>CAVZZB010000001.1:0-210981 GCA_963779525.1 uncultured Acidobacteriaceae bacterium
GTAGGGACGACCATCGCTGATCGCCCCCCGCACAGATCCGTACGTGCGCGTTTACGCATACGGCTCTTACCAGGGATGGATAACGGCAAAACGAGCCATCGGATAAGGATGCAGAACGCGGGGTCTTGGAATCCATCGGCTCAGGAGGGGATAGAGTCGATCCCACCCCACCTGTGCACGTTGACTGCGACGTACGAGTACAGTTCGCCACAGCCAGCAAACGCGACGAGCAAAGATGCGCAACTGTGTCGAGTTGCCCGGAACAGCATGGTATTGGTAGTAGCCCAGCACAACCTTGCGGAGCCATGCACCAACTTCGGTCGTGCGATGATGCTTCCGACGTTGAAGCTCAGCCTTGATGGCTTTGAGCTTCGCGGCCATCCGCCTCTTCGCCGTAATCCGCCAGACAATGAAAGCTCCGTTACTGTTGCGCTGCCCGCAGTAGTGAGTGAAACCCAAGAACGTGAAGGTCTCCGGTTTTCCCTGACCACGCTGCTTCCGGTCACGGGCAGCGAACCGCCCAAACTCGATCAGTCGTGTCTTGTCCGCATGTAATTCCAACCCGAACTTGGCCAGTCGCTCCCGAAACTCCCGCAGGAACCGCTCAGCCTCCGTGCGGTATTGAAACCCGAGCACAAGATCGTCGGCGTAGCGAACGACAATCACGTCGCCCTTCGCCACTTTCTTGCGCCAGGCTTCGACCCATAGATCGAAGACGTGATGCTGGTACACGTTAGCGAGCAACGGCGAAATCACTGCTCCCTGCGGCGTTCCTAGCTTCGTCTCCGACCACTGACCGTCTTCCGATACTCCCGCCTTCAGCCATTTCTGGATCAGGCGAAGTACCCGGCGATCGGCCACGCGATGCTCGATGAACTTCATGATCCACTCGTGATTCATGTTGTCGAAGAAGCCACGAATGTCCGCGTCGAGCACCCAGTTCACTCGCTTCCATTGGATGCCCACTGCCAGCGCGTCCAGCGCTTGATGCGGGCTGCGCCCGGGTCGGAACCCGTAAGAAAAGCCTTTGAAGTCGACCTCGTAGATCTGGTTGAGAATCGTCACCACAGCCTGTTGAACGATTTTGTCCTCCAGTGCTGTGACGCCCAGCGGACGTTGCCGCCCGTCGGCCTTCGGTATATAGACTCGTCTTGAGGGTTGTGCCCGATACACTCCACGGTGCACCCGACTGTGCAGATCGGTGAGTCGATCTTCCAGTCCGGTTTCATACTCCTGCCATGTCACACCATCGATTCCCGGTGACGCCTGACGCTTGAGTGCGTAGAAGCGGTCACGGAGAAGTCCGATGTTCAGATGGTGGAGTAAAGCGGTGAATCGTTCCTGCTTCCTTTCTCTTGCTGTTTGCCGCACACCGCGCAATCCCTGGGACAAGCCTTTCCCGCTCTGTGTCGGGGGCTTGTGTGATTGAACGATGTTCTCCTTAGTCTGTGCCCTTCCCTCCCCCGCCTCCGCGGAAGCTTGCGCTTCTTTGTTCGACAGGTTCACAGCTACTACGGCACAGTCCGACTTCTCCTGTACGTGCATGTCCGCCGTTCGGTTTATGGCCTTTGCGGACCGGTCTTGTTCTTTCGAGCAAGACGTGCAGGAGATCTCCCGGTTCTCGTGCATGTTGTTTCTCAGCGTGCGCGGGTTCTCAGACTACGCAGGACCGGACCAATCCACTCGCGATTATCGTGGTTGTCGTATTGCCTTCCTCCCTTACCGGAACGGAGTCGGCGTCCTGATCCAAACGGGCTTTTCGAAGCTCAATAGCCCGGCCCACTGGTACCTCTATCTACGCTTCAAGCGAGACCTCGCGATCTCACATGCAAGACTCGAGGCCAGGATGGAGTCGCTGTCTCCTTTCCTGTAGGGCTCTTTCATCCCCTACAACATGCCGGTTTATCCCGGCGCACTCCGGGTTGCCCGTGATCCGGGGGCAATCGACTTCTTCCTGCAACCCACTTCTCGTTACCAATGTCATAAGCGGATTCATCGGCAAGGCGAGTGGCAATGGCGAGACTGATCCGTCGGAGCCCTGCACTAAAACCAGAAAAAATCTAACGTTTGGCAGGAATGGTGGGGTCTTTGTCTTTGATCGTGCGGGTCAAAACGATCCGGCACGCCATCAAAAAGGTTCAGAGCAGATAAAGACATTGGCGTTTTTCGGTCTGACAATCCGGTCATCCCCCGGATATTCGGCAAATCGGAACTTCGCTTACGCCCGCCAGCGCTCGCCCTGCGTGGTTCGCTTTCCACTTCGCGGAGTCGCAGCTCCCACGTATGATAAAAAATAGTTTCGATTTCAAGAGCAGCCATTGCACAACACCCCGCTAGACAACCCGGCAGCCGGCGATTTCGCTTCCCGGACAAAAACCGCGCGCTGCGCGCTCGTAGGTTTCGGAACTGTGGGTAGCGCTGTAGCCAAAATTCTCTGCGAACGTCCCGATCGCTCGCTGCGCTTGACCCACGTCTGCAATCGAAATGTCGAGCGCAAGAAGCAGCGCTGGGTGCCATCGGATGTGACCTGGACGGAAGACTTCCGCGCCATTCTCGATTCTGAGGCCGACATTATCGTTGAGCTGATCGGCGGTCTCCATCCCGCCGAGGATCTGGTGCGAAGCGCCTTGAAGGCCGGTAAGTCCGTGGTCACCGCGAACAAGCAACTCATCGCGCGTCATGGCCCGGACTTGCTGCAACTGGCGAGCGCAAACGGCTGCCAGCTTGAGTTTGGGGCATCCGTGGCTGGCGGTGTGCCGGTGCTCCCCGCGCTGCGTACCGGTTTGAGCGGCGACCGGCTGCACGGCATTGCGGGCATTCTGAACGGAACCTGCAACTACATTCTCAGCCGGATTGAGACGGACCGCATTCCCTTCAGTGAAGCTCTCGAAGAGGCGCAGGCTCGCGGCTATGCGGAAGCGGATGCGAGCGAAGATCTCGATGGCGGCGATGCTCGCGCCAAACTTGCCATCCTGGCGCTGGCTGGACTACAGGTCCGGGTTTCGCCGGGGGATATCCGTGCCCGCACCATTCGCGGTATCGACGCAGTCGATTTCGATTACGCCGCGGAGCTGGGCTGCACCATTCGGCAGATTTCGCGCGCCGACCTGAAAGAGACCACGCTGTTCGCCGAGGTGGGCCCCAGCCTGGTTCCGGCAGCTTCGCCGTTCGGGCGCGTGCAGCGGAATCTGAATCTGGTTTTGACTTCTGGGGAATACGGCGGCGATGTGGCCTTCCTGGGCGCCGGTGCGGGAGGAAATCCAACGGCCGTTGCCGTGGTTTCTGATTTGATGTTTGTGGCGGAAAATCTTTCGGCTGGACCACGGGCGCATCGTCCGTTAGCACTGGCCTCGCCGAAACTGAGTTGTGACTTTGAGACGCCCTGGTATCTGCGATTTGTGGTGAAGGACCAACCCGGTATTATCGCCGGTTTGGCAGCGATCCTATCCGCGCATCAGCTGAACATCGATGCTGTACTGCAGAAGCCGGGCTTCGACAAAGCGGCGCTCCCGTTCGTGATCACGCTCGAGCCTTGCCGCGACGCGCAATTGCATCCGGCCCTGCAAGAAATGTCCGCACTGGCCTTCGCTCTGCGACCCTGCCTTTGCCTGTCGATCCTCCGCTAGCGGCGTGTTCACTACTTCCAGAATGGGTTCTTCAATCCGGCGGGCGCGAAGGCGCTATCTACCTTTGTCTCCGTTCCAGAATTGTCTGAAATCTTCTCGTCGAGCAAGCGGGATGACGGCGCGTTGAGTTCCTCTGGGCAGGAAGGTGATTTAGGCGGAGTAGAGAATTCTGACTTCATGGGGGACCTCCTTAAATCTTTATTATCTAGGTTCATTGAAACACCGGAAGGGCGGCAGCTGGGCTGCAAAATCTTGATGCTTTGCATCGAAAAATCTGCAGGTGGGAATTTTCCCCTTTTCGGCTCATTTCGAGCAGTCCGGCAAAAACTGCTAGGATGTCAGGTTAACCTTTTGGAAATTCATCTCTCTATCGTCCACATATCAGCGAGGAAGACCTTTCATGAAATACCGCAAGCTGGGCCGGACCGGTTTTGAAGTCAGCGATATTGCCTATGGATTGTGGGGAATGAGCGGCTGGAGCGGTTCCGACGACCGGCAATCGCTCGATTCGTTGCAACTCGCCGTCGATTCGGGCTGCACCTTTTTCGACACTGCCTGGGCGTATGGCGACGGCAAGAGCGACGGCCTGCTGGGCGAAACCATGGCGCGCAACTCGAAGAAGCGGCTCTATGCCGCATCGAAAATTCCTCCGGCCAACGGCAAGTGGCCCGCGTTGCCCAAATACAAGTATCAAGAAGTGTTTTCTGCGGATCACGTACTCAAGTATGCGGACCTGATCCGGAAGAAACTTTGCGTTGAGTCGATCGATGTGTTGCAGTTTCATGTCTGGGACGACAGTTGGGCGGACGACCCGGAATTTCGTTCGACGGTGGAGAAATTAAAGGACGGTGGCTGGATTCGCTACTTCGGGCTCAGCCTGAATCGCTGGGAGCCGGAGAACGGCATCAAGGCCCTGCATACCGGCTTAGTCGACGTGGTGCAGGTGATTTACAACATCTTCGACCAGGCGCCGGAGGATAGGCTTTTTCCCCTCTGCCAGGAATTGAACGTGGGCGTGATCGCGCGCGTTCCCTTGGATGAAGGCAGCCTCGGGGGCAAGATGACGCTGGAAACGCGGTTTCCGAAAAACGATTGGCGCTCGGGATATTTCGGGCCGGAAAACCTGGCAAATACGATCGAGCGGGTGGAGAAGCTCAAAAAGATTCTTCCGGCCGACATGACACTCGCGGAAATGTCGTTGCGTTTTCTCTTGTCTCATCCCGCGGTGAGCACGACGATCATCGGCATGCGCACTCCGGAGCATGTGCGTGAGAACGTAGCTGCCAGTGACGCTGGCCCACTCGGCTCCGGCCTGCTCAAGGAGTTGAAGAAGCACCGCTGGGATCGCAAGCCGCAACGTTGGTCGGACTAGCGCTGTGCCCGCTGGAGCTATGGCACGAACAGATTTGTGTCCCTTGGTTCCTCCAGGTCGATTTCAAATCTTCAACCGCCGAGAATACAAAGTCCCCAGCGGCCTACTGGGCAAACTGATTGTAAAGCCAGGCAAAAACAGCACCTCCGACGAAACCATCCACGGCTCCATAGAGACCTCCGACGACAACTTCTACTATGCTGCGCGTCGCGTGATAGCCGAGGTAAATCGACGACATGGTTTGGAGGAATTGCTGGCCATAGTCGCCCCAGACCAAGTTCGCCAGACCCACGACAAGCATAGCCAATCCCCACAGGATCGCCGACGCCAAGGCCAGAGCTTTGATATTAAGGTTCATGGCTCCCTCCTTAATGTTCATTGTAGAGCCGAGGCGAACCTGCCGTGACTCACCGCCCCGCCCAACCCTACGGCCTCTGGTAGTAGCCGGGCCGGCCATCTACTCTCACTTCTGTTCCGGAACATGAAAAACAAATCGCACCGCACTGCCTTAGCGCTCAGTTTGCTCGTAAGTCTCCTTACCGCTAACCTCTACGCGCAGAACCCGCGGGGCTCGTTGCGCGGCACCGTACAGGATGCCAGCGGCGCCCTCATCCCCTCGGCAAAGGTTACTGCGCAACTGTCGGGCTCGCCGACGCAACGCGAGGCGACGAGCGAAGATCGTGGCGAGTTTCGACTGGATGATCTGTTGCCGGGAAATTATCGCGTCACCGTGAGCGCTGCGGGCTTCGCTCCGGCGCAAGCGGAGCTCTCGATCGCGGTGGCCACGGTACGGGATATTACGGTCACGATGAAACCGGCAACGACCTCGGAAACCGTCAACGTGCGGGGGAACTCTTCCTCGATTACCACCGAGGTGATCGACACGTCGAGCGCAGTGCGCGGAGGCGTGGTCGGCAGCCAGGACCTGGACACTCTGCCGCTGCCGGCACGCAGTTTCGCCAACATTGCCTATCTCGTGCCCGGAACCGAGCCGGTCGAACCGTCCGATCCTACAAAGGCGCGCATCACCGCAGTCTCGACCGGCGGAAGCTCCGGACTGAACAATGAACTATCGGTGGATGGCGCGGAAAACTCCGACGACTGGATCGGCGGCTTTCTGCAAAACTTTTCGCCCGATGGAATTCAGGAATTTGCGGTGCGCACCTCGAATGAAGATGCCGATACGGGTTGGACCACGGCCGGGTCAGTGGTGATTACTACCAAACGCGGAAGCAATGAATGGCACCGGAGCGGGGCGTTCTACGACCGGCAAGCCGCGCTGAATGCGCGCTTCCCCATCGAGAATCCGGCGCCCAATCCGAAGCAGCCGTTCTCCCGGCAGAATTATGTTGGAACCTTTGGCGGCCCCATCGCGAAAAACAAAATCTGGTTCTTCACTTCGTTCGAGGGCGTGCATGAGGACGCCAGCATCGCCTACAGCCCGGCTAGCATTACGCAGTTCGATGCGCTGGCGCAGTTGGCGTCCGAGGGATTGCTTACCGGCGTTCCTTCTATCCCAGTTCCTGCGAATGTTCCGATTCCTTTTCGCGACTATCTGGGTTCACTGCGCTTCGACTGGGCCCAATCGCCGAAATCGAACTGGTTCCTACGCGCGTCGGAAGACAGCTATCTTACGCACAATGCTCTGGTGCAGCAGGCCACGTTGCCATCCACTGGACTGACCACGCACAACAATTATTGGAATCTGGCGCTCAGCAACAGCTACACTTTCAGTCCGACCTGGCTGGGCAACATGGTTCTTGATGCCAGCCTATTGCATCTCACGCAGACTCGGAATTCGGATCTGGGCTTCGCCCTGGCATTTCCCTTCAGTTCCACAGCCCTGACAATCTCCGGGTTCGAAACCTTCGGTGACAACCAATTCGCCACTCCGATTACCCTTTTCCCCGACTTGCGCGATCAGGAGAAATACCAATTCCGTTACGACCTGAGCCACGTTGTACGTGACCACGCGTTCAAGTTCGGAGTCGACTTCATTCACGAACCCGTGCTAAGCGGGGCGTTTGCTTCGACAGCAGAGACTCTCGCTCAGTACGTCAATAACCCGACCTACTACGTACAGAACCCCGGCGTGTTCGGAACCTTCAGTCCACAGTGTGTCAACTTCACCGCTTCGGACGGGTCAACTTGTACTTACACGCCCGCGGGGGACGGCGGCTTTTCGCAGAATGTTCAGCGTCTTGCGCTTTACGCCGAGGACTCCTGGCGCGTCTCGCACCAGCTCACGTTCAACTACGGCCTGCGTTATCAGACGACTTGGGGACTATTCCTGGGTTCGGGGCGTAGCCAAGCCGATAACCCCGCGTACGTGACGCTGCAGGCATTGCAAATTCCGGTTGTACCTAGCCTGCCGCAGGATTACCGCAAGCAGATCGCGCCTCGCCTTGGCATCGCTTACTCGCCCGGCGAAAGCGGGAAGACCGTAATTCGCGCCGGCTTTGGCCTCTATTACGACGATCTCGCACAAAATGGATGGGCGACGGCGTTCCAGGGCGTGAACAATTCGAACTTCACTACCGGAACGTGCAGCCTCACGGGCGGTCCAGGAACCTACGCGCTTACCGGCTCGGGCTGCCTGACTGGCGGGAGTGGGGCCACTGGCAATCTAATCGGCTCCCCTTACAAAACCCCCTACGCCATCCATACCACCGGCGGCGTGCAGCACGCTTTCAATGAACACTGGCTGGCGAGCGCTGATTACGTGCACGAGCAGGGCAATCACGGATACCGCGGCTTTCCCTACGCCGGCGGCACGAATTTACTCTCTCCGCTCATTCCGGCGACAGATACCTCCGATCAGCTGGCTGTCGTGCCGAATGTCAATGTGTTCGAGTCCGACAACCGTTCCAGTTACAACGGGCTGATGCTGCATTTGCAAGGCAATATGCAGCGTTTCAATCTGGTCGCGAACTACACGTTCTCCAAGGCGCAGACATGGGGGTGCCTGCTGGGCGAACTGTTTGACTACGTCGATGGCGTCTGCCCACAACAACCCGGCCAACCGAATGCTGGATTCCTGAATGCTTTCGGACCTGGCGACTACGGCCCATCTGGTGAAGACGTACGTCATCGCTTCGTGCTGGCCGGCACCGTACACATTCCCGGAGGTTTCGAACTGAGCACCGTCACTCAGGTCGAGAGCGCCCGCCCCATCACGATCACGAACGCAAACAATACTGATCGCATCTATGTGAATGGAGCGTACACCAGCCTGGACGAATTCCGCGGCACGCCTTATATCCAGTCAGACCTGCGGCTCACGCGTCCTTTTAAAGTCAAAGAGCGTTGGCAGATCGATCCCTTCATCGAGTTCTTCAATCTATTCAACCGCAACAATCCGGGCGCGAACTTTGCGGTCAATGTGGCACAGCTTCCGGTTCCGGCGGGTCAGATGAGCCCAGATCCAGTTACCGGCATCACCAATGTCACCAACATTTGTGCGAATGCGGCCTGCTCGCAAACCGCGCCCATCACCAGCCTGAAGCAGCTCGAGATACCCGAGGGCGCATTGGGAGATTTCTTTGGACCAGGAACGACGGTGGGGATTCCGTTTGCGGCGCAGTTGGGAATAAGGGTGACGTTCTAGCAGTCGCCGGGCGAACGCACACTCAAAACCCCGCCACACCGGGTCGATGAGTGAAATTGATTCCATAAAGAATCTCCACTCCGGTCGAGGCGGAGCTTTTTTTCTTGACATCCCTTTTTATAGAACTCATCGACTCTCAACGGACTAATCGGAACTTCGATCACCGGCAGGTCCCTACCGCACCAACCACTCAGTGGCCGCGTGTACCTGCACCAGGAGTTGGCTGTAATAGATGGTCATAGCAACCAGCATCGCAGCCCTGGGGTACAGCGTGTAGCCAAACGAATCTCGGTTCGCCGGACTTTGCTGCCGCTCCCTCCATGCGATCAAGCGTTCCACGCGTGCATTCACCGACTGCCCCGGGCTATGGACCAACGCGGTTGTTAGTTCGTTGGGGAACTCTAAGGGAACGATCCGCGAAAGTTTGATCACCGCAGCCGCCAGGTCCAGTGCTTCGGAGGCAGTCGAGACCGCCGCATCGTCGGCTGCCATCTCCGTCGCTTCCCTCCAGGCAGTTTCCAAATGCGCCATTCCAGGAAACGGCACAAGACACAGGATTAGTTTTCTCAAGTTGTCCCATCGGCGGACATGAACCACCTCGTGCTGCAGTGCGCTGCGAAGTTCGTGATCGGTCAAAACAAATTCGGCCGCGCTCGATAGCCAGAGCCGCGGCCTCAGAATGCCTGCCACAACCAGGGGCACCGCAGACGCTGGAGCCCGCAGCACAGAGATGGACTTGGCGGAACCGATGGGACTGCAACCAATCGCACTGGCTTCACTCGACCAACGCGCGATCGTTCTCGAAGCCCGCACCAACGCCGCCGCGGCCTTCCACGCACCGGCCAGCATCAGCAAAATGCCGCAGAAACCCAATCCCAGAGCCGCAATACTCGTCGATTCCCGCACGGCGCGCGGTTCGAGCAGTAGGAACGAGGGCACCGCCAAAGCCAGAGTCACAACAGCGGCCGCAACGAATGGTACGATCCGCAGTCCAAAAAGCAGGTCGGCGCAATATCGGGGCGAGCGTTGCTGGCCATAATGCCACACCCGCCTCCACAGCACACAAACCAAGACGGACAGAGAGCTATACAAGATGAAGAAAATCGCGAAGCTCACTGCTATGCCGCGCACAGCAAACATTACTCTCTCTCCTTCGGACCCGGTTCTCGTTGCCCCAGTTCGCTGCGCTTGCGCTCCACCAGTTTGCCCAGATCATCCAGTAATTGCGCATCCCGCTCGCTGAGCATTTCCACGAGGAACGACAGCGGCACAGACGACGCTGGACTCGAGTCCAGCAACTGTTCGAGAACGTGACCCGCCGCCTCGCGGCGCAACTGGTCCCGACTAAATCGCGGAGTATAGCGGAACGCCCTGCCTTCTTCCGATCGCGTGAGGAAAGCCTTCTTGAACAAGCGATCCAGGGTGGTCATGACCGTGGTATAGGCCAGGTCCCCGCAACTCTCGGCGACCAGTTCTCGGACCGTGGCAGTACCTCTCGCCCACAACGCATCCAGCATGCGCTGCTCGAGTGGACCCAGTTGTCCCGAAGGCCTACGAAATGGATGGAGAATCCGTTTCATTTCGCTTGCAATTGAATTTCGCATTCTAACGCCAGCGAGACACGCGCCGGAAGAATTTCTTCCAATGCCGGTTGAGGGAGGAATTTCTGGGGTGGGAAACGGGAATCGAACCCGCAACCGTCGGAGCCACAGTCCGGTGCTCTGCCAGTTGAGCTATTCCCACCACCACGGTGATTATAGCAATTGCGGTTCAGAGATGTCAGAACGGCTCCAACGTGCATCTGCGAAGCGATGGCCGAGCAATCACTCCTCCACCGTAAGCCGACACCAAATCGTGTGAATCAGATGAGCGAGAGAGGAATAGGACATACAGAACAAAGCAGAGGAGAAACTATCGACGATCCCAGAGAGAAGAACGCTAAGGCGAGAATACAGCGCGGGCCCTTGGGACTGCCGTGCGGGATTGGGGAATTCTTCGTTCACAGTCTCCAGGGAGAATTTCTCCTGCCCGCATCTTCTATATCCCCATTGACCGCCAAGGATCGTGGGACCAATTCATCCGCGGCCGACGCCAACGTATTCGAATCCCATGGCCCGGAGCCGTGTGGAATCCAGCAGATTCTTTGTGTCTACGATGATGGGCTTCTTCAATAGATGCTTGATGCGGTCAAAATCAAGGGCTCGGAATTCGGGCCAGCCCGTGCCTACAACCAATGCATCCATCCCTTCCGCCGCGGCGTAAGCCGATTCGCAATAGCGCACCGATCCGTTCAGCCGGGTTTTGGCGTCGGAAAGAGCGACTGGGTCATAGGCTCGCACGCGCGCGCCTTTCGCCACCAGGGTTTCGGCTAAACGTATTGCGGATGAACCGGCCACCGAATTTGTATTCGGTTTGAATGCGAGACCGAGGATTCCCACGTCCTTGTTCTCGACCGAATTCAAAGCCATCGCAATCTTATCGACCAGCCGATCCGCCAGTGTGTGATTGACATCGCGCGCCGCACTCAGCACCTTCAAAGGGAGTCCGTTAGACTTGGCCAGTTCCACTAGCGAGTCCATATCCGACTCGGCAAACACGCCGCCCATCCCTGCTCCCGGTTGCAGGCAGCGGGGAGCGATTTTCTTGTCGAGACCCAAGGCGAGCGCAAGGTTTACCGCATCCGCACCCACGCGCTCACACAGCGCCGCCACTTCGTTAATGAAAGAAATTTTCGTTGCCACGAATGCTGTGGCCGATTCCCGCACCAGTTCCGCCGTAGCCTGGTTGGTCACGATCACCGGCACTCCTCGCATGACCAGCGGGTGAAAAATCTGCTTGAGCATTTGCACTGCTTCGTTGGAGGTCGACCCCAGGATCAGACGGTCGGGCCAGTTAAAGTCCTCGACTGCGCAGCCGTCGGTGAAGAACATCGGTTGGGAGACAATCGTCCCATGCAGTCCCGCCTCTTTCAGGCTTTTCTCCAACGCGGAAGCTGTACCCACCGCTACCGGCGTAACAACAGTCAGAATCGGCGGCTTGGGGGCGAGCCGCGCGATACGCATGACCACGTCGGTTAGAGTATCTGCTCCATCTTCGGCCAGAAAAATGACCTGCGCCTTGCGAGCAAATGATTCGATGTCGGTAGAGTAAGCCAGCCGGCCTGCGCGCACATTCCGGCGAATGATCTCCTTGAGATTCTTTTCAAAGAATGGAATATTGCCCTGCGCCATCTCGACCATGCGCGAGCGGTCAGGATGACAACAGGAAACCGGGGTGCCAAAATCTGCCAGGCAAGCCGATATCACCGTTCCCAGAAAACCTGAACCGTAGACTCCAATCTGCATTCCGTGCCCTCCGGGCGTTCTGAAACCCACGCCCGAAGCGGCTATCGGCGCGGATATCGCACTTCCCTATCTTTTGTTTACAGTGCCCATAACGGCTCCGCAACGCACGGGAGTGAGATGTACCTGGGGCCGGGGAGTACCTACCGGAGTAACTTAATCTGGGGTAACCCATTCTGGTTACGGTAAATATGAGGAGGGACTTAGAGAAACTGCCGCCGTTGAATGCCTTGGCGCTAAAGGGCTAGCGCCGTTGGTTGAAACTTGCATGAGCCTCCCCTAAAACCCGACCGCCGCCTCCGCCACCGTGGGATTCAAGGCAACAAGCTTATCTACACTGGTCAGCTTTAGCACATGTTCTATGTGCTGATTGACGCCTGCCAGCCTGAGTTCCCCTCCAGCTTCCTTCAGGAGCCCGGCGGACATGACAATGATGCCCACGCCGGTGCTATCGATATGGCTGACTCCGGACAGGTCGAAGATGACTTTTTTCTGCTGCTTCTCGCGAACCAGGCTGTCGGTGGCCCATTCCAGTTGCTTGCATTCCCGGCCAATCGTGATTCTTCCTGTTATCTCCAGGACAACGATGTCGGGCCGCAAGTGCTTGGTTTGAATCTCAAGCATGGCCACCTTCCTTTCTGATCCATGAAATGCAATTCGCGGAAATGCAATTCGCGCCAGCTATATTCGCCTGAGTTGATATCAAGCATCACAACCCAAGTGGTGCGCAGGATTATGCTTTCCACTCGCCCGCTTGTCAAATGCGCCACAATAGCGGGTCAATAAAAATGCGGGAAGCATCTGCTTCCCGCATGTACTTCAACCGGCACTCCTTATGGCTGGGTAAACGGGAGTCCCGGCAAGGTTTCCGTGTGTTCCGACTGTACTGCGGTCAGCAGCGCCGGCTCCAGCCCCAGCGCCTTCACGATGGTGGGAGCGATCTGGCGAGTCTCTACTTGATTGATAAAAGTGACCGGCTTGTAGCCGGGATTCGAGACGATCAGGAGGACGTTTCGGTCGTCGTAAGCAAAACCACCGTGCTCGGCAACTTTAGCTTTCCCGCCGGTATAGACGACCCCGACATTGGGAGCGATGATGATGTCCGGAGTACGAGAGTCGGTGAGCGGATCATTGAATTGCAGCGTGAGCGCCGGGCCGGCAAAAATTTCTCCTTGCCCGAAAAGATCTTCGCGCGCTTCGAGCGTGGCCACTGCGCTCTCCGTCTGGCTTTGATCGGTCAGCCAGAGCATGGAGATGTCGTCCTCATCCGCCTGGGCCACGGGCAGTCCGGGTCCGACTCCGCCCGGTGAAAGGATCTGCGATGGCGGTTCATCCGAAGCATCGTCTGCCGGAATGCGCAGCACGCGCTTCGGATCGATGGGGGATTGCCCATGCTTGGCGGACACGATAATCAGCGTCGAGTCCAAGAGCCCCTGCTTACGAAGTTCTGAAACCATTTGACCGATTGCGCCGTCCACGTACTGGATCTCGGCTAGCAGGGAATCGCTCGGCGTTCCGAACGCGTCGATATAACCGCCCGTGAGGCCCAGTGATTTTTCTACCAGCTTCTGACCCACACTCACGGCTTGAAAGTTCATACCAAACAAAGTTGGCACCGGCGCGGAAGCGCTGCCATCGTGGGTCTTGCCGTCGATCCAGTTCAGAACCGCCTGCACTTTGTACTGGTCGTAGCAACGAATGTTCTGGAAGCTGTCTGTCCAGGCGTTCGAGGAGGTCGCCGCCCCAGGGTCAGGAAGCGGATTGCATCCCTGGACTGAGGGAATCGGTACCGGAATCGAGTTGATTTCCGGCGACCACAAGTCGATCACGCCATCGCCGCTCGGGCCGTTGGTAAAGTCATACGATGGGTGCTTGTCGGACCATGCAGTGTAACCGCCTGCATTCTTCACCACGTTGAAAATGGTATTGTCGCGAATGTAGTTGTGCGGATAGACCGGCGCGCAGTGATTTTTTGGGTCGCGCGGAAGATATGCCGGATTGATGCCGTTGATCCCGGAACTGCCGTTCGGTTTCCCCGAATCGAGTTTCAAATAGTTGTAGTCAATCTCTTCGTCGAAGCCAACCTGCGTGCCGATCACGCTGGGGCAAAGCGTGGAACCGCCAACAATACCGTAAGGCGTTGTCTTTGCCGGGGGAGAGAGAGCACGATCATAGCTGACATCATAGAAAATCCCCGCCGAACGCGGCGTTCCCCCGGTGATCTGAGCTGTTAGTCCGGGAAAAGAATCCGAAGGTTTTGTCGTGAGTGCTTGCAGATAATGCACTCCGGTCGCGGAGAGTGATGCCAGATGCGGGCAGTAAGGATCATCACCGGAGTTCGGAACGCCTTTACTGCAATTCGCGAAATCCAGCGCATGCATGCCGTCAATGCTGATCAGTAGGACATGTTGAATCTTGCTGTTTGTTTGTGCGGAAGCTGAGAGAGAAAACAGGCTCGCCGCCAGCAAAGCAACCAGCGCAGGGGAGAAAAAACGAGGAGCTGACATCTTGATTCCTCCTTGAAACATCTAGGCCTTCGACAACTTGCCTGAGTATTTGCCATCTTCGTGGCGCTAAGGTTAACGGGAGGTGAATACTGGGTTAAGAAATTGCAAAACTTTACGGTAGAAAAAAACAGAAGGCGGAGGCAGCTTCGGCAACTCTTACGGGGAAACGAGCGTACCGCCAAGGGGGACGGGAGCCAAGTCAACCCAATGGTGTTGTGCTTCTTCGCGAACAAAGGTGAGACGGTCGAGGAGTATGCGTCGGCTGCCTGTGTAGCGTTGCCAGCGTTCGCGAGCGATCGCTAAGGCCTGTTCTGCCTCGTCTTCCGTAGGCATTTTCACCACCGTCAAATGCGGCGTGTAAGGCCACTCTTCGGTGAAGGCCAACGCTTGCGTGTTCAACCGGTCATGCAACTCTCGCAACCGCGAAGCGGCGTGAGCCACGCTGATGTAAACCGTAGGAGTGGTGGGGACAAAGGTTCCCATATCACCCAAGGTTACTTCGAAGGGCTCAGTCTGGCCGCAGATTCCCGCCAGCAACTGGAGCGCTGCATTTTCCGACGCATGCAAAGGCCGCGGCGGAAGAAGTGTGATATGCGCTGCGAGATGGGGCAAGGCCGGGTGTAATTCCCGACGGAGGTTCTCTACGAACTCTCCTACGGAATTCCGTAAGTAGGCGACTAAGGCATACCGCAAGCTCTGCATATACAGCAGAAAATTATAGCGCGTTCCGCCGTTCACAATCGGAACGGATCGTTGATTCCGAAGAGTCATCGAGATGGACAGCTCACCCAACCCACTTCGATGGTTCGCGTACTGCCTCCGCCAGGTCATTCAGGAACATCGCAGCCCGGGCGCCATCGGCGGCGCGGTGATCGCAGGAGAGAGTCAGCGTCATCATGGGACAGACTGCGGGTTTGCCTTCCACGGCGACCACTCGATCGGCAATGCGGCTCACCGCGAGAATTGCCGCTTGCGGGGGAGTGATGATCGCGGTGAATTGGTCCACGTGGTACATGCCGAGATTGCTGATGGTGAAGGTGGCATCGGCAATGTCGGCGGGACGTAGCTTCCCTGCCCGAGCGCGATCGGCCACGAGGCGGCGCTGCGTAGCAATCTCCGCCAGGGTCGCGGTGTGCGCGTTCGGGATGACGGCGGCGACTACGCCATCGTTTACCGCGATGGCTACGCCCATGTTCACGTGATCATGAAGACGAATTCCATCCGGGGTCCAGCTGGAATTCAAACGCGGATGCTTGAGCAGCACCCTCGCCACTAGCGCGACCAGCAGATCCGTGTGCGTGATTCGGATCTTGTGGCTGCGTTCGATCTCGGCAATGATCTTTCCTCGATATTCGTTCAGACCACTGGCTTCGATTTCACGCGTCACAAAAAAGTGAGGAACCGTGGTCCAGCTCTGCGTCGTGCGCTCGGCCATCAGGCGGCCGAGAGTACTGGGAATTTCAAGGTTTTCGGCCCCTAATGCGGGCGCAGCAGTCTTGGAAGTCGCCGGGGTTGCAGCTTGCACGTCCGACGCGAGAATCTCACCCCCGGGCCCGGTACCGCGCACAGTGGCAATATCGATGCCCAGTTCCTTGGCGAGGCGGCGGGCCTTCGGCGATATTCTTGCGCTGTGAACCGCGGAAGACTCCGGAGCCACCGCCGCTGGCTTAATGTGAGATTCGGCAGTCGCCGGGGAACCGGCCCGCGCCCTGGGTGCGCTCGGGGCAGATTCATTTTCTATCGGAGGCTTTTCGCCCGGCGCCACGATCCAGGCAATGGTCTTTCCGACCTGAATATCGGTTCCGACCTGCCCCGTGATTCCGGCAAGAACGCCGTCAGCAGGCGCTTCCACTTCCAGGACCGCTTTGTCGGTCTCGATTTCGAGAAGCGGCTCTCCCTTAGTGACGTGGTCCCCTTCCCGCTTCCGCCAGGCAATGAGCTTGCCGGTTTCCTGCGCCATCTCGAGGGCGGGCATAACTACGCTAAAGGCCATAGTCTTTTATTTGGGGAAGGCTTGCACTATGGCCTTCAGTCCGAAACTCCTACCCGCTCAGTTTTCGCGCTGGCTTCGATCATATCCAGCACGCGAGCGCTGGGCGGAGCTTCAGTCTCGCGAGTGGTAGGCAGCGGTCCATTCACAGTGAAGTAATGCGCACCCGCCACCAAAAGCTCTTCCGCGGGGAAGCGTGTGATCACTTCATGTCCCGTAGGTGTAACGACAATTTCCTCTTCAATGCGCGCCGCGCTCCAGCCATCGGTCGAGGGCCAGAAGGTTTCTAGAGCAAAGACCATGCCAGGCTCAATGGTGACGGGATGCTCGAAAGAAACCAGTCGGCTGATCACCGGCTTTTCCCAGATGGCGAGGCCGATGCCATGGCCGTACTGCAAAGCGAAACAGGCTTCTTCATTAGGGAAACCGAATTCCTGCGCCTTCGGCCACACCGCTGCGATCTCCGCGGTTGTGCGTCCCGGACGGACCAGTTCGATAGCCGCATCGAGATATTCGCGGCACCGCTTATATGCATCCACCATGGCGTGCGAAGCGTAGCCCACGGTGAAGCAGCGGTAGTAGCAGGTGCGGTATCCCATGTAAGAATGCAGAATGTCGTAGTAAACGGGATCGCCGGGCCGCAGTACGCGATCGGAAAACACGTGCGGATGTGGATTGCAGCGTTCTCCCGAGATTGCATTCACCGCTTCTACATATTCTGAACCTAGATCGTAGAGAACCTTGCTCACCAGGCCTACAGCTTCGTTCTCGCGGAGGCCCGGCTTCATGGCGCGGTAAAGCTCGTCGTAGGCGGCATCGACCATCATTGCGGAAGTATTGAGCAACGAGATCTCATCCTGGGTCTTGATCACGCGCGCGTTGGACATCAATTGCTGGCCATCGACCACCGTGATGCCCTCGCGCTGCAATGCGAAGAGAACCGGCAACTCGATGATATCGATGCCGACCGGCTCTTTGTGCAGGCCGCGCATTTCGAGTTCGATGCGAATTTTTTTCGCCACATCTTCTGCGCGTCCCATCTCTGGAGTCATGGCGCCGCGCAGCATGGAAATTCCCGGGCGCGAGCGCTCCCCGAGCCACGGACAATTCAGCTGATGATGCTTAGCTGCCGAGCCGAAGTCCCACAGGATCGGTTCATCGTTCTGCGGCAGCAGGGTGAAGCGGTTGGCCTTGTCCTGCGCCCACGAGCCGATGTGCGTCGCGGTCAGGTAGCGAACATTATTCATGTCGAAACACAACAGCGCGCCCATCTCCGACTGGGCCAGGAGAGCCTTGGCCTTGGCAAGACGTTCGCGACGCAGACGGTCGAAGTCGATTCGGTTTTCCCAATCAACCGCCATGGTTCCGTGAGTTTTGAGTGCCATAAAAACCTCCTTTGTTCTCGCAACGCCGCGTTTTCGGCGGCTATCTCCTCCGCCGATCCGGGGCACCTCGGAACAGCCGGCAGGATGCCAGCGCTACCTCTTATTACACATTGACTTTGCCGCATCGAACACGGCTTGTTCGGTCGGCACCGTCGCGTCTTCCAATGGCGGTGAGAACGGGATGGGAACGTGCATCGCGCCCATTCGCTTCACCGGCGCATCCAGATCGTAGAATGCGCCTTCCGCGATGACGGCGGCAAGCTCGGCAGTTACGCCATAGCGGCCGTAGCCTTCATCCAGTACGATCACGCGCGAGGTCTTCTTCGCCGAGTCGATCAGAGTCTTCTCGTCGAGCGGCCACGTCGTCCGCGGATCAACTACTTCCGCGCTGATACCTTCTTTCTCCAGCATGATCGCCGCCCCCAGCGCGACCTGCACCATGCTGCTGGTGGCGACCAGAGTGATGTCTTCGCCGGCGCGCTTCACGTCAGCGACCCCCAGAGGAATCGTGTAATCGTCTTCAGGAACGGGACCTTTCAACTTGTACATCATCTTGTCTTCAAAAAAGACCACTGGGTTCTCGTCGCGGATGGCGGCCTTCAGCAAGCCCTTGGCGTCATAGGGCGAAGAAGGAAGAACCACTTTCAAACCCGGCACGTGGCTAAACCAGGCATGCAGCGATTGCGAGTGCTGCGCGGCCGAGCGCCGGGTCGCGCCCAACGTGGTACGCATCACCATGGGAACCCTCCAGTGTCCGCCCGACATGTAGTGGGCTTTCGCCGCCTGGTTCACCATCTGATCCATGGTGAGGGTGATGAAATCGCCGAACATGATGTCAACCACGGGACGCATGCCGGTCATCGCCGCGCCGACCGCAACGCCCGTGAAGCCAGCTTCGGAGATGGGCGCATCAACCACGCGCTTGGCGCCGAACTCTTCCACCAGTCCAGAGAGAACTTTGAAGGGCGTACCGGCCTCTGCCACGTCTTCGCCAATGATGCAAACGCGGGAGTCGCGGCGCATCTCCTCGGCCAGCGCTTCGCGCACCGCCTGCGCAAATGTGAGTTCGCGTTCAGGCATAGACGTGCTTCTCCACCTCGTCCATGTCGGGATAGGGCGCGGCAATCGCGAACTTCACGGCCGCCTCCATTACACCGCGGACTTCGGAGGTAATTCGATCAAGGGAGGCGGCGTCTGCATAGCCTTGCTCCGTCAACCACTTGGCTAATAAGAGAATGGGATCACGCTCCGTCTTCCATTGCTGCTCCTCCTGCTTGGAGCGGTAGTATTCGCGATTGATATCGCCGACGTGATGTCCGCTGTAGCGGTAGGTATCGCATTGCAGGAACGCCGGTCCGCCGCCGGTGCGGGCGCGATGGATCAGGCGGGTTGCAACTTCATTAACGGCGCGCACATCTTGTCCGTCTACGCTCGCAGTCTCAATACCGAAAGCGGCGGCGCGACCAAGAATGGTGCCAGCCGTGGTTTCCGTGTAATGCGTGTATTCGTTGTATAGATTGTTTTCGCAAACGTAGATGACGGGCAGCTTCCACAACTGCGCCAGGTTCATGACTTCGTAGAGCGCCCCCTGGCCGAGCGCGCCTTCTCCGAAGAAGCAGACTGCGACGCGATCCGTGCCGAGATTCTTGGCAGCAAAAGCCGCGCCGGTGGCGATGCCCACGCTGCCGCCGACAATTGCATTGGCGCCCAGATTGCCGGTCGCGGGGTCGGCGATGTGCATCGACCCGCCTTTGCCGCGGCAATAGCCGGCTTCTTTGCCTAGCAACTCGGCGAACATTCGATCCGGCGATGCGCCTTTGGCCAGGCAGTGTCCGTGGCCGCGATGGGTGCTGGTGATGTAATCGTCGGTGCGCAGCGCTTCGCAGATTCCCACCGCTACCCCTTCTTCGCCGCTATAAAGGTGGGCGAGTCCCGGCATGAGGGCGCGGGTGTAGACCTCGTTCACTTGCTCTTCAAACAGGCGAATGCTCACCATTTGACGATAGACTCGGAGCCACTTTTCTTTTTCCGTAGATGCGCCTTGCGACGTTTCCGGCTTGGAGGTAGCAGTTGTCATATTTTCTTACCTCCCTTCGTGACCGGCGTGGTCACTCCCGACATCGCGGCCAGCACATCGAACATGCAGGCGAAGTCGTATTTCGTCCAACCCATGCCACGCGCCGCGGTCAAAATCTCATTGCTCACGGCGGTGGAAGGAAGAGGCACATCGAGCTGGCGTCCCAGATCCATGGCGAGGACCATATCCTTCTGCATCATGTTGACGTCGAACCAGGCTTCCTCCGGTTGTTGCAGCACGAACGGGCCGCGGTATTGAATCATTGGCGATGCCACCGCGCTGTGGGTGAGAACATCGACGGCAGTTTCGCGCGCGATACCGCTCTTCTCAGCCAGTAACACGCCCTCGGAAAACGCCAGCATCTGCACGGCGAGACTCAGGTTGATCGCAATCTTCATCGATAGCGCAAGACCGTTCTCACCGACGTGAGTTACTTTCGGTCCGATATCGAGGAGCAACGGCTTCACCTTTTCAAAAGCTTCGCGGCGTCCACCCACCATTACCGAGAGCTTTCCTTCCTGCAACGTGATCACGCTACCCGAGACGGGCGCGTCGACCATGTCGGCGCCTTTCTCGCGCACCTTTGCCGCCAGCGCGCGGCTCACGCTGGGAGCCACCGTGCTCATGTCGATGAATATCTTGCCTGCACTCAGTCCCTCGAGAAGTCCATCGGGACCTTCGGTCACGGCCTGTATGGCCGCCGAGTTCGTGACCATCGCGAAAATGAAATCAGAAGAGACGGCCACTTCTCGCGGCGAGTCGGCCCACTTCATGCCTTTTTCAACCAGCCACTGCGTTTTCGCGCGCGTGCGGTTGTATCCCGTCACCGTGTGACCCTTGCTGAGCAGCCGGTTGACCATCTGGCTGCCCATGACTCCCAGACCGATGAACCCGAGTTTCGCCATCCGCCCCGAACCTCCGAAGTCTTATCCAACCGTTATCCGACCTGATCCGAACTCTATGAAGTGGTTTTGGAACCTGCCGGGGTATGTTTCCTGTGTGATGAAACAGACGGAACACCGGTGGGAGCCTTGGAGTCTTCGCGCACCTGCTCAAGATGGGAACGCATGGCACCCCGCGCCATCTCAGGATCGCGGCGTTCGACTGCCTCCAGAATGCGCTTGTGATGAATCTGCCCCCGTTGCGGGCCGCCTTCCACGTTAAAAATTTTTATACGCTGTTCACGCAGCAGCCCGACAATCGAGTCGATGAGAGAGAGAATGAGGGGATTCGCGGCCGCTTCCGCCAGCGCCAGGTGAAAATCCAGATCGGCTTCGATGTAGGCTTCTGGGTCTTTTTGCGCGCGATCCATCACCGCAACCGCCTCGCGCATGGCCACAATATCTTCTTCCTTGGCGCGCACCGCAGCCAGCGCGGCAATGCCGGGCTCGAGAATTAACCGGAGTTCTGCCAGATGTGGCGAACCTTCCTGCTGCCCGACCTTGATCATTAGATCGAACGATTGCCGCGCGGCCTGCGAAGTGCCGTCAGTGATAAATGTTCCACGGCCGGAGTAGGCTTCCACCAGACCTTTTTCGCGGAGTGTCTTCACCGCCTCGCGCACGGCGGTGCGGCTGACTCCGAGACGTTGCGCCAACTCGCGTTCAGCAGGAAGCTGGTCGCCCGGCTTTAAAGTTCCGTTGAGAACGGACTCTTCAATTTGCTGCACGATCTGTTCGTACAGCCGCGAGCTTCGAACAACTTTGTACACAGGATTTTCTCCCGCACGAGCCAGCTTGGGGGAAGTGGCGGTCCGGCTACTATACCGCAGGTCCAGTGACTGCGGCATCGCTTCAGCGGTCTTCAGATCAGAGATCAGCATTTGCGGTACTCAGGTATGGTGGTATGACCATAAACGATATCATCCTACGCCTTGGAAGGCAACATTTTTGAGTTATGCCCACTTTCTCAGGGATTTCGAAGTCAGTAGCATGACCACCGGAGGTTCTGGGGAACGTCCATTGTCAGCAGACCGCTCCCGAATTTCCTTGACTTCATTGCAGTGCCAGTGGTATGGCTGTCGGACCAGAATACGGAGGCTTCGATGACTTTCCGATGCACCGCCATGTCCGCGGGTCAGGTTGCCAGGGTAGCCAGCCGGATTTGTCTCATCTTATTCACGATCTGTGCCCTGAATCTTTCCGCCCTGTCTCAATCCACTACCGGCCGCATTCTGGGAAACGTTTCGGATTCGAGCGGCGCGGCGGTCGCGGGTGCAACGGTGGTGGTTACTGACGTTCAGCGCGGCACTTCGCGGGTGCTCACTACCGACCAAGCCGGGGCCTACGCCGCTCCCGATCTGGCGCCCAGCACTTACAAGATTCGCGTAGAAGCCAAGGGTTTCAGAGCCGTCGAGCGACCGAGCATTGTCATCGAAGTCGCCACGGATGTCCGTGCAGACTTCGCCTTGCAGCCCGGACAGGTCACTGAGACTGTCGTCGTTGAAGAAGAAGTTCCCCTGGTAAATACCACCTCCGCGACTCTGGGCGGAACGCTGAGCAATGAGGAAATCAATGATCTGCCGCTGAATGGCCGCAACTACGAGAACCTGCTGCAGCTTCGCCCCGGGGTGATGCGTTATCCCGGCGGGGGATTCTCGACCACCAGCACGGACGGCTTGCGCGCCGAAGACAACGCCTACTTCGTAGAAGGCCTGTTCAACAGTGAGCCCTTCTCGGGCCAAGGCATCATCAATGGCGCAGGCATCGCCGGCGATTCTGCAACGATTCTGCCAATCGATGCGATCCAGGAGTTCAACGTTCAGGAAAATCCTCCGGCGGAATACGGATGGAAGCCGGGAGCGGTCATCAATGTTGGATTGAAGTCCGGAACAAATTCTCTGCACGGCACGGCGTTTGCGTTTGGCCGCGACGGCGTGATGGACGCGCGTAATTACTTCAATGTCGCTCCGGCTGCCAAGACTCCCCGAACGCTGGAACAATTTGGCGGCAGCGCGGGGGGCGCGATTGTTAAGGACAAAGTCTTCTTCTTCGGCGCCTACGAGGGACAGCGCTACAACGTCGGAAACACGTACAGTGTTACCACCCCAACCACGGTAGGTTTACCGACGCCAGCAACGCCGACTTGCACCTCCGTCTCCGGCGACTGCGCGAACAGCATACCCAACGCGATTGCGGATCTGTTGGCGAATAAGATCCCGATCAGCGCGGCCAGCCAGCTGATCTCCGGCTGTACCGTCTCTGGGGCAACTGTGACCTGCAACGGAACTGGATTTCCGATCAACAATACGCAATCAAGCAGCATCGTGCAGGGATTCCCCAATAATGTTGGCGTCGACAATGTCATCGGTAAGGTGGATTACAACATCGATTCACGCAACAGCGTCAGTGGCATGTATTTCTTTGGGAATAATTCAGGAACGGTCGAGGACTTTCCAGAATTGCAAAAAAAGTGGCAGTCCGACATCCACACTCGCGCGCAGGTGGCAGGAGGAAACTGGATTTGGACTCCGAACCCCAAGTGGGTCAATGAGGCGCGTTTTGGCTACAACCGCCTCTATCAACCCACACTGCCGGGTGACCTGAATACTCCGGCATCGGCTTACGGTCTCGATACCGGCGTGAGTGGACCATTCACCGGCGGATTGCCCCGCATCGGGTTTGCCGGAGCCTTCGTCCCAGGCCTGGGCGGCTTCAAATGGCCGAAGTTCCAGGGGCCGGATTCGATCACGCAGTTCATCGATCACGTTTCCTACGTCAAGGGCAATCATTCTTTCAAATTCGGCGGCGAACTTCATCGCAACGACGTTAATGGAGGCGCCTTTGGCAACGCTCGCGGCAGCATCACGTTCCTGGGCGGCGTGGCTCTACCTGCCTCCACCGCGCTGGAGGACTTCTTCGCGGGCGATCCTTTCAAGGCGTCGGTACAAGTTGGCGATCCCAGCCGGCAAATCCACAACTGGGCCTACGGATTATTCGTCCAGGACGACTGGCGTGCCACCAGGACTCTGACGCTCAACGCCGGATTGCGCTACGAATTTAGTTCGGTAATCAAGGAAGCCCACAACCTTCTAGGAAATTTTGATCCTAACTCTTCCACCGGACTGATTCAGGCCGGAATGAACGGCGTCAGCGGTCCCTACAATCCCGATCACACCAACTTCGCTCCACGCCTCGGCTTTGCGTGGGATGTAAACGGCAAGGGAAACACGGTGCTGAGAGCGGGAGTGGGCCTAGTGTATGAAACCATCAACTGGGAGGCGATGCTCGCCTTCAACAACGCCTTTGGCCTCTCTAACGTTCCCACAGGAGGTGTCATTGATGCCGCAGGCGACACCGCCGGCGGCACGATCACGGCGGGCAACGTATCGATTCCTCCCGTCCTTCCCCAATGGGACAGCAACACACCACTTTATGGCAGCGCGTCGATCAATTGCTTCGCCAGCCCCTGCCCCATCATGAGCGTGAATCGCAACATCACCACTCCCTACATCTGGAACTGGACTTTGAATCTGCAGCACGCCCTTTCGCCCAACGTTTCTCTCGAAGTTGCCTACGTGGGAAATCACGGAACGAATCTGACCGGCATTCGGGATATCAATCAGCCAGCGGTGGGATCGGGCTGGCCTGCGGCGAACATCGTCGCCTGCACGCAGGCCGCCTTGGCAGCGGGGCCAGGGGCGCAGTATCCGACGCTCACCAACCCAGCCTGTCAGGACGATACCGCTAACGAGGTCGGGCCCTACAACACCAGGTTCCCCTACTTGAGCAACATCTTCAATATGGCAAACGTCTATCGGTCCAACTATGACGGCTTGCAGGTTACGTTGAATTCCCGAAATTATCACGGCTTAAGCATGGTGGCGGGCTATACATTCTCGCATGCGCTCGATGACGTGGGCGCGAACTGGGACTTTGGTTACGGCGCAGGTTTGCCGCAGGATTCCTACAATGTTGCGCGCGAATACGCGAACAGTGACTTCGACATTCGGCAACGCTTCACGCTCTCGCTCACCTATGCCATTCCAGGCCGAACCGGCTTTGCGCAGTCGCTGGAAGGATGGGAACTCAACTCCATCGTGACGCTCGAAACCTCGCAACCTTGGGGACCTATTGATTTAGGAACCGACGCCGCGGGCGTCGGTCCGCTGCCTGTGAGTCCTCCGGCCAACGAACCCATTCGTTGGAGCTTCTACGGCAAGCCTTCCGATTTCAAGTCGGGCCCGACTCCGATTCCATACTTCGCAGGAAACAACACCCCGACGAATCCCACCAACAATGCAGCCTGCAACGCGCAGGCGTTGGCCGTGGACGGAGGCTCCCCGGGAGCCGCGACTGAGTCCCTTGCATTCTTCGGCTGCTATGCCCAGGGGAACTCGATCATGATCCCGCCGTCGCTCGGCCAGTTCGGCAATATGTCCCGGAACATGTTCCCGGACTCGGGCTTCCGGAACCTCGATTTCTCAGTGGCGAAGAACTGGCATCTCGGCGAGCGACTCCATGCTCAGTTCCGAGCCGAGTTCTTCAACATTTTCAACCATCCGAATTTTGCCAATCCCTACGGCGGTCAAAACGGATTTGGCTTGAATGACCCATCGGCGCGCCCATTCGGTTGCGGATGCGCGACGCCCGACGTCGCCGCCGCGAACCCGATCATTGGTTCAGGTGGTAGTCGTTCCGTACAACTGGGGTTGAAGTTCATCTTCTAATAATTGTGGGCTGGTTTTGGGGTTGAAAGAAGGTCGGACGCAATTCCGTCCGGCTTTTTTTCGTAGGCGGCTCGCGCAATAGCGAGCCAGAGAAGAAGGGCCATGCTATGAAAATAGGAAATCAGTTTTATTCCGCAGGTCTATTGTTGGTACTCCTCGCATTTATTTCCCGCAGCGCTTCCGGCCAAACCGAACCGCGCCGCGAACGCACCATCGACGAGATCAAGTCCGAAGCCATCCACCGGGCTGAAGTTGGTCAATACCCGCTGATCGGGCTCGATCCCGCCGACGTGAAGGAAGCTTTCGAGAGCATTCACACCGCTGACAGGGACGAGTGGGCGGCCGGATTCATGCGCGTGGCCGATCGCTACTTCAACGAAGCGAAGTCACTGGAGAAGGCGGACCCCGCAAAAGCAAATGCCGATTACATTCGTGCCTGGCGGCTTTACTCCTTCGGACGATGGCCGATCCCTGCGTCTCCAGGCAAGCAACGCTCTTACGAAAAGGCGCTCGAAGCGTTTCTGGCACATGCACGCTTCATGGACCCACCGCTAGAAGTTGTGCACATTCCCTTCGAAGGAAAAGAAATCATCGGCTATCTGCGGCTGCCGAAAAATGCAAAGCGCCCGGTACCGCTGGTGATTGCAATCAATGGATTGGACAGCCGCAAGGAAGATCTGACGGAAAGTTTTGGTGCGATCCTTCCTTTCGGAATCGGCTATCTCGCGGTCGATGGGCCCGGGACCGGGCAGAATCCAATCAAGGTGAGTGAGACCGCCGATCGCATGCTATCGAAGGTGATCGACTACGCGCAGTCGCGGCCGGAGATCGACAAGAATCGCATCGCCATGCACGGCGTCAGCTGGGGAGCTTATTGGGCCACAAAGATGGCGATCGTCGAGCGCGCCCGACTGCGCGGCTGTAGTGCCCAATCTCCGCCGGTCGACAAGTTCTTTCAGAAAGAGTTTCTGATGAACTCGCTGCTGGGCAATCGCGAGTATCTGTTCGACCAGGTGCCGGCCCTGATGAACATTCTGGAGGGCGTTCATACGCTGGATGAAATGGCCGACTTCCTCCCCAAGCTTTCACTCGTGCACGAGGGATTGCTGGGCAAACCGATGGCTCCAATGCTGATCATCGCCGGGGTGCTCGACACCCAGGTTCCCATCGATGACGAATATCTTCTCTTGAGCAAAGGCGACGTACCAAAGGAAGCCTGGATTAATCCTCGCGGCGGACATCTTGGCCGGCAGGTCGGCGTATGGCCCGACCCTCTCATCTTCAAGCAGGTGATTATTCCGTGGCTGGTGAAGACGGTGGAGGTTCCGGCGAACTAGCTCGCCAACAGCAGACTCGCTGCGACAATATAGCCGGCGGCGTGAAGGAGTCCGTGCGGTGCCCGATCGGCCGTCGATTAGCGGAACTACTTCTGGATTGCCTACAATCCATCCAGAGTGGCGGGTCCGTTGACTAGCAGATGCCGCCTCCGTAAGATGAAGCGACCTGCAAGCCGACGCTACTCCTCGTGATAGACCAGACCATCTCGCACTACCGCATCATCGAGAAGCTTGGTGGCGGCGGCATGGGCGTAGTTTACAAGGCCGAGGATACTCGTCTGCACCGTTTCGTCGCTCTGAAGTTCCTGCCCGACGAAGTGGCCCGCGATCCGCAATCTCTCAGCCGCTTCCGCCGAGAGGCACAGGCCGCCTCCGCTCTCAACCATCCCAATATCTGCACCATCTACGACGTCGGCGAGCAAGATGCGCAAGCATTTATCGCGATGGAGTTTCTCGATGGCCAGACGCTCAAGCACAAGGTCGAGAACCGGCCGCTCAAGATCGACGAGTTTCTTGAGCTTAGCATTCAGATTGCCGACGCACTCGACGCTGCCCACTCCCGCGGCATTGTGCATCGTGACATAAAGCCGGCCAATATCTTCATCACCAGCCGGGGACAGGCCAAGATTCTCGATTTCGGACTAGCCAAGCTTAACGCGAGCCGCAATCTTACCGCTTCAATGTCCGGCTCAACAGTAGCCGACATCAGGGATGAACAACTCACCAGTCCTGGAAGCACCGTGGGCACAGTTGCCTATATGTCCCCCGAGCAGGCTCGTGGAGAAGAACTTGATACCCGCACGGATCTATTCTCCTTCGGCGCGGTAATGTATGAGATGTGTACCGGCACAGTGGCTTTCGGCGGCAGTACTTCCGCTGTCATCTTTGAGGCCATCCTCAATCGCGTCCCGACGCCACCACCCCAGCTCAATCCTAACTTACCATCCGATCTGAACCGTATCATCTGCCGGGCGCTGGAAAAGGATCGCGAGTTGCGCTATCAGACGGCTTCCGAAATACGTGCCGAACTGAAGCGTTTAAAACGCGACTTGGATTCGAACCGGAATGCGTCGGCACAGAGTTTGGCCTCAGCCAAGGAAACCGCAATGGCGGTGGTGCCTGCAGCAGCGCCGGCCGGAAAAGCACATTCCATCCGATCCATGGGATTGATCGCCTGCGCGGCCCTCGTTCTGGGCGCAGGTGCGGGCTGGTTTCTCCGCGCCACTTGGATGCCGATGTCGCAGCCCCTCTACCATCAGCTCACCTTTCGCAGAGGTACGATTCGGTCCGCGCATTTTACGCCGAACGGACAGTCGGTCGTTTACGGAGCTTCCTGGGAGGGATCTCCGATTGATCTATTCATTACCAGTCCCGAAAGCCCGCAGTCGCGTTCGCTAAACCTCGCTGGAGCCGCGCTCTTGGCGATCTCTTCTTCCGGAGAAATTGCGGTATCGATGGACAGCCGCCCATCCGGAGTTTATGCCCAGGTCGGCACGCTGGCCCGAGTGCCACTCAACGGCGGATCCCCACGCCCCGTGCTGGAAAACGTGCAGTGGGCAGATTGGTCACCCGACGGCGAGAACCTGGCGA
Source organism: uncultured Acidobacteriaceae bacterium (assembly GCA_963779525.1). GTDB lineage: Bacteria > Acidobacteriota > Terriglobia > Terriglobales > Acidobacteriaceae > Sulfotelmatobacter. Next base: position 28,501 of record CAVZZB010000001.1, read on the forward strand.
TCGTCAGGGACGTTAACGGTCGAAACCGTCTTGAGTTCCCCATCGGGAAGGTGCTCTACGAAACCTCAGGCTGGATCAGCCATCCACGGGTTTCCAGAAAAGGCGACCTGGTAGCGTTCCTGGACCATCCTCTGCCGGGCGATGATGGAGGATCTCTCCGCGTAGTGGACCTGAGCGGAAACGTAAAGACTTTGGCTGCGGACCTCCAAACCATCCAGGGACTGGCTTGGTCGGCCGACGGCCGCGAAGTATGGTTCACCGCTGACCGGCTCGGCCTTAAACGCGCTGTCTACGGTGCCACTTTGGGCGGGCACGATCGGCTCATTGCACGCGTTCCTGACACTCTGTCGCTACAGGATATTTGGCAGGATGGGCGCGTACTCCTTTCCCGAGACACCTGGCGACGGGAACTGATTGGTCTCGCCTCTGGTGAGAGTAAGGAGCGTGATCTGTCGTGGTTCGACTACTCATACCCATCAGACATATCGTCCGACGGGAAGGAGCTACTGTTCACCGAGGCGGGTGAAGGCGGAGGTCCCAACTACTCTGTTTATCAGCGAAAGATCGGTGACACTTCGGCCGTACGTTTGGGGGATGGCCTTGCCATCGCCGTGTCGCCGGATGGCAAATGGGTGATTGCCAGTCCGCCCACCCCGCCGGCCCAACTCGTTCTTCTTCCGACCGGGCCCGGCGAGGCAAAACCTCTCACTCACGATTCCATCAATCACAGCCGGGCAAGGTGGCTTCCAGATGGCCGGCGCTTCATTTTCTCTGGCAAGGAACCAGGTCATGCTGCCCGTATTTACCTCCAGACTTCCTCCGAGGGAAAGCCGGTCCCGATCTCTCCCGAGGGAATCGATCCTCTCGTTCTGGTCCTTTCTCCGGACGGTCAGCAGGTGGTTGGCGTTGGGCCAGATGAAAAAGCTTATTTCTATCCGGTTGCAGGTGGGGAACCTAAGGCCGTTCCCGGCATTGAGATAGGAGAGCAACCGATTCAATGGAGTGAGGACGGAAAGGCAATCTATTTCTACAAGCCAGGAGATCTGCCCGCCAAGGTCTATCGGCTGGAGTTGTCGACCGGGCACAAGACTCTGTGGAAGGAACTCATGCCTTCCGATTCAGCAGGCGTAAGCCGCATTGGTCCCATCCTTATTACGCCGGACGGCAAGTCATGCTTATATGGCTACCACCGTATTCTGTCGGACCTCTATCTCGTGGAAGGGTTAAAGTAAAGACTCCCTTTTCTTGGCCCCCGTTATTCTTGCGGCGAGCGAGCTTTGCCTTGGTGAGACAAAGGCAGAACACAAATGGCTACGATCGCAAAAGGGTCGCGGAAAAAAATCTCTCACCGTTCACCGATGGTCGTCGCAAGCGGAAGTTCCACGAAATGCTCGCCGAGAATTCTGCTTGGATGAGGGGCAAGCGGGAAGTAATCCCAACGTAGGTTTGCAGACAATTCGCTGGGCCGACCACTCGGGTTGCCATGCCGGAGCTCCTACTCATGGCCGCACTCATCGCGACGTTCGCCGTCGCCGCTGCTCGCTCTCCTTTACGACTTCGCTCAAATCCGCAACCGGCCGTATCTCAACTGGTCCAAGTCCATACTTAAAGCCTGGAAGCTGTGAGACCAGCTGAACGGCATGATTGAGGTCTCGCGCCTCAAGGATCTGAATGCCGCCGACCTGTTCCTTGGTTTCCGCATAGGGGCCGTCGGTGGTCGCGACTTTGCCGTTTTTCCAGCACAGTGTCAACGCGGTCTCCGGAGGCTGAAGAGGTACTTCGGCAACAAGGTGTCCGTTGGCGCGCAGATGGTCGTTGTACTCAAAGCAATCGTCGAACGTTGCGTTTCGCTCGTCTTCGGTCATCCCTTCGAATTTCCCGGGCTCGATGTATCCCAAACAGATGTATTTCATGGTTCTCCTCCTCTTGGTGGGAGCCGGCGGCACACCCTTGCCCGCTGGATCGTTCATCCTATAGTCGTCGGGCGCAGGGAAAATCGACAGCAGAGGCAAACAGCTTTTATTTCACGAAGAAAGTGGGGACAGAAACTGGGGACAGGACGGGACGTTTTCCGTTTTTCCTGACGGGAAATTGGGAACGTTCCGTCTGTCCCCGATTTCTCCTTCCGCGCGAAACTCGAGTGGAAACGAGGCCGTCTACGCGGATTTGGAAATATCCATGTCATCGTCGTCCGTGCGCCCGAACGAAGGGAGGTACTGGCCGAAGTTCAATTCGAAGTCGCTCCGAACACCGTAACCAATATTACGAATCTTCGCACGGCGCGCCTGCGCACCTGGCAAGGCCAGCAGTGGGAAGAACAGGTCGATGCTCGACTGAAGCTCGGTAGCTGTCGGTGTCCCGAACCGATTGACTTGGGCTTCGCTGCGGCCAGCGTTTCACGGTCGAACGAGGCCAGACGTTGGACGATCGCATCGACAAAGGAGTCGAGGTCGTCATCGTCCAGCGTGCGGTTCACCCAGCCATAGCGCTCGGCGATATCAGCGTCGAAGTCGTCGCCGCTGAGCACGATCTCAAGTGCCCGAGAGCGGCCGACCAAACGCGGGAGCCATTCCAGCGCTCCGCCGCCCGGGACCAGTCCGACGCCGACCTCGGGGTTGCCGAACAGGGCGCTTTGCCGGCTGGCAAAGCGCATGTCGCAGGCCAGCACGAACTCGTTCCCGATGCCACGCGTGCGGCCGCGAATCTTCGCGATGCTCACGACTGGCGTGGACGAGAGGCGCAGCACAAAGTCGCGCCGGGTGGCCCACCTTTAACGATCCTTGCGTGCACCATTCAGACTGAGGGTGCCCCATCCTTGCGTTTCTTGTAAGAGGGGGCTGGTTCAGCCGACACGTTTTCCGATAAAGCTAGCGTGGACCGGATGTACCGCCCGCGGCTCGATTTCACGGGTGCGCCGCGATGCCGGGGGATCAGGAGATTTTGCGGACGGGAAGCTCCACGTTGAAACGATTTATCAAGAACGCGACAATTTCGCTGTGATCGATGAACATGCCGGGGAGCGTTCGCAGTAGCCCACCCGTGAAACTGCCACGGGTGGGGCATCCTGTGTCGTATTAGAGAACGGCTGGACCAGCCCCCACTCGATGTACTTCATGGCATCCTGCGCCTAAATGTCCAACCCCATACTTTGGTAGTGGTCGATACGTTCGTCTAATAGACTCGTCGTCGCGCTTCCGGTCTAATCAAAGTGCCGCTGATCGGAGCAACGGTGAGCACTGCGGCCACCGCGCCTCATAGCCCGCGGAAACCGGAATGGGATACCGTATTAAAATAAGTACCCTAGCGAAATTGGAGCCATCCATGAACAGCGTACAAATTGAACAGAAGAGCTACGAGATGCCCCCGCGCGAGGGGATCAGCATCGCGCAATTTCTCAGCGTCGCCGACATCGAGCGATCGGCTCGCTACTACGAAAAGGTCTTCGGCGCTCGCATTCTAACCCTTGGTGACGGAAACGCGCCTGCTTACCTTCAGCTTGCGAATATCTGGATGATTCTGAACGTTGGGGGCGGGCCGACCCCGGACAAGCCAACGGTAACGCTCAGCGTCCCCGACCCGAATCACATCAACAGCTTTATGAATTTCCGCGTTGCCGATATTCAAGCGTGCTACAAATTATGGAAAAGTCGAGGAGCTGAGTTCATCACGGAACCGATACCCAAGTACGGCGAGATTCGCTGCTATATCCGCGATCCTGACGGTTACATTATCGAAGTCGGACAGAGCACCGATCTGACGTACGGTTAACGCTCGGCCCAGATGGGATGCGGATTTAAATGGTTGCAGATGTTTGCCTGAGGCCTTCCGGGCGGTAGTGTCGACCCAGTACTTTGGTCTTGCTCGATACGTTCGTCCAATGGATTCGTCATCGCGCTTCGGCCAATCTTGCCTTGAACAGTCACTCGCTCCGACATCGAAAGGAGTACAAAATGGACGGCACAAATGGAATGAAAGAGACACGCGCGTGACCGCGCCTGCCGCGTCGACCCCACTTAGCGTGAACGTTTTTACCGCCCCGGGAAAGGCTATGGTCGGCGAGCGGCCCAAGCCCTTCGGCGAAGCGTTCGGCTTTGACCCGATCACGTCGACTTTAATCTTCGGCGAGCACGACGCGGTGCTGGTGGATGCAATGGGGACAGTGGCTGAGGCGGAGGCTCTCGCGGATTGGGTCGCTCTGCACAATCGCAACCTGGAGACCATCTATATAACGCACGCACACTTCGACCACTTCTACGGCCTGAGCATTCTGCTTGAACGTTTCCCGAGCGCTCGGGCGATAGCGACATCCAAGACGGTGGAGGCCATGCAGTCATCGTTTGTTCCTCCACTGAGCCAATTCGCCCGCCAATTGTTTCCTGGGCAAGTGCCCACCAAGTTGGTTCCACCTGAACCCTATGAGCACGACACGTTCACTCTCGAGGGCCACGAATTGCGCATCATCGAACAGGGCCGCACCGATTGTCCCGATTCGACGTCTCTACACGTTCCGTCGATCGGCCTGATCGTCGCTGGCGACGTTGTGTACAACCAATGCCGCATGTACGTCGGCGACACCACCCCCGAGAGCCGAAAGAATTGGATCGCGGCGCTGGACCGGTTAGCGGCGCTGAACCCGGCGATGGTTGTCGCCGGTCACAAGAAGCCTGGCGCGCCCGACTCTCCCTCGACGATCCAGGACACCAAGCGTTACCTCGAGGACTTCGATCGGCTGCAGAAAACCGCGACGTCCGACCAGGCGCTGTTCGATCAGATGACGGAGCTATACCCGCATTGGGTGGCCAATCAGTCGTGGTTGATGTTTGGATTCCCAGGGGCATAACTCACATGAACCGCGGTAGCCGGTCCTTACGCACTTTGGAGGAAGCCGCGGACGATGAGCTAGCTCATATTCAGGAGCACAGAATTCGATTTCAAAAAGGAGAACAACAATGACAACTAAAGGAAAAGTCTTAGTGCTAGTCTCGAGCGGTCGTGGCCTGCCCTTGAAAGATGGCAAGGTTTATACCGGCGCTGGTTACTATCTCAACGAACTTACGGTTCCGGTTCGCGCCCTGATGAAGGAGGGCTACGAAATCACTTTCGCCAACCCCAAAGGCAACGCGCCCCAAGTGGATGTGCATTCAGAGGTCGCCGATTTCTTCGGCGGTGACGCGGCCAAGCTTCAGGACTATATGCTATTCCGCGACGGCCTGAAGGGGCTCAGAGATCCAACCCGCATCGCGGATGTCATCGCATCGGGCCTGGATCAATATGACGCTGTTTTCGTCCCCGGCGGCCATGGTCCGATGATCGATCTTCTCGATGATCCCAATGCCGGCATAGTGATGAGGCACTTTCATGAAAAATCCAAGCCAACGGCAGTGCTCTGCCATGGCCCGATTTCACTTCTCTCGGCGCTTCGGAATTCGACGGAGGTGGTCGCCGCGCTGAGTGCGGGCGATGCCGCTGGAGCGCACGCAAAGGCGCAGGGTTGGATCTATTCCGGATATAAGATGACTATCTTTTCGACAGCGGAAGAGCAGCAGCGGGAACCGCTTGAGATTGGTGGTAAGGTTCTCTTCTACCCGGACTTCGCCCTGCGTACGGCGGGCGGTGACGTAAGCGTGGTCGCTCCATGGCAGAGCTACGTCCTTCAAGATCGCGAGCTGATCTCAGGTCAGAACCCATTCTCCGATCAAGCGCTTCTGAAACTTCTTCTACCGGCACTCGATGGAAAGAAGAAGTCGGCTTCAGCGGCATAAGAATCGGGGACGCCCAGAAAGAGCTAATTCGGACAGAGCACCGACCTCACGTAAGGCTGACATTGGCGCGGTTGCCGGGGCAAGTCGGTGTGACATCGGGTATCGTTACAGCGTTTCCCTTGGATGGAGGAACGAGAGATGGATTGGAAACGGTTGGTCCAGTTTGCGCTGCAGGGTAGCAGTGATTTGGAACAATATGCCATCCTGCTGATACGCGTTTCGATCGGGCTGTTCTTCGCCATCTCCGGGGCTAACAAATTGTTTGTCGCCGGCGGCACGAAACCTGTTTACGACACGCTCGTTAAAGCCGCCGTCCCGTTTCCCCGCCAGACGGCCTATTTCGTGGCGGGTGTCGAGTTCATTTGCGGATCTTTGGCGACCGTGGGGTTTCTTTCGAGCGCAGCCTGCGTGGCTTTATTGATCGATATGACAGTCGCCACCCTGACCAGCGCGGTTTCGACCCTGCCTAAAGAACTTTCGCCTCTTAACTGGCTCGACGATTTCCTTTACCTTCCGGAAGTCCTGTACGTGCTCTTCTTTATCTGGCTGATCTGCTCCGGTCCGGGAAGGTTCAGTGTCGATTACTGGCTCGCCGGAAAGCTACTGGGGTGATCGATCGGCGAAGCCTGGCCAGACGGCTGAATGAAGTGGTGGAAACTGGCATTCTGGTTTAGAGTCACGAGGCGCGAGCGCCGCATACGTACAATCCAATCGTTGTGAGAAACAATGATGAAACCGACGAGCTTTCAAGAGGACATTCGCCAGCTTTTTACGGAGCGAGACATTCGAGGCATGAGCAAAGCGTTCAACCTGGGAAGTTATGATGACGTCAAGACGCACGCGGCCGCCATTTACGACCGCATTCGGGGAATCGGTGGTGCGGTAATGCCGCCCCCGCCCCCGAGAGGGGAAGGTCCTTGGCCTCAGGCTCGCATTGAGCTATTCGCAAAGTGGATGGCGGACGGGTACCAACCTTAGCGAAGTCTCCGGGGGCTGGCCCAGGCTAAAATCCGTCACGCCAGACGGCGCGCAGGCGCGAATGGGCCAGGATTTTTCTTAGGCTGAAATTGCGATCTCCGGCAGAAAAACCCCGCCCAAAGCCTGCCCTGAGCGAAGTCGAATGGGCTGAGCTTGGACGGGGCACACCCTCGGGATTTGGTTGCTTGCGATCGAGCTTTAGGCTGGTCCACCCGGCCGAATGCTTATACACTTCCGGTTGGGATTGCGCCGGCACGCTCGTAATTCCCGATCATGACGCCTTTCGAGGTGACTGTGCTTTCCGTCACCTTGAATGCCACCGGTACTTGGGGCCCCAAGAAGAGCCCTCTCCTCACGGGCGCAAAGGGCGGTACTCCAAGACGATGAGTCTCGAGTCAAAGCGGCTTCCTTCGCACCGGAAGCGAAACCGTCGACCGAGATGAACAAGTCCACAGTGAGTTCTCTAATAGTCACTCCTCCTTCTCCGAAGCCAGACATAGAGCCGATCCGGACAGAAACTGGTTCTATCGTTCTTGTGTCTGGTCAGGGAAGTCGGTCTTCGTGCGCCAGCCGCGCGGCAGTCGCAGATTTTTCTGTCACTGTTTCAAGTAACGAAGCGCAACAGAACCCGATTTAAAAATCTTAGACTGAACAAGTTTTAGTTGTAATTTCTCCGGCAGGCTAACCCCTTCCAACAATCGTCTCCCCACTCCTACCAAGACTGGCGCAACGACGAAACGATATTCGTCAACCAGGCCAAGCTCTATAAGCTGTGTAGGAATATCTACACCGCCGACCAGAATATCTTTGCCTGGTTCCTTCTTCAATTTAAGTATTTCATCGCGAAGGTTCGTACGCACAATTCTCGTATTTCCATCATCAGCGCTGGCCAATGATCGTGAAAAAACGACCTTCTTCCTGGAGACAAAGGCTTGGGCAAATTCGATATCTGCTTTTGTCTCGGACTGGCTTTTTGCGATATCAGGCCAATATGGAACCATCAATTGATAGGTTTTACGCCCATAGACGAGCAGGTCAAACTCTCGCAAGAGATGCGTGTAATGTTCAAGTAAGTCGTCAGCGGGATTGAATTTGGTGTGGTCGCAGCAGCCGTCCAGGGTGAGGTTGATTGCAAAGATTACATTTCTCATTGGATTGTCCCTCTTATGTACCAGCGCTTGTTTACCAGAGCTTGTCCGCCCTTTGCACAGTCCGGTTTAGCGATTTTCCGTTCCGTCTGACCACCGTTGCACAGGAATGACGAACTGCGTCAGGTGCTCCACGGGGTCGCTCATAGCAACGACGGGCGAACCCGGCAGATTCGCTCCCCAAATTGCGGGGTCCGTGTCCGAATAGAAAAACATGAGGTGGGGAGGCCAGTGGGGGCTGCTGTCGCCACCGTAGCCTTGCTTCGACAGCATGTAGCACATCGCCCCGGATTCCATCGCCGGCAGTTCTTTTTTGGCGATGGCGGCAGTGATGGACTCGGTCATCTGAGCTGGCGTACGCCCCGCCAGTCCCCACTCGGTCTCTTTGGTGAGGCGGAGGAGGTAGGAACGCGCGGCTGCCGCGTTAACACACATGGGAACCCGCACTTTCGGATTCCAAAACTCAGCATCCGGAGCGGATGTCCACGAGCGTCCCATGATACACACGAAACCGTTTTTGCCTCGGACCGCCGTTTCGAAACCATGACGTCCAAGAACCTGTACCTCTGCATCGCGTGAAATGGACTCCGGTGCTGCACTTCGCGCCAGGGCTATTTCCGCACCCTGATCCGTCATGAGGTATTGGTCGATCGGGGCCATCTTTGCCGGTGCCATCTTTGTCGGAGGAATGTTCGGATAAGGTCTCGGTGCATCCTGCGCCATCGCCTGCTTCGCCGTACCGAGGTACGCCGTTCCCAGCACGACAAGTAGTGCGACGTTCCAGATTGCGATTGCGCCAACCTCCTTTTTCCGCATTGTTTCCCTCCTAAGAAGTAGGCCAAGATCAATACTGCCGTTCAGTCACTTCCGTCGGGTCTTCAGTCAGACGCTTGACTACGCCCGTCCTAGCTTATCCGCGACTGAAACGGACGCACCTCGACGGGCGCCCGACAGGCCACGGCGGCCTTGCGCCCCCACTCCAGCGCCTCGTCCAGGTCAGCGGTTTCCAGTATCCAAAAACCGCCGATGTGCTCCTTGGTCTCGAGGTACGGCCCGTCTGTGATGAGCACCTTACCACCGGGCTGCGCCCGCAGCGACTTCGCGTCGCGGGCCGGGGTGAGACCACCAGCGAAAATCCTGACCCCGGCAGCGATCATTTCGCGGTTAAGCGCGTGGATCTCCTCGATTGCCGCTTCGGTTTCGACGGACGGGTCGAAGTCTTCGGGGTGGTGAATAGCAACCAAATACTGGCTCATGAGTTCTCCATTCTCCGGTGGCGGCGGCTGCCTAGGCGCCGTACGAAGCGTCGCGAAATCGGCAATGCGCGGAGATTTTTTTACTACTGGCGCATCTCATCAGCAACGTCGTCGCCGAACTTTTCTTGGATGTACTTTTGGGTCTCGGGATCGAAGTCGGTCATGTCAAACATCCGGCGAACTTCGACCATTTCGTTATCCTTTCCGGGGATGCGCGAGGCCCATTCCAGCGCCTCTTCGCGCGACTTCACCTGGATGATCCAGTAGCCGCCGACCACTTCCTTCGCTTCGGTAAACGGACCGTCGGTCACTTTTGATTTTCCGTTCTTGAAGGTGACGCGCGCGCTCATCGTGGCGGGCGGGGTCAGCCCGTCGAGCGTCAGCAGCACGCCGGCTTTCCCTAGTTCCTCGTTGTACTTGCCCATTGCCTCCATGCTTTTGAGGTCGGGCGCCCAGCCGGGTTTTGCGTTTGTGTACTCTTTCGGAAACATGATCATCATGAAGCGCATGGTGTTCTCCTTGTGTAATGAGTATCGAGTGTTGTGCGGACACCGTATCCGGGCCGCTACTTTTCTGAATTTCTATTTTTGGCCCGGCGGGACTTAACGTTTGCCGCTGGGTCTTTACATGCTCGGTGCCGGCGTTCCATCGGACCATTTGTCTGCTCCTATTAAGAAGACGGACAGTGGTGGGAAGGATTTGAGTTGTGGGTAAGATTGCTCGGAGACGTACCAGTAATTTACGGCCATGACCGGGGAGTTTGCAAGATTTGCGCCCCAGGCTGCACCGTCTTTCGCTGCTTCGTAAAACATCAGGTGGGGCATATTGTGGCCGCCGTTGTCGGTTAGATACGAGCCCTTCGACATCATGTAGGAGAAAGTTCCCGGCTCGAGGGGTGGTAATTCCTTTTTGTCGATCGCGGCTTTCATTGCGGCGATGACTTCGGGTTTGGAATGGCCAGCCAGGAGTAGTTCGGTGCGTTTGTAGGCGTATGGAAGGATGGAGCGGGCGGCTGGTGGGTTGAGGCAATCTGCGGCGCGAACTTTTGGATTCCAGAATTCTGGGTTATCGAACATAGCCAGCCAGCTGCGTCCCACCCAGCAGACCCAGCCGTTTTTTCCTTCGACTGCGGTTTCGTAGCCGTGACGGGTTAGGACAATGACCGAGGCGTCGTGGGAGATGGCGTCTGGAGCGGCGCTCCGGGCTAAGGCGATTTCGGCGTCGCGATCCATCAGATATTGGTCTACCGGGGCCATCCTTGGATATGGTTGGTTGGGGTCTTGTGCAGCTGCGGGCCGGGTTGCGATCAGTGCGGAGACCACTACGAATGCGCTTAGGAAAATGCTGTGTATTTGATTTCGGGTCATCGCTTTTCCTCTATACTTTTTCGTTTTCTACTGCTCCTTGAGTGTTGTGCGGACACCGTATCCGGGCCGCTACTTTTATATAAGAGCCTGGACCGCGCTGGGCACAGAAAGTTGCACGTTGCGAGGTGCGAGGTGCCCAGTGCGCGTTGCGGCTCCACTTACTAGTCGAACGGGGTGGCCCGGAATCGACACGCGATTTGCAGATTTTTCGCGTAGGGTATCCACTCGGGAACCACTTTCTGACGGACCGATTGCCCGGCCTTCACCATGTAGTCGAACGGCCAGGCCGAATTCGACAGGTCGTCCAAGAAATTTTTCTTCTTCTACTATCCTATGCGTGCGGAGAAGCGGGATTGGTTCAGATCAACGACTGGTCTTGGTGGGAGGAGAAAATTCCACAGAGCGCTGACTGAGGGTCGGGAGGGTGTCGGCGAAAAGCCCCACTTCTAGCAAAGAATGCGAGAAATGGGGCACCCGGCTACCCTTCCGCTGCATGGACTGTTACAGCGTCACGTTCAGTTGAACGTTCACGCCTGGGTAGACGGGATTACACAAGTAATACACGCCGTCAATGTCGACCACATAAACATCCTGCGTGTAAAGCCAGTTGCTCGGCCACACGCCGGCGAATCCGAACCAATAACCGCCGTATTGAAAAATGGGCTTCATCGACTACGCCGGAGGGGTGGAAGGCGCTCTGCAGGTCCACAGTTCGCTACTCAGTGTGGTTCTGCACGACTGAGCGCCTGTGTCGCCGACCGTCCCTAAACTACGCCTCGCCGTCCGCTGAACAGGTTGATCACCAGAACCACCAGAGCTACCACCAGCAACAAGTGGATCAATCCGCCGGCGATGTGCAGGCTGAAACCTAAAAGCCACAGAACCAGAAGCACGACAAAAATCGTCCAAAGCATATTTATCTCCTTCGTGCAGGGTCGAACTTGTAGGGTTGAACTTGTAAGACCGAAACCATTCTGCCCTTTCGCGGGTTGCGATACTGAGCAATTCAGACCAGCTATTCTTGCTGGTCTCAGCGATCATGATTGGCAGAGACGAGCACTTCTTCTCTCTCTTTCAGGTCCTCTGAAACTAAGTCAGCCATCTGAAGCTTTCCCTTCTTAGTTCCACCACCCTGAAAGGAACAATTCATGAAGAAGACAATGTCACTGCTGTTGATGAGCTTGATCGGCATGGCTGGAACGTACGCATTCGCCGGCTCCGACCGGGAAGAAACCGTTGACCGCATGCAGAAGTCGGTCGAGGTGGTGCAGTCCATCATGTCAACGCCGGACAAAGGGATCCCCGAAGAAGTGTTGAACGGCGCCAAATGCATCGTCGTAGTGCCGAACCTGCTCAAGGGCGGATTCATTTTTGGTGGCAAGCACGGACGTGGCGTAGCGACTTGCCGCACCGCTGACGGCTGGAGCGCGCCCGCATTCGTTTCGGTGGGTGGCGGGAGCTGGGGACTGCAGATTGGCGTTGAAGGCGTCGACCTGGTCATGCTGGTCATGAATGACCGCGGCCTGCAGCATTTGCTTTCGAGCAAATTTGAACTTACCGGAGAAGGATCGGTAGCGGCGGGCCCAGTAGGCCGTCACACCTCAGCCGGAACTGACATTTTGATGAACACCGAGGTCTTAACCTACTCGCGCTCGAAGGGCGTCTTCGCCGGACTGACCCTGGAAGGTGCGGTAATCGAGCAGGACAACGACTCGACTCGCGCCATCTACGGCCACCACATGATGTTCCGCAACATTCTTTCAGGTAGGGCAAGAACTCCTGCGAGCGCCAATGCGTTTCTGAAGGCAGTGTCCGAAGCCGGCCATCAGTCACACATCGCAGAAGCAAGAGAAGACAACAAGCAGTAGTTGCTCGGAAGCTCGAGTTGTTCGTAACTGGCCGGAACAAGATACAGTTCCGGCCAGTTTTAGTTTCACATGTTCTTCGCAGACGGGTCGCGGGTTGCGTCAGCCGGGTCAGCCAAAAAACCTGGGAACAGGGGGACGTTCACAATTTCCATTCGTTGAAAAATTGGGGAACGTTCGGTCTGTCCTCGGTTTCTCTTAATCTCGATCATTTTTATTTCAACTGCCGAATCCGCTCATGCAGGAATTGCCGCTCTGGTTCCTGTTGGGTCAGCGCCAGCGCCTTCTCATAGGAAGCACGAGCCTCGGTTGTCCTGCCGAGCCTGCGGTACATATCGGCACGGGCGGAATGCGCCAGGTAATAGTTGGCCAATTCGCCATGTTCCAACACCGCGTCGATATGCGCCAGACCGGCCTCTGGACCATCGCGCATGGCAATGGCCACGGCACGATTGAGCTGTACAACTGGCGAAGGCTGAATGCGTAGCAATTGGTCGTAAAGCGCAACAATCTGCCGCCAGTCGGTCGCAGCGATCGATTCCGCCTCGGCATGAACGGCCGCAATCGCAGCCTGCAGTGTGTAAGAGCCGAAGCGGCCGGACTTCTGCTCGTACCCCAGGGCTTTCTCCAGCAATGCCACTCCCTCCGCGATCTGCTCCCGGTTCCAGAGCGCGCGATCCTGGTTCTCCAGCAAAATCAGCTCTCCCGTCGGAGAGGTTCTCGCGGCGTGACGCGATTCCTGTAGCAACATCAGGGAAAGCAGCCCCACGATTTCCGGAGAAACGACTTCCGGCTCTGGCCGGAGTTCCATCAGCAATCGGCCCAGTCGAATCGCCTCGCCGGTGAGCTCGGCCCGCGTTACCTCCGCTCCCGCCGCAGCCGAATAACCCTCGTTAAAGACGAGATAGACGACCTGAAGCACCGCGCCCAGCCGCTCCGGCAATTCCTCGGGCGTCGGCACCTCGTAGGGAATCGGTGTCTCTCGAATCTTTGTCTTGGCGCGCACAATGCGCTGCGCCAGCGTACGCGGAGTCGTGAGGAAGGCCTTTGCGATCTCCTCGGTAGTCAGCCCGCATACCTCACGCAAGGTGAGCGCAACCTGCGCTTCTGGCGCTAGAGATGGATGACAGCAGGTAAAAATCAGCCGCAGCCGATCATCCTCAAGACCATCCTCCTCATCTTCCTTTGACCTTTCCGCCGAACTCCATTGCGCTTCAAGATGTCGCGCGAGCTCGTCCTGCGACGCATCAAATCTTGCCCTTCGACGCAAAGTATCGATGGCTTTGAATCGGGCCGTCGAAATCAACCATGGTCGCGGGTTGCCGGGTACTCCACTCTTCGGCCACAGGCTCAGCGCAGCCGCAAAGGCTTCGTGCATCGCCTCCTCGGCAAGATCAAAATCACCGAGCAAGCGGATCAGAGTTGCCAGGATTCGTCCCGAATCCATGCGATAAAGCGAGTCGAGCAATTCGCCTATCTGCTGGCTGGAACACGCGGACATGACACGCTCGGACATGAAGACGACCTTAGCAAACCAGCGACCCCGAATCAATTTGGCAAAGGGCGAATCGATGAGGTCGAGGGTTGGCTCAAGGCGGTGACCGAAGACAAGCTCGAAGCGCAGGGGATGTTCTTGGAGTTGCTGTTCCGCGGTGGGAAGACGGCTGAACCTGATCCGGTCAAGAACCTGGAGAAAACGGCTCCGGCGACGGGTTTGGTGCAATAGTGCCGGCAACTGCCGGTAAACTGCGGGTAATTCGCCTAAGCGTCGGCCGCTAGGCATCAATGAATAATGGAGATTCGAATTCAAGGCAGACACTAATATGGCGTTCTCGTTCTGAGTACACTTATTCTCCGGGTGAGTACAGACAACGGTCCGATAGATCCAGATATCCTTGGAAAAAGCTCTTTTGAACGAGCGAATTCGGGATGAACTTCGAACCCGACTCGGGTGTTCAGACGGATGGCTGCCAACAGAAGGAAAGATCCTGCAAAAAGCGGGGACTGGTATGCGCAGTTTCGTTGTCGAACCTCTGCAATACGGTGTCTTTTCCTCGCGGGTGACGCGGCGCATATTGTTCCACCAACAGGCGCGAAAGGCATGAACCTGGCACTGGCCGATGTATATTACCTCGCTGATGCGCTGCAATCCCACTATCGCGACAACAACGACGAGAAGTTGCGGCGATATTCGACGACCTGCCTGGGCAGGATCTGGAAGGCGCAGAGCTTTTCTTGGTGGACGACTTCGCTGTTGCATCGCTTTGAAGAAGCGAGCCCGTTCGATCGCAAGCGACAAGTGGCCGAACTGGACTACGTGATGTCCTCGCGCGCCGCCACCGCAATGCTGGCCGAGAATTATGTCGGGTTGCCGCTAGAATAAAACAGTCTCATCTATTGAAGTCAGCAGTCACACGGAATCGATCTTAGGAGGAAATTGAATCATGGCAGACTACCAGGGGCGTTGGACCACGGTCCGCGTCGAGGTTGAAGAAGGGATCGGATGGGTGATCCTGAATCGTCCGGATAAGCGGAACGCGATGAGTCCCACGCTCAACCGCGAGATGCGAGATGTTTTGGAAACGCTCGAGTTGGACGACACGGTCAAAGTGCTCGTGCTGACAGGAGCCGGCGAGTCTTGGACGGCGGGCATGGATCTGAAGGAGTATTTCCGCGAGGTCGATCAGGCGCCCGAAATTATCCAGGAAAGGATTCGCCGCGAGGCCTCGACTTGGCAATGGAAATTGCTGCGTATGTATTCGAAGCCGACGATTGCGATGGTAAACGGCTGGTGTTTTGGCGGCGGATTCTCTCCGCTGGTGGCGTGCGATCTCGCGATTGCTTCCGAAGCCGCCATCTTCGGGTTATCGGAGATCAACTGGGGCATTCCGCCGGGCAACCTTGTCAGCAAGGCGCTAGCCGATACCGTCGGTCATCGCAAGGCGCTTGAGTACATAATGACCGGCGAAAACTTCAACGGACGACAGGCCGCCGAGATGGGACTGGTAAACCGCGCCGTGCCACTCGAAAAGCTGCGCGAAGAGACCGTGGCGCTCGCGCACAAGCTCGCCGCAAAGAACCCCGTGGTGCTGCGTGCAGCCAAGCACGGTTTTAAGCGGTGCCGCGAACTGACGTGGGAACAATGCGAAGACTATCTCTACGCCAAACTCGACCAGGCTCAACTACGCGACCCCGAGCATGGGCGAGAGAAGGGTATGAAACAGTTTCTTGACGAAAAGAGCATCAAGCCGGGTTTGGAAAGCTACCGTCGCTGATCGCAGACCGAGGAGACGGTTTGATTCATCTGGACAATCCTAAGCTATCTCACAGCTCGATCGACCGGCTGCTAAGGCCGCAATCGGTGGCGTTGGTCGGCGCTTCAGCGAAGCCCGGGTCACTCGGCCAAAGTGTGCTTCTAAATCTTGAGAATGCGCAATATTCTGGAGAACTTTACCTGATTAATCCAAAACATCCAGTGATCCGCGGGCGCCCTTGCCTGGCATCCATCGATGACATACCGGCTGGTGTGGACTGTGCGGTGCTGGCCATTCCCGGCAGTGCGGTCATCGATGCGGCGCGCGCTTGTGCCCGACAAGCTGTTGGAAGCCTCATCGTCTTTTCAGCTGGATTTGCCGAGGGAGGGGAAGCTGGGAAGGCGGCACAACGCGAACTGGCTGAGATTGCCCGTGAGTCCAACTTGATTATCGAGGGGCCGAATTGCCTGGGCATGGTGAATTATATCGACGGCATTCCGCTAACCTTCGTGGCCACTCCGCCGCAAGAGCGATGCGATTGGCCGGGCGTTGCTATCATTTCGCAGAGCGGAGCGCTGGCCGCGGTGCTGGCCGTGAATCTACGTCATCACGGCATGCCGCTCACCTACTCAATTTCCACAGGCAACGAAGTGGCATGCGGTGTTGAAGATTTTCTGGAACACCTCATCAATATCATTGACGAGCACACTCGCGTTTTTGCGCTGGTGGTTGAGCAGTTCCGTAGTCCCAAGCGATTTCTCAACCTGGTCCGACGCGCATGGGCGGCGGGAAAAAGGATCGTCCTGTTGCACCCGGGTAGCAGTCACCGAGCGCGTGTTTCGGCCGCCACTCATACGGGAGCTATGGTCGGAAATTACGAGGTCATGCGGACACTGGTGACGCATGCCGGCGTCATCCACGTCGAAACCCTGGAGGAGTTGGTGGATGTATCGCAAATTCTTGTCCGGTGTCTTGAATTGCCGCGCGGAGGCGCTGCGGTGTTCACGGAGTCCGGTGCATTCAAGGCCCTCACGCTCGATCTGTGCGAACGAATCGGACTCGGGCTTCCGGAGATATCAGGAAAAACGTACCAACGGCTGAGGGAGGCGTTGCCGCCGTTCATCCCGGTCTCGAATCCGGTGGATGTGACCGCTCAAGCTCTCGTCGATCCGAGTCTCTATGGTCGTACCCTGCCACCCATTCTTGAAGAAGAACAATTCGGAAGCGTGATGCTTGGCATTATTCTCACCGATTCCACGACAACGGCGCTCAAGATGCCAGCGATTCTGGATGCCATTCGCAGGTTGAAACCGGATAAGCTTGTCATATTCGCACCCCTGGACGAAGGCGCCCCGTGTGACGCTGCCGCCATTCGCGAACTGCGGCAGCTTGGCGTCGCATGCTTCCCATCTCCCGAGCGGGCGATCCGCGCTCTTGCTCACGTTACCAGGCTGGGCTGTCGGGACCTGCGCCGAAGAGTTGTCGAGGTCCAACCAAGTCCAATGCTCTCGATTGGCTCAGGAATGCTCCCCGAGTATCGAAGCAAGGAATTACTGAAAGAACTCGGCGTCGTTATCCCCGAGGGTGGATTGGCTCGCAGTCTCGATGAGGCGCTCGTTATCGCTCGCCGAATCGGTTTTCCGTTGGCCCTTAAAGCTCAGGCGGTCGAACTTCCCCACAAGAGCGACGTGGGAGGTGTAGTACTCGGAATTGCATCTGAGGACGCTCTCACCGAAGGCTGGGTCACTCTGCATCGCAATCTCTCAAATCAAAGGCCAGGACTCAAGCTCGACGGCGTGCTCGTGGAACGGATGAGCCAGAAGGGTGTTGAACTGATCCTGGGAGCCCGCAACGACCCGGATTGGGGTCCGGTGCTGCTCGCCGGATTTGGCGGCATTCTGGCCGAGGCCATGAACGACACCAGGCTATTCCCTGCGGATCTTTCAAAAGAGGCGATCGTCGAGGAACTGACCAAGTTGAGAAGCGCGACGTTGCTACGTGGCTTTCGCAGTACGCCTGCACTTGATATTGGCGCCGCAGCCGAGATAGTGGCCGCTCTAGGACAGCTAATCCGTTCTGCTCCGAGGATTATCGAAATCGACGTGAACCCGGTCGTTCTATACGCCCAAGGCAGCGGAGCCGTGGCCCTGGATGCATTGATCGTCGCCGATGATGAATGAAATGCGTCGTCGCGAGAAGAAAGAATATGAATGAAGTAAAGCGTTTGCGCGAACAAGTCTTAGAGGCCAACCTTGAACTGGTTCGAAGAAACCTGGTTCTATATACCTTTGGCAATGCTAGCGGCATTTCCCGGGAGGAGGGCATGGTTGTCATCAAGCCCAGCGGGGTGCCCTATGAGCAAATGAAGCCGGAGCACATGGTCGTGACCGACCTGGACGGCAAGATTGTAGAAGGACAACTAAGGCCCTCCTCCGATCTGCCGACTCACCTCGTGCTCTACCGCCAGTTTGAACAAATCGGAGGTGTTGCCCACACGCACTCGGAATATGCTACCGCATGGGCCCAAGCCCGCCGGTCGATCCCCTGTTTCGGCACTACCCACGCGGATTACTTCCGTGGGCCGGTGCCAGTCACCGCTGAAATGACCGATCAAGAGATTGAGGAAGAGTACGAAAAAAATACCGGCCATGCCCTTGTTCGCGTTTTGGGGTCGACAGGGCCCATGGCGACTCCGGGTGCGCTGGTGGCCAAACACGGGCCCTTTGCCTGGGGCGAGGATGCTGCGGCCGCGGCTCACAACGCCGTCATTCTGGAGGCGATCGCGCGTATGGCGTACTTCACGCTCGGGATCAATCCCGCCACAGAACCGGTCAAGCGTGCGCTGCACGACAAGCACCACCTCAGGAAACACGGCAAGAATGCATATTACGGGCAGTCTAAGGAAACGCGATAAGGCGGTGCAGGCGAACCGTCTGGCGGGGCGCGGTTCGCTGATATTGGGTTTAATTTATTCATCACAAGTTCACGCGCCGGCGAGAAACATAGAATTTTCATAGTTTCGAAACAGGAGCCCTTATGGCAGTGAAAAAGATGACGATGGGCCTGATCGTAGGTAACCGGGGATTCTTTCCAGATCATTTGGCCAAGAGTGGACGAGAAGAGATGCTCGGAGTATTGCGGGCGGCTGGCATCCAGGTGGTGGCGCTCACTCCGGAGGAGAGCAAGTACGGAGCCGTGGAAACCAGGGAGGAGTCGCGGCGCTGCGCGGAATTGTTCAAACGCAATCGTGAGCAAATCGATGGAGTCATCGTTACCTTGCCAAATTTCGGGGAAGAGCGCGCGATTGCCGACGCCTTGCGGTTGGCCGATCTTCGCGTGCCAGTGCTGGTTCAAGCCACGCCGGATGATCCGAAGAAGATGACCATCGCGTCCCGCCGCGACAGTTTCTGCGGCAAGATGTCGGCTTGCAACAACCTTCGGCAATACGGCATTCCCTATTCCATCACAACGCTGCACACCGAAAGCCCTGGCTCACCCGAGTTTGCCAAAGACCTGGAATGGTTCAGCGCGGTCTGCCGGGTGGTGAAGGGATTCCGGAACTTGCGCGTGGGCGCGATCGGCGCGCGGCCCGCGGCGTTCAA
This sequence comes from uncultured Acidobacteriaceae bacterium, assembly GCA_963779525.1. Classification (GTDB taxonomy): domain Bacteria; phylum Acidobacteriota; class Terriglobia; order Terriglobales; family Acidobacteriaceae; genus Sulfotelmatobacter. The sequence continues at coordinate 47,733 of CAVZZB010000001.1, forward strand.
CACTGTACGTTATAGCGAGAAGATATTGGAATCGCAGGGTATCTCGATTGAGACCCTCGATCTCTCTGAGGTGCTGGGCCGCGTTGAGCGGATGAAAGATAACGACGATCTGGCGCAAGCCAAATTAGCCGCGATTAAGAAATACGTAGACGCAAGCAGAGTGCCCGCCGGGGCATTGTTAAAGATGGCAAAGCTGGGAGCGGTCGTCGACCAATGGATGGCAGCAACCGAGGTCACCATCAGCGCAGTCCAGTGCTGGACTTCGATTGAAGAAAACCTGGGCGTTGTTCCCTGCACCGTCATGAGCATGATGAGCAATGAACTGCTCTCCAGCGCTTGCGAAGTGGATATTTGCGGCGTGCTGGGAATGCACGCGTTACAGCTTGCCTCCGAAACCCCCTCGGCTCTGCTCGATTGGAATAACAACTATGGATCGGATCCGAACAAGGCGGTTTGCTTCCACTGCTCGAACTTGCCCAAGCATTTCTTCCGCTCGGTGAAGATGGATTTTCAGGAGATTATTGCCGGCACTGTGGGCAAGGAAAATACGTTTGGAACTTGCGTGGGGCTCATCAAGCCGGAGAAGATGAGCTTCGCACGCTTCTCCAGCGACGACACATCCGGCAAGATGCGCGGCTATGTGGGCGAAGGACGATTCACTGACGATCCCCTAAACACCTTTGGCGGTGCTGGTGTCGTAGAAATCCCGCACCTGCAACGCCTGCTACATTTCATTTGCGAGCGCGGATTTGAGCACCACGTCGCCGCCAGTCTTTCCACCGTCGCCTCCGCGGTATATGAAGCCACCACTCGCTATCTAGGGTGGGACATGCACGATCACGGGCGCGACAACGGAGCCTGCTGATGGCGATCGTGGCTGGGGTCGACTTCGGAACCCTGAGCGTACGTGTTTCTCTGGTCGACAGCGAACGAGGGCTGATCGAATCCGCTGTCGCTGAATATCCCCTGCATCGCAACCGCGTCGACCCAGAATATGCCACACAGTCGCATGACGACCAAATGCGGGCGCTAGGTTCCGCAACCCGCGAGGTCTTGAAGAAATCAGCCATCGGGGGAAATCAAGTGCAGGCCATCGCGCTTGACACCACGGGATCCTCCGTAATTCCGGTCGATAGAAATCTTCAACCACTGGGCGAGTACTACTTGTGGTGCGACCACCGCGCCAAAGGCGAAGCAGCTGAGATAACGGAAGCGGCACACCGCGAGGGTTTAGAAGCGATCAAGTGGTGCGGCGGAGTCTATTCCTCGGAGTGGGGATTTTCCAAGCTGCTGCACTGGCTCCGGCACAATCCGGACAAACGATCTGAGTTCGCCTCCGCATTCGAGAATTGTGACATGGTTGCGGCCACGTTGTGTGGCATCACCGATCCCATGAAAGCAAAGCGCAGCGTGTGCGCCATGGGACACAAGTGGTTATGGAATCCACAACTGGGCGGCCTCCCCCAAGAAAGCTTTTTAGTGAAAGTGGATCCTTTATTGAAAGGAGTGCGCGACAAACTGGACGGCCAGTACTCCACTTCCGATCATATTGCCGGGACGCTCTCGCCTTTTTGGGCCGAGAAGCTGGGGCTTAAGGCGGGGATTCCGATCCCGGTCGGCGCCTTCGACGCGCATTGGGATGCGATTGGTGCGGGTTGCCGGACCGACGATATGGTGAACGTCATTGGCACCTCGACTTGCATCATCGGAATCACGCCATCGGTCAAGCTGGTGCCTGGAGTCTGCGGAGTGGTGCAAGGTAGTGTGCACCCTCTGCGCACCGGAATCGAAGCCGGACTCTCAGCCGTGGGAGACATATTCAATTCGATCGCTTGCCGTGCCGGCACCGATGTAAAGGCATTGTCCGCGGGCTTGGAGAATTATCGTGCAGGCCAGACTGGCTTGTTGCGCATGACTTGGGATAATGGCGATCGCACCGTGCTGGTGAATCCCAACCTGCGCGGCGTCACGCTGGGGTGGAATTTGCAGAGCACAGCTCAGGATGAGTTCTTTGCTGCGATCGAAGGCACCGCATTTCATACGCGCGTGATCTTGGACCGGCTGGCTGGGCATGAAGTACACATTAAGCGCGTGATCAATGCAGGCGGCATTCCGCAGAAGAACGACGTCTTGAATCAAGTGTATGCCAATGTGCTTGGACGTCCGGTGCTGGTTCCGAGCAAGAGCGTAGTCAGTCTAGGATCTGCAATCTTTGCTTTTCTGGCCGCCGGAACTTTCAAGACCGTCGAGGAAGCGCAAGATAAAATTTGCCCTGGGCACCGGAGGTTCCTGCCGGAGGACTCGGCGCAACACACCTACGATGAACTCTATCCTTCATATAGCAGGTTGTATTTCGCATTAGGCCAGCGGGGTAATGACGCTCTGGGAGATATTCTGCCGACATTGATCAACGTGGCAGGGTCTGCGGCGAGGGACCAAAACGACAAAAACGAGACGCGGCAATGAGCGTTCAGATAGTCCTGCGAGCGGTCGTAATCAGCGGGTTGTGCGATCTGGAGCTTTGAGAAAAACCATAATGCCGCCGTAAGTCGCGATGCGAGCTTGGTATGCGCCATCGCTCAGCGTGTAGATTTCAACCGGCGTCCCGTCCGGCATCTTCCCGAATGGTGTCTGGGCGCGTGCCCATGAATGCTCGCGGATAGAGACGCAAGACTGGCGACGGTTCGGTAAGCAAGTTAGCGCTTTTGGTCTGCGGGCAGGCTTTCCATCTGTGCGCCATCGGCAGCGGCGCATAGATAAATCGCCGGCTCGATGCCAGTCGTCTGTTGGTAGCGAGCGGAGATCTGGCCGGCAAAGAATTCCGCGGAGCTGGCCTCCACCATATTCACAGTGCAGCCGCCGAAGCCGCCACCGGTCATGCGTCCACCGTAGTAGCCGCGCAGTCCCTCGGCCGCTTCCACCATCAGGTCCAGTTCGCGGCAGCTGACCTCGTACAAATCGCGCAGGCTGCGATGCGACTCGCGCATCCGCTCCCCGAACCCGGCTAGATCGCCGCGGCGTAAACTTTCCGCCGCCGCGCACACTCGCTGGTTTTCCTCGACCACGTGGCAGCAGCGCTTATAGATAATGGGCGGAAGATCGTCCACGCATTTCTTCAGCTGCTCGATGGTCACGTCGCGCAAGGCGCGGATGCCCGGATAGTGCCGGCACAGACGCTGCACTCCCTCTTCGCACTCCTGGCGGCGGCGGTTGTATTCGCCGCCGGCCAGTTCGTGCTTGACCATTGTGTTGCAAATGACCAGCCGGACGTGCTCGGGAATTGGGAGAAGCTCGAACTGCAGGGAGCGGCAATCGAGCAACAGCGCATGCCCGGCCAGGCCCAGGCAGGAGACGAACTGATCCATCACGCCGCAGCGGGCTCCAACAAAGGCGTTTTCCGCGCGCTGGCAAAGCTTCGCCAAATCAGTCAGCGGCAGAGAAATCCCGTTGAGCCAGGTAAGCGCCAGGGCGCTGGCCACTTCGATAGCCGCCGATGAACTCAGGCCGCCGCCGATAGGGACTCCGCCCCGCACCAGCAAATTCGCACCCTGCAGGCGATGGCCGGTTTCCTGCAAGCCGCGCGCCACGCCGAGCACATAATCGCACCACTCGCCGATTTTGTGTGGCGGCAGCTGGTCAATCTCAAATTCGCATTCCCCGGAACGCTGCTGGGAGCGAATCACCAGCCGGCGATCGGCGCGTCCCGAGATGGCGACGTGGGTGCTCAGGCCGATGGCGCAAGGCATGACAAAACCGTCGTTGTAGTCCGTATGCTCGCCGATCAGGTTCACCCGCCCGGGAGCGCGGAACACGGCGGGCTCGACGGCGAACAAAGCGCTGAAGTCACGCTCCAGTTGTGCGGCATCCATGGTCACATCGCCATCCATCTTCAAACCTTGGGAGCTTCGAGATAATGTAGCTCAGAAACCTTCCGCAGCGTATCGGCGGCGATCTCCGGGGTAATGTCCCGCTGCGGGCTGGCCAGCATTTCATAGCCAACCATAAACTTCCGCACCGTGGCCGACCGCAACAGCGGAGGATAGAAATGCGCGTGCAAGTGCCACTCCGGATGAGGCTTGCCCTCGGTCGGGGCTTGATGAAAACCCATCGAATATGGAAAAGAAGTCTGGAAGAGATTGTCGTAGCGCGTCGTGATTCGCTTGAGAATATCGGCCAGACCCTGGCGCATTGTCGCGTCCAGTTGATCCATGCTGGTCACGTGCTGCTTCGACAAGATCAACAGTTCGTAAGGCCAAACCGCCCAGAAAGGCAACACTGCCACGAAGTGCGAATTCTCAACCACGATCCGGGTGCCGTCTTTCATCTCCAGTAGCAGATAGTCACAGAGCAGGCAAACGCCGTAGTCTTGCAAATGCGCCTTCTGCGCCTGCTGTTCTCGTCTCGGCTCGTCGGGAACGGTGGCGTTCGCCCAAATCTGGCCGTGTGGATGTGGGTTGCTGGCTCCCATCATCTCTCCGCGGTTCTCAAAAATCTGCACGTGCTGGATCTGCGGCAGACTGCCAAGCTCGGTGTACTGATCGACCCAGACATCGACCACGCGGACAATCTCGGGCACGGTCATGCGCGCCAAGGTCAGATCGTGGCGGGGAGAAAAGCACACCACGCGGCAGGTGCCGGCCTCGGATTCAGCCCGTAGTAAACCGCGTCCCGAGGGGTCGGCAGCCCCCGACTGGACATCTAGTTTTAGCGCGGCAAAATCATTCGTGAAGACGAAGGTTGAATCGTAATTGGGGTTCTGGACTCCGCCCGCCCGTTGGTTGCCGGGGCAGAGATAGCATCCAGCATCGTAATGCGGCGCCGGCGGGGCGAGGTGTTCGACCTGTCCTTGCCACGGCCTTTGCGTGCGATTGGGCGACACGAGAACCCAATCGCCGGTCAACGGATTTAAACGGCGATGCGGCTCCGCTTGCAGTCGCGCTGACATATGCAGGCCAGTCTCGCATATCCCGCACCGGAAGTGAGGCAAAAACAATTTTTTTGATTTACACTTTGTTGGCCGCCGGCTTGGGTCTGAAGCCGCGGTGTCCGCTTCTCTCCGAAGAAGTCGCAGCCTGACCTCCCGCACCTACTGCTGCGCCGGCGGGAGAAGCTGAACCGCCGTGCTAATGAGATGCCTGCTCCACGAACCAGGCGATCAAAAATCACGGTGACCCTGCAGTAGGCTCATAAGTGCACGCTTGTGGATAAAAATCATGCTTTGGGGTGGCAACGAAGTTCGGAAGTACCTTAGAATCAAATCTGCTAGTCATGTCGGGGCGTAGCGCAGCCTGGTAGCGCACCTGCCTTGGGCGCAGGGGGTCCGCGGTTCAAATCCGCGCGCCCCGACCACTTTCTCACTTGCCACCGTTCATCCCGGCTGCGTTTTCGGAAGCCGTACCCCGCTCACTCGGATACGCCCATTTACCCTTTCTTGCCTATGCCAGCAGAAAGTCGCGTCTGTTCGTGTTTCGTAACAAAATACGGTGATGCTTAGGGCTTTTCTCCCTCTGTAGTAAGGTTGCTGCACGGCGTGCTTCAAAAGTAGAGGCAGTGTGCACGTGCAACCAGAAGAAGCGCCCAACCGTTCGTACTCACCCCCGCAATTGAGAATCCTCAATTTTGAACAGGCCTCATTGTTTCTTGTAGGTCACGCCTGGAATGGTGACCCCGCCGCGCGTGAGTTGCTGGTCCTGATATTCCCACTGACGGATGAGAAGTCATCCGGATAGAAGATTTCGCCTTTGAACTCCTAGGGAACGATGACCGCAGCTCCGTCGATCGCGTCATTCTTGATGGCCGCGAGGGCCTCGTTGGCTTTCTCCAAAGGAAACACCGTCACCTTTGGCTGCAGTTTGATGTCGGCGGCGATCTTGAGAAAATCGCGCGCGTCGGACCGCGTCATGTTCGCTACGCTGCGAATCTGCCGCTCACCCCAAAGCAGGCGGTCATAGTCGAACTCGGGCATGCGGTCCAGATGAATCGCATTGATCGCCACCACTCCTCCCTTGCGCAAGCTGGCTAGCGCGGCGATCACAACGTCGCCACTGGGGGCGAAGGTCACCGCGCGGTCGAGTTCGACTGGCGGCTTATCGGTTTCAGCGCCCACCCAATTCGCACCTAACGATTCAGCCAACTTCCGATGCGAAGCGCCCCGCGTGGACACATACACTTCGCAGTTCCACGAGTGCAGGACGGCGATGACCAGATGTGCGGACGCACCAAAGCCAAATAGTCCGACGCGATCGCCCGGTTCCACCCCGGCCACGCGCAAGCTGCGGAATCCAATTATGCCCGCGCACAGCAGGGGCGCGGCATGGAGGTCGTCCAATTCCGAGGGAAGCTTATATACAAAGTCGTCTCGCGCTGCGGCATACTCCGCATAGCCCCCATCGACGGTGTATCCCGTGAAGGCCGGCGAGTCGCAGAGATTTTCCAGTCCTCGACGGCAATAGGGACAATCGCCGTCTACTCCGCCCATCCAGGAAACCCCGACGCGTGTGCCAATCGGCAATTCGGCCGTTCCTCCATCGACAATATCTCCCACAATTTGGTGGCCGGGGATTAGACCCACTTTGCGAAGTGGCAACTCACCGTCAACGATGTGCAGATCCGTGCGGCAGACACCGCAGGCGCGAACGCGAAGCAGCACATGGCGCGCAGATGCCTCAGGTTTGGGAATTTCTTCAATCTGAAGGGGACGTTTTGCGGCTCGTTGGACGGCGGCTTTCACTGGCTGGCTCGGCGGAGGTAGAAGTGCAACTACTCTCCCTGCAGGATACCGCCGGAGGATCACTTTGCTCAAGCACGGCGTTGTTCCGAACGCAAGGTTCCGAACGCAAGGCGCACGCCCAGACTACGAGAAATCGCTTGACAAGAATAGGTGCAGCCCGCCTCCGTGGCCAGCTTAATCCTATGGCTGGCTGGGGACTCCGGCAAAGATGTTACCGGAGCCGCAATTCCCGCGTATGGACGCGGACTTTAGAGGATGGCGTCCCATTTTGGTAACTACAGTAACCACCGTACTGCACAATTTTTGTTGCACATTAACACTACTGAAACGTCCTGCATCTACGATAGAAGTAGGAGGGCGCCATGGGTTCGCCGCGCATCGCGAAGTCGCTGCCGCTACAGGTGGCTGCAGTCTGTTACCACAAGCGTGGCGCGACAGTGGAATTCCTGCTGGTGAACACCAACGGTGGAAACAAGTGGACCTTTCCTAAAGGCTCGCCGGAAGCGCGCCTCTCGCATAGTCAGGCGGCCGAGCGGGAAGCAGCGGAAGAAGCCGGCGCTCTCGGCACCATCGAGCCTCGCCACTTTCATCTCTACATCCATTCCAAGGGCGTGTTCTGGCAGCCGGGCGGCGTGCAGGAATTTGTCGTCAAAGCTTTCCTCATGGAGATCCACGAACTGCGCCGGCCCGATGAACCTCTGCGAAATCCAACCTGGTTCGCTCCGGAAGAGGCACGCCGTCGCTTGGCCAAAGGTCGCGAAATCAAATATGCTCGCGAAACCGAAGCTGTGATTGATCGCGCGCTCGAGCGCATTCAGTTCCACAACGCACTCTGGGGAACCTATCCCGGATCGCGCAACGGCCGCGCCGTCGTGCAATCCTGATTCTCGTCTCGTGACTCGGTACTCGGTGCTCACTTTTTGTGAGACCATGAATCCAGCCCATGATTCAGCTTTCTGGCGCCGGAAAACGCTTCGGCCACAAACTTCTTTTTGAAAATACCGACTGGTTGATCACCCCTCGTGACCGCGTCGGTCTGGTCGGCGCCAACGGCACCGGCAAATCCACATTAATGAAGATTCTCGCCGGCCTGGACACCCTCGACTACGGATCGCTAATCGTCGCCAAAGGCACGACTGCCGGCTATCTTCCGCAGGATGGCCTCTCGCTTTCCGGCCGCACCGTTTTCGCCGAATGCATGGATGTGTTCACCGAGCTCCACGCCATGGAGCGTGAACTGGAGACGCTCACCCACCGCATTTCCGAACTCGACCACACCAGCGCGGAGTACGCCGAGGTTGCCGACCGCTATCACAGCCTGGAGCACGAGTTTCGCACTCGCGATGGCTACTCGATTGAAGCCGAGGTGGGACGCGTTTTGATGGGGCTGGGTTTTCGAAAAGACGACTGGGAGCGGCAAACCGACGAATTCTCCGGAGGGTGGCAGATGCGCCTGGCGCTGGCCAAGCTGCTGCTGCAGAAACCCAACTTGCTGTTGCTCGACGAGCCCACCAATCACCTTGACTTGGAAGCGCGCAACTGGCTGGAAGAATATCTGCACGATTATCCGCACGCCTTTGTCCTCATCTCGCACGATCGTTATTTCCTCGATGTGACGGTCAACAAGATTGCGGAAATCTGGAATAAGCGCTTCTGGTTCTATACCGGAAACTACGACAAGTTTCTGTCGCAAAAGACGCAACGCAACGAGCAACTGCAAGCCGCTTACCGCAACCAGCGAGACCGCATCGAGCAGCTGGAAGTATTCATCAACCGCTTCCGCTACCAGGCGACCAAGGCCAAGCAGGTGCAGAGCCGCATCAAAGAATTGGAGAAGATTGAGCGCATCGAAGTTCCGCCGGAAGAGAAGACGATTCACTTTTCATTCCCTCAGCCCAAGCCCAGCGGACGCATTGTCGCTGAGTTCGAAAGCGTAGCGAAGATCTACCCCGGGAAGAACTCTGCAACAGCGAACAGTGGGGAAAAAGAAGTTTTCCGCGACGTGAACTTCATGATCGAGAAGGGCGACCGCATCGCACTGGTCGGCGTGAACGGAGCCGGAAAATCCACGCTGATCAAGCTGCTCGCAGGCGCAGAACTTCCAACCCAAGGCGAATTCCGCCTCGGCCACAACGTGCAGGCCGACTATTTTGCGCAGGATCAATACAAAGAGCTTGATGCAGGCGCACGTATGATTGACGATCTCGGCGCCGCTTCACCACGCTCCACGCAAACCGAGCTCCGCAGCCTGCTCGGATGTTTTCTTTTTTCCGAAGACGACGTCTTCAAGAAAATTGGAGTCCTCTCCGGCGGCGAACGCGGCCGCTACGCCTTGCTTCGCCTGCTCCTGCATCCGGCAAATTTTCTGCTGCTCGACGAGCCTACCAACCATCTGGACCTCCGCGCCAAGGACGTCCTGCTGGAAGCGCTTATGGATTACACCGGCACAGTCGTCTTCGTCTCGCACGACCGTTACTTTATCGACAAGCTGGCTACACGGGTATTCGAAATCGGGGATGGAAAAGTCGAAGTCTATCCCGGAAATTATGAGGATTATCTCTGGCGAAAACAGGGCGGAAGCGCGAAACAGGATGAGACCATCCGGCAACAATTGAAAGCAGTTGAACCGGCCCCGCCGGCTCCGGTCAACGGCAACCATGCCGCAAATGACGCCCCCGCGTCCGTTATAGCTAAGGGAAAACGTCTGAATCCCATCAAGCGCAAGAAAATGGAAGACCGCATCCGCGAACTGGAAGCGGAAATCAGCCGCGCCGAGGCGGTAATTGCGCGCTGTGAAACGGCGCTGCAGAGTTTCGTCAGCGCGGAAGAGAGCCAGACCCAATCCCAAGAGCTCGACCGCAACAAAACCGCGCACGCCGCCTTCCTCGCGGAATGGGAAGAACTCAGCCAGTCTCTGCAACAAGCCGAGTAACACGTCTTCTGCCGCGTTCGTACACTCTCTTCCGTAATCTCGGAGGATGACTTACTGCTGTGCGATATTCAGATTGGCCAAAGGGACACGAACCAGCCGAAGGCCAAAGATCTAAAGATCCAAGACCGCCCGCTTCGATCGGCGTCGCCTGCCCTGAGTTTGGCGAAGGGACGCGCCGCGCGGGATTAAGGAAGGCCGCATGCTTCAGTCTTCAGACAACTCCTATGGCGCGAAGTCGAATTCGCCCGCCTCCAACCCTAACTCTTATAACCCGGTGAAAACCACCACCGCGCCCATTGAGCAAGCCACCATTGGCCGTTCCCTGGTGATCAAGGGCGAAATCACTGGCTCGGAAGCGCTCTATATCGATGGCCGGATCGAAGGCAAAATCACGCTCACGGACAATCGCGTCACTATCGGCCGCAACGGCATCGTGCAAGCCGATATTACCGCTCGCGAAGTTGTCGTCATGGGCAAAGTCACCGGCAATCTCGAGTGCAGCGATCGCGTGGATATCCGCAGCGAAGGCGTGGTGCACGGCAACGTGCTCACCGAGCGGGTTAGCGTGGAAGATGGCGCTGTGCTGAAGGGCGGCATTGAGGTACGCAGCGGCCAGCAAAAGCAGCAGAAGAACCAGGCCCAGCCTCAGGTGAAAGCCGTGGAAGCGCCGAAGCCATCTGCACCGGAGCCGCCGAAGGCCGTGGCGGCCATCGCCGGCGCATAAGGCACCGACGGAGTATCCAAAGACAAACAGGGGGCACGCCTGCGCGTGCCCCTTTTTCTTTTCCTTTACGATGGCCGTCGCAATACCCTGGCAGCGCCGGTTTACTTCTTCTCTTCCGCCTTGGGCTTCAAATCGAGCGCTGCCGAGTTCATGCAGTAACGCAGGCCAGTGGGCGCGGGACCATCTTCGAACACGTGTCCCAGATGGGCTCCACAACGGGCACAGCGAGCCTCGGTGCGCACCATCCCGTAGCTGCGGTCTTTGTGCTCCTCGACCTTCCCCTCGTCCGCTGGTTTGAAAAAGCTTGGCCAGCCGCTTCCGGAATCGAATTTCGTCGAGGAGTCGAACAACGGCTCCCCGCAGCAGACGCAGTGATACGTTCCCGCGTCCTTTGTTTTCCAGTACTTACCGGTGAACGCCGGTTCGGTTCCCGCCTCACGTGTCACGTGATATTGCTCCGGAGTCAGCTTCTCCTTCCACTCCGATTCATTCTTAGCAATCTTTTCCGCCATAAATGTATGCCCCCAGTAAAATGCCTGCAAAAAGTAACCGCTGATTAGATGTTCTCCGGGCGCAAAAGTGGCGTGCCTCAGTTTTCCACAGCTGTTTGTGACGTGTAACCTTGTCCGGAACGCACCCAAGGACCAAAGATGATTGAAACGTCTGCGAGTCCCTCTGGCCCGGTGCTCCCTCAAGAAGCGCCGGGCTTTTCTACAATTAGTCCACCACCTCTTCTAGTCCACCACCTCTTCCCCGATCAGGCGGTACTTCCCGCGAAAAAACAGCAGCGGTTCCCCTCCCCGCAGCACGACATCTTCTACTTCGGCAATAAAGATCGTGTGGTCGCCGGCGTCTTCGGTCGACCTTAACTTGCATTCCAGATACGCGAGTGCACCGTGCAGGATGGGGGTTCCGTGTGCGGTTCGGTCGAACCGTGCGCCGACCTCTTCTTCCGCCTGCTCGTGATCCCCCGGGGGTTGGGCATAGTATTCAGAAATCAAGCGCTGATTCTCTGCCAGGATATTGATTCCAAAGCGCTTCTTGGCGTGCAGATGAGCGTGAGTGTGGGCGCTACGGTCCACGCAAACCAGCAGCAGCGGCGGATTCAGCGACAGCGAGGCGAAAGCGTTGGCAGTCATTCCATGAACTGAGCCGTCTAAATCGAGGGTGATGATGGTCACTCCGGTCGCAAAAGCTCCCATCGCTCTGCGAAATTCGAGTGCACTGACGCTCATGCTGGACCTGGGGTTTTTGATGACGCGACTGCCTACATTAGCACGGCGGCGGCCCGGCGGGATCAATGAGCGAAATCGCCTTCCATGAGAAGGCCGGTCGGAGTCAAGTGGGTTTTACTGTTTTTTCGTTGGACAATGTTTTTCTCCCACCGAGTCGCCACTGTCGCCACCCTTCCATCCGCACTCTTTATTGAGCGATTTTGTTCGCTCGGTGCAAGTTGGGTGTTCTCGTTTCAGTCGATGCTGCCACCTGATTATCGACCTTTCGTCCATCCTTTGATGGAAGTGGGCCAGGCGATTAACGCAGTCACCGAAACTCGGCTTTGGGCTTTTGTTTTTCCTTTCGCGGAGCGCCTCTTGGTTTTATGCCGCCGCCGGCATGGCTCTCTGCTTGCTGTTGTGCAGCGGTTCGTAGACTTCTCCGCTCACCCAAAGGTGATGCAGCAACACGGCTAGCTTTCGCGCCGTGGCAATGATGGCTCGTTTCTTTCCGCTCTTTCCTCCGTGTCCGGCCAGCTTCAGACCCCAACGCCGCAGATCGCAATCTGGTCCGAACGGCCCCAGAATGTGCTGCGCCCCTTGCACCAGCAGCGTCCGTAGATAGGGGTCGCCTTCCTTGCTGATGTGCATCTGGGGCTCGCTCTGCCCCGAGTTTCTCCGCCCTGGCTGCAGCCCCAGGTAGCAGCCCACGTCCCGACTCTTGCGGAAACGATGCGGATCTTCCAGCGTCAGCAAGAACGTCAGTGCGATCAGCGTCCCCACACCCTTGATCTGCTTCAGCAGCGCCACCTGCGGATAGCTTTCCTGCGCCAGACTCTCGATCCGTTCGTTGTACTCGCGGATGCGTTCACGCAGCGATTCGATCCCTGCCAGCAACGGCTCCAGCGCGCGTTGCAGCTCCGGGCTCAGCCCCTCAGCTTTTTCCGGATTCATATTGCGCACGTTGCACCCGCGTAGTCGTTCCCCGTAGCTCCTGGCCAGTCCACGGGCCGTGTTGAACAGCGCTGTGCGGGCTCGCACCAGTCCGGCTCGCGCCCGGATCACTGCCAGATCTGCCTGCGCTTTCGCGCTGCGATGTCTCACCGGGCACAGCAACTGGGGATCGATCCTCGCTAGCCGCGCCAGAGTCTGCGCGTCCAGACGATCATCTTTTCTTCGGCTCTCTCCGATCAGCCGCACATTGCGGGCATGGGCCACGATCACTTCGTGTTTCAGTTCGCTCAGCACCCGGCTTACCCACGGCGAATGCATCCCGGTTTCCAGCGCGATCCGGCAGCGCGCCATTCCGGCAAACACTTCCTTCATGGCTTTCGGAGTCGTGCTCAGCTTCTGCTCCAGCAACACATTGCCTGCTTCGTCCAGCACGCAATACCAGCTCGAACGATCTCCCAAATCCAACCCGATGGTTAGCTTCTGCTCGGAATTATTCCTGCTCTGCTTCACTGCCGCGGTGCTAATCTTCTTCATTGCCGGTCTCCTTTATCTCTGTGCTTCGAGCACGTCGATAACTTGGGAGCGTATCGCATCCCGTCGGAGACCGGCCTTCTCATCCCATCTGATATCACTCAAAATCCCCCGGCAGGGGTTCTGAGCGCTAACACCTTTTACCGGCACTCTTGCTCAATCTCCTCTAGGTACGCCGCAGCCTTCCGGAATGAAATGCGCTTATACCGACTTAGCAGACCCGCGCAATCGCAGCCGAATCCAAGGCGCTTTGCCTGGACGATTATCTGACGCTCCTGCGCACTTAGATCCTTCCTTAGATTCCTCGAAATCCCTCTCCAAATCCCATTCAAATCCAACTCGGAACGTTCTTCGGGGCCAATGACAACGGACGGGCACGCCCGTGCTACCTGTTGGAGGAATATCGGCAGAGCGGGACGACACCATTTCCATTCCATGGTGAGGGCGCCCCTCCCCAGCGGTCACGAACACCTGCTTACCCCGATCATCGGACTTCAGGAACGAACGAAAGTGATCGGAAAAGCCCTGGGCGATCGCTTGAGAAGGCTCAATCACCAGCCACTCGACAATTCTGGGCTTGGACCCATCTAAGAACACTTCCACGGTGCGGGCCGACATCGAAGCAATTTCTGAAGCCTCGAGTATGATGACATCCGGCTCTTGCATGTTGACCTGCTCCCCGCTTTCCGCACAAAGCTGAGTATGATTTCAGCGAACGAAAGGGGAAGCGGGTATGTCGAAGACCAGGCACACAGAGGCGCAGATCATCGGGGTGCTGAAACAACTGGAAGCGGGACGTAAAGCGGAAGACGTGGCGCGAGAGGCAGGGGTATCGAAACACACGATCTACGCATGGAAAGCAAAATACGGTGGGATGGATGTGAGCCAGGCGCAGGAAGCCAAGCAACTACGGGATGAGAACACGAAGCTGCGGAAGCTGGTGGCGGATCTGAGTCTGGACAAGGAAGCACTGCAGTCGGTGATCCGAAAAAACGGTTGGAGCTCGTAGCGCTGAAGGCAGCTATCGAGCAGGTGCAGCAAGAATATGCCTTCAGCGAGCGGCGAGCCTGCCGACTGATGACAATGGCGGTGACGACGTATCGTTACCGGTCGCTGCGAACGGATGAGCCGTTGCGGACGAAGCTAGTGGAGTTGGCGCGGGAGAAGCCGCGCTTCGGGTATCGGCGACTGCAGGTGCTGTTGCAACGAAGCGGAGAGCACGTGAACCACAAGCGGTTGCATCGGGTGTATCGGGAGGCGGGATTGGCGATCCGGCGGAAGAAGCGAAAGCATTGCGTGCGGGAGGGAAAGCCGCTCGTGGTGCGAACTTCGGCCAATCAGGAGTGGGCGCTGGACTTTGTGCACGACGCGGTAGAGTGCGGCCGAACCATCCGCGTGCTGAGCGTGGTGGATGCTTACACGCGAGAGTGTCTGGCGTTGGAAGTCGACACCAGTTTCGCCAGCCGGAGAGTGACGCGAGTGCTGGAAGCAATTGTGGCGGAACGCGGACAGCCGTTGGCGATCCGCTGCGACAATGGGCCGGAACTCACCAGTCGGCATTTTCTGGCGTGGTGCGTGGAGCGGCAGATCGAGTTAGTGCACATTCAGCCGGGAAAGCCGATGCAGAATGGGCGCGTCGAAAGTTTTCACGGACGGCTGCGGGAAGAGTGTTTGAATCTGAGCTGGTTTCAGAATCTGTTCGACGCGCGACGCAAGATCGCGGCGTGGCGGACGGAGTACAACGAGGAGCGACCGCACAGTAGTCTGGGATACAAAACACCGAAGGAATTTGCCGCAGCTCAGGCGGCGAACTTCTATAGAGCTGAACTGGGGCAAGAGGCCTCAAACGCCGGCCCCTTGCCCCAGACCCCCATCCCCGCTCAAACCGGAGATAGGGCAGTTGTAACTTGTCGTATTCTTACGTGAACGAAAGCTGGGGGCAGGTCAATGTGATAGGCATCACTTTTGTTGATTGGTGAAAAATCGCGATTACACGCAATATAAAAAGGCGCCCACTTTTGCGATAGGTTGTGATTGTTCGAATCGCCAACCCTAGCGAAAGGAGCGCCGTCATGAATCAAGAAAAGTATATTGGCATGGACGTTCACCAGGCAACGATCTCGGTTGCCATCATGAACAACTCGGGCCAGCTGATCATGGAATGCCTGCTGGAGACCAAGGCGTCCACGATCGTCGAGTTCATCCAAGGACTGCACGGGACTCTGTCTCTGACCTTCGAGGAAGGAACCTCGGCTGCCTGGTTACACGATCTCCTGAAACCCCATGTCAGCCGGCTAGTAGTCTGCGATCCACGCAAAGCGGCTCTGTTGAAAGAGGGCAACAAGAGTGACCGAATCGACGCGCGAAAGTTGGCGGAGTTGTTACGCACCAACCAACTCAAGGCGGTGTACCACGAAGAGCATGGAATACGGGCCTTAAAAGAGTTGGGGCGGAGTTATCTGACGATCACCAAAGATGTGACCCGGGGGATGAATCGGATTAAGGCCCTGTACCGCAGCTGGGGCATTCCCTGCGCTGGCAGCAGCGTCTATGCTCCCCGTCATCGCGCCGAGTGGCTGACCAAGCTCGTGGAACCAGGAGTTCGGGTTCGAGCTGAGCATTTATACCAGCAACTCGACAGTCTGCAACCCCTGCGTCTGGAAGCACGCCGCGAACTCCTGGGGGAAAGCCAAAAGCACCGTGCGGTGAAGTTACTTCGCCAAATTCCTTCCATCGGTCCGATTCGCGCCGCTTTGTTGGTGGCATTGCTGCAGACACCGCATCGTTTCCGTACCAAGCGGCAGCTCTGGGCCTACAGCGGTTTCGCGGTCGAGACTCACGACAGCGGTGAGTACCGCTGTGTGCGTGGCAAACTGCAACGCAACCGCGAGCGCATTACGGTGCGCGGTCTGAATGACAACCACAATAAAGATCTGAAGAGTCTGTTCAAAAGTGCTGCTATCTCTGCCAGTACACGTCCTGGTCCGCTGCACGACTTCTATGTGGCTCGGGTGGAGAAGGGCATGCGGCCGACGATGGCCCGTCTGACCCTGGCACGCAAGATGGCTACGATCACCTTAACGATATGGAAGAAAGGAGTGAGTTTCGACCCCAAACAGTTGCCTCGGCAAGTGCCGCTTGAGCCTCTCCGGTGAAGCAGGCTTTCCATCTCGGGAGTTCCCTCTGATGATGGGCGGTCGGGTTCTGGAGATGCTCGGTTCGAGAGGAGTATCAGTCGATGAGATCGGCCCCGTGTGCTTCGGCACCGAGTCACCCATTACACGTTATGCCCCCTCGGAATAACCAGAAATAGCCATAGGCCACGAGCCTCGGATAGAACCATGGTTGCCTCAGAAGCAACCAGTTCTCGCTTGCCGCTCTTTCGAACTCGATGGCATCGTTACATCAGCGGAGGAACTTATGAGCATGGCAATCGGCCAAACCTCCCCAGAGAAGTGAATCGACAAGTGGGCTGGATCTCGAGAAAGAATCTCCACTCCGGTCGAGGCGGAGCTTTTTTTCTTGACATCCCTTTTTATAGAACTCATCGACCACTCCCCGAGCCCGTGGTCAGTGTTCAGCGGGCGGGCAAGTTTGTATTGACTGGCACGGAATGCTGGCCACTAACCACTGTTGTATGATTCACTTCATAAGCAGGCCCGCGGAATCCAGAATCGTGACTCCAGCTGCCATCAAAACGGCCGCACCCGAGCGAGGCTCATCGTGCGCGGCAGAATTAGACGATCTGCGACCCGGCGAGCCCATCTCCCGCGACCTCGCCCTGCGCCTGATCCGCTGTAGTGACGACGATCTCTCGGCCTTGCTCGCCGCCGCGCGCGCGGCAAAAGAGAACTTCAAACCCGGCGTGATCACTTATTCCCGTAAGGTTTTTCTGCCGCTGACGAATCTGTGTCGCGACTATTGTGGATACTGCACCTTTCGCCGCGATCCCGGAGAACCCGGAGCGCACACCATGACTCCGGAAGAAGTGCTCACCGTCGCCCGCGCCGGCGAAAAGCTGGGATGCACCGAGGCTCTCTTCAGCCTCGGCGACAAGCCGGAACTGCTCTTTCCCGAGATGCGCGAGACGTTGCGCCTTCTCGGCTATAAGTCCACGCTGCATTATCTGGAAGCGATGTGCGAACTGCTGCTGCGCGAAACCAGCCTGCTGCCGCACCCGAATCCTGGGCTGCTCAGCGCCGAATGGATCGCCCGTCTGGCCGCCGTCTCGCCCAGCATGGGCCTGATGCTCGAAACCACCAACCAGTCTTTGCTCGCTCCCGGCGCGGCCCACGATAACGCTCCCGACAAGGTCCCGGCCAAGCGCCTGCGCACCATCGAAGAGGCCGGAAAACAGCGCGTTCCCTTCACTACCGGCCTGCTGATCGGCATCGGCGAGACTCCAGAAGACCGCGTTGAAACCATCCTCGCGATTCGCGATCTTCACGACCGCTACGGCCACATACAGGAAGTAATCGTGCAGAACTTCCGCGCCAAGCCAAACATCCCCATGGCTCACGTGCCCGAGCCGAGCCAAGGAGAGATGCTGCGCACCGTGGCAGTAACTCGATTGTTAATGCCCAACGTCAATATTCAGGCGCCTCCCAACCTCAATGCGCCGTATTATGAAGAGTTGTTAGATGCCGGCATCAACGACTGGGGAGGAGTTTCGCCGCTGACGCCCGATTACATCAATCCCGAAAAACCCTGGCCGCACCTGGAGCAACTGCGCCTGCGCACCGAGAGTAGGGGTTTCCAGTTGCGCCAGCGCTTGCCTGTCTATCCCGAATTCCTGCCCGCACTCATGCCGAGACCCGGCTTGCCGAAATCTGGCTTGCTCGCCGAAAGACTTCATGCTGCCCGCGACAGCGAAGGCCTCGCCGCAGAAAAGAGGGCCGCATGATCTGCGTGCTCACCGGCGGCACGGGTGGCGCCAAGTTTGTCGACGGCTTGCGACAAGTGATCCCGCCGGAAGAAATCACTTTGATCGTGAATACGGGCGATGACCTGCTGTGGTGGGGACTATACGTTTCGCCCGATATCGATTCGATCACTTACGTGCTCTCTGGCCTGCTCAGCCGCGAACGTGGCTGGGGCGTGAAGGGCGACACTTTTCTCTGCCTGCAAGCCATGGGACAACTCGGCGAGCCAACATGGTTCCATACCGGCGATCGCGATCTCGCCGTGCACCTGCTGCGCTCGCGACTGTTGGCGGAAGGCAAGACTCTTTCCGAAGCCACGACCACGATCTGCGACAAGCTCGGCGTGAAAGCGCGCATCCTGCCCATGAGCGATTCACGGGTTGAGACGCGCGTGGATACGCCCTCCGGCGAACTGAGTTTCGAAGAATACTTCGTGCAGCGCTGGTATCAAGACCCGGTAAAATCGGTACGTTTTGCCGGAGCTTCCGACGCGGAGCCGGCGCCGGGTGTGATCGATGCCATCGTCTCCGCAGATACAGTTCTCATCGCTCCCAGCAATCCCGTCACCAGCATCGGCCCAATCCTCGCCGTTCCCGGAGTTCAGGATGCTTTGCTTCGCGCTCGCGGCCAGGTGGCCGCCGTCAGTCCGATCGTGGCAAACGCGGCAGTAGCCGGACCTGCCGGCATTCTGATGGCCGCGCAGGGCCTGCCTTGTTCAATCGCGGGAGTCGCCAAAGCTTACGAGAATTTTCTCGATCTCCTGATCTGTGACACGCGCGACGCCCGCGCTGCGGAAGCTCTTCGTGGGAATGGTTTGCGGGTGCAGTGCACGCAGACCATTATGCGCACCGCCGAGGACAAGGCCGCCCTCGCCAGGACTGTTCTTTCATTCATGGGGAGTGGACGGCTCTCGGACAAAAATGTTTCGAACGGCACGATCTCTGACAAATCTTCCGTCCGAGCTGCGGAACAGCCGTGATTCTCATCCCGGTAAAAAATCTATCCGCAGCCAAGCAGCGGCTCGCTGCGGTGCTCGACCAACCGGCGCGCACGGAACTCGCGCAAGCCATGCTGCACGATGTTGTCGCTGTGCTCGCTGCGTGGCCACAGCGGCCGGCCTGCGCGCTGGTTACTAGCGATCCCTTTGCCCTCGAACTGGCGCGAGCATACGATTTCGAAGTCATCCCTGACCCCGCCAATCCCGGCGAAACCGGCGCCATCGAAATGGCGACGAACCTCTGCTTATCGCGCGGCGTCGACAGCACGCTCGTCATCCCTGCGGACATTCCGATGATTCGGGCCAGCGAAATTGAGCAAATCTTCGCGCACGCTCCCGGCGAAGGTACCGTTCTTGCGCCTGCCGCCGACGGTCGCGGAACCAATGCCGCCTTCCGCCGGCCCGCGAATCTGTTCCCCTTGCGCTTTGGAACCGACAGTTTCAAGCCACACCTCGCGGCGGCAAAGGCCACGGGAAAGCCCTGTATCGTTCTGCAATTACCCGACATCGCGCTGGATGTCGACAATCCCTCGGATTTGCAGGAACTCCTGGCGCATCCCGGCCAAACCCGCACCCAGAAGCTGATCCGCGGCTGGTCACTCGACCTCGGACTTCCTGCGACCGGAACTGAGGGCTTGTGACAGAGGATGGTCGCGCTGCCCAGAAGCCGGCAGCGAAGCGCCGCAAAAGATCTGACTCGAGCGAACTTCGTCTCATTCCCATACGCCTCGGCGACGAAATCAAACCCGGCGATTTGCTAGTGGGCAAGCTGCTGCAAGCGCTGCGAGCGAGCGGCCAGGCATTCGAATCCGGCGACATTCTCGTCGTCAAACACAAAATTGTTTCCAAGTCGGAAGGCCGTGTCGTCGACCTCGCGACGATCAAGCCTTCGCCCGAATCCGTCGCGCGGGCAAAGCAATACAATCTCGATGCCCGTGTTCTCGAGCTCGCCCTGCGCGAGAGCCGCGCCGTCATCCGGCGCAAGCAAGGCGTGCTCATCACCGAAACCCATCACGGTTTCATCTGCGCCAACAGCGGCGTGGACATCTCCAACGTCGATGGCGGCCATCACGCGTTGCTTCTGCCCGTCGACGCTGATCACTCCGCGCGTGAAATTCATCTCGAGCTGAAGAAGCTCACCAAACTGGCAATCCCTGTTCTGATTACCGACTCCTTCGGCCGCCCCTGGCGCGAAGGTTTGGTCGATTTCTGCATCGGCCTCTCAGGGATGAAGGCGCTGCGCGATGACCGCGGACGCCGCGATCCGCATGGCTACACCTTGCATGCCAGCCTCGAAGCCGTTGCCGACGAACTTGCCGCCGCGGCTGCGCTGGTATGCGGAAAGCTCAACCGAACCCCAGCCTGCATCATTCGCGGATTTCCTTATCAGCCCGCCCGGGGCCGCGCCCGCCATTTGCTGCGTCCGGCAAATACCGATCTATTCCGTTGACCCCTCGCCAAAAAGCCGCATCAGGGAGTAATTTGGAATATCAGCAGCTTCGGAGGAACCGGTGTTCCGCACACTTTCAACGTCCGAATTAGAAAGCTTCCCATCCCTCGACTGGTCCGACCTGGCGCCCACCCTGACACCTCCCGTTCGCTCTTCGTTGGAAAGAATTCTCGAAGTTAAAAACGGCAATGCCATCTCAAAGCAAGAGGCATATGCGCTAGCCTGCGCTGAAGGAGACGACCTGCTTGGCTTGCTCGCTACCGCCAACCTGCTGCGCGCCGAACTCTCCGGAAACCTCGTCACCTACGTCGTGAATCGCAACATCAATTTCACCAACATCTGTTTTGTGGGGTGCAAATTCTGTGCCTTCAGCCGCGGCCCGCGAGAATCCGACACGTATTTCTTGACCCCGGATCAAGTCGCGCAAAAGGCGGTTGAGGCGGCCCAACTCGGCGCCACCGAAGTTTGCATTCAGGGCGGACTGCCCCACGCCCTGCCTCCTTTTTATTATCGCGACATTCTGCGAGCGGTGAAGGCAGCGGTACCCTCCATGCACATCCACGCGTTCTCGCCGATGGAAATCGTCTACGGTGTCGAACTGACTGGCATGTCGATCGCCGATTATCTTTCGATGCTGCGCGATAACGGCCTCGGCACCCTGCCCGGCACTGCCGCCGAAATTCTCGATGACGAGATCCGGCACATTCTCTCCGCCAACAAGCTCACCACCGCGCAGTGGATCGAAGTCATTCGCACGGCCCACCGCCTCGGCATCCGCTCCACTTCGACCATGATGTACGGACATACAGAAACGCCGGAACACTGGGTCCGCCAGATGCTGCTGCTGCGCGGCATCCAGGAAGAAACCGGCGGCTTCACCGAATTTGTCCCGCTCGGATTTGTTCATCAGAATACGTTGCTCTTTCATCAGGGACTAGCTCGCAGCGGTCCGACGCTTGCCGAACATCTGAAAGTTCATGCGCTCGCGCGCCTGCTATTCGCCGGTTCGATCAACAATATTCAAGTTTCGTGGGTAAAGCTGAACCGGCGTCTTTCACAGCTATGCCTGCACGCGGGAGCGAACGATTACGGCGGCACGTTGATGGAAGAAAATATTTCGCGCGAAGCCGGCGCCACGGCCGGACAATACACCAGCCCGGAGGATTTTCAGTCGCTGATCATGGAAATGGGCCGCGTCCCTGCCGAGCGTAATACCACTTACACGCGCATCAAGCTTAAGCTGCCGCTGGAAGACTTCACCGCCGAAGAAACGCTGGAGCCAGAATTTGCCTGACGCACGCTGTATCGCGATTCTGGGCGGGACTGGGCCCGCGGGTATGGGCCTTGCCCTGCGCTGGGCACGCGCCGGAGAGACCGTCATCATAGGCTCGCGCGACGCGCAGCGTGCGCAAGAGGCCGCCGACAAGATTAAACAAAGAGCCGGCACCCAGGTGAACCTCTCCGGGATCGAAAACGCCGCAGCCTGCGCCGCGGCAGATATTCTCGTGCTCACCGTCCCCTTCGAAGGACAGGCCACTCTCCTTAAGCAACTCAAGCCTGCGATTCGACCGGGCAGCATTCTCATCGACGCTACCGTTGCTCTTGCCGCTTCGGTGGGCGGACGCGCTTCCCGCACTCTCGGTGTCTGGCAAGGCTCATCCGCACAGCAAGCCGCGGAACTTGTACCCAAGGGCGTCAACGTGGCCGCAGCTTTCCACAATCTCTCCGCCGAGCTTCTGTACGGTGACGATGCTCTCGACTGTGACGTGATTGTGTGCAGCGATGATCCCGATGCGAGTCAGATTGGACGGAAACTCGCCGCCAAAATTCCCGGTGTCCGCGCCCTCGATGGCGGCAAACTGGAGAACGCGCGCATCCTCGAACAGATTACCGCTTTGCTTATCGGACTGAATATCCGCCACAAAGGTCACGGCGGCATCCGCATCACCGGCTTGCCGCCGCAAGCCTACCAGTAACTCACTTCGATCCCACGTCAGAACCCATACTTCAACGAGAACTGAATCAGCCGCGGCGTGCCAACGGTGGAGGTGATGGGCGCAGACCCGCCGCCAGTCCCGCTCACAATTGGCGAGACCGTCGTCGCCGCCGGAAGGGCGAAGGACGGATGGTTGAACAGGTTGAAGAAGTCCGCCCGGAATCGCAAATTCTGCCGTTCGCCCAGCTTAAAGGTTTTGCCGAGAGTGAAGTCGACATTTTTCTGCGGCGGCCCAATAATGCAGTTGCGCGGCGTGTTTCCATAGACCGTCGCATCACTGGCAGTACCGTCTGAAAGGGTCGCGAGCGGATCAGGCGTGTATGCCAGGGGATTCACCCAGTTAGCCAACCGCGCTTCTGGGCTGCCATGGCTGGGAGCATTGGCGCAGCTATATCCAGGATTGAACGTCGCAGTCGATGAGGGCGTGCTGGCCAGAGCATAAGCTGTGCCCCCAGCCGGATCGTAGATCGTGAACGGAGCTCCCGACTGCAGGACAATGACCCCGCTGGCCTCCCACCCACCCAGAGCTCCTTTGGTGTAGCCGCTGGAGTTGGCGAAGAATGGAAGTTCGTAAACGCCACTGGTCACAAAGCGTTGCCGCCGGTCGAAATCCGAGAGTCCCCGAGAGGCAGCCGCGTCGGTTTGATTGTTGACTCGCGTAAGGAATGCCACCGAAGCGGTCGAAACGTCGTCAATCGATTTGGACCAGGTGTAGGCGCTTTGGAAATACAACCCCCTGCCGAAGCGGTGAGCCAACGTCGCCTGCAGCGCGCTGTAGTGGGAATCGGAGTTGGGCGCGAAGTCCTCGAAATCCCCGGGAGCGATACCGATATAGGGAGCACGGGCGGAGGCATTCTCTACCGTCGAATCGACAATGGTGCAGGAAAGTCCCTGCGCCTTCAGGTTGGCGCAGCCCGCGCCCGGTATCGTAACCGGATTCTGCGGTGTGGCTAATGTGGCCTGATCGGGATCGTATGTCGAGCGCAAACGCGTTCCTTTGGTGCCGATATAGCCCAGCTCCATGAACCAGTCCCGTCCCAATTCACGCTGAATCGTCATGTTCCATTGCTGCGTCGTACCCGCCACCCAATGCAGCGGCACAGCAAGTTGAATGAGGCCGTTCACATTGCCGGAGAAACCGGGGCCACATCGTTCGATCGAGGCAGGCGCGGAAAACGAACAGCCGCTGTAAGAGAATCCCTGCAGGATCGCGGCCGTGGGCACATAGGTCTGAGTTGGATTCGCGCCCAGTGGCGGAATGCCATTGGGAAACGCCGCGCTGGATGCAAACAGGTTGGCCAAGCTATCAGCCCCGGGAAAGAAACCTACGAGAAAAGGATACGTCGGGGGAACGATGGCAAGATTGTCCACCGCTCCCAGATCCTCGCGCACGCTGTAAATGCCGTAGCCACCTCGAAGCGATGTGGTGTGACGGCCGCCAACGTCATAAGCGAAACCGATGCGCGGCTCCCATACCGATGCGTATTCGTTGTTAAGTCCGGCTTGATTCAGCGTTCCGGTAATACCGGAGAGCCCGAATTTGCTGATGCACTTGGGGTAAATATACGGTTGCCCGGTCGTGATCGCCAGGTTGGGATCCGTGTTGCCGGTGTGGCAGAGCGTGTCGTAGGGCGCACCGAGCAATTCGTTACGGAAACCGAGGTTGAGAGTAAGGTTCTTGCTGGCCCGATAGTCGTCTTGTACGAACCAGGAGTAGCCGGGAATGCGGTAATCGTGGTTACCCAGACCACCTCCACCCTCGCCCAGGAGTGGAGAACCAACCAGGAAACTCTGAAAGTCCGTATAGGGTCCAGTGGCTCCCGAAATGAAGAACAGTAGTCCATTGTCAGCAATGGGCAGGCTGCGGCGCATGGCAACCCGGTCAACCTCCCCGCCAAAACGCAGTTGATGTGGACCGTGCGTCCAACTCACCGTGTCTACCCAGGTGTAATTATCTGAGAGCGCAGATTGCAGTTGGGTGGGGTATGCCCCAAAAGCAAAAGTACCGAACTGAAATCGATAGATGTTAGGATCGCCGGATTGTCCGTTCACTCCTGTCGCCGTGGGCAGATTGATGCCGACCTGCGCATTTGTGACCGGAGGTTGGTTATTCAGCCTGTCGCTGATGATGTTGACGCCAAAGCGGAATTCATTGATCAGCGTATTGCTGAACACATGAGTTTCAGTGATGCTCCCGAAGCGGCTGTGCAGCGGGATATCGAGAGGGAAGTTCAGATTGTTGGTACCGGGCTGGCCGCCAGTTTGAATGCCGTAGGAATCGGCGCCGAATGGTTGGAACGTATCCGAATTGGACCAGAAGAAGCGTTCCGATAAGCGGTCCTTTCCACCACGAAAATCGCGGTCCCAGTTCGCCGTGAACTGGTTATCCGAAAACCTGCCGGGATCGGTGATCAGGAAGGGCTCTGAGGTGAGGCACGGGGTGGATGGTGCTACGTTCGTGGGCAGCGGGTACAAATATCCTCCGGCTCCCGCGCCGAACTGGTTGCTCTTCACGTTCAACAGATTGAAGGCCACTGGGTCAACGCTGGGCACTCCACAATCGGTGGCGAGCAAGCTGGCTGACTGCCGGTCTTGCAGGGGGACATAAGGAATGCTGGTGTTGATGAAGGTCCCCGGCGAGTCACCGCTGCGCTGGCGTGTGCCCTGAACATTCACGTAGAAGAAACCGAGCTTGGCCCCGGGACCTATCGGGCCGCCAAAGTCACCGCCGAAAATGTTCTGCTTTACCACTACTTTACCCAGGAAGTAGTCGTTGGCATCCAGCACAGTATTGCGGAAGTATTCCCACAAGTCGCCGTGGAAGTGGTTGGTTCCGCTCTTGAGGGAGGCATTGATATTGCCGCCGCCGTTACGTCCCTGAGTCGCATCATAGAGGCTGGTGCTGACTTTGAATTCCTCGATGGCGTCCGGGCTGGGGAGTGGCGTGTAAGTCAATTCGCCGAAGGCATAATCGGCCACGGTAATGCCGTCGATCAGGTAATTGTTGTTGTCCTCTCTGCCGCCATTTACGTGTATATAAACCTGGCCACGCCCTAGTTGCGCCGCGCCATTCAAATCGGAGGAAGCGCCTGCGGAGAGCGTAAGCAGTTGCTGGAAGTTCCGCGTCGCCAGGGGAAGATCGGTAATCGTCTGCGCCCCCAGCGATTGGCCGGTCGTCGCGTCCGTGGTATTGACTTGCTCCACCTGGGACTGGACTTCCACAACTTGCATCACCGTATTGACTTTAAGAACCGCCGTCATACGGGTCGTCTCCGTGATGCGTACTATGACACCAGGAAACTTGGTGGCGGGAAATCCTGTCGCGTCCACTTCTACCGTGTATGCCCCCACCGGTAACAAGGTGGCCTCGAAGCGGCCGGAAGCATCGCTTGTGACTTGGCGTAAGACTTCGCTAGTGGCTTCGTTCTTAATAATGATCCTGGCGTTGGCGACGACTGCCCCGGTGGCGTCTTGCACCACACCCCCAATCGCGCCCGTGGCGCCGCCTTGCGCGAACATCGTTCCAGCAAAAACCACGATGAAAAGACTCGATGCCATCAGCTTGCGAAGGGCGCTCATCTTTTTTCTCCAATCTCTGCAATTGAGCCGACCCACGGTGTCTGGCTCACTCCCCATCGCAACGGCGGATTGACGGGCTACGAAAATGCGGTGAGGTAGAAGCGGATATATCACGGGTCTCTGCCGATGTTCAAGAAATATACACGCCGATCGGGCGGCTTCTGCCAGGAATGCTATCGATGAAAATTTTGGATGGATGCGTGGCCGGCCAGCAACGGCGCGCTTTTCCAGGGTCCGTAGCAGTTGAAAATATCGAATCAGCCGACCGTTGTCTAGTCTTCTACTGCCTGCGCCGTCATCTCCGAGGGTTCGCCGCCGGCAAGGGCTTGCGCCACGATTAACCGCCGGGCCTCAACGCGAATCTTCGGTAGCTGTAGCCCGAACCAGCAGGCGCCCACGATCGACGCCAATCCCCCGATCGCCACCGTGAGCTGAGCCCCCAGCCTGTCGGCCAGCGCGCCTCCCAAGAGCGCGCCAATAGGAGCCATACCCATGAACGTCATGGAATACACAGCCATCACGCGCCCGCGTAAAGCGTCCGGAACCATGACCTGAATCAGCGTGTTCGAAGAAGCCATCTGCAGCATGATGGTGTAACCCACTGGCAGGAGCAGGATGACCGAAATCCAGAAACTATGAGAGATCGAAAACACGATCAGGCTGGCTCCAAATCCCGCGCTGCACCAGGCTACCCATCGTCCCAGGCCTTTCACACCTTGCCGGAAGGCGAGCGTCAAAGCACCCAGCAAGGCTCCTACGCCGGTTGCGCCCATCAATATACCCAGACCTCGGGCCCCACCATGCAGGATTTTGTCCGCGAAAATCGGCATCAGCACGACATAGGGCATCCCCACCAGACTGACCAGCCCCAATAACAGCAGCAGCGCCCGGATCGGCGCCGTTCGGTTGACGAAACGAAATCCTTCTATCATGTTTTCCAGCGGTGACGCTGTCGACGTCCGCGCCGGACTCTGCACCCTCATCAAGAACAGACCAATAATCACCGCAATGTAGCTGATGGCATTAGCGAAGAAACACCAACCCTCGCCTATCTTCGCTACCAGAATGCCTGCGATTGCCGGACCGATCACGCGCGCGCCATTGAACATGGAGGAATTCAGCGCGATCGCATTCATCAAGTCGTCCTTGCCAACCATGTCAACCAGAAAAGACTGCCGGCCGGGAATGTCGAACGCGTTCACCACTCCCAGAAAACCGGCCAGCACAAATACATGCCAGACCTGCACTTTATGCAGCAAGGTGAGCGCAGCCAGAATGAAGGCGAGCAGCATCGACGCGACCTGAGTTCCAATCACGATATAGCGGCGGTTGAAGCGATCCGCCGCGATTCCGCCCAGGGGCGCAAATAAAAATACAGGAACCTGGCTGGCGAATCCCACCGACCCCAGCAGCAACGCCGAACCGGTCAAGCGGTAGACCAACCAGGACTGCGCCACGCTCTGCATCCACGTGCCGATCAGCGATATAAGTTGTCCGCCAAAGAAAAGCTGGAAGTTCCGGTGCCGCAGCGCGCGCCCGGCTACTTGCCAGCGTGATGCTGGAGACGGAGCCGCGTCAACCGCGCTCTCCGCCAGATTTGCCTCGATTGGGGTCCTTGATTCAGCCACGTTTTCTTTCGATGACGACCTCGGTAGGTTTAGACCAACTATAACTTGAATCCTGACCACATTTTCGCCGGCTCAGCTCTCGTAGTGGAACTCTCCACCTCGATGACGAATTTTTGACTTCCCACGAACCCCGGACTGCGCTAAAGTTGCACTTGTCCTCTCGGCGGCGATTCCCTAAGAAAGGGACACGACCCATGACTACTCCCTCGGTTGGTGTTGAACGTCGCATCGGGCAACGCTTCGCTTTTAACCTGCCGGTCTCTCTCCGCGACGTTACGACCGCTGCGGAAGGACTCGGATTCACTCAGGATCTTAGCTCCCGCGGGGCGTTTCTGTTCACCGACATGGCGCTAAGCGAAGGCACGGAGATCGAACTCACATTGCGAATGCCCTCCGAGATCACGCTTGGCGAAAATATGCGGGTTCGTTGCCGGGGCGAGGTTTTGCGTATCACCAAGCCCGCGAATAAGGGTTGGAAGCCGGCTGCTGACGCCGAAAACAAGTCAGCGGAAACCAAGATTGGCGTAGCCGTTTGTATAAAGGGCTACGAATATCTCCCGGAGACCGAAGACGGCTCCGCCGATTTCCGGCGGATTTCGGCGCTGCACAATCCCGGTGAAACGGAACGGACCGCCGCACCCGCGACTGGCATTCCGCGTGATGCCGTGCGCTAGTTTCCTCGCCGGAAGCACGTCGCACGTATTCCTTAGATCCGGCTCGCCGACGCTGGCCAATATTCTGTTTCCGTAGTACCTCTCAGTCCTTTCCAATCTGGCTGGCTTAGCTTAGAATGCTTCTCAATAGTGCGGATTAGGTCAGGGAGTAATCCTGCTGTGCGCCTGTCACCGTCTCCGTTGCAGATCGCTGCTCTGTCATTGCTGCGCCTGTTCCGTGCACATAAACTTTTGGCTGGTTACCTAGGTCACTTGGCGAAGGGTACCTTCTCTTTCTAACATGCAGACACCGAGAGAAATCAGCGAGAACCGCACAATGC
Organism: uncultured Acidobacteriaceae bacterium; assembly: GCA_963779525.1. GTDB lineage: Bacteria > Acidobacteriota > Terriglobia > Terriglobales > Acidobacteriaceae > Sulfotelmatobacter. Next base: position 76,384 of record CAVZZB010000001.1, read on the forward strand.
ATGGGATCGCCGTTGCCCTCCTGACAGAGGACCGTGAGCACTTATCTGAGCTGCAGCGACGCGTAGAGGCTACTCGTCTGGGTCGTGCCGTGTTCAGCAACGTAGGCTTTCCCACCGGCCCCACGGACCCTATCCTTCGCCAAATTCAGGATTTGCGCGCCGAGGTTGTAGTCATCGATATCTCTCCGCAGAATCCACAGCCCGCCATCCGCGCCATCGAACTCATTCAAGCCAATACCCTGCAGCTGGCGATCTTCGCCAATGGCACCATGCAGCAGCCCGCCATGATCGTGGCTAGCATGCGCGCTGGAGCCGGCGAATACCTGGACGACAGTACTGGCTCGGAGGCCCTTCTCGAAGCCCTGACCCGTTTCAGTTCCAATCGCACTCGTACTCGCGGCGGCGCGGGCAAGGCACGCATCTTCACATTTCTCAGCGCGAAGGGTGGAGCCGGCGCCACCACGGCTGCGGTCAACACCGCCATCGCTTTGCAGGAAGCTTACGGCAACGTCGTTCTGGTGGACTTTGCCCCCGTCGGCAATGCGCAGCTCCACCTAAACTTGCGGCCTAGTTTCGGAGTACCTGACGCACTGGAAAATCTGCACCGCCTTGACGCCTCGTTGCTCGAGGGCCTGATGACGCCTGCGAAAAACGGCTTGCATCTTCTGGCCGGCCCGCAGCAGCCTTACCCTTCGGTTCCTACTCCTGCGGAATTGGCCCGGCTCTTCGATCTTTTGGCCAATAACTATCGCTACGTTGTGGTCGATGCCTCCAGCCGCCTCGATTCCACCACCCGTCTGCTCTCTGACCTTTCAAACGCTGTGCTCATGATCGCTCAGACGGACGTGGTATCGCTATGGAGCGCGGGCCGCATCCACGCCTTTTTGGACGAAGGCGCGGGCCGCAACCGCATGCGGCTGGTGCTCAACCGCTACAAAAAGATTCCGGGCTTTACCGACGAAGACGTCGAACATTCCACTCGTTGCAAGGTTCTGTGGAAAATTCCCAACGCGTATCAGGCGATCTCACCCGCCATCGACCACGGCACTCCGGTAGTGCTGCAAGAGAGCCAGGACGTCAGCCGCTCGTTCCGCTCGCTGGCCGCGGCTTTGGCCGATGCTTCCACCACTGCCGAAGGCTCCCTTGATCTGGTCTACGCGCAGGAAAAAAACGATAGCAAGAAAAAATCACCGGCTGGCCGTTTGCTGATCACTCCCGCTCGCGCTGGCCAGTAGCGAGTACCGAGAAACCCTCTAAACCAACTTTGCGACTCACGCTCCGTCGGAAACCACTCGGGGACTCCCCGCTGCTTTTTCTCGTTACTCCGGCCCTCGGTACTAGGTACTCGGTACTAATTCCTGGCCGCAGGCACGGGAGACGCGTCTGCGGGAAACATCTTGAACATAACCTCTTGCGAATGCGACGTGATTTTCTTTTGCGCATCGCTAGTGTTATCCGTGAGAGTGCCGCGTAATTCGTAGTAACCCTCATCTCCCGGATTCTTGCCCTCGCCGCGTTCCACCATCCCCTTAAAATCGAACCATACCGCGTGCACCGTCTCGGTAGTGAAAGCTAAGTTTGCGCCGTCCAACTTGGCGCTGCGGAAATATTGATCGAGAAACGCTCCCTTGTCACTTTCTCCCTCGCCATAGCGCGAAATGAATCCCGTCACTCGCCCTTCGTCTTCCACCGTGATTTGAACGAACTCTCCATCTTTCAGGAAGCTGTACATCCCGGAATATTCACGGCCTTTTGCGGCCTGTTTAGCGGCTGGAGACTCCTCCGTCTTTGGAGCCGTTGCCTTGGAGTCCTGCGCCGCCGCCATTGCGAACGCGATAGCGCAGAAAACAGAGGCGACGAGTGTGGCACGGGCGAGGTTCATCAGGCATCTCCTACTCCAATCAATCGTACTACCTTCGCCCAGACTGCGATCCCCTGCCCTTCTCACTATTTCTGGCGGCAATCCCCCATCGAGCCCCGGTTGCATCTAAGATAGAACGATGCGCGAACCGCTGGGGCCTCTGGGGGTAGAGACCGAATCGCCGACGGCAGAGCTGCGTCTGTTGATTACGCCTGAGCCGTGGTTTCGCGTCTTTCTTCAGAATGTTCGCACCCTGTTTCAGCGCCAAACGGCTCCTGCTGACCTGCAATCTTCTTCCGCGGATTTCTGGCCGGACGTTTTCGTCGAGCGCAAACTTCCGTGGGGACGCTTTTTCGAGTCTGGGGGTTTTCACATTCTGGCGCTCGCCATCATCTGGGCCGGATCGCGATTCCTGGCCTTGCAGCCCGAGGTTATAGCGCAACCCACATTCACTCGTGCCGACGTCATCTACTACACGCCATCGGAATATCTGCCGCCGCTCGACACTCGCCGCCCAACTCCGGGTTCCACGCGCAAAGCCGATCCTGAATTGGCGGCGCAGCCCATCATCTCCGTGCCGCCCGAGGCCAACAACCACTCGCAAACCGTGGTCACCGCTCCCGACATTCAATTGCAGCGCGATGTCGCTCTGCCCAACACCGTCGCCTGGTCGGATCATCCGCGGATGCCGATTGCTCCCGCTCCATTGGTCCCTGCGTCAGAGATTTCGCGCCTTGCGCCGCAGATGGAACACTCGGTCATCGCCCCGCCTCCGGATATTCAGAACGATCCGCGGAATAAATTGGAAGCTCCGCAATCCGCAATAATCGCGCCGCCTCCGTCGGTGGACGCCGATTCCAACCGTCGCCTTGGCGAGCTGAATATCGCGCCGAGCACCGTGATTGCGCCCGCCCCGCAGCTCTCGCTCGACGCACAGCGCACGATGCCGCATCGTTCCGTCGCTCTGGATGGCCATTCTCCACGAGTGATTGCACCGCCCCCGTCCGTCGGTGCGTCCGGAGGCTCGCGCAGCGGCGGCGACATGGTCGCGCTCAGTCTGCATCCCGCCGTGGGCGCTCCGCCCCTGCCTGCAGCCGGCAATCGCCGCGGCGCCTTCGCGGCTACGCCCGAAGGACATCGTGGAGCTTCCGGCATTCCGGGAAGTTCCGCCGGCGACGCTTCCGCGACGAATGGCACCGGAGCCGGCAACAAGACCGCCGGCAATCTGCCCTCGGGACTCTACGTCGGCAAGACGCCGAACGTCACGTCTTCAGTAGCTGGCGATCCCGGACCAGCTTCGGGACGCAATCTGGTCAATCCGAATCTGATCGCCGACGCGCGTCTGCCGCGAATTTCGCGCCCTCCCTCGGAAAACGACCCCAAAATTTCCGAAGCCGAACGCGCCGTGTTCGCCGGCCGCAAGATCTACTCGCTCAGCCTCAACATGCCCAACCTGAACTCCGGCGGCGGCAGCTGGATCATCCACTTCGCCGCGCTCAAGTCGGATTCAACTCCCGCCAACCCCTCCGGCGAACCTGCCACTTCTGACCTTTCGTCACCGGTAGCCACCAGCAAAGTGGACCCGGCTTATCCTCTGGAACTGATGAAGCAAAATGTAAGGGGCACCGTCATCCTTCATGCCGTCATCTTCGCCGATGGCACCGTAGGCACGGTGCGCGTGCTGCGCAGCGTCGACGACCGCCTCGACCAATTCGCCAGAGACGCGATCGCCAAGTGGCAGTTTCAACCCGCCACGAAAAACGGTGCTCCGGTTGCCGTGGAAGCCACCTTCTGGATTCCCTTCCAGCCAGCAAAGGTGAAATCGGATTTCTGAGAGAAGGGACTTCGTTCTCAGATGAGTGCAATGAGGATTTTTCATTAACAGGCGGTTTCGGAACGTACACAAGTTCCTCACCTTCATTGACTTGCCGCTCTGGACCTAGCATTTCTGCCGAGTGATCGCCCAGCTCTGTCGTACTACCGCATCCTCGAGAAGGAGCGGTCCGGGTGAAAAAGTGCTTTCACATTGACGCCAGCAGAGATCGGCAGGAGAATGGCGCCGGTTTGGATTGTTCGCGGCTGGGGATTTCACAAATGAAGAAGCTACTTTGGGGTGTTCCACTTACTGCATTTGCGGCCCTACTTTGCACACCTGCTCTCGCCGACTCCGTGACTTACACCTATACGGGCAATCCATACAATGAGTTTTATGCCGACATTGCTTGCCCACCGGATTGCGGAATTTCGGGTTCATTCACCCTATTATCGCCGATTGGCGACAATCAAAACATCGCGGTAACACCAATCAGCTTCAGTTTTACGGATGGTGATGGTGGCATTACAATATCGTCGTCATTGGCGAATTTTATCGGGTATGACTTCTTTGTAACAACCAACGCAAGGGGCGCTATCATCGGCTGGTCCATTGGGCTATACCAACCTGATGATGTTTATCTTTCGACTTCGGGCAATTACGGGCCCCCTCCTAGCGGCCAAGACATAACTTATTACACTGGCGCATCAGCTCAAATTGACGGCGACCCCGGTTCTTGGAGTTCTTCGCGTACAACCCCGGAGCCTTCCTCGTTTCTTCTCCTCGGCACCGGCCTGCTCGGCCTCGGGCCGCTCATTCGCCGCTTAAAAACTTAAGTCCAAAATAGCGCACTACCGGCCGAGTCGCCCAACCGCTGACGACCTATCAGCGTCCCGGCTCAAAAACACTCATGTGTCCTAAGGAGACTCTGATTAAGCCCTCCCTTTCCACAGCGAGTATAGATAAAGTCGTGCCAGCATGAACTCATTCCGCAAGCAGAGGACACTGGCGATGATGACGGGATTCGAGCGGTACACGAAGAAGACTCGGCGGGCAATGTTCTTGGAAGAGATGGAGCAGGTGGTGCCGTGGGGGAAACTGTGTGGGCTGATCGAGCCGCACTATCCCAAGCCGGGCAATGGGCGACGGCCGAAAGAACTGGAAAAGATGCTGCGGATTTATTTTCTGCAGCAGTGGTTCAATCTGGCGGACCCGGCGGTGGAAGAGGCTTTGTACGACTCGGCGACCCTGCGGCAGTTCGTGGGAATTGATTTGGGGGCTGAGCCGGTGCCGGATGAGACGACGGTGTGCAAGTTCCGGCACCTGCTGGAAGACAACCATCTGGGGGAAGAGATTCTGGGGACGGTGAACCTGCATTTGCAGGCCAAGGGCGTGCGGATCACGACGGGCACGATTGTGGACGCGACCATCATTCACGCGCCCAGTTCGACCAAAAACCGCGAGCAGAGCCGCGACCCAGAAATGCACCAGACGAAGAAAGGGAAGAACTGGTACTTCGGGATGAAAGCGCACGTGGGGGTGGACAGCCAGACCAAGATCATCCACACAGCGGTGGCGACGGCCGCCAATGTTTCCGATGTGGCCATGTTGCCGGACCTGCTGCATGGCGAAGAAACGCGGGTGTGGGGCGACGGAGCGTATCAGGGCCAAACCGAGGTGATCCGCGAGTGCGCGCCAGGAGCGCGGGATTTCACCCAGCGGCGCTGTCGCTACAAGGGCCAGATCGTAGATGAAGTGGCGTGGGCAAAGAACCGGACGAAGTCCAAGGTGCGGGCGAGGGTGGAGCACGTGTTTCAAGTAATGAAGCTGAAGTTCGGATTCGTGAAAGTACGCTATCGCGGGCTGAAGAAGAACGCGCACCGGCTGTTCGTTACCTGTGCCTTGGTGAACCTGTTTATGAGCCGCAGAAAACTGCTCGCCACGTCGTAGTCTCGTCCGGCTTCGCCCTGTGGGCGCGGTCGGAACGGCAGTGCTGACCAGTTCTAGCATTCGAGATCCGAACCGGCAGCACGGTTTCCTGAGCACGTCTGTTAGTCGACTTAGGATGAGCGCTTATTCAGAGCGTCCCTAATACATGAACTCGACGCAGCAGCTGTCAACTGTTGAAATCAGCGACTGCACAAATCAAGAAACAGCCGGCCCACCAGCAGGGCAGTCGCATCCCTAAGTTCTACGCCTTCGCCGCTTTTTTCTTTTCCAGCGCGGCGTAGATCGCAGGGTCCGTGCAGACTTCGTAATAAGTGCGGTCAGTCCAACCTTGCACCGAAAAATCCTCCGCATTCACACTCGGCACGCGACTCTCGCGAACAACGATTTTGCGGAAGATGTCGCGGTCCACGGGAACGGTGCCGCTGAAGAGTTTATATTCCCCTTTATCCGACGCCGACGCGGGCGGCAGTTTTACCGCCAGTGGCACCAGCGAAATTTCCTGCTCCAGCTTGCGAAATGCCGCCTGGTTCATGCGAATGCCGCCGAGATTGTAGCTGAGCAGCGATTCTTCAGAATTCGACGAAGCATCGTCATCCGAGGCCTGGAAAACATAAACGTGAAACGGCCCGCTCTGTGACTCCATCACCTTGCGGGCGCGCTTGTTGCAGGAAGAAAGGCGATCGCTTTCATTGAGCGCCTCGGAAATCATGATCTGGTGCTCACCGTCCATCAGATACAGCGGAGAAGATTCCTGCAGCGTGATGCCCACGCCCAACTCGAGTTCCGGCATGCCCGAACGCACCATCAGTTCGTTATAGCCACGCACGATCTCGATGATTTCGCGAGCCAGCACGCACGCCCGGCTGACCGCCAGTTCGGGCTCGCCGGCACGCTCCAGAATTGCGAGAATGATGGCGTCGCCTTCGAGAAAAACTTTTTGCGCTCCATACTTGCCGAGCAGCTTGTTCACCGGATCGTAAAAATTCAGGCTGAAATAAGACGCCGGATTGAGCCCCTTTTCCATCAGCGTGCGGGTAAGCCGCGTCGAATCTCGCACGTCGGCTTTGAGCACCACGTGGCGCAGGACCCGCTCTTCCTCGGGCTGCTGCGGCTGCTCATCGGGCAGAAGGAATTCGTAGAGCGTTCCATTCATGCGGGAAAGCTCGCGCAGCTTTTCGCTGCTGACCACGTTCACCGAATCGAGCGCCGCGTTCAAAGTTTCCAACCGCCGCAAATCGCGATGATACTGAGAGAAATCCTGCAGAAATCGCGCCGCAACTTTGGCACGCTCCGCGCCCCGGCAGCCTGCCACCTTGCCCACGGCAGCGTACAAACTGGCGGGGGAAAGTTTGCCGTGCTCCTGGATCATGCGCTCCACGCGGTCGCATTCCGGGCGCGAGATCAGGGCATTCTTCAACTGCTGCGGGTTGATGCGCGGCGCATACTCGCCGAGCAGCGGCACCGTGTGGTACGAGGCGATCACGCACTCCATCACTTGCTCGTCTTCGAGCAAGCGAACCCACTTCGCCAGCCGCTCCTGCTGAGCTATGCCTTCGGGCGCGGAATCATCCGGTGTGCCCGTACCGACCAAAGCGCGGGCATTTTCCGGCGCGCATAGCCAGGCATCGATGGCCTCAGTGGTCGTCTCTTCTCCATAGAGCGAGCGCAGAAAACCAGACACCACATCCTGCAGGCGCGGATAGCGGTCGGGATCGCGATCCCAGTTGCCCAGCATCACATAATGCTCGGCACAGAGATAATCGTCTCGGCCATCCTCGGAAAACGCCAGGCGATTCACAAACAGCCCGTGACTGCGGAGCGCAGCACTCCCGGGTTCCGTCCCTTTTGGCTCTCCAAAAAACGACCGGCGGGTGCGCGCCAACGTTTCCTTTTCGATAGCCCTCAAAGTTTCAAATAGTTCTTGCCCGGTTTTGCGCAGAACGATTTTCTTGCGCACCTGGAAGGCGGCCACGCGCTCGCGATACTCAACCGCCTTACCCTGCCGTATGCCCTCGTAGTTCTTGAGCAGGACGCGGCAGCGTTCCAACACCTGCGCAAACTGCTGAGACATCTCGGTACGCAGAAATTTGGTCACAGCTAACCGTGCAAGCAGGTCAATAGAAATGTTTTCGTCTTTCTTGGCACGATTCAGGGCCGAGAGATGCAGTTCGGCCAGCAGCGTCTTCCAATCGGAGGGATCGAGAGGGCTGTTCACCCTGGAGCGACTGGCCGTGGCAGCATTGCGCAGCCACGAGGGACCTTGGCTTTTCTGCGGAGCTTCGGCCGCCAGCAACCCTTCCAGTTCGCCGTGGCGCACAATCAGGCGCATGATCTGCGCCCGCGCCGCATCGACGAAACGAGGGCTCAGCGAAACATCATGCCGCAGGTTGTCGACGCCGACCGCCAGACCCTCCAGAGCGATGGCAGGAGTGGCTGCAACCAGCTCCGGCAACGCCAGCTTCTCGGGCTCCTTGCCCAGGCGGAAGATAGGGAATCGAGGCATACGTAGATGGCCCGGAAATCCGGAACTTACTGATTACACATGTACTAACGAGGCTAGCATGGGAAACAGGAGGGCTAAAGTTACCGAGGTTATCGGGCAGCCCTCTTGATTCTCGCGTCCTGCGAAGTATCCTTTGAACATGGCCGCGATGAGATTGTCCGCACTCCTTCTGCTTGCTACGCTCGTTTCCGCACAAACGGCGCAGCTTACGACTTCGGCGAAGCAGGAAGGAATCGTAGCCCAACCCAAGCTGCCGACGATCAGCTTCAGCGCGTGTCCAGGTAAAGGCCGCGTTGTTCCTCACTGGAAGATTTCGCACCAATCGAAGATCTATTCCTCATGGAGCGATGACCGCACAGAAATTGGCACGATAGGCGTCAGAGATGAAGTGACCATCGTTGGAGGCGCTGGAGTAACTCGCAGCCCTGACGAGATCGTGGTTAAGAAGCCGATCCCAGACATCTCGCTTCAGCCTGGCGATATTATCCTTCGCTATTGGTATTACGCCGATGGCGTGGCCGATATCTGGGCCAAAGGAGCGTGGCACGATCAGTACAATCTTTGGAGGGCCGTCGAGAAGGACGGCGGCGGTTGCGGCACGGACGATTGCAACTCAGCTGTCGTGGAGGAAGGCGTCAAAGAGGCATGGTTCCAGGTGAAGACAGCCAGCGGACTGATAGGCTGGGCTCGCGGTTTTACGGACACTCACGGCGACTTTTACGACAATGGCAACTTTGACGGCCTCTGCGCCGACTGAGCTCAGGTCTAAAGCTCTATTGCGCGGCAGTTCCTACTGGCTCTTGACTCGCACCGCCTCGAATTCATCGCCCTTCTGCCAACCGATAAGCCGTGGAGAACTTGCCGCTTCCCAGCCCAGCGCAAATCCAAAGCGCGCCATGGCCGCATCGCCAACAAAATCCATTTGAGGATGGTATTCGTCGCTCGGCTGGTGATAGTGCTTCTCCGTGTATTCCTTGTCCTGCGCCAGCCCCCAAGCCTCGTCGTGACCTCTGAATTTCATTCCTTCGTTGATTGAGAACGACGGAATACCCACGCGCGCCAGGCTGAAATGATCGGACCTGTAGAAGTGTCCGGCCTCAGGCCGTGCGTCGGGACGGATCGCCAGCCGAAATTCCTTCGCCGTCGCCTGCACCCACGGATAAAATGTGGTCCGCTCCGCCCCTGAAACCTCGACTTCCTCCGGCGCTCCCAGCGGCTTCACGTCGTCGTAATTCAAATCCAGAGTGATCTTTCTCGCCGGAATCGGCGGATGCTTGCCCAGATATTCCGAGCCCAGCAAACCCTGCTCCTCCGCTGTAACCGACGCGAAAATGATCGACCGCTCCGGACGTTCTTTCGCCACGCTGAACGCACGTGCCAACTCCAGCAGGATGCCGCAGCCCGTGGCATTGTCGGCTGCCCCATTGTAGATATTGTCTCCCGGCATGTCGGGACGAATGCCGAGGTGATCGTAGTGCGCCGTGTAGATCACCGCTTCATCCTTCAGATTGCGATTCGAGCCCGGCAGCATCGCCAGCACGTTGTTCGACTCGAAATTCCGCACCTTGCTCACCATGTGCGCTTTCAACTTTGCCCCCAGATTCACCGGACGAAATCCACTCGACCGCGCGTCCGCCATCATTTTGTCGAGATCCAGCCCCGAGCCTGCGGCCAGCTTTTTGGCCACATCGAACTGCACCCAGCCCGCAACCTTCAGCGCCGGGCCTTCCAGCTTCAAATACGATTTCTCACCCGAATTCGAGTTCCGCACCACCTCCCACGGATAGCTCGCCATATCTTCCTTGTGAATGAGAATCACACCCACCGCGCCTTTGCGCGCCGCTTCTTCGTATTTGTACGTCCAGCGGCCGTAATAAGTCAGCGCCTTGCCCTTGAAAAATTTGGGATCGTCCGACGGTGGCTCGTTGACCAGCATCAACAGCACTTTGCCGCGCACATCCGCGCCCTTGTAATCGTCCCAGTTGTATTCCGGAGCTTCAATGCCGTAGCCCACATAGACAATGTCGGCATCCACCTCCGACTCCGGCATCTGCGTTTGATCAGAAGCAACATATTCGTCAAGCGGCTTCAGATTCATGACCTCGCCTTGCTTCGGCAATAGGGAAAACTGAGTCGCCGGCAAAGTCGTGATCCCAACCAGCGGCACTTTCTGCAGATACGATCCGTTCTCGCCCGCCGGCTTCAGGCCATATTCGGCAAACTGCGTGGCAATATATTCGGCGGCGATGTCGCCGCCACGCTGGCCCGTGCCTCGGCCTTCCAGCAGATCATGCGAAAGAAATCGGACGTGCCAGCGGATGCGTTCCGGATCAATCGTCTCCATCGCGGCGAACGCCGCGGAGGGCAGACGCACCGAGACGGCCTCGTGCTTGGCGCCAGCCACCGCCGGGTCCGGAACCGCGCCGCCCTCGGCCCAGACCATCAGGCTCACAGCGGCAACCATGCCGGCAACTACACTTCTCCTCACGATTGCTTGCATAGATCAGTGATCTCCCCCAGGCCGAAGCAGCGCATCGGCACAGAAATCCGTGGACGCTTATTATTTGAGGCTAACTAAATTGTAACGGAGAATGAGAGCCTAGCAGAAAGGAAGTGGCTGCCTTATCGCACCATAGGCCAACCGGATCCAGGACCTTCAGCCCACCACGACGTTGTACCTGCGATGGTTCCCCCACTCAAGTAACCCACATATCTTCAGGAGTCCCGCGACCGCGGGATCAGTTCTTGGAGCCTCAACCCGCGCGGAAGTCGCGGACGTCTTCACCCGGCTGGAACACCGCAACCGGCGCGGTTTTCCCGGACTCGGCCATCTTACGATTGATTTCTGCAAAGTCGGCCCTCACCCAGCCCACGCTGGAAACCTCAATCTTGCCATCCTGCGCGATCCAGAAAATGGTCGGAACATTGGTCAGGCCGTAGGCGTTCGATGCGGGATACTTGTGAGTGTCATCGAGCAGCACCGGAAAGGTCACGCCAAATTCCTTGGTGAAATCGGCGGTCGGCTTTGGCTCGTTCTGCGACACGCCGATAATCCGGACCCCCTTGTGCCCGTACGCCCGCTCCAGTCGTTCGAGAAACGGAAATGCGTACTGGCAGGTCGGACACGAAACTTTGAAAAACGCCAGTACCAGCGCTCCGTGCGCGAGTTCGTCGCGCAGGACGAAGCGCTTGCCGTCCATTGCTCGTAATTCGAAATCGGGCGCCTTGGTGCCCACGGTCAACGCCGCCATCGATAAAACCTCCGGTGCCCTTATTTTAGATGATGTGAGGCGCCATCGATCATGACAGGCCATAGGCCGTCACACTCTTGCAGGAGCCACGTACTGAAGAATCGCGACATAGTGGAAGATGCTTCCTGCCAAAACGAATCCGTGCCAGACGGCATGACTGTAGCGCAGGCGCGGCATGGCAAAGAAGATCACGCCCGCGCTATACGCCAGTCCGCCCGCCAGCATCCACATCAGCGCCGGGATCGGCACCGCATGGATCACTGGCCTCAGAGCGATTACGACCGACCATCCCATCAGGAGATAAAAAATCGTCGAAGCGATGGGATAACGATCGGCGAAACAAAGTTTGAAGATGATGCCGCCCAACGCCAGCCCCCAAACTACGCTGAACAAAATCCATCCCCAGGCTCCGCGTAAGGCAACCAACGCAAAATGCGTGTACGTGCCGGCGATGAGCAGGTAGATGCAGCTGTGATCGATAATCTTCAGAATCCGCTTCCAGCGCGGCGCCCACACTGCGTGATAAACCGTAGATGCCGCGTAAAGACAAACCAGAGTCGCACCATACACACTGCAACTCACAATGCTGAGGACGCTACCGTGCAGGGCGGCAACCACAATCAGAACGACAAGCCCCGCCAGACTCAGCGCCAGGCCAAGCCCGTGCGTCAAGCTGTTCGCAATTTCTTCGGCAGACATTCGCATCTTGCCCATAACCTCATGCTAACAGCGCGCGAATTCTTTTCACAGGATTGCAGCTTTGCGCAAAATCTTTCGTGCCAGTCCTGTGAGCGCAACGCGCCCCAGCCGCTCCACCGGAATCCATCTCCCGTCAACGGCCCCGGGCGAATCTTCGCGCCACACATGCACCGTGTAATCCGTCACGGTAATCGAATGGCGCAAGCTGAACGCTGGGCTGGTCGATCCATTTCGATCCGAGCGCTCCGGCAACTCCCACATGCCGGGCATCAAGGTTGCATCCCGGGAACGCTGCACCAGAAAAACTTCACTGTCACGGCAAGACATCGAATACTGGATCTCGCACTTTTTTTGCAATGCAAGTTTAGCAGCTGCCGCCAACTCTCCACGCGTAACGCAGACTTCAAGCAGCGGGCAGGTCAAACAGGCCGGCGATCGCGGCGTACACACCACTGCGCCCAACTCCATCATCGCCTGATTAAAATCTCCGGGCCGTTTCGCATCCAGCCGCCGATTCGCCATTCCCCACAGCTCTTCACCGCCCAACCGCTTGCCCGACACACGCTGCAGCACGCGTTCCACGTTGCCATCGACCACGGCCACCGCCTCGCCGAACGCAATACTGGCGATCGCAGCGGCCGTATAGCGGCCAATGCCCGGCAACGCCAGCAATCCTTTCGCAGTCGGCGGAAATTTTCCGCCATACTGGCGCGCGACGACCTTCGCCGCCGCGTGCATCATGTGCGCGCGCCGGTAATATCCCAGACCGCTCCAGGCCGCCAGCACGCTCGCCTCCCGCGCCGCCACTAGCTTCTCCAATGTAGGAAATCGCCGCAGAAATTCGTGATAGTGCGCGATCACCGCCGCGACCCGCGTTTGCTGCAACATGATTTCCGAGAGCCACACGCGGTAGGGATCGCGGTTTGCGCGCCAGGGCAAATCGCGCCTGTGCCGGTCGTACCACGCAAGCAACCGCCGGCGGAATTTTATCGTCTCATTCCCCATCGCATCCCTGCCTTGACCTGCGAACTTCATGGCTACCACCTTCACCCCGCCTCGGCCTGCAGCTCGAATCGATCGATGCCCCGCCCGGTTGACCTGCAATATCCCTCGCCATTGACCCCGCCCTCTGGGCACGAAATAATAGCGGAGCCTGGTATCCGCAACCTTCGCGTGACGTGTTTCACGCCCAGCAGCAGCGAGGAGCATTATGAACGACTTCAACCGCAAGGTGGAAGACGCGTCGGCGCGCGTCAGCAAGACCGTGGCCGAGGCTGCCGAAAAAATCGAGAAAGAGATTCCGGAGTTCATCAAATACCTGAACGACGAGGTCGTGCCCGCGGTGCGGCAACACTCGACCAAAGCTCTACGCGTAGCCTCGGAGAAGCTTTCCGAGTTTGCCGACTACATGGAGAAAAATCCGCATCCTCCAAAGTAGCCCTCTTGCCCTCCACGCAATACTCGCGCAAGCAACGCCCAAGAGCTGAACTTGCCTCGCGTGTAATATCTCTTGCCCTGATCCTTGCCATCTTTCTTCTCAGCGGTTGCGGTCATCCGAAACAGGCGCGCGTGAATGTTCCGCCGCCGCCAGCCTCAGCTCAACCGGAGTCCCGTCCCGCGGGTGCAACCAGGAATGACCACCTGCCGGGCGCCGAAGCGAATGAAGCCGACCTGGCCGAGCCCACCATCCCGGCTGACTCCAGGCCGCTGGCCACGGAGATTGGCCGGGCTAGCTGGTATGGACCTCCGTATCACAATCGCGTGGGATCGAATGGCGAAGTCTACAATATGCACGCCATGACGGCGGCTCATCGTACTCTGCCGCTGGGCACGATCGTGCGCGTCACCAATCTCAAGACCGGCCGAACAGCCCTGGTGCGTATCACCGACCGCGGGCCCTTCATCCCCGGACGCGTTCTGGATTTATCGCTGGCCGCCGCGCGCAAAGTCGATGTTTACCTGCCGGGCGTCGCGGAAGTAAAACTGGAAGTGATGCAGACTCCAGTTCCTCTTGATACTGGCGGAAGGTGGGCGGTGCAGATTGGAAGTTTTCCGCATGAGCAAGAAGCCAGCAAGTTCGCCGACCACCTCACCCACCGCTACCGCACGGCAAAGGTGCAGCACTTTGGCAGCCCCGTCGGAGATTGGTGGGTGCGGGTGCGGGTGCTCGATGACGATCGCAAGCGCGCGCAACAACTGGCCGCAGAAACCACAACCCCGGACGGCGCTGTTTTCCTCGTACGGCTAGACTAACTGCAGCCCTCACCACGGAGCCACAGAGGCACGGAGAAAACAAACAGCTCCGTTGTTATTCGATTCCTTCTACTTTTTCGTTCCCGTCTCCGAAGTCAATTCAACCTTACTGACAATCTCTTCACTCCAGTGTTATCTTTCGGCCATGGTGATCGACCGATGAGCGACCCAAACAGTAGCTGCCTTTTCTGCCGCATTCTCCGCGGCGAGATTCCCGCCAAAAAAGTTTATGAGAACGATCATGTGTTCGCCTTCGAAGACATTAACCCCCAGGCGCCAACCCATGTGCTGGTGATTCCGAAGAAACATTTTGCCGGATTGAAAGAAGCGCAGGCGGAAGAAGCCGAAACCATTGGCCAGTGTCATCTGGCGGCAGCAGAAATCGCACGCCAGCGCAATATCGAACATGGCTATCGGACGGTGTTGAACGTTGGCCCGGGCGCAGGCCAGTCGGTGTTTCATCTCCACGTGCATCTGCTGGGCGGGCGTCCGTTGAAATGGCCGCCGGGATAGGTGAGGGCCGCTACTGTACCGTCGGACTCTCGTCTTCCGGCGCCCCATGCCGGCGCAGCAACTGCGGCAAATTTTGGGAGAACGCGGAACGCGGCAGCACCATATCGCAGCCAACCTCGTGTGCCTTCTGCTTCAGATCCCCTTGCACGTGCGAGAGGAATCCAATGATCGAGGTTCCCTTCTTCAGCTTCGACTTCAGCTTGGGGATCAGTGTCAGCGGCTTGGCGTTAGCATTATTCAGATCGAAGATGATGAGCGACGGCTTTTCTTCCCCGTTCTGCTGCATACGCTCCGCGAGGTCTTTGTCGTTCTTGGCAAACTCCACTTTCACGTTGAGTTTGCGAGCCGTCTCCTGAATCTTGGCTGCGAAGAATAGATCGTCAACGAAGGCAAAGATTCGCGAATTGGAATCTTCGCGCAATACGGGCAGAGGTTCGGGATCCGCCGGCGCGAACGGCGCGGCAAATCCGGGACGACCTCCCCGCCGCCCGTTTTGCCCGTTGTTGCCATTGCCCGCCAGTGCGGCGCGATAGCTGTGATCCATGGGCGCCGTGTAGATGCCGTCCTGATTGTGGCGCGACTGGCTGGGGCCGGAAGCACGAGGTCCACGCCCATTGTTGGGACGGCGCCCACGACGCCGCCGATTTCTGCCTCCACCACCGGAAGGCCTTCCTGGTCCTGCGTTCATAGTCCTCTCAAAGCTGCCTTGCCGGACCTGTGCTCCGGTGCAGCGTCGTAAAGCTAAACTGTTTGAGGTTCCCCAATTTCAGGTTCTGTAACGTCAGATTGCACATTGGTTGCGGCGGATTCTTACAATGTTGGCGACAATCCTGGCAAACAGTGTTGGCGAACCGGCAACTTTCCAGCCAGGCCCTTTCGCTGGCTTAGGAGTGCCCTTCACCGCGCGCGGGAGTTAACTCTCCAGACGGCACGCGAGTTGGGCGGCAAAACAATGGTCATCAACTGCTATGGTGAAACAACTCGTATTGGCGAAAAATATAATTTCTGCGTAATCGGTTATCCGTTGTCGGATCCGTCGCGCCGCCGGGAACGGCCTGGGACGCGGAAGGCCTACGCGGGAACGAGGCCAATGAGAACAACTTAATGGTACTCGTCCTTCTCCGCCCACGCAAGTGGCAAAAGGGATCGGTTTTGCACAAGAGGCCATTGCCGGAAGTTTTTCCACCGGCAACCAGACTCCGCACTCACACTCCGGCGGAAACTTCCCGGGCCCACTGTTGCGACTGCCAGTACGAAGCGGCGACGGTGTCGGCATCCAGGTGAAGACTATCGCAGATGCCACGGGCAGACTCCCACTCGCCGCTTTCGTGGGCCAGCATCAACAGGTAAACGGGGCGCAGCAAGCCGGGATCGCCCCGCAGCACCGCCTTGGTCTCCGCATCCAACGGAATTTTCTCCAGCACTTCGGACATGGGCATTTCCAGCATGACGTCGAGCATGGAGAGCAGCCCGAGCAGGAACAGGTCGGACTCGCCGTGACGTACGAGCGGAGCCAGCAGCTCGCCGAAGCGGGCCCGAACCAGCGCACACAGCACCAGATCGCTGGTCTTATCCTGGCAGGCACCCACCGTCGCAATAAGCCGTACCCAGCGCCGCACCTCACGGTCGCCCAGAATGGCGAGCGCATGGCGCACCGAATGGATTTCATTTCTGAATCCAAACCGCGCCGAATTCATATAGCGCAGCAGCCGGTAGCAGATCGAAGCTTCGGTCTTGATCAGCTTGTCGATCTCGGGCACGTCCAGCTCTTCTCGGGAGACGGCCTGCAGCATTCGCATGTAGTTGAGCCGGTTGCCGGGGACTTCGTGCGTGCTCATGATCTCCGGACGGCGCAGGAAGTAGCCCTGAAAATAAATGAACCCCTGATCGCGGGCGGCTACGAACTTGGCATGGTTCTCCACCTTCTCCGCCAGCATGCGGCAGCGCCATGGACCATGTTTCTTTACCAGCGCGGCACGCTGCTCAACCGTGGTCAGCTTCAAATCCACTTTGAGGATGTCTGCCATCTCCGCCAGCGGTTCGCGGGGATCGTCGCTGACGTAGTCGTCGAGCGCAATCAGGTATCCGGCTTCTTTCAGTTGCTGGCATGCTTTCGTCACCTCCGCATCGACCGGGACTGTCTCTAGAATTTCGACCACGGTGGAGTGCGAAGGCAGCAGCGTAACCAGGCCCCCAATCAGCGTGTTGCGGGTGCAATTCAGAAAAGCGCGCCGGCCATCACACAGAACATCCAGGCCCACCAGCAGCGAACTATCCACCGTGGAACGCGACGCAATGTCGGCATCGCCGCCGTGAAACGCGTTTTCCATGCCATCCCGAAACAGAAGCTCGTAGCCAAATACTTTTTCCTCGCGGTCAAAGATCGGCTGGCGCGCCACATACCGTAGCCTTACCCCTTTGGGATCATCACGGACGGGCGCGGACGCGGCCGAAGAGTTCGACACTAGAGACCATCGGCGAAAAAAGGCGAAACTCCAGCGCCGCGGTAATCATCAGCCGCACTGAGAGGCATCTAATCCGCGCAGCTTGCTTTTGAACAGAAAAACGCTCCGCAATCGCGGAGCGTTTTTCACCCAGACGGCAGTCAGTTCGTGACAACCAGATTGATCTTAAGCGGAGTAGCTGTAAGCGCATTCGGACCGGCCGTTGTGGCATTCACAACGATGGAATAAGTTCCTGCCGGCGTTCCCGGATTGCTTTGCCCGCCATTGCTGCCGCCACTGCTGCTGCACGAGCCCAACCACATCGTCGAGAAGCCAAGAACCACGATCAGGCTGAGCAGTCGAACACCACGCCGCCCAGGCGATCCCGACGCCAACACAATTCCGAACAAGCCCGGCAGCAGCAGAGCGTAAAAGATGCGATTGCTGGGTCCCAGTAACGGACGCAGCTGTGATGTGGGCGCGGTGGTATAGAGACTGAGAGTGAGCGAGGTGTTAGAGATTGAGTTTCCCTCCCCGGGACTAAACACGGGCGTCACCTCAGACGGAATACTGCTCTGCAGGCAGGTGTATGTTATCGCCAACGCCGTGGTGTTCGGCGGACTGGTCAGGATAAAGCCGTTCGTCCCGGTAACCGTAATTGGCACCGAGGCGGTCGCGCCCGCAGCCACCGAGAAAGTCGCGGTGTTGTTCGACACCGCGATGGCAAAGGTCTGATTGGTCGCGGTCACGGTCAGGCTGACGGTCGCCGTAGTGCTCGGTGAATTCGTGGGCGTGATGGTTACGGTTTCCGTGCCCAACGGCGTGTTGGCAAGAGTCGAGATCGTCAATGTCACGGGCGGCGCGCTGGTGCCGTCGAAGTACACGCTGGTCGGATTAAAGCTGCAGCTGGCTCCCGTAGGCAGTCCCGTGCAATTGCTGGGGGCGAAGTTCACCGTCATGGCCGAGGAGCCGCTGACCGGCGCAATCGTTAGTGTGGTCGTCGTGGATTGCCCCGCGCTGACCGGGATTGGGCTAAGCGCACCAGCCGAAAGTTGGAAGTCAGGATCCAGCGTGGCCTTCCACGCGACGGCCAAGGCATTGGCGTCCACTGACCCGAGGCCCGTAACCTGGTCGTAGCCAACCCCAGCGCTGAAACCATACTCTGGGGTTCCAGTTGTGGGACACCCTGTCGTTCCACTGGTGCAGGGAACAATGTTGTTGCCTGTAGTCACATCGTGGAAGGCTGATGGGGTATTCGCCGCGAGCGAGTAGAGGGTGGAGTTTATGCCGCCCAGGCCAGACGTGCCAAGGTATTCGTTGAGGATCGCTACGATGGCGGAAAATGTTGGCGCTGCCGCGGAGGTGCCGCCAACCACCGCGAGATCTCCCCCGCTACCGTCACGGAAACCGCTGGTGCAAGTGGTCGCAATCGCTCCGTTGGGCCCATCCTCGGAGCAGAACAGGTAGCCATCATGGTCAGGCGACGTATTCAAGGCCAGGTCGGGAACGTCGCGTTTGCCGTCGCTGGGGACTCCCGTTCCAGTTTGCCAAGTGGGTTTCGTAAAATAAATGCTCGCCCCGCCGCCCGATGCCGATAGAGTGTTGTCCTCGGCGGTGTCGTTCCAGGCCATCTCTGGGATGTAAGAAAGAGCGGAAGAAATCGTGTCGGTACCGCCGGTGGTCCCGCTCCAATATGAAGTCGCACTCGCATTTCCGCCCGAAACCGCACCCGCTCCATCTCCATCGAATTCCGTTCCACCCATCCCCGTAACTTCCGGGATGGAGGCGGGAACATCGACCGCCAAACCGTGTGTCGCAGAGCTGACATCGCCGTCACAGTCCGCAGCTCCATCATCGCCGGATGCGGCCATAATGGTCTGCCCCTGCGAGTTGGCTTGCTGCGCCCATCCTTGCACGGTGTCGACAAAACTTTGTCCGAGGCCCGACTCGCAGTAGCCATAGCTGGTGCTGATGACAGGAGCCACGTTACTGTCAACCGCGTGCTGAAGCGCGTCCCATACGCTATTGCTTCGGTTGGCACAAGTGTCCGTGCCCACCAGCCCCGCGTAGACGAAAACAATGTTCGCATTGCTGGCCACCCCACCAGACCACTCCAGGTCAAGGTCGGACTCCCCTTCGTCCCCGGAACAGCGCGTCGCTGTCGAAGTGCTGGGATAGAGAATATATTGCGGAGTCTTCGCCGGGAGGCCGGCAGCGCTGCGGAAATGGCTCAGGTCCGTCGCGCTGACCGTCGACTGTCCTACGATCGCGATGCTCTCCCCCGAACCATTGTCCCCCGCTGTATACAAGGGCTGAAGGCCATAAACGGTGGCGAAGTCGCCCGGTGATAAATAATGATCACCGGTAATGGAAGAAGTAAAGTGCGAGTCTACTCCATTCGACGACATTCTCCGCACAATCGCCCGCGGCTTAGGACTGAAATTGTGCAGATGTCCGATCGAAAGGACTGAGCCCGCGAGAGCAGCGGGCACCGAGGGATTGGTCGCATTCGCGAAGTGCGTCTCTCCGTCGACCACGTAGTCATGAATCTCCGTGGCAAAGGCTGCCTCGACTTGCGCAACCGTCCCGTCAAAAGAAACCTGGTTGCGACTGTTGGACACAGAAGCAACGGTGAACCCCTGGGACTCCAGCCAAGTCACAACCCGGCTAATATCGCCCTTGGTCATTCCGAAGCGATCGGCGAACTGCGCCGGCGTCAGCCATTTGTGATAATTCGGCGATGAGCGATCCTGCTGCTGGGCTAGCAGATTATTGAGATTCTGCTGTTGCGCGGCCGAGGGATGGAAGACCAGCGAAACCCCGTACATTTGCCTGCCGCCATTGGTACGTCCAATATCAAAACGAGGCTGGGCAAGTCCATGCACATTGCCGGGCAGCTTTACCATCTGGCTGGAATCGATCGGCGCGGTGATGCGGTCGGACTGGGCGGCGAAGCACAAGGATGTGGCTAGAAGCGGCAGAACAAACTTCCAGGGTCGCATTCAAAACTCCGGCTGCAATTTGGGGTTCGGTTGTAATTGTTAGCTTATACGGCTTTCCTGCACTGTGATCAAGTTACGAACCAACATGGTTGTATCCTCACCAAGTAATTTTCAAACCCGGCACAGTGAATTTAGTCGTGGAATTACAAAAGTAATGTCGTAGGTAAGGCCGCTTCCCCTCACCGGTTCGCCCTGCGTCTGGAGACAAGTACCGAATGCCATGAAGAAAGTCTGGTTGCCTATGCCTTGCCGGCCTCCCCAAATATAGCCGAACCCGAAACTTACATCGTCCAACAGCATTCCTGATGCATCCAAGGTTTTGGTTAAACTGTCGGACTTGAGATCATTTTCCGAGGGATCCATGCACGCAACTTTCGGCTTATGCCGTCTTTTCGCAGTGGCTATCCTGTTACCAGCCGCGCTGCTGTGGGCCGCCGCTGTGGACACCAAGTTTCATAACGCGCCCGCATCGGCCCAGGCCATGAAGAATCCGTATCAGGGCCAGGACGCCGCCGCCCAAGCCGGAAATCAGCTCTATGCACATAACTGCGCCTCCTGCCACGGCGTAACCGGAAAGGGCACCGGTAATGTGCCCTCACTGGTTGATGCAAAGCTCGACTCCGTCAAGCCGGGCGAGGTGTTTTGGTTCATTACCCGCGGCGACAAAGATAACGGGATGCCGTCGTGGGCGTCCTTGCCGGTAAGACAGCGCTGGCAAATCGTCACCTATGTGCAATCGATCGGGAAGGCGCAAACCTCGCAGGAGGCCAACTCCGCCGCACCGGCCGACATGAGCACGTCGAAGCTCAAGGCCCCACCGCCCACGCCGCCATTCACCGATTTCCGCTACGAGAAACCAGGCACCACTCGCAAGATTACGGTGAAGGACCTGCCGCAACCGTATGCCACCCACTCTGCGGACAACGGTCCGCAACTGGTGGCGCGACCAGACAACGAGTGGCCCGTGGCGCCCGCCGGATTCAAAGTGGAGTTATATGCCTCGGGACTCGACAATCCCCGCACCCTGCGCACCGCCCCGAACGGCGATGTTTTTGTGACCGAAAGCGATCCCGGACGCATTCGGGTTTTTCGCGGCCTCACCAGCGACGGCAAGCCCGAGCTGTCCGCCATCTTCGCCGGCGGCCTGAATCGTCCCTATGGGCTGGCTTTCTATCCTCCCGGACCGGATCCGCAATGGCTCTATGTTGGTAGCGAGCGCGAAGTGGTTCGTTTCCCCTATCACAACGGAGACCTGAAGGCGAGCTCCGCTCCGGAACACATCGCCGATCTGCCCGGGCCGGGCGGCCACTGGACTCGTTCCGTGGTGTTCTCCCAGGACGAAAAGAAAATGTTTGTGGCCGTTGGCTCGGGATCGAACATCGACGATCCCGACACCACTCCGCGCGAGAAGGACCGTGCCGACATTCTTTGGTGCGATCCGGCAAACTGTAAGTTGAGCGTCTACGCCTACGGCATTCGCAATGCCGGAGGCGGCCTTGCGATCAATCCCCAGACGGGCGAACTGTGGTGCTCGGTCAACGAGCGCGACGGACTCGGCGACAACCTCGTCCCCGATTACATCACCCACGTGCAGGAAGGCGGATTTTACGGCTGGCCCTGGTGGTATATCGGCGGCCATCAGGATCCGCGCCATAAAGGCAAACATCCCGAATTAAAAGATAAAGTCATCGTGCCCGATGTCCTGTTGCAGCCTCATAATGCCTCGCTCGAGTTGACCTTTTATGAAGGCCAGCAGTTTCCCGCCGAATACAAAGGAGACATTTTCGCCTCCGAGCATGGCTCCTGGAACAAATCGGTGCGCGTGGGTTATGAGGTGATCCGAGTCCCGCTCCACCAGACCGGCGACGCCAGTGGTGACTATGAAGATTTTCTTACCGGCTTTGTGCTGCCCGATGGCAACGTCTGGGGGCGTCCGGTAGGCGTCACGGTAGCTTCAGATGGCTCCCTGATGGTAAGCGATGACGGATCCAATTCAATCTGGAGAGTAAGTTACAGCGGGAAGTAAGGATTAAGTTATGTAGGAACAGCCGCCCTCGGCTGTCCAGTCGAGCGAAGCGCGACGGCTTCTTCGCCGAGAAGAGATCTGTGCCCTTGACAATATGTCTCGTCAGGCGCACACTTCTCTAAGGCGAATAAAAAGCGAAAGCCTGCGGAGCTCCCCAACTCCGGTGTTCCCTGAAATTTTTCCGAGGAATTTATGTCTTCCGCAGTGTTTTCCACTTCGGCGGCCCAAGGCCGCCCTTTTGTATTTGATAGCGAAAATGAGGCCGAAGTCTGCCCGCAGGCCGAGCTTTTCACCGAGTTGCGGCCGCCCCAGCGAGTTTCCGCAACTTTTCCCGGAGCTCTCAAAGATGCCAGGCTGGTCGGCGTAACTCCGGCTTCTCGTCTGGCGGTGCGTCCCACCCCAGAAATGGTCTCCAGCGGCATTGCCGCCATGGACGCACTGACCGGGGGCCTGCCCCGCGGTTGCCTCACGGAAATTTGCGGTCCCGCTTCTTCTGGCCGCAGCACTTTAATGTTATCCGCTCTGTCCGCCGCAACCCGCCGCGGAGAATACTGCGCCGTCGTCGATGCCAGCGATTCCCTTGATCCGCAATCACTCGCCGCTGCAGGCATTGAGTTGGACCGGTTGCTATGGGTCCGTTGCGGAAAAAATTCGCCTCAGGCCGAGCATTGCCTGGAGCAACTTCTGCGCACCACCGATTTGCTGCTCGAAAGCGGAGGCTTCGGAATGATTGCGCTCGATCTAGGCGATCTCCCGCCGCAGACGGCGCGCCGCATCCCGCTGGCTACATGGTTCCGCTTCCGCCGTGCGGTGGAACCTACGCCCACTGTACTGCTCGCAGTGGAGCGCCAGTCCATCGCCGGAAGTTGCTCCTCCTTATTAATCAAGCTGGCATCGTTGAAGCCGAGCACGTCAGAAAAAGCAAGCTCAACCCCCACCCACGCGCAATTGCTGACCGAAATTGAAATCACCGCCGAACTGGTGCGCTCGCGAATGGATCGTAAACCAGTTCGCTCCGCTGAAATCACCTTCGCCAGTAAAACCGCCTGGGCAGGATGAAAAAGAATCGGATGATTTGCGATTGGGTGATCGGGTGATCTTAAAATCGCCCGATGTCCCGATCGCCCGATGGATTTATGTCATGCCTTTTGCCTGCATCTTCGTGCCGAACTTCCCCGTGGCCGCCGTGTCTCGCGCCGAACCGGAGTTGCGTGAGTTGGCCTTGGCCATTTTCGAAGGCAAACCTCCCATGGAGAAAGTTTTCGCTGTGAATGAAGGCGCCAAACGCGTGGGCATTACGCCCGGCATGACCAAGGCTCAGGCAGAACTTTGTTCCGAGTTGACCCTGCGCCCGCGTTCTCCGCTGCAGGAGTCCGTGGCCCACGCCGCCCTGCTGGATTGCGCCCAATCGTTTTCGCCCTGTGTGGAAGATGCCGCAGCCGACACCGTGATTCTTGATCTTGCCGGCATGAAATCGCTTTTCGGCTCGCCACCAGAAATTGCCCGCAGCCTCTTTTGTCGCACCGCCGAACTGGGACTCGATGGAAACGTTGCCGTAGCTTCGAATCCCGATGCCGCAATGCTCGCCGCCCGCGGATTCTCCGGCGTGACCGTCATTTCACCAGGAAAAGAAGCCCAGTCTTTAGGATCACTGCCGGTGGAAGTTTTGTTGGTCAAGAAAGAAACCGGTCAGGAAAAAGAATCCGCCACTCTGCTCGAAACTTTTGAGCGCTGGGGTGTTCGTAATTTGCGAGCCCTGGCCGCACTGCCGGAAATTGCCCTAAGTGAGCGCCTGGGCCAGGAAGGCCTCCGTCTGCAGCAACTGGCGCGGGGCGCGGCTTCGCGCACACTCGTTCCCGTGGAGATGCCGGCGGTTTTTGAAGAAGCAGTCGAACTGGAATCTCCCATAGTGCTGCTGGAGCCTCTAGCCTTTTTGCTGAATCGTCTGCTCGAGCAGATTTGTACGCGTTTGGCCTCGCGCGCGCTGAACACGCAGGAATTGCGGCTAACGCTGGAGCTGGAAAGCTCTTCCTTTTTCAATCAGCAATCAGCCATCAACAATCATCCATCCTCCCGTCAATCGGAAATCGAAAATCAGAAGTCGAGAATTTCCTCCATTCCATTTCATCGCATTCTCACTCTTCCTCTTCCCATGCTCGATCCAAAACTTTTCCTCAAGCTGCTGCAACTGGATTTGAATGCGCATCCTCCGGGCGCACCCATCCTGAAGATTCATCTTGCGGCCGAACCGGCGCGGCCACGCTCGGCGCAAGCTGGCTTGTTTTTGCCTCCGTCGCCCGAACCCGAAAAACTGGAACTCACCCTGGCGCGTATCGCCGCGCTGGTCGGCGAAGCGCGCGTGGGATCACTTGAATTGCTGGATACCCACCGCGACGAAGGCTTCCGCATGCGGCGCTTCGCTTCTGGAGCTTCTCAAGAAAGGCCCACACAAAAAAGTCGACCGCGAAAAACTTTGGAGCCGGCAGAAGAAAAATCTGCCATCGCCGCGCTTCGCAGGTTCCGTCCGCCACTGCGGGCCACAGTGACTCTGGAGAGCGGAGAACTTAGACGCGTGGTGTGCCCGAAGAAAAAAGAAGTGCAAGGCAGTGTCCTCTGGAAAGCCGGCCCCTGGCGCAGTTCCGGCGATTGGTGGGACCGGGAAGCATGGTCGCGCGACGAGTGGGACATCGCTTTACAGAATACGGAAGGCTTCGCTCTCTACCGCCTCGTGCACGATTTACTCGGCGGAAGCTGGTTCGTGGAAGGCACGTATGACTGAAATCAAGAACTTTTCACCACAGAGTCACCGAGAGAAACAAACCTAAAACAAGCAAAAAAATTTCTCTGTGACTCTGTGTCTCTGTGGTGAATAGGTTTTCTAAGGGAACGGATGTCCTACATCGAGCTCCATGCCCGCTCCGCGTTCAGCTTCCTCGAAGGCTCTTCCCTGCCCGAAGATCTGGCAGGAGTCTGCCACAGACTCAACATGCCCGCCATGGCGGTGCTCGATACCGATGGCGTCTACGGCGCGCCTCGCTTTCACCTGGCAGCAAAAAAACTCAAAACCAAAGCGCACATCGGCGCAGAAGTCACATGCAACCCATTGAACCTTGTCATTCTGAGCGGAGATGGCGCGAAGCGCAGCGCAGCGCCATCCGAGTCGAAGAATCCCTATGACCAGCAAGCAGTGGAGGGCATAGGGATTCCTCGCTCCGCTCGGAATGACAAAGTATCTCGGAATGACAGAATTATTTTGAATGACAAGGTAAATAAAAATCACAAACCATTCCGCCTTCCTCTCCTCGTTTCCTCCCGCGCGGGTTATCAGAATCTCTGCCGCCTGATCACCAAAATGAAGTTGCGCGCGAAAAAAGGTGGGGGCGCAGTTCAAAAAGAGGAACTGGAAGAGCATGCCCACGGTCTGATTTGCCTGACCGGCGGCGCCGATGGACCTCTGGCAGCTGCCCTGCAACATGGCGGCATGGAAGAAGCTCGCCAACAGATCGAGCAACTCATTTCACTATTCGGATGCGGCAATGTGTATGTCGAGTTGCAGCGCCACTTCCACCGGGAGGAAGAAACTCGCAACCGCGCCGCCATCGCCATCGCGCATTCGCTAAATCTCCCGCTGCTGGCGACCAACGGCGTCTGCTATGCCACTGCAAAAGATCGCGAACTATGCGATGCATTCACCGCCATCCGCCATCATCGAACACTCTCGACCGCCGGACGCTTGCTGGCGCATAACTCCGAGCGTCATTTGAAATCTCCGCAGGAGATGCAACAACTTTTTGCCGACCTGCCCGAAGCGCTCAACAATACTCTCGATCTTTCTTCCCGCCTCGAATTCACGCTCAACGATCTCGGCTACGAATTTCCTCGTTATCCCGTTCCAGAAGGCGAGACGATGAATTCGTTTCTGCACGAGCGCGCATGGGAAGGTTTCCGCCAGCGCTACGGCTGCGCTAAGCCCGATATGCAAATCCGCGCCCGCAGCCAGATTGAGCGCGAACTAAAACTCATCGAAAAACTAAAACTCGCCGGATATTTTCTGATCGTGTGGGATCTGGTCCGCTACTGCCGCGAGCAAAACATTCTGGTGCAAGGCCGCGGATCGGCTGCCAACAGCGCCGTTTGTTATTCACTGGCCATCACTGCCGTCGATCCCATCAGCATGGAACTTCTTTTCGAGCGTTTCCTTTCCGAAGAACGCGGCGAGTGGCCCGACATCGATCTCGACCTGCCCAGCGGCGACGAGCGAGAAAAAGTGATACAGCATGTCTACCGCCGTTACGGCGAGCGCGGCGCCGCTATGACGGCCAACGTCATCACTTATCGCAACCGCATGGCGGCGCGCGAAATGGGCAAGGCCCTTGGGTTCGATCCGGAAACGTTAGCTAAAATTTCCGCCGCCGTTGCTACCTGGGAATTTCGCGACGAAAACGACGCTCTCGACCGTCGCTTTCGCGACGCCGGTCTCGATCTCAAACATCCGCGCCTGCGCAAATATTACGAGCTGTGCCTTGCCGTGCAGGATTTGCCGCGCCATCTCGGCCAGCACTCCGGGGGCATGGTCATCTGCCAGGGACAACTCGATTCCGTCGTGCCGCTCGAACCCGCGTCCATGCCCGGCCGCGTCGTGGTGCAGTGGGACAAAGAAGATTGCGCCGACATGGGCATCATCAAAGTCGACCTGCTCGGCCTCGGCATGATGGCCGTGCTCAAGGATTCCATCGAACTGATTCGCCACCACTATGATGAAGAAGTCGATCTGGCGCATCTTCCGCAGGATGATTCGGCGATTTACTCCACGTTGCAGAAGGCTGACACGATTGGTTTATTCCAGGTAGAAAGCCGCGCGCAAATGGCTTGCCTGCCGCGACTGCTGCCGAAGAAATTCTATGACATCGTGGTGCAGGTCGCAATCATTCGTCCCGGACCGATCGTCGGACAGATGGTCAACCCTTTTCTATTACGCCGTCAGGGACGCGAAGAAATTTCCTATCCACATCCGTCTCTTGAACCTGTTCTCAAGCGCACGATGGGAGTTCCGCTCTTTCAGGAACAACTGCTGCGCATCGCCATGATCGCCGCAAACTTTACCGGCGGCGAGGCCGAAGATCTGCGACGCGCCATGGGCTTCAAGCGATCGCAGGCTCGCATGAAAGAAATCGAAGCCAAGCTGCGTGCCGGCATGACGCAGAACAAAATCTCTACTGCGGCGCAGGAACAAATTATTCTTTCCATTACTTCTTTCGCGCTCTACGGATTTCCCGAATCGCACGCCGCCAGCTTCGCTCTCATCGCGTATGCCAGCGCTTATTTGAAGTGCCACTATCTCGCCGCCTTTACCGCCGCCTTGCTCAACAACCAGCCCATGGGATTTTATTCTCCCGCCACCATCACCAAAGACGCGCAACGCCACGGATTAAAAATGCTTCCGGTAGATGTGGCGCGTTCGGAATGGATGTGCACGTTGGAAACAGTGGTCAGTGGTCAGTTGCCAGTTGCCAGTAAAACCACTGAGCAGGATGTTTTCCGGGCAGCCGGCGGGACGCCCGCGCTACGCCTTGGCTTGCGTTATGTCCGCGGGCTGCGCGAAGAAGGCGCTCTTGCTCTGGTGCACGAACGTGCGCGTGCTCCGTTCACATCCATTCACGATCTCACTCGCCGCGTTCCGGAGTTGCGCAAGGATGAACTCACTACGCTGGCGGAAATCGGCGCGTTGAACAAACTTGGAAATCCACTGCGGAGACAAGGAGATCAATTGCCAATTGCCAATTGCCAGTTGCCAATTGCACCTACTCCACTGGGTTCTGAACCCAAAATTGGCAATCGGAAATTGGAAGTCGGAAATTCCTTCCATCGTCGCGATGCTCTCTGGCAGGTCGAACGCGCCGTTCGCTCTTCCGGACCACTCCTCGAAAGTTTGCCCGAACCCGATTTGCCTTCGCCGCTCCAGCCCATGAACCATGAAGAACGCCTGGTCGCCGACTTTCACGGTACCGGTCTCACCGTGGGACCGCATCCCATGGCGTACCGCCGCGAATGGCTCAATGCCATGGGCATCCGCCGCGCCAGCGAGCTCCACAAAATTCCCAACGGCAAGCGGCTTCGCATCGGAGGTAGCGTCATCGTGCGCCAGCGTCCCGGAACCGCAAAAGGATTTGTTTTTCTCAGTCTGGAAGATGAAACCGGAGTGGCCAATGCAATCATCGCTCCCGACCTGTTTCACAGCAACCGGCTGTTGCTGGCCTCAGAACGATTTCTCGCCATTGAAGGGATCCTGCAAAATCAGGACAACGTGATCTCAGTAAAAGCCGAGCGCGTACTGCCGCTGTTCGTTACGAAAGCCGAAACCGCGTCGCACGATTTCCATTGAGGGGTGAACGAGAAACCGGAACTTATTCTTCCGGTCTTCCATTCTCCGGAGGCGCCAGCGGCAGCCGGGTGGCTCCGCGCATGATGTCGCGCTCCTCGGGTGAGAACATACCTTGAAAACGAGCGGAATCGATAATCCCCTCGCGCTGCCCCGGCGGCATACCCCGCAAGTCGCGGATCGCGGTAGACACCATCCGCCGCCGATCTGGGGGAAGCTGCTGCATCCGCCCGAATAATTGCCGCACATCTGCCTTCTGCCCGGGCGTCAGATGCTCCCAGGTCTCCATCCGGTTCAGCATGCGCTGCTGTTGCTCCGGCGAACGGCTCAAGAAATTATTCAGCCGCTGCCGCAACAGCTGTTGCCGCTCCGGAGGCAAACGGCGAAAACCAGGGTCGTTCTGCAAGGCCCGCTCTCGCTCGGCCGGCGGCAGCGCTCGATAATGCCGAAGCCAGTCGCCAGCGTGCCCATGCCCCGGATTTTGCGCTCCACGCGGGCCCTGCAAAGGTCGGAAGCTGTAATGCTGCAAATTGCTATGTTGCGCAACGCAGGGAACGGTCATGATGGTCGCCACGGACAACACGATCGCCGCCATCCATCCCATCATGGAGTTTTTCAGCCGCATCTCTCCCCGCCCTCAGGTTCGTCCTGACCGCGCACCTGTTCATGCTGCAGACTTCATTTCGCCGCTTCGTTTTACGGATTCGCCACCACATCGTGCTGCACTTCCAGGTCATCCAGTAGATCGAAGTCGGAATACAAGTCATGATTCTTTTCCAGAGTCTGCAGATCGCTTACCGCCGTACCCGGTTCCGCCTGCACCTGAGAGTCCGCTACGACATTATTTCCCGAACTGTAAATTCCGCTGCCCTTGGTGAAGAACAATCCCACCCCAATTCCTATCAACACTGTGAGCGCCGAAACCAGCACTGGACGCCGGAACCACGTCGCCCAACCCGCCTGAGGCTTAGCCATTTCCTCTCGCAGACGAGCCTGCAGTCGCACGTCAAAATATGGCGAGGGCTCCGGCGTCTTCCACTCATCCAGCAACGCCATGGTCTGCCGGAGCTCTGCCATCTTGTCGGCGCACGCGCTGCACTCCGTCAGGTGTCCCTCGATCTCCGGTGTCACTTCCATCAAGCCGGAGGCTAGATCCGGCATGACTTCTCGAATTTCCTTGCACTTCATAACCATCTTCCCCTTGATTTCTTTCGCCACTGCTCATTTCGCCCAGCTTCCAATGGTCATCCTCAGCGAGTGCTCTTTGGCTCGCTCTCTTTCATACAAATTCTTTTAACTGCTCCCGCAGAGTCTCGTACGCCCGAAACAACAACGATTTAGTTGCCGACTCGCTCAGCTTCAGCACCTCGGCAATCTGCTTGTAATCCATTTGCTGATACTTGTGCATAATCACCGCCAGCTTCTGCCGTTCGGGCAAGGCTTCCACTTTAGCCCTTATGGCCAGCATCCGCTCGCGTCGCACCAAAGATTCTTCAACGCTCGCCGTGCCATCGGCCACATCCAGCGTCGTGCCCGTTTCCTCATCCGGCTCATCCAGACTCACGGTCACTTCCGGCCGCTCGTGCCGCGTATCCCGCGCATGGTTCACTGCCAGATTCGTGGCGATGCGATACAGCCAGGTTGTGAACTTCGCGCTGGCTTCATAGGTCTGGCGGGAGCGGTACACACGAAGAAAAACTTCCTGCGCCAGGTCCTCCGCCGCCGCCGTATTCCGCGCCATCCGATACATGAAGCTCACCAGCGGACGGCGATATTTCTGCACCAGGAAGTCGAAAGCCGACTCGTCTCCCGCCTTCACCCGCAGCATCACTTCGGCGTCGGTAAAGCCTTCCGCTCCAACAAATGACGGCTGCAAGCTGCTCGCCGGCCGAGGGCCCGCCGAGGCCATCAGAATGCCACCGTCTATGGCAGCAGTGCTCACATTAGGTCGAACCCTGCCGGGAGCCGAAAGTTGCTCTTTTTTCTCCTCCGAAGAAAGCGTGGAACCCTCCTGGGATGAGGAGGATACAGCGGGTCGAAGTGGCCTGGTTTCGTCCGGCATGAAGGGTTACTTGGCATACGGGCAACCGACGACCCGCAGCCGCCTCCGCCCCTGCCGCCGATAGGCTACCACGCTCGGCTGCTCCATCCCAAACCAGGCCTGCACCCAGGCTGCCGCAGTGTGGATATCGGTACGATACCCGTGAGATGGTCCAACTCAATCTATTGTGTCCTTCCTCGGTGGCGCCATAACTTGCATCGTGTCACGATATTTTAATGGGCAACCATGGACCCTACCCACGCATCTCTCTTAACTGCCAGTCAATAATTGACTGGCCGCCACGCTTCTGCTGCACTCGAGGGGTGCTGCAGAATTCTTTCAGGAAGAATCTGTTGGATCGACTGCGGTTTCAGGGTCGATGCCAGATAGAGAATTTGATCGGCCTGACGGAATAGGCGCAATGAAAAGTTCGACTTACCCGCCGTAGCTCCACCCACGTTTTGCAAATGTGCGATGAACGATGAAAGTCATCAGCAACGTCCTCGCGAGAGGCTAGCTATGATGGGCCCCGCACCCCAAGCCGTGACGACTTTCTTTCCCCACCGGCGAAGCTTTGTCGCCAACCGTTACGGAATTGCGATCGTGGCTGCCGTGCTCTCCGTCTTGCTCCGCTGGTGTCTTGACCCGGTGCTCGGCCACGTCTCTTTCTATACGACTGTATACATGGCGGTGGCCTTCTGCTCTCTGGTGGTGGGCTGGCGACCTGCTGCCCTGACTGCCTTACTCGGCTTTTGGGGAATCTTCTACTGGTTCGTTGACCCACGCCACTCTCTGTCTTTCGTCCGTCAGTCAGAAATTCAGGGGGTCATCGGATGTTTTCTGGTCTGCATCGTTCTCATCGCTCTCGGCGAAGCCAACCGCAGAAAGCGCTTGCGTTTGGATGGAGCGGTCGTGGCGCTCACCGCCGAGACCAATGAGCGGAAACGAGCCGAGAAGGAGCTTCAGCAGGCCCACGACGAACTGGAACAGCGCGTCAAAGAGCGCACTTCGGAACTCTTTCAAGCCCTGGCTGATTTGGAGTCGGAAGTAAAAGTGCGTAAAGAAGCCGAAGAGCGCCTGCGCAATCTGTCGCTTCGGCTCATGACGCTTCGGGATGACGAGCGCCGCCATATTGCTCGCGATCTGCACGACACCACCGGTCAGACCCTTGCCTCCATCAAAATGACTGGCGCGCTCCTGCAGCGGGCCGCCGGGAGCGCCCCCCAGATGCGTCAATTGTTCGACGAGCTGGCCGCCCTTACCGACGAAGCGATCCAGGAAATACGCACCACCTCGTACCTGCTTCATCCGCCCCTTCTCGATGAAACTGGAATTGCTTCCGCGGCGCGATGGTTTGTCGATGGTTTCTCCAAACGCAGCGGCATCCAGGTGCACTGCGATGTTCCCGACAAAATGGAGCGTCCATCCAGAAATTGTGAGTTGGTCCTGTTCCGCGTCCTGCAGGAAAGCCTCACCAACGTTCATCGCTATTCCGGAGCCTCCGTTGCCCAGGTCAAACTTAGACGGGATCATGATCACCTCACCTTCGAGGTGAGCGACAACGGCACTGGAATCCCCGAAGAGCAACTGCAGCGCCTCCGAATTGCGGGCACCAGCGGCGGAGTAGGAATTGCCGGCATGCGCGAGCGCGTTCGCGAATTAGGTGGCCAACTCGACATCCGCTCCAATAACGAAGGCACCACCGTCAGCGTCTCGGTTCCCGTGTCTAAGACGTCAGACTCCGCCGAATCAACTCTGAGCATTTCCGCCTTCTGAAATCCCACCAGGGCAGCCAAGTAGAACGTGGGGCAAAGAACTTGCTTATAATCAATAATTTATCGCAGCACGGTGCGCTCCTAACTTAGCGCTAGAATGTTCTCTTCACGTCGTATCCTACGGGGCCTTACCTTTTCTTAGACGCCTCACAACCCCACCGGGCCTCGGGCATGAGGGTCACCGCCAGGATTGTCCAATCGACGTCCTTATGCGCCATGTTTCCGAACTTACCGTACCAAGCTCACCACGTACCGGACTTTGTGATAAAAACGTAGGCCACCGGTGTCAGTGCCCCTTTCTGAACCAACAAAGCAGATTCAGATTTGGACTACCTTAACTTCGTCGAGCCAGACCATAAGGAGAATGATCATGCGAATCAAGATATTGACCTCTGCAGCGGCGTTTTTGCTCATGTCCATGCTGACCACTCCGGCAGCCGTGGCGCAACGGGTTGCAAACAATGTTCCGCCTTCCATTCGACAAGCCAGCGATCTGGGCCGTATTGATCCTGCTAAAGAGATCAACATTACCGTCCAGCTCAAGATGCAAAACCAGGCAGCCTTCGATAAGGAATTGGAAGCGCTGTACGATCCCACCTCACCCACCTTTCACAAATGGCTGACCGACGAGGACCTCGCCAAGTACGCCCCGGCGAAGGAACAATTGGATGCGGTGCGCAGCGAGCTTGAGAATCACGGTCTTACCATTCTCTCGACCGGGAAAAATGGCTTCTCGATTCGCGCTCATGGAACCGCGGTAAGCATCGAGAGTGCGTTCAACACCGAGATACACGAGTTCCAGCATGGCAACGAGACCTTCCGGGCGAACGTGCAGAATGTGCGACTCTCTGGAACTGCCGGAGATTACGTGACGGCGGTCGCCGGCATTGAAAGCCACCAGGTTCGTCCACTCCTAAGCCGCGCCGTGAATCTCAGGACGCACAAGGCTCCGCCAAATGTAGCTCTCAGCAAGGTTGAAGCTGCAGGCGGATTTGGTTCGATCCTTACCGATCAGATTCTGTACACTCCAACCACTTTCACTTTCAAGACGCCCGGAGCCTCACTTCCCGTCGGTGTCTATTTCGGGAACGTCTACGACCCCAATCCCGAGTTGGATGCCGGCTACACTCCCGCCCAACTGCAAGCCCTTTATGGTCTGCCTGCCGCTTACAAGGAGGGACTCAATGGAGCTGGGCAAACCATCGTGCTGCTGGAGGCTTATGGATACCCCACAATCGAGGCGGACGCCAATGCCTTCTTTAAGCTCGCGGGCCTGCCGCTGTTGAACTCCTCTAACTTCAGCATCGTTTATCCCGAAGGCAAGCCCGTGGATCCGAATGCCGGCATAGTAACTGGGTGGAATATCGAGATTGCCCTCGATGTCCAGTGGTCCCACTCAATGGCGCCTGGAGCCAAAATCATCGTCGTCGCCGCCGCCGGCCAGGACAATGAAGATTTTCAGGACGCCATGAGCTATATCGTCAACAACAAGCTCGGCTACGCCGTCAGCGACAGCTGGCTCGAGGACCTGGATCTCACCGCAGGTCCGCTGGAAGAAGAGTCCTTTGATAATGTGCTGAAGATTGCCGCAGCCAAGGGCGTCTCCTTCCAATTCTCGAGTGGCGACAGTGGGGATAACGGCGTCGGCAGTCCGATCGGGGCACCCGGTGTTCCCTCCAATTCCCCGCATGCCACCGCCGTTGGTGGCACTTCCATCGTGAATAATATCAACGGAACCGGATACGAACCTCTGGGGTGGGGCACCAGCTTTGTCCTCATCAACAGCGGCGGCGTTCTCGACCCACCTGCCCCACAGCCATTCTGGGGTGGATCCGGCGGAGGCGAGAGCATCTATTTTCCAAAGCCGTCTTGGCAAGCAGCTCTTTCCGGGACTGGCCGCAAGGTCCCCGATGTCTCCGCCTTAGCCGATCCTTGGACTGGCGTGCCCATCGTTGTCACCGTAAACGGAGTTCAGTACGTCGAAGCTGGCTGGGGCGGCACCAGCCTCGCAAGTCCCATCTTTACGGCTATCTGGGCCATCGCTAATCAGAAAGCTGGACATTCCTTGGGTCAAGCCGCACCCGCTATTGCCGCTCTGAAGCCCGGTGAGCTTGCGGACGTGTTGCCAATCTCCAGTGCCACAAACGTAGCCGGGACCATCTTTGACTCTACGGGCAGCACGTATTATTCCCCATCCAGTCTCTTCGGTAGCCTCGATGACGGCAGCCCGGGATTCACCAGCGCTGTAGTGAACTTCGGCGATGGTGTGGACGATGCCATAAGTTTCGGCCTGGATTCGTCATTGACAGTCAAGAAGGGCTGGGACAATGTGACGGGTTATGGCACTCCAAACGGACTGACCTTTCTGAACGCCGTCGCCAAGTAGACGACATTCGGCGAATGCATTAACTCCGATTGGGGAAGGTCCCACGTTTTGGCCTCCCCATTCTTCTTCGCATTGCTGCCCACCCTCCCGCAGGATTCCGACCGTCGTTATTGAGATGATCCTTGCTCGAACTCGACAGGCGGGGTTGCAGGAACTTCGCACTGATGTTTGAATAGAAAACGTTGGGCGCTTAACTCAGCGGTAGAGTGCCATCTTCACACGGTGGAAGTCATAGGTTCGAATCCTATAGCGCCCACCATCGTTTCAAGCACTTGCAAGTCCTGGAATCACTCTGAAATCACTTCTTAGGGCCAGTCCTGCAATTTTGGACTCCGCCTTCTGCATCTCATCGGTAACAACGTCGCCGTAGATGTTGAGCGTCGTCCTGATGTCACTGTGACGCATGAGCTTCTGTTGCACGGTGAGGGCAGTCCCCACAGCATCGAGCCATGAGCGGTAAGTATGGCGGAAGCTGTGCGTCGCTACCCCGGTGATGCCGGCCGCTTTCGCAGCGGACTGCAGGACAGTCTTGTAACCTGTGTAACTGATCGGAAGTCTTCCCAGTTTCACGGGCGAAGCGAAGATCCAATCCTCGACGTCGCGGAACTCGGTGGACTGTTTCCAGACCGCGAGAACCGCGAGCAATTCAGGATCTAGGAACTTGATCTTCCGCGAACCCTCCGTCTTCACGGAATCGACGTGCTGTCCCATCCAATCACTCTGCATCACTCCTCCACTCATTTCAGTTCCTGCCTCTTCTGCTCCAAAAAAGGCGGCTCCGCGACGAGCCGTCGGCGCCAGAAGTTAGGGCGCGAGATGCGAGCCGTCCGCGAAGCCGATGCCCTCCGTCTGAAGGGTGCTGTGTTTCTGCTATACCGTCAGAGAATGTTAACCTGTCTCGATTTGTTCTCGATTTGAAATGTCGGCGATCACTGGCATTTGAGCCTCGGATTGCGGTCGATGTGTCTCCCAGTTGAAGATGGCGACTTTGCCGCCGTTTTCTTTGAGACGATCCACGCCACGATCGTCTAGAAACTTCCCCATGTCTTCCATGGAGTAGTTTGAGACAACCAGCGTGGGACGAATCTCGCGATATCGACGGTCAATCACATCGGTCAACACCTGAACGTCCGCATCACCGCCACTCCTGACTCCTATCTCATCCAAAATCAGCAGGTCGAATTTTTGGATTCTCCTCAAGATTTTCCCTTCGTCCTCCTCGGAATCTTTCAGCCACGCCGACCGAATCCAGAGAATCAACTCTTTGGCGGTTGCGTAGAAGACTTGGCGCTCCGCGAGGATAAGGGTTGAGGCAATTACAGACGCTAAGAGTGTCTTCCCCGTGCCGACTTTCCCGCAGAACACCAAACAGCGGCCGGCGGCCTTGTGCTCCGGAAAGCGATCGACATAGTCGCGCGCAACTTCGAGAACACACCTCTGCGCCGGCGTGGTCGCCACGAATGAGTCAAATCCCTTTCCAACGAACCGAGGGGGAATGTGGGCGGTTTGCACGTTCCGCGAAAAGCATCGTTGACGATATTCCTCTTGGCATTTCGGGCAATCAGCCCACCCCTCCAGGTAACCTTGAGGGCTTGTGAGCCGCTTGCCCGTTACGTATTCATAGTCGATTCCGTGCTTCTCGCAGTGGCAGTTCATTGGTCACCTCTGACAACAAAACCCTCAAGGCCCTTGCTGTAATCCGTGTCTTGAAGACTGGGCCGGGATGGCTTGGCCGCGGTCGCTTGCTTCAAGGGGAAGACTCCTGTCCAGCCACGTTCAACGCTTTGGTCGAGGATTGCTGCAACGTCTTGGCCCTCGGCGCGGAATTTATCGAGCTTCCCGATGATCAACTTGAGCGCACGATCGGTATCCGGTGCCTTCTTACGCTTGCGCACTTCTTTGAATCCCAACCAAGCATCCGAAGGAATCCAACTAGGCACGTCGAAGACGGGCGCCTTTATAGAGCTTTCTTTTACAGAGCTTTCTTTTACAGAGCTAAATACAAGACTATGTCCCGCCGGTGGGACTGGAATCGCGCTATTTTGGGACTGGACATTCCCGCCGGTGGGACTGGACGTTCCCGTACTTGGGACTGGCTCCATTCCCGTACTTGGGACTGGTATTACATCTCCAGAAGCGCAGCCGGAACAGCCATGCACTGCTATCCACTGCTCGTGGGTCAGGACTTGGTATTCGGTAGCCTTGTAACGCTTCGTGGTATCGCTTACTTTCTTGCCCATACCGTTCAGGGGCACGAGCCAACCGGCAACGTCGAGCGCCTTGACGATGCGATACATACTGCTCTTGGAGATGCCGGCGAAACGAGCGGCCATTGCGCGACCGTCGAAATAGAGCTTGTTCTCGCCCCCGCTGGTGAGTCGCATGCAAACCTCCCACACGCCGTACTCTTGTGGGCGAAGATGCTGGCTGGCGTAGCACTTCAGGTTAGTTGGTGATTTGCTTTTGGTAGGTATTGCTAGATTCTTCAGGTCAGGCATCAGATTCCTTCAGTTCACTTCGCCAGTTCATTCGCAACGGCTGCGAGGTCGGCGCTGGACAGCGCGCGCAGGATGTCGTTTTGAGCTCGGGTGGTGATCGTCCCCGTTTCCTTCGTGAGCTTGCGAAGGTTCAGGATCGTACTTAACGCCTTATGTTGTGTCGGCGTCAGTTCAGTTCGCATCATGGCTTACCTCGCTTCGTCAGTCCCTCACGTCACCGCGTATTGCTGAATCGTTCAGAGCAACGATTCCACGGCGGGATCATCGGCCTTCTCAATCGCAGCTAGTCCAACCCTGTGCAGAAGTTCCGGCATTGTGTCCACCACCACGGGAATTTCGTCAGAAAGTGCGAGCGTGGGCGTACTGGAAACGATCTGCTGGAATAGCGCGAGCGTATCGCGTTGCAACGACGCTTCTGTTTCACAATCCTCGCGCGGGGTGATCGCTGGGCCCCGCAAGTCTCGCTGTCTATGGCCGCCGTCTTCCTTGTTGCTCTCGTTCTCGAACCAGGTCTTAAATGGCACGAGGTTGTCGCGCTTCTTGGCCCAGGTCTCGAACCGCATGGGCTTGATTCCAGGCCACCGTCGCCGCATACCGGGAATACTCGGCGTAAATCTCTGCATCCGACATCATGGTTGACAATGCCCCTCCAAGAGCAAAGGGAAAGCATCGGGTCCTGCTCACATCTTTTCGCTGTCATGTTGACCTGCTCCCCGCTTTCCGCACAAAGCTGAGTATGATTTCAGCGAACGAAAGGGGAAGCGGGTATGTCGAAGACCAGGCACACAGAGGCGCAGATCATCGGGGTGCTGAAACAACTGGAAGCGGGACGTAAAGCGGAAGACGTGGCGCGAGAGGCAGGGGTATCGAAACACACGATCTACGCATGGAAAGCAAAATACGGTGGGATGGATGTGAGCCAGGCGCAGGAAGCCAAGCAACTACGGGATGAGAACACGAAGCTGCGGAAGCTGGTGGCGGATCTGAGTCTGGACAAGGAAGCACTGCAGTCGGTGATCCGAAAAAACGGTTGGAGCTCGTAGCGCTGAAGGCAGCTATCGAGCAGGTGCAGCAAGAATATGCCTTCAGCGAGCGGCGAGCCTGCCGACTGATGACAATGGCGGTGACGACGTATCGTTACCGGTCGCTGCGAACGGATGAGCCGTTGCGGACGAAGCTAGTGGAGTTGGCGCGGGAGAAGCCGCGCTTCGGGTATCGGCGACTGCAGGTGCTGTTGCAACGAAGCGGAGAGCACGTGAACCACAAGCGGTTGCATCGGGTGTATCGGGAGGCGGGATTGGCGATCCGGCGGAAGAAGCGAAAGCATTGCGTGCGGGAGGGAAAGCCGCTCGTGGTGCGAACTTCGGCCAATCAGGAGTGGGCGCTGGACTTTGTGCACGACGCGGTAGAGTGCGGCCGAACCATCCGCGTGCTGAGCGTGGTGGATGCTTACACGCGAGAGTGTCTGGCGTTGGAAGTCGACACCAGTTTCGCCAGCCGGAGAGTGACGCGAGTGCTGGAAGCAATTGTGGCGGAACGCGGACAGCCGTTGGCGATCCGCTGCGACAATGGGCCGGAACTCACCAGTCGGCATTTTCTGGCGTGGTGCGTGGAGCGGCAGATCGAGTTAGTGCACATTCAGCCGGGAAAGCCGATGCAGAATGGGCGCGTCGAAAGTTTTCACGGACGGCTGCGGGAAGAGTGTTTGAATCTGAGCTGGTTTCAGAATCTGTTCGACGCGCGACGCAAGATCGCGGCGTGGCGGACGGAGTACAACGAGGAGCGACCGCACAGTAGTCTGGGATACAAAACACCGAAGGAATTTGCCGCAGCTCAGGCGGCGAACTTCTATAGAGCTGAACTGGGGCAAGAGGCCTCAAACGCCGGCCCCTTGCCCCAGACCCCCATCCCCG
Organism: uncultured Acidobacteriaceae bacterium; assembly: GCA_963779525.1. Classification (GTDB taxonomy): domain Bacteria; phylum Acidobacteriota; class Terriglobia; order Terriglobales; family Acidobacteriaceae; genus Sulfotelmatobacter. The sequence goes on from CAVZZB010000001.1 coordinate 115,691, forward strand.
CTCAAACCGGAGATAGGGCAGTTGTAACTTGTCGTATTCTTACGTGAACGAAAGCTGGGGGCAGGTCATTTCTTCGCGGCCTTCACCTTCGCCCATCGAGCCCTTTGTGCAGCGGCGATCCTCTTGCGGCCGGCTGCCGAGATCACTCGCTTCGGAACGCTAGCGCCTTTCTTCTGTGCGCCACTGGCTTCCCGAGCTTTTGCCCAGCGTGCTTTTTGTGCAGCCGCCATCCGCGCCCGAGCTGTTGCAGATACCTTTCTAGTGCCAGTTCCGTTTCCGTATGCGTTGCCAAAAGCTGCGAGCGCAGCACCGATCCCGCGGAGTTCCTTGGTCAACCGATCTTGTTCCTTCTTCAACAACCGGACGAGTCCAGTTACGTTGTTCATTGAGTTCCCCCTCGTCATGGATTGTAACAAGCGGTATCCGAGCCCGATTCGGTGGGTTATTCCGTTTCGAACTCGGCAACTGTAAGGAGCTGCGCGACTGACTTCCCAGATGCCGACTTCGGGACCGCGTAGTTGAGAGTTTGGTCCGGCGCACAACTTCCGAGTAACCCGAGAGGAGTTGTCGGTGCTGTTCTGGGCGGTCCGAGAAACCTTACGATCGAAGTAGGGCGTTGCGGACTTGAAGTATCTCCGTGAAAGAACCCGGTTAACGGGTAACTACTTGAAAACACGCGACGCGGGTGCTCCCAACAGCATATTGAAGTAGCAGTTAGCCCCGATTCGTGGACCATGATTGGACCGTAATTTCCATCTTGAAGGCGGCGGATGTTTCCATTCTCCGCGTCGGCATTGCCGAGAATTTCTGAGGGTTCCTCATCATCGTCGGCAATGGTCCCCTGAGACTTTAGTCATTGCTTAGAACTGACTATCACGCCTAAGGAGACTCTGATTAAGCCCTCCCTTTCCACAGCGAGTATAGATAAAGTCGTGCCAGCATGAACTCATTCCGCAAGCAGAGGACACTGGCGATGATGACGGGATTCGAGCGGTACACGAAGAAGACTCGGCGGGCAATGTTCTTGGAAGAGATGGAGCAGGTGGTGCCGTGGGGGAAACTGTGTGGGCTGATCGAGCCGCACTATCCCAAGCCGGGCAATGGGCGACGGCCGAAAGAACTGGAAAAGATGCTGCGGATTTATTTTCTGCAGCAGTGGTTCAATCTGGCGGACCCGGCGGTGGAAGAGGCTTTGTACGACTCGGCGACCCTGCGGCAGTTCGTGGGAATTGATTTGGGGGCTGAGCCGGTGCCGGATGAGACGACGGTGTGCAAGTTCCGGCACCTGCTGGAAGACAACCATCTGGGGGAAGAGATTCTGGGGACGGTGAACCTGCATTTGCAGGCCAAGGGCGTGCGGATCACGACGGGCACGATTGTGGACGCGACCATCATTCACGCGCCCAGTTCGACCAAAAACCGCGAGCAGAGCCGCGACCCAGAAATGCACCAGACGAAGAAAGGAAAGAACTGGTACTTCGGGATGAAAGCGCACGTGGGGGTGGACAGCCAGACCAAGATCATCCACACAGCGGTGGCGACGGCCGCCAATGTTTCCGATGTGGCCATGTTGCCGGACCTGCTGCATGGCGAAGAAACGCGGGTGTGGGGCGACGGAGCGTATCAGGGCCAAACCGAGGTGATCCGCGAGTGCGCGCCAGGAGCGCGGGATTTCACCCAGCGGCGCTGTCGCTACAAGGGCCAGATCGTAGATGAAGTGGCGTGGGCAAAGAACCGGACGAAGTCCAAGGTGCGGGCGAGGGTGGAGCACGTGTTTCAAGTAATGAAGCTGAAGTTCGGATTCGTGAAAGTACGCTATCGCGGGCTGAAGAAGAACGCGCACCGGCTGTTCGTTACCTGTGCCTTGGTGAACCTGTTTATGAGCCGCAGAAAACTGCTCGCCACGTCGTAGTCTCGTCCGGCTTCGCCCTGTGGGCGCGGTCGGAACGGCAGTGCTGACCAGTTCTAGCATTCGAGATCCGAACCGGCAGCACGGTTTCCTGAGCACGTCTGTTAGTCGACTTAGGATGAGCGCTTATTCAGAGCGTCCCTAAATGAGCGTATGAAACCTGCCGAGACCGAAATCGATTTCAACGATTCTGCCCAGTTGCGTAGCGAGATGACTGCGGGAGGGGACTAATGGCACTAAGGTAACCAAGCAGCCGTGATTTCAATCACAGTCCAACCAAGGTTCCGTTTGTACGCTGAACTTCATACGAGGAGTATTAGGATGTCTCAAAACGCGCCGGGTTTGGGTGAACTGAATGAGAGGGTCAGGTCGCTCGAAGAGATAGCGGAAAGCGAGCACCGATTTCGGAAGCTGGTTGAGGCTTTACCTGATGCCATCGTAGTCCATACTGAAGGCAGGATCGTCTTCGTAAATCCATTCGCCGTAGGTCTTCATAAAGCGACAAGGCCCGAGCAACTCCTCGGCCATGAAATCGACGAGTTCATCAAGCCCGAGTTGCGAGCCCCGATAAAGAACCGAATTGAAGAGTGCTATCTGACTGGGGAGGCCTCCGTGCCGACAGAAGTCACTCTGATCGCCTGTGACGGTTCATCGGTCGAGGCCGAGGCTGTTGCGATTCCCATATCGTGGTACGGCGCACCCGCAATCGAGGTGGTGCTTCGGGATACTAGAGAACGCAAGCGGGCGGAACAGGCGGCTCAGGAATGGCAAAAGCGGTTAGAGTTGGCGCAGAAGGCGGGTCTCCGAATCGGATTGTGGGACTGGGATGTGGTCGCGAACACCGTCACGTGGTCAGATGAGACCTACAGACAGTTTGGATTTACCCGAGACACATTTTCTGGCCAGGTCGAGGACGCGGTAAAGCGGTTACACCCTGACGACAAAAGTAGAGTCGAAGAAGCTATTCAAAAAGTCTTAGATGGAAAATCAAACGAATACGCGGTGCAGTATCGTCTCGTGTGTCCTAATGAAACGACCTGTTGGATCGACGCACACGGCGTTATGGTGCGCAATGGTTCCCAGCACATGCTTGGGGTCGGCATTGACATTACTGACCTGAAAAACAGTGCACAATCGCTTAAAGATAGCGAGGAAAAATACCTTCTGCTGCTCAATTCCACCGCAGAAGCGATTTATGGACTCGATCTGAAGGGAAATTGCACATTTTGTAACCCCGCATGTGTACGTCTTCTTGGTCATCAGCGTGGAGGAGATTTGCTTGGAAAGAACATGCATGCGCTGATGCATCACACCCGCGCCGACGGAACACCGTACCTAGAGCAAGAGTGCGAAATCTACGTAGCCGTTCGTGAAGGTAAGCCCAGTCACGTCAGCAATGAAGTGCTTTGGCGTGCTGATGGGACCAGTTTTGCAGCTGAATATTGGTCCTATCCAATGTACAAGGCTGGCGAAATGGTCGGGGCAGTGGTCACGTTCTTGGATATATCCGATCGCAAACGAGCAGAAGAAGAACTTCGACGATCGGAACAAAAGTACCGACAGCTTTTTGAAAACGCGACCTACGGGATGTTTTGGTCAAAACCAGACGGTACATTGCTGGACGTCAATCCGGCCATGGTCGCGATGTTGGGTTACAGCTCACGCGACGAATTGCTGACGCAGAATCTGGGTCGCGACATCTATGAAGATGAGTTTTCCCGCAGATCGATTCTCGAGAGCTACGGACCGAGCGAACGGGTCGAAGGAGTTGAGGTCAACTGGCAGCGCAAGGATGGCAAAACTATCGTTGTTCGGATTAGCGGAAATCTCGTCTGTGCAAAGAATGGATCTATCGACCACTATGAAGTTATCGCGGAGGATATTACCGAACGACGCAGCTTAGAGGAGCAACTCCGGCAGTCGCAGAAGATGGAGGCAGTGGGCTTGCTCGCGGGGGGAATTTCGCATGACTTCAACAATCTTCTCGGCGTGATTCTTGGAAATTCCGAATTGCTTCTCGAAACCAAACAATCCGAGAAGCAGCAGCATCACGCTGAGCAGATCAAGAAAGCTAGTAGCCGTGCGGCTCAACTGACGAGACAGTTGCTCGCATTCAGCCGCAAACAGCTTTTATATCCCACCGTCCTGAACCTAAATACCGTGGTCGCAGACATAGGAAAGCTCCTGCAGCGTCTAATCGGTGAAGACATACAGATTGTGACCGAGTCTCAAGCTGGCTTGGGCTCCATACGGGCGGATCGCGGGCAGGTCGAGCAGATTCTCATGAATTTGGCAACAAACGCAAGGGATGCTATGCCGAGTGGCGGCACGCTGAGCATCCGTACGGAAAACGCCCAGCTTGGCGATGGGGATGTCGCACGCTATCCCTATGTGAAGCCCGGTCACTATGTCTATATGGCGGTGAGTGATACAGGTACCGGGATGACGGAAGAAGTGCGCTCGCGAGTGTTCGAGCCCTTCTTCACCACGAAAGAGAAGGGGCGCGGTACGGGATTGGGCTTGGCAACCGTTTACGGCATCGTTAAACAAAGTGGCGGTTACATTTGGGTTTCGAGCACACCGGGAGCGGGAACAACCTTCAATGTTTATCTGCCAAAGGTAGATGAGAAACCAGTCACAGCGGCTCCAAACCTTGACGTACGGCCTGAGTATCCCAGAGGCACAGAGACGGTTCTTCTGCTCGAAGACGATGATTCGCTGCGGCAAGTGACGTGTGAGTTTCTCGCAGCCAGCGGTTATAACGTCATACAAGCTGGCCGTGGTGATTTGGCTCTTGATCTTGCAGCCCAATTCCAGGGCCGGATTCCCTTGGTCATCAGTGACGTAGTCATGCCCGAAATGAGTGGCCCACTAGCAGTGTCAAAACTCCGGCTTTCTCACCCCGAAGTGCAAGTCTTGTATGTGTCGGGATATGCAGAAACCCCCATTGTGCAGGAACTCATCGCAGAGGGGGCGGTTCTATTACAGAAGCCGCTCTCTCGAATGACCTTGCTGACGAAGGTCGACGAACTGCTCCATTCAAGAGCAAATACTTAGGCGAAAATCTCATTGACCCTATCGCGCACGGCCTGATTGCGGAAAGGCCTTGTCGAGATTCGCACGCTCGCGCTCACCTTCAGGCAGTGCGAAAAACGGTCGACCATCGGGAGGGCGTCATAGCGTCAAGTGACCAGTGGTTTGCAAAACCCCGATTACCCTCCGTCCCATCTGGGTAAAGCCCATCCTTGGGCACACACAGACAGTAGCGCTGATCTCGAATCCCTTCAATGGATTAGCCCAAGCAACGCCAAGTCTCAACCGCTTGGCCCAGCGGCGGCATGGGTTCCTTTTGCTCCGATACGCTGCTCAAATTGACTCGAAGTTGCGGTAACGTCAGGGCTTTCGTTTCAGGGGATATATGTAATAAACTGCTTTATATCAATAACTTGCATAAATATGAGCATCCTAGCGGCGTTATGCTTAGACACTAATAAAATCTGCTATCAATCGACTAAGATCATGGAAACTTTTCCCTGATGTCGTGCATCTATTCAGATCGAAAAAACCAGGTCGGGCAAGGCCGTGGTAAACAAGCCCCCTGGAAGCTCAAAAAAGGAATTTTTAGCATGGAGGTATGAATATGAGGAACGTAAAACGATTCTCCTGGTTCTTCCTACTCGCTCTCTTGCTGGGGCTTTCTGGCTCCGCGCTGGGGAGCGATGGAGGAACTACAACTGCGGCGAGTAAGGACGCCGTTCTTACTCAGCAACTACAGCAAGATTTCAGAAACCGCCTGGAGTTCCGCAACGTCGCCGTCGCGGTTGACGATCGAGTCGCGCTGTTGCAAGGCTCGGTTGAGACCTATCGCGAAAAGATGGATGCCGAGCACTTAGCGCGCAAGCACCACGGAATTGAGGGCGTGCGCGATTTCATCGCGGTGCAACCGATTGTTCCGGTTTCGGATCAGGAACTGCGCGAGACCATTGCCAATCGGCTTCGCTATGACCGCATTGGCTACGGGATCACATTCAACAATTTCGAAGTAGACGTGAGAGATGGCGTCGTAACCATCTCCGGCGAGGCCCGAAGCTACCCGGACAAGACTTCCGCCCTCGGCATTGTGGAGGACACTCCTGGCGTTCGTGACGTGAGGGACGAAATTAACGTCCTGCCACTCTCTGAATTTGATGACGAGTTGCGCGTACGCACGGCAATGGCGATCTACCATGATCCCGCGCTCCAGAAATATTCGCTGGATCCACAGGCTCCCATCCGCATTGTGGTTGAAAACGGAAATGTAAAGTTGTACGGGGTTGTGGATAGCGCGATGGACAAGCAGATTGCCGAGATGCGAGCGCGCGAGGTGACCGGGGTGTTCTCGGTCGAGAATCACCTGCTGGTTGCCAATCAATAATTTTAGGTTCGTCTTCTAACTTCGTCGACCTGATGGTCGACCTAATTTAGGAGGATCATATGCAGACTCGAAAAGCAATTCTGATACTGGTAGTTCTAGCGGTTTTAACAGTGGTTCCCGTTCTTAGTTTTGCGCAGGAGACGCCCGCGCCGTCGTTCACGTCAGAGCAGTTGGACAAACTGGTAGCGCGCATTGCGCTGTATCCGGATTCGCTCCTGGCGCAGGTGCTTGCAGCCGCAACGTATTCCGACCAGATTCCGGATGCGGCGCGCTGGGCCGATCAGCACCACTTCCTTACCGGGCAAGCCCTGGCCGACGCGATCCAGGCGGATCATCTTCCCTGGGATCCCAGCGTGCAGGCGCTCCTGCCATTCCCCTCGGTGTTGGAGATGATGGCCAACGACATGAGCTGGACCACCGATCTCGGCAACGCATTTCTGTCGCAGCAGCAGGACGTGATGGATGCAGTGCAAAGAGAGCGCAAGAAGGCCTGGGATTACGGATATCTGCGCAGCAACGCCCAGATCATCGTCAGTGGCGGGCCGTACATCACGATCGTGCCCGTGCATCCGGCATTCATCCCGGTGCCGTACTATGACCCGGCAATTGTTTTCTTTCCGCCGGCGCCCGGAATCGTGGTCGGCGGGGTGATCCGCTTCGGATTCTTCGTGACCATCGGGGATTTCTTTCGCCCGTGGGGCTGGGGATATTGCCGCTTTGATTGGGGCTCGCACGTGGTGATCATCAACAACGCACCCTGGCGGCGGACCTGGATTAACCGGCACGAGTATGTTCATCCCTACGGGGTCCGGCGATACGGGGTGGGAGAGCGGCTTCCCGAACGGCACGTGCTACACGAGCGCACCGAGCACGAGCGGGCGGCCGCCCGCGAGGGACGCCCCCGCGTGGAAGAGCACCGCGATCACCGCTCGCGCTAACTTGCTTTCAGGGCAGAAAGTGCTGGATGCTCTGAAACAGGCTACCGCGACGGCAAAGAAGGGAAAAGAAGGGGTTGGGAGCGGGGACGCTCATGTCCGCCGCTCCGCTTTCCACAGCAATACCAATTCATATTTCGATTTAAACTTGAGTCTGACATGGTCGAGGACAGATTACGCCGCCGCTTTGACTACTATCTGGGCAAGACCGAGATAATCATCTACTCCGTTCTCGCAGTGTTGCTCGCTATCACGGCCTTTGTGACCATCGCAACCGCGGGCCAAATACTGTGGATCGGTCTCAGCCATTGGACGGTTGCAGCCCAGACTCTGAGGGTATTGAACCAACTCCTCATTGTGCTGATGCTGGTGGAGATTCTGCATACAGTACGTATCTCCATTCGCTCCCATGTTCTGGTTACAGAACCCTTTCTGATCGTCGGACTGATTGCCTCAATTCGCCGCGTTTTGGTGATTACCCTGGAAGCAGCCACACTCACAAAAGAAGGTGCATGGGCGACCGAAGGCTCAAACTCCATTTTCCACTCTTCGATGATTGAACTTGGTTTGTTGGGTCTGCTGATCCTTGTCTTGGTAGTTTCCATTACACTTCTGCGTCGCTGCGCTCCAGCATCGAAAGACTTGTCGGAACTCTGAAGTCCGACTCTTCTTCCCCCAAGGATGCGTGAGGATGCCCCTATTTACAGCCAAGTGCGACGATTCTGTCCGGATCGTCGGCCAACCGGAAGTTGGCCAGAAACGGGCTTCTGGGAAGCGCGCCAGATCGGTCCCGCTAAGTCCTAGGGCTGTATCTGAAGCGCCCCCCGAGCGAAGAGTTGGGATGCGAGACGCTGTGCAAGGGCGCTTCGGATACAGCGACTTGAAGGAAGCCGCCCCGCGGGACTATGGGATTTGTATCAGGATGAGCCGGTCTTGATCGTTTGCGAGTTTGTCGTTGCGGTCAGAGTGCTTGGGTTTCGGTAGCCGGCGGCAGAGAGAATTCGTGTGGGGCGGCGCATCGGAGAGTCTGGGTCGCAGCACCATACTGCATTCTGACAAGTGCGAGACAGAGAACCAGTGTGCGTGCCGATGCACGAGCGAGATTCGACGTTGGAGTTGTGGATTCATGCGGCGCACGGGCTGAGATGAGGCGGGGATCGGAGGAGCAGTTGCGCGGCGGAGAGGCGTTCGACCACTCGCATGATTCCGCCGCAAAGCGGACATTGCCACAGCGAACCAATGGGAAACGCGGATGATGTGGCGTCTGCTGCTGGCCGATCGGATGACTGGAGCAATCGGGAACAGAGTGGAAAGAGTTCTGCTCGCTGTCGGTTGGCGAGGAAGCCGAAGTTGCGGATCCGCATAAAGCCACGCGGCAACGAGTGAAGTAGGAAGCGGCGCAAGAACTCATCGACGGGCAGAGTCATGAGCCGCTTCTTGTTGCCGTGAGCGGAGTCGCGCCAGCGAAAGGTTACGTTGCCCTCGGAGAGAGCCACCAACCTGTTGTTCGAGATGGCGACCCGATGGGTGTATGCGCCGAGATAGCGCAGCACATGTTCTGGCCCGCCGAAAGGCCGTTTGGAGTAGACGACCCAGTCGTGACGAAACAGTGGCCGCAACCAGGAGGCGAAGGCTCGCGGTTCCGTGAGCGGTAAGAGGTGTCCGTGGAACTGGAGTGCGCCGGACTGAAAGGCGTTCTTGAGCCCGGCGACAAACTTGCCGCGGAAGATTCGGCCGAGCACTTTGACGGGAAGAAAAAAAGATCGGCGCGAGGAGATCCAGCGGGAGTGGTCCGGAGCGAGACCGCCGGCAGCCAGCACGCAATGGACATGAGGATGATGTTGCAACCGCTGGTTCCAGGTATGGAGCACGCTGAAGAAGCCGATCTCGGCTCCCAGGTGGCGTGGGTCGCTGGCGATCTCCAGCAGAGTTGCAGCACTGGCGCGAAAGAGTAGGTTGTAGATCAGCCGTTTGTTCTGCAGCGCGAGCGGAGCCAGTTCCCGCGGCAGCGTGAAGACGACGTGCACGTAGCTGACGGGCAGCAACTCCCGTTCCCGCGCTTGGAGCCAGTGCAGGCGTGCATTGCCCTGACACTTGGGACAGTGCCGATTGCGACACGAGTTGTAAGAGATGGCGGAATATCCGCAGTCCGAGCAGTGATCGCGATGCCCGCCTAGCGCGGCGGTGCGGCAACGAGCAAGGGCCAGCAAAATCTTCTGATGCTGCCAGGTGATCCAGCGGCGACTGCGTTCAACAAACAACGGCCCCGCACAACGAACGATGTCGGCCACCTCCAGAGGAGGCCGGTTCATGCGCTCGGCGTCGGCTCTCCTTGTTCTCGAATCGTAAGTGCATCCAGCGGACTACCAGTGGCGCTGAGATGTCGCCGGGAGAGATGCAGATAAATCGTCGTCTCCTCAAGGTCGCGATGCCCGAGCAGCATCTGAATGGTGCGCAGGTCGGCACCGGCTTCGAGCAGATGCGTGGCAAAGCAGTGGCGCAGGGTGTGGGGATGAATGTGCTTGTGTTCAAGCCCAGCGCGTTGGGCGGCGTTCTGACAGGCAGTCCACAGGACCTTGGTGGTGACCGGATAACTTGCGGTATGCCATCGGTTGCCGGGAAACAGCCAGTTCGTTGGCTTGTGCCTGAGCCCGCGCCAATAGACGCGCAATGCATCGAGCAGTTTCGGGCTGAGCATGACATCGCGGTCCTTGCGACCTTTGCCGCCCCGGATATGGATGATCATCCGCTGGCTGTCGATATCGCTGATCTTCAGGTGTGCCACTTCTGCGCGACGTGCGCCCGTGGCATACAGCGTCATCAACAGGATGCGATGAAAGGGAAACTCGGCCGCGTCAATCAGACGCGCAACTTCGTCCTGGCTGAGTATCTCGGGCAGGTGCAGAACCTTCTTCGGATACGGCGTCTCGGCAATGCTCCAGCCTCTCTTCAGAACCTGAATATGGAAGAAGCGTAAAGCAGCTAGCCGCAGGGTCACAGTGTTCGGGCTGAACTTCAACTTAGTGAAGAGCGCTGCCTGATACTCGCGAATGTGTTCGGGCCCAAGCTGATCGGGTCGGCGGTGGAAGTAGCGACTGAAGTGCTCAACCCCGTGAAGGTACGAGCGGATGGTTGAATCGGCGAAGTTGCGGCGTCTTAGTTCTTCCAGCATGAGCTGACGTAGATGGGTCACAGAGAGTTCCTCCTCTGCGACACAAACTAGCTCAGATCAACTCCACCGTCGGCTCAGCAAACACGCGAATGCGTCCCCCGCAACGCGGCTTCGTTCAAGTCGGCTTGTCGCAAGAAAAGCCAACGATCTCAGCTGTAGGACGGAAGAGAATATCTGCAGCTCAGAGAGCCGCGCTGGGCAAGTCCGCGGGCAGCTAAGAAGTGGACGCGAGTGGACTCGCATTCTACCGTTTTTGATCGTTACTGCCTCCCGGTCGACATCTCGACTTCGCCCGCCTCGATCACGGCTATTTCTTCAATCTCGCGGAGAGTCCCCCGGCGCCGATCTGGGTCCGTTTGGGTCCAATAACGAGCAGGATTCCAGAAGACTCCCAATCGCGTCAGTACTTCTGGATTGTCGATACCCCTCCGTAACCTCATCCGATGCTTCCCAGAAGCTCGTTTCTCGATAGTGTCCGGATTGCCGACGGTCCACCTGGAGTGGCCCGATCCGTGGATATTCCCCTTCACCAAGTACGGGATTAGAGCAAGTCTCTATAACGCTCCAAGGCCACGCGAACCAGTTGACTCCGAGTGCGCACTTCCGTCTTGCCAAACAGCTGCTGCAGCGTGTTCTTGACCGCGCTCTCCGAAATGTTCATGCTTGACGCAATTTCTTTATTCGATAAGCCTTGAACAACCAGCCGGAGTACGTCCATCTCCCGGCTATTGAGAGAGGGCCGCTCCTTCTGATCCAGAGGCGCCGAACCCGTTCCCGCCGGGACGGTCAGTTCCTCACTAACGTCCGCGATGATGGCTGCCAGCTTGGGTGTCGCCCCTTCCTTGTAGCTGGAGAACCAAACCTCGGCCAGAAAGGACTCGCCATTACCGCGATGCCCCCGGCACTGCATCGAAGCCCGGAATTGAGGTCCCTCTTCGGGACGCAACGCGCGATGCAGCTCGGGCAGGAATGCCGCGATTGGTTCCCCGATCAGATGCCCATCGCGGGGAGCGAGCAATTCTGTCGCGGCATGGTTGGCTAATTCGATCAGACCCGCCTCATTGACCGTAAGAATGGCCGCCGGACTGGTTTCCACGAGTATCCGCGTTCGTTCCTGAGCCTCCTGGTGTAAACGCTGGTTACGCAGCACCTCGGAAGTCAGCAGTCCGCAGCCGCAAAGAGCCAGGGCCTCGAATCCCAACCTGATATTCGCGTCCGCCGGGTCGAGGTTGCTGAATCGTTCACTTAGCAATGCGCATGCAAGTCCCAACAAAACGATTGCCCATCGCGGCAGGAATCCTGCTGCCAGCATGATGGGAAACAAATACAGAAAGCCCAGGGAGAAGTAAGGCTTCGTCCACCAATCGACTGTTGCAATCGCCAGGACAAGGACAACACTCGTCAGCAGAATCGCGATCCGGTTCCGGCGATCCCAGATTATCTCCAAATGAGGCATGGGGTTAGTTGCAACGTCCGTTATCTCACGCTCGCTCCTGTGCAAGGAACCTAATCAAACGATTTATCCATAAGATTGGGATAGCAATCAACTTATTCCGGCCAAGTGAGAACAATCAAACGATTGGCCGTGTAATTCCCGCGACAGGGATCGAAATACTATTCGCGCTGGCTCTTTTAGTGTCTCCCCCAAACCGAATACTTCCCGTACAAAGGATTTCACAGTCCACATTTTTCTTTCACGAAGGGTAGCGAAGTCCGTGAAGCTGTGAATCAAGTTGAGACGTAGCGCTGAACGCTGGGGCAACTCCTTGAATTATGAAGCATGGAACGGCTACGTCTTGATCGCAATTGGCCTTTTCGGAGTGCTCTTGTACATCGGTTTGTTGTACGCAGGCTTGGCTGAGTTTATAGGACGCGTATCAAAGAAAGATAATCGTAAGGGGCGGCGTCGGAATGCGCGGGCTCGTGGATTTCGGAATCAGTGAGGGTCTGTTTGACCCCGGCCTCTGGAACAGGCGAACGACGTTGGAGTCAAAATCATGAAATATCCAGTTCACATTCGCAAGGAGGTCCGTTCGACGGTTGTTATTGCCGTGGCGATGATTGTTGCCGTAGCGCTTCTGGAATCAGCCTGTAGTCGGGGAGGAGCCACAAACGCCAAGGCTGCGCCGAATACGAACTCGACTGCTGATGCGACCGTGGACCTTTCGCCGAGCCAACTGAACTCAATCAAGATTGAACCCGTGGGAAGCTATGCATTTCCCGTTGAGAAGGAAGCGGTGGGCAACATTGATTACGACGAAGACCTTTCTGTTCAAGTGTTTCCTACCTATCAGGGAACGATCATCAAAACTTTCGTGGAACTTGGGGCCGAAGTTCATAAGGATCAACCTCTCTACACGATCAAGAGCCCAGATCTCATACAGGCGGAGTCCAATCTAATTGGCGCTGCGGCAACCTACGAACTGACCACCAAAGAGCTGGCGCGCGCAAAGGATCTATATACGGGCATCGTCGGCGTTCCGCAGAGAGAACTGGAGCAGGCGATCTCAGATCAACAGACGGCTGATGGCGCGCTCAAAGCCGCGCGTGACGCGGTGCTCGTGTTTGGCAAAACGAATGCGGAAATCGATCAGATGATCGCCTCGCGCAAGACCGACCCTGCTCTGGTCGTGCGCAGCCCGATTACCGGCAAGGTCACCTATAAGGTCGCCCAGCCGGGATTTCTCGTGCAGCCCGGAAATCCGCCGGCACCCTATTCGGTCGCCGATGTGAATCTGAAGTGGATGCTGGCAAATGTGCCGGAAAGCAACAGCGGATTTTTTCATCTTGGGCAGCCCGTGGCAGTCAGGACATTGGCTTACGACGGGCGAGTGTTTAAAGGAAAAGTCTCAAAGATCTACGAGACCGTCGATCCGAACACACATCGGGTCACGATCCGTTCTGAAATCTCTGACCCGAAGAACGACTTGCGACCCGGAATGCTGGCTAACTTTGTCATCCGCGTCGACGCTCCAGTCGAAGCTACGGCGATCGCGGCAAACGGAGTGGTCCGCGAACCCGACGGCACAATGGGCGCGTGGGTGACAACCGATCGCCGCACGTTTAAAGAGAAAATCATCAAAGTAGGCCTGCGCAACGACGGCAGGGTTCAGATTCTCGACGGTTTACAGCGGGGAGAACTGGTGGTGAGCGACGGAGCGGTATTTCTGAGCAATATGCTCCAGGCGCCGCCGAGCGATTAGATCGGATCACTGCATACCAATTCATTCAAAAGATCATTCATGTTCAAGTCACTCATCTCGTTCTGCCTCAGCCGCCGACCCATCGTGATGATGGGATTGCTCCTCTTCGCCGGCGCTGGCTTCGTTGCTTTCAAACTGTTGAACATCGAGGCGTATCCCAATCCCACCCCAGTCATTTTGGAAATTACGGCGCAAGCCCCGGGCCTTTCGGCAGAAGAAATGGAGCGCTATTACACGATCCCCATGGAGATTGGGCTTTACACCACGCCCGGAATTGAAGTCATCCGCTCCACTTCGTTCTATGGGCTCTCGTTCGTTCGCGTCAGCTTCAAGTACGGGGTCGACTATTACTTCGCGTATAGCCAGGCTGCGATCGCCCTGCAGCAGAACGTCAGCTTGCCAGGCGGAGTGTCGCCGAATATCCAAGCCAACAGCTCCACCGGAGAGATCTACCGTTACCAGGTGGTTGGCCCACCGCATTTTGGAATTACAAATCTGCGCACAGTTCAGGATTGGATTGTTGCCCGCCGCCTGTTGACTATCCCAGGCATTGCCGCCATCAACAGCTGGGGAGGTCCCACCAAAACATTTCAGGTCGAGGTCGATCCGCACAAGCTCGAAGCCTACAGCGTCACGGTTCCTCAGATTCTCACCGCGCTGGGCAACGCAAATATCAACGTCGGCGGTCGCGAGATCACTGTGGGCCAGCAGTCGATCAACATTCGTGGCGTCGGGCTTATCGACGACGGTGGCAACGACGATTTGCGGCAAGGTTATAAAGTTCAGGACGTTGAAAATGTCGTGCTGAGCCAGGAGAACGGCGTTCCGGTGCTGGTCAAGGACGTTGGCAAGGTTTCAGTTGGATACCGGCCACGGCTCGGTATTTTGGGGCGGGACACGCACGATGACGTGGTCGGCGCTATCGTAGTGCAAAGGCGGACAGAAAAGACCGCCGACATGATTCCCAAGGTCGAGGCAGCTATTCGCATCTTGAATCACGACGGCAGTCTGCCGCCCGGAGTAAAAGTAGTCCCTTTCTACGACCGCTCATCACTGATTGCGTTAACCACGCACACAGTCCTGCACAACCTGATTTTCGGATGTCTGCTGGTCTTCCTCATCCAATGGATATTCCTCGGAGATCTCCGTAGTGCTGTCATTGTAGGAATCAATATCCCCTTCGCTTTGTTTTTCGCCACCATTCTTCTGGTCGTCATGGGAGAAAGCGCGAACCTGCTTTCCGTAGGCGCGGTTGATTTCGGCATAATCGTGGATTCGGCCGTAATTCTGGTCGAAAACATTTTCAAGAACTTTCAACGCCCGCCCGAAGAACGGAACGTCCTGCTCCAGCGTTTATCGGACGGTTTCTGGGGTCATGATCCGACGCGAGCACCGGACCATGTCACGCAAGCGCAAGGCTGGACGGACCGTTTGCGGCTGATTCTGGTCAGCGCGGCGCAAGTGGACAAGGCGGTTTTGTTTTCTGCCCTCATCACGGTCGCAGGTTTCGTGCCACTCTTCACCATGCAGGGAGTTGAGGGCCAGATTTTCGGCCCTATGGCGCGAACCTACGGATATGCGTTAGCCGGCGCTCTGATTGCGACCTTCACCATCACCCCTGTGATCGCTTCGTATCTGCTGCCTGGCCACGTGAAAGAGGTTGAGACGATCGTCGTCCGCACCTTGCACGGGCTATACAATCCCGCTCTCCGTTTCGCCCTAACTCACCGGGCTCTTGTGGTCGGAATCGAATTGGCAATCTCTCTTGGAACATTTGTTCTGATCGCGCCACGCCTCGGCAGTGAGTTTCTCCCCCACTTGGAAGAAGGGAACTTCTGGATTCGCGCCTCCATGCCCACCACTCTTTCGCTCGAAGATGGCGAAGCTGCGACGAGAAAAATGCGTGAGATTCTGATGCGACACCCGGAGGTCCTCACCGTCGTTTCGCAGCATGGCCGGCCAGATGACGGCAGTGACGCCTCACCGTTCTCGAACGTCGAACTGTTCGCGCCGCTCAAGCCTTTTGATAAATGGCCGAGAGGAATGAACAAAGACAAACTGACCAACCAGATTCAGGCCGAATTCGATAACGAACTGCCGGGAATCGTGTTCAATTTTTCGCAATATATCGAGGACAACATCGAGGAGGGAATCTCGGGCGTCAAAGGCGTGAATTCGGTCAAGATCGTCGGCCCCAATCTTGAAGTTCTGACCAATCTCGCCAACCAGGTGCGCGACCAGATGAGCCAGGTCCGCGGCGTTACCGATCTTGGCATCTTCCCGGTTCTCGGCCAGCCCAACCTGAATATCAAAGTTGATCGCGAAAAAGCAGCACGCTATGGTCTCAACTCCGGTGACGTAAATACGGTAATTCAAGCAGCCATGGGAGGAGCGGTCGCAAGTGAGGTTTTGGAAGGCGACCGGCAGTTCGATCTGGTGGTTCGGTACACGCCGGATTATCGCGATAGCATCGACAAAATCCGCAATATCAAGGTTGCCTACACAACGGCCACCGGCACCAATGCTTATATTCCACTCAGTGAACTGGCCACCATTACTCTCCATACTGGAGCGTCGTGGATTTATCACGAGAGTGTGCAGCGGTTCATCCCCGTCAAGTTCAGCGTGCGTGGCCGCGACCTCGGAGGCACGGTTGAAGAGGCTCAGGCGCGCATCGCGAAAAACGTCCAACTGCCCTCTGGATACCATCTGCTCTGGGCGGGTGAATTCGGCGATCTCCAAGAGGCCAAGAAACGGTTGGAAGTCATTGTGCCAATCAGCTTCATCCTGATTGCTGGTGCTCTTTACAGCCTGTTCAACAATTTCAAAGACTCGATTCTGGCGCTCGCTGGAATTCCTGACGCTATCGTCGGCGGTATCCTCGCACTCTACGTCACCGGTCTGCATTTCAGCATCTCCGCCGCCATCGGCTTTGTTTCACTCTTCGGTGTTTCCGTGATGGACGGGATCCTGATGATCACGTTCTACCATCAGGAACTGACTCACGGACTGACCCACATCGATGCCATGTATCGCGCCGCTTCCACGCGAATGCGGCCGCTGATGATGACTTCTCTTTCTGCCTGCATTGGCTTGTTTCCCGCGGCTATTTCCACCGGTATCGGCAGTCAGGTTCAGCGCCCACTCGCAACCGTAATCGTGGGCGGCATGCTGGTTGGCCCGGTGATGCTGCTTCTCGCGGTGCCTGCCCTGCGGCTGATCTTCCTCGGCGGTGAACATCACCTGACTATTGGTCACTCGGAACCAAAGGAACAAGAGGAATCAGAATGAAGATAGTGCGCTTGTTTTTCGTGATGATGATCGCGGTCGTCTTGCTGCCGGGCACAAGCCTCGCGCGCCAGGCAGATCATTCGTCCCAACAAGCGCCTTCGCAAAGCGGCGACAAATCCGGCAGTGATTATCAGAGAGATGTCGAACTTCGGGACGAAAATGGCCAGGTTCGTCCGCGAGAAGTTGATAAGATTTCAAAACGCTCAGCATCCTTGACGAAAACCACAACCAAACGTCCTTCGAGCACAATCCATTCCCAGCCGGCTGTCAGTCATCCGCGGCGTCTCAATAAAACGCCAGCAACGAGTGGCGCTCGGGTCGACACACCGGGCATCGTCACCGGGCCTCAGCGGACGAGCTTAAAGACCGCTGTCCCCGTCCGAAACCAAGCGGTCGGCCATGGCAGTCTGTCGGCTCCCTCATCTGATGTCGCCGTTAACGGTCAGCAGTTTAAAAGTTCCAGGGATCCGGGTGCACATCTTGCAATCAGCGGCGGGCCCCTGACATCAGCGGCGGGCACGGCAGCGATCAACGGTACCAGCATGAAGCACAAGCCTTAAGTTGCTATGACTTTTACTCGCAAATCGCGCGTCATCGCTGTCACCTCGGCTCTCTTTGCGACCCTGGCGTTGCTAATTACCGCAGGCTGTGCGGTCGGTCCGAACTTCAAAAGACCGGCTGCGCCGAACGTTCCGGGTTATGCGCCAAGCCTGCCCTCGACCACGAGCAGCAGTCCGGGCTTTTCGGGCGGAGAACCACAGACTTTTGCGCAAGGACGCGACATCCCCGGAGACTGGTGGACTTTATTTCACTCTAAGCCGCTCAACGACTTGATCGAGCGTTCTCTCAAGAACAATCCCGACCTCAAGTCAGCGCAAGCTGCGCTGTTGGTTGCAAGAGAAAATGTTCTGGTCCAGCGCGGTGCTTACTACCCCCAGGTGTCCGGAAGCTTCTCCGCCACCCGTGCAAAGACCTCGGAAGAAATTTCGCCTGTTCCGAGCTTCACCTCGTTTCAATATAGCCTGTTCACGCCGGAGGTTAGCGTTTCTTACACCCCCGACGTCTTCGGCTTGAACCGTCGGACGGTGGAATCACTGAAGGCACAGCAGGAGCAGGCCCGCTACGTTGTGGCCGCAACGAATATCACCTTGAGTTCAAACGTTGCTGCTGCTGCTATCCAGGAAGCATCTCTACGGGCGCAGATTGACGCCACGAATCAACTCATCGAAATCAACACCAAGCAGCTCGATATATTGCGCACGCAATTTGAGAAAGGCTATGTCGGCCGGCTCGACGTTGCAGCGCAGGAAGCACAGCTTGCGCAAGTCGCGGCTACTTTGCCGCCACTGCTCAAGCAACTGGCGCAACAGCGCGACCTGCTGGCAGTGTTGTCGGGCGGCTACCCCAACGAAGATCTGGTTGAGAAGTTTGAATTGTCCAGCCTGCAGCTCCCGCAGGAACTTCCCTTGAGCCTTCCCTCCAAGCTGGTGGAGCAGCGCCCAGATGTGCTTCAGGCCGAAGAGAATTTGCATTCAGCGAGCGCGCTGATTGGAGTCGCGCGTGCAAATCGCCTGCCGAGCTTCAACCTGACCGGCGACATCGGCAGCATGGCCTTGGCCTTCGGCAACATATTCTCGGCCGGAAATGGTTTTCGGGACGCAACGGCTGGCGTCACGCAACCCATCTTTCAGGGCGGCACTCTGATGCACAAAGAGCGAGCGGCCAGAGCAGCCTACGTTCAGGCCGACGAACAATACCGCAGCACTGTGCTGACCGCATTTCAGAATGTCGCCGACACCCTTCACGCACTTGAACAAGATGCCGACGGTCTAAAGGCTGCTGTTGCTGCAAGAGATGCGTCCAAGGTGACGCTCGACCTGACTATGCGGCAAATGCAGGTTGGCTATGTGAGTTATCTTGCTTTGTTAAACGCAGAACAAGCGTACCAGCAAGCCGTGATTAACCTAGTGCAGGCCCAGTCAAATCGTTATGCCGATACCGCCGCATTGTTTCAAGCGCTCGGCGGCGGCTGGTGGAACCGAGCGGATGTTCCCAAGAGTTGATCTTTATCTACAAACACGTACCGATCACGCCATTTCTGCATGACCGGATAACCGAACGTTACGTTTTCAGGGTTTCAGGCGGGCTCCGACGACGTTGTCCCGAAGTCGGCTTCGAGGAAGTTGTACCGCCAGTCAAGTACTGAGGGCCTGATACCGCTGCCCTGATACCAATCTCTCGTCTAAGTCCTCTGGGATCAAATGCTGAGTAGAGTGCAGTATTCTCCGCGAGCATTCGATCTCGACCCATGGGAGTTGAAGCAACTTCGCAATCACGGGATAGCAGAACTCAAGCTGTCAGGCTGGGAGTTTCGGCTCTTTCAGGCCGGGCCACAGCTTGAACCTTCTCGTCATCAATGGCATCATTCCCTTGCATGAAATCGCTCGTACGCCTCCTTCGTCGTGCACTTTTCTTCTCATTTTTCTGCGCCACTCTTCACGCCCAAGAGATCTCCATTCAAGCTCTCGTCACCCCTTCCACCGTCATCACCAAGGACGGTCGCCCCGTCAATTTCGCGCTCCACGGATTCATCGAATTCAGATCGCTATCCGAACTGTTTCCCTACATCGACTCGCAAACCCATCGCTGGCCGGGCAACCCCGCCTTCGACGACGCCAAGCGGCAACAACTCGCCCGCGAATTGATTCGCCGCGGCATCGAGAGTCGCGTCGTTTCCATGATCGATGAGCGTCCGTTCGAAACGCTCATCACGCATACCGAAGACGAACTCCGCCGCGCACTCGCCCAAGTCACCGAACCCACTCCGGTTGGATACGCCGAGGCCTTCGTCGCCGTCCAGCAAAAATGGAAACACGCTATCAATTGCTGGAGTGCCGCTCCCTCCATTCCCGCACGTGTCCTCTCCAATTGGTACCCGATCGCTGAGGGCATCCCGCTCTACGGCGCCACCTATGACTCCACCGAGCACTTTTGGCAAGCTATCAAATATCACAGCGACACTACCGTCGCCGACCTCAACGCCCTCCTCACCACGTTTGAGCGCCAGAATTGGACGCCTTGGCTCGCCCGTCTCGATGCCAGTCCTAGCCTCTACCTCCCGAACGCTTACGCAATCGAGTTCCTGCGCTCCAACCTCACGCGCGATCGCCTTCGCTGGTTTCGCGACCAACTCACCACGCACAATCTTCAATCCACCGAGCACGCTCGTGCCGCGCAGCAACGCACCGCCGCGCCCTTCCGCTTCACCGCCTTCGAAGAAAAGGTTATCTGGGGAGACCTCGCCGACGTCTTCCACCTGGTCTACACCTTCTCCCTTCCGGATGACCTGCTCCGCGCTACCCTCGACCGCTCGCACTTTGACGGAATATATTTAGGCAGTCGCAAGATGCCCTTCATCAGCCAAGACTTCCGCTCCCTCATGCTCGAAATCTGGCACGTGAAATATCTCCAGATGCCGCGCTTCCGCGAACTCATCAGCTCCATACCCATCGAGATCCGCCTTGAGCATTTCCTCAACGACGGCGATTCCCCCGATATTCCGATTCCAATTTATGTCGGCTACCTCAACCAGATCCGCGATCTCGCCCGACGACATTAGCCCGTGTGGCGCGGCGAGTCGCGACGAACCGCGTTGGAGACAATGCCTTGGCTGTATGGCGGAGCCTAGGTTGCTGCCAACCTGGTGTTGCTTGCGCAGAACATTCTGGGCACGAAGTCGGAATCGGGGAAGCCAGTTGCGGTCAGTCGCTAAGTTCTGCGCGAATCACGAGCAACTCGGAAAGTATCCTGCGAGCCGTTCTCCACCACGATCCAACGGGTGCCGCGGGAGCTGTGAGGCATTACGCCGACTACAAAGTCCAAGTCAGTGCCGAAACCATACAAAGGGACGAAATCGATGACTGATGTCTACCCAGAAACCTCGCCCAGAACGCTACCTGGATACGGTAGAGTTCTCGCTCCGGTTTTACCGGTTGCCGAACGAAGTAACTTGGATCGTCGAAACCTGTCCAATTCGTAAAATGTCATAAGCAGCTGCGAGACCGCTGCTGCTTCGCCAAGAAATTTTGAGTTACGTCACGGTGAACTTCGCGTCGCAAAACTGTAACTAGCTGCGCATTACCTACGGTTGGCTCATCGATCATGTGCCTGAAAGGAAACAAGATGCTCCGACGGCTACATTTCTTGACCTTGAATGCAGCGTTACTTCGGATCCGCCGTTCGTGAGTCCGCTTCACGGATGTAAACGGCCTGAATCTTTTCCAAAAGGGCCCATCTATTTCGTTCTCCTGGTAAGCGTTGAGAGTGCAAGAAGCGCACCCTTTCTGGTTGGGGCGATCGGCCCACTGATGTACCGGTGATAATCCCGGTGCGGCTTTAGAAGTTGGGTTAGAATGGCGCTCCAGGCAGTAGCATGGCCGAAAACCTCGCTTCACGTGAATGCTGAGTAGTATGTCGACGCGACCGGACAACTGGGAAGCAGTCAAGGCGTTGTTTGAGGCTGCCTTGGCGGAGGATTCGGCTCGGCGCTCCTCGTTCCTAAGGGAACGCTGCCCAAACGCGGGTCTGCGCACCGAGGTCGAGCGACCTCTCGCCGAACACGACCAAGCCGGATCGTTTCTCTCCACGCCGGCGCTGCGCAACTTGCCGTTTGAGTCGGAGGCCGAGGCCCCGGAATCGATCCAGAGACTTTCTGAGGGCGATGTCCTAGCGGGACGATTCCGCATTGTCCGCTTCATTGCCGGCGGGGGGATGGGGGAGGTCTATGAGGCCGAGGATCTGGAATTGTGCGAGCGCGTAGCAGTCAAAACCATTCGCCCAGAAATCTTGGTTCAGCCTAATGCAGTGGAGCGATTCAAGCGGGAAGTACATTTGGCTCGAAAAGTTACCCATCCAAACGTATGCCGAATCTTCGATCTGTTCCGGCACCATCCAAAGGGTGACAGCGTTCAGAAAGAAACCATCTTCATAAGCATGGAACTTCTGAATGAAGACTCTCGACGCGCACCTTAAGGAGTTGGGACGGATGAGCGCAGACGAGGCACTGCCCCTCGTGAAATCGATGGCCTCGGCTTTGGCGGCGGCGCATGCGCTGGGCATCGTGCACCGAGACTTCAAGCCGGGCAACGTTGTGCTGGTTCAGGTAGCTGGGCGGGAAAAAGTGCGTGCCGTAGTGACCGACTTCGGACTCGCGCTGCAAAATCCGATCACCGACAAAAGCGTTACTCAGTTTTCCACTCAGGGTCTACTCGGAACTCCGGCCTATATGTCTCCTGAGCAACTTGAGGGCCGGCCCGTAACGGCGGCGTCAGACATTTACGCACTAGGCCTGGTCATTTACGAGATGGTCACGGGGGTTCAGCCGTTTCGAGGAGACACTCCGATTTCAGCCGCGCTGAAGGGGTTGTCGGAAAGCCCGACCGCACCGCACAAAATTCGACCGGAGCTGAACGCTGCTTGGGATTCGGCAATCCTCCGCTGCCTGGAGCGCGATCCGGCAAAACGTTTTGCCAATGTAGAGGAAGTCGCGAAATCGCTCGTGAGCGAGGCCCCGACGCCTATTAGCGGCATCAACCTGCAGGAGCTTTTGCGACATGGCAAGCGACCCATCGTCGCCACACCTGTCGTGCTCATTCTGCTAATGCTTGGAAGCCTCTCGAGCTGGTGGCTCCAACATAGTTCCAGAGTCCATTGGGCTAGGGATCAGGCGTTGCCACAAATCGCGCAGCTCATCGAGCGAGAGAAGTTGGCGGAAGCCTATGCTCTTGCAGTTCAGGCAGAGCGGTACATCCCCAATGACCCAATGCTCGGAAAATTTTGGCCTGACATCTCCTGGTCAAGTCCGATCAAAACCATACCCTCGGGAGTTTCTGTGTTCCGTAGAAACTACAACGCTCCGAATGACAAGTGGGAACTGGTTGGCCTGTCCCCTCTCGAGAAGCGAAGGTTTCCTCCCGTAGATTCAGAGTGGAAGTTCGAGCTAAAGGGCTTTGCCACCGTCGAGCGCGCCACATTCGCCTCCGATGCTCCAGACTCCATCACGGTAACGATGGATGAGGAAGCCAAGGTTCCTTCGGGGATGGTCCGAGTCGAGCTCACCCCTTCAGCATCCCTTCAGAGTACACCGGTGACACTCTATGGACTCCCTGGTTTCGAAGGACTGCCCGCGATTCCGATCAGAGATTACTGGATTGATAAACACGAGGTCACGAATGCAGAGTTCAAACGATTTCTCGACGGAGGAGGATACCAAAAGCGGGATTACTGGAAGTTCGAGTTTCGCAAAGACGGCCAGACGCTTTCCTGGGCGGGAGCGATGACATTATTCCGGGACAGGACTGGCAGGCCCGGACCCGCCACATGGGTACAAGGCGAGTACCCACGCGGGCAGGAGGACTTTCCCGTAACAGGCGTGAGTTGGTTCGAGGCAGCCGCCTACGCGGAGTTTGTGGGCAAATCGCTGCCGTCTATTTATCACTGGACAACTGCCGCGCGCCTGGGGACAGCGCCAGCATCATACCAGCCAGTAATTTTGGTGGGGAGGGCCCCGCTGCAGTGGGAAGCTACCGCGGTATGAGCTGGTCTGGCGCTTACGACATGGCCGGGAACGTCAAGGAGTGGTGCTTCAATGAGTCATTTTCCCGTAAACGGTTTATCATGGGCGGTGCCTGGAATGAGCCTACCTATGTCTTCAACGATCCCGATGCTCGGTCCCCGTTCCAGCGGTCCGCTAACTTTGGATTCCGCTGTGCTAAGTATTCCCTAACCGGTGAAGCAGCTAAAGCTGCTGATCCGATCACGCTTCAAGTGCGGGATTTCAGCCGGGAGAAGCCCGTTTCAGATCCACTGTTCCAGGTGTACAAAAGCCTCTATTCGTATGACAAAACTCCTTTGCATGCTGTGGTGGAATCCACCCAAGAGACGGACGAGTGGAAACTGGAGAAGATCACATTTGATGCAGCCTACGGGAATGAGCGCATGATTGCATATCTGTTTTTGCCTTTGAACACACGGCCGCCTTTCCAAACCGTGTTGCACTTTTCCGCAACGGGCGCCTTTTACGAGCGGTCAAGCGCGAACTTACTCTCAGAGTATCTAGGAGGATTCGATTTTATTATCAAAGGCGGACGGGCCGTGATGTTTCCTCTGTACAAAGGAACATTCGAGCGGTGGGATGGTTACAAGGCTCACCATCACGGTACCAGTTCTTACCGGGACCACGTGATCGCCTGGTCCAAGGACCTGAGTCGGTCGATCGATTATCTCGAAACCCGTCCCGACATCGATCACAGGAGGCTGGCCTACGAGGGCTATAGCGCGGGAGCGGCGATGGGCGCCATTCTTCCAGCAGTGGAAAATCGGATCAAAGCTGTAGTGCTGTTATCGCCCGGATTTTATTTGGACAAGTGCTTTCCGGAAGTTGACCAACTCAACTTCGCACCGCGGATGAAGGTTCCTCTCTTGATGCTGAATGGCCGTTTCGACTTCATTTTCCCAACCGGAACCTCTCAGGAGCCGATGTTCCGGGCGCTGGGGACACCCCAAGAACACAAGCGCCGAGTAGTCTATGACACCGGCCACGACATTCCTAGGGTCGATATGATCAAGGAAACACTCGACTGGCTGGACCACTATTTGGGCCCGGTGAAATAATCGAAGGAGTATGGACAGACCCATCTCCCACTAGGAGCCGAGCAGATTCTTGTCTCGAGTATCTTCTGTATTTCGACCTAGTTCATGCAAGAGTGGAAGGGCCGTATCATTTGCACGGCCCTGAATGCATTTTTATTGGTGGTCTTAGAATCCTGTTATCCCCGGCAAGCGCGGCCCGCCGTAAGGATTAGGGCACGAGCACGAATAACCTGCAGGTAGAGCCTGGTTCATTGTACAAACCGGGCCCGCGAACGTGTAGCAATATGGGGCCGGCGCGAACTGAGACTCGACAAATCGAGCTCCATCGAAGCGGT
This sequence comes from uncultured Acidobacteriaceae bacterium, assembly GCA_963779525.1. Lineage (GTDB taxonomy): Bacteria > Acidobacteriota > Terriglobia > Terriglobales > Acidobacteriaceae > Sulfotelmatobacter. The sequence goes on from CAVZZB010000001.1 coordinate 140,600, forward strand.
CGAACCGGAGATCGCGATCCCAGGAAGTGGTTTCGTAGTCATCGGCATGATTCAGCGTGTCCGATTCCTGATGGAGCGTGTCTTTCGGCGACTGGTCATTCGCATCCGATGCCGTGGCCACGCTTTGGACCGCAAGAGTGGTGGATGCAACCAACAATAGTGACAGAAGGTTGAAAGCCAACCCTTTATTGAACCTTGAGTTTTTCATAACCATCTCCTTGTTAGTTTGTTAGGCTATTAAAGCCTTCATCTACTAATGCGATTTGGTTTTGAATTTGGGGTCATCGCTCCGCCGATGTCATAAACTCAGCCGACGCCGCCAAAAAGTTTTTCTTGTCCCAATGAATGCGCGTCCGACCACGAACATGTGATGAACTTGGTCTATCTCTTATTCCAGAATTGACGTAGAATTGCCGTCCTATTGCATTCGACGTTCTTGCCAGAAGAGGCGATGTAGATGGAGCGGGCAGCCCAAGATGTGACGGTTCTACTGGCAGAAGTGACTAAGGGTGACCAGCAGGCGGCCGCCAAACTGATACCTCTTGTTTATGACGAGTTGCGACGATTGGCAGGTCGCTACATGCGTCATGAGCGGGCAGATCACACTCTTCAGGCGACCGCCTTGGTCCACGAGGCTTATCTCAAGCTGGTGCAGGATCCGTCAGTTGATTGGCAAAACCGTGCGCATTTCTTTGGAATCGCGGCGCAGGTGATGCGTCACATTCTGGTTGACCATGCCCGCGGTCATCTGCGCGAGAAACGCGGGGGAGGTCAAGAATCGGTTCCTTTGGACAAGGTCCTGGTATTTTCTCCCGAACAGTCCCAGGAATTGATGAAGCTAGATGAATCTCTGGATCGGCTCTCGGCTTTCGATCCAAGGCAGGGCAAGATCGTCGAACTGCGCTTCTTCGGCGGACTGACCGTCGAAGAGACTGCAGAGGTTCTGGGCATCTCCCCAAAAACCGTCAAGCGGGACTGGAGCATAGCTAAAGCCTGGCTTCACGGCGATCTCAAACAAAGTCATGGCAATATCGTGCGAGAAGTGGGAAACGGTTAAGCTTTGCACAATGCTGCGCTGGAACTGCAGTCCAATTAGCGCGCGCATTCCTAAGGGAGACTCTCCCGGATGAGGAAGCTCGGGCTGAGGTCGAACGGCTGCTTGGCGAACACGGACAGGCTAGAGCGCTTATCTCCAGCGCCCGCGTAATTAGGCATTTGAATCGGAGGGAACTCCTAAGTTGTATTATTCCAGCGAGATTTGGCTTGCTGGCGAATGCCAGGAGTCGACTGGCCCGTTTATGAATCGGGTCATTCAGTCGGGAAAGGACGCCTCATGTCTGCTTGCGATCCTCGGCGTTTGCGCGGTAATTTCTGGCTGTTTTTGAAGGCTGTCTGTGGAACGTTATTGGTGTCGTCTGTATCTTTTCTTTCGCTTGCTCAGACAACCGTCAGCCAGGGCAGTATTCAGGGGACGGTCACCGATCAGACCAATGCGGTCGTGCCGGACGCGACTATTACGATGGCGTCCCGCACTACCGGGCAGATCGTGATAGTCAAGACATCCTCAGCCGGCACTTATAACTCGGGTGGCCTACCTGTCGGTGATTACCAGGTTCGCGTGCAGGCCAAGGGTTTCAAGACGGCGCAACTCACCGTCCCAGTCCAGATCGCCGTAACCTCGTCCGGCAATGTGAAGCTCGAGGTCGGTCAGGAGACCACGACGATTGACGTGCAAAGCAGCGCCATCAACGTCAACACAGAACAATCGGCCGTGCAGGGTGTACTCACGGGCGAGGAGATCGACAACATGCCGGTCAATGGACGTAGTTTTCTCGATCTCGCCCAATTGGAACCCGGCGTCCAGATGCAGGATGGAGGAAATTTCGATCCCACCAAAGTTGGCTACAACTCCATTTCTATCAATGGAGATTTCGGCCGTACACCGCGCATTGAAGTGGACGGCCTCGACGTCAGTGACGAAACCGTTGGCACGACGACCCAGAACGTTGCATTAAGCTCCATTCAGGAATTCAATATCGGGCGCTCATCGCTCGATATTTCTACTGAGATCACCAGTACAGGGTCGGTCAACCTTGCCACGCGCTCCGGCACCAACGATTTTCACGGCCAGGCCTTCTACCTGTTCCGCGACTACAGCGCCGGATTTGCGGCTCTTCCCGGCGGAGTCAATTCGCAATTTCAGCGCAACCAGTTCGGCGGCCGCTTCGGGGGTGCAATCATCAAGAACAAGCTCTTCTTCTTTATCGATTCCGAGCGGCTCAAGCAGGACAGCGCCGATTCAATCGTCGCTGGAGTTCCGTTTCAATTCCTGACCCGGGGAATCGACTCACCCTTCAAGAGCTCGCAGGCCAGCGGGCGGCTTGACTGGCAGGTGACGGAGCACATCCATGTCTTCTATAAATTCGCCTACGATTGGAATTACTCAACGTCTTCTGCCAGCACGGGCTTCTCATATTACGCCAACCGCGACTATACCCCTACCCATGCAGTTGGCATTGATTTCAATAAAGGCAACTGGTCCCACAGCATCCGATTGGGATACTTCAAGTTCCGTAACCAGATTATCGGGGACACGAACTCGCAGCCGTCGTCGGTCAATCCATTCCCTTTGGCCGAGATTCAATTTAATGACACAAATTTGTACACAGGGCCGAACTACCTGGCGCCCCAGCAGACATTCCAGAGCAACAAGCAAATCAAATACGATGCCAGCCGAGTCCTCGGCGCCCACATCATTCGCTTTGGCGCCACGGTCAACGGCATCGCCACTGGAGGATTTGCGTCCTTCAACGGACTTGCCCCGCTGCTGACTTCGTACGTGAACTTTGCCTTGCTACCACAGGGGGCGGTGCAAACCGCACCTTATTACTCGTGCAATCTTGGAACGAGCTTCAGTGGTTGCGACCCCAATATCGCCGACTATCCGTTTACCGGCGGTTACGTGGGCAATGGACAGGGTTTCAGCACCGAGTTGCCTGCATTCGGCTATCCTGCCGGAGGCTTGTTTGATACTCGCTTTGAAGCTTATGTTGGCGATTCCTGGAAGATCAAACCTAACTTCACCCTGAACTACGGATTGCGCTACATTCGTGATACCGGGCGCACTGACAGCGATCTGGCGCCTATCCCGTGCTCGGCCACAACCCTGATTACGTGCACGGGAGATCTTCTGGATCAGTGGGGACCGGGACTAGCTAATCGCATACGCCAACCGAACCTGAACTTTGCTCCACAGATTGGTTTTGCCTGGGATCCCTGGAGCGACGGAAAGACCGCGATTCGCGGTGGCGGCGGTCTCTACTACGAGAACAACATCTTCAATAATGTTTCCTACGACCGCAGTGATAAGCTGGCCACCGGCTTGTTTAACCAGACCCCTTACCTGAACTGCCAGCCGGGGGCGAGTGCCGGTTCATTGACATTCAACATCCCTGTTCCGGGGAGCACGATACCGAACGCCGTCACCTCCATCGATGGATACGATTTGGCAACGCAGGTTTGCTTTGCGCCATTTGGACCTAGCTCCATCAACCCGGAGGGCGCTGCCAAAGCGATGGTCGACCTGCAAAATCAATATATCGCGGCAACTGCGGCGGTTGGCACTTCGGGACAAAATCCAAATTATGTGGGCAACACCTTGGAGCTTGGCTACCCTTACAACCCCAACTTCCGCACCGCGCGCTCTTATCAGATGAACATTGGTGTGCAGCGCCAAATTACCAAGGGCGGCGTATTGACGGTAGATTATCTGCGAAACATCGGCCTGCACTTCCAGGTCGGGGTGGATGTGAACCATGCCGGCGATTCCCGTTACCTGGAAACGAATGCCGCTCTCAACGCGATCGCAACTACGGTCGCAAACAATGTCCCTTCTTGTTCTCCAGCAAGCGTTACCCAGGCCAATGCTTCGGCCATAGTGGCCTGCTATATCGCGAACAATCCGAGCGCAAGCATTAACGATTTTGCCAACAACGGTCTCGACTCCAGCTATGTCTATTACGGGGGATACTCCGCTCCTTACTTTGGACTCACTGCCGATACTGGCGCGGCCTTCGGAGGCATCAATCCAAACGTTGGAAGTATGTTCATGAATTACCCCATGGGCCGCTCCGTCTATAACGGCCTGCAGAGTGAATACAAGGAACGCGTCAAGAATCCACTCCGCGGTTTGGGCAGTCTCGATCTGCAGGTAAACTACACTTTGTCCCGTTTCGTAAGCAATGGCGGCAGCGACCAGCACTTCACTCCCAACGCGTGGGACTTCCGTGATCCCACCGGCTTCACCGGCCCCACTCAGGAAGATCGGACCCACCAGTTCAAATTTGGCGCCACCTTTGAATTCGCTCACCACGGCCCGCGCCTCAGCCTGATTGGCGGCTTCGCCTCACCACAGCCCTCCGACTTGCGTTTGCCCATGGAAGGAACCGTAGGAGAAATCTTCCGCTCCGACTTGACCGGCGACGGAACGACTGGAGATTTCCTCAACTCCGCCGCTACCGGCGTCGGCCATCCCGGAAGTTTTATGCGGTCGGTCTCGCCAAGGAATTTGAATGCCTACCTCACCAAGTTCAACAACACAGTGGCGGGAACCCTGACGCCGGCCGGCAAGGCCCTGGTGACCGCCGGCTTGTTTGCCCAGTCGCAGTTAGTCAGCCTGGGTGCGGTCGTTCCTGCAGTCCAGCTTGCCCCCGCGAACAATGCCGGCAACGGTTATTACAAGGATGTCGATACAATCCTGGCCTGGCCCTTCAAGTTTCATGAGCGCCTGACCATTTCTCCCAGCATCTCCTTCTTCAACGTCTTCAACTTTGTGAACTATGGGATTCTCGGACTGAATGGAACCGATAGTTGGCTGACTGGAGCGGGTGGCACAATCAACGGTACCCCGGCTGGGCCTAACTCAGCTTCCAATACCGTTCGAATCGGACGCGGCAGCGGCGTGTTCGCGGTCGGCGCTCCACGCGAAGGCGAATTTGGTTTTCGCATTGACTTCTAATTCGCCCACCTGGAAAGAAGCGCACCCAAGGGCAGGGCAGTGCTGCCGCCGCTTCCTTTCAGAAGATTCTCGATCACAGCGGGTCGTCTGGAACTGCTGGACGGGAGCGTTGGCACGACTGGACGTGGCTCGTGCTAACGCCTTGCAGTCGAGGACTTCGCAGGGCGCGGATGCTGATGCCGCCCGCGTGCGGGTACTCACCGCCTACAAGAATTTCCTCACTCTCTGTAAAGACGCCGACCTCGGCATCCCATCCTGAAGGAGCCAAAGCCGAGTATGCGAAGCTGCAGTAGCCGGAAAAATGTTCCTCATCGCTTAGGTGTCAACGACAGGCGTGGCTGTTGAAAAGTCCATTTTTCTCAAAACAGCGAAATTTTGGGGAATAAAAAATTTCCTGGGAGCCGACATTGTTAGGGAGTCACTAGAGCATTGAACCCAGTTGTTAGTGAAACGGCGATCCTGAACAATGAGGGTTCGACGGGAACAGATCCTTACTTTAAACACTCTCCTCCCCGTTCCAATTCTTGCTGGGATAAAAACGTGATAGTTCCATGTTCATAAGGGGTGCACTTCGATCAGAACGCGTCAGAACGTATTTCTGGTGAACGATCAAAGAATCAGGTGGAGTAAGAGATTTTCAGGATGCGTCAGAACACACTGTATGATCTTCAAAACCGGGAGGCAGCTCCAATCATCTCGGCGTGAATCTGGGTCCGATTAGGGTCCGATAGGGGTTCCTGAGAGTTTCTTGCAACGCCAAAGGTGGCTGCCAGTGCCGTTGAATTTCAATCAGTTACAGATCAATAACGCCTTGACACGGTAGAGGTCAGGAGTTTGAATCTGCACGCGCGATGGTTCCGAGGGTTGTAAAGAAGCCGCTGCTTCTCGCGTGCCGTTTCCGTGCCGTTCGCACTGCTTTTGCGTCGAAAAAGGGTCGTTATAGGCGTCCAACCTAAAAACGTGATTCGCGAAAACTGCGCTCTAACTGCGCTCCATTTGTTGGTTTATCGCTGCTTTTCGTGGTCTTAGGTGTCATCCGCTGACCTGCATGTTGTTGAAACTACATTAGGTTGCTAATTCGAATCCTATAGCGCCCACCATTCTTTTCCATGATCGACACCGCGACCGACTCGCGGAACCAGCCGATTTCCAGGATCGTCAAGCGATACCTTTTCGTATCAGTCTCGCGATTTGGGAATCTCGTCCTGACAACGCCGCACTTTTGCGCTCTGCGGCTGCTCGCTTACCTTGGCAGCGCCCTCCCGTCTAACGCAAACAGCACAGCAGATCAGGCTCGCACGTTTCATTCCGGCGCTTTCCCAGGGCTGCGGCCGCATCGGCTGTTCGATTCCACCACGGAAGAGGAGTCTCCCATGCACAAAACTCGCCTGCTTGTTTTGTTATGTAGCCTTTCTTCGCTAATCAGTCTTTGCCGCGCCCAGACCATCATGCTCGACCTGCCCCGGCAGAGTCAGCATGCCGTGGTCACGCAGCGCATTGGCATCACCGATGTCACCGTCAATTACCACCGGCCGCTGGTCAACGGACGCCAGATCTTCGGCAAGCTTGTGCCCTACGGCGAGGTTTGGCGCGCCGGAGCCAACGAAAATACCACGGTCTCCTTCACCGACCCGGTCACGATTGAAGGCCAGCCCCTCGACAAGGGAACCTACGGTCTGCACATGATCCCCGGCGAAACTCAGTGGACCGTGATTTTTTCGAAGATGTCGACCGCCTGGGGAAGTTTCAGCTACAAGCAGGAGGAAGATGCATTGCGGGTAACCGTAAAACCGCAAACCGCCGAGTTCCACGACGCCCTGACCTACGACTTCGATGATGTCAGGCCCGACTCCACCGTAATTACTCTGAGCTGGGACAAAGTCGCCGTGCCCTTCAAGGTTGCCGTCAAGGTAGACGACATCGTCGAAGCCAGCATTCCCCGGCAAATGCGCGGACTCAACCAATATTATTGGGAAGGCTGGGACGACGTCGCCAGCTACTTCCTCGCCAATAAAACCAACTTGGACGAAGCGCTGAAGGATGAAGACCGGTCGATCCAGACTGAGGAACGCTATGACAACCTGCTCAACAAGTCCAAGATCCTCGATGCCATGGGCCGCAAAGACGACGCTGTAACCTTTCGCGCCAAAGCGTTGGAGAAGGCCGACGCACAGCAACTTTACTTCTACGGTCGTCAGCTTCAGGTCGAGAAAAAGCAGGAAGAGGCGTTCGCTGTGTACCGCTCAAATGCAAAGAAGTTCCCCGACTATTGGACGTCGCATGTGGGTCTGGCCCGCGTCTATAGCGGCCAGGGCGACTTCGACAACGCGGTCAAGGAGATGCAGACCGCGCTCACGACCGCGCCTGATTCCAACAAGTCCAACCTGGAGAACTACGTGAAGCGTCTGCAGTCGAAAAACGACATCAACCGCTAACCAGTGTCAGAAATTAAAAAAAGGGCCAGCCTCAGCGCTGGCCCTTACTCACATTTCTCACCAAACCCGGCAAGCATTCACCCGCACCATCTTCTGCCCCGCCTTGCAGCCAAAACCCTGGGCAAACTCCGGCATGTTCGAGACCACATTGTCAATGCGGAAGATGGGCAACGAATGCGGATTCGTCATCACCACCAGGCGCGCCACCTCGGGCCTCACGTTCGAGCACCAGGAATAAGCATTCGAAAGAAAAAACCGCTGCAGATAAGTCCATCCGTCCGGACCCTTCTCCTCGAGCGATTTCCCTTGCTTCTTGAGATCCGCCTCCAGCGCCATCAGCGCCAGATGGATGCCGCCGTTATCCGCCGTGTCCTCACCCTGTGTAAGCAATCCATTTTGTTTGACATCGGGCCCGGCCTCGGGAACTTCTTCCGTGTACTCGTCGGAAATACATTTGCCGCGCTCGTCGTATTGTTTTGCATCCTCCGCAGTCCACCAGTCGCGCAGATTGCCGTGAGCGTCAAACTTGCGTCCCTGATCGTCGAATCCATGCGTAAGTTCATGGCCAATCACCATTCCGATCGCGCCATAATTCACCGCATCATCCATATTCTTCTCGAAAAAAGGGGGCTGCAGAATTCCGGCCGGAAAGTTGATCGTATTCAATTGCGGATCGTAGTAGGCGTTGATGGTCGGGGGCGTCATCGTCCACTCGCTGCGGTCCACGGGTTTACCGATCTTCGCCACCCAGCGCTCGAATTCAAAGGACGAAGCCTGCTCCACGTTTTCCACAACGCTCTGGCGAGTGATTTTTACGCTGGAATAATCCCGCCAGTGCGAGGGATACCCGATTTTATCTTCGATCCCTTTTAGCTTGATGATCGCCTGTTCCTTGGTCGCGGGCGTCATCCAGCTCACACCCTCAATATCATCGTGCATGGCGCTTTCAATGGCATGCACCATTTCCAGCGTTCGCGCCTTGCTCTCCGGCGGAAAAGCCCGGTCTACATAGGCTTGGCCAAGTGCTTCTCCTAAGTCGCGGTCTGCCCAGTGGGTGCAGCGCCGCCAGCGAGGAAGTTCTTTCTCCTGCCCGGCCAAAGTTTTCGAGAAAAAGTTGAAGTTTTCATCCACCATCGCCTTGGTGAGATAGGGCGCGGCATTATGGATCAACTGCCAGCGCATGTAGACCTTCCAATGCTCCAGCGGATGTTCTGCCAGAAGCTTATCCTCGGCGCGAAAAAAATCCGGCGAAGTCACAATGTAGTGATCGCTGGACGGAGCATTCACCGCTTTCAGATAAACATCCCACTCGATGGACGGCATCAATTCACGAATCTGCGCCAGGCTCATTCGGTTGTTGATGTTCTTGGGATCGCGCCGCGTGATGTTATCCATCTGCGCCTTGGCCAACGCTGTCTCCAGCTCGATCACGGTGCGGGCATCGGCGCTAGCCTGCGCGTCGGTCTCTCCCGCTAGCACAAACATCCTCTCCACGTGAGCTCGATATTTCCCGAGAGTTCCTGCTGATCTCTCATCGCTGGCGATGTAGTAGTCGCGATTGGGCAAGCTAAGCCCGCCTTGATCGAACTGCCCGACTACTTTGGAAGCGTCGTTATAATCCTGCAGGCCCGTGAATCCAAAAAACGGCGCATCCGTCTGGTTGTCGCCCTGCTCCCATGCTCCCGGAAACAGATGGTGGAGATGCGCGATTTCAACAGTCATCTCCTGCTTGGATTTGAGCGCGGCAATGCGGTTGAACTCCGGCAACAACGGCGTCAAACCCGTCGCTTCAATACCGCTTTCGTCCGTGCACGCCGCCCAGTAATCGCCAATCTTCTGCTGCACGGGGCCGCGCGCGGAATCATTCTTGCTGGCAGCTTCCAAAGTCTCACGCAGAACGCTGTCGTTCCACATTTCCAACCCGCCTCCCGTGCTCCAATACACCTGGTCGGCCGGAATGGGATTAGCAGCGATCCACTTGTTACACGCGTATTTGTAAAAGTCGTCGCAAGGATTCAGCGACTTGTCGACCAGATTGGGATCGAAGTGATCCAGCTTGGGAGCTTCTTTTGTGTCGTCGCTCGTTGCAGCCCTAACGGCAGTATTAAGGTTCGCATTTTGCCCAAGCACGGCGAGGGGCAATATCAGCCATAGAAAACCAGCGATGATTCTGGATATAGACATGGGGCCTCTTTTTCGAAGTGAACGGAATAGAAAAAAATGACATGAAGCAAAAGACGACACTCTCGTCCTGAATACGCAGAACAACATACTACAGACGGTGCACAGCCCGTGTGGTTAGCGGAGGGTCTGGCAAAGCTTATCCCGTATTGTGCAATCCTGCAGCAATGCCGTTGATGGTCGCTCCCAACGGATACTCCAGCTTCGTCGGTTCTTCCCCTTGCTGCTTGCGCCGCATCAGCTCCACCTGGATCAGGCTCATCGGATCCACATAGGGATTGCGCAGGTGAATGGATCGCGCCAGCACCCGATTTCGCGCCAACAGCTCGCGTTGACCGGAAATGTTGAGGATCATCTTCCGCGACCGCAGAAATTCATCTTCCAGCATGCTGAAGACCCGCGTGCGTAACCCGGCATCCCTTACCAGCTCGGAATAAACCCGAGCAATGTGGAGATCGGCTTTGGCCATACCGAGTTCGACGTTGCTGATCAAATCTCCGAACAAGGCAAAACCCTTCAACATTTCGCGGAGCAGCCGCTGCTCACTCTTCCCCTTCTTGGCGAAACTCTCGATCCCGCGCCCCACCCCATACCACGCCGGTACCGCGTGGCGGCTCTGCATCCAACCGAACACCCATGGAATTGCCCGCAGATCCTCCAGCCGCCGGCCCTTGGTCCGGCGCGAAGGCCGTGAGCCGATCCGCGCCGCATCCAGTTCATGCACCGGCGTGGCCTGCTCGAAGTATTCCAGCACGTCTTCATTTTCTGCGATGTCGCCCCGATAAACCCGGTAGGCTTCCTCCGACATCTCTTCCATCGCCTCTTCCCAGTGCATCTGATTTTTTTCCTGCAAAGAGCCCGGGCGCGCCAACGCCTCCAGGCTCGCAGCAATCATCAATTCCAGATTCCATTCCGCCAGCACCGCATCTGCGTACTTCCAGTTGAGAACTTCTCCCTGCTCCGTGATGCGGATGCGTCCGGAAAAACCGCCCTCCGGCTGCGCCAGGATCGCCGAGTGCGTCGGCCCGCCGCCGCGCCCCACGGTCCCTCCACGGCCATGAAAAAGACGTAGCTGCACTCCACATTCTTGCGCCGCCCGATGCAGCTCCCGGTGCGCTTTGTGCAACTCCCACGTGCTGGTCAGCATTCCTCCGTCTTTGTTTGAATCGGAATATCCCAGCATCACTTCCTGCCATCGTCCCCACGAATCGAGCAAGGATTGATACTCCGGATCTCGCCATAGTTGCCGCATCACCCCGCCCGCCGCGCGCAAAGATTCAATCGACTCGAACAGCGGCACCGGCATCAGTCCCGGATCTCCAGCGTTTTTGCCGCCGCCAGATCCCGCCAGACTTACACCGCACGCCGCCGCCAGCCGGACCACATTCAGCACATCCTCCTCGGACTCCGCGCCGCTGATGATGTACTGACGAATGGATTGCGCGGGGTAAGTCTGCTTGAGTTCGTGGATGGTGTGGAACGTATCAATCAACTCCCGCGTCTGGGCAGATCCTTTCTCGCCGCTATCGGGCAAAGCCGCACCTGCCGCGAGCACCGGGGCGGTCTCTCGCAATTCAGCCTTTCTTAATTTGTTCTTCCTTAGTTCTGGATTCCTCGGCTCCTCTTTTCTTGCGTCGATGTTTTGCCTGTTGATCTCCCGCAAAACTTCAGCATGCACCCGCGCGTGCTGGCGGATATCGAGTACATGCAAATGAAAGCCAAAAGTTCGCAGCTCTCGCAATAAGGGATCGACAAAGGCCTCCGCCAGCCGCTCACCGCGATTCGCCATCAGGCTGCTTCGCAGCAGAAGCAGATCAGCTTCAAATTCCGTCGCCTGCTCGTACGAGCCTTGAGTCCCGGGCCCCTCCCGGCTCCTCTCCAGGCGGTGAACCACGTAGGAGAGAAATTGCCGGTAATGCTCCGCGGTGTTACCCGGCCCCCAGAGTTTCGGCACGCCGGGCATCGCGCGTTCATACCGCACCAGCAGCGAGAGCAGTTCCGCGGAAGCTTGCACTTGGCGCAAGGACGAACTCAGGCAGTCGCTCAGGAACTCCACCTGCCGGACGTATTCGCGCAGAATCACGGTTCTCGCCAGTTCAAGTGCATCCTTGATGTGTTCAGGCTTGACCAGCGGGTTGCCGTCGCGGTCTCCCCCGATCCATGATCCAAAACCCAGCAGGTTCGGCAACTCCGCCACCTCGAGACTCGTCCCGTAAACCTCGCGAAGCGACTCCGCGACCTCGGTATAAATTCGCGGCAGCGTTTCGAATAGCGACAGCCGAAAATATCTCAGGCCCATGCGGATCTCATCGTCAACGGTGGGCTTGGTCTGCCGCACCTCATCGGTCTGCCACAGCGCGGCAATTTCGGCGTGGATAATCTGTTCGCATCGCAAGGCCTCGCCCACCGTAAGCGGAAGGCGATCCAACCGCTCCAGTTGCTCGGCGATGCGGCGGCGCTTCACCAACACCGTTTGCCGCGCCACCTCTGTAGGATGCGCCGTAAAAACGGGGCTTACCATGATCTTCCGAAGCGCCGCCTCCGCCGCCTCCGCCGGCATTCCCGCTTCTTTCATGCGCAGCAAGGTTCCGTGGAACGATCCCGGCAGCGCGCGCTGCCGGTGCAATTGCCTGGCTCGGCGACGGCGCTTTCGATGATTGGTCTCCGCCAGATTCGTCAATTCAAAATAAATCGCGAACGCCTTCGTAACTTGATAAGCCCGAGTCACATCCATCTCGGAAATCATGGCTCGGGCGCGAACCATCAGTTCGCCGTGGCCGCCACCAACCGCAGGATTGTGTGCAACCCGCTCGCGGTGCCGGATCATCAGCCGGCGTAACGCTTCGACCGTGTCGAATAACTCCGGACCCGCCTGTTCCACCAGCACTCGGCCCAGCAGCGCACCGAGAGAGCGCACATCCCGCCGCAATGCGTGATCCTTGGCGGAATCATCCGATTGTGCGGTCAGTTCCGACAAGCGGGCTTTTTGATCGTCCGCTTTCCACAGCGGTTTGGTCCTGGTCATGGTTGGCTGCGAGTTCGAGCTGGTTAGAGGACAGGATAAATCAAGGAGCCAGTTCTCAGTTGCCAGCTCTCAATTCTCAGGAAAAGCGAGGCTTCATTCTGAGAACCAGGATTTTGGGAAATCGAAGAGTAACGAGAAATCAGCAGGATGGAAAACTAAAAGCCGAGAACTGACAACGGTTCCCTACTTCGGCGATTCGAATCGATAGCCGATGCCGCGTAGCGTCTTGAGATACCTCGGGCGGCGAGGATCAGCCTCGATTTTTTCACGGAGCCGGCGTACGTAAACGTCGATGGAACGAGGCGTGACAAAGGGAGTTTCTTTCCACACCGCATCAAGCAACTGGTCGCGGGTGAGCACGCGGCCGACCCGACTGGCCAGACACTCCAGCAAACGAAACTCGCGCACCGTCGTAGGTATCGGTCGGCCTTGCACCTGAACCGTCATTGAAGATGCATCGATCTCCAGATCCCCCACCCGCAGAACTTCCGGCACCGTCGCCGGCTGGCGAACTCCGCGGAGCACGCTACGTACCCGGGCCACCAGTTCGCGGGGGCTGAACGGCTTGGTAATGTAATCGTCTCCGCCCAATTCCAGTCCTTTCACCCGGTCCGCCTCGGAGGTCTTGGCCGTGAGAAAGATGATGGGCGTTGCCGAGAGAGGTGCCGTCTGCCGGATTTGGCGGCAAAGATCAAACCCGTCCGTACCCGGCAGCATCACGTCCAGAAGAAAAAGTGAGGGCATTTCCCGCAAAGCTTCCGAAACCAGATATGCTCCGCTCACAAAGCTCTGCACGTCGAACCCGGCAGCCTGTAAGTTGTGGGAGATTAGCCGGGCGATGTCTTCGTCGTCCTCCACCACGAACACGAGGCTGCGGGACAACCCCGTTATGCTCACCTCGCCTCGCGGCTCGTAAGATCCCATGGGAAGATGCATTATCAGGGATACAGGTATGCAAAACGATCCGACGCGCCCCTGTCTGCTACCCTAAAATGTATGTTGGAAATGTTGCGAGAATGTTGCTCGTCGGTTAACGAATGATGAATTTCGCAGCGCCCCCTCAATTCCTGGGAACGAAGCACTTTTTACGTCGCCGCCCGCTTCTTGGGCGCGTGCCGCAGGCTGCGGCCTTCGATCAGGCTGTAGAGATCCTCGGCCAGATTCGTGGTGTGGTCTCCGGCTCGCTCCAACGCCTGCGCCATCAGGAGCACTCCAAAGCTCGACGGATCGCTCTGCTCGGCATGGTTGGTGAGGTGCTTCTGGAAAAGCGTGTGGCAGACGCGATCAATATCCTTATCCATCTGTAATACCTTCCGCGCGCATTCCAGGTCGAGATCCACAAATCCGCGATACACCAGGTCGAGCATCTCCTTCAGGATCGTCGACATCTCCACCAGTTGCCGCACGTCGGAAGCCGCCGTCTTTGTCGTCCGGGCCTGCACCCGCAGCGACATGCTCATCACCAGATCGCCAATTCGTTCCAGGTCGGTCGTGGATTTCAGGCTGGTCAACAACTGCCGCGCCCGCGCTTCACTCACCCGCGTGATGGCCGCCGGCAACCGTTCATCGATGTAGCGCTCGATCACGTCCAGTTCCTGCTCGCATTCCTTAATGGCGAGAAATGCCATCCGGGAGGATTGGGTGAACAGATCCGGCACATTCGCGGCGGCATCCCGCGCGATGAGAAAGGCCTTCAGCGCCGTCTGCGTCAGTTCGTCGAGCGAGGCGGCACCCTTTTTCGCAGTTTTCTTTATCGCTTCCGGAGTATGCCGTGGGTTTTCGGGTGCGTCCGTTTTTGCCTGACTGCTTCGCGACGGGGCAACTTTGCGGGGCATATGAGCGGCACTGGAAACCCCGGGCGCCAGGCCATCGCCCATAACTTTTAGAATATCACCGTGAACTCTCCGAGGAGTCTAACCGAGAATTGTGAATGGATGGTTAAAACGAATTGCAGCTGGTGTCCTAATTCACCACCAAGGCCACGAAGGGGCACGAGGGAACGCCCTGGTATCGGGCTTTGTGCAACTTTGTGTCCTTCGTGGTAAATGAATCTAGCACGCTAGCAAGCTTGCAGATCGCTCCACCCGCCGACTACATTGTGTGGGTTCCCAACTTATGGATCTGCTGGAACATCTCCGCCGCCAATTTGCCTACGATGCCTGGGCAAATCGCGAAGTATTGACCGCGATCGCCGCTGGCTCCGGATCATCCTCCGCACCGGCGCTAAAACTCCTGTCCCACATTCTTGCCGCCGAGCGCCTGTGGCTTGAGCGCCTTCGGCAGCAGCCGCAAAGCCTGCCCGTCTGGCCGGAATTCAACCTTGATCAGGGCAAAGCGCAAATCGATGAAGTCGCCCGATTGTGGCACGAATATCTCGCCCAGCTTTCTCCCGCAGCGCTCTCGGAAACGATCACTTACAAAAACAGCAAAGGCGAGCCATGGTCGAGTACCGTGCAGGATGTGTTGACCCACGTCGTGCTCCATTCCGCATACCATCGCGGCCAAATCGCCAGCCAGATGCGCGCTGCTGGACTAACTCCTGCGTATACCGATTTCATTCACGCCGTGCGTCAGGGCTTGATCGAATAGCATCGTTCACGAGACCTCTATGGGTGGCCAAGCGCTAACTTAAGTGGTTAAAAGGGGACCCCGATCACTTTCGGTTTCGCCGGCGACGCTTATGGCAGGGTGCCCTCGGTGGGGTAATATCTCAGCAATGAAAAAATTCTTTTGCGTTTCCCTGTTGGCGCTCTGCCTCATACTCCTTCCCGCAGCAGACGAGCCCAGATTCCCTCCCATGCCTGCCGCGGTTTCAGGCAACGCCGTCGCCAGCCTCAAAGGCGGCTTTGAACTCTTTTCCCTCATGGGTGTCGGACCCAAAAAGACTTGGGACGATGTCACCAACCAGGTCTACGTAATGTCCTTTTCGCACGCGGGAAAATGGAGCCGGGGCCGCGCCGTTCCCGGACCAGTCGGCCGCCTGAATGCCGCCGCCGCCGGAGCCAAGGGAATAATCGTCCTTGTGGGCGGCTACGTGGTCGATAACCAGGGCCTCGAACTGACGATTCCAGATGTAAACGTCTATGAGCCCGGCGCGCGTCGCTGGTCTCGCGGTAAAGATCTTCCGGTTCCAGTCGATAGCGCCGTCACCGGCGTGGTCCATGACCGCCTCCTTTATCTCATCGGCGGCCGCTCTCCCGATGGCCCGGTAAACAATGTGCAGGTTTACGATGTTGACAGAGATACGTGGACTCAGGCCACACCGTTCCCCGGCACTCCTGCTTTCGGCATGGCCGGCGGCGTCGCCGACGAAGAAATCGTGGTTGTGGATGGCGCCAAGCCGGGCCCGCAGAGCGGTCCGCGCTACGTAGCTTCCGGCGAATGCTGGCTCGGCAAGATTGATCGCAAAGATCCCATGAAGATTGAATGGAGCAAGCTTCCGGCGCATCCCGGCACCGCTCGTTTCGGCATCGCCGCCGGCGGCGCCGATCGCGATCACAGAATCTATTTTTCCGGTGGCACCACCACGCCTCACGACTACAAAGGCGCTTCCTACGATGGCGCGCCTGCACAAGTCTCCAGCGTCACGTTTGACTACGATCTGCACGGGCACAAGTGGGAAACACTTGAGGAGAACACTTCCGATCCCCGCGCCGACGGCCGCGGCCTTCTGGAGACACCAGTCGGTCCCGTGGTTCTGGGAGGAATGGCAAAGAATCTCGCGGTCACTGCGGGCGTCACGCTGGTTGCCAAAAAGTGAGCCTCTGGCCGCTAATAGCGATTGTTTACTGTCACTGCTTCGCGATAGAATCTTCTTTAGATTTGAAGTTCGTTGGCTGTACTCTTCGCCTCCGTTCGACGATCCGCGTCAAGGAAATAACAATGTTTAACCCTCGGTAGTTCGCCATCCTCCTGAGTCCGCAAATCGGACTTCTGGTTTTGCCTCTAGCAATCTGGTTCGCGTAATCGCCTGATTTTTTACGGGTGACTGGCATGGAAAGCTCGCAGGAACCTATGGACATCGCAGTCCCCATTATTGAAAAGAAGCCCGGCCTATGGGCCTCGCTGCTGGAAGCCGTTCGCGGCTCGCATCAGGACTACACGTCCGGCAGCCTCAACCGCGCCATCTTGCTGCTCGCCGTCCCCATGGTTTTGGAGATGGTGCTGGAGTCGTTGTTCGGCGTGGTTGACGTCTTCTGGGTAGGCCGGCTCGGAGCGAACGCCGTAGCCACCGTGGGACTCACGGAATCGATGCTCAGCCTCGTCTTCTCGGTAGGCATGGGGCTCAGCCTCTCGACCACTGCCATGGTGGCGCGCCGCATCGGCGAAAAAGATCCGCAAGGAGCGGCCGTTGCCGGCGTGCAGGCGATCGCTCTTGGCCTGTTTGTATCCCTGGCCATCGGTCTGCCTTGCTTCTTTTTTGCTCCAAACCTGCTGCGTGCGATGGGCGCTTCGCCGGAGATCGTCGCTATAGGCAGCTACTACACCAGAATTTGCTTAGGCGGAAGTTTTGCCGTTCTGCTGCTGTTTCTCAACAACGCAATCTTTCGCGGCGCTGGCGATGCGGCCATCGCCATGCGTCTGCTCTGGGTTTCGAACGTCATCAATCTCATTCTGGATCCCTGCCTGATTTTCGGCTGGGGACCGTTCCCCCGCCTGGGCGTGACCGGCGCGGCGGTGGCCACACTCACCGGACGCAGCATCGGAGTTCTCTATCAGTTCTATCGTCTGATGCGCGGCACCGAACGCATTCACATTCTGAAGCGCCAGGTCCGCCTGCAATTGGATGTGCTGTTGCGATTGATTCGCGTGTCGCTGACCGGCATTCTGCAGTTCGCCATCGCCCACACCAGTTGGATCGGCTTGGTGCGCATCGTGAGCTTCTTCGGCGCCGCGGCTCTCGCCGGTTATACCATTGCGATTCGTATCGTCATCTTCGTGATCCTGCCGTCCTGGGGATTGAGCAACGCCGCCGCCACGCTGGTAGGCCAGAACCTGGGCGCGGACCATCCCGAGCGCGCTGAAAAGTCGGTGTGGCGCACCGGCCTTTACAACATGATTTTCCTGGGCGCGGTGGGCCTCGTCTTCATATTTTTCCCCGAACCCATCATTCGCTTGTTCACGCACGACCCAGCCGTCGTGCCAATGGGCGTGGCCTGCTTGCGCATCGTCAGTTACGGCAACCTGGGCTACGCCTATTTCATGGTGATGATGCAGGCCTTCAACGGAGCGGGCGACACGATCACACCGACCATCGTGAATTTCTTCGGCTTCTGGCTGTTCGAGATTCCGTTAGCCTATTGGCTGGCAATCCCGCTGCACATGCACTCGAATGGAGTCTTCGCGTCCATCGCCATCGCCGAAAGTTCGATGGCCGCAGCCAGCGCAATCCTGTTCAAGCAAGGGAAGTGGAAGAAGAAGAAAATCTAAGAACCCTGTCATACTGAGCGAAGTCGAAGCATCCCTGCCAACGCTCGACCAACTGAGAGCTGGTGACGTGCCTACCGCGCCCGCGCCAGCACCAGAGTAATATCGTCGGGCTGCTCGTTATCCCCGATCCAGTCATCCACCGCGGAGGTGACTTCCTGGCTGATCTGCACCAGCGGCAACCGCCGGTTCGCGCTGACCAACTCAATCAGCCGTTCCTCGCCAAACTCACCAAACTCATTTTCCGGTTCCGTCACGCCGTCACTGTAGGCAACGAAGATTTCACCGGGATGCATTTGCACTGACCCTTCGTCGTACGTCATGTTGTCGAACAAGCCTACAACCGTTCCACCGGCCTCCAGCCTCCGCACTGCCCCATTTTCGCTAATCAGAATCGGCGGCAGATGTCCCCCGTTGCTGTACGTCAGTTGATGCGACCGTCCGTCATAAATCCCTAGAAACAAAGTTGCATACTTTTCCGGCGGTGTGCTCTCGTAAAGTTGATGATTCAGCAACCCGAGCAATGCTCCCGGTGAAACCTCAATGCCTTCCGGCCACGCTGCCATAATCCGGCCCGCGTCCGCCACGGCTCCCACGGCGATCGGCTCGCGCATCTGCGGCAAACTCTCCACGCTATAGGCGCGCACCGCCGAGTGGATCGTCGCCATCAACAGCGCCGCCGAAATTCCCTTCCCGCTAATGTCGCCGACCGCCAGAATCAGCTTGTGAGAGCTCGCCGTCAAAAAATCGTAGTAGTCACCGCTCACCGTCCGCGCCGGACGGCAAAACCCATGCACCTCAAGCGACTCCAGTTCCGTCACCTGCCGCGGAAAAAGCTGCGCCTGCACTTCCTGTGCAATCGCAAGCTCGCCCTCCAGCCGCTGCTTTTCCTTCTGCTCCTGAATCAGTTTCTCGATGGACTCGGTCATCGAGTTGAACGACAGTGAGAGCTGCGCTAACTGATCCGAGGATTTCACCGGAATGCGATGACTGAAGTCGCCGCGATCGATATTTTTGGTGGCATCGTAAAGTTGCGCGACGGCCCCTGTCATCGTGCGGGTCATGCGCGTGCCGATAATCAACGCAATCAACTCGATCACCGCGAAGAAGATGAGGATCCCGAGCAGGATGTACTCGACACCCCGCGCGAAGTCTCCCAGCGCCGCGAACAAGTGGCTGTAGAGCACCGATGGCCTCGTCTGGACCCTCACCAATGCGCCAATCGGTGCCCGCTCGCCCGTCTTCCAATCCACAACCTGCAAGGGCGTGCCAAATGTGATTTCGCGATCCGTCATGCTCGTAGAGGCGGCAAGCGAACCCACCGTAAAAGTGGGATGCAAAGCCTGTTGATCGCCTTGCACGCTAACCCCTGACTTGCCCTCGCTGATGACGATCACACTCTTGTCTTCCTCGGAACTTCCCTTTGCCGCCTCTCGTTTCTGCGGGCGTCCTTGCGCGTCCAGCGGTATTCCCGCCGCATAAAGCGTGATCTCCCCGAGATTCGCCGCGATATCGGCAACCAGATTCTTGTCCAGAGGTTCGCTGGTTACGACCGTCAATTTCTCTTGCCCCACCGGAAACACCGAGGCCACACGCAGATACAACTCGTCGTTATCTCTAACAATTTCCTTGAAAGGCTCGGCCTCACGAATCGACTTGGTGAACTCGCTGCCTTCTTTATTGAAAAACTCAGGGAAGCTCATTACCGGCAGATTCTGGTTCCCTGTGCTGAACAACAAAATTCGCATCCCCAGCCAGGCGCACACTCGCCGCCTTCCCCAGGCTCGATCGCGTTTCCTCAATCCGGCCAGAGACTCCGCCGTCGGCGGCTCGCCTTTTTCGATGCGCGCCGCCAATTCATTGCTCACGGCCGCGTTCACTGCCTGCATGCTGCGCAATTGCGAGTTGATGTCCGAAGTCACCACGTAACTGGCGAACTGCCCGGCGAAGAGGTAAATGGTGATGAGCGCCATCGCCACCAGCAAAACGGCTGGAATCACCCCAATGAAAACGTAGGTGACAATCAGGCGGTTGCGCAGCCGCCACAGGATTCTTCGCCTCGACCAACGGAAGACCAGAATGAAAAACAGCAAAGCCGCGTCGAAAACAAGAAACCTAACCCAGCCCCCAAGGCTCGCGCTCGCCGCCGGGGCAATCGGCTTGAGCAGTATTTGCAGGACGAAGAGTCCAATCGCCAGGCCCAGCGAATAGCACGCCCCGCGCGCAATCCAGCCCTCCGGCCATAAACCGGCGGCCGTCATTCTTGCGCGCAATTTCCAGTAGGCATCCCGCATGTTCACATTCTGTTTGCCCAGGAGCGCAGCCGACGCCTTCAGATCTCCGGATACAGATCGAAGAACGCTTCCAGGCTGGTGCGCAACTGTTTCTCGATTTCTTCCTTGCTGCCTTCGAGCACGTGCATCGTCACGTGGGCCTCGCGTCCATTGGTCAGCTTCACCGGAGCTTGCCCCACTTCGGCCACATCTTCTGAGGGCAGCAAACGCATGCCATAGACCAGCGTAAGATTTGCCATCCTTGGATTCTAATCGTCTTCCCCGCCTGCACAAAACCTCTCCGCCCGAAGTGGTTTAAGCTTTTCGCCCTCATCATTTAGAATTCCGCAGTGCTCCCAAAACTAATCGTTGCCTTCGCTGTGGCGCTGTTCACCTTACCTGCCATTGCCCAGCAATCTCCGGACACCGCATCGACCCAACCGCAGGTAAAGGTCAACGTACTGAATGTCTGTACGCCCTCCGCCGAGGAGCAGAAGGAAATCGCGACTGCTCTGGCGCGTATCCCGAAGCAGCCGCTGTTCGGCCCTGACTTCGAAATTTCCCACGGCGTCTCCACCCTGACCGACGCGCCGAACTTCCTTCAGCCCGGACAAGGCGCGCAAATGTCCGGCGAGCCCTCAGTCGCCCGCTACGTTCGCATCCGCCGCGAGTTCGCCGTCCAGGCCTTGTTCTCTAGCGTGCAATACTCGTTCAGCAATGACGGGCAGAATATGGTTGAGACGCTCGTGCTGCA
Organism: uncultured Acidobacteriaceae bacterium; assembly: GCA_963779525.1. Taxonomy (GTDB): domain Bacteria; phylum Acidobacteriota; class Terriglobia; order Terriglobales; family Acidobacteriaceae; genus Sulfotelmatobacter. The sequence continues at coordinate 161,712 of CAVZZB010000001.1, forward strand.
CGTGCGCGATCCCAAAGACCTGATTCAAGTCTCCATGGAGGACAGCGCTTCCGCCATCAGTAGCGTTGCCACCATGGTCGCGGCCAGCACGCCCGCTAGCCGCATCCGTCTCGAGCGTTTCGGAAAATCGTCAGTTGCGTTGGCCCGTTGCAGCGGCTCGGAAAACGGTCCGCCGCCGGATCAAAGTGCGTATGAGCCTCAATTCAGCACCGCCTCCGAGATCCTCGCCAACTATCGTCAATTGCTGGGAGTGAAGCGCACAGTGCTCGCCGAACTGGCGCAAATGCCTGGCCCGGGATCGAAGGCCGCCGCAAAGGTGAAGACTGCCAAGCCGTCTGCCAGCACCGAAGAAAAGAAATGAAAAGAAGTCCTCCGTGTACTCTGAGCCCTCTGAGTTTAGGTTCTGGCTGTTGCCGTTTTAACCTGAGCATGGATCGAAATCGGAAATTCGCAATCTAACGGTTACACTCGAAAAATCATGAGCGAGACTCGCAATGTCGTCATCATCGGTTCTGGCTGCGCCGGACACACCGCCGCTCTCTACACCGCGCGCGCCAATCTAGAGCCGCTCGTGGTGGAAGGCCACGAACCCGGCGGCCAACTCTCTCTCACCACGCTGGTGGAAAACTTTCCCGGCTTTCCCGAAGGAATCATGGGACCGCAGCTGGTCGAAAACATGCGCAAGCAGGCGGAACGCTTCGGCGCGGAATATCGCATGGCGCATCTCACCAGCGCCGACCTGAGCCAGCGTCCGTTTCTCCTCCATCTCGGCAAGCATCAGGTTCACACTCAAACTCTGATCATCGCCAGCGGAGCCTCTGCGCGCTGGCTGGGCTTGCCCAACGAACACAAGCTGATCGGTCACGGTGTATCTTCCTGCGCCACCTGCGACGGTTTCTTTTTCTCTGGAAAAGAAATCGTCGTGATCGGCGGCGGCGACTCTGCCATGGAGGAAGCCCTATTCCTCACCCGTTTTGCCTCCAAGGTCACCGTCATTCACCGCCGCGATAGCTTCCGTGCTTCCAAGATCATGTTGGAGCGCGCACAGAAACACGAGAAGATCCACTTTCTCACCAACACTGTGGTCGAAGATGTGTACGATCCCGCCGAGCATGAAGTCACCGGTCTTAAACTGCGAAACCTGAAGACCAACGAAGTCTGGGACTTCCCCACCAGTGCCATGTTTCTCGGCATCGGTCATGAACCGAACGCTAAGGTGTTCGCCGGCCAGCTCGAGGCCGATTCCGACGGCTATCTGAAAACGCACAACTACGTGATGACTCGCGTCCACGGAGTCTTCGCCTGCGGCGACGTGCAAGACCGCCGTTATCGCCAGGCCATTACCGCGGCCGGCACCGGATGCATGGCCGCTATCGAAGTCGAGAAGTTTATGGAAGAGCACGGAGCCTGACCAACCACCGATCTTTTTCGCCCAACGAACCTTGCCCTTACCGGTTTTCCGGCCCAACCTGCGAATCTTCTGCTGCGGCCAGATTACTGACGTAATCTACAACCCTTACTCGGTTGCTTTTAGTCTTCCTTCAGTCCCATGAGACTCTTCCTCTGGCACATCCTTGTCCTTGCGACCGTTGCAGTGTTATCGGCGCCGATACTGACTTCCGAAAACGCCCTGGCCCAGGAACACGTTGAAAGCACGCGCAAAATCCTGATTCGGGTAGCTCCCCAATATCCCAACATGGCTCGCTCCATGAACATCCAAGGCACGGTCAAGGCCGACGTTCTGGTGGCGCCCAACGGATCGATGAAGTCGGTTGAGATCAAGGGAGGTCATCCCTTGTTTGTTCAGTCCGTCCAGAACGCACTGCGGGAGTGGAAATGGGAGCCTGCTCCTCACGAAACGCATGAGATCGTGGAGCTGAAATTCTCCCTTTAGCTCGCTATCTTTCTGCCTTCACTTTCTCTGTTTGAATTCCCTGGCATGCATTTGTGATCGCGGTCCTATCTAAGCCCGGCCCCGCTTGTGATACAACTTTCTGTGATCTTCATGCACCGATTCCTATGGGCGGCTGGCCATTTGTCGGGTGAGGCATGTTAAGGGCTTTCTTCGTCCATCTTTCTGAAAACTCTTCCCTGCGGAATTTTGCCGAGCGATCCTCGCTGGGCCGCCGCGTCTCCGGCCGTTTCGTCGCTGGCACCGAGATCGCCGACGCGGTTCGCGCTACTCAAGCCATCAATCGCGCCGGCATGAGCGTCAGCATCGATAATCTGGGAGAGAACGTAACCAATCCCGAAGAGGCCCGCCACAGCGCCCAGCTGTATCACCAAATTCTCGACGCCATCGTCGCCAACCACCTCAACGCCAACATCAGCCTGAAGCTCACTCACATGGGCCTCGACGTGGACGAGAGGTTGGCGCATGAACTGGTTACCGGGCTCGTGGCCAGGGCCGCGTCCATGAACCCTCCTGGCTTTGTGCGCGTCGACATGGAGGGTTCCCCCTACACCCAGCGCACCCTCGATTTCGTCCACGAACTCCACCGCACGCCAGGAAATGCGAATTCTGTCGGCACCGTGATTCAGGCTTATCTACGGCGCTCCGAGGCTGACGTTCAAGATCTCCTCGTCGAAGCAATTCGCATACGCCTCTGCAAGGGTGCCTACAAAGAACCTCACGAGATCGCCTTTTCCGCCAAATCCGAAGTGGATGCCAACTACATCAGGCTCATGAAGATTCTGATGAAGAGCGGCATCTATCACGGCCTGGCCACGCACGATGAACGCATCGTTCGCCAAGCCAAGGCCTTCGCGATCGCCGAAAAGCTCCCCCGCGATTCCTTCGAATTCCAGATGCTCTACGGCATCCGTCGAGATCTGCAACAGAATCTCGTGAAAGAAGGCTGGCGCGTCCGCATCTACATTCCCTTCGGCGTCGAGTGGTATCCCTACTTCATGCGGCGCCTGGGCGAGCGCCCCGCCAACGTTTTGTTCATCGCGCGGAATCTGCTGCGGTCATAAAAGACTTTCCATGTCACACTTTTTCCCCGGATGTTCAAGTTCCCCAAGTTGACTTGACCACTCGATCGTCTTACTCTGCGGGACGAGGAAGAAAAGAAAAATGCATTCTTTAACCCGTCGGGATTTCATGCGCATCGGCACTGGCTCCGTAGCTGCGGGAGCCGCGATAAAGTTCACTCTCCTCGAACCATCTGCGCTGTGGGGCGCTGGCCAGGCAGTCGCCCCCAGCGACCGTATCCGCTTTGCCTCCATTGGAACTGGCACCCGCGGCTGCGAGCTTCTGCAAGCCTCGCTCGCCGTACCCGGCGCCGAATGCGTGGCCATCTGCGATCTCTACGACAGCCGCCACGAAGCCGCTCAAGAGGCCGTCCAGAAGCAGGTTCCAGCCACGCGTCACTACAAAGAAATCCTCGACCGCAAGGATGTCGACGCCGTCATCGTGGCCGTTCCCGATCATCAGCACCGCCGCATCGTCGTTGATGCCTGCGCCTCCGGCAAAGACGTCTATTGCGAGAAGCCCATGTCGCACACCGTGGAAGACGGCTTCGCCATGGCGGAAGCAGTGCGCAAGGGAAATCGCATCATGCAGGTGGGCAGCCAGCGCGTCAGTTCCATTGTCTACGAAAAAGCCCGTGACCTCTACGTTTCGGGCGCGCTCGGCGACGTGTTCTTCATTGAAGGTTCATCGGACCGCAATTCGCCCAGCGGCGCCTGGGTCTATCCGATTCCGCCCGACGCAAGCGAACAGACTATCGATTGGAATGAGTTTCTCGTGGGAGCCCCCAAGCGCCCCTTCGACGCCGCCCGCTTTTTCCGCTGGCGCTGCTTCTCCGATTACGGCGAAGGGCTGGCCGGTGATCTGTTCGTCCACCTGCTCTCTGGAATCCACTTCATCTCAGGAACCAACGAAGCGGCGCAGCGCGCGCAGTCGAGCGGCGGACTGTTTCGCTGGAAAGACGGACGCGACTTCCCCGATCTCATCGAGACGCTTTACGACTATCCAAAATTCCGCGTGGTTCTGCGCTGCAACCTGAATAACGCCGGCGGCGAGCCCATCAAATTCCACGGCACCAAAGGCACCATGGAAATCATCGGCCAAACGCTCACCTTCGTGCCGCAGGACGTCACTCCCAGGCCGGAGGAATATTCCACCAAGGGCTGGCCGGCGCGACTCCGTAAAGAATATTTGGCACAGTGGACTGCCGACCATCCGGAACCAGGGCCGCTCGACTATCAAGCAGTCGAAGCCGAAACCTTCACTGCGCCGCAAGGCTACAGCGATGTCTCCGCGCATCAGGCGAATTTCTTTAATGCGGTTCGCACTCGCAAGCCTACTGTAGAGAACGAGGTGTTCGGCAACCACGCGGCCATCGGCTGCCATCTTGCCAACTACGCTTATTTCAAAAATACAATCGCTACCTGGGACGAGCGCGCGAAGACGATCCGTGGATAACCACGCCGTCTGTCTGATACAAGATGATTCAGAATTGAGGGATTAATATGGTTCGAATTTCGCGAAGAACTTTCTTAAAGACCGCATCCGCTTCCGCCGCTGGCGCAGTTCTCTGGAACAGCGTGCCCAAGCTGCTGGCCAATGCTCTCGGTCTACCACTCGGATTGCAGTTGTATTCCGTGCGCCAGGTTCTTCCCAAGGACTACGACGGAACGCTTCACCAGATCGCCGCGCTCGGCTATCGCGAAGTGGAGGCCGCGGGTTTCTTCGGCCACACCCCCGCCGAGGTAAAGCAATCCATGGATCGCGCCGGCCTGCGCTGCGTAAGCGCCCACTATCCTCTGAAGGATTTGCTACCCAAAGTCGACGAGACCATTCAGTTCGGAAAAGATCTTGGCCTGAACTTCATTGTCTGCGCCTCTCCCCGGCTCAAAGATCCATCACGCGTGAAGGATCCCGGATCTCAAGCCGCCAGAGAATCGATGACACTCGAAGACTGGCGATGGAATGCCGATCAGTTCAATCACATCGGCGAAAAAGTAAATGCGGCCGGCATGCGTTTCGCCTATCACAACCACACCCCCGAGTTTCGCTCGGAAAATGGCATCGTCTTCTACGATGAACTTTTGCGCCTGACCGATCCCGCGAAGGTTCACTTCGAACTGGATTGCGGCTGGGCCGCAGTGGCCGGCCAGAAGCCCGCAGAGCTTCTGTCTCGCTATCCAACCCGGTTTTCCATGCTGCACGTGAAGGATTTCAAATTGACTGCCACATCAACGCCCTCAGACCATCCTCCTTCCACCGAGATGGGACACGGCGTCATCGATTACCGCCCCATATTCGCTGCGGCGAAGAAAGCCCACATCGATCACGCCTTCGTCGAGCAGGAAGAATTCGACATGCCCATGATGGAAGCGCTGAAAATCGACGCCGATTATATGCGTGCCATCGCAGCCTAGCGGCAGTTTTGAGAGGGCGCGGCTTGCACCCGCGCCGTAAAAATGCCACAAAATCGAATGGCGGCTTTAGTCGTTGAGGCTCTTACCGCAGCGCGCTCCGGATCACCAGGTCCAGCCCCACCATAATTACCGCGGAAGCGGGAATCACCAGTAAAGCCGTTTTCAATCGCCGCGGATCACCACCAGCAATCGCGCCGATGATGCGCGAACTCACGGCGAGTCCGGTCCATCCGCATGTGATCACGAACCCGATCGCGGTCCCGGTCATGCGTGGAAACGAATCCCCCACAATCGCCAGTGCCGTGGGAAAGACCGGCGCCATCGAGATCCCCGCAAGAAAAACCAGCGCCCATGCCGCACCAGGTTTCTTGATTCGCAGCATGGCAAAAGTCGTGATCGCCATTGCGACCGACCCTATCAGCGTGACCGTGACCGCGGGTACGTGGATCAGAACCGGCAGAATCGCCCCGCGGCCAATCAGCATGCCGAGTGCGAATCCCAACGAAAGTATGTTGAGGGCGCGCGATTCGGGAATGCCTTGTGCGATTAGGTGCCTCGGCAACCAGTTCCACATTCCCACCTCGCAGGTGATGTAGAGAAAAACGAACAGTCCAAGTAGAAACAGTAGCGGACGTCCCAGCACCGGAGCCGCTTCCGCCAGCAGGAAACGTCCTTCGCCGCTTGGTCCGGGCATTCGGGTGACGGTCTCAATCACCAGCGTGACCACCGTTAGCGAGGCGATCGTGTAGCAAAGTCGTACCGAATTCCGCCCAAATAAGTTCGCTGCGATAAACGGCGTAGCCAGCGCCCCGAGTCCAAAGAAAAGATTGGCTAGGTTCAACGCGGTGGCGCGATGCGCCTCGCCCACATCGCTGGCCAAAGCATTCGCTCCTGTCACCATGATGCCGCCACCCGCTCCCAGCAGAAATAGCAACAGCACGATGCTGCGGAATCCCGGCGCACGCGGCAGTACGAATAGCGCGATGGCGATAAAGCCAAGTCCGAAAACGATGCTGAGTTTCTTGCCCTCGTTATCGATCAGCGGTCCGGCGGCGAGCGAAGCAAGAATCAGTCCCAGCGCCTGTGCAAATGCAATGGTTCCATTCTGACTCGGCGACAGATGGAATCGATCCGATAGTTCCGGCAGGATCGTGCCCAGCATGGCGGCGATCATCCCGTAAATAAAGATGGCAATAATGGCGGCGATAATTAACACGCGTTCCTTTCACTTGCCAGTTTCAAGCGTGGGAACATCAACCCACCCTCGTATGCGATGGCTTTCGAGTTCGGCATTGAGAATGTTCAACTGCCGTAGCCCATCAACGAACTGGGGATATTCCGGCTCTCCACTCCCATCGCGAACCGAAGCATAGAATCTCCGGAACACTTGTTTGAAAGTGTCGTCGTAGCCTTCGCTGTGTCCGCCGGGAAGATCCGCGTAGCTGCGAGCCGCCGCCTTGAGCAGGGAAGGATCCTTGATCACAATTTCGTTGCCCGCGTCACGATGCCCAACCCAGAGTTCGTCCGGCCGCTCCTGATTCCACGCCACGGAAGATCGCGTGCCGCAGATCTCGATGCTGAGTCGGTTCTTTCTTCCCGCCGAAACCTGGCTCGCAGTGACGCTGCCCCGCGTTCGCTCGCCCATGCGGAAAATCACCGAGCCGAAATCTTCAGTATCTACGCCGCTTTCCACATAGTCTTCCGGCCCAAGCAACTTGTTCGAAAAAGTTTCTACCGAATGTTTTGGTTGCTTTCGGGTTCGATGGAACGTTTGCAGATCGGCGCAAAGCGCACTCACGCGCAGTCCTGTGACATGTTCTGCCATATCGAACCAGTGCGACCCGATATCGGCCATGCAGCGCGAAGGCCCGCCAGCCTTGGCATCCACGCGCCAGTTCCAGTCGGTGTCATAGAGCAGCCAATCCTGAAAATAAGTCCCTTGAACCGCGAGAATGTCGCCCAGATCGCCATCTTCGCGCATGCGCCGCATCTGCTGTACCATCGGGTAATAGCGCAGATTATGGCAGACGCAGTTTCGCAATCCCTGCAGCTTCGCTAGCGAAACAAGTTCTTCCCCCTCTTTCACGCTCGTAGCCAGCGGTTTTTCGCAGATCACGTGCTTTCCCGCCTCGAGCGCTTCTTTGGCCATCGAAAAATGTTCCGCGTTCGGTGTGCAAATGTGGACCGCATCAATCGCCGGATCGCGCAGGATCTCGTGATAGTCACTGGAAATAGTTGCAAGGGAAAATCCCGCGCCCAGTCGCCGCGCTGCATCGAGATTTCTTCCCGCAAGGGCAACCGCCTCCACAAACCCCAACCGCCGCACTGCTTCCAGGTGCACGCGCCCCATGAAGCCCGTGCCAAGAATTGCTGTTTTGATCGCTTTCATTTCCATGCTGTGCTAGACCCACCACGCAGCGCCCGGCTGCTCGCGGATCACAATTCCGTTGAGAAAATTAGCCGCCTTGGTCAAACCCTCTTCCGGCGAGAGCAAGCTGTCCTCATGCTCGATCGACAGCACGTGATCGTAACCGTACATCCGCAGCGTCGAGATGAACTCGCTCCACCACTCCGCACCGTGACCATACCCGCACGTCCGAAAAATCCAGCTGCGCTCGCGCTCTTCGGTGTAACGCTTGGTGTCGAGCACGCCGGTGCGCGGCAAGTTCGCCGCGTAGATCTGCGTGTCTTTCGCATGAACATGGAAGATCGCATCCTTCAGCACGCGCACCGCAGCGATCGGATCAATGCTCTGCCAGAAAAGATGACTCGGATCGAAGTTGCAACCCACGCTGCTTCCCGCCATCGAGCGCAGCCGCAGCATCGTCTCCGGACTGTAAACCACGAATCCCGGATGCATTTCGATCGCGATCCTTACTCCGTGATCAGCCGCGAATTTCCCGTGCCCGGTCCAATAAGGCGCCACCACTTCATTCCATTGCCAATCCAGCACCTGCAAATATTCCGGCGGCCACGGGCACGTCACCCAGTTCGGAGCCGTAGCCTTCGGCGAATCTCCGGGACATCCTGAAAAATCAATCACCACCGCTATGCCAAGTTTCTCCGCGAGCAAAACTGTCTTCCGGCTCACGTCGCGGTCATGCTCTGCTCGGGCTCGATCAGGATGCAGTGCATTCCCGTGACAACTCAACGCGCTGATGCTCGCACCGTGATCCGCCAGGACTTTCTGAAATTCGGCAAGAGCCCTTGCATCTTCCAGCATCGATAACTTGCAGTGCGCATCTCCCGGATAGTTGCCAGTCCCCAGCTCGACAGTCGTTATCTGGAGTGCCTTGAGCTTGTTCAGAACTGCGGTCAGCGAAAGCTGCGAGAGCAACGGCGTAAACACTCCAACGCGCATGACGATTTCTGTCTCCTGGTCCTATTTCTTTAAAAGATTAAATGAACGCCGGACTCTCTAAATGACCACCGCCCTCACTTGATGGCAGCGTCATCCGAGGGCAGCATTTCGTAGCTCACGAATGCCACCTTCGAACTATCCGGCGACCACGAGGGAACATTCATCGTGCCTTGCCCACCAAAAAGCTGGGCCAGCACGGTGATCGGGTTGTCGATCTTCCCTCCGCTCACGTTCATGATGCGCAGTTGCACATCCTTATTCGGCGGATGCCCCACCACATCCTTCCCGTACGAAAGGAAAACCATCCAGTTGCTGTCAGGAGAGATGTGCGCGAACCAGTTGTTGTACTCGTCGAAGGTGACCTGTTCCTGATCGCTGCCATCCGCGTGCATGCGCCAGATCTGCATGTGTCCGGTGCGTTCCGAGTTGAAGTAGATGTATTTGCCGTCAGGCGAATACTCGGGCCCGTCGTCCAGTCCCTTCGCCGTCGTCAATCGAGTTTCGTCGCCGCCGCTGAAAGGGATGGTATAGATGTCGAAGTCGCCGTTGCGTTCTCCCACGAAAGCGAGCGTCTTGCCATCCGGCGACCAGCCATGCCAGTAAGACGGAGAGTCCTTTGTGAGTCGGCGCGCCGTGCCGCCGGCAAACGGCACAATGTACACGCTCGATTTGTGGTCGGGCTGGGTCGAATCACTGATCGCCAGCCATTTCGAGTCCGGCGAAATGCCATGATCGTTGTTGCAATTTACGGCCGTACCCGTCTCGATCGTCGTTGGCGTTCCGCCGCCAACCGGCAAACGCAAGATCCGCCCCTCGCGGTTGAAAAGAAAATCCGCTCCGTCATGCGTCCAGTTGGGCGCCTCGAAGTGACTGGCATCTGTATAGACGACGCGGCGATCGGTGGAAGCAATGGTCACCGTCTCCAGTGTGCTGTAGAGTACGGGCGGAGCCGTGCTCACTGCGGGCGGCGCGAGTTCCACGTTCGTGAAGACTGCCTTCTCGCCTTCGTCTTTGTCATGCGAGCAAACACCAATGCCAACATAAAACGAACCTTGCATCGGCAACTTGATCGATGCGCCGGAAGGCCGCAAGAGCTCGTCTGCCGTCGCGGCTGCAAACACATAGATGAAGTCACCGCGCTTCTCAATCCGCAAGCGATGCGGCGCGGAAATGTTCGATTGAATCTCGTGCGTGGTCGCTCCCTTGGCGTCGCGATATTGCAGCGCAGCAAGCCCATCGCCGTGCAAGGCCGCATCAGCGTAGGGCGAGTCGGGATCAAGATTCTGGCGGATCATCAGCACCGCCTTGCGATGCGGATTGCCACCAGTTTGCGGAAAAGCAATGTCCGCGCTCAACGCAATATCGCCAGACACCTGCTTCCATGCAAATTGAAAAGCATCAGAAGTGGACCATATGTTTTCGCCGCTGCCGGTCAGCGTATAAGCATGCTGCGCAGAATCGTAATGCGCGGAGCCCGCGTGCAACGTAGTGCCAACATCGGTGTGACTTTGAAAGATACCTAAAGAGGGTGGCGCGTTCTGCGCCTGCACTACGGACACTGCAAACAGGAAGCTGCCGAAGAAGAACAAGCGCGAATATCGAAAAATAATTTTGCGCATACTATGCGCCTCCAAACCGCCCCACGAAAAGGTAGGGCGCTCGCAGGCAATTGTCAATCAAGCAAGCGTGATGAATAAGAGAGTCAGCTGGAAATTCAAGCGCCAGCGCGGTAGGAAGACAGAAAGTTTTCGATGTCGCGATTGCCGGTCAATCTGCAAACCGGGACCTCCGGCCCCTGGCTCATTCGAAACGCCTCAATCCGCGGTCGGTTGATTCGGTCGAATCTCCAGATAAACGCGAGCGCTTTGAGAAGCCCACCCACGCGATGCGCTTCGCCGCGCCTGAACACGCGCGTGACCGCCCGCCACGCGCAAAGCAGCTTTGAGGGCTCAAGCCAAATAATCAACGTCGCGCGCGGCAACCGGATATCGAAGCTTGCCACTGCAAAATTGCCGTCGCTGACCCACGCATCCCCCGCATGCGCTTTCTGGATCAAAGTTCGAAACGCCGGAATATCCTTCTCATTCCAATCCCGCTGCCAGATATCATCCAAACAGATGACGGGCGATCCCGTGCATTCGGCGAGCCGTCGCGCCAAAGTAGTTTTCCCGGCGCCCGCGCAGCCCAGGATGACGATTCGCACCATAAACCTTGATCTATTGATTCTTCTGGTGCTCCGCCAACGACAAAATCGATATTCAAAAACACGATATCTAGAATCGAAATTTTGCATTGCTACATTTACGAAGGTAAGGTTGACGCGCTAGCCCCTTCCCGTTAGTATCTTCGAAGCATGTCAAGTTTCAGCAATTTTCGCCAGGAGTGCATGTGTGCGTGTTGTTGTTGTGCATGCGTGTGCTCTGGAGCGGGTAAATTGCTGACTTAAGACTTTCATAACATCGGCACTTATACCCACCGCCAGAGAGCATCCGGCGGTGGGTTTTTCTTTTTGGCGGCCAATATGACCAATACAGTGACGGAAACCAAAGCACAGAAGTCCGAGCGCTTGAAGCGCGCCATGAATCCATGGGAGGGTCTAGCCGAAATTCGCCGCTTCGCGCGCGAAGGTTTCGACTCCATTCCTCCCGAATGGATTGGAACCTACTTTCGCTGGTGGGGAGTCTACACGCAGGGCGACGGAGCCGGCGTCGTTGCAGGCCAGGGCGGCGTGGGACGCGCTTTGCCCTTTTTCATGCTGCGCATTCGCATTCCCAACGGCCTTCTGCGCTCCGACCAACTCCGCACCATCGCCAATCTCGCCCGCAAGTATGCCCGGGGTACGGCCGATCTCACAGTTCGCCAAAACATTCAACTGCACTGGATCACCATCGAGGCTCTCCCCGAAGTGCTGGAAGAACTGTGGCGCGTCGGGCTGAACACCATCGGCGCCTGCGGCGACGTTACCCGCAACATCACCGGTTGCCCCGTCGCCGGTGTGGACGCAGACGAAATCTGCGACGCGTCATCCCTGGCGCTTGAAGTCGACCGCATGCTGGCAGGCAACGCCGAGTTCTACAATTTGCCGCGCAAGTTTAAGATCTCGATCACCGGATGCCGCGTCTGGTGCCCCTACCCGGAGATCAACGATATCGGCCTCACCGCGCTCCAGCGCACCGTCGGTGGCAAACCTGAGACCGGGTTCTCCTTGCGCGTCGGCGGCGGACTCTCTACTGAGCCTTATCTCGGCGTGCCTTTGAACGCATTCGTGCGCTGGAATCAAGTCCTGCCAGTGGTCAAGGGAGTCGCCGAATTATTTCGCGACTCCACTCAACTGCGCGAACATCGCGAGCGCGCCCGCCTGAAATTTCTCTTCCTCCGCCACGGTTGGACTGCAACTGACTTCCAGAAAGACCTCGAGCGTCGCATCGGATTTCAACTCGATCCCGCCGAACCCGAGCGCGCACCCTCCGACGTTTACCGCGATCACGTCGGCATTCATCCGCAAAAGCAACCCGGCTATTGCTATGTCGGCTCCGCGGTTCTCCGTGGCCGCATCACCCCCGAACAAATGGAAGCCGCTGCAGATCTCGCCGAACGCTTCGCCGGCGGCGAATTGCGCACCACCAACATGCAGAATCTACTGATCGTCAACGTCCCTCGTCTGCAAGCCGACGAGCTGGCGAAAGAATTAGGTGAAATCGGCCTGCCCGTAAGTGGCTCTCCGTTTTTTCGCGGAGCCATCGCCTGCAGCGGCAGCGAGTTTTGCAAGCTCGCTATCACCGAAACGAAAGCTTTCTCTCGCTGGCTCGTCGAGGAGTTGGAAGAGCGCCTTCCCGGCTTCGACCAGCACCTCAAGCTGCACGTCACCGGTTGCCCCAACAGCTGCGGGCAGCACTGGATCGCCGACATCGGCATCGAGGGCAAAAAAATAAAAGTGAACGGACAGATGGTCGACGCTTATTACTTTTGCCTCGGCGGCGCCGTCGGCCTCCATCAGTCGATTGCGCGCCCGGTCGGCTATCGCTGCCTCGCCACCGAAGTGCCTGAAGCCATCGAGCGTCTTCTGCGCCGCTATCTCGCCGATAGCAACACTGACGAGAAGCTCCGCCAGTTTTTTTCTCGCCACTCTGATTCCGAATTGCGCGACTACCTCGCGGGACAAATCGTCGATCCCGTCGCCCGCGATCTGCCCGAGGGACGCGTCCCCAGCGGAGTGGAAGGCTAAGGCAACAATGAGCAACTTGTTTCCCATGTTCGTGAAGCTTGAAGGCAAACGATGCCTCGTGGTCGGCGCCGGCAAAGTTGGCGAGCCGAAAATCGCCAGCCTCCTCGACACCGGCGCAAACATTCATGTAGTCGCACTGGAAGCTGCCCCAGCCGTCCAGGACTGGGCGAAAGCAGGCAGGATCACCCTCGACCTCCGATCCTTCGCCCCGAAAGATCTCGACAAAACCTTCCTTGCGGTTGTCGCCACTGCCTCTTCCGCTCTCAACGAGTCCATCTACCACGAGGCGCAACTCCGCGGAGTTCTCTGCAACGTGGTCGACGTTCCCCAATATTGCGACTTCTACTATCCCGCACTCGTGCGTCGCGGAGACCTCCAGATTGCGATTTCGACCAGCGGGCAAAGTCCCTCCCTCGCGCAAAAAATCCGGCAACAACTCGAACGCCAGTTCAGTCCAGCCTACGCTGAGTGGGTCGCCGAACTGGGAACAACCCGAAAGCTCGTACTCGCCAGCGATCTTAGTCCGGAACGCAAACGCGAACTGCTGCACTCACTGGCCAGCCGTGAAGCTCTGCAAGCGGCGCTGGCGGCAGAATCCGCAAAAAACGAATTCTCGAAAAATGACAGGAGAGTAACTGCATGAAGGGCAAAGTGTATTTAGTGGGTGCAGGCCCCGGTGATCCCGAATTGCTCACCCTGAAAGCTCTGCGGCTATTGCACGCCGCTGAAGTGGTGCTTCACGACGACCTCGTCCCGCTCGAAATATTGCAACTGATTCCCCACACGGCCCAAGTCCAAAACGTAGGCAAGCGTTGCGGAAGCAAAACCATGCGGCAGGAAGAGATCAATTTTCTGCTGGTGACACTCGCTGCCTCCGGACGCAACGTGGTACGCCTGAAAAGTGGCGATCCATTAATCTTCGGTCGCGCCGGAGAAGAACTCGAAGCCCTGCGCCGCGCCAACATCGCCTACGAAATCGTTCCCGGCGTCACCTCCGCTCTGGGAGCCGCGGCCGCCGCCGGCATTCCGCTCACTCACCGGCGAGTATCTTCCACCCTCGTCCTGACGGCGGGTCATCGCGCTCCTGAAAACACTGCTTCCGAAGATTCCGCCGCAGATTGGAAAACCCTCGCCGGAGCCCATTCGACATTCGTAATCTACATGCCCGGCCACGACTACGCCGCAATGGCCGCCAGGCTCGTCACCTCCGGCTTCGCACCCGAGACTCCGTGCGCCCTTGTTTCTCGCGCCACAATTCCAGCGCAACAGATTCACCAAACCACAATCTCGCAACTTCATCGCTCGCCAATCCTCGCGGCTCCAACCTTACTGGTAGTCGGCGAAGTCGTGAAATTCGCCGATCGCTTCCCTGCCCAACCAGAAGCACTCATCCCCGGGATGGAAACCGCGTTCGCGACCGTGCTTACGCAAAGCTTCTCTCTCCCCGAGGTACCTAATCAAGAGGAACCACTTTCATGAAAGAAAGAATCCAACACCTGCAGGCCACTGCTGAGTCCTGGAGTCCCGAACGTGTTCTCCGCTGGGCCTTCGAAACCTTCGGCAACTCCGTGGCGATCTCTTCGGCATTCGGTGCCGAGGGTATGGTCCTCATCGACATCGCCTCGCGAGTCAGCCGGGATTTTCGCCTTTTTACTCTCGATACCGAATTTCTTTTTCCCGAAACTTACAACTTGATGGACCAGGTCGAGCAAAAATACGGCATCACCATCGAAAGGGTTTACTCGCTCCTGTCACCGGAAGAGCAAGAACGCGTTCACGGTCCCGCACTGTGGCAACAGCATGCTGACCAGTGCTGCAACCTGCGCAAGGTCGAGCCCCTTCGCCGCAAGCTGACCGAACTGCAAGCCTGGATCACCAGCATCCGCCGCGATCAGACCGCGACTCGAGCCCGCGCCGGCAAGATTGAATGGGACGAGAAATTTGGTCTGGTAAAAATCAATCCCCTCGCCGACTGGAACTCCAAGCAAGTATGGCAATACATCCGCGCGCACGACACGCCGTACAACGCCCTGCATGATCGTAGCTTCCCCAGCATCGGCTGCAGCCATTGCACCCGCGCCATCCATCCCGGCGAGGATCCGCGTGCCGGTCGCTGGTCGGGAACGTCCAAAACCGAGTGCGGTCTTCACATCATCCAACCGGTTTCGATTCCACCAGGAGCGGACGCATAAGATTAAGATCGGCTGGGAACAATCCAGCTGTCCGAAGTACACCGCCAGGCAGGCTTAGGCACTGACGCAGGTTGTCCGACCGGACTAGGACCACTGACATCTATAGCGCCGAAGCCACCGACAATAGACTGTCGTCACTCGGCGTGGATTCTCGTAACCATAACTTTCGCGGGAAGAAACTCACCCTGCACAGGCGTCGTCCGGGGCTCTGGACGCTGCTCCCGATTGTATTGGCCTGCGCAACACTAGCGCGCTGCGGAGGAGTCTCCACTTCCTCGACTTCGACCTCCGGAACGAACTCCGGAACAGGGTCGGCGCCAACCATCACTTCCTTCTCGGCGAATCCTACCACCATCAACTCCGGGACAAGCAGCACACTCAGTTGGTCGGCAACCGGTGCGACGAATATTTCCATCACGCCGGGAACATTCACCTCCACGTCTGCCAGCGGCTCAACCAGCATGAGTCCCACGGCAACCACCACCTACACGCTGACCGCAACCAACGCCAGCGGATCGGCCATATCCACGGCAAAGGTCGCCGTAACCTCGCCCGGTGGCCCGTTGTCGATCGCAACCACTTCATGCCCGGGCGGAACTCAAGGCACAGCCTACGCCGGCTGCACCATCATCGCCAGCGGCGGCTCTTCCCCTTACACCTATTCCGTTAGCACCAGTTCCAGCTCTCCCCCATTGCCAGAAGGAATGTCTCTCAATCCGACCACGGGCAACATCACCAGCTCACTGATCGGCGGTGAAGGCACTTACACGCCCGAATTTGTAGTCACGGACTCGACCACCGCCCAAGCCACACAAAACATCAGCTTCGCCATTAACGGCAACAACGCCTTCCTCGCCAACATCTTTCCGTCCACTTCCATCTTTCACCATCGAGTGGACGCCGCCACCACCAGCTTGCCCGTCGATACATCCCCTGCAGCCCCCATGTATAGCGGCTACCTCTCCGCCACGGTGAAGCCGTTCTTCGGAAACAATTCGGGTGCTCCTTTTCCGAACGGTATCCCAGCCATCGAAGTTCCTTACAACCAGCCAGACGTCTCGGTTACCACCACTGTCTATCAGTCCTACTTCACCACCGGCCCGATTCCCGCGAACGCTCCCGTAGAGGGGACCGCTAATTCCACCGGAGACCGGCACGTTCTCGTCTACCTCGAGCCAGGCAACGGAAACAATCCCGCTCTGTACGAGATGTGGCAAGGAATCTACGAGGGCGGTCCCTGGACCGACTCCTCGAACGCCCTCTGGCCCGACGTAGCTTCCAATAACCTGACGCCGCAGGGGAACGGAACGTCCGATGCCGCAGGACTTCCGGTAGGGCCGCTGCTCGCCAACGCCGACGAGGTCATCGGCTCCGGCACGCCCACCGCACCCACCGGTACGATTCAGCATCCCATCCGTTTCACACTCAACCACATGTTGAACTACTGGGTCTGGCCTGCGACGGAAACCGCAGGCGTGGGAAGTTGCACGGCCACGGGAGGGGCCTCCATCCCTACGGAATCGCTGATCTCGCAATCTTCTCCTCCGGAAAGCTGCACCATGTCCGGACCCGCCGGCGAGATCTATCGACTCAAGGCTTCCGTCGCTACTCCCGCCTGCGCCTCGACCAGTCCACAAGCGGCCATCATCATCACTGCGTTTCGAAACTATGGCATCATCCTCGCCGACAACGGCGACAGTGGCGGCCTCATCGGCACGCCCGACGCTCGCTGGAACGATAACGATCTTTCCTGCCTTACCAGTCTCACCCTGGCCGACTTCGAGCCCGTGAACGTCTCCAGCCTCATCGTCAGTAACGACAGCGGCGCCACCAGCCACTAGCGCCGTCTCTTGAGCGGGTTTGGGTAGGGCACGACTTTAGTTGTGCCGCCGCGGAACAATTGAGAAAAAAGGGCTTTAGCCCCTGAGGGATCGGCAGCTCAATTCCTCGGCTGATGTATGAGATCACCTCTACCGAAATTGCTCCGCTCATAGAATTTTTCCGTCACACACCTTTAAGTTTGACCGCAAGAAACGGAAGGCTTCCAAACCCTCGTCGACCGTAAAATAGCCGCAGAGGATGACCAATGGCTGAGAAAGAATTTCGCTCTTTAGGCCACCAGGTCGTAGACCTGCTGGCTGATTATCTTGATCACATCGAAGAGAAGCGCGTATTTCCTGACGTCGAACCTCGCATGGCAAATCGCCTCTTCATCGGCACGCTGCCTCAGGAGCCAAGTTCTCCCGATACCGTGCTGGACGAACTGAAGGACAAATTGCTTCCCTATTGCACCAATGTCGGCCACCCCGGCTACATGGGACTCATCACGCCATCGCCCAATCCCGTCGGCATCATCGCCGACTTCATCTGTTCCGCCATCAATCAGAACGTAGGCGCATATTCCATCGGCCCGTCGGCGGTTGCCATGGAGCGGCGGGTCGTACGCTGGCTCACCGACCTCAGCGGCTATGACGAGAACGCCGGCGGTAACCTCACCAGCGGCGGAATGATGGCGAACTTCATCGCACTCAAACTCGGACGGGACGCCATCACTCGCGATGACGCCCAGCACAACGGAGTCCATGATCGCTGGGCCGTCTACGCATCCGAAGAGCGCCACGTCTCCGTCGACAAAGCTGTCGATTGCATCGGTCTAGGCCGCAATGCCCTGCGCGCTCTCCCCACCGACTCTGCCTTTCAAGTTCGGCTCGATGCTCTCGAGTCCTCGATTGCCGACGACAAGAAAAATGGCATCCGCCCCATGTGCGTCGTAGGCATCTTCGGAACTACGAATACCGGTGCAGTCGATGACATCCGCGAGTTGCGCCGCATCGCCGATCGCGAAGGCATGTGGCTGCACGTCGACGCCGCCTATGGCGGAGGCATGCTGCTCTCTCACGAATGGCCCATGCACAACCGCAGCCTTGAACTCGCCGACTCCATCACCATCGACCCTCACAAGTGGTTCTATGCTCCGCTCGACGCCGGCGCCGTGCTGGTCAAGGATCAGCGCCGGCTCACCGCCTCGTTTGGCATGAAGCCCTCGTATCTCACCGACGAGTTCGACCAGGACAACGAACGCTATCAATATTACGTGCACGGGTTCGAGCAATCCCGCCGTTTTCGCAGCTTGAAAGTTTGGATGAGCTTCAAACGCTACGGCGCGCGCCAGATTGGCGAGTGGATCGACAATAACGTGCGCCAGGCGAAGCACCTTTATTCTTTGGCCGCAAACCATCCCGAGTTCGAACCGGCCAGCCTTCCGCCGATGTCGGCCATCTGCATCCGCTATAAAGGCGCAGAACTCAGCGAGCCAGAATCCAGGAATCTGCACGCGGAGGTGGCCCAACGCGTGGAGCAAAACGGTCGTTTCTGGATTTCAACCACCGAACTCAAGGAAAAATCCTGGTTCCGCATCAACCCGGTAAACTTCCGCACCCGCCAGCAGCACATGGAAGAGCTGTTTGCTCTGCTTCAACAAGAGTGTCGAACGCTAGTTGAGTCCCTTTGCGGGCGTGAGCGAAGCGGAAGCCCCCAGGCGAAACCCTGAGCGCAGCAAAGCACCTCTGTCGCCTGCCCTTTGGGGGATATTCTGGTAGCGCTACCGGGAATCGAACCCGGGTTTGAAGATTGAGAATCTTCCGTCCTAACCCCTAGACGATAGCGCCCCGCTCCCAGATTTTACCATTAGAAGCCGCGGGATCAGCAGGTTCCATGCGATCCGCCGACGCCGCTATTCCCCAGCAACGATTGCCGCACAATTCGCCTTTGCGGAGTGAGACTTTATGCAGTTCAGGCATTTCGCGGCCCCCGGTGAGTTGCCGTGGCCCAGATTGTGTATCCCAGCGAACGGCGTTTCCAGCCTCCTGAAGTTTCGTGAATTCCCGAGCGCTCGGGAGCTCAGCGTCGCGTTAACTCGAAGCTAGTCAATAACATAACTTTGGCTCGCCGGTTGCATTTCTCTTGCTCGAGCAGCATTGAAATCACGAAGTCGCAGAAATCCAAGGAGAACTGCAATGAAGAAAGCCAACACTGCGCTGAAGCTGGCTGTCGTCCTTCTGGCGCTGGCCCTGAGCACCACGGCATTCGCCGACCAACCCCCCGATAACGTGCAGGGAGACTGGACAATTTACTCCACGAACATTGAGAACGGTGAGACCGTCGTCAAGCACGTCCAAATCGCACAATACGGCAATCGCATCACGGGATACTTCGAAGGTCCCGTTCAATCGGGTCCGATTCAAGGTGAGGTCAACGGACACCGCATCCGATTCAATACGGTGACCCGAAACGTTCTTCATTTTTGGGGACAGATTTATGGAGATAGCATGTCCGGAACGTACGGGATCCGTGGCAAGCATGCCGGATGGCAAGCTGTGCGTCCCGCAACGGCTGCGGCGCCAGTTCCGCCAAGCACCGGGGCAGTTTATCAGTCTCAGCCAGTTCTGACTCCTCCGGAAGCGCAGACCGAATATCAGGCTCCTGCGTATCAGTCCACGAGTTATCAGTCGCCGACCTATCAATCTCAGGCGTCATACTCATCGCCAGCCTATCAATCCCCGGCTCCCGCGCCCGCGGCTCAGCCTGAGGCGCAACAGCAGACGAACGGCTCGGCGCAGGGGAGCTCAGCACCAGCGCCGGCGCCCTTGCCGGCGGATCAACTCAATTCTCTGGTCGCTCCCATCGCGCTCTATCCCGACGCGCTGGTGGCGCAGGTGCTCGCAGCCTCGACGAATCCGGACCAGGTCGCCTATGCCGACGACTGGCTCGCGCAGAACAAAAGCCTGACTGGCCAGGCGCTGGCGCAAGCCGTGGATCAGCAATCCTGGGATCCCAGCGTCAAGGCGTTGACGCAGTTTCCCACGGTGCTCGATAACCTGGCGCATAACTTGTCGTGGACATCGAGCCTCGGGCAGGCCTTCGCGAATCAACAGTCTGACGTGATGGCGGCCGTCCAGGCGATGCGTGCCAAAGCCCAGGCTGCGGGAACGCTGCAGTCCAATTCGCAGATCACAATCACCGCGCCATCGCCCAACACGATCGTCATCCAGCCGGCGAACCCGCAGGTGATCTACGTTCCGCAATACAACCCCACCGTGGTTTACGGCGCGCCCGTCGTGGTGCCGTACTACGTGCCCCCGCCGTTGCCCGTTGCTTCCGTTGGCCTTTACTTCGGAGCTCCAATCACGTTTGGAGCATGGTTCGGAGGCGGTGGTTGGGGCGGCGGCTTCGGTTGGGGCTGGCACGCCTGGAACGTGAACTGGGGCTGCTGTCGTGGTGGCGGCGGTACAACCATCATCTACAACCACACGACCTACATCAACAATCATGTCTGGAACAACGGCAACTACAACGGCTATCACCCCTGGGCAGGAGGAGCGGCAGGATCGCAAAATCATGCCTGGTATGGCTCCAACGGCACCTTTCACCCCGACGGGAACTACAGGCCGGGCGAAGACACGCACTACGGCCCCAACGGCGGCTATCACCCGAACGGATATTTCGGTCCCGACGGCGGCTTTCACCCCGACAAAGGGACGGGCGCAAACACGCCCAATGGCGGGGCCAACGGAAATCATGGGCTGATCGGCGGCAACGGTGGTGTGCAGCATGCAAGCACAGCCCCGAACAACGGCGGCCAGACGATCGGTCAAAGTCGAAGCGCAGACAACCGCTCCACGGCCGCCGGGCCGAATCGCTCACGCTTCAGCGGAAACGGCGCAGACAACCGCGCGGAGAGCAATCGCGGCCGCGACAGCATGGCCTCACGTCGCCCCCAACAGCGCATGGCCCGGATGCACACACCGGCTCAACATCGCTCTTTCGGCGGCGGCGGACGCCGTCGTTAATCGGCCTGAAAAATGCGGCCCTTCAATAAAGGAAACAGGAAGATCAGAACTTTCAAAAGGAGATTGAAAAATGGAATCGAAGGCGAAGAAAACGACGAAGAAGTGGAAGCAGGTTGTAGTTGGAGTACTGGCGCTCGCCGCCTTAGTGCTTGTGACGCTACGACTCGAGACAGAAAATTCGGCGCAAGCCTGGAACACTCAGATCACGTTTCAGTCACCGGCCGAGGCTGGGGCCGCGCTGGCCCAGGCGGCGAAGAGCGGCGACGAAGGCGATCTTGTGAAAGTCCTGGGCGTTGACACCAAGGTCCTTCTCAGCACGGGAGACAACGAAGGAGACAAAACCGCGCTAAAGGATTTTGCCTCGAAGTACACGAAGATGAATCGTTGGGTCGACATGACCGACGGCAGTCGCGTGCTCTATGTCGGAGCGGACAACTTCGCTTTCCCGGTGCCGCTGGCGAAAAACTCATCCGGGCAATGGTACTTCGACGGTGTGGCCGGGGCGGAGGAAGTCCGGGCGCGTGACATCGGTCGCAACGAGTTGTTGACGATCGACGCTTGTATTGCCCTCGCTAACGCGCAAGAGATGTATTTCGCGGACAGCGGCGACTCGGGTGAATTCGCGCAGCGCATCCTCAGCACTGAAGGCCGGCAAGACGGGCTGTATTGGCCGGCATCGGACAAGCAGAATGCGAGTCCGCTGGCGAGCCTTCACGAACTGCCCAAATCGTCTCTCGCATCTCTTTCTCCGGGTCAGCCTCTGGTCGTTGACGGTTACACGCTGCGCATCCTGACGGCCCAAGGCGACGATGCTCCCGGTGGCGCCATGAGCTACATCGTGAACGGCAAGATGACTGGCGGGTTCGCCATCCTCGCGACCCCTGTCAAGTACGCAGAAACCGGCATCATGACTTTCATGAGCGGCGTCGATGGAGTCGTTTACCAGCGTGATCTGGGCCCCGACACGGCGAAGATCGCCTCGTCCATTCAGGAATTCAATCCGACCGACGATTGGTCGCCGGTCGAGTAAGGTGACAGGACGCCGAGGTCAAAACCACATGGAGGCTCTTATGAAAAACAAATGGTTGCGCCCCGGGTTGTTCGCCAGGCACCGCATCGTGATCGTGATGTGGGCGCTTGTCGCCGAAATATTGGCTTCGCCGCTTGCCGACTCCCATCCTCGCGCCGGCGCCCTGCTTGGGCTTGCGGTGCTGTTGATGGTGCTCGCCGGCATCGGTCACTTCGCCAACCGCATGGTCGTTCGCCGCGTTGTGCTTCCGGTCGCTGGAATCTGGATGATCAGCAGAATCGTTGAAGCCTTCGGTAATCCCCACGAGCCTTATGCCAACATGTCTCCGGTGGTGGGCCTGGCGTTCTCGTGTTCGATTCTTTGGGCCATCTTCGATCATTTCCAGTCCGAGTTCCGCACTCCGCGGAATGCAATTGCAGAAGCGTTCATCAGCTACCTCGTAATCGCAACGGCCTATTCCCAGCTCTATTGGATCCTGAATCATTTCGTCGACCATGCCTTCAATCAGGCGATTCCGTCCACGCAGGCAGGAACGTTCCTTTATTTCAGCATGGTTACGCTGACCAGCGTCGGTTATGGCGGGATCGTGCCGCTGAACCCCTATGTCCGGATCGTTGCGGCGCTCGAGAGTATGTCTGGCATCTTCTTCGTCGCGGTTGTGGTCGCGCGCCTGGTCTCGAGCTACCGCCCGAACGCGGGACGGCAGCATCATTCTCCGGCTGACGAACCGGACGCTTCTGTCCGCCAGTCCAGCAGTGAATGCGGCCGCGTGGAAGCTATTACGGTCCTCTCTTCCTACGCTCAATCGTAGAGATGCTCGTTCAGAAATCCGCACAGACGCCTGCCTGGCAACTTTCTCCGGGACAGGCGCAAGTGCCGATCTGGGCAGGGAAGGTGCCGGATGCACAGCCGATCGCGGGCCGGAGGTTTTCGCTAACGGGACGAATGGAGATTTTCTCCTTGCAGCTAGGCCGGGGCCCCGGGGTTGGCCAGTCTCGAATGCTAACGATTACGGTTGACTCACCAGAAGGAAAAAATGCCGGCACTCCGGCGCAATCCTAATTTGTGTAGAAGCGGTACTTGTCGATCTTGAGAGCGCGGATTTTGGAATCCAGCGTTGAGGCTGGCATGCCCAGCTTGGCCGCGGCACCCGCAAGACCGGAAATTCGGCCTTTGCATTCCGCCAGTGCGGCCTCGATGAGCTCCTTTTCCTGCGAAATCATCTCCTGCCCCAGCGGCCGTCTGGGGCCCACCGCAGTTGACAGCCAGCTGTCATCGACCGAAAAGTTCTCGGAGTCGCACAGGATCACGGAACGCTCGATAACATTCTGCAGCTCACGAATGTTGCCCGGCCAGGGATAGGATTGCAGCCGGTCCATGCTCTTCTTTTGGATGTTCCGGATGCGCTTTCCCGCCTTGTGTGCGTAGCGATCGATAAAGTATTCCACCAGCAGACGAATGTCTTCCTTGCGATCGCGCAGCGCAGGAATCTCCAGCGGAAACACGTTGATGCGGTAGAACAAGTCACTGCGGAACGTGCCCCCCTCAATTGCCGAAGGCAGGTCCCGATGCGTGGCCGCGATGACGCGGACATTGGCGCGAATGGTTTGATTGCCGCCGACGCGCTGAAATTCCTTTTCCTGCAGAACGCGCAACAGGGCGACCTGAGTCTCGGCGGGAAGCTCTCCGATTTCATCGAGGAACAGCGTGCCCCCCTCGGCCAGCTCAAAGCGGCCAATGCGGCGCTGCAGCGCTCCGGTGAACGCTCCCTTCTCGTGTCCAAACAGCTCGGAGGCGATTAGGTCGCGCGGGATCGCGGCGCAGTTGACGCTCACAAACGGGCGGTTCGCACGATCAGAGCGCTTGTGAATGGCGCGGGCAATCAACTCCTTGCCGGTGCCGGTTTCTCCCGTGATCAGAACCGTGGAGTCCGTGGGCGCGACCTTCGTGACGCGGGCCAACACGGCCTGCAAACGGGGCGAGCTGCCGACGATCTCTTCGAACATCGCCATTGAGTCGATCTCTTCGCGCAGCGCCAGGTTCTCCCGCTGGGCCTGCTCTTTCGATCCTTTATGATCCTCAATGTCGATCCGTGTGCCGCACCAGCGGATAACCTGGCCGTTCTCATCGCGCAGGGGAAACAACTGGTGCAGAAACCAGCGGTATTGCCCATTCCTGTTTTGGACGCGAGCTTCGGCCTCAACAGAGATTCCGTAGGTCATGGCATCCCTATACGCACTCAAAAGCGTGTCGACATCTTCGGGATGGATGATTGCGCGGAGACGGTCGGTTGGCGTGACGGCCTCGATCGGTCCAAGGTATTCGCGCGCCACCCGATTGATGAAGGACAAAGTTGCATCAGCTTCGAGGATGAACATGTGCTGCGGCACGGCATCCATCACCTGCTCGATGTGCCGGGCGTTCATGCAAGCGGCCGAGTCGGCCTCCATCAGATGATTGAAAAGCTGGGCGCCCAGAATTGGGGCCGCCGGCTGGTCACAGCGGGGGTTGCCGAATTCGTGCGTCTCTCCTGCGGGAATCGAAGCCGTCTCAACATCCGAAGCCAGATAATTCATAAGCAGCTCTCCACAGCGACTGAATCTTCGTACTTGATAGCGCTACTATGCGGCCTGTCCGGCATGGGCGCATCCAGCGATAGGCAGTTTTTTTAATATCCCTGCCGGGTGTCCGAGGAATACCCCTTTCGGGTATTGGCGTGTTTTGGCTTTAGAAGGCGAGTCGCCGTTTTGCACGGCACGGAGCGGACAGGAAGCGGTTGGAAATCAGGGACAGCCTAAGGCCTTGCGGTTGCCCTCGGCAACTTGCTGCAGGATCTCGACTTCGCGGACGGTAAGGGCCTCGTCGCTCATGTGGTTCGCTAGTTGCGTGGCAATCTCTGCGGGGATGGCCTTTTTGCCCCGCGCTATTTGTAGCCCTGAATTTTACACCCAAGGATGGAGCAACGATTGTCCGGCATTCGACCTGCCGGTTCCCTCGTTGCGCTTGGTTATCGCGGTCCAGCTCTGCCGTTCTCTCGCGAATTCTCGAAATTTTCCGAGATAGTCGGGAGCTTCGCCTCCCGCAAACCGCCTTCCTTTCAATCAGTTGGAATTGGAACAAGGGTTGCATTGTCAACCGTGAGCGCAGTTCATAAAAAAACTTAAGGAGAAAATCGATGACAGACTTAACCAACAAAATCAGCGGAGCGATTGGGGAGTTGCCTGAAATCCACGGTGCTCGTGTTCATGAAAACGACATGGTACTGGGCACCTTTGATGGCTCCGGCTACAACCTCACTTACATGAGTGCGAACGACAGGAACGTTGTTCACCATCACGAAACCTACGATGCAACCTTGTGTTTCATCTCGGGTACGGGCAAAGTTCTGGTTGACGATGCGTTTTTGGAATACGGCCAAGGATCGTGGTTCAAGGTCCCCCGCAGAACCAAGCATCAAATACTTCCCGATACGAATACGTTGATGCTGACCGTCCAAAATCCGGCAACCACTTTTACCGAAAAAGGATGGGGAGACATCGTCTTCGACGAAAAGCTCTATTAGTGGAATGGCATCGCTTGGAATGAGCCAGCTCTACATGGTTAGATTAATTTGACCTTGCGATGCCATCACTGATTCTCATTCCCGGATTGCTTTGTGATCGAAGGCTGTGGGCCGCGCAGATCGAAAGTCTCAAGAGTCAGGCGAAGATCACGGTGGCCGACATAACGGAGCAGTCAACCGTAGCGGAAATGGCGGCTGATGTCTTGGCAAATGCCCCCGAGCATTTCTGCCTGGCGGGGTTTTCGCTGGGCAGCCAAGTCGCGCTGCAGATCATGAAGCTTGCCAGAGATCGCGTACAGCGGCTCGCATTGCTAAGCGCGACTCACGGCGGGCTACTTCCTGCAGCGGAAGCAGCCATTCGCCACGCCGTCGAAATGATTGAAGAAGGGCGATTTGATCAATATCTGCATGACGCCTACCCATCGTACTTCGCTGCGCACGGAGCGGGCGCTGCGGTGCTTAAAAATGTTTTTGCGACGATGGCCCATGCGGTAGGCGAGGAGGCTGGTCTGCGGCAGATGCAGGCGCTGCTTGCGATCCGCGCTCCATTTACGAATCTGGACCGCATTGATTGCTCGACTGTAATCATTGGCGGTCGAGCCGATCACCGGACGACGCCGGAAGCTCACAGGCAGCTGGCCGCCGAAATTCCGGGATCGAAGCTGCTAATCATCGATGGTGCGGCACACTTCACCCCGATCGAGCAGCCTGGCAAAGTATCTGATGCTCTGCGCGATTGGATGACCGACTGGCTGATTCCCTCTCCTATGCAGTGATCTCGCGCCGAGGCGAGGCGCGCCTGGGCGGTATGCCAGCCTCACGAACTCTCGTGAATTTCCGAGCCGGCAATGAGATGCACACTTCGTAAACTTCCTTTTTTCAGTGAATTAGGTTTGGCCCGCTGCTTGCGATTAGGGAAGAGTGCGTGATGACGGCTGTAGCGAGGAGTTCAGAGTAATGTCCCACATTTCAGACAAGACGTTTACGATGCGAGCGTTCAGCTGCTCGGTTCTCATCCTTATTAGTATTACTAGTCTCTTGACCATTCCCTGTTGCGCGCAGACGGCCGCGAGCCAGGGATGGCCACTCCTTGAAGCAGGTCTCAGGCAGAAAGCTTCCGGCCAGCGGCTAGCGGCGGTTCGCGTCTTGGGGCTCATCCCCAGTGACCCCCATGCCGCCGAGCTTGCCGAGAAGGCCCTGAAAGACACGAATAGCCCAGTCCGGGCCGCGGCCGCGACAGCGTTGGGACAAATGCACGCGTCCGGAGCGGACGCAAGCTTGAAACAAGCGCTCAACGACAAAAGCCTGTCAGTGGTGATGGCCGCCGCGCACGCCTTGCGCCTGTTGAATGACCCGGCGTGCTACGACGTCTATTACGCGGTTTTCACCGGTGAGCGGAAGAATGATTCCGGCATGATCGCGCAGGAGATGAAAGTTCTCCATGACCCGAAGCAGGTGGCGGAAATGGGATTCAACGAAGGAATCGGGTATGTCCCATTCGCCGGCATGGGTTGGGAAGCGTTGCAAACGATCATGAAGGATCGAAAGGGCGGCGCGGCTGCGAAGGCCGCCTTAATTTCCGCTCTCTCGACGGACCCTGACGCACGCACCGGCGAACTTCTGCTCGCGGCAAGCCACAATCCGAACTGGGTTTTGCGGATGGCTGCGTTGGAGGCCATCGCCAAGCGCGGAAATCCCACGCTCCTGCCGGGAATTGAGCCCAGGCTTTCCGACCCCAAACGTGAAGTGAGATATGCGGCGGCAGCCACGGTCATTCATCTGGGTGACCTCGCCAGGGCGCAGGACGATGCGAAGGCTGCCCAAAAAGCGCTTTCTGCAAAAGCGGTCGAGCCGCCTGCGACGAACGCCATCGTGCAAACCAACAAGTGAGCACCTTATTATGCTGAGCTTAATTCGCCAACTCGTCCGACCCTATCGCGGTACTCTCTTCATCATTCTGATCGCCATGGTGGTGGAGACCGCTATGAGCCTGGCGGCCCCTTGGCCCCTGAAGGTCATTATCGACAACGTTGCCGGCGGTCACCGGCTACCCTTATGGCTGCGCGATGCGCTCGGGCCGGCATTCAACACCGAGAGCAAAATGCATGTCGCCTTGCTGGCAGCGTTTGCGACGGTTCTAATTGCCGCCGTCGGGGCGATCGCCGGCTACATCAACAATTATTTCACCGAGAGTGCGGGCCAATACGTTGCTCACGATCTGCGTGTGCGGACGTTCCACCATCTTCAGCGACTGTCGCTCGGTTACTACAACACCCACCAGATTGGCTCGCTGCTGAGCACGATCACGACGGACATCCAAACCATTCAGGCGTTCGCATCGTCATCGACCCTCGACATCCTGGTAGACACGCTGACAATTGTGAGCATGCTTGCCCTTATGTTCTGGCTGAACTGGGATTTCACCTTGATTGCCCTTGCTGTAACGCCGTTCCTGTTGTTCTTCGTGTCTCGTTTCAAGAAGGCAGTCAAGAAGGCGACGCACTCGGTCCGTAACCAGCAAGCGAACATTGTCGCTGTGGTTCAGCAGGCGCTGGAATCCATGCAGGTGATCAAGGCATTCGATGGACAGAAAATCGAAGAAGAACAACTTGCGAATGTGAGCGCCGCCACTGTCAATGCCGCACTCGCGGCTCGGCGCGTCAAGTCTCTGCTCTCGCCGGTGGTCGCGATCACGGTTGCGCTCTGCACCGCGATCGTTTTGTGGCGGGGCGCTTATCTGATTCTTGCGGGAGTCATGACCGTCGGCGCCTTAACGGTTTATCTGTCCTATCTCACGAAGTTCTTCAAGCCGGTGAAGGACCTGGCAACCACCACGAATGCCATCGCCCAGGCGGCCGTCGGAGTCGAACGCATCCGAGCGATACTGGAGACCGACGAAATCATCCCCGAACGCGAGGATGCTATTGAGCCGCGCAACATCAAAGGCGAGATCATTTTTCAGGACGTTGCTTTTGCATATCCCGGCAATCCTCCGGTGTTGAAAGAGGTCAGCTTCCACATCAAGCCCGGACAACTCGTGGGAATCGTGGGGCCGACCGGCGGTGGGAAGTCGACGGTGGTCAGCCTCATTCCACGATTCTACGATGCCATCTCCGGCAAGGTCATCATCGATGGGCACGACGTGCGGGAGTATAAACTTCACGCCCTGCGCGATCATATCGGCTACGTTTTGCAGGACACCGTGTTATTTCGAGGAACCATCCTCGAGAACATCGCCTTCGGCCGGCCCTCCGCCACGCGGGCGGAGATCATCGAGGCGGCACGACTTGCGAATGCCGATGAGTTCATCGCCCGCATGCCGCACGGATACGACACCATGGTCGGTGAACGCGGCTCGACTCTGTCGGGCGGCCAGCGCCAGCGTATCGGCATAGCAAGAGTGATGGTACGGAACAGCCCCATCCTGCTTCTGGATGAGCCCACCGCCGCTCTCGACGCCGAGTCGGAGCGATTGGTCATGGATGCTCTGGAGCGGCTCATGAAAGGGCGCACGGTCATCACGATCGCGCATCGACTGGCCACAATTCGTGATGCGGACCAGATTGTTGTGATCTCCGAAGGTGTGGTGGCGGAGAATGGCAGTCATGAGCAGTTGATCGCCATGAATGGTATTTACGCGGGGTTGTACCGCACGCAGTTCGACAACACTGGAAGAGACGGCGCACAGTTCAGCTTCGCTCCTCATGCCGCGCTCGCATAAATAGTTGAAAGGAGAAAAAATGTCGCGATATCTGATTGTTTTTCCCGAGGATTCGGTGCGCCCCATTCTTGATGCGATCGATCATGCCTCAACCTCTCTGCGGATCAAGATGTTCATGTTTTCCGATCCCCACATTCTGGCCTGTGTGATCAAGGCGCATCATCGTGGCGTCCAGGTGCGCGTCATGCTGAACCCTACCCGGCGTGACGGCAAGACGGAGAACCAGACAATTCACAAGCAACTGGCCGATGCCGGCATCGAAGTCATCGACAGTACGCCGGCCTTCGAAGTGACCCACGAAAAATCAATGGTCGTCGATGAGAAGTCGGCGTGGATCATGTCGCTTAATTGGGAGCCGAAGAATCTTACCGAAACCCGCGATTATGCCGTGGTCACTTCGCACGCGCATGAGGTACAGGAGATCATCGACTGTTTCGAAGCGGATTGGGCAAGGCGTCCTTTCAATCCCGGAGAACATTCACACATGATCTGGTGTGTCGGAAATGCCCGGCAGAGGATCGCACGTTTTATCGACGAAGCGAAGCACTCGCTGTGGGTGCAAAACGAGCGCTACCAGGATCCTCTGATCATCGAACACCTCGTTCGCGCCAACCGTCGCGGCGTAAAAGTGCACATTATGGCGCGCCCACCCCATACCTTGAAGGAAGAGAAGCTCATTGAAGGAGTAGCCGGACTACGCATCCTCGACGATGTGGGCGTAAAGGTCCACAAAGTACATGGGTTGAAGCTCCACGCCAAGCTGATGTATGCCGACGGAGCGCGCGCCATCGTCGGTTCAATCAATCTGGCACCCGGCAGCTTCAACAGCCGGCGGGAACTCGCCATCGAGGTCCGGGATAAGGAAGTTGTCGACCGCGTCCACAAATTCGTCCACTACGACTGGGAGAACTCCCGCCCCATGGACCTATCCGACGAAGGGTTAGTGGAGGAACTGGGCGAACGGGGCTGCCAGATCGTTTCCGGTGTGTAGGTAAATCGCCGGGCCAGCTCATTCAGTGATCTTGCTGATGGTCTTGCATTCCCGCCGTTCGGATGCCGGTTCTTTTCGTTTCTGTTGAACCGCAATGGCGTCGCAGGTACACGTTCGGTTCAAGTTAGAGAAACAAGACAAGCAGGCAGAAAGGTGCGGAGCATTCATGTGGAAAGTTAGTCGAGTGGAAGATGGGAACCAGGTGGTTTTGAGTCTTAGTGGTCGCTTGGAGCGTGCGCACTTAAACGAATTGCAAAAGGAGTTTGCATCGGAGCCAGCCATTCAGGACTTGGTCCTCGATCTCACAAACGTGAGGCTCGTGGATCGAGACGCAGTCCATTTCCTGGCGGATTGCGAAGCCGCCGGGGCGAGTTTGCGGAATTGTCCCGCTTATATTCATCAATGGATCAGCGCGGAAAAAGCAGCTTTGATCCGACTCTACTGATTTTTAATCAGCGACGCACGGATCGCGGATCTGCGGCGCTCAGGCTTTCTTCAGCAAGCGGGAAATCCAGACGAGAATTACGGCGCCGACAAACGCCACGATAATCGAGCCGATCATCCCACCTCCCGGCCAAATTCCCAGAAGCCCAAAAACCCAGCCCCCCACAATGCCGCCGAGGATTCCGAGAATTATGTCCACAATTATGCCGTACCCACCGCCCTTCATCACTTTGCCAGCCAGCCATCCTGCGATCAGCCCAACCACGATCCACGCGATAATTCCCATGCCGATCCTCCTGGACTGCTTTAATCGGGCAGCCCGAATTTACACCTAGCCCCTCAAACACTCAAGTGCTTCCGCATGCCGAAACCTTTCCCTGACACTCGCACACGGTACGAGTGCCGTAATGGCACAACCCGCGCCGCCAATTTCTTCCCGAAAAATGCAGTTTCCACAGCCTCAACCGGCTTATACTGACCTTACTCTTACAACTTAGTTCCCAGTCCTCTTAGAGGTTGCGGGAAAAGGTGTATGCGGGTCTAGAGCCAAGTACCATTCATTCCTAAATTTAGTTATTGAAGGAGTATCCGATATGGCGAGAGCACGATCCACTTCAGGCAAATCGAGCCGCACCAGCAAAGACCAATCCGCCGTCAACAGCAACACGCCCAGCGCCCCCGAAGTAAACGCAGTCGCAGCGCCGCAGCCGGCAGCAATCGAAGTCAGGCCGGAGGCCAAAAGCACCCCCGAACCTAAAAAGTTTGAAGTACTTAAGACGGAACCCCGCAAGAATGTTGTTCCGATCAACCTCGAAGACGAGATCCGGCGCCGCGCCTACGAACTCTACCAGCATCGCGATCCCTTTTCAGGCAGCGAGGCCGATGACTGGTTCACCGCGGAACGCGAGGTAATGCAGCGCTACCGTCAGCACTCCGCGTAATGGCTCGTTGAACTTTCTGATCGAACAGGCGGTAGGACTGTGGCTGCCGCGTTGCGGTGGGGTTCGCGCTCATCAATCCTGAACTGGCGGTAGCGAATGCCGGTCTGCCGCCGGCCACCCGCTCTTGCCGCCGCCTGCTGGCTTTTGCCGGCATCGGAGACGGCTCCTCGGTCGTGGCCGGTTGCCTCGCAGGGGTATTTCTGAAAAAATAGGCCGGGGTTCCCCGCAATGGCGGAAATAGGTAGTTTTGCACTTCTCCTCGCTTTGGCGTTGAGCGTTTACTCGTTCGTCGCCGGCATTATCGCGCTGGCTTTCCAGAACCGGAGTTCCCTTCAACTGGCGGGCGCTTCCCCCGGTCGCGGGGCTGTCCCGCTTTCTCCGGAAGAAAGCCCGCTGATCGCCACCATCCGCCAGGCCTCGGAGCGCATCGGCGAAACCGCCCGACGGGCCGGCATCGCCACCTTCGCCGCCGTACTTCTGGCTTCGATTGTCCTCGTCATCTGCGCCTTCCATGACGATTTCTCCATCGCCTACATTCTTCACCACAGCAATCGCGATCTCCCCGGCCCTTATAAGTTTGCCGTGCTCTGGTCCGGCCAGGAAGGTTCGCTTCTCTTCTGGTCGCTGCTGCTCGCCGCCTACGGATTCGTTCTCCGCCTGCGCTACAAAACCGACCCGCGCCTCTTCGCTTACGCGTCGGTCGTTCTATCCGGCGTGCAGATTTTCTTTCTCTTGCTCCTGAATTTCGCCGCGCACCCCTTCGCCATCGTGCAAGGCACCATTCCCGCTGACGGCAACGGCCTGAATCCTCTGCTCCAATATCCCGAGATGGTGATCCATCCTCCCATGCTCTATCTCGGCTATGTCGGCTTCACCATCCCCTTCGCCTTCGCGCTCGGCGCGCTGATCATGAAGTATCCCGGCGAAAAGTGGATCCACATCACCCGCCGCTGGACCATGGTCACCTGGGCCTTCTTAACCTGCGGAGTTTTTCTCGGCGCTCATTGGGCCTATTCTGTCCTCGGCTGGGGCGGCTACTGGGGATGGGATCCCGTCGAGAACGCGTCGCTCATGCCCTGGCTCACCGGCACCGCCTTCCTGCACTCCGTAATGATGCAGGAAAAACGCGGCATGCTGAAGATGTGGAACATGTGGCTGGTCTTCGCCACCTTCTGGCTGGCCATCCTCGGAACCTTCCTTACGCGTAGCGGCATCATCAGCTCCGTGCACGCCTTCGCGCAATCTTCCATCGGAGACTGGTTCGCCTGGTTCCTGTGCATTACGTTGGTCGTCTTCGTCTTTTTCTTTTTTAAGAACAAATCTCACCTGCGCAGCGAGCACAAGCTTGAATCCCTGGTCTCGCGTGAATCCAGTTTCCTGTTCAACAATCTTCTTTTCGTTCTTCTCTGCTTCACCGTGCTCTGGGGAACATGGTTCCCGAAAATTTCCGAACTTGTTCAAGGCAACAAAGTCACTGTCGGAGCGCCTTTCTACAATCGTGTCGCCATCCCCGTAGCCTTGCTGCTGCTCATCCTCACCGCTGTAGGCCCACTCCTGGCGTGGCGCAAGACTTCTCTCGAAAGCCTCAAGCGCAACTTCATGTGGCCGACCATCGGCGCCATCGTGGTCGCAATTTTTCTGATGGTCACGCCGCAAAGCTGGGGATCGGCTTTCGGCCTCAAACCCTGGAAAGATATCTCGTACTTCTATTCTCTGATGGCCATCGCGCTCTCGGTGCTGGTGACCCTCACCGTAGCCAGCGAGTTCTATCGCGGCGGCCGTGTCATCTCCAAACACACCGGGCAAGGCATGTTCGCTTCCATGGTGCAACTCACCCACCGCAACACACGCCGCTATGGCGGATACATCGTCCACTTCGGCGTAGTAGTGGTCATCATCGGCTTCGCCGGCGCCGCTTTCAATCAGGACAAAGAAATGGAGATGAAGAACGGCGACAAAATGACCATCGGCGCCTATACCCTGATCTGCCGCACCTCCACCGAGGACGACAATCCAAACTTTTACAGCCAGTGGGCGATGCTCGATGTTTTCAAGGGTGGCAAGCAGATCGACACCATGACACCCGTGCGCCGTTTCTACCACGCCAGCCAGCAAACCTCCACTATGCCCGATATTCGTTCCGGCCTGAATGAGGATCTCTACGTGGTTTTCGAGGGCGTCAATCAGGATAACGGTCATCCCATTCTTCGGGCTCATTTGAACGCGCTGGTCATGTGGATCTGGATGGGCGTCTGGATCATGCTGATCGGAACCGTTCTCGCCCTGATCCCCAATGCGCCCGCACCCGCCCGCGTTCCCGCTCCATCTCGTCTGGAGCCCGCCCATGCTCGGCCCATGGTCACAGGAGACTGATGCTATTCAGTGAGCAAAATAGAAAAAGAAAATGTGGGGACAGCCGCCCCCGGCCGTCCGCCGGGCGCAGCCCGGCGCTCTTGGCGTGGGTAAGCAACGGGCGCAGCAGAGCGGCACAAGCCATGCTGCTGTGTGCCGCAATCTTCGTCTTGCTCGGAGCCGGCGATCCCGCCACCCGCTTCACCGAAATCGGCCACCAGATGATGTGCATCTGCGGCTGCAATCAGGTTCTTCTGGAATGCAATCACGTCGGCTGTCCCGCTTCCGACGGCATGCGCAACGAGCTCATGGCAGCCGTCACCCGCGGCGACAGTGACAGCTTGGTCGAACAAGGCTTCGTGCAAAAATATGGACCCACGGTTCTCGCCGCTCCCACCACCAAAGGTTTCGACCGCGCCGCCTACATCATGCCCTTCGCAGCTCTGTTTCTCGGCTTCGGTTTGATCGCGCTCGTCATTCGCTCCTGGAAAAATCGCCCCGCGCCCGCTATCGCCGACGGCCTCACTCCTGTCCGCGGCCCCGAGCTCGAACACTTCCGCGACCAGGCCCGCAAGGAGACCGATCTATGACCTGGCTTCCCCTCTGCATCATGCTCTTAGTCGCATCTGTTTACTATGTCTTCTTCTATATGCCAGGAAGACTTTTTCTGGGCCCGGAGAAAACTCGTGCGGGTTATTTGCGCGAGCGCAAGGACGCGGTCTACGAAAATCTCCGCGATCTCAACTTCGAATACAAAGCCGGCAAAGTTCCCGACCTCGACTACGCATCCCTGAAATCCTCTTTGCAGGACGAAGCCGCCACCATCCTGGCCGAGATCGATCGCCTGGAAAAAACTCCCGCGCCCCAAAAAGGAAAATGACCTTGATAGCAATTTCTCACCGTATTGTCATCCTGAGCGAAGTGGAAAATTCGCGAAGCGAAATTTCCACGCAGTCGAAGGATCCCTATTGCCCATGCGAGGCTCGGCGGCCCAGCCAGGAGTTCTCTCCTCGATCCGTGTTGTTGGCCTCAGCAGTCTTTCTCCTCCTCACCTCCCTCGCCTCCGCCCAAACCCTGACCGGCACAGTAAAAAACGCCACCACCGGCAAACCCGCCGCTGGCGACGATGTGGTCCTCCTCAAGCTCGGCCAGGGCATGGAAGAATCCGGCCGCATCAAGACCGACGCCAAGGGCCAGTTCTCCTTCAAACTCGACGACGCGCAATCCCCGCACTTGGTTCGCGTGATCCATCAGGACGTCACCTACCACCGCATGGCTCCTCCCGGAACCACCTCTGTCGCCGTCGATGTCTACGACGCCGCGAAAAAAATTGACGGCATCGAGGTCGTTGCCGACATCATGCGCATCCAGGCCGAGCAAGGCCAGATTCTGGTAACCCGCGAATTTGGCGTGCAGAACACCTCCAGCCCCCCGCGCACCCAAATGAATGAGCGCAACCTTGAGTTCTACATTCCCGACGGTGCCCACGTCATCGACGATTCCGCCACTGCCACCACCGAAGGCGGCAACCCCCTCAAGTCCGCTCCCGTGCCCGAAGGCGAGAAGAATCGCTACTCCTTCATCTTCCCCCTGCGCCCCGGACTGACTCGCTTCGAAGTGAGTTACCAGCTTCCCTACAGCGGCAGCGCGAATATGGATCCCAAGTCGATCTATCCCTTGCAGCATTTCGTCGTCATGCTGCCCAAAACAATGCAATTCAATGCAGCCGCAACCTCCGCCGGATTCAAACTGATTAATTATCCCAATGAGCCCACGGCCAGCGTGCAGGTCGCCTCCAATACCACGCCCGGACAAAATCTGGCCTTCAAAGTTTCCGGGGAAGGCTCGCTAGAAACCGCGCAAGAAAATGGAGGCCAGGGCACCGCCGAAGGCGGGCAAACTTCCGCACCCGGCGCGCAATCCAGCAATCGTCCCGGCGGCGGACTTGGCCCGCCCATCGACGCTCCCGATCCCCTGCAAAAATATCGCTGGTGGATTCTCGGCGGCTTCGCCGCCGTCCTGCTCCTCGGCGGCGTCTACGTCGCCTCCCGCCAGCAGTCCACAGCCCGCGCCATTCGGCAGCAAATGGCTGGCTCATCCATGCCGATCGCCATGCTAGAAGAAGAGGACTACGAGCCCGCCGCAGTCCGCGCTTCGCCCTCGCGCGCACCCGCTGCCGCGCGGCCGTCCTCCATGCTGATGGAAGGAATCAAGGAGGAGCTTTTCCAGCTCGAAGTTGAGCGCAAGCAAGGCCAAATCTCGCAAGCCGACTATGAGAAAGCCAAGTCCGCTCTCGACCAGACGCTCGACCGCGCCTTAAAACGAGAAGCCCAAAAAGCCTAACTGCTCTATTAGAATATTGTCATTCCGACCAGAGCATTCCTTCCCGAAGGGAAGGAATGCATAGTCGAGGAATCCCTACCCCCACCCACACCTATGGCCTATTCCTGGTTCATCCTCCTGCTTGCCATTGCCGGAACCGCGTTTCTGCTGCTCCTGCTGCAGGGCACTCCCTTCGGCGCCGTCCTCCACGAACGCATCCCCGACCGGCCGCGCCGTCGCCTGTTCGTCGCCTCGGTCAGTTTCTTCCTCACCTTCGCGGGTGTTCGCGCCGTCGTCTACGCCGTCCTTCATCACATCCCGCCGTTCCATTTCATCATCCAGCCAAGTAGCCGCCATATTCACCATCTGGTTTTCGGAATTATCATTCTCCTCTTCGTTGGCTACGGTTGGCTCGCCGACATCGGCACCGGCGAGGAATATTCGTCCATCCTTCTCAGCCGCCTCATGTCCATCCTCTACGGCGTGGGCGCAGCCCTCACCCTCGACGAATTTGCTCTCTGGCTGAATCTCCGCGACGTGTATTGGTCCGCCCAAGGACGCTCTAGTATCGACGCCGTCATCCTCTTCGGAGCGCTCCTGGCCGCCAGCGCCTGGGGAGCTCCGCTGCTGCAGCCAAGGAATAAAACAAAATCTAGTTGAGATTCGCACCATGCAGAGCCCCATCCATTCTTGCCGGTTCACTAGGCGACCTTTGCCTACATCGTTGGATCGAACTGAAAAGCTCGCAACAAATCGACCAGCCGCGAGCGGCCAAGTACCCTCGAATGTGTCGAATCTGAATCTACAAGTGTCTTGCACCCTTTGGCACACTACCTGCCCTACTCATCCACGAATCGGCGACTCAAGCTCGGCCAGCAAACTGCCGATCACTTTCCATTAGACGGTGCGAGCCAAGCGTTCTCGCTAGGGAGACAATTTCATGTCAGTTTCAGGCATTTCCAGCAGCAGTCTCTATAACACGCAGGATATTCAGAACAACGCGCAACAATTTCGCCAGGAATTCCAGCAACTCGGCCAGGACCTGCAGTCCGGCAATCTCTCCGCGGCGCAATCCGATTTCGCTACCTTGCAAAATCTCGGCACACAGAACTCCACCGCGACCTCGCAGACTAACAGTCCCATCGCCCAGGCTTTCAGCCAGCTCGCGAAAGATCTCCAATCCGGCAATCTTTCCGCCGCCCAGCAGGACTTCGCCACCATCCAGCAGGATTTTCAGAATCAGTCCACGCAAGGCCAGACCGGTGCCACCCAAGGTCATCACCATCATCATCACGGCGGCAGCGGATCGAGTGAGATCAGCCAGCTCTTTGACCAGCTTGGCACCGCCCTGCAATCCGGCAACCTCTCCACCGCGCAACAGGCCTACAGCTCCCTCGTGCAGCAGTTCCAGCAATCGTCATCGACCGCCGGAGTTCAAACCGCATCAACTTCAACTTCCGATTCGAGCGGCGTTTCAATCACCGCCTGATCACGGGGCAGTGCTTTTCGTCTTGGCGTCATCCCGCGGTCCCGCGTCTTCACCTAGCGGGAGGGGTCAATGAGTGTAATCGGGGATATTACAACAGCTACTCTTTACGATCGTCATCGAACAACTTCGACCGAGCAAGCCGCATTCGCCGCGACGGATTCGGCGACGGATCAGATTCGGATTCCACGTTTTCGCTTCGTCGCGAGAGCACATGCTCAATCACATTCGTCGAGCAGCCGCTCAGCGCTCGGCACTGCAGCCGTACCGGCCGTTTCGCGCTTGAGCTCCTCGACGCTGATCGTGCCAGTCCCGGCATGCAAGGCGCTACGCGCCGCCGAGGTATTTCCCGCTTCCGATCCTGTGTCGGCGCAAATCTTGTTTTTCGAGTCAAGCCGCGCATCGTAAACCGCCGAGATTGTGTCTAGGCGCGAGATCATGTCCCGCGTCGCGGCGAGCTTTAATTCCCGCGCTTGTTCGGGCGTAAGTTCTCCCGCTTCCGTTCGTTCGGAAATTTTCTGCAAGCTGGCATGAACTTCCCGAAGCAAACCATCGACGCGAGCGGCATAGTCCTCGCCCAAGGCCGCTACGGTATCTACATTTGTCGAGCAGGTTGCACTCGCCGGCTTTTGCGCGGCAGCCGGAAGTACCGCGAGCACTACGAGAGCAAGACACACTGCGTTTTTCATTTCAACTCCTAGTAGTCTATATTCCGTCTATTGCTTATCAAATCCCTGTTGCTACGCTGCCCGACTCGATTCCGTCTCGGCTGTGCAACTCCCTCGCTCCCATGTCGGTACTTTGCAGGTTTCACGGCAGAGCGCACATCACGCGATAAGAGGTTTTTTTGCTACCACTGCTGGGGGTGAAAGGGATACCGCCGCGGGCGGCACGAGCAGATACCGCTATTGGGTAGGTCAGAAGCAGGCTGTGCCATTTGCCCGCTTCCCGCCCCGGGTCAATGAGTGTAATGATTCCATAAACAATGTCGGGATTTTGCAACAGTTACCGCTTCCACGGTCAGGCGAAGAGCCAGGGGTTGGAGCGAGCCTTCTTGCACGGGCCTTGCACGAAGAAAATTGTGGACGAGCCGCCGCCTGCTCGTCCAGAATCGCCGCATCAGCCGCACGCCGCTAATCACCAGGAGGACGCTCTTCATGACGAATAATACGGACCAAACTCAACGGCCTGGTCTACATGTGAATATGAGCGAGTTCTGGTCTGGCGACCTCGGCCTAACTCTCGTGACTATTTCATTGGCTGTTCTCATTTTCGTGATAACACCGCTTCGCGAGGCGGGCCTTCACGGCCGCTTTTTCTTCGACATCGTTGTGGTCACTTTGATGGTATCCGGAGCTCTGACCATAAAGCAGAGCCATCTCGCCAAGGCTTTCGCGACCGCCGTCGTCCTCGCCTGTGTGGCGGTCTTGGCGGCCGGTCGCCTCCATCCGACACCGTTTCTACATGAATCAGGCAGCTTTCTCGTAGTCGCCACACTCCTCCTCTACGTCCGAATCGTGTTGCTTGTAATGCTTCGCGGGGGGCCGATAACCTGGAGTCGCATCCAGGGTGGCGTATGCGCCTATCTTCTTCTGGGGATGGCTTGGGCTTCTGCGTTTCAGCTGCTTGAGCAACTTATCCCAGGCTCCTTCAACTTTGTTACTGCGCCGACCGACATCGACCAACTCACGTCGAAACTTATATATTTCAGTTTCGGTACGCTTACCACCGTCGGTAGCAGTATCACGCCGCTGCATCCGTTCGCGCGCTCGCTTACGATTGCTGAAGCCATCGTCGGTCAGCTTTTCCCCGCGACTCTTATCGGAGCCCTTGTGGCTATGGCCATGGAGTCCCGCAACAAACCTTGAGCGCGCGATATTCTGATGCGCGTCTCAGTTAACGCCGTCCTGCATTCCACGGCCTCGGTGGCCGAGCATTCCGGCTCCATACCAACGTGCTTGCGGATTGTCGTCGAAACCAGATGGGATGAGAAGGCCGGTCTCCGACGGGATGCGATACGCTCCCAAGTTATCGACGTGCTCGAAGCACAAAGATAAAGGAGACCGGCAATGAAGAAGATTAGCACCGCGGCAGTGAAGCAGAGCAGGAATAATTCCGAGCAGAAGCTAACCATCGGGTTGGATTTGGGAGATCGTTCGAGCTGGTATTGCGTGCTGGACGAAGCAGGCAATGTGTTGCTGGAGCAGAAGCTGAGCACGACTCCGAAAGCCATGAAGGAAGTGTTTGCCGGAATGGCGCGCTGCCGGATCGCGCTGGAAACCGGGATGCATTCGCCGTGGGTAAGCCGGGTGCTGAGCGAACTGAAACACGAAGTGATCGTGGCCCATGCCCGCAATGTGCGGCTGATCGGAGAGAGCCGAAGAAAAGATGATCGTCTGGACGCGCAGACTCTGGCGCGGCTAGCGAGGATCGATCCCCAGTTGCTGTGCCCGGTGAGACATCGCAGCGCGAAAGCGCAGGCAGATCTGGCAGTGATCCGGGCGCGAGCCGGACTGGTGCGAGCCCGCACAGCGCTGTTCAACACGGCCCGTGGACTGGCCAGGAGCTACGGGGAACGACTACGCGGGTGCAACGTGCGCAATATGAATCCGGAAAAAGCTGAGGGGCTGAGCCCGGAGCTGCAACGCGCGCTGGAGCCGTTGCTGGCAGGGATCGAATCGCTGCG
The DNA here is from genome assembly GCA_963779525.1 of uncultured Acidobacteriaceae bacterium. GTDB lineage: Bacteria > Acidobacteriota > Terriglobia > Terriglobales > Acidobacteriaceae > Sulfotelmatobacter. The sequence goes on from CAVZZB010000001.1 coordinate 202,262, forward strand.
TGAACGCATCCGCGAGTACAACGAACGAATCGAGAACCTGGCGGAAGAGAGTTATCCGCAGGTGGCGCTGCTGAAGCAGATCAAGGGTGTGGGGACGCTGATCGCACTGACGTTCTTGCTGACGCTGGAAGATCCGCATCGTTTCCGCAAGAGTCGGGACGTGGGCTGCTACCTGGGGCTGCAGCCAGGGCGGAGAAACTCGGGGCAGAGCGAGCCCCAGATGCACATCAGCAAGGAAGGCGACCCCTATCTACGGACGCTGCTGGTGCAAGGGGCGCAGCACATTCTGGGGCCGTTCGGACCGGATTGCGATCTGCGGCGTTGGGGTCTGAAGCTGGCCGGACACGGAGGAAAGAGCGGAAAGAAACGAGCCATCATTGCCACGGCGCGAAAGCTAGCCGTGTTGCTGCATCACCTTTGGGTGAGCGGAGAAGTCTACGAACCGCTGCACAACAGCAAGCAGAGAGCCATGCCGGCGGCGGCATAAAACCAAGAGGCGCTCCGCGAAAGGAAAAACAAAAGCCCAAAGCCGAGTTTCGGTGACTGCGTTAATCGCCTGGCCCACTTCCATCAAAGGATGGACGAAAGGTCGATAATCAGGTGGCAGCATCGACTGAAACGAGAACACCCAACTTGCACCGAGCGAACAAAATCGCTCAATAAAGAGTGCGGATGGAAGGGTGGCGACAGTGGCGACTCGGTGGGAGAAAAACATTGTCCAACGAAAAAACAGTAGAACCCACTTGACTCCGACCGGCCTTCTCATGGAAGGCGATTTCGCTCATTGAGAAATTGCCCGACCAAAGGTCAATGAGTGTAATGATTCCATAACAATCTCGGGGTATTACGTCAACGAGACTCCTGAGACACCACGCGGCTTGCTCGCCGGTCTGGTACATGTCCTATTTCCTGGCGCGATGCAACGCGTCTCTGAGTTTGAAGAATCAAGGAGTTCTACGGGGTAACCCGAGGAGGTAACGAACGGCACATTGCAGTGACCAAGAGCATATTCTAATGTCCCGAACAGAATGAACCTGAAACCCGCAAATTTCCGCCCGAAATCGCACCGTCCAGACCTGGCTGCTAACCCAACCGCCAGCCGCAGTCAGATCGCAAAACGCCGAAGCAATCGCATGGCGCTGCGCGCCTCTGTCGGGTTATCCGGGGAAGATCGGCAAAAATGTTCCTTCACGATGCCGGCCAAGGCCACGAAATTGAACAAGCACGGCGCTGCCATTCAACTCAGTCGTGAGCTTCTGGTGGGCTCGGTCGTCTCCGTAAATAACCAGCAAGGCACCAAGCTCTCGGCCCGCGTAGTTGCGCAGTTGGCCGCTCTGGAGGGCGTTTCCACGTACGCAATTGAGTTTGTCGAGCAGGATGAACGGGCGGAAACCTTCTGGGGAATTATCTTCCCGCCGAACGCCTCAAACGCCTAACCCGCAAATGTGGCACTGGCAGTCAGCGCCACCAAGGCCCCAAGCATTCCGTTTGCTCGGATTAGTTTTACCGAACAAGAAGTCTGACTGCTGACACCGGGCCGATTACACTCATCCTCCGCTCAATGAGTTCTATAAAAAGGGATGTCAAGAAAAAAAGCTCCGCCTCGACCGGAGTGGAGATTCTTTCTCGAGATCCAGCCCACTTGTCGATTCACTTCTCTGGGGAGGTTTGGCCGATTGCCATGCTCATAAGTTCCTCCGCTGATGTAACGATGCCATCGAGTTCGAAAGAGCGGCAAGCGAGAACTGGTTGCTTCTGAGGCAACCATGGTTCTATCCGAGGCTCGTGGCCTATGGCTATTTCTGGTTATCCGAGGGGGCATAACGTGTAATGGGTGACTCGGTGCCGAAGCACACGGGGCCGATCTCATCGACTGATACTCCTCTCGAACCGAGCATCTCCAGAACCCGACCGCCCATCATCAGAGGGAACTCCCGAGATGGAAAGCCTGCTTCACCGGAGAGGCTCAAGCGGCACTTGCCGAGGCAACTGTTTGGGGTCGAAACTCACTCCTTTCTTCCATATCGTTAAGGACGCTCTGAATAAGCGCTCATCCTAAGTCGACTAACAGACGTGCTCAGGAAACCGTGCTGCCGGTTCGGATCTCGAATGCTAGAACTGGTCAGCACTGCCGTTCCGACCGCGCCCACAGGGCGAAGCCGGACGAGACTACGACGTGGCGAGCAGTTTTCTGCGGCTCATAAACAGGTTCACCAAGGCACAGGTAACGAACAGCCGGTGCGCGTTCTTCTTCAGCCCGCGATAGCGTACTTTCACGAATCCGAACTTCAGCTTCATTACTTGAAACACGTGCTCCACCCTCGCCCGCACCTTGGACTTCGTCCGGTTCTTTGCCCACGCCACTTCATCTACGATCTGGCCCTTGTAGCGACAGCGCCGCTGGGTGAAATCCCGCGCTCCTGGCGCGCACTCGCGGATCACCTCGGTTTGGCCCTGATACGCTCCGTCGCCCCACACCCGCGTTTCTTCGCCATGCAGCAGGTCCGGCAACATGGCCACATCGGAAACATTGGCGGCCGTCGCCACCGCTGTGTGGATGATCTTGGTCTGGCTGTCCACCCCCACGTGCGCTTTCATCCCGAAGTACCAGTTCTTCCCTTTCTTCGTCTGGTGCATTTCTGGGTCGCGGCTCTGCTCGCGGTTTTTGGTCGAACTGGGCGCGTGAATGATGGTCGCGTCCACAATCGTGCCCGTCGTGATCCGCACGCCCTTGGCCTGCAAATGCAGGTTCACCGTCCCCAGAATCTCTTCCCCCAGATGGTTGTCTTCCAGCAGGTGCCGGAACTTGCACACCGTCGTCTCATCCGGCACCGGCTCAGCCCCCAAATCAATTCCCACGAACTGCCGCAGGGTCGCCGAGTCGTACAAAGCCTCTTCCACCGCCGGGTCCGCCAGATTGAACCACTGCTGCAGAAAATAAATCCGCAGCATCTTTTCCAGTTCTTTCGGCCGTCGCCCATTGCCCGGCTTGGGATAGTGCGGCTCGATCAGCCCACACAGTTTCCCCCACGGCACCACCTGCTCCATCTCTTCCAAGAACATTGCCCGCCGAGTCTTCTTCGTGTACCGCTCGAATCCCGTCATCATCGCCAGTGTCCTCTGCTTGCGGAATGAGTTCATGCTGGCACGACTTTATCTATACTCGCTGTGGAAAGGGAGGGCTTAATCAGAGTCTCCTTAAGGTGATCGTAGCCATCTTGCGTGCCAGGGTCAGACGGGCCATCGTCGGCCGCATGCCCTTCTCCACCCGAGCCACATAGAAGTCGTGCAGCGGACCAGGACGTGTACTGGCAGAGATAGCAGCACTTTTGAACAGACTCTTCAGATCTTTATTGTGGTTGTCATTCAGACCGCGCACCGTAATGCGCTCGCGGTTGCGTTGCAGTTTGCCACGCACACAGCGGTACTCACCGCTGTCGTGAGTCTCGACCGCGAAACCGCTGTAGGCCCAGAGCTGCCGCTTGGTACGGAAACGATGCGGTGTCTGCAGCAATGCCACCAACAAAGCGGCGCGAATCGGACCGATGGAAGGAATTTGGCGAAGTAACTTCACCGCACGGTGCTTTTGGCTTTCCCCCAGGAGTTCGCGGCGTGCTTCCAGACGCAGGGGTTGCAGACCGTCGAGTTGCTGGTATAAATGCTCAGCTCGAACCCGAACTCCTGGTTCCACGAGCTTGGTCAGCCACTCGGCGCGATGACGGGGAGCATAGACGCTGCTGCCAGCGCAGGGAATGCCCCAGCTGCGGTACAGGGCCTTAATCCGATTCATCCCCCGGGTCACATCTTTGGTGATCGTCAGATAACTCCGCCCCAACTCTTTTAAGGCCCGTATTCCATGCTCTTCGTGGTACACCGCCTTGAGTTGGTTGGTGCGTAACAACTCCGCCAACTTTCGCGCGTCGATTCGGTCACTCTTGTTGCCCTCTTTCAACAGAGCCGCTTTGCGTGGATCGCAGACTACTAGCCGGCTGACATGGGGTTTCAGGAGATCGTGTAACCAGGCAGCCGAGGTTCCTTCCTCGAAGGTCAGAGACAGAGTCCCGTGCAGTCCTTGGATGAACTCGACGATCGTGGACGCCTTGGTCTCCAGCAGGCATTCCATGATCAGCTGGCCCGAGTTGTTCATGATGGCAACCGAGATCGTTGCCTGGTGAACGTCCATGCCAATATACTTTTCTTGATTCATGACGGCGCTCCTTTCGCTAGGGTTGGCGATTCGAACAATCACAACCTATCGCAAAAGTGGGCGCCTTTTTATATTGCGTGTAATCGCCTGTGGGTGTTGAAAAAGTCCCTCAACAGAACGCCTTTTCATCTGGGAGTATGCCGTCGCCGGTTTTCTTGTCTCCGCTCGACTAAGTGGTGGCCGGCAGAACCGGTGTTGTCGGCTGACTGAGGAAACGCACCAGTCGCTTGATGTTCTGAGCTACCGCTGCCAGGAAGAACTGCTCGCGCACGAACCTAAGTCTGCGCAGACGCAAGCGCCGCATTCCGATCTGATTCTTCAGTTCCGCGAACAGGGCTTCCACCTTCTTTCTTTCTTTGCCGCTGTGCTTTGGCGAACTCGGGCGTGTTGACCAACTCCCGCGCACGTTGTCGGGCTGGTTCGTTCTGGTGGATGATCAGGCCACGGAAGGCAGCACTGGTGCATTGTGGTCGGAGCGAGCACGGGCCACACTTTTTGCGTGTCCCGATGTAGTTGTAAGCGCGGTTCCGATGAACCCAACCGCCCTAGTTCAGGAACTGGCCCGCGGGGCAGATATAGCGATCGTTTTCCGCTTCGTAAGTGAAGCGCTCGGGGCCGAAGAATGGACTCCTCTTGCGGTGGATACTGTCACGGGTCCGCATGTAGGGAGTGATGCTCCGATCGGCGAGCCATTGCAAGAACTCGCCATTGCCATAAGTCGTATCGGCCGCCACCGATTCCGGTTCTCGTCCTTGCCATTGAGCGAAACGGGCGAGCATGTCTTGCGCGGCAACGGTTTCCTGGCTCATGCGCGCCGCCGTGGCCTGCACCCCCACGATCACACAGCTGTCGTTATCCACCAGGTAATTGTCGTAGTAGCCCAGCCGCGCCGGTGTGCCGCCTTTGGTGGCATAGGTCGAATCGGGATCGGTGGTGGATACCTGATCCTGCTCGTGCACCGGCTCCTCTACCGGATTCTGCTGCTCCACTTCCTGCAGATACTGGCGCACGGTGTGGTGCACTTGGGCAGCCTCCGCCAGCTGCTCTCGCGGAATGCGACTCTCCTTGGCCGCATTGGCTTCGACAAAACTGCCATCGACCGACAGCTCCTTCCCTCGCACCAGCCCGACTTCCACGCACTGCTTCACGATCCGTTCGAATAGCTGCTCAAACAGCTTCGATTCCTGAAACCGCCCGTGCCGGTTTTTGGAGAATGTAGAGTGATGGGGAATCTCCTGATCAAAGCCCAGGCCAGTGAACCAGCGCCACGCCAAGTGCATGCGTAGTTCCTCTACCAGCTTCCGCTCGCTGGTGATGCCGTACAGATAGCCGATCAGCAGAATGCGCAACAGAAGCTCGGGATCAATCGAGGGTCGCCCGCCCTCGCTGTAACTGTCTCTTAGTTGCTCTCGCACAAAATCGAAGCTGATGAGCTTGCCGATGAGCCGTAGCAGATGGTTTTCAGGAACCTGATCTTCCAGGCGGAAGTAGTAGAACAACGCTTCTGAGCGGTCGTGTTGCCCCATCATGATCAGCAGGCCTCCGAAGATAGAAATCCAGCGAAGCATGGGACGGATTCTTCCTTCTAACATGCTTTCGCTAAATCTCAGCCGCCAATCTCAGTGACTTTTTCAACACCCACAGGCCATAGCGCTCATTGACCCTACAATGAGTGTAACGGCGATGTTTCAACAGTAATCTATACTTCCTGTTGGGGAAAATCATGCCAGTTAAGGCAGTCCTCTTCGTCAGCTTTTTCTTCGGTGCCCTCTTATCCGCCCAAGAGGTTCAGCAGATTGATCTCACTGCCGTTAGAGAAAACCGAGATTTTAGAGCGCCAACGCTGGGCAGATCCATGAACTGTGATACGGAGGAAGGAACAAGAGCGCTCAGGGCTGTGCGGGTATCTGTGGAGTCCCTTGCTCCAACACATATTCACCCGAAGGAGCAAATATCCGTGATTTTGAAAGTTGAGAATTACGGCAAGGTTCCGATCGTACTGCCTGTGGGCAGTGATGTTGCGGATCTTCATCCCGAAAACGGCTTTGGTTACACTGCCAGCCTGCCGCTCATGGCAGGAGTTCCGAACGGCACAATTAGGCTGGGGTGGTTGGAATTATACGGGTCTACGTGGAAATCGAATACGACCATAAATCTGGAACCGGGAGAATGGATCACTGTGCGCGGCAATATTACAGTGCACAATTGGTACGAATCCGGGCAGTCAGCCGTAGCGTATTCTAACCTTCTTCTGTACCAGAGGTTCTTCGGCGACTCGCCTGAAGTGGGAGAAAATTGCTTCAGGCAAGTTTCAGGAGGGGCTATTACCGTTCATTTCAATGGTCTAAGGCAATCCCCATAAGAAGCCGACCGCGTAGCTGTCGCTATCAGGCGATTTCACTCATTGACATTTGGCCGGGCTGGCCAGACCGGGCCCGACATGGACTTTGGTGTGCTTGCATGCACGAAAATAAGGCCCCATAATCCCGTTGTCCGATCCCTTCTACACGGAGACAACCCAACATGAACCGCCTCGCACTCGGCTTGAGTGTCGTTCTCTTTTTCACTCTGTCAACCAATGCACAAAACAAAGAAACTCCCGGGGACGATGCGTCGGCTGTGCGTTCCACGGTGACGAACTACATCGAAGCCTATTACACCGGCAACGCTGACCAGATGAAACAAACGCTACATCCGCATTACCTGAAGCAAAAGATTCACGGGAATATTCCGGTGAGGGAGCAAACGGGCGCGGATTTAGTGCAAGCCGCACGGAGCGGGGAAGGCACTCACCTGACACAAGCAGAGCGCACGGAACAGGTTACTGTGCTTGATGTGGCGGGAAACATTGCATCCGCCAAACTCGTCACTCCCGGGTGGACGGATTACATGACGCTTACAAAAATCGACGGTGAGTGGAAGATTCTCTACGTGGTGCAACGATTCGACGACTAGAAACGGCCTTCGACGCACAGTGCTCGCCAGACAGCGCTCGTTCCTTCGGACGAGCGTTTTTTGTTTGGTCCATAGTTGATGAAATCAGATGGGATGAGAAGGCCGGTCTCCGACGGGATGCGGTACGCTCCCAAGTTATCGACGCGCTCGAAGCGCAAGAGATAAAGGAGACCGGCAATGAAGAAGGTTAGCACCACGGCAGCAAAGCAGAGCAGGAATTTTTCTCAGCAGAAGCTGACGATCGGGTTGGATCTGGGCGATCGGTCAAGCTGGTATAGCGTGTTGAACGAAGCGGGTGAGATTGTCCACGAGCAGAAACTCAGCACAACTCCGAAAGCCATGCGCGAAGTATTTGGCGCTATGCCGCGTAGCCGCGTCGCGCTGGAGACCGGGATGCATTCGCCGTGGGCGAGCCGGCTGCTGAGCGAGTGTGGGCACGAAGTGATCGTGGCGCACGCGCGCAGCGTGCGCTTGATCGGAGAGAGCCGCAAGAAAGACGACCGGCTGGATGCGCAGACTTTGGCCGACTGGCCAGGATTGATCCGCAGTTGCTGTGTCCGGTGAAACATCGCAGCGCGAAAGCGCAGGCAGATTTGACGGTGATCCGGGCACGAGCCGGACTGGTGCGGGCACGCACGGCGCTGGTGAACACGGCCCGCGGACTGGCGAAGAGTTACGGGGAGCGGCTGCGCGGCTGCAATGTAGGCAATATGAATCCGGAAAAAGCGGAATGCTTGAGCCCGGAATTGCAAGCGGCGCTGGAGCCACTGTTGAACGCAATCGAGTCGTTGAGTGAGCGTATCGCCGAGTACAACCAGCGAATCGAGAACCTGGCGGAAGAGAGTTATCCGCAGGTGGCGCTGCTGAAGCAGGTGAAGGGCGTGGGCACGCTGATCGCGCTGACCTTCCTGCTGACGCTGGAAGATCCGCATCGCTTCCGCAAGAGCCGCGACGTGGGTTGTTATCTTGGGCTGCAGCCGGGACGAAGGAACTCCGGCCAGAGCCAGCCGCAGATGCACATCAGCAAAGAAGGCGACCCCTATCTGCGCACGCTGCTGGTGCAGGGAGCGCAGCACATCCTGGGGCCGTTCGGTGTGGATTGTGACCTGCGACGCTGGGGTTGGAAGCTGGCCGAGCGCGGCGGAAAGAGCGGCAAGAAACGCGCCATCGTAGCCACGGCCCGAAAGCTGGCGGTGTTGCTGCATCACCTGTGGGTGAGCGGGGAAGCGTACGAACCGTTGCACAACAGCCATCGACACACGCTGTCGGCGGCAGCTTAGAAAGATCTGCGTAGAAGAAAAAGATGAAGCCCAAAGCCGAGTTCCGGTGACTGCGTTCAACGCCTGGCCCACTTCCATCGACGGATGGACGAAAGGTCGATAATCAGGTGGCAGCACCGACTGAAACGAGAACACCCAACTTGCACCGAGCGAACAAAATCGCTCATCGAGAGTGCGGATGGAAGGGTGGCGACAGTGGCGACTCGGCGGGAGAAAAACATTGTCCAACGAAAAAACAATGAAACCCACTTGACTCCGACCGGCCTTCTCATGGAAGG
>CAVZZB010000002.1:0-68096 GCA_963779525.1 uncultured Acidobacteriaceae bacterium
GGGACGACCATCGCTGATCGCCCCCCGCACAGATCCGTACGTGCGCGTTTACGCATACGGCTCTTACCAGGGATGGATAACGGCAAAACGAGCCATCGGATAAGGATGCAGAACGCGGGGTCTTGGAATCCATCGGCTCAGGAGGGGATAGAGTCGATCCCACCCCACCTGTGCACGTTGACTGCGACGTACGAGTACAGTTCGCCACAGCCAGCAAACGCGACGAGCAAAGATGCGCAACTGTGTCGAGTTGCCCGGAACAGCATGGTATTGGTAGTAGCCCAGCACAACCTTGCGGAGCCATGCACCAACTTCGGTCGTGCGATGATGCTTCCGACGTTGAAGCTCAGCCTTGATGGCTTTGAGCTTCGCGGCCATCCGCCTCTTCGCCGTAATCCGCCAGACAATGAAAGCTCCGTTACTGTTGCGCTGCCCGCAGTAGTGAGTGAAACCCAAGAACGTGAAGGTCTCCGGTTTTCCCTGACCACGCTGCTTCCGGTCACGGGCAGCGAACCGCCCAAACTCGATCAGTCGTGTCTTGTCCGCATGTAATTCCAACCCGAACTTGGCCAGTCGCTCCCGAAACTCCCGCAGGAACCGCTCAGCCTCCGTGCGGTATTGAAACCCGAGCACAAGATCGTCGGCGTAGCGAACGACAATCACGTCGCCCTTCGCCACTTTCTTGCGCCAGGCTTCGACCCATAGATCGAAGACGTGATGCTGGTACACGTTAGCGAGCAACGGCGAAATCACTGCTCCCTGCGGCGTTCCTAGCTTCGTCTCCGACCACTGACCGTCTTCCGATACTCCCGCCTTCAGCCATTTCTGGATCAGGCGAAGTACCCGGCGATCGGCCACGCGATGCTCGATGAACTTCATGATCCACTCGTGATTCATGTTGTCGAAGAAGCCACGAATGTCCGCGTCGAGCACCCAGTTCACTCGCTTCCATTGGATGCCCACTGCCAGCGCGTCCAGCGCTTGATGCGGGCTGCGCCCGGGTCGGAACCCGTAAGAAAAGCCTTTGAAGTCGACCTCGTAGATCTGGTTGAGAATCGTCACCACAGCCTGTTGAACGATTTTGTCCTCCAGTGCTGTGACGCCCAGCGGACGTTGCCGCCCGTCGGCCTTCGGTATATAGACTCGTCTTGAGGGTTGTGCCCGATACACTCCACGGTGCACCCGACTGTGCAGATCGGTGAGTCGATCTTCCAGTCCGGTTTCATACTCCTGCCATGTCACACCATCGATTCCCGGTGACGCCTGACGCTTGAGTGCGTAGAAGCGGTCACGGAGAAGTCCGATGTTCAGATGGTGGAGTAAAGCGGTGAATCGTTCCTGCTTCCTTTCTCTTGCTGTTTGCCGCACACCGCGCAATCCCTGGGACAAGCCTTTCCCGCTCTGTGTCGGGGGCTTGTGTGATTGAACGATGTTCTCCTTAGTCTGTGCCCTTCCCTCCCCCGCCTCCGCGGAAGCTTGCGCTTCTTTGTTCGACAGGTTCACAGCTACTACGGCACAGTCCGACTTCTCCTGTACGTGCATGTCCGCCGTTCGGTTTATGGCCTTTGCGGACCGGTCTTGTTCTTTCGAGCAAGACGTGCAGGAGATCTCCCGGTTCTCGTGCATGTTGTTTCTCAGCGTGCGCGGGTTCTCAGACTACGCAGGACCGGACCAATCCACTCGCGATTATCGTGGTTGTCGTATTGCCTTCCTCCCTTACCGGAACGGAGTCGGCGTCCTGATCCAAACGGGCTTTTCGAAGCTCAATAGCCCGGCCCACTGGTACCTCTATCTACGCTTCAAGCGAGACCTCGCGATCTCACATGCAAGACTCGAGGCCAGGATGGAGTCGCTGTCTCCTTTCCTGTAGGGCTCTTTCATCCCCTACAACATGCCGGTTTATCCCGGCGCACTCCGGGTTGCCCGTTCCACGTCCATTTGGTTCGATAAACATGCTGGGTGCGCCAGCAGGTTTCCCGATTCGTAATACTGATCGATCGTAAACTTTCCTGAGTACGCATTCCGGTCTTTTGCCAGAATTAGGGTTCTCTTTTGATCTGTCCCGGTCCGAGCGGTGCCGATAGATTGCTCGGGTCCCAGCCGATGCCGAAGTGATTCAGCTTGTAGACTTCCGCACCCAGGTTCTCCAATACACCAAGGCAAAAGTTGCCCGAAGCCGACGGCCCGCAACCCCGAGTTCATAATCTCGGTGCTGTCGGCATGCCGCTGCACTAATCCATTATCGACTACCGTTCTGTCGTAAGCAGATAATGCAACTCAAAGAGCGCACCGATGAAATCGAATCGTCTCTTTGTCAGCGGTCATTGACGTAACATCGCTGTCACACTCATCAGCCCGCAAGGGGGCGCCAAAAGATACTCAAAGTGGTGGCATAATCCGGATGCACGCGCTGCGCCCTAGGCGAGCGCGTGCATCTGTTCTGCTTCACGGAACCGGAACTGGAACGGCGGATGAGCTGACGCGCGTCAATAACCAGCGCCCGTCGATCTTTTTGGCTTCACCGTCAAGGTCTACGTGGCTCTTCGCTGCCCATAGCGGCAAGCCAGTAGTCGGATCCAATGACACGTCGAAGTAATGGCATTCGAAATACACCGATGACTTCCATTGGCCGTCATAATCCTTTACAGGGACATACTTCGTTTTGTACGCCGGGGACAGCGACACAAACTTATTGGCTGCCTGCAACCCGCCCGAAACATACTTGAAGAACGTGCACAGCGTGCCCTGTTGACCGGTGGCAGAGGTGTCGCCCGAGGGTAGAGGGCAAGTTGCGGGATCATCCGGATCGCCGTTGCCGATATAGTTTCCTGCCGTGGGAGCAGTGCTGACAACCGTGAGTTCGGCGTCTTTAGTCCAGATCGAGAGTACGTCGCGGATTCGCTGGGTAATCACTTCCGGCGAATCGCCATTGATCGGATCGTGCACGCTGACTGCCGCGTGAAAGGTCGCGTGAATTTGCTGTTCCAATTCAGCCACTTGGGCCAGTTGATGGTCATCGTCCCGCCAGTTATCTGCATGGGCGGCTCCTAACTGCGCTACAGCCGTCGCCGTCAACAATGCCCCCGCGAGAAGCATGCTGAGCAGCGCTGTCATTTTCTTGAATGTCGATTCCATGTCCGTCTCTCCTTTGATCTGGGGCGCGGTTGTCGTTCTCAGCGCGCCTGTTTGTTTGCCTTCACTCCATATAGCGGAAATCGCAGGGGAAACCTGTAAGCGGGAAAGAAACTTCTCGGGGCACCTGATCCTGAAACTGCCGGGTAGTGTGGTAATGTTTATGGCAATTGGCCAGTCCTCCGGCCCAGGGGTTCTGGATGGACGGACATGAGATCACCCAACTGCTTCAGGCATGGCGCCTAGGCGACGAACGTGCTCTGGAGAAGCTGACTCCTCAGGTTTACCGCGAGCTGCATCTGGCCGCTAAGCGTTGCATGTCACAGGAACGCGCCGACCATACTCTACAGACGACGGCGCTGATCAATGAACTCTATCTGCGTCTCCCCGATCTGAAGCCGATTGACTGGCAGAACCGGGCGCATTTTTTCGCGCTGTGTGCGCGACAAATGCGGCGCATTCTCACCGACCAGGCCCGTGCCCGGCAATCGCACAAACGTGGCGATGGAGCAAAAGCGGTCTTGCTGGATGAGGCCCTGGTGGTCTCTTCGCAACCCACTGCTGATCTGGTCGCGCTGGATGACGCTCTTAACCAGTTGGCGAAGGTGGACGACCGTAAGAGCCAAGTTGTAGTGATGCGCTTTTTTGGCGGTCTTAGCGTTGAAGAAACCGCCGAAGTATTGAAGGTTTCACCCGACACGGTTGCGCGGGATTGGCGGTTGGCCAAGGCGTGGCTAATGCGCGAACTGAGCGAAAAGAAATCCGATGAAACCTGAGCGGTGGAGCAAAATCGAAAGCATTTTTCACAAGGTGCTCGAAGCGGACGAGAACCGCCGCGGCTCCGTGATCGAGGAATCGTGCGCCGGCGATGAGGAACTGCGCCGCGAGGTGGAATCGCTACTGGCTCATCATAGTGACTCTGCCAGCTTCATGGAGCAGCCAGCATTCGCGAGCCAGGTGAACACCAGCAGCTTTGGACCCGTCATGGCGGATGCCCCGAGGCCTGACTTGAAGGGCGTTGCGTTTGGACATTACCGCATTCTTGAAGAAATCGGCTTCGGCGGCATGGGAGTGGTATACAAGGCCGAGGACAATAGACTTGGCCGCCTGGTCGCGCTGAAATTTCTACCTGATCACATGGCAGCGGATTCTGTCGCCTTAGAGCGTTTTCGCCGCGAGGCCCGATCTGCTTCGTCGCTGAACCATCCCAATATTTGCACGATTTACGATATCGACGTGTACGAGGGCCGGGAATTTATCGTAATGGAATATCTCGATGGGCAGACGCTCGCTATGTATATTGCGGGCCGGCAAGCGGTGGGCACTGAGCTCGTCGCGAAATTGGGAATGCCCATTGGCGAGGCGCTCGCCGCCGCACACTCCAAGGGAGTGATTCATCGCGACGTCAAGCCCGGCAACATCTTCGTTACTCAATCGGGGTTGGTGAAAGTCCTCGATTTCGGCGTGGCTAAGCTGGTGCAGGAGAGCGACAAAACTGCCGTAACCACGGTGACCGAAACCAACACGATCACAGGCACGCTGCCCTATATGTCCCCGGAACAATTGCGCGGCGAAAATCTCGATGCGCGTTCCGACATCTATGCATTGGGAGTCGTGCTGTATGAGATTGCTACGGGTCAGCGCCCGTACAGTTCGTCGGTGCACGGAACGTTGGTTGACGAAATTCTGAATCGTCCGGCTTCTGCGCCGAGCAGCATCAATCGAATACTGTCGCCCAAAGCTGACGACATTATTCTCAAGTGTCTCGCCAAGGACCCGGAGGACCGATACCAGACTGCTAAAGAGATCTCGATTGACCTGCGCCACTTGAGCTTGCGGGCCGATCTCCTGCGTCTGCAGCGTGAATCGGGAACGGGTAAGACGCCGACGGTGGCGAAAACGAAGGTGAAACCGGCGAACCGTCTTGCGATCTACGCAGTCTCGATTGCTCTGATCGCCGCCGCAGCTCTTACCGTCTATTTGTTTCGCAGCCAATCCTCCAGCATGAGGATGAACCCCGCAGAATGGACACCAATCACCGATTTCTCAGACTCCGTCGTGTCTCCCGCGCTCTCGCCGGATGGCCGTATTCTCGCCTTCCTTCGCGGCGACGACACGTTTTTCGGCAAAGGTGAGATTTACGCCAAGTTGCTGCCCGATGGCGAACCGGTTCGGCTCACCCATGACGGTATTGCGAAGATGAGCCCCCACTTTTCTCTCGATGGCTCGCGCATTTACTACACAGAGGTCAGCAATAACTGGGATACATGGATGGTTCCAGTGCTTGGCGGCGAACCGCGCCTGATTCTGGGCAACGCGGAAGGTTTGAGCTGGATCGGCGAGCACAGTATTTTATTCTCCGAAACAAAAAGCGGCCTGCACATGGCTCTCGAAACTGCCAACGAGGATCGCACCGGCGTCCGCGACATCTACGTACCGCCTCGCGAGCGCGGCATGGCGCACCGGTCGGCTCTTTCTCCCGATCGCAAATCCGTACTGCTCACCGAAATGGACAACGGCGGATGGCTCCCCTGCCGCCTGCTGCCGTTCGATGGCAGCTCTGTAGGGCAGCGGGTCGGCCCGTCCGAGGCTGAGTGCGTGGATGTTGCCTGGTCTCCCGACGGCAAGTGGATGTACTTCAGCGCAAATCCGGGCGGCCGCTTTCACATCTGGCGGGAACGCTATCCTGCAGGCGAACTCCAGCAGGTTACGTCTGGAGCTACCGAGGAAGAGGGAATCGCTATAGCTCCGGATGGTGATTCGCTCATTACATCCGTCGGGACGGCACAAAAGGCCGTCATGCTGCACGATGCCCAGGGTGCGCGGCAAATTTCATCGGAGAGCTACGCCGAATCCGCTACCTTCTCGCGCGACGGCAAGAAGGTTTTCTACATGGTCCCGGAACGCGCCCCAGCCGGCCAGGCGGTGAAAGGCGAGCAGCTCTTCAGCGTGGACCTGGCCACCGGACAGAGTGGGCGAGTCCTGGCAGGCGCTCTGATCACGGGCTATTCAACTTCGCCCGACGGAAAAAAGATCGTTTACAGTGCGGTCGATAAGAATCAGCACCCTCATCTGTGGCGGGCCGATCTGGACTTGCATTCCTCGCCGCAACAATTCATGTCGCCATCGGATGAGGATTCCCCTCAGTTCGGCGCCGACGGCTTTATCTATTTTCGCGCGGCGGAAGGCGGCAAGAATTTCCTTTATCGCATGAAACAAGACGGCAGCGGACGCAGCAAGCTGCTCCAGGAGTCCATCAACGAAGTGGGCGGCATTTCACCGGATGGCAAGTGGGCCGTTGTTTCTGCCCGTCCAGCGAAAACCGGGTCGTTGGATTTCAGGACCGTCATCGTTCCCCTCGAGGGCGGGGAGCCCGTGACCGTCTGCGCGACGGTCTGCTTTGCATTCTGGACCGATTGGGGAAATCTGTTCGCTGTCTACTTGATACAAAACGCTGGCTACAAAACCGTCTTCCTGCCCATTCCGCCGGGCAAGGTGCTGCCCGCGCTCCCTGAAGGCGGAATCGAAAGAGCCAAGCCCGAGTCAATCGGCAAAGGCGCGAGAGTGCTCGACGGTGTAGCGGTTTTGGGGCCGCATGGCGGTGAATATGTTTCTCTGCGCGACAGCGTGCATAGAAACCTTTATCGCATTCCCCTCAAGTAGTTCCGGGTCCTCCCTGCCTTTGCCACTTGCGTCAGGCTGAACACTTGGTTTTGCGGCGAGGAATCTGCTTTCGATTACACCGGACGGGCGACCCGCTATGATGAGCGACACCAGCGCGGTGCAAATCTATTCTCTGCTGTGGAATCCGCGGTAGCTTCTCCGTTCAGCAGTTGGTAATCGCAATATCGAGAAAGTCTCCTCTACGGTCGAGCAGTGCTTCGCGAGTACTGGAAAGAACCGGTGTCACTGGCCGGATTGTTTGAATGCTAAGTCAGTGAGGAGCACGTGGTGTACAAAAAGCTGAACTCAACGGGAACGTTGATTCAGAGAAACAACCACGGAGGCTCCTCAAGGACATATGTATTACATCGGGCTCGATGTTCACAAGAAAACGATCAGCTACTGCGTCAAAGATGCGAGTGGCCAGATCCACCAAGAAGGCAAGATCGGAGCAACGCGATGCGAACTCGACAGCTGGATGAAGACGTTGCCCCAACCCTGGACGGTAGCCATGGAGGCCACGATTTTCACTGGCTGGATTTACGATCATCTACTTCCACACGCGCAGCAGGTGAAGGTAGCGCATCCGCTGATGCTGCGCGCCATCGCTGCGGCCAAGAAGAAGAACGATCGGATCGATGCCGGCAAAATCGCCGACTGCCTGCGCTGTGACTTCCTGCCAGAGTGCCACATGGCATCGACCCAGATTCGTGATCGGCGGCGAACGCTGCGCTACCGACACCTGCTGGTGCGCCAGATGGTGCAGATGAAGAATCGAGTCTCCGGCCTGCTCATGGAAACCGGAGTGAGCCATAACAAGCAGCGGCTTCATAAAGTGGGCTACTTCCGTGAGTTGCTCTCGACCAACCCGGAGATCGATGAGAGTATCCGACCTTTGCTGCGATTGAGCCGGGAGACCATCGTACGACTGCAGAAGACGGAATACGCTCTGGTCAGTTCTCTACAGCGAGATCCGATGCTGGCCGAGCGAATCAGACGGCTCAGGACTGTCCCCGGAGTAGGTCCGATTACCGCGCTGACCTGGGCACTGGAAATGGGAGAGATCGCGCGCTTCCGGTCGATCCGACATGCCATCAGTTACTGCGGGCTCTGCAGTGAAGAGAAGAGTTCGGCCGAGAAGGTGATGCGCACACCACTTTCCAAACAACGCAACAAGCACATCCAACGGGCCCTGGTGGAAGCCGCGAAGCTGGCGCCACGACAGGACCATGAGCTGGCCCTGGTCTACCAGCGAGAGAAGGAAAAAGGGAATGCCAATCGGGCAACTCTTGCGGTTGCTCGGAAGATGGTCGCATATCTGCTCGCTGTGGACCGAGGGCAACGGGACTTTGTGACGGTAGAAGATCAGAGCGCGGTGGCCTAGAAAGCACCGGCGCGAAAGAGAGAAAAAACAGGATTCCACGGCGTGCAGACTGCCAGGTCCTATAGGTTGCCGACTGAGCGACGGAGATCAAACTCCCGAGGCTCCTGCGGATTGTTTTAGGACTGGCAGAGAACACAAACTCAATCTTCTGCGACGGTCCGCAAGGACCCGAGACAGCGAATGGATGTCTGGTTCTGCGAAGGCAGGAGCCACAGCCGGGAGGCCACGTGCGAGCTGCGGATTCTGTGGCAAGTTCGTTGTGCACGCTCTCACGAGCGCGCATCAGGAGATCTGTGTTTTCCCTTGACAAAGACTTACATGGACGTCGGCAACTCGGAAGTTATGTGGCTGGTTGGCGTAGAATGCAACATCGCTCATGGTTGGGCGCACTCAATCGCGAAACGATGAACTGGAAATGTTTTAGAAGAGCGCTCGGATGGATCGGGCAGGTCTCGGTGTTGTTGGCAGTTCTGGGGAGACCGGCGCCGGTTCGAGCTCAGGCTGGTTCCGCGGCGCCGTCAACACAACGCAAGACTAGCAACCCTTACACTGGCGATCTCTCCATTTTCGAGTCTCCGGGGCGCGATGAGCGGCTACAGATCAACCGCGTCATGGATATGCTGGGCATTGAGCCGGGGAAAAATGTTGCCGACATCGGGGCCGGATCGGGCTGGTTTACGGTGCGCGCCGCCCGCCGCGTGACGGGCTCGGGCACGGTTCATGCCGTCGACATCAACCCGGAAGCGATTCATTACATTGATCGGCGGATGAAGAAAGAGCAACTCCAGAACGTAAAGACGATCCTCAGCCAACCGGACGACCCACAGGTGCCATTCGAAAGCGTCGACGCCGTACTGCTGCTCAAGACCTACCACGAGGTAGCCCATCCGGTGGTGCTGCTCAGGAACCTTCGCTCGTCGCTTAAGCCGGGAGCCAAGATTGGCATCATTGATCGGAATGGCAACGGAGAAAATCATGGGGTGAGTAAGGATGTGGTGGTTCGCGAAGCTACCCAAGCCGGGTACGAACTGCGCGACTCGCAGGATTTTGTGAAAGGCGATGGCATGGATTATTTTCTGATCTTCAGTGCGAAGCAGGATTAGGGGCGCCCGTCCAAGCTTCAGCGAAGGCGGAACGGCCCTCGTCCGAGTTGGGGTTGATCAACGCTTCGTCTGCCGTTTTGCCAGAATCACTGGAACTGTCGTGGCATTCTGAGCATTCGCACGATCAGGAACGGGAGACGCAAAGCGTAAGCTGGCATCTCCCGGCTATCTACTCATGCGTGCAATTTACGTGGTTGTTCCAGTCGACGAATGGGCCTTGCGGATTATCGCGCCAAGCCCAGACGTGGAGCTCGAAGAACGGACTTGGCAGACCGTAACGGTTCGGGTAGTCGACGTAATTCATCAGGTGACCCTCGACCTGCGGAGCAGAGTTGGGGGGTAGAGCGTTTACGAGGATAATGAACTCGACACCAACCAACTTTAGTTCACCATTCGATTGCGGCTCATAAATCAGAGCTTGCGGGTGAGCAGGATCGATGGGTCCCTCAAGCAAATTGAGATTGACGTAGTGGATGCCCATGGCTCCATGGTCGGAGCCGCTTACGCAGCCGAGGACAGGAGTGTATCCAGTAGCTTTGTTGACATCCTGGTACTGCTGCGTGGCATTGCGAACGATCTCGACGAGCTTGTCTTGGCTCCCTTGTGCCTGTGGCTGCTGCGCTGGGGCGAAAGAGGTAAGCGCCAGAAAGGCGGCCGACAACATAAGCGATGGCTTTTTCATGTTTTGACTCTCCTTAAGGTTTCTCGCAGCAAATTGCCCACTAGTGGCTTTGCCGGTGCGAGGCATTGTGGGTTCGTGAGTTACCACAAGAACACTGGGACTTTCGTTGGTTCCCGCATGGGACGCAATCCTCGCAGCCTCCATTTGTCCCCAAAGTTTTCTCCACGATTAAGTTACTGAATTTAAAAGGCCTTCCGGCGTGAAGCGATTGGTCTGCAGCCAGGGGGAAACTGTGGTAGCCTTTCGTGATCTTTGCCGAGGCCACCTATGGCCACCCAGCCGCGCGTTGCCGAAAAGCTACGGTTCGACGGTTATGAATTGGATGTTCGTGCCGGCGATCTGCGCAAACAGGGAGTGAGGCTCCGCCTGCGCGGCCAACCCCTCCAAGTGCTGCAGATTCTGGTGGAACGTGCCGGCGATGTTGTGACTCGCGAGGAGCTTCAGTCGCGAATCTGGTCCGCTGACACCTTTGTCGATTTTGACCACAGCCTGCACAATGCCATCGCGCGGATTCGCGAAGTACTTGGCGATTCGGCTGAAACGCCTCGCTACATCGAAACGCTGCCGCGCCGGGGATACCGGTACATCGGTCCGGTAGAAGATTTTCAGACGCTGCGGCTGGCCCCAGAAATCGGCCGCCCTGCGAGTCAACCGCTAACCCTGGTTACAGCCCCAAAGCGGAGGAGAATTCTCGTGGTGATTCTCGGGACTCTTTTTGCGGTTGGGCTTGTTGCCGCGACGACCTGGCGCTATCTCCACGCGAAGGCCGCAGCTCCGGCGATACACTCTCTTGCTGTCCTGCCTCTTGATAATTTGTCCGGCGATCCGTCAGAGGAATTCTTCACCGACGGCATGACGGACCAGTTGATCACCGACCTTGCTAAAGTTGGCTCACTGCGCGTTATCTCGCGTACTTCGGTCATGCAGTACAAGGGCACAAAGAAGACGCTGCCTGCTATTGCAAGAGAATTGAACGTTGACGCAATCGTGGAAGGATCGGTCATCCGTTCGGGCCAGCGAGTGCGTGTTACCGCCCAACTCATTCAGGCACCCACGGACCAGCACTTGTGGGCCGAGACCTACGACCGCGACCTGGGCGACATCCTGAAACTGCAAGGTGAGGTGGCGGACGCTATAGCGCAGCAAGTCCGCGCACAACTCACTCCAAGCCAGCAGTCTCAGCTTCGCTTAGCCCACGTGGTCAACCCGGCGGCGTACGATGACTATCTCCGGGGGCGCCTTTACTTCACTAACGAATTCACCAAACCTGATTCACTGAGGAAGGCCCAACACTACTTCGAAGATGCCATGCAGAAAGACCCAAACTTCGCTCTTGCTTACGCGGGACTGGCAGACACTTATGTCTTCTTGGCCTATGCAGGAGCTTTGCCGAGGGATCTGGCCTACCGGTCGGCCAAGGATGCCTTAGCCAAAGCACTGGAACGGGACGACAGCATCGGTGAAGCCTACGATACCCTCGGCGCGCTGAGTACATATTTCGACTGGGATTGGGACACTGCCGATCGCGAGTTCAAGCGTGCCATCGCTTTGGCACCGAGCTACAGTTGCGCGCATGAAGATCGCGCCATCTTTCTAGCCTTGATTGGCCGGCGGGCCGAAGCTCTCGCTGAGATCGCAAAGATCGACCAATTGGACTACGGTTTCAGTTCGGCATGGACAGAACAATGGACCTACTACACCCTGCGGGACTATCCCAACCTGATTGGAGCCAGCCGGAGAGGGTTGCTTTTGGACCCGAAGGTGTGGTTTCAGCACTACTTTCTCGGCATCGGTTATGAAGGCACGGGCAAGCTTCAGGACGCAATCTCGGAGTACCAGCAGGCGATTGCCATGTCCGGTGATTCTCGGAGCACCGTGGCCTTGGCCCATGCCTATTCCGCGATGGGTAAGAAAGCAGAGGCGGAGAATATCCTTCGCGATTTGGAGCACAAATTAAAACAGACCTCTGCTTCGCCCGATACCATGGCCACCATCTACGCCGGCCTCGGCCAGAACGACAAAGCATTCGACTTCCTGGAAAGAGCTTATTCGGAGAAGTCTTTGGATATTTCCTCGCTAAAATCGGGCTTGGAGCTGGACAGTCTGCGTCCTGATCCCCGTTTTCAGAACCTGCTTCGCCGCATGAGTTTGAACTAGAATCCACGGGATGACGAGTAGTATGGACTCGCCGGTTGCGTTTTTGTTTTTGCGAGCTCCGGAAGCTTCCGGCGTCCTCGAATTCCCAGCGGTGACCATCACCGTCAAGAGACAATACCGATTGCACGCATCATTCAACGAACGGGCGGCGTCCGCGCACGAGACGCTGTAAGGGAGACGTCGCCAGGCATGACAAACTGAGCCATACTCGTTTGCAATCGACGTTCAACCACTAGCTTTCAGCGAACCGATCTGCCCAATGCGGCGACGGTTTGAGCGGGACTGAGGCGCACTCGAAATCTGTCCTCGTGTCCGCAGCTGATGACCGTAATTTCGCCGGGATACTCTCGGACCCAAATCACGTGTTCAGGATTCACGAAGACTTCCATGCCGTCGACATCTTCAAACATGACAAACTCCACGTTGCCTCCTTGGGGTAAACCCTATGGGTAAACCCATGACCTTTGAGGAATGACAGAAACACCGCACTGTTCGGGGGATTGCGCGGGAATCGCCCTCGCAGTGACGCAAAACCCGATCGAGTTTACCGAAAAGAATGCGGATCCCCTAGCTCAGGCTGGTTTACTCTGGCTGGACAAAATAAACTAAGGCTTCAGTATCTCCGATTCTGCGCCAGCCCGCGTCCGGGCTGGAACATGCCGCGAAATCAAAGGGTTCCCGGCGGCTTGAACTTTTGAAATGGTGATCCGCATTGGCGATGATTGCTCTGGCGCCGGCTTGCGCAAATTTGTGCAGCACGTCGCTTTTTTCCGAGGGCGAGAGATTTCAAAAAGTGCAAACGCCATCGGTACGGATTTCCGCGACGACCAGGAGGGTGTCGAGATAGGCCCAGTGTGCGTCGTTGTCGAAGCCGATGGCTCCGACCTTCTCTCCGCTATGTAAACCGAGCTTGCTCAGGCCTTCGGCGATTGGGTAGTGCTTGCTGGCATCGTCAAAGGGCACGGATTTCGTCTGCCGATAAAAGCCCCAGCCCATGGAGGCGATCATTACAGCCGCCGCGAAGACGGCGATCGAGTTCGCGATGGCTGCCGAGGCAGAGCCCGTCCGAAACCGAAAAGCGGCGAGGACTGATGCCCAGACCAAGAGGAGCCAGCCTGGCAGATATCGAAACTCGGCGTAGGTGAGAGAGTAAGCGGCGAACACGCACATGCTCGGAACGATCAAGTACCAGTAGCGATAAATACCTCGAATCGTAGCGGCGGGATCACAGAAGAAAAGCAGCAGGATGATGCTAAGAAGCCATACTCTGGGGCGGGTAGAATCCAGAAAAATACTCCCGGCGTTGTGCACAAAATGGCGCAAAACAAAATGGAAGTTGAACCTGGGAGAAATTCCGTCGTTCCAATATGAAGGGTCATACCACGGGGGGTAGCTGGCGCGGATGGGGCCATTGAATTCAAACATTGCAGGATGCCCATAGAGCATTCGAGTGGGATGCAGTGGCGTGCCGCTACCGGGTGGCTGGCCGTGCCAATCGCAGATTGGTAAATCGTAGTTGCTCCAGGCGAAGGTCAACTTCCCGCTGTCGGAAAATGTGACCCTACCCTTGGCTTTGGAAAGCACGATGATCTGAGGAGCGGCGATGGCAAGAAAGATCACTAGCGCGAGGCCTACGCCGGTGAGGTTTCGCCGATTGAGTTGCAAGAAGATCGTGACGGCGAGAAAAACGAAAGCCATGGGGAACATCACGGCCTTGGTTAGATAGCCGACGCCGAGCACGATTCCGAGCCATACGTATAAGCGTTTTCCGGCCGGAAGCGAAGTCTTGATTCTGATCAGGAGTCCAGCCACGATGAGGGCGACCGTGGCCACGCCCAGGTCCGCTCCCAGAATTCCGATGATCGATCCCACGGTCAGCCAGATAAACAAGGCATAGCCGAGAATCCATAGGGCGAGAGTGGGTAAGGGTGCTCCTTCTGGGCGCGATTGTGGTCGGTTCGCTCGGTTCGCGGCTTCGGTCGACAGAAGCCTGCTCCAGAAAACCTCGAAGCTCGCGAGGGTGACAATGAAGATGAAAAAGTTCAATAGATGTAAAAGTGGAAACTCCGACCTCAGAGATGGCCTACCCAGCCCTAGCGTGAGAGCAACCAACCACGGGTACAACGGGCTCCAGTAGGCGTTGACGGCCATCGCCCAATCGTGGCGCAAATAGGCTCTTGCAATTTCCGTATAGGATCGCGGGTCAGGGCCGAAGCTATTGCGAGCCAGAACAAGTTGCGTGGCAGCCATGAGAAGGGCAATGGATCGAAACACGAGTCTGCACCACCGAGTGACCGTCACAGCACTAGCTTTAGGCTTCATTCGAAGATATTCATTTTAGACCGACCGCTCCGCGACGCGGCGACTGAGCTTTGAGAGATCCGGTTATACTGCATCGAAGGAGGAATCATGTCGATTAGCGAATTACTGCTGCCCGAGCTGGACGAAGAGATGAAAAAGACGCGCACGACTCTGGAACGGGTTCCTGCGGACAAGAAAGACTTTGCGCCGCATGCCAAGTCGATGCCGATGGGTAAGCTCGCGCCTCACGTAGCCCAGCTGGCCAGCTTCGGGTTGACGATCCTGACGACGCCTGAGCTAGACTTCTCCAAGGGGAGCATCAAGCCGTTGCCATTCGAGTCTTCGGCACAACTCCTGAAGGCTTTCGATGAGGGAGTGGCGAAGGTTCGCGCTGCGTTGCAAGCCACGCCCGATACAGCCTGGAAAGAAAACTGGAAGTTGAGCTTTCGGGGTAAATCGATTTTCGAGGGAGAACGATTTCTGGCTTACCGGGAGATGTTTCTGAACCACATGGTGCATCACCGCGCCCAGCTGGGAGTCTATCTGCGCCTGAACGGGAAGCCGGTGCCCGCGACCTACGGGCCGTCTGCCGATGACACGCTGGGATTTTGAGCGGAACGCGCAGGATTTTCGGCAGAGGAGACAAAGTCTATGCCGGTGGACGGCCGTTGCGGAGCCAAGTCGCGGACCAACTCAAGGGTGAATCACTGCATGCCGCCAGCGCCGCAACACCTTACTTCTGCGGTGAATCGGTCTTCTCCTCGGATCGCTTGAGGGCCGAATCCACTTCTGTCTGTATGCGGGGGTAGACTGCCTTCATGGTCTCCGCGGTTACCGTGGGCATCTCATGAAGAAACTTCTGACCGGTGGGAGACGAGTAAAACGCAGTCAGCGCATCGATGTCCGACTTCGTAAAGTGCCGCTGGTAGACGGGGACCATATCGTTCAGCATTTCGTCGAGAGGAAAGTTCTTGATGAGATCCTGGGACTGTTGGTCCAGGCGGGCAAGCTCCGCGTCACTAACGTCGGGACGCTGCTTCTTTAGCTGCTCGCGATTCATAGCACGTATCTGCGCGAACAATTGCTGCATCATCTGGGTCATCTGCTCGCGGCTGGCCATGACATCGAACAACTTCTTGACGTCTTCTTTGGAGGCTGCGTCGGGAGCGATGGAGACGGTGGTCTGCGCAATCGCGGAGACGGATAAAGCTAGAACACACACTTGCAGCAACGACTTCAATCGCATACGACCTCCGTCGAGAGGATAGGGTTGATCAGCCTTTGTAGTTTAGCGCTTTCAATCCCAGGAATCTCGCTGAGTCCCCTAGTTCCTCTTCAATCCGTAACAACTGGTTGTACTTGGAAATGCGATCGGTGCGGGAGGCCGATCCGGTCTTAATCTGACCTACGCCGGTAGCAACGGCGAAGTCCGCGATGAAGGTATCCTCTGTTTCGCCGGAGCGATGCGAGATGACCGACGTGTAGCAGTTGCGACGAGCCAGGTCAATGGCGTCGAAAGTCTCGCTGACGGTGCCGATCTGATTTACTTTGATCAGAATCGAATTAGCGACACCCTTATCGATTCCTTCTTGCAGAAACTGGATGTTGGTGACGAAGATATCGTCGCCGACGAGTTGAACCTTGCCGCCGAGTTCTTTGGTGAGGTTCTGCCAACCCTCCCAATCACCTTCGGCGAGTCCGTCTTCCAACGAAACGATGGGATAGTCTTTCACCCACTTGGCGTAGAACTTCACCATGTCGTCGGAGCTTTTGATGGACTTGTCGGACTTCTTGAAAACGTATTTGCCATCCTGATAGAACTCGCTGGCGGCGGGATCAAGGGCGATCGCGATCTCTTCTCCGGGCTTGTATCCGGCTTGCTGGATGGCTTCTAGCACCACTTCGATTGCTTCGACATTCGACTTCACCGAGGGGGCAAAGCCGCCTTCGTCGCCGACTGCGGTGTTATAGCCGCGCTTTTTCAGCACTCCTTTGAGGGTATGGAAAACTTCCACGCCCCAGCGCAAGGCTTCAGAGAACGAAGGAGCGCCGACCGGCATCACCATGAATTCCTGGAAGTCGACGTTGTTATCGGCGTGGGCTCCGCCGTTGAGGATGTTCATCATGGGGGTAGGCAAAGTGTTGGCGCCGGCGCCGCCGAGATAGCGATAGAGCGGAATATCGAGCGAGGCTGCGGAGGCGCGGGCCGCTGCCATGGAGACAGCGAGAATTGCGTTCGCACCCAGGCGGCCTTTGGTCTCGGTGCCGTCGAGTTCGATCATCTTGTGGTCGAGCCCACGCTGATCGAAGGCGTCGTAATTCGCAAGGGCCTCGGCAATCTCGCTGTTCACGTTCTCGACGGCCTTGAGCACGCCTTTGCCGAGAAAGCGAGCTTTATCGCCATCGCGCAGTTCGACGGCTTCGTGTTCGCCGGTCGAAGCGCCACTGGGGACAATGGCTCGGCCCATGGAGCCGTCACCGAGAAATACTTCCGCTTCCACCGTAGGATTGCCACGTGAGTCCAGCACTTCTCGTGCATGAATTGCCGCGATATTTGACATGATTTAGGTCCGTTTCCTTTTTGATTTGATGATGAGAATGATGCGCCCTGGTCATTCCGATTAATGGACGCCTGTGTGTCACTTGCCATCGTCTGGCGTGGGACTCACGATTATAGCGGACCGAAGATCGCGGCAACGTGACAGCGCTCACATGGTTGGGTTTCTGATTCCCTGCCCGGAACACGACCGGCGCCCTTATCTTCGCTGGTTCCCTGGCAACTCCAGTGGTTGTTCTGGCCATCCGTCTCATCTAGAGTCGAAATCAACGATGGGGAGAATTTACGGTAGTAAGTTTGTGGAGGAATTATGAGGAAGTGGACAGTTCTTTCCTGCATTTTGCTAGTGGCAGCTATGGCAGCGGCGCAAGTCGGTGACCCTGTACCAGCCGGAACCGCTTTGATGGTGAAGCTGGAGACCACGCTCGCCACCTTCAGCAACAAGGCGGGCGATCCGTTTCAGGCGCGATTGACGCAACCGGTCGTGCTGAATGGCAAGACCATGATTCCGGCGGGAACGATGGTGGAGGGCCGCGTCACCAAGGTGGCCGAACCGCGTCGCATCACGGGGAAGCCGACGATCGGAATTCTGCCGGAAGCGCTGGTTTTGCCGACTGGAGAAAGACTGTTCCTGGACGCCACGCTGGTCGATACCAATATTCCCGGCACCGACGTCAACCAGGAGGGGCAGTTCAAAGGATCGGGTCATGACCGGCACGACGAAATCGAAACGGGCGCAGGCACCGCGGGTGGCATGCTAATCGGGGGACTGATTGGCGGTCCTCCAGGAATCCTGATCGGCGGAGTCGTGGGCGCAGGCTCAACTGGCGTTCATTGGCTCAGCAAGCATCGCTCGGCCACGCTGCCGGCGGGAACGGAGCTCACGCTGGAACTGAATCGTCCCTTGGCGATGACCACTTCTGTGGCTAGCTCCGGACAGTAAAACAGGGTTCAAGGCTCAGATGGAAACCGGACCTCCAGCAGGGTCCGGTTCTTGCGTTAAGGCAGTCCTGATATCGCGCCCGCCGCCTCAGGGGCTAAAGCCCCTCGTGTTTATTGGCTTGGGCGGCTCCCTTCGGCTGCGCTCAGGGCAGGCTGTTGAAGCCGTTCCCTTCGCAAAACAATTCCTGAGAAAGCTTTCTACATTCCTGCCGCTAGTTCCATTTCGCTCAGCAACTGCAGTTCAATCCAGCCTTCGACCGGCAAAGCGTCGACTGGGAGGCGACTGTGCCAGAGGCTGAAGCGTAGCTTCAGCCTGCTGGTGGCCGCAACCTCCGTGGCACTTGAAGTGACTGCCTCGAAATGATTGCCCGAGACGGGTTTGGCGAGGAGCCAACTCAAGGGCAAGCGGAACTCGAAGTTCCGAAGCAATGCGACCTTCGGGCCCTCCTCGGCCTTTGGCGAAGCGGTAGACGGTGAGGCATCTCGTCCGTCGACTTTCCACTCCGTAAGCTTGCGCTCTTCGACCTTGGCGTCGAGCCGCAAAGTGCGCCGGGGGCGTGATTCTCCGTTCGCCCACGATTCCAGGTTCACGACCAACTCAAAATCCATGTCAGGAACCGGACCGGCAAAATCCAATCGGCCGTAGACGAACGTGGTGTCAATGCCGGCGTAAACGGAATCCAGTAGGAATTGTTTTCCGTGCATGGCGCCGGCGCGCTGATCGGCGGTGAAAATGGCGGCGCCCATCCATTCGAAGTAGCGAATCTTGTCGCCCAGCACGCGAGGGTGAATGTAGGCCGTTTGCGGAGTGAAGGCCGGCCGCACTTCGCCGGCAGTGATGGGCTGCGCTAAATAATCCGGGGGCGCGGCTCCGAGAGCCTGGTAGATGTTTGAAAGATGCTTGCGGTAGAGTTCGTCAAAATCGCGGTCGTTGGCCGAGTGGTGTTCGGGACCGTACCACCAGTTCCAGTCACTGCCCTCGGCAATCATGATTTCTTCGAAGGCCAGTTTGCGTTGCGGCTGGCTCGCGCGAGCGGCATTCTGCGCATAGAACTCGCGCGCGTGGTGCAGATAGTCCCAGGCGCGATTGTCTTCCGGCGCGCCAATCCACACGTTGAAGTTGGCGTTAATCCAGGAACCGGGGACGAGTGATTTTAAAGGCGAGACGTTTTGCTGACGGGCAATCGCCTCGGAAACGGTTACCGCCTCCAGCCCGGACTCGCGTTGCAGCGCGTCATAGAAGCGGCGCAGAAACTCGCGGCCGGACTTGGGGTAGTACTCCCAGGCGTTTTCTCCATCAAGGATGACCGAGACTACGGCGTCGCGTCCTTGGGCCAGCACCGGCTGAGCGGCGTCTTTGATGTTGCGTAGGAGATGCCCGGCGGCCTCGGCGGGATCCATCCCGGAATAAACAAAGCCAATGAGGTCAGAGATCGTGTGGTCGCGGAACACCAGGTGCATGCTGGCGTCGCCGCCCTCATAGCGGTGGATGTTATAGAGGCGCTCGGCTAAAGACGCGGGCAGGTGGCCGTTGCCATCGCGCTGGAAAAAAACGCCGGTGCTGCGGCCGAGCACACCTTCATCAGTGGCCATCCACTTGATGCCCAGGCTGTGGGCAATGGCCAGCACCTCTTCTGACACGCTGCCTTCCGACGGCCACACGCCCTGCGGACGAACCCCAAACACCTGCTGGTGAAGATCGAGCGCGCGCACTAGCTGCTCGCGCGCATCTTCGGGATGGCGAAAGCGGTTCTGCGGCAAAGGCAGGCCGGGAGAGGACACGGCTCCCGCGTTGGTATCGCAGACCAGGGGAAGGATGGGGTGGTAAAAAGGCGTTGCGGAGATCTCGATTAATTTTTTCTTCGCCGCCGCCGCATACGCCGGCAGAACTTTTCCGAGGAGTTCGCGCTCGCGGGCAATTACAAAACTCTGGTCCTCGAGAGAATAATCGCGCTCTTTCCTGATGAGCGCCGCAATATCTTTCTCTTTCAGGAAAAACTCGTCGAACCAGGCAATTTGCGAAAGCACTTGCAAATCGGTGAAGTCGCGGAGCTGAAAATACTTTTCTGCTTTCTCCGGCGAAGCACCGTGCTCGCGGAAGCGCTCGTATAGCTCCCGATACCGCGGATAGCGCCCAATCAAGTTCGCGGGGTTGGCCTGAAAGAGATACTGCAGAGCGAAGAGGCGGTCCTTGAGCGTCAAATCCCGGGCCGGTTTGGCGGCAACATCGAAAAAGGGATCCTGCGCCGTGCCCGCAACATAATCCTGAATTTGCGTGATCAGCGACGGGACCAGATTGAAGTTTTGATGGACGTTAGGAAACTCGTCGAGGAGTTTCACCATCCCGTAATAGTCCTTGAGAGCGTGAAGCCGCACCCAAGGTAAACGGTATTCGCCGGTCACCAAGTCCTTGTAGAAGGGCTGGTGCTGATGCCAGAGAAGAATCAGACGCAGGGCGGGCATGGCTGGAAGAGCCAGTCTAGCATGGGGATTCGGCCCGGAACCGCACCAAAGAACATGGCATTCAGCACCCAAGAAATCGGACCTCATCCTCTCGCCAACTTTGCGCATCCCACTGCCGGTGTATTGTCCAACACATCTTCCGGTACACTAGGAACTCGTAAAAATGCCCGAAACTTCCATCTCCGCGGATCGGCCAACTCTGCTCTCGGACCAGGACCTTTACCTGTTTAACGAGGGCAGCAACTATCGTCTTTATGAAACCGTTGGGGCGCATGTGGTGACACGCGATGGAAAAGCTGGCGCAATGTTCAGCGTGTGGGCTCCGAATGCAAACCTGGTCTCTGTGATCGGGAACTTCAACTCCTGGGGCGCACGAAGCAACGTGTTGCAAGCTCGGGGAGATTCGGGAATCTGGGAAGGATTCATTCCCGGCGTTACCAAAGGAGCGCTCTACAAGTTTCACATCGAATCGCGGCGCCACGGCTACCAAATCGACAAAGCCGACCCGCTCGGCTTCTGGCACGAGAAGCCTCCGCGCACGGCTTCGGTGGTGTGGGATCTCGATTACCAATGGGGCGATCATGAGTGGATGCAGAAACGTGCTGCCCAGAACTCGTTGCGGTCTCCGCAATCCATTTACGAAGTTCACCTGGGTTCGTGGATGCGGGTACCGGAGGAACACAATCGTCCGCTGACTTATCGCGAGACAGCGCCGCGGCTGGCCGAGTATGTGGGACGCATGGGCTTCACTCATGTGGAATTCATGCCAGTGATGGAACATCCGTTTTACGGCTCCTGGGGATATCAGACGACCGGCTACTTCGCGCCTACTTCGCGCTACGGAACACCGCAAGATTTCATGTACCTGGTGGATTACCTGCACCAGCACGGCATTGCGGTGATTCTCGACTGGGTGCCTTCGCACTTCCCGTCCGACGCTCACGGACTCGCCTACTTCGACGGCACGCATCTCTACGAGCACGCGGATTCGCGGCAGGGGTTCCATCCCGACTGGAAGACACACATCTTCAATTACGGGCGCACCGAAGTGCGGAGCTTTCTGATGTCGAGCGCGATGTTCTGGTTCGACAAATATCATGTGGACGGCTTGCGGGTGGACGCGGTTGCTTCCATGCTTTATCTGGACTATTCCCGTAACGCCGGGGAGTGGATTCCGAACAAATTCGGTGGACGAGAGAATCTTGACGCTATTGATTTTCTGCGCCGCTTCAATCAGGAAGCTTACAAGGTACATCCGGATATTCAGACCACGGCGGAAGAGTCGACTTCCTGGCCCATGGTTTCGCGGCCGGTTTACCTCGGCGGGCTAGGCTTCGGCATGAAGTGGGACATGGGATGGATGCATGACACGCTGGAATATTTCAAGCAGGATCCCATCCACCGCAGGTATCACCACAGCAAGCTCACCTTCCGCATGCTGTATTCGTTTCACGAGAATTTCGTGCTGCCGCTGTCGCACGATGAAGTGGTTCACGGCAAGGGATCGTTGATCGGCAAAATGCCTGGCGACGAGAAGCAGCGCTTCGCCAACCTCCGGCTTTTGTACGGTTACATGTACGCGCAGCCGGGAAAGAAATTGCTGTTCATGGGTGACGAGTTTGGCCAAGTTCGCGAGTGGACGCATGACAGCAGCCTGGAATGGCACGTGCTTCAATATCCGGTGCACGGCGGCCTGCAGGAGTGGGTGGGGCAGTTGAACCGGCTTTACCGCTCGGAGCCAGGGCTGCACGTGCTCGATGCTAACGCGGCCGGCTTCGAATGGGTGGATTGCAACGACAGTCTCACCAGCACGATTTCTCTTCTACGCAAGACTGAATCCGCCAATGACACCATTCTCGTCGTTTGTAACTTCACCCCTATTCCCCGGATTGGCTATCGCATTGGCGTGCCAACGGGCGGCTACTGGCGCGAATTGCTAAACAGCGACGCTCTGGAATACGGCGGCACGGGGGTGGGGAACCTCGGCGGGGTTCATGCGGAAGCCGAGCCAGCACATGGGCGTCCGTATTCGCTGAAACTGACGCTGCCTCCGCTGGCAGCTCTGTTTCTGAAGGCTGGATAGGGGATCCATCGGCCGGTTCCCGCTTCTGACCCCATGCTAGACTGCGGTAACAAGCGCCCCCATGCGGATCCTCACCCGGTACATTCTTCGTGAAGTCAGCTCGCACGCCTTGATCGGCGCGGCCATCTTCACCTTTGTGCTTTTTACGCGCGACCTGGGGCGCATTCTGGAACTGGTGGTTCGAGCCAGCGCGCCGCTGCCCAGCGTGGCGGAAATTTTCTTTTACACCGTTCCGCTCGCCCTTACTTACACCATTCCGATGAGCGTGCTCGTGGGAATTCTTATCGGACTCAGCCGTCTTGCCGCCGATAGTGAGATTACAGCGATGCGCGCCAGCGGCATGGGCGTCTGGAATTTTGGACGCGTGTTGGCGATTTTCGTTGTCGCCGCGTGGCTGCTGGCTATGGGTAACGGACTTTACCTGGCTCCTTACTCGCTGGCATCGTTGGGACGTTTGGAGGATCAGCTGAAAGGTTCGCAGGTTTCTTTTGAAGTGCAGCCTAGAGTTTTTTACGAAGGCTTCCCAAAGATCGTGCTCTACGTGCAGGACGTGCATACTGCGCAAGGAGCCGCAATCTGGAAGGGCGTGTTTCTCGCTGATATCTCCGATGCCGCCAATCCGCGAATTACGCTGGCGCATGAGGGCATTCTCGTTCCCGAAGGCAGGGATCGGCTGCATCTGCATTTAATCGATGGATCCACTCACGAAACCGATCCCAAACTGGCGGACCATTACCAGATTTCTACTTTTCAGCAAACTGATATTCCCCTGGATTTGCCTTCGACGGAAAACAAGGCGGATGAACCAGTCCCGGTGGGACTGGTAAGCACAGGAGCCCTGCGCGATTATGCTCGCCGCGTGGATCCAGTATCGGCGCGCTGGTACCTGATTGAATTTCACCGACGCTTCGCGCTTCCCACGGCCTGCCTGGTGCTGGCGATGGTTGGAATCCCGCTGGGGCTCTCGTCGAAGAAAAGCGGAAAGTCGGGCGGTTTCGTCCTTACCATTGCTCTGGTTTTCATTTATTACTTCGTTTCGCTGATTGGAGTATCGCTGGCGCGGCAGGGCAAAGTTGGGCCCATGCTCGGGGCGTGGCTGGCGAATATTGCCTTCTTTGTGGCTGGAGCCGTCCTTCTATGGCAAGCCGAACGACGGCCGATCGCGCTCTCGGCATTCCGGCTCCGGCTGTGGGGCAAGCGCGACACTCATCGGTCGAATGGACAGGTTCCAATGTTCCGCCTGGGACGACGCGATAGCGCTAATGCTTTCGAGCGCGCCTCCACCCGGCGCCGCGTTTTCAGCGCCAGCTTTCCCACCCTGCTGGATGACTACGTGCTGCGCGATTTCTTCGTCTACCTGGGAATGATTCTCTCCGCGTTCCTCGTGCTGCTGCTGGTGTTCACGCTGTTCGAGTTGCTGAGCGACATCCTGCGCAATCAGACGCCTTTTCTGGTGGTAGCGGAATATCTTCTCAACGTCGCTCCTTACTTGCTGTACAGCGTGGCTCCGTTGATCATGCTGCTGGCGGTGCTCATCACGTTTGGACTGATGAACCGTTCCAACGAAATCACGGCGATCAAAGCTACCGGAACCAGCATCTACCGCATAGTTATGCCCGTGCTGGTTGCAGCCGCGGTGCTAGCGACGGGATTATTTTTCGCCGACCAATTTTACCTGCCTCGCACCAACCAGCGCCAGGAAGCGCTGCACAACCAGATCAAGGGCAAGCCGGCGCAGACTTATCTGCGTCCGGATCGCAAATGGATTTTCGGACAGCACAACGACATTTACTATTATCAGTTCTTCGACCCCGATCGCGATCAGTTCGGCAACGTCACCATCTTTCAGATCGATCCGGCCAGCTTCTCCATCACGCAGCGCATCCATGCCGATTCCGCCCACTGGGCCGACAATCTGAACCGCTGGATCTTCGAACGAGGCTGGCAGCGCTCGCTGAATGGCCCGGCCATCGCCGGGTTCCGTACTTTTGAGGTTTCGACGTTCCCGGAACTCAGCGAGGCTCCGTCGTATTTCAAGAAGGAAGTGAAGCAGTATTCCGAGATGAACTACGAGGAGTTGCGGCGCTACATCCGCGACCTTCAGCAAAGCGGCTTCGACGTGGTGCGGCTGCGAGTGCAGCTTAACAAAAAGCTATCGTTCCCGATGATCACGCTGATTATGGCCGTGCTGGCCATTCCGTTTTCCCTGTCTGCATCCAAGAAAGGCGCAATTACCGGAGTTGCGGTCGCGGTGGGAATTGCCGTGGTCTATACGGTGGTATCGCGGTTGTTCGAAGCCATGGGAGATCTCAGCCAATTGCCGCCGGCTCTGGCGGCGTGGTCGCCGGATCTGATTTTCGCTTTAGTGGGTGCATACATGATTCTGAAGATTCCCACTTGATCGCGCGACCTCTGCACCGGCCAGGGTAACAGTGCAGCTGACGCGACGGCTGTGTCCTGAGGGAGATTCCTCGTTCCGCTGGTGAAAGCGCGGGACCTCGGGATGACGCCCAACGAATTGAGATGGGTAAGTCTTTAAACCACACCAGCAGGGCCAGAGACTACTTCACTGCTGCTTACTTCACTGCCACACCCCAGGGAAAGTTATCGGTCTGGACTGGCGCTTGGGGAATCAGGGCTCCGGTCGAAGGAGTGATGGCATATTGCGAGAGATTGGCGGAGTTCAGGTTGGTGACGAAGAGCCAGCTGTCATCGCTGCGGATGGCCATCGACGTAGGATAAGCATTGGTAGTAACCGGAGTAGGACTCAGCGGCGTCAGGCTTCCCGTGGTAGTGCTGACCTTAAAGGCTGAGATCGAGGTGCCACGTGTATTCAGCACATATAAGAAATTTGCATACGCGTCCATTAGCAAGGGGCCCGGATTGTTGCCCGTAGTAGCAAGAGTACTGCTAACCGGGAGAAGGCTGTAGTCCGCGTTGGGACAAGTGGGTAAGGAAATACTATTGCAGATGGTGAAGGCGCTGACGCTGTTGTCGGGCTGGGAGTTCGACACGTAGACGAAGCGGTTACATGGGTCGACGGTGACCCCCGAAGGGGTCGTACCGGTGGCATTCTCTGAAACTGCTGTGAGGGCACCGGCGGATGAAACCGAGTAATTCAACACCACATAGTTTGCGGCATCTGTCACGTAGAGATTCTCCGTGGTAGGAGGCACGTTGCCCGAGCAAGTCGCATAGGCGGGCGGATACGCTGTCGGGCTTATCGCAAGCGCAGAAGGACTTGGAGTCTGGCCTTGCGTGACGCCGCCAGGAAGCTCGGCGACGGGAAAAGGTGAGCCCGCCACTTCCGTCAAAGCGCCGCCGCTTCCTACGGCGAGCACGGACACGGCAGGGGGAGTGGAGTCAGCGACGAAAAGAAATTTGCCGGCCGAATCCATCACCATCGCCACCGGCGTGACACCGCCGTTCAAAGTATAGGTTGTACCCGATCCTAATTTGCCGTCCGAAGCGATTTGAAAGGACTCGATTCCGGTGGCGCTGTTATTCACCGCTGCACTCTGGTAGATCATCACGTAGGCGTAGGCCCCGGCTGGATCAAGAACCACCGCGGTTGGTTGTCCATTCGTAGGCGGACCGGCGGTATTGAAGATTTGCGTGATATGGCCATTGCCCAAATCAAGGCTGAATGTATCCATATTTGCATTGCCCTGCGTGGAGACCACCACCAGCCCATTGTTGGAAGACGAGTACTTCGTGCTGCACGCCAGCAGCAACGCCACCGAAATCAGAGCCGCGACTCCCAAAATCCAGGCAAACCTAGTCCGCATTCTTCGCTTTGTCTCCTGTGAACGTGCAGATGCATACCCCGGCAGCCGATTACCGGGCTCGAACCGTTTGTGAAAGGCGTGAATTGCCATCCATTTATGTATCAGGAATAAGCGGGAAGAGCAAACGGCCCCAAGCTCATTGGAACCGCGAAGGCGACTGGGAGTTGCCTGAGTGCAGTGATCAGGGCTCAGGGTTAGTGATCATTTTGCCTTCCAGTTCGCTGGCTTGGCCAGTGACGCTTCTTTCATGAAACTACGCCTCTTGCTCTGCGGGAATGGGTTCTGGGATTTTGCCCGCCTCGGCACTCGCTGCCAGGGGAAGATGAATCTCGATCTGCAGGCCGCCTTCCGCCCGGTTGAAAGCGGCGACGCGCCCGCCATGAAAGCGCACTGCTCGTTCCGTGATTGCGAGGCCCAGACCAACTCCGCCGGTCTGCCGGCCGCGATCGTCGTCGAGGCGGTAGAAGGGCTGAAACAATTTCTCCAGCGCATCGGTGGGCACACCCGATCCACAATCGGTGACACTGACCACGGCTTCCACGCCATTGGAGTTCTCTTTCCTCACCAGATGAATCTCCACGGTTGTGCCCTCGCGGGTGTAACGGATGGCATTGCGCACAACATTTTCGATGGCACTGTGCAAGAGCGAAGCTTCGCCGCGCACTCCCCAATCGCCAGCTGGAATATTGCTGCGCACGTGGCAGTGCCGCGCCTGCGCTTCGAATTCGGCATCTTCGGCGACGTTAAGGACCACTTCATCGAGAAGAATCGGTATGGGCGGGACGCGCCGCTCGCCATCCTCCAGCCGCGCCAAAGTGAGCAGGCGGCCGATCAGTTCGTTGAGCCGGCTGGCTTCAAGTTCGATGCGTTCGAGCATGCTGGCACTCTCCGGTCCGGAGCGCTGCCGGGCCAAGCCGAGGGCTACATTCAGGCGCGCCAAAGGAGAACGCAACTCGTGAGAGATGTCGTTCAGCAGACGGGACTGCGCCTTGACCAAGCTTTCCAGGCGGCCAGCCATGGTATCGAAATCGCGGACCAGACCCGCAATCTCATCGTGCCTTCTGCTCTTGGGATTGCCGGCGCGAGCCGTCAGATCGCCAGCGGCAATTCGCTGGGTAGCGGCGCGCAGGCGAGACACGGGCTTGGTCATATACCAGGCGAGCAGATAACAAACGAAGCCGGAGCACAGCACCAAGATGATCAATCCGGGGACTGGCATACCTCGTGGTCCGAAAAATACACGTGGACCCGGAGGCAGGCCCATCACCAGCGTGTAACGATGCTTTCCGTCGGAAGAGGATCGTGAATCCCGCTGGACAGGGGGCGCCGGGAAAACAATTCCATCGCGCGGCGAGCGGGTCCCCCCGGAGGCTACGCGTATGGCCCAGTCGGGGGCGCCGCGATGGGAAACTTCTTCCCCTTGTTCGTTGAAAAGATAGGCGCGCACGTGCTGGGTTGCTTCCAGATTCTCCAGATATTGCCGCAACTGTCGATGGCCGCCTTCTTCATAAGCATTGACGGCATCATTCAGCGTCGTGGTGCGCAGAGCCTCCCAGGTAGCGGTACGTGGCCTAAAAACCAGGGTCACTGTTATAGCCAGCACGACGAAGAGGGCAATCGCCGCCCAGAAGGAAAGAAAAATCTTGAGGAAGAGGCTGTTCATGACGTGACTTTCGCCTTTTCCTTTTCCCCAACCTTTTCCCGCGGACGCGCAAAAATATAACCTACGCCGCGAATAGTCTTGATGTGCTCGTCGTTGTCGGTGTCGCCGAGCTTTTTGCGCACTTTACTGACGTGCATATCGATGCTGCGATCAAAGGGAGAAAACTTGCGGCTCAACACGGCGTTCACCAGGCGCTCGCGCGGCACTACCCGGCCCGCCTCACGCAGCAGAACCTCCAACAGGTTGAATTCCACGGAGGTCAATTCCACGGGCTGGCCGTCCCGCCGCACGCTGCGCGTGGCGGGATCGAGTTCAATTTCGCCCACCCGCACGATCTCAGGCGCGGCGGGAGACGACTTATCGCCGCGGGTGCGCCGGAGCACGGCTCGAATGCGCGCCACGAGTTCCCTGGGATTAAAAGGCTTGGGCAGATAATCGTCGGCGCCAATCTCCAGACCGACGATGCGATCGACGTCTTCTCCCCTTGCGGTCAGCAGAAGTACCGGAAGGCGCGAGGTGGCTCGGATGCGGCGCAGTACTTCGAAACCATTGATGCCAGGCAGCATTACATCGAGGATGACCAGCAGATAACCGCCAGCGGTGGCTCGCTGCAAGCCAGTTTCGCCGTCGTGAGCGGCTTCCACAACAAAGCCTTCGGCCTGGAGGTATTCGCCGACCAAAGTACAGAGTTCGACATCATCGTCGATGACCAGAATGCGTTCCATATTTCTGGTTTTCATTGTGCACCAAGCGACTCCCGGGACGGGTAAAGAATTGTCAAAAAGACCGGGTCTACCGGTGACAAAACTTTACCCGGATTTACTCAGCTTTTACTACTTTCCGCTCCGAATCGTGTTCCTATGAGTGTACGCAAAAGAGCCGAGTTTCTGAAATTGGATGAAGGAGCCGCTCTGAAGGAGCCAAGATTTATGAAATCGATTCGAGTTCGTTTGCTGATTGCAGCGTTGGCGGTATTGCTGGGGGGTGCGTTGGCCAGGTCGCAGACCACTGACACAACTCCGCCTCCTCCGAGGCACGGCCCTGGATTCGGCATGGATGGCCACATAATGCAGTTCTACGCAAAGCTTCTGAATGTGACCGATGATCAGAAGACGCAGATGAAGGCCGTTATGCAGAAAGAACGGGCCACGCTGAAACCGTTGATGCAGCAAGTTCGCCAACTGGATCAGCAGCTGAAGCAATATGAGGAAGGCACCTATGACGCGGCCAAGGTGCAAGCCGCGGTGGCGCAGCAGGCGCAGACTCTGGTGCAACTGAAGGTAGAGGAAACCCGCATTCACAACGAACTATACCAACTGCTCACGCCCGATCAGCAGAGTAAGTTGAAGGAATTCGAGGCCAACCGGGAAGCACGGATGCAGCAGCGAATGCAGAATAACGCGCCTCCTGCGCAAGACCAGGACTAAGACTAGCTTCGAGGTTTTCTTGAGGTGGTTTAACTGGGCGGCGGGCCTGAATCTCCTGGGGTCCGCCGCCCGTCTCTGGTTCCGCTCGAAGGAGTGATGTATGGATTTGGAACAAGTCTTCATTTTCGACCTGGGATGGATCTTCTTCGCCGCCTGGGGACTGGTACTTACAGCGGTCAGTGTGATCGCATTCGGGCGGGATATTGTGGCATCTCTTCCAGGATTCATCCGCCAATCCGACCGGCATTAGGCGCCGCGAATCGCGTGGCAGATCCGCTTCTGCGCAATCGCTATGCAAAGGGTTGCGGGCACTTTCAAGAAGTTTGATTCCACCCCTGCTAGAATTTCATCTACAACATTCATGATTCCGAAGAGCATGCGACCGCTGCTGCCCTATCTCAAGCGCTATCGCTGGGGATTTGTGGTGGGCGCCTTTTGCGTGGTGCTGAGCAATGGTGCGCAGGCGGGATTGCCAAGAGTGATCGGCAACGCCGCACAGAGTCTGGCAAGCGGAGTCAACCGGCACAAGCTTTTGATTTTCACTCTGCAAGTGCTGGGGTTGGCAGCGGTTCGAGGCATTTTTCTGTTTTTCACGCGCTGGATTGTGATCGGCATCTCGCGCGATATTGAGTTCGATCTGCGCAACGATCTTTTTGCCCACCTGGAAACGCTCTCTTGTTCCTACTATCAGCGCATGCGCACGGGCGACATCATGGCCAGGATGACCAAT
Source organism: uncultured Acidobacteriaceae bacterium (assembly GCA_963779525.1). Lineage (GTDB taxonomy): Bacteria > Acidobacteriota > Terriglobia > Terriglobales > Acidobacteriaceae > Sulfotelmatobacter. The sequence goes on from CAVZZB010000002.1 coordinate 30,076, forward strand.
GATTTGAGCGCGGTGCGCATGCTGATGGGCCCCGCGATCATGTACTCGGCGAACACACTAGTGTTCACGGGTTTGGCCCTGTGGTTCATGGTACAGAACAGTCCGAAACTGACGTTGTACGCGTTTCTGCCGCTGCCGATTGTGAGCGTTATGATTCAATATTTTGGGCGACGGATTCACGAACGCTTCGAAAGAATTCAGGCGATGTTTTCCGACATCTCGGCGCGCGCGCAGGAAAATTTTTCGGGAGCGCGTGTGATTCGCGCTTACGTGCAGGAAGAGGCGGAAATTGCATCGTTCGAAGCCGCCAACCAGGAATACGTTGCGCGCAGCTTGAAGCTGGTGCGGTTGATGGGCATGCTATGGCCCACGCTGGAGTTCATGCTTGGGCTGGCGCTGGTGCTGGTGTTGTGGATCGGAGGGCGCGAAGTTTTAGCCGGGCGCATGCAAATCGGCGCGTTTACCGCATTCAATATTTACATGATGCAACTTACCTTCCCGATCATTGCTTTGGGATGGGTGGTGAACATCTTCCAGCGGGGCACGGCGTCGTTGGTGCGGCTGAATGAAATTATGCAGGAGCAGCCGGAGATCAAGGATCAGTCCGACGTGAAGGATCGGGAGGTGGAAGGAGAGATCGAATTCCGTGGGCTGAATTTTGATTACGACGGCAAGCGGGTGCTGCATAACTTGAACCTGCGGATTCCCGCAGGCAGCAGCATGGCGATCGTGGGTCCGACGGGCTCGGGAAAAAGCACCCTGGTCAATCTGATTCCTCGGGTTTACGACGCGGCGCCGGGCATGGTTTTGGTTGACGGGCGGCCGATACGCGATTTTTCTCTGGCTTCACTGCGGCAGAATATTGGCTTTGTGCCGCAGGAAACATTTTTGTTCAGCGACCGCATCCGGGAAAATATTGCGTTGGGAGTGGAATCGGCCAGCGATGAAGACATTCACAACGCAGCCGATGCAGCGAATATCGCCGTCGACATCGAAGGCTTTCCCGACGGCTATCAAACCATGGTCGGCGAGCGCGGCATTACACTCTCAGGAGGGCAGAAGCAGCGGACGGCAATCGCCAGAGCTTTGATCCGCAATCCGCGAATTCTGATTCTCGATGACGCGCTCTCCAGCGTGGATACTCACACCGAAGACAAGATTCTCAATCACCTGCGCGAAGTGATGCAAGGCCGTACCACTATCTTTATCTCCCATCGAGTTTCCACCGTGCGCAATGCGGACCGCATTGCCGTGCTGCACGGTGGCCACATCGTGGAATTGGGCACACACGACGAACTGCTCGCCTTGGACGGCTATTACAGCGACCTGTATAACAAGCAATTGCTGGAAGAGGAACTGGCGGAAGTCTAGAACCGAGCTCCCTTAAGGGCTAAAGCCCACGATTACTTAGGGACTCTTTACGGCACGGCTGAAGCCGTGTCCTTTCAAGCCCATTTATGAGACGAGTTAGATAGCTTCTAGCGTCGAGCGAACGACGTGCTTCAGCGGATTCAATCTTTCTCATGCAGCGAATCGACGCTCCGGAGATTCTCGATTCTGACGCCTGTTCGCCTGGCGATGCGCAGGCCGTGCTGGAAGCGATTGGCCGTGTCAATCGATGTTTCGGCGGCATTGCCACTACGCAGAAATTGGTGGAACGCGTGGCGCGGGCGACGGGATCCAATCACTTGTCACTGCTGGAGGTGGCTGCCGGGCTGGGTGAAGTTCCGGAGGCTGCGCGGGAGAACGTGGCGCAAGGCGGAATCACGCTGGATGTAACGCTTTTGGATATTGCAGCCTCGCATCTGCCTGGCAGAAATTCTGCCGCGAATCACAGCGGAGGAAATCGAGGTATAGTCGCCAACGCGCTCGCTCTTCCCTTCGGCGACGGAGCGTTCGATCTGGTCAGTTGCAATCTTTTTGCGCATCATCTGGACCCCGGCCGACTGCAGCAGTTCATTCGCGAAGGTTTGAGGGTCAGCCGCCTCGCGCTACTAATCAACGATCTTATCCGGCATCCGCTGCATCTGTTTTTGGCCTATGCTGGTTATCCGATTATCCGCAACCGGGTCGCGTGGCTGGATGGGCTGACTTCGGTGCGCCGCTCGTATATGCCGGATGAAATCAGAAGTATGCTCGCATCTGAATTTTCGGGGGCGATTACTCCGCAAGTGGAGATTTCCCGCCACTACCTTTTTCGGATGGGAGTGATCGTGTGGAAAAACCAGATGGGGACGGAGCGAGGAGCCTAGCGGACGACCAACACTTCGCGCACATTGTCGCGGGCGAGAAAGAATTTGATGGAAGCAAAGTCGCGGAAAAGATTTTCGATATGACGGTTGTTGAATACGCGTTGCAACTGGAAGCCATCGGAGACAGCGGTGTGCACCGCGCCTGTCGGACCACGGCGGGCCTCGCGGCGCAGCACAATTTTCTGCATCTCGAGCGTGTCCGCGCTGACAATGTGGAAGCGGTGGCAGGGCGCATCCGGGCCGGCGTCGCGGGTATGGAAGAAGGCCAAAAGCATGCCTCCCGGCTTCAGCACCGACCATAGGCGTCCGACCACAGGCTTCACCAGGCTTTCGTCAAGATAGTCGGGCAGATTCCAGCAAAATACGACGTCGAAGTGAGCGGCGGGATAAACCAGGTTATCGGCAAGAAATTTTCGGCTGTCGAGAATGGTATTTCCCTGCTCGTCTTTCGTAAGCAGCTCGGGATCGGTGGAGGCGGTGAGCAGGTCTTCACTGTAAATTCTGTGGCCGTGCTCCGTGAAATGGCGAATGTTAGTCGGCGAGGTGGATCCGAGGTCCAGCACGCACAGGTTTTCGGCGGATTCCCAGGAGCGCGACAGTTCACCCAGCCCACTGGAACGGCGGGTAAGCTTTTGCGAGCCCTGTGCGGGGACGATCTCCGGTCCGGTGGAACCGCGAAAAAGTTTCATGAAATTCTGCGAGACTGACGACAATTAATTTCCTAACTCTGAACTCATCTTACTCAGCTTATGCAATGCCATCCGGTTGCAACTACTTCCCATCCGAGCGGTGGATATCGACCTTGCCCTTCAGGAAAGCTCCCTCCTCAATGGAAATGCGCTGGGCGGTGATATCTCCGTTTACCACGGCAGACTTACGCAAGTCGACCCGATCGCTGGCCTGGATGTTTCCGTCCAGTTTGCCCTGCACCACGATCGCTTTCGCGTCGATGCTTGCCTTTACCTGGCCATTCGGACCCACCGTAAGGCTGTTGCCCTTCAGAGCAATGCTGCCCTCGACCTGGCCATCCAGATAGAGGTCTTCGCTGCCGGAAAGCTCGCCTTTAATAACTACCGATTTGCCGATTTGTGCCAAACCGCTCGCTGGTGTGCTCATGGACGCGCTCTCCTGGTTACTGGTTTCTCAAGACTGTTCGATCAAGATTAGTTCAACCAGATCATTGCAGCAAGATCACTGCGAGGTTCACAGCAGAATGAGCATTTAGGCGAAAATGCCGCAAACTCAGGCCCTCCATCGACTATACGCAAGGCACGGAGGGCGCGGCAAGCCTTACCGGGGCCGGCTGAAGTACTCAGTTCCCTGTATCGATCGCTCGCGGCTCAAGTTGTTACACTAGCGCCCATGGGTAGCTTGAGGCGGATATGACCCGTTATCGCCAGATGACTCGGGGGAAGGCCATTGCGGTTTCGTTCGTTGCCGCGCTGGCCGCTGCTTGCGTTGTATCGGCAAACGCAGACACGACCCCGCCCTCCGATCTGGATCCAGCTTCCTGTCTGCAGTTGGTGCGGTCTGCCGTCGCAAACGAGGTCGCGGCCACCAATGACAATTCGAAACACATGTTCCACTCGCGCAGACAGACTCCACAGGGCTCTCAAACCCGGTTGTATGTGGAGACGCGGGAGGCCATGGCCGGCATGACCATTTCTTACAATGACAAGCCGCTCAGCCCCGACCAACTGGAGGGAGAGAAAAATCGATTGGCGGGCCTGGCAAGCAGCCCTGAGCAGCTCCGGCGCAAACGTTCGCAGGAACAAGAAAATGCGGACCGCACGCTGCGTATCGTCAAAGAGTTGCCCAACGCTTTTCTCTATCAGTATGACGGCGAGGAAAGCGGAACGACTGCGTTAGGCGAGCCCGGGGTACGCCTGGTGCGCCTAAAATTCACACCGAACCCCGCCTACCAGCCGCCTTCTCGGATTGAACTGGTTCTGGTCGGAATGCAAGGAGTTCTGGTTGTTGATCCGGCGGCCCGCCGGATCGCGCTGATCGATGGCACATTGTTCAAAGAAGTCAGTTTTGGCTGGGGAATTCTCGGGCATCTCGACAAGGGTGGGCATTTCCTGGTCGAGCAGCGGGACGTAGGAAATAGATGCTGGGAAGTTTCGCACATGTCGCTGAGCCTTACTGGCAAGATTCTCCTGTTCAAGAATCTTTCGTATAAGTCGGATGAGGTGTTCAGCGACTTCCGCAGTGTTCCGCCAAACACCACGTTTGCTCAGGGAGTGCAGATGTTGACGGAGGAGGAGGCCAAGTTAGCGCAGAACCGCAGCTCTGTGACACTGAAGAGCCAGAGCCCCCCGCAGTAAACCATGCTAGCTGGACGCAGTCGATTGTGCCGCGATCCCTCCCTTGCTCATTAGACGCCCGAGCGAATCGTCTCTTTCCTGACCGTCAACTTTTCGATGAGATCTTCTTGAATGCTGTAGCCTGTCCCGGGCTGATCGCTGATCGCAATCATGCCTTCCGGCGAAACCTCGACTTCTGGTTCGATGATGTCTTCCTTCCAGTATCGTTTGGAGGCAGAAACATCTCCCGGTAAATGGAAATTCTCGAGCGTGGAAAGGGCGATGTTGTGGGCGCGGCCCACGCCCGATTCCAGCATGCCGCCACACCAGACGGGAATCTTTTGCGACTGGCAGATGTCGTGGATCCTTCTCGCTTCGGTAAAGCCGCCTACGCGCCCTACTTTGATGTTGATGATGCGGCAGGCACCAGTCTCCAGGGCAACGGCAGCCGTTCGGGCGCTGACGATCGATTCATCCAGGCAAATGGCGGTACGTAATTCCTTTTGCAGGCGGGCGTGGTAAAAAATGTCGTCATCCCAGAGCGGCTGCTCGATCATCAGCAAGTTGAACTGATCGAAGGTGCGAAGGTGTTCCGTTTGATCGAGCGTGTACGCTGAGTTAGCGTCGCAGCTGAGCGTGATGTCAGACCAGCGGTGGCGAATCTTCTCCAACACGTTGACGTCCCAGCCGGGCTTCACTTTCACCTTGATGCGCCGATAACCAGCGGCCAGTTCGATCTGGATCTTGTCGAGCAACTGCTCGACGGAATCCTGAATGCCGATCGAAACCCCGCAAGGGATTTCCCGCCTTGTGCCGCCCAGGAGCTTCCATAAAGGTTGATTTTTCTGCCTGGCCTCGGCATCCCACAACGCATTTTCGACAGCCGCTTTAGCCATGCGGTGTCCGCGGACCTTGGAAAAACAACTCGCGCCGTCGCGCGCTGAGTCAAGGTTGCGGCCGAGCACCGCGGGGGCAAGGTAATGAGTGATCGTCGGCCAGGTGCTCTCGATCCATTCGCTGCTGTAGAAAGGATCTTCACCGGTTACGCATTCGCTCCAGCCGTCAATTCCCTCGCAGTGAGCTGTAAGCAGCAAGATGCGGCGGCTATAGGTGCGTCCGAAGCTCGTCTCAAAAAAATGGACGAGCGGCATGTGAATCTCGCGGAGGGTGATGGCTTCAATTTTCATGGTGTGCGATGAAAGACGATTTCACCACAGAGTCACAGAGGGACAGAGAAAACCAATTTTCGGACTTTCTTTTTGAAGACTCGGTCTAGGGCTTCCTGTCATCCCATGGCTCCGTGCAAATTATTCTTGCGATGCGTACGACCACTTCTCATCCCAGTTGCCAAGCAGGAACTTGCCATTGCTCTTAGGGTCGCGTTCGTACCCTAATACGGCGAGTTCGTCGTCGAATGCCCGCAGGAATTCCTCGCGGTTGCGTTCCTGTAGTTGCTGCGCCTTGTTTCGGGTGTCCGGGGCGGCCTTCCATTCGTAAATCTCCGCGGGAACGGCGATCGCCCGCTCTCGCTTGAATGGCGGATTCCTTCCCGTCGCCAGCAAAGTTTCGACGCGTCGCGACTTCAGCCACCATTCGGCAATCAGACGGTCGCTCGGCAGTCCACCTTGCAGGGGTGATGAGGTGATTCCGTACTGATTGATGTTGTAGCGGCGAGCGATGGCTCCCAGTTTTTCGATGTTCAGATAAGCGTTCTTGATCTCGAGAGGATCGAAGGTCCATTCGATCAGCTCGATACCGCGCGCCAGCGCGTCTTCGCGCTGCAGCAACTTGAGGCGACGGCCCAACCCACTATTGCGATACTCTTTGCGGACGGCGAGCATGTGGGAGTGAAGATAGATGTGGCCCGCACGCGTGCCCGGAACCGATAGCGCGAAGCCGACCATCTCCGCGCCGGCGAAAGCTCCCATCACCTGCCCGCCAACTTTTTCGGCCACGACGAACATGCGGAGCGGAACCAGTTCCGCATCTGTAAAATTCCAGATTTCCTTTTGCAGGGCGACACAGGTTCGCAACTCCTCGATACCCTGACAACGGCGGATCACGACGGCATCCGGGCTCAAGCTTTGTTCTCCTGTTGCTTGGCCTGTTGCCAGAGAGATTCGAGTTCTTTCATCCGAGCCCGTTCGAGAGTGCTTCCGCTTTCGTGAAGTCGTTGTTCCATCCACTGAAAACGGCGGCGGAATTTGCGGTTGGTCTTGCGTAGTGCGGATTCCGGGTCAACCGAGAGATAGCGGGCGACGTTGACCAGCACGAAGAAAAGGTCACCGACTTCTTCTTCCAGCCGACCTCGCAGATTTTCGGGAATGCTCTGCCTCCCCGATCCGGCGACACCTCGGCCTTCCGGGCGCGGACCGGGAGCAGGAAACTTCTGCAGATGCTCGCGGAGTTCAGCGGTCTCTTCGGCGAGCTTATCGAATAAGCCTTCCATGTCAGGCCAGTCGAAGCCGACTTGCGCCGCGCGTGTACTGAGTTTTTGCGCCTCCAACAGGGATGGCATAGACGAAGAGATGCCGGCAAGAATCGACGTCGACGCCGTAGCTTTACTTTCCCTTTTCAGTTCGTCCGTCTTCTCACTGAAGCGCTTCTTTCGTTCCTCGGTTTTCAGGGCTTCCCAGTTGCGCTTTACATCCGCGGCAGTGTCGGCTTTGGTGTCGCCAAAAACGTGCGGATGCCGGTTCACCAGCTTGTCAGAAAGACGGTCGAGCACGTCGTCAATCGAAAACGTCCCCTGCTCTTTGGCCATTTCCGAATAGAAAAGAACCTGCAGAAGCAGATCGCCGAGTTCGCCGGGAAGTTCGTTCCAGTCGCGGTTGTCGATGGCCTCGAGAACCTCGTAGGTTTCTTCGAGCGTGTAGGGCTTGATGGAATCGAAAGTCTGTTCGCGATCCCAGGGACAGCCCCCCGGAGCCCGCAGCTGCTCCATGATGGCGACTGCGCGTTCGAAACGTTCACCTGTCGTGGACATTGGCAACCACTTTAAATGACCCGCCATATCGCGGGCAATGCGTGCGCACGGCGATCTTACTAATTGCGATAAACCGTGATTGCGGCGGCGGCATCCAAACAGAACCGGCGATTAAAGTTCTTAAGGAGAAATTCGATGGCTAATCATCTTCAGGGGAAAAATATAGCAATTCTGGCAACCGACGGCTTCGAGCAAGCGGAATTAACGAAACCGAAAAAAGCACTCGAAGAAGCGGGGGCGCGCACTCAGGTAGTCTCTCCCGCTGACAAAAAGATCAGAGGATGGGACAAGAAAGACTGGGGCGATGAGGTCGAGGTCGACGTAGCGCTGAAGTCCGCCGATCCTTCCCAGTACGATGCACTGCTCCTGCCGGGCGGGGTGATGAACCCCGATCATTTGAGGATGAATCCGGATGCGGTGCGGTTCGTGAAACATTTTTTCGAGCACTCGAAGCCGATAGCCGCCATCTGCCATGGGCCCTGGATGCTGGTGGAAGCGGATGCGGTGCAAGGACGCACCGTTACTTCGTGGCCCTCCCTGAAGACGGACATTCGAAATGCGGGTGGGACCTGGGTAGATCAAGAAGTGGTTTCGAGCAACGGGGTGGTTACCAGCCGCAAGCCCGACGACATTCCTGCGTTCAATCGCGAGATGATCGACCTGTTCTCGAAGGGCGCCAAGGCGAGCGCAAAGCCTGAACGCAACGTTGCATAACCAGCGGCACAGTTGATAGACCGGCCAGTTGCGCGAGCAGCGGGCCGGTAGTTTGTAAGTAAAACTTTCCTCCAGCTTCAGTCCTCACTTTTGGTCAGGCAATTTTCCAGCACCAAGGTGACCTATTCGTTGCCACCGACTCGATGCAGACTCTATCGGTCGAAGTATATGTGCGCGAGCCTGCACTTTTAGTAACCTAAACTAGCGTTACTTCGGTGTGGCATCCACCTTTATGGTGTTAACAGCAAATCCTCGAGCCAGCCTGGATGGCCAGCACTTCCATGTGGTGGTGATTGGGGGCGGCATCAATGGCGTAGCCGTGGCGCGGGAGTGCGCCCGCGCGGGCAAGTCCACATTGCTGGTCGAGCAGAACGACTTCGCCTCGGGGGTTACAAGCCGTTCCACTCGGATCATCCACGGAGGACTGCGCTACCTCGAGCACGGCGAATTGAGCCTGGTGCGAGAGTCGTTGCGCGACCGCGAGAAACTGCTCCGGGAAAAATCTCATCTGGTTCATCCTTTGCACTTCCTGCTGCTCCTGAACGAAAACAGCGGACGCAACGCTATGAGCGTGCGCGCGGGTTTGTGGCTCTACCAGCGCATGGCAGGTAAACCGCCGAGCCCGGGCGCTACCGAGATGGAATTGAAACAGCTGGAGCGGTCGCTGGAGGCAGGACATCGCTGGACGATCTTCAACTATGAAGATGCGCAGTGCGAATTTCCGGAGCGCCTGGTGGCGGAGTGGCTCATGGAGGCCGTGGAAGCTGGTGCCGTGGTCCGCAATCACATGGAAGCTCTTGCCGTGAACGTGGCTCACGGCCGGATCCACGGCGTGCTGCTGCGAGATCAGATTACGGGCCGCGATCAGCGGGTCGATGCAAGCTGGGTCGTCAATTGCAGCGGACCGTGGGCTGATCGAGTCTGTCAGCGGTCCTCGATTCGCATGACTAAGCCGATGCTGGGCGGTCTTCGCGGATCTCACATTGTCCTGCCGCGGTTTTCGGGCTCGCCAGCTGCCGCGGTCTACACCGAGGCGGTGGACGGCCGTCCGATCTTTGTAATTCCCTGGAACGACCAGCTTCTGGTGGGCACAACCGAAGTCGCCGATAGCGGCGATCCGGGAGAAACGGTTCCCTCGGCGGAAGAGGTTAACTATCTGGTGCGCTCGGTGGCGCAACTGTTCCCCAAGGCGAAGCTTTCGGCGCAGAACGTAAAACATGCGTTTGCCGGAATTCGGCCATTGCCCTATTCTCCGGGGAATCGACCTTCTGCGGTCACGCGGCGACATATCCTGCACGATCATGCCGACGATGGCGCGGCGCGCATGATTTCTGTCATCGGCGGCAAACTTACGACTGCGGCTTCATTGGCCCGGGACTGCGCGCGAACGATCGGCTTGCAGGCCACGGAGCCGGGCACGATTGCAACCGGACCTGGGCCAGCGCTCGATCCCATGCTGGACGACGCCGTGCTGGAGATTGCGCGGGTTGGGGCGGTGAGCGAAGAATCGGCGCGTGGCATGCTGGAGTGGCACGGGAAACGAGCTGCGGACATCGCTCGCATGGCGCTGGTGAGCGCAGAGTTGCGGGCGCCCATCTGTCCGCACTCTTCGCACGTGATCGCGGAAGTGGTAGAAGCCTATCGCAGAGAATACGCAGTGACGTTGGCCGACGTGCTGCTGCGCCGGGTACCGGTGGCGCTGGGAGCCTGCTGGTCCGAGTCGTGCAGCCGGGAGGCCGCGCTACGGATTGGAGCGGTTCTTGGCTGGAACGATCACGCGATGGGAGCTAACCTGGAAGCCTTTGAAATGGAGCGGTCGGCTTTCCTGCGGCCTGTTCCAAGAACTGACGCGGCACTTGAGGCTGCGGCGGACTGATGCTTAAGTCTTGCCTTGAAATTTTGGCCGGCGATCAATGAGGGCAGCGAGCCTCTTGGGATCGTCGGAAACGATGCCGTCCACGCCCCAGCCGGCAAATCGCTTCATCTCTGAGGCTGCATTCACCGTCCACACAAATATCTTCTTTCCCGAAGTCTGGATCCTACGGATGTTCGTTAGCCGAACCAGATTGCGCTGCAGAATCACATATTCGACCGCAACCGTAGGCCAGGCTCGGAATTGAGCGGGGGTCTGGCAAATCAGGCCGAGCGGGATGGATGGGTTCAAGTCGTGAATCACCTGCAGAATTTCGGGCAGGAATGAGGAAACCACATAACCGCGAGTTGGCGGACACGACCGCAACAACTCCAGGGTGATGCGTTCCAAGCCTGAAACTTTGAGTTCGATATCGAGGAAAGCGGTGCGCTGGTAACGCTGCAGGATTTCGCGAAGGATTGGAAGGCCTAGGTGCTGAGCCGATGTTTGGGCAACCTCAAGGCCGCGGATATTCGCATCGTGACAAATCACGGGTTGCCGATCGGCCGACAGACGAACATCAAATTCAAATCCGTCGCACCTGTGAGCGAGTGCGAGATCAAACGAATCCACCGTGTTCTCAGGAATGGACTTTTCAGCTCTGGCACCGCGGTGACCAAGAAGCAAGGGACGATTCGGCATGGCGACGGATTCTGCCTGGTCCTAATCCAGGTCGAAGTCGCGGATGGGCTTGCCCGTGTCCGGCGATTCCTTGGCTTTCTTCACCGCTTCCTGGAATTTTTTTTCCAGAAGTTCAGAAGCATGCTTTTGCGCTTCGACCGATTGCCGGAAAATAGATTCGCGGCGGGTGTCCTGTTCCTTCATGGCGCGGGCGGCATCTTCCATGTCGCTAAACATGCGCGGTTTCACTGCGGCGGTATGCGCAATTACGGAGCGAGTTTCCGTATCTATTTTCAGCAGCGCACTGCAGCAGGGACAAGTGACTTCGAAAGCTGGGGGATTCTTCGCCACTTTGCGCATCATACCGCAAAAATGACCCACGCGCTCAGCGCTGAAGTTTGATGGGGAAGATGCGGAAAACGTTCAAGAGCTCCCAGCCGAGAAGAAAGATGGAAAGAAGAACGATGAGCACGGCCATGAGTTCTCCGAAGGTGAGGCCGCGGCGATTGGGCTCAAAGCGCCGTGCGGCGAGGCTGAGAATGTTGATGGTGGCGAAGCCAAACACGACCGCCCAGAGGATGTTGTAGATATCGTTACGACGGTCGGAATGGCGTTGAAGCAGCAGAAGCGCCGCGATCAGCGGCGCATGGGCGAAGTTGTAAATGGAGGAGGCCGCGAACTTAGTGCGGGCGACGCCGGCCACCAGACGGGTTGTTAGAGGAAGAGCCATAGCACGCCCAATCTCACGGTAGAAGACTTCCTTCACCGTGCGATGGATTGGATATTACATTTTTTCCTCGAATCGGTCACGGATGGACCGCAGCGCAGGCACCACCATTAGCAATGACAATGTCCCGAAGTGGAAAAACTGGGGTATGAGGGGACGTTTCGCAATATGGCGATGGAAGGTTTCAGTAAGATAGAAATATGGTTGAGAGGATGGTCAAGAGGCGCGTCATTTTCTTCGACGTGGGCAACACTCTACTGTTTCCCAATCGGGCGAAGATGCTGGCCCCGATTGCGGGCGAGCGCCATCCTACGCTCGAACAATGGCAAGCACTTGAGCGCAGGACGAAAGCAGAATTTGATCACGAGATGCGAAGCGGCCGAGCCGATCCCGGATTCTGGCGAATATTTCATAGTCACTTGCTCGAAGAACTGGATGAATCTCGCAATGAGCTGCTGCAGGAGCTCGTGCGGAATATGCAGAACTCGGCCAACTGGGACCAGATCTTGCCGGGAACGCGCTCGGCGCTTGAACGAATCCGCGGCAAGTTTCGTATTGCCGTAATCTCCAATGCCGATGGGAAGATCAGGAGTGTGCTCTCGCGCTGCGGTATTGCGGACTGTTTTGAGAGCATTACAGACTCAGGAACAGTGGGATTCGAGAAGCCATGTCCGGAGATTTTTGAGGCTGCGCTGAGGAGCATGAATGCACGCCCCGACGAAAGCTTATACGTAGGCGACGTCTACTCAGTGGACTACGTGGGCGCGCGGAACGCAGGCATGGAGGCGGTGCTGATGGATCTGGCTGGAGCCTACCGCGAGCGGCAGGAATCGCGAGTGGAATCGGTGGAGCAACTGGAAAGCTGGCTGGAGCAATAGCATTCTGAGTAAAATCTGTTTTATCATGTTTGAATCCACACGCCTTTTGTTGTTTCTTAGCGCAGCAATCTTGCTGGCGGTCGCACCGGGACCAGGAATGCTCTACGTGCTGGCCCGAAGTCTGGCCGGAGGAAAACGCGAGGGAGTTCTTTCCGCCTTCGGCACGTTTCTGGGAGGCATGGTCCATGTGTTTGCTGCGGCTCTGGGAGTCTCTGTCATCCTGGCGCGATCGGCGGCGGCGTTCTCAACCGTGAAATACGCCGGGGCGGCTTATCTCTGTTTCCTGGGAATAAGAATGATTTTCGACGCGCGAAAGCCGGAGGCGCTCTCCCAAGATGACCTCGGAGCGGCAGCCAGGGTGGGCGCTCGAAATCCGCTGTGGCAGGGCGTGGCGACGGAGGTGCTCAATCCAAAGACAGCACTGTTCTTCCTTTCGTTCATTCCGCAGTTTGTGCATCGCGATGCCGGGCACGTGTTTTCGCAGTTCGTGTTGCTGGGAACGGTCTCCGTGGTCCTGAATACGTCGGCGGATCTGATTGTGATCCTGGTGTCGGGGCCGTTGGGGAAGAAGATTCGCTCCTCGGCAGTGTTCCGTCGCCGTCAGCGAACGGCGACCGGCGCAATCATGATTGGGCTGGGGACCTATTTGGCGACTAGCGAGAGCCGCTAGCCGCAGGACGGGATCGAAACTTCCTACAACTCCAAAATCTGATGGTCGAGGCAGTCGGTGCGCATGGAGTCGTGGAGGCTCTTCAGAAGCTCGGTTCCGTGGCGAGCCAAGTAATAAACGCCAGCGACGCCACGTTCCTGCAGTGCGCCTTCAGGATACAGAGCCTGAAGCAGAGATTCGGCATGACGGCTGACGATCTCGCTGCGTCGCAACTCGGCGGCCATGGCTCGTTCCCGCAGGCGGTCGAGCTGGTAACGCACTTTAGAAGCGCCGGTTTGGCTGGCTTCGACGAGCGTGGGGTCGAGTTTGGCCAGCGCTTCGTGCAGACCGGAAAACGATTCTTCTACCGATTTGTTCACGCGGTCGAAGGCTGACTGCAGATCCGGAGGCAAAGTGCGCGCGGCCAGCGTGCGGCGCAGGCTCTCAGCGCCATGCAGTACATCGACGACCGAGAGGTCGTATTGGCGCAGCCAGCGCTGCACCTTGGGTTCGACCAGAGTGGCGGAGAAACGCGGCACCAGCGGTGTCACGCGGCCCAGAATTTTTTCGTAAACTGCGCTGGCTTGAGCAAAATATGCAGCTTCGGCCGCACCCCCGGTGTAGGTGAGCGCGGGCAGGAGATAGTCCTGCACTACCGGCCGCAAGAGCACGTTGGGACTGAAATGCTCGGGAGCGTCGGAAATTCGCTGCAACAGTTCCGTTGCCGATAATGTCTGGGGCGCGGACTCGCTGGCGATCACGAATTCGGAACTGCCATTTGCGTGGCGCTGGATCGCAGTACGTGCGCCCTTCTGCAGGGTAAACAGCAGAACCGAGGAAGAGGTGACTTTCACTTGCTGGTGATAGCGGGCGGCTTCGAGATCTCGTCCGCGGGTGAGCAGCGCTTCGTCGATCTCCGAAGCTTGCTCGACGGCGGCTCGATAGATGGGAGCGGCAACTCCGTGTAGTTCGGGATCGGAGGCGTCAAGAAGAATTACACCCCAGGGCGAAAACAATCGCGCGTAGAACCGGGCGAATGCGGTGCCTAAGGTTTCTCCGGGGCGATAGCACTCACGCAGAAATTGCGAGGCCTCCGAATCGCCAAGCAAAGATACGGCTTCTTCTATGACGGGCAAAATCTCATCGCCGAAACGAACTTCACTCACCGGAGCGCCTGGAATACTGTGGCTCGGTGTGGTGAACTTACGCAGAAGGCCGTCGGGGCCGGGCATGGAGATGTGATTGACCTCGGCCAAGTCATGATCGTAAGTGGCCAGCCAGAAAACCGGGACGGCTTCCACCCCCGCCGCGGTCGATTCCTCGGCCAATTTCACGGCAGTGAGCGCTTTGTAGATGGAGAACATCGGTCCGCCAAAGAGGCCAACCTGCTGTCCGGTTACAACTGCGGCCGCGCCATGGCGAAGGCGCTCAATGTTGGCGACCGTCTTCGCTGAGGCTTCCCAGGATTTGTTTTGCCGTTCGAGAATCGCGCTGATCCGCTGGCGGCGTGAGTCGTCGTACTGCACGGCGGAAGCTTCCGTCTTCACCCATTCGCTAAAGTGCGGGGAGTGAGGGTAAAAGCGTCGAACGCTGGGAGAATATGCGAGGAAATCAAGGAAGAGCTGGGTGGCGTGCGGGATTCTGGAAAACGGTAGACACTGTGATTTCACCGACAACACTCCTCACATCGCATGCGTGTTTTGTGTTGGATGGCTTTGATCATTGGGCCGCTCAGTGCTCGGTTTCGCAAAATCTAAAGGTGATAGTACAGATGCCCGCGAATCGGCGCGAGATGCAAGATTATGGAAAGCCATCACTTTACAGGAAAGGAAACGCACTTTGCGTGCGCGACGATGCTGCGGTCGGAGCAGAAATTGCGGGCCGCCAAAAGAGTGGCCCCACGCTTCAGCTAGTTCTGCCGGAACCTGGGGCCTGCTTTTCTAATACTCACCACCGACCTCTATTTCAGCGATGCCATATCAATGACGAAGCGATACTTCACATCGCTTTTGGCCAACCGCTCGTAGGCTTCATTGATCTGCTGAATCCGAATAAGTTCGATATCGGCGGCAAGATGATGGTCGGCACAGAAATCCAGCATCTCCTGCGTCTCGCGAATTCCTCCGATGATGGAACCGGCCAGCGAGCGACGGCGAAAGAGCAGGCCGCCAACATTGATTGGCAAGGGAGCTGGGGATGCTCCGACCATCGCAAGCGTACCGTCGAGCTTGATCAAATCCAGAAAGGCGTTCACGTTGTGTTCTGCGGAGACGGTGTCGAGAATGAAATCGAAGCTGCCCAGATGCTTTTGCATCTCGGCATCATTCTTCGAAATCACGACTTCATCTGCGCCGAGACGCAGACCGTCGCTAACCTTTTTCGCCGAAGTAGTGAACAGCACGGTATGGGCGCCGAAGGCGTGAGCGAATTTCACTCCCATGTGTCCCAGACCACCCAGGCCAATCACTCCCACCTTTTGCCCTTGGCGGACGTTCCAGTGCCGCATGGGGGAGTAGGTCGTAATGCCGGCACAGAGCAGCGGCGCCGTTGCGGCCAGGTCCATGGACTTGGGCACCCGTAACACGAAAGCCTCGTCCACCACAATGCTGTCCGAATATCCGCCGTAGGTCATGCCGCCGAGATGCTTGTCTTCCGAGTTATAGGTGAAGGTCGGCATGCTGTCGCAGAATTGCTCGTTGCCGGCGCGACAGTTGGGGCAGACGCGATCGGAATCGACCATGCAGCCCACGGCGGCCAGATCACCTTCTTTGAACTTCTTCACTGCGCTCCCGGCCTTCACCACGCGTCCAACGATTTCATGACCAGGAACGCAGGGATAAACCGTTGGCATCATGTTTTCCCACTCATTGCGCACCTGGTGCAGGTCGGAGTGGCATACGCCGCAAAATAGGATTTCCATCTGCACATCGGTCGGTCCCGGCTCGCGGCGCCGAATGGACGCTGGCGCTAGCCCCGAAGCGGCACTCTGCGCTGCATAGGCTTTCGCCGGATAGGCTTGGCCCGTCTTGGATGAACTTTTCTCATCGGCAACAACTGTAGAAGTCATGGTATGTAGCTCTCCTCAAACCATAGATGGTAAGTCGTGCTGCTTGGTTCCATAATAAGCTACGGAATAGGTCCCGGAAGGATTCGAATGCACAAGGGATCAGAGGATGTTGGAATCGAGCCCGGCGATGAACTGGATGCCGGGGATGATCTTGCCGACAAGATTCTTGTCATTGGTAAGAAACAGGTCTGTGCCGGCGCTAGAGGCACAGGCCAGATGGATGGCGTCGGCGGAGGAGATACTGAGCCTGGCGCGGATATCCGCGTATAAGTCGGCCGTCTCCAACGTATAGGGAATCACTTCGACAGAATCTTGCCGGAAGAAGTTTCGCACCCGGGCGGCGGTTTCGATAGCGCCTCGCTTGTGGAAGCCGACGAGCGTCTCTCCAACCGCAAAGGTGCTCGTGCACAGCCGATCTTGACGGGCTCTCATACGCTCGAAAACTTGCTGGACGCAGCGGCCGTACCGTGGATGGTCTTCCAGCCAATAAATGAACAGCATCGTATCCCAGTAAATCCGACTCATGATTTGCGCTTCATGATTTGCGCTTCAAGCGGGTCTTGGCCAGGCCCATAGAAATTGGCGCGCTCCTGCCTGAGATAGGCCTCCCCGCCGCCGAACGACGCGAAGACGTCCTTCGCAATCCCGCGAAGCGACTGCCAGGCTTCCTCTGCGGATGCTTTCTGTGTCTCGGATGAGACGATCTCGTAGGTAAATGTGACCGTCGTGCTTTGCCCAGATGGAGGTCCCGTCTTCGATATGATGCGCAAGCCGTGCTCGGTCAGGAACTTCTGGGACCCGAGAGCAGCGCACACGAGAGGGACCCGATTATTCAGCGCCAGGGCCCGATGTACTTCCCCCACGTTGATCGATACGGTGTTCTCTTTTCGGCGGCGCGCGGCAGAAATGTATTTCTCGTAAGCGTGGCTACGAATGGCGTCAGAACCGACGCTCGTACCGAACGCAGCGTTCTTTCTCATGCATGCAATTATTGCATATGCATGCATTATGTGTCAAAATGTGCTGGGATCTGTTCTTGCACATGGTTAGCTTTGCGGTGATTGCTTCCAGAACTGAATGCACGAGTGATCGCCGCGCCTACCGATACGTGAAAGGCAGCCCAGTGGGCGTGCGCTTCAGCTAAGGTTGCAAATGTCCCGTGCCACGAGGCGGGAGCCGGATCATATCCCTCCGATCGATGGTTCCGGAATGGCTTTTGCCTGCACCGTGGTCTCACCGCCGCGCATCAAACCATTGACTTCACTGGGTTCCGCACCTAGTCTGGAAGTAGCTCTTTGAGTATGGCCAATCCCACCAGTGGGGGCGTCACGGCTTCGACGGAGATGCTTGCGGCCAAGAGGCATGCCGGGGTGCACACACCCGTAATCGCGTGCAAAATGATAATTGCCAATCAACAAATGGCATACGCAGCCTAATTAATTGGGCAGCCGCTCTCCACCGCTTCGCCCTTGGGCGGTGAGCGAGCGTCACACAGAGGGCTGCTCTTCCCCGTTACGTCTGGGCGGGGAGGTTAAGATCACAGGCTAGCGGCTAGCGTTTCTTGTCCGTTCTGAGCGTGGGCCGCGAACGTCCTGGGGGAAGCGCCAGCAATGGCGCCAAACGCCTGGGGCATGAACTGGAATAAGCATGTAGTCTCTTGACCAGTAACGTTTTCGGACGCGGGTTCGACTCCCGCCGCCTCCACCACTGTAAATTGTTGATAATAAATTAGGCCTGGACTTTTCGAATCGAATTACAGAGCTCGTCCTGCGGTTGCAAATTTCTGATCTTGTTCTGGCCGTTGTTTTTTCGTTTTAGCTGGTACGAAATCGAGGACCACTCGTGAAGGCACATCGCCATGCTCAAGGCGGTCGAAAATCTGGTTAATCGAAGATAGCGGTTGCAGCTCGATGTCGGCTTTGACCTTGCCTCCGACAGCGAAGGCTAGGGCTTCAGCCATATCCTGGCGCGAGCCGACGAACGAACCGCGGATAGTCATGCAGTTTGCCACAACGTCGAAAAGCGGAACCGGGAATTCGCCGGGAGGCAGTCCGACCAAGACGCAAGTACCACGCTTCCGGGTCATGCCAACGCCTTGTTTAAATGCGGTCAGCGACGGTGCAGTAATTAGAACGCCATGAGCTCCGCCGCCGGTGGCCTTCCTGACGGCAGTTGCCGGGTCTCCAGTCTTGGCGTTGATCACAAAATCGGCGCCAAGGCGCGTGGCATGGGCCAGCTTGCCATCATCTATGTCGATGGCGCAGACGAGTAGTCCCATGGCCTTCGCATATTGGATGGCCAAGTGACCGAGTCCGCCAGCACCAGAAATAGCGATCCATTCCCCGGGCCGCGCCTCGGTCTGCTTAATCCCTTTGTAGGTCGTGATTCCAGCGCAGATCAGCGGCGCGGCCTCCGTAGCTGTTAGACCCGCGGGCACATGGGCAACGTAATCTGGGTCGGCGATGATAAATTCGGCAAAACCACCGTTAACGGTGTAGCCGCCGAACTTGGCCTGAGCGCAAACCGTTTCCCAACCAGTCAAACAGTATTCGCAGTGACCACACGCCGAGTAGAGCCACGGCACTCCGACGCGGTCGCCCTCCTTAACAATTTTCACACCTGAACCAACTGCAACAACCAGACCAATGGCCTCGTGGCCAGGGATGAATGGGAGTGTGGGCTTCACCGGCCAGTCGCCGTGCATCGCATGGAGATCGGTGTGGCAGACCCCACACGCCTCTGTCTTCACTAGGATCTCGCCGAGTCCGGGAGAGGGGATGTTCAATTCCACGAGCGATAAAGGTTTTCCGAATTGCTCGACAACCGCGGCGTGCATCTTGGATGGCATAGGTATCTCCTCTTAACCAATTCGTTTCCGAGAAGATTCGAGCTTAACAGCGGACCTCTCGTTGTTCTGAGCAAGAATGCTCATTCTTACCCGGCAGTAAGGTCTAACCTCCGAAGTGAAGCTACGAGGATCACAGTGAGTGCGCGCTAGGCCACTGAGCTTGAGTTCTGGTTTTGGTCCACGATGCAAGCAGTGTCAGAGAGCGTGGTATGCGAGCGAGGTTGCCATATTAGTCTTCCTCGGCCGCTAGGCGAATTGACGACTAGTAACTGCAACATGTCAGCCTCCACTTGACTGGACACTTGGGAGGTCTGGAGTACGACGCGGCTGGTTTGTCGCAGATCCCAATGCTTCGGAAGAATAAGTACGGCTTTTAAACGAAACAATGAGGTGTGACGGTGATTGAACGTCTGAAGGAAACTGGGGGAGTCGCGTTCGGCTTTAAGGTTGTCGGAAAGCTATTGGAGGAAGAGCTCAAGACATTCGAGCCGCAGCTTGAGTTCTTCATTGCCCAGCACAAAAAGCACCCGATCGGCATCCTTGTGGACCTGACGGAAATGCACGGAGCCGACTGGAAGGCACGCTGGGATGATCTGCGGTTTCTGCAGAAGCACACAAGTCATATCGCTCGTATGGCAGTCGTCGGAGCCCACCGTTGGGAAGAGGTAGTGGAGCTCTTTACTGCCGGAGCCGCCATTCTCCAGTCGGAGACGCGCTACTTCGAATCCTCCCAAATGCAAAACGCGTGGCAATGGGCGAGAACCGCGAAGCACGCTGAAGATGCTCCTGTCCGCGTGATCTCGCCGGCTACGGGGACTTGGAAGGATTACCGTCCCGAGTTCGTGGACGTGTAATCGAACACGGAATCAAACACTGACACTGAGCAATAAAGACCAGTCTTCGCGTGTACGCGTTGTCATACTGCGAATGGGAACCTGTGTTGATGGGTTGAAGAATGCCGGCTAATAGCCGAGGAGATTAGCAAATGTCTATCGAAAATTCAGTTGTCGCGATTTATCACACTCATACGGATGCGGATCGAGCGGTCAAGGAACTTCAGCGTGGCGGAGTCGACATGCACACATTGTCGATCGTCGGGAAGGGATATCACACAGATGAGCAAGTGGTCGGCTACTACAACACCGGCGACCGCATGAAATATTGGGGCAAGGTCGGCGCATTCTGGGGAGGCTTTTGGGGGCTTTTGTTCGGATCTGCTCTTTTCATGATCCCGGGACTCGGCCCAATTTTAGTGGCGGGGCCTCTGGTGGCTTGGATCGTGGCAGGGTTGGAAGGTGCCGTAGAAGTAGGAGCTTTGGGCGCTTTGGGGGCCGGTCTCTTCAGCATAGGCATCCCCAAGGACAGCATTGTGAAGTACCAAACTGCCCTCACCACAGATCAATTTCTGCTGATCGCCCATGGAACGGCTGCAGAAGTGGCCAAAGCGAAGGAGATCATCGCAAGCACGAATCCTGCAAATTACACACTGCATACCCCGGAAGCTGTGGCCGCGTAGTACGCAGAGCTACGGAAATGTGCTAGCTCATCTCAACGAGGCAAGAACCATGGTTGCAGATAATCGGCGCGACAGCGGGCGCGACGAAGAGGAACGTGAAACGAACTCGGCCGGGCAGTCTGGCGACATTCAAGGCATTTCGCGCCCGGCCGAAGCGGATTCTGAGAGCGTCGAAGAATTAGTGGAAGAGGGAAACGCTTTCGAGGCCTCGATCGTCGACGGTGTAGAGAACGCCAAAGATCCGGATGTCTCAGAGGTCACGACCCGCCAAGTGCCGGAGGACGACGTTCCCGAAGAGTATTGAAATGACAACGACCGCGTTGCATAAACCGTCGCCCCCGAAATGTCGAGAGCTGGGTCAGCCTGAGCGACGACATGTTCGATAAAGGCATAGTGGACGAGGAGAAGAATCATGTCACAGAGAGCACACGAGCAAGCAGCAGAACTTCACAACCTTGCGGCCCACGCGCACGCGGCTGCGGCTGTCGCCCATGGCAAAGAAGATCACTTGACTGCTCACGAGCTCAGCAAACAGGCGCACGAACACTCCATGAATGTTCACAAGCTCATCCAAGAGTTGGGCCAGAAAACTGCACAGTCCCAAGGTGCGGCTCCGACTCAGAAAGCACCGTGAAGTGATCCTCAGCGCGACGTTCTTCCGTAACTACGGATGTTTCTCACGGAGATCTGCATGACCATGCACAATACGGAACACTTGCATCCGAACGGCGAAAGTCATCATATCCATGGTCAGACTCCGTACTGGCGGCGCGCGCATCATGATTGGCGATTCTGGGTCGGCCTTGTCGCGATGCTGGTTGCCATCGGCATCTATGTCGGAACCAATGACTTGTCGATGGTGCCTTCTGGCCGCCAGAAGCAAATGCCGGCTGGTAGCCGAGTTCCATAGACTTAGCAGCGGCGATTTGTGAGGCAACAAACATCATTGAATAAACAATCAGGCAGGAAATCAGCATGCAGATCCAAGTCAATACAGACCACACAATCGAAGGTCACGAGGCGCTAGCCGATCAGATCAGGGGCGTGGTGGAGAATGCTTTGAGTCGAATGAGCGATCACATCACGCGGGTGGAAGTCCACCTGACCGATGAGAGCGGCCCTAAGAGCCGCGAGAATAACAAACGTTGCATGATGGAGGCGCGCCTCGAAGGCCGCCAGCCCATCGCGGTCACCGACGAAGCGGCGACTGTGGACCTGGCCGTCAATGGCGCCGCAGATAAGTTAGCCAGATTGATCGAGCATACGCTCGGCAAATTGCATGATGAACGGACTCACAGAACTGATCCGCCTCTTCCCGAGCCGACATTCTCAGATCCGTCATGATCGACACCACGGTAAGCCAGGCTGTCGACGACAGAGAAGGAGCATTGAATCAAGCCCTTCTGTATCCCCTGCGATTCGAGCCGATCTATCAGTATCGGCTCTGGGGCGGTCGGCATTTGGCCAGTTTGCTCACCGCACCCTTGCCCAATGGTCCTATCGGCGAAGCGTGGTTACTCAGCGATCGCGACGATCATCAGAGCCGTGTCACGGATGGACCGCTAACGGGGCAGACCATCGGCCAATTGCTACAGCAGTTCCCGCAGCAAATGATGGGAAAGCTGGCTGGGCGCTTCCGCCGATTCCCCCTGTTGCTGAAGTTCCTTGATGTACATGAAATGCTTTCAGTCCAGGTGCATCCCACGAAAGCCAATATGAACCTGCTGCCAGCAGGCGAGACTCCTAAGACCGAAGCTTGGGTCGTGCTGGAAGCCGGGGCCCAAAGCCGCATCTACGCGGGCCTCAAGCCGGATACTACGGAAGCGGATCTGCGGCGTGCGCTCACGAACGGGACAGTGGCGGACCATATCGCATGTTTGACTCCGAAGCCCGGTGACGCTATTTTCCTGCGCGCAGGCACGGTGCATTCTCTTGGCGGCGACCTTGTGGTGTTCGAGATTCAGCAGAATAGCGACGTGACGTTTCGCCTGTACGACTGGGGCCATATTGATCCGAAGACGGGAAAGCCGCGGGCACTACAAGTCGATAAGGCGATGGCCTGCATTGATTTCGCGGAAGGTCCGGTCAGTCTGGTAGAGCCCGTGGTGGAAGCAACGACCCCGGTGCAACGCGAGAAACTCTTTCACTGTGAAGATTTCTGGTTGTGGCGCCTGCGCGGACAATCGCCGTTTAACGTCGGCGCGGCCGATTTGCCGCGCGTACTCGTATGCATCGAGGGCACGGCAGATGTTGAGCATGGCGACGCCACCTACGCCGTCGGAAAAGGCGACGTATTCCTCTTACCTGCGGTGATCGGTACGTGTGTTTTTCGGCCACGCGGCGCAGTGAACTTGCTGGAAATCGCAATCCCGGATTGAGGTCGTCGAGAATTTAGCAGCGGAGGCATAGTGAAAAAGCTGATTGTGTTTGATCTCGACGGCACACTTGCCGACAGTAAATCGGCAGTTGACCCAGAAATGTCGGGACTGCTGCATGAACTTCTCGCGATCGTGAAAGTGGCAGTGATTTCCGGCGGGGGTTGGCCGCAGTTTGAAAAGCAATTCGTTTCGAACCTGCCCCACGACAAACTCCTGGCGAATCTATCTCTCCTTCCTACCTGCGGCACAAAGTTTTACCGATACGATTCAGCAGATTGGAAGAAGATCTATTCGGAAGATTTCACGACAGATCAAAGAGAACGGATCCTCGATTCCCTAAAGAAGGCGATCGGAGTTGCAGACTTCAAGATCGAAAAGCTCTGGGGCGAGCAAATTGAGGACCGGGGTAGCCAGATAACATTTTCTGCCTTAGGTCAGCAAGCTCCCTTGGAAGAAAAGGAAAAATGGGACCCCGATTTCGCCAAGCGGAAGAAGATCAAAGCTGTTCTTGACACTTTCATTCCCGAGTTTTCTGTCCGAATCGGGGGCTCGACATCTGTTGACATCACCAAACCGGGCATCGACAAGGCCTACGGCATCAGAAAACTGCGAGATCTGCTCGGTATTTCGATAAAAGAGATGATCTATATCGGCGACGCCCTGTACGTGGGCGGCAATGACTACCCTGCTGAAACAGCCGGAGTGGATTGCATCCCGGTTAAGGATCCCAACGAGACCAAGCGGGTTATTCAAACCATCATTGCCTGTTTAGCAGTCGATAGTGAGGCGGCCTGAAGCTATGGCAGTCGCCGAAAAGGATTTGATGAGCGGACTTAAGTTGCAACGGCGAGGAATGTTGATGGAGCCGGAGCCGGGGAACGCGCAGGAGGTCGAAGGGGTCCTGAATCCGGCTGCCGCACGTGGCCCGGACGGTGAGCTTTATCTGTTCCCGCGGCTGGTTGCGCGGGGGAATTACTCGCGCATTGGCATTGCGCGAGTACGGTTCAATAAAGCCGGCGACCCGGCAGGCGTCGAGCGGCTCGGCATCGCACTGGAGCCGGAAGCTGACTATGAGCGGCGACCCGATGGTGGCGGTGGCTGCGAAGATCCTCGCATCACCTTCGTGGGACCGCTGCAGAGCTACATGATGACTTACACGGCTTTTTCGCCTGAAGGCCCGCGAATTGCTCTTGCCTTATCGAGGGACCTGTTCCACTGGAAACGTCTCGGACTCGCGACCTTTGGTCCTTACCATGGCGTCGAAGGCGGCGATGTGGATGACAAGGACGCCAGTCTCTTTCCGGTCGCGATTCCTAATCCATCCGGGCACCCGGAGTTGGCCATCCTGCACCGGCCACTTTTTCCTGGCACTCGCCCAGAGGAAACGGTTCGCCATCCCGCGGAGCGTAAGGTTGATCTCGATCGGGAAAGCATCTGGATTTCGTACTGCGCAATGTCATTGGAGTCCCGCGATTCGAATCGTCTCGGTCGGTTCATGTCTCATCATCGGCTGGCGACCCCAGTGTCGCCCTGGGAGCGCCTTAAAATCGGCGGTGGCACTCCGCCAATCATGACTCGGCACGGTTGGCTGATCGTTTACCACGGTGTCAGCGAAATGGAAAAGCCCAGGGACGGAGAACACCAACTGCGTTATTCGGCAGGAATGATGGTTCTCTCGAAAGAGCATCCGCAAACGATCCGCTATCGTTCAGTAGAACCGGTGCTGACGCCATCACTGCCGCAGGAATGCAGCGGGACTGTCGCCCATGTCGTGTTCCCGACCGGCATCGACCGCCGCGACGATCTCGGCTTACCCAATCGCTTCGACGTTTATTATGGGATGGCTGACAGCCGGATTGGTGTCGCATGTCTCGACATGCCGGATGTCTTACCGCCGGAAGGGGTCGCAGACTCCCCGGAAGCGAAGGTGTGACACGTTCGGTTTGGTTTGGAGGGAGACCGTTTCGTAGACGTCAAGCCGTTTGTCCGCACCGCCTCTATTTCGCCGGCAATACCTCGGACAATTCTCGCGTGTCCGCAAGCGGCTGGTTCCCCGAGGGCAGTCCATTTTGTTGCAGCAGGTACGACACAATATCCAACGACTGCTGGGTTGTGTAGGTCGTCCCCGCATACTGGGCCATCGGGCCAATGATTTCTCCCCATACCGTCAATAGTCTTGCGCCTCCATACATCCGGTGCCACGTACTCCCCTTCAGAGATGGCCCAGCGCCGCCCTCCAGTTTTGCTCCGTGGCAGCTCGCGCACTGTGCCTGATAAAGGGTTGCGCCCGAAGCCGCTTGTTCATCTGTGTACCAGCCACCTACCTTCGCCACCTGCTGCTCATACACATGACCGACATCCTGATGACACTGGAAACAATCGAAGGTGTTGGTTTTGATGAGATCTTTGTGGATCAGAGCTTTCATGCGGCTTCGCGGTCCGCCAAACGCTTCGAGCGAATGACAACCACGACAAGTAATGTAATTGTGTGTTTTCGTATAGCTTTCAAATTCTGTTCGTAATCGCGGTCGTTGTTTTTCCCATTCTTCCTTCGTCGCAATGGTCTTGCGCGACTCATTCCAGAAATCCTTTGCTCCGCGGTCAGCCTTATACAGCAGCAGCTTCACGTACTCCGTCGCCGTCGCGTGGCTGGAGTCGTAGGGGATGTGGCATTGCCCGCAGCTTGCGCGCACGCCGGAGGCATTGATGAAGTGCGGGCCTTGATGATATGCCGCTGAAGTCCAGGTCATCGTATGGCAGAAGGTCCCGCAAAACGCGTCCGAACTCGACCAGATCACCGCCTTGTTTGTCACCGCCACCAGCGCCACTCCGCTCAGGCCAAAAATGGTGCCCCACAGAAAGATCCACTGGATCACGCCCCAGAATCCGCGTTTGGGTCGACCTTCTGGCGTTTTGCCTAGTTCCGATTCCATCAGCGATCGCTCCTTCACCTTCTCGTTCCCGGGCCATTTTCCGTGGTTGTGAGCAAATCTAACTTCGAACTCAGCCATGAGCTGCCAACCAGTGTTCGCGGAAGGCTTGCCGTGGTCACGAGATGCCAAGCCGGGCAAAGACAGGGATTTTCACCCCATCTACGATCGATCCGAAAATGATGGCCGCTCCAAACTCAAACGCCAGGACGGAAGCGGGCAATGGTGCCATCGCAATTCCGCGAATCGCCAAGGTTGAAATAATAAGAATGTCGGCGACGGAAGACGCCACGAGCCACACCGTCGGGCGCAGTCCCCAGAGGTGGCGACGCCCTCGCAGGGCATAAATGGTGGCTTGGCTGCCATAAACGATGGCAACGACGGAAAGCGTTCTCAGGGCTTCTATTCCGAATTGCATTTCGAACTTGCCAACCGCTAGGACAGCTATGCAGAACGCTAAAAAGCAGCCCCCCAGGGCAACCCCGGCCATCGTAATCCTGCCCACTTGCCAGGAATTCGGCATGGGCGATGGCCGTACTCTGTCAGTCGTCAATGCCATGGCCAGGAAGTCGCCGGTGATCATCACAATGACCATCAGCATGGGCGTCAAAACCGCGTGTCCGGTTATGACCAGGCCAATTGCCAGCAAGAGCACCTGCACAATCTTTTTGAGGACGGAGTTCAGCGTGTAGGTGAGAATGCGCTGAAAGGTGATCCTTCCTTCTTTTACGGCGGCGACGATGCCGCCCAGTCCAGCCTTTGTCAGCACAATACCTGCTGCCGATTTGGCGACATCGGTCGCGGTCGATACGGCAATGCCCATCTGTGCCTGACGGAGCGCGGGTGCATCGTTGGCGCCGTCGCCGCACATCCCAACCGTATGCCCATTCTTCTGGAAGGCTTTGACAAGGTCAAATTTTCCTTCGGGAAGAATGCTTGCGAACACCGCAAAATCCTCCGGTTTTACGCCATCGGGTACCGGTCCGGGTGGGCAGACGGCCCCGTCCAGTCCCACTGCGTGGGCGACGATTGCCGCCGTAGCGGGAGCGTCACCCGTTACCATGACCGTGCGCACGCCCAGGGTCTTGAGCTCCGAGATCAGAGAGGCCGAGTCCTTACGGGGCGGGTCGCTGAGCGCAATCAGGCCCATTAGCTTCAGAGCTGTTTGCGGGCCCGCAGCTACCGCTAAGACTCTGAAGCCTTGCTTTTCAAGTTCGTCGGCTAAACCGGCCGCGGTGGGTGATGCAGGTGTGAGGCCCGCAACCACCGTGAAGGCACCCTTAACGATGCGCTCTACGTCACCCTTTGAGTCGGTGGCCGTTGCTTCGGAAGTTTTCTTGGCAGGGTCGAATGGCACAAAGGTGATTAGCTTCGGCAGATCCGATGCCGGCTTGTGGGTGGAGGCAGAGCGAATCGCGGCATCCACAGCATCATCCCCGCCGTCAGAACTTGCGAGCGCTGCCATGCCGAGAACGTGGGCTTCGTCAAACCCAGGCATCGGCTTAACGCTAGTGACCGAGAGTTCATTGCGGGTAAGCGTCCCCGTTTTGTCTGAGCACAAGACATCAATTGTCGCAGCCTCATCCACAGCCGATAGCCGAGTCGGCAGGACGCCCCGCTTCGCCAGAGATCGCGCTCCTAGGGCCGCCGCCAGCGTGAATGTTGCTGGCAGTGCCACGGGTATTGCAGCCAGAACCGACGTCAGCAGCAGAGGAATAATCTCGCTCCACGGCATCGCATGAAAATAGGCATACGCTCCGATAACAAGGATGACCACACCATTGAAAATAGCCAGATTGCGTACGATGCGTAGCACAGCCTTTTGCTGTGAACTTACAACGTGCGCCGTGCGCACGAGTTCTGCGGTACGGCCAAACTTGGTATGAACGCCAGTGGCTGTCACTTCCGCGGTTGCTTCACCACGCCGTACTAGTGCTCCCGCGTAGGTGTCAACACCTGGACCAGCTTCAATAGGCAGCGATTCGCCGGTGAGCATGGATTGATCAAGCAGGACAGATCCGCCGATCAAGTGCACATCCGCCGCAACCACACCGCCGAGCGACAATTTCACGAGATCGCCGCGCACTAACTCCGCGGCGGGTACCGTCTTCCAGGCACTATCGCGCTCGACGGACGCATTCAAGGCGAGACGCGAGTTCAAGGCCTTTAAGGTGGCCTGGGCGCGACCTTCCTGGAAATAGGCCAGCGCTGCGTTGAAGACCAGCAGGCCCGCAATAATCGAGGCCTCGAAGTATTTGTGCAGCACGACCTCAAGCACGATCGACGCTTCGAGCAGCCAAGGAACAGGCGCCCAGAACTTGGCCAATGCATTTCGAAGTGGATGAGCGGACACATCGGGCATCGCATTGGGTCCGTCTTTTAGAAGACGGCTACGTGCTTCAGCGCTCGTGAGTCCGGATGAGGCTATGCCCTGGACCGCCTTTCCGGGTGGTTGTGATGGTGCGGCTTCGACATGTGCAGCCATATTCGCTATTTTGAAACAGTGTATCTGCTACCACGATTTCTTCAAGATTGTGGAGTGGAAGCTGCGCAAGCTGCGGCCGGTTCAACGGAGAGAAGTAGCAGCAACGGGCATTGCACCTGTTTGACTACCTTCTCCGCAATCGAGCCGAAGACCAAAGGACGCCAGCCAGAGATGCCGTGCGTAGAAATAACAATCATGTCGATATGCTCACGTTCGATCACGAGCATGATGTTTCCGACCACGTCATTACCAATTTCGATACTGGAACCTGCCTTGATCCCCTTGGAGACAAGAGCGGCGTCGCATGTGGCCAACTGGTGCTCCGCATTACCTTCCGCTTCGTGGAGGTACTCCGTTTCAGGAAACGAGACGGTTTTTGTCCCCATTGGAAGCATGGGAATCACGTTCAGCAGGTAGAGGGCGGCATGAAAGTGCTGAGCGAGGTCGGATGCGGTCTGCAGCGCGGCATCGGATGACGAACTGAAATCAACGGGTACCAGAATCTTTGTGGGAATGAAATGGGGAGAAGTCGCTTGTGGCATGATGATCTCCTCGCCGAGCCACGGAGTGGCTGGGCTCCTATCTTCGTGTATCAGAAGACGGAAAACTGTGCTCTTTTAGACAATGGTTGGCTTCTAGAACCCATCAGATCACGCCGCAACCCTGTCGGGCTTTTCCGCTAGCTATCGCTGAACAAACCTGCGCGGGGATGTCCCTTGGCCAGCGGTGCGGGAGCGCTCGGCTCGCTGAAATCGGCTGTCCATTGCCAGTTTCTGATCTCCGGCATGTCTTCCAGGTGTTGTCGAATGTAGTCGTGGTGCTCGTACAGCTTCCGGTTAAATGTATCGACCACGTCTGAAACTTCTGAGCGTAACCGTGAGACGTACTTCAGTGCATCGATAGCAAGATGAAAACGGCTCATCTTGTTCAGCACTACCATGTCGAACGGCGTGGTGGTCGTGCCCTGATCCATATAACCGCGCACATGGAAGCGGTTTTCATTGGAGCGTCCATGAACCATGGTGTGAATGAGCCAGCGATTGTTGTGGAAGGCGAAGATGACAGGTGCGCCTTTGGTGAATAGAGCGTCGAAAGACATGTTATCCATACCATGCGGATGATCATCCGGGCTCATCAAAATGCTCAAGTCCACCACATTGACAACCCGCACCTTGATGCCGGGAACATGCTTTTGCAGAAGCCATGAGGCCGCGCAGATCTCGATGGTTGGTACGTCGCCTGCACAGGCCAATACAACGTCCGGCTCTCCGCCTCCGTCGTTGGTCGCAAAGTTCCAAATCGATGCTCCTCGTGAGCAATGTTCGAGAGCTTCGTCCATGTTCAGCCACTGAAGCTGCGGCTGCTTTCCGCAAGTAACGATGTTGACGTAGTTGCGGCTCCGCAGGCAATGGTCGAAAACGCTTAAGAGGCAGTTGCTGTCTGGAGGATAGTAAACGCGGATGGTTTCGCTCCTGCGTGCTAACGCGTTGTCTACAAATCCAGTCGCCTGATGGCTGAAACCGTTGTGATCATTTCGCCAGGCATGACTTGTCAGTAGAACATTTAAGGATGCGAGCGGTCTGCGCCAGGGAAAATCACGGCATTGCTCCAGCCATTTGGCGTGTTGGGTCAGCATTGAATCCACGACTTGCGCGAAGGCCTCGTAGGAAGACCACATGCCATGTCGCCCCGTCAGCAAGTACCCTTCGAGCCATCCCTGGCAGCAATGTTCGCTCAATACTTCCATGACCCGGCCATCCGGGCTCAGTTCGTCATCGATCGAAACGGTCTCGGCCGTAAAGCACCGCTGGGTAGCTTCGAGGACGGAATTCAAACGATTGGAGTTCGTCTCATCGGGACAGAACATGCGAAAGTTCGTCGGATTGAGCTTGAAGATGTCTCTGAAGAAGTCTCCGAGCTTTCGTGGAGCTTCCGCGATCACTTGACCCGGTCCCGGGATCTCCAGCGCATAACTTGTAAAGTCTGGTATGTCGAGCGCGGTCAGCAGCCGTCCGCCGTTCACATGAGGATTTCCTCCCATGCGACGATCGCCAATCGGCGCGAGTTCTGCTAGCTCGGCAATGAATCTCCCCTTTTGATCGAAGAGCTCCTCCGGTTTATAGCTTCTCATCCAGGCCTCAAGGATCTTGAGATGCTCCGGGTTTTCGCGGACGGTGGCGAGAGGGACCTGATGGGCACGGAAGGTGCCTTCAATCGGGACTCCATCCACTTCTTTCGGACAGGTCCACCCTTTGGGCGTGCGCAGGACGATCATGGGCCATATTGGCTGCTTCTTGAACCCGCTCGTGCGCGCCTCCTGCTGGATGGTTCGAATCTCGGCATAACAATCGTCCAGAGTTCCAGCCAGGAGTTGATGCACGACCTCAGGATCGTCGCCTTCCACAAAATAGGGCTTGTAGCCGCGTCCTGTATACAGAGCTCTTAAGTCTTCGTCGCTCGTCCGTCCCTGAACCGTCGGTCCGGAAATCTTGTAGCCGTTGAGGTGCAGAATCGGAAGGACAGCCCCGTCCCGCACCGGATTTAGAAAGTTGACAGACTTCCAGCTTCCTTCCAGCGGACAAGTCTCAGATTCTCCGTCGCCGATGATGCAGGCGACAATCAGGTCCGGATTGTCGAAAGCGGCTCCGAATGCGTGAACCATCGAATAGCCGAGCTCCCCGCCCTCGTGCATGGAATTTGGCACATGCGGTCCGCAATGGCTTGGCACTCCGCCCGGAGTTGAGAACTTCCGGAAAAGAAGTCGTAGGCCGTTCTCATCTGGCGTGATCTCGGGATGTACTTCGGTATAAGTGCCTTCCAGATATGAGCACGCATTGAGCGACGGACCGCCGTGTCCCGGACCGGCAATATAGATTATGTTGGCATCCTGCTCTTTGATGAGGCGGTTCAAATGAATGTAAATGAGGTTTTGTCCCGGTGAAGTTCCCCAGTGCCCGAGCAACCTTGGTTTGATTTGTTCGGCCTTGAGAGGCTTTCGCAACAGGGGATTCTCGAAGAGATAGATCTGGCCGATGCAGAGATAATTCGCGGCTCGCCAGTAGCGGTTCATCTTGTCGACCATTTCGGGCGTCAGCGACCCCTTAGCTTTCGGCGATTTATCGACAAGTTGGCCGTTGGCGGCGACAGCAGTAGACAAGGCCGCATCGAAGATAAACTTCGACGGCCTTCTGCTCTGATTCAGGTGCAGGTCCGCCCCGCTGCTATCCGGATCAACGTTAATTCCTCGTTCTTTAGTATGCATGTAGATCATTCCTCTCTGCTCCCACTCGAATCGTCGCCACTAAGTGCGCCCTGCGCGGCGATCCTGCCAGCCACTGTAGGCTTCCCCTTCAGAATCCACTCGAACGCCACTCCAATCAATGCCCCGATCACTGGGCCGACAATATAGATCCAAGTCGTGTGCAGGTCGCCGCGTACCAGGTCCGGCCCCAGTGAACGCGCCGGGTTCATCGACGCGCCGGTAACCGGCGCCGACCAAAGTCCCGCTAGAGCAATGTACCGCCTACGGCGATGGCGCCGTTCGTGCCGATGTTCCGGGCACCCGACGCGGTTCCCAGAATCGTGTTCACCAGCCCGGCCGTGAGCACCACTTCCATCGCCAGAGCTTTTCCGCTGGTCACACCAGAACCAGGCAGTGTCGCGCCGAGTGCGCCAACCGTACCGAACATGGCCCGAAGAAAAGCACCCGCACCAACAGCCCCGACCACTTGTGCGACCACGTACGCCGCCGGGACCCTGTTCCGAGGAAAGTTGCGCTGCACCGCAAATGCCAGAGTGACTGCCGGATTCAAATGCGCTCCGCTGACCGTGCCCATGAAGTATATGATTGCCATCACCATGAGTCCCGGCGCGACCACCATCATGCTCAGGGTGACTCTGCCACCGCTCATTGCAGCTACGACGCCGCCACCAGCAGCGACCAGCACCAGCAGGAACGAGCCCCAAGTCTCGGCGAACACGCGTCTCCACTCCAGCGAGGAATCGAAAAAGTCGACCGTTGATTGCCGTTGAACCGCAGGTTGTTGCCGCACCGCGTCGGGCGCTTCCCGCCGTGTCGATTCCATGCCCGCCTCCCCCGGCAATGCTCCGCTCTGTAGCGCTGCCAGACCACAGACTCCAACTCAAAGTAAGAGACCACAATTTTGCCGTTACTTCTCGTGGGCCAGTTCCTTGCCGATCGCTTGCAATTCCTGTCGACGCTTCTCCGTGATCTTCGGATATGCCATCTTGAGATCCTGGAGCGTGTCGAGGACAATACGGGACACAATCAGCCGCGCGTTGTCTTTGTCATCGGCGGGAACGGCGTACCAGGGCGCATGACGTGTGCTGGTCGCGTTCAAGCAATCCTCATAGGCTTCCATATAATGCTTCCAATATTTCCTCTCGTGGTTGTCCGAGGAGCTGACCTTCCAGTTTTTGTCGGGCACGTCAATGCGCGCGAGAAATCGCTTGCGTTGTTCTTCGTACGAAAGGTTCAAGAATATTTTGACGATCCGCGTCCCGTTGCGATAGAGATGGCGCTCCAGATCGACGATCGAGCGATACCGTTCCTTCCAGATGTTTTTCTCGTCGAGCAACTCTTCTGGAAGCCGCTGGGTGCGGAGAATCTCGGGATGCACGCGAACGATCAGGACTTCCTCATAGTAGGAACGATTGAAGATGCCGATCCGCCCGCGTTCCGGAAGGCGACATGTTGTGCGCCAGAAAAAATCATGTTCCAGTTCTTCGGCGCTCGGTTGTTTGAAACTGAAAACTTCGCAGCCTTCGGGATTGACTCCCGACATGACGTGCCGGATCGCGCCGTCTTTGCCCGCAGAGTCCATCCCCTGAAAGATCAGCAGCAATGCGTAGCGGTTGGACGCGTAGTGAAGTTGTTGTAGTGCGCTCAGCTCAGCAATGTGTTTCTCCAGAAGGTCTTTATATTCCTTCTTTGACTTGCAAAATGACTTCACGATCGTCGGCAAGAGTTTGATGTCGATCTTCTTGTGATGCGGTACGCGGAAATCTTTGGAATGAATGTGCATCTTCTTCCTTCAGTGGCGCCAACTGCATGAGGTGCGCTTTAGCGACTCCGACTACTCGGAACGACGATTAAGCGACATCTTTCTTTGCCGCCTGATCCTTCCGGGTTTCTCGCTCCGCCTCCAGCCAGTCTTGGTTCGCTTGGCCGTCGCCCCGGCCTCGCTGCTGATAGAGTTCATAGGCCCGCGTAGCAATCTGCGGTGTAAGATCCACCGGGACCCTGGCCAACAATGATGCTTTCACCGGATCAAATATCCGATAGGCGAGGAGTTTCACGCGGTCATTGAGGAGGAACCACGCCAGAGCGTAGACCCAAACGAACCCAGCCCAACGCCAGCCCAGCGGCGTCATAAATACGCCGTAGACAGCGATTAGAGTCGCCACAATTTGGGTGCCAAGTACTGCGATCCAGAGAATCCGAGCCGGGCGTATCGACCAGAAGGGGCCCCGCGTGCGCGTTAAGAAAATCGTCAGATGTCCAGCGATTGACAGCTTCAGGTACATCAGCGTTTGGGCGTGCGCGCGGTCGAGATGAAATACGCGCTCAGCAAGATAGAAGAGGCCGAACGCGGCCACGACTCCGATAACGCCCAGAACGGTCGAGATCCCCAGCACCAGGCGCATATTCCATTTCTCGGGCCTATCGCTGTAATGAACGTTGTCATAAGCGATAGAGAGAATGGCGCCATCATTGAGTACCGCGATCATCACGATCATCACCGCGGTCACGGGGTAGAAGTTAAATACGAGAATCGCCAGCGTCATGAAAAACAGCACGCGCAGCGTTTCGGCGATGCGGTAGATCGCATAGCTGTTCATCCGCTGGAAAATGCGGCGGCTCTCTTTGATCGCGTCGATGATCACGTGGAGGCCGGGCGCCAGCAGTACGATGGACGCCGCCGCACGAGCTGCGTCGGTTGCGCCGGAAACTGCGATGCCGCAGTTCGCTTGCTTGAGCGCGGGAGCATCGTTCACGCCATCGCCGGTCATACCGACAATATGGCCGTGCTTCTGCAGGACGTCGACAATGTTGTACTTGTCCTCGGGGAACACCTGGGCGAAGCCATCGGCTTTCTCGATGGACGCCGCAGTTTCCGCTGTCTTCTGTTTATCGCGCAATACAGTGGCGTCCAGGATGTTCGTGCCCATGCCTAGCTCATGAGACATTTCCTTCGCTATGGCCAACTGGTCGCCGGTGACCATTTTGACTTTCACGCCCATCTTCACGGCGCTCGCGATGGTCGCCTTGGCCTGTTCGCGCGGCGGATCGGACATGGGCAAGACCCCAACGAACTGCCATTTGTCGTCCTGATCTGCTCGGGCCACACCCAACGAGCGGAAGCCGCGTGCCGCAAATTCATTGACGGCTTTCTCAACCGCGGGTTTTACTTCCGCGACATTGGTCGCCATCTGCAGAATGACCTGGGGCGCTCCCTTCGCCACCTTGAACTGTTTTCCGTCGGAACCCTTTACGGTGGCTTCGGTGCGCTTGTGGACCGGATCGAACGGCTGGAAATGAAGGACCTGATAGCTCTTCAGTTCTTTATCGTCCTTCACACCGCCGATCACGGCCAGATCGATCGTGTCCTTGTCCTCCGCGCGCGAAGC
The DNA here is from genome assembly GCA_963779525.1 of uncultured Acidobacteriaceae bacterium. Taxonomy (GTDB): domain Bacteria; phylum Acidobacteriota; class Terriglobia; order Terriglobales; family Acidobacteriaceae; genus Sulfotelmatobacter. The sequence continues at coordinate 64,996 of CAVZZB010000002.1, forward strand.
GAGAGCGGCGTCGAGGATGATTTGATCGGCAGTAATACCATTGACACAGAATGGATCGCCCAGCGTGAGCTTGTTCTGGGTCAAAGTTCCGGTCTTATCCGAGCACAGCACATCCACGCCCGCGAGTTCCTCGATCGCCGACAACTTAGTCACAATCGCTTGCTTTTTGGCCAGGAGACGCGCCCCGACCGCCATCGTGACGGAGAGCACCGTCGGCATCGCTACTGGGATCGCGGCCACTAGCAGCACTAATGCAAATTCCAACGTGCTTAAGATCGGGTCATGGCGGAAGAGCGCCGTGGTGACAATCACTGCTACCAGAGCCACGGCAAGAACGATCAGGTAATTGCCAATCTTGAGCACCGCTCGCTGGAAATGGCTGACGGTATGAGCATCCTGTACCAATTCCGCAGTCTTGCCGAAATAAGTGTTGGTACCGGTGGCGTAGACCATCGCGTCGGTTTCGCCGCGCTTGATAATCGAGCCTGAAAACACCGCCTCGCCGGGTTTGCGCGTCGCGGGCAAAGATTCTCCGGTCAGCGCGGACTGGTCGACTTGCACCGGGTCACCGGCCAACAAACGCGCGTCTGCCGGCACGATGTCTCCCAATCGCAGCCGAATGACGTCGCCGGGCACCAGTTCTGCTACTTTCGGAGTCGCCCATTTTCCGTCTCGCAGGGCGCGGGCCTCGGTCGCCAGCTTCGCGCGCAACGCGGCAATTTCGTTACCTGCCTGATGTTCTTCCCAAAACGCAACCACCGCGTTGGAAAAAAGCAGAAATAGAATGATGAAGAAATCCAGCCAGTGCTTAACCACCCCCGACAGAATCACTGCCCCTTCGATCATCCATGGAATGGGCCCCCAGAAATAGCTCAGGAACTTCAGGAATAGATTGTCTTTCTTTTCCTTGATCTCATTCGGACCATATTGCGTCAGCCGTTTCTGCGCCTCGGCTTGGCTCAATCCTTTTGCTGACGATGCCAATCTTTTTTCGACTTCCGGCAGGGGGAGAGATTTCAGATCGTCCTTGGAATCGGGGTTGGACACCCGCCTCGTTAAACTTGGTTCCACGATGAATACTCTCCTGTTCTTGCGGTCGCGAGTCTCGGTAAAACGGGAGTCTGGGGAGATCGTTGGACCTGGTTTGTGAAGAAAAGACTCTTGCGAGGCCTTCAATTCGGAAATTTAGGACGCATACAGTATCTTGCGGAGGCACTGCGGAAGCTGAGCAGTTTTGCTCAGCCACGGCTATCTGGAGACGAAGTCAGCTTCAAGCCAATTTATGTGCGGTCGAAATTTAGCCTTAGCCTAGAAGGCGCGCCTCAAGGCGCGATGCCAAAGCATCGAGGTATTGCAGATCATTTTCTTGTCTTCTCATTTCTCTTCGTGCACCGTGGGATTGATCCATGGTCCGTCACTGGCGATGAGATGGTCAGCCTCGCCGGGCCCCCACCGGAGCCCGGCGAGCGGAACCTTCCAGTTTGGACGGAAAGATCGTGGGCGGGAGGCCCACCGTGGTCGGCGCTTGGTAGTTCCGGCCGCGATGCGCTGATTTTTTCGACTTCTACAGCGCCGTGGCGGTTCATAATTTCAGTTGCCGCCTGAGCCTTGTCACCTGAACCGGTAGCGAAGACCATTACTCCTCCCCGCCGTACTCCTTGAACGTAGTCTTCCGCGTCCGCTTCGAGGACCCCGAATGCCGTGAGATCACGAGTCAACCCCACTTCAAAATCGGTGTGTGGCGTACTCATGAGCCCGCTCCCCGCCATCTCCAGAGGCTCTTTCAAAATCCGGACGTCCTTCCGAAGGAAGCCGCTGGCTTCGAGGTCGCGAACGACCTCTTCAGCCGATCCTGAGCTTTCAAACAAACCCACTGCAGTTTTTGCCATATTGGCTCCAATCTAATTTGTCAACGAGGTCTGAATTTTCTAAACAGAAGTTGCTAAGGCGTCGCTGTTGTCGAGACAGCGGCACCTTCGATGTCATCGCGTGGAGCCGTTATTCAGCCTTAGCTACGTGGGCGTATTCGCCAAGCTCTTCTACCAACTCTCGAGCCGAAGCAGGTACCGCAACTTTGCCGTCAAGAATTTCATGGCGGTTTACATCGTCGCCATACATGGCTTTGTCACCACTTTTGTCGGCTTGCATCACGGCACCATCCAGGCTCACCCCGGCAAAAATGCCCTTGGATCGCGAGTAAGACAGAATCTCCGCATTCAATTTAAGGTCAGTGCCAGCAGCGGCATTCCGGCCCACCGGTCCGGCCGCTACAGAAGCGTCGGCTCCAAGCTTGAATTTGTCGCTCATCAGGCTTTGCAGGGCATGATCGTTCATGAAGAGCATCACGATGTCGGTGGAAGAGCCCCCAATCTGATAACCCACACTTCCGCTATCAATAGCCACAAACATGGGAGCGCTCCAGCCATGCTCGGTGCGACAGGTCGCAAGTCCCCGGCCGTAGCTGCCACCGAATATAAAAGCGAACTTCTTATCCCCTGGAACGATGGCGATACACTTCGCCGATTCCAGAAGATCCGAAGGAATGCCCTGATCCGGAGTATTCATGATCTCCTTGAAGACCTGGGCAGCTTTCTGGGTACGATTCACATCATCGTCGCGGTCCGAGGCGACAGCGGTTAGACTTGCAATCGCCATCAGAGTTGTTACGGCCAAAATACGTTTCAACATTGTTATCTCCATTCAAGTTTGAACTCGTTAAAAGTAAGGGCTCGCTCAGAGCAGCGCAGGACCTTAGTCCGCTTGCCAAACTTTCAAGGCGTTCCACACAGATCAATTCGAACTGGATTTGACTCGTCGTCATTCCTTGTGTGCTCGCTGCTGGGGTACCCTTTGTCAGCATGCTAGACGTTACTAACGGGCCGTTACTGGTCAATACTGACCACCGCAATGTTTTGTACTCTTGGGAGCGATACGAACAGATCGGGAATGTTTCGCCAGACTCTTTGCGGAGGGTCTTCGAGGGGTTTGTGTTGTGTCTTGATGTCGAACTGCGATGAGCGCGGTGCTGTGAGCATTAAGGGCCGTTATTTATTGGGCCGCCTGGTCAACCGAGCACTTCCATCGGAGGATTGCATTCAATG
>CAVZZB010000003.1:0-326314 GCA_963779525.1 uncultured Acidobacteriaceae bacterium
ATCCTGATATTCATAGGACGCTCGTTGCCGCACAAGCTGCTCGCCGGTCTGTGGATGCTGGCCCTGGCTGAGTTTCGCGAAGTCCTCGGCGGAAACGGTCCCGGCAAGGCCGAACTGCTCGGCCAGTCGCCCTTGCCATTCGCCCGCGATGACGCCGCGTTGCGACCAATAGTTCTGCTCCTTCGCGGTGAACTCCTTCTGGTGGTAGGTCTGCGCCTGGCCAGCGGAGAGCGGCTTTGAAATGGTCAGCATGGCAGTTACTATCCCCGAAGATTGAGGCTTTGTTGGGCGTTGACGTTCGTCTCAAGCGTCGGTCTCCTGCTGCGGTATCTCCGTCGCTGTCCGTGGCGATTTTCGCGGCGGCGTGGGCACATTTGCGTCCGGCTTCAGTTCAAGCGGACGCAACTGGGGCTTAGCCGCTCCTATGTTTTTGGGATCGTAGGGGAGCTTGTCTTCGGGCGTATCGCGGAGATCGAAGTCACTGGCGACAACCGGCATATCGAAGTACGGGAATGAGAAGCGCGTCACATAGTTCTCGTACTTCATATAGGCGTGGAGGTCCGGCAGTCCGGAGATTTCGGACTCCATTACCAGCGGTTCAATCTGCCGGTCCAGCGCGAAGTTTCGCCCAGCGCGGGAGCCGTCGAAGTGGGTCTCGCGTAGCCGTTCGATCTCGACCTTTCCAATGAACTTGCTGACCCACTCGCCAGCGGTCGGCTCCTTCGTCTTCAGCCAAATGCTGGTTGCCGGTTGGGACAGCATGACCTCAGCCAGGTGGCCGTAGAGGTATTCCAGTTGGGCCTTTCCTTGGAAACCCAGAATCACAGGGTTGTTGCTCTTTCGATTTTCTGTAATGGCGGTATGGAGCTGGGGGAGCTTTTGCAAACTCGCCAACTCGTCGATCACGAACCATGCCCGCTTCTGGCCCTCCTTCGGCTCGTTTAGCAGACGCAAGACGAGCAGGTCGATCCATAGACTTTGAAGCGGTCGAAGTGCCTCACGTTCTGCCGGGAGTGAAGTAATGAAGATCCAGCCCTGCCGCGTCTCGGCCCACTCTGTGGCCGACCACTCGCCATTCCCGTCGCCCTTGTTCGGCAAGAGGCGGAGGCTGTCGGCGACGAGTCCAAGCGAGCCAAGAACTCCAGCACGCTGTTGGTGCGCCCTCGGGTCAATTAGGTGAGCATGCTCTGTTCCTTTCAGCCTTCGGTCGATCTCCTGCGGGTCCGACATCCACTTCACCAACTCCTCTGGCGTCGGGCCATAGGCCATCAGGAAGGCGAAGATCTTCTGCGGGGACTCGATGAAAAACTCACCCTTCTTGTCCTGCGGCGGCTGGAACAGGGACACCGCCAGAGCCTTCGCCTCGGAGCGTCGGCGGAGTTCTTCCGAGGGCCCCCAGTAGGGACACCGCTTATCGAGCGGATTCAGGATAACGTCGCCGTTTTTCGGGTCGTAAAAGCGTTTGACGAACTCCCGTGCGGGGTCGTAGACGATCGCGGAATCGCCACGATGTTTTATCTGCCGAAGAATTTGGAGCATGATCATAGTCTTGCCCGCTCCGGTATCTCCGATGATCTGCATGTGCTGGGCCTCCGCCCGCTGCGGTATGCGGATCATTGTCTTCATTTCGTTGGTCTTAATGCCTATGCCATCCCCTGCGACCCTGTCGTTGAACTCCCTCGGAGTCATCATCTCGGGGCCTTTCAGTCGTCGTCCGTATCTCAGCGCCTTGCGTCGTCGAACGTCCTTGGCGATGGAAAACGGGAGCTGGATGACCAGTGATAGCAGACCGAAAAGCAGCGGGAGCTTGTAGAGATCGAAAAGGCCATCGCTACCGTAAACCGCACTCCTGAGATAGGCACTCAAGGACGCGTCGATATAGCTCTGCTCCGGTCCCAGGTAAAGGATCGTATAGCCGCGCTGCAAGGCGGGCTGCGAGAGCGCGAGCGGGATGGGCTTGCCGCCCGGTTGCGGCGTCGTGCCGTCCGTCACGTCGGTGTTCGTCGCCAGACGCGGTTGAATTCCGCGAGCGCCCACCATGAGCATCCGGTAGTTGTCTCGGCGGCTCGTTCCGATTGCTCCTGCAACGCTCGATCGGATGTAGGTGGGCGTGTAGAACCGCTGTAGGGGGCTGTTGCCGAAGGTGAACCGACAGTAAAGAAAAAGTCCGGTAAGAACGAGCGCCATGAATACCGCCCCGTACGTGTAAATCGGGCTGTGCGGCGGCCAGATGATGGATTCCTTGCGTCCCCACTTTGTCATTGCCATCGCTATTTCCTTCCTGCGGAAGCGGCCAGCTTTCCAGCGAGGGCGTGCTTGGCCTCGCTGATTTCGTCGAGCAGTTTGTCGAACGCCTCCGGCGTGAGTCTCTGGCCTGCGGCCAGAGGCCGCAACACGTTTACCAGGAGCAAGCGAACCCCAAGAATCTCCGCGAGGGATGGATCGCTGGCCGATCCTCCGCGCAGCTCCCGGAGGATCACATCGCGTATCCATTCCCCGCGTGCAAGTCCCTGCGACCTGGCAAACTCAGTGACCTTCCCCAGCTCCTCTTTCGTTAGCTTCGCGGTCACGGGGAAGACGCGATTTAGAGTGTGGTCGCTGTCAGAAATCGCGTCTGGGTTGGCTTTCAAAATTGCCATGTTCCCTCGCATTTCACAGGTGCACCCAAGTGCACCGGAAATCGTTATGTCCTTGAAACCGCTGTAAGTGCACCGTGGTGCACCTGCACGACCCTTTAAGGGGTGGAGTGTCAAAATTCTTCCGGTGCGAAGCACCGTTCTTGCACCACCACGAAATTGAATGGACGATCATGCCTTCACTGCGCGCACAGAAGCCGTGGACTCCACCCCGGCTGCAAGCTTCTTTGTCGGCTGCTCCGTCGCACCATTGCTCGGGCCTTTTCGCACACGCAAAGCGGGGGCAACCTGCTTGGCGTGTGCCGTCTTCAGGAAGTCCTGGAAGTCGCGGTCCTTTGAGAAGACATAGTTGAGCGCCTTGTCCACAACATCGTCCGCGGATGCGTGGATGAAGGCGGCATACTGATCGACCTGCGTGGCGGTGACCTCATCGAGTCGGACAGAAGCACAGATGTGGCGGCTCTGGTTGATCTCAAGCAGTGGCATGTGGGTTCTCCTTTATAGGTAGTGGAATCAAGGAATCGTTATGTGCAGAATTGGTTAGCAAGTCAGCAGCAATAGGCGCCGCAGTCCGTGCCGAATGCTGTGGCATGTTGCTACCTCGAAGACGGGCTCAATAAGGAAGCGTTTCGCGTCGCGGTCATAGCCGCGAAGCGCAAGCACCTCGCGGACAACGCGGCGGCCTGGCTGACGTTCAACATGGACGACAAAATCGACAGCTTCTGCGATCTCGGCTTCGGTATCGGCGAACGTGCTTTGCGCGTGACTGCGCATCACGAGATTGGCGAAACGGTGAAGGGCTTTCTCCGCCGAGTTGGCGTGGATCGTAGCCATTGAACCCGCATGGCCCGTGTTGAAGGAATCGAGCAGCGTTCGTGCCTCGATTCCGCGGACTTCCCCGAGAATGATGCGGTCCGGTCGCCAGCGGAGAGCGGACTTTAAAAGGTCGTCGAAAGATACTTGGCCTTGAACGTATCAGTCTGGCATTCCGTCGGCAGAATGTTCGGCTTCTGGATCTGAAGTTCGGAGGTGTCCTCGATGACAACGAGGCGATCCTGTTCGGGAATAAAGTCGGCCAGTATCCGCAATAGCGTGGTCTTGCCGGTACCGGTTCCGCCACTGATAAGGAGCGTCTTACCGCTGCGAATCTGCTCGGCTAAGAAGTCCGCAAGCGCCCGCGTCAGCGTGCCGCGAGCGATCAGATCATCAACTGTGTAATGGCGGCTGGTGAATTTCCTGTATCGCAATCGCCGGTGGCCGGCGCACGACCGGCGGGATCCACGCCGCCAACCGACTCCCGTCCGGAAGTTGTGCGTGGAGTCTAGGGTTGTCCTCGTCGAGCTTCTTGCCGAGTTGATTGGCAATGACTTCGAGGCCGGTTTGTAGCTTGCCGGCGTCGAACGAAATGTTCTGCTCCTGGAACATGATGCCGTCGCGTTCGTACCACCACGAGGCATCGGGATTGCCCATGATTTCGCTAACGTCTTCGTCGAGCAGCAGCGCCTCGATGGGCCGAAGGAATGGAAGGATCAATTCGAAGCTCATAGTGGGAACCTCACAGCGATGGAAGCCCAGCGGTTAGCCGGGCTTCCGAGAGTGAAGAGCAAGGGCTTATGCAGCCGTTTCCTCCTGGGGCACTTCATCGTGATCCTGATCTTCCGGGGCGGCCTTTTCGGCGCGGTCCAGCTTCAGGATCGAAGCGACCCGAATTTCCCAGACGCGCTGCTTCGTGTCCGTCTTCTTGCTCTCGTACTCCCGGCTGCGCAGTTCGCCTTCCACCTGGATATGTGCGCCCTTGGTGAGCGTCTTGGCGAACTCCGAGAGCTTGCCGAAGACTACGCAACGGTGCCATTCGGTGTGCGAGATGTACTTGTCGTCCTTCTTGTAGGAGGACTTGGTTGCCAGCGAGAGTGTCGTGAAGCTGCCGTTGTTGGCGGTGCGAACTTCTGGGTTGCTGCCGAGAAAGCCGATGAGGGTTACTTTGTTCTGGTACATGAGAGTGTCTCCGTTTGTTGAATTCGCCCGTTGTTGCTCGGGTCACACTGGGCGGAGCTTAGCGAGTGGGCCCGGCTCCCAAGTGCCGAAGGTCTGCTTTCTGGGAGGGGCCCGAAAGAAGTTTGAGCGGCGTTCTTTGCCGTGGTTCTCAAACTTGTTTTGGGAGGAACCGAGACCCCGAAGGGGCGCGCAATGCGAAGCAGAAGACCGAGTGCCGCCGGGCGCCGGAAAGGCCCCGAAGCTGTGACCGAGCAAAAGACGGGATACATAACGGCAGACACGCTCCAGAGCAAAGTTTTCATCTGCACACTGGCTGCGGAAGTTCACCGCAATTGCAGTGCGATTCGAGCTGGCATGTCCGCCGTAAGAAGGGCGCAATTCGCCACCGTAGTTGCGCGTCGAAAGGCTCTTGTTCGCCTGCTCCACCAGGCACACGAGGACAGGTGGGAAAAGCCAGCCGGATTAGCAGCATGAAAGGACATGAATAAGCCTCTGGGCAGGTCGATGAATCCCTAGCTGAATGCCTGGTCGGCCCGGAAGCGCACGATGGTCAGACCGAGGGGGTTCACGGCAAGCTCATTGTTTTTCACATTCTCGCGAAAGACATAGGTGACGCTGGCTGTCCATCGCTCCCGCTTGAGTTCGGAATGATCCGCGGGGTTGGTGTACACCTTCTCGAACTCGATGCGCGCCGAATACGGCGACTGTCGCAGGTCGTCAAGGATGACGTTCTTGATCTCCACATCGATATACGGCAAGCTGCTGTCTTTGACGTAATTCTGAATGCTGTTGTCCTTGCGTTCCTGGTCGATCACGGCGCGTTGCACGTCGCTATTGAGGAAGTAGAGCGACTGCGTTTGATCACGTTCGATCGTGAAACGATTGCGGCTGAAATACAGTTCCGCCCAGCGGGTGAGGTAATACTTGTTCTCCGCTTCCTGCGGGCGGTACTGAAAGTTCCGATAGTCGATCGCTTCGGCGTGGCCCACGTCGTTAATCCGCACAATCATTGGGTGCATGTTGGCGAGCGCTTGCTGACTCTTGAAGGTGAGCGCCGCCAGCGCGATACAGACGCCGGCGAGCACAAGAATCGTCACCTTCAAATAGGTATTCATCACCAGCGGATCGCCGTACTGTTCCAGATAACGCTCTGCGGCTCGGGTGATTTCCGGGGTGGCTTTCGTTTCCACGTTCGTTGTTTCTGTGCTCATCTGTGACCTCGTTTTCTCTTGCGCGTTTACATCGCGGCCCGTATTGCCATCATCGCCAAGCCCAGGCCTCCACCGTGTCCGCCAGTACCGCCGGTGAATAGGCTGTGCGTCATGGTCGGAATCTTGAAGAGGATGTAGATGTTGACCAGTACGAGAAGGACGAGAAGCGGCAACGTCTGAACCATCAATGAAGGGTCCGACACGCTCTGGCCAAGTTGGATGTAGTAGTTCGTCAGAACATGGGACAGAACATTCATCGTGGCTGCGGCGACGACCTTGTAAAAGCTGAATCCGAGATACGCCTTGAGCCAACCCCAGAACAACCAATCGAGCTTGTCGAAGACAAGGAATGGGATAAAGATCGGCCCGAGTAATCCGATGATCGTTGCCGCAATTGCGCCGTAGGCCAGAATGGCGGAGACGATCGCGGCCAGCATGGCTAACAGGAATTGGACCACAAAGTACACGATGGCGTAGTAGGGATTCATCATGCTGTTCAGTATCGACGGCCCTGTCTTGGAGGATGCCGCGTGGATCTCGTTCAGCATCGTGGTGGAGCCATCGGCGCCAATCAGGTTCACTAGACTTGTTGTGCCGCCGTCGATAAAGCCCTTGATGGAAAAGCCAAGTCCGGGGATGGAGCTGTCGTAGTAGTTCACCATCGCGTAGGCGAAGGTGAGCAGCATGAAGAGGTTGAGAAACCTCCCCATGCTGAACCCTGGCCCGCCGTGCGCCGATGCCAGCGCTTCCTGCACGCCAAACCAAACCAACATGATGGTCGCCAATGCTATGACGATGTGAACCCCCATCGCGGTAATGGAGGGAGCCGCCGTGGCTGCAAGCGACTGGCACGCCTGAGCGATAAATTCGAAGAGCCCTGTACCCATGTTCCATGCCCTCCAGTTTCTTCTGCTTGCGATCTACTCAGTACGCTTGCGTAAGGAGATTAGCCGCGCCACCGCTGGTTGTTGTTATGTTGGCGTTGTAGTAGCTTTCGTATCCCGATGAGTCACGGAATGCCGCTTTCATCGCGTCCTGCTGCTGCTTTTGGGCAACGATCTGCTGCAGGGCAAGATTGGCGTTGATTTGGTTTGCGTCTTGCAAGGTGCGCAGCTGCAAGAGCAGGGCTTGGTTGATGCGCTGCAGTTCGGCCATGATGGTTTGCTGCGACGGGTCTTGGGTTTGGGTTGCGGCCTCCAGATTTGCAATGTCCGTTTGTCTTGCGGTCTGATTGGCGCGGATGGTCCCGAGCGCTTGCGAGGTTGTTGGTCATCACGGAGTCGTTGATGTCAACGGTGGCGCCCTGCGCGGCAATCTGCAGCTGCCCGGCCATACTCGCGGTGCCGTAGCCGGGAATCATGTTGTTGGTGTTCGGAACGCTAACTTGCTGGTACGACGGATGCGGCCCCCTTTCCGGTGTTTGCGGAATTGAGCCACCCCATCGAATTGCCATAGGTATTCGAGATCTGTTGCAGCATCAGCAAGTCAGAAGTCGGAGACAGAAATCGCGCATAGAGCATCCGCGGCGCAAGGATCATCTGATGGTAGAGGTTGTATTGCTGCTTTGCGACGTTGTAGGTTTGGAGTGCCGTGCGTGGCGATCTTGACGGTGTTGGTGAAAATCTGTTGGCCGTTCTCGATCTGTTGCACTTGGTTGGCGATGGATTGTTCTTCGTGTTCGATCTGCGTAATGGCATGGCCCGACTGCGTCGGGTCGAACACGATGCCAGAACCGAATTGTGCATTCGCGAACGGTTGCAACGCCGCCGCAAACCCAACGGCGAGCACGGTAAGGGTTAGTTTCTTCATTTGTCTCGTCCCTTCGTCGCCGTTGGTTTCGTGATGCTTTACAGCGGTACGGCTTTACTGCTGTGCAGCGAGAATCTCTTTCTGGAGCTGTGCAAGACGGTCGGCCTCTGGCTTGCACCGTGCGTCTCGTTCTTTCTTCTTGGCTTCGAGAGCCGCTATCTGTTCCTTGGTCAGCTTCTCTCCTGTCAGCATTCTTGCGGCTCCGGAGGTCTCCGGTCCAGGCAGTCCTTGGCATAGGCCGGGTATTCGGCGTTGTATTGGTCCTGCAACTTCTTCACTTTTGCCGCTTTGCTCTGGCAGCCGGCAAGGGTGAGAGGTCGACAGGAATAAGAGGGAGAGGGCAACGATTCGCATTGGAAAGCCTCCTTAAAACGTTTGCGGAATAGTGTGATTCGAGTACGCAGGAAGAAGCAAGTCCTGCGTGAAATACACTTTCACGCGGTGGCCCTCCCGAATCGTGATGGTGGGCGGTATCTGTATGAAGCGATCAAGGATCGTGGTCGCAGACTGCGAAACACTGCCCGCCGCCCCGTTGGTGAATGCCTGGGAACCGCTCGTGGTAATGGTGCCGCCACCCTGCGTGATCTGGCTGGCTCCAGCAATCACACCCAAAGCGATCGAGGTGCCGAAGATTTGGAGGTAGTGGTTGTTGACCTTATCTTTCAGCCCTTCCTGTCCGATCTGATCGAGACCTTGGAACTGATCGAGATCGACGGAGTAACCGTCCGGCATAATCAGGCGGTGAAAAACCACGGCCATCCGCCGCTGTTGGCCGAAGCCCGCCGCTCCAATCTTCTTTGCCTCGCCCAAAACAACCGTTCCCTCGGGAATGATGACGTGTTGATGATCGTGCGAATACAACGGATTTGAGACAAGGACTTTGACCGGTCCTACGGCGTCTCCATCCAGGCGATTCATGAGAACCGTGTCGAGAACCGAACCCTCGTAGACGAGATAGGGCTGACCGACGGCTGAATCGACATTGGCCTCCAGTGGGCGTTTATAGCCTCCGGGCGTGTCCTCCTGTTTTCCTTCGGCTGGTGGGGAGACGAGACTGCTGTTTGTCTGCCGTTCGGCAGGGCCATATTGGGCGGGCATCATCTGGCCTTGCTGTTGTTGTTGCGGCGGATCGGCAGAGCGGGAGTACACAAGATTGGAAGCGAAACGGGAGTCGTCTGCGCGCTCGCGTTCTTTCGCGGCGATCAACTGTGCCTGCTGTTGCACAGGCGTGAGTTGCATCTGCATGTTGCCCTGCTGCGCTTGCGGGCAGGGCTGGCCCGGAATACAGGGCACGGCAACGCCGGTCGGTCCATAGGCCGCGGCTGCAGCCCGCTGCTGGGGAGTCGCAGACGCGAGCGCTGAATCTCCCATCGCAGCGGCGGCCATTGTCGCCTGCTGTTCTTTCTGACGTTCGGCCTGAAGCTGGTTCTTCAACTCCTGCACGTTGCTGTCGGTGTTGTCCTGCAAGGCTGGTTGCGGTGGTTGCCCTTTCGCGCTGGCCTGTTGTCCGGGCGTCTTCTTGCCGGACGAACTGAAGAGCGCCGCCACAATCACGAGCAATGCCGCACCCAGATAAACGAAGGTCTTGAGGTTCTTCTGCAAGACACCTTTTGGCAGTTCCAGGTTGCGGCGCAACGTTGGCTCGGCCTGCGGCTCTGTGTGGGGAGTAAAGACGTTCTCGGTCATGACGGTGATCCCTTGCGCGTGAATTCCATCTTCTTTTTGCCCAGCTCCACATATCCGCTGTCCATGATCTTCGGGATGATGTACGTCCCTTCCCGGAGGTCGTAGGTGACGAGGTTGGGCTTGCCGTCCTTCATCTCATACACACTGAACTTTTCAGGCGCATTGGTCTTGATGTAGGTGAACCTGTCGTCGTGATAGATCGACTGAATGTCGAAGGGGGCTTCGTTCGCCTTGTAGGCATAGTCGAACTTGAGCCGCGTTGGATAGGCGCTTTTGTACTCATCCACGGCCTGCTCAACGTGCGATTGCAGAGCGGCAAGCTGCTGCCGCGATTGTTCGAGTTGGGCGGCGGGCACGAACTGCGGAGGGCCGCTCGCGGCCACAATCGCAGAACGATCGGCGGGCTCGACGATCACCTTCAGATCAGGGGTCGTCGATAAGGCAGAGATGTCCTGGAGGGTGAAACTGTAGATGTTCCCCTTGTCCGTAATGAGATTCAAGTTGGAGCTGATGCCTTGTTTCGCCGGATGCACAAAGCAAAAGTTGCCAACCACATCCACGATCCAGAACTCCTTGTCACCCGTGGCGGCTTCCATGATCTTCTCGGTCGTGGGTAGTTCGATCAGGGTCGTATATTTCACCTTGGCGCGGATGGGAACGATGTCCTGCGAGTGATACTGCACCGTGCGCGCAGAGTCTTGGGCGAAAGCACCGATGGAAGAAAAAACCAAAGCGCAATTGACGACGAATTTCAGATGCCGCATAGAGCTCTCCTTAGCGGTTGTTGTTCGAAGTTGATACGGCCAGCGCGCGCGGCTGGAATGGCCACTCTTCCGCGAGATGGCGAAGGCCATCCGCAAAACCGTGGCGGTCGAAATACTCCTGCTTCTTGAGGTTGTCGCGGGCATTGTTGGTTGCCATCCAGTGCGAGACCGAATCGACGTTCAAATGCACTTTCTTTGAGGTCTGCGCCTTGCGAATCAGCATTTGGCCCGGTGGAACAAGGCCGTCGATAAGGTCCAGTTCGGTGTCGTTCAGATGAAACGCCTCCCGGTAAACTTCCCGGTTCATATCCGGGTTGGCGAGGAAGATCTTTGTCGGGCAACTCTCGGCCACTATCGCCAGCATCCCCGATTCCTCAAGCTCTTTGATGGATTGCGTCGCCAGGATCATCGCCGCTTTGTGCTTGCGCCAGGTCTTCTGCGCCTGCACCACGTAATTGCGGATGGTCTCGTTCTTGATGAAGAGCCACGCCTCGTCGAGCAGGAAGAACTTGGGGGTGCCGAGCTTCTTGGGGTCAGTGATCTCATTCGATGCCCGATGCAAAACATAAAACAGCAGTGGTTCCAAGACTTCGGGCGCATCGTTCCAGCCGTGGAAATTGAACGTCTGAAAGCTTTTGAACGAAAGCGTGTCCTCAGCGTTGTCAAACAGAAATCCGTACTGTCCGCCGCGGGTCCAGCGGTGGAGGCGTTCTTTCAACTCGCCAATGATGTTCCCAAAGTTCGAGATCGTGCGCTGGTTCGGCTCCAGTACGTAGATGCGCTCGATCGCGTCCCACAGTCGGCGTTCCTCCTTGAAGTCGATCCGGTAACGTTGCTCGTTACCCTCAATGAGCACGCGGAAGAAGCTGAAGAGAAACTGCAGGTTCTCTTTGGTCTGAGGCAGCGAGAAGGGGTTGATGGTGAAGTCCCGCGCTTCCTGACCCACATTGAGATACGAGCCCTTGAATATCGTCGTAAGCGACTGGAAGCTGCCGCCGATATCGAAGATGAAGGTCAGCGGCTTGTACTTCTGCGCGTTCTGCAGCAGAAAAACGCAAAGATAGGACTTGCCACTGCCGCTCATCCCGAGAATAAGGGTGTGGGCAACGTCGCCGGTATGGAGGTTGAGATAGTAGGGCGTGCTGTTGTCGGTTTCGAGCACAGCCAGGTACTCCGTGCCGAGATGCGCGTTCGTCTTCTCGCCGGGAAGGATCGTAAACAGAAAAGACAGATCGGCGTAATTCGTGTTCAGCAGATACAGCTTGCGGAGGTTCAGCGCATAGTTGCCGGGCACGGTGGCGAAATAGGCGTTCAGCTGGTTGTAGGTTTCCGCAAACAGATTGCCATCCGCGTTGGTGAAGAGGCCAGTGAACTCGGCCCCGAGCTGCTCCAGTTCGGGTTTTTGAACGGCCGTACAGCACAATCGTGAGCGAGAAATCGCCCAGCGATTGACCGTCACCCAGGGCGCGAAGGCAGTCGCCAAGATTTTCAATGTCGGCCTGTTTGGATTCGTCCACCAGCACATCACGCGGGTTCGTCTTCGTGGCATCGTTGCCCATCTGGGAGACAAACCCGGTCTTCGACATATTGAAGTGGCGGCGGCGCTTGTTCACTTCTTTGCGGGCCTTGTCCGCTGGGAGCGGCGTCCACTCCGTGACGACATAGAAGTTGGCCGGAATCTTCAGCAGCACATCGAGCACGAGGGGCCGTGTTTCGGTGATGGCCTCTTTCATCGTCAGCACCCGGACGATGTGATCGCCGACGCGGAGATGATCGCGTTCCGCTTCGATGTCGGAGTTGACCACCTGATAGTCGAGAAACTGCGTGGACTGCGGCCTCCCTTCAACACGCCAGTCGTCGTAATTCAGCAAGCGGCGGAAGAATGTGAATTGTCCTTGTTGATTTAAGATCTCGATTTGCATGAAGTCCGCGAGCTGCCGAGCGAATGCCTGCACGCTCTGGTCGAGCCGTCGAAGATCGTGCTCAATATGCGTGCGCAACAGCGTCTTCATGCTGTCGTTGGTGAACTGCACTTTTAGTTCGCCAACGGCGCCCGCGGGATCGCGCAAGATTCGAGCGATTGCCGCGCCCACGCCGGTCTTCGACCTGGCGCCTTCGAGCAGAATGCAGTAGAAGATTTCAATCTGATAAAGATGGTCGCGCTTCGCTTCAAAGAACTTCCGCCGCTGGTCGATCGCCGCTTCCACAATCGGGTCGTCATACGTTGCGAACGGTATGTCGGGGCGGTTCGATTTGAAGAGGTATTGGTAAACATGGAAGCCTGGGCCAAACGCTTTGAGTGCCGCTTCCAACCGCTTCACCGCATACTCCTGTTCTGAGCGGTCCAGACTTTCGTAGTCCACGCCGGGAACGCTCAGAACCATGCCTAGATCGCCACTTTTGGTAAGGAAGGCCGTCTCGTTCCAGAAGCCGTAGAGGTTGATGTGGTCGTTGAGAGACGCACTCTCTTTCCACGGCTTGATGACTTTATCGAGGCGCAGCATCAAACGACCTCCACAAGTGGGACTTGCTGTTTGGCCGCGTCGTAGCGCAGCTTGTAGCGTTCGGATTTCGCGAGGATGCGGAGGAAGGCCGGATCGCTGTTCGTTACCCAATGCCCGAAAGCAAAACCTCCGATGAATACGGCGATACCGGCGAGGATGGAATTGAAGAGGTTGAAGGCCCCCACCGCGCCGACGCATACGAAGTAGAACAGCGTCCGTTCAACGCCCAAATAGGTGAGCGGCTTGTGCAGGCTCTTGAAGACTCGATTTGTGCGATGCTTCTGCTGTGGTTTGTCGGGCATAAGTTCCTCGTTCCAGGCGCTGGTTGAAAGTGGCGCTATACGCCCCAGAGCCAACTCAGGACATTTACGGCGAGAACGGCGATGCCCGTTCCAGCGGCAACGCCAGCAAGCGCCTTTTTTGCGCCGGGTTCGCCATGCGCGAATCCGTAGCCGCCGATCACGATTGCAACCAGACTGGCAACCTTCGCGATGGTGCCGGTGAAAAGGCTTTGGATGGCGTTAAAGCCCGTGTCGAACGGTGAACCCTGTGCCATCGCGGCCACAGGCAGGACCAGAAGTAGGGTGACAAGAGTGGCGGTTGGACGTGCCCACTTCGACCGAGCAACGAGCTGGACTTGACGGACCAAAGGGACTTGAGACCAACGTGGCATATGCACCTCCGGCAGCACCTCAAAGCGGCTGCTTTTGGGGCAAAATTAACCTCACTCAATCACCAAGTCCAACGGCTTTTCGGCGGTCAGTTATCCGTGGGAGGAAGGCTGGGGCATATTAGAGCGATTCGGTCGGTAAACTTGTTGTCGAGGTCGGCATGAGAAAGCTCGCTAACCAACTCGCGATAAAGGACAAAGGCATGTGAGATCGATCGCCACGTGCTCTTCGTGGTCGCCAGGCAAACCCCCACAGCTTTTTCCAACTGAGAACAATATGGGTGGTGACAGCGGCGCGAGAGCGTCGCCGTGTACTCCGCCGTGGCGAAGGGAGACACCCCGGTTGTTTCAAACTGAGAACAACACGGGTGGTGACACACCTGCCGATTGTCGGCAGTGCCTCCTAACAGTGCGGTGACTCACTGATGGCGGGCGGCGCGAAGAGGCAAAGTCCCAGCAGATCCGACTATTCGGATCAAAGATGTTCAAAATTGACCGTTCTCTGCAACCGAAATCGGGATAGCATTTTCTCGCCATGATCCAAAAAGAACAGAGCCCAAAAGAGGCGCTCACCGTCCGCTGTCCGACCTGTGGTGCTAAGCCGGGGGAGAAATGTGAACTCAGCACTGGACTGCCGCGCACCAATACCGCAGGCCGGGACCGCCGAGTGATCGCCAAGGACCAACGTTTAGCAATGCACTACTTAGGACGCTACCCTCCGTGCGGTGCGCTTGACATTTCTAGCAGCCCGCACTACAACACCGCTCGGGGTTGACTTCTTGTTTTCCGCGCGGATCGTAGACTAAGCTGTCTCTTTCAAAAGACAAGTTTTCGCAACAAAATCACGAGAAGAGGTTCGCGCACGTGAGGCGATCGAAACAATTAGGAAAGAAAGAGCGCCGACGAGCGGACAATTCGGTTTACAAGATTGAGAGAGCCGCGCATGATCGCGCTGATGACCAAGCCCGTCGTGTCCCTTGGCAGTTGCTTTTGGAAACTCGAAATCAGTACGTAGAGATGCAGGAGTTCTACTTTTGGGCTCGGTCCGTCATTGAGACCGAGGATGGTATTCCCGGTTGGCTGGCCAAGATGCTTGACCGGCGCTGTCCAGGATTCATCGAGGACCAGCAACGATGTGAGAGCGATCGTTCGAGCACCTATGCTCCCCTCTCCGTTCGACTTCTCTTTTGGAGTCAGGAACACATGTTTGGCCGTGCAAAAAATGAGGGTTGGTTTGATGCGGTCCAGTTTTACGCTATCCGCGATCCCCGTTCTAAGAGAGCGGAAGTGTATTGGTCCGAATGCGTGAAGAAGTGGAGAAACGCGAAACCGAGAAAGTATCCATCATTGAAGCGGTGGCTGAGCGATGCTGCTGGGTGCGACCCTTTTACTCACCTAACCCCAGGAGCTCGCAAGGCCAGGGCGTCGTACAGACTGGTCGAACCCAAGCGTCTCACCGAAGCTGTTGCTCGCTACATAGACTGGGAGGCCCTTGCATACTGGGCTCGGCCGGCGCTTGAAGCCGCGCCTCCACTCGTTCACAACGTTGCCCGAGAACTCGGTCGTCGATGTCGTGGGTTCTTGGAGTTCAATGCGAAAGCGCGCAAGGCCGATCACGTAGAGCTTCCGCAAGATTGGCATCGATTGATGCTCTGGATAACGGACCACTTCTTTCAGGACGCCAAAACGGGCGGTTGGATGGATGCGATCTTGTCGTCTGCCAGGAGTCATCCCGGTGCGATACGCACGATGGAGTACTGGGAGCAGTGTGATGAGATTTGGGCGTCGAACTTACCCGATCCCTACCCCTCATTCCGGAGCTGGCGTAAACAAGTTGATTCGTACGTCGTCTCGATGCCCGATGAGACGTCTCAACTTGCTTGCTGATTAACGCCTAATCGTCCGCTATCCCTCTGTGACATCGCCCCACGGCATGATCGGACGTGCCGAAAATACACGTTCCCTCGAATATCCCGTTTGCACTTTGGGCATAGTCTGACGACAAGTGCCTGCTTCTGCGAAAAAGGTACTGAGGTTAGCTGCGGCGCCACTACTTTCAGACCATACTCCGCGATGAGCCACCTCGCGACCTCTGGGTCCATGAGTTGCAAATTCAGTTCCGCGCCGTGCTGGCGACAGAACGCCTCAAAGGCTCGGTCGGTCACGGAAGGGTCTACTACCTTGAGGTCTCCGTTTGCGACCCATTTCCCCACTTCGGCAGCAGTGACACCCAAGAGCTTCGCAACTCGGCCCCAGGAGTGCCCGTTCTCTTCTTTCCACAGGTCTGCGGCAATTTTGTCCTCTACTCCCGGTTGCAGTGTAGTCCTGTGTTTCTCACACCATTCCGCCAGTGAGATCACGGATACCCTTGGGTCGCGTACTTTCAGGAAACCATTCCCGATCAAATGCTGAAGCCGGCGATAGCTGACATGCAACGTTTGTTGGAGTCGTCGTAAGGACCATCCATCCGTAACTCTGGCGCTTATCGACCGGCCCTTAAGGCGGAAGCGAACTGATTGTTCCGAGCGGCGGAGCTTCCGAGCGATCTCCTTGACTGAATCGTAGCCGGCCCGCACAAATAGCTCCTGTTCCTCTTCCCTTGTCCAAGGTCGTCGGCCGTCGTTCTTTTTGGTTCCCCGTTCTCCTTCCAGCCAACCTTGACTCCGGGCAAATCTGGACACGGCGTATCCCGACAATCCCGGATAAAGTGCTCTGACTGTCTTGATTGCCGCGGCCTTTTTTCGCCCCCCACTCCGATAGCCATCTCGAAGGGTTTCAATCGCCTCTTCGCTCCAGTCGATGGGTCCGGTACGCTTACCGCGATCCTTCTCCCGCAGGTGTCGCATCCGATGCCAGATTTGGGCGGGGGAAAGTTCTGGAGCGATCTGCCGTAGCTTCTTGACTGCCTCATGCGTCCCTTTGGGACCATACTTCATCCCGACGACCAGAACCTGGTCAATCTGCGGCAACCAACTGAAGGGTTGGTTTGCCTTTTTGCCCTTGGGATCGGGACCTTCTTCCATGAGCACATCTCACTGCAAATCGTCCGCTTTGAGCAGCTGCGATCACGTTCCGAACTCGTGGGCCCCTGCGTGTGATTGCGCCAATCAAAGTAGAGGGACTGCTTTTGTAAGCGCCAGCTGTCTTCCGAGAAACCCGGCTGCGGCGACTGCGGACACTCATCTTCTAGTCATCTCCGTAAAGTGATATCCGCGACACGAGCGCCCGTATGGGCATCTCCAGCGCCAGTTCTACTGACGAACAAGACGAAGTTGCTGCATCTGATTGAGTTGAAGGACTACCGGGTCAAGGCAGGACGAAGAAAATGCGCGCGCGGTTATGCTTGCCCAGGTTTCGCGGGTAGGAGAGTTCCGTTCGGCAAATCGCTGAATGGCTGGCCAGGTCCCCATGTTGGTTCACCACTGCCGACGCTGACCATGTAGCAAGGAGAACGACACCGTGTCCAGTCAGTCCTCGCCCCACGCGTCGGATGTCGCTTAGCTGTTTCGGTTGCTGCTCATCCCAGCGCCGCAACCTGTTCGTACAATTCATTGCTTCTGTCTCTTCGATCCTTAACCTCCGAAACGTTGTACCTGTTTCCCCTCGCACCAAAGACAGGGCACTTGTAAACTCTGAAACCCGCAAATCGTAAAAAGTTGTCTTCTTCAAGAGATTTAATTTCCCTGAAACGCGGTCCGTACCGCGGCAGCCCTACAACCCGCGCGGGGCAGGCTAAGGAGCGGCAGTTCTCGCCCTAGCTACGCTATACTCGCTCTTTCTGATTTTGCGCTGGATTAATGAGGCATTGGTTTGGTGGATGCCCCACAGATCGAAATCCTCGAAAGAAACAAGCGAAGGGCCATCTTCGTACTGTGTCTGACCGCGGTCGGTCTGCTTGTGTTGTCGGCTCTTCGATTTGTGCCCCGGCTGAACGATGCTCTTTCAGGCAAGCCAGAGTATGTCCGCATTCTTACGGAGACCTTCGGGCGACAGCTTGCCACACAGACACAGATGCAGTTTCCAGTGATTGTCGAGCAGGATGAACATGGAACCTGCCAGGCCGTGAGTGCGCCTTCGATTTCAGAAGAAGAAATCCGGGGCACGATCTACCTTCTGACCTACTCGGAACAGCA
Organism: uncultured Acidobacteriaceae bacterium; assembly: GCA_963779525.1. Lineage (GTDB taxonomy): Bacteria > Acidobacteriota > Terriglobia > Terriglobales > Acidobacteriaceae > Sulfotelmatobacter. The sequence goes on from CAVZZB010000003.1 coordinate 17,409, forward strand.
AAACCTCACCTGCATCACCACGTATCTCGTTCCGATGGACGCCTCCAAGGTCTCAACCCTACGCGGCTTCGGGCCAGCTGAAGGAAAGAACTACGGTCCAGCACTTCTCGCTACGGTTAAGGCGATTGCGGAAGGCCGCATTGTCCACTTGTATGCTTCTGAATATTTGAGAAGACTCCATTGGCGATACACGCCGCACTTTCCTCTGTCGCCGAGCGAGGCAGCGAACCTGAGAAGCCAATCCTATTATTCAGGCGGCACGCAACCAGGGGGCTCGGTCAGTATTGATTTCGATTATGGAGAGCTTCGGGCTGAAATTGCAAAACGCCATCAAATCGTGAATTCTGGGCTGTCCGTCTTGCTGATCGGCTGTGTAGCGGTATCCATACTTTTGCTTCGAAAGCTGGCGCTGGCCTTCCTGGCGTTATCGCAGTACTGCCGTGTTTATCAAGTGCAACTAACCCCAAGAGTTTTTCTCAAAGGAAACGTCGCGACGGAACTCAGTGTTGCTCGACGGCGGTACTTTGAGCGACAACAACAGGATCAGTCGCGGCTGCGCGAAGAGGAGAAACTGCGCGCTCTCAGAGCCGGCTGGCAAGAGGGCCTGCGCTCTGCTTTGCCAAACTTGACTGACGAGCAACTTCGCAGGAGGGTTCAGGAATGCCTGGAACCTGAACCTCAAGACCTGGAACAAATGAGGTCTTTGTGGGTCGAGATCCAAGAACGGACAGGCCAAAAGAGTCCTGGCGAAAAGCTCAGCCTGCTTCTGGAGTCCGCCAGGCCTTATTGCCCGGAAGAAGAATTTCTGGCTGGTCGCGCGGAAGCTTTTGCGATCCTGAACAAGTCGGGATTCAGAGCGGCGAGGACGTTTGCGATCGCCATGCACGATCAGTTGAAGATAAGAGCACGGGAAATGCAGGAATTAGAAAATTCAGATCGGAACATTGCGTGAACCTTGTTCGAGAACCAAGTGAGCAAAAGGTCGATTTCTTAGGAAACCTTATCGAGCCGCACGAGAATCATGTCCTCGGCATCGAGTACGGGAAATTCTGAACCGCCAAGACGTAAAGCGGCTTTAGAAAGCGACCTCACCATTGGGGTCTTCACAAACAAATGCTTGCGTAGCCACAATGTTAGTTTCTGTATCTTCGGATACAACGGCAGTCCCGCTCCAAACTCCCATTTGGCTCCCAATCCTTCCAACTACGAGCAACTGATAACTTGCAGGCGGTAGTCCGTCATACTGAACTGTATTCGTTGACAACGCATGGGCACTCTTCCCGAACCAAGTCCTAGCATCGCTAACAAAATTGGTTAGGACTCCCCTGCAACTGTTCTCGACCTCAAGTTGCTCGTGCTTCTTCTTTGCTTTCGAGCGCGCAGCATATACCCACGCAGATATGTTAGACATATGGTCATTGAGGCTCCCGACACCTATGTCGCCAGTGTCGATCAGGAATGACTTTCCTGAAAAAGAACCCGATAGGTTGCCGAGCGCCACGGAGCCTGTCAGCCGTGCGCCAGAGCGTGCGGTCGCGTCACGCTTTAGCAAAACTTTTCCAGAACTGAGATCGTAAACCCAAACTTGTTTAACTTCGACTGGAAAATACTCGCTGCTGATTGCGCTTTCATAGGGAGCATCCAACGTCGCTTCATGGCCGCCCAATTGCGTAATCAATTTTGGCTCGGTGAGCCTGCACACGAACAGCAGAGAGAGGTTCGGCTTTAGTGCGGCAGCTTTCTCCGCTGGCATAGAAACGTTTACTCGGTAGATCGGAAGGTCAGATAGGTTATCCGCTTCAAACTTGTGACCATTCTCCATTATGTGCTTTTCGAACAGCCAGTGGTCAGGTGAGACCGCAATGCCATATCGTTGTCCAACCGAACTACTCACTTCAGTCACCGCTCCGAATGCATTAGTTGCCAGATGCTCGCCAGCGGAATATGCTTCAGACCGCAATTCTAAAGTGTTAACGTGGCGCTGGTGGTCGTCCTCCACGTAGCCATAAAAGCGAACGATGATGCGTAGTTTTTGTGCGTCCGCATCGTACTTTGCCTCCCATCCTGTCTTCGTCTCAAATGGTGCGGGCGGAATCACAAAAACCAAATCCCCAGATGGAGCGGCTGCTTGTTTCCGCTGCTCAAATTGTGCCGTTGTTTCAAACTCAGACTTGGTGACATTCGAAAACCGATTCGCCATTCTCTTTGGATCATCGCCTTGGAACTTTGGCGGTAGTGACCAAGAAGTTTGATCGAAGCTTGCTGCAATCCCTTCGGCTCTGGCCGCAGGCGCGTTTTTCTCCCCGCCTGTAGTTGGTCTTTCTGCGCTCGCGGGCGCAGAACAATTCAGTGTGAAGGTAGACAACGCGCGTTCCGATGATTCGACACGCAGGGATTTAAAGCCGAAGCCGCACAGGTAAGGCTCCAGCCCAGCATCCTGAATGACCTGCTTTTCAAACTGAGTGCGTTTGTCCTCCTGACTGAAGATGGGGTCGGTAAAAACGACTGCTCGCTCCACAGCCGCAACCCGTATACTCGGCAGAGCAGTCTTAAATTGAGATTCGATCTGAGCGGCGGCTTGGCTTCTGCATTCGGCAGAATCGGACACCGCCGAACACTGCTCCATTACCTGCGCTTGGATAAAAAGGGTAGAGTTCGCGGAAACAATAGTCAGAATCGCCAAGTAACGCAGCCCAGTTAGGGAACTCAGAAACTTCATTGCTGCACCTCCAGCCGCCAGCCCGCTACTCCCAACGCATGTGGTTGACTGTTGCTCTCATGACTTGCCGCACCAAACGAGTAGGAATCACCTAGCGCGGACGGTGATTTGAGCGAAGGGGAGAACGGCGTATTCTCCTCCGTTTCAGCGGCAAACGCAATTAGTGATTCGTTCCGGTGGTCTGGGTCAGTTCAATCTCCACCGGATCAAGATTCTTACCGTTTTTTCAGCTGCCTGATTGATATTGCTCGACAATCTGTATTTGTGCAGAATCGAATTTTGATTCTTAATCTCTTATCGCTCAGGATCACGCGCTTCGTCTTTTGTCGGCATCGCGGGCACTCTGCGCCCTTTCCTGAGCCGACTCCTTTTGGAAAACCGAGCCAACCGACCGCCCTACAGTTGGGGTTTGTGCATTCGTAGATCGATTTGCTTTTCTTAGATTTTGGCTGGAATTTTGGTTGGCCGCAGTTCGGACAGGTATTGCCTTTTGACATGCCACACCCCTTCAGCTTACCTGCTCTTCGAGTGCTTTCAGTATAAGCCCCTTTCCAATCCGTTCCGCGGGCGACCGCAAAAGCACTTTTGGGTTGAACAAGGGCAACCAAACCACCCTTGAAGTCCGCCCGCGCCCCTTCGTGGTCATGAATTCCGGTGCCAGACATCGAAAGGACTTTTCAGCTGAGAACACTCTGGGTGGTGACTCTGTGCTTCCTTAAGGCCCATTCGTCATAGCGCCGGCCAACCCTATGCGTGCTTAAGCCCGCAAGTAGTGCGGATTCAACGTGGTTACGAGTTGCACTGAGATCGTCGCATACACTTCTCCACGCCAATTTAGTCGACCCGCGTATAGCGCACGCGGTGCCCCGGCCGAGGTTGCTGACAGAAGACGCTAAAGCGTGTCACGGCAAGAACTTACTGAGCTGGAATCAAACACTTCGATAACCTGGTAGAGCACCGGTCACTGAGGCCATTTGACCGAAATCTTCTTTCAGATTAAATAAAACTCGCGGATCGGACTGCAGATCAGTTGCTTTGTCTGGTCGGGTTGCCGGACGGAATTGCTCGCGCTGAAGGGTTTACTTGGTGTCGAACAATCGGGAGCGTTCCAAGGGGTCTATTCTGCTGCGAGGCCCCGGAGATGTTCTTTCCTTGATGACTCGCCAGATCGTTCATGCTTGGTCAACCATTTCTACGACAAACCACCGCGTAGCTACAAGACACCGCGAGGAAAGCTTAACGAGGGCGCAATGTCGACCCAGCCATGGCCGGTCACGCCGGCCCTCTCAACCAACTTCGAATCTTACGTCGATTGCAAACGAGCGGCGGAATTCCTGTCTGTTGACCGGAAGACGATACAAAGGCTCTCTCGGGAGGGCAGAATTCCCGCACACCCGGTCCTAACCGGCGCCCGCAAAGGACGCACTACATGGCGGTACAAGTTAAGCGAGCTTGACGAGTGGGCTCGCACTCAGCAACACTCTGTACCAGCCACCCGTGCCACATCTCGAAGGGAGAAGTGATGGCACGGTTTCAGAACGGATGGCTTCGCAAGAAGCATCGCAAATCCGGGGAGGTCTGGTTATTTTGCTACCGCCAGCGGCGTCAAGAGGATGGCAAGTGGGTGGAGGCCACAGCCATCCGCGTAGGTTCCCTCAAGGAATTTCCCAGCGAGGAAACCGCCTGGCGGCGGGTGGAAGAACTCAGACTCAATCCCAATCAATCAACGTTCGGTGTCAGCCCGCAGGCAACATTTGGTCAGCTTGCGGCGCACTACACGCAACATGAACTCCCGGAGAACCAGGAGAATGCCCAGATCGAGAAAGCGTATTCGACGATCCTCAAGTATCGACGCTATCTCAAACGTTGGGCCTTGCCCCGCTGGGAGACGACGCCAGCACTCACCGTCGAGCCGATCGAGGTTGAGCGTTGGCTCAAGGCGCTCAGGAAGAAACATGGCCTTGAAAACTCAACTCTAGTAGAGATCCGGAAAGTCATGAACTTGGTCTACAAACACGGACAGCGGTACGGGCTTCTTCCTCGTTCCGACGAGGGAAACCCCATTCACTTTGTCCGCCAATCGTCCAAGAGTGACTTCGAGCCGGTCATCCTCACCCTGCCCCAGGTGCTCGATATCTTCGACAATCTGGATCTGATGCGCCGCACCATGGTCCTAACGGACGCGGCCACGGCGTTGCGCGTCAGCGAAATTCTGGCCCTGATGTGGAAGGATCTGGATTTCGTGGCGCAGTTGATACGGGTGCGCCGGGCTTACGTGTACCGCCGTTTTGGAGCTCCGAAATCGAAGGCCTCGAAGGCTCCGGTTCCGATGCATCCTCTGCTCGCGGCACATCTGTTGGCTTGGCGTCAGGAAACCCTCTATGCCTCTGACGAAGACTTGGTTTTTCCGAGTCTTCGCGCCAAGGGCACCAAGCCTCCCGCGGCCAACATGCTGGTTGCCGATTACCTGCGCGTGGCCGCCAAGAAGGCGGGAGTCGTGGCTCCGCCGCGCACCTTCGGATTCCACACTTTCCGAAGGACGCTGGCTTCGGTCTTGGTCAAACTGAAGGTCGATCCGAAGTTGGTGCAGGAAATGCTTCGGCACCAAAATCTGAAGACGACCCTTGAGGTCTACGCGAAGGCGGTGACCGAAGACAAGCTCGAAGCGCAGGGGATGTTCCTGGAGTTGCTGTTCCGCGGCAGGAAGGCGGCTGAACCCGATCCGGTCAAAAACCTGGAGAAAACGGCTCCAGTGACGGGTTTGGTGCAGTAGTGCGGGCAACTGCGGGTAAACTGCGGGTAATACGCAAAATGAAAAGTGAAGTTAACTGCTTTGAAATGTGGTGGCCAGGGACGGAGTTGAACCGCCGACGCCAGCCTTTTCAGGGCTGCGCTCTACCACCTGAGCTACCTGGCCACGTTTCGAAACCCGCTCGCAGAACGCAGGCTACGAGGATTGTTCGCTTCACGCTGATTGTCGCGGGAGTGCCAACCGAGAAACAGCTGAATGCCGAACGCGTGCGGAACGTGGTTGATTATAGCAAACGTCCCGCTCGCTCGACATCCATCGCAGGAGTAACACCAAGGCATCAAACGCCGGCTTTGCGGGCACGCCACGACTGCGATCCGGGGTGGGGTCGCGTTTGTAGGTGTGACTCGGCCTACTGCTGCCCTCCGGCCGAAGAGCTGTGCTCTCCCAGCCACGATGCCAGTTGCGGCTCTTGTTGCGACTTTAGATCGACACAGTTGTTGATGCGCTCGATTGATTGCCGGTAGGTGCGTTGTGCTCCTTCAACCTTGTGGGCGGCAAAAAAGTCCACGACCTGATCGCGCATATTGGCATCGCAAAACGAACTGGTAGTGTACACAATTTCAGCGCTGGCAAAAGGCCCTCCCACTTTTTGCACCGCATCCCAGTGCGTCAGGACGAAATCCCATGCTAGTTTTTCGCCTGCCGGATTACGCATCACATCGCTGATCACTCGTAGCGCGTCCTGCGAACGAACGTCGGGAGAAATCGCGAAGTCCAAAGTCCGCTGCAGGAGCTTCTGTTCACCGAATCGTGGCAGAGCGAACAGAGCCATGTAGTATTCCTCAGGCGACTTCGCATTCTTCAATGTGGCCAGCAGTTTATCGTAGAAAGCCTGATCGCCGTTCAAAGCCGCAAGCTCGAAGGCACTGCCCGCCAGCTCCCGATCTACGGACGCCGGATTGCTCAAAGCTTTGTCAGCGAGTCTGCGGGCCTGCGCCAACACGATGGGATCACGGGCATCGTACCCCAGAGCATGAAATACGCGGGCCCGCAGCGCCCTCTGCTCGTCGCTTTCGCCCGGCTTCGATTCCCAGCCCACATCCTTCAGGATCGGAGACAAATATTGCCGCAGCCAGACGCGATAAGATTCGCGGTCGTTGTCCGTCACAAGGTACTGGCCAATATAGTGAAGTTGATCGAGTACGTCTGCCAATACAGCGCGGTTGCGGTCAGCGCCTAAACCTTGAACCAAAGCGAGATAATCGCCCACCGGTTCCCTTCCTACCGTCACTGACGCCCAGATGTCGGTTTGCAGAGCAATGCGTTCCGCCGGAGACAGCTTGCTTTCAGCGTCGTTTGCCAGGGCACGCACTGCGCCAGGCTCGTAGCCGACGCGATAATATCCAGTTGCTCCAGCATTTCCCAAAACCCAGGTCGAGCAGCCGGGCATCGAGAAGCTTGCCTGCCGCTTGGTAAGAAGCTCGCACTTTGTCGCGCCGTCACTCGCTGAAGACTTCATGCATAGAGGAACTTCCCAGACCTCATCATTCGGCGCCAGGAATTTCTCGCGGTCATAATAGTAGCGGCGCTGATCGAGGGTTACGGTCGTCGAATTGCCGGAACACTGTGAATTCACGCTAATGATCGGGGCACCTGCCTGATTCACAAAGGTAGGCATAATCTGGTCGACGGGCTTTTTCGAAGTCCTGGCTTGCGCATCCCAGAAGTCCGCGGCCGTAGCATTCGCATATTGATGGCGCTGAATGTAGGCATTGACTCCGGCACGGAAAGTCTCCTCTCCCTCATAGGATTCCAGCATTCGCAATACAGCTGCGGCCTTGCCGTAGGCAATGCCGTCAAACAATTCCGTGATCTGCGCGGGAGTCTCGGCCGCCTGGTGAATGGGTCGTGTGTTTGCCAGCGAATCGGTGTTAAGAGTTGCTCCCGTCTGGCTGACATCATCCAGGTTGAAATTCCATTCCGGCTTCCATGCTTCAATCGGCTTGCTGGACATCCATGTGGCGAAACCCTCGTTGAGCCAGATATCGTCCCACCATTTCATCGTGACCAGATCGCCGAACCATTGATGAGCCATCTCGTGAGCAATTACCGCCGCAATCTCCTTCTTCAGGTCGACAGAGCCCTGTTTGTCATCGATGAGAAGGATGACTTCGCGGAATGTAATGCAGCCGGTATTCTCCATCGCGCCCGCGGAAAAATCCGGCAGGCCGATGAGATCAAGCTTTCCGTAGGGATATTTGATACTGAAATAGTTGTCGTAATAGTTGAGGATGTGTTCGGCCGCTTCCAAGGCGAACTTGCCCATCTCCTTCTTGCCCGGTGTGCTGTAGACACGGATCGGAATGCCATCCGCCTGACCCTCGATGTATTCAAAGTTGCCCACGACCAATGCCGCCAGATAGGACGACATCTTCGCTGTAGTGGCAAAGCGGATGGTGTGCTTGTCGCCCGGGCCAGCCGTATCAGAAACGATCTTTTGATTTGAGATCGCAACTTGCCCTTTGTCGGCAACCGCCGTGATGTCGAATGTGGACTTATAAGCAGGTTCATCAAATGACGGAAAAGCACGGCGCGCATCGGTAGACTCGAACTGCGTGGCGGCGTACTTGCGTCCCTGATCATCTTTGCCGAGATAAAAGCCGCGCATCTGGTCATTCAGAATGCCGGCGTAGATGATGTGGACGGTTGCCGCTCCAGCGTCCAGCGGATTCTTGACAGTCAGCACAACCATCTCCTTATCCTTCTCGGGAGTAACCGTGGCTTTTTGCGTGTTTCCGCCGCTGGAAATGGTGACGTCACGGAATTCAATTTCAGCCGCGTTCAGCGTGATCTCGGAGGTTGGCTTCAGCACCCGGATCAAGATGGTTTCATCGCCTTCAAATGCGGCCTTCTCCAGATCGGGCTTAAAGGTGAGTTTATAGTTCTCTGGAGTGGCAACCTCAGGCAACCGTTGCGCCGAAGCCAGCGGAAGTGCCGCCAACATAAAAATAAGGAACGAAAGAATTCGTTTCATAGACCCTCAGGAGACGATGATTGACTTGAAATTCATTGCCGCCCAAACATCGAAAACTGTCTGCGGCGTCCCACGACGCAAGCACTCTAACCCTTTATACGGGACATTCCGTGGAAAAGTTCAGCCCGGATAGGCGAGGGTTCCATTCATAATTACCATCGAGCATCGGTTGGCTCCGAACCAGTACGGAATCTCACGATAGTCTTCGACTGCGAAAACTGCCAAATCGGCGTCTTTCCCCGACTCGATCGAGCCTTTCCGATCCGCCATTCGCAAAGCCCACGCCCCATTGATAGTGGCCGCAGCAATCGCCTCCGCCGGCGACACCTTCAAGTGCGTGCATGCAAGCGACATTGCCATTGGCATACTTAGAGTTGGGGACGTGCCCGGGTTGTAATCCGTTGCCAATGCAACCGGCACCCCTGCATCAATCAACCTGCGCGCGGGCGGATACTCCTTCAATCCCAGAAAATAATTTGCTCCCGGCACCAGGGTCGCGACGGTGTCATGCTTCGCCAGTTCGAGAACGTCGTCGTCGCTCACGTGGTCCATGTGGTCAAATGACGCCGGATCGAAACGCAACAATGGGCGCAGAACCGTCTCCGTAAGCTGGCCTACATGTGCTCGCACGCTCAGCCGATTCAGTTCGGCAGCAGCAAAGATCTGTTCCGTTTCGCCAGCCGTAAACGCTCCCTTATCGCAGAAAACATCCACAAATTGGGCGAGCTTCCGCTTCGCTGCCTGGGGAACCATCTCTCTACAGACGAGCTCAACATAATTTTGTGAGCAACCCTTAAATTCCTTTGGGACAACATGGGCACCCAAGAGCGTAGGAACGACCGTCCCTGGCCATTGAGAGGCAGCCTCACGGATTGCCTGCAAAGATTTTATTTCCGATTCAACCGTCAGGCCGTAGCCCGACTTAGCCTCCACCGTAGTCGTGCCCTCTGCCGCCATGTCGTGCAGCACTGCAAGGACTTTGTCCGCCAGCACTCGCTTCCCTGCCTCACGAACGGCTTCCAGACTCGAACGAATGCCGCCACCGGCCTTCGCAATCTCTTCATAAGAAGCGCCCGCAATGCGCTTCTCAAAATCCACTAACCGCGGGCTCACAAAGACAGGGTGGGTATGGGAGTCGACAAATCCGGGCAAGACAACTCTGCCCGAGCAGTCGATCTCGGTAACTTTCTTGCGGTTCTTCTTCAGCCAGGGATCGCGCAACGCGTCTTTGGTCGTACCAACGGAAACAATCTTCCCGCCGAGGCAGAGTACAGCGCCGTTTTCGATGAGGCCGAGTTCTTTCAGTTCTGGACCACGGCGCGGACCCGGATTGCCAGAGGGCTGGAGCGTCAGCAACTGCCCGATATTGGTAAGGAATAGGGCATCAGAGGCGCTTAAGTCGAACTTTCTATCTGGACTCAATAATCAACAGTTTAGCAGGTGAGGCAACCGGCGAATCCGTCTACTTGCCCATCGGCACCTTCACGCCCGCTTTCTTCGCAAACTCTTTCGCTTCGTCATATCCCGCATCCACATGCCGGATCACTCCCATCCCCGGATCCGTCGTAAGCACGCGCTCGATGCGCTTGGCCATCATCTCCGTGCCGTCCGCCACAGTGACCTGCCCTGCGTGAAGTGAGTAGCCGATACCTACGCCGCCACCATTATGGATCGAAACCCAGGACGCGCCCGCGGCCGTGTTCAGCAATGCATTCAGAAGAGGCCAGTCGGCAACCGCATCTGTGCCATCCTTCATGCTCTCGGTTTCGCGGAACGGAGATGCCACCGAGCCACAGTCGAGGTGATCGCGGCCAATCACGATCGGCGCCTTGATCTTCCCTTTCTTCACCAGATCGTTGATGGCCAATCCGAACTGCGCGCGCTCCCCATAACCCAGCCAGCAGATACGGGCCGGCAGTCCCTGAAACTTGATGCGCTTGCGGGCCAGATCAATCCAGCGGCGTAGGATGCGATTGTCGGGAAACAATTCCAGAACCAAATCATCCGTGACCTGAATATCCGATGGTTCGCCCGACAACGCCGCCCAGCGGAACGGTCCCCGTCCCTCGCAGAATAGCGGACGAATATAAGCCGGCACGAATCCGGGAAAGTCATAAGCATTCTTCACGCCGCGCTGAAAGGCAAACGTGCGAATGTTATTACCGTAGTCGAACGTCACCGATCCCATCTTCTGCAGCCGCAGCATACCGTCCACGTGCCGCGCTATCGCGTCAAGCGATTTCTCCTGATACTCTTCCGGATCGCGCTTTCGAAGTTCGATTGCCTCGGCGAACGTCATCCCGTTCGGCACGTAGCCATTCAGAGGATCGTGCGCCGACGTCTGATCGGTAAGAATGTCCGGGACAACGCCGCGCTCGGCCAACTCCGGAATAATGTCCGCGCAATTTCCGACCAGCCCGACCGAGACATTTTCCTTCTTGCGCACCGCGTTCTTTAAAATGCGCAGCGCTTCATCGAGTGTGGTAACCATGAAGTCGCAATAGCCGGTCTTCAGCCGCTTCTTGATGCGCTCTGGATCCACGTCAATCCCCAGAAATGCCGCGCCCGTCATGGTGGCGGCCAGCGGCTGAGCTCCACCCATGCCGCCCATACCGCCGCTGACGATCAGTTTGCCGGCAAGTTCGCCGCCGAAATGCTTCTCACCGGCAGCCGAGAATGTTTCGAATGTCCCCTGCAGAATTCCCTGCGAGCCAATGTAAATCCACGAGCCCGCCGTCATCTGGCCGTACATCATCAAGCCGGCGCGCTCCAGTTCGTTAAACTTCTCCCAGTTCGACCAATGGCCGACCAGATTCGAATTCGCGATGAGCACACGCGGCGCATGATCGTGCGTCCTGAACACACCCACCGGCTTGCCCGACTGCACCAGCAAAGTCTCGTCGTCCTCGAGCTTCTTCAAGGTCGCGACGATAGCATGAAAGGCCTCCCAGCTTCGCGCGGCGCGCCCCGTTCCGCCATAGACAACGAGGTCCTGCGGACGCTCGGCAACGTCCGGGTCAAGGTTGTTCATGAGCATGCGCATGGCAGCTTCCTGCTGCCAACCCTTGCAGGTAATCTGATTGCCGCGCGGGGCACGAATTGATACTGGGGCCTGAGTGAGTTCCGTTTCAACCGGCATAACTAGATGTTAGTGCCTGAGCGAAGCGTGCGCAATGAGGCCGCTCGCGCGGTGCAACTGTCCTCAGAAGAGCATCCGCGCGGTGAGGATGGGGCAAGGCCCTTATCCCGAATACGCGTTGCCTGAGGCTGCGTTCGTCGGTTCAGTCGTCACCTCACCGGGAACCGCCGCTGTTCTGCTGGGGAATGCTCTTTAAGGCCGCGACCCACATGGTAAGCGCCAGTTTAACTTCCGCCTACCGTGTGGGACCTAGATTGTAGAGATTAGGTAATTGAATTAGAGCCGTTCGGCGAAGAGTACGCTACCAAGTGTTGTACGCGGTTCCATCCGTCCCGATGGCGCTCGACGCCGATTTCAGGTCGCTGATACCTGGATCCTGCTGGTCCACGGCCATGAGCACATCTTCTTGCACTACTTCCCAATTCGCCTCATTGGTCATCGGATCCTTGGGAATGGCTTTGAGGTAGCCCGCCGCCACCAGGTCATCCAGCGACTGCGGAGCCTTTTGCTTATCCAGCGTGTATTGGGAAATGAGGGAACGCAACTCGAACAGGTCGTTACGCAGAACCGCCTCGCGCGAGCGGAGCACCGACTGGCTATAAATAGGAATGGCAATCGATATGAGGATAATCATGATGCTGATCACGATCATCATCTCCAAGAGCGTGAAACCCGAGGCGCGCGCCTTTCTTATCCTGCTTGCCATTTACCAGTCCTTATACTTGGTCCCGTCGAGCGCCTCGTCCTGCGACTTGGTGTAGACGTCGAACACGCTCTGCCCGCCCCAAGAATCGGAATCCGGATCGTCCTGCATTGAACGTAGGCCCCACTCCGCGGTGCCAGTCATGGGATCGATTGGAATCTTGCGGAGATATCGGATTTTCTTTCCCTGCACGTCCTCGCCCTTCACCAGAGTCTCCAAATCTGGCGGATAGCCTTGGCTGTCGACCTTAGTTTTAAATGCATTGCGGTCAGCATCCAGCTTGTAGCGGTCAATTGCGTCGCGCATCTCCCATAGGTCGGCTCGAAGGCGGCGCTCCTTTTCCCGCTTGATGGTCAGCCGCGCCATGGGCACTGCCATTGTGGAAAGAATCAGCAGAATGGCTGTTGCGATGATCAACTCAAGAAGCGTGAAGCCCAAGATGGGCTTCCGGCCCTGCACCTGACGAAATCTACCTAGGATCATTGTTCTACTTCTTCTGTTCTCAGTCAGGAAGCCACTCTTCTTACTGCACGGTAACCGAGGCCTGCGCGCCGTTTACGCTTATGGCCTGTAGGCCGGGATCGCGCGCCCCACCCCGCGTAATGGTCAGAGGAGTCTGTCCGCTGGCCTTGGCCTGGAACGTCATCGTGACCACTGCGCCTTGTCCGGAAACTCCGCCCGCACCCGGCGGCCGCGTGGCCGTAATCTGCAAAGTTCCCGTCGTGTCATCTTCGCGATGGACCAAGGCAACTGCCTGCCCATCCTGCGAGAGGAACCCCCCATTTGAAATGTTCACTAACTGCAGTTTAGCAGGATCGTAATTCAACTGTACGGGAACGGAATACACGTTCTGCGCCCCAGAAATTAGCAGATTTACGACGAACGTATTGCCCTTCGCTACCGTGATTTGACTGGGATCAAACAGGAAGCTCGCGCCCTGCGCTGCCGGACTTGCACTCTGGCTGGAAGCTTGCTGGTTCGCGATTTGATTCGCCGACGGCTGCGCCGCAGGAGCTTGACTCGCGGGAGCCTGAGCACTCGGCGCCCCGGTTGCCATCGGATGATCGACATGTCGCAACTCGATTGCATTGGCCGTGCCAATATCGATTGCACGCTGGTTCATCTCGCTGAGGCTGGTTCCCCGGATGATATGCGGCGTAATGGCGAATACGGTTTCGTCTGAGGAATGATCTTGCGTTACTTGCCCAAAGAGATATCTCAGAATTGGAATCTGCGCCAACCCAGGAAGGCCAGCCAGAGATCTGGTCTGGGAATCGTCCATGATTCCGCCAATCAGGCTCGATTCGCCATCTTTCAGACGGATTTCGTGCTCGATTTTCTTCTGGCCAATAATGGGCTGGCTGATGCCTCCGATGCTCGCCTGGCCGATTTCTGAGGAAACTTCCATCGAAATCTTCAGCGTGACTTCCCGATCCGCGTGCACGTGCGGTGTGACGTCAATGTTCACGCCCACATCGATATATTGAAATTGCGTATTAACCAGCGGGTTAATACCAACGCCGCCGATTCCGGGTTGAAACGATCCTGTCGCGACAGGCAAGCGCTCACCAATTTTGAGCGTTGCCTTCTGATTATCCAGAGCACGAACCTGCGGGTTCTGCAACATTTTCGTATCGCTCTCTCCCATCACAGCGGAAAGATTGGCGGAAGGAATCGTCACCTGGAAATCGGTCGCGTTGAGGTTGCCCAGCGTATTCAACGACAAGCCGGTGCTGCTGGTGCCGGTCGCGGTAGTGCCAGTCGTCGTCGTGCCGGTCGTGGTGGTGGTATTGATATTGCTCTGCAGGGCGACGGTGGCGCTGGACGGCGGATTCAATCCGAGTGTTCTTGACTTGTCTTTGCTGATTTGAATGACGGCGATATCGACGATTACTTCTGGACGAGCCTTGTCCAGATCATCCACTAATTTCTCTGCCAATGCGATCTGGTCAGGCGTTCCGCGGACCACGAGCGCGTTCTGCGAGAGCAACTGCTGCACGCGCTGCACATCGAGCACCGCGCGAATTGCATTCACTACATCTTGCAGTTCGGTGGGCTGAGAAAGATTCTGCAGGTAAAAAGTCTTCAGTACACTCTGCTCCAATTCCTTGCGTTTGGCAGGATTGTCCTGGGCGACGAAAATCGTATTGCTGGTCACGGGACGCCAGAAGGTTTTCGATTCCAGAGCCGTAATTTCCAGCGCGTCTTCCAAGGTTACTCCATTCAGTTCGACCTTAATGCGTCGCGAGGTGTAGTCAGGATCGAACAATACATTGATCCCGGCCAACTGCCCGATCGTCTGATAAATGACCTTGGAGTCCTCGGTGAGCTTAACGGTGATGGGGACATTCGAGATGGCAGCCAGTTCCACGGGGCCGCCCGCTTCCCTGATCTTGCGTTCCAGGCTGCTCGGCGGGCCAGCGGCTTGCGGCGGAGGGTTTTCCTTATCGTTAATCATCTGCAGCGTGCGCTTTAGTTCCTGGGACGCGATGAAGAGGGAAGGATCGATCAGTACTGCTTTTTGAAATTCAGCCAACGCCTCCTGCAATTTGCCCTGGTCGCGTAGCCCCTGGCCGCGATGGACGATGGCGGCCGCAGCCTGGAATCGCGAGCGCTCGAACGCCGATCGATAGCGCAAGTCTTTCGGTTTCAGATCGTAAGCTTGTTTGAAGAAGTTATAAGCGGCTTCGTAATTCTGTCGTGCCTCAGCGTCCTGGCCCTTTTCGTAGAGGGATTTCGCCTTGTCAGCGATGGCAGGCACAATCACAAGCAAAACCAGCAGCGCTACCGCCGCGGGCATCAGACGTCTCATCGTCAGTCCTCGTCTAGGAAATCTTTACCGGAATTCTTCGCCGGACAAGCAGTGACTGCGCTTACCGCCCCCTGAAATCGAACAAATTCAGACAGATACAGCAATGACTTTCGAGCGATTATAGCATCGCGTTTGCTTGCAACCGATCGCATTGCATGCAGGGCAGTTATACTCTTTAGTCTTAGCCCAAGTGGGGAGGGCCGGGCTTAGGGCTTTGGCTATCGCAATCTTGCTTCCGGCGGGTACCAGCGTAACACGATCCACCCGAGCCCGAAAGAGGAAAAGTAGGCTAGCCGAGCCCGATAGCCGCGTTCCGGAACCCGCTGCTAAGATGAACCCAGCTTATGGCCCGCCAGTCCACACACCAAACCAAGCCCAGTCCGGAAAAATCCCCACGCCGCGACCCAACTGCCTCCGGCCAGCGCGATGCCGCCGTTAATAGGATCGCTTCTCATAACTACTTCTTGCTGGAAAAATTTGAGTGCGGGGTGGTTCTTACCGGAACGGAGGCTAAATCGGTCCGTGGCGGCCTGGCCAACCTCAAGGATTCCTACGGCTTAGTGAAGGATGGCGAACTCTGGTTGCTGAACGCTCACATCGGCCCTTACGAACACGGCAACATTCACAACCACTCTCCCCTGCGCACCCGCAAGCTGCTCATGCACAAAGAAGAGATCCGCAAGCTGATCGGCAAGACCCAGCAAAAGGGACTGACCTTAATCCCTGTCCGGATGTACTTCAAGAACGGAAAAGTAAAGATTGAACTGGCTCTTGCCAAGGGCAAGCAGCTATGGGACAAACGCGAAACCGAACGGCGCAGGACTGCGGATAAGGAAGCCAGAGAAGCCATCAGCCGGAGCCGGAAAAGCTAAGTTTTGGCCCTAAAAATGAAAGCTTGCGGGAGCTTCGAGGCCGCACGATCAAGACGGTTAACCTGAAATCCGACATGCCGCAGGTCCACGAAGCCTTGCAGCGACTGGACCGAGAACTGGCCCTCGTTCGCGCAGAGAAAGCGACGCTCTTGAAACTCATCCACGGTTATGGTTCGTCCGGAACTGGCGGCGACATCCGCATCGCCGTGCAGAAGCGCTTACTCGAGATGGGACAAAGCGGGCAGATTCGAGGCTATGTGTTTGGCGAAAACTGGTCGAAATCAAACGATGTCGCCTGGAAACTACTGCAATCGCACCCGCAGCTCAAGAATGATTCGGACCTGGGCCGCCGCAATCTGGGAATCACGATCGTCTTACTCTAGCCAGGAAAAAAGCGCCGTCCTAGCTATGTGTAGTTACTGCCGCATCCAGTGGTTCCAGCTTTGCGGTGAAGTGGCGCAGGAACGGAGCTTCGTAGCTCAGCTTCATTCCCTGAATCCCCTCGCGCTTCTGCCACACCGAAAGGATCACTTCCACCACGTAATCGATGTGGCTCTGCGTATAGACGCGGCGTGGGATCGCCAGACGAACCAGGTCCATCGTCGCCGTGGCTCCAAACATCAATGTACCAATTTCCACGGAGCGAATGCCGCCTTCGAGATAAAGCTCGTTTGCCAGCGCAACGCCAGGAAAACGTTCGGGAGGAACGTGCGGCAGGAAAGCTCGCGAATCGATGTAGATGGCATGGCCACCGGGCGGCTGCACAATCGGGACGCCATGCTCGGCGATGTGGTTCCCGAGATACGCGGTGGAAGCGATGCGGTATTCCAGGTAGTCTTCGTGCAAAGCTTCCTGCACGCCAACAGCAATGGCCTCCAGGTCGCGTCCTGCGAGACCGCCATAGGTGGGGTAGCCCTCGGTCAGAATCAACAGATTTTTCTCCTGCTGCGCGAGGATGTCGTTATTGGTGCACAGGAATCCGCCAATATTCGCCATGCCGTCTTTCTTGGCCGACATGGTGCAGCCGTCGCCATAGCTAAACATTTCCTGCGCGATTTCTTTCGGAGTTTTCGATTCATACCCGCGCTCGCGCGTTTTGATGAAGTAAGCATTCTCGGCGAACCGGCAAGCATCGAAGTAGAGCGGAACGTCATACTTGCGGCAAACTGCACGTACCGCTCTCACATTCTCCATTGAGACTGGCTGTCCACCGCCAGAGTTGTTCGTGACAGTAAGCATCACTAAGGGCACGCGCTCGCGACCCACGCGTTGGATCAGAGCGTCAAGCGCTGCAACGTCCATATTTCCTTTGAAGGGATGCCTCACTCCGGGCTGACGTCCTTCCGCAATCACCAGATCGCGAGCCTCGGCCCCAACGAATTCAACATTGGCACGCGTGGTGTCGAAATGGGTATTGTTGGGGACTACGTCGCCTTTCTTGCACATCACGCTGAACAGGATGCGCTCGGCAGCACGGCCCTGGTGGGTAGGAATAACATGCTTGTAGCCAAAAATATCCTGCACGGAATCACGAAACCGATCGAAGCTGCGGCTCCCGGCGTAGCTCTCGTCGCCCTCCATGATGGCGGCCCACTGATGAGTGGACATGGCTCCGGTTCCAGAGTCGGTGAGGAGATCGATCAGAACATCATCGGCGGGGAGGAGAAAGAGGTTGTAAAACGCGGCACGCAGCAATTGCTCGCGTTGCAGTCGCGTGGTCCAGTGAATCGGCTCAACGCTCTTGATGCGGAACGGCTCGACGATGGTACGAGGCATGCGGCTTTCACCCTGCTCGAAGAATCGGAGTGGATCGAAACCGCACAAGCGGCAGATCTCTCTGCCGCCGATGTTACGCGCCTTGCGTTTCCGGGGGTGTGCTCGGGATCACAGGTGCGGGGGCGGGCCCGCCTGCCGGGGGTACGACCGGTGCGGGGGTGAGCGGCTGCACCGCGATCGGTTCCACCATATTCTGTAGGTAGTAGCTGACCGCGATACCACGTTGCCAAAAGCGAGGAAGCAACAGCAAGAGCAGTGTCAGCTGGCTCACGAAAATGGCGCCGACTACGCTGGCTGACGGCACAAATTTCATCCACCCCCACAGTCCTGCCAACAAAATAATCGCCGCTACAATCGTGATCAGCACATAGGCTCCCAACAGCCGTCCCAGGTTTCGCCACATATGCCGGAAGCCAGCGCGAATCGATTTTCGCACCGCCCGCTGATCGCTCAGGACGACGTCGGTCTCGGCCAGATCAAACCAGATACGCAGCACGGTCATTACCAGAAAAATCACGACCAGGCCTGCAACTCTTACCTCGAAGAGAAGTAATTCGTTCGTGCTCTCCAGAGCCTTTCGCTCCAGCACGCCATGCAGTCCGAACAGGGCTGCGGCCACTGCGCCCATCACGATGCCCGCCACGATCATGAGCCGGATAAATCTCCACAAGTTTCGACCGCAGGCACGGAAGAAATCCTCCCGCGGCAAACGGTAGGTCGAGGCGTAGCCTTGCAGCACTCCAGGCAGAAAAAGCGCGGTCGCTAAGAAGAAGAGCAAAGCGAAGTGCAAGCCCGAGACTCTGGCGGCGTGGGTCGTGCCAAACTCCGGCTGCGCAAACATCTCGATCAAGACGCCCAGGTCAAATCCGTGCACCAATCTTCCCGAGAGCAGGCTGTGGTCCAGAGAGTCGTGCACCTGATTGCTGAACGCAGCGGCACCCAAGCACGCCAGCGCCAGGTTCAGAATGTAGAACCAGATGATATAGCGCTTGTTGCGAGCTACCCGGCTCCAGCCGCCGCTCAAAAGACCTTCGTTTTCATTCATGAATGCGCGCCTCGATTTTGGCCTAAACCGCCCACCACGCCAATACTTGGCCCAGCCACTGCGTCGCAAAAAGCCAATAGTTCGTCAGTTTCCGCGCTGCTTTTCCATGCTCCTTAACGGTGAAGCTGTTATTAAAGTCATCGCGGTCGATCTGGATCTTGTGGTCGGGATCAATCTCCGCCGACTCCACCTTGGCTTTCTTTTCATAGGTAAATTTTGTCCAGCGGCTCACCCCATCCCAGCGCTCGCGAACTTTTTCGCCGTTGTCGAACTTCACCTCCACTTCGACCGGCATGACGAAATCTCCCTTGCGTTGGATCCAGACATAGGAGCGGTAGACCGTATTCTTGTCCTCTTTCTGAAAAGCGCTCTTTTTCTGTTCGTACCAGTTCACAGGATAGGATTCGATCTTCAGCACCTTGTAATCCATCACCTGCGATCCATAGATGGCCTGGTCGAAGTACCAGCGCAGATTCTTGCCGGAAACTTCCTCGATGGTCTTCAGGAAATCTTCTTTCGTCGGATGCGTGAACCGATATTTCATGAAGTAGACGTGCATCGCCTTCGCCATGGTGTCTTCGCCGATAATGCCTTCGAGCGTCAGCAACACGCTGGCTGTTTTGCCATAAGTAATTCCAGCGTAGGAGTTGCCGCTGTAGTAGTCATACGCCTTTTGGGCGATGGGATCGAGGTCTGCCACGGACGCATAAGTGCCGCGTTGCATTTCCCGCTCTCCCACGGTCGCCCCCGCCAGATTCAGAATGGAGGTTCTCTTGCCGAGAATCGAATCGAGCACCTTCACTTCCGTATAGCTGTTAATGCCTTCGTCCATCCAGGCATCTTCGAACTCGTTGGTGGCCACCATGCCGTACCAATACTGGTGCCCAAATTCGTGCTCAACAACGAGCTCCGGCAGATACAACCCATCAGGCATGAACCAACTGGTGTCGCCGGTGATAAACGTCGGATATTCCATGCCGCCCGCAGCCGAATCCGGTTCGGGATCGACCAGCGTGATGGTCTTGTAAGGGTATGGCCCGTACCAGCTCTCAAAATGTTCCAGCGACTCTTTCAGAATTTTCTCGTGCCGCGCCACCTGACTCCAGTGTGCGGGCTGCATCAGGATGCGCATCTGCACCGGCCCCATCTGGCCTTGATACACGCCGTCCTCTTTCACTTTGTAGCGCGGGCTGGCCGTCCATGCGAAATCGTGGATGTCATCTCCGTGGTAGGTGTAGGTTTTCGTGTTGTCAGGATTGTTGGCCTCTCCGACTTTCACGCCGCTAGCCCCAACCACCTCGTATTGCGGCACCGTTAGCTTGACGTCGTATACGCCGAAGTCGGCGAAGAATTCGCTGTTCGCGTGGTATTGATGGCAGTTCCACGCCCCGTGCCACCACACACCAACCTTTGGAAACCACTGTCCGCCCAAAACAAAATCGCGCTTCCAGCCCGACCGCGCCTGCGTCTCGGGAAACTTCGTCTGGAATGCGATTTTGAACTGAACGTATTCGCCAGGCGGAATAGCTTTTGCCAAAGGTAACTCGACTACCGTCTTGTCGTCTTTGTTGCCATCATCGGGCTGAATGAACTTCAATTGCGAAGCGAGATCGCCCTGCCCTACGACTTCAATGCTTTTGATATCTTCCGACCCGTATTCCTTCGTTTCCCACTTGTCATAGGTCGTGTCGCGGGTTCCCAAAATTTTGCCCTCGCGCACAAACGTAGAATTTGGCTGAAACGCGTTCTGATAAAGATGGAAAGGAAAATGGTCGAGCGCCTGCCCAGTCAGGTTGTGATAGGTGAGAACTTCGTTGGCATCTACGATATGACTGACGGCGTCGTATTTCGCGTCGATCTCGTACTGGACCACGCGCTGCGACATGGGCGTAGGCGAGTTGATAGCCAGCGTTGTGTCAGGAATCGTCAGCGCCGCGGAACTATTCGATACACTGGTCGCTGCTGGGGCGGCGGCCAGTCTGCTTGGCGGTGATTGTGGCGCCGAGGCCTTTGCGGCACGCTCCTGCATCAGTACTGACATCAGAACAACGGAGAACACAGGGAACAACACGATCACCCACCGGATCTTCATGAAGACCTCTATTTAGGCTAAGGAATGGAATCATACCGCAGGCGGTCGAATAGCGTCATCCCGTTAGAGTAGGCACTCGTCGATCAATGAGTTCCTGAAGCCAGTTGTAAAGGTTTGACTTTCGATGCCGCACCCGCGTCTGTTAACATTGCGGCCACATGATCGGAAAGACAATCTCCCATTACCACATCGTGTCAAAGCTCGGCGGCGGTGGAATGGGCGTGGTCTACGAGGCCCAGGATGAGCGCCTCGGCCGCCGGGTAGCGCTCAAGTTTCTTCCTGAAGATCTGGCCCAAAATCCTCAGGCGCGCGAACGCTTCCAGCGCGAAGCCCGCGCCGCATCCGCGCTGAACCATCCCAACATCTGCACCATTTACGACATCGGCGAGTACGAGAACCGGCTCTACATCGTCATGGAGTGCCTGGAAGGCACAACCCTGAAATACCGCATCGAGGGCAAACCAATTCCGGTCGAACAAGTCGTGGACTTCGCCGCCCAGGTCGCCGACGCGCTCGATGTCGCGCACTCTGCCGGTATTGTCCATCGCGATTTGAAACCGGCGAATTTGTTTCTGACCAAGCGCGGTCAAGCCAAAATTCTCGACTTCGGATTAGCCAAAGTCTCGAGCGGACCCATGCCCGAATTCGAACCGGCCGGCGGATCGTTGCCGACGACGGCCATTGACGCCAATCTCACTAGTCCTGGCAGCACCGTAGGAACCGTGGCCTACATGTCTCCCGAACAAGCTCGCGGCGAAGACCTGGACGCGCGCACCGATTTATTTTCATTCGGCGCCGTTATGTACGAAATGGCTACTGGACGACAGCCCTTCACCGGAAACACTTCCGCGATAATTTTCGATGCGATTCTGAACAAGCCACCGACGGCGCCAGTACGCTTCAATCCCGATCTTCCCGCACAGCTCGAGTCGGTGATCAATAAATGTCTTGAGAAAGACCGCGCCCTCCGCTACCAGACCGCTGCCGATCTGCGCGCCGACCTGCACCGCTTGAAGCGGGATACGCAGTCCTCGAAAATCGCGGCAGTTTCAGGTTCGGTTCCGGTCGCTGTGCCGCAACCATCGAAGTCGCGGAAGTGGCCGGTTATGGCCGCTGTGGTCGTTGCCGGCGCGATGATCGCGGTCCTGGCCGACGGTTATTTGACCGGATGGTTCACCAAGCGACAGCCTTACACGCAAGCTGAGTTAAAGCCGCGGCAGCTCACCGCTAACTCCTCCGAGGATCCTGTCGCCGTCACGTCTGTTTCACCAGATGGAAAATATCTTCTCTATGCCGATCTCGAAGGTTTACACCTCAGACTTCTTGGCACGGGTGAGACCCAATCGCTTCCCATTCCGGATGCGTTCTGCTTTCGTTGAGCCCGCATCGAATGGTCCCAGGACGGGACCAAATTGCTGGTCAGCGGCCCTGTAGCCCAGGAAAAACAAGGCATCTGGGTGATCTCGGTAATTGGCGCAACGCTGAAAAAGCTGCGCGACGACGCGCAAGACGCATCGCTCTCGCACGATGGAACCAAAATTGTCTTTCGCGACGCCGTTGAGCATGGTGTTTGGGTGATGGATGCCGATGGCGGCAACGCCAAAGAGTGGATGAAGCATGAAGCCGGCATGCATATTTTCTTTCCAACCTGGCTTGCCAACGATAAACGGATCGCCTATGCGAGACTCTGGAACGCGAATGGCGAACCGAAAGTTGTGCTGGAAAGCCGCGATGCGCGAGGCAGCGATCCCGTCATTCTGCTTTCCAATCCGCGGCTCAGCGATCAGAGTTTCGGGCAGGATGGACGTCTTATCTATACTCTGCGTGAGCCGCCGCCCAACCAGTACGATTCCAATCTTTGGGAGCTGCGTTTCGATCCCGCGACAGGCAAACCGAAAGGAACTCCCAGGCGCCTCACCGATTGGACCGGCTTCTTCTTCAACAATCCCGAGTTGACCACGGATGGCAAACGCCTGGTCTTCCTCAATCACAAGGCGCAAAGCGATGTCTACGTTGGCGAATTAGAAAACGGCGGAAGCGGGTTAAAGACTCCGCAGCGGCTCACTCTCGACGACCGCGTGGATTGGCCCGGAGGCTGGTCGCTCGACAGCAAGACGATGTTTTTCTACTCCGATCTCGCCGGAAGTTTCGATATCTACAGGCAGGGAGTAACCGATCGCAATCCCGAACCCATCGTGACCGGCTCCGAAGAAAAATGCGCGCCGCAAATCTCACCGGACGGCAAATGGCTGCTCTATCTGCAATGGCCGACGATGACAGAAAGCGCTCAGGCCAACTCCGGAAAACTCATGCGCATTCCCGTCGGCGGCGGTCCAGCAGAAGCCGTGATGGAGGTGAGAGGGGATTCCTTTGTCTCTTACGGCGATGATCCCACCAACACGTCTGGAGGCTTTCCCAGCTTTCGCTGCACTTCTCACGCGCCCGGCAGTTGCGTTCTCGCCGAAGCCGACGACACACAGATTACTTTCTCCTCTTTCGATCCCGTGCAGGGACGAAAAGCAGAACTGCTCAAGGTTCCGGCAAATAAGGAATTAACACGTTGGGATCTGTCGCCCGATGGCAGCCGCATCGCGCTATCCGTGTTTGACTATAAAGTTGCCGACGTTCAAATCATTCTTCTGAATAGTGCGGCCGGGCAGAAGTTTTCCGTGATGCCATGGACTGAACTCGTTGCGGTGGCCTGGGCAGCGGATGGCAAGAGCTTGTTTCTCGCCAGCTACTCTTCCCGCGGAACTTCGATCGTGCATACCGATCTGAGCGGAGCATCCAAACCGCTTTTCAAATCCAGCTGGGATATCTTCGCGCTCACCACATCGCCTGATGGCCACTCGCTGGCCTTCGGCCCCGTGATCACGAGCGCCAATGCATGGACCATTCCAATGTTCCCCGACAAGTAGGACTAGCCGTCGCGGGGAGTTTGAAGTCACAGGGCTTTTTCATTGCAGCAACACATCATTTAAGCCACTACCGCCAGTCCAGTCCGCTTGCACTTCAAGCCTTTTCCCGACGATACTAGAAGGTTCCCGGAACAACTTTATAAACTTTATGAAAACAACACTCTCATTTGCCACGCCTGCTGAACTCGAAACCGAATCGCTGGTCGCGGTTGTCCTCGATCACGCTGAAAAGGACGCTTCCACCAAGAATCAATCTGCGTCCGACAAGAAAGAAAAGCCGCAACTCAAACTTGCCACCACCGATGGCGCCGTCCAACCCGCCGCCGCCGATTTGCTGTCGAGTGGCGAACTTACCGGCAGGCCCTTTGAAGTGAACCTGCTGCACAAGCCTGCCGGACTCAAAGCGAAACGGCTGCTGCTGATCAGCGGAGGGGCGGCAAAGAAATTTACCAGCTATGACCTGCGCCGTCTCGCGGGTACCGCCGTCCGGACGCTGAAGGGACGCGGAATCCGGAGCTTCGCCTTCATCGCGCCACCTGGCATTCCAGCCGAGGAGGCAGTGCGGGCTATTGTCGAGGGCGCGCTGGTCGGAAACTTCGATCCCGATTACTACCGCAGCGACCGAAAGGATCAGAAAATCGAAGCGCTCACCGTCGTGGCGGATGCCAATTCCGCCGCGCATAAAACCTCGCTTGAAAAAGCGGCACAGGAAGCGCGGATCGTTGGCGAATCGCAGAACTTTACGCGCGATCTGGTGAACGAGCCTTCGAACCGCATGACGCCAACCATTCTCGCCGATCGGGCGAAAAAGATGTGCGAGGAAGTCGGGCTGAAATGCGAAGTCTACGGCGCCGACAAGATCAGAGAATTGAAGATGGGCGCGTTCTGGAGTGTCGCTCAAGGTTCTGACGAACCACCCGCCCTCATCGTGATGACCTACGACCCGGCCGGCGCTCCCGCCAATCCCGTCCTAGGCTTAGTAGGAAAAGGAGTCACGTTCGACACCGGCGGCATCTCGATCAAGCCTGCCGACGGCATGGAAAAGATGAAATACGATATGGCCGGCGGCGCGACCATGATCGGAGCCATGCGCGCCATCGCGCTGCTGAAGCCGAAAGTAAAAGTCATCGGCATTGTGTGCGCCACGGAAAATATGCCTTCCGGCAAAGCGCAAAAGCCGGGCGATGTGCAGATTGCCATGTCCGGCAAGTCAATTGAAATTATCAACACGGACGCCGAAGGGCGCCTCGTTCTAGCTGATGGTCTCTTTTACGCGCGCCAACTTGGGGCCACACATCTCGTCGATGCGGCAACGCTGACCGGCGCAGTGGTAGTGGCGCTGGGCTACGCCAATGCCGGAGTCTTCACTAATGACGACGCTATGTACGAGCGCTTTCATAAAGCCAACGATGAAGCCGGCGAAAAGATGTGGCGCCTGCCGCTGGATGACGAATACAAAGAGCAGATTCGTTCTACCATCGCCGACATCATGAACACCGGCGGCCGCTGGGGTGGTGCCATCACAGCCGCAATGTTTCTAAAAGAGTTCGCCGAAGACACGCCGTGGATTCATCTCGACATTGCCGGCACCGCCTGGATGGAAGAGCAGAAGCCCTGGATCGCCAAGGGACCCTCGGGAATCGCGCTGCGCAGCCTAGTCGAGTTCGTGAAGGGCTTCGCGAGCTAAGGAATTGATGCCACGGATTTAGGAATCCGTGTAAATCCATGGCTCCGCTCTATTTGGTCGTCGCTCGATCAAACGCTTTTTGCAGGTTCGTCACCAGTGGGGACTCGCCCGCCTGCAGTCCACTGCGGCCCATCATACGCCACAAATACTGGTTGCCCGGCCAACCGTGCGCGTCATACGCTGCAAGAACGTCCTCCGAGGGACGACTCATGACCATCAACACAATATCGGCTTGATAGGGTTGATAGACAAGTGTGAACTTCCCCCACTTCTGGATCGCGTTCTGTACTGTGGCGATCGCCTGGCGATCTTCAGGAAGCAAGTTGACATTGAACTGGTCGCCGTCATAACTGGTCACGTACACATAGCGCGCATTCACCAGCGTGCCGGGGAATGCAGGCACGCTCTGAGGACTCACTTTGACCGGCTTAGGCGCAGCCCAAACCAGACTGGCCGCCATCAAAATCCCAGCCGTCAGTGCGACCTGCATACTGTTTCGGATCTTCATAACAGACAGGCTCCCCAGCCTCACTTACTTACTTAGATGATCTCATTTAGGCGGAAGATGCCCGTTGCACTTGAGGGATTCCAACTAAGTTATTGAATTTACTGTATCTCGAGGGCGTCGACGAAGAAAAGCGCCGGGGGCGAACACTAATTAGGCCCAATGGGGGTCACATGCCGAATCTTTCTGCGGCGCGAGCTTTCGCCTTAGCCGCTTCTTCTTCGCGATTCTTCGGCGGAGCCGCGGTTTCGAGGGCGTGAAGAAGCCTGGCAGATATCATGGCAATCTCGTCGATTGCGTTGAGGAACGGCACTTCGTTGGCCTTCGATGGCTTGTTAAAACCGGTGATCTTTCGTACAAATTGCAGCGAAGCGGCGCGGATCTCATCGTCGTTCACCGGGGGATCGAAGTTGAAGAGGGTCTTGATATTTCTGCACATTTCAGCGTCACCTCCGATGCGACAGGCCTACCGAATCTCTATTCAATTTTGCCATACAGTGCGGTGTGGAGGATTTTCAGAAGAGCCTTCCGATGGAAAAATTAACCCGGCTCTGCCCGGTCGGGCTCACGCTGCCGAAGATAGCGATGGGGCCAACAATAGTGTCGGCGATGACTCCGGCATTGGCGCTACCGCGCACGATCAAGGAATCAGGATTATTGAACGCCGATCCCGCTTCGTACCATCCGCCCCAATAGACCTTCTTCCCCACGAGTTGAGGCAGACGATAAAGCTCGCGACGGAAGCCGAACGACGCATATCCATAATCGTTGCCGACGAACTCGTTGGGCAAGTACGCTCCCAGGCGGAACGATCCACCTAGCGAAAAGATTTGAAATTGGCCGGCGGTTCCGTGAAACGTGGTTCCTCCGGCAGCGGCGAAGAACAGCGAGGTCTTTTCGCTGGTGGGAATAAAGGTGGAAGTTTGCACATCGAGTTGGCCGATGGGATGAACTAGGCCGGGGCTTTGCAGCACACGCGAGAGGCTGGCGACGATGCGAGTACCCGCGCCGGGAATCGCGGGACTGTCCTGGCCATCCCAGACATAGCGCGTGCGGAATTCTCCTGTGCTGCCGCTTAGCACGGGCAAGCCGGCGCTGCCAATCAGCGGCGCGAGTTTCCCGCTGAAGATCTGGTAGCCAAAGCGGAGCTCGCTGCGGCGACCGGAGTCGTAGCCAAGATCGAAGCCGCCGCCCGCGCGTTCGTCGCCGAAGACAGCCACACGCGTCTGTCCCTCAAAGGAGTTGCGAGGCAATTTAGAAGCAAAGGCGTAAGGCGCAACAAACAAATGCGTATCGGCGATTGGCTGGTAGAACTCAGTGGCTGCCAGATTGCTTGAACCCAGCAGCAAGTCGTTCCGCCACTCGCCGCCATGATGCTCCACATCCATAAAAGTAACACGTGCGCCGGCGGAGAAATTGAACGCAGCCACGCCGGAGCCGTCGACATTGAGGGCGAGGTCGACGAAGGGCGGACCGTAAGTCTTCTCATGTGCCGTGACTCGCAGTGCCGGAACGCCATCCTGTGTGAAGCCTTCGTAGCCGAGACGGTCAAACTCGCCCTCGCCCGCAACACGCGTCAGTTGCGTTTCGAGTTTTTTTAGATTGAGTGGCACTCCTGTGTCTGACTTCAGGTGTCGCTCGATCCTGCGGTTCGTGTCGGAGTCGCCCCCGTTGACTACCACAGTCTGCACTTCTTTGGGTTGCCGTCTCCTGCGAGCGTAGCGCGCGCTGAGATATTGCTGCCACTCCACGTCATCCCGAATGGCGTAGGGCCGCAGAATGGCGGCCTGGCTGGCCGCGCTCTGGTAACCGAGACGAATCAGATCCGGCGCTCGATCGTAGTCCGACATAGAAAAGTTGCCGGTCTGCACGGTAACGGTGGCATCGGCAAGCTTCAGAGACTGCCGCTCGTTCTGCAGGATCATCACACTTACGGCCTGAGAGAGCACGCCGGTAATCGTTTCCAGCTGCTCCTTGCCGCCAAGCGGCATTTGGAGGTCGATGGCGATGACCTTGTGGGCATCCATCTCGCGGGCGACCTCTACCGGAATGTTCTCGACCATGCCACCATCGGCCAGCAGGTGGCCATTGATTTCCACGGGAGTAAAGACGCCAGGAATGGCCATGCTGGCGCGCACTGCCCTGGGCAAAGAGCCATCACGTAGCACCACGCGATCTCCGCTCTGCATATCGGTGGCTACGCAGCGAAAAGGAATCGCAAGATCGTCGAAGCTGGAAATGCCGGACTCGGGGAAGGCGATGTGATCCAGCAATAGACCGACGCCGAGGCCTGGATTGAAGCCATTCGGTCCTTTCAACCCATGCTTTATGCCGAGCGCCGCCTCCACTTGGTAATCGCGGCGATCTTGTTTGCGGCGATAGGAAAGCTGCCGGTAGGTAGGCTCCGGAAGCAGCGCTACCTTCCAGTCAATGCCTTCGGCGAACTCTCGCATTTCGGTGGGCGACATGCCCGTGGCATACATCAGGCCAATGATGGCGCCCATGCTGGTGCCGGCCACGCGATCTACCGGGATGTGATTCTCCTCCAACCACTGAATCACGCCGATTTGCGCCAAGCCAAGCGCAGCACCGCCGCTGAGTGCCAGGCCAATGCGGGGCCGGGACAGGGGAACAGACAAGACAGGCTGGCTTTGATTCCCAACTTGCCGCTCATTCTGCGCCAACGCCAGAATGCTGAGCGGCATCAGCAACAATAAAATGCTGAGCTGCGCCCTGCACCTGCCGCGGTAGTCGAACGAAAACATATTCATCCTCCGGGGTGGAAAAGCCGAAGATTGCTGGGAAAATTCACAGTAGCAGGTTTGCGGGATAGATTCGCGATGATCGCTTTAAGGCTTGGCTTCTGGCGAGGATCGGACCTCGCGAGCCTGCTCTACAACTTCGCGGACCGCGCCGATTACCAAGTCGGGCCGATCAAGTTGAATGTAGTGTCCACTATGCTTGGCAATAGTTCGCGTGCTCCGACTGGAGAGGCGGGCCAACTCCTGCTGCATTTGTTCCCATACATCATCGGCGGGCTTGACGAGATCTTCAGGAAGATCGGGTTGAGGCTGATCGGGATCGTGAGACAGGACGGCGAGAGGCAGATCGCCGAGCGAGCCCGTGGCAGCGGTTTGGGCAGCGCTTTCTGAGATCGCTTTCAATTCTGCGACTCCTTCGCGCAGGCTGTGAAAATTGCAATCAGAGGCGCGAATCTCAGCATCGTTGCCGCAGAAACCCAGCAGGCGCGGAATTCCGAAAGGCATTGAGAACGCGAGGAATTCCTGCTCTCGCACCCATGTCTTATCCAGATCGTTCAAGGCGGGCGGAAAACGCTTCTGCTGCTCGGGGTGCGATGAATCCACGAAAACCATGCCGGTCACTTCGCCGCGATAAAGGCTCGCGAAGAGGCGAACGTTGAATCCGCCCAGGGAGTGGCCAACGAGAACATAAGGCAGCGGGATTCCGGCATTGCGCAGCAGCATGTGCAACTCTTCGGCCATGACCTTGCTCGTGCGAGGATGCGGGCTGGAATCACTATAGCCAAGACCGGCACGATCGTAAGAACAGACGCGGGTGATTTGGGCAATTTCCGGCTGCACCTTGTGCCAGGAAATGTAGGAGTCGCCCAGACCGGAATCGAGAATTACTGTGGGAGTGCCCTGGCCGGTGCAATCGATGTGCATTCTGTAACCGCCCACATCAATGCGTTGGCCGGGCAGGGGATGAAAGCGGCGGTCGCGGGCCTCCGAGATATTTTCGTAGACGAATCCCGCCACCGCGAGGAGGACGACAAGGATAAATAAACTTCGGATGATGACGCGCAGCCAGGAGCGAGGGTGAGAAGCAGGTAGATTAGAGTAAGACATTTGCCTCTTCACTGAAGACGCGGACGAGTGCGGTCCGCGCCACGCAGTCTATCTACATAACTGGCGGCACTGTGATGCCCATCACTTCCAAAATGCGAATCAGTTCGCGACGAACAACCGCGACCGTAACAAGCAGAAATTGTTTCCGCGCCTCATCCGGCTCGCTCAAGATGGGATGGCGGTGATAGAAGGTATTGAAAAGCTGCGCCAGTTGAAAGGCGTGCTTCGCGAGGTACGCGGGCTCGGTCGTGGTGATGCACTGGTCGACGATATAAGCCGTTTTCGCCGCCGATAGCCAAAGTTCCCAGATCTCGTCGGGGGATTCGCCAGTGAGGTATGTCGCGAAATCGGCCGCCGACAGATTGCCAGCGATTTCCTTACCGAAACTGTCAGGGTCGAGGCCAGCCTTCTTGAAGATGCTGGCGGCGCGGACCACGGCGTACTGCGCGTAAGGGCCGGTTTCACCTTCGAAGCTGAGCGCTTCTTCGAAGTCGAACGCGATCACTGATTGTTTTGTGAACTTGAGCATGAAGTACCGCAGCGCACCAATCGCGATTTGCGTCGCGATGGTCAGACGCTCGTCTTCACCGAGTTGCGGATGGCGGGAGTCGACTTCGCTCTTGGCGGAGGCAATGAGTTGATCGAGCAGATCGTCGGCTTTCACGCCGAAGCCCCGCCGGCCTGAGACCTCGATGTAAGAGCGAGTCTTGTCTTCTTCGCTCAACGTGTAGCCGAGTTCCGCGGCGCAGCGCGGCGTGAGGGCAACCATCTCGTATGAAAAATGGGTGTAGTGGTCGGCTGCGTCGTTATGGCCAAGGTCGCGCAGCGCTTCGAGCACTGTGTTTTGCGCCTCGGACTGGCGGGCGTCGATCACGTTGTAAATTTCGGCAACGTCTCCGAAGTGAGGATGATCTTTCTCGCCTTTCATCGCGGAAATCCAGCACTCGTGCTGATTGGGATAGCGATAGAACTTGCGATAGCCGAAATCGCGGCCGAGCAGGCCGAACTTCCACATGTGATACGCGATGTCTTTTCCGACGTAGCCGACCGTACCGTTCGAGCGGACGATGACTTTCTGATCTTCCTCGGAAATTTTTTTGGAATCCTCGGCATTCCCTGTGTTCTCTGTTGCGAAGGCAGCTCCAGCCCGCCGCATTACCCAACATCCCTTGTTCTTCCCTTCGGTCTCGTAAGCGAGCACACCCGCCGTTTTGAGCTTGCCGAAGGCCGCATCCCAGAAGTGCAAGTGTAGAATCTCGCTCTCGCGCGGTAGGAAGTCGTATTCAATGTCGAGACGGTCCATAGTCTCAAGATGTCGACGCAGCACAGCGGTCGAGATCAACTCGGCAATGGCCGCAGTTGCGCTGCCGGGATCTTCGATGGCATGAAGCGTTTCGCGGCGGGCCTGCAGATGTTCTTTGTCCTGCTCGTACCATTGGGAAACGCGGGCATAGAGATCCCAACAGTAGTAATCGAAACGAGGCAGTCGGGCGAGCGTTTCGATTTCCCCGCGTGACTTTTTCTCGATGTGCGTGAAACCGACGACCACGTCGGCCACCTGTACGCCGGTGTTATCGATGTAGTTCTGTACGTCGACTTCCCTGTCCGCGTAACGCAACAGCCGGACAAACGTGTCGCCGAGAATCGCATTGCGCAGATGACCGATGTGGGCCGCTTTGTTGGGATTGATGCTGGTATGTTCGACAAGAATTTTTTCTGGGGGAACATCGGCCTCGGGCTTTTTGTCGGCGGCGAGCTCGGCAGCCATCCAGGCCCGATCGATCCTTACATTCAAATAGCCCGGAGGCGCAACCTGCATCTCGGCGATGCCTTCGACGGGGCCGATTTCGCCGCGGATGGCTTCCGCAATGCGCAAGGGCGCGGTACGCAGCGGCTTGGCGAAAGGGAAAACCGGAATGGCGAAGTCCCCAAGCTCGACCTTGGGAGGCTGTTCGATGACAACTTTCGGCAGGGTCACGCCCGGGTAGCGCTGGCCAAGAAACTCCAGCAAACGCTGCGCAAGGCGGTGTTCCAGATGACGATACAAAGAGTCCCTCTAAGATGTCGAAGAAGCTAGTGATTTTAGCAGAGTGCACGGCGCGTGCAGGTTTGACGCAAGATGCACGGTTCCCTATGATGAAAAATCGGTCTGCTTTCTATGCGCATCGCTTACTTTGAGTGCTTTTCCGGCATCAGCGGCGACATGTTTCTGGGCGCCCTGGTGGATGCAGGAGTTGCGCCGCGGGTGCTGGAAGAAACCGTGGCGGCCCTCGGAATCGGAGCAAGGCTGGAGATTTCAAGGGTGGTGCGCGGTGGGATTTCTGCGACGAAGGTAGACGTTTACGTCGGCGAGAAAAAGGATTTGCCGCGAGAGGAGTACTGGGAACAGCAGACATCTGCTCACGGCGAACACAAGCATAGGCAGGAACATGCTAGTTCCCATGCGCATGGTCGCGGGCTTACGGAAATCCGAAAGATCATCGTCGCGGCCGCGATCTCGGAAGTTGCAAAGAAAACTGCCATCGCTATCTTCGAGGCTCTGGGAAAGGCCGAGGCAAAGATTCACAATACTTCCGTGGAGAGCGTTCATTTCCACGAAGTCGGCGCCGTCGATGCGATGGTCGATATCGTTTGCGCGGCCGTTGGTGCCGAGGCGCTAGGAGTGGATGAGATTGTCTGCTCTCCGTTGAATGTTGGCGGCGGCACGGTGAAATGCGCGCATGGCACGATTCCAGTACCGGCCCCCGCTACCGTGGAATTGTTAGGCGATGCGCCGGTTTATTCCTCCGGAGTGCTGGCGGAATTAGTGACGCCCACAGGGGCGGCGATCGCGAAAACTCTGGCTTCGCGGTTTTCGGCGTTTCCGGAAATGAAGATTGAGAAATCAGGCTATGGCGCCGGATCGCGGGAGTTTCCCGGGCATCCAAACGTAGTTCGATTGACGATCGGAGAAAGTACCTTGCCTCTGGCGGCAAACACCTCGTCCGAGACAATAACGGTGCTGGAAGCGAATCTCGATGATCTGAATCCGCAGGTTTTCGGTTACGTGATGGACCGTTTGCTGGAAGAGGGCGCTCTGGATGCTTTCGGAGTGCCCGTGCAGATGAAGAAGAGTCGTCCAGGGATGGTTTTGACCATCCTGTGCAAACCGGAGGATGCGGCGAAGCTGACGCGGATTATTTTCACTGAGACGACCACGCTGGGCGTACGCCGCCGGGATGAGATGCGGGCGGCTTTGGCGCGGCGATCGGAAAAGGTTCACACTCCGTGGGGCGAAGTGCGAATTAAGGTCGCCAGCATGAATGGAACCGTCACGAATTACGCGCCGGAGTACGAAGATTGCCGGCGGATCGCGGCTGAACATCGTGTGCCGTTGAAGCAAGTGATGGGAGAAGCGGTCGAGGCCTATCTGCACATTCACGAGAAACAGAAAGCGGATTCCTCATCGGCTTAGCGCCGGTTCGGAATGACCCCGGAGGAACGGAGCACAGAACGAGGCTGAATGAGTAATAAGTTCTATATTACGACCCCGATTTATTACGTGAATGCGCGCCCGCACATCGGGCATGCGTATACGACGATAGCCTGCGACACCATTGCGCGGCGTCAGCGACTGCTGGGTGCGGAGACATTTTTTCTCACAGGGACCGACGAGCATGGGCAGAAGATCGAGCGCGCAGCTCAGGCCGCGGGAAAGACCCCACAGCAATATGCGGATGAGATTTCGGCGGAATTTCGCCAGCTATGGAAGCGGATGGGCATCTCCAACGATGACTTCATTCGCACCACGGAAGACCGGCACAAGAAGCGGGTGCAGGCACTGTTTCGCCGCATTCGCGACAACGGCTATATCTACAAGGGAACTTACACGGGACAGTACTGCGTCTCGGACGAACTGTATGTGGACGGTGCGCAACCGGGCGATCCCTGTCCCACGTGCGGACGTATCACCGAGACGGTGCAGGAGGAAAATTACTTCTTCAAGCTCTCGGCATTCCAAGACAAATTGCTGGCGCTGTATGCGAATCCGGAATTCATTCGTCCCGAGGCGCGGCGCAACGAAGTGATTTCGTTCGTGCGCTCGGGGCTGCGTGACCAATCCATCAGCCGTTCAACTTTTAAGTGGGGCATTCCCGTGCCTGACGATCCCGAACACGTGATCTATGTCTGGTTCGATGCGCTGGCCAACTATCTCACCGCGATTGGGTACGGCTCCTCGCACCCGGGCGCTCAGGAAGCTTTCAAGAAATTCTGGCCCGCCGACGTGCAGATGATCGGGAAAGAGATAGTCCGCTTCCATTGCGTGTACTGGCCTGCGTTTCTGATGGCGGCGGGATTGCCTGAACCTAAAACAATTGTGGCGCACGGATGGCTGCTGTTTGAAGAAAGCAAGATGTCGAAATCGCGCGGCAACATCGTGCGCACGGAAACCATTCTCGACGTGCTCGGCTCGGACGCCTTGCGTTACTTTTTGCTGCGGGAAGTCGTATTCGGACAGGACGGATCGTTCTCTTTCGATGCGCTGGTGCAGCGCTACAACTCCGACTTGGCGAACGGTCTGGGAAATCTGGCCAGCCGAACTCTGCGCATGGTCAACCTTTATTTCAAGGGCGAGGTTCCCTACCCTTCGCATACAGCATCGAAAACCGCTGCGGATGATGCGATCGCCGAGGTAGCCCGCAAGACGATCCGCGAATTCGGAACGCTGTTTGACCAGTTCCAGTTTTCGCGGGCACTGGAAGCCGCCTGGGCGCTGGTGGCCGCAGTCGATAAGTACATCGTCGAGAACGAGCCGTGGGCGCTGGGCGAGAAGCAGGATGAGGAGAGCCGCTCACGCCTGGCCACGGTCCTCTATACCGCGGCGGAAGCGCTGCGGATTGCCACCGCTTTGGCCCACCCCGTGATTCCCGACGCTACGGCGAAGATTTGGCTGCAGATGGGTTTGGGAGATATTAAGAAACTCCCTCTCAAAGAGCTGGCTTGGGGTCAACTTCCGTTGGGAACGAAGCTCGGCGAAGTACATCCTGTGTTTCCACGCGCCGACAAGAGCGCGATTGAAAGGATGCAGAACATGGAAGAGAAGCAGAGAGTGGCGCCCGTGGGCGAGACGACAACGACCGCGGCGCCTGCGCCACCAACAGCACCGCAGGTAACTGCGGCAATCAGACCGCCCGCGGCGGGCCCGGCAACGAACGACAAAATTTCCATCGATGACTTTTCGAAGGTCGAATTGCGGGTGGGATTGGTGAAAGTTGCCGAGAGAGTGCCGAAAGCAGACAAACTCTTGCGGCTGGAGATTGATATCGGAACCGAGGTCCGACAAGTGCTGGCGGGGATTGCAGAAGCTTATGCTCCGGAAACATTGATCGGACGGAAAGTGGTAATCGTGGCCAATCTTGCCCCACGGAAGCTGCGCGGGATGGAGTCGAATGGAATGATTGTGGCCGCGTCGCTCGAAAGCGGCAAGCCCGTTTTGGCGGGTTTTTTGGAGGATGTGCCAATCGGGGCGAGATTGAAGTAGGCCGGCAGCTATCGTTCCTAACTAAGACAGGAAGTCAAAGACGAGCCGAGCTTTCGCTCGGCATGGACAGCCGAGGGCGGCTGTCCCCACATAATTGAACAGACCATGTTCGTTGATTCTCACGCACATCTCGATGGCCAGCAATTCGACTCTGATCGCGTGCAGGTAATCGATCGAGCCCGGCAGGCGGGGATTCGGACCATCGTGGCTATAGGCAACGGCGATGGTCCCGCGCAGGTCGAATGCGGAATCAAGCTGGCGGAGAAATACGACTTCATTTATGCGACGATCGGCATCCATCCGCACGAAGCTCGGCTGGCGGATGAAGCCGCTTACCAGAATATGGAGCGTCTAGCCAAGCATCCCAAAGTGATCGCGTGGGGTGAGATCGGGCTGGATTACTTCTATGATCATTCACCGCGGCACGTCCAGAAAGAGGTTTTCACGCGGCAAATGGAGTCAGCGGCAGCCGCAAAACTGCCTATCGTGATCCACTGTCGTCCGTCGGACGGCAGTGATAACGCATGGGAAGACTGTTTCGAACTACTGCTCGAACATTGGTCGGGGCGAGGCTTGGGCGGAATTTTGCACTGCTTCACCGGAACTTGGCCGCAAGCCAGGCGTGCCCTCGATATGGGTTTCGTGATCTCGTTCGCGGGGAATCTGACGTTTCCCAAAGCCCAGCAGATTCGCGACGCAGCCTTGCAAGTTCCACTCGACCGGCTGCTTATCGAGACGGATTCACCGTTTTTAGCTCCAACTCCGTACCGGGGTAAGCGTAATGAGCCCGCCTTCGTGAAGGAAACCGCCCGCAAGTTAGGCGAGTTGCGTGGCCTGACGGAACAAGAAGTCGGGCGGCAAACCAGCCGCAACTTCTACGATTTTTTCAAACTGGCTGAAACTGCTGAAAGCAAAGTTTCAGGCTTGTAACCCTCCTGTAACGACGCATCTTCTGATAACCTCAGAAGTCAGATTCCATCATTTCAGAAAGAATTGAAATTCGATGCCAGATAACAGCTTTGACATCGTGAGCAAGATCGACCTGCAGGAGGTGTCGAACGCCATTCAGCAGGCCTTGAAGGAGATCCACACGCGCTTCGACCTGAAAGATTCAAAATCGAATATCGAACTGGAGAAGGACGCGATCGTGCTCCATTCCGCGGACGAGTACAAACTGAAAGCGGTCAACGACATCTTGCAGCAAAAACTGGTGAAGCGCGGGGTTTCACTGAAAGGACTGACCTACGGTGCGGTGGAACCCGCGGCGGGAGGAACGTCAAAACGTAAAGTTACGATGCAGCAGGGAATTGCAATCGAAAAAGCGAGAGAGATTGTAAAGCTCGTTAAGGACTCGAAAAAGAAAGCGCAGGCTTCGATTCAGGGAGATCTGGTGCGGATCAGCGGCAAGGACCGCGACGCGCTGCAGGAAGTCATCGCCATGCTGCGGCAGCACGATTTCGGAATCGACCTGCAGTTTACGAATTATCGAACGAACTAAGGACTATCCCCTCAGGACAGAACGGACGGACACCTGCCGCCGAGGGGGCAGACAGAGCGCGACGAGGGGCCCCATCATTGAGCGCACCGCCTATCATTACCGGCAAGGAAGTCTTCGAATTGCTGCATGAAGATCTTGCGGCGTTGGAAGGCGAGTTCGGGCAAGATACCGTCTCGGGCGTGCAGGCGATTACTGAGATTGGGGAGTATTTGCGGAACGGTGGTGGTAAGCGGCTTCGTCCGGCGCTGCTTTTTCTTTCTGCGAAGCTATTCGATTACCAGGGGCGCGGAGCGGTGCGCTTGGGCGCTGTGGTGGAGATCATTCATACTGCGACGCTGGTGCATGACGACATTATCGATGAGGCCAAGACGCGCCGCGGCCGGCCCGCTGCCAATACGCAATGGGGCAACTCCAAGTGCGTGCTGGCGGGCGATTGGCTTTACATGCAAGCCTTCAAGGTCGCGGTGCAGGAGCGCAACTTCCGTATCCTGGACTGTTTGATCGAACTGACGCAGCAGATGGTGGAAGGCGAACTGCTACAGATGGAAAAACTCGGAAAGCTGATCACGCTCGATGAGCACTTCGATCTGATCTACCGCAAGACAGCTTGCCTGTTTTCCGTTTGCATGCGGCTGGGAGCCATCCTGGGTGGCGCGACAGCGAAGCAGGAGGAAGCTCTCTGCAGGTACGGGCACGATCTCGGCATGGCCTTTCAAATCGTAGATGACGTGCTTGATCTGACCGCGTCCGAAGATATCTTAGGCAAACCTGTGGCCAGCGACTTGCGCGAAGGCAAGGTCACCATGGCGGTGATTCACGCGCTGGAGCGCTGCTCTGACGAAGAACGAGCGAAGGTTGAAACCATTCTGCGTGATCGGGCTTTCAACGGCGTTACTCATCCGCAGATTATGGAGATTCTGCAACGCTACGGTTCCCTGGAAGCGGCAACCGCACGGGCGGCACGCTATGCGGAGTCCGCGCGGCGATCCATCTGCACGTTCCCTGATTCCGAAATCAAGCGCGCGCTGTTGTGGGCGCCGGAGTTTGTGGTGGCTAGGGAGAAATAGTCCAAAACCTTCGCAGCCTCACTTAATCCCGTCTATGCCGGCAGTTCTCCGCGCTGTCTGCGATTACGCTTTGGAGCATTTGCGGCAACCTATTCCTTCTCTCTGGCGACCAATAACTACCAAATATTGACGGCGCACCAATCCGTTCGTCGGTCAGGAACGTTAGTAAAAAAGCGGCACGACTCTGGCCAGGCTTTCCACAATCAACAAAAGGAGATCCCAATGAAAAAGTTAATGGTTTGTCTGCTGGCGGTTGCTTTCGCGATGAGTTTCACTGCTTTCGCTCAACAAAACGATATGGGGCAGTCGCAGTCCGATCAAGCCGGCGCCAAGGCTCCGCTCATGACTTTGAGGGGCACGGTCAAGGCTGAAGGTGACAAGTACGTATTCGTCAATGATAAGGACGGCAAGAGCTGGGATGTGATGAACCCTGAAGAACTCAAGGGACACGAAGGCCATCACGTCCAACTCAGCGCCCATGTTTACGCTGACAAGGACTCGATCCACGTCATGAGCGTAAAGATGCTTAAGGGCGGAGCCATGAATAATGATTCCATGAGCAAGTAGTTCGTCAACGAGAATCGTCCGGGGCGGCAAGATTCGCCCCGTATTTTTTTCCTAACCGTTCTTCGCACCTGGCTTCCATTTGATTTCCATCACTCCAAAGTGTGACTACAGCCACAGATTTCCTCTTGCGGCCGGAGACATAATTCCGGCAGTTGGTGGAAGTGTCCGGCAAAGCGGAAGGCTAATGAGACGCACTAGTGGTGCGATGGACGCCAACGGGCGATCCACCTGATCTCTCCCTGGCACTTATGAAAGGAAGTCGCCAGGGTTCCTAATCCGCAACGGATGCGCCGCCAACGAAAAGGCGGCGGCTTCAGTCGAAGCTTTGTGAAAAAAGGCGCCTTGGTTGCTAATCGACGCGCCGACCCGTTTAGGGCCGAGAAACTCCGAGTGAAAGCCGCTGCCAGTTTGCTCACCCTGCGCGGGGAGAGTCCTCCGGGAGAATAATTGCTCCCCGCAACAAAGCCGGGCATCATCCATCGGATGAATGTCCGGCTTTGTTTATACTGAACCCTTTCCTGATTTTCCTTATCCAACACCGTCTATGAATCTGTTCTCGCTAATGGCGCATCATGGCTATGCCTTGATTTTCGGCCTGCTGCTGGCAGAAGCCATGGGCCTTCCTTTTCCGGCTGCGGTCGCGCTGGTAGCCGCAGGCGCAGCAGTGGGTGCGCATGCGCTCTGGGGTCCGTACGTTTTGATTGCGGCCATCACGGCTTTGATGCTGGGGGACGCAGCCCAGTTCTGGCTCGGCAGATACATGGGCTGGGCGCTGCTGGGATTTCTATGCCGCGTCTCAATCAATCCGGAAACCTGCATTCTGCGATCTGCGGAGTCGTTCTATAAGCGCGGCAAAATCACTCTGGTGATCGCGAAGTTTATCCCCGGCGTCAACACGATGGCGGCTCCGCTGGCTGGCAGCATGAAGATGCGCTTCTGGCAGTTTCTACGTCTGGATCTCGCGGGAGCTTCACTCTACTCCCTAACTTACCTGTTGTTGGGATATGCGTCCCGCGACTTTCTGGCAGCGGTCTTACGCGGTTTTCATGCCGCCGGCCTCGCAATGGAGATAGTAGTCGTCGCCGCGCTGCTAGCGTATGCGATTTACCGCATTCTTCAATACCGCAAGAACAGACCTTATGCTGTGGTGCCTCGGGTTCAGGTGGAAGAGTTGGCCAGAAGATTGGCATCGGAACACCCGAGCCAGGTGGTGATTGTCGATGTCCGCAGTCACGGGTATTACGATTCGGGCGCTTCGCGAATCAAAAACTCGATCCGCATTGAACCCAACAATCTTGAGGAGGAAATCAAGAACCTTCCCCGGGATAAGGATATTTATCTTTACTGTACTTGAGCGCGCGAAGCGACCAGCGCCCGGGTGGCGCATATGCTGCGGGAAAAAGGATTCAACACGTTTGTCATCGTCGGCGGATTTACCGCGTGGCGCAAGGCCGGCGAACCGGTAGAATCGGTTCCCAAGGACGATTTGGTGAAGCTGCCGACTTTCAATTAGTTCTGGTCCAGCTCCGCGGTGGATGGCGCTCGAAAAGTTCCATCAGCGAAGATGGCGGGCAGACAAAGAGGCCAACAGGGCGAACGCACGTCTGGCTTCGCTTCCTGTCGTGAGCTGTCCCGGCAGGCCGCCCGGCAATACGGGGCAAGAATTCCTTAATCCTACTCGGCAGCCATAACGGATTTCACCGCAATCGTATCTCCGTTGGCAGTACCCCTGACTTTGGCCTGCTGCCACGCCAGCTTGTTGAGCTCATCTTTCTCGGCCTGGCTCGAGGTGTCGAGGGTATAGACCTTATCCCCGACAACCAAAGCATACTTGGCACCTTTCTTCACGCACTCACGAACGCAGGTTGCAGGGTCGACGCCCGCCTGATGCTTGGCGCCGCACATAGCGTCGCTGACCTTCCCGGTAAACGTCTGAGTGGCCGCTGCCATTGCGGGCAGAACAGCCAATCCGGCGCCCAGCACCATCGCCGCTATCCAAACTTGCGATATTCGCACACGGGACATAGCTCCTCCTTGTAATACGCGTATTGCGCACCCTGGTATTTGGATGCAGTCGCAGGGCAAACCTATACTGCATTTATGTCTTCCAACCAAGAAATCGAGATCAAGTTTCGCGTCGTCAATATACTGTCGCTCGTAAGCAGGCTGCGCCGAGCAGGATTTCGTGTTGTCACGCCGCGAACCCACGAGATGAATACACTCTACGATCTTCCCGGCGAACTGCTGCGCCGGCGCCGGGAGTTGCTGAGGATACGGAAGTATGGGACGGAGTGGACACTGACGCATAAAGCCGGAAAGAAGACCGCACGCCACAGCAGTCGCGAAGAGTTGGAAACATCCGTCGGGGATGGAAAGCGGATGGATGCGATCCTTTGCGCACTAGGTTATGCGCCATCGTTCCGCTACGAAAAGTTTCGCGCCGAGTGGACGGACGACAAAGGCCAAGTTGTTGTGGACCAGACGCCAATCGGAGATTTCTGCGAGATCGAGGGCCCGTCCCGCTGGATCGACACGACCGCGAAAAAACTAGGTGTGAACCAAGCGAATTACATCACGAATAATTACGCGACGCTCTTTGCAGAGTGGAAAAAGGCGACAAGGAGCCGCGCCAAGGAGATGACGTTTACTGCAGTAAAGAAGAATAATCAAAATCGGCTTCCGAGGTGAGGGTGGAAATGGTATTCGCCTACGCTCCGTGGCACTTCTTGAATTTCTTGCCTGAGCCGCAGGGACAAGGATCGTTGCGCCCCACTTTTTCCTGACCGCGAACCACTTGTTGCACGGGCTGCACATCTCCGGCTCCAGCCATGCGCGCCTGTTCCAGTTCGCGGCGCTTGCGGCGCATGAAAGCTTCTTCCAGATCATCGGCTGAGGTTGCCACCAGTCGTGGCGGACGATGCCCGTTGCCGCCAGCACCTTGCTGCGCCGGTACCGCCGGCTGGGCATCCTGTCCCGCAGTTGCCTCCAGACCGACATCTGGCGGGCGCTCGATAATCTGCATCAGGTAAAGATAGCGCGCCGTGTCTTCCTGGAAGCGCTGCAGCATGGCCTCGAACATCTCAAACGATTCTTTTTTGTACTCGACCAGCGGATCGTGCTGGCCATAGCCGCGCAACCCGATGCCCTCCTTTAGATGATCCATGCTGAGAAGGTGATCTTTCCACTGCGAATCGAGCACGCTGAGCATGATCATGCGCTCGTGATGGCGCATGGCGTCGGGACCAATCAGCTTCTCCTTGGCCTCGTATCGCTGTTTGAGCTTCTCGAAAATGGCATCGCCGAGTTCCTGTCTGTTTAAGACATCGGGCTTCACGCCTTCCGCGATGAAATCGACGCCGAAGCGCGTAAACACAGCATCTTTCAGTCCCTTAATGTTCCAGTCATCGACGTGACCCTTGGGCGGGCAATACTCTTCCATCAGGTCGCCAAGAATAGCGGAAACATAGTCCTCGAGGATCAGATCCTTCTGATCCATGCCTTCGAGCAAGCGGCGCCGGAGGCCATACACGGCCTCGCGCTGCTTGTTCATGACGTCGTCGTATTCGAGCAGATGTTTGCGGGATTCGAAGTGCTGCGCTTCAACTGCCTTCTGCGCGGTCTCGATTCGCCGGCTGATCAACTTAGACTCGATCGGGATGCCTTCCTCCATGCCCAACCGCTCAAGCAGTTTCGACACCCACTCCTTGGCGAAGATGCGCATGAGGTCATCTTCGAGGGCGAGGTAGAAGCGCGAAGAGCCGGGATCGCCCTGGCGACCGGCACGTCCGCGAAGCTGGTTAT
This sequence comes from uncultured Acidobacteriaceae bacterium, assembly GCA_963779525.1. GTDB lineage: Bacteria > Acidobacteriota > Terriglobia > Terriglobales > Acidobacteriaceae > Sulfotelmatobacter. The sequence continues at coordinate 59,786 of CAVZZB010000003.1, forward strand.
CGATGCGACGCGACTCGTGGCGTTCGGTGCCGAGAATATGCAGGCCGCCGACGGCGGTAACCTCGTCGTGCTCTTTATCGGTCTGTTCTTTGTAGCGGCTGAAAACCTCGTTCCACTTGTCTGTCGGAACCGTGTATTCATTGCCGTTGTAGTAAAAGATGGAAGTCGTACCGTCTTCCTGCGGGCCTTCAATCTTGCCCTGAGCCACGCGCAGTTGCTGCGCGATTCCCTTCTTGACCAGCTCCTGTTTGGCCATGAATTCAGGATTGCCGCCGAGCAAGATGTCGGTGCCACGACCAGCCATGTTGGTGGCGATCGTGACCATGCCTTTGCGTCCGGCTTGCGCCACAAACTCGGCCTCGCGCTCGTGGAACTTGGCGTTCAAAACCACATGCTGCTTCAGTCCTTTCTTTTTCAATAGTTCAGAAAGGCGCTCGGATTTTTCAATGGAGGTGGTGCCGACCAGAACGGGTTGGCCTTTTTCGTGAAGCTTTTCAATTTCATCAGCGACAGCGAAGTATTTTTCCTTCTCGGTGCGGAAAACGACGTCTGGATTCTCCTGCCGCAGCATTGGCTTGTTCGTCGGAATAACGATGACGTCCAATTTGTAAATATTGTCGAACTCGGTTGCCTCGGTTTCCGCCGTTCCCGTCATGCCAGAGAGCTTTTTGAACATGCGGAAGTAATTCTGAAACGTGATCGTGGCCAGGGTTTGATTCTCGCGCTCAATCTTCACGCCTTCTTTGGCTTCAATCGCCTGATGCAAGCCATCGGACCAGCGCCGGCCGGGCATCATGCGTCCAGTAAATTCGTCGACGATGATGACCTCGCCCTCTTTAACCACATATTCCACATCGCGGCGATACAACGCATGCGCCTTGATGGCAGTCTCCACATGATGTTTAAGCGGCCAGTTCTCCGGATCGGCGATGTTGCCTATCCCGAGAAGGCCTTCCACTTTTTCCCAACCTTCATCGGTGACGGTAATGTTGCGGTGCTTCTCATCCACCACAAAGTCGCCGGTAAGCTCTGCCGGTTCGCCGGGGGGGCCTTCGATTTCTTCGCCCTTTTCAAGCTTTGGAATGATCCGGTTGACGCGGTAATACTTGTCGGTTGATTCCTCGCTGGCGCCGGAGATGATCAGCGGGGTTCTCGCTTCGTCGATTAGGATCGAATCCACTTCATCGACGATGGCGAAGTTGTGCCCGCGCTGCACACAATCTTTCAGATCGAACTTCATGTTGTCGCGCAGGTAGTCGAAGCCGAACTCATTGTTGGTGCCGTAGGTAACATCGGCGGCGTACGCGGCGCGGCGCTCCTCATCGTCGAGATCGTGAACAATCACGCCCACGGTGAGGCCGAGGAAACGGTAAAGCTTGCCCATCCATTCCGAATCGCGTTTGGCCAGGTAGTCGTTGACGGTCACAACGTGAACACCACGTCCGCTGAGCGCGTTGAGATAGACGGGAAGAGTCGCGACCAGCGTTTTGCCCTCGCCGGTCTTCATCTCCGAAATCATGCCCTTGTGCTGCACCATGCCGCCAATCAACTGCACATCGAAATGACGCATATTGAGCACACGGCGGCCGGCTTCGCGCACCACGGCAAAAGCTTCTTGCAGGATCTCATCCAGACCTTCCTGCAGCGCTTCGTACTGCTCTTTCTCGAACTGCTTCGCCTGATCGACATCAACGTCGGAATCAGCGTCCGCATCCGCCTCCGTCGTTGGAACATTGGCAAGGCGGGTTAAGCGCTCCTGAATGCGCTTCCGGAACTCGTCCGTCTTGGCGCGCAGTTGGTCATCCGAGAGCTTCCGCATCTCCGGTTCAAGCGCATTAATGGCCGCGACCCTGGGCATCATGCTCTTAATGACCCGTTCGTTCTTGGTCCCAAAGACCTTGCCAATGAGTGTGTTGATCAAACTGTGAAATCCTTCAAAGAGGGGAACTGCCCCAGCGTATCCCTTTTAGCCTAGCATACTTAGATGCAGTAAACAGGAGCAAGGAACATGCCTGGGAACTCATCTACCCTCCGGAACTTGAAGAGGCATCAGCGATTTCCCGCATTCTGCGGTAACTAGATTTTTCGTGTATATTCCCCACGACGCATGCCCACTTTCTACGACCGCTTTCTCGAATGCGAGGAGCGCTGGCCGAACCACGTCGCCCTCGAACTCCAACGCAATGATCAGATCGAGAGTTGCACCTACGCCGATCTCCGGCGCATGGCCGAATCCGTGGGTCGGTGGATCGGCGAGAACAAATTCGAGCGCGGGTCCCGTCTGGCCATCGTGGCCGATAACCACCCGCGATGGGTGGCCGCATACTTAGGCACCATTGCTTCAGGTTGCACCGTGGTCCCTCTCGACACCGCGCTGCACGCGGATCAACTCGCGAAGCTGCTGCAGGATAGTGGCAGTTCCGTTCTTTTCTGCGATGTTAAGCATGCGGCAATCGCGCGGCAAGCGGTCTCTGAGTTCGGCGTCGGCCTTGTGCTCATGGACCCGGAGCGCATGGCTAACCTCTCCAACAAAGAACATTGGCTCGGAGATCTACCCGCGATTTTCGAGGCGGGTCCGGGAAACTTCCAACCTACGCCCTCGAAGTTGGAGGATGTCGCTTCCCTGCTCTACACCTCAGGCACCACCGCCGATCCGAAAGGCGTGATGCTCACTCACGCGAACTTTCTGGGAGAAGTAGAAGCAGTATTCAATTGGGTTGAAATCGGCCCATCCGATGCGCTGCTCGGGGTGTTGCCCATGTTCCACGTGCTCGCGCAAATGGCCAATTTGCTTCTGCCTCTGGTAAAAGGTTCGCGCGTAGTGTATTTGGAGACCCTGAACACCACTGAGCTCTTGCGTGCTCTGCGTGACCGAGACATTACGGCCTTTGCCGTTGTGCCGCAGTTTTTTTATCTGATTCACCAGCGAATCTTTGAGGAGATCAAGAAGCGAGGAGCGCTCACTCAAAGATTGTTCAAGACTCTGGTCGCACTGAATCGGAATTTGCGCAAGTTTCGGATCAACGCAGGTCCGATTCTTTTCAGCAAAGTCCATGAGACGTTGGGCAAGAAGATGCGCTATCTGGTGACGGGAGGGTCGCGTTTCGATCCTGCCATTGCCAAGGATTTCTACGATCTTGGCATCGACGTCCTGCAAGCTTATGGGTTGACGGAAACCACCGCCGCGGTGTTCGCAAACTCCCCCGGCCACAATGTGATTGGTTCGGTCGGCAAGGCCCTGAAGGGCGTAGAGGCAAAGATCGTCGACTATCGCCCTGAGGAAGATGACGGACCCACGCCCGGCGAAGTAGTGCTGCGCGGTGCGGTGGTGATGAAGGGCTATTGGAATCGTCCAGACGCCACCGCCGCCGTGCTGCGCGATGGCTGGTTCTATACGGGCGATCTCGGCTACTTCGACGCCGACCACAATTTATTTCTCACCGGCCGGAAGAAAGAGGTGATCGTCCTCAGCAACGGTAAGAACATTTATCCGGAAGAGGTTGAGGTGCATTACCTGAAATCGCCATACATCAAAGAGCTGGCTGTCATGGGACTCGAAGGCAAGCCCGGCGAAGGCGGCGACCGGCTGCACGCGGTGATCGTGCCCAACTTCGATGTGTTGCGCCAGCGAAAGATTGTGAATGCTAAAGAAGTCATCCGCTTCGATATCGAAGGGCTGTCGCAGCAGATTGCATCGACAAAGCGTATCGGAAGCTACGAAATCTGGCAGGAGGATTTGCCGCGCACCACTACGCGCAAAATCAAGCGCTTCGAAGTAGAAAAACGCGTAAAAGCGGATCAATCGCGGAAAATAGCGGATGATTCAGCGTTGCCCCTCGAACAGCCGCTGACTCCTGAGGAAGCAGCATGGCTCGATCAACTCGACGTTCAGCGCGCTCTTCAGATCGTGCGCGAGTCGGCGCCTTCGGCGCCTGCGAACCTTCGACCCACCCACAATCTGGAACTCGACCTGGGTCTCGACTCCATGCAGCGCGTTGAATTGCTTAGCCACCTGGAAGAAAAGCTGGGTGGGGACGTCGAGGAGTCGCAGCTCTCTGGAATTTATACGGTGCGGGATGTGGTGGACGCCGTTTTGCAAAGCGCCGCAACTGGCGGAGGCGCGCCAGGGAAGCGCCACGCATTCGCCGGGTGGAAAGCAATTTTGGCGGAGCAGCCAGATCCCCACGACGTAATCCAGCTGGCGCGACCACAGCCCGTCACCGCTACCTTCTGGTATTTGGTCTCGCGGCTGACAAATATGGCCGCCCTCGACCGTTTTCATTTGGACGTGCGGGGAATTGAGAAACTCCCGAAGAGTGGTCCGTATATTATTTCTTCCAATCACCAGAGCTATCTTGATCCTTTGATTCTAGCGGGCGTTCTGCCGCCATCTGTGTTTGGCAAGGTCTTTGCCGTGGGAACGAGCGAAATCTTCGGGAGCGGATTCATGCTGAGGCTCGCTCGCTCCCTGCGCATCGTGGTCGTCGATCCGGACGCAAATCTCATTCCCGCCATGCGCGCCGGCGCATTCGGACTGCGGCAGGGACGCCCGCTCATTCTCTATCCCGAAGGCGAGCGGTCGATTGACGGCACGCCAAGAATCTTCAAGAAAGGTGCAGCCATATTATCTATTCACATGCAGGTGCCCATCGTGCCTGTGGCGATTGAAGGATTCTACAAAGCGTGGCCAAGAAATAAGGCGTTCCAAGGATTCACTCCCCTGAAGATGGTGTTCGGCGATCCGATTATTCCGCCCTGGGAGAGTGACGCGTCGGAAGCAGCCTACGAGAAATTGACGGCACATTTGAAAGCCAAGGTGGTTGAGATGTGGGAAGAACTGAGGGAGCGTTCGCAACCATCTCAAAGGTAGCGCCGGCGTCCCGCCAGCAATTTCACTTCGCCCTCGGATGCGTCTGGTCGTACACCTGCAGCACGTGTTTCATCGATAACTGCGTGTATCGCTGCGTAGTCGCCAGCCGTTCGTGCCCGAGTAACTCCTGAATGGCACGCAGGTCAGCGCCTTCTTCCAGCATGTGCGTGCCGAAAGCGTGGCGCAGCGTGTGCGGGTGCACATCCGGAGAAAGGCCCTTGGCGACCACAATCTTCTTAACGATACGCCCCACGCTGCGCGTGGTAAGCCGTCCACCGCGCCAGTTTATGAGCAAAGCATCTGAAGGCTTGCGGCCCGGAATAAGGACTTTCTGCCGCTCCGGCACATACGCCGCAAGTGCACTCTTAACCGAATCGCCAAAGGGAACGTATCTTTCTTTTTTTCCTTTTCCGCGAATGAGAATAGCCTCTGCGCTCAACCGAATGTCATCAAGATTGATTCCGGTTAATTCGGAGTTGCGGATGCCGCATCCGTAAAGTAGCTCCAGTATAAGCCGGTCGCGCTCCGGGAAAGCCGCCACCTCCGGCATTTCGCCGTCGATCGTGGAATTCATTTCTTCGATTGTGGGTACGCGCGGAAGTTTTTGGGGAAGCTTCGGCGTCGCCACTAGCCTCGCCGGATTTTGTTCCACCACTCCTTCGCGGGCCAGCCACCGATATAGTGATCGCACGGCCGCCAGAGCGCGGGCCACGGAAGGCTTACTTAACCCCTTCTCGTAGAGTTGCGAAAGAAATCCACGCACGGCAATATGATCGATCTGTTTCCATCCGCGAGAGCCGGCATAGGCGGCAAAGAGCGCCAGATCCTGGCTGTACGCCTTAATAGTGTGCGGCGAAGCGTTGCGCTCCCGCAGGTGGCGAATGAAATCGGCGACTGCCTTGGCAACTGTCGTTGGAGCAGACCGAGGCTTGCCTTCGAGTCGAGTTGCAGATGTTAGCTTTTCTGTGTGTCTCCGAGCCTCCGTGGTGGATTTCATCTCGCCTTCGCCCTCGGGTGATGCTTCTGATACACGGTTCTGAGTCGATCCAGCGCCAGATGCGTGTAGACCTGCGTCGTCGAAATGTCCGCGTGACCCAGAATCGTCTGCACGGTGCGCAAATCGGCGCCGTTCTCCACCATGTGCGTTGCGCAAGAATGGCGCAGCATATGCGGAGAAGCAAGGCGTCCCGAATCAGCAGAGGCGGCCCGCACCATCTGCCAGATACGCTGGCGGCTTAGCCTTCGCCCTCCGCGCGCGATAAAAAGCAGAGAAGAATTCTTGCAGAAAGTCGTGGTGGCGGATGCTCCACCGAGTTTACCGGTCGACAATGCCGGACGCGCTTTCGTCAGATATTCACTGAGCGCGTCCTGAGCCGATCGCCCAAGAGGAACCACGCGCTCCTTGTCGCCCTTGCCGCGCACCAGCACGTAACCGGCGTCGAGTTTAAGATCTTCCAGCTTAGCGTTGGTGATTTCCGAGACCCGCAACGCTCCCGCGTAGAAAACCTCCAACATGGCACGATCCCGCACGGCAAGCGCAGCCGCATCCTGCGCACCACCAGCAGAAACGCTTTGGCGCTTCAGCGGGGCAACCAGGGTCGCTTCCATCTCTTCGCGAGCCAGGGCTTTCGGCAAGACCTTCCACTGCCGAGGCGATTCAATATCCAGGGTCGGATCGCGGTCGATTTTCTTGTCGAGCAGCAGATAGCGATAGAGATGGCGCAGCGCCGAAAGCTTCCGGCCTACGCTGCGCCCGTCCACTTGATGGGAAAAAAGCTGCTGCAGGAACTCACGTACATCCGGGCGGCGAGCAGTGAACAGCAATCGCTTGCGCTTTTCCAGGAATTCCGAGAACTGAGAAATGTCCGTGGCGTAAGCGCTGATGGAAAGCGGCGCTAATCCCTTCTCGATCCTCAAGTAATCGAGAAAACTTGAGACCACGCGCGAGTTGGCTTCTGAAGACATGCGGATGGGATCAGTTGAGTATGCGCGTTATCGGACCTTGCAGGAAGTGATGGAAAAGATGCCCAATGGCAATTATGTCGGGCTGGCGCCGCGTAGCAGGTCAACCGCATACAGCGCGCCTTCCGGCGTTTCCTCATGTTTGAAATAAGCGAACACATCGCGACCGGCGGCCATGTGCTCTCCAATGCGGGCGACCATTTCGCGTCGTTCATCCCCTGTGTAGGTCGGCTTGCGAAAGCGGTAATAAACCAACGAGCCGGTGGCCACGTCCGGCGTAATGCGCTCTTCGGTCTCGGCCACGCAAAGCGAGACGCCGCGCGATTTGAGCAGCTCCCACGCCGTATCCGCGAACCATGACTCATGGCGAAATTCAAATGCTGCAGGCAAGCTACGCGGCAACTGCGCCAGGAAATCCTTGAGCAGAGCCAGATCGATTTTCAGATTGGGTGGCAACTGAAAAAGCACTGGTCCAAGCTTCCCCGCGCTGGCCAACGGCTCAATCGTCGCCAGAAAACGCTGCACGAAATCTTCCGTCCCCTTCAACCGCTTGATATGCGTGATCACCTGGTGCGCTTTCACTCCGAAGCGAAAGTGAGCCGGGGTGTCCTGAATCCAGTTCTGGATCGTGCTCTCCTTTACCAGCTGACGAAAAGTAAAGTTGACCTCGACCGTATTGAGTTGGGTTGCATAATGTCCAAGGAACTTTTTCTGCGCCAGTTTGGCCGGATAGAAATCGGGCTTCCAGCTCGGGTAGGCCCATCCAGAAGTCCCAACAAAAAGTTGTGGCATGAAGAGATCTCGAGGAAAATTCGTAGCGAGCCGGATTATACCTTGCGTCGCGACTTGCGCGACGGCTGCGACTTAGCAGCCTTTCGCGCGGCCGGGTGCCGGGATCGCTTGGGCTTCTCCTCGGCCTGAGGAGCGATTGAAATCGATGCCTCCGTTTTTTCCACGGCTGAGGCCGCAACCCCCTTCAGGTCCGGCAAACGCTGCTTCAGCTCGTTCAGAGGAGCAAACAGGTCGCCTACCTTCTCCACCCGCGCAACCGTCTGCCGCGCTTCGAACACCAGCAGGTTCGCATCTTTCTTTTTCAGGGCTCGTTCCACTTCCTCCCAACTCACGGGTGTCGAAACCGTCGGCCGCTCCCGGGCCCGCAGCGAATAAACGGCAACGGTGGTTTTGTGCTCGTCGTTTTGGCTCCAATCGACAAAAACCTTGCCAGTGCGCACCTGTTTCTTCATGTCGGAGACCACCATGTTCGGATAGTCGTGCTCGAGCAATTGAGCCAGCGCATGGGCAAAGTTCTTTGTAAATTCATACTTGGTCGGAGTGTTCAGCGGAATATAGATCTGCAGCCCCTTAGAGCCCGAGGTTTTCGGAAAACTCTGCAAGTCGAAATGTTGAAACACCTCGCGCAGCCACAACCCCACCTGGCAGCACTGCACAATGTTGGCGGGCGGTCCGGGATCAAGATCGAAGACCATCATCGTGGGACAAGTAATGTCTTTCGCCAGCGCCAGCGACGGATGCAGTTCGATCGCCGCCAGATTTGCCAGCCACACCAGCGTAGGCAAATCATCAGCCAGAATGTAATGCACAGTGCGGTGATTCCCCTCGCTCCAGATTGGAGCGGTCTTCACCCAGTCCGGCCGGTGCTGTGGAGCATTCTTTTCGTAGAAGAATTCTTCGTCCACGCCGTTGGGATAGCGCTTGCGCGTGAGCGCGCGCCCGGCCAAATGCGGCAGAATCGCCGGAGCGATACGAACGTAGTAGTCGATGACCTGTTGCTTGGTAAACCCCGCCGCCGGGTACAAAACCTTTTCCAGATTCGACAACTTGAGCTGCTTGCCCTGAACCTCAATGCTCGAATCCATCGCGCGCTCCAGCAGGCATTGTGCCTCAAACCGCGCTCGCCGCCAAATACGGGTCTCGCCTACTCTGTCGGTGGAATGAACGTAATCGCTGGTTTGACAACGTCCCTGCCCTGCACGTAATTTCAAACTTCTGCCCCTCGTGTTCGTCTAATCATGATCGTCGATGCATATCCGTCTATCTTCTGGAGGTCCAATGAAATACCGCATGCTCAGGCCACTGGCTCTGGTACTGCTTCTAACCGCGCTTGCAGCCGCTCAGGACGTAGCGTCTTTCGAGAAGCGCATCACAGTGAAGAGGCTCGACAACGGCCTGACCCTGATCGTTTGCGAACGGCCTGAGGCCCCGGTCTTCTCCTTTTTCACGCTGGTCGATGCGGGTTCCGCACAGGATCCCATGCGTGAAACCGGTCTCGCTCACATGTTCGAGCACATGGCCTTTAAAGGCACCGACAAGATTGGCACCACCGACTATACCGCCGAAAAGCCCGCACTGGAAAAAGTGGAGAGCGCTTACGCTGCCTACATCGCGGAGCGCGATAAGACCGTCGGCCGAGACGAAGCCAAATTGAAGCAACTGGAAAAAGCCTGGAAAGACGCGATCGCCGCAGCCGACAATTACGTCGTTCCGAACCAGTTTGGAAAAATCGTCGAGCAGAACGGCGGCCAGGACCTTAACGCCTTCACCGATTACGACGAGACCGGTTATCACTATTCGCTTCCTTCAAACCGTCTGGAACTGTGGGCGTATCTCGAATCAGAACGCTTTCTTCATCCGGTGATGCGCGAATTTTACAAAGAGCGCAACGTCGTGATCGAGGAGCGCCGCTTGCGCACCGACAGCAACCCGATTGGCCGTCTCCTGGAACAGTTCACCGCGGCCGCTTTCGAGGCTCATCCTTATCATCGCCCGACGGTTGGTTGGATGTCTGACTTGAATTCCTTTTCGGCTACAGATGCGAAGGAGTTTTTCGACCACTATTACGTACCCGCGAACATGGTGGTCGCAGTTGCCGGAGACGTGAAAACCGAACAGGCAATGCCGATTCTGGAAAAATACTTCGGCCGTCTCCCCATGAGCCACAAGCCCGACGAGACCACGACTACCGAGCCTCCACAGAATTCCGAGCGTAGAGTCGTATTGCTCGAGAAAACCCAGCCGCTCTATCTCGAGGGCTATCACCGACCTGATTACAGGTCGAAGGATGACGCAGTATTCGACGCCATTACCGATCTCATGTCCGAAGGCCGTACCTCGCGCCTTTACCGCGCCCTGGTGCGCGACAAGAAAATCGCATCTTTCTCCGCCGGCTTCACCGGACTGCCCGGAATCAAATATCCGCACCTGTTTGCCTTCTATGCCTTCCCTCTCCCGGGACACACCCCGCAGGAAGTGGCGGATGCGATTCATGTGGAGATTGAGCGTTTGAAGAAGGAAGACATCAGCGATGATGAATTGAAGATGATCAAGACTCGTACCAAGGCTAACTTGATCCGCAGCCTGGGAGACAACGAGGGACTCGCCAATCAGTTGGCAACCTACCAGACTCGTTATGGTGACTGGCGTGAGTTATTCAGTTCCGTGGACCGTATCGACAAAGTAACGAAGGCCGACATTCGGCGCGTAGCCAACGAAACCTTTAACGACAACAACCGTACCGTTGGAATAATCGAAACCGCACCCGGCGCCGGACAGACCGGTGGGCAAGAATCCAGCGACCAAAGTTCAGCCGACGAAAAATCCTCAGACCAAGGAGGTGCGCAGTGAAGAACCAGCGCAGCCTTTGGATAATTCTGTTAAGCATTTCGAGTCTGTTGTCGTTCACTCCGCAGGCGACATCGCAAGCTGCCGACTGGAAGCAGATTCCGATTCCCGCCTTGCCCAGCTTCCATCCGCCACAGCCAAAGCGCATTCAGCTTTCCAATGGCATGGTCATCTTCCTCCAGGAAGATCATGAGTTACCGCTGATCAACGGCCTAGCTCGCATTCGCGGCGGATCAAGCGAGGAACCCGCCGCGAAGATCGGACTCGTCGATCTGTTCGGCGAAGTCTGGCGCACCGGAGGAACCAAGACGCAGACTGGCGATCAAATGGACGATTTCCTCGAAGTGCGCGCCGCCAAAGTGGAGACCGGTGGAGGGCCTGATTCCACGAGCCTGAGCCTGTCCTGCCTGAAAGGCGACTTCGACGACGTTTTCAAAGTCTTCGCCGATTTGCTGCAGCACCCCGAATTCCGCGCGGACAAGCTCGACCTGGCGCAGAAGCAAGCCTATGACAGCATTTCGCGGCGCAATGACGAGATCGGAGAAATTGCGGAGCGCGAATCCGCCAAGCTCGCCTACGGAGCGAACAATCCTTATGCGCGCGAGCCCGAATACGCCACCATCGCGGCCATCACTCGCCAGGATTTAATCGATTGGCACAAGACCTACGTTCATCCCAATCACATCATCCTTGGCCTCAGCGGCGACTTCGATTCCTCGGTAATGGAAGCCAAGCTAAGGGCCGCGTTTGACTCCTGGCCCAAGGGCGCGGAGCTTCCGAAAACTGAAATCAAGTTTCAGCCGGCCGCACCAGGCTATTACCTCATTCCGAAAGAAGACGTAAATCAAAGCAGCATCCACATGGTCGCGCTCGGGACCACGCGCAACAATCCGGATTACTATGCCATCTCCGTATTCAACGAATCGTTCGGCGGCGGATTTTCTTCGCGCCTGTTTAACGACATCCGAACCAAACGGGGACTTGCCTACCACGTAGGCGGCGGCATCGGCAGCAACTTCGGCTATCCCGGCATCCTGCAATTTGTGGCGGGAACCAAGAGCCAAAGCACGATCGAATCCGTCCAGGCTCTTGATGAAGATATTGACAATCTCAGTAAGAATCCCATCACTGACGACGAGATCAAGCAGGCCAAAGACGCGATTCTCAACGCATTCATCTTTCGCCTCGATTCGCCCGATAAGGTTCTTGCTGAGCGCATGACGTATGAATTCTACGGATATCCCGCAGACTGGCTTGACAAGTATCCCGCGGAGATTCAGAAAGTAACCGCGGCGGACGTCAATCGCGTGGCCACGAAATATGTCCATCGCGACCAGCTCGCCGTGCTGGTCGTGGGCAACACGAAAGAGTTCGACAAGCCTCTCTCCTCACTCGGGCCGGTAAAGGAAATCGATATCACCATTCCTCCTCCGCCCGAAACGAAAGAAGGCGCGAAGGAAGAAGAGAATGCCAAGCCTACCGCATCGAACCCGGAAGGAAAGGCCTTGGCCGCAAAAGTAGTCGCGGCCATGGGTGGCGAGGCCAAACTGGCGCACATCAAGGCCATGAAGGCCGACGTGACCTTCACCCAGAAAACCCCGCAGGGCGACTTCCCCATGCAGATGGAAACCGTGGTCGTCTTCCCTGATCATTTGCACGCCGAAATGCAAACGCCCAACGGCACGGTGACCATCGTGGCCACACCAGATGCGGCCTTCGTCGACCTTCCCAACGGAGACGTTCAGAACTGGCCCGAGGCGCGGAAAAACGAAACCCTCGAACAGATCAGGCGCGACCCAATCTTCATCGCGGCCCACTCCAAAGACGCCAACGTATTCTTCCGCGCAGCCGGAAGCGAAAAAGTCGGCGACATTGATGCCCGCATTGTGGACGTGAACGCCGCCGGCGCCGCCGTCCGTTGGTTTGTCGACCCGCAAACCGGCCACATCTTAAAGGAAACCTATGGGACCATTGGCCAGACCGGCCCGGTGCAGGGCGAAACCGATTTCGACGACTGGAAACCGGTAAGCGGCCTGAATCTCCCGATGGTTCGCCACAACAAACAGAACGGCCAGGATTCCAGCACGGCGGAATACACAGCGCTGGAATTGAATCCAACGATCGACGCAAAGCTCTTCGAAAAACCCGCCAAAAAGCTCTCAGCCCAGCCTTAGCTCCGACCAAGACTCGCTCTTCGAGCTGTCGATGCGAATGGTTGCCCGCAGGACGGGCATCGGTTTTCAATGAGCGATATGGGGATTTATCGCCAACAAGGCTTGCTTCACTCTAGTACCTGTTGAATGAAAGTACTGCGTCCACACTTTTCCGTCTTCCGAGTACTCCTGCACGTAGCTGAGACGGTCGGTACCTAGCCCTGTCATGGTGCCCCGAATCTGGTAAATCTTCCCCTGCGCCATCACCTCAGCCGTTGCGGTTAATACGTTGTCCGAGATCGATACCCGATGAACGCCGGAACCGCCGTGGTTGTCAAACCAATGCGATAGGTACTCCTTTGCCATTGGGTCGTAGGTGAGCACCTGCAGTTCGTGATCTTCACCGCTTAGGCTCTTCATTCCATCCAGATGCCTTTCTATGGCAAAGCCGCCGGGCAACCAGGTACATCTGACGGTGAGCAATTGTGTCTCAGCCGGGCTAAAAGGGCTATCAATCCATGCGCCTTCGGAGGTCCAATTGCCAACGAGCCCACCCAGTTGTTTATACTCGGGCCCGGGTTTCGGCTGTCCGAGATCGCCTTGACCGAGAGCCAAACACGTGATCGCAAGCGTTAGTAAGACGACCCCAGCCGCTCGTTTCTTGTTCATGGTTAGCTCCTTCCCTCGGCTCAATAGTACCCCCGAACCAGCCAGCTGATTAAAGCATTGTTGACTCAATCGAGCGACGCTCACCATCAGCTTTCGACGGCTCTTGACAGTTTGCTCGACCCGAAGCTAACATAGGCGAACAAAAAGCGAATCATGTCAGTCCCAATCCTGCCCTTGTTCCCCGCTCCCGAGAAGTCGCCACTCGTCGGCATCGCCCGGCTTGCGTCCGAAGGCGAGTCGCTTCGCGAAGGCCACAACATTGAATACTTCACCCTGCCCGCGCGTTCCCTGCTGAACCGCTGCGTCAGCAACCGCCGGCTCCCGTTCACATGGACCATCAATCCCTACCGCGGCTGTGAGTTCGCCTGCAAATACTGCTATGCCCGCTACACCCACGAATTCATGGAAATGCGCGATGGGACTGAGTTCGAGCAGAAAATCTATGTCAAGCAGCACACGGCAGAACTGCTGCGGCGCGATTTGCGTCGCGTCAAGCCCGGAGAAGCCATTGCGCTAGGCACGGCAACCGACCCCTACCAACCAGCCGAACGCCGTTATGAAGTCACGCGCAGAATTCTGGAGGAGTTTGCCCGTCATCGCGGCTTCGAGCTGGGCATCGTCACCAAATCAAATCTCATCGTCCGCGATATCGAACTTCTCCGCGAGGTTGCTCGGAACAATGCGCTCTCAATTCACATCACTGTAACCACAATGAATGTGGAACTGGCGCGAATTCTCGAGCCGCGCGCTCCCCGCCCCGACCTGCGGATCGACGCAGTTCGTCAGCTCAGCCACGTTGGAATCAACGTGGGTGTCAGCTCGTCGCCAGTCCTGCCTGGAATCACGGATTCGCCCTCGGATCTGGAAGATGTGGTCCGAGCCGCCGCTGCCGCTGGAGCACGCCACATCTTCGCCGGCCCGTTGTTCCTGAAACCGTGTTCGGCGGCCATTTTCCTTCCCTTCCTCGAAAAGGAGTTTCCGCACCTGGTCGAGAACTACCGCCAGCGCTATCAGGATCGATCTTTCTTGCCGCCTTCCTACGGCAAGCGTATAGCTCAACTCATAGCGCGATTCCGCGATAAATATGGAATCAAGCGCGCCGACCCGCGCGGAACAATGTACGCCAACAAGTGGCCGGTGCAGGCGTTCGACGAACAGTTAGCCCTGTTCTGAAAATTTTTAATTGACGATTTTCGATTGCTGAATTCTCCAGCAGTCGAAACAAATTGAAACCGACAACCGAGAATATTGGCGCTTCTCTTCTTCTATAATCGCTGCAACTTATGGCGACCACTTCTCCTCCTGCCCCGGCGCAAAATCCGCCGTTCGGTGTGTGCCTCCGCCGGTTCTGGAGGCGCGTCACGGAAGGTCTCGAACTCACGCAACTCTGGTCGCAGTTCGAAACCGAAGCCCGCGCCAGCTACCGCCTCTATTCTCGCGATGTGGCCGCGAAGACGCCCGAAGGCCTCACCCGCCGCGGCCACCATCTGCATGTAGCCAAGGAATTTTTCTGGGCGGTTCTCGAAAAACTTTCGCCCGCGCGCCGCGTCCTCCTGCTGGCCGCGCTGGTCATGCTTGTGTTTCCCAGCAGTGGTTTTGAGTATCGCGGCGCCGGCCACGAGGTGCACGTCGTCGAACTCGAACTCCATTTCTGGGGCGGCCTGCTGATGTTCGTACTGCTCATGCTGGAGATCGCCGACCGCGTCGTGATGAAGCGCGACTTGCAAATTGCGCGCGAGATCCAGACCTGGCTGCTCCCTGGAGCCCCGCCGCAGATTCCCGACATCTCAGTCGCCTACATCACTCGACCCGCCAACACTGTCGCCGGAGACTACTACGACGTTTTCCCGCGTCCCGGAAAAACGAACGAAGAGAATCGCGTAATATTCGCCGTCGCCGACGTCGCCGGCAAAAGCATCCCCGCAGCTATGCTGATGGCTACGTTTCAGGCGAGCCTCAAAACCCTCTCCACCGCTCAAGTTGCGCTGCCTGAACTGGTGGCGAACATGAACAAATACGCCTGCTCCAACAGTCAGGGTGGATTGCGCTTCACCACCGCATTTCTCGCAGAATACGACGCCGCCCACCGCGTTTTCACTTACATCAACGCAGGTCACAACAATCCGATTCTGCGCCGCAGCAGCGGATTGGTCGAGCGTCTGGACGTTGGCGGATTGCCCCTCGGGATTCAGCCCGAAGCCAAGTACGAATCCGCGAGCGTGGCAATCGCGCCTGGCGACTGGCTCGTCATTTTCACCGACGGCGTAGTCGAAGCCGAAAACGCCCGCCAGGACGAATACGGCGAAACCCGCCTTCTCTCGGTGATCGCGGCCGGAGCGGCAAGCACTCCGGCGGAAATGCTCAAACGCCTGATGGCAGAACTGGATCTATTCGTCGGCAACACGCCGCAACACGATGACGTGACCTGCCTGCTGGTAAAAGCGGAGTAAAACTATTTCACCGCCGAGCACGCAGAGAACGCTGAGTTAAACTCACAAATCCTGGATCATGGCGCGAAGGACTTTCTCTCGGCGTTCTCGGCGGTGAAATCTTGTTTCATCCAGTCCACATACATCCGATGAAACGCGTGCACGCCCTTTTCCTGCTTCACGCTGAACCGTCCCCGCGAATAGCTGCGGGACCTCAGATTCTTCTGCACTTTCTCGCAGATGCCGACATCTTCGATCTGAATCTGATCGCTGAATTCCACGGAAGCCTTGGCGGTCGCGCTGCCATGCTCTTGCCCGGGCAAATACCACTCGAAGATGGCGAGAGAACGTTCAGGCGCGAGTGGCAGAACGATATTCAAGGAGATATTGTCGGGATAGCAGTTCAGCATCCAGTTAGGAAAAATCCAGAAGTAGTCGGTCGTCAGGTCCTCGCGCGCTTCCTGATAGCGCCGCGGCACGGTATCCCCCGCCTGCGCTCCACGAATGGGACTGAACTGCCGCACGTGCCTCGCATACGGTTCCACCACGTACGCGTTGTAATCGAGCTCACGATTCAATCCCGGATGCACGCTGGGCAAGTGATAGCCCTCGAGATAATTGTCCACGTAAGTTTTCCAGTTGCATTCCATCTCATAGGTTCGCCGTTCGAACAGCTTCATCCCGGCAAACGGAAACTTCTCCGCTTGCCTCGGCAATTCGCCCAGACTCTCGAACAAGGGCCGCGCATCCCGATTGAGATTCACAAAAATAAAATTGAACCACTCCTCCACCCGCACTGCAGCCAGCGCAAAATCCTCGGTACGAAATCCTTCCACGCCCTCAATCTCCGTCGCGCTGATCAGCGCACCGTCGAGATCGTAAGTCCAGCCGTGATACCCACAACGAAACAGCTTTCTCGACCCGCAGCCTTCGGCAGGCGGTCCCGCACGATGCCGGCATACGTTATAAAAACCGCGCAGTCGTCCATCGCCACCACGTGCAACCAACAGAGGCTCGCCCATCAGTTCGGTTGTGAAGTAGTCGCCCGGCTTCGCAACCTGGTCGTGGTGTCCAACAACCTGCCAGGTGCGCGCAAAGATCTTTTCCTTCTCAATCGCGTAGGTAGTCGCATCGGCGTAGAGACTCGATGGCAGCGTCCACGCTCGCGCCACATCTGCATCAACCTGGAGGGACTCAAGGGGGTTAGGCATAGTGAGAGCAGCGTTATTGTAAGCTGGAAGTACCGAACTGCAAATTGTGCCCCAGCTTAAAGCCCAAAAACCGGCATCCCCACCTAAAGAACTGCTTCCCCTCGCGGGTGTGCTGCTTGCAACGCTCGTAACCTATGCATCTACCTGGGGCTTTGGATGGGTCTATGACGACCTGCCCCAGATTCCGCAAAACCCAAATCTAGCGTGGGGTTGCATCGGTTTCTTATTTACCCATCAGTTATGGGCATCGATGAGCGGAACGGAAGCGCGCTTCTACCGGCCGTTACTTACGCTCTGGTTCTTGCTCAACAAAACGTTGTTCGGTCTTAACCCTCACTGGTTTCATCTCACCAGCGTTTTGGCTCACCTGGCAGTTTCAGCGCTTGCGTTCTTCGTGGCACGCAAACTCTTGCAGGATGCAAGCGCGGCTCTGGTTGCCGGTGGGCTCTTCGCCTTGCATCCTCTGCAAGTCGAGTCTGTGTCATGGATTTCCTCCGCCAACGATCCCCTCGCTGCCGCGCTGTGCTTCGCCAGCTTCTTGACCTATCGCCAGGCCCGCGAAAAACAACGGAATGCGGGCAGTTGGTGGATTCTGGCCGGAATTCTCTTTCTTCTGGCCTTGCTCACGAAGGAGGTGAGCGTCGTCCTCCCGGGAATTATCTTGGTTGACCTCTGGTCGGATCGCGCCAGCGACACAGCATCGCGTTCCCAACAGTGTTTGCTATCCGCAATTTCAGTCTATGGGATTATTGCCCTCTTTTGGTTGGCGCTGCGATCCTGGGCTCTTCGCGGCCTAGCCGCTCCATCTTCCCCAATACCGTGGAGCACCGTTCTGCTAACCGCGCCCAAGATTTTCGTTTTCAATCTTTATCGCGTGCTCGTACCGGTAGGCCTTAGCCCGCAATACGACTTCCACCGGATCGGATCGGCCTGGAGCGCGCAGTTTCTGCTCGCGTCGATCGCTGTCATCGCTCTGGCCTCGCTCGCCGTCAGGATTGCAAGGCGCGACCCTCGATTGTGGGTAGCCTTCGCGTGGCTGACTCTGCCTCAGCTTCCCACCTTCAACCTGCGCTGGATGAACGAAGGCGATTTCATCCACGATCGTTACATGTACATGAGCATGCTCGGCGTGGCGCTGCTGGCGGGCTCCGCTTATTCCTGGATGAAAAGGAAATGGCCGCAGCAGCACTTGCTCCGGCCGTTGGCATTGAGCATCGCGGTAATTCTTGCCTTTTCCAGTGCCATCCAGTCCCAGTACTGGGCAAATGATGTCATTCTGTTTTCGCGCTCCGTCGGTCGTGCCCCCGAAAACGAATGGGCGCAGCTGAACTATGGTTCCGCTCTCAGCGCGCGCGACAAATTTGCCGAGGCGGCGCCTCACTTCATTCGCTCTTACGAATTGAGTCCGGGCTGGCGCGCCGCAGATTTCGCTGGTTTCGCCTTTCAGCAGTCTGGCGATCTCCCTCAGGCAGAACACTGGTTCTCTGCCGCGTTAGAACTTAATCCTTCCTTGGATACGGCGTGGTTTGGACTGGGCCAGATCCGCCTCCTGCAGCATCGCCCGGAAGAAGCAATTCCCTTCCTCAAAAAAGCACTGGAACTTCAACCTACCGCGGATGGCTTTCACTATGAGTTGGGAACTGCGTTGGAGCAGACTTCTCAAACATCCGCGGCACTCGCCGAGTATAAAGCGGAGTTACAGCTGCATCCTTATCAGATTGGGGCACGCAAAGCCCTGCAACGACTCCAACCCTCCAACAGCCCGCCTGACAAGTAAGACGTGGGACTCGCCATCTAAAATTCCCCGCCTAGTCAGTGTGCCAATGGTAGAAGTCATCGATCAAGCCCACCTCACGACGGATCAGGGCCTCGTTTTCGTTCCGAATTCGAACCGTCACATGATTGAGCGTGCCGCGCGGATCTTGGGTTAGGTCATAGTAGTAATTCTTGGAATTCACTGCATCGACGATAAACAGGGATTGACCACGGCCACCCAGGATCGCATACACGGGAGCGTAGCTGCAGACGATCAGGTATTGGGGGCGCAGGTACGCCGACTGTTCCTCTAGAGTCTGGGTAAAAAGCGGACGCCCAAATAACTCACTATTGATGGTAGGCCGATATCCTAAGAGGTAGTAAAGACTCGGCGTGATATCCGTCGTAAAGGCAAGCTGATGTTCATCACACACAAACTCACTGCGCATTCGCGGCGGCAAGTGAATGATTAATGGAATGCGGATGACTTCCGTGAATAAGTAGGCAGAGTGTCCATAGCGGCCGAACTCACCGTAGGAGTCTCCGTGGTCGGCGGTAAGAATGATGATGCTGTTCTCGTAAAGGCCACGCTGCTTGAGGAAGTCCACAAACTCGCCAAAGGCCGCATCAATTCTGCGTAATTCATAAATGCTCACCGCCTTACGTCCACCTTTGATCTTTGAGCGCTCTAAAGTGAGGGTGTGCACGTTTTGCGGCTGGCTGTAGGCGAAGATCGGTTTCTTCTGATCCGAGCGAGCGTCGATTTTTGCTTCCAGTTCCTTCAACGTCGGAATGAAGTCCAGATCGGACCAGAGCTTCGTATCTCTGTCCAACTCCGTAATCGAAGAGGATGGCTCCAGCATCCTCCGGAGAATTGGATCAACGCTGATGTAGCTTTGATAGCCGCCTGCGTCCAGCAGCTTCTGAAGATTGTTCATCGGATAGAAAGGCTGAATGTACTGCTTGTGCAACTGCATGGCTCCAACCCAGATTGCAGGCTCGGAGAGCGCCGTGCCACCGTAGCGCGTGTAGGCATTTTGCATAACAACGCTATCCCGGGCGAACCGATCGATCTCCGGCATGTACTCAGCGGCGGAAGGATTGTACGGTGAAACGTAGTCCTGGCGCAGGCTATCAATCACAAACAGAAAGATATTCGGCTTGACTCCGGGCGTGGGGTGCAGATCGGGAACCAGACGCGTGTCAACTGGACCAACGCTGGCATCGAGTCCCAAGTTCGTATTTTTTTTGAGGAATTCATAGAACTGCCGGTATGCCTTATTGTCAACCGGACGGGAGAGCACATCCTGCGCAGTCTTGAAGGAAATGTCTGCGCCAGCGTAGCTTTCGAACATCCCCAGCCACTTCGGCGATGGATCCGGGTTGTAGAGCGTCAGCTTTGCGTAGCTTACAAAGCCCGCGGCGGCACCGGAAAGCAGGAGCAATAGCGCAATCGACATTGCTTTCCCACGTATCCGAATGCCGGTGCAGCGAACCATCTGCAGAACAAAGAACCATACCGCGATAACCGCGATCCTCTGAAGGACGAAATCCCAGTCCGTGCGTTCAAGCAACACTGGAATCGCGTATGCAGAAGCCACTAGACCGGCCGCCCCGATTATCCACGGCCATGCCAGCTTCATAACCGTCCCAATCGGAGGCCCTTCATTTGGAGCCAGAGCCCTCAGCCTCACGGCGAAGCCGGTGGCAAAAAGCACGACGACGAGCGGGACAACACCGGCAAAAATATCGGCCTGTAGTCCTTCAAAGGAGATGGTTGGAAGAATCATCGTGCGCAGCAGTCGGGCAAGAACCAACCAGATGAAAACGCGCGTGAGCACTGGGTGAATGATCCGGGGCCGTGGCGTTGCACGGCTCAGCCAACGGATGAAACCGAGGATGAATCCAATGCCTGTGAAGATCGCCAGATGAAAACAGAGGCTGGCGCAAAGGCCTTGCAGAGCCAAACTCCCGGGCAGATGGCTTCCTCGTAGCGCCGAAGTGGCAGCGAAGACAACCGAGACTGACACCGCGGCTAGGGTTGTTTTAGCCAGACCGAGATTATCCCCGTTCTCCTCGAATAGCCAGTTTTTCTCAGCGGAGAGGTCAAGGGCGGCCAGCCATAACAGGGGAAACAGAGAGAGCATGCTCCAGAGACAAGCGCTAAGATCTGGCTGCAGTCCTGCCAGAGCGCCCTCGCGCCAAATGTAAAGAAAAACACTTCCGTTTAACGCTAGAAAACCCACCGCAGCTCTGCGGGTCTCCCTCCGACGCATGTCAGGAATCAGTGTGATTGCGACCCCGCCCAGCAGAATCCCATAGATGAGCCCATGGAGTCGCACAAACAAAGGAATCCAGCTCAGCAACGGATTGCGAATGAAACCAAAGTAGGAAAAGGGCACCGACACGAGAAGGCAGTAAACCGACGTCAACAGCAGAAAGCCTCCGAGTGCCAGCCGTGCGCTGCAGAAAAAGAACGCGTACGCCACGCTAAGCCATGAGAGTTTTCCGCGCGCAGGAGCAAAAGACGTGGCACCAGACAGGCGTTCACGAGCCGTTCCGATTTGCGGCAGAAAAATACCCATGATTTGGCCTTCCACGCAGGGTGTGCGAGTGCTTCTTCAATCTATGAGGAAAGATTGAGCATCCCAAGTGACAGAGGTAACGTGGGGATGGCGTCGCCACTGTGATTCGTCTGCGTGGCAGCTTTCTGCAAGAACAGGCCAGATCGGCGTTCTAGGTTTGGAATGGCAGGCTTCCCAAAATGACAGGAATTGTCAGCTCCCCGACGCATTTTGGCAAAGTCCGAATCTTCAAAAGGCCTTAGAATAGGGACTGAAGTTTAGACTTGTCATGAAAATAAGGCTCTTCCCGCGAGACCCGGCCGGAACCAAGGTAACTACCCTGTTTGGCCCGGCAAGTGCGAATATCAAGCCCGACTGCGTCATTCCATGACCAGCATAGTTTGACGAGAAAACGAGAGGAAAAAAGAGATGCGGAAACAACAGAAAGGTTTCTCACTGATTGAGCTGCTGATCGTGGTGGCAATCATCCTGATCATCGCAGCGATCGCGATTCCTAACTTGATGCGCGCCAAGATGGCAGCCAACGATTCGTCCGCGGCCGCTTCCGAGCGCACCATCACCACTGGCGAGATTGCTTATTTCGCGGCATTTCCCACCATTGGCTATACCAACCTTTTGGCTCTGGGTGGCGCACTCGCTACGCAGTGCGTTCCCAGCACCACCACGGCCTGCCTGATCGACAGCACCCTGGCCAACAATGGCAACCCGGCAGCCTCCGGCAAGAGCGGCTATTCCTTTGCCGTCACTCCGATCGCTTCTACGGCGACCACCCCGTATGAATTCTGGAGCACGGGCATTCCGCTCGGAGCCACCTCTGGTTCCAAGTCGTTTTGCACGTCGGACGATGGCGTGGTTCGGCAAGAGCCGGCTGGCACCATCACAGCGGTTGGTTCGTACGCAGCTTGCCAGTCACTGGGCCCCTTGGCCAACTAACGTAACGGTTTAACGAAGTACCTGGAAACGTAAAACCGAGAGCAGCGAAGGCGACTTCGCTGCTCTCACCTTTTTGGATAGCCAACTAGCTCAGGCGCGAATGCGAGTGTCTGTTACGAAAGTGATGGAGTGAGACGCTCACAACCGCCTTTGAGGCTGGCGGCGTTTATATAATCCAAGTTGCGCGAGGCTTTCTCCAGTCAGAAAGAAGCCGCTTTTCCATCCGGCGCGTGGGAAACACGAGCGCCTTAAGACCATGAATTTCGCGCAACAACGCGTTCTCCGATGGTGCCTATCCGCGCTGCTTTTCGCGGCAGTCCTATCACTCAGCCTGAATCGCGATTTCTACGCGTCTTCGATGACGTCAGTCTTTCTTTCACTTGCCATTGCCAGCGCGTTCATCACTCTAGTGATCCTGCGGCGCTCCTGGCGGGACTTGCTCTGGGTCACGGCAACGGCTTTCCTCTTGGGCTGGATCGACTACCGCATCATGCATTTCCAGCCGATGTTCATGGCGGTCTTTTCCTTTGTGGGCTTAGCCGCGCTAACGGTATTGGGGACCGCCGCCATTTGGGCGCAGGGCCAAGATAGGAAATTGCTTCTGTACGGTTTTCTTCCGGCAATACTTTTTGTTGCGTCGGAGTACATGGCGAGCACTCTTCTTGACATTACTGAGGCTCTGCATCCAAAGACCCTTGACCTCTTCCTCTACTCGTTCGACTGCAGCCTGCATGTGCAGTTCAGTTTCCTCATGGGGCAGGTCTTCGCGAGTCATTTGTGGCTATATTGGGCCTGCTTCGTCATTTATGTTGCCCTCCCCTTACCATTGGCTCTGGTCTATGCCGCACAACTGAGGCGCAAGAAAGAAGTTGCTTTTCAGACCATGCTGGCGTTTCTGGTCACCGGTCCGCTCGGAGTTTTTTTCTACAATGTTCTGCCTGCGTGCGGCCCGGTGCATCTGTTCGGTGCAGCTTTCCCCTGGCATCCGTTCCCCACAGCCGCAGCGGCGCACCTTAATGTGGTGCCGGTTCTTCTCAAGGGCGCGCGTAATGCGATTCCGTCCCTGCACATGACGTGGGTACTGCTCGTGTGGTGGAACTCAAGGGGACTGCCGCGTTGGGTCCGCACGATTGCCGCCATCTTTGTGATTTTTACCACGATGGCGACGCTGGGCACCGGCGAACATTACCTGGTTGACTTGGTCGTCGCGTTTCCATTCTCGTTGCTGGTGCAGGCTGTGTGCTGGTACTCGATACCGTTTCATGCGGGTGAGCGATGCATGGCGTTTCTGTTTGGTATTTTTGCGACATTGGCCTGGCTTGGGCTGCTCAGCTTTGCCACCCCGCTGTTTTGGATTTCACCCATCGTCCCTTGGGCGATGATTGCCATTACCATCGCGCCGTCCATTTTGTTGTGGAATCGTCTGGGCATGAACAGGCAGGAGCAGAAACCGGTGCGAGCAATGGCGGCCGGCGCGAGCGCCTAATCAGTGATCCCCGCGCCGGGCTCGTTCCCGCGGAACTTTGGTAACCTCAGGGTATTCCTCACTCGGACGTACAATTAGCGCGCACTCCGCCTGGAACGCGGCGACACCCTGCAAACGATATGGCCTGGGAAAAACTCATCCTCTCGAAATCGAATTCGATTCTTCCTCAACTGGGCCTTTCGATCATCTGGGTTGCGCTGGTGATTGCCGGGGCGCGGTTCACAAACTTCAATGAGCCCTACTTGCCGTTTGCCATCGCGGGTGCGCTGGTCTTCTTCTTACGCGGTGCTCCCTCACGGTGGGAGATTTACGCCTGGCTCTTGATCTCGGTCATCTTCGTCAAAGTCATTCATTTGTCGCAGATCCCATTCTGGGTCCTTCGGGTAGCCAGTGGATTTGCGGTGCTTGGCATCGGAGCTCTCCTGCTCTTGGGCCTTCGGGCGATCTGGTCAGAGCGAGGCGCCCGCGAGAATGCCGTGGCTTTGCTGGTTCCCGCTCTCGTCCTGATTATCTTCATATTTGTCTCAGGCAATGTACTTCGCGTTTCCGGAAGCCTCAATCCCCAAACCGAGGATGCCTGGCTTTACGCCTTAGATGGAAGTCTGGGCTTCCAGCCGGGTTTTTTCGTAGGGAAGCTGATGTACAACAGCATCGTCCTGACCCGCATTACGATGCTGACATATTTGTCGTTGCCATTCGCCATGGCGGTTGTCTGCGCCTGGAAAATCCGTATTGGCGCAAGGCAAATCTCATGGAATATGCTGGCCGTGCTGTCTCTTGCTGGCGTCGCCGGATGGCTCTTATATAACGTTGTACCCGCCACTGGACCGATCTATGCGTTTGGTCCCGATTTTCCCTGGCATCCCCTTCCCTACAATGATCTATTCGGGTTTGCCCTGCACAAGATGTCGATCGCTACGAACATCCCTCGCAATGCCATGCCCTCTCTGCATGTGGGCTGGGCGCTGCTCCTATGGTGGAATAGCAGAGACTTTCCCCGACTTCTCCGTGCCGCCCTTGCTCTGTACGTTCTATTGACAGTGGTAGCGACGCTCGGATCGGGGCAGCACTACCTGGTTGATCTGGTCGTGAGCTTGCCGTTCGCCTTGGCAGTACAGTCGGCCGCTTCCGACCCTGTTTCCAAAAAGCCGGAACGCATCACTGCCTTAGTTTCAGGCGCGGTGTTAACGGCGGCGTGGCTGCTGTTGGTGCACTATGGCGTTCACTTAGTTCTAAGGTCGCCAATAATCCCTTGGGGGCTAATGCTGACCACGTCGACGCTTACGTTTTGGCTAGCGAGCAGATTGTTGACGGGCACTTCACTCAGCCCCTTCCAGAAGAAAATCTTGGCGGCTGCATCGCACGCGGTGCCGAGCCTACAATGACCGTCGCCGAAATAAGTTCGAATGGCTCGTCGCCCCTTAACGGTAAAAGCCTAATTCAAGCCACTAACGTCTGCACGATGACAAAATTTGTCATCGCCGCTTAGGAAAGCACGGCTATCGTCGGTTATTTTGCTTTGCAACTTCATGTGCCTCGCCATAAGCCTGAAACTAGTAGGGTTGCTGGATCATCACCAAAGTGTCCAGTCGCTCACTTTGGTCTCATACGTGCGAGCATAGCAGTGGGAATCGCGGAGAACCGCGCTACGGCGAGAAACAGAAAGAAGAGCACGGGATGCGGAAACAGAATGGTTTCTCACTAATTGAGTTGCTGATCGTGGTCGCCATCATTCTGGTGATCGCCGCGATCGCCATTCCCAATCTCTTGCGCGCCCGCATGGCGGCGAACGACTCCTCCGCCGCCGCCTCCGTTCGAATGATTAACACCGCCGAAATCGCTTATTTTGCCACCTATCCGACACTAGGCTACCCCGCATTGATGAGCACGCTGGGCGGCGCGGCGCCATGCGCTTCCGGCGTTGCTACGGCGTGCTTACTCGATAACGCTCTGGCTACGAATAACGGCGGCGCAGGCAAAAGCGGCTACAACTTCGCCGCCGCTGGGTCAGCCAGTACGGGCAGCAATGTCAATGACCAATTTTTCGCGACCGGCACTCCGTTGGGCACGCTGAGCGGCAGCCGGGCCTACTGCTCCATTCAAGACGCAGTATTGCGCCTTCAACCGGCGGGCACCATCACCTTGGTTGCTAGCTATAACGCCTGCTCGGCCTTACCTGCGATGAACAACTAATTCCGCATTCGTAATGAATATTGTGCCTCCCGCCCAAGCTCTGGCAGCCCGCTCCCTGAAAGATATTAACCGCGTAGCGATTATCAGTAACCGTCGTAACTGCCACCCAGTTCAAAAATGTTGGCTCCTTTCATATAATTTTCCTGGGAAACCTGATTCCTTCTAGTGGGTTCTGTTTAACTGTTATGCATGCGATTGAGATTCTTGGTTTGGAGAAAACGTACAAGGTAGGATTCTGGCGCAAACGGCCGAAACGCGCCCTGAGTCCTCTCAGCCTAACTGTAGAAGATGGCGAGATCTTCGGCTTTCTCGGCCCCAATGGAGCAGGTAAAACTACAACGTTGAAACTGCTCATGGGGCTGGTATTTCCGACCTCCGGATCGGCGCGCCTCCTAGGACAGGAGTGGACCGAGCCGGCGGTGAAGGCACAAATCGGGTTTCTTCCGGAACAGCCCTATTTCTACGATCATTTGACCGCGCACGAACTACTGAATTATTACGCTCAGCTCTCCGGAGTTCCGGCCAAAGATCGCTCGCGCCGCGTGGATAGCACACTGCATCGCGTCGGCCTAAAGGATGTGCAAGGCGTGCAGTTGCGCAAGTTTTCCAAAGGAATGCTGCAACGTGTGGGAATTGCGCAGGCCATTTTGCACGATCCCAAGCTCGTGTTCTTCGACGAGCCCATGTCAGGGCTCGACCCTATGGGGCGCCGCGAAGTCCGCGACTTGATGGAACAGCTCAAGCAGGAAGGCAAAACCGTATTCTTCTCCACCCACATTCTTTCCGACGCTGAAGCTCTGTGCGACCGGGTCGCCATCATTCACAACGGCGAACTTCGTGCCATCGGCGCGGTTACGGACTTAACCTCAAGCGTGCAGGGGAAAGTGGAAGTAATTTGGCAAGGGACCCAGATTCCTGCCTCCTTAAAGGCATTGGGCGCGGAGTGCCATGTCACGGGGGACACCGTGCGGGCCATCATTGACGAGAATCAGCAAGACGCGGCAATCGATGCCTTGCGGCGCGAACACCTGCGCATGATCGCGCTAACGCCGGTGCGCACCTCGCTCGAAGCCTATTTCGTCGAGAGACTGCAGCGTGCTGAGACCACCGCTGGGAGGACCGTATGAAAGCCCGCGTGCTGCATATTGCGACCAACACCTTTCGCGAAGCTGTACGCGACCGTGTGCTTTATAACTTGATCGCGTTTGCTTTGCTGCTCTCGGGAGCGGCTATCCTGGTCGGTCAGATTTCCATCGACATCGAAAAATTGGTGGTCATCAATCTCGGCCTTACGGCTGTTTCCCTATTCGGCATCGTGATCGCCATTTTTATCGGCATTGGTCTGGTTTCCAAAGAGATCGAAAAGCGCACACTCTACACTGTGCTTTCACGTCCGGTACGCCGGTGGGAGTTTATTATCGGAAAGTTCTTCGGGCTGGCCGGGACGCTTGTAGTGAACACGTTCTTCATGGCAATCGGCGTTTTTGCGGCCCTGCTTTACGTTTCGCACAAGTTCGTAAGAGCCGATGCGCTCATCTTCATTGCCTTGTATTTCATCATTCTCGAGTTCCTGATCATTTGCTCACTGTCGCTTCTGTTTTCGTCCTTCTCTTCTCCCTTGCTTTCCGCCGTCTTTGCCTTTTCCCTGTTCGTAATTGGCAGCTTCGCTGAGGATTTGCGCGGCTTCGCGGGCATGGCCCATGGCTTCACCCGCTGGCTGGTAACCGGCGCCGCTTACCTGGTGCCAAATTTTTCCGCTTTTAACATAGTCGGCTCGATTGCTCATGAACAGCCCATTGCCGCGCAACTGATCTGGCACAACACTTTGTATGCTTTGTTCTACGCAGCCATGGCGCTAAGCGGGGCCATACTCATTTTCGAGCACCGGAATCTAAAATGAAGCAGCGCCGCAAAATCTCACTGATTGCCGCCTCCTGTCTCGTATTTTTCCTGGTTGCCAGCGCGCTTGTCCTTCACCGAACCGACCAGCTTCGTCCTCGAGCCACTATCGAAGAAGTCTTGTTCGTGAACTCGCCCAAGGTACTAAAGCGAGCGAGCCTGGGCTACGACGGCCTGCTCGCCGATATCTATTGGACTCGCGCCGTGCAGTATTTTGGCGGGCGGCATCACGCGGATGCCCAAAGCTACAGTCTGCTTTTCCCCTTGTTGGAGATTGCAACTCAGCTCGATCCCCAGTTAGTGGTGGCCTATGAGTTCGGGGCAAGCTTTTTGGCGCCGGAACCGCCGAATGGTGCGGGCCAACCGGAGCAGGCAGTCCGGTTGATGGAATACGGCATTCAGAACAATCCCGACAACTGGAAGCTCTACTACAATCTGGGGTTCGTCTACTACATGAATCTCAAGGATTACCCGAAAGCCGCGGAAGCATTCGATCGCGGCTCGAAGGCGCCGAACGCGCATCCTTTCATGCGAGTGCTGGCTGCGCAGATGGCGCAGCATGCGGGAGAGTTCGACACCGCAAGAATGATCTGGTC
This sequence comes from uncultured Acidobacteriaceae bacterium, assembly GCA_963779525.1. Lineage (GTDB taxonomy): Bacteria > Acidobacteriota > Terriglobia > Terriglobales > Acidobacteriaceae > Sulfotelmatobacter. The sequence continues at coordinate 88,166 of CAVZZB010000003.1, forward strand.
TGCAACCTACCAAAACACCCAGGACAAGCAGATCCGCGCCAATGCAATAGAACATCTGCGCGCTCTGCGCGTAGATGAAGATGTCACCCGTCTCCAGGCGTTGGTGACGCGCTTTGGCGCGAACACGGGCCGATTACCCAGCAGCATGGCTGAACTCTTGGCCGCCGAAGGCGTGCATGGAATTCCCGTCGATCCCGATGGACATCCTTACAAGCTGACGGCGGAAGGCCGCGTCGAAGTGCGCGTTCCGGACGATTTTCCATTCGCGACGAAAGGTCTTCCCCCGGGATTTAAAGCACACCCGAAATTCCACTCGCAAGAGCAATAGTCCTGCCCTCGCTTATGATGGCGGAGAATGAATGGCGGAGAACGATGCTATCCCTTCTAGTTCTTCTACGATCCGTTTGGCGCGCTCTGCGTGGCGTTGGTGGAAAGATATTGCTGCACGCGACGGCCCGCTTGCGGCTACGAGTCAACTGGTGAGCGCGCTCTTTGAGTTTGTTCGAGATTCGACTCCGGAGCGGCAACGGCAGCGCTATGGAGACGCCGAATACGATTGGGAGCATCGCGTCAACACGACAAGCGCTGCTGTTAGTTGGCGGGATCGCTTGCTGGGGATCTTTCACTCGCCTTATCAACCAACGGAATCCGCACTCTTCCACGAAATGATGGGGGCCTGGGCGAAACAGGCGGGCTTCGATTTTGCCGATCTCACCTTCATCGACCTCGGGTCGGGCAAAGGACGCACGCTGCTGATGGCTTCCGATTATCCCTTTCGCCGGATCGTGGGCGTGGAACTGCTGCCCGCTCTGAATCGAACTGCTCAAGAGAATCTTACAAAATATCAAAGTGAGGCGCAGAAGTGCTTCGCGATCGACTCGATCTGCGCCGATGCGACTGAGTTTCCTTTTCCTGCCGAACCCACTCTGCTGTTTCTCTTTAATCCGTTTCCCGAGTCCGGTCTGAGACGGGTGATTGCAAATCTGCAACAGAGTTTGCGGGAACACCCGCGAAAGATTTATCTGCTCTACCACAATCCGCTGCTGGAGCATGTGCTGGGCGAGAGCAGGGTCCTGCAGAGGATTGGTGGAACACATCAGTACTCGATGTATGTATCGCGGAGGAACAGTGAACTGCGGCGAAGTGACGACGGTCTTTAGGCAACTCAATATCAGAAGACCAAGAGTAAAATCCACAGATGAGACCAGCCACTCTCCTTGTAGTTGTCCTGACGCTGTCGGCCGCGGCCATGGCGGAAGATGTCCGCTCCATCGCCCAGGCTGTCGATGAGCATTACAACCATCTGCGGACCTTGCGCGCGGAGTTTACGGAGATCTATCACGGTTCGGGGATGGAGCGGACGGAATCGGGGACGCTTTGGCTGGAAAAAGGAGGCCTGAAAAAACCTGGCAAGATGCGGTGGGAGTACCGTTCTCCCAGGGTGAAGCTCTTTGTGAGTGATGGGAGAGATGCGTGGTTTTACGTTCCCGACGATCGGCAGGCAAGGAAGACAGAGGCGCGGAACCTGGACGACATACGTTCGCCGCTGGCATTCTTGTTGGGCAAAAGCAAGCTGGAAAAAGAGTTGCAGGGACTGTCATTGGCTCCGGATCTGAAGCCGCTGGGCCTTGGCGACGTGGTGTTGCGGGGAGTGCCGCAGGCCATAGCCGACCGGGTCAGCGAGATTTTGTTGGAGATCACCCCGGATCATCGGATTGCGCGAATCGTGATCGACGAAGTCGATGGATCGACCACCGAATACCGTTTCAGCGATACGAAGGAGAATGTCGAGATCCCGGTCGGGACGTTTGCGTTCAAACCCCCGGTTGGCACGGAGGTAGTCGAGGGGAAGTTGGAAGGTAACTGACAGATTGAAATTAAGAAATACGTACTCTCAAGGATCAACCTTCTCGGCCATCCATCTGATTCACATAGAGTTAACAATCGAAGACAGAATCTGATGTAACTCTGAGACGGGTTACTTGCGATACTTGAAAATACGGTGAATAGCCCGGATCGACGGTTAAGATGGGAAGCGGCGATGTTAGACTGAGTTCGCGGGGTAAGACGGGTCACGAAGCGGAAAAGAACCGGTAAATGGCGGAGTTTGTCGTAAAAGTCGCGGACGAACGGGGTCGTCTGCTCCAGCAGGTGGAGCAGGGCTACTCGGTGGCGGAAGTGCGGGACCGGTTTGCCTCGCAGGGGTATCTGGTTTACTGGGTGAAGCCGCAGGGGATTTTCTCGGGCGGATTTTCCTTGCGCCGGCGGCGCAAACTCAAGCAGGGGAATTTCCTGGTGTTTAACCAGCAGTTCCTGACCCTGATTAAGGCCGGATTGCCGATATTGAACTCGCTGGACCTCCTGATCAAACGGCAGAGAGACAGCCAGTTACAGCAGATTCTGGAAAATGTAAGGGAGCGGGTAAAGGGTGGTGAACTGCTTTCTGACGCCTTCGCTGCGCATGCCATGGTCCCCAAGATTTACACCACGACCCTGATGGCGGGAGAAAAGAGCGGAGCCATTGATGAGGTACTGACCCGCTACATCAATTTTCAGCGGCTGGCGATGACCTTCCGCAAGAAGCTGTTCGTGTCGCTGATCTATCCCACGCTGCTGGTCACCGTAGTGACCATCATGGTGATGTTTTTGTTCACCTACGTGGTGCCAAAATTTGCCGAGCTGTTCAATAGCCTGGACGCGAAGCTTCCCGCCATTACACTGTTTATGCTAAGCGTAGGCGAGGTCGCGCAGAAATATTTCCCGTTTTTCATCATCGGGATGGCGCTGGCGGTCTTTTTGTTCTGGCAATGGCGCAAGACGGATCGCGGAGCCGATCAGATCGACCGGTTCATTCTGAGCTTGCCGCTACTGGGCGATATCCGGCTGAAGCATCAAGTGGCAACCTTCTCGCGAATGCTGTCAACCTTGCTGCAGGGCGGACTGCCTCTGGTGCCATGCATGGAGACGGCGGCCAATTCCATGAGCAGCCGGCGCATCCTGAAGGGTGTGATGCGGGCGAGCGCGAGAGTTCGCGAAGGCCAGGGATTGGCGAGCAGCCTGGAGGAACAGAATGTTTTCCCGGACCTGGCGGTGGAGATGCTGGAGGTTGGTGAATCCACCGGAGCATTGCCGGCGATGTTGAATTCGGTGGCTGAGTTCTATGAAGAAGACGTGCAGACGGCGTTAAACGCGTCCATGGCGCTGATCGAGCCGCTGATTCTGATGATCATGGCAGTTTTTGTGGGCGGAGTGTTGATCTCGCTCTATTTGCCGATCTTTACTCTGGGAGTCCACTAAGGGAGATTTTGTAATTTGGCAATCGGGTAATTTAGTAAGTTGGAAGCACGGCTGACGGGCGACTTTCAAATTACAAATTGGCAAATTACGAAATGGTTTTTGGGATGTGAGAAATGGCGATGGCGGAGAAGAAATCACTTTTCGTGAACGGCGAAAACGGCGGGCAGGTGATCACGACGGGCAATCCGATCACCGACCTGGAGCGCGCCCAGGACGTAGCACGACGCTATCGCTGTGAGTTTGTCGACCTCACCGACTTCCAGCTTCATCACGAGCTTTTCAAGAAGTTCTCGCCTGAGCTGATGTTCCGCTACAACTTCGTGCCGCTCGAAGAAACCACCGACGGCAAGCTGGCTATTGCCATTGCCGATCCCAGCCAGCTGATGATGATCGACGAGATCAGCTTGCTGCTGCAGAAGCGGATCGTCACCAAAGTGGCGACGCTCAAGCAGATCAGTGACATCCTCAAGAAGACGGAGCAATCGCAGCGCGTTTTGGAAGAAGCCAGCGAAGGCTTCCAGATTATTCGCGAAGACGAGAATACCGGCGCCGAAGAAACCCTGACCATCGACAAGCTGACGGCGGCGGGCGATACCAGTCCCATCATTCGGCTGGTCGATACAACAATTTTCACGGCGTTACAGCGTAGAGCTTCCGACATTCACATTGAAACTCGGGATGACTCGGTGGTGATCAAGTTTCGTATCGACGGCGTGCTGACGCAGGCCATGCCACCTATCGGCAAAGAGCATCACTCGACTGTCATCTCGCGTATCAAGGTCATGAGCGAGCTGGACATTTCCGAGCGCCGCGTGCCGCAGGACGGCCGCTTCCGCGTGAAGTACAACGGACGCGCCATCGACTTCCGCGTCTCCATCATGCCCTCCATTCATGGAGAAGACGCCGTACTCCGCGTGCTCGACAAAGAATCGATGAGCGAGAAGTTCCGCACGCTCACGCTGGACGTGGTCGGCTTCGACGAAGATGACCTGCGCAAGTTCCGCCGCTACATCAAAGAACCGTACGGCATGGTGCTGGTGACGGGGCCGACGGGCAGCGGCAAGACCACAACGCTTTACGCCGCAGTAAACGAAATCAAGACCGACGAAGACAAAATCATCACCATTGAAGACCCAGTCGAGTATCAGCTGCGCGGCATCACTCAGATTCCAGTCAACGAGAAAAAAGGACTAACCTTCGCCCGCGGATTACGCTCGATTCTGCGTCACGACCCGGACAAAATCATGGTCGGCGAAATTCGCGATACCGAAACCGCGCAGATCGCCATTCAGTCCGCACTCACCGGCCACCTCGTGTTTACCACGGTCCACGCCAACAACGTGGTCGACGTAATCGGGCGCTTCTTGAACATGGGCGTGGAACCTTACAACTTCGTTTCAGCGCTGAATTGTATTCTGGCGCAGCGCCTCGTGCGTTTGATCTGCGAATCCTGCCGCACGCCGGTAAATTATCCGCCGGACGTGCTCGAGGCCAGTGGATTGGACCCCGAACAATGGTCGAAGGTGCCGTTGTACGAAGGGCCGGGATGCATTGAATGCGCCGGCACCGGCTTCCGGGGCAGAACCGCGATTCACGAATTGCTTGATTTGAGCGACCGCATCCGCGAAATGATTCTGGCCAAGAAGCCTACGTCTGAAATCCGGCGCGCCGCGCGAGAGGAAGGCATGCGTTTTCTGCGCGAATCGGCTCTAGATAAAGTCCGGCTCGGGCTCACTACCTTGAAGGAGATCAATAAGGTCACCTTCATCGAGGCCATGCGGTAAGAGCAGTGGCCAAGGGATCAGCGGCTGGTAGCCCGTCTGGCTCCGAATTTTCTGATCGTTGCTGCTGACCACGAGCCACGGCCGTAGTGCCCTTCCAGCTATTGCATTTCGACGGGTTGGGCGTTTGAATTGTAGAAAGCAATTTGGGGCGTGAATCCTGCAATGAGTTCCGGATCAAATTCGGCCAAACCGAAACTGGCGTGTGAGATCGCCGCCGACCGCGTGCTGGTAGGACGGTTGGGCGAGGATCGCCGAAGTCTGGAGGCCTGCGCCGCCCGCGAACTGGCGCCGGGCAGCGTGATTCCGGACCTGGTGGAAGGCAACCTGCGCCAGCGCGATGCCGTCGCCGCAGCGGTACAGTCGGCCCTGAGCAGTCTGCGGGGACACTCCCACGATGTGATTGCGGTGGTCCCTGACGCCGCCGTACGGGTGGTGTTGCTCGAATTTGATACGTTGCCATCCGACTCCGAGGAAGCTGCGGGCGTGGTGCGGTTTCGCATGAAGAAATCTCTGCCATTTGACGTCGACAAGGCTCGGGTCTCTTACCACGCACAGAAGACAACCGAAGGCGTACGGGTGGTGGCGGCGGTAGCCCTGGCGAGTGTGGTGGAGGATTACGAGACGGCTTTTCGGGATGCGGGATTCAGCCCAGGAGTAGTCGTGCCCTCGATGCTGGCCGCGCTGGGCGCCGCGGAGGGACAACGCCCTACGCTGGTGGTAAAGGTGGATGCGCGCACCACCAGTATCGCCATTCTCAACGACGATCAACTCCGGCTTTTCCGCACTTTGGAAAATACGCGCGGCGTAACCGTCACGGGCGAGCAGTTAGCGGAAGAGGTTTACCCATCCGTCGTGTTTTTTCAGGACACCTATCATCTGAACATAGAGAAGATATTCGTGGCAGGTTTGTCTGACGCCGCAAATGCGGCCCCCGCTCTGCGCGCACAAACCGGCGCCGAGGTACAGGAGTTGATAACGTCCTCGCAGTTGGGAATCAGCACCGGAGGTTCGGTGCCACGCTGGAGAATGGCTGGGGTAGTAGGAGCCCTCATTTCCTAGCCGGAGTTTTACAATAATCTAAAGAGAATCCGATGCCAAGCAGGTTCGATTTTTAAGCGATGCGTCTCGACATCAATCTCGCTACTCAGCCGTACGAAGATGCGCGGCAGTTCTGGATTCGCTGGGGCACGGCTCTGGCGGTTGTATCCATCTTGACTATGGCATTGCTTGCGATCACGGTGATGGGCTGGTTTTCGGCCCGCCGCGACCATGCCAAGATCGCACAATTGAAAGCGGAGATCGCGCAGCGCGATCGGACCCGGCAACAAGCCGAGAATTTTCTGAATCAACCCAGGAACCGCAGCACCCGCGATCAGTCACAATTTCTCAATGAACTGATTCAGCGCAAATCATTCTCCTGGACGCGAGTACTCGAAGATCTGGAGAAAGTGATGCCCTCCCGAGTCCACTTGGTTTCGATTCATCCGGAATTGGATGAGGACAACCAACTTTCGCTGAAGATGTTGGTTGCCGGCGATTCGCGCGACCGAGCCATTGAACTGGCCCGCCGCATGGAGGATTCTCGGCGTTTCACCCAGACTTACATCGAAAACGAGAACACCCAAACCTCCGGCAATGGAGATCCTATTCAATTCACTATCCACGCGGTTTACGTTCCGGAGACGGTGCCCGTCCCGGCCACCAAGACGGAGATTTCCGACAGGACCATGCCCTGATGCCAGACTTGCGACAAACCCGGAAAAGCATCAAGATCGCACTGGCGGCACTCGTCGCCGTGGATTTGGTAGCTGCGATCGTGCTGTTTTCACCGCTGGTGGGATCAACGGAATCGCGCCGGACGCAACTCAACCGATTGTGGAGCGAACTGCAGGTAAAGACCCGGCAGGTGGAACCGCTGGCGAATTTGCCGGAGAAAGTGAAGCTCGCAAACCGCCAGATCGCGGAGTTCTACAAGAAACGCTTTCCCGATCAGGAATCTCAGATCCTTACCCAGTTCGGAAAACTCGCCGTCTCCAATGGAGTGGCGATTCAGCACGTCAATTACAAGGTGGAAGAAGGAAGTGGCCGACTGCAGCCGGTCGAGATGGAAGCGGATCTCTCGGGGAGTTATGTTTCATTGGCGCGGTTCATCAACGCGCTGGAACGCGATGACATGCTTTTTATCATCAACAATATTACCCTGGCTGGCGAGCAGAACGGACCGATCCGGCTGCAAATGAAATTGGAAACGTACTTGAAGGCGGGAACGTAGTGAAACTGGGAACGGAAAATCGCAAGAGTGTGATCCTGGCAGCCGTGCTGGGAGTGGTGGCAGTACTGACGGTAGTCTATGAGTTCATGCCTTCGTCGTCGACCATCGCTTCGACGGAAACAGCCAACGAGGCTGCGTCCGCACCCAGCCCCATTCTTGCTCATTCCGGTGGCCATCGCGGAACTGGGCCCGCGTCGGCGAAAAAAGAGCGTGCTCCACTGAGCCTCGACCCCACTCTGCAACTGCAGCAACTTTCCGCCATCGAACAGATCAAGTACGAAGGTTCGGGAAGAAACATTTTTATATCGCAAGCGGACCCCGAGATACCCAAGCCCGTCGCCCCCGGACAAACCAATCCAACCGAGGTAAAAATGTATCAGCCGCCCGCCGCAGCGGCGCCTCCGCCGATTCCCCTGAAGTTTTTCGGCTTCGCTAATCAGCCGGGAGAACCGAAGAAGGTTTTCCTTTCCAAGGGCGAGGATGTATTCATCGCCGGGGAGGGCGAGATTGTCGACCGCCGCTACAAAGTGGTCCGGATCACACCGAACTCTGTGGAAGTTCAGGATGTAGTGGGCAGCGGTCCGCCCCAGAATCTGCCGCTCACGCAGGGATAGATGCTGTTACTGTCGCTCAGGAATTGTCGTTTTTAGGCAATCTTAACGATCGACCGGCGGCATCACGCTCATAAGCAAATGAAAGTTGCGGAACTTAATGGCCTTTCACATCACAGCTCGTCGTCGATTACGGCCGCAGCGACGGCAAGAACATGGCTACATTCTCCTCGCGCTCCTGCTTGCGGTCAGCCTGATGACCATCGCCGCGTTTGCCGTTCTACCCACCATTGCGTTCGAGATCCGGCGCGACCGGGAAGAGGAAATGATTCACCGCGGCGTGCAATACTCGCGCGCCATCCGAAACTACTACAAGAAATATTCGCGCTACCCCACGCGCCTCGAAGATCTCGAAAATACGAATAATCTTCGCTACTTGCGCAAGCGGTATAAGGATCCGGTCAACAAGAACCGGGATTTCAAACTGCTCCATTACGGCGATCCGGGTCTTTCGTTAGGGGGCGGTTTCGGTGGTGCGCCTCTCGCCGGCGCGACTTCGGCTTCGGCCTTGAGCAGTTCCGGCTCGAACGGTTCGGCATTCGGTAGCTCCAATTCTGCGTTCGGAGGCTCCGCTACATCCACGCTGGGAGGAAATTCCGGAGGAGGGTTTGGCGCGAGTTCGAACTCAGGATTCGGAGGCGGCCTTAGTAATTCCGGAGGATCTTCGAATACCAGCGCTTCGACGTCCGGATCGGATTCCACACAAAACTCTGGCCAGCTCGCACCGAGTACGGCCACAGATGCGAGTTCCAGCAATCAGCAAGTCATAGGCGGCGCGCCCATCGTGGGCGTCGTTAGCTTGAGTAAGGAGACTACGATTCGTGAATTCAATCACAAGCACAAATACAACGAGTGGCAGTTTGTATATGATCCGACCATGGATCTCGGTGGGTTGCTGAGGACGCCGAATCAGCCGGCACTGCAACTGGGCGCGACTCCGCCGAGCCAGATCGGGCAACCCGCGGGCGCGCCTTCGAGCGGCAGTTCCTTTGGGCAGCCGTCATCCGGGCAGTCTTCGTTCGGACAGTCGTCAGGCTTTGGCAACAGCAATTCCAGTTTGACGGGGGGGTCTTCAGCGCCTTCGCCGCCGTCCAGCCCGCCAGAACAGTAGGTTGACTATCGCGGAGTTCAGGGAAAGCAAATGGCCTCATCGTGAGATGAGGCCATTTGTCCCTACTCAGGTTTCGCGTGGCGCCTACACGCTGAAAGACGAACCGCACCCGCAGGTGCTCTTCACGTTCGGGTTCTCGAACTTGAATCCGGCACCTTCCAGAGTTTCGACATAATCCACCAGGCAACCGTTAAGATACATCACGGAAGTGGCGTCGACAAAAACCTTGAGTCCGTCCATTTCGAAGGTCTTGTCCATCATGCCAGCGGCGTTTTCGAACTGCATGGAATACGAAAAACCGGAGCAGCCACCACCTACCACACCGATACGGAGACCAGCGGGCACGGGATTTTGCTGTCCCATAATCTCTCTCACTTTGGCAACCGCACTGGCGGTTAGAGTGACCGGCGCGGTCTTCTTTACTTCGGGGACGGTGGTTGTAACTCCTGGTACGGTGGTCGTGGCCATTTTCTCTCCTCGGCTCTGGAATCTTTAAATTATATCAGAGGGGGCAAGCTGTGGCAGATGAGAATCTCCGGCGTTAGCGCTAGAGCTGTACCCTCAGGTTGTTAGATGCATTTCAGCCTTCTGCGTTACAGTTGCCGCTTGTGGAACTGAATTTGCCCCACAAAGGGCGTTTCCCTCGGCATGGCTTGCCAAGCGGGGCTATAATGGTTTCGTTAAGGCCTCCCCCGAGGTTCCGGACGCAGGGCAAGAACTGCATTCGCAATTCGGAAAGGTGCCGAACAGATTCGCAATCTGTCGAGGTGGCGTTATGACCTGGACGTGGACTCCTCTAATGATTGGGCTCGCGACGGTGTGGGGTGTTTTCACCGTTGGCCTGATTCTTCTCCTGATCTATCGCAGCACGCTCACCATGCATGAGGACGAGCAGTTATATCTCGACGACGCAAACTCGCATCTTCAACAAGAGCAGACCGAATTGCTGGTGAAAGTAAACCGGCTCACCAAACCGGTCTGGGTTTTCGGCGCCGGCTCGGGCGTGCTGCTGCTGGTGCTGTTGGGCATGTTCATTTATCAGGGCCTGAACGCAGTTCAGTAGCCGCTGCAGCCCGCGACCTCGGCGCGACTGACGCGACAGCTGCGTACCGGTAAGTGCGCTTCTGCCTCAGTATGTCCCGCGGCCGCGGCAATCGCTGCTGCCACGGGCGACTGGAGAACTGCCTTCCCTTCAAAACCTCTCCGACGATATCTCTGCGCTTTGTATAATCTCTCCAGTGCGAAAGTGGCGGAATTGGCAGACGCACCAGACTTAGGATCTGGCGGGTAAAACCGTGGGGGTTCGAGTCCCCCCTTTCGCACCACCATTTAGGATGCAGCGTCGTGCCCGCGCTCGCGATCTGGCTCCGCTAAGTTGCGCGTTCGCTCAATAGCCAACATGACCCGCCAGCCTCGTCCCGCAGCTCGCTTATCGGAAGGTTCGGTTTCCTTCCAGCCGGCCGGGGAAAGCGGCTGGGTTGGAGCATTCATCGATACACTCTGAGCTTTCTCAGGGTGCTTTTTGACAATGTTTATTCTCATATTACTTCACTTTGCGAATCCACTTTTCAGTGATCAGCGCGAGCAGTGGAACTCCCAGAGCGAGGTTCAGCAAACCTGCGAGGCCCACCTGTCTGGGAGAAAATTCCCTGGAATAACAAAATATAAAAATGAGCACTGGCGTATTCAGGCAGAATATCACGGCGATGCACAATGCTTTCTGTTTCGGCGTTAATGGCGCTCTCATGTCATCGCCGGACCATCGTCAGTGCTCACTGCAAGGTGTGGCTGGAGGGTTCGGAACTTGGGCTTCCGCTGATGTTGTAGCGTTTGAGTTTGCGGTAAAGGGTGGCACGGCTGATGCCGAGCATACGTCCGGCAAGGGCCTTATCGCCTTTCACCTGTTCGAACACACGTTGGATAGTGGCGCGTTCGATGTCTTCGAGATCAGTGGTTGATAACGGCGCAGGGTTAGTTGCGCCAGAATTTGGACTGGGTGGAGATTCGAGTTCGGAAACCAATTCGGACGCGGAATCCGGCGATGAGCGTGAGACGGTTGAATCGAGGGCGGCAATGGCCGGAGGAAGGTCGCCGAGATCGATGAGCGTACCGTTTCCCAGAGCCACCGCCCGCTCTACGCAGTTTTCCAGTTCGCGCACATTGCCCGGCCAGTCGTAGTTCATGAGCGCTTTCATGGCGATGTTGGAAACGCGCAGATCCGCACCGGGAGCGTAGCGCTCGCAAAACCAGTTCACCAGCATCGGAATATCACTGCGTCGCTCACGCAGCGCGGGAACGTGCACGGTGACAACATTCAGCCTGAAGTAAAGATCTTTCCGGAACGTCCCATTCTTATAGGCAGCTTCGAGATCGCGATTGGTGGCGGCGATGACGCGCACGTCCACTTTGACGCGCTGGTTGCTGCCCACGGGACGCACTTCTTTTTCCTGCAACACGCGCAACAGTTTGGCTTGCAACTCGAGCGGCAGTTCTCCGATTTCGTCGAGAAAAACCGAACCGGTGTCGGCTGATTGGAACAGTCCCTGCTTCGATTTCAGAGCGCCGGTGAAAGCTCCCTTTTCGTAGCCGAAGAGTTCGCTTTCAATCAGCGTGGGCACAAGTGAACCACAATCGACCGCGACGAAGGGACGATCGGCGAAGGCTCCGCGGAAATGTATGGCGCGCGCGATCAATTCTTTGCCGGTGCCGCTTTCGCCAGAGATCAGAACAGAAGTTCGCGTATCTTTCAGACGCGAGGCCACGCGCAATACTTCCTGAATTTTGGCGGAGGATCCAATGATGCCGTGCACGGCGGTTTCGGTATCCATGCGCTGGCGCAAGAATTCGTTTTCCTCCACCAACCGGACCTTCTCCGCCATGCGCCGCAAGAACAGGCGCAGTTCATCCAGTGGAGAAAAGGGCTTCGTAATGTAGTCATAGGCGCCCAGTCGCATGGCTTGCACGGCGGTCTCGATGGAACCGTGCCCGGTCATCAGCGCGACTTCGGTGCGCGGCAGAAGTTTCTTGGCTTTCTCAAGAAATTCAAGCCCGGACATGTGGGGCATGACCATATCACTCAGGATCATATGCACGGGTTGTTCTTCAAGCAAAGCTAAAGCCGATTCGCCGCTCTCGGCTTCCAGGCAGATGAAACCTAATGCTTCACCCACGGTCATGCAGAGCTTGCGGATGCTTTGCTCGTCATCGACCACAAGCAGACGGACGCGAAGTTCCTCTTTAGCTAACGCTGGAGTCACCGGGCTTTCCCCATGGTTTTCTCGACAGCCGAAATGAGATCCTGCACGCGAAAAGGCTTCTCCAGATAGAGTGCACCAATCCTGCGCAGGGTGGTTACGGTTTCTTCATTGGCGTAATCGCCGGTGATGATCACAACCTTATCGATAAGATCGGGACGATTGGCGGAGATCCAGGAATGGACCTGGGCGCCGTCAACTCCGCCCGGGGTGCGCATATCAGAAACGACGCCGAGGTATTGGCCCTTTTCCAGCAGGCGCAAGGCTTCGGCGCCAGATTCGATGCACACGACCTCATAGCCATTGCGCTCCAGTGTGGCGCTCACCAGAGCCATGATGGAAGGCTCGTCTTCGATGAGAAGAACTGGCAAAGTAGCTCTTGGAATGGTTGGGGTTGTCATTTTTGTAGTACTCCTGCGGCCACACCCAGAGAAGCAGTGTGGGGCGCTCCGGGAAAGCGAACGATGAATGTGGCTCCCTGCCCGTCGGTGTTGTTGTGGCAAAGAATCTCGCCCCCGTGCTCCTTGACGATCCCGTAGCAGATGCTCAGGCCAAGGCCGGTTCCCTTGCCAACCTCTTTGGTGGTGAAGAAGGGATCGAAAATACGATCGGGGTGCGAGATACCGTGGCCGTTGTCGCGGAAGGAAACTTCAACCGAGTTGCCCGCCTTGGTGGTCATGATTTCGATACGCGCGGGACGGACGACTTCGTGCACGGCATCATAGGCGTTATTCAGGATGTTCAGAAAAACCTGCTGCAATTGGTGAGCGTCACCAATGACATCGGGAAGGTCTTCATCCAGGTGTTCGACGATGTCGATGCCGTGGCTGTTGAAGTCGTAGGAACGAAGCTGAATCGTCCGGCGCAGGATGAGATTCAGTTGCACGGGGTTACGCTGCGGCGGCATCTGCCGCGCGAAGCTGAGCAAGTTCTGCACGATGGTTTTGGTGCGCTGGGCTTCCTGCAGAATGACGCGAATGTCTTTACGAGCGGACTCGGGAATCTCGGGATTTTCGAGAAGCAGATCGGCGAACCCCAAGATTGCGGTTAATGGATTGTTTACTTCATGGGCCACGCCGGAGACCAATTGTCCGACAGCGGCCAGTTTTTCGGCGTGAACCAGTTTGTCGCGCAGTTCGGCGGAGTCGGTGATGTCGGTCATCACTACCACGATGCTGTTGATATTTCCCTGCTCATCGCGCATGGGACTGAGGTTCACGGAAAACTGTCCGGCATGACCGTTGCCGCGCATAATCTGTAGCTCGAGATTATCGACCTGCCCGCCGCGCAGAATGGCTTGCAGTGCATCCGAGAGCGGCCGCACATAGCCAGGCGCGGCCAATTCCAGCAGAGGGCGCCCCAAAAGCTCCTTCTGATCAAAACCTGCCTCATACCAGCGCCGATTTGCGTAGCTGATGAGACCCGCCGTATCGGAAACCAGGATGAGGCTCTGCGTGTTACTCAGAATCTTTCCCGAGAAATCGCGCTCGCGCTGCAACTCGGATTGATACGTGTGAAGGCCGGTAACATCGAGCATCAGGCCACGAATCTGTTGCAGCCTTCCCAGGCTGTCGTACATACCGAAAGCATTGATGAGCACGTAGATGGGAGAGCCATTCTTGCGGCGTAGCGTGGCCTCATAGTTCCGCATGTGGCCGTGCTCTTCCATCGCCTGACTATGAAGCAGCCGCTGTTCAGGCGAAAAATAAACCTGCGTAGGGATATCCACTTGCAGGAGCTCCTCGCGGCTGGAATAACCCAGCATGGCGACCAGAGCATCATTCACCTCAACGAAGCGGCCTTCCGGAGTACTGAAGAAAAGTCCTTCCTGGATGTTGTCGAACAATTCGCGATAACGGCGCTCGGCTTCGCGGCGGTCGGTAATGTCTTTGAGAACGTGGATGGTTTGCAGATTCTCGCCGGCGGGGCCGTGGACGCGCGAGGTGGAAACCAGATACGTGCGATCGAGGGCGGGATGAACGAATTCGTCGGTCTCCTCGCCCATGGACCGGCAAAAGGGACAGGAATAAAGCGTGGGCTCACTGGTCAGAGCCAAAAGAGCCCGCATGTTGACGCCGATTAGTTCGTTGGGGGCGACTCCGATCATCGCGGCGAGCGAGCGGTTCACCCGCAAGACCTTGTCGCTTTCATCATGCACAACGATCAGATCGGTGATGGCGTCGAAAATCTCCAGCCAATGTCGGTTCGCCTGCTCAATGCGAGTAAACAAGCGGGCATTTTCCAACGCCATGGCGGCATGGCTGGCGATAGCTTCGAGCAGATCGCGATCGTCGCTGGCAAGGGGGCAGGAGCGTCCGGACAGACACAGCACGCCGGCGAGTTCTCCGTTAGAACCGCGAAGCCGCACCACCACGCAGTCGTTCCAACCGAGACTGGCAGCCAAGTCGGTACCGAGCAGATCGGGCGCTGTGCCGGAGAGAATGGCATCCGAGCGCCTGGCGGCCAGTTCCGTGAGCGCCTGAGCCAAGTGCTGTCGCAGAAACTGATCGTCGCCTCGGGCTCGATCGTCGAGGGCTGGATTTTCTACGGAATCGTCCTCGGAAGCACCGGCCAACCCGCGATATTCACTCGATCCACGAAGGCGGGGCGGCACGAGATGCAGGGCTGCCGTCTGGAATCGTCCGTCCTGGAACAAGGCCAGGGCACCGGCGCGCGCTCCTAATAGTTCGATGGCCCGCTCAACAAATTTGTAGGCGAAATCTGGCAATCGCAGCAGGCCATCGATTTCGGACGCAAGTTGAACCAGAACATCGGAGCGCCGACGATTGAGTTCAGACTGGTGCAGGTTATGCGCGACCTCCATGACCACCGAAACCTGCGCGGCCAAAGCTCGAGCACGGCGTATATCCTCGCGCGAAATGCCTGTGCCATCGAGGCGATCGAGCACACCAAACATACCGAGAACATTGCCATCAGCGCCCAACAAGGGCACGGCCAGCAATTGCCGAGCTTGATAGCGAGCGACGATTTCCTGATTGGCGCCCGCTTCCTGGCTGACGTCATCGGACCAGAACACCTCTTTGGCGCGCAGGGCCCCAGTCGCGATTCCTTCGGGGAAGAAGGTATCGACAGCCTGTGGTTCACCGCCAACAACCATGTGCCGCACGCGAAACTGATCGTCTTCGAGCAGAGCGATGAAACAACGGCCGAAGCCGAGGAAATCAGCGGCGCGAACCACAAAGGCCTGCAAAGAACGCTGGAGATCGCCGCTGGAGCTAAGTTCGGTGGAGATCTCGAGCAACTGATGAAGTTCCTGCGCCTGTCCTTGTGCCGTGGAACATAACTCGGCGTGAGCCATGGCCACGGCACCGAAGCCGGCCACCGCCAACACCAACGACTTCTCCTCCGCAGTAAAAGCACCTTCGCGGCGGGGATAGACCAGGATTGCTCCCTGCGTCCGCGAAGTCCGGAAGGGAGCGGCAATCAGCATACCGGAAGAGATCAGGCTGCCCAGCGAGTGTTGATCGCTGCTCACCGAGATGGTGATGAGTTCTCCCGCGGATACAGCACGTTGCGCCAGGTCAGCGGCAAAGCGAATGGTTTGGCGATCATGGCGGGCGCGAAAAGAAGTAGCCAGTTGCGGAGTCTCGGCGGAGACAGCGCGCAGCTCAAAAGGCCCCTCGCGTCGCAGAAGAACCGAGACCAGCCGCGTCCTCAGAAGAAGACGGAGACGGTCGGCGAGGGCCTCGGTAACGGCGTCTACATCAGGAGTTCCGTGCAGTGCAGTGACAACCTCGGCCAGGACTTCGGCGCGACGGTGCTCCTCGCGGGCTACTTCCCCCAGGCGGGTCGCCTCCAGCAGACTGCCCAATTGCCCGGCGAGAATGGTCGCTTGGCCGGCCAGGTCTTCACTAAAGAACTCATCCTCAGAATCGTGCAGGAACGTCACGGCACCGATCACTTCATCGAAGACCACCATAGGTGCCGCCATCAGGGAATGAGCGTTAAATTCCTGTGCCGCCGGAAAAGTGGCAGACCGCACGTGATTGACAAAGGTGGTGCGGCGGGAGCGGATCACGCCGGCGGTAACGGCACTTTGCTGAGGAAGGAGACGTAGACCGATAAAGCGTTCGGCCAGTTTGCCGTCGGCCTGTTCTCCGACAAGTTCCCCACCCGCGTGGAGCCGCCAGAAATAGACGCCGCTGCACTGAAACAATTCGCGTGTGGCGCAACAGAAAAACTGGATCAGGGCGCTGGGAT
This sequence comes from uncultured Acidobacteriaceae bacterium, assembly GCA_963779525.1. Taxonomy (GTDB): domain Bacteria; phylum Acidobacteriota; class Terriglobia; order Terriglobales; family Acidobacteriaceae; genus Sulfotelmatobacter. The sequence goes on from CAVZZB010000003.1 coordinate 104,716, forward strand.
CGGTGCGTTCCGCAGCCTTCGCCGCAATCCGCAGCAAGAGTTTCTGAAAAGCGTCATCGGAATGGGGTTGGAGCCGAAGCTCCGGCGACGAGGTCGAGTTGCCTGCTGGCATATTCAGATCGTCACCGATGGCCGATAGATTTTACTGATTCTCACAAGTGATTGAATCTAATGGAAAACTAACCCTTGATCTCAATTTGAGTCAAGCGAAATGGGAGAGAGGGGTGCCAAAGTGGGAAATCCCGCGAATTGCAAGGGATGGAGCTCTCAGTTTGAGAATGAGCTTCACCACTTCCAAGATGAGACGCCATTCATGGCGATTAGCGGTCACGGAAAAGATTGGGATCGGAGGCTAAGTCTTTGGTTTTGCATGCAGATCAAGAGTGTGACTTTGGTTTTTTGGAATGGTGACGCATGGCCCCGGCGTTGCTCCGAAAGAATCACCGCGATTATTGCCAAGGAGGAACTGTGTCTTTCGGGAAGGTCAGAGCGTTGTTGGCAGTAGTGGCCATGGTAGCGGGGTTTGGCACGGTGAATCTTCGAGGTCAGGATTCCGGAAATGAGATCGTGCGTCGCGCCAAGAGCAAAGTGCAAGCAGTCTATCCCGAGCTGGCTCGCAAGATGAACATCACGGGCACCGTCAAGGTGCAAGTGGTGGTCGCCCCAAACGGCACGGTGAAGGAAGCGAAGGTCGTGGGCGGGCACCCAGTGCTGGCCAGCGCAGCGCTCGATGCGGTCAAGAAATGGCGCTTTGAACCGGCCCCGGTAGAGAGCACAGGAGTGGTGGATTTTAAGTTCGAAGCACATCAGTGAATTTTCATCAGCGGGACGAGGGCAGATAGCCGCCGGGAGGAAACGGCATGACGATCGGCAAGAAACTTTATAAGAATTTTGGATACATCCTCAGCTTGGTGGTAGTGCTGTTCATCGTGAACCTGCTGGCGGTGCAGAGAGAGCACGCGGCCAAGGCGGCGGCTACGGCTTCATTGCAGTTGGCGGACGCCACGAATGAAGTTCGATTCCAGATGATGCAGAACCGCCTGTATCTGAGCAATTACCTGCTCAGTGGCGACAGTCGCGAAGTGGACCGGATGAACGAAGGTCTGCGCACGCTCACCGAGAGATTGCAGCAAGGCAAGTCGTTGGCGAATTCCGAGCAGGAACGCTCGGCTCTCGACAAGGTAGAGCAGTTGGAACAGGCCTGGAGCAAGGAGTTTGCTCAGCCTCTGATCGAAAAGCGCAAGGACGTAGACTCTGGCAATGCCACCGTTGCGGAATTACAGATTTACTACCTTCAGAAGGACGCATCCTCATGGGTAAAGAATTCAACTGACGCCCTCGACTTAGCGGATGTGGAAAATCGCAAACTGGTGGAGGCGGGGCGCAAATCGGATGAAACCGCCAGCGCGCTGACTATTTTCTTCTCCATCGTAACGCTGGTAATCGCGCTGAGTGTTGGCACTTTTGTCGCCATTACCACGGCCAAGTCCATCACCGGACCGCTCACCAATCTCATGACCGTCTCGCGGCAGATCGGCGACACCGGCGATCTGGAGCACAACATTGACGTCACCCGGCAGGACGAAATTGGAGAACTGGCCCGCACCTTCGCCAAGATGGTCAATTACCTGAAGGAGATGGCAGCCGTTTCCGAATCCATCGCGGGCGGAGATCTCACCGTCGAAGTGAAACCACGTTCCGCGCACGACACACTGGGCAATGCTTTCGCTCGCATGGTGGAGGGTTTAGGACGGCTGGTGCGCAGCGTGCGCGATGCTTCGGCGCAGGTGGCCAGCGCTTCCGGACAGGTCGCGAATGCTTCCGATGATTCGGCAAAAGTTGGTCTGCAGGCTTCCTCGGCCATCGATGAAGTGACCAGCACCATGCACGAGATGAGCGTGAACGTGCAAAACATGGTGAAGAGCACGCAGGTGCAGGCCTCCAGCGTGAGCGAGACCTCAGCTTCCATCGACCAGATGGTCGCCTCCATTCAACGCGTCGCAGACACAGCAAAAGTTCTGCTCGACATCTCCAACCGCTCGCGCGAAGAGGTACACAGCGGCATCACCACGATGGAAAAGGCCACGGACGGCCTGAACCGCATCAACGCCACCATCACCAGTTCGGGAGAAATCATCGGAGCGCTGGGACAGCGTGCCGACGATATCGGAAAGATTATCGAAGTCATCGACGATCTGGCCGAACAAACCAACCTGCTTGCCCTAAACGCGGCCATCGAAGCGGCTCGTGCGGGCGAGCACGGCCTCGGCTTCGCCGTGGTTGCCGACGAAGTGCGCAAGCTGGCGGAAAAGTCAGCGCAATCGACCAAGGAAATCTCAGAACTGATCCAGAGCATTCAGAAGGAAGCGCGCAAGGCTGTCGAAAATATGGACCGCTCCACCGGAATCGTGAACGAAGGCCTGGATCTGGGCGGCGAATTGAATGCGGCGCTGAAAAAGATTTCGAACGTGGTCACCGAAGTCTACAAGTTCGCGCAGGAGATCGGGGCGGCCACCAATGAACAATCTCACGGCTCATCGCAGATTGCCCGCGCCACCACGCGGCTGAACGAAATCACCCATGAAATCAACTCAGCGGTGGAAGAACAGGCATCGGGAGCGCAAGCCGTGGTGAAGGCCATGGAGCGCATGCGGGAACTGGTGCAGCAATCGACTTCCGGGTCCACCGAACTGGCGGCTTCCGCCGAGCAAATGTCGAAGATGTCGCGCGGCCTGCTCGAGTTTATGGACCGCTTCACTCTCGATGAGGCGGCATCGCGGCTGTCGGGGGACGAGAAATCGCAGAATGTAAAAAGGGCGGCGGCCGGATCCCGTTACTAGCGACGTATTAGGAGATAAGGACCAGCGATGAGTCGCGAACTCCATATCGTGGGCTTTCAGATCGGGCGTGAGACTTATGGCGTGCCGATCACTTCGTTGCACGAGATCGTGCGCGTGCCTGAAATCACCGCCGTCCCCGACGCACCTGACTATCTGGAGGGCGTGATTAACCTGCGGGGCAAAATCGTCTCGGTCATGGACCTGCGCAAGCGCTTTGGCATCAAGCAGGCTGCGCTGAAAAAAGGAAACCGCATTCTGGTCGTGGAACACTCCGGGCGGCTGGCTGGGCTGATCGTCGACTCGGCGTCGGAAGTCGTGAAAATCCCGGCCGAAGACGTGGAACCGCCGCCTGCGGCATTTCAGGACGGGGGGCTGAACTGTGTCACTGGACTGGGCAAAGTCCGAGGCCGCCTGATCGTGTTACTGGACATGAGCAAGCTGCTGGCTCCGGCGAGTTTGCTGCAAGCCAAGGCCAACACAGAAAACAAAACTGCAGCAGCCGAAGCACGAGCCGCCGCAGCCAAGTAATGCGGATGAAAGCCTGACAGAGGCGGAGTGAGCGACAGGCGAATGAGGCAAAAGAAAGCATGAGCGCATTCGGAGCGGCACCGGCTCCCATCCTGACTGAGGCGGAGCTTCGTCTTCTACAAGCGCTGGTATATCAGGAGTGCGGCATGCATTTTGACGAGCGCCGCACCCACTTCCTGCAAGACCGTCTTCTGAAACGCCTGAAGGAATGCAAAGCCGATTCCTTCTATGCCTATTACCGCCTGCTGATCAGCCAGGACGGAAAGATGGAGCTCGCCAAACTGGTGGAGAACCTCACCGTCAATGAGACTAGCTTTTTCCGCCATAAGGCGCAGCTGGATCTCTTCCAGAAGTACGTGCTGGAAGACATGCTCAAGCAAAAGCAGTCGCACCGGGAGTACTCCATCCGGATTTGGAGCGCCGGCTGCTCCACCGGGCAAGAGGCCTACACGCTGGCTATGATGGCAGTCGATTCTCTGGCCTACTACTACCTGCGCAATCCCCTGCCGGTGGAGATTGCCTTGCCCAAACCGCTGATTCCTCCGCCGTGGCGCGTGGAAATACTGGCCAGTGACATTAGCTATTCGGTGCTGCGCACTGGGCAGGAAGGCGCCTACAACGAGCACCAGATGGGCGCCGTCGATTACGGATTTCGCTTGCGCTACTTCGACAAGGTCGGTGACCGATACGCGATCAAGAAGGCGCTGAAGGAAATGGTTCACTTCGACTTTCACAATCTGAAGACGGAGTATCTGCCGCAGCGCAACGATGTGATCTTCTGCCGGAATGTGATGATGTATTTCGACGAGGCGGAACAGAAGCGTTTGATCGAAAAATTCTACCGCTGCCTGAATCCCGGCGGCTATCTCTTCGTGGGCCATGCGGAAAGCCTGCTCGGCCTGACGGACAAATTCCAGATGGTTCACCGCGACAGCGGAACCGCCTATCAACGGATTGAGGTGCGGGAGTGACCGATTCACCCGACGAGCGTGGCGCAGAACTGCGGGAGTTGTTCTTTGAGACCTCGCAGGAATTGCTGCAGGCGCTGAACGAAGAATCTCTGAAGCTGGAGAACCATCCCGGCGACGAGGAGATTGTGCGTTCGATTCGGCGGACGGCGCACACGCTCAAGGGTGACTCGGCGGCTTGCGGCCTTCGCGAATTGAGCGAACTGGCGCACCAGTTTGAGGACGCGCTTTCGCTCGAAACCGCCGCCGCCCATGGAACGTTGGCGGAGATTGCTTTTGCTGCGGCAGACGTTTTCGCCGCCATGCTTGCCGCTTACCACAGCGGAGGCCCGCTGCCCGCCACCGATGCTCTACGTCAGAGAATTAGCGAGCTGACCTCTACTCCCGCCGCCAAGAAATCGCGGCGCAAGAAAAAGCCTACGGGCCCCGGCATGACATCCGCGAAGGATTGGACCAACGCAGAAAAGCGCGCCATGGCGCAGGCGCAGGCCGCCGGGCTGGGTCTTTATGACGTAGTGGTCAAAATCGATCCCCACTGCACCATGCCAATCGCGGCGCGGCAGCTGATTCAGAACGCCATCAGCAGCATCGGGCAAGTGCTGGTGGTGCGGCCCGACGCAAAATCACCTGCCGCCACCAAACAGGTGGAATTCGTCTTTGCCACTTCGCACTCGGAAGAGCAAATCGCAGCCAAGAGCCGTATTCCGACGATTGCGTTGGATGTGATCGTGACCTTGATCGCTGCCGCCACTCGTGCGCAATCCTCTGCTACGGTCGAGCCTGCGGCAAGTTCACCGTCGTCGCCAGAAATTTCGGACACGACAGGTCAGGCGTCAGCAGCCCAATCGCCTGCGCCAGCTCCAGCCCTCGATACCCAGCCAGCCTCTTCCGACATTCAGAGTCCCACGGCGGAAGCGGCGCCAATGATCATGGAAAACATTCTGCGGGTGGAAGCGGGACGGATCGACAGCGTCCTCAACCTGGTGGGAGAACTCATCATCGGCAAATCGATGTTGCAGCAGGCGCTGAATGAATTTGGCAAACGCTACCCCAAGGAACTGTTGCGCGGCAAGTTTGCCGACGCTATGGCGTTTCAATCCCGGGTATTGAACGATCTACAACGCTCGGTCATGAAGATCCGCATGGTGCCCGTCGATCAGCTATTCCGGCGCTTTCCGCGCATCGTCCGAGATGTCGCTCGACAGTGTGGGCGCGAGGTGGATTTGGAGCTTAGCGGGCAGGAAACCGATCTCGACAAAGGTATTCTCGACGCCATCGCCGAGCCGCTAACTCACCTGGTTCGAAACGCCGTCAGCCACGGCATTGAATCGGCGGAACAGCGCCGAAATGTGGGCAAGCCGCCACGTGGCAGGATCCGGCTTCATGCGCAACATCAAGGCAATCAGGTGGTGGTCGAGATCAGCGACGATGGCCGCGGCATCGATACCCAGAAAATACGCTCCAAGGCGATCGAACTGGGAATGGTTACGGTCGAAGAAGCGGCGCGTATAAGCGAGGCCGAGGCTCTGGAACTGATCATGCGGCCTGGATTCAGTACAGCTGAGGAAGTCACCGAGGTTTCCGGACGTGGCGTTGGCATGGATGTGGTGCAAAGCGTCCTGCACCGGCTGAAGGCCACGATTCACATTGAAACTCGGCCTGGTCAAGGCACAACTTTCAGGCTGAAGCTGCCGCTCACGCTGGCCATCATTAAAGCTCTGATGTTCTGGGTGGAGCAACGTTTATACGCCATCCCCCTGAACGCAGTAAATCAGATCGCCCGCACCACCGAGGCTGAAGTCCATCAGGTGGACAACTACGAAGTTCTGCAATTCCGCAACCAGGTACTGCCCCTGCTTCGCCTGGGGCGCCGCGCACCGGAGGGGGCCGAGCGCAAATCCAGCAAACTTTTTGTGCTGGTAATCACGGTCGGAGAAAAAAAATATGGACTGATCGTCGACGCTTTGGAAGGGGAAGAAGAATTGGTGATCAAAGCTCTGGACGAGCAGACCTTCGCCACCGACCTGGTGAATGGGGCTTCGATTCTCGGCGACGGAAAGGTTGTGCTGATCCTGAATTTGGCAGCCGTGGTTGAACACGTTTCGCGGGCGCGTCCCGAGGAACCGGGCGTGGCCAGCTTTGGATTGTTGCTGAACCAGAGTGATCGAGCGCGGCTGGTACTGAGCGCGGCAGGAGGTCAGGCGTGAGTCGGACCAAGGTGCGCGTACTGGTGGTGGACGATTCTGCTTTGATGCGGAAGCTGATTCCGCAAATGCTCGAAGCCGACTCGTCCATCGAGGTTGTAGGCACCGCCATGGACGGAAATTTCTGTCTGAAAAAGATTGAGGAGCTGCAGCCCAGCGTGGTCACGCTGGATCTACAAATGCCGGGCATGAACGGTATCGATACCTTGAAAGAGATCATGCGCCGGCAGCCGTTGCCTGTGATCGTAGTAAGTTCGCACTCCACCGAGGGAGCCTCCATCACATTGAAGGCTCTGGGACTCGGCGCTTTCGACTTTGTTACCAAGCCACAGGACGCCTCGGTGCACATGGCGGACACAGCGCGGGAGTTGATCGCAAAAATCAAGGCTGCGGCGGATTGCAAAGTGATGCGGCCTGGAGCGTTGCGCGGAGCGCCAGCACGCATCGAAAAGATTACTTCCACCAGATCTGCTCCATCCCCAACCCGGATCGTCGCCATCGGAATCTCTACCGGCGGACCGCAAGCCCTGGAGTTCTTGCTTGCGCAACTTCCGCCGGACTTTCCCGGAACCATCCTGGTAGTGCAACACATGCCGGAGGGCTTCACAGAAATGTTTGCGCGCCGCCTCGACGAGTTATGCGCTCTGCGGGTGAAGGAAGCGCAATCGGGAGACGTGCTGCAGGCGGGCCGGGTAGTGGTCTGCCCTGGAAGCCGGCATATGACGGTAAAGCGCCTGCCAATGGGCAATGTGGTAGTGCTCAACGACGATCCACCAGTGAACGGGCACAGGCCGAGCGTGGACGTTCTGTTTCGAAGCGTTGCGGAACAATTCGGCAGGCAAAGCATCGCTGTGTTGATGACCGGCATGGGCGACGATGGGGCGGAAGGTCTGGGTGCAATAAAGAAGGCCGGAGGAATGACGATCGCCCAGAGCGAAGAATCTTGCGTGGTCTACGGCATGCCCAAAGCGGCCGTCGAACGCGGTTATGCCACGCGGGTTGTCGCCCTGGATGTGCTTTCCTCTACCCTGCAAGCTCTTTGTGGCCGCAGCGATGGCCGCAACGATGGCCACGGAGATGGCAGCGGCGAAAACAAGACTTTCAGCGTAGGACGCTGACAGAGTTGTGGGCCAAACTTGCCGGACCGGTCGATCCGGGCTGGTGACTTGAGTTATCTGGCCGGCGGGAAACTGCCGTGTTGAAATGAGAAGGGGAGGTTGCTATGGAGCAGTTTGCAGCAGTCAAACGCAGCAAAGACGGACAGGCCGTGCGCTACCTGATCGTGGATGATTCTGTATTCGCGCGCAAGAACCTGGCCCGCATGATCGAAAGCTTCGGCGGACAGGTGGCGGGCGAGGCCGGCGACGGGTTGACGGCGATCAGCGAATTCGATCGCACGCATCCTGACATCGTGCTTATGGACATCACCATGCCGCAGATGGAAGGCATCGAAGCCGCCGAAAAAATCGTGCAGGCGCATCCTGAAGCGCGGATCGTGATGGTCTCCTCGGTCGGTTACCAGGAGAACATTGTGGCCGCCTTGCAGCGCGGGGCGCGGCATTTCGTACAGAAACCGGTGAAGCCAGAGGTTCTTTACGAAGTCATCAAGTACGTAATGGGAGAAGACGGCGCTGTCGTGAACGTCGCAGGCGCGGGAGTCTAGTCGCATGAAGATGGAGCTGATTCAGCCTTTCATCAACGCCGGCGACGCCGTGTTGTCGCAAGGCTTGCAAGGCACCACCAAGGTGGGCAACCTTTCGATGGAAGAGGAAGGTTATCGCCGCAAAGGTGTGGCCGGCATGGTGGCGCTTACCGGCGACATCGAAGGGCGAATCATTCTGGACCTCGAGCCGCAAACTGCCGTGCGCGTGGCCAGTCACTACGCGGGCGCACAATTACCCGAGTCCGACAGTCTCATCAAAGAAACCATTTTCGAGTTGGCCAATCAGGTGGTTGGTAACGCAGTTAGCTCCCTCAACGATCAGGGCTTTCACTTTCGCGTGCATCCTCCTCTCTTGCTCACTTCCGCCGAAGGCGACAAAACCAGCGAAGACGTGGAGGCTTTGGTAATCTGCTTTGAAACCTCTCTCGGCAATGTGTATATGAATGTCGCGTTGCGCTACAACAAGCGCCGCATGGCAGACCATGCCGCTGCAGGAAGATCGTAACCAGGACACTAGAAATCTTTCCCCGCTATCCACACTCTTCTCGCATTCAAGTCTCGCGCCCTTCCCCCGTCCTCTGCAAATTCTCCGTGCATCTCTGCGGCTAACAACATTGAGATGGTGAGAACGGGCAGAACATCCGCGGAGAGCGCGGACAAGATCTGACCTCAGGCGAGCAGGGACAACTGTCTGCCTGGATCTTCGCCGCCGTCTCCGTCAACCGCCGATTCGGCGAATCTTTTCAGCTCAGGATATTTCTCGATCAGGGTGGGCGGCGCCAGCACTCGCCGATTGCTGATCAGCGCCTTCAACTCCAGCGCGTTCACGCCGGCTTTGCTTTCGAAATGGTTGTTGGTGATCACGTACGTGGTTTGCGCCCGCTGAGCCACGCTCTCGCTTCTCTCTTTCCAACCCGCGAGTTCTTTTTCGCTGTAGAGATAGTTGTAGCGATCGTTGCGATTGTCGGAATCGAACCACTGCTCGTAGTTGCGACCATGCAAACGGATGTAGCCAATCGCTCCGGTCACATGTTCCGTGGGCCGCAATGACTTCCCTAGCAACGGTTGGTCGATGTTGCAGAAGCCCACATTTTTCTGGGTGAATGCCGCCAGCGTTTCGGCGTTATTCCAACTGGAGTCCCGTACTTCGACGACGCGCGGATATTCGATGAACTGGCGCAAAAGCCGATCGAGATATTCGCGGTTGAGCGAAGTGTTCTTGAATGAGACCGGAAATTGAATGAGTAACGCGCCCAGCATGCCTTCCGTCGCAATCGCATCCAGCCCTTCACGAGTGCGCGTTTCATCTTCGTCGGTTGGACGAATCGTCGCCGCCGAAGTGGGCTCCATCACTGCGATCGGCGAATGCGTGAAGGCGCGATAGAGCTTGGCCGTAAAGAGAAACTTCTTGTTCACGGCGGCGACCTTACGGCACCATAGTTTCGCCAGTTCGGGCTTGAGCGGCCCGTAAAACGAAGTATTGATTTCCGTGGTGTCGAAAAAGCGCGCCAGGTACTCCAGCGGATGCTTTTTACGGCGCTGCATCCCCGGAGGATAGAAGATGCCCTCCCAGTCTTTATAAGACCAGCCCGCCGTGCCGACGCGGATATCATGCGCTCGGACCTCGGGTAAGCGGACTTGGGCTGAGGATTCCATACTCGGAACCACAGACGGAGGGCAGGGCCAAGGTTAGCACAAGTAGAGTCGGACTCAGTCGAACGACAGCACTACCCAATAGATTCCAGTAGGGTACGTCTCAGTCTGGGCGTTGCACGCGCCCACCGAGAAGCTGCTTAGATTGTGGCTTGAGAGCAGATGGCCGGCATTTTCCGGCAGCGCCTCCGGATGCAGGCTGGTATAGCTAAGTACGGTATAGCGCTGGGCAAGTTGATGAATGGGGGAGGTACCGAGTTTGTCGGCTTGGGCCATGGAGCAGGCCGCATTGTCTGCGTTTGTAAGATCAAGACGCGCGAGGTCAGGCTGGTTGTCCTGGCGTCGCGCTCGCACTACCGCTGCCGCAATCCGCTCCTTCACTTCGGCGACGGAATAATTGGGGAGGGCATGGCCGAAATCCTGCACGATGTACAACCGATCTCCGCTCCGGACAATGCCTAACCCGATCACGTTATAAGCCGGGTTGAGCAGGTTCGCGCGATGCGGAGGCGAAAGCATTAGATGTTGCAGGGCCGAGGCAGCATCGAAATCGAGTGCAACGTTTTCGCCTTCCTGATCCAGTTGCGTGCGCGTTGCGGCCGCCAAACGTTGCGGCAGAGAGGGCTCACCCTTAAATCGGTGCGAGAGTTGCCGGGCCGCGAACATCGCTTCGGCGTGCATGCGGGCAGCTTGGTTCAGGCCCACATCGAGCGTTAGAGGTGGAGCGCCGACCTGCACTCGCGCTGCATTCACCAGCGCCAGAAGCTGCCGTTCGGTCTCGGAATCGAAGCCGCTAAAGGGAATGTCGGGAGAGGCCGATGAGGCCGATTTTAGAGTCGCGCGCTGCGCAGGTTTCTCGGCGGCGGCATTTCCATCGGAAGAAGCCATCACCCGGGTCGACGGCGAAATTGAGGCGGAGCTCAGTAGCAGCAAAAGCACGATTGCGAATCTTATGCCGATCGCTCTCTTGTCCGTCGATCTTCTATGGGTCGTTCCAGGAACCCTCAGCATGGGTCGCGCCTACACAACTCGATCCTGGGGGAGGACGCAGATTCAGTCTTAAATTTGTCTGCTGGTGCTACGCTAGAAGTTGAAATCCGCCTTGAGAAGTTACCTTCGCTATGGAACCAGGTGTCATAGGGGTCATCGGCCTATTGTTTGGAAGCTTACTTGCCTGGCTGGCGCTGCGCTCGCGTACCGCTGGACTAAACGCTCGTTTGTCCTTGATGGAAAAGGAATTAGCCACTGAAAAGACTGAACTGGCGCGAGTTCAGCAGGCTCACACCGAGTTGGTGGCTGGTAAGGCGAGGCTGGAATCCGCTCTGGAAGCGGAACGAAAGACCAGCAACGAAAAGATTGAGTTAGTCACTCGCGCCAGCGAAGAATTGCGTAACGCCTTCAAAGCCATGGCGGCCGACGCGTTGAAAAGCAACAATTCGTCTTTTCTGGTGATTGCGGAAGAAACCTTAAAGCGCTTCCAGAGCCAGGCGAAGGGCGATCTTGAAGCCCGCCAGAAGGCGGTCGCGGACATGGTCGCCCCGGTGCGCGAATCGCTCGACAAAGTGGACGAAAAAATTCAGCAACTGGAAGTCGCGCGGGGCGATGCTTATGGCGAGTTGCGCGCCCAGGTGCAGTCGCTGATCACCACGCAGAAAGAATTGCAGTCCGAGACCGGCAATCTGGTGCGTGCGCTGCGCACGCCCAATGTCCGCGGACGCTGGGGAGAAATTCAGTTGCGCCGCGTGGTCGAGATCGCGGGAATGCTCTCGTACTGTGATTTCGCCGAGCAGGAATCCGTAACGACAGAAACCGGCAGGCTCCGTCCCGACCTGGTCGTGAAACTGCCTGGCGGCAAGCATGTCGTGGTGGACGCGAAGACCCCGCTGCAAGCCTTTCTCGATGCCTTCGAAACCACCGATGAAGAAGCACGTCGCGCCTGCCTGGCGAGTCATGCGCGGCAAGTCCGCGACCACATGAACACCCTCAGCGGCAAGAAATATTGGGAGCAATTCGAAGCCACCCCGGAGTTCGTCGTGATGTTTCTTCCCGGCGAAACGTTTTTTAGCGCCGCGCTGGAGCAGGATTCCGGCCTGATCGAGCACGGAGTTTTGAACCGCGTCATTCCCGCCTCGCCCACCACGCTGATCGCTCTGCTGAAGGCCATCAACTACGGATGGAATCAGGAAAAATTGGCTCGCAACGCTCAACAGATCAGCGCCCTGGGCAAGGAACTGCATGACCGGCTGCGCCTTCTCGCCGGTCACATCACTTCTGTCGGCAGTGGACTCGATCGCGCCGTCGAGTCCTACAACCGAGCCGTTGGCTCGCTGGAAAGCCGTGTGCTGGTTTCGGCGCGTAAATTCGCCGAACTGGGCGCGTCAGTCGCAGAAGATATTCCTGAGCTCGAGCCTATCGAAACGACCGCCCGAGCGCTCTCGTTCGAATGGGACGAAGACCTTCCCTCTGAAACGGCTGAGTAAGGGCGCAAATCAGGTTGAGCAGCTCGTATCCGCCACTCCCACAGGGTTAGTAAGAACTAATATCAGACGATTCTTATCCTCGAGCTAGGCTCCGGGTGAAAGGGTCCCCCGCCTCAAGTCGAAAGTTCCTTGACCAGTTACACATTCGGGCTCTTCTTTCGATAGACGGACTTCTCTCTTTTTAACTAAAGCATACAGAAGCGCCGTCGATGCTACCTATACGGGCGCTTTGTGCTCCTTTCATAATTTCAGGCTGCGGCATGACTAATGGAGGTTCGTAGATGGCAACTCAGCGGGGGAAGTTCACGCCCAGAAATGGAATTCCAAAATGTCCTACGGGTATCACCGGTCTAGACCAGATTACCGAAGGCGGTTTGCCCGAGGGTAGACCCACTCTAGTCTGTGGGAGCGCGGGCTGTGGCAAGACCATGCTGGGCATGGAATTTCTGGTGCGCGGAGCGACGGAGTTCAATCAGCCCGGAGTCTTCATGGCGTTCGAGGAGACAGATAAGGATTTAACCCAGAATGTCGCCTCCATGGGATTCGATCTCGCAGCCCTATGCGCACACCAGAAATTAGCTCTGGACCATGTTCGCCTCGAACGCAGCGAGATCGAGGAAGCCGGCGAATACGATTTGGAAGGGATCATTATCCGCCTGGGACATGCCATCGATCAGATCGGAGCGAAAGGCGTCGTCCTGGATACTCTCGAGTCCTTATTTTCCGCTTTTAGCAACACCACCATTTTGCGCGCGGAACTTCGCCGCCTGTTTGGTTTTCTGAAATCCAAGGGTGTCAGCGCCGTCATTACCGCCGAGTCAGGCGACGGCAAACTTACTCGGAACGGGATTGAGGAATACGTTGCCGATTGTGTAATTCTGCTCGACCACCGGGTCGAAGAACAGGCTTCCATCCGCCGGTTGCGCGTCATTAAGTACCGCGGAACCACGCACGGAACCAGCGAGTATCCCTTCCTCATCGGACAAACCGGCTTGTCCGTGCTCCCGCTCAGCTCGTTGAAACTCGATCATAAGGCGCCCACGCAGAGGATCTCGTCGGGAGTCGCGCGCCTGGACACGATGCTGGGAGGCAAGGGCTTTTACCGCGGCACAAGCATCCTGGTATCCGGCGTCGCGGGCACGGGCAAGAGCAGTCTGGCGGCTCATTTTGTTCGGGCTGCCTGCCAGCGCGGCGAACGCGCACTCTACATGGCTTCCGAGCAATCGCCCGAGGAAGTCCTACGCAACATGCGCTCCATTGGTGTCGACCTTGAACCGTGGGTGAAACGCGATCTACTGCGCTTTTACGCATCCCGGCCGGGCACCTTTGGCCTGGAAAAACATCTGGTCACGATTCATGACATGACCACGGCCTTTGACCCGAAAGTGGTGGTCATCGATCCCATCACGAACTTCGCGTCGGTGGGCTCCTATGCAGAAGTGAAATCGATGGTTACCCGCTTGATCGATCTGTTCAAGTCCCGCCAGATTACCGCCATGTTCACCAGCCTCACCTCGGGAGACAGCTCCCCGGAACTGAGCGAAGTCGGCGTCTCTTCGCAAATGGATTCCTGGCTTCTGCTGCGCAACCTGGAATCGAACGGCGAACGCAATCGCGGGCTGTATGTGTTGAAGTCGCGGGGCATGGCGCACTCCAACCAGATTCGCGAATTCGAGTTGACCGACCAGGGCGTGCAATTGCGCGACGTCTACGTGGGACCCTCGGGGTTGCTGACAGGTTCCGCGCGAGATGCGCAAGAAGCGCGAGAAAAAGCAGAAGCCGTGGAGCGCCAACGACAGGTCGAGCGCAAGAGTCTGGAATTGCAGCAGAAACGGCGACAGCTGGAGGCGGAAATCGCCCGCATGCGTTCCGCATTCGATCTCGAAGAGATAGCTTTGTTGCGCCACGCCAAGCAGACGGAATTCCAGGAAAACCAACTCACTCTCGACCGTAAGGAAATGGGGCGCGTTCGCTGCGCGGACTTGCTTTCTGCGCCGCAAGCGCGAACCGTGAAAGGCCTGGCCTGATCCAGAGCACAACGAAATAGGACGGAATGACCGTGACAAAAGCAACAAACACGAAAAGAAAAAACAGAAAGTCGAAAGCCAACGGAGAGTTCCGGCATCCGCACCTCAATGTCGCAGGCAAGACCCACCGATCCGTTGCCGCCATCCCTAACCTGCAGCGGATCTGTGACCAAGAACTGGCCGGTAAATGCCGCGTCAAACTGATCGATTTGGTCAAACATCCGCGATTGGCGGCAGGAGAACCGATCGTGGCCGTGCCCTCTCTAGTGCGCCATCTACCCCTCCCTCTCAAAAGACTAATTGGAAACTTAGCGAACACACGGAGCGTCGTGGTTGGACTGGATTTGCTTCCCGAAAGGATTCTGTCATGAAAGCTCAGGCAGTGAAGATGGCACGCGCAAGCACCGCCCCATCGGCCAGCAACGGAAAATACGTGCTTCGTCTCTACATCACCGGAGCTTCGGAACGGTCCCGACGCGCCATTCTGAATATCAAGGCCATCTGCACTGAGTATCTGCGGGGAAAATATGACTTGGAGGTCATCGATATCCATCAGAAACCAGGCTTGGCGGAGGACGAACAGATCATCGCCGCGCCCACGTTGATCAAACACCTGCCTCTGCCTCTCCGGCGGATCATCGGTGATATGTCGGACCAGGACCGCGTACTTCTCGGACTGGATCTGAAGCGCAGGACTTAAAGGCTGCATGTCATTGCTGAGAAGCCAAACCCGAGATGGCCTGCGGGATGAACTGGAGCAGGTACGGGCTCGCCCCGCTGAATCCGAAGCTACGCTCAGAGCCGTCCGGACCGGCGGCGTGGATGCCATCTTGGTTAACGGGCCGCGGGGCAACCAAATCTTCACTCTGGAAAGCCCCGAAGAACCCTACCGCATTCTGGCCGAAGGAATGAGCGAAGGCGCGGCGACGCTCACCGTCGAGGGGACGATTCTGTTCTGCAATCGGCGGCTGTCACTCATGGCCAAACTTCCTCCCGAACAGTTGCTCGGCTCCTCGTTTCTCACCTTGCTCAACCATCAGCAAGGCCCAGCCTTTTCGGAACTGTTGCATCGCGCTCTGACCAACAACGTGCGACTGGAGAGCCAGCTGCTACGCCACGACGGAACGGTCGTTCCCATCCAGCTGTCCCTCAGCTTGATTCTTTTCAAGGAACACGAGCAGGCGATTTGTCTAGTTGCCACTGATCTGAGCGAACGTTCGCGGGCCGAGGCACAGCGCGATCGACTGGCGGCCGTGGTCGAATCCTCCGACGACGCCATTATCAGCAAGACCCTGGACGGAACCATCAACGCCTGGAATCGTGGTGCAGAGAAGGTGTTCGGCTACTCCCAGTCTGAGGTTGTAGGCCAGCCGATGCTAATGCTCTTTCCCCCGGATCGTGTGACTGAGGAAACCGAGATTCTGGCGCGTATCCAGCGGGGGGAAAGCGTTGAACATTTTGAAACCGTCCGCGTTCGCAAGGACGGAAAGAACATTGACGTCTCGGTCACGATTTCACCCATACGAGACAACGGCGGCTCGATCATAGGCGCCTCGAAAATCGCGCGCGATATTACCGAGCGCAAACGGGCCGCCGCCGCCCTGGCCGCACAAGCAGAGGAATTGTCGCGGCAAACCGAAGAGCTGATTTCTTCTCGGGAGGCATTGGGAATCCAGACCCTTATGCTTCAATCCGTGCTGGATAGTATGGCCGAGGGCCTGGTCGCCACGGATGAGCAGGGACATTTCATCCTCTTGGAATGCCGCTGCGAAGAAGATCCTTGGACACGGCGCTGCCGAATTGCCCAGCCATGAATGGAGCAAACACTACGGGCTTTACTTGGACGACCAGGCTACCACTTTTCCCGCCGATCAACTGCCACTCGTGCGCGCCCTTCGCGGCGAGTCCTGTACCACAGAAATGTTTGTGCGCAATTCGAAGCTCGATCAGGGTGTCTGGATCGAGGTAAGTGGCGGCCCCTTAAAAGACAAAGAAGGGACGTTGCTCGGCAGTCTCGCGGCTTTTCGTGACATCACGCAGAACAAAAAGGATGAGCACAATCGCCAGCAAGCGGAAGGGGAATTGGCCAGGAAAGCGGCCGAGTTAGCCCGCTCCGATGCCGACCTCGAGCAGTTCGCCTATGTCGCATCGCATGACCTGCAAGAACCGCTGCGCATGGTAACGGCTTACACGCAGCTCCTGGGCGAGCGTTATCGTGGCAAATTGGATGCCAACGCCGACAAATTCATCGGCTATGCCAGCGAGGGCGCTCTCCGTATGCAGGTCCTCATTCAGGACTTACTGGCGTTTTCGCGGGTCAGCCGGAGCGATGCGGCGGGCGCGAGCATCGATTGCAACGCTGTAATGCAACAGGTTCTGCAAGCTCTATCTTCTGCCATCGAAGAAAGTAGAGCGATCGTCACCTGGAAAACGCTTCCCACGATCTGGGCCGATCGCACGCAAATGACGCAGGTCTTTCAAAACCTGGTGGGCAATGCCATCAAGTTTCGCGGGCAGGAGCCGCCAGTGATTTCGGTACATGCCGAAAAAGCATACTCGCACTGGATGTTCAGCGTAAGCGATAACGGAATCGGAATCGCGCCGGAGAGCGCCGAACAAATTTTTATCGTCTTTCAACGCTTGCACGCGCGCGCCGAATACCCGGGTAACGGTATCGGCCTTGCCATCTGCAAAAAGATCGTCGAGCGCGCCGGCGGCCGAATCTGGGTTGAATCGCAACCTGGCTTCGGTTCCACTTTCAAGTTCACCATGCCAGTCCTGGGTTCAACCTCGTATGGCTCGGACGAACGGGAAGGAGTACACGATGAAATCAGGACTCCGGCTGCTGTTGGTGGATGACAATCCTGCCGATGTGGAATTGACGCGGGAGGCGCTGGCCAAAAGCCCGCACCACAGCGAGATCGAAAGCGTGGAAGATGGCGCCGAAGCGCTGGCTTTTCTTGCCCGCCGGGGAAAGTATGCGAATGCGGTTCGCCCCGATCTGGTGCTTCTGGACTTAAATCTGCCGAAGAGAGATGGCCTCGCAGTATTGGCGTCAATGAGAGCGGGTCCGGAACTTAGGCCAATCCCGGTGGTAATTTTCAGTACGTCCAAGTTGAGTAAAGACATTATGCGCAGTTACGAACTGGGGGCGAACTGCTATGTGAGCAAGCCGGGAAATCTTAACGATTTTTTTTCGGCGGTGAAGTCGATTGAAGACTTCTGGTGCGACTTCGCCAGCCTGCCGCCGCGGGGAGAATGAAGGGACCATGGATCATCAGATAACGGATCATCCGCCGACGCTGGTATTGCTGATTGAAGACAATCCCGGCGACGCGGATCTGGTCCGCTTGCGACTGGTCGAATGCCAAACTCAGGTGAACGTGAACTGCGTTCAGCGGCTCTCCGATGGCCTCGCCTCGCTAACCCGAGAACCACCGTCTGTGGTCCTTTTGGACCTGAACCTGCCCGATAGCCGCGGCGCGGAAACCTTTCGTCGTGTTCTGGAACACTCCCCCAACGTACCCGTAGTCATACTCTCCGGCCAGGATGACGAGGCGCTGGCCATGAAGGCCGTCCATCAGGGGGTGCAGGACTACCTGATCAAGGGCAACATCTCCAGCCAGCATCTGGAGCGGGCCATACGCTACGCCGTAGAGCGACAGGCTCTCTTGCGCTCACTTGAAATCACCCGCTAGCAGCAGATGGAGTTTAAGAACCAGTTCCTCTCCCACGTCTCCCATGAATTACGGACGCCCCTCACTTGCATTCACCAGTTCGTTACTCTGCTTCTGGACGGACTAGCCGGTCCGCTCGCTCCTGATCAATCCGATCACCTGAAGACCATACTGAAGAGCGTTAATCAGTTACATGCGATGATCCGAGACCTGCTCGAAGCGACTCGCGTTGAAAGCGGCAAAATGCGCGTCGAACCCCGCTGCCTGGCTCTCGGCGAACTCATTCAGCAGACCGTGGCGATGATGCGGCCCATGGCGGCTGAAAAGCAGATTGGACTGGAAATCGGAGTGGACCAAAGGCTGCCTCTAGTCCACGCCGATCCTGATCGCGTTCTCGAAGTGCTCACCAACCTTGTGGATAACGCGATCAAGTTCACGCCCCCGGATGGCTCGGTCGTGATCCAAGCCTGCATCGTCGAGGCAGACCCCTCCTCGGCCTACGTTTCGGTGAGTGACACGGGCCGTGGCATCAATCTGGAAACGAAAACCCTCATCTTTGAACGCCTCTACCAGGATGCCGATTCGGTCGACAACAATCGCTCTGGATTGGGCCTCGGACTCTTCATCTGCAAAGAGATTGTCCGGCTGCATGGGGGACGTATCTGGGCTTCGAGCGAGCCCGGGCAGGGCAGTACCTTTACTTTCACCCTGCCGACCTATTCCCTGGCCAAATTACTCGCTCCGGTCATCGTCTATCAGGATCGTTTGCGCCCTGCTTTTGTTCTGGTCCGTGTGGAACTCAGGCCGCGTTCCACTCGGCCGCGTGGCAACTGGAAAGAAACCTGGCAGCAGTGTCTGGAAATTGTGAAGCGCTGCGTCTATCTCGATAAAGATCTCGTGCTGCCTCCGATGGGTACCTCCGGAGCCGTCGAGACCTTCTTTGTGGTGGCGTCGACCGGCCTGGACCGTTCCGGAATTATGACTACCCGCATTCGCGAACAACTGGAGCGCGTATCGGACCAGAAGAGCAACTACGGCTTCACGATTATGGCGGCTGCCGTCCAGCTGCCCTCCGACATTTCCAGCCAATCGCTGGAAAAGCAGGTTCTAACCGTGGCTGAACATTATTACCGCAATGATCACGACGAGCCGGGTAAGGAACAGCAGCGCGTGGAAAAACACAAGCGAGCTTCGAACTAACTAACAACGAAGGAGACCCATTGATGCCAAGACCAAAAATTCTAGTCGTCGACGATGATCCCGATCTGGTGCGCGCTTTGCGGCTACGCCTCCGGGCCAACAATTATGACGTAGCCACCGCTTCCGATGGCTATTCCGCCATCGCCTCGGCGCAGAAAGAGCATCCCTCCCTGATTATTCTGGATCTGGGCCTGCCCGTGGGTGACGGCTTCGTCGTTTTGGACCGGCTGCAGAACAGCGACGCGCTCTCCGGCGTTCCGGTCATCGTACTGAGCGCGCGCGATCCTCAAAGCAACGAGGAGCGCGCCCTTAAAGCCGGGGCGGCGGCGTTCTTTCAGAAACCTGCGGACAACGATGAGCTGATGAACGTGATTCGCGTCAGCCTCGGGGGACAAGCCCAGCAGGCGCCCTGGCCGTCGTAGATCAATTGCCCCGTCCGCTCTAATGTTACTGCCTACTTCCCCGCGCTGATCAAGGTCAATGCGGGGAAGGACGGAGTTCCTCTGTTTGGCGAACCCACGGATTCCACTCTTCTATCCCGCAAATATCCCGCAAATCCACAAGAAACAGCTAACCTACTGTTTGGCAGTGGGATACAGAATTTCACAGAAACATCCATAAAGCCGTAATCGCTGTTCGAAATTCCATTTATAATCGCGGAAGTGCTGTGGATGCCGCAGTTAAGCATCTCCAAAGTGGGAAAAGACATGGCAGCGAAGTTGCTCATTGAGGACCGGCGGGACGTGATCGGCACGCCTATCCAGCCCACTAAGGGTTCGGGACCGCCGCCGAAGCCCATGAATCGGGAAAGCCAAGTCCGCTTCGTTGCCGTTCTTCTGTTCCTGCTGACAGTCGCTGCCGTCGTATTCGCCGGGTTCAATTTCGACGCCGAGTTACGCGCCTCGGTTCCGGACGACGGGGTCTGGTGGGTCGAGCACGGCGGGCGGCTCACGGCAGACCGCGTCGACCCCAACGGACCTGGCGCGAAGAGCGGTATCAAGTCAGGCGACCAGCTGGTTTCGATCAACGGCCAGGAAGTCCAGAATATTTCCGGGCTGGAACGCCAACTCTACCGTAACGGTGTCTGGTCCAAGGCGGCGTATTCCCTGCTCCGGCAATCCGTACCACTCGATTCCAGCGTGATCCTGGTTCCGGCCGAACGTTCGCTCAACAACTGGCTGCGGCTGATTGCTCTGATCTATCTGGGCATCGGGCTTTACGTCCTGCTGCGGCGCTGGACTGCTCCAGGATCCACGCACTTCTACATTTTCTGCCTAGTCTCGTTCATTGCGTACTCATTCAAATACACCGGCAAGCTGAATGACTTCGATTGGACCATCTACTGGGGCAACATCGCTGCGGGAGTCTTGCAGCCCGCCTTGTTCTTGCACTTCGTCCTGACCTTCCCGGAGAAACGCCAGACGGTGCGTAAGCACCCTTGGCTTCTGGCCCTGGTTTACGTTCCGGGATTTCTCTTACTGGCCATCCACGTCAGCGCCATGCAGTGGCTGCAGGCCAGCGAGCGGTTGCGCTGGAACCTCGACCGCATGGAAATGTCTTACAGTTCGCTCTTCTTCTTAGCCGCGGCCACCGTGCTGTGGTACAGCTACCGACGCGCCAGCACCACGATTTTGCGGCAACAGCTGAAATGGGTCACGCGCGGAACCATCCTCGCCATTATTCCTTACACGCTCTTCTACGTTGTTCCTTACCTGATGGGCACGCTGCCCGGCGCGACGATGAAGATTTCCGCGCTCTCCCTGGCCCTGTTGCCGCTCACTTTCGGGTATGCCATCTTCCGTTACCGGCTGATGGATGTGGATCTGATCTTCAAGCGCGGCGTGGTCTACACTTTGGCTGCGGCAATCGTGGTGGGAATGTACTTCGGGTTGGTGGCTGGCGTGGCTGAACTCGTGCACATGCGCCAGCCCAGCAGCGGTCCGGTAGGCCTGATCCTGGCCGTGGTGGTAACGGCGCTTCTGTTTGATCCCGTCCGCAAGTGGATTCAGGATCGCGTCGACCAGTTCTTCTATCGTACTCGGTACGACTATCGCCGCACCCTGCTGGAGTTTGGCCGCGAACTCAGCTCCGAGACGGATCTGAACGCCATGCTGTCTTCGCTCATGGACCGGTTGTCCAGCACACTCGCGGTCGACCGCACGGCGGTTTTCCTGGCTGGCGAAGACGCGGAGCGCTTTGTGCTTGCCAAGTCCGTTGGCCTGTCGGCACCCGCCACTCTCGATATGTCTTTTCTGAGCGCACCCCGGCCGGAATCGGCTGGCCACCTGTTCTTCGAGAACACGCACCAGGTCCCACGCGAGAGTCCCGGCGCCCAGCAAACCATCGCGCGTCTGGACCTGAATTACTACATCCCGTGCCACGCCCAGCAGAAAACCGTCGCTGTGCTCGGCTTGGGCAAGACCACGCAGGGCGATTTCCTCTCCAGCGAAGATATGGAATTGCTGGAAACCTTGGGCGGCTATCTCGGCATCGCCATACAGAATGGCCAACTCTACGCCTCATTGCAGCAGAAAGCTGCAGAGTATGAACGGCTGAAGGATTTCAACGAGAACATTGTCGAATCCATCAACGTGGGCGTGATGGCTCTCGACATGGAGGATCGGATCGAGAGTTGGAACGCCCAGATGGAAGTGATGTATGCGGTGCCTCGCTGGCAAACTCTGACCCAGCCGCTGAAGGCCATTTTCCCAGCAGAGTTCGTCGACGAGTTCTATCGCACGCGGCAGGACGCCGGCATTCACAACCTGTACAAGTTCCGCCTGAAGACTCCGGCCGGCGAAGTCCGCACCGTGAACGTGGCCATCGCGCCGCTGGTGACGCGCAAATTCCAGGTCATTGGCCGGCTCATCATCATCGACGACATTACCGAGCGCATCGACCTCGAAGCGCAACTCTCGCAAGCGGACAAGCTTTCGTCCATCGGTTTGCTCGCCGCCGGCGTAGCTCACGAAGTAAACACGCCTCTGGCCGTGATCTCCTCCTACACCCAGATGCTCTCTAAGCAACTGCAAGGCGATCCGCAGAAATCTGGCTTGCTGGAGAAGATCACGCGCCAGACTTTCCGCGCCTCAGAAATCGTGAATAATCTGCTGAATTTCTCCCGCACCAGCGGCAGCGAGATCGGCGACGTGGACGTGAACAAAGTGATTGCAGACACGCTCGCGCTTCTGGAACATCAGTTCAAAGTTGCGAAAGTAGAAGTTGAACATGCGCCTGCAGCTAAATTGCAACCCATCCAGGGAAATCCCGGAAGATTGCAGCAGGTATTCCTGAATCTTTTTCTCAACGCCAAAGATGCCATGCCGGGCGGCGGCAAGCTGCGCGTAGCCACCATGAATGGCGAGAGTATCAGCGTTTCCGTGTCGGACACTGGCTCGGGCATTGCACCCGAGCATATTCAGCGCATCTACGATCCGTTCTTTACCACCAAGACCTCACCTCGGGAAGGTCAGGCGCGTGGCACGGGCTTGGGCCTTTCCGTTACCTACGGCATCATCCAGGAACATGCAGGCAAGATTCGCGTGGAAAGCCATCCCGGCGCCGGAACCACATTCACTCTGGACTTCCCGCTTAGCAGGAAGGCTGTCCATGTTTGAGTTAAGCAGGTCTAAAGCAAGCAGGTTTAGCCCAGCCACCCCTCCGCCGAGCGAGACGAAACCCGATATGTCTGAGGTCGAATATGTCTGAAGTGGCAGTGATTCCGCGCACGGCGTCTAACCGAAACCCGGGTTTTGGGGGCGCGGTGCTCATTATCGACGATGAAGCGGAGATTCGCGAATCTCTGCAGACCTTATTGGAGCTCGAAGGTTTCGCCGTGGAAACGGCAGCGACCGGCGAGGCGGGACTGCAACGGATTGGCGAACATCCCTTCGATTTGATCCTGCTTGACCTCACCTTGCCCGGCCGCGATGGTATGGAGATTCTGTCCGAGATTCGCGCCCACGAAACCGGACTGCCGGTCATCATGATCACCGCCTTCGGCACGGTCGAAAATGCGGTGCGCGCCATGCAGGGCGGCGCCGTCAATTTTGTCCAGAAACCTTGGGACAACGAAAAGCTTTTAGCCGATGTTCGCGCCGCCGTGGGATGGCGCCGCGCCGAAGAAGAAAACGTCCAGCTGAAGCGCGCCCTCAAACAGCGCTACAACTTCGAAAGCATCGTTGGCAAAAGCGAGCCTATGCTGAAGATCTTCGACCTCGTCGCCCAGGTCGCCAACAGCCGTTCCACCGTGCTGTTGCAAGGCGAGAGCGGGACCGGCAAGGAGATCATCGCCAAGGCATTGCATCTGAATTCGCCGCGTCACGACCGTCCTTTTGTTCCGGTGAATACCGGCTCCATGCCCGCCGACCTGCTCGAGTCCACGCTTTTTGGCCACGTGAAGGGCGCATTCACCAGCGCCATCGCCTCCAAGAAGGGGCTGTTTGAAATAGCGGATCGCGGCACGTTGTTTCTCGACGAGATTGCCACCATGAGCCTGGAAACCCAGGCCAAGATTTTGCGCGTGCTGCAGGATCGCAGGTTTATGCATCTCGGCGGCGTACAGGAGATGCAGGTGGACGTGCGCATTATCGCCGCCACCAATATCGATCTGCGCCAGTTGGTCCGCGAAGGCCGCTTCCGTGAGGATCTGTTTTATCGCCTGAACGTGATCACAATCGAACTGCCCCCCCTGCGCCAGCGCCGAGAGGACATCCCTTTGCTGGTGCAATTCTTCCTGAAAAAATATGCCGAGGAAAACGACCGTCCGGTGCGGCGCATCACGCCGGAAGCGCTGCGTCCCCTGATGTCCTACTCCTGGCCGGGCAATGTGCGTGAACTGGAGAACGTGATCGAACGCTCTGTCGTTCTCTCTTCCGGTCCAGAGATTACCATCGACTTGCTGCCCGACAATCTGCTTGGCCGGGGCTCTGCCCTAACGCTGCATGATCCACCTAACGACGCCTCACTGTTTGAGATCGTAGAAGATGTGGAAAAGCGCATCATCAGTGACATGTTGGAGAAATGCAACTGGAATCAGACCGAGGCCGCCGAGCGCTTCAAAGTCCCGCTCTCCACGCTGAATCAGAAAATCCGTCGCCTGAGTATTGAGATCAAGAAAAAAACGCGGGGATGACCCACGTAGGCCAGCTTCGCTTTTTGCCGTATTTGCACTCAGAGGGCCCCTCGGTTCTCTGCTATAGTTCGGAAAAGCGCGGCGTGGGTCGCCTCGCTCTCAAAGCGCATGGAACTGATCTCGCCCACTGATCTCGCCAAGACAAAAGTCCAGACGGTTCAGGATTACATTTTGTTTTGCCTGCAAGCGGTCGCCAATCTCTTTCGCAAGCCGCTGTATTTCGTGGACATGCTGCAGCAGGCGGATACCATCGGCGTCGGTTCCCTGCCCATCGTCGTGCTCACAGGATTCTTCACTGGAGCCGTTCTCGCGCTGCAAGCCTCCAATACTCTCGAGCGTTTCGGTTCGATCACCTTGGTCGGGCAGTTGGTTTCCACTTCCATGGTGCGCGAACTGGGACCGGTGCTGACCAGCCTGATGGTCGCAGGGCGCAATTCGTCCGGCATGGCCAGCGAACTGGGATCGATGATCGTAACCGAGCAGATCGACGCCATGCGCGCCCTGGGCACCGACCCCATGAAGAAGTTGGTGACGCCACGCGTGGTGGCCACAGTGTTCATGCTGTTTTTTCTCGCCATCATTTCCGATCTGGTGGGATTAGTCGGCGGGCTCGCAATCGCCAAACTGTTGTTGCGGCTTGATGCCCGGCAATACTGGTCGAACGCCTGGGAAACCTTGGTGTTTCAAGATGTGTTTATGGGACTGGTCAAGCCGGTAATCTTTGGTTTCATTATTGCCACCATTGGCTGCTTCTATGGAATGAACGCGCGCGGGGGCACACAAGGAGTGGGACGCGCAACGACGCAGGCAATGGTGGCGGCGTCCGTTCTGATCCTTGCCATGGACTTAATCGTCACTCGTTTCCTGATGGCTACGCTGTCTTATCGCTGATCTCATGTCTGCGCCGACCTTGCCGCTCGATTCTGCCGTTTCTCTAACGAAGGATAGTTCTGCGCCCGCCATTGTCTTCGAAGACGTTGTAATGTCTTTTGTGGATAACGAAGTTCTGCGGGGAGTTTCTTTCCACCTGCCTCGGGGCGAGACTAAGGCGATTTTCGGCGTCGCCGGCTCCGGAAAGAGCCTGATCCTCAAGCTTTCACTCGGGCTCATCCGGCCTGACTCCGGACGCATTATGGTCCTGGGTGAGGATGTGACCCGAATGCGGGAAGAAGAACTGTTTCAGCTGCGCGGTCGAATCGGGATGGTCTTTCAGGAAAGTGCGCTGTTCGATTCTCTCACCGTCCGCGAGAACGTTGCCTATCGCCTGATGGAAGAACACGGCATTTATGACGAGAATGTTGATCGCAAGGTTCGCGAGGCGTTACGCTTCGTGGAATTAGAGCACACGCTCGATCTGTATCCGTCGGAACTATCTGGCGGCATGCGGCGGCGGGTTGCCATTGCGCGCGCCGTGATTACGCAACCCGAGCTGCTCCTCTACGATTCGCCCACCGGTGGCCTCGATCCGGTGACTTCCAATACCATCATCGAATTGATTGTGAAGCAGCGTGACGTCAACAAGACCAGCGCCTTGCTGGTGACGCACCGCCTGCAGGACGCCTTCACCATGGCCACGCATCAGTTCGATAAACAAGCCAACCGCATGCTCCTTCTACCACCAGGAAGACATTGCGATGTGCCCATGAGCTTTCTGGTGCTGCGCGAAGGCAAAGTCATTTTTGATGGCGACTTGCACGAACTGGCGCACAGCGCAGATGAATACATTCGCGAGTACATCTCGTAGAAATTGAGAGATTTGGTGATTGGGCGACTTGAAACGGAGTGATCTTCGATTGCTCGTTCCCCCGATAGCTCTTTATTCGATTTCCGCCTTACTTCCCTGCCATCTCTCTTTCCACGTCCTCGGCCTTCGAAGGCAAAGCGGCGCTCAGCTTGATCAGCTTGCCGTCCGGGTCCACGTAGTAATCATCCTCAATTCGCACTCCCAGACTTTCTTCGGGAATATAAATACCAGGCTCGAGGGTAAAAACCTGCCCCGGCCCCAACGGGACACTGGAATCAGTAGCGTCGTGCACATTGAGACCGACAGGATGCCCCAGACCGTGTATGAAATATTTTCCTAAGGGATCGCCGTGCAAGTCTTTGCCGTGCGTGTTGATGTAGTCGTACGCGACCTTGTAAAGCGAGCCCGGATCGTCGCGCTTCATATTCGACTTGCCGGACTTGAAAGCCGCCTCGGCAGCTTGCTGCGCACCTAGAACGATGTCGTAAATCTCGCGCTGGCGCGGGGTAAAGTGGCCGCTGACAGGAAGAGTGCGCGTAATGTCGGAAGCGTACATCGAATACTCACCAGCGGCATCGATGACGACCACGTCCCCTGCCTTCATCACATTGGAATCGTCGGAGTAATGTAGCACCGTGGAGTAGAACCCGGAGCCCACGATGGGCGCGTACGCGGGCCGTTCGCAACCGCGCTTGCCCCACTCATATTGCATGAGAGCCGAGATCTCCCGCTCATTTACATTCGGTTTTACCGCCTTGAAAGCGGCGAAGTGCGCCGCTACGGATGCATCGACCGCCTTTCGAATCAGCTCCACTTCTCCGGCATCTTTGGCGGTGCGCAGTGAATAGATCATCGGTTTCACATCCTGAAAACTCAGGAACGAATTCACGTTTTTCAGAAAAGCGAGTGGCTCGGCGCTGGCAGAGGGCTGATCGTGCGAGGCAACGTCGGTGTAGATCACGGGGCGCACACCAGAGATCACCTTCATCACGTCCTCAGGGAGCTTTGCCATGTCTTCGACATGATCGAAGCCGGTGATCTGTGGTGCCTCAGGATTTTCCGGACCGAGTTTCGGACCGGTCCACTTCTCCTGCGTCAGATTCCGCGGAGGAAGAAAAAGCATTTCCGTGTACGGGCGCGCAGCCTTATCCGCCTTGGCTTCCTCTGCAGGCGCAATCAGAATTGCCGCTCCCGGCTCAGTCGAGCCGGAAAGATAGT
This sequence comes from uncultured Acidobacteriaceae bacterium, assembly GCA_963779525.1. Taxonomy (GTDB): domain Bacteria; phylum Acidobacteriota; class Terriglobia; order Terriglobales; family Acidobacteriaceae; genus Sulfotelmatobacter. The sequence goes on from CAVZZB010000003.1 coordinate 132,052, forward strand.
AAAAGTTGTCGTCCTGCCGAAAACCGTAAAGATCATTCGGACCTTCGCTCTCCATGGGAGCGAATAGAACAATCACGCCGCCGGTCTTTTTCGCGAGTGCTTCGCGGCGAGCTCTGTAGTCGGCACTGGGCTGGCGGTCGAGCGCAAAACCCGCCTCAGCTAAGGCAAGAAAGACCAAACTCGCGAACAAAGTCGTTAGACAAACTACCGAACACGGTTTTCGCATCGTGCAATTCACCTGGAAATTTTAGAATAGCTGTTCCGGACCACACATTGGTTGCGATCCTTTATTCTATCTCTGCGTGCCGGTCGCGCTTTGCTTGGCCTGCAGGAACGAATCTACATTGCTCTTGTCGATGAGCGCGGAACCAGTATCCACGAAGGCAGGAATCGGCGCAAAGCTGTCCTTCGACCAATCCGTTTCAAGAGACGGAGGCTTGTGGTGATAGAGGTTATCGAGCATCTGCATGCCGACGAACGCCATGGTGTATGGCTTCTGGGAGATGGTCGCGACGATTCCTCCATTCTGGATGAATTGCAGAGTCTCAGGATCGGTGTCCATGGCCATCACAACCTTGCCGGTAATGTGATAGCTGCTGAGCACACCAGCCACTTCTTTTCCAGATTGCGCTTCCAGGCAAACGAAGGCATCCACCTGATCTTTTTCCTTGCCGATGATCTGCGTCGTCGTATCGAAGGCGATGCGGGGATCGCCCTGGATATCGACTACGCGCGTGATCTTGATGCCAGGAGTGCGTTCGAGTGCGTCGCGATAGCCATGCAGACGATCCTGCATGTTGTGCTGGTCCGGCATGGTGAAAACTACAACGTTGCCTTTGCCCTTTAGCTCTTGCGCCAGGCGCAGGCCGCCGGTCATGCCGACCTGGTAGTTGTTGGTCCCGATAAAGAAAAGCCTCTTGCTTGCAGGGGCGTCGGAATCCATTGTGATCACGGGGATCCCGGCGGCGATGGCCTTGTCGATGCTGTCCTTCAACAACGCTGGATCGGTAACGCCGAGCAAAATGCCGGTAGCTTTCTGCTGCACCGCCTGGTCAAGAGCGTCTCGTTCCGCTCTTGGATCGTAGCTGTTGGGGCCCACGAAGTCCGCACGAACTTTGAACTGCGACCCAGCCTTCGTGAACCCCGAGCCAGCCGCCTGCCAATAGGGCACCTGCAAGTTAGCCGCGACGAAGACAAAGTACTCACTGGAATCATGGGGACCACAACTAAGCAGGGAGCTGACGAGGAATGCCAATCCAAGAAGAAAAAATAGCTTGCGCGAGCGGAGCATCGGAACCTCCTGGGAACCGCGACGTAACTCGCAGAGTTCAAATGGCGTGCCGGGCCCGATGAGAAACTTTTGGCGACTGGATTGTAAACGAGTGGTCAAGTGAAAGAAAGCTCAGCTGGGGAAAACGACCGGACTCTACACTCCCACGGGGAATGGCTTGGTATGAGACTCCGCGCTCAACCCAACGCCCGAGAAGCGTCCTTGCAGCAATGACATCAGTCCGGTGTACCAGTAACCCACTACGAACAACAGTAGAAACGGAACCGTAACGTAGTTTTCGTTTTCGACGGCGTAGAGAACCGTCAGCGCAAAGTAACTGCCGATTAGAAGTTCCAGCCATGGTACCCAACCCAGGCGTCTGCGATATTTAGTGGCACGAACTTTGTCTTTCTTCGATTCCACGTGATATTTGGGTGTGCGCGCAAAAGCGCTCTCCTTGCCGATGAGCGCTTCGATCACCGCTTTGGTATTGGTGATGGTGAGACCAATTCCGAGCGCCATTAGAAACGGCAAGTACAGCAGGGCGCGCGGCCAACTCTTAGGAAAAAGTTCGCGCTGCGAAACCAAATAAAAACTTGAAATGGAAAACGTCGACGCCATGAACAGAGGCAGATCGATGAACAGCATCTGAAACCATCCCTGATAAAAACGGATGATCATTGCGGGCAGCATCAGCACGGAAAGCACGATCATGAGCGGGTAGCTGAGATTGGCCGTCAGGTGATACCACGCTTCGACTTTCGTGTGAAACGACGCATCGCTACCCAAAACCCGCGGCAGAATTTTCTTTCCAGTCTGGATTAATCCCTTGGCCCAACGCGCTTGCTGTGTCTTGAACGCCGTCATCTCAACCGGCAACTCGGCCGGGCACTCAACATCCTGCAAGTATATGAACTTCCACCCTTTGAGTTGCGCGCGGTAAGAAAGATCTGTGTCCTCGGTGAGGGTGTCGTGTTGCCAGCCACCGGCTTCATCGATGGCGGCGCGCCGCCACACTCCCGCCGTTCCGTTGAAGTTGAAAAAAACGCCGCTGCGGGCGCGTCCCGAGTGTTCGAGCACGAAGTGCCCGTCGAGCAAGATGGCCTCCACTTGCGTGAGAAACGAGTAGTTGCGGTTGATATGCGTCCAGCGGGTTTGCACCATGCCGATCTTCGGATCGCTGAAGTGGTGTATGGTACGCAGCAAAAAATCTTCGGGAGGAGTGAAGTCGGCATCAAAGATGGCGACGAATTCGCCATTCGCCGTCTTGAGGCCCTCGGCCAATGCCCCCGCCTTGAAACCCTCGCGGCTGCTGCGGTGATGGTAGCTGATGGGATTCCCGAGCGCGGCGTAACGCTCCACCAGGTTGCGCGCCACATCGACGGTTTCGTCGGTCGAATCGTCGAGCACTTGGATATCGAGCTTCTCCCGTGGGTATTTAAGCTTGCAGATTGAATCCAGCAGCCGCTCAACGACATACTGCTCGTTGAAGATCGGCAGCTGCACCGTGATTCGCGGCAGTTCTACGAATCGCGAAGCCGGTTCAGTCGTACGGTTTTTTTTATGCTTGTAATACAGATAGACGAGAACGTAACGGTGCATCCCATAGCCGGCCAGCAGGATGAGCACAATGAAATACGGAATCAGTAGGGCACGGTCGAACGCGTCCGTGTGGTAGAGACCCTGAAAGGTCTTATCCAGCAAGTGCTGACGGAGATACGGCCCAATGCCTTTAGGGGCAGACCATGCCGCCATCGTCGAAGAGAAGATGAGATCCGAGATCAGCAAGTCGGTCGGCTGAAAACCTTTATTCTACCGGATTTCAGCGGCCGAGGTTCTAGCGGCAAAATTTACTAAGCAGCGAGAAATGAAAAACGCTTGCTAATCTAGCAGGAAGTAGATTTTTGACCCCTCTCGCTTTCCGCCGTCCGCAACAATGGATCGATACACCGCTCAGCCTTATCCAACAGAATCTCAAGCTCGAGTGCAAAATTCTTGCGGGCCTGGGCTTGCAACCGCCATTGATCCTGCACCGGCGCACATACGTCCGGAATTAGATTTTCGAAGCGCTCCAATGCCTGCGTGTAGTAATCCACGTCCTTCTTAAGCAGGCGAACAAACTCTGCATCGCTTCCAGCGGTCATTCTCCTACCTCCGTGTACGCACTCCGGTGAATGCAATTCACATGCCAAGCTCGTTAAGAACCTGTGGAAGCAGGTAAAACACTGCATTTTCAGAATGCTAGTGCCTCCAGAGTCTGCCCTTCTCTTCTGGCAAGCGGCACTTCTGTGTCTAACCACGAGTGTAAAAATTTCGGCAACCTTTCGGGCATGTTCATGGCTGGTCGTCGGAGGTCAGAACGACTTTCACTTGCACGCGCAAGCGATCTCCCTCGTTTACGCGCAACGCTTTCCCCTGCCCTTCGTAGGTCTTGAGAAAATCGGGGTTGTAATAAGCTTCTCCGTCCACGCTATCCCACGCGAAGATCGTGTAATTGCCGGGAGGCAAGCCTCGCAGCATGAAGTGTCCACTCTGATCGCTCACCGCTTTACGATAGCGCTCGGCATGGCTGCGAAAACGCGCTTCCGGTACGGCAACAATCACGGCGTCATTGATGGGTTCGTCCTTTTCATTTGTTGCGACGCCTTCGGCGGTTGCTCCGTTCGCGCTCGCCAACAGATCCAGCGGCGTGACGCCTCCGCTCACGTTGAATCCTGAATCCAGCTCATCGCGACCGCCAGCAACCACGGATTTTAAAAACCAATCCGGCATTCCGCTGGCATCCGCAATCTGGACCGAGTAGTGACCCGCAGGAATATTCTTCCATTCAAAGCTGCCGTCCGCATTGACGTGCGCCAGCATTGAAGAAGCATCGCCGGCGTTCGCCGTGCTCAGCGTGTCGTCATCTCCATCCAGTTCATGCAACAAAAGGAACATCTGGCTGGGATCGAGCCGGACATTACGACCAGCTTCCATCCGAAGCCGCCCGCGAATTGTTCCGCCGGTTTGAGGCACAAGCCGCAGACCATCAACGCTTTCCGCCAGCTGCAAAGATTGACGTGCCATCATCGGTGTCGCAACGTTATCCACAGTCGCCAGAATCGTATAAGCTCCGGGAGATATATCACGAATCTCGAAGCTGCCATCTTTGTGCATCTCCGCGCCGTTCAATACCAAACCGAAATCTTTAGATTGCAGCATAATTGCCGCGGAAGAGCCTGCTGGCAAATTCACCACGGAGCCCCGGATCGTCAAACTCGGGCTGGGCGTCAATGAGAAATTCACGGGAAAGTCCTCACCGGCATGTAACTGGATCGACGCAGCCTGCCAGCGATCGCGCGTACCGGGATAGTAAGTTGTTTGATAAGCCGTGGGTGCGGGCTTATCGAGAGACCCGGCGGGATGGGAGCCCGCTAACGTGTTGCTGCTAGTCTCAATCAAACCCCTGAAATCAGGCGGCGGGGTTACCGACACAAAATAACTGCCCGCCGCAAGGCCCGCAATGCGGTATTCCCCAAGATCGTTGGTGCGCTCGGCTCCCAACTGCTCCCATCGGCTGCGGCCCGCGACGAAGGTCTGGCGCAGAACGGCAACTTGTGCCTCCGCCATGGGATCTCCCTCTTCGTCGGTCACCCGGCCTTCCACCACCGCCGCCGCCTGCAGACGAACCACCAGATCCTTCAACTCCTGCCCCGCACTCAGCGTGAGCTCCCGCCCATCAATCTGTCGGCGGCGCTTGTCGATCTCCTGGTAGCCGGTGCGCTCGACGAATAAGCGATAGCGTCCAGGCACAATGTTTTCGATGCGAAAATTTCCTTCAGGCCCGGTAAGCGCGGTGTAGTTCCCACCTTCGCCCTGACTTTCCGCAATCAACTCGATCAGCGCCTTCCTCAAGGGCTCGCTGCCTGGATCTTTGGTGACCATTCCCTGCAGGCTAGCCAGGCGAGACTGCGCAGATAGAACTGGAGCCGCGTCCTGCGCTATGAGTACACCGGGAGCCAGCAGCGCCAGCACAAATGCAGTGGCAAGTTTCATCGTGGGTCGACCGTCAGTTAGCGTTCCAATACGCTTGTCGACAAATTCGGGACGCTCTGGGGGTTTTGCCTTGCAGGCCGGCCGTGAGGAACGTTCAGCCAATTCTGTCTACCTATTTTATCCTGCTTTGCTCTGCCGCCCAACTACAAAACGGCCCGGCAGACTTTTCCGCTTCGACACCCTCACCCCTTGTTCCGTTGACGAGCGCATATTGGGTCCGTAAGATGGAGCGACCTGAAAGGGGCGCAGGCATCCTCTAAATGATCGATCAGACCATTTCTCACTATCGCATCGTTGAGAAGCTTGGCGGCGGCGGCATGGGCGTCGTCTACAAGGCGGAAGACGTCAAGCTGGGCCGCTTCGTCGCTCTTAAGTTCCTTCCCGAAGAGGTCGCCAAGAATGCCCAGGCTCTGGAGCGATTTCAGCGCGAGGCCCGCGCCGCCTCTGCGTTGAACCATCCCAACATCTGCACCATCCACGAGGTCGACGAACAAAACGACCAGGCTTTCATCGTGATGGAATATCTGGACGGCGTGACCTTGAAGCACCGCATTGCGGGCCAGCCTCTGGAGACCGAGTTTCTCCTGCAACTCGCTATCGAAATTGCGGACGCGCTCGACGCCGCCCACGCCGAAGGCATTGTGCATCGCGATATCAAACCGGCGAATATTTTCGTGACCAGGCGCGGCCACGCGAAGATTTTGGACTTCGGTCTCGCCAAGCTCGTTCCCACGTCCCACGCCAGCGGGACTGCCGACACAGCCATGAACGGCCCGACTGCGATGGACGATGCATTCCTCACGAGTCCGGGAACTGCGGTTGGCACCATTGCCTACATGTCGCCCGAGCAAGCTCGAGGCAAGGAGTTGGATACTCGCACCGATCTGTTCTCGTTTGGCGCCGTGCTCTACGAAATGGCGACCGGCGCAGTGCCGTTTCGTGGGGACACATCGGCCACCATCTTCGAAGGAATTCTGAGCCGCGCACCCATCCCAATCGTCCGGCTCAATCCGGAAGTACCGCCGCGGCTGGAAGAGATCATCGACAAAGCCCTCGAGAAAGATCGCGACCTGCGCTATCAGCACGCTTCCGAGATTCGTGGCGATCTGAAACGCCTGCAGCGCGATAGCAGTTCGGGACGAAGGCCAGCCGCTTCGGACTCCTTTCCCGCGGTCGAGACTCCAGTGCCTGCCGTATCCGGTTCGGGCCGTGCTACGTCCGCGAGTGGTCCGTCGGTCGCTGCATCACAGGCCGCGTCACCCGCTGCCGGCAGCAGTGCCAGCGTGACTGCTGTGGCACGTGAGCATCGCGTGGGAACCACCGTCGCAATCGTCGTTGTTCTTGCGCTGGTCGCCGCCGCAGGCTTTGGCTTGTACTCGTTCTTCAGTCGTTCCGGGCCGGTACCCTTCCAGAATTTCACCATCACGCAAATTACGAATACGGGCAAAGCCCTGCTGGCGGCGATTTCTCCAGACGGGAAATATATTCTTCACGTGCAGAATGACAATGGGATGCAGAGCCTGTGGCTGCGCAACATACCAACGGGCAGCGATACCCAGACGGTTCCACCCTCGTCTGCGTTCTACCGGCACCTGGCCTTTGCTCCCGACGGAAATTATGTCTACTTCGAGAAGGCCGCCAACCACCAGCATACGGAGTTCGATTTCTACCGCGCCCCGGTGCTGGGTGGCGATCCAAAGCTTGTGGCCCACGACGTGGATAGCAACCTGACTTTCTCTCCCGACGGAAAACGCATTGCTTACATTCGTGCGAATGACCCCGAACCAGGCAAGTATCGCGTCCTCTCTGCCAATGAAGATGGCAGCGATGAGACCATCTTGCTGATCTCTCACTCCACGCGCGGAGGGGATCCCCAGCACATCAGTTGGTCTCCCGACGGCAAGCGGATCACTTATTCCTTCGATTCTTCCGGCGCGGCACTAAGCTACGTCGAGAGCCTCGATGTGGAAAGCAAGAAAGTTTCCACGCTGGCCACCCTCAAGGACGATGACGTGAATTCCCTGAAGTGGCTGCCGGGCGGACATTGGCTACTGTCGATCTTTCAACCCAAAGGATCAAATTTTGAACGCTCACAGATCGGACTGTTGTCCGACAAAGGTGTTCTTCAGCCGATTACCCGCGACACCAATCGCTATGCGACTCTGACCGTCTCCGCCGACGGCAAGAGCGCCTCAAGCGTCCAGTTAAAGACTAACCACACGCTAGCCACCCTCAGTGGCGACGTGTCCTCGCAAAATAGCACGAAGAACTCCGCGGAACCGGCGCCGCTGTCGCAAATTGCCGATCCACGATTGCTCGATTGGACGCCGGACGGAAAATTGCTGGTTGCCGATGGTGCGAGCGTCACGCGGATGGATGCCGATGGACATAACTCCTCTGTCCTGGTTTCCGACCCGAACGCCACTCTGTGGGGATTCTCTTCTTGCGCAGGCCGGTATGTTCAGCTTACCTGGTGGTTCCACGCCGGGGTCTCGACTTTCAACATTTGGCGCGCCAGCGCCGATGGAGCTGCGCCCCAGCAAATGACTTTTGGAGGGTACGATTCCAACCCTGTCTGTTCTCCGGATGGCAAGTGGATGTACTACATCGATCACCAGGGCCTCAGTACTCTAAAGCGGGTTCCGATCGAGGGAGGCAAAGCCGAACCGGTACCCGGCACCGCCATCCCGAACCAGTTTGGTTTCGAATCCATCAGCTTTGTTTCCGCCGACGGCAAGTCGCTCGCTTACGTCGTGGACATTGCCGACCCGGTGACGCACGACGCGAAGTCCAAATTTGCCATCGTGAGTTTAGATGGCACTTCGCAGCCGCGCGTCATCGATCTTGATCCGCGCTTTGTTGGAGGTGGGGTTCTTATACCCACGGTTCAACTTGTCCCCACTACTAATCTGCTGGCGTACAAAGTCAGCGAAAACGGAACGGAGAACCTTTGGCTCCAGCCGTTGGACGGTTCCGCCGGCCACCAGTTAACCCACTTCACTTCGGAGAAGATCACTGACTTCCACTGGTCGCCCGACGGAAAAACCCTGGCCGTCGTCCGCGAGCACGATGTCGCCGACGTTGTGCTTCTGCGAGAAGGAACTCAGTAAAAGTCGGTCGAGGCGGTGCAGCTAGCGGATTACGTGGACGGGGACACTCATCTTTAGTTTCTTCCACGCTTTCTCGGCGGTGTAGACCGGAACGTTGAGCCTCATTGCCAGCGCCAGGCAGGCGCGGTCTCCGAGGGACAACCCAAGATGCCGGGTTTGAGCAACCAGATCGCCGGCGGTTCTCGCCTGCTCCTCGTCAAACGATACGACTTCTCGAACTGGGCTGGTGGCGTCTTCCCATGCTTGCGCGGATGGCCAGCCGCGGCTTACCAGCTTGGTGTGCACTTCGGCGAGATTCACCGTGCTGGCGACAGCACGGGCGAGCAAAGCGGGAGTTAACTTCTCGGCTCCGGGTTCACCGCTAATCACGGCAAGGATGGCGGAAGCATCGAGCAAGATCCGATTCATGCTGCCCTATTCATGTTTGGCAGCCTCGCGGCGCTCCGCGAGCAACTCATCCACCAACGATGCTCCGGGCTTCACGTATTGCCGGGCGCGGCGCTGGGCCCGCTGGATACGGCGCTGCTGCGTGGTGATGCGCAATTCGTCATCTTCGATGCGAAGCACGAGTTCGTCTCCGGCCCGGATGCCAAGGGCTTTGCGAAAAGACGAGGGGATCACGACACGGCCGTTTTCGTTGACGCGAGTTCGGGCTTCCTCAGGCATGGCAGACCCCCAACAATGTGTCATAATTATAGCACAATGTCACGGCATTAACATCCTGACAGCAACTGGCAAAATTGGCTCCGCTTTTACTTGGAGGTCTTCGCCTTCAATGGCGGGCAAGAGAAAAAGCATTCCCTCTCCGGCTGAAGCGCGGTTCGGAATGACAAGGGCTTTTTATGTTTTCAGTGCCCGAATCGGCAAAACGCCCTAGTTCAGGAAGCACTGCCGATACAGCGTATCTCTCTGGGCAGGGCGGAAGCCGGCATCGCGGATGATGCGGCGCAGTTCTTCTTCGGTGGTGCAATTATTAACGCCAGCTGCCCGCACCACGTTCTCTTCGAGCATCACTGACCCAACGTCATTGCCGCCAAAGCGCAATCCCATCTGGCAGACCTTGAGGCCTTGCGTGACCCAGCTCGATTGCACGTTCAGGAAGTTCGAGAGATACAGGCGCGAGATGGCGAGCACCTTCAGATATTCCACCGCCGTGGCTTCGTCCCAGTGCCGGCCGCCCAGCGCCGTGTTCTGCGGCTGAAAGCTCCACGGAATAAACGCTGTGAAACCGCCAGTTTCTTCTTGGAGATCGTAGAGTTCCTGCAGGTGATTGATGCGGTGTTTGTAATCTTCGCCGACGCCGAACATCATGGTCGCGGTGGTGCGCATCCCGATCTGGTGCGCCGTGCGATGCACGTTGATCCAATCCCCCGTCAGGCACTTCAGCCGGGCAATTTTGTAGCGCACTTCGTCATCGAGAATTTCGGCGCCGCCGCCAGGGATGGAATCGAGCCCGGCGTCGCGCAGCCGGAGAATTGTATCCCGAATCCTCAGGCCGCTGTACTCGGCGATGGCGATAATTTCAGACGCAGAGTAGCAATGTAAATGCACTTGCGGAAAGCGCTGCTTGATTCCGCTCAGCATCTTCTCGTGCCAGTCGATCTTCAGGTCAGGATGCAGCCCACCCTGCATCAACACTCCCGTGCCGCCGAGTTCGACCGTCTCCCGAATCTTTTCGTAGATCGTGTCGAAATCGAGAATGTACCCTTCCTTAGCCGCCGGCCCTTTCAGTGGACGATAAAACGCGCAAAACGTGCAGTATTCGGTGCAGAAGTTCGTGTAATTAATGTTGCGGTCGATGATGTAGGTGACCGTGCCTTCAGGATGAAGCTTGCGTCGCACCGCATCCGCCTCCATCCCGATGCCGATCAGATCATCGGACTCGAACATCTCCAGGGCCTGCTGTTTGGTCAGGGACATATCTGCACCTAAATTCTACTGGAGGAAGCTTGCCTGCTCCAAATGCGGCACTATCCGCTAAGCCCTTCTCGTGCGCTTATATTCGATGAAACTCATCACCGCCCCAATGATCGCCAGGCCGATCAGGATCGCCATCGCGGGCTTGTAGTAGTGGCGGAAAAAACGCAGGATGTGGGTGCCATAGTGGAATCCCAGGCCCGCGGCGATCGAGTAGCGAATGCCGCGGCCCAGCGTTAATGCTCCCAGAAATTTCTTCGGCGAATACTGCATGGCGCCAGCAGCCAGCAGGAATGGCACAAAGGGAAATGGTGGGGGCATCAGGGCGGGAATGGCAACCGCGAGAAATCCCCAGCGCTCAAAAGCTTGCGAAACCTGGGTTGCGCGCTTCTTTGAGAGCTTGCGTTCCATCGTTTCTTTGCCGCCCTTACGCGCCAACGCATAAGTAATGTAGCCGCCGACAACCGATCCCAGCGTCGCCATGAGAGCGTAATAGGGCCAGGGCTCGCGATGCCGCGCCGCCAGCCAAATGGTCAAAACATCCATGCTCCCGGTGAGAGGAACGACCGAGTTGTCGGCGATGCCCAACAAAACCAGACCCGGCCCGCCCATGCGGCGCAGATGCCGCCATACAGACATTGCCACCAAGGGATGAAGATGCAAAAGCATTCAGGTTGTAGGAGTTTACAGGCTAGGCTCTTGACTGCGCTATACAGGCCTTTTCAGTGCTGAGGAACTTTATCTCCGGACCACGGGGCAAGGCGCCGATCTCGGCTGCATAGCGATAGAACAACTGCAGGCCTTCGAGGCAGGGCGCGTCCAGATTGTAGTAGATATTCTCCGTGAGGTAGGAACGAATGTCGCCTTCGCTGATGCGGAGCCTAGCAGCCCATTCACTGCAGATCTGCCCGAGACTCGCAGGTTCAAGACCGTGGTCGCGTGATTCCTGGAAGATTGCGGATAGGTCCAAAGAAGATTTCGCTTCCCGCAACACATTCTGACGCACCGCCCAGAAGGCAAAGACAAACGGCTTGCCAGTGTAGCGGATCCATTCTTCCGCGAGATCGAGTGTGAGATACCGCGAGCGGTCGATTCGCAGGGCTGGATCTCCAATCAGCAATCCGGCATCGTTCTCCGCAAGCATTTTCTCGATATCCGGCGACATCGAGGTAAATGTCCGCCCCCCACCCAGCCACTTTTCGAACAAAACTTTCGTCAGCGCCACCGAGGTCATGGAAGACGTATCCAAAGCCACGGTGCGAATTTTATCCACCGGCACCTTGCTCACCAGCAGAATCGAGCGCACCGGCCTTCGCGAAGCGATTGCCACATCGGGCAGAACCATCAGTCCAGGAATTTCTGTATAAGCAGCGGCCGGAATAATCCCAATGTCAGCGGTCGCGGCTTGCAGCTGGCGAGCGCAGGCCGACGGCAGAGTATAAGAAATGTCAAACTCGCGGCCTGCCTTGCCGTGTTCGAAATCCCACATGAGGGGCACGGTATTAAGGTAGGAAATCGCAGAGATGCGTAGAGGTCTCATTCCTGTTTTGATTTTAGCAGACGATTTCAGGCGGCCCTTTGTGATGGCTTCCCTTGACATTGCCTTCCACGAATCACTACAGTCCGCCCTGTCTAACAAAATGGAGCAGAAAATTTGCCGAATGCTCTCGCCGCGCCCGCAACTCACCTTCTGGAATGGCTCGCCATCTCGCTGACTCAGGGCCTGGGTCCCACCAAGGCACGCAAACTCGTGGAACATTTCGGCGGCGCTGACGCCGTCTTCCACGCCTCGCTAACCGAATTGGAAGCCACCGGGATCCAGGCCGTCTCGGCACTATCGATCGCCACCGGGAAATCGGCGGAGCTCGCGGGGGAGGAATTCGCACGCGCCGCTGCAGGGGAAGTCACCGTGCTCTCCGGTGAAGACCCGTGCTACCCGCCCCGACTGAAAGAGATTTACGATCCGCCGCTGGTGCTCTATGTGCGCGGCGATTCTGAACTGCTGAAGAAACCCGGCATTGCCATGGTGGGTACGCGTCATCCCACCCCCTACGGCTCGGGAATGGCCGAGCGGCTGGCCTGCGACTTAGCATCGCAGGGATTAATAGTCATCAGCGGCATGGCTCGTGGAGTCGACACCGCCAGCCACCGCGGAGCGATCACGGCAAAAGGCAAGACTATCGCGGTCTTTGGCACCGGCGTGGATGTGATCTACCCGAAAGAAAACTCTCGTTTGTCGGAACAGATTCTGGCGCTTGGTGGAGCGCTGATCTCCGAATTCCCGATGGGAACGTTCGCTGCACCGCAGAACTTCCCAATACGCAACCGAATTTTAAGTGGCATGTCGGTGGGAGTGCTGGTCGTGGAAGCCGCGGAATATTCGGGGACCCCCATCACAGCGCGCTGCGCGCTTGAACAAAACCGAGACGTTTTCGCCGTCCCCGGTAACGTCACAAACAAGAATTCCTGGGGCCCAAACACCCTGATCAAGCAGGGTGCGAAGCTGGACGCCACCTGGGAAGACGTGTGGGAAGATCTCCCTCCAGAAGTGAAACTTGCACTGACCCCGCCACCCTCGCCTGAATCCGCTGGGGCGACTTCTGCATCTCTATTTCCGGACGAAGGCCTTCCTCCCCACGAGAAGCGCATCCTGAGCCTGCTGAAGGCAGACGAGGCCACGCACATCGATGAGCTGGTCGAAAAACTAGAAAACGAAATGTCGTCCTCGGAAATCTTCGCGGCCCTCTTCGAGCTTGAGCTAACCGGCAAAGTAAAGCAGATGCCGGGAAAAAATTTTGTGAAGAGCTTTTAAATTCAGCCGCTAGCTTCTGGCTGCTAGCTCAAGCGGGGTGCAAGTTTGGAGGACTTTAGGAATTTACGTGTTTGGGGGAAGGCGCATGAATTGACGCTGACCGTGTATAAGCGAACGCACTCTTTTCCCAAGGAAGAAATGTACGGGCTGACGAGTCAGTTGCGCCGGTCTTCCGCTTCGATCGGCGCGAACATTGCCGAAGGCTTCGGTCGAAGGTCAGATGCCGAGATGAGGCGGTTCGTTCAAATTGCCCACGGCTCCGCTAATGAGGTCGAATATCATTTGTTACTCGCAAAGGATTTGGAGTTCTTGAGCACTGATGAACACAAAGATTTGGAAGCGAAAGTATTGGAAATCCAACGCATGCTAGCCTCGCTCGTACAGAGCCTGAAGGCCACGGCCTTAGCCAGCAGCCAGTAGCTAGAAGCCAGAAGCTTCCTGCCGGTAACTTGTTGTCTTCGTCCCATTCGTGCTAGCTTCGGAACTAATTCTTACGAACTGAGGGACCATTGGTAAAAAGTTTAGTCATTGTCGAATCGCCCGCGAAGGCGAAGACCATCCAGAAATATCTGGGAAAGGGATTTACTGTCGAGGCCTCGCTTGGTCACGTCAAAGACCTGCCCAAGAGCACTCTCGGTGTCGATACTAGCAACGAGTTCGAAACCGACTACGTTGTAATTCCTGGAAAGGAAAAAGTTTTAGCCAAGCTCAAAAAACTGGCCGGCCCAATGGACGCGATCTATTTGGCGCCTGACCCGGACCGCGAGGGCGAGGCCATCGCTGCACATCTGGCGAGTGAACTCGACGGCAATGGCGCCAAGGCGAGAAAAGGAAAAAAGAAGAAGGCAGATGCGGATACGCCGCCTCGCATTCAGCGCGTCACCTTCAACGAAATCACCAAGCGCGCGGTACAGGCGGCATTCGAACATCCCCGCGCCATTGATCAAAATCTTGTCGATGCCCAACAGGCGCGCCGCGTCCTCGACCGCCTGGTCGGCTATCAGGTTTCGCCGCTGTTGTGGGACAAAGTTCGCCGCGGACTTTCTGCTGGGCGCGTGCAAACGGTTGCCCTGCGTTTAATCGTGGAACGCGAACGCGAGATCAAAGCGTTCGAGAAGAAAGAATATTGGACGATCGACGCGCATCTCGCCGCCAGCAAGCCGCCCGCCTTCGACGCGCGCTTCCTGGGAAAGGGCGAAGAGAAGATTGAAGTCACCAATGGGGAAGATGCGGAAAAGATTCGTGCCGCGCTCGAGACGGCCGACTGGATCGTCCGGTCTGTCGACAAAAAAGAACGCCGCCGCAATGCCGCGCCGCCTTTCACGACCAGCAAATTGCAGCAGGATTCCTCTCGCAAACTGCGCTTCAGCGTGAAGCGCACCATGATGATCGCCCAACGACTCTATGAAGGCGTCGAACTGGGCGAAGAAGGTCAGGTCGGCCTCATCACGTATATGCGTACCGATTCCACCCGCGTTGCGCCCGAGGCGATCCAGGAAGTGCGAGAGTATGTCGGCAAGGAATACGGTGCGGCATACCTTCCCGAAACTCCCAACGTATTTAAAGAAAAGAAAGAAGCGCAGGCCGCTCACGAAGCGATTCGGCCGACCTCCGCCATGCGCCATCCCGACCAGATCAAGCAGTACTTAAAAGAAGATGAGTTCAAGGTTTACAAGCTAATATGGCAGCGCTTTGTCGCATCCCAGATCATGCCTGCGGTCTTCGACCAGACTACGGTCGACATCGACGCCAAGACGAAGAACGGCGACCCTTTCTGGTTCCGCGTAACTGGATCGGTGTTGAAGTTCGATGGCTTCCTGCGGGTCTACGAAGAATCCAAGGAAGGCAAAGACGAAGAAGACGAAGAGTTGAAGCACAAGCTGCCGGCGCTGGAAGCTGGTCAAAAACTCACGCTGAAAGAACTAAGGCCCGAGCAGCATTTCACAGAACCACCGCCGCGCTACAACGAGGCATCGCTGGTGAAGGAGTTGGAAGAACGCGGCATCGGCCGGCCTTCCACCTACTCAGCGATTCTTTCCACAATTCAAGAGCGGCAGTACGTGCAAAAAATCGGCGGGAAGTTTACTCCGACCGAGATCGGCCTCGTTGTCACCGATCTGCTCGTAGAAAATTTCCGCGACATTTTCGACGTCGCCTACACTGCCCGCCTGGAAGAAGGACTCGACGAGATCGAAGAAGGCAAAGAGAAGTGGACCGACACTCTCGCCGAGTTCTACAAGAAATTCCAGAAAGACCTCAAATATGCCGAAAAGCATATGGAGAACATCAAGCGGATGGAAAAACCCACAGACGAGAAGTGCGAACTCTGTGGCGCTCCGCTGGTGATCAAGTGGGGCAAGCACGGATCCTTCTACGCATGCAGCACCTTCGACAAGGAAGATCCGAACACTTGCAAGTTCACGAAAGAAAATCCTATCAACCTGCCCGACCTGGATTCTGCGGACGTCCAAGAAACCACGCAGGAAGAATACTGCGAAAACTGTGGCCGGGTGATGGTGCTCAAGCGTGGACGTTTTGGGCAGTTCATGGCCTGCACCGGCTATCCCGATTGCAAAACAACGAGGCGGCTCGACCAAGGCAAGAAGGTTCCCGACATTCCGCTGGATGAGCTCTGCCCCAAGTGCGGGCGCAACATGATGATTCGCCATGGACGCTTCGGCGAATTTACCGCCTGCAGCGGCTATCCCGAATGCAAGTACGTGAAGCAGAATTTCATCGGCGTCAAGTGTCCAGAATGCAAAGACGGCGAACTTGTCGAGAAGCGCGCGCGCAAGGGCAACACTTTCTACGGATGCGGGAATTATCCGAAGTGCAAATTTACGTCGGCGCACAGGCCGATCGCTGAAAAATGTCCGAAGTGCGGCAGCGAATATCTGGTCGAGAAAAACTTGAAAGCCGGACCCGTGATCGCCTGCCCGAACAAAGAATGCGATTATGAGCGGCCGGCACCTCCGCCAGAAGCATCGGCCACCAGCGCGTAAACGAATTGAGTGACGGGGTAAGTCTGGCCGACCCCATCACCGGGTTTTCAATTACAAAATTACTCAATCACCTGATTACAAAATTCCAATGAGGAGCTTTCATGCCTAAGAAGCCGACTGCTGCCGATGCTCAACTGATCCTCCAACTCTACGATCTGCGCCGCGAAGCCGAAATGCGCAAAGCGCGAAACTGGTGGTTTACCACCTTCTGGCCGACCAGCGCCGACGATTTTATGAAAATAGCGTCCACCCCGGGAACGCAGGAGAATAACTGGCTGCGCCAGGTGAGCGGCTACTGGAGCATGGCCGCGTCTTTCGTGCTGCACGGTGCGCTCAATGAGGAATTGTTCCTCCAGCCCGCGGTAAGCGGCGAAATGTTCATCGTGTTCGCGAAGGTGTATCCCTTCCTCAAAGAGCTACGGGAAAAGTCTGGCGACCCGCAGATGTTCGGCATCATCGAGAAAGTCATCATGCGCTCCAAGTACGGCCGGGAACGGTTCAAGTTCATGCTGAAGCGAGTCGAGATGATGCGGGAGAGGCTGGCTCAGGCGAAAGCCAGTTAGAGATTGGCGGCCAGTCGTTGGGACTGGACCGAAGGATCGCGGGAGTGAACAAGTTTGCCTTCCCTTGACGTGTATAGGCTTTCGAGGCGGAGCTTTTTTCCTTGCACCTCGCGGGATCCCGACCGGCCCCCGGGCAATCAGGGTAATGGGGTAATATAGTTCAGAACGTACAGCCTACGCTCAGGGATGGGGGCATCAGAGTATGACTAGAGTACGGCTGCTCGCCCTACTGGTTGTCGCCGCACATTGGATGGTCGCCATCTGGCATCTGTTCCTTGCGGCCAAGATTCTTCCAGCCCCAAACGACCACGTTAGTGGGCTCGCGATAATTTTGATCACGTCCGGGCACCTGCTCGTGTCCATTCTGTTATGGAAGCTCAGCGATAAAGTTGCTGGGTTGGTCTCGGTGATTTTCTTTTTGGCCGCGATGAGTGCCGATCTTTATGAGCACTTCCTGCATGCCTCTCAAAACAACGTTTTCATGGTGGCGCGCGGCGATTGGACCGCCATCTTTAACGTAAGCGTCTTCATTCTTCTCGCGCTGGAAATCCTGGGATGCTCGCTTGGAACTATCATGCTTGGTGGCAGGACAAGGAGCAACAAGTCAACTCCGGGACTCAATTCAAAATTCGGCAAGCAGAGCCCCAAGCTTTTCTCCGGCCGATTCGGCTATGTGGCCGATGATTCCGGCGAGATCGTTTAGCGCCCTTTTCGTGTTGGGGAGGCGGTAATCCACTTGGACAACCCCTAGGGGCCTTCTTCGGGGGGATGGTTCGACTAGCTTTCGTGTCCCGGATGCCTTCATCAATGGCGGCGAGCGTTTCCTCGTCTTCCTCGTCGAGGACAGGGGGCAGGACTCTCAAGTTCGAACTTCTTTGCCTTCGCCATAGGCTTATCGTAGGCTGAAATCGCTGGGCGGAGGAATGGAATTCGCTCCCGTCTTCACTTCTCGCAAAGGAACCGAGAAGTGGGGTACCGGCCTTCATTCAAAATTTACGGTGACCTGGGTCTCCACGTTGATTGGTTCGTCGTTCAGCATAAACGGCTTGTATTCCCAGTGCGAAACAGCTTGCACCGCGGCCGAAGCGAGGATTTGATCGCCTCCAAGCACGTACAGGTCGCGCACGTGGCCGAGAGTATTCAGATGCATCAGCATCACGACCGATCCGTGAACACTCTTGCCCTGCACATCCTTGGGAGGGGCCGGCTGTACCCTTTTCATGAGCAGTCCCTCGCTTACCCTTCCGACACCCGGATCATTCTCGGCTTCGAGGGATCACGAGGCAGCTCGGTGTTCACTCCCGAGGACCAGTCTGGGCGCACCTTGAAGGCCTGAAGCGTCCGCGCAAGTTCTTCGAGATGTTCCGGAGTCTTAGCCTCAACCGCGAACTTGAGCTCGTAACCCCGCAATGCTCCGCAGGCGACAGAGAGGTAGCGGGTCGGGGTGGCCTCGGAGCTGAAATGGTCTTCTAAAGCGCCCACTCCACCTCCCATCGAGCGAAAGCTTCGCGACCCGAATGATTTCCAATTCTTTTTCTCGAGATCCGCCTTCAGAGCATCACTATACCCCGAGCTGAAACCCAGGGTGTCATCGTGATTTTCTGCAGCAAGCACGACCGAGTCTTCGCCAGCGGATAACTTCAAAAGGACTATCCCCCGGCCTCCGGGGCTCGTACCCGCATGCTTTTGTACGACCCACTCTCTGGGAAACTCCCATGTCAGGCCAAGAGAATTGTTGCTGTAGACGTTCGCTTCCAACGAGCCGGGATCAAGAGTGCCTTGGGCGATGGTTAGAGTTATGCAGGCGAGTGCAAACAACAGCGACCAGCAGAAACGAGCGCTCATCGGCGATCACCTCAATCTACTTAATCGTCACCAGCTTCTCCACCAGCTCCGAATAATCCTTCTTCTCGATTCCGTGGACTTCCTTGTTGTAGGCGTCCACCTTGGACGAATAATTCATCGAACAGAATTTCGGGCCGCACATGGAGCAGAAGGCTGCTTCTTTGTAGTGGTCGTCGGGGAGGGTTTCGTCGTGCATGGAGCGGGCGGTTTCCGGGTCGAGGGAGAGCTCGAACTGCTTCTCCCAATCGAATTTGTAGCGGGCGTAGCTGAGGGCATCGTCGCGGTCGCGGGCGCCGGGGCGTCCGCGGGCGATGTCGGCGGCGTGGGCGGAAATCTTGTAGGCGATGATGCCATCTTTCACGTCTTTTTCGTTGGGTAAACCTAAATGCTCCTTCGGCGTGACGTAGCAGAGCATGGCCGCACCGTACCATCCGATCATGGCCGCCCCGATGGCTGAGGTGATGTGGTCGTAGCCGGGAGCGATGTCGGTGACGAGCGGGCCCAGGGTGTAGAACGGAGCTTCGTAGCAGAGCTCGACTTCCTTCTCGACCTGCTCCTTGATCTTGTCCATCGAGACGTGGCCGGGGCCTTCGATCATGACCTGCACGTCGTGCTGCCATGCGATTTTCGTCAGCTCGCCGAGGGTTTTCAGTTCGGCGAATTGGGCTTCGTCGCTGGCATCGGCGACGCAGCCGGGACGCAGGCCGTCGCCCAAGGAAAAGCTGACGTCATACTTCTTGAAAATTTTGCAGATATCGTCGAAACGCTCGTAGAGAAAATTCTGCTTGTGGTTGTAGGCCATCCACTGGGCGAGAATGGCGCCGCCACGGCTGACGATGCCGGTGATGCGTTTGGAGATCAGCGGCAAGTACTGGACGAGGACGCCGGCGTGAATGGTCATGTAGTCGACGCCCTGCGCGGCCTGCTCTTCGATCACTTCGAGCATCACTTCAGCGTTCAAATCTTCGACACGCTTCACGCGAGAGATGGCTTCATAAATTGGCACGGTGCCGATGGGAACGGGCGAATGGCGGAGGATGGCTTCGCGAATGTTGTGAATGTCGCCGCCAGTGGAAAGATCCATTACGGTGTCGGCGCCGTAATGCACGGCGGTGTGCAGCTTCTTCAATTCCTCTTTGACTTCAGACGTGACCGCCGAATTTCCGATGTTGGCGTTGATCTTGCAGAGCGATGCCACGCCGATCGCCATGGGCTCGAGTTCGGGATGATTGATGTTGGCGGGAATGATCATGCGGCCGCGAGCCACTTCATCGCGAACCAATTCGGGCGCCAGCTTTTCGCGGTGGGCTACGTAACCCATCTCTTCGGTGATCATGCCCTGGCGGGCGTAGTGCATCTGAGAAAAGTTGCCGGTGGAGTTTTCCTGCTTGCGTCGCGCAAGCCACTCTGCACGCGGCTGAGGAACGCTGTAACCATTATTGCCGTTACCGTTGGAAGAGTTGGGGAAAGTCATGACGGAGCCGTCCTCGCTGATATTTTCTGAAGGTTTGATTATACCCGTGTTCGAGGTGCGAACGGGCAAATGACTGCTGGGAGGGTGGTTTTGGCCGCATGTAATAGTTTCGTAATGTGTCAGGGATCACGGCGTGGAGGCCAGTGGGGGCGCTAGGTTGGAGACACAACCAAAATGAAAACTCATCCAAAAGGCAGTCATGCTCGCATCCTTCTGAGTTCGGTATTTGGGCCTTATGCGCAAGACGATGAATTTGGCAGCCGCGCGATCAATCCCATGGAGCTTTATCACAACCAGGTGACGCGCGCGCAAGGCAGCTTCTCGCTGCGCATGTTTCATCGTTCGTGGGGCATCATGATGATCCAGGAAAATATTTCGGCGCCGTGCAGCGTGCTGGATTTTCCCACGCGCGAAGCGTTTGCCCACGAGTTGACCACGAATCATTACGACATCGTCGGAATTTCATCGATCGTCGTGAACGTGCTGAAAGTGCGGGAGATGTGCCGCATGGTGCGGGAACTTTCCCCGGATTCGGTGATCGTGATTGGTGGGCATGTGGCCGCAATTCCGGGGTTGGACGCGATGATCGATGCCGACCAAATTGTGCGCGGAGAGGGAATTTCGTGGATGCGGCGTTACCTGGGAGAAGATGAGAACGCGCCCATCCGGCATCCGGCAATTGTTTCGGGGTTGCAGACTCGCATCATGGGCATGAAGCTGCCGCAGCGGAAGGGCGGGACGGCCGCGACCATTATTCCTTCGGTGGGGTGCCCGATGGGATGCAACTTCTGTACCACATCGGCATTTTTTGGAGGCAAGGGAAAGTTCATCAACTTCTACGAGACCGGGGATGAACTGTTTGATGTGATGTGCGGGATCGAAGCGGAGCTGGAAGTGAAGTCTTTTTTCGTGATGGATGAGAATTTTCTGCTACACCGCGAGCGTGCCATGCGGTTGCTGGAGCGGATGAAAGAAGCGGGCAAGAGTTGGGAGCTTTCCGTGTTCGCCTCCGCCAACGCGATTCGAAAATACACCATGCTGGAACTGGTGGAGCTGGGAATTTCGTGGGTGTGGATGGGGCTGGAATCTCCGCGGTCAAGATATGGCAAGTTACAAGGTCACGACCTCACCCAGCTGACGCGAGAACTTCGCGAACACGGCATACGGGTGCAAGGCTCGACGATCATCGGGCTGGAGCACCACACGCCGGAAAATATTGTCCAGGAAATCGAATCGGCCGTGGATTACGAGACCGACTTCCATCAGTTCATGCTGTACACGCCGGTTCCGGGTACGCCGCTTTATCAGGAGATGGCGGAGCAGGGGCGTCTGCTGCCCAACATCGATTACGCCGATATTCATGGGCAATACAAATTCAACTTTCAGCATGGCGCGATTTCCCGTGATGATTCCAAGAGATTTCTCGATTTGGCATTCTGGCGCGACTTCGAGCGCAACGGACCGAGTCTTTACCGGCTTTGCCAGACCATGCTGCAAGGCTGGCAGCGCTATAAGGACTATCCTGACCCGCGGGTGCGGGAGCGTTTTGCACGGCAAGTGAAAAAGATTATTGGCGCATACAATGCGGCGCTGTGGGCGATGGAGCGCGATTTCAAGAAAGTGAATCGGAGCGTGAGCGACAAGATTCACAGGCTGCGCCGCGAAGTTGAGAAGGAGTTCCCGGTTGTGGCGCGACTGACGGCCGCCTCCCTGGGGCCGGTCTTACTGTGGTCCACGCGCCGAGAGACGCGGCGGCTGGGCGCAGGACAGACCTACGAACCTCCGACATTCATCGAGCGCAGTAATTGGATTACGGCGTCGTAGTCTTCCATCGTGAACCTTGGGGCGACCTTGCCCCTGCGGAGAGCGGAGCTTAGAATCTCATCCGTTCTCCAAAGGAGAAGTCTCCCTATGCGTGTGTTCCGTGTCCTGACGGCATTATTGGTTTTGATGAGTGTTGGCGGTTTTGCTCAAACATCCTCCTCGGCGAGACCTGCTCCCGGCTTCAGCCTCGATACGATCGACAAGACAGTTGATCCGTGTGTGGATTTTTACCAGTACGCGTGCGGAAACTGGATCAAGAATTCTGAAATACCTCCCGATCAGTCGCAGTGGGTCAGCTTTGTGGAACTTCGCGAGCGCAATCTTGATATTGAGCGAGGCATTCTGGAAAAGGCGGCCGCGGGCGGGGCGAGTCGCGACGCAATCGACCAGAGAATCGGCGATCTCTACGGTTCCTGCATGGACGAAAAGGCGGTGAACACCAAGGGGATTTCCCCGGTCAAGCCTGAACTGGATCGGGTGGCGGCGGTGCAGAACAAAGCTGCGTTGATCGACGAACTCGCGCATCTTTACCTGATCGGCGGAACATCATTGTTTAGTTTTTACGCCGCTTCCGATTTGCACAACGCGGATCAGGTGATCGCTTACATCGACCAGGGAGGGCTCACGCTGCCGGATCGCGATTATTACATCAAGGGCGATAACACGAAGATGAAAGAGATGCGGCAGGATCTGGTGGAATACGTGACGCAGACATTTACGCTGGCCGGGCAGACGCCGCAAAAGGCGGGCGATTCGGCGCAGACCGTGCTGCGCATCGAGACCGCGTTGGCCAAAGCGTCGATGGATCGCACGGCACGACGCGATCCTAAGAATCGCGATCATAAAATGAGCCGCGAGGAAGCGGTCGCACTGGGCCCGGATTTCTATTTGAACCGTTATTTTGAGGTGGTGGGTGCGCCGAAGTTCACTCAGCTGAACGTTACGAATCCGGAGTTCTTCAAGCAGGTGAATGGTGTTCTGGAATCCGAATCGCTGGACTCGCTTAAGACTTACGTAAGTTGGCACGTGCTCAACGCGGCG
Source organism: uncultured Acidobacteriaceae bacterium (assembly GCA_963779525.1). Lineage (GTDB taxonomy): Bacteria > Acidobacteriota > Terriglobia > Terriglobales > Acidobacteriaceae > Sulfotelmatobacter. Next base: position 154,945 of record CAVZZB010000003.1, read on the forward strand.
ACTCCATGGCTTTCGCAGCCCTTCGTCGATGCCAACTTCAAATTCCAGCAGAATCTTACCGGACAGAAAGAAATCCAGGCGCGGTGGAAGCGGTGCGTCACCCTGACTGACCGTGAGCTCGGTGAGGCGTTAGGGCAGAAATATGTGGACGCGACTTTCGGTCCGGATGGCAAGCAACGGATGCTCAAGATGGTAGACGCGCTGGAGAAATCGCTCGCGGACGATATTCAGGATCTCTCCTGGATGAGCGAGGAAACAAAAAAGCAAGCCAAGGTCAAGCTGGACGCGATTCGAAACAAGATTGGCTATCCCGAGGTCTACCGCGATTACAGTTCGGTGCTGATCAAGCCCGACGATTTGCTGGGGAACATTGCGCGGGCCGATGAATTTGAATCGAAACGCGAGATTGCGAAAATCGATAAGCCTCTGGATCGCAAAGAGTGGGGCATGACGCCGCCAACCGTGAATGCATATTACAATTCGTCGCTTAACGAGATCGTATTTCCGGCAGGAATTCTGCAGCCGCCTTTTTTCGATAAGTCCATGGATGACGCCGTCAACTTCGGGGGCATCGGTCTGGTCATTGGCCACGAACTGACGCACGGTTTCGACGACCAAGGCCGCAAGTTCGATCCGCAGGGGAATCTGCACGACTGGTGGACGGCGCAGGATGGCAAGGAATTCGAAAAGCGCGTCAGTTGTGTGGCCGATGAATATTCCAACTTTGTGGCCGTGGATGACCTGAAGCTCAATGGCCGACTCACGCTGGGCGAAAATACCGCGGACAATGGCGGCGCGCGCATCGCATTGATGGCGCTGGAGCACATGATCGCCGAGGACAAGACTGGAAAAGAAGGCGAGAAAATTGACGGCTACACGCCCGAGCAAAGATTCTTTCTAGGATTTGGACGCGTGTGGTGCGAGAAGCGGCGTCCGGAGATTGCGCGCACACGCGTGCTCACCGATCCACATTCACCGGGCAAATATCGGGTGAATGGCGTGGTGCAGAACATGCCAGAATTTCAGAAGGCCTGGGGATGCAAGACGGGGCAGCCGATGGCGCCGGAGAATGCCTGCCATGTCTGGTAAATAGCTTAAGACTCAAAGCAAATGGTTCCACCCTAGGTCCCAGGAGCGTCGATCCGGGCCTTGTTTCTAGTGCTTTTCCGGGATCTTGAATCCCTTGCGGCGTTGTTCGCTGTAGCGATGGAGGGCGTCGAGGATGATGGGATAGGCTTCGCCGGCGGGGCGTATCTCGTCGACTTCGACGGCTTTGCCTTCGAGCTGTTTGTAATCTTGAAAGAAACGACGCAGCATGAGCATGCGGTGCGGCGGCATCTCGGCGGCTTCGCAGTAGGAATTGAACTCGGGATCTTCGGTGGCGATAGCGATAATTTTATGGTCCGGCTTGCCACCGTCGATCATTGTCATCAGACCGATGGCGCGGGCATGGATGATGGTGAGCGGAACCACGGGTTCCTGGCAGAGCACGAGGACGTCGAGAGGATCGTCGTCTTCGGCAAGAGTCTGCGGGATGAAACCGTAATTCGCCGGATAGTAAACGGCTGAATAGAGGATGCGGTCGAGCTTGATCAGGCCGCTTGCTTTGTCGAGTTCATACTTCACGCTCGATCCGAATGGGATCTCAATGACGCAGTCGAATTCTTGCGGGAGCTTGTCACCGGGAGTTACGTCGTGCCAGGGATGGATCATAGAGTTTTGGGCTGGCTTAATTCTACCGGAGGTAGTCGGCTTCTTGCTTCTGGCGGCTAGCTCCTGGCTTTTCATTCTCGGGGGAAAGAGGGGGACTGGCCACCTTCGGTTTTGATCGTTGAGCCTATCACGGCTGAGGCTGCCCCACCCTTCGCGATTTTCGAAGGGTGGGTACCACGGACGATGCTATCAGGGCTTGGTGGAAGACACCTCAGCCTTCACGCAGAATCCAAGCGGTGGCGACCCAAAAAACGAGAATTTGAGGCCGGTGGTACCCACCTTTCGAAAATCACGAAAGAAGGTGGGGCAGCCTCAGTAATTATGGCGCCGGCAAAAATCAAAGGTGGGCCAGCCCCCGAGCATCGACAGGCGACGGTAGTGAATCTTGATTCTGGGGATGGTGTCGCGTAGAGTCATCAGAGCACGTTCCTGTGGGGTGGTCCGCTATGTCCAGTCAAGGCAAGACCTATCTCAAATTCGGGTCGGCGGTGGTTGTGATCCTGCTGCTGCTCGGCTATCTCGCTTACACCGGCGTGCAGGACAGCAAGAGCTACTACGTCACCATCAGCGAGCTACACAAGATGGGGAATGGCGCTTACACCAAGCGTTTGCGCGTGGCCGGGAATGTGCAGCCGGGGTCGATCAAGCGCACCGGAACGCATGTGCAGTTCGTGCTGATGGAGCAGGATCAGTTACTTTCAGTGGACTACACAGGAACTGAGGCTCCTCCCGATACTTTTAAGGATGACTCACAGGCGCTGGCCGATGGCAGTTTTGGGCGCGATGGCGTATTTCACGCGAAGGCCCTGCAGGCCAAATGTGCTTCGAAATATGCGCCGCAGCAGCCGGGCAATCAGATGCAGGCTGAACCGGCGAAGAGTGTGACGCAGGTACAACCCGCGGCGTCTGCTGGCGTGCCGAATTAGACTACTCACAGCTTAAATGCTGGTAGGGGTCCCTCGCTTTGCTCGGGATAACAATCGTAATGCGATACAGCAGGTCTTAGCCTCCTCGACTTCGCTGCACTCTTCCGCTATCTTCTACCTTTCGACTGAATCGCATTGGTTCCTATCCCTGTGAGCGCCCCTGAAATCCCGTCCGCCCCGATCATTACTGTCGACAACCTGATCAAGCACTTCGGGCGGTTTGCTGCACTGCGTGGGGTGAGTGCCGAGTTCGATTCGGAGAAGTTCTATGTGATTCTAGGGGACAATGGCGCGGGGAAAACTACGTTGCTGCGGGCTCTGGCCGGGCTGGCTCATCCCACGCGTGGCACGATTTCTATCCTGGGGAAGAATACGCAGGATGCATGCCGCGAGATTGGGTATATGGCGCATCCGTCGCTGCTCTATGACGAGATGAGCGGGATGGAGAATCTGCGGTACTTTGCGCGACTGTATGACATTGCGGGCGACGACCGATGTGAGCAGGTGATTCGGTCGGTGCGGCTGGACCCGCAGTTGACGCGGCCAGTGGGCCAGTATTCGCAGGGCATGCGGCAGCGGATGTCGCTGGCGCGTGCGATTCTGCATGATCCTACGATTCTCTTGCTGGATGAGCCATTCTCCAACGTGGATGTGCACTCGGCACGCGAGATGGTGGGATTGCTCAAGGGCATGCGCGAAGGGGGCAAAACGATTTTCGTGGTCACGCATCAGGCGTCGCTGCTGGAGGGCGTAGCCGACGAATTTGTTTGGATGCGGGATGGGAAGATTGTGGAGCGCACGCCGGCCCTGAGCGCAGATCGGGCGGAGACGCGATGAGTTCTCTGCGCTCGATCACACTGGCTACGCTCACGAAAGACATCCGGCTGGAGTGGCGGTCGCGGGATGCGATCAACTCCATGCTGTTCTTTTCGCTGCTGGTGGTGGTGATCTTCAGTTTCTCTTTCGATCCCAACGCGGAAGAGTCGCGAGAAATTGCCGGAGGATTGATCTGGGTCGCATTCCTATTTGCGGCGGTGGTTGCTTTGAACCAGACTTGGGCACGGGAACTGCGCAACCAGGTGCTGGATGCGTACCGTGTTTCTCCGGCTCCGGAGAATGCGTTGTTCCTGGCGAAAGCGTTGGGGAATTTTATCTTAGTGAGCTTACTGGAGGCGGTGATGGCTCCGCTGTTCATGATTTTCTACAATCTGCGGGCGCTGGGTCCGGCGTGGCAGTTGATTCCTGTGGCAGTTCTGGGAACGTGGGCGCTGGTGGTGAACGGAACTTTTTTCGCGGCGATGTCGCTGCGTACGCGCAGCCGGGAAATCATGCTGCCGCTTTTGTTGTTTCCGATCTCGATTCCGGCCGTGCAATCGATGGTGGAGGCTACGCGTATCATCCTCGCAGGTGACGGGTCGGCGCGTTTTTGGATCGTGTTGCTTCTCACCTATGATGTGGTGTTTACTACTGCTTGTCTGGGTTTATTCGCAACCATCTTGCAGGCAGAATGAAACGGGCCTTCCCTATCCTGGCGGTTTTGACGGCGCTTTTGCTGGCTTACGCTTTCTATGAGGCGCTGTGGGTCGCGCCCATGGAACGGACCATGGGCGATGTTCAGCGCATTTTCTACTATCATGTGCCTTCGGCCTGGACGGCGTTCTTGCTGTTCTTTGCGAACCTGGTGGCTTCGGTGGTCTACCTGATCAGGAAGAGTACGAGGGCGGATGCGGTAGCAGTGGTTTCGGCGGAAGTGGGCGTGGTTTTCTGTACGGTGGTACTGGTGACCGGACCCATCTGGGCGCGGCCGGTATGGGGTATTTGGTGGACCTGGGATATTCGACTGACGACCACGCTAGTCTTGTGGTTGATTTATGTGAGCTATCTGGTGTTGCGGCGGTTCTCCGACAGCTCGCAGACTCCTAAGCTGGCGGCGGTGCTGGCTATTTTTGGCGCGCTCGATGTGCCGCTGGTGTATTTCTCGATATGGTTTTTTCGCACGCAGCATCCGCAGCCGGTGATTGGCGGAGGCGGGTCGATCGATCCGCGCATGTTGCATGTGCTGCTGATCAACTGGCTGGCGTTCTCTTGCTTCGCCTTCCTGGTTTGCTGGTGGCGTTATCAGCTTGAATTGTTGCAGCGTGACCTTGAGGAAGCTCAGGCGCTGGAGGCCTTACTCGGCGATGAAGGGCTTCCGGCGACTTCCGCGCGAGCAAGGTCAGCATTGAAGAAGGCTCCATCACCACCGGGGACGGTATGAACTCTATAAAATTTCTCTATGCGGCATATATCGCTACGTGGCTGATTCACGGTTTGTATCTCGGCAGCGTTGTGCGACGGTACAATCGGCTGCATCAACAGATGAGGGATTTGGGGAGGTAGAGCGTCGTAAGCCCGATTTTCAGTTCGCCTCCTTCCACTCTTTCTGCAGCGCACAGAGCAAGCCCGTACTATCGACGGAGCGAAGGAATTCGTAATCTTCGATCATAGCGGCAGTACCGACGCGCAATGAGGGCAACGGCGATTCTGAACGTATGACACGGGCGGTGAAGCGTACGCGCACCGCGTCGGTGAGTGTGATGTGGGGCGGAAAGGTCAGGATAACCTCGCAAGGCGTGCCTGCGGGGACCGGGCGGTCAAGATAGAAGAAAACTCCGCGCGCGCTCACGTTCTGGATTTCGGTTTGAAATTCCGTCTCTTGATCCAACCTACGTTGACCCAGGACGACCTGACCCAGATGGACTACCGCCGGCAGTCGCATGTCGAAGCGCCGCATTAAACGTCTTTCCTGCGATTCCGGGTTCGTGCGTGGCGTATTTTCCGAAAGCATTGTTCCCCAAGAGACCAAAATCAAATGCAAAACGGAATCAACAGCCAGGCTGGAAGGCACAGTTCGCTACCATTTGCTTGGGAGCGGATCCTGATAGCACTTCACTTTATAGATTTGGCGGCAGTTTGCAACAACAAAAAGGTTTATGGAACTGAGTCTGTAAACGCTCTTGCGCCACTTTCGCAGTATCTTGCGGCATCTTTCCTCAGCTGCCCACGCATCTGATTGGTCGGGGAGCACTCGGCGGCGCGGGCGCTCGCTTGACTTGGCTATCCATCAGATGTTTAAGTAGTTGTTTATTTTCCGCCAGTTCCTAAGTGACATGTCAGCAGCGGGCGGTTTCGCCGCCGCCGGGTGAAAACTCGCGCGTCGGTTCTACTCTCTCCAAATTTTGATCGGTGTGCAGCGGAGGAAAAGCGTAATGGGAAATGGCCGTGGGGCGTCGACGGGAAACGGATCCAAGCATGGCTGGCAGGGGCTTCGAGCCGCAGGAGCGGGCTTGGTTCTGGTTTTGGCAGCATGCGGGATACTCGGATCGGGCTCGCCCCACCGCTCGCAGAAGCTTTTTTTCCAGATTCCCCTCTCGCCGGTTCCAAGTGTCTTTGGCCGTTCCCCTTCCAGTTCCAAGCCGGACGCAAAGGCGCTCCTTGGCGAACTCCCGTTGATCTTTGAGCCCAATCAGGGACAAGCCGATTCGAGCGTGAAATTCGTCTCGCGCGGGCCGGGATATAGCCTCTACCTCGATCCAGCTGGAGCGACGCTGGCGATGCAAACGGCTAAACCGGCGTTACCCGGACAACGTGAGGCGCGTAGGAGCGTGAGGTCCGTGCGGATGACGCTGCGGGGTGCCAACTCGGCGGCGATGATTGCCGGAAATGATCCGCTTCCCGGCCGGAGCAATTACTTCATTGGCAACGATCCGCGGAAGTGGCATACGAGTATTCCGCAGTTTGCCGGAGTTCACTACCACAGCGTTTATCCGGGGATCGATCTGGTGTTCTACGGAAGCCAGGGAAAGCTGGAATACGATTTCAAAGTTGCGCCGGGCGCGGACCCGTCGCAAGCCGAGTTGCAGTTTGATGCGGTAACCAAGCTGGAGCTGAGAGATGGAGACTTGATTCTCGAGGGCGCGGGCACCGATGTGCGGTTGCAGGCTCCGCAGGTTTACCAGAGCGCGGCGGGTCAGCGGCAGCCGGTAGAAGGACATTTTGTCCTGCGCGCCGCCAAACGAGTTGGGTTCGAGATTGGTGCTTATGATCGCACTCGGGAATTGGTGATCGATCCCACCATCAGCTATTCCACTTATTTCGGCGGCGCGACCGGTGCGACGAGTTCTCCTTCGATTGCGGTGAACGGCAACGGCAACATCTTTATTGCGGGATCGACCACGACCAATGACCTTCCCTTGTCAGCCACAACCCCGTACCAGAGCACTCTGACCGGCGCACAAAACGTCTTCATCGCTGAACTTAATCCGACTCTGGGCACCACCGGCTTGGTCGCCATGACTTACCTGGGCGGAAGCGGAACGGATACTTCGGTCGGTTTGGCCGTGGACGATAGCAACAACGCCTACGTTGCGGGTTACACCACGTCGTCGAATTTTCCCACGCTGAATGCATTCCAAAGTTCGCCTGCAATCGCAGGAACCCACGTCTTCGTCAGCGTGTTGAACCCTACTTTTTCTGCACTCAAATACTCGACTTATCTTTCTGGCAATGGCACGGACATGGCCAGCGGTCTGGCGATCGATAACAACAATGATGCTTTTGTGACAGGGACCACCACCTCCACGAATGTGGCTACTGGCTTCCCTTCAAGTTCGCTGCCGGTGCCTTTCCAGCAAAGCCCGGCGACAGGTGCGCCGATCCAGTTCTTTGTGACCGAAGTCAATACAAGGCTCACGAGTGTGAACAGTGTTCCATATTCCACCTACTTCGGGGGCAACAACGGTACCATTGCCGTGGGCGGCGGCATCGCGGTCGACACTACCGGGAACGTTTATTTCAGCGGAACTACAAACTTCTATAACAGCGGAGAAGGCAACAACGGCAGTGGCGGGCTGGCGCCCGGTGATTTTCCGATCCTGAATGCCTACCAGCCATGCCTCAACTCGCCGCCACCGACTCAGGTTGTCCCGCCCGTGCAATGCTCTGCAGTAGCCAGCCCCGAGCCGACCGATGCTTTCGTTGCTAAGCTGAACCCCAACAATGCGCAGACCAACGCGGCGCAGTTGCTGTTCTCAACTTACTTTGGCGGCAACAACGACGATTCCTCCACCGGGCTGACTATCGACACCACGGCGTCGAATGTCTACATTACGGGTTCGACGCAGTCCACCAACTTCGTCTTTCCCACGGGCGCCGGAGTATTTCAGCCTTGCCTGAATGCTCCCGGCGTGGCGCTGGCGTCGTGTCCAAATACTAATGTCACCAATACCGATGCGTATGTGGCGAAGTTTTCGAACCCGACGACGGCGTCCGGAAGCACTACAAGCGCCGTAAGCCTCGGTTATTTCTCCTACCTGGGAGGATCCGGTAACGACAGCGGCTTGGCAGTTGCGGTGGATACGGGGGCTGGAGCGCTTGTAACCGGCGCGACCAATTCTACCGATTTTCCAGCGTCAACCGGGGCGATCCAGACCCACCTGAACGGCACACAGCAAAATGCTTTCTTCGCCCGCATTAATACGACGACCAATACAGGGACGAATACGATCGGTTCTTACGCAACCTACTTCGGTGGCACCGGGGTCGATCGCGGTACGAGCATCACGGTCGATCCTAACCTGAACACTTATTTCGCAGGCGATACGACCTCCAACGACTTGCAGGTGCAAGGGGCGTATCAGCCTACGTTTCAAGGGACGATGGACGCCTTCGCGGTCGAGTTGCGGCCTGTGAACGGTTTGTGCATCACCTGCGTAGCGCCCGTCTTGTCTCCTGCTTCCGGCGCCGTTAGCGCGGGCAATCCGATCACCATGACCTTTACCGTGCTTAACCAGGGACCGGATTTGGCCACAAACGTCATTGTGAGCGGCCAGGTTTCCAGCAATACTTCGGCTACGTTCAGCACCGCCAGCACCACGGGCGGGGCCGGGAGCATTTGCAGTACGCCAGCCGGAACCACGGCATCTTGCCTTATCCCCGTGCTGCAAGCAGGATCTACCGTCTCAGTTGCATTTTCGGTAACTCCAACCACGGCGGGCACTGGCCAAGTAATCGCGACCGCCACTAACGCTAATAATACGAACGCAAATTCGACCACCACGGCCTCATTCACCTCGACCAATTTCTCGTTGCATATCAATCCTTCCAGCCAGACTGTGGTCGCTGGTAACACCGCGGTCTACACCGTGCAGGTGGCTCCGGTTGTGACCTTTGGAGCCAATGTTTCGCTCAGCTGCAGCTCTGCTCCGGTGGGGGCGAGTTGCGGGTTCCTTCCGCAGTCGCTCACCTTTAACGGGCCCAGCGCCCAGACGAGCACCCTCAATCTGAGCACGACGGCGCGTCCCCCGACCACGATCAGTTCCATCCGATGGCAGGGACCCTTCTATGCTTTCTGGTTGATCATTCCGGGCGCAGCTCTGGTTCTGCTCACTGGAAAGAAGCGTAGGCGAGATCGTGCGTTGGGCATGCTCCTGCTGATCGCGCTTTTCTCCTTCGTCGTCCCGCTGCCAGCTTGCAGTAAAGCCAAGCAACAGCCAGTGGTGAGCGGAACTCCCGCAGGCACTTATACACTCACGGTCACCGCGACCTCGGGATCGTTTTCGCAGAGTGAAGGGTTCAGTCTGACGGTGCAATAGGGCAAAAGAACGCGGCGCTGGAGTAAAGGGTGGTTCGACCTACGCGGATCCAGCTAAGCGCCGGCCGAGAGTTTGTGGTGGCTCTTGGCTTCAGCGATTCCATATTGCCGAATTTTGTAGAGCAGAGCTTTGTAGCTGATCTGCAGAATTCCGGCCGCCTGTTTGCGATTCCAGTTGGTTTGTTCGAGCGCCTGCCGGATGGCTTCTCCCTCGGCTTCGTCCTTGGCGCTGCGGGCAAGGGATTTCAATCCGCCGCCGGCTTCTCCGTTTTTCATGCCAGGCTCAGTGCGGGCACCGCCTCCATTGCCGTCATGAAGGGGCTGCAGTTCGGCAGCTGCGAGATTCTCATCCCCCAGGATCAGGTAACGCTTCAAGAAATTATTCAGTTCCCGCAGATTGCCCGGCCAGGAATGCCTTTGGCACGCCTCCAGCAGCGCTGGCGACAACGGAAGCTGAGGGCGTGCGTACTGTTCCGCCATGTGAGTCATGAAGTGCTTGAGCAGGACGGGAATTTCTTCCTTGCGTTCGCGCAGGGGCGGCAATTGCAAAGTGAAAGCGTTCAGGCGGTAATAAAGATCTTCACGCAGGCGCTTCGTAGCTAAGGCTTGCGGGATGTCAATATTTGTAGCCGCCAGGATGCGCACGTCCACCTTGATGATGGAACGGCTACCCAAACGCGAGAACTGTTGATCTTGCAAAACGTGGAGCAGTTTGGCCTGCAGAGCGGGTGGCATTTCGCCGATTTCATCGAGCAGGATGGTGCCCTTGTTGCATAATTCAAACTTGCCAGGCTTGGCGTGCGTCGCGCCGGTAAAGGCGCCGGGCTCGTAGCCGAATAACTCGCTTTCCAACAAATCCGCAGGCACGGCCGCACAATTTACCTTCAAGAAAGTGCGATGCGCGCGGGGCGAGAGTTTGTGAATCAGACGGGCCAGCACTTCCTTGCCGGTGCCACTTTCACCCAGGAGCAGTACGGGGATATCTACGTTGGCGACCAGCGCCGCTTGCGAGCGGATTTTTCGCATGCCCGGGCTCGCCGCAATGAAGAAGACGTCGTCGGCAACTTCTTCAACTTCACCGCCTACCGGACCCTTGCCTTGACCCAGGCATTGATGGACGACCGTATCCAGTTCCGCCTTTTGAAAGGGCTTGGTCAAGTAGTCATGCGCGCCCAATTTCATGGCCTGCACAACTTTGCGCGTGTCACTGACACAGGAAAGCATCACGACCTTGACGCCGGGGCGTTTCTGCCGAAGTTGTTCCAGTGTTTCCAGACCGTCAATCCCCGGCATGAGTACATCAAGGAGCACCAGATCGGGCTCCATGCCCTTTTCCACGCGCTGCAGTGCTTCTTCGCCGGTTGAAGCGGTCTCAACTTTATAATCGTCAACTTCCAGTAATGTCCGGATATACCGGAGCATGGCGGGTTCGTCATCCACCAGAAGAATCTTGGCGGTATCGCTCATCGATTCTTTCCTTTGGCGGCGGGACTCGCGGAGGGCTTAAAGGGAATCAGAAAAGAAAATTTGCAGCCCGTGCCCAAATCACTTTCCACCCAGACTTTCCCGCCCATGCCCTGGACCAGGCGCCGAACGATAGCCAGACCCAAGCCCATGCCGTCCTGATCTTCGTTGCCCGGCAAGCGGAAGAAATCATCGAATACTTCCTGATGAAACTCCGCCGAAATCCCTGGACCCGTGTCGGAGACACTGACCTTCACGGAATTGGGCTGCGAATTGGCCTGCCGTCGGCGTTCGCCGGCAGACGCTGGCTGAGCGGTAGCGCGGCGCTCCCACATATACGGTTCAGCGTGCAACCATACGGTACCGCCTTGAGGAACGAACTTGAAAGAGTTCTCCAAAAGGTTCGAAATCACTCGCTCCAGCTTGGGCAGGTCGAATTCAAATTCCGGCAACTTGTCGTTAGGCAGAAAATAAAGTGCCAGTCCTTTTTCCTGGAAGCGAGTCGACCACATGCGGCAGACTTCAGAGAGGCAGTCGTTGATGTTGCCCACGGCAAACTGCATTTTCAGTCCGCCGGTTTCCAAAGCGCTATAGGTGAGGAAGTCCTGAATAAACTGCTGCAGCCGTTGACCACTCGCCTGCATGTCGCGCAGCACTTCCCGCTGACGCTCACTGATTGGTCCCAGCTTTTCGCTCTGCAGCAATTCCACATAGCCGTTCAGAATGGCCAGCGGGGTTTTTAGATCATGGGCGGCTGAGCCGAGCGCGTTGGTGGTGCGCTGAAATCGCTGTTGCAATTCAGAATAGGCTTGCGGCAGATCGGCCGGGCTGGGCATTCCCGTCCCCTGAGTTGGAGACACAGACGCATTCGTGCTTTCTTCGCCCGGCCCGGAGACGTAAACATTTTTTTGTCCAGTGGCCATAAGGACCGCGACGGCGTAACACAGAAGGGGGGAGGCACTCGCCTCTTGTAAGGAGGAATGCTGTACCAAAATCGTAAGCCAGGTTACTTTTCATTGTCAACGAAAAATGAAAGCTGATTACCCAAGTGTGGCAAAAGCTTGCACTTCGGGCTGGTTTCGGGGTGCGGCTTGGACCACCGAGCGGTGGAGGAACGAAGATGCCGAAACTTGCTGGAAAGACAGGAGTTCCTTCCCCTTTTGCCGGTTCCCCGAGCGAACTTAACCGGAACTTATGGTTTTCCCAGGCTCACTTAGGCGCGAATTACCCTTTCTGCCTGATTTGGCCCCTGAGGTGCTTCAACTGTTGCGTAAATTAACGAACGAAAGGGTGTGCGTGAACCCAAAGGGTCCAAGCGTAGAGCGCAGGCGATGGCCACGCTTGCCTTTGGCGATACCCGTATTCGTCCGAACCAGGGTCGAGCAAGACAAGGAGTTCCTGGAGTTTGCCACGGCCCTCAATGTCTCCGCCGGGGGCATGCTGGTGGCGGTTCGCCGCTCTGTTCCTGTAATGGCGGAGGTTTCGCTCGAAATCCCCAGCGCGCCTTTAGCGGCTTTGGCTGCTCTGCCGAAAGCTTCGCGAACCCTCCGCGCCAAAGCACTTCGAACCGAGCACGCCGAAGCTTATAACCTGGTTGGCCTGAAATTCTACCGGCCGCTAGTCAATGACAAGGGCAAAGTGACCGCATCGCGACGGAAGCAAGGTTCTTTTGTGTGAAAAACTTTTCTCTTATTCCCTTCATACCCTGTCTGCAAGCTTGCTCCCCTTACGATTACCCAGCCGCATTCCCACGGAATCTTTAGTAAGTTGCTTTTCGTCAATTAGTTAGACTAGCCTTACCGTGTAGCAGCTCGTTCATTTACGTTTGGTTCTCCAGATGCACATAATGGGTTAGCCCTTCCCGTTCAGCCGACAAAATCTTATGAGCACTGCAAACCCAGTCAGCTCGCTTATCCAGCCTCTCGGGGAGATGCCCACCGAGGCGGTGGTTTTTGGAGGTACTGACGCCATGCGGGCGCTGCGCGAGCGGCTCGCCAAAATAGCCGGAGCCAACGTACCCGTGCTGATCCAAGGAGAGAGTGGGACAGGCAAAGATATTATCGCGCGCATGATTCATGCCGCTTCCCCATGGAAGACGGGGCCGTGGGTAAAGGTGAATTGCCCTGCGATTCCAGGAACGCTGCTGGAGAGCGAACTCTTTGGCTACGAAAAGGGAGCCTTCACCGGGGCCTTCGGGATGAAGCCAGGGCGCGTGGAGATGGCGCATCGGGGCACGTTGTTTCTGGATGAGATTTCCGAACTCGATATGAGTTTGCAGTCGAAATTACTGCAACTGCTGCAAGACGGCCAGTTTTGCCGCATCGGCGCACAGGAAGACAAGAAAGTAGAAGTGCGGGTCGTTTGCGCCACTAATCGAAAGCTGGAAGAGGAAATTGCGAACGGCACTTTCCGGGCTGATCTTTTCTATCGCATCAACGTGGTCAATCTTCACATGCCGCCCTTGCGTGAGCGGGTTTCCGATCTGCCGGAGCTCATCAACTATTTCCTCGAATACTACAACCGGAAATTCAATTCACGCGCCAAGCCGCTTTCGGTCGATTTGATGAATGCCCTGAAGAAATATCATTGGCCCGGCAATGTGCGCGAGCTGGAAAACCTGATGAAGCGCTACGTCATCCTGGGCACTGAAGAGGCCATCTCCGGCGATCTGCGGCCGCAACAACCGGATTTTTTCGCCACTGACATCGCGGTCGACGGGCCCATCTCGCTGAAGAAGATAACCCGCCAGGCGGTCCACGAATTGGAACGCAAGATCATTCTGAAGGTATTGCAGCATCACCACTGGAACCGCAAGCAGGCGGCTCGCGCCCTCAACATCAGTTATCGGGCGCTGCTCTATAAGATTCGCGACGCCGGTCTGCCATCCAACCGCTCCGCTCGCCGTCCGCAGGCCGATGGCCCGGAGGATAACGATATCGCTGCCGACTGACTAAGATTGCACGGCTCTTGCCTATAATTGACAGCGATTTTCCCCATCTCAGATCAGGCCCTGACGGATTCGCGATAAGAATTCGTCGGCATCCGTTCGCGCCTTTTCGACGAGTTCTGCATTGTTGCCAAATTCAACCGCCACTTCCTGCAATACTAGTTCGACGGCATCTTTCGGTTTGTAGCCTCGCATGATGAGCATTCGCGCGCGATCGGCGAACGAGGTACTGGCGTTGTTTTTTGTCGTGACTGCCACATCGGTCGCTGCAGGTTCGCATGTATGCTCGTGAAACCTCGCCGCTGCGAGCCGGTCGTAAGTGCCCATAGCTTTTTCTCCGCTTAGCAGCGGTGGCAGCACGAATTTCCATTGGCAATTCGAACACGACCAACCGGCTTCATTGCCCTCGGTCCAGATCAACGAACGTTTCATAAAGCTGCCTCAGGAGGTTTTTCCGATGAATTTGACTCTGGGTTGGGTTTCACAGCAGGAGTTGCAGAGTCTTGCATAGCTGAATCATCGTCTCTTGTTGATATACGGTGGGACGCATGAACTCTACCCCATAGCTGAATCCGCTGCGGTTCCTGACCAGGCCTCGAATCGCCATGACCCGCGAGTTGTAGGGGAGAGGAAATTCCAGTAACACGATGATGCCTGGCTCGAGATCGCGCGGCATGAACAGCCTGAGTCCGCCTTGGCTGACGTCACTGGCCTCTCCGTAGAAGCTGGACGTCTCACCATTTTTATTCAAGGTGACCTTGGTACGGATTTTTACCTGGTAACGCTCCCACCGCCGCTGTTGCGGTTGTGCTGTGTCCGTCTTGCTAATCGCTCTCACCTCGCCACAAGGCGCACCGATACGCGCTCTAGTGATTGTCAACAAGCGGGGAAATTCAGCAATCCGGTTTACGCAATTGGGCGTACTTTCATTGGTGCCCAAGGTACAGAGGCGGATGGAAAAATCATAGTGAATCGTTTCACTAAGATATTTAGTCTTGCGCTCTGTGATCCCCGAAGATAAGGTACTAGCAATCGTAACGAGGGGCGATGTTCTCGGAAGGCGTAGACCCGTCTCAGCAAAATCTACTTTCTTATCCCTTGGCTCTGCAAACCGCGGACGCGGACGAAGCCGCGTCTTTGCTGGCGGAGTCCGCCGTCCCCTATCGCGCCGAGTTGCTGAGTCCGAGTGGGACATTCTCCACGGAGATCTTCGTCGCAGAGAGCCCGCGAATGCAGTTGTCACGCGTCAGGACAACGGGAGCCCTGAAAGTGCACGCCCAGTTGCCCGACGATGCTTACGCCGTGGTTCTCGCGATCGCCGGAGAGGTGGAGCACAGCGTGGCGGGCGAACTCGTCCCGGTACGCTTGGGATCAGGCTTGGTGGAATCGCCATTGCAGCCCGTCGAAGCCCGCACTTCCCAGCGATTCGAATTGCTTTTTCTCAGACTCAGCCGCGAAAATCTGGTGCAGGAATTGGAGAAGATGCTGGTTCGGGGAACCAACACGCCGCTGGTGTTTTCCCCTCGCTTCCAACTGAGAACCGAGGCGGGACAACGCTTTCGCCGTCTGTTGTTGAGTCTGTGCGACCAACTCAGCCACAAGAGCAAACCGGGTCATGATCAGTACCGCGAAGAAAAAGGACAGCACTGGCTGGCGGCTCGCATGTTGGAGAACGAACTCGTGTCGCTATTGCTCGAAGCCCAGCGTCACAACTATACGCGATTGCTAGTACGCTCTCGCGACGCTGGTCCGTGGCAGGTGCGCGCCGCCGAAGAATATATGAATGCGAACGCTCATCTGGCGCTATCGTTGGGGGATATCTGCATGGCCGCGGGGGTGAGTTCAAGAACGCTGCAACATAGTTTCCAGCGTAAGCGGGGGTACACTCCGATGCAATTTCTGCGCAAATTGCGCCTGGAACGCGTGCATGACGACCTTTCCCAATCGAGCCAGGGCACGACCGTAACCGAGACTGCTTCCCGTTGGGGCTTCCTGCACTTTGGCCGCTTCGCCGCGGAATACCATACGCAATTCGGTGAAAAACCTTCTGAGACCTTACAGCGCTCGAGAACGCGGGGCTGATTGCTCCCAAATGCAGAGCGGCGAGAGATCGTCGTGGTCTGCCCGGTGTATGGGCGAGGTGCGACGCCCGGCGAAGGCTAACTTTATCCGCGCAGATCCGACAACGCCTTGCGCGCATCGGCGTAATTCGGATCGATCTTTAAGGTGCGTTCCAGTTGCTGGCGCGCCTGAACCGGCTGGTTATTTTTTTGATAAGCGAGTGCCAGATGATAGTGGACGGTTGGACTGTCCGCCGTGCCTTGATTTTCGCTAAGCCGCAGGGACTCCTGGAACATGTCGATGGCGGATTGATAAACGCCCTTCTGAAGATATGCAAAGCCCAAAGTATCCGCGGCATGCGGGGAATCAGGCCAGCCCCGGCGGGCCGTCTGCGCCATCGCCAGTGCCACGTCGACATTGCCGCTGCCGCCCTGGTGTAACTGTTGCAGGATCAAGTAGGCGAGATTGTTTGACGCCAGGGGATTATCGGGCTGAAATTCCAGCGCCTTCTGGTACATCGCCTTCGCTTGTTCCTGGTTACCCTGAGATTCGTACATCTCACCGCTGAGAATATAGAACTCAATCTGGCGTGGGTGATCCTTGATAGACTGCTGATACGTGGCCAGTGCCTGGCTCACGGAACCTTCCGCCACCTGCACCTGCCCTAACTTCAAAAGAGCGTCGGAATTATTCTTATCCAGCTGAATTGCCTTGCGCAGCGCGGCATCGGCGCCAGGCAAATCCTTCCTTTGAAACAGCGCGGTGCCCAGCAAATCATAGAAGCCGCCCGTATTGGGCGATTTGGCGATCTGTGTCCGCGCTGCGGCGATCGCCTGGTCTGGCTGCTTCTGCGCCAGATAGGCATTCATGATGCCTTGCATCGCGTCAGTGGAGGCGGGGTCTTTATCGAGAGCCTGCTGATAAAACTTAATCGCCTCCCCATATTGCTTCTGCAAGTGATGAAGGTGTCCCATCTGCACGAAGGGAATCGGGCTTCCGGGTATGATCCCCATTAACTTGGTCAGGTCTTGTTCGGCCTCACTATATTTCTGGCGATTCATCTCGGCCAGCGCGCGATAAAGATAGCCATAGGGGAGGTTGGGGGCAACGGAGATGATTTGCTGCGCAGTCTGGGAAAGTGCATCAATATCTCCTCGACTCAGTTCCAGGAGGGCCAGAGCGCGCTGTGCGTCTATAAAATTAGGACGCAGCCGCACGGCATCGCGCCACGCCGATTCCGCGCGGGCATTATTGTGCTGCAGATCAAAAGCGAGGCCGAGTTGATAATGAGCATCAGCATTGTTGGGGTCTTCCCTGACCGCCTGCTGGAGGGAATCCACAGCGCCGGCAGGGTCGTTCTGCTGAATTTGTATCTGGCCGCGAGAGATCAGTGCGTCCACGTTGTGCGGATTCGCCTTTAAAACCTCATTGTTCAGCTTGGTAGCTTCCTCGAAGCGATTCTTCAGGATCAAAAGCTGGATGTAGTTTTTCTTGACGTGAGGGTCCCTCGGGTGTTCGCTATAAAGCGAGGAATACTCCTCGGTGGCCTTATCAATGTCACCGACGGCGAAATAGAAATCGCCAAGCAGTCGGTAGCCTTCCGAATTGTCCGAAAGGTCACTCTTGGCCCGCTTTAGCAGGTTTTCGGCTTCACTGCGATTGCCTTCCGCCATGTACAAGCGCGCCAGCGCTTCGCGAGGTGCGGGATCTTTCGGAGCCAGTTGGATGGCGTGCTTGAATTGCTGCTCCGCCTCCGGCATGCGGTTGCGTGACCGGAAAAAGTCTCCGAGAGCCAGTTGAGCGTTCATCGCCTGCGGGTCAAGGTCGGCGGCTTTCTTGAAATTAGCTTCGGCCTGGTCGGGGAGGCTGGAACGGAGTTGCAGGAACGCCAGACCCAAGTAAGAATCCGAGCGCTTGGGATCGGCGGCAACGGCCTTCTGCATCTCCGCTAGAGCCTCGGTTAGTAAATTCTCCACGGCGTAATAGTCAGCCCATGCTTGGAAGACGGCGGGGTTCTCGGGCTGTTTCTGGCGAAGAAGGTCGAGTTCCGCCCGCGCATTCTTCAGATATTCGTCTTTGACAGATCCATCCACACTTCGCGAGGCAGCGACCCAAAGATTCGCCAAGTCGATGTGGGCGTCGTAATTATCGGGGGCGAGATCGACTGCCCGTGAGAGTTCCTGAACGGCGCGGCTGCCGTCGCCAAGCTTCAAATAAGTTTCTCCGAGTTTGTAATGAGCCTGGGCAAAGCGCGAGTCGACCTGCAATGCATTGGCATACTGGATGGCCGCTTCGCGGTATTTGCCTTTGTCAAAATAGCGGTCGCCGCTCTCCAGAAATTTCTGCTTGCGGATGTTGGGATCGCGGGAGCATCCGGTAAACAGAGCGGTGATGAGGAACCCGACAAGAAGCAGACGAACGACTACAGAGCGGCTCATGTCTTCTCCAAAGAAGGCGCGAATGCGCGGACGATTACAAATTTCTGGACACTACACCAAGGTACTGCAACTGGGAGCGTAAATAAAGTTACTGCGGTCACACATTAGACCTGGCGGGGGCCGTTGGCTCGGTCTCCGAACCGCAAACCTTATCAAGGGGATTCCGCACCATTTTAAGCGAATGAATGAGAAGTGGCGCTACACAACGAGCGTCGCGCCGCTTCATCCGCCGGGGTTAGGTACCCGTTCTCTTGGCTTTCGTCGAGGGAGTCGGCGTCTCCAGTACGGCTGCAAGCCGGTTCCCGATTGGCGATCCCAGGCCGGTGCAGGGGTCCCATCCTGAACCTGCGGCATACGCTCCGTTGTTGCCTGACGTAATGTCATGGAAGACGCCGCCTTGTTTTGCGTCCGGATAAAGCAAGGGGTTGACGAAGCCCGCGGGCTTTCCAATACTTTGATTGATTAGGGCGAACAATCCAGCCCAGAGGGGAGCCACAGCGCTGGTGCCCCCGATCACGTCGGGTTGGCCATCGACACGAGTCACATAACCGGTAGAGGGATCGGCGTCCCCGGCAACATCTGGAACTCCGCGTCCGATATGGCTTCCGGGATTGCCAGATGGCGGAACGCCAGCCCCGCTCTGGTAAGCGGGCAGCGGAAACATATCACTGATGCCGCCTCCCGTGGCACCCTCATTATTCGCGGTTTCGTTCCACACCGTTTCATTGGTGATGCTATTTCCCGACGCCACGAGTTCCGTGCCTCCACAGGCCAGCACATTGGGACTGGATGCAGGAAAGTCCACGTGGTTCAGGCCGTCGTTGACTCCATCAGTGGATCCATCGTCTCCCGCGGCCACGCAAACCGTGACTCCTATCGCGGCGGCTGCCTGAAACGCTTCATCCATCGATGTCATGGCCTGCTGCGTCCAACTGGATTCCGGACCACCCCAACTGATGGAAAGCACGGAGGGATTATTGGTGCTGTCGTGGACGGCGGTTGTGATCGCATTGAGAAATCCGGCGTCAGTGTTTTCTGCAAAATACGCGACGATTTTAGCGCCCGGCGCGATCGCTCCGCAGACTTCAATATCCAACATCACCTCACCATCGGGACCGTTGGGATCGCCGGTAGGATTGTTGCTGCCGTTGCCGACTGAAACTGCGGATACGGTGGGCGTCTTCGCGAGCTTGAGCTGGCCCCAGTAAGCGCTCAAGTCTGTCGCATTGTAGCCCCCTCCGAGTTCGACCAAGGCGATGCATTCTCCGGATCCATCTACGCCGGTGGGATAGTCGTACAGAGCGGCGACTTGCACGGGCGTATAGGACAGATTTACGGCAACGGCACGGGCCCCGGCTCGCCCATGCCGTCTACGAAAATGCGGCTTGGCTTGGGGACGATTGTCCAGGCCAAAGACGCCTTCAACGATGTCATGCAGTTCCGCAGGAAGGTGAACCGGGCCAGTTCGACCCCGATACTTGCCGGTGGGATGCTGGTATTCCTTCAGCGTGACGCCGAAGGCCTGACTCATGGCCGCGACCGTTCCGGAAAGAACGACGGTCCGGCGTGCCGGGCTCTCCTCCTTCACCGTGAGCTTGTGTTCGCGGGCGAAGGACTCGATGCGGGCGATGCTTTCCGGGTCCGCCCCGTGGCGTTGCTCGAATTCTTGGCGGCTTAGAACGGTACGTTTCTCTATCGATTTGGTGTATTCCTCAGAATTAACGATCGGCTTCTTCCCGGCGGGTGATCGCAGACGAATCGTAACGTCCAGAGTTTCATTGGGATTGGCTGGACCTATCTCGCGCGCGCCCTGCAGCGGAGCGCGTTCGCTGCCGGCGAGTGGCAGAGTCTTCTTCGGAGTAGACATAAATCTCCTTTCGATCGGGCCAAGCCTAATTAAGAGAAGCAGAGAAACCCGCAGGAGTGCTTTTCAACGAACACCCCCAGGGAAGAAACCCAGCCCTCTGCGATCAACGAAATCAGTGCTGGCTCGTTCGTTGGCTGGAAGGTAGCAGCAGAGTGACCACAAGGCAAGATGTCAGTTGTGCTTTTTACGAAAAAGGGACACAAGCGAAATTGCTAGGTGATGTCCGAATAGGAAGAAGAAAAGAAATCCGGTCGCTGCCAGAATTTCGTGTAGCACTCTGTACACAGCCAGTCGTGGCCATTGGTGTAGCCGGTTCCGTGGTCGGCGTCGTCCTGTGATTCGAAAAGTTCCCAGCCGCAGATAAAGCAGTGGTCTTTCTTCCAGCCGCCTTTGACGAGTTCGAAGTTTTCTTTGTCCGTTGCGAGGCGCAGGTCGAAGGAAAACTTGCCGGTCTTTTTCGCGACTACGATGTCAAGGTTTGTCCATGCGCGCTTGTCCCAGTGCCAGTATAGGCGGCAGCGCTGGACGGCGTCGTGGATGCGGTCGGCACTTCGTGGAATGCCGTGGATAAGAATAGCGCCTCCCGAGCGGCCGAAGTTACGAGTGCGAATGGTTTCGTAAATTCCGGGCATCGAGTGCCTCTCAGCCTCGGGTGTAAGTTGGCGCCGAATGCTGGCGGCGTCGGCTCCTCCTTCCAGCAATAGCTCGGCAGCAAAGCAGCCCTCTTCGTCGAGGAGACCGAGAAACAGGTGCTCGGTTCCAATATGCTTGTGGGATAGGCCATCCGCTTCGGCCATCGCGTGTTTCAGAACGCGCTTCGCGGCGTCGCTGAGGGGCAGGTCGACGGTAGTCGGGATCGATGGGTGCTTGGGCGAATGTTCCTCATCGACTCGCTGGCGGATGGTTAGAGGATTTGTTTTCGGCAGCCAGCGATGTAGCGCTTTGTTCTCGCGTATTAGACCGAGGAGCAGATGTTCGGTATCGATCTCCGGCGAGCCGTACTGGCTGGCTTCGTAGCGCGCGAAGAAGATCACGCGCCGCGCTTTCTCGGTGTATCGCTCGAACATCTGCCACTCCACGCCTCAGGGGCGAGAGCCCACATTTTCTACGGGCGCATAACGGCGCGGCTGAAGCCGCGCCCTTTCAAAGCACGAACTCGGACTTCCGGTTGCTGCGCTTCCAATATAAATATCCCGGTACGCCGATCAGCACGATGGCGGTGCCCCAGAAGGCTTCCGTAGGGCGCGTGATGATTGTATTGAGCGTCCAGGCGGCGCCGACGAGGACATAGATCGCTGGTAGCCAGGGATATCCCGTGCAGCGGTAGGGGCGCGGAATCTCGGGACGCTTCCAGCGCAGTAGGAACATTCCGATCACGGTGAGCGTGTAGGAGAGCACCATGCCGTAGATGACGTAGGTATAGAGTTGATCGTAGCGGCCGCTCACGGTGAGCAGCGCGGCCCAAACACCTTGACCAATCAGGCTGAAGGCGGGCGTGCGCCATTTGGGATGGATCACGGCCATGCGCTGGAAGAAGACGCCGTCCTGCGCCATGGCCAGATACACGCGTGCGCCGGAGAGCGTGCAAGTCGCTGCTGCGCTGAAGCAGGAGACCGCAATCAACAGCGAGAGCCAGCCCGCGGCGCGCGGTGAAAACATCGCTTCCGCGGCTGCATGAGCAATAGTTTCATGCTGCGCGATCTCGCCAAGCGGTAGCGCGTAGAGATAAGTGACGTTCATCGCCATGTAGATCACGCCGACCACAAGCACTCCCAGCACCATGGCCAGCGGAACATTGCGGCGCGGTTCTTTGACCTCGCCTGCGACCCAGGTGATGTACACCCATCCGTCGTAGGCCCAGAACACCGCGATCAGCGCGATGCCCATGGCGGAAATCAATTGTGTTGGGTGCAGTCCCATGGTGAGGCCGACGCCATGGGAGCGGAAATGCGACCAGTCACCTTTGCCGATGGCAAAGCCGAGAAATACGAAGGCCGCCATGGCGACAAACTTGGTCCAGGTGGAGAGATTTTGCAGCAACGTGCCCCAGCGCAAGCCGAAGACATTAACGCAGGTGAGAATGGCGATAAGTAGCAGGCCGAGCAAGTGGGCGCGGGTGATGGTGATTCCGGCGGCCGCGAGAATTACGTGATCCTGCGAGACCATGGGGAAGACCTGTCCTGTATAGACCGCGGCGGCGACGGCAAGAGCTGCGATCGAGCCTCCGTTGGCGACGCTGAAGAGCATCCAGCCGTAGAGGAAGGCGACGAGGTCACCGTAGGCCTCGCGGAGATAGACGTATTGGCCGCCGGACTCGGGAAACATGGAGCCGAGTTCCGCGAAGGCGACGCAGCCGAAGAGCGAAATCACGCCGCCGATCACCCACACCAGCAAGAAAAGCATGGGCTGCGGCAGCGGCCCGGCGATGTCTTTCGCGGTAAGAAAAATCGACGAGCCGATGATCCCGCTGACCAGCAGCAGCCCGGAATCGAGCAGGCCGAGTCCGCGAACGAGAGTGGGCTGTGATTCAGCAGCGGTCTCGATGGTAGGCAACGCGGCGGGCGTTTCCATTAGCCGATTCCCAGTTCGTCGGGAGATTCCAGCGGAGTGCCACAGCGGCGGCAGATGACGGCAGAACAGTCGCCGCAGGTTAGAGGATCGTTCACTTCTTGGGCGCAGTTCGGGCAGTAGAGTGATCCGGGGTCAGGCTGGGGTGCGGGATTCTGAGGGCGTGTCGCCATGAGGAGGAAAACTGTAGCATAGAGAAGCAGGAAATTCACAAAAGGAAATTCACGTGTCTGACAAATCCCTCACTCCCGACGAAAAACTGCAACAGGAATTCAACCGTTGGGCCGCGGCTGGCGAAGGCGCGAAGATGGAGAGCCATCACTTCGACATTACGGCGAAGACGATTCGCCGGATGGAGCTGCGTCCCGGTGAGCGCGTGCTCGACCTCGGTTGTGGATCGGGATGGGCGACGCGGCTGCTGGCGCGCTTGGTAGGCGAGGGTCCGGATGGGTTTGGGCAGGTGGTGGGGCTCGACGTTTCTGACGAGATGATTCGCGAGGCTCGGGCGGCTTCGAAGGATTTCGACAATGTGCTTTACGTTTGGGGATCGGCGCAGCAGATCCCCTGGGAAGAAAATTTCTTTGACAAGGTGTTGTCGGTGGAGTCGTTTTATTACTATGCCGATCAGGATCGCGCGCTGATGGAGCTGTTTCGCGTGATGGCGCCGCAGGGACGGTTATTCATCCTGATCAATCTATACAAGGATAATCCGTACTCGCTGCAGTGGGTGGACAAGCTGAAAGTTCCGGTGCATGTGCGGTCGGAGGCGGAGTACGTCGAGCTCTTGAAGAAACATGCCTTCGAAAATGTCGAGGCTTTCCGCATTCCGGACGACACGCCCACGCCGGATGATTATCAGACAAAGTCGTTTCATAGTCTGGAGGATCTGCGAGCGTTCAAGCGGGAAGGGGCCTTGCTGCTGGCGGCATCGAAGCCCGATCTGCGGACGCCGGCTCCCGGGTACACGATTTATTGAGCGTTATTTACTAACGGTGGGTTTCGTTTTTCGCGCTTCGGTGAGCAGGAAAATCCCGAGGATTGTCATCTCTGGCTCGATTGGATGCCGGTAACGCTGGCCGGGATAGACGACGTAGTAAATCGCGGGATACAGCAGGATCAGCCAGAACAGCAGCCAGGCACCGGGTTTGCGCTGGCGTAGGGCGCGTCCGAGTCCCCAGAACATCAGAACCGATGAGGCGAGGAAGAGCGAATTTTTCACCTCGGCCAGCCACCAGATCTTCGCCAGCCGCGGCGGTCCGGCCCAAAAATAAATGAAGCGCTTGAGGCAGAGGATGGCGAAGCGCGAATAATCGGCCTTGATGTAATCGAGCGCCTGCCGCTTGCGGTGCTCGATATAGGCCAGTTCGCCCATGGACGTGTACTGGCGCATGGCGAAAGTATCCTGCGTAGGATGCAGATATTGCTGCCAAGTGCCGTCGGCGCCGGGACCATTGCCCAAGCGGAGTTCCGCGCCGAGGTTATCGCGAATGAAAATGACTTTCCCGAACATTCGGTAGTTGCGCACGGTCCAGGGTGTGACGCAGGCGGTGAAGACTACTGAAGCCAGCACCAGGCCCGTGAGTGAAGGCTTGTGCAGCTTCGCGCGGTGATACCACGCCCACAATCCCGAGGCTGGAAGGAACGCGATCAGCACCGTGCTGTTGAGTGCGGCGATTCCCCAGAGCAGGCCGAATTGCAGCCATGGTTTCAGTCCGTCGCGATCTTCCATGGTCAGCGCCAGCCAGGAAATTACTGCGAGCAGCAATGCTGAAAAACTCGTCTCCCACACCCAGCGCGTGCACCAGAACATGACGTAGGGCAGAAGGGCCCACGTCCAGGCCGCGCCGACCGCAACCTTCTCTGAGAAAATTCTGCGCGCAATGAGGAAAATCGGAATGCAAGTCAGTGAGGAACAAATGCTGTTGATGGTGAGCAGAAGGAACGCCGAAGCTCTCGAATAAATGCCGAAGAAGTGGAAGACGCCAGCGGTCAGATACGGATAAAGCGGCGGCTCCCACGCTGTTGGGCCGGTGGGAGCGCCGAAAGGATCGCTGAAGCCGCGGCCGGAGGCGATGGCGGCGCCGATGCGTCCCATTTCCCAGCCGAAGCCGAAGTTATCTTCCGTGCTCTTGAATTTGTAGGTGTGGCCGACGATGATCCAGCCGACGCGAAGAAACAGGGCGATGGCGACCATCCAGAATTGCGAGGTGCGGATATGAGCCCATGCATCGAGGAGTCTGGTCGGGATGCGTTTGCGGGCGGCGGCCACCGCGGAGCTTGAATCCATGGATGAATCTATTTGTAGCTGAGTCTCGATGGCGGAGCAACTCGGCGACCGGTTCAAAATGACGCTTGACGACAGCGTGCAGGCGCTCCGCGCCATTTTCAGCGTGATTGAACGTATAATTGTTTCGAACGTGCACGGACCGAGGTCCCCTGATGAGCTGGCTGCAAAATAAATTTGAAAAGAATTTCATGATCAGCACGGTCGACTACGTCTTCAACTGGGCGCGCAAGTCCGCCGTGTGGCCGATGACGTTCGGCTTGGCTTGCTGCGCCATCGAGATGATTGCCGCTTCGACTTCACGATTTGATATTGCACGCTTTGGGGCGGAGGTATTTCGTCCCAGCCCGCGGCAGGCCGATCTGATGATCGTATCGGGCACGGTGACGTTGAAGATGGCGCCGGTGGTGAAGCGCATTTATGATCAGATGCCCGATCCGAAGTGGGTGATCTCGATGGGCGCGTGCTCGTCGGTGGGCGGGCCGTTTAATACTTATGCCGTGCTGCAGGGAGTGGACAAAATTGTGCCCACGGACGTTTACGTCACAGGATGCCCGCCGCGTCCGGAGAATCTTTTCTACGCACTGCTCAAGCTGCAAGACAAAATCGATACCATGACGGTGGCGAAGAGGCCGACAGAAGTGCGGCTCGATGCGAATATGGTCGAGAACTTCAAGCGGCAGGTCATGATCGCACAGACTGCGCAGCCGCGATAGCTGTCAGCTATGCGCCGTCAGTTTGCAGCAAAAACAACGTGGAGAAATGCCGACCTTCATCAGACTCGCTAGCGAAGCCGAACTCCCACCGACTGACGAAGCCAAAGAATTTCCTTGCGGCGCAAAGACCGTCTGCGTGGCTAACGTGAATGGCACTTACAGCGCGATGGAGAACGTCTGCCTGCATCGCGGCGGGCCACTGGGGCAAGGAATGATCGAAGGCGGCAAGGTTGTGTGCCCGTGGCACGGCTGGGCCTGGGACCCAAAAACCGGTGAGGCCGCGCAGGATCCCAGAATGAAGGTTGCCGTGTATCCGCTGAAGATTGAAGGCGGAGATGTGCTGGTCGAGATCTAGCGCGGCTCGGACGTTGTGCTCCTTCTCGTTATCCCAATAACTTCAGAAATTTCCCCGGCTGATTCTCATATCCCGGAAACACCGTCGCAAGATTCTTATTCCCCATGTGCCGCGCAACAGCTTCTCCCAGCACCTGTCGGAAATCCGTGGTGAGGGCCAGATCGCGGCCTTCGTAGAGTTGTGACTGATCGAGGCCCGGCCAGCGTCCGTAGACTTTGCCGCCCTTCACTGGTCCGCCCAGCACGAACATGACGTTGGCGTGGCCGTGGTCGGTCCCGCGATTGCCGTTCTCGCGCGCGGTGCGGCCGAACTCCGACATGGTTACGACCACGGTGTCTTCTCCGAGGTCGTCGAGATCGGTCCAGAATGCGGCGAGCGACTGCGAGAAATCCCGCAAAACATTGGCGATCTGGCCTTCGGTTGAGCCTTCGTTGACGTGATGATCCCAGCCGCCGATGTCGGCAAACGCCACCTGCACTCCGAGGTTCGCTTTAATCAGTTGCGCAAGCTGGCGCATGCTGTCGCCGAAACGTCCCTTGGGATAGTCGGCGCCGGGCGCTGGTTTGTACTTCGACGGGTCCGCGGATTTAAGCATCTTCACGGCGTCAAAGGTTTCTTCTCCAGTACCGTGAAGAACGGTATCAAGCGAGTGATCGTACATGGCCTCGAAAGTATTGGCGACGGGCGAGGCTTTTGGGTTGCGGCCTCCCACGGAAAAATCGTTGATGCTGTTGATGGCGATGGTGGGCTCGGCGCCGCTCAGAATGCGCGGGACTGACGGGCCCATAGCGATGGCCTCGAAAGCCGACTTCTGTTGCGGCAAATTGCGCATGGCGCGGTTGAGCCACCCATCTTCCGTCGACTTTATGCCCGGAGTACCGGACTCCATGAAGTCTTGAGCGTCGAAGTGTGAGCGGTTGGGATCAGGCGAGCCGGCAGCGTGCACAATTGCGAGATGTCGCTGCTGCCAGAGCGGCTGGAAGGACGCAAGCGAAGGATGCAGGCCGAAGAAGCCATCGAGATCGATGACCGACTTTCGGGGAATGTTGATGCTGGGCCGCATCGCGTAATATTGCGGCTCGGCATGAGGCACGACAATGTTCAATCCGTCGGCTGCGCCGCGCTGAAAGATTACGACTAGTCGCTTGGTGCGCGTGCCCGGCTGAAGCGCGCCCATGGCGGCCCGAGCAAGAAAGCCCGGCACCGCGGCGGTACCGACAGCGGCGAGTGCGCTATTGCGAAGAAATACGCGACGTGTGATGGACATAATAACGGCTCCTCGCTCTTGCCTTTCAGCTCTTGGCTCTGTACCTCAACTCTTGCTTTCAGCACCGCGCAGCCGAAACTAGTCTGGTTCAAGCTAATAGCCAAGAGCTAATAGTCAAAAAGCTATCTCCTCTGAAATTCTGGCGAGCCCAATAGCAGGCCCGCGATCGTGCTCACCTCCGTGTGCCGTATTGCATCCGACGGCTTGCGCAGCGTATCGCTGGCTGCCGCACCTGCGACCTGTGCTGCAATCGAGTCATGCGTCTGTTTCGATACGTCTCCGGCAAGCAGGCTAAACTCCAGTGTTGAGAGAGTAGAGTCCGGTGGCGAGTTGAGGGGAGCGCTTCCCGCGAATTGCGCCACGTCCACTTGAACGCCCTTGATCTTGCCGCCGCTGAGCGCCAAAGCAAAATTCATACGGTTGAGCAACGCGGACGAGCTTACCCAGGTTTCTGCTTTCATGGAATAACCAGTGGGTGGCTGCGCGCCGTAAAGTGGCATGCCCATGTTGCTGAGCTGGCGGACGAGTGGCAATGCGTCGTCCACCTCGGCGCCGGTGGCGCGTACGGCAGACGCTACAAATTCAAGGGGCGTCTTTACCTTGACGCGATAAGTTCCGTCATCCCAAAA
This sequence comes from uncultured Acidobacteriaceae bacterium, assembly GCA_963779525.1. Classification (GTDB taxonomy): domain Bacteria; phylum Acidobacteriota; class Terriglobia; order Terriglobales; family Acidobacteriaceae; genus Sulfotelmatobacter. Next base: position 182,811 of record CAVZZB010000003.1, read on the forward strand.
CTCGGACGATTGAAAAAGCACGGTCAACACTTCGCGAATGTCGCCTTTCTTTTTCAGGAAAGTCTTCGCCATGCTGTCGACCAGTGCTGGAGGCGGATCGTCCGACACAAAACGCTCCGCCAGCTTGAGCGAGATGAAACGCGCCGTCTGCGGGCTGGTGGCCAGACGATGCAGCAGTTCCAATCCTTCGTCTTCGCCTTTAGGTTTGATGCGGCGGCCGAGCACGAACTTCGGTCCGGGCTCGTGCATGCGAGGCTCGAATTTGAATCCGCCGCCTTCGTTTGGCTTGTCGATGGTCCATCCAGTGAATACCTTGGCAACTTCTGTCACATCCCGCTGCGAGTACCCGCCGCTTACGCTCAGGGTATGAAGTTCCAGTAACTCACGGCCGTAATTCTCGTTGAGGCCGCTAGGACGCTTGCCCTTATTTGGCCGCAGAGAATAACGTCGCCCGAATGGCCCCGATGGATGCGCCGGAACGCCGAGAGCTTGCGGCGAATTCGGCCCTACGCTCAGCCAGTTGTCGAGATAGAACAACATTGCCGGACTCTTCGCCGTGGCCACGAGCAGGTCTTCGAACTTGCCGAGCGCGCGCGGGCGAATCACATCGCGCTCGTAGCTGGTAATGAGAAGCCGATCGGGTCCTTTGTCCACAAAGACATTAAAGTGGTTGAACCAAAAATCTGTCATCACTTCCTGCAGTTGGCGCTCGCTGTAGATGGCCCGCAGAAGCTTGGCTTGCGCCAGTTCGCTGGTGACAACACCCGGCGGGTTATTCACGGAGAGCAGAGTTTCTTTTTGCTTCGGAGACAGGCCTTCGAGAAACTCCTGACCTTTGCCTCCACGCAACGTATCAGCCAAGGCCAGTTGTGCCGTCGGCGACATGCTCAGAATCTTTTGGAAACGCCGGTCCGGCGGAATGTTGGGCAGTTGCTGCACTTCCAGGTCGGCGTAAAGTTGTTCCTCGCGCCGCCGAGCTTCTTCCTTCTCCTCTGCGGTCATCTCCGCCGGAAGTGCGGAGGGCGCAGCGGCGTCTGTGTTCTCGGGAGAGTTCTTAGCGTTCGTATCTGCCGCGGTCTCGTTGTTTGGTGAGCCAGAGCTCATAGTGGAATGATCGGTATATCCGCTCGCGCTCGAGGCTACTGTGGACGCCGGAAGATTTTTGGTGGCTCCTAGACGTTCTTTCTTTGCCTGCTGTCGGTCGATCTGAATTTGGTAGACCATGCGTAGCGCGGCCTCAGACGGCATGGGTTTCTTGCCATTCATCACCTGATTGATCTCCGCACCATCCGGAAATTCCAGGGCGATTTCCCGCGAGCCCATGCGCGTCGTGCGGAACGGTTCCAGCCGAGCCTCGAGCGCGCGGTCATCGATTTTCTCGGGATGCAGTTGCAGATCGATCCACTTGTCGACGCCGATGGCCATCACGCGCTGCACATCCCCGGGACGTGGACCAAAACTCAGTCGATTCAGAGCGTGGAGAGCGCGGCGTTGGTCGCTCGCGCCGGAAACTGGTTTCTCTTTCTTTTTCGCCAGCAAGGGCGAAACTATGCATGCCAGACCGACAGAAAGAAAAACGACGGCAAATTTGGTGCGCCCCAGAGGCATGAGGACTCTCGGTCGGGAAAGACGACAATCTGCCAATTATCAACCCAAACTGTATGGAAAAGTTCCCCGTGGTTACCAAAGATAGTGGGCAGTTACTGGCCAGAAACTAGGTTAGATACATCTTGCCGCGCGAGACCTTGTGCTGCAGAGTCGCGGCTAACTGGTCTACATCGGTGGGAGAAATGTTTACGGACATGTGGTCGGCGAGGAGTGGAGTTCGATTGCTGCCCACGGCATCGCGGCGCACCTGGATTAAGAGAGCCTGCACCGCGTTGGGATCATATTTTTGCGGAGTCATGCGCACCAGGTCGCTCAGCGCGCCGCCCAGCGAAAGCGGCTCGCGGTAAGGGCGCAGGCTAGTCATGGCATCGAAAGTGTCGGCGAGCGCCATGATTCGTACGGGCATGGGCAATTCGTCATTGGACAACGCATCAGGGTATCCGGAACCGTCGCTGCGTTCGTGATGCCATCGCACCGATTCATGAATCTTGGGCCAGGGGAACTCCACGCTACTAACGATCTGATGGCCCACTACGGTGTGATCGGCCATCTCGCGAAACTCTTCGGGATTGAGCGCTCCGGGCTTGCTGAACAGGCGGCGGTCGACTGCGACCTTGCCGATGTCATGTAAATATCCAGCGCTACGGAGGGCTGCAACTTCGCCGGGTTCGACTCCCATGGCTTCACCGATGGCGGCAGCATAACGCCCTACGCGCAGAGAGTGGCCGTGAATGTTCACGTGCTTCACGTCGATCGCGGTGGCGAATGCTTCAAGCGCGCTGTCATAGAAGCCGTGCAGTGAGGCCATCAGACGCAGATTCTCGGTTACCCGCTGCGCTAGCGTCTGGGTAAGCGCGTGGTTATGCACGGCTAAACCGATGTAGCTACAGAGCAGCTCCATGGCATCCAGCTCCGCTTCCAGATAGGGTGCATCTCCGGGACGCCGTCCCATAGCCACGACCCCGGCGAGCTTGCCGACCGATTTAAGCGGGGCGATGCACTTGAACAATTCAGGGGCGACGTTGCCATTGGAACTGAGAAAGACGGAATAGGTGGAAGCGTTGAGCACAATTGGTCCGCGCGCGGCGGTGAGAGCATGCGCATGTTTGGGAAGAAGCGGAATGAATGCCGGCTCCGGCAACATGGCGAATCCCTCGGACGCCACGGACGTGAGCATGGTGGGCTTCTCGTTGAAAACAAAAAGCGCGCCTTCGCGCGCGCCGGCGGCTTCCATGACGGCGGAGAGCATACGGCGCGCTGTTTCGGTGAAATCGCGTTCGGCTGTGAGCTCCGGTCCAAGATCGGAGAGAGCTTCCACCGTGCGCAACAGCCTGCGGAAATTATTTGTTTCCACGTTAGACGAGGTAGTGCAAAGAACGTTGGACAGAACGAGCGTAACATGCGGGAAACGCGCACCGTGAGAGACGCTTGTTGGTTAGTTTGGTGCTAAAAGTTACGGCAGGTTTACCGATCTGATTCTGACCTATCTGAAGAATAGGCTAGAAGTGCTCACGCAGTTCTGCGAAGCGTCCCACGATGAGCAAACGCTGTGGGGGCTCAGCGGCATCCAGTTCGTCATGTTCCAGAATCCAGGTGTCGCCGTGCGGGACGAAAACCGCGTTCAGGCCCGTGGCCAGTGCGGGATTGATGTCGGACTTTGGGCTGTTTCCGATCATCCAGGTGGAGTCGTGCTCCAGCCCAAATTTCTCAACGATCCTTTCATAGGCTTCAGCGTCTTTCTCGGCGACGATTTCGGTTGCGGTGAAATAAGTTTTTAAGCCTGAGCGCTCAATCTTTCCCGTCTGCTCGACGATGGCGCCTTTGGTCAGGAGGATGAGATTGTGCCTTTCCCCGAGGTATTCGAGCGTCTCGGGAACCTCTGGCAAAAGTTCCATGGGATGGTCGGCAACGGTGTGGGCGAAGCTGTTGATCTGCGTGTGCAGTTCCGGAGTAACCGGTTGCACGCTGAGGCGCTCGAACGTGTCGACCAGAGCATGCGCGAAACTGTGCAGGCCGTAACCGTGTTTCACAATGCATTCGCGCTCTACGTCGTTGAGGACCTCGCGGACTTGCCCGGAAGAAAATTCGTGGTGATTAAGGAATGAAATGAAACGAGCGATCGCCCGCTCGAAGTAGATGTTGTTTTCCCAGAGCGTGTCGTCGGCGTCGATCAGCAGGGTCTGCTTTTCGTTGGTTCTTTCCTCTGTGCCAGACAAATGCGCCATGCTCACTGAGCCCTTACGCTACCCAATCCACGCGCGCCTCAGGAGCGATAATGCCGGCCTTGTGGCCCATATCCAGCAAGCGTGCAACGCCTTCGCGCCCTTCCGGACCGTAGTCGAGCGTGCGTTCGTTCACGTACATGCCGACGAAACGATCGGCGGTTTGGGAGTCAAGATCGCGAGCGAACTGCATGGCATAGGACAAGGCTTCGTCGCGGTGGTCGAGTGCATATTGAATGCTGTCGCGCAGCGCACTGTTCACGGCGGAAATGAGCTCGGGGCCGAGGGCGCGGCGAATTGCGTTGCCTCCCAGCGGAAGCGGCAAGCCAGTCATCTTCTGCCACCAGCGTCCGAGATCGACGATACGGTGCAGGCCAGCCTTGTCGTAAGTGAGCTGGCCTTCATGAATAATGAGTCCCGCTTCGAACTTGCCCTCGAGAACCTGCGGAATGATCTGGTCGAAGGGAACGACTTCGGTCTCCACCCCTGGAGCGAAAAGTTGCAGCGCGAGATAGGCGGTGGTAAGCGTACCCGGAACCGCAATGCGCTTTTCCTTGATTTCACTTTGCGTGAACGGACGCGGCGAAACAATCATGGGCCCGTAGCCTTCGCCCACGCTGCCTCCGCACGACATCAGCGCATATAAATCTTGTATATAAGGATAAGCGTGAAAGGAAATTGCGGTCACATCGTAGACGCCCTCACGCGCCTTCTGATTCAGGGTCTCGATATCACAGAGGGTATGGGTAAAACGGAGTCCCGGGACGCGAACCTTGCTGGTGGCAAGGCCATAAAACATGAATGCATCATCGGAATCAGGGCTGTGGGCAATCGAAATCTCGCGCACTTGCGACGACTGGCTACCGCCGGAATGTTGAGTTTCAGTCTCCGAAATTACGGTCATGTCTGAACTCCCAAAAACCAGTTACTTCGCCTTCAGGCTGTCGGCCGAGAAGCGCCGCCATCTCGATGCAATTCCGGCTGCCGCCATTACCTTAATGATTTCCGCAAAGAGGAACCAGTAAAGACCCCAGCGAAAAGCTTGCACTACCGAATGGGTGAGAACCGCGAGCCAGGCCAGACCTCCAGTGAAAAGCACAATTTCGCCGAGCATGCCTCCAATGGCGGCGCGAGCGAAACTCCTCTCTCCGTGCTCCATCACGTACCCTGACACCCACGCGACCAGGGGATAGGCCAGAAGAAATCCGCCGGTTGGCCCGAACAGGTGCACAATTCCGCCCGGACCGATGGGATTGAATACCGGCAATCCCACCGCGCCTTCGGCCAGATAGAGCGCGAGCGCTGCGAAACCGCGGCGACTGCCCAGCATCAGACCCACCAGCAGCACCGCGAAGTTCTGTAGCGTCAGCGGCACCGGCGTGAAGGGCAAGGGAATCGTAATGTGGGCGCACAACGCAACGAACAAGCTGGCGCCAACAACCAGGATGACTTGTCGCGCCGATTCCAGGACGAAGTGCCGCTCCATCGAATTGCCCAGAACTTGCGTCGCTTGCTTTTCCATCGGAGTCTCCGAATCTACAGCGCGGAGCGATCAGGCCTCAGTGTTGCCGGAGGGATGCTCGCCGTCCAGTTGGCTGCCAGTGATTTCATGGGATGCATGCGCCTCTTGCAAGTGGCGTCGTAAACGCATGTACAAGGCGATTGCAACGCACACCACGACCAGCGTGCTCATACCCAGGATCAGGAACCACCAAATCATCCGCACAGCCGATTAGGATAACAGATCAGCGACCAGGAAGAAGTGAGGTGAGCGCGATGGCGCCAATCTGATTCGACGCCAGATCAATCTCATCGCGAACGGACCTTAGCTCCTGAAGTCGGCCACGCCATCCCACACTAACTGGACGGCAATCGCCAAAATGAGGAAACCAAAAATCTTGTTAATGGCTCCTACGGCGCTGGGCCCCAACCGCCGGACCAGCGGCCCTCCCAGCCAGAAAAACAATAAAACCGAAAGCGCGATCCCGGCGATGCCGATCACCATGCCGATGTAGGAAGCGGCGCTATCGACGTGCGCCGCCAGCGCCATCACCACCCCGATGGCTCCCGGACCCGACATCAGTGGCATCGCCAGCGGCGTAAGTGAGATGTCCTCCTTCTCCTCTGCCTCATGACTTTCTTCCGGCGTGATGCGCGCGTGAGAGGTAACCATCCCCCAGGCAGTATTGGCCACAATCAAGCCGCCGGCAATTTTCAAAACCGGCAGCGAGATGCCAAAAAAATAAAGCACAAAGCGCCCAAAAAACAGAAACGTGACCAGGATGACAAAAACCCAGATGCCGGTCTTTACCGCTGTACGCCTCCGATCCTGGGCGGTCCAGGTCGAGGTCATGCTGAAAAAGATCGGAATGCCGCCAAAGGGATCGACAATAGGAAACAGCGCGAGAAATGTCGCCGCCGCCGAATGCGGCAGGGTGCGCAGGAATTGCCCGAGAGCATGCGGGGCATTCATTGATCTACCGGTATCCCTCCAGCTCCTTGGCGGCGCGTTCGAGCGCCGCCGCTAAAACCGCCAGTTGCTGACGCGCGCGTTCCGCATCTCCTTTGTCGAGAGCTTCGTTCACTCCGGGAATGACCACCGCCGCATATCCGGTGTATTCCCCCGGCGCATAAATTGTATGGCGAAACCACGGACGATGGGGCAGTCCTTCGGGTACCAGCAGCGCCCGCTCTGCAGCCAGCAGCGCCTGATTCAACCGTACTGCATCCCGCGCCGGATTCCTCTGCTTCGACAAAATTTTCGCTCCTGCGTCCCGAAAGTGCTTGGCCGCCAAATTCACTGCGCCGAAGTCGAGAGCATGGTCGCCAAACTTGTTCTCTGCCCGCTTTTCAGCCGCATCCACATAAACCGCAACTTCCTTGCTGTATTCTTCGTAATCGTAAGGCAAAACGTCAGCATCGGCCATGCGCAAGGCCTCGAGACCGAAGATTCTCGCCATCTGCTGCTCGTACACGAAATCCGGGTCTCCGAATTTCTTGAACCATGCGAAGTTATCGAACACCGAGTGGTACACGCCGTACGGTCCGGTCGAACTGATATCGGTTGAGGGCACGCCGAGGTGCTGCTGAAAAGCACTGTAATCGGAGCCGCTGCCAAGCTCGCCGACCAGGGCATCGTCCTTTGGCGCGGTTGCCGCCGGTGTGCGACGAGTCTCCCCTACAGATTCCGTCGGCACCTGGTTTAAGGAAGCAGTTGGCTGATCACCCTTCTCCCACAGCGCATAGACCGTCCCGCCCTTGGGAGTGGGCACCGCCTTAGTCACGTCCCGCAGAAACTGTTTCAGGCTCGGCACCGCGGAAGCTCCAAAGCGCGGCCCGGAGACGGCCACATCCATGTTGAAATATGCGGGAGCGTGAGCCAGCTCGGATTCATGTTGCTCGGCCCACTCCGTCGAACCCATCAACCCTTCTTCTTCACCATCCCAACTGGCAAAAATCATGGTGCGCTTCGGCTTCCAACTGGACTTCAACAATTCGCCAACACCATGAACTGCTTCGAGCATCGCCGCCGTGCCGCTGTTTGGATCGACCGCGCCATACACCCACGCGTCGCGATGGTTCCCAGCCACCACCCATTCGTCTGGCGACTCGTCCCCGTGCACTCGTCCAATTACATCCCACAAGGTGCGGAACTGATAATCCTGTTTGAGATGCATCTTCACCCGTACCGGCCCCGGCCCCACGTGATATGTAAATGGCAGCGCGCCCTGCCACTCGCGTGGTGAGTCCGGTCCACCCAGGTGCTGAAGAATTGGCCACGCGTCATGATAGGAAAGCGGGGTAACAGGAATCTTCGGCATCTGCGCGGATTGCTCGGGAGGAATTCGTTTGCTCTCCGGCAACGAAGGCACGGACGCAAATCCCGGCGTCGTCGGATCGCCCGGGAACTCAAACATGTATCCCACCGACCCGCGCTGCACGCCGGTATCCGGCCGCCACGGACCATCGGGATATTTATCCCCTCGCCGCCATCCGTCATCGAAGGGATCCGAATAAATAATCACTCCCGCCGCGCCGTGCTCCTGGGCGATGAATTCCTTCACGCCACGAAAATTCTGGCCGTAGCGCACCAGCACAATCTTGCCGCGCACATCAATCTTTAACTTTTCCAGCTTCTCGAAATCGTCCGGCGTGCCGTAGTTGGCGTAAACTACTTCGGCCTCGGCATCTCCCGAAGGGGACATGCCACTAAACGGCATCACCACGCGCGGATCATCGTCGTAGGGGTCGCCAGCGACATGCTCACGCGTGGGCCCATGCATTTCGACTCCAGGTGGCGCGGTAATATCCACGCTGATTTCCAGCGGATAGTTCATCCATACTTTGTATTCGACGATCTCGGTGTCGAATCCGGCGGCTCGAAACTTCTCGGCCACGTAGTCCGCCGTAGCCTTGTCCTCGGGAGTTCCCGCCATGTGAGGAGCCTGGGTCAGCGTGCGCAAGTGCTCTTCCGCCAACCTCGGATCAGGAACGGCAAGAAAACGGGCCTCGGTGGCATTTTCGCTGGCCGCATCGCGAAAACCGAAAATTGGTGTAGCCGCAGTGGGAGAGTTTCGAATACCGTCGCTCACCCTGGCCAACACTAAACAGAGGAAGACGATTAAACAGAAGATTGTGGAATAAACGAATCTCATGGTCTCTTAATGGGAAAGCAAGTAAGGTAGCACAGGGGCGGTATCGGAAATACTGTCCTGAGTCAGACTGAGCGTGCCACTCCTAAGGACGTTTTGAAACAACTTGACGCCAGCCTCGACAGGCGCTGAGACAGTTCTTCTACCTTACTTGTCCCGTTCCGATAATCTCATACTTCGAGGAAGTCAACTCCGCCAGTGCGAAGGGCCCGCGGCAATGCAACTTCTGCGTGCTGATGCCCATCTCCGCGCCAAAGCCGAACTCCGCGCCATCGGTAAAGCGAGTCGAAGCATTCCAGTAAACAGCCGCCGAATCCACGCCGCGAAGAAACTTGCGAGCATTGGCCTCATCGCGCGTCACGATCGAATCCGAGTGCTTGGTGGAATAACGGTTGATATGGGCGATGGCCTCATCCACGTTCGCCACCACGCGAACCGCCATGCACAAGCGCAGATACTCTTGGTACCAGTCTTGCTCTCCGGTTGGGACAACATTGATTCCAACCGCCAAACTCCGCGACTTCTCATCCCCGCGAACCTCAACCCCCGCCTCGACGAGCTTCTTCACGATTCGCGGAATATATTCCGTCGCGATCCGTTCATGCACCAGCAACTTTTCTGCCGCATTGCACACGGAAGGCCGCTGCGTCTTGGCATTGATCACGATCCGGTCCGCCATCTCAAAATCGGCGCGCTCATCCACGAAAACGTGGCAGTTCCCTGCCCCGGTTTCAATCACGGGCACGGAAGAATTCTCGGTAACGAATGAAATCAGGCCAGCGCCACCGCGCGGAATGATCACATCGACCAACCCGCGAGCCTCAATAAGTTCCTGAACGGATTGCCGGGTACTTGACTCGAGCAGTTCGATTGCCCCTTCGGGCACTCCCGGCACGGCAGCAAGAGTTGCCACTAGCCGCTGATTGCTGCGCACCGCTTCTTTCCCCCCTCGCAACACAATCGCATTGCCCGTTTTCAGCGCGAGCACAGCCGTATCCACGGTCACGTTCGGTCGCGATTCGTAGATGATTCCCACCACGCCGAGTGGCACGCGCACCTTGCGGATGCGCAACCCATTCGGGCGAGTCCACTCCGCCAGAGTTTCGCCAATCGGATCCTTCAATGCCGCAACATCGCGCACACCCTGCGCCATCTCTTGGATTCGTGCCTTCGTGAGCAACAAGCGATCGTGCATCGCGCCTGCGAGGCCCGAACTTTCCACGTCTTCGTGGTTCGCCGCGAGAATCGTCTCGCTCTGGGCCTCAATCGCATCGGCGATGCCTAGCAACAACGTGTTCTTTTCCTTCGTCGAGAGAAGTGCCAGCTGCGCGGCCGCTGCACGGGCGCGCGCCAGTTTTTCCTGCGTGGAAAGGGCGTTAGCAACCGTTGTCGCCATCAGACTTTTCCTCTCTGTGGAGGGAAATAGGTTCCGATCTTCCGCGCTATGCCGAGAGTAATTCCCTGCGGATGGCGCCCATTCACAATTGTCACGTGGACTCCCGCTTCGCTCGCCAGCTTCGCCGCCCGCAATTTGGAAATCATTCCGCCACGCCCGAGCGGGCTCTTTCCATTGCATTGCGCCTCCAGCGCCGGAGTCAGCTTGCGCACCACGCGAACCAGGCGCGGCTTCTTACGCCCATGGGGCAGGTAGAAGCCGTCGACATCCGTCAGCAGCAGCAGCCAATCTGCCTTCACAGCAGTAGCCAGCAATGCGCTCAGTTCGTCGTTGTCGCCGAACGCTCCGACCAGTTCCTGCACTGAGACGCTATCATTTTCATTCACAATGGGTACCACGCCCAGCGAAAGCAACTCGGCCAGCGCGTTCTGCAAATTGCGGTAGCGTACCGGCGAAGTGAAGTCGTCGCTCGAAAGCAGCAGTTGCGCCACAACCTTCTTTCCGAAAAACAGGCGCTCGTAGGTATGCATCAACCTGCTTTGCCCAACCGCGGCACAAGCCTGCATTCCCGGGACGTCGCTGGGACGCTTGCCCAGTCGCAGCCCTGACATTCCTGCGGCAATCGCTCCCGAAGTGACGATCAGGTATTCATTCCGGCCAAGATCGAACTGATCTACAACGCCGCGCAGCAGTGTGGCGTCGATCTGCCCGTTGGGAGCGATAAGGCTGGTTCCGACTTTGATGACCACTCTCATGTGATAGAGAATTTCCGTAAGTTGGAATGGTATCGCACTCAGCGTTCCATAGGAATTTCTCCTTGCGGTTGATGCATATTTCTGGTCAAAGCCACAGCTGAGTTTGCAACCCAACGAATCCGTCGCGAAGGACAGCGTCCCCGTCCTCCGATTAAAATGAAGCTACATGCCTGCTGCCAATTCCACAATCCGTTTTTCCGATCGCGTAGAAAACTACGTGCGATACCGGCCCGGATATCCGCCGGAAGTGCTGCGGACCCTCAAAACCGAGTGCGGCCTCGCACCGAATCACTTAGTGGCTGACGTCGCTTCCGGAACCGGCATTTGGACGCGCGCATTGCTGGAGAATGGTAACTCGGTTATCGGTATCGAACCCAATCCTGAGATGCGCGAGGCAGGTGAGCGTCTGCTCGCGGGATTTCCAAAGTTCACCAGCATCATGGGAACCGCCGAAGCCACCACTCTGCGAGATCACAGCGTTGATTTCGTCATGGCGGCGCAGGCCGCTCATTGGTTCGACCGCCAGCGTGCGCGGAGCGAATTCGTTCGCGTCCTGAGGCCGGGCGGATGGCTGGCGCTTCTGTGGAACGAGCGTCTCACCGATACGACCGGGTTTCTTCGCGACTACGAACAACTGCTGCTGACTTACGGCACCGACTACCAGGACATTCGCCACGAGCACACAACTTCCGAAGTAAACCAATTCTTCGATCCGGCTCCATTTCAACAGCGAGCGTTTGAGATGCGGCAGGAATTCGACTATGTCGGAGTCGAAGGCCGCCTGCTGTCATCGTCCTATGCGCCCGGGCCTGATCACCCTCAGCATCTGCCCATGCTGCGCGAATTGCGCCGCATCTTCGACGCACACTCAGTATCTGGCCGCGCCACTTTCGAATACAAGACTCGACTGTATTTCGGAAGGCTAAGTTAGAGCCAACAGAATCTGCTTTAATACGATCTATTCTTGTTTGATCCACGAGGTCGAGCACTGTGCCTGACGAACAATCCTTCCACATGACGCCCGACGAATTCCGCCGCTACGGCCATGCCGTGGTCGATTGGATCGCCGATTACCAGTCCCGCATCGAGTCGTTCCCCGTGCTCTCACAAGTGAAGCCTGGGGAAGTTCGCGCCTCGCTGCCAGCAAACCCTCCCATGCATGGAGAGCCATTTGAGGCGCTGCTCAACGATGTTGAGAAGTTGATTCTCCCGGGCGTCACGCACTGGCAGTCGCCGAACTTCTTTGCCTATTTTCCATGCAACGCCTCCGGCCCTGGAATTCTCGGCGACCTTCTCTCTTCCGGCCTCGGCGTACAAGGCATGCTTTGGTCGACCAGTCCGGCGTGTACAGAACTGGAGACGCACGTGCTCGACTGGCTTGTAAGCATGCTTGGATTGCCTAACAAATTTCTATCGTCGAGCAGCGGTGGCGGCGTCATTCAGGACACTGCTTCAAGCGCCGCGCTCTGCGCCCTGCTCGCAGCCCGCGAACGCGCCACCAACTACGTCAGCAACAAAAAAGGATGCGATGGCCGCATCGTCGCTTACGTCTCCACGCAAACTCATTCTTCGTTGCAGAAGGCCGCAATGATCGCAGGTATCGGCGTCGAGAATCTGCGCTCCATCGATGTGGACGAAAATTTCGCCATGCGCCCTGCCGCTCTCGCCCGCCAGGTCGAAGCCGACAAGCGCGCGGGCCTGGTTCCGTGCTTCGTCTGCGCCACCGCTGGCACAACATCCTCGAACGCAATGGATCCAATCCCCGAAATCGCCAGAGTCGCGCAGCATCACAATCTCTGGCTGCACGTGGATGCCGCCATGTCAGGCACAGCCGCTCTCTGCCCAGAATTCCGCGATCTGCAAAACGGAGTCGAACTGGCCGACAGCTACAATTTCAACCCCCACAAGTGGATGTTCACCAACTTCGACTGCAACTGCTTCTGGGTCGCCGATCGCAAAGCGCTCATCCAGACTCTCAGCATCTTGCCCGAATATCTGCGCAACCAGGCGACGGAATCCGGCGCAGTCATCGATTACCGCGATTGGCACATCCAGCTCGGCCGCCGTTTCCGCTCGCTGAAGTTGTGGTTCGTCATCCGCCACTACGGCGTGGAAGGCTTGCAGTACCATATCCGGCGCCATGTGGACCTGGCGCAGCAATTTGCGAGTTGGGTACGCTCCGACCAAGATTTCGAGCTGGCTGCACCAGCCCCGTTGAACCTCGTCTGCTTCCGCCACAAAGCCGGAGACGCGGCGAATCAGTCCATCATGGATCGCCTCAACCGCAGCGGCGATCTCTTTCTCACGCACACCAAGCTGAACGGAAAGCTGACGCTGCGGCTGTGCGTCGGCCAGACCAACACACAGGCCAGGCACGTCGAACGGGCATGGCAGAGAATTCGCGAAGAAGCGGACAAATTAACAGCGGTCGCGTAGCCCAGTCCTGCTCGAACCTCCCGTGCCATTTCAGCTAAAGTAAAGTATGCGAACCATCCTCGGCCAGCGCCCTCTGCGCTTCGTTTTCGCCGCCAACGTGATCTCCATGTTGGGTAGCGGGATGAATTCGGCCGCGGTCGCCTGGTACATTCTGGAAGCCACGCACTCGGAAATGGCGCTAGGAACTTTCGCGGTTCTCCAAACTCTTCCCGCCATGCTCATGCTCCCTTTCACCGGCGTGATCATTGATCGCGAAGACCGCCGGCGGCTCGTTATGTGGCTGGACGCTGTACGCGCCGTGATCATTGTGACCGTCGCCATCCTCGCGTTCCGCCACCGGGTGCAGGTCTGGCAACTCTATTTGATGAACACTCTGGTCGCCGCCGGTTTCTGGATGTTCTGGCCCACCATCACCGCGCTCATCCAGGAGCTCACTCCCGAAGGTCAGTTCGTCGAGTCGAATACTTTTCTCCTGGCGGGCGTGCAAGGAGGCTGGCTGATCGCCGGCTCGCTCGTCGGCTTCATGTATAACCACATCGGTCTCGGCGGCGTGCTGTTGATCGACTTTTCCACCTACGTGGTTTCGTTCCTGTGCTATTTCGCCGTGCGCAAGGGACGACATGTTGTCCTGAGCCCGCAGGAACTACGCGCCGATATTGTCGCGGCGGAGACCCAGTTCCAGCGCTTCTGGCGCGACATGCGCGAGGGCCTGCACTTTGTTCGCGACCATCGGGCCGTTGTTTTGCTGGGCATCAGCTGGGCATTATTTCTTGGCGCCATGATCACGGGAGTCGTCGTTACCCCGTCGCTCAGCGAACGCATTTTCCATGCCGGCGCCGTCGGTTACGGATGGCTCAATGCCGGATGGGGCACGGGTGCGTTTCTCAGCGCCTTATATGCTCCCGCAATTATCGCTAGTCTGGGCGGACGCCGTTCGGTTGCGTTTTCCATGGCAGTGCTCGCCGCGTGCGTTGTTTGCGCACCCGTTTCGCACTGGCTGGTGGCCGCGATCCTGCTGTATGGCGTGATGGGCTCTGCGCGCGGTGTCGGTGGCATCGCCATGAATACTAGTCTCATGGAGATGGTGCCCCAGCATCTGATGGGAAGAGTGCAAAACACTTTCTACTTTTTCGGAACATTCCTGCAGCTTGTGCTCGCTATAGCTGTCGGCGCGGTCGCGCACAAAGTCAGCTTGGTGGCCGCATTCGCCATTCTGGCCTGTGTTTACGGTTTATCGTTCGTAGCCGCCAGTTGGCCGATCGGGGCGGTAAATCCAGAAGCGGTTCCCGCGGATTAGGCGATCGTCAAGCGCGGCTGACGCATCGGCGTATAGTCACAGGCAGTCTGTATGACGCGAGGCACAAAAGTCGTCCTTGGAGTGCTATGTCTGCTGGCTTGCATTGTGGTGCTCCGGCCAATGATCCTGGACTTGTCGTCCAGAACGTTCTTGAACACAGGCCCGAACGGCGCCGAAACCCCTGCCGCCGTTGGCCTGACCTTCGACCGGCTGAAAATTCCCAGCGGCCGCCGCGTTCTGGATGCGTACTTGGTGCGTGCCGCTGCCACTTGTGAGCCGAGGGTCGCAGTATTGATCTTCCACGGCGTCATGGAAACCATTTCCGAATGGGTTCTGGCGCAGAAGTTTCTTTACGATCATTGCATCTCCTCGATCGCATTCGACTACTCCGGTCACGGAGACAGCTCACGGCCCGGGAGTATCAGTCATCTCAATGAAGACGCAATCCCGGCCTATGCCGCATTCGTCTCGCAATTCCCTGGCGAGCGTCTTTGCGTGCTGGGTCATTCCATGGGCAACTCGCCGTTGCTCGAATCCCTGCCGCATTTTCGCCCTCCTCCCTCATGCCTGGTTGTGGCGAACGCTTTTTCCTCTTTGCGGGATGCGGGGCGAAAGCGTGGAACCTGGCCCGTGCTGCTATATCTGATCCCGGATGCCTGGGACAACGTAGAAAATATCAAACTGGTACGAGTGCCCCTGTTGGTCGCTTACAGTGACGCGGACACGGTGAATCCTCCTGCCATGGGCCAGAGCATCTTCGAATCTGCTCCGAAACCGAAGCAGTGCGCTGTTCTGCACGGGTTCCCGCACAACGCGCTCTATCGTGCGCCAACCGAGGAATGGTGGGCGCCAGTTCTACGCTTTCTCCGGCCTCAATGAAAGCAATCTTGAAGTCCGGAGCCTGCCTTCTGACTTCAGACTGCTGCAGCAACCTGATATTCTTTCCCATCCAGCCAAGGAGCACTCATGTCTGCTGACTTGCAAGGCCGTAACGGAGTCGTCTTCGGAGTCGCGAATAAACGTTCGATCGCATGGTCCATCGCGCAGGGACTGCACGCCGCCGGCATGAAGCTCGCCATCACCTATCAGAACGAGCGCCTGGAGCAGGAAGCCAAAGACTTGATTCTTTCTCTGCCCGGCGCCGAAGCCTACATGTGCGACGTAAGCAAGGATGAGGAGATCGACCGCCTCTTTGCCGCGCTGAAAGAGCGTTACGGCAAGCTGCACACGCTGGTGCATTCGGTCGCCTACGCTCCCGCCGACGAATTGAAAGGCGACTTTATCAACACCACACGTGAAGGCTTTCGCATCGCCATGGATGTGAGCGTCTATTCTCTGGTCGTCGTTTCCCGCGCCGCCGCACCGCTCATGGAAGACGGCGGATCGATACTCACTATGACGTATTACGCTTCAGAGAAAGTCGTGCCTCGCTACAACGTAATGGCGGTCGCAAAAGCCGGCTTGGAATGCTCGGTGCGCTATCTCGCGTATGAACTGGGAAAGAAAAAAATTCGTGTGAATGCCATCTCGGCGGGCCCGATCAAAACTCTTGCCGCGCGCGGCATTGCCGGCTTCGGTGACATGCTTAAGGGCCATGAAGAACGCGCACCGCTCGGCCGTCGCGTGGAAGTCGAAGAAGTTGGCGCAACCGGAGTCTTCCTCGCTTCCGACGCCAGCAGCGGCATCACCGGCGAAGTGATTTACGTGGATTGCGGCTATAACATCATGGGATTCTAGAATGCGGAGTGCTCGATCGCCTACGCTGCACGCGGTGAGCCGTTGAGACAAAACAGGCCGCAGGTTGCCACAACCCACGGCCGCATTCTTCAACTTACCAGATCAGAGTTACCACCCCAGTCATTTCAATGCTATTTGCATTGTGAATCACAAAGGTATCCGCGCTCGCAACTTGAATTTGTACCGTGTGGGAATAATCGAGGTAGACAATGTGTGTGCCGGCTGTGCCGCTAAACCCGGCGGTCAGGGCGGCGGCCGCGGGTGATTCGATTCCTGTCCATTCCAGAAAACTCGATGGAACGTGAAGCATTGCCACTTGTCCCACACCGCGGTAACCGAGACTGTTCTGCACACCCATGACGAGCACAGGCGTGCTTGCTGCGGGAGTAACCGCCGCACTGCTCTCTCCTGGCGTCAGGCTATATTTGACCTCGGCTGCATTAGGCGTAGTAATGGTCTGGGCAGCGTGTACACCGACGGCGAGCGTCAGAACAGCGACGAACCCCGTCAGCATCAGGGTGCCCACGCGAGAAAATGTCTTACAGATCATCGTAATCTCTCCTTAGAGTGGTTTAGCCCTGGGCTATACCCAAGGGGCAAAGAGCGATCGCGCCGAGTCCCGGCAGCTCTCGTCGAGTGATCGATGAAGGCCAATGGGAGTCGAGTTCTGAGTGAACCCGGCCTCCGGTCAAGCCCAGTTTTATGCTGTTTGTGGCGGCGATCCAAGGGGTCCGTGTTGATGCTGCTCTCGCCCGAGAAGCGCATGAGCCAGCGTCCGGCGGTAGCAAAACGCAAGTGCGATGGCCCCGCCGATCGTGAGACTTGCGGCGGCCCACTGCATCCGGCGCTCGCGGTTGACTAGAGCGTCGGGACGAATTTGCGCTCCGCTCCGCGTGACGGATGCCGGCATGACAAAGGCGTGGTTCTCGATCTTGAGCCCCGGCGTGAGCACCTCAATCGCAACTCCAGATGCAAACATTGCCCAGAGACACAAGTTCAGCAGCCTGCGGCGGACCTGCGCTCGGTTTTCCCGGGATTTGTCACAACATTGTCGAGTCACTGGATGTGCGCCTCCTGGGCAGATAGTGCACATCGGCGCAAAAGCGTATCAGAAAAAAATGAGGAGAGAGTTTACACGGCGAGTGCAATAATAGGTGGAGTGAGAACGAATCGCCTTGTCTTCGCGCTCTTCGCCGCCGCGATCCTTTTCTCAATGGTGCGCGAATGGAGTGCACCTGACTCGTGCTTGCGGACGAACCTGGTTTCGTCGGTGGCGATACAAGGCAGGCGCTAGCTGATAATCCTGATCCTTCGCCCATTCTCCCCGTCGCGCTCCAGGGAAATCTCGATATCCCGCTCGCGCACCAGGCGCGGAAATTTCTCTCCCCACTCAATCAGCAAAACGCTGTTATCGGATTGCAGATCGTCCAGTCCCAGTGTCTCCAATTCCCGCTGGGTATCGATGCGATAAAGATCGATGTGATAGAGATGGGCCCGCGGCCCGCGGTACTCGTGCACCAGCGTGAAGGTCGGACTGGTGACGTCTTCTTCCGCAGCCGCTTCGAAGGCCGCCGCAATTCCCTTGACCAGCGTGGTTTTCCCCGCGCCCAGGTCGCCGCGCAGCAGCACGAGTTTGGGCGGCGCAAGGACCTCCGCCAGAGTCCGCCCGAAGGCAATTGTCTGCTCTGCAGAATGTGTGGTAACTTCACGCGTCATCTCCCGAAGCGTCTCCTGGATTCTGGTCGGCAAACAAGGTGCAAACCACGTCCAGTATAGCGAGAGCCCAGCGTAGAGTGGCGTAAGACGAGCTCGGCGTTTCAGAGTGCGCCTAGATCGTCTTCGGTATCACGAAGACCGATGACTTCAGCCCGAGCAGATTCCGGTCCGCGACATGATCTACCGATGTGCGCAAGCGGCGATGGTCGTCGTCTTCGAACGCGACGAAGCGAAACGGCTGTAACACACCGGCAGCCGTCCGCCGCAAGGGGCTGAGGATTTCAGCCATGCCATGGATCGGTCCCGACTGCGTCTGGAAGGCCAGTTCCACGAACGAACCGATCCCCAGCGGATTCTGCAATTGCAACAATCCGCCGGTCACGGAGATGCTTTGGAGTTTTGCTCTTGTGCGCCGGCCATCTTCTAAACGAATCGCAGCCAGGACGGAATCTCCTAGCTGGACCCGGGCCGCGCGCCTCGACGGGTGCGGTTGGGGGAAGTGGGTCATAAGTGAATTCACTATTTCATGCTTCCCCGGGCAGGTAACAGGTTACGGAAGCAAATGGCCGGATTCCCGCGCTGCTGGCCCGTCTCCGGGCATGCAACTCTTTGGCTCAAGAGCACTTACCGCGCTATTAACTATTGATACAATGTCCCATCCGGCGGATTGGATTCTGCCTACGGCCCTGAGAACCACGTTTCGCCGTCGGTCGGCATGGAGCTCGCAATGCGTTTCTATTCTTCTTTAGCTTGCATCGCCGTATTCGTGTTGTACTCAAGCGCATTCACCCATGGCCAGAGCACCCCGCGCGACCCCCAGCCTCCGCTTCGCGTTGCCATTGTTGGCCTGGTTCACGGGCATGTTCAAGGATTCTTCGAGCATTCGCTCCACAATCCGGAAATTGAAATCGTCGGCATTGCCGAACCTGACGAATCCCTCTCTTCCCAATACGCGAGGCGGTACAGCCTCGAGCCGAGCTTGCTTTTTTCAGACCTGGAAACAATGCTCGCACACGTGCATCCCCAGGCCGTGCTCGTCTACACCAATACTTTCGATCATCGCCGCGTGATTGAAATCTGTGCCCGTCACGGCGTCCACGTCATGATGGAAAAGCCTCTGGCAGTCAGCCTGAACGACGCGAAGGATATCGAGAAGGCGGCAGCTGCGGGCAAGATTCAAGTCCTGGTCAACTATGAGACGACGTGGTACGCGAGTAATCACGCCGCGTACGATCTGGTCCACGAACATGCCCTGGGCGACGTGCGCAAGGTCGTCGTCCACGACGGTCACAGCGGGCCCAAGGAAATTGGTGTCGGTCCCGAATTTCTGAACTGGCTTACCGATCCCGAACTGAACGGGGGAGGCGCCCTCTTCGACTTCGGATGCTATGGCGCCGACCTGATGACGTGGCTAATGGACGGACAACGGCCGCAGACGGTTACCGCCGTCACGCAGCAGATCAAGCCGGAAATCTACCCGCGAGTGGACGACGAAGCGACGATCATCCTCACCTATCCCAAGGCCCAGGCCATCTTGCAAGCCTCATGGAACTGGCCATTCGACCGCAAGGACATGGAAGTCTACGGCCAGACGGGATATGTGATCACGGTGAAGCGGGATGACATTCGCGTGCGCCGCGCAGGCGGGCAGGAAGAACAACTCGCAGCCAAACCGCTTCCCAGTCCTTACAATAATTCGATATCGCTCCTACGCGCGGTCGTGCTCGATAGGATCAAGCCAGACGGACTGTCTTCGCTCGAAACCAATATGACAGTGACTGAGATCCTTGACGCAGCACGGCGTTCCGCAGCTGAAGGAAAGACAATTCACTTGCCGGTTTCGAGATGACGGCGGCGCGATCGCGCTCAGCCTTACTCGCCCCAGCAGACCACCCCTTCTTTCGCAGCCTTGTGCGTCCGCCGGAAAGCCTCAGGCAGTCCCTGCAGCAGATCTGTCGCTAGCAGAGAATACTCGCCCACACTCTCCCGCATCACGTCCCCGGCCAGCCCGTGCAAGTGCACCGCGGCGAGCACAGCCTGAAACGCATCCTCCGTGTGCTGCGCAATCATGCCAGCCGTGATCCCCGTCAGAATGTCTCCCGTGCCGCCGGTTGCCATTCCTGGATTGCCCGTCGTGTTCACCCACGCTTCGCCATCCGGCCGTACCACCAGCGTTCGATGTCCCTTGAGCACGACGATCAGTTCATGTTCGCGCGCAAACTTCCTCGCCACGCCAAGTCGATCCTTCTGCACATCAGTGATGGTCAACCCCGCGAGCCGCGCCATCTCGCCCGGATGCGGCGTGATCACCAGTGTCCGGCCTTTGCCGTTCAATTCTTTGGTTCGTCCTTCAAATGCATTCAGGCCGTCGGCATCCACGACCATCGGCACTTTCATTCTTGCGACAAGACTACGCACCAGCTCGGAAGTCTGCGGATTTCGAGAAATTCCCGGGCCGATCGCGATCACGCTCTTCCCTTTTGCCAACTCCTCAATTCGATTCTGCGCGTCCCTCGAAATCGTTCCCGCGTCCGTCTCCGGTAAAGGCTCGGTCATCAGTTCCGGATGAAAACCCGCCACGGTCCCCAGCACGGATTCTGGCGTGGCCACCGTCGAGAGCCCGGCTCCTGCGCGCAGTACAGAGATCCCCGCCATCGCCGCCGCTCCGGCTTTTCCGCCCGATCCTCCCACCACCAGCACGTGTCCATAGCTGCCTTTGTTCGATTCGGCCCGTCGCGGCGCAACCAGCGCAGCAAGGTCGTGAGCCGTGATCACATGCAATTGCAGCGCCGAACTAATCGCCGCTTCCGGCGAGCCGATGGCAGCCACGACCGTCTGCCCCTTTGTCAACAAGCTGAACACGTGCGCCGGTCGTGGCGCGGTAAAAGTCACAATCGCGTCCGCTCTAGCGATAGTCCCGGTCTGTTCCGTCATTTCATCTGCATCCGCCCCGGAAGGAATGTCCACAGCAATTGCTGGGACCCCGCTGACATTCATAATCGCGATTGCGTCCGCATAAAGCCCGCTCACCGGCGGCTTGAACCCGGTGCCAAGAATCGCATCCACATAAAGATCAACATGCAGAGCAACCTGGACTCGATCACTTTTCAACTCTTCACTGGAAAGCACCGAGATCGCTGGAACCGGCAACTTGCCGAACATCACCCCCGCATCGCCCCGTAGATCGTCGGGGTTGGCCAGCAGAATCACTTCAACCCGCTTTCCCGCCTGATGCAGCCGCCGCGCTGCCACAAAGCCATCGCCGCCGTTATTGCCCTTGCCGCAGAAAACTACGATGCGACCCGCCGCAGCATAATGCGAGAGCGCATAATCCGCGACCGCCGCGCCCGCATTCTCCATCAGTGTGAGCGGTGGCACTCCGAAGTGATCGCTGGTGGCGCGGTCAATGGCTCGCATTTCTGCGGCAGTAACAATTTTCATGACCGGGATCCCGCGGCTTGTTCGAGTTGCCGCAGTTGCGAGGGTTCGCCCATTGCGATCAAGCAGTCTTCAGGCTCTATCCGTTCATCCGGCGCAGGATTGAATCTCATTCCCGCCTGCCGCTTGATGGCGAGCACAATTACCCCACGGTCCTGACGGATGCGCGAACTTTCTATCGTCGTCCCCGCAAATCGGGACTTGTCCGCGATGTGAATCTCGCCGATTTCCAGGTCCATGCCGAGGTGAGTCGTCGCAGTATCGAGAAAACTGACCACGTGCGGCCTCAAGAGTGAGTGCGCAATGCGCCGTCCAGCGAAGGAATAGGGCGAGACGACCGAGTCTGCGCCAGCTGCGAGCAGATGCTTCTCCGCATTGTCTTCGCTGGCTCGCGCGATGATTTTCAGCTGCGGATTCAACCCTCGCGCGGTGAGCACGATGTAGAGGTTGGTCGCGTCGGTGGTGGTGGCGGCGATCAGTCCCTGCGCCTTCTCGATGTGCGCGCTGCGCAGAACGTGCTCTTGTGTGGCATCTCCGGCAACCACCAGCCAATTCTCGGCGCTGTACCGCTGCAGCTTGGATTCAGCACTCTCAATGAAGACGAACCGACCCGGTTTCCCGGCCAATTCTCGCGCCACGCTGCGCCCTACCCGTCCCATGCCACAGATTATGTAGTGGTGGTCCAGACGCCCGATGTCGCGCTCCATGCGCCGCCTTCCAAAAAAACTCTGCAGTTCGAATTCTAGCAAGGCCTGGCTGAGCGCTCCCACGCCCAACAACACCAACGAGACCCCCGTGAGAATAATCGCCACATTGAAGATGCGTCCGGCGTGAGAAAGTGGATGGACCTCCTGGTATCCAATCGTCGTTAACGTAGTGACCACCATGTAAAAGCCGTCGAACCACGACCAACCCTCGATGAAGTGAAACCCCGCCGTTCCCACCGCCATGACAATCAGCAGCAGCGCACCGATCACTCGCAGGTTGTAGACAGCTTTCATGGAGATGCAGTGGATAGCGGACAGTAATCAGTCAGCCGAATCACGCCTAGGCCTTAACCGAGTACCGATCACTAGCCACTTTCTTCGACCGACTATAAAACAAAAAAGCCCTCCGCGCTGTGCAGAGGGCCCATCGCTCTGACTGGCCACCACTATTTTTGAACTACTTTTGCCTCAGCCTCCAACTGCAGCGCCTGCACTCGGCTATGCTTCACGCTATAGGTGAAATAAACGACCAGTCCAATGATCAGCCAGATAATCAGCCGCGCCCAATTGACCCAGCCCAGCTTGTACATCATGTAACCGTTCGAAACGACGCCTAGGATCGGAACCAGCGGCACCCACGGCGTGCGAAAGGGCCGCGGCTGGCTGGGGTTGGTATAGCGCAACACCATCACGGAAATCGAAACGATCACAAACGCCAGCAGCGTTCCGATGTTCACCATACGGCCGATATCGTCGATCGGAGTTAAACTGCCTACCACTGCAGCCAAAAGACCGACAAGAATCGTGTTCTTCCAGGGAGTGCGGAATTTGGGATGAATATCCCCGAAGAATTTCTTCGGCAAAAGGCCATCGCTGGCCATGGCGTAAAGCACTCTGGTTTGCCCCAGCAGCATCACCAGCATCACGCTGGTAAGTCCGGCGAGAGCCCCTAAGGTAATAATGTGCGATGCGGTGCTCAAGCCGCGGTCCAGAAATGCCCGCGCGACTGGCGCTTCAATGTTGATCTGCTGCCAGTGCACCATTCCCGTGAGTACGCCGGCCACTGCAATGTATAAAACAGTACAGATCGCCAGCGATGCAATCATGCCGATGGGCAAGTCTCGCTGAGGATTCTTGGCTTCCTGAGCTGTCGTCGAGACCGCATCGAACCCGATGTAGGCGAAAAATATGTATGCCGCTCCCGCTCCAATCCCGGCCAAACCGTTGGGCGCGTAAGTGTGCCAGTCCGAACCCCAATTGCTGACGTTGATGTAGCGCGCGCCCAGGGCAATCACAAACAGCACAACTGAAACCTTGATGACAACAATTGCAGT
Source organism: uncultured Acidobacteriaceae bacterium (assembly GCA_963779525.1). GTDB lineage: Bacteria > Acidobacteriota > Terriglobia > Terriglobales > Acidobacteriaceae > Sulfotelmatobacter. The sequence continues at coordinate 206,109 of CAVZZB010000003.1, forward strand.
GTTAAACTCCGCACTCTCTTTGATTCCTACCACCAGAATCGCGGTAATGATCAGTGCAATGATAAAGGCCGGCAAGTTCAGTCCAATTTCCATGCCAAACAGGTGCGGAGCTCCTAATACATCGTGCGCCCGCTGCAACAATTCCGGAGACTGCGTGCCGATGATCGCGCTGACCTTATCGAGAAACCTTTGTGTGCCCTCCACCAGAGAAGGGTCTGAAGCTTGTGCCATCTGCCGCGCCACAATATTCTCGGCAGTCTTCAGGGCAGTCCAATGGTCGTAAGCCAGCCACAGCGGCATTTTGATGTGAAAAATTTTCAGCAGTTCGATGAAGTGGTTCGACCACCCCGAAGACACGGCACTGGCACCCATGGCGTATTCGAGCGTCAGGTCCCAGCCAATGATCCACGCCAGCAGTTCGCCCAGCGTCGCGTAGGCGTAAGTGTAGGCACTGCCGGCCAGCGGGATCATCGCCGCAAATTCCGCATAGCAGAGCCCGGCGAAGGCGCATCCGATCCCGGACAGAACGAACGATAAAGTGAGCCCCGGCCCCGCATATTGGGCTCCCAGTCCAACCATCACAAAAATGCCGGCGCCAATCACCGCTCCCACACCGAGCGCGGTGAGCTGAAAAACTCCCAGCGTCCGTTTCAGGCTGTGCTCCCCCGTTTCGCGGGATTCCTCCATCAGCAGGTGCAGTGGCTTGGTTGCCAGCAAATTCGCCATTCGCTTGTTTCTCCTTGGAAAGCTACGCGGCTACGCCCTTTGCGCCGGCGCTTCTTGACCACGCGAAATATACCGGGACCCCCAGCAGCACCACAATCAGGCCCGGCCATGTAAACTGCGGTTTGTAGCGCAATAGTACGACATCGATGAATAAAGCCATCGCAATATAAATCCCCGGCAGCACGGGATAACCCACCGCACGATATGGCCGCTCGGCCTCCGGATGCGTGTGCCGCAAAACAAACAATCCTACAATCGTCAAAATGTAGAAGACGAGCACCGCAAAAACAATGTAGTCCAGAAGTTGCCCGTAGCTCCCCGACACGCAAAGAAGGCACGCCCAGATCATCTGCACCATCAGCGAAACCGCCGGCGTCTTGTATGTAGGATGCAATTTGGCGACGCTTCTGAAAAACAATCCGTCTTTCGCCATGGCATAGTAGACGCGCGCCCCGGAGAGAATCAGACCATTATTGCAGCCGAAGCTGGAAATCAGAATCGCGCCAGCCATCAGTAAACCTCCCGCGGCGCCAAACATCTGCGTCATAACGGCCGTTGCCACACGATCTTCGGCAGCGTACTTGATGCCGCGTCCCAAAACGGTACCTGCGCCCTGTATTCCATCGAGCGGTAGCGCGTTCAGATAAATCAGGTTGCAGGCAATATAAAGCGCGATCACGACGCCTGTACCCAGCGCCAAGGATAGCGGCAAATTGCGGCTGGGATTTTTTACTTCGCCGGCAGTGAACGTCACATTATTCCAGGCGTCGGCGGAAAACAGTGATCCGACCTGCGCCACCGCCAGAATCGTCAGCGTCCCTACCATCACCACTGGCCCACCCACTCCCACCTGAACAGCGTGCTGCGCGCTCAATCCTGCATTCCGCCAGAAGTTTGCCCCGAAGTTCGCAGACAAAGCTTGAGCATTTCGCGCCAGCGCCAATCCGAACACAGCCAGTCCCAGAAGTGCCGAGACCTTGGCTGCAGTGAAAATATTCTGGATGAGCGCCCCGGTTTTTACTCCAAAGATATTCACCACCGAAAGGAAAACTACCAGGAGCATGGCAACCAGGTTCTGCGTATTGACTCCGACGTCCATGTTGCCCAGAACCATGGGGCCAAGGCGAATCGGCGGAACTTTCCAGAGGTGGAGAATCCAATGGGATGAAGACACTGCGGGAAAGAAAACTCCCAGAAACTTGCCAAAAGCCACGCCCACGGCTGCAATCGTGCCCGTCTGGATTACGAGGAATAAAGTCCAGCCGTAGAGAAAGCCCCACAAGGGCCCGAGCGCTTCTCGCAAGTAGACGTACTGGCCACCGGCCCTCGGCATCATGGCAGCCAGTTCGCCATAGCTGAGGGCTGCCACAACGGTCATGAATCCGGCAACAATCCACGCCCCAATCAGCAGCGCCGGAGAATCCACTTCGCGGGCAATCTCAGCGGAAACAATGAAAATGCCAGAACCGATCATCGACCCCATGACCAGCATGGTCGCGCTGGTCAGGCCCAGGCCTTTGACCAGTTCCTTATCTTGATGGCTATGAATTTCCCAGTCGCTGCCGGCAGCCGGCCGCGTTGTCGGTGTACTCAGGATCCCTCCTAAGCTTTGTCGCACCGGAGCCGTGGCACCGGCGTCCCGCCGGCTGTCGCGAGGGTGTCCGGCCCTCGCCCGTCAGGGACGATTATCGAGTCACACGACTTTACCTCAAGACGCGAAAAAATTCCTCTGCTGATTTGCGGGGCTCCCGTAACAAATCCGATATCACCGCCACGGAGTCGGCCCCGGCTTCGATCACCGAAGCCGCGTTGGCCCGCGTGATTCCTCCAATGGCGACCAGCGGTTTTCCGGTCAAGAGCCGCGCCCGGCGCACGCCTTCGAGGCCCACCACCGGATCTGCCTTCTCTTTGCTGGAAGTCGAGAACACCGGACCAATTGCAAGATAGTCCGCCGAGGTCAGATCCGCTTCCTGCAATTGCTCGGGATTATGGGTCGAAACTCCCAGCCAGCGGTCGGGCCCGATAATCCTCCGTACCGATTCCGGCGATAGATCATCCTGCCCCACATGGACGCCGTCAAACTCCGCCTGCAGACACAGGTCGGCGCGATCATTCATGATCAGCTTAACGGTCAAGCCAACGCACTTCTTCAGTTCCAGCGCCTGCTCTAGCATCCCGCGCGCGTGGCCGCTCTTATTACGATATTGCAAAAGAGTACATCCACCGGCGGTGAGTTCCTCGGCAAAGTTTGCCAGGTCCTCCGTGGATGAGAAGCACGCCTCGTCCGCGATCGGATAAAGGCGGGGGACAGAAATCACGCAGCAGATTCCTTCTTGCTGGCGGTCAGAAATCTTTCAATAAACCCCGTATCAAACTTCCCCGCGCGAAAGTCCGGATCCGCCAGAATTTTCCGATGCAGCGGAATCGTCGTATACACGCCCTCGACAATAAACATCTCGAGCGCCCGCGTCATGCGCGAGATCGCCTCGCTGCGGTCTTTGCCCCGCACGATCAACTTTGCGATCAGCGAATCATAATAGGGAGGAATCACGCCCTCCGCATACGCCGCCGTGTCAACCCGCACCCCTGTGCCTCCGGGCGGATGAAAGGCCGTGATCTTACCCGCCGACGGCGTGAATTTTTCCGGATGCTCCGCATTAATGCGGCATTCGATGGCGTGCCCGCGATGCACGATCGGCCCCTGCAGCACCTCAGACATGTTCGCGCCGGCGGCGATCATGATCTGACTCTTCACCAGGTCCACATCCGTCACCATCTCCGTCACCGGATGCTCCACCTGAATCCGCGTGTTCATCTCGATGAAGTGCAGCCGGCGATCCTGGTCCATCAGGAATTCGATCGTCCCCGCGTTCGTGTAGCCGATTTCCGCGAGCGACTTGCACAAGACCACGCCGATCTGATCGCGCAACTCCGGCGTGACCTGAGTCGAGGGCGATTCTTCCAGCAACTTTTGATGCCGCCGCTGGATCGAGCATTCTCGTTCCCCCAAGCTCACAACGTTTCCATGCTCATCCGCCAGAACTTGAAACTCGATGTGGCGCGGATGCTCGACATACTTTTCCATGTACAGGTCGCCGTTGCCGAACGCGCCAGCCGCCTCCGATTGCGCTGCTTTGAACAAGCCTGGCAGTTCTTCTTCGGTGCGCACAATGCGCATGCCACGACCACCGCCGCCCGCCGAGGCTTTCATAATCACGGGAAGGCCCACCTGCCGCGCCCACTCCAGGGCCTCGCCTTCAGAGGCGATGATTCCATCCGACCCCGGCAGAATCGGCACGCCGGCTCGTTTCATCGCGGCGCGGGCTTTTTCTTTCTCGCCCATCAGCCGAGTCACTTCGGGGCGGGGGCCGATGAACTTGATTCCACTGGTTTCGCACACTTCCGCGAAGTTGGCATTCTCCGCCAGCAATCCGTAGCCCGGATGCACCGCGTCTACGTTGGCGATCTCCGCCGCGCTGATCACCGCCGGGATATTGAGGTAGCTCTGCGCCAGTTGCGGCGGCCCAATGCAGATGGCTTCATCGGCAAAGCGCACCGGCAAGGAGTGACGGTCCGCCTCGCTATAAATCGCCACCGTGCGGATGCCCAGTTCCTTGCAGGCGCAAATCACACGCAGCGCAATCTCTCCCCGATTCGCAATCAATATCTTCTTGAACATTTCAGATCAAATGTGTGGGCACAACCAGCGGGGCATCCTTGATTTGTAATCGAGTAATTTGGAAAATGAAAAACCTCCGAAGTTGAATCACAAGATTACCCGATTACTGAATCTCCCTCGGCGTCACTGTTTCGCCCGGATGGCGAACAATTCTTGTCCATATTCGATCGGTTGGCCGTTGTTCCCCATCTTTTTCACGATCTCACCAGCCACGTCCGACTCAATCTCGTTCAGCAGTTTCATGGCCTCCACGATGCACAGCACTTGCCCCACTTCCACCATATCTCCGACCTTGACGAAGGGCGGCGCACCCGGCGACGGAGCCTCATACAACGTTCCGACAATGGGAGATTTTACGATGTGCAGATTTTCTTCCGGAGCGGGTGGGCTCGGTACCGGCGGCGGAGCGGCGGCGGGAGCCACGGCGGCTGTGGTCCTTTGCTCCGCCCCACCGGCCGCGTATACGGGATAGGACAATTCCGCGGGGGCGTGCACTACCGTGGTCTGCCCGGCGCGCTTGATCTTTACCTTGACATCGCCGCGCTCCAACTCGAACTCGGCAATGTCCTTTTCGATTAAGAACTCGATGAGTTCCTTTAGCTCTTTTTGATTCATTCGTATAAAGGTGAGACCGCTTGCCGCTTTGCTCCGGAACTGTCCCGCCGGAAACAGGCAGGCATTCTGTTTGAACCACTCGATTTAGCCTTGCTGAATCTAATCAGCTTGAAATCCAAAGAAGACTTAAACGGACAGGAAATCCTTGCTCGTCGGAGTCAACACCTCACAACAATTCTCGCGGACGGCCACCATGTCCTCGATCCTGACGCCCCATTTTCCGGGGAAGTATACTCCCGGCTCAATCGTGATCACCATCCCCGGCCGCAGAACTTCTTTTTGCCCGGCAGCGACTCGTGGAGACTCGTGGATTTCCAGTCCTACGCCATGCCCGGTGGAATGCGTGAAATAGCGCCCGAACCCGGCTTTGCGTAACACCCTGCGCGCTGCCGAGTCCACGTCGCCCGCGGTCACTCCGGGTCGAACCGCGTCAATCGCGGCCTGCTGGGCTTCCTTCACGGCTTCATAGGCGCGGCGCGCCTCTTTTGATGCGGCGCCCACCCAAACAGTGCGCGTCTGGTCTGAACAATAACCTCCGAGTATAACACCGAAATCGCAGACCACGAACCCGCCGACGGCGACCGGTTGCCGCGTAGCTCTTCCATGCGGCAACGCTGATCTTGAACCAGAAGCAATGATGGTGGGGAACGACATCGCTTCCGCGCCATGCCGTCGCGCTGCGTATTCCATCTCCACCGCCACATCCGTTTCCTTCACGCCCGGCCGCAAGACTTGAACCGCCCGGTCGAACAAAGTCGCGCCCAACTGTACCGCCGCGCGGATACTCGCCAGTTCATCCGCATCCTTTATCATCCGGAAACGTTCCACCTCTGACGGCGCGGTCTTTAACCGCAACTTGGAAGGCAACAAATCCATAAGCCGTTTCTTTTCGGCCACCGTCATGTGTTCCGCTTCCAGTCCAATCGTCCATTTTCTTGACTTGCGGTGACCGGATCCCAGCCACTCGCCAAGCGCCTGCAGCACTGACTTCCGCGCAATTACCACTTTGGCGCCCTTCACTTCTTCCCGCGCCTGTATGTCGTAGCGAACGTCAGAAAAAAACATGCTACCGGCTTCCTCCACCAGCAGAAAACCCGCGCTGCCCGTGAATCCGCAGAGATATCGAATGTTGGGCAAATGGCTGATCAGCAGGGCATCGAACCGAAGTGCAGCAAGGTGCTCCCGCAATTTTTTCTGCCGCGCAACGTAGTCCATTGCTGCTGAGTTTAGCAGGAGAGAGAGGCATTACCGAGTATCGGCAACCCCAAAAATCAAACGCAGTTTCCTCGATACTCGGAACTAGATAGCAACGGGTAGTGTTCCCGCAAGAACAAAAACCGCCAGCTCTGACAGGTTCGTCAGGCCGGCGGCTCTAAATCTTCAACTGCCCGATGCTATGTCTGAATAATTCGGGGCGTGATGAAGAAGATCAACTCCTGGTTCGAGGTGTTTACCTGGGTGTGCTTGAACAAGTTGCCCAAGATCGGAAGGTTGCCCAGCAACGGCACCTGCGTGATGTTGATGGAGTTCTGCGTCTGGATGACGCCGCCGATTACCACCGTGCCGCCGTCGGTCACCAGCACCTGCGTGGTCGCCTGCTGCGTAATCAACTCGGGGTTGCCCTGCACTTCCTGACCGAAGTTGGGCGTGGTGTTTTCCACGTCCACGTTCAGGAAAATCGTATTCTCCGAAGTGATCTGCGGCGTAACGGTTAAGCGCAGGAAGGCATCCACGTAGGTTACGGTCGGAGGACCACCCAACTGCGCCTGGGTGACGATGGGCACGCGCACACCTTGCTTCACCAGCGCCTGGATGTTGTTTTGAGTAACCACGCGAGGACGTGACAGAACCTTCAGCAGGCCTCTCGATTCGGCCATCGAGAGCACGGCGTCAATTCGCACCGTGTTGCTGGCGTTCAGGAACGTCAACCCACTGGTCGGTGAGGTCGAACCCAGGTTGGAAAACAATGGAATCGTTGATCCGCTGGTGGAGCCGGTGCCTGGCACCGTAACATAGCCCGGTGTCAAGTTGCCGACCGTGGTCGGCGAGGTGCCTACCGATTGCGTGCCACCGATCGCGCTGTGTCCGTTGCCCCAGCCGAAGCCGAGCTGCGTACCAATGTCACGCGCGAACTGCCGCGTCGCCGCAACCACCCGGGCTTCGATTTCTACTTCCTGCGTCTTGCGGTCCAGCTGCGTCAGCAGGCGATCGATGATTGGAATCACCTTTGGAATGTCATTGACGATGATGGCATTGGTGCGTTCATCGGCAACCACGTCGCCGCGCTGCGAGAGGAACTTCTTCACCGTGAGCATTACATCCTTGGCATGGGCATAGCTGAGGAAACGGGTAACCGAAACTTTTTCCACGGCCAGCGCTTCAGCTTCTACCTGCGCACGCCGTCCATCCGCTTCTCGTTTTAGCGTGTCCACGGTCGCGATGCGCAAAACGTTGCCTTCCAGCTCGCGTGCCAGGTCGTTATTCTTGAGAACGATGTCCAGCGCCTGATCCCACGGCACATCGTCCAACACCACTGTCAGGGTGCCATGCACGTTCGGATCGAGCACCACGTTCAAGCCGCTGATTTCGTGAATCAAACGGAAGAAGTCTTTCAGATCCACATCTTTCAGATTCACTGAAATCGGCTCACCCGTGTACTTGGGACCGGCCGCGACAGGCTGTTGTCCAGCTTGCATTTTCTGCTCTGCCGCAAGGTTGACCGCCGGTTGTATGCCCGTGCTGGAACTAACGCTCTGGGTTGCCTGAGCGGCATTGACGTTCGCTGGCAATAACTCTGCAGCTGTTTTGTCAGCAAACTTAGCGGCCGCTTCCTGGGCGCGCTCGGTGGGCTCAACCGTTGTTTCTGGTGTTTCCGGAGTATTCGCCTTGGCCGCATAGGTAGGCTCGACGAATACAAAATCACTGGATGTTGCCGGCTTCTGGTCTGGGGAGGACGCGCTCGCGGCTACAAGCTGGGGACTCGTTGTTGTCTCGCTCGCCGCCAATGAACCCGTGACTTGCGGCTTGGCTTCTGGCTTCACTTCAGCAACTCGCGGCGCAAACGGAGACAGGGTCTTGCTTACCGGCAACGAGGACGCTTCTACCACGGGCTTGGGAACGCTCGCACTCGCCACTGACGTGGGCTGCGTGTGCAGCGTCAGCACAAGCTTACCGTCAGACAAGGGGGTCAGCTCATAGCGGCAAGCGTGCTCCAGATCAACCACGATGCGGGTAGTCGGGGGCTTCTGGCCATCCATGGCGATACGCACGCCCTTCACGTCTGCGCTGTCTACGCTGATGCGGCTCTGCCCGGTCGCCATAAAGGTGCTAGGCAAATCCACGATCAGACGCGCCGGCGACTTCGCCGTGCTCAGCTTGGGCGTGACTGCGCCACGAGCGTTGATCTCGACCCGGACTTCATCCGCGCTGCGGACCACGTTCACTCGTTGCAATTCGTTTCGTTGACTCGGCCCCTGCAGCGCAGGAGTCTCTGCGGCTGATGCCATCAGCCCCAGGAGCAACGACGTTAGGATTACACTCAGTTGCTTTCGCATTTCGCCTCTCCCCCAACTCGCGGGTCTTTACCCGCGGGTCCTTACTTGGAACTCGATTTTGTTAGCGCTCCGGTTTTCCCGGCGCGCTTCCTGCGCGCACGCTAGACAGCCGGCGTGAAAATTCGCTTGGTCACTTCCCGCGTCAGCGGCTTGCCCAGCTTGTCCTGCACCGTCTCCTGGAACACCACCGCGTCGCCGGTAATTCTCATCACATATCCATTGAACACCGGATCGTTCTCGCGCAGGAAGTAAGCCTTGTTCAGACTGTTGGTGACGACCGCGATAAAGCCGTTCTCGGACTTCACTACGCCGCGCAGATTAATCTGCCCGATCTCCAGGCACTTTTTCCCCGTCGAGCATCCCGAACCAGAAGACTGCTGCACAACGGGACTGAAAAAAGGATCGCGCTTCCCGCTCATAGCCCACTTCTTTTCCTCGGGCTTGGGCGGCTTGGGCGCCTCCGCCACTTTGGTGGCGTCAACCGGCTTGGCCTCCGGCGAAACCTTCTTCACTGCAATTACGGTCCTCACTGGTGCTTTGGGTGCCATTTTCTTGGCCGCTGCTTCGGCATGCGGCGTCGCAACCGGCTTGGCTTTAGCGGCAGCTTTCGGATTCGCGGCGATCGGAGCGGCAACAGTCTTCACCGGCGCGGCCACCGGCTGAACTGCCGCTGGTTTTGCCGGAGCGCCGGGAGCCGGTTTTGTCGAAGACGTGCTCGTGATCCCGAGCGCGGCGTTCGAGTCATCGGTCTTCTGCTGCTGCACCGCGTTCATGGTGCCCTGAACCTTGTTGATGATGTTTGGGTTCTGTGCCCAGAGCCCGGCGGTCATCATGCTCACTGCCAGAATGCCTGTGGTTAGCTTCATAGCGATTCCTATTTCACCCCCGCTGTGGCGGGCTTGGTTCCAGGCGCCGCTCCGGCCGGCTCCAAGTCGTGGCTGAAGAACGTCGTCGCGATAAATGTCGCCACCACGCTCTCGTTCGGCGCGTATTGGTACGTATGCTTCGCCTTCGCCCCGCTGGGATTTTTTGTATTCGATACCAGCAATCCGGTGACGTTGACGATGCGCTCCAGCTTGCCCACGCGATCGAAGAAGTTCAGCATCGAGTAGTACGGCCCGTCCAGCTCCATATCGAAGGGAAGTTCCGAGTAGTACTCCTTGGTGGCAATTGGCTTGGCCGTATAGCGTCGCAGCTCCACGCCTGCCTTGACCGCTTCGCCGTCCATAGTCTCGATGAAGCTGTCGACCTGCTTCTCGTCGGGAACGATGCGCGCCTCAATCTCCAATTGCTGTTTCAGGTTGGCGACCTGCCGTTCCATATCTTTCAATTTGGGGCGATAAGACTCGAGTTCGTTATTTTCCCGAACTTTGTCTTGCAGCGCATGTTCTGCCGCGGCATTCTTATCGCTCTGGTTTTTGTACATCGTGAAGTACAGCGCCGCCGTCACGATTGCGCCTCCGGCAAGCACCGCTGCCCACTGCTTCAGGCCCGACAGTTCATTGAAATTCATCGCCATAGGTCCGCCTCTACGACTTTCCCTTCTCGCAGGTCAGGGTGAACTGGAACGCCTGCATATCCTTGATCGTCTCGTCCTGGAAGGTTTCCTTGATCTCGACGTTCTTGAAGAACCCCGTTTTTTGCAGATTCGATATCAGATTGGCCACCGCATCCGTGCTGAGCGCGGTGCCTTCCAGGCTCACATTCGGTCCCGTATCATCCATGCTGCGCAGCCAGACCGCTTCAGTTCCGTTCACGGTCTCGCCCAGCATGGCCAGCAGATTGACCGGCCCGGCCTGCCCCGAACGTAAGGAATCGATCACATCGACCCGGCGCTTGTAGTTATTGGCTTGCTTTTGCCGTTCCAGAAACCGAGCTTTCACATCGCTGAGTTCGCGGTTCTTTTGCTCGGCGGCCTGCATCTGCGACGCGATCGCCTTACCCTGACGATCCAGCCGGTACCAGTAGCCAAAATTCAGCAGTCCCGCCACCAGCAGCACCACCAGCACCTTCAGCTTGGGTGACCCCATGTCGCCCATTTCCATCGTGGGCATTACCGGGCCGCTGCCACCGCCGCGCTTGTTTTTCCCCTTGGAGGATTCCAGCAGATTGATTTTGATCATAGGGATTCAAAGCTCCTTAAAGCCAAGCCCACGGCGACGGCGAGCTGGCCCGGATTCTGCTCCACCAGTTCGGCTCCCGGTCCGTCCGCAGGTGGCACCACACGCTGGAATGGATTCAATAATTCGACTGGCATGGAGAATTCCTGCCGCAACGCTTCCATCAATCCCGGCACCTTCGCCGAGCCGCCCGCCAGGTAAATCTTTTCGATATGCTCGCCCGCCGCGCTGGCCCGGAAGAAGTCGAACGTTTTTTGAATTTCAAGCACGATAATCTCAGTCACCTGCTGCAGGATCGGCGCCTTCGCGTCTTCGCTTACGGTGCCAACCTTCTCGCCCAGCTTCAGCTTCTCGGCATCGTCGAAGTTCAGATCCAGTTCTTTCTGCAAGGAGTCGGTGTATTGATGTCCACCCACGCTGACATCGCGCGGAAACAGGGGAGTCGTTCCCTTCACAATGTTGATGTTCATCACGCTGGCGCCCAGATTCAAAAGTGCCACCACCTGGCCCGGAGCGGGCTGGTAGTTGTACTCGTAGCAATTCTGCAAAGCCAGGGCATCGATGTCCACGATAGCCGGGGTGCGACCCGCCATCGAGAGTACGTTGGTGTAGTTCAAAATCTTGTCCTTCTTGACGGCGACCAGCAAAACATCCATCTGCGGGCTGCCCGCTTCCTCCGACAAGATCTGGTAGTCGAGGCTTACGTCGGCAAGATCGAAAGGAATGTGCTGCGCCGCTTCTTTCTCGATCGTCTCTGCCAATTCCTGATCGCTCATCGAGGGCAGCGAGATTTTCTTGACGATCACGGAGTGGCCGCTCACCGCCGTCGCCACCGACTTCGTCTTGATCAGGCAATCGGCGAACAACTTCGAAATCGCGCTCGACACCGTTCCCGAATCCACAATCATCGAGTCGACTACGATGTCTGAGGCCAGGGCTTCGAGTCCCAGGTGCGCTACTTCAATCTGCCCACCCTTCTTCTTCAACTCCACTGCCTTAATGCTGGAAGAGCCCACATCCAGACCTACAATCGTCTTCGATCCCATTCCAAACATGTGCCCGCCTTTTCTTACTGTGACCCGGCGGCTTTCATTGCCGCCTTCGGTTTACGTTTTGCTCCCAACTCCATCTGGCTCGACTTCTCTTCCATCCACTGATCCAGCCTCGACTTCTTGAAGCGCCAGCGGTTGCCCAGCTTGAACGCCGGAATGCTTTGTTCCCCAACGTATTTGTAGAGCGTGTCCGGACTCACTCCCAGATACTGCGACGCCTGGCGAATGTTCATCACTTCCCGCGAGTCGGCCATGTTTCCTTACCCTTAGTCTGCACAACGTCGTCTTCCAGAACATCCTGCACCCATCTCTTGCCTGCAGGTCCGTTGTGGCAGACGCCCACGCCCCCTATGCCTGTCTGAGGGCTTTCCGTGTCCCGAGCATATATCAGCCCCGAAAAACCCCGCGATCACGTGAGTTTCCTGTTTTTGCTGGGCTTTTGGCGGGTTTTCTGGAAGGGAGAAATTTGCAGTTTTCGAGCTTGTTCTACAGATTGTAGAGCTCTACGCCATCATGTCTATTAGTAGTAGTGGCTATGCAGTTCGGGACGGGTCACTCACGTACTGATAACCGAAGTACTACAGACGGTACGGAAGTACTAAGTCTCTGGCCCAAGTGGTTGTTTCCATGGACTCAACTCGAAGCTACACTTGGAGCCCGACAAGCTTGCTGAAGCGTGGAGTGAACCGGATTCTGCCTCATCGTTTTACTGCACATCTGAAACTTTTCCGTTCAGGAAAGTCACCTTCAGATCTTTGTAAACGTAAATCTGCTTGGCCCCGAGATTCACTTTCTTGTCGGGCTGGCCCATGGCCGCTTCGACTTGATCCGTGGTCATTCCCTTTTCGATGCTCGCCGGCTCAGCTGGAGGTTGTTGGGCAGCTGGTTGCTGCTGCTGACCTTGGTCTTGACCAGCCTGTTGCTGTTGTCCTCCCTGATCCCCGCCCTGTTGATCGCCCGTCGCCTGCTGCTGGTCGTCGCTGCTGATGGAAAGCAGAGATCCAATCGTATCCTCGACTTGACCCGCGCTCGCCGCCGCCAAAGAACCCTTGGGAAAAACAAAAACCACATTCGCCTTGTTATAGGTGGGGGGATCGGTCTTGTTGCACTTGTCGCAGGCGACGATTCCTATCGTGACCATGTCCTTCTCCAGATTCACATCAATCTTGGTGGGATATACTTTGTCGCCCTTGGCGAACAACTTGGTCGTCTGTTCTTTTCCAAACTTCTTCATGCCAAAGCCGATGCCCTTGGACAGCACTGCATTGGGGGCATGGACTGTCCCATTCTCATACTTGTTGGATTGGACGCTGGTGTCCGAATACGGTACACCCAACAACCCGCCCTTCTGGATCGCCAACAACGTGCCCTCTTCCACTACGGAATAGCCACTGGTGTCCGATCCCATCTTCACCAGTTTGTACTGCGCCGCCAGTTGTTCCTGCAAAGAAACCGCTTGAGCGCCCGCCAGCACCGGAGAGACGGCACCCGCCAGAAGCACCAGCCCGGAAATTATTTTGTAGAATGCCCGCGACATCATAAAGGCCTCCCCCCGACTTTCTTCCTTGGATGAATACTCTGACGGCAAACGCAGAACCAGAAAGACTCCGCTGAATTAGAGAAGGGAGCGTCGCCGTCGACGCCCCCGTGATTCACGATCAGTATAGAACCGCCGCCCTACAATCGCCGGTTCCTAGTTTCCGCCACCTCCGGACGCGGCTTCTTGCTTGACCTGCGACTCAGTCTGGTCGGCCTGCTGCTGCTGGTCTTGCAGGGTCTTCGCTACAGTCGTATCCGGTGGCGGAGGTTGAACTGCTCCTGCTTGAGTACCGGTGTCTGGCGCTTTCGGCATTCCGTTCGTGCCTTGCTTCTTCGCCAGTTCTCCCATGCCGTTGGTGATGTTCTCCTGGAAGTGGTTGTACATCTCCTGCAGATCGTCCACTTTGATTGCAACCGTTTGCCCCGACGCACAATCCCCTTTCTTCGTGGCCGAGACGCTGGCATTCACGGTGTTATCGGCATCCGGAGTGTCAGTCAGGCGCGTGACCACGTCACCCGACGTCAGTCCGCATTCCTGTCCGTTAGCCACCACGGTTACGTCGGAATCCACCACAAACGTGCGCTGCGCTGGATCCAGTGCCGGAGGCGGTTGATCGCTGGTCGGCGCTGGAGCCGCCGAGGCTTGTCCACCGCCCGAATCCGGCTGCGCCGCCTGCTGTTGTTGCGCGGCCAATTGGGCTTTCACCTCTTCGGCGATGGCTTGTTTTACCTCCGGAGTGAGCGCCACTTGCCCGGTTGCCACCGGAGCCGCATCTCCCCCGCCTCCATCGCCGCCGCTGGCTGCCGCATCCGCCGCCACGGCGTCCGCATTATCCTCTTGCCGCGCCGCATACGCTGCCTGCAAACTGGAGGCGAGCAGATAATCAGTCAGCCAGAAGTAAGGCGCCGCGTAGACCGGATAGGGATTCCACCAACCTCCGTAATAGCCCCACCACGGCGCTCCTCCCCAGCCCCATGCACCGATTCCCCATACAACCGGGGCCCCCCAGGGATGCCAGCCCCATCCATAAAATCCAGGATGGTACCAAACCCCCGGGTAATATCCGTAATACATGTGTCCGCCCCAGCCGTAGCCACGATAGACGCCCACATAGTAGTGCCCGCCGCGATAGTATGTCCGCGAGTAATAGGCGTGCCCGCCGCGCGTTACGTAGGCTCGCTGCACATAGCCGCCGTGTCCTCGGGTAACGATGCGCGCTCCATTGCGCTCGCTCACCACCGTGCGCCCACCCCTCACTCCGTGCTCAATATGCATGCCGCCTCGATTAACGGACCGAATCGACCCATTCGGGCGAATGTTCGCCGACCCGCCGCCCCTGAGAGAGACATTCCTGCCAGGAGGAGTTCGGCTACCCACGTTGCCTCGGCTCGCCGTCGCCGGACGACCCCCTGCGGCCCCCGGACGCCCGGCGGTTCCTCCGCGGTTCGTTGTGCCCGTGCGAGTCGTCGTGGTCGTGCGAGTTGTCGTACCTGTGCGCCCCGTCGTACCTGTGCGCCCCGTCGTGCCCGTGCGCCCTGTCGTGCCCGTGCGTCCGGTCGTGCCTGTCCGCGTGGTCGTGCCAGTGTGAGTGGTCGTTCCAGTATGAGTTGTGGTACCGGTGTGGCTGGTGGTACCCGTACGGCTTGTCGTGTTCGTGTGGCTGCTAGTCGTCCCTCGCGAAGGCGTCGAGGTGTGGCTCTGGGTTGAGCCATGGGAAGGGGTGGAGGAATGCGATGGCGCACTCGAATGCGCGGGTGCGCTGGGTTTTGAACCGCCGCCCCCTCCTCCGCTCGGCTTGTGCTGGCCCCAGGCCCATGCTGGAACCATTAGACATAACGAAAACACTAGCCACTTCTGCACCATCTTCTCACCTCTCGAAGTGCGATTCATTCCAGCCTCCTGATCTTGAACTTCTACCGCGGCCCACGGCAACTCCCCTCGTGCAACTTTGTGGTGAGTCCCGGACCTTGTCCTATAAACACAACGCTCGCAGATTCCACCCTGACTGATTGAAAATTTGTTAAGCCAAATGGGAAGGCCCGCAAGACGCGCGAACCCAGATCAGACGAAAACGTCACCGGAAACCCATATCCCGAGGCGAAAGAACGTTACCAGAAGTTCGGTACCGGTGCAAATAATTCTACGGATGTAGTTGGAGAACTGCCTTCAACGTAGTTCCAAGGCTTCACGCGAAAGTCGCGCATCTTTCCTCATTGTCTCGACGCTCAGGCCGAAACCGGTCATTTCCTTCTAACAGTTCCCTGCTGTAATCTATGTTGTTCTTTCCGGAGGCATTGCTTGCGTTATCTCGATCGACTGCAACCCCTCGCGCTTCTTGTCATGCGTCTCACGCTTGGCGCCATCATGGTCGGACACGGCTATCACAAGGTTTTCGGCGGGCTTCAACAGCACGCTCACTTCGTTGCCAGCCTCGGACTTCCTGCCTGGACCGCTTATCTTTCCGCTTTCGCCGAGTTTTTCGGCGGTTTGCTGGTGCTCCTTGGCCTGTTCACCCGGGCTGCGGCTTTCGCGATCTGCATTGATCTGGTTGTTGCCATTGCAAAAGTCCACTTCCACAATGGACTGATGGGTGAACACGGCTACGAATTTCCCTTGGCCGTGGCCACACTCGCCTTCGGGCTGATTTTCTTCGGCGGTGGGCCAATTGCTTTCGATCACATCCGAGCGCCAAGTGGAGGCGGAAGATCAAAGTAGGGAAGTTCTCAATTCCGGCGTGCTGATTAAGACGTCCGAAATTGCCTCATCGCGCAACTTCCTCCCGGCTTTCGGGTTTGACCGCAAGTTGAAAACATCTTCTGGGTCGCCTGGAGTTCGCCGTTCTGTTGACGTTTCTTTACACGCATCTTGCTCCGGTTGAATCCGATGCAGTCTGAAATTATGATGGAGCTTACCAATTTTGTTGCATCCGAACGATTTCGCAGGCGCATCATATCGCTTGCGACGTAACTGATTGGAGGATTCTCTTGAGAAAGTTAGCTCTTCTCGCACCGGTTTTCGCTCTGTTGTTCTCCTGCCATCTGGCTGCGGCCCAGCAGGGCGACATCATGTTTTTCGGCGGCACCTTGTTGTCGTCGGCCCCCAGCACGAATCAACTGTTCTCCGGAAACATTGCGGAAAAAGGTGGCACCTATCTCGGTGTCAGCGGAGATGTGGTGGGCTTCAAAAAACGCCTGGGCTTTAACGTAGAAACTTCATGGAGAGCCAGCCAGGCAAGTTATCTCGGCTACGAAACCTACCGTCCCATCTTGACCGACTTTAACGCGCTCTTTGAGCCAAAGTTCGGGAAGAAGATAGCCGTCGATCTTTTCGGCGGTATCGGTATAGCCAGCACACGCTTCTACGTGCCTTATGCCACTTCCTGCAGTTACTTTTCCGGCTGCATTAACTACACCACCAGTGACCACTTCATGGAGGATCTGGGCGGGGGTCTTCGCTACTACGTCTGGAACCATTTCTTTGTTCGCCCGGAGATTCACTACTATCACATTCAGAACAACACTGACGTCTTCAGCACCGACAACGTATTCCGGGTGGGCGCTTCCATCGGATACACCATCGGCAACGACTAGGCGTTGGCCTTGGCCCATCGCCGGGTCGCGGTTTTGATATCATCGGGACGAGCTAATTCCAAGAGCCGGGATAATTCTGTTCCTGCCGCCGTTGGCGGCTGCTTCCCAGGTCTGCGACCAATCCGTGGGCGGCGCAGTCCAGAAGCCCGCAACGAACTAACAAGAGGGTGTATTGAGACAACTTGCGCTGCTCGCTTCCGCGTGTGTAGTTCTACTTTTCGCTAACTTCGCCGCTGCCCAGCATGGGGACATCCTGCTCGGCGGCAGCACCTTGATGTCATCAACTCCGAACAACGCCTCGGTGGGTTTCCAGCCGCCTACTCTAAAGGGTGGCACCTTCCTCAGCGTCGGCGCCAACTACGTCCGATTCAAGCACAACCTGGGGTTTAACGCGGAAGTCGCCTGGCGGGATAAGACCCTGAGCTATCCTAACAATGGCGAGACCTACCGCCCGTTCTTCACCGACTTTAACGCGCTCTTCCAGCCGCGTATCGACAAGAGGTTTACGCTTGATCTCTTTGCCGGCGTCGGTGTCGCCACCACTCACTTCTCACTTCCCAACTCCACTTCCTGCAGCGTTCCTACCAGCGGGTGCGTCTTCTACACCACCAGCAACCATTTTATGGAAGACCTTGGTTTCGGACTTCGCTATTACGTCTGGCACCACCTGCCCAACATATTTATCCGCCCTGAGGTTCACTACTATCACATCCAAAACAACGTCCAGTTCAGCTCTCCCAACGTGTTTCGCGTCGGCGCCTCCATCGGCTATACCTTCGGCGGGCACTGAGCACTGGCGTTCTTCGTCCTCGGCGGCGCGAGACTATCGGGAGCGCCCCGCCGCCCCATCGCGGAAACAAAAAAGCAGCGTCTTTTTGACGCTGCCTCAGTTCTTCTTGACCCAATCTCTACGGTTCCCGTTGGCAAATCTCCGCCTCGTGGATCGCCGCGTCCAGATGTTCGATCGCTTTTACGCGGTGCCCGTGGAAGTCATGCTCGGCGGTCTCCAGATGATGTTTGGCAGCACGCATCGCTTCCAAGGCCTCGTCGATGTGTGGGTGTGGAGGCATTGGCGCCGGGGCCGCGATCGCGGGACTAGCGGGAGCCGCCGCCACGGCCGGAGCCGGTGGTTTTGGACCAGCCGCTGCAGCCGTCAAGGCCAAGGTCAACAGGAGCAGTGCCGTAATCAACAGAGTTAAGAACCCGAGTTTCTTCATTCGTTCCTCCTCGTCCGAATTCCGGCGCGGACGCCGCCGTTAAGATCAAACATCAATGCCCACGGACCCCGCCTGCACGCCGGCACGCCCGGAACACCGGCACAGTATAAGCTGACGCTCGCCGAAATCCTCATCCCGGAAGGTGACTGATAAGGTGCGCTCTAGATGCCCAATTGCGCTTTCCGGCTTCTCCGCCACAGCCACAGGGCCGCAACCACTACCACAATGCTCACCACCAAATCGAAACGCCTGAGACCATCGGCCAGGCGGTTCCAATGTCCGCCAAATAAATATCCGGCGCCGCACATCATCGTCACCCAAACCGCCGCTCCCAGAAAATTGAACAGCATGAATTTCCGCCACGGCATGTGGAGCGCTCCTGCCAGGAGTGAGGCCAGCACGCGCATCCCGAAGAGAAATCGAGCCAAAAAAACTGTCGCCGCCCCGTAGCGCTCAAACAACTGCTCCCCCCGCACTATGCTCTCCGCGCGAATCGAGAAGACGTGCCGGTAGCGTTCGATCAGCGGTCGCCCTCCATGTCGCCCCAGCGCAAAACCCATCGCTCCCCCCAAAGTCGTGGCCAGGGTCGCGACCACAATGATCCAGGGAAATCGCAATTCATGTTCCGAATAGGCCAGGAAGCTGGCCAGCAGCAATATGGTTTCCCCAGGCAACGGCAATCCGGCGCTTTCCAACAGCAACATGATTGCCACGGCCCAATACCCGTGATGCACCAGTTCGCCGCGCAGCATTACCAGGATGTGGTGGGTCATGATGGGAAGAGTTACGAATGACCTTCAGGCAGGAAGCTTCTCACGCGTCAGGAATTCAATCAACTCCCGGCTGAACTCCTCCGGACATTCTTCGTAAGGCAAATGCCCGATCCCAGGAAAAATGATCAGCTTAGAATTCGGAAAATATTTAGCCAGCGGCTTCGCCGATGATACATACACCGCGCCATCCTTACTGCCCCACATCAGGAGCGTGGGTACACTCCCGAGCTTGGGCAGAGTGGTCTCCAACTCGCGCAGGTCCTGTGACCAGGTGCGCACAATGTTCAAGGCATGGTCGAACAATCCCGGCTTCTTCAGCGGAGCCACATACCCTTCCAATGTTCCCGGAGAGATGCGGCTCCGGTCGCCATACATGCGAGCGTGCCAATAGGGATACAGGAAACTCATGCGCGCGATGGTGAGCCGAAACAGCACCGCACCCGCCGGAGTGCCGAAAAAAGGCGCCATCTTTTGCCCGTGCGCGGAATAAGGGTTCACCGGGTCCACCAGCACCAGCCGGCGCAGATGCAGCTTGGATTTTTCTTTCAGACATTCCGCAGCCGCCATCATCGCAACCGCGCCGCCATGCGAGGTTCCCAGCAAATCAAAGGACGAAATCCCCAGCTGCTTGATAAATCTCAGAAGCCGTTGCGCCGTCCCTCGCATGGAATAATCGATCCCCGGCACACGATCCGAAAATCCCGCCCCCATCATGTCCGGCGCGTAGACGGTGGCATAGGGCGCCAGGGCCGGCAGCGTATAGCGCCAGGAAAACGAATAGCCCAACAACCCATGCACTAGAATCAGCGCCGGCCCGGAGCCCGCCCGCAGATACCGCATGCGCGCGCCGTCCATCTCGATCCAGCATTCTTCGACGCCCGGACTCCATCCGGGAAAGTTCCCAGAAGCATCCTCCGGCTCCGTTATCACCACCGTCGATTCTTGCTTCTTCCCGGACAACTTTTTCCCCATCGCCCGATTCTATTTAAGTTAACATCGCCTCTGTTCGCTTCACTTGGGGAGCCTCGGCTCCCCGTTTTTTTGGTCATCCTGAGCGGAGCAGATGAGTCGCGAAGCGAACCATCTGCGCCGTCGAAGGATCCCTGCCCGCTTGCCCGATCCCAGTGTGCTCCCGATTCTCCTATGCTGCCATCTTCCGCTTCTTCCTCAACAACTTCTTCAGCACCCGAATCCCCTTATCCACATGCTTTTCCTCCAGCAAGAACGGAGGCAGAAACCGCACCACCGTATCGTGGGTGGAGTTGAAGAGAACGCCTTCGGCCAGAGCCTCGTCCACAATCGGCCGCGCCGGAATCTCCAGATTGATTCCCTGAATAAAACCCCGCCCGCGCACTTCCTTCGCGGCCGGACTCTTTTCCGCAACAGCTTTCAATTCCTGCTGCAGATAGGCTCCAACTTTGTTCACGTTATCGAGTAGCTTCTCTTCTTCCACGATCGCCAGAAACTCCAGAGCCACTCGGCAAGCCAGCGGACCACCGCCGAACGTAGTGCCATGCTGCCCGGGCGAAATCGCATTCGCAAACTCTTCCTTCGCGATAAATGCCCCCAAAGGCAGTCCCGCCGCAATCGGCTTGGCAATCGCCACAATGTCCGGAGTCACACCAAACGTCTGAAACGCAAACATCGTCCCCGTACGCCCCAGCCCGCACTGAATCTCGTCAAAGATCAGCGCCGCCTTATGCCGGTCCGCCGCCGCCCGGCACTCCTGCAGGAACTCCACCGAACATTCATAGATTCCCCCCTCGCCAAAAATCGGCTCCAGCACAATCGCGCAAGTGTTGTCATTCACCGCTGTCCGCAATCCTTCGACATCGTTCTGCGCGACAAATGTCACTTCCTCCAGCATCGGCTCAAAGCCCTTGCGATGCTTCTCCTGCCCGGTCAGCGAGAGCGCTCCAAACGTCCGCCCGTGATACGAACCCTCGAGCGCCACCAGTCGCGACTTCCCCTCCCCGCCCGCGCGATGTCCCGCCAGCCGCGCCAGCTTGATCGAACCTTCAATCGCCTCGGTCCCGCTGTTCTGAAAAAATGCGCGGCTTAGTCCAGATAGTGTGCACAACTTCTCCGCCAGAGCGCCCTGATACTCGTGGTAATAAAGGTTGGAGACGTGAATCAGCTTCGCCGCCTGCTCCCGAATCGTCTTCACGATCCGCGGATGCGCATGTCCCAACGCATTCACGCCCAGTCCCGAAACAAAGTCGAGATAGCGCTTGTCGTCGAGGTCGTAGAGAAATACGCCCTTCCCCCGCGTCAATACGATGGGATAGCGATTGTAGGTTCCGAGCAAATATTTCTTTTCCAGCTCTGCGATTTGTTCGAATGTTTTCATAGGAAGATTCGATTTTACAGGAAGACGAATTCTGCCGATCGATCCAAGCTCGGTCTCGAATTTGGAGGTAGGCCCACCCTTTGTTTCTTTTCAAAAGTATAAAAGCATTTTCGATTGTGTTTTGCTGCAGAAGTCTCCTGCCGACTTACTGCCACAACACTTTTTCCGATCGGGGGCTAATGTCTACGAGCCTCGAGCCCGGCGTATCGGCGAGACATCAAGTACGACAACGAGGACATGCGCCAGGCGCGTCCTCGGACGCAAGCCCGTGTCTTCGATCGGTTTCCTAAAATCGGGCCGCGACCGAAATCGATAGGGGCGAAGTCCTGACGATTTTCGTCGGTACAGCATCTTCCGCGCTCCGTACAGCTTTCGCTGTATTGCCTGTGATCCATCGCCCCAAGTAGCTTGCAGTGAAAGATTCGAGAGGGTTCGTCTAGCCCTACCGATCACTTAGGGTTAGCGTCCAACGGACATTTCACCCTCAGACCAGCTTTCTGTTCGTCTTTAGTAAATGATGGTTCGCGTCAACCATCGTGAGCGCTGAAAGCGCTGAAGAAGTATATGAGCCAACTCCGCGGCCCGCTGCAACCGACCGGTAGAGACGAATCTACCTGTGAAATTACGCTCTACACTGACGGTGTGATTCATGAATGGTCCCAGCGTCGAGAAACTCCGGGATGAGCTCGAACGCCTGATGCGCGAGCATATTGAGAGCATGAAAAAACAGACGTTTTTGGGGATCACCCCGGACGATTTGGTCCAGGAAAAGGAGCGAATGCAACGCATCCGCGAAGTGTCTGCCGAGTATTTGGAGGCTTTGAAGAGACTTCTTCCCTAACCCGTTTCGCAGAATGGCGTTGCCTCTTTTTCCGGAAAGGAAAGCCGATGACGGAGAAGCCGAGTATCACCCTGCCCGGAACCGTGGAAAAAATCATTAAGCCTTCTGAGCCGAGTGAGCCGGAGAAGGCTCAGATTGCGATTGAAGGAGCCGACGATCTCTATAAAGAGATCCGGATTGAGAACTCACTCACTACCGAAAATGGGGATGAGGTACGCCTCAAGAAGGGCGCCCAAGTTGACGTTACTGTAGAAGCTGATTCGGAAGCGACCGATCCCAGGGGCGAATAGGAGAGAACATCAATACAACGCTTTCTCCCCCGGCGGCCGCGTCTTCCACCTCCGATGCACCCACAACCACTGCTCCGGATATTTCCTCACGTACGCTTCAATGATCGAAGTAAATTTCTGTGTATTGGCCTGAATGTCCGCTTCCAGATCTCCCGTGCGCACCAATTCCACTGCGGGATCAAACCGCAGGCGGTACTTCCTGAGCTTCGTATCCCAAATCGTGAACGTCGGAACCACCGCCGCATCAGTACGCAGCGCGATCCTCGCCAGCCCACTCGCTGTGCATGCCGGGATGCCGAAGAAATCCACGAATATCCCTTGCGGAGGAGTCATGTTCGTATCCATCAACATGCCCACCACTTCACCCGCGTGCATGGCCGAGAGCAACCCGCGCACGAAGTTGTCTTTGTCAACAGTCTTATTGCCATGCATGGTGCGATACTCGCGGACGAGTCGATCCAGATAGTGATTGTCGAGCGGCCGCATGACCACGTGCATCCAGTGCCCGTGCATCGAATGCGTAAAAGCGGAAAGTTCCCAGCCGCCAAAGTGCGCGGTCAGAAACAGCACTCCCTTGCCGCGCGCATAAGCCTGCTCGTAGTTCTCCAGCCCGTCATACACGACGACCTGTTCAACATTTTCCAGGGTGTACCTGGGAAAGTGGCAAACCTCGGCCAACTGGCGTCCCAACGAAGCAAACTCCCCGCGTAGAATCCGCGCTCGTTCCGCTTCACTCTTATCGGGAAACGCCATGGCAAGATTGCCCATTCCCACTTGCCGTAATCGCACGTGCAAGAGATAAACCGTCCAGGCCAAGCCGATACCGACGACTCGCGCCAGAGGACGCGGCAAAATGCCGAGGATTTTTATGAACGGCCAGGCTGCCGCGTACTCAAGTCGCTGCCGCATTCGGGGAAGCGGAACGGTAGCACCGCCAAAACTTATTTGCAAACGTAGGTCTTCTCGTTCCGAGCCGATCGCGTGCGCCGCGAGCGTGGAAGGAATCTGCGGTGCCGCCGACCGCAGCCAAACGCCGATTGCTCGCTTCGCTCGGAATCACAATCTACTGACTGCCCTCGGTAGGCTCAGGCAGCGCTACTTCGCCGCTTCCTGAGCCCACTTCGACAGTGACGTCAAAAACGCATTCGCCGCCGGCGTGGGATCAATCTCGCCTGTCAGCGAAGTCCGGAACGGCACCATGCGTCCATAAAACTCCCGCGTGCTGTCTTTGTCCTGTTTGATTACAGCGCCATTCAAACTCACGCCCGCAAACAGCCCGCGCGCACGAGAATACGTCAGCACTTCGGCCCGCATCTTCCAGTCGGTATTCCCCTCCGCATGGCGACCCACCGGCCCCGCCGCTACTGAAGCGTCCGCCCCTAACGCAAACTCGCTCGAGAGCAGATGTTTCATCCCGTCTTTGTTCATGATCAGCATTACCAAGTCGACTGCCTGGCCGCCGATCTGGAATCCAACGCTGCCGCCCGTCACCACAAAAAATGCGGGTGCACTCCATCCTTTCGGCGTACGGCAACTAGCCAGCCCGCGCCCATACTTCGCACCTACGATAAATCCGGCCTTCAGCATCGATGGCACTACGGCCACGCACTCCGACGACCCTAACACCTCTTGGGGAATGCCCTTATCCGGCGCACCTTGAATTTCGTTCAATACATCCGCCGCCGCCTGCACTCGTTCGGTAGCCTTCGTTTCCTCATCCGCGGCAAAGGAGACAGCACCAAGCGCCACAATGAGCGCCAGCATTACGAACTTTTTCATGGTTCCTCGTCACACAAGAATTTTCTGGGATCTGATGCTTTGGATTGTAAATGAACCATGCAGCCGTGTGTCGGCGAAGCTTAATTAGCCAGGATTGCTTGTGGAACGGTTGGAAGTGGAGACAAAAAAATCGGGGCTGAAAGTAGTGACCCTAATCGCCACTCTCAACCCCGTCTCCCAGGTTCTGTGGTAGGTAGGGTGAGTATGCGTCAGAGGTGATTGCTCGACAAGATTACCGAGGTCATCGTCCCAAAGTAACCCAGCACATCCCGGGCTGCTCGAGCGGCTAGAAGCGTCTTTATTTCGCAGCCACCAGCGAATGCGTGATGGCATGCACCGATAGCGCAATCCGGTTCTGCACGCCCACCTTGCGCATCAACTTCGCCACGTGGGCTTTCACGGTGCGCTCCTCAATTCCGAGCTGCGACCCAATCTCTTTGTTGGAGCGACCCGCCACCAGCATTTCCAGCACTTCCTTTTCGCGGTCGGTGAAGGTTACCCGTCCCGCCGGAAAGATTCTCCCTGGAGCCGAGGACACGCGCTCAATGAACATGGAAAGCACTCGCCGCGGCGCCCACACCGATCCTTGGCTCACGATGCGAATGGCCTGCGCAAATTCCGCTGGCGAAGCGGCCTCATCCACATAGCCCTTCGCGCCAGAAGCGATCGCCTTAAGAATCGTCTCTTCGTCCACGCCCGAGCCAGTCACAATGATCCGCAGGTCCGGGCGCGTCGCCTTCAGGCTGGCCATCACATCAAACAAATTCTGCCCGGAACGGTTCCCCAACAGGATGAGGTCCACGTCCTGCAAGGTGGAGATTTCAGGCAGTCCAGCGGAGATCAGTTCGAATTCAGGCTCCGTATCGAACAGGGCGCGAAATCCCACAAACCTGAGCGGGTCGCTCTCCACCACGGCAATTTTAATCGTTGGTTTTCTCGCTACTGCTGCTTTCATAGGTTTCCCTGTAGGGCGTAGTTTATTAGGTAGAGCATAGCGGCATTTCCTCGCCCTGCAAAGAGAACGTGACCGAAGTCGAATTACGGGAGTAACATGAAAAACACAGGTCTGGAAACCCTTGCCAAGCGAAATCCGCCCCGTTTTTTCGCCAAGCCACTCCCGGAGAACATTCAGCATGAAGATTCGTTCTAGTCATTCGGCCGCCCTGATCAGCCGCATCGCACTGCTCGCAAGCACGCTCTTAGCAACTCCCGCGTTATTCGCCCAGGCTCCCACAACCACCTACACGCCAAAGTTCGCCGGAGACCCGGCTCGCTCGGATTCCGAAGCGGCCGCGCTCGCCTACATGCGCGTCGTTCTTCGCGCCCAGCATCACTTCGAGAAGCAGTACGGCCACTTCGCCACATCACTGTCGGAACTCGTCCACACCGGAACGTTTACCAAGCGCATGGTCAACCCCGACCGCGGCGACTATACCGTCGGCTTCAAAGGCAAGAAAGACAGTTTCATCCTCACCATGGCGCCCCAGCACCTGGACGCTCAACACCGCTCGTTCTATGCCGAAGACGATGGAAAAATCCACGGCGACGAAGAAAAACCAGCCGATGCGGACTCGCCCATCGTGAAGTGATCGGCGCCTTGTCATCCTGCGCGGAGCAAGAACTTTGCGGATGCGAAGTTCTTGTGAAGTCGAAGGATCCCTATTGCTCTCTCCAGCCGCCACCGTAGAGAACACGTCCGAAGTCCAGCGCGCCATGCGTCACCACTTCTCGGTTTATGATGGATCAGGAATTCATCCCAGGAGTCTGAAAGGAAGGAATTATGTCAACAACCGTCGGCGCGCCAGCGCCCGAATTCGCCCTGAAAGACCAGGATCAGAAGGAAATCAAACTCAGCGACTACCGCGGTAAAAAGGTCGTCCTGGTTTTCTATCCACTCGATTGGAGCCCGGTCTGCACCAAAGAGCACGCCTGCATGGTCAACGATAAAAAGCAGTTCGATCAACTCGACGCGCAAGTCCTCGGCCTCAGCGTCGACAGCGTCTGGTCGCACAAGGCTTATGCCGATAAGATGGGCATCCACTATCCGCTGCTTGCCGACTTTCATCCGCGTGGCGCTGTTGCGGCCAAGTACGGCGTCTATCTGGAGGACAAAGGCATCACCGGACGCGCCATCTTCATCATCGACCGCGACGGAAAACTCGCCTGGCGCAAAAACTACGATATCCCCGTCGTGCCGGATATCGACGAAGTCTCGAAAGCGCTAGCCGCGGTGAAATAGTCAATCTTGTCATCCTGAGCAACTTGTCATCCTGAGCAAAGGTTGTGCTTCGCGAATGCGAAGCACAACCGCAGTCTAAGGATCTCTAAAAACAAACAATTGCCGGGGGGGGCCTTTTGACTTTCTACGTCCCCGCCTTAATCTCGGTCGCCTTCCCGTCTTCATAATTCACCACCAGCGGGTTCCCCCCGTTCGGATACCTCACCGTCTTCTCATCCGACGACGCGCCCGCATCCGGCACTCCCATCCCCACCGCAAAGTCCGCCTGTAATTCGTCCATCCCCGGCTTCACTTGATGCCGCGCGATCGCCTGCCACACATCTGTGGGCCAGTGCTTGTACAGCTCATGCGGGTCTTCTATATAAAACATCTCATCCGAATAAATTTTGTATTGCCCGTCATTCTCAAATCCAATCGGCACAGCGTAGCTCTTTCCGTCTTTCTGAAACACTGCCATCACCTGCCGCTTTGCACCGGCCGTATCCGTCACCACATCCTTGATCTCCAGCCGCTCGATCGGCAACAGCAGCCCGGCGTCACGCCCGAAGTCGGCTTTTTTCCGAGCCGCATCATACGGGTAATAAGTATATCGATAGCCTTCCTTAACCCAAACCGGCAGCTGGGTAAGCTGCTTCGCCGACTTCAAATCATACGGATACAGCTTCTTCGGCGTGACATAGTAATCCGCATTTGAGTAGCCGGCGCTTCTCGCCTGTTGCCGCTGTTGCGCCGCGACATAATCCTCATGGCGCTGGTAAAGAATGTAGCCCGCACGCACTCCGGCCACCACAAGGGCCAGCGCCAACGCAATCTGAATCCTCTTCTTCGCCTCTTCACTCATCATGCGAGTAGCTCCTTACGTTCTGCCAAAGATTTAGGGGGGCGGCCTGCGCGCCAAAGCCGCCGTACGGTAAACTGAAATGAAGGAAATTTATGTCCCAAGTCACTGAACAAGATGTTCTCAGCGCTCTGAAGAGTTGTTACGATCCTGAGATCCCGGTCAACATTGTCGACCTCGGCCTCATCTACACCGTCAATTTCGTGCCGGTTCCCGGCGATGCGCCCGACGAAACCAAACAAGACGTCACCGTCGAGATGACCCTGACTTCGCCCGGCTGCCCCGAGCACGTTAACATCAGCGCCCAGGTAAAATCCCGCCTCGAACAGCTACCCGGCATCCGTAACGCCAGCGTTAACGTGGTGTGGACTCCGCCCTGGAGTCCTGAGCGCCTCAGTCCTGAAGCCAGGAAACAGCTCGGCATCGAATAAAGTCAGAAATTAGAAGTGAAACGTCGGAAGTGAACCTATCGCACTTTTACTTCTGCATTCTTCTTTCTGACTTCTTCCTTCTCATAACTCTTCCCAAGCATCCACTGCGCTCTGTCCGGCCGCTTCGGTAATTCTCTTCCCCGCCCGCGCTGCCATCTCCATCACATGCATCCCGCGGTCGAAATAGTCCGGCAGCTGCCTCCGTACGTTCTCAAACTTTTCCGGATACTCCGCCGCCAGCACTGCCAGCGCCACACCGCCCGCCAACACTCCTGCCGGATATCTCTTCTTCAGGAACAAAACTGTCGCCGCCCCAACCGACGCTGCTACTATCGCTTTCTTCCAGCCGTCCATATTTCCCCCGCGAGATTTTTCCCTCACGCGATTGTACCCCGCTCTCTCGCGATTTACGCACATCTCTCCGATGCATGTTCTCGTTCGTGCGTTGTCAGTGTCACGTTCCTTGTCATTCCGAATCGAGCAAAGCTCAGCGAGAGCCTGCCCTGAGAGCAGTCGAAGGGAATCTGCTTTCTTCTTCTCGCCAAAACGTACCCATCCTTTATACTTTCCCGTTGTTCTCGGAGGCTCCATGTCGCGCCACTCCATTGCACATGCTATTCCCCACCAAAACTCGACCTCCCCAAGCCCGAAGCCACTTTTTCTGCTCGCAATTCTCGCGCTAACTCTTTCTACCTCCGCCCAAACCAAGCCGCGGGCGCGCGATCTCGGCGTCCCCTTCGACGGCACTCCCGGACCGTACAACGCCATTACCGACGTCAAGGGCGTTGAAGTCGGCCACACCACGCTCATTACTGGTTCAGGCAAACTGGTAGTCGGAAAGGGACCCGTCCGCACCGGTGTCACCGCCATCCATCCCCGCGGCAAAACCAGTAACGACGCCGTATTCGCCGCCTGGTTCACACTCAACGGCAACGGTGAAATGACGGGCACCACCTGGGTCGACGACTCCGGCTTCCTCAATGGCCCCGTCATGATCACCAACACCCACAGCGTCGGCGTGGTCCGCGACGCCGTGATTGCGTGGAAAGTAAAACACGGCACGCCGGACATGGAAGGCTACTGGTGGTCGCTCCCCGTCGTCGCCGAAACCTGGGACGGCTGGCTTAACGACATTAACGGGTTCCACGTCCACCCCGAAGATGCCTGGCATGCCCTCGACGTCGCCCACTCCGGCCCCGTCGAAGAAGGCAACGTTGGCGGAGGAACCGGAATGATCTGCAATGAATTTAAAGGCGGCATCGGCACTTCTTCCCGCGTCCTCGACGCTAAAGCTGGCAGCTATACTGTCGGCGTCCTGGTCCAGTGCAACTATGGACGCAGGGATCAGCTCCGCATCGCCGGAGCTCCCGTCGGCAAGGAGATCCCCGATCATCCTGCCTACGGCAACGATGACGACACCGGTTCCATCATTGTCATTGTCGCCACCGACGCCCCGCTCATTCCCACGCAACTCAAGCGTGTAGCGAAAAAGGTTTCTCTAGGCCTTGGCCGCGACGGCAGTTACTCCGGTGACGGATCCGGTGACATCTTTTTAGCCTTCTCCACCGCCAACCCCGGCGCCGTCGGAACAAAAGGGTTGCACCAACTCACCATGCTACCCAATGATTCCCTCGACCCAATTTTCCTGGCTACCGTCCAAGCCACCGAAGAAGCTGTTATCAACGCTATGGTCGCCGCCGAAACCATGAAAGGCATCGACGATCACGAAGTCATCGCGCTGCCTCACGACCGCCTTCGCGAAGTACTAAAGAAATACAACCGCCTCGTGAAACCGCAGACTGAAAACTGAGTTAGGATTTTCAGCGGGTGCCCTCCCCAGCGCGCGCTTCGCGGGGGTGGGGAGTTTGACTATAGGAGACTAATTCACTGTGGGTGACTGATTCACTGCAGGTGGTTGGAGCCGCCTGCTGGGTGAAATTGAGTTTTGGGCGGCGCGGCGCTTCAGCGCTGCGATAAGCACAAGCTGGCTGGCTGGTTTAGCCGCTGGGGTAATCATTCCTGCTTCGGACCTTCCTCCTCGTTACCTTCGCTGCCCCACCCTCGTGCCTTTCCCTCCGTCGCCAAAAGACTACACTCGAATCTGTGAAGCGCCTCTACACCATCGCCCGCATTAAAGGCGGCATGAAATTCACCTGCAGTCACTGCGCCCACAACGTGACGACACTCGACTTTGATCCCCGCGACGGAAACCTCCGCACTCAAGCCGCCACCGCCATCAACCAGCACGCCACCAGTGTTCATCACGAACCCATAATGTTTTCCTCACTCGACTCCCGGCAGCACGTCTGGCGCAGCTGATTCTGCCGCTGTCCGAAAAGAGAAAAACCATTGGATTGGGCGTAGAATTGCCCCGCATTTCAATCCACCAAGGAGATTCCCAATGAAACTCATGGGGCTGTTGGGAACATGTTTGTTGGCAGCATCTGCCGTGGCAGTTGCGCAGGAACCATCAACGATGGAACCGCCCAAGGTTTTGGCCGTCACTCGCGAATACACCAAACCCGGAAGGAACGGAGCGCCGCACGAAAAAACCGAGAGCGCCTTTGTTCAGGCCATGGCCCGCGCGAAATGGCCTACCCATTATCTGGCGGTGGAATCAGTCACCGGCAAACCACGCGCTCTCTTCCTTACCGGATATGACTCCTTCGAAGCCTGGGAGAAGGATGTTCTGGCCACCCAAAAGAACGCAGCTCTTTCGACTGCACTCGATCGTGCCAATCTGGCCGATGGCGAATTGCTTGCGTCCACCGATCAGGCCGCACTGATGTTGCGTCCCGACCTGAGCTTGCGCGAAAGCGTCGATATTGCCCACATGCGCTACTTCGAGATTTCCCGCATCCACATCCGGCCCGGACACGACAAAGACTTTGAGTCACTGGCCAAGCTGTACCAAAAGGGCTGCCAGAAGCTGCCGGACTGCCACTGGGCCATGTATCAGTCGATGTACGGTTTGGAAGACGGTACCTACATTATTTTTAACCCGATGAAATCCGCCGCGGAGATTGATCACAACCTCGGAAACATGAAAGGGTTCTCTGACGCTCTCGGAGAAGAGGGCATGAAGAAGCTGGCCGAATTAACGGCGCTCACGATCGACTCGTCCGAGACTAATCTGTTCGTCTTCAACCCGCGCATGAGCTATGCCTCGGAAGAGTGGATCAAAGCCGATCCGGATTTCTGGAAGCCCAAGGCTGCGATGGCCGAGAGCAAGAAGCCTTCGGCTAAAACGGCCGAGAAGCCAGCAGGCCAGTAAACCTGCACTCTGCATCGATTCGTCATCCTGAGCGCCGAGGCATTGGCTATCGCCAATGCCTCGGCGGAGTCGAAGGCCTGTCCTGAGCCTGGTCGAAGGGGATCCCTCTCGGCTCACGCCGCACCTAAAAGTTCCGGTCAAACCGCAGCGATCATCATTCGACGGCGAATCAGTCGGACAACGTCCCTAAAATCCGAATCCTCTTCATAGGCAAATTCGATTGGACTTGACCCCATCAGCGACTTAGAGTCCTTGCGTGCACCCAAGTCGTACTCGAACCCGTGGTCTGCTCCGGCGCATAACCTTGCCAGAGTCTAGCCATTCCCTTTTTCGCCCACCATTCCGCAACTATCAGTTCGACAGCGCCTACGATGAAATGTTCGAGGCGCCAGGTGTGCCGCGCCCCCACTACCGCGCTCTCTTTCAAACCTTGCTCGACCTACCCTCTGAGGAACTACGAAAAAGCCAGCAAGCTGCCGAACTGTCTTTTCTCCATCAAGGCATCACCTTCACCGTCTACGGCAACTCGGAAGGCACTGAGCGTGTGTTCCCTAATGATCTTCTCCCGCGCATCATTCCCCACGACGAATGGAGCAAGATCGAAAGTGGACTCACCCAACGCATCGCCGCTCTGAATCTGTTTCTCGAAGACATTTATCACAATGGAAGAATTCTGGCGGATGGAATCGTCCCCAAAGAACTAGTCTATTCATGCCGCCACTTCCGCCGCGAGATGCGCGGTCTGAATGTCCCTCGTGGAATATATGTCAGCATCTGCGGCACCGATCTCGTCCGTCTTCCCGATGGCAGTTTCGCCGTGCTCGAAGACAACCTTCGCGTCCCCAGTGGCGTTTCTTACATGCTAGCCAACCGGAAAGTCCTGAAAAGGGTTTTTCCCACACTTTTCCGCGACTATGGCGTTTGTCCCGTCGATCACTACGCGCAAGCTTTGCTGGCCACGCTGCGCGCTCTCACTCCGCCAAATTTCTCAGGCCGCCACGAGCCCACAGTTGCATTACTCACTCCCGGAGTTTTCAACTCGGCATATTTCGAGCACACATTCCTCGCGCAACAGATGGGCATCGAACTCGTGGAGGGCCGCGACCTCCTCGTTCACGACAACGTGGTCTACATGCGGACCACCGCCGGACTTCGACGCGTCGACGTCATCTACCGCCGCGTCGATGACGATTTCCTCGACCCGCTCTGCTTCCAGCGCGATTCCAGCCTCGGTGTTCCGGGATTGTTCAACGCTTACCGCGCCGGCAATGTGAGCCTGGCGAATGCCATCGGCACCGGCATCGCCGACGACAAAGCCGTCTACGCCTACGTTCCCGCCATCATCCGCTACTACCTCGGCGAAGATCCTATTCTGGCCAACGTTCCCACTTACATGCTCACCGACCGCTCGCAACAAAATTATGTGCTCGATCACCTCGACGAACTGGTCGTGAAGGCCGTCGGAGAATCCGGCGGCTACGGTATGTTGATCGG
This sequence comes from uncultured Acidobacteriaceae bacterium, assembly GCA_963779525.1. Classification (GTDB taxonomy): domain Bacteria; phylum Acidobacteriota; class Terriglobia; order Terriglobales; family Acidobacteriaceae; genus Sulfotelmatobacter. The sequence goes on from CAVZZB010000003.1 coordinate 238,511, forward strand.
TCCCCACAGTACGGCCGAGCAACGCGACGACTTTCGGAATCGAATCCTGGCCGAGCCTCGCAACTACATCGCCCAGCCCACGCTGAGTCTCTCGCGCGCTCCCTGCTTCCTCGACGGCGAAGCCCAGGCCCGCCACGTCGACCTTCGTCCTTACATCCTTTACGGCGAAAACGTGACTCTAGTCCCCGGAGGCCTTACCCGCGTCGCCCTGCGCCGCGGATCGCTAGTCGTCAACTCCTCCCAAGGCGGCGGTAGTAAAGACACATGGGTGCTCCGCGCATGAGGACCGCTGGGTGAGGATCACATCATGAACGACCGCCATGAAAACCCGATGCTCTCCCGCGTCGCCGACAACCTTTATTGGATGTCCCGTTACCTCGAGCGCGCCGAACACACTGCGCGCCTCATCGATGTCGATCTCCAACTCCGTCTCGATCAATCTCCAGCCGCCGGCTCCGACCGCTGGCTCGGCCTGCTCGAAGCCCTGCAGGTTCCGGCTCCCGAAAACGTCCCGCTCGACGCCGAGATTCTCACGCATCTGCTCACTCTCGACCGCGCCAATCCATCGTCAATGATTTCCTGCGTCGCCGCCGCCCGCGAAAATCTTCGCCAGGTGCGTGAGCAGTGCAGCACAGAAATGTGGGAGCAACTCAATCGCCTGTTCCTGCAGGTGAAAAGCACCGCCTCCAGCGACGCCGGCCTCGCTGATTCTCACGGTTTCTTCCGCGCCGTCCAGGATGGCGCACACCTGTTTCAAGGCATCACCGACTCCACTATGTCGCACGGCGAAGGCTGGCATTACATCCAGCTTGGACGCTTTGTCGAACGCACCGAAGCCGTTGCCCGCCTGATCGGCGCCCACTTCAGCCGCCTGCCCCATCCTCTCGATCAGGCGGTTGAAAACGAGGAGTATCTCGAATGGGTGGGATTGCTGAAGTCCTGTGCCGCCTTCCAAGCCTATTGCAAAGCACACACCGCCGAGCTTCGCCCGCTGCGGGTCGCAGAATTTCTTCTGCTCAATCCGGGCTTTCCACACTCGGTTGCATTCTCCGTTGATCGCTTCCACGCCGCGCTCACCGCCATCGCCGAATTAACCGAACGCAAAGCCGAGCAACCGGTTCGCATTGCCGGACGCCTGCGCGCCACTCTCAGCTTCAGCCAGATCGACGAAATCATGGCCTCCGGCGCCATCGCCTACGTCGACAGCATCCGCTGGCAGTGCGCCCAGGCCCACGCCGCCATCCAACAAGTTTATTTCGACTACTCGGTAGAATCGGCCCTGGTGGCGTAACACCGCTCGCAGCACCGTGGCAGAGCGGCGCTTCAGCGCCGCGTAAAGCGCAAGAATGATTCGGGCTTTAGCCCCTGAGGAACGATTCGCATGATCTACTCCGTCGTCCACATCACCACGTTCTCCTATCAACCCGCCGTCCGCGAGAGCGTGATGGAAGTCCACCTGCAGCCTCGCAGTGACGGCCCGCAGCACTGCCTCACCTTCGAACTCGAGGTCTCGCCCGCCGTCAACATCATGCAGTACCGCGATTTCATGGGCAACACCGTCCACCATTTCGATATCGCCGGAAAGCATTCTCAAATTAAAATCACCGCCCGCTCCTCCGTCGAAGTCCAGCCCGCCGCTCCGCCCAACTCCGCCGACGCCAGCTCCTGGGACGACCTCGACCGCGCCATCGCCGCCCCTGCGCCTACCGAAGACTTCTGGGAGATGCTTCTTCCCAGCCAGTTCGCCAAGTCCAGCCTGCACCTCGAAGCTCTTGCCGCCGAGCTCCGCTGCGAGCGCCGCGACACTCCGCTCGAGCTGCTCACCGAGCTCAACGAGTCTATCTACAACTCCTTCGCCTACGTCCCCAACAGCACCACCGTCGACTCGCCCATCGACGACGCCCTTCTCTCCCGCCAGGGCGTCTGCCAGGATTTCGCCCACATCATGATCGCGCTCGTCCGTCCTCTGCGCATTCCCTGCCGCTACGTCAGCGGATACATGTTCCACCGCAACAACGAAGACGCCGATGAGAAAAAAGATCGCTCCGTGGAAGGCGCGTCCCACGCCTGGATGGAAGCCTTCCTCCCCAACCTGGGATGGACCGCCTTCGATCCCACCAACAACCTGATCGGCGCCGACCGTCACATCCGCGTCGCCCTCGGGCGCGACTACGCCGACGTTCCTCCCACTCGCGGCGTCCACAAAGGCGAAGCCCAAAGCGCCCTCAGCGTAGCCGTGACGGTAAGCCCCTCCGACGCGCCAGCGCCCATCCAACTCCCGCCCACGCTAGTCGTCCAATCCCGCCCCGTGAACCTGCGCACCCCCCGCATCGAGCACGAACAACAGCAGCAACAGTAGAAATTGACTCATGTGGGGACAGCCGCCCTCGGCGGTCCGCGTCGCGAAGCGACGCCCGCTTCTATCCCGAGGCAGCGGATTCGCTGGTGAGCGGCAGCCCCAGCCTCTGCAATAGTATCTTCGCCAGACTGTCGGGCTCATCATCCAGATTTCTCAACTCCGGCCTCTTACGCTTCACCGTGCGCAACTTGCCCAGCGGACCCATCTTCTCCCCACAAACCTCCACGCAAGCCGGCGACCGACTCACTTCTTCCTCAATCACCCGCTCCGGTGCCAGCGGCGCCTGAAAAGGCTCCGCCACAACGTCCTCAGCCTTCTCCTCCGCCAATTGATCCATCTCGTCTTCTTCCAGCGGCTCCGGTTCGTTCTGCTCCGCGAAATCCTTCGCAAACCACTGCGGACCGGTGATGCAGGTCTGCTCCACCGTATTGCGGTCAATCACCACATCGGTCACCTTCTCCGCCTCGAACTTCGTATTCTTCAAATTGGAACTCGCCGTCTGCAGCCCGTAGAGCATCAGTCCGGCAATCTTCGCTTCCATCTGCCCGCGCGCGAGCATTTGCAGGACTTTCATCAGAGCCACCTGCACCGCGTTCGCATCTTCCAGCACCGGCATCTCAAACCCGCGCTGCGAGAATTGGTCGGCCTTCGACTTGGCTCGCTCGACGCGCACCTCCTCATGAAAATAGCACCGCCTCCGGCGGCGCAGCGCCGGGGACCCACACTGCGTCCCATTCACCTTCACATGCTGACATCGTGGAACATCTTCCAGACCCATATTGCTCTCTCCCTTGGCTCGACTTCTGTGCACCGGAGTTTGCGGGCCCCTCCCCCCTTACCCCACTGATCTTTGGGATCATGGGGTTAGCAGAAAATTTCTGGCAAAATCCGGATGACAAAGAACTTACATATCAAAATCCTTGCTATCAAGGACTTGGCTCGCAGGCCGTTTTTTTTGGACTGTGGGCCTCGGTCATTGTTTAAGGTTGAGGCTGTGGAAGACAAGGGCAGCTGTCACAGGGCGGGAATCGCGATTCGTGCTCGTGGAGGGAAATGGGAGGGGTAGGGATGCTTCGACTGCGCAGAGATAATCGCTTCGCGATTATCTCTGCTCCGCTCAGCATGACGACTTATTCAGACGCGCTGCTGCGCTCAGTATGACAGCGCTTCGATCACACGGGTTCGGTCAGATGACGGATTTGTCATGCTGAGCGGAGAGGGGAGGACCGACAGGTCCTCGCGGCGGAGTCGAAGCATCCCTGCCGCCGTTCCGAATGCGGAAGGGTCACTCACTGTGACGATTATCAGATTATCACTGCCGGCTACGCGAACATTCCTTAATGATTCCCTCATGCGCGATCCGCGATATTACTGCGTGTACATCATGGGAAGCCTGACCGGGACGTTGTATATCGGGGTAAGCGGCAATCTTCACAGGCGGGTGTTCCAGCACAAGTTCCATCACTATGAGGGATTCACCGACCGCTACGATGTGGTCCGGCTGCTTTACTGGGAATCGTACGATGATGTGCACAAGGCGCTGGCTCGCGAGAAGCAACTGAAGGGATGGGCGCGGGCTAAGAAGGTTGCGTTGCTGGAGCGGCGCAATCCGGAGTGGAAGGACCTGGCTTCGGAGTGGTATCCCTGGATGGAGACGGGTGGGGGTAGGGATGCTTCGACTCCGCAGTGACTTCCGCTTCGCTTCGTCACTGCTGCGCTCAGCATGACAGACGCTTATTTTCTTTACTAGCTCACAGCCTTATCCGTGATCTCGAGCCCGTGATCGATGATGGCGAAGGCTTCGCGCATTTGCTGCTCGTTGATGCACAGCGGAGGATTGGTGAAGAAAGTGTTCCAGCGCACGAAGGTGTAGAGCCCCTGCTCGCGGAAGAAGCGCGCGAGCGCGGCCATTTCATCGGACGTGCCATTGAAGGGCGCCATCGGCTGGCGCGTTTTGCGATTGCGAATCAGTTCGAAGATGCCGAACAATCCAATCGAGCGCACCGCGCCCACCGACGGATGTTTGGCCTGCATCTCCGCTCCCAGCTCTTTGAGGACGGCGCCCATTTTTTTCGCGTTGTCGATCAGCCCGTCTTCTTCATACACGCGAATGGTCGCCAGCGCCGCGGCGCAGCCCATGGGATGGCTGTTGTAAGTGAGCCCGCCATAAAAAACTTTATCCTGAAAATGCTGCGCGATGTGATGGCGCATGCCAACCGCTCCCAGCGGCAAATAACTGGAAGTTAATCCTTTCGCCATGCAAAGCAGATCGGGAACGATCTTCCAGTGGTCGACCGCAAACCACGCGCCGGTTCGTCCGAAACCAGCCATCACTTCATCGGCGATCATCAGGATTCCATATTTGTCGCAGAGCTTGCGAACGCCTTCGAGATATCCATCGGGCGGAATGAGAATGCCGTTTGTTCCGGTGACCGGCTCGAGGATGAACGCGGCGATGGTTTGCGGGCCTTCGAGCTGAATCGTCTCCTCGATCATGGCGAGAGAAGTTTCGGCCGATTCCCATCCGCGCTCGATGCCATGATAAGGATCGAGCACGTGAATGACGCCCGGAATGCCAGGCTCGGCGGCCCATCTGCGGGGATCGCCGGTAAGAGTCATCGCTCCGGCGGTTGCACCGTGATAGGAGCGGTAGCGCGCGAGGATCTTGTGGCGTCCGGTGAAGAAGCGCGCGAGCTTGATCGCGTTCTCGTTGGCTTCGGCCCCGCCGTTGGTGAAGAAGAAGGTGTCGATATCGCCGGGACAGATTTCGGCAAGCTTCGCGCCAAGGCGCGCGCGGACTTCCGTCGCCATGAAAGGATTCGCGTAAGCAAGCGTTGCGGCCTGGTCGCTGATAGCCTGGATGACGCGCGGGTCGCCGTGTCCGATGTTGACGGACATGAGCTGGCTGTTGAAGTCGATGAAGCGCTTGCCTTCGGGCGTGTAGAAATAAATTCCCTTGGCACTGGCGACGGGAATGGGATCGACCTTCGACTGGGCGGACCATTCGTAGAGCGTGTGCTTGCGGGAGAGATCGACGATTTCTTTGCCGGACATTGTTGGTGTGGTCAGAGTTGTGGTCATGGAATCCTCAGTTTGTTAACCAATAGCATCGCAGCCTATTGAGCGATTTTGCGATCGGGTCATCGGGCGATTCGAGTCAACATGAGTCGGACAGGTTTTCAATCGCAGAATCACCCGATCACCCGATCGCTCAATGATCTTAGAATTTCCGGCTGTGCTCTTTGGCCCAGCGCTCGACTACTACTTTCTTGTCGGTGTAGAACTCGATGGCGTCGCGGCCCTGGCCGTGGAGATCGCCGAAGAAACTGTTCTTCCATCCGCTGAAGGGGAAGTAGGCCATGGGCGCGGCTACGCCAATGTTGATCCCGATATTTCCCGCGGGAGCTTCGTAGCGGAAGCGGCGCGCGGCGGATCCGCTCGAGGTGAAGAGCGACGCTTGATTGCCGTAGGCGCTGCGCTCGAGAAAGGCTAGCGCGTCGTCCATATTGTCGGCGTGGACGAGACTTAGGACCGGGCCGAAGATTTCTGTGTCGTTGAGATCGCTGGTCGCGGGAACGTTGTCGAGAATTGTCGGATTCACGAAGTTACCGGATTCGTGTTTCGGGATCTTGGCGTTGCGGCCATCGAGGAGAACCTTCGCACCCTGCTTTTCGCCGAGTCCGATGAGCGATTCGACTCGCTCTTTACTTTGCGGCGTGATCACTGGGCCCATCTGGACATCTTTGTCCAGGCCATTGCCGACTTTCAGTTTGGAGGCAGCATCGGCAATCGAATCGCGGAAGGTCTTCTGCGCTTCGCCGATGGTGACGGCAACGGAGACGGCAAGACAGCGCTGGCCGGCGCATCCGAAGGCGCTGTCGCTGATGATCTGCGTGGCCATGGGCATATCGGCGTCGGGAAGGACGATGACGTGATTCTTGGCTCCGCCCTGGCACTGGGCGCGCTTGCCATTGGCGGCGGCGCGGGAGTAAACGTATTTCGCAACTGGCGTCGAACCGACGAAGCTAATGGCGCGAACCTTGGGATGGTCGAGAAGCGCGTCGACTGCGGCTTTACCGCCGTTGATCAAACCCACTACGCCTTTGGGCAGGCCGGTTTTCTCCAGCAGTTCGTAGACACAGCGCATGGCGAGCGGGACACGCTCGGAGGGTTTGAGGATGAAGGTGTTGCCGGTGGCGATGGCGTAGGGCAGATACCAGAAGGCGATCATGCCGGGAAAGTTGAAGGGCACGATGGCGGCGGTGACGCCGAGGGGCTGGCGAATCATCATCTCGTCGATGCCGCGGGCGACGTCTTCGAGATTGTAGCCTTGCATCATCATGGGGATGCCGCAGGCGACTTCGACGTTCTCAATCGCGCGGCGCATTTCGGCTTTGGCCTCGGTGAAGGTCTTGCCGTTTTCCTGAGTGATGATGCGGGCGATGTCGTCGATGTGGTCCTCGAGCAGCATCTTCAGCTTGAACAGCGGCTGGATGCGGTCTTCGGGCGGCGTGCGGCGCCATTCGGGGAAGGCGGCGGCGGCGGCTTCGACGGCCTGGTTAACTTCGGCGGCATCGGCTAGCGGGACTTGGGCTAAAACCTCGCCGGTGGCGGGATTGACGACGTCGCGCCATTCGTTGGCTTGGGAATCGGTCCAGCGGCCGTTGATGTAGTGGGTGAGCTTGATGACGGGAGGTGCGGCTACGGTCATGTTCTTAGTACCTTTCGCTATTGCGATGAGTGCGGATGCATCCCGAAAATGCCTACGACATCATTAATCATATAGGTTCGTAGGGATCCTCCGACTGCGGTTGGTCTTCGCTTTTCGCGAAGACCAATCCTCGCTCAGGATGACAAAACCGTTTACACCAACTGCGCTACGGCGCCTTTCTTGTCGCAGACGCTGGCGATTGCGGATTCGAGGACGTCTAGACCTTCGTCCATTTGCTCGTTGTTGGCGACCAGCGGGACCAGGACGCGAATCACATTGGAGTACGAACCGGCGGTGATCGTGATCAGGCCGTGCTCGTAGCAATATTGCGTGATCTGCTTCGTTTCGTCGCTGGCTGGAATTTTCGTTTCTTGCGACTTGACCAGTTCGATGGCCTGCATGCCGCCGAGGCCGCGCACGTCGCCCACTATGGGCCAGCGGCGCTGCCACTCGCGGGCGCGGCGCTGGAAGCGGTCGCCAAGTTCGTTGGCGCGGGCTAACAAGTTTGTGTTTTCAAACAAATCGAGGACTGCGAGAGCGGCGGCGCAGGACAATGGGTTGCCGGCGAAGGTTCCGCCGAGGCCGCCGGGAGCGGGCGCGTCCATGATTTCAGCGCGGCCGGTGACGGCGGCCAGCGGCAATCCACCGCCGAGGGACTTTGCAGAGACAAGAATGTCGGGCTCGATGCCGTAGCGTTCGCTGGCGAAGAGAGCGCCGGTGCGTCCGAAACCGGATTGAATTTCGTCGGCGATGAAGAGAATGCCATGCTTGTGGCAGAGATCGATCAGCGTTTTGAAATAGTCCGGCGGAGGAGCCACGAATCCGCCTTCCCCGAGTACGGGTTCGGCGATGACCGCGGCGACTTCTTCATTCGCGACGAGACGCTTGAAAGTATCTTCGAGATGGCGCGCGCAATAGAGATCACAGGAGGGATATTTCAGGTTGTAAGAGCAGCGATAACAGTAGGCGAAGGGGACGCGGTAGACCTCGCCAGGAAAGGGCGCGAAACCAGCCTTATAAGGATGAGTTTTGCTGGTGAGAGCGAGCGTCATCATGGTGCGGCCGTGGAAGGCGTCTTCGAAGGCGATGATCGCGGGTCGCCTGGTGCAGGCTCGGGCGATCTTGACTGCATTCTCGACGGCTTCGGCACCGCTGCTGACGAATAGAGTTTTCTTAGCGAATTTTCCCGGCGTGACTTCGTTCATTCGCTCGGCTAGACGGACGTAGCCCTCGTAGGGAGTTACCTGGACGCAGGTGTGGAGGAATTTGTCGAGCTGGGTGCGGATCGCATCGACCACGGGCTCCTGACGATGACCAGCATTGGCGCATCCGATGCCGCCGGCGAAATCGATGTAGCGGTTGCCGTCGACGTCTTCCAGCCATGCGTCTTCGGCTTTGGCTACGTAAATCGGCGTGCCGTGAGAAAGGCCGCGGGGCACGGCTTGGGCGCGGCGGGCGGAGAGGGCTTTGGACTTCGGACCGGGAATTTGGGTATTGATGCGGATTGTACTCATATTTGTTTCTCGTGCGGATGCCGGGAATTTCGACCCGGGCTGTTTTGCTGGTAGAGATCCTTCGACTGCGGTTGATCTTTGCGCTTGGGCGCAAAGATTAATCCTCGCTCAGGATGACAAGACTTTAGACATCGTTTCCTCATTGATCAGTACCAGCCGATTGGGGCTTCGTTCAGGTTGATATAGACCTGCTTGGTTTCGAGATATTCTTCGATGCCCCAGGGGCCGAGCTCGCGGCCGAAGCCGGATTGTTTGTAGCCGCCCCAGGGAGCTTCAACGTAGGTTGGCTGCATGTGATTCACCCAGACGATGCCGGCGCGCAAGGCTTTCACGGAGCGCATGGCTTTGAAAATGTCGCGGGTCCAGACAGCGGCGGCGAGGCCGTAGGGCGAATCGTTGGCGATTTTTAGCGCGTCTTTTTCGTCGTCGAATGGGATCACGGCGGCGACCGGTCCGAAAATCTCTTCGCGGGCGATGCGGGCGGAGTTGGTGACGTCGGAGAAAATTGTGGGCTGAACGTAATAGCCTTTGCCAATTTTCTCGGGGCGTCCGCCGCCGGAGGCGAGTTTGGCCTCTTTCTTGCCAATCTCGATGTAGGAGTTGACGCGGTCGTATTGTTCTTTGCTAACCAGCGGGCCCATTTTCGTTTCGCGATCGAGGGGAGGGCCGAGTTTGATCTTCTTGGCCTTCTCGGTCATGGCTTCCACGAAGTTTTTGTAGATCGATTTCTGCACCAGGATGCGGCTTCCGGCGGAGCAGACTTCGCCCTGATTGACGAAGACGCCGAAGAGCGCGCCATCGATGGCGGCTTCGAAATCAGCGTCGGCGAAAAAAATGTTGGGGGACTTGCCACCGAGTTCCAGGGTGACGCGTTTTACCGTATCGGCGGCCTGTTTGACGATGATCTTGCCGACGGCGGCGCTGCCAGTGAAAGCGATCTTGTTGACGTCGGGATGCTGGACGAGTGGCGCGCCGCAGGTTTCTCCAAAGCCGGTGACGATGTTGACTACGCCCGGGGGCAGGCCGCAGTCGGCAAAATATTTTGCCAATTCGAGCGCGGTGAGCGGAGTTTGCTCGGCGGGCTTGAGGACGCAGGTGCAGCCGGCTGCAATGGCCGGAGCCAGTTTCCATGCGGCCATGAGCAGCGGATAGTTCCAGGGAATAATTTGTCCAGCGACGCCGACGGGTTCTTTCAGAGAAAGAGACATGGCGTTGTCGGGAACAGGATTCACGTAGCCGACCACTTTGGTGGCGAGGCCGCCGTAATATTCGAAGCAGGTGGCGGCGTCATTGATGTCGAATTCGGCCTCGACGATGGGCTTGCCGGTGTTGCGGCATTCGAGTTCGGCGAGCGCGGGAAGGTTGGCGCGGATTTTTTCGGAGAGCCGGAAGAGGACGCGGCCACGTTCCTGGGCGGTGCTCGTGCTCCAAGGACCTTCTTCGAAAGCGGCTTTCGCGGCAGCTACTGCGCGGTTGACGTCGTCGGCGCCGGCGTCGGGAACCTGGGCGATGACTTCCTCGGTGGAGGGGTCGTAGACGGGGAAAGTTTTCGCGGACTTGCTCGCGGTCCATTCGCCGTTGATGAACATCTGGTATGTCTTTACGTCGGTTGTGACTCCGCCGGGCATTTGGTTCGACCTCCTGATTCCCTCAGCGGCTAAAGCCGCGTTCATCCTGGACTTCGATCGCAGCGCTGAAGCGCTGCGCCACCCAAAATCAAAGACTTCGATCGCAGCGCTCAAGCGCTGCGCCAACCAAAATCAAAATCGGCGGTGCAACTAAAGTCAGCCCTCTATCAGCGGCGAGCTTCGCCCGCTGGACAGCCGAGGGCGGCTGTCCCCACATTAATCGCTTGCCGCGCTTTGAGGCGGCCGTAGATGAAGAAAAAGAATGCGGCGAGTCCGATGAAAAACAGAGTGCCGCCGAACATCCATAGTTCGTAGGACCACAGCGACGTGATCTGCTGGGCCGGAAAAAATACGAGCGCGATACCGAGAATGGTTGTGAGCAAGCCGCTGGTGCCGGCGAGAAACATCGTTGTACGGCTGTACTGGCCTTGCGGCGTAGTCTCTCGCACGGCGAATCGAATCAGCGCGCCAAACATGTAAAGGAACGGGACGAGCTGCAGGACCACGGCCAGCGAGAGCAGTTTCTGAAAAGTTTCCTGCACGCCGGCACCGAGAAAATTCATGATGACGAGGACCGCCGAGACAATGGCCTGCACAATGAGGGCGGCGTAAGGAGTGGCATAGCGCGGGTGAACCTTCCCGAGCCATGCCGGCATGTAGGAATCGAGCCCGGCGACGAACGGGATGCGGGCAGAGCCGCCCATCCAAGCAGAACCGATGCCGGCGATGGAAAGGCTGAGCATGAGCGCGAAGGGGACGATAAGCCAGGCAACGCCAACGCGCCCCGCCATGTGGCTGACCGCTTGAACGATTCCTTGAAGCACGTTGACGTTTTTGCCGACGGCGATGAGGAGGGTGAGCGTGGCGCCAACGTAGAGTGCGCCGGAAAGGATGCCGCCCCAAGCCACCGCACCGGGGAGGGTGCGAGACGGATCTTTGATTTCGTCGCCCATAACGGAAGCGAGTTCGAGGCCCACCAGGCCAAAGCAGATCACGCCGAAGGAATTGAGAACAAAGCGCGGGTTGGCCGGAATCTTGAAATCTGCGACGGTGATCGTAGTACCAAAGCGTGACCACATCACGATGCCGAGGCCGATCAAAACAGCAGCGGCGATGAATGTACCGACCGCGCCGAGGTTGTTGATCCACTTGCCGACGCCCAGGCCAACGATGTTCAGGACGGTGAGCAAAGCGAGCAAGACCAGCGAGGTGATGGAGGCAAAGAGTTTATTATCCGCGAGTCCGAGATGGCTGGGACCAAGCACATAGACGGAGACGCCGACGAAGTAAAGCATGACGGTCGGCACGTAGAGCATGTTGTTGGTCCAGTAGCACCAGCCGGAGAGGAATCCGTGAAAATCGCCGAAGACTTCTTTGGCCCAGAGGTAGACTCCGCCTTCGCCGGGATAGCGGTGAGCGAGTTCGATGACGGCGATGCCTTGCGGCCAGAAGAAGAGAAGAAGGGAGATGATCCAGAGCCAGATGGTGACGCCGCCGTTGGCGGCGATGGATGGGACGACGTTGAGGTTAAAGACGGCGACTACGAAGAGCAGGACAAGATCGCGGCGTCCGAGAGCGCGGATCAAGTGAGGCTGAACTTCGGGTTGGGTGGTGGTGGACAAGATCGCCTTGCTGACTGCAAAACAGCAGATTCTTTACCGGGCTTCGCCCGGTTTGGAATGACAAACAGTGTTTTTGCCTTTCGGCAGGGACAGCCGAGGACGGCCGTCCCCACACGAGTTTGATCCACTACTTAGTGCGCGGCTAACACGGGTTGGCCTGCGCGTTCCTGTTGGGCTTTCGCGAGCGAAGCGGCGATGTCATCGAAGGCAGATAGATGCTTATCGATGTCCGCTTCGGTGTGCTGGACGGAGATGGTCCACTGCTCATCCCACCAGTAAGGTTGGGCCATCACGCCGCGGTTAACCATGGCGAACCAGTAGTGGCGCCAGAGATCGATGTCGATCGTGGTCCAGTCACGGTAGTTGCGAATTTCTTTCGGATAGAGCATCAGCGCGCCATTGGCTCCGGCGTGGGCGATGTAGGCTTGCAAGCCGACTTTGGCGATAGTCTTGCGATATCCGTCGGCGAGTTTCTTGCCGAGTTTATCGACGTGAGCGTAGTTGTCGCGGGTGAGAACCTCGCGGAAAGTCGCGAGGCCCGCAGCCATGGAGACCGGATTGGTGTTGTAGGTGCCGCCGTGGAAGACTTTGTGCTGCGAGATAAGGTCCATGACGGATCTGCTGGCGCCGAATGCGGCCAAAGGCAGACCACCGCCGATCGATTTGGCAAGACAGATCATGTCAGGGTGAACATTGAAGTACTCGCTGGCACCGCCCCAACCGAGTTTGGCGCCGGTTTTTACTTCGTCGAAGATCAGGAGCGCGCCATATTTCGTGGAAAGATCGCGAAGACCTTTGAGGAAGCCGGGGTGCGGAATGCAGAGGCCGACGTTCATGAGAATGGGTTCGAGAATGATCGCGGCGATTTCGCCGGGATTCTCTTTAAAACGGCGCTCGACGGTGGCGAGGTCGTTGAAGGTGGCGATCTTTACATTGGCGATGGCGGACTGAGGCACGCCTAAGCCGCCGGTAACGGAAGTTGGATTATCGATGTCGCCGAATTCGGGAGCGTGTGGCTTGACGCTGACCAAAGCGGAATCATGCAGGCCGTGGTAAGCGCCTTCGAATTTGATGATTTTGTCGCGGCCGGTGGCGGCGCGGGCAAGGCGGATGGCATGCATGGTGGCTTCGGTACCGCTGTTGCCGAAGCGGACCATCTCGACCGGAAAACGATTGCAGATTTCCTCGGCGAGTTCCCATTCCATGTCGTGAGGCATGCCGAACATGGTTCCGGTGGAGAGACGTTTTTCTACAGCTTTCATCACGGCGGGATGGCAGTGCCCGGCCATGAGAGCGCCGAAGGTCAGGTTGTGATCGATGTATTCGTTCCCGTCAAGGTCGCGGAACTTGCTTCCGCTCGCTTCCTTAACGAAGATCGGCCAGGGATCGTAATGGCGATAATTGCTGGCTACGCCGAGCGGAATGCGCTTGAGATTCTTTTTGTGGGCTTCGGCGGATTTGGGGGTGCGGCGCTCGAACGTGTCGAGTTCCTTCTGTAAATCGGGATACATCGGACTGCTCCGGGATAGCTCAGGCCGCGCCATTTCGGTGAGCGGGCCATTAGAATGCCGGGCGGCGAACCGCCCGGGAATGCGGACTATTCACATCTTACACGGACAAATTAAAAGTAGAACTTAAGAGCAAACTGCACCTCGCGGGGATCGCGCGCTTGCAACACCTGGCCGAAAGTTGTGTCGCTAAAGTTTCCGTCGGGGTTGACAAACTGGGTCTTGTTGAACAAATTGAAAATGTCGGCTCGGAACTGGAAATATCTCACCTCGGTAAGTGTAATTCTCTTCGAGAAAGTGACGTCCCACTCGTTCTGCCCTGGGCCACAGCAGATCGAACGCGGTGTGGTGGAAAAGCTGCCTAGCGGCGGATCGGAGAATTGAGCTGGATTCAGGTAGTAGCTTCCGTTCTTCTTCGGATTCAGGATTTGCAAGGGTCCAGTAAGTTGAGGCGCATCCGCAGCCAGGAAGAACAAGCTGCTTATCAGTTCGTTATCGTCCTGCGTCTGTAAGCGGATGGGAAATCCAGTCTGGAACTGGATAATGCCAGACATGGCCCAGTCATCCAGAACCTTGCCTTTGAATCCGTTGTAGCGCTGAACGGGAAACTCCCAGTAGTAGTTGAGAACGAAGCGCTGTGCGGAATTGAACAAGGACAAAGCGCGGCTGGACTTGTAATCGAAAGGATTGACGGTCTCTTCAAAGCTGGACGCCCAATCTAGTGACTTGCTCCAGGTATATGCAGCTTGCAGTTGAAGTCCGTGAGAGAAACGTTTTTCCAAACTGGCTTGAAGCGAGTTGTAGGCGGAGGCGGCAATGGTGTCTTCGGCGAAGATGTTGGTGAAGACGGGAACACCGTCAATGGGGCAACCAGCACCGGTGAAAGGCGCGCAATTAGGAGAGGAGTAGGGCCGAAGTCCGACCAGCGTAATACCGTTGGGCCCAACCGTGGTCCCGCCAGGAATAAAGGTTCCACCACTCCCGGCGTTGTAGGGTAAGTGCAAGCCTTGCGCGGCGATGGTCGTTCCGCCCGGAATGAAGAACGGATTATCTTCAAGAAATGGACCGCAAGTTCCGGAGCCCAAAGTCGCATTCAGGTCCAGGCAGGTCTGGGGAATCGCCGGATCGACGTCGTGCGATGCCAGCAAGCGATGCCCCTGTGATCCGACATAGCCGAGTTGAAAGACCATGTCACGGGCCACTTCCCGTTGGAAGTTCAAGTTGTACTGGGCCGTGTATTGCGTGCGCATGTGAGGCTGGAAATCCCCGTACAGGAGCATGGGACGGAAGGAAGCCCAATCCTGAGGGGTGCCGGGTTTGGGGCTGAGTATTCCGTTGAACGGGTTCGGACTTACGGTACCGGTTTGCGAGATGAAAGGAGTATTTAAGAAAGTGGAAGGCAAAAAGGTGCTGCCACCGAAAGGCGGCTCAGCACCGAATTGCTCGAGCACGAGTTGCTCCATCGGGTTATAGAACAAGCCCCAACCGCCGCGGATGGTGGTCTTGGGATTGGGACTGTAAGCAAGCCCAACGCGGGGCGCGAAGGCTTTGTAATAAGTCTGCGTCAGGCCGGCGGGGACACCGGAGTCTCCCGGAACAACCAACCCAGTAGGTTGGACGCCAGCAGAGGTACAGTCGCTGGCACCAAGATTAGCCTGCTCAGCCGCGGTTAGCACGCAAGGATAAACGGTTGAGTTTTGACCGGGACGGAAGGTCTGAACGTGATGGAGGGCATCGGCGAGAGGAGTATCCAACTCCCAACGCAGACCGTAGTTCAAGGTAAGCGAGGGCTTGATTTTCCAACTATCCTGCGCAAAGACATAGACGCCGGTATTGCGAATGTTCTCTCGCTGGGCAGAGCCTTGTGTGTAACTGTCATCGAGACCCAGCAAGTAGCCGGGATAATTATCGTTGTATAAGACGGAATTTTCGGTAGTGCTGTTGAAAGTGTAGTCGCCGCTGACGTTGTAGTAGAGGGTTTGATCAAAACGAGAGCGGCGCACGTCTGCGCCGAATTTGATCGTGTGATTGGACTTGACCCAGGTCATGCTGTCGGTCCACATGAAGGAGTTCCCTACCTGAGGCAGTTCACCTTCCCAGCCGTTGCCGATAGCGAAGCCGCCTCCGATGCCGATGAATGGTACGCCCTGGCGATTGGAAGGCAAGCCGGTAGTAATTCCGTACTGCGGACTGGTGCCCAACTGTCCAACGATGGAGAGCGGGCCGCTGTTGGAGTCCGACGTGCCGTTGAAGCAGACGGCCTGCGCCGCCGGAGACGAGCATGAGTCTTGCACAATGTTTGTACTTTGCGGATGCTGGAAGGTCAACTGGCCTTCGCGCATATAAGTGAAGCGAGCTTCATTGATCAAAGAATTGGAGATGGTCCAGGTATGGCTGGGATTGTACTGCTGATAGCGGGAACCGACGTTGGCGCCAAAGCCCGGAATGTTAGCTCCTGAAGCCTGGAAATCATAGAAGGGCTGGAAATTCGCGTCGTTGGTGAAGTAGTAATAGAAGCTGAAATTTTGCCGCTGATTAATGTGATGATCGAGGCGGATGGTGAATTGATTCTGGGTATCCGCACTAACGGGCACAGCCTGATAGGTGACGCCGTCGGATCGATTTGCTGCCGGGACGAAGCGAAGCATGTCGACGGCGACCGGATCCTGACAATCGGTCGGGATTACGTTTGTAGGAAAGACGGTGGACCATGGTAGAGGATTTTGATTGCTGTAGCCACCGTTCACATACGCATTGTTGATTCCGCCTGGCCCAAGGCCCAGCGCCGCGTCGCAACCTGGGCGGCCGTCGATCGCCTGCGCCGCAAACTGGTCGGAGATTCCGCCTGAGAAGGCCGTTCCAGCCGAAAAGTCTCCGGTCCTCTCCGCCGGAGTGGGGACGAGCACGGTTTCTCCGGAGATGCCCTGCCGCACGCGGCGGCCTTCGTAGGATACGAAGAAAAAGGTGCGGTCTTTCCTAATCGGACCGCCGAAGGTTCCGCCGAACTGGTTCTGATTTTCTTGCGGCTTGATCGTGTTGAAATATCCCTGGCCATTCAACACCGTGTTGCGAAAATATTCGTAGACGTCGCCGTGCCACTGATTGGTGCCTGATTTTGTAATGACGTTAACCACGGCACCGGAGTTGCGGCCATACTCGGCGTCGAAGGTATTGCTGATGACGCGAAACTCGTCAATGGCATCGGGAGTGGGCTGAATGGTGGGCAAGTTCGCGAACTGATCGTTCGCATCGCCGCCGTTGACGCTGAAATTGTTGGCGCGCCCGCGGCCACCATTCACTGAGACCGCTCCCGCATCGCCGCTCCCATAGAAGGTGCTCCCGCTGGAGCCGAGCTGCGATTGCACGCCCGGCTGCAATTGCAGGAACTGGTAGGTGTCACGAGCGTTCAGTGGCAGTTCATTGACGGAGCGATTATTTACGACTGCGCCCAACTGAGTGCTGGTTGTATCGACCAGCGGCGCCTCGGAGGTAACATCGACGACCTCCTGCGCGGTGCCGAGTTGCATGGTCATGTTAAGCGTAATGACTTGATTCACATCGAGCGCGATACTCTTGTGAACACCCTTCTTAAATCCCGCCAGTTCGAAATTGAGGGTATAACTTCCGACGGGAAGGTCGGGGAACACATAGTCGCCGCTATCGCTGGTCTGCGCGTCTCGGGCAACTCCGGTAGCTTCATTGATGGCCTTAACCTTTACTGCACCCAGCACCGCGCCAGTAGGATCGGCAACGCGGCCAAGAATGCGGCCGCCGGTGCCTTGCGCCGAAAGCAAAGCTGGAACCAGGAGTGAGATCGCGACGACGAGACAAATCGTTTCCAGACACATGGTTTTCACGCACATCGTTTTCAGACACATCGTGGTCCAGCGGGCTCGCAGTGACGGCATGGAACCTCCAGGTATCTTGAGAAAAGTTGATTTTTTTATTTGAAAACGACAGCTTGTGTCCGGCGACAACCTTGCTATAATCCCGCAAGGTTAGAGAAGAGGTACGCGTACTGTCAAGGATAAAAACGCGTTCGCTCCTATAGAAATCTTGAATGCCTCTCCTGCAAACGATGAGTTCATCCAGCGCGCAACCTTATTTAAAGATCGGAGATGTCGCGAGACGGGTGGGAGTTTCGCCGTCCGTGATACGGTCGTGGGAAAGCGTTGGGCTGACGCGTCCGCGGCGCACCGAAAGCAAGTATCGACTGTACACGGCGGACGATGTGAAATTGCTGAAGCGGGCGCGATTTCTGCGGAAAGTGCGCGGGCTGAACGCGGCGGCCATCGTTGAACTGCTGCGGCGGGAAGGACGAGCACGTCCGGCGGCAGAGGGAGGCGCGGGGGCGATCGGTTCGCACTTGCGGCGATTGCGAGCGCAGCGGGGATTGTCGCTGGCGCAAGTGGCGCGGGCGGTGAGCATCTCGGTTGGGTTTCTGAGCGCGCTGGAGCGGTCGCAGATGACCGGGTCGGTGGGAACGCTGCGCAAGCTGGCGCGATTTTATAAAACCAACATTCTCGACTTTTTTGATGCGAACGGGGCAAACAGCCGGCAAGTGCAGCCGGGACAAAGGAAAGTGCTGGAGGCCGGACCCGGGGTTCGCATGGAGTTGCTGGCCTGGGGAAACACGGTGATGGAGCCGCACTTGTTTCGGGTGGCGCCGGAAGCGGGCAGCGGCGACTCCTACGCTCACGAAGGGGAAGAGTTTCTCTACGTATTGCAGGGTGAACTGGCGATCACGCTGGAGAAGGAAGCTTACCGGCTCAAGGCTGGAGACAGCTTTTATTTCGAGAGTGCGACGCCGCATCATTGGAAAAATCCTGGGCGAACCGAAACCTGGGTGCTGTGGGTGAATACGCCGCCGACGTTTTGAGTTGCGGCGGAGCAGAACCAAAATGTGGCGCAAGTGAGTGGCGAGGCATGAAGGAGGAACGATGAAAGTGCGAGGCTGGGTCGGTCTGCTCTCCCTGCTGACGTTTGTGATATTCACCGACTCGTGCACGAAAAAAACTCCTGCGTTGAATTTGCTGGTGTGGGAGGGATACGCCGATCCGTCGTTCGTCAAGGCTTTTGAGGAACAGCATCATTGCAAAGTTTCGGCGTCGTACATGGGATCGAGCGACGAACTGGTGGCCAAGTTGCGCGGCGGCAGCGCCGGGAACTACGACGTGATTTCGCCCTCGAGCGACGTCGCGACTTCGATCGCAGCGGGGCGGCTGGCTGCGCCACTGGACTTGACGAAGATTCCGAGCTATGGACAATTGTCTCCCCAGCTCAGTTCCCTGCCGCTGGTGCACCTGAGAGGTCAAGTCTATGGAGTGCCGTTCATGTGGGGACCCGATCCGCTGATTTACGATACGACGGTTTTTGCGCAGCCTCCCGAGAGCTGGAATGTGCTTTGGGATCCGAAATATCGCGGAAAGATCTCGGTGTGGGACGATTTGTCGACGATCTACATGGCGGCACAAGTTCTGGGCTATGACAAACCCGACCCTTCGCAACTCTACAACCTGAGCGATGAACAGCTGCAGGCGGTGAAGAAGAAGTTGCTGGAGTTGAAACCGAATATCCGGAAGATGTGGTCGACGGGTGGAGAGCTGACAAATCTTTTTCAAAATCACGAAGTCGTCGCCGCGATGGGATGGCCGCTGATGACCAACCAATTGCGCAAAATAAACTTTCCGATCGGAGAGACGATTCCGAAGGAAAACACGACCGGCTGGATCGATCACCTGATGATTACGGCGGCAAGCGAGAATCAGGATCTGGCGTATGCGTTTATCGAGTACATGATCGAGGCGCAGACCCAGAAGAAAGTAACGGATGTTACGGGTTATACGCCGGCCAATCCACAGGCGGCGCAGTTTATGACGCCGGAACAGATAAAGAGCCTGCATCTGGATGATGTCGACAATTATCAGAAGCGGCTTTATTTCTGGCAGAACGTGCCGCGGCGCGCCAAGTACAACGAGATCTGGAACGAAGTGAAGGCGGCGCAATGAAGCGCGGGTAAACATTCAGCAAACAACGGCTGCGATCCATGTCCTCCATCACAACGCAAGGGAACGTCTCGGAAACGGCTCGCGAGCCGGTTGCGCCCGCCGCGCTGCTCAGCATTCGCAAGGTCGCAAAGCATTTCGGGAAAAACGCGGTGCTGCGGGACGTTTCTCTGGATGTGGCGGAAGGAGAATTTCTAACGATTCTCGGAGAGAGTGGATCGGGGAAGACGACGCTGTTGCGGATTATCGCGGGCTTCGAGAATGCCAGCGCGGGCGAGGTGTGGATGGGCGAAGAGCGACTGGACCGCCAGCCGCCTTACCGGCGCCGCGTAAATACAGTATTTCAGTCGTATGCGCTGTTTCCGCACCTGACGGTTGAACAAAACGTAGCTTACGGACTGCGGGTAGCGAAACGACCGGAGCAGGAAATTGCATCACGGGTAGCGGAGGCGCTGGGCAAGGTAAAGATGTCGGCGCACGCGAAGTCGAAGCCGTCCAAGATCAGCGGAGGACAGCAGCAGCGCGTGGCGCTGGCGCGGGCGCTGGTGAACCGTCCGCGCCTGTTGCTGCTGGATGAGCCGCTCTCGGCGCTGGACGCTAATTTGCGACGACAGATGCAGGTGGAGTTGAAATCGCTGCAGCGCGAGGTGGGAATTTCGTTCATCTTCGTGACCCACGATCAGGAAGAAGCGATGGTGATGTCGGATCGGATTGCGTTGCTGCGGTCGGGCGAACTGGAACAGGTAGCGACGCCGCGAGAAATCTACGGACGGCCCGCGACGGCCTACACGGCGCAGTTCATTGGGCATACGAATTTGTTGAAGGGCGAGGTGCGAGGCGGCGTGGTGCGCTGCGGGCTTTTGACCTGGCAGGCGAAGCTTCCGGACGGGCCAGCCCTATTTTCGCTGCGGCCGGAGAATATTCGCCTCGCCAGCGAGGATGCTTCGGCTGCTGGAAGCGTGCGCGTCCCCGGAAAGGTTATCCATCAGGCCTTTCATGGAGCCACGGAATTGATTCGTGTGGAATGCGGCGACGGGTTGGTGCTGGTAGTGCGAACGCCAGCAAGTGGTGGCGGGTTGGACGCGGTCGACCTGGAGTTTTCTGCCGGTGATGCGGTTCCAGTGGGGGAATCTCCGGAAAGAATCTGATGTTTTCACGAGTCTACAAGGCGACGGTCACGTTACCTCCACTGGTGTGGGTAACAGCGTTTCTGCTCGTGCCGTATTTGCTGATGTTCTGCTACAGCTTCTGGTCGGTGTCTGCGTCTCAGACGATTGTGCGTTCGTGGAGTCTCGCCAACTACGTGCAGCTGGTGCGGGTGGATGTTTACTGGCAAACTCTGCTGCGCTCGATGTGGATTGCAGCGCGGGTAACAATGTTCTCACTGCTGCTGGGATATCCGCTGGCATATTTTCTTTCATTTTATGGGGGAAAGAAAAAGGATCTGCTCTATCAATTAGTGATCATACCGCTGTGGGTCAGCTATCTGGTGCGTGCGTATGCGTGGAAGACGATCCTGGGTTCGGACGGTGTGCTGAATACGCTTTTGCAATATGTGCATCTGACGACGCATCCGCTGGAATTTCTCCTCTACAGCCCGTTTGCCGTGGTGTTGACACTGACGCACATCTACACGCCGTTTGCGTTTTTGCCGATTTACGCGGCGCTGGAACACATTCCTCGGAATCTGGTAGAAGCCTCGCATGATCTGGGGGCAGGTCCGGGATGGACATTCTGGAAGGTGATTTTTCCGCTCTCGATTCCGGGCGTGCTGGCGGGAGCGACGTTTGCCTTCGTTCTCAGCCTGGGTGATTTTCTCGCACCTCTACTGTTGGGCGGGCCGAGCGGCATCATGATTTCGAACATTGTGGTGAGCTTGTTTGGCGCGGCGTACAACTGGCCGCTGGGGGCCGCGATTTCGCTTTGCATGCTGTTGCTGGTGGTCAGCCTTCTGATTCTCTCCGAGCGCCTGGAGAAGAAGTGGAGCTTCTCCTGAACGATAACAAACTGGTCTGGGGCTCACGATGGCTGCTGGGGCACGCGGTAGCGGTATTCGCGTTTCTATACTTGCCGATTGCGATCCTTATTCTTTATTCGTTCAACGGCGAGGGCGTGGGAGGATTCCCGCCGCATCACTTGACTTTGGACTGGTATCGCACGCTTTTCGCGGACGGGCCGATTTGGGATTCGGTGCTCAACAGTTTGCAGGTCGCACTGGCCGCGATGGTGATCGCGCTGGCATTCGGCGTACCGGCGGCGCTGGCGCTGGATCGGACGCAGTTTCCAGGTAAGGCTGTGTTCCGGCGATTAGTACTTCTGCCGTTGATTCTTCCCGGCATTATTACCGGGCTTTCGTTGCTTATGCTGTTCAACGTGATGGGGACCAAGCTGAGCTTGATGACGATTATCTTAGGGCACGGAACTGCACTGATCTCCGTGGCGACGACCGAGGTGTTCGCGGGCTTGCAGAAATTGGACCGGGCGCAGGAAGAGGCGTCTCTCGACCTGGGAGCGAATTACTGGCAGACATTTTGGCGGATCACGGTGCCGAATTTGAAGCTGCCGATGATTGGCGCAGCACTGCTGATCTTTACGCTTTCCATGGACGAGATCGCGGTGAGTTTCTTTCTGATCGGACGCGATAATACGCTGCCGCTGGAAATTTGGGGACGGCTGCGACGGGGCATCACTCCGGAAATCAATGCGGTGTCGACCATCATCTTTGTGTTTTCCTTAGTGGCGATAGTTCTCTGGTACCGCTTGCGGGTGCGAGCGGAGGGCGCGGCGGATGTGGGCGCTGAGATTGTGGAAGCTGCGGAGGGCCGGGCGGCATGAGCGCGAATCGCAGGGACTTTATCAAGTTCGTCGTGGCGGGGGCGGTAACAGCGGGATGCCCGATCGATCTTTCGCTGGTGGCAGCGCGTGACGCGCAAGGCAACCACGCTGCCGCAGAAGTGGATGGAGAAGACAATCGAATCTGCCATCAGGTGCGCGACGGCAAAGTGTTTACGCGGCCACCGGCTTCGGCGCGGCATGATGTGGTGATTGTCGGCGGCGGGGTTAGCGGATTGGCGGCGGCTTATCGTTTGCAGCACCGCGATTTCCTTTTGCTGGAAAAAGAACCCCACTGGGGCGGCAACGCGTACGAAATGCAATATGAAGGTGCGGTTTATGCGACGGGGTCGGCGTTTCTCACGAAAGATGAATACGCTTACCACTTCGCGAAGGAAATTAGACTTGAGCCGTTGCCCGTAAACAGCCCGGATGCGAGCATCATTCATGGCGAGTTGGTTCTCGACACCTGGGGCGAGGGCGTCAATAAACTGCCTTATGCTGCTCAGATACGCGAGGGGTTCAAGAAGTTCAAGAAAGATATGCTGGCGATTGACGTGGAGAAGCGCGGCAAAGAGCTCTTCGACCGGCCTTTTTCCGATTTCCTGAAAGGATATCCGATTGAACTCAAGCAATGGTGGGATAACTTCGGGCCGTCCAACTGGGGAGCCACGAGCGACGAGACAGCGGCAGGGCTGGCTATTGAAACGCTGCAGGAAATCGTCGAAGAAAGCGTCGCGGACGACCGTTACACGTGGCCCGGAGGATTGGGAGCGCTCACGAAAAAGTTGGCGGACATTCTGCAACCGAAACATAAGGAGCAGATGCAAACGGGTGCAACGACCGTTGCCGTGGTCTCGGAACGAGAAGAAGTGCTGGTGACTTATATGCTGGAGGGCGAGTTGAAGACGGTTGCTGCCAAGGCTGTAATCATGGCGACGCCGAAGTTCATCACACGACGGATCGTTGAGGGGCTGCCGGCAAAACAGAGCGAGGCGATGAATCAGATTCGCTATGTTCCATATCCGGTGGTCAATCTTATTTTTGACAAGCCGGTATTCAATCACGGCTACGACACTTGGTGCCCCGGCAACAGTTTCACCGATTTTGTAGTCGCCGACTGGGTCGTTCAGAAACAGCCGGGTTATCAGCAGAAATTTAATATTCTCAGCTGTTACACGCCGATGAAGGAAGCTGATCGCGGCCAGTTACTAAGTGAAACGGGAGCACGTGGGATCGCCGCCAACGTGTTGAACGACTTCCAGAACTTGATGCCGGCGCTAAATGTCGATCCGGTCGAGGTGCATATTTATCGGCGGGGCCATCCTTTATATATGTCCACGCCGGGACTCTACACGCAGGTTCAGCCCCTGGCGCGGCATCCCATGGATCGCGTGTTTTTCGCCAACACGGATTCGGAAGGTCCGGAATCCACGACCAATGAAGGGATTCTCGCGGCGCAGCGCGCGGTAAAGCAAGTGGAGGCGCGGCTGGCGGGACGACCGGCGCGGAAGCAGGAGGCGGTAGCGGGTTAACGCCCGGGTTGTTCTTCCCTTTCCAGATCGCTTAGGATTTATGGTTCCCGCCATGCTGCACCGGCTGCGATCTAATCTCCTGCGAAGCTGCAACCCATAGTAAAGTTATAGGTAGGGCATTTGGTGAGCGGATTGCCATTTGCTCCCGCCGGCCGATCTAACCATAAAGGACAACGAAATTTTGAGTTTGAGTATTCGTAACATTGCCATTATCGCGCACGTGGACCACGGAAAGACCACGCTCGTCGACGCCATGCTGCAACAAAGCGGCACGTTTCGCTCCAACGAGCACCACGTGGAACGGGTGATGGATTCGAATGAACTGGAGCGCGAGCGCGGGATCACGATTCTCGCCAAGAATACCGCTATTTTCTATCAAGACGTGAAGATCAACATTGTGGACACTCCCGGCCACAGCGACTTTGGCGGCGAAGTGGAGCGCGCTCTGAAAATGGTAGATGGTGTCATGTTGCTGGTGGACGCGAGCGAAGGACCGCTGCCGCAGACGCGCTATGTGCTGAGCAAGGCACTCGAGGCGAAGCTGCCGCCGATTGTGGTGATCAACAAGATTGACCGGCCAGATGCGCGGCCCCAGGAAGTTTTGAACGAGATCTACGATCTGTTTATCGATCTGGACGCGAAGGAAGATCAGCTTGATTTTCCAGTTTTGTACACGAACGCGAAGGAAGGGACGGCGTCGACGGATATCGCAGCCGCGGGCGAGAATCTGCGGCCGCTGTTTGACGCGATCTTGAAGACGATTCCGTTGCCGCAGGGCGATCCGGCGGGTCCGCTGCAGATTCTGGTGGCGAATCTGGATTACAGCGATTTCCTCGGGCGCATGGCGATCGCGCGCGTGTTCAACGGGACGATGTACACGGGCGAAGATGTAGTCATCGCCAAGCGCGACGGATCGATGCACAAGACCAAGATCACAAAGCTGTTTTCCTTCTCTGGACTGAAGCGAACCGATATCAGCGAAACAGTGTTGGGCGATATTGTTGCCGTGGCGGGGGTGGAAGGAATCACGATTGGGGAAACGATTACGGACCCGGTGAATCCGGCGCCGCTGCCGCCGATTGTGATTGATGAGCCCACGATCGCGATGACCTTTACGGTGAATACTTCGCCATTCGCGGGACGCGAAGGCACCTACGTCACGTCGCGCAATTTACGAGAGCGATTGGCGAAGGAACTACTCACCAATGTTTCTTTGCGTGTAGAGGAAATGGGCACGACCGATTCATTCAAAGTGTTGGGGCGCGGCGAACTTCAGCTTTCGATCACGATCGAGATGATGCGGCGGGAGGGTTACGAACTGATGGTCGGGAAGCCGGAGATCGTTACCAAGCGCATTGATGGAAAGCTGATGGAACCGGTGGAACATCTTACGGTGGACGTCCCGGAAGGATTTGTAGGCGTGGTGATGGAACAGTTGGGATCACGCAAGGGCGAGGTCATCAACATGCACAATCACGGTTACGGGCGGGTGCGGATTGAGTTCCGAGTTCCCAGCCGCGGCCTGATTGGGCTGCGCAGCCAGTTGCTGACGGACACGCGTGGAACCATCGTGATGAATTCGCTTTTTGACGGATACACCGAATGGCAAGGGGAAATTCCGCATCGCCTTACGGGAGCTCTGATTGCGGACCGGGCGGGGACTTCCACGGCGTATGCGCTGTGGGGACTGCAGGAACGTGGCGAACTTTTTGTGGGGCCGGGCGTGGAGTTGTACGAAGGGATGATCATTGGGGAGAACGCGAAGGACGACGATCTGGAAGTTAACGCGGTGCGGGAGAAAAAACTCACCAACATGCGGGCATCGACGGCGGACGAGGCCATCCGACTGGTGCCCTTCCGGCAACTGAATCTGGAGCAGGCGATTGAATTCATCGCAGATGACGAATTTGTGGAGATCACGCCAAAGTCGCTGCGGCTGCGGAAGAAGTTTTTGCAATCGAACAGCCGCAAGAAGCGGGCAAAAGAGGCTCTGGAAGAAGCGTGAAAACACGGGCCAAAATTGAGAAATCGAAAACGAACGCCCCGCTTCGGATGTTTCTTGTGCCATGTAGTTGCGGAACGACCTTTGCCGTCACGGAAAACTACGATCGTGGCGGAACTGCCTGGTACCGCTATCTCGTCTGCCCGAACTGCGGCAAGCGGCACGATCCCAAGAACCGGCTATTGCAAGTTGGATATCAACCGGAGGGTTACTGGCAGGTGGATAAGTGCTAGCGTGATCCCCCTGCGCTTCGGCTCGCGATTTAAGATGGCCCGCTTGACAAACCTGCTATACTTCTGGCCGCATTCGACTGTTCGCTAGCTCCGGTCTCGATTTTCAGGAAGGTGTCCCCGACCTGCCAGTCTGCCATTGAGCTTGCACTTCGACAGCTCAATGCAGAGGCCGACGCTTGAAGAATATCTTCGTGGGGAACTTGAGCTTTAACACATCGGAAGACGAACTGCGCCAGATGTTTGAATCGTTCGGACAAGTGGATCGGGTCAGCATCATGACGGACCGCGACACCGGACGTTCGCGCGGGTTCGGCTTCGTGGAAATGGCCAGCAATGAGGATGGGGAAAAAGCCATCACTGCCTTGAACGGCACACAAGTGGGCGGCCGTACATTGAACGTGAACGAGGCGCGCCCGAAAACTGAGCATGCCGGCGGCGGCGGACGCGACCGCGGAGGCCGTGGTGGAGATCGAGGCGGCCGTGGTGGCGGTGGCGGCGGCCGGGGCCGCTGGTAAAAATCTTCAGTCAGACAGGCGCGAGCGATAATTCTTGCGATTGTGGATGTGTTCTGCCGTACATAGGCCGAACTGCGCATCAGATCACTCTCGTCCTCGGTGCGCTGACGGGTCTGACCAGTGCCATCCCATCGATTGCACAATGCTTCATTGATGCTTCTGAGTCCGCCCGTGTAAACTGAGAATTGTTGTGCGCCCGTAGCTCAGATGGATAGAGCGATTGCCTCCGGAGCAATAGGTCGGGAGTTCGAATCTCTCCGGGCGCACCATACTTCTTCTGGATCCTTCGGCTGAAATCAAGGCTCAGAATTTCGCCATCGGACTCCCGCCTCGCAAACGCCTCAAGTTGTGCGCAAATTTTTGCCCCACCTTACGCACTGCCTAGACCTTCATCCCACAATGGGAACGCCGCGAACGTGGCTTCTGCCGCGCCGATGCCTCAAACCATGAAATCTCTTCCTTCTTTCGAGTTTGATCACGCAGAACTGTGACGGGTATCACAGGAAAAGCGTTGGCGTCGATGTACTTATATCTCGCCCGCGGGCCTGTTCAGGGCGGCCCATCTCTCCCACCCAGGAGTTTCTATGCCCGATCAACAACGACTATCAAGAGACGCAAAGATGGCTATGATGTCCCAGTTCTTGGGCTTCATGCTGGATGCTTACGACATGGCGCTGGTCCTGGTCATGGCTCCGATTCTGGTCAAAGTTTTCATTTCGCCCAAAGGCAGCGCCGCCTGGCAATACATCGTCATCGTATTTACTTACTCCATCACCATGGCGGCGAGGCCGATTGGTTCGGCCATATTCGGACGCTATGCCGACAAAATTGGCCGGCAATTCCTTCTCGTCTTGACGATCGGAGGCGTAGGCCTGATGTCGCTTCTGGGAGGCTTCCTGCCAACCTATGCGCAGATCGGCGCCTGGTCCTATGTCATCTTTTGTTCCCTCCGCTTGTTGATGGGAATCTTTTTCGGCGGGGAATACGCTGTGGGGCACACGTTTGCCATTGAATATGCGCCGCAAAAAAAGCGAGGCGCGATCGGCGGCTTTATCCAGTCGGGATTCCCCTTGGGCTATGTGCTTGGTTCGCTGGTCTTTGCCCTGGTTTCTTTTCTGACCACCAAAGAAACGATGATCGCTCATGGCTGGCGAATCGTCTTCATGACCGGCGTCATTCCGGTGTTCCTGGCACTCTACATTCGAAGCAGCCTGCATGAGTCGCCGGAATTCGAAAAGACCAAAGCGCTAGGCAAGATCGAAAAGTCTCCTTTCCTCAGTTTGTTCAAACCGCCTCAGGTCTTCGATTTTCTTCAGGTCTTCTTTTTTATGACTGGATTGTTCCTGACGGACTACTCGGTCTACGGCTTTCTTCCCAATATCCTGACCCTCAAGGGACGTGGCTTCGACACGACAACCTATAGCCTGATCTACGGATTTGCGTTGTTCATGGCGTTCCTGGGCTACAACTTCTACGGCTGGCTCTCGGATAAGACGGGACGGAAGATATTGACGCAGTGGTACTGCGCGTTTCTGGTCGTGTTCGGGATTCCCGTTTTCTATGTGCTGTATCACGCGGCGATTGCGCACAATCTCTGGATGGCTGTGCTCGGAACCGTCATGGCGGCCATGCTTAAACTCGCATGGGGAGTCGTTCCAGCCTATCTTTGTGAGCGATTTCCCACGAGACGGCGTGCCGCTGGTGTTGGCTTTGGCTACTCCTCCGGAGCGTTGCTGGGCGCGTGGTTCAGTGCTTACGTCTGGTGGGCCCACAAGATTCCCTTTATCGCTTCGATTGAGAAGCAGGACATGTGGCT
This sequence comes from uncultured Acidobacteriaceae bacterium, assembly GCA_963779525.1. GTDB lineage: Bacteria > Acidobacteriota > Terriglobia > Terriglobales > Acidobacteriaceae > Sulfotelmatobacter. The sequence continues at coordinate 266,791 of CAVZZB010000003.1, forward strand.
ATCGCCAGCCGTGGTCTTGACGGTTGGCGCCGTGATGACTTTTGTCAGCTTGCTGTTCTCTCCGGAGACGAGGCATCTCCAATTAGACGAAGTGGGAGAGAAAGAGCGCGCATTCGAGGCGGCCGAGGAAGCGAAGGCCGAGGTTGTGTTAGCAAGTTAGTAGAAGTTGGGACTTGGATGACTGGCATTGAGCCAATCTCGCCGAGGCTTGAGCCCGGCAGGAAACCCGCAGGATGCCACTTCCTGCCGGATTTGGAGTGATTGATGAATACCTTCCCGGTATTGTTGGGCGCGTTGTGTGTCTATGCCCTTGCCTATCGTTACTACAGCGCATTCATCGCGGCAAAGGCTCTCTCGCTCGACGATCGACGCACCACTCCCGCACACACGTTTGCGGATGGGCACAATTACGTGGCTTCTCCACGGTGGGTGCTCTTCGGTCATCACTTCGCAGCAATCGCGGGAGCAGGTCCGCTGATTGGGCCAACGCTGGCGGCACAGTTCGGATTTGCGCCTGGCTTTCTCTGGCTGCTGATTGGAGCCGTGCTGTGCGGGTGCGTGCAGGATTTCACCGTACTGATTGCGTCGGTGCGTCACCGCGGACGCTCGGTGGCGGACGTGGCACGCACGGAGATCAGTCCCTTTGCGGGCCTGGTGGCGATGATTGCGGTGCTGTTTATTCTGCTGGTCACCCTGGCAGGGCTGGGCATCGTAGTAGTCAACGCGCTTTCGAACAGTCCTTGGGGAGTGTTCACGATTGGCATGACGATTCCAATCGCAGTGATCATGGGATGGTGGATGTTCAAGAGTCATAGTGGAGAAATCCGGATCACTGGACCGAGCATTTTTGGCGTGGTTTTCTTGATTGCAGGCGTAGTGGCCGGGCACTGGGTGGCGCAGACAAGTTGGGCAGGAGCGCTCACGTTTACTCCGCATCAGATTACGATTCTGATGGGTATCTATGGACTTGTGGCGTCGGTCCTTCCTGTGTGGCTAGTGCTGGAGCCCAGGGATTACCTATCGACCTATGTAAAGCTAGGCACCATCGCAGTGCTGGTCATCGGCGTTTTTGTGGTTCATCCTAATATTCAATTTCCGAATTTCACGCCGTTTGTGCATGGAGGAGGGCCGATCATCAAGGGGAATCTGTTCCCATTCCTATTTGTGACGATTGCTTGTGGAGCGATCTCGGGATTTCACTCGCTCATCGCATCGGGCACGACTCCCAAGATGCTGGATAAGGAAAGCGATGCCCGTTTCATCGGATACGGCGCGATGATGGCGGAGTCGCTCGTGGGCGTGCTGGCGCTGATTGCAGCCTGCTCGCTGGCGCCGGGAGACTACTTTGCGGTCAATACCACGCCAGCGGTCTTCAGCCATATGGGATTCAACACGGTGAATCTGGACATGTTCTCGCGCGAGGTCGGCGAACATCTGGCGGGACGCACCGGAGGCGCGGTTTCGTTGGCGCTCGGCATGGCGCAGATTTTCCGCGGGCTGCCGGGAATGAAACAGCTGATGGGATATTGGTATCACTACGCGATCATGTTTGAAGCCCTCTTCATTCTGACCACCGTGGACACGGGAACCCGTGTGGCGCGCTACGTTTTGCAGGAACTCATGGGCAAGGTGCACAAGCCGTTCGGAAACAGTTCGTGGCTGCCGGGAAATTTGTTGACGAGTTTTGTTGTGGTGATGGGTTGGGGATACTTGATTTACACGGGAAACATTTCCACGATATGGCCATTGTTCGGAACCGGCAACCAATTGCTCGCGACTATTGCACTGGCCGTTACGACTACCTTTCTGATTAATATGGGCAAACAGAACTATGCCTGGATCACGGCGGTCCCGATGTGCTTTGTGGGAGTTACCACGCTTACGGCAGGAGTGCTTTCGATCAAGAATATTTTCTGGCCGCTGACTTCGAAGCCGGGGCAAGTATTCACCGGATATTTGGATAGCTTTCTGATGAGCATTTTCATCGTCGGAGTGATTCTCGTTGTATTCGATGCCGTGCGGCGGTGGATCGCTGTGCTGCGCGGAGCCCCGGCGCCGCAGGAAGCCTTCGGTCCTCCAGTCACCGCGGGTGGCGAAGTGAAGATGGGTTGCTGCTGAGGACTTGCAACCTGTTGCGGCAGGGGGTGGACACCAGCGTACCTCAGGGGCTAAAGCCCGGGTCATTCTTGGCTTTAGACGGCACGGCTGAAGCCGTGCCCTACCCCTTGGCTTTAGACGGCACGGCTCAAGCCGTGCCCTACCCAAACCGATTTATGAGATAGCTTCTGCTCCTCTCCTGTAGTGAATTGGTTGTCCGGTTTTAGGGTGCGGTGCGACCGAAGCTGTAGGTGAAGCTAATGCTGGCGTAGGACGGGAGGCGAACTCCCACAACTTCCTGGATGTCGGACGGATAGAAGTTCTCGGTCGTCTGTCCAGTGTAACCACTGGCAATCAGGAAGTTCACGCCGGCCGTGAAGCGGCCGTTCGCGAAAGGCCGCACCATCGCGCCGCGAAACTCCTTTACTGGCGTTCCAGTACATTCCGCGTTCAATTTGGGCAGGCACCCTGTGCCTAACGGCTTGGTGCCAACATATTCAAATTCTCCCCGGGCCTGTAGATGGAGCGGAAGTTTCTGAATTGTTCCTAACAGATCAAAGATCGTTCGCGGAGCTTCCGGCGTGGGCTCGCCGGTATCAAGGTCGCGGGCGTCGGCTTTGGAAAAAGTTGCCAATAGCGACCCTTGGCTGAAGTTTTGACGTAGCGCAACTGTCAGGAAGCGAAGCCGACTGGGCCCTTCGTTGAATTGCAGTCCAGTATCCGGATCGAGTTTTGCCAGTTCTGCGCTGCTGGTGACGTGGCCGAGAGTAAGCCGCAGATCCGTGTTGTGAACTGTCTTGCTGGCGACGGCCTGGTAGGAGTGTGACGTAGCCACAGGACTGCCCGCGGAAGATCCAGCGCCGATGCGTGGATCCTCGGTAAAGAAAGCTTGCCCAAAGCTAAGGGAAATGAGAGGCGCATACCAAGAATCCTTGGGCAGAAAGGAGACCGTAGCTTTGGGCGAGTTGACGCCCACCCATTTCTGAAACGAATTCTGCGCTTGCAGCCGATCGTCGTTAGCAATATCAATCTGATCGCGCCGCCACCCGAGGTAATAGCGAAAGCGATGGGTCAGGCGCCCGTCTGCGGCGATATAAGGCGTGAGCGACGAGATCGTGATGTTGTTTCCGTCGACGGGAGTAAACGGGCCGTAATAGCTGGGGGCGCTGGGATTGAAGAAGCCGTAGCGGTCGAGATCATCGCGGCGAGGCGCTTCGCGGTCATAGTCAAAGCCAGCCAGCAATGAAAGATACTCAGCAATCCTGTTCACGTAGTTCGCGCTGCCGCCCCCCACCGTGCGGAACTCGCTCTGCCGGATGAGGCCCTGGCCAAAATCTGAAAACAGGGAGAGATTGTAAGTGCGAAAAAATCCCGAGAGCTGCAGTTGCTGGCTGTTGCTAAGCTGCCAGACGTCGTTCAAGGCCACAAGCGCGGTATGAGTCTGATCCTTCTGGCGCGGATCGATGGTATCGCCATAGTTGGGGAAATTGGTGTCATATTGGTTTTCGGAAAAGACGGGAACGAGACCCGGAACATAGGAGAAGCCGTAGTAGCCGATGCCAAACAAGGTGAGCCGATGCTGGCCAGTGCGGAACAATTGCTCGCCGTTGAATTTATATTGTTGCCGATGTTCGAGCCGGTCAAGAAATCCGTTGCCATAAGAGCCCTCAAAGGCAATCCAAGAGTTGCTATTGGGGCTGAGGCCGGCGACCACATCGAGATCTCGATAATCTGCGGTGAGGGTGATGAAGGGATCGAGGCGAGAGCGGAGGGCATAGGTCGCGGCGAGATTCACCGAATGATTCCCTTCGCGAACATTGAACGCGCCACCATCGGTCTGAACGCTTTCGAGGACGGCAGGAACGAATATGTTGGGGTCGGAATAGCCGTTGCCGTGGGCATTGGCCGATAGATTGTTTGGCACCAAGTAGCTGCCGACGGCGATGTATTGAGCTATGGGCTCGCCGTGGTCTCCCGCCACTCCCGGCGCAAAATATTGTGGAGCTTTGATGCCGCTGGAGGCGGTTTCGATGGGGTATCCGGGAATCGACACAGGAGCACCGGGGCGCCCAGGATTCGCGTCAAGAAGATCCTGACGCACAAAGACTTTTTCTCCAGGATCAGGGTTGAGCACGTCGGTCTCATTCACATCGGCGGTGACAGCGACATTTTCGATTCGAGTCGAAAGCTGGCCCATCGGAATCTCGATGGTGGAATTACCAGTTCGCCGGACCGTGATGGGGCGGACGACCGGACGAAATCCGGAGGCCTCGGCCTTGATTACAAATTCTCCGGCGGAGTTAAACTTCAGGGCGAAATGGCCATCCGGTCCTGAGATGGCGCGGGCGAGAACGTGATCCTGTCCGACGATTTCTATGGAAGCATTGGGGAGAGCGTTTCCTTCGGGATCGACGACCCGGCCGCGAAGCGTGGTCTCTTGCGCAAACAAACCGCCCGGCAGGAGCAGCACAAACCACATGAGGACGAATCCAGCCGAGCATCGCTGCGAGTGACTTAAGCGGGAGAACTGAACGCCAGAAAGTTTGGCCGCTATCGGGGCGTCCATTGCGGGTGGCCGGAGAAGAGTCCGTTGGCAAAGCCCATTTGGTAGGCAAGAAAAAGACCAAAAGCCAAACTAACCAAACCGGAAGCAAGGCCGAGCCATTGGGAAAAGTTCTCATGCCTTCTTCCAAAGAAGTTGAAAGCAGAGGCAATGCTCATGGTAATGAGCATCATGCCGCCCACGGTACCGGCTCCAAAGACGAGCAGATAAACCATTGCCCAGTGCGGGTTTCGGATGGTTGTGAGGATGAGCAGCGCAACCGCAGCGGATCCAGCGAGGCCATGAACAATGCCCACGATTAGCGGACGCAGTTGTTGATAGAGGCCAATCCTGCCGAATAATCGATCGAGCCAAGTGAGAGGAGTTTGGTGGGCGTGGGCATGCGACTCGGGAGCGTGTCCGTGGGCATGGCTGTGCACATAATCGCCATGCATGTGGACATGAGAATGAACCACGCGGGATTCTTCACCGGCAGGAGCGACCGCGCGAGCCGCGCGCATAAAGCTGACAATGTTCATCGCGCCTAAGACGATGAGCATAAGGCCGACGGAAAGCTCCATCGAGAGACCGATTCGCGCGGGAATCACTACGTCGAACAGGATGATGGCGGAGCCTACGACGAAGATGGTAAGAGTGTGTCCAATGCCCCAGAAAATGCCGGTGAGGGCGGCCTTCAGCAGGTTGCGCTGGCGGCTAACGATCGTGGTCACGGCCACGACGTGGTCGGGATCGGTGGCATGACGCATCCCGAGAAAAAATCCCACCGCGATAATCGACAGGAAACTGATCATGACTTGCGAACCAGGTTAGATAGCCGCACCCACACGGGATTCTTCCAAACGTTTTCTCAGAAAACTGAGGAATTCCTCCATCCCCTCGCCGTTCTTTGCGGAAAGCTTGAAGACCTGCATGCCAGGGCGTACCGCCTGGATGTTACCGTAGGCGGCCTGCCAGTCGAATTCGACGGCCGGGGCCAAATCCATTTTTGTGACGACCGCAACGTCTGCGCTGTTGAAAATTGTCGGGTACTTGAGGGGCTTATCCTCGCCTTCCGTGACCGAGATCAGCACCAGGCGAAGATTCTCGCCTAAATCATAGGACGAAGGACAAACCAGGTTCCCCACATTCTCGATGAAAAGGAAATCAAGCTGGTTGAGATCCCAGGGTTGAAGCGCATTCTGGACCATCGCCGCTTCCAGGTGACAAAGCGTACCCGTGGTGATTTGCTTGACTGGCGCTTGGCTGCGCGCCAGCCTTACCGCATCATTTTCCGTGGCCAGATCACCAACCAGCGCGGCGACGCGATAATTTAGACGGAGCAAAGTGAGTGTCTTTTCCAAGAACATGGTTTTGCCCGAGCCGGGACTGGACACCAGGCTCACGACGAACACTCCAGCCGCGTGGAACTGTTCCCGCAACGAGCGCGCGTTCAGATCATTCTGCTTGAGAACATTTTTTCTGACTTCGATTAAACGGGGCTGTGATCCCATTCTTCAATCTCCAAGGCAACCACTTCGAGTTCCTTTCCCTGAACCACTTCAGCTGATGGAGTGCCACATTCCGCACAGCAAAATAATTGCACGGAACTGATGGGACGCTGCGCCTGACAATTCTGACAATAGATCAGGACGGGAACGTCCTCTACAACCAGACGTGCACCTTTCAGCGGGGTGTCTTCGCACGCCATCTCAAAAGAACCCAGCAGAGCCTCTTTCACTACCCCCGACAGCGCCCCCAGTTTGAGATGCACGGCGCTCACTCGAACACCACCACGCCGCTCGGATTCTTCCTGCGCGAGTTCGATGATGCTCATGGCGATGGAAAGTTCGTGCATTGATATTCAGCGCTCTCGAGCCTTGCTTTAAGCAAGCTGAGCGAATGCCGCCAGGGCCGCCTGCCCCAGGCTAATGCCACCATCGTTAGGTGGAACCGCATGATTCGTCCAGATCTCCATACCTGTGGCCCCCAATAGCGACTTCAGATCTTTCAAGAGTAACTCATTCTGGAAGACGCCACCCGAAAGAACCACTACACCCAAATGATGGGCTTGGCCGACACTTACCACGGCGTCGCGCAGGCCCTGAGCCATTCCGCGTTGGAAGGCGCGAGCAATTTCCGCGAGTGGACGCCCGCGAAGACGGTCGCGAACCACGGCCTCAAGTAAAGGCCGGAAATCCAATTCTTGCTCCGACCACGGAAAAGGATAGGGGTCTGTCAAAGCCGCGGTGCAAGCAAGTTGTTCCAACCACATCGCTGCCTGGCCTTCGAACGTAATCTCGCGCGTAAAGCCGAGCAGCGCGGCGGCTGTGTCGAAGAGGCGGCCGATTGAAGTCGTGGGAAAGGTCCTGACATTTTTCTCCACCAGGTCCAACGCCTGCCGGTAGCGCGGTGAAAAAGTGAAGGGCGGCGCGATCAGATCGGGTAAACCTTCTATCTGGGCCAGAAAACCAGCCGCAGCCTGGACCGGATATTGCGCGGCTGCGTCGCCACCCGGCAACGAAGCGCTGCGCAAGTGTCCGACGCGGTCAAAGCCTTCTTCGATGCTTCCTGCAAAAATCTCGCCACCCCAGATACTTCCATCGTCTCCATAGCCGGTGCCATCGAAACTGACTCCAATTACGCGTTTCTTCCATTCGCCTCGTTCCGCCAGCACGGATGCAACATGAGCTCGGTGATGTTGCACCGGCAGTTTCTGCGGAATTCCCAGCGCCAAGGCGTGAGAACTGCTAGCGTATTGGGGATGCGAATCGTATGCGACCAGGAGTTCTTCTGAACGAACCTCATACATTGAGATCAAATCCTGAATTGTTTCTTTGAACGCGCGCAACGATTGGTAGTGTTCTAAATCGCCGATGTGCTGGCTCATAAACGCTTGCCCATCGACAACCAGTGTGATCGTGTTTTTCAGGTCGGCGCCCACCGCTAGAATCGGATGCGCGGTCGGCAACTTCGCTACCGCTCCCGGAGCATAACCTCGTGCGCGCCGAAGGATGACCGGACCAAACACACCGTCGCGTGCTACTGAGTCATCCACTCGGCGGGCAATGGGACGCTCGCCGATCAGGAATGCGTCGGCGATTCCGGAAAGACGATCCAGGGCTTCGTCATCCTCATAGGCAATCGGTTCACTTGATCGATTTGCGCTGGTCATCACCAACACTTGCGGAGCGCCCGCGGCGAAGAGCAAATGATGCAGAGGAGTGTAGGGCAGCATCAAGCCGAGTTCACGATTATCTGGCGCTACTCCCGGATCGACTCCGCTCGATCCAGCTTTCGAAGAAGCGAGGACAATCGGCCGAGCGACGGACAGGAGAAGCTCCTTAGCTTCCAGTGAAAGCTCGACTAACTGCTGCGCTACTTCCAGATCTTTGGCCATGACGGCAAACGGCTTCTCTTTGCGGTATTTGCGCTCGCGTAAAGCAGCAACAGCAACTGAGTTTGAAGCGTCGCACGCCAGGTGGTATCCGCCAAGTCCTTTCACCGCGAGGATGCTGCCGGAGTTAAGGAGCTGTGCGGCTTGGCGAATGCTTTGTTCACTTTCACGTACGACCTCTTCGCCTCGTTGCAGGTAATAGCCTGGTCCACAAGATGGGCACGCTACCGGCTGTGCATGAAAACGCCGGTTGCCGGGATCGCGATATTCGGATGCGCAGTAGTCGTCCAAGGGCCACCGCTGCATCGTGGTGTTAGGCCGGTCGTAAGGCAAAGACAGAACGACTGTGTAGCGTGGTCCACAATTTGTGCAATTGATGTAGGGATACCAGTAACGACGGTCCGCGAGATCGAACAGTTCTCGCAGACATTGCTCGCAAACGGGAAGGTCGGGCGAGATGCGCACCGTGGGTCGATCGCGGCGATGACTTTCACGGATGGTGAATTCATTCAGCCCAAGAGGATCGGCGCGACGAACTTCGATTTCTGTGATGCTGGATGCCGGAGGAGGCTGGGTTTTCAGATCCTCGACGAACGCGAGCAATCCTTTCTCCGCGCCTTCCAGAAAAATCTCAACACCTTCTTCACCGTTCAGTACCCATCCGGCGAGGGTATTGGCGCGGGCGAGGCGATACACGAAGGGACGAAAGCCGACGCCTTGCACCACCCCGCGAACTCGAATGGAACACGCGCTCGGCATTCTTCCTCCATATCTTTACTCCACATCCACGAAGCAACTGCGTCCCTGCCAGCCGGTTTGAACCACCTTGCCATCTTCCACCAGCACGGGCACGCTGCGTTGCCCATTTGCGAGCTCGCGCATGCGGCGCAGGGCGGCTCGGTCGAGTTCAACGTCATACTCAATGAACTGGCAGCGCTTCCACTCCAGCCATTCTCGCATCTCCTGGGTATGCGGGCACCGCGCTGTGCCGAAAAGCTCAAGCTTGGCCACGTTGCAGCACCTCCAGAATCTCCCGGATGATGTGGTAGATCGAGGCTTGCACTTCCTGGATGCGGGGGATGTAGTCGCATTGCACGATCAGGGGAAAATCGGCCAATTGTCGGCGGCGAATCTCGCCGCCATCGTAGCCTAACAATGCAACGGTAAGCATATTCCGCTTGCGAGCTTCCTCCAGCGCAACGATGATGTTGCGGGAGCCACCGCTGGTGGAGATACCGATCGCGACGTCTTCAGGCTGAGCCTGCGCAATGAGCTGACGCAGGAAGACCACCTCGGTGCCGACGTCGTTAGCCACTGCCGTGATGTTCGCAGGCTCCATGGAAAGGGATACGGCTGGAATGGGACGATAGCCGGACGGCGGTAATACGCAGTCAATGGCCCAGTCATTCGCGTCCGTAGCCGAACCCCCGTTCCCGAAGAGAATGAGCTTGCCGCCCTTCGCCAGGCGCTCATGAATCGCAATCGCGGCGTTGCCGATCTGTTCCGCTTGCTCGCGCGCCACTTGTAGGCGCAGTCTCGAATCATCCTGAACTTTCATCATGATCGAAGCTGCGACTTCGGAGAGCAGATCATTTGTCTGCTGTTTTTCCTGGCCCAGAAATGGATAGAGAAATCCGGCGTTACCTACATCGTGGCCGAGTTCGCGATGTTCGAGAAAAACGTGCACACTCTCCCACAGCGTGTGATAGAGAATCTCGATCATCTCCTGATGAATGAACGGATCAGGCGTAAATGCTTCTACCGCATAGGAACCTTCCACTCCAGCAAGAGCGAAGGTTAAAGCTTTTCGTTCATGGGCAAACTTGAGAGCGGAGCGGATCTCGTCGTCGCCTCCGGGTGGGCTGAATCCCATCACGATATCTTCGGGATGAAGAATCGCTTCCAGCCACGGTCGGAAGAGCATCGAGAGGTCGAGCGCGGGGAGGGCACGCTTGCCGACGATTACGGGATGAACAAACTCAACAGAGACGTGTTGGGCATCGGTGGCGTAGGGCCCACGGCCGAAGGCAAGCAGGCGGCCTCCTCGAAGAAAGCGCTCAGACATGGAGCGGCAGGCCTCGGCCAGGCGCGGTGCCTCCCGGGAGAAGAAATCCTCGACAATCCGGTTGCGCGTGAGCAGGCGCTCTTCAACATGTGTCGCGAGCCCGCAAACAGTGGCCATGGCACAATCCCTGTCAGATCTTAACAAATGCGGGGGAGGGGATCGCCGACCAGCATGTCCACAATCCGACTGCCACCGTAACGTGTGGTAACGAGGACCGCGCCAGAGGGCTGTTCGCGGACCTCTCCGATGATCTGGGCATCCTGTCCTCCGGGCGCCAGGCTTAGCGCGTTGAGCGCCGAATTTGCATACTCCGGCGCTACTACCGCGAGAAGCTGGCCTTCGTTCGCAATGTGCAACGGATCGAGACCCAGCAACTCGCAGGCACCGCGCACTGCGTCGTGGACTGGAATCGTTTCTTCCATGAGGACGATCCCCTTCCCGCAGTCGCGGGCGAGTTCGTTGAGCGAAGTGGCGACGCCACCACGAGTGGGATCACGCATCCAGCGGACGCCGGGTCCGGCTTCGTGGGCGAGAGCCTCAACCAGCGGAAGAACGGAGCGTGTATCGGAAGTCAGATCTGCTTCCAAATCCAGTTCGCCACGCGCCAACAGGATAGTGATTCCATGATCGCCGATTGGGCCGGAGAGCAGAATTTTATCGCCCGGGCGCACGGAACGGGCATCGATTCTTAGCTGTGGCAGAGGCCTTCCGATTCCGGTAGTGGTGATGTACATGGAATCGGCTTTACCGTGCTCGACGACTTTTGTGTCGCCGCCGGCAATCGTAACTCCAGCTCTACGCGCGGCATTGCCCATGGCCCGCACCTCAGCCTCGAGAACCTGCGTTGGCAGGCCGGCTTCGAGCACATAAGTGACCACCATCGCTTCTGCCTTGGCTCCCGAAACTGCCAGATCATTCACGGTTCCATTTACTGCAAGTTCTCCGATCGAACCTCCGGGAAAGCGCAAAGGCTTAACGACAAAACTATCGGTGGTGATGGCTATCTTTATGCCGTTGAAATCAAGATGGGCAGCATCCCCGAGTGGTTCTGTAGAGGAGCCGAAGAGAAGAGGAGCGAAAAGACCTTCGACCAGCCTGCGACTGGCTTTACCACCGGCTCCATGAGCCATTTCGATCTGAGGCTCGCGGAAGCGAAGACTGGGGGCATGGATCGGCGAGCTTTCTGGCTCGTCGACGTTCAGGCTACCAAGCTTATGGTTACCATTTCCGTTTTGCGGTGTTCGTAATTGAAGTACGCTGCGCATGATCCCTCGGATGAAACCATGAGTGCGCCGATCGGATGCTCAGGGGTGCACTCCTTGCCAAATAGTTTGCATTGATGCGGTTTGAGGACGCCTTTTAGGACCTCACCACATTGCGCCGCCTTGGGATCCGTCACTCGCACACCCGGAACTTCAAAGCGTCGTTCCGAATCCCACTCCGCATAATCTTCCCGCAGACGCAGGGCTGACTGCGAAATGAAGCCAAGACCTCTCCATTCAAAGTAGGGGCGCAGCTCGAAAACCTTCGCCATGGCTCTCAGTGCAGCGCGGTTCCCTTCCCACGGCACCACGCGCTTATATTGATTCTCGATGCGGGCTTCATCGGCTTTCAGTTGGCGCAAAACCATGACGACGGACTGCAGAATGTCCAGTGGTTCGAAGCCGGAGACCGCGACCGGTTTGTTTTCGTTCTTGGCGATCCACTCGTAGGGACGGCAGCCGATCACTGTGGATACGTGTCCAGGGCCAATGAATGCGTCAATGCGCATGTCGGGAGAATCGAGGATGGCGCGAATGGCGGGAATGATGGTGACATGATTACAAAAGACCGAAAAATTATGAACGCCCTGCGCTTTGGCTCGCATGAGGGTTAGAGCCGTCGATGGAGCGGTAGTCTCGAACCCGATGGCGAAAAACATTACGTGCCTATCCCGATTTGCTTGAGCGAGCTTAAGAGCATCGGCGGGAGAGTAGACGATGCGAACATCCATGCCGCGTGCTTTGTGCTCAAGCGGGCTTCCCTGCGTGCCGGGCACGCGCATCATGTCACCGAAGGCAGTGAAAATTACATTGGGATCCTGCGCGATGGCAAGGCCGTCGTCAATTCTGCCCATGGGCAGAACGCAAACGGGGCAGCCAGGGCCGTGGATCAGCTCAATATTCTCCGGGAGAATATCTTTCAGGCCGAAGCGGTAAATCGCGTGGGTGTGTCCGCCGCAGACTTCCATGATGCGGTAATGACGATTGGGATCGGCGAGACGCCGGATTTCTTCCGAAGTCTTGGTAATGACCTCGGGTTCGCGAAACTCGTCGACAAATTTCATGATCGATCCTCTGCTGGCAACGTCCCCGTAAGATGCTTCAAGACGCTTTTGCGTTCCCGGCACTTTCAAGGCCGTAGCCCTGAACTTCCTGCATCGCAGCTTCACTCTCTCCGAGCCCTCTGAGGATACGCATCTGGTCGAGAGCATCCTCCTCGCTGATCTTGCTCATGGCGAAGCCGACATGGATGAGTACCCAGTCTCCCTGCTTCGGCATATCATCCTGCAGCAGTCCGAGATCGACGCGGCGGCGAACTCCCACGACTTCGATTAATGCGACGTTAGGCTGATCGGGGAAAAGCTGAACGACTTGTCCCGGGATGGCTAGGCACATGAGAAATATTCTCCGCTTGACTTTGGATTTCCTGTAACTGCATTCACGGGATTACTCCTTCTTTTGGGCCACGATGTTGAATGAACATTTCAACTCGTCTTTTACCTTCAATGCGCCCCCGGCAACAGAGGCGAGCTTTAGATCGTAATCGGTCTGCCGAACAGTGAAAGTTCCGAACGCCCGGAGCGAATCCCCATTGAATGCCACTCGCGCGGAGATAGATTGCGAACGTGTGACGCCGTGCAGGGTGAGATCTCCATTGAGTGTTACCGAGTATTGTCCTTCGCCACTCTTGGCCGATGCGACGTTCGAACACTCGTAAAGAATCTCGGGGAAGCGATCAGTCTCGAGAATCTCCTGCTGCATGGTGCGCTCGATCTCGCGCCGGTCTTTATCGGAGATGTCATCCTTGACGGCTAACGATTCCGCTTTGATCGTAACCTTCAAGGAAGAGCGGTCAACAGCGTCGGGGTCTACCGTCGCCTCGCCCGAGAAGTCGCAGATGGCGATGGTAGGATTGTGACCGAAAGCCGACAAGAGCCCGCCGGAGAAGACCTGCACCGTGAACTGGCTCGCACGAGTATCCGTGACGTAGTGAATGCCGGTTTCCGTCGTTGTGCCCATTAATTTTTCGCCGGCCTCACATGTTCCTAAGTTTCAGATAACGGTCAAAATCGGGCAAAGCGGCGGTGACAAAACTTCCCACCCCAATTTGCCCGAGGTAGCGGCGGACAGTTGGATTAGACAGAATCAGTCCTGTTCCAAAAAGAATCAAGGCTGCTCCACTGAGCATGTACAGCGTTTCCATATCAGTTCCAAGGTGATTCGTATCTTTCGAAAAATCCATGGCCACGGCAGTCTCCTCTCACTGAGTATTATTATCGGGTCTTGCAACTGAATCATCCCCACTTGATACGCTCTGTGTCGAAATCTTCTCCCGTCGATACTTTTTCAATTAGTGACTCAACCACTTTCACAGCTTCATCAAGGGCAGACTCGACCTGCTCGCTGAGCCCCATCTGACCTTCCTCTGGACCGAGGGTGGCTGGTTCACATCCAACCAGTAAAACTCGCTTCAGCGGCCCCATGGACGAAGCGAGACGCAGCACATTCAATGGATTCATGCTGTGAGCCTCGACCGCGCCTTGTTGCTCTTCCGCGCTGCCCAAATCGTTCAACTGCGGCTCGATCACATACAAGGTGCCGGCGGGTTCGCCGCGGGGGCATGCGTCGACCAGGATGGTCGTGTCGTAGCCATCGAGCAAGGCATAGGCCAGGTCGTAGCCTCTGATGCCGAAATCCGTCACTTTCACATTCTGAGGCAATTCGCGGGTAGACAAGCGGCGGACGACCTCAACTCCGAAGGCGTCATCGCCAAGAAAAATATTTCCAATCCCGGCCACAAGTATCCGGGGCAACTTAACTTCGCCGCTTTTGTCGCCCGCAGGCAAAGGTTCCACTTCTTCGGGAGTGAAGAAGAAGCGATGCCCCGGCTGCCGCATGAGGCCGATGTCCCTGCCTGGATCTTCGTCCAGGACAACGCAGAGATGGATTTTGCCTTCGTAGTCCTGTTCGATGGACTCGATGACGGCGGTCTTGCCGGCCAGCGCGATATCCATAACATCGCCTCCGGCAAGAGGACGGAGTTTGACACGGCTGCCGGGGCGTACTTCGATATCAGAGATCCGCAAGTCGTCCACCGGTTGCTTGGCTTCGAGAAGCTGCCATTCCCATTCGTTCATGGCATTTCCTCCTTCAGCGGACGCAGTTCCCTGAGTGTGCCATGGAGTTTAGCAAGATGCTCCATCGGGAGTGATTCGGTTCGTTCGAGAATCCGGCGCGCACGATCGTCTGTGTTTCGCATCTCGCGCTTCTCTTCGTCGGTCATGGTCAGGATGCGGAGCGCGAGGATTTCGTCGATTTCCGTTCCATCGAATAAATCGCCCGGACTTTCCGGAGCAATCTGCGGGTAGTCGTAGAGAATGATGGGGGAAGAGAGCATGGTGTCACACTCTCCTTCAGCACCGACCAGCACCGGCCACGTTCCGATATTCCGGCAGCTCGCGGCGATTTGTTTCAGGTCGTCGGGGGGTTCAAGCAGGGATACAAAGTGACCATCCGCGACGCCGAGCAAGGTGTGGGCTGAGACCAGAGACTGCATCAAGGCTGAGTCGCGGGTAGTCGGGGCCGCGTCGTGCAGTGGAGTGAGGTTCTTCACACTGACCCGCAGTTTGAATAAATCTTCAGCCAGGCGCGTCGCATTGATGTCGACAGAGCCCCGAAGCGATTGCTGTTTTCTACGAATCATCTCGACGGTGCGGCCATTTTCGTCACGCGTGCATTCCGTCTCTTCTTTTGCCGGAAAATAAAACTCCCAGTCGACGGGCGCCGCCGTGAGCCTTTTGAGATCGCGGACTGGCACACTGATTTCGCATTCAATCGCTTCCTGCCATGGAGTGGACTCGCTATCGAGGGAAAAACCAGACGAAGGCATTTCCTTCACGGCGCGGACCGTGCGTGACACGAGCTTTAAGAAGCGCACCCTGACTTCGATTGCTGCTGCATCGCCTTGCACAATGCACTCTGTTTGCATGCTCCACGCATCTGAACCGCTCTGCGCCTCACTGTAGGATTGCGGATAAAGCACGCCGAAATTGAAGCGCTGGCGATTCTTCACCGAGGAAAGACGGTAAGGGTAGAGCATGTACCCCTCATAGAGCACGGCATTCGCGATCGCGTCGATCGATTTTGTGTTCATCGCTTGACCGATTCCTCAAGGGCGGGGAGCATGGTCTCGAACAGCTGCTCCCAGGTGGGAATTCCGTTCTGAACCTTGTGTTCGTGGAGGCGCTCGAAAACGTCGCGGCGCAAACAGAGCCAGGCGGTGTTGGGATAATAGATATCCATCATCTCGTGCCAAGCCTTGACAGGGAGCCTGAAGCGAGCCTCTTTGTCCCAGGGAATTGGAGCCACCTGCAGCGCTTCGCCGTCACCATAGAAAACGGTTCCGCTGAATAGGAAATTCAAGGGCACGTCCCCCTCGCCCAAGCCATGGAAATATTTTGTTGCGGCCACATTGAAATCGAAGGTGCAGGGGACGGGAAGATCAACCACCGCGCTACCCTGAAACGCAGGGGCCACGATGCTGGCATGAGTCCAGAGCATGTTTTTCAAGGTCTGGCTCCAACGGTCGGGCGCGCCGAAAAGATCGCGAAGATGAGCTTGATCTTCGGGGCTGTACTGCCGACGGGTGACCTCGAGTTGAATCTGACAACGCAGCGCGGCCGAATGTACCGTCTCGTTCGCTGTGGCATTTGTGATGCGCAACTTAAACAACAGCGTGGGCGCGACAGTGAAACGCTGCGGTTCGGCTTTCTCGACTTGAAAGCTCAGGTCAGGCATTGGCTTCCTCTGTCACCACGTGGGCACGCTGCTTTAATGCGTCGAAGAAATGGGCAATTTCCTGCCAGACTTCGGTTCCACCAGAGAGGCCGTGCCACTTGGCGCGGATCAGGCCGACAAGTTTGTAACATTCGTCGATGGGGAGGACGTAGTATTCCGGAGCGGAGAATCCTCGCGCGTGCCCGACACGATTGACGAGTAACGCTTCCACATCGGATTCGATTCCCTTGAGGATGGGATTGGCGTCTTCGATGTCCTTCCAGGTTTCGAGGGGCAATAATGATTCAGTCGCGCCGGCCGGACTAGGATAAAACGCAACCACTCTGGCATCCGGAGTACTGCGAAAAAAGAAAGCCATGCTGATGGGAATCATCAGGCTCTCCCACTGGCCGTCGGAGAGATGGAAATGCGGCAAGGCCATAACGCGCCGTGGAACCCGCTTGTACTTTATTCCCATGCCGCTGAACAGGATGGCGCAGGCGTTGCAGGTGCAGAGCAGCTTTCGAGTCGCCGGCTCGATGAGGTGAGGGTGATCGGCACTAACCTCTGCGCTGCACAGCTCGCAGAACTCTGCTGTGCGCTTGCGAGGCCGGATGAACTGGCGAAGCGCTTCGAAAGCATTCTCGGGTCCAGATTGAATTGCCTTCATTGTTAGTCCACGATCAGAATTCTCCAATGCGTCGCTCCGGTTATAAAGTTCGCTTATGGCGCTGCGGTTGCAATTACGCCGCCCAACTTGTCGAGCGGGACAAATCCAGAAGAGCCCGCTTCGTCCTCAAGACCTTCAATTGATAGAGAATGCATATCGGGTGCGGCCTCGTATAACGCTCCCTCCACTAACGCTTGGAGAGTTTTCGTAGTGGAACCGCATGCGTGCCCGCTCAGTTGAAGTTTTAAGCGAACAACGTTCCCGTCAAGGCTAATCAGTTCAAGTTCGCCTCCGCCCTTGCGAACTTGCGGACGAATCTTTTCCACCGCTTGCTCTACGCGGCTTTCAAAATCCAACGGATGCAATCCGTAGAGAACCAAAAGACTGCTGACGAGTGGGTCGCGGCCCAGGTCGTCGATGGTGCGCAATCCGGCATCGCCAGTTTTGGCGACGATTTCCATGGCTCGCTCCAGACCGGTGGCGTGCAAATCCAGAATCAGTTGCACGAGAGTTTTCGCGCTGGTGCGAGACTCGGCATCCGGAATGTCTTCGAGGGTCCGGACCAAGTCTCCGATGTGCTGAATCTTGGCTTGAAAATCTTTATCGTCAGGCATAAATGTTTCAGGAAACTCTTCTCGATAAAGTTCAGGAGTGAAGGCCGCAAATAAACCCTCACTCCTGGTGGCACCAACCATCTACGGCTGAACACCAAACATTGGAGAATGGTGAGTCTTCAAGACCTTGCCACCCCCCAGATACATGTGGACGCCGCACGGCAAACAGGGATCGAAGCTGCGCACGGCGCGCATGATATCGATGCCTTTGAATTTCTCTGGCCCGTTTTCTTCGAAGATGGGCGTATTCTGCACAGCATCCTCATAAGGGCCAGGCGTGCCGTAGATATCTCGCGGATTAGCATTCCAAGGCGTCGGTGGATAGGGGTGATAATTAGCGATCTTGCCGTTGCGGATGACGACGTGGTGCGAGAGCACGCCGCGCACGGCTTCATGGAAACCGCAGCCGATGGCCTCTTCCGGCACTTTGAAATCGGACCAGGTCTTGGTTTTGCCAGCGTGAAGTTCCGCCATCGCCTTTTCCGCAAAGTGAAGGGCGCAAGCGGCCGCGTAGGCCTGGAAATAAGTGCGAGCGCGGTCGCGTTCAATGGCATTGCTCCACTTCGGAACCTTCCATTCGAACTCGACCTCGGGCTTTGACATGGTTTTCGGCAAATAGATCTTCACGCTGTTTCCCGTGGCCTTGATGTAGCCGATATCCACGAGACCGGCGAGGGCTGTGGCCCACAGGCGAGCGATGGGGCCGCCGCCGGTATCCAGAGCCAGGTGATCGCCGGTGCGCTTGTCGAGCCAGCGAGGCGACATCACCCAGGTGTATTTTCCGTTGAAGTCACGCTTCTGCGGACGAGGAATTGTCGTCTGGTTCCAGGGATGGTTCTTGTCGACCGGATTGCCGAGAGGATCAGTCTTCACGAAAGTCTCGGCATTTTTCCAATCGTCGTAATACGAACTGCCCAGCAGAATTCTGATATTGAGATTGATGTCCACCAGATCGGTGGTGACTAATTTGCCATCGACGACCACACCGGGGGTAACAAACATCTTCCTTCCCCAGTTCGTCATGTTCTTGTAGGTGTAGTCGCAATGTTCCGGATCGTTGAACGATCCCCAACACCCGAGCAAAATGCGGCGACGGCCGACTTCTTCGTAGCCCGGCAGGGCATCGTAGAAGAAGTCAAACAGGTCGTCGTGCAATGGGAGAACCTTCTTCATGAATTCGACGTACTTCATGAGCCGGACGATGTAGTCAGTGAAAAGCTGCACGGTGGGCACGGTTCCGACTCCGCCAGGATAAAGCGTGGAGGGATGCACGTGACGGCCCTCCATGAGGCAGAACATTTCGCGGGTCATGCGGCTCATCTGCAGAGCTTCAAGGTAGAAAGATCCAGTGAAGGGGTTAAGCGCCCGCATAATGTCGCCGATGGTACGGAAGCCATGTGCATTGGCATGAGGAGCGGGAGTGGATTCGGCTTTCGACCAGATCTTGGGGTTGGTTTCCTTCACCATCTGCTCACAGAAATCGACGCCGACCAAGTTGTCTTGAAAGATATTGTGATCAAACATATACTCGGCGGCTTCGCCCAGGTTGACGATCCATTCGGCGATGTGGGGTGGCCTGACTCCAAACGCCATATTCTGCGCGTAGGTCGCGCAAGTCGCATGGTTATCACCGCAGATGCCACAGATACGGCTGGTGATGAAATGCGCGTCTCGCGGGTCTTTGCCTTTCATGAAAATGCTGTATCCCCGGAAGATCGAAGATGTGCTGTGACACTCCGCTACTTTCCTAGCGTCGAAATCGATCTTGGTGAAGATGCCCAGGCTTCCGACGATGCGCGTGATCGGGTCCCAGTTCATTTCCACCAATTTTCTTGATTTACTGGGAACCTCTTTTACCGGCGCAGTGATGGTGCTCATGATGATCGCTCCTTGTAGTTAGCTGGTCAGTCGCCAGGCTCTAATACGCTTGAGGATGATAACCGGTGGTCAGCTCCGCACGCGGATGCCGCCACTTCGGTTCTTTGTTGACGGTATTTTGAGTGATGGCGCGCAAGGATCGGATGGCGCGGCCATAGATGCCGATTCCGGTGCTGGAGACATGGGCGCCGGGCGGCTCGTCCATGAATGGCATGAACTTATCGGGAAAGCCGGGCATGGTGCAGCCAATGCAAATTCCCCCGACGTTGGGACAACCGCCGATGCCTGCCATCCAACCGCGTTTCGGAACATTGCAGTTCACCACCGGTCCCCAGCAGCCAATCTTGACGATGCATTTCGGGGAACCGTAAACCTCCGCGAAATCGCCTTGCTCGTAATAGCCGGCGCGGTCGCAGCCCTCGTGCACGGTCTTGCCGAAGAGCCAAGTGGGGCGCAACTGATCGTCGAGAGGAATCATCGGGGCCAAACCGGCAACCTGATAGAGCAGATAGAGCACGGTCTCCATGAAGTTGTCAGGCTGAACGGGGCAGCCTGGAACATTGACGATGGGTAATCCGGCCTTGGAGCGCCAATCCCAGCCGAGGTAATCGGCGAGGCCCATGCAACCGGTAGGGTTACCTTCCATGGCGTGGATACCGCCGTAAGTGGCGCAAGTTCCGATGGCTACCGCTGCCAGTGCTTTCGGCGCCAGGCGGTCGATCCACTCATTGGTTGTGATGGGCTGCTTGGTTTCAGGGTCGGTGCCCAACGCAGCCCAATAGCCTTCCTTCTTGATGTTCTCGTTCGGGATGGAACCTTCCACAACCAGGACAAAGGGCTCGAGCTTGCCTTCTTCTGCATCGTAGAAAAACTTCATGAAGTCATCGCCGACTTCATAAGCGAGAACCGGATTATGAAGATGTACCTTGGGCAAGCCGGGGATCGCGCCCAGCAAAACATCTTCGACGCTGGGCTGGGTTGCCGCGGTGATCGAAACCGAGTCTCCATCGCAGCCAAGGCCCGCAGTAATCCACAGTATGTGCACCTCTTTCACTGCCGGCGCCTTTTGCGTAGACCGACCATATGGAACCGCTGCTGTTCCCATAGTGGAGTGCTCCTTTCCAAACAAAACCTATCGCGAAAGAGTCCCGCAACAATTCTGATTGGGCTGATTAGTAATTCAGATCGAGACTAGAATCGGCTGGTTGAGAATTCGGCACAAGGGCAGGGCCCCTGTTTTCCTTCTCCAAGCAATTCCTAGAAGAGGGATAGGGGATTCCCCTACGGGGCGGTTGGGAAAAACTAAAAGATCTTACCTTAGTACGATGAGGCTAATTCGGATGAGGCTAAGCGGTCTTCTCGCGGACGGTCCATTCGATGGCATGCTGCACGAGCTCGCGCGCACTCCTTAAGGACAGTTTCTCTTTAATATGCGCCTGGTACGATTCCACGGTTTTTACGCTGAGGTGCAAGGTATCGGCGATTTGACGGGTCCCATGACCTTCCCCGATGAGTCGGAACACTTCCAATTCACGGTCGGTCAGTTCCGCGATGGAAGAGTGCTCTGCAGGATTCGCGCCGCGGACATAATGCTGCAACATGCTATTGGTGATCCTGTCGCTCACATAAATTTCGCCACTGAGGATGCGGCGTAGCGCCACTAATACTTTCTCGGTGGCTTCCTGCTTCATGATGTAACCATTCGCGCCGGCGCGAAGCGCGCGCTCGGCGTAAATCGATTCGTCATGCATGGATAAAATGAGAACCGGCAGTCGTGGAGAACTTAGACGGACATTCTTAAGGAGCTCCAATCCATCGGGACCATTCAGCGAAATATCTACGATCAGGATGTCGGGCTTCACGGCAAGAATTGCCGACAAAGCGGAGTGCATTTCCTCGGCCTCGCCGCAGACTGTGAGATCGGGCTCCCGATTGATGAGCAGAGTCAGCCCCTGACGGACGATGGGATGATCGTCCACGAGAAAAACGGCTTTTTTCTTGGCCCCACAATTTCCGCTCGTCGTCTTCGTAATCATTTTTGAGCCTCTTGCGTCGCTCGCCTTGGAGGGAGTGGAAATTGGCAGGTGATTGTAACTCCGCCAGGGGGGGTCTCTACTTTCAGCGACCCACCGATCATGCGAGCGCGGTAATTCATGATCTGTATTCCCATGCCTGAGCGACTCGCCGCGCTCTCAGGCAAACCTGAGCCGTCATCCTTAATCTGGAGGGTACCGGATCCTCTTTTGGCAGAAAGGCTAATCATGATGTTCCTAGCTTGCCCGTGTCGAATTGCGTTATTCACCGCTTCCTGGGCAATCCGATAAAGATGAGTGGAGACATTGGCATCATGAATGAGTGCAGGTTGACCCTCGCTCAAGCGACAAGTGATGTGGAAAAGCTCTTCCACCTCGGCGGCCCAGCGCTTTAAAGCGGACATGAGACCGTGTTCTTCCGCAATCACAGGCAGAAGTCCGTGAGCCAGTTGCCGAGTCTTGTTGATTGCCTCATTGACCAACCCAACGATGCGAGCGGCTTCGGTGGCCTCCGCGAGGCCTTTCTCGGCAAGTTTCTGTTCCTGGACCTTGCTCATGAACGCAATTCCGGTAAGGTGCTGTCCCAATCCGTCGTGCAGATCCTGGCCGATACGCCGCTGCTCGGCGGCGCTGACTTCTAAAATTGCGTTTTCCAGTCGCTTGCGTTCCGTGATGTCGATCCCGGTCGCGATGATGTAGGCTGATTGATTTTCCTGGGGAAGAATAGTGCCGGACCAGGTTATGACTCGCCGCGAGCCATCGCGCGTGATCCAAGATGTCTCGTGGTCTTTGGCACCGTTTTCCACGCGCAAGTGATCGACGACTGTTCTGAATCGCTCGGCTTCTTCGGGGACCGTGCATAGATCCCACAAATATTTCCCTTTGACTTCCGCGAAGGAATATCCCGAAACCTGCTCGGAGGCTCGATTAAATCGGACGATGCGGCCCTGCGGATCGAGAACCACAACCAAAGATCCAACGGTGTGAAGAATTGCCGAAACGACATTGCGTTCCTGCTGGAGCTCCTCTTCGATCTTCTTAAGTTCAGTAATGTCGAAGCCAATTCCGTGAATAAACCATGGACGGCCGTTTTTCCGGCGGATCATTTTGGCTTCGCAATGGAACCACACGACCCTGCCGTCGCGGGCAAGAACGCGATAGGCAGAGCGCAGCGGGGTTCCGGAGAGAAACATCTGCGCGGCTTCCACGCTCCAGCGTTGCTTGTCATCGGGATGGATCTGCTGATACCAGCGAATGGGATCCTCCAGCCATTCTTCCTGTGAGAAACCGAGGCTCGCTTCAATTTGCGGGCTAACGTAGGCCTCGCCGATACCGCGGTCGAGGTGGGCCATGAAAATTACGGCAGGAATTTGTTCAACTAAAGCGCGGTAGACGGCATCGGCCTTGGGCAATTGTTCGTCCGCTTCGTCGTCGGTGAAAGGCGCCTCCGCAGCGGAAGGGCGGCCCGAGTTGCTGACGAATACTGCGGCAAGATCGAGGAGGAGGTTCTCGGCCTCCGCCGGTGTAATCCTGTCCGTATGGGCCGTTCCTAATTGATGGGATTCGGTAATCACGACGCTGCTCCGGCAAACCTCATTGCGGCCTTAGAAAAAACCTCTCTGGGGTTTCAGCTCTTCGGCACCTCGGGCCTTGCAGCTTTACGCCGCCAACTCGGCTCTTTATTCAGAGAAGCTTGAGTGAATCTTCGCAACGCATGGATGGCTCGGCCATAAGTCATCACGGCATTGGATGACAAAAGTGAACCCGGGGGCTGGTCCATGAAGGGCATGAATTTATCGGGAAATCCGGGCATGGTGCAACCAATGCAAATGCCCCCGATATTGGGGCAACCACCGATGCCACCCATCCAACCGCGCTTGCCAACATTGCAATGCACAACCGGGCCCCAGCATCCGAGCTTTACAATGCACAGCTTCGATCCGTACTCTTCCGCAAATTCGCCCTGCTCGTAGTAGCCTCCACGATCGCAGCCCTCGTGAACCGTTGCGCCAAACAGCCAAGTTGGCCGCAAGGCTTCGTCGAGTGGAATCATGGGCGCGCGCCCCGCGGCCATGTACAGGAGATAGAGCAGCGTCTCCATGAAATTGTCTGGTTGGACGGGACATCCCGGCACACACACAATCGGGATGTTGGCTGCGGACTTCCACTGCCAACCGAGATAATCCGGCAGCCCCATGCAGCCAGTCGGATTCCCTTCCATGGCATGAATACCGCCGTAGGTCGCACAGGTTCCAGCGGCCACCACGGCCCAGGCTTTGGCCGCGAGCCGGTCGATCCATTCACAAGTTGTAATCGGCTGGCCGGTTTTCTCATTGGTGCCGAGGGAAGCCCAATAGCCATCGGTCTTATTGTTTTCGTTGGGGATCGAGCCTTCTACGACAAGAATGAACGGGGCCAATTTGCCATTGGCTGCTTGATGGAAGTGGCTTAGGAAATCATCGCCGTTTTCGATGGCGAGAAAGGGATTATGCAAACGCACTTTGGGAATCCATGGCATGGATCCGAGGACGATATCTTCGATGCTGGGCTGAGTAGCTGCGGTCATGGCGATGGTATCGCCGTCGCAGCCAAGGCCGGCGGTTATCCAGAGAATGTCGATTTCCGAAATCGACTGTGGAGCTTGCGCGGCGCCTTCTCGAATCTTCGTGGTATCAGCCACTCGATTTTCGCTCCGGCAAAACGAGGCAGGTAGAGCAATCGGATCGGCCGAACCCCTCCGCCGACCAGTCCCAGCGCGTATTCTACATAATTCTGACTTCGTGAGTAGAAGATGTTGCCGGCCTCAGAGCGCAGCCAGACGCCGCTGCAGGAACAGGAAATAGAGAGCTACGAGGATAAGCAGGAAGCCGTTCACGCCGAGAACTACAGGCGCTGTAAAGACGGGGACGAGCCATCCCGATAACAGATTGCCCATGGGCATGCCCCCGCGAAAGGCAACGTTGTAGACGCTCATTACACGGCCGCGCATCTCGTTCGTGGTGATCAGTTGCACCAGAGAGCTGACAGTGGCAAAAACCGCCATCATCGAGGCGCCTACAAGTACCAGAAGAACTCCACTGAGCGGGACGGACTTCGAAAGAGCAAAGCCAGAGATGCCAGCACCAAGGCAGATGAGTGCACAGAGGGCCACAAGGCCCTTTCGGTTGAAATTTCCCGCGCTCGCAATGGTCAGTGAACCGAAGATCGAGCCCAGGCCCATGAGCGCAAGAAGATTGCCGTAGGTTTCCGGGCCGCGATGAAAAATATCTTTCACGAATACCGGGATGTAGGTGCGCATCGGCATGCCTAAAGCGGTCATACAGAAGGCCAGCAGGATCAGCGCCTCCATGGAGGTCTGCTTGCGGGCGAACTGGATTCCCTGCTTCAAGCTGGCGAACATCGACTCTGTGGTTTTCGCCGGCAGGAAGCGGGCGCTGATGATCGAAAGCGAAATGATAGGCGCGAGAAAAGAAAGCGCGTTCAGTCCGAAGCACCATTTCTCGCCGAGCTTGGCCAAGGCCTGTCCGGCCAAGGCCGGCCCCACCATTACGGCCACATTGAACTGAATCGAATTGAGTGCGATGGCGTTGGGCATGTCATCCTTCTCGACAAGAGTTGGAATGAGCGCCTGGTAGGCGGGACCGCCAAAGGCTTGAGCAAAGCCAGAAACGAAGGAGAGGCAGAGAATGTGCCAGACATGGACCATGTCAGTCGCGACCAGAATCGTAAGCAGTCCGGCACTTGCCATCTGGACGTACTGGGAGCCGAGCAGAATTCTGCGCCGCTCTACGCGATCGGCTACTACGCCGCCGATCAGCGAGAAGAGAAAGATGGGAATACCGCCGAGAAATTGATCGAGCGCGAGTAAAAATGCGGAGTGGCTGAGACGATAAATCAGCCAGCCTTGCGCAACAATTTGCATCCAGGTGCCGATACTGGATGTGCATGCGCCGATCCACATCAGGCGGAAATCGCGATATTGGAATGCTTTAAAGACCCGACGAATCAAAAAGGCGTCCTCGAAGGCCCCCGCCAAAGCCTACCATGCGGCTCTACCCGTAGAGAGGCGGACCTATCGAGCCAGTTCCGCGGCGCAAAACATGCTCTCTTACTCCAGACAGGTATTATGGTTGCATTCCATTGGACTCAATTGGTGGGCAGAAGGTAGCAAGTTGGAGGTAGGTCAAGGACTTGCGGCGACTGGGGTGGTGATGAACGGCGACAGGGAACAATCGAGAACTGTGAAATTCGCAACGGTTGCCGCCGCTTTGCTGGGGGCTTCCGTGAGCTGTCCCGCCGTTGATCAAACCAAGGCAACTCAGCAACAGACGGCCGTTATCGAGAGCCTCTACATCAAGGTTCGACTCGATGAAACATTGAAGCTGTCAAGCCTGAAGCAGGGCGACACGGTCGAGGGCAAACTCGTCCGGGATGTTTATTCCTCCTACCGAGAACTGTTCGCAGCAGGAAGTCCGATACGCCTCACCGTGGATCACATGGAAAAAAGGAGAAGGATTCCCAACGATCACTGGCCGTGGGTTGTGAAAGCCTTCACTCCACGTCATCAAATGTATCCGGTATTCAAAGGTGCGACCGTGTCGGACGCAAGTGGTGACGGCGAACTAAAAGTCTCACTGGTTTCCGCGAGCCGCCGACGCGAGGTTCGCGCGCAACCGAAGAAGAACGAGGCGGGCGCTGTCGAGTTGAGTACGCCAGAGGCTGCAAACGGACTACGAGAGACGACGGCTCCGACAATCGTTCTGGAAGCCTGGAGAGTAGAAAAACCGGGAAATGGGGCATTGTCTTCTACGCCGTCCCAACGCGAGTCTGGGTCGGCGCCAGATTTGTCGAGCCTCAAAACTCTACCTGCCGGCACGGTGAGTAAGATCCTGCTTCTCGACAATGTGAGTGCATCTAGGAGCACCGCTGGAGACGTGATTCACGCACGTTTGCTGGAGCCGGTGCTGTTGAATTCGAGTGTCGTTCTTCCGGCGGGCACGCTCTTTGAAGGGCGAATAGCCGCGAAGACCGCGCCTAAATGGGGCAGCCGGGCCGCGTCGCTTTTGCTAACCTTCACGGGATTGACGTTGCCGGGTGGAAACCTTATACCCATTGCTGCCTCACTGAGGGGAGCGGAGTTGGACCGGAGGTCGCACACAAAAATCGACGCGGAAGGCCAACTCCAGGGCGAGCGTCCGGGTAAGGCATGGATGGCGATTAATATCGGAGTGACTGCCGGCCTCGCCAAGGAAGCGGATGACACGACGCAGCTGATCATCGAGGCCATCGTATCGACCGCGACGGATGCTTCGACTGCAGGTGTGGCACGGATCGTATCGACTTGTGTCTCAGGTGTATTCATGGTGTCGCGACATGGACGCGACGTAGTGCTGCCCCGGTTTACGGAGATGAATATTGCGCTGGACCGGCCGCTTTCTGTTCGGGTGACTACGGAAACTCCGAAACCGTTCGCTGCGCCGCTGGCGGATGGAAAGTGATTTGAAGCACGCCGCATTGCGAGAACTAAACTGAACATGACCTACGACGCAATTTTAGTTGTTTCTTTTGGTGGACCGGAATCGAAGGAAGAGGTGATGCCCTTCCTCGAAAACGTGCTGCGCGGAAAGAACATCCCGCGTGAGCGCGTGCTGACCGTGGCCGAGCACTATTACCACTTCGAAGGCAAGAGTCCAATCAACGAACAAACGCGCGAGTTGATTGCCGCGCTCGGGGACGAAATGCAGCGAGACGGGCTTAAACTGCCGGTCTACTGGGGAAACCGAAACTGGCATCCGCTGCTGCCGGAAACTCTGGAAAAAATGAAGCGGGATGGCGTCCGGAGGGCGATAGGTTTTGTGACTTCGGCATACAGCTCGTACTCCGGCTGCCGACAATACCGCGAGGATATTGCACGGGCACAACGCGAAGTAGGGCCGGGTGCGCCGGAGGTCGACAAACTGCGGCCGTTCTTTAACCATCCGGGCTTTATTGAGGCTACGGTCGCGCGGGTTCGCGACGCCCTGCAGGCCATCCCGACGGATGCACGGGAGAACGTGCAGCTGGTCTACACGGCACACAGCATTCCGGAATCCATGGCGAACACGTCTGATTACGTGCAGCAGTTACAAGAGGTGCGGCACCTGGTTTCGGAGGCAATCGGACACAAGAACGATGTCCTGGTTTACCAAAGCCGGAGCGGTTCTCCGGGGCAGCCGTGGCTGGGACCGGACATTCTGGAATATTTGCGCCAGACAAAGGCAGAGAATCTGGCTTCGGCTGTCGTTCTGGCGCCGATCAGTTTTATCTCCGATCACATGGAAGTGTTGTATGACCTGGATATTGAAGCGCGGCAGCTTTGCGACACGCTGAGTTTGCCCATGGCCAGGGCAAAGACGGTTGGAATCCATCCCAAGTTCATCGCTATGATTCACGAGCTGATTGTGGAACGAATGAATCCGAGAGCGGCGCGGCGGGCGTTGGGAGTGTTTGGGCCGCGACCGGATGTTTGCGGTGAGAATTGCTGTCCCGGACCGCCGCGTCCTGGACGAGGACCAAGCTAAACGGAGCTGGGAACCTTGGGGCTATCGTACTCGGTCGCCTTTGGCCGGCCCTCAACCAGATGCATAGTGTTGAGGATCGTCTGAATGACGGGCTCATTTCCCACGGCTGTGTTGATCATTACGTGATAGAGGGAGCGGGTGGGCCAATCGGCGTCAAAGTAATGCTTCACGAAAGCGATGCGCTGGCGATCAACCGAATCGACGTTTGCTTCGGCTTCCGACTCAGTTGATCCATCCTGCACGAGGCGGCGAATTTTCTCGGCGCGGGGAGCGTAAAGAAAAACGTGAAAAGCGTCAGGGTTCTCGCGCAGGAAATAAGGCGCACCTCGGCCGACCACAATCGCGTTCCCTTCCTTAGCAATTCTTGCGGTGATTTGTTCCATCATCCACATCATGCAATCGGTGTCGAAGGCAGCGTTCGTGAGTTGGGAACTTGACTCGTAACTGCCGCGCCAGAAGGTCTTAGCCAGACGGTAGAAACGGCTGTCTATGCGCTCATCACAGCGTTTGACAGCTTCCGGATCGACATTGGCCATGCGGGCGATTTCTTGGGTGAGGCGGCTATCCCAGAGGCTCCAACCCAGTTGTTGGGCCAGTTGTGCGGCGATGGCGCCGCCGCCGCAGCCGTATTCTCGCTCTATCGTGATGAGGCGAAACATGGCTAGTCTTCAGTATAGCGCCCACTAGTGTACCGCGATTCCTCCGCCAGGCCTGCTTTTTTTCATCAGAAACACCAGGGGAACCATGGCGAGGATGGCCCAGCCCAGAAACCGGAAGTCATCGATGTAGGCGAGCATAGTGGCTTGCCTTTGAACTGTTCCTTCAATCAAGGCATAGGCCTGCTGGGTAGCGAAGGCGGCGTTGGCTCCGTGGGCCCGCATGGCCTGGGCGGTGCCTTGCAGCATCGATTGGAAAGCTGGGTTGCTGGCGCTTAGGTGGCGGGACAGATCGTTCAAATGAACCTGGGTACGGCGATCGAGCATGGTGGTCACCAACGAGATACCAACGCTGCCGCCGATATTGCGGGCCAGGTTCATCAGGCCAGAGGCGGCGTTGTTCTTGTCGCGCGGAAGAAAAGCATAGGCCGCTGTATTGATCGGGACAAACAGGAAGGCCATCCCTGCCGCTTGTAGGATGCGAGCCATTGCGGCCGTTCGGAAATCGATTTCCAGATCAAACCGGGTCATGTTGAAGAGTGAGGCGGAAAGCATGACCAAACCGTAAACCAGCAGCCAGCGCGGGCTATAGCGCGAAAGCAAGAATCCCACCAAAGGGAGCAACAGCATGATGGTGAATCCGCCGGGCATGAGGGCTAAGCCCGACCGCTCAGCGGTATAACCCAATAACGTCTGCATGAATAGAGGCAGTAACAATGTGCTGCCCAGAAGAGCGAAGCCCAGCATGAACATGAGCAGGTTGGAGATGCCGAAGGTGCGATCGCGAAAAAGATGCAGATCGATGATGGGATCTTTATGCTTCCACTCCCAGAAAATTACGAAAAGCAAGGAGACGACTGCGATGGTGGAAAGGATCACGATAAAGTGCGACTCGAACCAATCATCGCGCTGGCCCTTATCGAGGACAACCTGCAAGGTTCCGAGGCCGAGGGCCACGAAGCCTAAACCAATGTAGTCAATTTTCGTTTCGCTGAGCTTTCGGCGCCGGAAATAGGGCGGATCTTGAATCAGTCGCGAGGTAAGCAGGATGGAAATGATTCCGACGGGAATGTTGATGAAAAAAATCCAACGCCAGGTAAAGTTGTCAGTGATCCAACCGCCGAGAGTTGGGCCGATAGCGGGAGCGGTGACGACGGCGATGCCGTAGACGGCAAACGCCATCCCGCGCTTGGCGGGGGCAAACGTATCGGCGAGGATGGCCTGCTCACTGGGTTGCAGACCGCCTCCGCCGGCGCCTTGCAGCACGCGGCAAATGATGAGGGTAGCCAGGTTTGGAGCCAATCCGCACATGAACGAACTGATGGTGAACAGGGCCACGCAGCTCATGTAAAAATTCTTGCGCCCCATGATGGAGGAGAGCCAGCCGCTCAGGGGAAGCACGATAGCATTCGAGACCAGATAGGAAGTAAGGATCCAGGTGCTTTCGTCCTGACCTGCAGAAAGACTTCCGGCGATGTGCGGCAGAGCGAC
This sequence comes from uncultured Acidobacteriaceae bacterium, assembly GCA_963779525.1. Lineage (GTDB taxonomy): Bacteria > Acidobacteriota > Terriglobia > Terriglobales > Acidobacteriaceae > Sulfotelmatobacter. The sequence goes on from CAVZZB010000003.1 coordinate 296,829, forward strand.
ATTGGCGATGGAGGTATCGAGCACCTCCATGAAAGTCGCCAGTGTTACGGTGACGGCGATGATCCACGGATTGACCGCCGGTTGCCAGACGTCGGCGTTCTCCAGCGGCGGCGCGGCAGCGCTCATTGCCGAATCCAGACTTTGGGTTCCACCGACATGCCGGGACGCAGCGATTGATCGTTATTCTCGCCAGGATCAAGCACGATCTTCACCGGAATGCGTTGCACGACCTTCACATAGTTGCCCGTGGCATTCTCGGGAGGAAGCAGGCTGAAACGGGCGCCACTGGCCCCGGCGATGCTGTTGACCTTCCCCTTGTACTTCCTTCCATTGGCATCCACTTCGATGGTGACGGGCTGTCCAACTTTCATATTTCGAAGCTGGGTTTCCTTGAAGTTGGCGGTGATCCAGATATCGTTCAATGGAATCACCTTCATCAGTTCCTGGCCGGGAGCTACATTTTGTCCAACCTCGACGGTGCGATCGCTGACAACGCCGGCCACCGGAGCAATCACTTTCGTATATTGCAGGTTCAGTTGCGCCTGATCGAGTGCGGCTTTCTTTTGCATGACCTGCGCCTCGGCTGACGCCGCACGAGAGCGACTGATCTGCAGTTGTCTCGGGCCAGTCCTGGCGTAGCGCAAGTTGGCTTCCGCTTGCACTAATTTTCCCTGGGCCTGAATTACCTGCGCCTGAGCGGCGTCGGCCATGGCACGCGCGGCGGCGACGGCAGCGGCGTCAGCTTTGGCCGCGGCCACGGCCTGATCGTACAGCTGCTGCGAAATTTCCTGTTTGTCTATCAATTGCTTGTAGCGGACAAGGTCGTTCTGGGCCTTGACGTTGTTGGCCTCGGCTTCGTCGCGCTGAGCTTTGGCTGCGTCAAATTGCTGTCGGGCGGCGGCAATTCCCGCGCGGGCGCTAGCCACGTCGGCCTCGGTCGCTGAAACCTGGCTGGTGGTATTTACGTCTGTGATAGGAACATTGACGCCAGCAGCGGCAGCAGCAGCCTGAGCATCTTCGTAATCGGCCTTGGCGCGGTCATAGGCGACCTGATAGTCGGTGAGGTCGATTTGCACGAGCACCTGACCTGCCTGCACATACTGATTGTCTACGATGTCCAACTTTGTGACATGGCCAGAAATGCGAGCGCTGACAGAATTGATGTGGCCATCGATTTCGGCATCGTCGGTATCTTCGTAACTCGAGATATAGCGGTAGACGAAAAACCCCACGACCAACAGCACGACTATCCCGATGATCAGAGTAATGCGAAAGCCAGGACTGGCAGTACGCGAAGGACGAGTTCGGAAATCTCGTTCCGTGGCCGGCAGGGGTTTATTGCGGGTTTCGGGTTGTTCCGGCGGAGCGGCAGGCGGGCTTTGCGTCGTCGGTTCCATAGTTGTTATTTCTGTACGCCTTTCAAATATCGTTTGACTCCTTGTTCGGCATCGCCGATGGCGCGCGCCAGCTCTATCTTGGCCAGGTTGTGGGTATAAAGACTCTGGATGTAGCTTTCATGAGCGCTGGCAACGGACTCCTGGGCTTGCACTACTTCCAGGTTATCGGTCACGCCGGCACTGAAACGATCTCGTGATTGCGTGAGCGCCTCCTCCGCGAGTTCAACTGAACTACGGGCAACCTCGACCTGATCGGCGGCGGCGTTCAGATCGAGCAAAGCGCTGCGCACTTCGTAATCAATGCGGCCGCGAAGATCACCCAGTTGAGAACGCGCCTGCTTTAATTGGGCTTCGGCTTCCAACACATCACTGTGGGTTTTTCCCCCGGCAAAGATGGGGATGGTGAGCCCCCCGTCCACCTGCCAGGTTCCGTTGGACTGACCCGGATTGACACCGATGTCGCCATAGTTCGCGTTGAAACCCAGAGTTGGATAATGACCTGCAGTGGCAGCACGGCGGGCGAGCTCGGCGGCTCGGACTTGAGCTTGCGCCGCCTGATAGTCGGAGCGGGAGGCGTAGGCACGCTGCAGGTACACGTCGATGGGCAATGGAGTCAGGGCTTGAAATGGGGCTTTCTCGGTCAAGACGAATTCCTGACCAGGTGGCAAGCCAATAATGCGAGCCAGGGAAAGCTTCTGTTTGGCAAAGTCGGCGCGAGCCGCAATCAATTGTTGCTCCCGAGTCTGTAACTCCACTTGAGAGCGCAAGGTATCAATGGCGGGATTGAGTCCAGCCCTTTGTTGATCAACAGCTTTGTCGTACAAAGCCTGGGCATTCGTCACCTGAGCCTGCGCCGTCTCGATTCGGGCGGCGTCGGAAATGGAGAGCAGGTAAGCATTCCCCACCGCCAGCACCACCAGTTCCCTGGCATCTTTATAGTTGTATTCAGCAGATTTCAGGCGCTCGGAGGCTGCGCGCATCTGCTCCAGATCCTTAAAGTTAAAGACCGACTGACTAACGGAGGCGCGCGCGTCGAGATAATTGAAAGGACCAATCACTCGGGGGACTGGGAACGGGAAGACATTGCTTTTGAAGCCTAAAGCAGTCAGGCTTTCGGTCTCAACATTTTCCTGCAGCTGAGCCTGAAGGTTGGGCAGTAGGTTGCTGAGTTCTTTCCATCTTTCGCCTCTCGCGGTGATGGCCTGGTCGCCAGAAATGAGAAGACCGAGATTGTTGCGCAACCCAAGATCGATGGCCTCCTGAAAGTTCAACTGCAGCACTTCCGAAGTAGCCTTGCCTTCGGGTTCGCTTCCGGTGAAGGGGCTTTGTGAACCGGGTAGAGAGATGGAGGGCTGGGGCGCGGAGTTTTGCGCGACGAGGCCTGTAACGGTTAACGGCAATAGTAAGGTCCAGGCGAGAAGCCTACGATTTGGGCAGGTTATAGGGCCGAGCATTTCGGTTGTGAAAGAATTCCATTATAAGTCTTTAGGAAGGCCTTTCTCTTCGCTGATAACTATAACGCGTTGTTTTCGATTCACTTATGGCACCAAGAGATGCAAAAAGGCCAAGCCGGCGTTTCTTTCGAGGCTTCTCCTTCGGGTCGGCCAAGCGCGGTTTCGCTCTATAGGCATGTGACCTTTGGAACTTCCCGATGCTTGTCAGTGCGGGTAAAGTAAAAAAGAAGCGCCTCACCGTTATCATCAACTCCACCACCCTGCCCATGCCATCTGCGGACGCGAAGCGAGCTATGAAGTCGGTCGACCGTCGCCGGCGGCGGCATCCCCGGTATCGCGGGGACTTTATAGTCTCTGTTAACCATCTGCTTGGAGATGACTACCAGAAGATCGAAGGGCATTGCAGGGATTTATCGGAAGCTGGAATGGGCATCATTTTGGCGGCGGAACTCAATAGCGGGGAGGTGGTGGGCTTGAGTTTCCGGCTTCCAGAATCGGCCCTCGCCTTCGATGTGAGGGCGGTCGTCCGGCACCGTCGAGGCTATCAGTACGGCTTCGAGTTTCTGTCGCTTTCGCCAGAGCAGAGGGACATGCTTAAGGACTTTTTCCAGGGCCGGGAACCAGTTGACTGAGCAGTAGAAGTGACTTAGGTCATCTTGTGGACAGGTGACCGGTAGTTCAACCTAGAAGCGCGCTCGTGCTAGGAATCGTAGCGCCCACCTCGATGACAGACTCAAAGGCTAACGTGTCAGCTGGTACGGATTGGACGGGATTGCTGGCAGATCCGGACCTGGCACGGAACCTCGGAAAGCTGCTGCAGATCTATCGCGACGCACCTCCCGACCGCAGAGAACAGGCTTTACTTGCGGCCATGCGTGAGATTAAACAGAGTTCCGGCGCCCCGCAGGCCTCGGCCAAGGTCAGCGAGACCTCAGCGCAACCGTTGCCCACCCATACCTCAGCCATACCTCCGTTCGAGCCCGATATCTTCAGCTCGAACTGGGGACAAGATCGACGGCGCCATCCCAGAATTAAATGCTTCGTGGCAGTCGAGTTGCGCGTGGACGACGGCGACGTTCCGATCTGGGGCAACCTTTCCAACACCAGCATGGGAGGATGCCAGGTCGAGACAGCGTCCCACATAAGCGGAGGTGCCAAAGTCGAAATCGGCCTGTGGGTGGCGAGCGGGAAGATATGGGTGAAGGGACTGGCCCTCAACGGAGTGGTGACCCGCAGCGCCCCGACCGCTGGATTACGCATCCGCTTCGCCGGAATGGAGCGGCCCGAGAAAGAAAATCTTCGGCAGTTTCTGAAGTATATCCAGGAAACGACGCGCGCCTCGAGCAGCGAGAGCAGCTATTTGCAATTGTTAAAGTAACACTCTGCATTTGTTCTTCAACGCCTTGTCCTCTACGGGGTGCCTGCAGTTTTTCATAGGCCTCGGTATTCTGTTACAACCTTGTAACGACACAGTCCTCGGGAAATTGATACACTCGGGAGCGTATCGGAAACCTTTTCTGCCCCGGGAACTCTAATAAAGCTAACTGTAGAACCACCCCAACGACCGCGATATTGCCCCTGAGAGGAGAGCCCGATGGTAGCCACCGAACAGCCATTGATAACCGGCCAGCAACTGGACACGCTGTGTATCAATACGATTCGCACCTTGGCGATCGATGCCGTGCAGCAGGCCAACAGCGGGCATCCCGGGGCACCCATGGGGCTTGCGCCCGTAACCTATTGCTTGTGGCAGGAATTTCTCCGCTACGATCCCGAAGATCCGACATGGCTGAATCGCGACCGCTTCGTGCTGTCGAACGGCCACGCCTCGATGTTGCTCTACGCCATGCTTTATCTGGCTGGCGTCCGCGAAGTGGATGAGCACAACCATGTGCTCAAGGAACTCGCAGTTCCGATGGAGGAGATCAAGCGCTTCCGGCAGTTGGGCAGCCGCACTCCGGGACATCCCGAATCGCACATCACCTCCGGCATCGAGACCACGACCGGACCGCTGGGTCAAGGAGTGGGAAACAGCGTAGGGATGGCAATCGCCAGCCGGTGGCTAGCCGCGAATTTCAACCGGCCGGACTACGAAGTATTCAATTTCAACGTCTACGCGATGTGTTCGGATGGCGACCTGATGGAGGGTATTGGGGGCGAAGCCGCGTCTCTGGCCGGTCATTTGAAACTTTCGAACCTCTGCTGGATCTATGACAACAACCACGTCACGCTGGATGGCCCGGCGAGTTGGTCATTCAGCGAAGACGTGGCTACGCGCTTCATCGGCTACCAGTGGAACGTAACGCGGGTCCACGATGCCAATGATCTGGAGATGCTGGCGAGGGCGTTCAAAGTTTTCGCGAAAACGACAGATCGTCCGACGCTCATTATCGTGGACAGCCACATCGGTTATGGATCTCCGCACAAGCAGGATACGAACGCAGCCCATGGAGAGCCGCTGGGCGAAGAAGAAGTCCGGCTGGTGAAGAAATTTTATGGATGGCCGGAAGATGCCAAGTTCCTGGTGCCGGAAGGGGTTCGCGAGCACTTCCGCGACGGAATTGGTAAGCGAGGGCGTGAGGCGCGCGCGCAATGGTCGAAGATGTTTGCGGCCTACTCGCAGAAGTATCCGGAATTAGCCGATCATCTGCATCGCATGCAACGCCGTGAACTTCCCGAGGGCTGGAATAAGAATTTGCCAACGTTCCCTGCAGACGCGAAGGGACTGGCGACGCGAGAGAGTTCGGGCAAGGTTCTGAATATACTGGCGGAAAACATTCCGTGGCTGATCGGCGGCTCGGCAGACTTGGCTACTTCAAATAAGACGGCGTTGAAATTTGAGGGCGCGGGAGACTTCGAGGCCGGCAGCTACGGCGGACGCAATCTGCATTTCGGCGTTCGCGAACACGCCATGGCCGCGAGTGTGAATGGACTCGTGGTTTCTGGGATTCGAGCGTACGGCGCGACTTTCTTTAACTTCAGCGATTACATGCGGGCCAGCATACGGCTTTCGGCACTGATGGAAATTCCCTCGATCTTCATCTTCACGCACGATTCGATCGGAGTGGGGGAAGATGGACCTACGCATCAGCCGATCGAGCAGCTGGCGTCATTGCGAGCGATGCCGAACTTGATTGTGCTGCGTCCGGGTGATGCCAATGAAGCGGTGGAGGCGTGGAAGATCATCGCGCAGCTCCAGCATCAGCCTGCAGCGCTGGTGCTGACGCGGCAGAACCTTCCGACATTGGATCGCACGAAGTTTGCCGCGGCTGCAGGTACGGCGAAGGGCGCCTACGTGCTGGCGGATGCGCCCGGCGGCAAACCTGATGTGATTTTACTGGCCACCGGTAGCGAAGTTTCGCTATGCGTAGAGGCTTATGAACGACTCAAGGCGGAAGGCATTTCTGCTCGAGTAGTCAGCATGCCCTCGTGGGAAATCTTCGAAAAACAGGATAAGGCTTATAAGGAAAGCGTTCTGCCCTCTTCGGTTACAGCGCGCGTCTCCGTGGAAATGGCTGCGACGTTTGGATGGGAACGCTGGGTCGGATTAAAGGGGAGAAAAATTGGTATGCATCGCTTCGGCGCTTCAGCACCGTTGAAAGATTTGCTGAAGTTTTTTGGCTTCACCGCGGATGCTGTGGTGGAAGAGGCCCGCAAAGCCATTGCGGAGAATCAGCAAAGTTAGTCCGCGCTTCATCGCTCACGCTTCGTGGGTGGCTTGACGAAAACAGATTTTGTAACCAACGACGTCCGGCGTCAGTATCATCAGGAGAAACTATTATGCAACCGACTGGAGTTTTGGAAACCGCAAAAGCTACGAATCCCCTCAAGGCCTTGCTCAGTTTCGGACAATCCATGTGGCTTGATTACATCCGGCGTGACCTGTTCACGAGCGGAAAGCTCGAGGCGATGATCAATGATGACGGTCTCCGCGGAATGACTTCGAACCCGTCGATTTTTGAAAAAGCGATCGGTGAAAGCTCGTTGTACGACGATATGTTGAAGTCTCTCGCCTCGCGCCCTGATCTCAGCCCTACGGCGCGTTATGAGCAGATCGCGATTCGCGACATTCAAGATGCCGCCGATATTCTGAAACCGGTGTATGAAAGTTCGAAGTTCCACGACGGGTTTGTCAGCCTGGAGGTCTCGCCCCTGCTCGCTCTTAAGACGCAGGAGACGATCGACGAAGGGCGCCGCTTGTGGAAGACGGTTGGTCGCGAGAATGTAATGATCAAGGTTCCCGGCACTCCCGAAGGCCTGCCAGCGATTCGGCAGTTGATTGGTGACGGCATCAACGTCAATGTGACCTTGCTCTTTGCTCAGGAGGTGTACGAGGAGGTAGCGGAAGCTTACATTGCCGGACTCGAAGACTTGGCAAAGCGTGGTGGCAATCTCAAGAAAATGGCGGGAGTCGCGAGCTTCTTTATCAGTCGCATCGACACGCTGGTGGATTCCATCATCGACGATAAACTGAAGGCCACCAACGACACGAAACAGCAAGCGCTGTTGAAGAACCTGAAGGGCAAAATAGCAATCGCCAATGGAAAGCTCACTTACCAGCGCTATCAACGCATCTTCAGCGGCCGGCGGTGGGAAGCATTAGGCTCGAAAGGCGCACAGACCCAGCGCGTGCTGTGGGCCAGCACCAGCACGAAAAATCCGGCCTATCGAGACGTCATGTATGTGGAGGAATTGATCGGGCCTGACACCGTGAACACAATGCCACCGGCAACGATCGATGCATTTCGCGACCACGGCCGGCTGCGCAAAAGCCTCACCGAGGATGTAGCTGGGGCGCAAAACGTGATGGACGACCTGGCGAACGCCGGCATCTCGATCAAGGAAGTAACCACCAAGCTGACAGCGGACGGTGTGAAGCTGTTCGCCGACGCATTTCATAAATTGTTGGCCGTGGTAGAAAAAAGCGTTGAGCAAATGGGAAAGAAAGCGTGAGTCGCTTCAGATCGTTGCTGCCGGAAAGTCTTGCTGCTTCGGTAGAGACAGCCATCAGCAGTTGGCAGTCGAGTGACAAAAGGCAGCGAGTAGGGTCGCAGCGCAGGCCGCGGTGATCCCCCTGTACTAGCGGAGCGCCGACGTCGCACGCGTTGCGTGCGCATCTCGGGAGCGACGTCATTCGGGGCGGCAAACAGTGGCTGCCGCCCAACCGCTGATATAGCTTCCGTTATATATTCGAAGTGCCCGGGGGAAGCCTTCGGCTTCGCTCAGGGCAAACAACCGGCGCAAAACACCTTTAAGGAGCAACGAATGCAGCTGGGAATGGTCGGTCTGGGCCGCATGGGCTCGAACATGACGCGGCGACTAATGCGGGGCGGGCATCAACTCGTGGTTTCGGACCTGAGCGCGGACGCAGTGAAGCAGCTTGCCGGGGAAGGTGCCGGCGGAGCTTCGTCTCTGGAAGATCTGGTCGGAAAGCTGAAGGCGCCGCGTGCGGTGTGGGTTATGGTTCCAGCGGGCGGTGCGACCGAGCAGACCGTCCAGAAGCTGGCGCAACACATGCAAGCCGGCGACACGATCATCGACGGCGGCAATTCCTATTTCAAAGACGATGTACGTCGCGCCGGCGAACTCAAGAAAAAAGACATTCATTACGTCGACGTGGGAACCAGCGGCGGCGTCTGGGGCCTGGAGCGCGGATACTGCATGATGATTGGGGGACCGGACGAAGCAGTGCAGCGACTCGATCCCATCTTTAAGACGCTGGCTCCGGGCAAGGGCGACATTTCCCGCACTCCTGGGCGGGAGAAGCTCGGCGGTACGGCTGAGGACGGGTACATCCACTGCGGCCCTTCCGGTTCTGGCCATTTTGTGAAGATGGTGCACAACGGAATCGAATACGGCATCATGCAGGCTTATGCCGAAGGCTTTGATATTTTCAAGAATGCGACCAGTAAAGAACTGCCGGAAGACATTCGTTACGATTTGAATCTGCCCGATATCGCCGAAGTGTGGCGCCGGGGGAGCGTGGTAAGCTCCTGGCTTCTGGATTTGACAGCCATGGCCTTGACGGAAAATCCGACGCTCTCGGAATACGAAGGTTACGTGCAGGATTCCGGGGAAGGACGCTGGACGATCCAGGCGGCAATTGAAGAAGCTGTTCCCGCGGAAGTGTTGACAGCGGCCTTATACGTGCGTTTCCGATCGCGCCAGCAACACACGTTTGCGGAGAAAATGCTTTCCGCCATGCGGCAGAAATTTGGCGGGCATGTTGAAGCCGGTGCAGGAAAGAAGAAGACTGCATAACATCCTGAGCGAATCTTAAAGGACTTTATGATGGCGCAATTGGCGGAACAACCCACGGCAGCGCTGCCCCGCATAGGGAAGCAAGGGGATCCTTGTGTAATGGTGATTTTTGGCGCAGCCGGGGATCTCACGGCGCGCATGCTGATTCCCGCGCTCTACAATCTGGCCCGAGCCAATCTTCTTTCCAAGGAGTTCGCAGTGCTCGGCGTGGCCAGAGCCAAGATGACGGAAGAAGATTTTCGCAAGAGGGTCTTTGAGGATGTGAAAGAATACTGCGGCGACTGCATTGAAGATTCCATGTGGGATAGCTTTTCGCGCCGCTTCTATTATTTTGCCGGCGATTTCAAGGACGACAAACTCTATCCTCAGGTGAAGGACCGCCTGGCCCAGATTGATCGCGATCACGCAACGAATCAGAACTTCTTCTATTACATGGCGACCGCTCCGAGTTTCTTCGGCCCGATAGTAGAAAAACTCGCTGCCAATGGATTGATGGAACAGAATAATGATCACTGGCGCCGTGTGATCATCGAGAAGCCATTCGGCCACGACCTGGAATCCGCGAAAGCGCTGAATCAGCAGATTCTCAAGGTCGCCGATGAGAAGCAAATCTATCGAATTGACCACTATCTGGGAAAAGAGACGGTGCAGAACATCATGGCGTTCCGCTTTGCCAACGGAATCTTTGAGCCCATCTGGAACCGGCGTTACATTGATCACGTACAGATTTCCGTCGCGGAAACGGTCGGCGTGGAAGGGCGTGGCAGTTACTTTGATCACGCGGGTTCGCTGCGTGATATGGTGCCCAATCACATCATGCAACTCATCAGTCTAACCGCGATGGAGCCTCCGATTTCGTTTGATGCCAATGCGGTGCGCGACGAACAAGCCAAGATTTTGCACGCCATCCAGCCCATCAGCGACGAGGAAGTCCTGAGCCGCTCCGTGCGCGGGCAATACGGCGAGGGCACGATCGGTGGCCAGCATGTTCCCGCGTACCGCTCCGAAAGCGATGTCGCAACGGATTCGCGTACGGAAACTTTCGTCGCGATGAAGCTGCTGATTGACAACTGGCGCTGGGCTGATGTCCCCTTCTACCTGCGCACCGGGAAACGGATGCCGGCGCGCAACACCCATATTGTGATCCAGTTTCGCCAAGCTCCCTTTGTTCTGTTTCGCGATACATCGGTGGAACACCTGATGCCGAACCAACTGGTGTTGCACATCCAACCGGAGGAAGGAATTTCCCTGCAGTTTGCCGCCAAGGTGCCCGGCCCGGTAATGCGGTTAGGAACGGTGGACATGAACTTCGAATATCAGGAATACTTTGGAAAGCAGCCCAGCACCGGCTACGAGCGGCTCCTGCATGACTGTATGATCGGCGATCAGACACTATTTCAGCGGGCAGACATGGTGGAGGCGGGCTGGAGCGTAGTAAATCCGATGCTGGATCTTTGGAAGGCCCTGCCCCCGCGTAATTTTCCGAATTACGCCTCCGGCACCTGGGGACCGAAAGAGGCCGACGAATTGCTGGAGCGCGACGGGCGGCGCTGGAGGAATTTCGAGAAATGATCCTGGCCGGCGATATTGGCGGGACCAACACGCGACTGGCCTATTTTCAACCGGAGAATGGAACTCTCCATTTAGTGACCGAACGTGTATTTCCCAGCCGTGAATACAAGGAGTTCGGTGACGTAGTCTGCCGCTTCCTGAAAGACGCTGCCCTGCAGCCGGAAGTTGCCTGTTTCGGCATTGCGGGGCCGGTACGCGATGGGCGGGTTGAGACTTCCAATCTACCTTGGATTATTGAGCAATCCCGGCTTTCGAGGCAGATTCAAATTCCCGCGACGCTGCTGATCAATGACCTCGAGGCCAATGCGTGGGGCATCGGTGGTCTGACCTCAAAGGATCTCACTCCTCTTAATTCCGTAGGTAAGGCGGCCGGGAATCAGGCGGTCATCGCACCTGGAACCGGACTCGGAGAGGCCGGATTGTTCTGGGATGGGAACCGGCACCAGGTTTTTGCCTGTGAGGGTGGACACGCGGACTTCGCTCCTCAAGGCGATTTACAGATCGAACTACTGAAGTTTCTCGAGGGCCGGTACGGGCACGTCAGTTACGAGCGCGTTCTCTCCGGACCCGGTCTGGTCAATGTGTACGAATTTCTGCAGAAAAAGGGCTGCGAGGAACCTGCGGGATTTGCCGCGCAACGCGGCCCGGGAGATCCGGCAGCAGCGATTTCGCAAGCTGCACTGAATGGCACCAACCGGTTGGCAGAAGAGGCGCTCGGTCTGTGGATCTCGGTCTATGGCGCAGAGGCGGGCAATCTCGCCCTGAAAGCGATGGCTACGGGCGGAATTTTTCTCGGTGGCGGAATCTCGCCGAAGATTCTTCCGAAGCTCACCGGGCCAGTGTTCATGGATGCTTTTTTGCAGAAGGGCCGGTTGCGTCCACTGCTGCAAGGCATTCCGGTGCAGGTGATCACCAACGACAAAGTGGGTTTATTGGGAGCAGCTCGCTGTGCTGCCGCCAAGAGCAACACGGTTTTGGCAGGCGCCTCGTGAGCCCCGCGGCTGAAATTCGCAGGCTGAGCACGCCGCAGGAACTTTTTCAAGCGGCCGCAGAAGAGGTCCTGCAATCTGCGACGGAAGCAATCACCGGGCGCGGACGCTTTACGATTGCGCTTTCTGGCGGTTCCACTCCAAGAAATCTGTATACGCTGATTGCGGCTAACGCGAGCACCAGCCTGCCTTGGGATAAAGTATTTTTCTTCTGGGGCGATGAACGCCACGTCCCCCCAACGGACGCGGAAAGCAACTACCGCATGGCAAACGAGGCCTTGTTGTCGAAGGTTCCCGTTCCGCCGGCCAATATCTTCGCTATCCCTACAGAAAATCCGGACGCATCGGCTGTAGCAGAAGCGTATGAGAAGACTCTACGGAAGTTTTTCGCCCTCCAGCCTGGCGAATTCCCACGCTTCGATCTGATTCTTCTGGGCATGGGGCCCGACGGGCACTGCGCATCCTTGTTTCCAGAAACCGGAGCCTTGAAAGAAAAGTCGCGATTGGTGGTCGCGAACTGGGTCGAGAAGCTACACACCAACCGAATCACACTAACCCTCCCCGTCCTCAATGCGGCGCGGCGAGTCGCTTTCCTGGTGAGCGGCTCGGACAAGGCTGCAGTGCTCCATGAAGTTCTGGAAGGCAATGCCCCCGGCGAGAAATATCCTTCTAAACTGGTGCGGCCCAGCGACGGTAAACTGATCTGGTTCGTTGATCGCGGGGCAGCTAGCCAGCTCTCGATAGCTGCCTAGGAGCTCGTTCGGGACACGGAGCTAGGCGCGCCAGTCCCCAATTTCCTTTAGACCTTTTCCCCGCGCATGTTGGAAAAGGCGCACGCGATGGCGGGAGTGCTCGAACTCGTGGATATCCGCCCATACTTCAGCCTGCCAAGCCCGGTCGTGAGTGGCGGATGCTCCGCAGGTGGCGCAACGGGTATGCAGGCTTACAACCGAGGCTTCCGTGACAACAGCACCGGGCAGCTCCAGGAAAATGCAGCGAACCTCCTGGATCTCCTCGTTTTCGTCGAGCAAGTGTTCGTAACGCAACAGATAACAGAATCCAAGCTTGCGAGCCTCAGCTTCCGCTTCGGCGCGAGTATGAAAGGGGCCGTACTCCGCCCGCAGTTGCTCGGTCGAATCACAGGCCATCCAGAAAGTCTCTTTGTAAGCCACGTCCGCCCCGCCTTAGGGATTGCGGAGCCGGCTCTCAGTCGCTGGCGAGCCTGCTCTCTTCAGATCGGATCTATCAGTGCAATTCTCAGGCCGAGAGGGCATCCTGGTAAGTTATTTAATATGAGCTTCTTAGGCGGATCAACCGGCACAGAAGGAGCGGTTTAATGGAAACCTTTTGCAGACGTTGTCCGGCGAAGTAGTTTGACCGTTACTAATTCCCCTGCCACGCGTAACGAAATCTGCCGGATATCGGCACCTGCAGCAGTTACTAACTGGCTTTTGTTCGTCCTAATGCCTCCGCAGGCTGATCGGCATCTCCACGCCAATTTCTGCCACCATGGCTGGCAACATACATCGCTAATTCGAGTCGAGTCCAAACGCCCAACTTGTCAAACGTGCTTCGCAAATGATTTTTGATGACTTGCTCGGTTGTGCCCATGAGTTTGCCGATTTCACGGTTTGTAAGTCCCTGCCACACGAGCGTGGCCACGTTAATCTCCTTCTCTGTCAAACGCTCTCGCGGCATCATGAAATCACCTCTTGATTCTCAAAAGCCGCAATCGCCAGTTTCACGCGCTTGCGCCCATCCCGAATTCCGGCGCGGAGGAAAAGAGTTCGCAAGTGCTGCTTCACGGTGCGCGGGCTGATGCTCAACTGGCCTGCAATTTCCTTGTTGCTGCAGCCCTGAACCAGCAAGTCGAGCACCTGTTGATCGCGGGGGGTAACTTTCATTTCATTGAGGTCCATCATGCACTCTCCTCATCTCGCTTTGTGGTTTTTCTCTCCGATTACCTTCGGTCATTTTGTTCATTGCACATCTTTCGCCAAACATTCGCCGATATTGGGCGCCGCACTAAGCCCAACGTGAACATGCACTTAAGGACAAGGAGTGAGGCTTTCAGAAAAAACTCAGAAGATTGTGCAGGGCTGGTTTCTCCCGTATTGGCCCAATGAGGTACCGATAGGATGGTGAATCCACACTCCGAACGGCTGTCTTCCGAATCTCTTTCCGATCAAAACCAAAAGGAACCTCTGAGGCCAGAACGTAAGATAAAGCTCTTGTTTTGAAAGTCCTGAGCACGTTTGCGAGAGCGCGGATTCAACCTGTAGCTAAAAGTGAAACGCAAGACTTCATTTTTTTCACCAGGAGCAGTCTGCTGTCCCAAAATGAATACGAATGCGGTGGTGCGTTTTTCCAATCCGGTGTGACAGTCATCGCGTCACACCGTTGGCACAACCGGCGTCGGAGAGTGGTGAACGCGCCGCGCGCCAGGCGTGCCAAGCTCAAATTGCGGTCTTGTTGGGTTTCTCTTTTTCATCACAGGCTCAAAGCGGTTCGCGCGATCACACTAACAATCTGATCGGCGAAAAATGATGCTCCTACTGTCTCCTTGGAATAATTGCCGCAACAAACCAACGCCGCTTACGGAAGTAATCTCTCCCCTGCATGCGCCGGCACGCGGGATAGCAAAGTTGGGCCACTTTCAGTCCCCGTAACCTATTGAGTTAAGCCCGGTTGAGCTGAATGTACCTCCTCGCCCGGCAAGTAGAAACCGTTGTGTGGGTTCTACAGAACAGCAACGCAAGGACCCAGGAATCAGGTTCTATGAAGAAGGAATTGCACTAGAATAACCTTGGTCTTTGTGTGTGCAGTCGCAGCTAAAGAACCGCAAAACAGATTGTGACGAACGAGAAAAACAAACCGCGCCTTGACGAGCCGACCTTCGCAAAGCTGCTAGAGGCTGCCTACGTGATGCAGGAGCACAACCGCGAGATCAGGCGGGGAGAAGCGAGCGCGAGGCTGCAGAGCGGGAGAGTGCCATCGGAAGCTTCGCCTCCCAACACCGATTACGCGCTGATTCTGGCGGAGATCGTGGAAGCGCAGCACGAGATTCAGCTCGGACATCTGGAATGCGATCAAGCGATGGCGATGGTCGCGGAAAAAATTACTCGGATTGCGGCGGCGAGCGGCGCTGCGGTTGGCATGGTGGAAGGAAACACGATTCGTTACCGCGCCGGAGCTGGGGCTGCCGCGCTGCCCTTGGGCACTGAAGTTTCCCTTGAGGGTGCTATTTCCGCGATCAGCGTGCACACCGGTCAGGTGCTGCGTACGCCCAATGTAAACGCGGAGACGTTATTCGATCCTTCCCTTTGCCGCGAGCGGCAGATATTGTCGCTAATCGCGGTCCCGATCTATCACGATGGAGATATTGTAGGGGCCCTGGAACTCTACTTTGACCGCTTGCAAGGCTTCGACGAACAGGATATTCAAACCAGCCAACTGATGGCGGGATTGGTGAGCGAGGCGATCGGTCGCGGGGCGGAGTGGGAGCTAAAGAAATCCGTGGCCGCCGAGCGCTCGGCCATGCTGACCGCCATCGAAAAGCTTAAGCCGAATCTTTCTGCTCTCGCAGAAGATGAGACGCCGGGGATCGTCGTCGAGAATGCGACAGCGAGACCCAGCGTAATCGAACCGAGCGCGGTCGAAGCGCGCATAGTGGAACCGAGCGCCACGGAAACCGGCGTCTGCTGGAAATGCGGGGATGCGCTCGTCGAACAAGAGCAGTTCTGCGGCAAGTGCGGCGCTTCGCGCGCGGGGGCAGGCGTTCCATCGAGCATCCAGAGCAAGCTCGCATCGGCTATGCGCATGCATTCCGTTCATGAACAGTCCTCTGCCGGCGGAAGTGAAGCGCCGCCACAGACAGCCGCCGCCTTTGCCGCGGAGGCTGAAGATCGTCTGGCCCAATTGCTGGCTTCATCGGGGATGCAGGAAGATATTCCGCGGGCGGAGAAATCAGACGACGCGAACGTGAACGAGGCAGCGATCAAGCTGGTGTCATCCACTGCACCGCGTCGTGCTAATGACGATCTGGAGTTTGATTCTGTCGCAGCCATCGAGCCGAAGCCTCAGGATGTCACCTGGAGTTCCGCGACCAAGGCGCGGAATTTTCTGGAAGCCCTGGTGGAACCGCGCTCCTTTAGCTCCTTTGGACGTCTGTGGCGCGCCCGGCGGGGCGACTTTTATCTCGCAGTGGCGATCATTTTGATGTTCTTCGTGATTCGTTGGGGAATACTCTCTGGCAATTCAGTGGGAGCAACCGGCAGAGGGACGGCGATTTCCGCGGCCGCGAACCGGCATAAGCCCGCGAACCCGAATGCGGATCTCTCCCTGTTCGATCGGCTCTTGATCAGTCTTGGACTCGCCGACCCTCCAGATGCCCCGCAGGAGTATAAAGGAAATCCGAATACCCAGGTCTGGATCGATCCGCACACAGCGCTTTACTATTGCCCGGACTCCGATCTTTACGGCAAGACTACGAAAGGCAGGTTCGCGAGCCAGCGTGACGCGCAGATGGACCAGTTCGAATCGGCTTCCAGGAAGGCTTGTGACTGAGCCAGTTTTCAGGGCCATTTCACGCGGTGGAATTGACAACCTTGCTTACCGGGAGTGCAATCACACTGTCCGCCCTTGATCTGGAGAACTTGATCTGGAGAACAATGTGCCGCAACCAACAGATGATCCGAACGCAAAAATCCTGCCCGATCCGGAGCTGAATCCGCTGCTGAATCCGCTTCTGGCGGCACATATGGGGCGATGGGCCGAGGTGTATTTTACTTCCTCGCCCGAGAAACGCGCAGAAGCGGTGTCTGAGCTGGTTCGAGAACTCGCTAACAACTCAACGCCCCCCGAAATCGCAGCTCAAGCCACGACCGGCGAGTCAACGCATGAAACGCCCCATGAAAGCGCAGATGAAACTGTTGAAGAGTTGCCTGAGGGAGCTGTGGCTCACGAACTCCCGGTTCAAGAGGCGGCTTTGATATGCGAAAAGTGCGGGCAGAGAAATTCAGCGCGGCAAAGATTTTGTGGAATGTGTGGCGAATACCTTAGCGTCGCTGCCGAATTCAATCCCCCACAAATCTCGGAAGCAGCGCCGGCAGCGCCGCGTTGGGATGCGCCAGAACCAATTCCAGCTGGAGAATCCAGTGACGGCGATTCGGATCCAGCTCCTCATTTTGTTTACCGCAGAGAGGATTTCTTCGGCCCGGGAAGGCCTGCATCCTTGCCAGTGGAGGAGCGTCCAACGGAATTCGCATCGCTCGCGCAGTATGAGCCTGAATCTCCTTCCCACGGTTACAGAGTTTACGTGGGAGCGATGGTGGCGATCATTCTCGCTCTGCTGGTGTATGCGACCTGGCGCAATAATACAAAGTTCTGGAGCAGCGGCAACGCACCGGCGGCGCTCCCGCAAGCAGTACCGGCACCGTCAAACGAATCGCGACCCGCGACGGCTTCGACACCAGCACGGACGGTGCCCACTCGGGGGAGTTCCACGAAGCGCGCTGAGCCGGCGACTTCCTCGGCTGCTCCAGCGCCATCGAATCAAGAAACAACTAACGAGAGCGTCCAAGATGGGCACGGGATCAAGGCCGCTGCACCTCCATCTACCTGCACCTGCACCTCGCATTGTTCCGGTAAGTGTGAGCTCCTCCGCTGGTACTGCCGAACAGAATGGGTCGGAAGAACTGGCGACGGCGGAAAAATACCTGAATGCGAGCCCGGGTAGAGCTCGCGACAGCCAGGAAGCTGCTTCCTGGCTGTGGAAGGCCGTGGCTAAAAAAAACCTGACCGCAACCTTGCTCCTGTCTGATTTGTATCTTCGGGGCGACGGAGTCACCAAGAGTTGCGATCAAGCCCGTTTGCTATTGGACGCTGCGGCCCGCAAGGGTGGGACGGCCGCTGCCGAACGACTGCGTAACCTGTCGGCTTTCGGCTGTCAGTAAGTGGCTGGCGAAATCCATTGAGCGGTTCGATCGGGCAACACCGAACCTAGTTGCTCGCTCGGCCGTCGCGATTCATACCACAACGCGAGTTCTACTCTGTTCCAGAGCCCCAGCTTGTCGTAGATCACGCGCAAATAATTCTTGACTACGTGCTCGGTTGTGCCGATTGCTTGGGCCACATCGCGATTCTTCAAGCCTTGAGCCACTAGTTCGATAACACGGTGCTCTCGCTCGCTGGGGACCCGGTTTCCATATCGTTCGTGGGGGAACATGATTGCCTCCGATATAAGAGTGTTGCGAGTTTTACTCGCTTGATTCCGTCGTTGATTCCAAAACGGAGAAAAAGCCGGTTAAAATGAGCCTTCACGGTTCTTCGTGCCATCTTGAGCTGTTTTGCGATTTCCGCGTTGTCGCAGCCTTGCAATAGCAATTCGACGATTTCTTTTTCGCGCGGTCCTAGGCGGACGGACTGCTCGTTCTTCACTATCCCTGCCCCCTGGTAGAAATAAACTCCGCCGCTGTATTACTGGATTGTTCGCACATTTTCTAGCATCTACCGTGCCACTTTGAGACCGAAGACGCGGTGACCAAGAACCAGCCATTTCCACAGGCGCTTAACGGCTCTAAATCGAGGCTTAGAGGGAGTTCCCAGGTGCTCCCGGTCCGCCGAGGGGGATTGAAGGACAGTCCGGGGAGATGGGCACAAAGCGTGAAAACCCGCACAATCAGCGGATTTTCTTCCATGCCTCCCAGATCTGCCCCTTATCGGGAAGATCAGCCTTATCGACGCTGCAACTTCCGCCACGACGGCGAGCCGACGAATTTCGTATCCGGAAGATAAGGTTGCCTTGCCAGCAAAATCTCCAAGAAGCGATGGCTCAGGTAAACACCCTAGGTGAAAACTACTGAGACCCTAGGGAGGACCCAGAAGAATTTACATCTTTGCTCAGGACTGCCGATCGCTTTTTGAGCGCACGTTGACAGCCGTTCCCAGCGCCTGCGCCGTTCCAGGCGGTTCGATTCACCGGGGCGAAGAATTAGCATAAACGGCACTTTTGCCTCGACTCAGGGTCAATGCGGCGTCTGAACTAAAAAATCCCTGCAGACTATGCAGGGCGACGCGACTCAGTGCGCTGCGCGTAGTAGGTAGAACGGCCCGATTCGAGCTTGCGACCGTCGTCGCTGAATCGGGCCAGGTGAACAACCCTTATCTTTTGCAGCCAAAATTGCAGAGTAGTGGCAAGCACACCGATTCCATATTTCACGCTGCGGCGGAAATTGATCGATGACGCTTCTGCGAAGTACTTCGTGGGACAGGAGACTTCACCAATGCGAAAGCCGAAGTGTACACACTGCGCCAGCATCTGGTTGTCGAAGACGAAGTCGTCCGAATTCTCCAGTAGCGGCAAGTCGGTGAGAATCTTGCTGCTGAAGGCGCGGTATCCCGTGTGATATTCGGAGAGCTTGATACCCAGAAAAAGATTTTCAAAGGCTGTAAGCAGCCGGTTGGCGACGTATTTGTAAATCGGCATGCCTCCGCGTAATGCAGTTCCACCGATGATGCGCGAGCCCAGCACCACGTCATAAATGCCATAAGCAACCATGCTTGCCATCGCCGTGACTAATAATGGAGTGTACTGATAATCGGGATGCAGCATGATGAACTACGTCGGCGCCTGCGGCCAAAGCTTCGCGATAACAGGTCTGCTGGTTGCGTCCGTATCCGTAATTGCGATCATGCTGAAAAACTCGCAGGCCCAGACGATTGGCGAGCGCGACGGTTGCGTCGGAACTATGATCATCGACCAGAATGCAAATATCCACCAGCTCGGGAAGCTCACCCACGGTGGCTTCCAGAGTCTTCTCCGCGTTGTAGGCGGGCATCACCACCGCAATGCGTTTGCCGTTGATCATTCCCTAAAGGTTCGATTGCTTGCGTAATCGCTCCATGATACCTGAGTCGGAGTTTGCCTTATGACGTTTTTTGGACTCCAGACTTCGAAAGAGATTGGAAGAATGCCTTTGGGGCAAGGGTCCGCAGGCCTTTCTTTAAACTGGCGAAAATTCCCTGCTAACAGGGAAAAATACAGGGATTTCTCTATTTTTGGGGCCAAGAATACAGCCCCTTCCTTCAGAGAAGCACTGATTCCGCTGGATTTATTGGCGTGGCGACAGTTGAAACGAACAGGGAATTGTTAAGGAGATATCAGGGAATACGATTTCCCTGAAACGGGCGGAACAGTCAGTCGCTCTTTAAGAGACTACTGCTTTCGTGGGCGCACCGCTGAGAAGCGTAGTTGCTTTGGGAAGTGAAACCCTCAGGCTCAGCGATTTCGTGGTGAAGCGCTAGAGGCGGAAAAATCACCAAAATGCCAGCGTCTACTGCGGAGGAGGGATTTCGCACTGATCTCGAGTGCGAAGCGAGAGTGCTTCGTCATCTCGAAGCAACACTTTCGACTGAAGAGAAAGCGCGCGCGAATCGTTTCTTATTTCAACCGGACCGGGGTCGCCATCCGGGGAATCCTACGCGAACTGTTGGGTAGGGTATGTGAACCGTGCCCCAGAGCCATCTCGAATTCGATTATGCTCCGCAAGGCAAACCGAGTCTGCGCACAAGAACTACCGCGGACCTCAGTTCGATTCAATGTCTCGCATTCGCATGGGGTGGCCTTGCTTGCGTTCACTGTCGGACGGCAAGTGGGAGTTGACCTGGAGTTGGTTCGAAAATTCGGAGACCAGGAGATCGCCGAACGCTTTCTTTTCCCCTCAAGAGGTCACGGAATTATCGTGGTTTGCCACAGGCGTTGCGAGACTAAGGCTTTTTTCTCTGCTGGCTGCCACAATCCCACAATTCCAAGAAATGACGGGGGCCAAGATAAGAAAGCTCCCGACGCTGTTTGACAGCCCCTGATCTTTCAGAGACAGGTACCAGTCCATTGCGCGTCGCAACTCGCGAGTGGCATCGGCGGCGGGGTTTGAACCCAATTGCAAAAATCCCGGCGGTGCGTGACGTGGGACGGATGCCAGCTGCTCCCACTGGGAATAAAAGACTTAGTGGCTTTGTTTCGCAAAACGGCAGCCTCTCGGACCTGGTCAAGACAGTCTTATGCTTGCTCTTTAGTCTGAAGATTCTTCAGAGCTGCGATCGCCCGGTACAAGTCCCTTTTCCATGAGCTCTCGTAGCGGAGAAGGCTGTCTGTGGAATTACCCAGCTTGGCTTCGAATCCAAGACGTCCCCCTTTTTCGGTTCCACCATCGAAGGAACTCGTGCTCTCCTCTTTGGATTGTTCTCCAACAGCTGTTAGCACCAACTCCCGGCATTCCCATCCGAAGCGGGTAGCCGAACGAAGGTCGTCGGGCCGTGAAGAAAGAGGGTCTGCCTGTTCATCCTCATGAATGAACGTCTTCAGAATTGCCGTGGAAGCCTTCCGACGAGTGCGCAACTCTTCCAGTTGCAAGCGTTGGGTCGTCTGCAGTTTCCACCAACAAACCGCGATCTCTTGCACCAACATCCCTTGCAAAATGTCCCGTGGCTTGAGATCCTTTTCCAACTCAGCGGCCAGTTCCCGAAACTCTGCTTTTTCCTCGTCACTCGGGAACGACAATGCTTTCGTCAATAATCCATGCTTCACCGCGTGGTACTTTAATGCCGACTTCACAACAGCACTCCGAGGGCCCGGTGATTTTCGGGCGTTCTCGCGATTTGCGGCAATGACTTTGTCTGAAACTGTCTTCCTGATTTTCATGGCGTTTTCTCCTGTGGCCACCGGCCGTTCAAATGACTTCTCCATAAAAAGTGTTCGATTTCCCGCGTTCGGTTCGCGGACCTGTGGAGGATTGTGCGCTGGCTTGATTGGCAGCCACAACCGCCTCAGTGACCGCCTTCTTGTGTTTGTTGTGTTTCTCGTGTTTGTCGTGTTTCACAAGTCTCTCCTAAGTTTGGGAAGATCCCGGCAGTGGAGTTGCTCCGCTAGTCAGACTCGTTCGAAGGACTCAAACGCGAGATGACCTGCCGGGTCGCGCAATACCACTGGTTCTCAGGATTTATTTGTTGCTGATTCTCAGGATTTATTTGTTGCTGATTCTCAGGATTGATCTGTTACTGATTCTTCTTTTCAGACTCATCGTTTCGCAGGTATTGGGCATCCGGCGAAGATCGGCCAGCTTCTGCACTGATCTAATTAGTTATTTACCGCGTCACGGCAAGCCTGTCAAGGCCTGCAACTACTGTTGAATCATTCGGTTGGCGACTTACTCCACAGACGAGCCCAGTTCAGTCAACAAGGGCGCCGTCCTTCCTGCCCGGGTCTTGGGTCTTTGACCCTAGCCTTCTGCTTGGCCACCAAGCGCTGCATAAACTCGGGACCTTCCTTCTTGTAAGACTGCACACCCTCAGACAGGAGCAGTTCGCAAACCTGCGAGATGCTCCTCGCTTCGCTGTTTGCGGGCCGACGAACCCATCACCTGCGCGTCGTGTGAATATCGGCACTCCCGAAGTGAAGGAGTTTGTGTGATGTGCGGGATGCGCGCACCAGCAATTGAGCCGCTCCCCGCGCTTTCAGAATTCCTGACGAATTCAGCGGAGCCGATCTCCCCCTTAGGAGGGCGCAATTGGCCGCGCTGGCTTGATCTCGCGCAACGCCGTGCGACGGAAAGTCCTTTCAGGCGGAGATAATCTGTTCTGTGCGGGCGGTTCACAACTCATACTCACCGGCCCGAGCCGAGATGCATCAATCCGCGGCCCGGCTCGCCTGAGTGGCCACCGTCAACTCATAGCCCATATCTTCCATCAGGCTGCCCCAGGCAGACTCGATTCTGGCCACGTGTTCTTGCGGCAAGTTGATGCGCCAGCCTCCGGCCTTGGCTACCCGGATGTAGGGCAAATCGAGCCGGGTCTCCCTGGTGGCGGAAAAGAGGTGGGCTTGTGTTTTCTCTAACTCGCGCATGCGATTCCCGTCGCTCTGTTCGACGGCGAAGGTAAGCCTTCCGGGATCTGCGGGAACACCCAGGAATTTGGCAATCTTCGCTAGCTCGGGCACCGGTTGAGAGTGCAGCGACTCGTATCGAACCAGCAGAAATCGGGGATCGTCGCGGCGAGTGAAGTACCAACTGGCCACGTTGTCAAACCAACTCCCAAAGGAATGGCCGGTATCACCGGCGAGGAAGCGCGAGACATACTGGGCAAGTGGGTAGTCTTCCCCATGTAAACGCTGCTTGATCCCGAAATGGTACTCGGCGAGCACGACGTCGCGGGGATCGCGGACAATGTAAAGCACCTTCCGATAGCGAGGATCGAAGTACTGATGGCTTTTGAGAGTACGGGGTCGGGGAAGCCGATTAAGAGTCCGTTTGGAGTGCGCTCCAGGGTCCGGAACCAACTCATTGATATTCGTAAAGTCGGGATGTTTCTCCGGATACTTCAGATTGGCGATCAGGAACCGGATCCAGGTGTTGCCCGATTTCGGGTAGGAAACGAGAAACGTGTCCTCGGGGAAAACGTCGAGCATACGCCCCGGCGTGTGCAATCCGAGGGCCCGCTTTAGTCCTCTAATCAGGTACCAGTCCTTGATCATTGGAGAATGCCTTTCCGCCTCTGCTCGGCTTGTGCGGCTATCAGTCCCAACTTCTTTCATCAAACTTTCACGTAATTGTCATCATTACGTAATATGCGTCACGATTACATGTGAGTCCATTATATTACTAGTATTTCGATAAAACGGCACAAATTAAAAGCAATGTTTGGGCTGGAAGCTCCACGGACGGTGAGAGCGACCTCCGCGGAAACGAAGAAGCATGCGAAATGCCATGCCCCCTGCGTCTACGATAGTGCAAATTTTTACACCTCAGGTTAGGTGAACTGCGATCTGTCCTGGATCTAGAGGAATTCCCACAAAGCTCCGCAGCCTCCGGCTGCTCAGGACATAACGCTGCGAATCAAGAAACCAGCGTTATGCATTTGATAAAACAAATCTTCTTGACAGTTGCCGAGTGTGACGCTAATGTTACGGTTGTGTTACAATACTAGTATGTCAATAATATTACTTGACATATCACTGGTTCCAGTTCTTGATTCCCTCCTCCGGCTGAGCCAATTCTAAGGAGCCTCGCAAAAAGTGGGAAAGCTCATATTGGTGCGCCATGGAAAAACCGTTTTGAACTCGCTGGACAGCGAAGAGAGGCTGCGCGGGTGGATGGACATACCTCTAGACGAACAAGGTTTGCGGGAAGCCGAGGAGACAGCCCAAAGGCTCGTTCAACATCCGGTGGCGTGTATCTATTCTTCTGACCTCTACCGTGCCCGGCAGACAGCTGAGGCAGTGGCGAGAGCAACCCTTGCGCCGATCGTGCATACTTCCGATCTGCGCCCATGGAATCTGGGCACTTTGGCAGGACAACGTGTGAAGGACATTCTGCCCCTGCTTCAACAACTCGAACTTGATCCGGCTCTGGCCGCGCCCGGAGGCGAATCCTTCCTTCAGTTTTGTGACCGATATTCGCGGGGGCTCCAGGAACTACTCGACATCGCAGCCCGCTCGACGGAGTGCATTGTCGCCGTGACTCACGTGCGCAATCTTCTGGCCGCCCCAACTTTTCTTCGCGGTGGGGATAGAAGCCACATGCCGGTTCGTGGCGGACCTAAGACCGGGTCCCTGGTTTGGGTGGAGAAGAATGGCAAGGGATGGAATCTCCGCGTGGATGAAGCTCCGGAGCTTGTCCAACTTATTCTCGCTGCAACCCCGAGCTAGTGGCTTGGCGCAGCCAAACGGAGTCAGTTGCTGTCGAGAGACAAATCAAACACTCAGAGGGATTGATTCGTGGCAACATCAACAAGCACGCTGATCAGCGGGTCCGCGCAGCCGAAAGACGTGAAGAGCCAAAGGCCAGTGTTCGTGATCGGTTGCGGCCGCTCCGGTACAACGCTGCTCTACCACATGATTGTTTCCTCCGGCAATTTCGCGAATTACCGGATCGAGTCGAACGTCCTCAACTTGTTGGAGCCCCGCTTCCGCCCGCTGAGTTCACTCCGAAACAAGCGCCGGATGCTCGACGCCTGGTACAACTCCCGCCTCTACACACGTTCCGGTCTTGACCCAGCCGAGCTTGAGCCGGTCGTGATGGAGAAGTGCCAGAACGGCGGCGATTTTCTACGCATCATCATGGAACAGATGTGTGTCAAGCAAGGTGTGGAGCGCTGGGCCGAGACCACGCCCGAGCATCTGCTCTATCTGCGTCGCATCAAAGAAACAATTCCAGATGCGCTCATCGTCCACGTCATTCGGGACGGTCGCGATCTAGCGTTGTCGTGGGAGAAGCTCCGCCAGATTCGACCTCTACCCTGGGATCGCAAACGTCTAGCGATGGCCGCTGGCATCTATTGGGAATGGATCGTGACGAAGGGACGGGAAGTGGGCCGAACGCTTGGAGCCGACTACATCGAGGTCCACTACGAAGACGTAGTCCGCAGGCCGCGCGAGGTCCTTGCGAAGTTGGAGCCCTTCATCAGCCACGATCTGAATTACGACCGGATTCAGCAGTTGCGATTGGCTCTGTCGCCGCACCCAACACTGCCTTCAAAGAAAGGCAGTTCAATCCCATTGGCCGATGGAAATACGCTTTCACCGCCGAAGAGCTCGCCACTTTCGAGAGCTTGGTAGGTGATACTCTGTCGGAACTGGGCTACGAACTTGGAACGCCCGCGGCGCAGCGCCCTCGGGGTCTCAGCCTCTCCTTGATGCGTTCCGTGTACAGGTTTTTTTTTAGCACCAAGCACTACCTCAAAATCAGGACGCCGGTTGGACGCTGGTTCGTGACCCGAGACCTCTCCTGGATATGAGTTCCCCGGGAGCCGCAAGCCGTGGATCGTTCCCAGCACGAGGTGCGTTCCGCTTCAGCGCTCAATCATCCTCAAATCTGCGTATCTATGAGATCGGGCCAGATCACGATCAAAATTTGTAATCCGATCTGCTGATTTAGTGAGCGGTGTCAACCGTTTGGTGAGCTCAGGCAGAGCGAAGCAGGCGGGCAAGAGTCCGCGAGCGCCGACAAGCATCATCCTTCGTTAATCCGCCCAAGATAGCGGTGTAGATATTTTGATCCTTCTTTGTCGTAGGCTTCTGTGCCAATCGTCAAGAGAATCTCGCAGATCTGAGAGATGCTCCGTGCCTCGCGACTAGCGATCTGCTGGAGACTCTTCTTAAGCTCGCTTGAAATACGGAATGCTAGGGGAGCGTTTTTCTTCATAACGCTGAGATTGTATGAAACTTCAGGGTTTTTACTATTGATAAGTTATTGATTTTCTCATACAATGTATTAGAATGTAAGTAAGGAGGCCTGCATGGCTGACCAGTTGTTCCGGAGCAACCTTAAGTTTGCTCGATCTCGATGGAAGGTCGGCGACTTGAATCAGGTTGCTCTCCAATTGCTTAAGACACTCACAAACCGATTCCAGTTTTCGATTGTGGAGGGCGATCTAATCTGGTTAGAGCGCGGGTGGTACGTGACGCATACAGGCCTAGTACAACTGGCCTCCCGAAATCACTGCGCTGGAATTCACACTAAACCTATTGCGGAGTTTTGCGACCCTCAGGCCCAACGCTGGGCGTTCGAGGCCACGGTCTACAACACCAAAACCTGTCGAGGCTTCGTTGGTTACGGCGATGCCGATCCCTCCAATGTCTCTTTCCTTGTCCACGGCGCCGAAATGCGGGTGGCGGAAACTCGGGCCGTCAATCGCGCTCTGCGCAAAGCCTACGGCATCGGCATCTGCTCGGTCGAGGAGATCGGTTCCTTCGCCGAACCACCGCAGTCCTCCCGAGAGTCGAAGAAGCTCCCGCCGCAACCAGCCAATGGCAACGGAAACCACGGCGGCCCGAAGGTTCGCGACCGCCTTTGCCAGATTCATTCGCCAACATCAACTCGATCCCAACTTGGTCAAGTCCTACGCCACCGATTTCTGTGGCGTCAAGACTCTTCGCGATGCTACCCGCGAGCAGGTCGAGAACTTCGTCACGCATCTGGCCGACTGGGCCGAGAAGGACCGCAATGCCCTGCTCTGCCAGCTCAACAGCTATCCCGGCCAGAAAGAAGGTGCCGCATGAAACGCCAGATCACCGGCCTGCACGCCGCCGATCGCTGTGCCGCCGACCAGATTCCCGACGGAGTCTTCCTCGTTCGCGTGCAACGAGTCAGTTTCGTCGGCAGGCACAGAAGCCCTATTACACGCTCACTCTGGCCATTCTTGAGCCCAGCCGGTTTGCCGGCCACGTCCTTTCGAGCCGCCTCTATTGCAGCCCGAAGGCCTTGTGGAAGCTGAACTGGTTCCTGCGCGACTTCGGCTACGACACCGAGTTGCTGGGTCGCGATGAGGTGGATGAAACTCAGCTCGTGGGTTTGAAGGGCGTCGTCAAGATCAGCCACATCGTCTTCAACGGCGCTTCCCTGCTCCGACTCGACGGCTTTGCTCCCGCCGGTCGCTGGGAAGAACTTTCACCCGCAAATCTGGACAGTCCGCAGGTGGCCTGAATGACCTACAGCTACACCCAGATCAGCCAGTACCTCACCTGCCCGCGGCGCTATCGGCATCGCTATCTCGATGGCTGGAAGGAGAAGGACACCCGCGCGGCAATGCTGTTCGGCCGTGCCTTCGAACAGGCGCTGGGCGCCTATTTCCGCCGGGAAGATCCCGGAGCAGTCCTGTTCGCCGAATGGTCTGCGTGCCAGAGCCAGGGCTTGCACTACTCGAACGGAGACTCCTGGGATCGCATGCTTCGGCAAGGGCTCATGCTGTTGACCCGCTTCTGCCAGGACGATCGTATCCAGGTCCCCCAGCCTCGACGCAATCTGCAGATCAAGTTCACCCGGCCGGTTGCCGGAAGAACGATTTCGTCGCCTACATCGATGCCATCGGCAAACTCGACGGGACGCGCTGCCTGCTGGAATGGAAGACCTCTTCGAGCCGATACCCGGAAGAGCCTGAGGGGCTGTTGTCTCTGGATCCGCAGCTCGTTTGCTACTCCTGGATGACCGGCATTGCCGAAGTCGCCCAGGTCGTGTTCGTCCGCAAGCGACTGGTCGAGGTTCAGTATCTGCGAACCACGATCACCGACGAACAGCGCCAGGAGTTCGGTCGCCTGGTCGAGAACACGATCCGAAGAATCGAGTCGGCGGACTTTCTGCCGCACAGCGGCATCCGCTTTCCCCAGAATCCCTGCAGCAGCTGTCCGTATGTGGGACTTTGTCTGGGAAAGCAGGGATGGCTGACGCCAGCTTGGTGCGGCGTCCAGGAGCAGAAAGTCTTGATTGGCTTGACGAGCTTAATTACTGACGAATCCGCCCATGCCGCCGAAATTCAATCGCCGCCGCGCTCTGTTCGTACTGGGCAAGATCGACGAGATTCTGGCGTGGGAGCAGCGGAAGGAGACCGAGCGCGACACCAAGTTCGTCGAACTGGGGCGCTATCTATGCGAAGTGCGGGCGGGACAGTACTGGCGGCTGGAGAACCTGAAGTCCTTCGACGAGTTCCTGGAGAGGCGATTTCCCGGATCGCGTCGGAAGGCCTACTACCTGATGTCGATTCACGAACACCTGCCGCCGCAGGCGAGAAAGCAGTTGAAGGAAGTGGGCTGGACGAAAGGGACTGGAGTTGGCCAAGCTGGCCAGAAGGGACAGGCAGCACTTCGATTGTGCAACCTGGTTGCACAAAGCTCGTGAGATGCCGAAGGAGGAGTTTAAGCAGGAGGTCGAGAGGGAACTGACGGGAAAGGAAACGGAGCCGTGGGAGATTGTCTATTTCAAACTGTACAAGAGCCAGATGCCGGTCATCGAGCGGGCGATCGAGACGGCGGCTCTGATGCTGGGAAGCGACCGATCCCGCGGCTACTGTCTGGAAATGATCTGTGCGGACTTCCTCGCCGGAGCCAACCTGGACAACGGAGATCCGGAGATGCTGCTGTTTTCGATGACGAGGTTCTTCAAGTTTCTGCCCGAAGAGCAGCGGCAGGCATTTCTTGGAGGCCTGAGCGAGAAGGCATCATGAGCTCGATCGGCCCAAACCCCGTCCTTGCGGCTGGATCCGACTTCGTACGAGAGGCTGCGGCAGCAGGTCCTGCGTCGCGACGGCTGGCGGTGTCAATCGTGCGGCACGATGTCGAACCTGGAAGTCCATCACCAAGCAGTTTCGCAGCCACGGTGGTCACGACTCCGAAGAGAACCTAATCACGCTGTGCACACAGTGCCATGCAGGAATCCATCGCTGAAAGCGATACCGAGGCAACCGGTTACCTGCACTCAGAGCCATTCATGAGAGTGGAGGCCTGTTCCCGCTCCACTGCGTGATCACTTGCACTATGACGGCGCCAGACTTAAAACGAAACCAGCCGCCCTGGATGTATTTCTAGGGGACGGAAGCTGCTACCGGCGGCGTTGAGAGTGCACTCTCCTGACCGGCGGAGTTTACTGATGTGGCGGCGTAGTAGTACGTCTGCCCGGAGACGACTGTACCGTCGGTGTACGCGGTATTCGGCGTCACACTAGAGTTGATCTTCGAAAACTTCCCAGTCGCCGTCGTGCTGCGATAGACGTTGTAACCCATCACCTCCGAACTGGGATTCCAGGATAGGTTGACGTTGTACTGCGTCGCTGTGCCAGTGCCGGTGAGTGGTTCCGGTGTCGACGAACTGGACGCATTGCTGGCGAATGAGAGAGAGCCAGAAACGCTCGCTGCTCTGGGGCGTGAAGGCCACATTGAATGAAACGCTCTGGCCTGCGGCGATCGTCAAAGGAAAGGAAGCTCCATTCAAAATAAATTGGGAATTATTGCTGGCACTGGAGGAAACAGTGACACTTGAACCGATAGCGCTC
>CAVZZB010000004.1:0-512690 GCA_963779525.1 uncultured Acidobacteriaceae bacterium
CTTACATCCGCGAGTGGATCACGAAGGAGCGAACGAGCAGCTAGCGCGCAGAGTATTCGCCAATGAGTTGAGCTATTGAAATCTGGGTTGATTCCGGGACAAAGCAGTGTTCAACCCAGGAACGATCCGCACATTGTTTGCAAATTCCAACATCACCGCAGAGGAGGAATCCATGACCACAACTATTGCTGTACGAGAAAGCAGCTCCACAACAACTGCCAACAGTGCGATTCGTCCGTTTCAGAAAGTAAATATTCCAGAAGCGGAACTCACCGAATTGCGCAGGCGCATCAACAACACAAAGTGGCCGGAACGAGAAACGGTCACTGATGCCACCCAAGGCGTGCAGCTTGCGACGGCTCAAGCACTCGCTCGCTATTGGGCGACCGAGTACGACTGGCGCAAGATCGAGGCAAAACTTAACGCCCTGCCGCAATTCATCACCGAGATCGACGGACTGGACATTCATTTCATTCACGTCCGTTCAAAACACGAAAATGCGTTGCCGCTCATCGTTACGCACGGATGGCCCGGTTCGATCACCGAACAGATGAAGATCATCGATCCGCTAACCAATCCCACCGCACACGGCGGAAATGCATCCGACGCCTTCCATATCGTGGTTCCGTCGATGCCGGGCTACGGGTTTTCAGGCAAGCCGACGACGACCGGCTGGGGCCCTGAGCGGATTGCGAGTGCCTGGACGGTATTGATGAAGCGACTCGGCTACTCAAAATTTGTGGCATCGGGCGGGGATTGGGGCGCGGTCATCACCGATCTGATGGGCGTGCAGGCCCCGCCCGAACTTCTCGGTATTCACACCAACATGCCCGGCGCGGTTCCTGCGGATATTTATCGAGCGATTTTGTCCGGCGCGCCGATGCCGTCCGGTCTCTCAGGGGACGAAAAGACTGCCTTCGAGAGGCTCCAATTCGTGTACAGCAAAGGCGTCGGCTACGGCTACCAGATGGGGTTGAAACCCCAGACGTTGTATGGAATCGCGGATTCCCCTGTCGGCCTGGCCGCCTATTTTCTGGACCACGATGCGTGGAGTTATGCGCTGATCGCGCGCGTCTTTGACGGGCAGACCGAAGGTCTCTCACGAGACGATGTCCTCGATAACGTTACGATTACGTGGCTGACGAACACGGCGCTTTCGGGAGCACGGCTCTACTGGGAAAATAAATTTCCCTATTTCAGCGTCAAAGGCGTATCTGTCCCGGTTGCTGTGAGCGCATTCCCTGACGAGCTCTATCAATGTCCGCGGAATTGGGCAGAAAGCGCGTATCCCAAACTGATCCATTACAACAAACTCCCCAAGGGCGGGCACTTTGCGGCCTGGGAACAGCCGAAACTCTTTTCCGAAGAGGTTCGTGCGGGCTTCCGATCATTACGATCGGGCGTGGCAAGGTCTGCCGCATAACCTGATCGCGGCGAAGACTAGCCTGTGTGCACATTGCCACAGGAGAGCGCAGACGACCGGGCTCTCCTGTCTTCGCCCCAACTAGATAGCGAAAAAACAAATGCGAAACGCAAAAGGAGGAAAGAACATGGCAAATCCGACATATGAGGTACACGCCAACGACGCCGCCAGCAAGGCAAACGCGGCGCAGTTCAACATCGACCGCACCTATCCGGGCCTGTGGACGATCACCTTCAGCAACCCGCCGATCAACATATTTGTTCCCGCAACGATCGTTGAATTGGGTGCGCTAATGACCGACCTCGAGGCGGACCCGTCCGTGAAGGTCGTCGTGTTCCAGTCGGCGAATCCCGATTTTTTCATCGCCCATCTCGATGTATTCAAGGCAGCTGAACGGCCAGAGGCGCTGGGCCTTTGGCGCGAGTTTGTCCTTCGCCTCGCGTCCTCGGCAGTGGTGAGCATCGCCAAGATTCGCGGGCGCACGCGCGGGATCGGCAACGAGTTCGTGCTGGCCTGCGACATGCGCTTCGCCAGCCGACAAAACGCCCTATTCGGCCAACCCGAGGTCGGCGTCGGACTGGTCCCGGGTGGCGGGGCGCTGGAATGGCTACCGCGCTTGGTGGGCCGTTCGCGCGCACTTGAGTTCGTGCTCAGCGCCGACGATTTTAATGCTGACATCGCAGAGGCATATGGCTGGGTGAACCGCACGCTGGACGATAGCGACCTCGACGCGTTTGTCGATACGCTGGTCCGGCGTCTCGCCTCATTCGAGCGTGAAACGCTAGGCGCGGCGAAGGCCCAGATCAATCGGTTCGGGATGCCGACGGCTGCGGAACTCCAGTCGAGTAACGAGATGATCTTCCCAATGCTGGCCTTGCCAGATGCGCAGGCGCGCGGTCCCAAGCAGCGTGGTATCGGTTATGGTATTCCGGGCGACTTCGAATTGAACTTCGGCCGGTACCTCCCTTCGTTCGGACGGGCGGACGGCGCTGCCACGGGACAGGAGAAGTAGACATGAAACCCTGGAAAGTAGTTGCGCTAATTCTGTTTGCTCTTGCGGTTGCAGCCGCGGGATACGGGCTGATTCTCGTGCGACACGGCTTCAGCGCACTTGCGACACCATCAGCGATTGAGGAGCTCGCGGCGACAACGGCACGCAAATTGGCCGTGCCATCCTCGTACCGCGAGCTTCGCAATCCCATCACGCCTTCAACGGAGAACATTCGCGGAGGAATGGAGCATTTCGCCTTTCATTGCTCCCCGTGCCATTCGAATGACGGATCGGCCCACACGGTATACGGCAAGGGTCTCTATCCGAAACCGCCCGACTTGCGCGCAGCTGGGACGCAGAACAAGAGCGATGGTGAGCTCTACTACACAATCGAAAATGGAGTTCGTTTAAGCGGCATGCCGGCCTTCCACGGAACGCACACTGTCCCGCAAACCTGGCGCCTGGTTTTGTTCATCCGGCACTTGCCCCAGATCACGCCCGAGGAACTCAATGAGATGGATGGGTGGAATTCGAAGATGGAGGCGAATCCAGCGCATTTCTGAAGGGCGGGGAACGTCCGTCACAAGGCGCATGAGGTGAATGCGCGGCTTAGTACGAAAAACATGGAGAGAAGAACATGGCAAATGCGACGAATGAAGTCCAGGCTTCGCAGTTCAGCATCGACCGGAGCCATCCGGGCCGGTGGACGATTACCTTCAGCAACCCTCCGATCAACATGTTTGTTCCGACAACGATCGTCGAATTGGGAGCTCTAATGACCGACCTTGAGGCGGACCCGTCCGTGAAGGTTGTAGTGATCCAGTCGGCGAATCCCGATTTTTTCATTGCGCATCTCGACGTGGCCAAGGCGGTGGAGCGTCCAGACGTGCTGGGCCTTTGGCGCGACTTTGTGCTTCGCCTTTCGTCCACGCCAGTCGTGAGTATCGCGAAGATTCGCGGCCGCGCGCGCGGGATTGGCAACGAGTTTGTGCTGGCCTGCGACATGCGCTTCGCCAGCCGGCAAAACGCTGTGTTCGGTAACCCCGAGGTCGGCGTCGGACTAATCCCGGGGGGCGGAGCCTTGGAATGGCTCCCGCGCCTGGTCGGTCGCTCGCGGGCACTTGAATTCGTGCTCACTGCCGACGATTTCGATGCTGATATCGCAGAGCGATATGGCTGGGTGAACCGCACGCTGGACGATGGAGACCTCGATTCGTTCGTCGATGCGCTCGCAAGGCGGCTGGCTTCATTCGGCGGCAAGACGCTGGCCACGGCAAAGGCCCAGATCAATCGATTCGGGATGCCGACAGCTGCCGAGCTTCAGTCGAGCAATGAAATGATCTTCCCAATGCTGGCCTGGCCCGATGCGCAGGCGCGCCGCACCAAGCTCCGTAGTATCGGTTACGGAACTCGCAGCGACTTCGAATTGAATTTCGGCCGGTACCTCACCGAGTTCGGGCGGGCGGCTGATGATGACACGGAGAAGAAGGCCAGCTGACCGGCATGGACTGGTCCGAAGGTTGTCATGCTTGAAACGCGGAAAATGTTAACGGATGCGGAAACCGAGCGCTGCAACCAGCTCACTAGCGGTTTTCTGATCCTGGCTGAAAGAGAGCTATCGGCCTTCATCCGCGCGGTAGATAAGTTGTTCGGCTCTGAGCAAGCGCGTCAATCGGCGCGGGACTGGATCGAGGAACTGGGACGTATGGATTGGCCATCTGGGGAATCGATTCCAGATTGGCGTCGGGCTACGGTGGCGGCAAGTGCTCGGCTTGGCGCCTTGTTGTCTGGCAGTGGACATCGTGACACTCTAAATTTGAGACCAGTGTTGGTCTCTGACCTTTTTCACTCGAAACCACATAGAAACGTTAGCGAGGAGGTTCGTTCCATGAACGCGATAGCTTCCATGCCGATAGACGCAGAGGCGAAAAACGCGCAAACGTCCGCCAGGCTCTTCTTCCTGAACCTCAGCGGCGGCCGCGTATTGTCCGCAAACCCTGATGGCTCCGATTTGAAGACCATCATCGACGAAGGCCGGAAGTTGCCTGATGGCCTGGTGCTCGATGTTGCCGGTGGGCACATCTACTGGACAAACATGGGTGATCCCAAGAGGAATGATGGCTCGATCATGCGATCGGATCTCAATGGCAAGAACATGATCACCATCGTTCCGTCTGGCGGTACGTTCACGCCGAAGCAGCTCCAGCTGGAGAAGAGAAGCGGCAAGCTTTACTGGTCGGACCGGGAAGGCATGCGTGTGATGCGGGCAAACCTCGACGGGTCCCAAATTGAAACTCTCGTGGATACGAGCTTGGGCGATTCGCGGCCGGGATCGGATCCGAGGAAATGGTGTGTCGGCATTGCGGTGGACACTGACGGCGGCAAGTTCTATTGGACGCAGAAGGGTGGTCACCACGCGGGTTTGGGTCGAATTTTTCGGGCCAACATCCAAGTTCCGCCAGGTCAGTCGGCCGAGAACCGCAGAGACATTGAGCTTCTTTATGACAATCTTCCGGAGCCGATTGATCTGGACCTCGACCCAGTTCATCGGACGCTGTATTGGACCGACCGCGGGGACCCGCCGCGTGGCAACACGGTGAACCGTGCACCCATGGACCCAGAGGCCGAAAAAGGCAAGGAGCCCGAGATCCTTTTCACCCATTTGATGGAAGGCATCGGCCTGGCTTTGGACCTGAAGGGCGGTCGAATGTTCATTACCGACTTAGGAGGCTCGGTCTACAGCGCCAACCTCGATGGGTCGAACCGGAGGACGCTGCTGTTTGCGGAAGGAAACCTCACCGGCATTGCATACGCGGAGGTGCCGTCTGTAGACCGAGGCGAAGCTTCCCGAGTGATAGTAACTCCTGAAGGGACGAATATGGAAGATAACACGCTAGTGAAGTTGAACGGAGGAATCATGAGCATCGCAACCGGCACCTCTCTCATCCGGCCCGAACCGGGACTTCTCGGACAAACTGTCGTCGTAATCGGCGGCAGCGCCGGCATCGGACTCGAAACCGCCCGGCGAGCGCGCGCTGAAGGCGCCAGGCTGATTCTCGCGGCGCGCAATCCGGAACGCCTGGAACACGCGTCGCGCGAACTCGGCCCTCTAAGCAGCATGGCGTTCGACGCCACCAATTTTGATCAACTTAAACAATTCTTCGACGGCCTCCCGGCGCGGATTGACCACGTGCTGGTCACCGGCCCCGGTCCCTACTACGCGCCGCTGGCGGAACTCGAAATCGAAAAGGCGCGCCGGGATGTCGAAGCCCATCTCATGCTGCCGTTGCAGGTCGCTCGTTACGCCGCAAAGAAGGTTCGCCCGGGAGGCACCCTGCTCTTCATGGGCGGAACCGGTGGCCGCCGCGCGGCGCCGGGGCTCGCTCTCGTCTCGGCCCTCACAGCCGCGCTTCCAGCCCTAACCAGGAACCTCGCACTCGAGCTCGCCCCGGTCCGCGTGAACCTCATCGCCGCCGGCTTCGTTGATACTTCGCTTTCAGCATCCCTGCTCGGCGATCAGTTGTATGCGCGGCGCGAGCAACTCCGCGCGACGCTCCCGATCCGCCGCGTGGTCGGCCCGGAGGACGTCGCCGCCCTGGCCGTCCACTTGATGACCAACACGGCCCTTACCGGCGCAACCTACGACATTGACGGTGGTCAGCAACTCGCGTAGAGCGCTAACGTCCGGTGCGTTTGAAAGGTGTTTCATGAACATTAAGATCGGCGTCCTGGCCATAGTGGCCGGCTTCGCTGGAGCAGTGCTTTTCTCGCAGAGTCTTCCACGCCGATAGACGCAGAGGCGAAAAACGCACCCACGGATGAATCGGACTGGAGGTCGCGACCTGAAACGACGTTCAAACGTTAATCTCAGTTTCGGCGGTCAAGCACTTGGGGTGGCAGGCATCCTGGGATTGATCGCACTTCGGCGTGAACGTACTCGCGAGGTCTCACAACAGTACTCAGGGGTAATTCGGTGAAGGAGGTAGTAAACAACGTCGGCCTACTGAGCACGCCGGAGGCGGCATCCGTAAACGACACCTTAGGCGTCGCGGCCAGTTTGCGTCTGCACTGGCCCGAGTACCTGATGGAAGCGGGCGAAATTAGTCTGTTCATGTTTTGCACTTGCTCGTTTGCCACACTGCTGCAGCACCCCGCTTCTCCGGTCAGGCATTTTTTCATCAGCGATATCGTCCGCCGTGCTCTGATGGGATTGGCCATCGGCGCTACAGTCATGGCGCTCATCATGAGTCCCTGGGGCAAGCAATCCGGCGGGCATATCAATCCCGCCATGACGTTCGCTTTCTACCGACTGGGAAAACTCCGCCCTTGGGATGCGATGTTTTACGGGGTCGCACAGTTCTCCGGCGCAACGAGCGGCGTTGCGCTCGCAACCTTTTTACTGAGAGGCGCTCCAGGGGATGGCACGGTTCGTTATGCAGTGACCGCCCCTGGTGTGTATGGTGCCGCCATCGCGTTTGCAGCCGAGCTAGTCATCTCTTTGATCTTGATGATCACGGTACTGCTTGTGACGAACCACGAAAGGTTGGCCCGGTACACGCCTTATTTTGTGGGTTCGCTCTACGCCGTGAACATCACGTTTGAAACACCTCTCTCCGGAATGAGCATGAACCCCGCGCGAACCTTTGGCCCCGCCGCTTACGCAGGTTATTGGCACACCCTCTGGATTTATTTCATCGCTCCGACGGTAGGCATGCTGGCCGCCGCTGAGACATTTCTTCGACTCCGTCGAGGAGTCGCTCCATACTGCGCTAAACTTCACCACGACAATGACGAACGCTGCATTTTTCATCACACACCACAAGTTCCAAAGAGAAGGCTTTACGCAAATACTTCAAGGTGACTCTTTTGCCTCCTACGGGTGGCTGGGCACTCCAAATTCGACGTGTTTCGCGGGTTCTGACGTTTGTTCTTTATTCAATTCCTGAATGTCTTACCGACGCTTAGGCGAACATCGGCGCTGGTCACAGAATGGTCACAATAACTTGGCCATCTTGACGAATTAAGTTGTTGATTGAAAAAGGGTTTAGGCTCAAAGATACCTGAAAAGGCTGGCGTCGGGGGTTCAACTCCCTCCCTGGCCCACCAAATCAAGTGAAATCATATAGTTACCAATCATTATTCACCTGTCACATCGATTCGATATTTCCCATATTCGTAACCATCAGCATGCATTAGGTTTAACGATTGGTAGAGCGCAGCCCATACGAGCTTGGCGTCTACCGTTGAACCGCAATGACTGGGGGATGCGTCGTGGCCTCAACGTTGCCTGTGAGGAGAGATGATTTCGCCGTCTGGCCTCTGCCGTGTGAAAGCCGTGTGCCATTTTGAGCTGTCGCGTTGATTCTGCAACAAGGCTCGACCTATCAGTCAGTTGTGGGCAGTTTTTTTCGATGCAAGCACACGACATTAGTATTCATGGTCCAATGACGGTCCATTTATGGTCCAGTTTTGAGCCAAAACAGGCCGACCTCTGCCGCTAGGGCAGACGTTATTTCCGTTTCACGACTTCGCCTATGCCGACTTGAACGAAGCCGCGTTGCGGGGGACGCATTCGCGTGTTTGCTGAGCCGACGGTGGAGTTGATCTGAGCTAGTTTGTGTCGCAGAGGAGGAACTCTCTGTGACCCATCTACGTCAGCTCATGCTGGAAGAACTAAGACGCCGCAACTTCGCCGATTCAACCATCCGCTCGTACCTCCACGGGGTTGAGCACTTCAGTCGCTACTTCCACCGCCGACCCGATCAGCTTGGGCCCGAACACATTCGCGAGTATCAGGCAGCGCTCTTCACTAAGTTGAAGTTCAGCCCGAACACTGTGACCCTGCGGCTAGCTGCTTTACGCTTCTTCCATATTCAGGTTCTGAAGAGAGGCTGGAGCATTGCCGAGACGCCGTATCCGAAGAAGGTTCTGCACCTGCCCGAGATACTCAGCCAGGACGAAGTTGCGCGTCTGATTGACGCGGCCGAGTTTCCCTTTCATCGCATCCTGTTGATGACGCTGTATGCCACGGGCGCACGTCGCGCAGAAGTGGCACACCTGAAGATCAGCGATATCGACAGCCAGCGGATGATCATCCATATCCGGGGCGGCAAAGGTCGCAAGGACCGCGATGTCATGCTCAGCCCGAAACTGCTCGATGCATTGCGCGTCTATTGGCGCGGGCTCAGGCACAAGCCAACGAACTGGCTGTTTCCCGGCAACCGATGGCATACCGCAAGTTATCCGGTCACCACCAAGGTCCTGTGGACTGCCTGTCAGAACGCCGCCCAACGCGCTGGGCTTGAACACAAGCACATTCATCCCCACACCCTGCGCCACTGCTTTGCCACGCATCTGCTCGAAGCCGGTGCCGACCTGCGCACCATTCAGATGCTGCTCGGGCATCGCGACCTTGAGGAGACGACGATTTATCTGCATCTCTCCCGGCGACATCTCAGCGCCACTGGTAGTCCGCTGGATGCACTTACGATTCGAGAACAAGGAGAGCCGACGCCGAGCGCATGAACCGGCCTCCTCTGGAGGTGGCCGACATCGTTCGTTGTGCGGGGCCGTTGTTTGTTGAACGCAGTCGCCGCTGGATCACCTGGCAGCATCAGAAGATTTTGCTGGCCCTTGCTCGTTGCCGCACCGCCGCGCTAGGCGGGCATCGCGATCACTGCTCGGACTGCGGATATTCCGCCATCTCTTACAACTCGTGTCGCAATCGGCACTGTCCCAAGTGTCAGGGCAATGCACGCCTGCACTGGCTCCAAGCGCGGGAACGGGAGTTGCTGCCCGTCAGCTACGTGCACGTCGTCTTCACGCTGCCGCGGGAACTGGCTCCGCTCGCGCTGCAGAACAAACGGCTGATCTACAACCTACTCTTTCGCGCCAGTGCTGCAACTCTGCTGGAGATCGCCAGCGACCCACGCCACCTGGGAGCCGAGATCGGCTTCTTCAGCGTGCTCCATACCTGGAACCAGCGGTTGCAACATCATCCTCATGTCCATTGCGTGCTGGCTGCCGGCGGTCTCGCTCCGGACCACTCCCGCTGGATCTCCTCGCGCCGATCTTTTTTTCTTCCCGTCAAAGTGCTCGGCCGAATCTTCCGCGGCAAGTTTGTCGCCGGGCTCAAGAACGCCTTTCAGTCCGGCGCACTCCAGTTCCACGGACACCTCTTACCGCTCACGGAACCGCGAGCCTTCGCCTCCTGGTTGCGGCCACTGTTTCGTCACGACTGGGTCGTCTACTCCAAACGGCCTTTCGGCGGGCCAGAACATGTGCTGCGCTATCTCGGCGCATACACCCATCGGGTCGCCATCTCGAACAACAGGTTGGTGGCTCTCTCCGAGGGCAACGTAACCTTTCGCTGGCGCGACTCCGCTCACGGCAACAAGAAGCGGCTCATGACTCTGCCCGTCGATGAGTTCTTGCGCCGCTTCCTACTTCACTCGTTGCCGCGTGGCTTTATGCGGATCCGCAACTTCGGCTTCCTCGCCAACCGACAGCGAGCAGAACTCCTTCCACTCTGTTCC
Organism: uncultured Acidobacteriaceae bacterium; assembly: GCA_963779525.1. GTDB lineage: Bacteria > Acidobacteriota > Terriglobia > Terriglobales > Acidobacteriaceae > Sulfotelmatobacter. The sequence goes on from CAVZZB010000004.1 coordinate 9,950, forward strand.
CGATTGCTCCAGTCATCCGATCGGCCAGCAGCAGACGCCACATCATCCGCGTTTCCCATTGGTTCGCTGTGGCAATGTCCGCTTTGCGGCGGAATCATGCGAGTGGTCGAACGCCTCTCCGCCGCGCAACTGCTCCTCCGATCCCCGCCTCATCTCAGCCCGTGCGCCGCATGAATCCACAACTCCAACGTCGAATCTCGCTCGTGCATCGGCACGCACACTGGTTCTCTGTCTCGCACTTGTCAGAATGCAGTATGGTGCTGCGACCCAGACTCTCCGATGCGCCGCCCCACACGAATTCTCTCTGCCGCCGGCTACCGAAACCCAAGCACTCTGACCGCAACGACAAACTCGCAAACGATCAAGACCGGCTCATCCTGATACAAATCCCATAGTCCCGCGGGGCGGCTTCCTTCAAGTCGCTGTATCCGAAGCGCCCTTGCACAGCGTCTCGCATCCCAACTCTTCGCTCGGGGGGCGCTTCAGATACAGCCCTAGGACTTCCCGTTACCAATCTGGCCAAGTTCCTCGAAGGCCGCTTCTAGATAATTTCCGGCTTGCCGACCGTACGAAAGCTGAGGAGAGTCGCCATATCGATGCCGCCCGATTGCGGGATCGTGCCCTTCAACCGGCATCAGGCCCTTGCGAAGATATTCGTCGATTGTCGGACCGAATGATGATTGATTCATCGCCAGAGATTGGCGTCGCCTAAGATAATGATTATCGATGGTAGGCTTGTTGCTGTGGCAAAGGAATCGGCCAGCAAAGTTCTGTTGATTGGCGGGCAGGAAGTCCAGATCACGAACCCTGAGAAGTTGTACTTTTCTTCGCAGGTAAAAGTCACCAAGCTCGAACTTGTTCAGTACTATCTCTCCGTCGCTCCGGGTGCGCTGAAGGGGATTCAAGATCGGCCAATCGTTCTAAAACGTTTCGTCAACGGCGCCGAAGCGGAGGCGTTTTATCAAAAGCGCGCGCCAGAGAAGCGGCCAGCCTGGTTGCGTACGGTCACTCTGTCGTTCCCTTCCGGCCGAACCGCCGAAGAAGTTGTTGTCGATGATGCAGCCGGACTTGCCTGGATCGTGAACCTTGGCTGCATCGAACTGCACCCGCATCCGGTGCGCTCCAGCGATCTAGACCATCCGGATGAGTTACGCATCGATCTGGATCCAATTCCCGGCGTCAGTTGGGATGATGTTCGCCGCGTCGCTCTCGAAGTGCAGGGCTTTCTCGATGAGATGGGCCTTCGCGGCTGGCCGAAAACCAGCGGCTCGCGCGGCATGCACGTGAATGTGCGTATCAAACCGCGTTGGACGTTCACGCAAGTTCGCCGTGCGGCTGTGGCCTTATCGCGAGCGGTCGAGCGCCGGGCTCCAACCCTGGCTAGTTCGAAATGGTGGAAGGAAGAGCGTCATGGCGTCTTTCTTGACTACAACCAAAACGCGAAGGATCGGACGACGTGCTCTGCGTATTCAGTGCGTCCTCTGCCGGATGCTCGCGTTTCGACTCCTCTTGATTGGCACGAAGTGCCCGATTGCAATCCGGCAGACTTTACCATCTTCACGGTTCCTGAGCGCTTCGCGAAAATCGGCAATCCGCACGCGGAGATGGACGCATCCTCGGGCTCGCTGGATAAATTGCTCGAACTGGCCGATAAAGACGAAGCGGCCGGTATCGCCGACGCGCCCTGGCCTCCGCACTTCCGCAAGATGGAAGGCGAGGCTGCGCGCGTGATGCCTTCCCGCGCAAAATCTGCCGCGAATAAGACAGCAATCAAGAAGCCGCGCGTGAAGATGCCATTGATTACGGTCGCGAACTCACCTGATAAAGCGGCCGCGCTGGCTGGTCTTGAGCGATGGAAGGCCAAACATGCGGATATCGCAAGCCTGCTTGCCGTAGACGATGTGCTGGTCGACTCGATGCGCGGGAGATCATCCACATGGACGCGCATCCGCATCAACCTGCGTCATGTGCCCGAAGAACGACGTACGCCGCAGGAAAAGCCGGACCCAGACGATGATCCCACACGTGAGTGGCGGGAGCGCTGGAAGAAGAAAAAGGCAAACGAGTAAGGCTTACCTTCCCTGCGGAAAAATTGCCGCCAGTTCCTCCGGAGGGATAACTTCAAGCTGGGCGTATGTACAATCGCTTGGCTTTTTGTCCGTTCGCCATCTGCGGAATTGCGCCGTGTGCCGGAAGCGATCTCCCTGCATATGGTCGTAAGCAACTTCCACAATTAATTCAGGCCGCAACGGTTCCCACGACAAATCTTTGCCTTGGCTCCAACGACTCTGTCCGCCGGGCATTCGCTTGACACCTTCATCATTCTCGGTCGCGTAGTCAGCCCAAGCCTTCCACGGATGGTTCATCAGCGCATCTTTACGATAAGGCTGGAGAAACTCCACCAGTTCTTTTCGTTTTGCTGTACTGAAACTCGCAGTGACTCCGACGTGTTGCAAAGCGCCGGCATCGTCGAACAAACCGAGTAGGAGCGAGCCAACCATTGTGTGCTCGCCTTTCTTATGCCAGCGGAATCCAGCAACAACGCAATCGCAGTCGCGTTCGTGTTTCACTTTGAGCATCATTCTCTTGTTCGGCGCGTAAGTTCCTGCAGGATCTTTGGCCATCACACCATCCAGGCCAGCGCCTTCAAAACGGCGGAACCAATCGGCGGCAATGCCCCGATCGGTGGTTGCGGGTGTGAGATGAATCGGCGGTGCCGCTAAATCAAGCAGCGACTCCAATTGGTGGCGTCGCTCTTGAAACGCCTCGCCGCAGAGATCGCGATCTCCAAGGCAGAGCAGATCGAAGAATACAAATGATGCCGGGTTCTGTCCTGATAACAGCTTTACGCGCGATGCAGCCGGATGCAAGCGTAATTGCAGCGCACCAAAATCGAGTCCGTCATTCTTGACGATGACCATCTCTCCATCGAGCACACACCGTGCGGGCAGCGCTGCGCGCAGTGGTTCCAGCAACTCAGGAAAGTAACGATTGAGTGGTTTTTCGTCGCGGCTTTGGATGAAAATCTCATCTCCATCGCGAAACACCAGCGCGCGAAAACCATCCCACTTGGGCTCGAAAATCCAATCGCCCTTGGCGGGCAATTCATCTACTCGTTTCGCGAGCATCGGCGGGATCGGCGGATTTACCGGTAGGTCCACACCCCATGGTATAACGTGGCTTCATCCTGGATCTCGGCTAAAAGCGAACTCTGTCTGATGAATCTGGACTACCTTTGCGGTTTCGCTGTAAACCAAAGTCTGGGAGCGACTGATTCGGGATCAATTGCTCGAATCGGGATCATTTACGATGGGTGCTGGGGCCTACCCTTCGAAGGATGGTTCTTATTTGGTCAGGTGCTCAGAGGAAGATTGCGGCCGCGCAGAAGGCGCGATGGGCAGCGTGGAAGGCGAAGCAGCAAAAGCCGCGTGGACCCCGATAAGAGTCACGAGTCAAGCCCGATGCGTGAGAGCTTGTCGCACGGCTTCGGGACGAATTGGCAAATGACGAAGACGTGCACCTGAGGCGGCAAAGATCGCGTTCCCAATCGCGGGTGCGACCACGGTCGTTGCTGCCTCACCGAGGCCGACCGGTGTTTCCGTGCTTGCCAGAAACTCGATCTCGACTTCGGGTACGTCGCCCATGCGGAGCAACGTATAGGTGTCGAGATTCGTGTCCTTGGGTTGGCCTTCCACGAACTCTGAGCCCTCATGCAGGGCCATACTTAATCCCCACAGCGCAGCGCCCTCAACCTGAGCCGTAGCGCTGTCCGGCTGAATAAGAGTACCGGCGTCGATGACGAGCGTCAGCTTCTCCACCGTGACTTGACCGCTGGTGCGGTCCACCCGTACACGAGCAACGCAGGCAAGCCAAGTGGGCATGTCGCGCTCCTGGCCGAAGGTCGTCGCCACTCCAAGCCCAGTATCGTTGGTCATTGGGCTACGCCATCCGGCTTTCTCGGCAACTCGTGCAAGTACTGCCGCTTGCCTATGCGCGCCGCCCACGGCATTCGGCGCTGATCCCGAGTTACGCCCGACGCCATTCAGCAAACGCAATCGAAACGCCACAGGGTCCACCCCGACCGCATGAGCCGCTTCATCCATGAAACTTTCGACGGCCCAGTTGGTCCAACCCGCTCCTACCGAGCGCAGATAACCTGGCCGGAATGACCGGTTTGCCAGATCATTTTGCAGTGCGCGAACCCGATGGGCTCCAACCGCATACCAATGGTCGGCACCCCAAATCGCGAAAGCATCGAACGGAACACCTCTGGCATCCTTGAGCATGAATGCCGGATTGATGGCGGCAGTAGGCCAGCCCGCTGCCGCATGATGATCCATTGCCGTCACTCGCCCGCCGTCTCCAAAGGCCATGCGCAGAGTTTGCATCGAGGGAGATCGCGGGCAATCGAAGCGCATGTCATCGGCTCGCGTGCAGACCATCTTCACAGGCTTGCCTACGGCCTTGGCGGCGAGCGCAGCCGGCACAGCGTAATCACCATCGAGGCGACGACCGAAACCTCCACCAAGCAAATAGCTGCGCAGAACGATCTTCTCTCGGCTACGGTCTAGAGCCTTGGCCAAGACCGGCAAGATCGCTGTCTGCCATTGATTTCCTGTATGGATCTCGAAAACGCCGTTCTTTTCAAAAGCCAGGGCGTTGATTGGCTCCAGCGCGAAATGCATCACGGTGCTGGTGGTGTAGGTTCGCTCGAGTTTCTGCTTTGCCGAGCTGAAAGCCGTGTCCACTCCTGGGTCGTCGACGACCATCGCGCCTCCGTTCGGATCTGCAATCAGTTCGGCCGCGCGCCGCAGGAGGTCCTGCTCGGATAGGTGAGCTGCCTCGCCCGAGCTCCACTGGACTCTTACAAGATCGGCCGCTCGGCTGGCCGCAGTGAAGGACTCCGCAAAGACCATGACCCAGCCTGGCGCTGTGCCCGAGGGATCGTTTAGAGCGAGGCTCTGAATATAGCCGGGCACACGCTTCGCCGCCGAGTCTTCAATCGAGACGACTTTGGAGTCGTACCGTGTGGGAGGGATTTTCGGACGGGCGTAGATCATGCCCTCGACCACGGCATCAAGGCCATAGCGACCTTTACCATTGACCTTCGATGGAACGTCGAGCGCCAATGTATCTCTCCCGATCAGCCGGCGATTAGCCGGTGCTTTAATCGGAATTTTGTTCAATTGCTCGGGCGTGTAGGTGCGCCCCAGGTTGCCGCGCGCCACGATATCGCCATACAGGATCGATCTTCCGGTCGCATGCACTGCACCCTTGCGCGCCGTACAACTCTCCGTACCAACGCCGAGCAGTTTGGCGCCTTCTTCAATCAGAGCGAGACGGCCCGCGGCACCCGCCCGGCTGAGCACCGGAAAACTCTGCCACACCGACCAACTGCCGCCGGTGACCATTTCGCCCCATTTCGCATCGGAGTCGACTGTGATGATATGAACCTTTCCCCAGTCGGCCTCTAACTCGTCGGCTACGATACGAGCGAGCGCAGTGCCGACATGCTGGCCCATCTCGGCCCGCTTGATGTTGATAGTCACTTCCCCGCCGGGATCGATGCCATACCAGATCGTCGGTTCGAACAGCTCGCTGGCGCTGCTCGCTCGTTGCGCTCCCGAGACGATTCCTTCCACGGCCGCGAGGCCGCACCGAGCATACCCAAGCATCACGCCAGCTCCTAACATCGTGATCAAGAAGCCGCGGCGCGACGGGTCGTAAGAGCCCCTGAGTCCGTGAGCAGACAAGCTATCCATGGGTCGCTCCTTCTAGCATTCTCTCTGCCGCCAGTTTGATCGCCTTGCGTATGCGCAGGTACGTCATGCAGCGACAAAGACTTCCAGCCATGACCGCATTGATGTCCTGGTCGGTGGGATTGGGATAATCCTTCAGCAGAGTGGCAGCCTGCATGATCTGTCCCGACTGGCAGTAGCCGCATTGAGGAACCTGCAACTCGATCCAAGCAGTTTGTAGCGGATGTCTGCCCTCAGGGTCGAGCCCCTCGATCGTCGTCACCTTGGAGCCGGCGACCGCGCCGACCGCGGTGATGCAGGAGCGAGTAGCGCGCCCCTCCACATGCACAGTGCAGGCCCCACACATGCCAATCCCGCAACCGAATTTGGTTCCTGTAAGACCAAGCTCGTCGCGAATCACCCAGAGCAAGGGGGCGTCATCCGGACTGTGCACCGAAACGGCGCGACCATTGAGGTTGAATGTGGTCATAATCGCATGCCTCCTGTTCTTTCATTCTGTCAGTGCGATGCCGTCAACTCCCGGCGGACAGCAGATACCTTGTTTTCCAGGTCGGTCCATGGCGGTCGCGTCGTGCGGGTCCGACGCAGATAAGCCGCGAGTCTGGCCACCTCGGGGTCGGTGAAAGACGAGGCATAGGCGGGCATGACCAGGCCTGGCGCACCTTCCGTGTTGCCGATGCCCCTCAGCACGGCCTGAATAAAATTGGTCGGTTCGGGCAACGAGAGCGCACTGTTAAGTGCTAGTTCCGGACGGGCAGGAAGTGGAACTCTGCCGGTGTTGTAGTGGCACGAAAGACAGGCGGAGGCATAGAGGTTGGCGTCGGGGTCGTACTCTTGGCCGCTACCAAGAGATGAATTCTGCAGCGCTTCCTTCGTTGCTGCTTCGACGTTAGACTCACGCACGCCTGCGTGGTCGACGTCGCTGATATAGAGCGCGATAGCGCGAACATCGCTATCCGGGACAACGGGAAGGGCCAGGCCGTCGCGGATGATCGGAGTCATCGTGGCGGCGGCCGCTCCGTGCAGTGGATCTACTCCCGTGCGCAGGTAGCTGAACAACTCTTCTTGCGTCCACGGAACGGGCGATGGGTTGGCCTCGGTGAGCGGTGGTGCAATCCAGTTGTCGACCACGGTGCCTGTGTAGGCATCTCGGAGTTTTTCACCGCCGAGCGCATTGCGCGGGGTATGACAACCCCCACAATCGATGACCGCCTGGGCCAGATAGGCTCCGCGATTCCATTGGGCGTCTTTTGCCGGATCTGGTCGGTACCGTACGCTTCTGAAGCATAGGATCTTCCATCCTTCCTGGAGAAAGCGGACGTTGAGAGGAAACGGAACCGTCATCGGCGGCACCGTAGCGTTTATCGCTGGCCGGGTCATCAAATAGGCATACAACGCTTTGACATCATCTTCCTGTAATTCGGTGTAAGCGTTGAACGGAAACGCAGCGAAAAGATGAGACCCGTCTCGTGAAACGCCTTCGCGCATGGCGCGGGTGAACGCCTCGAGTGACCATCCACCTATGCCAGTTTTCGGGTCGGGTGTGATATTGCTTCCGTAGATGATCCCGAATGGCGTGTTCACGCCATACCCACCAGCAAATGGTTGTCCGCCCGGCCGGATGTGGCAAGACACACAGTGTCCCTCCGCCGCGAGAACTTCTCCTTTGGCGACTGACTCGGCGGTGAAGCTTGCGGGGTTCGGGCGCTCAATGGGGGCGATAGCCGCTCGCCAGGACAACGAGGAAAAAACCAGCAGTCCGAGGAAGGCCAGGGCAACCACCGCGACAGCAATGCGCCGAATCATTGCACCCCATCTGAACCCGGCTTCGCTGTGCCAAGGACGCGACCCATTACAAAAACTCCCCCCGCACCTTGCGGTAAGTCCGCATTGCGAGCCAAATTTAATCAGAAGCATCTGGACGAATCAATTGGACGATGGTATCGGCAACACCTAAGTATCGGCGGAAACCGGTGCGATAGACGTGAGTCTCCAACAACCGATCAGGTTCGGCTGCGATCATGTGCTGCTTCGCTAGCGCCTCAATTTCAGGCTCGGTCACCGCCGAGAGGTCTGCGCTTTCGGTAGCGATGACCCGTCGAGAAATTTCGGGATGATGGGTCTTCAAGTATTCATTCAAGAAGTCGGCGGCGTTGCTTTTTCCAGTGGCATGACCGATGAGGACGATCTCACTCGCCGGAGTGATATCTTTCGCGATCTCTTCATAAAACGAATCCTCTTCGGGCACACGCTCGCCACGGTAGTGAGCTTCCTTTCGATGAATTAAATGATGATGGAAATGATAAGGATCGTAAGGTTGCACCTTGCGTTCGTCCGCCGGACGACTTCCGCCGAAATCCTGGTAAACATGGGCGGCGTGGTGGTCGATGACGACAATCATCCGGCCGGGTTGGGCCGGTTCTTCCGCCTGCGAACCTGATTTATGCGCATCCGGTCCCGCTTCCTTCAAGAATTTACGCAGCCGGGAAACTTCCTCCACCCCAAGATCATGGGTATGCGGCTTCTTGAAAAAGACGCTTTGGCCGTTGACGACGAACACAAATTCATCGTTGCCGTGCGGTTGGACCTCACCCAGATGCTCGACCAGTTCGACGGCCTCGGCCCAACTTAGGTTATGTGGCAGCTTGCCGTTGAGAAGATTCTGATACAGCGATTCGAGGTGCTTCCTCATGGTGTGTTCTCCTTCACAAATTGTTAAATTCGATCAACATGCATCTCGAACGAGCACCATTAAGCCACGGGCGACGGGACTAAAACAATTGGACCTTGGTATCGACGACATCTCATATCCAGCATCCGGCACCTCAGTCGATGAGGACACTGCAGTTGATACGAAAGTATGGGCAATACCATCGTCCAATTGCGCGGCCCATTTTGTTGTGGCCGAATGAACCCAATGCCTGAGAGGCGCGATGATGAAAACGACGAGCTTTCAAGCGGACATTCGGCCGCTATTTACGGAGCGAGATATTCAAGGCATGAGCAAGGCGTTCAACCTGGGAAGTTACGATGACGTCAAAAAGCACGCTGGGGCCATCTACGATCGCATTCGTGGAATCGGCGGCGCTGTAATGCCGCCCCCGCCACCAAAAGGAGAAGGTCCCTGGCAGCTATCTCGCATTGAACTATTCGCCAAGTGGATGGCGGACGGGTTCCAACCTTAGTCGGCCTCAACTGCGCCCAGGGCTGCTTCTAAGCTGTAAACGAGAACTGGATCGTCATCGCCCACTTTCGATCAGGTTTCGAATGGAGGATTTCATGAAAGCAAACGTTACGTTCGGCTTCTCAGTTGCGGTCTTGGCGCTGACGATCGCCGTCCCTGGCGTGCGAATTTCCGCCGCCCCCGATCCGCAGATCAAGTCCGGAGTAGACCGTCTCTACGTGATCGACTGCGGCGACGGCAGTGGCCCCGACGAATCGCGTTGGACACCAGGAGCCAACGTCGGAGTGCCGGTCGGCTTTCCCGGACACTGCTACCTCATCCACCACAATCAAGGGTGGTTCCTGTGGGACACGGGCATTGACGATGCTGTCGCACAAATGCCTAATCATGAGGAGGTGTTTCACGAATGGGGGCCTGGCACCGGCCCGATCTGGCGCAAGCCAATAACGCTCGCGGCGCAGCTCGAAGAGATACACGTCAAGCCCTCGGACATCAAGCTGATGGCCGTGTCACACAGCCACCCGGACCACGCCGGGAACGTCGAAATGTTCCCCGACACGCTGATGCTAGTGCAAAGAATGGAGTACGAATGGGCTGGAAGCCGGCAAGACACCGTCGGGTTTAACAAGAAGCATCCGGTAAAGCTCGTCGACGGCGACTACGATATCTTCGGCGACGGGAGCCTCGTGCTGCTCTCCACGCCGGGGCACACGCCCGGCCACCAATCTTTGCTCGTGAGGCTCCCTAAAACTGGAGCAGTGATTCTAAGCGGCGACGTTGTGCATTTTCAGACAAGCTTCGAACATCGCTACGTCCCTGACAATAATTGGAACAAGCAGGCCTCGCTGCAGTCCATAGACAAGATAGCGGCAGTCATGGCGAAGGAACATGCGCAGCTCTGGATTAACCACGATCAGCACCAAAGCGACGCGCAAAAGAAGTTGCCGGCGTATTACGAGTGATGGCCAACTCGCAACTTGCCGGAAAGGACTGATCGGCTCGGATACTAGCTGGTCGAAACTCACGTATCTGCTCATGGCAGCCAAAGGGTTGTCAAAACTTGCAAGCTTTTCGGAGGAAAGTTATGCCAAGCAACACAGCTGAAATCGCCGTCGAAGCGCCACCCTCGTCGAATCCTCTTGATGCCATCCCAAACGAAATACCATTTGATGTGCCTTATGGGCGCCCGATATCGCTAGAGCAAGCCCAGGCGGTGATTCACGCCGTCGTGGCAGAGGCCAGGAAGCGCAATTGGAAAATGAATATCGCAGTCGCCGATTCCGGTGGCAACTTAGTTGCCTTCCAACGAATGGACGGCGCGATGCTCGCCTCCATTCAAATTGCTCAACACAAGGCGCGAGCAGCCGTGACCTTCCGGCGGCCAACGAAGGTCTTCGAGGACGGTATCAACCTTATGCATCTCAACTATCTGCTCGCGTTCGATGGAATCATTGCGTCTCGAGGCGGTATTCCGCTGATCGACCAGGGCGCGATTATCGGCGCAGTCGGTAGTTCAGGAGGCACGGATTCCCAGGACGAAGTCGTGAGCAAGGCTGGGGCGGCAGTGATCAACAAGCTGCCGACGGAGATCAAATGATACAGATCATGATGGAAGCGGGATCGGCCATTTGCGAAAGGAAAAAACATAATTGACTGAGTCAATTCTACGATCGATAGACTCACCCGAGCGGCAAGCCGAGGCCTTTCCTCTCCTAACCCCCGGCCAGATCGACCGCATCCGGCCGTATGGCACGGTGAGAGCAGTTCGGGCCGGAGAGATCCTGTTCGAAGCCGGGGATCGTTTGCCTTTGTTTGTTTTGCTTTCCGGAAAGCTCGATATTGTAATAACCCGGCTCTCTGGCGAGCACGTATTTGCGACTCATCGTCCGGGCGGTTTTTCCGGAGACATGGTCTTGATCTCCGGGACCGGCTCTATGGCGCGTGGACGTGTGGCCGAATCAGGAGAATTTCTTGAAGTTAGCTCCGGTGCCTTGCGTTCGCTCATCGCGAAAGATGCCGAACTCAGCGATATCTTCATGCGCGCTTTTATCCAGCGACGCCTCGCGCTCATTGCGGGCGGCATGGGCAACGTCATTATTCTGGGATCGCGTCACTCGGCTAATACGCTGCGGTTGCGCGAGTTTCTGACCCGCAACGGACACCCCCACGCATATATCGACCTTGACAGTGACACAACCGCTCAGGAGTTGCTCGATCGTTTTAATGTGAAGATCGACGAAATACCGATTGTGATTTGCAGCGGAAAGGCCGTGCAGCGCAACCCCACGACGCAACAGTTGGCTCAATGCCTGGGGCTCTCTGGCAAAGTCGACGAATCGCACATTCTCGATGTCGTCATTGTGGGCGCTGGTCCGGCCGGGTTGGCGGCGGCGGTTTACGCAGCCTCAGAAGGATTAGAAACTGTCGTGATCGAGGCTGACTTTCCCGGCGGACAGGCAGGCTCGAGCTCAAAGATTGAGAACTACCTTGGCTTCCCCACTGGAGTCTCCGGTCTGGAACTCACGCGCCGTGGCGTTGTCCAGGCGGAAAAATTCGGCGCACAGATGATGGTGGGACAGCGAGTGGCCAAGTTCCAATGCGATCAGAGGCCATATCGGCTCTCGCTGGAGAATGGCGATATTCTGCAGGCTCGAAGCATCATCATCGCCACAGGGGCACAATACAATACGCCGAACGTCGCCAACCTAAAGAAGTTCGAAGGAAATGGAATCTATTACGCGGCCACATTCATGGAATCACAGCTCTGCGGGGGTGATGAGGTCGTCGTCATCGGCGGAGGAAACTCGGCCGGCCAGGCAGCCATTTTCCTGGCGGAAACCGCCCGGAAGGTCTATATGCTGGTTCGCGGAAAAACGCTTTCGGAGACGATGTCACGCTATCTGACCCAGAGGATCACAAAGCATCCGGTGATCGAGCTGCATCTGGAGACTGAACTGGTGTCATTAGAGGGCGAATCGCACCTCGAACGGGTCACCTGGCTCGACCGGTCGTCAGGGGAGAGGATGACGCGCGACATCCGGCACGTTTTCGTGATGGCGGGTGCGTCACCTCGTAGCGACTGGCTGCGTGGCTGTGTCGTCCTTGATCAGCAGGGCTTCATTCTTACAGGACGAGACCTGGATCCAGTTCTGGCAAGCGCTCCACAAAAATGGCCTCTTGGCCGGTCGCCGCAGATGCTTGAGACAAGCTTGCCAGCAGTTTTTGCAGTTGGAGACATCCGCTCCGGAAACGTGAAGCGGGTTGCGTCAGCCGTTGGCGAGGGTGCGATCTCGATCCATCTTGTGCATGGCGCACTGGCGGAAATATAGGGTCGACGAGTAAGAGCGAAAGCGTTCTCGCTTGTGGCCCTGCAAGGAGGGGAACTCTTTTGTGGTTTCGTCCCACGACGTCCCGCAAGCGCCAACTTCTTATTTCACGGGCTCTTCCTGAAGCGTGAGTCTTGCTCTACGCCATCGGCGGGTGGCCCCCGGAACGCCCGTAGCGTAGGTACAGATGCTCACCCCTTTGCTTGACGCTGAGCAGTTGGAACCCAGGAGAACGGTCCGGCATAAATTCGATCCCTTCCACAAGACCGGGCCGAATTGTGTCCCCCTTACGGCCAGCGATTTGCGGCGACAGCGTCAGAAAGAGTTCGTCTACAGCTTCCGCCTCCAGAAATTGCCCGAAGAGTGTAGGCCCGCCTTCGTGAAGGAGCGTCCGTACCCCGAGCTCCGCATAGAGCAATCGCAGCATCGCTATCGGAGCCATTGTTCCAGACTTCGCATCCAGAGTATGAATCTGAACAGAGGGCAATTTCGTTGCGCCTGCGGCCGCGAGTACATCGCTCCCGGCGGAGGTCGTGATCACTGCTGTGCGCACTCCGGGCGTTCGGAAAATTGCTCTCTCCAGCTCCAATCTGCCACTGCCGCTAACGACGACAAGGAGGGGGTATTCGGGTTTATGAAGCGCGTTTACCCGGTATTCTCTGAACAAAAGTTTCGCATCGGGGTAGGTGTATTCAGGAATCCAAAGACCCTCGGGGCTCGCGTCGTGGACGGTACGAGCGCCGACGATAATTGCATCAGCGGAAGCCCGCAACAGTCCCATGATGAAACCATCCGCAGTGTCAGAACCACTTACAGCCGAGCCGCCAGCTTGGCCCTTAATCTCGTAGCTCGCGACCCCGTCAAGAGTGGAAACGAAATTCGCAATGACAAAGGGCCGATTCGCGGGTGATTCACGGAAACGCAGATCCCCATCGTAAAGCTCTCGCAAACCCGGCGGCAGCGGAGGTCCAAAGTGATCCTGGTCGCGATCAGTGAGGGTCTGTACGAGTGCCATCTGCCTTCCCTAAGCTGCGAACAATAAACCACAGTGGCCTCTGTGATGAGGCCACCGTTGCAGGCGCGAGGAAAGATTGCATCGACTCCCTGAATGACCCCAGCCGGATTACGCTGCGCGCGTTGCTCCGGTCGCGGCCTCGTAGCTGTCGATTTGCTCGGCGCCTGAAGTCTTTAACAGGTCGCGCGCTTTCGCTACTTCCGCGGCGGTTCCGTGTGCGACAAGAACGAACTTGCCGGCTTTGATCGACGTCTCGTATTTTACGACGCTGTTTTTGGGAATGCCGAGGCTGAAGAGCCCCGCACCGAGGGCACTGACCCCTCCCACGACGATTGCTCCCTCCAGGGCCGCGATGATCCAGTCGACAACGGAGCCGGCAGCAACAACGGGCCCGATGCCTGGGACGATTAAAAACGCCGCACCGACGAGCATACCCCAGAGCCCGCCCCAAAATGCGCCCCATTTGCCCCAGTATTTCATCCTGTCGCCTGTGTTATAGAAGCCGACGACATCCTCTTCCGTCTGGTAGTCGCGGCCGACGACAGCCAGCTTCTTGATGTCAAACCCACCACGCTTCAATTGCTTGATGGCGTCTTCTGCTGCAGAGTGTTGGCTGTAAACTGCAACGACCGAGTTTTGGTCCTGTCTTGGCGTGTCATTCATTGGTCGTCTCCTTATTCTCGATTCGCATTGGTTTAGGTTTGTGTGGCTTGCCCTAGTCATTTGGAGCCTTGTGGGGTTGCTCTACCAACTTCAAATTCGTGAGTCTTAGACTGTTTCGAAATGGAAGCGTCGTGGCGCGGTTCAGCGCTTCTGGTATGGATGGAAGATGTAGTCTTTCGCCTTCACCGGCGTGTGGCACGCGTATCCGCAGTCCGAGAGGCTTTTGGGATCGGGGGTGAACTTGTCCGATGCCGCGTCGTAGTTGAACACCGCGTATCCCCACCCGCCGCTTTTCGAAAATCTCTTGCTATCCTTTTCCATCACGAAAGCCTGGGAAAAGACGTCGGGCACATCCACGGCGAAAGGGGCCTCCGTGCTCTTCTTCGGCTTCCACTGTAGCTTCACGATCATGGAGCCATCGGGAAAAGGCTGGCCGTTTCCCGGAACGCCGGCCTTGTACGCCTTGATCATCGTCGGATTAGCGACGATCACCTTGAGGATTTCGTCGGGAAGCGCTGCTTCGGTCCGAGCGGAAGACGCCGCAGACCAGTCCTCGTATCCCCGGAAGTCAGAGAACGCTACTCCGCCCGGCGATACTAGCGAATACTTGTCGTTGTTAGCGTCTTTGTTTTGGCCCAGCGCGTGAAGGACCGCGCCGCCGAGAATGGCGAGCGCTGCCATGGCTGTCGCAACGACGGTAAGGCCGCCGATGCGTTTCGCGGCGATGCGTGTTTCTATCCTCTGTTCTTGTTGTTCTTGCGGCACAGATTTCGTCACAAGTTCAGACATGGTGTGCTCTCCTCACAAATAAAGTTTGCTAAGCCCGATCAACGTGCACCTCGGGCGATTGCAATTAGGCCAGAGGTGAGGGGGGCAAAACAATTGGACCAAGGTATCGCCGATACCATCGTCCAATTGCGCGGCACGTTTTGTTCTGGCTGAATGGTGACGGGGGAAATTCCATGGCGACTATAAACACACCTGCCAAACTCACACAGATGAACGCACCCGCGAAACCCGCACAGATTCGCCTAGCCCGGCGGTCGCCCGCCTATTGGCGTGTCACGATCGACAACCCGCCCATCAACGTCATGGGACCGGAAATGGTCAAGCAGTTCCAGGAAGTCATCAACGCTCTTGAGGTCGACGACCAAGTCAGGGTCGTGGTCTTCGACAGCGCGGTGGACGACTACTTCCTGAATCACTCGGATTTCACGGCCAAGCTTGAGGACCTGACCTCACTGCCGGAGGGTCCCACAGGCTTGCCGCCGTGGCCGGACTTTCTCGTGCGTCTGACCCGCTTGCCCGTCGCCTCCATCGCTCTCATCCGCGGCCGTGCGACCGGCAATGGCAGCGAGATCACGCTGGCCTGCGACATGAGTTTTGCTAGCCGCGAGAAGACCATCATCTCGCAATGGGAGGTGGGTGTTGGAATGGTCGCCGGAGGCGGCCCCATGGCTCGGCTTCCCCGACTCATCGGCCGAAACCGCGCCCTGGAGGTGCTCTTAAGCTCGGAAGACGTTAGAGCCGACCAGGCCGAGGCCTACGGCTACATCAATCGCGCCCTTCCCGACGCCGAGCTGGATGAGTTCGTTGAAGCGCTCGCGACCCGGATCGCCAAGTTCGACAAATGGGCGATCGCCCAGACCAAGCGCCTCGTCAACACCAGCCTGCCGCCGGACGTCGAGCTCGGTGCTGGGTGGGATGCGTGCATCGCTTCGCTCGGGCGACCTGCCGCCCAGGAAGGGATCAAGGCGCTGATGGCCCGCGGCTTCCACAAGCCGGGGGATATCGAAAATCGGCTCGGATATTATCTGGGCCAAATTGCGCGCTAGGGAGCGGGACTCCGAACACCCAATTTGTTATGAGCACTGTATCGAAAGGAGCCATCAATGAACGCCGTACAAATCGAACAGAAGAGCTTTGAGATGCCCCCGAAGGAGGGGATCAGCGTCGCATGTTTCCTCACCGTCGCCGACCTCGAGCGATCGGCTCGCTACTACGAAAAGGTCTTCGGCGCTCGCATTCTAACCCTTGGTGACGGAAACGCGCCTCCGTACCTTCAGCTGGCGAACATCTGGATGATTCTGAACGTTGGCGGCGGGCCGACCCCGGATAAGCCGACGGTAACGCTCAGCGTCCCCGACCCGAATCACATCAACAGCTTTATGAATTTCCGCGTTGCGGATATTCAAGCGTGTTACGAACTATGGAAAAGTCGAGGAGCCGAGTTCATCACGCCGCCGATACCCAAGTACGGCGAGATTCGCTGCTACATCCGCGATCCTGACGGCTACATTATCGAGATCGGACAGAGCACTACCCTCACGTACGGTTAACACTTGGAGCGGATTAGGACGCCGGCGCCGTTAGTCGTGGCGCTTGTGTTTGAATTCCCGGGGGCCTAACTCACATCAACCGCGGTAGCGGGTCATATTCAGGAGCACAGAATTCGATTTCAAAAAGGAGAACAACCATGACAACTAAAGGAAGAGTCTTAGTGCTGGTATCGAGCGGTCGCGGTTTGCCCTTGAAAGATGGCAAGGTTTATAAGGGCGCTGGCTACTACCTCAACGAGCTGACGGTTCCGGTTCGCGCCCTGATGAAGGAGGGCTACGAAATCACCTTCGCCAACCCCAAAGGCAACACGCCGCAGGTGGATGTGCATTCCGAGGTCGCCGATTTCTTCGCCGGGGACGCGGCCAAGCTTGAGGACTATATGCTATTCCGCGACGGCCTGACTGGGCTCCGAGATCCAATGCGCATCGCGGATGTCATCGCATCGGGCCTGGATCAATATGACGCTGTTTTCGTCCCGGGCGGTCACGGCCCGATGATCGATCTTCTCGATGATCCCAATGCCGGCATAGTGATGAGGCACTTTCATGAGACATCCAAGCCTACGGCAGTGCTCTGTCATGGCCCGATTTCACTTCTCTCGGCTCTTCCCAATTCTTGGGAGGTGGTCGCTGCGCTGGCGGCGGGCGATGTCGCCGGAGCGCACGCCAAGGCTAAAGGCTGGATCTATGCTGGATATAAGATGACTATCTTTTCGACAGCGGAAGAGCAGCAGCGGGAACCGCAGGAGATTGGCGGCAAGGTGCTGTTCTACCCAGACTTCGCCTTGCGTACGGCGGGCGGCGATGTAAGTGTGCTCGCTCCGTGGTCGAGCTACGTTCTGCAAGATCGCGAGTTGATCTCAGGCCAGAACCCGTTCTCTGATCAAGCGCTTCTGAACCTTCTTCTACCGGCACTCGATGGAAAGAAGAAGTCGGCTTCAGCGGCATAAGAATCGGAGGGAAACCGGGGACAGGCGGGACTTGTTCCATTTTTCGGCAACGAAGATTTGTCAACGTCCCGCCTGTCCCCGGTTTTTCTGTTTGGGGGTAGAGTGTTCGTCTCCTCGACTGGCAACGCGGAAAGGACGATAGGCATGAAATCAGAGATCAAGATCGGCCAGCAATTCGAGTTCGCGATACGTGCAGATAAAGAGCTTAGACAGAAGGCGGTCGTAACCCGAGTTTTATCTAATCGGGAAGAAGGACTCGGTCCGGAGGTCGACTATTATATGGCCGATTGGATTGAGGCGAGAACACTCTCGGAACGGCCGAAGGCGCTGGTCTTCGTGCTTGCAAACGACGGGAGCGTTTATTTGAATGGCGAGCGGGTTGACATGATCGTGGACGTTGCCGCGTAGCTGTTGCGGGTAGTGCGTCAACAAAACAGTCGCTATATTCCCATGCCACTCAAAATTCCTAGGTGAGCGTGACGAGAAGCGCTCTTTATCGGAATTGGAGCCGTCAATGAGCAGCGCACCAATCGAACAAAAGAGTTATGAGATGCCGCCGCGCGACGGGTTCACGGTCACACAGTTCATCACCGTCGCCGACATCGACCGATCGGCTGATTTTTATGAGAAGGTCTTTGGCGGACGCATTCTGAGCAGAGGCGACAGCAAGGGGGCGTCTGGGCACATTCAGATCGCGAATACTTGGCTGATCGTCAACGTCGGAGGCGGGCCCACCCCGGACAAGCCGTCAGTGACGCTCAGCGTTCCCGCCGACCCGGATAAGGTCAGCAGCTTCCTGAATATCCGCGTTGCGGATATTCGAGCGTGCTATGAATTATGGAAAAGTCGGGGAGCCGAGTTCATCACGGAGCCTATACCCAAGTACGGCGAGACGCGCTGCTACATCCGCGATCCTGACGGTTACATTATCGAGGTCGGACAGAGCACTGGCCTCACGTAAGGCTGACGTTGGTGCGGTTGCCTGGGCAAGTCGGTTGACATCGGGTATCGTTACAGCGTTTCCCTTGGATGGAGGAACGAGAGATGGATTGGAAACGGTTGGTCCAGTTTGCGCTGCAGGGCAGTAGTGATTTGGAACAATATGCCATCCTGCTGATACGCGTTTCGATCGGACTGTTCTTCGCCATCTCCGGGGCTAACAAATTGTTTGTCGCCGGCGGCACGAAACCTGTTTACGACACGCTGGTTAAGGCCAAGGCCCCGTTTCCCCGGCAACTGGCCTATTTCGTCGCGGGTGTCGAGTTCGTTTGCGGGTCCTTGCTGACCGTGGGGTTTCTTTCGAGCGCAGCCTGCGTGGCTTTATTGATCGATATGACAGTCGCCACCCTGACCAGCGCGGTTTCCACCCTGCCTAAAGGACTTTCGCCACTTAACTGGCTCGACGATTTCCTTTACCTTCCGGAAGTCCTGTATGTGCTCTTCTTTATCTGGCTGATCTGCTCTGGTCCGGGAAGGTTCAGTGTCGATTCCTGGCTCGCCAGCCAGTTACTGGGCTGATCGATCGACAAAACGTTTGTTTCTCGAGTTAGAGCTTCGTCCGCAGCCACTGCTAGAGCTCAATCTTGTTCCCATCCGAGTGTAAGTGTCAGAGCAAACACACGATTGACAGATTGAATCCACAGGCCAGCGCCGGACCTCAATTGATAGCAAGGTGCTACCGATACTATCGTCCAATTGCACGGCGCGGGTTGTTCTGGCTTAATCGCGGCAGGTTGTCTAACGAGGAGATAGAGATGAAACTCTCGCAAATGTTCCGAACCGCTTTGATCGCAACCACGATGCTGATCTTGTCGTCTGGACTCGACACAACAGGCTTCGCTCAGACGAGCTCCCCGCAAGGCACCAAAAATATTGTGTTGGTTCACGGCGCCTGGGCGGATGGATCGTGCTGGTCCAGAGTGATTGCGCTTCTCCAAGCAAAGGGTTTTCATGTGGTCGCGGTGCAGAATCCTTTGACCTCGCTGGCTGACGATGTAGCGGCGACGAAGCGCATCATCGCGTTGCAGGACGGACCGGTAATACTAGTCGGCCATTCCTACGCCGGCGTGGTGATTACCGAAGCGGGTAATGACCCAAAGGTTGTCGGATTGGTCTACGTAGCCGCATTCGCGCCTGGGGATGGCGAATCCATCAATTCCGTCAGCAAGGCGTATCCGCCCGCTCCGCTGGGCAGCGAGCTCCGGCCCGACGCTCAGGGTTTTCTAACAGCAACTCCAAAAGGGATTGCCGAAGACATGGCGCAGGATCTCCCGGCCAGTGAGCAGCGGATACTCACGGCGACACAGGGCCAAACGTCAGCATCTGTTTTCGGAGCCACAATCAAGACAGCTGCGTGGAAGAGCAAGCCTTCTTGGGCCGTGATTGCAGGCAACGACCGGGCGATTCCGCCGGAACTCGAGAAAGACGAAGCAGCAACAATAAAGGCAACTTCAATCACCATACCGGCTAATCACCTCGCGATGCTGTCTCACCCGAGAGAAGTGGCGGAGTTGATCGAGCAGGCGGCGGCGAAAGCTAAATAAGACAGATAAATGAAGGCGAGCTCAAAGGAACAAAAAGATAATCCTTCAAGGCTATGCAATAAACGTCCACAAACAAAACTTAGATGAGCGAAGCTAGAACTGCGGTAACTTAGTGCGAAATGACGCACCGATTCTGGTGCTCAACATGGCCCGTCTTCGCCGAAGTTTGACATTTCGCCCACTTCAGCACATCCCAGATCTCACACTGCAAGTAAAAGCCTGACGAGATGCAAGGCGCTATTACTCCTTCGCTAACGGCATCATGAACCAATTCGTACACTGCTTCGTAACCCGGGATCTGCACTCGCTTGGCGAGCTCGATCAGTTCCTGCAGCGGAAGTTCCCGCTTAGCAATCATCGAAAGCAGCAACATAAGCCCGTCGGGACCCGCGAACCGGTCAAGAGCTAATCCCTCTACTATGCCCCGGTTTTTTCTGAATTCATCTCGCGGATTGTACCGACATCCGTATGGCTCTGGCGATCTTGCGCTGGTGTTGCGACGGTGCACTAACCGTAAACCGCTTACTTTTGGCTTTCCCCTGGTATCCTCCGCCGCAAGCCACTCCACCCAGCCTGCGTGCAGATCTGGCACAAGCTGGCGGCAACTATCACATCGCCAACCGGATCGAATGGATTTATCTCTCGACATAACTCTCACAATCATCCTTCCATGCGAACTGGCGTGAGGCCAGGTTCCAGAAACGAGTTGAGCCTCACCTCACGATGCGTTCAACGGGTCACCGCTTTCTTTTGAGGATGAATGCCCAGTTCGTGCCACGACGTTTCCGCGAGGTTCACGTCGTAGTAGCTCGCAGCTTTCTCGATGTTGGCGAATGCCAAAGCGCGATCTGCATCGGAAACGTCGATGACTTGGTCGAAACGCGCGACCGCATTACGGACATGTTGTGCGTCGGTCAGTGGCTCTTTGCGCTGCTTCGGAAATGCGTACACGCTGTCGGGCAAGTCGCTTTGCGTCGTCAGCCGTCCATGTTTCTCGTGAGGCTTCCAAGTTGCTTCCGGCATGTCTCTACCGTCCTTTCTCTAGCCGCCTGCGATTCGGCCATTACACCCGAGGTGCTGCGGCGAATCAATTGGACGATGGTATCGGCGACACCTTTGTATTGGGTCTCGCGGAATGAAGTGCGCCCGAGTCTGTTTCCATATCGCGATAGGACGTCGATCTGGGACCGTGAGGGTCTGTAACGATGGCAGCGTCGGCGGTGCCGAGGTCGAGTCGACGTTACGTAGCACCGCGAGCGCCCGTCGCCCAGGACTTTAAGAGCTAATACCAACGTATCCCCAATACCATCGTCCAATTGCCTCATTTTGACGCCTCTGTTTTTATGCATTGAGCGCGGACGAATCAGATTCGGTATGCGCAGAATGAAAAATTCTCAGGAGCACGCTATGGCTCAAACCGTTGTTACCGCAGCGCCAGGCCAACTAGAAGCGATACAAGCTGATGGCTGCGGAGTCGGAAGCGACCTGCGGGATAGCGCCATCCGGTCCAAATACCGGGCCGTGCGGTCGGCGACAAGCAGTCTGGCCGCGGGTATGTCGGCCGAGGATCAGATGGTGCAGTCGTGTCCTGAAGCTAGCCCCATGAAATGGCACCAGGCTCACACCACATGGTTTTTCGAGACGTTCGTGCTGCGTTCCTTCCTTAAGGACTACAAACCTCTGCGGGAAGAGTTTCGTTGGCTTTTCAACAGCTATTACAACTCGCTCGGCCAGGAGATTCCGGAGAAGAGCTTGCGCTCGGTCTTCTCGCGGCCTTCGCTCGATGAAGTTCTTGCGTTCCGCGCACACGTTGACCAAGAGATGGACCGATTTCTTGCGAACGGCGCCGATGAGGAAGCGACTCGACGTATCGTGTTGGGTCTGAATCACGAGCAGCAACACCAGGAACTGGCCCTAACGGACATTAAGCATGCCTTTTTTTCCAATCCACTGTACCCCTCGTACATGGCGAGCCCTCTCTCACAAGAGAAGGACGCTCCAGTTTCTGAGCTAGCTTGGGACGGCTTTGACGGCGGATTAGTGGAGATTGGTTATCCGCTTCGGGCAGAGGATCCTCTCGATTTTTGCTTTGATAACGAAACTCCCTGCCACAACGTTTTTTTGGAACCATTCCAGATCGCAAACCGCCAAGTCACCTGCCGCGAATACCTGGAATTCATTTCGGATGACGCATACACACGCCCTGAACTCTGGCTTTCCGAAGGCTGGGATAACGTGAAGCGCGCGGCCTGGCAGGCGCCTCAGTACTGGCGGCGTGATGCTGGCGATAAGACCGGCTGGCGCGTGTTCACACTGACGGGTTGGCACGGACTTTCGGCACTACTTGAGACGCCCGTATGCCACGTAAGTTGTTTCGAGGCCGAGGCGTTCGCGCGTTGGAGGGGTTACCGGCTTCCAACTGAGGCGGAGTGGGAATACGTCGCGAGCCAAACGACGGTCCACGGAAACCTGCTCGACGCTGGAAAACTCCATCCCACGGCAGCACAAGGTCCAGGTATCAAGCAACTCTTTGGCGATTGCTGGGAATGGACGGCGAGCGCCTATACCGGTTATCCGGGATACGAGCCTCTTCCGGGCCCGCTCGGTGAGTACAACGGCAAGTTCATGTCCGGCCAAATGATTCTGCGCGGGGGCTCGTGCGTTACTCCTGCGAGTCATATTCGGGCGACCTATCGGAATTTCTTTCCACCGGCAACCAGATGGCAATTCTCCGGGATTCGCTTGGCACGCTGAAAGGATTCGTTAAAATGGCAACCTACGTTCAGACAGTTGACATCGGACATTTTGCAGCGGCGGATGAGCGCGAAGCACTCACTCGCGACGCTCTGACTCGCGAAGTGCGGCGCGGCTTGATCGCGCGGCCACGCTCGCTCTCACCCTGGATGTTCTACGATGCGGAGGGCTCGCGCCTCTTCGAGCGCATTACGACGCTTCCCGAGTACTACCCCACCCGCACAGAAAGGGCGATCCTGGCGGGACACGCTGATGCGATCATTGCCGCAGCTCACTGGGACCGATCGTTGCCGTTGCGTCTCGTCGAGTTGGGTGCCGGCACGGCCTCCAAGACCCGTATTCTTCTCGAAGCTGCCATGCGCGTTTCGGACGATGTCGCCTACGTTCCGGTTGATGTCTGCCCCGACGCTCTTGAGTTGGCATGCCAGAACATCGCATTCGCATTGCCGGGAGTGCGCCTGCAGCCCATCGTCCGGAACTATGTAACCCACCCGCTCCAGCTCGAATCCTTCGACGGCACTACGCTCGCACTCTATATCGGCACGAGCATCGGCAACTTCTCACCTCAAGAAGCGGGACTCATTTTGCGAAATTTGTGTAGTCAATTGCAAACCGGAGATGCGCTATTGCTGGGTACGGATATGGTGAAAGACCGCCGCACGCTCCTGGCTGCTTACGCCGACGACGATGGAATCACCGCAGCGTTCAACCTAAACATCCTGCATCGCCTTAATAGAGAACTAGGAGCTAACTTTGACGCCGCTTGCTTCCGTCATCGCGCGCTTTGGAATTCCATTGAGTCTAGGATCGAGATGCACCTCGAGAGCACGCGAGAGCAGCATGTAAGCATCGAGCACGCAGACCTTGATATTCACTTTATGCAACGCGAAACCATTCACACCGAGAATAGTTATAAGTTCACAGACCAGGGCATTCGCAGCCTGCTAGATGAGGCCGGTTTTGCGATCAGAGGGGCATGGAAAGACGGTCGCGGTTGGTACACACTTACGCTAGGGTCTCTTCGGTAGTGCCTGTGAAACGATGCCTGGATCGCGATTCGGGAGACGCGGGCACTCCCCAGAAGATGGCCGGAAATTTCACTTTCGGTGAAGTGCCGAATTAACCGCATCGAGCAGCGCCGTGTCGCTGAATGGCTTGAACAGGCATTCGCCCGCACCCTGTTCGATCAGCCGCTGCCGAACCAAAATATCTGCATCAGCCGTAATGAAGACGATCGGAATCGTTTGTCGCCGTCGTCTCAGTTCCCGTTGAAGGTCAGGTCCGGTCATTCCAGGCAAGGCCACGTCAAGGAGCAGGCATCTGGTCTGGCCAATGCAATCAGACGCGAGGAACTCCTCGGCCGACGAGAACGCGCGGGCAGCAAAACCGAACTGCTTCAGTAGGTCAGGTAGCGACTCGCGGATGGATGCGTCGTCGTCGACTACGGTTACAAGTATGCGGTCGATGGCGTTCCTTTCTTAGCAGTACTCCACGAGTAACAATGGTCCAGTTCAGGGGAGGGCGTCCATTGTCCTTTAGTATCGGTTGGCCGCGATGTGAGAATTGCGCCGCATTCACGGCGCACCGGGACTGCTTACGGCGTTCCCCTGAATGCTGCGCATGTTGCCGGCGCGGGCTAAACCCTCGGACGTCCGAGGAATGGAGAACGAAAACGCGGCTCCTGGACCATCATTCCGTGTCGCCCACAGACGGCCGTGATGTCTCTCGATAATGGAACGGCTAACCGATAGCCCGATTCCCATACCGTCGCCCTTGGTGGTATAGAACGCGTCGAAAAGACGGTCCGCGGCCTGAGGATCAAAACCGATTCCCGCATCTTGCACCGTCAGACGCACCCGATCACCGTCATCTCGCTCGGTTCTGATCACCAGTTGTCTCGGACGATCTTCGACTGTGCTCATGGCGTCTGAGCCATTCCTAAGCAGGTTCAGTATGACTTGCTGAAGTTGGACACGATCACCTGTGATGAGCGGAAGGTCGTCGGCAAGTTCCGGGCAGAGCATTACCCGGTTCTTTTGAAGTTCCACTATGGACAGCGCAATCACCTCAAGAACGGCGTCGTTCAGGTTCACAGATTCGGTCGTGGGCTCTTTCTTTCTAAAAAGTGCGCGCAACCGGGCGATCACCTCAGACATACGGTTGCCGTCGCGAATCGTGCGCCGGGCAGTTTCGCGAGCGCCCTCGACCTGGGGAGGATCAGTCGCCAGCATCCGGAGACAAGTACTGGCGTTTGTGATGATGCCGGACAGCGGCTGATTGACTTCGTGGGCGATGGACGCTGTCAGCGCTCCGAGGCTCATCACCCTGGCCACGTTTGCAAGGTCCGATTGAGCCTCGTCGCGTGCTTCTTCCGCCAGCGTCCGCGCCGTGACATCCTGAACCGAGGCGATGCACTCCGACTGACCACTCCGGTCCCGCGTCGCGTGAGCGACTGCATGCATGTACTTGATGGAGTGGTCTGGCATTAGCAAGCGGTACCGCCATTCAAAGGTGTGGTCCCCCTGTCGCGCCTGGTCCACCATCTTCATCTTCTCGATCAAAGTGACGTCTTCCGGATGGACTCGGCTCCGGATCAATTCAAGCGTCACGGGCACGCCGATCTCGAGCTCGTAGATGCGATAGAGCTCCGCTGACCACGTGACTTCGTCTGTCGCTGGGCACCAGGAATAGCTGCCGATTTGACCAAGACGTTGACCTTCCGCGAGGAATGCCTCGCTGCGCCGCAAAGCCCTCTCTGCTCGCTTTTGTTCGCTCAAATCGAGAACGAACGCGACACCGTCGTTCCCGCCGCTTTCGAAGAGCGCTCCGCCGAGAAGTACAGGCACGCGACTGCCGTCCTTCCGGAGATACTCCTTCTCGAACGGTTGGAAAGTGCTCGTCGCCTCCAACTCATTGACTGCCCGTTCGTCCCGGTCGTGCCATTCGGCTGGCGTGAGGTCCCTCCAGCGCACACGACCGGAAGCGAGATCTTCATGGTCGTATTGCACCATGCGGAGAAACGCTTCGTTGGCTCCGGTGATTGCCCCTTGGAGAGTGAACATAACCATTCCGACAACGTTCGCCTCGACTAGGCGTCGGATCTTCGCTTCCAACCCACTCGCCAGTTCACGGACTTCTGCTTCCGCTTTTTCGCGCTCGGCCACCTGAATTCTGAGCTCTTCTATGTGTGCCAAGGCTTGATAAGCGGAAGACGCAAATTTCCCCAGAGAGGCCATAACTCGGTCATCCTCTGCATCGAACTTGCGGCGGTCGCTGTGCATGATTCCCCATATGGTTCCTACCGCCTTGCCGTCGACATAAAACGGGACCAGCAGGCACTCTTCGGCGGCCGGATTGACTGGCATCAAATAGGGATAACGCCGTTCGAAGTGGGTGAACAGCAGCGTACGATTTTGATCGAGCACGTCTCCGCAAGGCCCGAAATTGCGCGGGGTTCCACCTCCGACGTGGGGATTCCACATGCCGGCGATGGCTGGCCAATAGAACCTCTTGCCATCAACGTGCGGCGTTTTACCATCCCGCGTCAGCAGGCTCAGGCCAGCGGAGTCACAATTCGTAATATCCTGTATCGTCTCCGCAAGCGTCCGAAAGATGGTAGTCGGCGAGTCAGCTAACGCACTCACCAACTTCACGAGGGCCTGGTTCTCTTTTTCATAATCTGGCGGGCGCGATGGGCGGCGCTGCAACTCTTCTGTGCAGAGGATCGACTTTAAAGAGGCGGTTGGAACCGAACTGTCCACTGGAACATCATGCGGTTTGGCAAAGTCGATCATGTTCTCTCCTCGATCTGTGCAGGTACGAGGTTCGAAAGCGTAGGCGATAACAACAGCCATCACACTCTCGTCAGCTTTGGGTCGCACGACGCGGGCGAATTCCAGCGTATTCGCGAATTACTACCACGGTTGTCAGGCCGCAGCCATCGCTACTGGTGCGGGCCGGAGCTTCGCGGCCATTCTCACCAGGTCCGCAAGAGAATCAGCTTGCATCTTTTGCATGACCTTGCCGCGGTGCGCCTTCACTGTGATCTCACTGATGCCGAGCTCCCCAGCAACTTGTTTGTTCAACCGGCCAGAGACCACCAGTGCCATAACCTGTCGTTCGCGACAGGAAAGAGACGCGTAACGGTCCCGAAGCACTCGCATCTCCGCCTCCCGACTTAAAGCGAGACGGCTGCGTTCGATGGCGGCGTGGATGGCGCTCAACAGCACGTCATGGCTGAATGGTTTGATCAAGAATTCGACGGCTCCCGCCTTCATCGCCTTGACCGTCGTGGGCACGTCGGCGTAAGCGGTAATGAAGATGATTGGCATGTCAGTCCGTTCGACTGCGATGCGCTTCTGCAGTTCGAGACCAGTGAGGCCTGGAAGAGAAAAATCCAGCACCAGGCAGCTCGGAACGAGAGCTCGTGGACGGGTAAGGAATTCTTGTGCAGAAGCGAAGGTCTCCGGCTGCCAGCCTTCGCAACGGATCAACAATTCGAGCGATTCGCGCACGGAGATGTCATCGTCGACCACGAAGACAATTGGTCCCATACCTAACAGAGTTGGTGTCCCCAACTCGTGGCAAAGTGCATGCGTTGAATTCATATCTCACTCCTCAATTTGCCCTCAGCAAGCGTCCCGGTGGAAGGAACGTAAGGCTGAACGAATGGTTTGGAGAAGCTGCTCGTCGCTAAAAGGCTTGCCCAGGAAAGCGGCAGCGCCCGCTTGCATCGCTCGCTGACGGGAATCTTTGCTGTCGTAAGCGGTGATGAAGATGATAGGAATCCTGCAGCCCGTGGCTGCGAGGTGGTTTTGGAGCTGTAATCCATCCATGCCTGGCATCTGTACGTCAACGATGAGACACGAGGTGTCCTGCTGTTGGCCAGAGCTCAGGAAAATATCGGCAGATTCAAAGGCTGCCGTTCGAAAGCCAAAGGACTCGATGAGTAGTGTTGTGGTCCTGCGGACGGATTCATCGTCGTCAACTACCGAGATTAGACTTTTGGTCACTCCGAATTCTCCCCGTAAGGCTGAACGAATGGTTTGGAGCAGTTGCTCGTCGTCAAAAGGCTTGCCTAGAAATGCGGCAGCGCCGGCTTGCATCGCTCGCTGACGGGAATCTTTGCTGTCGTAAGCGGTGATGAAAATGATAGGAATCCCGCAGCCCGCGGCAGCGAGGTGGTTTTGGAGCCGTAATCCATCCATGCCCGGCATCCGTACGTCAACGATAAGACACGAGGTGTCCGGTAGTTGGCCAGATCTCAGGAAACTTTCGGCAGATTCGAAGGCTGTCGCTCGAAAGCCGAAGGACTCGACGAGTAGCACAGTGGTCCTGCGGATGGACTCATCGTCATCAAGTACCGAGATTAGATTCTTTGTCACCGCGAGCCCTCACTGGACCGAGGGTATTCGCAGAGGGAGAAAGAATCTATTGCGCGTTGGTAGATATGGGTCCTAAAAAGGATGATGCGGGTAAGCTTTCGCTTACGAGGCCTTTTGCGACGGGCCTTTGAGCTTCTCGATCATTCTTGCTAGGTCGACAAGGGATTGCGCGTGCATCTTCTCCATAGCGCGGCTGCGCTGAACTTTCACTGTACTTTCCGCAGTTCCCAGTTCGCCAGCAATCTGTTTATTGAGCATGCCCGAGACAAGCATGGAGATCACCTGCTGCTCGCGAGAAGTCAATGAGTCGAAGCGCTGTTGTAGGTCCGTTACTTCTTTCTCCTGTTCACGTCTGACCCGATCCTGCTCCAGTGCGATACGAACAGCGTCCAGGAGATCCTGATCGCGGACCGGCTTGGTGAGGAATTCGACCGCCCCGGCCTTCATGGCGCGAACACTCATTGGAATATCGCCGTGGCCAGTGAGAAAGATTATGGGGATACGAATGTTTCTCGCTGCCAGCTCACGCTGAATATCGATGCCACTCAATCCGGGCAGTCTGACGTCCAGCACGAGGCAACTGGGCACGCCTGCGCGTTTCTTGCGCAAGAAGGTATCGGCCGAGTCAAAGCTCTCAACCTGCAGCCCGACGGTGCTTAAGAGGAACTTGAGCGAAGAACGTACAGATGCATCATCATCGACGACAAAAACAACCGGAGCATCAGTCATGACGCACTCCCGGCACTTATTGGCAGCGTGAAGGAAAACACAGCACCATTGGGAAAATTCGGCGTGGCCCAGAGCCGCCCGCCATGGCTTTCAACAAGCGACCGGCTGATCGACAAACCCATTCCCATACCGTTCGCTTTCGTTGTAAAGAAGGGAGTGAAGACGCGATCTGCTTCTGATCCAAGGCCAGTGCCCGAGTCGCGTACCGCAACCAGTATGTCGCCAGATTCGTCAACCCGGGATTCCACCCAGAGTGAGCGAGATTGATCTCTAAGAGCGATCATGGCTTCGACGCCATTCATGATCAAGTTCAGCAAAACCTGCTGCAACTGGACGCGATCAGCGAGCACGAGCGGGAGAGCCTTAGTCAATTGGCACTCGATAAGCACTCGATTCTCAAGAAGCTCACGGCCAGCCAGGGCCAGCACCTCTTGAATCACCTCGTTTATGTCCAATTCGTTCTTTTCGGCAGGAGCCTTCTTTATGAATGCGCGGATTCGAGCAACAACGGCGCTTGCTCGATTGCCGTCCGCAACGATTTCCTCAAGAGCCCGACGCAGAACCTCAGGTTTGAGGTTATCGGCGGCGAGCAGTCTCAGGCACGCACTGCTGTTATTGGTTACCGCGGTCAGAGGTTGGTTGACTTCATGGGCGATGGACGCTGCCAGTTCGCCCATGGTTGTCAGTCGGGAAACCCGGGCCAGCTCCATTTGCGTCATCTGCAAAGCTTGTTGTGCCTGCTTTCTTTCGCTGATATCGCGGATGAAGCCGGTAAATACCTTATGCCCATCTCTAGATAGTTCTCCAAACGAGATTTCCACGGGGAATTCTTGGCCATTCTTGCGCAGTGCGGTCAGTTCAGTGCCTTGCCAGTTGATGTGCCGCTGGCCGGTGGCCAAATAGCGGCTAAACCCTTTCTCGTGCAATTTCCGCAGGAATTCCGGCATTAGGACGGTCAACGGCTTCCCGATCAACTCCGTCGGATCATAACCGAAGATTCTCACAGTGGCGGGATTGGCAAATAGAATTGCACCGCTCTCGTCAATGCTGATCACGGCATCAGGGGCCGTTTCGACCACGAGGCGATGGTTTTCTTCGCTGTAGCGGAGGGCGGATTCCTCCCGTTTACGGTCTGTAATATCGGTAACCACGCCGCCGATGGCGTAGATTTTGCCTTCTGCAGTGAACAGCGGAAACTTCTGAACAATCCTGGTGTGGAGTCCATCTTCGTAGCGAGCCACGTCTTCAAGCTTCACTGGCCGGCCCGACTGTAGCACTTGTCGATCAACGGCTTGAAACGTAGCAGCTTGTTCCGCCGAAAATAGCTCACCATCGGTCTTGCCGTTGACGTCATCGGGGATGTGAAAAGCTTTCTTGAACGCCTCGTTGGCATAGACGTACCGGCTCTGCGAATCTTTCACAAAAGTCAGGTTCGGACTGTTTTCAAAGAACGCCAGCAGCAGCGCCTCACTTTGTTGCAGCTTGGCCTCGGCTTGTTTACGTTCATGAATGTCCTCGCAAGCGATCAACATTCGCGAGGATGATTCGCGACCGCGGGTTGGGGTAACGGCTAAGACCTTCCTAATCAAGAACCAGACGTATTTGCCATCCGCCCGCCGGATGCGTGCCTCGGTCTGGAATTGTTTTCCGTCGGCCAAAGCTGCGGTTAATTCGTCGATGAACTTGGCAGCGTCATCCGGGTGAATCGTGGTCTGCCAGACCCATCGATTTAATTGTTGTGTTGGGCAAGCCGTATATTCCTGAAACTCACGGTTTACGAACTCAACAGATCCGTCGGGCAATGCACACACTGCGGGCGTCGGCATCGTTTCGATGAGATTCCGAAGATCTAGCGGATCGATGGTTGGTGCACCTTGTGCTTCAGTGGTCATGCTTTGCGGACCTTATATCAGCTTTTGGTCCAAACATTCTAAACCGAAAGGGAGACCGAGGCCATTCCGGGTTCGACATTCACCACAACCTCGTCGGCAAGGATACCTGGGAGCTGCCTTGCGATCACCGCTGTGGCCTAGAAGAGTGGCGTAGAGCCGATACCAAGGTATCGACGATACTATCGTCCAATTGTTCATCTCCTAAGCTTCTGTTCTGATTACTGGCGTCGACCGGACTCAGAACCCGTCACGACCAGGAACGGGTGAAGGAACGGCTTTCTGTGCGGCGAGTGAGTAGATAACGTTTCGGGCCACGGTTAGGCTCCTAATTCGATCAGTGCCGCTATCGAGCCGCATGGTTGTCTTTCGCGCCCGGAAAGATTATAGGGTCGCTTTAGACACAGGTGACAAATAAGCATCTCGGAATGGAGCACGTCGTATGAAAGGGTTCGCTTACTTGTTGGTTGCAGTTGTAGCGATGACCGGTGTGGTCGTCTACATGGCGCACGCGTCTGGACGCTCCAATGAAGACGCTGATCCGATATTCGGAATCAAGATCCCTCCCGGATACCGCGACTGGAAGCTGATCTCTGTGGCCCACGAAGAAGGCAACCTCAACGATCTTCGCGCCCTTCTTGGCAACGATCTGGCGATCAAGGCGTACCGGGAGGGTAAGCTTCCGTTCCCGGACGGCACAATCATTGCACGCCTGGCCTGGAGTTACGTTCCGTCCGAGGAAAACAACAAAGTCTTTGGCCGTGCCCAATCGTTCGTGCCCGGAGCCGCGACGAACGTTCAGTTTATGGTCAAGGACTCGAAAAAATATGCCGCAACCGGTGGCTGGGGGTTTGCTCAATTCAAAGACGGCAAACCGGCCGACGCGGCGCTGCTCAAAACCTGCTTTCCCTGCCACGAGCCTGTTAAAGCTCGTGACTTCGTCTTTACCCATTACGCACCTTAAATACGGAGATGTCCCATGGACAAGGAAGAATCATTTGGCAATTCGACTTGCGAAGATCAGGTGAACATGGCGGAGCGCGAGTTATCGGCGTTCATGCTAGCGGTGACGGAATTGTTCGGTCCAGAGCAGGCAAGGCTTTCGGCAGAGGACTGGCTCGACGAGTCAGAACAAATGGACAGCCCGCAGAGAGCCACCAGTCGAGATTGGCGAGCGGTCACGGTAACAGCCTTGGCCCGATTGGCAACTGGGGGGACTCCAGCGCGAGATCATCGAACGCTTGCCGCATCGACCGATACGAAGGTGTCGCCGATACTATCGTCCAATTGTTTCGCATCCGCGTTTCTGGTGTGACGCCTCATCGCAGTGGATGCGTGGCCAGCCTTCCGCTCCGGCACGCCAGTGGAGATTGAAGCGATTTTCGAAGTACTGAGTATGCAGAGAACAAAGGAGAAGGCAATATGTCACACCATTACTCCGGTCCCGACTTCGGCTTCCCTCACGGGGATGCCCGCCTCGATCTTACTGACCTGTATGCATTCCCTAAGCCGGGGGATGTTGGCAAATCGATCCTGATTATGAACGTGCATCCGTCCGCGAGTTTAAGCCCAGCCGGGCCCACGACGGATGAACCCTTCTTGACTGAAGCCTTATACGAACTGAAGATTGACACTGACGGTGATGCCGTCGCCGATATCGCATACCGAATGCGGTTCACCTCAGACAAGAACGGAGACCAGACCGGAACATTGCGCCGCGTTCAAGGCACGCAGGCCGCCGGCACTGGGGACGGCGGGCAGACGATCATAGCAGTAGCACCGGTCTCGACCGCACGCGACGCACATGTAACCTCGGCCGGAGACTACCGCTTCTTCGCGGGCTGGCGCAGCGATCCCTTTTTCTTCGACACGCTGGGCGCGGTAAACAATCTGCAGTTCACCGGCGTCGATTACTTCACCGACAAGGACGTGTGCAGCATCGTGCTGGAAGTACCCAACTCTGCCCTCGGCTCTAAAAAGATTGGCCTATGGGCGCGTACGCTGGACGGCGCAAGCGGGAAATGGGTGCAGGCGGACCGCGGTGCGCGGCCAAATCAGACTCCCTTCCTTGCTGGCGAGCAGAACGCCGCCTATCTCTCTGCGGAGCCAGCGGACGATGCCCGTTTCATCCCGGTGTTCGCGCACGCGCTGGAGCACACCGGTAGTTACACGCAGACGGAAGCAACGCGGGTCGCCGGCATCCTGCTGCCGGACGTGCCCCACTATGACCCCACGCGGCCGGCGTCCTACCCGGACAATGGCCGGGCACTCACCGACGACGTCGTGGATTTCTTCCTTCCTCTCCTCACCAATGGGAAGGTGACGCGAGATAACGTAGGGCCACACACAGACCTGCTCACCTCCTTTCCCTACGTCGGTTCGCCGCATAAGATTCGATCCGCGGAAGGGGTGGCCGCATAAGTATGTACGGAGCCGGGCTGAGAGTTTCCGCATCCTCGCACTGCATTCAGTCCTTGTATTCTCGCCGCATGATGCTGACGATTTCTGTCATGCTCGCATCCTTGCAACTGCTTGCCCAAGTCCAGGAACCTCAAGTCCAGAAGCCACGAAAGGAACAAACCATGGAGAATTTTATTTTTTATCGCACCGCACAGATCGATGGGCTGTCCATTTTCTACCGGGAGGCTGGTCCGAAAGACGCGCCAACGATTCTCCTGCTGCACGGTTTGCCGTCTTCTTCGCGAATGTTCGAGCCTCTCTTCGCCCGTCTTTCCGATCGCTATCACCTTATCGCGCCCGATTACCCGGGTTTCGGTCACAGCGACTGGCCGGACCCGAAAACATTCGCGTACACCTTCGATCACATCGCGGAAATCATGAATCACTTCACCGAAGCGCTCGGTCTCTCCCGGTTCACCCTCTACATGCAGGATTACGGTGGCCCCGTCGGCTTTCGCATGATCTTGGCTCACCCGGACCGAGTCGAAGCTCTCATCGTCCAGGACGCGGTAGCACACAACACCGGTCTCGGCGAGAACTGGAAAACGCGGCGCGCCTTCTGGGCCGATCGCGCTCCCAACGAAAGCGCGCTGCGCACAAATCTCCTGTCGCTTGCAGCCACGAAGGCCCGCCACGCGGGGAATGATCCCGACGTGGAACGCCACGACCCCGATCTCTGGGTCGATGAATTTTATTTTCTAAATCAGCCCGGCCAGGCTGACATTCAAAGCGACCTCTTCTACGACTACCGCACCAACATCGATTCCTACCCGAAATGGCAAGCATGGATGCGCGAGAAGCAGCCGCGCCTGCTGGTGATCTGGGGTAAGTATGAGTCTTCGTTCGACCCCTCCGAGCCAGAAGCCTATCGCCGCGATGTCCCCAAAGCCGAAGTCCACATCGTCGATGGCGGCCACTTCGCCTTGGACACCGCCGCAGACGAAATCGCCGCACTCGTCCAAGGATTCGTCGGTTCTTCACGCCAGGGCTTCCCGGCGCGGCGAGCAGGATGAAGCCGCTTTGAGTGGCACGGGTTTTAGTCGAAGGTTTTCCGGAAGAAGGTTATAACCCAATGGTTGAAAGTCGAGATCTTCGGCTGACGAGAATGCCGCTCAACAACGGAGCGGGCCAAATGCCCGCACTCGGCTTTGGCACCCTCATTCCCGACGCTACCGTGACGGAAACTGCGACGAGAGATGCACTGGACGCCGGATTTCGGCACTTCGATTGCGCGGAACGATACCGGAACGAGCGTGAGGTAGGCGAGGCGTTGCAGGCAGGACTTGCCGCTAACGGGATCGCGCGCGAAAACGTTTTCGTCACTACAAAGTTGTGGAACTCTAATCATCGGCCCGAACGCGTCGAACCGGCTTTCGAGGCGAGTCTCCACAGACTCAGTATCAAGTATCTGGATCTCTACCTCATTCACACTCCCTATGCATTTCAGCCGGGCGATGAGCAGGACCCACGCGATCAAAACGGCAATGTCCTCTATGACACCGGGGTGACTTTGCTCGACACCTGGAGAGTAATGGAAAGTCTCGTGGACCACGGCAGGTGCCGGGCCATCGGACTGTCGGACATCAGCCTGAATGAATTGATGCCCATCTACGAGTCGGCAAGGATCAAGCCAGCCGTGGTCCAGGTCGAATCACATCCCTATCTGCCGGAAACGGAACTGCTGGAATTCTGCAAAGAAAAAGGCATTGTATTTTTGGCTTTCGCGCCATTGGGTCACGGTATGAGGCCGGGACTGCTTGAAGATCCTGTCATTTCGGCAATCGCCACACGAGTTGGAAAGACGCCGGCACAGGTCCTGTTGGCATGGGCGGTTCAGCGCGGCACGGCTTTGCTTACCACACCAAAAACTGTGGCTCGCGCGAGAGAGAATTTTGACATCTCTGCGCTTCCGGAGGATGCGTTGAACGAAATCAATCGTATTCAGACCAGGCAAAGACTCAATGAAGTGGTGAAAACAGGCGTCCCTGGTTTTATCGCGCAAGGGAGAAGAACATGAAACCGAAATCGCAGCTAGAGCAGCCCATGCAAGAGGAACAAATTCGTACGGCCCTGAATGCGCACGGGCTCTCGTCAGCAAGCGGCGATGCACACGCGGAACACGGTATTTACGATGACGATGCCATTTCTGATTATCCCCAGTCGGGCGAGCGAATCAATTTGCAGGCCTTGCGGAGTCGTCCCAACAAGCCGTCGGGCTGAAGGAGCAAATCAATGTCGAATTGCTCGCGTTCTTTTCGGTGCAAGCGGCGACGCCTGAGGTGGCACCGAGGCAAGATGAGTGGTCGACATGCCAAGAATACATAATAGTTCGATAAAGAATGGAGGACCAGATGACGATTTCAAATCAAACAGTTGAGCGATGTATAGAGGAGTGCTTGCAGTGCTCGCGCTGGTGCTCTCAATGCCGCGCTGAGTCCCTGGACCAGGATCCGATCATGATGAGGGACTGTATCCGGCTTTGTAACGAATGTCTTGAATTGTGCCGAACCTGCGTAACCCTACTTACGGGCAGCTCCGGATTCGCTCACCGGGTGTGCAGTATCTGTTCCGAGCTATGCTCAGCCTGTGCGACAGAGTGCGGGAAATCCGAAGGTGAAACAATGAGGAAGTGTGCTCAAGCGTGCCGTCAATGCGCGGCTACATGCGCCGAGGTCGCACAAGCGGGGCCAATTCGGCGGGCTGCTGCATAAAATGAAAGTCTGGGCTGCCTTGCCCCGCCCTGTGAGGGACGCATCTTCGGGTTGCCCGCGAAGGACGTAGGCACACATTCCAGCCTACTTCGTCGATGGCGTTCACCATACTGCGGCGAGAATTCTTGTAGAACGCTGAAAGTACGAGCTGAATGAACAACTGAATCAAGGATTTGCCTTTGTAGCACGCTTCAGGGCATCTTCAATCTTCACTCAAAGCTGAGACGTAGCCTCCCGCCACCAAGGTAATTCTGAGAGGGAAGCTCGGCGGTTGCAACTAGGAGTACTGTGGTTGACGCACGCATTCGTAAGGCGTGTCGTGGCCTTCACCGCGCTCATGCTGGCGAACGGTATCTGGCTGCGATCACGATCACAGCATAAGTCCAATGATTGGCGAAATGGTGAGTGACGAGATGCAGGGGCTGGCGAAGACAATTCTTTCGGTACAAGGGTTAACAGTAAACTTGGATGGGCGCAGCATTCTATCGGGTCTGAGTTTTGAGCTCCATGCGGGGGAGATGCTGGCTATCATCGGCCCCAACGGTGCAGGAAAGACGGTGCTGCTGAAAACCCTTCTGCACCTCCTCCCGTACCAAGGGGAGATTCACTGGGTGGAGAGTGCACGCATCGGTTATGTCCCGCAAAGGGTGGCCGCTGACCGGCAACTGCCACTGTCGGCGAGTGACTTGCTGAATGCCGAGGCCCGTTTCCTTAAATTGAGCCAGGCGGACATAGAGCGGGCGGCCACGGTGACCAATCTTACCGCTGAACTGCTGAGCGCGAACATCGGCATCCTGTCGGGTGGGCAGTTTCAAAAAATACTGATTGCCGCCGCACTTTTAGGGCGACCGAACGTGATCCTGTTCGACGAACCGACAGCCAGCCTCGACGAACTCACCGAGGAGCGCATCTATGAATTGCTCAACCGCATTAAAGAAGAGCAGGGCATAACCGTAGTTCTTGTCTCACACGACCTGAGTGTCGTCTACCGCTACGCCACAACGGTCCTGTGCATTGGCAAGGGGAAGCCTTGTTTTGGCCCACCGAAAGAAGTGCTCACTCCCGAGGCATTGGAGGCCCTTTACTCAGCTCCACCCAAGTTCTATCGGCACCTCCAGGACCACCACGGAGTCTGATTCCGACAACTTTATGTCATGGCTATCTCACACCAGCGCCGGTTACTCGATAATGCTCGCCCTTCTCTTCGCCGTGGCAGCCGGCCTGGTCGGAAGCTTTGCCTTGATGAAACGCATGCTTCTCGCTGGAGACGTCATTTCTCATTTGGCCCTCCCCGGATTCGGACTGGCGTTCTTGCTGAAGATCAATCCGCTACTTGGCGCCGCGACGACACTTTTTCTAGGAACGCTGTTGATATGGCAACTGCAGAAGAAAACGGGGCTGGCAACTGAGAGCGCGATCGGCGTTGTATTCGCAGCGGCGCTTGGAATTGGGGCTGCCATAACACCTAGCGATGAGTTGATCGAGGCTCTGTTCGGGGAAAATCATGCGACTTCGCTGCTTGGCTTTCTTCTGGGTGCTTTCGCAGTGGCTTTCATCATTGCCGCGATCTGGAAACTGCGAGACCAACTCGTGTTGACTCTGTTCTCTCCGGAACTGGCAATGGCGACTGGAGTAAAGGTCGATCGCGTCGACCTCTTCTTCCTCTTGCTCTTCAGCTTGACCATACTCGTGGGATTGCGCTTCATGGGGGCACTCCTGGCCGGTTCCTTGATTATCCTGCCGGCAGCCATTGGACGCCGTCTGACCAACAAGATGTCCCACTTTCTGATTGCTTCGTCAGTCGCGAGCGCCGTGTCGGTTGGGGCTGGGTTACTGCTGAACGCTATGGTTCCGAAATTTGGTGCTGGACCATCGATCGTCATGGTAGCGGCCTTATTGTTCGCGATCTGCCTGTTTAAGTGACCTTAGAAGTCTGGACTCGACGCGTCTGTGCTGGTCGCAAAGCAGTCCTAACAGGAAGGCAAGGAACTCTTCAAGCGAGCGGATTTGATCTCGCGGTCGGTGTCGACTTCTTCGACACGGCCCTGGAACTTGCCCCGGGGGATTCGAGTCCGGGCTTAACCGCAGAACGAATGCGCGTTCGTTTTCGATCGCCTGAAAGCATTAGCCCGCAACATTTGCGCTTCGTTCCCAACATCGCATCACCTTGTTCGAGAGTTTTGGGTCAAAACTCGCGGTACAAGAACGGTACAACCAAAGCCCGTTCCTCCGTGTTCTCAGTGGTTCCTCACACGGCATTGCAGTGCGACCGCTGTTTGTAATTACAATGTGATACAGCCAATCAGCGCCCTTTCACAGCCGTAACACAGGTTCAAATCCCGTCGCGGACGGACGCTTTCGAGGTGGTTCCTCGCGTCTTCAGGCGGACGGGCACCTTCGTTCTCGGCTTGTGCCTGGAAGGGGCGAACCACTTAGACGATAACGAGCGAGCGTCGGTTTCGACCGGGCTCTGCCGTGTGAAAGCACATCCGAAATTATGGTCCAATAAGGGTCCACGAACTGTTTCCGAGGGTCATTAAAACGTTTCTGTAGCGCCATCCGTGCCGCGTGTTTTCAGTTAGTTACGGTTGAAGATTTCGCTGTCACGGCAGCGTTCTGGCCAACATTCGACGCGTTTCCAGCGAACCGGGCAGCTCTGAGCGTGTCTATGTCCGCGGCCGAAATGCTAAGTTTGTGGCAGCGGCTTACATCACAGGTTGTTTCGTTCGCTTCTGTCGTCGTCAATACATCCCTCCCTCTTGCTTGCCAAGGAGAACACAAGGCGAACAACACTTACCGGCAGTTTTACCGGCAGTCGGCTTTGCCTGCGGTGACTATCAGTAACTTACAGCGCCGGGAGGCACCTCTAAGTACTTGCAATCACTGTTAATTTCGCTGAAAAGGCTGGCGTCGGCGGTTCAACTCCGTCCCTGGCCACCATATTTCAAAGGTTTTAGCGGAATCGCGTCTTGCCCTGCCAGTCCGCTCTCAGTCCGCTATTTTTCGGCGGGATTGGCTCGGTTCCCGGCTACGATGATGGTGAAGGACTTAAACTCGAAGTGCCTCTCGCTCAGTCCGCTTTCAGTCCGCTTCGGTCTGCGGCGTGGCTGAAAATCGCAGTCAGCATTGCCCCTGCCGCCGCCATGCGATCCTCGCTGACACTGTGGGTATAACACTGCAAGGTCAACTTAACATCACTGTGGCGAAGCAAAGTCTGTACCGTTTTCGGGTCAGTTCTAATGCGGACCAGAAACGATGCCAGGCTGTGACGCAGATTATGGAAGCCAAATCGCCGTGGGTCATCATCTACCAGTCCGCCTTCGTCGTCTCGGTGCGATGAAAGAACGCCCACCTTCACTGCCGCTGGCCGCAGATAATCTTCCACCAGCATGTTAGCCACACGCGGCTGCCGGCCCTTGAGCTTGAGCGAGGGAAACACCCAATCCCCCGGCTGAGAATATGGCGTCTTACATTTCCAGCGAAACATGAATTCGGCCAGCAAAGGATGCAGCGGCACCGGGCCTTTCGAGGCTTTGCTTTTCGGCCAGCCCACTTTGCCGCATGTCCATGTGCGGCGCACCTGGATGACGGCTTCAGCAAAACTCACGTCTTGCCATTGCAGCCCGAGGCACTCTGAGATACGTAGACCTGTGCCAGCGGCTAAGAGCGTTAGAGTACGTTCCGGCTCTCCTAGGTTAAGCAATACTGCGTATGCTTGTTCCGGAGTGAGAATCATCGCTTCGTACTCGCTGGTGGTTTTGCAACGGACGAAGCGCAGTGGGTTCGACTCCTGATTTCGTGGAATCAGCCCGTAACGTTGGCTGTGCCTGTAGACCAGCGACATAACACGGCGCATCTTGTCGAGCGTTGGATTTGCAAGGCCCTCTTTGCGCTTCAAGGCTTTCAACCATTCCTCCACCTCCAGCGGTTCGAGGCCTAGCGCGACCCGATTCCCCCATTGTGGCAGCAGTCGATTGCGGAGCACTCGCTCGTAACCTCTGATTGTCGTGTGTGCTTTTGGATGGATAGATTCGGTAGGTTCTACGAGCTCATGCTCTGCGTAGTGATGTGCCAGATCCGCAAAAGTTATACATCCGCGGAAATCCACCTGGTTGATGTGGAGCTGTTGTCTTTCGACCTCCGTCCATGCACAGCTTTTGCTGGAGAAGTCTTGGACAAGGCCAATTGGAATTTTTTTCTCGACTCGCTTACCGTCGGACTTCCGAACTGTACGAAAGAACAACACCCAAGTTTCACCCTGACTGCGCTTTTCTTTCTTTAGCCAACCTCGTTGATGTCTGTGCGTCATTTGGGTTCTCCTTTGGGCAAGCCAGATGCCCGAATAAATGATGATCCTTAAAGGCCGACGGACAAATGTGGGCTTAACGACTTGAAACCGGCATGACTTTCCCTGGGGACGCGGGATGCCATCGCCCAGTTGCGGAGGAGGTTGCTGCGCTGCCAAGTGCGCAGATCATTCCCTACACGCCCAACTTACCAGGAGCTGAGATTTTGGAATATTCAATCACCCGTTGACAGTATGCTAAAACTAGCATATTCTACAGTTGAACATGACAGCCACTTCGATGAGGCCGCTACGCTTCATGGGGGATTCGCTGAGTGTACTGCGCGAACTGCCGGAAGAGGTCAAGGATGAGATTGGGTTTGCGTTGGAGCGCGTCCAGAGGGGCAAAATGCCGGAGAACGCGAAGCCACTGAAAGGTATTGCACCAGGCGTGTTGGAGATTGTTTCCGACTTCAGGGGAGATACGTTCAGGGCCGTCTATACCGTGCGGTTCCCAAAGGCCGTTTACGTTTTGCATGTTTTCCAGAAGAAGTCCAAACGGGGCATTGCGACGCCGAGGCATGAAATGAAACTCGTGGAAAAGCGCCTCGCGCAAGTGGTAGAGCTGGAAAAGCCGAGCAGGAAAACTTAGGCTGAACCGAAAGAATTACGCTAAACAGGGACAAATCACGATGAAAAAGCATGGATACGTGGAAGGCACTGGCAACGTCTACGCTGATTTGGGTGTTGTTAATCCCCAAGAGGCACGAGCGAAGGCTGATCTGGCTCACCGGATCGTTGACATCATCGAAGCCCGCAAACTGACACAGGCACAAGCCGGGAAGGTGCTGGGTGTGGACCAGCCCAAAGTCTCCGCTTTGAAGCGTGGTCGTCTCACTGATTTCTCCATCGAGCGCCTTGTTGGCTTCCTGCTCTTACTCGGCCATGACGTGCAGATTACTGTCACGCCCAAACCCCATTCGAGCCGGAAACCACCTACCCTGGAAGTGAACGCAATGGGGCCGGTTGCTGCCGCTCGCCGCTAAAAAGGTGTTCTACGAACGTGATGGCAGTGAACGGCCGCACGTTGATGAAGACCCCGCGTATGCCGTGAATCCGGAAAGTGAAAGAGGTGACAATCGAGATGTCTTGACCTGGGATCTCGTGAATTCGAGATTCGCACGCCTGAAATGAAATCGGGCGCGGACTGCTTTCCAACAAGAACACAAGGCGAATAAAACTTACCGGCAGTTTTACCGGCAGTCGGCCTTTCCCACTGCAACCATCAGTAACTTACAGCGCCGGGAGGCACCTCTAAGTACTTGCAATCACTGTTAATTTTGACCCTGAAAAGGCTGGCGTCGGCGGTTCAACTCCGTCCCTGGCCACCATTAAATCAATCACTTACAACGAATTGGGTCGCTTCCGAGTTGCCCCAAAAGGCAACTCTCGCTGACCACAAACTGACCAAGGGCGCTGGAGCGTTCGCCTCGAATTTCCAGCGCCATCTAGCTCACCATCGGAATAGCCCCCGGTTTCCTCGCGACGGTAAGCGCGACTGTCATTGAACCCGCGTCGTCGGGAGCCTATCTGAAAACGTGAAAACGCAACTTTCGGGTAGCGCGTTATCCTCCCAGGATGGTTGGCTACCTTTCATTGGAACTAATGATCGATGAACAGTGAGCGACAACCCCCGAGTCCCTTGTCACTTCGCAGCACCGCCATTCCCCGTTTTGACGAATCGCATCGGACGGACCATGTCCGTGGCTGCGTCAAAACTTGTGACCAGGCCGCTGCCGTCGCGATTAAAGTGCATCAGGAATTGCCCCTCACTCAACTCGCCGATAAATCCGTCCGGAAAAGCAGGCTCCAGTTCCTGGTCTTCAGCCATCCACTGTTGCCGGATCAAATTGCCGTTTCGAACCACCAATATCCACTTTGAGTTCAGTTCGTCGTTCGAATAGCTGCCGACGTAGTCCTTGAGGGTCGCTGGGCTCGGAGGTGTCCCGTTGGCCGCTGTGTAGGTTACTTGAGCTCCGCCTTCCCAAGCCTCGAGTTGCATTCCTTCGCCCTTCACTGACGGCGTGAATACATAACGGTCTTTGTGTTCGGAATCTGCTTCCACGGCTTCGAATTGCCCATCGGCTATCGGAAGCAGGTCAGAGGTCAGTCCCGGAGCAACCATCACAAGTTTGTTTTCGCGCAACTCAAATGTTCGCAGCGCCCCGTTCTTCTCGCTCCAGTACTTTCCCACGTATTTCTTTAGGGCAGCGGTCGGGACGCTAAAGCTGCTCTGCACCGATGCTTTTTCCGCTCGTTCAAACTGGTCCTCCAGATAGATGTCGGCCACACGTTTGGCCATCATCATCGGATTCATGCTGCCCACGCAATTGCAAGTCACCAGGGTTGCGAAATGC
Organism: uncultured Acidobacteriaceae bacterium; assembly: GCA_963779525.1. Taxonomy (GTDB): domain Bacteria; phylum Acidobacteriota; class Terriglobia; order Terriglobales; family Acidobacteriaceae; genus Sulfotelmatobacter. The sequence continues at coordinate 52,358 of CAVZZB010000004.1, forward strand.
TGGTCCGGGAAACGACTGAGCGCCGCTCGATAACCCACCCATTCCCCGCTGTGATGGAGCCAGTTGAGGCCGCGATAGTGGTCGACAAAAATGCCCATGCCATAAGGGATCAGTTGGCCATTGTTGAGTGTTCCGGGAGTGAGCAACTGGCGGAGAGCATCCGCTCCTCCAACTTTCGGATGATCGAAATTTTGCTCCCATTTTGCGAGGTCCTCAACGGTCGTCATGACAGAGCCATCACCGAGTTGCTCGAAGTTGCTCATGTCAATCTCGAAGCCGCCACCGGTGTGCGGCGCGTATCCCGTGGCCCGACGGGGAACAATCATGGTGTGGTCATCGTGAAAGTGCGTGCTCGTCATTTCCAAAGGCCCGAAAATACGTTCCTGTGCGAACTGCCGTAGCGTCTGCCCGGTGACACGCTTGACAATCTGAGACATCAGAAAAAAATTCGTATCGCTATAGAGGAACTCTTCGCCCGCCCGAAAATTGACCCCCTTCTGCCGGACAATCAATTCCATCGCATCCCGATCCGTAGTAAGGTCGGCTTCCGGTATGCCCTCAAGGTCAAACAAATCATCGTAATTACGAAGCCCACTGGTGTGATGGAGCAAGTGCCGAATGGTGATCTTCGAGCCATAATCAGGGATTTCCGGCAGGTACTTTCGCATGTCATCGTCGAGGGAGAGCTTCCCGTCCTGCTGTAGCAGCAGAATGGACGTCGCAGTGATCTGTTTCGATACCGACCCGATGTCAAAGACAGACTGCGGCGTGATCGCCACACTCAGTTCCAGGTTGGCCATGCCGTAAGCGTGCTCGTAAACGATGTGGCCGTCCTTTATGACGGCGAGGGCGCACCCCGGCGAACTGGTCGCATTCCACTCTGCGAAAACGCGGTCAACTTTGTCGGTGAGCTGTTCCTGTGCCAAAGAACTTGCGGCAACCAGCAAACACAGTAGCAGGGTTAGGAGCGCAATGCGTCTCATCGTTTCCTTTTCTCTAGAAGCTGTAACGCAACGCGAATTGCATCACTCGCGGGCTCGATAACGTCGACGTGTAATAGCCAAAGCTCGAGCTGTTCGATAAGCTCAGATTCCCCTCAGCGTTGCTTCCCGCTATGGGTTCCAGGGCAGCCGCATCAAAGCGCACCGAGTTCGTGATGTTGAAAGTCTCCCAGCTGAATCGCAGGATAGAAGACTCGGTGACATTCCACGTTTTTCCCAAGCCCATATCGATGCCAAAATAGCCCGCGCCACGGATCAGGTTTCGTTCTCCAGATTCGCCGGGATAGGCATACCGGAACTGACCGATGGCCGCTGTGGGATTCTGAAATATGTTAGGACTGCCGTTGAACATGAACGTTCCACTTTTCGGCTTCGGCCCGACCAGTATGGCGTTGGCCGTGTTCTCCCAGTTTGTCGGCCAGTAGTTGCCGTCATTCACCGTAGTCGGAAAACCGCTGGTCATCCGGAAAATCCCGGTGAATTCCCAGTTACCCACAATTGCATTGAGCGCGCCGTGAGTGGCGAAATGTTTCGCTTTGCCAACCGGCAACTGATACATCCAGTTAGCATTGAATTGGTGAGTCGCATCAAAGTCTGACACCGCACGGTTTTGTCTCGGTGACCAGGTGTTCATGATGTAACTGGCAAACCCGCCGCCGGCCACGCCCGAACCGCCCTCGTATTGATTCACGCGTTCGGCGTCCGACCCCAAGTCGATCGACTTGGAATACGTATAGTTAAAGTCAAACTGCAGCCCGCCTGACATTTTGCGCCGCAGACTCGCTTGCAGCGCGTTGTAGGCGCTGTTGCCCATCGAACTCCAACCGTACAGCGACGAGAATTGCGGCGCCCAGAACTGGAACTGCTTGGTGACTCCATTCACCGTGGCACAAGCCGGGAACGTGGCCCCCGTGGGATCGCAATACCAGTCGGCCTGAATCAGCTCCGTGGTCATATCGATGCCGCCATTGCAGGCGAAGATCTCATACATGTTCTGCGTCGCCGTGGGATTCGCGGGAGGGGTACCCGGGGCGCAGGTGATCGTGGGCTGTTGGCCTGCGACCTTCGGAAACAGATCCTCAAAGTAAGGAATCTTCGGCATGTTTTGCACAAGAGTCGGGTTGTTACTCTGCATCGTGGTCGCGATCATTCTGGTCGCGGTATACAGATCCATGCCCGACTTCGGATCGGTCAGATTCATTGGTTGTGCGAAATCCAGTTGCTGCAGCAAACGATGGCCGAAGCGGCCCACATACGAAGTCTCCAGAATGAATCCCGGGCCCAGTTCGCGAGTGAATGAAAGATCAACCACATGGGAGTATGGCGTCTTCAACCCGTTGTCCACTCCCCAGGTGATTGCCTCGCCTCCCGTTCCCGGTGTCGACGGCGGGGTATAGGGAAAGCCGCCTGTCGGTGCCGCCGGTTGCAGCAGACATGGAGGCGCGCCACAACCGTTATATGTTTTCGGAACGTTGTACAGAGAACTGAAACGCGGCGACTGGTCCGGCGTGACCAGGCCCGCAGGATCCCCAATGACCGTCGTCAGACCGAACGAGCCCATCCTATCGAAAGCGTTGATCACGCCTTCACCAAAGTGGTCGTAGTACATCCCGTAGCCACCTCGGAGCGAGCTCTTGGCGGAGTCGCCTAACAGTTTTCCTAACCACGTCGTTTTTGAGAAATTGGGGGACCACGCAAAAGCAAACCGCGGGGCCGCGTCCTTATAATCCCAGTTCCAGATCGGCGGCTTACCATTGGCCTGGCCTGACAGCGCAAAACTCAGTAGCGGCTGGGTGCTTTGCCCTTCGGCCATTCCGATGTAGCGATTTCTAAACCACTGACTGATGCCCGGGACCGGCGCAACTTGAGTCCCGGAGGTTTCATAGGGCGGCTGCAACAGACTGTACCGCACGCCAAAAGTGAGCGTCAGATTGGGTTTGACGCGCCACGCATCTTGCCCGTACAATTCGGCCTCATGCGCGCGGAAATGGCGTGGAACCATCGCTCCTTCTGGCAAGAGCGTGAAATTCTTGGTCTCCTGGTAGTCCGCTGTTACCTGCGGGACCATGCCAGTTAAGGCACTCGCCGCCAAATCGTAGGCTGCAGAAAACGATCCCGATCCATTGGATGCGTACGTACCCAGAACCTCCGGGAATCCCAGGGAAGCGAATTGGGGAGCGCCAGGATCCAGGCTTGTTCCGGTTCCTGAGATTCCTCCTGCTGCAAGCCACGTGGGGTTCGATTCCCCGGTGGTGAACGATTGGGCATTGGATTGTCGCAGGTTGTTGATGATTCTCAGGTTCGTTCCCAACTGCAATGTGTGCTTGCCCTTGGTCCAGCTAAGGTCATCGACAAAGTTTTGGAGCGGCACCTGCACGTTCGTCGTTGGCGTCTCTCCCACCGGATTCGAAATCCCGCCCGCGTAGAAACTGATGTAGCCCTGCGTTTGCAATCCCGTCTGCCCCAGCCCTTCGCGGATGTACCCGTAGCGAAAATTGTTGACCAGGGAGTTATTAATGACCGTCGTGTAGCCTGCCGCCAAGCCTTTCCCGTTATTGGTCGAAATCTGGGCTGGAGGCTGCCCTGGAAATTGTGACCCGATGGTGGTCAGATGATCGTTCTGCAAATTCCCGCGGAAGAACAGATGATGGCTTCCGTTCGAGGTTAGGTTGTAGTCGAGTTTCACGATGTAGGTATCAAGTTTGTCCGGCGTCGGATCTGAGAACGTATATCCTGAGATGTTCAGGCCGTCGCCCACCGTCGGATCGTTTGGCAGCGGATAACCGTTGAAGACCGCCATCGCCGCTGGATCAATTCCAGGTCCTTGCGGGCAATTCCCCAATCCATAGCAAAAAGGATCCAGGTTCGCGAGATCTGTTTTATTGAGCATGAATAGGCCGCTTGCCGGACAAGTCGGGTTCTGGCCGTTGTCACATTGATAAGTCAGAATGCCACTGCGGAAGCTGGCGGTGGGCACAAACCTCGTAACAATGGACGTTTCATGGGTCCGCTGTCCCTCATACGTAGCGAAGAAAAACAGCCGGTCCCTGATGACCGGTCCGCCGATGGAAACTCCGAATGTATTGCGCACGAGATGCGGAGGTACGTTCGGGTTACCGGCTTCCAGCTCGGACCGCTCGTTAAACCAGCTGTTAGCCTCTCCGATTCTCGACCGGTTGTATTCATAAAGCGACCCGTGAAACTGGTTCGTTCCGCTCTTGGTCACCATGGAAACTTGAGCGCCTGACGAACGGCCGGCATCTGCATTGGAATTCGTAGTGGTGACTCGAAATTCTTCCAGCGAGTCCAGGGTTGACCGCAACGCCCCCTGGAAGGCATACCCGAAAACGGGATCGTTGTCGTCCAGGCCATCAACCGTAATATTCGTCTGGTCACTGCGCGCTCCGCTTACTGCTCCGCTGCGGCTGTCCGCGTCTGGATTAATGTCGGTACTGTTGCCCGTGTATAGCACGCCCGGCTGCAGGCTAAGAATGGAGACCGGATCACGGCCTTCGAGCGGAAGCGAGGTCATCTGGTCCGCAGTGAACGCGTGGCCCAGGCTGGCATCTTCGGTATTCACCAGTGGAGCCTGGCTCAACACTTCCACTTTCTCCGACACCCCTTGGACCTGCAGAGTTTGATTGAGAGTGGCGGGTGTGTTCACCAGTAACCGGACGTCATCCACGCGAAGCGTGCCGAACCCGGACGCCTTGATGGTGAGCGTGTACGTTGCGGGCGGAACTTCAAGAAACTGGTAGAAACCTCGGCCGTCCGTTCTCGTCGCTCGAGCAAAGCCGGTCGCTGAGTTTGCAAGGGTCACATCCGCTCCCGCAATCACGGCTCCCTTTGGATCAGCGATGGATCCGCGTAACGAAGTAGTCGAGGTTTGCGACCAGCTAAACGTGGCCACGAATAAGCCAATCAATACCGTCAACCCGATTGATCGCTTGGTTGCCGCCATGTCGCCCCTCCTTGCGGATCACATAGTCACAGATGCGACACCATGATGAATCCGCTTTATAGTAGACAATTGCCAATCCCGTCAAGGACAATCGCGCCCACCTCTATCGCGCCCAGCATAAATGGAGACAATACAGAAATGCGCGCGGATGGGCTCCATCGTGGCGAATTCCAGTGTCACAAATGTGACAACGCACTTGACATCCCCGCCTTTGGTGAAGGATGCTATACCGTCTTTCTTTGTGACTAACCGCGCGACAGGCCGGCAGTCGATTACGCTAGGCTGGCACGAGCGTATCGCGAACCTTCCCCCGAAACGGCGGGAGTTGCTCCGGCCCGTGCTCGAAGATCCCAGGAGCTTCTTGTTTCTTAGTATCCGCGCACTGGCGGGAAAGCTGCGTACGGATACAGCTACGATGCTCCGGGCAATTCGCGGGATGGGTTTTGCGGGCTATCCGGATTTTCGCCGGTATGTGCACGAGTTAACGATCGCTCACGCCACCTCTCTGGACTCGATGTTGTCGAGTGGAGGTAGGGATTCTAAAATACCTGCGCACGTTCGTGATTCGCTTGATTACGACCGGAAGAACTTTCTCAGTTTGCGGAACAACCTTGACACGAAACGACTCGCCAGATTGGCGCAGCGCGTGTGGTTGGCACGGAGAGTCGTTCTGCTTGGCGGCGACTTGGCCTCAGCCCTCGTCCTCTATTTGGAACACCACTTGGTGGTGTTAGGGTTGCCTGTGTTTTCCGCCACCAACGCCGGTCGGGTGGTCCATCTGGTGCGCACATCCGGCAGTAAGGACTTGGTGATTGCAATCAGCTTCCATCGCTCTCTGCGTCAGACAGTGGAGGGCATGCGTCAAGCCAAGACAAAGGGGGCGTACTGCGTTGGGATCACGGATACCTTTGTATCTCCGATCGCCCGCTTCGCAAATGAATGTTTCATCGTCCCGGTCGAGACATGTCATTTCGGCGACTCATACGTGGGGCCGATGGCCCTGCTGAATGTAATCCTTGTCGCCTGCGCCAACTACCGTCGCAAGCGTGTGCTAGCGATTGCCCGCGAAGCCGCCCAGGAACAACAGCTCGGTTTCCGCTGGTATGACGCCTGAGAGCACGTCGGATTGCCCGTTTCTTCTTCGATAAGAAAAACTGCGCTCTAACCAGGACTGGTCAATATGCGAATCGAAAGCATCGTGCTGCGAGAACTCAAGATGCGGTTAAAGGCCCCTTTCGAGACCAGTTCGGAGGTGACCTGGGATCGCCGGGTGTTGTTGGTGGAAGTGGGAGTGGATGGACTCCGAGGATGGAGCGAGATTACTGCCGCTGAAGATCCTTTCTACAATAGCGAAACCACGGATACAGCGTGGCACATGATGAAAGACTTCATTGTGCCGTCCGTACTGGGGAAAAGCATTGAGTGCGCTGCCGAGATTGCGAATCTGCTTGATCCAATCCGCGGACACGAGATGGCAAAGGCTGGGATGGAGAACGCAGTCTGGGACATCGAAGCGCAGCAAAAAGCGATCCCCTTGGCCAAGTTGCTTGGCGGAACTCAACAAGATATTCCTGCAGGTGTGTCCATCGGAATCCAAGACTCGATTTCAACTCTCCTTGCTAAGATTGAGACTGAACTGCGCGCGGGATATCAGAGGATCAAGCTCAAAATCAAGCCCGGCAAGGATGTCGAGATCGTAGCCGCGGTTCGACGCCAGTATCCTGATATCAAACTAATGGTTGATGCCAACTCGGCATATGGCCTCGAACAATTGGAGCTACTCAAGGCGTTGGATCAGCATGACCTCATGATGATCGAGCAGCCCCTGGCCTGGGACGACATATATCAGCATTCCCTGCTGCAAGCTCGACTGCGCACACCCATCTGCCTGGACGAATGCATTCACAATCCCTCCCATGCCGAGGCCGCGATCAAGCTTAAAGCTTGCAGGATAATCAATATCAAGCTGGGACGAGTGGGAGGACATACGCGGGCCAAGCAACTCCATGACCTCAGCGTGCAGCATTCCATTCCTGTGTGGTGCGGGGGGATGCACGAATCTGGCATCGGCCGTGCCCACAACATTGCCATGTCTGCGTTACCGGGATTCGTGCTGCCGGGAGACGTCTCTGCAAGCCAACGCTATTGGGATCAAGACATTATCGAACCTGAGGTTGAGGTAAGCGCGACCGGCACGATTCGAGTTCCCACAACGTCCGGACTGGGCTATTCCGTGCGCCGCGAAAGAGTAGACGCGCTCGCGGTTCGCCGAGAACGCTGGTTGGCCAACAAGTCTGTTGTGGCCGGAAAACAAACCGAGGAGCCGAACTGCTTCGTTTCGACGCAGAAGGCCCGATCTCAGGAACATAGGACCGTCACTTCAGCTGAGGGCGAAATCGTTATCAGAGACGTGGAAGAAATTGCGGAGCTTGAACAGGTTGAAGTTCTCGAACAGGAGGTTTGGGGCGTGAGGGAACGTGATGTCGTTCCGGCGTCTCTGCTCATAGCTGCGAAAGAAGTAGGCGCACTGATCCTGGGTGCGTTCGACGGAGTGCGGCTGGTCGGATTCGCATTTGGCTTTCTCGGCCAAGAAGGGGGTGATCTTACCGTTCACTCCCATATTCTCGCTGTCCGGGCCGAATATAGGGACCAAAACCTGGGGTTCCGGCTCAAACTGGCTCAACGTGAGAGGGCGCTCCGACTCGGTGTGCGACAGATAACCTGGACGTTTGATCCTCTGCGGAGCCGAAATGCCCAACTGAACTTCGCAAAACTCGGGGTTCTCTGCGACACATACAAGATCGACTTTTACGGCGTGCAACCCGGCAGCTTCTTGCACCAAAATGGCACCGATCGTCTGTGGGTGCGCTGGTACATCGACAGCAAACGGGTTCGCGAGCGAGTTTCGGCCGACCGCGACACAGAACGCGCTGTCGTTCCTCCCGCAGCCCCTCCCATCCTCCGGATGGGCAAAGATGGTGAGCCCTGCTCTTGCACGGATGTTGGTCCATTCCAAACAGGAAGCCCACAGATCTTAGAGATACCAATTGACTGCGGGACGCAGCAGTCTAAACATGGAAGAGAGTGGCGGAGAGAAACGCGGCAGGCTTTTACCCGGGCTCTTTGTGCAGGTCTGGTGGTTGCAGACTTCTACCGCGTCCGCCGTGACGGAATCGACGTAGGAACTTACGTGCTACATCCCCGTTCTGGAACGCTGAGTGAGGGATGAGAGCCCTAGCATCTTGGTTGGTTTCAGCACCGGAATCAGAGATTCCTAGTTTTCGTGGCTCCAACCCGGCATGATGTCATTGCATTGAAGACAAGTGAGATCTTGACCTATTCTTGGTTCGGCACGAAATCAAAACAACTTTGAACTGGTTCCGGAATCGTCGGCCATCCGGACATTTCCCAGAAACGCTAGTGCTGTATCGGACGCGCCCCGCCGGACTCTCGAAACTACGTGCAACTCTCTACGGGGCGCGTCCGATACAGCTGTTTGAAGGAAGCCGCCGGCGAGGAAGCATTTATGCAAATTCAATGGTGTTTCGGTAGTGAGAGAGACGCGGGGAATCGGTATTGGGGGGAATCGGAGCGTGGACCGGACTGGTTCGATTGTAGTTTGCGAGCGAAAGCTCGGAAGCCGGGAGCTTGGTATGGGGCAACTAGGGCGCACCACGGCTGCAGGTGATGGGAAGCACCGAGGAAGCGAGATGGCGATTGGGGTTTCATGCAGCGGCTCCGATGAGAAACGGTGGAGAACGGAGTTGGAGCTGGGCAGCAGAGAGTCTCTCGATGACGACCATGGGGCCGCTACATTGGGGACAGAGCCAAAAAGGGCGCGGTTCCTTGACAGCCGATGCCTGTTGTTCTACCTGCGGCTGCGGTACCGCGCCGAGTAGTTGAAAGCAAAGTGGCAGGAGAGCGGCGCGGCGCCGGTTGGCAAGGAAGCCGAAGTGACGGATGCGGATGAAGCCCTTGGGCAGTGTGTGCAACAGGAAGCGGCGCAGGAACTCATCGAGCGCCAGAGTCATCAACTTGTGTTGGTTGTGGTGAGCGGAGTCGCGCCAGCGAAAGGTGACTTGGTCATCGGCCAAGGAGACGAGTCGGTGGTTGGAGATGGCGACGCGATGGGTGTAGTGGCCTAAATAACAGAGCGCATGCTCGGCGCCGCCGAAGGGACGTTTGGAGTAGACGTGCCAGTCGTTCCGGAACAGGGTTCTTATCCAGGCGGAGAAGGCCTTGGGGTGAGCGAGAGGTTTTAGGTTGCCATAGAAGCCCAGCTTGCCTTGCCGGAAGTTGCGTTGGAGAGCGGACACAAACTTGCCGCGAAAGACGCGACTGAGCACCTTGACGGGAAGGAAGAAGGGGTAGCGTGGCTGGATCCAGTGGGTGCGATCGAGCGACAATCCGCCGACGGCCACGACACAATGCACGTGCGGGTGAAGTTCGAGTTTTTGATTCCAGGTGTGGAGCACACTGAAGAAGCCGATCTCCGCGCCGAGATGCTTAGGATCGCGAGCGACTGCGAGGAGGGTTGCGGCACTGGTCTGCAGCAGGAGATGGTACAGGATCTTCTTGTTCTGCAAGGCGAGCGGCGCCAGTTCATGAGGCAAGGTAAAGACAACATGGACGTAGCGCGTGGGGAGAAGTTCCTGACGACGCGCTTCGAGCCAACGAGTACGAGCATTGGCTTGACACTTCGGGCAGTGCCGGTTGCGGCAACTGTTGTAAGAGATAGCCGGGCGGTACCCGCAGGCGATGCACTCATCGAGATGCCCGCCCAAGGCGGCGGTCCGACAGCGCGCGATGGCTCGCAGCACCGTGAGGTGTTGCCAGGTGATCCACCGGCGACTGTGTTCGATGAAGGCGCGTCCTGCGGCGCGAACCAGATCGGCCACCTCAAGCGGCGGCCGGTTCATCTATGGGTTCTGGGGTGACTTATCTTTCAGCTGGAGCGAGTCCAGCGGACTGGCGGTGGCGTTGAGATGCCGTCGCGAGAGATGCAGATAGATCGTGGTCTCCTTCAGATCGTGATGTCCCAGGAGCAGTTGAATGGTGCGCAGGTCAGCTCCGTTTTCCAGCAAGTGCGTTGCGAAACAATGGCGCAGCGTGTGGGGATGAACCCGGTTCTGAAGGCCTGCCCGCTGGGCAGCCCGTTGGCACGCATACCACACGGCTCGTGGAGTGATGGGACGGTTGGAGGTGTGTCGGGAGCCGCCCGGAAATAACCATTCCGTGGGTTTGCGCTTCAGGCTACGCCAGTAGTCGCGCAAGGCGTCGAGCAACCTGGGACTGAGCATGACATCGCGATCCTGACGGCCTTTGCCTCTGCGGATGTGGATCACCATGCGTCGGCTGTCGATGTCGGAAATTTGCAGGCAAGCCAACTCTGCGCGCCGTACCCCGGTGCCATAAAGCGTCATCAACACCATGCGATGAAACCGAGTCTGCGAGGAGTCGATGAGGTGGGCCACTTCTTCTGGGCTCAAGATGCTGGGTAGGGGTCGCGTCTTCTTTGGGTAAGGTGTATCGGCTACGCTCCAGGCTTTCTTGATCGTCTGCGTGTAGAAGAACCGCAGAGCCGCGAGCCGTTGCGTCACAGTGGACGCGGCTAGCTTTCTCTCGCGGAACAGATACGCTTGGTACTCGCGGATGTGCTCCGGAGTGAGTTGGTCCGGAGGGCGGTGAAAGTGGCGTGCAAAATCTTCGATCGCTTGGATGTAGCATTCGATGGTAGTCTGAGCGTAATTACGACGCTCGAGTTCTTCGAGCATCATTTTGCGAAGGTGGGTCATAGGTGTTCTCCTTATGACCCAACCTTATCCGCTCACCCACCACCGCTGACACCGGACACGCGAAAGCGTCTGCCTTAAGGCTTCGTTCAAACGGGCTTCGAGGAAGTTGAGCGGATTAGGAACGCGAAGTCCTAGGGCTGTATCTGAAGCGCCCCCCGAGCGAAGAGTTGGGATGCGAGACGCTGTGCAAGGGCGCTTCGGATACAGCGACTTGAAGGAAGCCGCCCCGCGGGACTATGGGATTTGTATCAGGATGAGCCGGTCTTGATCGTTTGCGAGTTTGTCGTTGCGGTCAGAGTGCTTGGGTTTCGGTAGCCGGCGGCAGAGAGAATTCGTGTGGGGCGGCGCATCGGAGAGTCTGGGTCGCAGCACCATACTGCATTCTGACAAGTGCGAGACAGAGAACCAGTGTGCGTGCCGATGCACGAGCGAGATTCGACGTTGGAGTTGTGGATTCATGCGGCGCACGGGCTGAGATGAGGCGGGGATCGGAGGAGCAGTTGCGCGGCGGAGAGGCGTTCGACCACTCGCATGATTCCGCCGCAAAGCGGACATTGCCACAGCGAACCAATGGGAAACGCGGATGATGTGGCGTCTGCTGCTGGCCGATCGGATGACTGGAGCAATCGGGAACAGAGTGGAAGGAGTTCTGCTCGCTGTCGGTTGGCGAGGAAGCCGAAGTTGCGGATCCGCATAAAGCCACGCGGCAACGAGTGAAGTAGGAAGCGGCGCAAGAACTCATCGACGGGCAGAGTCATGAGCCGCTTCTTGTTGCCGTGAGCGGAGTCGCGCCAGCGAAAGGTTACGTTGCCCTCGGAGAGAGCCACCAACCTGTTGTTCGAGATGGCGACCCGATGGGTGTATGCGCCGAGATAGCGCAGCACATGTTCTGGCCCGCCGAAAGGCCGTTTGGAGTAGACGACCCAGTCGTGACGAAACAGTGGCCGCAACCAGGAGGCGAAGGCTCGCGGTTCCGTGAGCGGTAAGAGGTGTCCGTGGAACTGGAGTGCGCCGGACTGAAAGGCGTTCTTGAGCCCGGCGACAAACTTGCCGCGGAAGATTCGGCCGAGCACTTTGACGGGAAGAAAAAAAGATCGGCGCGAGGAGATCCAGCGGGAGTGGTCCGGAGCGAGACCGCCGGCAGCCAGCACGCAATGGACATGAGGATGATGTTGCAACCGCTGGTTCCAGGTATGGAGCACGCTGAAGAAGCCGATCTCGGCTCCCAGGTGGCGTGGGTCGCTGGCGATCTCCAGCAGAGTTGCAGCACTGGCGCGAAAGAGTAGGTTGTAGATCAGCCGTTTGTTCTGCAGCGCGAGCGGAGCCAGTTCCCGCGGCAGCGTGAAGACGACGTGCACGTAGCTGACGGGCAGCAACTCCCGTTCCCGCGCTTGGAGCCAGTGCAGGCGTGCATTGCCCTGACACTTGGGACAGTGCCGATTGCGACACGAGTTGTAAGAGATGGCGGAATATCCGCAGTCCGAGCAGTGATCGCGATGCCCGCCTAGCGCGGCGGTGCGGCAACGAGCAAGGGCCAGCAAAATCTTCTGATGCTGCCAGGTGATCCAGCGGCGACTGCGTTCAACAAACAACGGCCCCGCACAACGAACGATGTCGGCCACCTCCAGAGGAGGCCGGTTCATGCGCTCGGCGTCGGCTCTCCTTGTTCTCGAATCGTAAGTGCATCCAGCGGACTACCAGTGGCGCTGAGATGTCGCCGGGAGAGATGCAGATAAATCGTCGTCTCCTCAAGGTCGCGATGCCCGAGCAGCATCTGAATGGTGCGCAGGTCGGCACCGGCTTCGAGCAGATGCGTGGCAAAGCAGTGGCGCAGGGTGTGGGGATGAATGTGCTTGTGTTCAAGCCCAGCGCGTTGGGCGGCGTTCTGACAGGCAGTCCACAGGACCTTGGTGGTGACCGGATAACTTGCGGTATGCCATCGGTTGCCGGGAAACAGCCAGTTCGTTGGCTTGTGCCTGAGCCCGCGCCAATAGACGCGCAATGCATCGAGCAGTTTCGGGCTGAGCATGACATCGCGGTCCTTGCGACCTTTGCCGCCCCGGATATGGATGATCATCCGCTGGCTGTCGATATCGCTGATCTTCAGGTGTGCCACTTCTGCGCGACGTGCGCCCGTGGCATACAGCGTCATCAACAGGATGCGATGAAAGGGAAACTCGGCCGCGTCAATCAGACGCGCAACTTCGTCCTGGCTGAGTATCTCGGGCAGGTGCAGAACCTTCTTCGGATACGGCGTCTCGGCAATGCTCCAGCCTCTCTTCAGAACCTGAATATGGAAGAAGCGTAAAGCAGCTAGCCGCAGGGTCACAGTGTTCGGGCTGAACTTCAACTTAGTGAAGAGCGCTGCCTGATACTCGCGAATGTGTTCGGGCCCAAGCTGATCGGGTCGGCGGTGGAAGTAGCGACTGAAGTGCTCAACCCCGTGAAGGTACGAGCGGATGGTTGAATCGGCGAAGTTGCGGCGTCTTAGTTCTTCCAGCATGAGCTGACGTAGATGGGTCACAGAGAGTTCCTCCTCTGCGACACAAACTAGCTCAGATCAACTCCACCGTCGGCTCAGCAAACACGCGAATGCGTCCCCCGCAACGCGGCTTCGTTCAAGTCGGCCAGCGAATACCAATTTCTACGCCTGTTCCTCACGACGGGGCATCCGGCTCCAGGCCGATGTGATCATTAACCGCGTCGTGAAAACGCTGCTTGCACCCGAGGTATCGCTCCGTCGTCTGAATTGAAACGTGGCCGAGCAGGAACTGAATCTGATCTAGTTCACCTCCTGCCTGATGACACGATCGCGCACAGGTCCTTCTCAAATCGTGCGGTGCCACCGATGGCAGACCACAGCTTTTCGCGTTTGCTTTCACGATTGCCCAGATGACCTTGGGTGTAAAGCCGTGTCCCCAAATTCTGCCTGCTTTGTTGATAGACCGTAGCAACGGACCGGAGGTGATGCCGGCACCCCCAGTCCAGCTATCAACCGCCTCCTTCACCCACTGCGGAACGGGGATCGTTCGGATGTGGCCACCTTTTCCTCTCACGTCAGCGATGACCCAATGGCCTTCCCGAAGCTGAAGATCCTCTAACTGTAAGGTTGTAACCTCAGCTCTTCGGAGGCCGCAGCCGATGAGAAGCGAGAGCAAAGCGCGATTTCGTCGGCTGCGAAGAGTGTAGGCTGTCTCAGCACCGAGTAACTTCTTGCCCTCCTCGGCCGTCAGCCAATTCCCGACACGCACTCCCAGTCGCCTGACGCCCTTCACACGCCGAATGCCTGCCGCAAGATCCGGGCTAAGAAGTCCGCAATCGGATGCTTCATACGCCAGCCGGCGTATCGCCGCCAATCTCAGGTTAATCGTCGACGGCGCGTACGGGTGCTGTTCGAGTGCGATTCGGTACCGTGTGACCACGGTCCTGTTGAAGGCTAGCCTGGGCTCCGAACAGTACCAGTCGATGAATTCACGAATGGCATGGTCGTACGAGCGCTTTGAACTCGAAGACGTGAGACTGTTCAAGACCGCAGATTTCGATTGTTCTAGATCGGGTAACTTGAGGACCGTTTTCGGGACTCGTTTGCGTTTGCTCTTCGCCATTGGAAGCGGCCTCCGCTGCCGCGGCGAAAAGCATGATCCCGTCCCCGATCTTCTAACCAGTAGCGCGTTTGTCGTTACCTATGTGGTGAAACTTCCTACAAGCCGACTTGAACGAAGCCGCGTTGCGGGGGACGCATTCGCGTGTTTGCTGAGCCGACGGTGGAGTTGATCTGAGCTAGTTTGTGTCGCAGAGGAGGAACTCTCTGTGACCCATCTACGTCAGCTCATGCTGGAAGAACTAAGACGCCGCAACTTCGCCGATTCAACCATCCGCTCGTACCTTCACGGGGTTGAGCACTTCAGTCGCTACTTCCACCGCCGACCCGATCAGCTTGGGCCCGAACACATTCGCGAGTATCAGGCAGCGCTCTTCACTAAGTTGAAGTTCAGCCCGAACACTGTGACCCTGCGGCTAGCTGCTTTACGCTTCTTCCATATTCAGGTTCTGAAGAGAGGCTGGAGCATTGCCGAGACGCCGTATCCGAAGAAGGTTCTGCACCTGCCCGAGATACTCAGCCAGGACGAAGTTGCGCGTCTGATTGACGCGGCCGAGTTTCCCTTTCATCGCATCCTGTTGATGACGCTGTATGCCACGGGCGCACGTCGCGCAGAAGTGGCACACCTGAAGATCAGCGATATCGACAGCCAGCGGATGATCATCCATATCCGGGGCGGCAAAGGTCGCAAGGACCGCGATGTCATGCTCAGCCCGAAACTGCTCGATGCATTGCGCGTCTATTGGCGCGGGCTCAGGCACAAGCCAACGAACTGGCTGTTTCCCGGCAACCGATGGCATACCGCAAGTTATCCGGTCACCACCAAGGTCCTGTGGACTGCCTGTCAGAACGCCGCCCAACGCGCTGGGCTTGAACACAAGCACATTCATCCCCACACCCTGCGCCACTGCTTTGCCACGCATCTGCTCGAAGCCGGTGCCGACCTGCGCACCATTCAGATGCTGCTCGGGCATCGCGACCTTGAGGAGACGACGATTTATCTGCATCTCTCCCGGCGACATCTCAGCGCCACTGGTAGTCCGCTGGATGCACTTACGATTCGAGAACAAGGAGAGCCGACGCCGAGCGCATGAACCGGCCTCCTCTGGAGGTGGCCGACATCGTTCGTTGTGCGGGGCCGTTGTTTGTTGAACGCAGTCGCCGCTGGATCACCTGGCAGCATCAGAAGATTTTGCTGGCCCTTGCTCGTTGCCGCACCGCCGCGCTAGGCGGGCATCGCGATCACTGCTCGGACTGCGGATATTCCGCCATCTCTTACAACTCGTGTCGCAATCGGCACTGTCCCAAGTGTCAGGGCAATGCACGCCTGCACTGGCTCCAAGCGCGGGAACGGGAGTTGCTGCCCGTCAGCTACGTGCACGTCGTCTTCACGCTGCCGCGGGAACTGGCTCCGCTCGCGCTGCAGAACAAACGGCTGATCTACAACCTACTCTTTCGCGCCAGTGCTGCAACTCTGCTGGAGATCGCCAGCGACCCACGCCACCTGGGAGCCGAGATCGGCTTCTTCAGCGTGCTCCATACCTGGAACCAGCGGTTGCAACATCATCCTCATGTCCATTGCGTGCTGGCTGCCGGCGGTCTCGCTCCGGACCACTCCCGCTGGATCTCCTCGCGCCGATCTTTTTTTCTTCCCGTCAAAGTGCTCGGCCGAATCTTCCGCGGCAAGTTTGTCGCCGGGCTCAAGAACGCCTTTCAGTCCGGCGCACTCCAGTTCCACGGACACCTCTTACCGCTCACGGAACCGCGAGCCTTCGCCTCCTGGTTGCGGCCACTGTTTCGTCACGACTGGGTCGTCTACTCCAAACGGCCTTTCGGCGGGCCAGAACATGTGCTGCGCTATCTCGGCGCATACACCCATCGGGTCGCCATCTCGAACAACAGGTTGGTGGCTCTCTCCGAGGGCAACGTAACCTTTCGCTGGCGCGACTCCGCTCACGGCAACAAGAAGCGGCTCATGACTCTGCCCGTCGATGAGTTCTTGCGCCGCTTCCTACTTCACTCGTTGCCGCGTGGCTTTATGCGGATCCGCAACTTCGGCTTCCTCGCCAACCGACAGCGAGCAGAACTCCTTCCACTCTGTTCCCGATTGCTCCAGTCATCCGATCGGCCAGCAGCAGACGCCACATCATCCGCGTTTCCCATTGGTTCGCTGTGGCAATGTCCGCTTTGCGGCGGAATCATGCGAGTGGTCGAACGCCTCTCCGCCGCGCAACTGCTCCTCCGATCCCCGCCTCATCTCAGCCCGTGCGCCGCATGAATCCACAACTCCAACGTCGAATCTCGCTCGTGCATCGGCACGCACACTGGTTCTCTGTCTCGCACTTGTCAGAATGCAGTATGGTGCTGCGACCCAGACTCTCCGATGCGCCGCCCCACACGAATTCTCTCTGCCGCCGGCTACCGAAACCCAAGCACTCTGACCGCAACGACAAACTCGCAAACGATCAAGACCGGCTCATCCTGATACAAATCCCATAGTCCCGCGGGGCGGCTTCCTTCAAGTCGCTGTATCCGAAGCGCCCTTGCACAGCGTCTCGCATCCCAACTCTTCGCTCGGGGGGCGCTTCAGATACAGCCCTAGGACTTGGACTTCTGGCCAACGAGGAACTCCTTTCCGACTTTTTGAGTGCGCACCTCGGTCATGACAAGGAGCTGCCATAATGGCCAGACTGGCGTGTCCGACGGAGTCACCTTCCTTACGGATTTGCGGTAGGGCTTCGGCTGCGACTAGCCCTGCTCGATTAAGTGCCGATATGACAGATGTGACGACCAGTTCAACCTCTTGAGTGTTCAATTCTGCAGGCGCGGCAGCGCGGGTTGCGAGAGCTATCCGATTTTCCTTGACACGGTTTATTCAATCGATGTAAAAGCGTTTGATTCAAATAGAGCGAGCGCTCGTTTTGTGGAAACTTTTTGCGCTCGGAACATAAATGCCAAAGCTGCTTAGCGGAACCATAGAGAGGAACAAGCTCAAGATCGAGCGGGCCGCTCTGCAACTGTTTACGCGAAAAGGTTTTCACGGGACTACGGTCCGCGAAATTGCAAAGAAAGCGCGCGTCTCGATGGGCAAGCTTTATATCTACTACGACACGAAAGAAGACATATTCATCGATCTGGTTCATCATCTCGGCCGCAAGATGGAGGCCATTCGGCAGAAGGAACTCATTCCCCTGATGGCATCGCTGGACCCTGATTCACTCCGAAAGCTGGCGACAGCGATCGGACGGGTGGTCTCAGAAAATCTGGATTACTGGCGCCTGATGTATATCGACGTCGTCGAATTTCGCCACAAGCATTTCATCCATAGCTTCCGCGAAATTGCTGGGGGCCTTCGGACTTATGCGAATGCCATGATTCGTGAATCGAAGGTCAAATTTCCCGCCGGAGTGGATCCGTCTCTCGCGTATACCGCCATTTATTTGCAGTTTTTCACCTACTTCCTGGCCGAGGAACTTTTCGGAGCCAAGCGGCACTTGGGCATGAGCAACGAAGAGGCCATCGAACAACTCGTTCTTCTCTACACGGGAGGGCGCGTGACCCGGGGTCAATGAATTTGCGGGAGAGCATAAAGGAGGACGATATGCAACTACGGCGCGCCGTTTCGTTTTTCACCTTGACGGTATTTTTCTTAGTTGCCAGTCTGATGTCGGCGCAATCTCCGACGACCGGGCAGATCGCCGGTGTGGTCAAAGATCCAAGCGGCGCCGTCATCAGCAGCGCCAACGTCACGCTAACCAGTACCGCTGGCGTACAGCGCACGGCCCTCAGCGATGCGGCTGGGCATTATGCCTTTTCGCTCGTTCCTCCGGGGACTTACAGTCTTGAGGCGGAAAAGGCCGGATTCGGCAAGGAGACGGCGGAAGGCGTCGTGGTGCGCATCACGGAAATCACAAGTTTCGACATTCATCTCCAAGTCGCTTCGCAAAAGGCCGTAGTGGAAGTAATGGTTCAGCCGGACATGGTGCAGACCGAAAGCCCGGCTCAAGGCACAGTCATCGAGCAGCAGGAAATCCGCCAGCTACCGCTGCCCACGAGAAATTTTCAACAGTTGCTGACGTTAACTCCCGGCACTTCGGGTCCAATTCAAAACTCCTCTGAACTGGGGCGTGGCGCCGCGCCAATCTATGTCGACGGAAATCGGGCGACCTCGAACTCGGTCGTCATCAATGGCGCAGACGCAAATTCCATTGGCACAGGCTCGACGCCGAATCTAGCGGTGCCTGCCACCGATTCTCTGCAGGAGTTCATTGTCCAGACCAGCCAATATGACGCCTCGCAGGGGCGTGTTGCCGGCGGGGTTGTGGCGGCGGTTACGAAATCAGGAACCAACGGTCTGCATGGTAATGCATACGAGTTTTTCCGCAATACCACCCTCAATGCCAATAACTACTTTCTGAACGCCGCTCACGTTCCCCGCCCTCCGTATCAGCGCAATCAATTCGGCGGCACACTTGGTGGACCGATCGTTAAAGATCGCCTGTGGTTTTTTGTCTCCTACCAGGGAAGCCGGGAGCGCAACGGAACTTCTCTCCTGAATTCTATTGGAACTGTATTCGTCCCCGGTAATCTCTCGAATGATCGATCCACTGCGGGCATCGACGCCATGGCAGCGTCCTTCGCTACTCCCACCAGCCCAACCACGCTGTGCCTGCCTGCATGCTTAAGCCCCACGGCTCAGTTTCTGCTGCAGGCGAAATTGCCCAACGGATCATATGTGATTCCGTCAGCCCCGAACCCGGGTACGTCCAACACTCCGGTTGCGGTGCCGGTAGTTGCCCTATCGAAATTCCGGGAAGACCAATTCAATACGAATTTGGATTTTCAACTCACCGCAAAGAACCGGCTTTCCGGTAAATTTTTCGATGCGAACAATCCCGCCCTGCAAGGACTGTTTGACTTGTTTGGACTGGCCAATGCCCTGCCTGTTCCCGGTTTTGGTGGCACCGCAAATCTGAATCAAAGAGTGCTGGCGGTCGAGGACACGGATGTTCTCACGTCTCATCTGGTGAATGACGCAAGATTTGGCTATAGCGTAATCACCACGGGCTCCCAGCCGCAGGAGCCATTCACCTCAGCCCAGATAGGAGTTTCGTCGCCGCTCAGCAATCTTTTCGCGGGTATGCCGGAAATCTCAGTCGCGAACTATCTTGACTTAGGTGCCAATCCGTTCTCCGACAACGCTGGAGTCGAGAAAACTTATAGCGCCGGCGACACATTGAGCTGGCAAAAGGGCCGCCACAGCCTGAAGTTTGGCGCGGAGTACAAGCATCACAGTCTGGACGAGACCTTCAATCTCTATACCAGAGGTCAGATCTTCTTCCTTGGATTTTCCGGCAATCCATTTGCCGATTTTCTTGGAGGCTTCGCAGATAGCGCCGGGCTGACGATCATGGGCTCCGGCGTGAACAATCGAGATGTACTGGCCCACGACTGGAACGGATTTGCCAACGACGATTGGCGTGTGACAGATCGATTCACGCTCACACTGGGCGTCCGCTACGATTTCTTTGGTCCCTTCACCGAAGACCAAGGACGTTTCGTCGGATTCGATCCGGCCCGCATCACGACCGTTCCCATCCCTGCTCTATTCGGTGGCGGAGTAGCGATTACGGGTGGATTTGTACAAGCATCGAACGCCAAGAATCCATTGCCGGGAATTCCGGAAGTCCAACCATCACTGGTTCCTGCCGACAAGAACAACTTCGCTCCGCGCATTGGCTTTGCCTGGCAACCGCGTCCCAAATCGAACCGCTTGGTAGTGCGCGGCGGCTACGGTGTTTACTATGATCGAGCAAATTCACGATTGCTCAACAACCAAATTCTGGACTTTCCTTATTACACATTGGCGCAGGCATTCCTGACGCCGATCGCCAATCCATTCGTCCAAGTCCCGCAGCCGAGCGCCTTTCCATTGGAATTTAACAACCCCGCGCTGTTTCCATTTGCTGGTCCGCCGGCCGTGCTACCGCGGGCGCCAAGCCTGCTCGATCCTGCAACTGCCGCATTGGTTTCGGCCAATGGCATCTACCCGGACCTTCACGACTTCAGGACACCTTACATCCAGCAATATAGCTTTGGAGTACAAAATGAATTCGCCAACAACTGGATGTTGAACCTGAGTTACGTCGGCTCGGAGGGGCGTAAGGAATACCGGTTGGTCGATCAGAACCAGGGAGTCATCCAAACCGCAGTGGGTCCCGCAGGCCCCTTTTATCCCGGATTGTCCAGTCTGGCGGTGCAAGGCTTCGGCGTCCACACCATGCAGAGTTCATCGAATTCGGATTACAACTCTCTGCAGGCCAGCGTTACCAAGCGATATTCGAACGGGCTCACGTTGCTCGCCTCTTACACCTGGAGCCATTCCCTCGATGATTATTCCGGCGACCCAACGGGAACCAGCGACGTTACGGTCGTCCCGGGAAATCAGGCGCTCGGGTCCCTAAATAACTACGCGAGCTCCGACTTCGACCGCCGCCATCGATTTGTATTCAGCGGCATTTATGACTTGCCAAAGTTCTACAAGGGGGCTTCAGGTTTTGCCCGGCAAGCCGTGAACGGATGGGAACTGGCCAGCATCCTGACCTTGCAGAGCGGTACGCCGTTTTCGGTTTTGACCAACGACACGGCTTTTGTGCAGGCGCGGGCCGACTTTGTTCCGGGATGTAATCCGGTTCTAAGCGGCAGCGTACAGTCCCGGTTGTCCGAGTACTTCAATACCGCTTGTTTTGCGCCGGCGCCAGCTACCGCCGCCGGCGGCTTTGGCGATACAGGGCGCAACATCCTGCGCGGGCCCAATCAGGAGAACGTGGACATTTCGATTATCAAGTACTTCCCTTTCACGGAGCGCACGCAACTTGAATTCCGGAGTGAGTTCTTTAACGCCTTTAATCTGGTCAGCTTTCAGAATCCGATCAACGTTCTGGCAGCACCCAACGTGGGGCAGATCGTGGAAACAAGCACTGGCCCACGTGTGATTCAGTTTGCATTAAAGGTAAATTTTTAGGAGAAGCATGCCTCTGCGCGGCTTGAACGGCAAAGTAGTAATTGTTACGGGCGCAGCCGCCGGCATAGGCCGCGCAACCGCGCGCCGTTTCGCGCAAGAAGGATGCCGGGTCGCAGCTTGGGATGTGAATGATAAAGGTCAAAACGAAATCAACCGTGAACTACGGCAGGAAGAAAACAAAGGGCTCTTTCGGAAATTGAACGTAGCGCAAGCCGCGGATGTGGAGGCCGCAGTTTCCGAGGTAGTCGACCGATGGGAACGCATCGATGTGCTCGTCAATAATGCGGGCATTGTTCGCGACGATCAACTCGTGAAATGGAAGGACGGCGAGACTGTCAAAGTAATGAGTGACGACGCCTTCGAGGAAGTGATCTCCATCAATCTGAAAGGAGTGTTCCATTGCTCACGCGCGGTCGTTCCGCACATGATCCGCGGCGGAGGCGGCGCAATTCTGAATGCTTCTTCAATCGTGGGATTGTATGGGAATTTTGGGCAGACGAATTACGCGGGAGCGAAAGCGGGAGTGATCGCGTTTACGCGAACGTGGTCCCGCGAACTCGGAAAATACAACATTCGGGTCAACGCCGTTGCACCGGGTTTTATTGCCACGGAAATGGTCCGTAGCATGCCGGAAAAAATCATCCAGAACATGGTGTCGCACACACCACTGGGAAGGATGGGCTCACCGGAAGACGTAGCCGAAGCCTATATTTGGCTGGCTTCGGAGGCCTCGTCTTTCATTACCGGGGCGGTGCTTTCCGTTGACGGGGGGTTAGTTCCGGGCACTTAATTGAGTACAACCAGATTACCTTGCGAGCCGAGATATGATTCACATAACTCGCTGGCCGGAAGAAATACGATGACTGGCACGAAAAACGCATTCAGGGTTACGCGTGGGGCGCAAGGCCGTGTGCCGGGGGACGGCGTGGAACTTGCTTTCGGTTACTGGCCGGGCCGAGGTGCACCTGTAGTCGCCCTGCATGGCCTGACCGCGTCGCACGTCAACTTTATTGGAATTGCGGAACGATTAGCAGGACGATGCGCACTTTTCGGGCTCGACCTCAGAGGTCGCGGCGACTCCGAAAAACCGGAAGGCCCTTACGGCTTGCTGCAACACTCGCGCGATGTGGCTGCTGCCATGCGTGCCATGGGGCTGGGACCAAGCGTTGTCGTAGGGCATTCGATGGGAGCTTACGTAGCGACTGCATTGGCTGCCGAGGAGCCAAGCCTTGTCTCCGCTCTTGTCCTGATCGATGGAGGGTATGCGCTCGAGGCGCCCGCTACGAATTCTCCCGGGGCGGGAGCAAATGCGGCACTCGCGCTACGAATTATGCAGTTGCGCCAAACTTATCCGTCGCGCGAAGCTTATCGCGAATTCTGGCGGACTCAGCCTCATTTTCCTGCTGAAGAATGGAATCCCTGGGTGGAAGCTTTTCTGGACTATGAAGTGGGCGGCGATTCCCCGGTACAACCGAAAGCAGCGGAGCGAAGCGTGATTGCCGATTTGGGCGAAGCTTTTCAGCGCGACGCGATCAACCAGCGGCTGGATTCCATTCGAGTTCCAACCTTGTGGTTGCGGGCGGAAAGTGGGTTCATACCGGGGCAAGCTCCATTGTTTTCCGATGCGCTTGTATCCGACTTCCGCGCTCACGTCCCTCACGTGGAGGACCAGAAGTTTCCCGGTACCACCCACTACACGATTGCCCTGGGTGAATATGGAGCCGCACGAATCGCCGATCTGATCGCCGACTTGGCCAGCCGGCCTCCTGCGGAGTGAACGAAGCTCCCAAGCTCGACATATTGAGTGAGACACATCATGAACATTGGCGCGCTTCTTCCCGCCCACGCCCGTTATCGCCCGAACCACACCGCCGTAGTATTTGAAAATTGCCGTTTAAGCTTTCGAGAATTGAATGCCCGGGTGAACCGGCTTGCCAACGCGCTTTTAAATCTTGGGGTCAACAAAGGAGACAAGCTCGCAACCATTCTGCCCAATTGTCTCAATCTGCTCGAGACCTACTGGGCTGCCGCCAAAATCGGTTTGGTCGTTGTGCCGCTCAGTCCCCTGCTGCGTGGAAAAGCCTTAGTTACACTCCTTCAGGATTCCGACACCGGCACGATCATTGCAGGTCCCGATTATTCCGATATCCTTACATCCACCAGACCGGAACTAAGAAATATCCCAGAGAGACGTTTTATCGTCGCAGGCCCGTCACGGGTCGCTGGATTCGAAAGCTATGATGAGCTAACGCGCGGCGCTAGCGAAGCCACCTCCCCGCACATCGAACTGCTGGATAGCGATCCCTATAACATTATTTACAGCAGCGGCACCACAGGCTCCCCGAAGGGAATCGTCCTCACGCACGGTATCCGGGCTCTCTACTGCATGCTCTTTGCGTCGACATTTCGTATGACCCCCGAGAGTGTAGTGCTCCACGCGGGCTCGATTGTTTTCAACGGCTCTTTTCTCACTCTCATGCCGGCAATGTATTTGGGCGCAACTTACATTTTGCATAAGAATTTCGATCCGCGAACTTTTGTGGAAACTGTGGAACGCGAAAAAGTGACCCACGTCATGATGGTCCCTTCGCAAATTGTGGCTCTCCTGGGTTCGCCGCACTTTTCACAAGACGCTCTTCAATCGCTCGAAATGATTGGCACCGTCGGCGCTCCGCTGCACCTGGAGCATAAGGAGAAGCTGAATCGCTGCCTGCCGGGCAGGTTTTACGAACTTTACGGGCTCACGGAAGGATTCATGACCGTTCTCGACAAGAATCACTACGCGTCAAAGCCAACGTCAGTCGGCCCGCCACAGCCTTTTTTTGAGATGCGAATCGTCACTGAGCAAGGGAAAGAAGCAGCTCCCGGAGAGATTGGCGAGATTGTAGGCCGTGGTCCCGCCTTAATGCCGGGCTATTACAAACGACCTGATCTGACTGCCCAGGCGATTGTCGATGGCTGGCTGCACACGGGGGACTTGGGATACGTCGATGAAGATGGATTTCTTTACCTCGTGGACAGAAAAAAAGACATGATGATCAGCGGCGGCATCAATGTGTACCCTAAGGACATCGAGGAAGTCATAGTGCAGCATCCAGCCGTGCGTGAAGTTGCGGTATTCGGCATTCCCAGCGACAAGTGGGGTGAGACCCCCCTGGCTGCGGTCATTCTCCACCAACCGGACTCCCTAACTGCGGAGGAGCTGTGCAACTGGATCAACGACCGCGTTGATGCCAAGAATCAGCGCGTCAGCGCGGTCAGGATCATGGAGGATTTTCCGCGCAGTGCCGCGGGAAAAACCCTCAAACGCATCCTCCGCGAGCCCTACTGGGCCGGGCGCGACGAGAAAATGTAGCACTTCTTAGGATTGGTGCATTTTTAGTGTCTGTGGGCAGCGGGCAAACCGGAAGCTATCCAGAAAACGGTTTTTGGGGAAGTTGGCCAGATTGGTAACGGGAAGCATCGGATGGGGCGTCCCCAACAAGGACGGGAGGAACATGCTTCGGCGACAATGGTGGTGCTGGCATCTGCGGTCAGCTACAGCCCGCGGCCGACATTGGTGCTCGCAAGAAGCCCGTCGAGAAGCATGGGTCCGAGGTTCACGTACAGGTCAGTGGTGACGTCCGCGACAGCGGCGATCCCGTTCAGGAGTTTGCTTCGTTTCGTAACCTTGGGCCGCAGACCCCAGCAGAAGGGAGTCACGGATGGCCAGGAAGAGCACGCAGAAAAGAAAAGGCGGCAGCCGGATGTTGCCGGTGCTTCATCCGGATGCAGCCGGAGTCGATATCGGAGCGGAGGAGATATTTGTCGCTGTGCCTGCAGACCGCGCAGCAGATCCGGTGCGATCGTTCGGGACTTTTACACGGGAGCTTCACGAATTGGCTGACTGGTTGCAGAAATGCGGTGTGCGTACGGTTGCGATGGAATCCACGGGAGTGTTCTGGATTCCGCTGTATCAGATCCTGGAGACTCGAGGTTTTGAAGTATTTCTGGTGAACGCGCAGCACGTGAAGAACGTGCCGGGACGGAAGAGCGATGTGTCCGACTGCCAGTGGATTCAATACTTGCACTCCGTGGGCTTGCTCAAGGCCAGCTTTCGGCCGCCGGACGAGATCTGTGTGATTCGTTCGCTATGGAGACACCGTGAGAGTCTGGTTCAGATGGCCGCTGAGCACATCATGCATATGCAAAAGGCGCTCAGCCAAATGAATCTTCAGCTTCATCATGTACTGAGCCAGATCACAGGCCTGAGCGGACAGAAGATTCTCGATGCCATTCTGGCGGGCGAACGAGATCCGATGAGGCTGGCAAGCTTATGCAATGGGCGCGTGAAAAGCTCGCGGGAGACAGTGGCGAAATCGTTGGAGGGCGACTATCGTGAGGAGCACCTGTTCGCCCTTCGCCAGTCCCTGGTGGGCTATCGCTTCTACCAAACACTCATCGCCGAGGTGGATCGGGAGCTCGAACTCAAAATGCGCAAACTTCCACGCGCTACTGGCGGCCCCGAGCAAATGCCGCCTCGAACCAAGGCATGCTTTTATCAGCGTGCCGACAACGAGCCGGCATTCGATCTGAAAGGCGAATTGTTTCGGATAGCGGGTGTCGATCTGACCGACGTTCCTGGCATCAGTGCGATTACTGCTCACACCATCCTGATGGAGGTCGGGCCGGATCTCTCGCGCTTCCGCAACGCCTCGGCGTTCGCAGCATGGCTCGGCCTGTGTCCTGAAAAACAGATCAGTGGGGGCAAGGTTCTCTATACACGATCTCGCAAGGTGAAGAATCGAGCGGCCATCGCTCTACGGCTCGGCGCACATTGCTTGTACCGTGCCAAAAACTACTGGGGGGAGTTCTATCGGAGAATGAGGTGGCGGCTCGGCGCTCCCGCGGCGGTAACTGCAACGGCACACAAGCTTGCACGCATTGTCTATCACCTGCTGTCCACCAAGGAGCCCTATTCCGAGAGTGTCCTGGCTCATTGCGACCATCTGGCCAACAAGCGGGCTGAAATACGATTGCGCAAACAAGCCGCCAACCTCGGCTATCAACTGACACCCATACCAGAACCCAACCCATAAAGGGTTGTTCTTCAGGAGTCGGCTTGTAGAACGGGACCTCTGTGGTTAAGACCTCCATCACAGGATTCACGGATTGGGTGGCGTGGGAGGAGCGAGATTTCGCAGGTTTTCGGACCGTAGAATCACCCACGATCCACCCGTCTTTGGCGTATCTTCCAGTGTTTAGCAGTCCCGCGGCAACCATTGAAGTCGTTGGAAACACTGGAAATCCGAGCCTGAAAAGGCTGGCGTCGACAGTTCAACTCCACCACTGGCCACCAAATAAATTGAAATCATGTATTTACCAATCATTGTTCATCTGTCACATCGATTCGACATTTCCCGTCAGAGGCGGTTTTGGCGCCTTCGTGCCGCCCAGGTGTTCGGGTCAGAGTTGGTCGACGTGATCTTGATTGATCGTCGCAATTATCATCTCTTTCAGCCTCTTCTCTTTCAGCCTCTTCTCTACCAAGTTGCAACGGGCTCACTCTCCCCCGGACAAATTTCGGCTCCACTACGGAGTGTGCTCAGCCGGCAAAAGAATACACGTGTGCTGCTGGGCTCAGTGGAAGATGTCGACCCCGATACGAAACAGGTAGATCTAGTTCACCAACGAGTAAGCCAGGGTTGCGAAGTTGACGCAGCTCCGGCAAACTCCTTCCACACTGTGCGGACCGTCGATGGCGTTGGGGATCAGAGTCTTCATCATTATCATTAGTCTCGCGATTGTCGCGTTGCTGCCCGGATTCGACGGATCGGAGGAAGGCTGGGTGGCCGGCAGACGAATGGCTTGCTTAGACCGTAGGCGATTCCCGCCGCATCCTAATTTATGGACAGTGGTAGGCATCGCACGAATCTACCCGACGTGCCCACTGTACACGAAGGTTTCTTTAGGAGCTTCGCTTGATACAATTCATCGGCGAGAGGGAAGTCAATGAATAATGTAACTGGACTCGTGCGGATGTTGAGGCAGGAACAAGAACGCTTGACGAAGGAGCTTCGCGGAATTGGGGCTGCGCTCGCAGCTTTTGGCAACGCCTACGGAAAGGGAACTGGCACCAGGAAGGTGTCGGCAACAGCTCGAGCGCGGATGGCGGCTGCACAAAGAGCACGGTGGGCCAAGGTTCGGGAGACGGCGAAGGTTGTCCCCGTACCTGATAAACGAACGCTTTCGGCGGCAGCCCGTAAGCGGCAGCCCGTAAGAAGATGGCGGCTGCGCAACGGGCTCGATGGGCGAAGGTGAAGGCCGCGAGGAAAACGGCTTGACGGGTTCACTTGATCACTTCACTTCGACGGCGGTTTAACCGGCTTTTTGTGGGGTTCCCGTCCATTCGAGCCGGCTCTTACGTTTGAACTCCTTTATGCCGCACCTGCATCAGATACGTATGGACGGAAATCAGACTCCCGCCCCCGAATCAACCCTGAATCGGGGGAAATGGATCGGTCAGCTGGTGGCCGCCGTGATTCTGGCAGAGGGGATTTGGGGATTCATTGCTTCACTCACCAGCAATCTGCTGGTGCCGTTGCTGGCCAGGGCTATGGAAGTAGACCCTCAGTCTCCTTTGTATCTCGGCAAAGGTGAATTTAACGTTCCAGCCCTGTTCAACTCGGTTCTGGCGCTTTGCCTGGCAGGAATTATGTTTGTGCTGCTGCACGAGTGGTCGCTGAAGAAGGCCGCGCCGGTACGGGTGAAAATGGTGCGGGTAACCAAGAAGGTTTCGCAAACGACTGCCGCTCCGCTTTCCATTGTGGCGCCTCCAGAGCCGGTTGCCACCCCGGCCCCCACGCCGGTTAATCCGTCCCCAGTGCCCCAAATTTCGCAGGCATCCGGTCCGGCTTCTTCGGTGCTCGCGCCGCAGCAGTCGAAACCGGCGCCACCACCGGTTGTAGCTCCGGTCAAGCCAGCGAAGCCCAAGTCTCCTAAAGAGGTCTACTACAACATTGTTGGGGAGCCCATTAATCCGACCGAGAACGACTAGGTTGGACCGACAGCCAGGACGTCTTCAGAAATTCACGCGACTGTGGGCGGCTACGACGAAAGGCTGATGGTGAAAAACGCCAGCGTTCCCGACGACAAAGCTACCGCAATATACCACCACTTTGAGGCACTAACCGCTGCCACGAATGCGAACACCGTAGACAACAGAGCTGCGCCTAAGACGATCTTGTACTCGTGTTGCGGTCCCGCAAGACTATCTACCAATCGGTCTGCCCTTGGCGGGTCGAGCAGAGAGAGCCAGAGCACCATACTCAGCAGCATTCCGATCGTACCCAGCAGATGGGAGAATTGGCGTCCCATGTCGCAAATATACGCCCTCCTTTTCCTGCGTTGGAGTGTCCCGGTGGTATGCGATCCGGATTTCACAAGGTTACCGACTGCATCTAAGGCACTGGCAGATCACCAGCGGTCTCCTCCAATTCCGTTTCCGATTTGCCGACCTCCATGTAAGTCTTTGTCAAGGGAAAACACAGATCTCCTGATGCGCGCTCGTGAGAGCGTGCACAACGAACTTGCCACAGAATCCGCAGCTCGCACGTGGCCTCCCGGCTGTGGCTCCTGCCTTCGCAGAACCAGACATCCATTCGCTGTCTCGGGTCCTTGCGGACCATCGCAGAAGATTGAGTTTGTGTTCTCTGCCAGTCCTAAAACAATCCGCAGGAGCCTCGGGAGTTTGATCTCCGTCGCTCAGTCGGCAACCTATAGGACCTGGCAGTCTGCACGCCGTGGAATCCTGTTTTTTCTCTCTTTCGCGCCGGTGCTTTCTAGGCCACCGCGCTCTGATCTTCTACCGTCACAAAGTCCCGTTGCCCTCGGTCCACAGCGAGCAGATATGCGACCATCTTCCGAGCAACCGCAAGAGTTGCCCGATTGGCATTCCCTTTTTCCTTCTCTCGCTGGTAGACCAGGGCCAGCTCATGGTCCTGTCGTGGCGCCAGCTTCGCGGCTTCCACCAGGGCCCGTTGGATGTGCTTGTTGCGTTGTTTGGAAAGTGGTGTGCGCATCACCTTCTCGGCCGAACTCTTCTCTTCACTGCAGAGCCCGCAGTAACTGATGGCATGTCGGATCGACCGGAAGCGCGCGATCTCTCCCATTTCCAGTGCCCAGGTCAGCGCGGTAATCGGACCTACTCCGGGGACAGTCCTGAGCCGTCTGATTCGCTCGGCCAGCATCGGATCTCGCTGTAGAGAACTGACCAGAGCGTATTCCGTCTTCTGCAGTCGTACGATGGTCTCCCGGCTCAATCGCAGCAAAGGTCGGATACTCTCATCGATCTCCGGGTTGGTCGAGAGCAACTCACGGAAGTAGCCCACTTTATGAAGCCGCTGCTTGTTATGGCTCACTCCGGTTTCCATGAGCAGGCCGGAGACTCGATTCTTCATCTGCACCATCTGGCGCACCAGCAGGTGTCGGTAGCGCAGCGTTCGCCGCCGATCACGAATCTGGGTCGATGCCATGTGGCACTCTGGCAGGAAGTCACAGCGCAGGCAGTCGGCGATTTTGCCGGCATCGATCCGATCGTTCTTCTTCTTGGCCGCAGCGATGGCGCGCAGCATCAGCGGATGCGCTACCTTCACCTGCTGCGCGTGTGGAAGTAGATGATCGTAAATCCAGCCAGTGAAAATCGTGGCCTCCATGGCTACCGTCCAGGGTTGGGGCAACGTCTTCATCCAGCTGTCGAGTTCGCATCGCGTTGCTCCGATCTTGCCTTCTTGGTGGATCTGGCCACTCGCATCTTTGACGCAGTAGCTGATCGTTTTCTTGTGAACATCGAGCCCGATGTAATACATATGTCCTTGAGGAGCCTCCGTGGTTGTTTCTCTGAATCAACGTTCCCGTTGAGTTCAGCTTTTTGTACACCACGTGCTCCTCACTGACTTAGCATTCAAACAATCCACCCAGAAATCTTTCTGGAAAGCAGCAGAGCACTGCAACCAAAGAAAGACGTCCTTCAGTGGATGCCTTGGGCTCGGCGAGACCTGGCGAGCCGGATAGTCTTGGCGAAACTGCCATTCCTCCTCTGCAATCAGTTCAGAGAGCTCGGCCCTCTTGAAAACGTCTTTTGGACCGTGTAAGGAGTTTGCTGTAATCAGTCGATGCTCGCTTGACAAGTTATAGTACCCTTCGGTTAGCCTGAAAACATCGGATTCTGCAGTGTTAGCCGCCTGATTTTCCCGGGGCGATTCGAGAAAGCTACTAGCCAGACACGCGTTGCATTGGAGTGGCTACACGGCTGATTGGAGTTGTGATCATGGGACCCAATAATGCACAGCTGGCCGACATTAGCGAGAAGCCGCTCGAAGATCCGCAATCTCGCCTTAGGGTCGTAGCGGGAGTTGAACGGTCCTAGGAGTCGGGCTTTTTTTCCAGCGTGTCTGTCCTTAACATTTTAAAGTTGATTCTTGCTGGATCTCCGTTGCCTGAAGTGCTCGCGGCCATTGCTCAATTGGTTGAGTCGCAAGGAAAAGGCACATTGTGCACCATCTGGCTTCCCGATGGAGATGGTCGGCAGCTCCATTGTGCTGCGGCTCCGAGTCTCGCTGGATTCGGCGCTCACGTAGGACCGATGCTGGTTTGTGCAAAAGGAGCATCCTGCGGCACAGCCGTTTACCGGAGGGAGCCCGTATATGTGACTGATATCCTCAGCGACTCCCTTTGGGATGATTATCGTGACTTGGTCTTGCCTTATGGCATCCGTGCAGTATGGTCGCGGCCCTTGTTCTCGAGGGAGGGTAAAGCCCTCGGAACTTTCGCCATCCTATATCGTGAAGTGCGTAAACCGGGTACGGCCGACCTGCAGTTGATCGAGAATGCCAGCCAGATCGCCGGGATTGCCATCGAACGTCACATGAATGAAGAAAAGCTGCGGCATGAACGAGATCGCCTGCGCTTGCTTCTCGAAATCACGAACAGCATGACCTCAAAGCTGGATCTCGGCCGTTTACTTGAGGCGCTGTCCACGAATTTGCTTGGCGTAACGCGATGCGACTTCTGCGGCCTGGTTTTGCCAGATGCTGATAGTGGCCAATTGCGTCTGACCGTTCTGTACAACCCCGACAGTCGAGGTTCCATCTGTGAGGGCGCGCTCGTTCCAATAAAGGGCTCGCCGTGCGGAAAAGCATTCCTGAGCGGCAAGAACCAACGTATAAGCAGACTCGAAGAGTTAAGACATGACCCTGACGGCTTCGGAAATAACGAGGGGCGACACTTCTTTGAGCAAGTGATGGCAGAGGGTTTGAAGTCCGGGTGCGAACTGCCCCTTATCGGTCGCAACGGTGTCGTCGGCGTGCTGGGAGCGTTCAGTCGCTCAGAAAGAGCCTTTGTCGACGATGAGTTTGCCTTTCTCGAACAAATGGCCCTGCAGGTAGCGATTGCTGTTGAGAATGCGTTGGACTTTGAAAAAGCGACGGAAGACAGGGTCAGGGAGACCAAGCAGCGACTCTATCTCGAAGAAGAGCTTCGTGCCGAATTCGGAGCCATCGTGGGCGACAGCCCAGCTTTGAAGACCGCATTGGAATTGGTATCCGTTGTGGTACCCACGGATTCGAGTGTGCTCATCCTGGGCGAGACAGGAACCGGGAAGGAGCTTATCGCCCGTGCAATCCACAAGCTGAGCGGGCGCCGGGAACGGGCCTTCGTCAAATTGAATTGCGCGGCGATTCCGCTGGGTCTTCTGGAAAGCGAATTGTTTGGTCACGAAAGAGGAGCATTCACCGGAGCAATCGCGCAGAAAACGGGGCGCTTTGAACTTGCGAACAAGGGCACGCTATTTCTTGACGAGGTCGGCGACATTCCTCTGGAACTTCAGGCGAAGCTGCTACGCGTCTTGCAAGAACAGTAATTCGATAGACTCGGAAGCAACCGCACGCACAAAGTCGACGTCCGCCTGATCGCCGCCACGCATCGCGATTTGGCAGCGATGGTAAAGCAGGGAACATTTCGCGAGGACCTTTACTATCGGCTGAAAGTATTTCCTGTCAACGTTCCGGCCCTCCGGCAACGCACGGAAGACATTCCGAAACTGGTATGGCACTTCACCGGACTGCACACGGGAAAAATGAACAAGAAGCTTGACAATATCCCCCCAGATACGATGGATGCCCTGGTGCGATACCGCTGGCCCGGAAACGTTCGGGAATTGCAAAACTTTATTGAGCGAGCAGTGATCCTTTCGCCTCACACTGTATTGCGAGCCCCAATCGCTGAACTGGAGCCGTTTAGCTCTCATAAGGAATCCAATTTGCCAATCAGTGGGCTTGCGCAGGTAGAACGGGATCACATCCTGCATGCGCTCAAAGCAAGTAACTGGGTAGTCGGCGGTCCAAATGGCGCTGCCCATCGGCTAGGGATGAGCGGACATCATTGGGCTGCAAGATGCGAAAACATCGCATCAGTCGTCCGCCCGCCCTTCCAGACAAGGCTGCGGCGAACGGTCCCGGCTACCATGACTGATCCTTCATCTCAGTCTTCGTTTACCCACGTCCCGAGACATTTCTCCAGCTATGTCTAGCGCGCTCCGAAGGCAGGCACCGGCAAATCTCTGGACAACAAATTAACCGTGAAGAATAGTGAGGACCATCTTTATGAGTAAAGCAATCTCATCGCAAGCCACAAACCGCACCGCAGGGGTGGGGCCAGTCGAGGTACCGTCTCGTCCAGCCAAAGCCCAGTTCAGCCTGCCTACTACTTCCATCCACAAGGTCGAAGCCGATGGCGTGCGAGTGTTCTATCGGGCTGCCGGTGATATTGCGGCGCCCACAGTTCTCTTGCTGCATGGATTCCCGACCTCATCGTTCATGTTCCGCGAACTCATTCCACGCCTCGCCAATCGTTACCGGGTAATCGCGCCCGATCTCCCTGGTTTCGGATTTACGGAGGTTCCCCCTGAACGAAAATATGTTTACTCGTTCGACGCATTGTCTAAGACAATTGAGGCCTTCACAGAAGCACTCAAGATCAATCGCTATGCACTGTATGTCTTCGATTACGGCGCGCCCACCGGCTTCCGCGTGGCGATGGCTCATCCTGACCGAGTCGCAGCGATCGTTTCGCAAAACGGAAATGCTTATGAAGCAGGCCTTGGCGATGCCTGGGGTCCGATCCGGAAATATTGGGCCATGCCCACACCAGAAAATCGGGAAGTAATCCGGACAAACATTCTGACGCTGGAAGGGACACGGTGGCAGTACACGCACGGCGTAGCCAATCCCGACAGTGTCCCGCCTGAGTCCTATACCCTGGATGCAGCGCTGTTGGGGCGTCCGGGGAACAAGGAAATTCAGCTGGACTTGTTTCTGGATTATGCCTCGAATGTGAAACTCTATCCGAGATTTCAGGAATATTTTCGTAAAGCGAAGCCGCCTTTGCTTGCAATCTGGGGCAAGAATGATCCTTTTTTCATTCCTGCTGGAGCAGAGGCATTTCGCAAGGACTTGCCGAACGCACAGGTCCAATTTCTCGATACCGGCCATTTTGCGACGGAGACTCACGTCGTAGAAATTGCCGACGCCATGCAAGGATTTCTTGCGGGAAATGGCGGATCACTAGGGACGCTCTGAATAAGCGCTCATCCTAAGTCGACTAACAGACGTGCTCAGGAAACCGTGCTGCCGGTTCGGATCTCGAATGCTAGAACTGGTCAGCACTGCCGTTCCGACCGCGCCCACAGGGCGAAGCCGGACGAGACTACGACGTGGCGAGCAGTTTTCTGCGGCTCATAAACAGGTTCACCAAGGCACAGGTAACGAACAGCCGGTGCGCGTTCTTCTTCAGCCCGCGATAGCGTACTTTCACGAATCCGAACTTCAGCTTCATTACTTGAAACACGTGCTCCACCCTCGCCCGCACCTTGGACTTCGTCCGGTTCTTTGCCCACGCCACTTCATCTACGATCTGGCCCTTGTAGCGACAGCGCCGCTGGGTGAAATCCCGCGCTCCTGGCGCGCACTCGCGGATCACCTCGGTTTGGCCCTGATACGCTCCGTCGCCCCACACCCGCGTTTCTTCGCCATGCAGCAGGTCCGGCAACATGGCCACATCGGAAACATTGGCGGCCGTCGCCACCGCTGTGTGGATGATCTTGGTCTGGCTGTCCACCCCCACGTGCGCTTTCATCCCGAAGTACCAGTTCTTCCCTTTCTTCGTCTGGTGCATTTCTGGGTCGCGGCTCTGCTCGCGGTTTTTGGTCGAACTGGGCGCGTGAATGATGGTCGCGTCCACAATCGTGCCCGTCGTGATCCGCACGCCCTTGGCCTGCAAATGCAGGTTCACCGTCCCCAGAATCTCTTCCCCCAGATGGTTGTCTTCCAGCAGGTGCCGGAACTTGCACACCGTCGTCTCATCCGGCACCGGCTCAGCCCCCAAATCAATTCCCACGAACTGCCGCAGGGTCGCCGAGTCGTACAAAGCCTCTTCCACCGCCGGGTCCGCCAGATTGAACCACTGCTGCAGAAAATAAATCCGCAGCATCTTTTCCAGTTCTTTCGGCCGTCGCCCATTGCCCGGCTTGGGATAGTGCGGCTCGATCAGCCCACACAGTTTCCCCCACGGCACCACCTGCTCCATCTCTTCCAAGAACATTGCCCGCCGAGTCTTCTTCGTGTACCGCTCGAATCCCGTCATCATCGCCAGTGTCCTCTGCTTGCGGAATGAGTTCATGCTGGCACGACTTTATCTATACTCGCTGTGGAAAGGGAGGGCTTAATCAGAGTCTCCCTAGATAAGTAATTATCGCTGCGGGCGGCAAACGTATGTGGGAGTAATTTCAAGGAGGCTACAGTGTCTCACAAACAGCAATTCGATCTGCTTATCATCGGCAGCTGGGAAAATTCGCAACGTGAAGCCAAGAATTAGCCAGTCAGAGGAGATAGGAAAAATGAAACATAAAAAGTGGTTTATTGGAATTCCCCTGCTCGCAATCGCATTGTTCGTTGCCTGGTACGCATTCCGGCCGGAGCGGCTTTACGTCAACCAGCGCGTGAACGAAGCAATGCCAGCAACCGGAGCTGGTTCGCCGGCACAGGCCATTGAGTCCGGAGCATTCCATAGCATTTTGCATCCTACCGAGGGCACCGCAACCATCTACCGTCTAGCCGACGGCGATCACTTGCTTCGCCTAACGCACTTCAGTACATCGAACGGCCCTGATGTTCACATCTATATGGTTGCGGCCGACGATGCAAAGGACGATGCCACGATTAAACGCGCCGGTTTCATCGATTTGGGAACGATTAAGGGGAACATCGGCGACCAGAACTATACTCTCGGGCCGGATGTGGACTTATCGAAGTACCGCGCCGTTTCTGTGTGGTGCAAACGGTTCAGTTTCAATTTTGGAACTGCGCCCTTGAGACCTGACGACGCGATGTCGCAGAAGTAGCGCATTCAAAACTGATATTGGGCTATTCTTCTCTAGTTGTGGTGCCTGTAGTCCGAACAGAGAAATGCTGAGGCTAACTCTGCTTGCAAACCCGAGCGCCGCAGTTGGCATCGGAATCTCTGCGGAGCCAAGGCGCATTTTATAGCATATGAGCTTCCAGCCCATTGAAAACTACGGCATCATTGGCAACATGCGGTCGACCGCGCTGGTGGGCATGAACGGATCGATCGACTTCCTCTGCTACCCGGATTTCGATTCCCCAACGGTGTTCGCAGCGTTGCTCGATGACGAAATGGGTGGCCGTTTTCAGATTGAGCCTCAGCTGACGAACGTGCGCATACGCCAGCTCTACTTGCCGGATACGAACATTCTGCTGACGCGATTCCTTGCCGAGGAAGGCGTGGCCGAGCTGATGGATTACATGCCGATTGAGAAAGATGGGCAACAGCCGAATGAGATCGTTCGCATCGTCTCCGTGATCAAAGGCAACATAAATTTCAGAATGCGTTGCCAGCCGCGATTCAACTATGCCTCAACCGCTCATCGAACTGAAATGTCGGATGGCTCCGCCGTGTTCTTCCCAGTCGATAACGTTTGCTTGCCGATGGCTTTGTATTCCACGGCTCTTCTGACACAACACGAGCACGAGGTAACTTCAGAGTTCAGCCTGCAGGCGGGAGCCACCGCGACCTTCGTCTTCGGTGGAGTGCGTCCCCTGGGGCAACCACCCGAGATGGAGTTTGTAACCGAGCGCTTCCGGAAAACAACCCGTTTTTGGAAAGGATGGATTGCGAAATCGAAATACAAGGGCCGGTGGCGGGAAATGGTCAACCGCTCGGCTTTGATGTTGAAGCTCCTCATCAGCCGCGAGTATGGGTCGTTGATTGCCGCGCCCACATTCTCGTTGCCGGAGAACATTGGCGGAGTGCGTAATTGGGACTATCGCTTTACCTGGTTGCGAGATGCGACCTTCACGCTGTATGCCCTGGTTCGCCTTGGTTTTGTCGACGAGACAGAGGCATTTATCGAATGGCTGAGAGGGCGGCTGGGTGACGACGCGCAGCGGGGACCATTGCAAGTCATGTATGGGATCGACGGCAGGCAAAAGCTCGATGAGCTTGCTCTCGATCATCTGTGCGGGTACGAGAATTCCCGGCCGGTGCGCATTGGCAATGCCGCGTATCAGCAGCTCCAGCTGGATATTTACGGTGAAATGATGGACGCCATTTACCTGGCCAATAAATACGGCGACCCCATTTCGTACGCCGGATGGCAGGGTGTTCAGCGCATGCTGGAGTGGCTGGGAAAGAATTGGCAGCGCCCGGATGAAGGAATCTGGGAGGTTCGCGGCGGAGCAAAAGAATTCTTGCATTCCCGCATGATGTGCTGGGTGGCCTTCGACCGCGCTTTGCGGCTTGCGCAGAAACGGTCGCTTTCCGGCCCGCTCGATCTATGGCAACGCACTCGAGATGAAATTCGGAACGACATCTTTACGAACTTCTGGAGCGATCGGCTGCAGTCGTTCGTGCAAGCCAAGGGGACGGAAGCCTTGGACGCTTCCGCGCTGCTGATGCCGATGATGCGGTTCATCAGCCCCGTCGACCCTATGTGGCTCAGCACGATGAGGGCAATCGAAAACAGACTGATCGAAGACACGCTGGTTCGTCGCTACGAAGTGGAACACATTCACGTCGACGGCCTTCCCGGCGGAGAGGGAAGCTTTACGGCATGCTCATTTTGGTACGTCGAATGCCTGGCCCGCGCCGGTGACCTGGAAAAGGCGCAGCTGTTCTTTGAAAAGCTCTTGGGATACGCCAATCATCTCGGTCTGTATTCAGAAGAACTCGGTTCGAACGGGCGACATCTTGGGAATTTTCCTCAGGCATTCACCCATCTCGCTCTAATCAGTGCCGCAACCTATCTGGATCGAGCTCTCTCAGGTACTCAGGAGACTGTATGGCGCTAGATTCTCGAGAAAACTCTGATGTCTGGCATCCCTGTTCCGACCGAACGCGCGGCAGGGAACTGTCAGTGGCGGAGATTTGTCATCAGTCCGTCAGTGCCGACTCCAACCTGGCGCGCGTGATTTGGCGACATCTTGTAACCCCGTAATACCTTGCCGGCAAGTCTCTCACTCTTTTTGAAATCTCTTTTTTTGGCCTCGCAGTTGCACTGAGAGTACCGGTGTCAGCCGGGGTCGAGAGAACCGCAATGAGTCGAACTCTTTAGATTTCCATGTGTGCGAATGGCAACGGCTCACTGCCGCTCAAAGAGTGTGGCTTCGAGATGAATGCCTTTATTCAAAACTTCATGGTGGTTAGCGAAGAGTGATCGGAACGAGGAGGGATATGGAACGTCGAAGGTTTCTTGGTGCGCTGACAGCCGCATCTCTAGGTGTTGCTCTTGACGGCTCTCTCGCGAAATTTGCGCGCGCGCAAGACACCGCACAAGCTGCCGAAAATTCGACGTCTTCCAAAATGAGTGAATTTCCGCAGAACGCAACCATCATATTGGTGCATGGCGCGTGGGCCGACGGCTCGTGTTGGCGCAACGTCGTTGTGCCTTTGGAGCGGCGCGGCCTTCAGGTGATCTGCGCGCCGATCCCGCTCACGTCCTTAACCAATGACGCAACTGCTCTGAGTTGGGCGCTAGAGCGGAGCAGCGGCCCCGTGGTCCTGGTGGGACATACCTATTCTGGCGCGGTGATCGCCGCAGTGCGAGACGACCGGGTTAAGTCTCTCGTTTATATCGCAGCGCTTGCACGGGACGAGGGTCAGACCGTAGCCAAGGTTTTCTATCGCGACCCGAAGCCCCCGGAATCGCCCAAGTTGGCTCCGGATGCCCATGGCCTTATGTGGATACCGGACGGTGGGTTTCGACGCGCGGTTGCTCACAAGGCTCTGCCGAGCAAACAAGCATTGCAGCTGCCGTACAACGGCCAATCGCGGTTCAGTGCATTCAGGAGCCGTCCCCAGCGCCAACTTGGAAAACGAAACCTTCATGGTACCTCCTCGCAGAAGAGGATCGCATGATCAACCCGAAGACGCAGCATTTCATGGCAGATCGGATGCGTGCGAAAGTCCATTCATACCGTGTAGACCACAGCCCGATGTACACGGAGCCAAATCTTGTGATCAACATAATTCTGGAGGCAGCGCGCCAAACGCTCTCGACCTAGGTTTTCGTCGAAACGAATTGATTTCTGGTTGGAAGAAAAAATGAGGACCACTACAAAATCTGCCGCCATCGTCACTGGCGCCAGTCAAGGGATAGGACGCGCCACGGCCATCCGGCTCGCTTGTGATTTCTCGGCTATTGTTTTGGTGGCAAGGGATAAGGATAACCTGGAGAAAACGGCCTCCGATGTAAGGTCCCTTGGAGCCGAAACGATGGTGTTGGCTCTCGACCTGCGGCAGCCACAATCTGCTAAAACCATCGTCGAGGGAACTCTCGAACGCCTGGGCAGAATCGACGCACTGCTCAACATTGCTGGGGCAGTACCACAGATTGATTTATTCCAGACGACGGATGCGCAATGGGACGACGGTATGGCGCTTAAGCTAAACGGCGCGCGCCGCTTGACGATAGAGGCTTGGAACGCTCTGAAGGCGTCGAAGGGATCGGTTGTGTTCATGTCCGGAAGTGCAGCCTTCGATCCCAAGCCCGGATATGCGGCAGTCGCGACAATCAATGCAGCCATTAACGCGCTCGCTAAGGCATTCGCAGAGCAAGGAATCAAAGATGGAGTGCAGGTCAACAGCATATCACCCGGAGCGGTCATGACGGGACGCCGGCGCGCCTTTTTTGAAGGTTGGGCTCCGGCGCACAATCTCACAGTGGAAAAGGCAATCAGGAAATTTCCGGAGCAGGCTGGCATTACCCGCTTTGGAAAGCCGGAGGAGGTTGCCGATCTGATGAGTTTTCTGGTGTCCCCGGCCGCGAAGTGGATGATAGGAG
The DNA here is from genome assembly GCA_963779525.1 of uncultured Acidobacteriaceae bacterium. Taxonomy (GTDB): domain Bacteria; phylum Acidobacteriota; class Terriglobia; order Terriglobales; family Acidobacteriaceae; genus Sulfotelmatobacter. Next base: position 92,131 of record CAVZZB010000004.1, read on the forward strand.
CTTCCGTTCGCATGGATGGCGGCGAGATCAAGGGCATTTAGGGTTGTCCTTGGTCCCGGCGCCGAATCTCATGGAGCCTGGAGGAAATAAGGAGACGTAAATGAACGCCGCAATTGCGAATGACGGAGAGGCCGGTCACAGAGACCCATTCTCGTTTGCTCCTTCTTCGGAAAAGAGCCATTTCGGCCAGGAGGAAACAATGGAACGTCGTACTTTTCTTGGTACGGTTACAGGGGCATCTCTCGGTCTCCTTTGGGATCTCCGTTTCAGAGAACTTGCGTGGGCGCAAAATGCGGCACATGTTGCAGCGGGTGCAGAGGTATTCGAGACCTCTCAAGTCGAAGTTTCAGAAAACGCAGTTTTCGTGCGCCGCTATGGGAAGGGACCTCCTATTCTGATGGTGCACGGCTTTCCGCGTACAAGCCTGATGTGGCGATTCCTGGCGCCGAAGCTAGCTGAAAATCACACTGTGGTCTGCGTGGACCTGCGTGCCTACGGGCGTAGTGGGATACCTGCTTCCACAGACAACCACTTTCCTTACTCCAAGCGCGCAATGGCGAAAGAATTGGTTGAGGTGATGGACAAACTCGGATTTTCGACTTTCACGCTGATCGGTCACGATCGCGGAGGACGCGTTTCCTACCGGCTGGCCTTGGACCATCCGAGGAGCGTGGAGCGACTTGCCGTATTCGACGTGATTTCGATCCTCGAAGCTTGGAGCCGATCCGATGCACGCTTCGCTCAGACTTACTGGCCCTGGATTTTGCTATCGCAGAAGGACCCGCTCCCGGAAAATTATCTACTTGGCGCTCCCGAGGCCGTTTTCCATAACCCTTTCGGCCAAGGTTCCTTCGGCCCCGAGATACTCGAAGAATATGTTCAAACTTATCGAGATCGGGCGCGCGTTCACGGAATCTGCGAGGAATATCGAGCCGCCGCAACGATCGATATCGAACACGATCGTGCGGACAAAGAAGCATCGAAGCGGATCGAATGCCCGGTGCTGCATCTATGGGCGGAAGGTGGTCCGCTCGACAGTTTCTATGCAAAAGACGGAGGGCCGCTGGGCATTTGGCGGCAATGGGCTCTGCGTGCGCAGGGACAAGCAATGAAGGGTGGCCACTTCTTCCCGGAAGAGAACCCGGACGACACCGTGGTTCTTATCAAGCAGTTTCTCTCGGCATGACAACTCATTCAATCCGTAGGGACAAACCGAGAGGAGAGATCCGTGGCAACTTCCGGATAACTACTTCGATGCTTATCGCAGCTTGAAGCTGACGCGCTCCAAATGGAAAAGTCGCATGAGCACCAGAGAAAAAACCTCATCCGCCCGGTAGTCAACGAACTCGGAGGATTTCGTCTGGTGATCTTCGCGGCGGCAGAGTTTTCACGATTGCTGGCAAGCACGAATTGGAGCCGGTCGGTCCTCATTATTTCGTTCTCAATCCAGCGGTATGTGACTTCGAGGCCCGTCCCGAGCGAAACCGAGGGCTCCCATCCTAGGATCTTGAACAGACGCGAGTTGTCACTGTTGCGTCCCCGAACACCCTGCGGCTTTGTAAGATCATAGCGTTTTACTAGACGCTTACCGGCGATCGCCGTTACCAAGTCCACCAATCCGTCAATGGTGATCATCGTTGACAAGCCAAGATTCAGCGGTTCGCAGTCCGAGGCGATCATAATCGCAGGCCTCCCACCCTACATCATCTCTCCACAACGATGATCTCGAAGGTGTCTGGCACTACACTGCGGCGCGGATGTGGCATGGCCTCAGTGGCTGCCGGAGCTGGTCCGAACTGGGCAGTCACCAAGTAGATGCGCCCCGTCGAGACATCGAGGGCCATCGTGCGCGCGCCTTGTTCGGTCTTGACGTTTTGAAGGACTGGGAAACCGGGTTTATCAGCGTCGACAACAGTAAGGGTGCCATCTCCTCCGTTCGAAGAGAACGCCAGCCCATGTTTCGGATCGAAGGCGGCGGCATCCGGTGAATCTCCAATCGCGGCCAGCCCCAGGACTTTGCCAGATTCATAATCAACGATGGCCATCTTTCCCCCGTCACAGACCGAGAAAAGGCGATGCTTGTCGCGATCAATGGCCATTCCGGAAGGCGATTCGCAGCCAGTAAGCGGCCAGGTGGCGACCTCTTTTCGGCTGGCCGCATCCAGCTTTAGAATTTCATTCTTGTCTTCAATGTTCACGAAAACGGATCCACGTCCGTCTACCTGTGGGACCTCCGGCTTGCCAGGCAACGGCAATGTGGCAACGATCGTGTTGGAAGCAGAGTCCAGCACCGAAATATTCTTGCTGCGTCCATTGAATGCCCATAATGTTTTCGTTGTGGGCTCGAAGGCGATGCCGTCGGGGTTTGTGCCGGCCGCAACCGTGGCTTTAACCGAGAAGTCGGAGCGATCAAAAACTGCGATCGCATTTCCTGCGCCATCGCTGATGTATCCGGTTTTTCCGTCGGGGTTCAGCGCAACACCGTGCGTGCTCTTCAGGCCCGTGATTGCGCCGATAGTCTTCCCGGTCGTGGTATCCACAACCTCGACTCGTGCATTATGCGTGACGTAGAGCCGGTGGGCTGAGTCATCGCTCAGCAGGTAATCCCATCCACCCTGTCCCCCGAGCTTCCAGTGGTCGGCAACGTGATAATCTTGTGCAGCGCTAATCGCCGCTATGGAGACGACTGCCGCCGCTACTATTCCTCGATAAAGGCGCATGCTGAACTCCTCAGAAAACTAGGTATTACTGCTGGCCTACCAAGTATTGCTACTTTGCCCTAAGTGAACCTGAAAGTGGGGAACCAATTGCTGTCACTTCCGCCGGAAGCCTCACCGTGACCAAAGCGCCACCGGTAGGGTTGTTTGCGATCTCGATCGATCCTCCCGCCCGCTCACAGATTGCCTTGCTGATCGAAAGTCCAAGGCCAGTGCCTCCATTCTTTCGGCTTCGTGACGGGTCACCCCGAAAGAAGGGCTCGAAGATATGAGCGCGAACTTCGTCTGAGACTCCCTCTCCCTGGTCCTGAACCGTTACTCGAACGCTTTTCTCGTCGGTGGTTGCTTCAATTCGTACAGTAGATTCGCCGGGTGTGTGCTGCAATGCATTCAACAAGATGTTAGAGCACAGCAGAAATGCATCGTGGCTATCGACCGGAACCCTTGCATCGGCCCGGCATTCAACCGTAACTTCGATACGCCTCAGCCGGGCCAAAGGCTCGCTTTGATGCACAGCGTCCTCGAGGATATCGCGCAGAGAACAGGATTGAGACACGCCTCCCGAGCCACCGTAGCTCTCAATCGGCTGTTCCAGTCGCGCCAGAGTGAGCATCTTCTCCACGCTGGACTCTAATCGAGTGACATCCTCCAGACTCAGTGCCAAGCCCTGACTGTATTCTTCGAGAGTGCGCTTCCGCATCGACAGCAGCTGCAAAGAAGACTTGACGATCGCCACGCCGGTCTTTAGTTCGTGAGCGGCATCGTTGGTGAATCGCCTCTGTTGCTCAAACGAACGTTGCAGCCGTGCGAGCGCGGCTTCGAGAGCGGCGGCAAGGGGCCGCAGTTCCACTGTCCTTTTTGCGCTGTCCGGCGCGTTAAAGTGCCAGTCGCTCGAACTGATGTGTTCCGCCTCACCCGCGAGTTCATGGACGGGCGCAAGCCCCTTTCGCACCAGCCAGGCCATCAAGGCCCCGGTAACGCCCAGAAGTAACGCAGTCGCAATCGCGAAGAAGCGAATCGCTTCCAAGACCTCATGCCAGACGTGACGCAAGGGTGTTCCGTAGACGATCGTGATGCTGTGGCGAACCCCGCCGTTCGGTTGACCCGGATCCACGATGCGAAGCCCGTTGAGAACGAGGAATCGATAACCGCGACCGCCTACATCCACATTGTGAAACACGGGAGCCCCGGATGTTGCTCTCTGCAAAAGAGGGGGATCACCGGCGGAGCCGAGGACTCTGCCTCGCTCATCCTCGACGCGAAACAGAGCATCCCGGCCAACCCGTATGCCTCGCATGTCGAGCATGACATTATCGTTTTCATCCTCAGTGTCCTGAACCGCTCCCATCAACGATTCCGCTGTCGCCACCAGCGACGCGTCTAAGACTTTTATCTGCACGCTCCACTCGTGAACCGTGATGGCCCCAATCAAGGCAATTGCAGATAAGAGCTCCAGAACAAGGACCGTAACGACGAGTTGCCGCGTGATGGAGAGGGACGCCGTCATTCGCCACCGCCCTCCTCCCGAAGCCGGTATCCTCGATGCCGCAACGTCTCGATCAACGGCTCACAACCGCCCATGTTCAGCTTTCTTCGCAGGTTCGAGACATGAGCTTCGATCACGTTGGAATGATGCTCCCAATCGAAGTCGTACAGATGTTCCAGCAACTCCTGCTGTGACACTACTGCGCGAGGTCGATGAACGAGGTATTCAAGAATCCGGTATTCGGTCGGCGAAAGATCGAGAAAGCGGCCCCGGCGACGGACGGTTTGCTGCACGGTATTCAATTCCAGATCCGAAACCACTAACACCGGGGTAGAGACGCCCTTCGCGCGCCGGATGAGAGCTTTGATCCGGGCAAGGAGTTCACCCAGATCAAAGGGCTTGCTAAGATAGTCGTCCGCTCCTGCATTCAGCAGATTCACAACCGACTCTTTGCTTTCTTGTGCGGTGAGAATGAGGACAGGAGTATGAAGTTTTCTTCGACGCAGATCTTGGAGAACACGCTGACCACTCTTGCCGGGAAGCATCAGGTCGAGCACGATCGCATCATAAACGCCCTGCTCGGCCAGGTGCGAACCTCCTTCTCCGTCGGCAACATGATCCACCGCCAGTCCGGTTTCGCGCAAAGCGGCAACGATGTTCTCGGCAAGGCGCTGCTCGTCTTCGACCAGGAGTACGCGCATGACAACCTGAAAGCATTGTCTCAAAGCTTCCTTAAATCTGTCTGAACTCCTGGAGCGAGCAGCATTACTCTGGAACGGAGTCTCGTGCTGCTTTCTCCGCGCCGATCTATGAGTCCCACGGTCACTTACACACCAGAAACGGACTGGTAGCCCCGTTCGCCCAAGTCCCCCACTAAACCTTCGCCGGACAGCTCTCCTGCCCCACTAGTTTGAAAGTTTCAATATGAAAAATGACAATTCACTAATTCTGTTCTTTTGCCGCTGCGCTAAGCCGAACTACCTTGCCACTATCGAGCTCGTATTCTGCCTCGATGACACTAAGCTTGCCCGACTTCACCGCACTGCGAAGGATCTCACTGTTGGCCAAAACGTCTTTGGCGCTCTGATGGACGTTTTCCTTGATCGCTGACTCGATCAGATCATCCGTCTTGGCATAGGTTCTTGCTTGCTTCACGGCTGGATCGATCTTCTCCACGATGGCATCCAGGTTATGACTGGGCATCTTTTCACCAGAACATGCAGCGCTTACTGCACCGCATTTCTGATGTCCCAGCACGACCAACAGAGGGCTATGAAGGTGGTCCGCAGCATACTCGATGCTTCCCAATGCCACTGCGTCAGCGACGTTTCCCGCCGTACGCACCACAAAAAGATCGCCCAGGCTCTGGTCGAAGATCAACTCCGGACCGACCCGGCTGTCGGAACACGCGAGGATAATCGCTTTGGGCGATTGCCCGGAAGCAAGCTTGTGGCGGAGTGGCACGAGGGCGCGTGCTTCCGGTTTGCCGGCTACGAATCGACGGTTACCGGCCATAAGATTATTCCAGACCTCGTCTGCAGAGAGGGCGGCGGGACTGGAGGCATGCGATGAGTGTTGCGCGGGATCAGCAGAGGGCTGCTGCGCGAATCCTGAAGCCGCGAGCGATAGCAGAACGCTAAGACACAGTATGCGCATCATGTATGGTTTCTCCGTACGCATTATAGTTTGGTCGACTTGATTTATACGAGGATCGCAAGGATGACGCTCCAGCGACGACTGGACTCCTGCCGTTTGCTGCGATTAACCCCCGGGGGAGTGCGAAGGCCCGCTCTTTGAGAAGGGGCGTCGCAGCCATTTTCACCTAGTCCGCAAATGATCCTATTTTCACGCTGTGCGTCACTTGGTTTCGGTCTGCCTTCACCGTCCTGTCGCTGATTCCTAGTTCGCCACCGACCTGTTTATTCAATAGGCCCGCAACGCGGTCCGATTGTGCGGGAAGAGCGCAAAAAGTCGCTACTTTGAGCTAATAGGGCTCAAGTTGGCCAGCGCAGCTGCCGATTATCTGAATGACAAGATACTGCTGCCGGGTAGCGATGGCGTCGTCCGTGGGGTCCGTTTGTTCTGTTATCGCTAAGGCCAGATCGAGTGCGCACTCGAACTAGAAGAGGAGCTTGAATACGACTACCCACACGGCACCCAAGCTTTCGGGGAGCGGCAGCGCTCGGCACGATGCGGCGGAAGAAGACGCACAGCAAAGTGAGACTCTGTTTCGAACCATCGCCGAAAATGCGGACGACCTGATTCTGGTCGTCGATTACCCCAGCATGAAAGCACTCTATGTGGGCCCTGCGTATCAGAAGTTTCTGGGATATTCGGCCGGCGAACTGCAAGCGGCCGACTTCTGGGACGTAGTGCATCCCGACGATCGGCCCATCATTCATCAGGCAACCGACGAAATGGTTCGAGAGGGAACGAGTGGAGTGATCGCGGAACTGCGTTACCGGCACAAGAATGGCGGGTGGCATTATGTGGAGGCGCACGGCAGCGCGGTGCGGAATCAGGCCGGCGTCCTAGAACGCATTGTTATGATCTCGCGCATCATCGACGATCGAATCCTGGATCGGCAGAAGATAAAAGACCGCGAGGAAAGGCTGCAACTCCTGTTTGATTCCACCGCGGAAGCTATCTATGGACTGGATCTGAGAGGGAACTGCACATTCTGCAACCCCGCGTTGCTGCGGATACTGGGTTATGACAACGCCGGCGCCCTGCTGGGAAAAAACATGCACGACGTAATTCACCACAGCCGGGCAGACGGATCCCACTTTTATTTGTCGATGATGAGCCGATGGTGTTAAGCGGGCTGCAACGCAGCCTGCGCCCGATGCGCTCGGAGTGGGAGATGGTGTTTGCTCCTGGGGGCAACGAAGCCCTGGCGGAGATGGAACGACAGACCTTCGACATCATCGTTACCGACATGCGCATGCCGGGCATGGACGGAGCCCAGCTGCTCGAGGAAGTACAGAGGCGATCGCCGCAGACTCTGCGCATGGTGCTGTCGGGGCAGTCGGATCGGGACACGATTTTGCGTTCGGTGAATCCGGCGCATCAGTTCATTTCCAAGCCTTGCGAGGCGCAAGAGCTGAAATCGCGGCTGATCCGGGCCTTTGCCCTAAAGGATCTGCTGCAATGCCCGGCTCAGCGCGAATTGGTCGCGAAGCTGGACTTCATGCCTAGCTTGCCGCAGGTTTATCTGCAACTGAACGAGGAGTTGCGCCATCCGGAACCATCGCTGCAAAGAGTCGACGAACTGATCGAGGCCGACATGGCGATGACCGCGAAGGTGTTGAAGCTGGTGAATTCAGCTTTCTTCTGCCTGCCTTGTGAGATCTCCCGCGCTTCGCATGCCGTGAAGCTGCTGGGTCTGGATACGCTTCGCGCGCTGGTGCTGTCGGCGCACGTGTTTGAGCAATTTGAGAGCAAACGGCTGACGGCGGATGATGTACAGCAGATTTCCAACGATTCTCTGGCGGTCAGCAATAGCGCCCGGCAGATAGCGCTTTTTGAGCACGCCAGTCAGCGCGTGCAGGATGAATCGTTCACTGCAGGCCTGCTGCACGATGTCGGCAAGCTGATCCTGGCCTCGGCCTTGGATGAGCCGTACGGGAAGGTGCTCGACTACAGCAGGGAGGCGGCGGTGGGGTTATATGCTGCAGAGCTCGAAGTGTTGGGCTGCAGTCACGCCCAGGTGGCCGCTTATCTGCTTGGGTTATGGGGGTTGCCGAGCACGATTGTCGAGGCGGTGGCCTGGCATCACGATCCTTCCGGGAGCCTGAGTACAAAGTTTTCGCCGCTGGCGGCGGTGCACGTGGCTAGCGCGTATCACGACGAAAAAAGCAACTCGCGACTGCGAGACCGCATGCCAATTGACGCGAAATTTCTGACCGGAATCGGCTGCGCGGAGCGATACACAGATTGGCGAAGCACGCTTGATGCGAATGGGAAGGAAACGCCCGATCGATCCCATGCGGGTATCGCCGAGGAGAAGCACCATGTCTGAAAAGATCCTTCTGGTGGACGACGACAGCAACATTCTGGACGGGTTTCGGCGCACTCTGAGCCGCGAGTTTCTGTTGGAGACGGCGTTAGGCGGAGAGCAGGCGCTCAAACTGGTTGCGGACAAAGGGCCCTACGCGGTTGTGGTATCCGATATGCGCATGCCCGGAATGGATGGCATCCAGCTGTTGATCCGAATCAAGAGCATTTCGCCGGACACGATTCGCGTGATGCTTACGGGAAACGCCGACATGGAAACGGCGATCAACGCTATCAACGAGGGCAGCATCTTCCGTTTCCTGAACAAGCCGTGCAGCAAAGAAATCATGGCGAAAACGCTGACGGCGGCGCTGGTGCAATACCGCTTGATCACGGCGGAAAAGCAACTCCTGGAGCAGACGCTTAGCAGCAGCATTCAGGTTCTAACCGAAGTGCTCAGCCTGGTGAATCCGGCGGCCTTCAGCCGGGCGGAGCGCGCGCGGCGCTATATCCACCACATCGTGACCAAAATGAAATTGGGAAACCCCTGGCAATACGAGGTAGCCGCCATGATGTCGCAGCTGGGTTGCGTGACCTTGGCTCCGGAAACGATCGATGCCGTGAATCGGGGGGAAAGGCTCCTGCCAAACGAGCAGGCACAATACGACGCGCACCCAAGCATCGCCTGCGATCTGCTGTCGAAAATCCCCCGCCTCGAACCGATTGCTTGGATGATTCAGCATCAAGACCGGCCCGTGCTCGATACCGACGATGCCGAGGCGGAAATACGCATGGGGGCAGAGATACTGCGACTCGTGTTGGCTTATGAAAGGCTCATCCAGAAGGGAACTTCAAGAACGGAAGCGGCACATGTTCTGACCCGCCAAAACCGGAACTTCAGCCCGGAGTTTTTCGAAGCTCTCGTGACCCTGGACCCGAACGCGGAAGAAGGCGAAATCCGCAGATGCCGCATTGAAGAGTTGGTTCCCGGCATGATCATTCAGCAAGAGGTGCGCACGCATGATGGAGGGTTATTGGTTTCGAAGGGGCACGAAGTCACACCGACGGTGATATTCAAACTCAAGAACTTCCATGCGCGGCGGGCAATCCTTGGAGACGTGACCGTCTCGATGCCGACCACGACGCTCGCCTTTGTGAAGGGCGCTTCTTAAACAGTCTTGCTCTCGGGGGCCTGGATGGAGGGCTTTTGCGTGACCTCCACGGCCTGCTCATTGAGCGGCAGACGAACGTAGAACGTAGTGCCCTTACCCACTTCGCTCGTGAACGTGAGCGAACCGCCATGCCGATCGACGACTACGGAGCGCGCGATGGCGAGACCCTGGCCGGTTCCGCGGCCGATTTCCTTGGTGGTGAAAAAGGGATCGAAGACTTTGTTGCGAATGGCGGCGGGAATGCCGCAGCCGGAATCGGAAATGGAAATTAAGACGGCGTCTCCCTGCAGGGAAGTCTGAACCCGAATCAGCCCCTTCTGGGCGGTTCCCTTCACGACGGCGCCGATCGCGTGGGCAGCGTTCACCAGCAGGTTGAGGAAGACCTAGTTCACTTCGCCAATGTTGCAAACGACCAGAGGCAATTCACCGAAATCGGTCTCCACAGTGGCCACATGCTTCAGTTCATTGTGGGCGACGGTCAAAGTGCTGCGAAGAGCCTCATTGATGTCGGCGGACGCTTTTTCTTTTCGGTCAGGATGTGCGAAGACCTTCATGGCCTTCACCAGAGTGGCGACTCGGGTAACGCCATCCAAAGACTGTTCGAGAGCTTTGGGAATCTCCTCCGCGAGATATTCAATGTCCGCTGCCCTTTCGGCTTCGGCGACTTCTTTGGCTGACTCGAGCGTAGTCGAGCCGTCAGAGTCAGCGTTGCGCAGGTGGCGATATTTTTCCAGAAGGGAGGTGAGGCCGGCAAAGGCTTCTTGCAGGAATCGAATATTATCGCCGACGAACTGGATGGGAGTGTTGATCTCGTGGGCAATGCCGGCCGCCAAGCTGCCGACGGCCTCGAGCTTCTGGGCATGGCGGAGCTCAATCTCGAAGCGGTTGCGTTCGGTTACGTCCTGGGCGATGGCAAGGTAAGCTTTGTGGCCGCCGTAGTCGAGGCTGTGAAAGAAAGTCTCCGCGTCGATGATGCGCCCATCCTTGCTGCAATGCTTCCACTGTCCGGCGGAACCTTTGACGCTTCGCGGTTGAAGAAGATGTCGATGCAGCACTTCCACTTCTTCGGCCGGACGAATATCGGTGGTCTTCATCTGCAAGAACTCGTCGCGTGTGTAACCGTATTGCTACACAGCGGCGTCGTTCACTTCGAGAAAGTTCAACGTAGCGAAATCGACCACGTAGGCAGGCTGCGGGATCGTAGCAAAGAGCAGGCGGGCGCGCTCCTCGCTTTGGTGGAGGGCCTCCTCGGCGCGTTGACGTTCAATCAATGGACCGATGCGGCCGCCGATCGTCATCAGGGTCTCAAGAACCTCTTCATCCGGTTGCTCGACCTCGCGGCTGAACAACTGCATGACGCTGAGCACAACGCCGCCGGACAAAATGGGGAAGCTGACCGCAGCATGCAGCCCGCGGTTGGCCGCGATTTTGATGGGACCCTCGAGAGGGGTGATGTCCGGAATCCAGGAGGGCTGGCGAGAGCTCCACACACGACCGGCCACTCCGACGCCGGGGGAGAAAGTGATCTGGCGCTGCTCCTCTTCCAACTCGATGAGATCCGGCGAGGATACGTGCCAACTCTTTACCCAGCGCAAGAGCTTGGCCTCGCGGTCCACTCCCCAAAGTACGCCGTCCTGCCAGCCAAGAACCTCACACAGGGATTTAAGAATCGTGGGGGCAGCTTCATCCAGGGTGTCGCACTCGGCCAGGGCACGAGCCGTTTCATATTGCACTCGCAGACGCTCTTCTACCCGCTTGCGCCCGGTGATGTCGGAAAGTAAACCATCAGCGTAAAGCGTTCCATTTCGTAGATAGGTAGACAAGGCGCGGTCCCGCACCCAGATCCACTCTCCGCTTCTGCGGCGCACGCGGCACTCCACATCGTACGGTTCGCCGTGGGCAAAGAGTGCCCGGAAGCCTTTCCTTACCCGGTCAACATCGTCTGGGTGGATGGAGGAAAAGAACAGGGTAGCGCCTTGGGTATAGATTTCGTCCAAAGGGAATCCGCTCACCTTCTCGATGTTAGGGCTGATGTAGGAAAAGGAGCCCCCTCCATCTGCAGTCCAGACGATGTCGGGAATGTTGCAGACGAGAGAACGGTAGCGTTCCTCCGAAGCTGCCAGCGCGATCTCCGCGTATCGGCGCTGGACAAGGTGAGTCGTCACCAGAAACGTGAGCAGCAGGCTGGCCATCAAGGTCGCCCAACTGCTCCAACGCACGGGTCTGAAACTGCCGGCGAGCGGGTAAGCGCCGAGTTCCCAGGTGCGTCCGGCAACCGAAATGGTGCGTGTTGCTTTGAAACCGGGAGGGAGGTCCGCAATGCCATCGAGATGAGCGCCTTGGGATAAAGCAGTCTTTCTCCCGGCTTGGCGTCACCATCGAAGATGACCACGGCCAGTCGCGAGGAGGAAGCGGAGACGCTGCCGGTTTTTTCGACGATGTCTGTTACCCGAAACACCGCGAGGGCGAAGCCGATCAGGGTTTCGCGCCGCGCTTTAGTGCTCGACGGGCTAGTCCCTCCGCGGTACGCCGGGCGGAAAACCAGAAAACCATATTGGTCTGAGACCTCCTGTACGAGTTTGACGCGGCTCGTCGCGACCAGCTGGCCAGAATCCACCGATTGCTGAAGCGCCGCCCGGCGGATGGGATCAGAGGCGAGGTCAAAGCCCAGAGCTTTCTCGTTTCCTTTGAGGGGAGCAACGAAGAAAACGGGAAAGTACTCGTCGCGGGTGCCGGTATGCACCATCTTCCTGGGCGAGCTGCGTTCGGTGAACTGGAACGATGGAAAACCATCGTGGCGCGCGGCTTCTTCATATCTCCGGCGCAATCGGTTTGGTACTCGTGGGATCCATTCCAAAGCCTGGATGGCCTGGTTCCGCGCCAACAAAGGTGTGGCGAACCGATCGAATTGATCTCGTTTGAGATCGGGCGAAGCATCGTAGACTGCTCCGACGGAGATGAGATTATTCACAGTTAGAGTGACATTGGTTTCCAGAGTCTGGAGGCGTTCCTGGGCTACGCCATTGAAGGATGCTCGGGCGTTATTGAGTTCGAGACTTCGCAGAGTGGTGAAGATAACGGCGCTCAGGAGGACGCCGGCTCCGGCCACGCCAAGTAAGGGTAAATTGCGACGCACAAACACTCCTGCCTATATCTAGTATCGGCAAAAGAGGCTTTGTACCTGAGTCCCTTTCCTATGAAACAGGAGATTGGCTGTGGAACCGGCAAGCGAAAATCGAAACAACGCGTGGCGTGAAAAGAATCGGTGATGCACTTTGCTGATGATGGCGAAGCAGGAGCCTCCATATTCGCGGGACTATTTCTGGAGATGAATGCGGGAGCGCTTGCCCTGATCGGAACCGGCTGCCTGCATGAACTGACCGTGACCTGGCATATACGCCAAACCATTTCGCGCCGAAAGATTGTTCCTGGTGCGTACTAGACGCGCAGCTACATGCAGACACTACCTTCGACATCCTTGCCATGCTTGTGTGTCTGCATCCGGAACAGTTCCTGGCATTATTCGGACTAAGGCTCCGGATGCTGTTAAGCGACAATTTGAGGCTATGCTAGCGGATGGCTGGCCGGGTGTGCATCGGCTCGCATAAAAAGCTGCTTTAGCTACGATGCGTAGAGCTCCTTCGCACACTCCGGAATGTCCTTTCCAGCCTCGCTGTCTCGCTGGGCACGATAGCAGCGCCGCAGCCAATCTCTTTGCGGCTTCTCAACCTGGACAGAGTCTTTACAGTCTTGCCACGAGCGCGCCCCCGAATGCGCAAGCTGTCTTCGGATCCGCTCCGTCGTTCGGAACCCCGGAAGATCCCGTGGTGGGAAAGCCCATTGGAGGTGTAATCGTCTTTGGCGGCGGCTTGCCTCTCTATGACTCCAAAGGAAAAATTGTGGGTGGACTTGGCTTGAGCGGCGACACTTCTTGTGCCGACGACATAATGGCTTGGAAGGTACGCCATCAGCTGCAGCTCGATGCCGTGTCGATGGGACCTTCTCCCGATCATAACGACAATATGATTCTTGACTGGTCGAACAAGAACAGCCCGAGTGGCTTTGGCCATCCGACCTGCAAGGGCGGCAATCCGCCCGACGACATCATCAAAGAGCTCTCGAAGAAATATCCTACTGCCCAAAGGCGCGTTGATCCAGCCTGCGCAAATGAAGGAGAGAATTACCTGTCGAGAAGATTTAAGCAGCTGCAAGAAAACAGAAGCGAACCCTATCAATTCAGTCTGAAAATCTACGCGAATCGGAATAGGCCGTGGGGATGCGCCGGGGTTACAAAACTCCGCGGGCTCAGGAAGATCGGCAAACTTAAGATCACGCCGCCGCTGGACTGGCAGAGGCAACTTCCACCGGCAACCGCGCCACGATGAGCGTACCGTTGCCGTTCGAATGGATTTCGAGGCTGCCACCCAATTGCCAGAATCTTTCTCGCATGCCCGGGATTCCGACGCCCAGGGTGCCCGTCGAGGCCATCTCAAGTTGCTTTTCTGACGGTATGCCCCTACCTCGATCCTCGACTTCTACGAAAACGTGACCGTCAGATTCGGCAATACGAATTCTGGCTGTAGGGCTTTCCGAATGGCGATGAATATTCGTGAGACACTCCTGCACAGTCCGGAAAATTGCCGTTTCCGACTCGCGTGCTAGGCGTTCAAAGTCGGCGGGGACCTCCAAGTCCACCTTAATCTTGCTCCGATCCGCAAAACCTTCCACATACCAGCGGAGAGCAGAAGCGAGTCCAGCTTCATCCAGCAAAGGCGGATGAAGTAAGTGGGAGATCGTGCGGACCTCCTGACTGAGTTCCTTTACCAGAGTCGCACTGTCGGTAACTTTATTGGCCGTCTCGGCGAGGCGTTTGAGGTCGGTTCCCACGGTGGCGAGGTTCATTCCTAGCGCTGCCAGCATCTGCCCCACACTGTCGTGCAACTCCCGGGCGATACGCCGTCTCTCCTCATCCTGCAATTGCATCAGACGCGCCGACAGTTCCCGCAGATTTTGATTGGTCCTGTCGAGTTCCGCGGTCCGCTGACGTACGGCTTGCTCAAGTTCTACCTGTGCTGCCGACAGTTCTTCCTCGCGGCGGCGGCGAACTTCTCCCATCACGACCAAGGCACCGCAGGTTAGCGAGAACGCCAAAATACTCACGACCTGCTCCGTGCTGACGATTCGAAAGGAGTGGAGCGGCGGGATAAACCAATATTTCGTCCCAATGAGAGCGAGAACCACACTGACGATGGACGGGCCGACCCCACAGTACCAGGCACAGAAAGCGATCGAAGGAAACAGCGTGATGTACGGTAGGGAGTCGCCCAGAAAGCGACTTAGCTCTAAACGGACCAATAACGCTACTACGGTCGCCATTAGAGCGAGAGCGTACCGCATTCCGGTCGTCTTGGAGATTTGGGTGGACAGCGAAGCGTTGGTCGCTACAGTTTCATCCCCGCTTTGGCAAATCCGAAAAGGCAGCTCAGAAAATGCCAAGAGTACTATGACGAAGCAACAATAATGTTATACCGGGAATCCTTCAACGATGCAGGATTTTTTGTCCGACGAATTCGCACGATAAGGGCCCTCTCCGGTCAACCACACGCCACGGTTCTTTGCAGTTGCTCGATGATTTTCGCCATCCGTAAGCCATTGAAAGTGCAAACCAAATACAGCGCGAGAGCAGGTCGAGCGGAACAAAACTTCCTTCTGATTCGCCATCGGACGATTCGTGCAGAGCTGATTCGTGTAAGGGGCGCATTTCCTCGGCTTCCGACTTCAGCACTCGGCGGAAGCTGCACATTCCCCCCACGCAGCGAATGTGCGCAAGATTGCCTCTGCGCCTGAGCCGTTTCCGTTTGCGAGACTGTTGGGGGACAAAGGATGCCCATCCTGTTTCGCGCGCGGGGTCGTCGCACGCCCCTCGTTTTTTTCTCGACTCCTGTGTGTCTCCCTAAGAAATACAGCCTTCGCTTTAGCGCAGATTTGCTCGGTCCCCACCCGAAATTTCCTGTGCCTCCACCGACCAGCGCCATAACCCACACAAAATGAGGTCGGGGCCGATGGCACGCCTCGTGCTCTTACAGCTATCCTAACCCAAGCTTTGGAGAAAAGTATGTTGAGCGTACACATCAATAACATTGGCGACATGGCGGTCATTGAGCTCGAAGGCAGAATTGTGCGCAGCGAGGCAGCTCTCAAGTTACGCGAAGCGGTTAACTCGCAAAGCGATGCGCGAATCATTGTGCTCGATCTTTCGGAAGTGCCCGCCTTCGAAGCGGGAGGTTTAGGTATGCTTGTATTCTTGCAGCGATGGGCCCTGGATCACGGCATTCGCCTGAAGCTGTTCAATCCGCGCCAGTCGGTTCGCTACCGGATAGAGCAAGTCAGCTCGATGCGACAGTTCGACATTGTGACTCGCGACGAAATGATGGCACTACTCGCTCTCGCTGATAATGGCCGAAACGCACTAGCTGCCTGAATCGCAGACGACTACTGAATTGCGCTGGCTGCAGCCGAAAGCACGTGGTTTGCATTGCTTCCGACCAGGCGAATCGTAGCGACTACCAATACCAGGAATGATGGCCAGCATAACTGCGTCTTCAGCGATGTCCTGGCCTTCGTCTTCACTAGGAATTTGCGGAAAAGCAAGTTCGACCTCCGGCAGTAGTCGGCTTACTCCATCGCCAACTGTAGCTCCGTCTTCCGAATCATTTCCAGCCACAAGGAATCCGGATCTGCATTGAAAACGGTGCTGGCCTCCGCGGGAAAAATGAACCAGGCGCCTAATTCTACTTCCATCCGCAGTTGATCTTGAGTCCATCCCGCATAGCCCATATAAACATGGAACACGCGCGGGTCAGGTCGAGCCGCCAGGGTTTGTTCGAAGAGAGGTTTAGCGGCAATCAGGTAGACACCATCGAATACGTGCTCCGCCCCTTCGAGCTTGGCCGGCGACTGGAACAAACCAAACACCGCCGGCATTTCGAGTGGTCCTCCGAGATAGACCGGGTCGGAACGATCTTTCGCCGCCTTCAGACTTTCAAGCACGCGCGAGAGTGGGACATCCGTGCGTCGGTTGAGAATGAGTCCGAGTGCGCCCTGGGCATCGTAGCGAGCCAGCAGAATCACCGTTTTGGCGAATTGCGGATCGCCGAGGTTTCGGCTCGCTACCAGCAACTTTCCGGCACCCAGACTTTTGGCATTCTTGGATTGGACTGGAACAAAATCGGCTGGCGGTATTTCGCTTTTCAGACGGAAGCTGGCAGCGAGCGACGGATCGTTCCGCCCGGCATCCGCTTCCGGTAAATCAGATTCCTTGCTGTGGCGGTTTGACCATCCGGCCGCTGCGCAGGCGAGAATTGCGGCCAGCACCGTGTAGAAGCATAGTTTGCGCAGAGACATGACTGTCTCCTTGCATGCGTGACCGAGAGTTTAACTGATTCAGAGAGGGTTGCAAAATCGGCAGGGCACTCATTGAAGGTCGATGAGTCTCTTAGCCCAATAAAGAAGTATTCCCATTTCATTTCGTCGTATAATCGGCCCGACCTCAAGACGGGCATGGGTTCTTTCCCGCCGCGTCCGCTCGTGGATGCCACCCCTTGTCGCTAACCGTCTCTCGCGAAGGTCCCGGAGGCCTACCGATGACAGACCTGTGCATTGTTTCGAATCGTGTGATGCCCAACCTCAACCGAACTCGTTTTCTCGTCGCTGCTGTTTTCACAACGGTTCTGATCGCATGGCTCGCCGTCGCCGTGGTAGGGCAGACGACGGAGACGACACCTGGCAGCGAAAAAGTCGCCGCTCCCGCACTTCAGTCCGCAGCTTCCACGCTCCCCGCGACGCCGGTCATTACTGGCCCGGTCCTCTTTCTGCCCCAGGTAATTTACAGCGCAGGAAGTAACACCAACTCTGCGCTCGCGGCAATGGCCGACGTGAATGGCGATGGAAAGCTCGATCTGGTGGTGGTCAGCACACTCACTACGGTTGCGGTGCTGCTTGGCAATGGCGACGGAACTTTTTAGACGCGCCAGACCTACACTACAGGACTTACAGTTTCGGTCGGGCTAACCATCGCGGACGTGAATGGAGACGGCAAGCCGGATTTAGTGGTGACCGGGTGCAGCGCTAGCTGTTCCCCGGGCAACGTTGCAGTGCTGTTGGGCAATGGCGACGGAAGTTTCAAACCTGGGGTGCTCTACAGCACGGGCGGCTGGGTGGCCGGGGCGCTGGCCGTGGCCGATGTGAATCTGGATGGCAAGGCCGACATAGTGGTGGTGAACGCCTGTAAGACAGTGGAGTGTACTGGGGTCGGCAGCCTGGGCGTGATGTTAGGCAAGGGGGACGGCACCTTTGAGCCCGTGGTGACTTATGGCAGTGGTGGTTTCGAAGCCTCCGCGATTGCGATTGCGGATGTGAACGGGGATGGTAACCCGGACCTCTTAGTGGCCAATGGCTGCAACCCGAACAGTTGCACTACCTATGACTACAGCCATGAGGTGGGAGTCCTGCTAGGCAGGGGCGATGGAACTTTCCGTTCGGTTGTGAGCTACGCATCGGGCGGTTTTTCTGCGGATTCAATATCCGCGATTGATTTAAATGGAGACGGCGTGCTGGATTTGGTGGTGGGAAACGAATCCGCGACGGCGACCGCCTCGGACAGTAATGGGGGTATCTTGCTGGGCAACGGAGATGGAACCTTCCAGACTGCGACCTCGTATGACGCGGGTGGGATCTTTGCGCCGGGACTAACCGTCTTGGACGTCAACAGGGACGGCGAGCCCGACTTGATCATGACCGGTTTCTGTGCCCCGAATTCGGTTGGCTGTGTCACGACCGGGGCTAACCTGTACGCAATACTGGGGAATGGCAATGGAACCTTCCAGCCTGGCGAAATCCTATACATGCTGGGTGACTACGGAGGACGTGAGGCGCTGTTAGTGGGAGACTTGAACGACGATGGTAAACCCGATCTGGTGTTAGTACACGGATGCGAACTTCTTTGCCCCTTGGATGACGTCGAGGTCGGCGTGATGTTGAACAATAGCGGAGCGCCAGCAACTACAATCGCTCTGACCTCCGATAAGAACCCGGTATCGCTCTTCGCGACCGTGACCTACACCGCCACGGTAGCGGGCGGTTCTGGCGGCACGATAGATGGGACAGTAACGTTTGCGGACGGCGATGCCCCAGTCGCGACCGCGACCATGTCGACCAACCGGGCAACCTACTCGACTACTTATAAAAAGGCTGGTAGTCATCTCATGAGGGCGACCTACTCCGGAGTTCTTCATACGGCTGAAGGCAGTCGATCGGTCGCGCTCACTCAAAATGTGGTTGACCCGACAAAGACTGTGCTGGCAACTTCAGGATCCCCTTCGTTCGTGGGCCAGCCGGTGACATTTAGCGCGGCAGTCACGTCCGCGTATGGGGTGATTCCCAGCGGCGAACTGGTGAAATTCTATGACCAAAACACGCTGCTGGCTTCGGTAGCATTGAGCGGCGGCAAAGCGACCTATACCACCTCAAAACTCACCGCAAAAAAACACGGAATGCAGGCCATTTACGCGGGTGACAGTATGTTTGCCACCAGTACCGGATACCTCGCGCAGGTTGTGGAGCTCTACTCGACGACGACGACGATCACTTGCAGTCCGAATCCTTCGAGTTTCGGACAGAAGCTCACCATCACGGCGGTGGTAAAGTCCTCAGGGCCGGTGACCCCGACAGGCCGAGTCACCTTCAGGGACGGAACAACCTGGATCGGCGCGGGTACTTTGAGTGGAGGCGTCGCGACCATGTCCAAGTCGAATCTCGCTGCGGGAACTCACCCGATCACAGCGACTTATGACGGGGACAGCAACTCCGCCCAGAGCACATCTGTGGTGGTGAATCAGGTGGTCAACTAGGATCGTTCCGTGAGACTGGTTTCGGCGAACAGCTATCTTCTAATACTGCGTAGATTCAGAATTGCCTGCAGGGATCGGCGAACCCTCGATTTCTTGCATGATTTGAGCACCAGCGCTGGTTCCAACCAGGTCCGCTCCTGCTTCCACTAGATCGCGCACCTGCTGCGCAGTTTTGATTCCCCCTGAAGCCTTCACCCCAACGCTGGGTGGAGCAAGCCGGCGCAGGAATCCAATCTCTTCCGGCGTGGCGATCCCAACTGCTCCGCCGCTGGCGTTTTTCAAATACGACACCCCGGCCTCGACACTGAGAGCGATGGCGCGGCGTTTCTGTTGTGCATTCAGAAGCGGAAGCTCCAGCATAATTTTTACCGGCGCCTTGCCAGCCGCTTTCACCACCGCGGCGATGTCGTCCGCATATTCGCGTTCCATTCCTGAGAGCAGAAATCCGACGTTCGGCATGAGATCGACCTCTTCCGCTCCATTTGCGACGAGTTGCGCGGTCTCATACGCTTTGCCCGCGCTGGTCATCGTTCCGTACGGAAAATCCACAAAAGAGGCAACTCTGGTCCCGCTTCCGTGCAGAGCATCGGCAGTCCTTTTGACCCATGCCGGAGGAATCATGGCAGCATGAAAATGATATTTTAGGCATTCCGCAATGTGCTGCTCCCATCGCGTACGCGTTAGAGCGTTCGAGATGATCGTGGACTGAATCCGGCTCGCTAATTGCGCGGCGTCCGTCCTCTTGATGTCAGAATGAATCTTCAATTCGCTCATTACGAATTCATGCCCGCCTGATGTGATCAAACGAGAGCAGCCAATTTGGAACGGTCCTGCCGTGCTCCCGATAAAATTGCACGACCCCATCGCGCCTCGGAAGCGACGGAATCACGCCCTCTTTCCTTACGGCCAGCCCACCCGTTACGACGGCGAACTCCACTGCTGAATCGAGGCTCTGGCCCCACGCCAGCGCTGTGGCCAGGCCGGCATTGAAAGCGTCTCCTGCTCCCGTCGTATCTACCGCGTCAACATGAATTGCGGGTACATGTTTAGAGGATGACGCGGTCACAATGAGCGCGCCGTTCTCGCCCAGAGTCATTACCACCTGCTTGACTCCACTCCGAATCAGGTCGCGAGCAACCGCTTCGGGCTCAGCCACGGCATCCGGGCTTCGTTTGGTGAGCACCTTCGCTTCGGTCTGATTCGGGGTAAGCACATCCGCCAACCGCAGAACTGAATCGGGGAGTGGCCTCCCAGGCGCAGGATTAAGAATTGTGATCGCGCCATTGGCTCGTCCGCTAGCCAGCGCCGCTTCAGCGGCCACGACGGGAATCTCAAGCTGCGTGAGCACCACCGCAGAATTTCTTAGTACGGAATTGCATTCGGCAACGTCGGCAGCCGTGAGATGTTCGTTCGCCCCGGGGTCGAGCGCAATGCAATTGTTTCCGCTTCCCGCTTCAACCAGAATAAAGCCTATTCCGGTCGGATGATCAGCCGTTTGCAGAATGAATGCTGTATCAATTCCCTCTTCGCGATAAAGCTGCAACGCCATCTGCCCGAACGTATCTTTTCCGATTCGAGCAAGGAAGGCAACCTCGGCTCCCAACCGGGCACACCCGACCGCTTGATTGGAACCTTTGCCGCCGCAATCGACGCGATAGCCTGATCCCAGCACAGTCTCGCCGGGAGCGGGCAGACGTTTCACCTTCAACGTGAGCCCAGCCGCATAGCTTCCCACAACCGTGATGCGTGGAATGTTCAAAAGGATCTCCACCTGCGGGGACGTCGTTACCAAGTTAAGAGTCCGAGGCTCTTGCGCAGATTTCGTCGTTGACTTCGGGTAAACAGCACGCAACAGCACGCACGATAAATTAACTGATTGAAAACAACTGGGAATCTGGCGGAGAGAGTGGGACTCGATTTCCGCCACCTAGCGCAAGTCGTGGTGCAAACTAGACATAGCGATAATATCCTGTGTTCATGAGCCTTTCAAGGACTTTTTTAGCTTTGGGTCCGTTGCCTGCCACGACACCGAACGACCTCCGTTGACCACGAAAACGGTATCACTGGTATCACCTCCTCATCATCAAACGCACGCAATTCCGACGGCATCGTCTGGCCTGAGTAGCCCAACGAGCCTGCCGCGCGCAGCGTTCTGATCCCTGAGATTGCGCTTCTTGTGATTGACACAACCAACTTGCTGCGTGGTGCCCCTGTACCTCACCATAGGCTGTTGCCTTCGCCATTGCTGACGGCTTTGCCATATACGCCGAATCACAAACGAGGACATCTGAGCGAGAAACGCAATGACTGAACGACTCAATCGTAAAGAACTCTACGATCTTGTCTGGTCCGAACCGATGAAGACTCTGTCGGCAAGATTCGGAATCTCTGACGTTGCACTCAAGAAAGCATGCGCGCGGATAGGGATCCCTACGCCTGAGCGTGGCTATTGGGCGAAGAAAGATGCAGTATTCTCCGCCAGGCATAGCATCCAGAACGCCGACTCTGCTCCGGTGACCTCCCAAAAACCCGTTTCTGGAGCGTCACGCTTATGGCAGCGGCGTTAGAAAACCCTAACCGGAACTGCTCCCGTGGAAGCCTTAAAAGATTGGCCTTCTCGGTTTCCACATCCAGCGTTAGAAGTGTGTAGTTTTCTAATGACCCCATAGAGAAAAATGCTTGGGCGCTTGTTCAGAACCCCGTCAATAAGTGAAATGGGGATGTTTCGCCAGCTACGCGAAGAGCATACAAATTGCACCAGCGGAGCGATGACCCGCGGGCGCTGAGGCTTCTCAATGCCAGAATTTCCACCACGGTTCGAGCGATAGAAGTGGGACCGCCCAGCGCGTACCTTTGCGACTCAAAAACGGCCCGAGAAACACCCGCACTCGCTCATTCGGGGAGTTGAACTGCCGCAAACTCGGCGGTAGCGCTGAGTCTTCTTGTCGGGCTCGTATGAATGTACCTTTCAGATCTTCGTCGGAAACTTCCCGCTTCACCAGACCCAACCGGCGCAGTTTCAGTAAGAGGGCGTCATCTGACGGCCATTCTTGCGACACCAACCTTCCAAGCTTGGACGGAGCGATCATTTTACCGAGCCTTCCGATCTCACAAACATCGGCGTTGATGATGAGTGTAATTGATTCCATGACAATGTCGGCTCCGGTACCCGAGTAGAGTTGGTGGTGCTGAATCCAACCAACCGGCTCGGGAGAAAGGAGCCGAACGATGATCATTATAGGAGTAGATTTTCACCCCGAGTTTCAGCAAATTGCTTTGGTGGATAAGGAGACCGGAGAGTTTCAGGAGAAGCGATTAGCGCACCCCGACGAGGCGGAGAAGTTCTACCGTGAGTTGGTGGGCCAGAAGGTGCGAGTCGGAATGGAGGCCAGCGGTCACGCCCGCTGGTTCGAACGACTGCTGGCCGAGTTGCAGTTTGAGGCGTGGATTGGAGACGCAGCCGAGATCCGCACGAAGCGAGTACGCAAGCAGAAGACGGACCGGCAAGATGCGCAACTGATCTTGCAGTTGCTGTTGGAGAATCGGTTCCCGCAGATCTGGGTGCCAAACTGGGAGAACCGGGATCTGCGGCAACTGCTCTGGCATCGTCACCGCATGGTGCAGGCGCGCACGCGGATCATGAACCAGTTGCAAGCCGTGGCTCTGAATGAAGGTCTGCGCTGCAAGAAGAAGTTGTGGCGGGAACACGGACGGCAGCAACTGGAATCGTTCCGACTAGCACCGTGGGCCAGCCGGCGACGGCACGATCTGCTGGAACTGCTGGATCGACTGAACCCGACCATTGCGGAACTGAGCCAGGCGATCGAGCAGGAAGTGGAGAAGTGTCCCCAAGCCCGGCGACTGATGACGCATCCCGGTGTCGGTCCGCTCACCGCACTGGCCTTCGTGCTGATCATCGGAGAGGCTGATCGCTTTCAATGCGGGAAACAAGTGGCGAGCTATCTCGGACTGGTGCCGTTGGAAGACTCCAGCGGGAATCGTCGCCGACTGGGACACATTACCAAGCAAGGCAGTTCGATGTTGCGCTTTCTGCTGGTAGAAGCAGCGCAGGTCACCGTGCGCAGCCTGCCTCAGTGGCGCAGCAAGTATCTCCACTTGATCATGCGACGAGGACGGAAAACCGCCAAAGTCGCGATGGCGCGAAGATTGTCCGTTCGTCTGTATTGGATGATGCGCCAGGGATGGGACTATCAGCAGTGGGTCAAGTTCGGTTCGCACGCGGGACAGCCCGGAAATCGCGATGGTGTGCAGTAGAACACTGAGAAATTGGTTGGGCGTCCCGCTCCTCTTCGAAAAGAGGAGTTCGCAGTAGTAATCATGATCGCTGTTGCGACCGAAGAGATGCATGGGTCGGACCGAGTTCCTGACCTGAGCGATTACAAGCGAGCCTGGGTTGGAAAAGGCAAACCATCAACGAGAGCGAAATGGCGCTCTTCTCCGAGTGCTCGCTGAAGTGTGTACGAAAACTGCTTGACACCGCCGACATTGTCAGAGACGCGATTTTTCACCAATCAACAAAAGTGATGCCTATCACAGCGACTAAGGTCGGGATGGGGTGTAATCTGCTCTCTCAATGAAATTCGTTCGATCTGACTCACCGGAAGTAGGGCGCAGCGTCGCTTCGACCGAAGCGCGGGCCTGCTGGGGATCCGCACTGCTTCTTCTCTGCATTGGGAGCGCGCCGGTCCTGTTAGTTGCCCTCGTCGTGGGCCTCATTGCCTCGGTACGAGCTGCGGCCACCTGGCTGGGCGTGCCGTTTGTCCTTGCGTTGAATGTTTACCTGCTTTGGCGTGCAAGGTCCCCCCGCCTGAACTGGGTCCTGGCGGGAAGCGCTGACCGGGTGTACGTTCGGCTTGTGAAGCGAGGGAGGGGCAGGGCTGACATGCAAGAGCCGGATGTCATCATACTCGAGGCTTCAGAAATTGCTTCGATGTCGGCCCGCACCGTGGAAGTGTTCTTAGATGGGTCCAAGCCCAGAATTGTCGAGTGGCTGGTGATTGAGCCTTCTCAAGCGATCGCCCAGGGCTTTTCCGATCACTTTCGTTCGTTCCTGAAGTCCGATGATCGGGGTAAGCAGGTGTTCGTGACCGCTGGGGAGGGGCGCCCTCACCATGGAATGGAAATGGTGTCGTCACGCTCTGCCGATATTCCTCCAACAGGTAGCACGGGCGTGCCCGTCCGTTGTCATTGGCCCCGAAGAACGTTCCGAGTTGGATTTGAATGGGATTTGGAGAGGGATTTCGAGGAATCTAAGGAAGGATCTAAGTGCGCAGGAGCGTCAGATAATCGTCCAGGCAAAGCGCCTTGGATTCGGCTGCGATTGCGCGGGTCTGCTAAGTCGGTATAAGCGCATTTCATTCCGGAAGGCTGCGGCGTACCTAGGGACGCTCTGAATAAGCGCTCATCCTAAGTCGACTAACAGACGTGCTCAGGAAACCGTGCTGCCGGTTCGGATCTCGAATGCTAGAACTGGTCAGCACTGCCGTTCCGACCGCGCCCACAGGGCGAAGCCGGACGAGACTACGACGTGGCGAGCAGTTTTCTGCGGCTCATAAACAGGTTCACCAAGGCACAGGTAACGAACAGCCGGTGCGCGTTCTTCTTCAGCCCGCGATAGCGTACTTTCACGAATCCGAACTTCAGCTTCATTACTTGAAACACGTGCTCCACCCTCGCCCGCACCTTGGACTTCGTCCGGTTCTTTGCCCACGCCACTTCATCTACGATCTGGCCCTTGTAGCGACAGCGCCGCTGGGTGAAATCCCGCGCTCCTGGCGCGCACTCGCGGATCACCTCGGTTTGGCCCTGATACGCTCCGTCGCCCCACCCCCGCGTTTCTTCGCCATGCAGCAGGTCCGGCAACATGGCCACATCGGAAACATTGGCGGCCGTCGCCACCGCTGTGTGGATGATCTTGGTCTGGCTGTCCACCCCCACGTGCGCTTTCATCCCGAAGTACCAGTTCTTTCCTTTCTTCGTCTGGTGCATTTCTGGGTCGCGGCTCTGCTCGCGGTTTTTGGTCGAACTGGGCGCGTGAATGATGGTCGCGTCCACAATCGTGCCCGTCGTGATCCGCACGCCCTTGGCCTGCAAATGCAGGTTCACCGTCCCCAGAATCTCTTCCCCCAGATGGTTGTCTTCCAGCAGGTGCCGGAACTTGCACACCGTCGTCTCATCCGGCACCGGCTCAGCCCCCAAATCAATTCCCACGAACTGCCGCAGGGTCGCCGAGTCGTACAAAGCCTCTTCCACCGCCGGGTCCGCCAGATTGAACCACTGCTGCAGAAAATAAATCCGCAGCATCTTTTCCAGTTCTTTCGGCCGTCGCCCATTGCCCGGCTTGGGATAGTGCGGCTCGATCAGCCCACACAGTTTCCCCCACGGCACCACCTGCTCCATCTCTTCCAAGAACATTGCCCGCCGAGTCTTCTTCGTGTACCGCTCGAATCCCGTCATCATCGCCAGTGTCCTCTGCTTGCGGAATGAGTTCATGCTGGCACGACTTTATCTATACTCGCTGTGGAAAGGGAGGGCTTAATCAGAGTCTCCCTAGAGGAGATTGAGCAAGAGTGCCGGTAAAAGGTGTTAGCGCTCAGAACCCCTGCCGGGGGATTTTGAGTGATATCAGGCGTGGGCGTTGAAAAAGTCACTCAGATTAGCGGGTGAGATTTAGAGAAAGCATGTTAAGAAGGAGAAGTTTCTTCCCATGCTGCTCTGGATTTCGATCTTCGGAGGCCTGCTGATCATGATGGGGCACCACGCCCGCTCAGAAGCGTTGTTCTATTACTTCCGTCTGGACGATCAAGTTCCGGAAAACCATCTGCTGCGGCTGATCGACAAGCACATCAGTTTTGAATTTGTACGAGAGCAGTTGAGAAACAGCTACAGCGAGACCGGGCGACCCTCGATTGATCCCGAACTCTTATTGCGCATCCTGCTGATTGGCTATCTGTACGGCATCACCAGCGAGCGGAAGCTGGTGGAAGAGCTGCGCATGCATCTGGCCTGGCGCTGGTTCACCGGGTTGAGCTTTGATCAGGAGATTCCCCATCACTCCACGTTCTCCAAGAACCGGCACGGACGGTTTCAGGACTCGAAGTTGTTCGAGCAGATGTTTGAACAGATCGTGCGCCAGTGTGTAGAAGTGGGGCTGGTGCAGGGCCAGGAACTGTCGGTGGATGGCAGTTTTGTGGAAGCCAATGCCGCGAAACAGAGCCGCATCCCGCGCGAGCAGTTGGTGGAAGCGGCCCAGGTCCATCAGAGCTTGCGTCAGTATCTGCAGGAACTGGAACAGCAGAACCCGGTGGGAGAACGGGTACATGAGCAAGACCAAGTGTCGACCACAGATCCCGATTCCACCTATGCGACCAAGGGCGGCACGCCGGCTCGGTTGGGGTACTACGACAATTATCTGGTGGACAATCCCAGTTGCGTGATTGTGGGAGTGCAGGCCACGGCGGCGCGGCTGAGCCAGGAGACCGTAGCCGCGCAAGCCATGCTTACCCGTTTCGCGCACTGGCAAAGACGAAAGCCAGCATCGGTGGCGGCCGACACGACTTACGGGAACGGGGAGTTTCTGCAATGGTTGGCAGAGCGGAAAATCACTGCCTACATGCGGCCGCGAGAGAGTGCGAAGCGCAAGAACAGCCCCTTCTATGGACCGGAGCGATTTACCTATCAGCCCGAAAGCAACAGTTATCGCTGTCCGGCTGGGGAACAGCTCAACTACGTTGGTTTGAATGTTCGCAATCGTGCTCACGCTTACATTGGCAGCGCCAAACGTTGCGGAGCATGCTCGCAAAAAACACAATGCACGAGTGGACGATATAAATATCTGGCGATCCACAGGGATGAGTTGGTCCGACAACATGCTCGCGAGTTGGCCAACACGCCGGAGTTCGGCAACGCCCAGCGGCAAAGAAAGAAGGTGGAAGCCCTGTTCGCAGAACTCAAGAACCAGATCGGACTGCGTCGCCTGCGCCTGCGGCGATTGAAGTTCGTGCGAGAGCAGTTCTTCCTGGCAGCAGCTGCGCAGAACATCAAACGACTCGTGCGGTTCCTCAGCCAACCGACAATACCGGTTCTGCCAGCCACCACTTAGTCGAACTCAGTGCAGAAACTCGGCACCCACCATGCTCGCAGGCGATAAAGACGTTTCTGCTGGCGTACTTTTTCAACAGCCACACGCGATTACACTCAAGTCCCCCGCAACCGGCTCAATGAGTGAAATCGCGATTCTTCGCCAATTGTCTAAGCCCGCGGTGGCCAAACGCAAGGAAATATGAAGAATTGCATTGGAAGATCGGATGGATTTTCGAAACTCATCTCGGACGTTCGAGCAACGGCATACAGGGACTTTAGTTAGACACAACGAAGTTTACATTACTCGAAAGCGTGCCGCTGGGCTCCACGAGGGCCAATGCCGCTGATGGCCGCTGTTGACGTTAGCGTGCCCGTGGTGGATGAGCGGTAACTTCTAATAACAGGCATTCTAAACTTCCCGCTCGGGGTCAATGGTGGATAAGGCAATCTTACGTCATAGTCAACATCGTGGGAACGTCCTCGGACTCTTCTCTTTAACAACTGCGGAAGAAACTCCGTAGTAAACGAGTTGTGGCAGGTGCAATACACTGCATCCGCGAGGGCTCAGCACCCACCCTTTCTCAAACCAAGGTAACTGGAAAGTGATGGAAATCACACGGGGTAGAAAAAGGAAGTAGGTATTCTCGGGTTGATGTACACAATCAACAGGGCGCCAAGAGATAACAATAACGTGATCCTCACTTGCAACGAGTGCTCGCATACCCTGTGCGTCAATCAGTTCGATGGCAGACTCGGAAGCCCTCGCACGCAGGCCGCTCGGGCCATGTTGCAACATGTACGCAACGAGCACGGCAAAGAACCGATAGGCAGGCCTCTGACTCCCATGGAACGATATTGATGTTAGCGCGAAAGAAGGATCCGGGGAAAACTTGCTCTCGGTTCTTCCCTCGCGTCCCTTGTCGTCCCGGCTGGATAAAAGGAGAAGACGCAATGCAAGAACCATACGTTTACATTCCCCGCACGAATGATCCTGTGCTTCTTGAGGACAGCGATAACAGGCTGATCGTGGTTCACGTTGACGCCAGCAGAAAGACAGCTGCCTTGAAAACTCTTGTTGGACCGGTGATTCTTTACGAAAACGTGCCGTGGTCAAAGCTCTCGCCAGAGAACTGCAATGCTCCGACCCGTGCCGACTAAAAGCGTTGAACCCGTGAGAAATCTCCCAGTAAACATTGCTGATGCTCTAGAACCTACGGAATTCAACACAGGTGCGGGCTACTCCTGGCTCTTTACGTACTCGACCCCATACTCGGTTAAATCGTTGCTGATCTTGCGGGAGCGTACAACACAACCGGCCACGAAAATGTTTGCCGCACCCTGAGTGTACGGGACAGCAACTTGAATCCAACTGTCTTCACGGTAAGTGTTAGAACTGCGGAAACAGATACCTCCGCGTGAAATGTTTACCACCTCAACTATGTCTGCTTCGGGACCAAGCGGACCAACGCAAGCAAATGTTTTCATGTTGATGCGGCCGTATTTTCTCTTCTCCCGTTTATTGCCAGTCGCGACGAGTTCCTCCGGCGAAGTTTTATCCGGAACTGCTTCCCACACGGTATTTGCAGAGCACACGTCACACATGCGCGTGAGACGATGGGTGATTTGGAAAACGGAGAGTTCAACCTCGTTGAGGGCAGTTACATGACAGGTTTGGCACACAGCGCATTTGAGAAGTGCGCGGGAGTGACTTTCTTCCAGTTCCTTTTGTCTAGGAAACCGACTACCCCATGGTCGAGGAAAGCGAATACCCCAGAAGTTGTCGCTTGGGTCCAGCACTTCGATTCCATAGAGATTGCATTCGGAACGAATGCCAGTCTGCCCCACTACGTGGCCGACCGCTTCCTCACCGCTGCCTATCCGTTGCAAGTGAATTTTCTGCCCCGGGGCCAAGGAACACTTTAAAGGCAGACAGCAACCGGTACGACTAACATTCACCGTCTGCACAACGTCGGTGAAGTGCTCACCCGTGAGATCCATACACGAGACCCGAACGCTGATTGAGATTGAAATACGATCACCCTTGCGAGTCGTTGAGGGCGCTGATTCTTGAGTTTCCATATGTTAGATCGTATGAGGACGAATCTCATTTAACTGTGATCAGCGCCCCATGAGGGGTTACACTCGTAACCACCGACGGCTTGCGACCGTGAGACTCGCCCCCCGTGTTTGTTCATGTGTGCTACAGATGGGAATCAATGGTGAAAGGCGGTTGAAGGAAGGTGCAAAACAGTACTATTTCTTCCTGACTTGTGAGTGTCGTCCCGGGTCTACACGGATGCGGCGCGAAAATACGGCGCTTCCGCCTTGTACTTACTCAAAAGCGCCTGAGCAGCGGCATGGTCTCCTGGTCTGGCAAAGAAATACCCTTGCACCAATTCGCAGTTTAGGTGTTTGAGCAGGCTGACCTGCTCAGCTGTTTCAGCGCCTTCGGCTACGACCTTCAGGCCGAGGTTGTGAGCTAGCATTACAATGATGCGCACAATCTCGCTGGTTTCGCTGTCAGTGTCGATCTTGGAGATGAAGGTACGATCAATCTTCAAGGTGTCCACCGGGAATCCTTGCAATCGACTCAGGGAAGAGTATCCAGTTCCGAAATCGTCGATACTTATGTGAACTCCCAATGCCTTCAGTTCGGATAGAACGAGGCTCGACCTTTGTGGGTCTGCCATGGCGATGTTTTCCGTGATCTCTACATTGATATTGCTTGGGTCGATTCCGACTTCGACCAAAATAGTCTTGATCTGGGGCGCCAAGTCCGACTGGGCAAACTCCTTCGGGGTAACGTTGACGCTTATGGTCAACGGCGGATCGCAGGGAAATTGAGAGTGCCAAGCACGAAGCTGGAGACAAGCTTCGCGCAGCAACTGACGGTTCATAGGTAGGATAATCCCAGTCTCTTCAGCGATCTGGATGAAATGTGCAGGCAACAGGAGGCCCTCCGGCCGTTGCCATCGGCTGAGCGCTTCGAATCCCGCGATCTTTCCGGTCTGTAAAGAAACGATGGGCTGGTAGTGAACTCGGAATTCGCCCAGTTCCAGCGCCCGGCGCAGATCAGTTTCGAGGCGCAATCTCTTGACGGCAACAGCGTGCATCGCGTTATCAAAGACCTGACAGCGCGCTTTCCCGTCCCGCTTGGCTCGATACATCGCAATCTCGGCATCGCGTACCAAATCTTCCGAGTACATGTATGAGGCTGCACAAAAAGCGATCCCGATGCTGGCCGTCGTCACGACTTCTTGTCCTTCCACAACAAAAGGAATAGCCAAACGCTCTTGAATGCGCTCGGCGACGCGAATGGCGTCACCGCAATCTCTGACGCCCTCCAACAGGATTGTGAATTCATCTCCGCCAAGTCTTGCCAAACTCGCCTCGCTGGCAACCGGGCTTGCACTCTGCGTCAGGACCGAGCACGAAACGGTATCGATACCCCGAATGGAAGCACTCAAACGGCGGGCAATTTGTATCAGAAGGGCATCTCCCGCGGCGTGCCCTAAGCTGTCATTGAAAACCTTGAATTCATCAAGATCAATGAACAACACGGCAAACTTATAAGTTGTGTGCCTCTGAGATAGCGTAAGTGCATGTCGTACGCGATCCAGAAAGAGGGTACGATTGGGCAGGTTCGTCAGAGTGTCATGCAAGGCGTTGTGCGCGAGCGCGTCCTCTGCTCGCTTGCGCTCCGTGATGTCGCGGTTGACAATGACCAATCTCTCGGCCCGAGCCTCTTCGTTGGGGATTGCGGTGGCCACCGACTCCAGAATCCGCCACGTCCCGTCCTTGTGACGCATGCGGTATTCCAGCCGCTCTCCTCGTCCCGTGAGTCGTGCCTTCTCCGCCGCTTCCAGTACCCGCTGCTTGTCCTCGGGATGAATCTGCTCCGCCGATGAAGTCGACTTCAATTCCTCCGACGAGTACCCGAGAACTTTCTGATACGCAGGACTGTTGTAGAGCCGCTTCCCGGCGTAATCGATGACCGCGATCATGTCGGCGGCATTCTCAGTGATGACTTCAAAAAGCTGATTGCGGTCGGTCAGTTCGGCACGAATGCGCTGGAGTTGGAGGTGCTGGTAAACCGTGTAGATGTCGAACAGAAGTACGAGGCATGCCAGCCCGCGTACCCACTCTCTAAGGTCAAGCCACTCGGCGTTCTGTAGAAGGTGGTTGCCGGGGAAGGTGAGCGATACGATACCCGCCGTCAAGACTAACGTGACAGTGACGGCAAATCCCCAAAGCCACCACTCGCGTGCTTCGACCTGCCGCATCGGTCTTGTCCCGAGATGCTCTTGTTGTTCGTTAATCAAAGTCGGCTCGACGCGGCGCAACATCAGAACACCAGTGTGAGAATAATGACCTGAAAACGAAAGTTACGAAAGGCAAACAACAATGACACCTGTCCCGTTGCCGATTTGAAATCTCTATATATCGCGGTTTGAAGAGTAAAACAACGCGGCCTTACCTCGGTAACAAGATTGTGATTTGCGTCACATTGGTCTGGAACATGAATCTTCATAATGCACTTAAAGCTGTTTGCCCGTTGCCAGTATGTTAAAGCGGTACCACACCATTCGAGTCCTTCACTACGCACACCTCGCGTGGTTGGCCGCGACAGGTCCTGAAATCTCACTCGTTCCAAACCCTCACGGTGAAACATTCGCTCGGAGCTCGTGGTGAATAGCAAACACTTACCACTGAGACTGGGCATGGCATTTGCTGT
Organism: uncultured Acidobacteriaceae bacterium; assembly: GCA_963779525.1. GTDB lineage: Bacteria > Acidobacteriota > Terriglobia > Terriglobales > Acidobacteriaceae > Sulfotelmatobacter. The sequence continues at coordinate 124,248 of CAVZZB010000004.1, forward strand.
GCTGATTGCCATGTTAATAGGGATAGGACAGTCGGGACTCCGCCGAATGAAAGAGATAGACGAAAACCTCAAGGAGATTACGGGCAAGCGATCAGAAAAGCGAGACCTGGCACAAGAAGCGTTGACATTCTCCAATCGCAACAGCCGAATCACGATGGAAATATTCCTTGAACCGGATAAGACCCACGTCGCTGCACTGCTGGCTACACGGGCTAACGATACCAGAAGGATTTCCGAATTAATTGCAGAAATCGCAAATCGATGTGACCCGGGTAAGGAGAAACAGCTGCTTGCTACGGTTCAGGAGGCGAGAAGAGCCTATGTCGATAGCTACCTGCGAGCATTACATCTACTGGCCGATGAGGGGAGGCGTAACGAAGCGGAAGTGGTCATGGTCAAAGAGACTCTTCCCGCGCTGATGAAGTATCACATCGCCTGGGATGAGTTCGTGGATTATCAGAAAAACCAACTAAACATCGCTGCCAGGCAATCCGAAGTTGATTACGCCAAGGCCAGTGACCTTATCTCCTTACTGATTGCATTAGCGGTAGCCGCTGCTCTTGCGATTGCGCTATTCACGATTCGCGAGACGGCTCGCGAGATTGCGGCTCGAATTGCCGCGAAGGAGGAGGTCAGTAAGGCTAATGCGGGTCTCGAAGAACGAGTGATGGAACGAACCGGTAAGCTACACAAGGCCATCAAGCGTCTACAGTTGCAGGCTGCGGCGTTGGAGGCCGCTGCTAATTCTATTGTGATCACAGATAACACCGGTACGATCACGTGGGTGAACCGGGCGTTCACCACGATGACCGGGTACAGCAAAGAAGAAGCGATGGGCAGGACGCCGCGCCTATTGAAATCCGATGAGCAGCCCGAAGCTTACTACGCCGAACTCTGGTCAACCATATCGTCAGGGAAGGTCTGGAAGGGGGAGATTGTCAACAGGCGGAAAGATGGAACAACCTACACCGAAGAGATGACGATCACGCCCGTGAGCCAAGGCGAAGGCAGAGACGAGACGCAGTTCATCGCTATCAAGCAGGACATAAGTGGACGCAAACAGGCCGAGCAGGCCCTCCGCCGCGCGGAAGAGAAGTACCGCGCTATCTTTGAAGATGCGGTCATCGGAATTTTCCAGGCCAGCGCTGATGGTCGTCTCTTGAACGTCAACCGCGCGTTCGCGGAGATCCATGGCTACGATTCACCGGAACAGATGCTCGTGGAACTCTCCAACTTGAACGCAGCGGCCCAGCTATTCGTCGAGCCCAAACGGATGGATGTATTGAGACAGGTACTGGGCGAGAAGGAACTGGTACGTGATTTTGAACTAGATGTTTACCGCAGAGACCGCTCTGAAAGAGTGGTACTGGTCAACGTGAGAGCAGTGCGTGATGCCAGCGGCAATATGCTGTTCTACGAAGGCACAGTTGAGGACGTCACCGCTCGCAAAGTCGCTGAGGAACGGGTCCAATTCCTGGCCTATTACGATGCTCTTACTGGATTGCCCAATCGGACTCTCCTCCAGGATCGTCTAGCGACGGCTCTAGCTGGTGCTCGTCGGCGAAAAGACAAGGTCGCTCTTCTGTTCCTCGATCTAGACAGGTTCAAACTGATCAACGACTCGCTCGGACACTCCTTCGGCGACCTTCTTTTGCAAGAGGTTGCTCAGCGGCTTAAGAAATGGGCGCGGGAACAAGACACGGTGGCCCGCCTAGGTGGGGACGAATTCCTCATCGTGCTAACCGGTGTGAAAAACATAGCCGACGCGGCGGTCGCGGCCGATCGGATGACGAAATCGATGACCGCCGGATTCGTCGTTCAAGGTCGCCCACTCAATATCACTTGCAGCCTCGGCATAAGCGTTTTCCCCGAACACGGGACGAACAGCGAAACCTTGATCAAGAATGCTGATGCAGCGATGTATTTCGCCAAAGAGAGCGGACGTAATAACTTTCGATTCTTCACCAAAGACCTGAGTGCTCAGGCTGTGGAACGATTGACTTTGGAAAATAGCTTGCGACCCGCGCTCGAGAAAAACGAGTTCTTTCTCATGTATCAGCCACAGGTGGATATCGGCACTGGAAGAATCATCGGGTTGGAAGCCCTACTGCGCTGGCAGCATCCGAATCTGGGTCTTGTGCCGCCGGATAAGTTCATTCAAATAGCCGAGAACGTCGGTCTGATCGTGCCTATCGGAGAATGGGTGCTTAGGACAGCCTGTTCTCAAGCGCGAAAATGGCAAGATGAAGGTCTTCCGGCGGTGATGGTAGCGGTAAATATATCAGCGATCCAGTTCCGCCAAAAAGGCTTTTGCAAACTCATCAGAAAAGTGCTAGATGAGACTGGCCTTCCCGCAAAATACCTCGAACTGGAACTGACGGAAAGCCTGCTCCTGGACAATGCGGACCTGATGTTATCGGTTGTTGAGGAATTGAAAGCTATGGGGGTAACGCTCGCGATTGACGACTTTGGAACGGGCTATTCCAGCCTTAGTTATCTGAAACACTTTCCGGTTAGCAAACTCAAAATCGACCGTTCGTTTGTTCGAGATGTTGCCGTAAATCCTGATGACGCAGCGATTACCACCGCAATCATTAGCATGGCAAAAAGCCTCAATCTCAAGGTAATTGCGGAGGGCGTTGAAGACGAAGCGCAAATGTCTTTTCTGCGGGCACAGCGGTGTGACGAAATCCAGGGCTATTACTTCAGCAAGCCTTTGGCGGTTGACAAAGTTGCCGAAAAACTGCGTGGCAACACTTCCGAACAGCAGGTCCGTGCACAAGCAATCGGACGACAATCGTGACCGACGACTCTAATAAGGAGTGGAATACACATGGCAGTGGGACTCGCGCTTTTGGTTTCGGCTGATCCGGTGACAATTCAGCAGTTCAGCGATGCTCTGCGGGAATTGTCGATTTCGCATGATGTATGCAAGCAAGTGCCAGCGGCGGTTGGTCTATTAAATCGCCGAAAGTTCGACGCCGTAATCGTTGATCTCCAGCTAGGAGAAGAGTCGGGAGTGATTCTGAACGAGGCGCGTCTCTCCCCGTCGAATCAGACGGCGGTAACGTTTGTCATCAGCGGCAGTGATGCGGAGGCCATAGCCTTCCGTAAAAGGTCGGAGTTCGTCTTCGAGAGGCCCCTTTCAGCCAAATCAATCCGTAACACACTCAAGCCAGCTTACGGACTGATCTTGAGAGAACGGCGGCGCTATTTCCGCTATCCGACCTCGATTCCGGTCGCCATTCTTAGGAAAAGCTTGCAAGAAATTCGCTGTAACAGCGTAAATATCAGCGAAGGTGGCATGGCTCTGAGTACGTTCGTTCCGCTCATTCCAGGAGAAAGCGTCAAGGTTCAATTCACTCTGCCTGATCACAAAGCGCCATGCTCGGCGAAATCAACAATCTGCTGGGTGAAAACCGGCCATCTAGGGGTACGCTTTACATCTATTTCGGACGAGCACAAGTCCGAATTACAGGTTTGGCTTTCACAAAAACTGGAAGAGATGCTCCCGGAATTCGTTGCCGAGCAATTCCAAAAAGCGGAAACTGCTTCAGATGGCGCCTCTGAGTGACAGGCTCGATAACAACTTCGACAATAACCTCAGCGATCGTCTGAGCCTGCCCGCTCGAAGCTTTAATCACCTCGTAAAATTGAACAACGTGCTTCAAAGTTGACGGCAGCGGAAGACGAATAAACGCAAATCGCCTGTAAAGCCGTACTCAACGAATGTCCGCGACTACCCGAGCCTTCTGTCCGGCTTCGAAAAAGAGAGTCTCGCGGCGGAAGGCCAACTTGCTGCTGATCGCAAAGCAAAGCGACGGCCAAAGCCTGCGGAACCAAGGAAATAATCCGTATCCGTCTATTGAGGATTACATAATATAGTGACATTCCCGAGAACCTGTGCTACCTTGTTGGCCAGATAACCGCCGAACTTTTCGTTTCCGGTTTCTCGTTGCTGATAGTACTGGCGGGGTTGACCGTCCTCTTTCTGGGTTGGAATTTCTTCCGAGCCCTTCTGTTTCCATTGGCGTTCCTGCTGCTGATGATCCCCATTCCCGCCATCGTCTTCAACCAAGTCACCTTCCTGCTGCAACTACTGGCATCGAATGTCGCCTGCATGGTCTTGCCCTGGATGGGCGTTCCAGTCATGCGAGAGGGCAACGTAATCATGCTTACAGCTATCCCTTTGGAAGTAGCCGACGCCGTCAGCGGCATCCGGTCCTTGATTTCACTAGCGACACTCGCCATGATCTACGGTTATCTGATGGAACGTAGAGTCGTCGTACGGGTTCTGTTGGCGCTGGCCTCGATCCCAATCGCCGTTGCCGCAAACAGCCTGCGTATCGTGGGCACAGGGCTGCTGGTCCAATATTCGGACCCTGATAAGGCGCAGTGGTTTTTCCACGAATTTCAGGGTTGGCTCGTGTTTGTCGCATCGCTGGCCATGCTTTATCTTCTGCATCGCATCGTGGGCGTTTCCGAGCGTGAGAGAGGCTCGGAATTAAAGCCCGAAGATTCGTCTGGTTTCGATCCCTATGCGCCTGTCGGTGCTCCTCTGAAGCCCAGACCTCATCTGCGCTCAGGTCGGGCAATGGCGGTTCCTGAAACCGACGATGCAGAAGAAATTTCGCCAGATAATTCGTATTCCTCTATCCGAATCCCCGGGTTTATCCATCGGGGATTCACCCATGTCTGGTCGAGAATGACTTCGTAAGCACAATCGCCATTCACTGTGGTGGTGCAGACTGTCAAAAAAGAATGAAGGTCTTGCGAGTCTAACCGTCGTCATCCTCGTCCACCCAGACCATCTCTGCCCACCGGTCTGCAGGAACGTAGGTCATCGCCCGGGCCCGTCGTGCAATCCTGTCCAGTGTCTTGCGTGCATCCTGTCCGTGCTGGTTAGCAACTACGGCAAGGTCACGGGTTAACTCGTCTTCACTTCGAGCCGTCGTTGGTTTGCGTGACGGCCTGCCTCTCTTGACTGGCTGGCTTGGAGTCTCGGGCATGGCGACTCGTCCACCCTTCGACAAGACGTACTTCTCGACAACGCTTTGTGGAATTCGCAGAACACGGTAGCGACGTTTCTTCGGAGTCTCTGGACTGCCGAGGTCGATGACGCCTTTGACCTTGGCGAATCGACGGGTCACTGTCTCCTCCGAGACGTTGAGCAACGCAGCGACTTCCGGGACCGTCATCAACTCGCTCATGCCCTGTTGCCTTTCTCCGTCCACGACCGTTTCGGCAATTGAGCAAGCCGTTCTTCCATTCGCTGTGACGCAAGGCTTGCGTAGTGCCGTTCGGTCACTGCCAAAGTATCTCCGAGCATCGCAGCAACTTCCGTGAGACTGACGCCTTGTCCTAGCCAGTAATCGACGGCGGTGTCCCTGAAGCGATGGGAGACGTTCCCCGGTATCCAGAGTTTCGCTTCCTGCATCAGCAGACGAAGATCGTCCTGCCATGAGGTCACCACTGCGGTGACAAGCCCCTCACCATTCCAAAAGATGTACTCGCCCTTCCCGTCGAGCAGGTCCCGACAAAGAGCTGGATCGAGATGCTGTCGAACGGGTCTTCCAGTCTTCTGCCTGTTGATTCGGAGCCAGCCGTCTCGGACATTCTTCCTTTCAAGTTGCACCGTGTCCCGAATCGCAACACCCGTGGCAATCATGAACTTGATGAGCAACGTCGCCAGAGCGATTTTCTCCGGCGGAAATGTTTTCGGAATCTGTGCGAACAGCACTTTGATTTCTTTCTCGGTGAACGGTTTCGGCTCCAGACGTTTCCTGTCGTCTTTCGACAGGCGGATGGTCTTCAGGGCACCAAGCAGATCATGGAGGTTCTCCCGACAACATGAGCGGAGAAAACTACGGACGTTCTGCTGGGCCTTTTGGCGGGTGGTCGCCTTCCACTTCCTATCCCAAGTCGAGCGGTAGTCGATGACATCCGTCGGCGTGACGAGCGACGGGAAGAGTTTTCCACGGTCTGCCATCCATTGCTCGAATTCGGTCAACTGGAAGCGGAGTTTCTTGATCCTGCGTGGGGAGACGCCTTCGCTCTCTTTGGCGCTGATGAAGGTCTCGATGTGCTCTGCAATGGTCGGCTGCGGGCCTTTGACAATGATCGGTTTGGGCTGGTCTCCCCGGTCTAACTGCTCCTGAAGTTCGATGGCCTTGTCTTCAGCCACGGACCACGTTCGGCTCCCTGCGGGCTTCCGGTGTCGTTTGCCCGCCCTCGAATAGCGTAGCCACTTGGGGCAGTCGCAGCCTCGAAAGAACTCCCCTCGGTGCGCCTGCTTACATCCCCCGTTGTGCCTGACGTAAACCGTGACAACGCTCTTGGTCTGCACGATGGGGATTTTATCATAGACACACGATTTGACACATTACGGAGGTCACTGTGCATGAAACCCAGTTTTTATGCGGGTGAGAAGTATGGCGGAGAGAGTGGGATTCGAACCCACGTTACCCTTTCGAGTAAACACGCTTTCCAAGCGTGCGCCTTCAGCCACTCGGCCATCTCTCCGGCGAGAACTTGCGAACTGCGTATCTTCAAAACAGATACTTTTGCGAAACAGGCGGCGGTTGAGCCCTCTCGGCTTCTATCATTCTACGGGCGTTGCCGCAACCGTGCAAATGCGACGACGAGAGAGGAGTGTTGCAGTCAGGAACTTCCTCCGGAATGTGAATGATCGTCTTGTCTCTGAAGCCAGAGGACTAATTTCTACAGAGAGGGTTTAGATTCGAACTGAAAGCCTCGCCTATTTTTTAGAAAATGCGCTGTGGGGCTTATCGTTGGGGCGCGTCACAGGGAGTAAAGCCAACGCCGCGAAGGACGCGCCCTTATTCGCAAACCGAATCTAGCTGGGCAGGATCTCCTTGAGCGCCAATTCGATCCTGTCGACTTCTTCACGGATCACTCGGATCGACTGTTGATTCTTCGCAGGGTGAGCCAGCGGAGTGATCCCTTCCACTGCGCCCCGAATGTGATGATTCCGAGCCCAAATGAAATTGAGCCGAGCACTCCGCTGCTTACGGTTTCTGTAAAGGCCATCCACGAACTTGGTGGCGAGCCAGGCAAATACCAAACCGAATAACAGTTCGACTGGAATCCGGTCGGTGATGCCGTCGAACTGCGAAAACAAGAGCCGATAGACCGCTTCTCCCATGCCAAATGATGCAAACAGCACCGTAGCCCCGAACAAATACACTTTGATCCGCTCGATTGGTTGAAACCGTATCGAGTCGTCTCTGCCTTCGCGTGCGCGCACAAAGTCGATCGCCATGCTTCCCCCAAATGTCGCCGCGTTGCAATTGCCAATCCGCGGCGGCACTCTCGCTAAAATGATAACTTGAAATTGCCCGAGAGGCTCAAATTTCTCAGGCGGGTAGAAGTAGCCCACTACCCTCAGGCGGAATTTTGGGCGCAAGCTGCGGTACAATTACGCTCATTCGCTTCGTCCCTGGGGTCCGACCCGCGCCTGCGGGATCTTAACGATGCATTAAGGACAGGTGTTCATGAACGTCCTGTTGCTTTCCATGCCGGATTCTTTCGAGCACATGCCTCCGGCTGCCATTCGCATGCCCAACGGTGCTCTCACGTCGCTAGCCGGGAACGTCGATTCCCATCACCGAGTGGCCGTTGCTGATCTAATTCTGGTTCACCGCAAAGTTCGTGAAACCGTGACCAGGCTGGTTGGCGAGCTCAATCCTGAAGTCGTCGGGCTCTCCATCATGACATTTCAGCGCCGGACCGCGGCTCGCATTATCGAGCTCGTGCGCACTTTGCGGCCGGGGGTGAAGATCGTCGTGGGCGGATATGATCCCAGCCTTGCCCCGGAAGCATATGAGGATCTGGGAGTAGATTATCTTGTGCGCAGCGAAGGGGAAGTGACGTTCCGCGAATTGTTGCGCGCGATCGAGCAGGGCTGCGGATTTGAACGGATTTGCGGCCTTTCCTATCGAAACGGCGATGGCTGGGTGCACAACCCAGGGCGTCCGCCGCACCGTCTCGAAGACAAGGACATCCGGCTGCCGAACCGCGATGCGCGTGTGCTGAAAGGATACACGTTGCTGGGCCGCCAAGTAGATGTGATCGAAACCTCTCGCGGCTGCACCTACGATTGCAGTTTCTGCTCGATCATCGAAATGCGCGGCCGCAACTTCCATACCTACTCTTTTGATCGAGTGCTGGATGACATTCGCGACGCGCGCGATCACGGCGCTCGGACCATTTTTCTAGTAGACGACAACATTACGCTGAACGTGAAGCGCTTCGAGGCGTTGTGTGAGGCCATCATTGCGGCCGGGCTGCACAAGATTGATTACTTCGTTCAGGCCATGACCTCTGCGATTGCAAATCATGGTGAAACCCTCGCTCCGCTGATGCGGCGAGCCGGCTTCCGCTACGTGTTCTTGGGCATCGAGAACATTCTGGAAGGCGACTTGGAATTTCTGCGAGCTTCCGCGAAGAACACGGAGCGATCGAACGGTCACGAAACCGGCAATGCCACGCTCAAGGCCATCGATTACCTGCACCGTAATCAGATGTACGTGGTCGGCGGATTGATCGTGGGCAGTCCGGGAGATACGCGCGAGTCGATCGAGGCGAACCTTGAGTTTGCGCGTCGCTACGTGGATTGGCCCTACATTCAGCACCCTACGCCCTATCCGCGAACGCCCATGACCAAAGACTTTCGCGATCAGGGTTTGATCATGAACGAGCGGCTTGAAGAATACGACGGCACGACGGCCGTTGTCCGCACCGAGCACCTGCGGGCTGAAGAAGTAGAATTCATGCGCTGGAAAGCCGAGCGCTGGATGAAAGTTCACCACGTTCCCGTGGCGCTGAAGCACGATCCCGGCTTCGTATTGTTTCAGGGGTGGAAGATGTGGGCCCACACCTTCCGGGGAAGCTCGATCCGTTCTGTCCTGGGACTGGAGAGTGAAAAGAAGGTATTTGAGCGGTATCGAGCGATTCGGCGGGCTGAACGGGAATACGTGTAAGGCCGCTGCAAATCTGGGTGCGTTCTATGCGGAACTAATGCAGGACGTCGGGGTTTACAGGGGATAGCAGTTCTTCGTCGGGCCGGGTGGTAGGATCAACTTCCGGCCGTTTGGATCGTAAAGTCAGCCCGAAGCGCGCCGCGTGGGCTACTGAGAGGGGAAATGACAAACCTGAAGTACAAACCGGCATCGCGCACTCCCATTCTTTCTCTGTTTGCATTGGCGCTGGTATTTCTCTTGTTGCCGACGGGGCAGGCAAAGCTGTTCGCGCAACAGGCGCCAGCTAACCGACAGTACGCGCCGGACAACGGGCAGTACGGTCCGGACCAGCAATCCCCCGATCAACAGCCAGGTTATGGACCGCCGGACTACGCGCAGCCTCAGCCTTACGGACAACAGGCTTATCCACAACAGCCTTACTCAGCGCCCGGCTCGATGAATCCACCGCAGCAGAATTATCAGCAGGCGCAGCCGCTCAGCGTGCAGCAATTGGATCAACTGGTAGCACCGATTGCGCTTTATCCCGACGCTCTGGTGGCGCAGATACTGGCCGCGTCCACGTATCCCGCGCAAGTGGCGGATGCAGACCGTTGGCGGCGGGCGCAAGGCTACGCGTCTTCCGAACAGATTGCCGGGGGGGCGGATGCGCAGCCCTGGGACCCGAGCGTGAAGGCGTTGACCGCGTTCCCGCAAGTGCTGGCGCAGATGGATTACAACCTGCAGTGGACCACCGAACTGGGCAACGCTTACTACAATCAGCCGCAGGATGTACTCGATGCGGTGCAGGCGATGCGCCAGCGCGCGCAGGCCGCTGGAAACCTGCGAAGCACTCCGCAGGAAACCGTGAACTACGATCAGGGAAACATCGTGCTGGCTCCGGTGAATCCGGAGCTTGTGTATGTGCCCGTCTACAACCCGTGGGTTGTCTATGGCCAGCCGATTGCGCCGTATCCCGGATTCTCACTGCTGGGCGCGCTAGGCTCGTTCATCGGTTCATCCTTCGGGCCACTGGCTGTACGGTTTGGCTTAGGCATCGCGACGACGGCCTTTATGCATACCCCCTTCGGATTGCTGGCTTGGGGATTGGACTGGCTGGCTCACGCCGTACTCTTCCATGGTTCGAATTACTATTCGCGCAGCGCTACGGTAGCCGACTGGGGTTTGCCACATGGCGGTCCGCGAGCGTTTTCGCGCGGCGGATGGAGTGGTGCGCGGTGGAATAACTTTAACCATACGGCGGGTAGCTATGGCCGGCCAAATGGCGGATACTACGGGACACACGCGCAGGGTTTTTCCCGGACGCCAGATAGAGATATGTACGCGCGGAACCGGCCGGAAGGATCCGGTCGCGGTTACGAAACTCCCAGAAGCGGCTATGCCGGATCACAGCGAGAGCCCTACAACAGTTACCGGCCGGCAGTCGGCAGCTCGCAGCAGTATGGGCGTTCAAGCTATGGGTCCGGTTTTTATGGAAGGTCTACGGAAAGTTATGGCAGGGGGACAGGCGCTGGCTATGGTGGTTCGACGCCCGCCTACCGCGCTCCGAGCGGAGGTTTTCGACGCAGCGATTTCGGTAAGCAATCCTCGAAAAACTACATGAACAGGGGATTTCCAAAGTCTTCCGAGAAGCAAGCGCGCTCGGGTGGATTCCATTTATTCGGTGGTGGACACGCACCGAAGAGTTTTGCTGGCGGAAAGAGTTTCAGCCACGGTCACTCAGGCGGAGGCGGGCACTTTGGCGGTCATTCTGGGGGACACTCGGGCGGCGGCAAACATCATCACTGAGGCGCGGAGGGTTTGCGGACGTTTAACTGATAGAGATTCACGGCGCTTCACCGATCGGCTTTCCTCTCCAGAAACGATTCCAGTTTTCCATGGACGTGAAGGTGCGAGTCTGCATACGGTCGATGTAAAGAGCGCCCTGCAGATGATCGATCTCATGTTGCAAAATCCGCGCATACCATCCCGTTGCATCTACTGATCTTTGCTCTCCGTGGTCGTCCAAGTACTCCACGTGGATAATCCGAGCCCGCGGAACTACTGCAGAGAACCCGGCGAGGCTGAGACAACCTTCGTAGAAACGTACCTTGTCATCTTTCGGGAAGGTGATCTGCGGATTGATGATCACGTGGAAGGGAACTGGCCGCCGATCCTTCTCCGCCAGCTCCTGAGGCGGCAGATCCTGCAACGTTTCCTCGCGATCCTCGATTACGGCGAGTTGCAAAGAAAGCCCAACCTGGGGCGCAGCCAATCCGACGCCGGGGGCGTCCCGCATGGTTTCTTTCATGTCGACGATCAGCCTTTGGATCTCCTCGCCCAATATCTCCTGGCGGGTCAAAGGACGCGCAGTCTGGCGCAAAACCGGCTCTCCTGCTTGTAGGATCTTTAGTCGCATAGTCTACGCAATGTATCCTGGAAGGTTCTGAGGCAATTCCAATCGATGAGGATTCGCGACTCCGTGGTCCTTCGTCTATTCGTCCTCACTCGCAACAACCTGACCCGCAGATGTATTTTTCCTCACGATCTCGCCCAGCAGGAACAAGTCGGTGAGCAGCGCTCGAAGATGGATGGAAGCGTTCAGATTGTCCACTAATTGGGAACTGATCGCAGGTTGGGCCAGAACCAGTTCGATGGCTGCAAGAGAATCGAGCGCGTCGCGATCCAGCACTGCAAAAAACGCCGAGTATTTGTCGGCCGGCTCGAGCTCCTCTTCCTGAATTGCCCGTGCGCAAATCTCTGAAAGCCCGGTCAACGCTTTCACGGCGCTAGCCAGAAGCTCTCGCATTTGTCCGCCCGACTTGCTTCCCTCGTCGCTAGGCAGTCCTTGCGCGGCATAGGCCAGCAGAAACTCGTAGCATTCTTCCACCGCCTCGCAACGGCTCGCGATCTCAGCCAGCATCGGTGAGCCCTCTGCCTTCCGCTCTTCCAGAAGTCGAAGACGACGGTGTCTCGATTGCCCATCTCTCCGGATCGTGCTCCCTCAAAACGAAGTCTCGGTCCATCCAGCCGAAGATCATCGATTTCGTAATCGGAAGCTTTTCCGGGCGCAGGCCCATGTAAACATGCATCATGACGAGCGCGATTAGCCCCACCCCTGCCAGTCCGTGCAGCACGTACATCATGCCCCAGGTCAGGTCGCCAAATAGATAGGGATTCCTGGGAAAAAAGATTGTACGAACGCGAAACATCATGAAAACGCCAGTAAGGATCACCGACAAACCACATAAGATGATAACGCCGTGGAAGAGCTTGTTCTCCAGCGGATATTTGGCAAACTTGCGCGGCGGGGGCGCGGGCATCCCGAAAAATCGGCGAATTCTTTTCCATGCATCCCCCACATCCGTTTTATCAGGCCAGATCGACCAGAAGTCCAGCCAGAAGGAAGCGTGAAAGATGTGAAAAATGATCGAGACCGTCAATACCGCGCCGGCAATCCAGTGATAAGTAACCCAGGAAAACTGAATCCCCAGCTTCGGAAGGAAAGCGGTAAACAGCAACGTGAACATGGAGGCTGCCATGATCCAGTGAAACAGCCGCGCGACCAGGGAATGCCGGGGAACGTGCTTTGGGATTCTCGCAACAGCCCCGTGGGACGCATCGCTGGCAAATTCTTTTTCCTTGGCGAAGAACCTTAGCCAGGTCGCATGGACGATTAGAAATAGCAATCCCACAATTGCGGCAACCCAGATCAGAAACCAGGCAAGGTGGATCGGTACCCTCTGTCCCCAGGGACTTATAGCCCACTCTAGGAAGTCCACGTTGCCTCCTCCACTCCGCTGATCGCGCGTTTCACCAGATTTCTCATGAGCGGGATCTTGTAGGCATTGAACTGAAGTGGGATCGCTCCCTGCACCGCCAGCTTGCCTGCCATCAGCCCAGTCCCCGCGTTCCGCGGCTTGCCGCGCACTGCATCTTCGACCGCCTTCAACCGTAGCGGGCGTGCGGAGGCGCCGTTCACGGCAATGCGGATGCGCTGAATCGTGTCTCCGGACGCGACCATGGCCGAGGCGACATTCATCAGCGGGAAGTCCCAAACATTCCGGTCGCGGATTTTTTCAAAATAGAATTGCGTGCCCGCCCAGGTCGAAGGAATGCGAATGGCGGTAAGCAAGTCCCCAGGTTGCAAGATGTGCAAGCAGGTTATGTCGATGTCTGGACCGACGAAATAATCCTCAGCATCCATCACACGCTCGCCCCTAGCCGCGCGCACGACAAACTTGGCATCGAGCGCAATCAACGCTGGAGCTGTATCGGAAGGATTTACGGCTACGCAGCGGTCGGCGTGCAGAATCGCGTGTTCGCGGTTGCGGCCTACCGGGGTATCGGCATAGCAGATATTGCCGCCCGCACGGTAGCACGGCCATCCGCCCCGGTAATACCAGCATCGAGTGTCCTGTGAAACATTGCCGCCGATGGTTCCCTGATTGCGGATTTGCGGTGACGCTACCACTTCCGCGGCCTGCGCCAGCAGACCGTATTTTTGTTTGACGATCGGATGATTCACCAGTTCCGTGAGTGTGGTCATTGCTCCAATCTCGATGCCATCGGCGGTCGAGCGAACTCCCCGCAGCTCGTCGATTCCGCTCAGGTCGACTACAAATTTCGGCTTCCGGATTCGATCTTTGAGCCAGTCGAAGCTGTCGAGCCCTCCCGCCAGCACCCAAGCGTCGCTGCCATGCTGAGCGAGAAGCTTCTGCGCATCGGCAATCGAACTCGGCTGCAGCAGGTCGAAAGCGGGCATTACGTCTCGTATCACAGCCATAACGAACCTCAAGTCTCTTTCGTGTGGGCGCTCATCAGATGTGCGCCATCAAGGGATGCTGCATCGGGCGGCCAGCTTCAAGCGATGTCAGAATCGTGTCAGCGTTTACCGGTGCGCGCTGGAAAATCTCGTCTCCAAGCGCATCCGAAAGAGCATTCAAAATGGAGGCGCATCCGCCCGCAACCGGTGGTTCGCCCACGCCGCGAGCGCCCACTGGCGTTTCCGGGTCTGGAATATCCAGCGCTGTCCATTGCATATCAACCGGCACATCCAGAATCGTTGGTGGTTTGCTCTGGTAAAAGCGCTTGGAAACCATTTGACCGTAGTGTGGATCGAAAACCCATTTTTGCCCGATCGCATGACCGATGCCCAGCGTCGAGCGGCCGAGCATTTGCCCGCCCAGCGCGCGAGGATGAATCACGGTCCCAACATCGCCGGATGCGAGAAAATCAAGGATGTAGTACTTGCCGGTTTCGACGTCGACCTCAACTTCGGCGAAACTCGCAACGTAAGAGAAGGTTGAGCCGTCACGCGGGTAGTTATCTTTCGCTGCCGCGACCAGGCCCTGGCCTGCCAATGCTGCGGCCGATGCTTTGGTCAATTTATGGAGGTCGGCCGGTGGTTCGTGGCCATCGTAGACGCCTCCCAGTTCAATCGCGTATTTTGCTGCTTGCGCCAAACTCATGCCCGCGCCACCGCCTTTTCGGAATACGCGCTCGTTTGCGACCTCGTACTGCTCTGGTTTTCCGCCGAGCTTCTTGGCCGCGATCTCCTGGAGCTTCTTTCTCGCGTCCATCGCCGTGGCATAGGCCGCGCGCGTCATCGCGTGCGTAGTCTGGCTGCCACCGGAGACACAGGTGAAGGGGAGATTTCTTGTCGTGCTACCCCACACGACTTCACATTTCTCCCATGGTACTCCGAGGACTTCTGCACCCGCGCGGTGAACGTCGATCACGGACTCAGTTCCCAGGTTGCCGATCCCAGACTGAAAACTGATGCGGCCATCCGGCCTGATGACGAGAAGACCGTCGAACCCGATTGTGCCGCCAACGTAACAGCTCAGGGATACGCCCACGCCGCGAACCTTTGTGCCCATCTTCTTTGGAGTGCGCGCAACCCGCTCGCTCCATCGAAATTGCTCTGCCCCGCGATCGAGCGCCTCTTTGAGAAACGCGCTGGTGGCATATTGTCGCTTGCCCTGCACAGCTGGTCCGAACGGGGCCTTGCCTTCGGGACAATTGATGCGGCGAATTGCTACCTGGTCGACTCCCAGCTTGCGCGCGGCTTTCGCGATAATTGGCTCCATAATCACGATGCCTTGCAGCCCGCCCGGAGAACTCTGGGCGCTGCGTGGCGGCGTATTCGTCAAGACCGTTACCCCGCGCCAGCGCATAGCTTCGGGCTGATACAACAAGGAGACGATGCGGCCCGACGAGGGAGCATCGCCTACGGCTTCGTAGGGGCCGTTGTCGCAAATAACAAACATGTCGAGGGCGACGATCCGTCCTTCTTTGGAGAAGCCGACTTTCATACGGCCCTGAAAACTGGGGCGCGCGCGTCCAATGAAGGTTTCCTCCTCGCGGCTGATCCGCATCATCACCGGAGTGTTCGTTTTCTTGGAGAGAAGCGCAGCGATGATCATCGATACACCGCCAGTGATCTTGCTGCCGAATCCGCCGCCGGTGTATTCGCTGATGAAAACAACATTGTCTGGGCTGATGTTCAGCCAGCGCGCGATGGCCGGCAAGGTTTGCGCCGTGCTTTGCGTGCCGGTGTGAATATAAACTTTGCCGTTCTGCCAATAGGCCATCGCACTGCGGGTTTCAAGAGTTTGGTGGCTGGTGTCCGGAGTTACGAATGTCTCGTCAAGAACGAGCGCAGCATTCTTGAAGCCGGAATCGAGATCGCCGTACGTCCATTCGTCGGGCGTCTTGCCCATCGGAAGACGGCCTTTGTTCATCTCTTCGAAGTCTTCCTTCGTCCACTTGAGCTCTGTCACTACAGGTGTACTCGGCGTCGAACCGGTTGCTGGAGGCCGGATCCAGACGTTGCCATCGGTTCGTGGATTCGGCCCATCCGGTCGCAGCGTGTCGAGCGGATCGGTAACGAAAGGAAGAGGCTCAAAATCAATCTCAATTTTTTCGATCGCTTCCGCAGCGGTGAGTTCATCAATCGCCGCCACAGCGAGAATCGGCTCACCTTCATAAACCGGTTCATTAGTAAGGCCGCGTTCGCCCCACTTGCTCGCCTTGATCACGGTTCCATTGTCCGTGAGGGTATCGGCTGGCGCCGGAAGTTCGTTGGCCGTGAGCATGGCTTTTACGCCCGGCATCGCCAGCGCTTCCTCCGCATGGATGTGCTTTACCCGCGCATGCGGCATTGGACTGAGCAGCAGTTTGCAGAACAACATACCGTCCGCGCGAAAGTCTTCCGCATACTTGGCTTGCCCGGTAACTTTCGCGTAGAGATCCGGCGTGGGATAATTCTTGCCGATCAGCTTGTAGCCGGCCCCGTACTGGCGTTCAGTGGTCTTAACGGTCTCAGCAGCCTCTTTGTTATCCAAGATTGGACCTCCGCGAATACTCTGCGCCGCGCATCAGCGCGGTCAAAATCTTGTCGTAATCCTGGCAGCGGCACAGGCATCCCGAAACACCATTGGCCAACTCCAGGCGCGAGGGATTCGGATTAGTTTTGAGGAGTCCTACTGCCGTCATGATGAAACCAGACATACAGAAGGCGCACTGGAATCCTTGCTCATCGATGACGCCCTGCTGAACTGGATGCAACGTGCCGCCAGCACTTGCCAAGCCTTCGATGGTCAGAACTTTTCGGCCGCGCACGGTGTGCGTTAGCACCGAACACGAATAATGCGGGATATCGTCAATGAGAACGGTGCAGGATCCGCATTCGGCCCGGTCGCATCCCAGCTTGGTGCCGGTGAGGCCGAGTTTGTAACGCAGGGTCGACGCCAGTGTCTCTTGCTTCATCACGTCAACGCGCCTCTGCTGACCGTTGACATTGAGAGTAATCAGGCGCTCGCCCACCCCGTTCGCGGTCCGCTGCTGGCCGTGCAGGAGGGGGGACGCACGAAATAGGTAGCCCACGGAAGAAACCGCTACGCCGCTGGTGATCACGCCTTTAATAAAGTTGCGCCTGGAGACGGCCTTGGGTACGTCTTCCGTCGCGTTGGTACTTGCCTTCTCCGTCATACCGAATCACTTCCTATTCCCTGCAGTTCGCAGATGGTTTGTGCCGGAAGAAACCTATCGCGTACCGCGTTAAGCTGTTTTGATTATCAGAATAATACGGGGATTCGAAAGTTTCCTAATTCTCAACCCCAGTCAGCAGGAAGCGGAGAAGCGTTCCTCCGTCGAGTTCATGAAGCGAACGCTACGGTGGTAATTGGTCTCTGTGGTTTTCGCATTGACGATGAAGTAGATTACTTCCGGGTCGCCGACGGCCCGGAAGTAATAAGAATCAAGGAGCAGGGCAACGTGACCACGCGTCAACCTCAGGTTCACACGCAACTCGCCCGAGCCGCAGTCCGGATCTTTGCCGCCAATGATCGGATAAACCAGATGCTTATCGAACATCTTGACCCTGCCACCTGGACAGCCCAACCACCCGGCAAGGCCCGCCCCATCGCGGCGATCTTCACCCACATGCACAATGTCCGCTGCAAGTGGATCAGGCTTACAGCCCCTCACCTGAAGGTTCCGCGCCAGCTTAACCGCACGCACTGCACTGCACAGCAGGCCCGCTTGGGATTGGGCCAGAGCGCCGCCCGCTGCACGGAGATGCTCGCGGAAGCCCTCGGCGGCTCGGGCCGCGTCGAGAAGTTTTGCAGAGACGGCTGGGCTCGATCTTGGCCGGTTGGGGTGGAAATGCTGTGCTACATGCTTTCTCACGAAGCGCACCATCGCGGGCAAGTCTGTATGTTGGCGCATCAACTTGGATTTCGGTTGCCGGCCAAGGTGACCTCCGGGATGTGGGATTGGGAAAAGCTGTGGAAAGAGTGCGGGTCACTTCGCGGGCCCGGCTATGATTTGTAGGGAATCGCTCAAGGGCACACGCCCAGGATAGGCTGCGAAGATGGCGAGATCAGTTTTCCTTCCTCATGCCGACGATGAGCTAGCGGCCTTGGATCGAAGCGCGAGGACTTCGGAACGATTGGTAGCCAGCAGTTTTTGAATCGTGTCGCGGTCGACAGGCTTGGAGAACAAGTATCCCTGAGCTCGTTCACAGCCGAGCTTCTGGAGGAGATCAAATTGCGCCTGGGTTTCTACGCCTTCGGCAACCACCTTTAATCCCAGGCTGTGGGCGAGGTTGATGATAACGCGGACAATTTCGTAAGTCTCGGGATCGGTGTCCATCCGGGAGACAAAGATCCGGTCGATTTTCAGCGTGTCGACCCGGAAGCTTTGCAAGCGGCTCAACGATGAGTAGCCTGTGCCGAAGTCGTCAATGTCCAAGCCCACGCCGAGTGCCTTCAATTCCGAGAGCATTCCGGTAGATTTTTCGGCGTCGGCCATAGCGATGGTTTCCGTGATCTCCAGGTCCACAAATCGCGGATTCATCCCATTCTGCTGAAGAATCTGGCCAATCTGAGCAGCCAGATCCGCTTGGGTAAATTGTTTGGGGCTGATGTTGACGCTGAGCGAAAGCGGCGGATCCGACGGAAACAATTTCTGCCACGAAAGCAGCTGCCGACATGCCTCGTGCATTAATTCACGGTTAATGGATAGGATGATGCCGGTCTCATCTGCAACCGGAATGAAATCGTTCGGCATCACGAATCCTCCGGGGCTTTGCCAACGAGTGAGAGCTTCGAATCCAACAATGCGTCGGTCTTGCAGGGAAACGATCGGCTGATAGTAGACGAGGAACTCGCCCTGCTCGAGGGCTCGGCGCAGATCAGTCTCCAGCTGAAGACGCTTGAGAGCGCCAGCGTGCATCGCGTTGTCGAACACTTCGCAGTGCGCTTTGCCCGTTTGTTTGGCTCGATACATTGCGATCTCGGCGTCGCGAAGCAGGTCCTGTGCCTCCGAGTTCGCGCTGCTGTTAAAGGCGATACCGATGCTTGCTGTAATCACGATTTCATGGCCATCCACATAGAAGGGAAGCGCGAGTTTTTCCTGAATCCGTTCGGCCACGCGAATCGCGTCACTGGGCTGGCGCAATTCCTCTGCCAACACCACAAACTCGTCTCCGCCTGGCCGGGCCAAGGTGTCCTCACCGAGGATGGGATCTTCGTTCTCTCCCGGTTGCGATCGAGAAATCGTATCGACACGCCGGAGGCTGGCGGTGAGGCGCTGGCCAATTTGGATGAGCAGGGCATCCCCGGCGGCATGGCCCAGACTGTCATTGAAAACCTTGAATCCGTCGATGTCGATGAACAGAACAGCGAACTTGAAATCGGCGTGGCGTCTGGACGTGACCAGAGCCCGTCCGAGGCGATCTACGAAAAGCGTACGATTGGCAAGATTCGTCAAACCATCGTGGAATGCATTGTGCGCCAACATCTCCTCGGCACGCTTGCGCTCTGTGATGTCGCGGTTAACCACTACGAGTCCCTCGGTCTCGCCTTTCGCTCCCCGAATAACACTCGCCGTAGATTCAAGCACCCGCCAGGAGCCATCTTTGTGGAGGATGCGATATTCCAGGCGCTCGCCGCGACCAGTGATGCGCGCTTTCTCCGCGGCTCCGCTTACGCGAGCGCGGTCGTCGGGGTGAATCTGCTCCAGGGACGAGCCCACTAACTCGTCCTGGCTATAGCCGAGAATTTTCTGGTATGCCGGGCTGTTGTAAAGACGATTTCCGTTCTCGTCGACCACTGCAATCATGTCCGCGGCGTTTTCACTGATGAGCTGAAAAAGCCGGTCGCGTTCTGCCAACTGGCGACGAATGCGCTGGAGCTGAAGGTTTTGATAGACCGTATAGACGTCGAATAGCAACACCAGGGCAGCCAGGCCACGAACCCACTCCCTCAGGTTCAGCGCGTAAACTCTGTCATTAAGATGAAACCCAGGAAACGTCAGCGAAAGGATGCCGAAGGTCAAGACCAGGGTAACGGCAACGGCAAATCCCCACAGCCACCACTCCCGAGTCTCCACCTGGCGCGCGCGGACCAGGACGCTCTCAGTGCTAGCGGCTTGACGATGATTATGCACGTGTTCGCTACTATTCATCTCATGGAAAAGACAACAAAGAAAATGAAATCAGGGCTGAGTACTTACCGCCGTACCCGTCTCGTCCGCCGGCCACTGCCCTTATATTTCCAAGCAGTACCGGCGGCCCCAACGACGGGAGGGCGTACCGATCGCGCACGGCCTCTAAGGTTTTAGTGCATTCTCAGGGCCAAGGATCTGTTACGACAAATGCGAGGAAAACCACCTCAGAGGGCACGCCCATGGAACTGACTGTCCAGAATCTGGAAAGTGGTCTGGATTCCGAACGAGCGGATTCGTCGGAAGCGAGGCTGCGCGATGGGGGCGGCTTCGGAAGGGAATCGTAACTAGCTGGCGTTAAGCACTTTCGCCGCGTTTCTCAAGCTTCATCTTTGACAGCAGTTGGTAGATTGTCGCGCGCCCGACTCCGAGAATTTCGGCGGCACGAGCCTTGTTCCCCCCCACCCGTTCCAGCACGCGCATGACATGTCGCCTTGAAATCTCTTCGAGAGAAAAAAAACTCTCGTCGGCGGGGGACTGTTTGCTCGACTGCGCTTGAATCCTTTCAGGCAGGTCGCTGATGTCAAGGAACTTACCATCTGCCATCATGCATGCGTTCCCAATCACACTTTCCAATTCCCTGATGTTTCCAGGCCACGGATAGGCGGCCATTCGGGTCTGCGCTCTTCTGGTCAGGCCGGCAATGGGCTTCTCATATTCTTTTGCAAACTTTTCAAGAAAGTATCTCTCAAGCAGTGGAAGGTCCTCCCGTCGATCAGCCAGCACAGGGAGATCGATTTCTACCACGGCCAAGCGGTAATAAAGGTCCTCGCGAAACTTTCCTTCTCGTGCCATGGCTCGCAAGTCGCGATTTGTGGCAGCAATAACTCGCAAATCCACTTCGCGCGAAACCGATGCACCAACTCTTCGAACTCGGTGATCTTGCAGAACCCTGAGCAATTTCGCCTGAGCACCGGGCGAAAGCTCACCAATCTCGTCCAGGAAGATAACCCCACCGTCCGCGCTCTCAAACAAACCAGTCTTGTCCTGGTTTGCCCCCGTGAAAGCGCCCTTCACATACCCGAAGAGTTCACTCTCCACCAGGCTTTCGACTAGCGCGGAACAGTTACAAGCTACGAAGCGATCCGGCAGGGCCGGGCTTAGTTCGTGCAGGGCCTTCGCCACCAGTTCCTTGCCCGTCCCAGTCGCACCCGTGATAAGCGCAGTTCTGAAATGAGGAGCAACCCGCCGCAGTTTGGCAAAGATCTCAAGCATGAGAGGGCTGCGGCTGACGATCCCTCTAAATTGACAGGCTTGGATCAGCTCGTGATCAAGACCTAATGTTCTCTGGCGTATCTCTGCTTCCGCCAGGAAGCTGGCTATCCGGATGCGGAGCCGTTGAAAATCAATCGGCCTTGTCAGGTAATCGCAAGCGCCCTTCTGAATTGCCTCGACCGCAGAATCTGCCGAGTAACGATCAGCCACCAGGATCACGTTCACGGAAGGATCCGTCCGGACCATGCGTTCCAGCAGATCCATCGCGGCTGCCTCCGGCACCTTCAGATCGAGCACAACGTTTCTTGGTCGCGCCTGCAGGAAGAGCTCGAAGCCGGAGTCCGGATCACCAGCGGTCAGTATTTCCATTCCTTCCGGGGAAAATGTTTCCACAATTGACGCCCGGTTCTGTGGATCATCTTCAATCGCTAACAGCTTGAACCAGCTCAGCTTACTCATCAGGCCCTGCCCGACCCCCCGGGCTTCTTTCCGGTTGATCTCGACTCAGTATGCCTGCGCCCGTGTACTGACAGCCATTAGATGCGCTGGAGCACAATAAGTCGAGTTTTTCTCTGTCTCAAATGCGTTCCCACGAAATGTATTGCGCAATTTCGCAACACGTTACACGACAATAATTTAATGCCCATAAAACGGCAAAGTATATGCCCGATCGGAACTTACAATCGCGCGGCTGTACTTTTTGTTACGAAATCCGAACAGAAACAGATGACACGTGCCTGCCGGAGTAGCGTCCTGGAAAAATGAAACGGAATCTTCGCTGCCCCCACACCTTGACTGTCCACTGTCGAGACACTATTCCAGAACCCATACCCTGCGTAGCCTATCGAGGCTAACCCGCGTTCGGATAAGTGAAGAGGGTAATGGATGTTACGCGCCTTCATTCTTTTGGCCGTTAACGTGCCAGAGTGTATCGGTGATTGTATGAAAGAACATGTCCAACTCGACGGCCTTCTTTTTACCAATGACGCCAAGGTTCTGTCCGTAATGAATCAGATTCTGGAAAGCTTTGCGATCGATACCGAGATTTGCTGCGAAGTGGACCCTGCTCTGGACGCGGTCACTCATCGCAGGCTGGACGCCGTCATTGTGGACTGGGACGGCACATTCGATCCTACCCGGATCGTAAGAGCAGCGCGCAAGTCGTCTCCGAATAGCAATTCGACGATCGTTGCCATGGTCAACGGGCAGTCAGAAACGCTCGCTCTTTTGGTTGGGGCGAACTTCATGATTCACAAGCCCACCGATATAGAGCACGCGCGGCGGTGCATGCGGGCTGCCTACGGAACGATGCTGCAAAATCGAAGACGCGCCGCTCGCGTTCCTGTAGACATAGCGGTAGTAGCGAGGGTGGGCGAGATCGGGGAAATTCACACAAGAATCAGCGACCTGAGCGTGGGCGGATTGGCGCTTCACTGCAATCAGCCACTGCAAATCAATCGGGAGGTACTGACGCAATTTTCTCTTCCCGGAAACATCGGCGTAATCCACGCGACCGGGAAGGTTGTAAATGCCAATGCCACAGGACGGGCTGGGGTACGTTTTTCGTTCATTCCAGAGGAAGATCGCAATTTGCTTGAGACTTGGTTGGCAGTGGAGTTGGCGAAACTGGAGAAAGCCGAGATGCCCTCCGACGACGCTCGGAACGAAGAAAAGTAAAAGTAAAAATAAAAATAAAAATAAAAATAAAAGAACGCGGCTTCGCCAGAAAGAGAAACCCTGCCGGGCTGAACATCGAGCAACTATGAACTGCCAATAGAAACCACCTTGCGGTATTCACAGACGTCATCATCTTCGTGGTAATCGAATCCTTTGCACGCATACCCTAGATTGCGTGCCTACTGAAATAGCTTGTCGAAACGACGCGCAGTGTCCACGAGCGATACACTATTCCGCGAAAGATACGATCTCCAAGAGTGGCCATCAGATGCACTCTCTAGCAACTGCGCACCTAAGCCACAATAACTCCTTTCCACTCCATCATTTCTAAGTGAAAACAAGTTTGGCGCTGATCGTGCAACGGTGCGTTCGCCGAGGTGCCTAAGTGGAGGTTCTCCCAGAGGTTTGACGTTGTTACCCGACAAGGAGTCTCTTCGGCTAGAAGAAATCGTGGTCGAAAAGCTACGCTTAGTGACCACGTCTGGGAGAGCCATCTAAATGTGAGGCAACAACAATGCAACGCAGAACTATCGTGCGAGTCGTTCTCTCCTTAACGGCGGCAGTATGCGCGAGCCAGGTATCTCCGGCCCAGGAGTATTTGACACCGGTAGCTATGAAAGCCGCCGCGGCTCAGACTCCACGACCGTATCAGACCTACGGTGTTCCGCTGACCTTTGAGATGAATCAAGGTCAGAGTGACCCGCGAGTCAAGTTTCTGTCGCGGGGCAGCGGATACAAGGTTTTTCTGACTGCCGGTGGCATGGTGCTTTCTCTGCGTCCGAGCCAGGCGTTCGCCGTAGACTCGACGGGCACTGCGGCTGCCTCGAATCAATCACATCCGGCGGGCAATACGACACTGCAGTTCAAACTAGTCGGAGCGGCCCAGAATCCAACGATTGTGGGAGAAAGCCCATTGCCCGGGCGGGTCAATTACTTCATCGGCCGGGATCCTGCGAAGTGGCGCACCAACGTTCGGACCTATGCCAGAGTTCGCTATAAGAATGTGTACCCGGGGATTGATCTGGTCTATTACGGAAGCCATCAGCAACTGGAGTACGACTTTGCCGTAGCGCCGGGAGCCGATCCAAACCAGATTCAATTCGCAATCACGGGATCGAATCAGATTAGGCTGGATGCGGAAGGAAACCTGGTGCTGCAGACCAGCAGTGGAGAACTGCATTTCCAGAGTCCCGTGGTATATCAGGAGTCGGGGGGAGTTCGCACTCCTGTCTCCGGCTCCTACATGATGAATGATGCGACGCACATCGCTTTCCATATTGCGCAGTATGATGCCGGCAAGCCGTTGGTCATCGACCCGGTGCTGGTCTACTCCACTTACGTGGGAGGAAGTGGCGACGACCAAGCATCAGGGATCGCCGTCGACAGTACTGGCAGCGTCTACCTGGCGGGCTACACCGATTCACCCAACTTTCCCCTGTCCACACTAGGATCGCCAGCATCCGGCTCGACGCACGTATTCGTAGCCAAGCTCGACTCCACCGGCTCCAACCTCATCTATGCCGATTATATCGGTGGCAACAACGACGACTATGGCTACGCGCTGGTGCTCGACGGTGCCAATGAGGTGTATGTCACGGGCAGCACAGCTTCGAGCGATTTCCCTGCGGTGAATGCCTATCAGGGCACCTATCCCGGATCGTTCAACGGCTTTCTGACCAAGCTTTCCGCCGATGGATCGTCGCTGTTGTACTCCACCTATCTCGGAGGAAACGGTTCGGACCAGCCGGCCAGCATTGCCATCGACAATTCAGGAAGTGTGTTGGTCGCGGGAAATACGTCCTCCACAAACTTTCCCGTGGCCAATGCCTATCAGGCCGCGGCCAGTTCGAATCAAGGCGGGGTGTATGGCAACTACGGCTTCTTAACCAAGTTCAGTCCCGATGGATCCTATCTCGTCTATTCCACGTATCTCGCCGGTAACACGAACGTGGCTTACAACTGCGGGGGCACTCCGTGTTGGTCATCCCCGTACAGCGCGATCACCGGAATCGCACTGGATAGCAGTGGCAATGCTTATGCCGCCGGCATTACCAATACCTACAATTTCCCGACTACGTTAGGCACATATCTCACCACGGACTCCACACCGCAAAACAACATCGTGGGATTTGTCAGCCAGTTCAGCAGCGCGGGAGCCTTGAATTACTCGACCTACTTTTATGAATCCAGCGGCATTCTGACCAACATCGATGCTATTGCCGTAGATGGTTCCAGCTCCGCGTATATTGCCGGCTCGGCCTTCAGTGACGGAACGTTTCCCGTTACCTCCACCAGCATCTGCGACCCCGGCACCTCCGGATATGCCTGTGACTATGCCTTCGTCACCAAGTTTGATCCCACGGGCGCGACGTTGTCGTACTCCACCTTCCTGGGTGTGAACAACAACGCCAACCCGCAGGCGATCGTGCTTGACACTAACAACGACGCCTACGTCCTGGCCTCGACCTCGAGCTCCAGCTTCAGCATCGTGAATGGCATTGAGTCCTACAGCAACGGAAATGATCTGCTGCTGGTGGAGATTGACCCCGTGGCCAGCAGCGAGTTGTTTGCGACTTACCTGGGCGGGAGTGCGGATGAATATCCCGCTGCAATCGCAATCGACTCCGCCGGCTCGCTCTACGTTGCCGGGTCCACCGATTCCAGCGATCTTCCCGTGACGCAAGGAGCTTTTCAGAATGTGCTGGGCGGAGGCACCGACGCCTTTGTCATGAAGATCAGTCCGAGCTCAGCACCGGCTGTAGCCCTCAGTCCGTACTCTTTGCAGTACTCCTCGCAAGCAGTAGCTTCGACCAGCGCGGCGCAAACAGCGTTGCTTCGTAACATGGGAAGTTCGGCGCTGGCGATTTCATCGATCACGGCGAGCGGAGACTTTGCTGAGTTAGACAACTGCGGAACCAGCGTATTGGCCGCGAGTAGTTGTACTTTGTCTGTGACTTTCACTCCCACCGCGGTGGGAACTCGCCTGGGTTCGATCTCGATCCAGGATAATGCGGCAGGACCACCTCATGTCATCAGTCTAAGTGGCATCGGCTCCGGCCCGGTTGCGGCTCTAAGTCCCGGCAGCCTGAGTTTCTCGCCACAGCTGGTGGGTAGCTCCAGTGCGGCGCAGCCTGTGGCTCTTACCAACACTGGCAATGCGACCATGAACCTCGGTACGATTCAAGTCACGGGAGATTTCAGCCAGGTCAACAACTGCACTGCCACGTTGGCCGCGAACGCCAGCTGCACAATCAACGTCACATTCACACCCACCGCTTCTGGCACCCGCAGCGGAGCACTCAGCGTGAGTGACGATGCGCAGGGCACCCCGCAAACGGTGAATCTTACAGGAACCGGTTCATCCGCAGCCACCCCAATCGCGGTTGTGTCACCGGCCAGTCTGTCTTTTTCCAGCCAGCCTTTGACAACTTCCAGTGCGTCGCAAGCAGTCACCCTCAGCAACCCGGGCAGCGCAGGGTTGAATATTGGCGCGATTCAGGTCACGGGAGACTTTGCTCAAACCAATAATTGTCCAGCCACCTTAGCCGCCAACTCCCGTTGTACGGTCAACGTCACTTTCACGCCGACCGCTTCCGGCGCGCGCAGTGGCACTCTCACCGTCACTGACAACGCCTCGGGCAGCCCACAGGTTGTGAATCTTGCCGGAACCGGCACGGATTTCAGCCTGACCAACTCTACCGGCGCCGATACCATCCAACCGGGCTCGGCAGCAAACTACACTCTGACTGTCTCTCACCTTGGTGGATCCTTTGGCAATGCCGTCAAACTGACCTGCAGCGGCTTGCCTGCACAAACCTCGTGCAGCTTATCGCCCACTGCCGTAACGCCTGGGGCCAGCTCGGCCTCCTCCACCCTAACCATCACCTCGACTGCAACCGTTTCGCAAGCTGTTCCGAGGAGTTCGAGAAGTGCACCGATCTATGCGGTTTGGATTCAATTACAAACAATTGGTCTGTTTGGATTCGTCGTGATCGCTTCGAGAAGATCAGGCAGAAAACTGCGCGGTGGCATCCTCTCTCTTCTCTTGACTGCGTCCTTGCTCTTCATGACTGGGTGCGCCGGAGGAACCGGGATCGGTCCGACGCTCCACACCGGCACTTCGGCTGGAACCTACACCATCACCGTCACAGGCTCCTCCGGCAACCTGCAACACTCCCTCCCTGTGACTCTCGTCGTTCAGTAAGTAACGTCCCACAGGTACCACAAGTAACGTCACACGAGTAATGTTCAGAGTCTTGCGTGAGTTTCGCGGAAGCAGTGATCTACTAGTTGCACTCGATCATGTTCTGCGTTACTCCCTCCAGGCTCACCAGAGAGTTTGCGACCAGGGGGAAACTCCAGAATCGGCTGTGATGCTTGCGCAAATAGTAAGCGGCAAAGACGGCCCCCGCACTCTTCGCTGAGGCAACAGCATACGCACGCCCCACCGTTGGATGAGTCCCATAGAGGTAAGCAGACTGGACTTCCATGTTGCAGACGCCCTTCTTACCAGCCAGCCAGTTCTCGCGAGCAAATAAAGTGGTGTAAGAATCGGCAAATGTACTGGCCGAAGAGACAAAAGCCAGCCCTAGGAATGTCTTGTTGATGGTATGAACTTCGGCAATTCTCGGCGCAGCCGATACCGTCGGCGTAATCATCGGTGTAGTAGTCCGCACCACGGCACTGGGAGCTTCAGGAAGCTCCGCTGCTGCGGAAATCGTAGCCAGCGCCATCACGACGAATACGCTCAGCGCAACCGCCTTTAAGACTGTCCTTCCGGTGAGCGCCACCGTTGCGACTCGTGTGTGAGTTGTTTGGTTTTTATGATTACGTGAGTTCATGTCCTGAAGACTACGCCCGCACTCGAAAGCGCACAATCGTAACATGGTAATGGGAAGTAATAGCCGCTGGTAACCTATGGTAATTACCCGTCTTGGCTATCGGCGCTTTCGGTTAACTCTTTAGAAGGCAACTCTTATGATCAGCACCTTCTTCCAAGGATTGCGGAAGGTTCTGACGAGAGAACGGAGAAAATGTGGTCGTCCTGCTGATGGGAGTGTCGGGAACAGGCAAGACAACGGTCGGGCATCTCCTGGCGTCTGAGCTGGTTTGCGACTTCGCGGACGGAGATGATTACCATCCCGCTGCGAACGTGGAGAAAATGCGCAGCGGGATACCGCTCACCGATGCCGACCGCGACCCCTGGCTGAAGGCTTTGCGCCAACTGATTGCTGGTTGGGTGGGTACTGGAAAGAACGCGGTGCTGGCGTGTTCGGCATTGAGGCGCGCGTATCGAGATGTGTTAAGGATCTCGCCAGAAGTCCGTCTGGTTTATCTTCGGGGTACGCCCAAGTTGTTGCAGCAGCGGTTGCACGCACGGCGTGGTCACTTCATGACGGAAAGAATGCTTCAAAGCCAACTGGAGACGCTCGAAGAGCCCAAAGAGTCGGAGCAGGCACTGGTGGTCGATATCGACCAATCACCTGCGCAGATTGTGGCGGAAATCCGCGCGAAGCTTCGGCCCGCGGAAAACCGGAACCAACATTAGTGCGCCTGAAAACTGGGCACACTTACCTTTTCAGCGCGCTCTCCACAAGCGATTCCTCGGGCACGGACTTCAGCCGGCTCAGAGCCGCGACCGGCCGAGCGAATGGTATTGGACTGTCCTTGCTGTAGGCGCGCAGCAGATGATACGTGATCAGCAATTGCGTGAGGGCCAGTGGATCGCTGTGCCGCACCTCGCTGCCATCGTTGTAATCGCCAAACTGATCGGCGCCGAGCGGGCGCAGATCGGGCAGATGCTTCCAGATCGCTTGTTCGAGTTGAGCAGCCTGCTCGCGGCTCACGCTGCCGTCCACCTCAAGAAATTCCACGGGACGTCCACAATCACGGCCGAGCGCGAGGCGAATCCCGGCAGGCTGGCCGTTCTTGTGATTTACCAGGTAAGTAAGATCGGGATGCGGAATGGTTGGGCGCAACACCAGATGAACATTCAAGTGGCCATCTGCCTGATCCGATCCAACCCCACTCTCCGGATAAAAGCGTACAACAATGTCGGCGAATTCACGCTGGGGGCGGATGAAGTCCCGCGAATCCGGCTCGCGTCTTTCCATTTCCGCCAGAACTTGTTTGGGCACATACCCGCGCTTGGCAGTATCCCGCTTGATCTTCCACAACTGCCTCATGTCCTCCGGAGGATCGAGAAACACTTTGACGTCGTAAAACTGACGCATCGCGGCGGTATGGAATCCCAGCAACCCTTCAACGATGACGAACTCGCGGGGCTCTACGTACTCGGGCCGCACCAGCGAGCCGGTGCTGTGGTCGTAAACCGGCTTCAGCATGGCTTGCCCGTAGTGCGCACGCTCGAGATGCAATTCCAGAATGTCAAGAAAGTTGCAGTCGGGATGCAGGGGGGTAATGTTCAGGCGCGCTCGCTCGGTGCGGTCGTATTTGTGATAATCGTCGGCGCACACGTGGGTCACGCGGTCCGCTCCAAGCAGACGAGTTAGTCCGCGCGTGATTGTGGTTTTGCCGGCCGCGCTGTCGCCTACAATGCCGAGCAGGATAGGTCTTCTTTTCATTGCAACTCCTTGCTCCGCACCGGCTGCATGCCGCTCGCAGTTCTCGCTTCGGCGTCTGCTTCGAGCCCGCCTTGAAACACGCGGCTCCGGCGCACGTCATCAGCCGCAATGCGAGCCAGTTGCTCTTTGCCGATGCATCCCCCCTCCCTGACCAGGCGGCTGGCCTGACGCAGCTTGAGTCGGTCGATCGCGTTCCGCACACTGCGCGCGTTGGCAAATTGGGGCTGCTTCTTTCGTAGCTCTAGATATTCCCGAAATGCCACTCGAGCATCGTCGTCAAACCTATAGTTCTGTTCGCGCAACATCGCTTCGGCGATGGTCGCCAGCTCCTGCAAAGTGTAATCGGGAAAATCGATGTGGTGGGCTACGCGCGATCGGAATCCAGGATTGTATTGAAAGAAGGTTGCCATTCGATCTTGATAGCCGGCCAAAATGACGACTAAATCTTCACGCTGGTTTTCCATGGCCTGGAGTAACATCTCGACCGCTTCCTGCCCGTAGTCGCGCTCGTTCTCCGGCCGATACAGGTAATAGGCTTCGTCAATAAACAGGACTCCTCCCATCGCCTTTTTCAGAATCTCTTTCGTCTTGGGAGCCGTGTGGCCAACGTATTGGCCCACTAGATCGTCGCGAGTGGCAACCACGAGATGCCCGCGGCGAAGATAGCCGAGGTAATGCAGAATCTTTGCCATGCGCATCGCGACAGTTGTCTTACCTGTGCCCGGATGTCCGGTAAAGGACATATGCAATGTGGGGCGTTCGTTGGAGAGCCCGACTTTCTCGCGCAAACGAGTTACCAGCAGCAGCGCAGCCACGCGCCGGATGTAACTCTTCACCGGTATGAGACCAACCAGTTCGCGATCGAGTTCATCCAGAAGTTCGTCGAGATTCGAATCGCGATGCGCCGCGCCGATATCTACGAGGCTCTCCTGAGGCTCGGGCAGTTGCGTTGAGTCGACCACAGAATCTGTATCCAGTTTCTGCATGGCATTTCTGCGTTCTAGTTCGCTGCCTGGCTCCTCGATCGAATGGTGTACTGAATCCGGCGATCCTGCGCTTCCGTGCGTTCCAGGATAAAGCCGGGCTCATTCACGGGCCGCTGCACAATGAAACTCAACATCGTAGTTTGCCGGCCCTTGGTTCGGTCATAGCCATTCAGTTTGATGTAATGGTCCGGAAAAGCTCTTCGGCATTCATCAAGCTGCTCCATGGCAAGGTTCAGATCCACGAGATCGAACATCGGAAGCCCAAACATCTCCCAATACGAATTCCGCGGATGAGGATCATCTGTGTGCTCGATCGAGAACGCCCAGCCGTTATCAAAGCAGTAACGCACCTGCGCTCGGATCTGTTCTTCCGTGAAGTCGGGCAAGTAAGAAAATGTTCCTTGGGTGATTCGCATGTGTCCCTCTCTTTGTAATTGCCACCCCGGACTGGCAGCCCGGCTCATGCAACAGTGACTGTACCGACTGCATCCGGGACATCGGTTGACTCGAAGTCGAACGTGACGTCCTTCCAAATATCCAGCGCCTTCCGCAATTCCGGCGACCAGCGCGCAGCTTTGTTCAGAATTTCCGGCCCCTCGTTGAGGAAGTCGCGGCCTTCGTTGCGAGCCTGGATCATCACCTCCGTGGCCACCCGATTTGCCGTTGCGCCCTGGGCGATCCCATCCGGATGCCCGATCGTTCCTCCGCCAAACTGCAGCACCACATCCTCGCCCAGCAGATGCAGCAACTGATGCATCTGCCCCGCGTGGATGCCGCCGGACGCGACCGGCATCACCGCCGGCAACGATGCCCAGTCCTGCTCGAAATACAGTCCTTGTAATGGATCGGCCTCGATCTTGTTCGAGCGCAGGGTGCTGTAGTAGCCACGAATCGCGTTCGGATCGCCCTCCAGCTTGCCGACTACCGTGCCCGCATGGATGTGATCAACACCCGCCAGTCGCATCCACTTGGCGATCACACGGAAATTTACGCCATGCGTCTTCTGCCGGGTGTACGTTCCGTGTCCTGCGCGATGCAAGTGCAGAATGACGCTGTTGCGGCGCGCCCACTTGGCCATCGATTGAATGGCGGTATAGCCGATCGTGAGATCGATCATCACAATCACAGTTCCGAGTTCTTTAGCGAAGTCCGCCCGCTCGTACATCTCCTCCATGGTTCCGGCGGTCACGTTCAAATAATGTCCCTTGATCTCACCGGCCGCAGCCATGGCGCGGTTTACCGCCTCCATGCAGAACAGGAATCGATCGCGCCAGCGCATGAAAGGCTGGCTGTTGATGTTCTCGTCGTCTTTGGTGAAGTCGAGCCCACCACGCAGGGCTTCATATACCACGCGGCCATAGTTTCGAGCAGAAAGTCCAAGCTTCGGCTTCACGGTCGCGCCCAGCAGCGGACGCCCGAACTTATTCAGGTATTCCCGCTCCATCACGATTCCGTGAGCCGGGCCCTGAAAAGTTTTTGCGTAGTGCGGAGGAATCCGCATATCTTCCAGGCGCAAGGACTTGAGCGCCTTGAAGCCAAATACATTCCCGATGATCGAAGAAGTCAGGTTGGCGATCGAGCTTTCTTCAAACAGATCGATATCGTAGGCGATGTAAGCGATGTACTGATCCGTGCCCGGCACGGGGTCGACCCGGTAGCACTTCGCTTGATAGTTCTCGTAGGGAGTCAAGCGATCCGTCCAAACCACGGTCCACGTGGCCGTCGAAGACTCTCCGGCTACCGCTGCTGCAGCTTCGATGGGATCTACGCCTGCTTGCGGTACCAGACGGAATGCGCACAAGATGTCGGTGGCCTTGGGATCGTAATCGGCATCGTAATAACCCATTTCCGCGTAGGGCGTGATGCCTGCCGCCCAACGGCTCTTTTTCTTGCCGGAGTTGTTGTTCCCATCCATTTCCATCTCCCTCTAAAAAGTCAGTTACTTCTGCCGCCATTTTGCTGGTGCAGATCAGTGAGTATTTGAGTTCACCGAAGCGGGACGTCCAAAATCAGACTCAAGCCGGGCTGGTTGGCCCGGCCGTATCTTTCGCGCAGACTTCTTGGCGTTGGCTGGCTTTCGAAATCGTTCCGGATGGTTCGCCGGTTGTCGTCGCCTGCACGACGATCAAGGCAACTGCTGTTCCAAAGTGATTTCGATTTGTGCGTTAGCGGATGTCGACCTCTTAAGTATCGGCATTTCTTCGGGTTGGGCCGTGCTCGTGAGAAGAGAGGAGAAGCAGGCAGGGAGTGATGCAGGTCCCCTATATGGGACACTTATGTCTCACACATAGAGATCAACATCGTTTGTAAACTATAGAATAATAGTCAGTTGGTTCCATTTATTCATACAGAGCCAATTGTATCTCATACATGAGTCACGTATGTCTCAGCGACGATGTCGTGCCGAACTGTGCGTTATCTTGTGCTTTGCCAGCAAGCGGTGAAAGGTTCGTCGTGGGATCTTCGCGAACGCAGCCGCCCTGGAGACATTTCCATCGGCTTTTAGCAGGTAACTGGCCAGCGCCTCCCGTTCAAACTGCTCGATCGCGCGCGCCTTGCTCGGCATGAAGCCCATCTGTGGTTTGAAGGGGACTAAATCCTGAACATGAAGCGGGAGATTTTCGGGTTCGACGGTCGCGGAAGAGGAAAGAACAACGGCCCGCTCGATGATGTTCTCCAACTCGCGAAGATTGCCCGGCCACGAATAATTCTTCAACAATGCGAGCGCCTGTATTGAGATGCTCTCAACTTTCTTGTTGACCTTGGCTCGAGCTCGCAAAAGGAAGTATTCCGCGAGGAACGGAATGTCCTCGATGCGCTCGCGCAGCGGCGGCAGCGTGATGGAGAAGGTATTGATGCGGTAGAACAGATCCTCACGAAACGTGCCTTCGCGGATGGCGGCTTCCAGGTTCCGGTTGGTGGCAGCGACGATTCTTACGGAAACTTTTCTGGTCCGCATGTCGCCGACGGCGCGTATCTCTCCGGTCTGCAAGGTACGAAGAAATTTCGCCTGAATCTCCAGGGACATGTCGCCAATCTCATCGAGAAACATGGTGCCGCCGTCGGCCTTTTCAAACAATCCTTTGCTGTCGTTGTAAGCGCCGGTAAAAGCGCCGCGGCGGTAGCCAAAAAGTTCGCTCTCCAGCAATGCGGGAGACAGTGCTGTGCAGTTCAAAGTGACCAAAGGATGATTGCTGCGCGAGCTGTTGCGATGAATGGCGCGAGCTACCAGCTCTTTTCCCGTGCCACTTTCCCCTCGGATTAACACGGTGGTCGGCGTCGGGGCAACTTTAGAAATCAGTGACGAGATTTCCTTCATCTTCAGGTTATTGCCGATGATGAACTCGCCTTCCGCACGGGCCTCCAGTTCGCGCAAGGCCAACTGATATTGATCCTGGAGAGAATCAGCTTGCTTGTTTCTGCCAACAAAGGAAGAGATGAAACGCGCGCTCTTGCCGCCCAGGACCTCCGTTCCCTGAGGCCTTAGACGGTAGACCTCGCGAGCCACATCGGGATCACCGGTGACATCAATAATCAGATCAGGCGCCTCGGCCTTTAAGAATTTCCTGTAGTTGGCCGCAACCGGCAAGCCGAGTTCGCGGGCGAGCACAATGCCGGGTGCGCCCTCATCCTTGTCCGCGACCCCGGCGATCTCGATGCTCGGGATCTTATTGAAGAGCTCCACCAAAGCCCTTCCGCCGCGTCCGGCGCCAATGAGAACAATTCGCGTCATGGATCGATTCGAGTAAGAAACCCTTTGGGATAAGAACGCAGGATCCGCGGAGCGTCCGCGTCAGGCGCGTATTCTACCGCATCCTTACAGTTACTGGCCTGACTAACTAAACGTCTGGTTCTTCAGCCTCGGTGTGTTCAGGCTTGGACTCCAGCGGCACGTTGAACTTCAAGAGAGCGGCTTGTCCCTGGTGCAGCCGAATCTCACTCAATGCGCTGTTCTCGATCGAAGGGAAGACGATGCGGTATCTCGATAAGGGCACTCCAAGCAACTCACAGAGCGCCAGACGGATCACAGTATTGTGAGTTACGACCAACACGCGTCTGTGCGAGTGCAATCTTTCAATCTCATGCAAACACTCAATAGCTCGTCGGAGGACGGTTCGCGGATCTTCACCGCCCGGCAGGGGATGCGCGAAAGGATCAGTTTGATACGCTTCGAAGGCTTCGGGTAGAGACCGTCTGATTTCCATATTGGTCAATCCTTCGCCTCGGCCGAAGTCAATTTCCCTGAGCCTGGAATCAACGTGCGCCGAAATGTTAGTCGCACTTTCCGAGGGGTCAGCAGTTTCGCGGGCGCGTCGCAGCGGCGATACCCAGATGGCCGCAAGATCGGCCTTGGCCGCCCATTTTGCGAGCTGCTGCGCCTGATTCAGACCGCGCTCACTGAGTGCAATATCAGTGCTTCCGGCATAGCGGCATTCCGCATGCCAAACAGTTTCCCCGTGGCGCACGAGCACGAGACGAGTCAAGATTGAGCCCTCTTCTCCGCATGTTCACGAGATCCTGAAAAAATCCAACGGCGCCCCGCAGCCTCTTCGACGCGGCGCAAAGAAGATTCAGAAAAACGGTCGATGCGATCCGTCCGAGGAGAAAGTACTTCGCGAATGGAGTCCACAGTTGGCGGTTAAGCGGCTGCACAAATAGAAGATCCGGATCGTCAAAACCCGGATCTTTCTTGCTCATTCTTATACCACAACGCCCTGGAGCTTCTTGAATAGTCGTTGTGCTTTTTTTCGGGCGTCGCTTCTTTACTGTTGTCCCCTCAGGGCTTTGCGCTGGCCGATGTTGTCGGCGCAATCTCTTTGGCCTCTTTCAAATGATCTTCAAGAATGGGGACGGTCTTTTGGGCGAACTGCTTAACCGCCGGATCAGTGGCAGAATTGCTTTCGCGCTGAAAGTCGGCAACGTCTTGAGTGTGATCCTTCACCATATCTGACATGTAGGCTCGATCGAATTGCTCACCGCTAAGCTTCGACAAATGTTCCTTCGTCATCTCGTCTTTCGCAGTCAGTTTATCGGGTAGATCGATTCCCTGGCTGCTGGCGACTTCCTTTAGCTGATCGTTCACCTTGGTGTGATCATCCACCATGCGCTGGCCGAATTTCTTAACGTCCGGGTTCGATGCTTTCTCGGCGGCTAGCTTTCCTAATTCCACTTCTGCCATCCCACCTTCGGCGGCTTGCTTAACGAATTTCTTGTCGCTGGCACTAACTTTTTCCATTTGAGAGCCGCTGGACGAATTCGACATTGTATTTGTCTGCGCCGAAACCGCCAGAGGCAACAATGCTACAGACGCGGCCAGAGCTATACGGCCTGCGAGGATGCTGAGTTTTAACATGTTCTGTCTCCTTTTGTCCCATTGGAAGCGGCTTCCCGCGATGAGACAATCGACAGAAGTCCTTAGGAGGTGGGGAATCGTTCCTTAGGCTAGACGGATCGATCAGCTGAGCTTGGAGGTTTCCGATGATCGGCGTCGAAAGTACTGAGAGACAGTCAATTTCTTGGATTCGTTCGATTACTCAGGCCGCACTGATGAGCGCTTGCAGATCCTTAATCAAAGCCTCAGGTGGACTTGTCTTGGACGCGACCTTGCTTACCCCCGCCGCTAGAGCCTCGTTTGCCAGAGTTGTGTTCGTGAAGGCCGTGTACATCAGAATCGGCATAGCTGGCATAATAGTTCGCAGAATTCGGGCTGCCTCCAGGCCATTCATCACGGGCATTGAGAGGTCCAGCACAACGATGTCAGGTTTTAGTTGTTTCGCTTTCTCAATCCCCATTCGGCCATTTTCCGCTTCTCCGCATGCTTCAAAACCGGGCACATCTTGGATCAGGCGCGACACAGCACGTCGCACGGCTGCGTGATCGTCCACGATCAAGATACGTTTAGCGTCCGCCATGTCTCCTAGACTGAATGTGCTCATTCAGTAAAGCAATCGGTCGAATTGCGTAGTTCCCAGCCAGGCACGGGCAATTACGAGACGATGGTAACGATTTCAATTGCGCTCGACGGCTCCGTCTTGTGTACAAGAACGGAGTCATTCCTCCGCTCCAGAAACAAATCGACTCCGATGTCGCCGCAGCGCAAATCCTTGATGGCAAGAGTCGGAATTCCTTCCGGCAAATACGGATCGTCGAAGAGAATGCGCTTGCGTTCAGCGTCAATGGAAATGCCAAGACATGCTTGCAGGATAAGAAAGGGCGAAGCCGCAGCCCAGGCCTGGGGCGAGCAGGCCACGGGATAGAGCGTGGGGCCTTCGCCGGGGCGCCGATCTACGCCGCAAAAGAGTTCTGGTAGTCGGTTCAGATCGACCATGCTACTCAAATCCAGGAGGCTCATAAAAAGTTTTCCCGCCAGCTCTTTATATCCGTATCTCGCCAATCCAGTTGCGATCAGTGAATTATCGTGTGGCCATACCGAGCCGTTGTGATAGGAAAGCGGGTTGTAGCGGACTTCGCTGGACGCGAGTGTTCGCACTCCCCATCCGCTGAACGACTCTGGTTGAAGCAATGTCTCGGCGACTCGACGCGCGCGCTCCGGCGAAGCAATCCCTGTATAGAGACAATGGCCGGCATTCGAAGCTCGCACCCGACAAGGCTGCTTGTGTCCGTCGAGCGCCAAGGCATATGTGGAAAGTTCTTCACACCAGAACTTTTCCTCGAATTGCTCGCGAAGCTTCTCCGCTTCGACCTCCAGGGCGGCCGCCCTCCGAGAGCCTCCAATAAAACGGCACAAGTAGGCGGCGGCAAGTTTCGCGGCGTAAACGTAACCTTGCACCTCGCACAAAGCGATTGGAGCCTCGGCAATCGCGCCGTTCGCATGAGAGATGGAATCGTTTGAGTCTTTCCAGCCCTGCTGGACCAAACCTTTGGCCGAGCGTTGGCGGTATTCCACAAAACCGTCACCATCGGCATCCCCGAATTCATCGATCCAGCGCAGCGCTCGCTCTATGTTCGGCCACAAGCGCTGGATGAACTCACAGTCCGCTGTGCGCTCGTAATATGCGCGGGCAAGAATGATAAAAAGTGGCGTCGCGTCCACGCTGCCGTAATACTGGCCGAAAGGAACTTCGCCGAGCGCTGCCATTTCTCCACAGCGCATCTCGTGGAGGATTTTGCCCGGCTCTGCCTCTGTTGTCGCATCCGCCTTTTCGGCTTGCGTGGATGCCAGGCACTCAAGCACGCCCTTGGCCATGCCGGGATTCAGCCAGAGACTCTGCAAAGCCGTGATGATGCCATCCCGCCCGAAAACAGTGCCAAACCAGGGCACACCGGCGTAGGGATAATTGCTCTCCGGATTTCCTACCACCATCATCTGCACATCGGCGATGGAACGGTTAATCCAGTCGTTGAAGCGGGAATTGGAACTGTAAAGATGAGGAAAAGATTCGCCGACAATGTCCAACTCGTGGCGGGCGGTATTCATGGCTTTCGCATAACCGATCGATCGTGCGGCAGGATCGGATTCGCATGAAATGGACAGGCGAAAGCTGACCTTTTCCTTTGGGCGGAGCCTGAACTCATACTGTAAAGCTCGTTCCGACGCGTGGTGAGGCGGAGTATCCCACTCGATATAAGTTCGCCGCACCGCACCGTCTAACCCTTGATACGAAAGCAGAATCGACCGTTCTCTTATTTCCGGGGGCAGACGCTTTCCTCTTTGCGGCCGGTGCATGCCTCGGACCTCGAAAATATCCGCGAAGTCGGCGTCGAACGTAATACGGAAGGGCACCGACAGATCCGACAAGCCGTGATTGGCAAAAGAGATTTCTTCGTAACAACAGTTCTTCCAGAGGAATCGTGAGCGCAGCACGTGCAGAGTGCCACGGCGAACTACAACCTCATTGTCACGAGAGACATCCAGGTTCGCCAGGTCGCCGGCAAAAAGAAAGTTGCTGCTCTCCACCGTTGAACTCAACAAGAGAGGCCGTGTTTCCCACAGAAGCAACATCAGCTCCGATAGATGCCGCGTGTCTTCAAAGAACAGTCCCTGCTCACCCATTCCAGTGCTCTGCACGTCGCCGAGGCGATCGAACACAAAGAATGTTCTCCCATACTTGAGAACACGCGCCCGATCGTCGATTGGCGACTCGGAGGTCGCTATGTAGTAGTGTTGGGTACCAGGTCCGTCCAACTGAGAACTCCGTCGTCAACCGTGATCGTCGATGGTTCTTTGGCCACCAGTTTTTCATAGATAGCCAGATAATCCCTAGCCATGCGTTTGTCGGAAAAATACCGCTCAAAATGACTTCGGCATATCGCGCGATCGATTTCTCCCATTCGCTTGACGGCGGCCACGGCAGCGTCTACGTCGGAAACGATAAAGCCCGTCGTGCCGCTCTCGATAACTTCTGGCACGGAGCCATGACGGTATGCGATTACGGGCGTACCGCAGGCCAATGCTTCAATCATCACAATTCCGAAGGGCTCGGGCCACTGAACGGGGAAAAGAAAGGCCGCAGCATCCCCGAGAAACGCGTTCTTCTCTTCGTGCCCGATTTCGCCAATGAACTCGATAAGTGGGCGGTTCAACAGAGGCTTGATTTGGTTTTCGAAGTACAAAACATCTGCCGGATCCACTTTAGCCGCAATTTTCAAGGGCATTCCAGAACGGTGAGCGATTTCAATGGCCTGATCCAGGCCCTTTTCCGGAGAAACTCGCCCCAGAAATGCCAAATATTGGCCGCGCCCGTTCCCGCGGTTTAGCGATTGTATCGGCATGCCGTGGTGCACCGTACCCTGCCAGTTTGCCCAAGGCAACGGCCTGCGCTGCGCATTCGAGATCGATACCAGGGGAAGCTCTTGGAACGTTTGATACACAGGCACGAGATCGGGAATGTCCAAACGTCCGTGCAAGGTGGTAAGAGAGGGAGCCTCTGATCGCCGGCTCATCGGGAAATGAAGGTAATCGATATGGAAGTGAATTAAGTCAAAATCAGCCGATTCTCGGAAAACTTGCTCCAGCATAACTACGTGACGGGCCAAGGGATCCTTGCAGCCTGAATCCAGACGCAAGGCTCTCGGGCACGCTGGCACAAGCCGGGCGTTAGTTACGGAATCTCCGCTCGCAAACAGTGTGACATCGTGACCGAGGCGTACGAGTTCTTCCGTAAGCCATGACACAACTCGCTCGGTGCCTCCGTACAAAACGGGCGGAACACTTTCATAAAGCGGCGCTACTTGAGCAATTCTCATAGTTCGGTTCGCATACCCAATTCTCGTTCCGGCGGCAGGAGGCGGTTAAGAAGGGCCATTGATAAACAATAAGGTGCGGGTAAACGAAGGTCTATAAGGTGGGCGCTGTAGCAGGCGGAAGAAAGCGCGTCGCGAACTTTGGTAACGACAATCAAAATCTCTGAGCTGTGTTACAATAATTTCAACGCTACTGCCACGGTTTGCTCGTGACGCGGTGATCCTGTTGGATCAAGATTCATCTCCGCTTTTCCTGCCCGCCGTTTATTCAGCGTCAAATCAAAACCAATTAAGAGCGGCCCAGGAACTCACGACAAGTGTATTTACGGTTTGATCCAGCCCCTCCAGAAAGAAAAATTACGAATGACAAGCTTTACAGAACTACCGCTATCCTCTGCATTGCAGCGGAGGCTGGCGACAGCTCAATTTATTACCCCTACCCCAATTCAAGAGCAGGCAATTCCTCCCGCGCTTGAAGGCAAAGATGTGCTGGCAACGGCACAGACCGGTACCGGGAAGACGCTGGCTTTCTTGATCCCGGTAATCGAAATGTTGCAGCGTGAGCCGTCGCAAAAGGTGCGCGTGCTGGTTTTGCTGCCCACGCGAGAACTGGCGATTCAGGTCAACGAAGAATACGAAAACCTGCGCGGCAGGGAACTCTCCAAAGCCGCGCTGGTGATCGGCGGCGTCTCCGAGAAATCGCAGATTCAATCGGTGCGCAGCGGATCCCCCCTGGTCATCGCAACCCCGGGACGTTTGCAGGACTTCATCAGCCGTAGGCTGATCGACCTGCGCGAGAGCAAGATTCTTGTGCTCGATGAAGCAGATCGCATGCTGGACATGGGATTTCTACCCGCGATCCGTCGCATCCTCGCGGTTTTGCCACAACGCCGGCAGACGTTATGTTTCTCGGCGACAATGGAACAGTCGGTCGCCGGCCTGGTTCACGATTCCATGCGCGATCCCATACGCGTAGCGATCGGTTCGGTGCTGAAGCCGGTCGAAAGTGTTCGATTGCAAGCCTATGAAATCCGCCCGTCCGAAAAATCCGATGTTCTTAGGCAATTGCTTTATGGCGAAAAGGGTCAGACTTTAATCTTCGCCCGCACCAAGCGAGGCACGGAGCGGCTCGCCAAGGAACTGGTTCGCGAAGGTTTCTCGGCGGCGATGATTCACGGCGACCGTTCGCAGTCACAGCGCAACTCGGCGCTCAGCGGATTTCAGCAGGGACGTTACCAGGTGTTGGTCGCAACCGACGTCGCCGCCCGTGGCCTGCATATTGACGACGTCGCGCACGTGATCAACTACGATTTGCCAAAAATGGCCGAGGACTTTATCCATCGCGTCGGACGGACAGGGCGCGCTGGATCCGAAGGTTTGGCGTCCAGCCTGGTGGCGGGCGCCGAAGTGATCGAACTCCGTCATATCGAGCGTGTGCTGAAGTTGCGGATCGAGCGGAAACAAGTGGATTGGTCTAGCGTGGATCGACCGCAAAGCGCTGT
This sequence comes from uncultured Acidobacteriaceae bacterium, assembly GCA_963779525.1. Classification (GTDB taxonomy): domain Bacteria; phylum Acidobacteriota; class Terriglobia; order Terriglobales; family Acidobacteriaceae; genus Sulfotelmatobacter. The sequence continues at coordinate 165,407 of CAVZZB010000004.1, forward strand.
TCAGAATACGCTGGCCAGCCGGACACTGACCAAGATGCCCGGCGAAGTATTTGCCTGAAAGAAGGAATGTAGCAGCGAGGGCGCGCCCCAAAGGCGCGCCCCTCAGGACTTACAACCACATAGTTACGATTCCGTTTTTTCTGGACCGCGTTCGCGCGGAATACTGGAGATATCGGAGTCATCAGTTCCCATGTGGAAAAGAGCAGCCTGCTCGGCGGCGTGTTTTTGCAGTTCGGTCATATCAAGATCACTCGAATCGTGTGACGTCCCCGAGGGATCCTCGGTTTTGCGTTGAATCCTGCGCTCAGCTTTGTCGCGTTGCTTTTGCTGCCGCGTGTGTTCTTTTTGGCGTTTGGTAAAGCTTGATCGACCTCGTCCTGGCATTTGCCCGTCTCCCATCGTTAGTTTGTGCAAGCGCAGCTGGCGCTGATCGCATTTCGTTTCCGCGCCAAAACTCAAGGCACGGCAACCGGCCTGCGGTCACCAGCCAGGGGTGGTTCTTGAGCTTCTTAATATGGTTTGTATTCTCTACCAGCGCGGTTCACGGGGTTGGCGCGCGTGACCCTGATAGTCATCGCGACTACCCCCTCCTCCGCCACCGAATCTCTTTCCGCTTCCGCCGCGCGGCGCGTCGCTCTTCGGCTTGGCTTCATTAATCTTCAGGGCCCGGCCGCCGAGTTCCTTGCCATTCAGGGCGGCCACTGCCTTATCCGCTTCCGCCGGGTTCGTCATTTCAACAAAAGCGAATCCTCGCGCGCGTCCGGTTTCCCGATCGGTAACAATACTCACCTTTTCTACCGCACCGTGCGCCTCAAAAACGCCGCGAAGCTCCGCTTCGGTCGTGCTGTGCGGCAAATTGCCAACATACAGATTCTTCATAGGCCTTCTCTTTCTGCTGCGATCGCAATCGCAAGTGTGGTTTTAGAATCAAGGACTGCGGAGTGTTGCTCAATAGCTTCTGCCCAACGCGAGGGCTGCGGCGCCTCCCGAATGGCCCGTGACCGAGCCTCGCTGACGGAGCGCACCGAGGAAATCCGGCTGCAGGCCTCAAATATTCCCCAGCGCTGCGAGGAACACTTCGCCTTCTGGACCGGCTGCGCAGGGACCATCTCTCTTTGCGTAGCGTTGCCTTCAGCCGCTGCAGGCGGGGCGTCAGAATGGGGCGCGATAGAAAGATATTCCGGGCGGCCGACGAAGAAGGCGATTCTCTGGGGTGGATCTGCGTCTCGAATATCGGCGCAAAACCTGTCGCACTCCTCCGGCTCCCCGTTGCCGTTAATCAAAACTAGGTTGTACAAATCGGCGCGCCACCAGCACCGTGCCTCGAGCACATCGGCTGCGCAATCCACCTCAATGCCAAGCTTTCTCATTACATCAGCCCGCAGATCGCGCTTAGTCTGTGACGCGTCCAGTAGCAACACGCGCTTCCTTTTCGCGGAAGCACTGCCCGCAGACGAAAGCGGCAATGCTATGACCGGTGTGCTCATGCCACCTTCTCCTTGAGGTTGGCTGGCGCTGTTGGCGGAGTCAAATGCTTCTCCGCCAGGGCCTTCAACATTTTTTGATTGCTAACGCGACGGCTGATCTTCTGCCTCCTCCGTCGGTTAAACCTGGCTTTGTCGCCGTTGATTCCAGACATTCTCGTTCTCCTTCCGTTCCGGTTGGGCTAAGAGCTGCTGCCTGCTTGCGCGCACTCCCAGTACGGTAGCAAGCGAGGGCGCTCGGCCGGCTATTTACGAGCGCATCCCCAAGCCTGCCCGCAAGCGTAGCCGTTGCACTCGGACGCAGTCGCGGGATCGGGAGAAATGACTGCCGGGAGTCCTCAGGTTGAACACGTCGCTCGCCTTTCAAGGAGTCTTCTCAATCGCGAAGGCGCAACGTGCTGTTATGGGGTCTTCGAGGTTAAGACCTCCAGTATACGCTCGATTGTCGGATAGTGCTGGAGATTCGCGAGGGGTTGCGGGTACTCAAGTGGGTAAAGGCCAAGATCCCTAGGGTTGCCAAGGACTGACGTTCCTCGGTTCTGGACTTTTGCACAACAGTATGCAGAGGATAATGGCTCCTCCCGCCCCGCCGCCGATCTCAAGCCACTTTGCATTCGGGCCACTGCCGGGTTTTTCGGGCTGAGATGCGGCTCCGCAAACCGTCGTTTCGTCCCGCGTGGCTTGCTCTCCTTCATGTACGGTTGCGGATTGAGAGCCGCTCTGCGAAGACATCTTGCGCAGCGTCCCACCTTTCGTGATGGTCACGTCGTTCTCGTGGGCCGCGACCTCAACCTTGCCAGTCAAGTCGGTGACGTCATATTGCGTGCGGCCATTGGAAATGGGTTTCACTTCAATGCAATTCACGTGCACGCTCATTAAGGTGGAAGTCCCCACCGAGACGCTTCCGTGTTCCAGGGTTAAAAAATCACCCTGGAACTTTACGATCGATTCTCCTTGGATCAGGACAGACGATCCTTCCGCGTCCAGATTAGCCACGAATCCAGGTTTGGTCTCCACAGAATCGCCCGGAAAAATGGCGGCTGAACCCGACATCTCCATACCGTTAAGCCACACCCCGCCCTCGCTGTGCAATATTGCTGAACCCGTGTCCCCTGCCGACAGCGACAGGGGGAACAAGAGGATCATTATCCAGGAGATAAAATCCCGTGAACCGGACACACTCATACCTGCATGATTTCCGCACTTTCCTGAGAAGATCGTAGAGCCGGGGAGCCTGATCGTCTATTAGCTCTCTGGGTGCGGCTCGCCTCGAAGCAATTGAAAGTGGTGCGAAGTGCATTGTTTACAAACGATCCAGCACCAACTCCGGTATTCTTGCAAGACGATCACACATGGGTCTGCCTCCCACCAATGCGTCAGTGATTGAGTTTCGCGAGGTTGCATATACGCTTCCGAATGGGCTGCCGCTGCTTCACCATCTCAATCTGCAAGTCCATCGCGGCGAGACTCTTATCCTTCTCGGACGCAGTGGTTCGGGCAAAACCACCTCATTGAAGCTAATCAATCGGTTGTTGACGCCCAGCGGTGGGGAAGTTCGCGTGAACGGTGTCCCCACGGCGGAGACTGACGTGATTCGCTTGCGACGCGGCATCGGCTATGTCATCCAGGACGTCGGCTTATTTCCGCATTTCACCGTGGAACGCAACATCGGGCTGGTGCCGCGTATTGACGGTTGGCCTCCTGACCTCATTCACGCTCGCGTCGAGGAGTTATTGCAACTCGTGGAACTCGATTCCAAGATCGCTTCTCGATATCCCCATCAGCTCTCTGGAGGACAACGACAGCGAGTGGGAGTCGCCCGTGCTCTTGCCGCGGATCCAGCGATTCTTTTGATGGATGAGCCTTTCGGGGCGGTCGACGCGATTACTCGCGATCAACTTCAGCGCGAGTTTCTGGCGCTTCAGCAACGACTGAACAAAACCGTAGTCTTCGTCACCCACGACCTGCGCGAAGCCTTGCGCCTTGGCTCGCGGATCGCGCTCATGGAGGCGGGACAATTGGTCACGGTTCTTCCCCCGCAGGAATTCTTGCAATCGAGGGACTCGTTGGCCGCCGCCTACGTTCAGGCTTTCGGAAACGGATTGGATTCGGCAACGAATCGAGGCACGTCATGAATGTCTTTCATTTCCTGGTGCAGCACCATGAAGAGATTCTGGAACTCACCCTCGAACACCTCTGGCTGGTCGGGTTTTCAACCCTGCTCGCCGTTCTTATCGGCATACCGCTGGGGATCGTAAGCGCGCACTGGCCGCTCTGGAACAAACCCGTGCTGGGAACTGCCAACATTATCCAGACAGTTCCGAGTCTTGCGCTATTCGGGTTCCTTTTGCCTGTGCCATGGGTTGGCGCCCGTGCCGATCGCCTGGCCATTCTGGCTCTCACTCTTTATGCTCTCTTGCCCGTAATTCGAAACACTTACACCGGCATCCGCGGAGTTGATCCCTCTGTGGTCGAAGCTGGCCGCGGAATGGGACTCACCGACCGCCAGCTCCTGCTTCATGTGGAACTACCGCTGGCAGCGAGCGTGATTCTTTCCGGGGTTCGGGTCGCGGTAGTCGTTTCGGTGGGGCTTGCCACTATTGCCGCTGCCATCGGCGCTGGAGGGTTAGGCGAGTTTATCTTTCGCGGGCTGGCGATGGTGAACAATGAACTCATCCTGGCAGGAGCGATTCCTGCGGCAATCCTGGCGCTGTCGGCCGATTTCGGTTTGGGATGGCTGGAGAGGCATCTTCAACCGCGATGAAACGTGACAGGCAAGAACTGTTTCGCGCTCGCCAGCGTGGGATTATCATCGGCATAACCTTCTTCTCCCTGCTGCTCCCGTCTTGTGCACCATCACATGCTAGCCGGATTGTGATCGGATCCAAAAACTTCACCGAGTCTCTCATGCTGGGCGAGATCATGGCCCAGCTGATTGAATCGCGCACGCCATTGAAGGTCGATCGCCGCTTCTATCTTGCGGGATCCTATATCTGCCAGCAGGCCATATTGGCGGGTCGCATCGACATCTATCCCGAATACACCGGCACCGCCCTCGCCGCTATCCTCAAGCAGAAGGTTGGTAGTGACCGGGTGGGAGTCTATCAGCGGGTCAAAACTGAATACGAGACTCGATTCGGCCTGACCCTTGGACCACCCTTCGGATTCAATAACACCTTCGCGATGGAGATTCGTGGAGAGGATGCTCGCCGCCTGAAACTGAAAACCTTATCCCAGGCGTCGGCGTTCACTCCTCAGTGGCATGCCGGATTCGGCTACGAGTTCATGGAGCGGCCCGACGGATACGCCGGACTGGCCGCAGTCTATGACCTGCATTTTGCCGCGCCGCCACGCATCATGGATCTGGGCTTGCTCGCTCCTGCTCTAAAGAACCATCAGATTGATATGGCCGCAGGCAACACCACCGACGGCCTCATTCCCGCGCTGGATTTGTTTGTGCTCGAAGATGACCGCCATTATTTTCCGCCTTACGAAGCTGTGGCCGTCGTCCGGCGGCAGACGTTGCAGGAGCATCCGGAACTGGCTCAGATTCTTTCTGAGTTGGGTGGGAAAATTTCTGATCAGGAGATGCAGGAGTTGAATTATGCGCTCGATGGCCAGCATCGCGACGCTCAAGCTGTCGCCCATGAATTCTTGCGCAGCAAAGGATTAGTCCCCCTAATGTAGATTTAACAGAGTCCCTCGCCGGGTCCTGAGCGCTCAGATGTGCAACTCGCCCTGCAGCGTTAGCACCGCATTCCCTTTGACAATCACCCGGCTTTCTCGGACCTCACAGCACAGCTCGCCGCCGCGTTCCGAAACCTGACGCGCGTGCAACGAGGTCTTCCCCAGCCGTTTAGCCCAATAGGGCGCCAGCGAGCAATGCGTCGACCCAGTCACCGGATCTTCAGGAATGCCGTAGCTCGGCGCGAAGTAGCGGGAGACAAAATCACATTCAACCCCTGGCGCCGTGATCGCTACTCCTGCAGGATGAAGTTTCTCAAGCAACCGGAAGTCCGGCTGGATGCGCCTGATCTCTTCCTCAGTTTCGTACACCGCAAAGTAGTTGTCTTCAATTTGCACAACTTGGACTGGCGTTCGGCCTAAACCTTGCGTCAATGCCGTCGGCACATCAAGGCAGGTCCATGGAACCAGGGCAGGGAAGTCCAGAGCCAGCCAATCGCCATCGCGGCGCACCAAAAGCTCCCCGCTAAAACGAGTCTTGAAGTGCACTGGATCCCGACCAGGGGCGAGGATTTCCATCAATACAAATGCCGAAGCCAATGTGGCATGTCCGCAGAGCTTCACCTCGCAGCATGGCGTAAACCAGCGCAGTTCGTAGATTTTGTCCCGAGGTACGAAATAGGCCGTTTCAGAAAGATTATTTTCAGCAGCGACCGCGCGCAACGTCTCGTCATCTAACCAACTCGTCAAAGGACACACCGCGGCCGGATTGCCCGAGAAACGGATTTTTGTGAAGGCATTTACGTGGAAGACCGAAAGGGACATCACCCTATGGTACTCGGGCGAGGAGCCGAGTAGAATCCTCGGACCCGACTTGGCCTGTTGTTCCGGTATGAAATCTGCTACCAGCGTTCCAGGAGGTTCGCATGCCAGCCACTCATAATGACGCGGCCATTCATCACGAACGTGTCGAGCAGTTAATCAGCGCCCGCCAGAAAACGGATGATCTCTTTGCGATTGTCTGTCCCGATTCGCTCTACGAACGTCCTATCCCGGAACGTCACCGCATTATCTTTTACATCGGACATTTGGAAGCGTTCGATTGGAATTTGCTGCATGATCGGGTTCTCGGCTTGAAGAACTTTCATCCTGAGTTTGACCGGCTCTTTGCCTTTGGTATCGACCCGGTCGGCGGCGGATTGCCCACCGATCAACCTTCGCAGTGGCCATCAGTCGCCGCAGTGCGGGAGTATGTCCGGAAAGTACGGTTCATCTTGGATGAGAAGTTAGCTGACGCAGTTTCGAATTCCGACTCGTTCGGGCGGGACGGCTTTTCACTCGACATACTGCTTAAGGTGGCGATTGAACACCGCCTCATGCACGCGGAAACGCTGGCCTACATGCTGCATCAGTTACCGCTCGATCGGAAAATCCCGCAAACAGAGTTCCCGAGTCCGGTCACCGCTCCAATCGAACATCGCAGCATGGAAATTCCGGCTGGCCAGGTCACGTTGGGTCTTCCGGGTGGCGCCGCCGCTTTCGGATGGGACAACGAGTATGAATCTCACACGGTCGATGTTCCCGCGTTTGCCATTGACCGGTACAAAGTGACCAACCAGCAGTATCTCGGATTCATTACCGCCGGCGGCTATGAAAATCGCAATCTATGGACCGCTGACGATTGGTCATGGAAATCGCGGCAAGAAATTTCGCATCCTGCTTTTTGGACGCGCGACGGAAATCGATGGCTCTGTCGAACCATGTTCAATGATGTTCCGCTTCCTCTTGATTGGCCGGTCTACGTGAGCCAGGCGGAAGCGAAAGCTTATGCCAAGTGGGCAGGGAAGTCGCTCCCTACGGAAGCCGAATGGCAACGCGCCGGATATTCCACTCCAGATGGCGATGAACGCTCGTATCCATGGGGAAAAGAACCGCCATCTCCAAAGTTCGGAAATTTTGATTTCGCGCGCTGGAATCCGACTCCGGTCAACGCCTTTCCTGCCGGACAGAGCGCCTTCGGGGTGCAAGGCATGTTAGGAAACGGCTGGGAGTGGACTTCCACGGAGTTCGCCCCTTTCCCCGGATTCGAACCGTTCCCCTTTTATCGCGGATATTCCGCCGATTTTTTCGACGGCAAGCACTTCGTCATGAAAGGTGCATCGGCGCGCACCGCGGCATGTATGTTGCGCCCCACCTTTCGCAACTGGTTCCAGGCGCACTACCAATTTATCTATACCGGTTTTCGCTGCGTAAGCCGGTGAGTAAACGAGGAACTGACCATGGTTGTACACGCTATTACCGCCAATCAGAACTGCGAATTCGCAGCGGACGTTCGCACCGGCCTGACCAAGCCCAACCAGAAAGAGTTGCTGTCGAAATATTTGTATGACGATGTCGGCTCCGCGTTGTTCGAAGTCATCAGCCGCCTTCCAGAGTACGGCCTCACGCGTGCCGATGAGCGCCTGCTTCGGCGCTATGCCGAGGACATTGTGGAGCGTCTCCCCGGTTCAGTTGCCGTAGCCGAGCTGGGGAGTGGTAGCGGGAAAAAAACTCGGCAGATTCTCGAAGCTCTTTGCCGTAGACAAAAGACACGCTACTATCCCATCGAAATCTCTCCTACCGCTCTCGCCATGTGCCAGCGCGAGCTCAGTGACATTGACTGCATCAGTATCGTTGGTTTTGAGCGCGAATACCTCGACGGACTGCTCGAAGTAGCCGCGCAACGGCGTTCCGGCCAGCATCTCCTCGTGCTCTTTCTGGGCAGCACCATTGGAAATTTCGATCGCATGGCGGGTCTGAAATTCTTGAATCAGGTCCGCCGCATTCTTCAGCCTGGTGATTCTCTATTGCTGGGAACTGATCTGGTCAAGTCCAGTTCGCAATTGCTCGCAGCCTACGACGACGAACTAGGAGTTACAGCCGCGTTCAATTTGAACCTGCTGGCCCGCATCAACCGCGAACTAGACGGCAATTTTGACCTTTCTTTTTTCGAACACATCGCAAGGATCAATTACGAATCCCGCAGCGTCGAAATGCACCTGCGCTCGACGCGGCGGCAGATGGTGGACATTCCGGTTGCGAATGTTACAGTCGAATTTCTTCAGGGCGAAACCATTTGGACTGAAAGCAGCCATAAATATTCTCCGGACGAAGTTGTCCAGATGGCTCGCACCGCCGGTTTCCGTTGCGATGTTCAGTGGATCGATGACGAATGGCCGTTCGCGGAAAATCTGCTGATCGCGGAATAACCGTACGACATCGTCTTTCACCAAGCGTTCATCACGAAATGTTTCAGCAGCGTAAAAGCGTCCCATCTTGAAGTAAAACTTTGTAAATCCCCAGTGTTGTTGGTTGTGCCGATGTAAATTAATGGAAGGTATGAGGTCAACCGGATGCGGGTTTCGGGCAATTACTCTCTGCGCCGCAAGCGCAATCGGCGGCCTTTTGGTTCCCGTTTGTTGTGCGATTCCCTCCAGCCAAACTCAGGCCTCCCCCCCAAGTGCGGCTGCACGGCGTATCGGCGCAGTCAAAGCCATCCACGGCACAACCATCACGCTAATGCCGGACAACGGTCCCGAGATCACCATCTCGGCGTTGCCGGTAACTCGTATTCTCCGCATCGCTCCCGGCGAGAAAGATCTGAAGAACGCTGCGCCGATCCAGCTACAAGATATTCAGGTGGGTGATCGCATTCTAGTGGGAGGAAAGCTATCTGACGATAATCAGTCGCTTGCCGCTTCCACCGTTATCGTGATGAAGAGCTCCGACCTCGCATCGCTCCACGAGCAAGAGCGCCAGGACTGGCAAAAGCGTGGTGTCGACGGCTTGGTCAAATCAGTTGATCCAGCCGCTGGAACTGTCACCATCACTGTTCGGAACAAGCCTGTTGTGATTCAGAGCTCCAGCAAAACCGTGATCCGCCGTTACTCTCCAGACTCTGTAAAGTTTGACGACGCTAAACCCGGTACGCTTGCCGAAATTCATCCCGGCGACCAGGTGCGGGCGCGGGGCGACCGCAGCGCCGATGGGGGTCAAATGACGGCCGATGAGATTGTTTCTGGATCGTTCCGCAATATCGCCGGCACCGTCGATTCGGTTGACGCAAGTTCCTCAACGTTGGGCGTTCACGACTTATTGTCGAGGAAGAACGTGCTTATCAAGATCGCTGCAGATTCGCAGCTTCGCCAGTTGCCGCCTGAGATGGCACAAAGGATTGCCATGCGTTTGAAAGGTGCCGCCGCCGGTGGGTCGGCTGGCGCTGCCGCGAGCTCCGCATCCGCGACAACTGGTCAGAACGGGCGCCCTGCGGGGTCTCCCGGGAGCATGGCCTATGGAGGAAACGGTACTGGAGGGCGTCCGGGGGGTGCTCCGGACTTCCAACAGATGTTAAGTCGTATTCCGGCAATTACTTTGTCTGACCTTCACAAGGGCGATGCGGTCGTGATTGTTTCGACGGAAGGAACTGCTGGGGTAGGCACAGTCATTACACTGCTGAGCGGAGTAGAGCCCATCTTACGTGCTGCCCCCGGTGCCAGCAGTTCCTCAATACTGACCCCCTGGAGCCTCGGCGCACCAGCCGCCGACATGGGAGGGCCATAGTTTTTACGATCACCAAACGTCGTCGCGAATCCCCAATGAAGCTCTTAATAGGAATGGAATCCTGGATGAAGTTAGAGAAGTGTTTTTGTCTCATCTCCGTTTTTGTTTTTATATTTGCGCATCAGGGTGCGCCACTCGCCGTGGCGCAGACATCTGTGGCGCAGCCCGCGTCGGGAAGTTTGCACGGGCAAGTGAATGACCCTTCTGGCGCTGCTATCCCAAACGCCAATGTCGTCCTTACGCCAGCCGCTGCCGGCTCGACACCCATCAAAACGCAAGCCAACGGGCAAGGGCAGTATGAATTCAAGGGATTGGCTCCACGCCAGTACACAATGAACGTGATCGCCCCGGGATTTTCGGTCTACGAGAACGACAATGTCGTGATTAGTGCGGGGCCGGCCATGCTCCTGAATGTCGCAATGGCGATCGCGGTGGAACAGGAAAAAATTCAGGTTTCCGATACCTCGCCTACGGTGGATGTAAATCCGGCCAACAACGCTGGAGCCATCACCATCTCGGGCAAGGAGCTGGAGGCTCTCCCCGACGACCCCGACGAACTGCTTACGGACTTGCAGGCGCTCGCTGGTCCGTCGGCGGGACCCAATGGCGGCCAGCTCTACATCGATGGTTTTACCGCTGGCCAGCTGCCTCCCAAGGAATCGATCCGCGAAATCCGCATCAACCAGAATCCGTTTTCTTCGGAATATGACAAGCTGGGCTACGGCCGCATCGAAGTGTTCACGAAGCCCGGCAGCGATAAATTTCATGGCCAGTTTTATATCAATGGAAACGACTCCGCTTTCAACTCACCCAACCCTTTCGCCGGTCCTGAGCCTCCTTACGATTCCACTCAGTTCAGCGGGAATGTGAGCGGTCCGATCAACAAGAAAGCATCGTTTTTCTTCGACGCCCAGCGCCGCAATATCAACGACCTTCAGGCCGTCAATGCCATCACCCTCGATCCGTCCACTTTCGCTGAGACGCCGTTTATTGAAGCAGTACCTTTTCCCCGGCATCGAACCAACATCACACCGCGGGTCGACTACCAGCTCGCCAAAAACAACACCCTGACCGTGCGCTACCAGTATTATCGCGACACTGAAGACGACGAAGGCATCGGCCTGTTTAACTTGCCTTCGCAGGGCTACAACTCCGCATCCACCGAACACACTCTTCAGATCAGCGATACGCAGGTCTTCGGCGCAAAAATCGTAAACGAAACGCGCTTCCAGTACTTGCGCGAGCTCGATAACCAATTCGCCTTGAGCACACAGCCAACGCTGACCGTCCTGGGATCTTTCGATGGCGGCGGCAACAATCAAGGCAACATTCTCGATCACCAGGACCACTACGAGTTGCAGAACTACACTTCCATCATCCACGGCAATCACACCGTGAAGTTCGGAGCGAGGCTGCGCGGCATCCGCGACGCCAACAGCCAGACTTCCGGATTCAATGGCGAGTTTACTTTCTCCTCGCTGCTCAATACATCTCAGGAAACAGGTTGTGTACCCGCTCCCGGGCAAGCGCCCTGCCCGATTTCCTACGCTTCCGCTGTTCAAAACACTGGAAACCTCACCACGCCGATCGCGACCCAACTCACGTACACAACGGGCACTCCGGCTCTGGTGGTGGGAAATTTCGATGCGGGTCTTTACTACCAGGATGACTGGAAAGTGCGCCCGAACATTACTCTCAGCTACGGACTGCGCTTCGAAACGCAGACCGGGATTCAGGATCACGCAGACTGGGCACCACGCCTGGGTTTTGCCTGGGGAGTTGGAGGCAAAAGCGCTCCGCCCAAGTTTGTTCTGCGCGGCGGCTTCGGTATTTTCTATGACCGTTTTCAGGAAGAGCAAATCCTGGAAGCGGACCGGCTTAACGGCATCACGCAAAAACAATTCGTCATCGACAATCCGGTATGCCCGTCTCTTACGGATTTCACCGCATGCACTGGAGCGGTCGTTCCGATCACGCCCACAATTTACCAGATCAGCCCTCGCTTGCATGCGCCTTACACCCTGCAAACCGCCATAAGCGTCGAGCGGCAACTCACAAAGGTCGCAACCCTAAACGTCACTTACCTGAACTCTCGCGGCTTCGACCAGTTGCTGACGATCAACGCCAACGCACCTTATCCCGGGACTCCGTGCAGTCCCACTTGTCCAACACCTACCGAAAATCTATACCGTTATGTTTCCGAAGCTGTTTTCCGGCAGAATCAGCTGATCGCCAACCCCAACGTGCGCATCGGATCGAAAGTTCAAGTCTTTGGCTACTACATCCTCAACTATGCCAACAGCGATACGTCCGGCGTTTCCAGCTTCCCCTCGAACTCTTACAACATCAGCGCCGACTACGGTCGGGCCTCGTTTGATTTCCGCAACCGGCTGTTCTTTGGTGGTTCCTTCGGTCTTCCTTACAACTTCCGCCTAAGCCCGTTCATGATCGCAACCTCCGGTTCTCCTTTCAACATCACGACAACCAACGATCTCAACGACGATTCCATCTTCAACGATCGTCCGGGATTGGTTTCGACAGCGACGTGTCCAACCACGGTCAACACGGCGCCGTCGACCATCTATTGCACGCCGCTCGGGACTTTCGACGCAAGGCCGAGTGCGGGCGAAAAAATTACTCCCATCAACTACGGGAGCGGTCCGTCACAGTTCACGCTGAATCTCCGTCTCACGAAGACTTTCGGGTTCGGCCCCAAGACCGGCGGCCCAAGCAATCAGGGGCACGGCGGTGGTCCAGGGGGCGGTGGGGGTGGACGCGGTGGTGGCGGCCCGCGCGGTCCCCTTTTCGGAAGCGGGCCAGGAGGCATACCCAGCGGTTCAGATCGCCGCTACAATCTCACCTTTGGCGTTATTGCGCGCAATGCTCTGAATAAAGTCAACTACGCAAATCCTAGCGGCATTCTGGGCTCGCGATTCTTTGATACATCAAACGGCGTCCCGTCAAACGGACCTTTCGCTAATTCTGCGGCGATTCGCCGCATCGATTTGCAGGCGAGCTTCAGCTTTTGATCTCGAATGGAATATATCGCGACTCTCAAACTCGGCTGGATCCTTAGCAACGCCTATCAGCAGACGGAAAGAAGACCTGGCTGCCGTAACGACCCCTGGATTTCAGTTATCCTGAATCCATGCACTCATACATCGTAAATGACGCTAGAGTAAGTTTCGTTTGCCGCTGATTCCCACCACAAGACGTCAGTTTCTTTACCGGTCCGTTGGGGCCGTCGGCACGCTTGCGATTACGGGCGATTCGGTGCTACTGGAACCCAACCGGCCTCGCATCGTGCGCCAGGATTTCTGGCTTCCACGATGGCCGGAACGGATGAATGGCTTTACAATCGTGCTGCTTAGTGATTTTCATTACGACCCTTATTTTTCCGTTCACCCATTGCGCGCTGCCATCCCGCTCGTAAACGGCCTCCGCCCTGACCTCATTGTTCTCACGGGGGATTTTGTTTCGGTACCGTTGACTGGGCGCCCCCATGCAAGGGCAGCCGCGTCAGCAGGCGAACCATGTGCTCGCCTCCTGCGCGAGATGAGGACGCCCAACGGCCTCTGGGCGGTGTTGGGAAACCACGATGCGGAGACCGACCCCGCACACGTGACCCGCGCTCTCGAAACAGAAAACATTCATGTGCTGGCCAATCAGTCGGTTGCAATCGAACGTGACGGCGCACGTTTCTGGCTCGCGGGCGTTGATGATGTGATCAGTGGAGACCCCGACCTCGCGAATACCCTGCAACGAGTCCCAGCAGACGAAGCTGTGATCTTGCTCGCGCACGAACCCGACTTTGCGGACTTCGCCTGCAGATTTCCGATCGACCTTCAGCTCTCCGGACATTCTCATGGCGGTCAGGTCAGGCTCCCGCTGCTGCCGCCGCTGTATTTGCCGGAATTGGCCAAGAAATACATTTTGGGGACTTATCAGGTCGGGCGCCTCGCTCTCTATACCAATGCGGGCCTAGGAACAGTGGGTGTTCCAGTCCGCTTAAATTGCCCACCGGAGATCACCCTGCTGACGCTCCGTTCCCTATCGAGCCATTATGCGGGCTGAGCTGTGCAATCGCATTCACATAGATTAATTATTAAGATTATCGGTTTACCGCAATAGATTGAAAACAGGCATCTTAATAAAGGCTCCAGCTGGCCCCAGAGTTGCCGGTAGTAAGGTATACGGGAGCGAATCTGCCCCTTCGAGGGTTGCAAGATGTCTCGCCGACTCTGGCCTTGGTTTTTTCTGGTTTTTGCGATTCCAGCTGCTTCATCGGTGCCGTCGATTACGCCGCATCTCCGCCAGTTGGTATGGGGCGAGCATGGACACTTCTTCTGGAAGACTTCTGTCCGAGCCTCCGAGTTTAGCGATGTACCGCACGTGAGCGCGCGATCACGTTGCGAAGTTAGCGAGCCTCCCGAGGCTCTTACCACGCCAGATCCCCTGGCGCTTCCATCGGTCAAGGTGAAGGTTAGCTTTATCATTGGCGCGGACGGACGTGTGCACAGTCCTCTCATCCTGCAGAGCGGAGGCCCTGTTGGCGACCGCAACGTGCTGCTGACAGTGCGCTCCTGGCGTTACCGTCCGGCGACCTGCAATGGCGTACCTACCGAAGCTGAGGGGAAGATCGAGTTTTCCCGGCGTTAAGTCGCGCTCGCTTGGGCTAGAATGGACCGTAACCTAACCCAATCGCAGCGTGGTCTGAATCGTGGATAAAGACAAGAAACTCGGCAAGCCATCGGGCGCGATTCCGGCAGCAGATTCCAACGGCCCAGCAGCTGGCGTTGATCCCGCTATTCCCGCGTCCGATGAGACCAATCGGCGTCTATTTCCGGAGATGCGGCGTCCCAAGCCGAATCAGGAAGCAATTGCCGCCGCTCTGCAAGCCATGCAGCGGCTCACCATGAAAATGGATTCGGAGACGGCCGTGGAGGAAACCACGCCGCAAACGCTTCTCAGTTCTTCCGCCGCGTGCCCTGCCTGTGGGCATCAGAATCGCCAAGGAAACAAATTCTGCGGCATGTGCGGACTTCCCATAGACTCTGCGGGAGAACAACCGCATGCTGGTTTACCAACCGCTGAACCGCCCGCGCTCGACTCGCCCGAGGCGACGATAGCCAGCCTGGTGAGGGAGCTGACGCAAACTCCGTTAGCCGCATCGCAGGAGGTTCATCCGCCGGAAGGCACTGCTTCGGGAACGCATCACTACCATCATCACTACCATCACCACTATTTCCAGGGCGGAATGGAAGGCGCGGTTGCAGCGCCAATGCGCGGCATGGCCCCGGAAAGCGCGCGCGAGGCCGACCGTCTGCGCATTGCGGCGGCTGCCAAAGGCGAACCCATGAGCCGGAACGAGGCAGCAGTTCGGCGTCTTACGCAAGAGTGGGTGCTGGCATGCAACACGCGACAGCTCGATGAGCTGATCGACCTGTACTCTCCCGATGCGCTGGTGCTGCGCTCGAATCTGCCGCTGCTGCGCGGCGCCGCCGCGGTGCGCGAATTCTTCTACTCTGCACTCGAAGCCGGGCTTGGAGAAGTGGAGGTGGAACCGATCCGCGTGGAGGTGATTGGCGACCTGGCTCACGAAGTGGGACGCTACAGCGCGCTGGTTCCCGGAACTACCGGCAAACGCCGCGAAGAGCGGGGCAAGTATTTGTGGGTATTCGCCAAGCAGAGCGGCGGCGAGTGGAAACTCGCCTCGGAATGCTGGTCGAGCGATCTGACTCTGAACAACGCGGAATCGGACCTACCGAAAGCAGCGATTCCGTCGTCGGCATCGAAAGGACAGCTAAGAAGAAGCTAGCAAGTGCTCCTTGATCCGTGGTCCGTGAGTAGTCTCAGGTTATTAGCCGAACACAGGCCACTGACCACTTGTTCACACCTGCACTCCAAGCTTTCCCAAGTTTCCCTGTAACTGATCGAGCGTCTGCATCTGAATCGTGCGCATGCCTAGCTTCGCCGCGCACTCGAGATTCAGCGCACGATCGTCGATGAAGCAACATGCTTCCGGATTGATCTGCGTAATCTCCAGGGCCAGGCGATAAATGCCGCTTTCGGGCTTGCGCAGGCCGACGAAGCAGGAGCTGACAAATAAGCGGAAGATTTCCCGCAAGCCATACTTCTCGATGCGATAAAGATTCAGCTCGCGCGATTCGTTGTTGATCGTTCCCATAAAGTACTTGCCGGAAGTGGCGAGCGCGCGCGCGAAGGCCAGAACTTCCGGCATCGGCTGCGACAACGACAACATATACTCGCGAAACTGTTCGCGGCTGAAAGGACGGTTTCGGTAAAAGATAGTCCGATCCAAATACTCGTCGAGCGAGATTTTGCCGCGCTCAAATGACGACACCACCATTTCGTGGCGGGCGTGAAACTCTTCCGCGTCGAGACGAAAGTGTTCCAGCGCCGCAGCACGTTCCGTGTGATCCCAGGCATTCGTCAGAAGGACTCCTCCAACATCCCAAAAGATGGCGTGAATAGCGGACACCTGGGAATCCTCCTCTCCTGGTTCTGATTTTAAGCAATTTTCTCAGCGTTTGTAGACAGTCGTCTCCGCATGGTAGTTGCGCCAGTCGAACCAATAGTCCTTCAGGGCGGGGACGCGGGCGAGGCACTTTCCCTGTGCGGAGCCGGAGATGGCGCAGCCCTGGAAGTTCCACTGGCTGGCCGAGAACGTGTCGAGCAGGGCCCAATCTTGTGTGTCGGCTTTAAGAAAGAATTCAGCGTCGTGTCCATCGATGCGTGCGATGAAAACACGGAAAGATTTTCCGTCGGGCCCAAGGACGAGAAGCAGAGGTGTGCCTTTGACGCGATCCAGGATGGGAGATTCTTTCGCGAACGTTTCCCAGGGATAGGCGCGGGCCGCGTCGCCCATGGCGACTCCGATGACCACGTCCCGTGACTTCAGTTCAGTGCCGGGAAAGCTAATGACAACCGGAAGCTTGGCGACTTCCGGCTCCCATTTGGGATCGTACTCTTTCGCGTATTTGGCGACCGGCGCAAGCACCTGTCCGGTGGGAGATTCGGTGCGCCACTCGCCGAAGCTGAGTTCGTCGCTAAGGACGAGACTCAGCTCCGCGCCTTGCAGCGGACCGTAGATGGCCTTGCCTGTGATCTGTTGCCACCAGCTTCCAGTCTCCCGATCGCGCATAAGGAAGTTCTGGTTGTTGATTCCGGCGAGATAAAAGTGCAGCACTCGTCCATTGATAGTTCGCGTCCACACCAGACCGGTGTGACAGAGCGTTCAATAGGTGACAGCGATGGGTACGCCAGCGACAACATCGTTGACGATGTGATGGTAGGCCATCTGATCGATCGGATAAGCGCGGGCCTCGCCACCGATCTCGACGGACATGATCATTTCTTTAGAATCGAGCTTGCTCCCGGATTGCGCAACGAATCGCGGGCCGGGGATGGGATGAAACATCCATTCGAAGTAGTTGAGGCGAGCCATCACGGCCGAGAAACTGACGACCAGCAGGGTGAGCGCGAGGAGAATTTTGCCCCAGCGGCTGGTGGTTTTCCACAATGTGAACGCGATGACGAAAGAAGCCAGGGCTGCCCCAAGCGTGCCGATCGGCGCGCGCTGACGCAAAGACATGGCAACCAGGAGTGCGCGTGGTGCCTGATAATGGAAGGGACGAATGATAAAAGCCGGAATGAAGAACAAGGCGATGCCGGCGAAAGCGCATACGGAGAATGCCATCCAGATCCAGAGCGAGGTGCGAGGCTGGCTCCGGAGTGGAGATGATGGAGGAGAAGATGGGCTCATAAGTTAGAGGCTACGACACCCGGCAATTTTAGTTCGTCACTCTACTCGAGAGAGCCGTGCGAAGGAAATAGTACAAAAAAATAAACCCCGGTCCGCGGAGCAGGACCGGGGCTTTCTTTTCAAACCTCGCGTTAGTTGGTACGCGCGATCTGGTTCTGACGGTAGCTCAGGTTGTCCACGTTGCGGAACATAGGTGTTCCGGGCGGCAGATTCTGAGGTTGCGAGAATAATGGATCGAACACATATTGGCGGTTCGGCGGGTTGTAGACCAGGTTGCAGCACTTAAAGGTGCCGGTGGCATATTGATTCCAGTACAGGCTGACCAGCGACCCCTTGTAATACAAGGACGCCATGGTTGCTCCCGTTCCGCCCCAATCCTCGAGAAAGCGAAGGAAGTTGTGAACCCCGCCGTCCATGCCGAAAGAGAATTCCGGGTTCTGGGTGGTGTTGTTGAAGGCGATGGTTTTGCCAGCGGCAACGGCCGCACGGTAGTAAGTAGTCACCGCAATCCGGTTGGGTGTTTGTGCGGGAGTGCCTTGCCCGCCTGGATTGAACGGATTTACCATGCTGCCGCTGGTTTTATTGATGGCGGCCGTGCAGGTTGTGCTGACGGTTAGACAGCCCACATCCTGCCAGTTGTTCGAGAGCATGGTCACGGCATCAGCCATGATCGAAGCCGCCGAGTGATTTGGTTCTGTCGCTCCACCGTTCCACGTCTTATCGTAGGTCGGATTGTTGGGAGTGCAGCCCCCTGCGGCAACGGATGGGCAGTTGGTGTTGTAATTTCCCAGAACGTAAACCGGGTTCTCCGAGGCAACCGTGAACCCGCCGCAGCCAGTCGGCTGGGCAGCGCCCGTTGTCGGGTTTACGTAGGCACATCCGCTCGCGGCAGGCATCGTTGGCAAGTTGCCCAACGATCCATCCACCAGCTTGAGCACATGGCGCGCCCCGGTCACGCGGTTCGCCACTCCAACGCTCGAGAGGGGAATGCGCTCTGCCGTTCCGCCAGTCTGGGCATAGGGCGTTGGTGGACTCGTCTTGTCGGTGTCCTTGGTGGTCGCCGGGCCGAAAGCATCGCCGACGCCCAGCACTCCATAGTTGTCCAGCACGGTGTTGCCGTTGACATCTTCCGCCGAGACACCGTTGTAATTGTTGGGATCAAGCTTTCCATCGGGCTTGAAAGCGTTGCCCGAGTTGGAGTAGTTCACCGTGTCTTCAAATCCGTATTCTCCCCACTGCGCCTGCGACTGGTTCCCCGCCGCGGGATTGGTGAACTGCATTCCTCGTCGATCGGAGAAGTACAGGATGTAACCATTGGAGGTCGTGTAGTCAACCAACGTACCCGTGGTTCCGGTGTTTCCGAGCAGCCAGTTCCGCAGGTTCCCCACATCCAATTCCACGGCATTCATGATGCCGTTGGGCGTTCCGGTGCCCGCAGGGTAGGCCTGATTGTCGTTATTCTCTCCCTCGCGCGCATCGTAAAGGTTGATGGGGTACCAGTTGTACTGCGACTTGCATGAAGTCGGAGAGGCGCCGCAGTTGGTGGTGTCCCAGTAAGGATTCGCAGCGGTGGTCAACGGCTCGTCGGTTGTCCCGGGCGCGCCAGGCGACCCGGCCAGATTGCTATCCTTGGTGTACTGGAAATACAAAATGGCATTCCTGTTATCGGCAAGGAAGTTACAACCCGGCAGCGACACCGCCGGATTGAGCGTGTTCGCAACCGGCGAAGTGCAGCCGAAGCCGGGCTGAACCGGCACATTCAGACCGCGGGCAAAGCCCATCGATAGCCACTCCTGCGTGACGGGGTGCCACTTCTCGTCGCTGGCCCATTTCGCTTCCACCAACAGCCAGCCGCCGATCAGCGGCCACTCCAATCCGTTGGTGCCGCCATTCAAGGTGTTGAAGTTCGCGGCTGTCGTAGGCGCAGGAAGAGTCTGCGGCGGCCACTGCGGGTATGCCGCCGGTGGCCATACTTGCGAGGGTGACCCGTAGTATGGAGGAATGACAAAATTATTGTCCGGCACCGCGGCAGTGTTGTTAATGGTAGCGAGGCTGCCGTAGCCAACAATCGTGGGGCACGTAGCACTCGTAGTCCCGTTATAGTTGTCGTAGACGTAGTTGCCGCTTGAATGGGTCCCAGCAAGGACCACGTTGGTGTCCACGGCGTTGTAGGCGGTTCCGATTGTCGTCGTAGGAAGGTAGGTATTGCCACCGCAATAACTTTCACCGAACGAGTAGTAATGGCCGCTGCCGATCGGGAATGTGTAGCCCACTTGGATTGAGCCTGCCGGGGTAGTGCCGGGACTGGCAGAATCGGCGGCCTGAAGCAGGCTCGCGAGCGTCGTCGGGAGCGCGCTGACTAGTTGGTAGTCCCCAGCTGGAGATCCGTTCCAGTCGGAAAGATGCAATCCATCCTCAGTATCGCTGAGCAGAACGCGAATTTGGGCTTCATTCGCCAATCGTGATTGCCCGAGCAGCGAGCTCAGTGCTTCTCCCGGGGGCGGACGGCGGATGATCTGAACCGCAGACGTGGTGCCCTGCACAAACGGGAGCGTCATATCGGTGGCGCCGGTAGCGTTCGGCCCATCCGTGGTGGCGGGCGGCACTCCATTGCCGTCGATAATGTAGTCGGCGAAGGTGCCATTCGAAACGTTCTGCCAGGCTGGGTTTTGCGTTGATGCGTGACCGGCCTCAACGCTGCCATAAGTTGATCCCAGGCCGGGAGAAGTGCCCCAGCCAGCGGAGACGTCGACGCACGTGGCGCTCGCGCTTACCGCCGTACCGGCTTGCAGCGCAGTTAACTCGTTGTTACAACCACCGCCCTGGGTCGGAATCAGGACCGTGCCGCCGTTATCATTTCCAGCGGACGTTACTCCGTTGTCCATCTGTTGACGGATGACGTTGCCGAAGGCACTAATCTTATCGCCGAAAACCAGGTAGTCGCTGTCAGCCACTCCCAGGTAAAGATCGCCGTTGGTGTGGACGCGGCCGGCAAAGCCCAGGTTCGGACTGCGTCCGAAGAAGCAATCGCCATCGCAAAACACACCAAACTGAAACACCGGGATCAGTGCGACTTCTGCAGTGCGCGACATGCTGACGGTTTCGGCACCGTCCGCGCGCTGCGCTGTGACGTTCATGTTGACGGGGATGATCTGTGCGTACAGACCGGCGTTCGGTCCCGTCTGAATCGGGCCCCACACCAGGCTCGAAGTCAACGGTAGCGAGCAACCGGAGATGGGAGCCACATTGTACACGGGGTAGGTTACGGTCGTGTCCCAGTTGGGAGGGTTGTTGCTCAAGTTGCAGATGTCAGACGCCTGCGGCGACTGAATGTTCTTGAAGGTGTTGGCCAGGTCAGACGTCATCTTCTCCATGGCGCCTTCAGTAGTGCGATAAGTATAGGTGTTGTTGAGGTCGTTGCCGCCGGCCCGCTGCTCGGTATTGACCATCATGAGCAGAGCGAGCGCGAATCCCGATAACAACAACAACAACAGCAGGGATGCGATCAATGTGAATCCCCGTGAGACGGCTTTGGCGCTAGGCATCGTAGTTCTCCTGGTTACACTTGCAAGTCGTTTTTCCATGATCAGATCCATGTCAGAAGGTCGATCCCGAAATCGGATATTCCTGTTGCGAACTCAGGTTGCGTGCCGACATCGAAGTCTGGAGGTCCAGGCCTTGATAGCCGGAGGTACCCGGCAGTTGGCTGCGCATGGTCATGTGAGCAACGTTGACCTGAGTGATCAGGGAAGGCGTGGTGCCGGCCGGGAGGGTAGCCTGATTGGCGTAAACGATTCCATTGTTATTGACGTCATACGTGAACTTGAGATAGACGACATTTTCCGCCACGGGCGAGGGAGTCTGGCCGTTCTGAATACGCATCAGGCGCGGCGTATTTGTGCCATCCGTGGAAATGTCGAGATAGTAAGTGACCACGAGCAAGCGCACCGCCGATAGCGTCGTCGTGCCAACATAGGCATCCAGAACTCCCAGCTTGGGCGCGTTGGCCGTCGGCTGGTTGATATGTCCAGGATCAGGGGCCGCGCCGGATTCGTTAGCGAAGGTGACGGTGTAACAATTTCCGGCGGGAATGCTGTAGGTAATGACGCCTGCCGGTGGCGGGGCAGTGCAGGATGCAGGATTGGTTCCTCCAACTACATTGGTAACCACTCCGACAACCGAGTTGCCAAACAGAATCATGTCCCCCGCATTCAGCCCCGCGGCATTGGTGGTCGAGGGAACCAGCGACGGAGGCGTAGCCACTCCGGTGGGCAGGATGCAAGTCGCGGGCACGTTGCCATCGGAACCGATCGGCAGTCCGAAGTTTGCTGTGGTGCTGGAAGCGACATCCACTGTGTAGCAGTTGAGTTCCAGACTAACGTCAGCAGCGGACAGCGTAATAATGTCGGTGGTATTGCTCGCAGCGTTGACTTGGATTCCGAGATTGGGCCCCGGCATGATGGAGTAAAGAAGCGGCGTCCCCGTGCCGTTGGGATAAGCTACAGCCGCGCCGTTGATATAGTTGCAGGTAGTCGTGCTGCAGGGGTACACGGGTTTCGTACCCGAGGGCAAGCCAACCGAGTTGGCGCCCAATCCCTGAGAACCCATAGCACCAGCGCCTGCCATGCTGATATCCCTCTGCATAAGGTTGCTGGCGGCGCGAAAATCCTGCTGCAGCTCTGACCTCTCCGAAGTGACCCAAGTCGCCTTCATGGCCTGACTGAATAGCGCAACCGCTCCTGCCATTACCAGAAGTCCCACAGTGGCAGCCACCATGAGTTCAAGCAGGGTGAAGCCGGAGCTCGGATTGGGTGCTCGCCGCATGTGTTCCTCTCTAGTGGTATGACGAAATGTATTCTTCAAGAACATAGGTCTTCAGCACGGAGGATTTGGGGACGGAGTAAGTAACAGTGACGGTGACTTGGACCAGCGTTGGAATCGTGGTCGGGGGCGTGCCCGTAGTCAACGGGGTAATTAAAATCGTACGGGTGTAGTTATTCAGAGAAACGATCACATCATCAGCTGTCCCCAAAATGCCGTCCGGTCCGGGTTCATCGAGACACTCGACCCCGCTGTTGGGGCAAGCAGCTCCCGAGGCAGTTAGGCAAGTCGTGTCGTCTGCCGTGCCCAGGATGCCGTCTGGCCCGGCGCATTTGAGAGGCTGGGCATTATCGACGAAAATCCCGCCGTTGGAAACATTTTGGATTTGACCAAAGCTGATCTGCGAAGTGTTGCGCGCGGTGAAGACGCTCTCCATGGTCTCGGAGGCGACTTGACGCGCAAGCATGTCCTGCTGCGCCGACTGGTTCGTCGCAATAGCCAGGCCGAAAATCCCGGCGACTCCAACCAGCCCGACGGTGAGAATCACAGTCGAAATCATGACCTCGATCAGGGAGAAACCAGACTGATCCGGTCGACGCAAGCGCGAATGAAGTTTGATTTTCACATTTGTCTCCACGACCACACGCTGCCACTCTGGCTCAGACGCCATCCTCGAATGCGGCTAGTGGCTCCCCACAAGGTGACGGCGCGGCAGCTCATCAGGCTGCCCGGACGACCCATGTAGACCACGCCGTTGTTAATGTTTCCATTGATGTCCCTTGCTGATCCGTCGGGATAGAAGTACACGGTAGAGGCGCCGCCCGCTGGGTCGTTCTGGTCGAAGTCGAATGCGAAAGCAGCATTGCCGAAGGAGTCGGGCGTCGTCGGAGAGGCGGTGTTTGATGTAGGCACCCCCGGCTCGACGTGAAAGGTAACGTCGGGAGGCAAAGAGACGCTGAACAACTGCGAGCCGGTCGTGGTCGTCTCGGTAACTGTGATCGTGCCGCCATTCGGAGTCGGACCGGTGGTCACGGCTGGTCCGAAGCTCACCACGTAGACGCGCATGTCGGCAGCCGCCGCTTCCCGAGCGCGACGTAGGGATGTCAAGGTGGTGTTATAGGCATCATTGACGTGTTGCTGCTGGATCGTCGGTGTGAACGTCATCACCGCGATTCCCGTCAGAACCATGGAGATGGTCACGGTGCCAATCAGTTCCAGCAGAGAGAAACCGTTCGCTTTTTTCGATGCCATAAGTTTCTTGTCTGGGGGAATCAGTGTTCAGAGCCGCTCGATTCCTGATTCCCACTCTTTAATCCGCCAAGCACAAATTCCGTGCTGCAAGCGGGCAACAGGTTCTTCATGCACCTGGGGAGGTGCGGGCATTCTTCATCGTAGGTAGGGCCAGCGGTAGCGTCAAAGCACTACGGTGCAACGCTTGCGCATTGGTCTTTTGTAATTCCGGTGGTGACTAGGGTCACGTGACTGAGCGCAGTGGAGTTAAGGCGAGACGCAACGAAAGGCGGGGGCGACGGGAATGACTCCGGTAACTTGTCGGATGAACGGTGGTGACCCTAGGATGCTTGCAGGTATGACTCTCTCATCACTCCTGGTTTGCGTGGACGAGGCTGCTGTGCAAGTGTTGAGCCGCGTCCTGGAAGAGCTTGGCATTCGCGTGGAGTTGTGCAAGGACGCGGTGCGTGCGGCCGTGAGGCTGGCGCAGGAGCGCTTTGACCTGATCATTCTCGATTGTGAAACCCAGGCCGACGTAACTTCCTTATTGCATGAGAGCCGCTCTTCGCGCATGAACGATTCCACCCTGGCTGTGGCAGTAGTGGCGGGGCAGGACAACATCCGTGAGATGTTTTCGCTGGGAGTGAACTTCGTTCTCTACAAACCCGTATCCTACGACCGGGCATTAAGCAGCTTGCGGGCGGCACAGAGTGTGTTGTACCGCGATAAGCGCCGCAAAGCGCGGGCTGCCGTCCACACGCATGCGACTATCGACTACGCCGGCGTGGAACAGGCAAGAGCAACCCTCGTGGACTTAGCGGAAGATGGGATGGCGGTGAATTTTGGTAAGAAGGTGCCGCCCACCTGCAAAGTTTACTTCCAGTTTCAGCTACCGGGACAAACCGCGAGCGTGCGCCTGTCCGGCCAAGTGGTGTGGCAGGATTGGAACGGGCGCGCCGGTATTCAGTTCGTGGATGTGCCCCAATCCTCGCGGCGGGTTCTGCGGGAATGGTTGAAGATGAATCTGGAGGACGCGCCGCGGCAGCAGTTAGCTTCCGAGGAAGTACAGGTCGAGCATTCTGTGCGGCCAACTGAAGACTTGGTGCCCGCCGACCAGCACCATGCGCCCGGCCAATACACGGAAAAGCAGGAGCCGCAAGGCCGCGATGGAGAGGCTGCGGCTCGGCTGCGCAATGAACCGGGCAACCGCCGCGGACAAACACGTTACGCCTGCCGTCTGGGGGCAGAGGTTTATCAGAAGGGAAGCTCGGTGCGCAACTATTGCCATCTGAGCGATCTGAGTCCGGGGGGATGTTATCTCGAAATGCCGCTGGCCTTTGCGGCGGGATCGGCAGTGGAGATCGTTGTACGCACGCACGAGATGAAGTTGTGGGTCAGCGGTCAGGTGAAATCGTCCCATCCCGGCTACGGGATGGGAGTATCGTTCCATCTCAACACCAAGGATGAACGGCACGGTGTGCACCAGTTGATTGACTATGTGGCGGCCACAGCGCAAAGCTCGTAGGGGGAGTTCTTCATTCTTTCTTCCCCATTGAAGCTGCTGCCGCCAGGCCCTCGCCAAAGCAACCTCTCCAACAGAAATGACTTCGAGGTTCGAGATTCCGTTCGCCAGGTCGTACACGGTCCGGCTCAGACCACGATTTCGGGGAGCGTAGAGACACTCGACTGGGAGTGACTGTCTGCATACTCGAACTCCCTTTGAAGCAGATTTAAGAGTGATGGCTCCCGGTTGATCGCAGAGTTTACTCCGTTTATCGGTGCTGGCGGGCTCAAATTGACAGTAGCTAACTGACGCTTACTTTGCCGCGGCAGGTTCTTCCGCGACGGCTTTGTGGAAATAGTCCAGCGACATTCTTAGTCCTGTTTCCAAATCAATCTTCGGTTCCCATCCCAGCAGTTGGCAGGCTTTAGTGATGTCAGGTTGGCGCTGTTTGGGATCGTCCTGGGGCAGCGGCTCGTAAGCGATTTTGCTTTTCGATCCCGTTACCTTGATGACGTGCTGAGCGCATTCGAGAATCGTGAACTCGTTCGGGTTGCCGATGTTCACCGGCAGATGCTCTGAAGATTTCGCTAGACGAATAAAGCCGTCGATCTCGTCGCTGACGTAGCAGAAGCTGCGCGTCTGGCTGCCATTGCCATAGACCGTGAGATCTTCGCCGCGCAGCGCCTGCTTCATAAAATTGGGTACCACGCGCCCGTCATTCAACTGCATGCGCGGCCCATAGGTGTTGAAGATGCGAACGATGCGCGTATCCACCTTGTGATAGCGGCGGTAAGCCATGGTCACGGCTTCGGTGAAGCGTTTGGCTTCGTCGTAGACCGAGCGTGGACCGATGGAATTCACATTACCCCAGTAAGTTTCTTTCTGCGGATGCTCGAGCGGATCGCCATAACACTCAGAGGTAGAAGACACGAGATATTTCGCTCCGTATTTGAGCGCGACCTCGAGGGCGTTGAAGGTTCCGAGGGAACCGACTTTCAGCGTGGGGATTCCATGGATGGTGTAATCCACCGGGCTGGCGGGACTGGCGAAGTGAAAGACGTAATCGACCTCGCCGACGTCGAAGGGCTCGCAAATATCCTTATTTATAAACTCGAATCGCGAATCACTTTGCAGATGGTCAATGTTTGCCCGGCGCCCGGTGAGCAGGTTGTCGACCACAACCACGCTCCACCCTTCTCCGAGCAAAGCGTCGCAGAGATGAGATCCCAGGAAACCGGCGCCACCGGTGACGAGAGCGCGTTTTTGGCTCATGCTTTCTTCGCGACCTTCTTCATCGCGACGTTTGCGCTGTCTGGAATGGCCGCTGCCCGTCCAACGCTGTAATACGTGAAACCATTGGCTGCCATTACTTCAGGATCGTACAGGTTGCGGCCATCGATCACGATGGGATATTTGAGTTCCTGATTGAGGCGTTGCAGATCAAGATTGGCAAACTCCTCCCACTCCGTGAGGATCAGGAGGGCATCGGCGCCAGTCGCCGCTTCGTAGGCGGAGTTGGCGAACTTGACGCCGGAGGCCATCATTTCCTGGGTGCGCTCCATGGCGGCAGGATCGAAGGCGCTGATCTTGCAACCTTCCTGCAAAAGAGCCTGGACAATCAGGATGGCGGGAGATTCGCGAATGTCATCGGTGCCGCCCTTGAAGGCGAGGCCGAGAACACCCAGATGCTTGCCGCGAAGCGTCCACAAGGCGCTGCGGACTTTGCGCACGAAGCGCTCGCGCTGGTCCTCGTTGATGCGCATGACTTCGTCGAGCAGGCGGAAGTCGTAGCCGCACTCGCGGGCCACCGCGCGGAAGGCCATCACATCTTTCGGAAAGCAGGAGCCACCGTAGCCGATGCCGGGATTCAGGAAGCGTGGGCCGATTCGTGAGTCGGTGCCGATGCCGTGGCAGACTTGATTAACATTCGCGCCGACACTCTCGCACAAGGACGCGACTGCGTTAATGAAAGAAATCTTCATGGCGAGAAATGCGTTGGATGCGTGCTTGATCAGTTCCGCACTCTTGGTGCTGGTTACGATAATAGGAGGAGGAATCGAAGCGCGGTCGGGTTGCGGCATCGCATCAGAACGCCCGTAATAACTGCCGCTGGTGAGAGGCGAGTAGATTTCGCGCAGAATACCCGCGCAGCGTTCATTGTCGCATCCCACGACGATGCGATCGGGATACAAGAAATCAGTGACGGCGGTGCCTTCACGCAAGAATTCTGGGTTGGAGGCTACATCGAAAAGGGCGGGATCTGCGCCGTTGCGCAGGATGATCCTGCGGATCCACTCGCTGGTATATACGGGGACGGTGCTCTTCTCCACGATAATTTTGTAGTCGTCAACGGCGCCGGTAATTTCGCGAGCCACCGATTCGACATAGGAAAGATCCGCTTCGCCTCGTTCGGTCGGAGGAGTGCCCACGGCGATAAAGATGGCAGCGCTGGCGCGTACCGCTTCGCGAAGATCGTCGGAAAAAGTGAGCCGCTGGCCGCGATGGCGGCTCAGTAATTCGGGAAGAAAATTTTCGTGGATGGGAATCTGGCCATGGTTCAGCGCGGCTAATTTGCGGCTATCGTTGTCTACCAGGATGACATCGTGTCCGAAGTCGGCAAAACAGGCGCCCGCGACCAGGCCCACGTATCCGGAACCGACGACAGTGATGCGCATGTTTTCAGACTCCCTGGAGAAGATCCTGGAACGTTCTCAAATGTCTCATGCAGAAAACTAGGGGGAATGCGACTCGAGCAATGCAAATCGGCCCCAAGTATGGGTCGATTCTAACATTCCCCCCTATGACCGGCGAGCACAAGAACGATGCTGCGCCGAAGGTTCTTTACTTTTTCTCCATTTTGGGACGTATCTGGCGCCTGGCGCGCTGTTGGTGGGGAAAGTAAGACCGGAAAGGAAGACGGAACGGGTTCCGACCTTCCAGGTTGACAAGCCCCCGCTTTAAGGAGAAACTCCGCTTGATAAGCTGATTTCCGTACGGTGGCACCTTTGTATGGCTCATCACCCCGCGTGGCAGACTGATTCCACAAAGCCAGTTTCCTCTGAACTTGTGCCTCCCCAGACAACGCCGCCCGAAGCAGTGCCGTCAACAACGGAACCAGCAGCCGACAATCTAGCAGCAGCCAGACAGGAACTTGCCGAGCTGGCGGCGAAGTTTGCGGCGCACGGAGGCGGCAATCCCCTGACCGACATCCCCGCGGAGTTCGCGCCGGACGTTGCGCTCAACGAGATCGCGGACCAGGCATGCCTGGCCACCAGTGCCACCGGGGCAATGATTGCCTTGGCGCGAGGCGGGGAGATGATCTGCCACGCTCGCAGCGGAAGCGACGTGCCAGAGTTAGGCCTACCACTGGATATGAATTCCAAATTCCTGGTCGTATGTGCGCGCACCCGGCAGGTTCAGCGCTGCGATGACGTTCTGAACGAACCGACTGACGAGTCGGACATTCCCCGGGAGTCAGGAGTTGGGTCGGTGGTAGTGCTGCCACTCATGCGCAACGAGGAACTCATTGGCATTTTCGAGGTTATTTCATTACGCACGCACGCTTTTGGCGATCGTGATTTGCAAACGCTTGAAGTATTGGCCGAGCGGATCGTCAAGAACACGCAGGCGCACCAGTCTTCGTCGGTCTCTGCGGGATTAATCGGCTCGGCGGAAGAGATAAAGGAACCGTTGAAGACGGAGTTGGCGTCTTTTTTAGCAGTCAGCGATGAGCTTCTTGAGACAACAGAAATTCGTCCAGTGGGGAGGGTCGATTGGCTTGCGGGAGTGATGGGCGCCGTACTCCTCGCGGTTGCGATTTTGATGGGAGCGGTGTTAGGGATGCGGCTAGGATGGATGAGCGCTAGGGCACACCCAAGTCCTCCTCGGACCGCGACGTCAGCTCCGGTTGCGAATCCGCCGGTAGTTGCGCCAACTGAGGGGTCCGCAAAACCTGCGGCTGAAACCGCAGCTGCGGAAATGAAACCTGCCAAGTCACAGTCTGAGCCTCGAGCGAAGCGCACCTCTCCCGAAGGCGAGTTGCGGGTCTACGAGAATGGCAAAGAGATTTTCCATGTTCCGCCCGAGGCCGATGCGAACGCAAATTTTGCGGAGAACCGAGAGGCGACGGAAGGGCGGCTGCAGCCCGCGGGTCTCATCGAGTTGTCACCTGAAAAGGCGGAAGGCATCCTGGTGCACCGTGTAGAACCGGAATATCCGGAGCAGGCGCTGATGCAGCACGTTCAGGGACCGGTCGTGCTTGAGGTGCATGCGGATCGCGAGGGTATCGTGCAGGACGTCACCCTGGTGAGTGGCGATTTACTCTTGGGAGAAGCGGCCACTGCCGCGGTGCGTCAATGGCGCTTCAAGCCGCAGAGAATGAATGGCCAAGCGGTGGAGATGGAAACCAAGGTCACGCTGAGATTCACTCTGCCTTCCAGCTGAGTTCCAGAAGCTGTTAACCGTCACTGCTTATTCTCTGTGAGTGGCTGAAGCCTGATTTCAACAGCTGATATCTGCTGCGTCGAGTTCATGTATTAGCTATGTTCGGCGGTCAGCTTTCCGAACTTAGACCTGCGTGAACTGGTAATGCATCGCAGTGACCAGTTCTTTCGTAAATCAAGGGCTTACGAGCCTTTTTCGCTGCCTAGGTTCGCAAAATTTTCGAAATTTCGGGACTGAGTAACGCCCGGAGCAAACGATCCGGATGTCTCTTTCTAGGGGGCTGACTAGGATTCCGATCTATCACCGGGGCCCATCTACTTGCTGGCAAGTTATGGGTGCGCAGAATTTACGACGAATGCGGCCGCTTACCGCTCGCGCACACTTGGAAGACCGTTTCGGAGTGATGCGTCGCCCCTCAGCGAAAAACTCGTGTCGATTGAATTGGCGCGCTTCTCGCCAAATGGTTGGCAACTCGGAAAGCGGGAATCGAGCTTGTAGCTGAATCACCATTCCACAAATAGACCGAAAAACAGCATCAAATTGTGCAACAGTACCCGGGTAATGTTCCCGCGTAGGTGGGCTACGCTAAGATAGAGTTTTCTGCAAGGGGAAAATTGCTATGAGCGTCGAAAAAACGCCGGGCGAAGTTACCGGCCGATCTATTGTTTCGCAAACCGAGAAGAAGCCTGCCGCTCGCGTAGGCGGAGTGCAGTGCCTTCGCTGCCATCACGAACTGGATAGTTACGTCTTTACTCGGCTGACATTTCTTCCCTATGGGAGCAGCGGCGGCAACGTCGTATTAGAGTGCCCCAAGTGCGGCCACATCGAGTTCATGTCGCAGAATAGTCCCTTGCTGCGCCGGTTGAACGCGAAGCCGGTGGCTGTCGGCGACGGTGATTAGCAGTTTCTCTCGAAGGACCTTCCAATCGATTCTTCAAGCACATTGAACCGGCGGAGAATCAATGTTCCTGCCCGCTCATCCGCTTTAGGGACGAATCTTATAGCAGATCGCCAGATTCTTGGGCCCGCGATTGCGAAGACAGCGAAGCAAGCCGGAGAATGGTAACAATTCGTAATAGTAGGAGGAGGCGTCTTGGCGATTCTGGTCGTGGGTGGAGCGGGATATATCGGAAGCCATGCGGCGCGTGCTCTACGGCGCCATGGCTATGACGTCGTCGTCTACGACAACTTGTCTTACGGACATGCCTTCCTGGTTGACGGCTTCGAGTTGATCGTGGCCGATATTGCGGATCAGGATCGGCTGGCCCAACTCATGAAGCGCGTGGACGCCGTGATGCACTTCGCCGCTTTTGCCCAGGTCGGTGAATCGGTTCAGAACCCACGGATCTATTTTCAAAACAACGCGGTGGGCGGACTGACACTTCTAAATACCGCGCTGGACGCGGGCGTACGCAAGTTCATTTTCTCTTCGACCTGCGCTGTCTACGGGTTGCCCGAAAAACTGCCGATCACTGAAGACACGCCTCGCCGCCCCGTCAACCCATACGGCACCTCCAAGCTTTTCTTCGAGAATGCGCTCGAGGCTTATGACCGTGCCTACGGACTGCGCTACATGAGCTTGCGTTATTTCAACGCCGCCGGAGCCGACGAGAGTGGAGAGATTGGAGAACTCCACAATCCCGAATCGCATCTGATCCCAGCCGCGCTAAAGGCCGTGACCGGAGAGCTGGGAGAGTTGGAACTGTTCGGCTCGGATTATCCCACTCCTGACGGAACTTGTGTTCGCGACTATATTCACGTGAACGATCTGGCCGACGCCCACGTGCTCGCACTCGAGAAGCTTGAAACCGGAGGCGATTCCGCAGCGCTAAACCTGGGGACTGGTGTGGGCTGTTCTGTGAAAGAGGTCATCACCATGATCGAAGAAATAACTGGTTCGAAGGTTCCGCGCCGCGTAGGACCGCGCCGCCCGGGCGATCCGCCCACCCTTGTTGCCAATCCGTCGCGCGCCCAAAATGCGCTGCAATGGAAAGCAACGCGCTCCCTGCGCCAGATCGTCCAAACGGCCTGGCAGTGGGAGCGAGGCGGCCGCCAAAAAGTGCGGAAGGCTTAGCGGTCTTCATCCTCGTGGTTTACGCGGCCGGTTGCGCAATAGCTTGCGCCTGAAAACCGTTACAATCACACGTTATACAAATCGTTGCCGGGTGCGGCTCCAACCGCGCCGGACGGAGGCATCACGAATGGCGAGCAATCTTTCAGGCAAGAAGGTCACAGTGCTGGGCGCGGGGAAAATGGGCGGCATTCTACTGCAGGCGCTGTTAAAGAACGGTCTTCTCACGCCCGAACTCACCACCGCCACCGTCGCGCACGAGGAGCGAGCTAAGGCAATCAGCGCGAAGCTCGGCATACCCGTACTCACCAATAATCTGCAGGCCGCCAAGGACGCCGACGTGATTCTGATTGCGGTGAAGCCGCAGGTCGTCGAAGAAGTGGCGGCCGAACTTCGCGGTCACATCTCACCTCGGCAGCTCGTGATCTCAGTGGCTGCCTCGGTTCCCAACAACCTGATCGAGAAGACCCTGGATTCGCCTGTGCCCGTGATTCGAGCTATGCCCAACACGCCTTGCCTTTTGAGCTGTGGCATGACCGCTCTGGCCAAAGGAAAGTATGCGGACGCCGCTCACGTGGAAACAGCAACCGCCATGTTTGACGTGGTAGGTCGCACCGTCGTGGTGGATGAAAAGCACATGGATGCAGTCACGGGCCTCTCCGCCAGCGGCCCAGCCTACATCTACATCATTATCGAATCACTCGCGGAAGCAGGCGTGAAAGTCGGACTGCCGCGCGACATTGCCACGTTGCTCGCGGCCCAAACCACCATGGGAGCCGCTCGGGTAGTCCTGGAGACGGGCGACCATCCGGCACTTCTCAAAGATGCTGTCACCACTCCCGCCGGCTGCACAGTGGATGGCATTATGGAGTTAGAGGAGGGCAAGCTCCGCGTAACCCTGATTAAAGCGGTAGTGAAAGCGGCGCAGAGGGCAAAAGAACTTGCGTTTTCCGGATACTGACTCATGCACGACTTGGCGCGAGCGCCATCATCACTAAAGTACTGTTTACCGTTACTGCAAGCGAGAATAATTTACAAAAGGCTCTGAAGGACTGCGCGGTGACTGCCACCTCTATCGAACCCAGGGAAGATCAGCCATTCATCCGAGTGTTGGTTGCCGACAGCACGCGCCTGAAAAGCCAGATGCTGTGCGACGGACTGGCTCGAATCAAACGCTTTCGGGTTCTGCAAACCGAGCTCTTTGCTGCTGCCATCCTGGCGACCACCGAACGCGAGAAGCCGGATGTAGTGCTGATCAGCGTACTTCTCGAAAATGATCCTGACCTTGGATTCGATGTAGTCCGCCAGTTGCGCGCTTCTCATCCCGCAGCCCGTGTGGTGATGTTGCTGGATCATTCCGAGCGCGGCTCCGCGGTGGAAGCCTTTCGGGCTGGTGCCAGCGGAATTTTCTGTCGCAGCGAATCGGTGAAGTTGCTGGCCAAATGCGTTTCCTGTGTTCACGCTGGACAGGTTTGGGCGAATAGCCGCGAGACGAAATATCTGCTCGATGCTCTTTCTGAAGCGATACCAGCGCCCCGCGCCACCGCCAGTAATCTTTCCATTCTTTCCAAGCGTGAGCAGGACGTGGTCAGCGGCGTGGCCGACGGATTATCCAACCGAGAAATCGCCCATCGCCTGAAGCTGACCGAGCATACGGTAAAGAATTATCTCTTCCGCATCTTCGATAAGCTAGGAGTCTCCAGTCGCGTTGAAGTGGTGTTGTATGCCTACGGTGTTGTTGGCAGGGCTCCATGTGTCTCAGTTGCGAAGTCTCCCCGTGGAGGGACCAACCGGGCCCGGCGATCTACAAAAGGTAGCTCGCCCATCTCCGCGCAAGAGACGACCAGCACTGCGAGACCGGATCCGCGAGACTCACAAAAGATTCTGCCTGTCTAGAAATCCTACCCGCCTAGAGATGGCGCTGCTTGACTTCTCCTACAGCCCGAAGCCCTCCCCAGCCGTGGCCACAATGGTGCGGCCAATCACGAGCGAGGCCGTCGCTGCGGGGGAGGGTACATTGAGCACGTGCAGCATCCGGCGTGAAGGCACAAACTGAAAATCATCCACCAGCGCGCCCTGGCGCGTAACCGCCTGTGCCCGAACCCCGGACCCACCCGGCACCAGATCGTTGTCACGCACTTCTGGTACCAGCCGCTGCAAGGCACGCACGAACGCCGGCTTCGAAAACGAGCGGTGGAATTCATCCAGGCCGCCGCGCCAGTTTTTCGCCGCCATCCGCCAGAATCCAGGAAACGCCAGCGCCGAGCCCAGTTCGCGCAGGTTGAAGTCCGTGCGTCGGTATCCCTCCCGGCGAAACGCAAGTACGGCATTCGGTCCAGCGTCCACCTTCCCGCCAATGCGGCGCGTGAAATGAACTCCAAGAAAAGGAAACCGCGGATCAGGCACCGGATAAATGAGCGACCGCACCAGCGACGAGCGCGCCTGGATCAGGTCGTAATACTCGCCGCGAAAAGGAACAATCATCACCTGTGGATCGTCCCCGGCCATGTGGGCGATGCGATCGCTGAACAGCCCGGCGCAGTTGATGAGTGACTTCGCTGAGAAGGCGCCTCTACTGGTTTCGACCGTAATCTCATCGCCGTGGCGCTGGATTCCCGTAACCTCACTCGATGTGAGTATGGTTTCCCCGCGGTCGGCAATGATCTCCGCATATTTGTTGCAGACAGCCGCGTAGTCCGTGATTCCAGTCGATGGAACCACCAGCGCCCGCAGTCCGCTTACATGAGGCTCGATCTCACGCAGCTCGTCCGGTCCGATCGATCGCAATCCCGTAAGTCCATTGGCCTCGCCTCGCCGGCGCAACTCTTCGAGGCGAGGGAACTCCTCCTCATGAGTCGCCACAATCACTTTGCCGCAAATTTGATGAGGGATGCCATGTTCGCGGCAGAATTCCACCATGGCAGCCGCGCCCGCGACGCACAACTTCGCTTTCAGCGACCCCGGCTTATAGTAGACGCCGGAATGAATGACGCCGCTGTTGTGGCCGCTCTGATGCCGACCTACGCCGTCTTCCTTCTCCAGCAACAGGAGTCGAAGCCGCGGAAATCGTTGCGTGATTTCGAGCCCCACGGCGAGCCCGACGATCCCTCCGCCGACGATGATGACGCTATAACGTGAGTCAGTCATGCTTAGTGATGGTACCCGACACAGCTTCGTTCGTGCCGGATGTTCACTGATTCACGATCAAGATTACAGTGGATTGGTGGCTCAAGGTGCCTGAGGTGCCGGTCACGATAATGGTGTAGGTACCGGGTTGCGTACCTTGTTGCTGGCCACCACCGCCCCCTCCACCACCTCCGCCGCCATTGCTCCCGCCTCCGCCACAGGAAGCCAGCAGCAGCGCAAGAATGAATAATCCCGATAAGGAAGCTGGCAGCGCCAGATTGTTTCTTTTTCTGCGCCTTCTAATTCCTAAGAAAGCGACTCCGGGCAGCGCCAACCACATAGCATAAAAGATACGATCGCGAGACAAGCTTGACGAGCTGGCGGTTGTGCTGACATTCATCACCACGGCAGCTGAACTCGTGCCCGGAGTCACAGGGTTGGGTGTGAAGCTGCATAGCGAAATCACAGGCCCGCCGGAACATGACAGGCTCACGGCCGCGGCAAACGAGGCACCTACAGGCAGCACGCTGAAGTTGTAGCTCGCCGATTGCCCAGCATTGATGGTCTGCGTGGCCGGAGTCAGCGAGCCGATTGTAAAATCCTGGTTCACCGTCAGCGCGATGGTTAGTGCGTGCAGAGGAGTCCCACTCACGTCCTGTGTGTTGATGTTGATGCTGTAACCGCCTGGAATGGCGTTGTTCGGAAGATTGATGGTGGCCGTCAGAGGAACAGTGGCAGTGCCTCCGAGGGTAATGGGATTCGGCGGAGTCAACGTGCATTGCGTGCCAGAGAGGGCCGAAGCGTCGCAGCTGGCATTGATCTGGCCGCTGTAGGAATCCAATGAAGCGAAGTTCAGATTCGCCCTGAGCTGTGCGCCGGGGGCGCCGGATAACGCTTGCGTCCCGGTCATCGAATAGTCGCCGACGTCAAACTGCACCGGATAGGAATTGTTTATCGACCCTGAGCTGCCCTGCACCGCAACCTGGTAGGCGCCTGCCGAGAAACTCGTTCCGTTGATCACCAACGTGGTGGTCGCTGGGTATGAGCTAATCGACGTCGGCGTGAGGCTACAGCTGCCCGCTCCAAATGTGTTGGAGCAACTCAAGCTGACTACGCCATTGAATCCATCCTGCGAGGTGATGGAAATGGGTGCGCTTGTTCCCGTGCTGCCCGCCTTGACATTGGGAAAAGCGCTTAGCTCGCTAAAAATAAAGTTCGGATTTAAAGTCACGGTCATCGTGAACGTTTCACTCAGCAAGGCAGCGCCAGACGCTGCAGCTTGCACAGTGACCGTATAGTTGCCGGTTGTCGTCCCGGCGGGAACAGTCACCGTAGCAGTCACGTTCGCCGGTGAAGACGATGTTGGGTATACGACCGCGGCTGGAGAGAATCCGCAGCTCGCTCCGGAGACGGCGGGAGTAAAAGCGCAGTTCAGAGTTACGCTTTGGGCGAAAGTTCCCTGAGCCGTTACTTGAAAACCGACCGGCGGAGAAGTGGCGCCGCGCGGCTCTGTTATCGTGGCCGGAGAAAGGGGGGTCATGCCGAAGTTCACCACATGCAGAGCGACCGCCACCAGATGAGTTGTGTTATTCGCGTCTGTACCGGCCCCTTGCGCGTTGAAGTAGTAGTCGGTGACGTTGCTCGTGCCTGCGGTCAGCGAGAAAGCCGCTCCAGCGAGTGTTGGCGTGACGCTCACCGGACTCGCCACGCACGGGACTGGGGGATTTGAAGTCCCTGCCACACAGGTTAGCTCCACCGGACTGGCGTATCCGTCCAGCGCGATTAGGGTACCGTTGAAAACCGCGTTCTCGCTGGGAAAAACCGTCTGCGGAGTATTGGAGACCGTAATCTCGAAATCTGGCGTCGCTAGAAGATTGAACTGCCACATGCCCCGGCCGTAAGTGGAAGCGCGCAACAGTTTCTTTCCGCCCGAGTTGTAAATCGCAAGACCCAACACCGCTGCATTGGGCAGAAAGCCGGTCGATGTCGAGCTGGGAACTGGCCCCACTTCGGTCCACACAGCGACGGACGTAGGGCTTCGAAATACTCCAACGTCGGTGCCCACATAAACCACATGAGCCACCGGATCGACCACGACTGCGTTCGCAGGAGAATCCGGAAGTGCATTCGCGCCGGTTCCGCTGAAATCGATCCAGTTGCTCCCTGCGTTCGTGGTTTGCCAGATGTGCCCCGGACCTCCCGTGAAACCCATCACCGTAACGTATGCGGTGTTGCCGGTAGCATCCGAACCGTCGATCGCGACGCTGGAAATGGGGAACTCATTGCTATTGATGCTGTTGCCGCCCGGACCATTCAAAGTAACATTGGCAAAGCTGGAAGCGACACCCGAGACCGGAGCAGCGTTTGTGGTGACCCAAACATTTCCCCCGATCGGGGTAGTAAGGTTGTTGGGACCAGCGCCGTCGGTGGTGGCGTAGACCACTTGCGAACCGCTGGTGTTGGTAGGACCTCCGGCAGCCAGGGCGCGAACCACATTGATCTCGGTGCCGGCGCAGGTTCCGGTGCCCAGGGTGTCGAAGTTCAGACTCAACGCTGTGAATGCTCCGCCTGATCGCGGTCCGCTCCACACCCGGCAGGTCCCGACCAGCATCGAACTCGTCGATTGCCGATCGAGAATATGGGGGAAGTAAAAAGATTCGTCGTCGCCGCCCACGTCGGCGCTGCTCACAACCGCACTGAAAAGCGAATCGTTACAACTCACCCCAGATGAGCACTCCTGAATATTCAAGGTGCCCGATCCAGTATCCGGGTTCGAAGCGAACCAGCGGCCGGTGTTGGAATCGATTGCGTTGTAGCCGCCGTCACCGCTGAGGACATTTATCCAACTGGTGCTGGTTGTGGCACTGGCCGTTGCCGGAGAACCATTGTCCTGTGTTCCTCCGAGAAGGATGTTGGGATTGGTCGCGTGCTGGCTGAAGCCGACGAACTGGGTCATCGATCCCAGGTTTTGATTCAGATCGTCGAACTGATTCGTGCCCGAACAGGATCCCGTGGTAAGTCCTGCAAAACCGTTCAACGCGCGATAAATGCCGCCGTCGTTGGCAAAGTACATAAGATCGGTAGCAGAGCTTGATCCAGCGTTCGGAATGGAAAAGGCCAACGCGTGCTGATCAGGATGCACATGAGCCAGCGCGCCTAGCGGATTGCAGCCATAAACGTGGGTGAGGTTCAGGAAGGGCGCATTGGAGCAGGTCGGATTAGCCGCATTGATCGAACACTTATAAAGATTAATCGCGCCGGCATAAAGATCAGTCGGATTAGCCGCGCAGGTCTCGGTGCCAGTCGCACAATTCGGAACCGCCAGCAGTTCGAGATTGTAGAATCCCTGCTCCACACCGCAGCCATCGCTGTCGCCGCAATTGAGGATGGCACTGTCGCTGATTGGCGTCCAGGAACTCCCACCATTCAGGCTTTGCCAAATCCCTTGATCCACGGGGTTGCCGTTTACGTCCGCCGAAACGAACCAGACATACATTTCGTTCCGTCCGGGCACTACCGTGATTTCCCCCCTATAGATCGGACACGTGCTGACGTAGTTCGCAGGGCAAGCAGCAGTACTTAACGCTCCCGGGGCGCCAGGCTGATTGGGCAAAGCCGTCCATGTCAGTCCGTCCGGAGAAGAGTAGAAGCCGTGGTAACGCAATGCCGCGAAAAACAATCCGGCGGAAGCATTGTAGACAACGGATGTTGCCGACGTTGCTTCGCTCGGCCCTCCAGAAAAGAGAGCGTCGTAAGTCCAGGTTTGCCCCGCGTCGGTGGAAGTGTAGAGACCCCGATAAGTGTTGTTGGTGAGCGCACCGGCCACGGAGCCTTCTGAAGTCGCGGCCATCGCTGCGACCACCGTATTACCCTGTCCAGCAGCGGTGCTGAAAGCCATGCGGGTCGCGCCCAGGCCGCTCAAGGAAATTGTGCCCAGAGTTCCGCCATTCGCGGTAGAGATCAAAGGCTCTCACGTAGCTCCGCCGTTGGTGGACCGCAGGAAACCGAGACCAAAATACGAGTCGGAGGAGTTGTCAGCCTCACCCGTGCCCGCCAGAATTACGCTTTGGTTAGGATTGGAGTTTCCCGGTTGAATCGCGATCGAACCAATCGAAAGCGTAGCCTGGTCGTCGGTGAGTGCGGTCCACGTCACGTTGTTCGCGACGCTGGCGGCTGCATTCGTCGATTTCCACACTCCGCCCTGCGCGCCGCCGATATAAACTGTGTTGCCGGTCGCGTCCGCCGGATCAATCGCAACCGCGGTCGCCCGGCCTGAGACCTGGTGGTAGTCCTGAAACCCCGTGCCCGTCGCGTCGGAGGCCAGAGGAACGGGGCCCAGAGCGGTCCAAGTTCCCGACGCGAGCGGAACGGTATCCGGCTGCGCGGGGAAGATACGACTCTGTCGAGCCGCCCGTGCCTGCATCTTGATTTGATAGGCTCGGCGACGCAGTTCCGCCGATGATTTCCCCGGGACCACACGCCCATGTAGAAACCACTCTGAACGCAGCTCCTCGTGATCCGCATCGGCATCTTTGATTGGTGTATCGGGCAGCGGCTTCTTGGCGCCCTGAGCGTATGCGATGGGCGATATTAAAACTGTTAATACCAGCAGAGAAATCCAAACTGCGCGAGAAAATCTGGGCCAGATCATAATCTTCCAACGATGAGCCCAGTATCAAAGTCGCAGAGAAGACCAATCAACCTCAAAAGCGAAAAAAGTCCGGCTAGAGCCATTTCGGGAAGCTATTTCGGGAATCAGAAAGCTGGCGCCTGCTTCAAAAAGCTGCTTCTGAAGCTAGGTACGAGAGCCTGTACAATTTTCACGAATCCAGTATCGAGAGGAAATTCTTGAGGTGCTTACATGTGGATGCAGCGTCTGATCTCGTTCGGCTTGATGGCACTGGCTTTGGTGTGCTCGGTTTCAATTCCGCAGGCGGGAGCTGCGGATCGCGAGCTCAGCATAGCCGCTGCGGCGGACCTGAGCTCCGTCTTGCAGGAGATCGCAAACGATTACGAAAAGCAGGCAGGCGCCACGGTGAAACTCTCCTTCGGCGCCTCCGGCGCGTTGACCCAACAGATTCAGAACGGCGCGCCCTTTGACGTCTTTTTCTCGGCTGACATGGACTATCCCCGGCAGTTGATCGCCAGTGGTCTGGCGGATGGCTCAACCCTGTATCGTTATGCCGTGGGACGTTTGGTACTGTGGGTTCCCAAGGACTCGCCGCTCGATGTCGAGCATCAGGGCATTGATGTTTTGCTCGATCCTTCCGTAAAAAAGATTTCCATTGCGAATCCACAGCACGCACCGTATGGCCGGGCTGCGGCTGCTGCGTTGAAGCATTATGGTCTGTACGGGAAAATCAACGACCGCCTGGTGCTGGGAGAAAATATCGCCCAGGCCGCGCAGTTTGTGGAGTCTGGCAATGCACAGGTTGGCTTCGTCGCGCTGGCTCACGCCACAGCACCCGCGATGCAAGGGAAGGGAAGATACTGGATCGTTCCCTCCGACGCCTATCCGCCGCTGGATCAAGGCGCGGTTGTAGTCATGCATTCCGGTCATAAACAGGACGCGGCGGCATTCCTGAATTACGTGAAGACCCCGGCGGTAGCTGCTGTGCTGCAACGTTACGGATTCACTTTGCCGGAACAGAAGTCAGGAATGACAAAATAAGGAGAGTGAAGAAATGTCCATCGATTGGCAAGCATTCCGGCTCACCATTGAGCTGGCCGTGATTGTCTCCGCCGTTCTATTCGTAGCGGGACTTCCTCTTGCCTGCTGGATCACCTTCTCGCGCTGGCGCTGGAAATTTCTGGTAGAAGCTCTGGTGGCATTGCCCATCGTCCTCCCGCCTACAGTGCTCGGATTTTATCTTCTAGTTGCTCTCGGCTCCCGCAGCCCGCTAGGAGTCTGGTGGCAGTCTCTCACCGGCCACACCTTAGCCTTCACCTTTACGGGGCTTGTGATCGGCTCTATCCTCTACAGCCTGCCCTTCGCGGTGCAGCCCTTCGCAGCGTCTTTCGCATTAGTCGATCGCAAACTGCTGGCCGCTTCGGCGACGCTGGGAGCTTCTCCCTTACGCACGTTTTTCCGAGTGGTGGTTCCCCTCTCCGTGCCTGGACTTATTACGGGAATGGCCTTGGCTTTTGCC
Source organism: uncultured Acidobacteriaceae bacterium (assembly GCA_963779525.1). GTDB lineage: Bacteria > Acidobacteriota > Terriglobia > Terriglobales > Acidobacteriaceae > Sulfotelmatobacter. The sequence continues at coordinate 206,304 of CAVZZB010000004.1, forward strand.
CACACCATGGGTGAATTTGGCGTGGTGCTGATGATTGGAGGCAATATCCCCGGCGTGACCCGCACCGTCTCCATTAGCATTTACGACCAGGTTGAGGCTTCAAATTACGCCGGAGCCAATGCCATGGCCTCGCTGCTGTTAGTCTTCTGCTTCGCGGTTCTCGCCGTGGTATACGGCCTGCACCGCCGAGCGCCAAAGCCGAACTCGTGGCCCATAGGCCTCACGGAATAATGCTCACAACCGCGGAATCAAAAGCCACAAATGCAGTGCTTCGCGCCGCCATTCGTAAGCGCTTCGCTACCTCGGAGCGCGAGTTCTCGCTCGAGGTGGAGTTTAGTGCGAGTCCTGGATTCACTATCCTGTTCGGACCCTCGGGAGCCGGGAAAACCACAGTCCTTGATTGCGTGGCCGGGCCGGCGACTCCAAATGCGGGACGAATCTCTGTCGGCGACCGCATACTATTCGACAGCAACGTTCCGATCCGAGTGCCCGTCGCCAAACGTGGCGTTGGCTATGTTTTGCAGGACCTCGCCCTGTTTCCGCATCTGGCGGTTGAAGAGAATATCGCCTATGGCCTGGCGCATCTGCCGCGATCCGCCAGGAAACAGCGAGTTACTGCGATGCTGCAGGAGTTCCGCATCGACCACTTGCGGCTGCAACTGCCAGCGAGAATCTCCGGTGGAGAACGCCAGCGAGTGGCGTTGGCCCGAGCCCTGGTCACTGAGCCATGTGCCCTTCTGCTCGACGAACCGCTCTCGGCTCTGGATGCAGCCACCAAGGCCAGAATCATCGATGATCTTCGTAACTGGAATCAAGTGCACGGCATTCCAATCCTCTATGTGACACACAGCCGGGAGGAGGTGATGGCGCTGGGCGAGCGCGTGCTCGTGATGCATCACGGCCGAATCATCGCGCAGGGCACGCCCCACGAAGTGCTTCGCGCTCCCCTTCAAGAGACAGTGGCGCAGTTGGCTGGTTTCGAAAACATCTTCGACGCCACGGTGGAATCTCTGCACGAAGACCGCGGAACGATGATGTGTCGAGCGATAGAGAACGTTCACACGAGTGGAACGGAAAGCGGCGTCCTTCTGGAGACTTCTTTGATTCGCGCCGACGCAGGCTCGCAGCTGCGCGTGGGAATTCGTGCCGGTGACATCCTGTTGGCGATTGCATCCCCAATAGGCCTAAGCGCCAGAAATGTAATTCCCGGACGGGTGATTTCTCTAGAGAGGCGCGACATGATGATTTCCGCCCGAGTGGACTGTGGCGTCGTGATGGAAGTCCACCTGACTCTGGCCGCGCGAGAAGCATTGCAACTGCAGACCGGCCACGAAGTGTGGCTGGTGATCAAAACTCACTCCTGCCATCTGATGCAGAAGTGAGAATCAGAAGTCAATCTTCACCTCTCATTTTCAATTCGGCATCCTGCATTTCGGCTCGCTCCATTTCGATCACGGCGATCCACTGTCCCTTGCGCCGCTCTAACAAGACGATGCGGCCGCCCAAAATCTGCGCCGCGGCGGCAGGCGGCACATCGTGATAAAAACCAAAAAAGCGAGTCTTCCATTCCGTCCACTTTCGCCAGCGGTCCCACCGAGCGGGGCCGGGCTCGTACTTGGTCGAAAAAACCAAAGCAACTTCATAGTTGGAACGAAAATCAGCCGCGGAGAGCACTTGGTCCAAAGAAAAATGCTCGATGCGCACCACACGCATTGGCCGCGTTATATAGCCGAGCCACGGCCGGGCCAACTCATCGGATGCGGGCCAGGCCGTGAGTACATGTGCCATGGGGTAACGCGCCTCCAGAAATCGTTCTGCGTCTTCATGCAGCACAATGTAGTCCCGATAGGCAAGGTTATCCTCGGGGGAAAAGCCATAAGGAGGGTTCCAGAACCAGGCGAGTACGAATGCCAGAGCGACGGCCGCTACCGCCGCGCGCCAGAAACGCAATCTCCGCCATAGCGTGGATACAGAGAGAATAATGACGAGTGGAACCGCCGGAAGCATGTAGCGCGCCAGCACTGCGCCCCCGATCAATGCCATCGCTACTACGTAAGTGAGTACAACCACATAGAAAATCAGCTGGACAGGAATGCTGATGCGTAGCCGCTCCAAACCGGAATCGCGCTGCGGCCGCAGTATCCACATCGCAAGCAGCATGGCCAACGTCAAAACCCAAAGATGAAGATAGCCGGCGATCTGCCACAGCCGCATGGCCAGTGCCAGCAGAAACCGTGTGGGGCTTAGGGTTGAGGCCACGTTGTAGCGAAAGAATTCAGGGTTGCCGAGAACGTACCCTGTACGCGAGTAGTGATAGAGATACCAGAGTGCGAGAGGAAAAATTGGAAGCAGAAGAGAAGCAATGCGCCGCGCAGAGCCGCGGTTTAGCCTGAAACCAGCGTTCTTGTTTTCGCAATCCAGCCATGGTTTGCGCAGTCGTGTCTTCCGTGCGAGCAGGCCAATAATCTCCAACCCCGCCAGCGCAACCGGAGCAAGAACCGCAGTTTCCTTGGCTAACGCGGCCAGCGCGAACCACAACGCTGTAGCCAGAAATCGTCGTTCAACATAAGCGGAAAGGCCCCAGAAAATGAGTCCCGCCGCTGCCAAGTCCACGTGAGCCAGCGAGCTTTGCGCAAAGAATACCGGATACACCGCCGTGCAAAGCGTGGCCGCAATCGCAACCTGGGCGTTTGATACCCGTTCCGCCAGGCGAAACAAACCCAGCAGCGAAAACGCGGCCAGCATCAGCATGGCTGTCCGTGTTACCAGGGGAGCGAAGCCTACCACTTTCCACCACAGCGCCAACCACGCCATCACTAGCGGCGGATGTGCATTCGAGACAGTGGAATGGGGAATGAAACTTGCCGTCAGCAGAATATCGCGCGCTGCAGGAATGTAGTAGCCCGCTTCATCCCAGAAGTAGGGAAGCTGCACTAGAGGCAGATGCAGCAGAAAAATAAATACAAAAATGATCGCGAACACCAGGGCCGGATAATTGTCCGACCATTGCACTCGACTGCCATGGGGTGACTCATAATCTCTCAGAGCACTCTCCTCCACGTACGGAAAGCCTTCGTGAAACGAGGAACCGGAAAAGTCAATAGGGACTCCTCGCGTTCTCTCCGCGAGTCAGTTCCGACGCTCCGCCAGCGCAACCGTGAATCCAGATTAGAAATGCCTTAGTGCACCTGCCCGCCGGGGCTCATCCGCGGGTCGAGTTTGATTTCACCGAAAGCAGTCTCGTAGCCGGAGACATTTTGCTGTAGCAGCCCGAGCAGGGCCTTGGCTTGTTGAGGACTCAAATAAATGCCCTGAAAGTTGCGAATCTCGACTTGGGTTTCGCTTTGCTGTTGCACCGTGCCAAAGACGAGAAAGAAATCCCACACGTTCACTCGCATTTGCACGCTGTTGGCATAGGTTTCCCGATACTCGGGGGCATTGGTCAGCTTGACATTAGGTTGTGCCGGAACACTCATGGCAAGCAGTGTAATGACTTTAGGGGCGGAAAGGAAAGAAGGGAGATCTGCTCCTTGCCCGAACCCGCTCGGCGGTCGGTCCCGGCCCGGGTTGGCTGACAAAAATTGTCAGGCGGCCTGCAAGTTTCTGGCGAAGTGAACTGCCGCGAAAGGTCATGGTCCGAAGCTACTTTGCTGAAACCAAAGGGCTTGTAGGATGTCATTACACCTGTCATCTGGCGTTCAAAGTGCGAGACTTGGTAAGGTTTTGGAAATTGAATTTGGCGAGTGCTCTATGACCCATAAGCCTGAAGACGCGGCCATCGAAGAAGAGATCATTCTCCCAGAAAACCTTGTCCCTTTGGGCTCTGTTTTGGGCGAGGGCGTTACGCCTCTGGACGTCAGCATGGTGTTGGCAAAAGTGTTCCGCGTTCAGTATGCCGAAGTTGCCCTGCTGCGACTCGAAGGCGGTCTGCTCAAGTTTATTTTTCCTGAGCATCTCCGCACCACGGGCGCGATTCCAATTTCCAGCAAGGCCGTTGCTGCCCACACAGCACTAAGCAAAAAGGCGGAAATCTTCAACAATTTTGCCCGCGTAAAACACGCCAGTATCTTTGAAACCATCAAGCCTGTTGGATCCGAAGAAGAGACCCCGGTGCCGCCCGCGCCTATTCAGAAGCTGATGTCGGTACCGATTCTCGATCACAATTCAGCCGTGCTCGGCGTTCTCCAGATTTCGCGTAAGGGGCTGGACCCGCGATTCACTCAGGACTTTAGCCGCGAAGATCTGCACGATCTCGAACTCGCTGCCGGACTGCTGGCCGGTTCCCCGGTCATGCGGGCCAACTGAATCGCTAGCTCTGCGGCCTCCATACAGGCCTTTCCTCTCCATCCGGTCCAGCGTTCTGCATCTCGCGAGGATGTCCCCGCGCTCTCCAAAATCTGCTAGCATCTACGTTTTGTGAGGTGGCTATGCCCCAATACGTGATCGAGCGCGAGATCCCGGGCGCAGGTAATTTGTCGGATTCAGAGCTGCAGGAAGTCGCCAGAAAATCGGTAGGTGTGCTGAAAGATATGGGACCGGAAATCCGGTGGCTGCACAGCTACGTCACCGGCGACAAAGTTTACTGCGTGTACCTTGCGCCAGACGAGGAAACCGTTCGTGAACACGCGCGCCGCGGAGGTTTGCCAGCGAATCGCATCTCGGCGGTGCGTCGGCTGATCGATCCCACCACCGCAGGTTGATTCTGAAACGATGCTGATCTAAACAGAATCGCGAGTGCCAAGACTTGGCTCCCTATCGCAGCGAAGCGCCTCTTGAACCGCCTGTTCGAGAGGCATCTCCCAGCCTTCCATCCAAGCTGTCAGACCCGCAGTGTCACCCAACGTTCGGCGCGCAAATTCCAGGGCTTTCTCGAGCGTGCGTTGCTCGGCGGGCGAAAGCGGCGCTCCCAATCGCTGGCGAAGTGCGGCAGCCGCACCCGCCAAGTGCAGCGACTGTTCGGCATTCGATTGCGCGGCCGCAGTCGCAGCGAGACATTCGAGCACCCTTGCAACCCCACGTTTGTGACCCAACTCCTGAAACATCTTCAGGCTTTGGCCATATAACTGACGTGCCTCGGCATTATTGCCCTGATCGCACATCAGGCCCGCCAAGTCGGAGAGGGCGCTAGCTATGCCCCAGCCATCCCGCAGTTGGCGAAATGCCGTCAAACTCTGCTGGCAAAATGAGCGCGCGGAAATGAAGTCCGCTTTTTCCCGGGCCACGTCGCCGAGGTAGTTGAGCGTCCAGGCGACGCCGGCAGCATCGCCGGCTTTCCGGAATATTGTCAGGCACTCCTCGTAAAGTAAGGATGCGCGCGCATAGTCGCCCTGAAACTTCATGACACTGGCGAGATTGCTGAGCGCGCGGGCAATATCAGCGGGATTGCCGACGTCCTTCCATATTGCGACACATCGCTCGAAAAGCAAGGCTGCAGTATCAAGTTCGCCGCGGTCGCGGGCATTCACGGCCAATGCGTTCAGTGCGACCGCAACCCCGGGCTTATCGTCCAGTTCGACCGAGGTTTCGAGACTCTCTTCGAACAGTTGCTGCGCGGAGCCGTAATCCCCCTGCTCGCCCGCCAGAACTGCGGCGGCGAATAGCAAACGTGCGCGAAGCTTCGGACGTGCTGCGGCCCCCTCCAACGCAAGCAGCCGGGCAAGCGCGTCTCGGCCCGCCGTAAAGTGTTCCCGCGTTTCCCAGAAGCGAAACAGCGCGGCCCCAAGGCGCGGTCCCCAGTCGGCATCACCAGTCTTGATCAGATAATCGAGCGCCGTCCGGAAGTTATCGTGCTCGATTTCAAAACGGTCAAACCATTCGGGATGCGCGACCGCATCTTCCGCTCCTTCTTCGGCAAGGACGAGGTAATAAGCGGCATGGGCTCGGCGAGTTGCCGATTCATCGTTGCTCTCGGTAAGCCGCTCGAGTGCGTACTCCCGTATCGTGGAGAGCATGCGCAGCCGCGTCTCTGCCTCGCCCTGCTCCACTTGTTGAGCCAGGCTCTTATCCACCATCGACGCCACGCCATCGAGAACGTCGAGGCCTAGATCGCCCTTGGTGTCGCACACCGCTTCCACTCCCTCCAGTGTGCAGCCGCCAGTAAACACGGAAAGCCTGCGGAAGAGAGTTTGTTCAGCGGCATTGAGGAGGCCGTAGCTCCAGTCGACGGTACTCCGTAAGGTCTGCTGCCGTGAGGGCAGATCGCGGGCGCCGCCGGTCAACAGGTTGAGACGGCTCTCCAGTCGCGCCAGCATGGCGGACGGCGAAAGCAACTTGATGCGCGCTGCCGCCAGTTCGATGGCGAGAGGCAGGCCGTCAAGGCGGGCGCAGATAGCTGCCACCGCGGGTGCATTTTCCTTCGTCAGTGCAAATTCGTGCTTCACAGCCTGCGCGCGCTCCACAAACAGCGCAACCGCCGGTAGACGTGAAAGCGCTTCCATAGGCGGAATGGACTTAAGGTCAGGCAGTTCCAGTGGGGGCACCGGAAATTCATGTTCACCGTAGACGTGCAGCGGCGCCTGGCTGGTGACCAGGACCTTCAGTTTGGGGCTCGTAGTCAGCAACTGCGCCACGATTGGCGCGGCGGAGATGAGGTGTTCGAAATTGTCGAGCAACAGCAGCATCGGTTGCTCCACCTCACCCAGACACCCTTTCAAGCCCTCCTGAGGCGACGGATTCCCGGCTTCGCGGCCTCCCACGGCTTGCGCGATAGTTGGAACGATCAAACCGGGGTCGCCAACTCCCGATAGAGACACGAAGCAAACGCCACCGGGGAACTGATCGGAAATTCGGCTCGCCACCTGCAAGGCAAGCCGCGTCTTCCCGATGCCACCCGGACCAGTAAGGGTAATCAGCCGCGCGTCGGCGCGGCTCAAGAGCTGATGAAGGCTTGCCGCTTCCTGCTCACGCCCAATAAACGCGGTGCGCTGAACCGGAAGATGGTTAGACCGAGGCTCCGAATGACGGGTCGGAATATCGGCGAGGCGGTCGCGTATTGCAGCAAGGTCGCGAGCCAGGTCGTGACTGGAGGCGTATCGTTGCTTGGGATCCTTGGCAAGGCAGCGCTCCACGATCCAGATGAAGGGAGGGGGCGCTTGAAGCATTCTGGCACCGAGGCGCTCCGGGGCATCACGCAGAATCGCGGCCGTGGTCTCGGCATGGGTTTGCTTCTGGAAAGCCGGAACGCCAGTGACCATCTCGAAGAGCACCGACCCCAGGGAGAATTGGTCCGACCGAAAGTCGAGTTCGCTCCCCATCGCCTGCTCCGGCGACATGTAGCCGATCGTGCCCATCACGACTCCATGCTCAGAGATACTGGTGGACGCATCCGGGCTTCCCTTATGGTCAACTAGACACAGTTTGGCAAGACCGAAGTCCAGAATCTTGGCAGTCCCGTCCCGAGAAACCATGAGATTCTCTGGTTTCAAATCGCGGTGAATGATTCCAGTTTCGTGCGCTTTCGCCAAAGCATCGGCAATCTGCGCCGCGATTGCAATCGCCTTGCGAAATGGGATTGGCCCGGAAGTGAGCAGCCCACGCACCGTTTCCCCGCTCACCAGTTCCATCGCGATGTAATGTGTACCGTTCACGTGCCCCAGTTCATAGATCGTGACAATGTTGGGATGATTCAGGGCAGAGGCGGAACGGGCCTCCCGCTCGAAGCGCGATAAGGCTTCGGGTTGAGAACAGCGCTCCTGAGAAATGGTTTTGATTGCGACCTCACGGTCGAGGCGATTGTCCTTTGCCCGATACACTTCGCCCATGCCACCGGCGCCCAGCCTTTGAAGAATCTCGTAACTGCCGAACCTCGTACCCGGCGACAAGGTGGACGATCCGGAGCTCGATGTGGAAGGTGGGTTCATGAATCTCGCGCAGTTTCCGGCATGCCAATGCTACGGTTGGCTGCAAGGCAATTGAACTTTGAACTTTCGCTGCCGAGACAGGCCCCCGCGGCAGTACCCCAGGTTGCGTTTATAATACCCCAGATTTCGGAGGGCATTCGTGGATATTCGATCGTTGCAGCGGCCACTCAAGGACCAGTACCGGCAAAATCCGGCCAGTTCCCGGATCACGTTAACCGCGCGCGGCAATCAGACCGACGCTCCCATCGCTTGCTCCGTGGACCTGGGGCGGGAGATCTACAGAGCGCAAGCGCACAAAGGAGTCGGCGGCGCGGGCACCGGCGCCTGCTCGGGAGACTTACTGCTTGGCGCGTTAGCCGCCTGCGCCCAGATCACCTGCCAAATGGTGGCTGCCGCCATGGGAATACCCACACAGGGCATCGATGTCACGGTCGAGGGCGATCTGGACCTGCAAGGGACCTTGGGGATATCCAAAGAGGCGCCCGTCGGATTTCAGCGCATCGGAGTCAATTTCGAGATTCGCGCACCGCAGGCAACGGAGGAGCAGTTGAGCGCACTGCGGGCGAAGACTGAACAGTATTGCGTAGTAATGCAAACATTGTTGCATCCGCCGAAAATTGAAGCCAAATGGGAGCTGTAGCTTGATCGGAAGGTAGCCTTTCGTCCCTGGACCTTTCAGGCCGCATCCTCACCGATATCCTTTCTATTCTCTCCAGACCGCTGCTGCGGGCCCGGATATTCCTTTTCCATTTCGCCTTCCTTCGCGCGAATGGTTCCTGTGTCTGGATGCTGGGATAGTTCCTGGCCGCCTTGCTTAGGCTCAGAAGACTCGTTCTTAGCGTCCTACCCCGGAGCCTTCGTGGCGGAAGACAGCAGGTAGTCGATCCTGACCCGGGCAGCAAGCCATCTGATGCCGGTGGCATTTCCCGCCTGCTCGAGGTAGGGAGCAAGATCATCGTCAGTGGCTATTCCTTTGTCCTTTAGGAATTTCAAAATGGTCGTGATCTGCGTGTCCAAGGTTTCAAGTGAAGAAAACAGCTCATGGAATATCTCCTGCGCGATGTCCTGGTTCACAATCGTCTCCTGTAAAAGTCCATTTTTGATGCGGAAACAACGGTGGAAAGAGACATCTGATGATGAGACTCCGGCCCTCGGCCGTTCAGAATATGAGACGCTTGTCTCAGTGTGAGACTCGGCTCTTAGCCAAGCTCTGGCTTCGCGTCGCCGAGAGCGCTAAGCCATTGAAAAATCTAGGTCCTGAGTATTAATCCTTCCGTTCCGCGTGATGGTCCTGCTCTTGCTCCCCTATCTCGCGTAACCGCGGCTTCTGGCTCCCCAAAGCTCTTCCTAACCGGGAAGAGGGGGAGCCCAACCGCATTTTGTTGGTTCAGTAGAAAAAGTCTCGTTCGGAATGGTTGGTTTTACCGGAAGAAGGGGCATCACCACTTGGTGCAAGTTGGAACAGCTAAGGCGCGGTTGGGTCAGCCGAGCACGGTTGCTGACTTGGCGCGCTTTTTTCCGGAAGCGACGCCAGTCCGCATTCCGGTGGAATTGACGCGGAGCAATCGCACGAGCGATGGCAAGCCGGTTGAGGCACTGGGAATGCCCCAGAGTGCCCTGCCCGAGAGCACTGTAATTGAATTTGGAACGGCGCGCGAAGTCTTATTCGCCTGCACCACGCCCCTGGAGTTTGCCGATGCCATCCGGTTGCGCAACTCGGATGGCTCGTTAGACACGGAGGCTTCAGTGGTCGCGGTGCAATACCATCCGGGCACGACCATTGTGGCGGCGCGCTTCCTTCACGCTGTTCCGAACTGGATCGTGAAATCATGACATCATCTTCCTCATCACCAGGGGCACCCCCTGTTTCCGATCTCGCGGCGCTCTGGGCAAGTGCGCGCCGTCTACATCCCATTTATGTTGAAGTGGCGCGAGAGTTTGTAATCGATGCGCCGGGTTTCGCCGCCCTGGATGAGCCCGTAGACGCGCCGGATCGCGAAACCGTAGAACACGCCCAGCAATGGCTGCAGCAGATGGACGATCGTATCCAGGTACATCAATTGCGGCAGTTTCTGCAGACTAGCTCGCTGGTGGATGGCGCCGGGCTGATCGCTCTTTTGCAGCACTATCTGGCGAAGCCTACGCGATCGGATTCTTGTCGCGACAAGATTGATTTTCTGCTGGTGCAATATTTCAGCCAGAGCGCGCCCACCGAACTGGAAGACACCGAGGCCGACATTGCTTACGTCGCACAAGGCTTGGAGCCGGTGCTGGGCCAGGTGGAATTAAAGACTCCGGTGTGGCTCAATGCCCTTGATCGGGTTCTCGAGGCCGCCCGTCACTGCCGCTCGCTCGACGAGTTACTGCACGGTGGTGTGCTGGAGCAGGGGCGCAAGGCCAAGGTGCAGGCCGGCGATCTGTTTTATCTGCCTATCGCGCTGGTGGCGTTTACCCGCTTTGGATATCTGATGCGGCGCGTGTTCTTCCGCCTCATGCTCACCGATCTCAACAACATTCTCGATGGGCTTACCGAACTGGAAGAACAGGGCGTGGAGACGATCGACTGCCGTCGGGCACAGTTCTCGGCGCAGGAGCCTATCGTGCGGCTCCGCATGATCTGCCAGTCGTGGAAGGTGATGTTCCAGGCGGAATACTCTTCGGGGCAACCATTGCGCATGCTGGTCGATCTGCGGGCGTCAGTGGATGCGGCATTGGGAAGAAGCGCAGAGCCTGAGAGCGGCGAGAAGGCAGCTGAAACAACCGCAGCCGCCAAGGCTGGCACGACTAAGGGTGCGGCCGACGCAGTTCCAACGGGCAAGCGCGCTTTTGCCGCTGCCGCCGGAGCGTCAGCGACCACGAAGGGTGCTCCGCCAAGAGCAGCGAAAGCCAAGTTTGTGGTGGCGAACAACGAGGCGCCGGAGTTTGAAGTTTCTGTGACGTCGTCCGATTGGAATCCGGATGAGGATTCACAGCCACCTAAGAAAAAGTAGGTTGCAATAAGTCGACCGTTGGGTCGAGAGATAACGGTTCAAAGCCGCCCGCGCGTTTGCGGGGGTGCAACCAAAGGAAACGAGCGAGTGGACCATCCGACCGTACTGATTATCTCCGACGACGTGGATTTCTCGCGGAGTATCACCGCGCGCTGGCAGGCGGAGCGCAACGTGCCCACTTTCACGATGCTAAGCGGAGATCTGTGGCCGCGCAGCGTGGATAATTTTGAGGTCGCCATCGTCGGCCCCTTGCGGCGCGAGTTGCTTTCGCTAATTTTGGAACCTCTGCACTCGACCTTGCAGCCCCTGTTCTGCGTTTGTGAGGATGCGGCCACGGCGCGGCTGGTGCGTGAGCGCTGGCCGCGCACCTCTGTCCTGCGTCACGATGAAAATTGGCTGGATGGATTGATTCTGGCCGCAGGCGAAGCCCTGCAGCGCGCCCTCGCCGAAGCGCGGGCCCGCACCGCCGAACAGACCTGCGCGGCTCTGGAGCAGCAAGCGATGCTCGGCCGCTACATGCTGGAAATGCGGCATGGCTTGAATAATGCTCTGACCTCGCTGCTGGGGAATTCTGACCTGCTGCTGATTGAACCCGGCACCCTGTCGGCCCAGGTGCGCGGACAGATCGAAACTATTCGCAACATGACGCTTCGCATCCATGAAGTGATGCAGCGGTTTTCGTCGCTGGAAAAAGAGATGAATGTTGTGGCACGGCAGGCAGAACGGGATTCCGGCAAGGTCCGAGCCGCGGCAGCAGCCGCCGGAATCTGAAAATTGATCTCCCCCAGAAATGTGCCGATCTGAGTGGGAAGGGCTCTATGCATAGGCTAATTTCGACGAGCACGATTCTAGAACACGAGATTTCGGAGCTGCGCCTGTTGATCGAGCGCCAGACCGGCATTGTGCTCGATTGTCCCAACAGCGCGCTGGCCGCGCGCGTCGCCGATTTTATTGAAATCCAGGATCTGGAGTCATCGACGGCCTTGCTCGATCGCCTGCGTTCTTCGGAGCAGGATCCCTCGAGTTTGCCTTCTTTGCTGGACGGGCTACTGAATACGAATACTGGATTCTTCCGGAATCCCGGAGCGCTGAATGCGTTTGCCCGGCAAGTGCTGCCGCAACTTTGCGCGCGCCGGTCGACTGAAACCGGTGGCCCCATCCGTATCTGGAGCGCAGGTTGCGGCTCAGGAGAGGAAACCTATTCCATCGCAATGGCCGTGTGCGATGCGGTCACCCCGGCAAACGTGAGTCTGTTCAACCAGGGCAACGGCACGGGCAAGGTAAGCACGCGAAACGGAAACATCGCAGAAAATTCACAAGGCACGCCAACACAGCCGCTAAAATTGAACGCGGGATGTTCGATTCACATCGTGGGCAGCGACTTGCTTCCCGCAAGTATTGAAACCGCCGATCGCGGCATCTATTGCCTGTCCGCGCTGGAGGGTTTGCCCCCAGCCACGATTCGAAACTACTTTTCAAAGATCGGCTCTTCTGCCACTACGTCTTTGAACAACTGGCAGGCCGAAGCCTTCCCTGAGGCTGCCGTTCCCCAAAGTTCAAGCAGCGCGGTTCAACTGCTGGTGAAGCCGCGACTGCGCAGCCTGGTCACTTTCAACTGCATGAACCTGGCTCGGCCAGGCTATATCGGCCGCTTTGATTGCATCTTTTGTATGGATGTGCTGCCGCACTTCTCTCGCGTCCAGCGCCTTGCCGTGCTCGAACGCCTGCATCTCTATCTCGAACCCGGAGGCTATCTTTTTCTCAGCCAGACGGAAAAGCTCTCCGCCCCAAACCTGAACTTCCGCTCCGAAACATTCGATGGCTACACGTTCCACCGCAAGCCCCTGGCAGCCAGCGCCGCCTATGGGCGATAGGTAAGCAGGGACCATGCCTTAGGCGAATAAGAATTCCTTCGTCCTCAACTCCTTAATCGTGTCCCTTAACTTTGCCGCCTTCTCGAACTCGAACTGCTTGGCCGCCTCGCGCATGTCGCTTTCGAGCTTGACGATATATCCATCCAGCTCTTCCTGTGATTTGAACTCTGGCATGCCCTCGGATTCACTCGCTGTCAGGTCGGTGTAGTCCGCGGCGACGATCCCGGCGAGTGTCATATCCAGCGGCCGTACAATCGACTCCGGCGTAATCCCATTCTCCGCGTTGTATGCCGTCTGGATCTCGCGCCGCCGCAAAGTCTCATCCATCGCCCGCTTCATCGAATCCGTCATGCGGTCGGCATAGAGAATCGCGCGCCCACGCAGATGCCGGGCGCAGCGTCCAATGGTCTGAATCAGAGATCCCTGGGAACGCAGGAAGCCTTCCTTATCCGCATCGAGAATGGCCACCAGCGAAACTTCAGGCAAATCCAGGCCCTCGCGCAGAAGATTGATGCCAATCAATACATCAAACTCGCCCTTCCGGAGATCGCGAAGGATCTTGACCCGCTCGAGCGTCTCAATCTCCGAATGCATGTAGCGGCACTTCACGCCAACTTCGGCGTAATACTCAGCCAGATCCTCCGCCATGCGCTTCGTCAAAGTGGTCACGAGAACACGTTCCCCGCGTTCCACCCGCGCGCGAATCTCGTGCAGCAAATCGTCAATCTGCCCCTTCACCGGACGCACCTCAACCTCCGGATCGATCAGTCCAGTCGGCCGAATGATCTGCTCGACAACCACGCCGGCGGATTTCGTCAGCTCATAAGGCCCAGGAGTCGCCGAAACATAGACCAGTTGATTGGTGCGATGCTCGAATTCCTCGAATGTCAGCGGGCGATTGTCTAGCGCCGAGGGCAGGCGGAAGCCGTATTCCACAAGGGTTTCCTTGCGCGAGCGGTCGCCGGCATACATGCCACGCAACTGCGGAATCGTCTGGTGCGACTCATCCACAAACATCAGATAGTCGCGCGGAAAATAATCCAGCAGCGTCGGCGGAGGCTCACCCGGCATCCGCCCCGTAAAATGCCGCGAATAATTTTCGATGCCGTGGCAGTAGCCCATCACTTTAATCATTTCCAGATCGAATTTCACCCGCTGATGAACGCGCTGCGATTCGACCGCGCGCCCCTGCTTTTCCAGTTCCACTTCCCACCAAGCCAGCTCCTTCTTGATCGACTCCACCGCCGTGGCGCGAGTCTCGTCCTTCATGACATAGTGCGTCTTGGGATAAATCGGCAGGCGCATATACTTCTGCTTCACCGTGCCGAACAGCGGATCGATCTGTGCCAGCGACTCCACCTGATCCCCCCAGAGCTCGATGCGATACGCCATGTCGTCGTAAGTAGGGAAGACCTCAATCACATCCCCGCGCACGCGAAAGGTTCCGCGCCGGAACTCGCCGTTCGTGCGCTCATAAAGGATGTCGACCAACTTGTGCGTGATGTCTTCGCGCGCAATCTTCTGGCCTTTTTCCAGAAACAGCATCATGCCGTAGTAAGCCTCGGGCGATCCCAGTCCATAGATGCAGCTCACGGAAGCGACGATCAGCGCGTCGCGCCGTTCGAATAAAGACCGGGTCGCGGAAAGCCGCAACTTGTCGAGTTCATCATTAATCGTCGCTTCTTTTTCGATATACAAATCGGCCGCCGGAACATAAGCCTCGGGCTGGTAATAGTCGTAATACGAAACAAAATATTCGACCGCATTGTGCGGAAAAAAATTCTTGAACTCGTGATAGAGCTGCGCCGCCAGCGTCTTGTTATGCGCCATCACCAGCGCCGGACGGTTTACCGCCTCAATCACCTTGGCCATCGTATAGGTCTTGCCCGAACCGGTTACGCCTAGCAGCACCTGATGCTGCTCGCGGTCATAGACGCCGCGCAGCAATGATTCAATCGCGCGCCCCTGATCCCCCTGCGGCTTGTAGTTAGAGACGAGTTTGAAGTCCATGGAAAAAGGTACCCTTGCAGACTTATCATTCCGAACGGAGCGAGAGCCTGCCCTGAGCGAAGTCAAAGGGACCCTGCTGTTCTCCGGCCACTACCTTACAGACGGCCATTTCCCCGAACGAGAATCTTCTTATTATAAACGCCGGCAAAAGCAGCCGAACCAATGGATGGAGTGATACACGAGGCGGGACCTTACTTCTTCTGCACATCTTCGACCGCCAAAATCTTGGTCGTAGCCCGGAACTTCTTATAATCGCGAAACGTCCGTTCCTCTTCCACGTTGTACTCCTTGAGCAGCGCGACGCGCGCGTCGATCTTAAACTCCACATGCTGTGGCAGCCATACCTCATCGTTCACGCGGGTCTGCTCCAGCGTGAAGCGCGAACCTTGGTGAAAGCGCGCCAGAAACAATCCCCAAGCAATCGTGTCCAAGCATTCCACGTCCAACTTGGCCAGTTGCAGATCGCCCTTATCGATCCAGACGCGCCCGCGGAATTTCGACAGAAGTTTAGACTCCTTCATGCGCGGCACAAATTCCGGACGCGGCTCGCCATCAATCACCCAGGCCTCGCGTCCTCCCAGCGATTCCGTGCCCACAAGGTGAAAGGTGTAGGCATCCGCCACTTCGCGCACAAACTGGCGGTCTTCCTCGCGCTCTTTCTCTTCTTTTTGTTCTCGCTTCCTCCGCGCCTCTTCGGATTCGTTCTTACGCTTGTCGATGACCTTTTGAATCTTCTCTTCTTCTTTGGCCGCATCCTTCGCATCGAGTGACTTATCGTCTTTCGCCGTGAGCCGCTGCACTTGCTCGCCGTACAGTTCCATCACTTCGTAAATCTTCACTTCGGTCGATTTCACCTCACCCTTGCCATCGAGCTTATGTTCTTCGTCGCGCTCCGTGTACGTGTAGTCGCGCAGCCGCTTGTCGTTTTGCATGTCCTTGTCGGCAACCACGCGCAACAACTGCTGCATCTGCTCCTGCGAAAGATTGCCATTCGCATCTGGCTTCAATTCGGGCAGGGAAGCAACGGCCGCAGGCGGATCCTGCTGACCGTAAGCCAACACGCCAGCAAGAAGATAGAAGAAAACTAAAATGCGGAACCCCACATGGACATTTTATCGCAGGAAAAGCCAGGCCACCGGCCCATGGGTAGTAGCTCAATTTGAATTGCCTTGAAAGCGCACGGCTTCACAGAGTCCGGAAGAACTCTAGTTCGAGCACCCTCGGGAAGGGCACGACGTTCAGAGGTTGCAGAAAACCCGCCTTTGCTCTCGATTTTGGGTGGCGCAGCGGTTCACCGCTGCGATAAATGACCTGTCTTTCAACCGGCTTTAGCCGCTGCGGGAGCGTGCTACAGCTAAAATTGAGTCCTCCGCGACCTCTTCAGTCTGCCGTTAAATCCTGCGGAGTTACCTGCGCTTCAGCGCCTGAGTTTATGTTGTCCGTCTCGCCCTCTCTAACCCATCTACTTCAAGGCCTTCCCCAAACATTCCCCCTGGAACAAGCGCTCATCCACGCGATGCAACCGCTTGGCCATGGCCGGCGTGATCAGCGGATAATGCTTGATGTCGAACAGGTGAAACACGATGAACCATACCGGCTGGTCCGTGGTCATCCAGTTCTGGCGGTCGAAGCGCTTCAGGTTGACCGGAACCGAAAAGCGGCGCAGCGTCCGCTCGCGACGCAGGTTGAAATAGCCGTTGAAATAGGTTAACGCCAGCTCGCGCAGCGTGCGATGGATGGGCTCGCGCCAGCGGCATCCCGTGTAATTCGACTTGGCGACGGCGCCCCAGCATCCATTCTCGCGAAAGATAGCGATCACATGGTCGGTGTCATGTTCGGCTTCGAAGTCGAGCAGCAACGGAGGATATCCAATGGCCCGCAGCGCAGCCGCGCCAAAGATGGCGCCCTCCAGGCAGTGAGCGGTTTGCTCAGCCAGCACGCGGCGCGGAGACCAGGCAGTATCGGCCAGATGATAAGGAGCATCGTCGAGAAATTTCTGAATGCCATAGGGATTTTTCATGCTGCGCAGCTTGCGCAGTTCTGATGCACTAAAACCCATGCAATCGTTCATCGTCGCCTGAGTTTACATGAGCGCATGCCGACAGAGCATGCCGATTTTGGAAGGCGCAACGCTCTGGCTTTGGGTGGCGCAGCGCTTTCAGCGCTGCAATCATCGGATCTGAGAGCTCTAGCTCCTAACGCCGCAATCACCGCATCAGCTTTGAAAGGGCGCGGCTTCAGCCGCGCCGCAAAAGGCAAGTTAAAGGAGGGGCTTTAGCCCCCGAGGCGGCCAACCGGAAATTTCTCACCCGAATACCCGGGCCAATTCCTGAGGTTCGTCCACCAGCACGTCCGGCGGGCTTGCCTGCAGCGTATGCGGAGCGAATCCGTAACGAACGCCCACCGTCCACAATCCGGCGTTCCGTCCGGTTTCCATGTCGACGTGAGAGTCGCCCACAATGGCCGCCTCTTCTGATCGCACGCCATGCTCTTCCAATAGCCTGCGTGCCCCCTCCGGGTCCGGCTTCTTGGTCGCAAAACTATTCCCCCCATAGACCTGCATAAAGAACGGACCCAGCCCAAGCGCCTCCACAATTGCTCGCGACGGCACGACCGGTTTATTCGTCAGCACCGCCATCTGCCGCGGCACGCCGTTCGATCTTCTGCCTCCGTCGCCATTCGGAATCGGGCGAAATGAATTCTGGATCGCGCCGAGCGCCTCAGGAATGCCTGCATAGACGGTGGTATGGTCCAGCTTGTGTTCGCGGTAGTAAGAGAGAAAAAACTCCAGCCCTCGCCGTGCCAGCGCCTCGTCCGTGGCCTCATCCCCAAGCGCTCGCTGAATGAGCACCGGCGCGCCGTCGCCGACGTAGCTGGCAATCACGTCATCTGCCAACTCAGGCCGTCCAATATGTCGAAGAGCCGCGTTGACGGAATGCACCAGGTCGAGACGCGAATCGATCAAGGTGCCGTCCAGGTCGAAGATGACCAGTTTGATCGACTGCGCGTCAAAGGAGCGGTGAGTGTGGATCATTTCCTTTCAGGATAAATGATAGAAGCATTTTGGCAGACCGGCCAGGAATTCGACCTCCGATTGAAGATGAAGGCGGCAGAAATTTGACATGAATCCGTATTTCTAGTAATGTCGAAATATGCAGACGTCTTCCCCCCTCAAAAACAGCGAGCGTGTCGCCAAGTACGCCGACATGTTTTCGGCGATGGGCACCGAGCCGCGGCTGCGCATCATGCAACTGCTGCTTTCGGCACATCCCGAGGGACTGGTCGTCGGCGACATCCAGGGCGAGCTGGAAATTCCAAATTCCACCCTTTCGCATCATCTCGAGAAACTAAAGACCGAAGGCCTTGTGCAAGTCGAGCGCGAAGGCACTTTCTTGCGCTACACCGCCAATACTGAAGCTCTCCAAGAATTACTGCAATTTCTCTACGCCGAGTGCTGCACCCGCAACAAGGCGCTAAAACCGGAACAGATCGTCCGAATTTGCAAATAGGGGAAACGAAGCCATGAGCACCGCCAACGCAACCGACATTAAAGAAATCGTCAAAGAGAAATACGGCCAGGCCGCTCTGCGTGTGAAGTCTGGAGGCAGTTCCTGCTGTGGAGCGACCGCCAGCACTGGCTGTTGCGATCCCATAACCGCAAATCTTTACGATGCAAACCAGGCTGGTCAGATCCCCGAAGAGGCGCTGCTGGCGTCGCTTGGCTGTGGCAATCCGACCGCTCTCGCCCAACTGAATCCCGGCGACGTCGTCCTCGACCTCGGCTCCGGCGGAGGCATTGATGTGCTGCTCTCAGCCAAGCGGGTCGGAGCAAGCGGCAAGGCCTATGGCCTCGACATGACCGACGAGATGCTTGCCTTGGCGAACGAGAACAAATGCAAAGCGGGCATCGCCAACGTCGAGTTTCTGAAGGGCGAAATCGAAAACATTCCCCTGCCCGACAACTCGGTAGATGTAATCATCTCCAATTGCGTCATCAATCTTTCCGCCGACAAAGATCGCGTGTTGCGGGAGGCATTCCGCGTACTCAAGCCGGCTGGCCGGTTCGCGGTTTCTGATGTGGTGACGCGGGGCGAAATCCTCCCTGAGATTCGCCAAAGCGTGCTGGCATGGGTGGGTTGCATCGCTGGGGCGCTAGAAGAGAATGACTACCGCCGCAAATTGTCCGCCGCCGGATTCGACCAGATCGAAATTGAGCCAACTCGCGTCTACCGCGCCGAAGATGCCCGCGAGTTTCTTGCCAGGCAGGGAATCGACGTCGACGCCCTCGCCCCCCAAGTCGACGGCAAGTTCCTAAGCGCGTTTATTCGCGCAATCAAGCCGGTCGCTGCCGCCGTAACCAAGGACGCTTGCTGTGGTCCGACTTGCTGCAAGTAAGAGCAATTCTCGGCGGATCATCAAACGAGGACGAAGATGAAGGGACCCTATAACGTTTTATTTTTATGCACCGGTAACTCGGCTCGGTCGATCATGGCCGAAGCCATCATGAATCAAAAAGGACGGCCCAACTTTGCCGCCTACAGCGCAGGCAGCCATCCCTCAGGAGCGGTTCGGCCCGAAGCGCTGCGGCAACTGGAGATGGCTCATTTGCCGACCAGCGGTCTCCGGAGTAAGGCTTGGGACGAGTTTTCCCAGCCAGACGCCCCAAAACTCGATTTTGTTTTCACCGTTTGCGACAACGCCGCCAAAGAAGTCTGCCCGATCTGGCCTGGCCAACCGATGACCGCCCACTGGGGTGTGCCCGATCCTGCGGCCGTCCGGGGTTCCGACCAGCAAGTGGAAAAGGCTTTCCGCGACGCGTTCTTTCTCCTGGATCGAAGAATCAGTCTGTTCCTCAGCTTGCCCTTCTCTACTCTGCAGGGGCTTTCTCTGAAGAAGGAAATTGACAGCATCGGACAGGAATGAACTGTGGCCCGAGGTGCAGAGCTCCGCTGTCCGAACCCGTATCGCTGATGCCTTACGCGGAGGAGATCTACGCATGAAGACAAAGAGCCGTCTCAGCTTCCTGGATCGGCACCTCACCTTCTGGATCTTCGCCGCCATGCTCGCCGGTGTAGCGTCGGGCTGGGCGCTTCCCGGCATCGTGCCTTTTCTGAACCGTTTTAGCGTGGGTACGACCTCCATTCCAATCGCCGTTGGGCTCATCCTGATGATGTACCCGCCACTGGCCAAGGTTCGCTACGAGGAATTAGGAGAAGTTTTTCGGAATAAGAAAATCCTCGGCCTCTCGCTGCTGCAGAACTGGGTGATCGGACCTGTGCTGATGTTTGTCCTGGCCATCGTTTTTCTACGGCACTATCCCGAATACATGGCGGGCCTGATCATGATCGGACTGGCTCGCTGTATTGCAATGGTGATCGTCTGGAACGAACTGGCCGAGGGCGACACCGAATATGGCGCCGGCCTGGTCGCCTTCAATTCCGTCTTCCAGGTGCTGTTCTACTCGGTGTACGCGTGGATATTCATCACCAAGTTGCCGGAATGGTTCGGACTGCACGGGTCAGTTGTAAACGTATCTATTCGCGACATCGCCAAAAGCGTCTTCATCTATCTTGGCATCCCGTTCCTGGCCGGAATGATCACGCGGTTCGTGCTGGTGCGGGCGCGTGGCAAGCAGTGGTACGAGAAAGCCTTTATTCCGCGGATCAGTCCCGTTACGCTAGTGGCCTTGTTGTTCACGATTGTGGTGATGTTCTCGCTCAAGGGCAGCTATATTGTCCGGCTGCCTCTGGACGTTGTTCGAATTGCGATTCCGCTTCTGATCTACTTTGTAGTGATGTTCCTGGTCTCGTTCTACATGGGGCACAAGCTCGGCGCCGACTACTCGAAGACCGCGACGTTATCGTTCACCGCCGCGAGCAATAATTTCGAGCTGGCAATCGCGGTTGCGGTTGCCGTATTTGGCATCAACTCAGGCGCTGCCTTTGCCGCCGTCATTGGGCCGCTAGTGGAAGTCCCGGCTTTGATTGGGCTGGTGAATGTCGCCTTGTATTTCCGGGGACGCTACTTTGACAATACCGCCGAGGGCGTGCGAGCGATCCCCATTTGCGGGCCGGCAGGGGAAGGCATGAAGTGAGAACGACGCTGCCTTCCCTACCGAAGCAATCCCTCCCAGTCGCGCCCGTATAATTCCGCCATGTCCAAGAGCTGGAAGACGCGTTTAATTCACTCTGACGTGCAGGTTCCCGAAGGATATCGCTCGCTCGCAAGCCCCGTATTTCGCGGTTCGACCACGTTATTTCCCGATGCCGCTTCGGTCGAAGACAGTTGGGACCAATACGAAGTTGGCTACTCTTACGGGCTCTACGGCACGCCCACGACGCTGGAGCTCGCCGGAAAAATCTGCGAACTGGAAAAGGGTTACCGCAGCATCATCACCCCCGGAGGCCAAGGCGCAATTTCGCTCGTCAACCTGGCCTTCCTGAAAAGTGGCGATCACATCCTGATTCCCGAGAGCGTCTACACTCCCAATCGCAAGCTGGCATATCACGTCCTGCGGCGCTTCGGAGTGGAAGCCAGTTTCTATCCTCCAGAAATCGGCGGAGCAATCAAAGATCTGCTGCGCGAGAACACTCGTCTGATCTGGTGCGAGAGCCCGGGCTCCATCACGATGGAAGTGCAGGATGTGCCCGCCATTGCCGAGGCCGCGCACGCCAGCGGCGCGCAGGTAGTGATGGACAACACCTGGTCCGCCGGCGTTTATTTCGACGCCTTCGCCCACGGCGTTGATATCACGATGCAGGCCCTGACGAAATATGTTGCCGGACACAGCGACGTGCTGATGGGCTCCGTAACGGTGAAAGACCCGAAGCTCTACCAGCAACTAGGGGCGACGCAACAACTTCTCGGCAATGCCGCCTCGCCCGACGATTGCAGCCTGGCCTTGCGCGGCATGCGGACCATGGCCGTGCGGCTGAAGCATATCGAAGCTTCGGCCTTGCAGATTGCGCGCTGGCTGGCGGCGCGGCCGGAGATTGAACGCGTGCTGCATCCGGCGCTGGAAGGCTCGCCCGGACACGAATTCTGGAAGCGCGACTTCACCGGATCGGCCGGTGTTTTTTCCATCGTCTTCAAACCCGATGCCTCAAAAGCCCAAGTGCAGGCGTTTGTCGATGGCGTGCAGCTATTCGAGATCGGCTACAGCTGGGGTGGAGTGGCAAGTCTAGCCGTCGCCTATGACTTTCAGCGCTCCAAAGGCCGCCCAGACTACGGGCACCGCATCGTGAGGCTCAACATCGGCCTGGAAGATACTGAAGATCTGATCGAAGATTTGGAACAAAGCCTGGGAGGCCGCTGAAAACTCGAGCGCAACCTGGTTTTGAAGGGCGGCGGCTTCAGCCGCGCCGTAAATGCCCGGAAAATCAACAGCGGCTTCCCATCCCCGAGCAACAACTTGCATGTTTTCCATTTCCCCATTCCCATTTACAATGCAACCTGCCCGGTAGCACTCCGCACCTTAATTTAGCTGGCGCATCTAATAAACGGAGCGTTCATAAAGCACTCGTCAGGGAACCGGATGGCGACCACAAAAACCGACCTCAAACTCGCTCTCACCTCTACCAAGAAGTCCGGTACTTATGAGGGACTTACGCGCGAACAGCTCCTCGAAGCCTACCGCATCATGTATACCTCCCGCCGCATCGACGACCGCGAGATCATGCTCAAGCGTCAGCAGAAGATTTTCTTCCAAATGTCTGGCGCGGGACATGAAGCCATCGGAGCGGCGGCCGGGCTGACGCTGAAACCTGGCTACGACTGGTTCTACCCTTATTACCGTGACCGCGCGCTGTGCCTGGCCTTGGGGGCGAAGCCTCTGGAAATGTTTCTGCAGGCGGTAGGCGCAGCAGAGGATCCCAGTTCGGGCGGACGCCAGATGCCTTCGCACTGGGGCTACCGCCGGCTCAATGTGGTCACCCAATCGTCGCCCACAGGATCGCAGATTCTGCAAGCTGTGGGATGCGCAGAAGCCGGCCGATATTTCGCGCAGCACCCGAAAGCTGCTGAAGTCTCAGAGCGAAACAATGGCGAGAAATCCGATTATCGTCAGTTCAAGCATGTAACCTTTCACGGCGATGAAGTTACTTATGTCTCGCTCGGCGACGGCACCACCAGCGAAGGCGAATTCTGGGAGGCGTTGAACGCGGTAGCCCTAAACAAGCTGCCTGTAATTTTTTGCGTGCAGGATAACGGCTATGCGATCTCCGTGCCGGTCGAGGTGCAGACCGCTGGAGGCAGCATTTCACGCCTCGTCTCCGGATTTCCCAATTTTCATTTTGAAGAAGTTGACGGCACCGATCCCGTAGCGAGCTACGGCGCGTTCCAGCGCGCCGCGCAATATTGCCGCGAGGGCCATGGGCCGGCATTCGTGCACGCCCACGTGATTCGTCCCTATTCGCACTCGCTTTCCGACGATGAACGCCTGTACCGTCCCGACACCGAGCGCGAGCGCGACTCGGCCCGCGATCCGGTCTCGCGCACCCAAATGTTCCTGCTGCGCGAGGGCATCCTCGACGAAAAGGGCATCAACGATCTTGAAAAGAAAGTTGAAGAAGAGCTCCAAGCTGTAGTGGATCAGGCGCTTGAAGCTCTGCCTCCCGCTCCCGAGAGCGTGATGAAGTACATATACTCGCCCGATATCGATCCGACATCGAATGCATTCGACGCGCAGCCCTTAATTGGCCCAGATTCCCCTGACGGCAAAAAGCCGGCCCCGAAGACCATGGCCGATCTGATCAACGTGACCCTGCGTGACGAGATGAAGCGCGACGACCGCATCGTCATCTTTGGCGAGGATGTCGCCGATTGCAGCCGAGAAGAATACTTGAAGCGCAAGCTCGTGAAAGGGAAGGGCGGAGTCTTCAAGCTCACTTTCGGCCTGCAGAACGAGTTTGGCAACGATCGCGTTTTTAACTCTCCCCTGGCCGAAGCAGCCATCGTGGGCCGCGCCACCGGCATAGCGACGCGCGGGATGAAACCGGTGGTGGAAATTCAATTCTTCGATTACATCTGGCCCGCGATGATGCAGATTCGCGACGAACTCTCAGTCATCCGCTGGCGGTCCAACAACGTTTTCTCTTGCCCGGTAGTCATCCGCGTGGCTATCGGCGGATATTTAACTGGCGGCGCAATTTATCACTCGCAGTGTGGCGAGGGCATTTTCACCCACATGCCAGGCCTGCGGGTAGTTTTTCCTTCGAATGCGCTGGACGCAGCGGGGCTATTGCGCACCGCGATCCGCTGCGACGATCCGGTGCTATTCCTGGAGCACAAGCGCCTCTACCGCGAAACCTATGGCCGCGCGCCCTATCCCGGACCGGAGTACACCATACCCTTCGGCAAAGCGAAAATCGTGAACCCGGGAACGGACCTGACTGTAATCACCTACGGCGCGGTCGTTCCACGGGCGTTGCAGGCGGCCCAGAAAATGGAACGCGAGCACGGCGTAAAGGTGGAGTTGATCGATCTACGCTGCCTCAACCCGTTTGACTGGGAGACCATCGCCAGTTCCATCGCCAAAACGAATCGCGCCCTCGTCGCCTACGAAGATACCTTGAGCTGGGGCTACGGCGCAGAGATTGCGGCACGCATTGCCGATCAACTCTTCGATCACTTGGACGCACCCGTTCGCCGCGTGGCTGCGGCCGATACGTTCGTGCCCTACCAGCCGATCCTCGAAGACGCAGTTCTTCCTCAACCAAATGATCTCTTCCGCGCCATGAAGGAACTAGCGGAGTACTAACGGCACCAGTGAGGCGCCCTATCCGTCGCGCTTTTCGACGGATCGGCGCCACGAACGCAAACACCGGGTTGTGGAATTACTCCGCGAATAGCGCCCGATAGATTCCCCCTCCCAAGGCACCGCCAATCAGGGGAGCCACCCAGAACATCCATAATTGCTGCAATGCCCAGCCTCCAGCGAAAATCGCGGGGCCGGTACTGCGCGCCGGATTCACCGATGTGTTCGTTACCGGAATGCATACCAGGTGAATAAGGGTCAGGCAGAGTCCGATAGCCAGCGCCGCAAACCCTTTTGGCACGCGGGTGTCAGTCGAGCCCATGACCACGATCAGGAAGAAGGCAGTCAGCACAACTTCTGCAACAAAAGCGGCGAGAGCGGAGTAGCCGCCGGGAGAATGCAGACCGTATCCGTTCGAAGCGAAGCCGGCATGTACGTCGAAACCTTTCTTTCCGCTGGCGATGACCAGGAGCACGCCGGCTGCCGCAATTCCGCCTGCGACCTGGGCAATCACATACGGGATCAAGTCGGAAGCGGGGAACCGTTTGCCCACGACTAGTCCGAAGCTGATGGCCGGGTTGAAGTGCCCGCCGGAGATGTGTCCCACTCCATAAACCATGGTGACAACCGTGAGCCCAAAGGCCAAGGCCACTCCGGTGAATCCAATACCCAGCGAGGGGAAGGCGGCGGCGAATAATGCCGCGCCGCATCCGCCAAAGACCAGCCAAAATGTTCCAAAGAATTCTGCGATTGCGCGTTTGCTGAGGGGCATGAGATTCTCCTCGTCAGGAATGAAAACTCATTTCAAATGCGGGGCCCGGTTTTCGGTAAGGCGAGCAGGTTAGCACGAAGCCGTGAGAATCAGAAATCGATTCTTGCCGGGAAGCAGGTCAATCCGATCTCCACACGAGCGGGGGTGAGGGGGTGAGGGATCTCCCTGCGCCTCGCCCTCCGCGAAGTCCACTACCTCTTTCAAGGATCTTTGGCAGGCCACGGCAGCAGGTTACGACGGCGTTCTTCGCAAATCGCTTATCGTTGAACGTTCCTCCTGGCGATGCTAGGCTGCCAACAGTGGGTTCCACGACCTTAAATTCTGCAAATGCCAACCAAACGGAAGGCCGCGTGCGCCCCTGGATGCAATCGGCGACAGCGGAGGTGTGGGCCAAGTTTCTGCTGGCTCTGGTCGGCCTGGGGCTGGCCTTCGGTGCGGCACTTTTTTCCAACGCCTCGGGCGAATCGGGGCATCCGTGGGTCTCCGTCATTCTCGCCTCCGTCGCGCTCCTGATCGCGGTATTTGTCGGCCTGGTTACGGTGCCCTATCTGGCTCGGCGGGTCGCTCTCGAGCGGTTGCGCCAGACCTTTCATTATGAAGTGACGAAGGCGGGCGTCGTCTATGTGCTAGTCACATTGGTGATCGGTATAGCGGCGCTGAATACGGGAAACAATCTGCTGTACATCGTGGTCGCCGCGATGCTGGCGGCGATCCTGGTTTCTGGCGTGGTTTCAGCTCTCGTACTGCGTGGACTCAAACTGGATGTTCGTTTGCCCGAGCATGTGTTTGCTCGCCGACCAGTGCTCGGGAAGATCGTGCTGCGCAACTGCAGACGATTTCTGCCCTCGTTTTCCATTCGTGTGATTCCGGCTCGGCAAGAAAAAAAGTCTCGCAAGCAATGGCGCTGGGAGCAGACCACGTTCGTTTTTCCGCTGAATCGTCCTCCTCAGGATCAGTGGTTGCGGCTGCGCGACTATCGCGTGCGGCGCGTGGAAACGGCGCCCCATCCGCCGGGCATTTTCGAGGGCATCGTTTATTTCCCCTATCTGCCGGCGAAAGCCGAACTGGCGGCCGATTTGGAGTTGCTCTTTGAGCGCCGCGGGCGCTATTGCGAGTCCAGCTTCGGGGTGGCCACGCGGTTCCCCTTTGCTTTTCTCACCAAGATACGGCACGTCGCTTTGCAACGCGAGATTCTCGTCTACCCCCCGATTGAAGCTCCAGACGAATTATTTGAGATCCTTCCACTGGTGCGAGGGGAGTGGGAGAGCTTTGTGCGCGGACGCGGCTCCGATCTTTACCGCATCCGCGAATACTTGCCTGAGGACTCTGCCCGTCACGTGGACTGGAAGGCCACGGCGAAGTCCGGCTCCCTCAAAGTGCGCGAGTTCAGCCGTGAGGATGAGCGCGAGCTCTGCATCGTCTTCGACAATCCACCGGCCGGCTTGATTTCCGACGCCGCCTACGAACGCGGCGTGAATCTGGCCGCGTCACTCGCCTGGCACTTCGCGACGCTGGATGCGGATGTCTCATTTGTGGTGCCGGGGAGAGGGCGTACCCGCGACCTTCACGAATTTCTGGCCCAGTTGGCGGTGATTGAGCCTCTAGGGGCAAGGCGTCGCGGGCAAGCCCCCTGGGCGGGAACACAGCCCGAGGACGCCATTCAAGAGATCAGCCTGGACAACGGCGAATATAACATCGTCCTTACGGCAAGGCCGCACGGCAGTTTGCCGACCTCATGGTGGAATTGCTCCTACTTCGTGTTCCTGGGCGCCGAAGAGGCCAGCCACGATTTACGTTTCCCGAAATGATCTAGGGTTTGAATTTTTATCGTACCTGCCTGTTTTACTCTTCCCCTGCATCTCAATCCGGCATATACTCGCCCCCCGTTAAAGGTTTTTGGGGTGCTCGGGGCATCACCCTCCGGGAGGATCCAATGCGTATCTGCGAGCTGATTAAGGACCAGGAAACTTACCAGGCAGAAATGGGGCAAACCGTGCTGGAGACAGTGCGTGCCATGGTCGATCGCAACATCGGCGCCGTTCCGGTGCTGCACAAGGGCAAATTGGTTGGAATTTTTTCTGAGCGCGATTTGATGAAGCGCGTGGTGGCGGAAGGCTTCGATCCGCGCAGCACCTGCCTGGCCGAGGTGATGACGGACGATCCGCTTTCCGTCACCATGAATGAAGAGTTGGAAAACTGCATGGCGCTTATGCGGCGCCACGGCTTCCGCCATTTGCCTGTCTGCCACGGCGGGCAGTTGGTTGGCATCGTTTCCCTGCGTGACATCTTGCTGCATGACTTGAACGAGAAAGATGATGAAGTACGCATGATGCGTGCCTACATCCACTCGGTTCCCGACGCCTAGGCGGTTGCGGAAAGCGCCGTCCGCACGCCGGCGCTCAACGTGTATGTTGGCACCCAGAGTCATTTAGCTATTCTCGAAAAGCCTTGTGAGTGTCTTCTGCAACCTTTGTCGTGTCAATCAGTCGCAACCAGTTTTGTTGGGTGCCCGTCTAGCGAATGGCACAAAGGTAACGTTACTTTGGGTTACTTGAGTTCATTGAACATCTGCGTCATAAGGTTTAACTTCTTGTAATTAGTCTGCCGGTGGAAAACCGCCACGTTTCTTGACGGCCATTCGTTCACGGAGTCTGGAGAATTGTTGCGATGAGCGACAAAATCAGGCTGTTTTACTACGTTCTCTGGATTGCACAACCCGTCCTGGGAACGGGTATCGCCGTGGCCATGTTTCACCGCGGACAGCGCCGGCAGTTCAGATATTTTTTTCTCTACATCATCGCGCAGATTCTCACCTTCGCTGTAGTTTTTCCGCTTCGACGCAACTATTCCGCCTTCTTCTACGCCAGTTGGATCAGCACCGCGATTATGGCGGCTTTAGGCTTCAAAGTGATCCACGAGGCTTTCCTCGATGCTTTTCGGCCCTTCCATACCTTGCGAGACCTGGGCACGGTTTTGTTCAAATGGGCCGGTTTGGTAATGCTGCTGGTGGCGGGCGTCGTATCCGTTTCCACGAATTCTGTGGACACCGCTCCATGGGTGCAGGCGATCCTCACCGCGCAGCGCTGCGTGCGCATCATTCAAGTGGGTATGGTACTTTTCTTACTTTTCTTTGCCCGCTATCTGGGAGTCAAGTGGCGGCAATACAGCTTCGGCGTCGCTTTGGGATTCGGTTGTTTTGCCATGGTCGAGCTTTCTCTGGTTGCTTCCTGGGTGGGCGAGCATCTGAATAATCTTTCTGTGGTCCTGATCAATATGGCCGCCTACAACTGTGCCCTGACGGTCTGGCTGGTGTATAGCTGGGCAAAGAGTCCTATCCGCGAAGCTCCAGCCAACATGTTGCGGCCGCAGCGCTGGGAGCAGGGCTTGACTGACATTCACCATCCGCTGCCCGCAGATTCGTTGATTCCGATGTTCGAAGGCATGGTCGATCGCGCTCTCTCACGAACCCAGGCCCCTCCATCCATGCCCCACGAAAATGTGGCCGCACCCGAGGTGGCCGCCGCTCACGCCGCCGCCGCTTCCGCTACCGGCTCGCTTGACGTTTTCGGATTCTCCGGCCGCGTCGTTTCCAAGAAGTAGAGGAAAACTAGAGCAAACCTTCCGCTGTCACCCTTCCAGTCCACCTGGACAAGCCCCTTGCGTCTTGCCGCCCGCGCGAATTCCGGATTCTGTAAATTGCCCGCGCACACCGTCTACGGTGAGATATTCACCCCGGATCCACAATAATCCTTCATCTTACATATCATGTCTATTTCACTGGAATTACGGAGGTTAAATACCGTTTTGGAAGATGTCTGCGAAGCTTAGCGAAGGTAGTATGGGTGAGGGGACAGGAGGACGCTGAGTTGGTCAACGTGCAGCTGCACTTGACGCGTGTCTTATAATTCCTCACCGCGTCAAGAAGCCGATTTTTGTAGTCTAGGCGCGGTAGGAGAAGACCCATGAAGCAAGCAATCAGGATCTCCATCCTGATGTTTGGACTAGTGGGCACATACGTCGCAGCCGCCGTTCCGCAGGTTCCCGCCCCGGACGGAGGGCCGATACTTCTGTGCCCACCTCAACAACAACTGCAAGGCAAATGCGTTCCACTGCCGCCGATGATGAGGTAACAGTTAATCGAAGGACAGAGGTCAACGCAAGGTCACCAAAGTAACCTGTAGTAACCTGGGCCGAACCTGGGCTCGCTATTTTCGGGCTGACGGACTCATTCATAAAACCGTCAGCCCTGTTTTTTTGGGGCAAGGTCTACGAGCTCTGCTTTCGTGAGGCGGGTTCCAGCGCTCTCCGCAATTCGGCGGCTTCGTAAATTGGCGGCTGGCAGGCGAAGCCGGAACAAAGAACCGCAAACGCTCCGCCAGATTTTAATTCCGGCAGATTCGGAATGGTCGCTGCCAGCGCCGGAGGAAGATTCACCGCAACTACCTGGTTCGCACTCAGACGGAGCACAGTTTTATTGAATGCGAACGTCTCATGCGCGGCTGCGGCCAGAGCCGTGCCCGCATCGTCCGCCTCATGCTCCGAAATCACGACCACCTGTAGAGGAATCTCCAGCCAATGAACCAGCGCGATTCCGTAGGTGGCGGCAAAAATTCCAAATTGCCCCGCCACGCCGGCAAAAGTTTCCAGCGTCTGTTCCGCTTTGTCCCGGTACCCCGATTCGCCCGTGTAGTGATGCAGTCGCAATAACGCAATCGCTGCCATGGGATTGCCCGCCGGCGTAGGCGAATCCTGCAACGGCTTCCGGCGTGTTGACAGCACGCCCAGGCCCTTGCCATCCGCAGCCGGTTCAGCGTCGAAAAATCCTCCCGAAACTGGGTCGAAGACTTTGGCAACCATCGCGTCAGCGATGGCTTGCGCAAACCTGAAGTAGCTGAGGTCGGCAGTGGCCTCATAGGCGTCGAGGCAAGCCAGCGTGGTCGCAGCATAGTCCTCAAGCAATCCTGAAACCTCGCGGTGCTCAGCTTTAGGATCCGAATAAGCAACCACGTGCAGTAATCGTGGCCCAGCCCTTGTTATTGCTTCTGAACTTGTCATTGCTTCTGCATTTGTCGTTCCGAACCGGGCCTCAATCCCGGTGAGAGCCTGCCCTGAGTTTGTCGAAGGGAACCTGCTTTTATTGCTGTCGTGGGCATCCGCGCCCGCGTGCCCCTTCCAGGCCTCCGCCAGAATCCGATCCAAAGATCGCAGCGCGAACCGCCGCGTCTCAGCCAGATTAAGCACCTTCGCCGCTTCCAGATAAGCCGAAACGCACATGCTGTTCCATCCCACATACACCGTTTTGTCGACGTAAGGTGTCGGCCTCTGCAACCGCGCCGCATACATCTTTTTTTTCGCCGAATCCAGCAACTTTTGCACGCGCTCCATGCTTAGATTCATTCGCCGCGCAATCTCATCGATCGGTGCACGCACATACAAAACATTCTTCGCCGAATTGTGATGCATCTCTCCTATTTCGCCGATGTCATAATGCACCGCCGCAACCTGCGCTTCTTCTTCACTCAAAACCGCCCGAGCTTCGTCGAGCGTCCAGGTAAAGTAATCGCCGTCGTCGTCCATGGAAATGTCGGCATCCTGCGAAGCGTAGAAACCTCCGCGTTCCCGGTCGCTCAGCCATTCATCCATCCAGCGAATGATGTCTCGCGCCACGCCGGCAAAAAACTCCGATCCCGTGACCTGGTAAGCATGGACATAGTTCTTCAGCAGTTCGGAATTGTCGTAGCACATCTTCTCGAAGTGCGGCACCACCCACCGCTCATCGACGGAGTAACGATGAAACCCTCCCGCTAGTTGGTCATAAACCCCGCCATTCGCCATATGTTCAAGAGTAGTGATGATCAAATTTCGCAGCCGTTCGCTGTCGCCAGCTAGGTCTATGTAGGGGCGGCCGCCCCCGGCCGCCCGCCCGAGTGAAGCTCCGCCCGCCGTTCTCGCATACTGCTCGATCAATAAATCCAACACCGAAGGATGGGGAAATTTAGGAGCCGACCCAAATCCCCCATGCTGCGGGTCAAACATCTTGAAGGCCGATTCCTGAATGGCCGCAATCAAGCCACGCGACACGCTCCCCCTGCGCCCGGCAAACGATTCCGCCTGCGCAATGGCGTTCTCTACCATCTTCGCCTGCTCCACCACATCGCCATTTTTCTCTTTGTAAGCATTGGCAATGCTAAGCAGCACCCGCCGAAAACTGGGACGCCCGTACCCATCGTTCGGCGGAAAATAAGTCCCGCCATAAAACGGCTTGCCATCCGGCGTAAGAAACGCAGTCAGCGGCCACCCACCCTGCCCGCTCACCGCGCTGACCGCAGCCTGATACCGGCTGTCAATATCCGGACGCTCATCCCGATCCACCTTCACCGCAATGAAATGCTCGTTCACAATCGCCGCCACTTCCGGATCGTCATACGATTCGCGATCCATCACATGGCACCAGTGGCACCACACCGCCCCAATGTCGAGCAGCATCGGTTTGTTCTCCCGCTGCGCCGAGGCAAATGCCTCCTCGCCCCACTCATGCCACCGGATCGGCTGATGCATTGCAGAACGCAGGTAAGCAGAGGAAGCGCGCGAGAGGGAGTTGAGGGAAGAGGTGGTCATGATTTAAGTTTATACGGAAGACAGCATTGGTCTGAATGCCAGCACTCTCTCACCGTCTGTGATTTTGTCATTCCGAACCGGGCACCTAGCCCGGTGAGGAACTTGCTGATGCGTTTCCCGTGCGCTGTCACGGGCCGTCATCCCGACAGAAGCGTGCCGTTCGCGGAAGTCGGGGAGCGGAATAGAGGGGTCCGCTGTTTCACGCGAATTAATCCACATGCGTCTTGTGACATCTAACCTTGCCGGCCAATCAAAACCGGCCCATCATGGTCGTGGCGAAGCAGTTCATGCACTCTTCGCCATTCGACAAAGAACCGAGCCTAACCGCTTTGTTCTCTAAATTTTAGAATCGAAGTTCTTTGCCATCTGAACTTTGCATCGAGTTTGCGCATTTCGATATCGCGCCCACCCGCATGTTTACAGGGACATGCGAGGTTACAGGGGGAGGGGGTAGCCACTGGCTATCGAGCATCTCGCCCCGCAAGAACACCCCCTAGGAGGACCAGTCGTAGAATTATTTCCAGCAGAAACCCACAGCGAGTTCCAACGAACCTCGAAAGCCGAAAGCCGATTCTCAAATCAGCCGTTTCGCAATCGAGCAGTACAAATCAATGGCCTCCGCAAGTTGCCGCTTCTCGATGAACTCACCATCCGTATGCGCAACATGAATCGATCCCGGACCAATCAGCAGCGGTTCCCCCCAGTTCGTCAGCCGAGGAATATCAGTCGTGAACGCCGCAATCATCGCCGGCAAACCATCGACCGTGCGCAAGCGCAGGAACGGAAGTTCCAGCGGAAAGTCGACTTTCACCTGATCGCTCGCAGTTTCGAGAATCTGTCGCCGCAAATCCTGCGAAGGACCGACCAGACGATACAGCAAATCCGCATGAGCATAATCCGGAATCACATTCGGCGCGCGACCGCCTTCGATCAATCCAATGTTGAGCGTGCACGGACCAACCTCTGGATCGATTGGCAACGGCATCGCGCGCAAGCGCGTCAAAGCCGCAATCAGCTTGTCGATCGCCGATTCGCCGAGTTCAGGATAAGCCGAGTGAGCCATCCGACCGCAAGCGGTAACTTCCGCGCGCAAAGTTCCCTTCGACGCCAGTGCGATGCGATTCTCCGTCGGCTCGCCATTCACCAGGTACTTGCAGCGATGCGAGCGATTGCTGGCCGCGTATTCATTGGCAGCTTTCGCGCCCAGACTGTCGCGCTCTTCTCCCACCACAAACAGCAGCCCAACATGGACTCCTTCTCCACGCAATCGTTCCGAAGCCGAGATCATCGCCGCAATGATGCCCTTCGCATCGCACGATCCGCGCCCGTAGATTCTCCCCGCATCCTCAGAAGAAGGAATGAACGGAGGAACCGTATCCATGTGCGTGGAGAAAACCACCTCCGGATTCGGCTGCTCCGGCGAAGTGGCATAGACATCAAAGCGATTGCCTTGCACCGGAATTCTGAGCGTCTGGTAGCCGATCCGGCACAACTCTCCATAGAGATAATTCCCGACCGCAGGTTCATTCCCCGAGATGGATTCGATGTCGACGAGTTGGCGAGTGAGCGTGATAGCGTCCATGCCAGAAGAATAAACTACGCAGCGGGAGCAGCGGCGAACCGCGTCCAATCATGTAATCTGAATACAGTGACTGACCAGAATTCAACCATCCGGTCGCTCTTCCTGGAAGGTCCGGCAGGAAGATTGGAAGCGGTGCTGAATGCGGGTGCCAAGAACGCAATGCACGCGGCCGTCGTTTGTCATCCGCATCCGTTGTTTGGCGGAACCCTTCATAACAAGGTTGTCTTCCACACCATGAAAGCGCTCAACGGCTTTGGCTTTCCGGTCTTGCGCTACAACTTTCGCGGCACCGGTCTCAGCCACGGCGAACACGATCACGGCAACGGAGAGCTAGAAGATGTCCGAACCGCTCTCGACTGGCTCGACGCGGAGTTTCGCTTGCCCTTGATCTTCGCCGGATTCTCTTTTGGTGCAGCAATAGGACTGCGTGCGGCATCTCCCGATCCGCGCGTGAAAGCGCTGATCGGCGTTGGAACGCCTGTGGCTCCCATGGCGGCAGACTCCGAAGCACCGCGCGTGTATACATTTGATTTTCTCCACGACTGCGTGAAGCCGAAGTTATTTGTAAGCGGGGCCCGCGATCAATTCGGTCCACGCGCGAAGCTAGAGAAATTAGTCGCGTCGTTGCCGGAGCCGAAAAAGCTGGTGGTAATCGAGGGCGCCGATCATTTCTTCGAAGGGCGCCTGCGCGAGCTAAGAGAAGCGATTGAAGGTTGGGTGCGGCAAGAAGTCGTAGGAGTCGTATCTTTGTAAGTGTTCCTCATGTCTGACGCTGATCGCGAATCGCTCTTCCGCCAAATGCGCGACACGGCGCGTGAGATTTTTCTGCACGCGCTGGCCGAAGCTTCGATCGCCAAGGGGTTTGCCCGCCAAGTGCATTTTGAGCGGGGAGTGCTGCGTGTCTGCGAGGATCTTTACGATCTGCAATCTTATTCCCGCGTTCTGGTGATCTCCATCGGCAAGGCCGGACACACCATGGTGGAAGCCCTCACGCATCAGGTCGGTCAGTCCGCACTTGAAGGTATCGTAGCCAGTTCGGTTGAGCCTTCGGCGCAGGTTCGAGGCTTCCGCTATTTTCATGGGGGACATCCGATGCCCACTGCCGAATCGATTCAGGCGGCCAACGCCATCCTGAAAATGCTGGAAGCGCAGAACGCAGCGTCGCTGGTGATCTTCCTGCTCAGTGGAGGAGGCTCGGCGGTCGTGGAAAGGCCGATCGACGACGAAATCTCTCTTGATGATTTGATCACGACTTATCGAATCCTGGTCCATTCCGGCGCAACGATTGCCGAAATAAACGCCATCCGCAAACATATTTCCGCGGTGAAGGGAGGAAGGCTGGCGCGAGCGGCGTTTCCGGCACAGCAGGTATCTCTGCTCATCTCCGATGTTCCGGACAACACGCTCGATGCACTGGCGTCTGGTCCCACGATGCCGGACTCGACCAGCGTGGAGGATTGTTACCGCATTGCAGAGAAGCATGGAATGCTGCCGCAGTTTCCGCGCTCGACGCGAGAACTGTTTGAACGACGTGTGTTGGAAGAGACGCCAAAATCGGACGATCAGGCGTTCCATCGTTCGCGATGGTGGCCGGTGTTGTCCAATCAGACAGCTGTGGGGCAGGCGAGTGCAGCGGCCCAGCGCGCCGGGTTCACAGTGCATATCGATAATTCCTGCGATGACTGGGACTACGAACGGGCTGTTGATCATTTGTTGATCCGGCTTCGCGAGCTAAGAAAAACCTCCGAGCGTATCTGCCTGATTTCCGGCGGCGAAGTGACGGTCAAAGTTACAAACGGTGGCGTCGGCGGACGCAACCAGCAATTTGCGCTGGCTTGTTCTGCGAAGATTGCGGGAGAGAATGTCACCGTGCTCAGCGCAGGGACCGACGGAGTCGACGGAAATAGTCCCGCGACTGGTGCGGTAGCGGATGGAACCACGGTGAAGCGTGCACAAGCCGCCGGGCTTGATCCCCGCCGCGCGCTCGATAAGTTTAACGCCTATCCATTTTTCACCGCGCTCGGAGACGCAATCGAGACAGGAGCCACGGGGAACAACCTGAGAGACTTACGAATTCTGCTGGCTTACTAGGAATAAGGAAGCTTGTGCTGGATTCCGTCGGGCTTCTCCAAACGGGACCGCGCCTGCTGCCATGTATGTCATTTCTCAACGAGACTTTGCAGAATTTATGCGGCGTGGCTCTTTACCTGCACGCCAGCCCACTTTTCCAACAAAGTCAAAGTTGCCGCATAATCGAGGTCGCTGTGTCCATCTTCGGTGGCCATTTCGTAGACCTCTTCGACGGTTTCGAGGCCAGGCAGCTTTACGCGCGCTTCCTTCGCGGCTTCGAGAGTGAGAAGAATGTCCTTGTGCATCAGTCGCAGCGGAAAATTGGGAGTGAAATCGCGATGCAGAATGAACGGACCTTTGTAATCGACAACTCCGGAGCGGACCATCGTGGCTTCAATCAACGAGAGGAGCTGCTTCGGATCTACGCCAAGTTTAGTGGCGAGAGTGAGGGCCTCGGCGAAACCCTCGAAGATAAGGGCGATCTGAAGGTTCATCGCCAGTTTGGTGGCTTGGCCTTTGCCGGTCTCGCCCATGCGGAAAATTTTCTTGCCCATGGCAGCGAACAAGGGGCTGAGGCGGTCGATGACGGCTTCGTCGCCGCCGACCATGAAAATCAAACTGCCATTGGCGGCGCCGATTTTCGATCCGGTCATGGGAGCATCGACGTAGGCGACACCTTTGGCCCGAACTCGTTCGGCAAACTTCACAGTGGCCGAAGGAGAGATGGTGCTGGAATCGGCGATGATCATGCCTTCCGCGAGCGACTGATCGATTCCGTCCGCGCCAAACAATATTTGTTCCACGGCAGCGGTATCGGAAACACAGAGCCATATCACTTCCGCTCCCTGTGCGGCAGCGGCCGGCGTGGGCGCTACGCCTGCGCCCTCCACGAGTTTGCCGGGAGTGCGATTCCAAACCGTAACTTCGTGACCGGCCTTGGCCAGATTCGTGGCCATGGCCTGCCCCATAATTCCCAGACCCAAGAAAGCAACCCGCATTGCTGAGATTCTCCTGTCGAACAAAGAGAGCCGCTCTGGAATTAGATATGAGGCGTAGGATGGAGGTCAAGCAAAGCGGCGTCCGTTCACCGGAGTTCCCGGCTTTGTGGCAGAGCCTTATTAGGGGGAACCGCAGGAATTACGCGCCTTTCTCCCCGGACTGAACTAAAATAAAACGAGCCGCTTCCAGCTTTCATCCAATAAGCAGGGCCGTTCAGGATGATCAAGGCAACGCTTCGCAATCCGGCGCTTCGCAAACGAGCTTCGCAGTTTGGGCGCCTGGTGCGGCATTCCGCGGTCACGCCGCTTTCCGGGGAGACACATCTACCCCGATTGGCTTCGAACGGCGAACTCGGGGTCACGTTCATCGGTCATTCAAGCTTCCTGGTGCAAATCGGCGGACAAAGCGTAATGATCGATCCCAACTTTGCGCGCTGGTTGTTTGTGCTGAAACGGTTGCGGCGCCCTGGAGTTCGCGTTCGCGACCTGCCGGCCATCGATCTGGTGCTGGTGACGCATGCTCATTTCGATCATTTACACCGGCCATCGTTGCGTGCGATTGTGCAAAACAATCTACGAACACGCGGCGCCGCCCCGGCCATCATTATTCCGAGCCATGTGACGGATCTGGTATCCGATCTCGGCTTCTCGGAGATTATCGAACTGGACTGGTGGAATAGTTCGCGGCACGGCAGCCTTTCCGTAACCCATGTTCCTTCTCGCCATTGGGGCGCGCGGATTCTCAAAGATTCGCATCGCGGCTATGGCGGATACGTCCTGAAGGCTGGGAAGCACTCGGTTTATCATGCCGGCGACACGGCTTACTTTGCTGGCTTCCGCGAGATCGGCCGACGTTTGTCGCCGGAACTCGCGCTGCTTCCGATTGGCGCCTACAATCCGCCAACCTTCCGCAATGTCCATACCAACCCCGCCGATGCCACCCATGCTTTCCTCGATCTGAATTCGCGCTGGATGGTTCCCATGCACTATGGAACCTTTCGGCTATCCCACGAGCCGGTTGAAGAGCCGCTGCAGTTATTGGAACAGGAAGCGCGTGCGGCCGGAATCGCGGACCGGGTCGTGGTTCTGGAAGAAGGCGTTACGAAGTTCTTCGGGTCCTGAGTCGTCCTGAGTAAGGTACTGATCTGCCGGCACCCTCCTGTAACAATCCTTTGACAATAGTTCGCCGTATTTTGGTGTAAGCTCTGATGCACGAATTTTCGCAGTAGGAGGCGAATATGACCGCGAAAGCTATCCCAGAGGGCTATCACACTCTCACACCGTACATGACAGTTCGCGAGGCTGCGCGCGCGATCGAGTTTTATAAAAAGGCCTTTGGCGCCGTAGAAAAGGGCGTGATGAAGGGGCCCGACGGCAAGGTGATGCATGCCGAACTGCGCATCGGGGATTCTCTGTTCATGCTGGCCGATGAATTCCCGCAATTCGGATCTTTGTCCCCGCAGTCCATTGGTGGTTCAGGCATGGGGTTGCACATTTATGTCGAGGATGTGGATTCGGCGTTTGATCGCGCCATTGGGGCGGGCGCGGTCGTGGAGATGCCTGTAGCTGACATGTTCTGGGGCGACCGCTATGGCAAGCTGGTAGATCCTTTCGGCCACAAGTGGTCGATTGCGACCCACACGCGTGATATGTCGATGGAAGAAATCGAGGAAGCTCAGGAAGAATTCATGAGCAGATTGCCCAAGAGCGCCTGAGAAGTGGGAGTGAAACCAGCCGACGGGGGCGCGGGTGACTGCCCGCGCTCGCGTTTTCCCCGAGTTACTTTCCGGCAGTACTTCCGTCATTCCTGTGGGATCGCTATTACACAAGTATTACAGTGACTTCCCCGGAGCCTTGGTAGGTTAAGTATGTACGCTATCGAACCTAGCCAAACAAACGGGGATGCTCCTTGGACATGGAACTAGAAAGCCTGGAAAAACGGCAAGCCGCAAGAAACGAAGTCAACTGGGTGACGGCGATTTTTATGATGGCATTTCACCTCGGCGCCATCGCTGCACTCTTCTTCTTCACCTGGAAGGCATTCTTTGTTGCCCTCTTCCTGTGGTGGGTCTCCGGTAGCCTGGGTATTGGCATGAGCTATCATCGATTGCTCACGCACCGCGGCTACAAGACTCCGAAGTGGGTGGAGTATTTTCTGACGGTCTGTGCCACGCTCGCCCTCGAAGGCGGACCGATTTTCTGGGTAGCCACGCACCGCATTCATCATCAATATTCCGATCAGGATGGCGATCCGCATTCGCCGATCGATGGCAAGTGGTGGGCGCACATGGGATGGATTCTGATGGGCAAGTCGATGCATCATGACACGACTACGCTGGCCCGCTACGTTCCCGACCTCGCCAAAGATAAATTTCACGTCTGGATCACGAAGTATCACTACGTACCGCAGATTGTGTTGGGCGCGGTGCTCTTCGCAATCGGCGGACTGCCCTTTCTTCTCTGGGGAACGTTTATGCGGACGGTGGTCGGCTTGCACGCGACCTGGTTGGTGAATTCAGCCACGCACTCCTGGGGAACGCGGCGCTTCACCACTCGTGATCTCTCCACGAACAGCTGGTGGGTTGCATTGCTGACTTTCGGAGAAGGCTGGCACAACAATCACCACGCGCATCCGACGGCGGCGCAGCATGGCTTTACGTGGTATGAAGTCGATATGAATTGGTACGGCATTTGGGCGCTGAAGCAACTCGGGCTGGCTTGGGATATCAAGCGGGTAAAGCTGGCTGACTTGGAAAAAGGGTTGGTACCGACACCGAATGGGAAGCTGGTTACCGTGGCGCTCCCGGAAGGCATGGTCGCGGGCGACTAGGCGGAAGGCTCCTACAATCCGGGCTCTTCGGATATGAACCCGCCTTTACGGCGGGTTTTCTTTTACCAGAACTACTGCTGCAGCAAGATCGACACCGTGTAGTCACCCAAGTTCGCTGTGGCGAGATCGAGTTTTCCATCTCCATTAAAATCTGCCGCCGCGATTTGGTACGGGTACTGCCCAACCGCATAAGGCGAACCCGATGCCTGGGTGAACGTCCCATCGCCGTTGCCCAGCAGGAGCGTGATTGTCCCGTCTCCATAGTTTGCGATCGCGAGGTCCAGTTTTCCGTCGTTATTGAAATCTGCCGCTACGATTGCGTCCGGCCCATTTCCTACCAGGATCCTGGTTGGCGCCCCAAACGTTCCATCGCCATTGCCCAGCAGGATGATCACTACGTTGCCGACCGAATCCGTTACCGCGAGATCCAGTTTCCCATCGCCGTTAAAGTCGGCTGCTACGATCGCCGAGAGACTCTGCCCGACAGCAATCTGTGAATCATTCGCCAGCGTGAACGTCCCATCGCCGTTCCCGAGCTACACGGCGACTCCCGAAGCCCGACCGCCGATGCTGCCGTTTGCCACAATCAAATCCAGCTTTCCGTCCCCGTTGAAATCCCCCGCTGCCGCCCCCGCAGAGAACCCCCCAGCATCGGGGAGCACCCCCGCCGTGTTGAACGCCCCGTTCCCGTATCCCAAAGCGACGAGCGACTCGTACCCGACTCCATCTACAATCGCAAGATCAAGATTCCCATCCGCATTGAAGTCCGCCGCGTCTAGCGCGTTGATCGGCATGGCGAATGCATTGGCGAAAGACGCCGACGACGGCGTGAAGGTTCCGTTCCCGTTCCCCAACAGGATTACTGCGGCCTCATTGTCGTACTACCCGACAGCCAAGCCCACATGACCGCTGTGGTTGAAGTCGCCCACGGCGATAGGCCCGAGATAGGGCGATGCCAAGTCGTCATAGGGCGGGCTCGGTACTTGAACAGGAGAGCCCGCAGCGGGCGTAAATGTGCCGTCGCCGTTCCCGAGGAAGACGTACATGCGAACGTTCGCCGAGATAGCGAGGTCCGGCTTCCCATCCTGGTTGAAATCCGCAGCCACAATGCCGAATGGCTCGGGAACCTGCAGCGGAGAATTGGTCGCATTCGCGAAATTGACCGTGGTTTCTGGCGCGGCGACCTGGAAGGGGACCACGTTCGACGCGCCCCCGCCCGGCCCCGGATTCACCACGGTGACCGTGGCCGTTCCCGCGGTCGCAACGTCCGACGCGGGAACCGCCGCAGTCAAATGCTCGCTGCCGACAAATGTTGTCGCGAGCGGCGCGCCATTGAAATCGATGGTTGCACCGGAAACGAATCCCGTCCCGCTCACGCTGAGGGTGAACCCCGAAGTGCCCGGTGAAACGGCAGTCGGCGCGAGCGGCTGATTCAAGAATGGAACCGGATTCCCTGGAGCACCAGTCGGATTGATTTGGATGCTAAAAAATGGGTAGATCGCTGTCACGCCGGTCGCGTCAGTAACCGTGGCCTCGAAATACCAGGTTCCACCGCCAGTCGGCGTGCCGCTAATGATCCCAGTGTTCGGGTTCATCTGCAATCCGTCTGGCACGGCTCCGCCCACCGCATATCCAGTGATAATGGGTCCGTCGTACACACTCCATTGAAACGGAGGAGTACCGCCGTTGAGCAAGATGGTTTGGCCGTAGGGCGCGCCCACCAATCCACTGGCCAGCGTCTGAACTGGAATCTGCGGGTACGGGTTCACGGTAATTGCAACCGTGACGAATGACACGTCGTCCAAAGGGGTCTCGTGGGCTCTGACCGGCCCGGGCTCTCTCACCAGCGCGATGGGGCCTTCTGTTACCTATACCTCGCCAACCACCAGTCTGACCAGCGCGCAACAGGCAACAGTCACGGCCACGTCTGTGGCGGACCCGACGAAGAGCGTGATGCCGACCGTCTGGCTCTGATCAATTCCCTGTTGAGAAGAAGGGGATAGGCTCACCGAAATCGTCGGCGAACTTGAACTGGAGCACCCGCCCATAAACGCCGCTAGCGCCAGCACGAACAGCGTAACACTGCAACAGCATACGCGGGACATAGTTCACCCACCGGTACTTTTTTAGGAAGGAAGTATCGCATACATTCTCTAGCTCAGCGCGCCGGAGACTCGGAATCCGGACTGCTCCGCTATTACCCCAGCAGCGACTAGCGCCCTGGATCGCCTCCTTTAGTAACCCCCGCCCGCGAACGCGGTAAAATCACTCTGACGCCATGCGCATCACGAGCCGCCGCGGAACCATCATCTTCTTTCTCTGCCTGGGCATCGGCCTGGTGGCGCTCACGGTTGCGCTCTATGTAGGATGGATCATCCTCAATTGGCGTCAGGGAGTGCTGCTGTTTTTCGGGATCGTTTTTTTCGCACTCATCATCGCGGGCATGATCGTGAATACGAGCTTCCTGGTCCGCGAGATTCGGCTTAGTGAACAGCATGACAGCTTTATCAACGCTGTTACTCACGAACTGAAAACTCCGGTGGCTTCTATACGCTTGCATCTGGAAACTTTGCTGCGCCGCGAGATATCGGAAGCCCAAAAACAGGAGTTCTATCGGCTGATGCTCAGCGACACGGATCGTCTAACAGAGACGGTGGAACAAGTGCTGCGCGCCGGACGGGCCGGCGACAGGAGAGCGGGCCGGGAGAAATCTGCAGTCGATTTCCGCCAACTGGTGCGCGAATGTATGGAGGCAGCCCGCGTCCGGCATCATCTGCCGCCGCAAGCCCTGCGGTACGAAGAAGCAGCGAGCAATGGCGCGGGGATGCGCGTTATGGGAAGTTCCGACGACCTGCGCACCGCGGTGTTCAACGTGATCGATAATGCAATCAAATACTCGGGCGATAATATCGATGTGTGCGTTCATCTGGATATTCCCGATGAGAACCGAATTGTTCTCAGCGTGCAGGACCACGGGGTTGGCATCCCACCGGACGATTTGAAAAGCATCTTCAAGCGCTTTTACCGCGTCAGTCATCGCTCGCTGGCACACGTGAAAGGAACGGGACTGGGACTCTTCATCGTGAAGGCGATTGCGCAGAAGCATGGTGGCAAAGTGTTTGCAACGAGTGAGGGCGAAGGCGAGGGAACGACTGTCACCATGGAATTGCCGAGGGCCAACACATGAGCCGAGTTCTGGTGGTGGAAGACGAAGCGCATCTGGCGCAGGGACTCTGTTTTAACCTGCAGGCGGAGGGATATTCCGCCGAGGTGGTCGGCGATGGCGAGACGGCCACAGATCGTCTCCTCGGCAAGAAAGAAAACTTCGATGCCATCGTGCTCGACATCATGTTGCCGGGGAAAGATGGGTTCAGCGTAGTTTCGGAATTGCGCGCGGCAAGGAATTATGTGCCAGTGCTGATGCTGACCGCGCGCAGCCGGCCCGAGGACGTACTAAAAGGTTTTGCGGCGGGGGCCGATGATTATCTGCCGAAGCCTTTCGACCTTTCGATTTTGTTAGCGCGGCTGCAGGGGCTTTTGCGACGCAGCCAATGGATGAGATCCGGCCATGAGGCGGCGAATCCGAAACCCGCGTTGAACGGCTTTCTTAACTCAGGTCAAGCTGCGTCCGATCCACGCAATGTCAGCGACTTCGGGACATTTTCATTTAGCGGCAAAACCATCGATTTCGGCGTCCTAGAATTGCGCACCGCCGACAATGTAATCCACCTGACGCTGATGGAATCGGAACTCCTGCGCCATCTGGTGCGAAACGATGGCCGCGTAGTTTCGCGCAAACAGATTCTTGAAGAAGTGTGGGGACTGCACGAAGACACCGACACCCGTGCCATCGACAACTTCATGGTGCGACTGCGGCGCTACATCGAGGATGATCCTGCCCAGCCGCGGCATTTGCTGACGGTGCGCGGCGTGGGGTATCGGTTTCTGGCAAATCCTGAAAAGAAGTGAGGGGAGGATCCCTTCATTATGCACGGCACAGTTCGGCCACCAGCATTTCTCTTC
Source organism: uncultured Acidobacteriaceae bacterium (assembly GCA_963779525.1). Classification (GTDB taxonomy): domain Bacteria; phylum Acidobacteriota; class Terriglobia; order Terriglobales; family Acidobacteriaceae; genus Sulfotelmatobacter. The sequence goes on from CAVZZB010000004.1 coordinate 249,684, forward strand.
GCTCCTGCGCCAGACGGTCGATGCGATTCAGAACTATCCCGTAGATCGATAGCGATGCACCTGCCAGAACCAGCAAGATCAGGGTCGCGATCCAGGAGTTTCCTAAGGATCGGGCAATCAAGAAAGCGCCGACGCCCACGCCCACGACCACAAATTGCAACGCCAAGCTGACCAGCACCGTCATTTGTGAGGCGCGTTGTCGGCCGAATCTTGAATAGTCGAGTTTCTTCGGCGAGTAGATAGAGAGCAAATTGCCTAACGCGAAATTCAGGGGTGCGGCGAAAAGAAGTCCAGCCAGTGTCGCGACGGTAATGTCGAATGCCGGACGGCCGTAGAAAGATGTGACCGCGATCCAGGCTATAACCGTCTCTAAGGCGAGAATTCCTACATGCGTCAGATTCTTGGCCAGAACAATGTCCCGAAAACTCACCGGGGCCGCGTAGAAGAACTGGATGCCGCCGGCATCCCCACCGAAGTTGTTGTAAACCAAATTGGTCAACATCAGAAGCGTGTAGCCCGCAGCCACTGGAAATGCCAGGTTGGGTGTGCGAGTTAGAAAGCCGCTGGCATGCCGAGCGGAGTTCATGGCTCCGAAACGGAAGACGACGAGCATAAAGATCGGCATGATGAAGGTGAGCAGCATCGGTCCGCTGCGCAGGAGATAGCGAATTTCTTTCTCGAAAACGGCCGTAACGGACGCTGCGAATCCGGGGAGATGCCAGCCCAGGCGAAGCTCTTGATCTCTCGGTTGCGGGGATGCGGCAAGGGATTCGCTCAAGCTCTCCCCGCGATATTGCGCCAGCAGTCTCACGTGCAGGCCGTAGCCAACCACCATCGCGAAAGCGCAGAGCAGCAAACACGAACTAAGAGCCGTCGGCCATTGTGGGTAAATGCCCTGCACGACGGCATCGGCCGCAAGGCCGGGAGGAAAAATTCGCTGTACCGGAGCGAGGACTTCGACAAAGCGGTTCACTTCCGGGCGCGCGCGCCGTCCAAAATGCCCCGTCAGTGGACCGATCAACTGAAAACTAAGCGCCAGCAGCACGATCAGAACGCCCATAATCTCGCGGGTGCGGCGTTGCGCCAGCCAGCGCTCGACCCAGGCGAAGATCATTTGCATCAATAGAAGGTTGAAACCTACGAACACCAGCAGGACGAGCAGCGTCCAGGGCAGCAACGCAGGTTTCGCGAATCCCACCCCGACCAGGATTCCGAACGACCACAGGCAACCCAGAAAGCTTGCAGGGTCGAATGCGCCGTAGGCTAACCGCACCAGAAAATATGAGCTATAGCTAAGCGGAAAGCGAAGCAAGTCGGAAGAGTCCGGATTGTTGGTGAAGGCCGTGGACATGATGGGGAATATTTGCCAGAAGAAAAAGGTTGCCCAGAACAGCAATGCCAGCATTCCCGGCCGGCCTGACGAAAGGAAGAAAAATGCCGCAACGCCCATGAGGGCAGAGCCACCAAGTCCGCCGATGGCAAAAGCGGACGAGATGATGATGTGCGAGAGCAACTCCAACTGGCCGCGAGTGCTGCGAAGAGCGTTGACAAAAAGATGCCACCGCAGCCAGGCGATGGCCATGAGTTGGGCCCTGCGGTGAGCGGCGAGGCGAATTCCAGCACCTTTTATCCCAGCCATGAAAGCTCCTGATCGGTGCGGCGCGAGCCGCCGACGGTGCGCAGAAAGATTTGTTCCAGAGTCATCTTTTCGCCGGGCTTAAGAGCCGAGCCATCGTCCGAGCCTGCCGGCGTTTGCGCTTCCACACCCGCACGGAGCGCCTCTAACGAGCCCTGCGCGACGAGCCGTCCCTGATGAATGATAGCGACGTGACTGCACAGGCGCTCGACGATTTCGAGGACATGCGAGGTGAGGAAAATCGTGGCGCCACGCGCGATCATGCCTTGCAGCATGGATTTCAAAGTTCCCGCAGCGATGGCGTCCACGCCTTCGAAAGGCTCATCGAGAAAAAGCACCTTCGGCCCGTGAATTACGGCGGCGGCCATCGCCAGCTTTTTCTGCATGCCGTGGGAGTAGTCAGTGACTAGCTTCTTCGGCTGATCGGCGAGTTGCATGAAATCGAGCAGTTCCGCGGTGCGCTGAGCGGCGGTTTCTCGATTGAGGCCGTACATTCGTCCAGCGAAGTTAAGAAACTCGGAGCCAGTCAGGCGTCCGAATAGCGCCATTCCTTCGGGGACGACGCCGATTTGCCGCTTTACTTCCACCGGGTGAGTGGTGAGATCGAGTCCAAGGATTTCGATTCGCCCTGAACTGGGGGCGAGCAGCCCCGTGAGCATTTTGATGGTGGTGGACTTTCCAGCGCCGTTGGGACCAAGGAAGCCGAAGAATTGTCCGGGAGACACGCGCAGGTCGATGTTATCGACGGCGATGAAATCTCCGAATCTTCGCGACAAGCCTTGCGTTGAAATGGTAGGAGCCGCGTCCATCAAACTTCTGAATCTAGCACAGGTGGAGACTCAACAGGCGGGAGTTCGGACTCTCACGAAAAAACTCCAAGCCAGCTTCTTTGTCAAAAGGTTCAAGCCGGGAACGGCCGCGGAGAATGCAGAAATAGGGCTGAAACTTGCCAACGCAAGGGGGACAAATGCAGGGAACAAGCGCCCCGACGTCGCGGCCGGGGCGCTCATTAGCAGAACTGCAGCGGGTTAGAACAAATTCCAGAGGAATTGGTTGTAGACGTCGTGGTGATACTGCACCTCCGGCGCCTTCACGAACGTGCCCAAAAGTCGCGGACAGCGGTCCGCTGCGGCTTGTTTCAGGTCGGCGTAGCGGCCTTTCACGTCGTCGCCCAGAAGTTTCGTTGTCCAGTCGGCTTTGCGGAAGTCTTCAAGAGCCTTGTAGATGTTGTCTGGCAGGTAGCGCTCGGCCTGGCGGAGGTTCTTGATCTTTGCAGTCTCGCCGTCGATACCGCTCTTGAAGATCGAGAGCATGACAAGATAGGGGTTCGCATCGGGTGCGACCGAACGAACTTCCACGCGCATACTCTTCTCGTTGCCGATCGGAATGCGGATCATCGACCCACGATCGACAGCGGAGGCCTTGATCTGGTTGGGCGCCTCGAAGTGCGGATCAAGACGGCGATAGGCGTTCACGCTGGGGTTCAGCAGGAGACAGATGTCATTGCCATGGGTAAGAATACGGTCGAGGAACGCCCAGCCCATCTTGCTCAGCTTCTCTTCGCCCTTGGCGTCCCAGAACAGGTTCTTTCCGCCCTCACTGATCGAAACATTGGTGTGCATGCCGCTGCCGTTCACACCCACAACGGGCTTCGGCAGGAACGACGCGGTCAGGCCCATGTTGGTGGCAACCTGGCGGCAGATCAGCTTGTACAGCTGAATCTGGTCGGCGGCGGCGACCACTTCACCGTAACCGTAATTAATTTCGAATTGCGAAGGCGCAACCTCCGGATGGTCTTTCTCGTTCTGGAAGCCCATCGAGCGCTGCACTTCCGCGGTGGTATCGATGAAAGTACGCAGCGCATCGCCCGGCAAGGAGTGGTAGTATCCGCCCGTGTTCACGTATTCGAACTTGCCAGTCTCGTGATAGCGTCGCTCGGCGTCCGGTCCCTTGAACAGGAAGCCTTCAATCTCGTTTGCCGCGTTGAGGGTGTAGCCTTTCTTCTTGTGCAGCGCTTCAGCATAACCTTTCAACACGCCACGAATGTCTGCGGTGTAGGAAGTCCCGCCCTTGTCGATGACCTCGCCGAATACCAGCACTTTGCCGGAGCCGAACACATCCGACGGAGCCCAGTAGAATGCGGCCCAATCGATACCCAGGCGCAGGTCGCTCTCGCGTTGCGCTGTGAAGCCGCGAATGGACGAGCCATCGAAGGTGAGATTGTCCCAGCTCTTGATCAAGAACTTTTTGTCGTAATCAAGCATGTGCAACCGGCCCTCAAGATCGCTAAAGAGCACGGTCACAGCCTTGATCCGTTTCTCGTCGGTCAAATACTTCAGGCGCTCTTCCTGGATCTTATGAATTGGTACACGCTTACCGCGCTGCTCCTTGGCCTTGAGATTCAGTTCTTCCAGTTCGTCATAGGTAAGTGCCAAAAAATTGCGGAGTTCATTGGGCATGGATGGTCTTCAGTCTCCTATTCGTAATCGGCAATGATGTCAGCAAACAACGCCATCGAAACATGGAGTTGGAACGGCTGGGAGTACCGGAAAGAATAACGCGAAGCCTGCTCGGGGACAATCGAAAAAGCTGATGCGTGGGATGGAAGAGATTTCTCAAGGTGTACTATCCGCTGAGAAACCTCTAGCTAACACCCAAGCCAGTTCCCGGAATCAGACGAACGATCACACCGAGTGCTGTTAGAACTGCGATGTAGTAAACAGTCGTACTGCGGCTGGAATGGGCGGGAAAGTTGTGGGCGAAAAAGATTTGGTATCCCGCGCCCAGGGCTACAAGAAAAAACATATTTTCGCCGAGAATCAGCCACAGAGCGAGGCTTGAGGTGAACAAAAGGATGCGGTCCATCTTGCTCAGGGCGAGCACAGCTTGGCCCCCGTCCAGCACCCAGATGGGAATCAGATTTAGCAGATTCAGCACCGCGCCCACGCGCGCCAAGGCCGCCCATAGCGGGCTGCCAGTTTGCCACCAGAGCAGAGCGCATGCCACCGCGGTAAAAAATCCTGCCACCGGACCGGCCAGGCTTACGGCGGCGCGCGTCTCCAAAGACACGCCCAGCGCCTGCCAGCGGACGTAAGCTCCCAGACCGGGCAGAAATACCGGCATTTCAGCCGGCAGGCCACGACGCTTGATATCGATAAAGTGGCCCATCTCGTGGAGCAGAATCAGCACCGCGAAGCCGATGCCGAATTTCATTCCCCAAGCGGCCCAATAGATTCCAATGAAAGCAGCGAAGCTGAGTAGGAATTTCAGCTTGAACAGCGCCAAGAGGATCGTCTTGCCCTTGGCCAGCAGGACGGCGATTGGACCCACCGGTCCGAGGCGTTTGGTCCACTTATTTTCCGATGATTCCGGAATCCGGGATCGATTCGCCGCCGCCTCGAGATCTCCCCCATGTTCTTTGATCCATTCGTACTGCTTGGACGCTCGGGGCAAGAGAGAAAGTCCAGAAAGCCACCGCTCGCGTGCTTGCCGCAATTCACCCTTGGCCTCAAGTGCTTTCGCTTCGGCGGCCAAACGATCGAGTTCGTCCGAGTGTACGAGGGCGTGGCATTTGTCACAGACCAGTGCTCCAGCGGGCAGTTCGCGGTTGCAGCCTCTGCAGTTTCGAATCAGTTCAGGAGTGAGTGACGACACAGGTTCTGATCTTACGCTTATTGGCTCGCACCACTCAGGCCGGTGACCGAGGCGAGTACCGAAAAGGCCCATCGACCGTCGGCGACGTCGCGCGAGTACTTTGCCAGGCGATGCGAATACCTATGAAGAGGATGAGCAGGCCGATCGCGCCATGAAGGGGATCGGCCAGTTCCAGGAATGGCGATGCGAGTCCTAAGAAGGTCAACTGCAACGCTATCTTGCCAACGTTTGCCGCAGGTTTGGCGGGCGCCGGTGTTTGAGAGCTTCCAGTTTCTCCGTTCAATTCACTCGGCTCATCAGCAGGCTGTTGCCGCGACACGTGCTGCTTATGTTCGCCGGCGTAATGAATCCAGATCGGAATCGCCGCCATGGATACGGCGGCATAGGCAAGCAACGTGGCAGTAATCTGGTAGCGGCGTCCCCCCTTGGCCGTTCGATCCCTTCATCATGGCCTTGCCTACCATCCAGCCCACCGCCAGAGAAAAATAGCCGATGATGAGGCCGGTCATGATTTCAAAAGTCGCATAGAGAATCAGTCCGGCAATGGCGGCGGCCATACCGTAGATAAGGCCGCGCACAAAGTTGGCATGGCTGTCGGTGGACAGTTCGTGAGCTTGCTCGGGCACAACCTCGACAAGTTAACGCTCCCTGCAAGCGGTAATAGGTTCCAGCGATCGGTTGCTGGCAGAACTGGCAGTGATCGGCACCGGGGGATTCCACATATTCTGCCGTACTGAACTGTATTGGCGAAGAACGGGGCGTGGAATTCCCGAAGTTGGCATCACTCATGGGCCGGAACGATAGCACAGCGTCCGGAACCTAAGGAAGGGGATTCAGAATCGCGCGGGATGAATTCCTGCGAGATCTTGTGACCAACATGATCTACTGCCGGTGGGTCGACGCTCCAGCGGCGATTTCGCGCAGCGCGCTGACAAACTCGGCGGCGGTGTTCGGATCGGCGAGAGATTCAAGATGAACCGTGGCGGAGAATTGCGGCGATTCAGGGCGGAAGTGTACCTGCAGAACTTCCTGCCGTCGCGCCGACATGAGCGCGTTCAACTCGGCTGACGGGTCTTCCTTCCAGTGGGTGCGGGTAGTGAGAATCACAGGGCCAGGCTCGTAGACGTCCCATTCGCGGTCGTTGCGCTTGCGTGACGAAATACCTCGGTTGTGGGCGCACCAGTGATGTCGCACGACTTCCAGGCGAAAACTCGGAGAGCTGTCAAGATCGGCTTCGAAAGTCAACGTTTCCTTTTCCTTACGCCAGCAACTCATCAGCCAACGAACCGGAACAGCACGAGGCCGGAACTTTACTGTCACCAGGACGTTGTCAAACCAGCGAGAGGGGAAGTGCAGCCGAGCTTCGAGGCGGGAGGTTCCCATCCAGCGAGATTCGAGGATCCGCCCTCGACCGGCGCATGCGGCTTGCATCCAGCGCAATGCCGTCGCGCCTTTTTTTCGGTTGTAGTGAGAGAACACGAGGTACCACGTCCCCAAAACGGCGACCGAAGCGACCACGTCAATCAGGAGAAGGCGCCCCACAACGCTTTCCTCTGATGCTTATGGTACGTCGTGGGTTGCGGACGAAGCAAGGGACAATCGTCTCGTTTTTTAATCTTCCCGCGAATCCGAGGCCAGAGCTGTGGAAAACGAGGCCGGAAACGATCGCTACAATGTTCGCGTGCCCTTCATCATTCGCGACTTCCAGTTGTCCGACTTCGACACGCTGTGGCACATCGACCAAACTTGCTTTCCTCCCGGAATTTCCTACTCCCGGGCGGAACTCCGGCTTTACATGCGCCGTCGGGCGGCCTTCACTCTGGTCGGCTTAAGCGCGGCTGGCCAAACGGACGGGTTCGATCCCGGTGACAAGACTCTGCCCACCCAGTCCGAAGACCCGACGGTCGCCGGCTTTATTGTGGCAGAGGCCGGCAGCCGGGCCCGCGGACATATCATCACCATCGATGTGGTCGCCGCCTTTCGCCGCTTTGGAGTGGGGTCTCTGCTGCTTCGCTCGGCAGAGGATCGTCTGATCGTAGCCGGGTGCCGAATGGTTGAACTGGAAACCGCCGTCGACAACCTATCCGCTCTAATGTTCTACAAACGCTACGCCTATAGCGTGACCAGAACTTTCCCTCGATATTATTCCAACGGGGCCGATGCGCTTGTGCTAGAGAAAACTCTCGTCTAGCCGCGGCAGTTGCCGTATTTTGCCGGAAGATTTGCGTTTCAGGCTTTCTCCAGCTACCTTGCCTTGTGATGAGAGATGCCAGCACAAAGGTTGCGATCCAGGGCGAACTCGGTTCCTTCAGCCACGAAGCCGCGGAGCGGATGGTGCATGAGTGCATGGTCGTCCCCTGCGCTCGTTCTGCCGAAGTGTTCGATCGCATGCAGAAAGGCTCAGTGGCCGCAGCGGTTATTCCGATCGAAAACTCGTTAGCCGGCACAGTGGCTGAGCACGCGGATTTGCTGGTGGCGCGAAACGTATTCATTGAGGCTGAATTTCTGCTACCAATCGTGCACAACTTGATCGCTGCGCCGGGAGTAAAGCTCGGCGCGGTACGCCGTGTATTTTCGCATCCCGTAGCGCTCGATCAGTGTCGCGATTTTTTCCGCCGCCACCCTAAGATCGAGGCGGTCCCCTTCTATGACACGGCGGGCAGCATTAAACACGTCGTCGGCCAGAAGCTTCCCGATGCAGCGGGCATCGCCGGGCGCCACGCCGCTCGCGAATACTCGGGCAAGATTCTTCAGGCTGGGATCGAAGACGACAAACGCAATTTCACACGCTTCTTCCTGATCCGCAAGGCAGCAAAGCCGACCGCGACTCGTCAAAATCAAAAGGCAAGCGCTGCTGCTCACAAACGGAAGGTTCCGGCCGACGCGAATAAGACCTCCATTGCCTACAAGCTGAAGAACGAGCCGGGAGTATTGTTCAAATCGCTTAGCGTTTTCGCCCTGCGCGATATCAGCTTGAGCAAGATCGAATCGCGTCCTCTGCGAGGGCGGCCCTGGGAATATGTGTTCTATGTGGACTTTCTCCGCGGCGATGATGAACCCGCTCGCAACGCCCTCCATCATCTTGGCGAGGTTGCGGAGTTTGTGAAGGTTTTAGGCATTTACCGGGCCACCTGAACGGCCTCATGCCCTGCCCGACCTCCTCAGCTGCAGTCACAGAATTCTGTGATTCTGCACATATCTACCTGGAGACGCTTCTCCTAGAATGTTCCTGGCATCTCGTGAGGGGTGCCAAATTCTGGAACGGAGAATCCATGCGTTTCTTAAAAGTCGTTGGCATCACTTCATTGTGCGTAGTCGTCATGAGTCTGCTCGCTACCGCCTCACCAAACAGCCTGGGTATTTCTGAAGTTGCCCATGTTACGTTTGCCGATCCGATCCGGGTGGGGACCACACTCCTTCGTCCTGGAGATTACGAAATTCGCCATGTCATGCAGGGCGAAGATCACATTATGGTTTTCAAACATCTCCACAGCAAGGACAGTGAGGTCAGAGTAAGCTGCAAGCTGGTTCCACTTGCGCAGAAGGCCGACCGGACCGCCACGGTTTACGAACTGAATGCGGCCAATGAGAAGGTGTTGCGGGAACTTGTTTTCCGCGGCGACTCTGCTAAACATGTTTTTTGAAGGTTAGGATTTTATTTCCGGCGTGGGAGACTCGGAGCCTAGGCGCAGTGGTTCGCACTTCGAGGCGCCCGATCATTGAACTCTCTCCGGACGTGGGAGGTGCCGCGCCTTCGCCCATTAGCCCCGGTACCTTGGGCATCATGCCGGCAATTGGGGAATGCCGATAGAATCGGAAGCCGACCCGAAGAGAGGGATGAAACCTTTCTGAAGTAATATCATCTAAGCTTGAGTGAGTTACACTCAAGGAGAGCCAATGACCCAACAACCGCTTTCCGAGCCGATTGCTAAGCATCGAGAAATAAATGACGTACGGGCCTTGCCCGTGCTGCCTGTGCGGGATACCGTTCTCTTTCCACACGCCGTCCTGCCCCTCACTGTGGGACGGGAAAGTTCCGTCCAGCTTATCAATTCGCTCGGAGAGGATAAAACTATTGTCGTTGTGGCGCAGCGCGAAGCGCGCGTTGACAACCCCCAACCCAGCGACCTTTACAACGTCGGCACTTCTGCTGTGGTGCACAAAGTCGTAAAGATGCCCAACCAGAGCCTCTTTGTGTTTGCCGAAGGTCTGGAACGAGTGCGCCTCGGCGAGTTTACCCAGTTGGCGCCCTTTATGCGCGCCCACGTGTCGCCGATCCCTGAATCGGCTCCGCCCGACAGCTCTGAGATTGAGGCGCTCCAGCGCAATGTGCTCACGCTGTTTCAGCAGATCGTAGCGGGCTCACCCACGCTTTCGGATGAGCTTTCCACGGTAGCGCTGAACATTGACGAGGCGGGACGTTTGGTGGATTTCATTGCCTCCTCTCTGCCGTCGCTCTCCACTCCTGATAAGCAGGACACACTGGAGACGCTCGACATTCGCGTGCGCCTGGAGAAAATCAACCAGCATCTCGCCAAGGAACTTGAAGTGCAGCAACTGCGCAACAAGATCCAGAGCGAAGTGCAGGATCGCGTGCAGCAAACCCAGCGTGAGTATTACCTGCGCGAGCAGATGAAGGCCATCCAGAAAGAACTGGGAGAGCAGGACGAAGGCCAGCGCGACGTCGAAGATCTGAAAAAGAAAATCGATGAAGCGGGCATGCCTGACGAAGTGAAGAAAGAAGCGCTCAAGGAATTGGGCCGACTTTCCCGCATGTCTCCCATGGCCGCCGACTATTCGCTCACGCGCAACTACGTCGAGTGGCTGGCCGTGCTGCCTTGGGCCAAAACCTCAGGGCAGGAAATCGAGATTCCCAAGGCCAAGGAAATTTTGGATACCGATCACTACGATCTGGAAAAGGTTAAGGACCGTATCCTTGATTATCTTTCTGTCCGGCGTTTGAAGCCGAACATGAAGGGACCGATCCTTTGTTTCGTTGGACCTCCCGGCGTGGGTAAGACTTCGCTCGGTAAGTCGATCGCGCGGGCGTTAGGACGGAAGTTTGTCCGGCTGTCGCTAGGCGGCGTGCATGATGAAGCGGAAATCCGAGGACATCGTCGAACTTACATCGGCGCACTCCCGGGACAAATTATCCAGGGTATTCGCCGGGCGGAGACGAAAGATCCAGTATTCATGCTCGACGAAATCGACAAGGTTGGCCGCGACTTCCGCGGCGACCCGGCTTCCGCCTTGTTGGAAGCGCTCGATCCGGAGCAGAACTCGACATTCCGCGATAACTATCTTGACGTGACATTTGATTTGTCGAAGGTGCTCTTCATCACGACTGCGAACATGCTCGACCCCATTGCCGAGCCGCTGCGCGATCGCATGGAAATCATCGAACTGCAGGGCTACAGCGAGGAAGAGAAGCTGCACATCGCGTTCCGTTATCTGGTTCCGCGGCAAGTGGAAGAGAACGGAATCACGGCGGAGCAGATCGAATTTCCCGAAGCGGCGATCCGCTACATCATTCGCCACTACACCCGCGAAGCTGGCGTGCGCAGCCTGGAGCGAACTATCGGAACCATTTGCCGTAAGCAGGCACGGCGGCTGGCCGAAGGCAAGACCGAGAGGCTTGTGGTGACGCAGGAAATCATTCAAGAGTTTCTTGGCGGCATCAAGATTCGCACGGAAGGTGAAATCGAAGAACGCACCGAGCGGCCCGGAGTGGCTGTGGGTTTGGCCTGGACTCCGTCCGGCGGCGACGTGCTCTTTGTCGAAGCGAATGCTATGAAGGGTAAAGGTGGATTCACCATGACGGGCCAGATTGGCCAGGTGATGCAGGAATCCATGCAGGCTGCTCTCACGTGGGTGCGTTCGAATGCCGCGCAGCTGGGCATTGCGGAAAACTTCTTTGCCGATCACGACATTCACATGCACGTGCCGGCGGGAGCGATTCCCAAGGATGGTCCATCCGCCGGCGTGACCATGGCGACTACGTTGGTGTCGCTGCTAACCGGGCACCGCATTCGTCCGCTGCTGGCGATGACGGGCGAGATCACCCTCAGTGGAAACGTCCTACCGGTGGGAGGTATTAAGGAAAAAGTGCTGGCCGCCAAGCGCGCTGGAGTGACCGACGTGATTCTGCCGGCGGAAAACAAAATGAACGTTGATGAAGACCTCACCAAGGAGCAAATCGAGAACCTCAAAGTTCATTATGTTAAGACCATCGATGAGGCGCTGCGAGTATCTCTGCCGGAAGTGGCTGAGTCGACGGCCGCCAAGCTGTTGACCACGCCACCCGAACCGGTTCACGACAAAGCCTTCGCGCGAGCATAATCGAAAAGCACTTCACGGATGCGGATGCCAGTCCTTTCGAGCTGGCATTTTTTTGGACTTTTACCGGCAGATATTTCCAGGACTGCCCCGAGGACCTGAAACCTTCGCCTGTCGCACTTCCTCGCGATAGACTGTGGATAGCTAACCGTTCTTATGCATGTACGCATCCTCTTTTTCGGCATGTTGAAAGACCTCGCGGGCAAATCCCACGACATACTTGACCTGGATGAAGGGGCGACGGTGGGCGACGCTCTTGGGCGTTGTGCCAGACAGATTCCCCAGCTGAAGGACTCGCTCTCCTCTTTAGCGGTGGCAGTGAATCATCAGTATGCGGGAGTGGAAACTCCGCTGAACTCGAATGACGAGGTCGCATTGCTGCCGCCGGTGAGCGGTGGAACTGGAGAAGGGAAGCATCGGAATCGAGCCAGACTCATCCGCGAACCAATCGATACCTCTGCAATCCTGGCCAACATCAAGCGCGACGACGATGGTGCGGCCGTGGTATTTGAAGGGGTTGTCCGCAACCAGACGCGCGGTCGGCGCACGCTCTATCTGGACTATGAAGCCTATGAGGATATGGCGCAGCATGTTATGGAAGCGTTGGCGGAACGGGCGCTGAAGCAGTTTCATATCCGAGAGGTCGCGTTGGTGCACCGCCTGGGGCGGCTGGATATTGGCGAGACGAGCGTGCTGATCGTGGTTGCTTCGGCCCACCGTGCCGCCGCATTCGATGCGTGCCGCTGGTTGATTGATACCCTCAAGCGCACGGTTCCCATCTGGAAGAAAGAGCATTTTGAGGATGGAGCGGTTTGGGCGGATGGAGAACCGTTTCCCGATGAGATTCCCCGCATGAATTCCGCCGTCCGGGGCAGCGCGGCAGCGGACAACGCATCTAAGTGATTGCGAGGCGCCTTAGTCTGAATCGCCGGAAGTGCGGCCCATCGATCACGAGAGTAAACTTCCTGACACCGAATGAAAAATTGCGCATGAAAAAATCCGCAACGCTGATTCTACTGGGGCTGGCCTGCGTTGCATCCCAAGCTCAACAGCCGCCCGCTGGCAACCCACCCAGGGAAGCTCCGCCGACGCTTAAAGTCGATGTCAAGCTGGTGAACGTCTACGTTACCGTCACGGACGCCCATGGAGGTCCCGTAGCCGGACTTAAGAAGGAGAATTTCACGCTGCAGGAGGATGGCCGTGATCAGACCATCTCGGTATTTGATAAAGAATCCGCGGTACCGCTTTCGATCGCGCTCGCTGTCGACACCAGCTTGAGCACGCGGCACGATCTACCGCTGGAACAGATCTCCGCCAAGCGCTTCGCTCGTGCCATCATGCGGCCGGTGGATGCGTTATCGGTTTTTGGATTTAGTGAAACGGTGTTGCAGTCGACGTCCTACACCTCGGACTTGAAGCGCATTGACGATGGGATCGACCACCTCCGGCTCGGCGCGGCGACGGCCCTGTTCGACGCTGTCTATCTCGCTTCTCGCTCTCTCGACCGCCGCCAGGGAAGAAAAGTTCTCGTCCTTATTACCGATGGCGGCGACACCATCAGCAAGGTGGATTACAAAGAAGCACTGCGCGCCGCGGAGGAGGCCGAAGGCATTGTTTATAGCATCATTGTGGTACCGATCGAAAACAGTGCCGGACGCGAAACCGGCGGTGAGCACGCCCTGATTCAGCTCTCCGAAGACACCGGCGGCAAGTACTACTATGCCACCTCCATGTCGCAACTGGACGACGCCTTCCGCCAAATCAGTGACGAGCTTCGCACACAATACCTGCTGGCTTATTATTCGTCGCAGAGGACATCGACCTCGCAATTCCGACGGATACAGGTTAGTGTTTCCGGCCCTCCAGACTCTGCTGACTACCGTGTCCGCCATCGAGCGGGCTACTACACATTCAAGTCGGATTTCTGACGCCTGCCAAGGCGGACATTGGTTCCTACGATAGCTTCCAGCATAACAGCGTGATCATCGTTGTTAACTCAACCGTTAACATAACATAAGTTTCGTTTTACAGATTTAATATACAGTTTTCAGGATTTTTTGAAGTCTGAAGGTATGAGTGTTTCGTCTTCGCGGAGCTTTCATAATCTCGTAAACACTTTATGGGTATAGAGATAGCTCAGTGCCACGAGGTTGACCTTCAGCTGGCTGGAAAATTGCTTTAACTCTGTCAAGCTGTTTTGTATTTGCCAGAGATTGTATTGCAAGTGCCATTTTTGGCGGGAAGTTCGGAGCTACATCTCGCCGAATCCCGATTGCAGGTCATTAAGACTTTCTAAGTAACTTCCGGAAAGAACGTATCCCGGAAGCGGTGTTGCGAAAACAATTTTAAGTGAGAACAATTCCGAAAGGAAGGCCCACGATGTTGAAGCTTAATTCCTCCCGCCCTCGCGCACGATTTATGCTGCTGGCGCTAATTGCCCTGTCTGCGTTACTTCTCTCCTCAATTGCAGTGGCCCAGACGTCGATCGCCACAGGCAGTATTCAGGGCAACGTGACGGATGCAACCGGCGCGCTTCTTCCAAACGCCAAGGTCACCGTCATCGGACCGACCGGGCAGACGCTTCATGCCACCACCAACGCGTCTGGGGAGTACTCTCTGGGCGCATTGATCCCGGGGCACTACTCGGTGCGCATTGAGGCCAAAGGGTTCAAGACGGCGCAGGTAGGCTTGGAAGTTCGGGTCGATAACGCTGCGAACGGCAGCGTCAAGCTGGAAATCGGCCAAGAGAGCACGGTGGTCGAGGTACAAGCTAGCGAAGTTCAGGTCAATACTGAGCAGGCGACGGTCCAGGGAGTCTTGACCGCCAGTCAAATTGAAAACCTGCCGGTGAACGGGCGCAACTTCCTTGACCTGGCGCAACTCGAGCCTGGCGTTCAGATTCAGGACGGTCAGAACTTCGATCCCACCAAGGCCGGATATTCTTCGATTTCGTTTGGCGGTCGTTACGGCCGAACTGCCCGCATTGAAGTAGATGGCGTGGACGTCTCCGACGAAACTGTGGGAACCACCACGACAGACATTCCCGCCAGCGCTATTCAGGAATTTCAGATCGGCCAGGCAAGTTTGGACATGTCGACCGAACTCACCTCTTCCGGCTCCGTGAACGTGACCACAAAATCAGGAACCAACGGAATACATGGCGAAGCCTTTGGCCAATTCCGCGACTACCGCGCGGGCTGGGCGACGCTTCCTGGAGGGGCTACCCCGTACTCACAGCGCAGCCAGTACGGTGCCGATTTGGGTGGACCGATCATCAAGAACAAGTTGTTCTTCTTTGGCGATGGTGAGCGAACCGTTCAAAACACGCAAACGCCCGTCCCTATCTCTGCTCCTTTCCAGGCGTACTCGGGAAATTTCAGCGATCCTTTCCGCGAGGATAATCTGCTTGGTCGGTTGGACTACCAGCTCACTAAGAGTGCGAGACTCTTTGCCCGCTACTCCTATTTCAAGAATTTGCTAGGTGCAACCTTTGGATTCGGCTATTCGCTCTACGACAACAAGAACATCACTCGCAACACTGTGGTTGGAGTAGATTTCAATACCGGCCCATTCACCCATTCCGTTCGCTTCTCGTTCCTGAAGTTCCAGAACCAGATCGTGGATGCCACCACGGGCAACAGCGCCCTGCCTTTCGACAATCTGGGCGCAGAAATTTTCATGGGAGCCACCGGCCTGGTCGCCGGACCAAATCTATTGGCTCCGCAGAGCACTCCGCAAAGCGACCACGAGTTTAAGTATGACGGCAGCCGAATTATGGGTGCGCACATCATTCGCTACGGAGCCACGTTCAATCATCTTCAGGGCGGTGGCTTCGCCTCCTTCTTCAGGAATGGACCACAAGTCATCTCCCAGGTGACCACGGCGGACATCGCAGCGGCGGCGTCCGGACCTTTTCCAGGAGGTTCGGCCAATCCGTTGAACTACCCAGCCGATGGCGGCTACACCTTGGGCAATGGCTTGGGGTATTCCACCTCAAAAGCCGCGCTTGGGTTTCCTGCAGGCGGGTTGGGGCCTGACAATCGCATCCTTCTTTATCTCGGCGATTCCTGGAAGATCAAGTCGAACTTCACGCTGACTTACGGATTGCGGTACGAGCGTGATACAGGGCGTACCGACAGCCAATACGCCGCGATTCCTCAACTCAGTGCCCTGCTTCCGGGCTTGGGCAATGCAGTGAACCAGCCCAATAAGAACTTTGGCCCAGACCTTGGTTTTGCCTGGGATCCGATGAAGAACGGCAAGACCTCAATTCGTGGTGGAATCGGGCTGTTCTGGGAGAACGCCATCTGGAACAACGTGCTATTTGATGGACCATACCGGGAGCCTACCGGTGCGTTCGCACAGTTCCCAGGGCCGTGCGCGGCTGCGGGAGAACCGTCCCCCCTGCAGACGCCAACTGGCGCGATCACGCCGACTGCAGCGGTTTGCGGTACGGCGTCGGGTGGCTTCCCGTTGATTGGGAACGCTGTGCCGGCAGTCGTTGCTCTTTCGAAGGCGTATCAGGCGGCTTCGCCCTTGGACTTGCAGGAGCCCAATCCAGGTTATGCAGGACAGTACCTGACCGGTTGCGCGGACGGCTCCAACTGCTTCTTCCAGTCTGGCACCAACCTGTTCAACCCCAACTACAGATCGCCGCGCTCGGTCGTCATGAACATCGGTATCCAACGCGAGTTGCATCCGGGCATGGTATTGAGCGTGGACTTCATCCGCAACGTCCAGACGCACTTCCTGCTGGGAGTAGATCAGAATCACGCCGGTGACATTCGCTACTTTAACGCGGGTGCGGCCGCGACTGCGATCGCAACTACAATTGCGAATTGCGGAAACGGAACCGGAAATGGCGTTGCCGGAACCTATTCAGCTAATTGTCCAACCGATCCGGCGACCGGAACAACGGATCTCGGGGGCTGGACCCCGCGCCCCGCCACAATTGCGGACTTCGCTGGGAACGGTTTAACCTCCACCGCCGACTTTGGTGGCACGAGTTGCCTGGCGGCGATCGGCCAACCCTGCGCCTTCGGCGGAGTCAACCCGATCGCACCACCCCTCAACTTCCTTTCGCCGGTGGGTCGTTCCGTTTATAACGGCTTGCAGATGAAGTGGATCGACAATGTCAAGAGTCCAATGCGCGGTGTCAAGAACCTGAATTTCCAAGTGTCTTATGCCTTGTCCCGCTTTGATAACTCTGGCGGCGGCGTAGGGCCTGGCTCAACGGTAACTGCGGCGGCTGCCGACCAGGACTTTATCGTTCCGGCGCTGGATAACCAGAATGTGAATCGCTACTTCGGACCTTCTACGTTGGACCGCACCCACCAGATCTCTTTCGGTGGATTCGTAGATGTCCCGTTCGGCTTCCAGTTTGGGATCATGTCTCACTTCTACAGCCCGCTTGCCATCACTCCAACGGTTCCAAATACGGGGCTCGGCGCTGGGGAAATCTTCCGCACTGACTTCACTGGGAGTGGCGTCACGCAGGATCCGCTTCCGGGGACCAAGGTTGGCAGCTTTGATCGCGGCTTGAATGCCAACAACCTCAACGGGGCGATCTCCAACTTTAACGCTCTCGTTGCTGCCGGAACCCTAACGCCGGCGGGCAACGCGCTGGTTCAGAACGGACTGATGGCGCAGGCCGATCTGGTGGCCTTGGGTGGGGTGTATAACGGCGGCGTGCCGCTGGCCTTGGCGCCCCCCGACCAGGTTAACTACCCTTGGCTAAAGGCCTTCGATGCAACCATCGCCTACAGCCACAGCTTCTTCGATGGGCGGTTGACGATTAAGCCTGGAGTCGGGTTCTTCAACCTTCCCAACTTCGCCAACTTCGACAATCCGTCGAGCATGATGTCAGGGTTGCTAACTGGGTCCACCGGCAGCATCAATGGCACCAACTACGCCGGACAGCTCGTGAACCGGGTTGGCGTAGGGACCGGTGTCTACACTCTGGGCTCGCCACGTGAAACCGAGTTCAGCCTGAAGGTAGTCTTCTAATCATCTTCAGCCAGAAACCATAAGACACCAGCGCTGCCAAGGGCTGGTGTCTTTTTTCATTGCACGTCGCACCGGAGGGACTCGGAGGCTGTCCTCAATACTTCCAATCTTTTATTGACTAAGCTCTCCGCGCAGATGCTTGGAGAGCTTCTCGATCTGCTTCAGCTTTTCGACCATGTCTTTTGGCAGCATGCCTTGCTGAATGCTGGCGGCGTCGTTGGGTATGGTTTGGGCAATCCTGGCAAGGTCGTCCGCATCCTGGCGCAGCTTTATGAAATCAATGTGTGTTCGCTGAACTGTCGGAGGCGGAATGCTTTTGTCAGCCTGCTGCTCGGCTTGTGCGGCCTGTTCCAACCCAGGTGGCCTCGGCCTCGTCTGGGATCGAGCCGACAACGTGGCAACCAACACAAGAAAAAAAATGCTACCGAAATGCTTCACGGAGAGCCTCCTTGCCGAGAAGACGAATTCCCGCCGCCCATTGTAGCTCCGACCGTGATTGTTTCTTGCTTGTATCGCCGCTGCGATCAGGGCCGGTGCTGCGTGCATTTTGTGTACAATGCCCTCATGTCCTTTCATCCGCAAAGTAATCCAAATGCCGGCAAGCGTGGCCGAACGCCGCCTCCGGAGGAGACTTTCGAAGAAGCCAGCTTCCTGAAGGCATTGGGCGAGAAGCAGAAGACGGTCACGGTCAAGCTGATGGATGGTCAGACCGTGAGTGGATGGATCGAGTACTACGATAAGCACATGGTGCGGCTAACCCGCGAAGGCTTGCCCAACCTTTTCATCTTTAAGCACGAGATCATGTACATTGCCGAAGACGGCGGCACGCGGAAGTGAGATAACCGGGCCTGGGGTGTTAGGGGTTGGGTCTTTGGTTCGCTTTCTAAGGCCGATGCTCGAACCGGGACCTTGCGCATCGCTTGAAGACCCGGGACTTGTAACGTGAGACCCAAAAACCCTTAGACTGTGCCCAACGCTCCCAAAAGGTTCATTCCCGCCATGTCAGAGATCGCGCGCGAAGCGGGCGCGCTGCTGATGGAGTACTTTCAACAGCATCTGAAGATTGAGTACAAGGGCGACGCCGATCTTGTGACGGCAGCTGATCGCGCGGCCGAGGCGCTGATTCGTGATCGCATTCGCGCGCAGTGGCCATCCCACGATGTCCTCGGCGAGGAGCAGGGGCTAAGCGACCAGGGCAGCGACTATCGCTGGTATATTGACCCACTGGATGGTACGACGAATTTCGCCCACGGCTATCCGGTCTTCTGCGTCTCGATTGCCCTGGAGCATCGGGGGTTGGAACAGCGGTCATCCGGAAATTCGGACGCACGGATTGCCGCGGTAATTTACGATCCCACGCGCGATGAGCTATTTACCGCAGAGCAGGGAAGAGGCGCATGGCTGAATGGAGAGACCATCCACGTGTCTAAAACCGCTGCGCTCAGGGAGAGCCTCTTGGGTACGGGCTTTCCCAGCCACAAGCGGCATAAAAACCCGAACATCTATTTCTATCACCAGATCACGCTGCTGACGCACGGAGTGCGCCGAGCGGGATCGGCCGCGCTTGATCTTTGCAACGTAGCTTGCGGGCGCTACGACGGCTTCTGGGAGTTTAATCTCAATCCCTGGGACACAGCGGCCGGCGCGTTGATCGTGGAGGAAGCGGGCGGCAGAGTAACGCGCTTTGACGGATCTCCTTTTGAATTGAACAGCCGTGAAACCGTGGCCTCGAATGGCCTTCTGCATGAGGCTTTGCTCCACGAGTTTCAAGAAATCTTTGCTGGCCGAGGAATGGAGCCGCTGCCGGATCCGCGGCAATATCAGCGATAGAAGCGTTGTGACGAATCAGGTTTCGATCCGGCGTTACAATTGTTGAGGATCGGGTAGCCGCTCCTGCCTGCTCTAATCTCCTAATTTTCTACGGGCTGAAACGTGATCAACTCTCTTCTGGAACGCAAAATCGAGAAGCGACCGGACAAAGTCCGATTGCAAGGACGCATCCTTTTCCTCACGGAAGATCCGGAGCTAATCAAGCGGCAGCTCGCAGGCGAGGATCTGGCGTGGGATACGAAGAATCCAGCGAATAACCCCAAGCTGCGCGACGACATTTCAACCGATGAGATCACTCCGGCACATTACTGCTTCTATTTTGATGAGACGCTCGGCGAGATTCCATATCTAGGATTGAAATGCGGTAACGTGACGCCGATTGGCCGGGGCGACGTAAAGCGCGGGCGATTCGTGTGTGCGGTAAGCGGGAAGCGGCGCGGCAAGGGATCGAGCCGCGAGCAATCGCCTTATGCGGAGATGTGCGCCGGCATCCGCGTTGTAATCGCTGAAAACATCGAGCGCATCTACAAGCAGAATTGCCAAAATTTAGGGGTTCTCACTTCGACGAACTTTTCGCTGATTGATCAGATTCGGGGCGGAGAAGATATCCCGCTGAGCGAGTTCACGGCAGGCGAGGATGAGATCACTCGACAAGTCATCGAATACGGCGGATTGTTTCCGTTCAACGTAGCGCGGCTGCAGAGGAAAGTATTTCTGCCACCGATCAAAACCGAAAAGCGTTCGATGACTATTGCGGAGAAGATTTTCGCGCGCCACATGGTCAACGAAAACGGTGGTATCGGCGTTGCCGGCGTAAAGCCGGGCGACACTGGATTCGCTCAGGCCGACCTGCGCTTCAGCCACGAATACGTTACACCGATGGCGGCCATCTTCTTTGAACGCTATGTGGGCAAGGATGCCAAGGTCAACGACGCCTCAAGCATCATCTTTTTTCGTGACCACCTGACCTTTCTCGATGAAGTGATTTCGGAAGAGAAAAAGAAGCTTGGCCTGCTCGATCTGGCGACTCAGCTCAAACTGAAGCAGCAAGATTTTGCTGCCAGGCAGGGAATCAAACTGCATGGAGAATTGAAAGACCGCAAGGGGTCGGAGGGCATTTGTCACTCCATCGTGCTGGAGAGCTACGCGCTGCCCGGACAACTCAATATCGGCTCCGACTCGCATACACCACACGTGGGCGCGATTGGCTGCGTTGCTTTCGGAATTGGGACCACGGATGTGTTCAATGGCTGGATTACGAAGGATGTTCGGGTGAAGGTACCGGAGTCGGTAAAAATCGTGATCCGAGGCAAACGCCATGCGAACGTCACGGCGAAGGATTTCATTCTGAAGATTCTCAGTCTCGATTACGTGCGCAGCGGTAAAGCACTGGCCAAAGTGATGGAGTATGCGGGCGAAGCTGTAGAAGAGCTTAGCGTCGATGAGCGCGCCACGATGACGAACATGGCAGCCGAGATTGGCGGATTTACCGGCATTGTCGCGCCGGACCAGAAAGCAGTCGATTTCCTGGTCGAGCGGCGAGGAATGGGTCGAAAAAAGGCGCAAGCCCTGACGGAAGGCTTGTTCAGCGATCAAGGCGCGCAGTACGCACATGTTATCGAACTGGATGCGGCGGAGATTAGGCCCATGGTCGCGACGCCGGGCGATCCTGGCAATGGAAAGTTTGTACGCGAACTGAATACGCCCGTGCCGGTCGAGATTGCCTATGGTGGCACTTGTACCGCCGGCAAGAACGAAGACATGGATATGTATGCCGCGGTGCTGGCTGACGCTCTGAAGCAGGGGAAACGCGTAGCCGATTCGGTGAGGTTCTACATCCAGTTCGGATCGCAGGAAACACGCGAATATTGCCTGCGCAGGGGCTATCTGGACGTCTTTCAGAAGGCTGGCGCGCACGTGATCGAGCCCAGCTGTGGGGCCTGCATCAACGCTGGGCCGGGGGTTTCCACGCGTTCCGATCAGGTGGTGATTAGCGCGCAAAATCGCAACTTCCCCGGCCGCAGCGGTCCCGGGCAGATGTATCTGGCTTCGCCACTCACCGTCGCGGCCAGCGCAGTCGCGGGCTACATTGTGGAATATGCGCCGAGCCAGGAACTAGTCGGGGCGTAAAGCCTCATTCCCGTAAGTGGTTGAATTCATATGGGGTGGCCGAAATGAGCCACTTCTGAATCTGCAACTTTTTCTAAAGCTGCGAGTTCAAATAGATTAGGTGATTCGGATAGAGAAAAGATCTTGAACACCTGCAGATCCGGTGGGCTTAGGGATGGAATGGCGGGTCTGGGATAAGGGGGAACATCATGAAGTACTTAAAATATTTGGCTTTGGTAAGTGTTCTGATGCTGCCGCTGGCCTACTCGCAAGCTCAGGTCAGCGTGGGTGTGGGATTTGGACCAGGTTACGGCTATGCCGCAGGCCCGCCGGATTGCGCCTACGGCTACTACGGATACTATCCATACGCATGCGCCCCTTACGGCTACTACGGGCCTGACTGGTTCGCCGGCGGACTCTTCATCGGCGCCGGCCCGTGGTATGGCTGGAACGGTGGGTGGGGCTGGCGTGGCGGTTGGGGCGGTGGCTACTACGGCCGAGGATGGGGCGGCCGAGGATGGGGCGGCAGAGGCTACTATGGACATGCTGGCTACGGCGGACGTGGCTACGCGGGCGGATTCCATGGAGCTAACGGTTTTCATGGAGCTAGCGGATTCCATGGCGGAGGGGGCGGCTTCCACGGTGGTGGTGGATTCCATGGCGGAGGGGGCGGCTTCCATGGTGGCGGAGGCGGCGGCTTCCACGGTGGTGGTGGCGGACACCGGTGATCCGGGAAGAGTGAATTGCGCGAGTTCGAACGGCTGGCAAGCGGATGCTGCCAGCCGTTTCGCTTTGCGCCGCGTCACCATTTCTTGCTAGAATCTCCGTTCTCGCAGGGGTCGCCGTAGTAAAATATCCACATTCAGCCTAGGAGATCGACACCGTCATGACTTATGTAATTGCAGAGCCTTGCATTAACACCAAAGACACAGCGTGCGTGGATGCGTGTCCGGTGGATTGCATTCATCCTAAGAAAGATGATCCCAAATACGCCACGGAGCAGTTGCTCTACATCGATCCAGTAGAGTGCATCGACTGCGGCGCCTGCGTTCCCGTCTGTCCGGTCTCGGCGATTTTCGCCCTTGATGATCTCCCGGAAAAGTGGAACTCGTTTACCGAGCTGAACGCAAAGTATTTCGGAAGATAGCGGAGCGCTGGTTTTCGGCTTCTGATTCGAGGCGCGCGTCTTCTCTGGATGCGTGCCTTTTGCTTTCTTGACCTGCTCGCGAATTCTTTCAATTGTTACCTTCGTTTTCCAACCCAGGTTCAAGCTCTCCTCGCCCGAAGTGATCCAAGTCACAATAAGACGTGACGACAGCCATTCTAAGGATTCTTGGCACGCCCTAGGATGCGATCAGGAAGCAACTTTCCGAGAGTTTCCTGCTAAGTGTGGCGACTCCGCTGAAAAAAGGCTGGTATAGTCAATGTCCGAGAGCGTCCCAACTTTTCAGTATCACTGTAACCGCTATAATGCGCAGGCGGCTTGCGAGCATTGCGAAGGTGTCATCCGACACGAGCGTTGGTGCATCACGCGCGATCAGCTGGTTTATTACGCCTACCAGGTTGTGGCCGACCCCAGCAAGCTGACCCTTGGAGACTCGCTGATTCTCCACTCCCTGGGAGTGGTCTGGGGGCCGAAGCAGTGTAACGGGGATTGCGCCAAGAAGGCTCCAGAACCGTCAAGTACCTCCGTTTCGAGCTGACCCGAATCCTCAGTCCGCCTGGGTCATCAGGTTGCGGCAGTGACGCGCTATCTGTCGTTCTTCCTGCGTGGGGACAACCTGAATTCTTTCTGTCGTGAGCCCCAAGGATTCAAGCCCCTGCGTGGCGGCCGATCTTATACGGCTGCTGTGTTCTCCGATACCGCCGGTGAAGACCACCGCATCTACACCGCCCAGAAGAGCCATGTATCCCCCGATTACCTTGCGTGCTGAAAGAGCAAAAATATCGAGCGCTAGGGTGGCCTCCGCGTCGCCTGCGCGGGCGCGTTCTTCAAGGGTTTTCACGTCGCTCTGGCTCGACGAGAGACCAAGTAGACCACTCTGGCGATTCAGCAGAGTTTCCAACTGGTCAGCGTCAAGCTTTTCCTTGCGCAGAAGATAGATGATCACGCCCGGGTCGAGATCGCCCGAACGTGTGCCCATGGGAATGCCGCCGGTGGGTGTCAGACCCATTGTCGTGTCGATAGATACTCCGTTTCGCAGCGCACAGAGACTTGATCCGTTTCCTAAATGCGCAAAGACCGCGCGCTTGGGAACGTTCGCGCCGAAGTGATGCACCAGCGATTCATAGGAAATACCGTGGAAGCCGTAGCGCCGGATTCCGGCATCGAAGTAGCGGCGTGGAAGGGAGAATCGTGAGGCCGTTAGGGGAATAGTCCGGTGAAAAGCGTCGTCGAAGCAGGCGAAATGCGAGGCTTTGGGGAAGATCGCTTGGGCGGACGCAATCAGCTTCAGCGCTTGCGGGATGTGCAAGGGTGCGAAGTGGACGGCAGCGCGCATTTCGTCAAGCACCTGCGCTGTGATGAGTTGGTGTCTTACCAGCTTAGGGCCTCCATGTACTACGCGGTGGCCTACCGCGACCGGGAGTGTATCAACGTGCTTGTGAATTGCTGTTGCGAGAAGGGAGAGAGCGTGGCTCTGCGATTCATGAATACACTCGCGCTGTACCAGCGAAGTTCCGTCGCCGGAACGAATGTGCAGCGAGCCATTATCGTGTCCGATGCCCTCCGCACTCCCCGTCAGCAGCGGATCTTCATCGCTAATGCCACGGGAAAAGATGCCAAACTTTAAGGACGAGGAGCCGCTGTTCAGTACCAGAACCAGATCGTCTTTCTTGGTCGAGTCCGGCACGATCCCTACGCCGCCCATTTCCAGTTGCGCATGTCTTCCTTGTCAATCCCTTCTGTGTGAGCGTAGTTGATGCTCTCGATGATCTGATCCTTCAACCATTCTTTGACGTGCGCGCCGCTGGGATGCAGCCGCGGGACGCGGTCGATTACATCGATCGCCAGGTCGAAGCGATCGACCTGATTCAGAATCGCAAGCTCGAGCGGAGTGTTGATGTTGCCTTTTTCCTTATAGCCGCGCACGTGAATGTTGTCGTGATTGGTGCGGCGATAGCTGAGCTTGTGGATGAGCGAAGCGTAGGAATGGAAGTTGAAGATCACGGGTTTGTTGGTGGTAAACAGAGAGTCGAAGTCACGCTCGGAGAGTCCGTGAGGGTGCTCGGTCTCCGGCATGAGCCGAAAAAGGTCAACCACGTTGACGAAGCGAATCTTCAAATCAGGGAAATGTTTTTTCAGAATCTGTACCGCCGCGAGCGACTCCATGGTCGCGATATCGCCGGCACAGGCCATCACCACGTCGGGTTCCGCACCATCGTCGGTGGAAGCCCAATCCCAGATGCCGATGCCCTTGGTGCAATGGATTACGGCCTCATCCATGTTGAGATACTGGAGATGGTCCTGCTTGTCGGCGACAATGACATTAACGTAATCACGCGAGCGCAGGCAATGGTCCGCCACGCTGAGCAGGCAGTTTGCATCGGGCGGCAAATAAATCCGCACCACATCCGGACTCTTGTTTGTGACTACATCCAGAAATCCAGGATCCTGGTGGGTAAAGCCGTTGTGATCCTGCCGCCACACCAGTGACGTAATGAGGATATTGATTGACGGCACCGGCGCTCGCCAACTGAGTTCTTTCTTCGATTTCTCCAGCCATTTAGCGTGCTGGTTGAACATGGAATCGATGATGTGAACGAAGGCTTCATAAGTTGAAAAGAAGCCGTGACGGCCGGTGAGAACGTAGCCCTCGAACCATCCCTCCAGGGTATGTTCGCTGAGCATTTCCATCACGCGCCCGGCGACATCGAGTTCGCCGCCGTCGGCGTCATCCGGCAGGTATTCGGCAAGCCATGTTTTCTTCGAAGCTGCGTAAATTGCCGTGAGGCGGTTGGAGGCAGTCTCATCCGGTCCGAATACGCGAAAGGAGTTCATGTTGCGGCGCATTACCTCCGCCAGAAAGTGCGCCAGCACGTCGGTCGGCGGCGCGTACATTCCTCCCGGGGTTTTCACGTCGACGGCATAATTTCGGAAGTCTGGCATCTCAAGCTCTTTGCGCAGCAGCCCGCCGTTCGCGTGAAGGTTGGCAGAGATCCGGCGCTCTCCGGAAGGAGCAAGCTCCTGCAATTCTGGTATCAGCCTTCCCTTCGGATCGAATAGTTCTTCCGGCTTGTAGCTGCGCATCCAGTCTTCGACGATTTTCAAATTCGTCTTATTGGTGATTGGGTCAGGCACCGGCACCTGATGAGCGCGCCACGTGCCTTCCACCTTGTGGCCATCGACTTCCTTTGGCCCCGTCCATCCTTTCGGTGAACGTAAGACGATCATGGGCCATCGCGGACGGGTTGGATCGTTCTTGGCGCGGGCGTTCTGTTGTATCGACCGGATCTCGAGGATGCACTCCTCCAGCGCGGAAGCCATCTTCTGATGCATCTGGACCGGATCGTCGCCTTCGACGAAATAGGGTGTGTGTCCGTAGCCGATCAACAGCGATTCCAGTTCTGGTTGCGGGATGCGTGCGAGCACAGTGGGATTGGCAATTTTATAGCCGTTGAGATGCAGCACTGGCAATACTGCGCCATCGCGAATCGGGTTCAGGAACTTGTTGGAATGCCATGAGGTTGCCAAGGGACCGGTCTCCGCTTCGCCGTCGCCCACCACAACGGCGACGATGAGATCAGGATTGTCGAACGCCGCCCCATACCCGTGCGAAATCGAATAACCAAGTTCTCCGCCTTCGTGAATTGAGCCGGGCGTTTCCGGCGTGCAGTGCGAGCCAATTCCGCCGGGAAAGGAAAACTGCCGGAAGAATTTCAGCATGCCCGCCTCATCGCGGCTCTTATCAGGATAGATCTCCGAATAGTGGCCCTCGAGATAGCCATTGGCCAGCGTAGCCGGCGCTCCATGACCCGGGCCGGAGATGTACATCACGTTCAAATCGTATTTTTTAATAAGGCGATTCAGATGAACCCACACGAACGACTGCCCGGGATCCGATCCCCAATGGCCGAGAAGACGACGCTTGATATGTTCCGGCTTCAGTGGTTCGCGAAGTAATGGATTCGCGCGAAGATAGATCATTCCTGCCGACAAATAATTGCAAGCTCGCCAGTAGGCGTCCATTTTGTTCAATTCTTCGGCCGAGAGGGAGGTGAGGGCTTCCGTAGCGGTGGCCATGAATATTCTCCTTACGATGAATTGTATCTAGGATGCCGCTACCGGGAAGAGTGATTCTTCTTCATCGTGAACGGCGCATGAATAGTCCTGGCGCCGGAATGAACTGTTCGCCTGGATCAAAGGGCGCCGTTCTAACGCTTCGGAACCAGCTGAATCTCGAAGATCTTCGGCCACAACTTGCCCGTGACGAATAGCCGCTTCCGCTCTGAGTCGTAGGCAATTCCGTTCAAAACCGCACTAGATTCCAGGCGATAGACCGGGCTTAGCAGACCTGTGAGGTCGATCCAGCCGACTACGGCGCCGCTGTGAGGAGAGATTCGAGCGATTCGATTGGTTTGCCACACGTTGGCGAAAAGTTCTCCCTCCACGATCTCCAGTTCATTTAACTGGGAAATGTTGCGGCCCCCATCCCGAACCGTAAAGCGCCGCTTCTCTGCCAGCGAGAAGGGATCCAGAACACGGATCTCCGCGGTTCCGTCGCTCATAAAAATGACGTGGCCGTCTGTGGCCAAGCCCCACCCTTCACCGGGGTATGAGAATTGCCGTAACAAATGGAAGTCGCTCAGGTTGTAGACGAATCCCGTTTGGGCTTGCCACGTAAGTTGTACAACTTCGTTCTTGAAGATCGTGATCCCCTCGCCGAAGTATTCGGGTGGCAAGTCCACCTCTCGAATCACTTCTCCGGTTTCAAGACGAACCTTGCGTAACGAGGATCGGCCTTTGAGCCCGGTGCTCTCGTATAGAAATGGGTCATGAAATACCAAGCCTTGTGTGAAGGCGTGAGAATCGTGGGGAAACATTCGCACGACTTCAAATGTATATTCCTGGACGCCATGACGGCGGACACTTTGAGCGGGCCGGCCGGACACTGATTGCCCGACGGCGATCAGCAGAAAGACAATTGTCAGTAGTCGAGCAGCTTTAGCAATATCAGTCAGCCATCGTCGAATTCGACACCAGAATGCCATCGCAACATCGGCCAACCACGCTGATCAGCGAACTTCGGGAGACCCTCCCGCGAGGCTCTCAATGCTGGGCAGGAGATCTGTGAAGAGACGAGCTTTATCGACGCACCCCTGTGCGCCGGCTTCGATTGCGCGTGGCAGCAACAGGGCCGGATCATTCTGGCTCATGATCAGAATCTTGGCGTCCGCGACCTCGAGCCGAAGCAGACGAGTC
Source organism: uncultured Acidobacteriaceae bacterium (assembly GCA_963779525.1). GTDB lineage: Bacteria > Acidobacteriota > Terriglobia > Terriglobales > Acidobacteriaceae > Sulfotelmatobacter. Next base: position 277,676 of record CAVZZB010000004.1, read on the forward strand.
GTTTCGAAACCATTCAAGCCCGGCATGCTGATGTCCAGGAGGATGACATCGGGGAGAAGTTGGCGTGCTTTTTGAAGTGCTTCCGTTCCATCTTTGGCTTCGCCGCAAACTTCCCAATTCGTATCCGATGTCAGCAGATCTCTGATGCCGTGCCGCACCCGATCGTTATCGTCGACAAGGAGAATTCGCATGGATATCGCCACTCGGGCCTTTATGCAACAGAGACTGGCTGGATTGCGGAAGTTGGTTTAGAAGGAACGCTTTTCGCCAGCGGAAGGGTAAAGGAGATGGTGGTGCCCTTATGGTTCGAATCGATATTCATATGCCCGCCAAATTGGCGGACTCGCTCCCGCATTCCGGTGATACCCACGCCGGAGCCTTTTGCCTGAATCTCGGCCAACCTCTCCGGCGATATCCCTTTGCCTTGGTCTTTCACTTCGAGAGAAACGATTTCGTCCTCGCGCGCAATCCGAATGATGGCGCTTTTGCTATCGCTGTGGCGATGAATGTTGGTCAGGCACTCCTGCACGAGACGGAACATGACGAGTTCCATTTCGCGCGAGAGCCGGCCGAACTCCTCGGCAACGCTCAGCTCGATCTGGAGACTGTTGCGCTCCATTAGCCCTTGAATATACCAGCGAAGCGCCTCGGAGAGGCCAGTTTCGTCGAGCAATGGCGGGTGCAGCAGATACGACATCGTCCGGATCTCCTGGTTGAGTTGCTGCACCAGTTGCTCACTGTCTTCCGCCTCCTTGGTAAGGCGGAAACCGTCCTGGCGGGCGTGTTGCGCGACCCGAGAAAGATTCATGCTGAGCGCCGCAAGTATCTGTCCGGCACTGTCGTGAAGTTCTCGCGCAATGCGCCGCCGTTCTTCATCCTGTACTCGCAACAAACGCACGGACAGGTCGCGCAGTTGTTCGGACTGCCGTACCACGTCGGCATTGCGATATTCCAATTCTCGGGTTCGGGCGCGCACTTCGGCCTCGAGCGTCTCCGCCAGCGTCCGATAATTCTCCTCGGCACGCTTGAGATCAGTGATGTCCACGCCTGTAGGGTGTAGGAACAGGATTTTCCCCTCGTGATCGCGAATGGGGTGAAGCGCGAAGTTGACCACTCGCTCGGTGCCATCCGCCCAGTGGTAAGTCAAAACCGCCTCATAGGCAGTACCTTGAGCCGCTTGTGCGGTTGCGGCGCGAATTTTGGCTTGCGTTTCCTCAGAGAGTCTCCACCAACCGGTATCCCAGAAACGGCGTCCCAGAACTTCTTCCGCGCTGTAACCGCAGGCTTTCAGGCTCAATCGATTCGCGTCCAGAAGCGTGCCGTCCAATGCCATGATCCCCGCGAATACTGGAGTCTGCTCGAACACAGCTCGAAATTTCGCGGTGGCCGCCACGGCTTCGGTGGCCATCTTCCGCTCTCTTTCTTCGATGCGTTTTCGCTCGGTAATGTCCAGCGTTAAGCCGTCGAAGCGGATGGGCTGGCCAGAAGACTTGTAAAATGTTCTGCCCATTGCCCGAATCCATTTTTGGCGCCCGTCAGGTGCGACCGTCCGGTACTCGATGTTATATGGCGTATCGTTCTCGATGCTCTCCGAAATGGCTTGGTGAGTGCGATCCCGATCCTCGGGATGAAGCCGCTCGTAAAATGTGTCGATGGTTACCTCGGCATCCGATGGCAACCAGAAATGCTCCTTGACCTTGTGATCCCAGATCAATTTGTCGAAAGGAAGATCGCAGAACCAGAAGCCGACCTGTGAAGCTTCGGCCACCAGGTCAAAACGTTCCCGCTGCTTGCGCGCCGACTCCTCCGCCTGCTTCCGTGGGGTGATATCAGTGCTTACTCCGATAATGCGCAAGGGTTTTCCAGCGTCATCGTAGAAAACTCTCGAGATGGACTCGATCCAGCGCGCGACGCCGTCCGTGCGGGTGATGCGGAACTCCACATTAAACTCGGGGCTGCGAGTCTCAATGGTCTGCGCCAGCGATTTGTCGATTCTGTCCAAGTCCTCGGGATATATCATTCGCCGAAACTGAACCTGCTCGCCGGGAGCTTCTGTCCCCGGAGCCACGCCCCAGAGATCCTGCAATTCCGGTGACCAGATCAGTCGGCCCGTCTCAAACTGCAGTTCCCAAGTGCCGGAGTGTCCTACCTTTTGTGCCAGCCGCAAGCGCTCTTCGGATTCCGCGATGAGCCGCCGGGCGCGGACCATACGAGAAATATCTCGGAAATAGCAGACCACCCCGTATCGGCCGTCGGGAAGCGGAATCCGGTTAATCTGCCATTCAATGCACTTGCATTCCCCATTATCGCGACGCTGCTCGATCCGCTCAGGAGCGAAGAAAGGCTTTCCAGTTTCGAGGGTATGACGGAACTGATTCACGATTTCGTCGGCGTATTCCTTTCGCCAGCGACTGCGGGTCAGCTCCTCAAAATCCCGGCCAACGAGATCGGGAAGATTGTCATAGACGGCGAATGCCGTTGGATTTACTTCCCGGATGCGAAAGTCGGAGTCCACGACGTAAACACCAAGAGGAGCTTCGTTGAGGAGCGTTTCGAACTGTGCGGTGCGTTGCCGCAACGCATCCTCAGCCTGTTTTCGGACGCGGGCCATTTCCAGATGCGTCTGCACGCGAGCCAGCAACTCACGGGCACTGAAGGGCTTGATCAGGTAATCGTCCGCACCATGCTCCATTCCTTCTACGCGAGACTCCTCGCCGGCGCGGGCGGAAAGCAGAATGATGGGCACAGTTCTCATGTTGGGATCCGCTCGCAGCGCCTCGAGCAAACCGAACCCGTCGAGGTTGGGCATCATCACGTCGCTCAATACGACATCAGGAGTGCGTTTCCGCGAAGATGCCAGCGCAGCCTCTCCGTCCGGGACTGCTTCTACCTCGTAGCGCTCAGCCAGTAAGCGGATGAGGTATTGGCGCATATCGGCGTTGTCATCCGCTACGAGAATGCGTGGCCGTTTCTCGGATCCGTCATCTCCTCCAGCACTGGGGGGACAAGGAATGGGAATTAATTCGTCGCTGGGAAGGATTTCGGTTGTCTCTTCGCGTTCGGCATCAGGCAGCCAGCGAAGCGCTTCTTCTACGAAAGGAGCTGCCCCCACTGCGGTCGTCGCCAGAGTGCGTGTTCCGCCAACGTGCTCAGTGGGCAGGTGCGCACTTCCATGCGGCAGACTCACAATAAAAGTGCTGCCTTTTCCTGCCACGCTCTCAACGCGTACGGTGCCACCGTGTAGCTTCACCAGTTCTAGCACCAACGCCAGTCCGATCCCACTGCCCTCATGGGTGCGGCTGCGGGTGTTTTCGATGCGATGGAAACGGTCAAACACCCGCGGCAATTCATGTGCCGGAATTCCGACCCCGGTATCACGAACCCGGAGTTCCACATTGTTTCCAGCGCGCACCAGCGAAACCGCTATTTCGCCTTCAAGGGTGAACTTGAAGGCGTTGGAGATTAGATTCAGTACAATTTTTTCCCACATGTTGCGGTCGACAAAGACCGCCTCTGAGAGCTTCGGACAATCAAGGACGAGCCGTAATCCCGCTTTCTCCGTGGCTGAACGGAATACGCTGGCTAGCTCAACCGTGAAGCCCGCCAGGTCCGTTGGCTGATATACAGCTTGCATTCGGCCGGCTTCGATGCGGGAGAAGTCCAGTAGCGTATTTACCAGTCGCAGCAGCCGATTTCCATTACGATTTACCAGTTGGAGTTGGGCCTTTGCAGCCGGAGGTAAGTCGGTGTGGCTTTTCGCCAGCAGATCCTCGACCGGTCCGAGCATCAGAGTCAGCGGAGTGCGGAACTCATGGCTGACGTTGCTGAAGAATGCAGTCTTGGCTTGGTCGATCTCCGCCAGAGCTTCCAGCCGATTTCGCTCTTCCTCGGCCAGCCGCACATTTTGGATAGCGGTCGCCATCTGTCCGGAGATGAGGTCGTAAAATGTTCGGTATTCATCATCGAGTCTGCGCGTGGGATTCACTCCAACTATTAAAATTCCCAACGGCTGATCCGCACCTCGCGTCGTCACGGGCAATACCACGGCCTCAGCCATCTTCTGTTGCGCAGGCCCTAGGGGTAACCCTTCAACATTCTTGAGATCCACAGCAACCGATTCGGACCTCCTCAGTACTTGAGCAACGGGCCACAGAAATTGCTCCGAGTTATCACGATTTAACCGAATCGTAGGAGGCGCCCAAGGCGCGACTCCTTTGGGAAGACCGCAGACCGCCGCGAGCCGCGCATTCTCGCCCTCTTCATCGACGAGATACAGGACGGCAAAGGGAATATCGTCGGGGTTATTCGCCAGAGCGGCGAGCGCCGAGGCACAGGCGTCTTCCGTTGTTTTTTGCGTCAAGGCGCTCGCCGATAGGTCCGACAAAGTGCGAAGCCGCCGCGCGTTAATCACTTTCGGTGTGACTTCGGTCGATGGGCAAAACAATCCTGCTACGTTGCCGGTTTCATCGAGAATTGGGCTATAAGAGAACGAGTAGTAGGTTTCTTCGAGCAGATCTCCACGATTCATGAAGAGGCGAACGTCATCGACAAAAGATGCTTCCCCTTTTTCGAACACCTTGTCGGCTAAGGGTCCGCAGACATCCCAGATCTCCGCCCATACTTCCGACGCCGGCCTGCCCAATGCCCAAGGGTGTTTGGCTAAACTCAACACATGGAGATAGGCGTCGTTATAGAGAAATGTCGCATCTTTACCCCATCCGATCCACATGGGGTGCTGAGAACTCAGAATCAGATTGACCGACGTCTTCAGGCTTTGCGGCCAGCTTTCGATGGGACCGAGTGATGTCAGTGACCAATCGCGTTCTCGAATCAACCGGCCCAGAGTTCCTCCGCCCGCCAACCACCCTGGGTCCGCGGGGTTGCGCTTCGGCATTCCCCGCGCATCCTTAGGGAGGTTTCGTCCCACTACCGCTTCAAGGGTTTGAAACAGGTTTCGGAGGATGTCACTCTTAACCACATAGGCCGCAGCATCTACTTGCTGCGCCTGTTGATGTACGACCGCTGGGTCGTTCTGGCTGACGATGACGACTTTGGCCTCAGGCACTTCTTTCCGCAGAACGCGGGTTGCCTCAAGTCCATCCATCCGCGGCATGGAGATGTCCATCAGGACGATATCTGGTCGAAGAACTCTTGCTTTGCAGATGGCATCGAGTCCGTCCACTGCTTCGCCGCAAATCTTCCACTCCGAGCGAGAGGAAAGCAACAAACGTAAGCTGTTCCTTACGGCCTCGTTGTCATCCACGATGAGGATCTGACCAGACATTTATTTCGCAACCTTGGGTATTTTGTCTTCGTCACGGAACATCGAGTGATCAATCGGTTCGGTGACTGCCATCAGCTTTGGAATGCACCTAACTGCTTACGTCCCGCGATGATAGCCACCGTGCCCAAGGGTGAGATATACAGTGATTCCTGTAGAAATTTGATGGCGAAGTGACTAAGGATGGAGTTGCGTTCTTCAAACAGGCCCGAAATCCGCTCCTAAGGCTGCTTTTCGAGGAAAAGCGTTGCCTGAATTTCGATGAGTTTTGGCGCATCGTCGCCCGATCTCAGGCCAGTGTGACAATTCCGGTCGATGACTTCAGTAACCTCGAATGGTCACCCTCAGTCTTTAGTTTCTTTCGTCGCATCGGGTTCTTTATCCCTTTGTAATTAGCGGGGCGAAAACTTCACAACTAAACTCCGACGCGAGGGTTTACTTCCAACATGAACAACAAAATCACGAAGTCGCTCTTAGTCCTGGCAGCGGGTGGTCTGATGTTTGTTGGGGCCGCCTCTGCTCAAACCCAAGACGGCAACACATCCGGCGCAGGGGCGGGCCAAGTCGATCCAGGCCACCCTCGCGTCAACGAAGTGAATGGCCGCGAGACGAACCAGCAGGACCGTATCGCGAATGGCGTCAAAAATGGCACGCTGACGCCGGGTCAGACTTCGCGGTTGGAGAATCGCGAACAGAATATTGAGAACCAGCAGAAGGCCGATATGGCCGCTCACAACGGTCATCTGACCAAGGGCGAGCAGAGACAGCTCAATCGTGAACAGAACCGCACGAGTCGGCAGGTCTATAAAGATAAACACGACGGGAAGTAGCTCAAACGTCTGACTCCCGAGTTCAGGACCTAAGCTGCGGCCAGCCGCGGCTTTTTTGTTTTTGTAACGGGGTCCAATCGCTTGCGTTTTTGCACCGGCACTTGTCTATAATGACCGGGGCCGATTGGGGATAGCGGGGCATGTCGGTCGACTGCATGAACGTGAGACCTGGAATGGAAGTTGCGGGCCTGAGCGACGTAGGTTGCCAGCGCGACAATAATGAGGATTCCTACCTCTATTGGGAGCCGGCTGTGGACGGCGAATTCCATCGGAAGGGAAGACTGGCTGTGATTGCCGATGGTATGGGTGGATACGAGGGCGGCCAGGAAGCGAGCCGCCTGGCGGTAGAAACCATTCGCGATGTCTACCTCGACGATGTTCGGGACGACCCGCGTGCAGTCTTGCTGGAGGCATTCGACAAGGCTCACCATAGGATTCAGGCCTACGCCATGCTGCACCCCGAGCTTCATGGGATGGGGACAACCTGCACTGCACTGGTCGTGCGGGATCGCCAGCTCTATTTTGCGCACGTTGGAGACAGCCGGCTCTACCTCGTGCGCGGCGCGCGTATCTCGCGCTTAACCCGCGACCACTCCTATGTCGGACGCCTGGTGGAGAGCGGGATTGTGCGGGCCGAAGATGCAGAGAAGCATCCGCAACGCCACATCCTAACTTCTGCTTTAGGAGCAGGAACGGAACTTTCCGTGGATGGCGCTCAGCACAGCATGGCGCTAGAGGACGGAGACGATCTGGTGTTGTGCACCGATGGCCTGTGGGGCGTAGTGACAGATGAAGAAATGGAATCGGAAGCGAGCCGAAACGCTCCAGCCGAATGTTGTGCCGCCCTTGTAAAGTTAGCTTTGCAACGCGGTGGGCCGGATAATATCACCGTGCAGGTGCTGCGCGTTCTTCCCCAGACCTAAAGTGCCGTTCGGCGACTTTCTTGTCTTGGAAACTGCAATCCATTGCATATCCTCCCCTTGAGCAGTTCGTGGGCGCTTTGGCAAGCTGCTGAAACCAAACGTCTAGCTTATTCGTCGACAACCTGCACGATGGCGCTCCAGTTGCACCCGGCGGATGTGTAATAAAGTCTACTAATACCATGGACTTTATGGCATAATGTGCCGCTATGAAAATTTCACAAAAGGGACTTTACGCGCTGCAAGCCATGATGATGTTGGCGCGGCGGTACCGCCAGGGCGCCATCAAGATCCGCGAAGTTGCTTACGAGGAGAATCTTCCCGAGAAATTTCTCGAGCTGATCCTCCTCGAACTGAAAAACGCGCGCATCGTCGAGAGCGTGCGCGGAGCGAAGGGCGGATACCAACTGCGGCGCGATCCCGCCGATATCCGGTTGAGCGAGATCATACGATTGATCGACGGTCCTTTAGCGCCGTTCGGCGACGCGGAGCAACTGCGCGCGCTCATCGTCCGTGATTTGCCGCATCGGGCGCTTTACCAGCTCTTCCTGGACGTCCGCGATGCAGCCGCGCACATCCTGGAAAATAGAACTCTGGCCGACCTCATTGCCGACCCGGGTCCGCACGCCACCAAGGGCAAGCGCACCCACAAGAAGAAAGAAAAAGCGAGCGTCTTGCCCATGGTCATCGGGGGGCACAAGGGTGTATAGACAGCTTCTCGTCGGGATCATCTTCGCGTTTGCGGCAGCGATTTCGGCTTCGGCGCAAATCACCATTCGCGTGGGCGCGTTTCCCAACATCACCCATGCTCAGGCCATGGTGGGTAAAGCGAACGGATGGTTCGACCGAGCGATGGGCCCACACGTCAAAGTGCGGTGGACGAGTTTCAACGCAGGTCCCTCCGCGATCGAGGCCCTATTTGGCGGAGCGATCGACATGACTTATGTGGGTCCCAATCCGGCTATCAACGGCTACGTCCGCTCCAATGGGGAAGCTCTCCGTGTTGTGGCAGGAGCGGCCAGTGGAGGCGCTGCGCTTGTTGTCCGTAACGACAGCGGAATTCAGAAACCGGAAGATTTCCACGGCAAGCGTGTGGCTTCGCCTCAGTTCGGCAACACTCAGGATGTGGCGCTCCGCAACTGGCTGAAGAGTCATGGCATGAAAACCACCGACAAAGGTGGCGACGTGCAAGTCATCCCCATGGCAAATCCCGATCAGCTCACACTGTTTCTGAAGAAGGAGCTGGATGCGGCGTGGGCCCCCGAGCCTTGGGCAACTCGCCTGATCCACGAAGGCAACGGACGACTCTTTGTCGACGAGCGAACGCTCTGGCCGAACGGACAGTTCGTCATTGGACTGTTGGTGGTTAATACCAAGTTTCTTAACGAACATTCCGACTTGGTCAAGAATTGGATTCGAGCTGATGTCGAGCTTAGCGACTGGATTAATGTCCATCCTGGTGAAGCCAAAAAATTGTTGAACCAGCAGATTCAGACCGAGACCGGCAAGGCTCTTCCGTCAATCGTTCTCGACGAGGCCTTTGCCCGCATGCAGGTTACTTATGATCCCTTGCATAGCGCGCTCACCACCGCCGCACGACAGGCCTTCGACGACGGGTTTCTCGGCCGTGAGATGCCAGATCTCTCTCGCCTCTACGACCTGACGCTTCTCAATCAGGTTTTGGCGGAGGAGGGAAGGAAGACCGTTCAGTGAGCACGAACGCCCATAATTTTCCCGCGCAGATTCCACTTCCGATCGACCCTCGTACTCCTTCGCGCGTTGCCGGTTCCCGCGGAAAGGCAGGGTCGACCCTGGCAGCGCTCCCATTCAGAGGAGTGTCGTCCGATGTGCCTAAAGTCGCCCTCACCGACATCTGCCTGAGTTACAAAACGCAGACCGGCGAGCGCATACTCGCCCTCGACCACATCAATCTGCAGGTGAAGGCGAGTGAATTTCTCTGCATCGTCGGACCCTCCGGTTGCGGCAAGTCCACCCTGCTTCACCTGATCGCCGGGCTGCACCAGCCGACTTCTGGAGAAATTTTGGTGGACGGCGAACAGATTGAAGGCCCAGGCACCGACCGCATTCTGATTTTTCAGGAACTCGGTCTTTTTCCATGGCTTACCGTTGGGGACAACGTTCAGTTCGGAATGAAAATGAAGGGCGTCGGCAAGGCCGAAAGGGAGGAGAAGACCGATTACTACCTGCGTCTGGTGCACTTGATGCAGTTCAAGCACAGCTATACTCACCAGCTTTCGGGCGGCATGCGTCAGCGCGTGGCTTTGGCTCGCGCTCTCGCCACTAAACCCGATGTGCTACTGATGGATGAACCCTTCGCTGCGCTCGATGCCCAGACTCGTGACCTTCTTCATGACGAACTGGAACGCATCTGGGCGGAGACCGGGTGCACCGTTATATTTGTCACGCACAACGTGCGAGAGGCGATACGGCTCGGTGACCGTGTCGTTCTCCTCACCTTTCGGCCCGGGCGCGTGAAGCGAGAATTCCATGTGCATTTGCCGCGGCCTCGCAGCTTGGAGGATCCAAGCCTGGCCCGTGCGGCCAGCGAAATACTTGGTGATTTGCGTGAAGAGATAAATCGCTCGCTCGAAGTGGAATACAGCCTGGGTGTTAAACCGCGCGTCGAAGCCGGAGTGCGATCGTGAAGCGCACGGCTCGACTGATTGTTTTCTATGCAGCACTGTTCGCCGTGTGGACGGTGCTGGCCGAACTGAAGATCTGGCCGCCCTATTTGTTCCCCACACCCCGCGGTGTCGGCCAAGCGTTGTATGCCGGATTCCAGGATCACACCTTCCTGATTGCGATCGCCGTCAGCATGCGGCGGGTGTTGATCGGTTACACCATTTCGGTTGTCCTGGGCATGATTCTCGGGTTGGGTTTGGGTACCAGCAAATTTCTCGAAGAAACCATGGGCGGATTGCTTGTGAGTCTGCAGAGCCTTCCCAGCATCTGCTGGTGGCCCCTCGCACTATTGTGGTTCGGCCTGAGCCAGAACGCGATTCTGTTCGTAGTGGTGATGGGATCGCTGCTGTCTGTGACCCTGGCCATGGAAGATGGTCGGAAACAGATGCCGAAGATCTACAGCATGGCCGGCCGCAACCTGGGCGCGAGCGGGTTTCAACTGTTCTGGTACGTGCTCTTGCCCGCCAGTCTGCCTTTTATTGTTTCCGGTCTGAAGCAGGGATGGGCTTTCGCATGGCGCTCGTTGATTACCGCCGAGATGCTCTATTTGAGCCTGGGACTAGGACAAATGTTGATGATGGGACGCGACTTGAACGACATGAGTGCCGTCATTGCTGTCATGATTCTTATTATTGCCATCGGATACGTGGTCGATGGGTTGGTGTTCAAGTCCATGGAGAGCCGTCTGCAGCGCAGGTGGGGATTGACGTCCTCAACCTAGGCCCGGCTCAGGAAAATCTTCCCCCCGCGCTTCCTGATTTAACACTGTGTTAACAAGTGGTGTGTAGATTGTTGCTCAAATGTCGACTAAACAGATTGTAATAATGGAATATATGGACATTAGCGTGAGAATGCGTGAAATCGACGTTTTCGTGCCAGGTCATGTTCCAGGCAAAAAGCTTTATCCCGTTCCCCCAGTAACGCGGTCCGATCAAAACTCAAAAGGAGAGGATATAAATCCCATGAAGCGAACCAAGCATGTGTTTTTTGCGGCCCTGATGCTGGCGGCCTTTTCCGTAGGCTCCTGGGCACAAACCCAGCCGGCTAGTCCGGCATCCCAGGGAAAAAATAACCCTGCAACTGCACAGCCGGCGGTGACGGCTGCGGACATTCAGGCATTGAAAGACGCCTTGGCTGCTCAACAGCAGCAAATCCAGCACCTCACTGAGCAATTGCAAAAGCAGAGCCAGCAAAACTCGCAACAGGCGCGCCAGGGGCAACCAATGGGTCAGCAGGAGGGCGAGGTTGCCGGCGTGAAGCCGGTAAACGACAGCGCGCCGAACGATGCCACCTTGAAGAACGCAGTCCTATCGTTGCAGGATTCGCCTCAAACCGTGAATCCTGAATCGCCCCAGACGTTCAACAAGCAGATGGAGGGACCCCTCACGATACACTTCCGGGGTATCAATATTACGCCCGGCGGATATGCGGAAGCTGCTTTTGTGCGACGGTCGAGAGAGCTCGGGGCAGACCTGCCCACGCCCTTTAATTCTCTGACCATGCCAGGCGCCTCCCAGAGCCAGCTCTCGGAGTTCTTCGGCTCGGCTCGCCAGTCTAAGATCACCACCTTCGTCGATGGCCGCCTAAAGAACGTAAATCTTTCTAGCTACGTTTCGGCAGACTTCCTCTCCGCCGGCGTTACTTCCACCTCTACCGAAACCAACAGCTACACTCTCCGTCTGCGCCAGGCGTGGGGCCAGGCCAAGTTTGACAATGGCTGGAGCTTTCTCGGCGGCCAGGAGTGGAGCCTGCTCACCGAGAATGGGCAAGGAATCTCGCCGGACGACGATCTCGGCAGAACCAATGACGCTCGTCCAAAGACGATCGATCCGTCGTATAACGTTGGCTTCGTCTTTGCGCGTCAGTATGGGATTCGGCTAACAAAAGACTTCAATCACAAGGTTGCGTTTGCCGTCGCTCTGGAAAATGCGCAAGGCACTCTCACGACCCACGGAAATGGAAACAATTTCCTCCTGGGTGAGGCGGGCGCAAGTAACAGCTACAACACAACCTCCACCTACACGGCCAATCCTTCCCCTGATATCGTCGCCAAGGTTGCCTTTGATCCTGGCTTCGGGCACTACGAAGTTTTCGGTTTGTTTGACCGATTCCGCGACCGCGTTTTTCCTTGCGGCGAAATTGCGAACCCCACCACCGCAACCTGCGGCGGTAGCACCACACCTGGTCCCAACGCACTCGGAGCCTACAATGCTTCCAAGAACGGAGGCGGCGCAGGCGCCAGCGCCCGTTGGACCATTGCCCATCATCTGGTCTTCGGCGTGAAAGGCTTCGCTGGCAGCGGAATCGGACGCTACGCCCCGGGCGGACTGTCGGACCTTTCGATTTATGCCGACGGCACGGTTCGTCTCATCCGCAACTTTGAAGGGCTGACCACCCTCGAGTGGAAAAGCAAGAGATTCGACGTCTTCGGCTACGGCGGTCTCGAGTACGCCGGCCGCGCGGCGGATTTAGACCCGATCACCGGCAAAGAGGTCGGCTACGGAGCTCCCCTGTTCAACAATTCCGGCTGCTACACCGAGCTTGCTCCTGCCGTAAACACCGGCTTTACGCCGACTACACTGGCCAATTGCACGGCCGACACACGCGCGGTCATCGAGGGTACGGCTGGATTCTGGTATCGCTTCTATAGCGGGCCCAGAGGCCGCTTCCAGTTCGGTACGCAGTATTCCTACGTGACCCGTCAGACCTGGTCTGGCGTTGGCCCCTCTGGAGGGGGACATCCCGGAGTAACGCCAGAAGGAATCGACAATATGGTCTTCACCTCATTCCGTTACTACTTGCCGTAAACCGAAAACGGTCCCGCGTCAGCAGTTGACGCGGGACCGTTTCAAACGATTTTCGACTTTTCGAGGGGCGCCTTCCCTTCGAAGACGCCGCCGGTCCGGTTTTGGCTACTCTCCTTTTCCGGGCCGGTGGTGTTAACTTAATTCGGCACAAAGAACGGTTTTAGAATCTAAAGAAGAAGACAATGAAATCCAGACGCGAATTCCTCAAGCAGACGTCCGCGGCGGTGCTCATGGCTAGTACCGCGCCTTCCGTCTTGACTTGGGCTCTTCCGCAGGAGCAAGCGGTTCAATTCCCCGGCGAAGATGGCATGATTCTCCGGTCGTTCCGCTTTGTCGACCTGGAAAGCCCGGTCAACTATTTCAATACCTGGCTCACTCCGGTGCCGCACTTCTTCGTACGAAACCACATGCACGAACCCAGCGAACTCGATGCAGAAAGCTGGCGCCTTTCGGTGGGCGGAGAAGTAGAGAAGACGTTCACGCTGAATCTGTCGGAGTTGGGGAGATTCGAAACGCACTCCCTCGTCAACACTCTAGAGTGCGCCGGCAATGGACGCAGCTTGCAGCGCCCGCAGGTACCCGGCATCCAGTGGGGCAAAGGTGCGGTGGGCACGGCGAGTTTCTCCGGCCCGCGCCTGCGTGACGTTTTGCAGCGCGCCGGAGTGAAATCCACGGGCAAGCACGTCATGTTCCGGGGACTCGACGAAGTTCCAGGGAAAGTCCCTCCTTTTATTCGCAGCATTCCCATCGCGAAGGCGGTCGATGCCGATACGATCATTGCCACCCACATGAATGGATCTCCCTTGACCAAACATCACGGATTTCCCGCGCGCGCGCTCGTTCCCGCCTGGATTGGTGCAGCCTCTTGCAAGTGGCTCACCGAAATCAAAGTGCTCGACTCAGAATTCGTCGGTAATTTTATGAGTCCGGGTTATCGCTTTCCGAACCAACCGGTGAAGCCCGGCGACGCCGTGAAACCAGAGGATACGCATCCACTGACCGCTCTGAACGTGAAATCAGTCATCTCTGGACCGATCGATAGCAGCAATCTCAAGGCTGGCAAAGTGACCGTTCACGGCGCGGCTTGGGCAGGAGAAGCCGACATCGTGAAAGTGGAGATCTCCGCCGATGGCGGCGCAACCTGGAACCTTGCACGACTCGGCCACGAGCAAGCCCACTACGCGTGGCGCTTGTGGAGTTACGATTGGAGGCCTGGCAAAGCGGGCGACTATACCATCCGGTCGCGTGCCACAGACAGCCAGGGGCGCACGCAGCCCGCAACGCCGTATTGGAATCCGAGCGGCTACCTTATCAATGTCATCGATCAGGTGAATGTTCATGTTTCGTAGTATGTTTCGTGAAACGTCGCCGGGTTTTACAAGGGCGTGGCTTCAGGCTGCGCCTCAAAACTCGGGCATCAACCGCGTGTTTGCAATCGTCGTGCTACTGGCCTTTTGGACCGTTTTTCCCTTCATCGCGTCCGCGCAGAAAACCGCTTCGGCGAACGTCACCGCGGACCTTCCCCCCGGACCGATGCAGGCGAAGGCCACCAGCGCATGCCTGGAATGTCATGAAGCCCGGATTATTCTGCAGCAGCGTCTGAGCAAAGGCGCGTGGGCCAAAGAAGTCGACAAGATGACAAAATGGGGAGCGGTAGTCGATCCCGCAGATCGGGATGCGTTAATCGATTACCTGAGTACGAACTTCGGCCCCGACAAGCCTGCCTATGAGCCACAGAGAACCGCCGGCAAGGGCGCCGAAAAGTCGAAGTAGAAGAACTCGTCAGAAGAAAAGCAAAGCGCTATCGACCCAATGTCCAGCGGCTGAAGGACATTACGATAGCGCTGCCATTTCTGAACCCAAAACCGATGACGCGAGTATAGAAATCTCGCTGCTCTATTTCTAGTGCATTGTAGGGTACCGGGAAGCCGATCTCGGGCGCGCACCGAAGTACATCCTTTGCTACGAGTGCTCGGTGCTCTCCGCTGTCGAGCTCTTTTCCGGACGCAGAACGGGGAACAGGATCACGTCACGGATGGTGTGGGAATCGGTTAGCAGCATGCACAGGCGATCGACGCCTACGCCACAGCCGCCAGTGGGCGGCATTCCATACGACAACGCACGGATGTAGTCTTCGTCCATCTGGTGGGCTTCGTCATCGCCGCGCTCGCGCTCTTTCAACTGACCTTCAAATCGCCGCCGCTGATCTTCTGGATCATTGAGTTCGCTGAACCCGTTCGATATCTCCATCTGTCCGGCGAAGATTTCGAAGCGTTCGGTCCATTCCGGCTCATCCGGCTTTTGCTTGGACAGCGGCGAGACCGCGGTAGGGAACTCATAGATGATCGTTGGCTGGGTTAGATGCTCTTCCGCAACAGCCTCGAAGACACTAGCAATGGCTGCTCCTGCACTACCGCCCTTTGCCAACTCCCTCCGAATTAGTTCAAACGTAGCTGAGATTTGATCCGGCCTGCCTTGAGCAATTCCTGGACGCACCTCCCTTACATCAGCTGCCACCTTCGCCAGAAGCGCATCCAAACTCGCCGCGCTCGTGAAGTCGCTCTTCTCCGGCTTCGCTCCTCCCGCCACCGGCCAGTAATGAATGATGGCCTCCCGCATGGTCATCCGCGTCCAGTTCGCCCAATCGATTTCCTGATCGCCCCACTTCACTTTCGTTCCACCAGTCACGTCTTTCGCTGCCTGAGTGATCAACTCCTGCGTGAGATCCATGATGCCCTGGTAGTCCGTATACGCCTGATAGAACTCCAGCATGGTGAACTCTGGATTCCATCTCCATCCCAAGCCTTCGTTGCGAAAGTTGCGATTGATTTCATACACGCGATCCAATCCACCCACGACCAGCCGCTTCAAATAAAGTTCCGGTGCGATCCGCAAGAACAAATCCATGTCGAGCGTGTTGTGGTGTGTGACGAACGGCCGTGCCACCGCGCCGCCGGCAATGGGTTGCATCATCGGAGTCTCGACCTCGACAAATCCATGCGCTTCCAGCTTGTTTCGCAGTGACTGCACCAGCTTGGCGCGCTTCAGAAACACTTCTCGCACTTCCGGATTCACCACCAGATCGACGTAACGCTGGCGGTAGCGCAATTCGACGTCCGTCAGTTCGTTCCATTTCCTAGGGCCGTCGGCGATCGATGCATCTCCCTCGATGGCCTTGCCCACCGGCAGCGGCAGCAGATCCTTACTGAGAAAAGTGATCTCTTCGACGTGAATGGTCAGCTCGCCCGTGCGGGTACGAAACAAGTAGCCGCTGACACCAATTTGATCGCCGAGATCGAGCAGTTTGAATAATTCAAATCCTTTTTCTCCCACCGCGTCTTTCTTCACGTAAAACTGCAGCCGCTTGCCCTCCTGCTGCAAATGGCTGAATCCGGCCTTGCCCATCAATCGAATGGCCATGATTCTCCCGGCCACTCGCACGTTGAACCGTGCAGCTTCCAGTTGCTCAGCAGTCTTGTCTGAATACCCCGACAGGATCTGCGGAATGGTATGCGTGAATTCGTACTTGCTTCGGTACGCAGGCTGGCCCAGGGCCTCGATCTGTTTCAGCTTCTGCCGCCGCAATTCGTAAACATTTTCGTCGAATGCCAAAGGGAGTCCTTTAACAAGGAAGTGCGCCTCACCGGCGCGAGAAATGATGAATTGTTGAAACGCGATTATAGCAATTGCCAGGACATATGCGACTTCTGGTTGTCGATGCGCAACTAGTGAGATTGCGGCGTACCACAGTACCATGGTACATTAGTACACGTGACGGAAGACTCCAAACTGCTTGTCGAGCGCGTTCAAACCGGCGTCCGGATGGAGAAACGCTTGCTCAAAATCCTGAAGGCTTTCGCCGAGTATCACGACATGACGCTGGGCGACCTCCTGGAAGGCATCGTTCTTCACGCTTTCGACGGGAAGACGCCGTTCAGCCCAACTTCTCTCGAGCGTATTCAAGAACTGAAGCGTTTTTACGATTTCGATCTCGATTCCAGTGCCAGTCATCGCTTGAAAGAAATCAAGGCCAGGCCGGTGCGCAAACGCGGTTCAGATAAATAGACGACAAACAACGGAGCGATCGAATGTCCGCAGAACGCGCGCGAATTGCTTTAACCGGACTGCAATGGACACTGGGTCTGGTCATTCTGATCGAGGCAGTTCTCTTTGTCCTGCCCGGCGCCGCCCACGCCTTCGCCAAGACGCACATGCCGAACGTTGTACGTTTTGTTCTCGGATTCGGAGAGATCGCTGGCTGCATCCTCATGCTGATGCCGCGAACCGCCATTCGCGGCGCCCGGGTTCTGGTCGCTGTTTTCGTGTTGGCCATCGTTATTCATCTTCTACACGGCTTGTACGAAGTCGGAAATCTGGTTATCTATACGGCCGCAGCATGGGCTGTGGCCGAAGGCAAGAATGGCTAGTCGGCCGTCGTTAGTCCCGCAGATGTTCGGTTCACTAGCTACGGAGGAAAATCCCGTGATAGCTCTAAAAGTCTTTGTTGCGAGTTGGCTTTTCACTCTTGCCAACGCAACGTTCGCTCAGAAAACTGCGCAGCAAATCAGCCGTACGGGTAGCTTCGAGCTACCCTGCGCTGCCGACGCTGCTTTTCCTCTGTTCAGCCCCGAGGGCGAGCGGAGTTGGGCGAAGGGTTGGACTCCCAAGCCAGTCTTTCCTGAACGAATCGAATTCGCGCGTGACACCGTCTTTCGAGAGGGCAAAGCCGGCGAAGCAGCTGTTTGGACAATCATTGACGCGGACTGGAAGGCCTTCCGGGCCGAATATGTCAGGGTTTCTCCCGATTCGCATGCTGCACACATTGTGGTGAAGATCGAATCCCTTCCACCAGGACGCAGCAAGGTTGTGGTGAGTTACACGGTAACCGCCTTCGGAGAGCATCCGGCAAGTCTTTTGGCAGCGTTCTCCGAGGAAGCGTACTCCTCCAAAATGCGCGACTGGCAGCGGCAGATAGCCTGTATCTGGAGCAGCGGCGTTAAGCGAAATCGTCCGTGCAATTTGAGCTGCAGCCCCTCTTCTTGAAGTCTCCGGGGATCGGGGGTAAGATTGTTCGCTCGTTAGTTTCGCGAGCGAACAAACCGCGAGGCACACGATGCCGCAAAACTACGTACCCATTTTCGTTTTCATCGCAGTAGTTGGCGTACTTCTTCCGGTTACCTTGCTGTTGGCCAAGCTCGTCCGTCCCAGCAATCCGAACAAGACCAAGTTGATGCCTTATGAATGCGGCATCGATCCAGTAGACAATGCCCGCGGGCGCTACACCGTACGCTACTACATCATCGCGATCCTGTTTGTCGTTTTTGATGTGGAAACGATCTTTCTATTCCCCTGGGCCGTGAAGTTCAAGGCTCTCGGATTCTTCGGGCTGGTGGAAATTCTGATTTTCCTCGTTATCTTGATCGTCGGTTATATCTGGGTATGGCAAAAAGGTGCGCTGGAATGGGTGTAACTCCGCCCGGTCCCGCGTCTGAACCTCCAGCGCAAACCTTTAGCGCCAGCCGCTGGACACAAGGAAATTTTCTCTTTCCAACAAAAATTATTGTCAGCTCCCAGCGAGTGAGCCGCATTAAATCACGCCTGTTTGGCAGCAACGAAGAGACGATTGCTATTTCAAAGGTGGCGTCGGTACACATCTCCACGGGCGTCTTGTGGTCGGAAATTGTGATCGAATCCACCGGCGGCACCGATCCCATCACCAGTCACGGTCATCGTAAAAAAGATGCGCAGCACATCCGCGACCTGATCGAGTCCTATCAAGCCCAATCGCGCGCGTAGAGCGCAATTCCGCCGTTCCTGCATGCCGATGAGATTCATTTTTCCTCGCCAAGCTCGTTGACAGCGCATCCTCAAGCTGATAAAAATTAACGTTCTCTCCGTTACCCTGCGCGCCTGAGGTCTGCCCTCTCCGCTAATGCCGGACGAAATCAACTCGCCCGCTACACCGCCGCCGGAAGGTAAGCCGAAGCCGACGGCGGATCAACCAGCCGTTCCTGGCGGCGTGAAAGGTACTGCTTCCGGCTCCGTTCAATCGGATCCCAAGATTTCTCCTGAAAAGCCAGCAACGCCTCCTCCACAAACGGTTCCTCCGAAACCTGCAGCCGCGGCGCCAGTTGCCGCGAAACCCGCGGCGCCCGCCAAACCAGCCGCGCCCACACCCGCTCCGTTGGATTCGCCTATGGTTGCGAAACTGAAAGGGATGTATGGTTCCGGCATCGATCCGCTAACCTATGCCGGACAGAACTACATGGTGGTCGATCGCTCGCTGATTCCGGAGATTCTCCAGATTCTGCGCAACGAGGAGCAGTTCGATTACTGCGTTGACATCACCGCGGTGCATTATCCCAAGCGCGAAAAACAATTTGACGTCGTCTGGGTACTGTATTCCTTCGCGCGCAATGAGCGCATCCGGGTGACCACGCAGATTTTGGACGGCGACAGCCTGCCCAGTTCCGTCCCTATCTGGCCAGCCGCCAACTGGCTGGAGCGCGAAGTCTTCGATATGTTCGGCATCAAGTTCAACGGACACCCTGACCTGAAGCGCATTCTGCTGCCCGATGGCTGGAAGGGACATCCGCTACGCAAGGATTACAGCATCTTGCAGCAGGACAACGAGTGGGTGCAGATCAACCTGGGGATTGAAAGCGGGCAATGAGAAGCTCAGTGAAACGCAAATGACCGATCCTCACACGCTCTCGCATCTCGATCTCGAAACTCGCGAGAAGCCGTTTCTTGATGCCAATGAGCTCGTTATCAATATGGGTCCGCAGCATCCCGCCACCCATGGCGTGCTGCGCGTCATTCTTCGGCTCGATGGAGAAAAAGTTCTAGGCCTGGAATGCGTGATCGGGTATCTACACCGCGGCGTCGAGAAAATTGGTGAGAACCGCACGTACACGATGTTCAATCCCTACGTCGATCGCATGGATTACGTCGCCGCTGTCTCCAACGGCCTGGGCTATTGCGAAACCGTGGAGAAGCTCCTGAATGTGGAAGCGCCCCCGCGCGCGCAATATGTTCGCGTCATCCTCACCGAGCTGAACCGTATTGCCAGCCACCAGCTCTGGCTGGGCACGCACGCTCTCGATATCGGTGCCATCACGCCGTTGTTTTACACGTTCCGCGACCGCGAGGAGATCCTCAAGATTTTCGAAAAATATTGCGGCGCTCGCTTGACCACTCATGCCTTCCGCATCGGAGGCCTGCAGTATGAAACCTATGCCGGCTTCGAGAAGGACGTTACGAATTTCCTCGCTTTCTTCCGCCCCAAGATCGACGAATACGAGGAACTGCTCACCACCAACCGCATTTGGGTGGAGCGCACCAAGAACGTTGGGAAAATCTCCGGAGAGGATTGCATCGCGCTGGGCGTAACCGGTCCCGTGCTCCGTGCCAGCGGCGTAAAGTGGGACGTGCGGAAGGCTCAACCCTACGCCAACTACAAGAGTTTCGATTTCGATATCCCCACCGGTCAGAACGGCGACACGTACGATCGATACCTGGTGCGCATGGCCGAGATGCGGCAATCGGTACGCATCATTGAGCAAGCGATTGGCGGAATTCCCGAGGGGCCCATCATTGCCAAAGTGCCCAAGGTCATGAAGCCGGCTGTCGGCGAGGTCTATCACTCCATCGAAGCGCCCAAGGGCGAACTGGGATACTTCATCGTCAGCGATGGTTCCACGCAGCCCTATCGCGTACGTGTGCGTCCTCCTTCCTTCGTAAATCTACAGGCTCTCGATCTGATGTGCCGCGGCCAGCTTGTCGCTGACGTGATTGCTGTGATCGGCACGCTTGACATCGTGCTCGGCGAGGTAGACCGCTGATGCTCGAGTACATCAAGTCCTACCTCAGCAGCTCTCAGACACCCGGCGCCGCCGGGAATGCATTCTGGGTTCTGGTGTACATCTTGCTGGTGTTCGTGGGCCTTTCGGTTGCGGTGATAGCCATGAACTGGCTCGAGCGAAAGATCCTCGCTCACATGCAAGTTCGCCTCGGCCCCATGCGCGTCGGCCCGCATGGCTTGATGCAGCCCATCGCCGACGCGCTCAAGCTCCTACTCAAAGAAGACATCATGCCCGCTGAGGCGGATGCTCTGGTTTTTTGGGTCGCGCCTTTTGTGGTCGTGCTGGCGGCCTTCACGGTTTTCGTTGTGGTCCCCTTTGGCCCCACGCACGCCATCACAGACATGAATATTGGAATCCTCTTCATGCTCGGGGTTTCATCGCTGAGCGTGCTGGGCATCGTGATGGCGGGGTGGGCCTCGAACTCGCACTACCCGTTGATTGGCGCGCTTCGCTCCAGCGCGCAGATGGTTTCCTACGAAGTCGCGATGGGATTAGCCGTAGTATCGGTGATCCTGATGACCAGCCTGAATGCTGAGGGGACTGGAACCCTCAGCATGATAGGAATCGTTCAGGCGCAGCTGGCGCAGCAGGAATGGTTCATCTTCAAATTCTTTCCACTTGGCCTGATTGGTTTTTTCATTTTCGCCGTTGCCATGGTGGCCGAGACCAACCGCGCACCTTTCGATCTCGCCGAGGCCGAATCCGAACTGACTGCCGGTTTCCACACCGAATACAGCGGATTCCGCTGGTCATTGTTTTTTCTGGCCGAATACTCGGCCATGATTGCAGTCTCTTCCATCGCGGTTACGCTCTGGCTTGGAGGATGGCTGCGGCCGTTTCCGAATCTTTTGAGCGGTGCGGCCTGGGATGAAGCATTCTCGTTTTTCCCCGGAATTGTATTTCTCTTTCTTGCTGGAATGTGTTTCTTTAACACGGCTCGTATGCCGAAGCATCCGCTGTTTCGCATCCAAACCATCGGCCTCGCCGGGTTCGGGATTGTTCTTGGCTTGATCGGCCTTGTTCTATTCATTCCGGCTGTTAGCTTCCGCATTCAGGATATTTTCTGGTTTTCCGCGAAAGTTGCCGGGTTCATGTACCTCTATATCTGGTATCGTGGCACGTTCCCGCGCTATCGCTTCGATCAACTCATGAAAATGGGATGGAAAGTCCTTTTGCCGCTGGGCCTCGGCGTTCTTATTCTGACGGCCACAGTAGCGCTGTTTCAACAACATTTATGGCACCCGTAGCCACACCATTTTTCTTTTACCTGCTCTCCGGGATCATGCTCATCGGGGGCATCCTGGTGATCACGCGCAGAAATCCCGTGCATTCCGCGTTGGCCCTGATTGTCACGCTGCTGGCGCAGGCATCCATCTACCTGATGCTCTATGCCCCATTCGTGGCTGGCGTGCAGATCATCCTTTACGCCGGCGGAATTATGGTTTTGTTCCTGTTCGTCATCATGCTGGTTAGCGTCGATCGGGTGCAGCGAGAGCGACAATTCAACAGTCAATGGTTGGTAGGAATCATTGCGGCGACCGCCCTCGGCGGATTATTCATGGTCGTCTATACGAAAGGGAAGGACATCTTCCCGGAACACGCGTTGCCCATAGTAGAAAATGACAACACACAAAAAATCGCCACAATACTGTATGGCCAATATATGTTCGCCTTCGAAATCGCCTCCCTATTGCTGCTGGTAGCGATCATCGGAGCCGTTGTCATGGCAAAGAAGAGAATTTAGCTGTGTTGGTTCGGGAAGGGCACGGCTTTAGTGGTGCCGATTGTGACTTCAAAGATGCGGCCTTAGCCCCTGAGGACGTGCTTAAAAATTGATATGGAATCGATGCTCCACATCACGACGCTGCATTATCTGGTCCTAGGCGCCGCTCTGTTCCTGTTAGGCGTCATCGGCGTGCTAACCCGCCGCAATGTGGTCATCGTCCTGATGTCGATCGAACTGATTCTGAATGCAGTCAACCTGAATCTGGTCGCTTTCTCGCGTATGTGGGGAGGATTGCATGGCCAGGTCTTTGCAATTTTTGTAATCACCGATGCTGCCGCGGAAGCTGCGGTCGGCCTCGGCATTTTAATAGCCTTCTTCCGCAATAAGGAGACGGTGAACATCGACGAAGTGAATTTGCTGAAGTGGTAGAACCCCAGCTTTTAGCCATTGGCTCTTGGCCCTCAGCTAAAACGAAGGGATTGAGCTAAGAGCTAAAGGCCAAGAGCTAAAAGCGAATGTTTCTAACCCATATCTGGCTGATTCCGCTGCTACCCGCTTTCGGGGCGACCGTAATGTTCTTTTTCGGCCGCAGGCTGCAGAAGGCCACGGTCAGCGCCGTCTGCGTCGGTACCATCGTGCTCGCATTCATCATGGCCTGCGGCGCGGTTCGGCAGTATTCAGCATGGTCTTCCACGCCGGAAAACTACCACCAGCCCTATCAGACGATTCTCTACACCTGGCTCGGGACTGACACCGGCCATCTGAACTACACGACTCATGATGGTTCACCGGCCCCGTTCCAGGCAGATGCCGGTTTTCTGCTCGATCCGCTTTCCAGCATCTGGCTCCTCTTCGTGACCGGTGTCGGCCTGCTGATTCACATCTACTCCATCGGATACATGGCGCATGAAGGCGGCTACTACCGCTTCTTCGGATACCTCAACCTCTTCATGTTCTCCATGCTGACGTTAGTCCTCGCCAACAACTATGTGCTGCTGTTCGTCGGCTGGGAAGGGGTGGGGCTGTGTTCGTATCTTCTGATCGGGTTCTATTTCCATCGCAAGTCCGCCAGCGATGCGGCCGCGAAGGCATTCATCGTTAACCGCATTGGCGATGCCGGATTCCTTCTTGGAATGTTTTTCATCGCCTGGTACTTCGGCTCGCTGCGCTTCACGGAAGTCACAAGCCTCGCGCATAGCGGACGCTTTACCATCGGCGATCCGATCATCACCGCCGCCACGTTGCTTCTGTTCGTCGGAGCCTGCGGCAAGTCGGCGCAGCTTCCGCTCTACGTATGGTTGCCCGATGCCATGGAAGGTCCCACGCCGGTTTCCGCTCTGATCCATGCCGCGACCATGGTCACGGCGGGCGTCTACATGGTCGCGCGTTCCAACGCGCTGTTCGTGCTCGCGCCAACGTCCATGAAGACGGTCGCCATCGTCGGAGCGCTAACCGCGATCTT
Source organism: uncultured Acidobacteriaceae bacterium (assembly GCA_963779525.1). Classification (GTDB taxonomy): domain Bacteria; phylum Acidobacteriota; class Terriglobia; order Terriglobales; family Acidobacteriaceae; genus Sulfotelmatobacter. The sequence goes on from CAVZZB010000004.1 coordinate 301,270, forward strand.
CGCAGCGTCCATCGGCCTGGTCCAAAACGACATCAAGCGGGTCCTTGCCTACTCCACCATCTCGCAGCTGGGATACATGTTTCTCGCGCTCGGAGTTGGAGCCTTTGCTGCCGGCGTCTTCCACGTATTCACCCATGCGTTCTTCAAAGCGCTACTCTTCCTCGGCGCCGGTTCGGTGATCCACTCGATGAGCGGCGAGCAGGACATGCGCAACATGGGCGATCTTGGCCATCGCATTCCCATCACGCATCGCACCATGTTCATTGCGACGTTAGCAATTGCGGGTATCTTCCCGTTCGCCGGATTTTTCTCCAAGGATGCGATTCTCTGGGAAGCCTGGTCGCGCGAAGGCGGCGCTTACCGCGTTCTCTGGGCTGTCGGCTATGTCACCGCATTCATGACCGCCTTCTACATGTTCCGCCTTATGTATCTGACTTTCCACGGCCGCCCGCGCATGAGCCACGAGGTTGAGCACCATATTCACGAGTCGCCCCTGTCGATGACAGCGCCGCTGGTGGCGCTCGCGCTATGCGCCGTGTTTGCCGGATTCTTGGGTTGGCCGCGCAGCCTTGGCGGCTCCGACCGATTTACAGCTTTCCTCGAGCCTGTGTTCTCTCCCGAAGCTCGCGTCCTTCAGGTAGAAGGCAAAACAGGTCAGCTGGTGGCCGGAGTGGAAGAGGAACACAACACCGGCACGGAATGGTTGCTGATGGCTCTGTCTCTAGGAGCCGCAGGCCTCGGATGGGGCATGGCCTGGCGGAGCTACCGCTACGCTGACAAAGGTTACACCGAGCCCATCGCAGCAGCTGCCCCGCCTGTCTACGACGTGCTGCTTCACAAGTATTACGTCGACGAAGGTTACGACTACGTCTTCACCGGCCGCCGTAAACTCGGAAACGTCCGCCTCGGCGTGATGGGACTCGGCGAAGCGTCCTCGTGGTTCGATATCCACGTGATCGACGGAGCAGTCAACGCGGCTGGTTGGATCACCCGTCTCACGGCGACGCTTTCCAGTTGGTGGGATAAATGGATCATCGACGGCATCGGGGTCAACGGTCCCGCCATTCTGGCGCGCATGCTTTCCTATCCCGCGCGCTTGTTGGAGTGGGGCCTCGTCCAGTGGTACGCCCTGGTCATGACCGCCGGACTGGTAGGTTTCGTTTTTTATTATGTGTATCACTGAAACGCAGCGTCTAGCTGCTAGCTCTTGGCTTTCGGCCAGGAGCCAGAAGCTAGAAGCTAGAAGCTGATCTTTCATGCAAAACCACATACTGTCCATCATTCTCTTCACGCCGCTCCTGGGCGCCTTCGTGCTCCTGTTTGTTCCCAAAGAGAACAAAGACGCCGTCCGCTGGATCGCAAACTTTTTTTCGCTCGGCGGCTTCCTGATCTCCTTGCCGCTGGTGCCCATGTTCTGGGCGCAGCGCTTCCAGCCGGGCTTCAAATTCATCGAGGGCATCCCCAATAACTGGATTCCCTCCATTGGTGCGGGCTACGTGATCGGCATCGACGGCATTTCGTTCCTGCTCATCATGCTCACCACGCTGCTGGGCTGGATCTCGATCCTCTCTTCCTGGACCGCCATCGAAAACCGGGTCAAGGAATATTACGTCTGGTTCCTGATTCTGCAGACCGGCATGCTCGGCGTCTTCATGGCACTTGATTTCTTCCTCTTCTTCGTTTTCTGGGAAGCCATGCTGGTCCCAATGTACTTGCTGATCGGCATCTGGGGCGGCCCGCGCAAACTTTATGCCGCGATCAAGTTCTTCCTCTATACACTCGCCGGTTCGGTCCTGATGCTGCTGGGCATTCTGTTTCTATATTTCCACCATCATGTTCTGACCGGAATCTACACTTTTAGCCTTACCGCACTCTACGAAACCGCGCCGAAGATTTATTCCGATCCAGCCTACGGACCCACCATCGCCACGCTCCTGTTCTTTGCTTTCTTCTTCGCGTTTGCCATCAAAGTGCCGATGTTCCCGTTCCACACTTGGCTACCCGACGCCCACGTGGAAGCGCCAACGGCAGGCTCGGTCATCCTGGCCGGCGTTCTGCTGAAGATGGGAACCTACGGCTTCATCCGCTTCTCGCTGCCGTTCTTCCCCGATGTTCTGACGCATACGAAAGTCCGCGGCTGGATGATCACTCTTTCCATCATCGCGATCATCTACGGCGCTCTGGTTTCGCTCATGCAGAAGGATATGAAAAAGCTGGTGGCGTATTCGTCCGTCAGCCACCTCGGCTTCTGCACACTCGGCATCTTCGCGCTGAACTCCGCGGGCCTGAGCGGCTCGGTCCTACAGCAAATTAATCACGGCATCTCAACTGGCGCGCTGTTCTTGATCGTCGGCATCCTCTACGAACGCCGCCACACCCGCGAGATCGCCGAATACGGTGGCATTTCGAACGTGATGCCGGTCTACGCCACCATCACCATGATCATGTTCCTTTCCTCGATGGGACTGCCGCTGCTGAACGGTTTCGTCGGCGAGTTCACCATCCTGCAAGGCACGTTTATGGAGAACTGGCGATGGGGCGCCTGGGCCGTGCCCGGAGTGGTTTTAGCCGCGGCGTATTTGTTATGGCTCTACCAGCGCGTCTTCTTCGGTACGGTCACAAATCCGAAGAACGAAAAGTTGCACGACCTTACGCCGCGCGAGGTGCTGACCTTCGCTCCCCTCCTCATCATGGCCTTCTGGATCGGCCTCTATCCCAAACCCTTCTTCCAGATCCTCGAGCAGCCGGTGAATCAGATCGTACTGAACGTTCACGCACCGCGAGCCGACGATGCCGTGAATGCCGCGCTTAAACCTGATACCGCTCAACATGAAACGAACGCTCCGCTGGCCACGACGGCAGCCGTGATCAAGCCGCCTGCGGCATCATCCACGAAAGGGAAGAACTAGTGGGCGTCCTTTCCCAATTCACCCCGAGCGATTATCTGCTGGCCCTGCCCATCACTCTGCTTACCGTGTTTGCTCTTGGCATCCTGCTCATCGACCTCATGCTGCCTGCGGAAGAAAAATGGGTGAATGCGCTTCTGGCTTTTGTGGGGGTATTATTCGCCGCCCGGGGCGTGTGGACCATCCAGAATTGGATGCAGACGAATCGGTCGGTGTCGATGGGCTCGCTCGGGATGATGGACGCCATCCTTGTCGACCGCTGCGCTCTCTATTTCTTCTACTTGTTCCTGGCGGCCACAGCCGTTTCGATTCTCATCTCGGTGCGTTACATGAAAACTGAACACGAGAATCACGGCGAATATTATGCCCTGATGTTGCTCTCGGTCGTAGGCATGATGTGCATGGCGGCGGGCTTCAACATCGTGCTCATCTTTATCGGCCTGGAGTTGATGGCAATTTCCACTTACGTTCTCGTCGGTTTCCTGCGTCGCGATCGTCGCTCCAACGAAGCGGCGCTGAAGTATCTTTTGCTCGGAGCGTTTTCCTCCGGAATCTTCGCCTACGGTCTGTCGCTATTATACGGACTTACCGGGAGCACAAACCTCGGCGACATCGGCAAACGCCTGGGAATGATTCTCGCCAAAGATCCTCATAATCCAATCGCGATTGTCGCCCTGCTGACCACGGTCACGGGCTTGTTGTTCAAGATTGCCGCCGTCCCATTCCACCAGTGGGCGCCGGACGCCTACGAAGGCGCGCCTACGAGCATCACCGGTTTTATGTCCGTTGCCGTCAAAGCTGCAGGATGGGCCATGCTTTTGCGCGTCATGGGCGCAACCTATCCAACTTATCCCAACGTCGTGCTGGGTCTGGCGGCGATGCGGCCCATCTACGTTCCGCTTTTCGTCTTCGTTTCCATCGCCACTATGACGGGCGCGAATTTTGCCGCCCTCACCCAGACCAACACCAAACGTCTGCTGGCCTACTCCTCCATCGCCCACGTCGGTTACATGCTCCTTGGCCTGATTGCAGGGACCTCCACTCAACTCAGCCCAGACGGCATCAAAGGCATCCTGATTTATCTTCTGGTCTACACCTTCATGAATCTCGGCGCCTTCGGCGTAATCACGTCGCTGCGTCACCGCAACGTCATCGGCGACGAACTCGATGACCTCAACGGCCTCTACTCCCGCGCTCCCGTCGAAGCCGTTTTGATGCTGATCTTTCTGCTTTCGCTCGCTGGCATCCCGCCCTTGGCGGGCTTTTGGGGCAAGTACTTCATCTTCCTCAGCCTGATCGAAACCGGTCACTACGCGTTGGCCTCTCTAGGCGTGCTCTATTCCGTCTTCGGCCTGTATTATTACCTGAAGATGGCCAATGCCATGTTCATGGGCAAGTCCGAAGAACCGGGCCGTTTGCCTGTAAGTTGGACAATGCGCGCCGCGCTGGGCGTGACTGCATTCGCCACGGTCTTTGTCGGAATCATGCCGGACCGCTTCTTCAACATCGTGAACTGGTCGCTGTTGATCGTGCAGAACCCGGTGGCGAGGCTAGTCCACTAATTCGCGAGTTGCGGACGAACACCGATGCCCGAGTCTCCATCCGACCCTACGCCTCGCTCGGAAGACCCTGGGCGGAAAGAGAACTTCTGGGTTCAAGCGGGCCGCTACAGCCAACTCGCATTCATACTGCCTGCAGCTCTCGTCGTGGGATGGTTGATCGGCGCGGCGCTCGACCGCTGGCTGCACACGACCTGGCTCTATCTCGCCGGGATCCTTCTGGGCATCGGCGCCGGTTTCATCGAATTGATCCGCACCGTTATGCGCGACACGAAGTAAATCGTGCCCGCTCGATTGACTTCTCCGCGCCGGCCAACGATCGCTTAGCATGATTTCGGGAGAGTGATTGTCGGAGCACGATTGGGGAAGTTTCATAGCCCTTCAATGTCTGATTCGGCCCAACCCGAGGTGAACGCCGCAACCGCCGAAGCGGCCGAGCACTTTTATGCCGGCGCGCTCCATCGCATCCGGACCTTCATGGCCGTGCTAGCTCCCTTTCTAATCTCCGCCGCTTGGTGGAAGTTCGGTATGCGTCCGGCGATCGGCTTCGCTTGCGGATGTGCCATCGCCTATATCAACTTTCACTGGCTGAAGCGCGTGATCACAGGCTTCGTCGATCGCGCCACCGGAACCGCAACATCGCAATCCGGAAGCGGAATCGTATTTCGCTTTCTGGTGCGTTATCTTTTGATGGCAGTAGGCGCCTATGTTATATTGACTGTTTCACCCGCGAGCCTGAATGGGCTTCTTGCGGGCTTATTTTTGCCCGTAGCCGCCATCGGCTGCGAAGCCATTTACGAACTGTATGCAGCCTTGGCTCGGGGAATTTAGCAAGAGACTCGGCATCGCGACGCCGAGCTAAAAGCTAAGAGCCAAAAGCTTCTTTATGCCTGAACAACTTTGGTTTACCGCCGTTCTGAATCATCTGTTTGGTGGCCCTGTCACGGCGCTGCTTCAAGCCTTGCATTTCCCGCCCAAACATCCGACGGCTCCCATTACGAACTCATTCGCAATGGAAATTCTCGTCTTCGCGCTTCTTCTGATCATGTTCGTTCTGGTCCGCTCGCGACTGTCGGTGGATCGCCCTGGCGCGCTGCAGCACGCTTTCGAGGGTGTCGAGGGATTCATTCAGGGCCAAAGCGACGAGATCATTGGCCACCACAGCGAGGGCTACACGCCATTCCTGGCGGCCTTGGGGCTGTTTATTCTGTTCTGCAATCTGATCGGTGTGATTCCTGGCTTCGAGTCGCCAACCGCCGTGCCCATTGTTCCTTTAGGCTGCGCTCTTTGCGCCTTCGTCTATTACCAGGCTCAAGGATTCAAACACGCTGGAATCGGCTACCTGAAGCACTTCGCCGGACCTATGCCAGCGCTAGCGCCCCTGATGGTTCCCATTGAACTCATCAGCCACCTGGCGCGCGTACTTTCGCTGACCATCCGTTTATTCGCTAACATGTTCGCCGGTGACATGGTCACCTTGGTTTTCTTTTCGCTCGTACCCATCGGCGTCCCCATAATTTTCCTGGGATTGCACATCGGTGTATCGCTGTTGCAGACATATATTTTCGTTCTGCTGACCACCGTCTATCTGCAGGGCGCGGTCTCGGAAGAGCACTAGAGTTTGGTTTTCAAGTTTTGCAAAATTTGGCCGTTCAGCGTGAGGGCGTCTGCCAGGTATGACGTCAACCACCCACTGGCGGTATTTCATACGAGGAGCAACACAATGGGTAAGCTAAGCAAGCTGTTCATGGTACTTTCTGCACTTTCGTTCGCTGTCCCGGCCTTCGCGCAGGGCGGAGCCGAGAGCGGAGTCAACTGGGTCGCCATCGCCGCCGGATTCTCCATGGCTTTTGCTTCCGGCATCTGCGCGCTGGCGCAGGGCAAGGCGACCGCTTCCGCGGCCGAGAGTCTGGCCCGCAATCCGGCTGCTCGTCCCGGCATTCAGCTGGCTTTGATTCTGGGTCTAGCCCTGATCGAGTCACTCGCTCTATACACCCTGGTTATCATCTTCGCCAAGGTAAAGTAACCGTCCCGAAGGAGCTATCTGCAAGTAAGAAGCCTCCGCTGGCAGCGGAGGCTTTTGTTTCAACCAAGTGATTAAAGAATGACGTTCTAGACTTTTCGCTCCCCGGCCCACTCCTGATCCTTCTTCTGCGGAACATGACTGAGCGCATCCACCAGCAACCGGCGCAGCCGGTAACGGCTTTCCAGATCGGTATTCACAATCTCGAATCCTACTTCATTCACTCGTGCACGCCGTAGCAACACGTGTGCTTTGATCTTCGCCCGCATGCCAACCGAAATCTCCAAATCAGCCTCGCTGCCGATTCGCAGATTATCTTCTTTCGTGCCCATGCCGCCGCCCAGACTCAACTCACGAATCATAATTTTTGATTTGCCCCAGGAGCTTCCAATCGTGGCGCCAAGCGTGCGCGCCAGCACCATGCGCTCGTAGCGCCGCTGCCGGACCCACGGACATGCCGGAGCCGTGTCGAGCGGTGCAATCGCCAACTCCGCCGGCTCGATGCCGCTGTCCGAGAGAATCTGGGCGCTATAGCGCGGATCAGTTTTGGACAGGGATTGTGCCGCGGCAATTCGGAGTTCACGATGATGAACCCATCCAAATCTTTTCTTCGTCTCGATGATCTCGCGTAGCAGAGGCACCGCCTCAGGATCTCGCAGTCTTCCCAGCGATTCGATGGCCTTCAACTGGACAAACGGCGAGCGCGAGGCTGCTTCGCCTGGCTTTGCCATTGCTACGAGAGGAGGCGCTGCGCTGATGTCACTGCTCATTCCGATTTCGTCGATTGCTTCCGGCAGAACCACAGCATCCAAAACTTCCGCCAGCTCCAGCAGGGTTCGTCCACGGTCTGGAGCGGCACCGTAAGCGACCTGGCGAACGACGATGTCATGGTAGAAGCGGTTCCACTCAGGCAAGCGGGCTGGCAAAAGCTCCAGTAAGGTGCCCACATCCAGCCGGCTCAACAACCCCACAACTGCGGACGCCTGCCGGGACTGTCCCGTGCGCAAAATCTCCCGCAACTGTACCAGAGCTGGAGATCCCATCTCCTTGACCAGTTCCACCATGCGATCGCATTCGTCCCGCCTCATGCAGCGGAAGAAGCGGTCGGCCAGATGTTCCGCCCCCGACTGGCAGGTTCGCCGCAATACCACGAGCAACTCCGGCGGAATCGGATCAAGGTTCAAAGCCTCCTCAATAAACTCCGGAATCCGGTTCTCCACGCCCACTCGCGGTCGCAGGTCATTCACCATCACCGGACGCTGCTGCAACAGCATTTCCATTCCGGAGCATACTTCGTTCAAGGCTTGGTAGTTCTTAGCCTCGCTGGCTTCCTGGCTGAGGCGCACAAAAGCCGCACTGAGCAAGCTCTGCAGTTCAGGATCCTTCTCGACACAGAGCTGCTCTGTAACTTTGCGGATCGCCCCGCCCATCGGCTCACCGCCTAGTCTTGCGTAGAGGTCGGCGAGCTGGCTCAATCCGATCGCAGTCTTCCGGCGGGAGTCAGCTTCCTTGGCGTTCAGGCAGCCAGAATAATTGTTCAGAATTTCGGCCGACGCCTCTTTCTCGTCACGATCGAGAAGTAGTTCCACGAACTGCCGCACATTGCGGGGAGGAACACAAGGAGCTTCGTGAGAAAGCAGAACCGTCTTTTTCCCCGACTCCGGCACTTCCGCCCAGAACATTCGGTCCAGGATGTCGGCGTGCGACTCCACCAGGATCCCGGCCTTGTTCATCTTCTCTTCTTGCAACTTCAGAATCTGCCGCAGCGAATCCATCTGCCGGCTCATGTGCTCCATCATCTGGTGCACAGCGTTTACCTTCACTTCGCCCTTCGAGTAACGGTCCAGTGCGAAGCGGATTGCCATGTGCTCGGCCGCCTTCATCAACAGCGGCGTATCTTCTTCCTGTTCGGTCGTCACCTTGGCCGCGAGTGTGCCCAATAACTGCTGCAGGTTCAATCGCGTGTTCGGGTCGGTCTCGGTCAGTTCTTTCTGCAGAACCTCCGGGCTAGCGTTCGGATCACCCTGCACCTGCCCGAATCGTGTCAGCAGCCGTATCGCCTGAACCACTTCGGCTTCCTGCAGTGGAAGCACCCCACCCTCCCAGGCTGGAGCCGTTCCGGTACCTGTGCCCGTTCCTGAGCCGGTGCCTGGTTCCGGCCCCGCCACCCAGTGCCCAGGCATGCTTGGAACACTTCCGAAAGGAACGGCCGTTCCGCCAGCTTGTGCTTGGCCGCCGCCAGCGTTCGCACCCTCCGCCGCTGCAATCAGCTGCAGCAACTTCTGTGGATCGTTCAACCATTGCTTGAACTCCGGTCCCAGCGTCTGTGCAGCAATCTGCGCCGCGACGCTGATGTCGCCGGTAAGCGGATCGGCGGCTACGAATTTCACCTCGTTGATCTTGATCGTGCTTTGTTTGCTTCCGCTATTGAGCGCTTCTTTGATCTGCTTCGATACATCTTGCGCCTTGGAGCCGGCCACCGTGAAAGCGCGCACCAGACGGGTGAAGTCTTCAATGGTCACGTCTTTAGAGAAGTGCAGGCTGGCGAGCCCGGCGGTGGTCAGGAGCTGGCCAAAGCTTCGTTCGGTCTGACCGGTTTCCAGCGGCACGCCATCCAGCAACAACTTGTTATCCGAAACTCCCAGCAGAAAGCCGCCTTCTCCGGCAGCCGGCAGGCCCTGCTGCAACTCGCTCCAGGTGACTTCAAATTGCGCTTCTGTGCGCTTGTGCTCGTAGCCATACATCCGTGCGTACTTGATTAGGATGTTCAGGCTATGGACAAAAGCCCGCGCCGATGCCGCCCGATTGGCATGAAATGTACTTGCGTTCGTGATAGAGCGCTCCTCGAACTACACTCTGCAAGTAGAAGGTTAAATCCTGCGGGTAAGTCCTCGCACATTACGGAGGTAACAGGACCAAGCTGGAAAATGGTCCGAGCGGGAGGGCCCTTTGGCTGCTTCCCTTATCCTTTGCGGTGAACGACTTGGCACACTCCCCGGTACTGGCATTCGTGTCCGTCTCCGGCGAAAATATAGCGTTAGAGACTTACCCCTTTCGGAACTCTCATGCCCTCTTTGATTACTCGCATAACCCGGCCTGAGAAAATGACTGGCCTTCGCTACTGGATGCTGCGGGTTCTGGAGGAGTGCGAGCACGTATCCGCCGATTCTGGCCCCGACCCAGTTCACGATCTGCGCGTCTCCCTGCGCCGCTGCCGATCCTTGGCCGATGGCTTGATGGCCCTCGATCCCGATCCCGACTGGAAGGCCATGAAGAAGGCTGGCAAGAGCTTGTTTCAGCGTCTCGGCACTCTGCGAGATATCCACGTAATGATGGATTGGGTTGAAAAATTGAGTGCATCGAAAGCTCCGATTCGGCCACCTCAGGGTAGCCTCTTGCCCACGCCGCCGTCCTCGCGCCAGAATTCGGGGAACGACAAGGCCGTAGCCACCGAAAGCCGAGACGAAAATCAGAACAACAACAACGAAGATCGGAGCGAAGACCAGAACCAATTCCCGCACGATCCCGCCGCGCACGCTCTTCTCCGAATCCTCCGCCATCGAGAACAAGAGCAACAGCATGAAGCGCAAGCCGCTCTCGAAGAGTTCGATCGCAAACAGTGGCGCCAGTGGAGCAAGTCTCTCCCTGCCCGGGCCACGCGCATCCGCCTGGGCAACGCGCTTTTCAAGCATCTCGCCCTGGAGCGCTGGACCGCCGCTCGCGAACTTCATAGCCAGGCGCTGCACAACCGATCTCAGCTGGCTTTCCACAGTCTGCGAATCGGCATCAAGCGCTTCCGTTACATCGTAGAAAACTTTCTCCCGGTTGAGCACAAGGCTTGGAGCAATGACCTCAAAGAGATCCAGGACCTGCTCGGTGAAGTTCACGATCTCGACGTGCTCTGGTCCACCGCCGTCTCGTGTCATGTTTTTTCCAATCCACATTCGCGCCGACAATGGCGGGAGCGAATTCTGTCCGCGCGCACCAAGCGCATCGACCACTACCGCGCCAAAATGGTCGGGCCCAATTCTCTGTGGCCTGTCTGGCGTGCTGCGCTGCCTCAAGGCAAGCAGATCCAACTCCTTGCCACGCGGCGCATGAAGCTCTGGGCGAATGGACTTGATCCCGATTTCGCTCATTCCGAACGCGTTGCAGGCCTTGCCCTTCAACTCTACGACGGCCTGCTTCATTGGGGGTGGCAACCCTCCGTCGACGCAGCCTCTGCCCGCTCCAGCCTGCTCGCTGCCGCTCTTCTCCACGATGTTGGCAAGTCCGAAGGCCAAAAGGGTCATCACAAAGCTTCCTTTGATCTGATCCGCGCTCACGGCAACCCGCTAGGCTGGAAGCCTGCCGATCTGCAACGGGCCGCCATCGTCGCCCGCTTTCACCGCGGAGCCCTGCCCACCCGGAGGCACAAGACTTTGCGCGATCTGCTTCCCAACGAGCAGAAAGCGACCATCCAGCTAGCCGCAGTCCTGCGCCTGGCCAATGCACTAGACGCCTCGCACGACGGCCATATTCGCCGCATTCATATTGAAAATGGCCACATTAAAGCGAGAGGGAACGAGGCTCTGGTACTCGCAGCCGAAGGCTATTCACCGTTCGGAAAAGCCGCTCAATCCATCGCCGCCGAGCGCCATCTCCTGGAAACAGTTTTGCATCGGCCGATAGTAATCAGAACAATGAAGACTTTGCCAACCGTCCGGCCGACAAGGAACACAGGAAGAGCTTCATCGAGAAGTGCCCTGTGATCCCTTATTTCTAAGATTTTTGGCTGTTCACCGTGTACCGAGCATCTGTAGCTTCCGAGCCACTTTCCACAATCCCATTTCGGCAGCTACAAAGGAATCATGACTCACCCCCAACTTGTCGAAAGAGCTGTCCACTGGCTGCGGCGCTACCGTTGCGGAGTTGTGCTCTCTGAGCAGGCCTGCATTAGCGGCGAAATGCCCGACGCCATCGGCTGGAAACGTGCCTGCCATTCGGTACTGGTCGAATGCAAAGTCACGCGTTCTGACTTCCTCGCCGACCGTGGCAAGCCTTTCCGTATTAAGTCCGAACAGGGAATCGGATCTGAGCGCTTTTATCTAGCTCCGTCGGGACTCGTGCGCCGAGAGGAACTTCCTGAAGGCTGGGGATTGCTGGAACTCCGCCGCGGACGGATCGAAACCACGCATCCCGCAGCGAAGAATCTCCGCAGCGCCACAGGCTTTCGCTACGAAATGAATCTGCTGCTCGCCAGCCTACGCCGCGTCGAGGTCCGCGTGGAACCGCAAAGCATTACCGATTTTCTCAAATGGAAGAACCGCATGGCCGAATACAATCGTGGCACCCTTCCGGAAGGACTCGCTTCTGCTGAAGAAGAACCCAACGTGTTCTTAGAACCAGATCTGATGCTGTAGCGAGAACCCAGCAGCCAGAAGTTAGGAGCAAGAAGCTCTTCCTCACAACTCCCGCCGCCCTTCCATGGCCTTAAGCATCGTGATCTCATCGGTGTACTCGATGTCACTGCCCACCGGGATGCCCATCGCGATCCGCGTCACCTTCACGCCTGCGCGCTTCAGTTGCTGCGAGAGGTAAGCGGAAGTAGCTTCGCCCTCAACCGTAGGATTGGTCGCTACGATCACTTCGTCCACGTTGCCGGCATCGACGCGCGCGATAAGGTTCGTAATGCGCAACTGCTCCGGACCCACACCGTGCAGCGGCGAAAGCGATCCGTGCAGGACGTGATAGACGCCATTGAAATGCTTGGTCTTTTCGATGGCCGCAATGTTCGTGGGTTCTTCAACCACGCACACTAGCCGCTGATTGCGCGTTGCGCTGGTGCAATAAACGCACGGATCGACGTCCGTAATGTTGTTGCACACGGAGCACAGCCGTAGACTGGCCTTCACATCTCGTACGGCGGCCGCCAGAGCCTCGGCATCTTCATCGCTCGCGCGCAAAATGTAGAACGCCAACCTCTGCGCACTCTTCGTGCCCACGCCGGGCAACTTCTTCAACTCGTCAATCAGCCGCGACATCGGCTCGGCAAATTTAGACATAGGCAAAGACTAAATGATCTCGCGATCCAGTCATCGGGCGACCTGAAAACCAAAGCCCAGAAAATTTGGCGAAATGACCCGATGACTCGATCATCAATCGCCCGACCTCTTCAGAGCCCCCCGATGCCCAGTCCGCCCAGCATTCCACCCAGGGTTGATTGCATCGCTCCATCCACTTTGCGCGCGGCCTCGTTTACCGCAGCCAGGATCAAATCCTGCAACATCTCAACATCACCAGATTTCACCGCCTCCGGGTCGATACGAATACTCAGCAGTTGCTTCCGACCATCCATCTTCGCCGTAACCGTGCCTCCACCCGAGGAAGCCTCTACCACGGTCTCCTGCATTTTCTTCTGCAGGCTCTCATACTGCGACTTGGCTTTCGACATCAGTTCTTGCAGATTGAATCCACCCATAGATAGCTCTACCGCTTCTCCTTATAATCAATCACGGTGCGAATCTGCGCGCCAAATTTCTCTTGCAGCCGCCGGACGATCGGATCCTGCTCCGCACGGCCCCGGCCACCAACACCGGAGGTAGTCCCATTCGATTTTGATGCTCCGTTGCGCTTTTCTGACGGCGCCACCGTCGCGCCTGGAATGATCTTCAACTTAACGGCGCGTCCCAGAATGCCACTGGCGGAAGCGACAGCCAACCGCCGTGCCTCGCCCCCCAAAGACATATCAATCACGGTTTGCGACTCCGCCACCTTAATCACCAATTCATTGCCCTCAACCGTCCATTCGCCCGCCTCAAGCATAGAAACCAGAATGCGCTGATTGCCTTCGGAGAGCGCCTGCAGCACCGCGCTCTGAAGTTTCGCGGTGGGGGCGCCAGGCGCCGACGGTCCTGCCTTCATTTCGGGGGGTGGACTGGTTTGCTCCGGCTCAGCCTCGGCGTGCAAAGTGATCCGCGGTTCGGCCGCATTCTCGCCAAGACTCGCAGGCGCAGCAGCGCCCATGATCACAGGCGATGTTGCGGACCCGAACGCGCGCGGAGCCCCAGCCGGAACAGCCTCAATTGACGACTCCTGCCGCGGACCACCCTTGCGCGCAGAGTCGGCCGCAAACGGCGAAACATTGCCTGGACGGGCTGGCGCAACCGCTTCGGCACGTCGATCGCTGACGGGAGCAGCCACAATCGAAGGACGCGCGGGAGTTTTATGTGCGCCCCCCACCGGCCCGGAAGCATTCGAGGCAGCCACTTCACTCAGCAGTTGCTCAATCGGCAAGAGCCGTTGCGCATGCGCCATCTTCAGCAGTCCCAACTCCAGATGAAAGCGCTGCTCCTGCTTGTATCCCAACTCGCCATGAGTGCGAAGCATGATTTGCAGATGGCGAGTGAGATCCTCCTCGCCAAACCATGCCGCGACACGGTCCACGCGCTCGCGCTCTTCGCTTGAAATCTGCAGCAGGGAAGAGTCTTTACCCGCAATCTTGGCAACCATGGCATTCCGCAGGAACCGAACCATCTGCCGCGCGAAATGCGTGGGACTGTGACCCTCGGCGATGAGGTGGTCTACCTGCCGCAGCACATCTTCGCTGGCGCTGCGAGCGATGGCCTGCATCACTTCTTCGAGAATGTGTGCGGGCGCCGCGCCTACCAGATTGAGCACCGAATCTGCCGTGACCCTTCCGCTGGAAGATGCGATTGCCTGATCGAGAATCGACAGCGCGTCGCGCATGGAGCCGTCGCCAGCCTCGGCCAGCAGCGCTAGAGCATCGTCATCCGCTTCAATCTTCTCGCGCCCCACAAGATCGCGCAGTTGGCCGACGATCGCATCGAACTTTACCGCCCGGAAACTAAAGTGCTGGCAGCGCGACCGGATCGTCTGCGGAATGTCCTCTGGCTGCGTGGTCGCCAGCATGAAAACGATATGATCGGGCGGCTCTTCCAAAGTCTTGAGCAATGCATTAAAGGCAGCGTCGGTAATCTGGTGAGCTTCGTCCAGGATGTAGATCTTGAAGCGATCCCGCGCGGGGCGATAACGTGCCGCCTCGCGCAGTTCGCGAATCTCGTCGATCCCGCGATTGGTGGCGGCGTCGATCTCAATCACATCGACTGCGTTACCGGCGCGGATCTCGATACAGGATTCGCACACGCCGCAAGGCTCTGCCACCGGCTGATCCGACGACCGGCAGTTCAAAGCCGCCGCCAGAATACGCGCCACCGTGGTCTTTCCAATGCCTCGATGGCCGCTGAAAATGTAGCCGTGGGCCGTGCGCCCTTGTTGGAGCGCGTTCTGCAGCGTGCGGGTAACGTGTTCCTGTCCGATAACCTCGGAGAATTTTTGCGGACGGTATTTGCGCGCCAGGACGGTGTAGCTCATGAGCTGGAAGAGACGATTATACGTGATGCCAGCGGGATCGGCTCGCCGTTCCTCGGTACCAGATGCTTGCTAAAACGGAAGGGCAAGCGATAGTCTGGTGCGTCCACCCGGTGTGCCGAGCGACTGGCTGCCGTGGCGCGACGAGGAGAGAGTTATCATGCAATTAAAGCTGTCAACGAAAACGAAAGATGGAATTCTGATTGTGGATTGTAGCGGCCGCATCGTGTTCGGGGAAGAGTCTTCGTTGTTGCGGGAGACTGTTAAGAAAGCCGTAACGCAGAACAATCGCATCGTTCTGAATCTGGGCGAGGTTAACTACATCGATTCTGGTGGATTGGGAACGCTGGTGGCGCTGCGTACGACCGCGCAAAACGCCGGTGGCACCATCAAGTTAACCAACCTGACCGAACGAGTAGGTGATCTGCTGCAAGTCACTAAGTTGCTCACGGTTTTCGATGTATACGACTCCGAGGCGGAAGCCATCGCATCCTTCCGTGAGGCAGCCTAGTTCGGTTTGAGAGTTTGGGGATCCAGAATCGAATTCCTCGATTAATCCCCAGCTGCGCCGAACTTCCTCGCATGTTCCCTCGCATCGTATTCGTTCTGTGCCTGCTGCTGAGCGCGAGTGGCTTCGTCTCTCCGCCGCTTGCTCTCGCGCTGGGCCTGTTGTTTGGGCTGACGTTGCCGCACCCCTATGGCGGCGTAGCGAAGATATCTTCCAAATACCTTCTACAGGGTTCCGTGGTCGGGCTCGGTTTTGGAATGAATCTTCACCAGGTTGTTCAGGCGGGACGTAGCGGATTCGTTTACACCATGCTCGGCATAAGTTTTGCTATGGTTGCGGGCATGGGCCTGGGTGCGCTGTTCAGTGTGCAACGCGTGCCAGCGTTTCTCATTTCCACCGGAACCGCAATCTGCGGGGGCAGCGCCATCGCCGCTGTCGGCCCAATCACCCAGGCCAGCGACGAAGAGATGGCCATAGCTCTGGGAACCGTCTTTCTCCTGAACTCAGTGGCGCTCCTGATCTTTCCCGCTATCGGAGCGGCACTGAAGTTGACGCAGTCGCAGTTTGGACTGTGGGCGGCACTGGCCATTCACGACACCAGTTCGGTGGTGGGAGCAGCGGCCAAGTATGGTGCCGTGGCCTTGGCCATTGCGACCACCGTGAAACTCGCACGAGCGCTGTGGATTGTTCCAGTTTCACTGGTAACGGCGATCGTGCGCGGCTCCAAGGCGAAGATTCAGTGGCCGTGGTTTATCGGACTCTTCTGCCTGGCAGCTGTGTGCAATACATATCTTCCCGCAGCAACGCCCGCCTACTTGCTTGCCGTGAAGATCGCAAAGATAGGATTGACCGCCACTTTGTTCTTGATTGGCAGCGGGATCTCGATTGCCACGATTAAGCGAGTGGGACACCGGCCACTCCTGCAGGGAATTATCCTGTGGTTGCTGATTTCGGTGGGATCATTGTGGCTGATTCGCATTGGATGGATCGCGCTGTGAAGAAGGAAAACAAAGAGTTACGAAAGCGCACGAGCGGGACAGGCCTGGATGGACCGGCTGATGACAAACCTGCTCCAGATCAGGCATCGAGAATGCGGATGCGCATCGAGGCCGCGATCCGTTCGATTCCCAAGCGCAAAGTATCGACCTATGGATCGGTTGCTCGCGCGGCGGGATTTCCCGGAGCAGCGCGGCACGTCGCGCAAGTGCTGCGTCGGAGCTTCGGATTACCCTGGCAGCGAGTGTTAGGCGCAGGTGGAGAGATCAAACTGCGTGGCGATTCGGCCATCGAACAGCGGTTGCGGCTGGAAGCCGAGGGCGTTCACTTCCGCGGCCGCCGCGTGGATATGAAGACCCACGAATACAAATTTGTGCGCCGGAACGCGGCCAAGAAAAACTGACTCGAAGTTGCACGTTCCTCCGCGAAGCACTATTTCCTAAATTGTTCGTCAATCTCCACCTGATATCCCGTGACCATCTTGTTGGTTTCGTTGGCCATGCCCACCACAGCCATCAACTCCTTAAACATGGCATCGGTCATGCCTTTTTTGCGCGCCGACGCGGTATGCGAAGCAATGCAGTAGTGGCATTGATTGGTTACGCTGACAGCGACATAGATCATTTCCTTCGTGAGCGAATCAAGTGCGCCGGGAGCCATGATTTGTTTTATATCTTCCCAAGTGCGCTTCAGCGTGGCGGGATCATTTGCAATTGCCTTCCAAAAGTTATTGATCCAGTCAGTCTTTCGCGTGGTCATAATGTCGTCATAAACCGCGCGCACTTCGGGGCTTGCGTCTTTATATTCAATGAGACCAAGTGTTGCCATGAGTTCTCCAGTCCTATGAATCGAATTACCACGGAGACAGGGAGGCAGAAAAGGCTTCTTTTGGTTGCTTTCTCGGTGTCTCTGTGGTGAAATGTTTTCTTTTGTCACGCGGAGTTATTTCGGCAGCTCTCCGCTGAGCAATTTCTCCAGCGCCGCTGCTGGACACCGCACTCCGACATAGAACTGGCCGAACAAAGCATAAACGGCACTCACGTGATCGAAGCGCATTTCGTAGATCAGTTTCTTGAAGACGAGCGGATCATCAGCGAACAGATCGACGCCCCACTCCCAATCGTCGAAGCCGATTGAGCCGGTGATAATCTGCTTCACTTCGCCGGCGTAACGGCGACCCACTAGTCCGTGGTCGTTCATCTGGCGGGCTCGTTCTTCGATAGAAAGCGTATACCAATTCTTATCTTCGCCGCGCCGCCGGTCCATCGGATAAAAGCAGATGTAACGGTTTGCAGGAATCTGGGGGAACAGCCGCGGATGCATCGCTTCACGATGCCGATCGAGTTTGCATTCGATCTCAGCCTTCCATTGATCAGAATGAGGCTGAATCCCCTGCGCTGTCAGTTCTTTATAAATCTTGAGCGTGGAATCATAGAGGCCAAGTTCGATGATCGAGAGATAGGAAGAGGTGGGCTCGAGGTAATCGCTGAGACGCAACCCCGCCAGCTTTAGCTCAGCCTGATTGAGCTCTGCGAAGGAGTTGCGAAAATGTACCAGCATCAAATCGCCCTTGTGTCCAATCAAGGAATAAAGCGCGGATTGGCCCTCTGCCCTTTGTTCCATTTCACCCAGCACTGCTGCCGCCTCCTGTGAGATCTTCGCTTTTGCATCTTCCGGAAGCGCTCGCCAAGCCGTCCAGCGGAAACGCATCATCTGGTGCAGTACGCTGTAGCCTTCGGTGGTAAGAGGAACTTCCGGCATCTCTGCGGAGGCGGTTTGCGGAGGAACATCCTGTGGCCGTAGGTGAGGAGTTGTCGTGGCGGTCATTGAGTTCTCGGGGCGTGTGCTCATGATTGCAGATCTATTGTACGCAAGAGCTGCAAAGCCAGCGAGTCCCCGGTTACAATCAAGCTGCAGTCCGGGTGCTACGGCATCATTCATGCGAAAACTGAGCCTCATAGCCTGCATGCTTTTCCTTTCAAGTTTGCTTGCCGCACAAAACAAGCGTTTATGGGTGCTGGGCTCGCCGGGGAAGGCAGTCGAGTATGACCCCGTAACGTTTGCAGAAAAGCAGGAGACGGAAATTCCGCCCGAAGCGTCGTCGTCGCCATCAAACTTATTGGTCAACTCCGTGGGGCAGATGTTGTTTGCGGCACCCGTGGCCCTGCCGCTCATGGAAGGTGATCTCTCCGCCGAACGAAAAATTTGGTTCTGGAATGGCAGCGTGGCGAGCGCACTTTCGCGCGATGTTGCTCGCACCACTGCAACGGCTGGGTCGAACTTGGTTATCACGGAGACGGCGCCCGCACCATTTCTCTCGGCGGATGGCACTCATCTCTACTGGTTTTCGAACCAGGCGCGTCGGCTGCAGCGCGATGGGGTGGATCTCTCTACCAAAACAACCTGGCTAGCATGGCGGACAGAGCTCTCAGGTGCGAACCGTCAGGACTTGGCTTCCGTCCCCCTGCCCGAGTGTTCTTGCACCACCGGAGGGTGTGAAGAAACCTGCCCTTACGGAGATACGTGGATTCCCGACGAAGGAGTAGGCAAGTTCTTTCTACTGACACTCCGTATCGAAGGACAAACACAACCGATTTATAAATCGACCTCTGTTTATGAAGAAACTTCAGACAAATGGGTGCCGACGCCGCTCGACACGCCCCTGCAAAGCCTGCTTGATGCCGCTGATCCCGGCACAATTCTGGAGGCGATTCCAGACAAGGGCTGCTGCGGATGGTCCAATGAAAGCGACGATCAAACTCTGCTGCATCTTCACAGCAAGAGACTGATCGTATTCGACGAACTCGCGGCATACAAGAATCCGGACTATGACGTGAGCTTTTACACACAGAATGGCAAGCTGTCGCCCAATCTCGGATCCGTGGCGATCACGATCTTTGCTACTGCCAAGCCAAATACTCCGATTCAGCTTGCCGAGCAGGGACAGGCGAATCCGCAGGAATCACAGCACATTCGCAAGGCCCTAGTGGATCTGCCGGCAGTCGAGGTTAGAAGTGCCGAGGATTCTCCTCGGCGCCTCGCTTTTGTGCCACATGCGGCCCTGGTGGGCTGGATCAACGACAAAGAGATCCTGATTCTGGAGGATCATTTGCTCGTCACCTATAACGTGGCGAGCGGAACGCGCCGCAGGTCGAACATACGAGTCGAAGATGCCGCGCACGTTTTTCTCCGCTGAGAATTTGTAATTCCTTGTTCGACCGTGAGGGTTCATTCTCCTACCCCCAAAGAGGCAGCAATTTCGCCACTTTCATTGACTTGCCGCAGTCTGGGACGTAGGATTTTTCAACGTGATCGGAAGAACCATTTCGCACTACCGGATCATCGAGAAACTCGGCGGCGGCGGGATGGGTGTGGTCTACAAGGCGGAAGATCCGCGCCTGCATCGGTTCATTGCGCTCAAGTTCTTGCCCGACGCTGTCGCCCAAGACCCGCACGCCCTGGCTCGTTTTGAACGCGAAGCCCAAGCTGCGTCCGCACTAAACCATCCCAATATCTGTACCGTCCACGACATTGGTGAACAGGACGGCCAGTCGTTCATCGCCATGGAGTTTCTGGATGGCCTGCCCCTGAAACATCGCATTGGTGGCCGTCCTTTGGACCTAAAAACTCTGTTGTCACTGGCTGTCGAAATCGCCGATGCCCTCGATGCCGCCCATACCCACGGCATCATTCATCGCGATATCAATCCGGTAAATATTTTCGTCACCAAGCGCGGACATGCCAAAATCCTCGACTTCGGTCTTGCAAGACTGACGGAGGGCGACGAAGCCGTTCTCAGCGGCAATACGTTTGGGGAGATAACCCAGTCCCCCCACGATCCGTCTCGGCCGGGCTTTGCACTGGGAACTATTCCTTATATGTCGCCGGAACAGGCTCTCGGCCGGCCTCTGGACTCCCGCACGGATCTTTTCTCTTTCGGCGTCGTCCTCTATGAGATGGCGACCGGAGTTCTGCCGTTCACAGGACAAACCACGGCTGCATTCTTCGACTCTCTGATCCACGCGGCTCCGGAATGGCCGTTGCGGTTCGGTTCCACTACTCCCGCCGAACTTGAACGCATCGTACGGAAGTCTCTCGAGAAGGATCCGGGGCATCGTTATCAAAGCGCGGCTGAAATGCGCGCTGATCTGCAGTGCCTGCGCCGCGACGTCGAGTCAGGGCAAGCCCTGACAGCCGCGCCGGTTGGCCGCCCAGTACCGGATTCGAAGGAACGAATCCGTGCCCTGTTCGCCACGGCGCTCACCAGCGCTGCGCACCAACGCAAGTCCAGTAAGGCGCCGTGGATCGTGGCGGCACTAATCGCACTTGCAGCCTTCGTGGCAGTTATCTTCTTTCTGAGATCACCAGAGTCGCCTCCCGCGGTGATCTCGTCCTTACAGATTACGAACGATGGAACGTCGAAACGCTCTCTGGTCACCGACGGCACCCGTTTATACTTTTCCGAATACGTCAGCGGCCACTCGGTTCTCGTGCAGGTTTCCACATCAGGTGGGGACACCGCGCCTTTGCCCATCTCGCTGGCCAGTGGCGACGTCTACGATTTCTTTCCCGGCCGAGCTGAGTTACTGGTTAAAGGCGTGGCGGAAGGTTCGGACACGGAATGGCCGGTATGGATATTGCCGCTACCTGCCGGTTCGCAGCGGCCTGTAGGAAATATTCTGGCCCACGCCGCTGCGTGGGCACCCGACGGCCAACATATCGTCTATGCCAGGAACTCAAGCTTGTACGAGTGCAGTATAGACGGAACCGGCTCGCACGAGCTCATCGCGGTCTCTGGGGTTCCGTTTGCGCCTCGGTTTTCTCCCGACGGCCGCCGCTTGCGCTTCACGATTCGCAACACCGACCTACGAACTTCTTCGTTGTGGGAAATTTCACAGGACGGGAAGAATTTGCATCCGGTGCTGCCTGACTGGAACAAGCCATCTCAGGAATTCGGTGGAACCTGGACGCCCAATGGGGAATACTTTCTGTTTGAATCCACGCGCGACCACAGCCAAAACATCTGGGCTCTTCGCGAAGGCACGTCGTTGTTTCATAAAGCGAATGTGCAGCCGACGCAACTGACGGTGGGGCCGCTCATGTTCAGTAATCCGACCCCCAGCCCGGATGGAAAAAAGTTATTTGTCATCGGTCAGCAGCGTCGCTTCGATTTGATTGGCATGAAAGGCAATGCACAGCAGTTTTCCATGTATCTTCCCGGCGTGTCGGCCGGCGAGGCCGACTTCACCCGCAATGGCGAATGGATGACTTACGTGTCTCATCCGGACCTAACGCTTTGGCGAAGCAAGCCGGACGGAAGTTATCGCACGCAACTTACATACGGGCCGATGTTAGCTCACATGCCGCGCTGGTCGCCTGATGGAACCCAGATCGCGTTCATGGCATCGCGCCCGGGAAAGCCCTGGAAGATCTTTGTCATACCGGCTGAGGGCGGCACGCCGCGCGAACTGACTGCCGGAAACCAAAACCAGGGGGATCCGACCTGGATGCCAAAAGGCGATGCTATCGTTTTCGGTGGAATGCCGTGGCTGGAATACGTCCCCGCGTCTGGCCCTAACATTCACATCATCAATGTAAAAACTTCGCAAGTTTCCGATGTCCCGGGCTCGGAAAACCTCTTCAGTCCCCGCTGTTCACAGGACGGCCGCTACGTTGCGGCACTCTCCGCGGATTCGACCAAGCTGATGCTCTTTGACATCGAAAAGAACAGTTGGTCCGAACTCGCCTCATCGCGCTTCGGTTTCGAGAACTGGTCCCACGACGGAAAATATCTTTATGCCGAGGATTATTCCGACAAGACCGATGATATGGTTCGTGTAAATGTGTCTAATCGCAAGATGGAGCGTTTACTCAGCCTGAAGGAAATTCCGCGCGGTTTCGACCCTTGGGAATTTTGGGTCGGCCTGGCACCCGACGATTCCCCGCTCCTTATGCGGGATAGAAGTACGCAGGAAATCTATAGCCTGGATGTACGCTTCCCCTAGCAGAACAATGGCTAATCAGCTCTGCACATTTTAAGACTCATCGGACACGCTAACTTTCATGAACATTCTTGATCTGGTTGTCGGCAAACCTATCAAAACCAGTGACGAGCGCGCTGAACAAATCGGTCCGACGCAAGGGGTTCCGATCTTCGGTCTCGACGGGCTCAGTTCTGCCGCCTACGGGCCGGAAGCCGCTCTGAGTCTCTTGATTCCGTTGGGCCTTTTGGGCGTCCGATATATTGTTCCGGTTAGCGCAGCCATTATCACTTTGTTGGTGATTGTCTACTTCTCCTATCGCCAGACGATTGCTGCCTATCCTTCCGGAGGCGGTTCCTATACAGTGGCGCGCTTCAACCTGGGTGCGCCGGCCGGACTGCTCGCCGCCGCCGCGTTACTCGCCGATTACATTCTCACTGCAGCCGTAGGAATTTCGGCAGGAGTCGGTGCTTTGATTTCGGCGGCTCCGTCGTTGCTGCCGCATACAGTTTCCCTTTGCGTAGGGATTCTGATCTTGATCACCATCCTCAATCTTCGTGGTGTGCGAGAGGCCGGGGCTATTTTTGCGGCGCCGACCTATTTGTTTGTTGGCACATTGCTTATCACCATTTGCGCAGGCGTTATCCGGGTTCTCTTCAGTGGAGGACATCCCCTTCCTGCGGTGGCTCTACCGCCCCCTCCGCCGATTACGCAGGCCCTAAGCTACTGGCTGTTGCTCAAAGTCTTCGCCAGTGGTTGCACGGCGCTGACCGGCGTGGAAGCCGTCAGCAACGGGGTAAAGGCTTTCCGCGAACCAACGGTGAAAAATGCGCAACGCACTCTCACCGTGATTATTTTTCTTTTGGCCGTGTTGCTGGCAGGGATCTCCTATCTGGTGAAGGCTTATGGAATTGCGGCAACTGATCCGGGAGCACCTGGCTATCAGAGCATTCTCTCGATGCTCACTTCAGCTGTGTTTGGAAAAGGAATCTTTTATTACCTCACTATCGGATCGATTCTGGTCGTCCTGTCTTTATCCGCTAATACGGCCTTCGCCGATTTCCCACGTCTCTGCCGCGCCATCGCTCAGAACAATTATCTGCCGCACGTCTTCGGCTATCGCGGCCGCAGGTTGGTTTACACCTACGGCATCATGGTTCTGGCGGTGCTGTGCGGCGGCGTTCTGATTCTTTTCGGCGGCATTACTGACCGGCTTATCCCCCTTTATGCGGTCGGCGCATTCCTGGCCTTCACACTCTCGCAAGCCGGGATGGTCATGCACTGGATCAGAAATCGCGGCCCAAATTGGCTAAAGAGCGCATTCGTGAATGGGCTTGGAGCGCTTGTAACCGGCGTGACCACCGTCGTGGTTTTGGTTGCCAAATTCGTCGAAGGGGCCTGGATTACACTGCTTTTCATTCCCCTGACGATCTTCCTCTTCGTCCTCGTTCGGCGCCACTACCACTACGTGAAAATGCTTACCAGTTGCAAGACTCCGATTGATGTGGACGGTCTAAGCCAGCATCCCATAGCGGTCATCGCCATCGACCGCTGGAGCATCATCACTCGGCAGGGGATTGAATTTGCCTCCCGCCTTTCTCCGGAGGTGATCGCGGTGCACGTTGAGCCCAACGAACATTCCCAATTACTCGAAGGAGAGTGGGAGAACTACGTCGAGAAGCCCTTTCTGGCGGCTGGCAAGAAGGCACCACAACTTCACCTTCTGCCCTCCCCGTACCGTTTCATCATCATTCCCTTCGTCCAGTTCATTCTCGATCTTTCGAAAAAACATCCTAATCGCAGCATCGTCGTCGTCATCCCGGAACTGGTGGAGGATCGCTGGTACGAGTATTTTCTTCACAACCAGCGTGGTCGGCTTCTGGAGTGGGTGCTTCTCGCCCGCGGCAATGAGCGGATATTCACCGTGAGCGCTCCGTGGTATGTCGGGAAACAGGCCTGATCCTCGGAAGCAAAAAGAAGCAAAAAGAAGATCGCAAGCTGCCTAGTGATGGTCGTGATCCCCATGGCTATGTCGCCAGGTCCAGTATTCCTTTTGCTCTGCGGGAGGCAATTTCCGGAAATCTCGGTTTTCATCCCGGTGGTTTTCCCGCGCCCACTGGTGGTAGTAAACCTCCTCATCGTGGTTC
Organism: uncultured Acidobacteriaceae bacterium; assembly: GCA_963779525.1. Taxonomy (GTDB): domain Bacteria; phylum Acidobacteriota; class Terriglobia; order Terriglobales; family Acidobacteriaceae; genus Sulfotelmatobacter. Next base: position 325,760 of record CAVZZB010000004.1, read on the forward strand.
CAGACATGGTAGTCGCTGTAATAAGGATCGTAGACCCGGTAGTAATGAGGGTGGGCGCAGGCCATGCCTGCCATGGACAATGTCATGGCTACGGCCAGAAACCACGAACTGACGAGTCGCGACTTTTCTTCCATCGGTGAACATTCCTCCTGCAGGATCCGTTTTTCTCGAATCATTCTAAGCTCGAGCCGCAACGACATTTGTTGCCAGATCAGGAACGCAGGTTGCTCTCGTCCGCAGTTTGCGGAAGCTCAGGTTTTCTTTAGGTGCCTTCTTACGGCGGGATGAGAGATCTCGGTTCCGACTGAAGCATCTAGCCGACTAGTTGAGTCCTTTGGGATTAAAATCAAAAAGTACCGAATTCTTGTTAAAGCAATTCAAGAACGAAGGAGTAACTAGCGAAGCCCGCCGGGAATTTAGAAGTGAGTTTGTCATTCCGAGGAGCCGCCGGGCTCCGGGGAACCCGGTTTCTTCGGTCCAGCCGGGAGCGCTACTTAGTCTTCGGTCCGCTTATCCTAAAGGCTTTCACCGCGATCCCGTTGGGCTGCATTCCCACTGGAATCATGGTTAGCAGCGAATACTCGGTCGGCTCCAGCTTTCGGGGATCACGCTTCTGAATCACCGTGACGTCTCCTGATTGCGTGTCTAAAACCAGCAGATATCTCTGATCCTGCGACAGAGCCAGTGCGTCCGGACGGCTTCCCACCGGCATGGTTGCGATACGCTTGCCCAGCTCAATGTCATAGACTGAAACACTATTCGATCCAAAATCGCTCACGTATAGCCGCGAGTTATCAAGTGTTACGACTCCTCGGGTCGGATGTTGCCCGATCAGCACGCTGCTGCCGACTTCATCGTTTCCGGTCTCAATGATCGAAATGCTGTCCGAATCGAAATCGCAGACCATCAACTCGCCGCCATCGGGTTTCAGCGTCAAGCTGACCGGTGTTCGCCCTACATCGAGTAAAGCCAGCACTCGGTCGTTCGTCGAGTCGTGATTTTTGCCCGGGCTCGCCGCCAGCGCGATAGAAGCCACTTGAGACGATCCTGAGCACGTCACAAACGCTTTGCTCGAATCCGGCAATATTGCAACGTCCTCTGGTTGCTGACACACCGGCAGCGTCGCTCGCACCCGCAGTTGCTTCGCGTCGATCAGCGAAACTGTGTTGTCCCCGCGATTCGACACCACGACGGTTTCGCCGTCCGGCGAAACCCGCGCCAGTCCTGGCGCAGAGCCCACCCGCACGTTCCCCAGCACAATGCGATTGTCCAGGTCGATTACCGAAACATTAGCCGACCCCGAGTTCGCCACGTAAGCCTTCTTACCATCTTCCGAGACATCGATAAAATAGGGCCGCCCGTGAACTCCAATGGTAGCCGCCACAGCGTTCTTCTCGGCATCAATCACGGTGATGTTGTTCGATCCTGAATTCACAACATAGATTTCGTTTTTCTTGTGGTTCGCGGCAACTCCGGTCGGTTCCGTCCCCACTGCGATTGTTTTCGCCAGTTCAAACGTCCGTAGATCGATCACACTCACCGTATTGCTCTTGCCGTTCGTGACATACGCGTATTCGCGGTAGGCGGGCCCGTAATCCGGCAATGCTTGCTCGCGGAAATACCACCACCCAGCCGCGCCGGCCAACGGAATCAAAACAAGGATGATTAGGATTTTTCGCAAGATAATAGATGCTTCTCTGGCGGAAATCTGGAAGCAACAAGGTTACCAGAGAGTGGTGCTCGCAGCAGTGTTCTAGCGCGAAGTCAGTTCGGGCCGCGATAGCGATCGATTCAGTTCACTGGTCAGCGCAGTCAGGTTCTCATTTGAAACCCGGATTTCTCCGTCCATAACCACGAGCAACTTTCCTGACCCTGTACCTTGAAACTCCACGCGACGCAGCGTCGCATAACTACGGGCAGGCGCCGGAAGCGCTGCTTTAAAGTCAGGGCCTTGGTGCACAACTGAGAGAAGTGACTCCACGACCTTTTTGCGTACCACGTCGCCGAGAGAACCCGAGCGCAGCAACTCCCCGACCAGCCCTTGCGCGTCGATCTGCCCAATCTGTGCCGTCAGTTGCAATTTGCCGTCCTCTGCCACCGTCGGGGCTACCTTTACTTCGATGGTGCCACTGCCTTCCGCCATTTCGTTCATATCCCTGCCAAGGCACATCCAGCGCTCATAGTGCAATTCCACTTCCACTAGACCCGCTGGTGGTTGCGGATTAAGAGCCGCAGTTTGGACGGCTATTCGCTCGCCGCATCGGTCTGCCTTGTCGAGTTGGGCGCGAAGCACGTCTGCGATGGCTAGTTGCAGGTCCGATATATCCGTTGTTACCTGGACCGCAAAAATATTCTGACCCCCTTCGGCGACGCTTTTCGATACTACGCCCGAGGTTGTGATCGCCATAGGCTGGTTGGCAAGGTTAATCGAGACTTTCACCGGCGAAAGGTTATAAGCAATCCCCTGATCGTTGGGGCTCTCAATGCTCATCTCTTCGCTCAGATCGACCTGTGCACGCTCGAAGCTGGCAAGCGTCCGATCCAGGCCCTGCGCCGAGGTCGCCATTTGCCCAGCCGCTGCGTTCGCTTCCACTTCCTGATCCACCCCCTTGGCCTGTTGTGCCAGCTCCGAGTCCGTTTTGGCCAGTCGCTTCGTGATTTCTTTCAGACCAGATTTCTGCGCTTCCGAGAAGCCTTCCACAAACTTCCTGTTTAACATCCGCGCCGTTTCGATTGCATCCTCGAGCGTCTCATCATGACTCGCAACTTCTGGTGTGTTGTTGTCTTTCCTGAGCTGCTCGATAAAAGCTTTCAATTCGATGCTGGCAATTGCCGTGCTCTTCAGCATCGCCGCATAGGCAATTTTCTGTTCACTTGTGGCCTGCACCGCCATAATCTCGTGGAAGCTGCGTAAGTCGTCCTTGTTCTCAATACCGGTTGCTCGATTGCCGCCGCTCAGCCCACCTCCGCCTGCCGCAGGACCGCCAATGTGGCCACCACCACCGCCATGTTGCCCAAATAGGGCACAGGGAGAAGCCAGCAGCGTGGCCGCCAGGATCATCGTCTTCAGTGCCGAAGGCCCATCTCTGCGCAACATATAATTCATCTCCAGCCAAATGCACTCTGGCAGCCTTCGTGGCCGCTGAAGAGCCGTCCACACTTGCTGTAGGAGCAAATCATGCAGGGTCTTAGCTTGTCTCAGCTGAAGCAAAAACGCCATCGACTTTACAGTTCTTTGCACTTCGAGATACCGCTTCTTTGTGGCCTACACGTTTGGTCGCGAAGGTAACGAAACTATCATTAGGACCGCAAATACGAACGCCGATCGTTTACAGATGCCGCAGCATTTTTCATGCTGTCTCGCTCCCCTGCCCTACCACCTACTTCACCCCCACCGTCTCCCTCACCCCAATTGCCGGCACGGTCCTGCCCACCACGGCCGCAATCTGGCGCACCTGTAGCATCAGCTCGTCGAACTGATCGGGAAAGAGCGACTGCGGACCATCCGACATCGCCTCGTCCGGCCGGTTGTGCACCTCTACCATCAACCCATCGGCACCGACAGCTACTGCCGCCCGCGACAGGGGCGTAACTTTGTTTCGCTTGCCCGTCCCATGGCTGGGATCGACGAAAATCGGCAGATGACTCAGCCGCTGGACTGCCGGAATCAAGCTCAAATCCAAGGTATTTCGCGTGTGGTCGGCAAAGGTCCGCACCCCGCGCTCGCATAGCGCCACGTTGTAGTTGCCTTCACTCAAAATGTATTCCGCCGCCATCAGAAATTCTTCCAAGGTCGCCGACATGCCGCGCTTCAGCAGAACCGGCTTCTTCGCCCGTCCAGCGCGCTTCAGCAAGGAAAAATTCTGCATATTCCGGGCCCCAATCTGGATCACATCCGCATATTCTTCCACCAGATCAAGCGATTCATTATCAATGGCTTCCGTGACAATCTTCATCCCATACTGCTGGCGAATCTGGCTCATGATCTGCAATGCTTCTTCGCCCAATCCTTGAAACGAATAGGGAGAAGTCCGCGGTTTGTAAGCTCCGCCCCGAAAGAACTGCGCTCCGGCACGATGGACGCGCTCCGCCACAGCAAAGGCCTGCTCGCGGCTCTCGATGGCGCACGGCCCTGCCACAATCGCCAAGCCCGACCCGCCAATGGTCGCAGCCGTCCCTGGAAAACGGATCACCGTGTTGTCTTCTTTGATATCCCGGCTCACGAGCTTGTAGGGCTTGGAAACCTTGATCACTTCCTGCACACCCGGCATTTCCTCCAGCGTGCCTTGTTCCACTTCACCCTTGTTCCCAGTGATGCCAATCGCGGTGCGCTGCGCCCCCGGCATGGCATGTGCGCGATAACCGAGCTTCTCGATTTTTTCGCAGACGCTGTGCACCTGCTCGTCGGTAGCGTTTGCCTTCATTACGACTAACATATTTTTCCCTCTTAACGAACCGTGTGGGGAGAGCCGCTTGTGCTGTTCATGTCAAGCGAAGCTCGACTAGCTTTCCTCGCAAGCCGCAAAAACCAGCCTCTCAAGTCTACCGTTGCCGCCCCTGCACCGCAAACGCAGCACGTCGTACTTCTGCAGGGCTCAGCGGCCCTCTTATACTGCTTTGATGCCCCGCTCCACATCCCGTGAACAGGATATCCTCTCCCGTGCCCTGCCTAAACGCCGGCCCCGCCTCACTTCTCGCCGCATCGGCATCCATACCTCCACGGCCCGGAGGCATCCACAATGCGGCCGAACGCGCCCATCGCCTTGGCTGCAACACTCTTCAAGTGTTCTCTTCCAGCCCTCGTCAGTGGGCTCCCTACGAACTGGGCGAACTGCAATGCGAGGAGATGGCTCGACTCCGCGCAAAATACGATCTCCAACCGCTGGTCATCCATACAAATTATCTGGTGAATCTGGCCAGCACCAACCAACACTTCCTGAAGAAATCGATCGAGGCGTTTCGGGGAGAAATCGAGCGTGCCCTGGCTGTCTGCGCCGACTATCTGGTGCTCCATCCCGCCTCGTTCCGAGGCTCCGATCGCGAAGCTGGTTTGCTGCAGACCGCTGCCGCCATCGCCGCTTCTACCCAAGGCCTTGATCTGGCGAAGGCCGGACTCACCGTTTTGATCGAAAATACCGCTGGCGCCGAATTCTCCCTCGGAGGTACCTTCGAGCAGGTCGCCGAGGTCATTGATCGCCTTCGCGGCATCGTTCCTATCGCGGCCTGCATCGACACCTGTCACACTCACGTCGCCGGATACGATATTGTCACTGAAGAGGCATCTACCAGACTCTCCAACTCCTCGATGCAACCGTGGGCTTGAACCGGGTGAAGGTGATCCACTGCAATGACGCCAAGGCTCCCCGCGGGTCCAAGCTCGACCGTCATCAACACATCGGCAAGGGAACCATCGGCAAAGAAGCGTTCCGCATCCTGCTGAATGATCTTCGCCTCGCGCATGCCGCTTTCATCGCTGAAACCCCCATTGACCGCCCCGGAGATGATCGAAGAAACGTCGCTGCTCTGAAGAAACTTGTGGCGTGACTAGGTCGGCCGTGCAACTCTTCGGGATCCCGGAGCTGAGGCGTGTAGGGACTGCTGGGATCTTCACTTCCGAGACCCGCTTTTCTCGGCGGTTGGTCAATCGTCGTATACGATTTTGTCGCGTCATTGTAGAATCTAAGGTTTACGCGCAAGGTCTTCTACTCTCCATGCCGCAGGAAAACAAATTGCAGGAAGTGACAGTAACCGCCGGCAATGCGCCTGGCGATGGCGATCTCCAAAACCAGGATCGTCCCAAGGACGAGCGTTATCATCCCCAGGTCGTTGAGAAGAAGTGGTTGGAGCGCTGGCAAAGCGATCCTCGACTCTATGCAGCAGAGCCTCCGGAGTCCAGCAAGAAGAAATACTACGTGCTCGAGATGTTGCCTTATCCCTCTGGCGCTCTTCACATGGGGCACGTGCGCAACTATTCGATTGGAGATGCACTTGCACGGTACATGTGGATGAATGGCTATAACGTTCTTCATCCCATGGGTTGGGATTCCTTTGGCCTTCCCGCAGAAAATGCTGCCATCCAGAACAACACTCCGCCGCGGGAGTGGACCCTTGGCAACATCGCGAAAATGAAGGCGCAGATGAATCGCATCGGCTTCGCCTACGACTGGTCCCGCGAAGTCACCACCTGCTTGCCGGATTACTACCGCTGGAATCAGTGGTTCTTTCTCAAGTTCTATGAAAGGGGGTTAGCGTATCGCAAGAAGAGCAAAGTCAACTGGTGTCCGAATTGCGCTACTGTTCTCGCCAACGAACAAGTGCTCCCCAACGGGTGCTGCTGGCGCCACGAAGATACGATCGTCGAACAGCGCGAACTCGAGCAATGGTTTTTGCGCATCACGAAGTACGCCGACGAGTTATTGCGAGACCTGGATAAGCTTGGCGGCTGGCCGGAAAAAGTTCGCACCATGCAGCGCAACTGGATCGGCCGCAGCGAAGGTACGCTTGTCGATTTCAAGATCGACTACCCGGAAGACCGCAGCGGATTTGGCCCTGCTGGGGGAACGATCAGCGTCTTTACTACGCGCATCGATACTATTTTCGGCGCGACCTCGGTGCAGCTTGCCCCCGAGCATCCCATCGTTGCTGATTTTGCTGCGCACAATCCCGATCTCCGCGCCAAGGTTGATCAACTCATCGCCGAGCAGCGCAAAGCCAGAGAAGCTGGCGATATTGGTGAAATCGAGAAGCATGGTGTATCCACCGGTCGTTACGCCATCAATCCATTCAACGGCGAAAAAATTCCTATCTGGGTGGCCAACTACATTCTCATGGACTACGGCACCGGCGCCATCATGAGCGTGCCTGCCCATGACGACCGCGACTTCGAGTTCGCGAAGAAATACAAACTCGAGATCCGCCTTGTCATTCTTCCAATTTCCAACGACCCAGAGGAAACCGTCACCGAACCTCCTCTTCCTTTCGTTGGCCACGAAGGCATGTTGATCAACTCCGGCCGGTTTAGCGGCTTGGAGTGCGCCGACGCCATCCAGAAAATGTCCGCCGATGCGGAAGAAAAAGGCTTCGGCAAACCCACCACTACCTATCGCCTCAAAGATTGGGGAATTTCCCGCCAGCGTTATTGGGGAACGCCGATCCCAGTCCTTTATTGCGAAAAGGATGGCATCGTCCCCGTGCCGGAAAAAGACTTGCCGGTGATCTTGCCGGAGAACGTCGACATCGCTCTTGCCGGAGGTTCACCACTCGGAAGAGTGCCCGAGTTTGTCAACGCCACGTGCCCCAAGTGCGGCGGTCCAGCGCGTCGTGAAACCGATACCATGGACACCTTCATCGATTCGTCCTGGTATTTCTACCGCTACATTGATGCGCACAACGACCATGCACCGTTCGATTCCAAGACCGCGCAGTATTGGTTTCCCATCGATCAGTACATCGGCGGCGTCGAACACGCCATCTTGCACTTGATTTATTCACGGTTCTGGACGAAGTTCATGCGCGACCTCGGCCTTATCACCAATGACGAGCCAGTTGATCGTCTTTTTACGCAGGGCATGGTCATTAAAGACGGCGCAAAAATGTCCAAGAGCTTGGGGAACGTTGTGAGTCCGGATGAAATGGTTGCACGCTACGGCGCCGATGCAGCGCGCCTTTACAGCCTCTTCGCCGCTCCTCCGGACCGCGACCTCGACTGGCAAGATTCCGGTATCGAAGGCATCCAAAGATTCTTGGGCCGCGTTTATCGCTTTGTGGTGAGGTATGCTGCGAGCCCTTCGACAGCGGCCAGAGAAACTTCACCTGCAACGTCTCTCTCTCCGTCAGAACGTCAGATCCAGCGCAAACTCCACCAGACCATCAAGCGCGTCAACGACGATTTTCAGGGACGCTGGCACTTCAACACTTGCATCTCCGCCATCATGGAGTTGGTGAACGCTCTCTATGCCTACGAAGAACGCGTAGCTCCTGAGTCTAAGGCAGGAGGCGGAACATCCGCGGTTCTCCTGGCTGAAGTCCAGCGCGACCTCGTTCTTTTGCTCGCGCCTTTCGCGCCCTATCTTGCTCACGAACTATGGGAGATGCTCGGCGAGAAGGGAAGTCTTCTCAAAGCCGCGTGGCCGCAATACGATGCCACGCTCGCCAAAGAAGAAGAATTGGAAATTCCGGTGCAGGTCAATGGCAAATTGCGCAGCCATATTACTGTGCCCGCCGATGCCCCGGAGAACATTGTGCTTGATGGAGCGCTCGCTGATGAAAAAATTCAGGGCTTCATCGCAGGGAAGGAGATTGTCAATAAGATCTTCGTTCCCGGCAAGCTGGTAAACATTGTCGTTCGGTAATGTGTATACGGACACCCGGACGCGAAAACATGACAAGCGGGGTCGGGGAGCGCCCCGCTTGGCAAACAAAGTCCTCTTATTCTCCTCCAACGACTAAGGCTTCGCTCCGCTTGTGGAACTCGATTTCGTCAAGCGTTTTCGTGTTGTTTTGGAGTGTCTTGACGGCTACAGCGTCATAGGGCGAAGGCTGCTGCAAGCCCTTGAGTTTGCCTTCGGTCGTAGCCACGGTCTTACCATTCTTCATGATCTCGATCTTTACGTCGTTGGCTGGACCATTCCATTCGGCCTTGTAGTTGCCGGGCGCGAGCTGAGTAGAACCAACCTGCACAGTATCGGCCAGAGTAAAGTTTCCCGAATTACTATCCTTAGCGAACGTACCTACCGACATTACGAGCGCTACGATAGCGAATGAAGCGAAGTATCCTACGAATTTCATTTTTTTCTCCCAATGCTAGTTTTCTTGAGGCGAGTTGTTGGCCCTCAGTTCAACAGATGCTCGCCCATCACGGTCGGATGCAGATATCGTGAGACGATATATATAGATTTGTAAACTGCTGGCTCGTCCGTTCCTTGACTGCAATACGCAAGTGCTGCACTTTTGAGAATGTGCGCTATTCTAATCAACAGGAATTAAAAGGAATGTCGTTGCCGTCGCCGACCATCGAGGGGTTCCGGGCAGCGTTTCGCCGCCCATCGCTAGCCTTCGCAGAGATCGCTTGGCGCTGGACAGTGGGCTCGACTGCGGGGGGTTTATTTGCTTTTTATTGCATTGAATATCTCGACTCGTTGCCTGTAAATAGAGGCGACACGGTGCTTCTTTCTACTCGACAACCTGCATTCATAGCACGGGCTCTTACGCACATTTTTCGTGGCAGTCTGAATCGCGCTGTGCTTGCGGCTTTGCTGATGGCTTTAGCACTTAGTGTTCTATGGATCATCGCCGCTTCGATGGGCCGACTTGCAACCCTCCGCGCTTTGCTGGAACGCTTTCGGAGCGAGGCTGAGGGCAATTCATTGACCAGAAGCCAAGGATCAGGAAAGGCGCGGCGGATCGGGGCACTAATCGAGCTGAATTTCCTGCGTGTGGCCGTAGTACTGGCTGTGTTTCTCGCCCTCGGAGGCGCGTCGATTCTTTCCAGCCTTGTTTCGACCGATGCCAGCCCGAGCCCCGGCTTGGCGTTCGCTCTTTTTATTCTGCTTGCCGGATTGATCTGCACAGCGGGTTGGGGTTTGAACTGGTGGCTGTCGCTGGCCGGAATATTTGCGGTCCGAAACGAGGAGGATGCAGTCGGCGCTCTTTCCTCAGCTGTCGCTTTTTTTCGTAAACGCACTGGCGCGGTTGGTGCGGTCAGCACTTGGACTGGTCTTGCGCATCTGATTGCTTTCAGTATCGCCACGACTATCGCGTCGCTACCATTTGCTTTTCTTCCGCTGGCTCCGTTTCGACTTGTGGTTGCGGTCGTCATTCTCGTGACGCTTGCATACTTCGCGGTGGTGGACTGGCTCTACATCGCGCGCCTGGCCGGCTATGTGTGCATCGCGGAGCTGCCGGATGTGCTGCCTGCAACGTCACCGCTTGCACCAACATCGCCCTCCGGAAGTGCCGTTTCTCTAAAAGACACAATCGATCGCGATGAACCGATTCTGAGCGATGTCCCTCCTTTGGCCTTCGAGACGTAGTTGCTGCGGCTCGAGAATCCTTATCCTTTACATAGGAACTGCGATTTGAGAAACTCATCCGTGGAAACCCCATCCCGACTGAATCAGTCCATCGTAATCCTCGACTTCGGCGCGCAGTATAGCCAGCTCATCGCGCGCCGCATCCGCGAACAAAATGTCTTTTCGGTGGTGCTCCCCTGCACGGCTTCGCTCGATGAGGTAAAGAGCTACGCTCCAGCGGGGATTGTGCTCTCCGGCGCGCCCTGGTCGGTCTATGACAAAGACGCGCCGCCGGCGGATGCGCGCTTGTTCGAGTTGGGGTTGCCCGTGCTGGGCATCTGTTACGGGCTGCAGTTCATGGTGCACACCCTGGGCGGCAAGGTCCGGCCAGCGGATAAGCGTGAGTACGGGCATGCCGAAGTCGACATTGTAGGGGAGTCCGTGTTGTTTGCGGGAATGGAGAAGCGGCAGGCGGTTTGGATGTCGCATGGAGACGAGGCGCTGGAATTGCCTGCGGGATTTGAGTTGACTGCGAAGACGGCTCACGCTGTCGCGGGAATTCAGAATTTGGCGAAGAAGTGGTTTGCGGTGCAGTTCCACCCTGAGGTTCACCACACGAAAAACGGGACGGAAATTCTGCGCAACTTCGTCTTCGAGATCTGTGGCGCTAAGCCTTTGTGGACGCCGCAACGCTTTATCGATTCCACGATCGAACAAGTCCGGCAACAGGTGGGAGGTGGACGAGCGATCTGCGCGCTTTCGGGCGGAGTGGATTCGTCGGTGGCGGCGGTATTGGTGGATCGGGCATTGCGCGATCCGAAAGGCAAATCGCGTTTAACCTGCATCTTTGTGAACAATGGGGTGCTGCGCAAAAACGAGTTCGAGAAAGTTCAGCGGACTCTGCACGACAAGCTTGGTCTGCAACTCGATGCGGTCGACGCTACCGGTCGTTTCCTCGGCAAGCTTAAAGATGTGAGCGATCCTGAGAAGAAACGCAAGATTATCGGCAACGAGTTCATCAAGGTGTTTGAGCGGGAGGCGCGGCGAATTGAGAAACAAGAAGGCAAGGTCAAGTGGCTGGTGCAGGGAACACTTTATCCGGATGTGATCGAGTCGCGGTCGGTGCGGGGGCCGTCGCAGGTGATCAAGTCGCATCACAACGTGGGCGGTCTTCCTGAAAAAATGAAGTTGAAGTTGATCGAGCCGCTGAAAGACTTATTCAAGGATGAAGTGCGCAAGATTGGCCGCGACCTGGGAATGCCGGAAGAGATTTTGCAGCGGCAGCCGTTCCCTGGCCCGGGGCTTGCAGTGCGCGTGCTGGGAGAAGTTACGCCCGAGCGGTTGGCGCTGTTGCGGGAGTGCGACGACATTGTGGTGACCGAGATCAAGAGCGCGGGGCTGTACACGAAAATATGGCAGTCATTTGCGGTGTTGTTGCCGGTGATGTCGGTGGGGGTAATGGGGGACATGCGGACGTATGCGTATACGTGCGCAGTGCGGGCGGTGAGTTCTGAGGATGGCATGACGGCGGATTGGGTTCCGCTGTCCCACGAAGTGCTGAAGAAGATTTCCACGCGGATTGTGAATGAAGTGAAGGGCGTCAATCGCGTGGTGTATGACATCACCTCGAAGCCTCCGGGAACGATTGAGTGGGAGTAAGGAACAAGCCTCCAGCTATCACTATTGCCTTTAATGTGAATCCAGAGCTCTGAAGTTCTCGCCTCACGGAAGGTAGATCAAGCCCCACCCTCGATAGAGCCGAAGGGGGCAGGGCACCCCCAAATTTTTCTGGTGACGCAGCCGGGTTCATGATGCGGCGGCGGGATCTAACAAACCCATCTTCAGCAGTTCTTTGCGCAGCGTGGGAGGGTCGGTGAAGAGGATGCCGTGCATGCCGAAGGCGGTCGCGGCGTCCACGTTTGCTCTCAGATCGTCAATGTAGACGGTGTGGGTGGGATCGATGGTATGAGTTTTGCAGAAAAGTTCGAAGATACGCGGGTCGGGTTTGAGCAGGCCCACCTTGCCGGAGAGCAGAATTCCCTGAAACCAATGCAGGAAGTCGAAGCGATTGAGGGATAAAGGAAAAGTTTCTGCGGACCAATTGCTTAGAGCGTAGAGAGGGATCCGGCGAGCGCGCAATTCTGCGAGGATTTCGACGGTGCCGTGAATGGCGCCGGTGACCATTTCCGCCTGGCGTTGGATCCAGGCGTCGATCAAATCCGCGTGATGGGGATGCTCCAGCTTGAGTAAGGCGCAGGCTTCGGAGAGCGGGCGTCCGGCATCCTGCTGCGAATTCCAGGACGGGGTGCAAACGGTGGCGAGGAAATGCTCCATGGCGGCCTCGTCTCCGTTGAAGAGCTTGCGGTAGAGGTATCGCGGGTTCCAATCAATCAGGACGCCGCCCAGATCGAAGACGGCTGTGGAGCGCTTCGGCATCATGGAACTAATTCTATCGAATGGATGCTGGTCAGGATTGGTCGCGGCGGACGGTATCCATTGAAAAGGCCGGGAGACAGACGGCGATGTATTCGGCTCCGCCTTCGAGAGGAGTGGAGTAGCGGACCCATTCGCCGGCGTGGGCGATGATGGCCTGTCCGGCGGAAACATCGAGGGATCCGTTCTTATGTTCAATGTGCAGAGAGCCTTTGAGGACGATGGTGAACTCGTCGAAGGCAGGAGTCTGGCCGGGTTCGAGCCATCCAGCGGGGCTGCGCATGTGGGCTACGCTGGCGGAAGTCGTATTGGAGTTGACGCGTCCGATGTATTCGTCGATAAGCTTGGGCTTATTTCCGGCGGATCGGATGCGGGTGGGCTGCGGAATTAGGGTGGGCATGGGATTGAGTGAGTGGTCAGTGATCAGATTTCTGACGGGTACGAGTCTAACGCGATGAAAGATAGAAGGAAACTCTCGCCGAACCGGTTCGACGCAGCTTGCGCTATGACACCGTGCTGTGCCCGGCGGGACAGCCGTGGTCCGCGTTCCCAAACGAGCGTCTCAGAACTGGCGGCAGGATCGTTTACAATCCTCGCTTATGTTCTATCGATCAGATAATCGTGCTGTGGATCAGCTGCGGCCAGTCCTGATCACTCCGGAATTTATTACTACGGCGGAGGGGTCGGTGCTGATTGAGGTAGGGAATACGCGGGTGATTTGTACGGCGTCGATTGAGGAGACGGTGCCGCAGTTTATGCGGAACACGGGCAAGGGATGGATTTCGAGCGAGTACGCAATGATTCCCCGGGCGACGTTGACGAGGACATCGCGGGAAGTGTCAAAGGGGCGGCAGAGCGGGAGAACGCATGAGATTCAGCGGCTGATTGGACGGTCTTTACGCGCGGTCACAGATCTGGCGCGGCTGGGCGAGCGCACAATTTGGATTGACTGCGACGTAATTCAGGCCGATGGCGGGACGCGGACGGCTTCGATTACGGGCGCGTTTGTGGCGCTCGGGCTGGCCCTGGAAAAGTTGGTGGAGGCGGGGACGCTGACTTCAGTCCCGTTGAAGGATTTTGTGGCGGCGGTGAGTGTAGGAATTGTGGATGGAGAAGTTCTGCTCGACCTTTGTTATGAAGAAGACTCGCGCGCCGATGTGGATATGAATTTTGTGATGACGGCGGGTTACAAGATGGTGGAAGTGCAGGCCACCGCCGAGCGGCAGGCGTTCGATGAGGCGCAGTTTGGGAAGATGATGGCTTATGCGCGGCAGGGGGTGCAGGCGCTGATCGCCAGGCAGCAGGCGGTATTGAGCGGGCTGACGTTGCGGCAGTGAACAAAATTCGGGAACGCACAGCGAGAACTTGAGTGGGGCGGGCGCTTGAGTTGTGAGGCCGAAATCGAGGAGAATCAGTTTGAGCTTTGGGATGGCCCAACGTGTAGCGAATGTGAACATCGATGTCTGCCGACCACTGGCGGTCCATCAATCTGCGCCCTGAAGCGCGGGTGCGTAGTGGACATTTATCGTCTTCATAGACCCAATCCTCCATCGACGGCAAGAATCTGGCCAGTGATGAATTGGGGCGCCGTCGCGAAGAAAAGGACGGCGGCCGCGATTTCGCTATCGCGTCCGTTGCGCTGCATGGGAGTTTGTTTAGCCATGCGGCGCATGAAGGCTGCGGCTGACTTCTCGCCGAGATCAATCATGCCGGGCGCGACCGCATTGACAGCAATCTCAGGGGCCAAAGCCTTGGCCATGACCTTGGTGAGCATGTGCAACGCGGCCTTGGAAGAACAGTAATGAGCGTGCGTGGCCCAGGGCCGCAGGCCGCCAAGCGATCCCATGTGAATGATCTTGGCGGCAATTGGTTCCGCGGGCTTCGATCCGGTTCGTTTTCGGCGCATCCACTTCAAGGCTTCGCGCGAAACTAGGAATGGCCCGCGCGTGTTGGATGCGAACATCGCGTCCCAGTCGCCTACGGTGAGGCGCTCGAAGTCGGCGGTGGCGTAGTTGGCGGCGTTGTTGACCAGGATGTCAATCCGGCCTAGTTCCTGGCCCGCGTCTTTCATCATGGACTTGACGCCAGCTTCGTCGGTGATATCGCAGTGCAGCGCGAAAGCGCGTACACCGAAACTCGAGAGATCGACGACGGTGCGCTGCGCGTCGCGGGCGGAATTGCGAAATGTGATGGCCACATCCGCGCCGGCCTGTGCCAGAACCAGGGCGGAGGCGCGTCCGAGGCGGCGGGCGCCACCGGTAATGAGGCAGGTTTTGCCATGCAGTGGTCTGGCATCGGGCATTGTCGGATTTTACTCCTGAAGTTTGCTTCCAAACTGGGAATGATCATTCGTGCATTGCTGTTCGCTGCTTTTTTCTTGCCAGAGGGTAAGGAGGCAACGATACAATCGCGGCGTGCCGGAGTTTCGCCAGGTCGTGGTTTATTCGCGCAAGGGTTGTCACCTTTGCGAAGTGGTGAAGGAGAGCCTGGTGAAGCTTTCGCGCCGCGGCGGATTTACCTGGCAGGAAGTGGATGTAGATAGCGACAACGAATTGCGGCGACAGTTCAATGACGAAGTGCCGGTCGTGTTCATTGACGGGCGCAAAGCCTTCAAGTACCGCATGGACGAGCGGGAGTTTCTGCGCAAGCTCGCCAGCTAGATCGATCTTTCTGGCATTTTATTTGCCGGTTCGGGCATCCCACACTGGTGTGCCCTTGGCGTCGCGGAACATGAGAGTGTCTTCGCCTTTCACCAGTTCACGGGCAAGGATCACATCGGCTCCCTCGTGCTTTACTTTTGAGCCGGTGACAGCAATCTGGTCACCCTTGGCGAAACTGATGCCCATCTCCTCTTCGAAGGGTTTGGGGCACACATAAACGTCGATCTTTTCTTCGCCCTGCTTAAGGATTAGTTCAGTGAAATCCTTTCTGGTTCCCACCGATCGCAGATTCACTTCATCGATCTCCCCCTTGGTTTTCAGCTCCGCGTGAAGGTCGTAGTTAGGTAGCCTCGTGTCTTCCGGTTGCGCCTTTTGCGAGAGCCCCGGCGATAACAATAGAAGCAAAGACAACGCGACTCGGAAAAACATCCGGGCATCGTTGTAGGACAGGATAGAACGCTGAAGATCGAGCGACATGGCTCCTCCTCATTGCTCCCCGATGACCCAACGTGGACGCGAGATGCCTCTGTATTTTCCGCGCCGCCTCGGAAGCACGTTCATCGGTTCTCGGGTGGACTGACAGTTTTTCCTAACGATAAGGCCGGTCACTCGGGCTTTGGAAGTAGACAGAGGAATCGTACACCCTAACGAAGGGACCGCCGAACGAAAAAATAGCCGTCACACAAGTTGACAACTGAGAGGCGTGAAGGCTTCCCGCACAGCCTAATCTCACCGCTTTCCGCTACAATCTGTCCCGGCCATGTTACGCACCCAACTCTACTCCGACCCAGGCAACATTTTTGTTCACAATGCCGTGCTCGCATCCTGCCGTCAGCATGGGCAGAAAATCGCTCTCGTGGATGTTTCTTGCAGTCGGCGGCTGACTTACGCCGAATATGGAGAGATGGTGGAGACTCTGGCACGTGGCTTGGTTGCGGGCGGGGTCAAACCGGGAGAAGTAATTGCCATTTTCCTGCCGAATTCGTGGGAGTTCTGCGTGGCTTATCACGCGGCCACGCTGGCGGGAGCCATTCCCACGCTGCTGAATCCGACTTATCGTGAGCGCGAGGTGCGATATCAGCTGGAGAATTCCGGCGCGGTATTGCTGATTACTGATTCGCCGAATATTTGTGGGATTCACCTGGCAGGGCTGCCGAACTTGCGGCGGGTGGTCTGCACCCGAGAGCAGGGAAGTGGAAAGGGATCGTTCAGCGATCTGTTGAAGCCCGTGAGCGCCACCCTCCCTCGCCTTGAACATGGGTCGCAAGAAACTTTGGCTGCGCTGCCTTATTCCAGCGGCACGACGGGGCTGCCGAAGGGAGTGATGCTCTCGCACTTCAACCTGGTGGCCAACGTCTATCAGTTACTGGGCCCAGGCGCGGCCTTGCTGAAGCCAGAGGACAATCTGCTTTGTTTTTTGCCGCTGTATCACATTTACGGGCTGAACGTGGCGCTCAACCCGATGCTCATGATGGGGGCGACGGTGGTGCTGATGCCGCGCTTCAACGCGCAGCAAGTTTGTTCGCTGCTGGCAGAGGAATCGATCACGACAATGCTGATGGTTCCTCCGGCGATGAACGCATTGTGCCTGACGGCGGAGGCGGGGCAGTTCCCCAAGGAACACAAGGTGCGGTGGGTGAAATCTGGAGCCGCACCGCTTGCGCCGGAGTTGCCGCGAAGGTTCACGGCGCTGACAGGCATTCTGGTATGTCAGGGTTACGGGATGACGGAGGCGTCACCGGTCACGCATGTCGGTTATCTGGAGCCAGAGCTTTACCGGCCGGATTCGATCGGGCGTGCGCTGGCAAAGACGGATTGCCGGGTGATTGGAGTGGAGAATCTCGCTGCGGCGACGGAGAACGTGCCCGACGTCGCCTCGGGCGAGCCGGGAGAGTTGGTGATGCGGGGTCCTCAGTTCATGCAGGGTTACTGGAACGAGCCGAACGCTACCGCGGCGGTGCTGCGCGATGGATGGTATTGGTCGGGGGACATTGTCACGCGTGACGCAGAAGGCTTTTTCCGGGTGGTAGATCGACGAAAAGAAATGATCAAGTACAAAGGATTTCCGGTGGCCCCGGCGGAAGTGGAAGCTGTGCTGCTGGAACATCCGGCAGTACGGGAGTGTGGAGTGATAGGGCGTCCGGACGCTGCCGCAGGAGAAATCCCGGTGGCTTTTATTTCTCTCCGCGATGGATTTGTGAGCTGCAAGAAGATGGAAGAGGAGTTGTGCACGTTTGTCGGGGAGCGGCTGACTCACTACAAACAGCCGCGCGAAGTGCACTTCGTGGAGGTCGTACCCAAGACGGCCTCGGGGAAGATTCTGCGGCGGGAACTGAGGCAGTTCATTCGCTGAGCGGCGAGTGCCGGGCCGCGGCTTGGCTGAAGTCCTCATCAGGATTGGTCGTATTCGTCTCGCCACACTTGCTGCAAATATAGGTGAGGACCTTGCCCTGCAATTTCATTCTGTCGACGTCGTCTGGTGACCGCATTTGGAACAGCGAACTTTAACTATCTTTTTCGCCATGCCGACAGTTTCCCACAGGCCGGAATCGAATGCTAGACCTGTGGATTTCTGAAGTGCACCACTACCTGGCTTGCATTCCAATTGCCACGCGGGCTAAGTTGCGATAGGATCACTCCCCCATGTTCCGAATCCTGCTGCTCTTTTTGCGGCGATTGTGGTTGCCCTTGGTAATGTTCGCCGGGTTCAGCCTGATTTGCGTGCTGGTGTACCGTCGGCTCGAGGGTCTGGCGTGGCAGGATGCGCTGTTCTGGATGATCCAGCCGCACGCCATTGATGCTAGGAGAGTACATAATTCGACCAAGCTGTTCTCGATCTTTGTGTATTGTGGCGTGTTTGCATTCCAGATCTGGGTGGCGGAGCGAGTCGCGGTAACTATTTTCAACCGGCAGGGAATGGAGGCTTGGAGAACCATGGTCAATGACATCAGCATTGAGAAACTTCACGATCACTTCATCATCTGCGGCTACGGGCAAGTTGGGCGGACGGTGGTGGACCAGCTGAGCCGGCTGGAGATTCCTTTTGTTCTGATCGAGACCAACGAAGGACTGTGCCGCGAATTGCTGAAGGAAAAAGTGCTGGCCATTCAGGGCGACGCCAAAAGGCACGATGTGCTGGAGTCGGCCGGAATCAAGCGGGCGCGCGGAGTGTGCATTGTGATCGACAATGACGCCGACAATTTATACATCACGGTAACGGCGAAAGCGCTGAATCCTAAGGCGCGTATCATCACGCGGGCCGGGCAGTCACGCTACGCGCAGGCCATGCGCAACTCGGGCGCGGACGAAGTCATTATTCCGGAATACGAAGGCGGATTGATGACGGGACGGATGATAGCGAAGTTTTATCCAAACACGCAATCTAATCTGCAGTGACGGGAGCGCTATTTTCCCGCGCCGCTGTCGCCGGAAATCTTTTTGGTCGACAGGAAATTCCAGATGCTTTCGTTTGCATTGATCGCGTCGCTGGTTTTGCCGACCTCTTTCTCCGTCATGTACTGCTCGCCGCCAGGCCAGGTGTTCCCGCCACCCTTTACGCTGTAGAGCACGACCTGAGCGTTGTCTTGGCAGCCGCTGTAGGTATAGGTTTTTGTTTCCTTGCCGCCCTTTTGCAAGGAGGGAACTTTGTCCTGTGCTGGCTTTTCTGTGCAGCGGTCGAACTTCGCCCACGTCTTGGCGCTGTCTTCCGCCGAGAGCACGTGGAATTGCCCCGGTTTGTAGGTGCCGCCATTGTCAGGAACGATGGGATCGTCAGTGCCATTGATAAAAAGAGCGGACACGGCCCGCGACGGGATGGAAATCATAGTTTTGGGCATTGCCGCTCCTACGGCTGCAATGGCGGCGACCCGATCGGCCATGTCACAACCCACTCTTAGTGCCATGAAGCCGCCATCCTCCAAACCGGTGGCGTAGATGCGGTGTGTGTCGACCGAGTACTTCAGGGCGAGCGCATCCAGCATCTGGTTCATGAAGGCAACGTCATCGGCGGGCTCAGGCCGATTCCTGGTCGCGTCGGGATTTTCTCCTCCACTCTGGCCCCCTGGATAACCGCCACCACCTCGGGGATAACCTCCCCCGCCTCCTGGCCAACCCCCGCCCCCGCCGCCCCATCCTCCACGGCGTCCGCGCCGTTGCGTAGGCGCGGACGCCTGCTCCGCCCGGACTCCTATATTCCACTGACCGCGTGCGGCGTTAGGGTAGACGGCAATGATGCCGTTTTTCTCGGCCATTTGGCTGAAGTGCGTAAGCCGCGCCATGTCGTCGGCGTCCTGATTGCGCGCGTGCAGAAGGATCACAACCGGATAGTGTTGCTGCTGATCGTAACCCCTTGGCAGGTGGACGACGTAGGTGCGGGAGACCTCATTGACGGTGATTTTCTCCTGCGCTTCCTGCCCCGGTGAGCAAATCGCACACAGTAGCAGCAGGAGGCACGTGGTAAGAATGAGCCCGCATCGCGGCCAGAACCGAGGATGGGTTTTTATAATCGTCCGTCCGGATTTCATTCGTGCAATTCCTCCATAGTTTCTGGTTCAGGGAGTGGGTTCCCACCGTTTCGGCGAATTGGTTCTGGAGCACTCGGGAGTCAATCGGAGCACTCGTATCGTGCGGTGTTAACTAGTACTCTCCAATCGCATAAGAATGGTGAGTATATCGCTGGGTTGCTAGCCTAGACCGAGAGTTTTGCAAAGTTTTGTAACGACCGGATTGCATCAGCCGGAACTTTTTTCGCGAATATCCGTAGTCATGATTGACAAGGCGCTGGACTTAACCAGGCGCCAAGGTCGGGAGGGTGTATGGACGGCAACTTTGTTGGTTTGGCGGCGGTGGTTATGGTCTTCGGCATCCCGATGGCAGCCATGTATACATTTTTCCGAGTGCGCAAACTTCGCAGCGAAGAACGGTTGGCGGCGATCGCGCGAGGCGCGGATGTGCCGATGCCTCCGGAACTTTCCGAAGCCGCGCGTTCGCGGCGCTCAGGAATTCTGTTGGTGGCCGGGGCGCTCGGCTACATTGTGACTTTCGTCCTGATCGGGCGCCAAGAGCCGGATGCCATGATCGCGGCGACGTTCGGGGTTATTCCGCTGGCAGTGGGCATTGGCTTTTTTGTGGACCATGCCCTGATTCGTCGGGACGCGAAGGCGCACTGAAGGTTCGACGCCCAGAGACGCCTATGAACCGGTAACGAATTTGTACTGGCGTTCGGTCAAGGGAACCACGCTCAGCCTCCCCTGTCTTACAAGAGGTGAGTCAGCAAACAACCGGTTCGCCTTTATTTCGGCCAGGGTTACGGGCTTGGCGATCGGTTTACCGACTTTGATTTTGACCTGAGGCGTCTTTGGGTCGCTGGCGTCCACTGAGACTACAGTCGCGGTTCCTACAGCGCTTTTCTCGTCTCCGGTGTGGTAAATCACCAACTGTTCTCCCGACTTCATGCCGCGGAGGTTCTTAAGGGCGACAGGATTGGTGATTCCGTCCCAGATCGTAACGTTTTCGCGCTCGAGATCGGCGAAGGAATATACATTGGGCTCGGTTTTTAAAAGGTAGGGCATAGCAAGAGTTTACTTGTCGCTGGACCTAAGATTCATATCCTTTCCATTCTGCTGTCTGCAAAATTACTCAAACCTCGAATATCGAGCAGGAATAAATGCGAAATGCGAGTTATTGCGACTTGGGGTTGGGATCGGGGGGCGGCGACGATTTGTCGTCCTTTTTTTCATTGGGATGGCTTTCGTAAATCGAATATTGGCCTTGAGGGCGCTTTAGTTTGATCGTGAAATCCAGTTTCTCCCGATTTATTTCATAATCCTCGCCGAAGGTCTGAAATCCAGACGCCAGAACCTGCACGCGCAGCATACCGTAAGGGATGCCGTCAAAGCTCGTCTTGCCATCGGCATCAGTCTTCAATTCGAGGTCACCCCGACTTTGCTTGCCGCTAGTGCTGACAGGATGCATGATCACAGCCGCGTTGCGCACCGGCTTGCCGTTATCGTCTTTGATCACAAGAAAGTTCAGGACCGCCGTAGGGTCTTCTGCTTTGTCCCGTTGTGCGGTAGCCATGCCGACCAGGGTAAGAATGAAGCAAGCGTAGCAAACCATCCGGCGTTTCGCGGGACTCTCCAGTCGCCAATTCAGGGATTTCCTGATCCGTTTCATATCTGGATATTCTAACGACTGCGGAGTGGGTGGGGAAGGGCTTAAAAAAAACAAGCGACGGGCCAGTTCTACGTCCTTGCGGCGGGTCGAGTCTTGCGATTCACGCTAGTCGGCTGAGATCCGAGCTGCACCAAGTCGCTGGCGACTCGAGCGGTATTGTGTCGCGCGACCCCGGCTTCTTCCAGATAGTCCCCAAGAACCGGGATCACTCCGAGGCCTTCGATGGCGTCCGGGTCGGCGGCGATCTGGCAGGCGCCTTCAAGGGCATATTTCGCCTTGAGCTCCACGGAGACGGGGGTGCGGTTGATCAGAGCGTAGTCGAAAATCTGTTGGCCAGCGTGGTGGTTGAGAGCGCGGATGTGATCCGCGGCGCTGAGGCCCAGGCTTTCATTCGCCTGCGTCATCAGGTTGCAAATATAGACCTTGGTCGCCGGCGAATTGACGATGGCATCGGCGATGCCATGCACCAGCAGGTTAGGAATCAGGCTGGTGAACAGGGAGCCGGGACCGATGCTGATGATATCGGCGCGGGCGATGGCGTCAAGGGTCTGCGGCAAGGGATCCACATCGGCGGGAACCAGGAAAAGCTCTTTGATGCGAACCTTGCTGGCGGTGATTTTGGTTTCGCCACGGACTCGGGTGCCGTCTTCCATCAATGCTTCCAGTTCGATGTTCGACGTGGTAGCGGGGTGAATGTGACCTCGCGTTAACAGGATCTCTGAGGACAGGCGCACCGCTTCGGAGAAGTCATGAGTGATGGAAGTCAGCGCCGCCAGGAACAAATTCCCGAAGCTATGACCCTCCAGGCCCGATCCCTTTTTAAAGCGATGCTGAAAGAGCTGCGATAGAAGAGCTTCATCTTCGCTCAGGGCGACGATGCAATTGCGGATATCGCCTGGGGGGAGCATGTTCAGTTCCTTGCGCAGGCGCCCGCTCGAACCCCCGTCGTCGCTAACGGTGACGACGGCGCAGAGGTCGCGAATGATTGGCGTATCAACTCGCGCGGTGGCCATTTCCGCGGGAGTAAGAGTGAAACGCTTGAGGCCCTTGAGCAAGGTGGAAAGTCCGGTGCCTCCTCCAATGGCGACGACGTGGAGACCGCGCTCGCGCGTAGCTTTCTCCACGGTCAAGAGTTCTGAGATTTTGGTTTCCATCGAGTGAGTCTCGATTATCGGCCTGACTAATAAGACTCGTCTTCCCGAAAGGCAGCTTCCGGCGAGGAAAGGTCGGCCGCGGGATCCGGATACAAAAGCTCGGTGAAACGAGGATCTTCCGCCAGGTTATGGAAATCCGTGTCATTGCGCGCCTGGTAGCGCAGGCCCGCATTCAGGCGTAGGGCCTCGTCGAGATGCTTGAGTGAATCTTCGACATGTCCGGTCAGACAATCGAGCGCCGCCAGGCCATAGATTACGAAATCAGTCTTCGGAGCCTGCTGAATAAGCTTCTCGATATGCTCACGTGCGGTTACGTAATCGCCAACGTTCATGAGGGAGACCGCGTAATCGAAATGTTCTTCGATGGTTTTGAACTGGGTCGTGGTCGAGCGCTCCAAATGTTGGTTGCAAGTGCTGAGATGGACTGCTGTGCGGTCCGCTAACTCCTTGCTGCCCCCGGCAAGGACCTTTTGAAACAGCGCCTTGGCTTTGTCGAACTTGTGTTCCTGTAGAGCGCGCAGGCCGGCCTCGTAATTCTGCAAGGCCTGGGATACTCGCGGATCGTCCGCAATGGAAGTTTTCTTTGGATTAGCCTTTTGAGCCATGTGAAGAATTTTCCCTGTGCTGGTCGTAATAGGTACTCCTTAGCATGAACCTCGAACAAACGATTCTCAAGTATCACCCAAAGGTCGCCCACAGGCAATTGGCAGGGGAGTAATACCGAGTACCGAGTCGTGAGTACCGAGCAACGCAGCCGTAAAATGTGACTTGCAGCAGCCCCGCAACGATTCCCAAAACCTTCCGCGCTCGGTATACGGGACTCGGTACTCACCGCTAGTTCATCGTGGCGGCGGCTTCGAGATCGATCTGCTTCCACTCGCCCTTGATAATACCGGCCCGAATCTGAGTTGCGGTTTTCCCGGCCTGATGTTGCTTGTAAGAATAATAGAGTTCCTTCAGACACGTGCCGCATCGGGCGCCATGCGTATTCTCAAAACAGCTATGCAGGCTGTTGTGGCCCATGCGGTCACAGAAGCAATAGCAGGGCTGCTGGTGCAGCACAACCGGAATCTTGGCCGCAAGCTCATAGGCATGAGTCTGATAGGGATACTGGGCGTCGGCTCCCCAAAGGTCAGACTTGGCGAGGATGGGCGGCAGCTTCGTCCCTTTCGGCGGAGGACCGTCGTTGTAGGCGGGGATTCCCGTTCCTTCCTCTAACTGGGGAGCAGCCCACAGAGAAGTCATCGTCAATGTCACCAGTAACAAGAGGGCGAGAGTGAGCGCACGGTACACAAGCTTGCGTCGAAGGAATCGAGTCACGGGCATGGCGTCTCCTGAAGCCTTTACATTCTAACCTGCTTTTCGAACGGCGACGAGAGGGGCGAAACCATGTTATAAAGGCAGCGAAATAGCGGGCCTGATCTGTATACAATAGGAAAACGCATGGCACAGGCGCCGGGCTCAGAGCCGCAAGACAGAACAGACCTGAAGGTTCCCCCGATCACGGTTGGCGGAGCTCCTGATGGTGGGATTCGTCTGCGTCCGGGGCTGGGAGTTTGGCTGCGTGATCTCATCCTCTCGCTCGCCATCTCAGCCTTCATTATCGTATTCATCTACCAGCCAGTGAAAGTCGAGGGCACCAGCATGATGCCCTCGCTTGAAGACCAGGAGCGAATCTTCGTCAACAAGTTCGTGTACCGGCTGGAGCCCATTTCGCGTGGAGATATCGTGGTGTTTCGCTATCCCCGCGATCCTTCGAAGAGCTATATCAAGCGTGTGATTGGCGTAGCCGGAGATCGCGTACGCATCGACGGCGGACAGGTCTATGTAAACGGCGAGGCTCTGGACGAGGATTACGTTCCGCCCGCCTATGCCGACTCGCGGTCCTATCCCGAGATAGTGGTGCCACCGGATTGCTATCTGGTGCTCGGCGATCACCGGTCGATGTCGAATGACAGCCGCGATTTTGGGCCGGTGAATCAGAGCTACATCTACGGCAAGGCCGTGTTCGGATATTGGCCGATGGATAAGCTGGGGCGGGTTCGCTAGAGCGCCGAGTTGCAAGTACCGAGTGGCGAGCAGAAAAAAATTTAATCCTTGAAGCCGCGTTCCGTGCTTGGTGCTGATCCCAATCCCTGATAAAATCCTCCAAATCCACACATCGGAGCGAGAATGCAGGCTATCCTTGCGCTGGAAGACGGGCGAGTCTTCCGAGGCAAAGGTTACGGCGCCAAAGGCGAATGCTACGGCGAAGTCGTTTTTAATACTTCCATCACTGGCTACCAGGAAATTTTCACCGACCCCTCCTATTCAGGTCAGATTGTTGTCCTAACCAATCCCGAGATCGGCAATTACGGAACCAACCACGAAGACAACGAAGCCACTCGTCCGTGGATCGAAGGGTTGATTGTGCGCGAGTTTTCGAAAGTGAGTTCGAACTGGCGCTCGTCGCAGGTTGTCGAGGAATATCTCGAACAGTTTAAAGTGCCGGTGCTTTCGGATATCGACACGCGTGCGCTGGTGCGGCATCTGCGCGATCACGGCGTGATGCGCGGCGTCGTCTCGACGCTCGAAAGTGATGCCGAGAAGTTGGTCGCCAAGGCAAACTCGATTCCGAAGATGGACGGGACCGACCTGGCGAAAGAAGTCAGTACGAAGCGGCCGTATGTATGGGAAGTGGGCGAGCGTTCGCACGAGCCGGTGGCGATGGTCGGGGTGAAAGATGAACCCGCACGCTTTCATGTAGTGGCTTATGATTTTGGAATTAAACATAACATATTACGTAAGTTACGCGGGGAGGGCTGCCGGGTTACAGTGGTTCCCGCGCAGACTTTGGCGGAAGATGTGTTGGCTCTCAAGCCTGACGGAGTGTTTCTGTCGAACGGCCCGGGCGACCCCGAGCCATGCGCCTATGCGGTGGATTCGATCCGGCGCCTGATGGGACGGCAGCCGATCTTTGGCATTTGTCTGGGACATCAACTCGTTGGCATCGCGCTGGGCGGGAGAACTTTCAAGCTGAGGTTTGGTCATCATGGCGGGAACCATCCCGTGAAGCAGTTGAGCACCGGAAAGATTGAGATTACGGCACATAATCATAACTTCGCGGTAGACCCGGATTCGCTGGCGCAGAGCGAAGTTGAATTGACGCACATCGATTTGAACGACTCGACCTTGGAAGGCTTGCGGCACCGGAATTTACCGCTTTTCAGCGTGCAGTATCACCCGGAAGCCGCGCCGGGGCCGCATGACTCGCATTATCTGTTCAAGGATTTTGTGAAGATGATGGAGGAGTGGAAAGGGTGAAGAAGATACCGGTCCTGATCGCGTTTCTTCTTGCGGCGATGCCGCTCGGCGCCAATACCTGCCTCGCTCCCAAGTGTGGCAGCAGCATTAGCAAAAAGGGTTATCACTCGAAGTTTTACCCCCTGACGGACAACTGATTCGATGCCCAAACGCACTGACATCTCGAAAATTCTGATCCTCGGCTCCGGACCCATCGTCATCGGGCAGTCGGCGGAGTTTGATTACTCCGGTACGCAGGCTTGCAAGGCGCTGAAGTCGGAGGGCTATGAAGTTGTGTTGGCGAATTCCAATCCGGCGACCATCATGACTGACCCTGAGATCGCCGACCGCACTTACATCGAGCCCATGACGCTCGAGTACCTGGAAGAGATCATCCGCATTGAGCGGGAACTGTCGCCAGGCGCGGGTTTTGCTGTGCTGCCTACCGTCGGCGGTCAGACGGCGCTCAACCTGGCGATTGAACTTTCTGATGGCGGCGTCCTGGAAAAACATGACGTGAGCTTGATCGGCGCGAATGTGGCGGCCATCAAGAAAGCTGAAGATCGTCTTTTCTTCAAGGACGCGATGCAGAAGATCGGCCTTGATGTGCCGAAGTCGGCGCTAGTGAATAGCACAAAAGATGGTATCGAGTTCGCGGGCAAGATCGGTTTTCCGGTGATCGTGCGGCCATCGTTCACGCTGGGAGGATCGGGCGGCGGCATCGCCTACAACCGCGAAGAATTGCTTGAGGTGCTCACCCGCGGTTTGGATATGTCTCCCGTGCACGAGGCGCTGATTGAGGAGTCGGTGCTGGGATGGAAAGAATTCGAACTCGAGGTGATGCGCGACACGAAAGACAACGTCATCATCATCTGCTCGATTGAAAACTTCGATCCCATGGGCGTGCACACGGGCGATTCCATCACCGTGGCTCCGGCGCAGACACTCACCGACCGTGAGTACCAGGCCATGCGCGATGCGTCGATCGCGGTGATTCGCGAGATCGGCGTGGATACGGGCGGCTCGAATATTCAGTTCGGAGTGAATCCTGAGACCGGGCGCATGGTGGTGATCGAGATGAACCCGCGGGTGTCGCGCTCGTCGGCGCTAGCCTCGAAGGCCACCGGATTTCCGATTGCGAAGATTGCGGCGAAGCTTGCCGTTGGCTATACGCTGGATGAAATCCCCAACGACATCACGCGCAAGACTCCGGCATGCTTTGAGCCGACGCTCGATTACGTGGTCGTGAAAATTCCAAAGTGGCAGTTTGAAAAATTTCCCGGGGCCGACGAAAACCTCGGCGTGCAGATGAAGTCGGTCGGCGAAGTGATGGCGATCGGGCGCACCTTCAAAGAAGCGCTGATGAAAGGCATTCGCTCGCTCGATACGGGGAGGCGCGTGGGCGCGGACAAGATCGAGCCGAAGATTCTGACGCAGCGGCTGGTCACGCCGCATCCGGAGCGGCTGGCCTACGTGCGTTACGCGCTGCGGCAAGGGCATACGGTCAAGCAGATCGCGAAAATGACCTCGATGGATCCGTGGTTTCTATACCAGCTCAAGGAAATTAATGACATGCAGCTTGAGCTGGAGAAACATCCGATGGAATCGATCCCGGGTGCGGTGCTACGCGAGGCCAAGCGAATGGGTTTCTCCGACGGACGGCTGGCGAATGTGTGGCGGCTCGAAGGGCAGGAGAAAGTGCGGCACCTTCGCAAGAAACACGGCGTGATGCCGGTGTACAAACGCGTGGATACGTGCGCGGCGGAATTCGAAAGCTTTACGCCCTATCTTTACTCGACTTATGAAGACGAAGACGAAGCCGCGCCAACGGACAAGAAGAAAATAATCATTCTGGGCAGCGGGCCCAACCGAATCGGGCAGGGAATTGAGTTCGACTACTGTTGCTGCCACGCCTCGTTTGCGCTGCACGAAGACGGTTATGAGACGATCATGATCAACTGCAATCCTGAAACCGTCTCCACCGACTACGACACCAGCGACCGGCTGTACTTTGAACCACTCACGTTCGAAGATGTGTGGGCGATTTATCAACATGAGGCTTCGAAGGGCGCGCCGGTGGGCGTTATTGTGCAGTTCGGCGGGCAGACGCCGTTGAACCTGGCCTTGCCGCTCAAGGCAGCGGGCGTAAATATTATTGGTACTTCGCCTGAATCGATTGATCTGGCGGAAGATCGCAAGCACTTCAATAAGCTGCTGCAGGAACTCGACATTCCGCAGGCCGCCGGGATGATGGCCACGTCTCTGGGAGAAGCGACCGAAGGCGCGAAGCAAGTGGGATATCCCGTGGTGGTGCGGCCTTCCTACGTGCTGGGCGGGCGCGCCATGGTGATCGCCTACGATGAGGAATCCGTCGTGCGCTACATGAAGGAGGCGGTTGAATACTCCCATGACCGTCCGGTGCTGATCGATCATTTTCTAGAGAATGCGATTGAAGTGGACGTGGACGCTCTTTCTGACGGAGAAGATGTAGTGATTGGCGGAATCATGCAGCACATCGAAGAGGCGGGTATTCATTCTGGCGATTCTTCGTGCGTGCTTCCGGCGGTAGATATTCCGCAGCCGTTGCTCGATCGTATGCGCGACTATACCTTTAAGCTGGCGCGGGCGCTTAAGGTGATCGGGCTAATGAATATTCAATTCGCCATTCCACGCGGCGACAGCAGTTCGTCGGGCAATGGCGCGGAAAGTGGAAAAGTTTACGTGCTGGAAGTGAACCCGCGGGCTTCACGGACCGTGCCTTATGTTTCGAAGGCCACCGGCGTACCGATGGCGAAGATTGCGGCGCGGCTGATGACCGGACGGAAGCTGCGCGAGTTCCTGCCAGAAAATATTGAGCGCGGTGCTGATCTCGATACCGGAAGCTGCTACTACGTGAAATCGCCCGTTTTCCCCTGGAACAAGTTTCCCGGTGTCGATACGGTGCTGGGGCCGGAGATGAAGTCCACGGGCGAAGTGATGGGCGTGGGCGACAGCTTTGGCGAGGCTTTCGGCAAGGCGCAGTTGGCTGCGGGGCAGAAACTCCCGACGCAGGGAACGGTGTTTATCAGTGTCACGGACCATGACAAGCGTCACGTAGCCGAAGTGGCGCGCAAGTTTGTGGATATGGGTTTTAAGCTGGTCGCTACTTCGGGCACAGGAGACGTGATCGAAGCCGCGGGCATGAGAGTGGAGAGGGTCTACAAGGTGAAAGAAGGACGTCCCAACGTCGTCGATCTCATCAAGGGCCAGCGCATTCATCTCATCGTAAATACTCCCACCGGTCTCGAGCCGTGGTTTGACGAGAAAGCAATCCGGCGCGCTGCGGTGACGGCTTGCATTCCTACGATCACCACGCTTTCGGCCGCGCGGGCGGCTGCGGAAGGCATCGCGGCGCTGCAGCGTGGGGAAGTGAACATACGGGCGCTGCAGCAGTTGCACGCGGAGAGAGCAGTCAAGAGCCGCTAAAAGACATCACGGCGCCCGCACTGCATGCGATACTGGTTGCGAGGCTCTCCATGCTACTTCACGGTATTTTCCCTCCCGTCACCACGCCGTTTTATCCCGACGGTAACGTCTACTTCAAGAAGCTCGAGAGCAATGTTGAGCGCTATTCGCGGACACCTTGCGCGGGGATTGTTGTGCTCGGCACAACGGGCGAGGCGATTCTGCTGTCTGACCAGGAGCGGCGCGATGTGCTGAAATCCGTACGCGAGGCGGCCGCGCCGAACAAGGTTCTCGTGGCAGGCACTGGCATCGAGTCGGCCATCGATACATTGCGCCTGACCGAGTATGCCGCCGAACTGGGCTATGACGTGGCCATGGTGCGCACGCCGCATTACTACAAGAAGCAGATGCACCCGGCCAACATGCTGGCCTTCTATCGCACCGTGGCCGACCGCTCACCGCTGCCCGTCATCCTTTACAACATACCGCAGTGCACCGGTTACGACATTTCGGCCGAGCTCGTAATTGAATTGGCCGATCATCCAAACGTGATTGGCATTAAAGAGTCCGGCGGGGACGTAGAAAAAGTCCGCCAGATGGTGGTGGGCACGCGCCACATCCAACGCAGTGTCACTGTGACCGAAACCTTTGAGGCGGTTACACCGCGCATGCTGGCGGCTGCGACTTTTGGCTCAGGGGGAGAGGGTGGGGAACTGGTTTCTATTGCGACTTCTAGCGGGTCGCCCTCCCCGGCCAAACCGTCGTCCTCAGCGGTTACCGTTGTCGGCAAGATGAAGACCCGCCAGAAGGAAGCCGGATTTCAGGTGATGGTGGGAGCAGCGGATAAGCTGCACGCGTCGCTGGGAGTGGGAGCGGTGGGGGGAATTCTCGCCTTCGCCTGTTTTGCGCCGACCTCCTGCTATGAAATTTACGCGGCGTGGAAAGAAGGCGATACCGAGTTGGCAACGCTGAAGCAGCAGCGTATCGCTCGAGCCTCGCAACGCGTTATCGGCGACCTGAGCATCTCTGGGGTGAAATACGCGATGGACTTCAATGGCTACTTTGGCGGCCCGGTCCGGCTGCCGCTGCTGCCGCTGACGGGTGATTTGAAAGGCGAGGTGGAGCAGTTGTTGGCGGATGTGAGGAACTAGATTCATGGCCTGTCGATTTCTTGTAAAGCCTTTCCCCCGACATCACCTGCCCTTGTGACTAATGTCACGTCGAGGTATACTATATTCGAACGAACGTTCGACTTATCCGATCGATCTATGGCAAGCGTTTCAGCTACGCGCGTCTCCCCCCAGCGGCAACCTGCCGCGCCGGAGTCGGTTACACGCTTCGACCGGCGCCTTGCGGAGATCCTTACCCACGCGACCAACGTCTTCTGCGAGAGGGGCTATGAGGGCGCATCGATGCGCGACCTTTCCCGCGCCAGCGGTATGTCCCTCGCCGGACTTTATTACTATTTCGAATCCAAAGAGCGTCTGCTCTTCCTCATACAAAAACATACCTTCAGCACCATCGTGCAACGGTTGAAAGGACGATTGGAAGGCGTGACGGATCCGGAACAGCGGATTCGAGTCTTCATCCTGAACCACCTCGAATATTTTCTGGCCAACCCGGCGGCTATGAAGGTTCTCTCACATGAGGCGGACGCGCTAAACCATGGTTTCGCTGCGGAAGTTGCAGCGATCAAGCGCGAATACTACCGCATCTGCGTGGGGCTGTTGGATGAACTGAAAGAAAGCCGCTCACTTCAGTTCTCCACGCGCATTGCGGTGCTAAGTCTGTTTGGCATGATGAATTGGATTTATACGTGGCACAACCCACGAGTTGATGCCGACGCCGAGCATATTGCTCGCGAAATGGGCGACATCTTTCTACGCGGAGTGTCGCCCAGTAAAGCACGCCGATGACCGTTTGCACCTGCTGAACGAGGTGCGGAATTCGTTGGAACGGAAGAGAATTAGCTTAGCATCACAAAACCTGAGGAGTGATAAACATGGCAACCACGATGCAGCCCGCGAGCAGTGAAACTACTAACCAGCTCGTCAACTACCGCGCCGACGGCGGTGTAGCGGTGATCGAGATGAGCGATCCGCCGGCAAACACCTATACCTACGAGATGAACCGGCAGTTGGATGATGCCATCTTGCGGGCTCGTATGGATAATGCGGTCTACGTCATTTTGCTTACCGGAGCTGGCGATAAGTTTTTCTCCGCTGGAGCGAACATCAAGATGCTTTCCAGCGTGGATCCGACATTCAAGTATTACTTCTGCCTGCACGCCAACGAAATGTTGCTGCGCCTGGAACACACGCCGAAGTTAGTGATCGCAGCGATCAATGGCCACTGTGTTGGCGGCGGGTTGGAAATTGCAATGGCAGCTGACATCCGCATTGCGCGTAAGGACGCGGGCAAGATCGGTTTGCCGGAGGTAAATCTGGGTGTGCTTCCAGGGACCGGCGGAACACAGCGCCTGTCGCGGCTGGTGGGCAAGAGCAAGGCGATCGAACTCATGGTGACGGGCAATACGTTTTCCTTTGAAGAAGCGCAGGAACTGGGCATCATCAACGACATCTACGAGCGCGACGGTTTCATGGAAAACGTGATGGAATACGCCAAGCAGTTCTGTCCTCCGAACAAAGCCGCGAAGGCAGTGGGCCGGATCAAGCGCTCAGTCCAGACGGGCTGGGAGATTCCGATGGAGTCGGCGCTGGCGGTGGAGCGCGAGAATCAGCAAATCCTTTTTCAGAGCGACGACGCAAAAGAAGGTTTGGCTGCCTACGTAGAGAAACGGCCAGCGGTATTCAAAGCGAAATAGTTAGAGCACTCAGAGGTTTTCATGCCAGGCAAAGTAGCAAAAATCGGAACCTTCAGCGACTGGATCGGGATGTTCAACGACTGGCGCAAAGACATCGGCGTCAACACGAACGATATCGAGGCCTTCCATTTCGATACGCTTTACGGCGCGATCGATACGGAAGAGATCGAGTTTGGGGCGTATAAAGGTCGCCACAAATGGGAGAATCTGCGCCAGATTCCTACGCAGCAGATGCGCGACGCTTTGATGAACATGATCGTTTATCAGGGCGACACCGAATTTGCCAGCGTCGAGCAGCAGCGCAACCTCCTGGAGAATGCGCCCACCGACTGGGATCGCCGCGCCATCACCCGCGTCATGATCGAAGAAATGCGGCACGGTTGGCAGATGTGCGCGCTGCTGGTGGATCACTTCGGGTATTCAGGCAAGGTCGAAGCGCAGAAAATGTTGGAGCGGCGCGCCTTCGACAACAAGCGGTTGCTGGGGGCGTTCAACGTCGATGTGGATAACTGGATGGATTTCTTTACTTACACGGACTTCGTCGATCGCGACGGAAAATTCCAATTGCAGATGCTGAAGTATTCGGCCTTTGCGCCCCTGGGGCGGTCGATGTCTTACATGCTGCGCGAAGAAGCTTTCCACATGGGCACCGGCAATGATGGCTTGCGGCGGATCGTGGAAGCGGGGATCGTTCCAGCCTGGCTGATTCAGAAGTATCTGAATAAGTGGATTTCGAGTTCATACGATTTGTTCGGAACAGATCATTCTTCTTCCGCGCATTGGGCTTACGTCTGGGGCGTAAAAGGCCGCTACGATGAGCCTAAGAACGACCGGGCTCCGGACCTCGACGATCTGAACGATTACAACCGAAATCTTTATCGCAGCGAAGTCGCAGGCCTGATCGAGCGTTTCAACGGCTCGCTGAAGGCAGGGCAGCCGAAGCTTTATGCCCCACACATCAAGTTCAATCGCGAGATTGGGCGATGGAAAGGGCAGAAGTTCCATGCCCAGACCGGGGAACCGCTCGATGACCGGGCCTACGAAGAACACCTCAAAGAGAACATGCCGTCTCGGGAAGATAAGAAACTGCTGCTGGAAATCATTGCCAATGAAAAGAAGTGGATTGCAGAGAAAGCCGGTGCTCGTGACCCGCTGGCCAGCATCGGTGAAGTTCGGAAATCGGCGGTCAATCTGTAGACAGCCGTCCCAGAGAATCACAAGCGCGAACCGATCATGATAACGACTGCCGTGGAATCGAAACTCGCTCGGCTGATGATTGACAGCAGTTCTTCCGTGGCGCGAATCGCCTTCCGCAATCCTCCTTTGAATGTGATCGATATCCCTATGATGGAGGAGTTGGCGCACGCTCTTTCGCAGATGGAAGCGCGTTCAGACATTTCCGCGATCGTGTTGAGCGGCGATGGTGCGGCGTTTTCGGCTGGTGTCGATGTGGCCGCTCACAGTCCTGAGAAGGTTGAGATAATGCTGACGAAGTTCCACACTGTGATCCGCGCTTTGGTCGCCAGCAGGAAAGTCACGATCGCAGTCGTGCATGGAAGTTGTTTGGGTGGAGGGGCAGAACTGGCGATGGTTTGTGACATCGTCTACACTACCGCCTCCACACGCTGGGGATTCCCCGAGATCAAGCTGTGCTGCTATCCCCCGGTGGCGTGCACGGCGTTGGCCGCGCTGGTTGGGCAGAAGCGCGCCGCGGAATTGATCTTGACCGGACGAACCTTTGATGGGATCGAAGCCGCCACGATCGGGCTCGCGACTCGCGCTTTGCCGGATAAACAGTTGGCGACTGCGGCCGCCGAGGCGGTGGAGGAACTTTCGAGACTGAGCCCCACAGCACTTGCGCTGACCAAGAAAGCTGTCTACGCCTGGGACGCCATGCATTTCGAGAAAGGACTGGCGCGTGCCGAGAAAATCTATCTAGAAGGGTTGGCGAAAACCCCGGATGCGGAGGAAGGCGTCCGCGCGTTCATGGAAAAACGCCAGCCCAGATGGGCAGGGAAGTGAGCGCCACAGATTTACGCATGGATTACGAAATCACGCCCGAAGAAGTAAAGATGATGCTTGACCGGGGCGAGCAGTGCATGCTGCTTGACGTGCGCGAACCGTGGGAGTTTGAGGCAGCTCGCATCGATGGAGCGACCCTGATTCCCATGGGTGACATTCCCGCTCGTGCCTATCAGGAACTTGATCCGGAAGTTCACATCGTGGTGATCTGCCATCATGGAGTTCGATCTATGAGTGTGACCGCGTGGTTGCGGCAACAGGGATTTGAGGAGGCACAATCGATGCGTGGTGGAATTGATGCCTGGTCCCGACGAGTAGACGCGAAGGTTTCGCTGTACTAGAGGTTGACGCGCCCCGAAAGTAAGTTCACTATTAGCCCCTCCGCATGGCGAGTACTGAAAACCCAGAATGAATGACTTTGTGATTGCCGGCGAGCAGTCGGGAGCGATCGAATGATCACCGACTGCCACGTCCACATTGAGCCGATGGAGATGCTCAAGCCCCAGGCGCTGAAATTGATGAAAGAAAAGCGGGCGAATTTCGACCAGATTGTCGAGTTTTGCCGGTCGCCCAAGGCTTTTCTGGAATATCTCGACGCATGCGGTGTCAACCGTGCGGTGCTCGTCAATTACGTGGCGCCCGAAGTGATCGGATTCACGAACGGGGTAAATCAATTTATTGCCGAATACGTTAAAGAAGACCCAAAGCGGCTGCTCTCTTGTGGCAGCTTGCATCCCCGCCACACCACCAACGTTTTGGCCGATATGGAGCAAATTCTGCGGCTTGGAATCCGCATGATCAAGATCCATCCTCCGCACCAGCTTCTGTTTCCGAACGACTATCTCCGCGGAGTCAAGGAGCTCGAGATTATTTATCGCGCGGCGGAGGCAAATGGTGTCCCAGTGATGTTTCACACCGGAACCTCGGTTTTTCCGGGAGCGCGCAACAAATACGGGGATCCCATTCATGTGGATGACGTCGCCGTTGATTTCCCCAAGCTGAAAATCCTGCTTGCGCACGGTGGACGTCCGCTCTGGATGCAGACGGCTTTTTTCCTGCTTCGCCGTCATCCGAATGTTTATCTCGATATCAGCGGTATTCCCCCAACTACCTTGCTCAAATATTTCCCGCGCCTGGAAGAAATTGCCCACCAGACCCTGTTCGGCACTGATTGGCCGGGTCCGGGTGTTCCCGATATCAAGAAGAATTTGGAGGAATTTCGCGGCTTGCCGCTAGCGGAGAGGCTACAGCAGCAGATATTGAGTAAGACTGCTTTAGCCATATGGCCCGCCTGAGTGATTTCAACCGGGGCTTTGGTGGGCGAGCGCGTTTTGGCGTATAAAAGAAAAAAGTTGCACTTTCCGTTCCCCAAGCGGGTTCCGCAACTTTTTTCAATCTTGAGCGAGACACTATGCCTAGCCTAATTAGCACTTCTCCTACGAAGGGACTGGAAGGCGTCGTAGCCACGACCTCCAAGATTTGTTATATCGATGGCGACCGCGGCGTGCTAGCTTACCGGGGCATTGACGTCCACGAACTCGCGGAGCACTCGAACTTTGAGGAAACCTGCTACCTGCTTTGGTTCGGTCGGTTGCCGAATCGCAACGAGCTGATGGATCTTCGGCACCGATTGGCGAAGGAACGTCACCTTGATCCAGCGATTATTCAGTTTCTTCGTGACGTCCCGCGTTCTGCGCTGCCAATGGATGTATTGCGTACCGCGGTCTCCGCGCTGGCCTTCTATGATGCCGACCAGAAAAATAACGATCACGAAGCCAACGTACGCAAAGCCGTCCGGCTGACATCGCAGATCGCCATGATCGTCGCAGCTTACGACCGGATTCGCAAGGGCAAATCCGTTGTCGAGCCGGACCGATTACTCTCGCACGCCGCGAACTTTCTGTTGCAATTGAATGGCGCGAAACCGTCTGCCACCGCCGAGCGAGCTCTGGATATCGCGCTCATCCTGCACGCGGACCATGAACTGAATGCTTCCACATTCGCGGCACGTGTGACTGCGGCCACTTTGTCCGACATGCATTCGGCGATCACCTCGGCCATCGGTGCTTTGAAGGGACCGCTTCACGGCGGAGCAAACGAGGCCGTTTTCCGTATCCTCGAAGCGATCGAACGCGAGCAGGCCGATCCTGTCGGGTATATCCGCAACATGCTGGCGCAGAAGAAGAAGATTCCAGGCTTTGGCCATCGCGTCTATCACACGGAAGATCCCCGGGCAACGCATCTACGTGTCATGTCGCGGGATTTGGGTGAATCCAGCGGACAACGGCAGTGGTACGAGATGTCGGAAAAAATTGAGCAGTTCGTGAGAGAGGAAAAGAAACTCAACGCCAATGTCGATTTCTATTCCGCATCGACCTATCACACGCTGGGTATCGACGTGGATCTTTTTACTCCAGTCTTTGCCGTCTCGCGCATCAGCGGTTGGACTGCGCACGTTATTGAGCAACTCGATGACAACCGCCTGATTCGGCCGCGGGCGGAATACCTCGGGCCGGATTATCCCAATCGCTACGTGTCGATGGAAAAACGCTGAGCCAAGTCGATCGGCCAGAGCCAGCCGACCGGGCTTGCAGGGCGCCCTTCAGCTGCTCTTCTTTGCTTGTCGCAAACGATTAGCCGGTTCTTCGAAAGAAAGCAGGTAGAATAAACAGGTGATGCACCGCATTTACCTCGACAATAACGCCACCACGCCGGTTCTCCCGGAGGTGCTCGAAGCCATGAGGCCTTATTTTGACGAGTGTTTCGGCAACGCTTCGTCGATCCACCACCACGGTCAGGAAACCCGTGCCGCGGTGGAAGGTGCGCGTGACTCGGTGGCAACATTGTTGGGTTGCGGTCCGTCTGAGATCGTCTTCACGAGTGGCGGGACCGAGAGTGACAATCTAGCTATTGCTGGCTTGGCGGGGGCTGGCGACCACGTGATCACGTCCAGCGTCGAGCATCACGCGGTGCTGCACACCTGCAAGCATCTCGAGGAAGCCGGTTGCCAGATCACCTGTCTTCCCGTGGATGGCCGCGGCTTGGTAGATCCCGAGGATGTGCGTCGCGCGTTGCGTACGAATACGAAGTTGATCTCGATCATGATGGCCAACAACGAAACAGGGGTGCTGCAGCCGCTTCAGGAAATTGGAAAGGTTGCCCGGGAGACTGATGTCTTTTTCCACGTCGACGCAGTGCAGGCAGCGGCTAAGGTTCCGATAGATGTGAAGCGAATTGCTTGTGACGCGTTGTCGATCTCAGGCCACAAGATGCATGCCCCTCAGGGTGTGGGCGCGCTTTACATTTGCAAAGGAACTCATCTGCGACCGCTGTTCTATGGCGGGCGACATGAGCGCTCGCGCCGTGCTGGTACCGAAAATGTTCCCGGAATCGTGGCGTTGGGAAAAGCCGCTGAACTGGCGATGCAAGGTTTCGAACGCGGCGACGATCAGAAAATGTCGGCATTGCGTGATTGTTTGCAAGCGGGAATTCTCGCTCAAGTCGAAGAAGCCGGCGTGAACGGCGAAGAAGCGCCGCGCGTGCCGAATACGACGAATATCTACTTCGCTTACGTCGAAGGCGAGGCGATGGTTATCTCCCTCGATTTGAAGGGTCTCGCAGTTTCTACGGGCGCTGCCTGTTCTTCGGGAGCGATTGAACCGTCGCATGTGCTCATTGCCATGGGCTTGCCGGCGGCCAGAGCTCGCTCCAGTATTCGCTTTAGCCTGGGCAAGCAGAATACGGCTGAAGATGTCGACCTCTCGTTGGCAATGGT
Source organism: uncultured Acidobacteriaceae bacterium (assembly GCA_963779525.1). Lineage (GTDB taxonomy): Bacteria > Acidobacteriota > Terriglobia > Terriglobales > Acidobacteriaceae > Sulfotelmatobacter. The sequence goes on from CAVZZB010000004.1 coordinate 363,538, forward strand.
GCCGGAGGCTGTCCTGCGGCTGCGAGAGCTGTCGCCGGAGTACAAAAGGCAGGCTGTTTCTTTTTAGTATGCCTACTCCTAAGACTATTGCCGTAGCCATGTCGGGCGGTGTGGATTCCTCCACCGTCGCCGCCATGATGCGTGCCGAGGGGCACAACGTCATCGGCCTGACCATGCAGCTCTGGAACCAGCGGCGTCTGGCCGGACACGAGGGGATGCCAGAAGCTGCAACCGGCAGGTGTTGCTCCCTTGACGACGTCTATGACGCGCGCCGCGTCGCCGAGCACATCGGCATTCCTTATTATGTTGTCAATCACGAAGAGCGCTTCGAGCGTGATGTGGTGCGTCCTTTCGTAGCCGAATATCTTTCCGGCCGTACGCCGATTCCTTGCAGCCTCTGCAACAATCATCTGAAATTCGATCAGCTGCTGGTCGTCGCACGGCAGATCGGCGCAGATTGTGTTGCGACCGGCCACTATGCTCGAGTTGAATACGATGACTCTTGCGATCGATGGCTGCTCAAGCGTCCCACGGACCGTAGCAAGGACCAGACTTATTTTCTTTTCGGCCTGACTCAGGAGCAACTGAGCCGAACGCAGTTTCCACTCGGAAGGTTGACAAAGCCCGAGGTGCGCGAGCTCGCCCGCCAGCACGGCCTGGCACTGGCGGAAAAGCCCGATTCACAGGAGATCTGTTTTGTTCCGGGTGGCGATTACAAACGTTTCATCGATGCGTACCTGGCGGAGAGTGGCGAGTCCTTGCCCGACACTGCGGGTGAATTGGTAACTGCAAATGGAGAGGTGATCGGCGAGCACAGCGGCATTCACAATTTCACCGTCGGCCAGCGAAAGGGCCTGGGGGTTGCCACGGGATCGCCCCTTTACGTAATCCAGATCAATGGAGCTGACAAGCAGGTTGTAGTGGGTGGTGAGGAACACCTCTATTCCCAAACCCTGCGCGCTCGAAGCGTGAACCTGATCTCGGTCGAAGATCTGCGCGGGCCCATGCCGGTCTCGGTAAAAATTCGCCATCGACACGAAGCCGCGCCAGCGATGCTCGAAAAGATTGCGACAGACGAGGTCCTCGTAACCTTTGACCGACCGCAGCGGGCCATCACTCCTGGCCAGGCTGCAGTGTTTTACGACCGCGATGTTGTCGTCGGTGGCGGATGGATTACATAGAACTCAAGTGAGCCGACGTTCTTTGCCATGGCGCGAATATAATTCCGCGCATGGCGTCCTCAAATCCTACGCTGATACTTCCTGGAAGTCCCTTCGTCCCCTCCGACTCATCCTTCTTGAGCCGCGAATCCAGTTCCTTGAAACAGGGAATCAAAACTGGAATCGCGGGCACCATCACCTATGCCATCTATGCCGGCTGGAATCTACCGCAGGGATACTGGGCGGTATTTGCGGCGCTAGTGGTAACGCAGGCCAATGTGGGAGCATCCTGGAAGGCGGCACTCTACCGCACTGTCGGTTCGACTTGTGGCGCGCTCGCGGCGGCGCTATTGCTCCCATTGCTGGGTACGGGAGCGATACGCGCGGGCATTGCTCTTTTTTTGTTAGCTTCCTTTTTTGCCTACCTGACCGCTCTTCATCCCAGCTTCAGCGCAGCGGGATTCACGGCTGCCTTGATTTTAGTCTTTGGTGGTTTGGAGGAGCCGTGGCGCGTGGCATGGCTTCGCGTGCTCTACACCGTATTGGGTGCGGTCATCGCTTTCGCGGTGGGAGTACTTATCTGGCCCGTGCGGGCGCGTGAAGGCTTACGCAGTAAGATTGCGACCATTCTGCGGGGCTCCGGTGCACTTTATACCGCGGTTACCGCTGCTGCATTGCAGGGGGTGAATAACGAACAACCAATCCGCCTGCTCGACCGTCAGTTGCACGATCTCCGCCGCGGCATCACGCAACAGATGGACGAGGCGCGCAGCGAACTGGCGTTCGCGCGTTTTAATGCGGGCGCATATCAGGCCTTCATCGATCAGACGGATCAGGTTCGCCGGAGGCTGACGGCGATGGCCGAAGACAGCAGTCTCTATGTACATGCGAAAGTTCAACCCGAACTGCTACCCTCACTCACCGGTCTCGTGGAGCATACAGCTCGTGGCTTCTCCGAATTGGCTGAGGCGGTTCACGCGCGGCGAAATGAACTGCAGTCGGCTGACGGCCTGGAGCGAGCGGTGAACGATCTCGACGTGGACCTGGCTCGTCTTCGTCTGCAGCGTGCTACCGCGCCCTTCGCGCTCGATCGAATGTTGCCTTTCTGGTCGTTCGTGTTCAATTTAAGGGAAGTGGCGCAGGATTTGAGACAACTGCGGTTGGAGCTAGCCGAGCTTGACTAACTGCGGCGCTGGCAACGAAGAATCTACAGGCGAGGAATCATTTGACGAAGCGCGATTGCGGAGAGAATCAAGAAATCTTGTGCCCGAAGTCCTGAGTTTCTGCTCTAGTCGCGCGGTGCAATCGCAGCCACCGTACGCCCAGGGCTCTTCGCCATTTTTGTCGCGGCACTTGCGACGATCGTGGGCATCCTGCACTTTGGTGAGATCAAAATACTCTTCCCAGTAAGAACGTTCTTCCTGCAACGGGGTCGGGCAGTAACAGACTTCGACCCAGCGGACGGTCCCATCATTATCGAGCCTTGCATTCTGCATGTTGCGCAGATATTCACCCTCGGCGACCGAGCCCTCGCCGATTGTCTCGCTCTGGATTGCCTTAAGGAGATTGTCTTCGCGACCGGACTTAACGTGGGCTCGGACTAAGTAGCGCATGTTGGAAAATAGGCAGTCACAAGGAAAACCAGACGAAACGAACACGACTGAAGTAGCGTCTCGTTCAGATGAACATCTCGTCCTGCGGGACGGGACGCCGGTTGCCGCGGCTGTCGCCATTCTTGCGGCCGCGATTGCCCAGGAAAAACTCAACCCCCGCGGTTACGCCCTTCACAATCCCGGACACCTGGCGCACCGGCGAGACGACTGTCTTGGTAACAAGTTCGGAGGTGTGTTCTACGCGATCGAAGGTGCGGCTGAGCATCTCGTCAACACGAATTACCTGCAGACGGGCGCGATCCATTACGTCGTTCACGGTTGCATCCACTCGCTGTACTTCAGAACGCACAGCCGAGGTTGTCTGCACCAGGTTATCAACCACAACCTGCACTTTCGGACGCAGCTCCACGACGTCGTCCAGAATCTGCCCCACCTTTGGCCGAAATTCCGTCAGCATCGAATTTGCCGAATCAATCGCCGGAAGAGCCTTTCCTTTTACTTCTTCCACTACCAATTCCAACTTGGCCGTTGTTTTGCGAACCGCCAGGTACAACGCGACGAGGATACCTGCCTGCAGGATAACCGCTGCCGCAGTCACTGCGATGAACACTGGCACAAGATTTTCCATCATATAAAACGCTCCTGCGGAGAGCTCGGAATCACCGCCGACCTACACGCCCTTTGTGGGTGCGGCTTCAGTCGTGGCTTCCTGGTACGCTTGTCGTCCGGCTTCGTAGGCGGCGCGGAACTGATCCTTCTGCTGATTCACAACGTCGCGACCCTTATCCACCCAGCCCGAGGCCTGTTCCCGAGCTTCGCGGGCTCGATTGCGCACATACTCAGAACCTTGCTCGGCGCGGGCACGCAGTTCTTCGCGCGTTTCGCTTCCCGCACGCGGCGCATAAAGAACTCCAATCAAACCACCCAGACCCACGCCCGCCAAGAACCACAAAAAGCTGCTGCCATCGTGTTCCGACATTGAAATTGCCTCCTGAATAAGTGCTTGATTACTAATCGGATGTTAGCACCGGCATACGGTAAATACAATTACGGCGGAACCCCTAGGCAGGCGTCCGCGAGACCGCAATGGCTATTAAGATGGCCTACTTTTGAGTGGGATTAGTAGGCGTTGGTGCTGCCGGTTGAGCCTTTACGGGAGCCGACTTCTCGCCCTGCAGGACGGATTGCGGACCGCCATGCTTGATGGCGTTGACGGAAAGCGTTACTGAAGTCAACATGAACAAGACCGCCGAAATTGTCGTGGCCTTCGAAAGCGCCGTGGCTGCGCCGCGCGGGCCAAACGCCGCCTGGCTACCCTGTCCCCCGAATGCTGCCGAAATATCCCCGGCCTTACCGCTTTGCAAGAGCACTACGACAATCAGAAACAAGCATACGAGCACGTGAACGATGCTGACGAGAATTATCATGGAAGTTGCCAGAGCCTAAATTCTTCAGAATGAGTCCATTTGGTGCGGAAGGGGGGATTTGAACCCCCACGCCTTTCGGCGCCACCCCCTCAAGATGGTGTGTCTGCCAGTTCCACCACTTCCGCACGGATGTGAAACAACATCCCAAGGGCGCATTCGATTATAGCAGAACGCTTCGGAACTGCGGCCGGTTGGAGCGATGCTGCGCAAAGTTCCGCGGAGGTTCCTATCTCCGTGGCACAATCGTCTGAAGCAAGGACCATGACTTTGAAACAAGGACCGTGACCATGATTCCGAATGAAAAATACAAGGCACTCCGGTTGTTGCACGAGCGCCCCGGCGTTTTCGTGATGCCGAATCCGTGGAATGCGGGAACCGCAAGGATTCTGACGGCGTTGGGTTTCGAGGCGCTGGCGACGACGAGTGCTGGCTACGCCTTTTCTGTCGGACGCCGTGATGGAACCGCCGGCCTCACCCGAAGTGAGATTTTGGAAAACGCCAAGTCGATTGTTGATGCGACTCATTTACCCGTGTCGGCCGATCTCGAGGATGGGTACGGCCGCTCGCCGGAAGCATGTGCAGCGACCATTCGACTCGCCTCCGAGATTGGCTTGGCTGGGGGATCGATTGAGGATGCGACGGGCGACGCCGCAGATCCGATCTATGATTTCGAACTCGCGGTGGAACGAGTTGCGGCTGCGGCCGAAGCGGCTCACGCTTGCCAGTTCATGTTGACGGCAAGGGCGGAAAACTATCTTCACGGTCGCCTCGATCTCGACGACACCATTCGGCGGCTACAATCCTTCGCCGAGGCTGGAGCGGACGTTTTATATGCGCCCGGGCTGCCGGACCTCGATGCCATTCGAGAAGTTTGCACATCGGTTTCCAAGCCGGTCAACGTTCTTATGGGATTGAGGGGCGCTACCTACTCCGTTGAAGAACTGGCTGCCGCCGGGGTGAAGCGCATCAGTGTAGGTGGCAGTTTCGCCCGCGCCGCGCTCGGCGCCTTCGTGCGCGCAGCGCGTGAAGTGAAAGAGAAAGGAACTTTTTCATTCGCCGTAGAAGCAATCCCTCATGCTGAGGTTGGCGCCTTCATGGCGAAGGGCAAAAGGTAACCACTATGAAATCGCCACCGGCGACAGAATCGAATTCTGTCGCCGATAATTCTTCCAAGTCTCGATTTGGCCGAGCACTTAGTCCCCCGAAGGAAGCAGCATCTCCTCGGGGCGACCCGGTTCAATCTGAACGGGCGTGTGTGGGCAGTCGCCGAGGATCGGCTGGCAGGCTGCATCGGGGCCTTGCTTGGGTCGTACCAGTGGCTTCTTTTCCCCGAACTGCTCAGCTTCGGTGGATCCGCTCAGTGCCATGGTCGAGGCCAGGCCGCCGCTGATCACCTGCTGTACTTCGTCAAAGTAGCCTGTGCCTACGAAGCGCTGGTGTTTCACCGCCTCATAGCCATACTGGGTTTCGCGGCTGAATTCTTTTTCCTGCAGGCGTGAATAGGCTGTCATTCCGGCAAGTTTGTACCCGCGTGCCAGTTCGAACATGCTGAGGTTGAGCGCATGGAAACCGGCGAGGGTGACAAACTGGAACTTGTATCCCATTCTGGCCAGTTCCGGCTGAAAACGTGCAATGGTCTCTTCGTCGAGTTTTTTGCGCCAATTGAAACTGGGGGAACAATTGTAGGCCAGCATTTTCTCCGGATACTTCGCGTGAATGGCCGCCGCGAATTGCCGCGCCTCTTCTAGATCGGGATGGGAAGTTTCGCACCAGATCAAATCGGAATACGGAGCGTAGGCCAGGCCGCGTGCGATCGCGGACTCGATCCCGCCATGGATTCGAAAGAAACCCTCAGGAGTGCGTTCGCCGGTGCAGAATGCTCGGTCGCGGCCGTCGATGTCGCTGGTGAGCAAATGTGCGCTGTCGGCGTCCGTACGAGCCATGATCAGTGTGGGCACTCCCATAACATCTGCCGCGAGACGGGCGGCCACCAATTTTTGAATCGCCTCCGAGGTCGGAACCAGCACCTTACCGCCCAGGTGGCCGCATTTCTTTGCCGAAGAGAGTTGATCCTCGAAGTGCACACAAGCCGCACCCGCTTCGATCATTCCCTTCATCAATTCGAAGGCGTTTAAGGTTCCGCCGAAGCCGGCTTCCGCGTCGGCAACCAGGGGCGCAAACCAGGTTTGGCCGGGCGCAACTTTGCCTTCAGCATGATGGACTTGGTCGGCACGTTGCAGCGCGCTATTGATTCGCCGGCAAAGATTGGGAACACTATCGGCGGGATAGAGACTCTGGTCGGGATACATCTGTCCGGCATTGTTAGCGTCGGCAGCGACTTGCCATCCGCTTACGTAGATTGCCTTCAGCCCCGCCTGTACCTGCTGTACCGCTTGATTGCCGGTAACCGCGCCCAGCGCGTTGACATACGAGTCGTTCTGCAGCAGTTCCCACAGCCGCTCGGCTCCGAGCCGAGCCAGAGTGTGCTCGATGTGAATGGAGCCGCGCAGACGCAGCACGTCGTCCGCTTTATACGGGCGCTGGACGCCGTTCCATCGCGGGTTATTTGCCCACTCGTGTTCCATGCACTCCTGCGCCAAAGCCTGCTGTGCGGTTCGTTCCTCATCGCTCATGAATGGTGCGCTGGAGAGGGGTTGGGCGTTCTTGGTTCCGTTATGATTCGTGGGCATTTGCTTTTTCTCCTGTTGAGTTGGTTGGGGTCGGGCTGATCGGATTGCAATTTCTCAGACTGGGTCGAATTCTCCGTTCACGATCATTGCTTCACTCTGTTCGCGGGCGCGGCGGAATCTGTCTCTGTCTTCTTCGGCTGTGGTTGGTGGGAGTTCGCGCAGCAGGCGAGCAAGTTCCTCATCGAATAGCCGCGTGACAAACTCCGGCGTGTGTTTCACATTCCGGCCCTGTTCGTCTTCGATCCTGACCAGATCGCGGTGCCGAACTCGCTGTGCGATCATCAGCCGGTAGATACGGTCGGTCGCCAGATCTTCCATGTATCCGTCGAGCAGGCTGGCGCCATTTCCCCGCAGCACGCCGTTGCGGTATCGGACTACGGTCCGTACGGCGGCGCGTGTTCCCTGGACAGTGCGTGTGCCTACTCCTTTTGGAAAAGGCCGCAGATCGGGATAGCGGCTGGCATGCTTCGGGCGTGAATGTATCTGGTTGGGGTAAGGGAACTGCGCCACCGCAATCGCGTTCTGATCTGGATGTCCTGTCCAGGCGCCATCCATCAGGCAATCGGCTTCGTTCTTCTTATCCTTCTCGAGGACTGCCAGAGCACGGGCATTCAACTCCGGATCTTCACGGCTGGGATAAAGTGCGGTCATTCCTCCGATGGCGAGAATCCCGCGGTGATGACAGATCTCCGGCATCAACTCCCGCAGATTCTGGAAAAAAGGCACATCATGCGGAATGGTGTTGCGATCGGGGAGCACCCAGTCTGGATCATCCAGATTGAAGTGAATCAGACTGGCCATATAATCCCAGCGGCCCAGATCTAATCCGACCAGATGTTCGCGCAGGTTGTAGGCGAACTCCTCCATCTGAAACGCCAGCGGATGGGATTCCACTAGAGCCATGCATTTGATCGAGTCATGCGGCATTCCCCGCCCCCTGGCCAGCACCTGGAATAGATCTCGCCACCACAGAGCTTCTTCCGCCGACTCCGACTTTGGAATGTAGAAGCACAAAGGATGCTTCAGCTCCGCCGGATCGATTCCAAAGAAAATGCGCGCTACGTCGAACAGAGACGCGGAAACGAATTCGTCGAGAATCAAGCCCGCTTGATTCAGATGAAGCCCTCGGGGGCGCGTGAAAATCACTGTACTGCTGGGCTGGATTGCAACTGTCCGTTGCCGCTTCTTGTCGTAATAGCTCAGTTCGCCGCGCAAGCAGGCGAGAATATTGGCGACGCCAGTCTGCTGATGCGTCCATTCATTCACGCACGAATCTTCGAGATCCAGCATTACGCCAGGAGCACCCGAATTCAGCATCTTGACGCAGAGTTCGGCATCGTCGGCGGGCCCGGTCATTTGATTTCGCTGGTCCTGGCACCAGGCTGGTAGCGGAATCTTCCAGCCATTGCGTACCGTGTCGGAAGGGAAGCGATGTGCTGGTTTGTTGCCATCCAGCGCTGCCTGCAAGACCTCGGCGCGGCGCACCGCCAGTTCTTGTTGTCGTGGAGTAAAGATCTGGTGCAGTGGCAGGAAGAAGTTCCAGAAGCCGTTTGGCAGATCGGCCTTGGGATCAAAGTCCGGGAGCGCAGCATTGCTCGGATTCAGCAAGGTGCGGTTCTCGGATATTGCGGCCGCTATGGGCATGGTCATCTTCCCCGAGGAAAGCTTTACTTTCATATGTTCAATATGCTGAACACATATTCATGATACTGGCGAAGCGTAGGACATCTTCCATGTCCGGTCAAGCGCTCTGTTCAACAGGGTGAACATACATTCATTTTGTTGTCCGACTACGGTTTGCTACCATAACCCTGCGATGTCTGTTTCTTTTTCTTCCGATTCTCCCTCGGCCGCTGTCGAGCGCGCTCTCGCCATGCTGGAAGCCGTGGCGCAGGAGTCCGAGGGTTTGAGCAACGCTGAAATCAGCCGCAAGCTTCAGATTCCAAAGAGTTCTGCCAGCTACATTCTGCGCACGTTGGAGGCCCGGAGTTATTTGACTCGCGATGCGGAGTCCGGCAAGTACCGGGTCGGGTTGAAGATTCTTAGCCTTAGCCGGGGCGCGCTTAGCGGACTTGATGTGCGTGGCGTGGCCCTAACCATCATGCGTCACCTAACGCACCAGACCGGCCTTACTTGTCATCTGGCGATTCTCGACGGGCCGGACGCCGTCTATATTGAAAAGGTTGAACCCGAGGGTTTCATCCGGATGGATACCTGGGTGGGTCGCCGCATGCGAGTGCATGCGACGAGCGTAGGCAAGGCACTGGTCGCGCATATCCCGCAAGACCGCCTTGAGCAGATTCTGCACAAAAGTGGCATGGAGAAGCGAACGCCGAAAACGATTACAACCTTGCCGCGGCTGCTTAAAGAACTGGAGAAGGTTCGTGCGCAAGGCTACTCCGTCGACGATGAAGAGAATAATCTGGGGGCGCGATGCGTCGGCGCTCCCGTTTTTAACGATCGCGGCTTAATCGAAGCCGCCCTCGGCCTGAGCGGAACAACTCAACAAGTGAGCCCGCAAACTATGCCGAGAATCGTGGAAGCGTTGAAGGATGCCGCGCGCCACATCTCCATGGGCATGGGTTACCGTGCTTCGCATCGTCGCGCCAGTGGCGCCTGACAGAGTCCTCCACCGGCACTATCGACCAGGCACACGGGCCGTCGCTAGAGGAGGTTCCTCATTAATAGCAACTGCCTCTTTCTCGCAGACATCCCCTGACGGGGTGAGCGGGACCAACGCGATCCCAAATGTCCCATTTTGGATCAAGGTCCATGTCGAAGCACAGCGGTCACAAAGCCAGAAATGTTCGACCCGTTGCGGAGGCTTCCTAAGGGTGGGAACAATTGGACCGTTGGGACGTTCCTGCTTTGTAATTCCCGGCGTCTCCACCAGAAACAGCTTACCCTCCCGCAATCGCAAAAACGGTTTTGAGCACCGCGAATTTGCGCAGTGGCTGAGCATAACTTTCCTCTTCATCCGCTGCGTTCACACTTGACTCGAGTCCAGATTCACGAAAGCAGCCGAAAGCTCGTGCATCCCGAATGCCAGAAGCCAATCAGCGATTCTTACCCAGTGGCGACTCCGGTCAGTACGGCTTTCAAGCGATCTTGTGCCGAAGCATCGGCACACCGCCGAAGTTTCGTCTTCCGTGCCTTGCTTCGCCGCCCACTCGTCGCTAACATTTCCATCAATGCCTAAGCAGGTCCTTCTGTGTCCCCCCGCCTATTTCGACGTCGTTGACCAGAAAAATCCTTATATGTTGCGAAAGTCTTCAATTGATCGCAAGAAGGCTCAGCAACAATGGGAAGCGCTTCGTTCCGCGCTCGAAGACGCCGGCTGCCAGGTGGAAACCATTGATCCCGTCCCAGGGCACGAGGACATGGTTTTCGCAGCCAACCAGGTCTTTCTCGGATTTCACCGGAACGTTGGCCGGTTCATTGTGCCCAGCCAGATGGTGCACTCTTCACGCCAGAGAGAGGTGCCCTACTATGTGGATTGGTACTGCGAGCGCGGCTTCCAAGTCATCGAAATCAATCTCGGCAATGAGCGCCTGGAAGGTCATGGCGACCTCCTCTGGCATCCCGATTGGTCCCGCATCTATGCCGGCTATGGTTTTCGTTCGACTGAGAAAGGCGTGGAGAGGTTTCGCGATGCCATGTCAAAGTTGGGGATCCCGGTTGTCCCGCTCCAGCTCGTGGACCCCTACTGCTATCATCTTGATACTTGTTTCTGCCCGTTAAACAACGATGCCGTTCTCATCTATCCTGCCGCCTATTCGGCCGAATCACTCGCGACCCTGCGCCCGTTCTGGAGCCGCATCCACGAGATCACTACCGATGAGGCCCACAGATTCATGGGCAACGGGATTGTCGTCAACGGACGCTATCTCACTCCTTACATCACGCCGCATCTCGACACCATTCTTCGTCAGGAAGGCTTGGCTCCGGTCATCATCGATACTTCGGAGTTTGAAAAATCGGGCGGTAGCCTCTTCTGCATGAAAGCATTCCTGCCTTGAACTGCTGGTTCAATGGATCAGCCTGGCGGTAACCGCCAGCGCGACTCCAACCACGCCCAGCCCAATTCCCAAGAGCCAAAAGATTCGTCTTCCTGAAAGTAAAGTGATCGAGGTAATTACCAGACCAATCTCCAAAAACACCTCCGCCAGGTCATAACGGTCCGCCCGCTTTTCTTCCAGACTGACTTCGCGCTCCAGTTCCAGCGCCTTATCCTGAATCTCTCCCTTCTCGTGCTTGTAGCGGTTGGCTTCCTGCGTAGACTTGTCGCGGAATTTGTCCATAGCTCCCGCATCTTTGCTGGCCACGACTGAGCTTAGGTCAGCGAACAACTGGTCCTCGTGCTCACGAATGTTCTTAGCCTGGTAATAAGCCCACTGATCGGATGCCTTCGCTTGGTTTACAACCTCCTCGGTATGCGCCCGATGGCCGGCCAACGATACAACGGCCACCAGCACGGCCAGCATGGCCATCGTTACTGATACTGGCGCCAGATTGGGGTTCTCGCGCGCATGTTCGGCATGTTCCTGCAATTCCTGCAGTTCGTCACTCATTCCATCCTCCGGGCGCGACTCTGCAATGCGATGGTCGCAGCCCACGATAGTACGGATTCGTCATTCTTCGGGCAAGCGGAGATGTACGTTCGTTCGCATGAACCCTACGAGCCGGCCTGGCAACTTCTTCACTCGCCCATCACTTTGACAATCACACGCTTGTCCCGCTGACCATCGAATTCAGCGTAAAAAATTCGCTGCCACCTGCCCAAATCGAGCTTTCCGGCGGTGATCGGCACGATCACCTCGTGATGAATCAGCAGCGTCTTCAAGTGTGAGTCGCCGTTATCCTCACCGGTTTCGTGATGCTTATAGTTTTTGCGAAATGGCGCCAGATGTTCCAGCCACTGATCGATATCCTCGATCAATCCGCTTTCGTTGTCGTTTACATACACACCTGCGGTGATGTGTATGGCGGAGACCAGCACCATCCCCTCCTTCACTTCGCTCTTTTGCACGATCTCCTCCACCTGCGGCGTCAAGTGGATATAAGCCCGGTGGGTCTTGGTATGGAACTTCAAGTACTCAGTAAAGACTTTCATCGCTGACTCCTGGTGGAACAGAAAGTTTACCCGACAGTGCTTTGCCCTTTCAGACGATGCCTTTCGTAACCCCGGTTGTGCTTTGGATTACAGCAAACCGGTCCATGCTATTGCATACTCGCTTCAAGGAGCCTTCGGTGTTTCTCAGACTTGATTTTTTATCGTGTATTCTTACGATTGTGTCGACCGTCCTGGTGGGCCGGCGCTGTTGGGAAGGCTGGATCCTGGCGGCGATCAATAGTGTGATTATTTGCCTGATCGGCTTTCGTACGGCTCAATTCGGTTTTATCCCGGCGAACCTCTTCTGCATCGCGCTCTATGGGGTGAATGTTCGCCGCTGGCGCAAATCTGACGTTCGTTGACGGATATCCCCGCTTTCTTGACTAAACTTCACTAGATGTTACCCTGGAATCTGGGGTGTTGGTCGTCCGCAAAGGCGCAACAATTCCATGATCTGAAGCATCCATTTTAGATACATTGATCGTCTGCAAGGGAGGAACCGATGTCCCATTCGCCACGAAAGAGGAAGACCTCGCCAGCTTTACTCGTGGTCACAATGCTAGTTGGATTTCTAGCGCCTGTGTCACAAGCGCAAACGCCCTCGGAGCCCGCGCCTCAGGCTCAGACCCCAAACGAGGCACCGCCGCCTTCCTATGCTCCGGAGCAGCTTGATAAGCTTGTTTCACGAATCGCGCTTTACCCCGATCCCCTGTTGGCGCAGGTGTTGGCCGCCGCAACTTTTCCGGATGACATTCCCGACGCCGCAAAATGGGCGGACGAGCACCATTACCTAAGGGGAGACGATCTGGCGCGCGCCATTTCTGGGGATCAGCTGCCCTGGGATCCCAGCGTGCAGGCGCTACTGCCATTTCCCTCCGTTCTAGACATGATGGCTTCGGATATGAACTGGACAACCGATCTGGGGAACGCCTTTCTGGCGCAACGGCAGGATGTAATGGACGCGGTGCAGCGGATGCGCCAGAAGGCGAAAGACTATGGATACCTCCGCAGCAATGATCGGATCATGGTCACAGGCGGGCCTTACATTGAAATCGATCCCGTGGATCCGGCATTCATTCCTGTCCCTGTGTACGATCCGCTGGTGGTTTTTGGTCCGCCGCGCCCGGGATTTTTCGTCGGAGGCGCGATTAGCTTCGGTTTCGGCATCAGTCTGGGCGTGGCTTTTCGTCCCTGGGGATGGGGCTTCACTCGATTTGATTGGGGCGCCCACGCCGTGTTCATTAACGACGCGCCTTGGGGACGCACCTGGGCGAATCGCCGCTTCTATGTACATCCGTATGGTCCGGGAGTTCGCCGCTGGGATGCTGGCCGTCGCGCGGAAACCCATCGATTGATCCCACGCAACGAGGAGGAACGCCGCGCAGCGCACGAGGGGCATGCACGGCCCGAGGAGCATCATCACCGTTAGGTGGGTGCCTACAGTCCAGAACAATGGAAAATCGTCGGAGATAAAGATCAGTAATCTGAGTTCGGCGCTTCATGCTCCTGGCATTGGTGCTCAGCAAACTGAAGCTGAAGGTTTTCCTGAGCACTCGCGACTCGCTTCAGCGCGGAGAGTGGGACTTTGAACTCGTGGTTACACATCGTGCAAACCGCGATCGCGGGAGTAGTTCCCAGCCACTTGAGCACTCGAAGATTGTGCTTCGGCATGGACTTGTTGAACCTGCAAGTATCAGCGCATCGTCTCTTCGATTTCGGAGATCCAGTCGGGACGCTTTAGTACTTCGCGCGGCTTGGGCCCGTCGGCGGCGCCGACAATTCCGTCTTGCTCCATCAGATCGATGAGATGGGCGGCGCGCCCATAACCAATGCGCAACCTGCGTTGCAGCAGGGAAGTGGACGCTTTCCCGAACTCCACGACCAGCTTGACTGCATCCTGATAGAGAGGATCGTCGTCGCCCCCTTCTGCTGATCCCTCACTGCTGCTGGCTCCGCTTCCGCTTTCCCGATCGTCCTTTGGCGCTTCCAGGAATTCCTGCTGGTATTCCGCGGAGCCTTGCTGCTTCCAGAATTCAACGACTGCGGCGATTTCTTTTTCCGTAACCAGCGGGGCATGCAAGCGATGCACGCGCGCAGATCCTGAAGGCAAATAGAGCATGTCGCCCTTACCCAGCAGCGCCTCGGCTCCGTTGGCGTCCAGAATTGTGCGCGAATCTACTTTCGTCGCCACGCGGAAGGAAATTCGCGCCGGGAAGTTTGCTTTGATCAATCCCGTAATCACGTCGACCGAAGGACGCTGCGTTGCCAGCACCAGGTGAATGCCGACGGCTCGCGCCATCTGCGCCAGGCGCGTAATCGATTCCTCGACGTTGCTGGAATCGAGCATCATCAAGTCGGCTAATTCGTCGATGATGATCACGATGTAAGGAATCGGCTTGTCGTCGGAATCTTCTTCAAACAGGCTTGGTGTGCCGCCGTTGTCAAAAAGGCGGTTGTACTGGTCGATATTGCGCACGCCCTTGGCCGCCAGCAGCTTCAGGCGACGTTCCATCTCGCGCACGGCATTGCGCAAGGCGTTCGCTGCGAGTTTAGGCTCCGTGATGATTGGCGTATATAGATGGGGAACGCCTTCGTAGTTGCCTAATTCCAGCCGCTTGGGATCGACGAGAATTAAGCGCACCTGGTCCGGCGTCGCCTTGTACAGAATCGACATGATGAAAGCATTGATCGCCACGCTCTTGCCCGAACCTGTGGATCCGGCAATCAGGAGGTGCGGCATGCCATTGAGATCTGCTGTGACGATGCGGCCGTTAATGTCCTTGCCCAAGGCCATCGTCAGCTTTGACTTCGAGCCCATGAATTCCTGGGATTCGATGTTCTCCCGCAGCCAGATAATCTCCCGCTGCCGGTTTGGCACCTGAATACCGACGGTTGATTTGCCGGCCATGCGCTCGATGAGAATGCTTTCGGCTTTCAGGGCGAGGCACAAATCATCCGTAAGGTTGGTGATGCGGCTGTACTTGATTCCGGCGTCGGGCTTGAACTCGAACGTCGTGACCACGGGGCCGGGATTGATCTGCGTGATCTGGCCGTGCACTTCGAATTCAGCGTATTTTTCCGTGAGCACCTGTGCCAGGAGCTTGAGTTCGTCAGCGTCCACGGCTTGTTGTTCATCGGGGCGCTGCAACAAACTACTGGACGGCAGCTTGTATCCGCCGGCGATGCGCGGCATCGTCGTCTTTGCCTTGTGGTCGCTGTCGCCGCGCTTAGTGACCTCCGGGTCTATTGCAGCTTCTACGGTGGATGGAGACTCAGGCAGAATTCCGGCTGTCGGGGCGAGCGTATTCGTGGCCGCTTCCGTGGGCTCCGGATCGAGAGTGCGCTCAATGCCGGTACGCCGCGGCTCGGGCGCAACTCGAGCCTGCACGGTTGGCTCGGCAGCAACTGCCTGGCGCGATGGAATCAACTGCGTCTTGACCT
Organism: uncultured Acidobacteriaceae bacterium; assembly: GCA_963779525.1. Taxonomy (GTDB): domain Bacteria; phylum Acidobacteriota; class Terriglobia; order Terriglobales; family Acidobacteriaceae; genus Sulfotelmatobacter. Next base: position 378,982 of record CAVZZB010000004.1, read on the forward strand.
GCGGCTTGGAAATCCGGCGCTTGTCCAGTTCTTTCTGCTGGCGCTTCTTGGCGCGCTCTTCCTGCCAATCGAGATAGCGATTCCAAAGCGCAGTTACGAACGCGAACCTTGTGGGAACCCAGAGTTGGATAGAAGAGAACGAAAACGCTGTGCAAAGATAAAGCGCCACTGCCAGCACGCTGGCGCAAACGATATAGGCGCCAGCCAGGTTCAAGTAATGGATAAGCACATCGCCCACTACTCGGCCGAGAAGGCCTTCCATGGGGATCACATGCAGCCAGCGTGTATTGCCCGGAAATAACGCCAGAAGCGCGGGGACAAACATCATGAGCCAGATTCCTCCCAGGGTTTTGGCGAAGGGAGATTGAATCTTGCGGGACGCGAACCAGCGGATCCCAAGCATAAACGGAAAGATCGGCAGCAGAAACGCTCCGATGCCGAAGAACTGCAGCGCCAGGTCTGAGACCAGGGCTCCGACCACACCAATCCAGTTGCGGGCCGCGTGCGCGCCGGTCAAAACCGAGGCGCTGTTCAGCGAAGGATCGAGAGGTGAATAGGAAGCTAGCGCGAGGAAGAGGAGGAGCGCAGAGACGCACAACAGAAAACCGACCAGCTCATTCAGCCGCCGGTTTCCCGTGGGGACAAAGATGCTTGCCAGGAAATGCATGTGGGCCGTTGTTCCCACGGATCAAAGATATCCCGTGGCGCAAATCGGCCAGAGCCTCATCATTATGCCAAGAAGCGGTCGCGGCGGCAATGGCGGAATTTGTTTGGATTGTACAGTTGGCTTCCCGGCGAAATGCCGCGGTGGGGGCCGAACGACCAGGATTGTTGGGCTTATCCTGTCAATCGAGGGGCGAACGCCAGCACCAGCGCGCCGACAATAATGCGATAGACGGCGAATGGAGCGAAGCCGCGCTTCCGCACGTATGCCATGAACCATGCAACGGAAGCATAGGCGACGATGAACGAGACGACAAAGCCGATGGCCAAAACAATCCAGCCGTGGGTGTCGATTTGGGATACGCCGATAGGATTTGCACCTTTGCCGCGCAGAGACTTCAGCAGGTCGTAGCAGGTTGCGACCACCATCGTCGGCATGGAGAGGAAGAACGAGAACTCAAGCGCCGATGCGCGCGACATTCCGGCGAGCTGGCCGGCCGCAATCGTAGACATCGACCGCGATGTCCCGGGAAATACCGCTGACAGAATTTGGCAGGCGCCAATCCATACGGCTTGCGCCAGGGACATGGTCTCCATCTTCCAAGTATGGATGCGGCCTCCGCCGGCGGACGGTCCCGCGGCTTCTGAACGTGCATTCAGGGCATCGATGATCCACATAACGATTCCGCCGACCAGAAGCGCGGTGCCCATGATGGTGAGGCTCTCGAGATGTTTGCCGATCACTTTGGTCAGCAGGAACGCGGGAATCGCGGTGACCACGAAAGCTACCATGGTGAGGCCCAGAGGATGGGTAAGAGCGTTGCGGTCGCCGCGCTCGCCGCGTGGGAACGTCGACAGGAACTTGGCGATGCGCTCGCGGAAATATACTGGGAGACAGAGAATCGCGCCCAATTGGATCACGATGGTGTACATCTTCCAGTAGCCATCGGAGAGGCTGATGTGCAACAGCGCTTCGGAAATCCGCAGGTGGGCGGTGGAACTGACGGGAAGAAACTCGGTGAGGCCTTCGACAATTCCAAGTACTAGTGAGAGCAGGTAGTCGTTCAATCGTCCTCCGAAAGTTAAGAGAACACAGTATGGCAGAAAAACTTTGCGCTGGCGTTACTGGAAGGTGGCGGCGATTTCCTTGCAAGTAAATTAAATAAGGACTTCAGCCGCGGAGGACGGCTCGCCGAGGGCGGGTAGAATTTAGTCCGCCGCGCTTCCGAAGGTTGGGATGCCCTGTTGAATGTAGAAGATCAGGCGCTGGGTGCGCAAGGCCCAGTCGCTTTGGCCATATTGGCTGACCAGTTTCTGGGCCAGCGACAGGGCGCGATCCTTCGATTCCGCGGATTTTTTCTGATTGGGTTCGTTCTTGTAGATTTCAATGAGCGCGGCTCGGCGCGTGGCCGCGTCGTATAGGGCTTCCGCGGCGGCAGGAGATTGCGGGTGGTCTTTGGCGTAGTTCTCGTAGAGATCGGCTTCTTTGTCGGGACATTTGGATAGGCCTTCCCAATCACCGCACAGTTTATTTTCGATCAGGCGAAAGGCAGCGAGGTCGGCCCATTTTGTGCCTGGATATTTCTTGATGACCAGCTTCATCCAGTCTTCTTTCATCTGGGCGCGCATGTAGTTTTCGCGGGCGCGGGCGGAGGGGCGCGACATGACGTCGGCGCGATCGATCTGCCAGCGAATATCGGCTGCACGATAGAGCGCCTCGGCGGCGAGCGGGGAGGCGGGCATGAAATCGTAGACGCGGTAGTAGAGGCGCATGGCGTCCTGCGCGGCGTCGCGGCGACCGCGACGGCGGCTGGCCTGGTCCTCGGAATCGGCAGCCTCGCCGAAGATGATGCGGTCGCCGTCTTGCGTGGTGCTGAGGATTAAGCCTTGCCTCGGAAGCCAGCCAGTGATGGCTTTGCCTTCGGCTTCGTCTTCGGTGGCGCCTTCTTCGTTGCTGGGCGCGCGAATAATCGCTTCTACGTTGACCCAGTCACGACTGTTATCCAGGACGATGAGTTCGACTCCGCGAGTGCAGTCGCCGACTCGGGCAGCGTCGGCGCTGGGTGCGACGCGGATGGTTTCTTCGTGGACGAGAGTTCCGCGAAGGGCGTCAGCGAAGGCTGATGGAGCGAAGGCGAAGGCGGCGATGAGGAGGATGGCAGCAGCGAGGATTTCGTGGCAAATCCCGAATCTGGAATTTCGGCTGGCGGGGGTATCCCTCCCCTCCCTGCGGGCTATTGCAATCATGGAGTTAGCGCCAAAATCTGAAAAAATCTTAGAACGACAGCAGCTTACGCGTAAAATATTAAATCCAAAGGAGTTAGACGTCTTCCGCGTACGAGCTTCTGAAACTGATTGAACAATTATAAGCTAGCGCCTGTAAAAGTGCAGGTCAAGCGGAATCGGAATGGTATCGGAAATCAGAGGGGTAGCACCGATACCGAGGCACTGGCAGCTAAGTCAGCGACAGCTCGCGTTATGCGCGAGATCCTCCGCTTCCTTTCCACGAAGTGAATTGTTCCGTCTGGTAGCTGACGAAACCAGGCCAACCGAAATACTCTCACTGCATCGCGACGCATGCTTCCTTTGGCGACGCCGGCGTGACGGTCGCCAATTTATCCTGATACCACTGAAAGACGCGGTCTCTCCGGCCGTCGGTTGGATCGTTCACAACCGCATCTCTCATTCCCATCCGCAGTAGAGTCAGATAAAGTGCTGAGTGCAGATACATCGATCCGCCGTTGTAGCGATCGGTAGAAGCAAACAGCCGCAACAGGTCATCTTTGACCTTGGGCGCATAGTCGGCCCCTGCCTGGCACAATCCGAGCACTGCCGTCGTTTGCGCATCACGCGATGCGTGTTCTGCCTGCAATGTCGCCGCAAACAGATCCGCCATCTCGGCGGGCGCCGCATCTCCGAGTCTGAACATAAAGGCCGGGGCCTGTGACTGAAGGGACGAGCCAACCCCCGATTCCGTATTTTTGGCGTCGGCGCGGGCAGCCTCCACCAACTGAGGCACCAAGGGTGCATACGCATCCTCCGGTAAGCGAACGATCATGTCCGACAATACGAATCGGATATTGTTGTTGTGGTATTTGAGGCTAGTCCGCTCCCGCCCATGCCGCGTCACCGTTGTGACTTCTTCGGCTCGCTGAAGCGCCTGAACCATCGCGGGCGCATCAGCCGCGGTCAATTCCGGATGCTGCAATAAATACGGAAACTGCCAGTCGGGCAGCGCTAAATCGGTCACCAGATCATGGAAGCGCTTGAGTTCGTTGTCGTGTTCCTTCTCTTGATACAACTGCAGGTTCTGCGCCGCCGCTGGGTCGCTCGCGATCTCATTGATGCGGCTCGATGCCGGCTTCGCGACCAATCCCAACGCGGCGGCAATCGCGGTGCTATTGGCATTGTGGTCGAGGTCACGACCATTCTTGCCCGCCAGTGGCGCATAGGCATCGCGTTCAAATTCAGCAAAGCATCGCCAGGCAGGAGCGGCAGAGTCGAGCACGCAGCCGATCATCGGCGCCGGTAACCAGGTGAATGGCGCCGCAGTGCCGCCCATCAATGTGAATGACTGATTGCTCGCGTTGGTCAGCGTGATTGCCAACAGCTTGGTTGGCAGCACCCAGTCTTGACTTTCTACCGTCTCTTCAGTTGTGACGGTCAGAACGGGCTTCGTTGGATCCTCGGGTTGCCGCAAGAGACAAAGATTAAGGTCAAACACGCCGTTTTCCTGAAAGGCAAGAGTGGCGACATTCGGATCAATACGTCCGATCGCATCGCATACTTTTTTCGTCACCACCCGGTACGACACATGCGACGCGATTCGGGGATTTCCATTCTCTCCGTACACGACCGGGATATCGTAGGCTCCCAACAGGTTTCCCGGGACATTTCCGAGCGGTGACGTCGAACCCGCCACCTTGGTGTCAACCACCAGATCGTTCTGCTTCGCATCAAATGCAACATGCACCGCCTGGTTATTTCGAGCGATCTCCTCTCGCAACCGGGATAATTGTCGGTGGCCCGCGATCGTGATCCCGGTGTAAATGGAAAAGTACAAGAACGGCAGGACGACCACTGCGCGCGGCAGCGTCCCATCCCATGCTTCCTTGACCATCAGAAGAAAACCAAGGTTGATTGTGACGACTGACCAAAGCGGGGCGCCGAGGACCATCAAGAAGATGCCCAGGTATGGGACATGCTGTACCAGGAAAACAATGCCGGTGAAGAGAAATAGCAGAATCGACTTCGGAAACTTTTGCATTCCGCCCACGCCCCGTTTGTTTCTTTGATCTAATTCTGGAGGCAAGAAGCGAATTGGAACAGTATCGTTGGAACAGTATCGATCGAGACGACTGCAGGCGGCAAAAAGCGGAGGAAAACAACTTGAGTGCAAAACAAAACGCCCCAGACTCAAGTTCGAGTCTTGGGCGCCTGTTGATCAGCCCTCCCCCAAGTGCTGCTCACCTAGGAGCATAGGACAGTGGCGGAATCAGGTAAATGGCACCCTCGTGCCATATCCCCCCACTAGAGTGTCATTAACCGTTACACGTCTTTGTGGATCAAGCGGTTGCGAGATCGGGCTTCTTCGCGGAACCCTCAAAATGAGCTTCGATTTCTTCCAGAGTCTTACCTTTGGTTTCGGGAAGAAAGAACGCGGCAGTGAGGAAGTAAATCACGGTGCAGGCCGCGAAGGCGAAGAACATGGTGGAATATCCGTACTTGCCGACAGTGGGCAGAAACGTAGCGGCGATGCCCGTGGAGACAGCTTGGTTAATCAGCAGGGCGATGCTCATGCCGTTGGAGCGAATGCGGGTCGGCATTAGTTCGGAGAGCGCGAGCCACACGCAGACGCCCGGGCCGATGGCGAAGAAGGCCATGAAGACGAAAAGGGTGATGGCTACCATCCAGCCGTTGTGAGTGCTGGGAACCGGACTGATAAGGGCATTGTCGATCCTCAGCGGAGCGCGGCGCGAGGCCTCGAGATTGCTGAATGGGTTGGAGAAAAAGGCAACCACCTTGTTGGCGGGGAGGCAGCTTTCGCGGGTGATCTCGATTGGCTTGGCTGCGAGATCGTCGGAGCGAACAACTTTGGTGGCGGCGCGGAAGTCTCCGCAGGAGTAGATGATGCTCAGCGAAGTAGGCCGATTTCGGATCGCGACGGCATTGCCGGCGTTGCCGGTGGCTGCGAGCAGCGTGTTCGCGGTGTTTTCGTCGTAGTGGATCGCGACTGCCTGATTGGCATCGACCAGGGATTGAACTGCGGCGCGAGAATCGACGCGGAGTCTTTCTGTACGGCGAAACAAGACTCCGGTACAGAGCAGCGAGACGATGATGCCGGCGCTGCCGAGGGAGAGCAGGAATTTACGCCCCTTGCGATCGACCAGCACCACGCCGCCCATAGTCATCAGGAAATTCACGATGGTGAAGAGGACGTAGCCCCAGTGAGCCTGAACGTCGGAGAGGCCGCTCTGCAGGAGGATGTTAGCGTTGTAGCCGATGATCGAATTGACGCCGGTGGCCTGGTTACAGGCGAGGATCACGCAGGCGAGGACGAAGGGGATCACATATTTCCGGCGGAGAAGAGATTCCTTCACTTTCGTTCCGGTTGAGGTCTGGGCCCTCTCCGCGGCTGCGGCCTGCTCCATTTCCGCCAGTTCGAGATCGGCCTGCTCGGTGGTGCGGGAGCGCAGGAGCGCGGCGTAGGCGGCATCGCGTTGGCCGCGGCGAAACAGCCAGCGCGGAGACTCGGCGACCATGAGGCTGCCGATGACGAATAGAAGTCCGGGCGGGAGCGAGACCCAGAAAATGCTGCGCCAGGCGGTGTCTTTGAAAGCGAAGAGCCGGGAGGGATCGCCGAGCTTGGCGACCTCTTCGACGCGAATACTGAAGAACATCCCCACGACGGCGGCGGCGACGATGCCGAGGGTCAGAAGCCACTGGAAAATTCCTGTGCCTTTTCCGCGATTGGTGGCAGCCAAGCATTCCGCCAGATAAAGCGGGACGACCACACCGATGAGGCCGGCACTGACGCCCTGCAAGAGGCGTCCAAGAACCAGCGGCTCGTAGCCGTGCGAGAGCGCGATCACCGGAATGCTGACGACGAACAGGACGCCGCTGAGGGTCATGAGGAGCTTACGGCCCATCCAGTCGGCGAGGGTTCCGGCGAATAGAGTTGAGATGACGCTGCCGAGGAGCACGGCGGCGACGACGATGGAAAGCTGGCCGGCATTGAGGCCGGAAGTGGCTTCCAGGTAGGGAAGGGCTCCGGCGATGATGCCGACGTCCACGCCGTAGAGCAATCCTCCGAGGCCGGCTACGAGAAGGAGGAAGCGGTTATAGCCGGCTTTTTCGTGTTGGGGCAGGCGCGTGTCCCTTTCAACTAACAGAGTGACTCGCTCGCGAGAATACTACGGCAAAGCCTGGTTGTTGTGACGTTTGACAACGTCCGTGTGCATAGTGAGATCCCTCGTCCCGCTGGCAAAAACGCGGGACTTCGGGATGACTCCGTACTAAGATCGTGCATTTTCAAACGGTGCCGCAATAAGAGCCATGGAGGTGCCCAAAACGGGAAGCCGGAGGACTATAATGGGGGTATCATGACCAGCCCTAATCTTGAGACCCCCTCCATATCTGAAATTTGTGCCCATGTTAAAGATCTTGGCTATGCCGTATCAGGCCGTATTCGGCTTTATGGGGAAGAATTTGAAGTTGTTTCGGATCCTTTCCCGCAAGATGACGGCATTGCTGTGCACGTCAGAAGCCGAAGGAATTCGACGATCCGGGTGCTGCAACTGCCTGCGACCGTGGTTCAGAGTGTGAAGGGGCAAACTGCAAAAGCCGCCTAGGCATTCGCTGTTCCGTCTGTTTTCTTGGGATGAGTTGCGAATTGCCGCGAGACGTTGATAAAAGCCTTGGCTGCGACCGAAAGAGTGCGGTCGCGTCGGAACGCAAGGCCTAGCTCGCGCCACAGTTCTGCGCCTTCCAGTTCAATGAGCTTTACCCGTCCGGCGGCCACCTCGTCGCGCGCGAAGGATGCGCTAATCAGCGAGATACCAAGATCCGCGGCGACGAAGCTCTTGATCATCCCAATACTTGGCAGTTCCATCCTCACTTTGAGTTCGGAGTTGTACTCGCGGAAGAGCTTATCCAGCAATCGGCGGGTGTGACCGGTCTTGGGAAGAAGCAAAGGATATTTCACCACTTCGCTCACGTGCGCCGATTTCAACTTGGCAAGCGGGTTCTTGGGACTGACCATCAGCATCAAGCGGTCGCGAAAGATCGGCTGGATTTTCAAGCTGGGCGATTGAATGGGCAGGCTGAGCACGCCCACGTCGAGGGAACCATTCTCCAACTTCTCGACAATCTTGTAGGTGAAATTGCGGTAGATGCTGATTTGCACATCGGGATAATGGCGGCAGTACTCGCCAAAGACCTCGGGAAGAACATAGAGGCATGTGGCTTCGTTGGCGCCGACCATCAGCGTGCCGCGGGGAGTTTGGCCGTGATCGGCGACGGCGACGAGAGATTCGTCGCGCAGGCTCTTCAGGCGCAAGGCGTATTCGTAGAAGATTTGACCGGCCGGAGTAAGCTTAACGGTTTTGCCGGAGCGGTCAAGGAGCCGATCTCCGTATTCCTGTTCCAGTTGGCGGATTTGCGCGCTGACTGCCGATTGCGAGCGGAAAACCTTTTCTCCGGCGCGCGAGAAGCTACGTTGGCGCGCAACTTCGAGAAATGTAATAAGTTGATCGAAGTCCATTCCGTTTGGAAGAGGAATTATAGCGGACTTTTTAGCCCGTACGGCGAGAAATACGAGTTGGCCGGGATGCCCCTGTTTTGGTGACAGGAGCGGCGGCGGGTTACTCTAACTCATGTCCATTTCCTGTCCCGAGTGTGCCGCATCGATGCCCGATGACGCCGCGTACTGTCCAGGTTGCGGAATGGCCATGCGGACGGTCGACCGAACGCGGGGAATGGTGGGGACGCTGCCGGCGAGATTGGTGGGTGCGCTGGCTTATTGTTTGATACCGGCTGCGATTTTTCTCTTCGTGGAGCCTTACAAGAGCAATCGCTTCGCACGGTTTCATTCCTTTCAGAGTTTGGGGTTGTTGGTGGCAGGCATCGCAGCTGGGGTTGCGCTGTGGATTGTGGGATCAGTGATGGGTCTGATCTCGGTGTTGCCGATGATCTTCGTTTGCATGCTGATCGGACTGGCATTCCTGGTTATCTGGATGGTCCTGGTAGTGAAAGCTTTTCAGGGAGAGATGTTCAAGCTGCCGCTCGTGGGTGAACTGGCGGAACACTTGGCGGTGCAAGCTGAGTCCGGGATAGGCGGGTAGTGTTTGCGTCAGACGCCACTTTCTGGTACTTTGCCGCAACGTCGCTGGAGGAAACATCCAGGGACTGAGGAGACTCCGATGGCATTTTGCAGTATGTGTGGCGCTCAGATTGCCGATGGCGCGACCGTGTGTGCAGCATGCAGCGGGCGCGCAGCAACCGTGCCTGTAGTCGTCAGTACAGGTGCGGGACTAGCCGACAACGTGGCTGGGATGCTGGCTTATGTGACGATCATCCCGGCGATTGTTTTCCTCATCGTGGAACCTTACAGCAGGAACCGGTTTGTCCGCTTTCACGCGTGGCAGTGCATATTCTTCAACATCAGTTGGTGGATTCTGTGGATCGGGCTGCGCATTGTGGCTCATATTCCGTTGCTGGGTTTCCTCACTATCTTGGTTTGGCCGCTGATCGGCCTGGGCGGTTTCATTCTCTGGATCGTCCTGCTGATCAAGGCAAATCAGGGCCAGATGTTTAAGTTGCCGGTGATCGGAGACCTGGCGGAAAAGCAGGTTTGACAGGCGAGCTGGCGACGAGAAACTGTGACGCCGATTGCCCTCCAAGGCTCAAGCTGTCTACGATTTCTCTCCGGGATAGAAGTGTATAAGAAGTCGGACTTGTGGCGCTTGACTTTCCTCTTCTAAGCTGTCATTCCTATTAGCTTTTACTTGGCGCGTAAATCGCGTTCACCTGTGGGGGACGCGGCGGCAGAAATTTCAGGCAAGTGGGGATTCGTTTGAAAGTCAAGGTTTTCTATCACAACAAGTGTTTCGACGGGGCATCGTCGGCGGCGTTGTTCTCCCGCTTCTATCGGGAGCGCATCCGCAGCGATGTGGATTTTGAATTTTCCGGCTTGCTGCATCGCGCCGGGTCGTTGTTTGACGAATCGGATTTCACTGGCGATGAGAATGCGATCGTCGATTTCAAGTATTCGAGTTCGCCGAAGATCACATGGTGGTTCGATCACCACGAGAGCGCGTTTCTTTCCGCGGCGGATGCGGCGCACTTCGAACGCGACGAGAGCAACCGGAAGTTCTACGATCCCGCGTTTAAGTCGTGCACCAGTTTTATTGCCATGATCGGGCAGCAGCGTTTTGGATTCGATCCCGCGCCGGTGGACGATCTGGTGCATTGGACCGACGTGATCGATGGCGCTCTGTATGCCGACGCCAAGACGGCGGTGGAGATGCAGGAGCCCGCGATGAAGTTGACCATGGTGATTGAATCGGCGCCGGACCAGGGATTTGTGCCACACTTGATTCCGCTACTGGCAACGAAACCGCTGGCCGCCATTCTGGAAGAGCCGTTTGTGGCACCGCTGTTGCCGCCGTTACTCAAGCGGCATGAAATTTCGATCGAAATACTGAGACAGCGCACCGAGTGCACCGATGGCACGATTTTTTTCGACATCACGGACCAGGATCTGGAAGGCTACAACAAGTTTGTTCCTTACTACTTGCATCCGGAATCGATTTATAGTGTGGGGCTCAGCAAGAGCAGCTTTCGCGTTAAGGTTTCGGTGGGATCGAACCCGTGGGCTCCAGAGGAGCCGGTGGTGAATTTGGCTAAGATTTGCGAGCGCTATGGCGGCGGTGGGCACGCGCGGGTGGGGGCTATTTCGTTCAATGTGAATCAACACGCCGCGGCGATTCGAGCTTCGCGCGAAATCGTGAATGAGCTGCGCGCCGCGGTGCGATCGGGCAAACACTGAAGGCGTTATTGAACCGGCAGTCCGCTAGCGAGGCAGGTAGCAGGGTTACCGTCTGCCGAATAACGGATTGCTCCTGACTGATCGGCGCAGAAAGCGCGCCGTCCAAAGTTGTTTCCTATGGGCGCGGCCACCAGTTGGAAACTGGTCGCGGGCGCGGAAGAGCATCCGGAAAGCGTGAAGTCGTACCCAAACTTCTTGCCGGCGGCAAGGCCGCTGGGAATCAGCATGGCCTGATGTTCATTGGGGGCGCCACCGCCGAAGCCATACAGATCAGAAAGCGTGCATGTATAGCCAACCGCGCGATAAGTGGCGCTGTAGGCGATCTCGGCGGTCAGAATAGAGCGCATTGCCGCCTGGATTGAATTGTCGAAGCCTCGATTCAAGGTGGAAGGCTGGCTGGGGAATGTTTGGGTCTTGGCTAGTTGGTTCTGCGTTAGTTGGATTTGCGGCTGTGGCGCGGCGCTCCGCGATTTTATGCCGTCTGTGATGCTTTTCAGGAAGTCGGGATCGGCGAGCGGCACCCGGACGCTGACAAGAATCTCATTGAGCTTCCAGACGCCCGATTCCATTTTCATGGCAAAGGTAATGCGCGGCATGAATGGAGTGCGTTGAAGCTGCTGGTCTTTGTAGGTGCGGAAACAGAGTTCGATGTTATCGTCGTCGCCCTGGAGAAAATCCTTTTCGACGACAATTTCAGTCTTCTGACCAGTTTTGGGATCGATCGTGGACAGCAAGACCGATCCAGTGTCAAAGGTTTCTACCGGATTTCCGGTTGAGTGGAATTGGCTGGTCAGCATCGAGTATTCCTGCAATGTCTTCAGCGCTCCAGATTTTTCCAGGGCGTTTTGAGTGGCTGCCGGCAAGTGTTTCACGAAGGTTCCCGGTGGAGTTTTGAGGGAGAACATCTCGAGCAGAGCTTGCCGGGCGGTTTGCGGCGCGTGAACTTCAGGTGATTGCGCTGGCAGTGTTACGGCGGAGACCACTGACATGATCAGCACAGCGGCGAACTTTCTCGTATCTGCCTTCCTTGCCATTGCATGATCTTGCCATCAGGAGAGCGCCCGCTCCAGTTACGAACGTAAGGCAAGGAATGCGCCGGGTGGGCATGGTACTCTGAGAATTGTTAGCGCCGCTGCATGTCCTCGCCTGCACCGAAATCCGGCCTTCGTCCCGCGCAACGGCGGCTCCTACGATTGGTGGCTTCCTTTGAATTCACTAAAGGTGTTTTCGTTCTGCTGATCGGAGTGGGAGCGATCCTGCTGGTGCATAAAGATGCGTGGGTGATTGCGGAGAGCGTGCTGGCGCTTTTGCACATCAGTACGGACCGGCACTCGGCGCAAGTTTTTCTCGATTTTGCCGACGACATAACCGACGCACGCTTATGGATGGCTGCACGGCTGGCGTTCGCCTATTCGGCGCTTCGTTTTGCCGAGGCTTACGGTCTGTGGAAGCAGCGCAGATGGGCGGAATGGTTCGCCTTTGGATCCGGAACGCTACTTATACCGTTGGAGATTCGCGAGCTCATGCGCGGCATTACCGTCCTCCGCTCGGTAGTGTTTGTCGGCAATCTGGTGATCGTTTTCTATATGCTTTACTTGCTGCGCTGCGGGCGCTTGACGGTTGCATTGCCTTCGAGCGGCGCGGAAACCCGTGCCGGGGGCGGGAAGTGAAGGCGTTAGGGTTTCGACGGGCTGACCGGGTCGTCGTTGCGGCATAATGCATAGCAGGTAATTACGCCAACGACGACGAGGCCGATACTCTTGGCCGCGATGCTGTCGAGGTAAGGTCTAGTGCCCGGGCCGGGGTTGTTGATCGGCACGCCACAGTGTTCCGCTCGAGTTGCCTGTTCGCCTTCCTTTACGATGAATTCAGAGGAGGCTCCGGGTTTTGTTTTCCGCAGGGCTGAGCCGTGCAGCCGGATCTTCACGTCCTTCTTATAAGCGATTACTTTCACTTTGCCGTCGATATCCGTTACATCGTATTGAGTTCGGTCTGCGACGATGGGATTGATGGTGATGCAGCCGACGATCACCGTCATGGCGGTTGCAGTGTCCAATTTGAGGCTGCCATGGTCGAGGGTGAGTTCATTGCCCTGGAATTGCACCACCGTTTCAGAACCGATCTGGACGCTGGAGCCCTCCGCGTCGATTCTTGCGCTATAGCCCTTCTGGGTCTGGACGAGAGAGTCGGCGAAAATCGCGGCCGTTGCGGGCGCGGGATTTTCGTTCAACCAGGTGCCACCGCTGCTATGCAGCAGAGCTCCGCCGCTGCTTTGCGCGATAAGTGATGAGGGGACGATGACAATCATCACGCCGCAAACGAGTTTGCGCCATTCAGGCAAACAGAGTTCCGCCCTTTCTTCCACACCACTGCTGGGTCAAGGGTAACTGGCGAAGTTGTTGAGGACTATTGCCTTGCGTGATGACCAGCGGTGGACAAAGCATCCCGGCGTAAGCGGTCAGGCGCGGGCGAAGTCAATGAAGCCGTGCTGCACATCGGTGCGAATGAGCTTAACGCGAAGTTTGTCTCCAACGTCGAGCCCCTGGGCGCCTTGGGCCAATAATCCTTCGACTCGAGGCTGCAGGGCGCGGACGAAAGTTCCGTGCGGCGTGACGCCAGTGATGATGGCATCGAAGATCGCGCCAATCCGGTTCTGCATGGCAATAGCGGCGAGGCGCTTGGACATTTCTCGCTCGACGTGGCGCGCGGCGTTTTCCTTTTCGGTGCAGTTGGCGGCGATGGCGGTGAGTTCGTCATCCGAATAGGGATTGGGCTTGCCCGCGAGCAGGGCCTTGATGAGGCGTTGGGTGACGATGTCAGGAAAGCGGCGGTTGGGTGCGGTGGAGTGGGTGTAGTCCTGTACTGCGAGGCCGAAGTGGCCGGGCGAGGGGTCGCCGGGGAGTTCGAGAACATATTCGCCCGGCCCGACCAGCTTGATGACGGCGAGCGAGAGGTCGGCAAAATGATCGGGGTTGGCGGCTTTACGCTTGAGCAGAAATTCGTTAAGCGCTTTGGAATCGGGATCGGGCGGAAGTTTTTCGCCGTACTCCGCGGCGAGTTGAACGATACGCTCCCAACGCTCCGGCTGCTTCACGATGCGGCGCAACGAGGAGACTTTTTCCAGCATGCGCGCGACCACGCCGTTGGCGGCGATCATGAAGTCTTCAATCAAATCGGTGGCATGATTTTTCTGCTGCTTCTGCATGTCGATGACTTGATCGTTCAATAGGAGCGGTTGGAGTTCGTCGGTTTGCAGGCTGAGCGCTCCGTTTGCAAAGCGCTGGTCTTTCAGCTTCTGCGCGACTTCGCTCTGTAGACGAAGCTGGGCCTGAAGATCGCTGGAAGGGGCTAGCTTGGGTGGCGCGGCGGCCGTGCCTTCCAGCCAGGCGCCAACCGAGTTGTACTGCAGTTGCGCGTGATTGCGAACCAGAGCACGATAGACGTCGCTGGAAGTTACGCGGCCGCCGTCGACGACAAACTCGATGACTACGCTTAAGCAGTCCTGATTTTCGAGCAGGGAAGTCTTGCCGGTGGAAAGCTCTTCCGGCAGCATGGGAAAGTTTCGGACTCCGGCGTAGACGGTGGTGGTTTCGCGGGCGGCATGCTGGTCGATGGCGGATTTCTTGGGAACGAATGCGTCCACGTCGGCGATGCCGATGGACACTTTTATGTCACCATTCGGCAGTCGCTCGGCCACTTCGATTTGATCGAGGTCGCGGGAAGTGTCGTTATCGATCGAAGACCATAAAACATTCCGCAAGTCACGCACATCTTTTGCGGGTGCGATTTGGGGAGGGTGCGCGCGCAGGTCCGCCAGTTGTTTTTGGACGGGCGGAGGAAAGTCGGGGTTGAAACCATGCAGCTGCATGACTTGTTTTGCTACGGCTTGTAGATCCAGGTGAGATGGATTGGGGGTGGGCATTGGGCTTCGTGTCGGGATTCAAATTCGTTTCACCACAGAGTCACAGAGATACAGAGAAGACAAAATACAAAAAGCAAAATACGGGAAGAAGACAGTTAAGATCCTCAAGACTCTCTGACTGTGACTCTGTTGTGAATGATCTGCGAAGGCGGATTATTCTGTGATCACCGCCTTTACCAGATTGCGCGGACGGTCCACATCGTAGCCTTTTTTGGTCGCCACGTAGTAGGCGAACAGTTGAAGGGGAATGACTTCGATGATGGGCAGCAGCAGTTCGGGGGCGGCGGGAACGAAGAATACGTCTTCGGCGATGCCGGTGATTTCGCGATCACCCTCGGTCGCGACCGCTACAAGTCGGCCGTGGCGGGAACGGACTTCTTTCATCACTTCGAGAGTGCGCTGGTAGCGCAGCACGGAATCGGGATCGTGGTGATCGTAGGTAGCCAGGACAACCACGGGAAGTTTTTCGTCGACGAGAGCGTTCGGCCCGTGTTTCAGCTCGCCGGCGGGGTAGCCTTCGGCGTGGGCGTACGAAGTCTCTTTTAACTTGAGGGCACCCTCGCGCGCGATGGCATAGTGGACACCGCGTCCGAGGTAAAGGAATTTTTCTGCCTGATACTGCTTGTCTGCGAATTGCTCGGCGAGGGCATCCCATGCGCGGAGGTTGCGGTCGATGGCTTCGGGCAGCTGCAAGAGCCGGTGAAGATAGGAGCGCGTGACTTCGGAGGTCATGCGGCCGCGCTTGCGGGCGAGAAATAAGGCCATCAAGTACAGAACCGTAACTTGGGTGGTGAAACTCTTGGTGGCGGGCACGGCAAGTTCGGGGCCAGCCCCAGTGATCAGGGCGGCGCTGGCTTCGCGCGGAATGGTAGCTTCGGCAACGTTGGATACTGCGATCGTCTTTACCCCGCGAGTCAGCGCCTCGCGCTGCGCGGCGATAGTGTCGGCCGTTTCACCGGACTGGGTAACCACCATCACGATAGGATCGACGGCGGCGTGCGTGGAACGATAACAGTATTCGCTCGCGTACTCCACATCGACGGCGACGCCGGAGAGATCTTCGATCATGATCTCGCCGGCCAGTCCCGCATGGCGGCTGGAGCCGCTGGCAGCGATGATCAGCTTCTCGAAGGTAAGGAGCGCGCTCTCGATGGAATGCAGCGCACCGGGAAAAAGAATGTCATTCTGCAGGTGGCGATCGACGGTTTTGGCAATGGCTTGGGGCTGTTCGTAAATCTCCCGGCGCATGGCGTGGGAAAAGTCGGTCGCGATTTTCGAGGGAGCGCTGGTCGGATTCGTCTTCGTCATGGGCTGCGGCGAGGGTAAATCATCAGCGGCGTGCCGGGCAAACCGCCGTGGGCGGGGGAGAACGGCCTGACAGGGTCGAACCATCGGCATAGAATAGTTTTATGCAGCACGAAAACGACCCTCCCCTGGCGGAGGAAGCGGTCACGATCTTGCCGGGCTCGCGTTTTCGAGAAGCCATGGTGCTGGCCATCGTTGCGGATGCGTTGCAGATCCTGGTTTTTCCTTTCTTTGTTGAAGGCGCTTTATCGGCTGCGGACGACGTGCTCGATCTCGGCGTGGGAGCCATCATGATTTACCTGCTGGGCTGGCACTGGGAATTCCTGCCGTCGTTTTTTGCCAAGCTCGTGCCGGGAGTCGATTTGGTTCCTTTCTGGACGTTGGCCGTCGCGAACGTCTATCGAAAATCCAAGCGGATTGCCGTCGAAGGGGAAAAACATCGCGAGCCGCTCCCGGCGCTCGGAGAACACTCAGATACGAAAACCTTGAATCAGATGTAGGGCAGCGTCCGCTTCCGGAGCGGCCAGTCGACGTGCAGAAATTACCCTGGTCACATCGAAGGAAGGTGCTATTCAAAAGGCACGTTGGTTACCTTGCCGCTCGGTCCCGGCTCAGGCATCCTCGTTAGGATGCTGGAAACTGAACAACTTGCGGAGCAAGACTCGCCAGAAAGTAGTACGGAATCCATGTGTGCGCAGATCGCCAAGGTTTTCCGCGTCAGCGAAACCGAGGTTGCGCTGCTGGAACTTGGGGGGAGTCTGCTGAATTTTATATATCCGGCCGAGTTGAAAACGGCGGGAGCGATCCCTCTTTCCAGTTCGGCGGTAGCGGCGCGCACGGCAAGAACCCGGCAGGCGGAGCTTTTCAATGGCTTCGCGCAGGTAAAGCATTTCAGCATTTTTGAACTGGTCAAGATTGGCGACTCCGGGCTGGACGCGCAGGTCATTCAAAAGCTTATGTCGGCACCGGTTCTCGCCGAAAACGGAGAGGTAGTTGGCGTGATTCAAATCTCTCGTAAAGCCCCACGGCGGGCTGTGGCGGGGCCGGACTTCACAGTCGAGGATTTGCGGAAACTGGAGTCGGTGGCGCGCTCCCTCGGTCGAGTCATGAGCAAGCCGCACTGATGGTTGTTGTGAGATCGCTTTAGACTTCCTCCCTAACAGTATCGGTGTCCTTCCGCTGATACCCACACCATGGATGAAACCCCCTGCTGGCCGTCCGCGCCTGGGTTTAGAGCGAGCCGCCAACGAATTTAGTTTCCCAAGGCTTTGGCCATGCATCTACTCAACATCAATTCGAAGGAGGAAGAAGATGCAACTGGGAATGATAGGTCTGGGACGAATGGGTTCCTACATGGTGCAGCGGCTTCTGAAGGGGGGCCATGATTGCGTGGTGTACGACAGGCATCCGCAGTCGATGGAGGAGCTGGCGGCAAAGGGCGCGAAGCCTTCTATCAGCATTGCTGAGTTTGCCAAGAAGCTCAGCAAACCGCGGGCGATGTGGCTGATGGTTCCTGCGGCGGCGGTCGATTCCGTCCTGGACTCGCTTACTCCTGTGCTGGAGGCGGGCGACATCGTAATCGACGGAGGCAATTCGTATTACCACGACGATATTCGCCGGGCAGGCGAGTTGAAGAGCAGGGGTATTCACTACGTTGACTGCGGAACCAGCGGGGGCGTGTGGGGCCTGGAGCGCGGATACTGCCTGATGATTGGGGGAGAAGAGGAGATCGTGAGTCATCTCGACCCGATTTTCAAGTCTTTGGCGCCAGGGGTTGCAGCAGCGGCGCGAACGGCAGGAAAGAGCGGGGAGCCGACCACGGCGGAAAATGGCTACCTGCGCTGCGGTCAGAACGGGGCAGGCCATTTCGTCAAGATGGTTCACAACGGCATCGAATACGGCATGATGGCTGCGCTGGCGGAGGGATTAAATATCATCAAGCACGCCAACGCTGGCAAACGCAAGGGTGAGGTGGACGCCGAGACGACTCCGCTGCGGCATCCCGAGCTCTATCAATTCGACATGAACTTGCCCGAAGTCGCAGAGGTGTGGCGGCGAGGTAGCGTGATTGGCTCCTGGCTGCTTGATCTGACCGCGGCAGCGCTGCGGGATAATCCGGAGCTGTCAAGTTTTGCCGGCCGCGTATCGGACTCGGGTGAAGGCCGATGGACGGTGCAGGCGGCGGTGGACGAGGGCATTCCGGCGCCTGTGATCAGCGCTGCACTGTACACGCGATTTTCTTCGCGAGGCAACGAAGAATATGCGGCGA
Source organism: uncultured Acidobacteriaceae bacterium (assembly GCA_963779525.1). GTDB lineage: Bacteria > Acidobacteriota > Terriglobia > Terriglobales > Acidobacteriaceae > Sulfotelmatobacter. Next base: position 397,189 of record CAVZZB010000004.1, read on the forward strand.
AGTTGCTTTCGGCGATGCGCTACGAATTTGGCGGCCACAAGGAAAAAACTGCGGACAAAGCGGAGGCGGCCTGATGGCGGATTTCCAATCGGACGCATTTGTATTTTTCGGAGCCACCGGCGATCTCGCACACAAGCAGATTTTTCCGTCGTTGCAGGGATTGATTCGCGACGAAGGTTTTAATCTGTCGATTGTCGGAGTGGCCAAAGCGGGATGGAACCTCGATCAACTGAAAGCTCGCGCCAAAGACAGTCTCGAGAAACACGGAGGCTTGGACCAGGACGCGTTCGCGAAGCTGACGAGCCTGCTGCGCTACGTGGATGGCGACTATAACGATCCGAAAACCTTTGTCGAGCTTCGTAAACAGTTGGGTGAAGCGAAAGAGCCACTGCATTATCTGGCGATTCCGCCCAGCCTCTTTGGCACGGTGGCCAAGGGACTGGCGGAATCAGGCTGCGCTCAGAGTGCACGAGTCGTGGTGGAGAAGCCGTTCGGACACGATCTGGCTTCGGCGAAGGAGCTGAACCGGATTCTGCAGCAATACTTCACTGAAGACCGGATCTTCCGCATCGACCATTTTCTGGGCAAGGAGCCGGTGCAGAACATTCTTTATACGCGCTTCGCCAATCCGATGTTTGAGCCGATCTGGAATCGCAGTTATGTGAGGAGTATTCAGATCACGATGGCGGAGAAATTCGGAGTGGAGGATCGCGGGAAATTCTACGACCAGACTGGAGCTGTGCGCGATGTGGTGCAGAACCATCTGCTGCAGGTGCTGGCCAATCTGGTAATGGATCCGGCCACCGGTGAAGACCACGATGCCTGGCGCGACCAGAAAGCCGCGCTGCTCAAGGCCGTCCGGCCGCTTTCTCCGGGTGACGTCGTACGCGGACAGTACAAAGGCTATCGCGCCGTGCCGGGTGTCGACGCAGGTTCTACGGTCGAAACTTTTGTTGCCCTCAAGCTATTGATTGAAACCTGGCGATGGGCGGGAGTGCCGATTTATATCCGCGCAGGCAAGATGCTTCCGGTCACCGCAACCGAGGTGTTCGTGGAATTCAAACGCCCGCCGATGGAGACCTTTGGCGAAATCGTACCGGGAACTTCCGCACATTTGCGCATGCGCATCGGTCCGGACATTGCCATCGCAATGGGGGTGCGAGTGAAGACGCCGGGAGAGCGCATGACAGGCAAGGACGTGGAACTCATGGTGACTGAGCAGGCCGCCGATGATATGCCTCCCTATGAACGGCTGCTGGGCGACGCCATGCGGGGACGGAGCGAACTCTTTGCCCGGCAGGACCTGGTGGAGGCGCAATGGCGTGTGGTCGAGCCCATTCTGGGCAACATCACGCCGTTTTATCACTATGATCCGGGGACATGGGGACCGGACGAAGTGCAGCAACTGATCTCCAGCGATGGCCCATGGATCGATCCGAAGATTCCTGGAGAGAAATAGATGATAATGATTTGCGCGCCTCGAGGCTGCAAGAAATTCAACGTTCGATAGCGTGACACGAGGCGAGACGGAATGGCTCGGGTGTTCATCACAGGTTCTTCCGACGGGCTCGGCCGAATGGCCGCCCAACTCCTCGTCGAAGAAGGGCATAAGGTAGTTCTGCATGCTCGTAACGCACGGCGAGGAAGGGAAGCGCTATCCGCTGTTCCCAGAGCGGATAGTCTGGTCATCGGAGATTTGCCGAGCATTGCGCAAACCCGCCAGGTGGCGGAACAGGTGAACGCACTGGGTTCTTTCGACGCCGTGATCCACAATGCAGGAATGGGGTACAGAGAACCGCGGCGGATCGCGACCGAAGACGGCTTGCCGCAGGTGTTCGCCGTCAACACCCTCGCACCGTACATTCTGACGGCGTTGATTCAAAAGCCGAAGCGTCTCGTTTACTTGAGTTCCGGCTTGCACAAGAGCGGCGATGCGAGCCTGAAGGATCTGGCGTGGGAGCATCGCCCCTGGGATGGACAGCAGGCTTATTCCGATACGAAGCTGCATGATGTGCTTTTGGCGTTTGCCGTCGCGCGCCACTGGCCGGATGTTCTTTCTAATGCTCTTGAGCCGGGTTGGGTCGCGACCAAAATGGGAGAACCCGGAGCGCCGGATGACCTAGATGCGGGGCATCGCACTCAGGTATGGCTCGCGGTGAGCGACGATCCGGCTGCGAAGGTAACCGGCGAGTACTTCTACCACATGAAGCGCCGTGCACCGAATCCGGCCGCTCGGGATGTGCACCGGCAGGAACAGTTGCTCGATGCCTGCGAACGCCTCTGTGGTGTGCGCTTGCCTGAAAGCTGAAGAGAAACGACCTCGGATGTCCCGCAATGTCCCGAATTGTCCTATATTGTCCCTTGCCGGATGAGGGCTGGGCTCCTAATATATTTGCGATAGCATCAGCGGGATACAGTCGTTAGGTACGATGATCTACCAGCTCTACCAGCTCTACCAGCTGAGCGCGTCGAAGTAATCGAGTTGGGAGCCCCCAAAAAGCCTGATAAGGCAAAGTGAAGTTGCATCATCTGAAAAGGGGATACCGAGTGCCATCTGCTCCAGCCCGACCGGGCATGATCGTAGTGGATTCATCCTTGCGCGTAGTTGCTTCCAACGCTGAAGTCCTACGGATATTCACATTTCCAGAGCGGCCGGAAAAAATCAGCAATCTTGATGCCTGGCTTGCCAAGAAAGTGCGTACCTCGCTGTCAGAGAGCCATTCATCCTTCGGGCTCTCGGGCAAGGTTCAATCGGCGAGGAGGACGTATGTTTGCCGCTCTTTCCCGCTCGACGTAGGGGCAATTCAAGCGAACGGTTCCGGGCAATCGGGGGGCCTGGCGATTGTGATGATCGAGAGAAAAAGCAATGGATCGGCGACGATTGCGGAGATTTCCGAGCGTTTTGGTTTAACCGCCCGCGAGCAGGAAACGGTGCAGTTCCTTAGACAAGGCTTCACCAGCAAAGAGATTGCGCAGCGCATGAAGATCAGTCCCAATACGGTAAAGGCATTTATTCGACTGGTTATGGTCAAGATGGGGGTTTCCACCCGGTCAGGCATTATCGGGAAGGTCGTCTGTCCTGATTCCCAAGCCGCTGCAGCCAGACCCCTCCCAGAGGTTTCCCCGGCTGCTCCACGAAAGCTTCGAGCGTTTGCGGGGGAAGTACAGAATCGAATTTAATGCCGCAAGCGATTTATCGCGCCGTCACTGCTGCAATCAAGCAACCGGCTTCTCTCTCCAGACCTCAGTGTTCGCAGCTCGTAGTACCTCGGCAGGAACCGGGGCGCTCCCAGCTCTGGGTGACGATTCAGCGTTTGCCGGCGCGGCGATTGTGGCTGGAGAATGGGTTTGCGCGGAAGGGATGTCTGACGGCTGGCCCGATCTTTGAGAATTCGCGCGCGGCCGACGACCGAAGATTCGGCTGATGCTCGAAAGCGCCAGGATGCAGGAAGAGCTCAGAGCTTCGCGGAGGCTCGAACGCGAAGGCTCAACGGGAATCTCCTTTACTGCAGCTCGATACTTCTCGATCCAGGCCTCGTCGGCATCCTTCAAGTGAATTTCGTCGGTTGTCATTTGGAAACCCCACGTCTGGCGTGCTCGTTAAGGCCTTATACACGATCGAACGCGCGGAGACACGACTCCGAAAGGATTAATCACCAGGCTCCAGCGTCTGGCAGGCGTTTCATAACGGCGGTACAACGTGTGTTCGATTCTATAGGAGAAGGATGATCTTATTCGCCGGTGCCGCAGGTGCATACGCCGGGAGCATTTGCGATGAGGAATCCGCACAGGCCCTGAAGAACAGCCGATTCGGTTGAAGGGAGTGTCACGAGGTCGAACGGCGACTCAGTGAAGACGAACGCATTTGTCGCTTGAAGCTGCACGTGGGTTCCCCACGCCACCAACTCCCCTGCGGGGGAGGCATTGCTCGCGTCGCAGGACTGATTGGTTGTGCTGGTTGCGGGGAATATCTCGATGATACCGGCCTGAGGCGTGATACCGGTGGCGGGATGGCTTGTCAGATCATTTTGTACTGATAAGGTGCGGATGCCGTCCGGCGATATCGAGCATCCACAGCACTCGGACATCTCCTGGCGCGCGTCGAAGACGTAGATCATCGCGCAGAGCGGACCACCGGTCATTCCGACATTGGTAACCTGCACGGTGGCATCGGGATTCGTCAGGGAGTTGTTGCTGAAGTAGTTCACCAGCAGCTGCGGCATCACGGTGATTTTCGCGGATCCCGTTTGCCCGTTGGAGCTTGCCGAAATTGTGGCAGAGCCGACTGCGTTCGCGAACGCGAGTCCTGCAGAGCCGACGCTCACCGTGGAAGAATTCGCAGATGACCAGGTTGCCGACTGGGTAAGATCTTGAGAAGTACCGTCACTATAGATTCCGTAGGAGATGAGTTGTTTGCTCGTGCCCAACACTACCGACGAATTGGATGGAGCTATCGAGATCGACACTAGGACCGCGGGCGACACGGTTAGAGTGTCATTTCCGCTGACCGAGCCTAGACTGGCGATGACGGTCGCAGATCCCGCCGCCTGAGCGGTGACGGTGCCGGCTGCGCTCACGGTTGCTACGCCAGATGGAGCAATGGACCATAAGGTCGAGTTCGTGACGTTCTGCTGAGTTCCGTCGCTGAAGACTGCAATTGCGCTGAGCTGCTGGGTGTTGCCCTTAGGAACCGAGACACCTTGAGGGCTCACCGCAATCGACACCAAGACGGCCGGCAACACGGTCAGTGCTCCGGTTCCGCTCACAGAAGCCGAGGAAGCTGTGATAGCAGCTGAACCCATCGCCTGAGCCGTGACCATTCCAGTGGCGTTCACAGTCGCGACGCCGGAGGGAGCGATGGACCAGGTTGCTGAGTTCGTTAGGTTTTGCTGAGAGCCATCGCTGAATGTCGCGATGGCGGTGAGTTGTTTCGCTGCGCCCTTCGGAACCGAGACTGTCTGCGGACTAACAGCAATCGACATCAGAACGGCCGGCGAGATGACAAGAGTGTCCGACGCAGTGATAGTGCCGGAACGGGCCGTGATTGTCGCGCTTCCCGTTAGCTTGCCCAAAACGAGTCCGGATTGGCTGATACTTGCAACCGAAGGAGGCGCACTCGACCAGGAAACTACTTGCGTGAGATCCTGTTTACTGCCGTCGCTGAAGACGCCAGTCGCCGTGAACTGTTGGCTTTGGCCCAGCGCAACCGTAGCAGCCACCGGGGAAAGCGAGATGGAAGTCAAAGATTTATTGGCAGAAGCAGGGGTTGAAGTGCCCATTCCAGCAGGCATGCCACCACATCCAGAGAGGGTGGCGGCGAAAGAAAGCATGAGGACGAGGCGAATCAGCGCGGCTGCGCCGCGCGAAGTTTTTCCCGCGCCTGCAGGGCCCATGCTTCACCGCCTGATGAATGACCAGTCTGGAGGAGGAGGACGGCGACTGGTGAACGCCCGATGGAAACGCCCACTATACGCTGCAGGTATTTTATCAGTAATCCTCCTTTATAGCTAGCCCAAAAGTAGTAATGATTCGGGGCTAGACAGTAACAAAGCGCCGGAATCAGCGGACGATCTTGCCGATGCGTCAGATCAGAAATTGCAGGCCAGAGAGATAGTTGTTGCCGCGGACCTTAGGCTTCTTGGTCCAGCGGACAAGCAGGAGAGTGGGGATCGGAACCGGAACCTCAGCCGCCGACATCTCGCATCGCAAGAGGGACGACTGGGAGATGGGCTGTTGACTCAACAAGCAAAGGCCACCTTTACTCATGTTCTGCGCTCGACCGAGGATTGGTGTCGTGGAGCCTTCGGAGGAATCGAAGGGAGGGACAGGGTTAACCTCAATCTCCAGAGTCTGCGGGAAACGAGGATATCTCCTGCGCTCTACATCATAAGATCGCATGACAGACTGGGATATTTACGTGAGTGCGACCTGAAGTAAAGTCCTCAAATGGACTAGTTCCCAACGCCTAAGTTTGGTGTGACTCGTAGCTATAGAGGGCCGACAATTCTTCCCACGATTCCGGAGCGAGTGGACACGCCCATTTTCACCATCACGAGGCGCAGGAAGGCTTTGACGGTGTTTGGGCTGATCTCCATGCGAGCAGCGATTTCTTTGCTGGTGAGCCCTTGCAGGAGCAACTGAACTGTCTCCTGTTCCCGAGCGGTTAAATCAAATTCTTGCGAGAGCTGTGACAACGCCGCGGAGCGTGACGAGTACCGCTCCAATATAAGGACGACGAGGTTGGCCTTATCCGGCGAGTCCAGATGAAAGACTCGACAATTGTACCGGCGATTGCCAGACCTGAATTCCTTGACGAATTCCAGAGAGTCTTTTGACTGTCGATTAACCAAGCTGAAACGGATCTTGTCCGCCAGAAAAACGCTTACCCGTTTTACCTGTTCGGCCAGGTTAGGGAACGTAAGGATCGTAATCGCTTGCTGATTGCAGGCTATAGGATTCAACTTGGGATCCAGGATGAGGAACCCAGGTTCGGATATCCCAATGGTCATGGCTTGCTCCTTGTGATCTTGAGGACTCTCTCGCCAATGCTTTCGACTTCTTGGTCCACAGACGGATCCTCTCTTATCGACGACGACGATTCCAACGACGTGAACGCTGACCTGCTGCGTCAGCCGCACACACCGACGCGGCGCGCGGCAGTATCAAATTTGCAACGTTTAGGCTATTGGGACTAACCGGGCTTGTCAGCAGCGGAGGGAGAAACGAATACGCCACCAGCGAACCGGTAGGGGAGAAAGCGGTTAAGTTTCCCATTGAATTCGCCTGTTGTCAAGGTAATGGCAGGGCACCGGATCAAGAAATCGGTCAAAAATTCTCGGCGAGGCGGGCCTTGGATTCGAGAGGACCAATACTTGTGAACTAGTCAAAAAGACTAATCCCTGGGGAGGATTGCGGTAAAGGGAGCGAATGTTTAATCTTCGGACGTTCCGAACCTTGCCCCGGGCTTGTCGAGCAAGCAATCGGGACGAGGAACTACTCCCTAAGGACTAGCTCTCGCACCTAGTGTTTCCGACTAAGCCACGTGGGTAATTGTAAAGAACTCACAAAAGGTTGACAGTTCCGCAAGCGCGCTCATAGCTGATCCTCCCCACAGCCGCCGAGACGCCACAACAAGAAGAAGTACAGGAGGATGTACAAAATGAAGATTGGAACCTTGCTGTTTTCGGTACTGGCCATTACCCTGATGCTAGGACTCGTGTCAGGCAATGCTGTGGCTCAAAATGTTGGTGACAACAGCATCTATTTCGTCACCTACTATGCGAACAACGTCGCTGCTGCTCCGGATGCAACCGTACGTTTCATCAACGATGGCGACACAGGCGGAAACCTGTGGGCGTCGTTCTATGTGTTTGATGACAGCGAAGAGTTGACCCAATGCTGCAGCTGCGAAGTAACTCCTGACGGTCTGCTTTCGGAGTCGGTGAAGAACCAACTCACGAAGTATCCGATCCGGGGCGTCGTGCCACCGCGTGGCGTCATCAAGGTCATTTCCTCTTCGACCGAAGCTGATGTCAATACGAACTTCGCACCCAACACACCGACCGCTGGTCTGCGTGGCTGGGCAACCCACATCCAGAGCGTTGCCAACAGGTATCCGTACGGGCCGGCTGCTTACTCCCAGACGGAAACCACGTTTGCCGATTCGAACCTCGCCGCTGGTGAGAAATCACTGTTGGAGCAGCTGTGCTACTTTGACTACCTGCTGAGCGGCTCGCCCTGCACCTGCACTTGGAAAGATTACAACTTCTAATCTTCTGACGTGAAAGGGGCAGTGGGACAGGTTTAAGCAGCTTCCTCAGGGGAACTGCTTGATCGGTCCGAACAGAGACATCCCGGACGCCGGGGTTGAGACCGGTGTCCGGGTTTTGATTTGTCTGAATGTTCTAATTGCCTGAAAGCCTATCTCGTGCTTTAATGTTCCGAAGCTCTTCCTCCCCCCAAAACAGCGTCCTTAATTTCTAAAGAGGGGAAATTCCACAATGTTGACCAAGCAGACTCTGATTGGGCTCGGACTAGCTCTGTGCGTTTGCGTCCCAGCCATTGGCCAGAACGATTCGAATGTAGTGGCCGAGATTGCCGGCAAGAAGGTGACGGCCGATGAGTTGGAGTATAAGGAAGCCGGCAAACTGCTTCAAGCCAAGTATAAATACTATCTTGCGGAGCGCGACGCGCTCGACCAGTTTATTGACGATCAGTTATTGGAGATGCAGGCGAAGAAGGAAGGCGTGACCCTGGACGAGTTATTCAAACGTCACGTCGCGATTAACATCCCGGAACCGACCGAGGATCAACTCCGGTTCTACTATGAGGGCGTACAAACCGACGAGTCTTACGAGTCGGCGCGATCCCACATCATCGATACGGTACACCAGCTTCGTCTGAAGAAGGCACGAGATGCGTACATCGCTGATCTTCGCGGACAATATGGCGTGGTGGTTGAGCTGAGCCAGCCAAGCGCTCACGTCGAGGTTGGGAGCGCTCCGCGGCTTGGACCCGAGACCGCTCCGGTCCAGATCATCGAGTTCGCCGACTATGAATGTCCTTACTGCCAAAAGGTAAACGAGGACCTCCTCCGGCTGCGGGATCAGTTTGGCAGTTTCGTGTCGATCGTTTTCAAGGACTTTCCTCTTCCGATGCACCCGCTCGCGGCAAAAGCCGCAGAAGCCGCGCGCTGCGCCGGCGCGCAAGGGAAATTCTGGGAGTTTCACGACTCCTTGTTTGAAACCAAGAAGATTGAAGTACCACAGTTAAAAGACGAGGCTCGGGCGCTAAAACTCGATACCGCGCGTTTCGATCAGTGCCTGGACAGTGGAGAAGAAGCTGCCCCTGTGAAGAAGGATTCCCAGGAGGGCTTGCGGCTTGGATTACAGGGCACGCCCAGCTTCTTTATCAACGGGCACTTCATGAGTGGCGCCATCGGATATGGGAAACTGCGGGAAACGGTGATGCAGGAATTGGGTCCCACGGTGGCGAAAAAACAGAACGCCGCGCTAGTGCCGTCTGACGATACGGTGAAGAAATAGAACGCTGGTTGGCGGCCTTCCCCCGCTGATGCTCGGAAGCTCACAGGAATAGAGCTCGCTTACGCGGCGAGCATAGTGCGCGTGCGTTAGTGTTTCTTGTGAGCAGATTGCGGTTGAGCGGATCCGGCAATCTTGAAAGCAGCTACGCTCATGCAAAACGTGTTGCCGGCTTTTCCTCCCGTTAAAGTTGGTTGATAGGCTCCGGCCGGCGCGTCTGCCATGTAAGCATAAGACGGCTTAAACACCCATGGCGCTGGAATGACGCCCTTGGGGTAAGGAGCTGTCGAAAAGAAGCGAGCGACGATAAAGTCTGTTGCGGTGGTGGTAATCGTAGGGCCAACTTCTTGTCCCTCGCTATTTGCAATCCCACTACTCAACTGCTCGCCGTTTCCGTCCAATACCGAGGATGCGGATAAGTTGGAAACTTCCAGGAACGAGTTGAGACTAGCTTTGGTGTGACTCGACAAATGGAACTGCAGCTCGGTTACTCCCGGATTGCAGTTCTCACAGTACCAAATATCAAGCAGTCCGTCCGGGCAAGACGACCTGGCGCCAGCAGCCAGCTTGTAAGTGTTGCCTCCCGCAGGCGCATTGTCGGTAACACTCAAGACTTTCACGCCGGGAGTAAGTTGAAGTGGCATTCCGATGAGCGTACTGCCTTTGGCGGTTGGCTCCAGGTCCATGTCTGAAGTCGTGGCCTCTCCGGCGCTAATCGCGGCAAATTGTTGAACTATATTTTGAGCCGATAACTCGAAGCCTCCGCACATTAGCAACAGTATTAGAAAACGCTTTTTCATACTGTGCCCCTTTCCGTCATTTTGATAATGTCACTCGTTTGCCCAGCGCTGGGTTTATCGCAAAACACGAAACGGTAACACCCCTCGTGCGAGAGGGGCGCGGTTCTTAGTCCGCGGGGAAGAGCTATCCTGCTACTGTCCTTCTGGCTGAATCTTGATCCGGGAGCGGTCGGCCGCGAGGATGAAAGGTGGGGCGCCGGTTTGCATAGCGATCTTGCCCGCCACGCATACTCGCTTGCCCTGGTAAGCAGCAACGACTTCCTGTGCGCCCCCAGCCTCCGTTCCAAATGCCACGAAGTAGAAGACGGTATTTGTTTGTGGCTGATCGACAAAGAAGCTTACCGGTTTTCCGCGACCGGCGAGTCCGTACTTGGGAATCTTGGTGTCCACAACCTTTCCGCAGACGGTGGCCATCTCGCCGACGTGGTTCTTGGCGTCGGCCGGCGCAACCATTGGCGGCGGAGTGCTTGGGGCGTTGGCAGCATTTTGCGCGAACGAAAGGCCGGTCACAAAAAGAGCTACGATCAGCATCTTCATTATTTTTGTCATGTTTCCAATCCCGTCGGGTTGGCCCGAGAGCCAGCAGATTCGGGAAATCAGCACTGTCCGGCCAATCATCCCGGCCAACATCTAAACTCAAATACCGAACTCCGTCAATTCCACTTTTGGTTCAGATAAGGAGCGCCTCTCGCCTAACCCGAAATGCTAGGTCTTTTGACTAAGCCAGGTGGAGGATTGTTTGGGAAGACATGAAGATTTATTCGTTATAGGACGACTTCATCCGAATCGATGCTCGGGGATGAGGTCCGTCAGGGCGCCGACTTATAATCTAGCTGCCCTCGGTGAAAGGCCCTCCCCGCGGCCGCCTGCCGCTCAGAATAGATTGCAAACTGCGCTTCTCCGCATCCAGGGGGCTGGTTGACTACTCCCACATCTCCTCGCTTCTCGGACCGACCGATGGTTCAAATGTATCGCAGAATAAGTCAGCAAGAGCGGACGAAGCTAAGCCGCATTTCAGTTTGCGTCTTGACGTGCCTGATCTCGAGTTGTTTTGCGTACGCGCAAGCGGATGGACAGCAACCGGCTTCGTCGGCCCTGACGGCGACGGTGCCTCGATTGATTCGGATCCAGGGAACCGTGCAGGATGAGAGCGGAAGGCTGGTTACGGGGAACACTGAGGTTACGTTTAGCCTGTACAAAAACGAGAACGATCCATCTGCCATCTGGCAGGAAAGTCAGAACGTGTCTCTAGACGCAACGGGACACTACAGTGTACTGCTGGGAGCGACCAGTGAGGCAGGTTTGCCGTTGGAGATTTTTTCCCAGGGCGAGGGGCGCTGGCTGGGGGTTCGTCCCGAGGGTCAAGCGGAGCAGCCGCGGATCCTGTTATTGAGCGTGCCCTACGCGTTGAAGGCCGCGGATGCGGAAACGTTGGGGGGCAAACCGGCTTCGGCGTTTGTGCTGGCAGGTAGCCAGTCCTCGTCGGTTCAATCCTCGGTTCAAGCGGTGAGTGTACCGCTAGCCGTCGCGGCTGCGCAACCCATGGCGCAGGCACAGAGCGGTTCCGGAGCCGTCCCACTTGGGGTTACACCTGCAACCACCTGCTCGATCACCAGTGATGGAACTGGCACCGCGAACCAGATTTCCAAGTTCACCAGCGCCTGCAATATTGAGAATTCCGCCATCTTCGAATCCGGCGGCAACGTGGGAATCGGAAATACCAGCCCGGCCGGCGCACTTGACGTTTCAGGAACGGCTTTCATTCGAGGCTCGCTCTACGCGCTGGGCGGCGCAACTATGTCACCGGTCAGCGTGGCCACGACAACAGCATCCTTCGCTTCCACTCCCTTGGACCTGCAGGCGTCGGTGTTCAATACCACTACTCCGGGCCCGGTGACCTACGACTTTCGCTGGCAGGCGGATGGTGTGGGCAACGACTCTGCGAAGACCTCAGCCACGCTCAACTTGTTGTACGGCACCAGCGGGGTCTTCAACCAGACGGGGCTGTCGATTGCAGGAAATGGGATTCTCACTTTCGCATCCGGGCAGACTTTTCCCGGCACCGCGACCGTCACCAGCGTCGGAACAGGCGCCGGCCTTACGGGTGGTCCGATCACGAAGAGCGGCACGATCAGTGTTGCGACCGCGGGAGTCACGAACGCAATGCTGGCCAATCCTTCTGTCACGGTGGTGGCCGGCTCGGGACTCTCGGGTGGAGGAACGGTTGCGCTGGGCGGGACGGTCACGCTTACCAATGCGGCTCCCAGTTCCGGAGGGACAGTTACCAGCGTCGCCACCGGCGCCGGTTTGACCGGCGGACCTATCACCAAGACTGGAACGATCAGCATTCCCGCTGCAGGAGTTACGAACGCGATGCTAGCGAATCCTTCCGTCACGGTGGAGGCTGGCTCAGGTCTATCGGGTGGAGGAACCTTAGCGCTGGGCGGCACGGTCATGCTCTCCGCAAATCTTGCCGGGACGGCAGATGGAATTGCATACTTCTCGACTCCCGCGAGTGTGACTTCGACCGCTGCACCGACCAACGGTCAGATCCTGATCGGTTCAACGGGCAAGGCTCCGGTGCTCGCCACACTCACCGCTGGTGAGAATATTAGTATTACAAACAACCCGGGTTCGGTGACGATTTCAGCCGCGGGCGGAAGCGGGAGCCCGGCATTGCCACTGTTTGTGACCGGCGGTGCACGTACCGGAGGCCTTCTCAGTGCGACTCTGAACGTAAACAAGCTTTGGGGATTTCTGTTGCCGTACAACGTTACTACCACTGAGATAACGTACGACGTAACTACCCTGGACAATACGGCGAACAATTATGACGTTGGCATCTACAACAGCTCGGGGGATCTCGTGGTCGATATCGGGCCTACTCCCGGAAAAACCTTTGCGCCATCGGAAACTTTCCACACGTTGAACTGGATTCAAGGTTCGACCAGTCTGGGGGCCGGTCGATACTATCTCGCCCTGACCACGAATTGTTCGACCAATTGCGCCAAAGTGGCAGCTGCGACTTCGAACGTAAGCTTCGCCGCCAATGCCTCGGCGGGGACATCCCAAGGTGGGGCTTTATCATCTACGGTGACGCCGCCGGCGGATGCATGGACCACGGGAAATCAGCCGACGGTTGTAATTCACTAACCCTTAACGCGCCCAGAGAATCTCCGTCATCTTTTGAGATTCGCGGTGTCCGCACATAAATGTGATTCGCCAGCTGATCGATCGAGAGATTCGCGCTGCTGCGTCGACGGCTGTCTGTGTCACTCAGGGGCGCTAGCCGTGTCGGGCTGCGGAGGAGGTATGTTCTGTGGCGGTGGGGTGCTGGGTTGCGGCGCGGCGAAATTCTGCTGCACTGGAGCCGGAACCAGTCCCTGCTCTTGCTGCTTTTGTCTGATCTGGTCTGCCAGATCGCGCATCATTTGACCAAGAGCTTCGGGAGCGACGGAGTCCTTCGGCGCCTCGAGGGGGATGATGGGAACTTCCCGGGTCAATGGCACGGAAGGAGCAGCCGGGGGCTGATAAAGAAATGCGTTTCGAGCGGGCTGGTTGGCGGCGACCGCCGGCGGCGCGACCTCATCCGCTTGCGCGAGTTGAGGCTGGGCGGAGGGTTCGGCATCGGTCAAAATCATGCGTTGCAGAGCGCGCGGGTCGCTTGGTGATCCCAACATTACATAGTTAAATCCCGACCCGTTGAGCAAGGTTGTCAGAACATCGCGAACCGGCCCCGGCGCAATAGTTGCAGACATGCGATCGGCAGCGTGGTCGTTGGGAAATTCGATAACCGCCCCCGTGGCGAGGCTTACCGCACGCAACAAATCTTTCATGGTCGTGTTCTGGGCATTGATCGCGAGCTTGCCGTTCGTGTAGGACACTCTTGGATTGCTGGATGTGGGAGACGCAGATGCGGGCACGGCTTCGGAGGACTGGCCAAGGACACTTGAAGCCAGAAACAAGCCCGCCGCAACCATCATCAGGGACCGAATTCGAACGCCGCCAGGCATGGAGACACTTCAGACAGCGAGGGAGTAAGCCAAGAGTAGATCATCCGCGCCGGTGCGCACAAGAGGGCGTATGGACGAGCCGTTCGGGTTAAGCCCATTGACTAATCTATAAGGAGTAAGCCATTAAGTAACGAGAAGATTACTGCCTTGACAACTGGTTAAGGAGATGGCAAACTCCCGATAGTTTTTTCTCCCCCCGAAAGAGCGCTCGTCAATCCCCAGACTAGGACTTCCAAGCGGCCTGCCGGTTTGAAGTCGCTACGTTAAGCCCTACGCCAATTGGCGTAGCCCCCTCGGAATCAGAGTTTGGAAACCAACGTTTGCCAAATGAGGTTCTTCACGTTCATTTGCCAGTTGCCAACTACGGAACTGGTTTGACCCCCGGGCCCCTGAATGTCTACTTTGCTGAACTCCGTCGTAGAGGTGAGTGTCCGGTCAAAGGTTCGCTGCGCGGGAACCAAAGGCCAAAGGACTAGAGGAGCATGCCATGTCAGTTACCAACTCGGAACCTGGGTTCTTGTTGATGGATGATAAATTTCATCCGCTCGCTAGCAATGAAAGCGCGGTACAGATCCTCGCGTTCCCCGACGGTTCGGAAAAGATCAAACACCTGCAACTGTTTCTGCGGGACAAGATTCGTGCCGGTCTAATCAACCACCAATCGAAGGACTTGGAGTTCGTTCGACAATATCAGTCTGGCAGGCGTCGCTACGTATGCCGGTCCTTCCAGCTTTACTCCGATCTGTCCAAGAGCCATCCGGTTGCGATCGTTCTCGACAGAAACTCGTCGGGCATCACCATGACAAGCGATCTGATTGCGCAATTCGACATCACTCCCAGAGAGCAGGAGACGGTCCAACTTCTTTTGCAGGGACTGACCAGCAAAGAGATTGCAGAGCGCATGCACATCAGTCCAAACACTGTGAAAGCTTTTCTCCGGCTGGTAATGGTGAAGATGGGAGTTTCTACGCGTTCGGGGATTGTGGGCATGTTCGCGCGATCAGGGGAACCCGTCCGCGCAGGGCAATTATCGATAGAAGGCAACGGTACGCAAGCGCTGGCCCATCCGAGCGATTTACGGCAGTGAGGCCTCGATGAGATCATATAGCGACGAAATGGGTTCGAAGCTGAAGAGGATTTCAAGTTTCCTCAAGTCGTCGAAATTACGGCGCGCAGCAAGGCCGCCGCATCAAGGTGCCAGTGAAGTCTAGACGTCTATTCCGGGCCGAGCACAAAATTTCTTCAGCGGCGCCCTATCCAGCTTTGGCGAAGGGCGCGCCTGATGACTTGATTTCTTCCGACGAAACAGCGGCTTTGCCGCCGCGTCCATCTTCCCAGGGCGGAAAGTTCGACAGACTGATACGAGAGAATAAAAAAGCCGACCAGGTCATACGGGCAGACGCTGCGGTAGACCTGGTGTTGGAACAGATCGTCTATCAAACCCGGCTATCCACTTGTGCGACCGGAGCCTTCATCGGCTTAACACGAAATGGTCAGATGGTTTACCGGGCCCTGAACGGGGCAACCTCCGCCGAGTTTATTGCCTATTTGCGGCGCGATGCGCGAATGGTGGAGGCTTGCCTGCGCTCCTCGTCGATGCAGCATGTTCATAACTCCGATAATTCAAGTGAACTTGATGTCTCGGTTTGCCGCAGCGTAGGTGCCCGCTCGATTGTGCTTTTTCCTGTGCTGAACGAAACTTCAGAGAAGTTAGGCGTCCTCGGCGCGTTTTCCCCGCAGGCCGACGCATTCGGGGCTGGCGATCTGGTAAAGATACAGTCGCTATCCCATCGCGTCGCGGATACCCTTGCGCGAGTCAATGAACGTGCCGGCGAGTTAGCGGGCAATTCGCCCGCTCTGGCTCCGGAAGATGGCGAAAGGCGAGCGCCCGTTCCTGCGGACAGAAAGACCGAAGCGGCCTGGTTCGCAGTTGGAGGCCGCACGTGGTTGACGCTAGCTCTCATCCTGGGTGTGTTGCTTCTCGTGGGCTGGGAGCTGACTCGAACGACTGTGCCTCGTGCCGGGATACACGCGGCACCAAGGAATTCCGCCGTGGTTGCGCCAACATCTTCGACGCCCGTGCCAGTTCCCAGCGCCACCGCTATGCCAGTGAGTGAACCAGTAAACCCGGCAGCCACTGCGACGGTTCCGGCCAGGGTTTCAAAGCCGCTTTCCGTCCGCACCAAGCAAACCGGGCCTGATCTGCAGATCGAGGAAAGCCCTGATGACGATGCATCGGGAATCGTGTTGTTTGAAGGCAAAGAGGTCAAACCGAGATCGACGAAGTCAAGCGATCTGGCCGAAAAGAATATTTCTGATCCCTCGGGTCCTGTAATGATCGGGGAGCAAGCGGCACTTGATCGTCTCGTAAACCGGGTGGAACCGGAATATCCAGATGAGGCGAAGGCGCACCACGTGCAAGGACAGGTGGTGCTCGACGTTCTGGTAAACAGGAATGGAAAAATCGAGAGGCTCAGTGTTTTGCGAGGGGATCCTGGGCTTAAGGCTGCGGCTGCCGATGCGGTTGGGCAATGGCGATTCAAACCTTTTGCGCGCAATGGACATCCCGCGAGCTTTGAAACTCAAGTTACATTGACCTTCGCGCTGCCATGAGATCACTGTTCCATCGGCGTAATCAACGAAAGGCGGGCGATCTGTGCGTGTGTCCGATCGCCACTTTACTCGCCATAGTTTCGCTGTTTCTCTTTTCTGGTTCCTTGGAGGCCGGCGGAGCGCTGAATCAGGAATCGCATGAAACGCCCGGCGGTTCGCAGGCGCCCGCGACCATTGTTCACCTGAAGCTCTTGCTGGACGACGGCCCGCCTGCGATTGAGATTATCACCACCGCTCCCGTAACTCCGACGATTCGCAAGTTGGACGGCCCGCTACGTTTGGCGATCGATTTGCCAAACACCAACATGTCGGTTTCTCACAAAGAAGTGCCGGTGAAGGGTGAGGATGTGAGCGCGGTGAGTCTGGAACTGAGCGCCACGAATCCGCCGCTGGTGCATGTGGAAGTCGATTTGCTCAAGCCCATGGATTACACCTGGGAAGGAGCTGGCAATCGTCTATTGGTGCGCCTCCGGACGATTGAGGCAAAGAAAGTGACGCCCGTTGCCGCGCCGGTCGAAACTGTTGATTTAGGGAACGTCGTACCGGTGGAGCGGCTGGCTTCCGGCGCGTCTGTTACTGCTTCGTCCGAGACCACCGTGCTGCGCCTGCGTCGTGGCGGAAATTTTTACGTTTGCCCACGGACTACGGTCTCCGTTACCCGTTCTCGAAATGGTCCCGACATGATGCTGGCGATTGGCTCCGGCGCCGTGGAGACGCATATTACGCTGGATAATTCTGCCGACGAAGTGATTACTCCGGATTTCCGGATTCTGCTCCGCGGTCCGGGAGAGTTTGATTACGCGATCCGCGCCGATTCGCAGGGCAATACCTGTGTGCGAACTCTTCCCGGGAACACCTCTTCGGCAATTATTTATGAACTCATGGGAGACGGGAAGTTTGAATTTCAGCCGAAGGATCAGATTGTTTTGCACGGGGGAAGGCTGAATCCAGAGGACACCGCGCTGCACTCTGCGTCGGCTTCCGGCGATGATACGATCCTGCCGGTAGATTGCGGATGTCCGCCACCGCCGCGTGGGGCGCTTCTGGCTTCGAACGGCGCGGATGGAGAAAATCCAGACGCAGATCGAAGTTCGAATGTTCCGCAGAATACGCCTGCTCCCGGGGTGCAGATCGCAGAATTGCCTCCGTCGGTAAGGAATCAGCCTCACGCCGAAGCGCAAGCTATCCTGACTTTTCGACCCTCACCCACACTCGCGTCTTTCCCGTTATCAAGCCGGCGGCCGCCGTCTGCGGCGATGGTATTGCCGCCCCCACAGGAGCCTGTGCGACACAAGAGGGTGTTTGAAGGCGTACGGCATTTCTTCGCCAGGATATTCGGGTGATGCCCGTTTCGGCTCAGGTCGGTGGCCTTCTCCGTCACCGGCCGCTCCCGGGTTTCGTTGACCACGCTGGCGCGCTGCGCCAGCCCCAGCACGTCGAGGATGAGCGCAACCTTGCCGTCGCCCATGATGCTCGAACCGGCAAAGGTCTTCACCGTCTTCAGCTGTTTGCGCAGGGGCTTGACCACGATTTCTTCGCTGTCGTTGATCTCGTCGACCACCAGCCCGAACTGGCGGTCATCGGCCTGCAGCACAACGATGTTGACCGCATCGTCGCGGCTGCCGGAGTGGCCAGCCACATCCCCCAGCTTCAACTCGCGGCTGAGATAGACCAGCGGCAAGAGCCGGCCGCGCAGGCGATACACGGGAACGCCATGCACCATCTCGATGGCTGTTGAGGCATGATCCGTCTCCAGTCGCACCAGTTCGAGCAGGTTTACCTGCGGAATGGCATAACGATCTCCGGCGCAGGTGACGACCAGCGCAGGGATGATGGCCAGGGTCAAGGGAATCTTGACCCGCACCGTAGTGCCGCGGCGGGGAGTGGACTGCTGGTCGACCAAACCACCAATCTTTTCGACGTTGGTTTTAACCACGTCCATGCCCACGCCGCGGCCCGAGACGTTGGTGACCTTCTCCGCCGTGGAAAATCCAGGAAGAAAAATGAGATTGAGAACCTCCCGCTCCGACAGTCGGGCTGCCTGTTCAGCGGTCACCACCCCGCGTTCCACCGATTTCTTGCGGATGCGATCGCCGCTCAGGCCCGCGCCATCGTCGCTGATCTCGATATTGACCTGACCGCCCTCGTGAAAAGCGCGCAGAACCAAGCGGCCGGCGCGCGGTTTTCCCACCTGCAGGCGCGCCTCCAGCAGTTCAATGCCGTGGTCGACGGAGTTGCGCACGAGATGGGTCAGGGGATCTTTGATGGCCTCGATGATGGTTTTGTCGAGTTCGGTCTCTTTGCCCTCCATCTCGATCTCGACTTCTTTGCCGCATCCCAGCGCCACGTCGCGCACGGTGCGGGGAAACTGCGCCCAGATGTTGCCGATGGGCTGCATGCGGGTCTTCATGACTTCTTCCTGCAACTCGGTGGCAATGAGGTTCATGCGCTGCGAAACCGCCTGCAGTCGGGTGTCTTCCACCGTGCTGGCGATTTGCAGCAACTGATTGCGGGCCAGAACCAGTTCACCTACCAGGGTCATGAGCTTGTCGAGCAGGTTCACTCCGACACGAATGGTCTCGGGCGCGGCGGCGTCCCGCTGCTTGGCATCCAGAATCTGCTGCGCCGCTGCCACGTCTTCCGCCTTCGCCAATCCCAGCGCGATCAAAATTTCACCCAATCTCCGGCGGTCGCCTTTCTCCTGCTCCTGCAAAGCCAGCGCGATGTCGGCGGGTTGTACGGCGCCGCGTTCCACCAACACGCCGCCGATTTTTCCGCGGGTGGGCTTGCGTGCCGATTCGTCGCCTTTTTTCCTGGAAGCGGCCGGGGACTGGGCCGGTGCTGGCGGGGTGGCTCCCGCCATGAACGCAGGAGGTTCTCTCGGTGAAGTGGAGGCTTTGTCCAGTTTCTCCGCGTTTTTTTCCCCTGCTTGCGACTCGGCATGAGCGGGCGCGGACAGCGCCTCTGCGGCAGGAGCGCTTCCTGCATCCCCAGCGACGGCGCTTTGCAGACAAGTCAGCCTCTCCCGCAGCTCGGCATAATCGACCTCGCCATCTTGGCCAGTAGACTCAATTTCCTTGAGCATCTGGCGGACGGCATCGACCATGCCCAGCAGCGCGGTCGTGCGCTCGGGATTGAGCGTGAGTTGCCCGTCTCTTAAACGGGTCAGCAGGTTCTCGCCGACGTGCGCCACTTTTTCCAGTTTGTTGAAACCCAGGAAACCACACGTACCCTTGATGGTGTGGATCGTTCGGAATACTCCGGCCAGTGCGTCCTTGTCCTTCGGGTTTTTCTCCAGGCCGACGAGTTCGCGGTCCAGCCGGTCAAGATTTTCGTAACTCTCGACCAGAAAGTCTTGGACAATCCCGCTCTCACTCATGGCCGCCGTTCCTTTCCAAATCGAGAATGATTCCTCATCGGGTTACGATCCCCCATCTCCTAACGCTGCATTGCAGTTGTCGGGCCGTCCGAGATAAGCGAACTTTAATTTTTGGAACGATGGGGTGATCTCGCTAACCTTTCATCGGCTGGCGCGGATTTTTCGTTAGTCCATTGGGGTATATATTGGCATCCCAAAGCAGAAAGGAAGGGAGTTGATGATTTCGCCCTCGCATCTATTGCTGGCGCTGATCGTTGGTATCAGCATTGTGC
Source organism: uncultured Acidobacteriaceae bacterium (assembly GCA_963779525.1). Classification (GTDB taxonomy): domain Bacteria; phylum Acidobacteriota; class Terriglobia; order Terriglobales; family Acidobacteriaceae; genus Sulfotelmatobacter. Next base: position 417,307 of record CAVZZB010000004.1, read on the forward strand.
TGATGCTGGTTCGGCCGCGCGACATTCCAGAGGTTTACTGGATTGCCGGGGGCGTGTTGCTATTGATCCTCTTCCGCCTGATGCCGTTGAATCTTGCCGGTCGTGCTGCGGCGAAAGCGTTGGATGTCTGCCTCTTTCTGACCGGCATGATGGTCTTATCGGAACTGGCTCGCGAACACGGAGTGTTTGATTGGATTTCGTCGGTTGCAGTGCGGAATGCGCGAGGGTCCTGCTCACGACTGTTCGCGCTGACCTATGTAGTGGGGACGGTCGTGACGATCTTTATGTCGAACGATGCGACGGCGGTGGTTCTCACTCCGGCAATTTTGACGGCAGTGCGCAAAGCCAAGGTGGAACCCTTACCTTATCTCTTTGTGTGCGCATTCGTTGCGAACGCAGCGTCTTTCCTTCTGCCGATTTCCAATCCAGCCAACCTTGTGGTCTTCCACAATGACATGCCTCCGCTGGCGAAATGGTTGGTTTCATTCGCGGTTCCATCGATTCTCTCTATCGTAGCGACATTCCTGGTGATGCGCTGGATGTTTCGGAAGGAGCTCGGTGCTTCGATTGACAGCCGGGTGGAAGCGAAGACTTTGCAATCGGATGGCAAGCTGGTGCTGGGCGGATTGGCCGTCATGGTGGCCGTCCTGCTCACTGCATCCTCACTTGGGAAAGATCTTGGCTTGCCGACCTGCCTGGCGGCACTGGCCATCACAGCTGTGGTCTCGGTCAAGGCCAGAAACAATCCAATTACATTGGCTCGTGAGATCAGCTGGGAAACCTTGGCGCTGGTCGCCGGACTCTTCGTGATGGTGGATGCGATGGAGAGCATCGGGGCAATGCATCTGACCAAGGAATGGCTCGTCTGGGCCGAGAGTCTCGGAACTACGGCCGGCACTTTCCTTACCGGATTCCCGGTTGCCGTGGCAAATAATCTGGTCAATAATCTGCCGCTCGGCCTGATCGCGGGAAGCACGCTGAAAACGGTCCACGCCCGAGGCCTCATTGCCGTTGCCGTGCTGATTGGTGTCGACGTTGGTCCGAATCTCTCGATTACGGGCTCTCTGGCGACCATCTTGTGGCTGATCGCGGTACGCAGAGAAAAGCTCGAGGTGAGCTTCTGGGATTTCCTGCGAGTGGGCGCGGTGACCATGCCAATTGCGCTTCTGGCATCGCTGGGCGGAGCGATCCTGATGCAGTCGCACCTACTTCACCAGCTTCTGAATCACTGAAATCAGCTGCTCGGCATTGAAGGGCTTGACGATCCAGCCAGTGGCGCCTGCCTTGCGTCCGGCATCTTTCTTTTCGGCTTGGGATTCCGTGGTGAGCATGAGAATGGGAACGAAAGAATATCCGGGCAGCGCGCGGACTGCGCTGATCATCTGGATCCCGTCCATTTGCGGCATGTTGAGATCGGTGACGATCAAGTCAAATTTTCCGCTGCCAACCTTCCCCAGGCCGTCCTTGCCATCGACGGCTTCGACCACTTCGTAGCCTGCCTTGCGCAAGGTGAAACTGACCATCTGGCGAACGCTGGATGAATCGTCGACGGTTAAAATTCGTCTCATACTGCGACCTCATGCCACTCGAGTTGCGAGCTTTCTCACTCTCTGTACTTCATCAAACTAGAATATTTCGACGCTGTTTCCTCCGAATGTTTGTTGGGCGGCTGGCAGCGGTGCACCGCGCAGCACGGCGTTTAGAACCGCGCGCTCCATCTCGGTGCTGTAGAATGCAGAAAAGGACCGCATTACCTCGGCCGCGTCGTAGTTTTCTTTTGCGTTGCTGGTCTCCAACTCACGTTGTGCCCGCTCGACCTCGACTAGTACTGCGTCGAATCGGCTCAAGCATGCTTCGAAAAGGTCGCCGGTTTCAACCGATGCAATCTTGGCGTGCATCCGCTCCGTGACTGCCGTCAAGGCTTCAGCTTTTCCGGCGGCGACAGCGGCGGTGCAACGCAAGTTGTCAAGCCGGGTCCCGGTTTGTAGCTGAGCTTTGCGCAGACCTTGGCTGCTGGCGTCGGAGAAAGCTTCCATCAGCCGGTCGGTTCGCTCGACTAACTGCGTAATCTCTTGCATGGCCACGCTGCATTGCAGAGTGATCTCTTCCCACGCGTTGGAGATTTTCTCGATGTTCCTCGCGATGGCCAAGATCGCGTTGGCTCGCGTCCCGAGGTGGGTAGCCTGGATGATCGAATTAAAGGTGAGTAGCTGAAGGGACTCGCGAACCGATTTCGATTTGCGGAGGTGCTCGGTCACCAGTTGCATCAGGGTCGTTAGCCCCTTCAAGCTGTTTCGAACACCGTCGCCATAAGCCATGGCCTGCTGGAGCTCTTCGATGCGCCCAAGCTGGGCCGATACTTCTTGTTCCTGCTTGAGCACCATGGGACCGATGCCGATGACTTCAGATGCACTTACCGTCAGTATCCCGTTCATGCAGGTTTTAATTTGCGTTGCCCAGCTGGCTACGATCTGTTTGACCGTTCGCAGCTGATAAATCTGAATGGTGAGGCCGGCGCAAGCCCAAGGCAGATCTTCAGCGATGCCGTTTTTTCTGGCGTCGTTGCCGCGAAGCCGGGCGGAGATGAGAGAAAGTGCTTCCCGCACATGTTCGAGTTGCTGGCGGGTGATGTCGTGCGCTTGAATGGCGGCTACCACTCCAGCAATCTGCTGCGCGAGATCGTTCACTCCCGTACGGAATTGTTCGGGGGTGGTTGCGAGGCGAGTCAGGCCAGACTCCGCTACCGTAAGGGCATTCGCGAGGTCCAGTTCGATTCCGGCCAGGGCTTCCCGCTGGCGGGGCAGCTCCGCGGACAACATAAGCTTCGTTTCTTTGATGGCCGCGCTTCGAGCGTCCGTGTGTCTGGCAAGTTCCTGAATATCGTTGGTGAGCGACTGCGAGAATTCAGTCAACTGGCAGGCGAGATATTCAAAGCTATCGCCGGCACTGCCCAGGTGAGCTACTTCGATGTTCGAAAGCACGCTTAAAGCCTTGGTCTTGCGAGCGATCACCGCCTGGTCGCGGGTGACCTGCGAGAGTTGTTCCAGCAGCTTCACTTCCGTGGTCACGATTTCCAGAATTCCGGCAGTCGCTTCCAGCCTCTCTCCGATGAAATGTTTTGCGATGGTGGCGAGAGAGCGCAATGTGGGTAAGACGGAGCTGACGCTCTCACTTTCGACCGAGGCGACGATAGCTGCCGTGAGCTGCAAAATTGAATCGGTATAGCTGGTGAGGTCTTCGAAAGTTTTTGCTACTGCCCGAATCTCACTCTCCGTGGCGCGACCTACGGCCTCAAGTTCGGCATTCGCTTTCTCCAGAATGCGGACCACGCCCGCTGTATCTGCGAAACTCATTGCGAATTGTCCAGATCGCTGATGCACGATTGCCTCATCGAGCGCTTGCCAATACTGCTCCCGCTACCGCTTCGAGCGGCAGAACTTTATCGACCGCTCCGCGCTTGATGGCCTCGTTGGGCATTCCGAAAACCACGCAGGTGGCTTCGTTTTGAGCGATGGTCATTGCTCCTGCCTGCTTCATTTCCAGCATTCCGCGAGAGCCGTCATCGCCCATTCCCGTAAGAATCACGCCCACGGCATTTTGTCCGGCATACTTGGCGGCGGAACGAAACAGAACATCGACCGAGGGACGATGCCGACATACCAGCGGTCCATCCTTGATTTCGACGTAGTAGCGGGCGCCGCTCCGCTTGAGCAAAAGATGATGATTGCCCGGTGCGATCAAAGCCCTGCCGCGCAGCACGGTATCGTTAGTCTCCGCTTCCTTTACTGTGATGTTGCACAAACCGTCCAAACGGTTGGCAAAGGCGTGGGTGAACATCTCCGGCATGTGTTGAACGATGACGATTCCCGGAGAATCTGCGGGAAGCGTTTCCAGCAAAGTCTTGAGCGCCTCTGTCCCGCCGGTGGAAGCGCCGATGGCAACAATTTTCTCGGTGGTCTCGGCCATGGCGTGGGTGGCGGGAGAAAGAATGGCATCAGCGGTGAGTTTTGGCTCGACCCTGCGCGCCGTCCGTTGAAGAGGCTGCAAACGCGCTGCGGCGGCCGCCTTCACCGATTGGCAAAGCATGATTCGCGAATCCTCGAGAAACTGTTTGCTGCCGACCGAGGGCTTGGTGATGATATCGACCGCGCCGTACTCCAGCGCCTTCAGCGTACTCTGCGCACCTTCTCCGGCAAGGCTCGAACAGATTACGATCGGTATGGGATGTTGGTCATGATTTTCTGCAGGAAGGTCAGCCCATCCATGCGCGGCATCTCGATATCGAGGGTGATGACGTCGGGCACTTGCTCGCTGATTCGCTCGGCAGCCACGAAGGGGTCACCGGCGGTCGCAATCACCTCAAGCTCCGGATCGCTGCACAATACCTCCTTCAGGGTCTGACGAACCACGGCGGAGTCGTCCACGATGAGGACTCGGATTTTCGGTCTGCTCATAAATTCGTCTTTGCGAATCACTACCGTGGCCACTCCACGAAATCCGACTTCGGGAAAGGTCTACGTCATTCCTGCAGGATGTCCTCGAAGACAACGCGGTGAAGTCGTCGAAGGCAAACCTCTCCCGTCCTGGTATCAAACTGAATGTTCAACCCTGAGGTCCCTCCCAGGCTCGATGCGACCACGGCAAATCCTTCAGCTTCTACTACCTCGATGGCGGCGAGGCAATTCAGCTTGCCGACCGTCGGTTTCGAGGAGATTGAATTGTTCACCACCAGTACATCCGCTCCTCCAAACAGCTTGACCTGCACTTCCGATCGGGACGCGCCCAGCTCGTCAAATTGCCGGGCGAAATCGCGGATGGCGAAATCGACATAACGGCGACGGATGACGGGACTCAATGGTGCAGTAGGCTTTGCCGGCCATCTGGGTAACTGACAGTGGCATAAGCCGCCGATGCCTAGTCTCGCGCTCCAGAACGAAATTCCCACGCAGGAGCCGAGGATGGTGCGGATGATCGTGGCTTGGTGAGCGAGGTGCGACTCGCCTGGCTGCAGATACACCTCCGACACCTCGCCTTCAAGTGCGAGCATCATCATCTTTCCTGTAGGCGGAGGGCGCTACCGCGCGCAGAGGCACATTCATCTGCTGCAGGCTCTCGGAATGGCCGAAGAACGCATAACCGCCGGCGACCAGCTGGTTCGCAAGTTTCTGCACGATCCGTTCCTGGGTGGGCCGGTCGAAATAGATCATGACATTCCGACAAAAGACAACATCTACTTTCTGCGCCAGGCCGAAATCAGCGTCCATGAAGTTCAAACGGCGGAACTCGACCACTTGTCGCAGTTCGGGAACCACGCGCAATACCTTGGACTCCGGATCGCGACTGCGCATGAAATACTTGCGCCGCAATTCTGCGGGTACCGGACGAACTACATCGCAGTGGAAGACCCCGCGATGGGCCTTCGCCAGGACCGTGGTCGAGACATCGGTGGCGAGCACTTTGAAGTGGAGGGCGGAGTTCGCCAGACTCCACTCCTGCAGCACCATGGCCAGCGTGTAGGGCTCCTCGCCGGTGGAGCAACCAGCGCTCCAAACCAGCAGGCTCCCCGCGTTTTCCTTATGCGCCAGGAGATCGGGAATCGCCTTCTGCGCCAGAAAAACAAAGTGATCAGGCTCGCGAAAGAAATCAGTCTTGTTAGTGGAAACGACGTCGATCAGGTGAACGATTTCTTCTTTTTCGCCACGAGCGGTAAATAGATACTCACAGTATTTCCGGAAGGAATCGAGATTCAGGGCTTTCAGGCGCCGCTTGATCCGGAGTTCGAGCATCGTCTTCTTCTCCACGCTTAAGTGGATGCCCGACTGCTCATAGATCAAGCGGCAAAGGCGGTCAAAATCGTTTTTCGACAGTGACTCCTCATCGGCCGTAGATGGGTGGGATTCGATTTTCATCTTTAGTGTTTTTCCCTTTAACCTGCGGCTTCTGCCATCGCCTGGTTGCCTTCCGCACTGCGCACCGCGGATAATTCGTCGGCCGAAAAGACCCGATCGATATCCAGAATCATCACGAACTGCGAGTCGCGCTTGCCCATGCCTTTAATAAAATCAGTGCGGATCTGGGTTCCGATCCGGGGCGCGGGCTGAATCTGGTCGGGCTCCAGATCGATGACTTCTTCTACCGAATCGGCTAAAGCGCCAATCACGGTGGACTCGTTATCGAGCAGCACCTCGACCACCACGATGCAGGTATTTCGGGTTTTCTCGGTCTTGGACATCTCGAGACAGAGGCGCAAGTCGACTACGGGAACTACGCTGCCACGAAGATTGATTACACCGCTCATGAAATCGGGCGTCCGAGGGATCTCGGTGATGGTGGTGAAATCGAGCACTTCCCGCACCTTGGCCACGTCCGTCGCAAAAACCTCGTTACCCAGCTTGAAGGTCAAATACTGCCGCGTCTCAGTGATTTCGGTAACACTCATAAATCAGCTCCTTTCGCATGCTGCAGGCAGCCGCGGATCTGAGTGACCCGCGGCTCATCCCCTAGAAACGCTCGAATTCCTTGTCCAGGTCGTCGCTTTTACTGTCTTTAAGTTTGAGGCTGACCCCAGACTTGGCGGATGTTTTCGCCGACGGAGGGGCAGCGTGGCTGCTTGACTTCGCCGACCTGCCAACCCCGGCCCCGGCCGCCGCTTCGAAATGCTTCGCCGGTTTGGCAGCCGCGATTCGCGCTGCCGTAGTCGCGCCGCTGTCTCCGGTTCGGAAGAACGCCAGCGCGCTCACCAACTGTTCGGACTGGCTGCTGAGCTCCTCGGTGGTGGAAGCCATCTCCTCGGAAGCGGAAGCATTCTGCTGGATCACCTTCTCCAGCTGCACCAGGGCTTTGTTAATCTGTTCGGCTCCGGTGTCCTGCTCTTTGCTGGCGGCGGCGATTTCCTGCACCAACTCGGCCGTCCGCTGGATATCGGGAACGAGTTTGTTGAGCATCTCCCCGGCTTTTTCCGAAACTTTTACGGTGGTTCCGGAAAGCTGGTTGATTTCTCCCGCCGCCTTCTGGCTGCGTTCGGCAAGCTTGCGGACTTCGGCCGCGACCACGGCAAAACCCTTGCCGTGCTCTCCGGCGCGAGCCGCTTCGATGGCCGCATTCAGCGCCAGCAGGTTGGTCTGCCGCGCGATTTCTTCAATGATGGAAACTTTGGTGGCAATCTCCTTCATGGCCGCTACTGCTTCCACGACGGATTTGCCGCTCTCCTGTGCGTCGGTTGCCGACTTGTTGGCAATCTTGTCGGTTTGCTGCGCACTGTCGGCGTTCTGCTTGATGTTTGAGACCATCTCTTCCATTGAGGACGATGCCTCCTCGGCCGAAGCAGCCTGGGAGGTCGCACCCTTCGATACTTCCACCGACGTGGTGCTGATCGCCTGACTGGCGGCAGCGACTTCTCCGGCGATGGTGCGGATGTCCAATACCACCCGCGTAATGCCGCTGACCATCGAACTCAGCGCCTGCATGAGCTTGTCCTGGGGCGAGCGTTCGCGCAGGGTGACGGTCAAGTTGCCGTTGGCCATTTCGTCAGCGGCCTCGGTGATTTCAGTCATGGCGGCGATCAGCGCGTTCAGGTTGTCTTTGATCAGGTTGAAATCGCCGTGATAAGTATCAGTGATCTGCGGCGGGATGTCACCCTTGCTGATGCGATCGATATATCCGGCGGAGAACTTGAGAGGAGTAATGACGGCGTCGAGGATGGCATTCACGCCGCGCACGATCTCCGCATAAGCACCCTGGAACTGCTCCGGCTTGCCGCGCTCCGACAACTGCCCGGCATTGGAAGCATCGGTCAGGCGGGCAAGTTCCTTCTGCAGCGCTTGCACGACGGCGGCAACATTGTTGACCGCGTGCTTCATTTTTTCGTGATCGCCCTTGTAGGTCTGGGCAATCAGTTCGTCGATTTTGCCGTTGGAAATTTGCGCAAGGATGCGGTTGCCCTCGCCAATCGGCAGCAAGATGGCGTCGAGCATGGTGTTTACACCGCGCACGATTTCCGCATAAGCGCCCTGGAACTGGTCCGGCTTGCCGCGCTCCGAGAGTTGCCCGTCTTTCGACGCGTCGGTCAGGCGCGACATTTCTTTCTGCAGGTTTTGCACGACCACTGCAACATTGTTGACCGCCTGCTTCATCTTTTCATGATCACCTTTGTAGGTCTGGGCAATCAGTTCGTCGATCTTGCCGTTGGAAATCTGCGCGAGAATGCGATTGCCCTCGCCAATTGGCAGGAGGATGGCGTCGAGCATGGCATTGACGCCGCGCACGATCTCCGCATAGGCGCCTTGGAACTGTTCGGGTTTGCCCCGATCAGAAAGTTCTCCTTCTTTGGAGGCTTCGGTCAAACGAGCTAGTTCCTTCTGCAGGCTTTGCACGACTAGGGCAACATTGTTGACCGCCTGCTTCATCTTCTCGTGATCCCCCTTGTAGCTTTGGGCGATCAACTCATCGATTTTGCCGCTCGAAATCTGAGCCAAGATGCGATTGCCCTCGCCGATGGGCTGCAGGATGGCGTCGAGCATGGTGTTGACGCCTTCAACCATTTGGCGGTAAATACCGTCAAACTGGTCAGCCCTGCCGCGTTCAGTGAGATGGCCATCGCGGGAGGCCTCTACCAGGCGATTGATCTCGTGAGAAACCAGCAGCAGCTTGCTGTCCCCCAGATTTTGACGGTCGCTGCCTGACTGAGCATGCTCCGCGTTTCCATTCGCGCCAGTTTCGCGATTCATCTTCCGGCTCTTCTTTACAGTGTTGATCGCCATGACTTCCAGCTCCTTCGATTTAGATTTGTTGCACCAGCAATTACTTCAGCACCGCTATAACTCCTAGAGATGTTCAAGAACAGGCCACCCTGCCAGCGGCCGCAGCCTTGCTGCGCGGCCGCGCTGGGCTCGACTCTGCGCGTGGGGGGAACGGCAAGGCTCGAATCGCATCCCGCACCAGCCGATGCGGGTCCAGAATGAGTGCGACCGTGCCATTCCCCAGAATCGTAGCGCCGGAGACGAGCTGCACGTGGCTGTAGAAACGCCCCAGGTTCTTGATGACGGTCTGGTGATCGCCGAGCACCTGGTCGACGACGAAGCCGTATCGGCCATCTTCAGTCTCTGCGACCATAATTTGCTCGCGCTCCGGCGCTTCCAGCTGCATGTTGAAGTATTCGCGCAGGCGGATATAAGGAATGATTTCGCCACGCACGATGGCGACATGCTTGCCGTTGGCTTTCTCAATGTCTTGTCGCGTGAGTTCAATGCACTCCAGAGTCGTAGCCAGCGGCAGCACGAAATACGCAGCTCCCACTCGCACCAGGAGTCCGTCGATGATGGCCAGCGTGAGCGGCAGGCGCAGAGTTACAGTGGTCCCGGCGCCGGCTTTGCTGGCAATCTCGATATTTCCGCGCAACGCTTCCACGCTGCGACGGACGACGTCCATGCCGACGCCCCGCCCGGAGACATCGGTAATCTTTCGCGCCGTGGAAAAGCCCGGCGCCAGGATCAGCGAGAAGATCCCCGCCTCGCTGAGCTGCGCATCGGCCGATACCAGACCTTTCTCCGCGGCTCGGGCCCGAACTGCCTCGGCGTCGATGCCACCTCCGTCGTCGGAAACGCTGATCAGGACGCTGGCCCCCGAGTGCCGTGCTGACAGGCGAATGGTTGCGGTAGAACGCTTACCACCGGCGGAACGCACCTCTGCCGGCTCAATGCCATGGTCCATGCTGTTGCGGATCAGATGCATGAGCGGATCATTGAGCTGTGACGCTTTTGTCGAGCTCGGTCTCGGCGCCTTCAATCGTGAGTTCGACTTCCTTGTGCAAATCTCGCGCCAGGTCGTGCACCAGGCGGCGGAAGCGCTCAAACGTAGCACGCAGCGGCAGCATGCGTATGTTGATGGAATTCTCGCGCAGCGCTGAAGTCAGCCGCTCGATCTCCTCCGACACCGCGGCGATCTCGGGATCCTCGTGGCGCGTGGCGATTTCTCCCAATCGCGCTTGCACCGTAACCAATTCGCCTACCAGGTTGACGAACTGGTCGAGCTTGGTAGCCGGGACGCGGATGCTGGACGCGATGTCCGGCGTGTCCGTCGCGCGGCGTCCCCAGGGTGGATATTTCGGCTTTGGAGGCTCCGGCGCGGCGGCGATGGAGACCGGGAGCTTGCCTGCGGGCGCACCGGCCGATTCGATCGACGTTCCGCCATTCGTCTCAGTCTCGTGTTTTGCGTCGATCGTGGTTTGCGCCTGTGTCTCAAGCAGCGGCTCGATGGTGAGCTCACAACTATCGGCGACGAAGATGAAGACATCCGAGATGGCTTCGCGCGACGCGGCAGTAGCCAGGATCACTTCCCAGCTGATGTAGCAGCGCTCCGGCTCTAATTCGGCGATCGGCGGAACGGCCGCCATGCTGGCGGTGACTTGCAGGCTTCCCAATTGCTTGAGTTCGCGCAACAGCAAGAGAGGATTCGCGCCGTTGCGCATCATGTCGGGGCCGGGGCTGAAGCGGATTCGCCAGTTGTGCCTAGGAGCCGGCGAACCCTCGGGTGGGGCTGGCGCTCGGCTAGCTTGAGCAGCTTGGAGCGGAGCCGGGGCAGAACTTTCAGGTTTTCCGATTAGCTGCTGAACCTGTTTCAGAATCTCGGCGGAGACGGTGCGATTCGGGGCCGCGCCGCCCACGGCTTCGTGCAGCATCGCCTTGATCTGATCAAGCGCCGCTAAGGAAAGATTAATCAGCTCGGAGGTGACCAGCAGTTCTCCATTGCGCACAGCATCGAAGGCTGTTTCGAGGTTATGAGTGAACGCGGCCAGCTCGTCAAAGCCGAACATCGCTCCCGAACCTTTCATAGTGTGCAAAGCGCGGAAGGCTCGTCCCACCAGCTCGCGGTCGCTGCGATTCTCGTTGAGTTCGAGGAGGGCGGATTCCAGTTCTACGAGAATCTCGCGAGCTTCTTCCAGGAACGCTTGTTTGAATTGGTCGATCATTTGGCGTTGGTACCAGCGATTCCGCAAATTCTATGAAGTTGTATAGTCATCTGGTTTCGGGGGAACGGGGAACTTCTCGAAGCCGGCATCCTGCAACGTTGCCGACATCTCGCCCGGGATCCGTCCGGCAACCGTGAATCTCAGCCCTGAGCTTCGGGCTTGGCGTTCGGCAGCCCAGAGCAACTGTAGGGCGGTCACGTCCATTTCCTTGGCCTGCTCCAGTTCCAAGCGCACCTCCACCCCGGATGCCAGCGCTCGAAGCAGAAGCTTTTTCAGCTCTGCTGCATAGGTAATATCGACTTCGCCTTCCAGCCGGATCGAACTGAGGCCTTCGCTTTGGTCGAAAGTGATTGGCATGCAGGACTTCTTCTCAAGCCCGCTATTGACCCATCGGCGTTGAAGATTGGGACTTTAATGAACGGCTTTCGGACACAGACTATAAGTGCCGCGGACGAGGGACGAATTTCGAGCTGTAGTGAGGTTGCGGTGGGAGCTAAACGAAGGCGAATAGCCTAGAAGATCATTTCACTGGGGGTCCCTTTGTGGCGGTCGAGAATGAAGTGCCATACAAAAAAATAGCATTCTGCTGATCAAGCGGGGACGCCATGATTGGGTACTGAACGGCTTTAGGCGCCCGCGCCTGCCGCTCGCGTGAGTGGCGGTGTCGGCCGAGCCTGAGCCTCGCGGCCAAAATATAACCGGTAGGAGAGGTGGATCCCATACATGACCGGGAATACCACGAGTGCTGCTTGCCAGCCGAAGCTGCGGCCAACCAGATTGAGCATGGAAGTGATTCCCACACTTACCACGTAGTAAGGGAACGAAAGGTGGACGATGCCCACCCAGACACACCGCATGGGCTGGCCTTCTGTGAGCGTGATGATGCCCGCGACTGGAACCGTTTGACCAAGAAAAAGCGCTAAGGTTGCTGACGCCAGCAACCCTGGCTGCGAAGCCCAACTCGTTCTGGCAATCCAACCAGCATGGAAGATCAAGTTCGCCACACTGCTGGCGAACGACATCATGCTGAGGTTGAATAGCAACTGCTCCGGCTTGAATTTCCCGCCCCGGTGCGGCCAGCACTGCACAACGGTGGAGAGACACGCGATTGAAACAGCTTCGACCGCGCTTAGGCTCACAACTGCCATCAGCAGGAACGGAAGGTTCACCGACATATTGCCTTCGATGCCAGGCAGCTTCACTTTCAAGCGGGACGTGGCCGCAGCCACCGCCAATAGCGCGAGGGCGTAGTACGGGTGCAGAGTGTGGCTTCCGATGCCCGCGTAGAGGGCGCTTGTAATTGCTGCTAGGAGCATCATCCCGATGAATATTTGTGCCCGCCGTGTCTTGCGATCCATGGTCGTTCTCTTCTCCTTTCTGGTTTGGCTACACACGGCTACTGTTCATCATCTCCAGCATCAGAAAATGCAGCATCACTACTCAACAGGGCTGTACCCCACACCACACTGGTAGCTTGCGTGCCGGTGCCGGTGCTCGACCCCCAGACCACGCTAAAAGCGCTCAACAGGTTGCTGCTCCAGGGCAAAGACGATCCCCAAACGACGGAGTTCCCAGAAATGGTGGTGCCCCACACCACCGACGTCCCCCACACTACTGAGGCTCCCCAAACCACGGAATTCGGAGAGACGCTGCCGTTGCCGTACACCAGAGAAACGACCCCGGTCAACGGGTTATAAACTGCCGTAGGTGATAACGCTGCGCCTACCGTGGACGGAGCAAGGTCGGTGTTAGAGATGGCGTTCTGCATATTGAGCAGGCCCGAGCCTACAGAAAAGAGATCGTAGGTGCTGGTGAAGTTCTGAGAAAGATGCGGAACCCATGCCACCGACGAGTTCGGGAAGACTTTGTATGCGGTTTTCATCAACCGCGCCTTTACCTGGTCCGGAGTCAGATTGCTGTTTTGCTGCAGAAGCAATGCCACGGCACCGCTGATCACCGGCGTCGCCATGCTGGTGCCGCTGAGGGTGAAATAATGATTGTTTCCGTTGTTGCCCGCGACTAACTCCGCGGGATATTCGGTTTCGAGCGTGGCCCCAGGAGCCGCCAGCGAAACGATGTCGTTGCCGGGAGCAACGATATCGGGCTTTACCACGTGATCGTAGGTGGTTGGCCCCTTGGAGCTGTAGCTCGCCAACGTTTCCGCCGACGGCGACGACGATCCATTGCTCTTCATGGCGCCCACGGTAAGCACGTAAGGATCATTGCCCGGGGCCGTGATGGTGCCAAATCCGTTGCTTCCGCTTACACTCAGACGCCCGTAATTCCCGGCAGCCACCACGACCACGATGCCGGCTTTCCATGCCGATTCCACGGCCTGGCAAAGAGGATCCTGAGTATAGCTCTCGGGAACACCACGTCCGAGCGACAGGTTGATGACGCGGATGTTGTAGGTACTCTTCAGCGCGATGGCTTGCTGAATGGCTGCGATGACGCTGCTGTCGGTGCCAGCGCCGTTAGCATCCAATGCGCGAAGGTCGACGAAACTGACATTCGGCGCCGTGCCGGCGTAGTTCCCACCGGAGAGATATCCGTTCCCGCCGATGATTCCGGCGACGTGGGTGCCGTGCCCATACAGATCGTACTTGCCTCCGTTGGAGTTTGTGGTAGCGGTTCCCGTGAAGTCCTGGTGATAAAGCACGCGCGAATGAGACTCGGTCGAATCCCAGAGATCGGGATGAGTATCGTTAATGCCACTGTCAATAACAGCTACCGTGACGCCCGTGCCGTTGAAGCCAGCATTCCAGGCGGCATCTACATTCGTGGCATCATCGGTGATGTCGTCCAGTCCTTTTAAGGGATGGTCGAGAGTAACAGAAAGGATCTCTGGATCGGCCTCCAGGCCGGGAAGGGCATTCACCGGAATCGTGAGAGCGATGCCCTTGACCATCCCGAGCCTGTGATTCAAGCGGGCGCCGACACGCTGCACTTTGCCCTCTTGCTGCGATTGCGGAACCTGGTTATATTGCACGATGACTTGCACGGTCTCATTCCCCGCCGTACCCTGATGGGCCCGTGCTACGGCCGGCAACAGTTCCGCAGCGAACTTGCCTCGCTGGCTCTGGGCGAAGGCAGCCTCAGCTACGAGGACTAGCAACAGAATGGTCAACCGTTTACCCCAAGCCGCGCTGTGACGTTCACCTCGGCCGCGACTCTGCGGTTTCAGTTCGTGCGACATAAAGTCTGCTCACCCTTCTGTAGAACGAAATTGTGCTTCGACTCCGCTTGTCTGGTGCACGGCGTGGGCCAGTGCGGTTCACCTAAGTTGTTGTTTGTATTGAGTTCGACGGAGCCGGTTTCCACTAATGTTGGGCCACTCTGTCTCGTGCTGAGGGGCGCGGGCTATTTTGTCCTATTTGTGGACGCAGGGTTACTTCGGTGAGTTCCGCACGGTTACCTGACTAGATGAGACGTAATCCATCCACTTCCAGGAGGACTGGGTGGTTCTGGCCACAAGATTTTCAGCGAGAGCTACCGTGCGTGGGCCGCTTCGGCCTTGGCGGGTGCGGCGCTCAGTGGGAGGATGCGCGGCAGCGCTGCCATCAATCTTTGCGTGTACTCATGTTGTGGCTGCGAAAAGATTTGCTCGGTTGTTCCAGACTCTACAATTGCGCCTTGATGAAGGATGGCGATGCGGTCGCAAATTCCTGCCACGGAAGCGAGATCGTGAGAGACATAGAGAATGGCCATTTCGGTGGAGCGGTTCAGTTCGCGAAAAAGCGCGAGAATCTCCGCTTGCGTAATAACATCGAGAGCGCTGGTGGCCTCGTCGGCGATCAGCAACGCCGGCCGATGCATGATGGCCATCGCGATCAGCACGCGCTGCGCCTGTCCCACGCTCATCTGAGAAGGATACTTGCGTTGGAATTCATCGTCCGCTGGAAGGGAGACGCTCTGCAGCGAACTTCGGATTGCGTTGGAGCAGTCTGCGCTGGTGCCGGATGCATGGGCACGCCACGCCTCCTTGAGTTGTGTGCGTATCTTGAGCGCCGGATTCAACGAAGAAAGAGGGCTTTGCAACACCAGAGAAATCGCGCGACCGCGTAGTGTGCGCAATTCCTGCTCCGAGAGCGCCAACAACTCAGACCCATGAAACCTGATCGTGCCGTTGACTTGAGCTTGCTTCCTGTTGAGAAGACCGAGAATTGCCATGGCCAGCGTGCTCTTGCCTGAACCGCTCTGTCCAACGAGGCCGAGGACCTCGCCGCGCCGGATCTCAATCTCCAAGCCACGCAAGGCCGGTTGCTTGCCCGCATAGCGCACCGAGAGGTGGGCGGACAGCAGAGTCTGGTCGTGACCGGTTACCGGCAGCATGTGGTTTATCCCCAATCAGTTCGTAAACCTTGGATTCGCGGAAATCCACGCAAATCCGTGGCCAGGAAGTTCAGCTACTTCGACACCGTGAGCCGCTCTGCGTTCCAAAATGTTTGCGGTGACAGAATCACAGGGAAAGTTCCATGCACCGTCGTGGACACCGCGGAGAGCGCGTTTTTATTGATCAGAAAAATGAATGGCTCTTCCTCGACCGCGATTTCCTGGACCCGATCGAACGCCTCCTTACGCAGTTTGAGATCAGTGGAGGAAGCTTGCGCCCGCATCAGGCGGTCGATTTCGGCTTCCCAGGAGGTCTCTGGAGCTTTCTGTTGCGGGTTCCACTGGTGATTTTCCGAAGAACTCAGCCATACGTTCATCTCGCCGTTCGGGTCCAGGTCCACATTCGTCAGGCCCAGAATGATGGCCTCGTAATCGAAGGTTTGCGTCATGCGCTCGATCAGGGAAGGGAAATCGAGTGTGACCACATTTACGTGGATGCCGATCTTCTGCAGGTCATCCTGAATGAGCACGGCCATGCGCTCACGAGTCTTGCTGCCGGCATTCGTGATGATGGAAAACACAACCTCATTGCCGGCTTTATCTTTCAGAACTCCGTTCTCCAGCCGAAAACCGTCGTTCTGCAAAGCCTTTAAAGCCGCCTCAGGACTGTAGGTCTGCGGCTTGAGCTTGTTGTTGAACCAGAATTTATTGGCGGGCGAGAAGGGTCCGAGGGCTGGCTGAGCATGCCCGTGGTAAACCACCCGGCTAAGGTCGTCACGATTGATCGCCTGCGAAATTGCGCGCCGGAAGTTGGCGGAGCGAAACCAAATTTTCTTGTAGCTCGGGATCGGGGCCTTCGCGACTTCGTCAAACCAGAGTTGCTCGCTATCCAGCGACGGACCAGCATCGTGCACCAATTGTGGCGAAGTTGCCTCCAGCTTGTCGAAATATTCGCTGTCCAGAGAATTGATCAAGTCTAGTTCTCCGCGCTTGAAGCGCAGCATCTCCACGTCGCGGTTCGCCTGAATGTCCAAGCGGATTGAATCCAGATAAGGCAGCTTGCGCCCTTGCTCGTCCGTTTTCCAGTAGTTGGGATTGCGCTTCAGGAGAACCGAGGATCCAGGTTTGTAATCCGCGAGCATAAAGGGGCCGAGCACTGCCATTTCCTTTTGCGAGGGTTGCTCAGAGAGAATCGCAACTTGATCGAAGAGGCGATCGAGTCCGGCGACCGGCGCGGGAAAGGTAATTGAAATCTGGGTGGGTGAAATCACTTTCGTCTCCACATTGCCCGCTCCGGAACGAAAAGCATCGCCGGTGGGAGAATGGAGCGCAGGATCCATCAAGTGCTGCATCGTATAAGCAACATCGTGGGCAGAAAATGGTGTGCCGTCGGAAAACGAAATTCCAGGGCGCAAGCGGAACGTAATTGTCCGGCCATCCTTCGAGACCTTCCACGACTGAGCCAACCCTGGCTCGAGTTCCTGGGTCTGCCGATTCAGGCGTAACAGCACACCTCCTGTCAGATACCGGATGGCAGCGGAGGCCTCATCCTCCACCTTTAAGGGATCAAAAGTCTTGGGCTCCGAGTGCAGGCAAAATCTCAGTTCGCCGCCGCCTTGCGCCACTGCGCGCCCGGTCAGAGACCCCAGGCAGAGCATGAGGACTGCGATTGCCCTTTTGCATGTCCGTTTCATTCTGGCTGCGCTCCACATTCTCGGATGAGACCTCAAGCGGTGACCTGCTCCTGCTCGGAAAGCAGAAACTGGAATGACATCACCACCAGCACAAGCAAAATCAGCGGCACAAACTTCCACGGCTCGTCGCCCACGGAAACCATGCCTTCCAACTCTTTCAGCAAACTTCCCCATGAGGGCAAGGGTTCGGCCACGCCGAGTCCAAGAATGCCAAGGTTCGCTTCACTCAAGATGAAGACCGGGATTGAAATCCAAAACTGGGCATAGAGAACTGGCTTCAGGTTTGGTAGTACGTGAATCCAAAATAGTCGTTGCCCGGAAACTCCGGCGGCTCGAGCCTGTCGAACGAAGTCGGCGGAACGAAGCGATCCGGCGGAAGCGCAAAGTACGCGGGCTGCGGTCGTCCAGCCCAGCAACCCGAGCAACAGGAAGGTCACTGTCACCGAAAACAACGGCGACACATTAAGGGGCATCAATGCTCTCGCCGTGATCAGCAGAAACAACCATGGGAGCGATAGAAACAAATCTGTTACCGCCATCGCCATGCGCGCCCAAACTCCCCCGAGATACCCCGCGAGCCCTCCGATCAAAGCGGCCATCAGTGTGGAGAGCAGCGCTGCGGCCGGCGCCAGCAACAGCGATATCCGGGTTCCGTAGAGAACGCGGGCAAAACGGTCGCGCCCGATTTCATCTGTTCCCAGCCAATGCGTACGCGAAGGCGGGGCGTCCGTGGCCT
This sequence comes from uncultured Acidobacteriaceae bacterium, assembly GCA_963779525.1. GTDB lineage: Bacteria > Acidobacteriota > Terriglobia > Terriglobales > Acidobacteriaceae > Sulfotelmatobacter. The sequence continues at coordinate 435,035 of CAVZZB010000004.1, forward strand.
CGCGGTACTGCTTGGCATAGCCTGCGGGAGAGAGCCAGCTTGCAGCGATTGACGCGCACAACACCAGCGCTAGCACGGCACACGCTAGCTTCCGCCAGAGATTCATGATTCCTGGCCTCGGACCATGTGACCGATTACATCGGCTCCGCAGTTTGCCAGCAAGGTTACGACTGTCACTAAGATCGTGAGGTTGACCAGAAGTGGCAAATCACGTGCCAGCGCGGCTTGCCATGCCAACTGTCCCACGCCGGCAAGTCCACACAGAGCTTCCACAGGAATAGCCGCTCCGATTGCCATGCTTACTGAAACCCCTGCCACGGCCAGCAACTGCGGCGCAACCGCGGGCACAACGTGCCAGAAAAGAATGTGTGCCTCTCCCAGGCCTTTTGCTCTGGCCGTGATGATGTGAGGCTGCGAGTAGGACTTGGCCAGGAGATTTCGCGTGTAGCGGTAGATATGTGGAAAGACAATGAGCGCAATCGCCAGCGATCCGGGCACATTCCACAGCACCGAGAGCAGAGCGAGAACTGCCGCGGGAAGGCAAAGAAATATTCCGCTGAAAAGGGTGGTTAGCGCGTCATAAGTTGAAAGGCGCAACCACGCAGCCGTCAGCGCCAGACTTAAGGCTGCTAACCACGCCAGCGCTAGTCCAACGGTCAGCAAGCGCAGCGTTAGCGGAGCGCGATCGCGCAGCAGCGTACGCACCGACTGCCCCAGGGCGAGCGAAGTTCCCAAGTCGCCATGGGCAGCCCGATTCATATAACGGAAATAGAAACGCCACACGTTGTGATCTTGTTGCCGGGCAGCTCGCAGCGCCTGCACGCTCGCTGCATTCAAGTGCGGATCGAGTTGTCGCTCGTCCGCCTCGAACCCCGGAGCGAGTCTCACCAGGGTCGCAGAAAGAAAGCCACCGAGCAGGATCGTGGCGACCAGCGCCAGCGCGTGCCCGGCAATTTTCGATCTCAACATTATTTCCCCGTAGCACCCTGGGCCAGAGCGGCCGCTTGCGCATGATGGTGCTGTTTTACCGAATACATGCGGCGGTCGGCTTCGGCGAGCAATGCCTCAACGTCGTAACCATCTTCCGGACAGAATGCCGTTCCCACGCTCAATGAAATCACCTCTCGTCCACAGAAGAGGCGTCCAGCTTCGATCGCCGCGCGATTCAAGCGTTCTGCTTTTTCCAGGACCGTGTCCGGCGTGAGTCCCGGCGCCATGACCACGAATTCGTCCCCGCCCATGCGCGCAACATAGTCGTATCCACGGCAAGCTTCCTTCAAGCGAACACTGAACTCGCGCAGCAGCTTGTCTCCTTCGAGATGCCCGAAGGAGTCGTTGATTTTCTTCAGCCCATCAATGTCGCAGACCATCACCGCGAGAGAGTTTTTCATGCGGCGGCAGCGGGCCACTTCCTGCGCCAAGTGGACAAACAGCGAGCGAGCATTCGGCAGCCCGGTGAGGAAATCCGTGGTTGCAGAGCTTTCCGCCTGCTGATATTTCAGGGCATTCTCCACAGAGAGCGCCACTTTGGACGCCACGGCCAACAGAATTCGTAGATGATCAGGAGTGAAGGCGTCTTCACCGGAGTGATACATCGCCAGCACGCCCACCACACCATTCAAGCCCTCCAGAGGGATCGCCAGCGCCGAGGACAAGCTCGCGTATTTTTCCGGATCAGCACTGTATCCTGCTTCCACTTGCGGGTTTCCATTAATGATGGGCTTGCAGTTCTCCGCCACCCATCCGCAGAGACCTTCGCCCACGCGAATCTTTAAGGACGACAGAACGCGAAAGTTTTCACCGCTTACCAGCTCCGGCAGCAGCCAGCCGTTGCGATTCACGAATACGGCGATGGAATCATACGGGACGAGCTTGCGCAGCCGCATCGACAGCACGGATAGTGTTTCGCTCAGGCTGAGCGAGTTCCCCAAGTCCTGGCTGAGGTCGAACATGGCTTGCGCCTCTTGCCGCGCCGACGCAATCGACGTGAGAAAATCAGACTCTGCGGCAGGGTTGTCGGCGGAGGATTTCTCAAATCCTGTTGCCGGGGCTAAACCACGCTCCACGCGAAGATTCTTAGAAAATCCAGCGGGCAGGAAGGCCGCTTCCTGCGTCTGTGCCAGTTTTTCTAAATCCACGTAGCGGCGTTCCAGCAGCGACACTATTTTCGGATCGAACCAAGTGTCCGCTCGTTCTTTCACTTGATGCATGGCCTGATCCATTGGCATCGCGGGACGGTACTGGCGGTCGGAAGCGAGAGCGTCCAGGCAATCGACGACCGCCAGGATTCGCGCTCCGATGGGAATCTCTTCGCCAGCTAGGCCTGCGGGATATCCGGATCCATCCCACCGTTCGTGGTGCGAACGCACGATGGGCGCGACCGGGTAAGGGAAAGCAACGCGCTCCAAAATCTCCGCCCCCACCAGCGGATGAACCTTCATCTTCCCGAATTCTTCCGGAGTGAGCCTGCCCGGTTTGTTGATGATGTGTTCGGGGACGGCGAGCTTGCCAATGTCATGCAGAAGAGCGGCTGCGCGCAGAGCCTCGATCTCGTCCGGAGAGAGCCCAATCTCTTTTGCGATTTCTACCGCATAAGTTCGCACCCGCTGCAAATGCGTATGAGTGGTGTGGTCCTTGGCCTCAATCGCGAGGGCCAACGCCTCGATGGTGCGCATGTTCAGCGAGGCAATTTCTTCGACGTGGCGCTTCTCGATCTCCACGCGGTCTTTCTGAGCCTCCAACCTCGCCAAGTAGAGGCGATAGGAGCGGTACACCCAGTAAATCAGCGGGAGGACCAGTAGCGATGTTTGCCAGCCCGCACGCCGGTTGATGACTCCCACCAGGCCCACTGCGGCCGCGCCCACCATGTAGTAGGGGAATGACCAGAAGTAGCACTCGGACCAAATCTTGCGGACGGACTTATTTTCCGTAAGGGCTATAACCACAGAAACGGGCAGGGTATTCGCAAGAAAGAAAGCAAGAGCTGCGACCATCAGCAGCACGGGCTTGGCAACCATCACGCCGTTGAGACGATGATAGGTTGCGTAGCATAAGGCGCTGGCATTGGCCATCATGCCGAACACGTTAAAGACAACTTTAATGGGGTCCAGCCGGTTCCTCGCCTGGTAGACGCTTTGGACTAAAGTCGCCGTGCACCCGATCACGAGCGTCTCTGGGAGGGTCAACTCGACCACGCCCAGAAGGATGAAGAGGAAATTCACTGACATGGTGCCGTCGATGCCCGGCAATTGCACCTTTAGGCCGGAGGCCAGAACGGCGACTGCCAGATAGCAGAGAAAGCGGGTGAGGTCGGCGGACTGCCAATGCCAGACGGCAGTGCCCAGCACCATAAAACCGATGGAAACGCTAATTCCGACAAATAATTTCGTCTTCGCCGACATGAGTGAGGCAACGCAGACCCCGGCCACTTGCATGGAAAGGACTCTTCCATACAACGCCTCCTGAGGCCCGATTCTGACGATCCTATTGTGGTTACAAGCAGATAAGAAGCTTACCGTGGTAACTCGGCAGGTCTCGATTGCGCTTTCTGGCTAGCGAGATGAAGGAGTTTTTGATGCGCGCCTTGTACACGGCAGGTAACCAATTACCTTCGTCACGGCGCGAAGCGGCATAGTTCCTGCAACACTTGTTCTCTGTGTCAAGATCAAGTCCAAACGCAGAGATGTCAGGGTTAAAGCTCAATCCGCAAGAGAAGGCAGTGGCCGGCCAGGTGAACAATCAACCTGGCTCCAACGCAACGCCGGTGATCGACCCTGATCAGCAATTCCGCGCGACAATCCCGGTTTTATCCGCCGATCTACAAGGCATCGTCACGGGTTGTAATGCGGCAACTCCTGCGCTGTTCGGCTGGGAGCCCAGGGAAATTCTGGGAAAAACACTAACCGATCTGGTGCTGGCCGGCAACAGTGCGGAAAAACTTCAATTTCACAAGTCGATGTTGGCTTCGCTTTTCCAGGCTGGCAACTTTACGTCGCCATGCGAGGGCAAAAGCAAGGCCGGAGGAAAGCTCACTGCGGAGATCTGCGTTGCCCTGCTGCGGGATGACAAATCCGCCCCCACGGGGATGGTAGCGCTGTTCTCTGTAGCTCCAAAAAAGGGTGCTGGGAGCGTTGTTCGGCCTGACTCGCAGGCTCTGGCAGACGAGCAAGCGGACCAGGCCACGCACACAGTTTCCCGCGGGATTGAGGGTTCACCTTTCATTGTGGCCAGTCCGCTGATGCACAAGTTCATCCGCATGGTGGACCGCGTTGCCGGGCACACCGAGACGGTTCTGATCACAGGCGAAACCGGAACGGGCAAGGAACTGATTGCCCGCACGATTCACCAATCGTCGCATCGTCGCAGCCGTCCCTGGATCGATATCAACTGCGCTGCACTTCCGGAGAATCTGGTGGAGAGCGAACTTTTTGGATACGAAAAAGGGGCGTTCACCGGAGCCGACGTTTCCAAGCCCGGGCTGTTTGAACTGGCTGACCGGGGTACGTTGTTCCTCGATGAAATTGGGGAGTTGCAGTTGCACACGCAGGTCAAGTTACTGCGGGTTCTGGACGGATATCCTTTTTACCGGCTGGGGGGCCATCGGAAGATTAAGGTCGATGTCCGCATCGTGGCCGCCACGAATCAAGATCTGGAAGCAGCGGTGACGGCGGGACGGTTTCGCCACGACCTTTATCATCGTCTGGGACAGTTTCAACTTCGCGTGCCGCCGCTGCGTGAGCGTCCCGAGGATATCGTCGCACTCGCCGAGCATTTTCTTAATCTCAAGGCGCGCGAACGTTCGTTTGCGCCGGATGCGGTTACCGCGCTGCTTTCATATTCGTGGCCAGGCAATGTCCGCGAATTGCGGAATCTGATCGCAAGAGTTGCGGTGCAAGCCACCCAGAAGGAGATTCCAGCTTCACAGATCGCCGACGCCATGTCCGGCAGCCCGACGGCGCTTCGGCAGGCGGCGTCCATGCCGGTGGGCAACCTTGAAAGCATGGAAGAGCAGATGATCATCCGCGCGCTGGAGAGAAGTGGCGGTCATCGCGGGCAGGCGGCGGATCAACTGGGAATTTCCCGCCGTACGCTCAGCCGCAAGCTTAAGGAGTACAGCATCAACGTCGCAACCGGAGATGGCGCGAACCCTCTAGGACTCATCAGCCTTGAGCAGCAGAAATTCTTTCGCGCCCGCATTCAGCTTGCCGTCACGCTCAAGAACCAGCAAGGGGACGAAGTGCACATCCAGGGCGTGAACCTGAGCACTGGAGGGATGGGATTGGACGGTCTGAAGGAACCGATGCGCTTCGCCGGCCTGCTTGATGTGAGCTTCCCGCTACCGGACACGGAAAACGTATTTCGGGCCAAGGCGCGCATTGTGTGGATGGGCGACGAAGGGCGTGTGGGCCTTCGCTTCGCAGTCATCGATCCCGCGCTCTTCGAGCAACTTCAACAGTGGACCAACAAAAAAATGAAGGACGAAGGCTGGGACCTGCCCGCCTGAATCCGCACCTCATTCTTCCGTGGGAACCTCTGAAATTCTAATGCACAGGCGCAGGCTGCGGAGTTGCCTGCGGAGCCGTGGCTCCCGGACTTGAGAAATTAACCTTCGGAACTTCGCGCGATGCCGGCGAAGCCTCAAAGTAAGCTTCATTCGGCTTGAATCCCGCAATGCCGGCAAAAAAGCTGTTCGGGAACTGCTGCACGTACGTGTTGTAATCCCGCAGCGTATCGTTATAACGTTTGCGTTCGACCGCGATGCGGTTCTCAGTGCCGGCAAGCTCGTCCTGGAGGCGAAGGAAATTTTCATTGGATTTCAACTGAGGATAGTTCTCGACAATCAGCAACAGACGTCCGAGGGCTCCGTCGAGCTGTCCATTGGCGGCAATCTTTTCTTGCGGCGTGCCCGCCGAAAGCAACGCGGAGCGCGCCTTTGCGATATCGCCGAAGACCGTTTGCTCCTGCTGGGCGTAGCCTTTCACGGTTTCTACCAGGTTCGGAATCAAGTCGGCGCGACGCTGTAGAACAATATCCACTTGCGACCAGGCCGCCTTCACCGCCTCGTTCTTGCTGACCAGAGTGTTCTTCACGCTGACGTATTGGCCGAAAGTAAATAGGACAAGCAGCAGCAAAATCGCAAAGATAACCACGACAGCGATGAGTACCTTGCCCATGACGTTCTCCTTACAAACGCGAATGAACTCCACTAAGAGCCAGCTGCACCCGAGTCCAGCATTTTATCAACTGCGGCGGTTACCTGTTCGAGTGCAGCCAGATAACTTGAGAAAACCTCCGTGGCGTCGAGTTGCCTAGGCTTGGCCCGATGTTCCCGAACATCTAGCACGTGAAGAAATCCGGAGGCATCGAAGCCAAGCTTGTCCGCAAGCAGTTTCACGGTCTCACGTTTCCCTGGGGGAGCGTCCTGCCCCATTACCATGAGCACATGTCGGAACAAAGTTGATAAGGACGAGACGGATCGCAGCAGCAGTTCCCATAGGCGGGAGTCCTTACCGGCGGCGAGAAGCAAGTGCTGGCGCAGCAGTTCAAGCTTCTCCCTTAGTTCGTATTCCACCTGCACGCGATGCAGAGTTAAGGAAATCGACAGATGTTGAATAACGTCTTCGCCGAACAGAACGCGATGGTGTTGTTGCATGTCCAGCAGTTCGATCGTAAACACGTCGAGGGAACGCGCGATCTCGTCCCGAGTCATAAATAGTGGGGGTGGCTGTTTCTGCGCGTTCCACCACTTCACAGCGGGAGCGAGTGCCTGCAATGAAGCAAACGAACAATTGCGAAGCACGCAGAAGAGATTCACGTTGGAGAACTCAGGATGAAAGTCTCCCGCCACGGACGATCCGAACAGGATCACGCTCTCTAAATTTGATCCAGCCGCAGTTTGCAACCGGTTGACAAAGTCGTTTATTTTTTTCTCCGGAACCATTTCGTCCTCGCTTTACCAGCTGCTGCTGGCTCCGCCACCACCAGAACTGCCTCCGCCGAATCCACCGAATCCACCACCCCCGCCAAATCCGCCCCCGCTCCAACCCCCGCCCCCTCGGCCACCGCCGCCGAATATCCCAGAAAAAAGTATCCAGAAAAGTATGCTGCGCAGGGGAGTGAAAAGAACGATGAGGACAATAATGACCAGCAGGGCAATGCCGCCGGCGGATATTCCGTGGCTCGGCTGCTCGACTTGCTCTGCCGGAGCGGGCGGCAGTTGCGGAGTTGTCAGTTGAACTCCTGCATCCTGGGCGATAACGCCGGCCACACGCGACGTCACCAGCAAGAGCGCCTGGCTGTAATTGCCGGCACGCATCAGCGGAATCGCTTCCCGCTGAAAACTTCCGACTTTGCCGTCTGGCAGAATCGGCTCTAATCCGTAACCCACTTCAATACGGGCACGATGATCGTTAATCACATAGAGGATGAGCACTCCGCGGTTGGTGGATTTTTCGCCGATGCCCCATTGATGAAAGAGCTCGACTGCATAACTTTCAATGTCGGAGCCATCCAGCGACTTGATGGTTACGACGGCGATCTGGGCATGCGCCTTCTCGTCGATCTGGCGGCAGATCCCATCCATCTGCGCGATCGTGTTCTGATCCAGAACGTGCGCGAAATCATTGACGTAGTCGGTGGCTTTGAGTTGGGCGATGGGTTCGGCGCGCGCAGCTGGAACCATCATCAGCGAAACACTCGCCGCGAGGCACAATGCAAGCAGGCAACAATTTGTCCACGACTTCATTGGCGACAAAATTGTACAGGAGTGACAGAACGGAAGAATTCAGCGCGTCGCGATGGAAGAAATCTGGAGAGGCGGCAGCGCTTTACTGCCGTCTCTCTGAGCTGATCCAATCATGGGTTCACGCGCAGCAGCATCATTGTGCCGCTCTCCAGCTTCACATTATTTTTCTCGGAAGTGACGAGTGACCCCGGGGCCGGGTTGGGCGCCGCGGCAGTTAGGGTTAGATTGGAGATGCCGACTACGCCCTGAGTGTTGGCGGTGATAGTAGGGCGGGCGTTGCCTCGATTCTGCGCATCGTTCGGCATTTCGCTTCCGGTTGAAGCCGATGGCGTGGGAGCAGCGGCGCTTCCGCCCATACCGGGGCGAGCTCCGCCATTGGGATTCGGACTCGCGGGACTGGATGCCCCCATCTCACTGGATCCGCCGCCCCCATTGCTATTTTGCGGACCATTATTCTGCGAGCCGATGATCGCCTGAATCGACATCGGCATCTGCATCTCGGTGCCATTCTTCGTTACGGCGCGATCAAAGGCGATTGCCACTTCCGATTCCTTTTGCTCCTTGTTGCGCGCTTGAGCCTCAGTGATGTGTCCCATCACCTTTGTGTCCTTGGGAACGAGAACTTCTCCGCTCGTCGTCTTCATGTCTTCGGTGACTTTCGCCACCACTTCATCGCCGGCCTTCACTTTTTTCGCGTCAATGGTCTTGGTCAACAACACCGGAATTACACTCCCGGGAGCGATTCGGGTGGGATGCGCCGGCGCTGATGGCTCCGTTTGCGGAGTCGGCTTCGCCGCAGGCGTCTGCGGCTGCGAAGCCGAAGAGCTCGGCAATGGCGTCGCGCTGTCTTGGGCTATGGCGACTCCCGCCATTAGCGCTCCCGATAAAATGCAGAGTAGAATTCGATTCATCAACAACCTCCCTCGTTCAAAAACAGACGGTGAAATTGGAGCGATGGCGCGCAACGTACTCAGATATTTGATGCTTATTGAGCCGGGAGCGGTGGCCCTGGATCCTGAAACCCAGAGCGCGGATAAGCGCCAACCAGGGGCTTTGTCTTGGCATCAGAGCTGCATGAAGAGTACAAGTCTCCGCTCCGTCTCGCTAATCACGCTTGCCCTTGTTCTTGGCTCGATCACTGCCTGTACCACCAAAGACAACCCAGACGAGATCCGCCAGCGCACGGCCGAGGCCACCCAAACGATGAGGCGTGATGCCAAGGCCGTGGCGGAGGGCGTGAAGGAAGGCATGCGCAGCGACAAGGCGATCGACGTTAACACCGCCTCCAGGGATGAACTGCTCAGCCTGCCAGGTATGACCGAGCGTGACGCTGACCGCATCATCGCTGAGCGTCCCTTCAAGGATGCGCACGAACTGGTGGCGCGGCGCCTTATCTCAGAAGCGGAATATGACAAGATAAGCGACCGTATCATCGCCGGTCGCTAACCGCGTTTCTGTGACTTCTGTTGCAGTCCTGCGATATCATCAGCAGGATGCTTGTTCAGCGCCCCAACCACCCGTTTCAGACTGACGATCCGCGGCTGGAGCCGATTCATGCCAAAGTGATGGCGGGCGAGCGCCTTGATTTCGCCGAGGCCCTCACGCTCTACCGCACTGGCGATGTGCTTGCCCTGGGCTGGATGGCGAACCAGGTTCGCGAGCGCAGGCACGGCGACAAAACGTATTTCAACGTGAATCGCCACATCAACCCCACGAATGTATGCGTGGCGGCGTGCCGTCTTTGCGCTTTCGGGCGGAAGAAAGATACTCCTGGCGCCTACACCATGGCGCTGGAGGAGGCTTTCGAGACGGCTGCCTCGGGATACAGTGAGGCCGTGACTGAATTTCATATAGTTGGCGGATTGCATCCCGATTTGCCGTTTCAGTATTTTCTAGATTTGTGCTCCGGCCTGAAACAACGATTTCCACAGGTGCATCTCAAGGCCTTTACGATGGTCGAGGTTGCCTATCTCGCCAAGCGCGCCAAACTTTCCATTCGTGAAACTCTGGAGCAGCTCAAAGCCTCGGGCGTGGACTCTCTGCCCGGCGGGGGGGCGGAAATATTCGCCGACCGGATTCGCCACATCATTTGCGATCACAAGATCGATGGCGATCAATGGCTGGAGACTGCCAAAATCGCTCACGAGATCGGGCTGAAATCAAACGCGACCATGCTCTATGGCCACGTGGAGAATGACGAAGACCGCGTGGATCATTTGCTGAAGCTGCGGGCGCTGCAGGATGAGACAGGAGGATTTCAAACTTTCATCCCGCTGGCTTTCCATCCCGAGAACACCCCGCTGCAGCATTTGCCGAAAACTACGGGGATGCTCGATATCAAGCAGATTGCCGTAAGCCGGCTGGTGCTGGACAACTTTCCCCACATCAAGTCTTACTGGCAGATGATGACCGCGAAGATTGCGCAGATTTCTTTGCGCTTCGGAGCCGACGACATGGATGGCACCGTGATTGAAGAGAAGATTTACCACGACGCGGGAGCGACCACGCCGCAGGGAATGCGGCGCGAGGAACTGGAGCGGTTGATCCGGGCGGCCGGTCGCGAACCCATTGAGCGCGACACTCTGTACCGACCGGTTACACGGACAGAAACATCAGTCACGGTTGCTGTGTAAGAAGCTCTTGCGCAATTCCGACAGATAGAATTAAGGCCGGAGCAGGGAACTTAATCCTCTGTCCGGCCATCTTGAGACTGGAAACCCGAAACTAGTGACATCCTACAGCTTCTCGAAGAATTCGCAGGCGGAACAGGAAATATAAATCCCGCCGGGCACACCACGCTCCCGATCTTTCATGCGCTTGACGATGCGCGTTGCCTTGCCGCACTTGGGACAATCCGTGCTCTTGCTGGTGTCCATGACCTTCTTGCGGTCCGCTGTTTTTGCAATCTTCGCTCCAACTGCCATAATTCGTTTCTCCTGATGTCGATTGCGCAGGCTTATCCGCCCCACTCCCGCACTAACAATTGTAGATGGGACGATTCAGAAACCCTTGCCCGGAAAACCCGGGAATCCACACTGAATAGTCTGCAACCAAGTCGTTGGCTCTCTTCCGCCGTGGTTGATTTTACAGCAACGCCGCTGTAGTTGTCTTGCCCAGCACGTTGACCACGCTCCCGCGCCCCTGCTACCGTCATGTGTTTGCCTTTCTGCGGGCTGGTTCTGGGGGCGGCAAACCTTGAGTGTGCCTGTTCATTTGGACGTAGAGATCCATTTGTTTGTTATTCGTGGAGGTTCATCATGTCTGCCATCAAGTTTCGTGGTGTCGATTTCATTCAGTTCGATTCTCTCCTTACCGAAGAAGAGCGCCTGGTGCGAGATACCACGCGGCAGTTCATCGAAGACAACCTCGTCCCCATCATCGAAGAGTGCAACCGCGCGGGTCGTTTTCCGCGCGAACTGGTCAAGCCTATGGCTGATCTCGGTTTTTTTGGAGCGTCGCTTAAGGGCTACGGCTGCGCCGGCATGGGCAATGTGGAATACGGGCTGATGACGCAGGAACTTGAACGCGGCGACTCCGGCGTGCGCAGCTTTGTCAGCGTGCAGTCTGGACTTTGCATGTACCCCATCTATGAATTTGGCAGCGAGGAACAGAAGCAAACCTGGCTGCCTCCCATGCAGAAGGGCGAGAAGCTTGGTTGCTTCGGATTAACCGAGCCCGGCTTCGGTTCGAATCCCGGCGGCATGCTCACGCGCGCCCGCAAAGTGGGAAACGAATACATTCTGAACGGCGAGAAGATGTGGATCACGTCAGGCACCATTGCTGACGCCGCTATCATCTGGGCCAAGGTGGAGAACGAAAATAATAAAATTCGTGGCTTTCTGGTTGAAACCAACCGCCCCGGCTTCTCGGCGCAGGATGTTCACGGCAAGTGGTCGCTGCGCGCTTCGGTCACCTCCGGACTGTCCTTGCAGGACGTGCACATTCCGGAATCAAACTTACTGCCAAAAAGCGATGGATTAAAGTCGCCGCTGATGTGCCTGAACCAGGCACGCTACGGTATCGCCTGGGGGGCGATTGGCGCGGCCATGTCGTGCTACGACTGCGCGTTGCAGTATGCGATTTTGCGTAAGCAATGGCGCGACCAGCCCATTGCCTCGCACCAGCTTGTGCAAGACAAGCTCACCTGGATGATCAGCGAGATCACGAAAGCGCAGCTGCTGGTGCTGCAGGTGGGCCGGTTGAAAGATGCAGGCAAGGTGGAGCACCAGCACATTTCGATGGCGAAGCGAAACAACGTATGGATGGCGCTCGAGTGCGCTCGCCTCTCGCGCGACATCCTCGGCGCCAATGGCGTGGCCGACGATTATCCCATCATGCGGCACATGATGAATCTGGAATCAGTGAAAACCTACGAGGGCACGCATGACGTGCATTCGCTGATTATTGGGCAGAGCGTGACCGGGATCGATGCGTTCTAATGAGTCGAGACATATTTTAGGCGGTAGGTTTTTCTCGCGGCGGCTCGACGGCGGTGAATTCTTGCGCGAATCGCTGAGCATAAACTTCCAGCAGCGCCGGCACTCGTTGCGCGTCGGTCGAGCGGAGAATCAATCCCGCGTGGTGATGCCTTTTGATGCGTAACACTATTTCCGGATCGTTGTAACTTGAAGTGTCGGGATCTTCCTGTCGAGCGAGAGAGAGAATTACCCCGGCATACTCTTCGCGCACCGGCGGCAACTTATACGTGCCATCGCCTCCGGCAACCTCGATGCGAGCCCACTCCCGCCACAGATTGATCCCCGTAGCGGCCTCGACCATCTCATTAATGTAAGCACCGCCCACGCGCGCCGCGCACTCCAGAAAATAGAAATATCCATCGGCATGCGCCCGAATGAATTCGGCGTGGGCTACGCCGCGCACCAGTCCCAGTGCAGCAATCAGGTCGCGGTTCATCTGCCGTAAGGCGGCATCGGCGTCGCTTCCGCGAAGCATGGTGAACGTCGTAAACACTCCGCCGCCTTGCGCGACGTTCATCGGCGGCTTGCCGTATTTGCTGACGTTGGAGAACACCACGTCCTTCTCAGATACCACTGAGTCGACATGGTAGACCTCACCGGGAACAAACTTCTCCAGCAGATATGTAGATTGCTTATCTCCCAACTGCTCGAGGATTGGCCAAAGTTCGTCGGCGACGTGGATTTTCTTGATGCCGATGGCAGAGGCCTCTTGCCGCGGTTTCAGCACCCATGGTCCGGGAACATGTTCGAGGTAGTAGCCGATGTCGCCGTGATTCACGATCGGAACGAAGTCCGGCACGCGCAGTCCACGATCCAGCGCGCGCATGCGCATAGCCAGCTTGTCGCGAAAGTAGCGCATGGTCGTCAATCCCATGCCAGGCATGCGCAAATGCTCGCGCAGAGTCGAGGCCGTCTCCATGTCGTATTCATCGAGTGCCACGATGCGGTCGAGTTTCTGTGTTCGCGCCAGGTGCGTGACCGCTTGCACGATGTCGGGGAGAGGAATGTCAGCAGGCAGATAGAACGTGTCTTCCAGGCTTTCGCGCGGCCAGTCGGCGTTGCGCAGCTTTCCCGCGGTCAGGAGAAATACCCGGCAGCCCAGGCGTTTGCACTCGCGCATGAATTCCTGACCTTTTTCGTAAGTCGTGATGCAGAGCAAGGTGAGCGAGCGCGATTCCGGCATAAAGATGGTTTCGATACAGGGGTAAGAGAATACCATGGAGAGATTGTGATCCATATCGTGGGGGCAGGTCAGGTGCCGGATCGTCCTCCTTGACGTACGGCCTTTCCATCTTGACGCCGCCTTTACGGATGGAGCATGATGCGCGGTGCCCTAGGTGGGAGGCATGTAGGCGAGCTTTTGGGAGGTCTTCTATGGCTACGCAAATTCGTCCCGAGAACAAGGCCCGCAGTTTTGGGCAAAACATCGAGAGCGATCTCGCCTCGCGATTCCTGCGCGTCGTGGAGGTGTCAGCGATCGCCTCGGCCCGGACCATGGGGCAGGGGGAGCGCAAGCTCTCGGACCAGGTTGCTACCGAGGCCATGCGGCAGACGATGGACTGCATCCCCATGCGTGGGACCATCGTTATCGGCGAGGGCGAGCGCGACGAGGCTCCCATGCTCTACATCGGAGAGAAAGTGGGCGCCGAATTCCCCGACGGACGCGAAGTCCCGGAGGTCGACATTGCCGTCGATCCGCTCGAGGGCACCAATCTTTGCGCCACGGGAGCGCCCGGATCGATCACCGTGCTGGCTGCTTCAGAACGCGGAGGGCTGCTCAATGCTCCCGATTGCTACATGGAAAAAATTGTGGTCGGGCCTTCCTGCAAAGACGCGGTCGAACTCGACGCTCCCGTGGCCGACAACCTGAAGAACATCGCAAAACGACTGGAACGCGACGTGGAGGATCTTGTGGTGATCGTGCTGGATCGGCCCCGCCACGAGAGACTGATTGCCGATATTCGCGCCGCTGGTGCCCGCATACGCCTGATCGGCGATGGCGACCTTTCAGCCGGGATTGCGGCAGCCGTGATCGGAACCGGCGTACATGCCGTCATGGGCTCCGGTGGTGCGCCGGAAGGGGTGATTACAGCCGCCGCCATCCGTTGCCTTAACGGATACATGCTTGGTCGTCTGGTCGTGAAGCCCGAGCAGGAGGAGCGCCTCGTGCGCATGGGCATCAAAGACAAGAACCGCATCTATGAAGCGGAGGACCTTGCTCCCGGCAAGCAACTCATCTTCGCCGCGACCGGAGTGACGGACGGCGCATTGCTGAAAGGTGTACGCTTCTTCGGCGAGGGCACGCGAACATCCTCGGTAATCCTTACGCATCAGACCGGGAAGGTTCGCTTCATCGAAAGTATTCACCTGGAAAAGGGGCCGGATGTGAAGGTGAGGTTCGCTTAGTGATAAGGGTTACGTTCTTCATGCGTAGCTGTGTACATTATTTTCGTGCAGTCCGTTAGTCTCGCCGGCGAGTCGAATTTCTTATTTCAAGTATTCCGAACCCTTCTTCAAATCCTCGGGGATGTCGGGGAACGGCGGAAATTCCTGCGAATATCCCTTGTAGAGGCTTACCGTTACCTCGGCGCGTAGGGTGCCATCGTGGACGGCAATCTTGTGAGGATGCCCTTTCGAGTATCCCTCCCACAACGAAACACCTGCATAAGCGCCATCTTTGCGCAGGACGTAGTAGGTCATATCGAGAAAGCGCAGCTTATTCATATCGCCGTTGTAGTTGCGGACGATACGCTTTAGTGCGTCCATGCCGGCATCCTGCGGAGACATGCCGTGGCGCATGTTTTCAACGATCGTATGCGCGCCCGCAACTTTAATATTTTCTTCTCCGCTGCCCGTCGCGCCAGCCGAACCCACATCCTGATCGGTATAGCAACCGGCACCGATGATAGGTGAATCGCCAACACGTCCAGGAAGCTTAAAGGCTAATCCGCTCGTTGTGGTACATCCTGAAATCTCGCCTTTGCTGTTCAGCGCGGAACAATGGATGGTACCGGTCGGTGGAAAGAGAACTTTGCGCACGGCCGCGAGTTGGAGGTCCGGTTCGATACCCAGATCGGCGGCGCGCGCTTGCAGATTCTCGATTCTCTCTCGCCAGAGTTGGGATTGTGGCTTGTCGTTCGACGCGGGGGCCTGCCAGTGCGGATCGGCCAAGCCGGGGCCCCACCAATCGTCGGTGGAGTGAAATTCTTTCCACAGCAACCAGATCTTTCGCGAGTGCTCGGTCAGCAAGTTCTCGCGCGGAAAGCCCACAGCAACGGCGAAACGCTCCGCACCTTCGCCCACCAGCATTACATGCCCCGTGTGTTCCATCACCGCCTTGGACACCAGCGACACATTCTTGATATTGCGCACACCGCCAACGGAACCCGCGCGCCGCGTGGGCCCATGCATACAACAGGCGTCGAGTTCGACCACGCCTTCTTCATTGGGAATTCCGCCAAAGCCGACGCTGTCGTCGTTGGGATCGTCTTCCGGACCTTTCACCACTTTGAGGGCGGCGTCGAGTGTGTCGCCGCCGCTTTTAAGGAAAGCGAATGCTCCTTCAAGGTAGGCATAGCCATTGTTGGCACAGATAAGGATGGGTAGTTTGCGTGAACCTGATGGCGCGTCGTGTTCTTGCGGGACAACATTCGGCTTGGCGTCTTCGCCCCGGGTTGGCGTTCCGACTCCAGCGGCAACGGCTCCGAGAACTGAGGTCTTTACAAAATCGCGACGTGAGAAAGGCATTTTCCTCCTGCTGGCATGAAAGCGGGAAGCATATCACGCCATCGAGCAAGGATTCACGCCGCCGGGCAAGGGAGGGTATATGGAATTACAATCTGGCCGCGGGCCGTGCCACATGCACGCCCGCGGCCCGAACTACATTCGACCCAAACCAGTTGCCAGCCCGCGATATCGGCCCACACGTCCGGGCTGCCGGCCAAGGGATTCTCGGCCCGCAGCCTCCGTGATCTCTCGCACCTTGTTCTGTTCCGACCGAAAACGCAGCAGAGCGGCAATATTGCCCACGCTGTCGAGCTCGGGATCATCCTTCACGTAGAACAGTTCGACATCGCGACGGATTACCCAAGGCAAAATCGCTTCTGACACGTCGACAACTTCACGAGTCTCGCGGCCACAGACCGGGCAGGAACTCACCAGGTGGGCATCGAGATGGCCGCAGCCCGTGCACTCTACGGCTTGGGCGACATATCGATCTCCAATCAGCAAGGTTTGCACTTCGCCCAACTCGAGCGAACGCAGGACGCGCCGCAACCCGGTGACGCCCCGACCATTGCTGCGGGCCTGGCTGATGGTTTCGCGTACTACCTCAGTGCACCGCTTCTTCTGCCATTCAGCAAAGATTTGCTCCGCGTGCGCGCGAATGGTTTCCCGGGCGACGTGTGCTACCTCGGCGGAAAAACGCCCGAGCAGTCGCTGCGCTACATCGGGGTGCAGTTGCGGTTCGAACTGCGACCAGAGCAAGTCCTGGCAGCCGAGAATCCAGCGCTCGAAAACATGCTTCTCAACCGCGTTTTTCAGAACGTCGGCCACCAGTTTGAAATGTTGGCGGATTTCGTCGGCGACGCGGCGTTGGGCGTGGCCGGCATCATATCCGGCGAAGCCGTCGCCGCGACCACGGTGGGGAAGGGGATGAAAAAAATCAATGCGTTCGGTTAACTCTCCAAGGCGCAGGTCGAACAGCCGGGCGCGGTGGCGGTCAAGCAGCACAACCCCCAGGCTGGGAAACGCTCCCAGCAGGCGGGCTACGGGTTTAAGGTGAAAATGGCGATCGACGAACAGTTGCGTGTTGCCGAGTTGCGGCGGCAGATCGTACTCGCGCCAAAAGCCTTGCGCGGCACAGGCGAATACCGCCTTGCCGTGGGTGCCATTTCCGCGCAAGTCCTGCGACAGATGGACGATGCGGTCGACATCCGCGCGAGCCGATTCGCATTTGCCTTTGGTGGCACTCGGGCTCTTGCTCTCCAACCGCCGTAAAGCCTCCCGCAGGACGTCTTTGGTCGCAATGGCTTCTTCCTTGTGGGCCTTGTTGCGAGGCGCCGTGGGCTGAAAGTAGAAACTTAGAGCGCAGGCTCCCTGATCTTCGAATTGGGCTAATTCATGAATTTGTTCGCGAGTAATCATTCGCTATCCCACTTCCTTTCAATTGGAATTGGAGTTACGCGGTCCCGGTGGGCGCAAACCGCCCTTTAAATTGCCCGATAAATTGAGGCGATTTGCGCAGGTGATCGCGCGCGGCAGAAATAGAAGTCAAAACCCGGTCCGGCGGAATGCCGGTGATTGCGGAGATTTCGTCGACGCCAAAGCCTTCGATGGCGTGCAAGATAAATGCCTCGCGATGGTTCGAGGCCATATCTCGCAAAACCACTGCGATCAGACGCATCATCTCTTCGGACCCGACGATCTGCTCGGGCGTTGCTATGCGATCGTCGGCGATGATGGTTTCCTCTGTAATCGCTTCGTCAGGCTGATGAAACTGCAATTCCGGCTCGTCACTGGCTTTGACGTTGGCCTTGCGGGCCGATTCTTCTAGGCGGACGGCGCTGCCGTTCGTTCCTTCTGGCCGGGAGAGTTCGTCGAGTGCCTCGAGCGCCAGGCGGTAGAGCCAAGGCTCCAGCGCCAGCCGCTCCGGTTTCTCCCGCCCATTGCCCAGCGCGGCCGCAATGGTTTCGTCAATCACCTCTTCTTTGCTGATCGAGTCGGGCATAACCTGATCGGCGGTTTCGCGAAAGTAAATCTCGCGCTCCACAAAGCGCTCCAAGCGAGATAGATTCACGTTGACGTAAGAGCGCACATCTTCAGCCGAAACCGCCGGCGGAAACACGACAGCCAGAGTCTCCTCAAACGGTACCGAGGCCATGCGACGTCCGGGGACTTCTTTCTGCCGCCGCGTCCACTTGTGTGGGGATCGCAGAAGCTCCTTATGTTTGGTCACTTGCTGCAGCAAATCCTCGAAGGCGCTCTTCACTGCAGCCTCGGGAGTCTGGGCTTTCGCCTGCACCGCCATCTGACCGGAAGGTAACCGCAAGTTCAGAGAAACGATCGTTCCTTCGCGGGCGGAATTCTCCTCCACCATGCCTTTGAGGTGGACAAGCTCCGGGCGGAAGAACTGTAGCCGTTTCCGCAGTTTTTCGATCTGGTGTTGGATGTCTTTTTCTACGGCAGGAGTTTTGTGAAGACGGTAACTGACGTGGACGTTCATTAGCACCTCGGGCCTGACAACGAAGCGGCGCTTACCAGTGCTTTCTACGACGATTGTACACCTGCCGCCATAGTGGAAAAATCCGAATTGAAAGATGAACTTTTCGCGTGTATCGGATTTGGAACATCGTGTGAAGCTCAGTGTTAAGAGAGAAAGAATGCCCGGCAGTCTACCGACAGACACGTCCGGTGCGATATGATCCCTGAACCATGAAACTGGCGAAGCTCCTGCTGCTCATGTCTCTCACGGCCTGCGTCCACGCGCAGAATTCCGCATCAGGGGAGGTTGAGGGTGTCTATCCCAATGCGTTTGCCTTTTATGTGGAGTTGCATCAGAATCCGGAACTCTCGGGACACGAAACCCAAACCGCGGCAAAACTGGCGGGCCGGTTACGTGACCTTGGCTATGAGGTGACGGAGCACGTGGGTGGGACTGGTGTTGTTGCCATTCTGAAAAACGGCCAGGGGCCGACAGTGATGCTTCGGACCGAACTGGACGCCTTGCCCGTGGAAGAAAAGACAAGGCTTTCCTACGCCAGCAAGATTCGCGCGAAAGATGATGCTGGCCACGATGTTCCCGTGATGCACGCTTGCGGCCATGACTTGCACATCGCGGCAATAACCGGAACCGCCTCGATCATGGTCCACAGCAAGAACACATGGCACGGAACATTGATGCTGATTGGACAACCGGCCGAGGAAACCATCAGCGGTGCGAAGGCGATGCTTGCGGATGGCATGCTGACACGCTTTCCCAAACCGGACGTGGCCGTGGCCCTGCATGTGGAGAACTTACTTCCCGCGGGGACGGTGGGGATTACGCCCGGAGTTTACAACACGAATGCCGACTCGCTTCGAATCACGATTTACGGGAAAGGCGGGCATGGTTCGGCTCCGCACACCGCGATTGATCCGATTGTGATCGCGGCGCGAACGATTCTGGCGCTGCAAACCATCGCGTCGCGGGAAGTGAAGCCAGGGGAAATGGCGGTGGTCACAGTGGGCTACGTTCAGGCGGGCACCAAGAACAACATTATTCCGGATCAGGCGGAGCTGGGGTTGACCGTCCGCACCCGAAACGCGGAAGTGCGCAAGCAAGTGCTCGCGGCGATCTCGCGAATTACCAAGGCTGAAGCCGAAGCAGGGGGCGCCCCGCGTCCACCGATGATCGATCACTATGAAGAGACGGACTTGGTCTATAACGATCCTGCGTTGGCGCAGCGGCTGCGCGGCGTGCTGGAGTCAGCTCTTGGCAAAGACAACGTTCTGATCCAGGAACCGAAGACGCCTTCAGAGGATTTTGCTTATTTCACCGAGCAGGGTATCGCGGGATTTTACTTTAGTCTCGGAGGGGCGGACCCGGAGAAGTTTGCCGAAGCCAAGGCGTCCGGGATTATGCTTCCGTCGAATCATTCACCGCTGTTTGCGCCGGACGTGGATCCAGCGCTGCATACCGGGATTGCTGCAGAAGTGGCAGTGCTGCGGAATCTGCTGAACGGATCGGCGGAAGAGTTACATAGGTCGATTCCGCAAGGATCGACGGCACGAGCTGGCCGTTAATTCGTCTTTTAAAGCTACGCCTAGGGATGACAGACACCAAAATCTTTGTCCACTTGTCTAGATTCCCATACGAGAGTCTTGTCCGAACCGTTTGGCTTCGCTTTTCTTCCTCTCAGTCTCATCTTGTCGCCAGGCTTGATGCTGGCAGTGTCGCCAACAATGGCGTAGGTTTGATTGTCTTTTTCGTCAGTGATAGTCATGCCTCCGGCTGTTGAGTTCACGCATCCGGTAATGGTTCGTTTTTTCTTAGATTCGTGCATCACTAGGACGGTGACGACCACAGCAATCGCGGCAGTCACCGCGACAATTCCTATTACGATGTTTCTGGCGGCGTTGTCCAGGTTATCTGCCTTGGCCGGGATGGCGAGGGCTAGGCTCAGAGCAACGGTCAGAACTCCACGCCAGAGAAGTCTCCGGGGCATGTGTCCTCCTCGCGTAAACGCAGATTATTGGTGCGGGGCCCGTGCTATTTTTCAGCGGCGGTATTGGCTGGTGTTTCTCTTTGATCTGGAAAGCGAAGTTATATTACGCCTTATCCAGCCATTTAAAAACAACTTCGCTAGGTTCCGATCTGCCCCAGAATGGCTCGCGCCGCAGTCGCCGGATCGGCGGCTTCCGTGATCGGCCTTCCGACAACGATGTGGCTCGCACCAGCGGCGATTGCTTCGGCTGGAGTCACTACGCGCACCTGATCTGCATGGCCCGCGCCGGCAGGGCGCACGCCGGGAGTAACGATGGCGAAGTCGTTTCCGAGTTCGGCGCGCACGCGCGTGGCCTCGCGGGCCGACGTCACGATCCCTTGGCATCCATTGGCCAACGCGAGTTTGGCTAGGCGCAGGACTTCCTCCGCCATCGTTCCCCGGAAGCCAATCGTGTGCAGATCGTTTTCATCCATGCTGGTGAGGACCGTGACTCCCAGTACCATCAGCGCCGGATTCACGGATCGCGCCGCGTCCACCGCTGCCCGCAGCATCTTCGTGCTGCCGGAGGTGTGCACGGTCAGCATGCCCACGCCTAACTGCGCGGCTTCGTGTACGGCAGACGCAACAGTATTAGGGATATCGTGATATTTCAGGTCGAGAAAAACTTGCCGGCCCGAAGCCACCAGATCCCGCACTATGCGCGGTCCTTCGGCGGTGTACAACTGCATGCCAACTTTATAGGTGAGGGCCGAGTCGCCAACCGATCCGACAATTTTTTGCGCCGCAGCCGCCGTGGACACGTCGAGAGCGATAATCAGTTTTTGCCGGGGATCGTTGTTTCGGGTTCTATTTTGAAGTGAATCGCTGCCAGGGATGAGATGGGGCAGAGTGGTCTGCATCCCTAGCAGTGTAAGGTGTCTACGGCAATTCCGCCATAGGATGGTTGGCCGCGATGGTTTGATAAACCGGACGATGCTGAGACTTTCCAGCTTTCACAAGGTCGAGCCTGACTCTCTGCAGGCCGCGATGTTGAAACTGGAGTGCCTGAGCTGCGCCGTAGGAAAGATCGATGATGCGACCCTCCACGATTGGCCCCCGGTCGTTCACCTTCACGACGACTGCTTTGCCATTGTGCAAGTTGGTCACACGTACGTAAGTTCCCAAAGGCAGCGTGGGATGCGCCGCGGTCATCTCGTACATGTCGTAGTCTTCACCGCTGGCAGTTGGTTTGCCTTCAAAATCCTCTCCGTACCATGACGCTGTTCCCACCTGATACGGCTGATTCTTGGCGATCTGCTTTCGGCTTTCGGGCTTAATTGGGGCTCTACTTGGGGCGGAACTGGCCTCCGAGTTGTTCGGACCCTGAGCGGCTCCCAGCCCGACGATCATTAACCCGATCATCAGTCCATGAGCTATACGTCTTTGCATTCAGTTCTCCTCGCATCTCAAAAAGTCGTCCTAGCTAGGCTGTTTCGTTAACGGTTCGTAAATGGTAGAGGCCTAGTGGAACCTTGTCAACCCGAAACTAGGCCATTTATAGTGTCCTGGCAGTAATTGATATCTCACGTAACTTATTGTGAATTATAGGGAAACGATATGATGTATATCAAAACAATGAGCTTAGATGTTTGCATAGTAGTAAATCCGTAATATCCCGCAGCTTCGGAACTTTTTTCATCTCCAATCGATACAATGGTTTACGTCCAGTTTCTTTATAAGTTGTTTATTGCCACCCTTTTAGGTACAAGGTTGCTTAGCTCCGAAGTTTATTTTTCGCTTCGAAGGGCCGGTCAGGACCGAAAACTCATGGGTGAGACGCCACCTGTTGTACTCAGTATCGCGGGCTTTGATCCATCCTCGGGAGCTGGTGTGACCGCCGATATAAAGACGATTGCGGCTCACGGTTGCTACGGTGTGGCTTGTATTACGGGTATGACCGTCCAATCCACCACCGGTGTCCGACGGGTAGAAGCTGTCGACCCCGGTTTGATCAGCGATACTCTGGAAGAACTCGTTGCTGACGTTTCAGTCGCAGCCATACACATCGGAATGCTGGCTACAGGCCAGGTCGTTCGAGCCGTGGTTGACTTCCTGGAACGCCAGGGCAAGTCGAAAATGCCCAATGTTGTCCTGGACCCCATCCTTAAGTCCTCCTCCGGCGCCGACCTACTCGATGCTCCCGGAAGCAAGTTGCTGGTCGGAAAGCTGATCCCACTGGCGACCGTTCTCACGCCGAACATAGACGAGGCGGCGGTTCTCACAGGCATGAAGGTGACGAATCTCGACGAAATGAGGGCGGCGGCAGCCAAGCTCCATGAGATGGGTTCGGCTGCGGTGGTTATCACAGGTGGCCATCTTGACAAGGCGATCGACCTGTTGAGCTTTACCAGCAAACACGGTACCGAGCAGGAAGTCTTCAAGGCGGAACGGCAACGCTCGAATTCCACGCATGGCACGGGATGTGCGTTCGCGACGGCAATCGCCTGTCATCTGGCGCTCGATCGAGGCCTGGCCGAAGCGACCTTACTGGCCAAGACTTATGTCACGGCCGCGATCGCGGCCGGCTATCCCTTGGGTCGGGGGACTGGACCTGTCCACCATCTCTACCGCATGAACCAGCAGCGCCGCGCTGCGACTTCCGGAAGCGAGTCGTAGAGATTCCAGCAGGAGGGCTATTCGTTATCGGAGGGCTTCTTTAAAAGGATACCAGCGACAAACGAAGCGGTCGCAGCCAGCAGCCATTCAATTCGCCACATCTGAATCGCCTGAAACTCCACGAGATTCGAGGCCTTGAAGAACAGGCTGACGCCGATGACTCCGGCGACGCAACCCAGGCCAACAAGAAAAGCGATCAACGACGCGGTGGGCAAGCCTACCCTGCGCTTGATCTCGTGGAAATGCAAATAGTGCAGCCAATTGGGGAAGGGTATCTCACGCCACGCGCCAGCAGCCCACGAGACTCCATTTGTGAACCAGGCCAGGCGTCTGGCCCACAGACCCGCGATGACCTCAACTCTCGCACTCCGGGGGAGGGTGGCCGTAGCCAATTCGCGACGACGCAGTCCGCAGGTATGGCAAAACCTCGCTCCAATCATGAACTCGCTGCCGCAACCATCGCAAGCATCCGCCAACTCCGCGCAGGCTACGGCTGGGGGGGCAGCCGTAGCCGAGTCGTCATCCAGAACACTTGGGGGGCTCCAAAATTCCTCTTGTGCGTCTCGAACCAGATCAGCCATAACGAAAAAGCTCTTTGGAACGTTTGTCTTTCGCAACGCAAACCAACAGCCAAAATATGTCCAGTGCTAAGTCATTTTTTCCTCAGCTAGTTGCGCGTTCTTGTCGGCCCAAGACTTGTTTGCTCGGGCAATTATTACTCGCAAACTCGCGTAAAGATGGCTCAGTTACCCTCGTCATGGACGTACAGTCAGGTGAGTCGCAGCAACCCGAGGACGATCCCCTCAGCAAATCTTGCACCCGCGGTTCACACCGTTGGCGTGTCTTTCGTTTCTCCAATGAACTTCACTCTGTATGGTTTGCTTCAGTCGAGTTCAGTTAAACTAAGCTGAAGGCTAGAACTCTGGGGATGCAGTTGAGCCGAATATTCGCGAGAGGCCTGCTTCGCACGTGCATGCTATCTTGCGCTGTCAGCCTATGCCTCTTGAGGCTCTCAGCGCACTCGCAAACCCACGCAACCGGAATTACCGTTGCAATTCCGTCTTCGCCAAACTTCACTGGTTCCCCCAACGACCCCCTGTTCGAGTCCGCTTCCGAGCACTTCTACAACATGGATTATGACCGCGCCATCGAGGATTTCCAGAAAATCCTAGATCGGCATCCCAATGATCCTTCTGCGGTGAACCATCTGCTGTCCACGACCCTCATGCGCGAGCTTTACCGCATGGGTGCGATGAATACCGGCGAATATAGCAATGACACCTTCATTGGACAGGCTCATCGCCCCGCCGACCCAAAGGGAAAGGAACAAATCAAACAGCTGGTCGAGCGCGCCGAAGGGCTCGAAGAGCAGCAACTCAAAAGCAATCCTAATAATGTGGAGGCACTCTATGCCCGCGGCGTTACCCGCGCCCAGTTTTCGCTCTATACCGCGTTGGTGGAACGTGCCTGGTTTTCTGCCTTGCGGAACGCAGTAGGTGCTCGCCACGATCACGAACGCGTGCTCGAACTGGATCCTAACTTTGTCGACGCGAAGCTCGTCGTGGGAGCCCATAACTATGTGATGGGCAGCTTACCCTGGAGCGTGAAGGTCGCCGTGGCCCTGGTTGGGCTCAGCGGTAACAAGGAGAAAGGACTGGAATACCTGCGCCAGGTCGCGGATAGCAGAGGAGAAAATAGTGTCGACGCCAAGGTTGTGCTGGCCTTGTTCCTGCGCCGCGAACACCGCTACGACGAAGCCCGTGCTTTCATGCACGATTTGGCCAGCAAGTATCCAAGGAATTATTTGTTTCCGCTGGAAGAAGCCAATCTCCTCCGCGCTACCGGGCGCGCAAGCGAGGCCGGAGCCATCTATCGCAAGGTTTGGGAGAACGGTCGCGAAGGGAAATATGGCAACTTGCATTATGAGATTTCCGCCTGGGGGCTAGGTGAATTGCTGAGAAGCCAGAAGGATTATTCCGAAGCTGCCTCCGCCTACGAACTGGTCGGCCAAGTGTCAGACCCGGACCCCGAGACGCTGCAGAAAGCCAACCTGGCCGCCGGCGAAATGTATGACCTCCTCCAGAAGCGCGACTTAGCTATGAAGAAGTACCAGATCGTCCTTGCCGAAAACGCTGGCACGCCACCCGCTGAAAAAGCCCGCGAGCACATCAAGGAAGCCTATCGCGAGTGAGCCTCAGTCGGTTCCCCATGCCCGAAATCCGCAGCCTGCGATATATTCGGGCTACAATTACGTGTTGTCTTGTAGAGGTCGAGCCATGTATTGCAACTACTGCGGTAAAGTGATTCAGGATGACGCGGCCGTTTGTGCCTATTGCGGCACGCGCGTCGGAGCGTCGGTGGCGCGCAAGCGTCTGGTGCGTCCCCGGCAAGGGCGCAAAATTGCCGGGGTTTGCCTCGGTGTTGCCGAATATTTCGATATCGACGTGACGGTGGTTCGTTTGGTTTGGCTGATCGCGTCTTTCATGACCGGGATTGGCTTGATCTCCTATCCCATTGCCTGGATCGTTATGCCCGAAGAGCCGCTGCTGCTGAACGCTCCGGCGGGCGCACAACGCGCGACGAATCCGTAGTGCAGCATGGTTTCACAACATGTCAAGAGCGGCGATGCTGAGATCGTCTTCTACGTTGTAGGCGAAGGCCCTCCTGTAATTCTGCTGCATCCTTTTCCCGCGAATCATGAATTCTGGCTGCCAGTGGCGGAGGTTCTTTCTAGCCGTTATCGATTGATCCTTCCTGATTTGCGGGGGCACGGAAGCTCCGGCATTGGCGAGGGTCCCGCCACCATGGAGAAGCACGCCGCTGATATTGCGCGGGTGTTGGATGATGCCGAAGTCGGGCGAGTTCCCATGGTTGGTGTGTCCATCGGCGGGTACGCACTGTTCGAGTTCTGGCGAAAGCATCGCGGACGCGTCGCCGCGCTCGTCCTGTGCAATACGAAAGCTTCCGCGGATCCTCCTGAAGCCCGCGAGGCTCGGCTGCAGGCCGCTAACGATGTCCTCGAGAGCGGCACCGAGCCGTTTTTCGAGAGCATGATTCCTCGCCTGCTGGGCAAGACCACGCGCGAGTCCCGGCCGGATCTGGTTGACGGCGTCTTCCGCATGATGCGGAAGATGTCGCCCAAGGATATTGCCCAAGTGCAGCGGGGCATGGCCGAGCGCTCTGATTCGATGGAGACGTTGAAGACGATCGACGTACCCACGCTATTTGTCACCGGCGATGAAGACATTCTGACTGGTGTGAACGAAGCTGAATTGATGCGCCGGCGCGTTGCTGACAGCGAGTTGCGTGTGATCCCGAAAGCCGGGCACTATTCCCCCTGGGAACAGCCCGAGGAAGCTGGCAAACTGCTGCGCCAGTTCCTCGATGAAGTTTAGATTTGCCGGGTCAGGGTCCTGGCAACTGCATGATTCGAAAGCCAAAAGTTGCGGTGACAAGGATCACCCCCGGGGGTGCGGCGAGTCATTGCTTATTACAGGGATAGGAGCAGAATCAAAGGTTTCATAATCGCTACACCAACGGAGGTAGGACCATGACGTCTGGCACTCTGACTACGCCCGGAATCAAGGCTCCGGGCGACTACATTGAAGATGTAATGATTAGCGTGAAGGCGAAGAACCCAGCTGAGCCTGAATTCCATCAGGCGGTTCTGGAAGTATTCGATTCTCTGCGGTTAGTGCTGGCAAAACATCCGGAGTATCAATCCAACCGCATCCTCGACAGGGTGGTGGAGCCGGAGCGCGTATTGATGTTCCGCGTGCCCTGGGTCGACGACCAAGGCGCGGTGCAGGTAAACCGCGGTTTCCGCATTGAGATGAACAGCGCGATTGGGCCGTACAAGGGCGGCCTGCGCTTCCATCCGTCGGTGAATCTCGGCATTCTGAAGTTCTTGGCGTTTGAGCAAGTGTTCAAGAATTCCCTCACGACGCTGCCCATGGGCGGCGGCAAGGGCGGGTCGGATTTCGATCCCAAAGGGAAAAGCGACAACGAAGTGATGCGCTTCTGCCAGAGCTTTATGACCGAACTGCAGCGGCACATCGGGCCGGACACGGATGTTCCCGCCGGCGACATTGGTGTGGGCGGACGCGAGATCGGCTACTTGTTTGGGCAGTACAAGCGGCTGCGCAACGAATTCACCGGCGTGCTCACGGGCAAAGGGCTGGGCTGGGGCGGATCGTTAATTCGTCCCGAGGCGACTGGTTATGGCTGCGTTTATTTTGCCGAAGAAATGCTGAAGAGCCGCAAGGATAAATTGGAAGGGAAGCTCTGCCTCGTTTCGGGCAGCGGTAACGTTTCCCAGTACACGATCGAGAAACTGCTCGATCTGGGCGCGAAGCCGTTGACCGTGTCCGACTCGAACGGCGTGATCTACGATCCGGATGGAATCGATCGCGAGAAGCTGGCTTACATTCTGGAATTGAAGAACGTGAAGCGCGGCCGCATTCGCGATTATTCAGATCACTACAAGAAGGCGATCTTCATGCCGACCGACGTGAAGCTGGAGCACAACCCGCTCTGGAACATTAAAGCGGATTGCGCGTTCCCCAGCGCCACACAGAACGAAATCACCGCGAAGGATGCGGCGAACCTGCTGAAGAATGGCATCAAGTTGGTGGCCGAAGGCGCCAACATGCCAAGCACGCTGGAGGCGACCAAGCTCTTCCTGGAAGCCAGGATTCTGTATGGTCCGGCGAAAGCGGCGAATGCGGGCGGCGTGGCTACCTCTGGTCTGGAGATGGCGCAGAACAGCGCGCGCCTTTCCTGGACCCGCGAGGAAGTGGATGACAGGCTGCACAAAATCATGATCAACATCCACCGCAACTGCTACGAGACGGCTGAGAAATACGGCACGCCCGGCAACCTCGTGAACGGCGCCAACATTGCCGGCTTCCTCAAGGTGGCCGATGCGATGCTGGATCAAGGACTGGTGTAGTTAGCAAGACACATGTAGGGACAGCCGCCCTCGGCTGTCCAGGCGGGCGAAGCCCGGCGGCTGCTCGCAGCAACCGAAAGGCGGGGTGGACTAGTTCCACCCCGCATCTATTCTTGGCCGGCATAACACAACAAGGAAAGGTCTTTCGTGCCCGGTGTTTGGTTTTATTGCGACGAAAGTTATGATTCCCAAGCCAAGGATCCCAACACCTATGTCGTGGGCGGCATCGCCGCAGAGGAGATTGTTTGGGAAAAGGTTGAGAGGGGCTGGAGCTGGAAGAACAGACGGGTCGGCGTCAAGCATTTCCACGCGTCGCACCTAAATGCCCACGACCATGAGTTCACAGGATGGACGAAGCAACGTGCCAAGAGGTACTCCAGGGGTCTGCTAAAGCTTTTGATTAAGCAGAAGAGGAAGCTCCAAGCGGTGAGCGTGGGGGTACTCGCTAGGGAATACGAAAAGATAATCAACGAGGATGGCCGAAGGCGGCTTGGGAACCCATATATTCTTTGCTTCAAGGAATGCATCGCTCTACTTGCTGAGGAACTACACCGACCGCAGAACATGTGGCCAAAAGACGTTCAGTTTTCAGTTATTTTGGAACAGAACAGGTTTCAGGCCGAGGCGATCGGAGTCTTCTACAAGATGAAGTCTCACCCGACTTGGAGGGCGGCATATCGCCTCAGTAGCTGCGCCGCCGGAAACCGTGATGAATTCATTGCACTCCAAGCTGCCGACCTTATTGCGTACGAGACTTTTCGACTAATTCACGAAAGACACTTCGGGATGAATAAAGTGAGGAAGCCCTTGGAGAAGATGTTCCCATTCAACGGATTCTCTGGCTTCTACTATGTCCCTGAGATTCTGGAGCGAATGAAGACCATCGCCGAAAAGGACACTAGTGAACCCAATGGGTGCATTATCATTCATCCGCCCGCCTACACAGCGGATGATGCCCCTGGCGCTAGTGATGAGTTGAGTAGCTCACATTCTCCTAACAGGAAAATCGCCCCATGACCACCCGGCCCATGACCGAGCCTTTTCTCGATGCCGAAGCGCGCCTCGAAGGCTTCGACAACCTGATGCCCTTCAAGGTGCAGAACATTCTGCTGGTTTCCAGCCTCTACGATTCTTTCATCCTGCGTGAAGACGGCCGGCTGAACGAACTCCTGATCGACGAATCGCTCGAACTGAACCTGCAGCAGATTCCCGGCATCACGCATGTTTCAAGCTGTGCCGAGGCGCTGGATCTGGCGCGTTCGCAGCCTCGCTTCAATCTGATCGTGACGAACCTGGCGGTCGCGGATATGACCGCCGCGGAGTTGGCGCATGAAGTGAAGCGCGCAGGCCTCGATGTCCCGGTGGTTGTGCTGGCTTACGACTACCGAGAGGTGAAGAACTTCATCAGCCGGAATCCGGTCACCGATGTCGAGCGGATTTTTCTGTGGCAGGGGAATGCGCGCATTCTCATCGCCATCGTCAAGTACATCGAGGACAAGCGCAACGTTCTGCACGACACCCGGGCCATGGGCGTGCCGGTTCTGCTGGTGGTGGAAGACAACATCCGTTACTACTCGTCGTTTCTGCCGGTAATTTACACCGAGCTGATCAAGCAGTCACGACGCGTCATTCAGGAGGGCATCAACGTTGCGCATAAGCTGGTGCGGATGCAGGCGCGGCCGAAGATTCTGCTGAGTTCGAATTTTGAGGATGCGGCGCAGCTGGTGCAGGAATATCGCGAGTACCTGATTGGCCTGGTTTCAGACGTGGAATTTCCCTGGGAAGGCAAACTTAGCCCGGAGGCGGGCTTTGAGCTGGCGCGGATGATGAAGGCGCTGGTGCCGGATGTGCCGGTCGTGCTGCAGACTAGCCGCACCGAGTTTCGTCCGCGGGCGTTGGGTGCCGGTTACTCGTTTCTGCGCAAGCGTTCGCCTACATTGCTGAAGGACCTGCGCCGGATTCTCACGGAGCAGGTCGGTTTTGGCGATTTCGTATTCCGTCTGCCGGATCTGCAAGAAGTTGGCCGCGCGAAGGATCTGAATGAGCTTGAGGAGCAGTTGCAGACGGTTTCCGCCGAGAGCCTTGTGTATCACGCGCAGAGCAATCACTTCTCTCATTGGCTGATGGCCCGAACCGAATTTGCCCTGGCGGCGAAGCTGAGGCCGCGGAAAGTATCGGACTTTAACGGTCCGGAGCATCTGCGCCGCGATCTGATCGAATCGATCAACGATTACCGCCGTGAGCAGAGTGAGTTGCTGATCGGAGACTTCAACGCCGAAACCTTCAAACCGTCGGAATCGGGATTCCTGCGGATCGGCTCTGGATCGCTGGGAGGGAAAGCTCGCGGCTTGGCCTTTGTGCGTCATCTCCTGCGCAAGAACCGAATCGCCCGGCGCTTTCCAAACATACGCATTGCGGTGCCGCCGGCTCTGGTGCTGGCCACGGACGCCTTCGACCAGTTCATGGCCGAGAATAACTTGTTGGACTTCGCGCTGGGATGCGATGACGATGACGAGATCCTTCGGAGATTTCTGGCTGCGGAGCTTCCCGAGAAGTTGCAGGAAGACCTGAAGGCCTTCCTCGAACAAGTGAGTTATCCGCTTGCCGTGCGTTCTTCAAGCCTGCTCGAAGACTCCCAATATCAGCCTTTTACTGGAGTGTATGAGACGTTCATGCTGGGCAACCAGCAGCCCGATCTGGGGCAGCGGCTGGCGGAGTTGATCGATTCTATCAAGCGCGTCTACGCCTCCACCTTCAGCCGGCATGCCAAAGCCTATGTACGGGCCACCCCGTACCGGCTGGAAGAAGAAAAGATGGCGGTCATTGTGCAGCAGCTCGTCGGGTCGACGCACGGACAACGCTTCTATCCCAATTTTTCCGGCGTGGTGCGCTCGCACAATTTCTATCCCGTGCCGCCGATGTCTTTTGCCGACGGAATCGCCGCTGTGGCTTTGGGCCTCGGCCGGGCCGTGGTCGACGGGGGAAAGTGTCTGACGTTTTGCCCGCGGTATCCGCAGAATCTGCTGCAGTTTTCGTCCGTGGAGGACATCCTTGCCAACTCTCAAACGGAGTTCTGGGCGCTCTCCTTGAACGGGGTTCCCCAGGGACGCCCCGGGCATCTGCACGAGATGCGCTTCGATCTAAATGCAGCTGAGGCGGATGGCACGCTGCCCCCAGTCGCTTCCACCTACTCCGACGATAACGAAGCAATCTATGACGGTGTCAGCCGGCCGGGCATACGCATCGTGAGCTTCGCGCCCATGCTTAAATACAATCTTTTCCCCCTGGCCACCATACTTGAGACTCTGGTAAAGGCTGGAGAACATGCGCTGGGCATTCCGGTCGAGATTGAGTTTGCAGTCCGTCTGCCGCGCCACCCGAGGGAACCGGCCGAGTTCGGTTTCCTGCAGATTCGTCCACTGACCCTTTCGCGCGATCACCAGGATTTGTCCGTTGCCGATGTGGATCCGCAACAACTTCTTTGCCAAAGCAACAAGGTACTGGGCAACGGGCGCATTGAAAACCTGTACGACGTCGTGGTAGTCGATTCCCACCGCTTTGAGCGTAGCCGCAGCCAGGAAGTCGCAAAAGCCGTCGCTCACTTCAATGGCTTGCTCAGCGTCGAGAACCGACCGTACCTGCTGATCGGAGTGGGGCGCTGGGGATCGAATGATCCCTGGCTGGGAATCCCGGTGGAATGGGACGAGATCTCGGGAGCACGCGTCATCGTTGAAGCTGGCTTCAGAGATTTCCGCGTGACGCCTTCGCAGGGCAGCCACTTCTTTCAGAATCTCACCGCATTCCAGATCGGCTACTTCACGGTGAACCCGGACGCGGGAGAAGGTACGGTCGATTGGGAGTGGCTGACCGAGCAACCGTCAGTGGACGAAGATGGATGCGTCCGCCATCTGCAGTTCGAGGCACCCCTGCGAGTAGTCATGAACAGCCGCACCAGTCAGGGCGTGATCTTCAAGCCGGAAGTGGAAAGGCCCGCGGCAATCTGAGTTTCGGAGTAGGGATTGGCTGGCGCTCTGTGCAGAGCACCGGGAACGCTCGGCATGGACCACCCGCTCGCCCCGAACTGCATCTTGCTGGTAAAGTGAAGGGAGGAATCTCCTTCGCTCGCGAGCGTGGAATTCATCCTGGAACAAGTGGGGAAAACTGACCGCCGGATCGCAGGCGACCCGTTGAATCTCGGAATTTTCCAAAGGCCGGCATACTGGCAGAATTGCGGGCTCTGTTTGCGGAGAATGGACCGCCAACGGTGGACTCCCAAGATCGCCTCGGCAACATCCCAATCAACTGGACCTGGAGCAATTTGAAACTGAGCTATTCATCGCGTGTAGGGCTAGTGAGCGTGTCTATCTTATTTTCTGCGGCTTTTTGCGCCGGTCAAAGCGCATCGCAGACTCAAACATCGAATCCTGCCCAATCCAGGCAAGCGCCGGCGACCAGTTCTTCGCGGCAGGATAACCCCGCAGACCAACCGTCTACCCAGAGTAATTCTCCGGATCCAAGCGGTCCGGTCCAAGATACAAAACAAGACACAAAGAAGAGCAAAGACGACCGGATGTTTTACGTAATGCCGAACTATCTGACCGTAGATAGTCAATCGCAAGTGAAACCAATCTCCTGGAAAGAAAAGTTTGCCATCTCAGCGAAAGGCTCCTTCGATCCATACGAATTCACCGTCGTGGGCATCGTGGCGGGCATTCGTCAAGAGGAGAATTCCTCTCCGGCGTTCGGACAGGGAATGGAGGGATACGCGAAGCGGTATGGAGCGGCGTTCGCCGATCAGGTGGATGGCAATGTCATGGTGGGCGAGGTTTTCCCCACGATCCTAAAAATCGATCCTCGCTACTTTCAACTGGGCAGGGGTTCGTTCCTGCACCGCTTTGACTACGCCATCGGCCGCATTTTTATCGCTCGAACGGACTCCGGGGGGCGCATGTTCAACGTTCCTGAGTTTGCCGGCAACGCCACCGCGATTGCTATTTCCAACTTCTATTATCCCGCGGCCGATCGTGGCTTTTCGTCGAGTCTCTCGGACTGGGGAACGCAAATGGGCCTCGACGCCTTTGGAAATGAGCTGAAAGAGTTTTGGCCGGATATTCACGGGTATTTGCAGAGGAGACAGGAGCGCCATCTGCATCACCGAAATTGTCAGACACAGTACTCTTCAAGTTGTCGCTGGTCAATTTGTTAAGTTGATGCTGCAAGGGTGGGGCGCAGTGGGGACCCACGAGTTAAGATTATGGAATTAACCCGGGGAATGCGTTCAAGCGTAGGCGCCTAGGGGTTGGGGCCGACGGTCGGCGCTGCCTCACCCTGATGTTTGTGAACCAACTTGCGATGGATATCGGGCCAGAATTCCTTCACCACAATCGTAATAGTGTCGTATCCCACCTGCGTTCCCCAGACGCTGATAGTGTTCGGCAAAGTGCGATCGGATGCATGGTGAACATAAGTCAACATGCCCGTGGCCGGGTCGAATTCCCTGGTGACGTATGCTCGGGGATGATAAGTATTGGTCGAGATTACCGCCGACAACGCGCTGCCTACAATTTCAGAATAATTGAACTGGTTTTTGCCTGAATCGGTTCGCGTGACGAAGATTCGGCTCACCGCATACTCCGTGCGGTAGGTGAAACTGCCATGCCCGAACTGAAAAAATCGCGGATCCTGACGTAGGAGCGACGGAAAGACGGCGCCCGTCATGAAGTTTTCAATCGTGCCATCAGCAAAGGCGGAGGCAAAGCGCTTTGCATAGCCTTCCGCACCTTGCCCATAACCAGGTTCACTGTTTTCCGCCTGGCTGATTCCCGCTAGAAAACCGTACCAGGGATATTGCACATAATCGAATGAGCCCCTGGCCACAACCTTGAATTTCTGTCCAGTAGTCAGCGGAGGCACCTGTCCGGCGTTCTGCAAGGTCAAGAAATTCGGCAGGGTAAAAAAGAGTCGATCATTTGAGGTTCCCGCATTCTTGTCCTGCGAATTCTTGTCCGCCGTCTGTGTAACAGGCGTTCCTGGGGCCGAAGGGTTAGGATCAGCATCCTTTGGCTTCTCGGTTGACCCAGCAGACGTGCTTTGGGATTGCGCTTTTGGGTCATTCGACGGGGGCGTCTGCTGGGCAGAAGCAATCGTTCGAAGAGAACAGGCTAATATTAAAAACACAAAGAGCCTTACCTTAGGCTGAATGACCAATCATTTCTCCTGAAAAAAATAGACCTACAGCAATGTAGGTGCGGTTTGGTTATTCTAACAGCCGATGCTACGTTTGCCGGGGCGAGTGCGTTCCTTTTACATTCCTTTACAAGCCACAGCATTTCCAGTGCTCGCCTAGATTCCGATTTCCGCTGTTTGGTTGTAGGGGGCGGGGCACTCGCAAGTTACTATAGAGATCGACATCAAACAATGATCATCGAGGAAACTATGACAGAACCGACCTATGAGGAACTGAAAGCACGGTTATCCCAGCTGGAAAAAGAAGTTGAGACGAAAAAGCGCAGCAGAGATCTGATATTCAAGGTTGGGGAAAAAGGTGGCGTCAGTGTTTACGGCCTGGGCCGCTTTCCGGTCACGTTGTACTACGAGCAGTGGAACCGGCTTTTGGGGGCGGCCAATGACATCAAAGCCTTCATGGAAGAAAACAAATCGCGATTAAAACTGAAAGAACAGGGCTGAGACATTGGAGTCTGTCCACCCGCACGTTCTCTACGCGTTGCGATTACGGCGAAAGCCCAGCGTGGTCCATAAGGTTTCTAAGGTTTGCCTGTGAAGCAATATTGCAGGTGCACTTGGAGCGGTTCAAGCTATAATAAAAAAACTGTGCCCAAATACTCGATCGTCGTCCCCCTGCACAACGAGCAAGAGAACGTTACCGACCTCTACGACCGCTTGAAAGCGGTGATGGAGACGGCTGGCGAGAGCTTCGAAATTGTGCTCGTGGATGACGGCTCGAACGACCACACCTTTGCCATGCTGCGCGAGATCGCCGCAGTGGATAGCCGCGTGACGGTGGTCAAACTGCGGCGTAATTTTGGGCAGACCGCCGGATTGGCCGCAGGTTTCGACCATGCGCGCGGCGAATACATCATCGCCATGGATGGCGATCTGCAGCACGATCCCGCCGACATTCCGGTTTTTCTGGAAAAGATTGCGGCCGGCTACGATATTGTCAGCGGCTGGCGCAAAGTGCGGGTCGACAATTTCTGGATGCGCCGCATCCCGTCACGCATGGCGAATTGGCTGATGGCAAAGTTAAGCGGCGTGGATATTCACGACTTCGGCACCACGTTTAAAGCCTATCGTCGCGAAATTCTGGAACAGGTGCCGCTGTATGGCGAGTTGCACCGATTCATTCCGGCGTTGGCGTCGTGGTACGGAGCATCGATTTGCGAGGTGCCCATCCGCAATGTCAACCGCGAGCGTGGGATCTCTCACTACGGCATTTCGCGGACCTTCCGGGTGTTCTTTGACCTCATTACCATTCGGTTTCTGCTCCGCTATCTTTCCCGGCCTCTGCACTTCTTCGGAACCTTTGGTCTGCTCAGCCTATTGGGCGGCAGCGCCGTCGTAGCCTGGCTCGGCGTAGAAAAGTTCCTGCGGCACGTTCCTGTTATGGCTTCTCACGGTCCGCTGATGATGCTGGCGCTCGGCCTGCTGCTCGGCGGGTTGAATCTGCTTGCGATCGGATTGCTTGGGGAGATGCAAGTTCGCCACTACCACGAACCCCGCCACCGCGCTCCCTATTCCGTCGACCGCGTGCTTCGCTCGCAAAACGAGGAGCACAGCGTCTCGGAGTAATTTCGACAAGGCCCAGGGTGCGCCTTTTGATCGCACGTTGTTGTCCTCAACAAATCCTTGGCAATCCCCCCGGCGTATAATGTGCCGTTTGGCTTGTTAGGAGCATTCATCATGGCCCAAACCACACAATACGAACTCCAACTCGCCCGCCGCATGTCGCGACTGGGCACCGAGACCGCTTTCGAGGTTTTGAATAAAGCGCGCGCACTGGAGCGCCTAGGCAAGAGCATTATCCATCTGGAAATCGGCGAGCCGGATTTCGACACTCCCGCGAACGTTATTGAAGCCGCGGTCGACGCGCTGCACAAGGGATGGACGCACTACGGCCCGTCGGCAGGTCTGCCAGAACTTCGCCAGACCATTGCTGAATATGTAAGCCGCACTCGCGGAGTTAAGGTCACGGCCGAAGAAGTGGTTGTTGTTCCGGGTGGTAAGCCTATTATTTTCTTTACGATTCTTGCGCTTATTGATGAAGGAGATGAGGTTATTTATCCGAATCCCGGTTTTCCGATTTACGAGTCCATGATTCATTACGTGGAAGGCAAGGCGATCCCGATCCAGCTCCGCGAAGACCACGATTTCTCTTTGGATGTAAACGATCTGGCCGCACTGATTACCGACCGCACCAAGCTGATCATCCTCAATTCGCCCCAAAATCCTACGGGCGGCGTAATGCCAAAAAAAGACGTCGAGCAGGTGGCGAAAATCATCGGCGACCGCAACATTCTGGTGCTATCGGACGAGATTTACAGCCGCCTGCTTTTTGAAGGCGAGCACTTCTCCATCATGTCGGTGCCGGGGATGCAGGAGCGGACCATTCTGCTCGATGGTTTCTCGAAAACCTATGCCATGACCGGATGGCGGATGGGCTACGGCGTGATGCGTCCGGACCTGGCGGCACACATGACGCGCCTGATGACTAATTCGAGTTCCTGCACTGCCAGCTTCACCCAGATCGCCGGGATCGAGGCGCTGCGGGGGAACCAGAGTTCCGTGGATCACATGTGCGGCGAGTTCAAGCGGCGGCGTGATGTGTTCGTCGCCGGATTGAATAAGATCAAAGGCTTTTCCTGCCGCATGCCGAAAGGTGCGTTCTACGTATTTCCCAACATCACGAAGACCGGCTGGAAGTCGAAGCCGTTGGCGGATGCACTGCTTGAGCAGGCGGGAGTGGCGGCCCTCTCGGGCACGGCTTTCGGCGAATACGGAGAAGGCTACCTCCGCTTCAGCGTGGCCAATTCGCTGGAGAACCTGCAGCAGGCGCTCGAACGGATTGACCAGTGGACGAAGAAGAATCTCTGAAACATCAGCGTGAACTCGAATCAGCTTCATGTCAGCGAAGAAGATTCCATCCCAAGCGGCGACACCCGAGGCTAGTCGTCCACACGCCCCCGGCTACGGCCTGCCTACCGGAAGGAAAGGCTTGCTTCCTTGGAGTTGGGCTAAGCAGCGTCTGAAGAAATCGCACAACTACTGGATCACCACGGTCAAACCCGATGGATCGCCGCCCAACGTTGCTCCGCACACCATGGTCGTGTGGGGTCTGTGGCAGGATGGCCGTTTCCTGTTCAGCACTGGCAGCAAGTCGCGCAAGGCTCGCAATCTGGCGCAGAATCCTAGCTGCGTCGTGTGCACGGAACACGCGCAGGAAGCGGTAATTGTAGAAGGTATCGCCGAAATTGCCGATGTCGCGGCCCGGCGCAAATTCCTTCCCGTCTACGAGCGCAAGTACAAGTTCGACATGAAGGGAATGAAGCAGGACATCCTCTCCATGAAGGAGCCAGTCTTCGCGGTTCGTCCCCGGGTAGTGTTTGGACTATGGGAGAAGGAATTCGTGGAGAAGTCCACCCGCTGGAGGTTTGCCTGACAGCTTTCACATCACCCCGCCTCGTGATTTCCATCACAGCCCGGACTTGCTTTATGGCACTAACCTCGGCGTAGCACCGTGTGTTTTCTTCCGGCGCGAAGGGGAAGGTCATGGCCCTCACTGATTCCACTACCGGCAATGTGATCCGGGACTATTCCATTGAACAACTGAAAGACGCCGCCAACCTGATGCGCGGCTACGATCTGATCGCGCTGTGCGCGGCAGGCTCGGGTCACGCTGGGGGCACGCTCTCAGTGATGGACATCACCGCCGCGCTATACCTAAAAGTCGCCAACCACGATCCGCAAAATCCTTCCTGGCCTGACCGTGACCGGATCATCTGGTCCACCGGGCATAAGGCACCCAGCCTTTATCTCGGCTTGGCGGTGGCGGGCTTTTGTCCGGTTGAAGATGTGATGACGCTGCGGAAACTGGGTTCGCCCTACCAGGGACATCCGCATTGGCTCAAACTTCCGGGGGTTGAAGTGTCAACCGGTTCACTGGGACAAGGCTTGAGCGTCGCCGTGGGGGTCGCTTTGGCAGCCAAACTTGATGGCAAACACTACAAGACGTTTTGTCTGATGGGTGACGGCGAACAGCAAGAGGGACAGATCTGGGAAGCTGCGATGGAAGCAGGACACTTTCACCTCGATAACCTGATTGGCATCATTGACTGCAATCGCCTGCAGATTGATGGCTGGGTGAAAGACGTGATGAACGTCGAGCCGCTTGCGGCAAAGTATGCCAGCTTCGGCTGGGAGGTTCTGCGCATCGACGGCCACGACATGAATCAGGTGGTAGAAACGTTCCAGCAGGCGAAGCGTGTAGTTGGAAAGCCGGTTGTCATCCTCGCCGATACGGTGAAAGGTAAGGGCGTGAGCTTCATGCAGAACCAGGCCGGATGGCACGGCAAAGCGCCAAACAATGAAGAACTCACTCGAGGGCTGAACGAACTCGGCCTCAGCCAACGCATCCCGGTGCAACAGTTGCTGGATAAGGCAAAGCGCTATCAGGCCGAGGTAGAGCAAAAGCTCGACACCGCCATGCCGAAGTTCTCCCGTGACTACTGGTGGAATGCCGGGGAAACGATGAAGGTGAAGATGGAACCGACGCGCAAGGGCTTCGGCCAGTCCCTGGCCGAGAATGGAGATGATGAGCGTGTAGTTTGTTTGGGTCTGGACATCTCCAGCTCGATTACGATCAGCGATTTCTATTCCGGCAAACCGGAGCGCAAGAAGCGCTGGATCAGCATGGGCATCGCCGAGCAATCGGCCACCTCGGCGGCGGCCGGACTGGCCAAGGAAGGGAAGCTGCCGGTGCTGGGAACTTACGCTACCTTTGCCGCAGCTCGGAACCTGGACCAGATCCGCACTTCGGTGTGCTATGGAAATTTCAACGTCATGATCGCGGGAGCGCACGGTGGAGTTTCCGTTGGCCCGGACGGCGCCACGCACCAGGCGCTGGAGGATTTGTTTGCCATGGAAGGTTTGCCTAACATGTCGGTGGTAGTGCCTTGCGATGCGGAGGAGACGCGCAAGGCTACGAGCTATCTGTTGCTCCAGCATGAGGGTCCGAAATACATTCGCTTTGCCCGCGAAGCAACGCCCGTAGTTACAAATGAGCAAACGCCGTTTGCTTTCGGAAAGGCGAATGTGATTCGGCTGCGCGGTGAGGCAGCGAATTTCGCCGATGCATTCGAGACTCGGCTCGCCGCGGCATACGAGAATGAGCGCGAGGATCTCAGCATCGTCGCTTGTGGTCCCATGGTGCCGGAGGCGATGCGGGCAGCTTATATCCTAAAGCGCGACTACGGCTACGAGACCCGCGTGCTGAACCTGCACACGCTGAAGCCGATCGACGCAGAAGCCATCGTTCGTGCTGCGCGCGACACCGGGATTGTGATCACTGCCGAGGAGCATCAGATCGGAGCTCTGGCATGGCGGGTCAGCGGGATTCTCACCGAGAGTCCCGAACTCTACGGACTCCTTGTAATCACTGGCGCCATCGGAGTGAAGGACCGCTTTGGCGACTCCGGCGCGCCCTGGGAGCTGATTAAGGAATTCGAAGTGAGCGCGGAGCACATCGCGCACAAAGCTGCCGAGTTGATGGCTTTCAAGAAAAAGCGTGCGGACGAGAAAAGGGAAGAGCGCGAACATCTTTTCTACGCTGGGATGCGCTAGAAGATTTCTTATTCAAGGCGGTGCGATTTCACGGGTCGGGGAATTCCGAGTTCTTGTTAGAAGCTGGGTTGCCTGGCCATTCTCCACGACCACATAAGAAACGAGGTTGCCGTAAGGTCAATCCCCGGTTCCGTGGTGCTGTAGGACTGCATGTTGTCTCGATAGACCGCTAGTTGTGACTGGTCAAACGGACCGGCATTCCCGTTGAATTTTCTGAACGTATCCACTCCGTTCGCCGGACACAAGATCATGCCATCGACCACCCCTGAAGTGGCATAGCCAGCGGGACCCTCGACAGCCGCTCCCCACAGTACCGGAGCACCTCCGGAAGTCCCATCGAGCGCGCCTGCCAGGTTCGCTACCTGGTGCTGGATACAATTCGGAAACGTGCTCCCATCGCCCACGATAAACGACGATCCCCAGGCATTCGCTCCCAAGATGTTCGCTAGCCATCTCTGCGAATAGGTCTCGTAGGTCCTGGATCGATTCTTGGATCGAGTCATGGAATCCGCTTCGCTGGCCATCACCGACAGGCCGGCGCCGTGTGAAGTTGTGTCTCCGTAACTCCATTGGTACGCAAAACCCCAGGGATCGGTGGCGGCCTGCTCGATCGCATCGTCCACCTGCCGCAGGAATTGTTTGCGAATCGATGATTTCGAAACCGCTAGACCGCTGGGATCTCCCGCTATGTCCAGCGCCCGGTAGAGTTCGAAATGAGCGAGGCCACTCACATCGTAGAGGTTGAGCGTGTCTGTGTATCCGGCATCGTAGATATTGGTAATGTAACTTCTGGCAAACTGCGCCGCCTGCTTGAGATAGTCCCTGGGATCGGTGTGCGACAATCCGGCCGGCAGGGCTTGTGCTTCGCGTGCGGATCGCAGCGCGAAATAGAGTTCGGTTGCGCCCAGTTCCATATCATCTTCCCACACATTTTCGGGGTAGCCGTCAAAGGGTGCCATAGTTAACAGGCAAGTGCTGCAGCTGCCGGAACCCGCGGCGGGTGCGGGATCCGAATACGAAGTATCCGCCAGCGCAAAAATGTCTTCTGCATTCTTGAGGCATCGATTGGCCAAAGCAGGATTCGTGCGGTAATTCAGTTGGTAACATAGGGCAAAGTCCGCCGCCAGACGACCCGCCAGATTCGGGCTGATTGGAGAACCTGCGGAGGCGGCCAAGTAAACCGGACGATTGCAGATAAAAAAGGTGGTGTAGAGGTCGCAAGGTCGCGGATCTCCGGGTTGCTCAAAATTGTCGGCCACCTGAGGCAAGGTCCAGATGTCGTACTCGGTGATGAGGCAATAGGGCGTCGCGTAGGTTCCGCCGCAGTCGCCGGTGGCTGAGCCGGGATCGCCCTCACCGTAGTAATCCCAATCCTGCGTGTTGTCGACCTGGTAGTAGAGGGTCTTTGTTTTGTCATCCCACATCTTCATTAGCCAATTGACCCCAAATCGTGCTTCGTCGGTGAAGTCGGATGACGCGGGCGCTCCCGGTCCGCTGCTGCCCGCATAAGAAACGGAGCCGGGCGGTTCGGAAGAGTTCATCGGAGCGTACTCGCCCATCTGGTTGGGAAAGTCGCGGACTCCGATCTCCATCAATGCCGTTGTATAGCTGGCCGTTTCAACATATTTCTCGTAGTCACCCGCGTCCCACCAACCCCCCGAGGCATCGATGTTCGGCAGCTTTGCCGACACCAGCGGAGGGGTTGGAGGCACGTTGTCAATGAAGTCGTTCCCGTCGAGCGGAGGGGTCTCATAAATATGCGCATCTTCATCCTTCAAATGTCCGGGTGCGGTGCGCAGCGCGTTCGGAATGTAATTCACTCCATCGCGTTCCGTCTCATAGAAAAACAAAGTGTTCAAGAGCAGCCCGGAATAGAGCGCATCCGGGCGATCCACCGCGAAGGCTGGCGACACAGCTATGACCGGCCCAGACACTGAAATGGTGTAAATATCGCCGCTCGGAACATTGAAATCCAGCGCGTAGACGTTGTAGCTTACGGCCTTGCTGTGGCTCCAGGTTCCGAGCAATGCGCCGACCTTTCCTGAATATTTGGCGGCGCCCTTCGAATCGAGCACCTTGAAATTCCCGCCGCTTACTACCGTCTCGGACATGAGGTAGGCACGATAAGGCGCAGCACCCGCCTCGTAACCAACCTGGCTGACGCGAACGTAGGCAGACTGAGCCTGGGCGCCACATGCCAGCAAAGCGAGTAAAACGGGCCAGATCGAAAACGGCCGAGAGCGGTTCGAAAGCCGGGAGTCAGAAAGCAAGACAGCTTCCTCCTTGCGGAGCGGATGGCTGTATTAAATGCATTTAATACAGGGTTAGAATGTTGCTCCTTTGTTTTGGGGGTGTCAAGAGGGACTGGGGCCAAGCTCCGCGCGCGTATGATATTTTTGTTGTCTTTGCATTGAGAGCCGCACGCTGGTTTAGCCTCAGTCGATCTGGAAACCCATGGTCAAGAAATTCCGCATTTTTGCGACTTGTGATATTGGCGAGGCGCTGAACCTTCTGCGCAGTCGTGGGTATGAAGTTGAGGTCTATCCACAGCCAGTCGCGCCGCCGAAGAGCCTGATTATCGATAAGGTAAAGACTGGCATTGACGGGCTGATCACCACGCTGCGCGATCCGATTGATGCCGAGGTCTTCGGAGCCGGCAAGGATGCTCTAAAAGTTGTGGCTCA
Organism: uncultured Acidobacteriaceae bacterium; assembly: GCA_963779525.1. Taxonomy (GTDB): domain Bacteria; phylum Acidobacteriota; class Terriglobia; order Terriglobales; family Acidobacteriaceae; genus Sulfotelmatobacter. The sequence goes on from CAVZZB010000004.1 coordinate 477,607, forward strand.
GATTGCCGTGGGCTTTGACAATATCAATCGCGCCGACGCCAATCGCTACAAGATTCCGTTCACCCACACGGCCGACGTTCTGACCGAGGCCACGGCCGAGTTCGCGTTCTTCATGCTGGGCATGCTGGCCCGCAAGATGTGGCCGGCTGAGCACCTCACGCGCGAGAACCAATGGGGATATTGGCATCCCTACCTGCCGTTTTTGGGGGACGAAGTTACTGGCAAGACGATCGCCATCATCGGCACGGGACGCATCGGATTGGCCATGATCAAGAAATGCGCCGGTTTCGACATGAATATGTTGTGCTACGACCCGGCCTACGAGAACCACGACTACATCAAAGCCATTCAGGAAGAGATGGATCTGCGGCAGGCGCGTGGTATTTCGAAGGAAAGAAATTGGATCAAGTACGTTTCGTTTGAAGACGCTTTGCACGAGGCCGACTTTGTCAGCGTGCATGTGCCGCTGTTGCGGACGGGCGAGAGCGCGACTCCTACCTATCATTTATTCAATGAGCAGACTTTGAAGTTGATGAAGCCGACAGCGTTCCTGATAAATGATTCACGCGGGCCAGTGGTGGACGAGTTTGCTTTGGCGCGAGCCCTGCGAGAGAACTGGATCGCTGGCGCAGCTTTGGACGTGTATGAGAAAGAGCCGCTGCCTGCCGATTCTCCGCTTCGCGATCCCGCCATTGCCGACCGTTGCCGCCTGATGCCGCACTTCGCCAGCGCCGCCCGGATCACCCGACTGGACACCGATCCAAAAAAGGGTATGGCCGGACGCTGTGTGCAGGGTTTGATCGACGTGCTCGAATCCAACTATGGCGGCGATATCACAAAAATGCCGTACGTCGTGAACAAAGAGGCATTTGCCAAGTCTTGAGGAGATTCTCGCCTCGCGTCGTCGCCTTCGATTGCCGCTAGAATAGATGGCAGATTGCCTTATCCCAAGGATCCGAATGAAAAGATTCGTGATGTTTTTACTTGTGCTGCTTCTGATTTCGCCGGCCTTCGCAGAAAATCCCGAGGCACACAATCCACTGAAGTTGATTCCACAGCCCAAGGAAGTGCACCTGCACGACGGAAATTTTCGGGTGACGGCCGCTACCCGAATCCTGGTGGAGTTCGGACATCAGGCTGAGGACCGCATCGCGGCCGAAACGCTGGCGGAAGAAATCCATGACCGATCGGGCCTGCGGGTGAGCATCAGCGGCGAAAAACCTGATGCCAAGCAGGAACGCAGCACCATTGTTCTTGCGCGTCTGCAGGATCAAAAGGTGAAGGAATTTTTGGCGGCAAAGGGGCTGAAGTCGGATTCGATCGGCGACCAGGGCTACCTGCTGTTTTCAGACAAAACGCACCTCATTGTCGCGGCCAACACAGGCCAAGGACTTTTCTATGGCGTGCAGACGTTGCGGCAACTGCTTCACGAGGATGGCGGCACACTGGTCTGTCCGGCGGTTTCGATCCGCGACTGGCCCAGCATGGAGTGGCGCGGCGTACAGGATGACATCAGCCGCGGGCCAATTCCGACGGAAGATTTCATGAAGCGGCAGATCCGCACTCTGGCCGGGTACAAGGTGAACCTGTTCGCTCTCTACATGGAGCACGTCTTTGATTTCGCCAGCCAGCCGTTGCTGGCGCCGAAGGAAGCCGCTCTCACCCCGGAGGAGATTAAGTCTCTGGTGGCGTACGCCAAAAATCTTTATGTCACGATTCTTCCCGAGCAGCAGACTTTCGGACACCTTCATCACATGCTGAAATATGAAATCTATGCGGACGTGGCGGAGCGTCCGCACGGCCACGTGCTCACTCCGACGAAGGAGCGTTCCTATGATCTGATCACGGCAATGTATGCGGACCTGGTTCCGCTTTTTCCCGGACCCTTCCTTCACATTGGTGGCGATGAAACGTTTGAACTGGGCCATGGACAGACCGCCGCGAGAGCGAGCGAAGTTGGGCTGGGACGCGTCTATCTCGATCACATTCAGGAAGTCGGCAAGATTCTTCAGCCCTATCACAAGCAACTCATGTTCTGGGGAGACATCGCGGTGAAATATCCGCAGCTGCTGAACAGCTTTCCTAAGGATATGATCGCAGTTCCCTGGGATTACGATCCGAAGCCGAGTTATGCGAGCATCATCAAGCCGTATCGCGATGCCGGGCTCCGCGTGGTTGTGGCTCCGGGTGCCAACAACTGGAGCCAAGTCTGGCCCGACTTGGATGTTGCCTTCGTGAACATCCGCAATTTCGTGCGCGATGGCCAAGACCTGGGCGCGATGGGAATGCTGAATACCACGTGGAATGACGACGGCGAGTCGATCTACGGGATGGCATGGCCGGCGCTGGTTTTTGGCGCAGCGGCGGGATGGCAAGCGGGTGAGTCGGATATCGATCAATTCAAGAACGACTACGACTGGGCCTTCTATCGAAACGAGGATTCCACTTTCCGCGAGGTGCTGGAGAATCTGGACCGTGGCCATCAGACGCTGGCCAGGAATCACATCGTCCTTGAGACAGATGAGTTGTTCTGGGCCGATCCCTTCACGCAGGAGGGCGCGACGCTGATGCAGAAGATGCTGCCGGCGGCGCCTGAGATGCGGTTAGGAGCAGAACACGCGTTAGAGGCGCTCTACCGCGATCGCGATAAGGCGCATGCCAATCAGTTGACGCTGGCCGACCTGACGCTGGCCGCTTGGCGATGGGATACCCTGGGCATAAAGGCCGAGTTCACCGAAGAGATCAACAAGTTTTATTGGGACGCTTTCCTGAACCAGACGGACGTGGAGCGGGCAGGCAACGATCTGGCAGAGATCACGGACGCCAATGCACGGCTGGAAGATCTGCGCGACGCTACCACGCGCCTGCGTGAAATGTATCGCGAGGCGTGGCTGCGGGAGTACAGCCCGTTCTGGCTCGATAATGTGTTGGTTCGCTACGATACGTTGGCTCGGGAGTTTCAGCAAAAAATCGTGGCCGTGCGCCAGGCTCGCCGGCAATATGATGCCACCAAAATTCTCGTGCCGCCGCGAGATTTAGGTTTCTACTTGCAGCCGTAGAAGCATACCTTGTGATGTTTTCCGACCGGACCAACTGGAAGCTGACGCGCAATCGCCTGACCGAGGCGCTCGACGAAGTGCGAGCGAGCGGCGTTCCCGTGCTGGATCTCACGGTTTCGAATCCGACAAGGGCGGGGCTGCACTACGATGAAGCGCGCATTTTGCAGTCGTTGGTTTCGGGGCAAGTCATGGATTATGATCCCCAGCCGACGGGCTTGCCCAGCGCGCACGCCGCCGTGGTGAACTATTACGAAGCTGAGCATGGGATCGAAGTCGATACCGAACGAGTGATTCTCACCACCAGTACCAGCGAAGGTTATTCTTTTGTTTTTCGTCTGCTGTGTAACCCCGGCGATGAGTTGCTGGTTCCAAAACCCAGCTATCCGTTATTCGAATTTCTGGCCGACTTGCAAGACGTGAGGCTGGTGCCTTATCCCCTGATCTACGATCATGGCTGGCAGATTGATTTTCCGTCAGTGCGGGACGCGGTGACGAAGCGAACGCGTGGAGTGATTGTTGTCCATCCCAATAATCCAACTGGGTCGTACGTACATGCGCACGAGCGCCTGGCGCTCAACAGTTTGTGCCGGGAACATGAACTTGCGCTGATTGCAGATGAAGTTTTTCTGGACTACGCTCACAACGGCGCCCCGCAGCCAAGCTTCGCTGCTCATCAAGACGTTCTTACTTTCAGCCTCAGCGGCGTTTCCAAAATTTCGGCGCTGCCGCAGATGAAGGTTGCGTGGATCGTCACCAGTGGTCCTGACAAGCTGCTGGAAGCCGCGCAGGCGCGACTCGAAGTCATCGCTGACACTTACCTCTCCATGAACGCGCCCATCCAGTGGGCTACACCGGAACTCCTCGATCAGCGTCATGACATTCAGCGGCAGTTGCTGGAGCGAGTATTGGTGAATCTTGCCGAACTCGATCGCCAGCTTGCTCGGCAAAAGGCATGCCAGCGCTTGAGTGTGGAGGGCGGATGGTACGCGGTCTTGCGCGTGCCAGTGACGCGCACTGACGAGGAATTGGCCGTCGATCTGTTGCGCAAGAAATCTGTGCTGGTGCATCCTGGGCATTTCTATGATTTTCCCAGAGACGGGTATCTCATATTGAGTTTGATTCCCCAGCAAGAGGATTTCGCCGAGGGATTGAAGCGATTACTGGAGATGAATCTCTAGAAGTAGTGTGTCAGCGCTTCACTAGAAACGGATTACTCTCTCGTTCTTCTCCGATCGTAGTCAGAAGGCCGTGGCCGGGGATGACTACAGTGTCGTCGGGCAGAGCCAGAACCGTGCCGTGCAGCGATTGCATGATCTTCTGCATGGAGCCGCCGGGCAGGTCGGTGCGGCCAATGGAGCCGGCGAATAAGGTGTCGCCTGCGATTAAAGTTTTTTCTGCGGGGAAGTAGAGACAGATGCTGCCTTCGGTATGTCCCGGGGTGTGCAGGATGCTGGCGACGTGTGCTCCGGCTTTCACGATGTCGCCAGTGCTCAGGCTTTGGTCAATCTCTACTGAACCGGGTGCGGCCATCCCAATCCACGCGGCTTGTACATCGAGCATTTTGAGGAGGGCGTAATCGTTCTGGTTGAGGAGAATCGGCGCTCCGGTGGCGGCGCGCAATTTCATCGCGCCTCCTACATGATCGATGTGGGCGTGGGTGATGACGATCTGCTTGACTTGCAGGTTATGCTTGCGGATGAGGGCGAGAACTTCTTCGATGTCGTCGCCGGGGTCAATCACCATCGCTTCACGCGTGGTTTCGTCGCCAATGATCGAGCAGTTACACTGCAGCGGCCCCACCGGGAAAATTTCGTGGATCATGCTTTCATTGTAGCGAACTGAGTTCTTGTACCGGGTAGCGAGCCTCGAGTAAGAGCAGATAGAGTCGAGTTCGCACTTGTCGTAGGGGTAGGGTTGGCGCGACAATACGCCAGCCTGCTTGGGGAGGTTCTGTGGCAGCCAAATACCGTCAACATGGATATCAGGATCGCGACCGGGAGGTAAAGCCGCGCCAGGAACCTGGAGAGAAGCCGGCCCCTGTGCCGCCAGCAAGACGCGACTACAGCATGGGGCCGAAACCAGTGAATTTGCCGGGAACCCATACCGTCTCGCGATGCACGCAATGCGGCACAGTGCTGCAAGGGATGCCGCCCACGGGTCTCTGCCCGAAGTGCGGATTCGAGCTGCATTCCTGCAAGCAGTGCGCCTACTTCGACCCTGGAAGCCGCTTCGAGTGCATGCAGCCGGTGCCGAAGCGCATCGAGAAAAAAGATGCGCGCAACGATTGCACCTTCTACGAACTGCGGGTGACGCGAGAGAAGGAAACCTCCACGCCCGCCGCTCTACGGCCGAACGATGCGCGGCAGGCATTTGAGAACTTGTTCAAGAAGTGACGACGCTAGATACCGCAGTGGCTAGAGCCCACAGTCAAGGTGTCGTGAATCGCGGCGCTCGAAGCACTGCGCCCCCCAAACCTTGTTTCAGTGGACCAGATCGAATTGCGCTTACGGTTTCTGCGTCGGTCTTAGAAGAATCTCGCTCACAAACGACTGCGGCTTCTGCGTCACCAACATTTCCACCGCATGTGCCACGTCTTCCGGCTGCAACATTTTCGAGGGATTTTTACCCTCGTGCGGGCTGAGGTCGGTGTTGGTCGAACCAGGACAGATCACGCTCACGCGAATGTTGTGAGTGCGCAGTTCTTCCGCTACGGAGTAGCTCAGGCCGTTCAGCCCCCACTTGGAGGCCGCATAGGCAGCGCCATTCGGCAGCGCGTTCTTTCCGGCGAGTGAGGAGATGTTAATGATGTGGCCAGAGCGGGCACGAATCATCATCGGGGCAAACGCGCGAATGGCATAGTAAACACCGCGCAGGTTCGTATTCAGAATCTGATCCCAGCTATCGGGAGGGAGTTGATGCAGCGGGCCGCCGAATCCGCTGATCCCGGCATTGTTGACCAGGATGTCGGCGCGTCCGAACAAGGATTCCAGCTGCCGTGCTGCCGCCTCTACAGACTCCAGGCTCTTAACATCACAGGGAATGGTCTCGGCCTTCCCGCCGGCCTCGGCAATGGTTTTCGCAGTGGAGTCGAGCGCAGCCCGAGTTCGTCCGCAAAGCACCGCAGTGGCGCCCAGTTCAGCGAGCGATTTGGCAATGGCGGCGCCAATGCCGTGGCCGCCGCCAGTAATAATGGCCACTTGTCCCATCAGGAAATCAACGCGGTCAGGTGAGAGTGCATTCATAAGCAATGCCATTATCATCCACCTTGGAAAGCGTGACGCATGTTGCCACGGTGGATCGTTATTGCATCTTATACAATGATTAACGCGGGTAGCCGGGAAGTTGCTTGCCTTCGGAACGAGACGTACTTATAATCCGGCCAACCGGGAAAGAAGGGTTATTCGCCTCCAACCCCCAGTTCGCTCCGTTTTCACGGGGCCTGCCCGGAACGCGGCCTGGATTTCCAGACAGGATGCGGAGCGCGTAGAGCAGTCCAAGCGGCATGCCACAAATTCAGCAAGAAGCTATTTCACGACATAGTCGATTCCCAAAAGGTGCAAGGAGCCAATACTGATGAAAAAGATTCTGGTCACGGTTGTGCTTGGGGTGGCTGCAACGGCAGCAGCCCGGAGTGCCACGCAGCCAGCGCAACAAACATCACAAGCAGCGCCAGCGGCCTCCGCGCAAGCGCCCGTTATCAAGGATCCGGCTGAGTACAACGCCTATGTCGGTGCCATCCAGCAGAAGGATCCGGCGGCGCAAATCAGCGGCCTGGAAGCGTTCATGGCGCAGTATCCCAACAGCGTGATGAAGGTTGCCGCGCTGGAAACTCTGATGCAGGACTATCAGCGCACCAACAACCAGCAAAAAACCATTGACACGGCGACCAAGCTGGTTTCGGTCGATCCCAACAACGTGCGCGCGATGGCCTTGCTCGCCTACTTTGACCGGCTGAAGGCGCAGGGCGGCGATCCCAATGCCAAGCAGGATTTGACCGACGCAAAGAAGTACGGGCAGATGGGGCTGGACGCACTACCGAAATTCACCAAGCCCGAGGGCACCTCCGACGCCGATTTTCAGAAGATGAAAGATCAGATGACAGGGATTTTCAATGCGGCGATCGGCATCGCGGACCTCACCGATAAGGACTATGACGATGCCAGAAAAGATCTGCGTGCCGCGGCGGAGGTAAACCCCACGGATTTCAGCATCGTCTATCCGCTGGCACTGGCTTACGCCGGCCCTACACCGCCGGACCCGAAGGTTCCGCCTGATTCCCTCAACAGCATCTGGTACGCCGCCCGCGCTTCGATCGTTGCCCCTACGCCACAATATCAACAGCAGATCGAGAAGTACGCGAAGAATCAGTACATGAAATATCACTGCGGCGAGGATGGCTGGACCGATCTGTTGGCTCAGGCCAAAGCCAGCCCCGCGGAGCCGGCAAATTTCGCCATCAAACCCTGCCCCACGCCTCCCGAGCAAGCCCACAATATGGTGGTTGCTACGCAGCCGGACAAGATGGACTTCGCCACCTGGGAGTTCGTTCTCACCAACGGAAGCAAGGAGGACCAGGACACGGTCTGGAACGCCATCAAGGGCAAGCCTGTTCAAATGAATGGCACGGTGATCCAAGCCACGGCGGAAGAGTTTGATATCGCGGGCAGCGAGGATGACATCGAGGCCAAGAAAGCGGATATCACCCTCAAATTCGAAGAGAAGGTTCCGCTGAAGCTGATCCCGAAGGTAGGCGCCAGTTTGGACTTCCAGGGCGAGCCGGCCTCCTACACGGCGAACCCCTTCGTGATGGTCATGGAGAAGGGCAAGCTGCTGAAGGCTGCGACTCCGACTCCGGCCAAGAAGGCTCCGGTGCATCACAAAGCGACCACATCCCAATAGTGAGAAGTGATTCGAACAGCAAGAGGCAGCCCTTCGGGGCTGCCTTATTTTTGGCCGCTAGGAGATGCGCCCAGGTGTAATCGGTTGGAAGACTAACGGACCGCTTTCTTTTCCATGGTCATTGGGCGAGCGCTGCGGGGTGGGCGTTTCGCGCCATCTCGAAGCTGCCGTACATCGATCTTCAGTTCATCGATGGTACGGCTGAGGGTGTTGCGATGCATGCCCAGTTCGCGGGCAGCGCGGCATTGATTGCCCTTGTTTTCCTGGAGCACGGTGAGGATGAATCGCTTTTTGAACTCGCGGACGCCTTCCGAATAGAGAATGTTGCTCTTGTACATCTGCAGAATCAATGCTTCCAATTGGTCTTTCACGGCAGCTCTCTCTCGTCTAATCTCTCGTTTTGATGTCTTGGCCCAACAACAACCGTGCTCCTACAGGGCGTTTATTTCTTCGAGGCGGCTGCAGTGCCCGTCAATTCCTTCGGCGCACGATGCAGAAAGTCCAGCCCCTCGTAAAATCGCGCCCGTAAAGCCGACGGCGCCAACCAGATCGCCGCTCTTCCAGCTACCAAAAAATACGGCGCCAGCTCCGACTTCTCCAGCAGCGAAGAGGTCGGCGTGAATGCGGTCATTCCCATCAAGACTACAGCCACGACCAGTGCGCCCTTTACTACGCCCAGCAGCGCACCGAGAAGGCGATCAAATCCACTCAACCCGACTTCCTTCATGAGCCTTCGCGCAATTCTGCCGGCAACACTGAACACGATCAGAATCGCAAAAAAGATAATCAGGAAACCGAGAATCCCAGCTAATAACTCGGATTTCAGAAACGCTATCAGCCAGTCGGCGAGCCTCGGGTACTGCCAAGCCGCAACGACGTAGCCTACAACCAAACCCGCCATGCTCAAGGCCTCGGCGAAGAATCCGTGCATTGCGGCCAAAAATACATTCAACGCGATCACCAGAACGATCAACCAGTCCGCCGGAGTCATTGCAATCTCCGGCTCAGCGAGCGTCCGGCGAACGCTAAGCGTTCACACATCCAACTTGTTTCCCGTGATCTGGCGGTACGCATCAAGATACTTCTCACTGGTGCGCAGTGCAACTTCTGCCGGCAACGAAGGCGCCGGCGGTTGCTTATTCCAACGAATTTCCTCCAGATAGTCGCGTACATATTGCTTGTCGTAAGACTCCTGTGGTCTGCCGGGTGCGTACCTATCGGCGGGCCAGAAGCGAGACGAATCCGGCGTCAGCACTTCGTCCGCCAGAGTGATTCCCTTGGTAGTGCGGCCAAACTCAAACTTGGTATCAGCAATAATGATTCCGCGCTGACGGGCGTAGTCCGCCGCCTTCTTGTAAACACGTAAAGTGAGATCGCGCAGCGTGCTGGCAGTCTCCGCGCCCACGATTTCGCACATCGTGGCGAACGAAATGTTCTCATCATGGCCGCTGGTAGCCTTCGTAGACGGAGTAAAAATGGGCTGCGAGAAGGCTTCGGACTCGCGCAGTCCGGCCGGCAAATCGATGCCGCACACCTTGCCCGTAGCTTTATATTCCTTCCAGGCCGATCCCGAAATGTAACCCCGGACCACACATTCTACCGGAAACATCTGCGCCCGCTGCACCACCATCGATCGGCCATGCAACTGGTCAGCATACTTCTGCAGATTTTGCGGGTAACGGCTCACATCTGCTGTGATCAGGTGGTTGGAAACAATGTCAGACAGAAAGTCGAACCAAAACAGTGAGATCTGGCTCAGCACTCGGCCCTTATGGGGAATGCCGGTAGCGAGCACATAATCGAAGGCAGAAATTCGGTCTGTGGCCACGAACAGCAATTGTTCGCTGTCGAGTTCATAGACGTCGCGAACTTTTCCGCTAGCGTGAAGTTGGAGGTCAGGAAAGTCTGTTTGTAAGAGAACGGGATCAAGTAGGTCAGAGTTCATATGGAAATACTAAGGCAGGAGCGAGCCGTATTTTAGCCCCTCAGAAACTTTTGTCAACGATAGAGATCACCGGCCGGAGGTTGGTCCCTATCCCGTTGAGCAGGAAAACCTTGGGAGCAACGTCTAAATCGAAAGGAGTAGAAATAGAAAAGCTCAGCGCCGCGCGCTTGTGGAAAAACTGAGGAAGGGAGTGGATAACTGGCCCTCCATGCTCATTCGCTGGCCGAAACAGGATTTCTTTGCGCTTCTCGTTCGCTCATGCCGCTCCAAACCGTACCGAGACCAATTTCGACACACCCGGCTCCTGCATGGTTACACCGTAAAGCACGGGCGCGATGCTCATCGTCTTCTTGCTATGGGTGATCAGAACGAACTGGGTTTGCATGCTCATTTCTTTGACGAGTTCGGTAAATCGACCGATGTTTGCTTCGTCGAGAGGCGCGTCCACTTCGTCGAGGATGCAGAAGGGACTGGGCGTGTATTGGAAGATGCCGACCAGCAAGGCGAGGGCGGTGAGCGCCTTCTCGCCTCCGGAAAGCAGCAGCACGCTTTGCAGGCGCTTGCCGGGAGGGGAAGCCACCACGTCGATGCCGCTCTCGGCGGAGTTCTCTTCGTCGGTAAGCTTCATGAAGGCGTGGCCTCCGCCGAACAATTTCTTGAACGTAGCCTGGAAGTTTTCATTGATCTGGGTGAAAGCTTCCTTGAACTTCTGACGCGAGACTTCGTCAATCTCGCGAATCGTTGCGGTCGTGTTCTCAATCGACGAGATCAAGTCCTTGCGTTGCGCGTCGAGGAAGGTATGGCGTTCGGCGCTCTCCTTGTATTCTTCCAGCGCCATCATGTTTACCGGGCCCATGCCTTCGAGTTTGGCCCGCATCTCGCGATGAGACTGATCGCGGGCAGCGAGTTCGCCGCCGGTGACCACCGCGAGCGTAGTATCGGCCATCAGAGCAGCCTTCTCGACACCGAGTTCGTTCAAGCAAGTTTCTGCCATGTACATGGCATCGGCTTCCAGTTTGGCAGCGGCGGCTTGCAGTTCACCACGGCGGTCTCGAGCCTGGTCCAACCGTTGCCGAGCGCTGCGCAGTAGCTCATCGATTTCGGAGAGTCGAGCCCGGAGCTGGTCCTTTTCAAATTGCAGCAAACTTTCGCGTGCCTGGCCGGCATTGCGCTCAGCCTCGTACTCTCCGACTTGCTGTTCAAGTTGGAGGTTCTCGGTCTCGCGCTGCAGCTTTTCGGCCGCGGCCGCTTCGATCTGCGACGTGAGAGCGTGGATGCGCTCGCCCATCTCGGTAAACAGAGAATCAATACGGGCCAACACAGTGGTCGCAGAGCGATGGCGCTCTTCTAACGCGGCGACACGAGCTACCCGCTGCGAACTGGCCTGGGCTGCATCTTCGCGGCGCTGGCGCAAGATACCCAGTGATTCCTGGGCTGCCGCGAGCTGCTGCTCGAGTTGGACGCGAGTCTTTTCGAGCACCGATATCTCCCCTTGCCGCGTTGTAATGACCAACTCCTGCTCGGTACGTTCCGCTGCTAATCGTTGCAGCTCGGCCTGAGAAATCCCCATGCGCTCGGCCACGCGGGCCATCTCAGAATCGAGTTGCCGCAGCATGTGTCCGGAGGTCATCGACTGATGCTCGGCGTCGCGCTTCTCCGACTCGAGGCGTTCCAGCAGGGAACTGAACTCTTTAATCTCCCTGCCTAAGGTTAAGACGCGCATTTCCTCCTCGCGAAGAGCGCGTTCCAAATCTTCAAGCTGACGCAAAACATCGCGCAGTTCGCGCTTCATCGACAGCGGACCCTCGGCCCGCTGTTTGCCGCCAGTGACGGTGACGTTGTGGAAGCATTCTCCCGATTGCGAGAGAAAGAATGCGTCAGGATTTTCCAGCGCCAGCCCTCGGGCGGTATCAGACCCCGGAACAATGTAGCCATCTCGCAGCTTCGGCAGAACCACTTCCAGCGATTTACCGAATCCATCGAGCACGCGAATGGTGTTCTTCAATGGCACAATCGAAGCTGTGGGTGGGGCGCAATGAGCTGCTTCGTCAAGAACGAAGGAGAACTTGGCCTGCGAATCCTCCGGATGAACCAGGAAGGTGGCGCGGCCATCGACGTCGCTGCGCAGCAGGCGCAGGCCTTCGTCGGCAGCGTCCCAGGACTTGACCACGATGTAATTCAATTCGTCGCGCAGGAAATCCTCAACTACGCGCTCAAAGCGCGGCTCGACTTCTAGAAAATCCGCCAGCACCCCGACCGGAGCCAGCCCACTTTGCATGACTCCCGATTGGAATAGGCGGCGAACGGACTCGGTGGAATAGCCGTGTTCCGCGATGACCGCTTCGAGAGATCCTTTCTTGCCCTGGGCCGTGGCGAATTCGGCGCGAAGTACGTCGAGATTGGTTTTCGCGCCTGTTTCCTCGAGCCGCTTCGATTCAATCAAGCGGCGAAGCTGGCTGATCTCTTCCGTGATTCCGGCCAGGCGCTGCGTTACGGTTTCAAACTCAAGGGCCAATTGGCCGCGCTGCCCGCCAAAGGCCTCCACCTGCAGGTTGGCGTTGGTCAGTTCAGTTTGGAGCCGAACCGCCTCACGGTCTGCACCGGCCAATCGCTCTTCCGCCTGCGCGAGCTGGTTGCGAAGGCGCGAGGTCGAGGAGACCGTATCGAAAATCGCGATTCGAGATTCCTCTTGCTGGCGCTCAAGTTCCGCTAGCGCCGTTGCTGCATTCGCTGCTTCCTGCTGCGACAACGCGAGCTCGTGCTGAGCCGCGGCCAGATCGGCGGCTGCAGATTCCAGCACCTGACGGTTGGAGTCGCGCTCGGCCTCAAGCGCGGTCGAGCGGTGACGGGCTTGCCCGAGCTCCGCTTCCGCCGACGCGGAGCGAACCACCAGCTCAGCACAGCGTTCCTCGTTATGGCGCCGGCGTGCGCGCGCACGGTCGATTTCCATGGCGATCTGATTGATACGGTCGTGATTTTTGCGCAGCTCGGTTTCGATGGCATAGCCGCGTTCCGTAGCTTCACCGTGCTCGGATTCCAGTTGTTGCACGGCCTCGGCGCGGTGCCGCATGTCTTCCGCTAAGACATTAAGTTGGGCATCAATCTCCGTGCTTTCCTGTTCAATAGCAGCGAATTTGCTGGCCAGGACGACACGCAGCTCGGCGCGCATCTCGTCGCGCAACTTGGCGAAACGCTCGGCTTTGGAGGCTTGACGTTTCAGCGAATTCATCTGCCGCGTGACTTCCTCAAAAATGTCGTTGACCCGCGCGAGGTTCAGTTTCGCATCTTCCAGCCGCGCTTCGGCGAGTCGCTTCTTTGTTTTGAATTTCGTGATTCCTGCGGCTTCTTCCAGGATGGCCCGCCGATCCGTCGGACGGCTGCTGAGAATCTGTCCGATGCGGCCTTGCTCGATCAGGGCGTAGGTCTCCGGCCCCAAGCCAGTGCCCATGAAAAGATCCTGAATGTCGCGCAGGCGGCAGAGTTTGCCATTGAGCAAATATTCGCTGTCTCCAGAGCGGAACAGGCGGCGCGTGACCACAATCTCGCCAGCGTGGAACGGTTGTTGATTGAATTTTCGGCGACGAATCTTCAACACCACTTGAGGCGACCCAGCGACAGCTGCCGAAGAAGCCGCAAGGGAAACGTTGTGGACAGGCAACGCGAACACCGGTTCGTCGTCGGGAAATGCAATCGCAATCGTGGTTATTTTCGAGCGCAGGATTTCTACTTCCTCGGTTCGGCCGGGCTGAGCTTCTTCCACGGCGCTCTCGGTTTCCGCGGCGGCACGAGCGCGAATCGCATCCTCATCCCAGTCATCGGCATGTTTCGACGACAGGGGATTGACCGGCAGGTCGTCTTGGATATCGATCTCAGTGGGCGCGTTGGCATCGGCTCCCGGATATTCCTGCGGATCAATCAGGGTGAGTGACACCTCGGCCATGCCGGTGGGCTTGCGGTCGCGCGTACCGGCGAAGATGACATCCTCCATGCGCGAACCGCGCAGCGTCTTGGCCGACTGCTCGCCCAGCACCCAGGAGATGGCGTCCGCAATATTCGACTTGCCGCAACCATTGGGGCCAATGATGGCGGCGATTCCGTCCCCGTGGAACTTGAGGTCGGTGCGGTCGCAAAACGATTTGAACCCAAGAATTTGAAGCCGCTTCAGTTTAAGCAACGTTAACTCCTTGACAAAACCAGTAGCCAGTTACCGAGTTGTGCGAAACACCAGCTGTTTACCAAGCGGATTCCTCCGCCCCCGAATTAGGATGCGCGCTTAACCCAGTTCCGTCCCAGGCTGGAGAGGACAAACACAAATTTAAGCAACTGTAACGGTGAAATAGGGCCGGGGTCAAGCAATATAACACTATATATTGTATGCCCTTGTCGACCGACGCTCTGGGTTGCACACGCATTGCAACATACACATAGTTTACGGGCGAGGAAAGGGCGAGGCAGGGAGAATCGCGAGAGCGAAACAATGTTACCGCATTCGGAAAATAGAGGCGAGACTATTTACGGCGGGCGGGACGCGCGGGTGACGCGTCCCGCCGAAAACCAAAAAAGACTCTCTACTACTCTCCCAGCTTCTCGAAGAACAGGCAGATCGTTTCAATCCCGTGGTGGAAGTTCGGAATGTGGAACTTCTCGTTGGGAGCGTGCAGGTTATCGTCGGGAAGGCCGAAGCCCATCATGACTGTGGGAATCTTCAGTCCTTCGTAGAAGTCGTTGACGATGGGGATCGATCCCCCGCTGCGGATGAACACGGTTTCTTTCTTGAATGTGTCGTGCAACGCTTCGGTTGCGGCCTTGATGTATGGATTGTCGGTACCGACCACGGAGGCCGGACCTTTGCTCCAGACTTTAATTTTTGTCTCGATACCTTTAGGCGTAAGCTTCTTTACAAAGTTGGTGTACTTCTTGAGGATGTCGTCGGGATCCTGGTTCGGTACCAGACGCATCGAGACTTTGGCTGCGGCCTTGGCGGGAATCACTGTCTTGGCACCGGGGGCGGTGAATCCGCCGGGCATACCGTGAACTTCGAGCGTGGGTCGCGCCCAGGTGCGATATAGAACCGAGAAGCCCGGTTCTCCCGTGAGGACTTTCGAACCAACTTCCGTCTTGCGGTAGGTTTCCTCGTTAAATGGCAGGCGCTTCCAGGCCTTGAGTTCATCTTTGCTGGGCGCCTTCACGCCTTTATAGAAGCCGGGGATCAGCACGTGGCCCTTGGAATCCTTTAGCTGGCTGATGATTTCGATCAGCGCGAAAAACGGATTTGGAGCCGCGCCGCCGTACACTCCGGAATGCAAGTCGGTCTTGGCGCCGAAAGCTTCGATCTCCGTATAGACCAAGCCGCGCAGGCCGACGCAGAGCGTGGGCAGATTGGGAGCAAACAGCTCGGTGTCGCAGACCAGGGCGAAATCAGCCTTCAGCTTCGCTTTCTGCTTTCGCACATATTCAGCAATGGACTCGCCGCCGACTTCTTCTTCCCCTTCAAAAATAACTTTCACGTTGATTGGGAGCTTGCCATTGCCGGACTTCATGAGCGATTCGAGCGCCTTTACTTCCATCCAGAGCTGGCCTTTGTCGTCAACGGCGCCGCGGGCATAAATATTGTTATTGCGTTCCGTTGGCTCGAAGGGTGGCGTGTGCCACTCATCGAGTGGATCCGGCGGTTGCACATCATAATGGGCGTAGCAGAGCACGGTCGGTTTGCCGGCCGCATGCAGCCAGTCGGCGTAGATAAGCGGATGACCCTTGGTCGGGATGACTTCCACATTTTCCATACCGATGCGGCGAAGTTCGTTGGCGACGAACTCGGCGGCTTTCCGAACATCGGGTTTGTGCTCGTCGAGCGTGCTGACGCTGGGGATGCGAAGAAGATCTTTCAATTCGCTGAGGAAACGCTGCTGATTATTGCGGGCAAAATCGACTGCGGGGGAAGCCATAAGTTGGTCCTTTCTGGCGCGAGAACGCAGCTGGATTGGCCGCTGCGCTAGCGGAAACGTCCCAGTATACCCGAAGGGATCGGGGGAAAACCCGTTGTTAACCAGCGGAATGATTAGCCCGGGAACCTGGTTGGCGAAAAGTTGGTGAGGTCGTAGTCGGGGTTTTTTCCCTCCATCACTTGCGCCATAACTCGAGCGGTGATCGGAGCCAGCAGAATGCCGTCGCGGAAATGGCCGGTCGCAACATAGTAGCCGGGCGTAGCTGTCGCGCCGAGGATCGGCAGCGCGTCGGGAGTTCCGGGACGAAGCCCGGCCCAGTCTTCCAGCATCTTCGCATTTTGCAACTCGGGGACCATGGCGATGGCGGCACGGTGCAGACGTTGAATGGTGGTGACCTCGGTCCGCTTATCGAATCCGGCTTCTTCCACCGTGGTGCCCACGACGATTCGTCCATCGCTGCGCGGGATGAGGTAAATTTCTGGCGAACGGATCACATGCTTGAGAAGCTCGCGGGCCGGCGAAACCAGGCACAGCATTTGTCCTTTTACTGGACGAGTAGGGAGGGCGTGCGGCGCAATTTGCCCCGACCACGCTCCTGCGCAATTGACCACCTTAGAAGCAGGAAATGCAGTTTTTCTGGTGGTGACTCCGCTGACCCTGCCACCTGCCAAGTTGATGGCCGTAACCGCATCGCCCGAAGAAACGTCCACACCACGGTGCCTTGCCGCAGCCAGCGCTGCGGAAGTTAGTCCGCGCGGATCCACGCTGCGTTCCTTTAAGTAGAATGCCGGGCGATCGAGGTTGGCGAGCGCTGGCTCGATCTCAACGAGACGGGCGGGAAGCAACTTCTCTGCGGTAAATTCCTGACACTGATTCGCCTGTTCTCTTGGAGGAAAAACCAGTGCTCCTTGATCGCGCAGGTCAATGGGAAGCCCGGACTCGATCCGCAATTCATGCACGAACTCTGGATACAAGCGGGCGCTGGCAGTGGCCAAAGGTTGTAAGGCATTGGGAGTCTCGGCGCCGCAATCCACCAACATTCCGCCCGCAGCCCAGGAAGCTTCTCGTCCCGGCTCGCCGCGTTCAACGACGAGTACGCTCGCACCCTTCTTGCGGAGT
Source organism: uncultured Acidobacteriaceae bacterium (assembly GCA_963779525.1). Lineage (GTDB taxonomy): Bacteria > Acidobacteriota > Terriglobia > Terriglobales > Acidobacteriaceae > Sulfotelmatobacter. Next base: position 494,574 of record CAVZZB010000004.1, read on the forward strand.
TCGATCGCAAGCGAGAGTCCAATGATGCCCCCGCCGATGACGATCACGTCCCAATTCTTCATCCCCGCATTGTAGAAGACGACGCTCGAGCATCCCCAGCGATATTTGACAGCGCTGCTGTTGTGCTAAACAATTGGAGCCATCCCACAGCAGGGCAGCTTCACCTTGGAGGAATGATGGCGGACGAAGGGGAAGAGATCGTAGTAGAACACCAGTCGACGGCAGGAAAATGGATCCTGATTATTGTGGCAATCGCTTTTGTAGCGGCTTCGGTTTATGGCTATGTGACCACTCAGCAGCATGTCGACAAGCTGACGAAGGATTTGAGCGACAGCCAGGCGCAGGTCGCGGAACTGAAGAACAGAATGCAGACCGCCGAAGCGTCGGAGGATGCATTGGCGCATCAAGTCGGCCTCACGAAAAAGGAGCTGGCCCAGCGTGCCGCGCAATTGCAGGAAGAGCAGAGGATCGCTGAGTCGCGCCTGGAGAAGGAACAGAAGGAAGCGAATGAGCAGCTTGGCCAGGTGAGCGGCGAAGTGGCCGGCGTCAAGACGGACGTGGGTGGCGTCAAGACGGACGTTGCGTCCACCAAGGCTGATCTGGAAGCTACCAAAGCGAAGCTGCAAAGTGCGGTGGGCGACCTCGGCGTGCAGAGCGGTTTGATTGCCACCACGCGCAGTGACCTGGAAGTCCTCAAGCACAAGGGAGACCGCAACTACTACGAATTTACTTTGCTGCGAGGCGCCAAGCCGCAGCCGGTGGCCACAGTGAGTCTCCAACTCAAGAAGACCGACGCCAAGCGTGGCAAGTTCACGTTGAACGTCACTTCTGACGACAAGACCATCGAGAAGAGGGATCGCAACATAGCCGAACCGATTCAGTTCTACTCGGGACGTGAGCACCTGCTCTTCGAGCTAGTGGTTTGGACGGTCGACAAAAAGAAAGCTACGGGATATCTGAGCACGCCGAAGAGCGCGCCCGTTCCGGTAACGGCCAATTGAAACGGAGTGCTTACCGCCTAGAGAAATCGCGGCGGTCAATCGATCGGCAGGAATCTCACGCATACAGGCTGAGCTATATTTAGCACCTCGCCAGTCGGCGTCAAACGACCCGTCTGCGCGTTGATCCGAAAGATCACAATGTTGTCTGATTTTTCGTTGGCGGCAGAAATCAGCGTTCCGGTAGGGTCGATCGCAAAATTGCGGGGATTTTGCCCCTTCGTGGGAGCGTATTCGACCAGAGTTAGAGTTCCTTTCTTCCGGTCGATGGCAAACACCGCGATGCTGTCATGCCCACGGTTTGAAGCGTAGAGGAATCTGCCGGAGGGATGCACTGCAATTTCCGCAGCATCGTTATGGCCAATGAACTCCGGGGGAAGTGTTGAAATCGTCTGCAGCGGGTGCAAGACGCCGGCGGTGGCGTCATATCCAAAGACCGAAACGGTCGATCCCATCTCGTTGATCACATAACCAAACTTGCCATTGGGATGAAAGGCGAAGTGCCGGGGACCTGCTCCGGGAGCGGCTTTGGCAAAGGGGGGATCGTTAGGCGTTAGCGAGCCCTTCGCGCTTTCGAACTTGTAGACGAGGGTCTCGTCAAGACCCAGATCGTCCACGATGGCGAAACGATTGTCGGGCGACAGGTCAATGGAGTGCGCGTGCGCTGCTTCCTGGCGCTGAGGATTCGTGCCGTGGCCCGTGTGCTGAATAAAGGCAGATGCCTCGCCCAACCGTCCGTCCTCGAGGATCGGAAATGCCGCAATGCTTCCACCCGTATAGTTAGCGACCAGGACATATTTCCCGGTTTTGTCAACAGTGATGTAGCAGGGATCGGCGCCGCCGGATGCTACTTCATTCAAGAGCGTTAGCTTGCCGGTTGCGCGATCGATGGCGAAAGCGCTGACCGCTCCGCTTTTCTTTCCGTTGTAATTCCCCACCTCGTTGACCGCATAAACAAACCGGTTATTAGGGTGGACAACCAGGAAGGATGGATTGATAGTCTGGGCCACCAAGCCGATGGGCGTCAGAGTTGGGCCAGCGGGATCGAAACGATATGCGTAGATCCCTTTGCTGGCGCTGCCTTGTTCCGTGTAGGTCCCGACATAGACAAAATATGCGTTCTTGTCCGCAGCCGATGAGGCAGTTGCAGCACAGGCGGCAAAGAGAAAGAATGAGAGCCAACACGTAATTGTTCGAAAGGCGAGCGCAGTTCGCATCAGTGCTTTGCAGAGTCGCATCTGAATAGCTCTAACATAATTACTTGGCGAGCACCACAGGCAGAGGTTGGTCGTAGGGTTGAATCGCTACACCTACGGACCGGCGCTGATTGAACGCCTCCAGGTTCACCGGGAAGCCGACGATCACGGTCCGCTTCACTTCCTGGCCGAGTTGTAACTTGTCTTCAGGAGCAAGAGCAGGCTCGGCATTCGCTTTCAATGCGGGAAACGCCTGGTAGTAGCGGTCGAAGTCGACGGCCGAGACCGCTTCGCTGGTTAGTTCTCCCGAGGCGGTGAGAAGTTTTCCTTTTATGTCGTGGACCCAAAGTGGCTTCTTGCCGGAGTTGCGCAGCGTGAACGTCAAGGCAACGAGGACGGAGTTCTGGTTCGGGATCTGCACCGCGATTACACCATCAAGGGATCCTGCGGCTTGTGGCTTGGCGCGTTGAAGGAACGACACGATGCCCGTAACGACAATCACTCCCGCCAGCGTAAGCAACAATATCTTGACGGGCGGCAGGTTGCGTTTGGCGGTGCCGAATTCGTCGCTGATCCGAATCGTGGGTCCGCGTTGTGGAGTTGGAGGCGCGCCGGCTGCGGGTGTGCTCGGAGTTTCGGGCGGGACAGGAGCCGCGCTGGGCATTGGATCGGTCATAAGCAATTCTATTTCCTCTTAGTCCCCAAAACGCATTCGAGACAACATCAAAGAACTACATTCTCCACCGGCCGGCGCGGGCTGGCCCGGGCGGTCAACGTCGGGTAGCCCATATAGAAAACAAAGGTCGGCTGCCAGGCAGTGTCGCCCAGGAGCGCGCCCAGCAGCTGGGCGCGCTGCGCTGGTTCGCCATGAGCCTTCTCGTAGTCGATCATTTCCACGGCTTCGTTGCACGGCCGTCCAGCAAAACCCCGGGCCGTTGCCAACAAATGCGCCCGCTGCCAGATTCGGCCGGCGCGCAGACAGTTTTCCTGGTCATAACGGTCGCGCACCGTAATGATTCCCATCAGGGGTGCTCGCAACATCAGCTTGGAATATCCATCTTTCTCCCCTCGGGATGCAACCCGCCGCAGCATCCACAGAGGCATCATCTTGAAAATTGCAGTGGCGATGGGGGGCTGCCCGAAGGCATCAAGCGTGAGTCCATCGCGAAGTCTCTGAATGTCAGTCCAATGGGTCCGAATCCATCTGCCGCTGCCACGTTCAACCTCGGGATCGGAATAGATTACATCGTTGGAAGCAGAAGTTATTTCCACGATCCGCTTTCGGTCGGCCTCGCCTAGGAAGAGAAAAAGCTTGACCTCTTGCTGATCGCTGGTCACACGGCTTAGAGCGTCGACGAATTCCGCTGGAAGCGGTTTGTCGGGGACGTAAGGACCGCGATTCGTGTGGCGATGCGGGATCGCATTGTAGAGTTCGCTCTGTTCCGGAATGCCGGCGACGAGATCGACGCGCGCCAGGAGCTTGGGCGCGGGCTCGGGGGAAATCGGCCCCAGCTTGCCCGGAAGAAATGTCACGCTGGCTTGATAGCCATTGGCGGCCGCGGCCAGCATCAGGTTCTCGAGAGCGCAACCAATTCCAATGTGTTCTTCGCGCAGATAAGGATCGAGCGCACCGACGTTCCTTCGGGGGTCGATATACAACTCAACCGAGGAGTTGGTCACCTTGAAAATCCAGGGCTGAGTGTTATGCGGACTTGCGGCGAGAATAGCGGCGCGTACTAGAGCGAGAGGCCCGTGGCTGGAATCGCTGCGCCAGTCTTTCCAGGGTTCGTAAGCCGGTCCTTCGCCAACACTGAAAACGCCCTGTTCGTAGGCGCGCCAGATTCCACCGCCGACGACTACGACGGTAATAACTCCTGCGCCCTTCAGGAACGATCTACGTTGCATGTAGGCTCCTAGAAATGGAGTCCTTCGCGCTCTCCGATTCTACTCTGCACGCTTCCTTGCCCCCCAAGTCTCAATTCCAGTCATGCTTCATTCCCTTCGCGAATTGTGGTGCCGGCAAAGTGTTCAGAACATCGTCTTTGGTCAGCCAGGCGCGGCGGGCTTGCAGAATTCCGTAGCGGATTTTGTCCAGGTGCGAGGTGTGGTGGGAATCGGTGTTGATCACGATTTTCACGCCACGCTGTTTGGCCTGGCGGAGATGAACGTCGTTAAGGTCGAGGCGGTCCGGGTAAGAGTTTAACTCCATTGCAACTCGGTGCTTTGCCGCGGCGGTGAGGACAGCGTCCATGTCGAATTGATAGGCGTCGCGGCGGAGCTGCAAGCGGCCCGTGGGATGGCCAACAATGGAAGTATTCGGATTCGCGATCGCCTTCAGCAAGCGGTCGGTCATCTTCGCGGGTTCCTGATTGAAAACGGAGTGCACGCTGGCGATGATCACATCCATTTGTGCAAGCACATCATCGGAAAGATCGAGGTCGCCGTCGGCCAGGATATCGACTTCAATTCCGGCGAGGATCGTGATTCCGTCAATCATGTTGCTCGCTTCACGGATGCGCTGGACGTGGGCCAGAGCGCGTTTATCGTCGAGGCCATTGGCGAAGGCCAGGTTCTTGGAGTGATCAGTAATGGCCATATATTTATAGCCGCGCGCCTTCGCGGCTTCAGCCATCTCTTCGATGGTGTTGCGGCCGTCGGTTTCGACGGTGTGCATGTGCACGTCGCCCTGAAGATCCTCCAGCGTAATTAAAGCCGGCAATGTGTGCTTTTCCGCAGCATCGATCTCGCCCAGATTCTCGCGTAGCTCAGGAGAGATGTAGTCGAGCTTGAGCTTGGCGTAAATCTCTTCTTCCGTTCTGCCTGCGACCGGCTTCTCGGTCTTCAGATCGGCGAGGCTGTATTCATTGAGGGTATAACCCATCTTCAAGGCGCGCTGGCGCAGAGCAACATTGTGCGCTTTCGAGCCGGTGAAATACTGCATAGCCGCACCGAAAGATTCAGAGGGAAGCAGGCGAACGTCGACCTGCAGATCGTTGCGCAAACGAAAGCTGATCTTGTTGTCACCCTGGCCGATGATGTTCATCAACGGCGGGTACTTCGCAATATATTGCACCGACTTCTCGCGCTCCTCGGTGCTGCAGCAGGCTGCTCCGGTCACGAGAATGTCAAGATCGCCGACCGTCTCCCGGCCGCGGCGCAACGATCCAGCTGGAGTGATCTTGTCGAAGCCGGGGAATTTCGCAAGATAATCGGTGAGTTTTTTCGCCTCGGTCTCGGCAACGTCGATCAGGAATCGGCCGGAGATGCGCCGGAAGTCTTCAATGGCTTTCAGTAATTTCTGTTCGTGCTTCTCACCCATGCGCGGCAGTTCGCGGATCTTGCCTTCGCGAGCCAGTTTTTCCACGCCATCGACGTCGCACACCTGGTAGGCGCTCCAGATCAGGGCGATGGTCTTTGGTCCAAGACCCTGTATCTTGAGCAACTGCAGCATCGACGGATGATATTTTTTCAGCAGCTCGGCTTGCACCGTAAGCTGGCCGTCTTTTAACAGCTCCTGAAGATTCACCAACATTCCCTTGCCAATGCCGGGAATCGCGAGCACTTTCTTGGGTTCGCCGATGATGTCCCTGATCTGTTCGGTATGATTCTCGATAGCTTGGGCGGCGTTGCGGTAGGAGCGGATGCGAAAAGAATCCTGGCCGTCGATTTCGAGCAAATCAGCGGTTTCGTACAGGACCGTGGCGATGGATTTATTGTCCACGGATTAAAGATAAACAAGAATAGGGTGTGGCGCTAGCGCCGGAGATAGAAACAAACTCTCTCCCGGTCATTGGAGAACGAAAGGAAACGTCGAGATGGTCGCGATATATAGTCAGGCGGGCTTGCTTACGTTGGCTGCCTGTGGGCCCTTCTGTCCTTCGGTGATTTCGAATTCCACCTCATCACCCTCCTGCAGGCTCTTGTATCCCTCAGAGGTGATGGCGCTGTAGTGAACAAAAACGTCGGGACCATCTGCACGTCCGATGAACCCGTACCCCTTCGCGTTATTGAACCACTTGACCGTGCCTTTCAGCCTTTCCACGCGTAACCCCCGTTCTGCACGTCCTAATCGAGGGGGACCCCAGAGACGTGACCGCTTTTAGGATGCATTTTGGAGCGATTAGGATGGAGTTTCAAGATCAATACTACGGTTAGGCACTTAGGCGTGTTTTGAGTTGGACAGAACGGAACCACTCCAGGCTGCTAGTCAAGTATGGGTGTCACCGTCCATCAGGCCCTGAAGCTCTCCCTGAAATCGCCATTTTCTGAGTATGGAGACGATTGTTCGACGCCTGATGATCCAGCCAGAGGATGGAGGCAATCGTCTTTGCGTCCCGCACTTTCCCGGTCAGAACCATACGAACCGCTGCGGCGAGCGGGACCAGCCGTTTGAGGATCACTTCGTCGGCCTCCGGTTGCGCTTTGCCGGCGCGCAGCCCCGTGGCCAGAAATACCGACATGGTTTCATCTACGAATCCGGGGCTGGCGTAAAACTCCAAAATCAGCCGCCATCCGGCAGCGGTATAGCCGGTTTCCTCGAGCAGTTCGCGCTGGGCCGCGGGCAAGGCCTTTTCGCCAGCATCGATACGACCTGCAGGTAGTTCCCAGAGATAGTCGTTTGCAGCATGTCGATATTGGTGCTCCAAAAGGACACGCGGCGTCGAACGCGACTCGTCCACCGCCAGGATAACCACCGATCCCGTGTGATGGATGACGTCGCGCCGTGCGCGGATGCCGCCCGGCTCCTCCACTTTGTCCGTAGTCACCCAGAAGACGGGACCACGATAGACGGTTCGCGAAGAAATAACCCGGGCTTTCGGACGAGAAGTTTTTCTCGACTTGAGTGGCTTGGAAGAGCGCGCGGACTGTGGCATCTCAACAATATAAAGCACGGCATGCGGGATCGCATGTTGGGATGTTGATGACGGTGCAGATGACGGGGCTGATTCTGCTATGCTGCCGGGCATGCCAAGGAAGCACTCGGTCAAGAATACGACGAAGCCGAGGATCGCAATTGTCGGCTCTGGGAGTCTGGCTGGGGTTCTTGCGGTAGCCTTGCGCGCCGCGCGATACACGATTGTCCAAATTATTGCGCGGGACCGGCAAGCCTCTCTCCGTCGAGCGCGGCGGCTGGCCGATGGGGTGGGGGCGTCCGCGATAACAGTGGCACGGGTAAGGATTTTGGCCGACGTCGTATGGTTCTGTGTTCCGGATGGTGCGATCGCCGCCGCGGCAGAAGCATTGAAGGGAGCCACGGATTGGGGCGGCAAGGTCGCGCTGCATTCCAGCGGCGCTCTCTCCAGCGATGAACTCGCCCAGTTGCGGCGGCGTGGCGCAGCCGTGGCGTCGGTTCATCCGCTCATGACATTTGTTCGTGGGTCTCAGCCGTCGTTGGTTGGAGTGCCATTCGCAGTCGAGGGTGACCGGAAGGCGGTGCGGGTAGCGCGCCGTATTGTTCTAGATTTGAATGGCCATCCATGTCCGATCCGCAAGCGAAACAAGGCGGTTTACCATGCCTGGGGAATGTTCACCTCGCCCCTGCTTGTGGCGTTGTTGTCGGCAACTGAGCAGGTTGCGGCGGCGGCGGGAGTCCCGCGCAAGGCGGCAAAACACCGCATGCTTCCGATACTGAGGCAAACGCTTGCGAACTATGAGTCGTTGGGCGCCTCGGAGGCGTCCAGCGGTCCGATTGTCCGCGGAGATGTTGAAACCGTGAAAAAGCATCTGACAGAGTTGCGCACGATCCCAGCAGCGCGCGAAGTTTACCTGGCGCTCGTGAGGGTAGCTTTGCGCGATCTGCCTGCGAAGAATCGCGAGGCTCTCACAAAGATTCTTAACCGGTGAAATGTTGCAGGCTCTCCCGCCCCTTTTTCCCCGTTCGCGGCAGTCGTGGGGCGCGTCCTTCGCCAAATCATCAAGCCGAGAAGCGCCAGCACTCCGAAGGGAATGGAGGCCGCGGTTCGCACGGGGAGCGTCAATAGGTCTGATATGAAGACTTGACGTGAAACAAACGGCCGCACGGCGACCACCAGCGGAGCACAAATCCATTGCCAGAATAGGGCCAAGGTAGTCACGGCGAGCACGATGCGGAAGGGGGCACTCGATGCCGCAAAGCCGCGCCACGAAAAGGCAATCAGGATAATGCCGGGCAGCAGCAACACATGATCGTAGACCGAGTGTCCAGGCAGGAGTGTGATTGTGGTCAGAGCGAGCAAGAAACTTACGGTCGATCCAAATTCAAACGCTCCGGGCAGCATATGGCTCCTGCTCCAGGCGAAGACGATCCCACTCGCCAGAAGGGCAGCGATCACAGTGGGGCCGACTAGGCGACCAATTTCATCTCCAAGCAAATAGGAAACCAGCGGAGGAGTGGAGTACTGCCGATAACCGTACATTATATGCAGCCATTCCCCGATCCAGCGCGGCGATATGAGTAGCGAAGCCACCCCCAGCATGACTGCAACGAAGAGAACCCCGGCGGCAAACCGCCAGCGGGCTCGAAATTGAGCGAAACTCCAGAACAGCAGATAAACACCTACCAACAGAACCATTTGCGGTTTGATCAGGGCGAAAGATAACAGAGCGCCCGAGAGAAAGAGTCGCTCGCGAACCAGCGCGGCCAGCGAAGCCGCGAGAAGAAATCCCACGAGCAGGCCCATCTGTTCGGCGAACAAGCCTTCGAGCACCGCATAACTGGTCAGCGTCAGAAGCATGAGCGCGGCCGACATCACCGAGCCGACACGCAATTGCACGACCTTAAGCCAAAGCACGACGCTGAGCGCCGTTAATACTGGAAGAATCAGCGCCAGCGCGATTCGTGCCAACGGGAAGGGAAGCAAGGCCGACGGCCAGAACAAGACATCGGCAAAGAGCGGATATGAGAAGGCGCGATACTCTGGAGAAGCAGCCGGGTTGCGAGGATCAAGCGAGCGTCCGAAGAGGCCGATCTGGATTTGACGTGTCATCTCCGGAGCGTAGGGATCGCAATGGTGATGCAGTACTTCGCGCGATGTGCGCCAGATGGGATAGAAATCGGCTCCGAAAGAATATCCGTTGCCAAAACCTTGCCCGGCACGTACCTCAATTGCCCGAGGAACGAAGATCCCGAGATGGTAATAGACCATGCACGCTGCGCATAGGATCGCTAAGGCAAGAAAAGTGCGGGCTTGCCCGAGTGTAGGAGAGCGAGGCATGAAGGAAAACGGTTCGGAGGGATTAAATCATGCTGGGTTAAGCTTATGCAAAAACGCGACCCATCCGAGTTGATGAGTCTGCAGTACTTTATCGCGATGAGAACAAGTGCCCCAGTTTCTCTTTCTTGGTTTTGAGGTACTCTTCCGCGTGCGGGCTGGGCGCAACTTCGCAAGGCACTCGTTCCACCACCTCGACACCTGCACCCTCAAGGGCTTCGACCTTTTCAGGATTATTTGAGAGCAACCGCACCTTGTGGACACCAAGCGCCTTCAGAATTTCGCCCGGCAGCGCGAAATCACGCTGATCGGCTTTGAAGCCCAAACGTTCGTTCGCTTCGACCGTGTCCAGGCCAGCATCCTGCAATTCATAAGCCTGCAATTTGGCCATAAGTCCAATGCCGCGGCCTTCCTGCTGTTCGTAAATCAAAATTCCCGCCCCCAGGTCGCGAATCATGGAGAGGGCCATCTCGAGTTGCTGCCGGCAATCACAGCGCAAGGAATGAAAAACATCACCGGTGAGACATTGCGAGTGCACGCGCACAAGCGGAGCAGTGGAATGAATGTCTCCCATCACCAGCGCGACCGCCTCTTCGACCCGACGGTTGCCGTCGGAGCCGAATTCAGCGCGAAAGCCATGGATCCGAAACTTGCCCCAGCGCGTAGGGAAATCCGCGGATGCGACGGGTTGAAGCGTATGAACGGTCACAATTCGATTATAGCGGCTAAGCGTCAGAATGCGCGGAGCCTGCGGCGGGAATCAGCCCCGGGCGCGGAAGTGGAAGATAGCATCCTGCTTGGAGGCAATAGCAACGCCGTTGCGCATAGCGGGCTGGAAGCGCCAGTTTTCCAGCGCGGCCAGGAATTTTTCATCGAGCTTGGGGCCCATGCTGTGCAGAACAGTTTTGCCAACGATTTCTCCGCGCTCGTCGATCGTGATCTCGACCACCACGTTGCCTTCTAACTCCGGCAACTCCCACGGATAGACCACTGGATCGACCGTAACGACTGGTAAAGCCGGACGAATCTCGTCTCCGAACACCGGCCCGCCGGGCAAAGATCCGTAAGGAAGCCCCGCCGGCGTGCCATGGCCTAGATTGGAAAGCGTAGCGGCCTTCGATTCGTCCTCCACCGACGACGGAGAGAGCAGTGGCCGCGGTAAAGGCAGCTTGGCCACTGCAACATTCTGTTTCAAGATCAGCTTCTCGTGCCCCAGCCGCTGGTGACGATAGACCTCGGTCACCCGGTCTGGCGAGCTCGTTGCGCTGCCGTCGGGGGATTGTGTAGGGAAATAAATTTGTGTGAGCAGCTTGCCGTTTCGGCCGAGAGCGACGGATGACGGATTCAGCAACTGAGGTTCGGGCCTATGCAGCAACCACGCGAACAGCAGACCATGCAGCGCAAGCGAAGCCGCCAGCGCTCTGGATTGCGTTCTCGATCCCCCAGAATGGAGCTGCGAAAACATAAATAACGAAAGCTCGCCACAGAACTCTGTTTAGGTTAGACGCAGGACCGGGGGATTCGTCAAGCACCGTTGGTGTGGACCACGGAACGCTGGTAAAATATTCGAGAAATCAGAAATCCATCCGGTACGGGGCTATAGCTCAGCTGGGAGAGCGCGTCGTTCGCAACGACGAGGCCGTCGGTTCGATCCCGACTAGCTCCACCAAATTTTCAAGCACTTAGAACCTCCCCAAACCGCGAATCTGTTCCATTCTGTTCCAATAAAAACAAATTCAGGCTTGCCGGGAGAGTTGCCTCTTTGCCTGGCACCAAAGCCCGGCGTGCGGGAACTCCGAAGAGACCTCCCGCACCCGGGCTTTTCTGTTGTCCATGTCCACTCGAAAAAACCAAAAACTCCACGGGAGAGCAAATGAAAAAAGCGATGTTTTTATTTTTCCTCGTTACGTGCGCCGCGTTAGCACACGCCCAGTGGGTAAGCTATCCCGGCTTTAGCTCAGGCTGGGCACCTACGGCCAACAGTACCGAAGTACAGGTAGCAGCCGAATTTGATGAGACGCAGCCGGGAGGGGCATCGAAAGCAGGCTACGAGGTAGCTTACGTCAACCCTCACTACGAACTCCAGATCGACTTTAACGGCGACGGCAACGAGAACCCGTACTGCGTTCCCGGCCCGTGCTACTCGGGGACCAAGATAACGGTACCTGCCTCGGCCTTTCCTGCTACCGCTACTTACTACGTGGGGGTACAAACTACGGCCTTCGCCAACGGAACTCATCTTCCGTATATCGGAGTCACGGTCGACGGGGTAAATGCTCAATTAACAAATTACCCTACCGCGACGGCTAACTGTGATGCCTGCGATCCTGTAGGAAGTAGCTATATCTACGGACTGAATGACGCAACAGCCGGGGAGTTCGGTTACTTCTTTACTCAAACTCTTACGGCGAACACAACTCATACCCTGAGTATCGAGTTTCCTAACCCCTGCGGAATCGTGGATGAGCCGGGCTGCACGGGGATGGACTATGACCCGGCGACCTCCTTCGCGGTAGGTCAGGTGATCCTCTGGCAGTATCCGAACGGGACCTACACCTCCTGGTGCAATGTCTCCAGCGGTGGTCACATCACATCCACTAAGCAGACGACCGGTGGAACGAACGCGGCAATCGGCGCTTGCAGCTCTCTTGCAGGGAGCAATAACCACTGGGTTACGCTCTACGGACCTATTCCATCCGGAGACAGCAACATTGAGTGCTGGGGTGACAGCACCACTTGCTACCAGGTCGAAATTTTCGACTAGGAACTTTTTCACAGACATTACTATCGTCATGCCGCGCAATCTTACTGCACCAAAAACAGTGCATTCGTAATACGATTGCTTCAATGTCCCCGAAAACCTGACAGTTTTGCCCGCGGCTCCAACCGTCAACGCTTACGAAATCATCGGCAAAATCGATGACTCGCTGGGCGGCGAGGCATCCGCGATCGCGCCGGGCCTTTTCAACAGCCCGGGTCCTAAATCGCTCCTCCGAGTGCTCAAACCAAACGGCGAGACCGATTTTTACTCTCTGTGCAATGACCTGGAACTGGTGCTGCTTGCTTGGAATCCACGGACGTATCGGATCAGACCAAATCTCCAAGATATGACGCTAGCCGAAGCCGAGGACCTGGCGAGACTTTGCCGCGGACACTTTCCGTTCCTGATGTTCAAAGACGGAAAAAAGGCTCTCCAATGAACTACCCTCATGTCGTAAATTACTTCAGATCGCACGCCTGGGCCGTCCAAGAATCCACATTTGGCACTATGCTTGAGCTCGTCGCCAAGTGGGAGCGCGGGAGAAAAATTCTCAGCGACGCGGAAGTTGCCGAACAAATTCTCAGGCGAATACCCGCCAGGGTTTCAACCGCGCAGAAGTGAATCGCGATACCGTGATGATCTCCGGAGGAAGCCGGGCCGGCGGCGGCGGTGGCGGTGGCAGCGGAATCATTGCAGTGATCCCGATCTTGGGCGTTATCATCCCATCGCGATCCAAATGCTCGAAGAGATCTCATCGGGCGGCGGAACGTCCATCCAAAAGCTAACCTCTCAGTTTCGCGCAGCAATGGCGGAACTCCGCTGTCCGGGCTGTAGTCTTCGACGTCGATCAGCCCGGGAGGCAGTGTCGATAGCGTCGGGGAGCTGGCGCAGGAAATCTACGAATCGCGGGGCAAGAAAAAGATTATTTCCGTCGCGAACACGCTCGCAGCGCAGTGCTGCGTACGGTTGGCCGCGGCGGCCGGCGAAGTAGTCGCGGCGCCCAGTTCAATGTTGGGGAGTCGTAGGCGTTTACGCAGTCGCACGAGGATCCAGTGAAGAATTGCGAGAAACAGGGGATTGCGGTCAGTTTGATCTCAGCAGGAAAACACAAGACGAGGCGAGTCCGTTCGAGGACCGCTCAAAGATGAGGCGCGAGTCGCACCTTCAAGCCATGGTAAACGACTTCTATGGCCAGTTCGTAAAAGGCGTCGCGCAATTTAGGAACGATACTCAGCAAAACGTGAGAAACGGCTACGGCGAAGGGCGGACTCTAACCGCAGTCAAAAGCCACGCGCGCGAATCTTGCCGATCGAGTCGCAACCTTGGACGAAGTCTTAGCGTCGCTGGGCGTGGCAGGCCTTCCCGGGTCTGGGCGGCGCGCCGGAAGGTCGCAGGAAACCGCGGCACTCGCAAGCCGCCGACGTAAGTTGGCATTGGCAGCGGAAGGCGCCGTCCCGGATGACAATGAAGAGGACGCGGAACGAAATGCGTGCAATGCTTGCCGCGCCTGCCGAGCTGAGGAGCAATGCGCCTGCGACGTAAATGGGAAATCGGTCTGCCAGTGCAAATGTAGCGCGTGCCAAGCGTGCGAGGTCGGAAAACGTGTGAGTAGCGCCCAACGTCGCCTCGATTTGATGGCTCTTGGCGCCCCAGGCTCCGCGGCCAATTCGAAACCACGCAACTGTCGCCAGCTCGAACACAGGCGGCGCGAAATGGGTCTGCTGTGAGGTTATTTCGAAATCAGATTCGGGAAGAGGGCAGCATGAAAAAACAGGAAGAGATTTCGCGAGATATGGCGATTCGGAAGGCAATGATGGACCGGGCGTCAGCCACAAATCGGGCGCGCGCGCTTCTGGCGCAATTACAGGAGTGGCTCGCCGACCACGAGAAATTGCTCATCACAGCGACCCACAGGACAAGTCGACTGTCGGAAGATGTCAGAAGAATCATTGATAACGGCACCGTTCGTTGCTTAACGAACGATCCATCCTTGCTCGCCGCCCAGCTCATTCAAGGCAAGGATCTCAACGATATTTTGCTCGAGGTGGAACGCGAACCGATCATGCAGAAGTATTACGCTTCGATCAACTTCACCGGCGGCCAGCGCGATATCGTAAGCGATCCCGGCGACCTCGCAGCATTCAAGCAATGGAATCGGGAGCGCGGTGCCGTAATTCTGCTAAGGACTGCGGTCGAAATTCAGAAAAAAACGCTGAGAGAAATCAACGTCGTATCCATGCAGAAATTTAGCAAGACCGTTGCTCAGGCGCGCGTGGAAACCGCTCGAAAAATTCTCGCTGCGCTGGCTGAATTGCGGCGCATCGTCTTCGATGATCAGCAACTTGCGAAAAACTTGGATGAAGACGAAATCAACGCGCTGCGACCCAAACCATTTCCCCAGCAATTGCTCGGCCCTGAAGCAATGGCATGGTTGTGCTGTGCAGTTTCTGAAGGAATCATCTCGGCGGATGAGCTCACCGATTTGCAGCCCAGGGAAGTCATCGCGCCAGCAGTAGCGACGGAGGAAGCGGAAGCTTACCTGCAGGGGACGGTCTAAGAAAAAAATCGGAAAGGGAAATAGTATGCCTGGAATTAATCTCACCAGCGCGGCCGCAGCCGCAAAATGCGGACCGATCGCCGACCCAAACGTCGTGGAAGCACTTCGCGCACAGGCGGCAGAAGCGACGCCCGCCAGTTCGAGCGCTCCGACGCTGCCCGGCGCCAGGTACGCCAGGCCAGATTGCCTACGACGCGACCCACATATACATATGCGTGGCCGCAAACACTTGGGTCCGCGCAACGTTGGCAACGTTCTAGGGCGGCGACTCCAATAATCTGTTACCAAAGTAATGAATTGCGCCGACTCGCCCCGAAGGGGGTATGGGGTCTCACTTATGAGGACCGGTCGCCTGCGACCGGCTTGCACTCACACGTACAGAGCCGCACCAAAAGTTTTTTTCCTGGAAATTTCGGAAAAATCGCGAAAATGCCACAAAAGCCGCGATAGACGCGGGTTTCGGTCGATTCCGCGATAGCTTTCTGCTGTGATTCTGAAGGATTGGCAAATGAGTAAACAGAAGCCAAGAAAGTAGCTCTGGGCTCACCGAAACAGTTTACTTATCTCCCACCATACAAATATTAGAACTGTCAGGACGAGCAGCGCGGGCCAATTGGGATGAGGCAGAGAGCTTTTCAATCTTTCGAATTTGCCTTGTCGCAGCTCCGCATACTGAGCCGTGATCGCATTCGCGGCACGTTGTTCATGTACTACGCGATCCTGCTGAATAGTCTCTTCTCTTATGGATGCGTCAAGCGCTTTGAGTTTGAGTTGACGATACCATTCGGCGAAGTCTTCGTCGGACATTAAGCGCCAATGGAATTTGGATCGCCAATTAAATTTGCTCATCGGAATAGCATCGCACCGAAATTATACGCTTGAACGTTGACTCGCCCCATGTAGAATAGCTGCCGCGAGGGCCGCGTGAAATAAGCCGCCTCAAATGAAAGTCCTACTCTGCGCGATTGCCGCTATCCTCTACTTTCTCGGTTCGCTTTGGTGGTTTTCGGATGATTTGACCGACCATATACCACTGCTCGTTACATGTTCGCTCGGTATACTCGGGGCGCTCGCTGCAATCGTCGCTATCGCATTGAACGGCGGCACGCCGCCAACGAAGAGAAATGAACGGCGGCCGTATTTATGCACGCTCTCAACGATTAGCAATATCATTCTATTCATCACGGGCTTGTACGCTCTGGCATCAGCAGCTCTAGGCTTTTGGTGGCCTCAATGAAAAAGCTTTTTCAATATGGCATCCCCGGAAAACGTCCGTCGCGTTTATTTCGAGAGGGAGAAGTATCAGAGATCGCGAAGCATATTAACTCTCCGCGGGATATCGAAGATTACCGAAACAACCCGCTGGAGTTTCTGCGCCGGAAGAGAATTATGGAAGAACACGGTACAGATTCCACAAGCGACCGAGCATTTCTCGGATTGGCCAAATCGCTTCAACCGTTTAATCCTTGCGACCGCAAGAAAGAGAAGCCATCGTGAACCATGCAATTCCACTACCGGCCCATCTTAATTTAGGCTCCTCGTTTCTCTCCCTTCCGGGAGCCCTGTACTTTCGCGCCGTATGAACCGCCGCTCGGCGGTGAAGAGAGCGCGAAGCTTGTCGGCCCGCGGTCCTGCTGAGCTTTTGCCCATAGTGCCACCTGCACGCGATTCATCAAGCGCAATTCGCCGAAGATTTCTACCAGCTTGTTTTTCACGCACTGCTCGGTAGTTTGTAGGGCCTTCGCAATTTCGGCATTTGTAAGCCCCGCGGCAACGAGTTCTGTCAGCTGCAATTGCCGTGGGCTAAACGTTTGTGATGATCGGACTTCCTTAGCATCAATTTTCGGCGAATAGAAAAGCACGGCGAGCCGTACCCGCTTCGCCCCATCGCGAATGCCGAACTTTGTAAAGAGATGATGGAATCGCCCTTTCAGTGTGAGTATCGTAATTCGGAGGCGCCTGGCGATCGCCGCATTGTCATATCCCTGCAAAAGCAGATCAACAATTTTCCGTTCACCTGGGGTCAGGGTTGCCTCAGTCATGCATTCTCCCCGGAGACAAGCCACGCCGGCAGAGATTCAGGGCGCACGGCAATTCGGGGCCTCTGTTGGTAGCCTTTTGGTGCTCTCGGCGAGCGGCAATGCCGTGGCCGCGGTCGTAATTCCCGTTCCCGCGCATTCAACATTTTTCGAAGCTCCTTGTGAAGAGGAGCGTCAACAAGGCGCGAACACGGCATTGTGCGACAGAGTTCCCGAGCCACGATAGCCACGGGCCGAACGCTCTGACAGGTCGGACACGGCGCGGGCTGATCGGCGTCACGCGTGACCGGTACGTGGAAGGTTCCGTGATCTGGACAGCTCACGGCGATGATAGTGAGCGAGACGAAGCCTTGCGCAACAAGCTCTTGCCGTAGATTGCACCAGGGCTGGGGCATCTAGCATGGAATACTAAGGCAAGTTAAACCATTTCTTTCAGAGTCGCACAGATGAGGGAGTTACTAAGGTGTTTCCGCTGTGTAGGCGATGAGTCCGGAGAGCAGTCCACCCCTGGTCCTACTCTCCATCCCCGTAAACTACTTCCCCATAATACGTGACCGTGCTATTTTTGAATCACACACACACACGGAACGTATTTTGTAAGGCCCAAAGAAGCCAGCTCTCCAGCAGAGGAGCTGGTTTTTCTATTTACTCGGCTCTGGCGATTTCTCCGCGACCTCCTTTCCTCTCCGAAATTTCAGAATCATCAGAACGGAACGATTGTAAGCGTGATCAGTTACTTTCGGTCATGATCTTCTGGAATGGGCGCTCATCCTTTTTCCCCTCGTATCGCTCGGCCGACCGCCCGGGAAACAGCGTCCTCGTCATCCATCAGATATTTTCCAGTGGATCCCAGCGATTTGTGCCCAAGGTGCATCTGTACGCGGTTGACCGGTACGCCAGCATCGATGAGGTGACGTCCGATGCTGTGCTTTAAAGCATGCGGGTGAAGCTTCCTGGCAGGGATCCCGGCTTCGCGGCCGTACTTCCGCATCAGGGACCAGAATTGTGTTCCGGAGATGGGAAAGAGCCGATCATCGGGATGAAAACTTGCGGAAATGTCCTTTTCGCTTGTTTTCGCGCCGCCTTTCTTCCCGAAACTCTTGCCGACGCGCAGCCATTCCTCCATCGCCGATTTGGCATCGAGAAGGGGCTCAGAATGCCACTGCAGGAGCTGTTGCGTCTTTTCGGACCCTTTGAGCCTCTGAATCGTCAGACAGCCATCCTGAATGTCCCGCGCGCGAATGTCGACCAGCTCCGAACGCCGTAGGCCGCACCAATAACAAATCAAGATCGCAGTCCAATCGCGGAGGCGTCGCTTTCGGGCGCAGGCCAGGAGCGCGAGGAGTTCCTCCGGCGACAGCGAGACGGGCGCCTTC
>CAVZZB010000005.1:0-1701924 GCA_963779525.1 uncultured Acidobacteriaceae bacterium
CTGATCTACACGGACCAGGAAAATACCATCAGGAACGGAGTGGAGCGCCGACACGTCACTAGGCCGAAGCGACTCGAAGTAGCGATTCACGCTGCACCTTCTTTCTGGCCGGGGTAGCTGTTGAGCTGGCAGAGGAGAGCGTTCCGGTCTTTTTCGGCCCAGTCCGCCAGATGTGTAACGAAGTTCTCGACTTGCTCGCGGGTTGCTTCACGCAGAGTCTTCACACCGCAAAAATCTGTCGCGTAGGACTTCACCAAGCTGGGATCAAGTTGGTGCTGGCGGATGATCTGGCAAAGACGATCGCGAACTTTTGGTCCGCCATATTTTCCGTTGCCGTTTGCGGGTTGAGGTGGGATTTTCTTCGACTCTAGGGCCGTTTGGGGCGGTTCGGCGAAAGACCCGATTTCTTCGATGGAGCAGATGCCGATGCCGTAGGCCTTGCGTAAAGCGCGATTTACGGCCCTGGTTTCCGCTACGCGCATTTCAGCGCCGTGGACAAGGAAAGAGACATTGGAAGGATCGGCATCGCCGTAACCGACAAACCCACGACAGGATCTGCTCTTGTAGACTGTGGCCTCGAATGCCCAATGCGAAGCAGCTGGATTACAGAACTCGATGGCCGGACGTACATGAATTCCAGTGCAATGTTTTCGGCGCGCAACGCTCAAGAGTCCCGAATGTGTGACGTACCATTTCCCATCGAGCAAAATAAGATCGCCTGCTGAGACGACAATGGCGTATCTCTTCGTAAGAGCAGTTAGCATCTCCAAAGTTGTGTCGGAGAGATTGCCCCAAAACTTTGTCGCGAGTTCAAGGTTCCTCTTTACAAGCCTCATTGGCTGACGTGTCGAGTCCATGTGTCCCTCCAAACCGTGGTGACTCTTTCCAGTAAATTGCGCCAGCGAGCGGAATAGACTACTAATGAGAAATTGAGCGCGCTATTAAATATGCAGTTTAATAATATTCATTAAATGAATATGCCAATAAATGAATACATGCGTCAAGAGGAGATTTTGAGCGTTCGCAGAGCAAAGGTCGACCTAGCCGCAATCGGCGACAGGATTAGGAAAATCCGGGGGCAGATTTTGCAGGAGGAGTTGTGTACTTACCTCCACGTCACCCAGGGGCATCTCTCGAAGATTGAGCGAGGGAAAATTGCTCCGAGTCTAGAGATACTGATCTTGCTTTCCGATCGATTTCACCAGAGCGTGGATTGGATATTACGGGGAGAAGGGCATTAGGCCTGATTTACAGATTTCCTCCCCTGGCAGGAACGGGAAATGACTACCGGAAAAAGACCCAAAGGGGTGAGCGCTGCTCGCCAATAAGCAGGCTGGCTTTCTTGAATACGTTGACGACTCTTCGACTACTCGCGAGTGGGCCAAGGCCGGAGAAAAAGCCACGCAGAAAGACATTCAAGGCGGAGACTGATTTTGCTGCTCCAGCGGACCCTTCGGATGCACCACAAAACTCTCAGCGTGAGGGATAACGTAGGCCAACATCAGGCCTATGGCATAACTTGGAGAAGATTTCCGCGGATTTAGGCATTAAAATGAAATATTTTCAAAACGAAAAGCCCGGCGCGAGTCGTGGCATTTTCGATTGGAACCTAGGCACTTCAATCGTAAGCCCTCATCGCAAAGGTGCGAATGCGTCCCTCCGACAAGTGGGAAAACTTGGCCGAGATCATGCGGGCCATCGAACCCAGCCTAGAAGCTAGGCTCCAATACTGCCGAAGCCATCCACCCGATCCCGTGAAACAGCCGGTTGCCAGCGCCATTATCGCAGCCTACATTCACCGTCTTGAACTGGCACTGTCCGCGATTCGCGGCGGAGCGCATGGCTTGAAAGACGAAGCTACTAACCGCCCCGAGTCTATGCAGGAAATGCAGGAATTTGAATCCTGGATTCTCCGACGAAAGCACGGAATCCCTCGCCGCAAACTAACCGAGAAGGACGAGGATGTCTTGGGTGACTGGTTTGTCAGCAAGCAGGGCCACTCCTATTCCAAGGCGCGGCAAATGATCGAACAGTTACGCGCTCTCCAGAGCGGCAAGGGCGCACCTCACAAACGGCCTGAAGCACTAAAGTTGATGGATGCGAAAGTCTCAAACGACTGGACCTACAAAGAACTCGCCTCGCAAATGTGCGACTGCGAATCAATCGACGGGACACACACTGCCCATTGCGAAGACCGCCTACGGAAGCGAATCAATGAAGTGGAATCCTTTCTAGCAAAGTACAAAATCACGTATTCCCGCAGTGCGAGGTAACCCCTGCATCGGGCGGAAATAAATTCCCGCTGATTTGTTTCCTTTGATCGCGATAGCGGTACGCGAGTATGAATGAGTCATGTCCAATGTCGTGCCGGAGACGGCGGATGGAAATCAACAGGCATAAGGAGCCAAGTTATGACCAGCAAAAAGAAGGCGGCTGCCAATCGCATCAACGGGCAAAAGTCTCAAGGCCCAACGAACACAACCTCGACACGGTTCAATGCAACCAAGCACGGTTTGCTCGCGGTGGGAATAACCGAACTCGAGGACGCCGAAGGCTACCGCTCGATTCTTAATAACCTACGCGAGGAGAAAGCTCCTGTCGGGATGGTGGAAACGCAGCTCATCGAAGCTATTGCCCTGGACATGGTCAGGTTGCGGCGTGCCCGGCGCCTCGAAGCTGAGTACATCACCGGCGAACTAAACCCGCCGATCCAAGGACCCGGCTTGTTTGACGACGACACGAAGTTGTTTCAAGGTACTCTGATTGATCCTGGACTGCCAGCCCTGATGAGTTCTGATAGCGCTCAACGCCTGGTGAGTGTTTTTCAACGTTACGAATCGACTTTTCTTTTTAGAATTCTCCGACTCCTCCACGAGCTCGAACGGTTGCAGCGCATGCGGAGTGGCGAAAGATTGCCAGCACCTACCGCTGTGGATGTTAGCGTTCATGCTTCGGCCTTGCCGTTGCCCGAGGTGTCAGTGAGGTCGGCAGAGAATGGAATAGAGGAGGAGGTTCCTGTGGTCTTGGAGCAGCCGAAATCCATATCCGACGGCGTGTACGCCGATGTTGACGCCGCCGACGCCGACCCAGGAGTAGTGGATTCGGAGTCTGCCGCATTGGAACAGCCGAAAGATCCCACTGGCGATGAGGGATGAGGAATGAGAGCCCATTGCGAAACGAACCCAATAAACCCCTTGTTCTCAGTATTTCTTGTACAAAAGGGTTCGGGAAAGGTGGAAAGGTGAGGGTCCAGGCTTGGCCCAAATTTGCGAACCACTTCGGAGAGGACGGATTCACGAGTACGAGAGGGAAGGATCGAGATACCTTCAACGTCTTGTATCCCGGCCAAAGGAATAAGGACAGGTAAGCGCGCCAGTGTACCGGCCCCCCGTGACTGAACTCGCCAAACGGTTGGCACCACTCACTGAATCAGCAGATAGACTTTCTGCTGGAGGAATCTCTTTCCGATGCATCCGCAGAACGACCAGCCGAGGGCAAACGCAGTCGCGGGAACTCCTAAGACGCCCTCTCGCAGTAATCGCACTGGGCATTGCTCAAAATTAAGCCAACGCGGCCAATTCCGCCCCAATTGGCAATCGCACTCTCCTGGGGGAGCGTCTGGGAATCACCGACCCGCTAAAACCTCGCAGCCGCCAATTCCTTGGCGACGTTGCGGCGCTATGCGCCTCTAGGCTTGAGACAGGCAGTCTTGTAATATACAATAATACATGTTATCGTTCTGGCATTATGCGCAACACCGAGAAAACCATCAGCTTCCGCGCCGTTGCCGAAAAGATCGACACGCTTGATGCGCTGGCCGCCGCGCAGGACCGTTCGCGCAGCTATCTCATCAACGAGGCGATCACCAACTACATCGATCTGCACGCCTACCAGGACGCGCTGGTTCACAAGGGTATTGAAGAGATGCGGAAAGGCCGCGTCGTAAGCCACGAGGAGGTCGTAAAGCGGCTCAAAAGGGCGGGGCGCGCTCGCCAATGATCGAATGGACCGAGCAGGCGACCCGGCAACTGGATCAGGCTCATGATTACATCGCGCTCTCAAACAGCGAGGAGGTTGCCGCCCGGATCACGATGCAGATCGTGACCAGCGTTCAACAGCTCGCGACATTCCCCATGTCGGGCAGATCAGGCCGGGTTCCGGGTACTCGTGAGTTGGTCATTTCGAATACGCCCTTTATCGCGGCCTACGCCATCGATCAAGACCGCATCGTGATTCTCGCCGTCTACCACGGTGCACAACAATGGCCGCAGGTCTTCTAAGCACAGAGAACTGCACGGTTCTGACTACAAGCCATCTAATAAATATTTGCGGTACACCCCTTTCTCGCGAAAGTACGGCGCTGAAGCAATCCCTAGCAGGCTGCGGAAAAACAACTCTGCTTTAGAGCCAGCCCCTTCATGTGCCTGTTGTCCCTATGAGCGTCAAGGTCCCGGTCGCACTATCGATGCTGTACATCGAGACGCTGTTCGAGCCGGAATTCGTCACATAGGCGAACTTTCCGGACGGATGGATGGCTATCGAGGTAGGAGATAGCTGCGTGGCTATCGTTCCTGAAGGCGTTAAGACCCCGGTCGTGGCGTCGATGGTGTACATGGAGACGCTACCACTCCAATTTGCCACGTACACGAACTTACCCGCAGGATCCACAGCTACGGAGAAAGGGTCTGTTCCCGCGGCGATCGTCCTTATGGACGCTAAGGCCCCGGTCGTGGCGTCGATGGTGTACATGGAGACGTCGTTCGAGTTGAAATTCGGTACGTAGGCGAACTTGCCCGCAGGATCCACGGCTACGGAGACAGGGCTTGTTCCCGCAGCAATCGTCCCAATGGACGCCAAGGCCCCAGTCGTGGCGTCGATGGTGTACATGGAGACGTTGTTCGAGCCGAAGTTCGGCACATAGGCGAACTTGCCGGATGGATCGACGGCCACGGAGTCGGGACTTGTTCCTGCGGCGATCATCCCAATGGACGTCAAGGCCCCGGTAGTGGCGTTGATGGTGTACATCGAGACGCTCGATGAACCGCCGAAGGTGCCCGCCGGGAAAGCTCCCCCATCCGCCGCATAAGCGAACTTGCCGGATGGATCCACCGCCACCGAATTGAAAAACTCCGGAGTTCCGTTTATCCCTGTTCCTGTTATCCCTCCCGTGGTGGACGTTAAGGCCCCGGTCGTGGGATTGATGGTGTAGGTCAAGACGCTGCCAAAATCGATATCCCACACATCCCCCGAACTCGTCACGTAGGCAAACTTGCCAAAAGGATCTACGGTCACGGAGTCGGTAAATTCGTCATTTGAAGGCACCGTTGATCCTATGGACAGGGCCCCGCTAGTGGGGTTGATCGTGTACATGGACACGTAGCCACCACTGTTGCCATTGCAGCCGAAACTCGCCACATAGGCAAACTTTCCGGCAGGGTCCACGGCGATTGATTGGGGACCAACTGTTCCTGTCGTTATGGCGAAGGGCAACGAGTTCGAGCTACCCCCGCCGGGTCCAGGGTTGAAGACCGTGACCGCGGCTGTCCCGGCTGCGGCAACGTCACTCACCGAAATCTGAGCAATGAGTCCGTTAATGGCATCCATAGTGGTTGGCCGGTCGCTGCCGTTCCAGCGCACGACTGAGCCGGCCACAAAATTTGACCCGGGATATGGCCCAACTACCTGCAACTGAAAGGACTGTTCTCCTGCGGGAACGCAGCTTGGATAGAGATAATTGATCGTCGGAACGGAGCTAAGGCCGCTGGTAATGGTGAAGTTAATCGCCTTGGAGGTGCCACCGCCGGGAGCGGGGTTGGTCACTGTCACGTCCGGAGTGCCGATTGAGGCGATGCTGGCAGCAGGGATGGCCGCAGTCAATTGCGTGGAGTTGACGAAGGTGGTGGCGGGCGCCGACCCGCCGAAGTTGACCATAGAAGCTGCGACGAAATTCGTCCCATTGATTGTGAGCGTGAAAGCCGCACCGCCAGCAGCGGTACTGTTGGGCGAGATTGTGGTGATTGTTGGAGTAGGATTAGATCCGCTGGATGTAGGCTGAGTGATCGATGACGGACTGGTGCCGCCTCCGCATCCGGCAAGGAGCAAAAGGCTCACGATAACCCCAACTGCGAGCTTTCTCACTCGCATTGGTTCGCTTTTCATAGCGCCCTCCCGTTCCACTTACACACTTCCACATCACCGACCGTCAGCGAGATGCACAACCGCTTCAAATGCAGAAGTGTGCATCCAACTTCGCCAGCGCACTGTTAGTCGTTCCCCTCCTCCAGCCTCGTCCCCTCTCCCGTGATAACCTTGCCCTCCCCAAGTGGCCCGGCGGTGAGCACCAAGAATCTCTTGCCTCCGTCCAAGACGATGATGTTGTTAGCTTTTGTACCATCCGCAGCGTACAGCGAGCCGGTACAATCCTCATCGACCGTATAACTTCCGTCCGGCCAAGGGGAATTGGTCCAGTCGAAGGATACGGTGTAGCTGGCACCGGTGTTGCGAATGATGCCGCGCTTCCCATCTCCGTTAAAGAGATCGAGCCCCAGCTCGGCACGAGGGCCTTGCCCCGTAACAGAGCCCGATCTGAGGTAGGCGTAGGTCCCCTTTAGGCTGGCGACACTACAGGCACCATTGTGGGCATGAACGTTGACGTTGGCCCCTGGAATGCGGGCAAAAGTCGCAAGGAACGCGAAACCTGTCACGAGAAGAAAATACTTTCCGAACTTGCTCATTTTTGATTCTCCTTTCTCTTCGGCTCAAACTAGAGTTCGTGTCTCTTGGGGCAACCGGGTCCCAATATCCGGTAACAGCGTCGCTGTATGTGAGGTTCGAGCTGCGGCCATTGATCCGGTGCCCCAGGTTCCGAGAATTTTGCATGCTACGTCCCTCATGCTCAGTCGTTGTACAAAATGCTAAGTTAGTTACGTAACCAGCCAAAATCCCGCTTATGGCCCTGCTTCTGCTATATGGATTACCTGCCTCTCATTTCCGGGCACGAACGGCGCCGTTGATCGGTTGCGAGCCGAAATGTCCGCTCGCAGGCGCACCGAACACCAGCGTGATGTTCGAAGACTCAACCTGCGTCCCTCCGGTCACGCAGACCGTGAGCGGCGACAGCTGACCCTCGGGTGCAAATGGCGGGTAGCCTCCGTTTCCGGTAATGCTCGCCATTCCCGTAACCATGAAACCAGTCGTAGTCGGGGGTTTGTAACTGGCAGTGGGGCAACCGCTGGATACAGCGCTCGGGTCCCAAGTGACCTGCGCGTCCTTCAGAGCGATGTGATGAGTATGCGGAGTCCGAGTTGCAGGTGAGTCGGGATCGGCAGGGGGATTGGAATTGATCACGAGCCAGTAGTCGGAATTCTCCATGGTCAAGGCGGCCGAAAAATCCGCCGTGCCGGACTCTCGTTTCAGGTCCAAACGCCATACGCCATGAAGCTCCCAAGGACCGCTGGGCTTGACAGTGGTCGCAGGCGTAAAGTCGTTGATAATGCCTCTAAAATGTATGGTTTCGCGATTTTGCGCGAAAGCACTGATGCCTAGCACGAACACGACGACCAGCGCCCGTGCCGCGCAATAGAAACTTCTGTTTCCCATAAAAGCCTCCAAGTTTTGACGTTGTGGATCCACCCGCCCAAGCCTCCAGCGGAGTATCCAAGCTGGGTAGCCCGGCAGTCGCGTCGCGGCGATCGATCTCCGAAACGCATGCACAAATTCGGTCATGTGAGGACATTGATCAAGCGGCGAGGTGCAGAATTGGAGCCTTGCCGTCGAATGCCGTGCTTTGCCGTTTACCGAGCCGGGGAGTAGAATCAGGCAACCTTCCCCGCAGTGACCTGGCCATGCAGAAGAATCACACAAGTGAACCGTTCGCGGACATACAGCCGCCCGTGAGAACGCCTGAAGAACGGCTGGACTCATGGAAGGAAATCGCGGCCTACCTCAAGCGCGACGTGACCACCGTCCAGCGCTGGGAGAAGAGGGAGCGAATGCCCGTTCACCGGCACCTCCATGACCGAATGGGATCGGTCTATGCGTTCAGTTCGGAACTCGATGCCTGGGTGCAAAGCCGCAAATTACGTTTGGAAGAGGAAGAGCTTAGAGCGGAACGGACGGCGGAGGGAGAAGTCGACGTCCGACCAACTGGGACTTCGCGGGCGCGTCTCTGGCTTGTTCTAGGCGGAGTGGCTGGACTCGCGCTCATCGCCGTCACCTACGTTATGTTCCGGGGCCAGACTGGGCACGCGACCCAAGCCAAAATCAGGTCGCTGGCAGTCCTGCCCTTGAGCAACCTGTCGGGCGATTCAACTCAGGAGTACCTGGCTGACGAGATGACCGAAGAGCTGTGCGGACGCCTGGCCAGAATCCATGATCTGCGCGTCATTTCCCGTACCTCGGTGATGCGCTTCAAAGGCACGAAGCTCTCGGTGCCAGAGATTGCCAGGACGCTTGGGGTGGACGCCCTCGTCGAAGGTTCGGTGATACGGCAGGGCAACCGGATTCGTGTGCACGCCCAGTTGATTCGTGGCTCAACCGACGAGCATCTTTGGGCGGAGGAGTATGACGGCGAGTTGGGGGACGTACTTACTCTCGAGAGCGAGGTGGCGCAATCCATCGCGCGCAAAGTGGAGGTCAAGGTCACCGGAGAGGAGCGTGCCAGGCTGGTCGCGGCGCGTCATGTCTCGCCTGAAGTTTACGAGAGCTATCTTAAAGCCGAAGAACAGTTCAGCAACAGCAGCAGCAGGGCTGAGTTTGAACAGAGCGTTGCCTATTTTGAGGCAACGATCGGCAAGGACGCTAACTTTGCACCGGCTTATGTCGGCCTCGCGAAAGCATACGAGAGGCTCGGATCAGTCCCTGTCGGTGGCCCCCCGAAGGAAACGCATCCGAAAATGATGAGCGCAGCTCGAAAAGCAATTGAACTGGATCCGGACCTTGCGGCACCACACGTCTTGCTTGCAGCGGTATATCAGAAACAGTGGCAGTGGAGCGACGCCGAAGCGGAATTCAAGCGGGCCCTGGAGTTGAACTCGAACGATGCAGGTGCTTACGTCGGATACGCTAAGTGGCTGATGTGCCAGGGGCGGACGAACGAGGCCCTGGCGTGGGCCCAGCGTGCCCGCGACCTTGATCCGCTTGGAGCCGCCGGTGACCTGCTTGGATTCCCTGGCATCACTAGGGGCTGGATATTGTTTCATGCGAGACGTTACGACGAGGCCATCAGGGAGTTGCGAAGCGACGACCCGGACCATTGGTATCTGGGGATGGCCCTGATTGCCAACGGCCAACTAGACGAAGCGACTACGGTGCTGGAGAAGGCGCTCGGCACCGACCGGAATCCGGCTGCAATGGGCGTGCTGGTTCGGGCCTATGCGCATGCTGGGCGCCGCGAGGAAGCTCTTCGTTTGCTCGATGAGCTGAAGCGACGGCAGCGAACCGGCTACGTTTCTAGTGCCGCATTTGTGAACGCCTATCTGGGCCTCGACGACAACGAGCAGGCACTTGCCTGGCTGGAGCGGGCCTACCAGGAGCAGTCAAACATAGTGCAATTGATCAAGGTCCATCCGTACTTCGATCCCTTGCGCGGCGATCCGCGTTTTGTGGATCTGGTCCACCGCGTCGGGCTTGACCAGCCTCGATAGGCACCTTTCTGAAGGAACGAAAATCAGCCTGACAGTCCTAAGGCGCTAGATCAGCACAAAATTCAACATCATCCGCTCGCTGTCTAAAACAGGACCCGCGCTTTCAGTTGGATCATCCGGGGGGAAACATCGCCTCCCAGACCAGATCCCAAAATGCTAGTCGGTGGCATCTCCATCGTCGATATCTCTCCGAACCCTGGGTCCGAACTGTAGTTGTCAGGCGGGCCGAAATTTGGATGATTGAAAAAATTAAAGAATTGGAAACCAATACCCAGCACGACTTTGTCTCGACCGACAATGCTCGTATTCTTCATGATCGCGAAGTCAGTATTGAAATAGCTCGGATAGCGGAAACGGTTGCGGCCTTGCGCAAGGGAAACGGCAGGGCCCGAACAAGGTCCCTGTGTACCTGGCACGTTCCCCGCATTGAACGAGCTCTCGCAGCCCGTCTGTACAAACAGTGCGCCTGGATTCGGCGCCCCATTCTCGAGCACTTGCGGAGGCCAACAAGGATGCGGGAATGGTGGAACTACGGCTCCCGCCCCACAGGAATGGGACCCGCCAAGTGGGGCAACTGGCACAGAGTAGATCGTCCCATAGAAATTCTTCGCAGCCAGGTTACCGCTTTCTGCGAGATCGATCACCGTGTAGGGAAATCCGGTTCGGGCGAAAATCGTTCCCGAGACCTGCCATCCCTTCACCAGGGAATCAGGGCCGCGGCCGTGGAGCATGGTTTTTACCGGAAGTCGCCACACATAGTTCGCATTGAAGGAGTGACGAACATCGTAATCTGCGGCTCCGTAGCTGCCTCGCAGATCAAAGGGGTCCTGGGGAAAGTCGGAACTGCCGGCAGTGAATTCGGCCAGGCCGCCGTTTGAAACTTCATCGAGAGCATGGCCATACGTGTAGTTTGCCTGGAACAAACCACTGCCGAAACCAGAAAATCGTCGTCGAAAGGAAACAACCACGCCGTTGTAGTTCGAGATTCCAGGTGTCGCGTATTCAGTGACACCACCGAAACGAGGGTCGCCGCAGGGCGGAACGGGCGGACTGCTGCAGAGCGCAGCGGGAAATGGACCCCATCCGTAAGCATTGGCGGAGGGATTTTGCACGAACTCATGAATTCCGTGATTGCCGTAGTAACCGAGAGTCACGGAAGTGCTGGTACCAAGCGTCTGCTGCACTTCCACGCTCCACTTCTGATACTGGGGTGAACGGGGATGATTCATCGCAACGATAATGCTGGCAGGGAAGAAATAATGATCTGCCGCTTTGATCTGAGCGAGGTTTTCGCCGGCGGCAAACCCTGTGACAAAGGCGTTATTCGAGGCTGCGGCTACTTTAAAAAGGCTGTTGGTTTCTTCCGGAGCGAGATTGTAGGCGCCAAATACGGTGACGCGGTTCACGAGGGGTGGATTCTCAGAGAAATAGGTTGCAAACCCGCCGGTTAGCTCATAAAACAATCCGAACCCGCCACGCACCACGGTATTATGCGAAACTCCGAGCGGTTGCCAGGCGAAACTGAATCGCGGCGCCCAGTCAACAGCATCCTTGTGAAAGAAAGCTTGCTCACGTTTCGAGAGTGCCTGATTGTAAGGCTGGGCGGGGTCGTGACTGATCGATTCAAACGGTCCAGATAATTCGGAAAAGCAATCATGGGTACAAACCGGATTTGATTCATGTTCCGCCCGCAGGGCGAGAGTAATCGTCAGGTTGGATTTTACCTTCCACTCATCCTGCCCATAGCCCGCAAGAGTGTAGTTAGCGAAGCGCTGTGCCAATTGCGTGGGGAAGGATTGATGCAAGCGTGTGGAGTCACTCTGTGGAGATGTTGGGTCCACCCCTCCAGAATAAAATGCGTCGATGGTTTGTGGTAGCACATCTCCGACGGCGTTTTGCGTATAGTCTGAGTTGCTCAAATATGCTCGCAGGAAATCTAGACCGAATCCGAACTTGTGTTTGCCCCGAGTCTTCAGGAAATCATCGGCGATCTCGTACTGCGTGAGCCCTCGGCCGGTGGGATAGCCATAGAGATAGTCAAATCCTCCCAGCTGCGTGAATGGCCCACCGGCGTTAGACCAATCCAGGGTGGTCGGAAAAGCAGCCAGGGTTTGCGCCGGGTTGACAACGCTCGTCACCCCATC
This sequence comes from uncultured Acidobacteriaceae bacterium, assembly GCA_963779525.1. GTDB lineage: Bacteria > Acidobacteriota > Terriglobia > Terriglobales > Acidobacteriaceae > Sulfotelmatobacter. Next base: position 11,789 of record CAVZZB010000005.1, read on the forward strand.
CTGGTAAATACCCGCCAATAGGAACTGGTTCGCGGCGGTCGTTCCAAATGTGTGAGTTTCGTTCAACTGGGCTTGCCACCATGGCCCGCTGTAATAGACGTTGAAAACTGAGCTTATGGGGTCGACGACAATGGGCTGACGGCCATTGTCGTATTGGAGGAGGAAGAAAGCACGATCGTTGGTCCGGACGTTCCAATCTATACGGCCAGACACGAGGGATTCACTCGTCGGCTGCCCAAGTGTTGTCTGAAAATGGATTGCGCACGGAAGATTCACGCCGAGTTGCCCTTGCGCGGTCTGCGGACCGATGAACACACCACTCGGGCTTGCGTCGAGACAGCCGAGAGCATCAACAAAGCTCCCCGAAGTAGCTGCTGCTATTCCAGGGGTTTGGTTATACAAACTGAAGATTTGCTTGTAGAAAGCATCGGAAGCGGACGCAGAGCCAAAGAGAGAATCGATATTAGCTATGGTTGCCGCCTCGAACTGCGGGCTCGGCAGAACCAACTGAACCGGAGAAGGCAGCAAGACTCGCAACCCTTCAGTATTAAAAAAGAAAAAAAGCCTATTTTTCTGGATGGGCCCTCCCACCGAACCCGCCCACTGATTGGCGATATCGAACGGCCGAGGATTGCCGAATGCTTTCGTGATCCAGTCGGTAGCGTTCAACACGCTACCATTCCAAAAGTACTTGGCGTTTCCGTGGAATTCATTCCCTCCGGACTTTGTGACATAGTTCACATACGAGCCCGGGGCATCTCCAAAATGTCCCGAGTAGCCATTACTCACCACAGTGGCTTCCTGAATTTGGTTTTGACCCAGAAGCATGCCCGAAGCGCCAGTAAAATTAAGATGACCCGAGTTGTCGTTCATGCCATTCACGGTGAAGAGATTTGAGGTCCCCGGCATTCCCAGAATTGAAAAGTTCCCGCCCCCGCCTCCAGTGAGCGCGTTATCGGTGGCCATGATTGCGCCGGGAGCGGTCTGGGCGATGTAGGTGAGGTCGTTACCGGGATTGGGTAGTTCCGAGATCTGCCTCTGGCTCATGGTAATCGAAACGTCGCCGTTGTCTGCCTGAACCAGCGGAGCTTCTGCGGTCACGACCAGTTGCATGTTTGCTTTCGCGATCTCCAGCGTGATGTTGACGGTAACTGGTGTCCCTAGCAATACAGTCACACTCCGGCTTTCCTTACGAAAGCCGTCGTGCGCTACGGTTAGCGCGTATTGGCTGGGAGAAAGAAAGAAGAAGCGGTACACGCCATCGCGGTCTGTCTTGGTTGATCCTGTCGTGCCCTTGTTGATGTCCCTGATCTCAACATCGGCATTCGGCAGAACCGCAAGGCTCTGATCAGTAACGACGCCGGTCACTGCGCCCGAAGTGGTTGTTTGAGCATTCAGCCTATTTAGAACGAACGTAGTGAGGGAGATTCCGACAAGAAGCGATAGCGATATCGGACGCGAACTCATCGCAGCACTCACGGGATTCGATCAGACGAGGTCCCCAGATCAGTCAGGGACACATAATAGCCTTAATCGTCACGGAATTCCCGATTTCGACCGTTGAGTCGACTGCAGTAGTCATGCAGCACGATTCGGCAGATACACTTTGAGAGCTGCTCCTTCGTCGCCTGTTTCGGCAAGACTCTCGCTTCTGCACGGATGCGTGCCCCCACAAAAGAAATCGTCAGCCCAGCCGTACAAAGGCTGGATGACCATCTGGCCGTCCGCGTTCGCCGGACATTATCGTCACTCCGAACGTGGGCGTGACTTACTCGAACAGCACGTCAATGATCGGCGATCACGGCGGCTTCGCCCACGACGATACCAACGTGATGCTGCTGGTGGCGAATCCGAGCTTTAAACCAGCGACGGTTTCGGCGACAGTCACAACCAGGCAGGTCGCTCCGACAATTCTTCAGGCATTGGGGCTGGATCCGGCGGCGCTGGACGCGGTGCAAGCGGAAGGCACGCCGGTGCTGCCCGAGGTGATTGGGCAGACGGCAAAGTAGTCAGTCTCAAGGTAACGCGGCACCCCGTACAGACCGTTGAGTTTTCGGCTGATTACCAATTCTGCTTGATGAGAAACCACTTGTCGCGAGGCTTCTTGCTTTACGAAATCGGAACACAGGTGGATTAGGAAACTACAAATTCCTAACGCCATCTGTCGATTTCAAGAAGGCCGTCTTTATGGGGTTCCCACGGTGGCAAGTCTGAACTGGTTTTCTAACATCGCTGGCGTAGAGATTCGGAGGCTACCTGCCCTCGAAGGGTCGCTGGCCCGATGCCAGACTTGACGCGGTCCACAAAAAGATGTTGTCGGAGCTAATACAGCAAGGTTTCGAGTTAGAAGAGCGCCGAGAAAATTGCCAGAAAGTAAAGTTTGGGAGCGCTTCCGGAAACGCCGCCGTGCACATCGTATCCCACCTGAAGTTACCAAAGTAATACTTAAATGTATGTTTGTAAGCATAACAAAAATAGCCATATCCATGATTGTTAAATAACCGTGTTCGACTATAATTCTATTTCGAGCGCTTCGAAAATTTTCCCAGGAACATCGACGATGTCAGAAAAACTCTCTGGTATGCGAAGACGAATCAGCAAGGTCGAGCAGCAGGTGGCCGACAAAGCGAGGCGAGAGAATCTGCTCGACTGCAACTGCAGGCTATGGACATGCGCCATTTCCGGTAAGGAAAAAGAATTCGAAGCCGAGATGAATCTTGTCTGCCCTGTCCACGGATTCCGTCAGCTAGGCGTAATAATTCACTCTCAGATAATCCGCGCGAAGGATTTCACGATCGATCAGAACGGCGCACGTATAGACCCTTCTAGGATTAGGCAACTAGAGCAACTGATAGCCGCATACGAGGCGCGAGCCCGCCAAACCCGCATCGCGTCGAAGCATGATGACTCCGAAGAACTCTAATCCGCGTTGCAAGGCCCGAGCGAAGAGCGGCAAGCCCTGCCAAGCTGCAGCGACCGCGGGCGGTTTGTGCTTCTTTCACGCCAATCCCAACAAGGCCTCTGAACTGGGCCGAATCGGGGGACGGAGCAAGCGCCATTCCGTTGCGGAAAGCATCGATCCGTTGCCTAGCCTGGAAACCGCGATGGCCGTGCGAGAGGCGGTGGGAAAATTGATCGCCGACGTCTATGCCGGCAAACTGAATCCCAGAGTCGCCGCCGGGCTCGCCCCCCTGATGAATCTGCAGTTACGCACGATCGAGGCGACCGATCTGGAGCGCCGACTCACGAAGTTGGAGAAGCTACTCTCTAAAACCCAAGCAGAGGAGGTTCGCAGTCGACCGGGAAACCCGATACCTCGCGCCCCAGTCCACTTTCCTCCGGCGGACAGCCTCAAAGCAACACCGAGATTCGAGGAGGAGGAGGAGAAAGAGTTGCCCACGGAGATTCGGTAGATTCCATCGAAGCCATTAGGCATGTGGCTATCCAGATGGCTAATAGTTCAACAAATCATGGCTTGAGATGGCTTAAACGGTCATAAATCGGAAAGCCATCCAACCTGTCGAGGTCACATTTACTTTAAGCGTATTTTGAACAAGTCTTCTATATCACATCTGCAAGTTTAGTAGCCAAGAAGGAGGGGCGAAGTTTGGCCCAAATTTGCGAACTGCTTCTGAGAGGAGGGATTCACGAGTACGAGAGGGAAGGATCGAGATACCTTCAACGTCTTGTATCCCGGCCAAAGGAAAAGGACAGGTAAGCGCGCCACTGTTCATGCCGCCCGCTGCCTGAGCTAGCCAGCCGGTTGGCACCACTCACTGGTCTGGCGACGAAGGTCGGAAAAAGTCTCGATTGGATTGTTAGAGGCAACCGCAACTAGGACCCAGCTCTTGAATCCGTCCCGGGCATTTGCATTAAGCTAGTCTGCCGATTGGTTCCGGTTTACCGTCATCCGCCCGGCGCGTCTGGCGGGGGCATCACTGCAACGGAATGCGATAGAGATTGCGGTATGTACTGGGAACCGTGTAGACGGAAAGAGACGGGCTGAAGGCCAGGTGTTAGCCCGTACAACCGTACAACGGTTTAGCAAATCGGTCGATTTGATCCGTTCTGCTTGGAAATGACTCGTTGGGATCGTACAACCATTACAATTGCATGACAGTGGCCAGCGGTAGCAGACCTTGTCGAGGAGGCCACGATATCGGCAAAATTCTCAATGCGTGTAATGGGGAGTTTCAACAGTTGTCTGGTTTGTGAGACACTGACGCCCTCCACCGAAACGTCATTTCCACGGAGCGCGTAGCGCATGCGGAGAATTCGATATGGAGTCGCCGCGAGTTTGGATGGTTTCATCGCAGGCCCGAATGGAGAGGTGGACTGGATCACTCTGGACCCGGAAGTTGACTTTGCTGAGATTTGGGCGCAGTTTGACACGCTCTTGATGGGCAGGCGCACTTATGAGGTCGCTGTCCAACGGTTGAGTGAAGCAGCTTTCGTCGGAATTACGAGCGCGGTCTTCTCGCGCACTCTCCAGCAGGAGCAGCACCCAAAAGTGAAGGTAGTGCCGGAGTTGACACGTGAGTGGGTGACATCCCTAAAAGCTCAGACCGGCAAAGATGTTTGGTTGATGGGTGGGAGCAGCCTGTTTCGGTCCTTCCTCGACTCCGGTTATGTGGACAGAATCGACGTGATGGTTATTCCGGTCTTACTGGGTGCGGGCATTCCCCTGCTTCCCCCTCCGTACAGCCCTACAAAGCTAAAGCTGCTCAGCAATCGGGTTTACCGATCGGGCAGGCTGTCGCTGGCCTATGAAGTGCAGCACTAGCTGCTGCCCGTTGCACAAAGAACTCTTCCAAATGAGTGTAATCGGATTTTACGTCAACAATCCTCTTGATCCACCGCCAACCCCACAGCTTTCATTGACTTGCCCGTTTCGCCCAAGTAAGATTTCGCGTCAGTGATCGGCCAAACCATCTCGCGCTACCGCATCGTCGAAAGGCTCGGCGGCGGCGGCATGGGCGTCGTTTACAAGGCCGAGGACACCGAACTCGGTCGTTTCGTTGCGCTCAAGTTCCTGCCCGATGACGTGTCCCAAGACCCGCTGGCATTGGAACGTTTCCGTCGCGAAGCACGGGCGGCCTCCGCTCTCAACCATCCCAACATCTGCACCATCCACGACATCGGCAAGCATGAGGGCCAATCGTTCATCGCGATGGAGTTTCTGGATGGACTGACGCTGAAACACCGCATCGCTGCGCGTCCGCTGGAAACCGAGTTGATTCTCTCTCTCGCCATCGAGATTGCGGACGCACTGGACGCTGCTCACTCCGAAGGCATCATCCACCGAGACATCAAGCCTGCCAACATATTCGTGACCAAGCGCGGACACGCCAAGATTCTGGACTTTGGGCTGGCGAAGGTCAGTCTGGCAGGCAGTTCTTCGAGCAACATTGCGTCTCTTAACACACAGACGGTGGATGCGGAGCATCTGACCAGTCCGGGCACGATGTTGGGGACGGTGGCGTATATGTCTCCCGAGCAGGTCCGTGCGAAAGGACTGGATGCGCGGAGCGATTTGTTCTCGTTTGGTTCAGTGCTGTACGAGATGGTAACGGGCGATTTGCCGTTTCATGGAGAAAGTTCGGCGATGATCTGTGAAGCCATCGTGAACCGTTCCCCGGTGGCGGTAGTTCGGTTGAATCACGATGTGCCTCCCAAGCTGGAAGACATCATCAACAAGGCACTTGAAAAAGACCGCAATCTCCGCTATCAGCACGCTTCGGAGATGCGATCCGACTTGCAACGGCTGAAGCGGGATACAGAAACGGGACGTGCAGTAGCGGCCAGTTCCGGCACGGTGGCGGTGGCGCCGGAAAGCGGCTCTCCGGTCACCCAACCGCAGTCGCCAGCATCCGGTTCCTCCCCTGCGCTTGCTCCATCTTCGTCCTTGAGCACCGTGAAAGTTGCCGAAGCTCCTGTCGCGGGCAGGAGACTCTGGAAAATTCTTGTTCCCGCAGCCGTAGTCCTTGTCGCTGCGGCAATCGCGGGAGCGTTCTATTTCCGCTCGCGCCAGACCACGCACCGCCTGACCGAGAAGGACACCATCGTTCTCGCCGATTTTGCCAACACCACTGGCGACGCGATCTTCGACGACACTCTGAAGACGGCGCTCAGCGTTTCCCTGCGCCAATCACCTTTCTTGAATGTCCTCTCCGACAATCAGGTCGCAGCAACCTTGCAAATGATGACCCGTCCGACTAGCACGAAACTCACGCCCGAGGTCGCCCGCGAACTTTGCCAGCGGGCGGGCAGCAAGGCTTACCTTGCCGGATCGATTGGCAGTCTGGGCAGCGAATTTGTGTTGAGCCTGAAGGCGGTGAATTGCCAGAACGGAGACACGCTGGCCGAGGAGCAGGTGACGGCGGTGTCCAAGGAGAAGGTACTGGACGCGCTGGGCGAGGCCGCTACCAAGCTGAGGGGCGAACTGGGCGAATCGTTGGCTACCGTGCAGAAGTTCGATCTTCCTCTCGCCCTAGCCACCACGTCCTCGCTCGAAGCTCTAAAGGCGTACAGCCTTGGCGAAAACGCCTATCGCGAGAAAGGCGCAGCTGCAGCCCTGCCTTACGATCAACGCGCCATTCAACTTGATCCGAATTTTGCCATGGGCTACAGGGCGGTGGGCGATGACTACTACGGTCTAGCGGAGATAGGGCGTGCAAGCGATTACTACACCAAGGCCTTCCAGTTGCGAGAGCATGCCAGCGAACGGGAAAAGCTGACGATCACCGCCGCCTACTATGGGACTGTAACTGGGGAGCTAGATAGAGCGGAACAGGCGTATGAGGAGATGATTCAGAACTATCCGCGAGACTATAGAGCGCATCTCGATTTAGGCAACCAGTACACTTCGCAAGGACTGTATGAGAGGGCTACGGAGTCGTTTCGCCAAAGCCTCCGCCTCGCCCCGGATAATGTCGCCCCCTACGATGACCTTGTTAACAGCCTGCTGTCTTCGCAACAATTCGACGAAGCGCGGCAGATTATCCACGAGGCGCAGGCGCGAAAACTGGATGACTACATACTCCACAACGCTCTGTATGCTCTCGCCTTTGTCGGCTTGGACTCCGCAGCGATGGCGGAACAGCAACAGTGGTTTGCCGGCAAGCCCGATTACGAGAACTTTGGACTTTCGCTTGCCTCTGACACCGAGGCATATGAAGGCCATCAGGGCAAGGCGCGGGAGCTGACCAAGCGGGCTGTGGACTCCGCCATACGAGCGGACAACAAAGAAGGCGGGGCGATATGGCAAGCGAATGCTGCTCTCGAACAAGCGGCTTACGGCAATCCTGCGGAAGCCCGGCAGTCAGCGGCAGAAGCCTTGAAGCTGGTTCCAACGAGTCAGGGTGTTGAGGTCGAAGCCGCGCTCGCTTTTGCAATGGCGGGCGATATGGCACGAGCCGAATCCTTGGCGCAAGATTTAGGGAAACGCTTCCCACTGGACACGCAGATGCAGTCGCTTTGGCTGCCTGCCGTGCGGGCGCAATTGGCGTTGGATAGGAAAGACCCAGCTACCGCTGTTAGTACCCTGCAGGCCGCGTCACCCATCGAGTTGGGGCAAATTGTGTTCCTCACCAATATTTCCTGCCTCTATCCGGTGTATGTACGCGGAGAGGCATACCTAGCAGCCGGACAAGGCGGTGCCGCCGCCGCCGAGTTTCAGAAGATTCTCGACCACAGCGGCATCGTGTGGAACTGCTGGACGGGGGCGTTGGCGCATCTGGGGGTGGCTCGGGCGAATGCTTTGCAGGCGAGAACTGCGCAAGGGGCGGACGCCGATGCCGCTCGCGTCCGGGCGCTCGCCGCCTACAAGGATTTCCTCACCCTCTGGAAAGACGCCGACCCCGACATCCCCATCCTGAAGGAAGCCAAGGCCGAGTACGCGAAGCTGCAATGAACGGGGTAGATTCCTGCCTCGTCCTTCGCTGTTTGCTGATGGTTTACGAAACCAGGCGATAACACTCATTGAGGTCAATGAAGTTATGGCGCAGGCTTTAGTCGCAGCTCCCGCTGTTGCGGGAGCTGCGCTGCAAAACGGACTGTTCTAGACGTGAAGTTCGTGCGCTGGCCGGAAGCGCTAGTGGCTACCGACGGGTTTCTGGAGCCAAGGAATCCATAGAATCCTGGGGGCGCTGATGTTCGTGCATCCGTGCTCACCGGGACCCGCAGGACATCCCCAATAATTTTCTGTCGCATCGATTGTGCCGGTGCACACCGTGGAACCGTCGAGTGCACAAACGTCCCCCACTCCAATGCCGCTTCCCAGCAAAGAGTTCAGATGCATATCCACTTCGGCGGGAGTATTGACCGCTATGTCGATATCCTCGTCGCTGATTACGTTCTCGGAAATGACGGTGCCACGAACCGGGGAACCACCATCGCCGCTATTGATGTTGATGCCCACTCGTCCGGGAGTAGCGGTGTCGGCCTGATCGGCGAGATTAGCGGCAATCGTATTGAGGATAATTTTGTTCCCACTCATATCATCTGCTGGAAGCCCAAACGCCGGTCCCACGTGCGTGTGCAACGCAACGCCTCCAAGTCCGTTATGTATGAGCGTGTTCCTAATGATCACGTTGTCTGACACGCGGCCGCGACCCATGCCGTCGGAAAACATGCCCGCCCCCGAACCTCCAACTTTCACGCCGTTGTTGTTAGAAATGTTCTCTGCCACGGTGTTGTGGTCCACCCCAAAGTGCGGACCGTAAGGTGGCGAGGTCTTGCCCGACGGCGGATGCGAGGCCAGCACGATGCCGCACTCCAACGGGTTGTTCGTGATTGTATTGTGGATGAGCAGGTTGTCATGGCTTTCGGCGGTCTCGTCGCTGATCAGCACACCGTCGGCGTTTCCGGTGATGAGGTTCCCGGAAAGGATTGAGTTGGCTGTCCCGATCAAATGAATCGCGCCGCCGCAGTCCCCGGTTTCATCGTCCTCATAAACGCCATCACCAGGCTGGCCGGGGCAACCGGTAGCCGCTCCGGTGAACCCCAAGCCCGGTGTGGCATCGTTGTTAATCACGCTGTTGTCCTGGATGGTGACATCGGAAGCGCTCACCACTAAAACGCCCTCGAAGTCTGCGTTCTCTACCGTAAGTCCGGTGATGGTGACTTGCCTCAGGCCGGGATGGTCGAAACCATCCACGAAGATGCCATGCGCGAGCCCGGTGGCATCAATAATCGAGGCGCCGGGCCCCGCACCGCTAATCGACACTGGAAGACCAATTGTTACTTCTTCGTTGTAGGTGCCAGCTTGCACCTGGATGAGATCGTACGCCGAGGCATGGTTGACGGCGGTTTGGATGCTCTTGAAGCAGTTATGGGAACCGGCCGGATTGACGCAAAGCGTACCAGCCACGGCAGTCTGGCAGATGGCGACGAACACCACCGCAGAACATACAATTAGCATGCGACTCAATCGAGTTAGTTGCATGGACGCTCTCCTCTTCTCAAGTACAGTAATGATGCCGAGGTTTGCGAGCCGGATATGACGAGGACCGAAGGCTAATTTGCGCGAAATCGTAGCACTTCCAGGATCCTAGATCAAGCGCGTCCTGCGAAGCGTGGCTTTTGTAGGCGATAGCGCTCATTGACCAGACGATGAGTGTAACGGCGATGTTTCAAGAAAAGACGGTGGCAGCCTCGCTAAACACCCGGTGAGGAGGGAAAAAGCAGAGAGTATCGGAAGAGCTTAGGATAGGAAGCGGCCGGTACCGGGAGGCTCCTCATGAAACGCATACTGATTGTCTTCACTCTGTTTGCTGCAAGCGCTGTTTTCGGGCAAGACAAGAATCCGGTCACGTCGGTGGTGAAGGAAATCCTGCCGCGCCAGCAGAAGAACCTCGTCGCTGCCGTAGAAGAGATGCCTGCCGACAAGTTCGGCTTCCATCCGACGCCAACGCAGATGACGTTTGGCCACCTCGTCTTGCACATCATCGAATCCAACAACTACCTCTGTGCCAAAATCAGCGATGTACCCGAATTGAAGCCGACGGGCCTGAAAGATACCGACGAAAAGGACAAGCTCGTCGCCGCGCTTAAGGCTAGTTTCGATTTCTGCACGGCCGCCTTAGGCAAGGTGGACGACTCCAAGCTCGCAGACGAAGTCGAGTTGTTCGGTGGCCGCAAAGGCCCGCGCGCTTTTGCACTCATCGCCCTGACCAACGATTGGGCTGATCACTACAGCTCCGCCGCGATGTATCTGCGGCTCAACGGACTGCTGCCGCCGACGGCGCAGCCGAAGAAATAGACACGCCGAACTTCGTCGAAGCTCTCAGCTATCCCATCCACGCGGAAATATCTATAAGAGGCCCGCGCACTCGCACACCTGTTAGCTGGAACTTGTGGGGCCTCGATAATTGCGAGTAATACTACTCTCCCACTTGTCAAACCGACATTCTGTCTAGATCCACGTGGTACTCGAAAGTTAACTGTCGATAACAGGCGTGGGTGTTGAAAAAGTCACTGAGATTGGCGGCTGAGATTTAGCGAAAGCATGTTAGAAGGAAGAATCCGTCCCATGCTTCGCTGGATTTCTATCTTCGGAGGCCTGCTGATCATGATGGGGCAACACGACCGCTCAGAAGCGTTGTTCTACTACTTCCGCCTGGAAGATCAGGTTCCTGAAAACCATCTGCTACGGCTCATCGGCAAGCTCATCAGCTTCGATTTTGTGCGAGAGCAACTAAGAGACAGTTACAGCGAGGGCGGGCGACCCTCGATTGATCCCGAGCTTCTGTTGCGCATTCTGCTGATCGGCTATCTGTACGGCATCACCAGCGAGCGGAAGCTGGTAGAGGAACTACGCATGCACTTGGCGTGGCGCTGGTTCACTGGCCTGGGCTTTGATCAGGAGATTCCCCATCACTCTACATTCTCCAAAAACCGGCACGGGCGGTTTCAGGAATCGAAGCTGTTTGAGCAGCTATTCGAACGGATCGTGAAGCAGTGCGTGGAAGTCGGGCTGGTGCGAGGGAAGGAGCTGTCGGTCGATGGCAGTTTTGTCGAAGCCAATGCGGCCAAGGAGAGTCGCATTCCGCGAGAGCAGCTGGCGGAGGCTGCCCAAGTGCACCACACCGTGCGCCAGTATCTGCAGGAAGTGGAGCAGCAGAATCCGGTAGAGGAACCGGTGCACGAGCAGGATCAGGTATCCACCACCGATCCCGATTCGACCTATGCCACCAAAGGCGGCACACCGGCGCGGGCTGGGCTACTACGACAACTACCTGGTGGATAACGACAGCTGTGTGATCGTGGGGGTGCAGGCCACGGCGGCGCGCATGAGCCAGGAAACCGTTGCCGCGCAAGACATGCTCGCCCGTTTCGCTCAATGGCAAGGACGAGAACCGGAATCGGTGGCGGCCGATACGACTTATGGCAATGGCGAGTTCTTGCAATGGCTCGCCGATCGGAGCATCACTCCCTACATGCGGACCCGTGACAGTATCCACCGCAAGAGGAGTCCATTCTTCGGCCCCGAGCGCTTCACTTACGAAGCGGAAAACGATCGCTATATCTGCCCCGCGGGCCAGTTCCTGAACTAGGGCGGTTGGGTTCATCGGAACCGCGCTTACAACTACATCGGGACACGCAAAAAGTGTGGCCCGTGCTCGCTCCGACCACAATGCACCAGTGCTGCCTTCCGTGGCCTGATCATCCACCAGAACGAACCAGCCCGACAACGTGCGCGGGAGTTGGTCAACACGCCCGAGTTCGCCAAAGCACAGCGGCAAAGAAAGAAAGAAGGTGGAAGCCCTGTTCGCGGAACTGAAGAATCAGATCGGAATGCGGCGCTTGCGTCTGCGCAGACTTAGGTTCGTGCGCGAGCAGTTCTTCCTGGCAGCGGTAGCTCAGAACATCAAGCGACTGGTGCGTTTCCTCAGTCAGCCGACAACACCGGTTCTGCCGGCCACCACTTAGTCGAGCGGAGACAAGAAAACCGGCGACGGCATACTCCCAGATGAAAAGGCGTTCTGTTGAGGGACTTATTCAACACCCACGCCTGATTACAACAATTGACGTGCATTGGGAAATCGTCCGACTTGCCCGGGCCGCTTATGAAAATTGCAGAGCTTAAAGGCTTGCCGCATTGGCAGGCTACCGCTGTCGATAACCACACGGGGCATGCGATAGCCATCGTTCGAGCGGGAAATGATGGATACCACCTCACACGGGGTCAGTCCGCCGAGGCGGGTTCAATCTTTTGCGATCAGTCGGCGGTCTAGGTGCGGATTATGGCGAGGTTGACCAGTGCTAAGTTCACACCTCTCCCCCGGAGCGGCTCCGCAAGTCGGACAGCGGACGGCGAGTATCTGTTTTGGGCTGAGTTCCTTTTTCATCGAAAGGCTTCATGTACCATAGTCAACAAGACCAGTTGCGGGAACCCCATCTAGACGGTTTACGCCCTTGTGACAACGGACATGGGTCGATTTTGCAGAAAGGCCCTGATGAGTGGGCTATTTATTTGCAAACCGCCGTTGTAGTAGACGAAGCCCTTCTTCTTGAACGCATTCATAAATTTACTTACCCTTGCGCGGGTGGTACCAACCATCTCCGCGAGGGTTGCTTGGCTCACCTTCAGGGGGTTCTCCGGCTTTGATTCCTTGGTTATTTCCCCAAACAACAACAAAACCCGTGCCAGCCGCTTTTCGCTAAAATTGAAGAATTGATCTGCCAGGTCTTCCTCGACTCGAATAACTCTGGAAAGTAGATACGCATTAAGCAATGCAGCAAACTGCGGGTCGCGCTTGAGGGTGCGAAGCGACCTCTCCTTCTGCAAGCGAGTGATATTGGAGGGCCCAATAGATCTCGCCGTGTACATCCGCAGCGATTGCCCTCCGAGACAGCCTTCGCCAAAGAAGCTACCCCGCAGCAGGACGGCGATTATCGCTCTTTTGCGGCGGGTAGCGGCCATCGTGAGCTTCACCGTGCCGCTCTGGATGTAGAACACAGCATCGGCTCTATCCCCTTGCGCAAAAATGATCTCATTGTCTCGGTAGGTCCGTACAGTCATCCCATCCCGGAACTTTTTGCGGAAAACTGTGGAACTGAAACCGAGAGTTTGTTTCGCCATCTGTCTCCCCGGCACGATCAATTGACGTGAGTGCCGTTCTCCCAATAGAAAGAGAGGCTAAATCATATGGCTCGAGAATCTGGCGTGGCTGGTCAATATAGGTCATACACAATTGCACACAGTATCTAAATGGTTAATCTCGGGCGAAACCGCTCTAACGGCGAGACTCCACACCCAGAAGTTACATCTCTGCCAGGTGTTTGTGCCTAAATGGCAAGAAGTCACATGAATTGGGCGACCAGTTCGTCGAACCTCTGACGGAACAAGGCCCTGCTAAAACGTTCTGGACAACACAAGACCCTCGAAATCGCAATTGCGGCACACAAGGGAGACTTTGGTAAAGGCTTGAGGGCCAACTGACGAAATCGCCTTCCATGAGAAGGCCGGTCGGAGTCAAGTGGGTTTCATTGTTTTTTCGTTGGACAATGTTTTTGTCCCGCCGAGTCGCCACTGTCGCCACCCTTCCATCCGCACTCTTTATTGAGCGATTTTGTTCGCTCGGTGCAAGTTGGGTGTTCTCGTTTCAGTCGATGCTGCCACCTGATTATCGACCTTTCGTCCATCCGTCGATGGAAGTGGGCCAGGCGTTGAACGCAGTCACCGGAACTCGGCTTTGGGCTTCATCTTTTTCTTCTACGCAGATCTTTCTAAGCTGCCGCCGACAGCGTGTGTCGATGGCTGTTGTGCAACGGTTCGTACGCTTCCCCGCTCACCCACAGGTGATGCAGCAACACCGCCAGCTTTCGGGCCGTGGCTACGATGGCGCGTTTCTTGCCGCTCTTTCCGCCGCGCTCGGCCAGCTTCCAACCCCAGCGTCGCAGGTCACAATCCACACCGAACGGCCCCAGGATGTGCTGCGCTCCCTGCACCAGCAGCGTGCGCAGATAGGGGTCGCCTTCTTTGCTGATGTGCATCTGCGGCTGGCTCTGGCCGGAGTTCCTTCGTCCCGGCTGCAGCCCAAGATAACAACCCACGTCGCGGCTCTTGCGGAAGCGATGCGGATCTTCCAGCGTCAGCAGGAAGGTCAGCGCGATCAGCGTGCCCACGCCCTTCACCTGCTTCAGCAGCGCCACCTGCGGATAACTCTCTTCCGCCAGGTTCTCGATTCGCTGGTTGTACTCGGCGATACGCTCACTCAACGACTCGATTGCGTTCAACAGTGGCTCCAGCGCCGCTTGCAATTCCGGGCTCAAGCATTCCGCTTTTTCCGGATTCATATTGCCTACATTGCAGCCGCGCAGCCGCTCCCCGTAACTCTTCGCCAGTCCGCGGGCCGTGTTCACCAGCGCCGTGCGTGCCCGCACCAGTCCGGCTCGTGCCCGGATCACCGTCAAATCTGCCTGCGCTTTCGCGCTGCGATGTTTCACCGGACACAGCAACTGCGGATCAATCCTGGCCAGTCAAAGTCTGCGCATCCAGCCGGTCGTCTTTCTTGCGGCTCTCTCCGATCAAGCGCACGCTGCGCGCGTGCGCCACGATCACTTCGTGCCCACACTCGCTCAGCAGTCGGCTCGCCCACGGCGAATGCATCCCGGTCTCCAGCGCGACGCGGCTACGCGGCATAGCGCCAAATACTTCGCGCATGGCTTTCGGAGTTGTGCTGAGTTTCTGCTCGTGGACAATCTCACCCGCTTCGTTCAACACGCTATACCAGCTTGACCGATCGCCCAGATCCAACCCGATCGTCAGCTTCTGCTGAGAAAAATTCCTGCTCTGCTTTGCTGCCGTGGTGCTAACCTTCTTCATTGCCGGTCTCCTTTATCTCTTGCGCTTCGAGCGCGTCGATAACTTGGGAGCGTACCGCATCCCGTCGGAGACCGGCCTTCTCATCCCATCTGATTACACGCAATATAAAAAGGCGCCCACTTTTGCGATAGGTTGTGATTGTTCGAATCGCCAACCCTAGCGAAAGGAGCGCCGTCATGAATCAAGAAAAGTATATTGGCATGGACGTTCACCAGGCAACGATCTCGGTTGCCATCATGAACAACTCGGGCCAGCTGATCATGGAATGCCTGCTGGAGACCAAGGCGTCCACGATCGTCGAGTTCATCCAAGGACTGCACGGGACTCTGTCTCTGACCTTCGAGGAAGGAACCTCGGCTGCCTGGTTACACGATCTCCTGAAACCCCATGTCAGCCGGCTAGTAGTCTGCGATCCACGCAAAGCGGCTCTGTTGAAAGAGGGCAACAAGAGTGACCGAATCGACGCGCGAAAGTTGGCGGAGTTGTTACGCACCAACCAACTCAAGGCGGTGTACCACGAAGAGCATGGAATACGGGCCTTAAAAGAGTTGGGGCGGAGTTATCTGACGATCACCAAAGATGTGACCCGGGGGATGAATCGGATTAAGGCCCTGTACCGCAGCTGGGGCATTCCCTGCGCTGGCAGCAGCGTCTATGCTCCCCGTCATCGCGCCGAGTGGCTGACCAAGCTCGTGGAACCAGGAGTTCGGGTTCGAGCTGAGCATTTATACCAGCAACTCGACGGTCTGCAACCCCTGCGTCTGGAAGCACGCCGCGAACTCCTGGGGGAAAGCCAAAAGCACCGTGCGGTGAAGTTACTTCGCCAAATTCCTTCCATCGGTCCGATTCGCGCCGCTTTGTTGGTGGCATTGCTGCAGACACCGCATCGTTTCCGTACCAAGCGGCAGCTCTGGGCCTACAGCGGTTTCGCGGTCGAGACTCACGACAGCGGTGAGTACCGCTGTGTGCGTGGCAAACTGCAACGCAACCGCGAGCGCATTACGGTGCGCGGTCTGAATGACAACCACAATAAAGATCTGAAGAGTCTGTTCAAAAGTGCTGCTATCTCTGCCAGTACACGTCCTGGTCCGCTGCACGACTTCTATGTGGCTCGGGTGGAGAAGGGCATGCGGCCGACGATGGCCCGTCTGACCCTGGCACGCAAGATGGCTACGATCACCTTAACGATATGGAAGAAAGGAGTGAGTTTCGACCCCAAACAGTTGCCTCGGCAAGTGCCGCTTGAGCCTCTCCGGTGAAGCAGGCTTTCCATCTCGGGAGTTCCCTCTGATGATGGGCGGTCGGGTTCTGGAGATGCTCGGTTCGAGAGGAGTATCAGTCGATGAGATCGGCCCCGTGTGCTTCGGCACCGAGTCACCCATTACACGTTATGCCCCCTCGGATAACCAGAAATAGCCATAGGCCACGAGCCTCGGATAGAACCATGGTTGCCTCAGAAGCAACCAGTTCTCGCTTGCCGCTCTTTCGAACTCGATGGCATCGTTACATCAGCGGAGGAACTTATGAACATGGCAATCGGCCAAACCTCCCCAGAGAAGTGAATCGACAAGTGGGCTGGATCTCGAGAAAGAATCTCCACTCCGGTCGAGGCGGAGCTTTTTTTCTTGACATCCCTTTTTATAGAACTCATCGACGGGTTGTGGCTGAAACAGGCTAAAGGAGGACCGCGTCCCTATCTTCGCTCCGTTCGGCGTTATGCCTGGCGGGGCCAATACGAGCGGCTCATCGCAACAGTGCTTTACGCTTATCCCGGTTGGCGAACATGCCCGCGAGCGCCAAGCCTGTTATGGCTCCGAAGAATGTTGCCGTGAGCATGACGCCTGGCGAGGAAGGACCAGTGCCTATATCAAAGCGGGCAAAGAGGAAGGAAATGTAGGCCATCGCCCCAGTCCAAAAAGCAAGCCGCAGATACATAGCAGAACCTCCGTCGAGACTTTACCATGACTCCCTGTAGTTGCGTAATATCCTCATTTCACTTATTGACGGGGTTCTGAACAAGCGCCCAAGCGTTTTTCTCTATGGGGTCATTAGAAAACTACCAATTCCTAACGCAGTCAACGGAAATCACAAAGTGAATCTCTGCTGCGTTTCCGCCGCGGCAATTGTGGGCAGATTTTCTAACAACCCCGCAGTCGCAGTCTAACAAGCGTCACTGAGTAATTCCCCCCCGCCGAGCTTGCCTTTCTTCTAATGAAAACGATGTATGTCGTTGGGCTTTATATCAAAAAGAACGCCGGGAAAACGGCTGTTCCACCGGCCTTGCTTTGAATCGAGGATAATGAGGTGTTCCCGCGAGTACAGCCTGCCATGGCACATTAATCGCTTAATCTGTGTTTTGCGCTGCGCTAGCCCGCCCCTTGGCATGGGCGACCAGGGGAGCGAAGCGGGGATCGCCGTGGAGCGAATCAAACAAAGCGTCTTTTTCGATTCGCGAATCCATTAGAGGTGGCAACCCGTGGTCAACCGCGTCACGTAGTAACGAGAGCGCCTCCGTAGTCCGCCCCTCGAGCACGAGAAGAGTTGCCAAATCGTATTTCGTAGCGGCTGTTTCAGGCTGGTTCGGTCCAAAGACCCGTCGTTCAATATCCAGCGCCTGGAGAAGTAGTTTCTTGGCCTCGTCCCTCCGGCCTAGATCCCGCTGAAACTCGGCTAGATTGATCATGGCATTGATCGTTGAGAGGTTCTCAGGGCCCAAGACGCGGAGGTGAATCTCCAACGACTGCTGTTGCAGCTTCTCCGCCTCGGCTTGTCGGCCGTCTTCTGCCAGCAGGATAGCTAAATTGTTCATAGTCACTAGGGTGTAATAAGCTTCCGGTCCGAGGATGTGTTTTTGTTTCTCTAACACCTCCTGATTCAATCTCACCCCTTCTGCGCAGTCTGTTTTTTCCTCGCAGAGGGTATAACCCAGCTCACTCATGGTTGCCAGGATGTCCGGATGGTCGGCGCGGAGCACACGCCGTTGCGTGTCGAGCAATCTGCGTTCCAGGCTCTCTGCCTCGGCCAGATGACCTTGCTGAAGTAATGCCCATGCCAGATCGTGCATCGTGTTCAGCGTTTCGCGGTTCTCTTGCTGATCAGCAGAGCTGTTCACGTTAATCCCACGCTCGAACAGCGATTGCGCCCGAGAGTAGAACCCCTGGTACATATATGCCCTTCCGATAACATGCATCATACTTGCCTGAAGCTCGGGGTCCTTTGAGAGCCCTGTATCGATATCGCTTGCCGCTTTGTCGAGCAGTTCTTTCGCCGTTATCGTGCCGAGTTTTTCATTTGGATCCGACGCCTTGAAAATTCCGGTCATGAACTCCGCAATACGGTCTGCCCGGTCGCGCTCGCGAAATGCTGCATCACGCTGCTTGCGGGCGGTGCGCGCCTGAATTAATGTACCCGCAGTGCCCGCAAAGACCGCGACAAGTGCTAGCGTGGCGAGTATGACCGGCGTGCGATGGCGGCGTGCGAACTTTCGGGCACGATATGCGATCGTGTCCGGCCGCGCGCTGATAGGTTCGTGCTTGAGGTACCGTTGAAGGTCATCCGCCAAAGCCGTGACGGAGCTGTAGCGCTCCGCCGGGGCTTTCTTCAGAGCTTTAGCAATAATCGTGTCTAAGTCTCCACGAAGCTGGCGGCGGAGTTTGTCTGGGGTGACGCCCCGCTGTTCGGCGATGAGCTTGCTGTCGTTCGCTGTAATTGCGTCCGAGGCGCGCGGCGGCTCAAGCTCGAGCACAGCCTTTACCAGTTCCGCGGGGGAGTGAAGATTTGAGCCTGCGGGATGGCGGCCGGACAACAGTACGTAGAGCAACACGCCCAATGCGTAAACATCGGTAGCGGTCGTGACTGGTTGCCTAGTAAGTTGTTCCGGCGCAGCGTACTCGGGGGTGAGAGCCGAACCGCTTTCGCGCGTAAGCAAAGTGGCGGCGCCCGTCTGGCCTTCACCCTCCAGGAGCTTGGCAATCCCGAAGTCCAGCAGCTTAACTTTACCGCCGGTAGTGACCAGCACGTTCGGCGGTTTGATGTCGCGATGGACAATCAGATTCGCATGGGCGTGCGCCACTGCGGCCAGCACATCCAAAAAGAGGCGAACGCGCGCCTCCAGATCGAGCTTGCGCCGGTCGCAATACTGATCGATCATCTTGCCATCAACGTATTCCAGGATCAGATACGGCTGGCCATGGGAGGAAATGCCGGCATCGAGGAGTTCGGCGATGTGGGGATGAGTGAGCCGGCCGAGGATGCTGCCTTCGCGTTTGAATCGTTCTTCAGTGGCGGGCCCGGCAAGCGCCAGGCTTACGAATTTCACCGCAGCTTGCCGCTCGAACCTGCCGTCACTACGACGGGCAAGCCAGACGCTTCCCATTCCGCCTTGGCCAATCTGCGAAATCAGGGTGTAGGGACCAAGCGTCTGGCCCGCGAGCCCTGTGGAGTTTGGCGACACGAATCGGCCATTCTCCAGAAAGCCTTTCTCCGCCAGCGCCCGGTGCTCGTCGAGAAGTTCTCGCAACTGCACAGCAAGTGCGGGATCTTGCTCGCCGAGTGACGCCAGCCACGCCGTACGCTCATCGTCGGTCATAGCCAGCGCCTGATCCAGATATGGACTTAGCGCCTGCCACTGATCGGGGGTGAGTGTGAACATTGCTATTCCTAGAGCGACAGATCTATGCGAATGCGAGCGAGACAAATCCCGCTTTCTCCCAGTTCCGCTGCACCGTACGTTCCGATACGTCTCGCATGGCGGCGATCTCGGCAAACGAGAAGCCGCAGAAGAATTTCAAGTCGATGATCTCCACCAAGGCGGGATCCACCTTGCCCAACTCGTCTAAGGTTTCACTGATACGGACGAGCTCTCGGTGATCCACCGCGTTCTCCATTGCTTCGGTGTCCAGCGAAGTGATTTCGAATAAGCCGCCGCGCTTCTGGGCATGCCTTTCTCGGGCATGGTCTATGATTAGTCCCCGCATCACTCGCGCCGCATACCCCATGAATCGCGCCCGGTCGGGAAACGACGGGCCGTCGCGCGCAGCCATATCCAGGTACGCCTCGTGAAGGAGGGTCGTGGCGCTCAAGCTCACCTGTGAGCCATGTCCAGCGAGTTCACACTTGGCGAGCCGATGCAACTCTGAATAAAGGGCAGCAAACAATACGTCCGCAGCAGACCTGTCCCCTCGTTCGGCTGCGATAATAAGCGAAGAGATTGGCAATCCCACATCTGCCTCCCCAAGCTGCAGGCCGCCGCGTGACAGCACCCCAAGTGACGACAGCTTCTCGCAGATCAATAGGATAGTCAAGACCCGCGTCAAACTGATCGGAAGAGCAGATCTGCTGGCCGCGATCACAACTGTTTTGCACGGTTAGAACCCTACAAATTCCTAACGCCATCTGTCGAGATCAAGAAGGCCATCTTTATGGGGTTCCCACGATGACAATTCTGGACCAGCTTTCTAACATCGCTGCCGTAGAGATTAAGAGGCTACCTTCTTCGAAGGGTCGCTAGCCCGATGGTCTCGATTGGATTGTTAGAGGCAACCGCGACTAGAACCCAGCTCTTGAATCCGTCCCGGGCATTTGCATTAAGCTAGTCTGCCGATTGGTTCCGGTTTACCGTCATCCGCTCGGCGCGTCTGGCGGGGGCATCACTGCAACGGAATGCGATAGAGATTGCGGTATGTACTGGGAACCGTGTAGACGTAAAGAGACGGGCTGAAGGCCAGGTGTTAGCCCGTACAACCGTACAACGGTTTAGCAATACACAAGCGGGTTCTGAATCGTTTGGAAAATTTTCTACTCTATTCCTCTTTTCAACGGGTTACAAATCGGTTGATTTGATCTGTTCTGCTTGGAAATGATTCGTTTTGATCGTACAACCATTACAATTTCATGACAGTGTGAATGGTTCGGAGAGGGGAATGATGACGATGGAGGAATTTCCCCATCCAACAACGAAGATATTCAGTATTCGTGAGTGCGGTTTCGATGAACCTGGCTGCGGGACCAAATATACGAGGACCCCACGAAGCTCCGATTGGGCGATCTACAGCCCATCAGCAAGAAGCGAACCCAATCACAAGGAGGCAGGCTAGATTTGCTTCTTAAGGATCCTGAAGACGATTCGATGTTCGAAGTCGAACTAAAGCTTGGAGCCACCGACGAAACCCACATTATCAGGACGATCGAATACTGGGCCACGAAAACGGTATCAGTTGTATCAGTAGAGGTTGGTGAAAAGACGGCTTCACATGGGGACGGAAGTGTAAGGATTACCCCGAACGAAAGTGCCCAAGCGGAGCCACACCACAGTTTCTGGTGGCGGAGGAAATAACGAACCGTTTCTTCAAAGTGGTGAAGAACAAATCAAGCGTCTTTGTCCCGAGCCACCGTCCCCCCGCTCCGAACGTCACTCGTTTCCAATTAAATGTTCGAGCCGGTGAAAACAGCCCCGTGCGCGATCCAGCCCTTCGGCCTCCGACACAAGACGACCCTCGTCTAATGAGAGAGCCGCTTGGAGATCAGTGTGGCGTGGAGTACATTATCCTTGCCCCAAGTGCCCGTGCAGATCACTCGATCACCTTCTTTAACCTGGCTCGCATCGATGTCGTTGACCGTCTTGCTCGCGTGCGCCTGACTGACCCATCTGGTCGAGCTGTCGTAGGAGACGAACCTCTGATTGTTCGAATCCACCTTGCGAACGGACAACAGGGACTTATTCGGGTCGGTCGTCACGACATTGCCCTCCCACCTATCCTGCTTTGCCATCTGATCCTGGGCGGGAGCCGACTGCACGAACAGTGCCGACGTCGGGAAAGCAAGTACGAATACGAACAGCAGCCTGAGTACCTTCTTTACCATGGAAACTCCCCTCTCACGAAAATGTGTACTGTCTGGCAGAAAAACAATAGACCGACATCACCAAAACAGCAAGCTGCATCCTGCTGGCGACTTCATGAAGAGACTTTGAGCTGCCAGTCAGTACAACACTTCACTCTCTCCCTTTTCGGAGATCATCTTCTGGAACTGCGCCACAATCTTGTCGCGTCGCGCCATCACGGCCTTCACTTCATCTTTGGATAGATAATGCTGGGTTTTTCCCGCCAGTTCGTTCCCGTCTAGTGTCTTCAGTTTCTCGAACAACTGCCGGTCGCAGCGTACCAAGTCCTTGGGGTTCCGCAGGTCTTTGGAAAGCCGAAATGCGCGGCTGAAATCAATCCTCCAAATCCTCCAGTCCGCACCGATCAGCACGTTTGTGAGGTTGGGATCGTCATCGTACACCAATTGGTCGAAGACCCGTATTTTGTACATCTGCTTGTCCCAAGCTTCTGGATCGGGGGGCTCTATCTTCTGCTGAACGCGCTCTGCCTCATCCATCTTCACCGGTAGCCACCAGCTCAGTGAACCGGGATTGCCACCCACTGAACGCTCCACATATACCGGGAGCATGTCGTCCATGCCAACCAACTCTGCCACCGCATAAGCAGCGATGTTGTATTTGTAGGAATCTACGAAGTTATACACAGTTCGGCCGCTGGCCATCTTCATCGAGGCCTCGTGTTCGTCAATAGGCTGGAAAGAAGCGTCATGGGTCAATACGCCGTCGCTCAGCGTAAGCCGCGATGTGTGGGTAACACCTTTCTTGGATGGCTTGGTGCGTACGACCTTGGCGGTGAGAAGGAATTGCTTAATCTGTTCCTTGGTAAGAGTGGTCTCGTCCGCAGCCCTGACAAGATGCGGGCAGATCAAGCAGACCACAGCGGCAATAGCCAGCCTCCGCCACTGCTGACGCACTTTGTACATCGGAGCCCCCCATTTTATGCCCAACAATCTACCCTTCTGAGCCACATTTTGCAATCTAAAGTCTTCACCACGGCCACCAGCCTCGCATTCCAAACTGACTCGTTTCACGCTCTTGACTTTCAAGCCTTCGTAGCCAGCGCCTCCAAGCGCAGTTTGGCTGTTCTGGCGGTTTCTCGCAGCAGCGGGTCCGTATCATTTAGACATCGATTCAATTCACCTTCTAAAGATTTCAATCCGAAGTTTCCGATCGCATAGGCACCGCAAGACCTTAGCCAGGGATCGTCGCTCGTCACCAGTGCCACCACTGCATGTTCTCGGTTCTCGATTTGAGCACGCACCAGCCGGTTCGCTATGCGAGCGCGCTCCCCAACGGTGACCTTACCGTCCAGCAGTGGCACCAGCATGTCACGGAGCTGGGACTTTAAGAGGTTATCGAGGAATTCCAATGCGTTGTCGTGCACAGATACGCTCTTGGATTGCAAGCCCAAATAGGCGGCGTGCAGATCAAGGTGAGGATATAACAGGCCGAGCAGACGAAAGATGCGCTCCAATTCTTGCTGGATGGACTCCGACAATGCGCGGGCTACCGGATCTTGACTGTCCCCGGTGGCGCCGAGCTTGTCCAGAATCTGGTACGACCGGTAATGCCCCAGAATCTCCGCAGCTAAGACCGTCTCCAACGTCTGGACGTCTGTCTCGATCTCAGGGTGGACGCGGCAGAGCTTGTTGAGAGCGCTAATGATACGGTACCGCAGGGTGATGTCGCTTTCCAGGAGATTCTCCATCAACACACTCGCCGCCGCTGGTGTTCCGATCCTCACCAGGATGGTGGGGATTTCTCTTCGGACCTCGATTGCCACCGAGGAGTCGCCGAGATGGTCGCGCAACGCTCCGACGATCGTATCTCCAAACTCGCCGAGGGCTTTCACAGCTTCGCCGCCCAGTTCGCGATGGGACAGCCAATCCAGCAAATCCGGCACCAGCCGTCGCTTGCGCAATTTTCCCACAGACCGGATCGCATCCCGCGCGACCGCGGTGTCGGCGTCGGCCAGTAGCGTCGAGAGCAGCGGGTCGAAGGAGTCCGGAAGCAGGCCTAGTAGCCGAGCCGCTTCCAGTCTGGCCGGCTGCCCCTCTGCACCTCGCTCACCGACCATGGCATCCAGAATCTGGCGTGCGGCCTCCAGGTTCTGGGCTCGGCCGGGGCGAGCCAGAAATGCCACGACGGCTGAACGCACGGAGAAGTCCTGGAAGTCGCCCACTTCCTCGATTAGCTCCAGCGGGTCCACATGGGCATGGTGGGTCAGGTAAAGCAGAGCTTCCGTGCGCACGTTCAGGTCAGGATCCCGAAGCAGCCGTTCCATGTCCGGCCGCACCGTCTGGTCGCCGGATGCCGACAGAATCGAGATTGCTTTCCTCCGGATTTCTGCGGAAGGGTAGCTCAGGAGGCTACGAACTGCGGGATGCACCGCCCTCTGCCGCTCCACTTCAAACAAGCTCAATGCGTAAAGGATGTCCTTGGGATCAGACGCCGTCAGCCCGTTCGTCAGCAACTCTGCGGTCGAACGGTCCAGTACTGACGTGGAGGCTTGTTCCACGTCCACTCGATGTTGGGTGATGCTTGCCTTCAGGGCAGCGACGTATTGTCGCCGCACGACAGAAACTGCCACCAGCCAGCCGCTAACCAGCAGCAGCACGATCCAGCTGATTTGACGAGGGGAAAACTGCAGGAAGGTGGCAAAAACGAGGACGATTAGGCCGGACAGGCCATCACCCATGCGCCAGATCACCGTATCAATGAACCATTTTACTTGTAGCTTCACGCCGGCAGAGATCGGCAGATAGAGCAACTCGGCCGTAGACTTGTCGACCGAATAACGCAGCACCTGGTCGCTACCCTTCAGCGCAACTGCAGAAGCCAGTGTGCCAAGAACGAGTAGACCGGCCGAACCCATGGATACAGTGACGGGAAGAACGAACAGCGCGGTGCCGATACCGAATCGGCGCAAGAATCTTGCGGTTAACAGCAACTGAAACAACAGCCCCAGCATGCCTGCGTAGAAATAAAAATCACCAAAAAAAGCGGCCATTAAGTCTTTCTTTACCAAGAACTGCTTGCCAATCGCCAGGAACTGCCAGTCCGTTAATGTAGTTACCAACGACGAAATGCAGATTAACGCCGCGATGGCTCGCAAATAAGGCGAGGAGAACAGCAGCTGCAAGCTAGCGGACAGGTTTAGCGGGGTTGTTTCGGTGGGTCCTCCGGCGGTCCGCTGCGCGTCACCCACCAGCACTCGCCCGCTGCGCCAGACCAGGATCACCAGCCCGGCGCAGATCAAAATAAACAGCGTCATGGCCAGCAGCAGACTTTCCGTTCCGAGCCCCTTGGCCATGGTCTTGGAAAGGAAACCAGCAAAAATGCCTCCCGCGATGCCGCCACCGCCCACCATCCCAAAAACACGCTTGGCCTCGCGCGTTGTCAGAACGTAATTCGCCAGCGTCCAGATCTGCGTAGCCCCCAGTACGCCGAAAATTTTTACCCAAACATAAAAGGCAGGAAAAACCCAGATCAGGCGGGAGTAGTAATGGGCTAGCCCCCAAAACACCGCGCAAGTGGCGGAGAAAAATAGCATGCTGCCGACGAGCAGGTCACGGAAGAGAAATCGCCGCGCAATCACCAGGTAGCCCGCTATGATCGCCGCCACCAGCACAGAACTGGCAATTTGGGCGTATGCAAGCTGACTCGCCTGGAACCGCGACAGGAATAACGCAGCCCCCGCCACGCCGCCGATTTTGTAGGCGCTGATGATCAGGAACAAACAGGCGAAAAGGAGGGTGCCTCGCCCCAGATCACCGGAGTGGATGTTCAGTGCGCGTTCAATCCACCTTTTCATTCGTAGAACCCGCAGAACCCGCTTTTCGGTAACCGGTCCTATTGGGGTGCGTTCGCTGTTGCCGGACAGATACCACCGTCGGCTGGCAAGACAGCAGGCTTTTTCGAAATGCTGGTAGCAACCTCAACCCCTCCGAGTGCCCCAGAACCCGTGTTTCCCGGCGAAGGCCCAGCGGGGCCGAGAAGCACTACCTGCTGGTCCATGTATCGAGCCGCGAATTTTGCGTCACCGCAGATTTCCATGGCTGATGCCCGGCCTCCAGGGTAGTAGCTGCTGAGCATGCCAGTGTCGATCAGAAATACCCTGTCTCCAAAACGAGGCCGGATGCGCCCACCTTTCTGAACTGTGTGCCCTACCACAATGTGGGTTGCCTTGAAGGCTTCCAGGAGCTTGCCCATGTGCTCCGCACCCTCTTCTTCGCTCCACTGGTCGTAGCCGCGAAACCACAGTGGGCCATCAGCCTTCACGCTGAGCCACTCGCCATACCCCAGGAACTGTCTGAGCTCGCTTTGGCGTTGCTGGTCCGACGGCACCCGCGACTTGAGCTCAGCCGTGAGTTCTGCCTGGACGACGGCGGTAATTTCCTGGAGGTTAAAAAATGGGAGAATTATCTGCTCGTCCTGCAAGTATTGTTTGAGGGCATCGAATGTCTTGATTTCGTCGCGGATTCGAGCATTGATCGCATCAAGTTTCATCTTGGCCAGGTCAGGATGGATTCCGCCGTGCAAGAAGATCACTCCCCCAATATCGGCCAGGGCCGAGTGCTCACGCAGCCACTTGCCATAGCTCCCCTTCGGACCGAAGGCCTCGCGCTGCTCGATGAAGCCTGCGGGATGCCGTGCCATCCACTCCTCTTCGGTTAGCTCCAGGGGCTGCGCAAGCTCGGCCAAAAGCTCCGCATGGCTGCCGCGCCATTTCATATAAGCCTGAAAGGCAGACCTCTGGCGCTCCTCAGAATTAGCCTCTGCGAAACTGGCGTAGTTCACCGCAGTGACATAGCGAAGGTCCCCCATGATATTCATCATCTCGTGGTTGCCCAGCAGGCTGACCACCCGTCCACCGGCCTGGGGTGCTTCCTTCTCTAGAGACATCAGCAGATCCATCGCCTCGCGCGGCTTCGGGCCCCGATCCAAAACGTCCCCCACCTGAATGAGCGTAGTTTTACCACCGGTCCAATGATGCTGCGCATCGATCAGTCCGACCTGCTTGAGGATGGCCACGAAGTCATCGAAGTCACCGTGAACGTCGCCGATGGCGACCACGGTTTCGGCATGCTCCAGTGGATTTTTGGCTGGTCCCGCCGATGCCAGGCCGACCAACACAAGGAACAGAAGGACGGAAATGCCAGCGCGGTAGGGAGAAACACTGGCAGGGCGGACCATTTCTTTTCTGCCTTCGATAGCCAAGCCTTGACCTCAGAACAACATCCCTTTATGGCGTGCGTATGTTAGGCGGTCCTGCTGATGAAGTCAATATTAGGTCCCAAAATCTGTCTTAATTTGCGCTCGTAAGCTTCTTGACTTGCCTATGTTGAGGATGAGCAGCACGGATGGCGGGAAATTCATCCGGTCACCTCGATTGTTTCGCTATTCGCTAGTTGACAACCTGACTACAAACGCCCGCCCTCAGGCCAGTTTCGCCGATGCGTGTTGGGCGGTCGTGAGAGCCGATAAAACTCTAGGTTCCCAGTAGCGAGGACTTGGGCGAGTTGTTGGATCAGGTCACGCACGATGTGAAAAGTACTCCTGAGGAAACTTCGACTTTGCGTTTGTGATTTGTTCCAGCCGCTGCTTAGCCTCGCGGGCGGTTTCTCGCAGCAGAGGATCTGGGTCACTCAGACAGCGATTCAATTCCCCTTCCAAAGACTTCATTCCCAAGCTGCCGATTCCGCAACAGATGCCGCAGCCAATGCAACCAATGACGCAATGAGAAGCAACCCATACCCAAACGAATTTAGCTTTTTCATCTCCTCGCCAGATTTGCAAAATGCGTCGCCTAAGAGCTTGGGAAGGTGCTCTACACGAGACCTGACGTAATCGCAAAAGATTCCTGGTCCCACTCAGTTTTTCCGGCGGGATGCTCCCCCTCCGTCCAGCGCCCTCGGCAGCGTTTACCGAGCGCACGCCCAATGCGGCAACCATCGAGCTTATCGATGATGCGGTACTGCGAGATGTTCAGCCGATATACGACGCAAGACTCAGAGTCAATAGCCTTCAAACGAGTTTCCTGCATGATCATCGAAAGATAACTTCGTGATACGAATTAGCTCCTGCACCCGTCGACCCGGGCTGATGAGTTTCAGTTCGCAACGGTGTCTTTTGGCAGACAGGTACACACCCACAAGCGCACCGAGACCAAAACTGTCGATGTCGTTCACATCAGTTAAGTCCAGCACGACGCACTTCGTGTCCGAGATGAGGCTCCGGACTTTAATGTGTAGGGCGGCTGATGTCCTCCATGTGATCCTGCCCGAGCACCGGACGAGAATTTCTTCAGGGGTTGTTACTGCTTCGAGGCTCAATTCTGGAATTGGGATAGGAGTGGCATACATAGCGGAAGCCTCGGTCTAGAGATTGAATTCCCCGCCGGTAGCAAAGTCAATAGCCTTGTCAGGTATTCGAACCCTCATCGCAGCTTCGCGCACTCGGCAGCCAGCACGCCCTCCTCATCCGGCTTTCAATCAGGAAAGCGAATCCCGCACCCACTGGCGGCATGGGCGAGGTTCTACCACGCTTTGCGTGCCGCCGACCTATATCGTCCGCCCAGGGCACAGTGACAAGTAATTTCTTGGAAAGCGATTTTACTCAGAACCCATCGTGAGTGTTACGGATCGGAGCCAGATCGTAGCAATTCGGGGGGCGAGCTTCTCAGTTTTGTACCAGCACAGGCATCTTTCCGGCTGTGCTGTTCGTAGCAAATTAAAATCTCCGCTTTTCATAGCAAGTGAAATGTCCGGTTTTGGTTAATCTCCCGCAGCCGCCGAAGCTGTGGGTCTTTTTCCCCAGCTGGTCGCGCCGCCGTGTGCGTGGGCTCCTGGCGCAGAAAACGGTCGGCGGCCTCCACCGTAGTGATCCCTCGCAGCCGCCACTCTTGTGCTAGGCGCCCTTGCCAAGTCCCGAAGTTGGGCTCCGAGCGCCCACGAGCCTGCGGGGAGTAGGCCGGGATCATCTGCACCCCCAGCTCCCGCAGCGCCCGCCCCACTTGCGTCAGCCGCTGGCCGTCAACCTTGCCCCGACTTTGGGGGCGAGCCAGAAATGGCTGCCACGGTCGCTGTACAGAGCGCAGAATAAGCCTTTGCGCTCAATTTACTTCCTGCAATCCTGTCATCACTGTCAGCGTCGATTCCTCCTCCACCAGCTGGGCGTAATAGATCTCGCGGGTGGCATCGTCGAGAATCACAATCAGATCGTACCAGCGTTCGTCGTGGAACCAACGATGATGACTGCCATCGATGTGCAACAGCATGCCCGGCAAGGGCCGTCGCGGTCTCCGTTGGCGATGCACTCCCCGTTTCCCGCCCCGCGCCACCAGCCCGGCTCCCTGCAGGGCCTGCTTCACCCAGGTGTAGCTTAGTTTCAGGCCATGCTCGGCCCGCAGCTTCTCTTGAAAGTGCTGCACGTTGAAATCGAAGTACTTCTCCGATACAACCCCAGCACCTGTTCCACCATTGCTACAGGCACCCGTTTGGAGCTGGGCTTCCCTCGCCGCCGGTCGAATAACCCGTCATAGCCGAATTCTTTCGTAACGCCCGCGCCAACGACACATCTGCCGATCTGTGATTCCGACGATCTCCGCCGCTCGCCACCAGGTAATCTTCTTCGCGAATGCTCGCAAAATTACTTCCTGTATTTTCATCGCCCGCTCCATGGCGGTCTTCGAGTAGGAAATCCATGCTTCGCATGGTCTCCTACTCTCACCGCCGGAAAAGCGGACATTTCATGTGCTAATCCGACCGGACATTTGATGCGCTAACGACACATCTGCGCAGAAGATTTTCGCTTACAGCACCATGTCGCAGTAGCCACAGTGCTGCTGCTACTTCCCGAGAGGCGATTCTCCAAGAGATATTTCCGACGGTCACCGCGCCCGTGTTCCGGGCGCGGTACGATACGCAGTGAATCTGGCTATTGCTTATCGTAAACGGCCGTGCTCTTGAACTTGTTCCCCTGGGCATCGGTTCCGCTTGAGATAACCGTGCGGCTCTTGCCGTCATTGGACAAGATAATCGTACCGGTAGTCGTAACCTTCTTGCCTTTTTTCGCCGTGAAACCTATTTTATGGACGCTTCTCCTCTCTAAGGATCGCGTGTCTGAATTGGGGTCGCCGGTGACGGGATAGTCGTTGCCGTCGAACTTGCCTGTCCACTCATTATGCGTCGGATTGCCCGCACCGTCGGTACCATCTATCGTGACTTTGACATTATCACCCGCCGGCTCGTAGACAACCGTATTGTTTTTCGCTGCCCCAGGCGCGAGCTTCGATTTGGCCTCGTTGAGTTTCCACGTGCCCATAAATGATGGGTTCTGGGCGAAGCACACTCCAGTGCCAATAAAGCACAGGGCCAAGGTCAGCACTATGATTCTTGCCTTCATATCGTCTCCTTTTTGCGAAGCAGATTTGCACACCAGATTGATGGCCGTCATTCTAGAACCGGACAGAGCATTCGGCAACTCGCAACCATCTATATCAGAGACGACTGAACGGACAATCTGGCGTTGGTGGAGGAAGGCAGCAGCTAGAAAAAAAACCTGGACCTCAAGTTAACCGCTACTGCGTGCCCCCGACCTAGTTTTGATTCGTGCAGTCTATTTGACTGGAGCATCTACCGAGCAAACATTCCAGACGAACGTAGACGTGAATGATTGTCGAAAACAGTGATTACGCTCCGTCGAAAATCATCACCTACATTCTTCCGATTAGGCGGTGGCAAGCTTTATGGGTGTGAGTGTGACCTCGTAGCCGAGCTTGCGAAACGCTCGCGCCAGCATCTGGGCGCGTTGCTTTTTGGCCCGGGATCCGGTTCCTGTCCTTGTTCGATAAATCGGACCCCTTCATGCAAGATCTTCCATACCACGCCGCAGAACCTATGGGCGACAGCCTAGACTGCGGACTGGTAGCCCAAGCCGAGGCAGCAGACGCCGGAACACTGCCGCGGATCATCATCATGCGCCCGGAGAACATTCTCCACTAAGAGGCCGGATACATTTTCGCAGACTGTTCTCGTCCAACCCAATTCTTCTTGCATTCCGGCGGCGGACCATACATGTTACGTCAACGAACCACGGGTAGTTCGCCTCCAGGATGCCCTTGCCGAACTTCGCTTGGCCTCGACCAGCCCCTCGGCAGGCCTCTTCAGGCCGTCATTACCGGTCGTGAAGCCCGATAGAGCTGCCCGGCAAAAGCTCCCAAACCCAGAAAAACCACACCCAAGCGGACCAGCCCGCCAAGATACGGGATTAACCCAACGACAGTCAGGATCAACAGGCCCACCAGAAGTCCCAGCAACCAATCGCCCTTCGCGGTTCCCGAGGGCTTCAGAAGTATCCGCCCAAGGAAGGCTCCAACCCAAACCTTCGCCAGGTAGATCGCAGCCAGATACACCGCGAACAACATCAGCGAGATCGGGATGCCGATCAGCGTGATGGCTATCACGACCATGGCCACCGGCACACCAGCCAGAACCCCAACCCCCAGCCCAAGGCTGAGCCAGCCTAAGCCCACCGCCTGAGTCGTGGCCCGGAAGAAGCCGGGAAACAGAACCAGACCCAGCCATCCCACCAGCATGGCGGCAGCAAGCCAGATCGCTTGGTGGAAGTAGAATCTGGGGCGCATGAACTGGCTCTTTCTCTCCTCCTGCAGCTGGATGTCTCGTTTGCCCGCAATGGAGGCGCCGTCGGCGATGTGCACCTCTTTCAGCTGGCGCACGCGAGCGCTCAGGTTGCCGCCGACCCGGGCGGTGTTCGTCAGCGTAAGGCCACCTCCGACCGTGGTCAGCTCGCGGCCGATGCTGCCGCTCACATCGGCGCTGCCAGAGAGGACCATGTTCACGCCGCGCTTCACCTGGCCTTCAAGGTTGACGTCGCCGACGGCAGCCACGATCCCATCGCCGACGTGGCCCCGGTCATTCACCCGTAAGGATTGCACCAAGCCGTAGAGGTTGTGACCCAATTGCCCGTCCAAGTCGAGCGAATTCGAAAAGTCGAAGATATTGCCTTCCACGGTTCCGCTCACTACTGTTCTTTTGCAAAAACTCACCAGGTCGCCCTTGACGGTGCCACGCACTTCCACGGTCCGGCCAAAAGCCAGCAGGTCCCCATTGATTACGCCTTCAATGCGCACAGTGTTACCGGTGACCACAAGGGTGTCGTCCACAGTCTCGCTCGCCGGTACGGTGACGAACTCCCCGTGCCGCCGCTCCAGGGCAAAGCCGGGCAACGACAACGTAAGCAGGACGATCAGCAGGCCGAAGCCAGCCCTGGGAAGCCGCCATCGGCGCCCCAGCAGCAGTGCGCTGCCGCCCAGAAGCAATAAAAAAAAGAAACACCCAACGAGCACAGCATACTCACTCAACATGGCACTACCTCCGTGCGCAAAGTAGTCAGAAACGTTGAACATCAGGTTCGTCAGGCCGCTGAGGCTGAAGGGATTGACCCACTCCAGTCCTCCGGGAATTTCCATCTGATCGAACCAACCGGAAAAGATCGAACCTAAGGCCAGCACCACGGCCATCACCGCCAAGTCGCGCCACACCCAGGACAAGCGCAACCTGGAGAAGGCCACGGGGCTGGCTGCTTCTTCTGAAAGCTCGCTCAGGCTTTCGCTCAGCACGCGGTTCTCAGCGCGCAATGCGTCCAGTAAGTGCCGGCAGGTCTGGCACGTGGCCATGTGCTCTCGCATACGCAGCGCCTCGTCCGCGGCCAGTTCGCCGTCCACGAAGAGGGCACACGCTTGTTCCGAATAACATTCCATAATCAATTGCTCCTTGGGGCCAATCTCCGGCGCAGCTCCTGCTTGGCGCGAAATATAAGCGCCGCCACATGGTTCTTCTCCAGGCCCAATTGCTGGGCGATTTCGTTGTAACTCAGTTCGCTGTAATAGCGCAGGATCAGAGGCAGGCGATAGTTCTCCGGCAGGCGTGCGATCGTATCCCGCACCTGCACCCTCTCTTCCTTGCTGATGACGGCACCCAGCGGCGACGGCTCCGTGCTGGTTGCCTCGATGGCCGCGGCTCCGTCTTCAACTTCCACAAACACCTTCAGTCCACGCTGCCGGCGCCGCAAAGCGTCAATGCATTGGTTGCCGGCCACCCGCAGCAGCCATCTGGGAAACGGTATCGAACCGTCATAGCTCTCGATGGTGTGCTGCAGCTTGAGGAAGACTTCGCTGGTAGCATCTTCTGCGCCTTCCCGTGAATCCAGCATGTAACGGCATAATCCGAATACGCGCCGGACATAGCGGTGATAGATCTCTTCCAGAGCCTTGTCATCGTGACCACGTGCACGCTCGATTACGTTCTCCAAACCGAGCCCCTCCATCTGCCTGGTTTCGCCCTCGCGGGGCTGCGGTTCTCTCGCCATGTTCCTTTTGGCATCCATAAAGCAGTACGCTGCGGCTCGAAGGAAGTTACACACATTTTAGTGACGGGGAACCCAAGGCTGGGCGCCTGGCTCTGGCCCTTGCAAAGCCCACTGTAGCCAGCGGGGAAGGCTGTGAATTAGTATCCTGTCGCGGTAGGGACGACCATCGCTGATCGCCCCCCGCACAGATCCGTACGTGCGCGTTTACGCATACGGCTCTTACCAGGGATGGATAACGGCAAAACGAGCCATCGGATAAGGATGCAGAACGCGGGGTCTTGGAATCCATCGGCTCAGGAGGGGATAGAGTCGATCCCACCCCACCTGTGCACGTTGACTGCGACGTACGAGTACAGTTCGCCACAGCCAGCAAACGCGACGAGCAAAGATGCGCAACTGTGTCGAGTTGCCCGGAACAGCATGGTATTGGTAGTAGCCCAGCACAACCTCGCGGAGCCATGCACCAACTTCGGTCGTGCGATGATGCTTCCGACGTTGAAGCTCAGCCTTGATGGCTTTGAGCTTCGCGGCCATCCGCCTCTTCGCCGTAATCCGCCAGACGATGAAAGCTCCGTTACTGTTGCGCTGCCCGCAGTAGTGAGTGAAACCCAAGAACGTGAAGGTCTCCGGTTTTCCCTGACCACGTTGCTTCCGGTCACGGGCAGCGAACCGCCCAAACTCGATCAGTCGTGTCTTGTCCGCATGTAATTCCAACCCGAACTTGGCCAGTCGCTCCCGAAACTCCCGCAGGAACCGCTCAGCCTCCGTGCGGTATTGAAACCCGAGCACAAGATCGTCGGCGTAGCGAACGACAATCACGTCGCCCTTCGCCACTTTCTTGCGCCAGGCTTCGACCCATAGATCGAAGACGTGATGCTGGTACACGTTAGCGAGCAACGGCGAAATCACTGCTCCCTGCGGCGTTCCTAGCTTCGTCTCCGACCACTGACCGTCTTCCGATACTCCCGCCTTCAGCCATTTCTGGATCAGGCGAAGTACCCGGCGATCGGCCACGCGATGCTCGATGAACTTCATGATCCACTCGTGATTCATGTTGTCGAAGAAGCCACGAATGTCCGCGTCGAGCACCCAGTTCACTCGCTTCCATTGGATGCCCACTGCCAGCGCGTCCAGCGCTTGATGCGGGCTGCGCCCGGGTCGGAACCCGTAAGAAAAGCCTTTGAAGTCGACCTCGTAGATCTGGTTGAGAATCGTCACCACAGCCTGTTGAACGATTTTGTCCTCCAGTGCTGTGACGCCCAGCGGACGTTGCCGCCCGTCGGCCTTCGGTATATAGACTCGTCTTGAGGGTTGTGCCCGATACACTCCACGGTGCACCCGACTGTGCAGATCGGTGAGTCGATCTTCCAGTCCGGTTTCATACTCCTGCCATGTCACACCATCGATTCCCGGTGACGCCTGACGCTTGAGTGCGTAGAAGCGGTCACGGAGAAGTCCGATGTTCAGATGGTGGAGTAAAGCGGTGAATCGTTCCTGCTTCCTTTCTCTTGCTGTTTGCCGCACACCGCGCAATCCCTGGGACAAGCCTTTCCCGCTCTGTGTCGGGGGCTTGTGTGATTGAACGATGTTCTCCTTAGTCTGTGCCCTTCCCTCCCCCGCCTCCGCGGAAGCTTGCGCTTCTTTGTTCGACAGGTTCACAGCTACTACGGCACAGTCCGACTTCTCCTGTACGTGCATGTCCGCCGTTCGGTTTATGGCCTTTGCGGACCGGTCTTGTTCTTTCGAGCAAGACGTGCAGGAGATCTCCCGGTTCTCGTGCATGTTGTTTCTCAGCGTGCGCGGGTTCTCAGACTACGCAGGACCGGACCAATCCACTCGCGATTATCGTGGTTGTCGTATTGCCTTCCTCCCTTACCGGAACGGAGTCGGCGTCCTGATCCAAACGGGCTTTTCGAAGCTCAATAGCCCGGCCCACTGGTACCTCTATCTACGCTTCAAGCGAGACCTCGCGATCTCACATGCAAGACTCGAGGCCAGGATGGAGTCGCTGTCTCCTTTCCTGTAGGGCTCTTTCATCCCCTACAACATGCCGGTTTATCCCGGCGCACTCCGGGTTGCCCGTTCCACGTTTGTCGCGGGATAACTGTCGTAAGCAGGGCGTTAGCGCTCAAATTTCGACTGCTTTCGATTCGCTTCACCTCACTCGGGCGTGGGAGCCGACATTGTCATGGAATCAATTTCACTCATAACCGAATGGTTCTGAGTGTTAACGCCTTCCATGAGAAGGCCGGTCGGAGTCAAGTCGATTCTTTGCTGGCTTCATTGAACAAGGTTTTCTTCTCCCGCCGAGTGGCCGCTGTCGCCATGCTTCCATCCGCACTCTCGAGGAGCGATTTTCTTCGCTCGGTGCATGTTGGGCGTTCTCGTTTCAGCCGGTGCTGCCATCTGTTTGGCGCCCTGTGGTTCCACCGTTGAAGAGTCGAACCTGGGCCAGGCGATAGACGCAGTCACCGGAACTCGGCTTCTTGGCTTTTGATTTTCCTTTCCTAAGAATGTTTTGACTCTAGGCTGCCAGCGGCACGACTCGCCGGCTGCTGTTGTGCAGCGGTTCGTACGCTTCTCCGCTTACCCACAAGTGATGCAGTAACACCGCCAGCTTTCTGGCCGTGGCGATGATCGCTCGCTTCTTCCCGCTCTGGCCGCCGCGTTCGGCCAGTTTCAAACCCCAGCGCCGCAGATCGCAGTCCACCCCGAAGGGTCCCAGGATGTGCTGTGCTCCCTGCACCAGCAGCGTTCGCAGATAGGGATCGCCTTCTTTGCTGATATGCAACTGCGGCTCGCTCCGCCCCGAGTTGCGCCGTCCCGGCTGCAGCCCCAGATAGCAGCCCACGTCGCGGCTCTTGCGGAAGCGATGCGGGTCTTCCAGCGTCAGCAAGAACGTCAGCGCGATCAGCGTGCCTACGCCCTTGATCTGTTTCAGCAGAGCCACTTGCGGATAACTCTGCTGCGCCAGTTGCTCGATGCGCTCGTTGTACTCCACAATGCGTTCGCTCAGCGATTCGATTGCGTTCAACAGGGGTTCCAGTGCGGCCTGCAGTTCCGGACTCAAGCCTTCCGCTTTTTCCCGATTCATGTTGCGCACATTGCATCCGCGCAATCGCTCCCCGTAACTCTTGGCCAGACCGCGAGCCGTGTTGACCAGCCCCGTGCGGGCCCGCACCAGTCCAGCGCGCCCCCGAATCAACGTCAGATCGGCTTGCGCCTTCGCGCTGCGATGCCTCACCGGATACAGCAACTCGGGATCGATCCGGGCCAGCCGTGCCAGTGTCTGCGCATCCAAACGATCATCTTTCTGGCGACTCTCTCCGATCAGCCGTACCTTGCGCGCATTGGCCACGATCACTTCATGCCCCAACTCGCTGAGCAAGCGACTGATCCAGGGGGAATGCGTCCCGATTTCCAGTGCGATCCGACTGCGCGGCA
This sequence comes from uncultured Acidobacteriaceae bacterium, assembly GCA_963779525.1. Taxonomy (GTDB): domain Bacteria; phylum Acidobacteriota; class Terriglobia; order Terriglobales; family Acidobacteriaceae; genus Sulfotelmatobacter. The sequence goes on from CAVZZB010000005.1 coordinate 48,334, forward strand.
TCGCCCCGAACACTTCGCGCAACCCTTCGGCATTCGTCCGCACTCGCTGCTCCAGCCGTATCTGGCCGCCTTCATCCACCACGCAGTACCAACTGTTGCGATCTCCCAGGTCCAATCCGATGGTCAGTTTCCGCTGCGAAATATTCCTGCTCTGCGCTGCTGCTCTGGTGCTAACCTTCTTCATTGCCGGTCTCCTTTTTATCTGTGCCTTGAGCACGTCGATAACTTGGGAGCGTACACCGCATCCCGTCCGGAGACCGGCCTTCTCATCCCATCTGGTTACAACAGTTGGCACTTTGCAACCAGCGTGAACGGTCGCGCAACGACTACTACTGTAGCTTCGCGTACTCAGCCTTGGCTTCTTTCAGGATGGGGATGTCGGGATCGGCGTCTTTCCAGAGGGTGAGGAAATCTTTGTAGGCGGCGAGTGCCCGAACGCGGGCGGCATCGGCATCCGTTCCCTGCCCCTGTCCATGCAAGGTTCTCGACTGCAAGGCGTTGGCACGAGCCACGCCCAGATGCGCCAACGTTCCCGTCCAGCAGTTCCAGACGATGCCGCTGTGATTGAGAATCTTCTGAAACTCGGCGGCGGCAGCGCCGCCTTGTCCGGCTGCCAAGTATGCCTCTCCGCGCACATACGTCGGATAGAGGCAGGAAATATTGGCAACAAACTGAATCCCCCCCAACTCGATAGGGGAAGCAGCTTGCAGAGTATTCAGGGCGGAACCCGGGTTCTTTCTGTCCAGCGCCAATTGCGCCTGAATCGCGGGGAGCCAAAGCGATTGCATCTGCGTGTCCAGCGGGAAGCGTTTTCCCAAGTCTTGCGCCAAGGACTCGGCACGTGCCGTATCGCCCGCCATGGCAAACGCAAGTGTGGCTTCACTCTCGACGCCCTGACTCGCGGGAGCAAGCTTCAACGCCGCCCCCGCTGATTGCCGGGCTTCTGCGGCATTGCCGTAAGCGGCTTCCCGCTGAGCCGCAATCGCCTGCCATATTGCCCCATTCTCCTTGCTGTCAGCTCGTATGGCGGAGTCCCCAGCCCGCTTGGTCAACTCCCGTGCTTTGCCAAGATGACCGCTATACGCCTCGCTGTCGGACGCGAGAGCCAGTCCAAAATTCTCATAATCGTGCGTGCCCGCAAACCACTGTTGCTGTTCCGCCATCGCGGCGGAATCCGCCCCCAGAAATGCAACAGCATAGAGGTCATTGTGGAATACAAAACTATCCAGTTTTCGCGTCTTCGCCTCGTGGATGATCTGCCGCGACTCGTCGAAACGCTGCAAGGCAAGGGCCGCGCCGGCGAGACCCCCGTAAATAGGTAGCGCATCAGGTGCAAGGCGCTGGGCTTGCCTCATCATCTCCGCGGCTTTTTCGTACTGCCCCTGTGCGGAGAACACGCCGCTCAAATTGGCATACCCAAAGAATTCCCGCGGATAGCTCGCAATTTGCTCCTGGCACGTCCGGGCTGCTTTATCCAGTTCCCCAGTTACATACTGATAGTAGTCGCCCGCGATATTCAGCTTTTCCCACTCGCTGGCATGTTCCCGCAACTGGAATGCTTTGCTCAGGTACTCGCTGGCCCGCTCTGTCTCGCCGAGACTGATGTACTCCTCGCCCATTACTACGTAGCCAGTGGCAAAATTCGGATCGAGCTCGATAGCGCGCTGAAGGTACGGAAGAGCTGCGGCGGGACCTTCTCCCCCGTCGCGAGCAGCCTTTCCGCCAAGGCTGTACGCTTTCAGAGCTTCGAGCGAAGAAGTGGTGGCCTCTCCGAGCGGAGTATCAAACCTCTGCACCGTCGCTAACGACTCGCCGAGTTCGCCGCGCAGCTTGGACGCCGCCTCGCTCAGCGCGTCCAGCACTTTCTCTTTGGACGCTGCAGTCACCTGCGACTGCGCCAGCGTTTCCCCACTCTGGCAATTCACCGCCTTCAGGCCCAGTACATATTCGCTCCCTAGAGTCGCGATCGAGCCAGCGATATACGCTTTGCTGTGGGCGCGCTGGCAAAGCTCACGAGTGACCTCGGGCGTGAGTGGCGTGCTGGCCGGACGGGTCATCTCTTGCAAGGTCTCCGCAACATCGCTGTCCGAGAGCACACTCAGGAAAGGTGATTGCCCCAGGGAAACGTTGAGCGCCGTTTTCAGCGTTTCGTCGAACACCGGATCGCCTGTTCTGTTGGCAAAATCGGCGAGAACGATGGTGTCTTTGTCGGTTAGTGGCTTGCTTCGATGCGCACGATAGTAAAGCCCGCCGCCCAACACGAGAAAGGCGACCAGCAGGACGGGAAGCACGATCTTCCAGAACCTCCCAAGCCAAGCAGCAGGAACTTTGGCAACCGCCGCCGTGCTCGTAGTTGCCACCGAACTGCGCCCGCTCTCAGAGTCGCGCTTCAGCCGTTGCAAATCCGTTCGCATATCGGCTGCGTGTTGGTAACGCAGATTCCGGTCTTTCTCCAGAGCTTTGTTGATGATGTCTTCCAGCTTGGGCGGCAGGTCGGGATTCAGCCGCACCGCAGGCACTGGGCCGCGGTTCATGATTCCATCGAAAATCACTGCCGAGGTCTCGCCTCGAAACGGTAAAGCTCCGGTTGCCATTTCGTATAGCACTGCGCCAAACGAGAACAAGTCGGTCCGTGCATCCAGTTCCTTTCCTCGCACCTGCTCGGGTGACATGTAGGCGACCGTCCCCAACGCCGTCCCCGGACTGGTTAAGTGTTGTTCGTCCATCGAGCCGGCCTGTGTGCTGGCCGCTGCTATTTGGCTGGCGGAACTCGTTGAAGTCACGACCTTCGCCAATCCAAAATCCAGAATCTTGGCATGGCCGCGCTTGGTCACAAAGATATTTGCGGGTTTGATGTCGCGGTGGACGATGCCTTCTGCATGTGCTGCATCGAGCGCGTCCGCGATCTCGATGGCGAGCGACAGAATCAACTCGGTCTCCATCGGTCTGCCTGCAATACAGTGCTTCAGCGTCAGCCCGTCCAAAAACTCCATGGCTATGAAGGGCTGTCCATCTTGCTGCCCGATCTCATAGATAGTGCAGATATTGGGATGGTTCAGGGCGGAAGCCGCCTGCGCCTCACGCTGGAAGCGGGCCAATGCTTGAGGATCTTTGGCTACTTCATCGGGCAGAAACTTCAGCGCGACGAATCGGTGTAGGGTTACGTCCTCAGCCTTGTAGACCACACCCATGCCGCCGCCGCCAAGTTTCTCGACGATGCGGTAGTGCGAGATGGTCTGGCCGATCACTGGCGAATCCTACGTCCGTGATACGGGCAAGTCAATAAAAGCCCGGGAGTTCGCAATGACTCACAAGGATTGTTGTCGAAAGATCACCTTCTCGCTCATTCACCGGATCGTGAGCGCAATCGGCCTCTCAACAACGGTTATGCGGTGGCCGACGTTCCGAGCAGCGCTCTTTCGTGCAAGTAGATTCTTCCGAGTTGCCCCTGATCCATGCACAATCCCGGGAAGCGTCGCCGCCAATCGGCTCGAAGGAGGGTTCTTCTACGTCTAACTAATCGGCGCTGAGACTAACATGTTTTTTGAGTCTGGTTCGGCCATTACGCATTTTGATGGGTGGGCTTCTTCCCGGGCGGGCAATTAGAAGTCCATGCGCAAACCGAATTCGGCTTCGCGGGGGGCGCCGACCGCGAATACGCCGCTGCCGCGTCCGATTCGAACCGTGTTGGAACCTGAGTTAGGCCCGGCGACTGTGCCGTTGATGGTGCCGCCGGCTCCAGTCAGCCAACTATCTGTTCCGTTAAGACCGAGGACCCCGTAGTTCACAAAGTTGAAAACGTTGAAGAAGGAGATGCTAGGAGAAATGGTGAGGCGCTCATGAAACTTGAAGGGCCATGCCAGGATTGTATCGACGTCTTTGTAATAGCCGTTTCCTGCATTGTTTGTAGGCGCAAGCTGGACGGCAGGAACGACTGCACCTAAGCTGACTAACTCAGACTGGGTAAACAAGCCGGCGGTCACCAATGCTTGGCCGGCCGGCGTCAGTGTTCCCGCCACCGTGTTGTTGAAGTTCGTGAGGTAGGCATTCAAATTCCTAGGCGAGACCGAGCGCATAAAACTCCCCGGATGGCCGATACCGGAAGCGGCAGAGTTAAGGAAATCTCCAGTCGTTCCGTCGCCGGTCAAGTCGGAGCGGAAGATTTCTCCTACGGTTCCTTCAGTCGGCAGTCGCAAGTCGGAAGGCTGCGGTGAGGCGAAGCCGCCAATCAGGCTGAGGCGCGGACCGTGGCGAGCGAATTCAAAAGTCGCGCCAAATTTGAACTGGTGGGTCCGATCCTCTAGCGTGGGGCCACTGAAGGCGGTGGGATTACGGAAGTCCCATGCGTTGGGGGTGAAGTGCTGGTCACTGCCGCCATTGCTTACGAAGCGGGACAGAGTGTAGTTAACCTGTAGATCAAGACTGCTCAAACCGCGAAGCGGATTCTTGACGCGTTCCTTGTATTCACCCGGGTCGTAGATTTGGTTCCTCGATACGTACTCTCCGCGTTGCGGCTGCAAACGGCTAGTAATGACAGAACAATATAGAAGCGGCCGCTTGAGACTGACCGTCTTGTAATATATAATAATACATGTTATCGTCATGGCATTATGCGCAACACCGAGAAAACCATCAGCTTCCGCGCCGTTGCCGAAAAGATCGACACGCTTGATGCGCTGGCCGCCGCGCAGGACCGTTCGCGCAGCTATCTCATCAACGAGGCGATCACCAACTACATCGATCTGCACGCCTACCAGGACGCGCTGGTTCACAAGGGTATTGAAGAGATGCGGAAAGGCCGCGTCGTAAGCCACGAGGAGGTCGTAAAGCGGCTCAAGAGGGCGGGGCGCGCTCGCCAATGATCGAATGGACCGAACAGGCGACCCGGCAACTGGATCAGGCTCATGATTACATCGCGCTCTCGAACAGCGAGGAGGTTGCCGCCCGGATCACGATGCAGATCGTGACCAGCGTTCAACAGCTCGCGACATTCCCCATGTCGGGCAGATCAGGCCGGGTTCCGGGTACTCGTGAGTTGGTCATTGCGAATACGCCCTTTATCGCGGCCTACGCCATCGATCAAGACCGCATCGTGATTCTCGCCGTCTACCCCGGTGCACAACAATGGCCGGAGGTCTTCTAAGCACAGAGAACTGCACGGTTCTGACTACTCAGTTCATCCACCGCCGCGCCGCGCAGCCGAACCGCGCTTTGCGCGTGACGGAACTGGGATAGACCACGCTGATCGGCGAACAGGCGGCGACGTTCCGCCTAATCGAAGCCTTCATTTGGTCAGCTCCGACAAACTCATGTGAACTACCAACAAAAGGCAGGTTCTCTTGGCGCACGTGATACATCTTTCGTCACCCCTCCCGGGCTTTGATGAGGGTGGCCACGGTTTGGCTCCGCCAATACCCTTGAGTGAAACCGCGATTTTCAACAACAATCGCCTTGAACCATTCCCAACCCCATCACTTTCATTGACTTGCCCGTTTCACCGACGTAAGATTTGCCCCTAATGATCGGCAGGATTATTTCGCGTTACCGCATCGTCGAAAAGCTCGGCGGCGGCGGTATGGGCGTGGTTTACAAGGCCGAGGACACCGAGCTAGGCCGCTTCGTTGCGCTCAAGTTCCTGCCCGATGACGTGTCCCAAGACCCGCAGGCATTGGAACGTTTCCGACGTGAAGCTCGTGCCGCCTCCGCCCTCAACCATCCCAACATCTGCACCATTTACGACATCGGCAAGAGTGGCGAGCAGTCGTACATCGCGATGGAGTTCCTGGAGGGTACGACGCTGAAGTATCGCATCGGCGGGCGACCGGTAGAGACCGAACTAATTCTGTCGCTCGCTATTGAGATTGCCGATGCTCTGGATGCTGCGCATTCCAAAGGAATCATTCATCGCGACATCAAGCCTGCGAACCTATTCGTGACCGAGCGAGGACACGCCAAGATTCTTGACTTTGGATTGGCGAAGGTCAATTCGGCAGGCACTTCTTCTGGCAACATTGCGTCCCTTAACACGCAGACGGGTTCCGTGGATGGGGAGCATTTGACCAGTCCGGGCACAATGTTGTGAACGGTGGCCTACATGTCTCCCGAGCAGGTTCGTGCGAAAGAGCTGGATGCGCGGAGCGATCTGTTCTCGTTTGGGGCCGTGCTTTACGAGATGGCGACTGGGACCCTACCGTTCCGCGGGGAGACGTCGGGAGTGATCTCTCACGCCATTCTGGATGGAGAGCCGATCCCCGCCGTTCGCCTAAACCCTGACCTTCCGCCCAAGCTGGAAGAGATCATCAACAAGGCGTTAGAAAAAGACCGCGAACTGCGCTATCAGGGTGCGGCGGAAATGCGGGCTGACCTAAAGCGTGTGAAACGGGAAACGGAATCGCGGCACGGTGTATCAGCCAGTTCGGGCACGGTGATGGCAGTGCAGGAAGTCAGGGCTCCAGCGGTGGCCGCGACATCACTGCCAGCTTCGGGATCCGCCCCTGCCGTCAGCGCCTCATCTTCATCGAGTGCCGCGAAAGTCATCGATGTTCCTGAGGTTGGCAGAAGGAGGTTGTGGAGAGTAGTTGTTCCCGCGACTGTGGTACTCGTGGCTGCTCTGATCTCCGGTGGTCTCTACTGGCGTCAGCGAGAGGCGTCGTTAGGCGCCCACGAGACGCCGCTCACGGAGAAGGATACTGTTGTGCTTGCTGACTTCACCAACTCTACAGGTGATCCCGTCTTTGATGACGCGCTGAAGCAGGCGCTGGCCGTGCAACTTGGACAATCGCCATTCCTCAACATCTTGTCGGATCGGAAGGTGGAAGAAACCCTGCATCTGATGGGCCGTCCTTCGAATGATCGCATCACCCGCGACGTGGCACGGGAACTCTGTATTCGAACGGGCAGCAAGGCATTCCTGATCGGGTCGATCTCGAAATTGGGAGGCCAGTACATTGTCGCGGTCGACGCGGTGGGATGCAGCAACGGAGACACCTTGGCCAGAGAACAGGAGGAGGCAGGCACAAAAGAGGACGTGCTGAAAACGCTGGGAAAAGCGGCCTCCAGTCTCCGGGGGAAGCTTGGCGAATCGCTGGTTACCATTCAGAAGTTCGATGTGCCGGTCGAAGCCACGACACCCTCGCTCGAAGCCTTGAAAGCCTTCAGCATGGGCATCACAACGTTCCGCGCCAAAGGCAATGCCGAGGCCATTCCGTTTTATAAACGGGCTCTTGAGCTCGACCCTAATTTCGCCGTGGCCTACGCCAGCCTCGGGCTTACCTACACGAATCTGGGCCAAGCCAGTCTGGGTGCGGAAAATATCAAGAAAGCCTATGAACTGCGCGACCGCGTCAGCGAAAAGGAAAAGTACCGCATTTCTTCCATGTTTTACCAACTTGTCACCGGAGATCTGGAACAGGCTAGCCAGGTGTATGAACTTTGGGCCAAGAGCTATCCGAACGACGCGGTACCGCCCGGCAATCTATCGGTGATCTATGCCCAACTTGGGCAGTACGACAAATCTCTGGCGGCGAACCAGGAGAGCATGCGCCTGGCGCCGGACGTGACTGGCTACTTTAATCTTGCGCAGACCTACCTCGCTTTCGAGCGTCTAGATGACGCCAAGAAGGTGATTAAGCAGGCCGAAGCCGCCAAGTTGGAAGGTGATCTTCTGCACTGGGGAATTTATCAGATTGCTTTCCTCGATGGCGATACCGGAGAAATGGAACGGCAGGTGGCTTGGGCTGCCGGCAAGCCCGGGAGTGAAGACATCCTGCTCTCGTTTCAGTCTGACACCGAAGCCTACTATGGGCGGTTATCGAAAGCGCGGGATATCTCACGGCGCGCGGTGGATGCGGCTGTACGGAATGACTCCAGGGAGACCGCCGCTTTGTGGCAGGTGAATGCTGCTTTGCGGGAGGCAGAGTTTGGCAACACAACCGCTGCGAAGGAAGCCGTAACTACGGCGTTGGCCTTGGCCCCGGGCCGGGACGTCAAAATGTTTGCTGCGTTGACGCTGGCACGGCTTGGCGAATCCGCTCGCGCAAAAACAATCGCAGCAGAGCTGGAAAAGAGCTATCCGTCGCAAACCGTGCTGAAGGTCTACTGGCTGCCCACCATCAAGGCAGCGATCGAACTGCGTGCCAACAATCCCGCGCAAGCTTTGGTGTCTCTGGAGGCGGCTTCACCTTACGAACTGGGTGAGCCGCAGCAATTGCAGCTAGGAACGATCTATCCCGCCTATATTCGAGGCCAGGCTCAATTGCTCGCACATAACGGTCACGCTGCAGCCGCTGAGTTTCAGAAGTTTCTGGACCACCGCGGCATTGTCATCAACTTTCCGCTGGGTGCTCTAGCACATCTCGGTCTCGCTCGCGCTTATTCACTCTCTGGCGATACTGCCAAAGCCAAGAGCTCCTACCAGGACTTCTTCAGTCTCTGGAAAAACGCCGACCCTGATATCCCCATTCTGAAAGAGGCCAAAGCAGAGTACGCGAGGCTGGAGTAGTCGCGGGGCGATCTTCCAACCACCGCTGACGTGCTTTGCATAAAAATCGCCAGCTGACGCGATACGGTTACGCTCATAGACCTGATTATTAGAAAACCACAAATTCCCAACGCCATCTGTCGAGATCAAGAAGGCCATCTTTATGGGGTTCCCAACGGTTGCAATTCTGGACAATCCGCAAACGTGGTCGGCGGTCTGTACCTGAGGCACGATGCGACAGACCGATGTCGAAAACTGGACCTGCGATGAGACCTCCATCGGCAAAACAGTTGCCGGTTCGCCACCTACATGTTCAACTCCGCCGAGGCTGTGTTCTACGCCCGTCAATGCTCAACCCGAAGTCCCATTCCCGGGTGGGTAGGTGGCACCAGTTACTATGTCAACCCACAATCCTCGGCCCTCGTCCCATACGGCGATCTCTCTGGAAAAGTAGCGGCTATCCATAAACGACGCCTCCTTTGGAGGGTCAGGACTAGCGTAGCCTTTTGGTGAATTGAGGACTGTGCAGTATTGATCGGGACCGAAATTCTTGCGAGCCGTGAGGTACTGCGCAGTGCCACGTTTATTGCGCTACCGTTCCTCGATTCATTTAATCAGATGGGATGAGAAGGCCGGTCTCCGACGGGATGCGATACGCTCCCAAGTTATCGACGTGCTCGAAGCACAGAGATAAAGGAGACCGGCAATGAAGAAGATTAGCACCGCGGCAGTGAAGCAGAGCAGGAATAATTCCGAGCAGAAGCTAACCATCGGGTTGGATTTGGGAGATCGTTCGAGCTGGTATTGCGTGCTGGACGAAGCAGGCAATGTGTTGCTGGAGCAGAAGCTGAGCACGACTCCGAAAGCCATGAAGGAAGTGTTTGCCGGAATGGCGCGCTGCCGGATCGCGCTGGAAACCGGGATGCATTCGCCGTGGGTAAGCCGGGTGCTGAGCGAACTGAAACACGAAGTGATCGTGGCCCATGCCCGCAATGTGCGGCTGATCGGAGAGAGCCGAAGAAAAGATGATCGTCTGGACGCGCAGACTCTGGCGCGGCTAGCGAGGATCGATCCCCAGTTGCTGTGCCCGGTGAGACATCGCAGCGCGAAAGCGCAGGCAGATCTGGCAGTGATCCGGGCGCGAGCCGGACTGGTGCGAGCCCGCACAGCGCTGTTCAACACGGCCCGTGGACTGGCCAGGAGCTACGGGGAACGACTACGCGGGTGCAACGTGCGCAATATGAATCCGGAAAAAGCTGAGGGGCTGAGCCCGGAGCTGCAACGCGCGCTGGAGCCGTTGCTGGCAGGGATCGAATCGCTGCGTGAACGCATCCGCGAGTACAACCAACGAATCGAGAATCTGGCGGAGGAGAGCTATCCGCAGGTGGCGCTGCTGAAGCAGATCAAGGGTGTGGGGACGCTGATCGCACTGACGTTCTTGCTGACGCTGGAAGATCCGCATCGTTTCCGCAAGAGTCGGGACGTGGGCTGCTACCTGGGGCTGCAGCCAGGGCGGAGAAACTCGGGGCAGAGCGAGCCCCAGATGCACATCAGCAAGGAAGGCGACCCCTATCTACGGACGCTGCTGGTGCAAGGGGCGCAGCACATTCTGGGGCCGTTCGGACCGGATTGCGATCTGCGGCGTTGGGGTCTGAAGCTGGCCGGACACGGAGGAAAGAGCGGAAAGAAACGAGCCATCATTGCCACGGCGCGAAAGCTAGCCGTGTTGCTGCATCACCTTTGGGTGAGCGGAGAAGTCTACGAACCGCTGCACAACAGCAAGCAGAGAGCCATGCCGGCGGCGGCATAAAACCAAGAGGCGCTCCGCGAAAGGAAAAACAAAAGCCCAAAGCCGAGTTTCGGTGACTGCGTTAATCGCCTGGCCCACTTCCATCAAAGGATGGACGAAAGGTCGATAATCAGGTGGCAGCATCGACTGAAACGAGAACACCCAACTTGCACCGAGCGAACAAAATCGCTCAATAAAGAGTGCGGATGGAAGGGTGGCGACAGTGGCGACTCGGTGGGAGAAAAACATTGTCCAACGAAAAAACAGTAAAACCCACTTGACTCCGACCGGCCTTCTCATGGAAGGCGATTACACTCAAAACCCCCTCACGCGGGGACAATGAGCGTAATTAATCGGGATTTTTCACCAATTGAGGGGTAGTTTTCGGGTTGCCGAGAGCGCGCTCAGAACCTGTCAATGGGCGCTGCCCCTGTTGGCAACAACATAGCCTATTCGCAGAGGCTCTAGACCAGCAGCGCATCCTGCCTTGAACGAAACTTCTGCCGATAATAAGCTCTTGTCGCAAAGATCGCCGGCAATCCGATCGATATCGGAAGCAGCCACAGCCACCAGGCGGCATGCAGGAGCGGGCCAAGAGTGACAAGGCAAAAAGCGGTGCAGGCTGCAATATAGCTGCCGATCATGCCCTGCAGGTGGACGTACCACCAGAACATCTTGTCCATGGGCGGATGGGTGAAGCGCCATATCGCGGCCGCGGAAATGCGCACACCGACCAATCCAAAAACGATGGATGGGATCCTCAGGTTTTGGACCAGTTGCGGCTGGATCGCTCCCAGCACTACAAGAGCGGCACTCGCGCCGAGGCATAGGATGGCCGCCAACCAGTCCAGCGCGCGGACAACCGGTTCCCCCCTCGATGCGACTTTTTGCCCGAGCACACGGTACGCTCCGAAAGCCGCGTAGAAACTAAAGATCGCAACCAATGCGAGAAACAGAACTGGCCGCCACAGAGCCATCACCAGCGCCGTGAAAGCCACGGCGGCCATGCACCAGAAATAAAACTTGCCCCAGCGCCGGTGCGCCTTTCCACCTTTTGCCGTGATCAGAGCAAGCGGAGCCAGTACAAAGGCTGCTACGCCCGAAACTATATGCGAAGCGAGGAGAACATGCATCCACCAGGGATCGTGCATTAGACGGGTCCTGCCAACAAAATTGTGCACACACTGCATAGTTCTACGTCCTTCATTCTCGTCTTGTTCCATAAAACGTTCAAAGTGTCTTAATCACGAAGCAGGCCAACCCGAAGCGGAATCCATCAATGTGACTTTTGGATTGTTGGCGGTAAATGGGCTAACCGGAGGTCGACTGTCGAAATCAGGCGTGGGTGTTGAAAAAGTCCCTCAACAGAACGCCTTTTCATCTGGGAGTATGCCGTCGCCGGTTTTCTTGTCTCCGCTCGACTAAGTGGTGGCCGGCAGAACCGGTGTTGTCGGCTGACTGAGGAAACGCACCAGTCGCTTGATGTTCTGAGCTACCGCTGCCAGGAAGAACTGCTCGCGCACGAACCTAAGTCTGCGCAGACGCAAGCGCCGCATTCCGATCTGATTCTTCAGTTCCGCGAACAGGGCTTCCACCTTCTTTCTTTGCCGCTGTGCTTTGGCGAACTCGGGCGTGTTGACCAACTCCCGCGCACGTTGTCGGGCTGGTTCGTTCTGGTGGATGATCAGGCCACGGAAGGCAGCACTGGTGCATTGTGGTCGGAGCGAGCACGGGCCACACTTTTTGCGTGTCCCGATGTAGTTGTAAGCGCGGTTCCGATGAACCCAACCGCCCTAGTTCAGGAACTGGCCCGCGGGGCAGATATAGCGATCGTTTTCCGCTTCGTAAGTGAAGCGCTCGGGGCCGAAGAATGGACTCCTCTTGCGGTGGATACTGTCACGGGTCCGCATGTAGGGAGTGATGCTCCGATCGGCGAGCCATTGCAAGAACTCGCCATTGCCATAAGTCGTATCGGCCGCCACCGATTCCGGTTCTCGTCCTTGCCATTGAGCGAAACGGGCGAGCATGTCTTGCGCGGCAACGGTTTCCTGGCTCATGCGCGCCGCCGTGGCCTGCACCCCCACGATCACACAGCTGTCGTTATCCACCAGGTAGTTGTCGTAGTAGCCCAGCCCGCGCCGGTGTGCCGCCTTTGGTGGCATAGGTCGAATCGGGATCGGTGGTGGATACCTGATCCTGCTCGTGCACCGGTTCCTCTACCGGATTCTGCTGCTCCACTTCCTGCAGATACTGGCGCACGGTGTGGTGCACTTGGGCAGCCTCCGCCAGCTGCTCTCGCGGAATGCGACTCTCCTTGGCCGCATTGGCTTCGACAAAACTGCCATCGACCGACAGCTCCTTCCCTCGCACCAGCCCGACTTCCACGCACTGCTTCACGATCCGTTCGAATAGCTGCTCAAACAGCTTCGATTCCTGAAACCGCCCGTGCCGGTTTTTGGAGAATGTAGAGTGATGGGGAATCTCCTGATCAAAGCCCAGGCCAGTGAACCAGCGCCACGCCAAGTGCATGCGTAGTTCCTCTACCAGCTTCCGCTCGCTGGTGATGCCGTACAGATAGCCGATCAGCAGAATGCGCAACAGAAGCTCGGGATCAATCGAGGGTCGCCCGCCCTCGCTGTAACTGTCTCTTAGTTGCTCTCGCACAAAATCGAAGCTGATGAGCTTGCCGATGAGCCGTAGCAGATGGTTTTCAGGAACCTGATCTTCCAGGCGGAAGTAGTAGAACAACGCTTCTGAGCGGTCGTGTTGCCCCATCATGATCAGCAGGCCTCCGAAGATAGAAATCCAGCGAAGCATGGGACGGATTCTTCCTTCTAACATGCTTTCGCTAAATCTCAGCCGCCAATCTCAGTGACTTTTTCAACACCCACAGGCGATAGCGCTCATTGACCTGTCGATGCGTGTAACGGCGATGCAGTCTCGTTCGGATAATTGAAGAAGAGCTGATTGCCGTCGGGATGCAAATTACTCGCTCAATTCTGCTGTTAGAATCGCGTCATGTCCGCAATCGCTATCAGGACTACATCTCGCATCGCGTTTGTCCTTTGTGGACTGATTTCACTTTTCACCAGCGTTCCTTATCTCATGCTGCGGGGCTCCGGGCTGCCGGCTCAGAGCGAATGGGTCATATTTGTGACTATCCTGGTACTGGTGGGCCTTTCCAGCGTGACGCTTGCCTTGCTACCCCGCTCGTGGATCGCGAAAGTGTGCAGGAAAGATCGGGACGATGAACAGTTGTTCTTAGCGCCCATCAAATGGCTCGGTGGCTTCGCGGCAATTTCATATCTCGTGGCGCTCCTCGCCTATCTTGCTCCGCACAGCTGGAATCTCAATACCCAACTGATGTTTTCGCTGTGTCCGCTGTATTTCGTGAAGATGACATTCGATCCCTCGCTGGTGGCCACCTTTCTCCTTCTTGCCCCCTTGAACGCGGGGGTATACGGCTCACTCGGCCTCTGCTTGGGATACGCGTGGTTGGCCTTCCATAAACGAACATCAAGGTAATGGTTGACGAGATCAGGCCATAGCGCTCATTGACCACGATGAGTGAAATCGGGATGTTGCAACAATTGAGGAGACTCGCTTAGTGTGGTTCGCGTCCTTCATGCATGGACAAGGAGTATGATCTCGACAAGAAAAGGGAATCGAAGATGGACAACCGGTCGTACATTCCCTTGGCATGCGATGACACGGTTCCAGGGCGGTGAGCGCGGATGCACCGGCCAGCAGTTCGAGAATGCCACGCCTGGAAATTGCTATCACTTGCCTGCCGGGGCCGCCTTCTTGTGCTCCACGAAGGTGTGTGCTTGATGACAGCTCACACACGTCTTGCCTTTCATGAATGGATCAGACTTTAGTTGTGCCACCTGATCGGTGTGACAGGTGTCGCATGTGCTTAACGCCGGCATGCCCGCGAAGTCCGGTGATGTTGTCTCGCCATGGCACACGGTGCATTCGACACCGTTGGCGCCATGCGGGCTGGCTTTCCATTGGTCATAAATCACCTTATGGCAGCTGGAACAGGTATCCCCGGCTGGAATCCCCCGATGGTACACATGCGGGGCTTGATCCTGCTGAGCAATGGCAGGTTGGACGGCAATAGCCAAAACGAGAAAAACGAACAGGGTGAGACCGAACATGCGCGCACAGAAACTATTCACGGACAGACCTCCGAAGTACGGTCTTCAAGTATCGAACCGGCGATGGCTGCAGTCAATGATACACATCACATCTCACCGGAATGCGATCTGCGCACTTGGCTGCGAAGCCTTTAGCCAAAAGCAATGTTCTCCGGAATAATCAGCAATTCATGGAGTTGTGCCCGGTTGACCGGCAGACAGGAAGTAATCCCATAACGGGGGAAAGCCAGGCCGGGAGAGGCGTCTGGATGGTTTACGTAATCAGGCGTTAGCACAAGCTTGCGCCTTTCATTCGCCAAAATTCTTGGTTAGTGAGTGTAATCGCATTATAGGAGGGCGTCCTTCTGGAGTAGGTTGTCATCGTTCGCATGATCACCTACGAAAGGAGCACCCTCGATGAGCAGCGAAAAGTATATTGGCCTCGACGTTCATCAAGCAACGATCTCGGTAGCGGTGATGGTTTTCCTTGCTGCGGCGGAAAAGACCGACCATACAAACTGTCTGGGACGCCCGATAAAACGAATCCCTGATCAGCGGATGGCGATTTTCACTAAATCTTTTCGCTGCTTCGCATGTCTCCAGCGATACTCCTGCAACCATGCAGACCACCTGATTTCTGTTGGTTACTGAAGCAACTCTGAGATAGCCGCCTCAACGCATCGAACCCACCCGGTTGGACGAAAGGATTTGCTGAATTATTGGCCATCTAGGCAGCCATACGCCTAACGGCTTCTAGGGCTTGGGATCTAACGTCCAGTCCGAGCCCTCGTTCGCCTTTGCTTGCGCGTTTCCATTGCCACCAAGACCTTCTCTCAGACTTGGGTGGACTCGAGGGTCGCCAAAATCACGCTCTGGTTCCAGACCCGTCTCCGAATCAGCTAACATCTTTCTTTCTAACTTTGCGACTCGCCGCTCTAGGTTTGTTGTCTCGATCAAGCGCAGCTGCAGGTGCATCAAAGGCGCAAGGACGGCGGCGACTCTGGGAGGAAGTTTCCCCGCATATACATGTCCTTAAGCTTCTACGACAGGCTTGAGACAGACCGTCTTGTAATATACAATAATACATGTTATCGTTCATGGCATTATGCGCAACACCGAGAAAACCATCAGCTTCCGCGCCGTTGCCGAAAAGATCGACACGCTTGATGCGCTGGCCGCCGCGCAGGATCGTTCGCGCAGCTATCTCATCAACGAGGCGATCACCAACTACATCGATCTGCACGCCTACCAGGACGCGCTGGTTCACAAGGGTATTGAAGAGATGCGGAAAGGCCGCGTCGTAAGCCACGAGGAGGTCGTAAAGCGGCTCAAGAGGGCGGGGCGCGCTCGCCAATGATCGAATGGACCGAGCAGGCGACCCGGCAACTGGATCAGGCTCATGATTACATCGCGCTCTCGAACAGCGAGGAGGTTGCCGCCCGGATCACGATGCAGATCGTGACCAGCGTTCAACAGCTCGCGACATTTCCCATGTCGGGCAGATCAGGCCGGGTTCCGGGTACTCGTGAGTTGGTCATTTCGAATACGCCCTTTATCGCGGCCTACGCCATCGATCAAGACCGCATCGTGATTCTCGCCGTCTACCACGGTGCACAACAATGGCCGGAGGTCTTCTAAGCACAAAGAACTGCACGGTTCTGTCTACTCAGTTCATCCGCCCGCCGCGCAGCGCAGCCGAACCTGCGACAAAACTCGCTGCGGCGCATACCGCTGCTCATGAATTCCGCCACCAACTCCTGAACTTCTGCGCGTGTACGTCGTTTGTGTGCTGAAACCCCTTGTTCTCCGCCTTGTAGCCCGGCCAAAGGAATAACGACAGATAAGCGCGCCACTGTTCATGCCGCCCGCTGCCTGAGTTCGCCAGCCGGCTGGCGCCACTCACTGGTCAGGCGACGAAGGTCGGAAAAAGTCTCGATTGGATTGTTAGAGGCAAACCGCAACTAGGGCCTACTCAAAAATCCGGTCCGCGCAGGGCCGGACGGGTCATGGCCGCTGTTGCGGTGAACCTTTCCGTCCCGGGTCGTAGATTTAGTTCCTCGATACGTACTCTCCGCGTTGCGGCTGCAAACGGCTAGTAATGACAGAACAATATAGAAGCGGCCGCCACCCAGATTGTCCGAGCAAGAAAGCCCCGCTCGTGCGAGCGGGGCCTTCGATTTGCACTGGAACACTATTCGGAACACTTAGCGCTTGCCGCCGCGTCCGCCGCCACTGTGACCTCCACCGCTACTGTGTCCACCGCTGCTGTGTCCATCGCCAGCATGTCCGCCGCCGGAGAATCCCCGGTTGCCGGCGTAGGCTCGGTTCGCTGCCGCGCCCCGGTTTGCGGCTGCTCCACGATTACTGCCGGCGAAGCTGTGGGACGTCCCCGCGTAGCCTCGAGATGCGCCCGCATATCCGTGACCCGCATATCCGCGACCTGCGGCTGAGCCAAACCCGTGCGCATCGCGATTGGCATATGAGTGCGCTCCGAATGCGCCATGCGCGGAAGAGAATCCTCGATAATTTCCGTGCACAAAGGCGGCGTGGTTATAGAACGCTCCGCTGCGGAAGGCATAAGGATGGCCGCCGAAGAAGATTTCGCCGTGGAATCCCCATCCGATGCCCCATCCATGCCATCCCCAGCCGAAGCCGAAGAATGGCGCGATCGGGAAGCCAAAGCCGAACGAAATGTAGGGGCCGCCAAATCCCCACCACGGATAGAACCCAGGCCACAGGCCCACGGGATATCCGTATACATACGCCGGGTTGTAAGCGGGCACGTACACCACATCCGGATCAACCGGCTGGATGTCTACATTCGGCCCCTGCTCGTAGACGCGCTCTTGAGGCGTACTGCGCAGATTTCCCGCGTCGTAAGCCTTGTGGCGCATGTACTGGACCGCCCGCATCACGTCATCCGGCTGGTTGTGATAGGCTTCGCCCAGCTCAGAGGTCCACGACAAATCCCTGTCCAAGTTCGCCAGCACTGTGGGAAACTCCACGAGAGCCTTCACGCTGGGATCCCAATCCTGCTGGTCCACTGCTTCGGCCAGATCCCGTCCCTTCAGCCCCGGGTTCTCTCGTACCATCCGGTCGGCCACTACAATCTGCGTTGGATACGCTGACGCGGCCAGTATCTGCGCCACGAGCGCATCGGGATACAACGCAATCGGAGCTACCAGCTTATTCAACTGCTCCGGAGGCAACGGTGTGTACTGCCGCTGATCCGGCCCCGGTGGTGGAGGCGCTTGCGCCTGGTCTTGCGGTGATGGAGGCGCGACATCCTGAGGCGCGTTCTGATCCGGCGCATTGTATTGCGGCCCGGTCTGCTCTGGCGGAGGTCCTTGATCCACCTGAGCGCTTACACCCGCTGAGGGCTTGTCCATCGATTGGTCCTGCGCCCCCAAGGAAGTGCCAGTCCCGAGCGCCATTGCGCTCGTCAATACCGCGGTAAAAAGCGTTTTAGATAATTTGCTTTTCATAATGTCCCCCAGAATTCCTGTTACAAGATTGAACACTGGGAATGGGGGATAGTTCCGTTCTTTTGATTGACTTACACCGGTTGATTTCGGCCAGCAGTGGTGGATTTCGCCCAATAAATACGCTTGCGATAAGAGGACAAACTGTAGTTTTTGACTAGGGTAGCTGCGCTCGCTCGTAGCGGCGCATGATGATCTCCAGCAGTTCTTCGGCGGCGGTGAGCGGCAACTTACGCATGCCCAGATCATCGATGATCAGCAGGGGCACGGTCACCATCTAGCAGAAAGCGGTTTGACTACTACCATGTGCGCGCGAGTGACGGGACGTTAGGGTGGTTATGGAGCGAGAATGTTTTCATTGGTACGACAGCGCCCGCTAACACTACCCGAAGCAACCTGGCATCGAATCCATCGACCGGTATCGTTGCCCGACTAGCAGCGGCTAGCGTAAGAGCGGTTCCACAACCGCTTGTCATTGATGGTCACCGCTATACTGTCTCCTTATCTCTCATCTGGAGAACCTGAGTGAAGCAAATTGCCCTTGCCGCTATTCTGCTTGTGCCCGTGCTGCTGGCCGCGCAAACTAGTTCCATTGCAACCCCCTCTTCGAATCCGAAGGTCAGGACAATTACTGCATTCGTCCGGCTGGACAGAGAAAAATACCAGCAGCAAATTGCCGAGGCTCTCGTAGTTTTGCGAAAGGCCAAGGCCGATTTTGAATCCTCTGGCTACGAAGTCGAAACGATACGCGTGACCACGCAACCCCTGGCAGAGCTCGTCGCCGATCTACCCGAAGATCAGGCGCTAGCATTTCTTATGCAGTTTGACCAGCTCTCCGCCAAAGAGAATTTCATTCCGAACGTTGGACCGGGCATGATGCACGAGAGCGACGATCCTGCGACGATGCACCTGCTGGAGAGGGTTCTATCGACTCTGCCAAATATCCAAGCTAGCGCCATCATCGCGGATGACGCCGGCATTCACTGGACAACGATCCATCGTACCGCTGAACTTGTGAAATATGTCAGCGAACACAGTTCCCGCAGCCAAGGAACGTTCAAATTCACCGCGACCGCGATGCTGAAACCCCTGTCACCCTTCTTTCCCGGCTCCTACCACACCGGCTCCGGCAGACAATTCGCCATTGGTTTCGAAGGCGCCAATGTTGTTCGCGACGTTTTCATAAGGGACAAAGGAAACGCTGACGCTGCCGTAGCTGACTTGACCGCTGCGCTGACAAAACATGCATTAGTCGCAGATACGGTCGGCAACAAGGTGGCAGCAGAGACAGGTTGGGCCTATGTGGGAGTCGACCTTACCCCCGCGCCTCTTGGGGATGTTTCCATCGGGACCGCGATCGAAGCCTTTACTGGCGCCAAATTCGGCTCCAGCGGAACCCTCACTGCGGCCCGCATCATCACTACTGCAATCAAGGCTGTGCCACTGAAACAAGTCGGCTACTCAGGATTGATGGTACCGGTTATGGAGGACAAGCTTTTGGCACAACGATGGGCCGAGTCCACCTACAACATCGACTCGCTGCTCGCTTACTCGGCCGTTTGCGGTACCGGCCTGGATACGATTCCGCTCCCCGGCGAGATCAGCCTGGATCAAATGGAACGTATCTATGCCGACGTTGCTTCGCTTGCGACGAAGTGGAACAAACCGCTCTCGGCACGTTTGCAGCCTGTTCCGAACAAGAAGGCAGGCGACCGAACGGACTTTCAGGATCCGCGCTTGTTCAACACGACAGTGCACCCGCTACCCTAGTTTGCTTTGTCCGCTTGCCAGCCTTGCTGCTAACACTTAGGGGCATGAATGCTGGTGCCGTTTGGCGCTATTAACGAATATTTAGCGAATTCCTTGCACTAGGTATTCCGTAGAAATCGCAGGATGGTAGGTGTAGGCGTAGCTTTTTTCGTCGCGAGAGGAGACCACATTCAGTCCCCGGGCGACAGCGCGCGCCCCTGGGGCACTGAGGCTGCGGAGCAGCGTCCGCTTGCCGGTCGACAACTCCAGCCGCCAGATTTCGATCGCTGCGTCCTTCCCTAATCGCCGCAGCAAGATTGCCTTATCGTCCGAAGTGAAATCCTGTGGAGTGTCGCCTTTTTGCAGCTGAGACAGAGGCCGCGGCTGCCCGCCATCCATAGGGAACAACTGAAACTGAGTCGAATCGAGGTCGGATACGATCAGGTTCTTGCCATCGGTAGTGGCCGCACGGGCGATGATGCCCTCAGGCGTGAGCGGCTTCTCGTTGCCGTTCATGTCAACCAGGTAGGTGCGCTCGGGGTGCCCGGTCTCATTTCCCACGCATACGATTCGCCCATCCGGCAACCAGCGACCGTACAGGTGGCTGATATTTGAGTGGGTGAGTTGGCGCGACTCTCCCGTTCCTGTAGGCAGCAGGAGAATCTGGTTGGGTTTGGAAGGCAACCGGCTGATCGCCCACTTGTTGTCCGCCGAGAGATCCATGGGATCGCCATCTCCCAAGCGCACCGCGGGAGAGCCATCCAGGTTGCGGAGAAATGTTCCGTAGGAATCTCCGCTGTGCTGGTCACCGAAAAGGATCGACTTGCTGTCGGCGGAAAATCGCGCTCCATACGCCCAGTCCATCCAGGTAAAATCGCGGCCTTCCGGGTGGTCGGGGGTAAACACCATAAGTTCGAGACGCTCGTCGGTTACATTGAGCAGGACATTACCGTTGGGCAGCACATCCTGGATATCCACATTTCCCGGGGCGGCGAGCAGAGGCCGCTCCCGGCCGCGTAGCGAGGTCGCGTACAGCGAGCGGTAGATGCCACTCTTGACCGCGCTAAACCAGATCTCCGACTGATCCGGCGACCACGTCAACCCTTGCGTCGAACCAAAGGTGCCGCTGAGTTGCTTGTGATGCCCATCCAGATCGACCACCGCAACCATTCCCAGATCATCGCCGAAAACCGGATGATCGAGAAAGGCGATGTGGTTACCATCGCGCGAGAAGCGGGGATGACTGATCCATCCGGAAGTTTCGTAGAGAACCTTGCCCGACGGATATTCCAGCCGATAGACGTGGCGATCGGGAGCGAAGCGGACGACGGCGAAATCCGTGCCGTTAGGCGCCCAATCGGCGTATTGGACGTTCTCCTGCAAGGGCCGCGGTGCGCCCCCTGAGACCGCCAGGCGCGCCAGTCGTCCAACGCGAACGTAGCCGGGTCCGATCGCATGCGCATCCTGGAGCACGAGCAGGTCCCCTGTGGAAGAGACCGAGAGCAGGGAGTTAACCGGAATGCCGAGCGGGCGAAGCCCGGGTGTCTCCACGGTCCCGGTGAACAGTGCCACATCCGCATCGGAACCCCAGCGGGAGGCAGAGATAAAATTCTTGCCGTCGGATAGAAAGCGCGCCGCTTCGACGAAGCCTTGCTGGAAGGTAAGTTGAGTGAACTTTGGTGGTTCCAAATGAGCCGTAGACCGCGCCAAGAACCACGTTCCGGCCAGGAGAAGCACCAGCGCTACCGCACCCGCGGCAGCTAGCATCCAGGGGCGCGATGGTTTCTCCTCCTCGACATGACTGACCGCAGCGATTGCGGTGGAACTGCGCGTCTCCCGCATGACGTTCAGCTGAAAAGCAAGATCTCGCGCCGACTGGAAGCGCAGCAGCGGATCTTTCTCCAGGCAATGGCGAACTATGTGATCGAGGGACGGGGAGATCTCCTGATTGGTTACGGTCAATTCGGCGGGCTGCTGGTTCAGGATGGCGCTGACCACATCGGCCGTGTTGTCACCATGAAAGGCGCGGCGGCGCGACAGCATTTCATATAGAACGGCGCCAAAGCTGAAAATGTCGCTGCGCGCGTCGACTTTCTTGCCACGCAATTGCTCCGGCGACATGTAGCCCATTGTTCCCAGCACCAGCCCGAGTTCCGTCTCGTTGGTGGCCGTTGGCAGCGAGGTTTGCGAATCGAATTCGGATTGCGTCAGTTTGGCGAGGCCGAAGTCGAGAATCTTGACCCGGTCATCTTTGGTGATGAAGATATTTTCCGGCTTGATGTCGCGATGTACGATGCCACGCTCGTGCGCCGCAGCCAAGCCACTGGCAATCTGCACGCCATAGTCGAGCACCTTGCGCTGCCCCATGGCGCTCTCGGCAAGCCGGGCGCGCAGCGTTGAACCCTCCAGCAATTCTGAGACGATGTAGGGCGAGGCGGCCGCACCGCTTGCGTTCGTCAGTTCAGGCAGCGTTCCCACATCAAAGACGGTAAGCAGGTTGGGATGGTTGAGTGCGGCTACGGACTTGGCCTCCTGCTCGAAGCGGCGTAGACGGTCTTCATCCCGTGCCAAGGAAGTAGGGAGTACTTTGATCGCAACATCGCGCTGCAGGCGGGTGTCGCGCGCACGGTAGACTTCGCCCATTCCCCCCGATCCAAGGAGTGACTGAACTTCGTAGGGACCGAGTTTTGTGCCGGGAGCGAGAGCCATGCGTGGCCGCCATTATAACTTGAGTGTTTCGTCCGCTTAAGGTGTGCGCAGAACAGAGTTGGCAAAACATGACCAACAGTCAAAAGTAAGCGTCTGACCAACACACCTGTTCGACTGGCGGGGTCTGTGTTGTAGTGTCCGGATGCCTGCAAAAACAGAGTTGTCAACACCCAAGCGACGTACCCGTGCGGAGGTTCAGCAGTTGGTGGCCGAGTTTGTGAGCAGCGGTATGCGGCGGAGCGAGTTTTGCCAGAGTCGAGGTTTGAGTTTCAGCACACTGGATCGCCATCTAAAAAAGCGGCGCTGGAAGAGAAGGCGTAGACCAACTTCTTCGGCGGACCGGTTGGTGCCGGTGGAGTTGGCCGCCAGAAAATCGCCGACGCAGCAGGAACCGAGTTGTGGGCTGGCCGTGGTGGTGCCGAGCGGTCGCCGGATCGAGGTACATCCTGACTTTGATACGAATACGTTCGAACGCCTGGTGAGTGTGCTGGAGCGGGCGTAAGCCGTGTTTGGACTGGGTCCAGCCACACGGATCTATCTGCCCGGCGTCCATCCTTAGGACGCCCGCTGACTGGCAATCCCTTAGCGGATTCGTTTGAAGCCGCCAGGTGCGCGAGAAATGAGGCGGGTACTTAACTGGCCCATCGAAGAGATCTGCTCCGCCCCTTAGAATGGCTGTGGGACTGAGGGATCACCATGCTGTGCGCAATCTCAGGCCCGTGCGCCTGAGTCCATGAAAACTGAAGCCTACCCCGACCCAACGCCTTATTCCGAGAAAGTGCGGCTCGTTATCTTGGACCTGGATGCCTTTCTCTACCCTTACGATAAGGCATACCGCAAGGCCGTTCTGCGAGCGTGGCGGGCGGTAGAAAAGGAATACGGCCTTCCCATATTCCGGAAGAAAATAGCGCAAAAATTGATTGAAGAGGCAAGGCAAGAAGCGAAGAAGAATCCAGATGACGCGTTATGCCAGTGCATCAGCGAGATGGCGGAACACCTGGAAAGCACGGGCCACCCCGCCGCCTCCGTGATCGGCATGCTGGAAGCCTATCGCCGCAGCCGGCGGGTAGCGCGCTCGGGTGGGACGGGAGAAGGTATGCAGCCTGATCACTCCCTTGACCCACCTTACAAAGACATGATCGCCATGGCCTTTAATCTGAGGCTGCTTCAGGACCACAGGAGCGAAAAGAAAGCAGGACTCACGCGCGACGAACTGCGAGGAAAAATCCTGGAGGGAGAAAAAGGGGTTACGCGGCTGTGGAATAAGCACATGGGCAGCGGCTTCATCCGGCCCGATGCCGGACTGGTAAGCAAGATACAGCGGCTCACTGACGCTGGGGTCGAGGTTGCTGTCCTCTCGCATTCGTT
The DNA here is from genome assembly GCA_963779525.1 of uncultured Acidobacteriaceae bacterium. GTDB lineage: Bacteria > Acidobacteriota > Terriglobia > Terriglobales > Acidobacteriaceae > Sulfotelmatobacter. The sequence continues at coordinate 72,049 of CAVZZB010000005.1, forward strand.
CAAGCAGGGCGAAGGCCAGGCAACGGAAAAGTTGGAAAAGCTTGGCCTCAAAGGGGTGATCCCCGAGCACAAAATTTTTGGGCTAGAAGAGATTTCCCCCTATAAAAAAGGCAAGCACCCGGAGGTTTTTGAGAAAGCGCTTGCGGCCATTAACAACATGCGCGACCCGGCAGACCCGATTAAGCCGTGCGAGACAATCATGGCAGAAGATACGATCGGCAACCTGCAGGGTGCCAAGAAAGCAGGCATGCAAACCGTATGGGTGCCGCGCAGGGACAAAGACATGCCAGATCATCCCTCACAGAAGCTACAGAAAAAGCTCGCGTCGGTCGATCATATCTACGCTACGTCGCATCAGTTTTTGGACGCGCTGGATGCTGCGATCCGTGCTTCCAGAGAAGACCTGTAAGGGCGGAGTTGCTCCCGGGGCGGGAGAACACTTTCCGGACGTTCTCAATCCGATCTCATTCCCCAAAAAGCGGGCTGACGTATTCCGCGACTCGCCATCAGGCGCGCCTTGCTTGCTTTGGCAAGCCCCCAGGCCACCAGTTCCAATCACCTGCAATACGAAGGAGCGCGGGACCGATCACAATACGAACGAGCGTGGCGTCAATCAACACGGCAACCGCCAACGTAAATCCGATCATCTTGACCACCAGGAAACTTCCGAAAGTGAATGCCGCAAATACTACGATCATGATCGCGGCGGCGCTCGTGATCAGACCTGCGGTTCTAGCCAGACCCTCCGGGATCGCATCCATTTCACTTAGCCCGCTCCTTCTGGCTTCGAGAACGCGTGCAACCAGAAATACCTCGTAGTCCATGCTTAATCCGAAGACGATGGCAAAGGCGACGATCGGAACAAGAGGAAACACGCTACCGGTTCCTCCAGGAACTCCCAGGAATCCGCTTCCGTGCCCGTTTTGGAAAACGAAAACCAATGCTCCGAAGGACGCGGCAACCGAGAAAAGGTTGAGTGCGATGGCCTTCAGCGCGACGAAGATAGATCGGAACCCGCAGAGTAGCGCAAGGAGCGTCCCCCCGACTACCAGCGCCGTTACCGACGGAAAGCGGTCTCTAATAATCGTTTCATAATCGGCGTTAAGTGCCGGGATGCCCCCAACGAGAAGGGTTACTCCAGGCACACCGGTGAGAGCTAGCGCGCCCGTTTTCCGAAGCTCCCGCACCCAGTTCACCTGGTCGCGCAGGGTGACCGAACTCGCGGGTAACACCTCAATCAGCGCCGCTCGTCCGTCACTACTCAGAAATGTTCGACGGGTCTCCCGCGAGAGGTCACGGAGGGAAGACCGGTTGCTCTCCGCAATCGTAGTGATAGAAATCACGCGGCCACAGCGAGGGTCGCCCGCGAGGCGCTTGGTGACACGATCAAGCACATTCCACCCTGCGTCGGTTTGCGCGATGGAGTCCGTTGGAAGCTCGACAATGATGCGCAACGATTCAACAACGCCTTCCCGATCCATCTGTCTCAGGGTGTGGAGGGCACGGACTGATTCGGCCGCCTGCGGAAGCCAATCTCCCCGGGGGACACTGGTATCCAGTCGTCTGACCTGCCAGGCAAGCAGAAGCAAAGGAATGCCTGCCAGAAAGAGGGCAAGCCAGGGATGCGCGACAATCACTTTTCCCCATTGCCGCCAGCGCTTTCCCGTTCTCGCCTCCCGATGCGCATCTAACTTTGGAGTGAAGGGCAATCGGCCAAGATTAATCCGCGGACCGAGCAACGCCAGTACCGTCGGAACGAGAGTATTTGTAAGCAACACACTCATTCCCGCCACCAGGAATCCCGCGATACCGATGGAACGGATTTCGCTGATCGGAACCGTCAAGAGGGCTAGAAATCCGATGGCTACCGTTGAGGCTGAAACCAAGAGCGTGCGACCTGCCTGACGTGCCGCGATGACCGAGGCTTCAGGTCCGTCGTTCCCGGCGGAAATCGCTTCGCGGAAGCGGCTGACCATGAGAAGCGCGTAGTCGATGCCTAAACCCAGCCCAAGCATGGTGGCCAAATTCTGGACCAGAATGGACAAGTGCCAGCGCTGCGCCAGGAATCCCGTAATCGCCAGAGTGGTCGCGATGGCAAGCTGGCCAACCGCCAATGGAATCAGGGCGGCGATCAGGCTTCCAAAAGCCACCAGCAGAAGTGCGAGGGTCGCGGGGATCACCAGACTCTCGCCGCGTTGCACGTCGTCGGCGCTGGCTTTCCGAATGTCGAAATTCAGTGGAATCTCGCCGGTGAGTTCGAGCTTAACCGCCGGATAACGGCCCCGCAGCTGATTTTCAAGCGAGCCTGCTAACTGGTGAAGCTTCGGAACAAGCGACTCCACGGGACCGTCGGTCGACATGAGTCCCACGAGAACAAACGTTCCCCCTCCCCGGCCCAGAAAGACCGGATCGCGCGAGTCGAGATAGGACACCACTCCCGAAATGCCGGGTTGGTCTCTCAGTCCCGTCACAATGGTTTCTAACGCTGGGCCGCCTTCCTCCGAATCCACAGGCGGGAGTCCCAGGATCACCAGGACCACGCGGTCCACGAACGGCGACCGAAAACGATTGGCCAGCTCCTGCCGGACGGTTTCAGCTTGGCTGCCTTCGACCCGGGTTGCGGTCTCCAGGTGGCGCTCCGCGTGAAAAGAGAATGGAAGAAGCGCAATGGTTGCTGCGAGGACGATCCCTGATACCCATAAGCGGCGCACGTGCATGGCACTCATCATGGCATACAACATCGCCGCCGCTAAAGCTCTCTTGCGGAAAGCGCGAACCACTGTGCCCGAAAAGTAATTCCGGCCGCAAGCAATTCATCTGTTCGCGCTTCGTATTAGTAAACGCATTTGCGCACCACTCTCGATAACAAGCGATATGAATCTGCTAAACTTTCGACATCGTCGTGGGAGAATAAGGGAGGATTAATTCGTACTCTACTGTTGTTCGCACTACTCGCCACCGTCCAACCCGGAGCGCCCGACCCTCGCATCGGCGTCTGGGCGCTCGTCTCTGCGCAGTCTAGCCTCGATCCTCCGAACCGCCTCTCCATTACCCACCTGCAGGGCGGAATCCACGTAGTCATGTCCGGCGAAACCCATTTCGATTTCACTGCGAATCGCAACGGACACGATTCCCCCGCGCCCGGCAATCTCGGCTTCAATCAAATTGATCTGCACAGGATCGACAAGCGGCAAAATGAGGTCATCGAGAAAAAAGACGGAACTCTTGTTGCCACGGTTCGCGATCAACTTTCGAAGAATGGGGAGGAACTAACCGCGACCACTACCACCGCAGGCCATCCCGATAAGATCACCGTCTGGACGCGCACCGGAGGTGCGAAGCTCGCCACTGACCCCTTTGTCGGAGAGTGGACGCAAGATCTCAGCAAAACCCGTTTGCGGCAAGGTTTGGTGCTCAAGATCGAGGCGGACGGAAGCGGTGTGATCCGTTTTTTGGCTGACTTCAGCTATGCCGCCCGTTTTGACGGAAAGCAATACGAGCTAAAGAACTCGCGCAACGATACCGTGACCCTTGAACTTGTCGATCCTCACACGGTGGATGCGATTTACCGGCGGGACGAGCAAGTCGCTCAAAAAGATAGGTGGCTGGTTTCCGCGGATGGGCAGCAGATGACGCTATCCGCCACCGGCACGTTGGAATCGGGCCAGCGGGTAACGGAGAAGCTCGTCTTTAAGAAGAAGTAGCGCATAATGCGTCTGCGCGTGCAGAACGGATCGCTATGGGGTCGATGAGTCTAATGGCGATGTTACGCTAACAATTCGGGATTAAACTTCGGATGGCCGACTAGCCAGCCAAGTGGGTCTTTGCATCCTGAAAGCGGCCTTTCCACTCGCCACCGTGACCGAGCCAGTATCGAACCGCCGAATGGACCGTTGCACCCGTATAGAACATGGCGATGACAGGCAACAGAGGTGCCCACAGCGGTGAACCCGAGTAGAACCGCAGCGTTGGCCAGAATGCAGTGCTCATCATCAGCCAGGCCGCGCCTCCCCAAAGAGCCGCCCATCCGCCGAAGCAGACCAAAACCGGCGGCCCCAGAAACGTGATCGCCATTCCGAGAACTGTAGCCATCAGCAGCCAACCGGAATGTCGCAACTGGTAGAACGCGGTGCGCGAGATCATGTGGCCAACTCCGCCGAAGCCGTCGTATCCGCGAATACTGTGTGTGTGCTGCGTTAATCCCAACCACACTCTGCCATTGCGCTTTATTTCGCGCCCTAGGGCGCAATCGTCGATCAATTCGTTTCGGATGGCGGCGATTCCCCCGATCCGCGCCAGTGCTTCGGCGCGAACGAGGATGCAGCCGCCGGCAGCTGCCGCAGTCCTGTGCGTGGGGCTGCTGACCCACTCCGGCGGATAGAGCATGAAAAAGAAGAACACGAATGCTGGGATGAGCGCACGCTCGGCTAGCGACGAGCAGCGCAGCCGGGCCATCATCGAAATGAGGTCGAGGTTATCCCTCTGTGCACGTGCAACCAGAGAGGTAATGCTATCGGAGGCGTGGACGATGTCCGCATCTGTGAACAGAAAATAGTCAGGAGCGAACTGGGTCGCCTGCTGTACTCCTTGCGATAGGGCCCACATTTTCCCGGTCCAGCCCGCGGGGAGAGACATGGCGACACTTATGGTGAGTTGTTCAGCCTTGTCCGATGCTGCCCGACGCGCCACATTCGCAGTCTCATCCGAGCTGTGGTCGTCCACCACAAAGATCTGCACCTGCCCGGAATAGTCCTGCTCAAGCAATGACCGGACTGCCTGCCCGACGACGTCCGCCTCGTTGCGTGCCGGCACAACAACCGCAACGCGAGGTGAAGACATAAGCAGCACTTTCGGTTCGTTCACCGCATTCGGCACTTGCCAGAACCGGCCCCTCCCGGTAAACAAGTAGACCCATATAAGGAGGGACGCGCTTCCAACCCATGCGGCGGCGATCATAATGTTAGTATTTTCCCATTCTAGAATTCCCGATTTTTCTTGCCAACAACCGGGCATTTCAGCCAGTGGGCTGCGCCTACCGAGGAGTAACATCGGTCAATGCCAACTCAATCCGATCCACTTCTTCACGAATTACCCGTATCGCCTGATGATTGCCCGGATAAGGCAACGGTTTGATCGCTTCTGCCGCGTGACGAATCTTGTAGCTGCGATCTCGGATGAAGTTGATTCTCGCGGAGGTCTCCATTCGATACAGATAAATCTTGCTGGCCAGTTTTGTAGTCATCCAGGCGAACACGAGCCCGAACAACATCTCGATGGGAAGACGATCAGTTGCTCCATCAAAATCGCGGAACGCGAATCGGTACACGGCTTCACCCAGACCGAGGGATGCGAAAATTACTCCTATGCCAACCAATGCAAGGGTCAAGCGATCGTGGAGGCGAAGTTCCGCAGCCGATTGCGGCCGGACGAAGTCTTGCGAGAATGCCATGGTCTCCCCTTACGATATGAAATCGACAGAAGTTTTCGTGTTTCGATGGATATACACGGTTGTTGCCATGAGCAAGATTAGCCTGCATCAATGACGGTCGGTCGAACGCTCTTGCAAACAACACCTGTTGTTACCAGGCGATTTCGCTCATTGACCCCGCGATCATCTCACAGTTGCTCCGAGGCTTCGATCTTCGGAATCTCCGCGACGCACTCAGGCTCTCCAGCATCGGCCATGCATTGGAGGCAATCCGCACCGCAATCGATTCCCCTCCGATGGGTATTTATGCTCAGCTCGAGTTCGCGGATCGGTGACAGCAGCTTGACCTCACGAACCGCGATCGAAATGATCCCCTTGCGATACATAAATTTCAGAATGCCATTGACCGTGTCTTCCAAAGACGGGTCCGGTTTGCCCCACACGGAGGCATCGCGGGCCGTTTGATAGCAAGAGCTGTCATACCGTTTGAACTCCATCGCAGAGATGTTGTCGACAGAGCCCACCAGAAAATCGAGTAACGGAAAGAGAAGATCTTCCTTCCGGCATCGCCGGATCAGCTCGGGAACGAAATCGGGAAGGCTGAAGCTTTCGAATTGCCGGCCAGTCGCTTTGGTAATAAGCCCGGTAATATCCATCATGTTGGAATAATCGTCCCGAGTGACATGGTAAGTTTTATTCGCTGTACCCTGAGTAGTAGAGATCGCAACGATATTGTTCGCTACAATGTCGGCCGGAACAAAGCTGACCTGGTTGAGAGTATCGACGCCAATGCCGTGATTCACCATAAAGGCGACCAAGCGAACGGCGATGTCGAAGTTGTTACCTCCGCCCGCGACGGAAGGACTGACGAGAGCCGGCCGGAAAATCCGCGCGGAAAGTCCCCGGCTGCGCGCGTCGACAACCACCTGTTCCGCTACCCATTTCGATTGACTGTATCCAAAATCGAGAAGCTCCATATTCTCGTTCAGGTCGGTCTCATATAAGACTGATTTGACCGCCCAGCCAAACACGAAGGTAGTCGAGACATAATTGAACTCTTTGGGCCTTCGCTCGAACGCCAATCTTACGACCTCATTGGTTCCCAGCACGTTCGCGTCACGCATCAGGTCGTAGTTGTACAGGTAGTTCACGGTTGCGCCGTTATGGAACACCGTGTCGATTTCACGCGCGAGGAAATCCCACACGTCCTGCATCAGGCCAAGCTTTGGCTGCCCGAGATCGCCGGAGACGGGGATTACGCGGGCCTCGAACATCTCCATCAGCCCCGCTCCGCAGGGTCCCATTGACTCCATCGCAGCTCTCAGTCTCTGCCTGCCCTGCTTTTCGTCGGAAGACCTGACGAGAACATAGATCTTCGCCCGTGTCTGTTCCAGCAAGCTTTTGATGAGGAATGGCCCTATGAAGCCTGTCCCGCCTGTGAGCAGCACATGATTCAGCACCGGCATCTCGGGCATGGGCGCAGGCACTGGAGGCTCGAAGATGAGCTTCCTGTCGTTGCTCATCATCTGTTTCTCAGCAGCGCACTGCTCTTCACGGAAAGCCGCAAGGGAATGGCGCAGATGAACCAGTGCTTCTTCGGGAGCGCGCTCCAGTTTCTCGGCGAGCCCAAACAGATCGGCTACACTGACACGCTGAATGACACCAATATCTACCTGCCTCGCCAGCAACTCGGCGCCTTTATCTTTCAAGAGTTCCTTGAGCTCATGCGTGAATACAACAAGATCCAGGGAATCCAGGCCGGCTTCGACGAGGTTGTACGATTCCAGGCCTGTCAGGTTGTACCTGGCTTTCAATTCGGCGAACGTGGAATGTATGTCGGAATGGGACTTCCCGGCGTCCTTCTCCCGGGAAAAGTCGGAGAGAACGGTGAACTGCCCCTGCAGCCACATCTGCTTGGTCTTATGGCGCATGATCTTCCCCGAACTCGTTCTCGGGATCGCACGAGGCGCAATGAAGGAAATCATCGCCACTTCAACATTGAGATAACTCCGGACCGCAGCCGCAATCTTTCGTGCTTCGGGAAGCGCCCTAGGATTTTTGACTTCGGCGACGATTGCCAGCGCAGGTTCACTATCTTCCTGAATCTGGAACGCGGCGACGCAATTGTGCCGGACGAGGCTGCATGATTTCTCCACGACGTTCTCAATGTCCTGCGGGTAATAGTTTTGCCCGCGGAGAATAATCATGTCCTTGATGCGGCCACAGACGTAGAGTTCCCCGTTGTGGATAAATCCTATGTCGCCGGTCCGAAGGTAGCCGTCGTCATAGGGAGTATCGTCCACGAGCCGCGCGCGAAACTGCTTCAAAGTCAATTCAGGATTATTCCAGTAACCCTGGCACTTACCGCTTCCGGCAACCCAAATTTCGCCGATGCGCTCGGGCTTAAGAGAAAAATGTCCTTCCGGATCCACGATTTTAATGTCGAGACCCGGGAGCGGAGTTCCGCAACTGACAATCTGTGTGGCGCAGGCGATTTCTGAGACTTCGGTAGTCATGCGGGCCTTACCCAGCGCCAGGGCACGCTTGTTGAGGGAAACGATATTGCGACCACCCAGTGAGACCGCCAAAGTATTCTCGGCCAGCCCGTAGGCGACATGGAAACTCTCGGACTTGAGTCCATAGGGCTGAAACGCTTCTAGAAACCGGGTGTATGTGTCCGGTTTTACTGGTTCTGCCGCGCACATCAATACGCGAAGCGAGCTGAGATCACAAGCCTCCAGGCTTTCCTTGGAAAGCCTCCCGGCGCGCAAGCAATAGTCGTAGGCGAAGTTGGGGGCAGCCGCCGCAGTGGCGTGGTAGGTCGTGATCGCATTGAACCACAGGATCGGCCGCTGAATGAAGTCCATGGGAGCGAACCCATACGTCGTGCCACCTTTCAGTGCCGGGTACAGGTAGCACCCGATCAGTCCCATATCGTGATACTGCGGAAGCCAGGAAACCACGACCGGCGACGGATGGTCGATTACGAGCTCATAAGTATTCAGGATGTTTTCATGCGTCACCATCACGCCTTTGGGTTCCATCGTCGAACCCGACGTGTACTGGAGAAACAAGATATTCGAAGGATTGGCAGGCGGTTGGTGAGAAATCGTGTCCATGAAATCTTCCGTGGCAATCCACGGGAGACCGGAAATGTAGTCTACGTCGACGCCCGACGCCGCCACTCCACGTCTGGCGAGATTCGTTTTGAGAGATGCGTGGTAATCTCTGCTGGTTAAGATGCCAGCCGCCTGGCAATCCTTTGCGATGTGGACCGTCTTGTACAGAGCGCTCTGGAAGCCGCGCGAACTGGGAGGATAGACCGGCACGGGGATCAATCCTGCACGCACGCAACCAAAAAATGCGCAGATCATTTCGAGCCCCGGCGGGTAGGCAAGCAGAAGCCGATCGCCCGCCGCGAAATGACAATCTTTCCGCAAATATCCGGCGATCGCTTGTGCTCGTCGGAGAAACGACGCGTAGGTGTAGGTTTCGATCGGATCGCCGTTTACGTCAAGGTACGAATAAAGGAGTTTGTCCGGGTGCTCATCTGCCAGCCTATCCAGGTGGTCCAGAATTGACGCCGTCATTAATCAGCGATCCTCCGAAATCAAATAGAACTTAAGTCAGTAAAGCGAAACATCCCTCGCTACCGAGCAAGAAACACAGTTGAGCCTCAACGTGCCTACCGGAGTTTTGGGCTGAATGTGAGAATGTACGCCTTTTTTTCTTAAGTATAAAGCGCCAATCGACCAGATGGGGAACGGACGTTCTCTTTTTCGCCTCATAGGGCGCGAGACTTGCGGAGCAACGCCAAGCTTCTATGGCCCACGCAAGAGGCCCGTTGCTACGGTTCATTGGTTGGTATATTAGCAAAGCATTTGGACAACGCCATGCGTCATCGCTTCCTGGATGAAGCACCCACGTTTTATCCGTTCCGAATTTTATTGATGCCCTTAAGGGCTCGCAATAAAATAGTTCTGGGAAACTCTCGACGGCGCGGCAACAATTACGCCGCGGGTCAGGGTTATTGTTGTAACTTGTGGAACGCGTCGGGTCCAATTTACCATGACCGCGGAGGCGCCGATGGCGTTCGAGACCGAAGCGGAGATTGCTCAACAGCCGGAGATATCGGATCTTGTACCATCGGAAACCGCGGCGTCGCCGATTATCGAGCCGATCGATGGTTCTTCCTTCCCGAAAGTCTTGCGTAGCCGCCTTGATAGCTTTTTTGCCGATCAGAACATTTCTCCTAAAGCGGACCGTACGATGCGGTTCAAGATCGCTGTGGGTCTGGCAGTCCTCGCGGGGAGCTGGATTGCTCTGTACACGCTCAGGCCCGGGTCATGGAAGTTTGTTGCCCTCTACCTTCTAGGCGGGATCGCACAGACATTCCTCTTGCTGAACATCGCCCATGACAGCAATCACAACGCCATCTCGTCCCGGCCGCTCATAAACAAAACCCTGAACTATGTATTCGATTTGTGCGGAATCAGTTCGTACATGTGGCGCATTCTCCATCATCGGGGCCATCACTCCTGCATCAATCTCCACGGCGAAGATGACGCGCTTTCGGGACGCGGCATCTTTCGCTTTACGCCCTATGAATCCCGCTTGCCGTGGCACCGGTTCCAGCACATCTACGCGCTGTTCGTTTACGCGCTGTTCTCTCTCGATTACGTGTTTTTCAGGGACTTCCAATGCTTTTTCTTCCCGACCCACGAATATCTGAGGCGCACCAAACATTCTCTGCGAGAATACGCGATTCTCTTTGCCGGCAAGGGCTTCTACCTCACTTACATGCTTGTCTTGCCGGTGATGGTGCTGGGAAAATCGCCTCTGCTGGTTGCCGGGGCGTTCCTCCTGGTCAATTTGACCGTCGGTTTAACAGTAACGCTCGTATTTCAGTCGACGCACACCATCGACAGCACGTACTTTCCTTCCGACCGTCGTGAGTTTGACAACGGCGTGTATCACATCTTCGCTACAACGGCCGATTATGCAACCGAAAGCCCGCTTGTCGGTTGGCTCGTGGGCGGGCTTAATCATCACATCGTCCACCACCTGTGCCCTTTCGTCTGCCATACCCACTATGCTCCGCTGACCAGGATCGTGAAGGAGACTGCCGAAGAGTTTGGGGTTTCCTATCGGCAGAACCCCACCATGACCGGGGCAATCCGGCATCATCTGATACTCTTGAAGCAACTGGGGAACGAAAACTGATTCTGAGCGTTTTATCTTTTGCGCATGGCCCAGCCACCACTTCCTACAAGTGACATGAAATCTCCTGCGGTTCGAGGCAAGTCTCAGGACGGCTGGGTATGAGCTCATCAACGCCTATCCCCATTGTTTCCCGATTTCGCTGCTTTGCGGATTCTCGCGCAATGGCCCGCAATGCCGTGCCGGTTTTGTCCAGGTACAACGAAATCTTCGGCGACACATTCCGGCTCTATTTGGGTGGTCTCAAGGAAGCAATCGTTACCATCGATCCCGCTGTCATTCAGCACGTGTTGAAGACCAATGCGGAGAACTACCAAAAATCCGAAATTCAAGTAAAGCGTATGGGCCACTTCCTGGGGAAAGGTCTTCTCACGACCCACGGAGAAGCCTGGCGCACGCAGCGGCGTCTAATCCAGACGGGCTTCGATCGAAAGCAACTCGATGTGCTGTCCTCAATCATGCGGGACTCCCTCGCCGACTCGCTGCGGGATTTCGACCGACAGGTCCGTGTTGGCCCCGTCGATATCTACCCCCACCTGATGAAGATTACCTTCGCTATGGTCGCCCGATCGCTATTAGGCGCGCGGTTGAAGGATGAAGACATCGATCTTGTCAGCCAGACCATCTGCACCGTCCAGGAATTCATCGTTCGGCAAACCCTTCAGCCCTATCTGAATCCCTGGTTCGCTGTCTCGGGCGAACTGCGCAAACACGAGGACATGCGAGCCCGCGCGGACGCCATTCTCCTCGAATACATCAAGAAGCGCCGCAACGAACCGACCGGCCATGATCTGCTGCAGACTTTGATGGATGCGCGTTACAGCGATGGCGAAGGCATGAGCGATGAACTCATCCTGAGCGAGAGCATGCAACTTCTGGTTGCCGGCCATGAAACATCGTCGAACGCTCTATCGTGGCTTCTTTATCTTTTGAGCTCGCGTCCAGATTGCCTCGAAAGGGTACGGCGGGAGTTTGATACCGTGCTCGGCGACGCGCCTCTGGGCTATAGCGATGTTCCCAAATTCGAGTTTGCGACTCAGGTCATTCAGGAGGCGCTCCGCCTCTACCCGCCATTTTGGATGGTCGACCGCATGGCTGTCGCGGACGACCGCGTAGGCGACGTCGCCATACCCCGCGGATCGATGGTCATTGTGTATGTGTATGGTGCGCATCATGCTCCGCGCTACTGGCAAAATCCTGAGAACTTCGATACGGAGCGTTTCACCAAAGAAAACGAGAAGCTGCGCACACCATTCACCTTCCTTCCCTTTGGAGCCGGACCGCGAGGCTGTATCGGCGGAAATTACGCGATGTTGCAGATCCTTATGATTTTGAGCGATCTGCTCAGAAAATACGATTTTCAGTTGGCTCCGGGCCAAATGATCGAAGCTCGCCCGATGGTTATCCTGCGACCGGAACACGGGATCCGCATGACATTCACCAATATCATCGCTCCCGCCCCGTGCGTCGCGTAAGACGCGCAAAAACAATGAGACGGCAGTGTTGAAATGTTGAAAAGCCGCTTCCTCTGGGCAAATTGTCAGCATGGTGCTAATTGAAGGAGTGCATTCGCGCCGATAAATCGGCATATCGGCGTTGACGAGTGGCCAAATCCCGATTGCTCCCGGATGACGGCAAACCGATGGTCGTCCGCCCGGACGAAGGACGAAGGAACGAAGATTGGCCGCCTGAGATTTTTGCCGATCAAGTGGCGAAGTCACGCTGGCTGCGGATTCAATCTGTCAACCATGTGTTTGCTCTGACACTTACAGTCAAAACGTATAATCGCCTGTTCTCGCCAACCGACGTGTGCTTCGGCCGGCCTATCCTTCTTCGGCCGTATTGTCCACGGCCCACTTGCGCAATCCACAGTGGACACATCTTGGAGCGAACGGATTGTTTAATCTACCGAGCCAGCCAATCGCGTAGTGAAAAGGCTCTCCACACCGGGGACACAACCAATATGTATATTGCGAATATGCCTTCAAGAAATTTGTGACGAGCAAAATCCATACCACTAGCAGCACGAATGCGCCCATCTTGGAAATGCTAGATGGTAGGAACTTGGTTAAGTAGAAGAGAAACAAGACTACTATCACGGCAGTCCCAGCACTGCGAGCCCGTTTTTGCAGCCTGCGGAGTTCTGTCCACCGGTATGAATAGTCCCACTCCACATTGGAAATCTGCTTCAACGGAATCGCGCCGCAGTCAGTTGTTCATGGGCAACAGGTATGCTGCCTCAAGCTGCCCCTTGACGAAGGGTTCGCGCTTCATCTTTCACCATCTCGAATAAATAGGGGTGCGCTCACTCCGAGTAGCCCTCACCTTCCTCGTCATCATCCCGATCTTCTTTCCCGTCGCCTTCGTCTTCCTCTTCGTCTTCTTCTTCGTCTGGCTCTTGCCGGAGGAGGGTATCGGCATCAACTGACGGATCAGGAGGATCTAGGTCGGAGCATTCTGGATGTATTCTGCTCATGTCCAATGGTACGCCTCAGTACCCTTTGGCAAACGCAGACCTTCCCACGCATGGGCGGGAAGAATCGTTCGAAGGGGAACACGGCGCGAAGGAAGGCTAATCAAGCCGTGTCATCGAACCAATGACATCATTTATCTCAATGCTGAGGCACTTGGGTGGGATTGGGGTGTTCATTCTTGCCGTCCTCGATAGCTCTGTGCTACCCACTCTCGGTGGAGTTGACGCGCTCACAATAGTTTTGGCCTCTCTACACCCAGAGCGATGGCCCTACTACGCCATGTGCAGCACGGCAGGTTCGATCTGCGGAGCTTCACTCGCTTACCGCCTGTCGCGTCTTGGAATCCTCCATCGACGTATTAAGGGAGCGGTGTTCGACAGAGTCACGGCATTCTTACATCGGTTCGGAAGCCCTTCTCTGTCGCTCGCCGCACTCCTTCCGCCACCATTTCCGACTTCCGCTTTTGTAATCGGCGCTGGTGTAACACGCTATCCCTTCATTCCATTTGTGTTGTCTTTTGGCGTGGGCCGGGTGTGCCGCTTTGCTTTACTGGCCTACTTCGCATCCGTGTTCGGCAGGCGGTTCGTGACAAGCATGTGGTCGGCGCACACGCTGCTACTTGTAGTGGCTTTTGGTGGTGCGCTCTTGTGTGTCGGACTGCTGGGGTGGCTCGTCTTCAGGAAATCGGAGCCGCATACGCCCTTCGATTTGTAACTCTATTTACGACGAGGCTACCGCTTTGAACGTTGATTGCACCAGTTCAACCACCGCCACATCGAACTTCGAATAGCACTTCCTCACATCTTTCGCGCCGTACTTCTCTCGGAACTTCTTGACCCCACCTCTCACAGCTTTGGCATCGGTCGCGGAGATCGGCGACGTTTGCCCTCACGCCCGCCACACAGTTGCCCGCGACCTGGTGCATCGTCGCCCGACCAGCGCGAGGCTGCCGAGTCTAGCCGCAGTTTGACAGCGGGTACCCAGAAGCCTAGCATTGAATTGAGCAAGCTACCTCTCCTTACTCTTTCAGGTCCTCTGAACTAAGTCAGCCCATCTGAAGTTTTTCCTCTTAGATTACCTCCAAGGAGGAACTACGTTATGACCCTATTAACCCGTTGGGAGCCTTTCCGTGAGTTGTCGACCATGCAAGACCGCATGAACCGCATGAACCGTCTTTTCCGTGAGTCCTTTAGCCCCGAAGTCCCGGACGATTCCTTAACAACCACCACCTTTGCACCGCCCGTGGACATTTACGAAGACGAGCACAACATTACTCTGAAGCTTGAGGTCCCCGGCATTGACGAAAAGGACATTAATGTCAGCGTCGAGAACTCTACCCTCACCGTCCATGGCGAGCGGAAGATCGAAAAGGAAGAGAAAGAGGAGAACTTCCGTCGTGTCGAACGGCAGTACGGGAGCTTCACCCGGTCGTTCACGCTGCCCACTTCTGTAGATCCGGGGCAAGTGAGCGCCCACTATGATAAGGGCGTTCTGAAGATCAAGCTCGCCAAGAAGGCGGAAGCCAAGCCCAAGCAGATTAAGGTTAATGTTGGCAGCGAGAAGGTTCTCGAAGCTAAGGTTCAGGGCAAGGCGGCCTAAGAGCAGTCAATGAGAAAAATGGGAGGCGGCTTATCTTGCCTCCCGTTTGTTTCCCGCCCTCGTCTTCTAACCCAAGCCAAGTATTCGCGCTGAGCATGGTTTGAGAACACGACCGAAAGTACAAAGTCTCGAATCGCTTATTTGGTCGTTTGTGGAAACTAAGCAAGAAGGGTCGTTTTTATGAGTGCAACAAGCATTTCTTTGGGTCTGCTGATTGTGGTTTTCGTTATCTTGCTGCTCCAGCGGATGCGCACGCTGAAACCACAGATCGCCGGGTTTCGATCACAGCGGATGTGCCCATCCTGCGGATTAATCACATCTCGGACAAGAGAACGCTGCTTGGAGTGTGGCAAGCCCTTTACAGCGGCGGTGTATTCGACTTCAAAGAAATGATCCGCCGCTTTGCTCACGTTCAGCGACGAAGTTCGGAAATAGTCTCGATTGGATTGTTAGAGGCAACCGCAACTAGGACCCACTCAATAAATCCGGTCCGCACAGGGGCACTCTACTGCGGAAAGACGATGGGCATGGGTTCAATGTATTTGTTCGTCTGGTAAACGCTCCCGAGAGCAGCCCGTCGAGATCTATTCCCGTCCCCGCGAGCAAACACTAAGATTTACGACGGAAACTACACGCGGCGTTGGCAAGAAGCGAGGCAACGGAACCAATTAGCATCGTCTCACTAGACCTGCCGATAGCTGCCTTAGCATTCACAGCATCCACCGGAGTATCGAGGTCCATATGCCTGACCGCATGCGGAAAGACTGGAGCGAACTCTGTGTTGCGGTAACAAATGAAAGCGAGCCTACAAAGCTTAGTTCAATCATTGAAGAATTGATCGAGGCGTTGAATCAAGGCGAACGAAGCTGGCGTCGCATCCCTTACGACTGCACCGCCGGTTAGCCATGGAGACGGGCCAATTTCGCGACGCTAAAGCGTGTTGAGGAAGTTCACCAAGTCAGTTTGTTGCTGTGCCGTCAGGCCGATGTTGAATCGCTTGTTGTAGAAATTGACGACGTCCTTGAGCGAACTTGCGTTGCCGCCATGAAAGTAGGGGGCTCGCGAAGCCAGTCCGCGCAGAATCGGGGTTTTCATTTTCCCTAGATCGGCGCATTTCCCAGTAATCAAACCTGTGCCTGGATCGGTGGTTTCAAACAGATCATAAGTCGTGCCGCTCACCGTGACCGGATTGCTAAAGAACGGAATTGAGCCTGTCGGACAATAGAACGCGAATAGTGGCAAGTCCGGCGTCGGGGGCAAAGTTGGAACTCCGCCGGCTGGGGTCTGAAGCGGACTTACGTAGCTGTTGTCGGCGATGCCGGTGTGCAGAGGACCAAGCACAAAATTGTTTCCGATGTTCTGTACATTGTGGCAGGTGTTGCAAGTTGCTCTGAGATTGGGCCCAAGGAGGTTATTAAGACCCGAAACCCCATTCACCAGGAAGTGCACTCCACCGTTGAAGATGGCCTGGCCGCGAAGAATAGACGCGCGGCTGGTTTCCTCTGCGCCCGTGGGTGCAGTGAAAGTGGTCGGGTAGAGGGTGAACTGTTGTGCGCCAAGGAAGGTAGGAGCCAAGGGCAGACAGAAGCTAATATCGCTGCCGCAACTCTGCGAGGCAAGGAACACGGGACCACCAATCGCTCCACTGCGATCGGAGCGTCCGGTTAGATCCGTCGCGTTATTGTCGAAAGATTGAGCCGTGAAGTTTCCTTGTTGGAAACTGACGCCCTGCTGAATTTCATCCGACGTTAGCGCCGCCAGCTGCGCAGAAGTTGCCTGCGCGTGAATCCTGACCGCATCCTGGAATTGGGTTGGCAGGTCCGGCTCGCGTGAGTCCCACATGATGGCGAAACCCGTTCCTTCTGGCGCGACGCCGGATAGGCCTGGAATCTGCGGAAGTGATGGGGATGGGGGGGCGGGGACCGTGGTGCCAGCGGGATCGAGGAAGAAGAGATTGGCGGAAGGCAATGGACGCCGATACATCGACACAAATCCTGCCGGCACGCCGTATGTCGCATTGCTCTCGCAACCATAAGGATCATTTACGAGCGTAAGCGATGCCCACTCGGGGTTCGCAGGTAGAGGCAAGAAGATTCGGATGTTCGCCTTGGTAAACAGTTGGCTTCGCGCACTGATGAAGGCTGCGCCCGGGCTGGTGGCGGCAGCTCCGAGGTTGGGGCAATTGGAGCCATCGACCGGTTGGAACAGGGCGCCCTTGCCTTTGGTGCTCTGATATACCGACTGGACGGTGCGGCTAGTAAGTGCCCAGCCGTCTTGCGGCTGATGGCAGGTGAAGCAGTTGCGTTGGTTATTGCCCAGCGATGACGAAAAAAAAGCATTCTGAGAGGTAATCGTCGGGCCGTTTACCTGATAAGTGCCGATCTGGCCCGTCGGATCGGAAAGCTCATCCGATTCCGGGATGCTGGTTGGGGTTTGCCCGCTGAGGGTGGCAGGCAAAACCGGTGATTGCAGAGCGTTAGACCAGCTCTCTTGCGCCCATGTTGAGACATATCCAGCGCTCTGCGAATAGGCTACATGACGGATGCCGAAGGCGACCGCCAGCAAAAGCCCCAACAAAAACCCCAAGCCCCTTAGCTTTTTCATGACGCGAGCTCCTCATGTTGCGCCCATTTATAGCGCAAGCGAGCCCAGTGTCAACTGCTCAAACAGCTTAGTAGAGGGAATTACCCCAGAAGCATTAGACACTTTCCGGCTAGGCCGCGAGGGTACTTGTTTGAAATGCCGAACCGGGTAAACTTGCAACCAGCGCAGTCTCTATCCCCCAGGTGCAAGGCGCCACTATGACTGGGAGGATAGGGAAATGAAAAGGCTCGGATTCTCGATTTTCTTATTAACACTCGCCCTGATGCTGGGGGGAACCGCCCTGGCGCAGAATGTTGGTAACAACAGCGTTTACTTCGTCACCTACTATTCCAATGCAAATACGGCCGGCGCGCCCGACGCTACGGTGCGTATCATCAACGACGGCGAAAAAGGCGCGGGAACCAACGGAACTCTCTGGGCCGACTTCTACGTATTCGATGACAGCGAAGAGTTGCAGGATTGCTGCAGCTGCGCTGTAACTCCTGACGGCGTGCTTTCGGAGTCCGTAAATCAGCAACTCGTAAATTTTGATCTCGTTCTGACCCCGAAGTTGAACAGAGCCGGCGTCATCAAGGTCATTTCATCGTCGAGCAACGATCCGACCGCTCCTGTACCGACTCCTGGACTGCGCGAATTCGCAACGCACATCCAAGCAACGCGGAGCTTGCCTTCAGTGACGGGACCTTTCTCGACGAGCGAGGCTGAAGCAATCGACGCCAACCTCAGCGCTGCTGAGCGATCGTTGTTGGGCCAGCTTTGCTATTACGCGATACAGTTGGGCAGCGGCTTCGGCGTTTGCACCTGCACTTATGAAGACCGCGACTTCTAGTCTCCGGTACGTGCAAAGTGAGAAAGAGGTCCGAGCCGGAGTTCGAGTTGCGGTCCTACGACGATTAACTCCCGGATGGTCGGTAATCCGGAAACTATCCAGAAACGCTAGTGCTGTATCGGACGCGCCCCGCCGGACTCTCGAAACTACGTGCAACTCTCTACGGGGCGCGTCCGATACAGCTGTTTGAAGGAAGCCGCCGGCGAGGAAGCATTTATGCAAATTCAATGGTGTTTCGGTAGTGAGAGAGACGCGGGGAATCGGTATTGGGGGGAATCGGAGCGTGGACCGGACTGGTTCGATTGTAGTTTGCGAGCGAAAGCTCGGAAGCCGGGAGCTTGGTATGGGGCAACTAGGGCGCACCACGGCTGCAGGTGATGGGAAGCACCGAGGAAGCGAGATGGCGATTGGGGTTTCATGCAGCGGCTCCGATGAGAAACGGTGGAGAACGGAGTTGGAGCTGGGCAGCAGAGAGTCTCTCGATGACGACCATGGGGCCGCTACATTGGGGACAGAGCCAAAAAGGGCGCGGTTCCTTGACAGCCGATGCCTGTTGTTCTACCTGCGGCTGCGGTACCGCGCCGAGTAGTTGAAAGCAAAGTGGCAGGAGAGCGGCGCGGCGCCGGTTGGCAAGGAAGCCGAAGTGACGGATGCGGATGAAGCCCTTGGGCAGTGTGTGCAACAGGAAGCGGCGCAGGAACTCATCGAGCGCCAGAGTCATCAACTTGTGTTGGTTGTGGTGAGCGGAGTCGCGCCAGCGAAAGGTGACTTGGTCATCGGCCAAGGAGACGAGTCGGTGGTTGGAGATGGCGACGCGATGGGTGTAGTGGCCTAAATAACAGAGCGCATGCTCGGCGCCGCCGAAGGGACGTTTGGAGTAGACGTGCCAGTCGTTCCGGAACAGGGTTCTTATCCAGGCGGAGAAGGCCTTGGGGTGAGCGAGAGGTTTTAGGTTGCCATAGAAGCCCAGCTTGCCTTGCCGGAAGTTGCGTTGGAGAGCGGACACAAACTTGCCGCGAAAGACGCGACTGAGCACCTTGACGGGAAGGAAGAAGGGGTAGCGTGGCTGGATCCAGTGGGTGCGATCGAGCGACAATCCGCCGACGGCCACGACACAATGCACGTGCGGGTGAAGTTCGAGTTTTTGATTCCAGGTGTGGAGCACACTGAAGAAGCCGATCTCCGCGCCGAGATGCTTAGGATCGCGAGCGACTGCGAGGAGGGTTGCGGCACTGGTCTGCAGCAGGAGATGGTACAGGATCTTCTTGTTCTGCAAGGCGAGCGGCGCCAGTTCATGAGGCAAGGTAAAGACAACATGGACGTAGCGCGTGGGGAGAAGTTCCTGACGACGCGCTTCGAGCCAACGAGTACGAGCATTGGCTTGACACTTCGGGCAGTGCCGGTTGCGGCAACTGTTGTAAGAGATAGCCGGGCGGTACCCGCAGGCGATGCACTCATCGAGATGCCCGCCCAAGGCGGCGGTCCGACAGCGCGCGATGGCTCGCAGCACCGTGAGGTGTTGCCAGGTGATCCACCGGCGACTGTGTTCGATGAAGGCGCGTCCTGCGGCGCGAACCAGATCGGCCACCTCAAGCGGCGGCCGGTTCATCTATGGGTTCTGGGGTGACTTATCTTTCAGCTGGAGCGAGTCCAGCGGACTGGCGGTGGCGTTGAGATGCCGTCGCGAGAGATGCAGATAGATCGTGGTCTCCTTCAGATCGTGATGTCCCAGGAGCAGTTGAATGGTGCGCAGGTCAGCTCCGTTTTCCAGCAAGTGCGTTGCGAAACAATGGCGCAGCGTGTGGGGATGAACCCGGTTCTGAAGGCCTGCCCGCTGGGCAGCCCGTTGGCACGCATACCACACGGCTCGTGGAGTGATGGGACGGTTGGAGGTGTGTCGGGAGCCGCCCGGAAATAACCATTCCGTGGGTTTGCGCTTCAGGCTACGCCAGTAGTCGCGCAAGGCGTCGAGCAACCTGGGACTGAGCATGACATCGCGATCCTGACGGCCTTTGCCTCTGCGGATGTGGATCACCATGCGTCGGCTGTCGATGTCGGAAATTTGCAGGCAAGCCAACTCTGCGCGCCGTACCCCGGTGCCATAAAGCGTCATCAACACCATGCGATGAAACCGAGTCTGCGAGGAGTCGATGAGGTGGGCCACTTCTTCTGGGCTCAAGATGCTGGGTAGGGGTCGCGTCTTCTTTGGGTAAGGTGTATCGGCTACGCTCCAGGCTTTCTTGATCGTCTGCGTGTAGAAGAACCGCAGAGCCGCGAGCCGTTGCGTCACAGTGGACGCGGCTAGCTTTCTCTCGCGGAACAGATACGCTTGGTACTCGCGGATGTGCTCCGGAGTGAGTTGGTCCGGAGGGCGGTGAAAGTGGCGTGCAAAATCTTCGATCGCTTGGATGTAGCATTCGATGGTAGTCTGAGCGTAATTACGACGCTCGAGTTCTTCGAGCATCATTTTGCGAAGGTGGGTCATAGGTGTTCTCCTTATGACCCAACCTTATCCGCTCACCCACCACCGCTGACACCGGACACGCGAAAGCGTCTGCCTTAAGGCTTCGTTCAAACGGGCTTGTAGGAAGTTACGGGAGGATTGTTTGAATGCTAAGTCAGTGAGGAGCACGTGGTGTACAAAAAGCTGAACTCAACGGGAACGTTGATTCAGAGAAACAACCACGGAGGCTCCTCAAGGACATATGTATTACATCGGGCTCGATGTTCACAAGAAAACGATCAGCTACTGCGTCAAAGATGCGAGTGGCCAGATCCACCAAGAAGGCAAGATCGGAGCAACGCGATGCGAACTCGACAGCTGGATGAAGACGTTGCCCCAACCCTGGACGGTAGCCATGGAGGCCACGATTTTCACTGGCTGGATTTACGATCATCTACTTCCACACGCGCAGCAGGTGAAGGTAGCGCATCCGCTGATGCTGCGCGCCATCGCTGCGGCCAAGAAGAAGAACGATCGGATCGATGCCGGCAAAATCGCCGACTGCCTGCGCTGTGACTTCCTGCCAGAGTGCCACATGGCATCGACCCAGATTCGTGATCGGCGGCGAACGCTGCGCTACCGACACCTGCTGGTGCGCCAGATGGTGCAGATGAAGAATCGAGTCTCCGGCCTGCTCATGGAAACCGGAGTGAGCCATAACAAGCAGCGGCTTCATAAAGTGGGCTACTTCCGTGAGTTGCTCTCGACCAACCCGGAGATCGATGAGAGTATCCGACCTTTGCTGCGATTGAGCCGGGAGACCATCGTACGACTGCAGAAGACGGAATACGCTCTGGTCAGTTCTCTACAGCGAGATCCGATGCTGGCCGAGCGAATCAGACGGCTCAGGACTGTCCCCGGAGTAGGTCCGATTACCGCGCTGACCTGGGCACTGGAAATGGGAGAGATCGCGCGCTTCCGGTCGATCCGACATGCCATCAGTTACTGCGGGCTCTGCAGTGAAGAGAAGAGTTCGGCCGAGAAGGTGATGCGCGCACCACTTTCCAAACAACGCAACAAGCACATCCAACGGGCCCTGGTGGAAGCCGCGAAGCTGGCGCCACGACAGGACCATGAGCTGGCCCTGGTCTACCAGCGAGAGAAGGAAAAAGGGAATGCCAATCGGGCAACTCTTGCGGTTGCTCGGAAGATGGTCGCATATCTGCTCGCTGTGGACCGAGGGCAACGGGACTTTGTGACGGTAGAAGATCAGAGCGCGGTGGCCTAGAAAGCACCGGCGCGAAAGAGAGAAAAAACAGGATTCCACGGCGTGCAGACTGCCAGGTCCTATAGGTTGCCGACTGAGCGACGGAGATCAAACTCCCGAGGCTCCTGCGGATTGTTTTAGGACTGGCAGAGAACACAAACTCAATCTTCTGCGACGGTCCGCAAGGACCCGAGACAGCGAATGGATGTCTGGTTCTGCGAAGGCAGGAGCCACAGCCGGGAGGCCACGTGCGAGCTGCGGATTCTGTGGCAAGTTCGTTGTGCACGCTCTCACGAGCGCGCATCAGGAGATCTGTGTTTTCCCTTGACAAAGACTTACATGGACGTCGGCAAAATCGGGAAGTTATGACCGCGCAGCCGCCAAATAGATCCGGAAAAGTGCTTATCGGAAGTGATAGCGATTTGATCAATTAGAAAGTCTTAAATAAAGATTTGTCGGAGCGAATACAGCAAGGGTTCGAGCTAGAAGAGCGGTGTGAAGTTGCCAGTAGGCAAAGTTGCCCTTTGGGCAGAATCGAGTAGGCGCTCATTGTCGGCTTAGCGACTTTGCAAGACGCGAACATCTCTCATTGAATCAGCAGATAACTTCCTTATGGAGGTGCGGGGGCTTTTACCGAGGAGACAGGAAGTCTCCGAAGAACTCTAATCCGCGCTGCTCCCGGCAGCGCGCGAATTCCAACCACGTGATAGAAACATTTAAACGCCTCAGGGTTGCAGGAAGGGCTCCACGTTTCGATCAGCTGTTTATTCTGCAATGCGAGCACCAATGCTCACGGTGCCGGGGCAACGCCCGCTTGCGCTGGCTCCAGGCGCGGAAACAGAACAACTGCAGCTTAGACCTGCTGACGGAGGTTGGGGCGCAATGTGAGCGAGCCGTCATCGTTCAGCTTCTGGTGACACGCCCACCGCACGGGATAGCGCATTCCTTTTACCTCGATCTCAGCTCTGAGTTTCAATCCTTTCCAATCTGTCCCTTGCGGAAGCACGAACTGCGCCTGCCTAATCTTGCCCGGTAACGGGTAGCCGGCATCCAGACAACCGCTCTTGAGCACTTTCCCGTCCTGGCTCTCCACGGTCACCCTCAATACGCCCGGCACACCTGCGATGCCGTCATTTGCGAAGCCGACAATGAGCCCCAGGTAACCATTGTCCTGATAGCTCCAGATGAAAGATGGCCTCACCCGATATCCAATTCGACTATTGATCCGGTCGAACGCCGCCGGATAAGCCTGGTAGTAGCTCATCAGATTCGTTTCGCTGATGTGGTGAAAGTTCCAAAGAGACCAATAATTCGCCCCGATATCGATCACATGATCGATCATGTTCTCTGCCGGGGATATCTCTCCCTGTGCGGCGTTCGGATCGGGAGGTTTCCCAGGAAGCCCCTGCTCGAGCAATGCGGCGATCCACGGCGGGCGGTTGCTGAGCGCTTCAATCTGTTCGTTCTCGATAAAGATGGTGTCGCTGCGAATCCAATTGTTGCTTCGGACGGTGCGGTCGAGCAATTCCGAATTACCAACTCGACTGTAATCTGGTTGCGTGTTGGTTAGCAGGGGAGTTCTCTTGAAATGTTCGAGCTGGACTTCGAGCATCGTGGTCCAGGTGCGCTCTGCAGTCAGGTAGTCGGGGAAAGGATTATTGGCGAATGGCCAGGTGTGCCCTTCACCCCAGAAGCCGTACATAAACGTGTCGACAAATTCGACGAGCGGATTGCCATCGAACTCCCCCGCCAGTTGTCCAACGAGCTCTCTGAATGACTGCTGAAAAAAAGGATCGTCGTACCGGGGCTGATAACGCGAGTGTGGATTCTCCAAAAATCTCTTTCCTGCAGCAGCACTCTCCTGATCGCTAATCACGAGATCAACTTTTGGTACTTTTTCCAAAATAAAATCTGGTAAGGCGGCTTCGTGCTTATAATCTGGCGCGCACATCTGAATTCGCAATCCGACCCGCTTGTTGTTTTTCTTCGCTAATTCAAACACCAGTTTCACGTAGTCGGGTAGCTCCAGACGTCCGGGACGCGGCTGCACTTCTTTCCATGTCGGACGGATGTAGAGCTGCTGGCCCAAGGGAAATTGAACCAAGTCTTCGATCGCTTGCAAGATATTGTCTGACTTGATTTCTTCGGTGCCACTATCTGCCGTGATGTAGGTGACTAGTCCCTTGCCGTAGTTCGGCATGGCTGCGTCGGAAGAAGTCGTGGTCATCACCACATCGTCGGTGGGGATAACTGCATCCGGTGGATATTGAGGGAACGGCCCCTGATTGAGCCGATCGGTCACCTGCGGACCGCAGCCGAAGTTGTAGTTTCCCCAATTGTGGGCGGGAACTTTCGCCTGCGCTTTACCGATTCCAAGTTCTGCAGCTACCGCAACAGCGACAGTACTCTTTAGAAAATCTCTACGCTGCATTCGAAGGTGTCTCCTCACTTAGGGTTCGGTTGCATCTGGGCAAGCCTGCCTGGAACTCGAACTTCAGGGTGAAATTCACATTTTCAGCTGCTATCGGAAATTACCACTTATATCGTTTTATTTCGTTGGAAGTACGGTCGCAATGAGGAACGCCAAAGTGAATCTGAAACTTGCAACTCTCTTTCTCCTATTTCCATGCGTCTGCGGAGCTTTTGGCCAGGCCAATTCGTCCTTCTCCATGTCGACTACCGGGAATGATTCGAATCCCGGCACTCAATCGGCACCCCGGTGCACGATTCAACATGCCGCGGACACCGCACGCGCGGGCAGCCCCGTCAACGCAAGGGGCGCCGTCTTCGAAGAACTCGTAGGCATTAATGTGCCCGGCGATGCGACGGATGGCTTCATTACGTTCAGAAGCCATCCCGGAGAGACGGCAATCGCGGAACACTTCACTCCCTCCGGCAGGCAGGCGTACTAACGATCCACAACCGGAGCTACGTGGGAATCGAAGGTTTCGAAATTTGCAACTTTCGCACCGCCGAACGTCGGCTCGAACGTTCCACCACCGTTATTTGTCGCCGACCAGGCCCAAAGGTAACGGGCTAAAAATTGGGCTCCCCCGAACTCCTCCTAGGGAAACGGGATGGGCAGCCGACGCGCTGCACTGTATCGCCAGACTGTGCTAGAAGCTGATCTTCAGGATTTGACCTCCATTGCCCACGAACCATCCAGCTTTCGGATTATCGAAAGCCACCGCCCAATAGCCGCTCACGTCAGGTAATTGGAACCAAGTGCGTCCTTCGTCGGGAGTCCAAGCCGCCGATCCTGTGTCGAAGTTCGGCTCCGTCTCGGCAGTGACCACAACGGTATGGTCGTGCTCGTGGTCGGCTTCTTCATTATCATCATCGCGATTGCCGCGCACGTAGGCCAGGCAGAAGATGGCTCCGGCCACGGGCGGCTTGTTCGTAAGAATCCACGTTTGCCCGCCATCGTTCGACGTTGCCGCGTCGGCAGAACTGTTTGCAGACAAATCGCCGCCACCCACAATGCCATTCCAGGGATCGCGGAAGGCCACGGAAATTGCGCCTGCGCTGGCTGAGCTCACAAGCGGAGTGTCATAGGCGTTCCAAGTGTCGCCTCCATCTCTGGTGGCTAAGATCCTTGCAGTCGTTGAGCCGCCGGTAGCAATCCAGGCATTTCCTCGTCCTTGGGTTGTGATACAGGTTCCGCTTGCCGAAAACGAGGCTTCCCCCGGCAACGCGGGCGGCATAACGTCGGCGATTGAGTCCCAGGTCATTCCGTCGGTTGTGCGAATATCGGGAAATACTCCGTTCACTGAATCGCTGTGCGTGATGCCACGCTTCGGAGTCCAGAACGCGAAACAATCATAGAATGCATTCACCGTCTCATTCTTGAACTGGATCGTCCAGGTCGCGCCACCGTCGACGGTTTTGTAGATGCGAAAATCTGTAGTGTTATTTCCAATGGACATTAGATAGGCGACCTTCTCGCTCACGCCTTGCACATCGCGGAACTGCAGGGCTTCGGCCCCAGGCACGACACCAGCTTTCCAGGTCTCTCCGCCGTCAGTCGTGACCACATATGTACCGCCAGTTCCGGCTGCCCACACCACCCGGGAGTTCACCGGGCTGACAGCAATCAGCAGCTGCGTAGTGCCGCTCTTTTGTGGAGTGAGCTTGGGTTGACGAACTTTCCAAAGTTCTTGCGCAAAGCCGATAGTTGCGGAGGCAGCAATCAGGAAAATAACCAGCGCACGTTTCAACATAGGTGTCCTCCCCGGACGGGCAGTCGTAGCGTGGAGAAGTATAGGAACGTCGCAGAAGGGGTGTCAAACCGGTAAGTCTTGGATCAGGGAAGCCGACGAGAAGTTCGTTCGCGGCAACCAGTCTACCGAATTTCGAATCAATCGCGGGCCGAGCCCACGAATTACTGGACATTGTGCCACCGGTTGCCGCGGTAAACCACCCGGCACTCGGAAGTGATGGCGATCTGATCCGTTGAAAAGTCTAAATATAGATGTTGTCGGAGCAGGCGTGCGCGAGCGTGCGTGCAATGTCGGTGCGGTTATGTCTTTCAGGAGTCATGCCAGCTTTCCCTCACCTTCAGCCGTTAGGTTGGCAGCTGTGCAGTATCATTCAAAATCGGTAAGAGAAGTATTGCAATCAGCTTATGATGCCTTTGGTTCGTCCGCCCGGTCCTAGAAATCGCGGGATAATCGGAAACTTCCCGTTGGGAAGCAGAGACCCGCTCGGACTGTATACGCAGTGGGCACGTCAATATGGCGACATCTTCTACTACCGGGCCTTTAACCGTCACATTTATTTCCTGAACCGCCCTGATCTTATCGAACACGTTCTGGTCAATCACTACCGAAGTTTCATCAAGGGTGAGGCTCTCCAATTCAACCGCCGGATCTTTGGCAACGGACTGTTAACCAACGAAGGAGATTCGTGGTTGCAGCAGCGACACCTTATCCAACCGGCCTTTCACCGGGACAGGATCGCATCTTACGGCAACACTATGGTGGCCTATACGGAGCGGATGATAGCAGCCTGGCAGGATGGCGAAGTGCGGGACATTCATCAGGACATGATGCGTCTCGCGCTGGAAATTGTGGCCAAGGTTCTCTTCAATGTCGAGGTCACTGCCGACAGAGACCGAGTTGCTGAGGCACTAAACACGGTGATGGAGCTGGGCTCGGGCGGACGTATGCTCCTGCCTCCAATTCTTCGCCTCTTGCCGACGCCCCGCAACATGCGTTACCGGCGCGCAGTCCGTCAGCTGGATGACATCGTGTACGGTCTAATTCGCCAGCGGCGAGCGAGTGGCCAG
Source organism: uncultured Acidobacteriaceae bacterium (assembly GCA_963779525.1). Lineage (GTDB taxonomy): Bacteria > Acidobacteriota > Terriglobia > Terriglobales > Acidobacteriaceae > Sulfotelmatobacter. The sequence continues at coordinate 99,200 of CAVZZB010000005.1, forward strand.
ATTGCCGACGACCTGCTATCTGAATTGCTGCAGGCTCAAGACGAAGGCGGTAGGATGACGGACCAGCAGTTGCGCGATGAAGTGATGACCTTGCTTTTGGCCGGCCACGAGACCACTGCGGTTTCGTTATCGTGGATCTGGTATCTGTTGGCGCAGTATCCAGAGGTGGAGAAAAAGCTGTGGTCAGAGCTTCGCGGGGTATTGAACGGCAAAAGCCCAGGAATGCAGGATCTGTCCAAACTACCGTACACAGAGCGAGTAGTAAAAGAGGCCATGCGGCTTTACCCCCCAGCTTGGGCTGTTGTTCGAAATGCTTTGAAAGACTGTGAGATTGGCGGCTATCGAGTGCCCGCCGGAGCAACTGTGGTGGTGAGCCAGTGGGTGATGCACCGCGACCCTCGATATTATGAACAGCCCGAGAGGTTCAATCCAGACCGCTGGTTGGATGAGCAAGCCAAAGCTGCTCCCAAGTTTGCTTACTTTCCTTTTGGTGGGGGACCACGCACCTGTATAGGCGCCTCGTTTGCCGCGATGGAAGCTGCCTTAGTGTTGGCGGCGATCGCGCAGAGGTTTCAGATCCGGGTTGCGCAAGATCACCCGGTCGAACCGTTGCCCACCATTACACTCCGGCCCAGGCATGGCATTCAGGTGGCACTCACCCGGCGCGCGGTTGAGAATTCGGCTGCCTAGCTTGGTTAATTGTCCGGCCCGCGCCATCCGTCCGTCTTGGCCATACCCGATGCGTTCGCGCATCTGGGCGAAAGACAAAACGTCATTTTCGGACCTGAGAAACCGGGGAGCGTGCCCTCGGTATTCAGTGGCCGACCCAGGCGAGGCCGTCGGGTTCCTGCCCGGCTTCGATGCGGCCCACAACTTCGAGCGAGTGCAAATCGATTACCGCGACGTACCCGTCCGGCGAGCAGGCGACGTAGGCGCGCGACCCATCGGGTTGCATGAGAATTCCGGCAGCGCCTTCTCCCACTTTTATACGCTTCATCTCTTTTCGGGTGACTCCATCGAAAACAGCGATATCTGGCTTGCTAAGGCTCGAGATAAACACCAGCTTGCCATCTGGTGTAAACTTCAGCCGGTTCGCTCCCTTGACGTTGGCGGCCAGGGTGTCGATAACCTTCTTGCTCGCCACATTAATGATAGAGACCGTTCCGTCGTCGGCGTTGGCGACCCAGATTTCCTTGCCATCGGGAGATACGTCAAATCCCTCCGACTCGCGACCGACAGGAACGACGGTCTCGTTCCAGTCTCCACTCGACGGCCCCGTTCCCACACCACCGCCGATCTTTTCAATGATGCTGACACTCGCGGAACTAACGTTCGTGGTGACAATCCGGTTGAGGTCGGGAAAAACGTAGATCATGTGGGTGCGATTTTGCCCGGTGCCCATGATCCAATCGACCCTCTTGGTTGCAGGATCGTAGCTGCCGATTGCCTTGGCAGCCTCGGCCGTAAACCATACTCTGCCACCTGTGAACGCCAGTCCGTGTGGGCCGCGCAGAGGGCCGAGATCGATGGCCGGCAAAACTTTTTTCGCAGAGAGGTCAACCACGGTGAGCGTGTTATATAGGCCGCCGCCGTAGTTGGAGATGTACGCAGTCGTTCCGTCGGTCGAGGCAATCACCTCGTGCGGATCAGGACCGACCGGCAATTTGGCGGTTACTTTCAGGCTGGCAGGGTTGACGATGAGAAGTGTGTTGTCCTCTTTGGCAAGGATTAGCAGAGCGCTGTCTGGAGCAGTTTGTGCAAGACCGCGTGCTCCCGGCAATAAGACGACGAGAACGAATAGCAAGGCTTTGATTTTCATGACTATTCTCCAACCCACGACATCCTCTCGGTATCGTCAGCTTTAGGGGTTCGCCCGCGAATACTCTCCGCGGAACACCACATTCCAAGTGGCGCCATTGTTATTCGATTTTTCCCAGCTCTGCTCGACCTTGTTCGGATTCAGCCGTATTACTTTCACACGGTTCAATACGCTCTCTCCGTTGGGCCCGCGGCTTGGGCCTTCAAATTCCGCTGCGCCAGATGCGACCTTTCCCGAGGTGAACACATGAACCCGACCCTCATTGTCGGCGAACATGCCGTACCAGTTCTTGTCGTCCGCACTGTATCCAAAGACGTTCTGACCATAATGGCCCCTTCCTCCGTCCCAGTTCTCAACGACGAGGCACTTGTCGAGCGATAAACGGATCGTGCTGTGAGCATTCCCCGATGAACCCTCGGTGCCGATCTTCCAGTTGCCGAGCCAATAATCAAGTTGCCGATTTGCCGAATTCGCAGCGCACGAATCGGCATCAGTGCCAGCAAAGCCCGGTGTTGCGAACGCGAAGCCGAATAGAAAAGCGAGAAAGAGGGATTTCGGAGTGCCACTCTTGAGAGTCAGGATTGGTTTCTTCATGTAACTCCTCCACAGGTCGAATCATCACAGCTAGTTCGTTTCATTCTCCGATTCGTGTTTTGACCACTTATGCAGTCGGTCGTCGAGCGCGGAATCGGAAAGCTCGCGAATTCTTATGCACCTCCAACACTTCAAAACCCACCCTCTCCAATCGAGCGCCGAACGTATCGGGATTTACGGGAACAAGCGTGTCGCCGATATGAATGATCCTCATAAACCAGTTCTGAAGACTGTCGCTGCCCACGAAAAAACCGCCGGGCTTCAACACACGAAATACTTCCGCGAGGACCCTGTTTTGCAATTCTCGAGAAGGAAGGTGATGCAGCATGGTGAACGAAACTGCACCCGAGAATTCAGCGTCTCCAAAAGGCATCTTCGTCGCGTCCCCTTCGATGACCTGCACGCTGCTTCCTTTTAGGCGCGAGTTCAGTGAACCCGCCAATGTTGCATCAATCTCCAATGCCGTGAGGCGAGGCACTGAGGTTCGCAGAAGGTCAGTTGTTAAGCCCGGGCCAGGGCCAATTTCCAAAACATTCGGTCCCAGCTCGGTATTGCCAATTGCCCAGGGAAGTCTCTGTGCGACGGTGCTGCGCCACCGGTCAGAACGGCATAGCCATTGATGTAAGCGGTTCACGTTTCCCCACGAAATGGTAAAAATTAACCTTAGTTTACGGATTGTCAGTTGTGCGAGCCTTCGATAAGGTGACAATGGATGTCGCAAAAGCGTCAAAGTGGTATTTTCGACCGGTCGGGCGACTCTAAGTCGGCAATCACAACGCTCACCCACGACTATCCAGACGGCCACGTCATCCCCGTGCACTTCCATGATCGAGATCAACTTGTCTATGCCTCGCGAGGGGTGATGACGGTCCGTAGCCAAGATAGTACTTGGGTTGTTCCGCCACACCGTGCCGTGTGGATTCCGGCCGAGATTCCGCACACGACCACGATGTCAGGCTTGGTGGCGATGCGAACGCTGTATCTGAAACCAAGGCTGGCAAAAGGACTACCACGAGATTGTTGTGTAATCAATGTCTCCAATCTGCTCAAGGAACTCGTTCTTCACGCCTGTACTGTGCATGCGTTGAAGAAAACAGTGAAATGGCAAGCGCACCTGGTCGCCGTGATCCTTCATCAGCTGGAAGCAGCGCCGACGATCCCATTGCAGCTTCCGCATTTGTCCGATCCCAGGCTGGTTCGGATCGCAGAAATGCTCATCAGGGATCCTCGCGACCGTCGGACGCTTGCTGAGCTTTGCAGGGTGACTGGAGCGGGGAAACGCTCTGTCGAAAGGCTGTTTCAACAAGAAATCGGAATGACCTTTGGGAAATGGCGGCAGCAAGTTCGGCTTATGCAAGGGATGCGACTCTTGGCGGAGGGCGCAAAAGTCACGCATGCGGCTCTGGAGTCTGGTTACAGTACGCCGAGCGCGTTCATTTCCATGTTCAGGAAGGCTTTAGGAATTACGCCGAGCTCATACTTTAGGTAGGGCGCGGAACTTAATCCCACGGTTCAACGCAAATGGGCATCGAAGTGGGTTGGGCTGAACTGGCGGTTCTGTGAATTGATTGGCCCAACTGAGCAGCGACAGTCCCTTGTCGCCGCTGATCCGATTACTGGCGCGTCTCCGGATTGTCGGCACTCCGGAGGTTGGCTATAAACGGATTGGGGGAATCAATCCACGATCTTCTCGAAGCCGACTTATCATTACTAAATCGTGGTTGATCGCCGTAATGAAATTGCTGTCGCCAAGGGTGGCGCCAGGCTAAGGTCTGGCCGATGCGCCAAAGAACTGCGGCTGCTCCGGGATTGCAGCACCGTCGGCGCGTGGATCGGACGCTCCGAGATTCAAGCCGGTTTTGCTATCGTGAAGGATTGCCTGGCCGCGCCCCATCAGTGACGTGTAGTCCCTATGCACTTGCAGCACATGGCCCATCTTGCTCAGTGCTTCAAGGGTAGAGGGCGTGACGCGCGACTCGATCACGATTTTGCAGCCGAGCTGCTGGCGATCGGTAAAACGCGGTTCTTCCATCGCAGCCTGAATGTTCATGTTGTAGTCGACGACGTTCGAAACGAATTGCGCATGAGCCAACGGCTGATTGAGTCCGCCCATGATGCCGAAGCCGATGTGCTCGTCACCTCGCTGCATGAAGCCGGGAATGATGGTATGGAACGGGCGCTTGCGGCCGGCAAGCGCATTGGGAGACCTGGGGGCGAGCGAGAAAAGGCCTCCGCGATCCTGTAACGCGAATCCCATGCCCAAAACAGTTACGTTCGATCCAAAGTTGTTGTAGTTGCTTTGGATCACGGAAAGAACATTGCCTTCGCGATCGACGACGCTGAAGTACGTGGTATCGCTGGCGCCCAACGCCCCTGGAGCGACCGTGCAATTCGCTTTAGTTGGGTTTATGAGTAAGGCGCGTTTTGCGGCGTAATCCTTTGACAGCAGCTGATCGACGGGAATTTTGCTGAAACGCGGATCGCCGTCGTATGCCTTCACGTCGGCATACGCAAGCTTCATGGCTTCGATTCGGGTGTGCAATTCACCCGGACTGTGCGGACCGGCGGGATCGGGCTTGAATTGCTCCATAATATTAAGCATCTCAAGCGCTGCGATGCCGTCGCCGTTTGGCGGGAGCTCGTAGACAGTCCAATCGCGGTATTTCGTGGAAATCGGCTCAACACACTCAGCGGAGTAAGACGCGAGATCGTCGGCAGCCATGGTTCCCCCTAGCTCGTCGGAGGTTTTAAGAATGGCCTTGGCGATTTCACCCCTGTAGAAGACAGTCTCGCCTTGGTTGGCGACTAGCGTAAGTGCGCGGGCCACATCGGGATTGCGAAATATCTCGCCGGTCTCGGGGACCTTGCCACCGGGAAGAAATACACGTTGGCTTTCTGTATTCGTCAGCAAGCCATCGTGGTCACCATCCCACCATGCGTGAATGATCTCAGCCACCGGGAATCCATGGTCAGCATAAAAGATCGCAGGTTGAAAAAGGTCGCGCCAAGGCAGTTTTCCCCAGCGGTCATACAACTTGGCCCATCCGTCGACCACACCCGGAACGGTCACCGAATCGATACCGAATTGTGGCATCGCCGCGATGTCTTTTTTGTGGAGATGCTCAATCGTGAGAGACTCCGGAGCCCAGCCGCTGGCGTTGAGGCCGTAGAGCTTGCCCGTCTTCGCCTCCCAATAAATGGCAAAGAGATCGCCGCCCATACCGTTGGAGTTGGGTTCGGTGACATTGAGTACAGCGTTGGCCGTGATTGCGGCATCGATGGCAGAGCCACCCCGCTCGAGGATGAGCGCCCCAGCTTGTGAGGCCGCTACCTGACTGGTGGCAACCATACCGTACTGCGTGGCGACGACGGAGCGTCCATAGGAACGGTCCTGGGCGCACAGAGTGAATGAGATTGATAGGAAAACAAGCAATGCGGCGGAGGGTCTGAGCGCGGTCATGCGTCGAGGCTTCATGGGTTCAACGATGAGGCTATGATCGTACCAATTGAAAAGCAAGGGCTGATGCATTCTGGCGAATCGAGGCCCACACGGCCCAAAAGCCGACTTCGCGAGATGGCTGCGGAGCTAGGCTGCGCCATAGAGCGAAGGCACTGTCTCCAATTCGGTTCGAGGCGCGCTCACCGCGCCACACAGGCTAATGTCGTCTGGCGAGATCGCGGATCTGGTTGAGGTAGCCGACATAAATTGGAATCGGAATATCGGGGGAGTCGCCGTCGTTGAGGAAATGCTCAAGGCGGATCTCGATGGGTATGGAGCTGATGAGTTCGCGGAAGCGCGGCATCTGGAGATATTTCACGTGCCAGATTTCGAGCATGAGGGAGCGGAAGTCTTGGCTGATGAAGGGCATCTTGCGACTGCCTAAATATATTCCGTCAAAGTGCGAGCGGTCGAGGGTAGCGCGGAGCAGGTCATCCGGAAGGGAGAAGGTGTAGACCAGGTGGAAGACGTCGGCGAGGTCTCCCCAGATAACCTTTTCTTCGAAGGCGGTGAAGCGGAAGGGCGCGGCGGTGCGTTGCTGCGCGGCACGAGCGTGCTCGGTGGATTGAAGGTTATGCGTGGTGAGTTGGTCGCGAAACCAGCGAAGGCGATCGCGCGTGAGGTTGGAGCGCAGGAACTCGATTGCGTAAGCGTTCGGGAGGTAGAGGCTAGGACTGGCATCGAGACGGGCGAGCCAAGGCGTCCAATTCTGGCGCTCAAACGTGGTGAGGAGGGCGTTGAGGTCGGCGACGGTAGTGTCGCTGTGATATTTGATAGCTTGCCAAAAGTGCTCGGTGGAGTCATAGGTGGCGCCGTAGAGCGGGATGCCCTCGGCGATCGGGTACCAATTGGAGAGGACACGTGCGGGAATGGAGGGAGCGGCACTCCAGCAATTGATAGCGTGTTTCCATTTTTGCTGGACGGCGACGAAGGCCTCGGCGTATCCAACCGGAGTGGATTCGGTGACTTGGGCGAGTGCGCGGCGGAGTTCGTCTTCGGTATGCGTGATAAGCGTTTCGAACGGACGCTCGTCGGTCATGGAAACGACCCGACTCTCGATGCCGCGGCGAAGCAGTTCGCGGGCGAGTTGTTGCCGCTTGGCGTCGTCGAAGGCGGGGTTGCCCGGCCAGCGATGGGTTTGCGAGTCGATGTAGGGAAACAGTTCGGATAGCGATCTGAATTCGATGAATCCGTGGAGCGCGAAATTGACGGGGCGACCGTCCTTGGTGATGACGGTGGAAGGGGTGACGAGAGCTTGAATGGAGATCTCTTGGGCGTGAAGAGTGGCGCAGAAAAATGAGATCAAAAGTGCACGACGAAGGAGCCGCACGAGCGATTTCATGCAAGGGGATGATGCCATTGATGACGAGAAGGTTCAAGTTGTGGTCCGGCCCGGGTCTGAGAGAGTCGAAACCCCCGACCGGACACCTTGGGTTCTGCTATCCCGCAATTGCGAAGTGAGCTTCAACTCCAAATCGCTTGAGATCGAGTCCCCGCGGAGAATAGTGACTCTACGCCTACGTTTGATCCTAGAAGGACTCGGCCGAGAGATTCGTATCGGCGCAACGGTATCAGACCCTCGGGTGACGGGTGTCGATTAATTTTCCAGCGAGCGGCGAGAATGGACTCTCAAAGAACAGAACCATGGGGCGCCAAAAAGATGGCAGCACCGACTGAACCGAGAACGCCAAATCTGCACCGAGCGAACGAATCGCTACTCGAGAGTGCGAATGGAAGCATGGCGCCAGTGGCGACTCGGCGAAGAAAAAACCGTGTCCAAAGAAAAAACAAAGAATTCACTTGACTCTGACCGGCCTTCTCATGGAAGGCGATTTCGCTCATTGACCTGTCGATGAGTTCTATAAAAAGGGATGTCAAGAAAAAAAGCTCCGCCTCGACCGGAGTGGAGATTCTTTCTCGAGATCCAGCCCACTTGTCGATTCACTTCTCTGGGGAGGTTTGGCCGATTGCCATGTTCATAAGTTCCTCCGCTGATGTAACGATGCCATCGAGTTCGAAAGAGCGGCAAGCGAGAACTGGTTGCTTCTGAGGCAACCATGGTTCTATCCGAGGCTCGTGGCCTATGGCTATTTCTGGTTATCCGAGGGGGCATAACGTGTAATGGGTGACTCGGTGCCGAAGCACACGGGGCCGATCTCATCGACTGATACTCCTCTCGAACCGAGCATCTCCAGAACCCGACCGCCCATCATCAGAGGGAACTCCCGAGATGGAAAGCCTGCTTCACCGGAGAGGCTCAAGCGGCACTTGCCGAGGCAACTGTTTGGGGTCGAAACTCACTCCTTTCTTCCATATCGTTAAGGTGATCGTAGCCATCTTGCGTGCCAGGGTCAGACGGGCCATCGTCGGCCGCATGCCCTTCTCCACCCGAGCCACATAGAAGTCGTGCAGCGGACCAGGACGTGTACTGGCAGAGATAGCAGCACTTTTGAACAGACTCTTCAGATCTTTATTGTGGTTGTCATTCAGACCGCGCACCGTAATGCGCTCGCGGTTGCGTTGCAGTTTGCCACGCACACAGCGGTACTCACCGCTGTCGTGAGTCTCGACCGCGAAACCGCTGTAGGCCCAGAGCTGCCGCTTGGTACGGAAACGATGCGGTGTCTGCAGCAATGCCACCAACAAAGCGGCGCGAATCGGACCGATGGAAGGAATTTGGCGAAGTAACTTCACCGCACGGTGCTTTTGGCTTTCCCCCAGGAGTTCGCGGCGTGCTTCCAGACGCAGGGGTTGCAGACCGTCGAGTTGCTGGTATAAATGCTCAGCTCGAACCCGAACTCCTGGTTCCACGAGCTTGGTCAGCCACTCGGCGCGATGACGGGGAGCATAGACGCTGCTGCCAGCGCAGGGAATGCCCCAGCTGCGGTACAGGGCCTTAATCCGATTCATCCCCCGGGTCACATCTTTGGTGATCGTCAGATAACTCCGCCCCAACTCTTTTAAGGCCCGTATTCCATGCTCTTCGTGGTACACCGCCTTGAGTTGGTTGGTGCGTAACAACTCCGCCAACTTTCGCGCGTCGATTCGGTCACTCTTGTTGCCCTCTTTCAACAGAGCCGCTTTGCGTGGATCGCAGACTACTAGCCGGCTGACATGGGGTTTCAGGAGATCGTGTAACCAGGCAGCCGAGGTTCCTTCCTCGAAGGTCAGAGACAGAGTCCCGTGCAGTCCTTGGATGAACTCGACGATCGTGGACGCCTTGGTCTCCAGCAGGCATTCCATGATCAGCTGGCCCGAGTTGTTCATGATGGCAACCGAGATCGTTGCCTGGTGAACGTCCATGCCAATATACTTTTCTTGATTCATGACGGCGCTCCTTTCGCTAGGGTTGGCGATAACTGTTTCAAAATCCCGAGGAAGGTTGAGGCTGCAAAGGTCGGTGGGGTTCGCTGGATTGCCTGCTCGATCCCCGTCACGCACCGATAAAAAAGCTCAGAGCACGCAGGTAAATCCGGGCCGCTCTTACCGCTCTAGTATCCCCCACCTCGCCCTTGGACTGCTTCTGAAGCAGGGCTGCCGCGTAGGCCACACGGGGCAGTTCGGTTTGTAGCTTGTCCTTTAAGTCGTGGCCATTGTCAGTGTTGTGACGCCGCTCGTAGAGTTCGTAAGCGCGGAACTTGATTTCATGGTGGAGTCCAACATCAATAATGAGGTCATCCGCATCGATCGAAGAATGGTTTTCGGGAGAGCGTTCGGGAATCATGGGGCAAGCACCTCCGATCGAGGTGGGGTCAGGAAATTCAATTTCAGCTTGACTATTCTTTTAGTACAAACAGGACACGGAATTCAGTGACCCGACGCACTAATAGAGGTGACGGGGGATGGGGAAGCGCCCCTTTCGCAGATCGGGGTCTATAAGTGAAATCGGGGATATTACAACAGCCAGTTGTGCACGGATGCGCTCTAGAGAACCTAGATTTCGTTTGCCACCGATCGCGGGCGGGAAGGCCGACCTGCTCGGGAGGAACTACTGTCGAAAACAATTGTGGCCGGCATCGGTCTGGAACCAAGACCGAAACTCCGGACGTCAGCCTACTTGTTCTGCGCTTCTGCCAAAACCTTCTTCAGGTTATCCGAATCATGTGATTCCGGAGCAAGTTTCAGATATTCCCGAAGGTGAGAAGCAGCATCAGCCGCGTCGCTCTTGGCTTCGTAAATCTGGGCTAGTAAAAGCTGCAACAGCGGCTCGTTGTGGTCCCTATCAATCGCTTCGGCTTTCAAAGCTCTCTGTTCCGCTTCGGACAACTGGTTAAGATTGAAGTAGGCAATCGCGCTGAAGAAATAGGCATAGGGGTCGCTTACAGCATCCAGTTCAAGCGCGCGACTGGTCAGTTTCAAAACCTCCTTCCATTCTTGCTCACGTCCCGCGATCTCCGCCAGGCAAAGATATGCGGGTAAGTAATTCGTATCAGCGTTTGACGCCTGCGAACAAGCATTACGAGCTTCTGCCGTTTGCTGCCTGGTTTCGAGAGTCTGACCCAGCATTACCCATCCGGCGACGTAGTTCGGGTAGATTTGGGTTGCCTTGCGCAAGTGCTGCTCAGCCTCTGGCAGTTTCTTGTTCTTCAGAGCCCGGCAGGCGTGTTCATACTCTTTTTGAGCCTTTTGGGGAACCTGCAAGCTCGTAACACTGGCAGTGGTGGACATTCCCGGAAACGGCTGGATCGAGCATAGTTTCTTTTCGCCGGTACCCGTTTGTGCGTCTCCTTGACCGACAACGACGCGGTCATCCGGTCTTTTGGGGAGCACGATCACCGGGCCTTTGTAGGTCATTCGTTTTTGTGCGAATAGCGGCGCGGGTAATAAATCAATGATCAAGGCACAGAGCGCCGCTTGTTTCCAGCGCAGCCGTGCCGGCAACCGGAACCCATACTGCCTGCGGTAGGTTATTTCCATAACCCCTCCTTTGGGCCGGCGGTTCGGATGATTCTGCACCTCCAGCGCTTCAGAAAACAAGTGCGAAAGGTTTTGTGGGCGCTAGTTGCTGTTAACAGGCGTCCCTGACAATGTCGGGTGTATCAAGCAAATTACAAGCACACCTCAGCGTGCACTCTGAGAAGAGCGCCATTTCGCTCTGGTTGAAGAAGTGCTGTATCCAACCATCGGCTCGCTCGCAATCCAGTTCAGGTCAGGAACTCAGTCCGACCCATGCATCTCTTCGGTCCGCCAGATCGTGATTCCCAGTTCGAACTCCCCGGTGAGAGGGAGTGGGCTGCACCAATCGATTTACTGGGTGTTCGACTGCACACCAACGCCTGTTCCGGGCTGGCCCGCGTGCGGACCGAACTTGTTCCACTGCTCGTAATCCCATCCCTTGCGCCACATCCAGTAGAGGCGAACCGCCAACCGGCGGGCCATCGCTACTTTGGCGATCTTTCGTCCCCTCCGCATGGCAAGATGAAAATACTTGCCTCGCCACTCGGGGTCGCTGCGCACCGTGACTCGCGCTGCCTCGACGAGCAGAAACCGCAGCAGCGTGTTGCCTTGTTTGCTGATGTGTCCCAGCCGGCGACGCTCCCCACTGGATTCTTCCGCGGGCACTAATCCCAGATAGCTGGCCACCTAGTTGCCGCAACGAAATCGTTCCGCTTGCCCAATGATCAGCACGAAAGCTAACGCCGTGAGTGGGCCAACTCCGGGATACGTCGTGAGCCGTTGTGCCTCTGGACACTTGCCAGCTTCTTCCTCAACCCGCTCACTCAACTTTGCAATCCTCGGATTCAAACGACCGAGCAACTCCAGCAGATCGCTACGTCGTTGACTGGCCCAGGGCTCTCCGACCGTGCGTTCCCATGACGAGGACAGAATCGAGTCCGCGGCTATTCCTTCCTCCACGACGAGCTCCGGCCGAATTTCATCGTGAGTGTGGTTCCTCACAAATTCTTGCAGTTGCTCCTTACCGCCCTCGCGAAGCGCCCGGCAAAACTCCTCATAGTTCGCCAGAGAAGCTGCAAATTGAGCGCAGGGATACCGCCATAGCTCTACGATATGCTGGGGCACCAGCTTGGCTCGATAGTGTTCGGCTAGCGATAGCGCATGGTGGTACGCCCTTACCGAGAACTCAGAGAAATCAATCGGACAGAGGATGCGTTTAATTTCCAGCATGGTTTCTTTTTAGGAATCGGGCTTTTACTTTGCTTTGTACCCGTGCACGAAGAATTCGCCATCGTTAAACCCAATTTCCATTCCCCAACCATACTCAGGGTATTCACGCTTCGCGCCATTCATTGCTTCACGAGCGGCAGCCTGGGCCATAGGCGTTGCATATAGCGGGTTGTGGACGACGCGAAATCGGAACGGCGCGTCTTTAGAGGCTTTTTCGGTCCGCAACCAAGCATCCATGAGCGCAATTGTCTCACCATCGTCAAGACTATCCTGGTCGGACCACTCAGGATATTTATTGTCCATCTATCCGTGCGGCACTATACTTCCGGCCACAAGATAGATGCGAGGTCCCGGATAGTCTCTTTGGGGGAAGAGAAATTCGGGGCCCTTTGCTTCTCTAGAGAGAGATCTAGGAGCGGGGGCGTCCCATGAAAATCCTGCTGGCTGAAGACTCAGCCGTGTATCGACATTTGATCAGCGGCCATATGAAGGATTGGGGCTTTGACTGTGTTATCGCCAAGGATGGCGAGGAGGCATGGAACTTGCTTCAGCAGCCCGAAACCGCGACCTTGGTACTGCTCGATTGGGTTCTGCCAGAACTTGATGGCCTTGCGTTGTGCCGCAGGATGCGACAAGCCGAAGTGCCGGGAGGCTACATCTACACCATTTTGCTTACCGCCAAGGATGGCAAGAACGATTTGTTGGAAGGGATGGCGGCGGGTGCGGATGACTATCTGGTCAAGCCGTTCGAACCGCTAGAACTGAGAGCACGTTTGTTGGCAGGCGAGAGAATTCTTAAGCTACAGGGAGAATTGGTTGAGGCCCGAGAATCTCTAAGGATGGCGGCGACGTACGATTTCTTGACCCGGCTCTTAAACCGTGGCGAAATAATGGCCCTTCTGGAACGAGAACTGACCCGAGGTATTGTGACCGAGGTCCTGTTATTTGGAACAAACTGCTCGCGAGAGGCGGGGGTGGAGAATTGAGCTTGCGAAAGTGAATCTCGACCAGTCCAACCAATGAAGAATCAAGCCATGATCGGCAGAGGTGGAAGTCAGCTTGATGCTTTCCGCCGAACTTTGCGCCCTTGCGCCGGATTGCAGTTCTTGGCGCTATGCGGCGGGTTCGTCCTTTGGACGAACTGCATATTGCTGATGGGACAGAATGTGGTATTGACGGGTGCACTGGGCGGACGGATCACCGACGAGAGTGGAGCGGTCGTGCCGGGAGCTGTTGTGATTGTTCGGAACCTCGCTACCGGCGTAAAGGAATCCGCCGAAACCAACTATGCGGGACTTTACCGTTTCCCGGCGCTCCCGCCGGGATCGTATTCCATCACCGCAAATATCAAAGGGTTTCGTGATGTCCAGGCGTTAGTCCGAGTTCTGGTAGGAAATGCCACGTCGCAAAATATCAACGTGCGAGTGGGAACCGGGGCCGACACGATAAAAGTGACGGGGACGACGCCAATGTTACGGCCGACTGAATCCTCCGCCAGCACGGTGATCGAGCGGTCATTAATCAGCGAATTGCCGCTCAACGGACGGCGTTACACCGACTTCGCGACGCTCACACCGAATACCAGCTACGACGGCGATACCGGCCTGGTAAGCATTGCCGGGCAACAGGGGGGTGAGGACTCGGGATACGCGAACGGAAATGGCTCTAACGCGTTCACCGTGGATGGATCCAACGCGACCAGCAACTACTTTGCCGACATCATAGGCCGCTATCGAATCCCGTACCTGTATGGGGAGGACGCGATCCAGGAGTTTCAAGTCTCGGTGAGTCCCTACTCGGCAATCTACGGGGGCGGAGCGGGCTTCGTAAATGCGGTGACGCGATCGGGAAGCAATGCGTTCCACGGCAATGCGTTTTATTACAATAGGAACTCAGCGACTGGAGCCAACGACGCTGTAGGTAAAGCAGCCGGGTTTGCGAAGCCTAAAGATGCTTTGCAGCAATTCGGTGCTGGCGTGGGTGGTCCAATTCGCCATGACCGTTTATGGTTCTTCGTGGATTATGAGCAGCAACTGCGCAACGATCCGATTTCCGTTATCAATCCGGCATTGGCGACGACGCCTTTGAACCTAGAAAATTTCCTGAGCACCAACTTTGGAATTCCGCCCGGGACTAAGCTGCCTCCGCCAAATGGGCCGTTGCCAGTTCCGCGAAGCGACACGAATGCCGATGTTTTGCTTGACCCCACGAATCCCGTATACCTGCAGCAAGTGTCGAACACTCTGAACGCGCTGAACTCCAATCTCGGCTCCAAGGCGAGAAAACGCAACGATTGGGTGATTACACCCCGGCTGGATTATTCGCCCAGTACGCGCGATGGGCTGTTCCTCAGTTTCAATCTGAACCGGTTCGACTCGCCAGGAGGGGTCATCACCGACCCGACGATCGGAAATTATGGGATGCAAACCCTGGCGAATGCTTACGTGCATACCGTTCAAGCCAGCCTGGGATGGACGCACACATTCTCTTCCACCCTGCTGAACGAATTCCATGCCAGCACCTCGCAGGACAATCAGATCTCTACTCCGACCGGACTGGCTCCGAACCTTCCCGCATTGATTCTGGATAGTCCGGCACCTTTTATTCTGGGAAATGCTCCTTTCTCCGTGGGAAGAGTTTTTGAAAGGCAATACTCGGGGGCCGACCGCGTGGATTACTTGATCGGTAAACACACGCTGCAGTTTGGTTTCGACATGAACCGCGCCGCGGATTCAGACAACAACGATGGTGGTGCGGACCCGAATGAGGCCGTTGAGTTCGGATCGTTTCTGGGTAGCTACGAATTTTCAAATCTGCAGGATTTTGCGCTCGGGGAATACAACCAGTTCAGCCAGACTTCGGGAAACCCTACTTTTTCTTTTACCGTTCCTTATTGTGGCTTTTATGTGCAGGATTCGTTTCGCGTTTTGCAAAACTTGACGCTCGACATGGGGTTGCGCGAGGACTTCCAAGTCTACCCGCAGCCGGCGGAGAATCCAGCGTTTCCGCTGACCGGACAATATCCCAACCAGTTTCGACGCCTGGCGCCGCGTTTCGGATTTGCCTGGCAGCCAGTAGCGAAGACGGTCGTGCGTGGAGGATTCGGGGATTTCTACACCAACATGAACGGTCTCAATTACCGTAACGCTGCGGTCTCGAACGGACTGGCGTCGCAGCAGTCGTCGGTGAATGCGAGTTACACATCCGGTCCGCCTAACCAGCAGCTGCCCACGTTTCCAAACATTCTTCCGGGAAATTCTCCACTGTTCCAGGCGTCTCCTGACATTTCGCTGGTTTCCCCGCAGTTCCGGGCGCCGTATATTTTGCAGGCAAGTTTGCAAATTGAACGCGAAATCCTGCGGGACACAACACTCACCATCGGCACCATGTGGAATCACGGAGTGCATCTGCTCTCCGGCAGCGCCTATGATTTGAATCTGAATCCTTTGCATGGGGCAACGACTTACGTCGTCTGTCCTCCTGGCGGAAGCGCGGTGCCCTGCAGCGGACCGACAATCACGTCGCCGAACATGGACAACGGCTTGCTGAGCGATGGCCGCATCGATGCAAACCTGGGGGAGATCAATGAGCTGATCAGCCCTGGGCAGAATCACTATAACTCTTTGTTCGTGCAATTGCAGCGTCGTATGTCGCAGGGTCTTGCTTTGCAGTTTTCTTATACCTTCGCCAAGAGCATGATGCTGGACGGGATGGACTTCAATAATCAGTTCGACTTCAGCAATACGCGCGCTGCATCGCTACTAGATCAGCGGCATCGAATTAGTTTTGCCGCAGTTTACCGGCCGGAACTGGAAAAGCTGACAGGATCCGAACAAGGGCGTGTTTTACTCTCGGGGTGGGCCTTGAGCAGCGTCATGGAGTTCTCTTCGGGCCGTCCTTATGCGGGTTTGTTGAGCCCGGCGTGTACCAGTTCGACGCTGTCATTCAACAATTGCGACGGGGCAGATGGAAATCTCAACGACACCGCCTTTAATCAAGACACTGCAAATTCTGCGGCCGGTATCAATGGCGCTGGGCCGACCCCCGGAATCGGCCTGAATTCTTTCTACGGCCCGTGGCTGGAAAGAATTGATATTGGACTGGCGCGCAGCTTTGCCATCAAAGAAGGAAAGGAATTGCAATTTCAGGCTCAGGCATTCAACCTGTTCAACCACGCCAACTACTACGTGCAGAACGGCGACGGCATCAACCAGCTGCAATACAACCCCATAGGGTCCAGCTGCGGCGACGGCTTATCGCAGAATCAGACGTGCTATCTCGTACCCAATTCCGGAGCGGGTAATTTTGGAGCCTTGCAAGAAATCAGCCCCAACGGACTTCCCCGCGTTTTGCAGTTTTCCGCACGGCTCACCTTCTAAACCGCACACAGAGGCGGGATTCGGTGTAGAATTGCATCCATTTTCTAGACCCCACCGAATAAGATTCAAGCTTTTCCTGGATCACGCGAGGCCAAGAAAACCCACTCTTGAGGAGGGAACATGCGACGAAAGATGAGCTTTTGCTTTTGCGCTGTGCCGGCCCTGCTAGTTTGCCTGATTCTACCCGCACTCGCGGGTGGTCAGATACGGAACGCAGCGTCGGTTGGTGGCAACCTTCTACCCAACGGTTTCTACATTACTCCTACTGCGGCGCCCGGCTCAATTTTCCAAAAACTACCCACTGGCCTGCGCCCCGACGGCTCGGCCAATGCAAATGGCGCAGTAAACACGGCGCTCAGTCCCGACGGCACCGCTCTGCTGATCCTCACTACCGGTTACAACACCGACTTCTACACTCAGGGTCCGGACGGTACTCCGATTGTTTGGCCGGCGCTCGATCCTCTCACAGGAATTCCGTCGACGACGACAACTCCGAATGCGGAATGGGTATTCGTTTTCGATGTTCGTGGCACGAGGCCAAAGCAGAAACAGCTAATCAATATCCCCAACACCTATCACGGCCTATTGTGGGATCCGTCCGGCACGCGCTTTTACGTTGCCGGAGGCATAGACGACCGCGTGGAGATCTTTAAGTCGACCACCACAGGAGCTAGTGCCGATGGTACCTACGTGCCAGACGCTCCCTTTGTGCTCCTGGGACATAACACGCCCGCCGACGTTCCGGTACAGCAGTATCCGACGGGCGGATTGTTCAGCACGACACCGATCAACAGCAACCCGATTGCGCAATACATGTTCATGCCGTTCAGTGCGCTGGCAGCCGGATTGGCAATCAGCCCAGACGGCTCGACACTGTACGTGGCCAACTATCAGAATGATTCGCTGTCAATCATCAATACGTCAACGCGCACCGTATCTAAAGAGGTAGTTTTCTTCGCTCCCGGACAGAAGACTGCGATCGGAGAAATGCCTTACTGGCCAGTAGTGCTATCGGATTCCAAGGGTGCTCCGGTTAAGACCTATGTGAGCAGCCAGCGCGATGGCCAAGTGCTGTCAGTGAGCCCTTCAGGATCGGTCAAGGTAATCAAAGTTGGAGGCGAACCGAATCGCATGGTGCTCTCCGCGGATCAGCTTCGTCTTTACGTAGCCAATGGCGATCTGGATGAGATTGAAGTAATCAATACCACGAAAGATGCCCTCAACAGCCGAATCTCAGTCGCTCGGCCAGGATACCACTACAAAGGTTCCAACCCCAACTCCGTGGCGCTTAGCCCGGACGGTCGCCGTCTTTATGCCACTCTCGGTGGAGAAAACGCCGTAGCTGTGATCGACGTGGCTTCGGAGCGGTTACTCGGTCGTATCCCAACCGGCTGGTATCCAAGCTCGGTAACCGTCAGCGCGGATGGAAAAAAATTATACGTCGTGAACATGAAATCCGATCCTGGTCCGAACCTGGAATACCGGTCGGACTGCCCCGGGGAAGGCATACCGCCAGACTATTCGAACCTTCTGTGTCCACCACCGAATCCAACCTCGCGCAACGAATACATCCTGGCCTTGCTGAAGGCGGGTTTCCTGACGATACCTATTCCCGACATTGACACTCTCGGCTACCTGTCAGCTCTCGTGGATGCTAACAACGCCTTCTACCAACGAGGCCCCGATCCGATGATGGCGTTCTTGCATGAGCACATCAAACACGTGATCTTCATCCAGAAGGAAAACCGAACCTACGATCAGATCCTCGGTGATCTGAAACAGGGCAACGGAGATCCGGCCCGAGTGCAGTTTCCCCAGCCCATCTCTCCCAATCATCACCTGCTGGCAACCAGATTCGCTCTGCTCGACAATTTTTACGATGCCGGGGACGTAAGCGGCGACGGCTGGAACTGGGATACCCAAGGCCACGCCAACGATGCCACGGTCAAGAATGTACTCGTCGGCTATGGCAACGCGAATTACAACATTCCGTTCGACTGGAATGGCAATCCGCGCAACATCGGGATCGCACTGCCCGACACAACCGATGGAACGCCCAGTCCAAGCACGGTACGCATTACAACGCTGTTCGATCCGACTGGCGAATCATCGATTGAACCCGGGACGAAGGACATTACCGCATCGCAAGGCGCCGACGACCTGGATCCCGACGCGCTCGGCGGTTACATATGGGATACCGTCATGCGCGCCGGGTTGACGGTTCGCCACTACGGTCTCTACGCCGATGAGAACTATTATGTGGATCCTTATGCTGGCGCCCCGTTCTACATCCCCATTGTCCGCGATGCTTTCGCGCAGAAGGTGGTGCAGGCGGTACCCGTGCGTCACTCTCTGCTCGGCAAAACCGATGTCTACTATCGTGGTTGGGACCTCAATACTCCTGATCAATACCGCTTCGAAGAGTGGAATCGCGAATTCAATGAGTATGTGAAAAACGGCAATCTGCCCAACTTCGAGATGGTCGACTTCATGGAAGATCATTTCGGCAACTTCTCGTCGAACGCGGCAAATCTGGAAAACCCATTGGCACAGTTCGCCAGCAACGACTATGCCGTGGGCCGTCTGGTCGAGGCCGTGTCAAACTCCCCGTACTGGAAAGATACGGCGATATTTGTGGTGGAAGATGATGCTCAGAACGGTCCGGATCACGTGGATGCACATCGTTCTACGGTGTTCATCGCGTCACCCTACACAAACAGCGGAGCCGTGATCCACACCAATTACAACTCCACCAATGTGGTCCGGACCATCGAGGACATCCTCGGCGTCAACTACCTCGGCCTGAATGATGCGAACGCCGTTCCGATGTCCGACGTGTTTATCAAAGAGCCCAACTTGCAACCCTATGTCGCGCCCATCCCGGGTATTTTGTGCCAGCCTCCGGTGGACCCGACATTAGTTCCCGAGTGCAAGAATCCTGGGAAACGCCCAGTAACGGTAGCAATTAAATCGCTCCATGACGGTACCTGGTGGGCGCAAGCAACCAAAGGCTTTAATTTCAAACACCCCGACATGATCAATTCCGATTTGTTCAATCGGATCCTTTGGAAGGGGATCATGGGAGATAGCAAGCCTTACCCCGGCGTCGTCAACCAGCAGGCGCAGGGAAAAGCGGATGATGATGATCGCGACTGACCCGCGGCATTGTCACTCCTAGGAAACGGCATAAAGACTCAAAGAGGGCCGGTGGCGGCTATGTTACCGGCCCTGGCGCCCTGAATCTGGCTCTTCAGTCGAACGGATTGTCGTTTCGAGCGATTGGCAACACTTCACTGTGCGCCAAAAGACGGGCCAAGCGAGTGCTGTCTATGAGGGAATTGGATTCCCTGATCCCTCGCTGAAAATTCCCTGTTTTGTTTCAACATCTCCAGACAATAACTTTTGCCGAATGAATGTGATATCAAGGTAAGGCGCGTAATTCTCAGGTCCCGAGAAGGGGAAATCCCTGTATTTTCCGCTGTTAGCAGGGAATTGACGGTACTCCTCTGCAGAACGGAAGTCGACGACTTGTGGGACCATTCGCGACAATCGATTCCGAA
The DNA here is from genome assembly GCA_963779525.1 of uncultured Acidobacteriaceae bacterium. Classification (GTDB taxonomy): domain Bacteria; phylum Acidobacteriota; class Terriglobia; order Terriglobales; family Acidobacteriaceae; genus Sulfotelmatobacter. The sequence goes on from CAVZZB010000005.1 coordinate 119,177, forward strand.
GTACTGGAGAAAGTGAAGCGAAAATGGGCGGCCCTGGACCGGAGATATCAAGGTCCGAGCTAGGGAATGCTGCGCCTGCCTTGCTGTCGCGTGAGCTACGGCGAAGCAATGAATGAGTGGATGGCAGTCCAGAGGCCTACTCAAAAGGGGCGTGCATCTTCGCAGCCCCCTTTCAAAACTGATTCAACAGCCCGAACAAGCGCGAAGGCATGGCACTTGCATCTCCCTTTTCTCATGCTCCTCGCAACCCGCCGGAGGGTTCGTCCGTCCCTCGAATCGCTTCAACTTTCACGGGTTCTGGTTTCCTCTTCTCGGACACGGGACTAACTATCTGCTCTAAGCGGTTCATGAGAGCTCGCAGGTTCTCCTCGCCGGTGTCCAGGACCTTGCGTAGTTCCGCGTTGGCTCTCATGGCTTGCTCATAGGCATTCCGAGCCTTGTTCAGAAGCGGAAGCTGTTCGATGAATGCATTAGCATTCTTGGTAAACTCGTTTACCGCCTCGGTATATGTCGCCATGGTTGTTGGCGGAGCTGGCGGACTTTGTTGGGCGGCAGGAATTTCTTGCGCACCGATTCCGAACTTCGCTTTTTCGGCTTGGCGGCTCCGGTAAGCTTCCCGCAGCGTTTCGCTGGCCGACTCCAAGGTCAACTCCGGCAAGTGGTTGGGGACGGAATCGGGTTGCCCGTCCGCGGCATCATCCTGCTTCTTCCACATTCGGATCGCTCCTTATTCTTCACTTTTTACTTTTCGGCGACGTGGCGGCAGGTGTGTTGCATTATGAACTTATTGGCCGAGAGGAGTCAACGCAGCAAGTGAGCCGCACAGAAATTGCGCACCTTGGCGATTCGGCCATCGTTTGCGCGGGCCCAGGATTGGTTAGAAAATCACGCGATTTCACTTCATTTGAGAGACATTGGAGGATTCTACCGATGGTTGAGGTAGATAGGTCGACAAAGACTCGGGCATAATAGCTCAACTCACTAGAGTATCGAGAACGGGGTCTCGCACTTGCACAAATTCCGATCGTCTGTGGCACGTCGTATCTTCACCCGTGCTTTTCTATCGATAATTTTACTGTTGCCAACGATCGCCGCCTCTGCACAGGCGATCTCGCCCGAGCTCATCAACGGGCTCAAGTGGCGCTTGATTGGACCTTTCCGCGGGGGACGTGCGGTGGCGGTGGCGGGCGTGCCGGGCGACTCGGCCACCTTTTATTTTGGCGCCGTCGATGGCGGGATCTGGAAGACGACGGATGCCGGAGTTGTCTGGACTCCTGTCTTTGACAGCGAGCCAGTAGCTTCGATTGGCGCACTGGCTGTGGCTCCGTCCGACCCTAGGATTATTTACGCCGGGACCGGCGAGTCCGACATTCGAGAGGATCTTTCCTCAGGTGATGGCGTCTACAGATCCACCGACAGTGGCGCAACCTGGAATCATGTCGGGCTGGAAGACACACGCCAGATCAGCCGCATTGTCATTGACCCTGAGAATCCGAACGTCGTTTATGCAGGCGCGCTGGGACATGCTTTCGGGCCGAATCAACAACGCGGCGTCTATAAATCCATCGATGGTGGTGCGCATTGGACGCGAGTTCTCGATCTCGGACCCGAGATTGGAATTTCGGATCTGGCGATGGCCTCCTCTTCACCGCAGCTTCTGTTCGCTGGCGCGTGGCAGGTGCGGCGTCCGCCATGGAGCGCCTATGCTCCGATCGATGGACCGGGGAGCGGCCTTTACCGTTCTCAGGATGGCGGCAAGACTTGGACTCGTCTCAAGGGAAATGGGCTGCCCGATGGCGATTGGGGACGCGTGGGCGTTGATGTTGCGCCGGACGGCAAGCGCGTGTACGCGCTGATCGTTCTCCAGAACGAGATGCGGACCCAGACGCCAGCCAGAAAATCCGGCCTGTATCGCTCCGACGATGGCGGCAACACCTGGCGGGTCGCCAATTCCGCTTCCGCTCTTACCAGCCGAGGATGGTATTTCAATCGCATCACGATCGATCCCCACAACCCCGACGTGATCTACATTCCGAACGTTGCGCTTTATCGATCCGAGGATGGGGGAAAGACTGTCTCGGTGGTACGCGGCGCTCCCGGCGGCGACGACTATCACGAGCTTTGGATCGATCCGAAGAATTCCGCCAGCATGGTTCTCGGAACCGACCAGGGAACCACGATCAGCCTCAACCGCGGCCACACCTGGAGCAGTTGGTATAACCAACCCACGGCGCAGCTCTATCACGTAACTACGGACAACCAGTTTCCCTACGTTGTGTATGGCGCGCAGCAAGATAGTGGCAGCGCCGCGGTTCTGAGCCGCACCGACCACGGGCAAATTACGCCGCGGGACTGGTTCCTTCCCGGCGGCAGCGAAAGCGGATATCTGGTGGTCGACGCGAAAGATCCCAATATCATTTATGTGAGTGGAACTTATGGTTCCGTCGCCCGCTTCAACAAACGCACTGGCCTCAGCCAGGACATTAGTCCATGGCCGGCCTTTGCTTTCGATGCCGAGATCAATCAACGCAAGTATCGCGATCCCTGGACTCCCACGCTTGTTCTTTCCCCGCTTGACCCAGCGACCCTTTATCTCGGAACGCAGTATGTGATGAAGACCGTCGATGGCGGTCTGCACTGGGAAACCATCAGCCCCGATCTCACTGGATCGATCCCCGAGAAGCCGCCGAGTCCGCCAAGCCCGGTCTCGCAGCACCAGCTTCCCCCGACTCTCGAGAACGCTAAACGCGCCGGTTACGGGGTCGTATTCACGATCGCGCCTTCGCCGCTGAATCGCGATCTTATCTGGGCGGGAAGTGACACGGGATTGATTCACATCACGCGCGATGGTGGAAAGAACTGGAAAGACGTCAGCCCTCCGGGATTGGCCGATTGGAGCCAAATATCATTGATCGAGGCTTCGCATTTCGATCCTGCGGTGGCCTATGCCGCCGTCAATCGCAGCCGGGTTGACGATCAGACACCCTACATGTATCGAACGCGCGATTATGGAGCGACCTGGCAGCTGATAACGAATGGCATTGCTGCGCCCGCATTCTTGCGCGCCGTTCGCGAAGACCCACAGACCAAAGGTCTTCTTGTTGCGGGAACCGAATTCGGGGTTTACGTTTCGTTTGACGACGGCGATCACTGGCAGTCGCTGCAATTGAATCTGCCAGTCACGGGCGTTAGGGATCTCACATTCCACGGGGATGATCTGGTAGTTGCTACGTACGGGCGCTCCTTCTGGATTCTCGATAACATGACGCCGCTTCGCCAAGTGCAGAGACTTGACGAAAGCGAAACGAAAGCTCCGTGGCTTTACCGTCCGGCCACAGCAGTTCGCGTGGATAACGACTCGTTTTCGGGCACGCCGCTTCCGCCGGAGGAACCCGCGGCCGAAAATCCTCCGAATGGCGCGATGATTGATTATTTCCTGCCGTCTGCGGCGCACACCGTGAAGCTAGAAATTTTCGACGCGCAACAGAATCTCATCCGCCGCTTTTCTTCGGAACGTCGTTCTTCTGAAGAGCAAGTCCCCACGAAGTTCCTGCCACTTCCGGTCGCCGAGCGGTGGTTTGCCAAGCCTGAAGTCCTCGAGAAAACCGCGGGCATGCATCGTTTCGTCTGGAACCTTACCTGGGGCGGTTCGGGAGGACCAACTGACGATGAAGACGCCGATTACCACAGACCGAGCGGCCCAAAGGCAGTGCCGGGAACCTACCAGGTTCGCCTTACGGCGGATGGAAAAACTCAAAACCAGCCGCTGACTGTCGTTATGGATCCACGCTCGCCCGCAACTCCCGAGGTACTCGCGCGGCAGTTGCAACTAGGGAAGCAAGTGTTTGCTGAAACCATTGAAGCGCGCCGCGCTCTGGCCGAAATAGCAGCGGTTCAGAAACAGCTTGCGGACGATCAACAGAAAGTGGACCAAGAGAAATCGGAGACGCGAGACACACAACTCAAGTCGGCGCTAGCCGATGCTCAATCCGCAATCGGCAGGATCGTGATGAATAAGGAACATCCGACCGAAGAGGGTCCCGGGCTGCAGGATGCCTATAACGCTCTGGTGTCTGTTCTCCGAGTTATCGAGAGTGGGGATCGCGCGGTGCCTTCGCAAGCGCTCGCGGTCTACCAAGAGTTCAGCCCACAGGCAAAACTTCGGGTTGCGGAGTGGGCCAAATTAGAACAAACCCGACTCGTAGAGCTCAACCAACGGCTGCGCGAGGCTGACTTTGCTCCCCTCGCGATTGCTGAAATTGAGCGGGAGGTCGAATCATTAGTCTCGCGCTAACGGAACCAGGCCGATGCCGAACCCGGTCCGCTTTAGCGGCAATGCGCCAAGCCAGACGCTCGCCAGCATTGGTCAAACTCCAAGGTCTCGAGCCCCTGCTGAAGGACCTGCATCGGGTTTTTTCACGAGTTGAAAACAGATAATCTCTCACGGGCATAAAGGGCCGGAGCCTCACTTTTTACCGTTCTGCTTCGCGAACTTCCGCAGCCTTCATCTGTGCATCGATATGGCGTTCCACGCGATCCCATTCCGAGCGAGTAATCATTTCCTTGATCGCGAACTTGCTCTCGTGTTTAGCGTCATCGACGCGCACCGCAAGCTCGTTCCGGTGTAAACGAAAGTCGATAATTTCCGCGAGTGGAATGAGTTGATTGGAAGTCTTTCCAACAATGACATAAACGACGTTGGCTGACACCAGTGTGTATTCGGGGCAAGAATCCTGGCTCGGGATCGCGGGCGGCCCAAAAGCCACCATCATTCCGTGATGGGCGAGCATGCAGTCACCCATGTGCATCCTCACGACGGAGCCATGTTGATACATTCCAAACTGGGCCGCGAGCAAACTCGGCACGCTACAGAATAAGAAAGTCAGCCAAAATCTTCGCTTCATGGACCGTCCTCCTGATGGGCGCTGCCGATGGGGCGCGAGTAGTAGCCGCTGCGGCACCGGAACTGTAAGTTGAGGTTGTGGGTGGGAAGAATGCGAACCGAGTGAAACTCGGAAGTGGAGTCCGGCAGAGCGTAAGTCACCAGCAAGCCGGAATGCAAATCATCCATCACGTCATTCAGAATTCTGACCGGGCCATTGCCGAGGCCGATGTAGCGCCCTCCGGAATCATTGGCAAGCCGCCTAAGAGTGGCCGTTCCGTTCGATGAACGTTTGGAGTAGGCGACGTCGATGGCATAAATCTGAGCTCCGCTTTCCAGTATTTTTTCCCGGACCTGATGGAAGGACGTCTTGCTGATGGTGTCGTCGCCATCGGAGAAGAGCAGGATCACCTGCCAAACATCTCGTCGCCTGCGCGGGAGCAAGGTCGTCGCGAGATCGAGGGCGTCCAGCAGCGGGGTTGCTCCTCCTCCTGGACCAATCTGATCGGTGCGGAACGAAGTGCGACAGTTTTCTCTACAAAGGAGATGCGCATCCAACCCGCTGAATGACACCACGGAGATTTTATCTCCTGGATTCCAGGACGATTTTGAGATCAGTTGCTCAACATCCTTGACCACTTGTTCAAACTGCGGCCGAACAGATTCGCTCGAATCAATCAATATGACAACATCGAGGTTGATTGAGCCGGAGCGAGTGAAACTGCGAAATTCTCGAATCACCCGCTCATCGTCGATGACGGCGAAATCGCCTTTCTGAAGTTTCTGGACATTTTGATTGTGTTCGTCGGTAGCGAAGAATACGAGGCGCACTTCGGAAACGCTGCTGTGATAGGTGACGTCAACGGATTCGCCAGAACTGTTTGAAGATTGTGCAAAAAGGCAGTTGTGGTTGCAAACCGTCGTGACGAGAAGGAGCAAACCGAGTAAACATCTTGACTGACTGAACCAAGCCCCTCCGGCCTTTCCGAAATTGGCGTTCATAAATTGGACGGCATTATCTGCTCGAATAAGATCGGCATATAGGTACAGAAATGTGGGCTACGGATGTGATCGGCGTGTGACGGTGAAAACTTGAGCCGTTGGTATTCGGAGGGGAGTTACAGAAGGTCGCGGGGAAAGCGATGCTCTCGCAACGAGATAGTTCAGGCGATTAGCTCGGCCCCAAGTCTAAGTTGGATTTAATCGATCAGAAACAGCTACCACAGAAACCGAACTGCGGTGACCCTACCCTATTTCGCTGGTCATGATGAACAGTGGCTTCATTTCGAAGCTCTTGTAGTGGGGACGGAGTCGGTCGACATTGTATTGCTCTTTTACATTCACAATCTTTTTCGAGGCAGTCACGGTATCGATCGGCAGGTTGTCGTATCGGCCATTCCTGAGGACGACCAGCCGGCCGTGGATCTTTCCCAATAATAAGTCCAGGGCCAGATTTCCGTAGGCCATCGGAACGATGGAGTCGATGGCATCGGGATCGCCGCAGCGAACCAGGTAGCCGAGCTTTTGATTAATGACGTCGATCGCTTTCCCGTGGTTGTATTTTGGGGAAAGTTCCTTCAGCTTCTCCGAGACCAGGTCTCCAATCCCACCCAGTTTCTTGTGGCCAAAGGCGTCGGTGGTTTCCGCTTCGAAAACCATCTCTCCGCCCTGGAACATCGCTCCTTCTGAGACTAAGACGACGGAATAGTGGCTGGGATTTTTCTGGCGGTCGGAAACCAGAAGCTCCGTGAGCCGCTCGATGTCGAATTTGTGTTCGGGAATCACACAGCGGTTCGCGGCTCCGGCCATGGTAGGGAGCATGGCGGTAAATCCGGCATACCGGCCGAAAACCTCGAGCACCATGAAGCGTTCGTGCGAGCCGGCGCTGGTGCGCAGGCTGTTGGTCATGGAAATGGTGCGGGTCACACAGGTGCTAAAACCGATGCAATAGTCGGTTCCAGGAACATCGTTGTCCATGGTTTTGGGAATGGCGACCACCTTGAAGCCTTCTTGATAGAGGCGGACGCCATAGCTCAGCGTGTCATCGCCACCGATCGGTATGAGGTAGTCGATGCCGAGCCAGTCCAGATTTTTGAGAACCTCCGGGGTCAGGTCGTTCTTCTCTGCGTTGTATGTGGACTGCAGATGAGCCGGAACGCTGGACTTCTTCACGTTGCTGGGATTGGTGCGGGAGCTATGCAGGAAGGTGCCCCCGGTGCGGCCGGTGCGGTTGACCAAATCCTCCGACAGCATTTGGAAGTTTTCGCTGTTGTCATAGTCTTTCTCGCGGACAATATCGACCAGGCCCGCCCAGCCGCGACGGATGCCGATCACTTCACAGCCTTCGCGCAGCGCGCGGATGGTGACGGCACGGATCGCCGGGTTCAAGCCAGGCACATCGCCGCCGCCAGTGAGTATTCCGATCACTCCCTTTTTGGCTTTCACCTTCGCTCCTTAATGTTTCCAGATTCAATGGCACACGACGGAACGCCGCAATGTCAGTGACCTGAATCACATGCTGTTTTGCGCGAAGCAGCAAAGTGATATCGACCAGTTGATTCACAGAACGGATAGCAAGTAACGATAATTTGAATACATCGGCGTTCAGACAATAATGTGTCGGATGGATGCTCGACGCGGCCAACACGGATACAATCACGTGTAGACTAAATGATTCGATTCGCCAGCAGGTGGGCTGAACGACGGTGGTTGGTCAGAGGAATTTGGAGTCATGACGAAAACTGGAGCTCAGATTCTGTGGGAATGCCTGGAGCGCGAAGGAGTTACGCACGTCTTCGGGTATCCCGGGGGCGCCATTCTGCCAGCTTACGACGCCCTCAAGCATAGCAAGATTCATCACGTGCTGGTGCGGCACGAGCAGGGCGCCACTCACATGGCGGATGGGTACGCGCGTGCCAGTGGACGAACCGGCGTCGCGGTGGCCACGTCTGGCCCTGGAGCCACCAACATGGTCACCGGCATCGCCACGGCCATGCTGGATTCTTCTCCCATCGTCTGCATCACTGGCCAAGTGGGCAGCAAGCTGATTGGCTCCGACGCGTTTCAGGAGACTGACATCACCGGCATTACGCTGCCGATTACGAAGCATAATTATCTTGTGACGCGAGCCGATGAACTGGCTCGCACGATGCGCGAAGCATTTTATGTGGCTGCTTCAGGCCGTCCGGGGCCCGTTCTAGTGGACATTACTAAGGATGCGCAGCAGTCCTCTTGCGAGTTCGATTGGGAGGCGGCAAAGCCGCAACTGCCGGGGTATCGGCCTGACCTTTCGCCGGCTCCCAAGGAATACGAACAGGCGCTGGAGTTAATTCACAACTCAAAGCGGCCCGTGATTCTGTTGGGCCACGGCGCCATCGTCTCTGGTGCAATGCGCGAGGTGCGCGATTTGGCGGAGCGTGCTGGAATTCCGGTGGCACTTACTCTGCTGGGCCTGGGCGCGCTGCCGGCTTCTCATCCGCTCAACCTGGGAATGATGGGAATGCACGGCGAAGCCTGGGTCAACCACACCATTCAGGAAGCGGACTTACTGATTGCCCTTGGAATGCGGTTCGATGACCGGGTGACCGGGAACCTGAAAACTTACGCGCCCAATGCCAAGAAGATTCATGTCGAGATCGATCCCGCGGAGATCAACAAGAATGTGAAAGTGGATGTGGCGCTGGTGGGTGATCTGCGGGAAGTTCTGCATGCTATGTTGCCGAAGGTCGAGTCTCTGGATCGCAGCGAATGGCTGGATTTTATCGATCGACTGAAGGGTGATTCGGCGGTCCGCGATATTCAGAACCTGCCGGATAGCGGCCATCTTTACGCCGCCCACGTGATCAACGACCTGTGGCGGGAAGCACGCGGCAGCAACACCGTGGTGGTAACCGACGTGGGCCAGCACCAGATGTGGGAAGCGCAATATTACAAGCACGAAGATCCGCGCTCGCTGATCACGTCTGGAGGTTTGGGAACGATGGGATTTGCCTTGCCGGCGGCGATTGGAGCCAAGGTCGCACGGCCGGAGGCGGAGGTCTGGGTGGTCGTGGGGGATGGCGGCTTTCAAATGACCATGTGCGAACTCGCCACCATCGTGCAGGAAAATCTCAAGATCAACATTGCCATCATCAACAACGGTTTTCTGGGAATGGTGCGGCAGTGGCAGGAATTTTTTTACGAGCGCAACTACCAAGCTACGCCGCTGCTGAATCCGGACTTCGCCAAGATTGCTGCGGCGTACGGGATTCGGAACGCGACAGTGACGCAACGCTCCCAGGTCGTACCCACTGTGCAGGCTGCCCGGCGGCACGATGGACCCATGCTGATCAATTTCCACGTCGAGCAGGAGGATACGGTTTATCCCATGGTAGCGGCGGGCGCGGCTTTGCATGAGATGATCCGGCGCCCGAGTCCAATTGTGGAGACCGCGGCCGACGAGTAATCCCATATGCTGAATACCTTCGTGGTATATGTTGAAAACAAGCCGGGCGTGCTGACTCGGGTGGCATCGTTGTTTCGCCGGCGCGCCTTCAATATTGACTCGCTCACCGTGGGGCGCACGGAAAGGCCGGAAGTGTCACGTATGACGATTACCGTCGATTCCGACCACGACCAGGCTCGCCGGATCGAAGCCAATCTCTACAAACTAGTAAATGTGTTGCTTGTGGAAAACATCACGACGGTTCCGGCAATCGTGCGCGATCTGGCAATGATCAAGGTTGCGGCCACGCATGAGGCGCGCTCCCACGTGTTGGAACTGGCCAGCGTTTTCCGCGCGCGAGTGGTGGATGTCGCGCCGGAATCTCTGATCATCGAAATCACTGGCGGCGAAGACAAGATCGACGGACTGCTGGAAGTGCTTCGCCCTTACGGCGTTCTGGAAATGGTACGCACCGGCATCGTCGCCATGCGGCGCGGAAGTAAATCGTCCGTTGCTTTGGCTTCGTCAGAAGAACCAACTCAGGAAGTGGCAGATGACGACCTCTCGCAGTCGGTGTAGCCCGAGATAATTTTCTTATTCGAAAGGAATCATTATGGCAACCATGTATCACGAAGACGCAGCGGATCTGGAACTGATTCGTGCGAAGAAAGTAGCCATCATCGGCTACGGCTCGCAGGGACACGCTCACGCGCTTAACCTGAGAGATAGCGGGGTGGAGGTGCGGGTTGGCCTTCCGAAAGAAAGCGAGTCGCGCGCGAAGGCTGAGGCCGCGGGGCTGAAAGTCTCCTCCGTGAATGATGCCGCCGCTTGGGCCGATGTCATCATGATTCTTGTGCCCGATACGGCGCAGCCTGCGGTCTACAAGCGCGACATTGCTCCCCATTTGTCGGCTGGTAAAACGCTGATGTTCGCACACGGCTTCAACATTCGCTTCAAGACGATTACCCCTCCTGCCAACGTGGATGTTTCCATGGTTGCGCCCAAGGCGCCGGGACATCGGGTGCGCGAAGTGTTCGTCGAAGGCGGAGGCACGCCCGCGCTCCTCGCCGTGCACCAGGACGCCAGCGGAAGCGCCAAGCAACTGGCACTCTCTTACGCGAAGGCGATCGGAACGACTCGCGCTGGAGTGATCGAGACTACGTTTACGGAGGAAACCGAAACCGATCTCTTCGGCGAGCAGGCCGTGTTGTGCGGCGGAGCCAGCGCCCTGGTGAAAGCCGGATTTGAGACGCTGGTTGCGGCCGGCTACCAACCGGAGATCGCCTACTTCGAGTGCTTGCACGAATTAAAGCTCATCGTGGACCTGATGTATCGCGGCGGCCTCAACTATATGCGCTACTCCATCAGCGATACCGCGGAGCACGGAGATTACACCGGGGGCCCGCGAATCGTTACCGACCAGACCAGGCAGGCGATGAAGCAACTGCTGAAAGAAATTCAGGATGGGACCTACGCTCGAAATTGGATTGCGGAAAACGAGTCGGGACGCGAGTGGTTTGAAGCCACCCGCCAGCGTGAGCAGGAACACGAGATCGAACGGGTGGGCGAACGCCTGCGAAGCATGATGAAGTTTCTTGACCCGGTAACGATAAAGCAGCGCAGAAAGAATCCGCCCGTACCAGCGTAGCTTTCGTCGGGCGTCGGCTGAGGATCCGGCAAACTAGGGGCGACAGAGGATTCTAGAACGGGTTGCTTAGCTTAGGCTCTAAGCGCCTCAACGACGTTCTCGCAAAGAGTGGTCTCGAGTCGGTAGTAATCTGCCCTGACCGGCGCAATCAGGAACGACTTCAGAATTTCGAGAACCCGGGGATAGAACTCTCGCCCATAACGCTCTGCATCGGCTTTGGTTCTCCAAAGGCTGATGCTGATTAACTTCGCATCCTTCATCTGGTCGGGGAAAAATAGCAGGAGCGCCAGGAAGCCGGTCTGCTTCTTCAATAGCGGAAGGACTTCGTTCTTTACCACGGTCACGAAGTCATCTTTCTTCTCCAGTTTCACTTCGCAGTCAAGAATACGGGCAACCATGGGAAGTACTCCTTTCGAGGTGGAATTTCGGAGGTACTTCAGGCGGGGCCCTCGGTTCAACGAGGTTTGCACTTGCTTCCCTAAAATGCCGGGAGCTCAGGCCAAGCGCAAGATAGCACAATCAGCTCTGAGGATGCAGTGATAGATGACTGTCAGCGAAGTGCTTTAGGTCACGAAGCCCGTCAACCGATAGACCGGGCGGATAGAATTCTTCGCGTTCTATCCGATGAATCCGAGTCCCGCAGTGAGGAGCACACCGAATACCAAAGCATGGGCCAGCTCTGTCCAGCCGAGGCGACGAACCACGATTGGCTTAGGCTTCTGTACGAACCAAAGCAGGCCGCGAGAAACTACAGGAAGGAACGCGACGAGCGCGATTGCCGGCAAGAAGTTTAGTCGGCAGGCAAGCACCAGGATCCCGACGAGGACTAGATTCCCCGCCAGAAAACTCCAACCTAAGTCCAACCTCTTCCTGAACCCCTGAACTCGGGTGCCGCGGAGCCGGAGCCATACAAAGTGGACTTGATCAGCAGCGAAGAGCCAATTGACGAGCCATAGAATCCACGCTCTGGCGTCGAGCCGGCCAGTGGCTACGCAGTATGCAGCGGGTGCGGTCGAGGTTAAAGCCAAGGCGCCCACCACTTCCGACGCCATTCTGGTTGCCCGCCCGGACTTCCTCCACCAAATCTGCGACACAAAGGCTGCGCCAGCGATTAATCCCAGCCCGATCAGATCACGGTAGTTCCCTTGCCAGAACAGGACGCTCAAAACCAGGGTAGTGACTGTGGCAAGCGGAAGCAGCACCGGAAGTACGGTTTGACGCTCCTGCTCTGTCTGGACTCGGACAGCACCGGTACCGAGCAAGCTTTCGACCGGTGTTCGCAGCCAGAACAGCCCCAGCACCGCCAGCGTCAGGAGCAAGACCGGCAGAAGGCGCCCCCCATCAAAGTGGCCGACGGCTCCCCCCGTCAACAGCGGGATCAGCAGCATTCCCCACGCGCCATGCTCCCGCGGAACGGTCAGCGCCCGCCGGCGCTCTTTCTGTGGGACGGTAAGCTTGTCTCCGGCGGAGACTCGGGCCCCGACTTCTGAATTGTTTTGCATTCTCAATGATGACGGGACTGTTGGCATTGTCTTTGTTGTATTTCAAGGTGGCAAATATCAGGAGGCGGCACCGTGAATGAGGTCACTCTATTTTGTGACATAGATCACACTGATGATACAAGAAACGCTTTTCAAATATCTCGCAACCGCCTGAAAACGCATAGCATAACCATCGAATTTCACGAGCTTTACACTCAACCCGATTCCGACTAAATTTAATAACCGACAGTTTGTCCAGCGGAGCCGTAACCGTATATGTCGCAATCTTCCTCAGAGGGCGGTGGGGTCGAGCCGACCCTTGCCGCCAAAATCATGTCCTCAGTCCTGCTTTCCAACGATCTTTTAGAGGCCCTTCCGGATGCCGTTGTCGCAGTTGATCACGATGGAACCATTCGGCAAGTCAACTCCCAGGCGCAAGAATTGTTCGGCTATGACCAGGGGGAATTAATCGGACAGAAGGTGGAAATCCTGGTACCGGATAGCGATCGCGGCCAACATCACCAACATCGCGAAAGCTTTGCACGCACGCCGAAAACCCGGCGCATGGGTGCGGATTTGGATCTTTATGGAAGACGGCGCGATGGCTCGGAGTTCCCTGTCGAAATCAGCCTAAGCCCAGTTTCCACAGAAACCGGATGGTACGTATTGAGCGCGATCCGCGACATCAGCGATCGCAAACGCATTGCGGAAGAACTGCGCCGAGCGAACGAGGAATTACATCAGAAGACGGCCGAACAGATCGGAGAATACCGGTCCCGCCTGGCCTCGATCATTGACAGCTCCGAGGACGCGATTCTGAGCAAGGACCTCAACGGAATCATCACCAGTTGGAACAAGGGAGCGGAGCGCATTTATGGGTACGCCCCGCAGGAAGTAATCGGAAAGCCGATGACGATTCTCACTCCCAGTGATCGTCCGAATGAGATTGCCGAGATTCTGGAGAAGATTACGCGAGGAGAAATTGTCGAACACTACGAATCGGTGCGAGTGACCAAAGATGGGCGCAACGTCGATGTCTCGATTTCCGTATCTCCCTTGCGCAATGCTATTGGTGAGATTGTGGGTGCATCGGCGATTGCGCGCGATATCACGGCGCAGAAGCGGTCGGAAAGCCAGCTTCGTCAAGCCCAAAAAATGGAAGCGATCGGACGGCTGGCGGGAGGAGTGGCGCACGACTTCAACAATATTCTGGCGATCATCAATGCCTGTACGGAATTCCTCCGCGACCGCATCGCCCCCGGAGCTGAATCGTCCACCTACGTCGAAAATATTCGCAAGGCGACGGAACGCGGCACTTCTTTGACGAGGCAGATGCTGGCTTTCAGCCGGACATCGGCAATCCGGCCGGTAATCCTTGATCTGAACGAGCGGTTAAGAGAAATCACGAAACTGCTGCGGCCACTGCTGGGAGACGATGTGGAAATCCTGATCGTGCCGAGGTCAACTTCGGCGGTGGTCGAAGCGGACCCCGGCCAGCTTGATCAGATTGTGGTGAATCTGGCAGTGAACGCGCGTGACGCGATGCCGCGCGGAGGTAAATTCATCCTCGAAACTGGGGCCGTACGGTTTGACGAGGCTTTTGCCGAGCAGCATCAAGCTATGCCTCCGGGGAAATATGTTCTGCTTGCGGTCAGTGATACTGGTAACGGCATGGATGAAGCCACCATATCGCGCATCTTCGAACCTTTCTTCACTACCAAGGAAGTAGGGAAAGGAACCGGGCTGGGATTGGCGACGGTGTATGGCATCGTCAAGCAAAGCGGTGGGCACATCCTGGTTTACAGCGAACCGGGACAAGGGACAACTTTCAAAATCTATCTCCCCAACGCCGAGCACAAAATTGGGCTGGAATCCAAGTCGGAACCGGAGAAGGTCAGTCCGAAACGCCTGGGTACGACGATCCTGCTCGTCGAAGACGATGACATCATGCGCGGCTTGACCCGGCAGCTTCTCCAGGACCACGGGTACACGGTGGTCGAGGCGAATGATGGCCAGTCCGCGCTCGAATTAGTGGAGTCGGGCTCAGGTCCGTTCGATCTGCTGCTGACCGACGTGGTAATGCGCCGCATGAGCGGGCCGGAATTGGCGGAGCGCCTGCATGCGTCGTATCCTTCCTTAAAAATCGCCTATATGTCGGGCTACACCGGAGAGCTGATGGCGAACCGGGAGATTTTGAAACCCGGGGTTACCCTACTGGAAAAGCCGTTTACCCGGACCGCTCTGCTGAACAGCATCCATGCGATGCTGGGCTAATCATCAGTAACCCCGTCGCAAGCCAGAGATCGCTCGAAAATTGGACAATTCCCGGTGCCCTGCAACCGTTCAACCGGTGACGGGGATCACACATCACTGTGGGAAAGCACCCAGCGATCGGCAGACGCCTCTCGGCTAAGTGCGCGCCTGATCCGACACTGTTTCATTAGTAAGCGTTTTGTTTTGTTGCGTCTACCTGAATCGGCTGAGGTGCTCCCTGAAGGGGCATCAATGTGGCACAGGAGTTGCCATGTATATAGCCGAGCGGAGGGCACTTATGGCCACATATCCAGTCAACAACCTGCAGAACAAAGACTTTTGCGATCTTCCTCCAGTCGTCATGGATGCACTGGAGCGAGAAGGCGTCACGACCACGTACCCAACGGGGGCGGTGCTATTCGCGGAGGGGCAAGTTCCGCGAGGAATTTTTGTTGTACGCCGAGGCCGAGTAAAGCTTTCGATTTGCGGCAGTGACGGCAGAACGCTGATTCTGCGCATGGTAGAAGCCGGCGATCCTTTGGGAGTCGCCGCCGTGGTTTCTGGACGCCAGTATGAAGCAACGGCCGAGACCCAGGAACCCAGCGAGATCAGCTTCCTGCGGCAAAGCGATTTGCTACGACTGATGCGCCTGCACGGAGATCTTGCCCTATGGGTGACTCGCCATATCAGCCAGGACTACGCCTCCACCTGCCGCGAAATCCGTGACCTGATCCTCTCTGATTCGGCGAGCGAAAAGCTGGCCCGATTGCTGGTGGGCTGGCTTGATCAGAACTCAAGTTCGAAACATCCGGGCCAAATGAAGCTAGTCCTGACTCATGAAGAGATCGGGCAAATGATCGGCACGTCGCGAGAGACCGTCAGCCGGCTCTTCGCGGGCTTCAAGAGGCAGCGTCTCATACAGCAAAGCGGGTCTACTTTGGTCATCCCCAACCGCGTTGCTTTGGAGTCCCTGATTACAGCGTAAGGTCCCTTCTTGCAATGGGCCGGTTCTCCTGCCGGCCCACTTTTTTTGATTCTTCCTTCTTCGATTTTTCTTGAATCTAGTTTTGTCCCGCTGGATTGTCGCCGGACGCGTCGGCGGTTGCATGCTCTTCCTTCCGGCAATCAAGTTCAGCGGGCAGCTTGATCAGATGAGCCCGCTCGAGCGCGCGGAAATAGGCTGGGCGGGAATGCCGGTAATGATCAGCGGGGACCTTTCCATCGATCCAAGCGGTATCCATGGGATAGACGAGCGGGTCGAAAATCACCATATAGAAGTGCCACAGCAGGATGGCGAAAGTTGCCAGCAGCGCCTCGTAGTAATGGACGGCGGTGGCCGCATCCGACACCCATTTTGGGAAGTAGCGCAGGGTGAAATTGTTGAACCAGAGCAGACAGCCCGAGACAGTCATCACCAAAGTGCCCCACATGAACGCCCAATACTCAACTTTCTCCGCATAGTTGAACTTTGCAAAGTGCGGCTCGGTTTTCGAGAGCCCGAGATTGTAAGCGAAGACCTGCAGCAGATCGGTGGCATCTTTCAAATCGGGCAACATCGCTTTCAGGAACAACCGGTCTCGCCGATTCACCGAGAGATGAATCACGTGGTAAATGGTGGAAATTACCAGTATGACTGCGGCCGTTCGGTGCACGATGCCGCGAAACGCGAAGTGGCCTTCGAGCAGCAACAGCGGATGCGCCCACCACGCTTCGGGATATTTCAGCGCGAATCCGGTGATAACCAGCGTTGGGAAGCTCAGCATCACGCCCCAATGTGCAATCCGGAAGTTGCGATTCATGCGGGTGACTTGCGCGCCGGTTTCGTGGCGTGGCTGGCGGCGAATGAGCTTAGCCAGAAAGTCAATGAGGTTGTGGATGATCATGAAGCCCAGAGTGAGCGGGATCAGGGTCAGATAAGTCCATCGAATCCACTTCACTACGGGATGTGCCGGGCCGGTGGTGATTCGCACGTGCACTGGCCCAATAACGAATCGCTCACCCGCGCCCGCATGGCAAGTGCCGCAGGTTTTTGGAAGATTCGCCGCATTCACCGTAGAGCGCGCGTCAGAGGTCCGAAAGATGTTGTGCACTCCGTGGCAGGAAGCGCAGTTCGCCACGCTCTGGGATCCACCTCGCATGGCGAGACCGTGATAACTGTCGGCGAAAGAAGGAACCCGGTCGGCGGGCAGGTTATAGCGCAAGGCCAGGCGTTCATCGCTGTGGCACCGGCCACAGGTAGCCATAGAAACCCGAGCCGCGTTTACCAGCGACCCCGGTTCTTTCGGCCCCAGGATCAGATGCTCGCCGTGGCAATCGCTGCACACGGGGGCACCGGAGACGCCGTTCTTCATGGCTTGTCCGTGAACGCTTTCCAGGTATGTCTTGGTAATATCGGTGTGGCACTGTCCGCAAGTCGCCGGAATATTGAAGTGGTTTACCTTCGAACGCGCGTCCTGCGAAGGAAGGATTCCATGGCTGCCATGGCAATCAGAACAGGTCGCGGCAGCTCCGTCGCCAGCCACCAGAGCTCGTCCATGCACGCTCTGTTTATAAAGTTCAACGGGATGTGCGAACGGAATCTTGTGTCGCGATAGAAACTGCTGGTTGCTGTGACAAGAGGCGCAAGTATCGGGCAGATTTTTCTTGGCCACCGTCGCCGTAGGATCGCTCGAAGTCTGAATCTGGTGGATAGGACCGTGGCACGAAACGCAAGTGGGCGCGTCGGGATCGCCGCCCGCGGCGGCCTGTCCATGTATGCTTTGCCGGAATTCTTTCACTTCGTCCGCGTGGCATTCCGCGCACTTTGCCGGCGCCAACTGTGCGGCTGCGGCAACCTCATGGTGGTTGCCGTGACAGGATTCGCAAGCTCCCTCGCCCAACGCGCTATGCACGCTGTTGGGAAGGTGGGAAGCTTCATCATCGTGACAACTTGAGCAAAGAACCTTCGCCACCTTCGCGGGATGCGGATAATCTTTGATGCTCTGGTGGCAATCTCTGCAGCCCAAAGTACCGTGAACGCTGGCCGCATGCTTACCGGGATCAATCGAAATACTCTTGCCTTTGTCCGAGGTCATTCCCGCCTGGCCGTGGCACGCAAGGCAGTTTTCGTCCTGCTTGAGAGGAGGCGGGAATTTCACTTGCGATCGAGCCCGTGCAGGTGCGGATACAAATACTGAAAGGATAAGAGCTACAAGAAATAATGCAGTATAGAAGGAGCCAGATATTCTGACGGTAAGTGTCGCGCGTAATGAGGTCGTACTTCCGCTTTTCATTTCATTCCCAAATCACTCAGGACTTTTGGGTTTTCTTCACCCGCCGCCAAAACCTGATGGCACGCGGAACAATCATTGGTGATGGTCTGACCGTCGGCGCTGGTATGGCTGCCATCGTGGCAGCGGAAACATCCCGGCGAGTCGTTGTGTCCAAGATTGTTGGGATGAACGCCCCAGGTCACGCGCATGTCAGGGAAGATGTTGCGAAGGTAAATGTTCGCCACTTCATCTCCGGCTTCTTGCACAAGAGTGCGACGCGTCTCGTAAATCTGCGGGTAATTCGTCCGGTAAAACTTGTTGAGTTCTTCGAGGATGCGCTCTTTGGCCACGTCGCGCGCAGGATAATCAACCTTTAAAAGCTCAACCGCTTTTTTCTTGATGTAAGGAAGCTGAGGGCTGATGCGGCCGAGCGACATTTGTTTATCGACCGCGTTTTCGGGCAACTCGAAGGTATGCGTAGGACGATTGTGGCAGTCCACGCAATCCATCGTCCGATGTTCTCCCTTGTCCAGCTGCTGTTGGGTTGGCTTCGCATCGGTGGAAATGAATTCAGTAGTCTTTCCGCTATCGTCGGTGTAATACACAACCGGAATTGTTTGCCGTTCCGGGTCGGTCGAGATGTAGCGGATGCGCACTGTGTCGGCCAGGTGGTGACCGTGGATGCCGACCGAGCCCTGCCAGGTGCGTCCGCCTACTTTCAGCAGCAAAACATCGGTCTGCGGCGTGTTCTTCTCGTCATCTTTGTAGCTTGTGTTCACCAGAAATTTGTCGCCGGTGAAGCGCTGCGGCCAGTGGCACTGCTCGCAGGTCTCACGCGCGGGACGGAGATACTTCACAGGGGAAGGAATCGGGCGTGAATATGTATGGAACGTCACTGCGGCGACTTGCCGAAGACCAGACAGCTTCGACCGCACGAACCAACCAGCTCCGGGCCCGATGTGACACTCCACGCAAGCAACGCGGGAGTGCGGGGAATTCTGGTAGGCCGCATATTCGGGGGCCATCACGGTATGACAGGTCGTCCCGCAAAAACTCGTCGAATCCATGTACTCAACGCCCCGATACGAAGCCGTTCCGATGATGAGAAGGTTGACCACCGTGGCGAAGGCTACCCACTCTAAAGTGCGGCGGACGACGGGCAGACGGAGATCGACGGCCGGGTAGATTTCCGGCAGATTCCCGCTTTGCCGTAAACTGAGCCGTCTAAGCCAGATTCCAATCGGAATCAGGATCAGGCCTAGCACGAAGATGCCGGGGAGGATCAGGTAGACCAGCAAGCCTATATAAGGATGTGGCGGACCTGGCAGGAAGAAGTCATAAAACCAGAAGGCGATCGTTGTAAGCGCCGTGCTCGTAGTGATCACGGCGCCTGTAAGCGTGACGGCATTCTGCCCCAGAAAGTAGATCGGCTGGGTCCACTCGCGGATACGATCTCTCTGATTCATGGAAGGTATCTACCCTCTTTTTCCTCTATCCTGCAGGCCGCGGCGGCAGACACACTCCACGCTCCGCAGCGATTTATCCGCCACACCAGTCAACCAACTTGCCAGAAGGAACCCGAATTACTTCTTAAGGGTCCGGATGTAAGCCACCAGGCTCTTGATCTGATCCGGAGGCAGAGATCCATACTTCGGCATTTTGTTCTTGCCGTTTGTAATGATCTCGGTGAGTTGCGCGTCCGACATTCCCTGCACCTCAGCCGACGTGAAGTCGTGAGCACCCATCTTCTTTCCCATGGGCGAGCCGGTTCCGTCAGCGCCGTGGCAGGCGGCACATTTTGATTTGAAGAGTGCTGCTCCATCCTGCGCATGAGCAGGCAAAGAAACGCTGAAAACAACAGCAAAAGCCGTTGCGATCGTCAACATCTTAAGATCAAGTCTCTTCATCTTTGAGCTCCATTTGAATTTTGGCCGCAACATCGCAAAGAGGATACATCCAAACACTGTTGCAATATTGAACTTTTTAGGTAAGAGGGAGCTGTGACCCTGGTCACAGCTCCATGTTTGTCCAATTCCTTGACTGCGATTCCCATAAAAAACGCTCCGCTCGGCCCAAGTGATAGCCCTCACGACAAGCTGTGATGCCGGTCACGGCGTCACTTGGAGACCGAGACCAGAATGTCGGTGAGGTAGGGTTATGCCGAGGGATGATCGCAACCTGCTGGATGTACTGAAGTTCGAGTTGGAATTCCTTGAGCAAGGCGGATATGGCCGATTGCCGCGTGAATCCTGGCGGCCGCGGTTGATCTTCGAAGATTCGCCGACCTGCATGAACTTTAATTCGAAGGACCGCGAACCGTGCGCTGAATGTCTCCTGATGCAATTTGTTCCGGACGAAGCACGCGAGGAACAAACGCCCTGCATCCATATCCCGTTGTCTTCAGCGGGACAGACTCTCGAGAATCTGTATCGCACAGGAACGCAGCAAGAGATTGAGGCCGCACTCGGCGCCTGGCTCCGGACAACCATCGCCAAACTCGAAGCCGAAAAAACTAAGCAATCCGTTCCTGCCAGCGCACGCGTCTAATGTCTCTCTCGGTTGGAGTTTCTCAGATCGCCGCTCGCAGAACGGTACACAATCGTGGGCGATCCCGTAGGCCTGAGAACGCCGTTGCTGGTGATTTATACGGTAGTTTGCCGGACGACTCTAATCTTGATTTCGAACCTTTGAGCGGTTGCCAGCGCCCTCGATACCAGACATAAATCCTGCACCTTATGCAAGAGGCTGACTGCCCGCTCTCGACTCTCTTCGTTCGGGATAGTCAGGTTGGGACGAAGGACTATCTCGCTGAAGCTATAGCCGGTTTCAGTCTTGCTCACGGTCCCTTCGACCTCAACTTCAAGGTCTGTGTAATCGAACCTCGAGCTTCCGGCGATGGCATGGAACGTGGTTGTGAAGCAACTCGCAACCGCGCTAATCAATAGATCCTCTGGGGTCCACCGGCCTTCCAGACCGCCAAACTGCGGTGGCGAGGCAAAGTGGATGGCATTGGGGGCCGAATCCGACTTGGCGAGCCCGGTCAGGCCTGAGCTCCACCAAGCTATCACGCGGTGCTTATATTCATTTTCCATTCTCGACTCCAAGTCATAATTCGTTCAATAAATAATTGCTTTCCAGCAACGAGGATGGAAACGGTAAAGCGAGCAAAAAGCTTCTAAGCCCATTAAATCGTTGGGTTGAACGATTCTCTCCTCAGGACTTCGTTCCGCGCCGTGGTCGAAGTCACGATGCGTCGTGATACGAATCACAATGCGATCCATCGATGCTACGAAGTGAGCGGTTCGCCACGCGACCGGTTTTGTCTTAAACTCAATCTTCTCTGGTTTCTATAGGAGGCATCTTTGCCTGGCAGCCTGAAAATATCTCCCGCACTGAAGAAGCGTGCTGCACAGATTAAAGTGCTCCTCATGGACGTGGACGGCACCATGACCGATGGCAGCGTTACGTTGCTCTCCCAAACCGACGGCACCGCGCTCGAAATCAAGACGTTCGACGCCCACGATGGCCAGGGACTAACGCTCGCGCATACGGCGGGGCTGCGCACGGGATGCATTACCGGTCGGGAGAGCCCGGCATTACTCCGCCGCGCCGGCGAGATGAAGATGGATTTTATCTATATGAAGCAACCGCTAAAGATGCCGGCCTATGAAGACATTCTGGCCAAAACCAGCATGCCCGATTCCGAGGTCGCTTATATTGGCGACGACCTGCCTGATCTCCCCGTGATGCGGCGCGTTGGACTCGCCGTTGCCGTAGGTGACGCCGTGGCGGAAGTGAAGGCGGCGGCGCACTACACGACCAGAGCGGTCGCGGGCCGCGGCGCAGTCCGGGAAGCAGTTGAACTTATTCTCAAATCCAAGGGTGTTTGGCGGGCGATGATCGACAAAGCGCGAGCCTGACGAAAGGGCGCGAATCCGGTCAAGATCGTTTTGCGCACACGATTAACGACAGAGGGCTGCCCCGCCAGCAATACCGGCGTCTGCACCGTAATGCGCTGCCAACAGCGGAACTTCCTGACAATGCGAATTCACACACCAGGCGGGCATTCGCTCCCGGATGTCTCCAAAGAAAGGTCGTAGCATCGCGCCCGCCCCGCCGCCGATGATCAGTACGTCGGGATCCAGCAAGTCAATCATATTTCCTAGCCATACGGTCAGCAGCGTCGCAGTTTCCTGCAAAACTTCTTTCGCTAACTCGTCGCCGGCGGCGTAAGCTTTGCCGACCATTTCGCTGGTGATGCGATCGACCTGTCCTCCGGCCAAATCAAGGATGACGGAGGATCTCCCATCCTTTGCGATTTTTTCGGACGCTCTACGGGCAATTGCCGGTCCGGACGCCAGCGCTTCAATGCAACCCAACTTGCCGCATCCGCAACGAGGTCCGTGATAATCGATTGTATTGTGGCCGCCCTCTGCGGCCGCACCGGTTCGGCCGTGATAAATACGGCCATCGAATACGATGCCGGTGCCAATTCCAGTGCCGATGGTCGCGCAAAAAACATTGCGGAAGCCGCGTCCTGCGCCCCACAAAGCTTCTGCCAAAGCGGCGGCGTTCCCATCGTTGTCAACCCGAACTGGTAAGCCATAGGTTTTCGATACTTCCGCTGCCAGCGGAAAATTGCGCCAGCCTGGAAGATTCGGAGGATTGATGACGATGCCGGTGCGCGGATCAAGCGGGCCCGGTGCACAAATACCGATGCCGGAAATCAGGCCATCGGCGTGTGCTGCGGTGGCAGCCCGCACGCAATTGATGGCTGAAATTACGGCGGCTAAACCGGCGGGCGCATCGTTGGCCGCCATCGGCGTCCGCATTTGGTAGGTGATTTCGCCTGCTGCGTTTACAAGACCTGCAGCGACTTTGGTGCCGCCAACATCTACGCCAATGAGTTGCCCGTTTCCTGAGACTTGCGTCATGCGATTCGCGCTGGGTTCAGTCTATACCTGCTTCGCTGACCTAACGCGTATCTATTTTATTTTGCTTGCCGCTTCATCCTCTTCCAAGCCATTCCAAGTCTCGCTCCGGCCAATGGTAAACTATTTGGACAGGTGAGGGCGCGTAGCTCAGTTGGTAGAGCAATGCCCTTTTAAGGCATGGGTCGAAGGTTCGAATCCTTCCGCGCTCACCAGTTCCTGCAATCACTTCCCGACGCACTCTCTTCCGCTGAATTGCGTCGATGCCGGCGTGGCTTCACCCTGCGCGCTCGGAGTCCCGCGTGCCTCTTCCGGTGCTGTGTCACAGCTCGTACAACGATTTGCACGCCGACGGAATCAGAGGGGGATGGAGCAGTTGCGAGCTTCCAGCAAGAGACCGTTTCAATCCGGTGCGATCAAGTTGATTTGCGCGATGCAGTCGTTTCGGCCCACAGATAAAGCGAAAGTCAGTTTACAATTGGTTACCGCTTTCAAGCCCGACGTGAAAAGCTTGGCTTAGCAGAAATCGTCACTAAACAAACTGAATTAAGGATGGTATCCATGTCGTCGGTCAGACCCCTGCTCCGCCGCGTGCCGCGGTTTTGCGTTGAGTCTGTTTTGTTGTTCAGTGTGGCGCTGTGCTCCCCGACGTTACTCGCTCAAACAACAATTTCGACCGGCAGCATTCAAGGCTTGGTCACCGATCCCTCTGGCGCCGTGGTGAGCGGGGCAAAGATAGCCATCACCAACAAGGCGACGGGGCGCGTGATTGCGACTAAGTCGACTTCAGCAGGCGCCTACACCTCGGGCGCGCTGACTCCCGGCGAGTACACCTTGCGAGTGGAAGCTCAGGGATTCAAAACGTCGGAGGTCCCGGTGACGGTGCAGGTGGGGGTAACCGCTTCAGGGAACGTCAAACTGCAAGTCGGGCAAGAGACACAGGTCGTCGTGGTCCAGGGTGCTCAGGTTGCGGTGAACACGCAGCAGGCCACTGTGCAAGGAGTGCTGACTGCGCAACAGATCGAGAATTTGCCGATCAACGGACGAAACTTTCTGGATCTGGCGCAACTGGAGCCGGGAGTGCAGATTCAGGATGGGAGAAATTTTGATCCCACCAAGAATGGTTTTTCTTCCATTTCATTTGGCGGCCGGTTTGGACGCACCGCCCGGATTGAGGTGGATGGACTCGACATCAGCGATGAAACGGTTGGCACCACTACACAAAACGTGCCCGCCAGCGGCATTCAGGAATTTCAGATTCAGCAATCCTCGCTCGATCTCTCCACCGAACTCACTTCTTCCGGTTCGGTGAACGTGACCACGAAATCGGGCACGAACAGGTACCACGGCGAAGGCTACTACGCTTTCCGCGATCAGACTCTTGACGCCAATTTGCCCGGAGGCACGGACAATCCCTTTCAGCGCAATCAGTATGGCGGAAATTTTGGCGGTCCGATCATGAAAGACAAACTGTTTTTTTTCCTGGATGCTGAGCGGACGAAACAAGACCTGCTCAATCCGGTGCTGCCGGGCGGTCCATTTTCCGCCCTCGTCGGCAGCTACAGCTCTCCCTTCCGCGAGGTGGAGGGCATTGGACGCCTCGATTGGCAGATCAACAACAACTACAAGTTTTTCTATCGTTTCTCTTACGATCAAAA
This sequence comes from uncultured Acidobacteriaceae bacterium, assembly GCA_963779525.1. Classification (GTDB taxonomy): domain Bacteria; phylum Acidobacteriota; class Terriglobia; order Terriglobales; family Acidobacteriaceae; genus Sulfotelmatobacter. The sequence goes on from CAVZZB010000005.1 coordinate 143,704, forward strand.
TCACAGTGTGCTGGCCATCATTCCCAATAGCTTCCAGCCTTTTGCCAATGTGAATCACACGCCAGTGCATGCCATCGGGCTGGATTTCAATACCGGCAGCTACACCCACAGCATTCGTGTCGGGTACACGAAATTCCGCAATGCGATCGTGGATGCCACAGCGGGTACGAACATCTTCAATCCGCTTCCAGGAATTGAGTTAGCGATTGGCAGCGATCCCGATTGCCTCACTTCGGGCGCGGATTATTTCTGTTCAGGGCCCAGTTTTCTAGCGCCACAACAAACTTATCAGTCCGACCACCAGATCAAATATGACGGCAGCAGAGCGCTTGGCGCACATATCATTCGCTATGGCGGAGGATTCAATCACATTTTTGGGGGAGGCTTTGCGAGTTTCCTGAAACTCGCACCGGCCGTAGGAGCAGGAATTTCCGATTGTGGCGCAACTTGCATGCCGCTTCCGGGGGGAGCCGCCAATCCGCTGAATTACCCGGCCAACACTGTGGCATTGGGCAACGGACAGGGCTATGACTCGGAAATACCGGCGTTCGGATTTCCTGCAGGTGGAAGCGGTCCCGACAATCGAATTTCTTTCTATATCGGAGACGCGTGGAAATTGAAGCCGAACTTTACTCTCACTTACGGCTTGCGTTACGTGCGCGACTCGGGACGCACTGACAGCGACCTCGGACCCATCTCAGCTCTGAATCAATTCGATAATCAATACTATTCGGGCTTGGGCAATCGAGTACATCAGCCCAATCTCAACTTCGCGCCGCAGATCGGTTTGGCTTGGGATCCTTCCGGCAAAGGCAAGACGGTGTTCCGCGCCGGCGCGGGTCTTTTCTATGAGAATTCGATCTGGAACAATATCGAATTCGACCGGCCCGCTCGCCTGCCCAAAGGCTTATTCCTTGCCGATACAACGGTGTGTTCCAATGGAAGCCCATCTACGTTAAGTTTGCCAAACGGTGGCTCGGTTACTCCTACCTTCTGTGGCCAACCGATTGGAAGCGTAGCGGGCCAGATCTCCGCTCTCCAAGCGCAATATCAAGCATCCACTTTAGCAGCCGGGCAAGCGAGTAATCCGTCGTTCATCGGCAATGCCTTGGCAGATGGACTGGACGCCACAGGCACGGCTTTGCTGGCTCCCGATTACATCAGCCCTCGCTCCCTGCAAATCAATGCCGGCATTCAGCATGAGATACGTCCAGGGATGGTTCTTACTGCTGACTATTTGCGGAACATTGAAACGCACACGCTGCTGGCGATTGACACGAATCACGTGGGCGATGCCCGCTTCTTCAATCTCACGAACGCGCGCGCCGCTATCTCGGCAACCAACAGCCAGTTCAGTAACAAGGGTGTTCCTTGCGGAGCGGGATTTGACCAAGGTTCCATCAACTGCGCCATCGCCGGGGGTGCAACGATCAGCGACTACGCCTCCAACGGACTAGATTCGGGCTACTCGCTCTGCAGCGGAGGCCCCTGCCCTGCTGCTACCTTCGCCGGCATCAACCAGAATCTCGGCGCCAACCAGATGCTGTTTCCCATTGGATATGCGAAAAATACTGCCCTGCAGCTGTCGTTGAAACAACACCTGGATCATCCATTCAGCGGAATTAGAAACTTTGACCTGCAAGTTTCTTATCAACTTGAACGCTACATCGCGGCAGCGACCGACAATGACTTCATTAATATCGCCACAGACTTCAACAACCCGCAGCACTATCTCGGTCCGAATGGGCTAGATCGCAAGCACCAGATCTCTTTCGGCGGCACCATGGATCTGCCTCTGCATTTTCGCCTGGGTATGATTGGCCATTTTTATAGTCCGCTTCCTGTGACGCTCACTCTCAACCCAACTGGAAATGCGGGCGGCATCTTCGTGACCGACGTTACTGGCGACGGCACCGGAGACGGAAGCTTTGCCTCGAACGGCGGCTTCGGCGACGTGCTGCCGGGCACGAACATCGGCTCGTTTGGGCACGGCGTGAACAACAACGACAGCAACAACCTCCTCATTAACAACAACAGCTACAACGCCAACAATATCAACAGCGTGATCAACGACTACAACCACAACGATGCGGGGCAGCCGACTCCTGCGGGGCAGATGCTGATTAACAGCGGACTGTTCACTCAAGCCCAGTTGACGTCTCTCAGAGGAGTGCAGCAGGTCGTACCAACCGCGCCCAACAATGAAGCCGGGATGGGCTGGTTGCGCGCGCTCGATGTTAATTTCAGCTGGATCTATAAATACAAGGAGCACTTTCAGCTGGAGCCCGGAGTTTCATTCTTCAACGTGATGAATTTCTCGAATTTTGACGGACCGGGCAACCCGCTCAGCGGCGTCTTGAGCGGGACGCCCGGATCGGTAAACGGCACGTCGGGAGAACAGGCCAGCAGCAACCGCCTGGGACTCGGCTCCGGCGTTTTTGCCCTGGGTTCTCCGCGCGTGCTCGAGTTCTCGTTGAAACTGAGTTTCTGAGAACGCACGCGAGCCGCTTCACAACGCCCTTGGAAGAGGTCTCGCTGAGTGCTATGCCGTAAGCGCCAGTTCCTGCATCTGACTTTCGTCAATTTTCAAACCGGCCGCCGCGACGTTTTCTTCGAGATGTGCAACCTTGGAAGTGCCCGGGATCGGGAGCATGACTGGCGACCGTGAAAGGAGCCATGCCAGAGCCACCTGGGATGGCGTAGCTTTCCATCGAGCCGCCACGCGGCTGATCGGACTGCCGGAGCCGGACACTTTTCCTGCGGCTAACGGGAACCATGGAATGAAACCCATCTTCTCTTTCTCGCAATATTCCAGAACATCTTCCGATCCGCGGTCGGCGATGCTGTACCGGTTCTGGACGCTGACAATTGGAACGATGGCACGAGCAAGCTCGATCTGCCGCACACTGACTTCCGATAAACCGATGTGTTTGATCTTTCCTTGCGCCTGCAGATCCTTCAGAGTGCCCAGTTGATCTTCCGCCGGGACCTTCGCATCGATGCGATGCAGCTGATAAAGATCAATCCGGTCAAGACGCAAACGCCGCAGGCTGCCTTCGCAAGCGGACCTGAGGTGTTCCGGCCTGCCGTTTTCCACCCATAGGTCGGGACCGGGCCGATCGAAACCACCCTTGGTGGCGATTACCAGGTTCGCGGGATACGGATGTAGGGCTTCAGCTATGATTTCTTCACTTACATAGGGACCGTAAGAGTCCGCAGTATCAATAAAGTTGATTCCTAATTCGACAGCGCGGCGTAGAACCCGGATAGCCTCGGGCCGATCGGCGGGCTCACTCCAGATCCCAGGTCCGGTGATTCGCATCGCACCGAATCCCAGGCGGGTTAAGGGCAGATCATTTCCGATCAGGAATTCGCCGGCTTGCTTGGCGGGCTGTTCCTGGTGAGTTGCAGATTTCTTCTTCGGCATATCGTTCCTCCTCTGTAGCACTAGATGCTCGTTATCGGTACACGGATATTTTTCTTCTTTTCAGGATTGATCCGACGCTCATGCCCTTGTGGAAGATAAGGCCCGGGGGAACTAAGCTGCCCCTGACCTCCCGCTCGGAAGGAAGAATTGCGAGGAGACGGCGAGCACACCCCCGAATGTCATCGAGAGTTCATGCCTGCCGCTGCGGTTTTCTTATCGCGCGAGAAAGCAACGCCCGCGCTGCCGCTCCATCACGCTACCGCTTGCCTGCTTTGTCTGACGAACGCGAGCAGGTCGGCATTGATCTGATCCGCGTGGGTTGTGGGCATGCCGTGCGGGAAGCCGGGATACACTTTCAGCGTCGCACCCTTCACGATCTTCGCGGACTGCAGGGCTGCGGCGGCGATGGGCACGATCTGATCATCGTCGCCGTGCATGATGAGAGTGGGCATATCGAACCTCTTCAGATCCTCGGTGAAGTCCGTTTCGGAGAAAGCCTTGATGCAGTCGTAACCCGCCTTCATCCCGCCCATCATCCCTTGGAGCCACCACTTGTCCCGGATACCTTCCGAAATCTTAGCGCCGGGCCGGTTGTAACCGTAGAACGGGAGGGTAATGTCCCTGTAGAACTGCGGCCGATTTTCCACATACGCCGCTCGCAGGCCATCGAAAACTTCGATGGGCGCGCCCGCCGGATTTTTGTCCGTCTTCAGCATGAGTGGTGGCACCGAGCTGATCAGCACTGCCATGGCGACACGTTTCGAGCCATGCCGGCCAATATAACGCGCCACTTCGCCGCCACCAGTGGAGTGGCCCACATGGATTGCGTCCTTGAGATTAAGCTTTCCCGTGAGGGCCGCAAGATCGTCGGCGTAGGTGTTCATCTCGTTGCCATCCCAGGTCTGAGTGGAACGGCCGTGGCCTCGACGGTCATGTGCGATCACACGATAGCCATGCTGGCCGAAGAACAACATTTGTGAATCCCAATCGTCCGCGGTGAGTGGCCACCCGTGACTGAACACCATGGGCTGGCCGGTTCCCCAATCCTTGTAATAAATTTGCGTGCCATCTTTGGTCGTAATCGTAGGCATGAGTGTTCTCCTTATAGGTCGTGATTCTTACTGTTGTAGGTTGTTGAGGAAACAATCTGTACAAACTAGGCTGCGTGTGCTGACTCGATGCGAAACTTTTTCGCCGCAACAATGGTAAGTAGGAGAAATATCGCCATGACCATAAGCTGTGCGATGACGAATGGAGGTTCTTTCTGCGTCGGAGCCAGCGCCTTGAGCGCTGGCACTTTCAGAAACGCCTGCACCACCGCGACGAATACATTGAAGTAGAGCTCGAAAGCGGCGCTCACCACATAAATCCGACGCCATGCGCCGGCAAGATGAAACACGTAGCGCGCCGGGATCGCAACCGCCAACATGACGAGTGAAAGAATCCCGAGAATGTGGGATGGCAGCAGATGTTCAAAGGGAAAACCAAAACCGGTAATGCTGGTCAATGCCGTGGTCGTCAGAAAGACCGCGGTCCAGTTGTCGAGGCGCTTCTTCGTAAGAAGTCCGACCATGACGATGAACCCGGAGCCGATCCCAGCCAGGCTGATCAGCACGTGCAGGAAAGTGTAGAGCGCCGTGCTCATCCCCAAAATCATGACAATCTCCCTTCAATTTAAGTTGCATCGTGAATTCGCCGTCGGCAAAACCTATTGCCAGCCTCCGCCCAGAGCCTTGTAAAGCTGCACCAAGCTTTGGTACTCGTTGCCGCGAGCCTGGGCGAGAGCAAGCTCGGCGGTAAAGAGTGATCGCTGTCCATCGAGGACCTCAAGATACGTGGTGATGCCTCCGCGATAACGCACGAGAGACGTGCTGACCGAGTCCTGCAGGTCCTTGACCGTCGTCTCCTGCGCCACGCGCACCTCATGCAATTTCTGATAGCCGATCAGAGCATCGGAAACATCGCGGAATGCCAATTGGATGGCCTGTTTGTAAGCAATCAGTTCCTGACGATCCTGCGACTCAGCCAGTCGTAGATTCCCGCGCAGTGCGCCGCCTGTGAAAATGGGTTGAGAAACCTGTGCGCCATAGGTCCAGATTCCAGTCTGTGAACTCATAAGGCCCGTGAAGAGAGTGCTCCGCCCGAACGCGCCGCCCCCGGATCCAGTGAGTGAAATCTGCGGAAAGAAGGCGGCTCTGGCCACGCCGATCTCGGCGTTGGCAGCGATCAACTGTTGCTCGACCTGGCGAATGTCGGGCCGGCGTTCGAGCAACGATGATGGCATTCCCGCCGGGACATCCGGAGGGATTGGCTGTTCGGCCAGTGGAATCCCGCGTCGTACGCCCTCGGGATAGTGGCCCAGAAGAATGCTGATCGCATCTTCCTCCTGGCCAATCTGCCTCTCCAGGTCCGGGATCTGTGCATTCGCGGTATCCAGTACCTGCTCGGCCTGCAGAACATCCAGTTTGGTGGCAACGCCGTGGTCGAGACGCAACTGCGTCAGCTTGACCGACTCTTCCTGGGTTTTGACCGTGTCCCGCGTGATGCGAAGCTCGAGATCGAGATCGAGAAGCTGAAAATAGTCACTGGCTACGTCGCTCACCAGAGTCAATATGACCGTCTTCTTCGCGTCCTCGGTGGCAAGCAGTTGGGCGCGCGAAGCTTCTGTGGCGCGTCGCAGGCGGCCGAAGAGGTCCAACTGAAACGCAGCGTCCGCGGTCAAACCCAGAATGTTGTACTTCGACTGTGTGCTCGGGTCTTTCCCGCCGGCGAAGGTAGCGTTTCCTTGCACCTGCGGAAAGAGACTGGAGCGCGTGATCGCGACCTGAGCGCGCGCGGCGCTGATGCGCTCCGTCGCCAACTGAAGGTCGTAATTCTCTTTGAGGGCTGTGCGAATAAGTTCCTGCAGTTGCGGATCCTGGAAAACCTGCCACCAGGGAAGATCCGCGAAGGACGCCGCTAGCACTCGTGCTTGCGGGTTTTCTGAGAGATCGCGATACACGCCGGGCGTCTGAACCGCAGGTCGGTGGTAGTTGGGGCCGACCGCACAGCCGGCCATGAAGATCGAGGCCCAGATCACGGAACACAACGAGAATGGCGCCATCCTTGTCATGACTTATCTCCGCTGCTCGCCCTGCTCGTTATCGAGGTGGTCGGTCGTTTCAGTCTCCCTCCGCCGGCGCAGGCGTTCCCGGAAGTGCGCCAGGGACACGTTCCTCGCCGGCGCCTGACCATCTTTCCACCATGTAGAAAATCGCAGGCACGAAGAAGATTCCGATTAGGCTGGCGGCCAACATGCCGCCGATCACGGTAGTGCCCATGATCTGGCGCGCAACCGCACCGGCGCCGCTGGCCATCCATAAGGGCACGCAACCCAGAATGAACGCGAACGATGTCATCAGGATCGGCCGCAGACGTAGCCGGGCTCCTTCGAGTGCGGCATCCGCCAAAGGCTTTCCTCGCTCGTATTCGTCTTTGGCGAACTCGACGATCAAAATCGCGTTCTTTGCCGCTAAGCCGATGAGCATGACCAATCCGATTTGCGAGTAGATATCGCTCTCGATCTGAACCAAGTAGGGCGGCAGGAAGACGCCAAGCAGCACGCGGCGCAACCAAAGAATTCCGAAAGCTCCGAAGATGGCCACGGGTGTGCTCAGCAGCACGCTGAACGGCAGCGACCAGCTTTCATACAAGGCCGCCAGAATGAGAAAGACGAACAACAAAGACAATCCAAAGATCACGGGTGCCGGCACACCTTCGCGCGCCTTTTGCTCCTGAAACGACATGCCCGAATAATCGAAACCCATTTCCCTCGGCATGGTCTGTTTGAAAACATCTTCCAGCGCGGCCGTAGCCTGGTCGGAGCTATAGCCTGGAGCTGCGCTGCCATTGATCTGGGCGGAACGATACTCGTTGAAGCGCAAGGTAAATTCCGGGCCGAGACGAGGCCTTACCGTGGTGAGTGTGGAAAGCGGGACATTCTCTCCTTTATCGTTGCGGACATAGAACTGCCCGACATTTTCGGCCTTTGCGCGGTCGTCGCCCTCTGCTTCGATATAGACCTGCCACTGGCGGCCGAAGCGATTGAAATAGTTAATAAAATATCCTCCCATGAAGGCCTGGATCGTGCGGTACACGTCGCTGAGGGCCACGCCTTGTTTCAGCACTTTGTCGCGATCTACCTCAACAAACTGTTGCGGAACACTCGCCAGGAAAGTGGTGCTCAAGCTGGCGATCTCCGGCCGCTTTCGCGCGGCGTCAAGAAAAGTCGCCAGATTCTTGGACAGGAACGGTAGATCGGCACCCGAACGGTCTTCGAGGATGAAAGTAAATCCGCCGGCAGTGCCGACGCCCGGGATGGCGGGCGGAGAGAAGGCGAAGGCGACTGCCATGGGCAATTTGCTCAGCTGCTGATTTAGATGTGCCTTGAGCGATTGAAATTGCTGGGCTCGCGTAGTCCGCTCATCCCAAGGCTTGAAGGTCACGAAGAAAGTTGAGTTGTAACTGGTACGAACAAAACTGAGCAGACTGAATCCGACGAAGCAGGAAACGTGATCGACCCCGGGTGTATTCAGCAGAATCTTTTCCACGTCCGCCGTCACGGCCGTCGTTCGCTCCAGGGAAGCGCCATTCGGCAACTGCACGTTGACGTAGGCGTAGCCCTGATCTTCGTCAGGAAGGAAGCTCGACGGGACACGGCTGGCAAAAAAGAAACCCGCGACGCAAAAGAGCACAAGCAGCACGGCCACGACGGCTGTCTTTTTCACCAATACCGCACTCCAACTGACGTAACCCCCGGTGGCTCGCTCAAACACGCGGTTGAACCAATCGAAAAATCTTCGTAAGAGACCGCGGCTCGGAGTCTTTGGCTTGAGCAGCAGCGCCGCCAACGCCGGGCTGAGCGTAAGCGCGTTGAATGCGGATAGCAGAACGGAAATCGCGATCGTGACCGCGAATTGCTGGTAGAGCTGGCCGGTAATTCCGGGGATGAAAGCCGTAGGAACAAAAACAGCGGAAAGCACCAGCGCGATGCCAACCACGGGCCCGGAAAGTTCTTCCATGGCTTTCAGCGCCGCAGCTTTGGGCGTCAAGCCTTCCTCGATGTGGCGCTCCACGCCTTCGACCACGACGATGGCGTCGTCCACCACCAGACCGATGGCCAGAACCAGACCAAAGAGCGAAAGCGTGTTGATGGAAAAACCAAAAAGCGGGAACAACACAAAAGTGCCAATGAGAGAAACCGGCACCGCAAGAAGCGGAATCAGCGTGGCGCGCCAGCCCTGGAGGAAAATGTAGACAACCAGAATAACCAGTGCCAGGGCAATCACAAGCGTTACCACAATTTCCTTCATTCCCTCGGTCACCGAGCGCGTGGTATCCAGGGCGACGACGAAATCCAGGTCTTCGGGGAAGCGCTGTTTCATCTGCGCCATCAGCTTTCTGACGCCGGCTGCGGCATCCACTGCGTTCGACCCCGGCAGTTGATACGTAGCAACGATGGCGCTCGGCTTTCCGTTGAAGCGTCCGGCGACGCTGTAGTCCTGCGAGCCCAACTCGATTCGAGCGACGTCGCGCACCCGGACCGTTCCTCCATCGGGCGTCTCCCGCACCACGATCTGACCAAATTCTTCCGGCGACGCAAGACGTCCTTGCGCAAGAACCGTATAGGTGAATTCCTGTCCTTTGGGGGCCGGCTCGCCGCCCGCCTTGCCCGCCGGGTTCACGGTGTTTTGCGCTTGAATAGCGCTTACGATTTCCGGAACGGTGATGCCAAGTTTGGCCAACTGATCGGGCTTTACCCACAACCGCATCGCGTATTGGCCCGCGCCGAATACCTGAACATTGCCGATGCCCGGCGAGCGCAGAATAGGGTCCGTGAGATTGATGTACGCATAGTTCGCCAAGAACTTGGCGTCATAAGTTCCATGCGGCGAGTACACCGCGATTAACATCAGAGGAGCAGTAACGGATTTTCGAACCGTGACTCCGTAATTAGTGACATCGACGGGAAGCTGCGAGGCAGCCAGCGTTTCGCGGCTCTGCGCAAGAATATAGTCGGTATTAGGATCAGTTTTTTGGTCAAAGTTGACGATGAGGCTGGTCGTCGAGTTCCCCGTGGCATTGAGCGAGTACATGTAGTTCATGTTGTCCACCCCGCTCATCTGCTGCTCGATCGGGGTAGCGACTGCTTGCTCCAGGGTTTGGGCATCAGCTCCCACGTAGGTGGCGAGAATTTGAATTTCGGGCGGGGCGATGCTGGGAAACTGCGCGACCGGCAACCTCAAAATGGTGATAGCGCCAACAATTACAAGGATGATCGAGATCACCATGGCGACGATGGGACGGTTGATAAAGAATTTTGACATCGCTCACCTTCCCTTGGCTTCCGTCGCAAAGGGCTTGGGGTTCACCTGCATGCCGGGGCGCACCTTCTGCACGCCCTCGACCACCACCCTCTCTCCTGGTTTCAGTCCGTCGGCAATGATCCAATCGCTTCCGACACGGTCGCCGACCTTGACGGTCCGGATGCTCACTTTGTTCTGGTCATCCACCTCCGCGATTTGATAGTTGCCTTGCAATTCCGAGACTGCGCGCTGGGGGACCAGCAGCGCATCCTCCTGCACGCGAACGGCAGCGCGGACCTTGGCGTATCCACCCGGCCGCAGAATATTTTCAGGATTAGGAAATAACCCAGCAAGCCGGATTGCCCCGGTACTCTCATTGACCTGCCGGTCGGCGAAATAGAACTTGCCCTGATGTGGATAGATTGAGCCATCGGCCAAAATCAGTTCGAGGCGCAGACGCTTATCGGCCTCCTGCGTAGTGACCTGTGTGGGGAAGCGTCTTCTCCATGCCAGGTACTGCGGTTCGCCGACCGTAAAATAAACCTTGATGGGATCGACGGTCGAGATGGAGGTAACTGGCCCGCTGCTTAGATTGACCAAGGCTCCTACCTGGAGCTGGGCCAGCCCGGCGATCCCGTCAATGGGCGCGACGAGACGGGTAAAGTCGAGATTGATTCTGGCTGTTTCGACTGCAGCCTCAGCCGTCTTGATTTGAGCTTCAGCCGTTGCGACCGTCGCCTTCGCCGCTAAATTGTTCTGGATAGCATTATCTAGATCCTGTTGGCTGGCGGCCTGCACCTTTGCCAGCGGAGTATAGCGTTTGACGTCAAGATCGGTTCTGCCTTGCACAGCCTGGGCGTTGGCAAGCATGGCTTTGGCTTGTGCCAACTGCCCCTCAGCCTCATCAAGCGCTGCCTGAAAGGGTCGCGGATCAATCTGGAAGAGTAACTGGCCCTTTTTGACGAATGAGCCTTCCTGATAGGCTTGCTGCATGATGTAGCCGGTGACCTGCGCCCTTACATCGGCATTAGTAAATCCATCGAGCGTTCCAATCCACTCGCCGAAAATCGGAACATCTTTCTGCTCAACCTGGATAACCTCCACGACCGGTGGTGCGCTTGGTTGCGCCCCCGATACATGCTTTGGGTATATCGCTCCAATAATCAAACCGACGACCAGCAAGCCGGCCGCTCCGCCTATCCAAAGTTTGTATTTCGAGAGCATATTCACCTTCCTTCTCGGCAGCGTACCCTGCGTTAAACATTGATATTGACTGTCCCCGTGCTCACCCTCAGCAGCCCGCGCCGGGGTCGAAGAAAATCATGCGAAGCTTGACGCCCCGGCAACGCCAGGTTGTTCGCAATTTCACCGCTCCCAAGACATAATTCTCTGCGTCCTGTTCCTTCTCCGTTTCGATTGGCTTGCGTCAAACACTTTGTGCTTCTCCGATTGAGACACATCTCACAATTCCGTGTTTATTTCCTACCTTAGAAAGGTGGCCGGCGAATACCACTTCGTGGTAGGGCACACGAATCGGTGGCCGCGCGAGAAACGATTCGTTGCACTGTCGCCACAACATGGCGAGGCACCTTTCTGCAGAATGGACTGCAACGAACGCCCTTTTTAGAATCTCTGTTTTCGGATCCCTGTTTTCGAATCGAAGAGGACCTCAGAACCCAGAGGCCTCACCCTGCCCACATTTTCGGATTAGTATACTCGCGCAACAGTCGTAGAGCGATTCTCGCCGAGTTGATTCCGCCATGCAGCCCCTGCCGACCGCCGCCCGGATCCACCAACGAGAGCCCCAGGTTCGGATTCTTGGGAATCATGACACTTCCAACCAAGGAGCCAGCCATAGACAGACCTGCGCAAATCAACATCACCTTTCGGAATCCAGATACGAATGCTTCCCCAATCGACGCAGAAAGCAATGCCCTGTTGTGGGGACCAAGTTCCGTGGGCACCTGCAGGCCGGCCAGCTTGATTTCGTTGGACCGCACCATCTCTACAATTGCCGGCGGCAACTCGAGATTGTGCAAGCTCTGATTCAAGCGAGAACTAAAAGCCTTCACCATCACAATTCCCAGGACTGCAATCGCAAGTACTCCGGCGACGCGAGCGACTGCATTATTGATTCCAGAGGCCGCTCCGAGGCGGTCCGGCCCCACCGAGTTCATAACGATCGTAGTGAGAGGCGCCACGGTAATCGCCATTCCAAAACCAAGAACCAGAACGGCGGGAAAAAATACCCTCCAATAGCTCCCTCCCACCTCGGGCACAGCGAAGAGAATGAATCCTAACGCGACCACCAAAGGGCCGATGATCAATGGAAGTCGTGGGCCGTAGTGCGTGACAAGCCCCCCGGACCAACGGGAAAGAAAGAAAATAAGCAGAATCAACGGTAGTACCGCAGCGCCCGCAGCCGTCGCGGAATATCCTTGGACCTGGATCAGATTCAGCGGAAACAAGAAGAAGAAAATTCCAATAGCAGCATAGAGAAACAACGTCAGAAGGTTAGTGCCACTGAAGACGGGAGACGCAAACAGCCTTAGCGGAACCATCGGCGAAGTCACTTTGGCTTCGACGATCAGGAACAGAATCAGACAACTACAGCCTGCAATCAAACCGGCTAATACCGCAGGATTTCCCCACCCGGTGTTTACTGATTCAATGAACCCATAGATCAAGCCGCCTAATCCCAGGGTGGCGATCAGGGCGCCAAGCCAGTCAACATGGCCACCGGCGGCGCTGCGGCTTTCGGGAATCTGCCAAAGCGAAATGGCTAAAGTCGCCGCTGCCAGCGGGAGGTTAATAAAAAATACCCAGCGCCAGGAAGCGTGCTCGACCAGCCAGCCGCCCAGAACGGGTCCTACCGCCGTCGTGATTGCCGTAAAGCCGGACCACGTGCCGATCGCCTGACCGCGGCTTCCCTCGCCGAAGGCAGCACTGATGATCGCCAGGCTCCCAGGAACAAGCAATGCGGCTCCGACGCCTTGAATGCTCCTGGCTATGATCAGCTGATGGATGTTCGACGCAGCCCCGCAACTCAAGGACGCTACGGCGAAAATCGCCACGCCCAGCACGAATATCAAGCGGCGGCCAAACAAGTCACCGAGCGAGCCTCCGACCAGAATCAACGCTGCCAGGAATAGTCCGTAAGACTCGACCACCCATTGCACTCCCACGACCGTTGCGTGGAAGTTCGCCTGAAGTGCAGGCAGCGCGACATTGACCACCGTGCTGTCGATGAAAGCCATGCTGGAACCGATAATGGTCGCGGCCAGTATCCACGTTGTTCTTGCTTCTGCCTTGCCTGGGGATGCGATACTTCCCGACCGGATTATCGCTTCATCGCACGGCGGTCTCATGGAGCGTATGGATGCTCCAGACTTCAATCTCGATGCGATCTATGCGCGGAAACAACCAAGGAGAGGAGAAATTCGGCTAACGCAGTTGTTAATACGAAGGTCGCGTGGGCTACCTGTCCGCAGAGGGCGGTTGCGCCTTGCTTTTCGTCCCCGCTCACACCGCGATCGTGGAGCATTCATTCCGGGCTGGCGCTGATTCCATTGTCTCGGCCGCAGGCTGCGATTCGACGATTTCGAAAACGGAATCCAGTTTTGTAATGGTCAATATTTCCCGCACTCGCGGGGTTGGGTTCATGAGTATTAGATAGACACCAGCGGCCTGCAGAGAGACCAACGCCCCAATTCCCGCCGCGTCGATCGCGTCAACCTCCGTAAGGTCGAGGATGACACTCCCAGCCTTCTGTCGCAGGGCCGAGCATAAGATACTGGTCTCGTCGCCTCGTACAATTCTGCCCTGGCAGTGCAGAATCGCAGTCTCCGCGAATTTTTCGATAGTGATTGTCAGCATATTGAGTTCTCCGGAACCTGTAGCGGGCCATTGTAGGCGAACGAAAAGCGAATATCAAGCGGCTTTTCAAATTAACATCTGGCTAACAAATCTCTTCCTCGGCTAGGCCTTCGGCTCCGCGGCGGGCGCTTCGAACGATCCGCACCGTCCGCGCATGCCTTGCCGAAACTTCTCGCGCTCCTCGGGGGTCATTTGTTCCCATCGCTCCCACATGCCGCGACGCCAGCGCATGTGCCGGCCTGGGCCACCCCGAAATCCACCAAAGAGGATCTTGCTAAGGATAAGAACACCAACCGCCTGCCAGAAATTAATCAAGTGCCAGCCGAACAGAGACGGCATCAGCCAATTCCACAGGCTCATCACCACAAAACCGACCACGGTGACGAACAGCACTGCAAACAGCACGAACTTCAATCCCCGCACAAACCATTTCCCTTTCATCTTCGTACCCTCATGCTTTCCTGAAATCGTCATAGATGGTCTGGAGTCGCTGGCGGAGATAAAGGACCGCATAGTGCTTGCGCGAGAGCAGTGTGCTCACACTGACTCCGGTTTCTTCGGCGAGCTCTTTGAAGCTGTACCCGAAGAACTCATGGGCCATGAACACCTCACGCTGCTCGTCGGGCAATTCGTCGAGCGCGGTGTCCATCTCCTGCAACAACAAACTCCGCGCGTAGGCCGCGTCGGGTCCGGCATCCGGCGAAGGGAGCATGTCTTCCCATCGGAAATCCTCGCTATCCTCCGCCCTAACAGCCGGTTCACCCGAGGCCACGCGCTTCCTGCCGCGAAACAGATCGGTGATGCGGTTGCGGGCCACCCGAAACAGCCAGGCGCTGACTTGCTCCACCGGCTTCATCATCCGGTAGGCCTCTACCAGTTCGTAGAAGACCTCCTGCAGGATGTCTTCCGCGTCGCTGGGGTCGGCGACCCGCTTACGGATGAAGTTGCGTAGCCGGTGTCTTTCCCGCTCGATCGCTTCAGAGATCTGCTGGTCTTGCTGCACCGTGATCCACTGTTTTCTCAGCGCATCGTCCATCTACCTTGTAGACGACTGAGCGAGACAAATATTTTAGATGATTGTGGAAAATCGCCAGAGATGAAAAACGCATGCCGGGCCGGGGACGAAGTGCGGAGGTAGAAGATCTCACAGCGGATCTCATTGCGATTCAAATGCTTACCTTATGGAGAGAGATCGAGCATAGTGGCCAGTTAACCGAGCCGGGGCGGGCGAGCCCACGAATAATGCCGGAAGTTGGAGGTTGTTGCAGGGCAAATTTTGCTGCACAGCCGGTATACGGGCTCAACTGGTAATGTCTTAATCACTATGAGGACACTACCGCTCAACTGCTCCGCTTGCAGATGGTGCGATCGAGAATGATAATGCGGAGAGACCTTCAATGATGCTTGCTATCAAATTCCGCCAGATATTCCTTGTCTTTATATTCGGGACTATCACTCTTGCACTGGCATCGATGGCCCTCGCCTACCAGGCGAGCCTCATCCCAACGTCTCGCCTCATCGACCCCGGCGAACTGGCGAAAATTCTTCAGTCTGCCAGGAGCGAGAAACCGCTGATGATGCAAGTAGGTTCCCACGTTCTTTACACGCAGGCACATATTCCCGGCTCTGAGTACATTGGCTCAGCCTCTAGCGAAAGCGGTTTGCACGCTTTGCGCGACCGTGTAGAGCCTCTGCGGCGAAACAAGTTCATCGTCCTCTACTGCGGGTGCTGCCCTTGGAGCCACTGTCCGAACGTCAAGCCGGCCGACGACACGCTGCATGCCATGGGCTTCACCAACGTGAAGGTTCTCTACATTGCGAATAACTTCGGAACGGATTGGGTGGACAAAGGCTGTCCGGTTGTCAAAGGAGACTAGAAGCGACACGAGGTCTAACTGAGGTGGGCGTATTGAAGAAAGCAATCCTCAGCGGCCTCGTGCTGATCTCAATCGTAGCGAGAGTTTACGTCGCGGCCCATCGTCGTGGCGCTCGCCCGGGAATACGCGGCGCGGACACTCGGGCACACTTGATCGCACCCGACTTTTCCCTTCCCGATCTCACTGGACAAAAACTCCAGCTCTCATCCTATCGGGGCAAGGTTGTCCTTTTGGACTTCTGGGCAACGTGGTGCGATCCTTGTCGGGGCGAAATCCCTCGTTTCGTCCAACTGCAAAATAGATACGGCGGCCAGGGCCTGCAGATCATCGGCGTTTCCATGGACGATGGGCCGGAACCTGTAGGCACTTTCTACCAGCAATTCAAGATGAACTACCCGGTTGTGATGGGTGGCGCAAAGACGGGCGAGCTTTACGGAGGAGTTCTCGGGTTGCCGATCGCGTTTCTGATCGGGCGCGATGGCCGCATCTACTCCAAGCACATTGGCGCAACCGACATTTCAGTCTTCGAAAAAGAAATCGTCAACTTACTCGGGAGCGAGAATAATTCAGGTCAAGTGCTGACCACCACTCCGTCGAACCTAGAAAAGTCTTCTGAGTACTAATTTCGGAGTTCCGCCGGGTTGCAATTGCTCATTGGTAGTTCGTCTCGGGCATCGAACGTCAAGTCCCGCATTCCGAAGCCGACTCCAATCCGTTTGAGAAAGTCGTAAGGTGGCGTGCCTCCTGCAAAGATCCAGACAAAATCGTTCGGAAGCGTCTGCAGGGTCCCTTCAATTCCAAGAATTACAGAATCAGATCCGAACTCTACTGGCGTTGAATTAAAGATGACCTGGATGATCCCGGCTTCCACAAACTCCGTTATGCGCTGCGCGTTTCGTTCTTTGATACGCATGAATTCCTGTTTTCGATAAGACACTGTTACCTGGTTACCGGGCTGTTGCGCAAGCCCCATGGCCGCCTCAACCGCACTATCGCCGCCGCCAACAATCAGGATGCGCTTATTTCGGTAGTGATCGGCTTCGATCAGACGGTACATTACTTTCGGGAGATGCTCCCCGTTTACGCCGAGCTTCCTTGGGTTGCCGGCTCGGCCGATAGCCAGAATCACGGTACGCGCCAGATATCCCTGGCTCGCGGTTCTGACAGCGAAGCTGCCATCTGGCAGTTTTCGGATGTCCGTAACCATCGAGTCGGCACAGACATTGAATTCAACCCGATTCAAAACCATGTCCCAGAAGGCGAGCAGATGTTCCTTGGATAACTCCGTTTTCTTCAGACTTAGGTTCATGGGAAACTCCAACGGAGTTGTCGTCACCACTTTCTGGCGGGGAAATTTCGCCACCGTCCCTCCCACCTCGTCTCGTTCGATCGTGATATAGCTGAGTTTGTTCTCGATGGCGCGCAACGAGGCGCTGATGCCGGCAGGACCGGCGCCAACGATCAAGACGTCGTAGATGCCGGGGACGGATTCGGAAACCCGCCGGTCCCTGATCCTTTTCGTGATGATATCGATGCACTGGCGTCCCTCGTTTACGGCATTCTTGATCAAGGCCAATCCGCCGAGTTCCCCGATAATGAATAAATTCTCTACCGTCGTTTCGTACTCAGCTGTCAGGTAGGGGGTGTCGGCACCGACACTCGGCGTTGCCATCACCATGCTGACGGCGCCGACTGGGCATGCTTCTGCGCAGCTCGCATGGCCGATGCACTTTTGCCCTTTGCCGATGACCGCTTTCCCTCCCAACATGGCGAGTACGTCTCCCTCCGGGCAGACGGTTGTACAAGTCGCGCAGCCAATACAGAGAGTCGCGTCAATGTGGGGATGCAGGCCGTGCGGGCCTTCGGAATATAGACTCGCTTTTTCCACGATTCGGCGTGCCTGTTCCTCTTTCTGATTCAACTTTTTCAAATAGCCGCGCACGAAGAACGTCAGAATCGCGAGCACAACCAGGACCGAAAAGATACTATCCATATCAGCAGTTCCGGCTCACATAAATCCAAGCAACATCGCCACTCCAATGTGCAACAGAGCCAGCACAGCAAAGGCATAGCTAAACGGCTTGTGCACGATGTGCCATAACTGGAATACACGTTGGGCGTGAGAAAGCAGTATGACGCGACGGGAGATCAAGGCCTGCTTGCGCGCAAGACTAATCACTTCTTCAAACTGGATATTCTTTGTAGACAGAAACCCTCCCACAGAATGAATCGCGGAGTTGATTCCTAAAACCCTCAGGCGAAGATGGGCGACACGAAACGGCTGGGTCAAGTCAGAGGCCACCATATAGACCAGCGCGGTAGACACTGGCCAATGCAACATCCTGTTACGGTCGGGCATGCGGAACAGCAGCCGTCGCAAGTCGATTTGTGGAATGATCCTCTGACGCTCGAGCACTCTCTGAAGCTCCAGCAAACACGACTCGGCGGCCGCTATCTGGAGCTGAGTCTGAGCGTACAAATAGCGTCCAACCAGCCCGCTTAGAGAAACTGCCACCATAACCCAGAAGGCCATGCCGGCCAGACCGCGAAATTTGAACGACGCATGAAAGGCAATGCAGAGTGGCGCTGCCACGCCCAGAACAACGTGGTGGTCAAGCCAGTGTTTCGAGTTTCCCTGTTTTTGCAGCCACCCCCAGCGCTTCCGCAACGGATACAAGAAGATTCCGCACAACATCAGGACACCTAGCAACCCTAGGTTGATCCCCACAATGCCGCTGGGTTGCAACAGGTGATGCTTCGGGGAAAACGCCCGGTCCGCCTGGCCGAGTCGATAATAGTCACCTCCATAAACGAGGAGAGCAACCATCGCCGCGATGGCAATGAGCGAGACGAACAGAACGAGCCTCTGATGTTTTTTTCCCGCGGTGCTCACGACTGCTGCGGTTGGCGCAAGGGTGATGCTGTATGCATTCATTTCATTGGACCCTTCATATCGAAGCGATATCCCAAACTCAGGTGCCACTGCTGGTAGTTCAATTGCGCGCCACGTTCGATGGTGTAACCACTTTGCAGAAACGTACGACCATCCAGGTTGGTGTCGAAAGAGGTGTCGACAAATACCGAGTGTTGGTTCACGGTGAATGCGGAGTCAAGAGTCTGACTTCCCGCTTGCGCATTCCAGGTCATTCGTTTGCTCAAAGGGCGCGATAACGAAAGAACCCCGTAGTCTCCACGCGCAAAAGAACTGTCGAATTTCGAGTAGTGGATGTCTGCGCGAATACCTGTACGTCCGATCTCGTTCCACGTAATTCCGTACATCTGGTTCAGGCTTCGCTTTATGTCTCCTGTCTTGTCACTTTGTCCAATGGTGCTGTAGACGGCGATGTTCCGCACCGGCATCACTCGCACGGCCGCGTTCACACCCTGATAAAGAAGCTTGTCTACCAGGCCCGTGCCGATTAACGCAGTCGCAGCCGTGGGAACATCGCGAAAGTAGTTGTGAAAAACTTCCAAGGAAATCCATTTTTCTGGCTGAAGCAGCACCGTGAGATAACTGCGGCTGATTCCTGTTCCCGGCGTGATTCCATCCGTGCTAACGCCCTGCGGCGAGTCCAGGATGAAGGAGTGATAGACGGAAATATATTTCATGTACGACAGCGCGTTTTCCAGAAAGAGATATGGACGATCGAGTTGCCACTTCAGGAAACTGAGCGCGATCCCAGTGGTGCTTGTGTAGTGAAAGTCGTCGTAATCACCGCCTTCAAAGTTGACGAACGATCCTCCAATTTGCTGATCCGGGCGATAGTGCCAAGATGTCTGATCTGGAGTGGAACCAAAAAAGACTCCGCCAGTCACACCCTGGGCGACCTTCCGTCCGACGTATCCGCCATCGATCGTGTCCAGACTCACCGCCCACGGCAGATAGAGACGTCCCACGCCCCCGACCCAACTGGAGTTTGGGTTGTAGTAGGACAATTGAATGGTGTAGGTCCTGTCCAAATAGTCCTGCATGGTTTCTTCATTGGGCTGGGAATTCATGGTCAGCCTTCCGCGCCAGTCGCCTTGCAAGTTCCAGTGAGTGCCGGCAATTTGCGTTGTGTCTGTGCCAAAGGCCAATCCCAGGGAACTGCCGTGCCCGAGTGTCGAGCCGCTGCTGCTGATCCCGCTATAGTCGAAGGCGATCCGGGCTCGAATCCGGCTCTCGCCTCGTAAGGCTTCCTCTACCTGCGCCGTTTTCGACGCCGTGGCTGCAGTTATCGGTTGCGACAGATTCCTGAAGGCCGCTTTGGTGCCTGGTTCCTCCCCCAGCTTTGCGTAATCGGCTTCGGAAAGTTCCGCCCAATCGCCGGGCTTCACATCCCGCATGGGATTGTGAATCTCTGTCACTGCCGAAGTTTCTGCGACCGAAACAATCCGCAGCTCGGCAATAACCGCGCCTTGAGGATTTGGGGAATCTGGCGACGGCGCGTCGACATCATGCACCAAGAGCTTCATGCCCGCGACCAAACCGGAACTGCGCCCACCAATCAAGTAAGCAGCTCCCTCCGCGACGTACTTTATCTTGAAGCTGACATGAAGATCTGCGTCGGACGATTCCTTTGTTGCATCCGCCGATGATGGTGTCGCTGTTGTGTTGTGTACACCTGGCCGGAGCCGGAGCCTTTCCCACAAGGTGCGATTGGCTGCCGGCAAAGCAGCCACGCTATGCGGACTCCGATCAGCCACGCCTGGGTCAAGCACGATTAAGGTGACAGTATTGCCCACGCAACTGAGTTTGTACGGGTGAAAGCTTTCGAGATCTACAACCGCACGCGTGATCGGGGGATTGGCGCTGTTCAGCCCAATGCGAACTTGTTTTATGCCTTTTCGATTTATGACAATATGCTGCTGACTGGCGGTTGCCAAGGTGGCAGGCAGATCCAAGACCAGTCGATCAGGGTTAGTCGCAATCTTGACTACAGGATTTACCGGGTCCGTGAGAACTATCTCGAGCTTTATTTTGTCGCCGAACCGGACGACCTTTACCTTCCGGATTGCTGCGTCGCCGCGCGCCCCCTGCGCCACACACGCAGACGCTAACAACAATACAAGACAGAGGTCTGCAATAACTCTCACGCGTAGTCGCCCCTATGTACAACCACCGTCATCCTCCCGATCTCCATCGCTTCAGTCTTCATCGCTTCCATCTTTCGTTATTCCTCGCATGTTTATAACTGGCGTCTCGCCGCTTCACCGACGCACCTTTGCACGCGGTAAAACCGCGGTTCTCCAGGTGTCCATACTGTTGTGGCATTCAAGGCAATCCGTCGAATATCCCAGCGCTTGATGATTGGGCGCGGTGGTTTTCAGAAACGCTTTCAGGTGACAGCTGTTGCATTCGGTCGAGAGGCCTTGGCGGTTAAACTGCCCTACGGCTCCCGCCTTGTGACACGAATAGCAGTCGACTGCAGCGTGTGCACCGATCAGCGGAAAACGATCCTGATGCTCATTGATGGACTGGATCAAAACTTGCCAGCCAGTTACGCGGTGACAGAGGTCGCATTGTGCTCCATTTTTCCGCCGGTGAATGTCGGCATGACAATCCTGACAATTGCGACCCACATTGGCGAATACCGGGCGGACGTGGCATTCCTCGCAGGTCACGTCCAGATGCAGGCCGCGCAATGGATAGCCAGTTTTGTTGTGATCGAAATCGAGCTTCGCGCGGATTGGTTTCCATGCCGAGGCGGTGTGACATTTCTCGCAAGCCACCTGCATCGGGCCATGCGGACTCCCGCTAGACGCAGAAGCCGGAGCCTCTCGCCCGGCGGGAACACTAGCGCCCATTTGGAACAGCAAGAACGCCTGGACTAGCAGCATACTCCCCGTCAATGCCTTCCTCCTCTTGTTTCAGTTGGCGATCATGCTGTCTCGTCTACCACTTTCAGTTCACGGTCTCGCTTTTTCCATCAACGCGTGGGCTGTGGCACTCGACGCAAGCCTTCGGCGTGGGCTTGTACAAGAGCACTGCTTTTCTTTCGACCATTCGCGTTAATTTGTGGCAACTCTCGCAGCTCAACTTGCGATGTGCGCCTTGCAAGGCGAACGTGGTCCGTTTGTCATGGTCAAACGAGGATGGCTTCCATCGCGTAGTGTCATGACAGCCAGCGCAATTCGTGCTTCCGGCCTTCGCGAATTGCTGGCCGTGAATATCCGCATGACAGACCTCGCATTTCGCAGGTGCTGCCTTGAAATTCACATGGATGAGCCCGCTTGTTGAGTTCGAAGGCCTATGGCAATCAGCACACTTCGTGGATTTGTGAGCACCGATCAGGGGAAAGGCGGTTTTCGAATGATCGTAGGGGGAAAGATCTCCCCAAGTCTCGGTGGAATGGCAGACCTCACACACGGGCGTGGTTCCACTCGGCCCCGATCGCTCCATGAATCGGTCAAATTGCCCCTGATGCGGATCTGCGTGACAACTTTGGCAAGCCAGGCCCTGCCAGTGGTATTGCGCAGTTGGCTTCGGTTTGAAATTCGCAGACTGCTGGTGACAGTCGGAGCATGGAACCGCCACGTGACTTCCGCTCAGACGAAACGTAGCTTCGTTGTGCCGGCGCAGGCCGAATGTGGATGGCAGAAACCTCTGCAGATTGTGACAATCTTCGCAACGGTTGAAGTGTGGGACAGCGGCAAACTGCCCAACATGTGCGTCGGCGTGACAATCGGTGCAGTAGCGAAACTTGATCGCATAGACGGTAGCTTTGCCTTTCGGAATATGGCACTGGGCGCACCGCAGCGTGGCATGTCGGCCTTGCAGTGGGTAGGCGGTCGTCCCATGCTCTTTCACTCCGAAGGTAGAGGGCTTAAAGCCGTCAGCGGAGTGGCAGTTAGAACACTCGCGTCCGCCTGCGCGCTTGGCAAACTGTCCTCGATGTGGATCGGGCTGGTGGCAGTCTGTGCACCTCTGAAACGCCAGAGCTTTCTTGAAGTCCCCTCTTGCGTGACACCGTATGCACTCAACTTCGGCATGCTTGCCAAGCAAAGGAAACTTTGTCTTGGAATGGTCAAACGTGCGATCCAACTCAGACGCTGAAGTTCTGTTCCAGCCTGCGGTTTCATGACAGGACTCACAGGTCTGCGAAAAACCACCACGATGCGGATCGGCATGGCAATCGTTGCAGCTGCGAAAAGGGATTCCGGTGTAGCGCGTCAGTTTGTCTTGGCCGGGAGTGTGACATTGCTGGCAAGGAACTTTGACGTGCAATCCGGTGAGCGGATAACGCGTGAGCGAATGATCGAACTTGCGAACATTGATCTCTTTCCATTGCGCAAAGTTGTGACATTGCAGGCAGTCGGCGCCAAGCCGACTCTTATGTTGGTCCTGATGACAGTTGATGCACTCGGGGGAAACACCCAGAAATGTTTTGCTCAGATCCTTGACTTTGATGGTCGAGCGTTCTTTCTCAGATATGTGCTCTGGCGCGTGGCAGCGACTGCAGCCCAGCCCTGCATGCTTACCCTCGAGTTTGTAGCCGGTCTTCTCATGGTCGAAGGTTTTAACGTCCCATTTTGTCAAAATGAAATCTTCGCCGTTGTGCTCAGGATGGCAGCTTGCGCATTCCTGACTTGAGCCTGGTTTAATGTTGTATGCAGCGTGAAGGCCCTTTCGCGCCACGACGCGCCACGCAATCTCTCCGTGGCAGGACAGACACTTGAAGGTGGGTTTGCCGGTTGAGAGTTCATGACAATTCGAGCACTCAGTCACGCCATTCATCGACTGGTGGGCACCGGAAAGAGGCCCTGGAGAGATTTGTCCTGCCGCCGACATTGAGGTCCACAAGATGCTCAGCACAACGCACCTGAGAATTCCTGGCTTCGCAAGATTCCGAATAGCATTCACCAGGAGAGTGTTCACAACCGTAGTTTTCGTTTCGACTGCGCAAAACATCGCTGACGTTTGCAACCGCTGAACACTTGATTTGAAATTTCGGATTCCATGCTCAGAGGATTCTTCATCCCCTGAGCATGCCACTCGTCGACGCCGCACCTATGGCGATCGAAAAGCGCTAATCCGACGCTTCCTCGGCTCTGTCAGCTTCGTCGGCCGCATCATCCTGGGCTTTATAACGATCGAGTTTCCGTTTGCATTTCTCATAACCTGGTAAGTCGATCGTGGCGCTGATAGCAACTCCGTTGGCGTCCTGCGCGAAAGATACCGGGTCGGGTATGTCGACCAAGGCGGCGCAACCCAGGATGTTGTAACTGGCCACAAAACGTTGGGCCATGAAGGTGAACAGGGAATTCGCAGCATCGGTGACCGGGGAAGGGCCGGCCAGAAGAAGAGTCTTGTCCCGCAAGAGTCTGTCGGGTGCAATCCTCAACATGCGCCGGCAGTATCGTGCCGTGTCAGCTCGATCAAGAGATTGCGCCTCGTGTTGGTCCACGCCTCGGCGGTAGGCGTTTACTTTGGCGAGGTTAGTTGATCCATCGCCGTTCAAAGCCATAGGATCGCCAGCAGGAATCCGGGCTATCGGAGTTCTCTGATGTTGCCTCGCCTGCAATTCGTTAAGCGCCAAACCGGCCGCCTGCTGACCGGGGTCGGCCAGGTCAGCTACCTTCCAGGGGTTGCAGCCCAGAGCGGGATCCAGGAATCTGTCGAGCAGGCCATTATCGCTGGGGTTGCCGAGCGTAGTGGCGCCGGGTAGTGCCTGGGCATTCGCCACCGTATTCTGAGCGAGCAGCCCACCGGTGCTAATCAGATAAGTGACGGGCAAGTTGTCGCTTTGGTCTTGATCGACAACAGAAAAGTCCCGCACTGACTGACAGACATGGCCGTCGCTGCCAAACCCCAAGTGCGGAACGCGCAATTGACCTTTGCGAATCGCTTGGTTGGCGGCTTTGAAGAAGGCGGGAGCATTACAGTAGGAGAACTGTCCGAATACGTTATTCGGCAGGCCGTTCACGCAACCACTAGCTTCCAAGACGCCCGGAGTGGCGCCCTGTTGCACAAGATTGTTCCCGTTGAATCCGAACCAAAGAGCCACGATAGCGTTCTCCGGAAGAGTCGGAGTAATTGGGGCTGCGCCCGGAGCCGGCAGAGAACCGGCGTCAATCACTAACGGGTTGTAAATTGAAATTTGGCCGCTGGCCGGGTCGAAGATGGCGGCTTGAACGAAAGCCGATGAAGCGGCGTTTGCCTCATGACACTCCCCCCGGGCAGGATTGGTCGCCGTTAGTTGGTAAGGCGTTGCAAGTCCGGCCGCAGTAAATGGAGCAGTGGGAATAATGATCGTACAGTTAGGATTTTGGGCGAAGAGCACTCCGGGCACGACCAGGAGAAAACTCAAAGACAAGGCTTGAAGTAGACGGCGAGTTTTCATGGACACACTCCTCCTGCACAAGTTCTGAAACAGTTCGGCTCCAGGCAGAATCTCCTTTATGGGAGATGGGGGAGGTGCGTGATCCCAAAATTCGAGTCGGCCTTAAATGTTGGGCTGATTCAGAAGTCGACGCGAAGGAAGACAGCCCGTGTCGCCGTGAGGACCTGGGATCGATCTGAACTACTCACCACGACGCTAAAAGTTAAATGCAATGTAGAGTCGACGAAATTTTCCAGCAAGGTCTCGAAGAGCCATCCCGGAAAGTACAGGATGTAAACGCGAGAGTGTTCAGTGCGCACGTGGGTATTCGGACATTGAAGGACAGCGAAAACGAACGTTACCCCACCTCGGCGGATGCCGCACGGGATTTGAAAAACTCTCGGCTTCCACAAAAAAGCGTCCCAGACTCAAGTTCAGTCGTGGGACGCGAGTGTTGAAGGTGAACAGGCCGAACAGCCCTCTTCTGTGTTAACGGCCCTGTTCGATGACAGCGTAGATCGACCGAAGGTATGGGTAAATGGCCCTTGCGTGTGGCATGCGATCACCCCCGTGCCATGATCACATTTTCAGCTTCAACTGATTTTCTGCAGCCTCCTCGCACCGTAGCCGCCACACCGGCGGTCTACGCTTCATTCCCTGCCACATAACCTGCAGGCGCGCGCTGGCAACCGCAAGGAAGGAGTTGCAGTGCGTTCCGAATTACCTAAGTAATTGTCAGAGGTTTGAAAAGTACTGCAAAATCACTTTTTGCGTGTTCACCTGTAACTAAGTGTGAGCGTGCAGCACGTCCGGAGGCGAACATAGGTTATGTCCGCCCGATCCAACTGCATCACCACAAAGAGGGACTCAGGCCGAGGATTCTGTTTATGTATTCGCGCCGCACGATCACTCGCCATTCTTTGGTGTCTCTCTCGTTCGTGCTTCTGTACCTGCTGCTGAACCAGCCCGAAGTCGTTCTCTTCTCACGTATTGGATTTGTTGCCTGGTATCCGGCAATCGGGCTTGTCGTGGCGCTCATGCTTGGTATCAGTCCGTGGTATGCGCTTCTAGCCTTCTTCACGAATGCCTTCACCAATGTTGTTCTTTACCAACAGCCCATATTGTCGTTTAGCAACACGATCGGTGCGGCTGGAATTTCTGCCAGTTATGGCGCGGCGGCATACTTGTTGCGCGGGCCTCTGCGAATTGATCTGGGATTGCGGCGTCGCCGGGATGTGGTTCGCTATATTTTGGTGAGTGTTATTGCAGCTGTAGCAGCCGCTGTCTTCGGGGTCGCAACTCTGCTTGCGGATCACAGCATTCCCTGGCGCGAGTGTAAGTCGTCCGCTCTGGGTTGGTTTCTGGGCGATGCGATCGCCCTGGTAGCCATCGCGCCATTTCTTCTGGTGCATGTATTTCCACATGTTCGCGTGTGGCTCTCACCGATGTCGTTCGAATTCCGGCCAGCCAGGGAGAGTTCCCGGAGAACCCCAATCGGGCTGGGGGCGATTGTCGAAGTCTGTGGCCAGGCTTTCGCAATCGCAGCGGTATGCTGGACGACGTTCGGCGTAAACGATGGCAGCTATGGTCACTTTTATATCTGCTTTCTCCCTGTCATCTGGATTGCTATGCGCCAAGGGGTGCGGCGAGTTGTTACCGGTCTGCTGGCGATGAATTTTGGAATCGTGGTCACCTTGCATTTGTTTCCTCCAAGCGTAGACATGTTCACGGACGTAGCGGTGTTCATGCTCGTGGTATCGGCGGTGGGACTGATCGTGGGATCAGAAGTCAGCGAGCGACACCGGATGGGTATTCATCTGCACCAACAAACCACTTATTTGGACTCGCTGATCCAGAATAGCCCGCTAGCCATGGTCGCACTTGACCGGCAAGGCTCGGTGGAGTTGGTGAATTCCGCTTTCGAGAAACTCTTCCGGTATGACCGCAACAATCTCGCGTCGATTGAAATAAGAAATGTCCAGACGCCTGACGGTGAAGCATGGGATTCCGCGCAAGTGATCGCGCAGATCCTTGCGGGAAATGCCATCCACCGGACCGTACGGCATCCGCGCAACGATGGGAAAATTCTCGACCTGGCACTCCACGGAGTCCCGTTGCAGGTGGATGGCGATATACGCGGGGCCTATCTGATCTACGAGGATGTTTCGGAGCAGATCAGAGCGATTGAAACACAGCGACAACACGCTGATTCCCTGGACCGCCTGGTGAAAGAGTTGGAGCTTCGCACAAAGCAGATTACGTTGATGAACGAAATGGGGTCTTTGTTGCAGTCCAGTGGAACTGTGCAGGAAGCCTGCGCGGTCGTGGGCAATTTCGTGCAAAGGCTTCTCCCTCACGCTTGTTCTGGGGCTCTCTATTTGTTCCGGTCGTCGCGGGATCTGGTGGAGGCAGGCGCGCGGTGGGGTAAGAGGGACACATTGACGCCAACTTTTCCGCCCGATGCGTGCTGGTCGCTGCGCCGCGGCCAGCCACACTGGAGCGAGTCTCCAGGCAGCAGCATCGCGTGCCAGCATTTGACCAAGAGTTCGACCACCGAGTGTCTCTGCGTGCCCATGGTCGCGCAGGGGAACACGGTGGGAGTCCTGCATCTCGAATTCGACAGAGCCCCGCGACTCCAGCACGGTTCGGATACGGAAAGTTTTCGGGAATCTCAGGAGCAACTGGCCATCACTCTGGCCTCGCAGATCGCCCTTTCACTCTCCGGCCTGCAACTGCGTGACACTCTCCGAGAACTCTCAATTCGTGACCCGCTCACTCGCCTGTTCAATCGGCGATTCCTGGAGGAGTCAATAGAAAGAGAACTGCAACTGGCCAGCCGCAAGGAGCAACCGATCGCCATTCTCTTCCTCGACCTCGACCATTTCAAGAGGTTCAACGATACGTTCGGCCATGATGCAGGAGACATGGTGCTCCAGTCCCTTGCCGATCTGTTTCGCACTTTCTTTCGTTCTACGGATATTTGTTGCCGCTATGGCGGCGAGGAGTTCGCCATTATCCTGCCCGAATCAAATTCACAGGACGCGGCGATTCGTGCGGACGCATTGCGCTCCGAGGTGAAGCGCCTGCGGTTGCGGTATAAGAAGGAAACAGTTGGCCCACTTTCGATCTCGGTAGGTGTGGCCGCGTTTCCAGAGCATGCTTCCACCTGCGATGAGTTACTCAAAATTGCGGACGAGTGTCTCTATGAATCCAAAGCGCGGGGCCGAGATGTTGTGACGGTTGCTTCCATGCAAAAGGCGTGACTGTCTTTAATCTCTGAATCGCAGCGGCCGTCAACACATTGGCCACCGTCGGTCGCAATTCCCTTCGTAATCCTCTCTGGATCACGGCTCACCCGGCTATCTCATTTCCGTCCTTGACCTTCATTCGCGACAAGATTTGATAAATTGTCGCCCGGCCGATGCCGAGGATCTCTGCGGCACGAGGCTTACTCCCTCCGACTGCCTGCAGAACCCGCAAGATGTGACGGTTCTGCAGTTCGTCGAGAGTCAGGAAAGTTTCATCGGTGGATGCATCATCACTGAACCGGCCGCGAAGACTTTCCGGCAGGTCGTCGATGTCGATGAGAGTCCCCTCTACCATCATGCAAGCATTCCCGATCACGTTCTCGAGTTCACGGATGTTGCCCGGCCAGGGATACGCTGCCATTCGCGTCTGCGCCCTTCGAGTTAAGCCTGCAATCGATTTTTTATAGTCGGCGGAAAATTTTTCGATGAAGTACCTTTGTAGCAGAGGTAAATCCTCACGCCGGCTTCCCAGAGTCGGCACCGTGATGTCGACCATCGCAAGGCGGTAATAGAGATCCTCGCGAAACTGCCCTTCGCGCACCATCGCCTTCAGATTGCGGTGAGTAGCCGCGACTACGCGCACGTCGATGCTGCGCGCCACAGGCGATCCCACTCTCTGCACCTGACGGTTCTGCAAAACTCGCAGCAGCTTGGCCTGGGCCGCAAGAGGGAGTTCTCCAATCTCGTCCAGAAAAATGGTTCCACCGTCCGCGTGCTCGAACAAGCCGGCCTTGTCCTGTGTCGCACCCGTGAAGGCACCGCGGACGTAGCCGAACAACTCACTCTCGACCAGATTCTCGACTAGCGCCGAGCAGTTACAGATGACGAACTGTCCCCGCGCCGCCGCCGCCGGGCTCAACCGGTGCAAAGCATGGGCAACCAGCTCCTTGCCCGTCCCGGTCGCTCCCGTAATCAGTAGTGTTCTAAAGTGCGGCGCGACTCGCCGGATCTTCGCGAAGACCTCTAGCATCAGAGGGCTGCGGCCCACCATGCCCTCGAATTGACACGCGTCCAGAAGCTCTCGATCCAGATGCAGCGTTCTCCGACGCTTTTCCGCTTCGGCCAGAAAACCCGCGATTCGCGTGCGGAGTTTTCCGATATCCAGAGGTTTGGTGAAGTAATCGCATGCGCCTTTCTGAATCGCTTCGACGGCAGACTCCGGTGAGTAGTGCGCCGTCATAAGGATTACGTCAGTCCCTGGATCAGCAGCAACAATGCGCTCCAGCAGTTCCATCCCGTTGACCTTCGGCATGATCATGTCGAGCAGGACGATTCTCGGACGCATCCGTAAAAAGATCTCAAAACCTTCCTCGGGATCCTCTGCCGTTGCGATCTCCAGGTCCATCTCTTCGAGCGTGGCGCGAATCAGTTCAAGATTCTGGGTAGTGTCGTCGATCGCCAGCAACTTCAGGGCTCCACTCATTGGCGGCTCCGGGCCAGGCGATCACTTGGCAGGAAAGAGGCGCCTCGAGATAGAGGCGCACAGTCACGAACGGTGCGACTAAGCAGTCGACTACAACCAGACGCCGCGAAGAAGTCTGTTATCAGATTGTTTGTGGAGTCGGATGTAGCAGGAACCAAGAACGAGAAACGAGCCCGTCGGGCTGTGGACATCGCACTCCTTCCCTGCGTTCCGAGAAACGCAAGGCCACTTTACCTCGCGAAGCGTCCCGCGAGTTACTTAGTTGCAATTTCGATCGGCCGAACCCTCACTGCAACCGCGAAGGGGAAAGCTAATAAGACGCTTATCGCAAAAAAGGCTCATTCGAGTCAAGCAGGAAGACGCGGTAAGCGGGTTACGAGACTGGTGACCGAGCGCTAGGGTGCGGCGATAGCTCTGCTCGAGGCCGGGAACCCGCATAGCTGAGCACAAACAGACGGTAACCATCGACGGATCACCAAAGTGCAAATCGGCAGCCCTGGCCTACGTCCCCCAAGAATCCAAGAACGAGACGAGAGTCTGAGACGCAGAGCAGTGGAGCTTGCCGGGAAGCCGAGACTCAGGGCTAACGTTGCGGCTAAGTGACAGGTAGACCTAGGGTTGCACTCCGACCAGGCGATGGCGCCGGTTCGGCACACGTCCTGCATTGTCTAAGCTGTGCCGCTTCGGCGGGCCCTCCCCCTCCCCCAACATTTTGATCGAGGGAGATATTCCAATGCGATTCAACGTTCTCGGATTGACGCTGCTTACGATGATTCTGGCTTCGGTGCCCTGCTCCGGACAAAACTCCGGATTGGCAACGTCGCCGGTAAGAGCGCTACAGAACGCGCAGATCGCTCCGAACTACGGCAACCTGCCGCTTACGTTTGAACTGAACCAGGGTCAGACCGCTCCGCAAGCGAAGTTTGTTTCCCGTGGCAAAGGATACTCCGCATTTCTCACTGCCGGAGGAATGGTGCTCTCACTTCGTCCGAACAAAACTGCGGCACAATCTACACTCACCGTGGCAACGAACAACAAGTCGCAAAAGTCTGCAAGCACGACATTGCAATTCAAGCTGGTGGGTGCGTCCAGCAGTCCCTCCGTTGTTGGAGAGAACCTGCAACCCGGCCGCGTGAACTATTTCATCGGCAACGATCCTTCCAAGTGGCATAGGAACGTGCCGACTTACAGCCAGGTTCGCTACAAGAACGTGTATCCGGGAATTGACCTCGTCTACTACGGAAACCATCATCAGTTAGAGTACGACTTTGCTGTCGCCCCCGGGGCTGACCCGCGCCAGATTCAATTCGGAATCACGGGCGCCAATCAGATGGAGTTGGATTCGGAAGGCAATTTGGTTCTGCAGACGGCCAGCGGCGAACTTCGTTTTAAGAGTCCGGTGGTTTACCAGGAATCCAGTGGAGCGCGCGTACCGGTGAGTGGCGCGTATGCCATGAACGATTCGACGCACATCGGTTTCAAGGTTGCGCACTACGATACCAGAAAGCCGCTGGTCATCGATCCGGTGTTGGTCTACTCCACCTACATGGGGGGAAGCGGTGACGAGCAACCTTCAGGAATCGCGGTAGACAGTACGGGCAGCGTCTATCTGGCGGGCTATACCGACTCCGCTGACTTTCCTCTAACGACTTTAGGATCGACTACATCCGGCGTGCCCCATGTCTTCGTCGCCAAACTCGATCCCACCGGATCGAACCTGATGTACGCTGACTACATCGGCGGCAACGGGCAGGATTATGGCTACGCACTCGCGCTGGATAGCGCCAACAACTTATATGTCACGGGCAGCACGGCCTCGAGTAACTTCCCGATGGTGAATCCCTATCAGGGTTCCTATCCGGGATCATTCAATGCCTTCCTGACAAAAGTCTCTGCCGACGGGTCCTCGCTCTTGTACTCAACTTACCTGGGAGGAAACGGCTCTGATCAGCCCACCAGCATGGCAATCGACAGCCTGGGCAGCGTCATCGTTGGCGGAAACACTTCGTCCTCGAACTTCCCCACAGCCAATGCCTACGAAGCCACGGCCAACGCGAATCAAGGAGGCTTGTCTGGCAATTATGGCTTCCTGACCAAGTTCAGTCCGGATGGATCGTCCCTGGTTTACTCAACCTATCTCGGGGGCAATTCCAATGTTCCTTATAACTGCGGCGGCACGCCGTGCTGGCCGTCGCCTTACAATGCGGTCTCCGGAGTTGCGGTCGACAACAGCGGCAACGCCTATGCCACAGGCATCACCAACACTTATAACTTCCCCACGACGCAGGGTTCGTACCTGGTGACGAACTCGACACAGCAAAATAGCATCGTGGGATTTGTCAACCAGTTCAGCGGCTCCGGAAGCCTGACTTACTCGACTTACTTCTTTGAATCCAGCGGCATTCTGACCAGCATGAATGCCATTGCGGTGGACGCCTCCGGTTCGGCCTACGTCACCGGAACGGCTTTTAGTGACGGAACGTTTCCGGTTACCTCTACCAGCATCTGCGATCCTGGCTCCGCCGGATTTGCCTGTGACTTCGCCTTCGTGACCAAGTTCGATCCCACGGGTTCGACGTTGTTGTATTCGACCTTTCTGGGAGCGAATAATAATGCCAACCCGCAGGCGATCGCACTTGACGCCAACAACGATGCTTATGTCTTGGCCTCGACATCGAGCTCTTCTTTCAGCACGGTCAACGGTATCGAGCCTTACAGCAGCGGCAATGACCTGCTGCTGGTGGAGATTGATCCTGCTGCCAGTACGGAGTTGTTTGCCACCTACCTCGGCGCAAGCGCCGATGAGTACCCCGCTGGCCTCGTGGTGGATGCGAGCGGCAATCTTTACGTGGCTGGATCCACCGACTCCCCTGATCTTCCGGTGACACAGGGAGCTTTCCAGAACGTGCTGGGAGGAGGCACTGATGCTTTCATCATGAAGATCGGACCAACTTCAGCGCCAGCCGTGAGCTTTACGCCCACCGAGCTCCTGTACGCGGCGCTGCCTATCGGCTCGACCAGCGCAGCGCAGACCGTGCTTTTGCGAAACATGGGAAGCGCGCAGCTCTTGATCTCATCGATCGTCGCCAACGGAGACTTTGCCGAGACGGATAACTGCGGCAGCAGCGTCCCCGCCACTGGCAGTTGCACGCTGAACGTGACCTTTACGCCCACGGCAGTGGGGACACGTGTTGGTTCCGTCGTGATTCAGGATGACGCTGCGGGACCTTCTCATCTCATCAATCTGAGTGGCATTGGATCTGGAGCGGTTGGAATGCTCGCACCCGCGAGCCCGACCTTTGCGAGCCAGGCTGTGGGAACCTCCAGTGTTCCACAAGCCGTGACCTTTACCAACACTGGTAACTCAGCGTTGAACATCAGTAATATTCAAATCACCGGGGACTATTCGGAGACAAACAATTGTCCCACGTCGTTGGCGGCAAGCTCCAGTTGCACGATCAACGTCACGTTCATTCCTACGGTTACTGGCACCCGCAATGGAACCTTAACCGTCAACGATAGCGCAGCGAACAATTCGCAAACCGCGAATCTTTCCGGCCGGGGATCGGATTTTGATCTGTCTACCTCTTCCAGCAGCGAGACCATCAATGCTGGTGCCACAGCCACCTATGCCCTCACGGTTTCATCGGTGGGCGGATCATTTCTTCAAGCGGTCGCATTGAGCTGCAGCGGACTCCCTGCGCAAGCGAGCTGCACCTTCTCGCCAAGCACTGTGACCCCGGGCTCCGGCCACGGAACCGTCACGCTTACGATTTCCACGGCGGCGTCGGAAGCGCAATTGCTCCCGGTTCATTCTTCACACAATCACGCCATGCTCGCGGTCTGGTTCCAGTTGCAGGGCATGGGATTATTTGGAATGGTTCTGGCTGGTTCCAAGAGCCGGTCCAGAAAGTTCCGCGCCCTCATTCTCCTGGCCCTGGTAGTTGCCGGTTTGCTATTCATGTCGGGATGCGCTGGTGGAACCGGTATCGGGCCGCAGAAGGCATCAGGAACCACTTCTACGCCGACTACGACCACGTCTACCACTTACACGATCACAGTCACCGGAACCGCAGGATCTGTGCAGCATTCGGTGCCCGTCACCCTGACCATCCAGTAAATCCGCCCGATAAATACCGAAGCGAAACACGAGCTGGTTGAACCCTCAATCTAGAGGGTTGAGAGCAAGCAGCTCGTGACTTCGGTAATTAGGTCCTTTTAATCTTCTGTGCCACCCTTGCAGAAATACGGATGTTGAATTATGCAGCGGTGTCCTCCATCAGTAACCGGCACTATCTTAGTCGCCGATGACCAAGCATCGAATCGCGATTTGTTGCAGGAACTCCTCACTCCCCATGGATTTGAAGTCATCGCGGCTCCGGACGGAATATCTGCCCTGGAGCAATTGAACCGCACAAACGTGGACTTAGTTCTCCTGGATGTAATGATGCCTCGACTTACTGGATTCGAGGTATGCGAGAGGATTAAGAGTAACCCCGAAACTTATCTCATCCCGGTTGTATTAGTTACAGCACTCTCTGACAAAGAAGACCGCCTGAACGGTATCCGGGCCGGTGCGGATGACTTCTTGAGTCGTCCCGTAGACGTGACAGAACTGCTCGCACGTGTGCGGTCGCTTCTAAAGCTCAAGTTGCGTACCGATGAGCTGGAGCGGGCGGAGTCAGTCCTTTTTTCTTTAGCGCGCAGCATCGAGGGCAAGGATCCTTATACCCACGGTCATTGTGAGCGTTTGGCGGAGTATTCCACGCGCCTGGGTAACCAACTTGGATTGTCCGAAGACCACATTACCGCGCTCCGTCGAGCGGGAATCGTGCACGACGTGGGGAAAATTGCTGTGCCCGATGCCATCCTCCTGAAGCCCGGGCGCCTCACCGAAGAAGAGTGGAAGATCGTCCGCGAACACCCAGTGGTTGGAGAGCGTATTTGCGCGCCTTTGAAGTCATTTCGTCTGGTCCTTCCTATCATCCGCCATCATCACGAAAAAATCGACGGGTCGGGCTATCCGGATGGGCTTCGTGGAGATGCCATTCCAATTACCGCACGGGTTATGCAGATTGTGGATGTTTTTGACGCACTGACCACGGAACGCCCTTACAAGAAGGCCTTTTCGGATCACGAGGCGCTCCAAACCATGAAGGAAGAAGTAGCCAAGGGTTGGTGGGACCCCTACATCTTCGATCAATTCGACCGACTGGTCAGAAGCGGTGCAACGGATCTCCGCTCTCGTGGAGCGGTGGCTGGCGGCTAACACTCGGCACACCGGCGAGCCCTGAAACCGCCGAGTTAATAAATTGCAAACCTGGGGGATCGATGACCACGCGCGCCAAAATTGCGGTATGGGTATCCAGAAGCCGACGGCGTTTATACGCCCTGTTCCTCTTGCTCATGGTCCTGCCGATCGCAATTTTCGCTTACTCGGTTGGTCGAGTCCTGCGGCACTTGACGGAGGCCCAAGCCGTCACCGAGAGCTCCCAAATCGCACGCGTCTCGGCCACTCTGGTGGAGGAGAATTTTCGTCAAAGCATCGTGTTCCTGCAGTCGATTGCCACCCGCCGGAAATTTCTTCAGGCATGGAAGGAACGTGATCTGGACGGAGTCGAACAAGACCTGAGGCAAGCAAGCAGCTTGCATCCGGACTTCGCCTTTGTCAGCGTATACGACCTCGATGGAACTATGCGGTCGGTCTACCCAAAGCAGCCCGGTGTGGTCAATCGAAATTTCGCGTATCGCGACTGGTTTAAAGGCGAGGCTCGTGAATGGAAGCCTTATATCTCCGAGGTCTACCAAACCGCGGTTTCACCTTATCAGTTGGTCGTCGCCATTGTAGTTCCAATCGAAGACCAGGCGGGCAAGCCCATCGGCATTCTCATGGCCCCTTACACGCTCGATACAATGTCCAGCCACGTTCTGGAAACCAAGATTGAAGGTACTTGGACTATCTCTCTTATAGACCAGCACGGTCGCTTGGCCGCGCGTCCGAACATTGACTCCTATGCCGCCCCGATTGACCTGAACGGATATGAGCCGGTCAAGCAGCTGCAAAATGGTAGTACCGGTTATGGGCCGTTCACACGGGGAGGTGAAGCGTTTTTTACAAGGTTCGAACCCGTAAATGAATACGGTTGGGGAGTTCTGGTGGAACAACCGTTGGCTGCTTTACACGAAGGCATGTGGGCAGTGGAGCGGCGCATATGGCTTCTCGGTTTGGTGTTTGTTGTGGTCGGCTTCGGAGTAAGCAGCTTTATGGCCTCTCTCTATTCCAGGCTGGAGACGGGCAATCAATTTATCGACTTGTCGATCGATATGTTTTGTATCGCCGGCTTTGATGGGTACTTCAAGAATCTAAATCCGGCCTGGCAAAAGACACTAGGCTTTACCGAACAAGAGCTCAAGGCGAAGCCCTATGTGGAGTTCATCCATCCCGATGATCGTTCGGCAACCGCTTCAGAGGCGTCTCGCCTGGAGAACTCGGAAGTGACTTTTGCATTTGAGAATCGCTACTTGTGTAAAGATGGTTCCTACAAGTGGATTTCGTGGAACGCTGTTTCGGCACCCGAGAAGAAAGTGATTTGTGCAGTCGCGCGCGATATTACCGAGCGCAGGCTGGCCGACGAGAAGTTACGAGAGACCGAAGAGCGGCACCGCAAGTTGTTTGACAACAACCCGCATCCCACCTGGGTTTATGACCGCGAGACACTGCAATTTCTGGCGGTGAACCGCGCCACGGTAGAGAAGTACGGATATTCCCGCGAGGAATTTCTGGCGATGACCATTAAAGATATTCGTTCGCCCGAGTATGTACCTCTCTTGCTCGAAAGTGTGGGTGCAGTTCGGGATGGAATTGAGAAATTTGGTATATGGAAGCATCTTAAGAAAGACCAAACCGAAATCGACATGGAGATCACTTCGTACGCGATGAACTTCGCCGGCAGGCATGCAGAAGTAGTTGTTGCCGTCGATGTCACGCAGAGAAAACGGGATGAAGAGGAGAAGCGCAAAGTCACCGAGAAGTTGGCTGCCAGCAATCGAGAACTGGAACTCCGGAATCGCGAAGTCGAACGCGCCACGCGCATGAAGAGCAAGTTTCTCGCCAGCATGAGCCATGAATTGCGCACCCCACTGAATGCGATTGTCGGCTTCTCTGACCTCCTGGCCGAGGGAACTGCAGGCATCCTCAACGACAAGCAGAAGCGTTTCGTGAACCACATCAAACAAGGCTCTGCTCACCTCCTGCAGTTGATCAACGATATTCTGGACCTTTCCAAGATCGAGGCCGGACAACTGGAACTGCACAGCGAAGAGTTCCTGGTCGAAGACGCTTTGCCCGAGGTGCTCTCCACGATTGCTCCTCTGGCCATGGCCAAAGGTATCCGGGTTGAGCAGAAGATGGAGACCAACTCTCTGGTCAAGGCTGATCGCGTCCGCTTTAAGCAGATCCTGTACAACCTGCTGAGCAACGCGGTAAAGTTCACGCCCAACGGCGGCGAGATTAACATCGCGTGCATCGACGACAGGGACTTTGTCTCCGTATCGGTGACAGATACGGGCATTGGCATCCGGCCGGAAGATCAGAAGCTGGTCTTCGAAGAGTTTCGGCAAGTCGAGGGGACGCCAGACACCGCCCATCAGGGCACGGGGTTGGGACTTGCGATTACGAAACGCTTGGTTGAGCAACAAGGAGGCCGGGTCTCGCTGGAGAGCGAACTAGGAAAAGGTAGCCGGTTTACCTTCACCATTCCTGCCGTGGCGCCAACACTCGAGGTCCGCTCGTTTGAGCCGGCAAGAGCCTCTGTCATCAAATCTTCCGGCCGTCTTACTCCGCTCGTGCTGATCGTTGACGACGAGGTTTCCGCTCGTGAGCTTCTAGCGAGCTATCTCGAACCAGAGTATCGGGTGGCCATGGCAGATTCAGGAGTCGAAGCCCTTAAAGAAGCGCAACGCCTAAGGCCCGACGCCATCACGCTGGATGTGATGATGCCAGGCGGTAATGGCTTCGAAATTCTGGTCGCACTCCGCAAAAACCCGGAAACGGCAAATATCCCGGTGATCATCCTATCCATTGTCGATCAAAAACAGGTTGGCTTCGCTTTAGGCGCCGACGACTATCTCATCAAGCCGGTTCGCAAACCCGCGCTGCTGGAAACCATTCGTAAGCATGTTCCCTCGCCAGCCGACGACGATTCATCCATCCTGCTGGTGGATGATGATCCTAAAGCTCTGGAGTTGCTACAGGAGATCTTACGCTCTGCGGGATACGAAACTCAGGGAGTACGCAGCGGAACGCGAGCCCTGGAGGTTCTGGCGAACAAGGTTGTCGGCGCAATCCTGCTCGATCTGCTCATGCCCGGGATGGACGGCTTTCAAGTGATTCGCCATGTCCGGCAGGAGCCGGTTTTGAAGGAACTTCCGATTCTCGTTATGACAGCCAAGAACCTGAACTCGGAGGAGATCGCCCTGCTCAATCGCGAAACCCAGGGCTTCCTCAAGAAAGACGGATCCTGGAAACAACATCTCATCACCGAAATTGATAGAGTAGTCCGCGGCCACAAGCTGGCAAAGGGTGCGGGGCAGTCATGACCCAAATTCTCATCGCCGAAGATAATGCGGTGAACCGCGAACTTCTTCGCGAGCTGTTGGAGCCCTCCGGCTACAGCGTAGTCGAAGCCTGCAATGGCCAGGAAGCGCTCACGATGATTGGACAGAGCCGGCCCGACCTGCTGTTGCTCGATATCAGTATGCCCGTCTTGGACGGCTATGCTACCGTGCGTAAAATCCGGGAGAATCCCAACCTGTCCAAACTGCCCGTCATCGCCATTACCGCTTATGCCATGCGAGGGGACCGAGAGAAGATCCTGAACTCCGGGTTTAATGGATATTTGTCCAAGCCCGTCAATGCACGCTCTCTTGCCGAAGAACTCGATCGTCACCTGAGCAAACAATGCGCCAAGCCGGATCAAGGCTACGGTCGCGAGGCGAAGGCAGCAGCGGAACCGGGCTCAGATTGACTCAAGCCGAAGGCTTCGATTTATTCTTCCACCGACGCAACGAAATGGCGGATGGCTTGCTGGTGATGTTCGTTCACATTCGTGAATTGAATTCCCTGCCGATTCTCTTTTACCCAGACGACAACACCAACCGCTTCCACGGCCGCATCCGAAACAGGCAATCGGAAGGACACCCGCACCGTTTCTCCTGACGTCAGATTGCTCGCCTCAACCTGGATTCCACCCTGGCTGAGATTCCAGCTCATACCGCGCATGGTTCTGGAACCAATCTGGCAAGTGACTTCTGTATTAAGGGG
Organism: uncultured Acidobacteriaceae bacterium; assembly: GCA_963779525.1. Taxonomy (GTDB): domain Bacteria; phylum Acidobacteriota; class Terriglobia; order Terriglobales; family Acidobacteriaceae; genus Sulfotelmatobacter. Next base: position 182,583 of record CAVZZB010000005.1, read on the forward strand.
AACCCGCGTGTACCGGCGTCGATTCTCAAGTAGTCCTCCCCGAACAGTTCGGAATAGAGTGTTGAGCTTTTGGCGGTCGATTGGTTTTTGCAGGAAGAAGGTCGCCCCCAGGGCGAACGACGTTTCCATCGTCTTTCTCTCGTCCTGTCCGGTCACAATAATGATTGGAGTGGATTTATTCCACGAGGACTTGCGGATCTGCTTGGCAAGATCGAATCCGTGGAGATGGGGCATTTCCAGATCGAGGAAAATACCATCAAATTTTTCTTCTTTCACCAGGCGGGCCGCTTTTTCACTGTCGCTGACCGGATGAACCTCGGCCTTAAGAGACACAAAAACTTCTGTCATCAATTCCAGACAGGCAAGATCGTCCTCCACGACGAGAAGCTTCAGCGGTGCCATACATCGATCCTACTTGGGAGCCACGTTATCCAACCATGATACGTCGCTCGTCAACGTCGCGGTCAGCTTGGTCTAAGTCGGCGAATACTTGCGGTAAACACCTCTCCGTTCTTCATTTGTGACTGAAGCCTGTCTTGCACTTCTTCGATCTCATCGTCGGAAAGAATTTCTTTCCTGGCCATGGCGATCGCCTCCGGCTTGCTTAAGCCATCGGCTTCATGCTCCGCAGCCCGGCGAGCCAGCCATCGATCCATCTCGTCGGCAGCCTTTCGGCCATCAAAGTTCACAGACGGAATCCTGTGTGTCTGCTCGCGCATAAGCCCTCTCAGAGACGGGGCGACTGCGCACCAGTCGTGCCCGACAGTCTGCCGGTTCGGCACATGGTCGCGCAATCGAATCCATACGTTGCTCCACAAAGAAGACAGACCTGGTAGTCCTGGCCTTGGGCCCCGGTATGCGGCCAGGAAAATTCATGACGGCAAAATAGTTGCAGGAGTCGCGTTAGGAACGGTGGTGGAATCATGCTGCTCTGGTCCCCTGATTAGATAAGGTGATTCCAGCGTAACTCAACGCTTCGCTCTCTTTCCAAGTTTCTGGTTCATTCGGCGCAGGCGTATGGACAATGCCTAGTCTCATTACCCCCCATTTCGAGTCCAGTTAGAAGGGTTTATCGGCGGGGCGGACTGCCTACTCGGGTGGGCGCCAGAAGAGGGCTATCAACACAAAGATGGTGCCAACCAATGCCGCGATGGCTATCGAAAGAATAATCCCGTGAAGAGTTGTAAACGATGACTGCTTCTTCCTCCTTCTCTTCATGAATCCGTCATCACTTCGTTTCAACAAGAAGTTGGCGGTTTCGAATGGCGGTCTCTCACCACCAAAACTGCCAGAGGCTTCCCGGCGATCAAGGCTGCACTCCGATTTCAAAGTTCAAGGTTGAGAGAGACAACCGATATTGGTATTGCGCATTGACATAGCCGATGGCGGCATCGGTTTGTTGCAACTGCGCCTGACTAAGTTCGACGATTGAGCCCAAGCCGAGTTGGTAACGGCCCTGGGCGAGGGTTAGCCCGAGATCAGCTTCCTTAGCGAGTTCCGCTTCCACTCCGACGCGCTGAAAGGCGGTATTCGCGGCCAGCCACGCGGTGCGAACATCGCGCACCACGCGGTCGCGCAGATCCCGAGTATTCTCCGATGCAGCTTTTGCGCGGTAATTCGCCTCCGAAGCCTCCGCGGCGAAAAGGAAGCCGTTGAAGATCGGAACATTCATGTTCACGCCAATGGCGCCGTACCAGCTGGAAATAAAATAGTTCGGAAAGCACCCGCCAAAACAGTCCGGACGCACCGGAGTGACTCCTGTGATGCCGAGCGCGCTGATGGTAGGCAAGAGTTGGTCACGCTGAGCGCGGTGGAATTTTTCTGCGGCTTGTTGATCGAATGTGAGCGCTTGCAGATCGGGACGTTGCTGCTTCGCCGTATTGATAAGCACGTCGACATCCGGGGGCGGCGGGGGAAGCTGAGTCTCCTCCTCGCTCAACTCGTAGCTGACTTGTTTGTCGAAGCCCAGGACGGCAGTGAGCGTGGCGATGGTCGAATCGACATTATTCTGTGCATCGAGTTGCAGCAGCTTGGCTTGTGAAAGATTTACCTGCGCAAAGGCCAGATCCAGTGTAGATTTCAGCTTGTTCTTCGCTAATTCGTCGACTTGGTGTTCCACCGACCCACGAGTGGTCACGGTTTGTTGCGCTACCTTGAGCAAAGCCTGGGCCTGAAGAGCGTTATAAAAAGCCTGGTCGGTAGCCAACACTATATCTTCGGCAGTGGCCAACGCGTTGGCGTTTTGGGCCTTTTCCTGAAGTTTTGCTGAGGCAACCAGGTTGATGGTGCGCCCGAAGTCGGTAATGAGTTGACTGAGCGTTACTCCCGCACCCGCATGCTCAAGCACGCGAGATGCGGTCAGCGAACCCGCGCCAATGCGGCTGCCTTCATTAGCGTCGACTGCCGTGATTGCGCCATTAAAATTAGGTAGTTCCGCCGATCTCGCCTCCCGATAAACCTGATGTTGTGCCAACCCTAGCAAGCGCCCCACGCTGATCCGAGGATTATTTTTGAGAGCCAACTGCTCCGCCTGGGTCCGGGTTAGACGCATCACTCCGTTTGGCGCCTGGTCCGCACGCGCCATTTGCGGATCGACCGAAACAGCCGCCTGTGATCCAGTCCCGCGCGGGAAGTTTGCGCTCAGAGCAACTTGAACGGTCGGAGACCCTGCGATGTGGGCCGGGGGCTGCGGGAATTGCGGCTGCGGAGCGGAAGGTAAGTTTTCGGTTGATCTCGACCGGTCAAGCGTTTGTGCCCAGCAACGCTGGGGCACAAACCCCCACAGCCAGAGCAGCAGCGTGCAGAATATGAAAGTTTTGGCCCTCGTCATCGGGTTGCCTCTCGTTCTCCTTCGTGAGGTGCCGTGTGCCTCTCCGAGCGATTCCAGGGAGCGAGACCTTTCTGGTTCATTCCGCCGTCTCCGGCTTTGGGCTCGCCACGCCTTTCGCCCCGCGCTTGCCGTAAACCAGTAGATATGCTGCCGGGACGATGAAGATCGTCAGCAGCACCGAAGAGGTCAAGCCGCCGATGATGGCCTTCGCCATGGGTGCATATTGTTCGGCTCCGGTCCCCAATTTCAACGCCATGGGAATCATCCCGATAATCGTTGCCAGAGATGTCATCAAAATCGGTCGCAGGCGCACGCGGCAGGCATTGATAACCGCATCCGCCGGCGACAGCCCCTGCCTTTCCAGATTGTGAGCAAAGTCAACGATCAGAATGCTGTTCGAGTCTGCGATGCCAACCAGCATTAGAACTCCCATCAGCGACATGACGTTCAAGGTGCTGTGAGTGAGCGGCAGAATGATCAGAACGCCGACAAATCCCATGGGAATCGCCAGCATAATCAGAAAGGGATCGATGAATGACTTGAACTGCGCGGTCAGAATTAGAAACAGCAGTAGAAAAGAAATCAGGAAACCGAAAGCAAAGCTTTTGAACGATGCCTCCATGCCTTGAACCATTCCTCGCAGATTCACACGCACGTTCGAGGGAATGTCTTTTTCCTTGGCAAGAATATCCTCAATCGCGTTCCTCACCCGTCCTAGATCTTCGCCGTTAGGAGTAACGAAGATATCGACGGCGCGCTGAATCTGATAGTGGTCGACCTCGGTCGGGGTTAGGACCTGTTTCACGTCGACAACATTGTTGAGAACCGTAGTCGGCCTGCCTCGTCCGGCGCATGCCCATGAGGAGCGTGCGCTTCCGGGCTGCGGTGGTGGCGGCCCGGCGGGCCCACAGCTCATTTCTGCTCCGCTCCCCGGATCGCGCAGAGGAATCTGCCCCAGGTCGGCCATGTTGTGAATGGCGCCGCCACCATGTTCAAAGTACTGGACGGTGAGGTAGTAGTCGTTTCCGCTCTTTCGATCCACCCAGTAATTCGGAGCGATCATATAGTTGGAGTTAAGCGCGGTGATGACGTTATCGACTACGTCCTTCTGCGTGAGCCCCAATTCGCCTGCGTGCACGCGGTCCACGTCGAGCCGCAGGGCCGGGTAGTTCATGTCCTGCGGAATGTAAATTTGGCCTACGCCATGCACCTCGCGAATGCGGTGAGCCAGATTTTGCGCGATGCCATAGATCTGGTCCAGATCAGGGCTGCTAACCTGCACGTCGATTGGCGCGGGAGCTCCTGAATTCAAAATAGCGTCCACCATCGAGCCACTGGAAAAGAACGTGCGGACATCCGGCAACTGGCTGGCCATCGCCTTTTGCACCCGGTCCATGTATTCAAAACTGCTCAGCCGATGCGGCTCGTTCAGCGCCACTTGGATGGTCGCCGTATAGGGACCGGAGTTGGTGGTGTAGAGCGCGGAAAAGTCAGGCACAACTCCGATGTTGGAGACAATTCGCTTGAAATCCTTTGGTTCCACTTCATGGCGGATCAAATCTTCCACTTTCGCCACGTATTGGTTCGCTAACTCAATGCGAGTACCGGTTGGCACCTTCACGTTGATCGTGAATTGGCCGGCGTCGGTCTTGGGGAAAAATGCTAACCCAAGCAAGGGATAAATCGCCAGGCTTGCCACGAATACTCCGCCCAGAATTGCCACGGTAAGCCCGGGACGAACCACCGCCCGCCTGACCCAGTATTCGTAATAATCGAGGACCTTGTTAAACATCCGGTTGAAGCGAGCATTAAAACGGTCCATCCAGGAGTGATCCGCCGCCGTCGTGGGTTCCACGTCATATTCATTTTCCTTTTTCTTATGATCAGGAACGTGGTGCACGGCCTTCAAGAAGCGCGAACAGAACAGAGGAATCACCGTCATGGCAACCACGAACGAAGCCATCAGAGATAAGCAAAAAGCCAGCGCCAATGCCGAAAAAAGAAACTTGGCAACGCCGTAGAGAAAAACGACGGGAAAGAAGTCGACCACATCCACCAGCGTGGCCGCCAGCACTGCCAGATTTACTTCCGCTCCGCCAACCTCGGCGGCGACCATGGGCGCAGCTCCCATTTCCAGATGCCGGTAAATGTTCTCGAGCGAAATAACTGAATTGTCGATCACGCGTGAGAAGGCCAGCGCCATGCCGCCCAGGATCATCGTATTGATCGTGCCGCCCATCAGAGCTAGCACCACGAACGCGGCCAGTGCGGATAAAGGGATGGAGAGCAGCACCGCTGTCGTGGCGCGAAAGCTTCCGAGAAAAATGAGGATCATCAGGCTGGTAAGAATCAACCCCAGGAATCCTTCGTGCAGCACGGTGTCGATCGCCTCTTTCACATAGACCGATTGATCAAAGACGATACTGGTCTTCATCTGCTGCGGAATGTCGTAGAGGTGCTTGATGAGCTGGCGGACACCGTCCACCACCGCGATGGTGTTGGTATCGCCGCCCTGCTTCATGATGGGAATGTAGGCGGATCTTTGGCCATCAATTCGCACGATGTTGGTTTGAATCCCATGGGCGTCCTCCGCTTTGCCCACGTCGTTCACCGTTACCCAGGAGCTACCCTTGACCTTGAGTGGCAGCTTGCCCAGTTGATCCATGTTGTCAACCAGGCTGTTGGAGTAGACGAAGTAGTCGTAGGGGCCCATCTTGACATCGCCGGCCGGCAAAATCAGGTTAGAGTCGTTGACCGCGCCCACCACGTCCATCACACTCAATTGCCGGGAGGCAAGCTTGTAGGGATCGACGTAAACCATGATCTGGCGATAAATTCCGCCGAACACACCAGGGATTTCAGCGCCCGGTACGACTGCGATCTGATTGCGAATCTGAAACTGGGCGTAATCGTGTAGTTGAGTTTCATTAAGACCCTCGCCCTTCACCGTTACCAGCGCTACCGGCAAACTGGACGCATCAAACTTGAGAACGACAGGAGGTAGCGTCCCCGGAGGCAGACGCTTCAAGTCGGCTAGAGCCAGGTTAGATAATTCGCTCACATCGGCGTCGGCACTTGTTCCGGGTTGGAAATAGACGCGAATGATGCTGACGCCTAGCATGGACCGTGATTCCATGTGGTCCACACCCGCAGCGAGAGTAAAGAAGCGCTCCAGGGGATCGGTGATATCGGTTTCGATATCCTCCGGCGGCATGCCCGTGTAAAAAGTGGCCACCACTACTTCCGGCAGATTAATCGGCGGGAAAAGATCTACCGGCATCCGCGACAGACTGGTCACTCCGATCACCAGCAGCGCGAGGCAGATCACCACAATGAAATACGGATTACGAATTGAGAATCCTGGCATAAAGTCTGTCCCGCTATTGCTGCGTGCCCTCTTCGTGGTAGTGCATCATCGCCACTGCCTGAGGGTGAACCTTCTCTCCAGCCTTCAAACCGCTGCGATCGCTCACCACCACCTGCTCCCCCTCATTCAATCCCGATAAAACCTCGGCGTCGTTCGCTGTCTCCAATCCGAGTTTCACGCTTCGCTCCTCGAGCCGGCCATTCCCATCGACTACGAAAACGGTGACCTTCTCGCCTGCACGATTCAAAGCCTGCAGGGGTACTGTGGGGACGTTCTGTTCTTGTTCAAGATTCAGCTCCGCCTCCGCATAGAGGCCGGGAAGTAAAGTGTGCTGGGGATTGGAAACATCCACTTCGGTGTGCATGGTGCGCGTATCTTCGCGCACGTCCACGGAAAAACGCGCCACCTTGCCCGGAAAAGTGTGGTTCAAAGATGGCACGCGAACGTCCACGTGATCGCCGATGTGGATATATCGAACGTAGGACTCCGGAACTGGAATCACGAGACGGAAAAGATCATCCTCCGATAACCGGACGATGGGCATTGCCTGGGTGCTCGAGCTCGTGCCCGCCTGTACCAAAGTTCCCAGGTTCGCGTAGCGGTCAGTAATCACTCCGGGAAACGGCGCGGTAATCTTCGAATAATCAAACAAGCTTTGATCGTGAGCCAGTTTCGCCTTGGCCGCGGATAACTGGCTCTGGACTGCATCGAGAGCCGCCTGCCCCGCATCCACTTGCGACGATGCGGCCAGGTCTTTCCCTTGCGCGTCGTCCACTTCCTGCTGCGCCACGATCCCAGGTTGGCTTTGAAAGACTCCATTGAGACGCGTGTATTCCAGGTGCAGCGCCTGGTACTGTGCCTGATACCGGGCGAGTTCGTGCTGCGCACGGATCACTTGATTCATCGCATTCTTGATGTCTGCCTCGTCTTCCTGGAGCTGCGCCTCGAGTTCTGGAATCTCCAGCACGGCTATCACCTGTCCTGCCTTGACGTGCGTTCCGTAGTCGACATCCAGCTTCTTGACATAACCAGATTCCTTCGCATAAACATCGATTTCCTGGAAGGGCACCAGTTCGGAGGACAAAGTGATTTGCCGGCCAAGCGATTTTTTCACCACCCTGGTTACGCCGACGGTGGTGGTCGGTCCACTGGCTTGAACCTGTTCGTTGCCCCTCCCTGAACAAGAAGACAAGCCAATAACCGTTGCGCCCAGAATAGCGGCGAGGGTACAGCAAAGCAGCCTTCTTAGCCTGCGAGAGCTCGTCTGACCGTACCGATTGCAATCTTGAGTCATCGAATTTACCTTGGCGTTTTCTACCCCAGCGTGTTCAGTAGATCGCGCAGTTTCGTAACTGAGAAGTCCCGCGATTGGCAAAAATTGATTACCTTTCGTTCCGCTTGCTGCAATCTTTCTGCGACGCTGGGCAACTCGCGTGCGATCTTTATCGGAACGGTGAGAATTCCATGCCTGTCCCCATGCAATAGCTCGCCAGGACGCACCTCCATACCACCGACTCTGACCACCGTCCCAATTTCAAAGATGTGAGCGTACGCATGAGAAACCGCCACGCTTCCAGCGAATAACTGAAATCCCATGGCGCGCACCGCTGGCAACTCGCGAACGGCGCCGTTCGTTACGAATCCAATGCACCCCAGGGCCTTAAGGATTGCCGCGTGCATATCGCCCACGAAGGCGCCTCGACCAGGCAGCCGATCCATATCTTCCAGAACCAAAATGCGCGGAGCGGGAACCTGCAGAATCGCATTCCAGAAATCAGCCCGGTCACGGAAGCCGCCACCCACGATTGGAGGTTCCCCGCTCAGAAGACGCGCCGTCGCCGCGTATCCCACCATGGGAGGAGCATCTTCAAAAATGCAGCGAATCCTGGCATCGGCAAATCCAGTATTGCGCAGCCGCGCGTCGAACGTCTCGATCGCATTTGAAATCATGCAGCTGCCAAAACGGCGAAGAGCGTCCAGCTCTTCTTCCGTCAGCATCGATTCAGTGTCCACGTTCATTTCCTTTCTTCGAACTCAGCTGCACAACATCGCTCACGGTGCTTTGACAACCGGCCGTTGGTTTCTGGCGGGATTGGTCCAACCTCGATTTCGACCTGCATTCTGCCAACCAATATCTTCCTTGCGAACGAAGACCGATCCTTGTCGCCACCACCGCACGCCCTATCTTTCGGAAGAGCCTCGAGCAAAATCGCGCTACGCAAGATGCGACTCCAATACCCCAGCCGGAGACTGCAGCTAATCGATGGAGTTACCTCCAAAGCGGCGTTGCGCTTCGCCTCCCTCCCTATCTTCTGGTAGCTGGTGACAATTCAAATCGCACAGCTTTGCAGCAACGAGCTGCGCCGCCAGTTTCAGAGGAAGTTAGATGATCGGAGGAGGCCGAGAAAAGAGACTTTCTTCGAGAAGGAGACTGGGCGCGGAAGCACCCTCGGATGCAATTAATGGGTATAAAGCAGGGGCCTGAAACACTGCAAAGCTAAAGGCTGGAGGAATCCAGTTGGCAGCATTCTTGGCAAGGCGCTGTCTTGTCGCATCCGGCGACGCATGGGTATGGATGGTCTTGACGTGTTGCGGTGAAATATTGCAAGGAGCGTTATAACGTGTCGCGACGCTGATAGTTAGCGAGCACACGGCGACTAATATGACCAGGGCAGACCAACTGGCCCGCCGCTGCTTTTCGAAATGTATGCGCCGTGACATCTCAGGAGCGGTTTGTAACTCTCGTTGTTTCTACCATACAAAAATCACTCGCCGCAAGCCAACCAATCAGTCACTGAGGCAATTACTTTAGATACCCCCGATGGGAACGTTGGTTGTGCGAACTGAGAAATTTCCTGGAAGCTTTAGCCTGATGATACGATATCGGCCTGTTTTCAGATTCCTGAATCCATTGGACCCCGGATGACGAGATCCTCTCGAACCGTAGCATCGCCCAAGGTTGTATGCATCGAGGACTTCCGCCCCATTGCGCTTGAAAGGGTACCGAAACCCGTTTTTGATTACCTTGACGGCGGAGCGGAAGGCGAAGTCACTCTGCGTGAGAACTGCCGAATATTCAATGACGTAACCTTCCGCCCTCGGCACGCCGTCGACGTCGCCAAGTGCAATCTGTGTACCCGCGTGTTGGGGTTCGATCTTGCTCTTCCATTCTTGCTCGCACCCGTTGGGTACAGCCGACTTATGCATCCGGGCGGTGAGGTGGTAGCCGCGCGCGCGGCTGGTAGAGCGGGCACAGCCTATATCCTGTCGACAATTTCCGGACACAAGCTGGAGGATGTAAAGGCAGCTTCCACCGGTCCGGTTTTTTATCAGCTCTACCTGATGGGAGGCCGTGGGGCTGCCGAGGGCGCGATCGAAAGAGCCCGCGTCGCCGGATTCTCCGCTCTCGTCGTTACCATTGATACTCCAGTGTCCGGCATCCGCGAGCGCGACTATCGCAACGGCATGAGGGAACTAATCAGCGGCGGACCGCTGGAAAAAATTCCCTATCTTCCACAAATACTCTCGCGTCCAGGGTGGCTGATCAGTTTCCTGAGGGATGGTGGCGTGCCTGCGCTTCCGAATGTCGTCGTCCCAGGCAAAGGACCCATGCCGCTGATCGACGTTGCCGCTGCGCTGGCAGAATCCACCGTGACCTGGGCCGATCTGAAATGGATCAGGGCACTGTGGAAGGGACCAATCGTGGTTAAGGGAGTGCTCACCGGGGATGATGCACTGCGATCGATCGATGAAGGTGCGGCGGCGATTTCGGTCTCCAACCACGGTGGCCGCCAGCTGGATGGAGTTCCGCCATCTTTGCGGGCGTTGCCCGAAGTAGTGAAAGCTGTGAACGGCCGCATCGAAGTGCTGATGGATGGCGGCATTCGCCGCGGCACTGATATTGCCAAGGCTCTCTGCATGGGAGCACGCGCCGTACTGTGCGGACGCGCGTACGCGTATGGTCTGGCCGCTGCCGGTGAGGCGGGCGTCGATCGTGCGATCGAAATTCTGCGGACCGACCTGGACCGCACCCTTCGATTGCTGGGATGCCCGTCGGTTACCGAACTGCATGGCTCTTACGTGAATGTTCCGAAAGGCTGGCAATTCTAGAGAATTAGGACCATTTGCATTCCATCAGTCCCGATTGCCCCGTGGCGCGGCTACTCCGCGACTTTCATTTTCAGTCGACGCTGCAACGATGTCGGGTGAATGCCCAGAATCCTCGCAGCCTGCGTTTTATTGTTGCCGGTCGCAGCCAGCACTTGCTCAATGTAGTTGTCCTCCAGAGCGCGCAGGCTAAGAAACTGATCCCCGGTAGGAGAAATGTCGACCGAAGAAAAAGCTTCGCTGCTTTTTTTCTCGGCTCGTTGGTCGCGAATCTCTTCGGGCAGATGGCAAGCGTCGATCTCGCCTTCCGCATTGAGAATCATGGTTCGCTCAATCACGTTTCTAAGTTCGCGGATGTTGCCCGGCCAGGGATATTGCGCCAGCAGATCCGCCGCCGCCAGACTGAATCCGGTAAAGTTTTTTCTCAACTCACGATTGAACTGCAATAGAATTTCCAGCGCCAGCGGCACAATATCTTCCCTGCGCTCGCGCAGCGGGGGAATCTCCAGCTGAACCACGTTGATGCGGTAATAAAGATCCTCGCGAAATCGTCCCTGGCTTACGGCGTTCTTCAACTGATCATTGGTAGCTGCGATCAAACGAATATTCACTTTGATTGTGTTTGTCCCGCCCAGCCGCATGAAGGTCCCCTCCTCCAGCACCCGCAGGATTTTGGCTTGCACGCTGGCCGACATGTTCCCGATCTCATCCAGAAAAACGGTGCCGCCACTGGCCCGCTCCAGCAGGCCTTCCTTGCGACGGCGAGCGTCCGTGAAAGCACCGGGCTCGTAGCCGAAAAGCTCGCTCTCGAGCAAAGCATCGGGCAGAGCGGCACAGTTGAGTTCGAGCAATGGCATTGAAGTGCGGGGACTGGCATAGTGAATGGCTTTGGCCAGCACTCCCTTGCCCGTACCACTCTCACCCAGAATCAATATCGTGGTGTGGTCCGCTTCGGCAGCTTTGCGGGCCACTTCCAACATCTTGATGGTGGCGGGATTGTGAGTAACGATATGTCCAAAGTCGTAGCGCCCCTTTTCTGATTCCACCGAATCACGCACGCGCACGCGCAGAGCCAGCACCTCCGCGGCACGGTGCAAAATGTTCGTCATGTCCTCGAGATGAAAGGGTTTCACCAGATAGTCAAAAGCGCCCAGCTTCATGGCTTCAACGGCGCGCTCCACCAAGTGGTATGCACTCATCATGATCACGATTGCGGTCGGATTCGCTTCCTTGATCTGCCGCAGAACTTCGACCCCGTCGATGCCGGGTAGAACGATATCCAGCAAAATGAGATCGGGATTCTCCTCCCGAAAAATTCTCAGTCCCTCTTCGCCCGTAAGCGCAGTGAAGACCTCGAATCCGTCCTGCCGCAAGCCGCGTGAGATCGTGCGGAGCGTGAGCTCTTCGTCATCGATAATCAAAGCGCAATATGGCATATCAACTCACGAGTCTCAAACCACGACCTCCGATTGCTCCCGAACCTGGTCCGTCTCTTCCTGCCGGATGGGCAGAGTAATGGTTACGGTGGTCCCGCGTTTCGGCACGCTGTCAATTCGAATCTCGCCCTTGTTTCTCCGCACATACGTGGCGGCAATACTCAGGCCAAGGCCGGTACCTTTGCCGGGCTTCGTCGTAAAAAAAGGTTCGAAGACGTGCGGCAGCACTTCGGGAGAAATTCCACCGCCGGTATCGGAAACGCGGATTTCGATGCTCTCCACGAAGGTTAGTTTCTTGGCGGAAACGGTGATGCGCCCGCCGTCCGGCGTTGCCTCGGCCGCATTGATCAGCAAATTCATCAGCACCTGCGAAAGCTGGTTGGAATCAACCAGGATGTGCGGCAAGTCTTCGGGAACCTGATTTTCCGCTACTTTGCCGCGTAGGGCGGGCTGGCCTTCAAGGAAGCCCAGCGTGTCGGTAACCAGGCGGTGCAGGCTGAGATTGCTCAGCACCAGCGGACCCGGGCGCGCATAATTTACCAGTCCGCGCAGAGTGGCGGAAATGCGTTTGGTGCCGGCAATGCACTGTTCGATCTCCCAGCGTTGTTCAGGATCGATGGTGCTTTTCAGTTCCAATTCCAGATGCGAGAGGATGCCAAGCAGTGGATTGTTGATCCCGTGTGCCGCTCCCAGAGCCAGTTGTGCCAGCGTCGAGTACTTTTCATACTCGGCGAGCTGCGCCTGGAACTGGAACTTCTCTTTATCCAGTTCGCTATCTTCGTAGAGGCGGCGATACACCTCTTCCTGCGCCTGATTGCGCTCGATCTCCAACCGCTGCCTCAGTTCGGTCGCTTGCTTTAGAGCTTCGCAGGCCCGCTCCCATTCCAGTCGCTGCAGCCGCCACACGATGATCATCACCACTAGGGCAACAAATATGACGGGGAGAGCGTAACGCGCCATGAGGAAATCCAGGCTATTGGCCGGGGTTCCACTCATAGAAAGCGTGCTGGCCGGTATGTCCATGAAAGCACAAGGCTCTGTCCACTGCGGAATCATCCATATTCAACATGAAGCGAATGATCCCACTCCGCAGTGATTTAGGTCACCCTACTGCGTGCGATGTGAGCTTGCGCCTAGCCCTTTCGCTCGGTGCGGATGAGCAAGGCCACCCGGGGAAACAAAAAGTGGCCACCGGCATCATCGACCACATTGACTTGGCAGGTATAAAAGCCGGGTTTGAGGGCGGCGAGCGGTACGTCCAGCTGAAAAACGGCAGCCTTCCGCTCGCGCGCATTCAGTTCCGTCATCTCCACCAGCGAACTCTCGTAGGCTTTTGCTTTGCCCTTGAAAAATGCGACGTTGCTCAGGAGCCGGATGCCCGGCTTCTTCTCCGTGCTTCCCGTAGAGTCCGAGACGGAGGGCCGAGCCGGATCATAAACCTCATAATAAAGAAGCAGATGTTGCCAGGCCGAAAAAACGTGCGTGATGTTGGGGATGATCTCGGAACCGTCGTGGATCAACGGGTTCAGATTCGAACCCTTCTTGGCTGCTTGAGTCTGGCTGGCGAGGACCACTGAACTCATTTTTAGCGGCTGCGTTTTCAAATCCGGCACGTCGATGTCGGCTTCGAACGATCCCATTCGGCCCGTTTGGTTCTCGCGCACCACGAATTTCAGATGATACTTGCCGCTGAGCAGACTCATTCCGGTGTCATACTGCACATTCTTTTTTTGCACCTCGGTCGACGTGTTCACCGCAAGTTTCACGGTCTCGCGAATTCTATTCAAGGGGTGGTGTTCGCTGTCGAGCACCATGCCGATCACGTCCAGCGTTGCCTTGTCGCGATCGCTGCTGCGCACAAAAGGAATCTGCGACCCCGGTACCACCAGCGAAATAGGAACGAAAAACTTGTTGCCCTCCAGTCGGAAGTAGGCAACACCCAGATACAGCGGCAAATCCGTGGCTGGCAGTTCAGAAGCAAGCTCTTCCTCAAGCTGCCGTTCTTTATCGTCGGGCGTGGAATGTTTGAAGTCCGCCGGTGCGTAATAGCCCCGGCGGTACTCGATCTTCACCCCGGGCACGTTGCACTTCACCACGATGCGACGGTAATGCCCGTCCCGCGCGGGGTTCGTGCTGTGGTAGCCGAGCAGATAATAAGTCGACGTGTCTTGTTGTACGCCCTTGAAGATTTTGCTGAAGTCGTTGGAGTCGAGAAACGCGCGTCCCCCAGTGTCGCTGGCGAGCGTCACCAGCGTTTCCTGAGTCGTAAAATTCGAATTCAGTGCATTGAGGGTAGACTGCCCGGAATATGCCGAAACACCCCGCAAGCTGGCGTTCTGCGCTTCTCCGCCCGCGACCAGCGCCTGCAGTCCGCGCATATCCATGGTGTAGATTGCCATATTGGAACGCACTGCCGCGTTCACGGCTGCTCGCAACTCCGATTCGTTCTCGATGCCTGTGCGATCCATGCCGCTGGAAAAATAGATCAACGACTTCTTCTGCTGCACATACGAAAGCTTCTCGGCCACCGAGCGCAAAGCCTCTAGCCGACGATCGGTATTGAAGATGTTGTATTCCGTATCGTCGGCGGTAAACGGCTGCCCGGTATCGGGTGTCCCCTCCGTCGTTCCTGTGGTGCCTTCTTCAAAGCCTTGCCCCTCGCCCGTGCTGAATTGCTCTAACTGTTTTTTCAGCAGCGCGCGATCGGTAGTGAAGTCCTGATTCACCTGGAGTGAACTGCCCAAAGAGACGATCGCTACAAGATCCGCCGGCGCCATTTGTGCATCAAAGTAGTGCTCAGCTGAACTAACGGCATGATCGATTTCGTCGGGTTCCATCGCGGAAAGATCAAAGAACAAAACAATCAGACGGCGGTCTTTGAATTGTGATGCCGTGGACTGGCCCACCGGTGCCGGAACTGGAGGAACGCTTGGCGGCAGCGCTAAAGGCTTCACCTGAGCAACATCCAACGGGACCGCACCCACATTCTCCACATCGAATGAAACAACCTTCTGCGCCTTATTGTCTTCCAGAATAGTGAAATTTTCCGGCTTCAATCCGAGCACAAACTTTCCGCTCTTGTCCTTTACTGTAACGTTCACCAGCACAAGTTCCGACTGCACGTGGATGAGATAGTCCGATTGCTGCTGTGAAGGCGATGTTGCACAGAGAAGTGCCAGCGTCAGTAACCAGGCTGAAGGCTTATTGGCGAATCGATTCGGTGTGCACGTCATGGCGACCTCTTCCTGACTGTTCTTATCCAACTGTTTCTCAGAATCGAAAGCGCGCGGTCATCGTAAACTGTCGCATCGCACCCACCGCAGTAACCCGTCCAAAAGTGGGTGAGGTCACGCTGGTATCGATCGAGGAGTAGTTCGGTATGTTGAAAATGTTCGTGGCTTGCGCCCGGAATTCCAGCATTCGCGATTCTTTCAGGGGAATGACCCTTGTAAACGCCATATCAAACACTCTTGTGCCCGGACCGATGATGCTGTTGCGCCGCGCATTGCCATACTGTCCTGAGGGAGGGGCTACGAAGGCACCGGTATTGAACCATTCTCGAATCGATTGATTTGCCAGGCTCACCGATTGCCCGGGCACCAGATCCGGCCGCAGCGTGCCATTCGTTCCCGCATTCACATCGTTGATGTCGCCCAGCACCCGCGGCGTAAAGGGCAGCCCGGACGCGATCGTCCAGTCACCGCTCCATTGCCAGTCGCCAAGAATGGCGCGCCAAGGAGTATTGCTGGTGAGCCAGCGCTTGTCGTGACCAAACGGCAGCTCCAACAAATAATCAGCAGTGAATTTATGGGTCTGATCGAAACTGGAAAGCCCACGCTCCGCCGACAGATTG
This sequence comes from uncultured Acidobacteriaceae bacterium, assembly GCA_963779525.1. Taxonomy (GTDB): domain Bacteria; phylum Acidobacteriota; class Terriglobia; order Terriglobales; family Acidobacteriaceae; genus Sulfotelmatobacter. The sequence continues at coordinate 198,176 of CAVZZB010000005.1, forward strand.
AAAGGATTTTGCGCGACATTGGACGTACCCGCCGACGAACCACCGCTTCCACTGGACGAACCCCCGCCTGCGCCGATCGCGCCCGTGCCGCCCCCACCCAGTCCAGGAGTGTTCGCTCCCGAAGTCGCTCCTGCGCCAATGGAAGATGCATCATCCAGAGCCTTGGAAAACGTATAGATGCCGCCGATCGCAAATCCTTTCGCCAGCCTCTTGCGCAGCCGAACCGACCCCGCATTGGCCTCCGAATCGGCTAAGGAATTTTCGTAGGTGAACGCGTCCACCCCGGAAATTCGAAGCCCGATCGGAGTTCGATTCGGCGCTTCCAGAATGTCGAGATCCGTTCCCTTGGTCCCGGTGTAATCAATATTCAATAAGATGGTGGGCCGGATCTGCTGCTGAACGTCGAGATTGCGAATCTGTACGTAGCCCAACCTGTAATTCGGATTCACTGCATAATCATTGGTGATGCCGGTGGCGGGTGGAAATCCGTTCTGCAGGCTCAATGCGCCAGTCGCCGACTGGACGTTGGTCGCCGTTGTCGCGAAGGGTGGCTGCAGCGCAAGTTGCTGCGCGATGCCCTGATACGCGCCCGTGTTGTAGTTAACGCCATATCCGCCGCGCACAACAGTTTTAGAAAACGGTTTCCACGCAAAGCCGATTCGTGGTGCGAAGTTGTTGCGATCCGGCCGCACCAGGCTGGGAGGCAAGCCCCCGCTGCCCGGTTGAATCACTGTCACCGGCGTCGCGCCAAGGGGGAACACGGGATTCAGCACGCCGGGCGATAAGTCGAGATTCGCAATCCGATTGTTTTCTTCCGTAAGCGGCGAAACATACTCGTATCGCACTCCGACATTGAGCGTCACATTGGCGCGCATCTTCCATTCATCTTGCGCATACATATCCCAGTAGTTGCCATGGAAGTGCTCACTCTGCCCGAACTGCTCGGAAGTCTGCTGGGGTAAGCCGAGCAGGAAATCGGCAAAGTCATATCCAGTGCCGGTTACAGGTTGGCCGCCAATGACCGCGGAGGTATTGAGTCCCGTAAAGACGAAGGAGCCTCGCGGGTTGCCGTCCGTCTGCGTGTTCACTTGCACCCGCCGAAAGTCACCACCCCAGCGCGCCGTGTGCTTGCCGTGATTCCAGATGACATTGTCGGAGAAGGTATAAGTTTGAGGACGGCTCAACAGTGGAGTCGTATCCTGAAGGCTGGCAAAATTTGTAAAAGAAAGATTCGGCAACCCCCAGTCGAAGGGATTCTGCGAGACACCCGCGATTCCCAGAGCTCCCGTGATGTCCTGGCTGAAAGCGTATAAATTCTGCGTGCGGGTTCGGGAGCGATTGAAATCCGCACGGACAATGTTGGTCAGTTTTCCGATGCTGCGCGTATACAAAACCGGAACGTCGAAGCTGCGGACCGAAGTGCTGCCACCCACGCTGGGAAACGCATTGGTCAGAGTAGTACCCGACCCATGGTAGTGGAAGCCGAATGCCAGATTGTTGCGCGGAGCATTGCGGCCTCCGCCGCGGCGGCCGCGCACCGGGGCCGCTCCGAACGTGTGATTCAAGCGTATGTTCAGATCGTCGCCGTTGCTGTTGGCGGAAGTGACGTAATGGAAATTCTGATAACTGCCGGGCAAATTGGGCAGCGGAATATATTGCAGCAGTCCTTGCGCTGTCGGGTTGATTTGCGGAAGCGTGTTGTTGGCATATTCAAGGTTTGTCCCCGGAATAAAAATCCTTACAGGCTGTCCCGCATAGATGGTCTGGGAAAAATTCCCCTGTCGCTCCAGCAGCGTTGGCACGGTCGAAAACTCATCGAAAGGATTCTCTCCGCGCTTGCCGTTGTAATTGATGAAATAGAAAGTCTTGCTGCCACCGTGGTAAATATGCGGAATATTCAGCGGCCCACCCAGCGAGCCGCCAAAACTATTCTGCAGATAGGCCGGTTTTTCCGTGGGTTCTCCGGTGAGCGAATACGGCGAAGCGTTCAGAGCCGCATCGCCCACGCCGTAATATATCGATCCATGCGGCCGATTGCTGTCAAAGCCGCGTCGTCCAAAAACCATCACTCCACCGCCCCGCCCGCCGCCGAAACCTCCGCCGCCCGGGCCCCCAAATCCGCCTCCACCACCAAACCCTCCTCCCTGTTGGCGGGCATCGTTGAAACGCTGCTGCATTTCGTCGGCGCTCATTGCATTGAATGAATTGGAAGTGTTTCCTGAGACCGCCACTGATTCTGTCGCACTGTCTGATGCAATACCGGGGACCGGCATGCCCGAGGGAACAATGTCGCTCATGGAGCCACCGGCATTGTCCTGCCCTCCTCCACTCTGCGACACCGAAAGATTCTGGAACGTGCGTCTACCTGCATTCGCTTGCCGCCGTTCGCTCGCAGCCGTGCGCGCCCGGGAAAGAAGGATCAGTTCAAAGTTCATCTGCACGTCCGGGTGAGCTGCATCCACCACCGATTCTTGCGTCCCCTCGGCAAACGCCGCCATCTGCACGCGTACCGTGTATCGTCCGTCGACCGGAATCTGCAACCGATAACTGCCGTCCACATCCGTCCACGTATTGATCTGGTCCTTGGTAGTCGCGTTCACCGTGGAAACTGTGGCGCCCGGAATCGGCATTGTCCCGGATTTCACTACGCCATGAATGGTTCGGGCTCCGGTCGTTGCAATCGCAGTTTGCCCTGCGGATTGTCCCCACAAAACATCTGAATGAAACAGCCCAACATGAAATAGGAAGGCAAGTTGAAGCACGAGCTTCGCCCGGCGCCTGCCCTTGGTGCCGGGAAATTGGAAACTGTTACTCCTGATTCGCATGGCGTTTGGCGCGGTATTGTTGGGATCATATCGCTCCCTTCGGCGCCAGACTGTAAAATTTTGTGCCGTCTTCTCTTATCCGTTGCGTTTCGTAAAGTTATGCAAAGCTTGCCCAGATCCCATGTTTTTGCGCAACTATTGGCGCATAATTCCGTTCATAGACTCAGACCAATCGCTTTGCAAAGGAGATTTCCATGCTCAAGAAATGTCTGCTCGTTCTGGTTGCAGCCACCGCCGTCTCCATCGCTGCATCTTTCGCTGCCGCTCAAGATAGCCAATCCAACGATCAATCGGCGCCGCCTTCGCACGAGATGGGTGGCCACCATCACGGCCCTCCCGATCCCGCCCAACGCACTGCGGAATTAACGAAGAAACTGAACCTCACGTCTGATCAGCAATCGAAGGTCTTGGCCGCTCTTCAGTCCGAGCACTCGCAGATGGAGAGCCTGCATCAGGACACTTCGCTATCCGAACAAGATCGGCACGCTAAGATGATGGACATCCACAAGACCACAGATTCCCAGATCCGCGAACTCCTCGACGCGAACCAGCAGAAGAAGTGGGACGAGATGCAGGCCAAGCGGGAGCAATGGATGCACAATCGCCATGCCGGGCCACCCGATGCCAACTCGGGCCAGCAGGGACCGCCGCCTCAGCAATAGCCAGAAGGGGTCGACCACGTTTCGCGACCGGGCAGAACTCTTGCACCAGCTGTAGCCTTCCCTCAAACTGGCAGGCTGCAGCTGGATAACGAAAGGAAGAACAATCCGAATGGTGGTTTCGAGAATCTAATCCACCATGCGAAGACGGTTTATCAGTTTCATCGTTATTATTCAGTCTGTTCTTTTCTTGACGCATTTCTTTTCGTACGAAACCTGGACATTCTCTCCGTCAGGAACCGATGGACCTAGCCAGCTGTGGATCAAACTCGTCCTCGGCTTTCTCTCCGTAAGCTTTGTCGCCGCTTCTCTCCTTGCCTTTCGCTATACAAACCCCGCGGTGCGGGCGTTTTACCGGGCGGCCGCGGTTTGGCTGGGCCTGCTGACGTTCTTGTTCCTCGCAGGGGTGTTCTCCTGGATCATTTTCGGAGTTGGCCGAATGGCCCGGCTGGAAGTTAACTTCCACCGAACCGTGGAGTGGTTGTTCGCTGTGGCGCTGGTTGCCGGATTTTATGGGGTTTTAAACGCCGGCTGGACGCGGATCACGCGTACCACGGTACGGCTTGCGAATCTGCCGGCGGCATGGCGCGGGCGCAAGGCAGCCCTGATCAGCGACCTTCACCTCGGGCATGTGCGCAATGGCAGCTTTCTGCGGCGCATGGTTGCCAAGATTTTGAGTGAAACTCCGGACGCCATTTTTATTGCCGGCGATTTGTATGACGGCACGGCCATCGACGCGCGCCGGGCTGCGGAGCCCTTGAGCGAGCTCAGGGCCCCGCATGGCGTCTATTTCGTCGCAGGAAATCACGAGCAATTCGGAGACGATAGCAAATATTTGCGCGCTATTGCGGCGGCCGGCGTGCGGGTGCTGACCAATGAAAAAGTGGAAGTGGACGGCTTGCAGATCATTGGTGTGCCCTATCGCAATGCGCAGAATGGAACTTTTGCTTCGGTGCTGCGCAACATGCACCTCGATCGCGACCGCGCCAGCATCCTGTTGACCCATGCGCCCGATCATCCGGAAGTCGCCGAGGCTGCGGGCGTTTCCCTGCAACTCTCTGGTCACACTCACCTCGGGCAGTTCATACCCTGGAGTTGGATGGCAAGGCGGATTTACCGGCAGTTTGTTTATGGCCTAAGCCGAATCGGCGAGATGCAGGTTTTCACCTCGAGCGGAGCGGGGACGTGGGGACCTCCGCTGCGGCTGGGGTCCAATCCTGAGATCGTAATGCTCGAGTTCGAGTAGATCTTCTACTCATCGGAAAAACGCCCCGCAATCCGCCTCGGATATAATGTTTCCTAACGCTGGGTTTTCCCGCCTCGCTCCCCTGCAGTGCCAGAGGAAGGATTCAGCCCTCGTTATAGAACTTAGCCCAAGGAGTGCGCATGGCAATCGAGAAGACGGAAAGTATCTGGCACAATGGCAAGCTCATCCCCTGGGACGACGCGACGATCCACGTGATGTCGCACGTCATCCACTACGGCTCCTCGGTGTTTGAGGGGATTCGCTGTTACGCGCCTCCCTCCGGTCCCGCGATTTTCCGCGCCAACGAACACATTCAGCGCCTGCTCGATTCCGCTAAGGTCTATCGCATCGATGTGGATTACACCCGCGACCAACTGGTGAAGGCGATGCTTGAAACCGTTGCCAGCAACGGCGCGTGGCCCTGCTACGTGCGCCCCATCGTTTTTCGAGGCTATGGCGAGGCGGGAGTGAATCCGTTCAACTCTCCGACCGAGGTTTACATCATCAATTATCCGTGGGGGAAGTATCTGAGCGGCGAGACCGATGGTTGCGACGTCTGCATTTCTTCCTGGACTCGTCTGGCCCCCAACACGCTGCCGGCGATGGCCAAGGCCGGCGCCAACTACATGAACTCGCAGCTCATCAAGATGGAAGCGATCGTCAACGGCTACTCCGAGGGCATCGCGCTTGACGTCAGCGGTTTCGTCAGCGAAGGTTCGGGAGAAAATGTATTCCTGGTTCATCATGAGAAGCTGATCACGGCGCCGCTGGGCAATTCGGTGCTCCCCGGCATTACTCGCGATTCGGTTCTGCAGATTGCTCGCGACCTGAATATCTCGATCGTCGAGCAAATGATTCCTCGCGAGATGCTCTACATCGCCGACGAAGCCTTCTTCACCGGAACGGCCGCGGAAGTCACACCCATTCGCTCAGTCGACAAAATAAAAGTCGGCAAAGGTGTAGCCGGCCCGGTCACCAAGGCAATCCAGAAAGAGTTCTACGCCATCGTGCATGGCGAAAAGAACGATCGCCACGGCTGGCTGACGCCGGTCCCCGTGCGCAGCAAGCAGCCGGTCGGAGTATAATCCGGGTGCCTTACTAAGGAGGATCCCATGTCCGATTCGCAAGCGCCCACGCCGGAGTTCGCTCTCGGCTACCGGCAACTCATGCTCGACGGCCTTGGCCGCGAGTTGGAAATCACCAAGAAAGTCATCGCTGCAATTCCCGAGTCCAAGTCGGACTATCGTCCCGACCCCAATGCGCGCACCGCCTGGGAACTCGCCTGGCATTTGGCGAATACGGATATTCAATTTCTGAACGGAATCGCCGACCTCAACTTCACCATGCCAAACCCAAGGCCGGAAGATAAGCCTAAGAACGCGGCCGAACTCGTCAACTGGTATCAAACTAACTTTAAAAAGGAATCAGACCGAATTGCGGCGCTCACTGCGGATCAATTGCTCACGCCAGTCAACTTCATGGGAGTGTTCAATTTTCCCGCGGTCTTCTATCTAGGCTTTGTGAACAATCATTCCATTCACCATCGCGGCGAGTTGGCCACTTACCTTCGGCCCATGGGATCGAAAGTGCCCGCCATTTACGGAGGCAGCTTCGACGAACCGTTTCGGATGCCGGAACCCGCCGCCAGCGCGGCATAACAATTTGCCAGGTTCAAGAAGCCGCCTGCACAATGGGCGGCTTTCTTGTCAAACCTTCCGCCTACAACTGCGGCAACAGCAACCTCAGCCTCCGACTACTTCCTGCGCGCATCCAGACTCCACGGCCCGGAACCTAGCTGCGTGATGAGGAGTGCACCGCCCAGCATAGAGAGGTTCTTCAGGAACATAACGAGTTGCATTTGATACATCATGGGGTCGGTCACCGCCCAGAACTTGTGCATCATCGGAGTCACTCCGACAAGAAACAGCACAATCAGCCAAGCCCCAAGCTTGGCCCGGTAGCCAAGCAGTATGGAAAGGCCGCCGAGAAATGCAAGCAAGCCCGAAAATGGCACCACGATAGAGGCCATGGGCACGCCCTGCGATGCGGCATAAGCAATCGTCTGACTCATAAAATGCCGCGGTCCGGACATCACGAAAATCAGAGCGAAGAGAAGTCGTCCAACGAAAACAATTGGGGCAGCTCCTACGGAAGGAACAGACTCGGTTCGTGATCGGTTGGGATAGGTAGGGTTGCTGGCTGACATTTTGGTCTCCTTGTGTGACTTTGATTTAGATAAGGAGTTGCTCGTCATGGTTACAATAAACAACTATTAGCCCTTTACATAGTAGGTACTTTAAAGTAAGTTAGTATCGTTCATGACCAAGCATCGGTCGCGTCAATCTCCTTCTCCTTGCGCCATCGGCGGCTTGCTGGAGCTGCTCACCCGGCCCTGGACCTTGCACATTCTCTGGGCCCTCAGCAATAACGGCCCCATGCGGTTTGGTATGTTGCGGCGGCAGGTGGAAGGAATCTCGTCCCGCGTTCTGACGGAACGGCTGCGCACTCTGGAAGGCGCGCGCTTTATCTTCCGCCATTACGAGCCCACCATCCCTCCCGCCGTAACCTATGGCATCACCGAGCGTATGAAAGATATTGAGAAGGTGCTGCACCAACTCCAGGGGCTGTCGCGAAAATGGCAGCGCGAAGGGGCGATTGTGCCGGCACGCGATACCCCTGCGGCCAGGCTGCCTCCACTCACTCCGCACATCTAAGCCTGAGGCACCGAAGGCACTGTCCCGGCGCCGGCAGAAGGCCGTTACCTAGGTCATCTTGGGGAAGGTGACGATTCGGTTCATCATAGCCACAGGTCGTGAGGCGGTGCGCCTCCCCGGAAAATCCTTCTAATGAATATTGATGACCTGCTGCGGATCGCGACAGAACGCAAAGCCTCCGACTTGCATTTGAAGGTAGGCAACTATCCTCACCTGCGAATTGACGGCGAATTGATCCCCTTGACCGAGCAGCCGCGAGTGAGCGCCGAGGATATGCTCACCATGGCTTTCAGCATGATGTCTGCCCGCCAGAAACAAAAGTTCAAAGAGACCACCGAAATCGACATGGCCTATGGGGTAGCCGGCCTGGGACGCTTCCGTGTGAACATCTTCCAGCAGCGCGGCAACGTGGGATTGGTGCTGCGCGTCATTCCCACCAAGATCCGCGCGCTCGATGAACTGTTTCTGCCCAAGGTGGTGGAACAAATCTGCGAAATGCCGCGCGGCCTGGTTCTGGTAACGGGCGTGACCGGCTCCGGCAAATCGACGACCCTGGCTGCAATGGTTGATCGTGTCAACTCCAGCCGCGCCGAACACATCATCACGATTGAAGACCCTATCGAATTTCTGCATCGTGACAAAAAAGGCTATGTGAACCAGCGCGAGATCGGCGTGGATACTCCATCGTTCAGCGCGGCCCTGCGCGCCTCTCTGCGTCAGGATCCGGACGTAATTCTGGTCGGCGAAATGCGCGACCTGGAAACGATACAAACCGCGCTGCACGCAGCCGAAACCGGTCACATGGTTTTCTCGACGCTGCACACGCTGGATGCCGTGGAAACCATCAACCGCGTCATCTCTATTTTCCCGCCACCAGAGCAGAAACAAATTCGCCTGCAGCTGGCGGCCGTGCTGCGCGCCATCGTGAGTCAGCGCCTCGTGCGCCGTTGCGACGCCGAGGGACGAGTGCCCGCGGTCGAGGTGATGATTAATACCGCCTTCATTCGGGAATGCGTTCTCGTGCCTGAGAAGACGCGCTCGGTTCGCGATGCCATCGCGGCCGGCACATCGCAATACGGCATGCAGACCTTTGATCAGTCGTTGTGGGACTTGTTCCAGGCGGGTTTGGTCAACTACGAGACCGCACTGGAGAACGCTTCCAACGCCGACGACTTCAAACTGCGCATGCAAGGCATCGCATCCACGGCCGACATCTCCAGGCAGTCGATGCAGTCGGCCGGTTTCGGCGGGCGGTAGAGTTCGGCCTCCGCTTTCTGGAAGCCAGACGCCGAAAGCCGTTCTTGCTTCTCTTCCCCCTCCGTCCTCATTGCGCTATCGTTAGCGCATGCCATTCTCGCGTCCCAAGAAGCGATCATATTCCGAAGATGAGCTCTACGAATATGCCGTAGGAGCGCTGGCCCGGCGTATGCGAACTGTCGCCGAATTAAAACGTCTTTTCCGTGCTCGCGTAGAAGATGCTGAGTCGGAATATGGACAAACGCTGATCGAACTCGTGATCCGCCGCCTCAAGGATCGCGGCTATCTCAACGATTCGCAGTACGCTGCCTACTTCTCTTCTCTGCGCCGGGATAACCAGAAATTCGGACGCCTGCGCGTGGTCACCGATCTGAAGGTGAAAGGTGTGCACAGCGATGTGATCGACAAAGCCGTGGATGCCGCTTTCGAGAGTGTCAACGAGGCACAGCAGGCGCGCGCATATCTGCGGCGAAAGCGCATGGCCAAACCGAAGGATCAAAAAGCGGCGGCGCGGATTTTTCGTCAACTGGTCCGCGCCGGCTTCGGCACCAAGACAATTTTCTCCATCCTCAAAAACTGGGATGTGGATGAAGAAACATTAACCGCGTTAGAGAGCGAGACCGCCTGAGTTGCGGCTATCCAGCGCTATGCGATTCGTTCTAAATCGAACCTCGAGCTTCCCCCAGACATCCGCACTTGGCAAGAACCTTGTAGATCAGTCATACTCCTATGCCGTTCCCGATTACCGCTTCTAAGGAGGAGCTATGAAAATCAGCTTGAAAGCAATTCTCGCAGCATTTTTGTTCAGCGCCGTGCCACTCGCACTTGCGCAGGACGTTAGCACCGACACCGAGAAAGCAGCCGACAAGACCGGCCACGAGACGAAAGTAGTTGCCAAAGACACCGCCAAGGATACTGACAAGGCCGCGAAGACCACTGGACACGAGACCAAGAAAGTCGCCACCACCGCCGGCAAGGACACAGAAAAGGCGGCCGACAAGACGGGTCACGAAACCAAAGTAGTGGCCAAGGACACGGCGAAAGGCACCGATAAGGCCGCCAAGAAAACCGGCCACGTCGTGAAGAAAGGTGCCGAGGATACCGGCCATGAGGTAAAGAAGGTCGGCGAAGACATGAAGTAGAGCGGCACGAATTGATGGATCAAGGGGTCGCGCGGTTAAGCGCGACCTTTTCCCCCATATCTTGTCATTCCGAGAAGTACCTTGTCATTCCTGAGAAATACCTCGTCATTCCGAGGAGCGGAGCGACGAGGAATCTGCTGTTTGCCGGCGCTACCTCTGACGTTCTCTCTGGCGTCGCCCCTCTCGCCCGATGCTAGAATTACCTCTGCTCCCAATCATGCTTACAGGCTCTGAAATCCGCCGCAAATTCCTCGACTTCTTCGTGCAGAAGGGGCACAGGGAGGTGCATTCGTCGTCGCTGGTGCCGGCGAACGATCCCACGCTGCTGTTCACCAATGCGGGCATGAACCAATTCAAAGATGTCTTTCTGGGCCTCGAGAAGCGCGATTATTCCCGCGCTACGACTTCGCAGAAATGCGTGCGCGCCGGCGGCAAGCACAACGATCTGGAAAACGTTGGATTCACCAACCGCCATCACACGTTTTTCGAAATGCTGGGCAATTTTTCCTTCGGCGACTACTTCAAGAAGGATGCCATCGCCTACGCTTGGGATCTGATCACTTCGAAAGAATGGTTCGGGATCGACAAGGACAAGCTGTACGTGACGATTTTTGAAGGCTCGGGTGAGCCCATGCCGGTCTCGCGTGACACCGAAGCCTACGATCTGTGGGTCGCACAAGGAGTGGCGAAAGAACGGATTTTCGACGGTGGCTTGAAAGATAACTTCTGGCAGATGGGCGACACCGGCCCCTGCGGCCCCTGCAGCGAGATTCACTACGACATGGGCACGGCAGCCTCCGATCAAGGGCACGCGGATTGCAAATTCCCATGCGACTGCGGCCGCTATGTCGAGATCTGGAACTTGGTTTTCATGCAATTCGACCGCGACCCGAGCGGGAAGTTAAATCCGCTACCCAAGCCGTCGATTGATACGGGGATGGGGTTGGAGCGAGTAGCCGCGGTGCTGCAGGGCGTGATTTCGAATTATGAAACAGATTTGTTCACGCCCCTAATTAAAACGGCTATCGAGTTGACTGGCGCGGAAACTGTGACGAGGGTGCTCGATGACAAACGCCCTCAACACAGTGCAGCTTCTCTGCGCGTTATCGCCGACCACTCGCGCGCAGCAACCTTCCTGATTTCCGATGGTGTTGTGCCTTCCAATGAAGGCCGTGGTTATGTACTGCGTAAGATAATCCGCCGGGCCATTACGCACGGACGTTTGCTCGGACAGACAAAGCCTTTTCTTTATCAAATGGTCTTCGCCGTGCGTGATTTGATGGAGGATGCTTATCCAGAACTTAGGGAGTCGGCGGATAACGTGTCAAGGGCGGTGCTGGCGGAGGAAAAGCGGTTCAGCAACACCATGGAGGTCGGCTTGGCGAAGCTCGAAGAGGACCTCGCACTCTTGATCGCCGCTAGGGAAAAAGCGCAGGTAGAAAGACAGTCTCAACCTCCCGTTCCGCTGGGGAAGAGGGGTTGGAAGAACGTTAACCTTGAACTTTCGCCTGTCTATGACGGCCGCAAGGCATTCAAGCTCTACGATACCTTCGGACTGCCGCTGGATTTTATACAGGATGCGTGTCGGGATCAGGCGATCTTTCTTGATCAGAGCGGTTTTGAGTCGGCAATGGCCGAGCAGCGCGAACGTGCTCGCGCCTCCTGGAAGGGCGCAGCTAAGCAAACTGCTAATCCCGCCTATCAGCAGCTGCCGAAATCGATCTTCGAAGGCTACCGGCAGACTCGTTCCGATAGCTGCGAAGTGCTAGCCATCATTCATAACGGCCAGGGCGGACGGGAACTCAAACCAGGCGAATCCGGCGAAGTGATTCTCGATCACACGCCGTTCTACGCCGATTCCGGCGGCCAGGTCGGTGACAAAGGATGGTTTTATTCGGAGGACCACAACACCATCGTCGCCGACGTGACGCGATGTTATTCGCCGATTCAAGGAGTGCGGGCGCATCAAATCAACGCCAAACGAACAATTTGTATAGGCGGCAAAGTCGACGCGGTGGTCGACGCCGACATTCGCCAGTCGACCATGCGCAACCACACGGCCACGCATCTGCTGCACGCCGGACTGCGCGAAGTGCTCGGCAAGCACGTAAAGCAGGCTGGATCTCTGGTGGCGCCGAATCATCTGCGCTTCGATTTTTCGCACTTCACAGCGGTGGAAGACGAAGAGCTTCAGGATATCGAGGACATAATTAACAAAGAGGTGCTGCGCAACCAGATCGTTGAGACCATCACCGACGTGCCCATCGAGGAGGCGATCAGCCAGTATCACGCCATGGCGCTCTTCGGGGAAAAGTATGGCGACAAGGTGCGCGTAGTTCGCATCGGCGATTTCTCGACCGAGCTTTGCGGCGGCACGCACACCGGCGCAACCGGCGAAATCGGCCTGATCAAGATTCTGAAAGAAGGCAGCGTCTCGTCGGGAGTGCGGCGGGTGGAAGCGGTAACCGGCGAAGGATCGCTCGCGCACTTCCGGAAGGATCATCAACTGGAAAACTTTGTCGCCAGCGTTGCCGCACATTCCGACGCGGCCTCTCCCACCGAAGCATTGCGTCTGGAAATAGAAAAGAAAGACGCGGAGATCAAGCGGCTGGCGCGGGAGCTTGATCAGGCGCGCATGAAATCCGCGTCGTCGACCACGGCGAATATCGGCGACAAAATTAAAGATGTGAAAGGCGTGAAGGTCCTCGCGCATCGCGTGGATAACCTGGAGCGCGCGCAGATGCGCGCACTCGTCGATCAGCTTCGCGATAAGATCGGTTCCGGTGTCGTAGTGCTTGGCTCGGCGTCGAACGGAAACGTCTCGCTCATCGTTGGCGTTACCAGGGACCTCACCAGCCGCGTGCAAGCCGGAAAAGTAATTGGTCCAGTAGCCCAGAAGGTCGGCGGCAAGGGCGGAGGCCGTCCCGATCTGGCAGAGGCTGGCGGTAAAGACGCCGCCGCGCTGGACTCCGCACTGGCGGAGGCGTATACCATCGTGGACTCGCTTTTGGGGCCTTAGCATTTCAGCCACAGGCAGGTGCCCATGGAAGACCGTATCCGTTTCATCGAACATAAGGGTAAGCAAATCCTGCTCGCCGACCTTTCTCACTGCACTCCGGCAGAAGTCGCGAAGATTGCCCTCTTGGTCCCCTCCTACGTGACCAGCGAGCCTCGGGGCTCTGTGCTGTTGCTTGCCGACTTCACCGGAGCGGAGTTTGATCGGATCTCGATCGAGCGCCTGAAAGAGAGCGCAGTCTTCGACCGGCCGCACCTCAGGCGCTCTGCATGGGTAGGAATCGAGCGATTGCCCAAAGTGTTTTACGAACACATCAAGAATTTCTCGCAACGCGACCTGCCCGCCTTTGAAAACCGCGAAAAAGCCATGGACTGGCTGGTGAGCGGCGAAGATATGCAGATATCGGATCAGGTCCTGGGAGATCTACCAAAGCGGCGGCGGCCCTAACCGGGCGCTAACATTGAGAACGTCCCCCGCACCGGTGCTCAAGAGTTCGGCTGCGGCCTCCCCTTCGGCTTCGCTCAGGTTACGCTCGCAATTCGTCTCAACTTCTCCACTTCAGCGTGACCGGTCCAGTCATGGGATGCTTCATCTCGCCGCCGGTGCGCTTGGCTTCGAGGTGCGCAGCCTTCAGTTGGAAATACCATTTCGCCGGGCGGTCCGCGTCATCAATCAGCATGAGATGCGGATTGTGCTTCAATCCCTCGGCCTGCAGTTCCATCGTCCGGCGATCTTGCTCAACGAATTTAGCAAAGACGAACTTCAGCAACTCGGGACCAAACGGCAGCCAGCGGAACAGGTTCCAGGCGGCAACCACATCGATGCGGCACTGATTGCGCGTGATGGGCGTCACCGTGGTGAGCGACGAAAACCAGTACTTCCCTGCCCTTATGGTTTCACTGCGCAGGTTCGGGAGCCTGAAGTCGATCGTCGTGGTAATCGAATCCGCGGCGGCGTAGAGGCGCAACAGCTTATAGGGCGCGGAGTTTGAGCTGGGAGTATGCGCGCTCATGCGGAAGCCGTTGGGAATCGGCTCAAAGTTTTTCTTCTTTTCGTGAATGCTATGGCGGCTTCGCCACCACCAGGCCTGGTGAACAAAGGGCCCGTGCGCCGGATCCATCAGACCAATAATTCCATGGTCAATGCTGACCGGCATGTCGGCAGTGAGGTAAGCGAGCTTGTATTTGTCACTGAATTTTTCGATCTGCGGCGCGGGCTCGGGCGCCTCCTCTCGCTTCGTGAATCCTGCACCCTGCGGACTCGGATCGGGCACGTAAGCCCAGATGAATCCATCCTGCTCTTCGCAGGCATAGCTGCCCGCGTAGACGCGGTCCACTTTCAAGTCTTGGTCAACGGTTAGTGAAGGAATCAGCTCACACTGGCCGTTATGCGCGTCGAACGTCCAGCCGTGGTAGGCGCACTCGATATTCTCTCCATCGAAGTGGCCGCCGTTGAGTGGCATGCCACGGTGCGGACAAGCGTCACGCAATACGAAAGGATGGCCAACCCGATCGCGCCCCACAACCAGCGGAATCTCCAGGAGCGTTGCTTTCTGAAGTTGATTCCGGTGAACTCGGTCCGCGGGCAAAGCGCGATACCAGAAGCCTGTGAGCATCAGCGAATCGGGCGCCTGGCGTTGGGGAAGATCGAGTTCGGACATGGGGAGACTGTTGATGGCGATTTCCTGGTTGTCGATTGAACTCAATATGCTAGCATTCGCAGAACTTTTCGGCGCGCCCTGACTTACGCGGAGGAATCTCGGATGGAGTTTGCAGGCCACTTTCGCCGCCTGACGCCCGTGCAGCGGAATACTTTCACCGCATGTTTTCTCGGGTGGTCGCTGGACGCCTTTGACTTCTTCATCCTAACCTTCTGTGTGAGCGCCATCGCTGCCCAATTCCACGCCAAAATCTCGGCGGTCACCGAAGCCATTTTTATTACGTTAGCCTTTCGTCCCGTCGGCGCATTTCTTTTCGGGCTGATGGCCGACCGCTACGGACGCCGCGTCACCCTCATGGTCGACATCATCGCCTACTCGGTATTCGAGTTGGCATCGGCATTCGCTCCTTCGTTGAAGGTATTTCTGATTATGCGGGCTTTATTCGGAATTGCCATGGGCGGCGAATGGGGCGTGGGCGCGGCCTTGGCATTCGAGACCTTGCCCGCCGAGGGGCGTGGATTCTTCTCCGGATTGTTACAGGAAGGCTACGCCGTGGGTTATCTGATGGCGGCGTTAATCTACGGGACAGTATTCCGCTTTACGGGATGGCGCGGGATGTTTGTCATCGGCGCCCTGCCTGCATTTCTGGTGATTTACATTCGCACGAAAGTAGACGAATCTCCGGCATGGTTGCAAGGCCAGGTGTCGAGAACCGCAGAGCGCCGCCTGGGCGAGGACATCCTGACCTATGTCGGCACATTCATTTTTCTAGTGGTGCTGATGTTCAGTTTCAACTCGTTCAGCCACGGCACGCAGGATCTCTATCCAACCTTCTTGCAGAAGGACCATCACTTTACGCCGCAGACGGTCGGACTGATTGCCATTATCGCCAATCTGGGAGCTCTGCTGGGCGGAATTCTTTTCGGAACATGGTCGGAAAAAATCGGGCGACGCCGGGCAATCGTGATCGCCGCGCTTCTCACGATCCCCCTCATTCCTCTCTGGGCGTACTCGCACACTGTGCCCATGTTGGCCGTGGGCGGATTTCTGATGCAATTCATGGTGCAAGGCGCGTGGGGCGTCATCCCGGCTCATCTAAACGAACTCTCGCCGCCGGCCGTGAGAGGAACATTTCCCGGATTCGCCTACCAACTGGGAAACCTGCTCT
Organism: uncultured Acidobacteriaceae bacterium; assembly: GCA_963779525.1. Lineage (GTDB taxonomy): Bacteria > Acidobacteriota > Terriglobia > Terriglobales > Acidobacteriaceae > Sulfotelmatobacter. Next base: position 213,863 of record CAVZZB010000005.1, read on the forward strand.
CTTCGCGAAATGTAGTGGTGCAAGCCAAGCTGGCGGAACGAAGGTTCGGTGGCCTGTTCGCCCCGGTGTTGGCCTGGACTGTTGTGATCATCGCAACTCTGGTCGCGCTGGTTACCGGGAGCGGGAGGGAACGCAGAGGCGCGGATCTGTCAAAAACCCACTCGGCGCCTGAGGAAGCCAGAGTTGGCAAGCCCGGTCGCTAGCCCGCTGAGTGGCACGACAGTATCATTGTCATGTTTCGGCTCCTGTGGTACGGTAGGTTAAATTTCACGCCTTCGTAAATACTTTCAAGGGCTCTTTGGCGTTGCAGTTTGCGTGAGTGCGTGTGCAGGAGTAGCGCCACTATGAAAGAAACCATGGATCCGGCTCCAGCCAAGCCGTCGGACGAGCAAGACAATTTTGCCAATCGCAAGCTCATCCGTCCGGCTCTGCCGAGGGTTGATCACAACCACGGCAACCACAACTCCAACCACATTCAGATGGCAGAGCGCCGGGACCGCCACGAACGCCCGGAGCGCGGACCGGAGCGCAGCTATGACCGTGGCGACCGCGATCGTTCCATGGGCGGAGGTGGGGGCGGACGAAAGACGGCTCCTCCCGAGCAGACCAACGCTGAGAATTTCTATTATCAGAAGCAGATGCAGTCGCGGACTCCAATGGTCATCGTGCTCCGCGACGGCGAAGAAGTGCACGGCATCATTGAGTGGTACGACAAAACCTGCATCAAGATAGTCCGCGAAGACGGCGGCCCCAATCTCATGATTTACAAGCCCGCCATCAAGTACATGTTCAAGGAAGAAGAGAACGGGCGGTAGTTCGGCGCTTAAGATCCACCGCTGTCGACTGCCCTCAGTGAACTTGCTTCACACCCCTCTAAGCGAGGGTTACAACTTTGGCAGCACAATCCCCTGCTGTGATTGGTACTTCCCTTTGCGGTCGGCGTAGCTGGTCTCGCAGACTTCGTCGGACTGGAAGAACAGAATCTGGCACAACCCTTCGTTGGCATAGATGCGCGCCGGCAGCGGCGTTGTGTTGGAAATCTCGAGAGTGACGAAGCCTTCCCACTCGGGCTCGAACGGAGTCACGTTGACGATGATTCCGCAACGCGCGTAAGTGCTCTTGCCCACGCAGATCGTCAGAATGTCGCGAGGAATTTTGAAGTATTCCACGGAGCGGGCCAGCGCGAATGAGTTTGGCGGCACGATGCAGATATCCGTACGCATGGTGACAAAAGATTTTTCGTCGAAATTCTTGGGGTCGACGATCGTGCTGTTCACGTTCGTAAAAATCTTGAACTCATCGGCCACGCGCAAGTCGTATCCATACGACGATAATCCGTAAGAGATCACACCCTCCCGCACCTGCTTTTCGGAGAATGGGTTGATCATGTCGTGTTCGCGCGCAGTCTTGCGGATCCAGCGGTCACTCTTCAGCATGGAGCTCCTTGGGAGGTTGAATGATGAGGCAATTTCGTGTTTGGGTGAGGTAAGAACTTTCGGAACTTCCATCAACTTGGTCTTGAAAATTTGCTTAATTGCGTGCGGCCAGTTTACGGTACAGATGCTCCCGTTGACAATCTCCCTTATCTCCCATAGCATCAATCACTTGAAGAATAATCCTCACACCGCATCGGGGAGCCGTTCGTGATCAAGCTCGACATCATCAACGAAGTGGTGGCCAGAACTGGCATCACCAAGACCAAGGCCGAGTTGGCGGTGGAAACCGTCTTCGAAAGCATGAAGAAGTCGCTGGCCCAGGGCAATCGTATTGAGTTGCGAGGCTTTGGCGTCTTTAACGTGCGCCCGCGCAAAACCGGCATCGGACGCAACCCGCGCACTGGCGCCGAGGTTTCCATTCCTCCGGGCAAGGCCGTGCGCTTTAAGCCAGGCAAGGAGCTGCAGTCGATCGATTAAGCTCGCAGCTTCGCGGCTCACGTCTAGGTTCGGGTCTTGGCGAAAGTTCTCCCTCTACGGTTACCGTCAATCGGCGGGGTAGTGGGCTCCTTTCTTTTGATTCAAAGTAGCCCAGTGCCAATTGCTGAGCCCTCAACTGCATTGCCGCCAATCGTAGTAGCATCTAAGAAAGGTCTCGACAAAGTTCGCGAGGCCGAAGAATCGCATGTCGGAACCTACTCCTCCCACGTCTGCCCCTACCCTCGAATACTTTCGCCCTGTCCCGCAGTGGGCGCCGTCCCCTCCCAAGCCTCGCTACTGGTTGCATATCCTGCTGTTGCTGGCGACGTGCTTCACTACCCTGGTCATGGGCGCGCGCATGGAATACAACTTCCAGCACGGCCAACCGGCGCTCTCCGTCAACGATGATTCCCTTCCCTTCTTTCCCGCGAGTTGGGCATTCTCCCATCCCGACCGCCTGCTTGGCGGCGTGCCCTTCATGGCCACATTGATGTTGTTCTTTCTGGCCCACGAAATGGGCCACTACTTGTACTGCCGGCGCTATGGCGTTTACGCAACGCTGCCGTTCTTCATTCCCGTGCCAAGTCCGATTGGAACCATGGGAGCAGTCATTCTGATCCGCTCTCGGATTCGCTCTCGCACCGCGCTATTCGACATTGGAATTGCCGGACCGATCGCTGGCTTCGTGGTTGCCTTCGCGGTGCTCGTGGTTTCGCTCGCATGGTCGAAGCCAATGCGTTTCGCCCTTGGCCCGGACGATTATCAACTCGGCTATCCGCTGATTTTTCACGTCGTGCATCGCTTGCTCGCGGCGAGGGGGCTGATCCACGGAGCGGCGGCGCTTCCGCTTGATCGCGTCTTGTTGCATCCCACCGCGATTGCCGCGTGGGTAGGAATGCTGGCCACGTCGCTCAATTTGCTGCCCGGCGGCCAACTTGACGGCGGACATATTATTTTTTCCATCGCTCCACGGACACACAAGATCGTTTCGCGCCTGACGATTCTGATTCTTTTGTTTATGGCGTACTACCTCTGGATGGGCTGGCTGGTGTGGGCAATCCTGCTATGGCTGAGCAGCTTCCGGCATCCACAGGTGGCCGAGTGGCCCAAGGTTGCGGGCGGACGAACCTGGCTGGCCCTCTTTGCTTTGCTGATGCTGCTAGTTTCGCTGACCCCGGCGCCGCTGGCGCACTCATCTCTGCCGGAAGTGGTGCATCAATTCCGGGGACGCTAGGAAGCATCGATTTCTGAATCTCACACTTAGCTTTGCAATCATTCGCCGCAAAGCCTCTCCACAGTCTGATCGCAGTCACTCGCCCCGCCGCCATTTCTGGCGTACACTCCTTTATTCAATCGTTTTAATATCTCGACGGAGGTGATTCCTCTTGAAAAAGCCACCCGTTGTTTTTGTCTGCCTCGCGCTCTGCTTCGCTTTTTCGCTTTCTTCTGAAAGTCAAACCATTACTGTGGACGCCACGCATCCCACCAACCATTTCGTTCCGAACCAAACGCTGGGTGCGGGTGTCGATCGCATCGCGGTAGAAGCGATCGACAAAGATTTCCTCCAACCGGCGCTCGAGAAGGCGATGGCTTCAGGCTGGCAACCGGTCACCTACCGCCAGAACACGGAGCTTGCCGTCGAGGCATGGCACTGGAATCCGCAAGGAACCTGGAGCGACGCTAGCAGCAAAGGGTATTTCACCGGTTCGGCGACTCCCGCCGAAACTATTCGCTATTCCTATGGCTACGCCCTGCCGCGCCGCGGATTCACCCGCAACGACGGCACCGACAACGTCGGCTTCTCGCGGCTCACCGACGGAGATTTGAACACGTTCTGGAAGAGCAATCCCTATCTCACGCAACGTTTCACCGGCGAGAGCGACGCCCTACATCCGCAGTGGGTCGTGCTGGATCTGGCACAGGTCCAGCAAATCGATAGCATTCGCATCGCCTGGGGCGAGCTCTATGCCCGGCGCTACGTGGTGCAGTACTGGACTGGCGACGATCCCATTAAAGCAGTTACACGCGGGGTCTGGCAGACATTTCCGCAGGGTACGTTCAACGATGGAAAAGGCGGGACGGCAGCGATTCGCCTGAACAGCACCCCTATGCCGGTTCGCTTTTTGCGGATATGGATGACGGAGTCATCGAACACCTGCGACGCCGACGGGCCGGGCGATCCGCGGAATTGTGTCGGCTACGCGATTCGCGAACTTTATCTCGGCACAACCACTAAAGACGGCGCGTTTCACGACGTTCTCCGCCACACTCCGGACCAGGAGCAGACAGCAACTTATTGTTCGTCCGTTGATCCGTGGCATCAGCCCTCGGACCTCGGATCGACCAAACAGGCGCAAGTAGGATTCGATCTCTTCTACACCAGCGGCGTAACCCGCGGGCTTCCCGCCATGATGCCGGTGGCAATGCTCTATGACACTCCCGCCAATGCGGCAGCGGAGATTGCCTATCTGGAGAAACGAGGCTATCCCATCTCCTACGTCGAGATGGGCGAAGAAGCCGACGGCCAGGATATGCTTCCAGAAGATTACGCCGCGCTGTATTTGCAATGGGCAACCGCGATTCATCGCGTGGATCCCAAGCTGAAGCTGGGCGGACCGTCGTTCCAGGGAGTCAACAAAGACATCGAAGTCTGGCCGGATGCGAACGGAAAAGTCTCGTGGACCGCGCGTTTTGTCGATTATTTGAAGCAGCATGGCCGCATGAACGACCTGGCATTTTTTTCCTTCGAACATTATCCCTACGATCCGTGCCGCACGCCCTGGGGTGTGCTCTATGACGAACCCGAGTTGGTGAGCCACCTTATGCAGGTTTGGCATGAGGATGGAATTCCCGCGGATATGCCCATGTTCATCACCGAGGGAAATCTTTCGTCGGGCGCGAGCGAAACCTATCAGGATATTTTTGCTGGAGTGTGGCTGGCAGACTACATTGGATCGTTTCTGAATTCGGGCGGCAATGGTGTTTACTTTTTCCACTATCTTCCGCTGCAGATGGAGCCAGGATGCAACAGCTCTCCCGGCACATTCGGAATGCTTACCATCGACGCCAATTACCAGATTCAGCAGCCACTGGCGCAGTTTTTTGTGGCGCAACTAATCAATCTGGAATGGGTTCAGCCCGGCGCAGCGGAGCATCAAGCATTCGCCGCGAAGAGCGATATAGAGGATGGCGCCGGCCATGAGTTGGTCACTGCCTATGCGGTAAAACGCCCCGACGGCAAATGGGCCGTGATGGCCGTGAACCGCGATCAGCAGAATGCGCACCGTGTCCGGATCGCATTTCAGGGCGCGGCAGCGAAAGCAATCACGTTCTCCGGGCCGGTGGAGCTTTCCACTTTCGGCAGCACGCAGTATCAATGGCATCCGGCGCAGACGCGCTTTATGGCCCACGCGGAAAAATCCGGCGAACGTACAATCGTGCCCACCAGCAAGGGCTTTGCGGATCCCGACGGTCCGATCGTGCACGCAACGCAGGACGCAAGCCAGGATGCGTTGTACGACTTGCCAGCTGCGTCCGTCGTCGTGATTCGAGGGAAAATCACCGGAGCAAATTAACGTTTACATCAGCCAGAGTGCATCTACATCGACAATCACCTGTGTCCGGGGAATCTTCTGCTGGGCGGCGTAGACCAGCATGGCACGCAGCGTCGCGTTCAGCCTCTCGCGGCTAGGTGACCTCAATACGAAGTGGTAACGGTAGTCACGCTTCAGTCGCACGATAGGCGCGGTGGCCGGACCAAGTACCCGCACCCCTTCGTGCCGTGTCTGCTCAAACCATTTTCCCAACACACCGGACCACTCTAGTGCCTCATCGAGTTTGTCGCTGCGCACCAAGATGTTGGCCAGCGCCGAGTATGGCGGATAGTGCATCCAACTGCGGAAACGCAATTCCTTTTCGTAGAATCCGGCAAAGTCGTGGTGCGCGGCATATTGCACCGCGTAATGATCCTGAAAGTAAGTTTGCAGAATCACCTTACCGGGAGATTGGCCGCGCCCGGCGCGTCCAGCCACTTGGGTCAGCAACTGGAAAGTTCGCTCGGCGGCGCGAAAATCAGGCATTCCCAGTGCGCTATCGGCACCCACCACCCCGACCAACGTCACGCCATGAATGTCGTGGCCCTTGGCGATCATCTGTGTTCCGACGACCAAGTCGAGTTCGCCCTCGCTGAGCGCGTTCAGAGTTCGCTCGAAGTCTTCATGCCCGCGCACCGTGTCGCGATCGAGGCGGGCAATCCGCGCCCGCGGAAACATTCCGTGCAGCAATTCCTCCAGCTTCTCCGAGCCGGTACCAAGAAAATACACATACTCGCTTCCGCAATGCACGCAGGCCTTGGGCACGGGTGCCGTATATCCGCAGTAGTGACAAACCATTTTGTGTTCGCGCTTGTGATGCGTGAGAGCGATCGCACAATTCTTGCATTCGAGCGTCTTGCCGCAAGTGCGGCACAGCACCACAGGAGAATATCCGCGGCGGTTGAGCAGGATCATGACCTGCTCTTTCCGGTCGAAGCGCTCCTTAATCTCGCCCGCGAGCTTGCGTGAGATGACTTGCTCCTGGCCAGTCTCCTGAAATTCCTGGCGCATGTCGATGATCTCTACTTCCGGAAGAGGGCGCTGCTCCACGCGGTCCGGCAACTCGACCAGGGCGTATTTGTTTTTCTTCGCGTTGAAATATGACTCCAGAGAAGGCGTGGCCGAACCCAGAACCACAACCGCATTCGCCATCTTGGCACGCATCACGGCGATATCACGGGCATGGTAGCGCGGCGTCTCCTCTTGCTTGTAGGAGGAATCGTGTTCTTCATCAACGATGATGAGCGCGAGATCGGAAACTGGCGCGAAGACTGCGGAGCGCGTGCCAACGACCATGCGCGCCTCCCGCCTCTTGATGCGATGCCACTGCTGGGCACGTTCTTTGTCGGAGAGTGCCGAATGCAGGATGGCAACTTCGTCGCCGAAAATCTGATGCAGGTCGGCGGCGACCGCCGGCGTGAGCCCGATTTCGGGAACGAGCAGAATGGCGGCGCGGCCTGCTTCGAGCACGGCCCGCATCCCCGCAAGGTATACAGCCGTTTTTCCGGAGCCGGTGACACCGTGCAGCAGGATACCGGAGAACTTTCTCTCATCCACCCCTTCCCGCAGGCGATCCAGAGCAGCCCGCTGCGCTGGATTGAAATCGAATTCCACGCGCGGCCTTCGTGGCTTGCCGCGCGAGACCGCGAATGCCGCAGGTTCCTCGACAATTTCGATAAGACTGCGTTTGACCAGCGTGCGCAAAGTCGTTCGCGGAATTTCCAGCGCTTGCAGTGTTTCGACCGGAACCTGGCCACCCGATGCGGCAAGGGTTTCGATCAGTTGGCGCTGCTTGTCGTTCAGTCTGCCATCCGCAGATTTCAGCACAGCGACCTTGACCGTGCGAGTCGCATCACGTCTCGCGGAAACATCTTCACGCACCAGCCACTTTTTTCGCACCATTCCACTCAAGATTAATTTCGAGACGCGTGTAGCAGAGCGCAGAGTTTCTTCGCGGACTGGAGCCGTTACTCCCGGGGCCGATTCCTGTGCCGCCAGGTAATCCAGCACGCGGAATTCGGCGGCTTGGTCTTCCGGAGAGCGGCGCGAGCGGGCTGACGATCCCGACATGCCGGCCAAATGCAGGGCCATCTGGCCTTCTGCGGTGATACGGTAAGCGACGCCGTGTTTGAATTCCGCATTAAGCGGCAACATGGTGCGGAAGACTTCCCCGAGCGGGGCGAGATAGTAGTCGGCGATCCAGCGGCCTAGACGCAGCAGTTGATCGTCGAGCACCGGCGCGTCGTCGAGCACGCTGAGAACATTCTTGATTTCGACCGAGGGCTTGCGGTCGTGCAGTTCAACCACGATGCCCGTCATCCGCTGCTGGCGAAAGGGCACGAGCACGCGTCCCCCGACCACCGGACTGACGTCGGCGGAGAAACGGTAAGTAAAGACCTTGTCGAGCGGCACGGGTAGGGCAACGTCGCAGAACTCAGGCATCAATTGGAAGGATAACCTAGAGAACTCCTGTCGCAGCTGACCTGCTGAAGCGGGCAGGGATCCTTCGCTTCGATCAGAACGACAACTCATCTTCACGAGCGGATCACTACTCAGCAGTCTTTTTAGGAGGCTCGATGCCGAGGTACTTCATGACCATCTGCAAATCTTTCCAAGCCTCGCCCTTCTGCCGTGGATCGCGAAGCAAAAACGCCGGATGGTAAGTCACAGCAATGCGCGTGCCGCCCCAAGAAGGATCGCTTCCCGCAGGCTTGAAATCGTACCAGCGGCCACGAAGTTCCGACATCGGGGCATTGATGGCCAGGAGATTTTTGGCTGCCGTTGCCCCCAGCGCAACAATCGCCTTGGGTTTGACGGTCGCAATCTGCCGCATAAGGAACGGTGAACAGGTGTCACACTCATCCCGCTCCGGTTGGCGGTTGCCCGGCGGTCGGCACTTGACGATGTTTGCGATGTAAACATCCTCGCGCCGTAAGCCCATCGCCTTGATCATATTGTTCAACAACTGGCCGGCGCGTCCCACAAACGGCTCGCCCTGCGCATCTTCGTCCGCGCCCGGCCCTTCGCCCACGAACATCAATTCCGCGCGCGGATTGCCGACGCCGAAAACAATCTGCTTGCGGCCCTGCTTGTGAAGTTTGCAGCGCGTGCAATCGCCGAGATCTTCACGAATCAGTTTGAGTGCTGCCTCGGGATCAGCACCTCGCGACTCCGGCTGAGCAGAAACGATTTCGAAAATGTTTTCCTCGACGATAGGCGCAACGGCGGATTTTCTTGCGGACATTTCCTCTCGCTGTTCTGATTGGGACAAAGACTCGGATACGGCAACCGCTACGGCGTCAACTTTTGCTGACTCAGAAAGCCCCGGTTCGCGCCGATCGAAATCGCGCTTGTAAAAATCATAAATCCCCATCTCATGGCAGAAGCGGACGCGCTCGGCAAGAGCGCGCCGCAATTGGGGATCCAGTGTACGGGCCATTATTATCGCTATTTAGGAGTCAGCCGCGAGAAAGCTCGCTTAGTGTTCCACATCAAAGTAGATTTTCGTCGTCGCCCGGTAGAGCACTACCTTGGCGCCCTCGAGCTGCATATCGAGCGAATCGACATGCGCCCACTTGATACTGCGCACGGTCTTTGCGGCTTCTGCCACCGCGGCCTCGGCGGCCTTGGCAAAGCTTTCTTTTGACGTTCCAATAACCTCGATCACTTTCTGAGTCATCACCAGCTCCTTAAGATGTTTGACGGAATTGTACGCCAGTTGAAGGGCACCGCGTGGTCAGGCTCGCACCGGCGACTTGCGGCGATCGCGGATCCGCACGACTTGATCCAGAACCCGCTGCGCGACTTCCCATTTCGTGGTCTCGGGAACGTCGACGACCTCATCATGACTAATGATGGTCACTTCGTTGCGATCGGAGTCGAAGCCAACGCCTTCGCGAGAGATATCGTTGACCACGATGGCATCCAGTTTCTTGGCAGCCAGCTTCTGGCGCGCGTTTTCGAGGACATTCTCGGTTTCCGCGGCAAAGCCGACCACGATCTGCGACTGCTTGCGCAGAGAGATTTCTTGAAGGATGTCAGGAGTCGGTTCAAGTTCCAAGGTAATCGGCCCCTTGCGTTTCATTTTCTGCGGAGAGGCTGACTTCGCGCGATAGTCTGAAACAGCCGCAGTCTTGATGACGACGGTAGCCTGCGGCAAAAGATTCAACACCGCATCGCGCATCTGCTCGGCAGATTCGACACGCGTCATCTCGGCCGCACCCGGCGGCGTCAGTGCAGTCGGCCCGCTAACCAAGAGCACGCGAGCACCGCGTCGCAAGGCGGCCTCGGCCATCGCGTACCCCATGCGCCCGCTGGAACGGTTGGTAAGGTAGCGAGCAGGATCGATTTTTTCGCGCGTGGGTCCGGCAGTGATCAGCACAGTTTCGCCAGCGAGATCCTGGGCAGCGCCCAGCGCTTCGAGAACCGCCGCCACAATTATTTCGTTCTCGGCAAGCCGGCCGGCGCCGGTCATGCCACAGGCCAAATATCCCGAGCCAGGTTCGACGATCTTCACCCCGCGCCCGCGAAGAATTTCCAAATTCGCCTGCGTCGCCGCATGAGTCCACATATTGACGTTCATTGCCGGAGCAACCACAACCGGAGCGGTGGTCGCGAGATAAAGTGTAGTGAGGAAGTCGGTCGCAATCCCTTGCGCGAAGTGCGCCAGCACGTCGGCAGTGGCAGGAGCAACCAGAAGAGCGTCAATCGACTGCGCCACAGCGATGTGTTCAATCGCCGAATCGATGTTGGGAGTACGTTCTTCGCCGGGCGAAAACATTCCGGCGATCACTTTTTCGCCGGAGAGCGCCGCGAAGGTCAGAGGACGAATAAACTCCTGGGCCGCGCGCGTCATAACGACTTGCACGCGAATCCCGCGGTCTTGCAGCAGCCGCACAATCTCAGCCGCCTTGTAAGCCGCGATTCCGCCCGTTACTCCGAGAGCAATTTTCATGAAGGTCGAAACATCGCTCTCCCGGACTCCCCGTTAGGCATCGTGCCCGAAGGCCTGGTCCAGAACCTCAGCCGCTTGTTCAGCCGCGCTTCGGGTTTCAGGAATTTCCCACTTCACTTTGCCCGCGCGAATCTCGTCCTGCGCGATGCGGCACGGTTTGCGGGAATTGGTTTGGACCACCGGCGGCGCTCCGGATTGCAGTTGGCGGGCACGCCGCGCGGCGACCAGAATGTACCGATAGTTGCTGTCGAAGCCTTCGATCAATTTCATGGATTCTCTCCCTCGGTTACGGGACACAATGTCTTGATTGCCGAAAGTTTGCACGCTGTGTTCTTCGCCAGCGAAGCCAAGAACTCCGTTCCCTATTTTCCCATGAAATTCAATGTTGCGGGGGTTCCCCATCCGTCCAATGTGGTTACCGAGGTCTAACCCCCCGGAATTGCTAACCTGACGATCTGAACGACTCGAGAATCGGCTGCAAGCGCTCGCGCACATTGGCGAGTTTACAGCAGTTCGCAAGTGCCACAATCTTTGCTTCCTCCTCGGAAAGCGCACGGCCCGAGCGCAACAAGCGTTCGCCCCGCACGATCGCGCGCAAAAGCCTGATAGAATCCTCGAGCTGATCGTTCACCAGAATGTAGTTGTAACGCTGGTAATTCTCAATTTCATGGGTCGCTGTAACCAGACGCCGCTGGATCACTTCTTCGCTATCTTCGCTGCGCTTGCGCAATCGTTCTTCCAGAATCTGCCGATTCGGAGGCAGAATGAAAATGCTCGTGGCCTGCGGCAATTTGTCCTGGATTTGTTTTGCGCCCTGCACGTCGATATCGAGCAAAAGGTCGCGACGATGCTCTTCGGCCTGCTGCAGGAATCGGCGCGCCGTTCCGTAATAGTTGCCGAACACCTCGGCATGCTCAAGAAATGCACCCTCACGAATCATCTTCTCGAACTCTGCCCGCGAAATAAAATAGTATTGCCGTCCGTCGGTCTCGCTGCCGCGCGGAGCGCGCGTGGTGTAGGAAATGGAAAACTCGAGATCGCTCACCTTCTTCAGCAGTTCATTGACCAGCGTCGATTTACCTGAACCGGAAGGGGCCGAGATGATATAGATCAGAGGCTTGTGAGGGGAACTCATTCCAGGTTCTGCACCTGCTCGCGCGATTTTTCAATCTCCGCTTTCATGCTGAGCCCGGCCTCGGTGATCTTCAATGCTTCTCCCGCCAAACCGGAGGTTTTCGAGAGCAGAGTGTTGGCCTCTCGGTTCATTTCCTGCAGCAGGAAGTCGAGCTTCTTTCCCACTTCCCCGTGCTCGTCGAGAAAACCCAGAAAATGCTGTATGTGGTTTTCCAGCCGTACGATTTCTTCCTGCACATCGCTCCGATCGACCAGAAGCGCCGCTTCCTGCAGCACACGTTCGCGCTCCGGATTGGCGCCCAGCAGCTCCTGCAGCCGTGCCTGCAACCGCTCCAGGTAGCTCTGCAGCATGGTTCGCCGGTGCTCCTGCACCACCCGGACGGCTTCCCGGAGATGCTCCATGCGTTCGCGCAATTCCCGCTCAATGCTTTGCCCCTCTTGCTCCCGCATCTGATTCAATTGATCCAACACCGCCCCAATCGTCGCCATCACGGCCGACTCCAGCGCTCCATCCACGGCGCTGCCTGTGGAATCGAGCGCCCCGGGTATCCGCAAGATTACGTTGAGGTCGGGCTCCGCGGGCACGGAGAACTCACTGGCCGCCGCCCGAAACGCCGCGATATAAGCGCTCACCAGAGAACGGTTGAGTGCCAATGTTTCACCGCCGCCACGGTCCACGCTCAGGGTCACTTCCACGTGACCGCGGGCGATCCTTTCTTTCAACAGGCGCCGTAGTTGCATTTCGATCGAGTCGGAACCCGAAGGCAACCGAAAATGCAGATCGAGAAAACGGTGGTTCACCGATTTCAAGGAAAGCGAGAAGGCGACACGGCCGTTGCCCTGGGAGCCGGGTCCAGTCAAATGCCCGCCGCTACTTCCCTCGGACTGGCCCGCTAGTTCGCCTTTCACCTGCGCAAAACCCGTCATGGAACGGAGCGACATAAGTGATTTTCCAATTCTGATGGCAGATGTCAGCTCGGCCTCGCCGGCTCAAGTTTCTGCTCGAGATCGGCAAACTGCAATTCGTAAAGACGCCGATAGGTACCCAGCTTCGTCATCAAGTCTTCGTGCGTACCAATGTCTGCAATAGCGCCGTTTTCGATCACCACAATGCGATCGGCGCGGCGTACCGTCGATAGCCGGTGAGCGATCACAAACACGGTGCGACCACTCATCAGATTATGCAACGCCGACTGCACCAACGCCTCCGATTCGCTGTCCAGCGCCGACGTAGCTTCGTCCAGAATCAGGATAGGCGCGTTCTTCAAAATTGCGCGGGCAATGGCGAGCCGCTGCCGCTCGCCGCCGCTCAGCCGCACTCCCCGTTCCCCGATCACTTCATCGTATCCCGCAGGCAGCGTGTGAATGAAGTCGTGCGCCAGAGCGGCCCGGGCTGCGGCTTCAACTTCTTTCAGCGGCACATGCGGCTGGCCGTAAGCAATATTGTTGCGAACCGTGTCGTTGAACAAGACGGTTTCTTGGGTAACAATTCCCACTTGCTCCCGCAAAGATGCGAGAGTCACCTCGCGCACATCGATCCCATCGATCAGTAAACGTCCCTGGGTGACATCGAAGAATCGTGGAATGAGGTGAACCAGGGTGCTCTTCCCGGAGCCGCTCGATCCGACGATCGCCACGACTTCTCCGCGGCGGACCTCAAGGTTTATATCGTGCAGCACGCCAGCATCGGCTCCTTCGCTACCGTAGGTGAAGCTGACGTGATCGAACTGGACCGTCCGAGAGAAGGCGGGCAGGCGCGCGGCGCGCGGGCTTTCGCGCACATCATCTTCGATGTCCATGAACTTGAAAATTTCGCTCGATGCCCCCAGGGCTTGCTGGAAATTATTGTTGAACTGGGCAAATTTTCGGACCGGGTTGTAGAGGCTGAACACGGCCGTTATGAAGGCGACGAAAATGCCCGGTGTCATGTCGCCATGCTTGACCTCGTTGCGGCCCAAGTTCAGCAATAGAGCAATGCCTATCACGCCAAAAATATCCATCAATGGAGAACTGATTGCCGTGGCCGCAACCGAACGCAGGTTGGCGCGGAACAGCCGGCGCGCCGCTCCGCGAAAACGCGATATCTCCCATTTTTCAGTGTTGAAGGCCTTTACGATGCGGTTGCCGGTGATGGTTTCGTGCAAGATATTTTGGATCTCGGCCAGCTTGTCCTGACCTTGGCGCGTCGTCGTGCGCACACGGGAACCAATCTTGCGCGAGGAGTAGACAATCACGGGAACGAACAGCAGCAGCACCCAAGCGAGCTTTCCGCCCAGGACTACGACCACGGCGGCGACAGACAGAAAGGTGAAAAACTGCTGCAGAAATTCCGCCAGCACCGTGGACATCGCGTACTGCACGCGTTCGATATCGTTGACGATGGCGGAGAGCAGCGTCCCTGTAGTGTGCTTGGAAAAAAATGCCGCCGAGCGCCGCATGATCGCGTTGTAGAGATCGTCGCGCAAGTCAGTGATCATGCCAAAGCCCGCATGGTTCACCAGATACGTGCCAGCGTAATCGCAGATTCCCTTAAGAACCGTAGACCCAACCAGAGCCACGGCAACCATGGTCCACGCGTTTGTGAAACGGGAAGGCACAAGCTCCTGCAAGAAAACTGCATGGTGCGTCAGCGGATTGACGAACAATTGAATATCTTTCGATCCGGTGGAAGGATTCAATACCCGATCGAAGATGGGACGAATCAGCAGAAACTTGAAGGCATCAAGCGCCCCCACCAGCGCCATCAGCAAGACGGAACATGTTATCTGCCACCAATAGGGAAGCGCGTAGCGGACCAGGCGCATCAGTTGGCGCATAGGGCTCCGAGCAGGCCGCGGTGGCTCACTGGCGCTGGCATAAGTGTGGGACGCAAGGGCATATTTTACTGCGCGCCTCTGGAATCCCCAAGTGACGGCTTAAGCCCCACGCTACTTCGGCATATCGCGATGCACAACTTTCACGCGGTATCCGGCTTTGTGCAGGCGCTTCCCCACTTCGTCGGCAATCATCACCGAACGGTGCTGGCCGCCGGTGCAGCCAAAACTGATGGTCAAATAGCTTTTGCCTTCGCGAATGTAGTGCGGCAGAAGATAAACCAGCAGATCGGAGATGCGGTGGATAAACTCCTGCGTCTGCGGAAACGATCGAATGTACTTCGCCACCCTCGGATGACGTCCTGTAAGCTGCCGGAATTCAGGAACGAAATGCGGATTGGGAAGAAAGCGAACGTCGAACACCAGGTCGGCTTCTTCGGGCACGCCGTGGCGAAACCCAAAGCTCACGCATGATACCAGGATGCTTCTCTCCGTCGCCTGCTCGCGGAAGCGCTCCGTGATGTGCGCCCGCAGCTCATGCACGTTGAACTTCGACGTGTCGATCACGATGTCGGCCATGGCGCGAATGCTCGCCAGGTGGTGCCGTTCGGCCTTGATCGACGTATTAACCGGCGTGTCGGTGCCTAACGGATGAGGGCGGCGGGTCTCGCTAAAACGCCGCAGTAGCACGGCATCGGAGGCTTCCAGAAATGCAACCTTGGTCGGAATCGTACGACGCACAGCCTTCAGTATGCCCGGCAGTTTATCCAGCTTGGAGCCCTCGCGCACGTCGACCACCAGCGCGGTGCGGCGGATCTCAGCCGACTGCAATGCCATTTCCGCGAAGCGCGGAATCAGTTCCACGGGAAGATTGTCGACGCAGTAGTAACCCAGATCCTCAAAAGCCTTCAGCACGGAAGCCTTCCCCGAGCCGCTCATGCCCGTGATGATCACCAGCTCCGGGGCATGCGGAACGTCACGCCCGCTTGCCTTCGCCAATTTCTTGCCCGTGTGCAGTGGGCGTTTGCCTTTCGCCGAGGTGGACGATTTCCGGGGCGTCATGCACTGGATAGTAGCATCGAAGGCAGCATTCATGGGAGAGACTCGCATTTCCGATTTGTCTAAGCCGGTTCGGAAATGTAAGCTACTAGGTCGCCATGAAGAAGTTTCAAGACCTTACCGAACGCGAAGTGTTAGCTCTGGCCATTTCTCTAGAGGAAGAAGACGAGAGGGTGTATTCCGACTTTGCCGAAGGACTGCGCCAGGATTATCCGGCATCCGCGGCCATGTTCGAAGGCATGCGTGAAGAAGAGTCCGGACATCGCAGAAGATTGATTGAACTCTACCGGCAGAAGTTTGGCGAACATATTCCGTTAATCCGCCGCCAGGATGTGCGTGGATTCGTGGAACGTCCCGCACTCTGGCTGATCCGGCCGATGCGCATTGACGCCGTCCGCAAGGAAGCCAGCACCATGGAAGTGGAGACGCGTCACTTCTATGAAAAGGCAGCAACCCTCACTCAGGATGCCAGCATACGGCAACTTCTCGATGATCTTGCCAACGAGGAGCGAACCCACGAGCATCGCGCGCAGGAACTCGACGCCGAAAAACTACCCACCAATGTGAAGGCCGATGAAGAGCGGGCGCAGCGCCGCCTGTTCGTGCTGCAAATTGTGCAGCCTGGACTCGCCGGGCTGATGGATGGTTCGGTTTCTACGCTGGCTCCCGTATTCGCGGCTGCATTTGCCACCCACAACTCGAATGACGCATTTCTCGTGGGTCTCGCCGCTTCCGCAGGCGCAGGCATCAGCATGGGTTTTGCAGAGGCGCTGTCCGATGATGGAAGCCTTACCGGGCGCGGGCATCCTTGGGTGCGCGGTTTGATCTGCGGGGCGATGACGGCCTTGGGCGGCATTGGACATACGCTGCCATTTCTGTTGAAGGATTTTCGCGTTGCACTGTGGGCGGCGGGCGCGGTCGTACTTGCCGAACTCGCCACGATCACATGGATCCGGCACCGTTACATGGATAGCCCGTGGATTTCAGCGGCGCTTCAGGTCGGCTTGGGCGGCGTGCTGGTGTTCATCACCGGGGCACTGATCGGAAATTCCTGATCCGCATCACGGCTGTGTATCGAGTGGATGCTTGCTCTTTTCGTAGAACTCATTCTGTAGTTTGAGGCTCGCGTCGTCGGCTTTCGCGGCACGGATTGTTTTTGCCAAAGTGTCGATCCACCAGTCCATCTGAAACCTGCCTAGCTCTTCGGTGGCAGCGGAACCGTCGCCGGAATAATGGTTGGGAAAGCGCGCGTACCACCAGATGCCGGTGTAGACATCTTCAGGAAGATTCTGCCGATGCTGGTCGGCGCCGGATTCGGCGTTGGCTCGGTCGATGTGCACCGTATCGGGGCGCGCAATCATCATCTTCGACGTTTCACTTTCCCCGGCATGCATATCGATGGAAGTCTTCTTCGGCGGGCCTCCCGACGATGGCGTGCGCTCGTCGAAAACATAAACCACATAGTCGTGCGGCTTATCGAGTTGCGTTTGGGCGAAGTAAGGCAGCAGGTGCTCATTACCCCCGTGTCCATTGACGATAATCACTTTCTTGCATCCGTTGCGCGCCATCTCGTCGGTGGTTTCCTGCAGCAGAGCGAGCTGCAACTCGCGGCTGTAGGCCATGGTTCCGGGCTCGTGGCGGGCTTCGGCGATCTGTCCGAAATAATATTCGGGAAAGACAACCGAATATTCCTTTTCGGCGGCGTGCAGCGCGGCGTAACGAACGTCCA
The DNA here is from genome assembly GCA_963779525.1 of uncultured Acidobacteriaceae bacterium. Taxonomy (GTDB): domain Bacteria; phylum Acidobacteriota; class Terriglobia; order Terriglobales; family Acidobacteriaceae; genus Sulfotelmatobacter. The sequence continues at coordinate 231,058 of CAVZZB010000005.1, forward strand.
GCAGATCGGTGCCCAGGGGCAGATGCGGTCCGTGCTTCTCCAGGATGCCGAAGGGTAACAAGCACGTCCCCTGCGAGCGGTGAATGCCCTCGCGGAAATCGGCGGCCGTAAGTTCTTCCCAATGAACGGAGAGCTTCGCTGCCGGCGCCGACGTTTGCGCGTGAGTAAATGGCGAAGCGGCCAGAATCGTGAACGGAAGGAGAAGGATCGTAGAGAGCGTTCGAATCGCGGGCATATTTCCTCAGCGCCGAATTCTAGCACGCAAAATGTCTCTATTAAAACGTATCAATATGGCATAAGTGAACGGGCCGGATGGAATTGTCCAGCCCGAACGACGAAACGGACTCCACCATTACTTGAGGAAAATCTCCTCCAGCAGTTGCGAGCTGACGATTTCTCGAATCTCCTCACGCTTTGTGGCCAACTGCTGCGCCGGAGCTTTCCCGCCCAGAATCTTATCGCGAACCATCTCTCCCTTCGCCGTCAGATCATCCATAGCGGCATGATTCTTATATTCGACGGCAATACAGATGTCCCAATCATCCGGACTGTTCTTGGTCTCTTTGAGAAACACTTTGTAGTCGACGATGTTTCCCTGCTTCTTGCTTTCGTCGTAGACCGCCTTGGTGGTTTTCTGCAGCGTCGTTAGATAGTCATCCATGTGCGTTGGTTTCACGCGGATCAGAGTAATCCGCCAGACGGGACCTTCGGTGTAATGCTCCTGCGCGAATAACGCGGGCGCAAGCAACAACAGAAACACGACTAGACCGCACAACTTCTTCATAGACATCTCCTGTTTTGGATGAATTTACGGCCGGAGGATCATACGCCCAGGCAGAGAAATGAGAAAGCGCCGAGCCTCCTTGTGGCTCGGAGGATTTGCGGGATGATGACTGCGTCGCTGCTTAACTTTCTTCCTGCGCCTTCATTTTCCCGCATCGCAGATAGCGGTTGTGCCAGCCCAGCGATTCGCCGAGCAGGTGCGGTGTATGTTTACCGTACGAGAGTCGCTCGGCTCGATTGAAATAATCAAGGAGCAGAGGTTTGTAGTCCGGACTGGAGCATTTTTCGATGATCAGCTGCGCGCGCTGCCGTGGCGAAAGCCCGCGCAGGTCGGCGAGTCCGTGTTCGGTGACGATGACCTGCACATCGTGTTCGGTGTGGTCGACATGCGACACCATGGGGACGATGGTCGAAATGGTTCCTTTCTGTGCGGTCGACGGCGCCATGAAGATGGAGAGATATCCATTGCGCGCAAAGTCTCCCGAACCGCCAATGCCGTTTTGGATCCGCGATCCCATCACATGTGTGGAATTCACGTTGCCGTAGATATCGGCTTCGATCATTCCATTCATAGCGATCACGCCAAGGCGGCGAATGATTTCGGGATGATTGGAAATCTCCTGCGGACGCAGCACGATGCGCTCGCGATAGTTCGCCATGTCGGCATTTACTTCGGTCAACATCTCGGGACTGAGCGAGAACGCCGTGGCCGAAGCCGAGGTCACCTTACCCGACTTCAGCAAACGGATCATGCCGTCTTGAATCACCTCCGTGTAGGAGGTAAGTCCTTCAAACGGACCTTCCTCGAGCCCGAACAAAACCGCATTGGCAATGTTGCCGACGCCGGATTGCAGCGGGAGCAGGTTCGCCGGCATGCGGCCCTTCTGCACTTCCCAGCTGAGGAATTCGAGGATGTGTCCGGCAATAAGTTTCGACGCTTGGTCAGGCGCTTTGAAGGCGCTGTTGCGGTCCGGTGAATCCGTGAGCACAATCGCAACGACTTTCTCCACAGGAACTTCAAGGTACGGACTGCCGATGCGCTGGCCGGGACGTACCAGCGGGATCGGTCCGCGATTCGGCGGCGGCTGGAGGCCGTAGTAAATGTCGTGCATGCCTTCGAGCGCGGCCGGCTGCCATGAGTTGACCTCCAGGATCACACGCTCGGCCTGATCGATCCAGGTCTTGTTGTTGCCGATGGAGGAGCTCGGAACCAGGCGACCATCCTCAAGCACGGCGGTAACTTCAATCAGCGCAACATTCAGTTTGCCGAGGAATCCATATTCGACGAACTGGGCGACATGGCTGAGATGGATGTCCATGTAATCCATTTCGCCAGCATTAATGCGCTTGCGGGTTTCCGGATCGGACTGATACGGCAGCCGCAAATGAATGCCTCCGGCCATGGCGAGCGCGCCATCGAGCTCCGGGCCTGTGGAAGCTCCGGTGAAAACGCTGACCTGAAACTTCTGGCCGCGGAAGTGGGCGTCGGCGATGCGATGCGCCAGCTCGATCGGAACGACCTTCGGGTAGCCCGATCCGGTAAAGCCGCTCATGCCGATCTGGTCGCCGGACTTGATGAGAGCGGCAGCTTCTTCGGCGCTCATGATCTTCTTCGCCAAAGCGGAATTCAAAACTCGCGTAGTAGTAGTAGGAGAGACAACTGTAGCCATGCGCTGCGTCCTTCGATGGAGATGGAGAATGACTCAATAACCCTCTCACTTTACGGGCCGCACCTTGGGCCGTCTGTGAGCTACGTCACGTGGGGCGAATCGCTGTGGAATTCCTGCTGAAATAAATCTGAGCGACGGCTGTTCCAGTTTGGGAAATGGCGCCGGATGCCGGGTACCCCCCTTCCCCTCTCGTTTCTGAAAAGTCTTGCTGGGCGCGGGCTCCGCGAAAAATGTCTGCAAAATCTTGGCACCAAATCACTTAAGTTCCAAAATATTGAAAGCACAGGAGCTAGAAGTACTCTGTCGAAGTGCTTCGCGCTCCGTGGGCTTCGGCCATGATCGCGCGATTTGGAGGCGGGGACAAGGTTGGATGTCACAGAGGGCTTGGAAAAAACCGCATAAAATGCCGGTGCGGTTCCTTAATCCGTTCCACGGATGGCTGCGTCACAGAGGCTGAAGCCCGAATGAATTAAAGGCTTTGCGCGGCGCCGAAGCGCCGCTCTTCCGCGGTTGTGCATGACTGCCGGAAATCGCGCTGTCAGTTCGCGATAGTTGGTAGGGATCCCTTCGGCTTCGCTCAGGATGACATCTGGCTTGCGGTTCGAGCCCGCCCCGGAAACGATTAGAAGGCGAAACGGCCACCGACCGTCGGAGCACAGTTGTTGTTGGAGTTATAGGGGACGCCGGGTTTGTGAGGAATGGCGATGGCCAGGCCGCCGCTCACGTAGGAATACGCAATTCCGGCAAAACCGTCGAAACGCTTGGTGAAGTGATGATCCACATAGAGCGAACCCTCGTTGAGGGTGCCCGCGCAGGAACTGCGGAAACCGGCTGAGGGCGAGCAGGTCGGCGGAAGACGGAAGTCGTTCTGCCGCTGTTGATACCAGGCGATAGTGATGTCGGTTTTGCTGCGGTAGGTGTACTTCGCGCCCGTCCACCAGATATTCACCAACTTTTCAGAATCAAGATTGTTGTCTTCGACCCCGCTCATGAAATAACCGCCCTGGTCCGAAGCGCCAACGCCCAGCGGGTTCGACGGGTTATTCTGCCAGATGTATTCGTAGCCGGCAAAAACCTTCCACGGGTCCCACGTGTACTTGGCAGCGACCATAATTGCGCGGTTGTCGGTCACGATGCCATATACGGTGTTGTGCGTGTCGATCAGATTTGTCCCGGTGATGGGGTTTGTATTGATGCTGTCGGTAGTGGACTGATAGGGCTGCGTCAAACTCTGAGGCCCCAGCAAAGGGTTCAATACGCTGATCGCCTGGTTGTATTGTTGGAACACGAGGTCGGCGGAGAACTTGCCGTAGTTTCCGCCGAGGTCGAATCCGTAGGCGTTGTTATGCGCCTCTTCCGGCGTACAGGTGGCAGCAGTCCAGGTTGCCGAGGCCGAGTAGCAGCCGGCAGAACCATCGGCGAATTTATACATCGCGCCGAAATGGACTGGGCCATAGGCGAGGCGATACTTCACGGCGTCGTCCCAACGGCTGTCGTCGGTGTCGCCGCCGCCGGCCATCGTGCCGTTATACCCGATGTAGGAAAAGGCATAGGCGCCGCTGGCCGGATCGTACAGGAGCATCGCATCGGTACCGAGAGAGCGCTGACGACCGAAGGTCAATGTGCCGAAATGCGCGGACGATACACCGCCATAGAATTCGTCATTGAAGGGTTGGCCCGCGCGCGCCCCGTCGATGGCTATCGAGTAGCTGCTCCTGGGAAGGCCATTGTTGACGGTGTCGGTGGCTGGCGCGTTGGCGAGCAGGCCGGACTGGGGATTGATGCCGGTTGACGCGTTGAACACAACAGACCAGCCATGCGCAAACTCTTCCTTGCCCCTGATACCCAGACCCGTCTGCTGCAGGTTGTTGGGCGCGATGAGGAATCGATGTTGAAAGCCGTTCCGGTTCACCAGGGATTCGCCTTCATAGTTGTAGCCGTTTTCCGGTAAGCCGTGGCTGGCCCAGCCGACGCCGACGTCATACGCACCGTACAGCGTGATGCCGTGCCAGGTCAGCGTGCAATCGGTGGTGGCGAACTCGTGGCCGCTCGCGCAGGCGTCAGGGGTGCTCCGCTGCATCTTAATATCGACCGCGGCGTCCTGGCCAACCGCCAAGCCGATACCCATGCGCGTTTCATCGGCGAACCCTGGTTTTGCCGCTCGAATCTCGAAGTGCCCCGGACGCAGTCCGGACGCCTGATAGTGCCCCCCGCCGTCGGTTGCGATCGTACGCGTTGCGCCTGTGTCCACGTTCTTGATGGTCACCGCGACATCGCGAAGGGCTGCGCCGGTTTGGTCGGTCACCACGCCGGAAAGGCTGGCTCCCATTTGGGCTTGCGGGAAGCTCAGGGTCGACGAAAGCAAAATACCAACCGCCGCGATGAACAGGTACGCCTTGCGCATTTCGACCTCGAAAGCTCACTGGTTTTGGGACAGAGAGCGGAAGTGTACATGAGATACGATTCTATTGTCCAGAAGTGTACGATATGGTCTGTTTTGCACTGAGTCCGAGAGCGGACTGATGCGGATGCGTCGGAGTTGACTGGGAATTTCGTTGTCGTTACGATTGCGTCCGGTGCAGAAGAGCGGCAAATCCGAAGGGAATAATGAGGAGTTGCTGAAGCTTCGCGATGCGGCTTTGCAGCTTGGCATCAGCTTTCCCACCATCAAGCAGTGGATTTACAAGAAGAAAATCCGCAGCCTGAAGACGGCCGGTGGCCATCACCGCATCCCGCAGAGTGAACTGGACCGACTGTTGTTCCGAACGCGCGGCAAAACGGAGAAGGAGCGCCAGGGGATCGTCCGCAAGGTCAGCGGACGGAATCAGTTAGTAGGACGCATCGATACGGTTCGGATCAGCGGCCTAATGGCGGAAGTAAACATTTCGATTGGCGGCCAGCAAATTACCTCGATCATTACGGCGCGTTCCGCGCGAGAAATGCAGTTGAAGCCGGGGCAGACGGCGGCTGCCCTCATCAAAGCTACCGAGGTGATGATTTTGCGTGTGTGATATGAGAAAGCTTTTCGTACTCCCCATCCTGCTTCTGACGGTTCTTCACGCGGGATGGGCGCGTTCCCAGCAACTTGCAGTTCAAAACGAAAACGGGAAGCAAGCCGTATTGACGCGTGCCGATATTGAAGCCCTGCCGCATATCAAGGTTTCGGGCAACGCTTCCGGGGGCTCAGCGACGTTTGAGGGTGTCGCGCTCCGGGCCGTGCTGGAAAAAGGTGGAGTGGAGTTCGGGCAAAGCATGAAGGGAAAACGGATGGCCTCGTGCCTACTGGTGGAAGCTGCTGACGGATATCGCGTGGTGATTGCCCTGCCCGAGTTGGACCCGGCGTTCACGGATAAGCAGATTGTCCTGGCGTTCTTGAAAGATGGAAAGCCGTTTGACGACAAAGAAGGGCCGTACCGAATTGTGATTCCCGATGAGAAGCGAATGGCCCGTTGGGTGCGGCAAGTCACAAAATTTAAAATTGTAGAAGTGCAGTGAAGTTCCTCTCGATACTCTAAGATCTTTCCTCTTTGCGATTAAGCTTACCTAGTGGGTGCGTGCTAAACTTTCGCCTCGATCGAGACGTCTCAACCAACCCAGGGGGATTCATGTTCCGTTTGATGCTGGTGTGGATGGCTTTGCTTGGCTTGTTCCCTTCTGCGATTGCGCAGAGTCCTGATATTGCCGGGCCAGATGTTCCAGAGCCAGGATCGGTTGAGGCGATCGCGACGGCTACAACTGACCCGCACTTTGTTTCGCCGTGGGTAGCGTATATTCCGCAATCGAGCAAGGTCCCCTCGCCGGAAAAATTTCTGGGCCGCATAATGGGCGCTCCGGGAGAACTGGTGGGGACGGATAAGGCCTACGCATATGCGCGAGCATTGGCGGCAGCCAGCCCACGGGTTCGCGTGTTTACGATTGGGCACAGTGAAGAAGGCCGCGAGATCATTACGCTCGCCATCGCGGACGAGGCGGGGATTCGTGATCTGGATCGGCTGAAAGAAGCAACGGCCGCGCTGGCGGATCCCCGCCGCACCGACCCGGCAGCGGCGGAAAAATTGGTCGCGACCGCTCGTCCTATTTATTACTTCAACGCGGCGCTGCACTCCGATGAGACTGGGTCGACCGAAGCGATGCTGGAACTGGCCTACCGGCTGGCGGTTTCGGAGCAGCCGATGATCCGGCGAATTCGCGAACGCGTGGTGGTGCTGATCAATCCCATTTCGAATCCCGATGGGCGCGACAAAATGGTGGATTGGTTCTATCGCTATCTCAAAGGCAAGACGGACCGCAACACGTTGCCGCGGCAATCGCCGCCCTACTGGTCGAAGTACACGTTTGTTGACATCAACCGCGACACCCATCAGCAGACGCATGAGACAACGACGGCGGTACACCGCATATTTCATGAGTGGCATCCCACCGTGGTGCACGATCTACATGAAGGTGTGCCGCTGATGATGACGTGGAACGGCACCGGGCCCTACAACCCGAATATCGATCCGATTACTTACACGGAGTTTCTTGAACTCAGCTTCCATGAAGTTGAGGCGATGACCGCGATGGGCATGCCGGGAGTCTCGACCTGGAATTTTGGCGAGGCGTTCGCGCATCTTTACCTTGATTCCGTGGCCATGAATCACAACAGCATTGGGCGCGGATACGAAACATTCGGCAATGGTAGCGCGGAGACCGAGAAGCGCGCGATTTCGCCATCCGCGACAACTATGGAGTGGTACCGTCCTTTGCCGGCGCCGCGGGAGGTCACGTGGTCGGCGCGCGACAATCTCAACTATCAGGAAACCGGGGCGCTGGCGGCGCTGGACGATGCGGCAAGCCATTCCAAAGAAATGCTGCGAAATTTTTACAAGAAGGGATGGGATTCCTGGCAGAAAGGGCTGACGCAGGCGCCTTATGCGTTCTTGATTCCGCAAGATCAGGGCGATCCAGAGCGCGTGGCGCAGATGGTAGGGCGGTTGATGGGCCAACACATCGAGGTCGCTCGGGCGCAGACTTCGATTCAGCTGAAAGATGGCGGTTTTCCCGCGGGAACGTACGTGGTGCGGCTCGATCAACCGTATCGCAACTACGCGGTGGACTTGCTGACGCCGCAACATTATCCAAAGGATGGAGCAGCCCCCTACGATGACGTCTCCTGGGAGTTGCCGGCGCACTATCATTTGCAGGCGATCCCCACCGCGGATGCGTCCATTCGCGACGTTGCTATGAAACTGCTTACCGAGGCCCCCCGTGTGGAGGGGCATGTCAGCGGCGCCGGGCAGGTTTATTTGCTGAAGGACACGGGGCAGGAATCTTTTCTCGCGGCGCGCTATCGTCTGGCAAATTTCGAAATTGAAATTGCGGAGCGCGAGTTCGAGGTCGCTGGCACGAAGTTTCCTGCGGGATCGTGGATTGTGGCGGATCAGCACGGGCTGCACGATGCGATTGCATCAGTCGCTCAGGAATTGGGACTTGATTTCACTGAGGTTGCCGCACGACCCGATGTTCCGCATCACCTCGCGGAAGCGCCGCGCATTGGGGTGTGGGTGCCGTGGGCCGATACGGATTCGATCGGCTGGATTCGTTATTCGCTCGACCAGCGCAAGGTTCCGTATACGTATTTGCGCGATGAAGATATTCATGCGGGGAATCTGCGGTCACGTATCGACGTGCTGCTTTATGGACATGTCGATCTGGAATTGGCGGAGCAGATTGAAGGTCTGCCGAAAACCTGGTCGCCAATGCCTTTCAAGAAGACGGCGCAGACGCCCAGTTTCGGAACTCCGGCGGAATCGGACGACATCACGGGAGGGATCGGCTATGCAGGGCTGGAGCAGATTCAACACTTCATCGAGGATGGCGGGCTTATGGTAACGCTGGGCAGCGGGAGCATGCTGGCGCTGGAGGGCGGACTGGTGCGCTTTGTGCGTCGCTCTTCCGGAGGCGTGCCGCGGAGTACAGCGGGGGGCGGTGGGGCGTCCTCGGCTGCATCACAGAATGCGGCGACGCGGACGCCGGGGGCGCACGTAAGGGTTACGTTCGACCGCGCCGATCACCCCATTGCGTATGGATATCCCGCGCACACTTACGTGTTCCGGCAAAATTTTCCTTTGTATGACATTCCGCGGCGATGGATGCGAATGGCCTACTGCACCACGTGCCTGGATGGCCCCGAAGACCGTAGCGGCGTGGTCATGGAGTGGGGCGACAGCGACGGAAAGCCGTTCGTGGTGAGCGGGCAGGCGTGGGGAGAAGAGACTCTAATTGGGCGTCCGGCCATTTTTGACATGCCCGTGGGCAAGGGGCATGTCGTGTCTTTCAACTTCAATCCGATGCACCGAGATCTGAACCGTGGGGACCAGCGGCTGTTGTGGAATGCGATTTTGAACTGGCAGGCGATTGTTGCGGATGAGCCGAAGAGTTCCGTCATGGAATCGCAGCCCTCGCCTGAGCCGGATGAATAAAAACGCGCCATGCCTGGATTGCTAGCGTTAGGGAATCTCTTAGGCTTCGCTCAGGATGACAGTTTATGAGAGCGCGCCGGCGCGAGCGCAATCAGAGCAACACCTATCACGACAAAGGCAAGCACGCCGATTCGCAGATGCGTGCGTTCGGCCAAATCATAAAATGACTGCACCGTCATTACGCCGGCATGAGCCAAGCTCGACCAGGCGGTGAAGGCGATTAAGCTGCGATTCGCAGATGGATCCCGTAATGCCAGAAGTAGGAAAGCTCCGAGCGTGACGTAAATGCTGAGCATCATCTGCAGGGTTTCTTCGTCACGTAATTGCAGCAGCCAATAAACATTAGATACGAAGAACAACCCAACTATCACCATCGCGACCTTTAGCGCTCGCATTCGAATCATGGTGTCCTCCGTTCAACACGAAACTGGCGTAAGGTTTCATGCCGCGCGCGATGCCGTAATGCCCGACTTGCTGAGTCAACACGCGTGGCGAGCGCGGCGAGCAAAGGCAGGCTCCGGTTCCCCGGCTTCGACAAGTCATAGAAGAGAGCTGTCAGAGCGATATAGCACGAGGTCGCGATGAGATCGACCGGTAATGTCCATCTGCCATGGACAAAGAGGACGAGTCCTCCCATCAGGATGGTCAGCAAATAAAAGGCGGCGGTAATTCTGGCCCTGAAACGCGGCGACGCTTCTACGATTTGTTTCATGGTTACGGTTGCGCTCATGACTTTCCTCCTTATCCCTGTGATTGAACCAGGCGCGGGCGGATTAGATCGGGCCGCGATAGCGGCGTTGACGGGCTGCGGCGAACAGGAATGCGGCGGCAACCAGCAGTCCGAGCCACAGACCCGGAGTACTCAGGAATCTCCCCGGAGTGATGTGGGCCATCATTGAAGCGTCTGGGAAGCCGCTCGGCATGGTGGAGGCCTCTGGCCCGCCGGTGAAGCGGTACTGCAAGAAAGCGGCGAAATGCGATGTGTTGAATGCAAGTTTCTCAACAACGCAGATCGCGGCCGGCGGCAAGACAGCCCATAGAAATGCCGCGCGCCGCGCCCAACCGGAGACCAGAATCAGCCAGCCGTAGATCGGCGCGTGCCAGAGGATATGCACTGTGACAAGGTGGTAGAGCAGCGCCAGCGACGTCGCGAGAAGTGCGGACTGCGTCCATAGCGTCGCAGCCGTCAGCCCACTGTCCCGCAGCACGAGCGTGCTCAGCATCAGCATGATGAACTGAGTAACAACGGTGAGCGCGAAGGCGAACAGCGGCAGAATGGCAAGCGGAATAATCGCTTTCGACAACACGGTGGTGAGATCGGAAACTGGCAGCGACTTCCAGAACAGGATGCTGCGATCGCGGCGCTCGCTGTGCAGCGCGTCAAGTGAGTAGAAGAGGGCAACGATAAACGCGGTCGCCATAATCACACCCATAGCGAAGGTGAGAGGCTCTTCGAGTACCCGACGCCGCTGCGCCAGATCGGCCAGGGACAGGGCGCGGCCAATGGAGGCGATCAGGTAGCCGAACAAAGTGACGCCAGCCACGGCCAGCGGCGCGATATAGATGGAACGGTTCTCCCACAATTCGCGGCGCACCGACCAGTAAAAGGGCCGCGTGGCCTGCATGACCGCGGGTGCGACTCTTTGCGCGTCAAAGGACTGTGCATTCGATTGGGTATTCATAGAGCTACTCCTTGTGCCGCGCCTGCGGGATTGCCTGGCGTATTGCCCGGCTTATTTTCTGGCTGATCGCCCGGCTTACTTCCCAATATGGCCACAAACAAGTCAGCGATGCTGGGCGTGCGCACGTCGCCGAGTGCGGCTAATTGTTGGCGATCGGGGCGAAGGGTCTTCAGATCAAAAAGCAAAATGCTGCGGCCAAGAACCTGGCGCTCATGAATCGGCATGAGAGCGCGCGCTGCGGCGAGCTGCGCCGGACGCACCGTCACTTCCACATACCGTGACTCAAATTCTTCCATGCTGCAATCGAGCACAATGCGGCCGCGGTTAATGAACATAAGATCGGTGAGGATGTGCTGAACATCTTCCACCTGATGTGTGGTCACAACGATGGTGCGGCTGCGATCGAAGTAATCGTTTAACAGCGAGTCGTAGAACTGCTTGCGATAGAGGATGTCGAGGCCGAGCGTCGGCTCGTCGAGCACCAGCAATCTCGCGTCGATGGCCATGACCAGGGCGAGGTGCAGTTGGGTCACCATGCCTTTCGACAATTCCCTGATCCTGCTGACGTGCCGGATATCGGTCTTGGCGAGAAGGCCTTCCGCCTTGGCCCGATCAAATCTCGGATGCACGCCGGCGACGTAATCGAGCGCTTGCGAAACCCGCATCCAGCGCGGCAGCACGGCGACATCGGCAATAAAACAGACATCGCGCATCAGTCGGTCGCGCTCGGTCCAGGGATCGCGCCCCAGTACTCGCAGTTCTCCCTGGTAGGGCGTGAGGCCAAGAATCGCGTTGAGCGCGGTGGTCTTGCCCGCGCCGTTGGGACCGATGAGCCCGAGAATGCGGCCCTCTTCTACGTGCAGATTCACGCTGTCCAGCGCGACGGTTGAGCCGAAGGCCTTGCGGAGGCCGCGCGCTTCTATGACTGTCATGGTTTCGGTTCCTCTTTTTTCGCAGTATTCGACGGTGAAGGAGCTGGGGTTGCGCCATCCTTCAGCAGTTCTTCCGATTTCAGGCCGAGCCGCTGAATAGTCGCCGAAATTCTGGGCCATTCTTCCGCGAGAAACTTCTGCCGCTCGCCCTGCAGCAGCAGGTTTCGCGCGCCTGTATTAATAAACATGCCGAGACCTCGCCGACTCTCCACCAGTTGCTCGTCCACCAGTTGTTGATAGCCCTTCAGAACCGTGAGCGGATTGACCCGGTATTCGGCCGCGACCGTGCGCACCGAAGGCAGCGGATCGCCTTCTTTGAGCACGCCGTCGAGAATCATCGCGACGACGCGGTCGCGAAGCTGGCGGTAAATCGGCTGACTGTCATTCCACTCACGGTCCATGATTTTTTCCCGATACCCTCGAGCGATAAACCTTTCCGTCACTTCGTGCGCTGCAAGTCAAGGCGCGCGTGGACCGGCTTGTCTCCCGGCATCAGGTACGTCCATTCCTCGGTGTGATGGTTGGCGTCAATGATGGTGAACACTGCATGTTGCATGTGCCCGTACTCAGTGCTGCCGGAAACGTCGAGAAAATCGAATTCCACAGTTTTGCCATCCGGCGACGTGCGGGCTGCCATGCGGGGCCGATTGCCGGCGTCGCAATAATGGGTCAGCAGCAGGCGATCATTGTCCAGATAGAACATGGTGACGGGATGGTCGTAGCGAGTCGGATCATCCGCCGTCCCTGCTTCCCTCATCTCATGCACCAGTGCGTTTCCCCTGGAGGCCACGCGCAGCGAGACCTGGGTGACTGCCCCGTTTCCCATGTCGGATAACGGCGGGGTGGTCGTAACTGGGCCTTGCCAGGTGCCCGCAAGAGTTTTCAGTTGGTCAAAGGATTTTTGCGCTTCCGACTTCTGGATATCCGACTTTTGCGCAATGCTTTGGCCTAAAGCTAGCGTAGAAATCGACAGCAGAACAACCGGCAACGTAAAACGAAGGGATTTCATGGTTCATTTCTCCTTAAAGAACTCATTTCTTCTTTGCTCGATCATCCTGACTGCGCGCGATCAGAACTAAGTTAAATAGTGTTATAGTTAACTATAACACTATATGTCAAGCTTTTTCTTCGCTCTTATTTAGCTGTTTCTATTCTTAAGAAAACAAAGGCCTTACTAACCCGTGTACCATGGAGGCAGAGCGAAGGGTGGGCCTGGAAGGATCCGGCCCGCTCATTGCATCAGTCGCTTGAGGGCGGTGCGGGCCTCGCCGATTTGGGAGAGGCGGGCCTGCGAATTGGGAAAATTGGATAGAAATTCCTGGTATTCATTAATGGCCTGATCGTGCTTGCCGGTACGCTCGTAAAGTTGTCCTAGATAGTAGTGCGACAGCATTCCAGTCACGGGGAATCGCTGAGTCAAGGCCCCATAATTCGCCATGTCATGCTCGACCCGCAATACGGCACGGAACTCGGCCTCGGCCGGTGAATACTCATTGATGAGAAGATGGCTGCGGGCCTTGAGGAGGAGCAGGTAGGGATCCTGAAAATCGGGGATGGTGGAGGCACGAGTCAAGGCTGCTTGTCCATCGCCGCGCTGCACAGCGGAGGTTACGTCAGCATAGACCTGGTCGATCTCGATCGCCCGGGGCGCGATCCAGGGATGGCTGGCGGCGAGACGCTGCAAACTTTGCTGCGCGGCAGAAGAGTTTCCCGCCAAGGTTTGCAGGAGCGCGACGGTTTGCAATTGTTCGTCGTCGAGCTTTTGTTGTTGAGCAAAAGTAAGCGCTGAGGAACCCTCCCCTAACATGACGGAGAGGGCGCCGAATTGGAGCAGGAAGGTTTCGGCAGCTTCGTTTTGTTTGGCGCGCCCCAGTTGCGACACGACCTCGCGATAACTGGCGAGTGCGCCTTCCAAATCGCCTCGGCTCTGCTTGAACTGAGCCTCGAAGCCCGGAACGTAGAGGCGCGTAAGCGGAGAGCCGCGCTGCGCATACTGCTGGAAGGCGGCGCTAGCCATGTCGGGCTTCCTCTGGTCGGTGTAAACGATAGCCAGTTTGAGGTAATCTCCGTAGCCGCTGAAGTCCGGTTTCAGTTCGAGCACTTTGCGGTAGGCGGCGACGGCTTCGTCATCGCGGCCTGCGATGAAGAGAATGTCGCCACGGGTGTCGATTGGATTGGGATCGCCGGGACGAACCGCGATGTAGGCGTCATTGGCCGCCAATGCGCCATTGAAATCGCCGCCGAGAGCCAGTGTGTAGCTTTGAAAGTTGAGCAGATCTTCGTTCTTCGGATCCAGAGCCAGCCCCTGTTGCAGCAGTTGAAGCGCTTCCTCTTGCTTGCCCAGAAAGGACAGGAGGGCAGCCAGGATGCCGCGGTCGATGGTGGCGCGGGGGAATTCGGAGACCAGTTGTTGACGCGCGGCGACGTCGGCCTCGGCGTCCCTGGAGCGGCTGGCTTTAAGCACCTGCAACGACAACTGCTCGTAGCGGGGCAGCCGCGACTGCATTTGATCGACTTTGGCCCATAACTCTTCGCCGCGGCGCAAATCGCCCTGCTGACGATACTCGCCGCTGAGGTGCAAGTAGGCCAAGGCAAACTGCGGGTCCAAACGGACTGCTTCTTCGAATTCGCGGATCGCATCGCTCACCAGATAGCGCCGCTCGAAGTCCACTCCCGACTGGTAATGGCGGTAGGCCTCGACGTTGGAGGTGGAAGCCTGCTCAATCTCTGGCGCCTTCTGCGGCAGCTGTGAGGCAGGGAGAAAGCTGCTGGCCAGGCTCTCGGTCAACCGGTCGACCATGCCGAAGATACTTTGAACATCCTGCCCTTCCAGCTTCTGGGAGAACAGAATCTGGCCGGTAGAGGTGTCCTGTGCGCGAACGTCGACACGCAGCTGTGTGGGTCCGATTTTTAGCAAGGCGCCGGTAATGTAGGCGTCGGCACCGGCGTCGTGGGCCACCTGCTGCGCCTGGGTGGGATCGAGCGACTTGCCGTCCTTGCTGGCGCGCTGCACGGCGCCCATCACCCGCTCGGTAGACAGCACGTCCAGACCCTTGACCTGCGCCAGGTTGGTGGTCAGCATGTCAGTCAGGCCGTTGTCGAGCCAATTGAGCGACTGGTCCTGCGAGAGATTATTGAAGTAAAGCACCGCGACAGCTTTGTGCTGCAGACTGCCTGCGCTGTGGGCATTTCGATTGCGCAGAAACCAGAAACCAGCCGCTACGGCGAGCAGAATTGCGGCTCCAGCGAAGAGCAGTCCCACACGCTTCGAGAGAAGCGGGGACGCGGATGCAGCCGAAGAGATTTGGGCCGCAGAAGAGATATGTGCCGGAGCAACCGCAGAGGACGAACCGCTCACCCCTGGTGCGGCCGGCCTTTGTCCGGAAGCTTCCTGCGCGGAGGGATGACTCTGCGACGCAGCAGGCGGCTCGGGCATGACTGACGCGCTTCGGCCAGATTCCGTATCGCGCTTCAGCCTCTGGAGATCGGCGCGCAAATCGGCGGCATGCTGGTAACGCAGATTGCGGTCTTTCTCGAGCGCCTTGTTAATGATGTCTTCCAGCTTTGGCGGCACGCTGTGATTCAGCCGCACCACCGGCACCGGAGCACGGTTCATGATGGCTTCGCAAATGACGGCGGAGCTTTCTCCGTTAAACGGCAAATCCCCGGTCGCCATCTCATACAGGACCGCGCCGAACGAGAAGAGATCGGTTCGCGAATCCAGCTCTTTCGCCCGCACCTGCTCCGGCGACATGTAAGCCACGGTTCCCACCATGGTTCCGGGGCTTGTGAGATGATCCACCGAACCCGTCTGCGTGTTCAGAGACGCAATCTTGCTCGACGAACCGCCGGTAAGGTCAACCTTGGCCAGCCCAAAATCAAGAATCTTGGCGTGACCGCGCTTAGTGATAAAGATGTTGGCGGGTTTGATGTCGCGGTGGACGATGCCCTCGGCGTGAGCTGCGTCGAGCGCGTCGGCGATCTCGATGGCCAACGACAGAATCAACTCGACTTCCATGGGCCGGCCGGCAATGCGATGCTTCAACGTCAGCCCGTCCAGAAACTCCATGGCGATGAACGACTGCTCTCCGTGTTTCCCGATTTCGTAGATGGTGCAGATGTTGGGATGATTGAGAGCGGATGCGGCACGCGCCTCGCGGCGAAAACGTTCCAATGCTTGCGGGTCCCGGGACAGTTCGTCGGGAAGGAATTTGAGGGCAACAAACCGGCCCAGCTCGGTGTCTTCGGCTTTAAAGACGACTCCCATGCCTCCGCCCCCGAGGCGTTCGAGAATGCGGTAGTGCGAAATGGTTTGATCGATCACGCAGAGAGGCCTGGCTTTGGCGTCGCTTCATATTACGGAGGAGGCCAAGGCTAGTCAACGAATGCCCGGGCCCAGGGGTTCGACCGCGCCCGATCGTGTACAAGTATCGCTAGAAAGCTGCCTGCCCGTCATTTACTATGGGCGACCAGTCCAGAAGTTGAGACATGGTCGCCTCCACGCAAACCAATCTGGAGAATGACGTCGGATTCGCCGAGCGCGCGGCTGGTCCTTGCGTGTTCGTGCTGTTTGGCGCGGCTGGGGATTTAACCAAGCGCAAGCTGGCGCCTGCGCTCTTCAATTTGGGGAAGGCAAAGCTGTTGCCCGACAACTTTGCCGTAATCGGCGTTTCCGTCGATGACTTGAGCCTGGAAGATTTTCGCGCCCAGGTTACCAGTTTCCTGCCAGCAGGAACGGACTCGGCGGAAGCTATCGAGTGGTTCCGGAAGCGGCTGTTCTACGAGCGCGGCGACTTTGCCGATCAGAACACTTTTTCAAAATTGCGCGAGCGGCTCGCCGCAATCGACGCCGAGCAACATACCGAGGGCAACTATCTTTTCTATCTGGCGACCGCGCCCAAGTTTTTTTCGCAGATTGTCGAGCAATTAGGAGCGGCGGCGCTTTCCACCCAGGAGAATGGACGCTGGCGGCGGGTGGTCATCGAAAAGCCTTTTGGGCAGGATCTGGAATCCGCTCAGGCGCTCAACCGCGCTATTAAAAAGGTGCTACAGGAGAATCAGATTTATCGCATCGATCATTATTTGGGCAAAGAAACGGTGCAGAACATCATGGTCTTCCGGTTCGACAACGCGATTTTCGAGCCCATCTGGAACCGGCGGTATATCGACCATGTGCAAATCACGAATTCCGAAACCGTGGGCGTCGAGCGGCGCGGCGGCTACTTCGACACAGCGGGAACCTTGCGCGACATGGTTCCCAACCACGTGATGCAACTGCTCAGCCTGACCGCCATGGAATCGCCAGTGTCTTTTCAGGCCGACGCCGTGCGTAATGAGCAGGCGAAGGTTCTGCACTCGATTCAACCGCTGAACTCGGACGAGGTCTTGCACCGCAGTGTGCGCGGCCAATACGGCCCCGGACTGCTGGGTGAGGAAAAGGTGTCGGCTTATCGCGCAGAACCGGGAGTCTCTCCCGAATCGCGGACCGAGACGTTTGTGGCTCTGAAACTCAACATCGACAATTGGCGCTGGGCCGGAGTTCCCTTCTATTTGCGGACTGGCAAACGCCTGGCGCTGCGTCATACCGAGATAGCCATCCATTTCAAACGCATGCCGTTCGCTCTGTTTCGCAACGCTCCCTTTCACAAGTTGCATACCAATACGCTGATCATCCAAATCCAGCCGGCGGAAGGAATTTCGCTGAGCTTTGGGGCGAAGATTCCTGGACCGCTGCTTCGAGTTGGGTCGGTCAATATGAGTTTTGAATATTCCAAGTACTTCGGAGCCGACGCTTATACCGGCTACGAAGTTTTGCTGTATGACTGCATGATCGGAGATGCGACTCTGTTCCAGCGCGCCGATATGGTCGAGGCCGGCTGGAGCGTGGTCGATCCGATCTTGGACGTATGGAAAGCGCTGCCGCCGCGCAAATTTCCAAATTATGCATCCGGCAGCTGGGGGCCGGCGGAGTCCGATCAGCTGCTGCAGCAGGACGGCCGCCAGTGGAGGAGGATCGAACCATGATTCCTGTTGAACAATGATTCTCGCCGGCGAGATCGGCGCGACCCGCACCCGGCTGGCCGCATTCGAAACTGAAGGCAGCCGGCTGCAACTCGTGGTAGAGAAAAACTACCCCAGCCAGCACCACGATGGCTTATCCGGCATTCTGGCGGACTTCGTTAAGACCGAAGGCATTCCCGTCCACAGCGCATGCCTCGGCGTGGCCGGACCAGTGCGAGCGGGACGAAGCAAAATTTCCAACCTGCCCTGGGTCATCGATGCACGGGAAGTGGCCAAACAACTCCGACTGGCTTCGGTGGGGCTGCTGAACGATCTGGAAGCTTACGCCTATGGAATCGACGGCCTGGACTCGAAGGACTTCATTTCACTGAGCGAGGGGTCGGAAGAAGCGGAAGGCAACCGGGCTGTCATCTCGGCGAAAACTGGACTCGGGATGGCGGGACTTTATTGGGATGGATTCCGGCATCATCCTTTCGCTTGCGAAGGCGGACACGCCGATTTCGCTCCCCGGAACGACCTGCAGATGGAGTTGATGTCCTACTTGCAGAAGAGATACGGCCGCATCAGCTGCGAGCGCGTTCTCTCTGGGCCCGGGATCAGGAACATTTACGACTTTTTGCGCGACGCGCACAAGGCCGAGGAGCCGGAGTGGTTGCGAACGGAGTTGAGTGCCGCACCCGATCCTCCAGCTCTCATCTCGCGCATAGCCTTGGAGGGCAAGGCCGCGATTTGCGACCAGACGTTATCGATTTTCGTCAGTGTCTTCGGCGCACAGACTGGAAATTGTGCTCTGAATTTCATGTCCACCGGTGGACTTTTCATCGGAGGCAGTATTGCGGCGAAGATCGTACCCAAGATGAAGGATCCCGTGTTCATGGAGGCTTTTCTGGACAAAGGCCGCATGGAAACCATCCTGAAGGACATGCCGGTCAAGATTGTGGCGAATGACGACTGCGGCATGATCGGCGCCGCGCGTTGGACGCTCATCCAAAAAGCATTTCGCACGGCGAGCTGATGGGAAATGAAAAGGGACAGCTGGGCTCGTCGACCGGGCGGCTATCCCTATGTGAGATCGTTATTGAAGGTTGTTAAGGGGCTTCGATCAGCTCCATTTTGCCGTCGCGGGTGCGGTGCAGGATCATCACTTTGCCTTTGGGATCGCGGAACACGAACACATCGCGGTCGCGGAAGTGAGCTTCCTTGATGGCTTCCTCGAGAGTCATGGGGCGCATGGAGACGGCTTCGTCCGATCTGACCAGGTGTACCTCCGTGGTTTTGGCCACGGGAGGATAGCGATGCACGGCGACGGGCACGGCCGTTTTCTCGGTTAAGCCGACTTTGGTTTGGGTGTCATTTCCATCAGCGGGCGTCGAGTGGCCGTTCCACTTCTTCACTTCTTCGCTCTTGCGGGCGGAGCGCTTCTTCGACTGCCACTTCGTCTTGTATTTCACGGCCTGCTTTTCCAGGTGGTCGAGGGCTCCGCTGACCGCGATCATCATATCTTTGGCCTGCGCCAGGCCGACGAGCGGACCATTGCGCGGATTAATAGTAATTTCGGCTTTATGACGGTGCTTTTCAACGGCCAGAATGGCTTTGGCTTCGAAGCGGTCCCCTAAGATTTTGCGGATTTTTCCGAGGCCGTTTTCAACCTCTGTGCGGATGGCGGGAGTTACTTCGTAGTGTCTTCCGGTGTATTCCACGTTCATGAGCGCCCCTCCTTGAATTCTTGATTGAGGAAAATCGGCACTGCAATATGGAAGCTCGCCTCGCGCTTAATGCCGTCCCGCTTTCGCGGCACGACCCGCGGTGGCTCGCCCAGATCCTTCGTCCGCAAATGCAGCGGCCTCAGGACGACAATCTAATTTTTGACTTTCTACCATCGGATCGCTTCCGTTCTCCATCATCTCCCTTCTCGCACCCGGCGCTGATGTGTGCTCGGGATGCGCATGTCTTCGCGGTATTTGGCCACAGTACGGCGCGTGACCTGGATGCCTTGCGATTGCAAAATTCGCGTGAGTTGCTCGTCGGTCAGCGGGCGCGCTGGGTCTTCTTCGTCAATTAATTTCTTGACGCGGCGTTTCAGGATCAGCAACGAAGTATTGCCGCCTTCTGGACCTTGCACGCTTTCGCTGAAGAAGTAGCGCAGTTCGAATACGCCCTGCGGCGTGTGGGCGTATTTGCTGGCTACGGCGCGGCTCACGGTGGAAGGATGCACGCCGATTTCTTCGGCGACTTCCTTGATCATCATGGGCTTCAGGTGATCGATGCCTTTTTCCAGAAAATCCTGCTGGCGGGCGACGATGCAATAGCAGACCTTGGTGATGGTCTGCTTGCGCTGCTCGATGTTCTTGATGAGCTGGATGGCGCTCTTGTAGCGCTCTTTCACGTAGTCGCGGGTATTTTTGTCGTTCGTTTCCCGGGTGACCAGTTTTTTGTACGCGGGGTTGAGGCGAAGCTGCGGCAGGTCATCATCATTCATCAGGACCAGCCATTCGTCGCCGTGCTTCACGAAGGCCACGTCGGGCTCAATCAGGCGCGCGGTGACTTTGTTGTATTGCAGGCCGGGCCGGGGATCGAGGGTGCGAATGTAGTCGAGGGCGTGCTGCACGGCCTCAATGGGGCGTCCGATAGCCTTGGCGATATCTTTGTGCTGCTTGTTTTGTACGGAGCGGAGATGCTGGTCAACGATGGCGATGGCGTCCTGGACCACCTGGGCGGTGCCATTCCCGTTCTTCTCTCCGTTTTTGTGGAGCGCGAGTTGTTGCTGGTGGTGGCGTAGCTGCCGAAGCAGGCATTCACGCAGATCGCGGCAGCCCACGCCCGGAGGATCAAGTTGGCGAACCACTTCCCACGCTTCGTGAAGATCCTCCACCGTGAAACGGGTGGTTTGCTCGCGTGGGGTCGGCAAAGCAACCGGGGCTGATGCATGCGAAGAAGCAACAGCGGCAACCCCGTTTCCACCGGATGCGCCGGGAGAACTTTCCAGTGACGCGGCTGCAGGTAGATCGTATAGAGCGCCCTCAGACTTCTGGTCGGCCGCATTTGACGATACATCCGCGAGATTGGAATCCGAGAAAACGGATTCATCCCGACCGTCGAAAGCCGCTGCTCCGTCGGCATGGTCGCCGGCAGTTGGCGCTTCCTCAGATGCGACTTCGTCCAGACCCAGAGCCTGTGCCTCGCTCACAATATTTCTGGCGGCTGCGGCGTCGGCTTCCGGCGTTGCCGGCGGCGCCACACCTAGCATTTCCTCGTCGCTGGCGATCAGGTAGCCGTCTTCGTTCAGATTGCCGATGATCTGCTCGGCGGCTTCACGAACTTCGGGCCGCAGGCTCAACGCGCCGATTTGCCACGCCAGATGGTCGGTCAGAGTTGTCGGCTTGGACAGGAAGTTTTCGAACGACGGGCGCTCGATCTCTTCCATCTCGCCGCGAGTGCGATAGCCAGGATCGAGATAATCCTGGAAGAACGAACCGAAATCGATTTCTTCGAAGGGGTCTTTCTTTTCGACCGCGGTAATGGGATTTTCATCCGTCGAAGTCTTGGTAGTGGCGCGGTCGAGGTCTTCCTCTTTGCGGCCAACTTCGTCGATCAACGGGACGGATTCTTCGAGCTCTTCGAGAACGGGATTCTCGACCATCTCGGCGTTGATCATGTCCTTCAGCTCAAGCTTGTTGAGCGCGAGAACAGAAACCATCTGCACCAGGCCCGGGGTGAGGATCTGGCGTTGGGATAGCTTGACGCTCAGTTTGTGCTGAAGTAAGACCATAGTTTCGAAGTTTCAAGGTTTCAAAGTTTCGGAGTTTCAACGTGTGGATAATGCGACCCCGAAAGCTTGAAACTTTCCGACCTCAAACCAGCGAAAAGCTCTCGCCCAAGTACACTCTTCTCACTTCCGGATCGCTAGCCAACTGTTCGGGCTGGCCGTGACGGAAGATTCTGCCATCGTCGATGATGTAAGCGCGATCAGTCACTGTAAGCGTCTCGCGCACATTGTGATCGGTGATCAGCACTCCGATGCCGCTGGCCCGCAAGCTGCTGATAATTTTCTGCAGGTCGAGAACGGCGATGGGATCGATGCCGGAAAAAGGTTCGTCGAGCAGAATGAAAGTAGGATTGATGCACAGGCAGCGGGCGATTTCCACCCGGCGACGCTCACCGCCGGAGAGAGCGTAACCCCGGTTCTGCCGTATGTGCTCCAGACCAAGTTCATCGATAAATTTCTCCATCTTTTCGCGGCGCTCGTGCCACGACATCGGCTGCGCCTCTAACACCGCGAGGATATTTTCCTCAACCGTGAGTTTGCGAAATACTGAAGCCTCTTGTGGGAGATAGCTGATGCCATACTGCCGCGCCCGCAGGTACATGGGGACGTCAGTGATGTCCTGGCCGTCATACAAAACGCGGCCAGTGTCAGGGGGGATCAGGCCAACGATGGCGTAAAAGGTTGTGGTCTTCCCTGCGCCGTTGGGGCCGAGTAAGCCAACCACTTCACCTTGCTCAACCCGCAGGCTCACACCATTTACAACGCGACGGCCACGATACGATTTGCCAATTTCATCTGTGGCCAGCGTACGCATTTATATTGCCATTCGTCTTGTTTATTTGGCCACTCGCGTCTGTGTTACCACAGGAGTACTTGCTTCGCCTTCTACGAGCACCCTATCATCGGCCCTAAAGAAAGTCAACGAAACCCCGGTAATCTTGCCACGTTCGGCATCAAAAATGCTAGGCGGTCCGCCGGTCAGGACAAATTTGTCATCGGAAGCCGTGTAAACCAGGGTCTGGCCGTGGGCGCGGCGGCCAGGTTCTTGAATGACGACATTCCCGTCCGCCATCATTCGATCCAGCCGGCTCGGGCTGCTAAGCGATTGACTGGCAGAGCTTTGACTTCGAGCTGCGAAATATACGTCCATCTCGTCGGCCGTGGCTTCAAAGCCGTTGCCCCGGGCCGTTACCCCTCCACTATAGTGCGCACGGCGGTCCACATCGGCATAGGTAAGCCGGGCCGATGTTATGGTGACGGGGCTGGCCTTGCCAAGGTTTTCCTCAGGCTCTTTCGCTTTGTGTTCGTTTTTTCCAGCCGCTTTCTTGGGTTTCGATTCTTCAAACTGAACTTCATTTGGCCGCGCTAACTTCTCCTCGACCAACACAGTCGAGACCGGATGGGACGAGTTGCCTTGGGCGACCAAGGATCGGTGTTCACGGTCAAACTGTATAGAGGGCGCCTCGACTATGTTTGCATCCTGCCACAACCGAGCCTTCCCCTCGTAGAGGGCGACTGCGGGTGAATTGTGGGCGGTCATGGTCGCAGCTGTGACGTGGATCGGTGACGAAGAGGCCAACAGGGCACCGTCTGGTTGTTCTTTAAGATCGCTGTAGGTGCTCTTCACGTTTCCCTCGGCGAAGGCGTCGTCCGTAATGCGATTGATGCGAATGGTGTTGGCTGTGGTCATCATGCCGCCATCGGAAACCCGTGGGCTGCCGCTGAGCAGCAGAATGCGATCGGCCGGAGTATAGAGAGCTTTGTCGGCCCATGCCTGGGTGCGTTTCTCCAGTGGCTGGCCGTCGCTATAGACGACAGTTCCCTGCTGGATGATGGACGCAATTCCACCTTGCGGGAGAAATGTGGCATCGAGTGTTTGGCTGGTGCTGATGCGATCGGGCTGGCCGGGAGCCGCGCTTACGATCCTGGCATCAGGCGCGCCATGCATCGAGGTTAAACGGCTCGCACCTTCGGGAGTCGGAGAGAATTTTGCATCGAAACGCCCCGCGGTGATGACCGTGCGCTGCGGCGTGCCTGTAGTGGTTTCGGGTTGCGCCGGCGAAATTGTGATCTGCGCCGAGCCGGAAGTTTGCGCCCGGTCGAGGCGGCGTCCTTCGGCAACGAAGAAATCGATAGCAGCCGCGGTTAGATCAAACTCCTGTGGTGCGGGAGCGTCTGTCGACGGGCTGCTGCTAATGGCATGCTGCGCCAGATGGACTCCATCTTCAGCGTGCACTTTCTGAAGTTCATTCTGCCCGTGGAACATTTCCCCGCGAAAATCCAGAATCACACGTCCCGCCTCGCCTTGCATGGGCTGCGCTCCGGCGCGCTCGACGTGGACATTGCCGCTGAGCGTGGAGGTGCGCAGCAGGTTTTGCTTTCCACTAAGCCAGAGCTCGGCCTGATCGGCGCGGGCTCGCACCGGGTCAGTGTCTTTGGCCGTGGACTCCGCGCTCACATCGCCAGTGGCCAAAACGCGCTGCACTTCATTTTCCGGTCCCAGAAAGAAGGTGGCCTGCTCCGATTGCACAGTTCCGGTTTCACGCTTCAGGAGCGCGTGGTCGAGCACGATTTCACGCGGCTCGCGGGTGATCGTGCCACGCGCGGCGAAAATGTTCGGAGCATCCTGTCCGCTGAGAGTGATATGAATCTGCGAGGCGAGCGTGAGGGTCGCACTCTTGGCCGAATACCGCACACCCACGGCCCAGCCTGTGGCTTGGGGGGTGCGGAAATCCACGCGTGCACCAGTGGAAGCGTCTCCGCTGTCGCGGTTGAAGATCAAATCGCTGGTCCTGAGGTGGATGGGATTCTTGAGTTCCTTCGGGGTCGCCTGGTCGGGCGCGGACACGCCGGTGGGGTTCGCTTCCAGATCAATTTGCACTTCACCGCGCGCGGTAACGTCGCCGGATTTTGGATCGAAGGTGAAGTCGTCGCCATAAATCTGATCAAAACGGGATGTGTCGCGGCCGTAAAGGATGATGCTGACATCGTGCAGTTCGGCACGGCCGTTGAGCTTGAACTCTTTAACGTTCCTGGCGCGGATGGTAAAGATCGTGCGTCCGGCTTCGGACTTGGAAAACTGAAAGCCGCTGGCGGTTTGCTTGATGTCGTAGGAAATCTTTCCGGGGAACGCTTTTAGGACGCTATGCTGCTGCAGACGGGCAAGAAGATACATTCCCGCCACCACCGCGCTGAACAGCACGGCGATGACAGCCAGCCAGCGTCGCAGGCGGTAGATCGGGAGCGCCATTGAGTTCAGTGTAATGCAAGCCGCGAAACGCGATGCTGAGCGCACCGAAATGCGCATCTCATCTACACTTGGGTAAGGATGATTGCGCAAACGCCGCCACTTCTGGACTTGCAGCACATTTGCGTGATGCGCGGGCAGAAAATCGCGCTCGATGACTTCAGTTTGCGCATCGCTGCCGATGAACATATTGCGATCCTCGGGCCCAACGGCTGCGGCAAATCGACGCTCATCAAGACCATTACGCGCGAGTGTTATCCGCTGGTGCTGGAAAACTCGTCGATGGCGATCCTGGGCCAGGAACGCTGGGACGTGTTCGATCTGCGCACCCTGCTGGGCATCGTCTCGAATGATCTGATGCTCTCCTGTACGGGAGATGCCAGCGGACGCGACGTCGTCCTCTCGGGATTTTTCAGCAGCATCAGGATCTTCCCCCATCATACGGTCGATCCGCGGCAGCGTGAACTGGCCGACGCCGCGCTGGCCCAGTTGAAAGTTTCCCATCTGGCGGACCGGCCGGTTTGCGAGATGTCTTCGGGAGAAGCGCGGAGGGTGCTGATTGCGCGCGCGCTGGTGCACAATCCGCGGGCACTGTTGTTCGATGAGCCCTGCAACTCTCTCGATCTCGCAGCCCAGCAAAGTGTGCGGCAAACCATGCGGGCTTTGGCGAATTCTGGAATCGGAATTGTTCTGGTGACGCACGAATTGGGCGACATCATTCCGGAGATCGAGCGCGTGGTTCTGATGAGCCGGGGGCATATTGTCGCGGATGGGAATAAGGACGAAATCCTGCAGAGTGACCGGCTGGCGAAGGTGTTTGGAGTTCCCGTGGAGATCGCGCGGCGCGACGGTTTTTACCAGATGTGGTGAGGGCGGGATCGGCCGCGTTTATCCGCTACGCGGGATCGGCGTAAGTCAGACTCTTGCTGGTGTCCTCCGCGGTTCGGCTTTTTGCCTTGAAATCGCGCAGAGTGAGTTCGAGGCCGCCGAAATCGGGGTGGTCGTTGTGTCCGATGGTGAAGGCAATGTCGATCGCATCGCCGGCTAACAGTGGGGATTGCTGGAGGCGGTCGACCATATTCCAGCCGAGAGCGTCGAAAACAACCCTCAGTTTTCGGTTCTCGCTTGTCAGTTCCTTGAACGCTTCAACTCTTTCGCCGCGGCGAATGGCGGCGCCGTCGGGGTGGCAGCGTGGCGTAGTCAGGATCGCGGTTGCGGAAAGTTCTTGCTGCGCGGATTCTCTTTCTCCTGCCTTCAGCTTCAGCTTGATGTGTTTGTCTTTCAGGATTTTTGGCGGAGCGATTAACTGTACATTTCGGGCGGCAAATGCGGGCTCGTGATTTCCGGTTCCGTACGGTTCAAGCAGACTCAGCGTCTGAAAGAGCGCGGGCGTGACTTCGCTGAGATCAAGTTCGGCTTCGACATCGAGGATGGGATCGAAATCGGAAGCGGTCAAACGGGTGCGGGCGAAGGCATCCAGTTCGGCTCGCAGTTGCCCGACGTTCGCCGAGGGCATGGCGAAGCCGCAGGCGTGGGAGTGTCCGCCGTAGCGGGTGAAAAGACGGTTGATGGCTTCGACCGCTTCGAGCAGATGAAAGGGGCGAATCGAGCGCCCGGAGCCGAAGGCCTCTTCACCGGTGCTGGAGATAACGATCGCAGGGCGGTGATAGCGCTCGACAATGCGCGTGGCGGCGATGCCGATGACGCCGCGATGCCAGCCTTCGCCATCGACCACAATGCAGTAGGCTTCGCAGAGCGCAGGATCGTTGGCGATGCGTTCTTCGATCGACAGCAGGATGCGTCGTTCTTCTTCCTGGCGTTCGGCATTCAGGCGATCAAGTTTGCCAGCCAGAAGACGGGCGCGATCGGAATCTTTCACGCTGAAGAGTTCGATCACGTCGCGGGCAATATCCATGCGTCCGGCGGCGTTGATGCGCGGCGCGATGCGGAAGGCAACTTCAGTGGAGTTGGGCGGACGCTTGGTGGAAATCTGCGCGACCTCGAGCAGAGCCTTGAGGCCGGGATTTACAGCGCGGCGCAAGGCGTCGAGGCCGAGGCTGGCGAAGACGCGATTCTCGCCGGTCAGCGGAACCGCGTCGGCGATGGTTGCGATCGCTACTACTTTCATGAATGAAAGCAACAAGCGCGACTGATCCTTTTCGGGGAGGCGGCGCTGCATCAATCCCTGCGCGACTTTGAAGGCGACTCCCGCGCCGCATAGTTGTTTGTAGGGATATTCGCATCCGGACTGATTGGGATTGACGACCGCGTGCGCTTTCGGAACTCCATCCGGCCCCGGCAAGTGGTGGTCGGTGACGATGAGATCGACGCCGAGGCGGTGCGCGGTTTCGGCGGGGGCGAAGGCGCGAATACCCATGTCGACGCTGATGATGAGGCGAATGCCGGCGCCGGCGGCGCGCTCAATCACATCGTCGCGCATGTCGTAGCCTTCGCGAATGCGGTGAGGGACGTGAAAGTCGGCGGTGCCTCCGCAGAGCTCGATCGCCGTTTTCAAAATGATCACGGCCATGGTGCCGTCGACGTCGTAGTCGCCGTAGATCAGGATGGGATCTTTGCGTTCGATGGCGACATCGAGGCGATCGACGGCGCAGCGCAGGCCGGTCATTTGCTCGGGCGAGTGCAGATGATCAACCGACGGCGTTAGAAAACGCGCAGCGGATTCGGCATCACTCAGTCCGCGCCGAATGAGCAGGCGCGCCAGCGTTCGAGAGGCGGCGTCGCGTTGCGAGGCATTTCGAGCACCGTGGTTGAACGGCAGTTGAGCGAGATCGCAGAGCGCCGCAGCCAATGCCTGCACTTGCGCTGGATCTGCTTCAGCCAGTTCCCAGCGAGCGGCTTCTCGCACGATCAGTTCTCGTCGTCCTGATCCGGTTCGTCAATGGGGATGCCGCCGAAGTCCTCTGACATTTCCAGCAGGTGCTGGTAGCGTTCGTACCACTCGGTGCTGACTTCGCAGAGGAACATCGATCCCTGATAGGCCCAGCCAAGTTGCAGGAATCCGACCTTGCCGGTGTGGGCGCGCAGCCAGCGGGCATCTTCAATGTCGTCGCCATCGGACAATTCGGAGTGCGAGAGACGTTGCACCAGCTCGTCGAGTTCCTCGCGCTCCAACTTCCAGGAGTGCATGGTGAGAAAGGGAGCGCCGGCTTTCTTGGCGAGTTCGACGAAATCCTTCCAAGCGTCAGGATTGTCGCCGGTCTCCCACATAACGCACTGCACTTCTTCGTAATCCACGTAGCCGTGAAAGCGGCTCATGCCGTGGCCTTCGATGAAGGCAATCATGTCGTCTTTAATGATGGTTAGATCGTCTGGGGTGGGTGACATGGTAATTCGGCTTAAAGAGCATTGTAAGCTGTTTGGAGGGGAAGGTGCCAGAGGAGAGCTTACGTGAAAGTGCTGAATATCGCGTGGGGTGCGGTGGCCATTGTTGGATTGGCGATCCTCGGTTGGCTGTGCGTGGTCAACCCCCGCGCCATAATCGAATGGCACGATAGGCACTACCCGCCGCGCTATACGAGACTTATCTCAAGGTCTCTGTTCCCGGCCTATTTGCGATTTATGGGAATTATCGTGTGGCTATTTGATCTCCTGATCCTTTTGGGCCTGTTCGGGAAATTGCCGTGAGTTGATTTACCTTCGCTTCCGTGCACCATACCCTACCGGAATCCCGTGTTACACTCTATGGTTCACAAACATCATCTGCTGACACAGGACATTCTATCCGCACATGCTTCTTTCCAAAGAATATGTGGGCTACCTCGCCCGTGAAGTAACTAAGAAATTGATTGCCGGAAAGGCCATCGAAACCGCCTCTGTGCCCAAAGTGACGGAACGTGTGCACGCGGCGCTGCTCGAAGAACTCACGCTGGAGGACCGCATCAACGACGAGGTGCGGGTGATCCTCGAAGCGTATTCGGAAGAGATGAATAAGACCGGCGCCAACTACCAGGAGATGTTTCGCAAGGTGAAGACCGAACTGGTGCGCAAGTACAAGGCGGTGCTGTGAGACTGAGCCGCGATAAAGTGAACGTGCTGGCGCGGGCCGTCGCAGACGCCCTGAAGACGATGGACGAAGTGGATTTCATCGAAGATCCGAACACCATCCGGCAGGAAACCCGCAAGATTCTGGAAGACCTTCTGGCCCAGGAAGCGAGAATCGATCAAGCCGCCCGGCTGAAGATTGAGAGCCAGAAGCGCACCATCCTCGAGGGCTCGCAGGAGTGGGACATCCTCTACCGCAAGTATTACAACGAAGAAGTCAAAAAGCTGGGGATGTAGTCGCGCCCTTCTCTCCCTCCCGCATTTATTGCAACTTCGCGTACTCCGCCTTGGCTTCCTTGAAGATCGGGATGTCCGGGTCGGCACCTTTCCACAGGGTAAGGAAATCCTGATACGCGGTTTTTGCCTTGGCGGCATCGCCGGAAAGAACGTATGCGCGGGCCAAGTCGAGATGGGCGAGAGCACCCAGCGGGTAGTTGACGACAATGCCGCGGTGGTCGAGAAACTTCTGAAATTCTGCGGCTGCGGCCGCGCCATTGTGCGCCATCAACTGCGCCTGGCCGCGGATATAGGCGGGATACAGAGTCCCCATCTGAAACTGGGGCGGCTCGCCTAATTCATAGGGCCCGGCGGCCTCGAGATATACCAAAGACTGTGCAATATTGTTGACCTTGAGTTCAGTTGCTGCCTTGATGGCCGGCAGCCAGTAAACCTTTAACATGGTTTGCGACCCATAATCCTTTTCGAGTTCTGCAACCATCATTTTGGCCCGGGCGGTCTCTCCACTGCGCGCCAGCGCTAAAGCAGCAAGCATCTTGACGTCCCGCCCCGGACTCAGTGCGAGGGCAGCGGCGACATCCTGCTTCGCAGTTTCCTCGTTACCAAACTCCGCTTCGCGCAGGGCAGCATTTATCTGCCAGATGGCGGCTGTTTCTTTCGAGTTGTTGCGGACTGCGGCGTCTACCGCGCGGCGGGAAAAGTCCCGCGCGCTGGCGAGGCGTCCGTAATAGGCCTCGGTGTCTGATTGGAACGACAGCAGGAAATCTTCGCTTCCGGGCTTACCCGCCGCCCAAGCTACCTGCCGCCCCATCTCCGCCGCGTCGCCTTTGAGGAACGCTAGCTGATAAATTGCCAGGTGCAGGAAATCGCCTGCCAGATTGTGCTTTTGCGCCTCCTCAATTGTTTTCTGAACCTCGTCCAGCCGGTCCTGTGCAAGGTAACAACCTGCGAGGTTGCTATACCCAATTGCGTCCGCTTGCAGGCGTTGGCCCTCCAGCGTCGCAGCCAAACCCTTGTCGTACTGTCCGAGCTCGATATAAATGACTCCCAGGTTGCCGGGAGGTACCTTATCCTGGGGATAGCTCTTGGCCCACAGTTCGTAAACTTGTGTCGCCTGTTCCAGTTCGCCGGTAACCGTATCGTAGTACAAAGCCGAGATACGATATTTTTCCCGCTCGCTGACCCGGTCGCGGAGATCGTAAGCTTTCTTGAGATTCTCCGACGCCAAACTGGCCTGTCCTAGATTGCCGTACACCAGACCCAGACTGGCATAGGCCACGGCAAAATTCGGATCAAGTTCGAGAGCCCGCTTATAAAACGGAATAGCCTCAGCATTCCCCTTGGTTCGAAAGGTGGTGATCCCCATGCTGAAGGCTTTCAGGGCTTCCAGAGAGGCTGTCGTCGCTTCCACCGGAACATCGAACTTCTGTATCGTGGACAGCGATTCCCCTAGTTTGCCCCGCAGATTGGACGCAGCCTTATCCAGGGCTTTCAGCACCTCTTGCTTGCCTGCCGCCTCTTCCTGCTCCTGTGCCAGCGTGTCCCCGTTGCTACAGCCGACGGCGTCTACGCCAATCACGTACTGCCCACCCAGGTTCGAAATTGACCCCAATACGATTGCCTTGCTACCTGTGCGCACACAGAGTTCCCGCGCCACATCCCGCGTGATCCGCTCAGTCGACGGACGGCCCATCAGATGCAGAGTCTCCTCTACCCTGCGATCGGACAGGATGTTTAGAAAGGGAGATTGTCCGAGCTGCACACTGAGTGCCTGCTTCAGCGCATCGTCGAAGACGGGGTCGCCGGTAGAGTTGGTAAAGTCAGCGAGCACGACTGTGTCCTTTTCGCTGAGCGGCGTGGCGCTCGTTCCTGAGGTCGCCATTGAGTGCTCCGAACGCGAACGCCAGTAGAGGAAAGCGGCAACCAACGCCACGAGAACCACCACGGCCGGAATCAGAATCTTCCAGAGATTCCGGCGGGCTGCGCTTGGAACTTCTGCTGCCTTCACGGCGCTCGACGATGGCGATGAGGCTAGCGCAGGCGACGAGCCCGATCCTGATGACGGCGGTTCGGCGGCACTGGGTTGCTCTGTCCTGGGTTGCGCGGGTACGGATTGCGCGGGAAAAGAGCCGCTCTCCGGTACGATCGACACAGACCCCGAAGTAGCCGGCACGCCGCGTCGTGACTCCGTTTCCCGCTTCAGCCGCTTCAGGTCAGAACGCATGTCTGCAGCGCCCTGATAGCGCAACTCCCGGTCCTTTTCCAGGGCCTTGTTGATGATGTCTTCCAGCTTGGGCGGCAGATCGGGGTTCAGCCGCACCGCGGGGACCGGATCACGCTCCAGAATCTCGTTAAAGATAACCGCCGAACTTTCCCCGCGGAAGGGCAACTGCCCGGTGGCCATCTCATAGAGGACGGCTCCGAAGGAGAATAGATCGCTGCGCGCATCCAGTTCCTTCGCTCGCGCCTGCTCCGGAGACATGTAAGCCACCGTGCCGATGGTAGAACCGGGGCTGGTCAAGTGCGCTCCCACCGCTTCGGTTCGCGTCGCCTCGTTCTGTTCACTGGCGCCCGATGCCGTAACCTTGGCCAGACCGAAATCGAGCACCTTCGCGTGGCCGCGCTCGGTGACGAAGATGTTCGCGGGCTTGATGTCGCGGTGCACAATGCCTTTGGCGTGAGCGGCATCGAGCGCATCGGCGATCTCGATGGCCAGCGAAAGCAGGGTGTCCAACGGCAGGGGCCGCACGCCGATCAGATGCTTCAGAGTTTGTCCGCCCAGGAACTCCATGACGATGAACGCTTCGCCGTGCTGGTCGTCAATTTCGTGGATCGTGCAGATATTGGGGTGGTTCAGCGCCGAAGCGGCCTGCGCCTCCCGTTCGAAGCGGGCAAGGGCTTGCGTGTCTTTTGAAATCTCGTCGGGCAGGAACTTCAGGGCAACGAAACGATGGAGCTTGACGTCTTCCGCCTTGTAGACGACACCCATGCCGCCGCCGCCGAGTCTCTCGACAATGCGGTAGTGCGAGATGGTTTGGCCGATCATCCGGAAGATGCGTCGCTTTTAAGTCGCTTCATATTACGAACGCGGCACCTTCTAGTCAACGAATGATGCGATTGGCTCCCACCTCTTTTTTCCCTCTCCCTCGCTCACGGCAACAAAAAGGCCCCGCGCATTTCGCGCGGAGCCATGGGCCCGGGGGAGACTCCAAAATTTTCAGGCCGCTTCTCGCCGCTGCTGAATG
This sequence comes from uncultured Acidobacteriaceae bacterium, assembly GCA_963779525.1. Taxonomy (GTDB): domain Bacteria; phylum Acidobacteriota; class Terriglobia; order Terriglobales; family Acidobacteriaceae; genus Sulfotelmatobacter. Next base: position 263,164 of record CAVZZB010000005.1, read on the forward strand.
GTTTCCAGTTGTTGGCGATATTTCTGTGCGTTGCCCACGATTTTCCGTTGCGGCAGGCTGGTAACCCACAGGTCGCGAGCAACATTGCGGCGCTCCCGGCGGGTGCCGACGGTTCCGCGGTTGCGAAGATTGGTGGGGTGCTTCTCCGCCGTGGTTTGCTGCCAACCGCTGCCTGAGTTCACGTTGTAGGTTCCGATGTAGCCTCCGGCCAGCAGTTGCAATGGGTTTTGAATTTTGTTCACGCGATCGAATTGCGTGGAACCCTCGGCGCGAAAGCTCTCGAACCACGCGGGGTAAACGAAATCAGAGAGCAGGATATTATCGATCTGATAGCCAAGACTGTCGTCTTCGCAGGCATCGCAGACCTCGTAGGCGTACAGCGTTCCCGCCGTGTTGCTGTTCTGCACGAACACAGTGAGATTGATGTTGGGATCGCCCAGCATCTCTAGTAATTCGTGGCTGGCCGTGACGGTCCACGAGGTTCCGGCCTTGAGATCGCTGGCAACGAATACTTTGCCGATGGGCAGGCCTTCGGTGGTCAGGTCGTGGTAGCCGAGAGCGTTGGCCTGGTCGGAATCGTCGAGCAAAACCAGCCACCAGCTCCCGCTCGTGGGTTGCGTCCCTTTGGGGACGATGATGAGTTCTGCGTCAGTGCCCCAGGCGGGGCGAAAGTCGTTGGTCACCTGCTTCTGCAGCGCGGCCACGGCCGGCGTGACATCCTTGTCCGCCAGAACGGTGCTCTCATTGATGACTGAGATTTGAAGAGTCGAGGTTTGGACGTGGGTGGTTTGCGGCATGTAGCTTATCTCCTGGAAAACAAATTCGGAGATCGCGCAGCTTAAAGCTTGCGTGACTCTGTGACGAAAAGCTTATACGCTAAAGCTGCGCGGTTAGCTGTTTTCGCAATTTAAAAGTGTGTTGCGGTTCCGATTTGGAACTGGATGCTTGTGCGCGATCGTGAATTAAATTTGCTCGCGCTTCCAAAAATACAAATGCTGCAATTCGCTGAAATCACGGCAACCATTACCCAGGCTGCGCGGGAGGCTGGGTTTGACCTAGCAGGCATCGCTCCGGTGGAAGATTCGCCAGAGTTGAAATATTTTCCGCAGTGGATTGCCGAAGGCCACGCCGGCGAGATGAAATATCTCGAACGCCGCGACCAACTCGGCCGGTTGAAGCGCGCTTCCCTGGCTCACGTCGCTCCCTGGGCACGCAGCGTGGTGGTGTGCGCCATCAACTACAACTCGGAGCAGCCTTATTCCACGCAAGTTCCGGATCATTCTTTGGACGGACGAGGCCTGGGCTGGATTTCACGCTACGCGTGGAGCCGGCAGGATTACCACAATTCGGTCATGCAGCGGCTTCGGCAAGTCGAACTCGCGTTGCGCCATGCCTCTGGCGCAACCGAACTTGTAACGCGCTGCTATGTCGATACGGGTCCGATCGTGGAACGCGTAGTCGCGAAGTATGCCGGCGTTGGATGGATCGGCAAGAATACCTGCATCATCAATCAGAAACTCGGCTCATGGCTCTTTCTCGGCGTCATTCTCACGTCGATGAAACTCGAAGCGGGCCTGCCGGCGCCGGATCGCTGTGGCACTTGTATGCGCTGCATTGAAGCCTGTCCTACGGATGCGCTGATCGCGCCCTATCAACTTGATTCCAACAAATGCATCTCGTATCTCACGATTGAAAAACGAGGCGCGATCGCGGACCAACTTCGCGACGGAATGGGGCGGCACATTTTTGGCTGCGATATTTGCCAGGATGTTTGCCCGTGGAACCGGAAGGCTCCGGCGACGGATGCTGCTGAATTTCAGCCGCGTCCGGAATTGGTGAATCCCGCGCTCGACTGGCTGGCAGAGATGAGCGCGGAAGAATTCCGTTCTGCGTTTCGCAATTCGCCATTGCAGCGGGCCAAACGTTCAGGATTACGGCGGAATACGGTGATCGCAATGGGCAACAGCGGCGACCATAAATTTCTCCCCTTGCTCGAAAAACTCGCCGTCGATGAGGATGAAGTGCTTGCCGAAACTGCTGCCTGGGCTCGAAGAAAGCTTCGCCCAGCAGCCAAATCTGCCTAATGCAAATTTTTCATCGCGCTTTCACAATCTTGCATCTGCCGATTTTTCTATGACATACCGGCCATTGATCCATTTCCCTGTTTATATTCTGACTTCCGTAACTCGCCTTCCCGGTTACTGGCAACTAATGTAGGGCCACGGGGTTCATATTCGAGTCTTGTTTGTAGGGAAAATTATGTCCCGTTTGGTTCACTTGCGGCGCTCGCTAGTCACGTTATCCGTGCTCGTATTGGCGTCCACGTGTCTGGCAAACGCCTCCGCCACGCTTCTGCTGGAGGAACCATACGGCAAGCTGGGATTCTTTACAGCCACCGGACACGCCGCCGTGTATTTGTCCGGCGTCTGCGCCGAAACACCGCTGGTGCTGCGCGCTTGCGCTCCCGGCGAACTCGGTGCCGTCATCAGCCGTTATGACGGAGTTGGCGGCTATGACTGGGTCGCGGTTCCGCTCATCCCTTATCTTTACGCGGTGGAAAAGCCGGAAGACATTCCTCTGTTTGTGGATCCGAAGATGGTCGCGTTTCTGCGCGACCAGTACCGCCGCAAGTGCTTGCAACAGGTCGCCCCGGATCTGGCCACAGGAGGAGCTCCGGGCGGGAACTGGTACGAACTAGTGGGCTCGGCTTATGACCGTGCATCCTACGCGTTTGAAATAGAAACTTCCGCGGCTCAGGACCAGGAATTTATTCAGGCTTACAACGCCGCGCCAAATCGTTCTCACTTCCGCACCGTCTCCCGCAACTGCGCCGATTTTGCCAAGAACGTGATCAACTTCTATTACCCGAAGGCCTTGCACCGGAGCGTAATCGCAGATGCGGGAATCGCCACTCCGAAGCAGATGGCAAACACCATGGTGAAGTACAGTTCGCGGCATCCGCAACTGGCGTTCTCGCGCTATGTGATTCCGCAGGTTCCTGGCAGCGAGGCTCGCAGCACGGCAGTTCACGGCGTGGTGGAGTCATTCTTCACCTCCAAGAAATATATTGTTCCCAGTGCTGTGGCCAGCCCGGTGTTTGCTGGTTGCGTCGCGGCCGTGTACGTGGGCACCGAGGCCAAGCACTTCGATCCTTCACGCAACACGCTGGTTTACAACGCTGAACGCAGCCTGGAACCGCCGATCGGATCTGAGGATCGGCGATCCTATGAGCTCGAACTCAACCACGTCGTGGCCTCAGAGGTGTTGAAAAACAGCCCCACACACGTTGAGAAGACATTGGCTCGCACGATGAACAATGCCTCACCGGGTTTCGATTCCGATGGCCGGCCGGTTCTGCGTATGCAGGTTGGCAACGAAGAACAGGATCTCGGTGTCGCACAGGGCAACCTCTTCAGTGCGAGTTCTTCGGCACAGTTCGCCCAGCAACTTGTCGAAGCCAGACTGCAGGAAGAGTTGAGGCGAGGAAACCCACCCAAGGTTTCCGAAAGTGATGTGGAAAAAGACTGGACCCTGCTGCAAAGGGCGATGGATACCGCCGACAACCAGGTTGCGACCCAGGACGCGAGACCGCTGCAAGCCGCCTCTCAGCACTGGATGCACCGGGGCAACCGGCCCTAGGTTTTTCCTTCCTCACATAGTTCTCTGCTCGGAAGGCTGCTGTTTGCTCTGAGGTGCACCTTCGCATCTACCCCCGAAGCCGTTCCCTGCTCTATTGCTGTTCCTGAGGAGGCTGCGGTTGATGAGGAGCCGGCATTACCGGTGGTTGGCCGCCTGGTTGATTCGCCTGTTGCTGTTGCTGCATCAGCTGGCGCTGTTGCATCTCCTGCAACAACTGCTGTGGAGTTTTTATGGCGGGCTGATCGGGAGAAGCACCTGACTCGGCCTCGGCCGCGCTCTGGTCCGCACTCTCATCTGGGGCTGAGCTGTCGTCGGTTGCTTCGGCCTCAGGAGTTTCGGCCGCTTGCGGTAACGCGGCTGCACCGTTGGCGGCTGCGGCAGTTCCAGGTTCCGGCGTATCCGGCGTTTTCGCCACCAGCACTACCCGCACCAATGCGTTGGCGTCGGCCGGCGATCCCAGCAATATGTAGTTAAAGCGTGATCCATTCAGCAGGTCGGCCATTACTTCTCGAGCTGGCGCCGGACCCAGGCGCGTGGCGACGCGTTCCGTGGCGCTCGTAGGGATGTCGATTTCGGCAGCGGTTTGTTTTCGCACGCTGCGCAGAATGTCGCCCAGTGTAGAATTCGGCGCGACAATTGTGAGCAGGCCATTCTCGTAGGTGACTCCAGGAGCCACTGCCGGAATGGAATCCAGGGGAATTTGCGGCACCGGCCCTCGGGCACCTGAGGGTAGGGGAGGCGGCGGAGTCTTTTTCTTGCTGTGCACACGATGCGCCGTCGGCGTGTCAGCCTGGCCCACGACAGGTACACATAGCACGCCCGCCATCAGCAAGCCGGTAATCTTCAGCCCCATAGTCATCACAGCTCCTCCACTCGATCTCGTTTTTGCCGAGAGGGTGGATTAGTAGAAAGCAATTCTAACACCGCTTTCAGCGCGGCATTAATCAGATTATCAACAGAGGCGGACATTTCCTTACCCTGTAGAACGTATTGACTTTAAGCTCTTGCGCGCCGAACGTTAATAGTGCGGCGAGTCCGCCAAGTGCAAGTTATTGCGCTTCTTGCGCTTGGTAGGAGCGTACAATTTCTTTTCGGGGGGCGGAATGAAAGGCCTTCACGCCAGCTGCTTTCGGAAAGGCTGCCCGGCGATCAACAAGATTTTCACGCTACTGCGAAGGCCTCTGCTGGTAGTGTGTACTGCAGTGGCTGTGGCGACCTTTTGCGCCTTGAACCTGTTTGCCGAAAATTGCGTCACCGCCAGCGACACGGACCCTGCGACACGCGCCGCCATGGTTGGCGCCGGCCAGCGCTATTTCGACCTCATTGCCAAAGGCGATGCGGCATCGCTCCGCCAAAATGCCATTCCCAGCCTGGCTGCCGAGTTTTTCGCAATCGAGGCCACCGTCAAGGACAATCAGTCAGCTCTGGCCGGCGCCAAGGGAACAGCACGTCCGCCCTTTTTGCTGGAAGCCGACGGCACCGCACCGATTCCGCGCGCGGAGTTCTATTGCGGCGTTTTCGGCAAGAACGGCCAGACCAGCGACAGCGCCGCCTTTTACCTCAACAACCTTCCTCCCGGAAAGTATGCGGTTGTCATTTTCGACGCGCCGACTTCCAAGGGCCCCTACACCGTCTCCTTCATACTGCAGCAGATCGGTTCCGACTGGAAGCTGGGAGGGCTTTACGTCAAAGCGTCGGAGATCGCTGGTCACAACAACGACTGGTTCGTCACTCATGCGCGCGAGTTCAAGACCAAGGGACAGCTGCACGATGCCTGGCTCTATTATCTTGAGGCGCGTTCGCTGATCTCGCCACTGCCCTTTATGAGCACGGCGGCCACCGACAAGCTTTACGATGAGTCGCAGAAAGCTCAGCCCGCCGATCTTCCCGCGGACGGCAAGACTGTCGATCTTCCCGCCGGAACCACAACTTACAAACTCGTCGACCTTTTTCCCGAACTCGTCGGCAATGATCTGGATTTGATTGTGAAGTATCAGGTGCCCGACGCTTCCAATACGAATCTGGCCTATCAGGACAACATTGCCGTGATGAAGGCTTTGCTGACGAAATATCCGGAGTTGCGGGATGCGTTTACAGGGGTCGTAGCTCGCGCCGGCGATCCCAGTGGCCACGACTATGGCACGCTGCTGGCGATGAAGGATATCAAGTAGGAGCAGTCAGTTCTTAGTTCTCACGGTCCGCTCCTGGTCAAGCGTGCATTCTTTTGGATCTTTATCATCGCGAAGACCAAGGAACACAGGGGCTCTCAGCTTCGGTCCGCTGCCGGTGTTGGTTCCTTCGGTCCATTCTGCATATTCGATCTCCGCTACCAGTTCCGGCTTCACCCAGTAAACTTTCCGCAGGGCTTCCACTTCGCCGTAGAACGGGTTCTTCTTCGTCTCCCGTTTCTTGAGCAGTTTCCAAACCTCCTCCAATGACTTCTGATCGAAACCGCTGCCCGCCTGTCCTACGTGAATCAGCCGCCCCTGCCTGTCATAGAGCCCCAGTACGATTGAGCCAAAATGGGCGCGGCTGCCTTCGGGTTCGGTGTATCCGCCAATTACGCACTCCAGCCGGTGCGTGATTTTTATCTTCAACCACTCGCTGCCGCGGCGCTCCTGGTAAATGCTGTCGCGCTTCTTGGCGAGGATTCCCTCCAGCCCTTTCTGCCGCGCGATTTCAAACAGCGCCTTTCCCTGCTCTTCATAGTGATCGGAATAGCGCAGCACAGCGCCTGCGATCAGCAGCGACGCCAGCTTCTTCTTGCGCTCCTCCAGCGCCACGCGGCGCCAATCGTAGCCGTCGAGATAAAGCAAGTCGAAGGCATAGTAGAGCACCGGCACATCCGCGTTCGCAGCGCCGCGGCGCCCATGGGGACGAAAACCGGTTCGCTGCTGCATCAGGCTGAACGAGGCGCGCCCCTGCTCGTCGAGCGCCACCACTTCCCCATCGAGAATTGCATTCTTCGCCTTCACAAACTGCGGCAGGTCTTTTAGCTCGGGATAACGCTGCGTCAGTTCGTTCTGATTCCGCGAGACCAGCCGCACTTTTCCGTTCTCGATGAAAGCAACGGCGCGGTATCCGTCCCATTTGATTTCAAACAGCCACTCCACTCCATCAAAGGGTTCGTCCACTGACGTGGCCAGCATGGGATGTATCACGGTCGGCATGGGACGCTTGACCGGTGCGGAGGACGCGAGATCCGAAACCACGGAGGACACAGGCAGCGCCGCGGCTCTTGATCCCTTCGTGTTGCTCTGATCAGATGTGGAAATCGTCAGGGTGTTGTTGCCAGGAGACGCTGCAGTTTTACTCTTATCCTTCTTGTCCTTCTCGGCGTTCTTCGCGTACTCAGCGGTATTCAGTTTTTTCGTTTTTTTTTACTGGCTGCCGCTTTCTTTCGATCAAGTTTTGCCACGGCATCCGCCAGCCACGCCGCCTTTAACTTGCCCCGGCCCGCGGGACGGCTTCGCCACTCGGCCGATCCTGAATCCCCCGCAATCTCAGCCAGGCTGCGCCTGCTCAAAACAGATTCGTCATATTCATCGATGTCGTATCCCTCGACCGCGTATTGGTCATGTTTCTTGATCAGCAGCCATTCGTTGCCTTTGCTTCCGGGACGGCGCCCTTTTATCTTTACCAGCGCGAAGTCGCCTTTCAGCTTTTTCCCAGCGAGGCGAAATTTCAAATCGCCCTTGGCCAGCATGCCCGCAGCTTCAGCTTCGGTGCCGGGCACGTATTTTCCATCGACTGGAATTGGAGACAACGGCTGCCACGTGCCCATATCCCACACCATCACGGTGCCTGCGCCGTAGTTGTCTTCCGGGATGATGCCTTCGAAATCGAAATACGAAACCGGATGATCCTCCACCTGCATCGCCAGCCGCTTGTCGGCGGGATCAAGCGATGGCCCCTTGGGCACGGCCCACGATTTCAGCACCCCCTCCATCTCCAGCCGAAAGTCATAATGCAACCGCGTGGCATCATGCTTTTGCACCACGAACCGGTGTCCGGCTTTGGACGCGAGTTTCGGCGGAGGCTCCGGCGTCTTCTCAAACTTGCGCTTTCGTTTGTATTCTTCCAGTGCCATGACGAACCCTATTTAACCACAGAGGCACCCTTCGGCTTCGCTCGGGGCAGGCACCGTCACAGAGAAGCCAACCCGCTGTCATCCTGAGCGGAGACTTGTCCTTTCGCGAAGCGAAAGACAAGCCAGAGTCGAAGGATCCCTATCACCGTCCATCCCCGCCAGCCTCGCCAAGGAATTTCCACCACGAATCAACGCCGTCCTGATACTGTAAAATCGCTCCCGCGATGAAACGCGAATTCCCTGAATTTCCGCTGGTCGGCGTGGGCGCCATCATCATCGAAGATGCCCGCGTGGTTCTGGTGAAGCGCGCCCATCCCCCGCTGCAGGCCGAGTGGTCCATCCCCGGAGGCGTGCTCGAAGTCGGCGAACTGGTGCGCGAGGCCGCCGTTCGCGAGGCTCGCGAGGAAACCGGACTCACCGTCGAACCCGGCGAGCTCCTCGGCGTCTTCGATCGCGTCTTGCGCGATCCCCAGCAGCGCGTGCAATATCACTACGTTTTGATTGATTTTCTATGCCGCCGGGTTGCGGGCGATCTCGCCGCCGCCAGCGACGCCACCGAAGTGCGGTGGTTTAGCCGCAATGAACTGCTAGGGTTGAATTTGGCAGAGGATACGCTTCACGTGATCCAAAAAGGATTCGCAGAACTGGAGACCAGCCGATAGATGTCGCTGCCTGGGGCGCGGAATATCTCATTTAGGCGCCTGCGGCGCCGGCTGTGCTGCTCCGGCACGCGTGTAACCTTCTGGCATCTCCAACAGAGCCGGGTCCGGCTCTCCCCGCGTGATATGCGTGACCGTTAGCGTAGTGCTTCCGACGCGCGGATCGCTGTGTTTCATCACCACGTTAATCCGCAATTCACCTGAATACCAATATTCATCCGTGACGGCGATCTCCTTACCGGTCTCGTTGCCCTCGGCAGGAATGATCTGAGTTTCGCGCATGCCGCGGGCCAGCACTCCCTCAATCTCCTGGCTGCCGAGATCTTCTTCTTTTGAGAAATCGTTCTGCGGTACACCGGTACCGGAAGGCGAGCCGTAACGCACAGTTGGCGGCACAGTTGAGGGCGGGTGGTTCATGGTTTGAGTGTAGTAGGTTCGCGTCCGCACATCGAGCTCCGTGGAAATGCGAGTTCGCGGGTCGTACAGATGGATGTGCTCCACTTCCGGTGTATCGGCGCTTGTCGCGGGAACGAACGTCCGCGATTCATTGTGAATGCGTCCGATGCCATCGCGCGCCATACTCCGGATGCTTTTCAGGTCGAACACCGACCCGTCGGAACGGATTCTCGTGCGCTGAACGTCGACGACGGCGCTGAACGGCGCGTTGGGAACCGGCGTCAGGAAAATATTTACCTGGGCCGAGGTGGGCAGAACCGCGACAGGGATGCTGAGAAGAAGGAACCCGGAGAAAGCAGCCAGAGAGAATCGCATATGCGCGCTCCATCGACCGGATTATCCGACAGCATACTCGGGCGCAAGCTAGTTTCACAACATTGGCTTTCGGTTGGTGGTGTCTGAAAAGTGCGGGTAGAGCTAAACTGCGATAAATCTTACACTGGCTGGTACGGTTCCCCTGTTGTGGGACGTTGGCCTATGTGGTCGCGGCGATGTAGAGTATCGCCCATGACGGTCATTGCGTCTGTCTTTGTTCCCTCCGCTCGATTCGTCATTGCTGCCGATGGGAGATGCAGATCAGACGACCCCAAAAACACCTCATTTGATACCGATCACGCCCAAAAGATATTTTCTGTAGAAAACACAGATAGCGTATACGCTTTCGCACTAATCGGCATGGGCGGAACGAATAATGGAAAGTTCGTTACGGTGGATGAGATTAGGAGCGCTGCCTCAAAACTTGCGAATCGCAGAATTCCCGATGCGGATATATATGTCCATAACTTATGTCATCATGTGCAGCGTGCCACAGCCAAAGCTCGGCGCGACGGGGTAATTCCCGAGTTTCCATTCAATGAAGAAGCTGCAGAAGACAAGAAGAGAAGTCTGTTCCGGGTTCTTATTATGGGTTATTTCAATCGGCAACCGTGGTTATTCGAGTGTAGGTTTTTTTATACCGAAGACGAGCGTGTGAAATTTGCGTTGGATAGTATTCAGCCAACCGATTTGTATAGCGCCTTCGCTGGATAGCCAATAATAGAAGCCGCTCTTTATAGGGACAAAGACCCGCGCTTTGCGCGATATACAGCGCTCACGGCGACGGACAGCCTTGGGAGAGCTGAGGATTGCGTGAGAGGATATATAGAAGCGTGCGGCTCCCCGCTCTCGCTCGAATTAGACCCTTCGTGCAAGAACATGGGCGGCCATACACATATTGCGGAAGTGACTAGAGAACTTGGATTTCGTTGGCGCATACCGCCAATTCAGCCGAACAACTCCGCAATCGTCCAAACGTGATCGGCAATTCCGGCTTCCATAGCCCACATTTCAGACATTGCCTTTCGGTTGACTCCTCTTCGAAGTCGTGCTGTTAAGGAGGCGGGCCGCCGCCGGGCGGGAGGTGTGTGTCAATCAGACAATACCGTCCCGGACTGTCCTCATCGTGTAGCTGTTTCCAACCGCTCCTCGGCGCCATCGCCGCTCCGGAGATCTTCCCAACCGCCTGAATCGGCAGAGCGAAAGATCGCTTCGATCACTGCCATGTTCTTGATGGCATCTTCGAGCGGCACGGGGACCTCCTTGTTTTCCAGAATGGCCTTGGAGAACGCGTCGCCCTGCATGGTGTATTGATTGGACGTTGGAAAGGTTTCCGTGGTGATGTTCTTGCCGGAAAGATCTCCGCCGTCGTCGATAAAGATGCGAGTAGGGCAGTCAATCGGGGCGTTGAACGGGATCTCGATCTCAATGCGTCCGCGGGTCCCGAGGAAATGAATCCGCTGGTAGGGAACCAACTGCGTGCTGCAGGTAAAGATCGATTGCCCGCCGCCGAACTCAAGAATTGCCGACGTCAGCCGGTCGATCTTCGTATTGGGATCTCGGTCGATGCAAGCCACCACACGCTTGGGTTGCGCGGCGAAGGCGTAGCGCGATGCGTGGACGAGGTAGCAGCCGATGTCCATGAGAGCGCCACCGCCGCAATCGGCCTGGTTGCGGATGTTGGCGGGATCGACGTTGAAGTAGCTGAAGAATCCCACGATGGAGCGCAGTTCGCCGACGCGGCGCTGGTCGAGAAGTTCGCGCATGCGCAGCCACTGCGGAAAACTACGGATCATAAAAGCTTCGCCGATCTTGACTCTGGTTCGGCTGCGTACGGCGAGCAGAGACGTAGCCTCCGCGACCGTGAGGCTGAGAGGCTTCTCGCAGAGCACATGCTTCCCCGCCTCAGCTGCCTTCGCAGTCCATGGGACATGAAGTTGATTGGGCAGCGGATTGTAAATTGCGTCGATACTGCGATCCGCCAGAAGTTCTTCGTAGGAACCGTAGGCCGTCGGAATGTTGTGCGCCCTCGCTGTCTCCTGAGCCTTCGCGAGATTGCGCGATGCAATGGCGGCGATGGTGGTGTACTCGCCCTGTTGCATGGCGGGGATGACTTTCTTGAGACCGATGCCGGCGGTGCTGAGAACTCCCCAGCGGATTTTGGTCGACATGGTGGTCATCATAAGACAAACGAGATCTGAAGAGTGTTTTTCGCTAGTTCGAATCTCACTCTTCGAAAAATTGCGGGCTCGGGACCCGGCGGAGCGTGGTACCTTACACGGTCATAAACTTCTGACCAGAAGTGGATCGGACAACCATGACCATTACCCGACGCCAGTTCATCGGCAGAATCGCGCAGGCCGGAGGCTACGGCGCTGCCTTCATGACCATGCATTCGCTCGGCCTGCTGGGCATGGTCGAGACCGAGCCGCAGAAAAATTTCCCTCTGCCTTCCTCGGCTGGACGCGGAACGAAGGTGATCATTCTCGGCGCAGGAATTGCAGGCTTGGTCTCTGCTTACGAAATGCAGCGCGCAGGTTTCGACTGCGCCGTGCTGGAAGCGCGCGAGCGTCCCGGCGGACGCAACTGGACCCTGCGCCGAGGATCAAAGCTCGTCTTCAACGACGGCACATCGCAAGAGTGCACCTTCGACGAAGGAAATTATTTCAACTGCGGTCCCGCGCGCCTGCCGTCGATCCACAGAAATATTCTCGGCTATTGCAGTGAACTGGGAGTAGAGCTCGAAGTTGAGGTGAATACCTCGCGCAGTGCGCTCCTGCAGAATGATAACTTCTTCGGAGGAGAACCCATCCGGCAGGGGCAAGTGGTCAATGACACTCGCGGTTACGTCGCCGAGTTGCTGGCGAAGTGTGTGCAAAAGAGCGCTCTCGATCAGCCCCTGACGCCGGAGGATCAGGCCACGATGATGGATTTCCTCAGGTCATACGGCGCCCTCGCAAAGAATCACGAATATAAAGGCTCCTCCCGCTCCGGCGACCGGCAGTTGCCCGGCGCAGGCGATCAGATCGAGATTCCTCGCGCCCCACTTCCCTTCTCCGATTTGCTCAAATCGAAACTTTACCGGCCGACGCTCTTTGAAGAAGCGCTCGACATGCAAGCCACCATGTTCCAGCCGGTCGGCGGCATGGACCGGATCCCCTACGCCTTCGCGCGTTCGCTCGGCAAACTGGTTCGCTATCACTCGCCCATCGCTGAAATTCGAAAAACCACGAACGGCGTTAGAGTGCTGTACCGTGATGGTGAATCCGGCCCGGTTCGGTCGCTCGAGGCGCCCTATTGCATTTGCACTCTGCCGCTCACCATTCTTAGAACGATCCCGAATGATTTTTCTCCACGTGTGAAATTGGCGATCGAGCAAGTCGCGTACGATTCCGCTTACAAAGTTGCCTGGGAGTCGCGGCGCTTCTGGGAGCAGGACGATAACATTTACGGCGGCATCTCATTTCTCGCGACCGGACCCATCCCGCAAGTCTGGTATCCAAGCGCGAACCTGATCTCAAAACGCGGCGTGCTCATCTCCGGTTACGCCATGGAGAACTGGGGCGAGTTCGGCAAGCTCCCTTCCAATCAGGCGAAGCTTGCCGCCTCGCGGGCCGCGGTGGAGAAACTGCATCCCGGTAAAAGCAAGGAGTTGGAGAAGCCGATGTATATGTGCTGGGGCAAGATTCCCTACAGCCTGGGATCATGGGTCAGCCGCGGGGCCGATTATCCTCCCACTGACGAGGAAGCTTACTATAACGGGCCCTATCGCGAACTGACTGTTCCCGACGACCGAATCTATTTTGCCGGAGATCACTGCAGCCACATCATTGGCTGGCAGGAAGGAGCCGTACTCGCCGCCCAGAGGACGATCACGATGATCGTCAGCCGAGTCAGCCAAGCCTGACCGGGAACTGCGGGCGGAGATATTCAGCTCAAGAAGTCGACGCCTTCAGGAATGTGACTCGCCCCTGCTGCCGTCAGCTCCGTCATCTTCCCACTCGGCATCACATTCGTGGCAATGCCAGGCCGGGCGCTGCAGAGGCATCGGCACACGAAGGAATGCGCTCATGTAGGCGATAGGCCGATCCAACTCCTGATAATTTACATCCAGCGACTGGCATTGCGGACAGCGCGGCTGTTCATAGAGTCCGACCCCGTGCACGTAGAGGCCTTCGAGAATCGGCTCATCGAGAATCTTCTGCGCGTTATTCGCGTCCGCAGCCCGCACCTTGAGCTTGATGCCGCCGATGAAGTTTGAAATGAACCAGTCCAGCCGGACCAGGTTTTCGTCGGCCAGAAAACATTCGATGCCCGAAGATTCCAAACTTCCCTTCGCCAGCAGCGCCTCTGGCAGATCGCGAAACTGGCGGATGGTCACAAGCTCCCGCACTTCCATTTCCAGCCGCGGCTCGGGCCCATCGTCTGAAACTTCAAGATGCCGCCGGTCCATTTCATCCTCGAGCGCATCCCAGGCCAACTCGGTGAGAGATTCTGCATTCCGCGCCAGGCGCTGCAATTCGCCGTCGGTCATGCCGGCGTAGTTCGCCGCCAGCCGGCGGCGCTCGCGTTGGGCGTTCAGAAAAGATTCATCCAGAGATGACACTCGCCAAGGATACTTCGATTGCCGTCAATCCGCCAACTCCCTTCCCCAGAGCCTGGACGGGCCGCCGCCTACAAATCTGCCCACAGCATTCATTTCTTGTTCAAGGCTTCGATCTGCTGCACGAGCGTCTCGATTTCGTCCGCTGTCAACTTGCCCGCGAACTTCGGCATCCGGCCTTTGCCATTCGTGATCATATTGCGCAGCTCGCGGCGGATGCCGAACCGACCTTTGCGGAGACGAGCGAAGGTCCGCCGAAGTGGCGTCCCTCAGCGGTTTTGCCGTGACACTTCGCGCAGTTTTTTTCGAAAATCGGATTAGCAGTCAACGTCGCATGGGACGTCGGCGTCTGGGCGCAAACCAGGACATGGGCCAGGACTAGAAAAGAGATGCATCGCAGTATTTGCACGTCGGGCCTCGTGAAGATGAGTCGCCAGCTTAGATGCGTTGATGAGCCCGAAGCGTTGAGTGGATTCCCGCGCGGCTATGCTTGTTTTGGGTGATCGAGTTTTTTCCTGATCAAAATTCCCATTAGCCCTGTGCCCGTTAATACCAGAGAGATCGGCTCCGGAGTCGCCACCGTAGCAGTGCCGGTGAAGGTGCTCGACACCCCCACAATGCTGGCCGTCGTCCGTTCCACTAATCGGATTCATGGTGAATATCCCGGTTCCTGTACCGGCAATGTGAAGTTTGAACACTACCGGTCCCAGGCTGCAGCCTTCGCTGCTCTGACAGTTAATAAGCTGGTAACCGACGATGGTTCCGCTAACCGTCATCGGCACGCTGATGCTTGTGCCGCCAGAGTAAACCTCGGTCGGACCGGTAAACGTCAGGGATGTATCAAAAAGTTCTGCTACCTTGTTTCCAAGTGAACCTAAGTCATAAAGCGAACAAATGCAAAAAGCACTGCCGGAAGCGTCAATATCAAAGGAAAAGTTACACGCACTTCCGAGATTACAGAAACCAATAAAGCTGGGACCACCAGGCAGCCCCTGGTATAGCGAAAGGCTAGGACCCGTAATGTTGAAGTCGCCTTCGGTTGTGGCAAATCCTTGAGAAGCCGTACCGGTGATGGGAATGTTGTTCACACTGTCAGCGGACGCAAGAGAACTGATGAAACAGAAAACGAAGCAAACAGCCACAATGTTTCTTCTAGTTGTCATGGCGAAAAGCCTCCTGGAAACAGAACCCCCGGCACTTTGCGCAACCCGCAAGCAGACCAGGCGCCACTCCACCTTCCGCATTTAATTCGCAATCCGCTGAAGTTCGCGCCGCTGAGTGTACAACTCCCTGCAATTTTTTATATTTCTGGATGTTGCCTTTCTCGTAATATCCTTTTGGTTAACAAGGGCAGCAGGATACCTCCAACCAGCTCGGCGATTCCCCTCTGTGGTCAACTTAAGCGTGAGTCTTTGGCCTTCTCAATTAGCTAGTATCGGCCACCGAACAACAAACGGCCCGCAAGCTCATACGAGCTTGCGGGCCGTCCGGTGGACTGTTTGGGATTGACCAAGAGGTGGTCACTCTACGTGGCCTCTCACGGCAACTCCCGGGTCGAGGCCGAAGCCCCAAGGAGGAAGCCTTCGCGCGACCAACGCTATGCAATCCTCCATACTCACCGGCTAGTGTGCGGGCTTGTAGCTCCTGGTGCTGGTTTGTCCGATCGTTACGCAATCGGCAGCGCCCTGGAGCCCCGCTTAGTGCAACCAGCTCTAAGTCTCAGCCACCTCACCTGGTCTTAGACTCCCACACGTGCCACTACAATCAGAACTTGTCATTCGACCACCTCCTTCCCGGTGTAATTGCAGATTAGAGGAAGCATTTCTGTGGTGTCAATAGATGGCGAGTAATTCTCGGGTTTCCGGCGTGGTTTACCAGACGGAAAACAAGCTCAGCGGGTCTCGCCAGGAAGTCGGCAAAGAGGTAAGGCCGATCATGAGAATTTTTGTCGATGAAATCCTTCGAACATTGGCGTTCCTCCAATCAATATGAAGCGAGTTATCGAGCAGTTGGAGAAAAAACGGGTGCTGCGATCGATGGATTGGTCAGCAGCGCCCGCCGCGACGAGCCACGTGAACCGGCCCTCCCCCGAAGGCTTCCACGCGATTGCGCGAACCGTCAGACTCCGCGTTGAGCCGCATCGGCTGCGGCGGCTAATGCCTTCAACGTGGAGAAGAACTCCGGAGATTGGCCGGCGAACAGCCCGCTGGCGGTGAGGCCTTTCACTGCCGCCATGGCACCGCCAAATTTATCGGTCAGCGGACGGATCATCGAGACGCGAGGCAGGTTAGGCTTGAACTCGAAAGGCACGGGGAAGATCAGGCTGGGCTGAATCAGCGGATTGGGTTTGCTGAAAAAATTGGGGAATTTCAGGCCGGAAATGGGATCGGTAAATGGCGCCACCGGGGCTTGAACTCCGTTGCCTGCAAAATCCACCCATTCCAGAAAGTGGGCGATCTCGTCTCCACCGATGCCCAGGGTAATCTGGAGCACCTCCGGATCCGTTACTTTTTGACTCAGGGCTGCGTAAAGACTGGTGCCGCCTTGCTCGATCTGCCCAAAGTGAAATGCCGCCACGTTCGCGATGGCCTGAATATGATCGTTACCGGCAAAGTTAGGGTTCGATTTGCCCTCGTAATCCGCATCGCTTCGGGGAATGGCGGTAACTCCGTTGAGTGTGACTGCCTGTGCAAAGCTTGCGCCGGAGTCCGGACTGGTTGTGCTGCGATAGCGGACGAACCAACTGGTATCGACGTTGAGCTTCGTCAGATTCGTGAGCCGCGAGGCACCCGTTGACCCCGTGGCTGTACTTCCCGGCAAAGTTACGAACTCCTCCAAGTTGACCGGCTCGGCTCCTCGGGACTCGAGATAGGCATTGAGGAACGTGGCGTGGCTCACTTCGTCCAGCGTGTTGCTGGCGATATATTGCGGGCCATCGGAATCGAGGTTCGACAACGCTACCTGGTGGGGTTCAGCTGTTGGTTCGGGTCGACTTCGATGGGTGAATTGTTGCCAATGCCACCCAGTTCCGCATACTGGGTCCAAAGACCGGATTCGATCAGTTCGGCTGCCGCGAGGAACTGCAGGATCGCAATATCTCCACTATTCAGCCCCGAACCGCCAGTTTGCTGAGCGAAAGCGGGTAACCCGCTGCCCAGGATACCGGCTCCTACAGTCGCCACAGCTCCTGCGACCACGCTGTTCTTGAGGAATGAGCGCCGGCTCGCGGCGCGTTCCAGAACTTCTGTGAGTTGCTTCATAGTTTCCTTCCTTTCACCGCCCCGCTAGTTGAATTTCGATCACGGTGTAAACGGAGAGTAGCGCCCGGCGCCTGGGCTCTTGTCACAGGGCGGTCAAAGGTTTGTATCTTCTTGGAGGAGTTGTCCGCGGAAAGTCTCGTGCGGTCCCCATTGCTTCAGGTTTGTCGAGAGGATTTTTTTCCGCGAGAGCCGCATGCGCGCGGCGGAAAGCCTGCCCCGTGTTCCCACGTTATAATTAAGAACTTAAATACCTTTACCTACATTTACGTGCCCACTTGCAACCCTCTCGCATGCGTCTGCGTTCTTACTTGGTTTCGGCCACAACAAAGTGTGACGCCAGTTGCAGGACCTTCTCGGATCTCCCGGGATGTAAAACTCCGGGTCGACGGTTGTTGAAAGGAAAAAACATCGAAATGATTCGCTTGGCGGTAGCAACGATCGCTCTGATCTCCCTGCTGAGTTCGTGCGCATTGGCGCAAGCTTCCACACCAAAAGTGCAGGCGTTCGGCGGATACTCCTTCACCTACGCGGACAACGGAGGACTCAGCGGCCAGGACCTGGACTATGCTCTGCGGGAGTTGAATAGCCCGTTCGCAATAAATTCCGCCTTCAGCGGCTGGAATGTGGAAGGGCAATACAATGCCAACCACTGGATTGGAATCGTGGCGGACGTCAGCGGCCGTTACGGCAAGCCGCTCACGAACACGCGATTCAGCACGCTCTCCGGACTGCCCGAAGCCAACGGCTATGCATTGCTGGTCGGTCCCGTGCTTACCTTCAGGGGAAAATCAAAAATCACGCCTTTCATCCATGTCATGTTCGGCTTTGATCGAGCCAGCCTGAACGCCAGCACCATCACGGGCCTGTCGACTCCTGTGACCTCGTCGGCCACAACTTACACCGACGCTGCCCTGGCCCTGGGCGGAGGAATCGACTACCGATTGTTTCGGCTTTTTTCTGTGCGGCTGTTTCAGGCGGACGACCTTCGCACCTACCACAATTTGAATAAATTTTACGAGAACGTGTTCTCCGGCGCCCTGTTCTACGGAATCGCTCAGCGTCAAAACAACATTCGGGTTTCCACAGGAATCGTGGTGCGCTTCTGACGTCGGTTCTATGGCAGCGCGAACGCGTAGATAGCGCTGCCCGCCGCGATCGCCACATACTCTTTTCCATCCACGGCGAAGGCCATGGGCGCGGCGTAGACGGCGCCGCCCATCTGGAAATGCCAGAGTGCTTTGCCCGTCGCCGCATCCAAAGCGATGAAGTTTCCTTCGGCATCGCCGGTGAATACCAGACCTCCCGCAGTGGACAGCACGCCGGACCACGTCGGCGAAGTGTGCTCGAATTTCCATTTGATCGCTCCCGTCGAAGGATCGATCGCTTTCAGAAATCCGCGAAAAGGCTCAGCTTCTTCCGACGGAAAGTAAGCGCTGCCGTAATAAGCATGGCCCGCTTCATACGGCTGCGGCGCGGTCGAGAAAATGTCGCACTGATCGCGGGCGGTCACGTAGAACAATGATGTTTGCGGGCTGAAGGCAGGCGCCATGAAGTTCGTTGTACCCAGCGCTCCCGGACACACCGTGTGGCCTTCGAGCGTCGGCGAAGCTTCCTTCTTCGCTATGGGCCGTCCATCAGCATCTTTGCTGTCGCTCCATGTGGTTTTGCCGTAGGCATTGGCCGAAATCAGTTTGCCCGTGCTGCGATCGATCACGTAGAAAAATCCGTTACGGTTGGCCTGCGCGATCAGGTGCTTGCCGCCGGCTTCAAGTATCACCGGAACTTGCGTGGCGTCCCAGTCATGTTCGTCGTGTTTGGTGAATTGGAAATACCAGTTCAGCTTTCCCGTGTCGGCATTGAGCGCGAGCAGAGTATTGCTGTAGAGATTGTCTCCGGCGCGTCCTTCGCCGCGATTGGAAGGCGCAGGGTTTCCGGTGGGCCACAAAATCTGATTGGTCGCAGGGTCGTAGGTTCCCGTGTTCCACGCCGGAGCACCACCGACCTTCCACGAATCGCCCTCCCAGGTTTCATGTCCCGGCTCACCCGGCCCCGGCACGGTATAGAAACGCCACTTGCGCTCACCGGTCGCGGCATCGTACGCATCAATGAATCCGCGTACCCCATACTCGCCCCCGGAAACGCCGATCACCACCAGATTCTTCACGGCGAGCGGCGCGACCGTGAAGCTGTATCCCTTCTGATAGTCGGCGGCCACAACATCCCAGATCACGTTGCCGGTTTTTGTGTCGAGCGCGATCACGTGTGCATCGAGCGTGCCCAGAATAACTTCGTTGCCCAGAATCGCGAGGCCGCGATTCACCCGCCCGCAGCAGGGACGGATGTCTGCCGGCAGTTGATGCTGGTAGAGCCAGATGGGCCGTCCGGTGCGGGCGTCCAGAGCGAAAGCCCGGTCGTCCTGCCCGGTAGCGTAGAGAATGCCGTCAACCACCAGGGGCGAAGTCTCAAGCTTGCCCGTAGCCCCGGTCTGGAATACCCACTTCGCCGTTAGAGTGTGCGCATTCGTAGTAGTGATCTGATCGAGCGCACTGAAGCGCCGGCCAGAATAATCCCCCGAATACGTCATCCAGTTCTGCGGCTCTTTCCATGAATTCAGCAGTCGTTCGAATGTGACCTGCGCTCGAAGGGGCAGCGTAAAGAAGCCGACAAATAGTAATGTCATCAGAAGCTGCTTTGGAACTTCGGCAGGAAGCAGGCGAAGCATCTTAACCCGAACCCCGGAGCAACCGTAGAGGAGCGGCCCTCTCAGGGCCGCGTCAGCGCCCCAGGAAGAAGCGGCCTTCAGGCCCTGCGATCCGCTGCGGCTGAAGCCCCTGCTTGCAGAAGCGTCTGGACACGTTGCTGAAGCGCCGCTCTTCCACCACTGTCCCGGCCTTTCAAAAGTCTCGAGACAAACTTGCCTCCTCATTTCGCCGCCACACTGACCAGGTAGGCCACAATGTCGTCCAGATCTTTGTCGCTCAAAAGGTCTGCATTGTACGTCGGCATCATCGACTCCCGGCTTTTGCTGAACGATCGCAGCTTATCCTTGTCCAGCAGATAAATCTGTTCGCTCTCACCCATCATCTGCACGCTGAAATTGTCTTCGTTCAAAGCCACGCCCTTGATTTCCTTTCCCTCGGCGGTCACTACCGTGATGGTCTCGTACTCCTGGGGAAACTCTTTTGTCGCCTCCGTCAACCCCCAGGCCAGCCGCCGGCTGGGATTGCGCACCGAATCGATGATGGCCGCCCGCGTTCTCGATCCTCCCACGCTGGTAAGCTCCGGACCCAACCGCCCGCCCCGTCCCTCGACCATGTGGCACAGCGAGCAGTTCGCATCGCCATAGAAAAGTTCCTTGCCATGGGCCGCGCTACCCGCAGAAACGGCCGGGGCCTTCACCTCCACGCTGCGGATATAAGTGATGATCTGCCAGATCTCCGCGTCGGTCATGCCAACGCCTTGGCCGTTGGTTCCATTCGCGGGCATCGCGGTGCCGGGAATGCCATTGCTGATCACCTGAAACAACTCCGCGTCGGAGTGCGCATGTTTTTTCTGCGCCCGCGTCAGGTCGGGGCCACGGCCGCCGCCATGCGCGCCCAGTCCGTGGCAGAGCGCGCAGTTGATTCGGAATTCATACTCGCCCGCCTTCGCCGCCTTGGTATCGCCAGCAAAAGGATTGCGCTCGTCCGCTGCAGACGCGGTTGCGAACATCAGCAGAAACACGCCACAGATTGAAGCCAGGAGAAATCGTCGCGGCCAAAAAGGCTGCGCCGCGAACGGGACTTGATCATTTGGCTCGATGGTCAAAAGCATCCGCAAACCTGTCGGGGAATTTGACGCATTCTACGCTAAGCCATCGAGATCGTCGCTTGGGAAATCTGGGAGTCAATTTAGACCGTATGGAAGAGTCCCCCCGCCGTACATGGCCGCACGGCATCTGTGACCTGAACCTGAGGCTCTCTACACTTAAGATTCCCGACCCTGAAGCCGATCTTCCCTTAGGGAGAAGAGTTTTTGTCTGTAGGCAAGTAAGCCGCTGATAAGTCAGCCCTTCCAGCGAAATGCCTCAGGCTGAGGAAGGCCCAAATGGGCGAGCACACGGTAGGCGAACTCGCGGGTCAGGTCATCTAAGGTCGCGGGCTGGTAATAGAAGGCCGGAATGAGCGGAAAGATGATCGCGCCGGCATCGGCCGCCCGGTACATGTTGCGGATGTGAATTTTGTTGAGCGGCGTCTCGCGCACGCAGAGCACCAGCGGACGCTTCTCTTTCAGACAAACGTCAGCCGCGCGCTCGATCAGATGCGACGCGATGCCGTTCGCGATACGGGCCAATGTGCCCATGCTGCAGGGGAGGACGACCATAGCGTCGGCGGGATAGGAACCGCTGGCCACGTTAGCCCCGATATCAGCGTTCGATTGCTCTTTAATTTTTTTCTCCTCGCTTTTGGACGAGCCTTTTTCGTTGGCAAGGATCTGGCAAACGAGATTCGCCCGGCCCTGGATGCCGAGTTCTTCCGCCAGCACTCGCAAAGCGGAGTCTGATGCTATGAAGTTCACGGTGTGAATGCGAGCATCGCGCTCAACGGTGATCAGCAATTGGCGAAGAAACACGGATCCGCTGGCACCCGTGGTTGCAATCGTCAGATTTTCTGGAGGCTGATTCGGCAATGTTTCTCCGGCGAGGCGCGAATAGCGCAGCCCCGACTTTGGAGCATAGGGAGTAGCGGAAGTGGAAGTCAAGGCGAACACAAGGCCAGAAGCTAAGAGCTAGAAGCCAGAAGTTGACTTTATGGCATCGACAGCCAATCTACGATCTCGGCGCAGCGCGGCGGAACTTCACGCCTTGGAGGGAGTGGAACGTGAAATCCGCGCCCAGGATTCGAACGGCCGCCGCAAGTATCTTCGAGAGTTCTCGCAGGCTTTCGGCGACTACGATTCGCTTCTGGACCGTCAACAGATTCAGAACGCCCTGCAGGCCGCGGATGTGGTCTTGATTGGCGATTACCACGCGCTACCCGCCGCGCA
The DNA here is from genome assembly GCA_963779525.1 of uncultured Acidobacteriaceae bacterium. GTDB lineage: Bacteria > Acidobacteriota > Terriglobia > Terriglobales > Acidobacteriaceae > Sulfotelmatobacter. The sequence goes on from CAVZZB010000005.1 coordinate 285,211, forward strand.
GCGTTATGCTGCTTCGCTGATCGAGCAGCGCGCACTGGCTGGGGACCGTCCGGTGGTGTTGGGCGTCGAAACCATCTTCGCCCGCGACCAGCACATTCTCGACGAATGGTGGCGCCGCGAAATTGACGAAGACGAGTTGCGGCAGCGCATCCGTTTTGATCTTGACTGGGGCTACGACTGGGCTCCATTTCACGAATTGCTCGTGGCCGCACGCGACCATGGCGAGGGCCTTTACGGCCTCGACTGCATGCCGCGGGAGAATCTGCGGAAAATCGGTGCCCGCGATCGTCACGCCGCCGTCAAGCTTGCCGAAATTCGCCAGCGCCATCCCGAAGCCGTCCTCTTCGTGCTGTTCGGCGAATCGCATCTGGCGCCGCGGCATCTGCCTCGCGCGTTGCACAAAGAACTCCCAGACGCCAAAATTCTCACCGTGCTGCAAAACGTCGACGCCCTCTACTGGCGCGCCGCCGGCGAACCCGTCGATAAGGTTGAAGCCGTGCGCGTTAACCAGGACGTTCTCTGCGTCTTCAATGCCACGCCTCTCGAAAAATATGAAAGCTATCGCCTCTTTCTCGATCAGTGGAGCCGCTGCGATACCGGCCCTGACTTCGCCCCTACCATCTACAACTTGATTGACAGCCTGGCCAGTTTTCTTGAGATTAACCGCTACTCGCCGCACAACACCACGCAACCCAGGTTCCTGGTCGACCTGCTGCCGGAAGTTCATGGCGGTGAGTCGCAGGCGATGCTGCAGCGTCTCATCTCGCGGAAAAGCATCCCGGAGAAACAAGTGGCCAGTATGCTCGCCAGCGTGGAAGAACGCGGCAGCACGTATTTCCCGGAGGTGAATGCATTCTACGTCCGCCAATTTCAGTTGATGCACGCGGCCGAGGACGCAGCACGTTTTCTGCATCACGCCTGCCGTGGTCTGCCGCAGCTTCTGAACGCACACAGAGTCAATGGTCACGCTGCAGATGAAAACGAATTCCACAAAAATTCCACCGCGCCGGCGCCGCTGGATGCGTTTTACGCGGGCATGATCGAACATGCTGTCGCTTACTTCGGCTCGCGAGTGCTTTATCCCGCCAGGCCAGCGCCCGAAACGGATAGTTCCTTCGCATTGTCCTGCGCCGCCTGTGAAAAAGCTGCTGTGGCCGCGGTCCGCAGCGATAACGAGAAATCGCAAGCCGTCGCGAAAGATTGGGGATACCGCCTGGGAAGCATGATCTACGATGCTTATCTGGCGGGCCGAGTCACGCCCAGCGGACTACGCCGTTTGTTTCTTACTCATCTCGACCAGCCCGGCGTTGCGCGCAAAGTTTGCCGCTCTGTTATTGCCCGGGTCCGCGGCGCCTCTCGCAGGTCGCGCACGCCAAAAACTCAGAGCTCGGCTGCTCAATGCTAATCTAGAGATCGCCGGCTCGATCATCCGGCTCGATGCCGAGTGGCTGCTGCCTCCTACTGTGAACGCCGAATCCATCCGCAAACTGTTCGAGCAAGTGCGTCAGGGAAAACTCGCGCCCGACGATGCGGTCGACCGGCTGCGCCATCTGCCGTTTGAGGATCTCGGATTCGCCAAGGTGGATCATCATCGCAGGCTGCGCGCTGGCATGCCGGAGGTGATCTTCGGAGAGCGCAAAACCGCCGCGCAGGTGGCAGAAATTTTTGCGCGGCTGGCGAAGCACGGAGGCAACGTGCTGGCTACACGCGCCGACAAGAAGCAGTTTGCCGCAGTAAAGAAAAAAGTGCGCGCCGCAGAATATCGCCAACTGGCCCGGGCGATTGCGCTCAAGCAGGACCCGCACATCTATGGCAAAGGCACCATCGCGGTTGTATCGGCGGGTACCAGCGACATCTCCGTCGCCGAAGAGGCGGTGGTCACCGCCGAATTGATGGGCAACTCTGTCGAGCACTTCTACGACGTGGGTGTCGCGGGAATCCATCGTCTTCTTGCCAATCGCGAAGCGCTCACGAAAGCCCGCGTGGTGATCGTCTGCGCCGGCATGGAAGGCGCGTTGCCCAGCGTAGTTGGAGGTCTCGTGGGCGTGCCGGTGATTGCCGTGCCCACCAGCGTTGGCTATGGCGCATCGTTCCAGGGGCTCACCGCGCTCCTCGGCATGCTCAATTCCTGCGCGTCCAATGTGAGCGTAGTGAATATCGATAACGGATTCGGCGCGGGCTATGTAGCATCGTTGATCAACCGGCTGTAAGAGAAAAGGGCGCGGATTGCTCCGCGCCCAGCCTCACCCCCAACATTACATCCCAGTCTGCCCCGAATCGTTTTCGACGATCAGCTTGTTCTCCACGCTGAAGGCGCCAAAAAGCTGGTTGGCTCGAATTCCGGCGACATTCTTGTCCATCGCGTTATCCACGGAACCGTAGAGCGTCACGTGGCCGTTATCCACGATGATGCGGATCGGCCGCGCCGGGTCAATCGCATACTTGCTCAACACGGAATCGTGGTAAATGGCACGAGCTGCGCGCAGCCGCAGGCCATCATCGAAGAGCGAGACCGGCTCCAATGAAATGTTCGCGATCACGTCCTTCACGCCGGGCGTATTCCGGATATCGGCCAGAGCCTCGTCCCGGCCGACTCCAGTGCGATCCTGCCCTTCCACCGTGACAACGCCGTCCTTTACGTTCAACGCAAAGTAATCGAACGTGATGTCATAGCCAACGCGCACGTAGCGCAGCTTCTTCGCCAGTTGCTCCTCGAGTTGCGCGTCGGGCACGTTCGGACCCGCGACTGTGATCAAGTCATGCACGTCCCGCACGTTGGCAGTTTTCCGCGCCAGCTTGGCCGCGTCCAGCTTGCGTTGGTAGAGATCGACCGTGCCCGCGAGGGTCACACCCCATCTTGTACGCTCGATCGCACATCGCGGAACTGATTCTTGGCCGCGAGTTTCTGCGTCACCTTGGTTTGAATTTGATTGTCGTAGCGAGCCGCATCCTTGGTTTGCGCGACGTTCTGGGCGACGAGCGTCGCGCTCGATAATCCAACCGCGACCAGCGCACCCAACCTGTTCAGCAACCCTGCCTTCTTCTTCATCACCCCTGTCATAGGTCACCTCCGACCCAATTCTTGACGAAACTTTACGAATTAACCACCTGGTTAATTCCTTCGATGCCCGGAGGTGTGACAGAGATGCATTAAGACAACACGGCGTGGGTGAATTGCAGCCGCAACTTCAGCGTACGAGATGGGTTTACAGAAGTGGACCGCGGTTAGCGGCGATTTCGCGTGCGCGTCGAGCGCTCGCGCGCGGGCGATTTCCTGCCACCACCAGGTTTTTTCGCACTGGGGCTGGGAAATACGCGCGCGAAAATCTTGTCTACATTCTTCAGTTGACGCTGCAGGTCAAAGGCGTACTCAATTTGCTTGCGCGGAACGTTCCCTGTGATTTCCTTATCCGCAAGCACCAACTGGTAAAAATCCAAACCATCTTTCCACGCCCGCATGGCGTGCCCCTGCACCAGTCGATAGGCGTCCTCCCGCGAAACTCCGTGCTCCACCAGATCAAGCAGAAGTTGGCCGCTGAAGATCAATCCATGGGTGCTCTCCAGGTTGGCCAGCATTCGTTTGGGATACACGAACATGGTTTCGATCAGCGTAGCCGTCTTGCTCAACAGGTAATCAATCAGCGTGGTGGAATCAGGAAGAACCACGCGCTCGGCCGACGAGTGCGAGATGTCGCGCTCGTGCCATAACGCAACATTTTCAAAGCCTGCTTGTGCATTGCCGCGCACCACTCGCGCCAGGCCGCTGATCTGCTCGCTGGTCACCGGATTTCGCTTGTGCGGCATCGCCGACGATCCTTTTTGCTTCTCGCTGAAAAACTCTTCCGCCTCGCGCACTTCGGTCCGTTGCAGGTGACGGACTTCGGTGGCGATCTTATCCAATGTGGAGGCGATCACGGCCAGGGTCGCCAGATACTGGGCGTGACGGTCGCGTTGAATCACCTGCGAAGACACGGCCGCAGCCTTCAATCCCAGGCGCGCGCAGATTTGTTCCTCAATCTCCGGCGTGAGATGGGCGAAGATCCCGACCGCGCCAGAAAACTTCCCCACCCGCATATCCTCGGCCGCCGCTTTGAAGCGAACCATGTTTCGCTGCGTTTCCGAATACCAGTTGGCTAACTTGAAGCCGAAGGTGATGGGCTCGGCGTGAATACCGTGGGTGCGCCCCACCATGGACGTGTCTTTAAATTCCCAGGCGCGGCGTTCCAGCACTTCGGCCAGGCGCGCAAGGTCCTGCGCAATCAGAACCGAGGCCTGCTTGATCAGCAAGGCCTGCGCGGTATCGACCACATCGTTGGAGGTGAGGCCGTAGTGAAACCAGCGCGCATCGGGCCCCACGATCTCCGCCACGGCGGTGGTAAAAGCAATCACATCGTGCCGCACTTCGGCTTCAATCTCGTGGATGCGCTCCACGCTGAAATCGGCGCGCTCGCGAATGGACTTGGCCGCTGCCTTGGGCACCATTCCCGCCTCGGCCAGCGTTTCGGTAGCTGCGACTTCTACGGCCAGCCAGGTGCGGAAGCGGTTTTCATCACTCCAGATTCGGCCCATTTCCGGGCGAGTATAGCGGGGGATCAAGGTGAATTCGCCTCCTGTCGATGCCGCTCCTGTGGGACAGAGGATTCTAAATGGTGGCTGGAAAAGAGGCCAGCGAAGTCGGAGTGCCCGGAACCTCCGCCTTTGATAGTATATCGCGTTACGATATAATCTTGATGGAAGTAGATCGCGGCACGATACAATCAGCGGCATGAAAAGGCTCACCTTGTCGGACTATCAGGCGCTGGCCGAGTTCCGCTATCAGATCCGGCGGTTTCTCCATTTCAGCGAGGAAGCACTTAAAAAGGCAGGTTTGGAAAGGGGACAGTATCAACTGATGCTGGCGATCAAAGGCATCCCCGCCGGACTGCGTCCTCGAATCCGCGATTTGGCCGATCGCATGAAGGTGCGCCACAACAGCGCCGTGGAACTGGTGAATCGCCTGGAAACTGGAGGATTGGTCCGCCGCACCCGCGCCCAGGATGATCGTCGCGAAGTGCTGCTCGCGCTCACTCCCAAGGGAGAAAAGGTGCTCGCGGAACTGGCGCTGCACCATCACCAGGAGCTCCGCAGTGCCGGACCTGAACTGGTCGCTGCCCTTCGCCGCATCATGCGGGAGGGCGATGAGGGCTCTCCTCTGTATTCAGCCGGCGCGAACGAAAAAGGCGCCCACCAAAAACCCCTCTCAGGAAAAGAGCACGAAAAGAGAAAGACCAGCCAGCACTCATGAGGCACGAAAGCCGGCCGTTTCCTGAGGCGTCGTTTGCTTCGCGCGTTCGCCCTGGAAAAGCCCTGTCGTGACAATGTGGTGCACGAAGCGCGGGTGCGTTCGCTGATCGCCTCCGTCGTCTCCTTCGTGACCCTGAGTTCTTTTGGGCGTCGCCTCCTACGTGGCCGCAGGCGACGAAACAGCACTCGCCGCCTTTGTTTTTGTTGCAAGAGCGACCGGTGGTCATGCTTTCGTCGTCCCCCTCTCATCGGAGCCGCTGAGGGCTGAGCGGTTTCCGGCAACGCTCTCGGCCTCTGGCGACCAGCGTCTGCATGAGGAGCGCTAAAGTCTAGGAAGATAAGCGGATTTGTATTGCCAACCGCCTGCCACTTTGAGTATCCTTCCGCAATCCCCAGAACCCAGAGCAGCTTTTGGGGAAACGTCTATCCGATGGCGGCGAAACTCAAGCGATCACCTCTGTACCTCCGCAGCCCACTTCTGCGTGTGAGAGCACACGACTGGCTGCGCCTATTATTCTTCTGTTGTCGATCTGCTTGTTCGCCCGTCACATCTCCGTTTCAGCAATAAATAAAATCCAGTCCGAACTCAGGGAGAGGCTATGCCGAAGCTACTAGGTAGGTTGATCTGGATCAGTTTTCTCACCATCGCTTTTATCGCCCGGGCCGTCGCTCAAGGTGGGGCAACGGGAGCGATCACGGGCACGATTCAGGACCCCAGCGGCGCGGTCGTGGCCAATGCCGAAGTTCGCATCACCGACCAGGAAACGGGCGTGCTGGAACGCAGCGTCACCTCCGGCCCTGATGGTTCTTTTACCGCGCCACTTCTGCCGGTGGGTCAATACACGGTGAGCGTCCACGCGCCGGGATTCTCTCAATCGACCTTTCGCGACATCGTGGTGCGCGTCACCGAAACCACGCGGCTGATCGCCAAGCTCAAGACCCAGGCAGTGCAACAGCAGGTGGAAGTCCAGGCCGAAGTACAACAGGTCGACACCACCGACGCGACCACCGGGCAAGCGATTGAATCGCGTACCATCAAGAACCTGCCGCTGGCCACGCAAAACTTTCAGCAATTGCTGACGCTCTCCAGCGGCGCACAGGGCGAACTGAATGCCGCCTCGCAGCTGGGACGCGGCAACGTGCGCATTGAAGTGAACGGCCAGCGCGAAGACAACAACAACTATCAGATCGAAGGCATCAGCGCGACGGATTATAACGTCGCTGAGCTGACCACCACCCCGTTGCCCAATCCGGCCGTGATCCAGGAATTCAAAGTACAAACCTCGCTCTACGATGCCACCCAAGGCCGCAATGGCGGCGGCAACATCAACGCCATTCTAAAAACAGGCACCAATACCTTCCACGGTGAAGCCTACGAATTCTTCCGCAACACCGTCCTCGACGCCAACGACTACTTTCTCGCTGGCGCCGGCGAATCGCGCCCGGTGATTCAGCAGAATATTTTCGGCGGAGATTTAGGCGGCCCGATCGGCTCTGGCGGAAAACTCGGCTTCTTCTTCATTAACTATTCCGGAACCCGCCAGCGCAGCGGCGATTCTCCGGGAACGATCATCAGCACGCTAATCCCGTACATACCAGCAGCCGATCGTGTTCCCTCCGGCTATGCTGCGCTGCAATCGGCTTTCAACCTTACCAGCATCGATCCCGTCGCCGCATCACTGATTGCATTTCAAAGCAACCAGTTTGGTTCAGCTGCCAACGGATATCTTTATCCCTTGCCTAACGCTCCCGCTGGAACCGCCGCCGGCACCGTGGTTCCCTTCACCACCAGCATTCCTGGCAAGTACACCGACAACCAGTTCACCGCCACATGGGATCGTGAGTTCCGCAATTCGCAGGATAAGCTCTCCGTTAATTTCTTCTTCCAAAACTTCGAGTCGGACGTGCCGTTTGGCGCAGGCGGACTGCAGGCCTCTTTAGGCGGCAGCATCAGTAGCGGAGATCTCAACTTTCCCTACCAGCTTCCGGTGAATGATCGCGTCTTCTCGCTTACCGAGACGCACGTTTTTTCGCCCGCTCTGGTCAACGATTTCCGCCTGGGATTTATTCGCATCAACAACAGCGACATTAACGTGCCACCGGTCACTGCGGCGCAGGCCGGAATCACGCGGCCCACCAACAACCTCACCGACAACATTTACAAATTCACCTTCGTCAGCTCCGGCTTTCAGTTCGGTCCTACGCCGCAAGCCAACCAATATCAGGCCCAGAATAACTTCAATTTCATTGACACGCTGGGCTGGGTACGCGGCAAACATAACTGGCGCTTTGGTGGCGAATTTACGCCGGTCGCTCTCAATAAACAATTCCCGCAAGTCTTTAACGGCCAGCTTTATTTTGGCGACTCCACAACCACGACCGCTCCCGGATGCAGTGTCGCCAATCCGTGCCCGGTCAGCGATGTCGGCAATTTCCTGCAGGGCGCTCCCGAATTCAGCTTCGGCGGCGGCGGCGTTTACAACCACAACTACCGCCAGAAAAACTCTGCCCTGTTTGTGCAGGACGACTGGAAGGCTACTCCGGATCTGACTTTGAATCTCGGCCTGCGCACGGAGTTCTTCGGCGCCTGGAGCGACAATGCCTGCCACATCGGCAACATGGAATCGGATCTCACCAAGTCCGGCGAATATCCTTTCATCTATCCCAAGTGCGTCAATAAACTCGGTGTTCCCGGCCTCACCGGCAATGCCGCCGGATCCACTTTCAACAACAGCGTTTCCACCGGCATCGGTCCGCGAATAGGCTTCGCCTGGGATGTTTTCGGTCATCACAATACGACCCTTCGCGGCGGCTACGGCATCTTCTACGTGCGGGAAGACGTGGGAGCGGTCGATCAGCTCAGCTTCCAGTCCCCATTTATCCCCATCGTGTTCTTCGGGCAAACGCCCGGCTTCACCATGTCCGATTTCTTCACCGGAACTCCCGCCACCAATTCCAATGCAGTGCCCGCCGCCGGACAGTTGTCAGGTGCGTGGCTACCCTGCCTTTCCCAGCTCACCGGATTCGTGAACAGCGATCCGACGCAGGCGGGTATCTACAACGGATGTTCTGGTCCCGGCGTAAATCCCACGCAGAATCTTTTTGTGCTGGAAGTCCCTCGACACTTTGTCGTACCCAACACACAGCAATGGAACCTTACCGTCCAGCGGGATTTGGGCCGGAAGTGGGTGCTGGAAGTCGGCTACGTCGGCACCAAGGGCACGCATCTGCGAGAAACTCGCGACGCCATCCAGTCTGTAAACGCCACTCCCGCCAACCCCTTCCCCGTCACCGACACCAGCGGCAACACTTACCAGATCACCTCGAATACGTTCGACAACGCTATCGCCCGCACGCCCACTCCCGGGTTGAACGGCTATTCGGGATATCAAATATTCGCCAACGACGCCTATTCCATCTATCACTCGTTTCAGGCCACCGTCTCGCGGCGTTGGGAGCGCGGTTACATCCAGGCTGCCTACACGTTTTCCAAGAACATCGACGCAACCTCGACCGGCAACACAGCCAACAACACGGCGTTCAACGACGAGAGTACGATCAATGCTTCGCGTGGAATTTCTGACTTCAACCGTCCAAACGTCTTGAAGATCAGTTACGTCTACGATCTGCCATTCTTCGCCCACACTACCGGCTTTAAGCATGCTGCCCTAGGAGAGTGGGCCGTCAGCGGCGTCACCAGCTTCCAAAATTCCCTGCCGTTTTCGGTTTTGGATTCGAACGGCGGCAATGCCTTCCTGGGGGCTGGCACGTCGCCCGTCGCCGCGAGCCTGGCTTCCGGCGCGACTATTGGCGAGGGCATGAGCTCTGGCAGCGTTTCCCAGCGTCTCAGCGGATGGCTGAATCCGGTTGCCTTCACAACCGCCCCGCTGCTCTATCCAACGCAATGCGCTTCGGATCCTAACTATTGCACCACCGGCTTCGGAAATCTTGGTCGCAATATCTATCGCGGACCGTTCCAGCAGAACTGGGATTTCTCCCTCATCAAGCACTTCAAACTGACGGAGCGTCAGGATCTCCGCTTCGCCGCCGATTTCTTCAACCTGTGGAACCACCCGAATTTCGGCACACCGCTGGTAACCGACTACGAGCAGTACCTGGCGTGGGCATCCGGCCCCCAGACCAGCCCCGATCCATTCGGCGAAATTGTGAGCACCACTGGAACTCCGCGTTTGATCCAGTTCTCCTTGCGTTGGGCCTTCTGATCGTTGGCCAAAACCGAAAGCCGGGAAGCATCGCTTCCCGGCCCTTTTTTATCGTCTGCTGAATCGACTGGAAGGAATCTACTGCCGCTTCTGCGCTTCCTCGATCAGCGGGCGCAACGCGTCCACAGAGAATCCCAGCGTGCCTCCGGAAAATCCATCGATATACGCCGAGTTCACTCCGATGACTTCCGCGTTGGCATTGAACACCGGACCACCGCTCCCCCCGTGCGCTGTGGGCGCGTCGTAAATCAGCTTGTCGCCCACCACGTCGCCCAGATGCCCGCACGTGGTCGAGGGACGAATTAGCGAAAGCGCCGCCAGTTCGCTCGCCGCCGTGATGTCATTGTGCCGGTACGCCAGCCGTTGATAAATCCCCGTAGGAGACTTGGCAACCATCCCCGCAATCCCCATGGGATAGCCAATCACGGTCACCAACTCCCCGGGCTGGGCATTCCCTCTCGCCAGCGGAAGAACGGCGAGCCCGCGTACCCCACTCTGGTCCTGAATCTTCAGCACGGCGAGATCGCCAGTGGGTGAGACCGCGCCCGGGATCAGCCTGAGAGGAGTCGCCGACCCGGGAAAAAACACAACTAGACTTTCCAGCATGGCGCTCGCGCCTCGATGCATCAAGGCTTCGGCCTCGCTATCCCCAAACCATGGTTCCGCCACGTGCCGGTTGGTGGCGAGCAGTCCATCCCCCACCAGGAATCCTGTGCCCGAAACCCGCGCGCGAATCGCAGCCTCTTGGTTCGCGAATCCTACCTGATATATGCCGTAAATATAGCCAATGGAATTCCGATAACGGTTGAGCACCAGGGCCGGCATCGCCTGCTCTTTTTCGAGCTGCGCGACCTCTTGGGTGAGCGCATGCACCTGCTTCTGCAAATCGTCTGGCTGGGGACTCTGTGCCGTACCAGGCGCATAGTAATGGAACATGGCTACTGCGCCGATCAGAAGCACAAGGCCAAGCACAGCCTGCACCATCTGCTGCCAGCTCTCAGTAACTTCGTTCGACCCCTGTGGGACTTCCGGTTCGGACATGAGTTTGTGACACCACCCGCTCCAGCTTTTGCACCAGGGGAAAGCGCTTCAGTGCTGAACGGGGACTGTCTATGTTGCCCTGCCGGGAATAGCTTTTCCACGGTACGGAAGATGATGTACAGGGGTACCAACGGTGCCAGACAAAAGTCCGTGAGGGGAGAGTCGTTTGCCTTGTTCTGAAAGGACGCCACCGCTTCGCTCTGAAAAGGCGCGGCTTCCAGCCGCGCCGCAAAAAACCAGGAAAATCAACCCGGGCTTACGCCCCTGGGTCTATGGCTTCCCCACACCCAGCCGCTTCGCCATTTGATCGTAAAGAAAGCCCTTGCCCGCCACGTAGGGCTGCACCCACTCGCCGTCGATCACGAATTGAGGAATGGCTTGCTTGCCGGTCCGTTTGACGATCTCCTCCAACGCGCCCGGCGTGCTCTCGACGTCAACCTCTTTATAGGGGATATTGTGCTTCGCCAGGAAGCGCTTTGCCTCCCGGCAATCGGGACACCAGGCAGACGAGTAAACGATCAGTTCCATAGACCCCGTAAGTTCCCATGCAAGGCACCGCGTGCCAAGCGTCAATCCTACACGTGTTCCAGATGCTGCACCGTACGCTCGTTGACTACATTCCCGGTGTTCAGCGTGGAAGCTGGCTCAAACAGCAAAATCCAACATTCCTCGTCCGCCACCGGACGGTGCTCCACTCCCCGCGGCACCACGATAAACTCGCCTTCCTCGATCCACTCCTGGCGGTCGCGGAACTCCATGCGGAATCGTCCCTTCACCACCAGAAACATCTCGTCTTCGTGGTCGTGATGGTGAAAAACAAATTCGCCTTTGGTCTTTACCAGCTTTACCTGCTGTCCATTGAGCTCGCCGGCAATGTGTGGCTTCCAGTATTCCGAAATCTTCGCAAATTTATCGGCAATGTTGACCTTGGTCATGAAGCGCTCCCCTGCTGACTTTGACCGCACTCCACAAATTCGTCGAAAACTGAATTGGCCGCAAAATCGGGTGCCCCGTCCTTGTTCCTCCGTCTTTTGGAGGGACAGGGCGGGGACTTTGATTCCCGTCGCCCTCTCAAATCTGGCCTGCCCCGCCGTCCACGCCCAGGTCAACCCCGGTAATATACGACGCCTCGCTGCTCGCCAGGAAAAGAACCGCATGGCCCACTTCCTCAGGGGTGCCGAAGCGCTTCATGGGATTGGACGCTTTGATATGGTTCGCAAACTCGTCGACTGCCGCTTGCGGCAATCCGGTTCTTCCGAAGATCGGAGTTTCGATCGGCCCCGGACTCACCACGTTCACCCGAATTCCGCGATCAACCAGTTCCGCCGCGAACGTGCGTGCGAGCGAGCGCACTGCCGCTTTGCTGGCTGAGTAAACGCTCGTTGTGGGACTACCCTTTGCATTTACCACCGAGGAATTCAGAACGATTCCGGCACTGTTATTAAGATGGGGCAGCGCCTTCTGTACCGTGAAATACAACCCTTTCACGTTGATATCGAAGGTTTCATCGAACAGTTGCTCGCTGCTTTCGCTCGCCGGAGCAAATTTCGCAATGCCCGCGTTGGCAAAAATCGCATCAATCTTGCCGAACGTTCCCGTTACCTGCGAGTACAGCCGGTCGATGTCCGCCAGCTTGGATACGTCCGCCTTCACCGCCAGCGTCCCGTTGCCGATGGTTTTGAGCGCCTCATCCAGCGTCTTCTGGTCGCGGCCCGATATGGCGACCTTCGCCCCTTCGTCATGGAATAACTTGGCGGTAGCCAGCCCTATGCCGCTGTTTCCGCCCGTGATCACAACCGTCTTTCCTGAAAATCTCTTCGCCATAAAATTGCTCCCGTCTAAATTTTGCGGCCGATCGGTTAATCCCGCCCCGGCCGATACTTGTACAGTTTGATGAACATCAAACTATATGGATTCAATTTCCTGAACGCGGCATGCTACATTGAAATTAGAGTATGGAAAAAAAAGAATTATCCAGAATTTCTAAGGCCTTAAGCGACCCCACTCGCCTGCAGATTTACGAAGGAATCTCCGCCTGCAAAGAAATGTTTTGTAGGCAGGTGGTCGAGAAGTATGGACTTACGCCAGGTACCATTTCACATCACTTGAAGATTTTGGCAGACGCCAATCTGATCGAGACCCGCCGCGAAGGGCAATTCATCTATGTCAAATCGCGCCCGGAAACGATCCGCGAGTATGGCCGGTCTCTGGCAAAAATGGCCGGCAAAACAAAAGCCGCCAGCTTGCGCTGACGGCTGAAAATTGACGCTAATAGTGGAAGGCTAGCTAGCTGTTTTCGTACAGCAACACGCCTTCGGTCTTCTCGGCGTCGACCGGACGATAGAACAGCTTGTTGTCTTCGAGGAAGACCTCGATGAATGCCGGACGCGTCGTTATGGTTCCTTGAATCAGGGCCTCCGACAGCGGGTCTTCAATGTATTTCTGCAAGGCCCTGCGCAGCGGCCGAGCGCCGTAGGAGCGATCGGTGAGCGTCTGGTTGAGGATCCACTTCTTGGCTTCGTCGGCAACGGTGACCGTGATCGCTTTCTGCGCCAGGTTCGCATTGAGTTGCGTGACCATGAGTTCCAGAATCTGGATCAGGTCGGCCTCGCTCAGAGCCTGGAACAGAATGATTTCGTCCAGCCGGTTCAGGAATTCAGGATTGAAGGTGCGCTTCACTTCGCCCTTCACCAACTCTTCTACCTTGCCCGAGACCTGATCTTCCGCCGTCGACTGGAAGCCGAAGCCTTCGCGCTTCTGCAAGTGACGCGCCCCGATGTTCGAGGTCATGATCAGGATCGTGTTCTTGAAGTCAACTGTGTTGCCGAGGCCGTCGGTCAACTGGCCGTCTTCAAAAACCTGCAACAGGATGTTGAACACATCCGGATGCGCCTTCTCGATTTCGTCGAGCAGGACCACGGAATACGGCGCCCGCTTCACACGCTCGGTGAGCTGTCCACCCTCTTCGTAACCCACGTATCCCGGAGGCGAACCGATCAGCTTCGAGACCGAATGCTTCTCCATGAATTCCGACATGTCGAAGCGAACCAGAGCTTTTTCCGTGCCGAACATAAACTGAGCCAACGTTCGCGCCACTTCGGTTTTGCCGACGCCGGTCGGTCCCAGGAACAGGAACGATCCAATCGGACGGTTCGGACTCTTCAATCCCGCGCGCGAACGGCGGATCGCTCGGGCCAGCGCGCTGATCGACTTATCCTGCGAAATGATCCGCTTGTGCAGCTCTTCTTCAATGCGCAGCAGCTTCTGCGTTTCTTCCTCTTTGATGGAGGTGATGGGAACGCCCGTCCACCGCGAAACCACATCCTCAATATCCTCGCGGCAGACCACGCCGGTCGAAGACTCATCCAGATGATATTTCTCGCGAAGAGCGCGCAGGTTCTCGCGCTCCTTGCGTTCTTCGTCCGAATAGAAGCGCGCCTTCTCGAACTCGTGGTTCGCGATCGCGTTCTCCATGCGGTGCACGATGAACTTGATTCGCTTCTGCACTTCGGTGATTTCTTCCGGCTGCGAAGTCTGGCGCAGCTTCACCCGCGCGCCCGCTTCGTCTACCAGGTCGATTGCCTTATCCGGCAGGAAACGGTCCGGAATGTACCGGTTCGAGTGCGAGACCGCGAAGGTGATGGCGTCGTCGGTATAGGTGACTGCATGGAACTTCTCATACCGGTCTTTGATCCCGAACAGCACCTTCACCGCATCCGCCTCGTTCGGCGGCGGAACCTTCACCGCCTGGAAGCGCCGCTCCAGCGACCGATCTTTCTCGATCGACTTGCGATATTCGCCCGGCGTGGTTGCACCGATGCACTGAATCTCGCCGCGCGATAACGCCGGTTTCAGGATGTTGGCCGCGTCGAGCGATCCTTCTGCCGACCCCGCCCCTACCAGCGTGTGCAGCTCGTCAATAAAGATGATGGAATTCTGCGACTCCATCAACTCTTTCATGATGGTTTTGAGCCGCTCCTCGAACTGCCCACGATATTTCGTTCCGGCGACAATCAGGGAAAGATCAAGCGCCAGAATTCGCTTGTCCGCCAAGAATGAAGGAACCTCACCATCGGCAATCCGCTGCGCCAAACCTTCCACGATGGCCGTCTTGCCCACGCCCGGTTCGCCGATCAGCACGGGATTGTTCTTGGTGCGCCGGCACAGAATCTGCACCACGCGCTCGAGCTCTCCGTCGCGTCCCACCAGCGGATCCAGCTGGCTGTCCATCGCCGCCTGCGTAAGATCGCGCGAAAACTCGCTGAGCAGCGAAGATTCCCGCTGCCGCTGTGGCTGCGCCTTTTCCTGGCTGGTGCGCGCCAACTCCTCGCGAATAGTCGAGAGCCGCAGCCCGCGCTCGTGCAGAATCTCCGCGGCAAAGCACTTCTCTTCTCGCAATAAACCCAACAACAAATGTTCCGTCCCAATGTGCCGGTGCGAAAGCCGTTCCGCTTCTTCCGCGGCATAAGCGAGTACGCGCTTGCACTCGTTGCTTAAGGGCAGGTCAACCGAAGTCGAGACTTTCTCCCGAATCGTGGTGTGTCCCTCGATCTGCTTGCGGATGGACTCAACCGAGGCGTGCGAGCGCAGGAATCGATTGGTCAGGGCTTTGTCTTCGCGCAGGAGCCCCAGCAGCAGGTGCTCGGTCTCTATATAAGGAGACCCGAACTGGCTTGCTTCGTAGCGCGCAAAAAAGATCACGCGCCTGGCTTTCTCCGTATAACGTTCAAACATAATGCGCTTCCCCCTGAACCCTTCCGGCCGAGAGGCGCTAGCTCCGGCTCGACCTACCTGAATCCTCTTCCGATTTCGTAGATGGCTTGCATTCCGATCCGTGTCTCCAGCTCATTATGCAATCAAACCGCCACCCAACCCAAGTACTGAATCGTTACTATAATGTTACCGAAGGAACCTGTTGAAATCTCCTTGATCTTTCCGCCTGTCCAATTTCTTGCACTTTGTCTTACTAATCTTTCACTGAACCGGCAACGAATCCGGCCGGATTTCCTCGACGCGGCCTTCCTGCAGCCGTAACACTCGATGGCAACGCCGCGCAAACGAGAAGTTGTGCGTCGCAATAAGGGAGGTGAGTTGGTGCTCGCGATGTAATCGCGCAATCAATTCGAAGACCGCTTCGGCCGTATGTCCGTCCAGGTCTCCGGTGGGCTCATCCGCCAGCAACAACTTCGGACCGGTGATGAGCGCTCTCGCCAGAGCCACCCGTTGTTGCTCTCCGCCCGAAAGCTCTCCCGAACGGTGATGCCCGCGTTGCCCGAGTCCGACCTCGCGCAGCCAGCGCGAAGCTTCCGGCGCGGCCTCTGCCCAACTACGCCCGCGCACCAGCAGAGGCATGGCTACATTCTCGGCCGCCGTAAATTCTGGCAGCAGATAATGAAATTGCCAGACGAAACCCGTCTCGCGATTGCGAAATTCCGCTGCTTCGTCCGCCGACAACGCATTCAGCTTCAATTCGGCGCAGTATACGTCACCGGCAGAAGCCTGATCAAGAGCGCTGAGGATGTGCAACAAGGTACTCTTCCCCGCTCCTGACTCGCCGACGATCGCGAGCATCTCGCCCCGCTTCACCTCAAACGACAAATTCTCAAAGAGCACCAGGTCCGATTCGCCGGACCGGAAAACCTTCTTCAATCCTTCCACTCGCAGCAGAGACTGCTCCTCTACCGCTTGATTCGTTAGATGCACTCGGCCCCCGCTCCGGTCCATCCTGTACCACCCCTATCCAACCGGGGGCGAGCACAGTAGGATGGGCCATCTTCTCACACCAGCTTTCACTCCGCATGGCACTTTCGAACCATAAACCTATTTAGATGCGGGCGGGTTGCCAGCTCTCGATTCCTGAGACATCTACTGAAAACTGTACTCAAGCCTCGCTGGCTCTGATGTGATGCGCGTCACGCAAGTTTATGCCGAATTCCGGATTGGACTGTAACAGAAATCCAGCTCCGCCAGCGGTCGGTGATGAGTCTTCAGTGGTTAGTCTAGGCTTCTACCTGGGCCTCGGCAGCCGCGAGCTTCTGCAGAGACTCCGCGTAGGGCTCGCGTGCGACTCCGCGTTCCGTGACAATTGCTGTTACATACTTCGCTGGAGTCACATCAAACGCCGGGTTTTCGATCGAAACACCATCCGGCGTCATCTGCTTTCCCGCAATATGCGTAACTTCCCGGGCGTTCCGTTGCTCGATGGGAATGTGTCCACCGTCTGGACACGCCAGATCGACAGTCGAAATCGGCGCCGCCACGTAGAACGGGATGCCGTTTTCTTTGGCCAGAACCGCGACCGTATAGGTTCCAATCTTGTTGGCCACATCGCCGTTGGCCGCAATTCGATCGGCGCCAACCACGATAGCTCCAATCTTGCCCTGCTTCATCATCGCGCCCGCCATGTTGTCGGAGATCACCGTGGTCGGGATGCCATCCTTCATCAGCTCCCATGCGGTCAGGCGCGAGCCTTGCAGAAAGGGCCGCGTCTCATCCGCATAAACGTGGATCTTTTTCCCCTGCTCCACGGCCGCGCGAATCACGCCCAGCGCCGTGCCATAGCCAGCCGTCGCCAGCGCTCCAGCGTTGCAGTGCGTCAGCACTCCGCCTTCGCTAGGCAGGAGCGTCGCGCCGTGGCGTCCCATGGCCTGGTTCGCGGCAATATCTTCCGCGTGCATGCGCTTGGCCTCTTCCACGAGCTCTCGCTTGATCTGTGCTATGGGACGAATCCGTATGCGTTCGAATTTCTCCTGCATCCGCCGGATTGCCCAGAAAAGATTCACCGCCGTCGGCCGCGTCTTTCCGATTACATCAGAGATTTGATCCAGATCGCGCTTGAGATCAGCCACCGTCTCCGCCTTCGAGTTCTGCGCGCCCAGCGCAATCCCCATCGCTGCCGCCACGCCGATCGCTGGCGCTCCCCGCACCACCATCGTTCGGATGGCATCGGCAACCTGCTCGTAGCTCTTGCAGGTAACGTAGGTCTCTTCCGTGGGCAGCTTCGTCTGATCGATGAAGCGCACGCCCTGGTCAGTCCATTCGAGTGTTTGAATCATTTATCTTTTTTCATCCGGAGCGCTTGTCATCCTGAGTGGAAGTTAGGCTTCGCGGATGCGAAGCATAACCGCAGTCGAAGGATCCCTAAACTTTGTGCGCCTCGCACAAACTCCGCGGGTTGTTCGTCACCGCCGGCCGGCCGCAGATTTCACATACCGCTGCCACGGCAAAGATAACCGGCCTGGTATCGTCCGTCTGCGCGATGTGTTCGGCGCGCACATCGCTCGCCGTAAAAATCGAGACAAACGGCGCTGGAGCCGCGGCCTTCTCCACATTCGGCCTTCCCCGCGCCTCCTCGCGCTCCACCAGGCACATCGCGCCCACCACGGTGAATCCAAACTCTCGCGCAGTCTCAATCGCCTGCACCGTCGAAGCGCCGGTCGTGCAGACGTCGTCCACAATCACCACCCGGGCACCCTTCTCGCGAAAGCCTTCAATCCGCTGTCCGGTTCCGTGCTGCTTCTCCGCTTTACGCACCAAAAAACCTTGCAGTTCGCCACTCACCACCGACACGGCCACGACAATCGGATCCGCTCCCATCGTCAGCCCGCCGATCGCCTGCGGCCTCCATCCTCGCTCCCGAATTTCGTCGAAAAACACCTGGCCTGTCAGTCGAGCGCCTTTGGCATCGAGCGTCGTGGTCCGGCAATCGATGTAGTAGTCGCTGGTCCCGCCGGAAGATAATTTGAACTCGCCCAGCCTGAACGATTTGTAGGCTAGCAGTTGCAGCAAATCCTGGCGCGGAGAATTCATCAAATTCAACAATACCACGGGAAATCAGGCGCTGTGAGCCTCACCCATCGTCCAGGCCAGCAGCTTTCCATCTCGCTTACGTGTTAACCTAAAAGTTCCCACAACGAATGCTCAGAGGTCTGAAATTGCCGAGTGCGCGAAAGCTTCTCTTCCTTTTTATAGCCATCTTATTTCTTGCAGCGTTCAGTGGTTCCGTTCTCACCTCGACCGCATTCGCCGAAGGCACCCGTTACTGGGAGCAGTCTAAATTTGACGACCTCACAAAAGGCACCGCTACCGGCGTAGCCATTCGCAGCGCCGGCGGATTAGAACTGGCTCCGACCTTCAAGAGCCTTTATGCCACGCCCTCTACCTACATCTGGGCAATCGCCGCCGACGAAGCCGGAAACGTGTATGTAGCAGCCGGAGCGCCTGCCCGCGTCTACCGCATCGCCCCGGACGGTAAGGCGAGCATCATCTTCGAACCCAAGGAGCTTCAGGTACAAACTCTGCAGATTGCGCCCGGAGGCGCAATCTATGCCGCCACGGCTCCCGACGGCAAAGTATACAAACTCGAACACAATTCGAACGCCAAAGCTCAGCCCGTCAAGGGAAATTCGACCGCCGTCTTCGACAAAGATAAGGATAAAGATAAAGATAAAGATAAAGATAAAGAGAAAGACCTCGCCAAGCCCGCCGTCGATCCCTCCTGGAGTTCATCCGTCTATTTTGAACCCGGCACAAAATATATCTGGGATCTCGCTCTGGATAAATCGGGCAACCTCTACGTTGCTACCGGCGACCATGGCGAGATTTTTCGCGTCACCCCCACCGGCGAGCACTCGGTATTTTTCAAGAGCGACGAGACCCACATTCGCGTCCTCGCCTTCGACGCGCAAGGTAACCTGATTGCCGGCTCCGACGGCAGCGGACTCATCTACCGCATCTCTCCAGCAGGCGATGGTTTCGTCCTCTACAGTGCGCCCAAGAAAGAGATCACCGCACTCGCCCTGGATCGCACCGGCAACATCTATGCCGCGGGCGTTGGCGAGAAAAAGGCCGGCAGCAATTCGAGTTCATCGGGGCTCTCAGCCGGTCTCTTGACTATGAGTTCCGGCGCCGTGCCCGGAGTCGGCGCGCCGCAGGTTCCCGGTATGACGATTTCTCCTGTCCCCGCTGGCCCGGCGATCACAGGTACGTTTCCCTTTCCTGGCGGCGGAGTGAGCAATGGTTCTGATGTTTATCGCATCGCTCCCGACGGTTCGCCCACCCGGCTCTGGACCTCTCGCGAGGATATCGTCTACGCCCTCGCCTTCGATTCGCAGGGACGCCTGCTGGCCGGCACGGGAAATCGCGGCCACATCTTTGCTATTGCCGGACTGGATGATTTTTCCGATCTGCTGAAAGCGGCCGCTTCTCAGGTGACTGCCTTCGCCAAAGCACCCGGCGGCGGTGTCTACGCCGCCACCAGCAATTTGGGAAAGGTCTTTGTGCTCGGTCCCGGGCCTGAGGCCGAAGGCACTTACGAGAGCGATGTCTTCGACGCCAAGATCTTCTCGCGCTGGGGACGCGTCGAATTTCGCGGCGTTGGCAACGTAGATCTTTCCGCGCGCAGCGGCAACGTCGATAATCCTGACCGCAACTGGAGTCCGTGGAAGAAGATCAACCTCGGCAAAGACGATGAAACCGGAATCCCTGCGGCTCGTTATGCCCAGTGGAAAGCCGTGCTGCACTCTGGAACCACACCTCCTCTCGTCGACAGCGTGGCTTTGAATTACCTGCCCAAAAATGTCGCTCCCGAAATCGACGACGTCACGGTGCAGGTCGGCGTGAAGTATCAACCGCAACCCAAAGGCACCGGCACCGGCCTGGGATCGGACTCGGGCCTTTCTTCAGCCACGCATTTCGAAGCTCCTCCCTCCAGCTCGCACGACCGCGATTCCATCGGCGTGAAATGGTCGGCGCACGACGAGAACGACGACCAACTGGTCTACTCCATCTACTACCGCGGCGACGGCCAGAAGCGCTGGCTTCTGCTCAAAGACGACATTACCGACAAGGCCTATTCTTTCGACGCCAGCCTGCTGCCCGATGGCGGCTACACCGTGAAAGTGTTCGCCTCCGACGCGCCCTCGCACTCTCCCGGTGAGGCCCTGACTGCATCCAAAGAGAGCCGCCGCTTCGAGGTCGATACCACCCCTCCGCGCATCGAAAATCTTTCCGCTACTCTTGCAGGAGGCGCAATTCACGTTACCTTCCGCGCCGTGGATGGTTTCTCTCCCATCAAACGGGCCGAATACTCGGTCGATGCCAGCGACTGGAAATATGTAGAGCCCATCGGACAGCTCTCCGACGCCAAGACCGAGAATTACGATTTCAAAGCCATGCCCGAGCCGGCCAAGGATGATTCATCTTCTTCCGAGCATGTCGTGGTCGTCCGCGTTTATGACCGCTACGACAATATGGGGGCGGCCAAAACCTTGATCCCGGCGAAATGATCTTATGGTAATCGCCCGGGATTTTGCCGTTTCAGAAGCCCACCGCGACCTCCTTGGCGAACCAGACCGGCCCTTCCGTAATCTCCCATTCTGGCGCTAAGGACCCCATACTTAACTTTAGTCACATGCCGTACTTTCCCTCACCGGACGCCCGACGGCGCGCCCCGCGAACCTCATTCGCGGAAACCACCCCTGCTGTCCTCCGCTTCCAGAACGGTCGTCGCGTTTCGGGGAAATTGAAGGTGATTTCTCTCACCGGCGGCTTGCTCAGTTTGCCAAGTCCCCTGGTTCAGGGCGTCCAGGTAAAATTGATGTTCCTCACCGGAAAAGGTTCGGTACTCGGCGCGGCGGAAATGTTGTGTCCCATCTCCTGGAGCCTTCAGCCCTTCAAGTTCCTCGGGCTCTATAATGACGACCAGCAAAAGCTGCAGTCGGCGATCCAGTCATCCATCGATCAGAATCGCCAGGATCATGGCCAGATGGAACGACACCGGGCCTGGTAGTACCCCCTGCGACGGATGATCGTCGTCAGATCGCAACCTTCTCACGATTCCAACCCAGTAACTGGTACCCCAACTGGACGTTCGTAATTTGAACGTTCGCCAATGCGGTAGTCAAATCAGTTTGCCCGCCGCTTCATTTAGGTAAGCTTCGCTCCTCCTGGGGACCGAAGTACACCTCTGCAACGATCGAATTCTGGCCGAACTGGGGTTTATTGGCAGTCATGGCTCGGCTGAAAACAATTCTCTGCATCGATGACCACTGGAATGGACTCATCGGCCGCAAAATGTTTCTCGAGAACAACGGCTATGAAGTCCTGCAAGCCACCGGCGGCGACGAAGGTCTGAAACTGTTCCAATCTCACCCCGTCGACGCCGTCGTTCTCGACTACCAGATGCCCGGAATGAAGGGCGACGTCGTCGCCAAGAAAATGAAGCGCGCCAAGTCCCATGTTCCGATCATGCTGTTATCCGGCTATGGACCGCTGCCGCAGAAAAAAATGGAGGCAGTCGACACATTCCTCTCCAAATCCCAACCACCCCAGATTCTCCTATCCACCCTTCAGGATTTGCTCAACAGTCAACCCAAACCCTTCTTTAGCCGATGGCTCGAAAGCTGGAAGAGCCGGAATCAAGGAGTAAGGCAATGAACCTTTTGAAGCTGGTTCTCGGACGAGGCTGCCAGCACCGGTTCGCCTGGCCACGCGTCGACGCCAAGGGTGGTGGCCACTATCAGATCTGTCTGCTCTGCGGAACCGCCTATGAATATGACTGGAGAGAGATGCGCCGCACCGATCGGTTATTGCCGCTGACCGTCCCGCATGGCCTGCGGCCAACTGCCACGCCAGCGTCCTGACCTGATCGGCCCGCCGTGAATCTGCGCACCTTTGCCAGGTACCAGCATGAGTGGCGACCTACTATACCCGGCACAAACATTGCTATAATTGCGCGTCCAACCGACCGCCCAGCACATCAAGTGCGCGTCTGATCCGGGCCGAACCTTTCTGCTGGGCTGCCACAATCTCAGAGAGGTGTCTCATGAAAAAACTTCTGTTTGCTGTGGTGCTGTTCGCATCGGCGGCATTGTTCGCCCAAACTCCCTTCGACGGAACCTGGATGACCAAACTGGACACGGCCAAGTTGCCCACCAAGCCTGATCAGTATTCCTTAAGCAACAACATGTATGAATGCCTCACTTGCGTTCCAAAGGTTTCCGTGCAGGCCGATGGCAACGATCAGAAGGTGACTGGCCATCCCTACTACGACACGACCGCGGTTCGCGTCGTGAATGCCAGCTCGGTCGAAATCATCGAGAAGAAAGACGGGAAGGTCATGTATACCGATACCTTGACCGTCTCCTCCGACGGGAACACTCTAAGCGACAAGTTCACGGATACGACCGGGACTCAGCCGGTTACAGGAGAGGTTACATCCAAGCGCGTGAGCCCAGGCCCGGCCGGTTCGCACGCCCTGTCAGGATCCTGGCGGACGGAGAAGATCAACAGCATCTCCAACAACGGTCTCACCATCACCTATCAGGGCACAGCCGATGGATTGAAGATGTCAGACCAGAACGGCAACAGCTATGACGCGAAGTTTGACGGCAAAGAGTATCCCATCCAGGGGGACCCCGGTCACACCATGGTGACGCTCAAGCGGATTGGCGACCGCACAATCGAGGAGACCGACAAGCGGGACGGGAAAATCGTTGGCGTCTTTCGCATGACAGTTTCTACCGATGGCAAGTCGATCCACGCCGATTACCACGATAAGCAGCACGGAACCACAACCACATTCACCATGGAAAAACAGTCGTAAGACAATCGCCGGCGGCGCGGCGGCGGAAAAATTGCCGCGCCATTTTTCAATCTGCCCACCCCCTTTCCCGGTTCCCCCGATTGACGCTGCATCCCAGCCCCGTTAAGATTGCGTGGCCAACGATCACCAGATAACGATCACCAGATAATGATCACTAGACAATGATCGGCCAGACGATTTCCCACTACAAGATCACAGGTAAGCTTGGCGGCGGCGGCATGGGAGTCGTCTATAAGGCCGAGGATACCCGCCTGCATCGCACCGTCGCTTTGAAATTTCTCGCCGAGGATTCCGCCAAAGATCCCGCCGCCCTCGAACGCTTCCGGCGCGAAGCGCAGGCCGCCTCCGGACTCAATCATCCCAATATTTGCACCATCTATGACATCGGAGAAGAAGGCGGCGCTGCCTACATCGTCATGGAATATATCGACGGGCAGACGCTGAAACACCGCATCGAAGGCAAGTCGATGCGCCTCAGCGAGGCCCTCGAGATCGCCGTGCAAGTCGCCGACGCGCTCGACGCGGCGCACGCCCAGGGCATCGTCCACCGCGATATCAAGCCGGCAAACATCTTCATCACGCGCACCGGCCAGGCGAAAGTCCTCGATTTTGGCCTGGCAAAATACACCGCCGAGGCCCACTCCGCGCATGCCGGCGTCACCAGCTCCATGCCCACCGCTGTGAATGTTGACGCCCTGACCAGTCCCGGCATGGCGGTGGGAACCATCGCCTATATGTCGCCGGAGCAGGCCATGGGCGAGGATCTGGACCGGCGCACCGACCTGTTTTCACTGGGCATCGTTTTGTACGAGATGGTCACGGGCCGGCCCGCGTTCTCCGGCCCCACCAGTGCGGCGGTATTCGATGCCATTCTCAACCGCGCCCCCGCGCCGCCGCTGCAATTCAACCCGCAGCTTCCGCCAAAGATGGCAGAGATTCTCGAGAAGGCTCTGGAAAAGGATCTCAAACTCCGCTATCAGACCGCCTCTGACTTTCGCGTCGACCTGCAGCGTTTGCGGCGGCAGACCGACTCCCACACCAGCACCAAAATCGCGACTCAACCCGATGCGCCCGCACCAAAAACCGTTCAATCCTCCAGCCGGCCTCGTTCGCGGCAAGCTGTCATCGCTGCCGCAGCGTCGGGAATCGTTGTTCTCGCGCTCATTGCAGCGGCCTATCTTCTGGGAAAGCGCGAAGGGTTGGCCAACAGCATCACGCCACCCACCTATCATCAGCTGACCTTTCGCGGCGGCACCATCCGCATGGCGCGTTTTGCACCGGACGGAAAAAACATCGTCTACAGCGCAGCCTGGGAAGGAAACCCGATCGAGATATTGGTGACCCGGCCAGACAGTCCTGAGTCCCGGCCTTTTGGGTTGTCGAAGGCCGAGGTCCTGTCGATCTCCACAGAAGGCGAGATGGCGGTCCTGCTCAACAGCCACAACATCGATCCTTACATCAACGCCGGAACCTTGGGCCGAGTGCCCCTTGGCGGTGGCGCACCCCGCGAGGTCCTGGAAAATGTGCAGTGGGCCGACTGGTCGCCCGATGGCACAAACTTCGCCGTCGTGCGCGAGTTCGGCGGATTGAGCCGTCTCGAATATCCCATCGGAAAAGTGCTCTATCAGACTGGCGGATGGCTCAGTCATCCGCGAGTGAATCCTAAAGGCGATGAGGTGGCTTTCATCGAGCACCCCGTCCGCCGCGACGACGCCGGCTCGATCGCGGTCGTCGATCTTTCCGGGAAAAAGAAAACCTAATCCACTGGCTGGGAAACGGCCTGGGGGCTGGGCTGGTCCCCGAGCGGGAACGAAATCTGGTTTTCCAGCACGCGCCTCGGCTATGGGCGCTATCTCTCCGCCGTCACTCTGTCCGGCAAGGAGCGCCTGCTGGCCCGCGAGCCCGGCACTCTCACTCTTCAGGATGTCGCCCGCGACGGCCGCGTGCTCATCACCCGGGACGTGCCCCGCGTCGGAATGGTGGGATTAACCGCCGGCACTACCAAAGAGCGCGATCTTTCCTGGCTCGACTGGTCGGCCCCCAAGGATTTGTCACTCGATGGTAAGCAGCTCTTGTTCACTGAATCCGGCGAGGCCGGCGGAGAGAACTATTCCACCTACATCCGAGGCACCGACGGATCCGCCGCCGTTCGCCTCGGCGACGGCTTGAGCTTTGCCCTGTCTCCGGATCAAAAGTGGGTTTTGACGGGCCTTCCCAAGCCACCGGTTCAGTTCAATCTGGCCCCCACCGGCGCAGGAGAAACACGCCAGCTGACCCACGACCAGATCAATCGCTTCTGGGCGCGCTGGTTTCCCGATGGCAAGCATATTCTGTTCTCCGCGGATGAGGCTGGCAAAGGCGTGCGTCTTTACGTACAGGATGTCAGCGGCAGTCCACCGAAGCCCATTACCGCTGAGGGGGTGAATGGCAGCCTCATTGCCATCTCTCCTGACGGTAAGCAGATAGCTCTCATTGCCCCCGATCAGAAACCCAGTCTTCTCACTCTTGACACCGGTGAGCTTCGGCCGATCCCTGGAATGACCGCAGGAGAAGCCCCCATTGCCTGGACCAGCGACGGCCGCTCTCTGTTCATCTACCGCCTCGGCGAGGTTCCTGCCACGGTCAACCGCCTGGACTTGGCCACCGGTCGCAAGCAGCTCTGGAAACAGCTGGTTCCCCCGGATGTCTCCGGTGTCACCGACATCAGCTCGGTCCTCATCACTCCTGACGGCAACAACTACGTCTATGAGTACGGCCGCACGCTCTCTGATTTGTATCTGGTGAACGACCTGAAGTAGGGTCGCAGGGAGTAAAACTGCCGACGGTCAGCGAGGGTGAGCCATGACTTTCCGGCAATTCTTCGACTAATACTTCCACATCCTGATTTCATTTCCCGGATCTTCGAACTGAACCTCGTCCATCAGCTGACGGATGAGAAAAACGCCGCGCCCGTGATCGGCATACACATTCTCTTCCCGCTTCGGATCGGGCACACGTTTTGGATTGAAGCCCGGCCCCGGATCCGTCACAGAAATTAAGATTCTGCCCTCCGGATTCGACTGCAACCGGCACCGAACCTCTTTCGACGGGTCATTGCCGCATCCATGGACAACGGCATTTGCCAATGCTTCTTGCACCGCTAGCGCAATCTCAAATCGCTTTTGTTCGGGAACCTCCAGATGCTCCAGGGTTTCCGATATGGCGTCCACCACGCGACCGATAGCCTCGGCATCGGCAGGCACGCTCAGGTCGAGCCGTTCCGATAATCCGTTTTCCGGGGCACCGCTGAACTCAGCCGGCATAGAGGCTCGTTTGGTTCGGGAATCTACTATCGAATCAGGCGATCTTTGCAAAAGACTCCACAGCCGCGTCGTCGTTATCAAAAATCTCGAACAGATTGAGAACACCCACCAGCCGCAACGTCTGCACCGCAAATTTCGAGGGTTGTGCCAGCTTAAGGTTCCCACCCTTCTGCTTGATCACCGCTAGATAGCGCACCAGCAAGCCAATTCCGCTGGAATCCACCATGGGAACTTCCGAGAGGTTCATCACCATTCGCGTGTCTCCGTTGCTGAGCGCTTCGTCCATGGTCTGGCGTAAGTTGTCCACCGCCGGGCCCATACGGAGAGGTCCCCGCAGCTGGATCACCTGCACCTGTGAACGCTTCCGCACGTTAATGTCCAAATGATCCTCCGCCGCCGATTCAAAGCGGGGTTCCAAATTACGGTAAGTACCGAGGTTTTGCAAGTGTGGCGTTTTGGGTGACCGGTCACTTTAACCATCATCCCAGAGGCGTCATCCCGAAGCTCCGCGGTTTCAGCGCCGGAGCGAGGGATCTCGTCAAGTAGAGGATTCAAACGGACGTGCAAGCGCGCTTTGATTTGGCAAGAGATAAATATTTCATCCTCATGGGTCCAAAATTTGGCATAATCGGTGGCGCCAAAAGAACGCCCATGCGCTCGCCCAGTTCTCGGACCGAAACCGGCCGTTACGCCGTTGTCATCGTCACCACCGACGAAAGAGTGCGTCCCGAAGCTGAAACCTACCTGGCGCCCGAGCACGATCTGAGCCTGCTCCGGACTTGGGACGAGTTGGCCGCGTTGACCAGCAAGCAGCCCCCGCACGCCGTCTTGCTCGACCTCGACACCATCGGAGACACCAGTGAGGACGGCATTACCGCCCTGATTGAACTGCGGGCACTCGGTCCAGACCTTGTACTGGTCGGCTTGACCCGTTCAAACAGCCATAACTTGCGTCTGAAGGCCGTGGCAGCCACCGTCGATGAATATTTCGTCGCCCCCATCAATTTCGACGAAGTGCGAGACGTACTCAACCGGGCGCTGGAAAAGCGCGCTCTCCAGCTCGAGTGCCGGCAACGGCAAGGAGAGCAAAGCGAGCCCGAGACATTTTGCGAACTGGTCGGCACCAGCGAGCCCATGAGGCGCGTCTATGAAGCTATCCGGAGAGTCGCCGATAGCACCAGCACGGTCTTGATCCGGGGGGAAAGCGGAACTGGCAAAGAGTTGGTGGCGCGGGCAATTGTGGATCTGGGGCCGCGCGCGAAAAAACCTTTCGTCAGCCTGAACTGCGCCGCTTTACCCGAGAATCTGATCGAGACCGAGCTCTTCGGTCACGAAAAAGGCGCCTTCACCGATGCGCGCACTGCCCGTCCGGGTCACATCGAATTGGCTCACACCGGCACGCTCCTATTAGACGAGATTGCCACTCTCGGTCTCGTCCTCCAGTCCAAGTTCCTCCGCGTTCTGGAAGACCGGGCCGTCACCCGGATCGGCGGCCAGAGCGCCCGCAAGATCGACTTCCGTCTTATCGCTGCGACGAACGAAGACCTGGAGCAAATGGTGCGGGCCGGCCGCTTCCGCGAGGACCTCTACTATCGCATTAACGTCGTTCCCATCATGCTTCCGCCGCTGCGCGACCGGCCGGGGGACGTTCCCCTCCTCCTGAACCATTTCCTGCGCTCCTACTGTGCCGCTAACAACTTTCCCTTGAAGGGCTTGGAGCCGGAAGTGATACAGATTCTTGAGGAAGACGCGTGGCCGGGGAACGTGCGTGAACTGCAAAACCTGGTGCAGCGGCTGGTGCTCATGGTGGACGGGCCGGTGGTCAAGGTTCAACATCTGCCGCAGCGACTCCTGTACAACAGCGCCACCAGCCAGGAGTCCATGCTCATTCCCGAAGGCGGCGTGAACTTCGATGAGGAAATTGCCAAGATCGAGGTTGCCTACCTGACCGCCGCGCTCCGGCGTTCCGGCGGCAGCAAGATCGGCGCCGCCCGCCTGCTGCAGGTCGACAAGCAGAAAATGCACTACCTTTGCCGCAAATATCAGGTCGGTCGAGATTGAAAAATTCATTGCTCTCGCGGCAAGTATTAAAAGTTAATCCCTCGTGGATCAATATTTAATCCATCTCGCCCTTCCCTCCGGACACCGCCGTCCATCCCTCCCGCAGCAACCTCGATTAACTGGCTGATTTACTTGGATTTGAAGAAGACGGCAAGACCCTGCCGCGCTTTGGCACCGCAGTTGCTATCAACAGAACCGAGCACGGACGGAAATCGAAAAACAGGAGAAACCAAAATGTCGATCCAAAAGAAATCTTTGATCGGGAATCTGACGGCCGCCAAGAAGGCGATCATTGCCACCAACCCGTCGACCACCGCCAACGTCGCCTCCCACGTTTTCACGGCTAAGACAGCCAAAACTGCAAAGACGGCCAAAACCGCAAAGACTGCAAAGACTGCCAAGACTGCCAAGACCGCAAAGACCGCGAAAACCGCGAAGACCGCCAAAATCATTCAATAGCGTTGCTGAACCGCGAGGAGGGTCCCAGGCACTGCGGGTTGGGGGACCCAACGTGCCTGGTCCCTCCTTTGTGTTTTGGCAATCGTCTCTGCGGCACGTCTCTCACCACACTTTTCGCTGGATAAGCTGGCGAAGAGTCTCCCAAGCCCCCTCTACAATACTTCGCCTTCGGACTTCGATCTTCGCGTCTCCCGACATTCCTGACCGCAGCCTCCCTTCGGCGTTGGAAACTAAAACTGTTGCCACATAATAGGTGGGCGGGGCATTCCCTTTGTATTTTTCCTCCTGCATGAGTCCCGGAGCCAGGTCGGAAGAAACGGGCGCCACAGACACCACCCGGCCTCGAATCGGGAAAAACAGGGCCTCGGCTTTCAACGAAGCTGGTGCCCCGGTCCTAATCCTGTGGACTTGAAAATCAGGAATGAAGATCCGCGCCCTGAGCGTCCGGGCGTCGTCAACATCGGCTAATACCTCTCCCTCCTGCACGAACGATCCCAACCGATCCCGAAGCCTGGGCGAGGCCACCACGCCCGAAATCGGACTCGTCACCTTTAAGGCCGCAACCTGTTCAAGCACAGACCTGGAGCGGCCAGCCTCAGACTCACTCTCAGCTCTTGCCGCTCCCAGGTTCGTGTACGTGAGTTCGGCCTCGCGGGTCTGGGCCTCCGCACTCCGCAGTTTCTCCCCGGTCTCATCCGCCGCGGTTTCGAGTCGCAAATTGCGTAGGAGGAAAAGCGGAGTTCCGGCCGCCACCGGCATCCCTTCCTCTGCCAAAACCTCTGTGATTTGTCCGGGCACCGCGGCCCGAACGATGGCGCGCTTTTCCGGCTCCAGAACGAATCGCCCGCCTACGGTTTCCCGCCATACCGGCGCCAGCAGGGCCAGCGCCACCAGACCACCAGCCGCAACCTTGTACGGGTTATGCCGCCAAGCGCGAAAAGTCTCACGTTTATCGATAAAAAAATCTTTCGTAAATCTCGCCGCGGACCGCAGCCGCGATCGAAAGACCAGAAATGCAAGCAACGCGGCAGGCAGGAATGCCCACTGTGGGCTGAAACGCGAGCAAATGTTATATGCAAGGCGTACCACCACAAACAGAAGGGTGTAACTATATAAGCCGGAAAGCAGGGCGTAGCCCACGAAGAACCACCGCCGGCGTGGCCGCTGGTAAGGAACCTCCACCGGCAGCCGGAACACATTGCGCTTCACCCAGCTCGAAAGGAATTCCGTCGAATCCTCCTTCAACGTCGGGAGTCCAACCAATTCCCCCAAAAGGTAGTACCCGTCGAGCTTGATCAATGGGTTCAAGTTCATGAGAATCACGGCCACACCCGTGATCAGCATGATTTTGTAAGCGAAATCGTGAATCGGGATGCCCGCCGGAGTTCCCCACCAGATGACGCTCGCCACCGAACAAAACATCAGTTCAACCCATATTCCGGCCATAATCGCCGCGACTCGCGGCCACTTCCCTCCGTAAACATAGACCTCGCCCACATCGCAAAAGAAGGCGGGTGAGAGATAGACCAGCATGAATCCCATGCTGTGCACCGCCCCGCCAAAATGTTTGCAGGTCAGGCCATGAGCGCATTCGTGAAAGTATCCCAGGCCACAGAACAAGAGCCAGAACTCCGCCAAGTCGGCCCCACTTTTTTCCGTAAACGTGTAGTAGCGCACCGTATCGCGCCAGATCTCTCCAAATCCACTGATGAAAATCAGCGCCGTGACCGAAAACATTCCCAAGGTCAGCAAGGTGAACCATTTCGTGTACATGAAGCTCAAGCGCGCATAGACCCGCGTGAGGTAATCGTCCGGATCCCAGGTGGAGAATGTCATCAGCGCCAGATCGATCTTCTTCTTAGCTTTGCGCTGCCGCTCGTCCGCCTGCTTCTGCGCTGCGGTCGTGGTTATCTCCAGGGCCGTCTTGTGCCATAGCCCGCATTCGTCGAGCGGATCGGCAAATTCCCGTACTTCCTCGTCCGTGAACGATATGCCTGTCTGCGCTCGAAAAAGCTCTGCGATATCTTGGTACGAACGCTCCCCGTTGAACAACTGCACCAACTTCCATTGCTCCGGAGTGAACCGCATGATGTAACTACCACCCGAAACCATCGCGATGACGGTCGGGACTTCATTTTCAATCTGCTCGCGCGCGATCACCTTGGGATGGAGGCGGCGATAAGCCTTGCCGATTCTCTTTGCCGGCAGCTCGGGAAGCGCGACGTTGAGGACTTCGGCAAGATTCATTGCGGGTTCTTCAAGCGGATGTTGGCGGTCATTCCCGGTCGCAGGTCGGCCACTGATCCTTGCAATTCAGCCGTGATGTCGATCGTGTCGCTGGAGGGATCCACCACCGGGCCTACAAGAATCACGCGGGCGTCGTGCAAATCGGCAGAATTCGCCGACGGCACCACGATCAGCTCCGTGCCCTTCCGCACCCGGCCCATGTAAGCTTCAGGAAGGGCAAATTTCACCCGCAAAGGCGCGACTGCCGACACCCAGAACAAACGATCGTTCTTCGCCACCTCCTGCCCCGCACGAATGTAGCGTCGAGCCACCACTCCGTCGAATGGAGCGGTGATTCTGGTTTTTTCCAATTCGAGTTCCAGGGATCGGAGCGTCTCCTGCGCGACTTTCAGGTCTTCCCGTTGGCGCTCTACTTCGAATTCGGTTGCGTCATACTGGTACTTTGCCTTCTCTTCCTCGGATTTGGCGATGATATTCGCGGCCCACAGTTTCTCGGCTCGATCGCGCTGCACTTGCGCAACTTGTGCGCTGGCCTCCCAGTTCTTAAAATCCGCGTCCGTGCTTCGCGCCTTGGCGGCCGCTGCATCCTTGTTCGCGGTAAGCTCCCGGTCGTCCAGCTGAGCCAGAATCTGTCCTTTTCTTACGGGTGCGCCCGTCTCCACGAAAACCTGCGCCACCACTCCATCGCGCTGCGCCGCCAGATCGACTTGGTTCTCCACCACGATTGGTCCGGAAGCGATGTAATCCGTAGGCGCCGGCTGAATCGGATTCATGGCTTCAACTGCAGGCTTCAACGTCTCGGCTGCAGCGGCTCCTGCAGGCGTAGGCGTGGAACTGCACCCGCACAGCAACCCCGTAAGTCCGACCGCCGCCATTAGCGTCCAACCGCAAGATGAAGATTTCCCCATAACTGACTCCCCAGGAATGATTTCTTCCTACCCGCCAAACCTACCAGCCAAACCACGACCACAACTTGCCCCAAAGCCACATCGCCGTGCCCCGCAACAACACATACCCAGCCGGATGCCAGCCCACGAACACTTTGCCGCGACCCTGCATGCCCGGGCGAATCGCCCCCTCGGGATTTGCCACACTCACGCGAGCGGTAAATGTCCGGTGATCGGACTCAACCTGGCCCTCCGGGCTGATGACGGTCACAGTTCCACGCAGAGTTTCCAGCGGAAAGCTCTCAAGTTTGATGGACGCGCTCTCCCCACTCCTCAGCAACGTTGCGTCATCTTCGGGAATCGCAACATCAGCAGTCACAGGCGAAGTCTGAATGACCTCCGCAAAAGTATCGCCATGCATCAGGCGCCGCCCCACCGAGTTCTGTACTTGCGCCGTCGTCACGACTCCATCAAACGGAGCTCTTATAATCGTTCGATTCAGCCGTTCGCGAGCGCGCGCCAGCTCTGCCCTGAAGTAATCCACCTTCACCCGTTCGGTTCCAGCCAGCGTGCCATCATTCTGCGCCAGAGCACGATTCATTGTAGCCATCGCTTCCCCGTACTTGGCTTCAGCATCCGCCACGTCTGCGCGATAGTTCCAGTCTTCCAGTTCAGCCAGCACCGCCCCCTGCCTAACCGAATCGCCTTCACGCACGTGTACACTCTTCACCACGCCGTCGACCTCGGCCTGCACCTGCGCCGATCGTGCCGACGCTACGGTGGCGACACCATCCACGCGCATGGGTAACGGACAAAATACAAGGAACAGTCCCGCCGCCGCGGCAATGGCCAACATCAGCCCCCGCCGGCGCTTCTCCATCGCCAGGAAGCGCTTCTTCTTCTGCAGCAACGGCTCCAGAAGATTAATGAAAGGAACTTCGCGGTAAAGCGAAGCGTTGCGCAGCGCGACCGTCGCTTGACCCGCCAGCACCTTAATGATTTCCAGATGAGCCACAGTTAGGAAATCAGGATCGCTGCTCTCGAACGACAGAATGCCGAGCTGCCCTTGATCGTCGATGAGCGGAAGTGCGTAAAATCCTTTCATTCCGCTAGCCGCAAAATAAGCGGCAAATTTCGCCTGCGTTTCCGGGCGCGGGTCATCGATCTTGTCGCCGTGTTGCGTGATGTGGGTCTCGTTGGTCGAAATCGATGCCCACTCCAGCATTTCCTTCAAAGCCGAAACAGCGGGATCGGCGAGATTGATCTGCGTCGCCCCCGAAATGGCTTTCAGCTGCAGCGCACCCCGCTGTTCCAGCGCAATCGCAGCACGTTCAAAGGGAACGATCGCCTGGGTATGGTTCACCACCGATTGCAGCACGCGATCCAGGTTGAGGGTCGACGTAATCTCGCTGCTCACCTGCACCAGAGTTTGCAGAATCTCGACCTTGCGCTCCGTCTGCAGCAGGCTGGCATTGTGCAATGCATTGCTGGCGGTTTCGCAGATATTCGTCAGAAGGAACTGGTCATCTTCGTCGAAGGGCTCGCCGTCCAGACGATTGACCGCCTCCACTACGCCCACCAGGTTCTCGTGTTCCATGAGCGCAGCGGCTACCAGCGAGAATACCGGGCTCTCTTCATGCTCGACATTGCGCTTCTTCAGCCGCTCGTCGGCCGGATCGGTGATCAGCACAGGCTCGCCGTTATCCGAGATGTCTCCGGCAACGCCTTCGCCCGGTCCCTGCACTTGGCCGACGGCGACCGTCGGATCCAATCCTTCCGAGCTCACCAGTTCCAGCGCGTCGTTGTTCACCATCCACAAGTTGATCGCCTGGACATTCATCACTTCCTGGAACTTCTTGGCAATCGTAGGGAGTAACTCGTTCATCTCCAGAGTGGAGTTGAAGACCTTTTCCAGGTCATACATCTGAGCCACCCGGCTGATGGAATGAAGGCTGGTGTTGCGCTCGCTCTCATAAGACACCGCAGCGGCCAAGGCTGGCGCTGCCAGCTGGGCAATTTCATCCAGCCCTTCTTGTGTCTCCTCCGGAAATGCCTCTTCGTAGCTGATCACCTCGATTGCGCCTAGAAGAGTTTCGCCCATCAGCAGCGGCATGTAGGCAAGAGAAGCGATCGTGCGCCGGATATCAAGGTGTGCGTATTCTTCGCGCGCCAGATCGCTTGCG
Source organism: uncultured Acidobacteriaceae bacterium (assembly GCA_963779525.1). Lineage (GTDB taxonomy): Bacteria > Acidobacteriota > Terriglobia > Terriglobales > Acidobacteriaceae > Sulfotelmatobacter. The sequence goes on from CAVZZB010000005.1 coordinate 319,501, forward strand.
TCAAATTCAGTAAATTCCCTGCTTTCCGCAACCGTCCCCAGCGTCCCGCTTTCGAATTCCATGCCCCCGGCCACAGTGATCTCGCCCGAAGTAGCTTTCGGCGCCCAGGAGGGGTCTTCCTGGTCCTCGATCACGTACACCACGACCGCCGCACCCGGAAGCAGTTGCGCAACTTGTTCTGCCATCACCTGGCAGCGCGGACCCACCTCCGGCCTTGCCAGCAACGCTGCGGCGAATTCGGCTACTGGAACGGCGAATTCGGATCTTCGAGTCGCCATGAAGCGGCGCTCCTCATGGTGCAGATTCATCGCGGAACTGTGCCCGCGTTTTGGGGGAGATTGCCCGCTGACCTAGGGCGATTGCGAATCTTAATCCGCTCGCAGGAACAGGTCAACCCTTCATTTGGGTCCTAACAGCAGAGGGCTCAAGCGCTTGCCCAAATCTCACAGCGCCGCCAGATTGGCCTAGCCGTGCCACGCGGTGCCAGTCAATGACAAATCAGCCTCGCATCGCTTTCCCTGCTGCCTCATCTAACTCGCATGGCGAAAGGGCTGACTGTCTCTGTATTGGATCTGGTCGGAATGCGGCCGGGCGAGGCTGCGGGCAGCGCAATTGCCCGATCCGTTGATTTGGCGCAGCACGTGGAGCAGTTGGGATACCAGCGCTACTGGCTGGCAGAGCATCACTCCATTTCTGGACTCGCTTGTTCCGCCACTCCCGTTCTCATCGGGCATGTGGCGTCCGCGACAAAGACGATTCGCGTAGGCAGCGGCGGAGTCATGCTGCCCAATCATGCCCCGCTGGTCGTGGCGGAACAATTTGGAACGCTGGAAGCAATTTATCCGGGGCGAATCGATCTCGGGCTGGGACGCGCTCCCGGCGGCGATTTTCAGACCATGCGCGCGCTGCGTCGCGATCTGCAGCAAAGTGGTGAAGATTTTCCCGCGCTGCTCGACGAATTACGCACCTACCTCGGCCCCGAAAAGCCCGGACAGGCAGTGAAAGCGATTCCCGGGCAAGGCAGCAATGTGCCCATTACATTGCTCGGTTCGAGCGGCTTCAGCGCGCAACTGGCGGGAACTCTGGGCTTGCCCTTTGCATTCGCAGCGCACTTTGCTCCGGAATATCTCTATGCAGCGGCCCAACTCTACCGCGAGCGCTTTCGGCCCAGCGATTCCCTCCGCCAGCCCTATTTCATGGTAGGGGTGCAGGTGATTGCGGCCGAGACCGATGCCGCCGCACGCCGTTTGTTCACCACTTCCCAGCAACGATTTTTGCGCCTCATCCGCGATCAGCCAGTCGAGCTGTTGCCCCCGGTCGATTCCATGGAACCTCTCTGGCAGGATTGGGAGCGCGCAGCCGTGGAAAATAAACTCGGCGCGGCAATCGTCGGATCTAACGCAACCGTGAAAGCCGGGCTGGAGAAATTAGTAAGTGACACGAGAGCCGATGAGGTGATCGTGGTGACCGACACCTATGAGCATGCAGATCGCTTGCACTCCTATCAGCGCCTGGCGGGCATCGCCAAGACGATCGCGGCGAAACCTAGCGTGGTTGTTGGAGTTTGACGGAAAATTGGCGCCTTCGTCGTTCGCGTAGAGCGCAGTACCCTGTCAGCCCGAATCCCATGCGTTGTCGAGCGCTAAACTGTAAGGGATGGAAACTGATGCCCTGCCACAACACACCGCAAGCAGCAAGATCTGCCGTGTCTCTTTTTCCGGATTTAGTCTGATCAATTCTCCCCGCCTCAATAAAGGAACTGCTTTCACGGATCACGAGCGCGACCTCTTTGAGCTGCACGGTCTATTGCCGCCGCATGTCGGGACCCTCGACGAGCAGATCGCCCGCCGGCTTCAGGCCCTCCGGGACCAGCCGACGTCCTTCAATAAGTACAGCTTTCTTCGCGATCTGCAGGATACGAATGAAACTCTGTTCTATGCGCTTCTCCTTCGTCATGTCGAAGAAATGCTTCCGCTCGTCTACACTCCGACTGTGGGCGAAGGTTGCCAGCGCTTCAGCGAGATTTGGAGAAAGCCGCGAGGCTTGTTCCTCAGTTATCCCAATAAAGATCGCATTGGTAAGATCCTCAGCCACTCCCGCTACGACGGCGTGAAGTGCATCGTGGTCAGCGATGGCGAGCGCATCCTGGGGCTGGGCGACCAAGGGGCTGGAGGCATAGGCATTCCGATCGGCAAAATGGCGCTGTATACGGCGCTCGGCGGAATTCATCCCGAGCATTGTCTTCCGGTTCTGCTCGACGTGGGCACCGATAACGAGGAGAGGTTGAAAAGTCCGCTTTACATCGGATGGAGACATCATCGGATTCGCGGCCAAGCTTACGACGATTTCGTCGAAGTTTTTGTGAACAGCGTGAAGAAACGCTGGCCGCTGGTTCTTCTGCAGTGGGAGGACTTCGCCGGGTCCAATGCCGCTCGGCTTCTGGCTCGCTACAAGGATCAGCTCTGCACTTTTAACGACGACTTTCAAGGCACTGCAGCCGTGGCAACCGCCGCGCTGCTCTCAGCGATCAACGTTACCGGCGTGCCGCTCGAGCAGCAGAAGATCATCGTCTTCGGCTTCGGGACCGCAGGCATCGGCATCGCCAACCTTCTGGCGCAGCTGATGCGCGACAAAGGACTGACCGAACAAGAAGCTCGCACTCGCTTCTACGCCATCGATCGTTACGGGCTCGTCACCGAAAACGGTAAAGACGTTCGTCCCGAGCAAATGCCCTACGCGCGCAAAGAAGATGAAGTGCGAACCTGGAGACAGTCGAACGGTGAAATCACCTTGCTCGATGTGATCCGCCATGCCAAGCCTTCCGTTCTCATCGGAGTCTCCGGACAGGCTGGAGCCTTCACTGAATCAGCGGTGCGCGAGATGGCCAGGAACACGGATCGTCCCATCATCTTTCCGCTTTCCAATCCCACTTCCCGCAGCGAAGCCACTCCTCAGGACCTTCTCCACTGGACGGAAGGACGCGCGCTGATTGGCACCGGAAGTCCGTTCGAGCCGGTGAATTTTGGCGGCAAGAAAATTTGCATCGACCAGACCAACAACTCCTACATCTTTCCCGGCCTCGCGCTCGGCATCGTCGCCTCCAAAACGAAACGAGTTACCGATACGATGATCATGGCCGCAGCGCGGGAGTTGGCCCGTCTCTGCCCCACGCAGAAGGATAAGCAGGCCAACCTTCTGCCATCGATTGCGGAGTCGCGTCGTCTCAGCCGCTCCATCGCACAAGCCGTGGGCCGGCAGGCGATTCAGGATGGGCAAGCTCAGGTTGCCGACGAAGATAGTCTGTCCCGCGAAATCGAAGCCAACATCTGGGACCCGGTCTACATCCCCTACGAACCCAACCCGACCGCTTCCGCCAAAGAAGTCGCCCGTTGCCCTTGACCGTTGTCTTGATCCAGCATCGCCGCATTTGACCTCGTGTCCGCAAAGACAAGTGGGTGCCCCATCTTTCGCCTCCTTTGCGAAAGGTGGGAACCACGAACGCCCGCCGGTTGGATGTCACAGCCGCTTCCTCCAAGCTCTCGTAGAGTGGGAGGTGCCGGCTGGAGACGCCTGGGTTTTGGATCGAAAGTCCTCTTGATGTATTTACATTGTGTAAATACATCCGATGGCGATACACTTGGGATCAGAAGAAGAACCGCCGCAACGTCGCCTTACATGGAATATCGTTTGCAGACGCCATGCGCATCTTCGACGGCCCAACGGTCGAAAGAATCGACGACCGCTTCGACTATGGCGAGAAGCGAATCTACGCCATCGGGGTGGTGAACGGACGGGAGATAACGGTCATTTATGCCGACAGAAAAAATGAAGAAAGGCGCATCATCTCGGCGTGGCGCTCGGAGCCGCACCAACGGCGCCACTACTGGCAAAACCTCGAAGCACAATAGCGCCACATCCCGGCGGGACGGCGAAGCCAGGACTGACTGGTACCGGCTGGATCGTATGAGCCCCGCCGCAATCCGCAAGGGTATTCTCGCGGACCCGGACGCTCACCCTACCGATGCCGCCTTCTGGAAAAATGCCCAGGTCGTCATGCCCACGCCGAAAACTATCGTGACCATGCGGCTCGACACCGACCTCCTCCGCTGGTTCCGGCAACAGCGCGGCTACCAGACACGGATCAATGCTATCCTGCGGTCGTATATGCAATCCCAGTACTGACCCCGCCTGGAACGGACACTCTTTTGGCACTCGGGCCGAGACGTCGTCTTGGGTGATCCTCTACCCGTCCGATCATTTGGGAAAGGCCATCGCCGCGCATATACTGCATCCGAAAGCTTTAAGGCAGTTGAGAGGATCAGCATGGCACAAACCTACCGGATCCGAATGTCGAAGGGGGATCAGAACTTCGAGGCCGAGGGCGACAAACACTTCGTCCTAGAGATGCTCAAACGTTTTGAAGGCGGCGGTGCGGCGCCCGCCACTCAGAAGGCAAAGGGATCGTCCGACCCTGCCGCGCTCGCATCGTCGAAGCAGGTTTCCGTCGGCGAGTTCATCAGACAACTTGGGGTCAAGAAGCACACGGATCTTGTAGTCGCATTCGGCTACTACCTCGAGGAGCATTCTGGCCTGAAGGATTTTACCGCTGCAGATATTAACAACTGTTATTACGAAGCGAAGATGGAAACTACGAACGTAAGTCAGTCAATAATACAGAACATCAAGCGCGCCTTCCTAATGGAGGCAAAGGGCGACAAAAAAGGCAAAAAGGGCCGTCGCTATACTGTCACCGCCTCCGGCCAGGCCTTTATTCGCAAAATCGCATCGAATTCGGACGAAGAAGAGTAAAGGAAAGCTTCGATGGCCACGCGCAAGCCGAGCACGCGCCGAGCTGCGAAGGAACCCGCGCTGTCTCCCCTGCTTCGCTCAGCATTCGAGGTGCTGGAGCACGGTCTATACCACTATCTGCGCAGCACCACGCCAAAGGATATGAAATTCGCGTTGCTTCACATCGATCAAGCAATCGAACTGCTGCTTAAAGAGCGCGTGAGGGTGGGCGGCCAGTCGATCTACAAAAATCCGAAGGAGACAATCACGATCTACGGCGCCTACGAGGCGCTGGAAAATAAGCTGAAGTGCGTGATCCCCGAAAGACCCGACCTGGAGCTGTTACACGAGGAGCGTAACAATATCCAGCACAAATACGCCAATCCTAGCTCAGATGATGCTGCGTTTCATGTGCAGAAGGCGATGAAATTCATTGCGCGCTTCGCTAAGGAGGAATTGAAAATTGAATTGGCTGATTTTCTTCCGTCGGAATTTCTGTCGAAAGTTCTATAAGAAAATCATCGATTTTGGTTAGCCCCAACTGCCCACGGAAGGGAGATTCTAGCCGAACGGTAACGAAAATAAGTTCCATCTGATAACTGACGGCCGCCATCGTGCAGTAGTCAGTCACAGCAATTCCGAGCCATCCTCGCCGCTGATCGCGGCTGCGAGCGGCTTCGAAATGACAGGCTTACTCTGGTAATCGATATTTCGGCGCGGCTTGAAGCCGCGCCCTTTCAAGGCAACGTCCGAGGCGGCTTGTCCCACCTCTCGCGAAGAACGCGAGAAATGGGGCACCCATATGCATTGCGCTGGCGCGCCCTAATCCTTCACCCCCAACTGCCAAAACAGAAACGAATAGACATCGGTGAACTCTTCGATCTGCTTGGTCACCGGCTTCCCCGCTCCGTGCCCCGCCTTCGATTCGATCCGCAACAAAATCGGACGCGTCTTGCTTGCTCCGTTCTTCGCTTCGTCTTGCATCTCCGCCGCCATCTTCTTCGCATGCATGGGGTCGACGCGCGTATCCGTATCCGCCGTCATAAATAAGATTGCGGGATATTCCGTTCCCTCCTTCACGTGGTGATAGGGGGAATAGGCGTAGAGCCATTTGAACTGCTCGGGATTGTCGGCGCTGCCGTACTCGGGAATCCAGAGCTTGGCGATCTGGAAATTCTGGTAGCGCAGCATGTCGAGCAGGGGAACCTGGCAGACCACGGCGCGAAACAGATCGGGACGCTGCGTGATCATGGCGCCCATGAGCAGGCCGCCGTTGGAGCCGCCCTGAATGGCGAGATGATTGGTGTCGGTATATTTCTCGGCGATCAGATGTTCGGCGGCGGCGATCATGTCATCGAAAACATTCTGCTTCTTGTCGAGCATTCCGGCGCGATGCCAGTCTTCGCCGAACTCGGCGCCGCCGCGCAGATTGGCGACGGCATAAACTCCGCCGTGCTCCATCCAGAGATAAGCGGTGCGGCTGAAATTCGGGGTCATGCTTATGTTGAATCCGCCATAGGCGGTGAGCAGCGTGGGATTGTGGCCGTCCTTTTTCAATCCTTTTTTGTTGACGATGAACATGGGCACTCGCGTGCCGTCTTTTGAGTGGAACCACTCCTGATTCACTTCGTAGGCGGCCGGATCGATGGAAGGCGCATCGACTTTAGCCCAGAGCGTGGTGGCTCTGGTCTTCAGGTCGTAACGATAAACCGTGGGAGGAACGGTGAAGGAAAGAAAGCCGTAAAAAATTTCGTCGCGATTCCATTTGCCGGCAGAGCCGAAGACCGTGCCCAGCGCGGGAAGCGGCAGGTCGCCTATCTTGTCACCGGCAATATCGAAAATCTTTAGCTGCGAAGTTGCGTTCTGCTCGTATTGCGCGAAAATTTTTCCGCCCCACACGGCTGCGCCTTGCAGCACTGCCTCCGTCTGCGGAATGATTTCTTTCCAGTTGTCACGCTCGTAGTCGCCGGCCTCGGTGGCAAAGAGGCGATAGCGCGGGGCATCCTCGTTGGTGACGATGTAGACACGTCCGTTATAAACGGAACCGCTATACAGAAAATTCTTGCCGATGGTGATGCGCTCGGGCGGCGTGCCTTTTTTCAGGTCCATCAGGAAGAGTTCGGTCTTGGTCCAGCCTTGCTCCACAGTAATAAGGAGCAGGCGGCCATCGTTGTCGAGACTGACGTTCGGCCAGTCTTCCGGGTCGCGGCCCTCGCCAAAAATTTTCAGGTCGGTGTCGGGATCGGTTCCCAGGTCGTGATAAAACACGTGCCGGTTGTACATCTCCTGCCCTTCGGGAACGTCGCCCTTCTTGGGATAGCGCGTGTAATAAAATCCGGAGTTGTCGGGGAGCCACGCGATGCTGCAGGCGCGGGTGCGCTCAATGGTGTCGGTAAGCACGGTGCCGGTTTTAGTTTCGATAATGTGCAGCGTGCTCATCTCCGAGCCGCTCGGCGACGTGCCATAGGCTACATACTTTCCATTCTCCGAAGGCTGGTACCAATCGAGCGCGATGGTGCCGTCGGCGGCAAGCTGATTCACATCGAGCAGGACGCGATCTTTTCCTTGCAATCCTTCGCGCACATAAAGCACGGGCTGGTTCTGCATGCCCTCGCGGCGAGTGTAGAAGTAATATTTGCCGCCAATCTCCGGCGCAGTGAGGCTGCCGATGCTGAGCAGTTCGGTGAGCCGCTTGTGAATCGCCTCGCGGCCCGGCAGCGGATCGAGCAAAGAGCGAGTGTAGGCCATCTCTCCCGCCACCCACTTCTGCGTCTCGAGACTGGTGCCATCCTCGAGCCAGCGGTAATTGTCGACAATCTTCACGCCGTAAAGCGTCTCTTCCAGCGGACGCTTCTCCGCCTTGGGCAACTGCACGGGCGTGGAAGGCTTCACGTCATTGCCGGCAAACGCTGCTCCCGCCAAAAGAAAAACCGAAGCAACAATCAAACCCGCTGCACTCATCTCTCACCTCGCAACCCGATAGCCTATCAAACTCTTAGATGCGCACGACTGTTTTCACCCGTCCCGCGAAATGTTATGATTGAAGCGCTTCACAAGAAGCGCGCTCCGCGCGCACTTCACCACACTCCTCAGTAGCTCAATGGCAGAGCATTCGGCTGTTAACCGAAGGGTTGTAGGTTCGAGTCCTACCTGAGGAGCCATTTCTTCCAATGGCCTAGTGACTGTTGGCGTGCTGCTTGCGGAAGCTAAGCCGGAAGCCTTCTGCAGAGCCAGATCATTCCTGCCACCTCAGACACTGCCATAGCCCATCGTCGTACCTCAGTCAGAGTGCCGAATATTTTCTGCCTCTGCCCGGCCGGATCAGATTCCAGCGAATCAAGCCACCAGCGATGAGTCTGTCGACAGGTGTGTGAGGGGGCCTGCGGTTCCATGCCTTAGCGGCGCCTTGGGTTTTGCTGTAACCTACATGGGCCTTGGCGCATCCACTAGCGAGAAGCGGAAGAACTGCTTAAGATGTCTCGTCCCTCTCTTCCCGCATAAACCGGCATGGCATCCATTGGATACGAGGTCCACGACGATGACGAGTGCAATCTCAACGCAAAATTTGGCCAATCAAGCGCCCGCGGCAAACGGGCTGGCAATTGTTCGTCTCACGATTGGCGCTATGTTTGTGTGGGTCTTTTTCGAAAACCTGGGAAAGGGTCTCTATGGTCCGACCGGCTACGCACAGCTGATCAACTACTACATAAAGGCGGGTCACTCACCAGCCGCCTGGAAGGCAGTCATGGGTCTGGCCGCAAGTCACGCTGCCATGGCAGCTCCTATGCAGGCCTTGACCGAGATCTCTCTCGGCATCCTCCTGGTCATTGGTCTGCTGACGCGCCCAGTCGCCGTTGTGGCGTTTCTGTATCTTGGCAGTCTTTGGATGTCGGAATGGGGCACAGCGTGGATTTGGGAGCTGCTGGTTCCGGTGATGGCTTCGCTTGCGCTCGCGGTGGGACGGGCCGGTCGCACATGGGGCGTCGACACCTTGCTGGCGCGACGCTGGCCATCCTCCCTCTGGTGGTAAGTTGAGCCACGTGCGAGTGTCAGTCGTCATTCCTACGCACAATGAAGCGCAATCCATCGGGCGCGTGTTAGCTGATCTTCAATCTGCGGGCGACATTGTTACAGAGGTCTTGGTTGTAGATAGCAATTCCACCGACGGAACTCCCGAGATCGCCGCCAGGATGGGAGCCCGCGTACTCCACGAGCCTCGCCGCGGATACGGTCAAGCCTGTTTGACTGGGCTCGCGAATGCGAGCACCCCGGATGTGGTCGTCTTTCTCGACGGCGACTATAGCGATCGGCCAGCTGAGCTGCCGCTTCTGTTGGCTCCCATCATCGACGGCCATGCCGATATTGCGCTCGGTTCGCGCCTGCATTCGCAGAGCTCTGCCGGGGCTTTGCCTTGGCATCAGGCGTTTGGTAATCGTCTCGCCGCCGGCCTGATCAGGCTTTTGTACGGTTTGAAGTTAAGCGACCTTGGACCGTTCCGCGCCGGGCGCGCAGGTGTTCTTCGCCGGCTTGACCTCCAGGAGACGACCTACGGCTGGGCGGTCGAGATGATCCTGAAAGGCTCCCTCGCAGGATTCCGCATCGTTGAAGTGCCGGTGAGTTATTATCCGCGCATCGGGAAATCGAAAATCAGCGGTACGTTGAAGGGCACTGTGGGAGCAGCGTGGTTCATCCTCTCGCTGATAGTGCGCTATTATTTTCGACGTAGAAGCGCCGGAATGGCGCGGCCCGCGTAAGTCTTGTCAGAGCAATCTTGGCACTGCGATCTGCTATGGAATCCTCCAGCGAAAATCCAGCACATTCGCCTGACAGCAGCCGCACGCTGGTCATTATGGCAAAGGCACCGCGGCCGGGCAGGGTCAAGACCCGCTTGGCGCAGAGCCTTCCAGTGGAAGCGGTGACCGAGCTCTATTGCTGCCTCTTGGACGACACCATGGCGCTGGCGCGGTCGCCGTTGTTGGGCACTGTGGATGTTGCCATTATGTGCCCGGCTGCGGACGTGGAAGAACTAACCCGGTTGACGCGAGGTGTGGTGGATGTCGTGGCGCAGAAAGGAGAAGGCCTTGCTGCAGGGCTGACTTCGGTTTTCGCGCACTTCGCAGCAAGTGGCCGGCACCGTGTTGTTGCTTTCAACAGCGACAGCCCTCATCTGCCGGCTTCAGTTCTTGAAAGCGCGTTCGAGGTGCTCGCGCAGCACGACGTGGTGGCGGGACCGACACACGATGGCGGCTATTATCTGGTCGGGGCCAAGGCTGCCTATCCAGCACTTTTCGATGGCGATGGCATGGGCACGAAAAGCGCGCTGGAGGCCCTGCTGGCTCGGGCTCGCGGACTACAGCTTTCCGTTGGCTACACGGATCCCTTTTACGACATCGACGTGGAGGACGACTTAACTCGGCTTGCCGCGGAACTGCGCCTCGCCCCGGCGCGGGCGCCACGAACGGCGGCCTGGCTGGAACAGTGGGGGGACGCGGTGGCAAGGTTGCGGACGGGCACGGGAGATCTGTGAAGCTCACGCCATCCGGCAGGCTCTATGGGCTCGGCGCCATCCTGCTTGTGGCTCTGGCAAGCTGTGCGCGCAACTTCGGCGATCGGGGGGGACCATACTTCATGGTTTCTTTGACGCTTGCGGGAATCGCCTACCTCCTGGCGATTCGCGAGTTCTTCTCGACTCCGAGATTTCCGCGCAGCGTTATCGTCGTCGGAATCGCCCTGGCTGCTCTGTGGCATCTTCCATTTCTGCTCGCGCCGCCCGGCGCAGATGATGACGTTCATCGCTACCTTTGGGATGGCCGCGTGCAGCGGCTTGGCTATAACCCTTATATTCTCGTTCCCAGCGATCCCGCCGTGGCGGGTTTGCATACACCCGAAACCCGCACCCTGAACAATGCCTATTTACCCAGCCCATATCCAGCAGGCGCTGAGCTTTTCTTCCGCGCGGTAACCGCGATTCATGAGTCGATCTTTGCGCTGAAGGTGGCATTTGTAGCTTGCGATTTCGTGATTGTTCTCGTTTTGCTCGATATCTTGCAGCGTAGCGGCCAAGAAGCGCACTGGGTTCTGGCTTATGCCTGGAACCCGCTGCTGGCGATGGAAGTGGCGGGCACCGGTCATATCGATATTGTCGGCGTGCTGTTGCTGTTGGTCTCATTCGCCGCCCTGGGACGGCGCTGGCGTGCCGTGGCAGCCTTGGCATTTGGGCTAGCGGTTGCAGTGAAATTTCTTCCGATTGTCCTTCTGCCGCTCTACTGGAAGCGGGTTCGCGTACGCGACGCCGCGCTGGCCGCGGTTGTGGTCGGACTTCTCTACGTACCACTTTTGAATCACGGGCGGATTCCGATCGGCTCCCTCGGTACCTACGTGCACAGTTTCTGGTTTAACGACCCGGTGTTTGCAACGCTTGAGCGATTTGCTCCTCCGGAGTTTGTAGCCGTGCTGGCAGTGCTCGTCGGCTTTTTTACCGCAATCTGGCTGAGGCGCAAGACTTCGGCGCAGTCTCCGGATGCGTTTGCCTGGCCGATGGCAGCATCGCTTCTCTGTGCGCCAGTCGTATATCCGTGGTACTTGCTCTGGATGCTGCCGTTCCTGCGGTCGGCCTCGACCGTGCCGATCATCCTCTGGACGGTCAGCATTATTCCTACGTACTACGTCTGGCATTTGCGCGCCCTTGGCCGTCCCTGGTTGCTTCCTCGCTGGATTTTGCTGCTGGAATATGGATCGGTGGCAGTGGCCGGGGCCATTGTCGGGTTTCGCCGGTTTAGACGACCGGCGGCAAGCGCATGCTCCAGGGACTAGGTGCTCCTCGCCGCCGCGACTTCTGTATCCGGAAGCATGCGACCGTCATCCAAGATTCCATCCGTTTAATTCACCGAGGAGCGAACTCCATGACAAATCCGATCCGTGCCACCATGATCCGTCTTCTGTCTTTCGGTTTCTTTGTCCTTGCTACAACCTCCTGGGCACAAACGCGCCCGCCGATTCTCGAACAGATTGCCAAGACCTATGGCCTCGATTCCTATGGGCAAATCGAGGCCATCCGCTACACCTGGAACGGGGAAATCACCGGGCTCTTCAAAGCTGCTCACAAGTGGGAGTGGGAGCCCAAGACCGGCAAGGTTTCCTTTGAGGGAAAGGATAAAGACGGCAAGCCGGTCAAGGTTTCCTACGTTCGCACCGACCTCAGCACCCAAACCGACGCCGTGAAAAACGGAATCGGACGGGCTTTCGTCAACGATAACTATTGGCTTTTGTTCCCTCTCCACGCCTACTGGGACACCAGCGCCGCCGTGACCGATGAAGGTATGAAGAAATTGCCGATGGGCAACGGCTCGGCCGAGTTGGTCGCGGTGAAGTATCCCGCGGAGGCCGGCGGCTACACGCCCGGCGACACATGGGAACTCTATGTCGGCAAAAACAACCGAGTCGAGTACCTTGTCTTCCACCACGGCGGGACCGAGAAGCCGAGCCTCGTCAACGCGACCTGGGTGGGCTACAAAAAGGCAGGTCCTCTGCTGATCTCAACCGAGCATCGCGGCACCGCTGATGGCAAGCCCCTGCACATCTTCATTTCTGACCTGGCCGTTAAGCTGACGGGATCAAACAACTGGGTGGAGGCGAAATAAACGAAGGGCGAGCGCCTATTCGGATAATTGATTCCCTTCCTCACGAATCGGACTACCTGGCAATTACAACGGTCGTGCAGGAACTGCCCATCTTGGGCAAGTCGCGGTCGGCGGCCATGCGAACCTGCAGGCTGCGGCGTTCTCCGCGAACGATGGGACAGTAGTAGTCAGGTTCCAGCAGCGTGCCGTGGAGGCGTCGACGTCCGGCACAGCCGCCATGGCACGAGTCCCGGAACTCGCAAGGCTGGCACGCCTCGGGAAGTGTGCGGGCTTGCTCGAAGGGAGCGGAGTCAAGAATGTTGATTCCCATCGAGATCAAATCTGACAGCGGCTCGCCCGTTCCTGGCCAATAAACGCAGGGCTGTGTGGTGGCGCGCGGCGTGACCCTCACGGTGCTTACGCCGCATCCTCCACGCAGCGGCGGGAGACCCGCCATCGCTCGCACCAGTGGCTCGCCAACGGCGATCACATCGGTTTCTGCAAAAAGATTCCGGAAGCCTTCCCAGTACTGTTCGTAGGAAAGCGCATAGATGTCGGATCGCACGGCCTGGTACACATTCACCCGCAAGGGCGCCGCAAACTTCTTGGCGACTCTCGCAACTTCGGCCAGGCGCGAGTAGTTTGCCTTCATCATCACCGCGATGATGGTGACAGGCACACCCAGCTTCGTACAACGTTCCGCCTGCCGATGGATCAGTTCCCAATTGCCGGCCCCGCGCTGTGCGTCCTGCTCGGCTTCGGTCGGATAATCGAGAGAAAACTCGACGTCATGAAAGGCGCGCAGTTCATCGTCTTCTAAAACCGCGCCGCTGTGGCCGTTGGAAGTGATGGTGAGTTTGACGGGTTGGCTCCGCAGATAATCCAATATCGCTTTAAACTCTGGATGCATGCCGTTCTCGCCGGTGCCCAGGTTCACCGAGCGGACGGGCAGCCGTTCCATGATCGCCTTCACTTGATTCAGAGAGAGGCGGTCTGTGCGGGCTGGATCCCGGTAGCAGAAAGCGCAGGCGAGATTGCACTCGTTGGTGAGCCCAAGTCCAAGCGAAATCATCGGATCGGGCCTCTTGCCGGATGAGATGGAGGAAGAGTTGCCGGCGACTTCATTCATTCGACCATCCTCCATCAAGCGTCTCCATCAAGCGTCAGGGCAAACGCGCGAAGCATTGGGTGTAGCGGGCGACTGCCGCGTACTCTGGCCGGCTGCTCAGTTTGCGCTCCAGGTCTAAAATCCGTTCGTAGTCGGCGCTGCGAGAAATTCGCGACGGCAAATAATCCGCAAGAACGCGTACGCCCCGCTCAGCAATCACTTCGAGAGTCGCAGCTTTCAGCAGGGCTTGCAGGCTGGCTGACGTAAATAGCCGCACGCGGCCTCCGCATAAAGATTCTTGTCCCCACTCGGCGGTGAGGTTATTTTCCGCAACCGCCAAATCCCCGGCCTGGATAGCGGCCTTGAAAACTTCGCCCGCCCGATTTCGCACCAGAACTGACAGTATGGAAGACGAATCCCGCAAGCCGCGCGCCGCGCCGCACAACACCGCAATCGGATCCTCGAGATACTCCAGTACGTTGTGGCAGAGAATTACATCGAACGAGGCGGCGTGAAGCAGGTTCGTCATCTGCCTAGCGTCCCCCTCCTCTAAGACGACCCTGTCCGCAACTCCTGCTTCCTGTGCCGCGCGTTGCGCTATATCCAGCATCGCCGGAGAGGAATCCAGCAGAGTGACGTTCATGCCAAGGCGCGCGAGGCGAATCGCCGTCGTTCCGGTGCCGGACCCGACATCCAGTGCAGACAGCGACCTCGCAGCTTGCGGCCGGGGAAGAAAATCCTCCAGGTTAGCGAACGCCAAGTCGGTGCGCAGCCGGCCCTCCGGTGTCTCGAGGTAGGCGACATAATCTTGCGCACCGTTCTGGAATCGTTCGTCGGTCATAGTGGTCATCTTTTATGTGACGCTCATTTTTTTTATGCGATGCTTCATACGTCCTGCAAGCGCCGCCCTTGAAGGGCAAGCGCCTGCGGATAACGTTTAGCCACTACATACGGTTGTTCGATCGAGCACAATCGGTAGTTACAAGGTTAACTTTACGTGATCACGGGGCTCCATGCTGCGCTGAAATCTCAAATCGAGTCGAAGGCGACGGCCTCAGTCACACTTACGTTACGGGATCTCGCTGGGTAGAGGCCGTAGCGTTTGCCGAAACCGGGAGGGCTCCGGTATATTGCGAATGGTTACTTTTTGTGTCGTTTTGTTGAGAATTTTCCCAGGCGAAATCGCAGCACGATCCCGCAGCCAGCATAAGGATGGATTCGATGTCTCTCAAAGCGCTGATTTCTTTTTTCTTTCTTGTGAATATTTTGCCGCCGGTTGCAGCGCAGAACGTGCCGGCGCAACCAGATCAGTCACAAGGCCAGATCGGCTACAAATCTGCGGCTGGCGCCGAGGAGAAGAAGACACTTCTGCTTAAGGATTTCCAGCCGGTTTCCATGCTGCATGCGCCGGCGCATAATGTGGACAAAGCCAAGTACTACGTCATCGACGTTCACAATCATGTGAACGATGCAATGGGAATTGACGATCCCATGCCGCCGCAGCGGGTAGTCGAGATCATGGATAACACCAACGTCAAGACGGTGGTGATCCTTACGGGCATGTGGGGCGAGAAATTGCAGAAGGTGATCGACACGATGGTAAAGCCGTATCCGGGGCGCTTCATTGTCTTCAGCCAGATCGACTGGAGCAAGATCGACGATGCGAACTTCGGCCGGGAGATGGTGGCGCAACTGGATGACACCGTGCGGCGTGGCGCGCGGGGGCTAAAGCAGTTGAAAGATCTTGGGCTCACGGACCGCGACAAGTCGGGAAAGCTGGTTGCGATTGACGATCCGCGGATGGATCCGATCTGGGAGGAATGCGGAAGACTTGGTATTCCGGTTTCCATTCACTCGACCGATCCGGAGGCATTCTTCCATCCCGTGGACAATAAGAATGAGCGCTATGAAGAGCTCACGGAGCATCCGGACTGGAGTTTTTATGGGCCGCAATTTCCCACGAAGGATTCGATTCTTGCGGCTCGAGATCGCATGTTTGCGAAGCATCCGCATACCATGTTTGTTGCCCTCCACATGGCGAATTGGCCGGAGAACCTCAACTACGTTGCGCATCTGCTCGACACCCTTCCCAACGTGATGGTGGAGTTCGGAGCGCGGGAAGCGGAGTTGGGGCGGCAGCCTCTTCGGGCGCGCGAATTTTTCATCAAGTATCAGGATCGAATCATGTTCGGCACCGACAATGGACCGGACGAAGCGATGTACCGCAATCATTTCCGGTGGCTGGAAACGGCGGATGAGTACTTTGACTACTGGGGATATCCGGGGCAAGGCCGGTGGAAGATTTATGGTATGGACTTGCCGGATCCGGTACTGGAAAAGATTTACCACAAGAATGCGGAACGAATGTTTGGACAGTTTCGCGGGGTAGCGCTCGTTGGCGGCAAGTAGCGTGAGCAGCGCGACTTCAGATCAGCCTTAAATTCAGACGACGGTTACCTGAATTCCTGTCTTCTTCAATGCCGCCAGGTCCGATTTCCGGATGCCGCGATCGGTGATCAGGTGGTGAATGGCTGAGGGCGGGGCAATCGAAGACAAAGAGCGGCGGCCGAACTTGCTGGAGTCGCACACGACCACTACCATCCTGGCGACGTCCATCATGGTGCGGTTGACTTTGGCCTCGAGCAGATTCGGCGTGGTTAATCCATGCTGCACGTCGAAACCGTCCACTCCCAGGAAAAGGATATCGGCATTCAGACGGCGCAAGGTCTCGTCCGCGACCGGTCCCACTAGCGAGAATGAGTTTTTTCGCAGCGTTCCGCCGGTGAGGATGACTTCGAGAGAGGAACCGGAGAGCTCCGCAGCGATGTTCACGGCGTTGGTGATGATGGTGAGATTCTCGAACTCGCGCAGCGCCCGAGCGATGGCAGTGGTGGTGGTGCCCGAATCCAGGATTACGACCTGGCCCTCCTGCACCATACGCGCGGCCGCGGCAGCGATCTGAAGTTTTTCCTTGCGATAGAGCTTCTCTTTTTCGCGCAGAGTGGGATCTTCGAGCGCGCCCTCCCGAGCTGGCAGGGCTCCGCCATGACTGCGCTGAATGCGCCCGTGGGCCTGAAGGATATCGAGATCTTTGCGGATGGTGACCTGGGAGGTACGAAACTGTTTTGCCAGTTCGACAACTAAAACGCGGCCGTCGCGATTCAGGATGTCGAGAATATGGCGGCGCCGCTCTTCGTTCAGCACAGGTCCGTTCGACAAAGCCGGTCTCTCACTTCGTAAGTGTTGGGCATTTCCTTTTTACCGCGACTGCTTTCGTTTGTCTACGGCCGGTAATCGAAACATTCGAGCCAGGAACTCTTGTGTAGTCGGGTCGCAACTCGCTTTTATGAGCATAACCGCAGCCTGGCCGGGATTATTTTACACTTGACAGCGCTGCCATTGCGAAAGTAAAAGTTATTAATCGCAATGATACGAAAGCTCACGAGCTTCTTGCCGGAACCTATCCATCCCGCTCGTCCCAATCTTCTGGCGAGGCGCCGCATTGTCCCCGCCATCGCGGGTTTGGCAGCCGCCGTTCTCCTCCTGTCAGCGGTAGTTCTGCGAGCCGGTTCCGGTCCGGAAGAGCAGTCGTGGGTTGGCCAGAATTGGACTAACTACGTCCGCATTGGCGCCTACGGACTGAAGACCACGAACGCGGTTGAAATTGTTCGCAAGGCGCAGGCCGACGGCGTCTTCGGGATCGAAGTCGACAACGATATTCCTGGGCGCTATGAAAGCTTTCTCAATCCTGACGAAAAGCTGAAAGCCATTCGCGCCGTCGCCGGGCAGGCACATGCAGTAGGCAACAAGGCGTTCGTATACATCGCTGGGACTGAGTGCATCACGGCCAATGGCGATAAAGTCCCGCACACGTTGGCCAAAGATCATCCGGATTGGTTGCAGAGAAAGATCAGCGGTGAACCGGCGGTCTTCGGAGGCGGGAGCGCGTTCTGGATAAAGAAAGGCGACGAGGACGTATGGGTAAGCCCCTACGCTCCGGCGTGGCGCAAGACCTACATGGAGCGGGTGAAACAGATTGCGGCCACAGGGATCGACGGAATCTACGTCGACATTCCATATTGGATGACACACTTCGACGGCTGGGAAGATACCTGGGCCAGCTTCGACGATTACACGGTGGCGGCATTCCGAAAAGAGACGGGGCTGGACGCGAAGAAAGATGTCAAACTGGGAGACTTCTCGGACGCGAATTTTCAAAAGTGGGTTGCATTCAGAATCAACACCATCACCAATTTCATGCAGGAGATTGATCGCACGGCCAAAGCTGTGAATCCGGCAATCAAGACGATTCCGGAAATTTATCCGGGAATTGAGGAAGAGGCGGTTCGAGTAGGCGCGGATGTTTACAGTCTGTACGCGGTGGTCGACGCGATTGCTCATGAGTACGAATTTGGCAATGGCGATCACATGGCATCGTCGAGGAGTCCGCTGGATTGGTTCAACTATCAGGTGGGAATGCATTCTTTTCGCGCATTCGCACAGGGGAAAGCGACCTGGATATTGAATTACTCGTGGGACGGCGACAAGAAAGTCGATCGGCGGCAGGCGATGATGAATCTGGCGGCTTCAGAAATTGCGACCGGGTCGAACTTCTGGGATGCGCCAGGACACTCCATGGCGGGATCGAACGATCCCCCGACCCGCAGAAAGATCTTTGCCTGGATTAAAGCCCATGAGGACACTTTCTATCGGCCGCGGACAGCCATCTCTCCTATTGGCGTTTATTTTTCTCCGGAGACGCGAAACTACTACGCCAAGGAATTCATTCCTGCTTACCGGGGAATCCTCATTCTTCTGATGAGGAAACATCTGGAGTTTCAAGTGGTCACTCCGCGGACGCTGGCGGAATTTCAGGGGCCGACGCTGATTTTGCCGGACGTGCGAGTGATCGGCGACGACGAAAAAACGTTGCTCCTAAAATATGCGAAAAGCGGTAAAAGGTTGGTGATTACTGGAGATCGTGGCAATGAGCTTGGCTTCGCTCAAGATCTTGTTCAGATCGATAAGTTTTCAGGAAGCGATTACTACGCCACGCTGCAAAAACAGATTGATCCACCGGCCGGTGACGGCGAACAAGAGTTTCTGGAGGGTTTGAAATCTGAGACGCCGGTTCACGTGATTGCCTCCTCTATGGTGGCTACATCGATTGCTCAGGTGGATGGCAAGCCTCACGTTTTCTTTGCCAACTTTACCGGGCTGGAAGGCGGCGTGAATCCAGTGCAGACGCCTCAGACGGACGTTCAGGTCACGATAGTTGGTACGACCCATGGGCATGGGTTCTTTCTGCCGTTTCTGGGAGAGGTTCAGCCGGTTAGAGGACTTGTGGGGAACGCGGGCATGACGTTCAAGCTGCCCGCCCTGGAGAAAGGCGCAGTATTTTGGTTCGAGCCGTGAGCGGCGGGAAACAAGCACGGCATTGTGGCAATGATGGAAATGGAATCGAGGAGCGAATTGCGGGTGGATGCGCTTTCTGAATTGTTGAGGTTGCCCGAGAGTGAAAGAGACGCTCGCGGGCTGGCGCATACCCCTGCCGAAATCGCGCAGCAGCCCGATGCGTGGATCACCACGTTCGACCTTTTCCGGAAAAAGCAACCGGAGATCCTTGAATTCCTTTCGCAAGCTGGATTCGCTGCAACTGCCGGTAACAAGCCAACTGTTTTTCTGATCGGCGCCGGAACCTCCGACTATATTGGACAGTCACTCACGTATCTGCTTCGCCAGTGCTGGCATTGCGAAGTGATTGCCGTGCCCAGTACGGATTTGCTGACCCACATGGATGACGTGATGATTCCCGAACGCAAATATCTCTGGATTTCTTTTTCGCGTTCGGGAGACAGTCCGGAAGGAGTTGCGGTATTGGAGCGGGCGCGGAAGATATCTGCGGATATCCATCACCTTGTGGTCTCGTGCAATGCGAACGGACGAATGATCCGTGAAAGCCTGGGTGATCCGCGAGTGCTGGGCATTTGTCTGGATGACGCGGTGAACGACCGCGGACTGGCGATGACGAGTTCGTTTTCGAATATGGTGGTCTTCGGTCATTGCCTGGCGCACGTCGACGACCTCGCGCGCTACGAGAGAGTACTGTGGGAGATGGTGCAGGCGGGGAAGAATCTGCTGCCGCGCGCCGCCGATTGCGCGGCTGCCTTGGCGAAGGAAGGTTACACAAAAGCTTGTTTTGTCGGCTCCGGGCCACTACGCGCGGTGACGAAGGAATGCGCACTCAAATTGCTGGAGCTGACAGCGGGGAAAATTCTGACGATGTCGGAATCGGTGCTCGGGCTGCGGCATGGTCCCATGGCGGCGCTGGATCAGGCCACTCTGTTTGTTTGTTTTATTTCAGGCAATCGCCGCATTCAGCAGTACGAGCGGGACCTACTCGATGAGATCGGACAAAAACAGCTGGTCAGATCGAGAATTGTTGTGGCCGGTGGGGAAATCTCGCGCATGAACTCTTTCAAGGAACATTATTTCATGCCCGCCACGCCTGCTCTCGCCGACGACTATCGACCAGCCGTCGATGTAATCTTCGGGCAGCTGCTCGGGCTATTCTTTTCCCTGCAGTGGAACCTGCGGCCGGATTGCCCCAGTCCGAACGGAGCGATCAGCCGCGTGGTACAGAACGTCAGCATTCATTCCTGAGCAAAGACGTTTTGCGATTTTCTTCAAGGCGAAGGGGGAACTCGGTGATCGAGGTCTGCGTGGTTGGCGAGCTCAATCTGGATTTAATCCTTTACGGACTGCCCGAACAATTGACCCCCGACCGAGAGATGCTGGCCAGCGACATGGCATTTACTTTGGGAAGCTCGTCGGGCATTTTTGCGCACAATTTATGTGTGCTCGGGACGCAGGTTGGGTTTGTATCGAAGATTGGAGGCGATCCGCTGGGTAAGATGGCGCTGCAGCGGCTTGCAGCGGTGGGGGTTAACACCAAGCGGGTGATGGAAGAAGCGAAATCTTTTACCGGGCTCACGGTGGTGCTGCCGCACAGCGGCAACCGGCATATGCTGACGTATCCGGGAACGATGTTTGAGATGCAGTATTCCGACATCGACATGGATTACGTTCTCGGAGCCCGGCATCTGCATCTTTCTTCATTTTTTCTGCACCGGGCTTTGCGGCCAAGAATTCTGGATATGTTCCGGCAGGCCAAGGAAGCCGGCCTGACTACATCGCTCGACACGAACGACGACCCCGACGATGAATGGCGGATCGAAAAAGGGGGATCGGATTTGCGCGATCTTCTGAAATTTGTCGACGTGTTCCTTCCCAACGAACGCGAAGCGAAAAAGATCGCCGGGACGACAGATTTGGCGAAGGCACTTGATGTGCTGGCCGCGCTATCGAAGGTGGTTGTGGTGAAATGCGGCTCGGGACCGGCTGTTTGCCGCGCTGGAGATGAGAAGTGGAGTCTGGTGCCGCCGCGTGTGAATTTCGTGGACGATGTGGGCGCGGGTGACACTTTCGCCGCCGGCTTCATGCATCTTTATTTGCGCGGCGGCAAACTTGAGGATTGCCTGGCGTTCGCCAACATTGCGGCGGCGTATTCGGTAACCAAAGCCGGAGGCACGGAAGCGTTTCGAGACCGCGCCGGGTTGTCGGCTTTCATGCGGCAGCAGTGGAGTTCGATGGGACGGGGTGTGATTCCCTGGAAGGATTAACCTCCATGCGCGTTAACCCTTGGTGCTTCGGATTTTTATTTTTAACTTCTCTCCTTATGTCTGTGGAAGCGCAGGCTTCGCGAGCGCAGGCTCCCACCACTCAAAAGATCGAAAACCCGCACCTCCTGGTGGAGACGAACCGCCTGGGCGACATCTACACTCTGCGGTCGAAAGAACATCAACGCGTTTCGATCAGCGCGCGTGTGGCGGCCGAGATCGATCATCGCTGGATCTCTTCCAGCAGTTACCCGCATCACGAGGTGAAAGAGACGTCCTTTGCGGAAGGGCTGGATGCCGGGCCGCAACTTACCATGACGCATAGCGGCAGGTCCGGCGATCCGGATTTGATTTGTCAGATCCGATTGCACTCACGGCCGGCATACGCGGAGATCGAGGTACAGGTGCGGAACAGCACAGCCGCGCGCACTACCGTGCAAAGTATTCGCGTTCTTGAAGGCGTGGATCCCTTCGTGAATCTTGACGGCCCGGCAGCGTCGGATCGCGTATTGTCGGACAGCTTCAGCGAAGACCGGCCGGACATGGAGATTCACGATCTCGCGCAAGTCGATGACGGAGTGCATTTGGCCGTCGGCAGCCAACTTATCTATAACCGGCAGAGCCACCAGAGCTTGTTTCTGGGAGCTCTTACTTCGGAGAGATGGTTGACGATTCTGCATCTCCATGTGGATCAGAAGCAAAGCATTGCGGGATACACGCTAGATTCCTCCGGAACCACCGAGCTCACCAAACAGAATTCATTAAGGAACTCTCCGAAGGAAGATCAGATAGAACTCAGTTTGCCGCTCGATCCGGGCCAGACGCTGGCTTCGGAGCGGGTAATGGCCAGCTTGGCGGCGGATTATCATACGCAGCTTGAATCCTATGGTGAAGTCATCCGGGCGCTGCATCACCCGAGAATCAGCGCGCCCACGCCGATCGGTTGGTGGAGTTGGACGGCTTATTACTTCGGCATCACGGAGGGGACGGCTCTCACCAACGCGGAGTTCCTTGCTGCGCAGCTCAAGGATTTCGGTTACAACTTCTTTCATATTGACGAAGGCTATCAGTACGCGCGGGGCGATTACACTTCGCCGGTGGCTTACAAGTTTCCGCATGGCATCAAGAAGCTGGAAGATCAGGTGCGCGGACTCGGCTTAACTCCGGGGATATGGACTGCGCCGTTTGAAGTCGCGGAACGCTCGTCGGGTTACCTAAACCACAAAGATTGGCTGGTGCACAACGCCAAGGGGGAGCCGATCCATGCCGGGCTGGTAACTCAGGCGCCCGACACTGCAACCGATTTGGATCCCCTGTATGTGCTCGATACTACGAATCCCGGGGCGCAGCAATACTTGCGGGAGACTTACACGACGCTGACCCGGGATTGGGGAATTCGCTACGTCAAGCTTGATTTCATGGATGACACGGCCATTGAAGGTTATTACTACCGTCCGGATACCACGGCAATGGAGGCGCAGCGTATTGGGCTTCAGGTGATTCGCGACGCGGTGGGAGATGGCGTGCTTCTGGATAAGGACGGCAGTGTGATGCTGAATCCGGTGGGCATCGTGGACATCGGCCGCGTCTCATCCGATACCGGGCATTCATTTGACGCCAGCCGAACTGCGGCTCCCGGCATTGCTGCGCGCTATTTCATGAACCGGAATTTCTTCACCGCTGATCCCGACGCGTTTACGGTGTCGCGGCAGAGCATTGTCGAAAGCCAGAATCATGGAGCGCAACGGCCTCTGACGCTGGAGGAGGCGAAGGTTTCGATTGCTCTGGCAGCGGTGTCGGGCGGTCTGTTTGAGGTTGGGGATGATCTACCTACGCTGTTTGCGGATGCCGACCGGATGGCGCTGGTCAAGAATCGCGATCTGCTCGATATGGCTCGCTTTGGCCACGCCGCAACGCCTGTCGATTTGATGAGCTACGCGTCCGAGGATGAAATGCCGAGCATTTTTTTGCTGCGGGAGAGCAAGCGGCAGTCGATTCTGGTTGTATTTAACTGGACGGAAAAAGAACGGAAGCACCAGTTCTCGCTCGCCGAGCTTGGACTCGCAACGGCTCATAATCAAGTGGTTGACGTTTTTTCGCCGGGTGCGACTGTAGCGGAAAATCTCGATTCGCTTTCACTGAGTTTGGCTCCGCAGTCGGTCAAGGTTGTCAAGATCGTCGACAGTTCTATTCCTGCGGCGGCTCCGGATCTAACGGCCAAGATTCCGGAAAAGATCGAGGCCGGTAAGACGGTGCTGTTTTCGGCGCAGACTTCTGCAGATCACGTGCCGGCACTTGGCTATCACTGGGATTTTGGCGACGGAACGGAAGCGGATGGCATGTCCGTCCCGCACACATTCACTCACGCGGCCAACTATACGGTGCACCTCAAGGCGGACGGGATCGAAGGCGTACCGTTTGAAAAAGATTTCCCTGTCGCGGTTACGGGAACGGTGGATACGATTTTCCGTCCTGAGCTTTATCAGCGCCACCCGGAAAAACCGTAAGCAAGGGTCTCCGCCGAAGGTGCTCGCGATTGCACATCCCCGTTGCGCTAAGCTTCACCCAGTCTTCCGTGTCGGATTCTAGAACTCGAATCTCAATCCAAACTGAAAGTAGCGGGGCAGGTAGCCATTCGCGTCGGAGGTAATCGTGCCGAAGGCCGGATCGCCAAAGGCGGAATCGGGCTGGGCAAAGCGCGGATGATTCAGCAGATTGAAGACTTCAGCTCGGAGATCGATGGTCATTCCTTCTTTCGGCACGAATGACTTGTAAAGATTCATATCGAAATTGTGGATGCCGTTCACGCGTAAGCCGGGAAAATAGCGGGGAGCGTTGCCCGGATTCTGATCGCCCGGGTCGGCAAAACAGTTGGGATTAATAAATGAGGCAACCGGCGCGAGCCCGTTTCCTTCGGCTGCCGAGTTCGCCTCCCAATTGGTAGCGACATCTTTCATACTGAGACCGGTTTTAAGCTGAGAGCAGACGACATCCGGACGCTGGCTGCCATTAGCGAGCCGCGGATTGCTCATGCCGACGGCGATGGGTTGTCCTGACTGTTGGGTGACGAGGGTGGCGATGGACCAGCCGCCAACGACGGCATCGAGACCGCGATTCATATCCCCGCCAATCCATTCATTGCGGCCTACGGGCAAAGTGACAACGACCGCGGCCGCGAGGCGCTGGGGTGCGTCATTGGCGCTGAT
The DNA here is from genome assembly GCA_963779525.1 of uncultured Acidobacteriaceae bacterium. Taxonomy (GTDB): domain Bacteria; phylum Acidobacteriota; class Terriglobia; order Terriglobales; family Acidobacteriaceae; genus Sulfotelmatobacter. Next base: position 343,901 of record CAVZZB010000005.1, read on the forward strand.
GCTGTGTTCCAAATTCAGACGATCGAGTTGTTGCGGAAGTCCGTTGGCCAGCGATCCGACCCAATTATTTCGTCCCGCCGAGGAGTTATCGGTCAGCTTGGAGATGGTGTAGCTACCCTCGAAACTGAGGTGATGCGTGGTTCGCTTCTGGAAGCGGACCTGCATCGAGTTGTACCAGGAGGACGCCTCTTCCAACATCAGGCCTTCAAAATCTCCGGTGAATTGAGGGTAGGGAATGAGCAGATTTCCTAAGGGAAGCTGCGAAGTGCTGTAAAGAGAATCCGGCTCATTGAAGCAGGGATGAGTGGGAGTGGCAGTACACGGCTGGCTGAACATGGGCTGAAACGGATTCGTTACCGGGTTTTGAAGAAAGGTACTCACGCAACTGCTGTTGTCGCAAGCCCCGATGCCATTGGCTTGAGTGACGTCGTAGTTGTAATGCACCGCCTGCGAGATCTGCGCCAGCAACGCCGAAGACATGAAGTCTCGATTGTTCGTGCCCGACCACGGGAGATGGGTGCTGCGGTTGGCGGAATAGTCGATGCCGAGGACAATCTGGCTGGGCAATTCGCGCTGGATTCCCACATTCCATTGGTAGAGATCGGCATCGCGGGCGGCAGTGGTGCCAAGATCGTTGTTGTTCGCGTACCCCCACTCGGCGAACTGGCCGTACTGTTTGCCCTGTGGCCCGGTGAAGCCCGTGGGGAAGGGATTTTCGAGCGTGGCGTACTGGGTGGCGAAGTTATTGTTGGTAAAGAAAATCGAGGCCGTCTTGCTGAATGCGGTTCCGGGATATTGAAAGTTCGTAGCCGGGCTCATTCCGAAATAGATACCGCCACCGCCGCGCACCACCGTTTTCGAATCGAACGTGTAGGCAAAACCCAATCGCGGACCGACATCGTTGCGGTATACGGGAACGTGTCGCACGCTCGAGGTGGGAAACTCTGTGGTACCGATCAGTTGCTCAGAGGAAGGATAGTTGAGTCCCACGGAGGCCAGAGCCGCCTGGGCAGGAGTTAAATCGAGTGTCACGCCCGTGGGCGCCGAGAAATTGCTGAACTGGATGCGGTTGTAACGTTCGTCGTAGGGCGTGCTCCATTCATAGCGCAAGCCAAGATTGAGCGTGAGCTTAGGAGTCACTTTCCAGTCGTCCTGGAAGTAGAAGCCGGTCTCGACCGATCGATTCGCGACTGCCGGCAAAACCTCGAGAGAAGTCGGCTCAGACGGATAAGGATTGATATTGTCGGCGTATCCGAACAGAGTGCTGGCGAAAGGATTTCCAGTGGAATTGCCGTCGGCATCCGTGTCGTTATTCGGAGTCGGGGACGTCACGTAGTCCGTGAAGTTCAAGGTGCCCGTAGGATCGGAGGGTTGAAAGAAGTTGTTGTAGAAAAGTCTCTGCTCGCCACCGAACTTCATCAGGTGCGAGCCTCTGGAGATCACAAACTGGGAGGAGTAGCTGTACAAGGTGTGAGCGAAAGTCGTGTTCGCGCAGCATTGATCGTAGAGATCGGTCCAGGGGGCGGTTTGGCCCCCCGAAGACATATAGATGGCCGGCATCCGATCGATTCCGTTGGCCTGCTGGAATATTGGCGAGAGTTGAACACCGGTCGGCAAGGAAGCATTGAAACTGGAAATGGTGGGAATCCCTGGCGTCTCCTTTTCGTGAACGCGATCGATTGCGAAGTGGCTGGTCCAGACGATACGGGGATTCACCGTCCGGGAATACTCGATCGAACCATTTTGTGCCAGCGTCGGGCTGCCTGCGATTCCATCTCCCGTTCCGTTATTGTCAAAGCTGTCGCCGAGGATCATGGGAGTGTAGTAATTGGACGACTCGCGGCTGTAGCGTCCGCTGATGTGGTTCCGATCGTTAATCTGGTGATCAATCTTGATATCAAACTGATAATCCGGAGCATGCGCGACGCCGCTGAAAATATAGTTGTTGATTGGGCCGGACAAATTGGGTTGCGGATAAAGATTGAGGATGGCTTGGCCGATGGGATCGATTTCGTTCGGCGGAATTACGTTTGGGGCCCCGTTGTATTGCACCGGGGGCCTGCACATACCTGAGGCGCAGGCGACGAGAGGTTGCGTCGGGTCGTAGATATAAGGGATACCAGGCGTCGCCAGTTCCGAGAAATCCCCTTTTCGTTCTAGGGCAGTGGGCACCGTTGCAAGATTGCTGAAGGCGCTGTTGCTGCGCACTTTTTCAAAATCGGCGAAGAAGAAGGTGCGATTCTTTCGAATGGGGCCGCCGATGGTAAATCCTCCCTGGTCCCGTTTGCTATTCGGTTTGGGGTTCGGAGCAGGGTTGAAGAAATCGCGGGCGTCCAATTGCGAGCGCTGGAGGAAATACCACCCGCTGCCATGGAAAGCGTTCGTACCGCTCTTCAGAACCATATTTACGACGGTTCCGCCGTTGTTGCCAAATTCCGCGGAAAAGCTGTTGTTCTGAACCTTGAATTCCTGCACCCCTTCGACCAGCGGCTCGTAGTAAACATTCGAGTTTCCACCCTCACCTTGTTCTGGCGCGCTGATCAAGGCTCCATCGATGCGCACCTCGGCAGTGGCGTTGCGCTGCCCGTTGGAAACGAAATTCGTCCCCGAGGGATAGTTATCCTGGGTGCCCGATCCGGCTGCCTCCGTCACGCCTCCGGAGAGGAAGGTTAAGCCGAAGAAGTCGCGGTTCACCAGAGGCAGTTCCTTCACGTACTCACTGGTGACGTCAGTGCCTAAGGTGGCATTGCCGGTATCGAGCAGCGGCGCGGTGGTCGTGACTTCGATGGAAGTGGAGACGCCCGCCAACTGCATCTTGAAGTTCAGCGACGATTCCTGGTCAACTGCCAGGACCACGTTCGTGCGCTCGCTGGTGCGGAATCCGGGCGCCTCGGCTTTCACCGAATAAGTGGAGGGGCGCAGTCCGGTAAAAAAGTATTCGCCCTTCTCGTCGGTGCGCGTGCGCGTGGCGATACCGGTAGCGGTTTCAGTGATGGTTACGGAGACGTTCGGCATCACCGCGCCCGCAGCATCCGACACAACGCCCCGCAGTTGCGCGCGATAGCTGCCCTGCGCTGCCGCGAACAGAGAACAGGTTGCCAGCAAGAATACTGTCAAAAGCCGGAAAAGAACTGGGGTAGCCGGTCGCATGGCGCCCTCCGCATTTGCTCGTTTTTCCAAATCGTCCGATTTACGGCTGGTTACGGTTTGCTTACGATTTCTTTCGGTTTCGATCTTATACTTACCGTGAGCGCGGTTTGTCAAGATAATTTGAGGACGCACGAAAGCGGTTTTTGCATCTCCTCTAGGCGAATCTCCGATGCTCGATCTCATTCGGCTCGGATTCTTCCAACGGTTATAATCTTTGGTTCAGCATTCATACCTATTTCTCACCGTAAGGACGTACCTTGCTCGACTTTCTAGGCGATCTACGACGAACTCACATGTGCGGGGCGCTCCGCGCCTCGAACGCCGGCAAAAAGGCCGTACTGATGGGCTGGGTCAACCGGCGGCGCGACCACGGCAACCTTCTCTTTATTGACCTGCGCGACCGAACCGGCGTGACCCAGGTGGTCGTCAACGCCGAGCGCGATGGTGCGCTCCATGAAAAAGCTGGCACTCTGCGCAACGAGTATGTCATCGCGGTCACCGGCACGGTGAAGCTGCGCGATCCCAACACCGTCAACCGGAATATGCCTACCGGCGAGGTGGAGCTGGTGGCGGAAGAATTGCGCATTCTGAATGAATCAAAGTTGCCGCCATTCTTGCCCAGCGACACCGCGCTCACCAATGAAGAGACGCGGCTGAAGTATCGCTACATCGATCTGCGCCGCGACGTGATGCAGTTCAACATCGAGACCCGGCACAAGGTGGCGAAGGCGATCCGCGATTATCTTTCCGGGCAGGGATTCTTCGAGATTGAAACGCCGTTCATGACGCGGTCCACGCCCGAGGGTGCGCGCGATTATCTCGTCCCGAGCCGGGTGCAGCCGGGAACGTTTTACGCTCTGCCCCAGTCGCCGCAGATGTTCAAGCAAATATTAATGATTTCGGGTTTTGACAAGTATTTTCAGATCGTGCGCTGCTTCCGCGATGAGGATTTGCGCGCCGATAGGCAGCCGGAATTCACCCAGATCGATTTGGAAATGTCGTATCCGCAGCCCGAGCGGGTGTGGGAAGTCGTGGAGGGATTTCTTACCGCGGCGTTTCACGCCGCTGGGTCGGAAATCAAAACTCCGTTCCCGCGCATGGATTACGACGAAGCGATCCGGCTCTACGGAATCGACAAGCCGGACTTGCGCCTGCCACCGTTCATCGACGTGCGCGAATGTTTTACGGCGCAGAACTTGCCTGAACTCGCCATCAGCCCGAATCTTCCGGTGATCGCGATCCGCACGCCTAAGGTGGGCGAGCTCTCGCGCAAGGAACGCGACGACATCAAGACCATGTTCCACTCCAAGGGTGGAGCGAAGATTTTCGAAGATTTCAAACGCATTGCCAACAAGTACCCGGAGGCGGCAGCGGCGATCACCCGGAAAGTTGCCGCAGAAGAGGGCGATCTGATCGTGCTGGTCGCGGGCTCCGCGCAGTCGGGACCGCAAACGGCGATGCCGGCGCACCGCAAAGTCACGCCACAGGAGCTGGCCATTTATGCGTCGGCCGGGCTGCTGCGGCTAGCCTTGGCCCAGAAGTATGCCGACCGGCACGGCATTTTCGAAAAGACCGGCGACACCGCGAAGGATTACCGTTTCCTGTGGGTTACGAATTTCCCCATGTTCGAGTGGGATGAAGGCGAAAGGCGCTGGAATGCGGCGCACCATCCCTTTACCTCGCCGCATGAAGAGGATATGAAGTTGCTCGAAGCCGGCGTCGAATCGTTGAACGATCCCCAGTCGCCGTTGAGCGCGGTGCGGGCGCTGGCCTATGACGTGGTGCTGAATGGGACGGAGCTGGGATCGGGCTCGATCCGTATTCACCGCCAGGACGTGCAGAGCAGAATCTTTCGCGCGCTGGGCATGAGCGAAGAAGAGGCCCGCGCACGTTTCGGATTCTTCCTCGAAGCGCTCGAATACGGCACGCCTCCACATGGAGGGATCGCGCTGGGGCTCGACCGCATCGTCATGATCATCGCTGGAGCAGAGAGCTTGCGGGAAGTGATTCCCTTCCCCAAGACGGCGCGGGCGGTGGATCTGATGGTGGATGCGCCTACGCCCGTCAGCGAGGCGCAGCTAAGGGAGCTGGGGATTGCGGTTAGGAAGACGCGACTCTAGCTCGGTTGAAGCATGCTCCTGTCTAAATCGATTTCGGATCTCACTCACGACGATATAGAACGGTTCTGCCAGCGGTTCCGCGAAGGTTTACGTGTCGAATACAAGTCGAGCTTTGATGCAAATGTAAAGAAGAAGCTCGCGCGCGTTGTATCATCCTTCGCGAACTCTTACGGCGGAATCCTTATTATCGGAGTCAATGCCATCAACGGGGTGCCACAAGAGCCTTTCGACGGCGTCGAGTTCGAGGACCGGGAACCGCGTCTGACTGTTGAGAACATTTGTAGGGAGGGTATCTTCCCGGAGGTTTCTCTCCACCAGAACCTATTGCCATCTCGAGTTTCCGGAAAGGAATTCCTCGTCATTCAGATCGGCGAGAGCTCGCGGGCACCCCACGCGATTGAGAATAGTAGTCAGGTGTATGTTCGGACAGGCGACTCCGCAAACCCGACTTCGTTGGCAAACATAGCTCTCGTGGAGCGACTGCTTCGGCGTCGCCACGAAGTCTTAGGAAGGTGGGGTGCGTTCTACGAGGAGTCGAGTGTCCTTGCGGAAAAGCTCGGTCTGAAGGACGACATGCCGATGCTAGAGCTGAGAATCGGCCCGCTCTATCCTACAGACGTACTCGTCCCGCGCGAGGGAATTTTTGGATTCCTGCGAAACTTCCAAATGCAATACTCGATTGGCTTCAGGCAAAACACCACGCTGAGGCATCCGACCGGGGCACTGCTCTCGAGGAGCGACGACAGCGCGAAATATCTAAATGTTGGTGAGCTTGGAACGATTCACTACATTGAGCCCTTAAGCAGGACAACGAGTGCGGCGATCCTTGGGACAGCAGCCCAGCAAACTAAGGGCGAAACGATCATCTACCCTTATCTGGTGGGTCACCAGACCGCTGTTGAGGATACTAGACGTCGCTGCCCACTTTATGTCGACTAATTCTGTGGCCTGCGACCTGCGAGTCGAGGCAACGCTTCGCAATGTTTCCGGGCTGCCGTTTGTGCTGGGGCGCAATATATTCCAAATGTCGCTCTCCCGCAGCCTCTCGGGTTACGTACCCGCCTCCACACATTGCGCGTCGGAACTGTTGGCACAATCGGTATAAGATCTGACGGTGGAGCTACTCTACCAACTGATGTGGCCGATCGGCGACGAGGATCCGCTTAGCAGAGATGCGATCTGCCAGGTTGTCTCAAAGGAGCGGGAAGGTTTAAAGGTGCGATACTGATGGATCTCTCCGTCCCCACCTTCCGACCTCTGTGCACCCTTTCGCCATGCGCAATCCTGCAAAGCCTTATCTTTTAGTCGCCTTCCTCCGCCGTTCTTAACGCCATTGCCACCCCGCACAACTTTTTACGTGCCGCCGACATTGTCGTGACACCCATTTCCACGGCCTTGACTAATCTCCGAAGTGTAAAGCGGGTTGCAATGCAATAGCGGACTGCAACATCACACGAACGCAAAACGTTCGGAGCCGGTCCCGAGTAATTCGCAACAAGCTAAATAAAGGAGCACCACATGAAAAAGACAATTTTGTTATTCGGGCTGCTCGTATCGTTTGCGGTTCCGTCGGCGCTGCTGGCCCAGAGCGGCTATTCGCAGGCCAACCTGGTATCCAATGTCTCCGGCGTGGCTACTACTACGGATCCTCATCTGGTCAATCCATGGGGAATTTCGGCGCTTCCCGGGCAGGATTTCTGGATCGCCAACAACAATAACGGTACTTCCACACTCTACGACGCCAACGGAAACCCGAATTCGCTCGTGGTGAACATCCCCGGGGCGGGGCACAATCCTAACGGCAATTGCACTCCCGGCTGCCCAACGGGAACGGTGTCTAACGGCACCGGCACCTATTTCAGCGGCGGATCTTTCATCTTTGATACGGAAGACGGTTTGATCGTGAACTGGCAGTCCAGCGATAACACACAAGCGACGATCGCGTTCGACAACTCGGCGAGCGGCGCGGTTTACAAAGGACTCGCGTTGCTCAATGGTACTTCCCTTTTGGCAGCAAACTTCAACAGCGGCAAGGTCGATGTGTACGACCAGAATTTCAATCCTGCTTCTTTGGCCGGTTCATTCACCGATCCTAACCTTCCTGCGGGATTCGCGCCGCACGGGATTCACGTGATTAACGGGCAGGTCTACGTCGCTTATGCCATGCAGGATGGGCCGAAGCACGACGCCCAGCCTGGGGCAGGTCTGGGACAGGTGGACATTTTCGATGCCACCGGAAAGTTCGTGAGCACCTTCGTCGCCTACAACGCCCAAACCTCGAATCATCTGAACGCGCCCTGGGGCGTGGTGCAGGCGCCAGCAACCTTTGGAACGTTCGCAAACGATATCCTGATCGGGAATTTCGGCGATGGGACCATCGACGCCTTCGATACCCAGGGCAATTTCATGGGCCAGATCATGGACTCCTCGAGCAACGTGCTGGTCAATCCCGGGCTCTGGGATATGGTGTTTGGGGGAAGTGCAAACGTCGGTGCCGCGGGCACTCTTTACGTCACGGCCGGAGGCAGCAACCAGCCGAACTTCCCCTCCGGTGGCAGCACGACCAGTGTATTCGCGAGCCTGGTGCCGGCGGCCGCGGCGAGCAGCGCGGATTTCTCGCTGAATCTTTCGGCGCAGAGCGCCACCGTAAATCCAGGAGGCTCGGCGAGCCTGATGGTCAGCGCCGCAGCGGTGGGAGGGTTTAGCGGTCAGATTTCCCTGACCTGCTCGGCGCCGGCTGGGTTGACCTGCGCCTTCAATCCGGCAACCATCTCTCCCGGAGCGCCGGCGGCTACTCTAACCGTTTCGGCGGTTTCCACTCCGCCCCCGACCGGCTACAGCATGCCAGCCATGCTCGCGCTGCTGCCGGGTCTGGGACTCTTCGGGACGGTTCTCACCACTCAAAAACGAAAGCCGCTTTCGCGCGCGAGCGTTCGGTGGATCAGCCTGTTGGGCTTGCTGCTCGTCGTTTCGCTGTTTGCGCTCGGCTGCGGCGGGAGCAAATCATCGACTCCCTCGACGGCGACCGGATCGCAGGCGACCATGATGGTGACTGGCACTTCTGGCGCAATCAGCCACACCTCCGCCGTAACCGTCCACATTAACTAATACCGGGTCTGGCCGGGGGCGCACTTCGGGTGCGCCCCGGCCGACGCTTTTTTCTGTTCGCGCCGCCTTCCCGTTCCTGCACTCCTCCCTTAAAAGAACTCCGCCCCGTCACCGCAGGATCTCTTCCCTTCGTGCTACAAAAGAATCGGGTTTCCCAGCCCGCTCTCCTCCGGTAGCCCGCGCGGGAGCAAAGCCTCCGAGCCTCATCGCGATTAAAAGGTGGGACTCCCATGCGGCGCACTGCGCTCTTTCCTATTGCCATTCTCATCCTGATTCTTTCTGCACTTGTTTCCCTCACCTTCGCACAGGACGCCGCCACTGGCGCCATTCACGGGACAGTTGTCGATCCCAGCGGAAGCCGGATCGCGCAGGCATCGATCGTCGTGGTCAACACGGCCACAGGCACGCGGTACTCGGCCGCGTCTGATGCGGAAGGTCGATTTGCTATAGAACGTCTGCCTCCGGGCGACTACACAGCTCGCGCGGTGGCCGATGGCATGTCACCGCAAGTGACTCCGGCGCTGCACGTAGATGTTGGTGCCGCCGCTGAGTTCGAATTCCACCTCACGATTGCCGGCGCTGAGGAAAACATCACCGTCTCCAGTGGGCCGCAACTGGTCGACACCAGGACGAGCGCGGTTTCCACGCTCATCGATGAACGAGCCATCGCCGATTTGCCGCTCAATGGGCGGCGATTTTCCGACCTGATGCTGCTCTCGCCCGGGGTTACGCAGGATCCACGCAGCCTGACTTCCGCGACCAACGGCGATCTTTCTTTCGGGGGTCTTCGCGGATTCCAGAACAGCTTCCTCGTGGACGGCGGAGACTTCAACAACGCGTTCTTCGCGCAGGCGCGCGGGCTGTATCGCGCTCCTTATCAGTTTTCGAACGAAGTGGTGCAGGAGTTTCGCGTGTCTTCCAATTCCTACGGAGCGGAACAAGGACGCGCCGGCGGAGCGGTGGTGAATGTCGTGACCAAGTCCGGCTCCAACCACTGGCATGGGTCCGGTCTCTACTACATCCGCGACAGCGGGTTCGGCGCGGCCGATCCGATGATGAATTTCAAGCCGCACAGCCGCCAGCAGCAAGGCGGAGCAACCATCGGAGGCCCGATCAAGAAGAACAAGATTTTCTTTTTTGGCGGATTCGATCAGCACTACTTCCACGTTCCCGACGTCGTGGAATTCCTCGATGGGACGATGCAGGTGGTGCCACAGGCCGGCAATGGTCCTTATACTCCCGGTGATTACGAAGCCAGCGATCAGGCTCTGGTGTTCGCGGCCGCGGCTCAACTGACTTCCCTGGCGGGCTCTTATCCGGCGGCGCAAATCGGCAATGCCTCCTACGCCAAGATGGATGTCAATCTCACGCCGCGCAATCAGCTGGCGCTGCGCTTCAACTCTTCGCGCTACTGGGGATCGAATAATGTGTTTCTCGATCCCGCCAGCCCGGTCACCTACGATTCCATTTCCGATAACGGCGAAGAAACGGTCTCGACGGAAACTGGTTCGATTTCGCTTACTTCGGGGCTGACTACGCGGCTGATCAGCCATCTGCGGGCGCAGTTCTCGCGCGATCTTCGGCAGTCCTACACCAACACCAGCGACACGCTGATCAAGATTACCGACATCATGGACGGCATCGGGCGCTCCGACCTGCTTCCGCGCGCCACCCGCGAACATCGCGGCCAGCTCGCGGAAACTCTCAGCTTCGATACCAGCCGCCACTCCTTCAAATTCGGCGGCGACTCCCTCATCACCTGGATTTACGATTTCTTTCCCGGCCAGCAAAGCGGTGAATACCTTTTTTATGAAATCAAGGTCAACCCTTTCACCTTTGAACCGCAGGAAGCTGGACTTCCGCTCACTCCACTGCGCGCCTATGCCCATGAAGTCCCGAAATACTATCTGCAGAATTTCGGCCCAGCGGCATCCAATCCCAACAGCAACGACTATGCCGCGTTCGCGCAGGATACCATTCGCGTCACTGACCATCTCGCCGTGAACCTGGGTGTGCGCTGGGATTTGCAGACTTTCACTACCGCGGGGCTGCAATCGAATCCGTTATTTCCGCCCTCAGGGAAGGTTCCGTTCAAGCCTTACAACTTCGGTCCACGCGCAGGGCTCGCTTATTCCATTGGGAAAAAGCGTCCGCTCGTCATTCGCGCAGGATACGGGATGTTCTACGTCCGGATTCCACAGATCTACAACTCCGCCATCGCCACCGACAACGGCGTCACCGACGCTCAGGTATTTCTCAACAACTCCGACTACTACGACCACCACGTCTTCCCCACGTATCCGAACCCGCTGGTAGCGTGCGCTCCCACGGCGGCTTCCTGCAATCTGCCGGCTGGATTCACCCAGGGAGTCACCAACAATGTTTCCGCTTTCGCTCCGAACTTTGTGACTCCGCGGGTACAGCAAACCAGCCTTACCTTGGAGCGTGAAGTGGCCGATCACACGACGGTAGCTGTTTCTTATCTCTATGTTCACGGCGAGCATCTCATCCGCGCGCTTGACGTCAATCTTCCGCAACCAGTGGCGCTCACTTATCCCATATTCAACTCCACGGGCTCGATTTTTGAGAACGGTTACTACACCGTCGATTCGTTCGCTACCTGGCAGTTCACGCAATCGCCGACGTGCCCGTTCCCGCCGTGCATCAATCCGCTCGGACGTCCGATTGCGCAACTGGGAGCGATTGACGAATTCCAAAGCGCCGCGTCGAGTGTATACAACGGCGCAACAATTTCGATCAACCGGCGCGTGGCCCGTGGAAGTTATCTGCGTCTTGCCTACACCTACGCCCGAGCGATTGACGATGGGCAGGATGCGCTGGTTGCCGGCGAGCCCGCCACCGTGCAAAATTCCTATCAGCCCAATGCCGAGCGCGGGCCGAGCGTGACTGACCAGCGCAACCGCTTCGTGGCGGCTTTTTCCGTCGAGCCGCGCCCGTTCCACCGCGAGCACGAACTGCTCGGACACATTTTCAACGACTGGAAAGTTTCGAGCATCGTCACGGCCGGCAGTGGACGGCCGGTCAATGCCACCGTCAACGGCGACCCCAACCAGGATGGAAACGATCTCAACGACCGTCTGCCGGGCTACAGCCGCAATGCCTTCACCGGGCCGGATTATTCCTCTACCGACCTGCGCCTGGTTCGCAAAATTCACATCGGACATGCAGACCGCCTGGAGTTCACGGCGGACTCTTTCAACCTTTTCAACCGCGACAACCAGCGGGTCACTATCACCCCCGACGGCCTCACCGCCGAAGCCACCACCTTCACGCAGTACAGCACGTACGTGAACGGAGTTCCCTACCCTGCCTACTACCAGCAGCCGCAGAATTTTATGAAGCCGAATGCGGCTTTCGCGCCGCGGCAGATCCAGCTCGGGCTGAAATTTATTTTCTGACGCTGGCGGAACTCCGCTCCTGAACAGCCGAGGGCGACTGTCCCTACATGGCTCTTCGCAGAATTGCCCCTGTGCTTCATCCATCGGTACAACCTCAGGCCGGGAACTTACGTGCACGTGATGTATTCGGGAACGTAGAAGTAACGTGGTCAGTGGCTAGTGGTCGGTGGTCAGAAAACAAAGTGGTCAGAAAACGAGAAGCGAATCTCGGATCACTGATCACTGGCCCACTGCCCACTCTTACCGTCACCTTCCAATCTGATCTTCGAGAGTGGGTCCGCCTTTGCCGCGGATGATGCCCATCTCGACATAAATGGGACGCATGATCTTGCGGATCGACTTCAGCTGCGTGGAAAACCACCCTGCACCGGCAACGCAGAATGCTCCCGTGATCATGACCGCATGGGGCGCTCCCACGCGGTGGGCGAGCGCGCCTGCCAGCAAGCTGCCGAACGGGGTCATCCCCACGAAAGCCATCGTGTAGTAACTCATGACGCGGCCGCGCTTATCTTCCGGCACCAAGGTCTGAATGACCGTGTTGCTCGCCGCTAAGCCCTGCATCATTCCGAAGCCGACGATGAGCATGAGAAACAACGAGAGCGGGAGCACGCGCGACAGACCAAAACAAATCAGTCCCACACCAAAGAGGCCCGCGGAGATCTGAATCATAGTAGTGAGGCCTCGAACGGACTTGCGCAGTGCGAGCGAAATGGCGGAGATCAAGGCACCCACGCCGGATGCTGCCAGCAGAAAGCCCAGCGTGTGGGGTCCACCATGCAGGACCTTCGATGCGAAGATCGGCATGAGCACCATGAATGGCATCCCCATCAGGCTGATCAAGGCAAAGAGCAACAGGATCGTTCGGATGGGCCGGAAGGTGTGCACATAAGTCCAGCCTTCCTTGAGTTGCTCCAGCATCGGAGCGACGGACAACCTCGCTGGCGCAACATTCAGGCGCATCATCAGCAATGACGCGATGACGGCAAGATAGCTGATGCCATCAATCAGGAAACAATATCCTTCTCCCACCGCCGCAATCACCAGCCCAGCCAATGCCGGGCCCACCAGTCGAGCCATGTTGACCATGGAGGAATTGAGGGCGATGGCGTTTCCGAGGTCCTGCTTATCTTCCACCATCTGCACCAGAAAGGCCTGCCTTCCCGGCATGTCAAAGGCATTGATCAAACCCTGAACCACGCTGAGCCAGATCACTTCCTGAATATTGATTACCTTCGCGATGGTCAGGGCGGCGAGGGCGAGGGATTGCAAACCTGCCAATGCCTGGGTCCAGACCAGCATTTTCCGCCGATTCAAGCGATCGACCAGAACTCCGGCAAACGGAGCCAACAGGAAAGTGGGTATCTGACCGGCGAAGCCGACCACCCCCAAAAGCAGCGCGGAACCGGTGAGCCGATACACCAGCCAACTGGTGGCGACGCGAGTCATCCACGTGCCGACCAGCGAAATGCTCTGGCCGGAAAAATACAATCTGAAGTTGCGATGCCGCAGAGCCCGCCATCCATGGGAGAAACGTTGGAACGGATTCTGCCAAGGCGCAGAGGATTCACCGGGAGCGATTTTCGTCACACTCTCTATTCTGTCTCACACGGGCCAACCAGGGTTGCATGAATGATTCAGAGACCTGTGGAAAGTGATTCGATGTCCGCTCGGGAATGATGTCCTCTAACCCTACGGGCTACGCCATCGAAGCGCAACTTTTTTCACCAGCACCTTGACTTCCATTAAAATCCTTGTAATAACTATTCGGTCCTACCGGACGGGTTTGGGGGTGTATTTGTTTGGCGGAAATTCGACTGCAAGAGGGTGAATCCCTCGAAAACGCCCTGCGCCGTTTCAAGCGCAAGGTGCAGCAGGAAGACATTATCAAAGAGGTCAAGCGCCACTCCTTTTACCTGAAGCCCGGAGAAAAAAAACGTGTAAAGGCCGCGCTCGCACGCAAGCGCGCACGTAAGAAAGTTCGCAAAGAACAGGACTAAAGGAGTAAAGACGGAGCAGTAAAGGGTCGACCCCTTCCCGGGGCGACCCTGCTCTATCTGGTCCCCGCCGGAGAGAGTTGCAGCAGGGATTATTCACACCATCATTTTTCGGCATTAAGCAGGAAAAGCTGTATCCACGCCCCGTTCCGGGAGCGTGGCGGGCCGAGTCCAGGGGCAGTTTGAGGGGGGATGTACACAACCTGTGTTGCACTGCGCTGCCGCCTTCCCCGCGTGTGGCCAACGCAGCACGGGCATAAGGGAGCCATCCTCAATGGAATTTCAGGATAAGGTACTGACCTGCATCGACTGCGGTGCCGACTTCGTCTTCACCGCCGGGGAACAACTGTTTTTTCACGATAAACAATTCCGCAACGAACCCAAGCGCTGCAAAGCCTGCAAGTCGAAGCGCGTGGCCATCCTCACCGCCCCACCCGCCAAGGGCAACGCGCACCACTTCGCGCGCGTGGAAACCCGGGCCACCTGCTCCCAGTGCGGCAAAGAGACCACCGTCCCCTTCCGGCCAACCCAGGGGCGGCCAATCCTGTGCCGCGAATGCTTCACGCAAAAGAAAAACGTAGCCACCGCCTGAGTTGGCGTCTCGTTCCATGGGGGCGCATAACCGGCTGCGATTCGAAGCGAATGGTAGTGTGCCCGCATAAGCCCGCCACTTGCGCTACGATAACTTGGTGCCCACGTTCCACGTACAAAATTTTGGATGCCGCGCTACCCAAGCCGATGGCGCCGCGCTCGAGCGCCAGTTCGAGTCTCGTGGGCTGGCTCGAGCTTCCGCCGCGAATGCCGACCTTGTCATATTGAACTCGTGCACGGTTACGGTTTCGGCGGATCAGGACGCGCGAGCCGCGATTCGCCGCGTGCGGCGGCAGAATCCCCTGGCAAGAATCATCGTTACGGGATGCTACGCGCAGCGCGCGCCCGAAGAAGTTGCGGCGCTTCCCGGCGTCACAGCCGTCATCGGAAACTCGCATAAACATCGACTCGCGGAACTCGTGCTGCCAAAGCTGATGCTGCCAAAGACTGACGAGCCGCGCGCCGGGACCGACTTAAGATTCGTGCCGGTGACGGCGCTCACGCCTCAAACGCCGGCCGTTGCTTCTGATGTCTTCGTGTCTGACATTTTCGCCCACACGGAACTGTTGGCCGCGCCGGTCTTCGAATCTGGAAACGCCGTCGGTTCTCACCCCAGCGATCGAACCCGCCCCAACCTGAAAGTGCAGGACGGTTGCGACAATCGCTGTTCATTCTGCGTGATTCCCAGCGTGCGCGGCCACAGCCGTTCGCTGCCTGCTCCGCAAGTGATTCGCGAGATGAATGCTCTGGTGGCTGCGGGCTATCGAGAAGTCGTAATCAGTGGGATCAATCTGGGGCGATGGGGGCGGGATCTGGATGCGGACAACGGCTTACGGCTTTCGGCTTTCGGGCGCCGAGAGCTGCCTTTCGAAGATCTCATCCGTGTGATCCTCGCTGAGACGCGGCTGGAAAAACTACGCATTTCTTCCGTGGAGCCCATGGATTGGTCGGACGAACTTATCGAGCTCGTTGCTTCCTCGCCTCGTATTGCAAAGCATGCGCATGTGCCACTGCAATCCGGCAGTGACCAGGTTTTGCGGCGCATGCATCGGAAATATCGGCCCTGGCATTATCGCGGGAAGATTGAAAAGATTCGCGCGGCGATGCCTACGGCCGCGATTGGCGCGGATGTGATGGTGGGATTTCCAGGCGAGACGGACGCAGAATTTGAATGCACGCGAAGACTCATCGAAGAGTTGCCGTTTACTTATCTGCACGTCTTTACCTATTCGGCGCGGCCGGGAACCGCAGCCGCCAAAATGGCGAATCAAGTTCCAATTCATGTCGCGCGCGAGCGCAACCAGATTTTGCGCGATCTCGCCGCCTCGAAAAAAATGGCGTTCATGCGATCTTTTATAGGCAAGCCTCTGGATGCGATCACGCTAAACGCCGTGCACAACGGGGCAGAGGGAGAGCTCACCGAGGCTCTGACCGACAATTATCAGAAACTCTATCTGCGAGGACGCCACCTTCAAAACCGCTGGATGAGCGTGTGCGTTGAGAAAGTGGAAGACGGCGCCCTGATCGGTATCCGCATTTAGGACTCACGTGCTCTACGTTTTTCGTTATCCAGGGGAAGGTTGTGCCTGCCGCGACTGAATACACTGGCCTGAGCCTGCCAAAGCTGCCTTGCGTATTTTCCGGCGGCGGTGCCGCGATGCAAGTGGCGCGCAGCTCCTCGGTGGGAGCCTCCCGCCTCGGTCCTTAGCCGGCCGGCTTCGCCCCTGCCGCACGCCCCGTCTGCGCAGCAAGTCCCACGCTCCCTCGTAGCTTGCATACTTCTGCTTCGCACACCCCGGCGCCACCCGGATGTTGCTCTTCAGTCGCAGCACCACCTTCGCCGGCAGCACAAACCATGCATCTTTTCGCACCACATAAATCGCAAAGAAATCTACTTCCTCAATCCGGTAATACTGGATCCCCGTCCTCTTCAGGGAGCAGATGAATCCGCCATTTCCCCTTGGCACGTCCGTCGATTTCACCTGCACTCGTCGGAATCGCCCCTCGTGCTCAACCGACACGTCGTATCGGCTGGAGTCTCCCCACGGTTTGGAAACGTTGAATCCTCGCTGCGCCGCCCTCACCATGAAAAGCAGTTCCACCCACTCCCCACGCCGCTTGTATGTTGTGAAACCCGTCTTCCCCTTCATCGCTTTGGCACCAAAACACAAAAGGCGCGACCCCCGTTCAGCTCATCAACGGGACGCGCCTTCTCAGCTTTCTTCGAAATTTTTACTCTATATATTCAGTATATCATCCTGCAAAGGATGATTGGGACATGTTTGCCAGAAATATTCCGCCCTTGCTTCCTAAGAGTGAGCTCCAATCGTGTAACTTCTGCCTATTGACAAGAATTCGGAGCACCCTCGCCTCACCGAGGTGAGAGAGTGCCGCTTTAGCGAAGAGGCATATAGTACCGTGGAAGCGCGGCCCTTCAGGGCCAGCGCAAGCGTCCTCCTGAAGGACGGGCCTCAGCCCGCATCCGTCATCTCACTCCGCCATGATTTTTCCGCAGCCGCCAATGCCTTCTCTCGCATCTGAATCGCATGACGACCATCGCCGAATCCGAAATGACCACGGTCAGTCTTTTTCATCTCCGCAAGCCCTCCGAGCCGATGCCGCCCCCAATCAAGGAACCTCCCAGCCCGATGGAGAATCCCGACGCACCCGTGCGCGAACCTGATCCCGAGGAACCGGAAGAGATCTGATTCCGAGTTATGCCCTTCATGTGCCACTCGCGCCGCTGACTCCGTGGATATTGCTGAATGCATTCTTGCCTCATCCATCTCTGCCAGCGACATTGAAGAGTAACGTCCATGCGGGGGATCTTTGATGGCTGTAGTCGCAGGAAGAGCAGGCGTTCGTCCTCTTGACCCAGGCTCCGATTTCAACTCAACGTCCCTTCCAGAAATCGCATCTAAGATTTGATTCTGGACCATGCACGGCTCGGTCCTGATTTTGGACTCTACCGAAGACGAACAGTGTCAGCGGACCGGCGGAGGATATAAGGCGGTGACATTCAGATTTTTACTGTTTCTCTGAATCGAGCCAACATTCTATCTACGCCGGCCCTTGAGTCCAATGGCTGTCGGTTCTCAATTCGAATTTAAGGAAAAATCATTGAACAGCACGGAAAACCATGCAGAAAAGGCTAACCAGAAATTCGACTGGGTGAGCCAGCGTTCGTCCTGCTCGCTGCCGGTTGTATTCAAGGAACTCAGAACCGAGATTGAACAGGACATCAAGACTCGCAATGGCCTGCGGCCCAAATCTGCTCCTTATGAGTTTTCCTTGGCCGACCATGACGGCGGCTTTCGGGTTTTTCTGAAAGCGAAAGAATTGCAGATGTCCGTGAGCTTCGTCCTGGCTGAACATGCGATTCTGGTGCGGGACGATAAGGGGATTGAAATGTTTGCTGTGACCCTGACTTTTAATGACCGGGGCGAATGCAAACTCAACGTGAATGGAGAAGAGCGCGATTTCTGGCAGGTACGGCGCATGGCGCTGGAAGACTTGATGTTTCACGGCAATTAGAACCTGAGCGGGATGCTTTTCCGCACGATTCCGCGTGCTATAATCTTTTATTCTCAGTTGCTTAGAGCGCGGAGGACAGTATCGATAAACGTTTTATCCGAACCAATGACCGTATTCGAGCGCGCGAAATTCGCGTGATTGGCGATGAAGGGGAGCAGATTGGTGTGATGCCCCCGTTCGAAGCGCTCAAATTGGCCCGCAGCAAGAATCTGGATCTGGTCGAGATTTCACCCACCGCTCAGCCTCCCGTGTGCCGCATCATGGACTACGGGAAATATTTGTATCAACAGGAAAAGAAAGAGCGCGAGGCCAAGAAGCACCAGAAAACGATCACCGTAAAAGAGGTTAAGTTCCGCATCAATGTGGACGACCACGATTACGAGACGAAAAAAAATCACGTACTGCGCTTTCTGGATGGAGGAGACAAAGTAAAGGCCACCATCTTCTTTCGCGGCCGCGAGATGACGCGCACCGGGTTGGGGCGCACTATCCTCGAGCGACTGATCAAGGACGTGGAGCCGCAAAGTATCGTGGAATTCCGCCCCCGCCAAGAAGGTAACACTCTGCATGCGATATTGGCGCCGAAGAAATCGGCGGCGGAGCGGGAAAAAGAAAGGGAGAAAGAAGCCAAAGCGAAAGCCAAGGCGGAGAGACAAGAAAAGATGTTGCAGGAAAAAATGGCGCAAGCCAAGGCAGCGCCGGAGAAGAAAGACGAGCATCCAGCGACGGCAGCGGCCGCCGCGGCGGAAGTTCCGAATACTGGTACTTAGATCTGGTTCGAGGCTGAGAGACTTCGTCGATCAGGTTCCGCGATTGGACTAATGGGCGCGGGTCGCGCCAACGAATCCGAAGCAATTGAATACTAAAATTGAAAAACAAAGCTGACGGCTTGCCCTAGGAGGCCGGCGGCTGATCCCGAGGAATTATGCCGAAATTGAAAACACATAAAGGCGCGGCCAAGCGCTTCAAGAAAACTGCCACCGGCAAAGTGAAGCGGGGGCATTCGGGGCTGCGTCACATGCTGACGTCGAAGGCGCACAAGCGCAAACGCAAGCTGGGTACGGCGACGCTGGTCAGCGATGGCGATCTCCGCAAAGTGAAGCGGATGATTCCGTACCAATAGATGATTGTCGATTGCGTGATTGGGCGAACGGGTGATTGAAAAAGGCCAAGACCCTTTGGGGATTGGATCTGCAATCACTCGATGAAACGATCACACAATCTCTCAATTGTCGGGGCGCGTGAAGAGGCCGTGAGATCGCCGCAATGGCGAATCGTCCTTGCCTCCAGCCGCCGGTATAGAGAAAGCAAAAAGGAGAACAGCAATGCCACGTGTAAAACGCGGAACCAAACGGCGCGCCAAACGCAAAAAGATATTAGACCGCGCCAGCGGATATTTCCTCACCAAATCAAAACTGTACCGCTCGGCGAAAGAGGCGGTCGATCGCGGATTGAAGTTCGCCTTTTCCGGACGCAAGCAGCGGAAGCGGCAATATCGCTCGCTGTGGATTGTGCGGATTGGAGCGGCGGCCAAGCTGAACGGGCTGAGCTACAACCAGTTCATCCACGGGCTAAAGGTAGCCGGAGTAGAACTGGACCGCAAGATTCTGGCGGACCTGGCGGTGAAGGACGCGGCGGCGTTTGCCAGTCTGGCGCAGCAGGCGAAGGCGGCGATCGGTACGGCTTAGTATCAGTATTCAGCGGCTAGCATTCGGCGAAACCGGGAAGGGCACGGCTTGCAGCCGTGCCGAACACCGATGCCAATTTACAACTTGTCATTTCTCGCGAAGCGAAGAATCTGCTTTCGATTGTGTCGTAGAAATTCCCCGCTAGGGCGGGGTTTCGTCTAGCTGATAGGGGTCCTTCGACTCCGAATCAGCTTCGCATTCGCGAAGCTGATTCTCCGCTCAGGATGACAATTCTCGAGAGTGCAAAAATAGTGGCGTATAGCGTACCCAAATTGACGGATTATTCGGCGGCGGCGCTGGACGAGGCCGTCGAGGAACTACTCTCGGCGAGCGATCAAGAGTGGCAGGCGGTGAGGAATGAGTCGGACTGGAAGGCCCTCCGCGATCGTTGGATGGCTCGCAAAAACGGCGTTCTCACTTTGGTTAACGATCTTTGGCTAAAGCCTGCCCCGAGAGAAGCCAAGCGCGACGTCGGCCAACGAGTGAATCGGATAAGGGAGCAGGTAGAGAAGGACATCGAGAGAGGCAGGGGGCTTTCCAAGAATTATCCCATTCTCGCTCAGTATTTTTCGTCTCCAGCAGTTGACATCACCCTCCCTGGGATCCGGCACCCGATTGGGGCGGAGCATCCGGTGGTGAAGACTACGAACGAGATGGTTCGCGTTTTCCAGAGGCTTGGCTACTCTGTCGCTGACGGGCCTGTGGTTGAGACGGATTATTACAACTTCGAAGCTTTGAATTTTCCGCCGAATCATCCGGCGCGGGATACGCAGGATACATTGTTCATCGCAGGGCAGCAGGGGAAGGCACAGCGGGAGCGGTTGCTGCTGCGGACGCATACTTCTCCAGTGCAGATCCGGACGATGGAGAAGATGCGGCCGCCGATTCGGATTGTGATTCCGGGGACGGTGCATCGCAACGATCCGCCGGATGCGAGCCACTCGCCGATGTTTCATCAGATCGAAGGGTTGGCGGTCGATACGAACATTACGTTTGGCGATTTGAAGGGGACGCTCGATCACGCGATGAAGGAATTTTTTGGATCGAGCGTGAAAACAAGTTTTCGTCCATCGTTTTTTCCATTCACCGAGCCGAGCGCGGAGATGTATGTCTCGTGCTTTATCTGCGGTGGAAGCGGAAGGCGCGGAAATGATCCCTGCCGTCCGTGCAAGCAGACAGGATGGATTGAGATTCTGGGCTGCGGCATGGTCGATCCGAATGTGTTTGAGTTTGTGAAGGACAACGGGTATGACCCGAAAAAGGTTTCGGGATTCGCCTTTGGCATGGGCGCGGACCGGATCGCGCTGCTGAAGTATGGGGTGGATGATTTGCAGTTGTTCTTCAACGGAGATGTCAGGTTTTTGGAGCAGTTCGCGTAAGGTCGTTGGTCGTTCGCGCGCGAGGTGCGGGAAGGAAGTCACTTGGCCAGCTTCAGCAAGGACGTTGATTTCAACGCGCTCATTCCGGAGCTCAATTCTTGGAACAACGGCAAAGGCATCGGCATCGATAGCTGGATTCAATGTATGGCGAACCACAAAGTTCTAGTGGGGTGCGCCCGGATATTGTGGCCAAGTTTTGTCGAGCACGACGGCTGCATCCTTTTGGGTGATTCTGTAGACGAGGCAAACTATCAGGCATTCTTGAAGCAAGCTAACGGTGACAAGAGAAGCGTTGAAGCCGTGATGAATCATCAGCATGTGCTTCATTTGTTCGCCACCGAGCTGCCAACAAGAGAATTGGTCCTTTATGTCGGCAGATTGATGAAGGAAATTTGGCAAGCGAAGCTCAGTCGCGATTTTCCAAACCACCGGATCACAGTCTTCTTTCCAGAAGCGGACGACTTGGAATTGACTGAGTACGAGCTTACGTTTTTTCAAGAGCGATGAAACTCTCTTCACAATGGATTCGCGACTTTGTTGAGCTGGCGGTTGATGACCGGCGGCTGGCGGAGGATTTGACTGGGGTTGGGATTGCCGTCGAGGGAATCGGCGGGTCGGGTGCGGACACCGTTTTTGAGATGGAGATTGGGACGAATCGTCCGGACGCGATGAATCATTACGGAGTGGCCCGAGAGGCGGCGGCGATTTATGACTTGCCGCTGAAGCAGTTCTCAGCTCTCAGCTCTCAGCTTTCAGCCAAGCCGTCGAACGATATTCCCTTCCCGATCACAGTGGAGGAGCCACAGCTTTGTCCGCGGTTTTCTGCGCGCGTTATACGGGGAACGAAGATCAAAGCTTCGCCTGAAAAGATTGCGCACCGGTTGCAGTTGTTGGAGCAGAGGCCGATCAGCAATGCCGTGGATGCGACCAACTATGTGCTGTGGGAGATGGGAAAGCCGACGCACGTGTTTGATATGGATTTGCTCGAGGGCGGGCGGCTGGTCATTCGAAAAGCGAAGAACGGTGAGAAGCTGAAGACGCTGGATGGGGTGGAGCGAACGTTGACGTCGGACGATCTAGTGGTAGCTGACGCAAGAAAGCCCGTCGGACTGGCGGGAGTGATGGGCGGGTTTGACACCATGATTACCGAGAAGACGCGGAATATTTTGATCGAGTCTGCATGGTGGGATCCGCTGACGGTGCGGAAGAGTTCGCGTCGACATGGAATTCATACCGACGCTTCGCACCGGTTTGAGCGCGGAGCGGATTTCGAGTCTACGACTTTGTCGTGCGACCTGGTGGCGAAACTCATTCTGGAATCGGGCGGCGGCGAACTCGTGGGCGAGGCCGTCGACGTGGTGTCGAGAAAGCTGGACCAGGCGCCGGTGGTGCTGCGGATTTCGGAAGTGCGGCGCATTTTGGGCGGCGACCTGGAAGAAGGACACATTCTCCGCATCCTGAAGAAGCTCGGGTTCAATGCGGTTCCTGCGGGATTGTATGGCGGCGAGTTTTTCGTACACATTCCGAGCTGGCGGCTGGATGTGGAGCGCGAGATCGATGTGATCGAAGAGATCGCACGGCTGCATGGGTATGACAAGTTCGAGAATACGTTGCCGGCCTACAGTGGCGCCGTGGTGGAAGCTCCGCATGCGGCTGTGGACGCCAGGTTTCGCGAGCTAGCTTTGGCATTGGGATATGACGAGGCGGTCTCGCTGACATTTATTTCGCATGCGGATGCGGAGACATTTGGATTTTCTGGCACAGAAGAAGTGAGTACTTCAGCGGCTAAAGCCGGCAGTCAATCTGGAGATAAAATCGCAGCGCCGGAAGCGCTGCGCCACCCAAAAACAAATTCCCGACAAGTGCTGGAACTGGAGAATCCGCTGAGCGAGGAGGCTTCGCTGATGCGGACGTCGATGGCTCCTGGGATCCTCGACATGCTGGCATGGAATTTGAATCGGGATTCGGAAAACGTGCGGCTATTTGAAATGGGACGAATTTACGAAGTGCGAGGCGGAGAGCGGGTGGAACCGGCACGCGCTTGTTTGGGCGCGACGCTGGCGGCGGTGGAGGGGTCGATTCCCATCGGGGCAATGCTCGATGTGAGTAAGAGTGCGAATTCCCCAGCCAAGGCAAAAGATGGCTTGGACGGGGCACCTTCATTTTCCCGGGCGGCGGAGGCGTTTCGATCGTTTAAAGGAGACGTGGAGAGTCTACTGGCGCCGTTTGCTTACAGCGAACTGAGTTTTGATCGGGAGACGGCGGGGTATTTTCATTCGGGCCGATCGGCGCGGGCGCGGATGGATGGAGCGGTGGTGGCGCAGTTTGGGCAGATTGCGGAAGAGGTAAAATCGCAGCGGAAGTTGCGGCAGGATATTTTTCTGGCCGAGATTGATCTGGAACAATTGCACGCTCGCGGGTTGCGGGCGGTGAAGTTTGCGCCACTGGCGAAGTATCCAGCGGTGGAGCGGGATTTTTCGTTTGTGTTTGGCGATGAAGTGGAGTTTGAGGCGATGCAGCGGGCGGTGATGGGGCTGCGGTTGGCGGAACTGCGCGAATTCAGGCCGGTGGAGATTTTTCGCGGCGGGACGATTGGCGCGGGTAAGTATTCGATTCTGCTGCGGGCTCGGTTGCAGTCCGACGAGGGGACGCTGCGGGATGAGCAGATTGCGCAGTGGGCGGGGCGGATCGTGAAGGCGTTGCAGGGGTTGGGGGGAGTGCAGCGAGCGTAGGGCTTACCGCGGGGGCTAAAGCCGCCGGTTCTGTATAAGGGATGGTGAATCGCAGCGCTGAAGCGCTGCGCCACCCAAAACCGGTCCGCACTAAACCCGGTTACGGCGGCGCAAAATCGGTCGCGTCACCCGAGAGCGCTCACACTACCCAAAACCGATAACGCGCGTCCGGAGTCGGTTTACGCCACACAAACTCCGGCGCGCTATGGTTTGGGGTGAGAGGTAGGGATCCTTCGACTGCGCACTTGCTTTCGCTTCGCGAAAGCAGATGCTTCGCTCAGGATGACAGCTTCGTTTTGAAGCGCATTCTTTTGGCTTTCTTTCTTGTGCTAATCTGCCTGCTATGGCGGACGTGTTTTATTCTCCATCCACTCAGCAAAAACATTTCCTTAGCGATAAGGTTTCGCAATTTACCGAGTCGGTGATTCGGGAGATGACCCGGCAGGCGATGGTTTATGGGGCGGTGAATCTGGCGCAGGGGTTTCCGGATTTTTCGGCGCCGGCGGAGATCAAGGCGGCGGCGCGGACGGCGATTGATGGCGATGTGAATCAGTATGCGATCACGTGGGGTGCGAAGAATCTACGGAATGCGATTGCGCGGCAGATGGGCGTGTGGCAAGGGATTGCGGTCGATCCGGAAAAGGAGATCACGGTCTGCTGCGGATCGACCGAGGCGATGATTTCGACTTTGCTGGCGGTGTGCAATGCGGGAGATGAGGTGGTCATCTTCGAACCGTTTTATGAAAACTACGGGCCGGATTCGGTGCTGAGCGGGGCGCGGCCGCGGTTTGTGAAGCTGCGTCCGCCAACGAGTGAAGATCGCGAGTGGACGTTCGATGAGAAGGAGTTGCGGGCGGCTTTCGATATGCACACCAAGGCCATCATACTCAATACGCCGAACAACCCTACTGGCAAGGTTTTTACGCGTGCAGAGCTGGAGCTGATTCGCGATCTGTGCGTTGAGTTCGATGTGCTGGCCATTACCGATGAGATATACGAACACATTTTGTATGACGGGACCGAACACATTTCGATGGTGTCGCTGGACGGGATGCGGGAGCGGACGGTGACGATCAACGGCATGTCGAAGACGTACGCGGTGACGGGATGGCGCGTGGGATGGGCGGTTGCGCCGGAGAAGATCACGAATGCAATCCGGAAGGTGCATGATTTTTTGACGGTCGGAGCTCCGGCGCCGCTGCAGGAGGCGGGAGCAGCGGCGTTAAGTTTGCCGGCGGAATATTATGCGAAGCTGGCGGAGGGATACCGGGTGCGGCGGGATCATTTGATGCCGGCGCTGGTGGCAGCGGGGTTTAAGTGTTTTCGTCCGCGGGGAGCGTATTACGTGATGAGCGATATTTCGGCCTTCGGATTTGAAGATGACGTTTCGTTCACGAAATATCTAGTGAAAGAGATTGGAGTGGCGGCTGTGCCGGGATCGAGTTTTTATCGCGACGCGCGGGATGGGGCGCGGCAGGTGCGGTTTGCGTTCTGCAAAAAAGTGGAGACGCTGGATGCGGCGGCGGAGAAGTTGAGGAAGTTACGGGCACGGTTGTGCCGAGGGTAGAGATCCTTCGACTTCATATGGGCTTCGCTAGGCGAAGCCCATACGGCGCTCAGGATGACAGGAATCTCACTTGGTGACTACGCCGCAGGCGATGCGGTCGCCGGAGTTGCCGGAGGGGTCGGTCTTCATGTCGTCCGCTTTGGCGTGAATGATGATGGCGGTGCCGCCATTGCTAAAGAGTGAATGAGGGCCGTCGCCGAGGGTTACGTCTTTGTCCTCGACGGTCGCATCGGCTTTGCCTTTCACGTCAACGATGAAGTTTTGCATGTCACCGGCGTGGTGGCCTTCAGGATTGTCGAATCCGTGCTTCTTGCCATCAGGATTGAAATGCGGGCCGGCGGATTTGAAGTCTGGCGGATCGCACTTGGGACTTTGATGGAAGTGGATGGCGTGCTGGCCGGGCGGCAGATCGTGGAGATGAAGCTTGAGGGCAACGCCTGATCCCTTTTGCGAGACGATGATCGTGCCTACGGCTTTGCCTTGGGAGTCCGTAACTTCAACCTTCCTGGCTTTGGCTGCGCTGGGGAGCGCGAAGGCGATCAGAGCAACAATGACGGCTAGTGTGGGGAGGGGTCCGGGTTTCATGCGGGGAATTATAGATGACAACCCACTGATGTGCCATGCTCGATCCACAGGGCGGTGGAGTATACTTCGGGAAAGTTTGAAATCTCTCCAGGGAAGCGTGCACTCATGGCATTGAATGCGGTGGAACAGGTAACGGAACAGGTTCCGGCAGACGATTTTCAGGCGCTGGAAGAAAAGATTTATCGCACTATCGAGATGTACAAGGCGGCACGGCAGGCGCAGGCCACGGCGGAACGGGATGCGCAACGCGCGCGCCAGCAACTGGAGGAGCGGGAGGAGCAGTTGGCAGCGCTGAGGCGGGAGGCAGTCCACCTGCGGAAAGAGCGGGAAGAGATTCGCACGCGGGTGGAGAAGATGCTGGAGCAGATCGAGACGATTGCGGAGGCAAGCTAGAAACTGCTATTAGCTATACAGTGCATGGTAAGGACGGAGCAGCTAGAGGCGAGAAGCAGGTTCCTCGCTTCGCTCGGAATGACAAGTATATGCGTGATGCGAGCATGTTCGTTAGTTGGCGACGCGAGCATTTTCGTACGTGCGTGACACGCGCGTAACAAAGGTTACTCATTATGGCAACGGCGGCTAAGGACTCTACATTGAAGGATGCGCAGAACGGCAGCGTGCGAGTGGAGATTTTTGATCAGGCCTATAACTTGCGCGGGTCGGATCCGGATTACATTCTGAAGCTGGCGGAGTATGTGGATTCGAAGATGCGCGCCGTGGCCGAGGCGACGAATACGATTGATACGGTACGGCTGGCGGTGCTGGCGGCGCTGAACATTGCCGATGAGTATCACATTCTCCGGAAGAGGCAGGAGAATGGATCGACGGATTATCAGAAGCGCGCGCATGTACTGGCCAGCGCGCTGGATGAAGTTTTGGAAGATAGCCGCAAGGCCAGCTAGGTGGTTCTGAGACCTTCGACGTTTTTACCCCAGAAAAAAGCTGTTTCCGCGCGTACGCTCCGGCAGAGATTGCAATCACCGATTGTGAAGGCGAGATTACTTTAGTTGCAACTGATCTGCCAACTATTTGCGATTCCCCTATTGCTAATTCGCGAGGAGTTCTCCTAGCATTTGAAGTGAAAGCCGGCCTGCGGGGTTGGTGATGACGGTAACCGATTTTTGAACCAATGCTGAATGAACGGGGACTCGACTCGAACTAGGATCCGGTGTGCAACGCTCCGCCACGCGGAGATGCCTAAAGGGTCTCGGCGGGTTCCCAACGTCTACCTGACGGTTCATTCTCGGCCCGTCACACGGCACAGTGGGTCGGCTTGAATTTTCTTACCCGGGGGCTAAAGCCCTGATAAGTTGGACACGTGCGCGGCGCTGAAGCGCCGCTCTTCCACGGTGCTGCCAAGCGCCAGTCCCTGCTACACTGGTTCAAGTAGCAAACGCTGGTTTCCTGCATCTAACTAAACGTGTATCCACAATTAGTGCATCTCGGGCGGTTTTTTCTGCCAACGTATGGCTTCCTGGTTTCGACGGGAGTGCTGATCGGGCTGTGGATCAGCGTGCGCAATTCCGAACGGCTGGGAATTGATGGCGACAAGGCGTGGAATCTGGGCATTCTCGTCGTGTTGTGCGGGATTTTGGGCGCGAAGGTGCTCTACGTCATCAACGAGTGGGGCTATTATTCGAAGCATCTGGGAGAGATTTTCAGCGTCACCACGTTGCAGGCGGGCGGAGTTTTTTCCGGCGGATTGATTGCGGCGTTTGCGGCGGCCGCATGGTACGTGCACAGGCATCACATGCCTGCGCTGGGAACGTGCGATGCATTTGCACCGGGGCTGGCTTTGGGGCACGCGATTGGACGGCTGGGATGCTTCGCGGCCGGATGCTGCTACGGAAAAGAGACGCATCATTTCTGGGGCGTGGTGTTTCGCAATCCGCTGGCGAATCAGATTACCGGGACGCCGCTGAATGTACCGCTGGAGCCGACGCAGCTTTTTGAGGCGGCGGTAGAGTTTGCGAATTTCGTTTTCCTGATGTGGCTGCTGAAGCGGCGAAAATTTGACGGCCAGATTTTCGGAGCGTTCCTGTTTATCTATGGAGTGGCACGGTTCTTTCTGGAGTTTTTGCGGGACGATCCGGGGCGCGGGTCGGTGTTCGGCGGGGCGATGTCGGGAACGCAGTTGATCGCGATTGGGCTGGTGATTGGCGGTGGGCTGATCTGGTGGTTAAGGCCAGGGGCGAAGGATGTGACGGCGCAGGCGGTGGGGGCAACTCGGTAGGAATTAGGTTTGAATTATTTCGCGTGATGCAGTTGGCCCCGCAGTTTTTCCACGATCAGGCCTAACAGCGCATACGTAACGGCGTTCGCCGCCAGCACTGCATACAAGCTAATAGGGTAATGTCTGCCAGCAATCGCAACGGGGCAAGTTAAACAGACGAGCGTCCAGACATCCCGCATTCTTTCGTTTGTCGACGGGAAAGTTGCTACGGCAAAAAGCGCCCACAACCCAGCAATAAGAAACCCTGCACTCGCCCACATCGCAATTCGACATTTCATTGCGCTGCTCCTAACCAGCATCATTCTACGACCTTCCGCCTCCGGACGCACGATTGATGGGATCGAGTTCAGGCATCCCTACGGGATGCGTGTCCGCATTTGCGGACCTTCCCGGCGTTGAAACGCCGGGCTATTTTCACGCGTCCTGCGGACGCGGAGTCCCGCAGCCACCCTCGCTCCGCCAAATTTCTTTCGAAGAGAGCGTCTGGTATCCTCCTGCGAATGCCGGAAGTGTTTCCCATTCTTATTTCGGTGGCGGCGGACGACGCCGGAAAGCGGCTGGATCAGTTTCTGGCGGCGCGGTTGGAGTCTGTCAGCCGGGCGCGGGTGCAGGAATTAATCGCCGATGGCAAGGTGCTGGTGAATGATGCTCCAGCGAAAGCTTCGCTGAAGCTGCGTGGTGGGGAGCGGATTAGCGTGCTGGGCGAGGCACAGCGGGCGCCGCTTAAGGCTATTGCCGAGGAGATCCCTCTCGACATTCTTTATGAGGATGACGATCTGGCGGTGATCAACAAACCGGCAGGGATGATGGTTCATGCGGGGGCGGGGGCGACCGACGATGCGCGGAATCGCGGGACGCTGGTGAATGCTTTGCTCCATCATCTGGGAAGTTTGTCGGGAGTGGGCGGAGAGTTGCGGCCGGGGATTGTGCATCGTCTGGATAAGGAGACGAGCGGGCTGATTGTAGTGGCGAAAAATGATGAGACGCATCGCAAGCTGAGCGCGCAGTTCGCGGCGCGAGAGGTGAAGAAGAAGTATGTGGCGCTGGTGCATGGCTGGGTGAAGAAGGATTCGGGAACTCTGACGCAGAGCATCAGCCGGGACCGGGTGCGGCGGATACGGATGACAACGCGGGCCGAGGGTGGGCGGGCGGCGGTGACGCATTATCGCGTGGTGCGGCGGCTGGATACTAAGTTTGGGAAGTTCACGTTGCTGGATATAAAAATCGATACCGGGCGGACGCACCAGATTCGGGTGCATGCGGCGGCGATGGGGCATCCGGTGGTGGGGGATACGATGTATGGGGCGCCGAAGCAAGCGCGGGGGAAGAATGCGGTGATCGGGTTGGGGCGGAATTTTTTGCATGCGGGGGAGTTGGAGTTTCGGCATCCGAGAACCGGGGAGATGGTTGGGTTGAAGAGTGAGTTGCCGGAGGAGTTGCGGAAGTTTCTGAGGACGGTGGAGGAGTAGTTGGCTTCGGGTCTGTACCTCGGGGCCGGGGCCTGCATTTATTCTTGGTCTCCCGCGATGCTG
The DNA here is from genome assembly GCA_963779525.1 of uncultured Acidobacteriaceae bacterium. Classification (GTDB taxonomy): domain Bacteria; phylum Acidobacteriota; class Terriglobia; order Terriglobales; family Acidobacteriaceae; genus Sulfotelmatobacter. Next base: position 373,533 of record CAVZZB010000005.1, read on the forward strand.
AAGCGCGGTTCTTCGATGGCGTTTCCGGCAGAAAAGCAGGTTCCTCCACTCCGCCGTCGCTAGCGCTCCGGCCCCGGTCGGAATGACAGGATGGTAAGGTGTGGCCGATGCCGCCGATACGGAGAGTATTGGGCCACTCAGATAGAGGGATGGGACAGAGGTAATGTCCGGAATGAATTCGAGGCGGTTGCGAGGACAGATATAATAGATATCAAATGAGGGGCATGTTTACTCGAAATACGTTTCTGACAAGCTTATTCGCTTGGGTAGCATTTTTCCTGCTGGTGGCCGCAGCGTGGCAGTTTGGCGTGGCGCAAGCAGGTACGGCGCCCACGTCTTCGCCATCGTCGTCTCCTGCTTCGGCGGCACCTTCCTCGCAAACTACATCGTCGCAGGCAGGATCTTCACAAACTTCTTCTTCACCAACATCACCGGCGCCGGCCACCCCGCCACAGGCTTCGCCCAGCAAGCAGAACTCGAGCAGCACGGGGACCGATAATGGGGATGTCCTCAAGATCCGGGTGGGCATCAACGAAGTGAATGTTGTGTTTACGGTGACGGACAAGCACGGGAAGCGCGTGACGGATTTGAAGCAGAACGATTTTCGGATTGTGGATGACAGCAAGCCGGCGGTTGAGGTGCGCAGCTTCCACTCGGAAACGAATTTGCCGCTGCAGGTGGGATTGCTGATCGATGCCAGCAGCTCGGTGCGGGACCGTTTCAAGTTCGAGCAGGAATCGGCGATCGAGTTTTTGAACCAGACGATCCGCAAGCGTTACGACCAAGCGTTTGTGGTGGGATTTGACGCGACGCCAGAAGTGACGCAGGATTTCACCGACGATACGGAAAGGCTGGGACACGGAGTGCGGGAGCTGCGGCCGGGGGGCGGCACCGCGCTCTACGATGCGCTTTATTACGCCTGCCGCGACAAGCTGTTGAAGGCGCCACAGATTGGACCGACGCGGCGGGCGATTATCCTGCTGAGCGATGGGGAAGATAATCAAAGCCACGTGTCGCGTGAGGAAGCAATCGAAATGGCGCAGCGGGCGGATGCGATCATCTACACCATCAGCACGAATGTGAGCGGCACCAAGGGAGCGGGCGACAAGGTGCTGGAGCGGATGGCGGACGCCACCGGAGGCCGCGCATTTTTTCCCTTCCAGATTCGCGATGTCACCAACGCGTTTGGCGAGATTCAGGAGGAGTTGCGCAGCCAGTATGACGTGTCGTACAAACCGGCGGACTTCAAGCCGGACGGGCATTTTCGCACGATTGAGATCGTGGCTAATGACCGGAAGAATTTCAAGGTAAGGGCGCGGCGCGGGTATTATGCGCCGATGGCGCAGTAAGACCACTCCCAGCTTCTAGCTTAGGTCAAAAAGGATTCGTCTTTTTCACGGGCAAGTGAATGCCGGGGTATTCTGGGACTCCACTTCCGAAAAAATTAGGGATCAAGCCGGGGTTTCGGACGCAAATCGCGTACGCTCCGGCGGAGGTGGTTGCGGAGTTGGCGGGGGCATTGGCGGAATGCAAAGTTGTGGATGACGGGAGCGGGCTTGATTTCGCCATGCTATTCACGAAGTCGCAGGCGGAGTTGAAGAAGGAATTTTCGCGGATGGCGCAGCGGCTGAGTCCGGCGGGAATGCTATGGGTGAGCTGGCCAAAGAAGAGTTCCGGAGTCGCGACGGACGTGGACGAAAATCTAGTACGAGAGATTGGCTTGAAAGCGGGACTGGTGGACGTGAAGGTTTGCGCGGTAACGGATGTCTGGTCGGGACTGAAGTTTGTGCGGCGAGTCAAGGATCGCTAGATGAAGTGAAGGCCTAGCCCGGCCGACGATGGAGCCGGTTAGCTCCCCGCCGGCGAGGCCGGGCCGAAAAAATCTATGCGGTGCGCGAGCCCATGACGAGGTGGGCTATGAAAGAAATCACGGCGAACAGTAACAGCAGGTGGATCAAACCGCTGGCGATGTGGAACATCAGAAAACCGCCGGCCCAAAGAATCAGCAGCAAAAGAGAAATCACGAGAAACGGTCCGAATCGCATCCACGCCTCCTAGACCCAAGCATTCCCAAGTTCGGCCAGCAGAGTTCAACTGGCAGCGGCAGAACCATCTTCTTTATACGGCGAGGCGAACTCACGCAATATCGGAAGAAGACTGTAAAGTGATGAGGGGGCAGCCTTAGAAAAGTGGCGCTAATCAAGGAGTTTGACGATGGTAAGAGCGGGAGTGATCGGATTTGGATTGGCGGGACAGGCGTTTCACGCTGCGGTGATCCGGGGCGTGGCGGGGATGGAATTGGGCTGCATCCTAGAGCGCCGGGGATCGCGGGCGAAGGAAAAATATCCTGACGTGAGGGTGGCGCGGACGCTGGATGAATTGCTGGCGGATACGGGAATTCAGCTGTGTGTGATCGCAACGCCGAATGATTCGCATTTCGAACTGGCGCGGGCGTGCCTGCTGGCGGGGCGGAATGTGGTGGTGGATAAGCCGTTCGCACCGACGCTGGCGGAGGCGGAAGAGTTGGTGCGGCTGGCGACGGACCAGAGTCGATTGATCACGGTCTATCAGGACCGGCGGTGGGACGGCGATTTCGGCACGGTTAAAAAGATTCTGCAGTCGGGCAAGTTGGGAGACGTGGTGGAGTATGAGTGCCGCTACGACCGATTTCGTATGGAGCCGAAGGCGAATGCGTGGCGGGAAAAGGCGGATCGGCCAGGGGCGGGCGTGCTGTTTGATCTGGGGCCGCATGTGATCGATCAGGTGCTGGTATTGTTTGGCGAGCCGAAGGCGATTACGGCCGCGGCATTCTGCCAGCGGGAAACCTCGACGGTGGATGATGCGTTTGATGTTTGCCTGGAGTATCCCAGGTTGCGCGCGATGGCACGGGCGCGGATTGTGGCGTATGCGCCGGGGCCGCATTTCTTGATTCATGGCACGAAGGGGTCGTTTGTGAAGTACGGAATGGATCCGCAGGAGGCTCGGCTGCGGGGAGAGAATGTTCCGCAAGGATTGGACTGGGGCGCGGATTGGGGCGTGGAAGCGGAAGAGTTGTGGGGGACGTTGAGTCTGGTGGGTGAGCCCAGCGTGAAAGTGAAGACGGATCACGGAGATTATCGCGGGTTCTATGCCAATGTGCGGGACGCGATTGAGAAGAAGGTTCCGCTGGAAGTGACTCCGGAGCAGGCTCTGCGCACGATGCGGGCGATTGTGCTGGCGCACAAGAGCAGCCGGGAGCGGAGGACAGTGGAGTGGGGCGAGGCGGCGGAGTGAGGATCTGGTTCGCGGCTCGGTTTTCCAGCTTGCACAGAATTGGTCGACCTGCGGTCGACCGGACAGCCGAGGCGGCCGTCCCCACATGAGCAGAGTCGCTTCTTTTTGGCCCGCGGTGGTGGTAATCTTCTTGCGCCCATGAAAAATCTTACACGTCGAGGATTCAATAAGACTTTGGCTGGCGCGGCCGCAGCTGCGGCAGCCGGTGCATCGTTGCCACGGATCGCATTCGCTCAATTAGCCAAGGCAGAGCTGCTGCGATTTCCGGCCGGCTTTGTATGGGGCTGCTCGACCGCTGCCTATCAGATTGAGGGAGCGGTGAGTGAAGACGGACGGAAGCCCTCGGTGTGGGATACGTTCTCACACACCCCGGGCAAGACGTTTGAGGGAGAGACGGGCGACGTCGCCGATGATTCTTACCATCTCTACAAAGAAGACGTGCAACTGCTCAAGAACCTGGGCGTGAAGGGCTACCGTTTCTCGATTTCATGGTCGCGCGTCTTTCCGGATGGGACGGGTCAGCCGAACGAAAAGGGGCTAGCGTATTACCAGCGCGTGGTCGACGAGCTTCTGAAGAATAATATTGCGCCATACATCACACTTTTCCACTGGGACCTGCCGCAGGCATTGCCAGGGGGCTGGCAGTCGCGGGACACTGCGAAGGCATTCGCCGATTATGCGGGATACGTTTCGGGGAAGCTTTCCGATCGGGTGGGGCACTTCTTCACCATCAACGAGTTCACCTGCTTCACCGACATCGGCTACAAAGAAGGGCGGTTTGCGCCGGGGCTGAAGTTGCCGGACGCGGAAGTGAATCAGATTCGGCACAACGCAGTACTGGCACACGGGATGGCGGTGCAAGCGATTCGCGCCAATGGCAAGAGCGGAACGCAGGTTGGTCTGGCGGAAAATGCTACGGTCTACGTTCCGGTGATCGAGGACCAGACGCAAATCGAGGCGGCGCGGCGAGCGACGCGCGAAGGGAATGCGCCATTTCTTACAGCGCTCATGGAAGGCAAGTACACCGAAGGCTATCTGCAGCGGGAGGGTTCGAACGCTCCTAAGGTAGAGGCCGGCGACATGAAAATCATCGGCAGCCCGCTCGATTTCGTGGGGCTGAATGTGTACACGCCAGAGTATGTTCGGGCGGACTCGTCAGCGGCGGGATATGTGGTGGAGAAGCGGCAGACTTCATACCCGCGCATGGCTTCGGACTGGCTATACATCGGACCGGAGGTCCTTTACTGGGCAGTGCGCAACGTCAGCGACATCTGGAAACCGAAGGCTCTCTACATCACGGAGAATGGTTGCTCGGCGGATGATGTGGTGACTTCGGGGGGACGCATCGAGGATACCGATCGCGTGATGTATTTACGCAATCACCTGACGCACCTGCATCGCGCCGCTTCGGAAGGCTATCCGATCAAGGGATATTTTCTGTGGAGCCTGATGGATAATTTCGAGTGGGCGGACGGGTACAGCAAGCGATTCGGTCTGCATTATGTCGACTTCAAGACGCAGACGCGGACTCCGAAGCTAAGTGCGGAGTGGTACCGCGAGGTCACGTCGCGGAACGCCGTGGAATAGAGAAAGGCTATTGCTGCTGATCGCGCTTGGTCGCGTAGTAGCCGGCGCGGGTTTGTATTTTGTAGCCTTGTTTTGATTTGACTTCCAGTTTGCGGTAGCCGCCGTCGAGCACGGTGTTGGTCGACGTATAACCGAGGCTGTATTGGCTGCGCAGTTCGGCGGCGATCTGGTCGAAGGCTTCCTTCAGCTTGTCGAATTTGTTTCCTACGTTGATCACCCGGCCGCCGGTGGCTTCGGTGAGCTTTCTCATTTCGCTCTCGCCGGAATAGCCCATGCTCATGCCGCCGTAAAAACCGCGATCGGCGCAGAGCAGAACATAGACGATCGCGTCGGCTCTCTGGGCGGCTTCGATGGCATCTTTGATTTTTAGCTTGCTGCCTTCGTCCTCGCCGTCGGTGAGAAGGATCATGGCCTTGCGGCCTACTTCTTTGGCCAGCATCTCGTTGGCGGAAAGATAAACTGCATCATAAAGGACCGTTCCGGGAGCGTTGTGCACGGGAACAGGACCTTGCCCAAGGCCAGGGATTCCACTGGCGCCACTGGAGACGCCACTGTTGATTTTCACTTTGTTGAGGGCGGCCTGCAGGCGGTGGACGTCGCGAGTGTAATCCTGAATCAGTTCGGATTCGACGTCGAAGTCCATCACGTAGGCCTCGTCTTTATCCGTTAAAATCTGGCGGAGGAAGGCGGCACCGACTTCTTTCTCCATGTCGAGGACGCGGATCTGGCTGCCGGATGTATCAATGAGGATACCCAGGGTGAGCGGGAGATTCGATTCGGCGGTAAAGTATTTGATGGTTTGCGCCTTGCCGTCTTCCAAGACCTGAAAGTCGTCTTTAGTTTGATTGGGAATCAGCGCGCCGTGCTTGTCTTTGACGTTGAAGAAAACGCCGACGACGTTGACATTGACCTTCAGGGTTTCATCCGACTTTTCAGGAGCGGATTGTCCTGCGTCCTGCGCGTTGGCTGGCTGGGAGGGGTTCGAGCTTTGGGCCCTGGCGGCGGGTGTGGCGCTGGACACCGCTGCCAGGTAAAAAAGGACCGAGGCAGCGACCAAGGTTGGCAAAAATCTCGGATTAGCGGATAGTTTGGGCACGAATCATTCCCTCACGAGGTTTTTGTTAGTCTAGTCCTTTAAAGTTGGATGCACCAAATGGTAGGGTTCGGGCATCCCAAGGGTGTGAAGGTGTTTTTGGTCTTTTAGTTGGCTGGCTCGAAAGATAAACGATTGTGCACTGATTTTGGGATACTGATACTGGGATAAGGAACGGAAGGTGAGCGTGAGCAAGCAAACCGGGGCTCAACGGAGAGCACGGATGGTGGTAGGCGGATGGACGGCCACCGTTCTAGTTGCCGGATGTCTTGGCGCATACCTGGGCATAGGAGTGGCGAAGATGGCGGCGCAGGCGTCCGGTAGCCAAGCCCAGCCGGCACAGCCAGCGCAAACTCAGCCGGGACAGGGCGAGGAGATACCAGACGCGCCGACGGTGCAACCCTCGGCGACGCCGCCCGAGCCGCCTCCGGTTCCTAAGCCGGAGGAAAAGAAACCGGCGGTGGAAAGGAATCCGTGGACCAACCAACCGAATACCCCGCCGACGCAGCCGGCCCCGGCTGCCAGCGACGAGACCGGCGGGCCGCCGCCACCGATGCCTCCAGTCAAGACTGTGCCACCGGGCTCGGTCAGAGCACCCCGCGCCCAGGAGCAGCTCTACACATACGTGGTGCATACCAATTTTGTGCAGGTTCCGGTTACGGTGAAGGATCGCGATGGCCGGAGGGTGGATGGCCTTCTACCTACTGACTTCAGCGTCATGGAGAACGGGGCGTTGCAAAAACTGACATTTTTCAGCAGCGATCCTTTCGCGCTTTCGGTGGCGATCGTGCTGGACCTGGGAATGTCAGATGCAACGGTGCAGAAGGTGAACCAGACCTTCCCGGCGCTGGTAGGAGCGTTCGCGCCGTATGATGACGTGGCGCTTTACACCTTCAGCAGCACGGTGAGCCAGATCAGCGGTTTCACGGCTCCGACGCAGAAGCTGACAGCAATATTTAACGAAATCAAGACGGTGCGCGGGAGCAACAATGGTCCTGCGGTGTTGAGCGGGCCGCTGGCGCCGAACGGTCCGATTATCAATGGCGTGCCTGTGGGCAGCCCGACTCAGCCGGTTTACACGCCGCCGAAACAGGCTCGCGTTTTGAACGATGCCATTCTTCGGGCCGCGCTGGACTTGAGTAAACAAGACCGCACGCGCCGCAAAATCATTTTCGTGATCAGCGACGGACGCGAATCTGGCAGCCAAGCCAGCTACCGGGACGTACTGAAAGTATTGCTATCGAATGAGATCCAGGTGAAGGCGGTAGCCGTGGGAAGCGCCGCGCTTCCGGTGTATGACAAGGTGGAACGGCTGCACCTGCCGCGTGAAGGTTACGATGACATCCTGCCGAAGTATGTCTCGGCCACGGGCGGGTTGCCGGTTTATCGGGAGCTTACGCAAAGCGCAATTGAAGATGCTTACGCCCAGGCCACGAGTGATGCGCGAAACCAGTACACGCTGGGCTACACGCCCGCCCCCCCAAAGACGCCGACAAGGAGGGCCTACCACGATATCGTGGTGCTGGTGAATCGCCCCGGGCTAAAGATTTACGCAAAGGACGGATATTATCCTGCGCTGGCGACGAGATAGGGAACCAGGAAATCTCTCCAGTCTGAGAACCTTAGCCTCCCGCCCGGATCCGGGATTGCGGACCCGAAATTCAGGTTCAGCCTGTCGTTTGCGGCTTTCCCGACCCTGTTCCGGGAGGGGTCACCTGAGTAACCTGCGGGGCAGCGGGTGCGTGTGATATAAAAGGCCCGAGCCCCCAAAGGGATATTTTTGCGCGCGGAAGGGTGTGTGATCCGCGCTTTTTGAGGAAAGCCTTGAGTTTCATCAACTTCGCAGCCCGCGAGATCAATTGCAAAATCGTGTACTACGGCGCCGGGCTGGGCGGCAAAACCACCAACCTGCAGGTGATCTACCAGAAGACCGCCGAACAGCAGAAGGGGAAAATGATCTCGCTCGCCACTGAAACCGAGCGAACCTTGTTCTTTGATTTCCTACCGCTCGATCTGGGGACCGTGCGCGGGTTCAAGACGCGGATTCACCTTTACACGGTTCCAGGGCAGGTTTTCTATGACGCCAGCCGTAAGCTGATTCTGCGCGGAGTGGACGGCATCGTTTTCGTGGCCGACTCGCAGGAACAGCGTATGGATGCGAACGTGGAAGCGCTGGAGAATCTTATGTCGAACCTGAAAGAGCACGGCTACGATTTCAATAAGATTCCCTACGTGCTGCAGCTCAACAAGCGGGACCTGCCTAACATTCTCTCCACCGAAGCGCTGAGTAAAGAATTGCGCAAGAAGAATGAAGCTGTGATCGAGGCAGTAGCGTTTCAGGGCAGCGGGGTGTTTGAGACCTTGAAAGAAATTGCCAAGCAAGTGCTGACGGAGCTGAAGGCCGGCGGGTAGCGCGGTAGTTCCTGTCCGGCTGAGTTTTGGCAAGGACGTCATTCCCCAGCAATCGTTCTGGCGATTCGCGAAGCCTTACGACGGCTAACGCGCTGCCATAACATCCCATCCGTTGCTCTCCGAGTTTGGATAAATCAGAATCTCGATCGCGCGAAGCTATCATCACGACTGGCTTGGGCGTAGGATTGCTTGGTTGGCACCGAAGTGCGTGTAAGAAGCCATGTTGAAAATCACTGAACGAGCAGTTACAGCTCTCGCGTTTGCCGTCGTGGTGTTGGTTCCAGTGAGAGCACAGGAATCCAAGGACGCATCGGCTCCGAAGCCCGCACAGATACTGACGGCGAGAACGATTTTCATATCCAACGCGGCAGCAGAATGCCCCTCGTTTTACTGCAGCGCGCCGGATCAGCCTTACAACGAGTTCTATGCCAGCATGAAGAGTTGGGGGCGATATGAACTCATGTCGTCTCCGGCTGATGCCGATTTGGTCTTCGAACTACACTGCAATGCTGGCCGACCCGGAGAATTGCCACAGCTTCGCTTGATGATCCTGGATTCGAAGACTCGGGTCACGCTGTGGAGACTCGACGAAACAGTTGGAGCAGCAGCGAGGCAGGCAACGGGACGCAAGAACTTTGAGAAGGCGATGTCCGCGTTGGTGCAGGACGTACAAAAGTTTGTCATTCCAGGCTCGACCGCGGCTAGCGCTCCTGAGAAATGAAGTCTAGCGCGAAGTGTGGCCTGCCGTATGTTGTTCGTCGCTTCGCGAGGTTCTTGGGTATTCTGCAGTCCGCGCTTACCGCCCCACGCTGGCGTGACTCATTCGCAGTTTTGATTGGGTTATCTCGTTCATGTCCAGGTCGCCGGTTTTGTTCTTGTCCAGCCGGTCGAACTCGGCTTCCATAAACCTCATATACTCCGCTTTTGAGATCTTGCCGTTTTTGTCTTTATCCATGAGGAGCAGTAATTGCTTGACCTCCTCTTCTCCGAGCGCCACTTTATCCTGCGGCTTGGGAACTGCGGCTTTAGTTTGAGCCATGCCAGTGCTCAACATGACCAAGGTTGCCACTACCACGGCAACGACCACCATCGCCAGTCCGACGTTCGTTCGCATCAACATATTCAACTCCTCCAATGATGCGGTGCGTCTTTTCATTTTCGTTTCTTAGAAGAAGAAAATGGCATCTCCCGCAACCGACGCCCCACATTTCTCTCTCATCGTCTTCCCTCTGATCTCACTCTCTTTGCACCGTTAGAATTCGATCCTGAGCGCTACCTGCCCGGTACGATTGCCAGCATTCTCGGCGGTTTGCGGAGCGCTGAGGACGCCGAAGGTTGGGTTGTCGATTTGGGTGGCGGGAGGAGCGAAGTTGGTGTGATTGAGCACATTGGTGAACGTGGATTCGAAGCGTACTTTTACTGACTCCGTAACGTGGAAGACTTTGGCAAGGCCCAGGCTTGCGGCGGCGGTGCCAGGACCCTGCAGGATGCCGACTCCGGCATTGCCGAAGCGTCCGGCGCCAGCGGGAGTGGGCGCGAATGCGGCGAGGTTGAAGTACTGCGCGCTGGACTGACCCTGATAGAAATTTGTCGAGACCTGGTCGGGACGCAGGAAAGCACCACGATTCACGACGTTGGTATTGGACTGGTCGTAGGAATCGCTGATGCTCGGCGTGAGCCAGGGGCCGGTCTGAAGCAGCGTCACGGTCGTCAGCTCCCAACCACCGAACAAGCCATTCTTCCAGCCGCCGGTATTCAGGAAAGTGCGGCCCTGACCGAAAGGTAGCTGGTAAAGACCGGTAAGCAGAAAACGCTGGTGGCGAGTTCCTTCAACGTTGCCGTAATCGCCGCGGATATTGAAACGGTCTGCAATGGGGACGCCATAGTTGACTTCACTGGCGAAAGCGGTAGGAGTATCGCCCTGATTATCGGCGAGATTTTTTGCCAGAGTATAGTTGGCGTCGAAGTACAGGCCGTGCGATATCTTGTGGCTCTCTTCGAGCTCAAGCGCGTTGTAGTTAGCTTCGCCGGCGTTGAAGGTGCTGTAGAGCGTGAACCAGTTGTGGTAGGGGGCACGCGGATCGACGTATGGACTTGCAGCCGTTGTCTGATAGGGGATGGTGCTAGCCGGAATCTGATTGAGGTCTTCGGTAATGCTCAGGCGATAGGTGTGCATGCCAACGTAGCTGACGCGCAGGCTGTCGTTGCCGGCGAGCTGGCGCTCCACGGTGAAGTTCCACTGATTGGCTTGCGGATCGCGGTAATTGGGGTTGACGCCCTGATCGAGGCCGCCGCCGCCGTATTGCACGCCAACCGCCGGCGGAGCCGTGCTGGGGAACTGAATGAGAGGAGTGCCGTTTGCGGTCAGGCTATTGGTATAAGTGTGCAGCGCAGAGGTTGGGTTGCCGCTGTTGTTGAACGACAGCGGTCCGAGATTGGTCACGGTGAAGACGCCGAACCCGGCGCGGATAACTGTTTTCGTGTCGTTGAAGGGACGGTAGGCGATGGAGAAGCGGGGTTGGAAGTTGCGCATGTAGATATTGCGCAGCGACTGCGGCAGGTGATCCTGGCTGGCGGTGAGGTAGTTCGTGCAGGGCAGCGCGGTGTATCCAAGGTTGCAGGCATTGAACGACTGCTGGAAGGCGACATTGGAAGCCTGGATGTTCTGCTGTGCCAGGTAGGCTGCGAGATTGTTGGGCACGACGATTGAGTTGTTTCGCTGATCGAAGTTTGCCAGATTGCCGCCGTCTTCATGAAAGCCAGGCAGGATCTGCCAACGCAGGCCGTAGTTGAGCGTGAGCCGGCTATTGATCTGGTATTCATCCTGGCCGTATACGCCGTATTGCCAGGCCGTTCCGCCGACGTCCGGACTCGATACGGCGAAGAACAGAGAGGTTGGTGTTCCTTCAAGGAAGTCGCCGAAAGCATTGCCAGTGAACGTGGGTTGGAAGATGAAATCACCGAAATCGTCGGAGTTAAAGACGGGAGCAAAACTTTCCAAGTCGAAGTACCGCACCCTTCGCGCATCGAGGCCCGTCTTGAAGGTGTGCTTACCGCGCGTCCAGCTCAGATTGTCGGTGAACTGCGTTGTCTTTGACTGCGTCACGCCAGCCTTGTCACGGCCAATCGGAGTGAATCCGGTTCCGGCGCTGAAGTTGAACGTGGGAAAGGCATGCGTGGTGGGATGCTGGCTTATATTTACGCCGCTGAGGTCGAGTTGCGACAGGGCATTCGCGCCTTCGATGGGAAAGCCGACGCTGGTGGTCACATTGGTAAAGCCAAAGCGAAACTCGTTCAGCAGACGTTGGGTAAGGATCCAGGTGTGAGAGACGAGAAGGCTTCGATTGTGGATGCTGTCAGAATCGTTGGGCAAAAGCGGGTTGGCATAGTCTTCGGTGATGTTCTTGCGGCTGAAGCGGGCGTAAACCGATTGCTTGGGATTGATGGTATGGTCGATGCGGAGATCGGCTCCGTCGGTACGAGCGGGAGTGGATTGGAAATTTTCGTAGTTGTAGTTCGCCTGGCCGGTCACGTTGGGGAGAGGATAGTAGCTCAGTAGCGCGGTAGCAGTGGGATTGATGTTTGCTGGTGAAATGACGGGGCCGCCAAGGGCGGTTAAGTCGCCGTTTCGCTCTGCCAGCGTAGGAACCAGAAACTGCTCGGCAACTGCGGTAGAGCGGCGATTTCCTTCGTAATCGAAGAAGAAGAACGTCCTGTCCTTGCCGTTGTAGAGATGCGGGATGCTCAAGGGGCCGCCAAGCGATCCGCCAAAGGTGTTGAAGCGTTTTGGAGCTTTGCCGCTGAAGCCGTAGGGGTCGGCATCGAAAGCGTCGTTTTGTAGATATTCAAACAGGCTACCGTGATATTGACTGGTTCCGCTTTTGGTAGTGAAGGTAACGTCGCCAACCTGCGAAAATTCTGCGTTGTTGTTGAACGACGTTACTCTTACCGCAGAAATTCCCTCCTGCGAGGGATACGCGTCCTGCAGCGCGCCGTTCTGGCGCACGTTGGCGGTGGAGATTCCGTCGACGGAGAAGTTCACCATCGCGGAGCTTGCGCCACCCAGAGCAATATTTCCGGAGCTGTCTTGTTGCACATTCGGCGACAGGGACAGCGATGCCAGCGGACTGGTTGTGGTGGCGCGATTGTTCAGGGGCAGTTCTGTGATCTGCTTGTTGTTAATGGAATCGCTGATGACCGCGTTCTCGGTGTTGATGACGGCGACAGTGTCGGAGACCTCTACGGTCTGCGACTGACTTTTGATCCCAAGAGTGACATCGATGCGTAACGTCTGCCGGGCATCCAGTTCTGCCGATGGAACCTGGAACTCGGCAAAACCTGGGGCCTCGGCGGACAAGGCATAGCTGCCGGGCTTGAGGTTCAAGAATTCAAATGATCCGTTCTGGTCTGACGTGGTGGAGCGGGTGCTGTTATCTTCCAAACTCTTTATCTTGACTGACGCGTCGGGCACAACCGCCTGCGTAGAATCATGCACGACGCCGACGACGCTGCCGAAGGTTGATTGCGCATTGGCGGGGCCGATCGTCCCAAGAACAGATAGAACGAGCAACGACGCCGCGATGCCTGACTGAACGACTGCCTTGGTCACTGCACTACCCTCCGCTGAGACGAGGACCCAGAAATCGAAACCGGATTTGTCGGAGTTCACGCCCAGTGAAGGCAAGCTAGCATGCGAGGAATAAAGAAAGTGTGAGGCGGAAGATAAAGGAATCGTAAAGTCACGCCGCAAAAGGGCGCTGCGTCAAATCGAAAACTCCGATGCGAGGGTTGGGGAAGAGGCAGTGATGCAATTTGTTATGCCCGCAACGACAATCTCTACTTAAACACGCAGCCAAACCTTGTAGCGGTACTTGATGATTATTTCTTCTCCGGCCTTCAAGTCTACTTCCCAGGTCAGTCGAGAGAGAGGGTTGTCAACAGCAATGGCTTCTGCGAGTTTGGTGGCTTTGCCATCGTCAGTCTGGGATTCAATAGTGCCCCGTACTTTATCGGAGATGCTCAAGCGCACGTCTTTGGTTTTATAGTTCTTAACGGTCAACGTACCTTCGATAGTCACTTGATCGTAGTTGTAGTTACGGCGGCGCTGAGCATCCTTCTGTCGCTCGACTTCATTTTCTTCGTGGGTTGCACGAATGTCGGTCGCCACGGTCAGCTTCAGAGTCGAGGTTGCATCCTTTGGTGTGTAGGGCAAGGTGTCCTGGGATAGCGGCTTGGTCCCGGAAATCACCATGGTGGGAGCGCTCGTCCAGGGAAACTTCGTCGTATTCTTCAAGCGCAGCGCATGCCAAATATCATCTTTCGTGGAGCGATCCGACGCTGAATTTGGAATGTTCTGCGGAATACCAAATCCATCTACGCGGGGCTGATCCTCCAGGTTCCACTCGTAGATATGCTCGTAATGGACCGTGTCGGAAAAGACGTTGTAGGTAGCGCGCTCGCCGCGAGCCAAGGTGACATTCTTCCGGCTGTAAAGAAAAAGATCCTCTTCTTGTGCTCCCTGTAATTCCTGAATGCTGGGCTCGAAGCTCGGCGCCTGAGCCTCCATGCTGATAACTCCACCGATTCCCCCGCCTATCATTTGCCCGGTGAGTGCATTGGAATAGCGCGCCTTCATGTCATCTTTGCGGGAAGCTGCCTGCATGAAATCGAGCAGGCTTTGTTCCAAGGCCATAGGTGACGGGATATTTGCATAGGCAAAGTTTGGGACGCCCACCACGAAGAACAAGTCCGTGTCCTTCAAGTCCTCGACATCATCGACGAGTACAGATTGCATGGTGATCAGTGCCGTCTGATCATCTTTCAGGGAGACGAGATACGAAGGGGTCCAGCCTAATCCGTGTTCCAGATATCCCATCGTCAGGTTGGCGTGTCCAGAGGCGCCTCTGATTTTGAAGCGGAGCGCTTTTCGTTCTTCGTCCTGGGCTTGTTGGAGCACGGGATCGGCGGGCAGAATTACACGCGCGACATTGTGGAAGTAGAGCGCCAGGAGTTTGCCTTCGGATTTGAGCAGCAGGTATTCCGGCATGCCGCGCGGCTGCGGTACGGAATTCAGATAAAAGCTTGCATCCGATGGATTGGGCGGTGGTGTGGAACCAGCAGGCTTCTCAGTTTGCCGAAACCCGACGATCTCGCCTGTATATTCCTTTTGATTGTTATCGACGATCGTAACCACCTTGCCGGCATTTGCCAGCAGGACGTCGGCCAGGACTGTAAGGTTCTGTTGCCCGGAGACTTTGTAGCGGTGAGCGACGACCTCATCGAGCGACATTCCGGCATCATTCGGAGCAATCCATAGAGAGCCCAGAGTTGCGTTCGGGACAGGGGAAAGATTTCCCACGCCGGCGTCGAGATGCGCGTCGCCCTGCTTCACAACGAATGCCAAGCCATTCTTGAAGGCAGCCACCGCGGTAGTTTTTAGCTCGGTCTCGGGCGCCTCCCCGGAATGGGCAACGAGGGACCAGACAAGGCATGTGGACGCTACCAAGGTAACCTGGAGTGAGATCTTCATCAGGACCTCCCTAACATCAATCGATCACGATTATGCGTTGCGAAGGCAGAGAGCGCGAGATACAAGTAAGGTTCCGAACAGATTGGTTAAAAGTGGCTGCGGGTTTGTAACGTTTTGGCCACGAAACGCACTACCGAACATAGGTGTGATGCAGGCTGGGTCGGTTGCAAGCAAAGATGCCAGCCGAGTGCGGAGGTCGACATGTTTGCCCGCAAGGTTGCTGCTCTTCTCAAACCGAATTCACTTCCGGAATTTACGAAACTCATCGAGAGTGAAATCCTTCCCTGGCTGCGAAAGCAAGACGGGTTCCTGGACTTGGTCATCCTGGCGGTGCCGAATAGTGATGAAGTGGCGACCATCAGCTTCTGGGACCACCAGGCGAACGTAGACGCTTATCAAACAACTGGATATCCAGAAGTAATGGAGATTCTGGGAAAGCTCTTGGACAGGGCGCCCTACGTGAAGACATTTGAGGTCGTAGGCTCAACCTTTCAGAGGGCACCTGTGCGACCGCCTTCAACGAAGCATCTGCAGGTGACCCCTTCAGCGGAACTGGACTATAACTCAACTGAAACGCTGTGATGGAGGCGACGGACGCGGCGAGTTGGCGAAACGCAGGGCGCCATCTAGTTCGCTTGAGTCCAAAAGCGCCAGGCATGCATCTAGGCGGGCATGGCCAACTTGAGCGAATTCAGACTAGACGATGCGGTTGCGGTTCTCAGCCGCACTCCTGCATCACTTAATGCATTGTTGCGCGGGCTGCCTGACGTATGGGTAAGCTCCAATGAAGGAAAGGATACGTGGAGCGCGTTCGATATCGTCGGCCACCTGATCGTCGGGGAGCGCACCGACTGGATGCCGCGGGTACGGATCATCCTTGAAAATGGCGAAGCGCGGCCATTTGATCCCTTTGACCGTTTCGCGCAGGCAAAGGAGAATCAGGACAAGTCGCTGGAGCAACTTCTGGATGATTTCGCGCGCCTGCGAGCAGAAAACATGGTGGCGCTGCAGGCGATAAATTTACAGCAGGAAGACTTGGCGCGGCGAGGAAGACATCCAGCGCTGGGACCGGTGACACTGTCAGAACTTCTGGCAACGTGGGTGGTACACGACCTTACTCATCTGCATCAACTGTCGCGCGTAATGGCGGATCAGTATCGTGACGAAGTTGGCCCCTGGAGCGGCTATCTGGGCGTGCTGAAGTGCAATGGCCATAGCGCTCCGTAGGGACATGGAGGTCAAGGAGGACAACGAGTGGCGATGAGCGCAATTCTGGTGGCTGGCGGCTCGGGCTTCATTGGCTGCCATTGGGCAATACGTCAAGAGTAACGGCATCGCTTCAAGCCAGTCGCGCATCACAATTCCGGGCGTTGCAGACGGGCGCATGTCGTCACAATGACGGAAAGCACGAGGTGATAACTATGAAATCCCAGATCCGGCTTGGAACCATCTTCGGGGTAGAGCTGGGACTGCATTACAGCTGGCTAGTGATCGCGCTGCTGATCACATTTTCGTTGGCGGGAGAGTTCCATGCCTCGAATCCTGCCTGGAGCGACGCAGTGGTGTGGAGCACAGCGATTCTTACAGGCATTCTGTTCTTTGCCTGCCTGTTCGCGCATGAATTATCACACGCACTGGTGGCAAGGGCGCGCGGCCTGCCCATACATAAGATCACGTTGTTTCTGCTGGGGGGAGTTGCGCAAATGGAGAAGGATGCGGCGGATCCCAAGACCGAATTCTGGATGGCGATTGCCGGACCGATCACGAGTGCAGTTCTGGGCTGCGGTCTGCTGGCACTGGCGGTCGCAGCGGGATGGGCTCCGGGAAGTGCGCCGGTCAAGCCGGGGACGGCATTGCTGCTGTGGCTCGGATATATCAATCTGGCTTTGGCGGCTTTCAACATGATTCCGGGATTTCCTCTGGACGGAGGGCGCGTTTTGCGAGCGATTCTGTGGTGGGCCATGGGCAATGTGGAGCGAGCTACGCGCGCCGCGGCCCGCGTGGGACAGTTGATTGCTGTCGGTTTTATTGGGTGGGGGATTTTTCGCTTTTTTGACGGGGCCGGGCTGGGAGGATTGTGGCTGGCCTTTATCGGCTGGTTCCTGCTGCAGGCCGCGAGCGCGACCTATCTGCAGGTTCGTACCGGAACTCTTCTCGGCGGTCTGCGGGTGAAAGATTTGATGTCCGCTAGCTACGAAACGGTAAGTCCGGATATGTCGCTGCAGGAGTTTGTAAGTCAACGGTTGATGCGCACCGGGCGGCGATGCTTTCTGGTTGTGAAGGATGGCCAGTTGCTCGGAATGGTCACACCCAACGAGGTCCGGGGAGCGGATTCGAAAAACTGGCCCCTTCAGAAGGTGGGAGACGTGATGCGGACGGTGGAGAAGGTTCACTTCGTCTCGCCGGATATGCCGGCAGTGCAGGCCCTGGAAACCATGGGACGGGAAGACGTCCATCAGCTTCCAGTGTTATCAAATGGCAGAATCGAAGGGGTCATCACCCGTGCACATATTCTGCAGGTTCTGCAGTCGCGGTCGGAACTTTCGAACATTACGAACCTGCCTCGCGCCGCGTGATGGATGGATGCGCGGTTGCTCGCTGGGAAGGCAGAAGGAAATTCGGTAGGGCTGAGTTTGAGGTATTGCTCGATGAGATCCCTCGCACCGCCGGTGAAAACGCGGTGCTTCGGGACGACGCTTCGGAACGAGAGCCAGGTCTCCCGGCAACCCGCAGGGTGGGCAGATTTTCCGCAAGCAGCAGCAAAGAACCAACCTGGGCACGAGCGCAACCTACTACATCAAAACGGTTCCCGCTCAGGTGACTGATGCGATGGAAAAGCTAGAAGCGGCGCTGCCGGAATCGCTATCTGGCAACGCATGCAAATGAACGCTACCGCATCCGCTACCATCAACTGGCGCGTTTCCTTTGACATGGAATGGGGGCCCCGGGCGGAGTCGAACCGCCGACCAACGGTTTAGGAAACCGCTGCTCTATCCAACTGAGCTACGGGGCCATGTTTAAAATAAAGGCGTTACATCGATAGTACTTCGGTGCCACTGCACGTCATAAGCCGCTTCATATCATAAGCCGCTTCGACAAAGAAGTGACAGTTAGATTTTGCTGGGTGGCCCGTTCAGTCAAGGCCGAGCGTGGGACAAAGCCGCATAGTGAACCGGCATCAAGGGTAGCTCTGACAGGGGGCTGCCCTGCCCGGTTAACACTTACCGAACACAGGAGTTGTTATGAGCGACATTTTGACACCAACAGAACTATCCGCGCTGCTCAAGATGAGCAAAGGGCAGATTTACGAGATGACCAAGGAGCGCACGCGCACCGGCTCAATGAAGGCTTACCCACTTCCTGTATTGAAGATCAACGGCAACCTAAGACATTCAACAAACCGCAGAGGTGAGTTGTTTCAAACAATCCTGCCTACCAAGTTGGTAAGCTGCTTGAGGTCTGCGTCTGGTACTGTCCTAATTGAAATTAGGACAGCACCCTG
Organism: uncultured Acidobacteriaceae bacterium; assembly: GCA_963779525.1. GTDB lineage: Bacteria > Acidobacteriota > Terriglobia > Terriglobales > Acidobacteriaceae > Sulfotelmatobacter. The sequence goes on from CAVZZB010000005.1 coordinate 391,929, forward strand.
CGTCTGCATTCGTTGGGCTTGTACATTACAAGTGTATTATGTCAAAGTACGAAATGCGCGAGGCCAGCGGCGGCTCCCCGTGTGCGAACGTGCCTCTTCGGTGCGGTGGTCCTGATCTCGGTGTGCAGTCCTAGTTTTTCCGCGTAGATCACCAACATTTCCAAACTGAATTTTGACATCTTGCCGCGCATTAGATCGCTTATCCGTGGTTGTGTAGTGCCTAAGAGTATTTGCAGTTCCTGTTGTGAATGGCGGGCTGCACACTTCACGATCTTGGTGTGTAGATCGGTCTTGAGTTTCAAAGCTGCGGCTTCCTCGGGTGAGAATCCCAAATCTTCAAACACGTTCCTGCCCATATTCATCATCCTCATTCCATACTCATTATTCGGTTCACTTCTTTTGTTTTGCCAGTCGTTGCTTCAAGTCGCTCAACCGCTTGCGCCCAATTTCGATGTCGCCCTGCGTTGTGGTGTTGGTTTTCTTTTTGAAGCAGTGTAGAACGTAGACCATACCGTCTTGGGTGCAATAGAAAACTCGATACCAAAAGTCTTTGTCCTCATCACGCAACTCAAAAACACCTCGTAGGGTCGGAGCCATTGAACGCGAATCAAGAGGACGTTCACCGTCTTGCACCCGCTGCAATTCACCACCAAAATTTTCGCGGACTTGTTTCGGGAACTTCCTAATGATGGCTCGTGAGTTGCCCTCGAAAGTAACATCAGGCGGGGAGGGGCTTTCAGACACGAGAACAATCTAGCAGGTCACACGAGAATTGTATATAAAAACTTGTATAGCACGAACGAGCTACATGGGTCGCTACGCCAACCAACAATTTGAATCCCTACCAATTCACTAGACTCATTGCATAGAATCGACAGAACCCACCCTAAAGTGCCTGTTTCGGCTCCATTTTTCACAGTCTAACTCGTTGAAACATATATGACTTGCCGTTTGTGGCGGCTATCGCCACGTTTTTGGGGTGTCTTAATTCGGTAACCCGACACGGCGGACGAATTGTGCAAATCGCGGGTCGTTACGCAGGGGCTCGAATCTTCGGCCCGCTTTAAGATAGATCAGTTGAGGGTCTCTCTCGTCGCAAGCCTTTTCCAGCCAGATGAAAGCCTCACTCGATTCACCCAACGCGCCATAAAGGACCGCGACCGAAGCGGAGGGAACAATCCCCTGTTGGTGCATCTGCTCCAGCTTCACCAGGATTCTTTTTGCCTCCTCCCGCCTGCTGGAGACAGCATAGGCAAAACCCAGGTCCAACTGAATATCCGTGTCCGCCCCTCCCGAGAGTTCCAGCGCGTTTTGAAACTCTCGAATGGCGTCGTTCCGTTTTCCGCTGTGCAGGTATACCCAGCCCAGAGTCTGGTGAGCCGGTGCAAAGTGGTCATCCAGGTCCAGGGTTTGCTGCACTTGCCGGAGCGCTTCATCGTAGCGCCCGGCAGCCAGCAATCTTCCCGCCAGAGCGTTGTTCAGAGGCAGGGACAAGGGGTCGAGTTCCCGGGCATGCGTGGCCTCAGCAACCCCCTCATTGAATCGACCTGTGTAGGTGAGATAACCGGCATACCAGTTATGAGCTTGGGCGTAACCTGGATTCAATTCCAAAGCCTGTTTGTATTCTCTCTCGGCGCCTGGCCAATCCCAATCGTAAGTCTCCTTGATGAAGGCCAGACAGGCATGCGGCTCCGCCAGGGAGTTGTCCAGTTCGATGGCCCGCAGAGCTGCTTTCTTGGCACCTGACAGAGCGTCTTTCGATGGGAGACCGCCGCGGAATCCGAGCATGGCGTAGGCCTCCGCCAAACCGCTATAGCCCGGAGCGTAGCCTGGGTCTCTCGCGGTCGCCTGCTGAAATGACGCGATGCTTTTGTGGAGCGCATCCTCGGTCCGCTGGCTGAAGTAATAACGGCCCTTGAGGTAATTCTCGTAAGCTTCAGGGTCGACCGGGGGCCTGGATGCCAGAAACGCCCGCTCCTCAGGTGTGACATTCAGTTCGATTTGCTCAACGATATTCCGAGCGACTTCCTCCTGCACTTCGAGAATGCTTTGGTACTGTCGTTGGTATTCTCCCGCCCAAATGTGCTCATCCGTCGCGGCACGAATCAGTTGGGCGTGGACACGGATCTGGTGTCCTTCGTGTATCAGCGACCCTTCAACAATCGCATCGACTGCGAGCATCCTGGCAATCTCTGGCACTGAAAGCTGGGTGTTCTTGAAGTGCATAGTCGAAGTACGGGATATAACCCGTAATCCGTGAATTCTGGAAAGTCGCCCGATGAGCTCCTCGGTCATGCCGTCGGCGACGTAATCCTGCGACGGATCTCCACTCAAATTCTGCAAGGGAAGTACTGCCAAAGATCTAATCTTGGGTCGGGTTGCATCCCCGGCGCGGATTCGGGTTGCGATGTAGGCAAGCGTAACAAGTGCGGCGAGTACGACCACCGCGGAGCTCACAATCCAGCGACGTCCTCGCGGAACTGCCGTTTGCCGGCCGGACGCGTCCGCCGGCCCTTCCAAGGCTGGCTCCTGTTCCTCCTCGAAACGGAGTTTGCGGTTTTGCCGCCAAGCATCGAGCTCAGAACTCAGAGCGTAGACAGAGCCTCGCTTGTGGTGTAAGTGCCGGTGGACAGGCATCCCCTCCTGCTTCTCCCAGCGCTGGACGGTCGTCACGTCGCGGTGCAGGTAGAGGGCAATCTCCTTCCAGGAATCCAGTCGACTCTCGGACGGGATCTCGGACAGCGATTTGTCGAGGGTCGGTTCGCTCATAGGCTCTCCTGTGAGCGGCCAGGAGATAAGTCCACTGATTGTAATGCCCCGGATGGTAACTGCAAAACACGGTATTTGGCTGCAAACAGGCTGTTCCGTTTATTGCTGCTTGCTCAATGTCCTCTGATCGCGCAGCCTGTGCACGGCGAGTCGGGCTACGACTCGCGGAATGCAAATGCGTCGGCGAGGCCGCCTTTAATCTCGGGTGGGGGCTTTCGGCGCGGCGCGATTGATTCGCTCAACAAGAGCAGTGTTCCAAGAAAATTCTGGAGGTGACTATGCACAGCAAAATTCTCTTCTGGTCGGTAGGGGCGTGGGTTCTCGTGCTCGCGCTAGGGACAAGTGTCGTGGCGCAAGAAGGAGGGCCCGAGCACTTTCGTGGCATTATCAACGACTTCACGGCCGCGCATGACGCGAAAGGCAACCCTAGCGGTCCGTGGGAGCTCCATGGCGTCTGGCGTCTGGACTTGCTTTGGGATGGCGCCTTTGCGGAGTTTTCGGCTGCCGTGACTATGGAAAATTCCGACTACTGGCTTTCGATTAATTCCAACCCTCCCGCCAATCCCGACTCGCCGGCAACGCGCACTCCGCATACTCACCACATTACAATGAAGGACGCTCAAGTCACATGGGATCCGAGCTTAGTGTCTAGTGGCTGCCCCACCGCCAGCTACAAACCTCCCACTACGACTGGTTTCATGATTACAGGGTCGGCGAGTGTTACAGGAAATGGAGGCTACCCACCATTTGCCCCACAGGGTCAGCTATCTCCGCTCACGGTTTGCATAACGGGAGGAACCCAAGCTCGATTTTCGAACATTACGCTGGTGTTCGGAACACCGGCGAGCACTCACTTCGGCTCGCAGCCGATCAATGGCGCCATTCGTGACGGGGAATAACTTCGCCGCGATCACCCGGGTTGGTCGTCTGATCGGAGACGTTTTTTGATCTTAGAAGTCCACTGAAAGTTTCAGCCGGGACCGTCTTGCGCGGTCCCTTTTTTTCTGGACTGGTATGGCAATCAGGAGTTTACGAATCGGTGGGATTGAGTTTTAGCGGGCTCGAACCGTTGGCGGGGAGGCTTGAGGTACCTGCGCCCACAGAAGCACCGGCTGCGGCACCGCTTGCGGCCGCGGAAGGAGTTTCCCCATTGGCCGGGGTTGGGGGTGCCGTGACGGGGGCGGCGGTCGGAACCGGGGGCGGCTTTACTCCATCGACAATGTGGTGGCTCAGGCAATAGAGCGCTAATTCGAGGCGATCGGCGACGCCTAGTTTGTCATATACCTTGCGGAGGTAATTTTTTACGACCTGTTCGGTGGTGCCGACCCGAACCGCAATCTCTTTGTTCTTCATGCCCTGCGTAACGCAGGATACGATCAGCGTCTCCTTGGGAGTGAGCTGGATCTTGGGACGAGCTCCGGACGGCCGCAGACTGTGACCCCGGAATGCTTCCATCACCCAATGCACCGCCTGGTTTTCGAGCCAGGGTTCGCCGCCGGCAACTTTGCGGAGACAGTCGACAAAGACTTCCGGCTCAACTTCGCGGGACAGAATACCGTGCGCTCCGCGACGGAAAAGGTCGAGGGTGAGTGGTTCATCCGATACGGGCGTGACCACAATAATCTTCAACTGCGGCGCCTGGCGCAGAAGTTCGGTCACGGCTTCGACTGGATTGGGAACTAACGCCGATTCGAAGATGAGTACATCGGCGGAAAACTTGGTTACCGCGGATTGGGTCTGGGGCAGGGTTTCAGCCTGTCCGACAACGCGAATGTCGTCTTCGAGGGCGAATATTTTCCGTAGTCCAGCGCGGAAGATGGCCTGAGTATCGGCCAGGATGACGCGGATCAACGGAGCTGAACCGCCATCCTGGTGAACCCCGTGATTTTCGCCGACGCTGACCGTGCTGGCCATTGTTTGTTCTCTGTCAGGCTCGCTCGAAGTGGTACTCGTCAATTACGACGCCCACGCCTCGACGGCCGTTATCTTCAAAGCTGCGAACTACGCGTCCGTGGCAATCAATCTGAACATCAGAACGGGCCCCCACGACACGGCCCGGAAGCAGGATGGTGAAATCCACGATCGAACCAACGGGCACATCGCGATCCATGGCGAAGAGGACGCCATTGGCCGAGATGTTTTGAGTTTCCGCCAGGTAGTCGCCGCTTTGCGATTTCAGCTCCACGGGTAAGTGCAGCGGAAAACGGGGAGCACTTTGCATATCGGCATAGTGCTTCAGCGCAGTCTGCTGCTGCGGATCTGACATGAACTCCTGCTCTGATGGTTCGCTCTGCACCGTTGCTGACGGACCTTCCTTCCGGGGCGCTCCGCGTGCCCGGAGTTCTCGAAAACTCTTTTTTTACGAACGTAAGGGCAGCGTACACCCACGAATCAGGCTGGCAAAGTTACGGAAGTCATGGGACGGTGGGGCGTTAACTGCTTGAGGATGAGAGGATTACAACGAATCGAAGAGGAGTTTGGAGACTAATTTTAGGGACGGCAAACGAATGAAGAATTTGGTGCTCAAAACTTGGTGACTTCGGTGAAGTTAAAATCCCGGATCTTCATGGCAGGCACGACCATATCGAACGACTCCTCGCCAGAGGAACGGACGGGGATACTCATTGCTTCCACGCTGGAGAGCATGTGGATGAGGCTTTGATTGAAGCGGAAGTTACGGACTCCTTGTTGGATTCTCCCGTCTTGCACCAGAAACGTGCCGTCGCGAGTCATGCCGGTGACGATTTTTTCATAGGGATCGACTTCGCGGATGTACCAGAGCCGCGTGACCAGTACGCCGCGCTCGGTGGAGGCAATCATCTGCGCGAGGGTTTGCGGATTCTGTGGCGTGGCGAAAACGATGTTGACGGGCATCTCACCCATTTCGTTCGGCAGTGCAAAGCCGTGGCCGGTGGGTGCGATGGGGCCTACTTTATCTTTCTGATCCGAACGCTTCATGCGCGCCGCGGTGGCTCGCGCGTAGACGACGCGTCGAACCATTCCATCTTCCACCAGCGGCAAGGTCTGGCGCCGCATGCCTTCGCCATCAAACGGACAGCCGGTTTGCAGAGGATGAGTGACGTCGTCCCATATAGTGATGTTCTCGCCGAAAAGTTTGCTGCCGATGCGGCCGGTGAGGAAAGAACGCTGGTCGAGGAGGGCCATACCGGAGTAATCCCAGAACATGAAGCCGACGATATCGAGCACGGCCGCCGGCTCCAGAATAACGGTGTACTTCCCTACTGGAATCTCCGTAGAGTGGGCGGAATCGATTGCTTTGCTGGCGGCGATTTCGGCAAGAGCATTGGGATGGAGATTGGCTGCGTTGGGCGAGTTGGCCTTTTGCCAACCTGAGGAATCGGCGGCCAGCATGGTGATGGAAATTTCCGCGAGCGTTTGCGTGTGCCATTTGCTCAGGCCGCGCGAGTTGAAGATGCCCTCCACGAATTCTGAACTGGAAACAATGCCGGCGGTGGTGAGTTCGTGCTTTTTGGCTACGCTGACAATCTCCTTTACGTCGTCGGCGCGTAGCTGGGGAGTGATCGCGGCGGTCTCGGTGAAGTAGCGGGACGGAACTTGTGAGGCGGTCTGCTCGGCTGTGCCTTCGGCTTCTCTGGAGTCTGGCATCGATAAGAGGTCAGGATCGGGATGCTGCACCTTAGCGAGCGCTTCAGAGGATTCGACTACACGGCGCAGACTCTCGTCGTCGAACTTGTTTGTGGTGGCCCGAGCCGTGCGTCCACCGAAGACCGTACGAACGGAGACTACATGGTTTTCGTCCTCAACATTTTGATGGATGATGTTGTTGGCGAAGCGGGTCAGGGCAAATCGGCCGCCGGAGATGAGCACCTCGACCTCATCCGCGGCCGAGAGTCTGCGGATGCGATCGAAGATGTCGGCGGCCTGATCTCTGCTTAGCATTCAGCACTCAGCAATTCGCAGCTAGCAATTAGCAATTGGCGGCATGGCGATCGGAGCTTACTTTCTGCAGCAAGGCGGTCAACATTCTTCTTGCTTCAGCGAGATTGTGGTCCATTCGCCGATAGTCCTCGTCTGGCAAGTAACTGAGGTCTCTCGCCAGAAGTAGATGATAATCGAGTTCACTGGCCGATCCCGATGCTATATAGAGAAAGCGTTGGAGCTCATTGTTTCCTTGTTTGCCGCAGCCCTCGGCAATATTTGCTCCCATTGAAGCGCTGCATCTTCGCATCTGACTCGTGAGACCGTACAGTTCTTCTCGCGGGAAGCGGGCTGTAAGCCTGTAAATGTCCAGCGTCAGAAGGTGAACTTTCTCCCAAACTCTTAGTCGTCTAAAGTCTTTCATCACGCACCTCGCATGAGGCCCTAACGCTAATTGCTAACTGCCAATTGCTTCTGTGACAGATGTCACATGCTGCGATATGCGCTGCCCACCTTTATGTTCCTGAAGCGCGACGGTGCCGCGCCGTGGCCGGTTCCCATCACTTGTTGCGGCTGGCCTTTTCCGCAATTCGGCGTGCCCCAAAGCGTCCACTCATCGCGCGAACAGATCGCGTCCAACGAATTCCAGAATTCCGTGGTGATGCCGGAGTAGGATGGGTTCTTAATCATGCGCGCACGCTTGCCCTTCTGGATCTCCCAGCCGATCTCGCAGCCGAATTGAAAGTTGTAGCGCTTATCGTCGATCGACCAGGAGCGGTTGGTCTGCATCAAGATGCCATGATCGGTGGAGGCGATCAACTGTTCGAGTGTCAGCGGCGCTTCGCCAGGGAGCAAACTGATATTCGTCATGCGAATCATGGGCAAACGGTTCCAGCCCTCGGCGCGCAAGGTTCCACCCGATCGATTCTCGCCGATGGTGTGCGCGGTCTCGCGCGAACTGAGATAGCCGGTAAATAATCCGTTGGTGATGATGGGAGTGCATTGTGCGGGAACGCCTTCGTCGTCGAAGGCGAAAGTTCCGAGGCCAGGACCGTGCTCCTGGCGGGCATCGGCAACGACATTCACCAGCTCGCTGCCGTAGCGCAGCTTGCGGAGTTTGTCGAGCGTGAGGAATGAAGTGCCGGCGAAGTTCGCTTCCATGCCCAGGACGCGATCGAGTTCGATGGGATGTCCGACGGATTCGTGAATCTGCAGACCAAGCTGAGAGCTATCTAGGATGATATCGAACGTGCCTTCGGGGCACTGGTCGGCATGGTGGAGTGCGACTGCCTCTTCGGCGATGCGACGGGCATTTTGCACCAGCTTCAGCTCTTCGATCAGTTCATAGCCCTTGTTCTGCCACTGTCCGCCGAAAGAATTCGGACAAGAGCGTTTCTGAATCTCGTTGCCGCAGAATGCATACGCCGTGTAGCCCGCGCCGGACGAATACTTGGTTTGATGAATGTGGGCGCCCTCGGACGACACGAACCATTGCTCTTCGCGATTGAAGTTGAGGTTGGTTTCAGCCAGGGTGATACCGGCAACGGAGCGCAGTTCGGAGTCGACGTTCAGCAGCAGTGCGATATTCTGCTCGACCGAGATTGTAAATGGGTCGATCGCATGGGGGGTGGTCCACTCGGCAGTGACGGGCTTTTCGGGAGCAAGGCGGACGTCTTGTTGCTTCACTTGCGCAGAGGCGCGGGCGATTTCAACCGCACGAGCCGCGGTAGCTTCGACGCCCGAGCGAGAAAGATCTTCGGAGGCGGCAAATCCCCAGGCACCATCGGCGATCACGCGTACGCTCATGCCGGTGGACTCGGAGTCAGAGGCGCTGCCGACTTTACCATTTTTCGTGGTAAGCGCGCGGCTTCTCTGGCTCACGATGCGGGCATCGGCGTAGGCGGCGCCGCGTATCGCGGCTATGTCCAAGGCCCAGTTGGCGATCTGCTTCATGCGGAGACTTCAATTTACCACGGAGGGTAGGCGAGACAGAATGTCTACGGCGTGGCGCGCGCTACATCCAGTGCGTTCTTTACAGCCAGCAATTCTTTCAATACTTCGCGCAGCTTGGTGGACTCCAGCGCGTTGGCTCCGTCAGATTTCGCTGCTTTTGGATTGTCGTGCACTTCCAGGAAAACGCCGTCGACACCGGCGGCGACTGCGGCACGCGCCAGAACGGGGATAAACTCGGGTTGGCCACCGCTAACGGCGGGCCCGTGATCGTCGTTCTGCGCGGATGGAAGCTGGACGGAATGGGTGGCGTCGAAAACCACCGGTGCGAACCTGCGCATGATGGAGAGCGAACGCATGTCGACGACGAGATTGTTATAGCCGAAACTGCTGCCGCGCTCGGTGAGGAAAATTTGCGTGTTCCCTGCCTCGCGGCATTTTTCCACGGCATGACGCATGTCCCAGGGCGAAACGAATTGGCCCTTCTTGATGTTGACTGCACGTCCACTGAGCGCGGCGGCTACCACGAGATCGGTCTGTCGGCAGAGAAAGGCGGGGATTTGCAAAACATCCACGACCTCGGCAACTTTCGCGACGTCTGCGACTTCGTGAACGTCGGTGAGGACGGGAACCTGAATTTCATCTTTGATTTTTTTCAGGATGCGCAGGCCTTCTCTTATGCCCGGACCGCGAAAACTCCGAATCGAGGTACGGTTGGCTTTGTCGTAGCTGGCTTTGAAGATGAGAGGAAAACCGAGCGCCCGGGCCACACCTTTGATGATCTCAGCCATGCGAATGGCATGCTCTTCGCTTTCGATTACACAGGGGCCGGCGATGAGGAAGAGATTCCCCGAGCCGATATGGACATCGCCGACTTGGAATGAAGAAATCAAAAGCAGAACCTCTTACTGTGGAGGACGAAAAGATCGCTGAGGTTAGCCATGCGAAACCGAGCCGGCTATGGTTGCTCTCGGCGCGCTCAGCGATCTCAGCGGTAAAACCTCCATCTAGCGGCGCGTTACTTTTTCTGGACGGTGAAACATCTCGACTGCGGCCACTTCTTTCTCGGCCCGCCGCTTGGAACCGTGCTCATACGCCGCCGCAATGAACGTACTGAACAACGGATGCGGCTCCAGCGGCTTTGACTTGAACTCGGGATGGAATTGGCAGCCGATGAAATGGGGATGGTCCGGCAACTCCACCATCTCAACATAGGTGCCGTCTGGCGTTGAGCCCGAGATCCGCAACCCTGCGGCCACCATTGGCTCTTCGTATTCGCGATTGAATTCGTAGCGATGGCGATGCCGTTCGGAGATCTCGAGCTTGCCATAGATCCTGTGAGCCAGCGTGCCGGGTTCAATCTTGCATGTCCACGCACCCAAGCGCATTGTGCCGCCAAGTTCTTCCACACCACGCAACTCGCGGAGTTTGTAGATTACGCGATGGGGTGTGGCGGGATCGAACTCGCTTGAATTTGCCTCCGCCAAACCGACCACGTTGCGCGCAAACTCCACGCAGGCGGTTTGCATTCCCAGGCAGATGCCGAAATACGGGACCTTGTTTTCGCGGGCGTAACGAATCGCGATCAGCATGCCTTCGATGCCGCGCTTGCCGAAACCGCCGGGAACCAGAATTCCGTCGTAGTCCTCGAGTTGTGCATCATTGTTATTGCTCGGGTCGCCGTTTTCCAGTCCTTCCGCTTCAATCCAGTTCAGCTGAAGCTTGAGATTGTGCGCCAGCGCTCCATGTACCAGCGCTTCTTTCAGCGACTTGTAAGAATCTTCATACTCGACATATTTGCCGACGATCCCGATCGTCACCGTATCTTTCGGGTTATAAACGCGATGCACAATGTCTTCCCACTTGGAAAGGTCACGGTCCTTGGCTTCCATGCGCAGATATTTGAGGACCAGTGTGTCCACCCCTTCGTTCGCGAAGACGAGCGGCACTTCGTAGACGGAAGCCACGTCCTTGGCGGTGATCACGGCTTCTTCCTTCACATTGCAGAAGAGCGCAATCTTCGACTTGAGTTCCTTCGCGAGAAAGCGGTCGGTACGGCACAGCAGAATGTCGGGCTGAATTCCGATGCTGAGCAGTTCCTTCACGGAGTGCTGAGTGGGCTTAGTCTTCAATTCCTGCGCGGCTGCGATGAAGGGCACGAGGGTTACATGCACGAACAGCGTGTCGTCGCGGCCGAGTTCCTGGCGCATCTGGCGGATGGCTTCCATGAAAGGCAGTGATTCGATATCGCCCACTGTGCCGCCGATTTCTACGATTGCTACGTCGACATCCTGGGCGACCTTCTTCATTGCCGCCTTGATTTCATTGGTGACGTGGGGAATGACCTGCACCGTTTTGCCCAGATAATCGCCGCGGCGCTCCTTGGCGATGATTTGTTCGTAGAGGCGGCCGGTGGTCCAGTTGTTGTCGCGAGAAAGTTTGGCGTGGGTGAAGCGCTCGTAGTGGCCGAGATCGAGATCGGTTTCGGCGCCATCGTCGGTGACGAAAACCTCGCCATGCTGAAAAGGCGACATCGTGCCCGGGTCGACGTTGAGATAAGGATCGAACTTCATGAGGTTGACTTTGAGCCCGCGGCTTTCCAGCAGACAACCGATGGAGGCCGCGGCCAATCCCTTGCCTAGAGAAGACACAACTCCGCCCGTTACAAAGATGTACTTCGCTGGCATCTCTTCCTCGCTTTAAATTGTGATTGAGAAATTGTGCAGGTGGGGTGCACGATCAATTATGCCAGAAGAATCCCGTGGAAGGAAATAGGAGAATCCGCGAGTCGTTGACTATACCGGGGATGTGGGCGAAAATGATGGAGCACTTCCCTCGATTCTCTGATTCGCCGGGCTTCGGCTTTTCTGCTTTAATCGTGGGCCTGTGGCGCAGCTGGGAGCGCGCTTCCATGGCATGGAAGAGGTCGTCGGTTCGATCCCGACCAGGTCCACCAACTCTCTGAACCACTTAGGGCTGTGAACTACGCTTTCATTCGGATGGTCGTTCGAGCGAAAAATGCTGGCCTGAGCTCTTGCCATTCGTGGCTTGCAACAGGAATTGCTCGCCCAGACTTCTTACGAGCGAGTTGAGCGTGCCGGCGAGGGTGAGGCGCCAGCGTTCGGCGGATTGCTGAGCCAGTCCTTCCATTCGGTGTTCAAAGGATTGCAGAGTCTCAGCGACCTGAATTTTCAGCGACTCCGAAACCGCGGCTTCGATGTCTCGCTGGATCGTTTGCAAATTGGCGCCGGCAGCATCGAGTTGTTTTTGCAGTTGCTGGACATTGCGAGTGCTCAATTCACCGAGAACTGCTTCCAGCGCGCTTTCCAGTTGGGCGCGCGCGCTGCGTATGGTGTCACTGGACAGCTGTGACAGGCGTTTATCGAGACCGGTCTCGAGGCGGCGAGCCGATTCGTCGAGCTTTGCCATGCGGCCGTCAAGGTCAGCGATCTGTTCCTGCAAGCGCGACGATTCTGCCGTCACGGTTGCTTTAACCTGTTCCAATTCCCGGCGGCGCGTGTCGTGTAACTCGCCCAGGCTATACTCCATTCCCTGGAGCAGTTCGGCACTCAGCTTTTTAACCCGGTTGCCGGCATCGAGGACCTGCTGGTGAAGCTCGCCCATGCCTCGATTCAGGTGCTCGCGCATGCTTTGAGCGACATCGGTCGAGAGGCCCAGAGCCTTTTGCTCCACCATTTGCAGATCCTGGGTGACGCGACGCAGAAATTCGTCGTGGGTTGCAGTCGTCTTCTGGTCGATAGCTGCTTTCGCCGCTTCCAGAACTTTTTCGGACTGTTCCCGGGACTGCCTAAGGACCTGAGGCTCTAACTCTTTCTTCAGGCGAAGTTCCAACTGTTGTTCGAGCTCGGGCGGAATTTGGGACAGCGACACTTCAAATCGGCTTCGCTTTGCGCCTTGCGCGAGCTTTTCTTTGAGGTCAGTTAACTCGGACTCGAGCGGGCGAACCAGTTCGGCGAGGATCGACTTGAGATGCTCGTCGGATAATTGCTTCTTGATTCGGTCGAGCACGATCTTCGCCGAGGCCGTGGCCGGACTGGGGGCAAGAATGTTCGTAGACGAGAGCATGGCCGCGGAATTTCCGTCGACAGTCGAGGGCAATTTCATCCAGTCTTTTGGGCAAGTCTGCAAGCCCCAGAAGTTGTCTGGCTGGTCAAACTGTGCACCCAGCCTCCAACTGTGCCGGTCGGACTTAATCGGCTGGCAGTAGACAACCTGCGCCGTGGTCTCACGACCTTCCTGGCTGTGGAAGTGCACTGTCATACCGGCTTCCAGCTTCATAGGAGCCCGCATGGCACAACCATGGGCGCTCACCACCAGGGTCTCGCAGACTTCGGAGAAGTTAGCTCTCGGATCCAAGCTGGTCACCAGTATCGGAACCGTGATCGGAACTCTCGAGCTGCGACGTACGGCGGGGACATTTGAACTCTGCATAGCTTGTGCCTCGTTGCGAGGAGTAAGTACCGCTCGGCCCGTTAACGGCGAGCGTCTTGTATCCACTACGTTACCGCCAAGTTCATGAAGGATGGTTAATCCGTGGTCTCGTCTCCTCGATGAGCGAAAGTGCAATGGCGGCAGCGTCTTTCGTAACCGATGAATGCAAGGTTTGGCGCGCGGTCGAGTTCATGTGCCCCACTTCACACTTCCTAAGCTCCGACTTATTCGAAGTCATATCCCGCAATCATTCGGAATGGTTTCAAGCTCAAGGCCGCGAGTCTTGGTCATTTCTAACGAATCACGCCATGCTTGAACTTTCGGCTAAGTCCGGGCGAAATCCGCGTATGCACTTCTGCGATGATGCGATCGCAATGCGTAGATTATGTAGATCGGCCTCGTCCAAGGCGACGAAGCGAAAAGGCTGTAGCCCTATACGTGAAACTGAACATGGCCGCAGGAGTTCAGCCATGCCGAGCACGGGTCCGGCGTTGGTTGAGAACATCAGTTCTACGACGGCTCCAGGGCTGAGCGGCTTGAGAACGCGCAGCAAGCCGCCGGTAACAGAAATGGTCTGAATTCTAGCGGAGGGGCGTTGCCCATCTTCAAAGCGGATGAATGCTTGAGGCATCCCTGGTAGTCGTACACGGAGAGGACGCCGCTTCGGTTGCGGTCGGGGGGAGGAGGTCATGTATCGAAGTATGTTACTGAGGATAGATTAGAGCGAGATTACGAAGGAACCTGTACGGATTTTAATGTTGGGCGCAACAGAAGCTCAAGCAGAATGCCCTTTTGAGGGCGGAGTCGTCTCAACCGGCACAAGCGTAAAATGTGGTTTTGTATTTCTTATAGCCGCGAGCCGTGAGTCGAATCACGCCCCGAAGCTGCTCTTCGACCAGGCCTTCATTCCTCAGTTCTGACACGGCCAAACGAGAGGAAGAGGAATCAAGCGTTTGCCTGGACAAGGTTACGAATCGGTCTGGATCTTCTTCATAACTGTGGGCGAGAGTGGCGAGGAGCCCGTCGTGGATATTTTGCCAAGTCATGACTCGATGTTATGCAGACGAAAGGAAGCTCGGAATGGCCCTTCGGTGCCAGCTTGAGTTACGTATGTTCACTTTCGAGATGTCCTTTTGCGGGAGCGGACATGGCCTGCTGATGTCAGATGGCACAGCCTCAACTTGTGTGAGTGACGGGTCAACGCATCGAAATCATGCAGCCGGAATGTTGCGGAAATGATATCCACTCGGCGGGGCAACCTTGATCCGAATCCTCCCGCCAAATCACGGCTTTGGCGCCTGCATCCGTCATCGATCGAAGGACTGCCTGCTGCGCGGCGGGCGGTGCTGACCAGAATCGCGCGGAATCGATTGACCAAACCTCGGCGACCACCGAAACCCTTGCCAGATGCGCCCAGTAGGCAACTTGTCCGTCGCCGATACTACCAACGAGGGAACCGGGAGTGAGGCCGTAGTGGGGGAGAGCCTCGGCGATTGCGATATCGCGCACAACCGAATCCTTGCGGGGTGATACTACGTAGTGGAGCAGACCGGGGGTCGTGATCGCAGCAAAGACCAGCGTCCCAACCAGCATGGCACGCTGCGCCAGGTGTTGCAGTCCTGAAGGGACGCGGACGGAAGCGAAAGCGGCGCCCCAGAGAACGAGCGAGAAACCGAGCACGAATCGCGTAACCAAGTGGACGAGCAGATACATTCCGAACACGGCGATCACGGGAACGATGCAGAACCAGGTTGAGGCGAAATTGCGGAGCGATACTTTCGGCGTGTAACAAGCGAGAAGGAGTAGAGGGACAAGGAGCACCGCCCCCGATCCGAGGAACTCCTCTTTGAGAGACTGGAGATTGATCGCGAGCTGGCGAAGTTGACCGTGCTTGTTAAAGGCCGGATGGGCGCGTTGATCGAATCGCGCGGCATCGTACCACGGTGCGTACGTAACTCCTTCGAGAGAAGGAAGACGGAAAACACGAACCGGGCCTGGCGCTACTGGGCCGGGATAAAACGGAAGCGGTGCGCCGTCGCTGTTCATCCACGTTTTGGTTTCAGGCCCGTCCACGAACCAGGCATAGTTCAATCGGCCGCTGTCGCCTGGAGTGAAGTGACCCGTTGACTGCGAAAGTACGACCACGAAGGGGAACACCAAGGCCGCAAAAGCTAAAATTGCAGTAAGAGGCTTGCGAATATTTCCGGAGAGAAAACCCTGAATCGCGGTCGCGCCCAAGACGAACACCGCAAAATAAAGCAGAATGGCCTTCGCATAGTAACCGACCACCAGCAATGCGCCGAGCCATGCGTAAGCGCCGACACCGTGTGGAAGCTGATCGTTGAGCTTGAAGAGGAAAGCGGCGATGGCAAAAACAATCGCGGCCACAAGAATGTCAGGGCTGACGAGATCTACAAACCAGGCAAAATTTACGATGAATAGGAGATATCCGAGGGTTATCCAGATGTAGGGAGCAGCCTCAGGAATTGAGGTTTGGTTGACGTCTGTCCGGCCGCAGCAATCGGCGAGCGCGTGCCAGCAGACGCTGAATGCGTACAAGGCGGCAGAGAACACTAAGAAGTTAACAGCTCGGACCACGGCAAACTCTGTGTCTACGCCCGGACGACAAATGCCCATCGCCAGCGCGAGAAGCCAAGAGTACAAAGGACCCCAATATCCATTTACAGCTATGTGCCAGTTATGTTGGAGGTAGGCGCGGGCCACATCCAGGTAGGCGAGGCCGTCAGGTCCGACAGGAAGATTTCGCCCAGCGAAGGCGCAGTAGGCGCCGATCAGCAGAACGATAAGCTGACACATCCTTTCGAATCGAACTAAGTCAATTACAAAGCGGGAGGATATTGTTTCTGACAATGCGGAACCGGAAGCCATCATAACCTCGCAGACGTCGCCGAACCGCCCGTGGATTTGGGAAAGACTTCTCCGGGTCATTCTAACCCTGAGACCTGGATGGCGAGCGGAGACATTCTCTTCCAGTGCCAGGCCAGCGCAGGAATGCTAGGCTGTTAAAGTGAACTGGCGGCTGATCTCTATTCGCGGAATCTCACTTTCCCTTCTGACTTGGGTATTTTTCGTTCCGGTTCTTCCGGCGGAGGCGGCGGATTGGACAGTGCATACGCAGCCTACACGGCTGGTCAACGGCGGGCCCGTCCTGTTTCAGGTGAAATCTCCGGTCGTGCTCGAGTCGCTCAAGGGAACTTGGATCGGACATGGAGTTTCTTTTAGCTTCGATGCAGCCAGCAAAACCTGGTTTGCGCTGGCGGGAGTGAGCCTGGAAACGGCTCCCGGAAAATACAACCTTGAGCTGACGGGGGAAACGAAGGCCGGAAAATCTTCCAGCACGCAAATCTCGTTTGCGCGAAAACTGAATGTCTTGCGCGCCAAGTATCCCAAGATCAAAGTCAGTCTCAGCGTTGAAAGCAAGTTCACGGAACCCAGTCCGGAACAGCAGAAGGAAATTCAGGAAGCGCAGGTGGTAAAGAAGGATTATCTGAACCGCGTTACGGCAGAACGGAAGTGGTCGGGATCTTTCACAGCGCCGGCAGATGCTGCGATTTCTGACGTCTTTGGATCGCAGCGGATTTTCAATGACAAAACCTCGAGTCCGCACTTGGGGCTGGATTTCCGCGTGCCGAGCGGCACGCCCGTAGCCGCCATGAATGACGGCACCGTGTTGCTGGGACGTCCGCTGTATTTCGAAGGAAACTTTGTAGTCATCGACCACGGGCAAGGACTGCTCACCCTCTACCTGCATCTTTCGGAGTTCAAAGTGAAAGAAGGAGATCAGGTGAAACGTGGACAGATCATCGGGCTGAGCGGAGGCACGGGCCGTGCCACAGGCCCGCACCTTCACGTGGCCGTGCGATGGCAGGGAACGTATCTCGATCCGGCGTTGCTGATGCGCTTGCGGCTACCGTAGACAGCACTTAGCAGTTGGCAGTTGGCGATTAGTATTCAGCTAACTCGCGAGCTAATTGCTAGCTGCTAACTGCTGTTTCTCTCACGCATTCCCGCCCGAGAGTCCAGTTAATCCTCGCGGAGAAATGTCGCGCAGCGCTTCCTTCAGGACGTCCTTCAACTCCAGGTTGCGAATCAGACGGTGCAAGTAATTGGGATGCACGCCCAGGAGCCGGGCGGCTTCGGCGTAGCTGCCCTGCGTCTGCTCCACTGCGTCGCGAATGAGTTGCTTTTTCAACTCTTTCACCGCGGCATGATATTTTGCCTCCGTCATTTCTGGAGGAGTATTTCGCTCGAGCAGAGATTCGGGCAAATCTTCGGGAAGAATCATGTCGGAGGATCCCAAGACCAGCGCCCGTTCAATGGCATTTTCGAGCTCGCGCACATTGCCCGGCCAATCGTAGTTGATCATGCAAGACAAAGCTTCGCGGGAGATTGGACGCGGCTTCACCTTGCAGTGCTTGGCATGCTTCTGCACGAAGTGGCGGGCGAGCAGAGGAATATCTTCCCGCCGCTCCCGCAAGGCCGGCATGGTGACCTTCAACACGGCCAGACGATAATAGAGATCGCGACGAAACCTGCCCTCGCGCACCGCCTGATCAAGGTTGCAATTGGTGGCGGCAATAATCCGGACATCCACCTTGATGGGATGAGTGCCACCGACGCGTTCGAACTCGCGCTCCTGCAAAACCCGCAGCAGCTTGACCTGCAGTACGGGGGCAAGTTCTCCGATTTCGTCGAGGAAGACCACGCCCGAGTCGGCAACTTCCAGTCTGCCCTTTTTCAGGCCCGCCGCTCCAGTGAACGCTCCCCGTTCGTGGCCGAACAAATCGCTTTCCAATAGCGTCTCCGGAATCGCGGCGCAGTTGATGGCGATGAAAGGTTTATTGGCACGAGGACTGTTGCGATGCAGAGCCCGTGCTGCCAGTTCCTTGCCGGTTCCGCTCTCACCTTCGATCAATACGGTGGAATCGGTGGGAGCGACTCGCTTGAGAAACTGGTAAACCTCCTTCATGCGGAGGCCTTCGCCGACCAGGCTACGCTCCTGACTGATCTCGACGGTGAGCCGCTCATTTTCTTTTTCCAGCCACTGCAGACGGCGAGCATTCTCGAGAGCAACGGCGGAGATTCCTGCGATGGCTGTGACCAGTTGCAGATGGTGTTCTTCAAGCCGACTGTCCAGATTGTTGCTGTCGAGATAAATGCAGCCGATCACGCGCTGAAAAACGGTCAGAGGTACACATAGCAGCGAGCGCACCTCTGAGGCCACAAGGCTCTCGACTTTTCGCAAATCGTCGCAGCTGGGAACATCCGTTCCGAGAATCGCAATTCCCTGCTCGAGCACCTGGCGGGCAACCGTGCGGCTCACCTTCACCAAAGGAGCATGCCCCGTCTGGCGCATGCGAGCAAACATGGAGTTGAATTGTTGACTCTCCCGGTCGGCCAACAGGATTGCACCCCGGCCGGCAGGAACGACTTCGAAAATCAAATCCAGCAATTGTCCCTGCAATTCGTCGAGGTCGCGAATGGCGTGTACGATGCGGCTAATCTTCAAGAGTAGATTGAGGTCGCGGGCAACTTTTGAGGTGGCGGGCAATTCGCGCAAGAGACGGTCTGGTTGCAGGTAGAGGACATCCTTGGGGTGAATGATGGTGGTTTCGGCAGTGCGTTGAGCCTCTTCGAATTCCACCCGGCCCGGGCCCGGAGTCAGATCTTCATCCTCCAGCAGGAACAGGAATGAAGAATCTCCTGTGGCGATCTCGTCGCCGTGTTTCAGCCATTGCTCCTGGACCGAAGTGCCATTCACCTGGGTTCCGTTGCGACTGCCCAGATCGAGTACCTGGAACCTTCCCTCTTGCACGCGAACTACACAGTGTTTGCGCGAGACGGAAGGATCGATGACTGCAACCTTGTTTGAAGCCTCCCGCCCGATGGTGATTTGGGCGTCGGACAAAGGAATGGCCGAATCCTTCAACGGCCCGGAAAGCACTAGGAGTCTTGGACGCAAGGCTGGGCACCCGTGCTCTTCTTATCACACTTCCGGCGGAGATTTACCTGCAGAGTGAAACTATTCCAATATCCGAACAGATAGGACGCTATCCGATTGGATAGTGGTCGAGTACGTGGAAAACCTCGGTCTATCCGTTTTGCGCCGGCTTACGGTCGCTTAAGTCCTTGGTTGCCATATAGTTGATGGTCCCTGTGCGGATCGAAATACAGCGGCAGAAACTGGCAACCAGCATGCAGTATCGTGGGTGCGCCACTGCTCGGCAAAAAGCGATGGGGGAAGCGCTTTTAAGATTAGTTCTGCTGAGTTGCGCAATCAGGGATCCGAAGGGCCCCCTCATCGGATTCCTGATTTTTTGCGGCCAATATCAATTGGCGGAAAACTGAAGAGCTAACTGGCGACGGCTTCGGCCCTAGAATCCGTTAGCGAAGACAAAGCGATCGCTGCCCCATCGCGATAGGTCACGCTGTTACCTGAAATGGCGGGCACACGATCTCCCGGAACGAGAATTCCTACCAGGTTGAGGGGATCAGCGGCCGAGAGTGTAATTGTTCCCTGCGCGGAGTCGAGTTTGCGCATAGCGCGCACGGACTCAACCGCGACCGGCAAGGCGAACTGCTCGCCGAGGAATCCATCCACAAAGCGGCCGCCACGAATCTCGCCGCGCTCTTCAAGGCGACGGAAGGCCATCAACAGTTCGCGCCACGGCGGAAGGTTCGCCTCACGGGCCAGTACATCGCGAATGACGATGCCGTAACGCCGCAACAGCATCCAGCAAGCAGCCTCAACGGCACGAGGCCTCTCGACGACTTCGTCGGTATGCAGGAGAGCCCAGCGTCCAGCATTGTGGCGGGGACGCGTCATGCGCCCACTTCCCTGCCCGGCTCGCCGTTTGGGATCGATGAGCGACCGCAGATTGTCGAAGCCATCGGCGGTCACCAAGCCGGCCGCCACCAGTTCCCAAAGCGCGGTCTCGATCTCCGCTTTCAGTTTTTCTGTGCCGCGGACGATATCGGCGAAGAACGAAGCGCCACGCTGCCGCAGAAAATCAAGAACCAGATGCGCGCTGTGGCTCAGGCCGTTGTTAGCAGAGTGATCTTCTTCTCGACGCTCCGCGCCGGGATGCCGCGGTGTCATCCAGTCGGCATCTTCGCGAACGAAAAACGTGATGGGGGCGACGCTGGTGGGAATCACTCGGCGCTGGCGAGGAGCGGGGACTGATTCTGAGTCGTTGGTGCGATTGGTGTTGGAATAATCCAGGGTAGCGGGGTGAGGCGACAATCTTCCCCAGCCCACGGCCCCGGTGAGGCAAAGCTGGTCGAGCCATTTGGGATCATAATCAACGATGCGGCGAGCCAGAACCTGGCGCTCCCAGGCATTCGCGGGAATTTCGAAGCCCTGCAATTGCCGGAGAACTTCAAGCGTTCCTCGCTCGCCAGAAACCTGACTGCCGGGGGCCAAGTGCTGCCATTGGAGCAGCCACTGCATGAATTGCGCCGCGGTCACTGGCTCGATCTGCTGGCGTAAGGTGGCGACCGTCAAGCGGTGTATGCGTGCAAGCAGCCTCCGCTCGCACCATTCGATCTCGAGCTCTGGTGCAGCGACAGCCGTGCCAGTGAAGTTTCCACGCAGGACGGTGCCGCTGGCTTCCATCCGAAGAAGAGCACTGAATATATCGGAGGCGGGAATGCCTAAAGTCTCGCCGAGTTGCGCGGCAGTGGTCGGTCCCAGGTGCGACATCCAGCCCGTTACCAGCGTTAAAAGGGTATCGTCGCGGGTAGGAGCAGTTGGTTCGACGTCGGCTAACTTCGGCTCAAAGCGGGCTTCGGGGAACAAGACCGAAAAAGTCTTGAGGCGCTCTGCGGCCACCCAATAGCGTTGCCCGTCGAGCAAAGCAGCTCCTGCGCGCCCTTCAATCACCAGTCTCTCGAAATAAGCGAGCCAGTCGGCGAATCCAGCTTCGCTCGACCGGACAGCCGAGGGCGGCTCTCCGCACATGGCCGGTAGCGCAACTAGAGTGTGCAGCACATCATGCAATTCATCGGCATCGCGCACGTCCGGCCAGGCTTCTTCGCGCACCTGCTGAATCGCTGCCGGATCAAGTCCACCCACTTCTTCCAATACTGATTCCGGGAGCATTCGGCGCATCTGCACGGCGCGGGCTCGGCGCTCTTCGAGCGGAGCGTCGTCCAGATACGCATAAGGGTTCGCGTTTAGAATCTCGTGCGAGAATTGCGATGGAACCGGAGTATCGACGGCGATACAGCGAATGCGCCCATCCGCAAGACCGGTCAACAAGGCTTTTAATCCTTCGACGTCCATCGCTTCGGTGAGGACATCTTTCATCACCTCGCCGACCAGAGGATGATCCGGGATCTTGCGCTCACCTTCGATGTTCTCAAAGCACGCTGCCGCATCGGGAAACACAGAGGCCAGCAGATCATCGGAGCGCATGCGCTGAATCTGCGGTGGAACTTTCTTTCCGTTTTGAAAGCGCAATAAGGCAAGCGCGCGGTTTGCATCCCAACGCCAGCGGGTAGCAAAGATGGGAGAATCGAGTGCGGCTTGCTCCAGAATCGGCTGGACCGTCGAGGCCTGCAGAAAATTAAAAACGTCCGCGAGCGGGAAGCTATGCTGTTCGGCAAGGGCGATGTTCAACCCGTTATCGGTGGCGGCAGCCTGCAACTCAAAATTGAAGCCTACGCAGAAGCGCTTGCGCAGAGCCAGCCCCCAAGCCTTGTTGATGCGTCCGCCAAACGGGGCGTGGATGACCAACTGCATGCCGCCGCCTTCGTCGAAGAATCGCTCGGCTATCACGGTCGTCTGAGTTGGGACGGCACCCAGGACGGCTCGTCCTTGCAACACGTATTCGATCGCCTGTTCGGCCCCGGAGTCATCGAGACCACATTCGTCCTTGAGCCACGAAACCGCTGCCGCCACATCCGGTTGGGTGGCGGAAAAACCTACTGGCGAAGTGCGCGGCAGCATCTCGCTGATTTTCTGTCGCAGCGTTCCCACGTGCTCGGAGAGTTCTTCGGTTCGCGCGGGAGCTTCGCCTCGCCAGAAGGGCACGCTGGGCGGCGCCCCATGGGCATCCTGTACCAGCACGCGGCCAGCGTTGGTTTCGATGCGGCGAATAATCCAGGAAGTATTCCCTAACAGCATGATGTCGCCGCGATTGCTTTCGACGGCAAAGTCTTCGTCCACCGTGCCCACGACGAGACCGTCGGGCTCGGCCACGACTGCGTAAAGGGAGTTGTCCGGGATAGCTCCGCCGCTGGTGATGGCCGCCAGGCGGGCTCCGCGACGAGCGCGAAGTTTTCCGTTCACTCGATCGCGGTGAAGGTAAGCGCCGTAGCGCCCGCGGCGAGCAGCGATGCCTTCGGCTAGCATTTCCAGAAGCGCATCAAAAGTTGCGCGTGCTAAGTTGCGATACGGATATGCGCGCCGCACCAGGACGAACATTTCCTCTTCGCCCCACTCTTCAGCGGAACACGCCGCCACAATCTGTTGGGCAAGAACGTCCAGCGGCGACTCCGGAATCTCCAGCCGATCCAGATCGCCTTGCCGAATGGCGCGAACCAAAGCGGCGCATTCCAGGAGATCGTCGCGAGTGGTGGCAAAAAGGCGTCCCTTGGGAACTGCGCCCCGCCAGTGTCCGGAGCGGCCCACTCGCTGCAGCGTCACGGCAATCGCGCGCGGCGAATTGATCTGCACGACCAGATCCACGGTGCCGACGTCGATTCCCAACTCAAGCGATGCGGTGGCCACGAGAACGCGGATCTGGCCTTCTTTCAGTTTCTTTTCCGCCGCCAGGCGCAGCTTGCGCGAAAGACTGCCGTGATGGGCCGCAACATTTTCTTCGCCGAGACGCTCGCCCAGATGATGCGCTACGCGTTCCGCCATGCGACGCGTATTCACAAACACCAGCGTCGAGCGATGCTGCTCCACCAGCGTGACCAGCCGGTTGTAGACCTCGTCCCACATTTCATTCGAAGCCACTGGACCGAGCGGCATGGGAGGAACTTCAACGGCCATGTCGAGCTTGCGCCGGTGCCCTATGTTGACGATCACGGGGTCCGGACGAGCGCCGGTCAAGAAATGTGCAACCTGCTCGATCGGTTTCTGCGTAGCCGAGAGGCCGATGCGCACCGGCGGTTTGTAAGTCAGGGCTTCGAGTCTTTCCAAAGACAAGGTTAAGTGAGCGCCGCGCTTGTCGTCGGCGACAGCGTGGATTTCGTCGACGATGACAGTCTCGACATCGCGCAGAATGGCACGGCTTTTATCGGCGGTGAGCAGGATGTAGAGAGACTCTGGTGTAGTTACCAAAATGTGCGGTGGCCGCTTGAGCATGGCGCGACGCTCGGGCATGAGAGTGTCGCCGGTACGGACGGCGGTACGAATCTCGGGCATGAGCAGGCCACGCTCGCCGGCCATGGCAAGAATTTCCCCAAGCGGCACTTCCAGATTCTTCTGGATGTCGTTGCCGAGAGCCTTAAGAGGAGAGACGTAGAGAACTTCAGTGCGATCCGCCAGATCGCCCGCCAGCGCCTTGCGCACCAGCCGGTCGATGCAAGCCAGAAACGCAGCCAAGGTTTTGCCCGACCCGGTCGGCGCGGAAATCAGCGTGGTGCGCCCGGCGAGAATATGCGGCCAGCCCTGCTCTTGAGGCTCGGTAGGAGTCGCGAAGCGCTGAACAAACCACTCCGCCACCAGAGGATGGGCCCAGGCAAGGGAGGCGGGAAGGGGCTGCATCCGGATATTGTAGCTGGAAGATGCAGTTTCGTAAATTGTTCGCTAGACGATGTTCCTCGGGCAGCGGTGAGAAGAGCCAAGACTAGTTGGAAAGGTGCCAGAGGCTCTCAAGAAAAAACCCACCGGATGCTTGCTTGGGGCGTGCTCGGGTCAGCATCCGATGGGCTACCGTTTCTCCTTACTCACCCTGTTGTTTTCAGGAGTATGTTTAATAATTAGACTCCAGAAGCCCCCGAAGTAAACGTCTAATTTTGTAAAACTTTGTAAGGTTCGTCGTCTGGAGGCGAGATCAATCGGGTAAACACTGTATATGCGCGTTAAGATTCTGGTAGGTCGGGACGATTTAATGAGAATTAGACACGCGCCTAGCGCACCTAGTTCGAAATCACGGGCGTGTTTGAGGCCATGAGTTCGGTGAAACGAGGATTTTTTCGCAGCTGCGCGAACTCAGCGTCCTTGTACACATTTTTTAGATCCTTGTAGCCGGCTTCCATGGCTTTCCTCAAGTACTCGAGAGACTGGTCGGATAAGCCCATCTTGGCATACAACTTTGCCACGGTGTAGTCGTAGCGCGCACGGTCCTCAGGGCTGGGCAATTGGGCCTGCACACCCATACGCGAGGTGCGATCAAACACATCCGGATCCAGTTCCAGGGCGTGCTGGTAAGCAGCCACCGCAGGCTCGAATGAACGCTTGGAGAAATATGCCGCGCCGAGGTTATTGAAGAACGAAGCGGAGGTGTTATCGACTGCAATCGCCTTCTGGTACTGCTTCACCGCCGCGCCGTATTTCTTGGTCTCATAGTAGATCACGCCCAGATTATTGTAGGCATCGGCGAAGTGGCGATCTGCGCGAATGGCCTGCTCGAAAGACTTCCGCGCTTCCCGGGTGCGTTGCATCAAGAGTTCGGTGATCCCAATCTTGTTGAACAATCGGGCGTCGCCTGGCTTCTTGCTTAACGCTGCGTGGTAATAGTCAAGCGCATCCAAATAAAGCTTGTCCACGCGCAAACGGTCGGCCTGTTGTTCGAGGTCGGCTGGAGTGGCGTCAGCCGCGGGAGGATCGGTGGCACGCATGAGCGGCGGCGAAATCTGTATTTGGTCTGAATGTGAAATTTGTGCGAGTGCAGTGGCGGAAAAAATCAGGATAACAACCAGGCAGGTCTTCCGGCAGGACATACAAACCCCCAAAAGCGGCCAATTCCCACGGCCTTATTCTGCCACAGTTTTAGGCGGCCGGCGAACAATTTGTTGCGCAGACGCCAACGTCAGTGCGGCGGAGTTTGGCCGCTATCCGGAGGTTTGAACGGCGGCGCCGAGGATTTGTCATCCTTGAAAATGCCGGCCAATTTGCCGAAAAAACCCTTCTTTTTCTTAGGATCCTGGTCTTCCTGTCCGCTGGCAGCCTGAACCGGGGGCGGCAACGCCTTCTCGCCTCCACCGAAGAAACGAGAGAAGAATCCGGCTACGCCAGCCTGCTGGTCGCATGTCTCGCGCGGCTCAGTTCCGGCCACAAAGGCAGCCACGTAGTCGTCGGGACACGTCGGGGTAGCCAGCCGGTTTGTGACCTTATCTATCTGCACGTCGACGACTCCGGTAGGCTGCACGAATTCCTTCATGTCGCTGTACTGCGGCAGCAAGGAGGCCTTTTTCATAAACTCCGTCCAGATGGGCGCAGCCGTCTGCGCGCCGCTCAGTCGCAAGTCGCTGTAGTCGTCATAACCCACCCAAACGATACATAACAGATTGGACGTGTAGCCCGCGAACCAGCCATCGTGGGAACTGCCGGTTTTCCCAGCCGCCGGAAGAGTGAAGCCGCGCAAACGGACCGCAGTGTAGCCGAGTCCGTTGTTGATCACGCCTTCCATCATGTTGGTCATGATGTAGGCAATGCGCGGATCCAGCACCTGGCGTTCGTCCGTCTTGAAGTTGGCAATCACATCACCTTTCGCATTGCGCACCGAGTTCACCCACAGAGGGGAGAGGCGCTGGCCGTTATTGGCAAATGAGGTGTAAGCCCCGGCCATGTCGAGAGGCGCGGCGTCGTAAGAACCCAGGGCCATGGCTGGAGTCGGCTTCACCGATACGATCCCGGCCGACTTGGCCAAGTCCGCCACTTTGTCGTAGCCCACTTCTTCCGCCACTTTCACCGTGGCATTATTCAGCGACATGGCCAGCGCGTAACGGAGGGTCACGTCACCGTGGTACTCCTCTTTATAATTGCGCGGCTCGTAGATCTGATCGCCGTAGGCGAAGCTGGAAGGCGCGTCCGTCACCGTCGAGGCTGGCGTAATGACGGTCTGCGAGCCGTCCAGTGCCGTGTTCATCGCGGCCGCATATACGAATGGTTTGAAGATGGAACCGGTAGGTCGCTTGGAGAGCGCGTGGTTCAACTGGCTGAAGCCGTAATCCCGCCCGCCCACCAGGGCAAGCACCGCTCCGGAGTGGGGATCAAGAACCACCAACGCGACTTGCGCTTGCGGACCAGGCAGGACATGCGTCTCCACCTTTTTGCCCACTTTCACCCGCTTGGTGCGCATTTTCGTGACTTGTTCATCCACCAGCTTCATCCCTGACTCAACCGCCTGTGCCGCCGCCTTCTGCAGGTCGGGATCAAGCGTGGTGTAGATGCGGTAAGACTCGTCATTCAAATCATGTTCGCTGAACTTACTGATCAGCGTGTCGCGCACCATGTCGACAAAATAGGGCGCGTCGCTGGCCTCCACGTTCGGCGGAGCGAGTTTCAGGGGCGCGGCCTTGGCTTTCTCTGCCTGTTCTCGCGTAATGGCATGGGTGTCGACCATCGAATCCAGCACCAAGTTGCGGCGCTCGAGGGCGCGGTCGGGATGCCGGTAGGGCGACAGCCGGCTGGGACCCTGGATGATTCCCGCCAGAAGCGCAGCTTCCGGCAGCGAGATGTCCTTCAAATCCTTGTTGAAGTAGGCGCGCGACGCCTCGGCAAACCCGCTGATGGCGAACGATCCGCGCTGTCCGAGGTTCACCCAGTTGCTGTAGAACTCAAAAATCTGCTGCTTGCTGAACTTTTGTTCCAGCTGTTCTGCGATCAGCATTTCTGTCAGCTTGCGGCGAACGGTTTTCTCCGGCGTCAGAAAGAAACCGCGCGAAAGCTGCATGGTGATGGTTGAACCGCCCTGCTCGTGACGTTGGCGCAACAGATCGATCCATCCCGCCTCGAACATGCGAATAAAATTAACGCCGCCATGCTCGAAAAAGCGCCGATCTTCAATGGCGAGGACCGCGTCGACCATCACTTTGGGGATGTCGTTGTACTTCACAATCTGACGTTTAGAACGCTGCCCCGAATCGAATAAGGCGGTCACCAACTGAGGTTCCAGTTCGTAGGCGGAAAGCTCGTTGCCTTTGCTGGTGATGCGCTCCACTTGCCCATCCTGAATCGAGATGTGCGCTTCTTCCGGACTGTGATAGGACTCCGGACCAGGAATGATTTCAATGCCGCCACTTACCAGCCGGAAGGTACCGAGCTGCGACTGTCCGTCCTGGCCGGAATATCCCGCGCGCTCGAGTGTGGAGGCAATTTCCTTCGCGTTGGCCTTATCGCCATCGTGGATGGTTCTCGGGATAGCGTAAATCTTCGCGGAATTGCTGAAGACTGGGGAGCGAAAGCGCTGAGTGATGATGCGGTCGTACTTGATGTAGAAATAGCAGAAGGATGCACTGAAGCCAACGGCCGCTACCAGAAATATGATGAGGGCAGCTCGAAGGACTGGATCGCGCGGCAAACCACCGCGCGCTTTCCGGTCCTTGTTTACGCCATTTTCGCTTTTCGGGATCTTTATCTTGATAGCCACTTTTTGACTCGAACGCCTGCTGACCAAATCCTGATAGTCAGACGATCACCCGCAGGAAAAGGTTTGAAGCGGAGGCTGCTACTCGTCCCGGCTCCAACGCTGCCGTCCCTTTCAGCCGCTCGCTCTGACGGTAATGTAAGTCCATTGTACCGCCGCAACCGAAAACAAAAAGAGACCCGCACCGCATGCGAGTCTCCAAACCGTTAACAAGCGTGGGCCCCGTGGACCGAGCTCCGCGGCACTCCCACTGGAAATGAATCTACGGGTCGGTGACGGCCCAATAACCGGGAGTCACCAGCGTCACGGAGGCAATCGGCTGAGTCAACACGCCAGAGGCACTTACGTTCAATGCCCCCAACTGCGTCTGGGTGGTGGTTCCGTTGGACACGACGCTGTAGACGAACAACAAAGCACCGCTCTGATCAAACTGGCCCCAATGTCCCGTGGCCACGTTGCTGAAAGGCGAATTGCTAAGTTCGGTTAGCGCTCCGGTGCTGCTGTTCAACTGGAAGCCTTCGACGGGATTGTATCCCGTATCGGTATCGTTGATGCTGAAAGAGTAAACAAATTCTCCCGCTCCGGTTGGTTGAACCGCGATGTTAAACGGAGAGTAAACGGTGGTGAAGGGAGAACCCGCAACTTGCACAATGGCCCCGGCATTCGCGCCGCTCTGCACGATGCTAAAGACGTATAAGTGGAGGTCATCCGGCACGCCATAGAAAGCCGTGCTTCCCGTGGTGCCAATGAGATAGTTGCCGCTGGCATCGCCTTGCACTTGCCACATAGCGAAAGGAAAGGGATTGCCCGGCACCGCGGTGAGCACGCCCACGTTTGGAGCGGTACTTCCAATCGAGTAAGCGTCGATCACGGCGCCCGAGTGACCGCCGACAGCCTCGGTAACGTAAAGGTATTTGCCCAACCCGTCGGTTGCCAGGTTCCCTGGCTCAATCGTGGTTGGGAAGGGAGAGCCGGTCACTGGCGTCAGCGCTCCGGTTGAACCGATTTGGTAGACAAAAATCTGATTGGCACCGGTGTCGGAGACAAACAGAAGGGTTCCGGTCGGATTGGTCGCAATGTTGTATTCGTTGTAGGCAACGATTGGAGCATTCAAAGCCAGCGTCATCGGAAAGCCGCTGAGAGCCGTCAGGGCGCCAGTGGTGGAGTTCATCGACCAACCGTAGATCGCGCCTTGCAGTTCGAAGACTGTATAAACAAATTTCTCCTGCGCGACGACCATGCCAACGCCTGGATCGCTGGCGGGAATGGTGGGAGCGGAGAAACCAGAGACGGCTGCAAATGTCCCTGCGGTGGTACTGAGAGCATACCCGTCCATGGTACCGCCCTGATCCACAGCAAAGGCAAAAGCCGTAGGCGCGGTACCGCCGCCACCGCCGCCGCCACCACCGGTCCCGCCACCACCAAGCCCCGACCCTGAAGACGTGCAGCTTGAACCAAACGTGGCGCCATTGCTGCAAAAGTAATGACCACCGCAGCCGGCGAGACTCATCATCGTGATAACCAACAGCAGGATCAAAGTCTCTCGAACTCGCATCGTCATGAACTGTCTCCGCTCCGCCGTTTTCCTGCCGCGTTAATTCTTGACGATTTCTGAAGTTCCGGTCTGCGCTGAACTTCGCGAATTTACCGCGGCTGCTCGTATTTATTAAGAGGACTCTGACTCTTGGCCGATCTTATGCTCAAGGTAACCCGAGGACAAAGTTACGAATGTCACTGTCCTTCAAGCGATAGAAGACAGACATTTTGTAATTGGGCACTTTTGCAATTTAATGATTGACTAACCTTCAAGGGTGCACTGGGGAGGACAACTTCTGTAGAGCTGGCGGTTGACGTGACAAACTGAGGGCTCATTCACTACGCACTCTTGCTCGTGTGACCAACGGACGTGACCAATCGATTGCATAGTAACCACACATTTCTCTTGCCTCCATTATTAGAAGCTGACAACATTCAAATTGGAATCGGTGGGAAAGTTCAGGGAGGATTCTTCCAGTGAAACGAACAAACATTCTGGCCGCATTGCTCATCGCCGTGTCGCTCATTTCGACCGGATGTGGCACATCGGATTATGTGCAATCAATCGAGCTCACGGCTACAACCTCGTCGGTGGGAGGAGGGTTGTACAACCTTCCGGGCTGGGGCTCGACGCTTCAGCTTCAGGTAAACGCGGTCTACCACAGCGGCAAGACCATCCCCGTTACAAATGCAGTTACTTACGCAGTTACACCGCAATATACCAATGACGTTGGGGATGCACTGCTTGCGCCTCCCAACACTGTAACGATCAATACGACCGGAATGATGACGGCTGTCAATCCGACGGAATGTACCTGGAAGGACCTCACTCCTTCGACCCCCACTTCACCTAGCTGGGTTCTGACCGGGTCGTATCAGGTCATTGCAACCTACAAGGGCATGCAGTCTCAGCCAGTTTTTGTCGGCGTGGCATCGGCTGCCAGCAGCACCGACCCGACTGGCCAATGCGGTCCGTCGTCGTCAACGAACTAGTCCGGCGGGCGTCTGCTCCCCCTGCAGACCACCCCGAGGATACGCATTCGCTCCAAGGATTTAGATGAGCGATAAGATCTGTTGTTCGTGCTACCGTGTAACTGCTGTCTTTAAGCTAGTCGAGATCGGCCCTCACCCTTCAAGTCGTCCTAAGCAGAACTGTACAGGCTTTAGGTCGTAATAACTAACTACTGCATCATTCATCTCCTTTTTGTTAGTCCACGTTGTATCGCTCACTTAGCTCTATGCCAGGAGACCTACATGTAACCTATAAGATGAGACTGTTTCATTGAGTGTGGCTAGCTGCGCCTTGCGGCACCGAACATATCCGGATAACAGTCTGGAGTTATGCAGGACCTGTCATAACATGCGGGGCGAGATTGGAAGCGAGCTTTGTGCTACGGAGAGGCCGGCGAAGTAGGTTATCGGGCGTCCGGCAGCATGCTACGAACTTACTAGAAACCTTTCGTTCCGCTGTTTGGATCGAAGTGCATGTCGAAGGAATAGCCTGGAAGGTTGATGGTAACCGAATAATCCGCGGCTATGTAGACGGCGGAAAGACCGGGTGTATTAACGCGCTGAACCGTAATTTGCTTGGGTTCGATCGGCAGGTCATGCTCCTTGACCTTGCGTATCACGTCGTTGCGAACGTCCTCGTCCGTCTTCTGCAGATTGGCGCTGTCCATCAAGGCGACGGTCTTCAGATCATCCGCAAAACTATAATTGGCTAGCAGGGGCGGAGCCACCTGGAACAGGCCAACGACGACGGCCGCAATAGCAAGAAACCCAAGACACGCTTTGACGATTCCCATAGTCTGCGTTTGCGCTGCGGAGCCATGGTGCAAACATCAGGCCTGGGCTCGCAGCACCCCTCGAAAATATTCCACTAACGCCGAAATCGTAACATCGCGAACCTCGTGAGTCGAGCGTAGAACCACTTCCACAGTACCTTCGGTAACCTTCTTTCCGACCGTGATTCTAAAGGGGATGCCGACCAAATCCGCGTCCTTGAACTTGACTCCCGGCCGCTCGTCGCGGTCATCGAGGATCACATCGAAGCCAGCAGCTTCGAGAGCGGATGCAATGTCAACGGCGCCCTTCAGCACGTTCTCATCCTTCACGTTGACAGGTGTGACCACAATTTCAAATGGCGCGATCGAGGGCGGCAGCCAGAAGCCGTTTTCATCATTACATTGCTCGACCGCGGCGGTGAGAATGCGCTCTATGCCGATGCCGTAACTTCCCATGATCGGCATAACTTCCTTGCCATTCTTGTCGAGCACGCGAGCCCCCATCGACTCCGAATAGCGATAGCCGAGTTTAAAAATGTGGCCAATCTCGACTGCGGTATCGATGCGCAGCGGCTTGCCGCAATTTGGACAAGCTTCTCCCGCAATCACCGAGCGCAAATCGGCGTAAGCCGTGGGACGAAAATCCTTGTCCGGGGTCAGATTTTTGGCGTGGTAGTTCTCTTTGTTGGCGCCGCCGATCAGGTGTGTGCGCCCTTCCAGAGCCTTGTCGACCAGCAGTACCGGATGGTTTGTATCCTTCAGTTCTTTCGCCCATTCAATCTCCAAAGGCCCTAAGTATCCAGCGGGAGATTTGAACAGCGCTTTGATTTCGGTTTCCTCCATGGGCTGCGTCCCGTTGCCTAATGTCGCATTCAGCTTTGCCTCATTCAGTTGATGATCGCCTCGCATGAGCACAACAATCGTTCGGCCTTTTGGCCGTGTACGTCCCGCGATCAATTCCTTGACGTCGGCCAATTCGGTGAGAGCCAGCGTCTTGATCATGTGCTTGGGCGAGACGCCCAGAAACCGCGCCACATCTTCAATGGTTTTCTGCCCGGGAGTGGGGACCTCGAGCGGCTTGCCGTTGCCTTCAGCTTTCAAATCTTCCACCGCCTCCAGCTTCGAGTTAGCCTTTTCCAAGTTCGCGGCGTAGTCGCATCCATCGCAGCTCACGATCTGATCTTCTCCTGCCGGGGTGCGCACCATGAACTCGTGCGACTCTTTTCCGCCCATGGCTCCCGAATCTGCCTCGACCACCATGTACTTCAAACCGCAGCGGTCGAAGATGCGGCAATAAGTGTCGTAATGCTTTCTGTAGGAAACATCCAGTCCGGCCGCGTCGATGTCGAACGAGTACGCGTCTTTCATCATGAACTGCCGCACCCGCAGCAGCCCGGATTTTGGCCGTGGCTCGTCGCGAAACTTGGGCGCGATCTGGTACCAGATCTGCGGCAACTGCTTGTAGCTGCGCAGTTCCTTGCGCGCAATCTCGGTCATCACTTCTTCTGCGGTAAAACCCAGCGCGAGGTCGGCTCCCTTGCGGTCTTTCACGCGAAACAGGTTGTCACCCATCAAAGCCCAGCGACCGCTAGCCTCCCAAATCTCGCGGGGATGCAGCGCCGGCAGAAAAAACTCCTGCCCAATCCGGTCCATCTCTCGCCGAACAATGGCCGTGATCTTGTTGAATGACCGGTTGCCGAGAAAAAGATACGAATAGATGCCCGCTGCCAGTTGCCGAATGTAGCCGGCCCGTACTAGAAACTTGTGGCTGGCGACTTCGGCATCCGCGGGCGCCTCGCGCAGGGTGGGAATGAAGAGTTCTGACCATCGATGCATAGAGTTTGAGTACCGTGTATCGAGTTGCGAGTGCCGAGCGAAGGATGCTCGGCGTCCCTTAGGGGAATTGGTTATTGTAACAGCGGGATTGTCGGAGCTTTCAAAACTGAGGGCGGCCTTCGCCCGCCGGACAGCCGAGGGCGGCTGTCCCCACATAACCCTCAGGGTCATCCCGCCAGTTGCCGGAGGATTTCTTTCCCCAGCTTCTGAGCTTCGCCGAAAAGCTTTTGATACTCGACGAACTGGCGGTTCAGCTCCAAGGCTTTGTCGGCCGATGGATGCCGGCGCAGAATCATGTCGCGCACGTGCACCGGATTCGGCAGGATTGCGTCTTCCGTCAGTTCTTCGAGCGCGGTCTTGGGATCGTAGTGATACATATCATCTCCTCATCGAACCATCGGGCAATTGAATCAGAATGATCTAATCAGGGATCACACTAACTCGGTGGTCCATAAGTCATGCAAGTGGACGATGCCCTGAAGACGCGCGTTGCCATCGACCACCATGAGTGAAGTAATCTTCTTCTCTTCCATCAAGGCGAGCGCGGTCGCGGCAAATTCGCCTAGCGCAATTGTTCGCGGATTTCTTGTCATCGCTTCTCCGGCGGTCAGATCGAGGGCATCTTTTCCGCGTTTCTCAAGCAGTCGGCGCAAATCTCCGTCGCTGATGACGCCCACTAATATTTCGCCTTCCACAACCGCAGTGACTCCCAGCTTCTTGCGCGACATTTCGTAAATCACGTCGGGCATATTGGTCCGCGGAGCGACGCAGGGAAGCGCGTCTCCCGAGTGCATGAGCGACTCCACGCGCGCCAGCCGCTTGCCCAATTTTCCGCCGGGATGCAAGTTGGCGAAATCTTCTTCTTTGAAGCCGCGTTTCTCGCTGAGGGCAACCGCCAGCGCATCGCCCAGAGCCAGCATCGTGGTCGTTGAGGCTGTAGGAGCCAGTCCGAGCGAGCAAGCCTCTTCCGCGACAGAGCAATCCAAGGCTACATCCGCCGCCTCGGCCAATGTCGAGATCGCGTCCCCCGTCATCGCGATCAGCCCTACCTGAAGCCGCTTGATTGTCGCCAGCAATGCCAGAATCTCTTCGGTCTCACCGGAGGCGGAAAGCGCCAGCACGACATCGCCGCGCACCACCATTCCCAGATCACCGTGCAATGCCTCTACCGGATGGAGGTACAAGGCTGGAGTGCCGGTGGAACTCAGAGTTGCAGCGATCTTCCGGGCGATCAGCCCGCTCTTGCCCATCCCGGTCACGACCACGCGTCCGGCGCAGCAGAACATCAACTCTACCGCCCGCTGAAATGTCGGCGCCATCGGCCCGCCGATGCGATCTGCCAAAGAGCGGAGCGCCTCCGCCTCAATGCGCACTACGTTTTCGCCAATATTTTTCATGCAATGAAGGCCGAGACAGAGGATGTTAGCATGCGCGCACTGCATCGAGACCGCTAGAAGTGATCGTCTAGCGCTTGCGGCCGTACCGATTTCTGCCCCAGCACGGCCAGCCCTCTGGCTTGAATCGCGCGGTCCCAGGGTCCACCCTGCCAGTTGTCCCGCGCCTTCTCGGGAAGCTTCCAGGGTGGGATTGACAGCATCAGGTTCTGCGCCGTGGAGTGAACATAAGGTTCGTACATCGACCGCAATCGATCCAGTTTTTGCCGAGCCTCGTCGCTGGTTCTCAATCTCAGTCCCGCGGCTAACAACGCGTCCCGCAGGGAATTGAAGGTCTCATCCGCGAGCCGTTCCGGCGCCTGCGGATCGTAGTGAGCATTCACCACCTGAGCGAGGTCGACCGCCGCGTGGCGCGCCATGGCGAAGGTCAGTTTCGCTTGCCCCGGATGCACTCCGTCGATTCCTACAAGTACGAGAGATGTCACATCCAAGATTGTCGTCAGAGCTCCCAGCCACGATTGGTTGCTGTGCTGCGACCGAAAGAAGCTGAGCACGGGGTAAGAAATCTGGCTCTCGAGCAGCTCCGCGGACCAGCGTTCCCAGCCGCGCAGGACTGCATCCAGCACAGTCTGTTCAATGGTGGGATTTTCCGAACTTCCCGCCAGCCGGACTAGTAATTCGGTGGCGGTGGGGGGTGATCCGGCGCGCGCGTCGAGCATGGAGATCTGAATCTCGCGCCGGGAAAATGATGCGTATACCACGGGGATGTATCCGATGACCAGGCCGAGAAATGCGAAGCCCATGCCCGCTTCCAGCACGGACACCGCGCGGGAAGCCGCGGTCGTGGGCAGAATGTCGCCGTAGCCCAGAGTGAAGAATGTCTGACCGCTTTGGTAGACGATTCTGCCAAAGGTGATCGGTTCGTTGCCTAACTGTTCGTGTCCTCCCAAGCCGTATTGAACCAGGGCGAAACCAAAAATCAGAGTCGTGGCCCAGAACGCCAGCAACAGAATCAGCGAGAGCGGACCGAAGTATCCCAGAAAACTCTGCTGGCGCGAAGGGGTTCGGATGTATTTGGCAACCATCTTCCACGGAATCCAGGTGCGCCGGTAAAACCACGCCGTCAGCTTGAAGTGACGCGTCACGCGCCGCGGCAGAACCACGGTCTCGAAGGCATCAAGAAATACCACCCACAAGATCACCAGACCAAAGATGATGGCGGAAATATGGCCGTGAGAAGTCATGTCGGATTCCAAGGATAATCGCAATCTTGATGCGCAGGGAAGGTTAACAGATTCGGAGAGCCCGCCCGCTGGCTTTCGACGTCCAGCTTCCAGTTGCAACCGTCCAGGAGCTTGCGGCAGGCGCGAGCCGGAAGCCGATTCTCTTTACTGAGGTTTGGGCTGGGCCGGAGGCGTCTGGGCCGGCGTGGCAGTGGCCGGAGGCTTGGGCGCCGGCTTCTTCGGTACTGGCTTTTTCTTGACGACGGGCTTCTTCGGCGGCTCGGTGTCGTCGACCACAACCTTTTTCGGCGGAGGGGCAGGAATCGCGGCCTGCGCGGTCTTCAAGTCGGCACGGAGACGAACGATTTCTTGTTCCTTGGAAGCTAGCAGGTTATTCATGCGGTCGGCCATTTGCTTGCGCGAGCCTTCGAATCCGTTCAGATCGTTTGACAACGCCTGAAAATCGTCCTTTGGCCCAAAGGCTCCCGTCGACTCCACCACGCCGCTCATCACGTCGTAGAGCGCGTCCAGATTGCGATAGAGCTTGAAGGTTGCGGGCATGTCTTCCGGCGAGTTCCGCAACTGTGCAATCATTTCCGGCAACGCACTCTGCAAATTGCGCTGAATCGAGTCCACATCGCCCAGCGTCTGTCTCTTCGTGGAGTTGTCCGTCTTCCAGCGTTCGATCCGCAGGCTGACCAAGTCGGCCTGCGCCGCCTTGGAGGTCGCTTCCAATTGCGAAAGCAAGCCATTCAGTTCCGTCACCGAGGCATAAGAAACCGGTCCGCCTTGCGGCTGCGGAGCGCTTCCCTGCACCGAATATTGAGGGGTGGCCTGAGCCGTAACCGCTGGCGGTGCGACGGTGGTTTGACTGAAAGCTGCCGCGCTGCATAGCAGCAAAAACGGTCCGAAAGAACAGGAGAAAAGTTTAGCGTTCATGGATTGTCGGGTGAGCGGCGCAATACGTGCATCAGGATATCGATAAGCCGAGCATACTACAAGCTGCGCGCTCGAATGAACTTCCTCGCGGGAGCAGTCACACCTACAATCCTGGTTATGGAGCGAAAAATCTTCTGGGTCGTCTTCGCGGTGCTGGGGCTGCTTGCGGATTTTCTGTTGCCCATTTGGTGGGGATTGGCCGCAACCGTTCCCATCGCCTTCATCGCCTGGTGGGTGGCTTACCGCAGCGATTGGTTCTGATGCAACGTTAGGTGCCGGTTTGCGTCATGGTGAAAGTACCGCTCGCGGCCGCGCATTTGCTGCCACTGCCGGGGACCACCGCCCAGGTACCAACTACGGTGACGCCGCCGAGCGTGAAATAGTTGCTGGGATTCACCGTTCCTGTTATTGAGGTGCCTGTAAGCGTTACTGTGTCGCCCGCAGCCGAGGGTATAGTGAACGAAAACGTGCCACCGGTTATCTGGTCGTCGGAATTGTAGCTCACAGTCAGATTTCCGGTTGGCGTAGGACCCACACTTCCATAACAGGTGGTGCTGTTCAGGAGCTGGAAGCTGACAATAGTGAGCGCCCCGTTGCCGGCCACGGTGAACTGCGTGTTAAAGCTAAACCCGGACGAAGTGCCTACTCCCCCTGACATCACCGACTGCCACACGCTGCCGGACGGGCTCTCCACCGCAGTCGAACTGCAACCGTTCAGCATGACGGCGAGCAGCAGCAGGATTGCAACTTCCTTCATGAATTTTCCTTGAGTTTTGAAATCGTACGCAGAAGTCTACCGCAAGACTACAGAGATGCGCCTTGGGTGGTCAATGGATGTAAGGCCGTCGGCGTTAAGATCTGAGCCTGCTATTTAATGTAGTAGCCGGAAACCTTCCACTTCCCGTCTTTATCCAACATCGGCGTAACAGTCTCGACTGCTGATTGTTTGTGTTCGAAGCTGCTGTCGAACTGAATCACCACATACTCGCCGTCGGGAGCACCGGGCAAAGTCTTGGTGTACCTCGCGCTCTTCAGCTTGCGGGACAGCAATTTGCCCAACGGATCACGGCTCGCCTCCAGCGCCCGCTGCCACTGCTCATTGCTGACGGCAGCTTTGAAAAGCGGTGCGGCTTCCTGCCAACTCTGCGCGTACTTGCCGGAATCCACCAGAGCGAGCCAGGATTCCGCGGCCTGTTGCGCCAATTGCTCGGGCTTTTGCTGGGCCTGAGCAGCCGGGCATATCGCCAACAGCGTGAGCAAAGAAAAGGCTATCGACGGCTTGTACTTCTCCTGCCACAATCGGACCTTCATTCTGGTTCTCCTTATCGTTATCGTTAGGCCTACGCGCCCCGCTTCCCCTTCAACTCGGCCAGCAATTGCTCGATGCGATCTTCTTTCTCCAGCGCCGCCAGACGATCTTCCATGTTGTCGCCGGCAATTTCGGACTTCGCCTCGCTCAGCGCTTCCGAGTGAGCCACTTTGCGCTTCATGCGATCAAAGGCTGCGGCTTTCGAGCCGTCACCTATGGCCAGGCGCGCGTCACTGGCCTTGCCTACGGCGCGGGCGCGGCGATGCTGCGCGATCAGCAGATCGGCTTTGGCCTGGGCTTCGGTCAACTTCTGCTCCAGCTGCCGCAGCGCGGATTTCAGATTCTCCACCTGCGCTTTCTGATCGACCACCTGCTGGGCGAAGCTCTCGCTCAGTTCGCGATAGCTTTCCACGCGCTGCAGAGACGCGCGTGCGAGGTCGTCCTGTTTTTTGTCGACGGATAGCTCGGCCTTGCGCATCCATTCCGCGACCTTTTCTTCGTTCTCTTTCTGTTTCTTCTGCAGCAGATGCTCATCAGCGATGGCGATGGCCACCTGCGTCTTCACCTGCAGCAGCTGGTTCTGCATGTCGAGAATCACCTGCTTGATCATCTTCTCCGGCTCCTCGGCCTTATCGATCAGGTCGTTGAGGTTGGCTCGGACCAATGTGGAAACTCGCTCTAGTAATGCCATGATGGACTCCTTTTTCTCTAAGCTTCTAGCTTCTAGCTCCTAGCTCTTGATTTCGTTTTGCCGCTTCGCAGTGGGCGCAGGTGGTTCGTCGTAGCGTGCTACCGATGGCCATGCCGATCGCTACGCCAATCCCAAGCCAGATCGCGATGTGTCCGGCAAGTACGCCGAGGGCTACGCCCAGCGCCGCGCCCAATGCAATTCCTAAACGCATTCCTTTCGATTTACGGTTCATATATCGACTCCAGTTACTCCGCCTCGCTGCGCTCGGCGGGACAGCCCCTTCGACTTCGCTCAGGGCAGGCTGAGGCGGCTGTCCCCCACACGAGCAATCGAGACCCTTACTTCGTCGCATCCACCACGGGTGGTTTCGGCGCATGGTCCCCGAGCTGACGCACTTTGCCGAGCAGCTCGGAGAGTGGCATGCCGGAGAGGGTTTCGAACAACGCCGGTACCTGCGCCGCCATCTTGGCAATGTCGCCGGTGATTTTGTTCATGCCGGAGGCATCGCCGTTGCCGGTAGAAACGATGGTGATCTTGTCGACGTTTGCCAACGGACTGGCCAGCGCCTTCACCACCTCCGGCATGCAGGTGAACAGACGATCGATCACCGCGGCCTGGTTGTACTCCTGATAGGCCTCGGCTTTCACGTTCATGGCCTTGGCTTCCGATTCGCCTTTCTTGAAAATGATTTCGGCTTCTGCTTCGCCTTGCGCGCGGATCGATGATGCATGTCCTTCGGCTTCGGCGATCAGGCGCTGTTTCTCGGCTGCGGCCAGCGTTTCGATCCGCTGACGCTCAATCTCCGCTCCCTTCAAGACGGTTGCGATGAGTTCTTTTTCGCGGCGATTGATTTCCGCTTCCTGCACCTTCACCTGCTGCTCTTTCTCGACCTGCTGTACCTTCACCTGTTCGGCGATTACCTGCTGCTGCATGATGTTGGTCTGGATGTCATACGCCTTGTCGGCCTGCGCCTGCTGGCGTTTGGTGACTTCCAGGAATTGCGCCTTCTTCACTTCCAGATCGCGCTGCGATTCCGCCTGCTTGGCCAACGACAATGTTTCCGCCAACACACGCTCTTGATCCGCCTGCGCCTTGGCGACGGCCGATTCCCGCTGCGCCAGCGCGCGTTTGATTGCCGTATCGCGATCCGCTTCCGCAGTAGCAACGTCGGCGTCACGCTTGATGCGAGCCACATCCGGCTTGCCCATGTTGGTGATGTATTCGTTCTTGTCGCGGACTTCCTTGATGGTGAACGAAATTACCTCGAGCCCCATCTTGTTCATATCCTCGGCGCAAGTGCCGCGCATGCGGTCGGAAACCATCTCCGGCTGCTTCACGATTTCTTCCACCGTGAGCTGGCCGATAATGCCGCGCAGATGGCCTTCCATCACCAGCCGAATCAGGCCTTCGCGCTCCTGATCACTTTTGGTGAGGAATTGCTCGGCCGCCGTCAGAACCGATTCGCGATCGGATTTGACTTTGATCTGCGCGACCGCTTCGACAGTCACCGCGACGCCTTGTTTAGTGTAGAGATCCTGCTGCGGCGCCACATCGAACGACATCAGTTCAAGTGAGAGGTCGCGGCAGACCTGCACCATGGGAAGTACCAGAGTACCGTGCCCCTGCACGACGCGCGTGCCGCCCAAGCCATACACGATGAGTGCCTCGTGCGGCCCTGCTTTGCGATATAGCCTGGCCATTCCGCTCATCAGGAACAGAAGAACCATCACTCCCAGCCCGGCGAAAATCCAAATCTCGACCATCCTCGACATCTCGAACATAACGCCTCCCCTTCACAAAAACCTTTCGGTTATAAGTGCTGAAAACGCTTGATCACATTCAAGTCATGCACGATCCGCTGCGGATCGCTGTGTCCCAGGAAAATTGTTCCGTCGTACAACTCCACGCGAACACCGGTGTTTCCCCAAACGTACGCTTTGCAGTTGCCCACGCCGCGAATGCCGTACCCGCGCACGGGGCTCCAGCTTTGAATCTCGTAATTCTTGATTTGCAGAAGCGGAATCGACTTCAGGCGGAAACCCAAGGTTCGAATCTCGACTCCATGGCGGGTGAAGTAATAGTGAAATCCGTCCCAAGCCATCGCGAAGGCGGCGACCAGGATAACCGCGAGAGCGCCCATCGCCACTCGCACGGTAGGGTTGGGGCTCACCAAAACGACCGGGACAAAGGCCAGGGACGCCAAGAGAAGAATCGCGGCCCACTTCTTGCCTGCGTGAACTTCCTCGGCCAGAATTTCGGTGCTTGCCAGCGGGGTGCCGCGCTTGTCGGCGACCGCAAGGCCGGCAATTACGCACGCGCCAACAGCGCTCACGACTGCCACCGGTGAGATGGCAATCTGCCTTCCGCTCAGGTTGAATTCAAGCATTGAATTGAGCATGTAGGCAAAGGTCCAGATTTCCGCGTGGAAAAAGGCGAGCAGCGCCCAGGCCAGCTTTCCCAACGCATACTTCCTGGCAATCAGCGTGAGCACCACGAAGAAAACTCCGGCCAACAACGCCAGGAAACCCGCGCTGTAATACAGCGACATCTCGCGCGTCATCCAGCCGTTGGCGCGGCCCGCAGCGTTGAAATGCGTGGCGACGCGCATCGGCAAACGATCCCAAAGCTGCCAGTAACGGATGCAGACCGCGACAGGCGCCAGCCACAAAACCGCCCCCAATATTTTGTATAAGCTGCGAGTCATGGCTTCCTCTGTTCGGCTGCGCCTGCGGGAAAGGTCTCGTCTTCTCCGGACATCTCGCTCCACAAGCGGACGTAGGCAATTCCCTTCTCGTAGCGCGTGACCACAACCTCGGTTCCTTTGGCGATGGGACTGACGTCTTCGCTGCGCGCGCCACACACACGACGCGTCCCCATCTGCGTGTAGACCAATTCTCCGGTTCCTCCGGCGCGGATCGCGCTGGAGATTCGACCGAGAACGCCAACCATTTCGTAGTCAGCAGGATCCATGTTCTCGTCGTCAGAGATCAGCACTCTGCTCAGAAACAGGAACACGATGCCTCCACCCACTAGACCGCTGGTGATCGAAGCCAGTAACCCAAAGCCGACCCAGACCCCGGAGTAGCGGGTGAGCAAATATCCGGTCCCGCCAAACCAGGCCAGGAAGGCCGT
This sequence comes from uncultured Acidobacteriaceae bacterium, assembly GCA_963779525.1. Classification (GTDB taxonomy): domain Bacteria; phylum Acidobacteriota; class Terriglobia; order Terriglobales; family Acidobacteriaceae; genus Sulfotelmatobacter. Next base: position 433,408 of record CAVZZB010000005.1, read on the forward strand.
GAGCGTGACGAAGTTGAAGGGCGAAACGCTAGAGCTTTGCACCGCGGCTTGGGTGCCAGCCTGATTCGTTCCAGCAGGAGCGTGACCTGCGGCTACCGGTGCATGTCCCGCCGGGCCGGTTGCCGGCGGAAGATGCTGCGCTCCGCCTACATGTCCATGGAAGTGCGGCAGGTGTAAGCGGCCGCTCCGCACGCCTCCGAAGACAAACGAAAAGAAGCTGAGGCAGAAACCCACGGCAAAACAGACCAAGTAGAAATCCGCCCAGGTCATTGTGTGGTTCACCGAATTCGCCTCCCTTCCGGAGTACTTGCATGGGTGGGGCTGACGCTACGCCGACGCCCATTGCCATGCCTGCCCGTCATCGCCATCAACTCCGGCCGTAATGCTTCCAGAAGCCGATCGGCCAGGCCGGGCGTGTCCAATATCGCACCCAAAAGCAAGAGACAGCGGCGTGTATCTTTCTCGCGCGCGGCTTTGATCAGCACCTCGCTGACTTCCGGGTCGCTAACGAAGCGCTCCGACCCTTGCAGCAGCCAGACATCGAGTTGCCCTTCGGTGGTGCGCAAGTCGGAAGTCAGCTCGGTGTGATAGCCCTCGGGGTCATCCACCAGAAAACCGGGATGCACCTTAAAGAACTTCGCTAACAGAGCGCGCGAGGACTGCGTCATGTGCCGGCGTCTGCCGCTTTCGATCTGCGACAAATAGGACTGGCTGATGCTTTTGCGCAGCTCCTGGCGAATCGCTTTCACCATTTCCTGCTGGGTCATGGGTCGTTCCAGGCCGCGCAGCGAACCTTCCACCTCGCGCAGGTACCGAATTTTCTCTCCCAGTTCCATATATCAGATCGCGATATTTATATTGCAAATTGCGATATATGTCAAGAAATGTATAGGGCGTGTTTTGAAGGGCTTGCCGGTGAGCTAGAGTCCGACTTCGATCCGAGAGCGGGGATCGAGGTAATCGCGCAGGGCGTCGCCGATGAAGTTGAAGGAGAGCACGGCCAGCATCACGGCAAGAGCTGGAAACAGCACGAGATGCGGAGCGTCGAACAGATGGGCGCGACCGTCGTTGAGCATGGCTCCCCAGCTAGCCGTGGGAGGCGGCACGCCGAGCCCGAGAAAGCTCATCGTGGCTTCGGCGAGAATGGCTCCCGCCATGCCGATCGCGGCTTGCACAATGACGGGCTGAATGATGTTGGGGAGAATGTGGCGGACGATGATGCGCAGATCGCTCGCACCGAGAGCGCGGGCAGCTTCGACGAATTCGCGCTCACGGGCGGCGAGGACCTGTCCGCGGACCAGGCGAGCGTAGCCAACCCACCCCCCCAGTGAGAGTGCGAGAACAAGGTTGAAGATGCCGGGACCGCGGAAGGCGACAAAGGCGATGGCCAGCAGAATTCCGGGGAACGAGAGGAATGCGTTCATCAGGACGACGTTGACGAAGCGGTCGATGGCTCCGCCGTAATAGCCAGCGATGGACCCGATGATGAGGCCGAGAGCGAGCGAGGTCAGGACGACACAGCTTCCTACCAGCATGGAAATGCGCGCGCCGTAGATGATGCGGGAGAAAATGTCACGGCCGAGTTCGTCGGAGCCGAACCAATGGGCGTGCGATGGAGGGTCGAGCCGCGTAGGCAGATTGATGGCGGCGGGATCTTGCGGGGCGATCCAGGGAGCGAATAAAGCGAAGATAACGAAGACGATGACGAGCACGAAACCGGTGGCGGCCAAGGGGTTGCGGCGTGCGTTTCCGGAAAGCCGGCGAGGAAGCGAGATGGCGGTGCTGTTAATTCTCCTATCTTAAAGGATGCCGCAACCAAAAAACGCGCACAGTCTTGAGATGGCGCCGAAATTGTGTTTTGATAAAAGTTGCTGACTGCAGCATCGGTCCGCGCGCGCGCCGCAAACCTCAACACCTAGCCTGCACTTTGAGGAGAAAAAGCATGAGCAAAGTCTCGTATATTCCCAAGGACTACAACACCATCACACCATACCTGATCATCAAGGGCGCGGCCCAGGCCATTGAATACTACAAGAAAGTTTTTGGCGCGACCGAAACCGTTCGCATGAACGGCCCGGAGGGGAAGGTCGGTCACGCCGAGTTGAAGATTGGTAACTCGCACATCATGCTGGCCGATGAAAATCCGAACATGGGGCTGGGACACACCAGCGCGTCCACGATCGGCGCAAGCCCGGTGAGCCTGTACGTATATCTCCCTGACGTTGATCGCGTGGTCGAACGCGCGGCGGCGGAGGGCGGGACAATCCTGAAGGCAGTTGAAGATCAGTTTTACGGAGACCGCTCCGGCTTCATTCAAGATCCGTTTGGACATTTGTGGGGCATCGCCACGCACGTGGAAGATGTGTCACCCCAGGAGATGAAAGAACGGATGAAGAAGTTGATGCCAGCAGCGTAGGTTGAACCGAACCGGAGGCGGGGCAGCTATGCTCCGCCTCCAGCGCTTAAGCCGCATAGCGTTCTGGCCGGCTGTTGGTTTGACGCTTGAGGAGCGAGAGAAGGGATCTCAACGCCGCGATAGCGTCATGACTGTTCCCCGAGAAGGCGAGGTAACCATCCGGTCGCACAAGGACGACTTCCTTGCGCGGCACCCAGCGCAGTTCAACAACCTCGCTCAATGATGTGGCGAGGTGTTTGGCGGCCTCTTTGCTCAAGGAATCGGCCTGTTCATCGAACAGCAGCAGGAAACGGCTGCGAATCCCTTTGCCGCCACGCATCGAGTCATCGAAGTATCGCTCGCCAGCCCCTTCTACAATTGGGCTTCCGTGGTAAGCAATACCCAGTTCAGAAAGCCTCTTCACGAAGGCATGCTGAAAAGGCGCCAGACGCGAAACCATGGGGATTACGGCGTCGCGTAGGATCTGGGCAAGTTTGCTGGGAGTTCCCATCGCCTTGGTCAGAAAGTCCGTAGTCTCGATAACCTGCTTGATTATCGGGCGGCGCTCGGCGGTATAGCTGTTGAGCAACTCCTCGTTGCACAGGCCACGCAGCGAGAGGTCAAGCTTCCACGCGAGATTCCAAACTTCATGCAGTCCGCTATTCATGCCCTGCCCGCCAAAAGGACTGTGAATATGTGCGGCATCCCCAGCGACGAAGATGCGCCCCACGCGCAGCTCGGCGACCTGGCGGTGATGGATGCGAAAATAGCTGCTCCAGTGCAAGGCCCGTGCCTCGATCCCGCCGGGGGCACGTTCAAGCAAAATCTTCCGCACCAGGCCAAGCGAAGGAGAGTCATCTTCCGTTTTGTCCACTGTGGCTACGACGCGACGGCGAGTGGAGCTCATCGGGAAAATGGCTACCGGTCCTGATTCGCTGGGGCACAGCTGCATCTCGTTCGCTGGGAGGGTTTCATTCGTCTCGATATCGGCCAGCATGAACGAATCGTGATATTCGGCTCCTTCAAAGGGCAGGTTGAGCAGGCGCCGAACGGCGCTGTGTGCGCCATCGCAACCGACGACGAAAGATGCCGTAAGCCTGATTGTTTCGCCCTTTCGATCCAGCGTCGCCGTCACATTGTCGTGGTTCTGCACGGCGGAAACGAATGTTGTTTCGTACTCGACGGCACCTCCGGCACGCTGCAGATGCTCCGCCAGCAGTTTTTCAGTCACATTCTGCGGCACCATGGCGACGAACGGATAGGGAGTCTTCGCCGGTGCGAAGCGCATGTGGGCAAGCGTGCGTCCGTGGGTGACGACGGCAACCGACGTGACTCGGTTTGCATTTTCGAGAAACGGATCGACGAGCCCAGCCATGTCGAAGATCTCAAGCGTACGGGGGAAAATGGCGAGTGCTTTCGAGTGTTCCGATTGCGAAGAACGCGTCTCTACAAGGCGCCATCTCAGACCTCGGCGAGCGCACTCATTGGCCAGAAACAGCCCGACAGGCCCGGCGCCGACGATCAGAACATCCGCATCAATTGCAACGTTTGGCATGAACCCTCGTTCCAGAATGCGCTTTCGCTCTGTGATTAGACGACCGGCGCCATCTAAGTAGTTGGATTGTGGCGTCGAGCGCAGCGATTCGCAAACTGTTGCCGATCGTTGTCTGTTGTCTAGAGGGCGGCGCGGCCGCGAGAGCGATGTGCCGAATTCGCGCACAGGAGTGAAACGGCAACAGTCACCTGGAGGGTGATGGCCACTCGAATTCCTTTGCCGGTTATTGCCGGATTCTTGGGTTTGCAACCGAGTACAGCACATCCGTCAGGAAATTTACGGCGACATAGGTTAATCCGATCGCGAGGATGCAGCCTTGCACCAGGTAGTAATCGCGGTTGGAGATGGCTTGGATGGTCAGGCGGCCTATTCCGGGCCAGGAGAAGATGGTTTCGGTCACGATTGCGCCTGCTAGCAGCGCGCCGAATTGCAGGCCCAGGACGGTGATGATGGGGATCATGGCGTTGCGCAGGGCGTGACGGTGGACTACGGTGCGCTCGGGCAGTCCTTTGGCGCGGGCGGTGCGGATGTAGTCCTGGCTGAGCTCTTCAAGCATGGAGGTGCGGACCATTCTTGTGAGAATGGCGGCAAGGGCGCTGCCCATGGTGATGGCAGGCAGGATGAGGTTGGCGGCGGAGCCTGCACCGGAGACAGGGAGCCATCCGAGCTTGATGGCGAAGAGAAGAATCAGGATGGGGCCGAGTGCGAAGTTGGGGAAGGACAGGCCGAAGAGGCTGACGACGCTGAGCAGGCGGTCGTCCCACCGATTGCGGCGCTGGGCGGAACGGACGCCGGCGGGGATCGAGAGAATGATCGCGACGAACAGCGAAGCCAGCGTTAGCTGCAGAGTGTAGGGATAGCGCTGGGTGAGCAGGCGGGTCACGCTCTGGTTGTAGCGGAAGGAAGGGCCGAGATCGCCGTGGAGAACGCCTTTCCAGTAGTGGATGTATTGCTCGCCGAGCGGCGCGTCGAGGCCGTAGGCGTGGCGGGTGGCCTGGATATCGGCGGGCGGCGCGCCTTCGCCGAGCATTTGCTGGATCGGGTCTCCGGGGACCAGGTGAATGAGCAGGAAGACGAGACTTACTACCAGCCAGATTACTGGGAGGGTGTAGAGGACGCGTTGGAGGAGGGCTCGGAGCATGGATCAGTTGCCAGTTTTCAGGGGCCAGTTTCCAGTCCTAGTCTGCATGTGGTGGTGATAGAAATTCCTTGCGCAGGCGGTGACCGCGCCGGAGTGCACGGGGTCCTTCGACTTCGCAGATGGCTTGCTTCGCGCGCCATCTGCTTCGCTCAGGATGACAGGGGCTGGCATGTTTAATTAATCTCTGGCCTGCTTGGCGGGCTGGGGCTTGTTTTCGGCATTTTCCAGTTTTTCGATTTTCACTCTGGCAATGCGGTGGCCTTCCATTTCCGCCACGGTGTAGCGATGGCCTTCGTACTCGAAAGATTCGCCTAAGTAGGGAATGCGTTGCAGTCGCGCGAGTACGAATCCGGCAAGAGTTTCGAAGCCGGCATCGCGGGGGAGGACAAGACCGTGCTGGGTTTCGAGGTCGAGAATATTTTCCGAGCCTTCGAGCAGCAGGACGGATTCGTCGGCTAATTCGGGCTGGGGCGGCGAGACGTCAAATTCGTCTTCGATGTCGCCGACTAGCTGCTCGAGGATGTCTTCTACCGTGATTACACCGGCAGTTGAGCCGTACTCGTCGACTACGACAGCCAGGTGGCGGCGCCGGTGCTTGAATTCGTCCAGGAGTTCCGACAGGACTTTGGTTTCGGGGACGACCAGGACATCGTGCATGATCTGGCCGATCTGAGTGCGGGCGATGCGGGAGGCCAGAGGCTGGCCGAGATTGACTAATCGGAGACGCACCCAGCGAACCAGTTCTTTGTAATAAAGGACACCGACGATGTGCTCGGGACCACGTTGGGGATCGTAGACCGGGATACGCGAGTGCTGGCCATCGACGACGCGATTGAGAGCATCGTCGAGCATGAGATCGGAGGGTAAGGAAAAAATGTCGGGACGGGCAACCATGACTTCGCGGACGGTAATGCTGTCGAGTTCGATAGCGTTGTGGATCATTTCCTCTTGGGAGGCGGGAATCTGACCAAACTGGCGGCTGGCGGTCACGATGAGCTTGAGTTCGTCGGGAGAGTGAACGGCGCCTCCGCGGCGGGTTTCGCGGGCGCCGAAGAGGCGGAGAACCAAGCCGCCGGAGCGGCGCATGAAAAAAAGCAGGGGGCGGGTGATGGTGAGGAAGGCTTCCATGGGGCCAGCCACGGCGAGGGCGATCTGCTCGGCGCGCTGGAGGGCGAGAGTCTTGGGGACAAGTTCGCCGAGGAGGACGTGAAGGTAGGTGATCAGGCTGAAGGCAATGACGATGGCGATGCCGTGGGCGTAGACGGCGGCGTGCGGGATTCTTTGGACGAAGTGGAGGGAGCCCACGAGTTGGGCGACCATAGGTTCGCCGATCCAGCCCAGGGTGAGGCTGACCATAGTGATGCCGAGTTGGACGCCGTTTACAACTTCGTCGAGGTGCTGATGGAGGCGCTGGACGATGCGGGCGCCGATCCGTCCGGAGGAGATTAGCTGCTGAATTCTGGTGTCGCGGACGCTGACCAGGGAAAACTCCGCAGCGGCGAAAAACGCATTTGCCGCCACCAGGAGAAGGATCAGGAGCACGCGGAGCAGCACGAAGGCGATCATTTAGGCGCAATTCTGATGGGCAATTCTAGCATTCGGGGCCGGGATGGCTCGCGGCCGCTTTGAGATAGCCGCTTAGATTCTTTACCACAGAGGTCAGCCTTCGAGTGCGCTCAGGGCGGGCAGGGGAACACGGGGTAAAACTATTGGGCCCTCTGGGCTAACCTTTTTTCTGTGAGGATGGTCTAAGTGGAAGGTGGCAAAGTCGCTTGCGCCGCTCAGACCATTCGGGTTCGCTGCAAAATCTCTGGAACAAAGGCAACTCCGGGTTCGTACAAACTAATGGAGAGCGGGGACGGCTCCATTTCCAGCTCGCATTCAGGAGGCGGTTGTGAACGGAAACGGAAATAATAAGAAGAAGCGTCGCAGACTTTTCATATATGGAAGCATTGGGCTGGCGATCGTGCTGGTGATTGCGATCGGGGTGTTTGCGGCCACGCGCGGTGGGACCAAGATTGATCCGACAAAACTGGCGAAGGTGGAGCGCGGCGACCTGGCGAAGAGCGTGGTGGCGACGGGGAAAGTTACGCCGATCACGAAGGTTGAGGTGAAGTCGAAGGCCAGCGGCATTGTGAAGAAGTTGCTGGTGGATTATGGCGATCATGTAAAAAAAGGGCAGCTGTTGGCGCAACTCGACAAGTTGGAGATTGAGGCGCAGGTGGCGCAGTCGCGCGCGGCACTGGATGCGGCTCAGGCAAACCTGAGCAGTTCGCAGGCGGACTATGAGCGCGCCAAAGTAGATGCGGAGGGGCCGGATGTACCGTTGCTGAAGCGCGCCTATGACCGAGCCGAAGGTATGGCGAAGGATGGAGTGGTTTCGGCTTCCGCCCTCGATGATGCCGAGAAGAATTATGAGATGTCATTGAATAAGCAGAACGTGGCCAAGGCGCAGGTAACGGTGCTGAGGGCAAAGATTGCGCAGTCGCGAGCGCAGGTGGCAGAGGACCAGGCAAATTTGAAGCAGTTGGAGGAGCAGCTCAGCTATACCGATATCGTTTCGCCGATCGATGGCATTGTGCTCTCACGCGATGTGGAAATGGGCGATGCGGTGAGTTCGATTCTGGTGTTGGGATCGTCGGCCACACTGGTGATGACGCTCGGCGATACCAGCGAAGTTTATGTGAAGGGGAAAGTCGACGAGAGCGACATCGGTAAGGTGTATCTGGGGCAGCCGGCGCGGATCAAAGTCGAATCGTTCAAGGACAAGACCTTCTATGGAAAAGTGACCAAGATTTCTCCAATGGGCGTGGAGAAAGATAACGTCACTACGTTTGAAGTGCGGGTTTCGATTCAGAATCCGGGCGGCGAGTTGAAGGCTGAGATGACGGCCAACGCGGAAATCATTCTTGAAGAACATAAGAACGTACTGCAGATTCCCGAAGGCGCTATTCTTTATGACAAAGATAAGAAGGCCTCGGTGGAGATTCCAGATCCTAAGGGAAAGGACGGCAAAGACAAGATTGCGGTGAACATTGGAATTTCGAATGGGGCGAAGACGGAAGTGCTGAGCGGGCTGAAAGAGGGGGATCAGGTGGTGCTGCAGTAGGGAAGGCAGCTTCCGGCTTAGGGGTGAAGGAAATATTAAGGAGCGATTAGATGGATTACCGGCGAGTTTCCAGCATTAGTGAATTGGTTCGACATCGATTCCCAGTTTTCACAATCGCGGTGGCTTTGTCGCTGGTTGCGAGTCCTGCTTTCGCTTCTACGCCGCAGGGGACTTTCGATCGGACATTCTCGGTGAATGGGCCGGTTGATCTGGAAGTGGAGACTCGGTCCGGAGACATTATCGTACGAAGCGGGCCTGCGGGATCGGTTTCCATTCACGGCAAGATTTTCGTGGGAGATCACTGGCTCTTTGGCAACCGGCAAACCGATGTAAGCGATATTGAGCAGCATCCGCCGGTGCGGCAGGAGGGAAACGGCATCCGCGTTGATTACATAAGCGCGCACGACATTTCGGTGGATTACGAGATCATCGTTCCTGTAGATACAACGATTCGCACGCGCAGCGGTTCGGGAGATCAGATTATTGAAGGGACCCGCGGGAACGCCGATTTGCAGAGCGGATCGGGAGACATGAAGCTGGCGCAGATTACGGGGGAGATTCGATTGCAAACGGGTTCGGGCAATGTGCGGGCGCGGGAGGTTACCGGTGCCGTACGCGGCGGCGCGGGAAGCGGCGATATTGAAATTGAAGAAACCGGGGCCGGAGATGTTGACCTGCGTACGGGGTCGGGCAACATCACGGCTCGGGGAATTCAGGGGTCATTTCACGCGGAGGCGGGGAGCGGCGATATTACGGGCGAGGGCGCGCAGACGGGCGCGTGGGAGATCCGCACGGGTTCGGGTAACGTGCACGTGCAATTGCCTGGGAACGCGGCCTTCGATGCCAACCTATCGACCAGTTCCGGGAACGTGGAGGTTGGTCCCGCGATCACGATGACGGTGCAGGGGCGGGTGCAGGAGACGCGCAAGCAGATCGTCGGCAAAGTGCGCGGTGGCGGGCCGCTGCTGACGGTGCGCACGGGGTCCGGCGATATTCACATTGAGTAGCAGTGGTCAGTTCCTGTACGACGGGGCTTAAAGCCTCTCCCTTCCAAAGCGCAGCACACGTCATAGAGTGCGTTTTCTTATTACCTCCGTTCCTTGACGGACGCGGCGTCCAGCAATTAGTTTCGAAGCACTGGGAAGATTATGTCTTCCGTCCGCGAGGTAATTTTGGCGCAGCATCCGATTATCACTCTCACCACCGACTTTGGCACGAACGACCACTTTGTAGGCGTCATGAAGGGCGTCATTCTGGATATTGTGCCGGAGGCGCAGATCGTCGATATCTGCCACGCGGTGCAGGCTTTCGACGTGCTGGATGGAGCACTCACCATCTCGCAGGCATATTCGTATTTCCCGAGCCGGACCGTGCATGTGGTGGTGGTGGATCCGGGAGTGGGTACGGCGCGGCGGCCGATTCTGGCCTCGAGCGATAAATATCATTTTGTTGCGCCCGACAATGGCGTGCTGTCGCTGGTCTACGCACGCGAGGAGCGCATGCACGTGCGGCACATTACCTCGGAGCATTATTTTCTGCAGCCGGTGAGCAATACGTTTCACGCGCGGGATATTTTCGCGCCAGTGGCGGCATACCTGGCCAAAGAGGTTGACACGATGAAGTTTGGCGAAGAAGTGGAGGAGTACGTGCGCTTTTCGGCGCCCAAGCCGAAAGCTGTCGATGCGAACCGTTTGCGTGGAGTGGTGCTGAAGGTCGACCGGTTCGGAAATCTGATCACAAACATCACGCCGCAGGATGCCCCCATGCTTTTCGGAGCTGCAGCCGGCGAGTTCAAGATTGTGGTGGGAAACAAGGAAATCAGCGAAATTCATAACGCTTATGCCGAGGGAGCGCCGGGCGAGGTGTTCGGGGTTCTAGGCAGCATGGGCTTTCTTGAGATCGCGGCCAACCGCGGCGCGGCAGCGCAGTTAACAGGCGCTGGCAAAGGAACGGATGTGAGCATTATTCTGGGCGATGCAGCGGCTGCGGGTAAGGGCGCGTAGAGCAGTGGTCAGAGTTTCAAGGTTTCAAGGTTTCGGTTTGGGGTGGGCGTAGCGTTCCATTTCAGCCGTCCACTTGAGAAAGCGCCATAGATTTGTGCGCTCCCGCCAGAGAAATTCCCAAAATTCCAGGAAACCGATTTGGGTCATTTTGACGCCGCAGTAGGTCTCGATGCGCCAGAGCAGATAGGGGCTGCGCCAGGGAGCGAGGCGATGGCCTTTGGTCGCGTTCCACAGGAAGCGGAGAGGATAGCGCATGGGAGCATGATAAACATAGATCACACTCATCGGCTACGTGTAGCGGGGTTCCGTAAATGGACTGAACACAGAGAGCCGGCATAATGACCAAGAACAGGTTCCTCCCTTCGCTCGCTTCGCTCCACGCCGTCGGAATGACAGGGTCTGTATAGGACTTCTTGCGTGCAACAAGTTCGCTGCGTGTTAGAATCCTGTCTCCGCCGGGGAATTCCTGCCATGTCCGACGCAAACGCCCGCCAGAAGGCTGAAGATCACTACTATGCCGCGCTCGATCTGATGGCGGATGGGAAGCTGGAAGAGGCAGTTGCGGCTTACGGCGAATCGATTGCCGTGGATCCCAGTTTTACCGAGGCCATGCACGGATTGGCGCGCGCGCTGCAGGACTTGCAGCGCTACGATGAAGCGATCAGTGTCGCGCAGAGGATTACGGAATTGGATACCGATGACGTGCTTGCGCATACCAGCTTGTCGGTGCTTTATCAGAAAAAAGGGATGATTCCAGAAGCTGAGGCGGAGGGAGCCAAGGCTCGGGTGTTGGGGTGGAAGCAGCAGTTGAAGAAGGGCAGCTCCTAGCGACTGGCTGCTAGCTCTTTGTAGTGGACTCACGCAAGGAGCTAGAAGCCAGGAGCTAGCAGCCTTCTACAATCCGTACTTCTTCATCAGGTGACGGAAGGAGCGGTAGGAGATGCCGAGTAGGTCGGCTGCTTTGGTTTGCACGCCGTTGGAGTGATCCAGAGCGTTTTGGAGAAGGTTGCGCTCGATACCGGCGACGTAACCTTCCATGCCCACGCCTTCGGGCAGCACTGCACCGGGCGCTATCTCAGATGTTCCTGCGCCAACTCCCGCGGCGGCGGCGCGAGCTTTGGGGCGTTCGGCGGGCAGTTCGACGTGCAGCTCGTTGGTCATTTCGAGGGCGACGGCGCGTTCGATGGTGTTCTCCAGCTGGCGGACGTTGCCGGGCCATTCGTAATCGCAGAGAGCGGCGAGAGAATCTTTGTTGATGCGCAGGATGCTTCGGCCGGCTGCAGCCGCGTATTTTTTCAGGAAGTGATTGGCCAGCAAAGGGATATCTTCGCGACGCTCGCGCAGATCGGGTACGCGGATGGGGATGACGCTGAGGCGGTAGTAGAGATCCTCGCGAAAGAGGTTTTCGGCGACCGCTTTGTCGAGGTCGCGGTTGGTGGCGGCGATGACGCGCACATCGATGGAAATCTCGCTGGTGCCACCGACGGGGCGCACGGAGCGTTCCTGCAGGACGCGAAGCAGTTTCACCTGCATGGCTAGCGTCATCTCACTAATTTCGTCGAGGAAGATGGTGCCGCCGCCGGCCACTTCGAATAGACCACGTTTGTTCTGCGTGGCGCCGGTAAAGGCGCCCTTCAAGTAACCGAAGAGTTCACTTTCCAGCAAGGTCTCCGGAAAAGCGCCGCAGTTTACCGAGACAAAGGGTTCGGTGGCGCGCGGCGAACAGGTGTGGACGGCGCGCGCCACCAGCTCTTTACCAGTGCCGCTTTCGCCGTGAATTAAAACAGTGCTGGCCGTGGAGGCGACGGTGCGTACGGTCAGCTTGAGCTTTTCCATCGCTCGACTAGAGCCAATGATATTGTCGAGCGAATTATGCGCGGCAGCGTCGCGACGGAGGGCAAAATTCTGTTTGCTGAGAGTGAGTTTTTCCAGCACGCGGCGGATGGCGAGCTTGATTTCATCGACCAGGCCGGGACTCTTACGAATGTAGTCGGAGGCTCCTCCCGCTTTCACCGCTTCCACGGCGGCTTCATAGTCGTCGACTGCAGTGATGAGGATCACCGGAGAATCGGGAGAAACGCGATGGGCGTGGCGGAGAACTTCGATGCCGTCTATATTCGGCATCTTGATATCGGTGATAATGACATCGTAGAGAGCGCCATCAATTTTATTTTTGGCGGCCTGGCCGGATTGCACGGTTTCCACGCGGTAGCCTTCGCGGCGCAGGGCGATGTCGAGCATTTCGCAGATGGAGCGTTCGTCGTCGCAAACGAGAATGTTAGCCATGCTGCCTCCCTTCCGCCGCAGCCGCCGCTAGTTGCGCGGGCTCAGCTGTCGGCATGGGAGATGAAGCGAAGCCTTCCACTCTGCGCGAGCCGGTCGCAGCGCGTTCCGCATCAAGACGCCGCAGCCTCAACACGAAAGTGGTTCCCTGCCCTGGCTTCGAGCGCGCCCAGACTTTGCCTTCATGCGCCTGCACGATCTGGTAGACGACTGCCAGGCCGAGGCCTGTACCGCCTTCAAAGTTCGACTGGAAAGGTTCGAAAATCTTTTCGGTTTGTTGCGGGGTCATTCCGGTCCCTGTATCTGCAAAACTTACTTGCCAGTCCTCGCCCAGACTTTCAATGCTGACCTTCAAAGCGCCGCCCCTTTGCATGGCGCGCACTGCGTTTTCGCTGAAGTTCCAGAAAACCTGTTTGACTTTGTCCCCGTCAGCCAGGCACCAAGCCTGGGCGATGGAAAATCGGCTTTCGATGGTGATGCCGGTATTTTCCGCGGCCATCCGATGCCGCATGAGTGTGAGAGTGTCTTCTAATAATGGAATGAGGTCGACCTTTTCGAAGCGATATTGTTTGCCGCGGGAATACGCCAGAAAGTCGGTGATGATGGCGTTGAGCCGCTGCGATTCTCGGGTGACGATGTCGAGCAATTGGCGATGTTCGACGCTCATATCCGGAACGCCAGAGAGCATGCTGACCGAACCGGCGATGGAAGTGAGCGGATTCCGGATTTCGTGGGCGATAGCGGCGGCGAGCCGGCCAACCGCGGCGAGGCGGTCCTGCATGCGGACTTCGCGCTCCAGGCGGCGAATCTCAGTAAGATCGTCGAGGGCGTAGACGTATCCAATTGCGCCACGCTCAGGGACGTTCAAGGTTGCGACGCGGACGCGCAAGGTCTTGCGGAATCCATTGGCGGCGTCGAACCGAACTTCGGCGTGGGCTTGCAATTCGGCGTTGGGCAATGGGTCCAGGAAAAGGTTGCTGACCGGGGTTCCCAGCAATTGTTCCGGCGCACGCTCGAGAAGTTTCAGCGCCGCGCTGTTCGCCAGAGTGATGTGACCGTCGAGACCGGTGGTGATTAATCCGCTGCTGATGGATTGAATAATATTTTCGTGGAGAATCTGAAGGTTCTCGAGAGCGCCGCTGGCGTGTTTCAATTGCACCCGCGCCTGACGCAACTTGGTGGACAGCAGACCGGCCAGGTAGGCGACCGCCAGGTAGGCAAACAGGTTCACGAAAATGATGGCCTGCAGAGTTTTCAGGCCGGGATGACTGGTGCAGTAGGATCTTAGGACGCCGTAGTAATTGAGTTCGATTACGGTTCCGTAAAGAATGAATGCCAGGGCGGCGACCAGATGCGCCCACACTCTGGGAAGAAGAATGCTGGCGACGATAATGACCAAGGGGTAGAGGAAATTGAGAGAACTGTCCCAGCCTCCGGTTTGATCCACCACCAGGCTGACGAAAACCAGATCGGTTAGAACCTGCAACAGAGCCTGCAAACGGTGCTCATGCCAGACGGAAAGCAGCAGGGCATAGAAGAGAGACAAGGCGAACCACAAAATGATCGTGCCCACGAAAAGACGCAGAGGCAGTGAAGTCGGTGCAAGGTGGGCAACAGCCAACTGGATGGCGAACAGGAAGGTGAGAATCAGGATGCGCGCCTTTACCAGCCAGGCTAGCCAACTCCGCTCGTCGAACGTCGATTGCATGCAGATCCCGATGATGCGAAACAACAACCGCCGGGCATTATGGACTGGCGGTGTGAGGGGTTGGGTCTCGGATCTCAGGCCTTCAGGCTAAGACCTGACACTTACCACCCAACTCCATTTTCGGCAGGAGGCCGTTGCTGCCAGCGAGCGAACTCCGGCCTGCCAACCGAGTTATTTTTTAGCCTGCCAGTTTGGCGATCATGGCGAACAGTGGCATGTAGAGCGATATCACAATGCCGCCGATGGCAAGACCCAGAGTGCTGATGATCGCGGGTTCCAACAGGGCCAACATATCCTTGGTAGCCGCGTCCACCTCTTCCTCATAGAAATCGGCAATTTTCTGCAACATGTTGTCCATGGCGCCGGTGGCTTCGCCGACTCCGATCATCTGGGTCACCATGTTGGGAAACACTCCGCATTCGCGGAGCGGATCGACGATCGTCCGGCCTTCCTCGATCGCTTTCCGCACCTTCATCAACGCTTCTTCGAGAACGGCGTTGCCGGAAGTCTTTGCGGTGATGGCCAAGCCTTCCAGGATGGGAACGCCCGAAGTGATCAAGGTGCCCAGCGTCCGTGTGAAACGTCCTACGGCAATCTTGCGCAATAGCGGTCCGATGACTGGCATCGTGAGCAGCATCTTGTCGAAGTAATAGCGACCTCGCGGATGCTTGCGGATTTGCTTAATGCCGAAGACCAAGCCAATCACGGCCCCGACCACCACCCACCAGAAACTCTGCACGAAGGCACTCAATCCCATGACGATGCGGGTGGGGAGCGGGAGAGCAACTCCCAGGCCAGCGAATAGATTGGCGAAGATAGGCACGACCCATTTGAGCAGTGCGCCGACGATCAGGGTCGCGATACTTACAACCGCGATGGGATAGATCAGGGCCGACTTGACGGCGGATTTCAAGCGCACGGCTTTTTCGACATAGGTGGCCAGGCGCTGCAGAATAATGTCCAGAATACCGCCGGTTTCGCCAGCTTCAATCATGTTGGTGGTGAGGTCATCGAAGACGAGGGGAAACTGACGCATGGCGTTGGCCAGGGTTGCGCCCCCTTCAACGGTGGTTCGAACACCGTTGAGCGTCTTCTGGAACGACTGGCTTTCCTGGTTCGCAGCCAGAATTTCCAGACACTGCACCAGCGGCAAGCCGGCATCGATCATGACCGAGAACTGGCGAAAGAAAATCGCGATATCCTTGATCTTGACTTTGCCGGATCCGAATGTGGGCAGCGCAAATTCTTTGCCCTTTTCCCGAATGGCTCCGGGAACGATTCGTTCGCGTCGCAGTTGCTGTCCCAGCGCCTCTTTATTGGGCGCGTTCCGTTCTCCGGAAACCTTCTGTCCGGAGGCGTCCTTGCCGGAAAATGTGAAAACTGGCATGTGGTTAACCTCTCCTCAACTAGTGGTCGCTAATTACCGAATTGCTTGACGGCCGAACTGGCCGATCGTGCATGTTGTTGTCACTTTCAGCCTCTAGCCCTTCGACGCTCCGCGCGCCATGGTTGCTCCTGCAGATCCGCCGCGATTGGTTAAGCTGGCGCCACGGTTAATCATTTCCTGCAACTCGTCCGGATTGCTGGAACGCTGCAGAGCCACCTCCAGCGAAACCTGCTTCTGCAAATAGGCTGTGGCCAAGGCCTGATTAAAGGTCTGCATGCCGAACTTGTCTTGCCCGGACTGCATGGCCGAATAGACCTGGTGAATTTTGTCCTCGCGGATCAAGTTGCGAACCGCGGGGTTGGGGATCAGGATTTCCATAATCATCACGCGGCCCTTGCCATTCACCGTTGGCAGAAGGGTTTGGCACATGACGCCTTCCAGCACGAGCGAAAGCTGCGCACGAATCTGCGGCTGCTGATGCGCGGGAAACACGTCGATGATGCGGTTGATGGTGGAGGTAGCCGAATTGGTATGCAAGGTGCCGAAAGTCAAGTGTCCGGTTTCCGCAATGCGCAGGGCGGATTCGATGGTTTCCAGATCGCGCATTTCACCGATCAGCACGACGTCGGGATCTTCACGGAGAGCGGCGCGCAAGGCGTCGGTAAAACTCTTGGTATCGGCGTGCAGTTCGCGCTGGTTAACCACGCAATTCTTGTTCATGTGCACGAACTCGATCGGATCCTCGATGGTGAGGATGTGATCGTGCCGCTCGCTGTTGATTTTGTCGATCATGGCGGCGAGGGTAGTAGATTTACCAGACCCGGTTGGACCCGTGACCAGCACCAGGCCGCGCGGCTTGTCGCAAAGTTTGCTGACCACCGGAGGCAAGCCCAGCTGGTTGAAGGACTTGATTTCGAACGGAATCAGACGAAAGACCGCAGCCGTAGCGCCGCGCTGGTTGAAGACGTTGGCGCGGAAGCGTGCCAGGCCTTTCAATCCGAAAGAAAAGTCAAGTTCGAGGCTTTCCTCGAAACGGTGCTTCTGCGAATCGGTCATGACACTGTAGGCGAGCTGTTTGGTCTCGGCCGGCGTCATCTGCGGCAAATCGAGCGGCACCAGATGTCCGTGCACGCGGATCTGAGGAGGCGAATTGGTGGTGATGTGAAGATCGCTGCCGTTCATCTCCAACATTCTTTTGAGCAAATCACTTAACGACAAACCCATAATTGTTTCCTTCCTCTAGACCGCGAATACAATCGATCGCGAATCGTCGTAACGTGAATCAATGAATGGTTTCGCGAGCAACTTCCTCGAGCGTGGTCATGCCTGCCGCGACTTTGATCAAACCGCTCCGGCGCAGCGTAATCATGCCCTGCTCGATTGCTTTCTTTTTGAGTTCAACCGCGGATGCGCCCACCAGAACCAGTTCCCTGATCTCGTCATCCACTTCCATCACTTCATACAAACCGCAGCGGCCTTTGTAGCCGGTGTTATTGCAGATGCCACAGCCCTTACCTTTCTGGATCTTGATGGTCTTGGCTTCCTCGGGCGAAAATCCTTCTTCGATGAGGGTTTGGACCGGAACTTCGACCACCTCGGCGCATTCCTTGCAAATTCGGCGAACCAGACGCTGGGCGCAAATGAGGTGAACCGACGTCGCGACCAGGAAGGGTTCGATTCCCATGTTCATCAGTCGGGTGATCGTTTCCGGCGCACCGTTCGTGTGCAGAGTGGAGAGCACAAGGTGGCCGGTGAGCGCGGCTTTAATGGCGATTTCCGCGGTTTCAAAGTCGCGGATTTCGCCGACCAGAATGATGTTGGGATCCTGGCGCAGGAAAGAACGTAGAGCGGCGGCAAAGTTCAGGCCGATCTGCTCCTTCATTTGCACCTGATTGACGCCGCCCAGCTGAAATTCGACCGGATCTTCAGCGGTCATAATGTTGGTATCGGGCTGATTCAGGCGAGAAATGGACGAGTAGAGAGTGTTGGTTTTTCCTGAGCCCGTGGGACCGGTCACCAGCACCATGCCATAAGGTTTGAGAATGGCCTTCTCGAACTTGACCAGCGACTCGGGCTCAAAACCCAGCTTGGTCATGTCGAGGCGCAGGTTCTCTTTGTCGAGTAAGCGGAGAACGATTTTTTCGCCCCAGAGTGTGGGCAGAGTGCTCACGCGGAAGTCGAGCTGCTTTTTGCGGCCGCCGATATTCATCTTCAGCATGATGCGGCCGTCCTGGGGCAGGCGCTTCTCGCTGATATCTAATTTCGCCATGATCTTGAGGCGGGAGGTTATGGCGTCCTTCAGCTTCATGGGCGGCGACATGATGGACTGGAGAACACCGTCAATGCGGAAACGGACGCGAAACTCTTTTTCGTAGGGCTCGATGTGAATGTCGCTGGCGCCCCGCTTCACGGCGTCGCCGAGGACGATATTGACCAGCTTGACAACGGGAGCTTCGTCGGCGGCTCTTTCCAGCTGCGACAGCTCCATCTGCTGCTCTTCGGCCTGCAGTTCGACGTCGCTTTCGTTCATCTCCGACATCGACTGCATTACAGTTTCGAGATCTTCTTCTTTTTCTTTGGGGCCGCCGTAGGATTTGTCGATGCCCGCGAGAATGGAGCTTTCGGAAGCGACCACTGGCTCGATGTTGAAGCCAGTCATGAACTTGATGTCGTCCATCGCGAAGACATTGGTCGGATCGACCATGGCGATGGTCAGCGATGCGCCCACGCGGCTTAAAGGAAGGATCTGGTATCGCTTGGCGGTTTCAAACGGAATGAGCTTGACGACTGCGGGATCGATTTCAAAATACGAGAGGTTGATGGCGGGAACGCCATACTGCCGGGAGAGAAAATTGGTGACGTCCTCGTCGGTGAGGAAGCCGAGCTTCACCAAAGCGGAACCGAGGCGGCAGTTCTGCTCCTTCTGGGCCTTGGTCGCTTGTTCCAACTGCTCTGGGGTAATGATCTTCTCTTTTACGAGAAGGTCACCCAGCCGTTGAGACATACGTCGATCTCCTATCCACTGAGTGGAACGATGCCTGGCGAATTCACCGGCATTTGCACGAAGCGCCGCTTTTACCAATGGGAGGAGAGCAGCGTCTTGGTGTTGACACAAATTGTCAACGCAAGTCGATTACCGTACCAGTTACCGTGGTACTTGGACTTGTCCGCGATTTCAGGGTGAAGCGAACGAAGCCCTGAAACCCGCGCCAGATGAACCTTTTTCTCGATTAAGGCGGAAACTGCGGCTGGGGTACATGCACTTCGGTAAGGACGGGGAGTCCCTTCGGGAAGTTGCCTGATTCTGAGTGAAGGTGGTCGGGATACACTCAACGATGAGGAGACATAAGGTTGCTCGAGGAGGCAAGAAAGAGAGAGATTCGCACCTACTACCGCACTTTATTTCAGGCTTGGGGACCGCAGAACTGGTGGCCAGCGCGGTCGCCTTTCGAAGTGATTGTGGGCGCTTATCTGACGCAGAACACGGCTTGGACGAATGTGGAGGAGGCCCTGGCGAATCTTCGGTCGGCCAAATTGCTTAGCGTGAAAGGGCTCCGGCGTGTGCCTTTGCGTGAACTGGAGAAGCTGATTCGGCCGTCGGGATATTTTCGTCAGAAGGCCGAGCGGCTGAAAACATTCATAAGATTTCTGGATCGGCGGTACGAGGGTTCACTGCGGCGATTGTTTTCGCGGCCCACGGCCGAGCTTCGGGAAGAGTTTCTGCAGCTGAACGGGGTTGGCCCCGAGACGGCCGATTCCATTCTGCTCTATGCCGGCAATCATCCCGTATTCGTGGTGGACGCCTACACGCGACGGATTCTGGCGAGGCACGCGATTCTGCCGGAAGAAGCTGGTTATGAGGACATCCGGAAATTGTTTCAGCAGGCTCTGTCGCCCTTGGCAGAGTCTGTTGCCGGATCCCATGCAGCTTTGAGTCAAAATCTGGTGGCCGGCATCTCCGGTGCTGCGCATCCTCCGTCGCCGATGAGCGCGGCGAAGCGCACGGCTCTGACGCAGGTTTACAACGAAATCCACGGTCTGATTGTGGGTGTGGGGAAGAACTACTGCAGAAAATCACAGGCGCTCTGTGACAGATGTCCTTTACAAGCCTTCCTGCCAGGTCTCAAGTGAATAGCGGTTCAACAATATCCGGTGAGATTAATGAGAGCATACTGGATTGGGCTGACTATCCTGATGGTCGGAAACTTCCCGTTATTGGCGGGAGCCCAAACCCTGCGTCAGGTTGCGGATAAAGATGGGATGCTTGTAGGGACGGCGGTTCGCTCCACACAACTTTCGGAGCCCGCCTACGCTTCCACCTTGGCTCGGGAGTTCAACATGGTGGAGGCGGAAGATGCGATGAAATGGTGGGTTCTGCGGCCGGATGCAGAGACCTATGACTTTCGCCGGGGAGACGAAGTGGTTCGGTTTGCGCAAGCGCACCAGATGAAGGTGCGCGGCCATTGCCTGGTCTGGGGGCGCTACAATCCGGATTGGCTCACGCAAGGTCACTTTACAAGCCAGCAACTTTTGCGGCTTCTCCACGAACACATCCGCCGCGTCATGGAACACTACGCCAGTCAGGTTTTTGCGTGGGATGTGATCAACGAAGCTCTGGACGAGAATGGAAGCCCGCGCGATTCTCTTTGGTACAACCAGCCCGGCATAGGATTCTCGCAAGAACGAACGAAGTATATCGAGCAAGTATTTCGCTGGGCACATGAGGCCGACTCTGAGGCGCTTCTCTTTTATAACGAAGCGGAGGGCGAAGCGCTAAACCGGAAGTCGGATGCGATCTACGCAATGATCAAAGATTTCCGGAGCCGGGGGGTACCCATCGACGGGGTGGGATTGCAGATGCACGTGCCCCTGCTCGACGCGAACATTGCGGCGATCGCGGTGAACATTGCGCGGCTGACGGCGCTTGGGTTGCAGGTTCACGTCTCTGTGCCGTTGGATTCCGGCGGACGAGGCCGAAATGAGGATCTGATCCGCCAAGCGGAAATTTATCGCGGCATCGTCAGAGCATGCCTGGAGAATGCCGGCTGCACGGCCATCCAGACCTGGGGATTCACGGATAAGTATTCATGGATCGGTTCTCACTCGCACGGTGCTCGCGGACAAGCGCTACCCTTCGATCGAGCGTATCAACCGAAAGCGGCTTACCTGGCCGTATTGGAGGAGATGTCGACCGGTCGTCGCCATAGGCATTGAGCTGCGCAGCCGTTCGGCCGTGATCACGTTCTGTCAACCCTGGAAACCGCTTCGCCATTCGTCCAGCATTCATCAGCATCTATAATGAATTTCGGTATCCAGACAGGCGGAAGGTCGGTGATCTGCCTGTGCTGGGGTGCTGACGCGTGACGCAAAACGTTCCAACCCGGCTCCAGAAGAATTCCAACCGGAAACGGCTGATCGTGGTGCTAGCGATCGCGGTGTTTCTCTTGTTCGCCGTGTTGGTATCGCAGACAGCGTTTAATCAAACCATACTGCGACCCGATACCAATCAACAGGTCGTGGTTTTCTACGCTCTTTCGCTGCTAATTTCTCTTCTATTTGTTGCGCTCACGTTCGTGCTGGCGCGCAATCTCCTCAAACTCTTTGCCGAGCGGCGACTGGGAGTGCTGGGATCGAAGTTCCGCACGCGGATGGTGGTAGGGGCACTGCTGCTTTCATTTGTGCCAGTCATGGTGATGTACTGGTTCGCCTACGGGCTGATGAACCGCTCTATCGATAAATGGTTTTCCACTCCAGTGGAAGAGGTTCGTGCGGATACAGACGCCATGGCTTCGCTGCTGGCGGGGTACGCAGCACAGAACGCGCTCTCGGAAGCGATTACGATCGCGGCTGAACCGGAGACCCAGAGAGCATTCGAAGGTCATGGATTCGCTGCAGCCGTGGAGGAATTTCGCACTCACCAGCCCACTCTGCAAGGCGGATTTGTGTTCGCCATCCAAAATGGAGTGGCGGAGGCGAGCCTCGGAGCTCCCGCGCCCTGGGGAGTTTTGAAGGAGAAACTGCCAATCGAACAGGCAGCTGCCGGACAACCGGCCCGTTTCACCTGGGAGCAAACCGAATACACGTTGGGCAGCTCACCCGTTGGACAAGACGGATCGATTTTGGTTGCAATCCCGCTGCCGGCAGAGTTTTCCAGAACAGTGAAGCAGATCGAAGCTAGCCAACTCCGTTACCTTCAGCTCAGCCGCGAACGGAGACATGTGCGACAGACTTACATCGGTCTGCTGCTGTTGCTGACCATGATGGTGCTGTTCGTGACCACGTGGCTGGCGCTGTTTCTTTCGAAGCTGGTGACCCGTCCGCTGGCTGCCCTGGCGGAGGCGACGCAGGAAATTTCCCGCGGACGTCTCGACTACCGGATTGACGTAAGCGCTGCCGATGAAATTGGAGACCTAGTCCGCTCCTTCAATCGTATGGCCGAGGAGCTGGAAATCAGCCGGCGGCAGATCGAGGCGTCCAGCCGGGACCTGAGCACTGCCAACGCAGAACTCGACCAGCGCCGCCGGCAGATGGAAACAATCCTCGAAAGCATACCAACGGGAGTTCTATCGCTCGATGCCGCCCGCACGGTCACGCATGCGAACCAAGCCCTGCAGCGCATTTTTCATCCCGAAGGATATGCGGACGCAAAGCCTATGCTGCGCGGCGCGCGCCTGTCAGACGTATTTCCGCCTGAAGTGTTGCAGGATTTGGAGCCGCTGCTTCGCCGTGCCGATCGCATGGGAATGACGACCAGCCAAATGGAGATGCCATTACAACGTTCATCACTGAACGTAGCAGTAACCGTGGCTACGCTGCGTCGCCAGCATGAGCAATCGGGATACGTGATTGTATTTGAAGATCTCTCGGATCTTCTGAAGGCGCAGAAGCAGGCGGCATGGCGGGAAGTGGCACGGCGCGTGGCGCATGAGATCAAGAATCCGCTGACGCCGATTGCGCTATCGGCGGAACGAATTCAACGGCATTTGGAGCGGTCTACGGCTCCCGACCAAGCGTCGCTGGAGATTGTTCGAGCGTGCGGCCAAACGATTGCGGGCGCGGTGGAAACAGTTCGCCGGCTGGTGGACGAATTCTCGTCTCTGGCTCGCTTTCCCGCGTCCAACCCACATCCAGCGAATATCAATGAGGTGATCGAAAGCGCCCTCTCCATGTTCAATGGAAGATTGGACGGCATTGATGTACATAAGTCGCTTGCTGCCGATCTGCCGAGGGTTATGGCGGACGCAGAAGCGATCAAACGCGCGGTTGCCAACCTGGTAGACAACGCTGCTGAGGCCATGCAAAATTCATTGGTGCGCGAGATCCAGATTTCGACGGCGCTGGTGGCCAGCCGCGACGCGGTCGAGATCACCATTGCCGACACCGGCCATGGCGTGACCCGCGAGTTGAAGGAAAAACTTTTTCTTCCTTATTTCTCCACCCGGAAAAGAGGAACCGGACTTGGGCTGGCAATCGTGAGCCGGGTTATCGAGGAGCATCATGGATCCATTCGAGTGGAGGAGAACCGGCCGGTAGGGGCGCGCTTCATCGTAGAGTTGCCAGTAGTTCCGGAAGCCGCGCTCGCCGCTCCCACAGCTCAGCATGCGTAGAATTCTCGTGGTGGATGACGAATCCGGCATTCGCGAATCGCTGCAAGGAGTTTTGGCAGACGAAGGCTACGAAACTGCCTGCGTGGCGAGTGGGGAAGAATGCCTGAAGCTACTGCGTCGCGAGCACAATTACGAAGTAGTGCTGCTGGATATCTGGCTGCCCGGCATCGACGGCCTCGAGACCCTGGAAAGAATTCGCGAGCTCGATAACGCGCCTGAAGTCATTATGATCTCGGGGCACGGAACAATCGAGACTGCCGTTCGCGCCACCAAACTAGGCGCTTATGACTTCCTGGAAAAACCGCTTTCGATCGACAAGACATTGATTCTGGTCAAGAATGCGATCGAATCGAAAAAATTGCGGCATGAAAACGTCGACCTGAAGAAACAGCTGCATGGCAAGAGCCTGATTGCGGGCGACAGCATTCCGATGAAAGCGTTGCGCCAGCAGATCGGATTGATGGCGCCCACCAACGGACGGGTTTTGATCTACGGCGAATCGGGAACAGGGAAAGAACTGGTCGCGCACGCGATCCATGCGCAGAGCCTACGAAAGGATGAGACTTTCGTGGAGGTTAATTGTGCAGCAATTCCCGAGGACTTGATCGAGAGCGAACTTTTCGGCCATTACAAAGGATCGTTCCCCGGAGCGACCGTTGACAAGGACGGCAAGTTTCAGAAGGCGAACGGGGGAACTCTGTTTCTGGATGAAGTGGGCGACATGAGCTTGAAAACGCAATCCAAGGTGCTGCGCACGCTGGACGAACAGCGGGTGACGCCGCTGGGCAGCGACGAAACGATTACCGTGGATGCACGCATCATCGCTTCCACGAACAAAGATCTGGAAGAGGAAATCTCGATTGGAAATTTTCGCGAAGATCTGTTTTACCGGCTGAATGTGATTCCCTTTTTTGTGCCTCCGTTACGCGACCGGAAGGAAGATATTCCGCTGCTGGCACGCCATTTCCTGAAAGACCTGGCCGCAACTTATGGGCGGCGTCCGCGCGAGATTACAGACGACGCCATCGAAGGGCTGATGCGTTATTCATGGCCGGGAAATGTTCGCGAACTGCGCAATGTGATTGAACGCATTGTGATCATGAATCCGATGATCACGCGATTGGACCGCAAACACCTGCCGCCGCTGGTTTACCGCGACGGTCATCGGCGCGCGGCGCGAAGCGAGTTCTCCACATTGCATCAGGCGCGGGACGCCTACGAGCGCGACTTTATTCTGAAGAAACTTGACGAGAACCACGGTAACGTTACGCGAGCGGCTGAAGTGCTGGGACTGGAGCGCAGTCATTTGTACCGGAAGATGAAAACCTTGGGGATTGTGGTGAACGAGTAGGGGAGGCCGCTGGGTGTCGGGCTACCGCTTCACCATGCGGATTTCGGTGCCGTTCTTGCGGAATTCCACTTTGTCCATGAGCTGGTTAATGAGAAAAATTCCGCGCCCGTGGTTGGAATAAATATTCTCTCCGACGGTGCAGCCGGGTACGGCCTCGGGAGTAAATCCGGTACCGGGATCCCGGACCACGATCAGAATGCCGCGTTCCTGGTCGGTGCTCACCAGGCATTCGACAACTTTTGTGGGATCTTCTTTTGCGCCGTGAATGACGGCGTTGGCGAGTGCTTCCTGCAGAGCCAACTCGATAGCATCTTCTTTGCCGTCGATGCCGTTCATCTGGCGGACCACCGCCATTACTTCCTGTACGACAGGATCAACGGTATTGCGACGTGCGGAAAGGGTGACACGCAAAATCAAAGTTAATTGATCAGGATCGAAATCTTTCTCAGGCAGGGGTTGTTGGGGAGAATCCGCGGATGGCATGGATTGGGCTCGTATACGCTCGTTCGTTATTTCAGGGCCTTCCTGATTCGTCTTAACTGCCGGTTGATTCTATCGTCCAATTCCCAGCCGGGCGATCTTCTCCACCCTAACTCGCCGAGCGCAACGACGCTTTCCCACAAATCCAGTGCAGCAGGATATCACGCAAAGTTCTTTTTGGGCACCTGCGGCGGTTCGACGCATCCCCGTGTCAGGTGTTCCAACTGCCTTCTCCAGTCGAGTTCTTCCACGAAAGCACGCGATTCACGCCAGCCGGGCTGCACCTTAACGTAAAGTTCGAGAAAAACCTTGGTGCCCAGCATGCGCTCGATTTGCAGGCGCGCCGAGGTGCCGATTCGTTTCAACATTTGGCCCTTCTTACCGATCAGGATACCTTTCTGGCCTTCGCGTTCGCAGTAGATGGTTGCGGAGATGCGGGTTAACTTCTTGCCTTCTTCGAAGTTATCAACGATCACGGTGGTGGCGTAGGGAAGTTCCTTCTCGGTCTCGACTAGCACACGCTCGCGAACAATTTCTCCAGCCATGAAGCGCGCCGGTTGATCGGTGACGTGGTCCTCCGGAAATAAAGGCGGGCCAGCCGGCAAAGCTGCGGTCACTTGTTTCAGCAATAGCTCCAGGCCGTCGCGCTTTAGTGCAGAAATTGGAATGATGTCATGGAAGGGATGGAGTTTTTTGTACTCCTCGATCAACGGCAGAAGCTGGCCTTTGCCTCCTTTCAACAGGTCGATTTTGTTGAGGATGAGGAGGACTTTCGTCGGCGAATGCTTCAACATCTGTATGGCGAACTCGTCGCGCTGATCGAGTTTGCGGGTCGCATCCATAATCAGAAGGATTAGATCGCAGCCCTCGAGGGCTTCCCGCACTTCGACCATCATCTTGCGGCCTAATGAACTGTCGGGCTTATGTACGCCGGGAGTGTCGACTAAGACAATCTGTGCGCCGCTCTGCCCTTTGCTTTTGGTCAGGTTGACGATGCCCTGAATTCGATTGCGCGTGGTTTGCGGCTTGGGGGACATGATGGCAAGTTTCTCGCCGACAAGGGCGTTGAGCAGCGTGGATTTGCCGGCGTTGGGGCGGCCGAGAATGCAGACGAAACCGGAACGGAAAGGCATAAGAATTAGCTTCTAGCTACTAGCTGCTGGCTTCTGGCGAGACAGGTGCATAATCAGTTCTAGTATCCCATGAATTCTTGGTCGAGGCCGATTCTCAAGGCGAGGTGGGCTTGGCTAGAAACCAGGAGCTAGAGGCTAGAAGCTGCCTTTATATCAGTTTCAGCTGGCGAGGTTGAACCGTGGTGATGCGGACGCGTTCTACTTTGCGGTCGGTGGATTCCAAAACTTCGAAACGCAGACCGTCGTCATCAACGGTTTCACCCTTTTGGGGAATGTGGCCGGCCAGTTCGCTGACAAGGCCTGCGACAGTTGCCGATTCCTTGCCTTCTGGTTTTGTGCCAAAAAGTTCGGCGAGGCGATCGACGTCCATACCTCCGGAAACGACGTAGGAGTCGGGATTCTCTTTGACGATTTCCGGCTTCTCGTGTTCGTCGCGGATTTCGCCGACAATTTCTTCCACTAGATCTTCGATGGTAACCAAGCCGGCTACTCCGCCATATTCATCGACCACAATTGCCATGCGAATATTGTTTTTCTGCATTTCGCGGAGAAGGTCGCTGCCGAGCTTGCTTTCGGGAACGAAATAGACGTCCCGCCGCATAAGGGTTTCGAGAGTTTTGGAAGCCTCGCTGTCGGGGACTTGCAGCACATCCTGGGCGTAGACAATGCCTTTGATGTTGTGGATGCTTCCGTCGTAGACCGGAACTCGAGAATAGTGCTTGGTGCGCAGCATTTCGATGAACCGTTCGACCGTGGTTTGCATGGGCACGGCAAACATTTCGGGACGCGGCTTCATGGCTTCGCGTACTGTCTTGCCGCTGAACTCAACCACCGACTGGATCAAGGCGCGATCGCCTTCCTGGATAATGCCTTCTTCCTGGCCGGCTTCGATCAACGCATCGACGGCTTCGGCTGCGCTTTCCGGCTCCTCGCGCGTATTTTCGCGGGTGAGGGATACCACGGATTGCAAGAAGCCCAGAACGATGGTCACGGGCAGCACCAGATAGATGAGGATTCGCAGGAGCCATGTCCATCGAATGAGCCAAGCACCGTTGGTGCGCGAGAAGAACAGAAAGGGAAGAAACTGGTTGAAGACGATGATGATTACCACCAGACTGATGGCGGCTTGCAGGATTTCGTATAGGTTCCAGCGCGGATCTCCAAAGAGCGCGAAGCCCACCAGCAACGAGATGGTCGCAGTAGTCAACTGCTTGAGCACAGCCATGGAGAGCGACGCCCGCGAGCGACTGACGCCCAGGAAGGGTTCTACCTTTTGCTCGAAGACATCGATGTTGTCCTGAAATTCACGGGAAAGAAACTTGCCGATTTCCTGGTAGACACGGTCGACGTAGGAGGCCAACGCTAATAGGGCCAGCAGCGGGATAAGCGCGAGTGCGACTGCCCAATTCATAAGGTTCTACGCCGTGCGGAAGGATGCTTGCGAGGCGGCTTGCGAACCAAATGCTGGCTGGCACGTGACTGTGTCCTCTCGATAAGCCCCACATCCAACTTCAGGCGCTGTCGCAATCGAGTCTCTTCGTGAGCCATTTCACCATTATCCCGCTCGTGATCGAATCCGGCCAAATGAAGAATACCGTGCAGAACCAGAATTTTTATTTCTTCTGCCGTCGAGTGCCCCAGGCGACTGGCGCTCTCTCGTGCGAAGTCAGCGGAGATCGCCAGCTCACCAGCGATTTGTTTGGATTGACGGAGTTCTAGTTGCGAGGAAGGAAACGACAACACGTCCGTGGTTTTGTTCTTGCCACGAAATTGACGGTTGAGAGAGCGTAACTCGTGACTGTTCGTTACCAGCACGTTCACGGAGTGGCGCAAGTGGAGGGCACGCCTCGCCCGCAGGACAAAGCGTTCGAGACTTGAGGGACTCAGTCCCGTAACTTTTTTTCGAAGGATGACCAACTTCCCCTGCACCGATGCTATTCTCCCGCGGCTTCACGGGGTCTGCTAATGGAATCCCTGGCGTCGGAATCCTTGGCTTCACTGGCTCGCGATGCTCCGCCGGTGGCTTCGAGGCTTTTCCCGCCGGACAACAACAACATCTGCTGCTCAGCGACATGAGCTCTGTGCTCGTCGTAGGCCCGGATGATTCGCTGCACCAGGTGATGCCGCACGACATCGGACTCGTCAAAGTGAACGAAGGTCAGGCCTTCCACTTTATTCAAAATGTCGATGGCTTCGAGCAGGCCGCTGCGGCGGGCGTTGGGCAAGTCGATCTGGGTAACGTCGCCAGTGATCACTGCTTTGGAGTTGAATCCCAGACGGGTGACGAACATCTTCATTTGCTCGGAGGTGGTATTCTGCGCCTCATCGAGAATCACAAAAGAATCGTTCAGCGTACGCCCGCGCATGAATGCGATGGGCGCAATCTCGATGACATTTTTTTCCAGATAGCGATCCACCTTCTCCGGTTCGAGCATGTCGTAGA
Organism: uncultured Acidobacteriaceae bacterium; assembly: GCA_963779525.1. GTDB lineage: Bacteria > Acidobacteriota > Terriglobia > Terriglobales > Acidobacteriaceae > Sulfotelmatobacter. Next base: position 462,003 of record CAVZZB010000005.1, read on the forward strand.
GAGCGTCGTAGAGAGGACGGAGATAGGGATCGATCTTGTCCTGGAGGGTGCCGGGCAGGAATCCCAGGCGCTCGCCGGCTTCAACCGCGGGGCGCGCCAGAATGATGCGGTTCACTCGTTTGGCGAGCAGGGCGGAGATCGCCATGGCAACGGCTAGATAAGTCTTGCCCGTACCGGCGGGACCTATGCCGAAAACCATGTCGTGTTTTTCGATGGCTTCGACATAACGGCGCTGATTGACGCTCTTGGGTTGCACCATACGGCGACCGAGGGAACGCTGGCGACCAGCGTCGGCTAGCCCGCGCAAGGTCGCTGTTGGATCCGCCACCAGGACGCGCAGCATGCTGTTGAGGTCGCCGTTGTTGAAGGCATATCCGGAGCGCTGGAGGGTTTCGTAGTCGGCAAACACCTGCTCGGCGCGGGCTACGTCACGGGCCGCGCCTTCCAGTTCAACGGCGTTCGACCGCAGGTCAATGGCGACGTTCAGTCCGTCTTCAAGCACGCGCACATTCTCGTCGCGGGTGCCGAAGAGCGTTTCGATATTGGGGGTAATCCCGATACTTTTCTTCATTCAGTCTCTTTTTTGAACCATGCGCGGGCAGGATGAACCACGAGGGGGCTTGGGATTGCTGCGCGGGTTGAAATGCTCATTCGATTTGCGGACAAAACAGGATTGTGCTCAGAGACGGGACAGACCGGGATGCTCATGCCCAGAGGGCAAGTCACTACCATTGGTTAAAGCCTACCCCGGGAGGGGATGGGAGTCAATGGCGGCGCAATCGTTTGACCCACTGAGACTTAGTCCCGTAGAATAGGGCTTCGGCTGTCACCGAATATCTCGCTCTACACACAAAGGGTAAGAATCAGACATGGCTAATCATTTTTCGGCGCTGAAGCGCGCCCGGCAAACCACAAAGCGTACCGCCACGAATCGGGCGAACGCATCGCGCTTGCGCACGGCTCTGCGTACTTTGCGCGAGACCATTGAAAAGGGCGACAAGCAAGCCGCCGAGCAGACCTACCGCGAGACTGTTTCCGCGCTCGACAAGGCCATCCAGAAGGGCACGCTGCACGGCAATACCGCCGCCCGTTATAAGTCGCGACTGGGCAAGCGCGTTACGGCGATGAAGTAGCGGCTTTGACTCTTCGCGATTCTTAGTAGCCGCTAAGTCGCACCCCGCAGAACTCGAATCAGAGATGTGGCAGGAGAAATCCCGTCTGCCGCCGGTGCTCCTCGAAATCCGAGCCGAACTGCCTGCCTAGCATTGCCTCTTCTCTCTTAGCCTTGATCCAGAAACCCGCAATGATCACGCAGACTCCCACCACGCAGCGCCAGCGACCGATCGCCAGCGCCGAGCCGATTGCCGCCAGGTCCAGCCCGGAATAGATTGGGTGCCGGAGGCGCGCGTACGGACCGGTGCGGATGAGTTTGTGATCTTCTTTTATGGTGATTCGTCCGCTCCAGTACTGGCCTAGATGCCAACGCGCCCAAATCGCCAGCGCGATGCCCGCCCAAGTAAGAGCGACGGCAGTGATGCCGATCGCAAAGCTCCGTGGGATTACTCTTTGGCCCAGAAAGCTGATGTCGGCTGAATGCCGGAAGAGCAAAACGAAACCGATAACTTCAAGAAGCATGATTCCGTAGCGGGCTGCGAAGGCTTCCCTCTTTTCGGTCGGCTTGGTATTAAGTGCGCTGATCAACCAGTAGGCGACGAAGGCCATCCACGGGGTTTCAATCAGATAGCGCCAGGTCATTTCGCTTCGCACGATAGCTGAGATCCCACCGAAAACCAAGATTATTGCACCGGCAGCTGATCCTGCATCCATCCCGGCGCTTCCAGCTTGGGCTCAGTAGTTAAGTCCATGATGAGGCGTTCGAGCACCATGCGCTTGCTTACGGGGTTGGAGCGGAGAGCAAGATCGGCCTTGGCGACCAAGCGAATTGCCCGGGTCAAGTCGCGGCGGGATTTGTAGCGGCGGGCTTGTTTGATAATGTCGTCGGCGGCGAACGGAGGCACGCGGAAACCCTGCCACAGCGCGGCCCAGAGCATGCGCTGATCGCGTACGTTGCGTTCGAGAATCACCAGCATCTGGCGGAAGGTTTTGGCCAACATGTAAATGTGTCCGATGGCTGCTTCTTCGCCATCGCCTGAAGAAAGCATCGCGTCGAGGACTTCCAGGGCGCGCACGCGGTCTTTGGAAGAGATGGCGTCGGTCAGTTCATAGAGCGAACGCTGCTTGGCGGCGAGCACCATGGTTTCGACATCGCCCAGAGTGATGCGATTACGGGCGCCGACGTAGAGGATGAGCTTCTCCAGTTCGCTCGAAATCATCATCATGTCGCCGCCAAGTGCGTCGACCAGTTCGCGGGCGCCGTCTGCGTCGATTTTCACGGCGCGAGAGCTGCAATAGTCGGAGATCCAGCGTACCGCTTCGCCTTCCTCCACGCGCGCCAGTTCAACGATGCCGCAATACGGGCCCATGGTCTCGCGGATCCGCTGGTAGCGCTCTTTGTCCTGCATCTCCATGCGCCGAACGTCGGCCGGAATGCTGATGTGATCGGCGACGAAAACCAGCAGCGCGTCGGGATTCGGGTTCTTGCAATAGTCTTCAATGGCGGCGAGTTTTTCCTCATTGGAACCGCGGCCGAAAAGGTTCTTTACTCCGCGCACGAAAAACACCTGGAACGGAGCCATGAGCGACGGGGTACGGGCGCGGTCGAGGACTTCGGCGAGATCGTTTTCCGCAAGATCGAATTCGAACAGGCTGAAGTCTCGGAGATCCGCGGGAACGAGGTGCTCGATAATTGCGTCGCGGAAGCGCTTGCGGAAGAAGGCTTCGTCGCCAACGAAAACGTAGGCTGGACGCAGCTTGCGCGACTCAAGCTCGTTGACGAAGCGCTCGGCCTGGGCGAAAGCCCGCATTCAAAAGTTCTCCGTTCTAGAAAGAGGCTCGATACAATCTAAGCTGTGTTTTATAAAGAAGCGAGCCAAACGCGCGATTATTGCGTCGCAAAGAACGCGACGCTTCAGCGCGCTTCGCTGGCTCAACGCAGGCAGCTTCGCGCGGCCCGCCCATGTCCCTCGGAGCGCAAAGACCGCTTGCTCGGGATGACAGTCAAACTCTAGCATCTAGAAGCCCTCCAGGATGTTAGAAACGAGGGTTCGCGCGAAATCCTGGGAGAGCCGGTGGAAGGCGGGCGTGTCCTCCTCGAAGAACGTAGCCAAGTCCTGGGAAACTTCATACTGCTCGCGAAATATGTAGGAAGGATTCTGATACAGAACCTTGCCCTGCCGATCGGTGAGGGAAACCTTCATGCTGACCACCACCAGCACGCTGGCCGCCTGCCCGGTCGCGGAATTGTAAGTGAGCGGCGTCGAGGAGGTGGAGAGCACAGTACCGAGTAGCGTCGCGTCCGCAGTTTCGCCGGGATCGTTGAGGATGTGATAGTGAGTGCGAGTCGTAAATTCACGAACTACGGAAGCCGTGAGCATCTGTTCAATGCGGTAGGTGGTGGTCACGTTGACAAACGCAGGAATGGCAATCGTCTTAACGTTTTCGGGAAGTTGAGTGGCGTGGCCGGCGGTGTGATATCCGCAACTGGTAAGTCCAGCGAGCAAGAGCGGCCATGCGGCCTGCCGCCAGCTCATTGGATTTTTCCCACCGGACGCGTGGCGATCATGCTCTCGGCGCATTCCACGGCGGTGATCGCAGCCACGCGCAGATTGTCAGCAGCGGCCCATAGCCAGATTCCATTGGGGCGCGAAGCTTCGGGCTTCAACGAAACCAAGACGTTCGCCTGACCAGCCGTATTTACGTTGCTTGGCTGCGACTCATCTTCAGCTCCTGCGACGGTTACGTGATCGCCCGCAAGAGCTCGAGAGAGCTTCTCCTGGTCTACGGCTTGCGCCATCTCCAAGAAGATAGCGAGTCCGCTGCCGTGAAAGACTGGAGGCTGAACCGCCAGCAGTGCGGGCTGGGGCGCGGCCATTCCGGCAAGTTTCTGATAATGGCGTCGCACGCGGGCTTCGAGGGAATCCAGCGAAAGCTTGGAGTTCGGGCCGTAGCGCGCAACCATGTTGAATGCCAGTTGCGTATCGAACACATCTTTGGGCAGAGTTTGGAAGGATAAAAGATTGACCGTTTGCTGGTGCAGCTCGTCCATACCTTTTTGGCCCTGTTCGGAGGCCGGCTCGAAAATGGTGGCCGCGGCGCTACGAATCGCAGCGGCCTTGCTTGCACGCAGCAATAGCAGGGCGAGGGCGACGGCGGCGGGATGGGCCACAACGCATGGAGCCGGCTGCAAGTCCGGCTGCCATGTTTGTCCGCGTTCGCGCTCGATCCAGAGTGAGCGGACCGTGGCGCCGGGTTCTTCTTCCAACACACCGGAAAGGTCAACGATAGCGCTGCCGGCGTCGCGGGCGCGCTTCCAGTTCTGGCGGGTGCATTCCGCATCGGAGGCAAAGAAGGTGAAATCCACTTTGTTGAACTGTTCGGCGCGTACGCTCTGGATGAAGTTGATCTCGTCGCCGGTCGCTTCCAGCTGTCCGATGGACTCGTCGTCATCAAGAAGGCGCACATCCGCGGCGGGAAAGTTGCGCTCGTTGAGCATCTCGGCAACTTCCTTGCCTTTGAGCGTGGCCGCACCTACGATGGCCGCGCGATAGAGCTGCCCGCGCGGGGAAGAGGAAGCGGACGACGCCACGATTTTGGACGGACTACTCATGAAGTCTGCGAAGCCTCCTTGTACGTGGGCGGCGGAGGCTGGCTGCGGCGGCGGAAGATCCACTGCAAGCGCCAGAACACACCGGAGAACATATAGAGCAGCGCAACTCCGAAAAGCACCGGCTTGGAGAAAAACCAGATGCCGGCGAACAGCGCGCCAAATAAGATGATCAGGCGGAAGGGCCGGCGGGAAGAAAAATCAATGTCCTTGAAACTATAGAACCGCCAGGTACTCACCATGAGATAGCCGACGGCTGCCACCATCGCCAGCCAGGTGATCGCGGTGTACCAGGAATCGAGCGGAGCCCCGGCCTGAAAATGGACGACGGCTGCAATCACACCGGCACCAGCAGGAATGGGCATGCCGACGAAATACTTCTTTCCCGGCCGTCCCGGATTGGAAGGCTGCGGGTTGCTCGTGATATTGAACCTGGCCAAACGGCTGGCTCCGGCCATCAGAAACAGGAAACTGGCAATCGCGCCCAGTTGGGTTAACTTGATGTTCCAATCGGTAAGTGCGACCGGGGGCATCAGGTGAAATCCCCAAGTCCAGGCCAGCATTGCTGGAGCCACGCCAAAGGTGATCACGTCCGCCAGCGAATCGAATTCCTTGCCGAAATCGCTGCTGGTTCCGGTCATGCGTGCGACGCGGCCATCCAGTCCATCGAATAGGACGGCGAACCCGATGGCCTTGGCGGCGTTGTCGAGATGCCAGAAAGTGGAGGCGCTGGCGTGGACAACCTCCAGAATGGCGTAGAAACCGGCTGCCATGTTGCCTGTGGTGAAGAGCGAGGGGAGGATGTACATCCCCTTGCTCATGCGGCGGCGGGGATGGCGCTTCTCGATGGGCTGGTCCGGGCGTTGCGCGAGGTCCATTATTGTGCCCCTTCGGCGACCGACTCGCGTGCAGCAGTTGCCAGTTCGCCGCTTGGTTGCAGATAGGCAAGAACACTTGCCCCGCCACGAACCCGGTCTCCAACCTTCACCTGAACGCTGGCAACGGAGTTGAGGAGTACGTCGGTGCGCGAGCCAAACTTGATCAATCCTACACGCTGGCCGCGCTCGAGATGATCGCCCACTTTCGGATGGAAGACGATGCGACGCGCCAGCAATCCTGCGATTTGCTTGAAGACGATCGATTGACCATCGCCTTCGACGCGGACAATATTTTGCTCGTTTTCTTCGGCGGAAGCCGGGTTCATTGCATTCAGAAATTTTCCGCGCTGATAACGTATGTCGCCGACCAAGCCCGCGATCGGGGAGCGATTTACGTGCACGTCAAAGACACTCAGGAAGATGCTGATGCGGAGCCGCTTTTCGCCACCGGTTGTCACCCAGGAAACATCGGTTACTTTGCCGTCCGCGGGGGAAACTACTGCACCCGCAGCGTCGGGAATCGAGCGTTCAGGATCGCGAAAGAACCACAGGAAAAACAATGCCAGCAGGATGGGGAGGATGGACCAGACCGGCTGGGCGAGCCAACCGACGAGCACTGCGGCAATAATCAAACCTAGCGCGTAATAGTAGCCGTCACGAACCATGAGAGTTCACATAATTATAGAGCAGGGAGGGGTGAAGAGGGTTTCAGTTGGGCTAAGTGCAAATAAAGAAAGGCGCTGATCAGCGCCCTTGTGTAGATAAAAAATTCCCGTGCGGCTACGGCCGCGCCTTCGTTGGCCAGAGATTCTAGGCTACGTGTGTTCCGAACTGCTGATGATACTGCCGCTCAATCGACTGCATTTGATCTTTGAGCCGCAGCTTCAGCTTTTTCAGCCGCACTTCCTCCAGCTTTTCATCTTCGCTGAGGTAACGTTTTTGGGTGAGTGAATCAAGACGGGTGGAATATTGCATGTGCTCCTGAGCCAGCCTGCGGAATTCGTCATGCGTGCTCAGGAGAGTGTCATTCGGAGTCAGCATCCAGGCAGACCTCCAAGCGGGAATTTATAAGGCCAAATTACCACAGCCCCAAAAACGGTTCAATGCCATATTCATGGTGCAGTCTCTTTGTGAGAAACCCCTAAGAAATGCACCGCCGGTACAATATTGCGCTCTCGCGGGGGTCGGAGTAGTAATCCTTCCGGAGGCCGGTTTCTTCGAAACCCGCCTGTCGGTAGAGGCTGCGGGCTACATGGTTGGACTCGCGGACTTCGAGGAATATGGCGCTACCATTTTCCGCGCGTACGTGTTCGAAGAACTCGGTTAGAAGGCAGGTACCGATGCCGCGTCGTCGCGCTTTTTCGGCGACAGCTAGGTTTTCCAGTTCCCATTCGGAGTCGATCCTGTGGGCTATCAAGAAGCCGAGGAGTTCGGCGGGTTCGGTTGAAATTTGTTCTCGGGACTCGACCACCCATCCGCAGCGTTGGGAGGAGAGATCATTCGTTGCGAACATGGATTCATACTGAGCCCGGGACCAATGAGCGGCGCTTGGGCTCTCGTGTTCGATGAGCATCATAGCGGGGATATCAGCCGACTTGGCCCCTCGGACGTGCGAGCTAGGAACGGATTCTCTCGAGCATTTCGGCATCGCTGCGGCGAATATAGTTCGCTTCCAACTGTTCCGGAGTTACGGTCTCTCCAGACTCAAGTTTGCACCAGCCCAGGCGGCCGACCGCAGCCGCGGAGAGCGGTGGCAAGGTTAACACCGAAAGTCCGGCTGCGTTAGAAGCTTGGGCGAGCGCGGAATCTGGAGTTACCACCGTCCAACCCTTCGCCTGCTCAAAGAATTCAGCTTTGCTCAAGATGCGCTCTCGCGGGTCGCGGCCAGTTTGCTCCGGGATGTCGTACTCTCCTGCGTATACCTCACTACGGCCCGCATCGAGAGCGGACATAACCTTGCCCTGAGCGCCACTAGTGAAGGCGCACACTTCGAGCAAAGATACCACCGCAATCGGCTTCTCCAACACCTCGGCGAGAGCCTTGACTGCCGCTAAGCCGATTCTGAGACCTGTGAAGGATCCCGGCCCGGATGCGACGGCGAAAGCGCCGATGGCATCCTTGTCAAATCCGTTGCTGGAGAGCAACTCCGCGATTTGCGGAATGAGTTGTGCAGAAAAGGTACCGCCGGCCAGGGGCGCAATCTCAATCACCTCGAAGTCGCCACCTTCGGCCGTTGGCTCTCCGGCTCGCGCCAGCGCCAGGCTGCCGTGCTTACCGGACGTGTCGATGGCGAGGAGAAGCATGAAAATGTAATTGGTCTATCCGCGAAGAATCCGTGCAGACCCGTGGGCGATCTGGTTCATCTATGCCTGCACCAGTTCCAATAGAACGCCGCCCGTGCTTGCAGGATGCACGAACACATATCGGTGCCCACCGGCACCGGCCTTGATTTCCTCCGACACCAAGCGTACTCCGTCTTTCTTCAACCGCTCGACCGCTGCCGGCAGATCGGGAACTCGCAGGCATATATGATGCAGGCCTTCGCCCCGCTTGGCGATAAACCTGGCGATCGTCGAGTTCTCCGAAGTCGCCTCCAATAATTCCAACCGGCTCTCGCCCACTGGAACCATAACCAGCCGCACCTGCTCCTGCTCAACGGTTTCTTCAGGAGAAACAAGTAAGCCGAGTTTCTCGTAGATCGACTTCGCCGCTGCCAGCGACTTCACGGCGATACCGAGATGATCAATTTGCGTCATCAGAGGTTCCCCATATTGGCTGCGATCTCCTCGACCAACGCATAGGGATCGCGTTTGTGTTCCGCTACTTCGGCCGCCATCCGAGCCAGGCTGCCGTCAGCGAATTGGGCTCGCGCCTTTTCCAGCATGGCATCGCGCAGCATTTCGATCAAGCGCTCCTGCCAGTTCTCTACGCTCTTGGGCAGAACCAGATTTTCCCTTTGCAAATGCGCTTCGTAGTCCGAAATTGCATTCGCCAACTCCTTGATTCCCACAGCCTGACTGGCGACCGTCTTAATGATCGGCGGAGTCCAGCCATCCTTGCGCGCAGCGAGCGATTGCAGAGTGCGAATTTCGCGCTCCACGTGTTCGGCGCCTTCGCGGTCGCTCTTGTTGATTACAAAGATATCGGCAATCTCCATGATCCCGGCTTTGATGGTTTGCACGTCATCGCCCATGCCCGGAACCAGGATCACAACCGTGATGTCTGCCAGGCGCACGATATCTACTTCGTCCTGACCAACACCGACGGTCTCAATCATGACGAGGTCGCGGCCGGAAGCGTCCAGCACCGTAGCGACATCAGCCGTGGTGCGCGCCAGGCCGCCCAGGGAACCACGCGTCGCCATACTGCGAATATAAATGCCAGGATCGGAGAAATGATCCTGCATGCGGATGCGGTCGCCAAGAATGGCTCCGCCGGAGTACGGACTGGTGGGATCGACAGCGATAATCCCAATGGTGTGATCGTCTTTGCGGTAGAGACGAGCAAGCTGATCGACGAGCGTGCTCTTCCCCGCCCCGGGCGACCCAGTCAGGCCGAGGACACGGGCCTTGCCGCTGTGAGGAAATACCGCCTTCATTAGATCGGACCAGCCGGGAGCGCGATTCTCCACCGTGGAAATGGCTCGGGCGAGGGCCCGAACGTCGCCGGAGCACAGTTGGTCAATCAATGTGTGGATGGGCAGGTTCAAACGATCAGTGTAAAGCAGAGTAGGAAGAAGAAGAAATCTGACGAGTCAGTCCTTCAACAACTGCCTTGCGATCACCAACCGCTGAATCTCGCTGGTGCCTTCGCCGATGGTGCACAACTTCACGTCGCGGTAAAACTTCTCTGCGGGATAGTCTTTGATGAAACCGTAGCCCCCGTGAATCTGCACGCCTTCGTTGGCGCATCTCACCGCGACTTCGCTGGCATAAAGTTTCGCCATGGACGACTCCAGAGTGGTCTTCATGCCGGCGTCCTTCATCGACGCGGCGCGCAGGGTGAGCAAGCGGGCGGCGTCGATTTCGGTGGCCATGTCCGCCAGTTTCCATTGGATCGCCTGAAACTCGCCGATGGCTTTGCCGAATTGCTTGCGCTCCTTGGAGTAGTTGAGGGCGGCCTCGTATGCGCCCTGCGCCATGCCCAGCGACAAAGCCGCAATCGAGATACGGCCGCCATCAAGCACGCGCATGGCGTCAATGAAGCCGTCGCCTTCCTTGCCCAGAAGATTCTCGGCGGGAATTGCGCAATCTTCGAAAATCATTTCCGCAGTGTCGCTCGCGCGCAAGCCTAACTTGTTTTCTTTTTTGCCGGGGCGAAATCCTTTGGTGTCTTTCTCGACGATGAAGGCGGAAAGACCGTGGGTGTGCGCGGTGCGGTCGGTCACCGCAAGCACGACGATTACGTCGGCGTAGTGGCCATTGGTGCAGAAAGTTTTGGTGCCATTGAGAACCCAGTTACTGCCCTTGCGCCGCGCCGTCATGCGGGCGCTCCCGGCATCCGATCCAGAAGAGGGCTCAGTCAATCCCCAGGCGCCGAGGAATTCGCCGGAAGCCAGTTTGCTGACGTACTTCTTTTTTTGTGCTTCGTCTCCGGCGAGAAAAATGTGATTGGAGCAGAGCGAGGTGTGGGCGGCGACAATGATGCCGACGGAGCCATCCACGCGAGACAATTCTTCGATGGCAGTGGCGTACTCCACGTAACCCATACCTGCGCCGCCATACTCGGCGGGAAAAACGGTTCCTAGCAAGCCGAGCTTGCCTAACTCTTTGACGGTGGCCAGAGGAAATTCCGAGGCCTCATCCCACTTCATGACGTTGGGCGCGATCTCGCGCTCGGCGAATTCCCGGACGCTTCTTTTTAAATGTTGCTGCTCGTCGTTCAGTTGAAAATCCAAAGCTCCACCTTTCGCGTTCAATGTTTGAATTACACCATAGTGACCAGATTGGGGAGAAGTTACCGCTGGGGGTTATATGCGAGATGGCCCGCGACCTTATCAACACTGGGGATTGTGAGGGTCCGGGAGTTCGCGCCTACCGACCGGATGGTTTGGCGCGGATGTCATTTACTAATCATCGGAGCCGGAACATCAGCGGACCGACTCTTCGGTCAGAATAAATTTCTCGAATACTTCGTTGGAGAGCAATCGCCCGCGGGGCGTCAAGCGGATGAAATTTTCCCTGTCTTCTATCAGTCCGTCCTCGACCAATTCTGCGATCGTGAGGCGTACCTTCTGAATCGCGTCCTTGCCGAAATGCTTCTCAAGTTTGATCACGCTGACGCCTCGCGTGAGGCGCAGGCCCAGGAATAGACTTTCTTCCATGGCCGCTCGCTGGGAGACGGTGGTTCGCTGCAAAGCTGCGCCATTCATGTACCTTTCCAGGGAATCAGAGAGCGAGAATCGTACCGCTTCGATGTCCGGAGCCGCGGACTCCAGCATGGAGTGGGCGTCCACCCCGAAGCCCAGGTAAGGTTGCCGCATCCAATACTTGAGATTGTGTTGTGACTCGAAGCCCTTGCGGGCAAAGTTGGAAATTTCGTACTGCACAATTCCGGCGGATTGCAGGCGTTCACAGGCAGCGACGTAGAAATCGGCAATGGCTTCCTCGCCCGGGACAAAGTGCGCATGGTAACGCGTGCCGCCGGCCATGAGTTCGCGCCCCAGACGGGAGTCTTCGTCGACCTCGAGCATGTAGACGCTCGCGTGTGGAGCGCCGGTTGCAATGGTTTCTGCCAGAGAGAATTCCCAGCTATCGCTGGTCTGATGCGGAAGGCCCGCGATCAAATCGAGGTTGATGTTCGTGATTCCCGCAGCTCGCAGTCGAGCAAGGTCTTCCAGCACAGTTTCGCGCTTGTGCAGGCGGCCGACCGCGGCGGCTTCCGGATCCACAAAAGACTGCACGCCGAGACTGACGCGGTTCACACCGCAATGAAGAAGAACCTCTGGTACCGCCGGCGCTAAGGTACCGGGAGCACATTCGACGGTGATCTCAGCTTGAGGATCCACGTCGAATTGGCGCCGGACTGTGGCGAAGATTCGTTCCAGCTGCGCAGCGTTGAGCATGGTAGGAGTTCCACCGCCGAGATAGATTGAATCCACCTCACCATCAATTCTTCCGCCCATGCCGGCTGCCACCTGCGGGGCGTTCTCAATGTCGGCACACACGCGATCCACGTAGCGCTCGAATACTGCCCGGGAAAACACGTCGGAAGCGAAGTTGCAGTAGCTGCACTTCGTGCGGCAAAAGGGCACCGAGATGTAAATACCGAGGGACATGAGAGATTATTATCCCATCTGCGCTGGCACAAACGTTTTCCATCCTCGCGGCCTCTTCAGCCATCTATTTGGGTTACCCTGTTAGGAGCGCCGCTGGCGCGTTTCACCCTGACTTGCCAATAAACAGATCGCCAAAGACCCGATGTCCCAGGAAGAAGAAGTATTAGGCAAAGCGTATGACAGCCGGCTAATGGCGCGGTTGTTGAAGTATCTGCGTCCCTACCGCTGGCAGGTGGCGATTGCGCTGGTTTCGATTTTGCTGAAGTCTTTCGCCGACGTGCTGGGGCCGTATCTCACCAAAGTGGCGATTGATCGATATCTGGCTCCCGCCAAAGGTCTGTCTTCCGGCTTCTGGAATTGGCTCAGTCCGCGGGCCATCACGGGCATTGCGCAGATCGCGTCGATTTATGTTGGACTGCTGGTCTTCAGTTTCCTGCTCGAGTTTCTGCAAACCTACTTCATGCAGTGGACCGGGCAGAAAGTGATGTTCGATCTGCGCCGCCAGATCTTCCGCCATCTGCAGCGGCTGCACGTTGCGTTCTTTGACAAGAATCCGGTTGGCCGGCTGGTGACACGAGTTACCACCGATGTTGACGCGCTGAATGAGATGTTCACGTCCGGCGTGGTGTCGATTTTCGAGGATCTATTCGTGCTGTTCGGCATCCTGGGCGTGATGCTGTGCATGAACTGGAAGCTGGCGCTGATCACGTTTGCTGTGCTGCCGTTCATCGTTTATTCCACCAAGATTTTTCGCGATCGGGTGCGCGATTCCTACCGGCGCATTCGGGTGGCCATTGCGCGTATTAATTCCTACCTGCAGGAGCACGTCAGCGGGATGGTGGTGCTGCAGCTGTTCAATCGCGAACGCAAAGCTTACAACCGATTCTCGGAAATCAATCGCAATCACATGGACGCGTACAAAGACGCGATCCTGGCCTACGCGGTTTACTATCCGGTCGTCGAAATTCTCTCGGCGATCGCGATTGCGTGCGTCATCTGGTTCGGCGGCGGGGACGTGATGCGAAACGTTCGCGTGAGCAGCGTTTCCCTGAACTTCAATTGGAAAACGCTGATCGCATTCCGCCTGGTGCCGACGGTGGCGTCGCTGGGCGTGCTGGTGGCTTTCATCCAGTACGCGCTGCGATTCTTCCGGCCGATCATGGACTTCAGCGAAAAATACAACATCTTGCAATCGGCCATGGCCGCCAGCGAACGCATCTTCAAGTTGCTGGACACACCGGTGCAGGTGATGTCGCCTGCGGTGACGAAGCGTCCGGAGGGAGCGGGACGAATCGAGTTCGATCACGTGTGGTTTGCTTATCGCGATGCGCATGAACAAGGCGATGGTGCGGGGGGCGACTGGGTGCTACGCGATGTGACCTTCTCGATTGAACCCGGCGAAACCGTGGCCATCGTCGGGCACACGGGCGCAGGAAAGACCACGCTCATCTCTCTGTTGCTGCGTTTTTATGATGTTCAGAAAGGTGCGGTCCGGATCGACGGGGTCGACGTGAAAGAGATGGACCTCGGGGATTTGCGCAGTCGATTCGGCGTGGTGCTGCAAGATCCCTTTCTGTTCAGCGGAACGATTGGGGGAAATATCCGGCTCGGGACAAAGCGCATCCAGGACAAAGATATTGAACAGGCTGCCGAAGATGTGAATCTAGCGGATTTCATCCGCGCCCTGCCGAAGGGCTTCGAGGAAGAGGTGCGCGAGCGCGGATCGACGCTCTCCACGGGACAGAAGCAACTCATCTCGTTTGCGCGGGCTCTGGCGCATGAGCCGAAGATTCTGATTTTGGATGAAGCTACGTCGAGCGTGGATACTGAAACTGAATTCCGCGTGCGCGACGCGCTCGGGCGGATGGTCGCGGGACGCACGTCAGTGATCATCGCCCACCGGCTCTCGACGGTGCAGCGCGCCGACAAGATCATCGTGATGCACAAGGGACAAGTCCGCGAGATGGGTACGCACCAGCAACTGCTTGCCCAGCGCGGGATTTATTTCAAGCTTTATCAGCTGCAGTATAAGGATCAGGAGATTGCGGCTGGGCCCGCGGTTACAACGGGGAACGACTAACGCTGGCCGCAGCCTTACAATGCTCTCTTGCGAATACTGATCTCAGCGGGCGAGGCTTCGGGCGAGATGTATGGGGCGCAGCTCATTGAAGCGCTGCGGCGCTGTGCCGCGCCAGCCAATTCTGGCTGCGCTCGCTGGACGGGCGAGGCGCCCGTCCCTGCACGAGGATCTCAGCCCACACCCGTAAGTGTGCCGTCCCAATTCCCACTCGAGTTTTTTGGCGTTGGCGGGGAGCGGATGCGGGCTGCGGGGTGCGACACTGTCGTCGACGCCAAGGATCTCTCCGTCGTCGGGATCACTGAAATCCTTAGCCATCTGCCAACAATCTACGGGCTGTACCGGCGTCTGATCGCCGAGGCTGACAAACGCAAACCGGACCTTGCGATCGTGATCGACTCGCCGGCGTTCAACTGGCGAGTGGCGCGACAGATGAAGCGGCGTGGGATTCCGGTGGTGTATTACGTGGCACCGCAGTTCTGGGCATGGCGGCAGGGACGGGTGCGGCTGCTCCGCGACTACATTGACAAAGCGCTGGTGATTTTTCCATTTGAAGAGAAGTTTTACAGAGAACGTGGAGTGGACGCGACGTTTGTCGGGCATCCACTGGCGGATTTGCCGCAGCCGGCAGTCGAGCGGAACGATTACGCCGCACAGTTTCATCTGGATCCGGGCAAACCTTGGATTACAGTCATGCCCGGCAGCCGCGTCAAAGAAGTTCGCCTGAATTTGCCGACGATGCTGGAAGCGGCCGGTCGGCTTGGCCGCGAAAATGAATTTCTATTGCCGGTCGCTCCCACGCTCGATCGCTCGTTCCTTACAAGCTTAATTGGCCGCCACAGGGTCACGCTTGTGCCCGAATCCTTGCCTGCGCTCTGGCATTCTCGCGCGGGCATTATTGCCAGCGGCACAGCGACGGTGGAAGCTGCGATGATGCGAACTCCGTTCGTGATGGTCTACTGCGTGTCGTCTCTCACTTACCTGTTGGGCAAGCCGCGCGTGAAGGTTCCACACTTTGCGATGGTCAACCTGATTGCTGAAGAAGAAGTCGTTCCGGAGCTGGTGCAGCACGACTTCACGGCGGCAAACGTAGTCGCGTGTCTGCAGGAAATACTGCCCGACGGGGCGACACGGAATCGGATGCTTGAGGGCTTAACTCGGGTGAAGGAAAAACTTCGGGCACGCGAAGGCGCCCTCGAAGGTTTGGTACAAAGCCCGGCAGACCGCGCAGCGGCAATTATTTGGTCGATCGGAAATTCAATGGCACCACACCGCTAGCCCAGCCTCAAATTTGTGCATCAGACTACAGGATAAAGGTAACTTTGATGAAGAGGACAGTCTTGATTAGGCTCTCAGCAACTTGTGCCGTTGGGATTAAGCGGGCCGCGTGGTGATCTTGACAAAACTTCACACTAAAAAAGGGCAACTTGGTTAAGTATTGACCTTGACGGGTTGGGAAGAGAGTTCGCGCATTCACTGCATAGTCAATCATCCGCGGTATTCGGTCCGCCCCGCGAAGTGGCTCTTACTGTGGATCACGGTCGCTGCAATACTGAGTAACCTTTCGGCTCTGGCTCGGACAGGAGCGGTGCCTGCGGCAAACCCGCCGAACGCTTCGGCCTCGATGCCGCAACAGGACCCGCCTGGGTCGAAATCCGGAAGCATCAGCGGTACCGTGGTGGATCAGAGTGGGGCCGTCGTCGCGAACGTAAAAATAACCCTGGTACAGCCGGGTCTTGCTTCTACAAGAGAGGCACTGTCAGACAGCAATGGATACTTTCTATTTCTCGATATCGCTCCCGGAGCGTTTCAAATAACCTATACGACATCAGGCTTCGCCACGGTGCAGGCCTCCGGAGTGCTTCAGCCCGGTGAAAACTACATTGTTCCCCAGATCACACTTGCTATCCCCAGTGCCAATGTGAATGTGGAAGTAAGGCTGCCCTCGGTGGAGGTGGCGGAAGAAGAGGTTAAGGTGGAGGAAACGCAGCGCGTTTTGGGCTTTATCCCGAATTTTTATGTCACTTACGTTCCGAATGCGGCTCCTCTCACGACCAAACTGAAATTTCAGCTGGCATGGAAATCAACGATCGATCCGTTCTCGTTTGTAATCACGGGCGCGATCGCCGGAGTTCAACAGGCGGAAAACGACTTCAGCGGATACGGGCAAGGCGCGGCTGGCTATGCGAGGCGTTACGGTGCGGCCTATGGTGACTTTGTATCAGGAACATTCATCGGCGGCGCTCTACTTCCTTCCTTGCTCAAGCAGGATCCGCGCTATTTCTATAAGGGAACCGGCAGCCGAAAATCGAGGTTTTTCTATGCCATTGCCAACGCAGTCATTTGCAAAGGCGACAATGGCCGCTGGCAGCCGAATTACTCCGGCATTATCGGCGGACTTGCCGCGGGCGGTATTTCCAATTTTTATTATCCGGCCGAAAATCGAAACGGCGTGAGCTTGACGTTTGAGAATGCGCTCATAGGAATCGGCGGCGGAGCGGCCAGCAACATTATTCAGGAATTCATTGTTCGCAGGTTCACACCACATCTTTCCGGTCAAGACCCCGCCAAGCCGTAGAGTTTTCAGCGTCGGGCAGTCTGGGGGAAGTTTGCCGGTCAGTTGCACTTTTTCGCTAACCCTTGTGCTCACAGCATCTTTTAGATGAGAATCTTCATCATAGGAAAGGTTAGGCCCATTTCCCGGAGAACTTCCTTAATGCAGAGACAGCTTCGGCGCGGGCAGAGTGTCCTTGTGGGCTTCTCTGCCCTGCTGTTGTTGAGTTTTAGCTCGATTCCTTCCTGGGCTGCCGAGAAAGCCCGCCTGCGAGTGGACGATTACCAGATCGAAGTCGAGCTTACCCCGCATCTCCATCAGATGTCGGCGCGGGCCAAGGTCAAGTTCACCGCGCTTCAGGATCTGAACACGGCGATTTTCGAACTGCATAACGGGCTACGTGTCACCAAGGTGCTGGATGACAAGGATCAACCGCTATCGGCCGAGCGTGTCACACAGGATTCGACCGTGCGGGTTCCGCTGCCCAGTGGGCTTACGAAGGATAGTTCCACCACCCTGACCTTCGAATACGAAGGCGAAATCGAGAACGCCGATGACAGCCCAGTCCCCGGACTGAAGCTCGCCTACATTGGCGACGACACCAGCTACTTGTTCTACGCCGGACGCTGGTTTCCGGTGAGCGGCTACGGACTGAACCGCTTTACCTCAACGATCAGCGTTACTGTGCCGGCTCATATGCTGGTGATCGGCAGCGGAAAGTCCACAGTCACCGAAAATCCACCTTCGAACAAGCCAAACAGCAATGGGCTTCCTACGAAAACTTTTACTTTCGTGGATGACAAGCCGAGTTTCCCCGGCACAATCATTGCAGGTATTTTCCAGGAATATAAGAGCGACGAAGCGGGAATGGACCTGCACGTCTTCTTTAAGCCCAACCACCAGAAGCTGGCGCCGGAATACACGACCACGGCGGTTCAGGAATTTACTTACTTCATCACGCTTTATGGCACTCCGCTTTCGCAGCGGCTCAATGTCGTGGAACTGCCGAGCGACACGGTTCCATATGCATGGGCGCCGGAAATTGCAGGGCTGGCTGGTCCTTCGATCACGGAGAAGACTAATTACCGTTTGCTGGCGAATGCCATTGCTCATCAATGGTGGGGTGTATCGGTAAGCCCGGCAACCAAGGATGACTGGTGGCTGATTGACGGATTTTCGCGTTACTCGGAAGCCATGTATGTAGAGAGCGCCGCTGGCGCCGCGGGTCTGGAAGAAGCGGTGAAAGATATGTCGGTGGGAGCGCTAGCTTACGACAACATTCCGCTTTCCAGCGCGAGCAAGCTTGATCCCTTCTCCACCGAATTTCAGTCGCTGGTGACGGATAAGGGCGCGATGATCCTGCACATGCTGCGCTGGGTGCTGGGTGAGGACAAATATCTAAAAACGATGCGCGAATTCGCCGAGACGTATTCGGGCAAGTCAGCCACTATGGCTGATTTTCAAACCATCGCGGAGAAATACTACGGCCAACAGCTCACCTGGTTCTTCTCGCAATGGCTTGATTCCACCGGTGCGCCCGAGTTCAAGTTAAAGTACACAGTCTACCGCTTAGGCAACAACAAAGGATTCCGTGTAACCGGCGAGGTTTCGCAGGATCTCGATTTGTTTCGCATGCCGGTCGACCTGCGGATTGACACCGACGGCAAGACAGAAGACAAGAAGCTCGAAGTGGTGGGCACAGACTCGGCCTTTACGGTTGAAACCTTTGGGCGTCCACGGCGAATCGCGATCGATCCCGACCATCACGTGCTCACTAACTCTTCGGACGTAAAGCTGCGCGCTTCCATTCTGCGCGGCCAAGCTTTGCAGCAGCAGGGGGATCTTGCCGGTGCGCTGGCGGAATTCAACAAGGCACTCGACCTCAACAAGAACAGTTCCCTCGCCCATTACCGCGTGGCTGAGATTTTCTTCCTGCAGAGGAATTACCAATCGTCGGCGAACTCTTACCGGTCGTCCATCAATGGCAACGGGGAGCCACGGTGGACGGAGGTCTGGAGCCATATCCAGCTGGGCAAGATTTTTGACATCACCGGCCAGCGCGAGCGCGCCATCAACGAATACCGGCAAGCCATCCAGACCAACGACGATACTTTCGGCGCTCTGGAAGAAGCGCGCAGGTATATGCAAAAGGCTTTCGAGCGGCCGAAGAACAACGGGTAATCAGAGATGAGCTTGAGTGGGTTCAATCAGTCTTTGAACCGGTTCCCAACGCCTTCATCTTCTTCGGGCTAGAGAGCAATCTGGGATTTTGATTCAACTGCCGCGTGGTGACGAACGGCAGGACGTGACGTGGCAGGGTTTCGCGACGATCAGCATCGCCTGCAGGCGTGGTAAAACGGTGCACCTCGACAAACCGGTAACGCATGTATGGAGCCAGCGAATCCTGTTCCACTGGACCGTGAGCCGGCGTAAAGGCCTCGAAGCGTACTTTCCGAAGTGCAGGCTCCCCCAACGATTCCGCTCGCAACCGATCAAAACCCGATTCAATCTCGCTGCTCAATTGCCTGATGCGAGCTACGGCCCGTTGGACGACACGGGTGAACTCGTCCGCGTCTCCGCTTTTCCGACCTTCCCGCAAACGCCGCTTTGTATCCTGAATGGAAAACCAGCTACGGTTCCGGCCTGACTCTTTCGGTTTGGAGAGGCGCAGGACTTGGCAGAGGTGAGCGCTGACTGCGACGCCCCTTTCAGAGGAAACTTCAGAAGTCTTCACGGCGCCAGGCTTCCGGCAAACATAGCGGGTGAAGGAAACCTCTTCGATCCGTCCATGTACGCCAGCTTCCTCGAAGGCCTCCATTGCTGCAGCCTGGGCATGGCTTAAACCAGGCTCAGTACTACCTTTGGGGAATGTCCAGCGGCGGCTGCGCCGAGTTTGAACCAGCAGAAATTCAATCGCACCGTGGCGGAGCCGGTAGCACACAGCAGCGGCCTTTTTACATTCGCTCAGCTTGCAAAGTTGCGACACACGAACCGATTTGACGGAGCCAAGTTCGCGTACGATCGCCGGCCTGGCACTGCGCCGCGGATCTCGCGGATTTCCTGCCGCAGGTTTCATCGCAACAGAGTGCACGATGCTATTCACTTCTGGCTAGAGCACAGCTTGGTTCGCGACGGCGAAGGCTGTCCGAGCGGGACGTGCCGGAATCTCTCTGCATACTTGCCTACCGATTCACCGAACAGACAGTATTGATCTCTGGCAGCCACATCCGGCATCTGGAGAATTCGTGGAGAACATGTACTGTCTGCGCTGCAATCGCCCGATTCAAAGCGGGCAAAAGTCGGTTGCCGTCTACCTGTTCGCGCAGACTGTCGGGATCAAGCCCCGGCAAAAGTCGGCGGCACAACGAATATGCTTTTGCCCCCAATGCTCGGTTTCTCTGGCGATGGGGCCCCCGCCGGAGGGAGCTCTCAATCTGGCCGCGTGGGACATGATTCGCGAGCTCGTCGCTTCAGATCCAGCATTGAATCAGGCTGCCTGGGAAAACTTGACCGCTGTTCTGGGTGCGCTCCCACCGACGGGCACGGCAGGCCCTCGTCTTTCAGCAACATCCGGAGGATACTTCGAGTTCTAGGGCCGGTGAAAAGAAGTCGACGATTCAGCCTTAATCCATCGTTCAGCCTCTTCGACGGAACCGAAAATTGAAAAATTTCTCTGGGTTCGCAGAATTTTGTGCATGCGAGAGGCGTGTTTCTGGACTGCATCCCGGGCGACAAACGCTCTTCGGGCGTGCATGGAGAAAGGATCAATCCGATCCGCCAGGCGAATGAAATCCTCGGCTTTGAGATCAAGGTCGTCGGCTTCGGTCATATCCACAATTTCGGAGAAATCCGGGTGAAATAGTGGGTTCGCCCGGAGCGACGCCGCGTATTCTTCGATCGCTCCGACCGTGACCTTTTTGCGAAACTTTACCGAAACTAATCGCCTATCGACGTCCAATACATATTCCGAAAGTTCAGCAAATTGTCGAGTTTGTCGTCGACTATGCATTGCATTGCATCCGGAGATAACCCGCTTTTTCGGAACACGGCATGCCTCGATCCGGCTCGAAGAACGACTCCACCTTCATGAAATATCGGCAGGAGAAGCATTCAGCTTCAGTTCGTTTAATCCCGGAGCTAACCTTTCCGTACTCCACATTGTCTAACCGGTAGCGACGGCGGGGAACTTCGCGCGACCCGGCTGCGTATTACAGATCAGATGGTTAGGCGGGATTGAGACCCCTCGCCTGAACGTTACCGTTTACCGGGCCCTCACGCCCCTCCCCGGAGATGTGGGGGCACATTTCCGATTAACGCTATGCGGATGCTTCTCGACATCGTTCGGCAGTCGCTCTCCACGCTATGGGCGCACAAACTGCGCTCCTTTCTCACGATGTTTGGAATTGCCTGGGGTGTGGGTTCTCTGCTGCTTTTGGTCGGATTGGGCGAAGGCTTCCGAAGCGGTCAGGACAAGAATCTGGCGGAACTGGGTCAGGACATCATGTTTGTTTTCCCCGGTCGCATTCCGGCGATAGCCGGCAGCTTCCAATCGGGACAACCCTACTACCTGACTTATGGCGATTATTTTGCCATTCGCGATCAAGCCAAATTCCTGCGCGCGGTTTCTCCGGTGTTGGAGCGAGATGATATCCGCGCGGTCAGCGATTATGGATCGACCAACGGCCAAGTCTTCGGCGTGGTTCCGGAGTACAGCGATATTCGCAACACGCCGATCGATCCCGGCCGCTGGTTCAATGACGAAGACAACAGCCAGCATCGCCGTGTGGCCGTGGTGGGATGGGAGTTGTTAAAAAATATGTTCCCCGGCCAGCCTGCCGTGGGCAGCACGATTCTGCTGAACGATCTGGACTTCAAGGTGATCGGCGTAATTCCGAAGATTGGCAAGGAAGGAGAGAACGGTACCAACCACCGGATTTTCGTGCCCTTCGACACCATGCGCATGCTTTTCCCCTTGAAGGCGCAGAATACGGAAAACGCAATCTCATTCCTTAACTACCGTCCGCTAAGAAAAGAGTTGCACGTTGAAGCCAAGAACGAGGTTCATGCCATCGTTGCGCGGCGGCATGGTTTCGATCCCAGTCTCGATGACGCATTCATGGACTGGGACACGATCGACGGAGCCATTCGCGTAGGAAAAATTTTTGATGCCATGGATTATTTTCTCGGAGTCGTTGGACTGGTGACGCTCGGCCTGGGCGCCATCGGGATCATCAACATCATGCTGGTTTCCGTTACCGAGCGAACACGGGAGATCGGCCTGCGCAAGGCTCTGGGCGCCACACATCGCAACATCCTGACGCAGTTTTTTGTGGAGGGCGCATTTTTGACGGTATTTAGCGGGGGCATCGGGCTGGCGATTTCGGGTGCGTTCGTGACTTTGCTGGCACAGTTGCCGTCGCCGGAGGGGTTCGACACTCCACGCATCGTGCCTGCGTCGGCCGTGGTCGCAATCATTTCGTTATCTGTGGCAGGAATTGTGGCTGGACTTTATCCCGCGCGCAAGGCAGCTCTGCTTCCACCCGTGGAAGCGTTGCGGCAGGAGTAGAACAAATGCAGAAGTTAAAAGCAGAATGCGAAACCAAAAGCGGCATGTTCTTTCTTCTACATTCTGATTTCGAACTTCTAACTTGGGAGCAACTATGTTTGGCGAACTGGCCAGGCAGGCGTTCAACGCGCTAAAACACAATCGGCGGCGCTCCGTGCTCACTATGCTGGGCATGGCCTGGGGCATCGCCACGGTTGTGTTACTGCTGGCCTACGGTTCCGGATTCCAGAACGCTTTGATGATCGCCTTCCGCACTTTCGGGGGCAACCTGGTGGCGATCTTTCCCGGGCGCACTTCGATCCAGGCGGGAGGCACCAAGGCTGGCGTGCAGGTTCGCCTGACTCGCGACGATCTCGAGTTCATCCGCGCGGAGTGCCCCATGCTCACGCGGATTTCGCCCGAGGTCGATAAGCAAAGTCTGGTAACGTTTGGCACGCGTAGCGCAAGTTATGGGGTGCACGGCGTGTACTCCACCTACGAGAAAATTCGCGCTTTGGATGTGGGAGAAGGGACGTTCTTCGGCGAGCGAGAAGATTTCACCCATACACGCGTGGCCGTCATCGGGTCCACGGTGAAGAAGAAACTTTTCTCCGGGGAGAATGCGCTGGGAGAGAGTATTCGCATCGACGGCATCTCGTATAAGGTAGTGGCAGTTCTGCGGCACACCATTTCGAATGGCGACGAGGACATGAATTCTTTGGTCTATGTGCCATACAGCGCCATGGGTGATCTTAAGAATAGCTACTACCTTGACGGCATCATGATGGATTATGAAGGCGACCACACCAAGATGGTCGCGGCCGTGCGAAACTCGATGGGTTTTCATCACAACTTTGATCCCAAGGACGATCGCGCCATCTTCGTTTTCGATGCTGTAAAGGATCTCGCCGATCTCACCGTCATTACGGTCGGCATTAAAATTCTTCTCGGTTTTATTGGGTTGCTGACGCTCGGCATCGGCGGCGTGGGGCTGATGAACATCATGCTGGTTTCGGTAACGCAGCGCACTCGCGAAATCGGCGTGGAAAAGGCGCTGGGTGCGCATCGCTGGCACATTCTGTTCCAGTTCCTGGCGGAAGCATTAGTGATTACTGCACTGGGCGGGCTGTTGGGCGTGGTGTTGGCTTATCTCGTCTCCTGGTCTGTGGGTTCGTTGACGCTTTGGAGCGCATTCATTGAAGACGCAAGCGAAGGGGATATTCATCTCTATATTGATAGCGCAACTCTGATCTGGTCGACGGCGATTCTAAGCTTCGTCGGAATCATCAGCGGAATGTTGCCCGCAATCAAGGCAGCGCGGCTCGATCCGATTGAGGCGCTGCGCTACGAGTGAACTGGTTGGACTTCTCTGAGGCGGTACAATCTTGCTCATGCCCGAAAACGACAATGCCCGGCTCGATCGGGTTCTCGCCCAACTGCGGCTTTACGAACATCCGCTGCTAAATTTCTCCGGGCGCACCAAGGACGAAGGAGTGGAAGTCACCATTCAGTTCAAAGATTCAGCTATTCCGGTGCACACGTATCATTTCGATCTGCATCCTCGCGATCTCGACCATCCGCAGTTTGAGTGGACTTTCCAGCGGCAGCTCTACGACGCACTCCACGATTATTTCGTAGAAATGTTTATCCGCACGCCGCAAGACCGCGTCGAGCGTCGCCGTAACGAATTGTGAATCTACTCCGCCAGAAGATCGAAGAAGAAATCCGCGAGCGCGGTCCGATTCGTTTTTCACGCTATATGGAGCTTTGTCTCTACGATCCACAGCTTGGTTATTATTCGCGCGAGACGGAAAAGTTCGGGAAGGCTGGCGATTTTTACACGTCGAGCGACGTGCATGCTGTTTTCGGACGGTTGCTGGCCCGCCAGTTCGATGAAACGTGGCGGATTCTTGGCTCCCCTGAGCGCATCGACCTGGTGGAGCTCGGGCCTGGCCGCGGATTATTTGCACAGGACGTACTGGGTTGGTCGAAAAATAAGTTCCCAGATTTCTTTCGCGCGTTGCGCTACGTCCTTGTTGAGAACTCGCTGGCCTTGCGGAAGCGAATCCAATCGACTTTGAAGGATCAACTCGATACCGGAAAAGCTGTGCTAACTTCGGTTTACCCTGCGGAGGAAACCTCAGCTGCCGAAATTCCAGCGCTTATCTTTGGCAATGAATTCTTCGATGCGTTGCCGGTCGAAGTTTTGAATGCGAAAGGTTCTCTCTGCATCGACGTGCGCGACGGCCGCTTCATCGAAGCCTGGGTTCCATCTACGTCCGAGGAATTGGAATTTCTCGACCGCTATTCGGTCCATCCCGAGCCCGGTGAGTGGATTGAAGTGCCGCTCGCGGCACAGCGATTCATTGGTCGCGTGGCCGCCAGCACCGGGCGAGGATTGGTAATCCTGATTGACTACGGCTATACCCGCGACGAACAACTCGCCGGTCGCCATCGCGGAACAATGAAGGCCTTACGGCAGCATTCGGTGAGCGCCAATCCGTATGAAGCTCCTGGCGAACAAGACATCACCGCCGACGTGAACTTTACTGCGCTTGCAGCGGCC
Organism: uncultured Acidobacteriaceae bacterium; assembly: GCA_963779525.1. GTDB lineage: Bacteria > Acidobacteriota > Terriglobia > Terriglobales > Acidobacteriaceae > Sulfotelmatobacter. Next base: position 486,623 of record CAVZZB010000005.1, read on the forward strand.
CTAGAGAAGCATGGCATGCAGACACGCAAACTCGTCACCCAATCGCAATTTCTGATGGGCATTGGCGAAGCAAATCAATTTGCCGATGCGTTTGAGGAATGCCGCGTGCCGCAGGAGAGAGCGAAAGTCGCGTTGCAGCTCAAGCATCTGGTTACGCCTGCGGGCATGGGAGAGAGCTTTCATGTACTCATCGGGAGCAAGGGAGTGGAGCCGGAGAAGATGGAGTCTTTAGCCGGTTTGAGTTTCGGGCACGGATCAATTGCTCGCTGATCGGCGGTTCCAGCGCTTAGACCCCGCGAACGTATTTTCTTTGTCGGACATAGATGCGGCAGTCTTGGGCTCCGCCGCCGCAACTTCTGGATACTCGAATACTCCGCGCCCCGACTTGCGTCCTAAGCGTCCTGCTTTCACGTATTGCACCAGCAATGGCGCAGGGCGGTATTTTTCTCCCAGCGATTTGTGGAGGTACTCGAGAATATTCAGCCGCGTATCCAGACCCACCAAATCCACCAACTCGAAGGGGCCCATGGGATGATTCAGTCCGAGCTTCAGCGCTTTGTCGATGTCAGCGGCGGAAGCAATCCCTTCCTGGAGCATGTAGAACGCCTCGTTTCCGATCATGGCGTTGATGCGGCTGGTAATAAATCCCGGCGACTCTTTAATCACCACTACTTCCTTGCCCATGCGCTTGCCGACTTCCACAGCGGTGGCCAGAGTGTCGTCATCCGTTTCCAATGCTCGCACGACTTCGAGCAACTTCATCTTGTGCACGGGATTGAAGAAGTGCATGCCAACGCACCTTTTCGCACGATAGGTGACGCTGGAAATTTCCGTAACACTTAGCGAAGAGGTATTCGAGGCGAGTATCGTGGCGGGACGGCATATCTTATCCAACAAAGTAAAGATTTCAATCTTCGACTCCATCTCTTCCGGGACGGCTTCAATCACCAGATCGGCTTCGCGCGCCGCTTCATCGACCGAACCCGCATATTCCAACCGCTGAAAAGCCGCCTCGGCATCAGGCGACGAGACTTTTCCTAATTCAACTGCTTTATCCAGATTGGCCCGAATCTCGCTTTCGGCCCGGCGCAGCGCCGTCGGCAACAGATCTTCCAGAATCGTGCGGTAGCCGCCAAGGGCGGCGGCGTGTGCGATGCCTCGGCCCATGATGCCCGCGCCGATCACCGCGACGGTCTTCACTTGCGCCACTACTGCGCCACCTTTTCTTTTTCTTTTTCCAGATCCTTAATGGCGTCATTCAGCGCGCCACCGGCGGTGCGCAGACTTTCTGCCAGGCGCTTGCGCTCCTCGGCGTTCATGGCGGGAATCGCAATGCAAATGCGACGCAGCGTGGTCGTAATATCGTCCACATAATTCATCGAGCGAATAAGTTCACCAGAGGCAAGCATGAGGGCTCCTGTAAGTTGGCGACTATTGGCCCGTCCACCGTCGAGTGGCTCAGGCCGAAGTTCTATTCTGGACGCGTCGGCGAATTTAGTAAAGGCGCGCCACGCGCGCGGTTCTTGGATTCTGAGATCGATGAGTTACTTGAGTGTTTTTCGTTTTTTCGTTTGTTAATAATGGCTTACCGCGCGAGGCTTATAATTCCTATCTGATTCTTTAAATGGGCCTTCTTTTCTCGCTGCGAATCTAAGGATCATATGGCTGATAAGCTCTTGAAGCGCTACATTTTTGCCAGCGATTTTGACCAGACACTCACCTTCAACGATTCCGGCTACGTGTTGGCCGAATTGGTCGGTATTCCTACCGCGGAGTTTGAACGCAAAGCTAAGGGCATGGCAAAGATTAACCTGGTGCAGCAAGGAGCTGAACTGGCGTACCTTCTGCTCCATGACCCGGAATTCAAAGCTAAGGTGCGAAAAGAGCATCTTCACGAAGTGGGAAAACGGATCCGCCTGAAAGGTGATATCAAGCTGCTTTACCAGATTCTGGCGAGCGGAGTGGACGGACACTTTTTTGATTTTTACGTGCTTTCCGCCGCGCCTGTGGAAGTGATCCATTCTGCTCTTGAAGGTATCGTTCCGAGGGATCACATTTTCGGAACCGAATTTTTGTATAAGCCTTCGGGAGAGATCGACAGCATTGTTCGAGCCACGGCAGGCTACGGAAAAGTAGCCGTGCTGAACCAGTTGCTCGCAGAACACGTCACCGGTCCGGATCACGTGATTTATTCGGGAGATGGCAGTTCCGATATTCACGTCATGTTGCAGCTCAATGCGCGCGATGGCCTGACGATCGCGGTTTCGGAATCGCCCCATGTTTCGCAGATCGCCAAACGTACGGTGCTCAGTAGCAGCGCCCTGGCGGTGTTAGCGCCGATTCTCGAAGAAGTCCTGGGCTGGGAACGCGCGCGGATTCGCACTTTCTTCGAAGCCAATGGCATGCTGATCCAAGAGTGGGAGCGCGTTCGCACCGATTGGCTGACCGTGCGCGCCGCGGCGCAAGACGATTCGGAACCGGTGACTGTAGCGTAATCGGAGTTCTTACGTTTGGCCATCCTGGTAGATCTCGATGCTTCGCAATAAGAGTCTGATTCCACTGTCTCACCAGCACCAGCGGGCACTGGCGCTGTGTGTGCGCATCGATCGCGCGCAGCCAATCCCTGACGCGGCCTTGGAAGATTGGCAAGCGGAGATTGCGCAGGACTTCGAGCAGGAAATCGCAGTTCATTTCGCTGCGGAAGAGAGCGTTCTCTTTCCCGCTGCCCGCAACTTCCCGCCATTAATCCCACTGGTGAATGAATTAATTGCTGAGCATACCTCGCTTCGTGCATTGTTTTCCCAGGCGCAGGCTGGGCGAATGTCGGCAGAAAGATTGCTGGCTTTTGGACGACAGCTCTCCGCCCACATCCGCAAAGAAGAACGCGAACTTTTCGAGAATATGCAGCAGTTGATGGATTCAGAACAATTAGCAGCTCTTGGAATAAGTTTGGAAGCCGCTCTCCAGGATGCGACGCAGTCCTGCGTATTGCCGAACGAGACGACGAGGCTGAGGGCAAAAAAATAGCTGCTGCTGGCTCACGGTTGACAGTGGTGGCACCTGAATTCGGTTGCGCCTTCCTTTCCCATGTAACGCTCCAGTACGTCCGGATCGGTTTTGCGCAGGTCAACCATCACTAGTCCGTCGAGCACGTGGGAAAACTTCCGGTCAACATTGAAGGCCAGCATCTTGCCGCCAATCTTTGCATATTGTCGCAGCAGGATGGGCAATCCTTTACCGTCGCCTTCGACATCTGCGATCGGTTGCGAAAGATCTTCGAGCTCTCGCAACGCAGCGAACATAGCGTGGCAGTCCCAGGGGCGCAAGCCCGCAGGCCGGAAGGGTCGACGCGGTTCGATCATTCCAGCCAACTCGTCTTCTCGCATCCGCGCTTCAAAGAAGCGGTAAATCATCTCGCGCGAAGCCTTGCTGTAATCGTTGCTGATGCTCACAGCGCCGAACAGAACGGGAACTTTGGCATGCGTCGCGAGTAAACGAGCAATTCCCTTCCACAACAGAAGCAACGGAGCGTATTGGCGCTGATACTCCATTCTGATGAAGGACCGCCCCAGTTCCAGCGCCGGGCCTAGCTTTTCGAAGACCCGCGAGTCATAACGAAAAAGCGTGCTGGTGTAGAGTCCGTTTAGTCCGTGTTCAGCAAGAATTTCGACTGTATTGCCCGCACGGTAAGCGCCCACGAGTTCCTGGCTGGTCTTGTGCCATAGCAAGACATGCCAGTAGTAGTTGTCGAAGCGGTCGAGATCCCGTTGTTTGCCGGTTCCTTCGCCGGCTCCGCGAAAGGTCACTTCTCGCAGCCGCCCCAGTTCCAGTAACGTTCGCGGCGTCTCATCAGCCTTCACCAGATAAACTGCGAACTCGGCGTTCTCCACCAGGCAGCGATCGCCAGTGAGACGGCCCAACTCCTCCCACAGGGCGTGCCCTGGCTCTGCAGAAGCGACCGGTTCCTGCACTTTCTCCGAAATCCTGGTACGCACTGCAACCGACCAGGATTTTTCGCTACGGCTCCGGCGGGCCAGAAGATAGGTGCGCCAGCGTAAATATTCAATTGCCTCTCGATCATCCGCGATGCCAGCCACGGACTCGAAGGGAATTTCGCTGCCCACTCGGACCTCCACGGTCCGTCCGGCTTGCTGAAGAAATTCCTGCAGCAGGAAGGCGGTTCTCAGGCGCGGATGAATCATCCCGAACAAATGGAAGCTTACGCTGTTGCGTCCGCAGAAATAAACGGGGAGGGCTGTGGCCCCGGTGCGTCGAATCAAACGCGCTGCGGTATCGTTCCAGTCCGAGTCTGCAATTTGTCCCTGCTGAAATTGCCACTGCGAAACTTCTCCTGCCGGAAAGACAGCCATCATTCCGCCACTTCGCAACCAAGCTAAAGCCTCGCGCAGCGCCCGGCGATTGGTCTCGATTCTGTTAGTGTCGTCACTTTCAAAAGGATCGACGAAGATGCAGTGCCGCGCCAGTTCGGGGACATCGCGCAGCAGGTAATTGGTCATCACCTTCACGTCGGGGCGAACGCGGGCCAGCAGCACTGCCAACATCGCTCCATCGAGCATTCCAAATGGATGATTGGCTACGACGACGACCGGGCCCTTTGAAGGAATGCGCGCGGCATCGGCGGTATCCACGCGCAATTCGGCCTGCATTTCCGCTAGCAAGTTCTCTAGCCCGAAACCCTTCGGGGATTGCTGCACCCGGCGATAGAGATTCCGCACTTTGTCTACTGGTATGAACTTTTCTGCCAAGGCCGGAATGCCAGGAAATCCCGCAACGTGTGCCAACACCTCCGGCTGCGTCTCGTCTCCGCGCAAATGGTTGGATGGCATGTTAAAGGAATAGCGCAGGCGTTTTGCAGCTGGATGAAGACGAGGTTAAAAGCTGATGAAATAGGGCTTGCGGGAAACTCAAAAGTAACCAAGAGTAACCAGAGCAGCAGATTTTTTGCTAAGTCTCGAGGCGAAAGCGCGCCTCCGCCAAGGCATAGAGTTTGCGCCAGACCAAACGATTGATTGTGACCACAGTGGCCGCCATCATCATGGTGGCGGCCAGCAGCAGATGAAAATCGCCGCTGTCGGTCGCTTGCTGGATGGTCGCCCCTAATCCTGTCGTCGTGTAAATCTGTCCCTTGAAATGGAAATATTCGGCGACGATGCTGGCATTCCACGCTCCTCCCGAGGCCGTCACCAACCCAGTCACCAGATAGGGGAAAATTCCGGGAAGGATCAGCTTCTTCCAGCGCTCAATGCCTCGCAGCCGGAAAACGGAGCAGCATTCCTTCAAATCGGTCGGGATGGCCATCGCACCAGCGATCACGTTGAACAAGACATACCACTGCGTACCGAGCAGCAGGACGACAATCGATGCCAGCCCGAGTCCGCCACCCAAGCGAATGAGCACCAGCAAAATTACCGGCAACAAAGCGGTAGCCGGGACCGATGCTGCGATCTGTGCCAGCGGTTGTGCGACGCGCGCCAGTCGAGGATTGAAGCCGATAGCCACTCCGGCCGGAATGGTCCACAGCGCGCCGATCAGTAAGGCGAGATTAACGCGCAGGAAAGTTGCGCCAAGGCCCAAAGCGGCTTGATGAAATTCAGTTCTCTGCAAGCCGGTCAGAATGATTGCGACGCGTACCACGCCGTAGCCAATACCCATTAGCGCCAGCAGCGCCAGCGTGCGCGCGAGCCAATCCCGCCACGGGGCCGCAGGTTGCTCGGGCGCTTCTTCTGAATGCTTCCGCGCGAAATGCAGGAGCAGACGTTCTTCGAGCGGCTGCAAAGTCTTCTGCCGAATCTTGGCGAGCCCGCTGGAATGCTCGACTAGATTGAGAACCCATGACCGCGGGCTGTCAGTACTCTCCACCTGCTCTACTTTGAATTTTTCCACCCACGCGATCACGGGGCGCCAGATGAATTGATCGAGCAACACGATCACGGCAACCATCGTGGCTACGCCCCAAAGAATGGAAGTCATGTCTCCGGCGCTGGCTGCGGTCTGCAAATAGGAACCCAAGCCGGGCAGACGAAAGTCTCGCGTCCCCAGCACGAACATTTCGCAAACCATCAAGGCAAACCACCCGCCAGCTACCGACATCATCGAGTTCCAGACCAATCCAATCGCGGAAAATGGCAGCTCCATCTGGGTGAAGCGCTGCCACCAACTGAAGCGGTAAATCGTCGCCGCCTCTCGCATTTCCTTTGGAATGCTTTTCAGAGAAGCATAGAAGCTGAAGGCCATATTCCATACCTGGCCAGTAAAGATGAGCAGGATCGCTCCCAACTCCACACCCAGTTGGCGCCCGGGGAAAAGCGCCACCATGGCCAGCATGACGCCGGGAAGAAAACTGAGTACGGGAATCGACTGCAGAACGTCGAGCAGCGGAATCATGAAACGCTCGGCGCGCTGGTTATAGGCTGCCACGTAGCCGTAGACCAGCGTGAACCCGAGGCTCAGGATGTAGGCAATGGTGATGCGCAACAGCGAATAACCGGCATAGGCAGGCAGCGCGCGCAGGCTGCGCGAAATCTCCACCGAAGGCGTGAAGGGGCCGAACCACCCGCGGCCGACCGTCACTACTCCATAAAACAGCGCGATCCCCGCCGCGAACATAATGACATCGGGGAGGTGGGAAGTTTCGAGACTCGGCAACTGCGCCCACAAACGGTAGGCCGAGAATCCCCGCAGGCTGAGGCTTTTCTTCATGCGATGGCTTTCTGTTTCAATTCAATCCCGATCAGGCTTTTGGCGTGGGAGCTGGGTCCGGCTTCTCCATGGTGTGGTCTGATATTTCGTTTTGCGCGGATTCGGCTTGTGTTAACCGTCCGCTCTCCCGGTCATAGTCGAAAATCTCGGCGTAGCGGCCCCAGTTCATGGCGGTGTCCAGCTGTCGCTGCACTTCATCTTCGGCGAAATGCTCGTCGAGAATATCGTGGAAAAATTCGTCGGCGATGGAGTGATCTGACTTACGTTTCAAAATACTGTCGATCTGCTTCAGGATGGTGACATGCTCCAGCGCAGCCTCGCGAAACAATACTTTACGACGTTGAATGTCTGCCTCAGCGAACTCCGCTCCCTGGGGAGAGAGTTGGACGTCGCCCTCCTTCAACCAGGCGAAACCCAGCAGCACGCAGCCTTCAAGGATCGGCAACAGATCTTCCACGTCCATTACCAGGTCTTCGCTCAGCCGAAACAGATCTTCGCGTCCACCACGATCGTGCAGGAGTTCGAGGAGGCCGGCGATTCCGCCGACGCGGGCGTGCGGCAGCATCTGGTATTTGCTGGTTCGGACTGGCGGTTGGCCTCTCTTCAATCCTCCCGGTGGAACAACGATCTCACCTGTACTCTCCGGATCCGGCAAAGCGTGCTCGACGTCCGGTTCGGTCATCACTTTGTAGATGTAATCGACCAGCTCGACGAAACGGCTGGACTTGCGATCGCGAGGATGAGAGAGCTTCACGTTGAAATCCGAGCGGATGCGCGCGGGATTCCTTCCCAACACGACGATTCGGTCCGCCAGCATTACGGCTTCCTCGATGTTGTGGGTGACGATGAAGATGGCGCTGGTGGGCATCTTCTTGGTGAGCCAGAGTTCCAATAATTCGCCGCGCAGGTTTTCCGCCGTGAGAACGTCTAAGGCGGAGAATGGTTCGTCCATGAAGAGCACTTCCGGCTCGACTACAAGAGCTCGCGCGAAGCCTACACGCTGCTTCATCCCGCCCGACAATTCCTTGGGATAGGCAGTTTCAAATCCGTCGAGACCGACTGTGTCCAAAGTGCGGAGCGCACGTTTGCGGCGCTCAACGGCAGGTACGGCGCGGGCTTCCAGGGGCGCCTCCACGTTCTCGAGCACGGTTAGCCATGGAAATAGAGCGAAACTCTGGAATACGATGGCGACGTTGGGCATTTGGCCGTTCAAGGGTTTGCCGTGCCAGAACAGTGCGCCCGAAGTAGGTTGCGAAAGACCGCTCAGAATGCGAAGCAAAGTCGACTTGCCGCAGCCGGATGCGCCGAGCAGGGCAATGATCTTCCCCGGCTCAATCGTGAAGTCCGTGAGTCCGACGACCTGGATGCGGGTTCCATCCGGCTGCGGATAGGACTTCTCAATAGCCCTGGCTTCGATAATGGGTTCGTTCGCCAACAAAACTCTCCGTAACTTCTATACACGATCCAAGGAAAGGCGCAAAGCCTGGGAAGCGATGTAACACTCCTTTAACAATCAGAGCGGGAGTCGCTAACTAATTCAGGCCGCGAAATTTCCATCGGGAGCGATGGCAAACGGCTGCGGCAACCGGTCTGTCATTTCGGCGAGATGGGCAAGTTTCGTAGTCAGCTCCGGCGTGAACTGTCCCGGCGCAAGCCGCCATTTCCAATTCCCGCCGTTCAGACTGGGGGTATTCATGCGCGCTTCGCTACCCAGTCCGAGCACATCTTGCAGCGGGATAAGGGCAAGGTCGGCGACCGAGGTTTGCGCGGCGCGGATGAACGCCCAATGAATGCCGTCGTCGACGGGACCGAGATAGCATTCGGCGTTGCAGCGTTCATGCTCCGCTGCCGAGGTTTGAAACCAGCCAGCGGTTGTATCGTTATCGTGGGTTCCGGTATAGATTACTTTGCCAGCGGCACGATGCGGCAAGTACATGTGTGCGCCTTCGTCGCCGAAGCCAAATTGCAGCACGGCCATTCCCGGAATCTGCAGCCGCTCGCGTAGGGCATGCACTTCGGGCGTAATGTAGCCTAAATCTTCCGCGAAGAAGGGCAATCCTCCGAGAGCCTCACGCAGCTTGAGAAAGAGGTCATCCCGCGGACCATCCACCCATCGGCCGTTGATTGCTGTCGGATCCGATGCCGGAATCTCCCAGAACTGATCGAAACCTCGGAAATGATCGAGCCGGATATAGTCGCAGTTTCGCGTTGCCCAGCGCAGGCGCTGAATCCACCATTTGTATCCCCGCTCTTTCATGACGTCCCAGCGGTAGAGCGGATTGCCCCACCGTTGGCCCGTCTTGCTGAAGAAATCAGGCGGAACGCCGGAGACAACCTCGGACTCGAGGTTCTCATTCAAGCGAAAAAGATCGGGATGCATCCAGACGTCGGCGCTATCGTAGTTTACGAAGATAGCCACATCTCCCACGATGCGGACCTTGCGTTCTGCGCAATAGCGTCGCAAAGCCTGCCATTGTTCGTAGAAAGCAAACTGCAGCGCGGCGCGAATTTTCAGATCGTCCGCCAGGTCCTCGCGAGCGCGTTCGATGGCCTTGGATTCACGACAAGCCAACTCTGCCGGCCATTCGTTCCAGCTCGCCAGCTTATACCGCGCCCGCAACGCATCGAAAAGGACGAAATCATCCAGCCACCAGGAATTCTCCGAACAAAAGCGTTCGAAGCGTTCGCGCGCACTCGCCGAGGCGGAAGCGACAAAACCGCGGCCAGCCTCGAAAAGCAGCGGCATTTTTGTGGCGAAAACCCGGTCGTAGGCCACGGGACCGGAGTCCGATGAGAGAGCTGAAATCCTATCCTGATCGATCCAACCACGGCTGGCTAACCGTTCCAAGCTGATGAGCAGTGGATTACCAGCGAAGGCCGAGATGGAAGAATAGGGTGAATTGCCGTAGCCGAGCGGACCGAGTGGCAGAACCTGCCAAAGGCCCTGGCGGGCCGCAGCCAGAGAATCGGCGAATTGATAAGCGGCCGGACCAAAGTCACCGATGCCGCCGCGCGAAGGCAGTGACGTGGGATGTAACAAGATGCCGGCGGCTCGGGGGAACGACATGCGAATGGATCACAATCTCAGAAATCTCAGATTCCCGGTTCGCCTCCCGAACGGGTCAGCGCCTTCATCTCTTCCTGATTGATCTTGATTTTGCCGGACTTTTGCATCTGATCGCGCAAGTTGGTCACGAATAATTCGAACAGCTCTTGTTCCTTATTCTGCAGAAGGGTATCGCGAATCTGGTCTCGCTTGGCGGCAAAGTCAGCATCGGATGGAGCTTGGACTTCGGTTACAGAGATGACCACACCGTTGCCTCCACTGTTGATGGGCCCGCTAATCTCTCCCGGTTTCATGCCGAAGGCAACTGCAGCTTGCCCCGTCATCGACCCAATATCCGGAACCTGACCATCAGGCGCAACGAGGTCACTCGTCTTCATCACGGCGCCCAACTCCTTTGCTGCCTTCTTCAAGTCGTGCTCTGACTTGGCGCGGTCGGAGAGTTCCTGGGTCTTCTGCGACAACAGAATGCTCGAGCGTTCGTTCTTGAATTCTTCTTCCACCCGGCTGCGAATCTCTTCAAAGGTCGGCGTCGACTGCGGCTTCACCGCCAGCAGATCGAATATCGCAAAGCCTTGCGAAGTTGCAGCCAGTTCTGAAGGCGATTTCTCGGCTGTCGTGAAAACGGCATCCATAAATTGCGGCGAGGGCCCCAATCCCGGCACGATATCCTTGCGACTGAAAAAATCGGAGGTGACAACCGGCACGCCCTTGGTGGCCGCAGCAGCGTCCAGTCCCTGCTTCTTAGCCAGTTGGAGCAGATCATCTGCCTGCTTCTGAGCGAGCTGTTGCGCTCTCTGCTGCTTGAGAATCGGCTCGATCTGATCTTTCACTTCATCGAGCGTCTTCATGTGAGCGTCCTGCCGGGCATCCACGCGAATGATGTGGAAACCGTAACTGCTTTTCACCAGATTGCCGATCTGCCCGATGGGCTGCGAAAAAGCGGCCTTCTCAAACTCTGGAACCGTTCGGCCTTTCCCGATCCACCCCAGAGAGCCGCCTTCCTTCGCGCTGCCCGGATCCTCGGAGTACTTCTTCGCCAAGTCTTCGAAATTGGCTCCCGCCCGGAGTTGCTTGAGGATGTCTTCGGAGCGGCGCTGTGCTTCCGCCACGCCCTTTTCGTCGACTTTTCCATCTGGCCCTGGAAGCGGAGTCTTGATCAGGATGTGGCTGACCTTCGCCTGCTCCGGCACCCGGTACTGATCACGGTGCTGGTTGTAATACGACAACAACTCGTCGTGAGTTATTTGAACGCCACTCTCGATCTTTGCAGTATCGATCATGGCGTATTTGACTTTGCGCTTCTCGGGAACAGAATTCGCGTAAGTTTTCTGGTGGCTATCGTAAAAAGCCTTCAACTCTTCGGTGGTTGGATGGAGACCCTTCTTAATGTCGTCCTGCCGCAGCACAGCGTACTCAAACTTCACCTTTGTGTTCTGCTTATCGAACTCCTGGCGGATGGACGCTTCGCTTACCGAGGCGCTCCCGGTGATCAGCGCCTGCAGCTTGTTGATCAGAATTTCTTTGCCCACATTATTTTCAAACGTCGCGGTGGTTAAGTTGTGTTGCTGCAGCAGCCCCTCGTACTCCGCCTGGCCGATGAAGTTTCCACCCGGAAAGAAAATCTCCGAATAGCGGCCGTGTTGCAGCTCGTCTTTTATCTCTTGCGGCGTAGCCTTCAATCCGAGATGTTGCGCTTCCGCTACCAGGGCTTGCCGATCCACCAGTTGGTCGGCCGCGCGCTGGGCAAAGAATGGCAACAGCAGGGAAGCATTCGCGCCCAATTGAGCTCCTTGCTGCTGCAGCATTTGGCGCGCCGTCTCCCGCACTTCCTCGGCACTGATATCCTCGCCATCCACTTTCGCCACAATCCCCGCGCCTGGCGCACCAGATGTATCGCTCCCGATGCCCGGGACAAAGGCGATCACCATGGCCGCGCAGATAAGCAGTAACAGGCCGCTGAGCACAATTTTCTTGAACGGTCCTTCAGTTTGCAGAAATCGAATCATCTTCTAGTCACTCCGGAAGTAGAAGGCGGAATTTACAATTATAAACTAGGTAATCGTGCGTGATGGTCTGGCTCTTTTGTCCGAGCGACGCTGTCCCGCGCAGCCTCACAAAAATCAGCTATTGAAACGTATCAATAGACGTGTTATCCATTCTGTTCCCGGACCGGGGTCCAGGGATCGGCGTCTACTGGTGCGACCAGCGACGGCGCGCCGAGGGAGCAACATGAATTCCAAGACACGGTTTTTCAGATTCTTTTCGACACGTTTCTTTGCGCTGATGGTCCTCGGGTCGTGCGTTCTGCTGAGTCCGGACCGCGCTGATAGCCAGTCGTTGGATCAAAAGCCCTCCGTTCAGAGGGCTGAGAAACTGCTTCTCCGAGATGACTGGACGCTTCAATCCTCCGCCAAGGTGGAGGCCAAGGGCGATGTGATTTCGACCTCAAACTTCGTACCCGAAGGTTGGCATAAGGTCACCGTCCCGACCACCGTGGTGGCAGCGCTGGTGAAGGACAAGACTCTCCCGGACCCGTTCTTTGCGATGAACCTTCGGCAATTTGCCGGAGTGACCTACCCCATTGGCGGAAATTTTTCCAATATCGCGATGCAGCCCGACAGCCCTTACGCGGTGTCCTGGTGGTACCGGAGGAAGTTTGCGGTGCCCGCGACTTACTCGGGAAAGACGGTGTGGCTGAATTTTAAAGGGATCAACTACCGCGCCAATATATGGCTCAACGGAAAACAGATCGCCAATTCCAACGATATTGCCGGAGCCTGGCGCACCTACGAACTCAACGTTACCGACGCGGTGAAACCCGGTGCTGAAAACGTTCTTGCCCTTCAAGTTTTCGCTCCCACAGAGAACGATCTCGCGATCACCTTTGTTGATTGGAATCCCGCGCCTCCTGACAAGAACATGGGTCTGTGGCGTGAGGTTTACTTCACCACGAGCGGACCGGTTGCCTTGCGCTACTCTACCGTGGTTTCGAAGCTGGACCTGCCCGCGAACGATTCCGCTCGGCTGACGGTCACCGCACAAGTGAAAAACGGCACCGGGCAGGCCGTCAAAGGCAAACTGAAAGGCCGGATCGAAAACCTCGATTTCGAGCAGGACGTCGAACTCGCCCCGAACGAAAACAAAGACATCACTTTCACTCCCGAGCAGTTCCCACAACTCGTCTTGTCGAAACCGCGCCTATGGTGGCCCGCGCAGATGGGCAAGCCGAATCTTTATCCGCTGACCATGGAGTTCGACGTCGCAGGCGCCGTCAGCGACCGTTCACAAACAGAGTTCGGCGTTCGCGAAGTGACTTCCGAACTCAACGCTATTGGCGGCCGCGCCTTCCATATCAACGGAAAGAACATCCTGATCCGTGGCGCCGGCTGGACTCCGGACATGATGCTTCGCGAAGACTCTCAACGGCTGCACGATGAATTCCGTTATATCCAGGATATGGGACTCAATACTGTCCGGCTCGAGGGCAAGCTTGAAACACAGGAGTTCTTCGACCTCGCCGATCAGAAGGGCATTTTAGCGATGGCCGGCTGGTGTTGCTGCGACTTCTGGGAGCGATGGCCGCGCTGGAAGCCGCAGGATTTTGAAATCGCGCAGCAATCGTTGCGCGATCAGATCTACCGCCTGCGCAGCCATCCCAGTTTGGTGATGTGGCTCAACGGCAGCGACAACCCTCCCCCGCCAGACGTCGAAGAGATGTATTTGAAGATCGAAAAGGAACTCCTATGGCCGAATCCCGTGATCTCCTCGGCGACCGGAAAACCCACGACAATCACCGGAGACAGCGGCGTTAAGATGACTGGCCCCTACGAGTACATAGCTCCAAGCTACTGGGAGAAAGACACGCTGCAGGCTCAACCGAATCGAAAGGCGTGCAATGCAGGCGGGTGCGGCGGAGCTTACGGCTTCAACACCGAAACTAGCATGGGACCGGCAGTTCCACCCCTCGAAAGCATTCAAGCCATGGTTGGTAAGGATCACCTCTGGCCCATCGACGAGGTTTGGAACTATCACGCCGGCGGCGGCGAGTTCAAAACCATCAAGGTCTTCAGTACGGCGCTTCTCAACCGTTACGGCAAATCGGATAGCGCCGAAGAGTTCGCCTTCAAGTCGCAACTACAAACTTACGAAGGCGTGCGCGCCATGTATGAGGCCTACAGCCGAAACAAATATCAATCGACGGGCGTGATTCAGTGGATGCTCAATAATGCATGGCCTTCCATGATCTGGCATCTTTACGACTACTATCTTCGCCCCGGGGGCGGCTATTTCGGCGCCAAACGCGCCATGGAAGCGCTTCATCCGCTCTATGGCTACGACGATCATTCCATCTGGGTCGTCAGCAGCCAATATGAGGATGTGAAAGGTCTGAAGCTTACGACGAAGATTTACGACGTGGACATGACGGAGAAGTTCTCGCGGGAGAACTCTCTTGATGCGCTAGCCGACAGCACCGCCAAAATATTCACGTTGCCCGAAGTACCGGGGCTGAGTCCTGTGTATTTCTTGCTGTTGCGACTCACCGATGCGAACGGAAAATTGATCGGCTCGAATTTCTATTGGTTATCCACCAAGCCCGAGACGATTGATTGGGCCAAGTCTACCTGGTGGATGACCCCAACCGAGTCCTATGCTGATTTCACCGCGCTCTCTCAACTTTCCAAGGTAAAGCTTAAAGTTACTGACCGCACCGAGCGCAAGGGTGACGAGTCCGTCACGCACATTACAATCGAAAACCCAAGCAAGAATCTGGCCTTCTTTGTGAGGTTGAAAGTAGACAAGGGGGTGAACGGCGAAGAGATCCTGCCGGTCGTTTGGGAAGACAATTACATTTCCCTGCTCCCCGGAGAAAGACGGGAATTGACCGCAATCTATCGAACCAGCGAATTGGGAGGAGAAAAGGCCGCGGTAGAAGTCAGCGGCTGGAATACCGAATAAATTCCGGATCCCAGCTTTCGGGTGGCAGCCGGCTACCTTTGGCCGTTCCCTTCTTTTTCGAACCTCATTTGGCTTAAAACCATTGATATCTAGCTCAGGATTGACACGGCCGCTACCTTGTGGGCGGTCGGCAGTTCTCCCCGCGTCGACTTCAAGAAGACAACACTAGGGCCTTATGGAAAGAACAAGGCGCCCTTGCGCAAAAGACAAGAAAGGTAAGGCACGACTGGCCGGTGCTCCATAACTTGCCATGAAAACTCCGAGAGGAAATCTTGCATGCGTCCGAACGCCCGCTTCGTTCATTCCGCGCTCTCTCTTCTTCGTGTCAGCTGCGCCATAGTAGCAATCGTAGTGGTGTGCGCATCTCTGACGGTTTCTGCCCAGGTAGTTCCGCTCGCTCAGCACGTCGTTTTGATTATCGACGAGAATACCTCGTTCGATACCGTATTTCCCAACGGTATGCCTTGGCTGGTGAGCCAGGGAAAACGATATGGCTATGCGGATAATTATTCCTCCGACCACAGCGGATCGCTTCTGGACTACCTCTATCTAGCCTCGGGCAGTTGCGAGTCCAGCTATTCATGTCAGGGGGCGCCGGCGTGCAGCCTCCCCGCGGGGAGCCACAATTTCAACTGCAATGGGAATGATTGCTTCGCGCAAGATAGCTGCGAACCGACAATCACAAAGGATCCCATCACCGACGAAAATATTTTTCAGTTAATGAACAACCAGCCCGTTTCATGGAAAGTCTACGTGCAGAACTACCTCAACGCTGGCGGCAACGTGAATGTTCCCGATTTCACATCGGCGAACCAGCCGCCCTTCACAAACTACTATGCGCGCCACAATGCCGCGGTCTGGTACGAGGAGGTTCTGAGCAATACGCTGGGTTCTCAAGGAAATATCGTTGATTTCGAACAGTTCGGAATCGATGTGGCGAATGGCACTTTGCCTCGGTTTGCCATTATCGTTCCGGACGGATGCTGGGATCTGCACGACGAGTGCTCGTCCCTGACGAGCGCTGACGACTTCCTGAAAAGCAACCTCACGCCCATGCTGAATCTACCTGAC
Organism: uncultured Acidobacteriaceae bacterium; assembly: GCA_963779525.1. Classification (GTDB taxonomy): domain Bacteria; phylum Acidobacteriota; class Terriglobia; order Terriglobales; family Acidobacteriaceae; genus Sulfotelmatobacter. Next base: position 502,437 of record CAVZZB010000005.1, read on the forward strand.
TTTAAAGCTGGCGGGAGCGGACTGGTGATTGTGACCTTTGATAACGGTAATGGCGATGCAGCTGGCCCGATCTACACGGGGCTGTTCGGACCGAATGTAAAGCCCGGACACATTTCCGGCGTGGCTTATAAGCATGAAAACGCGCTGCGTACCATGCTGGATGCGCTGGGTATCGAGACTCACCCGGGATGGTCAGCCAGCGCCGCGGACATGTCCGATTTCTTCTCGTCGAACGCAGGGAGCGTGGTGATCAACTTGCCTGCCAACGGATCCACGCAGGGACCCTCCGTGCTAGTGAATGCCGCAGCATCCGAGTTAGGCGCGCAAGTTGACCGCATGGAAGTTTGGGACACTTTCAACGGTAAGGCAACCAAACTCGGAAGCGTTTCCAGTAAAACAATTGATCAGGCGTTCCGGGTGAGTGGAAACGGCGCGCATCAGTTGACGGTTCAGGACATTGGCGGCCCTTCGGGTAATGCGGTTCTTCATAAGGAAGTGACACACTACACCGTCTCTTCCAGCTATGGCGTTTTCGTCAATACCCCGGCGAACCATTCCACGCAGGCCACGTTGTTTCCTCTGAACGCGTTCGCAGTGGAAGCGAGCGAGGAGGAGTCAAGTTCTCGCATCGACCACGTTGAAGTCTGGAATGGCAATACCAAGCTGGGGGATTCGCCTAAGGGAACGAGCATTAGCCAGTGGTACTCGTTGCCGCCGGGCAACTACACACTGACCGTTCAGGATGTGACTAAAACCGGCGAACCCATTCATGAGACCAACGTAAACTTCAGTGTGTCTTCGGGCCTCGGAGTATTTGTGAACTCGCCCGCGAATGATTCGACGTGGTCAACGACAACCGTGCCGATCAAAGCCTATGCCTACGAACAGAAGGGCTCGAATACGCCGCTAGTGGATCACATTGAGGTCTGGGACAATACGCATGGCGTCAAGCTCGGCGAGTCGCCAACCGGGGTAGGAGTAAACAGCGTATTCATCAATCAGAGCGTAAAGCTACCTAAAGCCGGAAGCTATCAACTCGCGATCCTCGATGTGAATCCGAACAATGGGTATAAGTCCATTCATACCGCTTACGTGAACATCACCGTAAAGTGAGAGTCACAGTCGTGGGGGAATGGAAGCGCGCCCTCGCAGGAACAGCTAGGCTTGCCGGACATGCTGGGAGACAGAAAGTATATTGCCATCGGGATCTTTGAACCACGCGACCTTGTCGCCGGTCGGTGCGGTCCAGATCCCGAGTTCATCTTGCTCGAAGAACCCGAATCTCTCGCAACGGATGCCTTTTTCCTGGAGGCTCTCAGCGGTCTTCCGGATGTCTACGACTTCCCATCCTAGAATGGTGAACTGTGCCGGAGAGAATTGTGGCACTTTCGCCACTCGCACCATGATTCCGTTCGCATCGAGCACGGTGGCAAACCCATCATCCTTCACAAAACGAAGTCCCAAGATTCCTTCGTAAAAGGCTCTCGCCTTCGCGGCGTCGTTGGTCGGAACAAAAGCAACGATGTTGGTTGAACCGAGCATGACGTCTGTCCTCGTCGCGGGTTTCGAAATTCTATTCCTCCTCGGGCGGCAATTCAAAATCGATGAGGTTGGCTCGGAACCCTCTGGTCCGGATTGCGCCGAAAAGAATACCAGCCGCCATCCAAATCGAGCCGACGATCATAGCCGGCCGGCTGAGGTTGAGCCACAAGCCGAGGCAGATCAGGAAGCCAAAAATCGGCGGCAGCAGATTGCCGATCTTCTTCTCTTCCGAGCGCACGAAATAGCGAAGGAACGCGGCCACGTTGACGCCCATAAATGCGATCAATGCGCCGAAATTCAGCATCTCCGCGCCCAGTCCATACGCCTCGCCACCATTCAGGATCCGCTTGAAGGTGTCCCACGTCAGCGACGTTGTATTCAACGAATAGGTTCTGAAGCCGGCGACGAATTCCAGAAGGAAAGCTCCAAGTAGCGCGACCACGCCCACGAAAATCACGCTGTTGCGTGGCACGTGACTCTTGGCGTCAATTTTGCCGAAAAACGATTTCGGCAGTGCGTTGCTGCGGCCCATTCCGAAGAGCAGCCGCGCCGCGCCGATCTGAGCTCCGAATCCGGAGCCGAAATTGGCCAGCAGAAGAGTGAAGCCAACGATCGGGAACAGCGGCTTCCAGGCGCGCCCGGCGACGTAAGAGTAGGCGGTATTGATGTCCGGAAACGGTTCGCGTGCCGGCCAGATCAATTGAGCGACGTACACCTCTGCGGCCGAGAGAACTCCGATCAACAGGCAGGTGAACACCGTCGCCAGAAGGATGTTTCGCCTCGGATTCTCGGCTTCTTCCGAAAGCGTGGAGATTCCATCGAAGCCGATGTAGGTGAGGACTGCAATTGAGGTGCAACCCATCAGGTTGCCCCAGCTAAAAGTATGAGGGTCGTAAAAAGGAGTGAGATAGGAGACAGTTCCGTGCGGCGCCCCGAAGAGGTAGCGCGCCGCCGCGATAAAGATGGCTACCACTACCATGCCCATCAACAAAGCCATGGCGGTGTTGATTCGCGCTGAGGTCTTGATGCCGCGGATGTTGAGCAGGGTGAAGACCAGCACAAAGAATATCTTCCAAATCCAGGAAGGAACTCCGGGCGCGAACTGATTTGCCTGCCCGGCGCACCACACCGTACAAATCAGCGGGTTGAGCATGTAGTCCATGACCATGCTCCAACCGGTCACAAATCCCACGGCAGGATTGATCTCCTGCGCTACATAAGTGAAAGCGGAGCCGGCACTGGGATACGCGCGGGCCATCCGCCCGTAGCTGATGCCGGTAAAGAGCATCGCCACCATTGCGATAAGAATCGCAGTGACCACGTGTCCACGGCCGCGGTCGCTGAGCACGCCGAACACGGACATGGGCGCGACCGGCTGGATCACGATCACGCCGTAAAGGATCAGATCCGAAAGCGTGAGTGTGCGGCGAAGGCGAGGGGCGGACGACACAGCAGGAGCGGAAGTGGGTTCCATGGTGTCCGCCTATTGGATTATGCGAAGGGCAAAAATGTCAATATTAAAACGATTTTATATGACTTCATTGCTTGCTCTCTACTTGAGAAGGCCGTAGTCGAACCAGTATCCGCGCGGCTCATTTCCTGACATGTGCCGCGTGTTGTATTCGAGAAGATAGTTCACGTGCGCGTCATCCAGCGGATATGACTGGCCGGGTTGATACGGATAGTCACCCATCCTGAGGAAGGGCAGCGGCGCCACAAAGTTGCCTTCGGCCGCATAGAAGTCCATATCTTTTTCGTAGCCGTTGGCGGCGAAGAAATAATCGCGCACCCAACCCGCGGGTAGCGCAGGCAGTTGCGCGGGATCGAAGTCGAGGCGCACTTCATCGCCTGATCCAAAGACTACCAACTGATCGTCCAGCGTCTTCAGTAGCGGCAACACGTCGCCATAACGCGTGTAGCTTCCGGCTGGGCGCGTGTATGGCCCGGTCGCGCTCACCTTTTCATAGATGTACTGCACGTTGCCGGGCGGCGTGCCTTCAATTTTCAGCGGGAATCCATGGAAGCCTAAATCGGCGCGGACCAGCGGAACCGGGGTCAGGCGCGCGCTCTGTGGCTTGTTAGGGGAATCCTGAGGCGTTCGACTGACCTGAATGCTGTCCCAATAAATTTGCAGGTTGGTGGTGATGCGAATCTTCTGCGTGCCCGATGGCAGCTTGCCGGTGAGATCGGCGGTCATGGTGCGCGGACCGCCAGCGGGGAATCCCATATCGTCGATCACGCGCACCCATTTGCCGTTTGCGCCCTTTTCATTTCCAACCAGCGCTTCCACATACGGAGAGATCGCTTTCACGCCGGCTTGCGAAGCGGCATACGTGCTGTTCGCAGAAAAGTATTCCACTTCGCCGTGCAGCAGCAGCCACAGCGGCCCCCGGCGGTAAGGCTGGCCCAGATCGAGGACGAGGCGGTGCGGCTTGGCGAAGCCCTGAAACTGCGTTAAGGGAAAATCACCGAAGTAGCGATGAGCGAGCAGATCCGGCAACACATCGTGCCCGTGCTCATCCCATACTCCGACCGGTGGACTCGCATCGCGGCTGACGACCACTTTGAACGGCGGATACGGCGGGTTCGATGCAAAATACTCGTTCGGGTAAACCTCGAGGTCCGCCGGGTGATCCACCGCCAGCAATCGCGCTTGATCGAGATAAACGGCTTCTTCCAGCGGCTCCATGAAGCGGAAGCTCAGCCTGCCATTTTTCTCACGAATGGCATCGCGTTTGATCTTGATGTATTCGACGGGCCGCGGAATATCGCGCTGACCGGGACCGACCCAGTGTCCGACCACACCCGCCCCCAGCATGTCGCCAACGAGTTCGTATCTTTCGCCATTCCAGGCAAACAGCGTGGGGCAGGAGCTGCCGCGGCGATCCATCTCGAGATAGTTCTGTTGCTTGTCTCCCGGGACATTGATTTCGTCCTGCAGAACTCCGGTGGGCCAGGTCATGCGGACGATGTCGGCTTCTTTTGAGTCGCCGAGGCCTACCACGATGTCGGTCGAGTTCTGTCCCAGGTATCCGTTGGAGCCGGCGATCTCAAATTTCTGCCGATTGCCGCCCGCGAACACTTCTACTTTTGTGCCGATAGCGGACTTATTGTCGGCGAGTCCTTTGAGCGAGAGCCGCAGCCAGTGATTCTGATTGCCGCCTTCGTTGCGGAGCAGGACCGCAGGACCGTGATTCTGCGTAATCAGCAGATCGGTCGCGCCGTCGTTGTCGTAGTCGCCGGTGATGATGGCGCGTGGCTCTTTGAGCTGAATTTTATCGAGGCCAACGTCGGCGGTAACGTCCTTGAAACCATCGGCACCGAGATTGCGGAACAATTTGATCTCGCCCTTGCCTTCTTTCGTCTCGCCGACAGCAACCAGGTCGACCCAGCCATCGTTGTCATAGTCGAAGGCGGCAACGCCGTAGCCGCCTCGTATCCACTCCGTCTTCGGAAGAGGCACACGCTCGAAACTCTTGCCACGATTGTTCCGCCACAGAGTGAGACCTTGCCAGTCAATGTGGGTAAACGCGACGTCCATCCACCCGTCATGGTCAAAATCAAGAACAGAAAGCCCCCGAGGCGGCGAAGGAAAGGTTGCGGGCCATATTCTCTTCGGGATGAATTTTCCTTCTCGCGGATTCTCGAGAATAGTCGGTCCGCCGTCGGGTACGACAATGTCTACTGCACGATCGTTGTTGTAGTCGCTGCCGATGACGCTTTCTCCGCCCGTCGATCGCGCCTCGTGTAATCCAAGCGCTTCGGTAACATTTGTAAACGTTCCGTCGCCGTTGTTGCGAAACATGTCCATTGCGCCGCCCGCATCGTAATGGCGAGTTACAAAAAGATCGAGATCGCCGTCATGATCGTAGTCAATGAAAGTTACCCCAAGATTTCCGTAGTTGGTCGAAAGACCTACGTCAGCGTGTACTTCTCGGAATGTCCCGTTCTTCTCGTTGTGAAAGAGCAGGACTTCGTCATTCGTGTTCACCACAAGATCGGTCCAGCCATCATTGTCGTAATCTCCAGCGGTGCAGCCGACTCCGTGAACGTTCGCGGGGATTCCGGATTTCTTGGTCACATTTTCAAACTTGCCGTTTCCAAGATTGTGATACAGCGACATCCCTCCTTGAGCACCGTTGTCAGCCAAGAAAATGTCTATTTTGCCGTCGTTATCGTAGTCAAGAAAGCACGCCCCAGGCCCCGCTACATCGACGATGCCGGGCAGAACCGGCGGCGAGGAGGGCAGTCCCGCTTCCTTCGTCACGTCCACAAACTGAACCTTGATCTGGGCGGGCGCTTTCAATACCGCCGACGGCGACTCTACCGCGCGCGAGTACTGGCCCTGCTCGCCGTAGGCGAGGCTCATGGGTGCGCCGATTTTCTTTTGTGTGATGTATTGAAATTTCTTCAGGTGCTCGCGGGCGTGGTCGATGTCGGTGGATTGCTGGTAAGCGCGCGAGAGTCCGAATTCGGCGGAGGCGTGCAGCGGGTTGAGTTGGAGCGCGTGCTGGAAGGCGTCGATGGCTTGCGGAAACTGTTTTGCCTGCACGTACGCCGTGCCCAGGAAATACCAGGTATCCGCATCATTCGGGTCGATCTCAGTTACGTGACGAAAGGCTTCAATGGCGGCGTGGGCGTCACCGGTATTTTTGGCCAAAAGGCCGAGGTTGTACCATGCGTTCGGGTTTTTCGGATCCTGCTTGAGTATCTCTTCCAGTACGCCCTTCGCTTCCTCGATCTTCTGCATATTCAGCAAGGCGATGCCTTCGTTGAGGCGAGGCATTGCGAGAGTGGGATCAAGCTCTGCCGCTTGTTGGAACGCCTTCAGCGCCTTCCCGAACAGCTGCTGGTTCATATAGGCGGCGCCGAGATTATTCAGACGCGCCGCCTCGACCGAATTCGGCTTCGAGGGAGTTTGTTGTACGGTCGCGAAGAAGCCAAAGGCGGCGGCGAGTATGCCGGCCACAGCAACTGAGAGTCGGGAAGTCATCTGATTCACGATTTAAACACAGAGCGCACAGCGGCACACAGGGGGAAGCATTAGCGGGAGGACTTCGGCTGGGCACGGTATGGGCACACGCTTACAATTCCCTTGCCTTCCCGCACGGTAACAGTCTGTCCGGCGTTCACGTTCGCGAGCTTGTCCATCTGGCCGCTGGGCCACTGAATTTCAAGGCTATCGGCTTTGTTTTGTGCGCCCAGGCCGAAGGTGAGGACGAGTTCGCTTTGCGAAAGGTAACTCGAACCGGAACGCAGCATCTTCGATTGCTTATCGTTCCCCGAGGTAACTCGTACGACCGTGCCGATGCCATCGCGGTTTGATTTTGTGCCCACGAGCTTCACGCGCAGGCTGTGGTTCACTCCTCCTTCGTTGTGGAACAAATATGCCGGGCCGCCGTTTGTCATAGTCAAAATATCGAGAAAACCATCGTTCTCAATATCGGCGTATGCCGCACCCCGCGCCACTCTTGGGGCGGCGAAGGCTGGCCCCATCTGCGCCGTCACTTCCTGAAACTTGCCTGCACCCAGGTTGCGGAACAGATGCGATGGTTCGGCGTAGCTCACGCGTTTCTGCACTCGCTCGATCGCGTCTTCGATGTGGCCGTCGGCGACGAAAATATCCGGCCAGCCGTCGTTGTCATAGTCGAAAAAGAAGCAGCCGAAGCCGAGCGTAACCAGCGTGGCTCGGCCGACTTCGGATTGCGGAGCCTCGTCCACGAACAAACCGTTGCCTTCGTTGTGATAGAGCGAGGCCATCTGATTCGCGAAATTTGTGATGAGGACACTGGGATGGCCGCTGCGGTCGTAGTCGGCGGCGTCAACGCCCATACCGGCGCGGGCGACACCGTCCTCACTGAACCCAATGCCAGCCACTACACCGTGCTCTTCGAAGGTTCCGTTTTTCTTATTGAGATAGAGTTTGTTGGGCTGAGTGTCGTTGGCGATCAGAATGTCGGGCCAACCATCTGCGTTGTAATCGAGGATGGCGATGCCAAGGCTTTTCGAAGTGGGGTCGCCGAGGCCGGCCTTCTGCGTCGCATCCTCAAACTTTCCGGCGCCGAGATTATGCCACAGGCGGACGGACGTACCTTTATACGACTCGGGAGTGCAATAAGATTTATGCGCGCCGTCGAGAGTGCAGTAGAGATCGGTTTGCTCGGTCCAGCGCACATAGTTCGCAACGATGAGATCAAGTTTGCCGTCGCGATCGTAATCCACCCAGGCCGCGCTGGTTGAGAACTCGCTCGGCCCCAGCATTCCGGCAGACTTGGTCACATCCGTGAAGGTGCCGTTGCCATTGTTGTGGAAGAGATGGCTTTGTCCTAATGCAGTAATGAAAAGATCGTCAAAGCCATCGTTGTCATAGTCACCGACGGCCACGCCGAATCCGAACATGGGCACGGCAAGGCCGGCTTGACGAGTTACATCGGTGAAAGTTCCGTTGTGATTGTTGTGATATAGCTTTGGGGTTGTCGGTCCGGCATGCGGATGGCCGGCGAAGTCTTCGCCATTCACCAGCAGAATGTCGGGATAACCGTCGTTATCATAGTCGATGAAAGCGCAACCCGGACCCATCGTTTCGGGCAACCACTTCTTTCCGAAGGCCCCGTTGTTGTGCGTGAAACGGATACCAGCTTGCGCCGTGATGTCGCGGAAGTGGATTTGCTGGGCCTGGCTGGTTCGCGGCAAAGAAAATAACAAACACAGAGAGGCAGAGACACAGAGGAGTGTTGATTGCAGGGGAATCCGCCAGTTCATCTTGAGGCTCCGGCCGCAGCAGTGGCAGACACAAGCCCGGCTTTGGCCGGCCGGACAGCCGGAGCGGCTGTGCCTACATGCTTTGAGCTCAACGCGGGGAGCGGGACGGAAACATGCTCATGCACGGCTTGTCGCTCATTGTTATCTTCAGGATGGGATTCGCGGTAAGGCCCAGTAATAGCTTGAGAAGACTCATCGGCTTTGAAGCGCAAGTATCGCGCCTCATGTTCCTTCGCCAGTTTGCTGTTTCCCAAGCCGCCGTAGCATAGCATTAAGTTATAGTGCGCCTGCAGGTCTTCGGGATCAATCGCCAAAACAGATTGCAGGGTATTCACCGCCTCTTGGTATTTTCGCTGCAAAAAAAGAATACGCCCCAGATCATTGAGTGCGACGCGATCACGAGGGTACTGCGCGAGCACAATACGCAGTCGGGCCGCGGCGCCATCGTAGTTGCCATCACTGCGCAACACGCGGGCATAGAAATAGTTGGCCCGCGCCAAGTTCGGGACCAAGGCGAGCGCTTTCTCGAGGACAACGCGCGCGCGTTCCATGTCGCCTTCCAGCACAGCGCACCGGCCGATATTCACCCAGCCGTCGGGATTATTCGGATCAGCTTCAGTTACTTTCTGGAAGGCTTGGGCCGCAGCTTTCAAATCGCCCTGCAGAAAGAGACCGATTCCATAATCGTTCCAGCGTTGCCATTCGTCCTTAAGAACAACAGTCTTCGGTTTTGGAGCGGGAGCATTGTGAGCGACGACCGGCAGCGTCACTTCATCCTCCGCCACTGTGACGATGGGCAGGTCGGGAATCTTCTCTTCTTTGGCCGAAACTCCGTGAAGCGACTTAGTGAATACAAAAGGACGATCATCGTATTCGGATGTCACGTCGTGGTCCGAAGTGTCGTCAGGTTCTCCGGCGAAGGCAAACTGCGTATTCCACCAAGCGAACTTTCGATAACAGAGGCGCGCGTGGAGCTTGATTTCGTTACCCGTGCTTTCGGGAATCCACATGCGGTAATGCACGGTGTCGGCCGCACCGGGAGGAATGAGCCGCACATATACAACAGCGCGCGTGGCCCACGCGTTGCGTTTGTTGATAGGATTTCCGTGCGCATCAATTTGCAGTGAACGATAAAAGTGCGCACCCTTTTCTACTGGGCCTTTGCCATTATTCTCCACCTTGCCGCTCCAGAAGATCGTCTGGCCTTTGTCGTCGGTGGCTTTCAGTTCGAGCCACGTGTCGTAGGCATCGACCGTGCCGCCGGGGAAAAAGTGTCCGACTTTCTTGGTGCGAACGACCACATCTACGCGGACGGTATCGCCACGGCGCAGTGCCGGCTGCACGCGATTCAGCGGAGCGGTGACCGGCGCCACTTCGCCTTGGGCGCCGGAAGTGATTTTGGTTTCTGCTTCTTCGCCCACGGCGAAGGTTGTTGCCAACTCTGATTGGCTCGCCCCACCGGTTTTCAATGGCGCCTGCGCAGGCGACAATGCAAAAATATCCACCGTGAGAGCGCCGCTCTTCAAGAATCCTTCGGTGAGTTTCAACTGCGCGGCATCTTCATTCGCCGTGGGCAATGCGGTATTCGCAGCCGGAAAACGATGCGAGTGTACGATGCCCTTCACGTTGCCTGCATCCTTCGACGCTTGGGCTGGCATGTGACAATCGGCACACTGCTGCGGCTTAGGCGGGTAATAAAAGGATCGCGCGCCCTGGCCGGAAACTCCGCTGGCTTGCCAATTGTCGTATTCGTTGAAGCCGCGAACCCAGCGGTAGTGATTCACCGGCGCGTCGAGATGGACCTTGTGGCAGGTGGAACAGAATTCGGCGGTCTCGGTTTTCATGAAAGGCTTGAGGAAAACACGCCGGTGCGGTTCGGGATTCAGCCGGATCAGAAAATCGTGCAACCCACGCGCCACAGGATTCTTCGTGGCGGCGAGTTCGTGCAACTTGGGATACTCCAGGTAAAAGTCCGCCTGTCCCATGGTACTTTTTACCCTGGCGATGGAGTGACACATCATACAGCCCAGGCCGGCCTGCGATTCGGGACGATGCACGATCTGTTTGATCGGAGTATCCATCAACCCGCTGTAGAGCACGGCTGGGTCGTGGCAGCCACCGCACCATTTTGATGGCTTGGTTCCAACTGTATCCTGCATGTACTCGATTGCCTTGCGGTACCACTGATTGTTGAATGAAGAAAAATGATGGGCCGAGCTGAACCACTGGTTGTAGATATCCTCATGGCAGCGCTTGCAGGAATCCGACTCCATGAAAAATTTGCTGGGAATTTTCTGGTCGCCGTAAACCTGCGCGGAACTGGGGAAGAACGCGCCCTCGGGACCATCGCCTTCGCCGTTCATATTTTCGGGCGGCATGGTGGGATTTTGAATGCGCGTACGTGTCTGCCAACTTTCGCGAATATAGTGCGCCCCATAACCGATTCCGAAAAGAAGCAAAAGACAAACGGCGGTGCGCAAGGCTGCCGCGCTCGCGCTTCCGGCCGAAGAAAGCCAACCCAGCTTTCCGAGCTTGTCTGCGATCAGAAGACCCACTCCGATTAGGGCGATCAGAATGTGCAGATAAAGCCAATTCCATTCGGCACGCGGGGTGCCAGTCTTGATGAGAATCAGTCCCAGAACCGCTCCGGCCGCGGTGAGCAACCAGCCGGCGCGCGCAATGATAGTTCCCTTTTGCAGCAATCGAACAAACACGGGGATCAGCAAGATTGCCACTATCACGCCCGCGAGCGCGTGCAACAGCACCACAACCGCATAGAAAATATTGGGTTGGGGGAAGGCGTAGAGATAGCAAGCCGAGACCACAAGGAATGGCAGCAGCCATGAAAGCGCCCGACGTACGAATCCCTGGGATGATGAGACTTTGAGCATTCAGAAAAATAAGAATTCCTGGGGGCGCCGATTTCAGGCCCACAGTGCGTGAAACCGCGTGCGAATCAACTTACTCATGTCAAAGTGCGCGGGGAATAGTGCAAAAATACTACTTTATCGACTTATCATGCTACACGCGCGAGCGGCGGGATTCTCCACGCGCCACATTCTTTTTCCAACGCTCCGGCAACCGTCAAGACTTGCTCTTCTTCCCACGGTCTCCCGACGATCTGCACGCCGATAGGTAATCCCTGCGATGAGCGACTCACGGGAACAACCGCGGCGGGATTGCCCAACAAATTGAAAAATTCTGTGTAACTCCAGGCGTCGAGGTAATCGACAATCCTGCCCTCGATCAGCCAACTGCGCTCGCCATGGCAGAAGGCCGGAATAGCGGCAGCTGGGCACAGCAAGATTGGATACTGCTCCATCTGAGCGAAAAACTGAGCGCGGAGCATGTCGCGACGAATCCATGCATCGAGCAAGGCTTCGGCGGTGAGCGCTGGTTCGGACGCCGACCATTCCAGAAACTGTTTCAGGATAGGACTGAGATCAGATTCGCGGTGCTCGAACATGGGCTTAATTAACATGCCGCCGGCTAGAACGAAGTACTTCCGCCACAGTTGACGCGATTCCTCGAGCCCGTGCGGCTGAAAAGGTTCCACCTGAAAACCAGTGCGGCGCAAGGTTTCTGCCGCGGTGCGGACTGCGACGCGGGTTTCTGCAGTGACTGGAGTGCGGCCATCGTCTTCGAAATACCCAATCCTCAGTTTCCTGATGTCGACTTCACGTGGCCAGCGAAGGGTTACTGGCGCGGCGTTAGTATCGCCAAAATCCAGGCCTTGCATCGCCTGGAAAAGAATTTTCAAGTCAGCAACGGTACGAGCCATGGGCCCTACAACGCCGATCGAAGCAAATGGTCCCGCCGACACGGGAAAGTGTCCGGTCGAAGGAATGCGGCCTGGAGTCGGCTTCAAGCCGCAGATTCCGCAGAAATGAGCAGGTACGCGAATCGAGCCCCCGCCATCGCTGCCAACGCCGCCAGCAGACATGCCCGCGGCGATCGCCGCAGATTCGCCCCCGCTCGAACCGCCGGGCGTGCGCTCCAAGTCCCATGGGCTGTTCGCGCGATCATAAAGCAGGTTATCGGTCTCCCACGCCATCAAGAGCTCGGGCGTGTTGGTGGCGCCCAAGATAATGGCGCCGGCGTCTTTCAGCCGTGTGACGAGCGGTGCGTCCTGGTCGGCGACATACCCCTCACGCAAGCGCGTTCCGGCCTCGCAGCGCAGACCGGCGACGCTGATTGAACTCTTGATGCTGAGGGGAACTCCATGCAGCGGGCCGAGCGGCGAGCGGCTGATCACGCGGGACTCCGCATTCTGAGCGGACTTCCGGGCACGTTCCGCATCGATTTGCACAAAGGCGTTCAGTTTTGGATTCAGCTTTTCGATCTGCGCCAGATGTGCATCAACCAGGTCGACTGGCGATATCTTCCCGTTCCGAACCTGCTCGGCCATCGAGGTGGCCGAGAGAAAGATTAATTCGTTCATGAAGTTCCGTTTTGCATTGCGCGATCGAGCATTTTCTTTTCTTGCACGGTAAGAGCGCGGTACTCGCCCTTCTGGAGATCACCCAACAGTAGTGGGCCGATAGCCACTCGCACCAACCGCAAGACCTCGAAGCCCGAGGCTTCGATCATGCGCCGAATCTGGCGGTTCTTTCCCTCGTCCAGAACAATCTCGAGCCAGCAATTTTTCTGGCCCGCACGCAGCTGGCAAGCCCGCTTCGCGCGCAGCGCTTCCCCGTCTTTCGCTTTCACTCCTCCAACCAGCGACTCGATAAACTCCACATCCAAAATGGCGCCTACTTGCACATGGTACGTTTTATCGAGACCGCTTCCAGGAGCAGTGATGCGCGCGGCCCATTCGGAATCGTTGGTCAGTAGCAAAAGGCCTTCACTGGCTTTGTCCAGGCGACCGACCGGGGCAACCCAAGGCGGCGTCGCTTTGGTCATGGAAGTTTTGCTCGGCGAAGCCTTCACAATTGTGTATACCGTTTTGCGACCCTTTTCATCTGATGCGGTAGTCACGATGCCACTGGGCTTGTTCAGCATGAGATAGATTTTGTTCAGGGGCTCGATGATCTTACCGTCGATGGCAATCTGTTGGCGTTTACCGAAAACAGAGGTTTCCGGATCGCGATGGATTTTTCCGTTGAGGCTCACCCTTCCAGCGCGAATTAAGTCTGCCGCGCGCGTGCGCGAGCAATAGCCGAACTTCGACAAAGTACGCGCCAAGCCGACATGCCGGGTCGACTCGTTCTTCCTCATTGGTTCATGCTAACTGAGAAAGCGGACGGACACGATGCACAAATCCAACAGCACTTGGTAGGATGTTATCGTTCGACAGAAAAGAGGAGCTCTTATGGCCGTGCAACATCCTCCGCGCTTCTTGAAAATAGTGAATGAGGCCAAGACGCGCGTGCGCGAAACGAACGTCGAAAAAGTCAAAAATAAAATGGATAGTGGCGAAAAGTTCTTGCTGGTGGATGTACGGGAGGAAAGCGAATTCGCCAAGGATCATTTGCCGGGGTCGATTCACTTGGGCAAGGGCATCATCGAGCGTGACGTTGAAGCGCGGGTGCCTGATCTCAATGCGGAGATTGTGCTTTATTGCGGCGGAGGATTCCGTTCCGCGCTGGCGGCCGACAATCTGCAAAAGATGGGCTATACCAATGTCATCTCGATGGACGGCGGGATTCGCGAATGGCGGGAAAAGGGATACCCGTTGACCAAGGGAAGCTAGTTCTCGATTCTCAGTTATCGGTTTCGCCTCACGCCACGTGCAGCTTCTTCTGCATTTCTTCCAACGTCACCCCCTTCGTTTCCGGGTACACAAAAAGAACTACGAAGAACTGCAGCACCATCATAGCGGAGAAGAACATGAATGGGATGGACTTCGACCAGGCTGCCAGCGTGGGGAAGGCAAACGAAATCGCGGCGTTCATCAACCAATGCGACCAACTGCCCAGGCTCTGCCCTTTGGCACGCACGCGGTTGGGAAACACTTCGCTGAGATAGACCCAGATTACCGATCCTTGAGAGAAAGCGAAACTTGCGATGAAGCCCACCAGCAGCCAGACCAGCAATTCGTGGTGCTTGTTGGTGGAGAAGATTGCGGCCACGCCACCCAGGCAGGCTGCGGTTCCCACGGAGCCAATGAGAAGCAACTTCTTGCGGCCAAGTTTGTCGATGACCGACATAGCGATCATAGTGAAGATAAGGTTGGTTCCTCCCACGGCAACCGCCTGGAGGTCGCCAGACATTTTGCTGAAACCGGCAAAGGCGAAAATGTCGTTCAGGTAATACAGAATGGCATTGATGCCCGAGAGCTGATTGAACATGCCGATACTGATGGCTAGAAAAATCGGAAGGAAATATTTCCTGGAAAATAGCGGTTCGTCGGCGTGACCGTGTTCTGCGTCAATGGATTCGACAATCTCTTGCAAATCCTTTTCGTAATTCTCATCGCCGGTGAGGCGCAAAACCTCGCGCGCCTCATTTACACGCTGCTTCTTTACCAGCCAGCGCGGGCTGCGAGGGATGGTGAAAAGCAGCAGGCAGAACACCGCGGCGGGAAACGCAGCAACCCCAAACTTCCAGCGCCACTCTGCATCGACGCCGAAATGCCGCAAGCCTACCAGGAAATTTGAAAGATAAGCCAGCAAGATACCTCCGACCACGTTGAACTGGAAAACTCCAACGAGGCGTCCACGCCAGTTTGCGGGTGCAATCTCGGCGATGTACATGGGTCCCAGCACGGATGAACCTCCAATGCCAAGTCCACCGATCAAGCGGAAAAAGACGAGTGCGGTCCAGTCCCAAGCCAAGGCGCAGCCGAGTGCGGAAACGACGTACAGTACGGCCATGACACGCAAGCTATCGCGGCGTCCAAACCCGTCTCCAAGAATTCCCGCGAACATGGCGCCGAGGATGGTTCCGATCAGCGCGGCGGAAACGGTGATGCCGAGCAGATGGGGAGTGAGATGGTAGACCTCGGTGAGGTTCCTGGTGGTGCCAGAGATGACGGCGGTGTCGAAGCCGAACAGCAGGCCTCCCAGTGCGGCTACTACAGTGCTCTTCAACAAATAAGGATTCGGTTTCATCGGGCTCGCTTTCGCGCAGACATCATCGCATGCAACGGCGTTGCTGCCTAATTTTTCTTAGCGTTAGCAGGAGGCCCGGTTGAGGGTTGTGACAAAGGAGGAAGCGCGACTTTCTGCTGGATTCCCAGCCCCTCCACGACCGTGTAGATGAAATCCGCCGGCACGTTGCGTAGCGTCTCGGTTTCGCCATTGGGCCAACGAACGCTTACCTCATTCATCTTGTCGTTTGCACCCAAACCAAAATGCAAGCGCAAGTCGCTCTGAGAGAGATAACTGGATCCACCTCTGACTTCGCTGAACTGCGATAGCGTGCCCGCCTTGACCGTGACTCGCGCCCCGATTGCGGCTTTGTTGCTTTTTGTTCCTATCAACTTGAACAGCACGCGGTGATTGGAGCGGTTGCTATGATTCAGCAGCAGCGACGGCGGCTCGCCCACGTTGAGCACGACGATGTCGACATTGCCATCATTGCTGATGTCTCCGAATGCCGCGCCCCGCCTGGATTGCAGCGGCATTGCGGCCAAAGCCTGGGAAACATCGTCAAAGGTTCCGTCGCGATGATTACGGAAAAGCAGCATCGGTTGGCGGTAGGTCGTGCCGCCGGGAATCGTATCGACCTGGGGATAGACGTGGCCACAGTCGACGAATAAATCCAGCCAGCCGTCGTTATCCATATCGAAAAAATCAGTGCCCCAACAGACGAAAGGATAAGTCGGCCTCATCAACTTGGCGCGCACGCTGACGTCAGCGAAATTTTCCTTGTCGAGGTTGTGATACAAGGTCGCACCCTGCTCCACAAAATTGGTCACCATCATCGACAAACGGCCTTCATGCAGATAATCGCCCCAATCCACTCCCATGGAACCCTGCTCCATGCCATCGCCGCTAAGTGCGACTCCGGCGAGCAGGCCAACATCTTCAAAGGTCCCGTCATGCTTGTTGTGATATAGAAAATTCGGGCCGGCATCGTTTGCCACATAAAGATCGGGCCATCCGTCATTGTCGTAGTCGCCCCAGGTCGCGCCCAGGCCATAATAATGATGAGGATCGTCGACGCCAGCCTTCTTCGATACCTCTTCGAACGTGCCGTCGCCTTTGTTATGAAACAGCAAGTCCGATTCGCCGGGCATGCCCCAGGGTCCGCATTGCACCAGCACTCCCTTGAAGCGGCAGAAACGCGGATCGTTGCCGAATTGGGGCAGGTCGTCCATATCGACGTGAACGTAGCGCGAGACAAAAAGATCGACCTTGCCATCACGATCGTAGTCGGCCCAGGCAGCACCGGTGCTGAATCCAGCTGCACCAACGCCGGCCTTGTCGGTGACATCCTCGAATTTGCAGTTCCCCAGGTTGTGATAGAGCGCGTTGCCGCCATAGCCGGTGACGTAAATATCCTGGAGGCCGTCGTTGTCATAGTCGGCTACAGCCACGCCCATGCCCCAGCCTTTGCGCGTGAGCCCCGCAGACTTCGTAATGTCCGTGAAATGAAGATCGCTACTCTTGGGGTCGCTATCCTGATGGTAGAGGGTGATCAACAAGTCGCCGCCGCCCTCTCGATATCGCTGCACAGTGGATCCATTCACGGTGATGATGTCGAGCTTGCCATCGTTGTCGCAGTCAATCAGACCGACGCCGCCGCTCATCGATTCGACGATGTATTTCTTATCGGGGGTAGAAATGTGCGGGACGACAAGGCCTGCCTTTTGCGCGACATCCTCAAACTGGGGGAGTGGATTGGTCTTCGGCTCTTGGGCTTGTAGTAACTTCGGTCCGCCTGGAAACACCAAGCGAGCAGTTTGCGGAAACAGCAACAGGGCTAAGAGCAATCCTGTCCACAGGGGAAGCAAGGCTCGCATAAGCAGGAGATCGATTATACAGTGCAGATTTGGCGGCGGTCGCACTGATAGATGTGAAAACTGTCCAAGGCTGCCAGAATTACTCCCAGTTCTCTACGCTCTCGTGAATTGCGCTCCGCCTCACTCTAACTTTCATCTAGTAAAACCTGTTGCTGGATTCTTGAAGTCCATCCCACGGTGAAATGAGGGCTTATTTCAAATCACGCTAGGCCTGTCGACCATCTTGTATTCTGGAAGCAGAGATTCGCTCCACCAATAACATCTCACTTCTGCCTCACTGCAATCGCGGAGATCTCAATGCGAGCATTATTGACCAGGGCGGCCGCCTGGATGGTGGCCCGGGCTGGCTTGGGATCAGGCATCACGCTCTTGTAGACCTTGTTCATGTCCGCGAATTCATGAATGTCGGCAAGATAGACCGTGACATTGACAATATCCTTCATCTCGAATCCGGCAGCTTTAACGACCCTCTGAATATTCTCAACTGCGGCGGTTGTTTCGGGACCAATCCCTCCAGCGGCCAATTTGCCAGAATCATCGGTGCCTTCCTGTCCAGCAATGTACAGAGTGTTTCCGACTAGAATCGCGTCGCTGAAAGGAAGCCCACGAGTGGTAGATAGATTCACGGCTTTCCTTTCCTGACCATCGGCACGCTGCCCGATCACGCCAAAGATGAGTGCGATGGCAAATGCAAAAAGGAATGCACGCGCAGTCTTCGTCTCGGTGGCAATTTTCATTTTCATTCCCCTTCGTGATAAAGATTGGATCTTCCACACGCCGAAAAACAGTGTTAGAGTCCGCGCACATATATACATCGAGGAATAGGAAATGAACAAGTTTCGAAACTTTCTGAAGCCGCACACCATCGCGACATTGCTCCTATTGAGTTCCGCTTTGATTGCCATCTTGTGCGGGGTCAGACTGCTGCGCGCAGAGCGGATCACGCAGCCAACCGAATCGCGGGCAGACGAAGCTCTGGTTGCAGATTTTCGCCGGGTGGAAGTGGCGTCGATTTCGGATGCGCTTGAGCAACTGACCGGCAAACGCATGTACATGAGTCACCGCATGCATCCGATTTTCACCACAAAATTTGCCGGCTTTGCGCAGACAGTTGAACTGAAGAAGGCCGAGGGCAACGCCGACCCCACCGCGTTGAATGGAATGCTGGAAGCCATTGATCAGGGTTCGACCAATTCCGTTTACGTAATGGTGGTCGAGGATGGCGAGGACATCGCTGGCATGGGCGGACTGATGGGAACTGCTATGTTAGCGCGCGGCTACGCCGGAGCGGTGATCGATGGAGGAGTGCGCGACGTGGCGTATCTACGCAAGATCGGCTTCCCTGTTTATGCGACTGGCATCGTGCCTTCCACGTCCGTCCATCACTATCGCTTCGGGGGCGCGCAGATTCCGGTGACCTGCGATGGAGTGACTGTAAATGCGGGGGACATTGTGGCAGCCGACAGTGACGGGATCGTCGTCGTTCCGAGAGCCAAGGCTCAGGAGGTCTTATCTCTTGCGCAGCAAATGGATTTCAAAGAGCACTCGATGTATGCCGTGATCGAACAGATGAAATCGATAGTAGAGGCGGTTAAGAAATTTGGAAGGCTTTAGGATGCACAAGATATCTGCTTGCACAAATTTAATTTTCATCAGATAATCCGCACTTTCATTCTACGAATTTTTAATTGAGATCGGTACTCATGGCTGTTACTCCCCACCGAAGCTACAACATCACCGCGCTACAGCGTGGGTTGCGTCTTCTCCAGCTTTTCAGCGAGTCACCGCATGGCCTGACCGCAAAACAAGTTGCGGGGCGCTCCCGACTGCCGGTGAGCACGGTGCATCGTTTCCTGGTGAATCTGGAAGGCTCTGGTTTCTTGAACTGCGGTAGCGATGGCGTGTACCACCTCGGAATTGCTTGTTTTGCGATCGGGCAGGCGGCTCTGGGGCAACTCGATATTCGTCATGTGAGCCTACCGTACCTTCAGGACTTGAATCGCCAAACTCGCGAAACCGTTCATCTGACGGTCCGGCACGGGATCTCTGCCGTCTACGTCGAAAAGCTGGACTCACCCGAGCAATTGCGCATTTACTCCCGAATCGGCGCCGCAGTTCCCTTGTACTGCACGGCCGTCGGTAAGGTCATGCTGGCTTATATGCCTGATGAGGAGCGGGAACGGATTCTGCCTCACCTGGCGCTGAAGCGGCTAACCCCGAACACGGTAGGAAACCTTCAGGAGTTGAAAGCGGAGCTCTATCGCGTCCGGAAGAACGGCTACGCCTGCGACCTGGAGGAGCACGAGCTCCACATACGATGCGTCGCGGCGCCGATCCGGGACCATGCTGGCGGCGTGAATGCCAGTCTCAGCATTACCGCGCCAATGGTACGCATGACCGTCACCCGTTTGCGGCAATTAGCGCCCCTCATTCAGACCGCGGGCAGGCAAATTTCGCGGGAACTGGGATTCCAAACGGCAAGCAACTCCTCGCTGCGTCGAAAAAATACAGGGGAGGCTACGCTTGCAAAAACTGTCTGAGAGGAGGGCGCCTGGCCTGGATACGAATTTGATTGCCTGGAAGTATCGGCAAACAGGGACTGCGCGTTCTTCCGGAGGAAGCAGGCTGCGGGCTACCTTAAGGCGCGCGACGACGTGGAAACACAAATCTGGAAGAGAGGATATATGAACTTGACTTACACTCGCAGAATGTTTGCCATGCGGTTTGCTTCCGTGCTTTCCGCTTTGGGATTTACTGCCGCAGTGTTGCCCGACCGAACGTTGGCGCAGAGTTCTGCAGCACCGGATTCGGGCGCAATCCGCAAGCTGAATAGCGAAGGCAAACCGGGTACGGAAAAAGACGTGATCATGCCGGTGATCGTTCACAATGGGTTGATTTATGTGTCTGGGCAGGGCGCTCACGACACCCGAGACCCGAAGGAATGGACGATCGAA
This sequence comes from uncultured Acidobacteriaceae bacterium, assembly GCA_963779525.1. Classification (GTDB taxonomy): domain Bacteria; phylum Acidobacteriota; class Terriglobia; order Terriglobales; family Acidobacteriaceae; genus Sulfotelmatobacter. The sequence continues at coordinate 522,606 of CAVZZB010000005.1, forward strand.
TCCCATACTGGCATGGTTATGGACAAAATCAAGAGGCACGTGGAGATTGGCGGCGGAGACATGGACAGCGTTCTTCAAGTTAATGTCTTCTTGGTAAAAATTGAACAATGGGATGGAATGCACAAAATCTTCGCGACCTATTTCCCTCACGGCGGTCCGGCCCGCACAACGGTTGCGGTGGCCGCCCTGCCGGGAGACTCGCTGGTGGAAATCAATTGCATCGCAGCCGTCGCTCATAAGTGAGCGGCGAAAGGAGCTTGGTTCATGCGAGTCAACTCGAAGTGGAACCGGCGCGGGTTTCTTGGCAGTGCGGGAGTAATTGCAGGCTCAATTTTGGCGCCGCGAAAATTGTTTTCGTGGAATCGGGGACCGGCTACCGCAAGCACGCGGGTGAGCGGCTTTGGACAGACTGGGAATCCCTACGAAGAACTTGGGGTTACAACTGTGATTAACTGCGAGGGGACCATGACCATGCTGGGCGGTTCCCTTCCCCATCCGGAACTTGAAGCCGTGATGACGATGGCTGGGCGCCACTTTGTCAGTATCCCGGAGTTGGAGGTAGCTGCGGGAAGGCGTATCGCAGAGATGCTGAAGTTGCCGGACGGCTACACCGCGCTGGTGACGTCGGGCGCTGCGGCGGCAATTCAGTCAGGGCTGGCCGGGATTCTGACTGGGGGCAACGAGGCGTTGATTCGGCAGTTGCCGGATCTGACCGGGATGAAGTCGGAGGTAATCATCCAGAAATCGCATCGCAATCCGTTTGACCATCAACTCCGATCCACGGGGATCAAGCTCATCGAGATTGAAACGGCCGATCAATTGCGGGGTGCGATCAATGACCGTACGGCGATGATGCACTTCACTAACTTCGCCAATGCCGCGGGACAGATCAAGGTTGACGAGTGGGTCAGGCTGGCGAAGCAGTACAACCTTCCCTGCATGAATGACGCCGCCGCCGATACGCCACCGGTATCTCATCTCTGGGACTACACCAGGATGGGCTACGACCTGGTGACCTTTAGCGGTGGAAAAGCGATTCGCGGGCCGCAGTGTGCTGGCTTATTGCTCGGCCGCACAGAGCTGGTAGCGAATGCGCTGCTCAACAATAGTCCGCATGAAGATACATTGGGTCGCAGCCAGAAGGTCGGAAAAGAGGAAATCGTTGGCATGGTGAAGGCGCTCGAACTTTTTCTTGGGGAAGATCACGAAGCGCTGGCAAGCGAATGGCAGGCTCGACTGGAACTGATTTCGAACAAAATCACGAAGGTTTCGGGGGTGAGCACATCGTTCTTTGTGCCGGACATTGCCAATCACGTGCCGCACATGAGTATTACGTGGGACACGGCTCGCATTTCATTAACGCCCGAACAGGCTTCAAAACTATTGCGCAACTCGAAGCCGAGCATCGTGATGGGAGCGGGCGAAGGGCGACCGGGATTGGCCATGAACTCGTTCATGCTGCAACCCGGTGAAGACAAGATTGTGGCCGAGCAACTTTCTTTGCTTTTTCGTGAACACGCGGCGTGACCGATGAAGAGTCCGCAATGACCAGTTCTACAACGAGCCGTGTGCGCTGGTTTCTGGTGTTGTGGCTGTTCATCCTTAGCGCAGTTTCTTATCTCGATCGGGTCAACATTTCCATTGCTGGCGGATCGATTGCCGAGGCCTATCATCTCAGCGATGTGCAACTGGGCAAAGTGTTAAGCGCCATGCTGGTTGGTTATGCACTGTTCCAAACTGCGGGCGGGAGACTCGCTGACCGCTTCGGTGCGCGCCGCGTGCTGGCTGGGGGCGTAGTTTGGTGGGGAGTCTTCACTGCGCTAACTGCGCTCGTCCCAGCGAATATCGCAGGCGCGCTTTTCGTTTTTATTGCGGTCCGCTTTCTTCTCGGGGCCGGTGAAGCGGTCATCTACCCATCGGCCAATCAATTCATCTCACGCTGGATTCCGATTACGGAACGGGGTATTGCGAACGGATGGATCTTCGCCGGAGTTGGAGCGGGCGCAGGCCTGACGCCGCTGATCATTACCTACATTATGGTTCATTACGGATGGCGGTCGTCGTTCTGGGTGTGCTCGATTATCGGATTCGCTGCCGGCGGAGTCTGGTTCTTTTGTGCTCGGGACTCGCCCGCCGAACATGCCGGTGTATCCGCTTCGGAATTGGAATTGATTCGGTCCGGGCTGACGCAAACGGAGCCGAAGAACGACCCGAAGACGCCCGTGCCGTGGGGACAGGTCATGCGAAGCAAAGAAGTCTGGGCCGTTACGCTGAGCTACTTCTGCTACGGCTATGTAGCCTGGATTTTCTTTAGCTGGTTCTATCGTTATCTCGCCAAAGCGCGTGGGCTCGATTTGAAAGCGAGCGCCTTCTACACCATGGTGCCCTTTCTCGCGATGTTGGTGTGCTGCCTCTTGGGGGGAGCCGTTAACGATCGCCTCACTAAATGGCACGGACCGCGGCTTGGGCGCTGCGGTCTGGCGGCATTGGCAATTTTCGTGGCGGGAGTATTCATTGCCTTCGGATCGCAAGTGCAAAGCGCCCGGCTGGCCAGCGTGGTGCTCGCAGGCGGAGCCGGGGCGCTGTATTTGTCGCAGAGCTCCTTCTGGTCGGTCACGGCCGATATTGCCGGTGCTTCTGCGGGTTCAGTGTCGGGCTTCATGAATATGGGAAATCAAATTGGAGCGGCGCTTACGGCTACACTCACTCCCTGGATCGCTGCCCGGTTTGGTTGGACGACTTCGTTCCTGGTAGCGGCTGGGTTGTGCGTCGTAGGCGCGGCGAGTTGGCTGGTGGTAGATCCGTCGCGACGGCTCACGGTTCGATTCGCGGATGGCGGTTAATTCCGGAGCAGGACTGCCATTGGATTGCTGCTCTTGTGCTTCTCCTGCACGGAGCGATTGCAACTGCCCAAGCTGCCTCCGGTGCGGAGCCCCAGACTGCGACCGTTCATGTTGATGCGACGCCCGGGCATGCCATCGACTCCTTTGACCCTGACACTACCTTGGCAGTTCCGTTGGTGTCTTGTCTCATGCTGACATCGATAAGGTTGCATCCCACATATTATTGAGGAGTCAATTGCATTGGGGTGTGCGCAGAGTCATAGACGGACCTCGGCCTCTCGAAGTAAGTTTGTCACCGAAGCGAGGTCCCCACCATGACAGTCAAATACCTAGGTCAGGTCAATACGCTGCAAGGGGAAGGCCTGCTGGAAGATCCGGACGGACGCTCAACCCAGGTGAGTTACATCCTTCAAGAGAGGACAGGCACTGAAGGCCATGAGGAGGTGCACTACACCTTGCTCGGAAGAAGGACGCTTAACGGCACTATCCGCGCCGCAAGATTGCCCCTAATGCGAGATGGCGTTCTTCATCTTCGAAATGGTTTGCGGATCAACCTTCTACTGAAGGCCTCCGACGGCCATGTTGCCCAGGTGGACTCGACGGGTCCTCCCTTTTAGGTTTTTCCCAGCAGTTACCGCGTGCATTTGCGGCTGACCCGTGGCGGAATCCGCACCCGCGTTACGATCGAGCGCAAGATCCACGCTATCGGGATCCAGAAGCGGATTCGGCGAATGATTTCGCGAAAAATCCTTCAATCTCCTTTGGACCGATCTCGCCTGAGGAGTTGTAGAGAGCATTACCTTTTGCATCCAACACGACGACGTGGGGGATGTAGCCTTTGTAATATTCCTTGACGAGCTTCTGCTGGTCGGGCGAGCGCGTCGTGTCCAAGTCAACCACTACAAAGTGCACTTGATTCCGGTACTTGTTGTACAGTTCCACGGTACGGCGCGCCTGGCGCTTCGAGTTGAAGCAACCCTCGCCATAAATGATGACGTAGTTGGTCTTGCCCGCCACAAAACCAGACTGCGCATCGTCTCCTGTGATCAGCGGGCCGTCGAGGCTGTCGCTCGTGTAGTCAAGTTGCGGGTTCAGTTTCAAGTTGTCGATGGCGAATAATGCTGGGACGGACAGTACCAGCATTAAGGACAATTGCAGCAAAGTTTTTCTCATGACTATTTCTCTATTTCCAGTTGAAATGATTCTTCGTCGATCTTCGATCGATCCGCGTAGCGGGCGAGTGCCTCATCGGCAGCCTCTCGAAAGGACGATTTGTCGCCTTTGGGTTCGGGGGGCAAATAGCCAGCGCCGAAATAGAGCTTGCCATCCGGCGTGATGAAAGATGTGAGTGGCAATCCCGCAGGCAGATTCAGGACGGCTTGAGCTCGCTGCAACTCCGCCACCAGCTTGGGAGAAGCGTCAAAGTCGACTTTTACCGCGACGAAATGTTGATTAATGTAGTCGGCGGTCGCGGCGTTCGTGTAGGTGTCGCGATCCATCAGGTTGCACCAAGGACACCACAACGCGCCAAGATCAAGAAGGATTGGATGATTCAGCTCTTTTGCGCGCCTGAAGGCGGCAGCCCCCCAAGGGTACCAATCGAGCGGCTGAGACACAGCTCGCTTAAGATATGGCGAACTCTCGGCTGAGAGATGGTTCGGTTTTGCTTGTGCAGGTGCGGAAGGCGTACCAGCAAAACTGAAAATAATCGCTAGTGCGAAAATCGCCCGCATGAAAGATCAGATCGTGGCGGCATAAATAAGTTTCAAGCCGATTGCGTTATTGGGGTCGTGGCTGGAACGAGAGATTTTGGGAAGTCGTCATCTGAGGCGAGGTCAAGCCAGCTATACCGTGGGTACCACTCCTTGTTGATCGCCTGGTAGGGAATACCGAGACAAACACTCGTATTTAATTTCTTCGACGCAGCCACCGCGCCGCAAGATCGGTGGTCGATTCCGCACCCGAGTTGTTGTGGGGGCTATGCATGAAAATCTTCATGCACTTGGCGGGATTGACACAAATTGTCAACCATAAGGGGCGAGAAGCAGCCGGTGGAGGAGACGAAAGTTCTACCAGGGCCTGAAAATAGAGGAGTTGCATGGATGACAGGAGTCACGGAAGTAACTAATAGAGGTGGATACAGATGTGCAATCATTACGACTTACTTATCGTTTCTTTACGATTTCTTTATGACCTACTGATCAAAAGGAGAGGTTTAGATGCGGAAACAGAAAGGCTTTTCACTGATTGAACTGCTGATCGTGGTGGCAATCATCCTGATTATTGCAGCGATCGCCATTCCTAACCTGATGCGCGCCAAGATGGCGGCCAACGATTCGTCCGCGGCCGCTTCCGAGCGCACCATCACCACTGGCGAGATTGCTTATTTCGCGGCATTTCCCACCATTGGCTATACCAACCTTTTGGCTCTGGGTGGCGCACTCGCTACGCAGTGCGTTCCCAGCACCACCACGGCCTGCCTGATCGACAGCACCCTGGCCAACAATGGCAACCCGGCAGCCTCCGGCAAGAGCGGCTATTCCTTTGCCGTCACTCCGATCGCTTCTACGGCGACCACCCCGTATGAATTCTGGAGCACGGGCATTCCGCTCGGAGCCACCTCTGGTTCCAAGTCGTTTTGCACGTCGGACGATGGCGTGGTTCGGCAAGAGCCGGCTGGCACGATCACAGCGGCTGGTTCGTACACAGCTTGCCAGTCACTGGGCCCGCTTGCGAACTAAGTGACATCATCCAGAGCCAACCTTGGTTTTCGGAAGGGGTCAGAAAAATCTGGCCCCTTCTTAGTCTCCGGCGAAATGCACTCACATCTGAGGGCCAGACTCCGTTGGATTGTCTTAGCTGCGTTGATCTCCGGCGCTAGTCGTTCCGCCCGGAGACTACTGAAGCTGCGCAGCGATCGCGTCGCAACAACGAGACGTTGTATTCAATAGCCTGACACTTCGAGAGTCATCGGCTGTCTCCGGAATAATCAGTGGTGCGGGATTCCTGGGGCTCGCCCGGTTGCCTGCGATCTAAAGGCCTTTCATCCTATGCGGCGTAGCATTTCCTAACCGTATTGACATTGGCGCAGGCATTTGTCATAGTCTCAAAGCGGTTAGACGAAAGAGACTTTTTACGCCATCTAATACGTCGCCTGACAAAACGGGGGACCAGTGAGTAAAGGTAACCTTCTCTTCGCTTCTTCACATATACCGGCCGAGCAGGGCGGCGAGCTCATGCATCTGCCCCGCCAACAAGCCGGGTGGGATTGGATGAGCTTTTTTGTTCACCGCTTGCAGCCAGGGGACGTAGTTCGGACCAGTACGATCGGCGAAGAAGCCGTGTTCGTGATCTTGGGTGGAACCTGCACGACTGATTGGGGACAGGGTTCGAAGCGCATCGGAAAGCGCAAAAACGTCTTCGACGGATTTCCATACGCTCTGTATTTGCCGGCAGCACAAGCTGCGGTATTTACTGCAGAGACGGTTTGCGAGATCGCGGAATGCCGTTCACCTTCCAAAGCCGTGCTTACACCTCGGCTGATCACTCCGGATGATGTGGTCAGCAGCCTGCGGGGCGGTGGGAACGCATCCCGTCAAATCGTCGACATAATAGGTCCTGATTTCCCCGCCGACAAGCTTATTGTCATTGAGGTGTACACGCCCGGTGGAAATTGGTCGAGCTACCCGCCGCACAAACACGATGTGCACGATCCGCCCCGCGAAGTCGACTTGGACGAGATTTACTATTACCGAATTCAACAGCCTGAGGGATTCGCATTCCAGCATCTGTATTCCGCTGACCATGCCGGCGAACAAACGCTCAAGCCCAGGGATGGAGATGCGGTTTTGGTGCACAGTGGTTATCATCCGGTTGTGGCAGGTCCGGGATACGATGTTTATTACCTGAATTTCCTTGCGGGATCTTCTCGCGCCTTGGCCGTCACGGAAGATCCCAACCACGTGTGGATACGGTCGACATGGAAAGAAACCGACCCTCGCTTGCCGCTCGTCAAGTAGTGATTTCACTCTCCTGAGGATTAAGCCGTGGCAACTTTCTTCCGCATGAACAATCTCGGATCAGGACCTCTAAGAAAATCGAAGCGAAACGGCAAGCACATTGGAGGCCCGCAACCTTCTGAAGTTTATAATCGCTTAGAATCTGTTGCGGTTTCTGAACTGGAGCACAGTGCTCTCGGTCGGTCGCCCGTCCCACTATGTACTCGGCAGAACCACCCGGACTGCCGAGATTTCACGGGAGAGTTCTCGGTTAGGCTTGATTCCTCTCGCTTCCATTCGGACCGAGCGCGGAATAAACTGCTCGGGTGCTATGTGACAAGGTGGAAAGGTATGTCCCTATGACGGTGCGAATGACCGCGGCCCAGGCGACGATCGCGTTCCTTCGGAATCAATATTCCGAAAGAGATGGGAGGAAGCACCAGTTCTTCGGTGGTTGCCTTGGAATTTTTGGCCATGGCAACGTCGCGGGCATTGGACAAGCGCTGGAGCAAGATGCGGGACTGCGCTACTACCTCTTCCGCAACGAGCAGGCGATGGTTCATGCGGCGACTGCATTTGCCAAGACAAGTTTCCGGCTGCGGACACTTGTTTGCACGACTTCGATCGGGCCCGGTGCAACCAATATGGTGACGGGAGCAGCCACGGCCACCATCAACCGGCTGCCGGTTCTTTTGCTGCCGGGAGATATTTTTGCGCGTCGCAATGTTGCTCCCGTGTTGCAACAGCTGGAATCCTCGGCCACACAGGATATTTCTGTAAACGATTGCTTCAAGCCGGTTTCGCGTTATTGGGATCGGATACAGCGTCCTGAGCAATTGCTGACATCCCTTCCCGAGGCAATGCGCGTTTTGACTTCTCCGGCTCAGACCGGTGCGGTCACAATTTCCTTTCCTCAAGACGTTCAAGCGGAAGCTTTCGCCTTTCCCGAAGAGTTCTTCAGAAAAAGGGTTTGGGTCATTCCGCGGACGCGCTGCGATAGCGATTTGTTGAACCAGGCTGCCAAATGGATCCGCGCCGCGAAGAAGCCGGTGATTGTTGCGGGCGGCGGTGTTCTGTATTCCGAAGCTTCCGAGGCGCTGGCGAAATTTGCCGTCGCTACGGGAATACCGGTGTGCGAGACGCAGGCCGGCAAGGGTTCGTTACCCTTTGATCATCCTCAGCAACTGGGCGCTGTTGGCGTTACCGGAACGCCAGGTGCAAACATCGTCGCACGAGAAGCCGACCTGGTGATTGGAATCGGAACACGGTATAGCGACTTCACCAGCGCCTCGAAAACCGCATTCCAGAATCCGTCCGTTCGCTTCATTAATATCAATGTTGCCGAGTTCGATGCCTACAAGCATGCGGCTCTACCGCTTACCGGTGACGCGCGGATCACGATTGACGAACTGCGGCTCGCGCTGGGCGACTTTCACTTAACGGAGAGTTACCAAAACTGCATTCAACAATTGCGTTCGCAGTGGGAGATCGAAGTTGACCGCATTTACGGATTGGCGAAAGATCCTCCGACCAGCCAGGGAGAAGTCATTGGAGCGGTAAACAACTTCATCCAGCCTTCCGATATTGTGGTCTGTGCCGCCGGAAGTTTACCCGGAGATATGCATAAGCTTTGGCGTACGCGCCAGCCGGGCAGCTATCACATGGAGTACGGCTATTCCTGCATGGGGTACGAGATTGCGGGGGGATTGGGCGCGAAAATGGCTGATTCCTCTCGTGAAGTTTACGTTCTGATCGGGGATGGCTCTTATCTGATGATGGCGCAGGAGATTGTGACCAGCCTGCAGGAAGGCTACAAACTCAACATCGTACTGCTCGATAACCATGGGTTTTCCAGTATTGGAGGACTTAGCCGCGCTTGCGGAAACGATGGAATGGGCACCAACTATCGCTATCGGCGCGGCGAGAGTTACGATGGCGAGGTTTTGCCAGTGGATTTCGTCGCGAACGCTGCCAGCCTTGGAGCATGGACAGCCCGAGCTGCTACGTTGAACGACCTTAAGCTGGCATTAGCTTCCGGCAGAAAGCAGAATCGTACGGCTGTGATCGTTATCGAGACTTCCTACGACCAACGAGTACCGGGTTATGAATCCTGGTGGGACGTGCCGATTGCTGAAGTTTCGGAGCGCGACGCAGTTAAAGCCGCGCGACGCAGCTACGAAGAAGCACGGAGGAAAGAGCGTTTGTTTTTCTAGGCAAGACTTGCCGGCGTAAACAGAAAGTTCGATTTAGTCTTCCGAAACCAAGAGGGGGATGTAGTGGCGACATCAAACGGTGCAGACCAATCCGCTACATCCGTGCAACCTCATCTCAAGCGTGTCCTCAGCCTCTGGGACCTCGTCTATTACGGAATCATCCTCACATCGCCAATTGCGGCTGTCCCCCTGTTTGGAGAGGGGCAAGTTCTCTCTCACGGGCATACAGTAGCAACTCTTCTCCTGGCCATGGTGGCAATGTCGGTAACCGCCGTCAGCTTCGGGCGCATGGCGAGTGTGTATCCCTCTTCCGGTTCGGTTTACACCTATATCAGCCGCGAGTTGAACTCGCATGTGGGATTTGTGGTGGGATGGGCAATGTTTTTGGAATATCTGTTCCAGCCGGTTCAGAACGCGTTGTATGCGGTGCTCGCAATTCAACGCATGACGCCACGCATTCCTTTTGCCGTTCTAGCCGCGCTCATGGTGGGACTGATCACGGTGATGACAGTTCAGGGGATCCGGTTTACAGCGCGAACCAATGAGGTGCTGCTGGGGTTTATGCTGCTTGTTACCACGGTTTTCCTGGTGGAAGCATTCCGTTACGTGGTGCTGCACCATCGTTTTTCAGGTCTTATTTCGCTGCAACCGATTTACAATCCGGTAACCTTCCATGTACGGGCGCTGGCGGCTGGAACGTCGCTAGCGGCGCTGGTTTTCATCGGATTCGATGGTGTTTCGATTCTAGCGGAGGAGGTGAAAAACCCCAGGAGAAATGTCCTGCTGGCTTCGGTGTTGGTGGTGGTGTTCACTGGACTCTTTAGCGGTTTGCAAGTCTACATGGCACAGCGCGTATGGCCGGACTACACCACCCTGCAGAATCCGGAGACAGCATTCATGGATGTGGCCCGGTTAGCCAGCGGGCCTTTTTTGTTTGGCGCATACGGGATAATGCTACTGATTTCCAGTATTGCCTGCGGCTTGGCGGGGCATGTAGGCGCGTCGCGACTTCTTTACAGCATGGGACGGGACGATGTTTTGCCGAAGAAAATTTTCGGCTATCTCAGCCCGAAAAAGAGCAACCCGGTTTATAACGCGTGGATTGTGGGGGTGGTTGCTTACATTTGCGTAATCACGATACCGTGGGAACACGCGGCGGAGATCGTCACGTTTGGCGCTTTACTCGCCTTTATGGGCGTCAATCTGGCGGCATTGAAGCATTTTTGGTTCTCAGCAGAGGCCGTAGGGAAACGAAATTTCTTCCTGGATGCGTTTGTTCCTGGCTTCGGCATCGCCTTCTGCTTCGTTCTGTTGATCAGCCTGCAAACCTGGACAAAGTATGCGGGCATCGCCTGGCTGGTGATGGGGATTGTTTACGGAGCATACAAGACACGCGGATTCACGCTTCGGCCACAACTGATTGATTTCAGCGAATCGTAGACTTGGCGGCGATGGAACTAAAAACTTCGTTTCTCGGCCGAGTCCGGTTCTCGCGATCGGCCTCGCGATACGCTCAGTGCAAAACCACAGGACTCGCGAATGCGAAGCTCGGGCTGCAACTTCTTGACTCCTGCAGCACTGCGGTCCCCGGAAATACGGCGAATTAGTAGTTCCGCCGCCTCGCTTCCCAATTGGTGCTTGGGTAACTCGACCGTCGTCAATCGTGGGCGGAAAACATCGAGCCAAGGATAGTCATCAAAGCTCACTAAGCCGAAGTCCTCAGGACACTGCAGGCCCATTTCTTCCGCAGCTTTCAGCAACCCAATTGTCATAAGGTGATTCGCTACATAGATACCATCCGGCCGGTGAGAAAGCAGAGCGTGTCCGGCGCGAAATCCAGATTCGATTCGATAATCCCCTTCGATCACCAATTCGCTCTGGTATGGAAGACCTTCTGCTTTCAGCGCGTCGCGGAAGCCCTCCCAACGCGCCAGCGCATTGCTCACCTTCAGTGGCCCACCGATCAATCCAATGCGCCGTCTTCCGGAGCGCGCTAAGTGAGACACCGCGTCATAAGCGCCCTGGTAGTCGTCCGTGATCACTGCGTCCTTGGTCAGCTTTGGATACGTCCGCATGACCAAGACGAACGGAATCTGTACTTCTTTGATCATCTGCCGTAGGGAAGGCCGGAACTCTTCTGCAGCTTTCGTTAACAGAATTCCGTCCACCCGTTTGGAGAGCAGTAGTTCGACTGAGGCTTCTTCTTTGGCCAGACTATCGTCACTATTGCATAGCAATAAGTTATAGCCGTGTTTTTGCGCGGCATCCTCTGCTCCACGAACAACCATGGGGAAAAAGGGGTTAGCGATATCGGGCACGATCATTCCGATGGTGTGGGTTCGCTGTTTTGCAAGGCTCCGGGCAATGAGATTGGGACGGTAATTAAGTTTGCGGATGGCCGCTTCAACGCGCTCCCGAAGCTTCTTGCCTACGTGTCCCTTGCCGTTGATTACCGCGGAAACAGTAAAGACCGAGACGCTCGATTCTCGAGCGACATCATAGATGCTGGCGGACTTGGAAGATTTTCTGCGGTCGCCGTTCTCCGAGGAGGCCATAAATTGTTACTGCTTATGAATCACTTTCTGATTAGATTCAAGCCGATTAATTGATTCCTCATTGAAGCTCAGTACTCGATCGCAATCGATGTGTTATTACGAGCCGACTTATAGATAGCATCGATGATGATTATATCTCTGTGGCCTTGAATACCATCAGGCTCAACGAGCCCGTGCCCCTGAATGGCCTTGGCAAATGCGTCGATCTCCGGCGCAAACTCATCGACCGTCTTAAATGTTCGTTCGAAATGACGCTTCCCAATTCTCCCAGTCAATTTTCGATCGTCTTCGAATTGGAAAGCTGGAGACAACGAAGCCCAACCGGCGCTTCCTTGGACGAAGATAAATGATGACATAACTGCGCTGTAAGACGAGCTGCCCTGAACTCGCAACCCACTTGGAAATCGCAACTGGAACGCTACGCCTTCTTCCACTTCGCTAAATGTCCTGGCATTGTTGACCCAGGATTGAGCACTCACCTCAACAGGATCTTCGTCTACAAGCCAGCGAGAGGTATTCACGCAATACACACCTAAATCCATCAATGGGCCGCCGCCGGCCGTTTTCAAATCCAGAAGCCAGGGCAACGATCTGCCAGGTGAATGCAGTTCACTGAATGCTGTGTGTATAAGATCGATGCGTCCGAGTTTTCCGCTCTGAATGAGTTGCTTCAGATAAAGGGTACTCGGCTCGTAATATTTTCGGTAAGCGGTCATGAGCAATACTCTGTGGCAACGGCAAGCTTCTACCATGGCCGCAGACTGCTCCGGGGTAGTTGCGAGCGGTTTTTCACAGAGTACATGTTTGCCCGCCGCCGCGGACTGGATTGTCAGGCGCGCGTGCTCGCTTTGCGGAGTGGCGATGTACACCGCCGACACCTCAGGATTTGCCAGGCATGCAGCAAAGGCGTCGTCGAGGTAATGGGAGCCTACCTGAAACTTCCGCGCTAAACGGGAAGTCCGTTTCGCATTTCGGCCCACCACCGCCACAAGCTTGGCGTTCTTGCACTTAGCAAACGCGGGCAGTATAGAGCTTTGCGCGATGCTGCCAAGGCCCACAACAGCGAACCCCACCTTCGCATTTGGAATCTTTTTCTTAAGTATCTTTCTTCCTCGTAATTTCTTGGCTCGCGACTCTTAGTTTATCTCCCCCAAAAATCAGCCGGAGACGAAACTTGAGGAGACCTAACTCTCGCGGTCCGCTCGTCCTAACTTCTGATTACGAATCGCCTTGTGATCTAGTCCCCGAAGCTCCTCGAGATTGGCAAGAACTTTGTGAATCGCATCCGCGATCGCGTCCACATCGGAACTGGAACCCAGGAAATGCTGGTGCGGGAGCCAGACTGCCTCTTGATACGCAGCTCGGTCCGCCTCCGGACAGGAGTACATGTTGCGAAGGTCGAGCGCTTTTTCACGGCCCCAACTGAGCGCTGGAAAATCGGCCGCGTCGACCGGGAACAGCGAACTTTTGTAGACCGGTTCGTAGAAGAGGCCATCGCATGGAATCCCCTCCAACTGAAGGGCCGCGACAAACGATGCTCGTGGAATGTCTTTTGCTTGATCCGCGAAATATTTGAAGACGTAACCATAGGGAGCCAGACGCGTAATGCGAGGATCGGGCTTCAGCAGGCCAATTCCGGGCGTATTCTGCAAGCGCGTTTCAAAATGCTTCATGTTATGTTCACGAATTGCCGCCTGTTTCGGGAGTCGCGTGAGTTGAGGCCCAAGGACAGCAGCCTGAAATTCGCCCAAGCGATAATTGAATCCGATAATGCGGTGATGGTACTGATCCGTGAGGCTGGCGCGGCCAGCGTTGATGTAGCTTTGCACTAATTCCATGTACTCGAGATTGTTGGTTATAACCGCGCCACCTTCTCCCGATGTAATCAGCTTGCTCGATTGAAAACTGAATGCTCCAAGGTCGCCCATGGATCCTGCGCCCTTGCCTTTCCACATGCCTCCGTGAGCGTGCGCACAATCCTCGATGACTTTCAGATTGTGCCTCTTGGCAACGAGCAGGATTTCGTCCATGTCGGCGAAACGCATGCCTAGATGGACCGGGAGAATTGCTTTGGTCTTCGGGGTAATGGCTTTTTCAATCAGCTTCGCATCCAAACAGTAGGTCTCGGGATCAACATCAACGAATACCGGAACCGCATTGATAAGGAGCACAGGCCCTACTGTTCCCTCCCAGGTATATGCAGGGACAATCACTTCATCTCCCGGGCGGATGCCGACCGCTTTCAATGACGCCTGAATTGCAACGGTTCCGGTATTCACGCACTGAGCGTATTTGGCCGTGTGAACCTCTGCGAACTGCTTGGCAAATGAATCCGCATACTTTCCTGGAAAGGGTTGACCTCCCCACTTTGAACTGGTGAGAACGTCTTCGAGCGCGGCAGCCTCCTCTTTACTGGCTATCGGCCACTGGGTAAAAGGCGTTTTGCGTAACGGTTCGCCACCGGTAATCGCTAGTTTTCCCACCTACGAGCCTCCCGTCAGATCATCGAAATCGAACAAGTTCGTGCGGCACGAGCCGGACATCTTCAAGCACTTCTTAAGTTGCTAAGCAACATCCGGGTCGGGAATCAGAACATCGCGCACCACGCTGTCTAACTCGTGACAGGCGGAAATGAACTGCCGCAACGTTCGACGCGTCGGTCCGAAAGAATCGAATTCCTCGACCGAGAGACCTTGCTCGGCACTCGCACGTCTGAAATCTGCAAACTTTCTTGAGAGTTCCAATTCAATCTCCTCGCGGACCGGTTCATCAATTCGGGGACGAACCTGAATGTCGCTCGCGTTGAATCGCAATTGCCAGGAGTAAGGAGGTGAAATAACCACGTCTCCACCTATGAACTCGCTCCAGTGCATGTGATTGCGAAAGGCAGCCGAAAGCAAGCGGGTTCGGTAGCCTCGTTCGCGGAACAGTCGATAGGTTTTCTTGAAAACCGAGACCCCGGCCCATTCCAGATAGCCAGGATCGATGGCGACGTTGTTTTTTTCGACCAACACCTTCAGCCAATCATCCAACCTGCCAACCATGATCGTGCACACCGGGCCCATGCTGGCGATCTCCTGGCCTTCTGCTTCGCGGCGCTTCAAACCACGTTCTACCGCTTCGGCCACGGCAACAGCCTGCGGCAAGGTGAAGCTAACCGTCGCATTGATGCTCACACCGCGATAAGTCGCTTCTTCGATCGCCTGAATTCCTGCGGAAGTTGCAGGAATTTTTACGATCATGTTGGGGGCAAGTTTGCTGAATTCCACCGCCTGCTTGAGGATGGCCTGGGAGTCCCGAAACAATCGCGGGTCAGTTTGAATAGAAAGCCTTCCATTCTTACCCTTGTGCTCACGAAAAACCGGCTCAAGAACATTTGCCACCTGAACGGAGACTTCACGCACCAGTTCCCAAGCAATCTGGTCCTCCGTTGCGGCGGGACGTTCCTTTGCCAAGGCGCTGATACGCTCTTTCCAAGTCTTCAGCTCTTTCCTGATCACGCCGAGCACGATCACCGGATTACAAGTAGCTCCAACGGCGCCGTGTTCGATCGAATATTTCAGTTCTTGAATCGATGCGGAGTCATTCCACAGGCAGGTGGAAGTGCTTTGCGTCATTTTGTGAAGCGGGCTCTTGTAAGCGATATGTTCGGCAACAGTCATCGTGGACCCCTCCGCCAATTCGTAGGCCAATCCCGCTACACGGCCACCTGTTCGAGCTCGACTGCGATCGGCATGGACCGCTTGTGAGATTCTTCTGCCGCCACGGCAATCGCCAAGGCTTTCAAGCCATCCTGGCCGGTAACGTTCGGCATCTGATCCTTCAAAATGGTTCGCACAAAATCCCTCATCTCGGCCAAATAGGCGTCCGCGAATCGCGATAGAAAATGATCGGCCAGCATTTGTTCGCCACCTTCTGCCGTCATGAAGACTGCTGGAACGCGATCCATGCTGCCAACCATGATCGAGCCTTTCGTTCCCACGATCTCGGTGCGAACGTCATAGCCGTAGACGGCTTGCGCGTAGGACTCGACGTTCCCGATCGCACCCCGCCGGTATTGCAAGTTGACGACGCTCGCCACTACATCCCCATACCTGGCTACCTCAGGCCGCACGGCGCTGGTGGTGTAGGCATGAACGCCGGTCACCTCATCTCGCATGAGCCATCGTGCCAAGTCGAAATCGTGAACAGTGTTGGTGTAGAAGATCATTCCGTTCACATTCGACTCATAGGCAGCGAGCGGGGGCTGGTCTTTGTCACGACCTACGGATTTGAAGATCACCGGCACGCCGATATCACCGCTTTCAATTCGCTGCATCGCCGCGGCGTAGGCAGGGTCGTAGCGTCGCATGAAGCCCACTTGCAAACGCCGACCGGCCTTGGTGACCGCTGCCAGAGCTGAGTGCGCGTCCGGCAGATTCAATGCCAGCGGCTTCTCGCACAAAATATCCTTGCCGGCGCGCGCCACGGACTCGACCGCCTTCGCGTGGAATTTGTCGGGAGTGGCGATGACCACGGCTTCTATTTCTTTATTCTCGAGCATCGCTTCCAGGCTGCTGTACGAGCGTTCCACCTCAAGCTCGGCCGCTGCCTTGCGTGCACGATCTTCTGAAACATCCGCCACCGCAATCAGCCGAGCCTCCGGCACATTCCGGCGCAGATTTTCCGCGTGGCGCCTGCCCATCTCTCCCACTCCAACCACGCCGATTCCCAGCTTTCGCATTGATGCTTCCCCTAAGCGCCTGTAAGTTGCGAAAAAATATTGTCTCGCTACCAGCCTGTACCAGTTAACGCGCGCTGGCGGTAACGCCTAGATCTTTCACAATCTTCTTTAGGTGTTTCAGGCTGGCTGCAATACTCTCCGCGGGTGGAATCGGAGTCGCGCCGAACTTCACGTCTTGCTCCACCACCGACCAACCCGAGTACCCATTTTCAACCAGTGTGCGGAAGAATGCCGGGAAATCGATATTGCCCTGGCCAATAATGGTGAAAACCTTGTGCTCGATGGCTTCTTCAAAGGTCCACTTATTCTGCCGGGCCTGTTCCAAAACTTTAACATCGCAATCTTTAATGTGGACAAAACGCAGCTTGTTCTTATACTTCCGCGCTTCTTTCACCGAATCGCCATGCCCATACACACAGTGCCCGGTGTCCAGACAAAGGCCGACATTGGTGTGCGAAGTGGCATCGAAAAAAAGCTCGCACTCTTCCGGCGTCTCCACATAAGTTGCTACGTGAGGATGAAATACCAGATCAAGTCCGAACTCGTTCGCAACTTTTTCTGCATCGGCGACAATTTTGCCGATGTGCTTCCATTGCTCTGCGGTTAAGGTCGGACAGCCTTTGTCATAAACGCGTCCAGAGAACGCATTGCGCTCACTTGATTGATCGTCGGCCATGACGAGAAATGGAGCCTTGAGGGCCGCCAGCAAGTTGCCAACCTTCCGAATGCGCTCAATCACGGCCTTGCTCGCCCCGGGGTCGGTCATTTTCACCGGAACGAAGGAAGCCAGCAGCTTCAATTTCCGCTTCTCGAGTTGCGGTTTAAGGATTGCTGCATCGGTAGGAAAGAATCCGTAAGGCCCCAACTCCGAGCCGGTATATCCGGCCTGCACCATTTCATCCAGCATTTTTTCGTAAGACTGTCCCCAGGAAGGCCCGGGATAATCCAGAACACCCCAGCTATCGGGCGCCGAGGCAAACTGAAATCGCGTGTTCATATCGCTCATGACGTAGTCCTTTATGTATGCAAACTGAAATCGACCGGATCATTCCGGACGTTTACTGCCAAGCCTGAAGAACAACTTTCATCGAGTCAGCCTCTATCGACTTCTGCATCGCAGCGTCCACATCTCTCAGGCCGAAGCGGTGCGTGACCATTTCTTGCAATGGATAATGCTGCATGTAGCGCGCCATTTGCCGCATTCCCGGCCCGTAAGCGGCCGGCTCTTCGCCGCCTACCCCAAGGATGCGGACATTCTTTGCGCAGAGATGGCGGTGAGGACTGAATGGTATCTCGCCCAAGTCTGAAAAGTTACCGGCCTCCACCAGCAATCCACCGACTCGCAGCATCTCAAGGCCTTCCGGAACCGCTTGTGGAACGCCCGCACATTCAATGACCATATCCGCGCCTCGTCCGCTGGTCAGATCCTTGATGATTTGTAAGCGTTGCTCTTTGGAATGTTCTCCGGCGTTCACCACGTGATCTGCACCGAGTCTCTCGGCAAAGCTGAGACGGTAATCCGACAAATCCACGGCGATGATCGTGCCCGCGCCAAGCATGCGAGCTTTCATCATGAAACACATTCCGAGAGGACCTGCGCCGAGGACCACCACTGTGTCGTCAAATCGGAAAGACTCACTGGGAAAAGCTGAAATCTGTTTTGCGCGATCCAATCCGGCGGTAACGGCAAAGATCTCAGTCAGCACGGCGATTTCAGACGGTAAATCGTCCGGCACTTTCACCAGAAAGCTTCCGGGGACGATATACATGTACTGCGACCATCCTCCGAAAAGATGTGGCGGATTTCGGGCGCTCAAATTATTGCCGTAGTCCGTCATGTTTTCGCAGCAGTAGTAGGGGAAGTCATGGCGGCAGTAATAGCACTGGCCGCAGCAGACGTTGGCGCCCACAACCACACGATCGCCAATGTGCAGCGGGATTCCTTCGAAGTCAGTGTAGGTTCCGTCCCCTCCGATGGCTGCCACCGTCCCAACATTCTCGTGGCCCTGAATGATCGGAAACTCCAGTTCGCGACCGCCGTATTGCTTGGTGTAACCCTGAAACGTGTGTTTGTCCGTGCCACATATACCGGAGAGTTCCATTTTGACTAAGACGCATCCGGGAGCCGGCTCTGGAAGAGGATACTCGCGTATCTCGTACCGTCCTGGCTTCACCAGCGTTGCCGCGAGCACACCTTGAGCTGACATAGAAGTACATGCTTTTTGCAGGCCACGCGACCGGCTGCGACGAAGAGCTAACTTTTGAACCTAACTGCGATGATGACGCGCATTGGCTGACACGACCGTCCATCTTCCGCTGAAAATGAATCTCACTCGCCAGCCGCCCGTCATCCCGCTAGAAATTCATTTTTAGAGACAGTTGCCCAATGCGTGGCGACTGCGCGCCCAAAACATCGCCAAATGAACCTGAGGTCGGTTGGCCACCGGTGCTGGCCGGTCCGGTGAAGCCGGTAATCCCATTCGGCCCCAGGAACTGAGTGTGATTGAACAAGTTGAAGAACTCCGCGCGAAATTGCATGTTGACGCGTTCGCTAATTTCGGTGTTTTTGAGAAGAGCCATGTCCCAGTTGTTGACTCCAGGCCCATGGAAAAAGCGCCGCCTGGAATCGCCTTCCTGACCTAACGCAGACTGCGCAAATGCCGAAGGGTTGAAGTACTGTCCCGCCGTTGTGTTCCTTGGATTGGAGATGACCAGCGGCCCGACAAAATTCGGGGTATCCACCGGGAGCGTGATCGGTCCGCCAAACGCGGTTCCAAGCAGCGACTGATCGTCGCTTTCAATCATGGTGACCGGAAGGCCCGTGGAGAATCGCGTGATTCCGCTTAGCGACCAACCATGCGTCAGTTGTTTTGGGCCGGCCAGCTTATCAACGGGCAAGAGGTAGTTGTAGCTCGCGACAAAATTGTTCGTGGTGTCGAAAGCGGAAAGTCCGCGAGACAGGCGTGGATTGATGGGGTTCATCTGCTCGCCGTAACCAGACGAGTTGTCAAAAGACCGGCTGAACGTATAGCCAATCAAAGTTTGAAGACGGCCGCTGGTGTGCCGGTAGTTGATCTGCCCGGAATTGTACGCAGAATTTCCGGCAGTGATGAAATAGGAATCGTTCCCGAAGGGAACAATGGCCGTGCCGGCTAGGCTTCCGGCCCCGGCTGGCACCACGAGTCCTGGGAAATTTGTGCGCGTCCCAATTACCAGCGAACCATCGGCGCGGGTGTAAATGCTATTTTCGCCGCCCGGACCGCACGTGGAAGTGCCGGGAAAAACTTCGCTTTTCTGACTTACGCTCAGGCAAAGGGCTGGGCTTCCGGGGTTCGCCGATTCCGAGGAAAGAAGCCGATGCCCCTGCGTTCCCACATAACTCAACGTAACCAAGTCCGCACTGGTGATCTGGTGCTGAATGGAGAGCTCGTACTGCTCAGCATACGGGAGCTCGTTCTTGTTGTAGAACGCTGGTGAACTGCCGATGGTTCCGAAGGCACTGAAAAATTCGCTCAGATTATCGTATGGCGGACCAGAAGCAGGATTCTTGGCCGAGAAGTGCAGTGGAGGCTGCGGCGCGGGGAAGAAGTTCTTGCCCGGGACGCCACTAGCGCGAGGGGTAAAGGGAGCGGCAAACGTCGATGCAAATTGGCCCGTATAGTTTCCGAACGGTGCGTCTCCAATTTCGTTGAAGTCCGTGGCACCCTCAAAAGTGCTATAAAACATACCCCAGGCAACACGAAGACTCGTAGACCCAGGTCTACCAAGTATCTTCCCCAGCACGCCGTCATGCTCTCCGAAGGAATAGGCAAGGCCAAGTCGCGGGGCAAAATTATTCCAGCGTGTAGGAGCGAGAGTGCTCGGAACGTGGGGATCACCGGGAAAAACCCAGCCTGTCGGCGAACCCGGAAAGACGACGGACTGTTCCCCGGGTATCAGCGTCTGAAATTGATTGTACTTTGTGCTCCAGGGAGCGCTCACGTCGTATCTCAGTCCATAATTGAATGTGAGGTTAGGCTTCGCGCGCCAGCTATCTTGCGCATACATGCCAAGATAAAAGTTGCGACCATAGGAGGGATACGACTGTCCCTGAACATAGGAACTGGGCGCGCCCAGGAGGAAATCGACGAAGTCACTTCCGGTTTCGCTCACTCCACCATTGAAATTGGTGCCGAAGAAAAAGTTGCCATTCGAGACGTTATCGATCAGGTCTTCTTCGAGTTGGTCGTAATGATACGAGCCACCGAATTTGAGCGTGTGGGTGCCGATGACTCTGCTGTAGTTGTCCAGTATCTGATAGATGTTGTCGATCAGACCGTTCGGGCGGCTCGGCACTCCGATCACAAAATTATTGAAATCAATCTCTGGCACGCCCTCCAGGGTGGGCGCGAGCGGTACAATGCCCGGGGCACCTCCCGCGCCGGAGGCAAATCCCAGCGCGGAGAGAGTGGTCCCGGTCCCCCCCAATGGCTGATTGAACTTGGTATCGAGACGGAAATACCCGAGCCGAAATTCATTCACCGATGCCGCACCAAATGTTTTGGTATCCGCCAGCGTAATGTCGTGAGTTTGCCCCTTGCCATTTACGGAAAAACCTGGATACAGGGGCGCATTACTCGGCCAATACGGATCCACCCGGTTGAACCGGTCGAAATAGTAATAAGCACTGAGAAGCCCGAAGCTGGAGTTGGCATCCAGTCGCCCGCTGAACTTATTGTCATGCAGATTGGTGGATCCTGAGCTATTCAGGTATTGGCCGGTACCGGTAGTCGAACTCACACTCCCCGGGGATGCGGGCAGGATGTATTGGAGAAGCTTGGATGAGATTGGATTGAATGCGCTGGGCGACAACTGAGCGTTTGGAAATACGCACTGCGCGTTGCTCGTGCAACCGGAGAAAAAATACGGGAAACCATTTACTATGTTCGGGTTATTGAGTTGGGTGGCCAATTGTGTCGCCCAGCCGCTGCCGTTGACGGTCGTTGGTCCGCTCGAGTTAACAAAACTGCTCGCGATTCCTGAAAAGTCTCCCGATTCCGTAGCCGCGCTGGGTGCTCCATTGATCACCTGCGTCACACCCTGAATCACCCGGTTTCCTTGATAGTCAGCAAAGAAGAAAATCTTGTCATGCTGGATGGGCCCGCCGAACGTGCCTCCGAATTGGTTCTGGTGGTAGGCGCCCCGCTGCCCGGTGGCAAAGTAGTTGGCGGCGTCGAAGTCGGTATTACGCAGGAACTCGAAGACACTGCCGTGATATCCGTTCGTGCCAGACTTGGTGACGACATTGATCAGCCCACCGGAGTAGTTGCCGTACTCGGCATCGGCATTGTTGGTCAGAATACGAAATTCTGCGAGTGAATCGAGGTTGGGAATCGCCCCCGCTCCCGAAAACCCTATTTCTTGCACCAGTATTCCATTGAGAAGAAATCCGTTGTCCGCCTCGCGCATGCCGTTCACTGAGAGTGCGCCCGAGTCCTCGTCACCAGAGACTTGTGGGGCTGCAAAACCAGCGGATATGAATGATCCGGAGTAAGCCCCCGTCATTCCAGAGGGCGAAGACACAACTCCGGGCTGCAGGGAGAGCAAATCGGTATAACTGCGGGTGACTAGCGGGACGTCCGTCATCTCCTTGTCGGTGATCACCTCGCCCATCTGGGTGGTCGCCGTGTCCACATGCAGAGCTGTACTCGAGATCTCGACCTTTTCCGTACTTTGGCCAACCTGCACTCTTACGTCGGCCACTAGCGCTTGGTTGACATCCAGCACCAGCCCGGTTTCCTTGTAATCCTTGAAGCCGCCCTGCCTCACTTCAATGGTGTACCTCCCTACGGGAAGCGACTGGAATGAATAAAAACCCTGAGCGTTGGTTGACTGCGTCGCGGCTACGCCAGTGTCCACATTCGTGGCGGTTACGGTGGCGCCGGCGACAACTGCTCCGCTGGGATCGGTGACAGTCCCAGAGATGCTAGCCGTGACCCCGGCAATCAGCCTGCCACATGGCAACAGCACGAGTGCTACGCACAGAAAGCCCAGACACTTGCCGATTCTCGAAGTTCGCATCCCATTCCCCCATAGGAAAAGCAATCGATTTTCTTGCCCAATTGCAACCCCAGCAATTGGCTCAGCGAACGCGACAACCCCATCAAGGATTACGGGAACAATCTAACCGCTTATTGCTTTTGAGACGCCCATGATATAGGGCTGATTTATTTTGTCAAGTTGTTTCGCAAGACTTAAAACCAGCGGAAACCTTGGAAGAACTACAAATGCTGTCTATCGAATAAATCAATCCCCTTTGACAGTTCGCGAATCTCCTTGTACAAGATCGATAACACGCATAGTCCGATTCAGTCGACTCCAAAAGGAACCACAGATCATCGGGGTGAGCGAATGCCCCGTACCCATGGCCGCAGTCGATCTCGCATCGATTGCAATCCTGCAGGCCGGAGCCCGAATTCAACATTACTGAAAGCCCCGCGATGATCCTCCCTATGGGGAACTTTGATAAGGCTAACGCCAGCCAGAATCAGCACAACCTCTAAACGGTTATCCAGAGCCGCTCATGGATTTGCATTGCTTATTTGCCGACCATCGGTTCTGCACGAAACAAAACACCGGCAAGGATGTCCCCAGGCCTGCATTTTCTGGCTATCTCCTTTAAGTGGCAAATTCGGCAGATTACCCGACGCGTCCCGATGAAACGAAAAAAGCTCATACGGCGTCGCTTCAGGCCATGGCTCCAAAGCCGCCAAGACACGCGGTGGGGCAGACTCGTCGCGATTCTGGACCCAATGTGCCTGAAGTGACAGCCGGTGAGCGACGAGGAACTCTGAATCCTTTTCCTGGGTAGTGAAATCTATTCGAGACAACTGCATTTGCCGTCTGACGTAGCCCAGACAACAACCCATTGTTTTGTTAAGGATCGGGAGAGTGTATGGCCAAACGAATGATCCTGATGTTAGGCGTAATGGCTCTTCTTTTAGGGGGCCTCGGATTTGCAAAATTCCGGCAGATTGAGACTGCCATCGCCCAGGGCGCTAGTTTCCAGCTTCCGCCCACGGCCGTGACAACGGTGGTTGCTCGTAAGGAGACCTGGCCCTCGACCTTGGCGCTGATCGGTACCGCAGCCGCGATTCAGGGGGTCACGGTGAGTGCCGATTTACCCGGAACGATCGACAAAATTCATTTTGAGTCCGGCCAGTGGGTGCACGAGGGAGACATTCTGGTAGAACTCGATACCCGCCAGGAACGGGCGCAGTTAGCCAGCCTTGAAGCACAGCGCGATCTGGCGCGTATCAATTACGGCCGTGCACAGGAACTGGTAAAGGCAGGCGTCATTTCCCGTTCGGATTACGACAATGCCGACTCCCAACAGAAAGCAACCGAGGCGCAGGTTGGCGACATTCGCGCGGCCATCGCCCGCAAGACCATCCACGCTCCGTTCTCTGGATTGCTGGGAATTCGTCAGGTCAGCCTGGGGCAATATCTCGCGGCAGGGCAGGCGATTGTTTCCCTGCAGTCTCTGAGCCCGATCTACGTGAATTTCGGCGTACCGCAGCAGGACACGCCTAAGGTGATACCCGGTCATGTTCTGCGGGTTACGAACGGCGATCTTCCAGGGATGGCGTTCACCGGCAGGATCACGGCCCTCGATTCTGTTATCAGCGAGCAGACACGAAACATTCAAGTGCAGGCCACTGTTACCAACAAAGAGAATAAATTGCGTCCGGGAATGTTCGTGCAGGTCGAGCTTCCGTTGGGGCAGCCGCGCGAAGTTGTTCCGCTGCCAGCTTCCGCCATCAACTACGCACCCTATGGAGACTCGGTTTTCGTCGTCGTGGAAATGAAAGATGCGAAAGGAAACGCCTATCGCGGAGTGCGCCAGCAGGTGGTCAAAGTGGAGGGTTCTCGTGGCGATCAGGTCGCGGTCACTTCCGGCATTAATCCCGGTGACGAAGTTGTGAGTGCTGGAGTCTTCCGGTTGCGCAATGGCGCGCCCGTTCTGGTGAACAACACGGTGAAGCCAGAAAACAGTGCCAGTCCCAAGCCTGAGGATAGCTAAACCTGAGAGCTGAAAGCAGCTTGCCCTCCAAGGAGCGTGCATGAAGTTCACGGATCTGTTTGTTAAGCGTCCGGTTCTCGCGATCGTGGTGAACCTGGTGATCCTCATCGCCGGCCTGCAGGCGATTCGGTCCCTGAGTGTACGGCAGTATCCGCGAAGCGATATCGCTGTGGTGCAGGTTACGACGGTCTACGTTGGCGCGAACGCTGATCTAGTGCGTGGTTTTATTACGACGCCGATTGAGCGGGTTATTGCGAGCGCAGACGGAATCGACTACATGGAGTCGACGAGCGCACAAGGCTTAAGCACAATCCTGGTGCACCTGAAGATTAACTATGACACCACCGCGGCTCTGACGCAGATCCAGGCGAAAGTAGCGCAGGTTCGCAATGACCTTCCTCCGGATGCCCAAGTTCCGGTCATTGATCTGCAAACAGCCGATGATCAGTTTGCAGCGATCTACCTGGGATTTTCTTCCGCCGACCTGGATCAGAACCAAATTACCGATTATTTGACCCGCGTGGTACAGCCCAAGCTGAGTGCGATCAGCGGCGTGCAGCGCGCCGACATCCTGGGAGATCGCACGTTTGCCATGCGAATCTGGCTCAAGCCTGAGCAGATGGCGGCGCGTGGTGTTTCGCCTTCCGATGTGCATGACGCGCTGGCAAAAAACAACTATTTGTCGGCTCTGGGAAGCACCAAGGGTTCCATGGTGTCCGTGAACCTGATCGCCAACACCGACCTGCGGACTCCCGACGAGTTTCGCGACATGGTGGTGAAGCAGCAGAACGGCGTGGTGGTTCGCCTCGGGGAAATCGCGGATGTCTCGCTGGGCGCTGAAAACTACGACCAGGATGTTCGCTTCAACGGCCAAACCGCAACCTTCATGGGCGTTTGGGTTCTTCCCACTGCAAATTCGCTGGAAGTAATTCGCAACGTGCGTAAAGCGTTGCCGGCGATCGAACAGCAGTTGCCCACCGGCATGAAGCTGGGAGTTCCTTACGACTCGACGGAATACATTCAAGATGCGATCAACGAGGTACTGCACACCTTAGTCGAAACTCTGTTGATCGTCGTTGTAGTGATCTTTCTGTTTCTGGGTTCGTTTCGTTCAGTGCTGATTCCGGTGATTGCCATACCGATTTCGCTGATCGGAGCTGTCTTCCTCATGCTCCTGGCCGGTTTCACTATCAATCTCCTGACCTTGCTTGCGATTGTGCTTTCTGTGGGTCTGGTGGTTGACGATGCCATTGTCATGGTGGAGAACGTCGAGCGTCACTTGCACATGGGCAAGACGACCTTCGAGGCTGCGAAGGACGCGGCTCGCGAACTGGTGGGACCGATCATCGCCATGACTATCACGCTCGCAGCGGTATACGCGCCAATCGGAATTCAGGGAGGGTTGACGGGCGCGCTGTTCCGCGAATTTGCATTTACGCTCGCTGGTGCAGTTGTTGTGTCGGGCGTGGTGGCACTGACTCTATCACCGATGATGGGTTCGAAGCTGCTGCGTGCCGGGGACACGGAGCGCGGCTTCGCCGGAATCATCAACCGGCGCTTCGAAAACGTCCGGAATCTTTATATACGGTTGCTGTCAGGGACGCTGCAGTATCGTCCGGTCGTGCTCACAGTGTGGGCGATCGTGGCAGTGCTGATGATTCCGTTCTATATGTTCTCGCAACGGGAATTGGCTCCGTCCGAGGATCAGGGAGTGGTGTTCGGCGTGATTCAATCGTCGGCCAACTCCACTCTGGATCAAACCAACCTCTTCACTGATCAGGTCTACGACGTCTACCACTCGTTCCCAGAAAGCGCGAGCATCTTCCAGATCACCAATCCCAGTGGCGGGTTCGGGGGCATGGTGACCAAACCATGGAGCCAGCGCAAAAAGACCACGCAGCAACTGCTGGTCGAGTCAACCGGGCCGCTGTCCAAGATTGCGGGAGTTCGCGTGATTCCGCTAACGCCGCCGCCTCTTCCCGGAGGAGGTAACTTCCCAGTCGATTTTGCAATCGTATCAGCGGCCGAGCCCGAGCAGGTCAGTCAACTGGCCGAGAAGATCGTGCAGAAAGCGATGGCCAGCGGCATGTTTATCTTCGCGGATACGGATGTGAAGTTCGACCAGCCGCAGACTGAGGTCGTGTTTGACCGCGATAAACTGCGCTCCCAGGGCGTCGACCTGAGCCAGGTTGGGCAGGATCTATCCACCATGTTGGGCGGAAACTATGTCAACCGTTTCAGCATTCAGGGACGCAGCTATAAGGTGATTCCGCAGGTTAAGCGGGTTGAGCGGCTCACTCCCGATCAGCTCTCACAGATTTACGTGAAGGGGTCTTCGGACCAGCTCGTGCCGCTTTCAACCTTTGCCAGCTTGCGGACAACGACTGAACCGAGATCCCTGAACAAGTTTCAGCAGCTGAATGCAGTGCGCATTCAAGGTGTCATCCCGCCGCCCGTGCCGCTCGACAAGGCTTTGACCTTTCTGGAGGATCAAGCCAAACAGATCTTGCCCCAAGGATTCACAGTGGATTACGCCGGTGAGTCGCGTCAGTTGCGGGTGGAAGGCAGCAAGTTTCTGGGCACATTCCTGCTCTCGGCAATCCTGATCTATCTTGTGCTCGCTGCGCAGTTTGAAAGCTTTCGAGATCCCTTCATCATTTTGGCTGGTTCTGTCCCGCTGGCCATCTCTGGTGCGCTTGTGTTCTCGTTTCTGGGTTTCACCACTCTGAACATATACAGCGAGGTGGGGTTGATTACCCTCGTCGGGCTGATCGCGAAGAATGGAATTCTGATCGTAGAATTCGCGAATCACTTGCAGGAAACCGGCCTGAGTAAACTTGATGCCATTACCGGCGCTGCAAGTACGCGGCTGCGTCCTATCCTGATGACCACCGCTGCTACTGTCTTTGGACATTTTCCACTCGTTCTCGCAAAGGGCCCCGGCGCAGGGGCGAGAAACAGCATCGGTATTATGCTGGTGAGCGGCATGATTATTGGCACGGCATTTACTCTATTTGTTGTGCCGTCTATTTACATGCTGGTCTCGAAGGCACGCGTGCGGATGCACAACGAGGATGAGATCGCTCTCGGAGAACCAGCAGAAACCGTAGCCTAGGCAGCGCCAAGAGCGAGGTCCACTGGTATCGCAGCGGTGTCGCGGATCGCCTGTAGGGAGCGGACCGTGGAAATCAGGGGGTTTACCGTCGCCGCCGTCGATCCCGTTTACCCGTTCCAGAGCTCGCCCCATAGATAAACAGTTGGTTCCCACTCCAAGCCGAGTGATCTCCAAGCCATTTTCAATCGCATAGAGTCGCCCGCGTAGTACGTATCACTCCTGTCTACCGCCAGCCGAAGTGCGGCAAGCTTTCGCGCTCGGGGTCGCCGCACTGCCGATCGAATCCCTAAATGTGGTTACTCTCCTCTCTCCCGCCAGTGGTATGGAAAAAACTGCTTATCTGGCGATGTGTAGTTTTCTGGCTCCCGCCATAGTGCCTACATGAGATTTGGAGAGAACAAGCCGGATGAGAAGGCTCGTGAGCAGAAGGTGCGGAATTCGACGAAAGGACGCACCTTCTCGAGAATCCAGCGCCTGTTGGCGAATCTGCTGCTGATTGTTGGATTGACGCTGCTGGGGATTTATGCGTCATCCAGAATTCGCGGGATGCTCATGTCCAAAGCTGCGGTGCAGCGGTTTGAAGAGCAGAAGCGGCCAGCCCCGACCAGCGCTCCGGCAGATTCCCAGTCTGAAGAAAGGACCTCACCGCCAGATTTCCTCTCGTGGTCCGAGAACCGGATCAAGGCTTACCAGAGTGGCTTGGGCGAGCATCTCGCGCCTCCATCAGCGGTGCTGCGTATTCCCAAGATTCATCTGGAAGTACCGGTGTTCGAGGGAACCGACGATCTTACTTTGAATCGCGGGGTGGGGCGGATCCCGGGCACAGCGCGTATTGGCGAGGATGGAAACATCGGACTCGCAGGCCACAGAGACGGCTTTTTTCGCGGACTGAAGAACATAAAGATTGGCGACAAGTTGCAATTGGACGAACCGGATCAAACGGTGACTTACGTTGTCGACGAAGTCCAAATTGTTAAGCCGACTAACGTTGACGTATTACAGACAAGGTCAAAACCATCTTTGACGCTGGTGACCTGCTATCCGTTTTACTTCATCGGCAGCGCGCCCGAACGGTACATCGTTTACGCGTCGCGCATCGATTTTGAACCACAGAAGCACAACACAACTGAGCAAGGCAGTTAAACCTTGCAACATAAATACTTAAGGAGAACAACAATGAACACACCTCGAATTCTACGTAGTCTCGGCCAGTTCTTTGCAGCCGGCGTGCTTTGCATGTCGCTGACAGGAGTCCTGAATGCCAAGATTGAAACCGCAACCAATATCACCGACGGCGAAGCGATGAAGAGCGCGAAGATTGAACGTGGCGAAATCGTCTATGTTTCGGGGCACGATCTCGTAGTTAAGAAGGATGACGGCAGGCTGGTACACCTCGCCAACCTTCCGGACAGCTTCAAGGTCAACGTTGATGGCCAGGATCTGGGGATCCACGAGCTCAAGCCCGGCATGAAACTCGAGCGCACAACGATTACAAATATTACTCCGAGAACGGTTGTAAACGTGGAGAGTATTTCGGGAAAGGTATGGTACGTCAATCCCCCCAGCACTCTGATTCTGACTCTGGATAACGGCGAGAATCAGAAAGTCACGCTTCCCGATGACGCCAAAATCGCAGTCAACGGCGAACTGACGGATGCGTGGGGATTGAAAAAGGGAATGATGGTCTCCGCTACCCGGGTCACCGAGTCCCCTGAAACCGTGATCTCTCAGGAGACGCGACTCTCGGCTACGGCACCTGAGGCGCCTGCAGCGAACAAGCCGATTCTGTTCGCCATGGTCGTACCTGTAGTGAACCCAGCGACTCCGACGCTCGCCTCTGAGACGGTTCCTGCGGAACTGCCAGAGACGGGCACCATGCTGCCCCTGGTCGGGCTCATGGGTATGCTGGCCGTCGGATCGTCTCTCGGTTTGAGAGCGTTTCGCGGAAATGCATAACAAATGGACAAGCCGGGTTTCGGGAGCATCTTGCCCTATCCTCCTTGAAACCCGGTATCCCTTCAAAAACGAGGCGAGCCAAAGAAGAGCCCTGCGATTCGCCATCGTCGCTACCGTCCTGGCAATTGCGGGCGCCTACAAGTTCACGTCAAGATACAAAGAACCAAGCTCACCCCGTAGACAAAAATGACTGGAGTAATTTAGAAATGCGAAAATCTGAATTTTCCGACCGGGCCACAATTGTCGTGATTGTTCTGACGATCGGATTATTCGCCGCTGCCATGGCCCTGAAAGGCTTCACTCACGACCTGCTCCTTGAAGGCGCCGTATTTCTGGTTTCTGCAAAGCTGGTTCTGATGGCGAGAAAGAATGCCGAGACCGAATCCCGGCTTGAGCGTCAACTGATGGAGATCAAACGCCTTTTGGAGGATCGGATGAAACCATCCGAAGCGGAGCAGTCTGTGAGAGATTGACGAAGTCAGGTTCTCGGTTAGTCTGTTCTCCCGCCACAAGGGTGTAATGTGGCGACAAGCAGAAGCTATTGAACGGAAATGAGCGCTTCGGGTTTAAACTGGCCGAGATTCGGTATTCATCGATTGATCAACAGTTCGAGACATTGTCGATCGAACAAACGTATCCTCATTCTTGCAGCAGAGTTCTAGCTCTACCTACGAAGGCAGGCAATTGGCAACCGTTCGCTCTAAACTCAAAGAACAACGCGCCATTAGAGTACGGCGCTGCCTTCGGCCAATACTTTTCGCAACTCTACTCTCGCTCTGCTGTCCGGTCCTGGCTCTTGATCCATCCCGCCAGATCTCCCAGTATGCTCACACGGCTTGGCGCGTCCAAGACGGAGCCTTTAACGGAACTCCACATGCCATCACACAAAGTGTGGATGGTTATTTGTGGATTGGCACCGAGGATGGGCTGGTGCGCTTTGATGGAGTGCGATTCGTTCCCTGGATATCATCCGATGGCAAGAAGCTGCCCAGCAATCGTATCTACTCGCTCTTCGGCGGCAGCGACGGAAGTCTTTGGATAGGAACCGGAAATGGACTCGCTCGCTCGGAGGATGGGCAGTTAGTCAGTTATTCCGCAGCCGCACCCGGCCTTATCGAGGCAATCCTGCAGGACCCATCCGGAACAATTTGGATGACACGCTCGCAGGTGGGCCCGGACAAGAGAGGTCCTCTTTGCAGCATCGCCGGCAATGACCTTCAATGCCACGGCGAGCTCGAGGGCATTCCTTTTCCTTATGCTCAACCGCTTACCAGAGACGACCTGGGCCATCTGTGGATTGGCAGTTCTCCCGGACTCTGCCAATGGAAAACCGGCTCCGTCCACACTTACCTGGCGCCAGCACTTGAACGGGCCAAAGGGCTCAGCGGAGTTACCGCGATTGCCGCGGGAAAAGATGGCATTCTTTGGGTAGGTATGAGGCGAGCTGGGGCTGGTTTGGGGCTGGAGCAACTGGTTCAGGGGAATTGGAAAAACGTCGTCACACCAGGTCTTGACGGAAGCAGACTTGAGATCAATGCGTTGCTGATGGACCGTGATAACGGACTCTGGATTGGAACCGTCAGTCAGGGACTCTATCGGCTGCACGACGGCAAATCCGATCACTATGGTAGCGCAGATGGCTTGTCGAGTGACTCGGTGAACGGCTTTTACCAGGATCGCGAGGGCGATCTGTGGGCAGTCACGACGAGAGGTATCGACCGATTTCATGACACTCGGGTAGAGAGCTTTTCGAAACGCGAAGGGCTGACTGGCGAAGAAGTGGGGTCGGTGCTGGCGGTGCGCGATGGAACGGTGTGGATCGGGAACGTCGGAGGCCTGGGGAGTTTTCGCCACGGGGAACTGTCTGCCATCACTGCACGGAGGGGTTTCCCGGGACGATTAGTCACTTCCTTGTTGGAAGATCATTTGGGCAGGTTGTGGGTGGGAGTCGACGATGGCCTAACGGTTTATGAGAACGGCCGGTTTCGCGCATTCCAGAAACCGGACGGAAGTCCGCTCGGCGTCGTCACCTCGACGGTTGAAGACAACAATCAGAATATCTGGGTTGAAGTAACACAGCCCGCGCTGTTTCGCATTCAGGATTTTCAGGTCCGGGAAGAAATTGATCCGCCAAAAATTCCTCGAGCCTCTTCTCTCGCAGCCGATCCTACGGGTGGTATTTGGCTTGGCCTGACCAACGGCGACCTAGCGCATTACCGGCAAGGCAAATTAGAAACGTTTTCTCCCAATCATGGCCGCATTCGAAACTTGTTCGTCGATGCAGATGGTTCGGCGTGGGCCGCAACCGAACAAGGGCTCGTCCGCTGGAAGCAAGGAGAGCTGAAGGTCCTGAACTCTCGGAATAATCTGCCCTGCGATTCCATATTCGCGGTGGCCAGAGACAACATGAATTCTGTTTGGCTCGACTCCGAATGCGGCATCCTGGAAATCAATGGCCCCGAGCTCGAGAAATGGTGGCAACAGCCAGACTCAACCGTTAAGGTGAGGACTCTGGACGTATTTGACGGGGCGCAACCGGCGTTGACGAACTTCCGTCCGGAAGTCTCGAAATCTGCCGACGGAAGGTTGTGGTTCGCGAACGATGACATTTTACAGATGATCGATCCCAATCACCTGGTCGAGAACGAACTCCCGCCGCCGGTTCATGTGGAACAGGTGATTGCCGACCAAAAGAAATATTCTCCCAGGGCCGATCTTCACCTTCCTCCCCTCACGCGGAACATCGAAATCGATTACACGGCGTTGAGCTTCGTGGTTCCCGAGAAAGTGCATTTTCGATACAAACTCGAAGGCCATGACACCGACTGGCAAGATCCGGGGACCCGGCGTCAAGCTTCCTATAACGATCTTCGGCCCGGTCGGTATCGATTTCGGGTGATTGCCTCCAATAACGACGGCGTCTGGAACGACGTGGGCGCGAGTTTAAGTTTCACTGTTCTTCCCGCCTTCTTCCAAACGGCATGGTTTTGGACGTTGTGCTGTATTGGCGCTGCCGCTGCGCTTTGGCTGATGTACTCCCGTCGGGTGCGCCAGTTAGCCACGCAGATGCAGACCAGACTGGAGGAGCGCCTTGAAGAGCGCGAGGCGATTGCCCGCGATTTGCATGACACGCTATTACAAGGATTCTTCAGTGCCGCTATGCAGCTCGATGTTGCCAACGACTCCTTACCGGCGGATTCCCCGGCCAAGCCGATCGTACAACGAGTCATTGAACTGATGAACCAGGTGGGGCAAGAGGGCCGCAACACGATCCGGAGTCTCCGTTCTCCGCTTCGCGGCTCGCACGATCTCGAACAAGCGCTCTCGCAAATAGGGGAAGAGTTCCCTGGAACCGAGAACGTCGATTTTAGTATTGTGGTCGAAGGACTGCCACGATTACTCAACCCGATCGTTTGGGACGAAGTTTATCGTCTGGGCCGCGAGGCGATCACGAATGCATTCCGCCACTCCGGTGCAAAGAAGATCGAGGTGGAAATCGAATATTCGGCCCGCCACCTGCGACTGATCGTGCGGGATGACGGTTGCGGCATTGCCGACCATGTGCTTCAATCAGGGCGCGAAGGGCATTGGGGACTTTCCGGCATGCGCGAGCGCGCGGAAAAAATTGGCGCCAAGCTGCTAGTCCTGAGCCGTCCGAATGCCGGGACGGAAGTCGAACTTTCCATTCCCGGTCGAGTAGCTTTTGAAGCTGTCCCCTCGGATGGTTTTTCTAAATGGCTGACGGGATTATTCCGAAAGAAAAATGAAAGCAGATCGTCCGACAGTTAGAAGGCAAGCATTATGACTGACGAATCACGCATCCGTGTCTTTTGCGTCGATGACCATCCCCTGCTCCGCGAAGGAATCGCCATGCTAATCAATAACCAGCCGGATATGGTGGTCGTCGCCCAAGCATCCTCCGCGAAGGAAGCCATCGAAGGCTTTCGGGAGCATCGTCCCGATGTGGTTCTCATGGATATCAGACTTCCCGACATGAGCGGCATTGACGCAATGTCAGCCATTTGTCAGGAATTCCCAGAGGCCCGCGTCATCATGCTTACGACCTCGGAAGGTGATGTTGAAATCCAGCGGGCGCTTCAGACAGGAGCGCGAGGTTACATACTCAAGAGCATGCCTCCGAAAAGCGTCGTTGAAGCCATTCGCCAGGTCCATGCGGGTAAAAAGCGCATTCCGCCTGAGATTGCAGCGCATCTGGCTGAACATTACAGCGACGAGGCAATTACAGCCCGTGAGATCGAGGTTCTGCAACAGATCGCCGGCGGTAATCGTAACCGTGACATTGCGGAAAAATTGTTCATCTCAGAAGAGACGGTGAAGGCCCATATCAAACACATTATGGAGAAGTTAGGAGCCAGCGACCGAACCCAGGCCGTGACCATCGCGGTGCGCCGTGGCATCATCCATCTTTAGGCATCAACGCCCCGAGGCGGCAGTATCCCTCAATAGTGGTATCGGAGAAGCCCGAGGCTCAGGGATTCGCCCTGCGGCCGTGGTTTGTTACTCTGCCTCTTAGATGGGCAATATCGCCCAATTTCGGAGGCAGCGTGCAAAGACCGTACTCGAGGTTCCCCGGTAGTTGGCCTGGACTAGGTCTGCTGCTGCTGCGCGCGGCAATTGGCTTGACTCTGGTTGTTCAGGGAATCGTCTATCTGGCGGCGGTTCAGGATGTAGGCATCGCAGTCTTTGCTGCCTGCGGGCTCGCGATTTTGAGCGGTGTAGCTTTGGTCGTGGGCTTTCTGGCTCCGGTCGCCTGCGCATTGGCAATCCTGGGCACCCTCGGCGTTGCTGTTCTGCCCCCTGCGGCCGGATCGTGGAATCTCTTTAGTGGAACGCCGCTCATCTTCGATCTGCTTATTATGGCCCTGGTCTCCGGTTTGCTCGGCCCTGGAGCGTTCTCGCTGGACGCGCATCTATTTGGGAGACGCAAGATTGTGATTCCTCGTTCGTCACATTCGCAGTCGTCCATCTCCTCAGCCTCCAATCCAGCAATTCCCTCGCTGTCGCGCACGTCCAGCGTGCGGAGATCATCTTCCAGTGAGGCAGATCCGTCGGACTCTCGCCGACCGATCTTCTGAGTAGCTCTGCTCCTCCACACCTTGGTTGACTTCTGATCCCCGCGCGGCCATTGCACAATCCAGGATCGCTTCAGGTTAGCTCTCAGCCCAATCTGCATTCACTCAATCGAGGTCGGGCTCGTGTTCCCCAAGGTGGTATCGCGCGGACCCTCATCGCAGGTATCGCTTTCGTATACCGGAGCGGTACAGAAAAAGCCTCTTTTCTCGCGATGCGCGGCGCATGTGTGAAACGGCAAAGTACAGACATGAAGCCGATGGCTGGCACAGCCAAGATTCGCATCGTGCGCTGAGCCGGCTTCAGGAGGCAACACAAGTTTATACGCGAGCACAAATCCAACGAAGGAGAATGAAAATGAAGTCCAAGTTCAAGTCGCTGTTTCTCTACGCACTCACGGCAGTGATGGCTCTGGGTAGCTTCGCTCCCCTCAATGCACAACAAGCAACCAAGGTTTCCGTTCCTGTAACGATGACGGTTACCGCGAATGTCGCGAGCGACAAACGCATGCCGCAAATCGATCCGGACGATGTCGTCATTCAGCGGGGCAAGGAACGCCTGAACGTGACGGGGTGGGTTCCCGCGCAGGGCGATCATGCTGGGCTGGAGCTGTTCGTGCTGATCGATGACGCTTCCGACCGGAGTTTGGGATTGCACCTTGAAGAACTGGCCGCTTTCATCAAGGCGCAGCCAGCGACCACCTCTGTGGGAGTTGGATATATGCGGAATGCAACGGTCGAAATCGTGCAAAACTTCACGACGGATCATGCTACCGCTGCCAAGGCTGTGCGGTTGCCCCTCGGCTCTGCGGGCGCTTACGGCAGCCCATATCTGTCGGTAATCGATCTGATGAATCGCTGGCCGGAGAGCAACAACCGTCGCGAGATCGTCATGGTCACTGACGGAGTCGATCGTGCACGCCGTGGCATATCCTGGCGCGGATTGAGCATCAATCCCGACGTGGATTCGGCAGCCGACGTTGCTATGCGGACCGGTACGATCGTTCATTCGATCTATACCCCCGGCGTAGGCCGCTGGCATCGCAACTACTGGGAAGCGACCAACGGGCAGTTGGGCATCTCCAAGTTGTCAGATGTAACCGGAGGTGAGTCTTTCTTCCTTGGACTCCAGACTCCGGTGAGCTTCACTCCGTACCTGGATCAGCTGCAGAAGATTCTCGACAATCAGTATCTGTTGAGCTTCTCTGCCGCGCCGGCTAAAAAAGGCGACTTGCAGTACGTAACCCTGAATACCGAGGTTGCCGGTGTAGAGTTCGCCGCTGCTGACGCCGTCTGGGTATCCGCTGCGAACTGATCAACAAAAGTGCACGAGTCAACCAGGATTGAGGGCAATCGCAATTCAGCGATTGCCCATCGATCTTCAATGTCGCAGGATCTCACCGGAGAATTCGAACGTTCAGGAAAAAAGCATAGGGATATCTGCAATCGCGATCCTGCTTGTGAGCAGTGCTCGGGCCTACGCGGAGGTGAGACCCCGACCTGTGTTGCTAGGGTTTTGCAGCTTGTTGCCGGTCAGTCCTACAGGCCCAATTCAGTCAATCCGGCGTGATCATCAGGGCGACGGCCCAGAGGCCAGTGAAACAACCGGTCTGCTTGCTTGATAGGAAGATCGTTGATGCTCGCGTATCGGTATTTCATCAGGCCGCCGGGCTCGAACTCCCAGTTCTCGTTCCCATAGGATCGATACCATTGCCCGGAGTCGTCGTGTGATTCATACGCAAAACGAACCGCGATCCGGTTTCCGTCGAAAGACCACAACTCCTTGATGAGACGGTACTCCAGCTCTCTCGACCATTTGCGCGTAAGAAATGCAACCACCTCTGTGCGACCCCTGAGAAATTCCGAGCGATTACGCCAGTAGCAATCCTCCGCGTAGCCGCCTGCTACTTGCTTTGGATCGCGCGTATTCCATTTGTCCTCGACAACGCGAACCTTCAGAATCGCCGTTTCTCTTGAAAACGGCGGTACGAGGCTGGCAAACGTTTGCGGCTGAACGTTCATGACAATTCCTCCGCCTGACTACGTCAGGGGGCGATGACGAGATTCAGCGGGCGCTGCGAACCGGAGAAAAAGATGATGAACGTGGAAAGAATCGAACCTTCAACCTACTGATTGTAAGTTCAGGGCTTCGACAACCGACTCACGATCACCCGAAACCCAATGTTTATCAACATTCTAACAGGTTCGGCGGCAGTTGTTCAGCCAGCGGCAAACGGTCACGGAAGGGCTGGTTTAGGCGTGGTTGGTATCGGAGTTGGTACCCAGAGATCCTCCTGCTGCATCATTCCCACCCCACATACTGCTCCCAACTTGGATGTGACCCCAGCCAAGCTGTTGAGAGTTGTACAGATACACCGCACTCTCCCCACGAAGGCCGGCTTGACACAGTCTTCTTGCTTGCATAGAGTCTGTGGGCGACAGAGACTAGAATCATGAAACGCACTACGGCCTATCGCCCGCCGTATCCGGGGACCCAACCCAGTCATTTACATCCGCCATATGTGTCCTCGATCAAGCGGGCGCCCACGAAACCGCAGATACCAATTCCCTACACTCTGTCCGAGATCACCGGGCCGTACTTCCGCCCTGAAATCGTCGCACCAGAGGCCAGCGATCTGACGCGCCAGCACTCTGGGGAACCGCTCGGCGAGAGAATCGTAGTGAGCGGGCGGGTGCTCGACGAAAACAGTCGTCCTCTGGCGAACACACTGGTGGAAATCTGGCAGGCGAATGCGGCGGGCCGCTACCTGCACAAAGTCGATCAACATAAGGCGCCGCTGGATCCGAATTTCACCGGGTGCGGACAATCCGTCACTGATGCCGAGGGGCGCTATCGATTCGTCACGATTCGTCCCGGCGAGTATCCATGGCGCAATCATTACAACGCCTGGCGGCCGGCGCACATTCACTTTTCTCTCTTCGGTCCGGCGTTTGCTACGCGCCTTGTGACGCAGATGTACTTTCCCGGTGATCCGCTCATTCCGTTTGACCCGATCTTCAATTGCACAGCGGATGAAAAAGCCCGCAATAGGCTGATCTCCGTTTTCGACTGGGAAACCACTTGGCCGGAACACGCTCTGGGTTACAGGTTCGATCTCATCCTGCGGGGGCGCGAAGCCACCCCCATGGAGGAATAAATGAGTTTGCGGGCGACTACATCGCAAACGGTTGGGCCGTTTTTCAAGATTGGCTTCGAGTGGCTGTACCGCGACAACCTGGTGGGTGAAGGTGTCTCCGGTGAGCGCGTCACGATTCAAGGCAGAATTGTCGACGGCGATGGAGTTCCGGTGCCGGATGCGATTTTGGAAATCTGGCAGGCCAATGCGCACGGGAAATATGACCATCCAGAAGACACCCAGGAGAAGCCGCTGGAACTAGGATTCCAAGGATATGGACGTGTGCCGACCAGCGCGAAGGGAATATTTCGTTTTGCCACGATCAAACCCGGGCCGGTGCCCGGCCCCGAGGGCAAAGAACAGGCGCCGCATCTGGTCGTTTCTGTGTTCCTGCGGGGACTGCTGCGGCGGCTGGTCACACGAATTTACTTCCCTGATGAACCGCGCAATGCCGCGGACTTTATTCTCAATTTGGTGGAACCGGCGCGGCGTCCGACTTTGATTGCGAAGAAATCGGCGGGCGAACCTGGCACTCTGGAATGGAATATCGTTTTGCAGGGGCTGAACGAGACGGTATTCTTCGACTTGGGACTGTAGCAACTTGGATTCCTAGCTAGATCAACTGTTCGTCTCAAACGGCAGTGAGCGAAGTCTTCCTGGACGCAGCGCGTGTTCAGCATGGCAACACCAACACAAATTCCAAAAAGAGGAGACGTCCATGACTGAAGTACAGCTTCTTATCGGTGATCGTGACGCCGCCGGGTCCAGTGCGGCAACCTTTGTTCGGCAAAACCCGATCTCTGGTGAAATTGCCACGCGCGCTGCCGCCGCTGGCGCCGATGATGCAATTGCAGCCGCCGAGGCTGCCGGGGAAGCCTTCGCTGCCTGGTCCGCTCTCGGTCCTCATGAACGGCGAAAAAAACTGCTGCGCGCCGCCGACTTGCTCGAAGCTCGAACGCCAGAGTTTATTTCCGTCATGATGGATGAAATCGGCGCCACCGCGGGATGGGCAGGTTTCAATGTTTACCTCGCGGCCCAAATGCTGCGGGAAGCGGCATCCATGACTACGCAGGTCTCAGGCGAGGTCATCCCTTCCGAGATTCCCGGGAGCCTCGCGTTCTCGATCCGACAACCGGTGGGCGTCGTCCTCGGGATCGCGCCATGGAACGCTCCCGTCATTCTCGGAGTGCGGGCGATCGCTGTGCCACTAGCCTGCGGAAATACCGTCGTTCTGAAGGCGTCGGAGATTTGTCCAGCCACGCATCGCCTGATCGGAACGGTGCTTCATGAAGCCGGCCTGGGTCATGGGGTGGTCAACGTCTTGACTCACGATGCCGCGAGTGCTTCAACGATCGTCGAAACCCTCATTGCTCACCGCGCCGTGCGCCGCGTGAACTTCACGGGTTCTACGCGTGTGGGAAAGATTCTTGCCGTGACAGCGGCGAAGCATCTGAAGCCGATTCTTCTCGAGTTGGGAGGGAAAGCTCCACTTATCATCCTCGACGACGCCGACCTGGCCGCCGCTGTGGATGCCGCCGCCTTCGGAGCATTCATGAACCAGGGGCAGATTTGCATGTCCACAGAGCGCATCATCATTGATGAAAAGGTGGCGGACGCGTTCACCCAGAAATTTGTCGCCAAAGTCAAAACTCTGCCTTGCGGCGATCCACGAAAAGGTGAAGTCGTGCTGGGTGCAGTCGTCGGCATGCCCACGGTGAATCGAGTGGGTGCGCTCGTGAAAGATGCGGTGTCTCGCGGCGCGAAGGTTCTTTTGAGCGGCGAGCCGCAAGGCACCATCATGCCAGCCGTGATCGTCGATCACGTCACCCCTGAGATGCAGATATTCCGTGAAGAATCCTTCGGTCCTTCGGTCTCGATCACCCGCTTCAAAACCGTGGAAGAAGCGATCACCCTGGCGAACGATACCGAGTACGGACTCTCGGCCGCGGTCTTTGGCCGCGACATTGCTCGCGCGGTGGAAGTCGCCAAGCGCATCGACTCTGGCATGTGCCACGTCAACGGACCCACGGTGCACGACGAGGCGCAGATGCCTTTCGGAGGCGTGAAGGCGAGCGGCTACGGGCGTTTTGGAGGCAAAGCCGCGGTGAACGAATTCACCGAATTGCGCTGGATTACAATCCAGACAACGCCTCGGCATTATCCTTTCTGAGGACTATGCTCGCATGGCGCGCTCCGTTACTACCGACCGCACTGCATGCGCGATCTTAGCTTCATTCGGCAGCAGGCCGGGGCCTAGTGGACTTCACGGTCGACATTAGCCCAAAACTGTTTGCGCATTGCTTTGCGATCGAGCTTGCCGGCGGGAGTCTTGGGAATTTCTGGCACAAATTCTACCGACTTGGGAGATTTCACGCCGCCGAGTTTTGCCTTGCAGTGAGCAATGACGTCGCACTCCGTAAGAGACTCGGCTTGCTTTATAACGACAAGGGCCTTGACCGCTTCTCCCCACTTGTCGTCAGGCACGCCGATTACGGCACATTCTGCAACCTGCGGCAGGGCCATGATTCCAGCCTCGACCTCGGCGCAGTAGACGTTAAAACCGCCGCTGATAATCATGTCCTTCTTGCGGTCCACGATATAAACGTAGCCATCTTCGTCGGTGTATCCGATGTCGCCAGTGTGATGCCAACCATGGCTGCGGATTTCGGCGGTGGCTTGTGGCAGGTGATGGTAGCCGGCTGTGACGAGCGTGCCGCGGGCGACAATTTCTCCGGGCTGGTGAGGCGGAAGAATATGGCCAGGGTCGTCCATGATTGCGAGATGGACCGCCGTCGTCGGTCTTCCGCAACTGCGCAGACGTTCTGGATGATCGCCGGCCGCGGCCGCAGCTACCGTGCGGGCATCGAGCCAGGTGAGAAGCATGGGCGCCTCGGTTTGGCCGTAAGACTGGCACATGCAAGGGCCGAAGACTTCCACCCCTTTCTTCAGTTTGTCGGGCGACACGGGAGAGCCGGCCAGCAGAAAAACCCGCAGACTCGAGTAATCGAACTTATTTACATCGGGATGAGCCAGCAGGGTGTAGAACGCCGTGGGAGGAAGGAAGAGGTGAGTCACGCGATATTGGGCAATGGCCGGCAACGCCTGAGCCGGGTCGAATCCAGGGAGGACGACGTTAGTCCCGCCCAGGGCGAACATGGTGAAGGCAACGACGCCAGCAGCATGTGAGAGCGGCGCGGTGCATAGGCAGATAGGATGGGCCACATCGCCTTTCCAATAGTGGGTCGCCATTTCGGTCATCGCGCCCCAGGCGAGATTGGTGACGCGAACACCGCGGGCCGGGCCGGTCGTACCGCCGGTAGGAACGAGGCCCATCATCTGATCGAGATTTCCATAAGGATCGTTGCCCTGAAGATCGTCCCAGTCGAGATTGTTGTCTGCGTTTCCCTG
The DNA here is from genome assembly GCA_963779525.1 of uncultured Acidobacteriaceae bacterium. Classification (GTDB taxonomy): domain Bacteria; phylum Acidobacteriota; class Terriglobia; order Terriglobales; family Acidobacteriaceae; genus Sulfotelmatobacter. Next base: position 563,706 of record CAVZZB010000005.1, read on the forward strand.
TTCCATGAACTCAGCGAGTGAAGGATCGCCGCCATCCTCGCCGTCGATGCAAATCAGATGCCGCAGGGAGGGAACGCGCTTGCGGATCTCCCCAACCTGTTCGCGGAAGCGGCTGTGATAAAAAAGCCAGGCCGTTTCAGAGTAGTTCAGGAATTCCACGTTGGCGTCGGCGGCATTGCGAAAGTTGATGGGGACCCAGGCGGCTCCGGCACGCAGGATGCCCAACATGCAAAACAGAACCGCCGCATGATTATGGGAGTAGATGGCCGCACGCTCCTCCCGCTCGACGCCACTGACTCGCATCCCATAGGCAATGCGACTGCTGAAGACGCGCGTTTCGGCGTAGGAATATCGGACATCTCCGTCGAGGATCGCGATCCGGGCGGCGTGCAGGTCCGCGCTCTTGTCGAAATATTCGATGGCACGCATAGCTTAAAGAGTGTCTGGCGCAGCCTGGCACGGTTAAAACGACTAGGACAACATGTTTACCTTGGAAAGACCGTGCGTTTCCAGAACGCCAAGGATCTCCCGATGGCCAAAGGCCTCGGCCGCTGATGCAAAGCCCGTTTTGCGCGGAGCGTTGTGCACCAAGTTACGAGCTGCGAACGCCTGAATGAGTGCGGTCTGCCGATAACAACATGTGCCAAAGACAACGCACTGCAGGAAGTCTGTGCTTCCACGACCCACAATGACATCAATGGTGCGATGCTCACGCGAATTTTCCCGCGGCGGCGTACCGCCGGTTACGGCATTTGCCATTTCGCCTAGTTTTTTTTCCTGCTCGGCGGGTGGCAGTGGTCGGATTTGCTCCTCGAACAATTTTTCAGTTGCCGCAACCCCTTCCATAATCTGCCGGTCGAGCAGTCCGCCAAAGGACCGCACGTTGGCGATCTGCGGATGATTTTTGTACCAGACCGGATGGGGGAAGCCTCCCCAGGCCAGGGCAAGCTGAGTCTGGATGCTGCCGGGTACGACGACGTCATAGCGGGTGGCGCGGGGCCAGGGTTTGTAGGTGTTCTGCTCCAGGTAGTAAGCGTCGGTTTGAATGACGGCAAAAATTGTCTGGGTCGAGCCGAAGGTCGGATTGCCCTTGAACATGGTGAGCACTTCCAGCGTGTCAATGCCGTGGTTGCTCTCGAGGCATAACCGGATCGCCGAGTCGCTCACGGACGACATGAATGCGGTGGCGGGAGCGGCGAGCAAGTCGCGCTGGGCAAACTTGCAGCCCCAGCCTTCCGCCACTTGACGGAGCCAGGCCTGTTCCCCGCCAATATCCAGATAGTGGCAGCCTGCATTCAGCGCAGCTTCGATTACGCTCGGACCGTTGTAGATGAACGGTCCGGCTGTATTGCAAACCACTTTCGCGCCGGCAAAGACCTGCGTGAGCTCTTCGACCGAGCCATCGGTTTCGACGATTTCATAATTGGCCGTCTCGATGCCGGGCACGTTCTTCATCACATCTTCGATCCGCGTGCGGCTGCGGCCGGCGGCCATGAACGGCACATTGTATTCACGAAGAAATTCGGCTATCAAACGGCCAGAAAAACCATTGGCGCCATAGATCACCACCGGCTTCTTGTCGCCCATTCTGGATGTCGCCTCACGCTGGAATCGTCCCTTGGACTAATACCTGGATGTAACACAAATTATTTCCCAGTCGACGCCGGATCAGGTATCCTTTCGGGACTGAGGGTCAATTCTAGGCAAAAGTAACGTTTTGGCTAGTAGGCACGTTTCGGTAACCTGATACCTGCTGGGGACTATCTTATGGAACACACCAATTGCTCTGTAAAGTTGACGGCTTCAATCATTGGCGGCAAGTGGAAACCATCACTCCTGTTCCATCTCGAAGGTCGAACCCGGCGGTTCTGCGAGCTGCAACGGCTCATTCCTGGGCTGACCAAGAAGATGCTGACCCAGCACTTGAGGGAACTGGAGCGCGATGGAATCGTTCACCGGAAAGTGTTTGCCGAAGTGCCGCCGCGCGTCGAATACTCACTCACCCGGCATGGAGAAAGCCTGAAGCCGATTCTGAAGCTCATGTCATCGTGGGGAACCAGACATCGAGCCCGTTATGGTTCGACTGCGATGCGCCCGCAGAAGCCTGAATCGGCGGCCACGCCTGGAGAGAGGGCCGTGCCTGCCGCACCGCTGAACTCCCCCCTGCCGCGTCTCGTGATCTCGGGCCAGGCGCTCCGGGATAGCAAAGCATCGCTATGAGTTCTCGCTCCAAGGCGCTGCTTTCGCGCTACGACGATGTTTTCCTGCTCGACGGAGTGCGGACCCCTTTCGCGGAGTACAACACCACTCTTGGACTGGTGTCTCCTACCGACCTCGGGATCAAAACCGCCCGAGAAATCTTCCGGCGAAGCGGCGTGGCGCCGGCCGATGTAGACGTTGTCGTGGCCGGGAATATGGCCCAAGCCTCGTTCGATGCCTATGTGCTGCCGCGGCACATCGCGCTTTATTCTGGAGTACCCATCGAAGTGCCGGCACATCTGGTGCAGCGCGTGTGCGGCACCGGTATCGAGGCCATTCTTCAGGCCGCCGATAATATCAAGCTGGCGAGAGTGAATCTGGCACTGGTCGTGGGGACAGAGTCCATGTCGCGCAATCCGATCGCCGCATACACCCACCGCGGCGGATTCCGCATGGGCCAGGTGGAATTCAAGGACTTTCTTTGGGAGGCGCTTCTCGATCCCTGCCCGAATGAGACCATGGGAGGAACCGCCGAGAAGCTGGCGAAACAGTATGGTATTACCCGCGGAGAGGTGGACCAATTCGCCGCAGAAAGCTTCGCACGCGCAATTGCGGCTCAAAAAAGCTGCTTTCTGAGTGGCGAGATCGTACCGCTGGTTAGCGAGGTCTTCGAACTCCCCGGATACTCACCGCGTGGAATCCGGCTGCCCCGTAAGGTCGACAAGTTGAGTCAGGACACTCACATCCGGCCCTCCCCATTGGAAGTTCTGTCTCAGCTCAGCCCGGCATTTGGCGGAGTGCAGACTGGGGGGAACAGTTCTGGAATCGTGGACGGTGCTGCGGCGGCCCTGGTGGCTTCCAGCGAATACGTGAAGCAGCACCGGAAAGAACCATTGGCGCGAGTCGTGGCTGGGACGGTGGTTGGCGTCCCCCCGGAAATTATGGGCATTGGACCGGTGACGGCAATTCAGACCCTGTTGGACTCGGCTGGCCTGACACTTTCGCAAATCGATCGCTTTGAAATCAACGAAGCCTTCGGTGCGCAGGTTCTGGCGTGCCAGCGCGAGCTTGGGCTCGACCGGAACAAGTTGAACGTCAACGGAGGTGCCATCGCCATCGGGCATCCGCTCGGCGCCACGGGGGTACGTCTGGCAATTACTCTGGCGCGGGAGTTAAAACGCTCAAACACGCGTTATGGAGTTGCTTCAGCCTGCATCGGAGGCGGACAAGGCATCGCCTTACTGGTCGAGAACACTTCATTGGCTAGTTAGAACGGGTTCGTAGACTGGCATTCGCCTGTTTTTGAGTGCTCGCGAGTTGGCAATCACAGCCTGTCACCTTTCCCCCTTAAATGAAGGAGCTGCATGCAAGGAACCATGATGCATTATCCGCTGACGCTCTCACACAGTCTGGACCGGACCAAGGATCTGATTAAGTCCGGTGGGGAGTGGATACGTTCTCTCGACCTGGAGAAGGCTCGAGTGGCGCATCCGGAAATTCGTGAAGGAGCGGTGATCGCCGTTGCTCTTCCCAAGTGGCAGGAGCGTCCCTGGGCCGTGATTGTGGCGGAGGAGGGAGCACGTTTATCTCCGCGAGCGCTGCGCGAATTCCTGTCGCCAAAGTTTGCGAAATGGCAAGTGACGGATGCCTTTGTATTTGTGGAGGAACTGCCGCATACGTCTACCGGCAAACTGCAGAAGGCGGAATTGAGGCGCCCCTTCCAGGATTGGAATTGGGAAGCGTAGCTCTCCCCGGTTGGAGCTCCGCGATTTACTTTACCTGCAGCGATTCGAGATACCGGTTAAGATTTGCAATGCGTTGGGTGACGATAGCCTCGCTGCCCTGGCTCATGCTCCAGAACACGCGCCCCCATACTGGCATTTCCTGATCGCCGTGCGGCACCAGATTGGTTTGTCCGCGAAGGATGCTGGTCACCTTGTCCGCCGGATACTTGCCGCCATTGCGCTTGGCTAAGAGTGTCAAGTCGGCGGGCGCGACTTTGAGCCCGGGTGCGGCGGGACCGTCGCCTGTGGCGTCCTTGCCATGGCAGGCGGCGCAGTAATTCATGAACATTTCCTTGCCGGAGGCGGGAGAGGTTTGCGGAGCCGTTCCATGCTTGACTTCAGGTTTTGCTTCTTGCGACGTGGCGACAGTCACACTCGCCAGGACCAGCGCTACGCAGCAAGCGAAATAACGCATACTCATGAGTTCCTCCTGTGGCCCTCGCGAGCTGTGCTTCACAATGCATTCTCGCGTAACAAGCTCGAAATCAAAACGACGCTAACCCCCGCGGTTCAGATTCAAACAACGGAGCGCGCCGCCAGTTCCCCCTCAAAACGAAAACTTCACAGAGAATTGCAACTGGCGCGGGTTGAGCATGGTTCTCGGTTCTCCGAAAGTGCCGTTCGGAGAGGCTGGAACCGATACCGGCAAAAGTCCCAAGGCTAGCCAGGCCGGTGGCGCAGCGGCAGCCTGCTCCGCGGCGCACGAGACCGAATTGGCTCCGTTCTGAATGGCTCTCGTCGTCGCATCGTTATAGTGCTTCGGAATAGCTCCACAGAAAGCGGGCGAGCCGTAGATGTAATTCACTTCGTCTACATTTTGCCGGTTAAACACGTTGAATGCGTCTACCGTTAAATCAAGCCGCATGTGCTCACGAAACTCAAAATACCGGGACAAGCGAAGATCAAAAGAATACAGCGGGTCGCCGATATAGGTGTTGCGGCCGATCATCGTGCTGCAATTCGACACGTTCGTGCAAACACCGCCCACCCCCCCAACGCGATCGGTGCTGAGGCCAGCCACGTCGCCAAGAACGTTGGCTCCGGCGAATAACGTAAAGGGCCGGCCGGACTGCAGGGTGACGATGCTGCTGAATTCGAAGTTCCGTGCAAAACTCTCTTTCGGTGCATCCACGGTGAAATTCGCCACAAAGTGATGGCGCACATCCTGGTTTGAGTTGCCGCGCTCCGAAGCGTAGTCGAATTGGTTCGGCGGCAAATTAATGAAGGTGGTGAAATTGCCGTTGTCAATGGTGTGAGAGTACGTGTAGTTGGCGGTCAAATTGAATAATTTGCCGAGACGCTCTACCGCTGTAAGGGTCAGGCCGTTGTAAGCAGCATTGGCCACATCGTTGTTGTAATCCAGAAGGCCACCGCTCAGGGTGGCGGGAGCACCGGCGGACGGAACGCCGAATTCCAGCCCGGAAGGATTCACGGGAAGCTGAGGATTCGGAGGCGCGAAAGCAGGTGGAATCGGGCTCGCGGGACCTAGCCAATCGAAAAACGGTCCCAATCCCAATGGGCCAAGAATCGGCGTACCACTGCACGCCGTGAGCGATCCGCTCGGATCCACCAACCCTTGAGCGTAGTAAGGATTCGAGGGCTTGGCCGTGCCGTAAGGGCAAGGGACATTAATGTTATTTCCCCGGACAAGCTTATGCGCCCCCACGAAGAGATATCCCAACTGGAGGCTGAGGCCCTTTCCGACCTCGCGATCAATTTCGAAACTGGCCTGGTAGGCATAGGGCAGCCGGGCGTCACGCTGAATACCGCCCGCACCCACGCCGCAGGCTCCGCTCAGCGCCCCGGTGACTGCGTTGGCCGTGCAAGGGCCGGTCAAAGTAACTGGAGGATAAGCTTGGGGACCATCGCCAAGGATACCGAGAGCCGTCAGGGCTGCTACGCTTACCGTCCCGCCCGGAGCGGTGTTGCAAATTGTATTCGGGATACCGACCGCGACGCATGGCAGGGAAGGCGTACCCGGATAGCCTGGCTCCGCGGATAGTTGCCAGCCTCCGGTAGCCGCGTTTTTTTGGATCATTGGAACTACAACGCCTTGAGAAAATCCGTTGGCGGCGCAACTGGGGTCCGCGCCGGGAGGATTACAGAAATATCCCGGCAAGGCCTTCTGATTTCCAGTGGTGAAGAAGAACGTCAGGTTGTTGCGATCGAAAAACAGTCCAGAGCCGGCGCGAATGACCGTTTTGGCATCGGGAGAATAGGCGAAGCCCAATCGCGGTTGGAAGGCGCGGAAGTCCTGGTTGATGGTGTTGCCCAGCCCCGTTTCGACATCCCACCGCAATCCGTAATTCAAAGTCAGGTGTTGAGTGACACGCCACTGGTCTTCCGCAAAGATTCCCCAGTAGCCGTGATTTAAGTTATACGCAAAGTTCGAATACTGGTTGGTTGGAAACGCGTTCGGCCAGCCGCTGCCGAACCCTCCGCCGGTGGCGGGAGATGGAACATAACCGTTCACAAAACCAGTTCGGGGAACCGCAACCCCCCAATATAAGAAGGACACACCGTCTGCTGCAGGCGGGAGCGGGCAGTCTGCCGCTCCCGGCACTGTGCCGTAGGTCCCCGTTGTTAAAAGACTGATGGCATCGGCAAAGGCGTACATGCAATCGAGATCGGGCAGCAGTACTCGCTCTGGGGTAAATCCCGGATAGTTATTGTGGCTCCAGACATAGTTGCCGTCGAATCCAAACTTGGCGACGTGGTTGCCTTTGACCCACGCGACTGAGTCGGAGCCCTGAACCCGGCTCTCGTAGATGACATCGTAGGTGCCGAAGTTATGTCCAAATTCCAAGTCATTCACCACACTCAGATCGGGCTCGCCAGTCGCCCCGGGAAAATTGTAGTGACGTCGCGCATATTGGCCTAGAACCGTGTTGACCAGGTTGGGCTTCAGTACGGAGTTCAGCGTTCCCACCACAGACTGATCGCGAATGAAGAGATTGCGAGCACCGCTGGGAGAACCGACACCGCCGCCATCTTCGGTGTTGCCGATCAGTTCCCCCAAGTCGCGGGCATCTTCCACCACGTAGCGCAACGCGAGGCGATTATTCGTATTGATCTGGTGATCGAGTTTGGCAAACCCGTAGTCGTTATCGACCGTCTTCAACACCGACTTGAGGTAGGAGAAAGGCGAACCCGTGCACTGCGCGGGAGCAAGGTTGCAGCCTTCGGGAGATAGTCCCAAGTAAGCCTTCGCCTGATCGATGTTGGCAATATTGCTGTACAAGTCGGGAGCGTACGTGGGTGATTGACCGCTCCTCCGGCCTTCATAGTTGAGAAAGAAGAATGTTTTATCCTTGCGGATTGGGCCTCCGAGAGTACCACCGTACTGGTTCTGCCGCAGAGCGTAAGGCAGCGGCGACGGCTGCAGCAGCGAGCGCGCATCCGTAGCGCTGTTCTGAAAGTAGTCGTAAACCGAACCGTGGAAATCATTCGTTCCCGACTTGGTGACGATGTTGACGATGCCGCCAAGCGCGCGCCCATACTCAGCTCCAAAGCTATTATTGACCACGCGAAATTCCTGCACGGAATCCTGAGGCGGGGTGGCGCGCTGTACGCCGCTGACGGAGTTCACGAAGTCGGCGCCGTCTACCGTGATCTCGTTGCTAAACGAGCGCATCCCGCCAAAAGAAATCTGCGTCACTTCGAATTCTGTAAAGGTGCTGCCCAAAGCCGTTCGGCTCTTGGCAACGCTGGGCGTCAGCAGGGCAAAGTCGGTAAAGAGACGGCCGCTGATCGGCAAATCCTGGATCTGTTTCGCCTGAATCACTTGGCTGATTTCAGTTCGGGTTGTCTCCACCACGGGGGCTTCGGTAGTCACGTTAAGAGTTTCAGTAACGGCCGCCACCTTGAGGGTCACGTTGACGGTCGCGGTTTGACCCACGGACAATGCCATACCCGAGCGGGTATATTTTCCGAAGCCCGCGTAACTGACCGTGAGTTCGTAGCGTCCCGGCGGAAGGCTGGGCACAGCGTAAAATCCGGCCTGGTCCGATACGGCGCTGAAGGTCTGGTTCGTGTCCAGGGAACGGACCGTGATCGCGGCTTTGGCAATGGGTCGCCCGCCCTCATCCATCACGGTTCCATTCAGCAAGGCATAACTGACCGTGGCCTGAGCCCGGGCATACTGAATCGACCCCAAAGCCGCGAACAGAGCACACAAGCCGGCAAACAGTCGACGTGATTTCATGAGATCTCCTGTCGTTTGAGCGAACCCATATTCGATTTGCACCCCAGCAACTTTGCCCCGACTGCAAAACGCGGAAACTTACACACCACCTACAGGAGTCGATTCGGCGCTCCAGTTCCCGTTCCACGTTGCAAAAACGTCACTCAGTTCGACATTTGTCATTTCTACCCGACGATTTCTTTCAAGCTGTCTAGGTGAAAGGAACGGACCGGCCCCAAACTTCCTGCGCTGTTTCAGCCACCAGTCGCAGCTTTGCTTCCTCATCCAACACGGTCACCGCATTGCCTTCCATGGTGGAGGCAAACCCGCACTGCGGACTGAGGGCCAGACGCTCCAGCGCCACGAAGGCGGAAGCGGCTTCAATCCGCCTCTTCAGTTCGTCCTTGCTCTCCAAGTTCGGTTTCTTGGAACTCACGAGGCCGAGCACAACCGTGCGATCTGCCGGCACCTGGCGCAGCGGCTCGAAACCGCCAGACCGTTCGTCGTCGTATTCCAACAAAAACCTGTGGAACCGGGTATTGCGAAACACTTTTGTGATCGGGCCATAGTCGCCCGCGGCGTAGAACTTGCTCTGATTGTTTCCACGACAAAGGTGAAGGCCGAAGATAATGCCGGGATGGTTGCCGATCACCGCATTGTCCATCTCAATCGACAAGTCCAGCAGCCGGTCAGGATCATTGCCGCGCTGCCGATAGCCCTCGCGCAATTCGGGATCCAATAGCGCCGTGTACTGCGGCGAATCGATCTGGATGTAAGTGCAGCCCAGTCGAATCAACTCGGCCACTTCGTCGCGCAGAATGTCAACTAAATCTGCGAGGTAAGCGTCAACGGTTGCGTAAGCACCGATCGACTTCTTGCTGTCGTAGTATGCCGCTGCCTGCTGCGCGCTGATGATGGTGGTCTTGGCGGGATGCTTCGTGCGCGCACGCAGGTAGGTAAACTCCTCGGCGCACAGAGGCCGCTTGCGACGTAGTTTGGAAACAACCACCGGGCGCGGCAGGACCAACCGCTCTCCCTTCTCATCCCGAAAAGGAATTGCCCAGCCGCCGTATTTATCAAAGCCCTCGACGGCATCAATCAGGTGGCCGTAAAAAGCGTAGCGACGCACTTCGCCATCGGTAATCACTTCCATGCCGGCGCGAATCTGCAGATCGATGCATTCGTTGACCGCACGGTCTTCCACCTGTTTGAATGAAGCGTCGGTGAGATTGCCGCCCCCGAAGCTGTCGCGCGCTTCTTTCAGATACGCGGGACGCAACAGACTTCCCACTACGTCACTGCGATACATGACACAACCTCCACGAACGGCGCATCATCGAAGCGACTTTGTTCGACTGCCTCACCCCTCTCGCCGGGGTCACGCGAGCAACGAAGCCGCATCACTTTAATCCACTCCCGAGCAGACTTACAAGACGGTATGTTGCTAGATATTTGGTTACTTTTCTGTACCCATAATCGGTTACTTTGAAGTGCCCTTTTTAAAGCAGCTTTGCTCGGGAGTATGATGACGCTCCGACCGGGGAGCCAAGCAGGAGTTCGACAATGAATCCGAATATCAAAGCTACTGTCGTTGGAAGTTACCCGGTTCCTTCCTGGCTGGTTGGCAATACTTCGCGTCTGGTTCTTCGAGATGCGGTAATGGCGGTGTTGAAGACCCAGGAACTCGCCGGTCTTGACCTGGTGACTGACGGCGAACTCATGCGCTTCGACCCCAGTCATCCGGAGACCAATGGGATGGTCGACTATTTCGTCGCGCAGATGGAGGGAATCCGGAGCCATTTCGCGCTCTCGGATTTCGACCGTTTCCGCTCCGATCGAGCATCGTCGACTCGCCTGCTGACCGCGGGCATGGTGGTCGGAAAAATCGGCGAGGGTATGCTGAACCTGCCGCGAGACTATGAAGTAGTCGCGCCGCTCACGAAAATACCCCTGAAGTTTACCTGCACCGGCCCCCACATGCTGTCGCGCATGGTAACGAACTGCTTCTACAAAGATATTTCTGATCTGGCCAGGGATCTCGCTTCCGTGCTGCGACGCCAGCTGGAGTCCATCGAAGCCGACGTTGTCCAGCTCGATGAAGCGTGCATCGCCGGCTACCCGCAGGATTCCTCCTGGGCCGCGGAAGCGATCAATCATGTTCTCGACGGTATCCTCAACGAGCGCGCCGTGCACATTTGCTTCGGCAACTACGGCGGACAGCCGGTACTCCGCGGCTTCTGGCGCGATCTGGTTCCCTTTCTCAACTCCCTGCATGCCGATCATCTGGTGCTTGAATTCGCGCGCCGCGGCTATGACGAGCTCGATGTCTTCACCGATCTGGATCCGAAAATCGCGCTGGGTATTGGCTTGATCGACATCAAAGACAACGAAGTGGAAACGCCCGAACTTGTGGCCTCACGCATTGAGCGCATAGTGAAAGCACTAGGTGCGAACCGTCTGCGCTATGTCCATCCCGACTGTGGATTCTGGATGCTCCAACGCAGCGTAGCGGACCGCAAGATGCGCGCACTGGTTGAGGGAAGGAACCTGTTCGAGGGCAGGGCTTAGACCGCGGCGATTCATCAGGTCGAGGTTCAGAGCAGGAAGCTACAAAGATGCCACCAAGGGCCGCAGCTCCAATCATCATCAGCGAAGAAGAAAAGGCGCAAGTCCGCGGTGTCCTGTTTGGTCATCTGTCCGGCATTGTTCTCGTGCCAACCGTGAAAGCGTTGTGGGACCGGCGCGTCTTCAGTCTCTTCGGATCTGTCAATGAGTGCGTAGAGTTCGACCAGTTCGTGCAAGAAACTCGTGCCAATCGCGGTTACTTGAGAGTTGCGCTCCGCCTGCTGGCGTCGTGCGGCTGGCTGAAGCAGGAAGTCGAACGCGGACGCGCCCCGCGTTACGCTCTGACGGCCGAAGGGGCAGTCGCAGTTAACACGGCGCCCCTGCTCTACGGCGAAGTTCTCTCTTTTGTTGCCAAGGCGATCTTCCTGGAAGATTTTCTCTTCGGTGCTTCCGACCGGCCTGTGCTTCCATCGCTACAGGAACTCGTTCGCCGGTCGGGGGAACGGTGGGGCTTGCAACCTGATGCCGATCCCGTCGTCAGCCGGGTACGAAATCAAATTCGTGAACATCTTGATGGCTTGCTCATCGGACCCGCTATGGTCGCGTTGGCCCGCGCGGAAATTTTGGCCCAACTTGAGCACCCCGTGGATCTGAATTCCATTTCTGCAAATCGGGCGAGCCTTTCTTGCATTCTCGATTTGCTGGCCGCCCAGGGATGGATTCAACGCGATAAGAATTCCCTGAGCCTTACGCCATGCGGCCGCTACGCCGCCCAGATTGCAACCTCCTACGGGGTCACTGTCTCTTACCTTCCGCTTTTCGATAACGTGAGCACTCTCTTGTTCGGCAATGCCCGCATCCCACGATTGGATGAAAGCGGAGTGGAACTGCTCGTAAACCGCGGTATGAATGTATGGGGAAGCGGCGGTGCACACCGCACGTATTTTAAGAAAGTCGACAAGATTATCGTCGACATCTTTAACCGCCCGGTGCATCAGCAGCCGCGTGGCGTCTGCGACATGGGCTGCGGTGACGGCAGTCTTCTCGAGCACCTGTACGAAACGGTGAAGAACACCACCGAGCGCGGCAAGATGCTCGACCAGCATCCATTGGTGATTGTGGGCGCCGATATCAACAAAGTGGCGCGCCGGGTCACCAAGCAAACCCTGCGGAAAGCGGGCATACCCATTCACCACGTTATTCCCGGCGACATAAACCGGCCGGCACAACTGGCGAGCGACTTGGAGAAACTGAATTTAGACATTCACGATCTGCTGCACGTCCGTTCTTTCCTCGACCACAACCGGCCCTACATTCCGCCAGCGAATTACACGCCGGGAACGCGCATTGGGAAATCTTCCGGGGCATTCGCCCATCTTGGAGAGGAGATTCCGTGTGACGAATTAGAAGAAAATCTGACCCGCCACCTGAAGCGTTGGGCGCCCTACGTGGGGCGATTCGGATTGTTGGCGTTGGAACTGCACACGCTGCCTCCGGAACTGGCGGCGGCCAATTTGTCGAAGACTCCGGCAGTGGCTTACGACGGTACGCACGGATTCTCCGACCAGTATCTCGTAGAGTTAGATGTCTTTTTGGATGCGGCCAAAGAGGCCGGGCTTAAAGCGGACCCGCAACTTCAGGCGAAGTACCCGCCATCCGAGTTGGCGACCGTAAGCATCAACTTCTTTACCACGGCCGGCGATCCCTTCGACGCCGGCCTGTAAGGGCACGGCTTCAGCCGTGACGGAGAAAAGCGGGCTTTAGCCCTGAGGGGTCCCAATGTTTTTGCAAAACTACTGGTACGCGGTGGCATGGGATCACGAAATCACACGTTCGCCCTTCGGACGCGTCATCTGTGGGGAACCCATCGTTCTCTATCGCCAGACCAGCGGTGCGCTCTCGGCTTTCGAGGATTGTTGTCCTCACCGCCTGCTGCCCCTCTCCAAAGGCTTTCTGCAGGGCGAGCAGTTGATTTGCAAATACCATGGGCTGCGTTTCAACGAGAGCGGCCAGTGCGTTTGGATGCCCGGGCAGGAAGGAATACATGCGGCGACCAAGCTGCGTGTCTATCCCGCAGCTGAAAAGCATCGTTTTGTGTGGGTGTGGATCGGCGATCCGGCTTTGGCCGATGAAAAAACAATTCCGGATCTTTCCTGGTGCTCGGATCCGAACTGGGTTTTCGAAGGCAGCACTTACCATCTCAAGTGCAACTACCAACTCCTGGTGGACAACTTGATGGACCTATCGCACGAGACGTTTGTGCACCCTTCGAGCATCGGCCAGCACGAAATTCTCGAAGCTCCCATCAAGGTGACTTCCGATGCGACCTCGGTGCACGTCACGCGCTGGATGCACAACATCGATCCTCCGCCCTTCTGGGCAGCGAATCTCCGGTCGTTTGCGAAATGCGACCGCTGGCAGATTTGCAACTTCACTTTGCCCGCGAATGTCATGATCGACGTGGGCGTGGCGCTGGCCGGAACCGGCGCGGAGAATGGCGACCGCTCGCAAGGCGTGACCGGGATTGTTGTCAACCTGATGACCCCGGAAAGCGAAATTTCCACCTGGTATCACTGGGGCATGGTTCGCAATTTTCAGACGGAGGACCGCGGGCTGACGTTTCGTATTCGCGATGGCCAAGCGGCGGTGTTTGCGGAAGATACCCAGATCCTCGAAGCACAGCAGGAAAACATTCTGCGCCGTCCGGACCGTGAGCTGCTCAACTTCAAGATCGATGCCGGCGGCGTACATGCGCGGCGCATCATTCAGCGCGAGTTAGCACGGCAGGGCGAGAAGTAAAGGTTTCACACAGATGCTCTATTTGTCGGAGTTTGCTTTCTCCGCATCATTTGTCGGGGTTTACTTTTCTCCGCATCCCCGCCGCCTTGGTTGCAGCAGCCTTCGCCTCGCTCACGCTTTGGTTCGCCCGGAAGATGACGTAGTCGCGTATGTCCGCCGCATCTTGCTGCGATACTTCTTTGCCAAACGCCACCATACCCATTGATTGGTACGCGCCGTCCCGAACAATCTCAAACCACCGATCCTCCGCCAGCGCGGTGGAATAGCGAAGATCTGGCAACAGTCCGCCGCTGACGGCAACATCGCCGTGGCATCCCGAGCAGAAACGCTGGTAGACAGCTTCTCCATGATGAATCGCCGCCGGGCTCGCGGTTGAAGCCGGAGCATTGAGAACCGGCTCTTCGAGAGCTGGCAGCAGCGGGAGTCTCACCTTCCCCTCGAGTTTGAACACCAGCATTCGGCTGACATTGCGTACTCGCCCCGATTTGAACGAGACTTCGCCTGCGGCCAGCGGAAAAACTCCGCCCCAACCAGCGAGCACCGCGACGTACTGCTCCCCATTCACGGTGTAGGTCACGGGACCTGCCATCACGCCGGTTTGCGCATCAAACGACCAGACCTTCTCACCTGTGTCAGCGCGATACGCTTCAAAACGCGCCGCAGCGGTGCCCTCGAAAACAAGATTCCCGCCTGTGGCTAATGTCCCGCCATTCCACGGTCCCGGCCGATCGACCGCCCACGCCTGTTTCTGCTGCACCGGATCCCACGCGACCAACTTCCCTTTGACGCTATCAAGAATTGCTTTCTTGACCTTGGGATCTTGCGGCAATCCCGCAGCCACCATGTCGATACCAAAATTCAGCGCCGAATTCTTGAACTCGAAATCTGTCGGTGATTTGAAATTAAATCCGACTTCATTGACAGGAATGTAAGTTAGGCCGGTCAGAGGGCTGTATGACATCGGCTGCCAACTATGCGCGCCGAGCGGCCCAGGAATGACGGGCGGTGAGGCTCCGCGAGAATAGCGCGCCGCATCGTTTTCAATCGGACGCCCGGATTTCATGTCAACCCCGGTGGCCCAGTTGATAAAAGTAAAGGGCTTGGCCGAAATTAGCGCCCCGTTTTCCCGGCCGATCACATAGAAGAGACCATTCTTCGGAGCGTGCAGCAACACTTTACGCTGCTTGCCATCGATGACTATGTCGGCCAGAATCATCTGCTCGGCAGAATCGTAGTCCCACTCGTCGTCTGGATTTTCCTGGTAGTGCCAGACGTATTCCCCAGTGTCCGGGTTGAGAGCAACGACCGAGCAAGTGAAAAGATTCGCGCCGCCCTTGGGACTTCGATACTTTTCGTTCCATGGCCCGCCGTTACCCACGCCGATATAGAGAAGATCGAGCTCGGGATCATAGACGATGGCGTCCCAAACTGTGCCGCCTCCTCCGGTCCTCCACCATTCGCCCGTCCAAGTCTTGGCGGCTTGCGCGAGAATCGGCTGCTCGAACGGTTTCGAGGGATCGCCGGGCACGGTATAAAAGCGCCAAACCAACTTGCCAGTCTTCGCGTCGTAGGCCGAAACGTAGCCGCGCACGCCAAACTCTGCGCCACCGTTGCCGATAATTACTTTGCCTTTCACGATGCGTGGAGCGCCCGTGATCGTGTAGCGCCAACGCCGGTCGATCGTGAGCTGCTCCCACACTGGCTGGCCAGTGGCAGCATCCAGCGCGATCAGGCGGCCATCGAGAGTCCCGATGTAAACCTTGCCTTGCCAGACGGCGACACCGCGATTCACCACATCGCAGCATGCGTTTGCACCCCACTGCCGAGGTACTTTTGGATCATAAGACCACAGCCGCTCGCCGGTCGCGGCATTCAGCGCAAACACTTTGCTCCATGCGGTGGAGAAGTACATCACGCCATCGACAACGATGGGGGTGGCTTCCTGCCCACGCTCGGTGTCAAGATCGAAATACCATGCCAAACCGAGCCGGTTTGCGCTTCGGTCGTTAATGGCCTGGAGCGGGCTAAAGCGCTGCTCGCCATAGGTGCGCCCGTAGGTGAGCCAGTTTCCCGGCTGGTTTTCGGCCTTTACGATCTGGGCATCGCTCACGTTTGCCGCAGTCGCGGCCTGCGGCTCAATATCCCGCCCGCTTGAGAGGTGGAGTCCTGCTAGTACCAGAATGCCGAGAACGAGTGCGAAAACTCCAATTCCAGACTTGCCCATGACTCTCCTTCTTGGGGCGCGCGTCTTCCGATTTCAACCCTTTCGCGCCGGGCCGCTTCTTCGCCCTGGAAAGGATCCCGATCACTTCCTGAGGCAGAGGTACACTCTTGCGGTGAGCTTTGGTCGGATGAGCGGCCCATCTCCGAACTCGACCCGGATTCGAATGCGATTCACAAACATGATTAGCTCGTCTGCAACCAAGAAATCGCCCACCATAAATTGACCATAACCCACCCGGAATTCTTATGTGTGTCGAGCCTCGGCCGCAAGAGACGCCTTTTCCTGGTATGTCCTTTTCACCAACTGCCCCTTTATTTCATAGCGCGGCAGCGTTCCTGAATTCGCCAATTCGACCGACGCCGAAACGCTCAATAGTGCTTTGATCTCGCGCTCCATCGCCGACCTGAGCGCAGCCGAAACCGCAGGCTCGCCGCAATACTCCGCTACTACTTTCAGGAGTGGCGCGACTCCCGGCCCCTTGGGAAAAACTGACTAAGACAACTCACAAAAAGACTGAATTGTCGCACCTCGTGTGCGGGGTATCTACTGAAACTGGGCAATCGTCGTGCGAAACGCGCGCCCGGTGAACTGCTCCAGCGGCAGCGTGCGCAGTTCCGCAGAAAAGACTTCAATCGTCCAGGGCCCCGTGCAGCCCGCCTTCTGCATGCACTGAACGAACGCCCGGACATCGAACTCTCCCTCACCGCAGAACCGGTGATGGTTGATCGTATCCTTGTGCAGCCGCAGCAATACAGGCGACACATCTCGCATACACTGGTGAAGATTCTAAAGCTGCGCGCAGACCGACTTGCTTTCGGTATAAAGTTCCAGCGCTGCATGACCATTCTCCCGGCCCCATCCTGATTGCTTGTAGCCGCCGAAAGGCAGGGCTGGATCAAAGACGTTGTAACAGTTGATCCACACGGTGCCTGCCCGAAGCTTGGCCGCCATGCGGTGCGCCTTGCTGATGTCGCGAGTCCAGACCGCGGACGCCAATCCATAGATCGTGTCATTGGCAAAGCCAACAACTTCCTCCGGCTCATTGAACGGAATCGCAGTCACGACGGGGCCAAAGATCTCCTCGCGAACTACCTTCATGTCCGGCTTCACGTCCACCAAAACGGTGGGCTCCACAAAGTATCCAGTCTCTCCAATCCGGTGACCGCCTACGATAGCCTTCGCGCCATCCTTGGCGCCGGACTCAAGATAGCCACAGACACGTCCGAGCTGCTCCTTCGAAACCAGCGGCCCGAGATTAGTGGACTCGTTCATGCCCGGGCCCACCTGGAATTTCTTGGTCTGGTCCGCAACTCCCTCAATGACCTGTTCGAAAATACTTTTGTGGACGAAGAGGCGAGAGCCGGCCGTGCAGATCTGCCCTTGATTGAAGAATACGGCGCTTGCGCTTCCGGGAATAGCCGCCTTCAAATCAGCGTCAGCAAAAATTACGTTAGGGGACTTCCCTCCGAGTTCGAGCGAGACTTTTTTCAGATTCCCCGTGGCTGCCTTTGCGATTAGTTTGCCGACCTCGGTCGAGCCTGTGAAGGCGATCTTGTCCACGTCGGGATGCGCGGCCAGCGCGGCGCCAGCCGTTTCGCCGAAGCCTGGCACGATGTTGACCACTCCATCCGGAAAGCCCGCTTCCAGAATCAATTCTCCCAGCCGCAGCGCGGTGAGCGGCGTTTGTTCGGCGGGCTTCAGTATGCAGGTGCATCCTACGGCGAGCGCAGGCGAGAGTTTCCAAGCGGCCATGATGAGCGGAAAATTCCATGGGATGATCTGCCCCACAACGCCAACCGGCTCGCGCAGCGTGTAAGCGAAGTACGTGCCGAGGGGTGAAGAAATCGGAATCGTCGTGCCCTCAATTTTCGTTGCCCAACCGGCCATGTAACGGAATACTTCCGCGGCGGTCGGAACATCGACGATGCGCGAGAAGAGGAGCGGCTTGCCGTTATCCAGGGTTTCAAGTTCGGCTAGTTCCTCGCGGTGTTGCTCGATCAGATCGGCGACTTTCCACAAAAGACGCCCGCGCGCCGCCGGCGACATGTCAGGCCACGGCCCGACTTCAAAAGCCTGGCGGGCCGCCGCTACGGCTCGGTCGATCTCAGCGCGATCGCCCTCCGCGACTTGCGCCAAAACCTCACCCGTGGCGGGGTTATAGGTTTCGAAAGTCTTGCCCGACTTCGCCTCAACCCATTGGCCGCCGATCAGTAGCTTTCTGGGCCGGCTCAGAAACTCTCGGACAGAGCTGTGCAACTCAACAGGTGCGGCTGTGGTGGCCATGCGTTTTCCTCTTTGTTATTGCTCCGTGGACGCGAGCAAAGCTTCGCGCACCAGGATTGGCGGCGTCAGATGCCTTCCCAGTCCAACTGTGGCGCAATCGATTGTAGACGCAGGTGGGGCGATTACAAGTGGGCACCTCAACGTAACCTGGCGAAAAAACCTTCCAGGTCAGTTGTTCAGGAAATTTCGCAAGTGCATGAAAACAAATGTGTGGCTATCAACAACTGAAACAGAGGCGATCTCAGATGAGACTTGGATGCTAAGGTAGGTGGTTGATTTTAAAGATGGTGAGCGCGGAAGGAATCGAACCTTCAACCTACTGATTAAGAGTCAGTTGCTCTGCCAATTGAGCTACGCGCCCCACGAGAACATTTTTCCTCGAGCAATCTGCGATTGTAGCATCTCGCTGAGCGCGGGTCATGCCAGGCGCCGACAGATTTCGCGTGCTAAATGATGAAAGCGCTGTTCTCCGCCTTCAATCAAGGCTTGGCAACGACTGAAGTGCAAGACCGGGGGAAACCGGACCGCATAGCCGACACGACTCTTTTTACGAAAGCATCGTGTCGATGCGGCAGAGCTGCGCATTAGGAGCGCTGTCGTACCTCTGCGGCTAAACCTTGGGAGCCTTCGCTGACCGCGGGACGGCGCGGCGGCAAGGATCCCGCCCCCAACGGCTGGCGCTTCTCAACGGTACCAATCACCGGGGCATCCTCCATTCCATCGGCGTAAGCCATGGACACAAACCTCTGCTCGGAACACAAGCGGTCAATCAGGCGCTGCTGCCAGGAACTAAGCACGGCGTGAGGAAGAATCGGAAAGTGACGGAACATCCAAAGAAAATAAGCACGTTGGAGAAAGGATGGCATCACGTAGCGCGGTCCGATGGGCGTTTGAACCTGTACCACACCGTCCGCCAACTTATCAATCCACATACAATGGGCCCACCTAACTACTGAGTTTGGCCAGAGCGATTCTAGGGCCGCCATTATTGCACCAAGGTTGGGGCTAGGGGAAGGGGTTTCTCTAATATTTTCCTAAAAAATTCCCCCATCGTGAGTGGCTTAGGACTGCCGGGGGATTTTTACGGAAAGTAAGCGGTCGTTATGGGAATTCTTGAGGGCCAATTTCGCATACGGGACGTCGATAGTTTGCGGGTTGAGAAGACCTCAGAGCGGAATCTCCGGCAGCATGTCCATGCGCAGAATTTCGGCTGCGATTCCAAATTCGGCGCCGGAACCCTGTTCCACGCGCAGCACGCGTGCATGGCAGCATACCCAAAACTTCTCGCCGGAGGTCAGTTCCGGAGGAAGGATGAGTACCAGTTCGAGATCGGAACCCTCGGCCAGGCGCGACTTGCTATAGAGGAAGACGCCGTTGGTGCTGACATCGCGGGTCTCGGCCGCCAATTCACTTCGCCCGGCTGCGCCCTTGACGCGAACGGGGACACGGGCGCGAATTCTCTGGCGGGAACGCCGATCAAGATTAGAGTTCATTTATCCTCGGCTGACAATTGAAAGGCCAACGCCGCCAGAAAGGTTCTGGCCTGCCCGCTGGCGTTGGCCAGTATAGAGCAACTCTATGCCGATTCGGCAAAGGACGGTTAGATTTCCGGCCGGCGCAAGCGTGCAGCGGGAACCACAAGAGCCTGCTCCATGGTGGGGACATTTGTGCCTCGCAGCTTGGCCTCGGCTCCAGCCAATTTATCGGCCCGGCTGGTCTGATAGTAAGCCTGCACCAGAAGTTCCAGGGTGAAGGGATTGTCCTGGTCCTCTTCGAGATAAGAGATGGCTTCGTCAAATTTCTTCTGATCCATCAGCAAAGTCCCGGCTGCCCCATTGTAGGAGCTTTGGATAACGCGGTTGCGGCTGCCACTCGCCATCGCCTCGAGTTGTTTGAGAGATTTATCAGCCAAAGCAGCGTCGCCGGCATGGGCTGCGCGTACGGTATGGTTGCGCAGAATGCGGGACAATTCTTCACCTTTGTCGGAAGGGGAAATTGCGCTGCCGTGGTCCAACGAGTCTTCCGCGCTCTGCAAGTATTTCAAGGCCGCCTTGTCATCTGCCTGATATTCGGCCATGTGCCGGTAGGACTGCGCTTCCTGCAAATCCTGCCCTTTGGCGTGAGCGGTCTCGGCAACGGCCAGGAAAAGCTTGTCTGCCTCGGCGAAGTTGCCGTCGCGTACCCAAGTCATTCCTTTCTGCATGCTGTAGCTAAGCCGGTCCGCCTCATTGTGGGCATAGCGGATGGCTTTGTCGTATTCGATGCGAGCCTGGTCTTGATTGCCCATCAGGGCGTAAGTGTCGCCCAAGCCCACCTGCGAGGTCACGAAATCAGGATCGATCTTCAGGGCGGCGCGGTAGTGCTGCAATGACCCCTCAAAATTCCCCGCCATGCGCATCAGTTCACCGTAGGAATCCTGCGGATTCGGTTCCTTGGGAAGCAGTGCGACGTAGCGGTCCATGGCTGCGAATGCCTTGGCGAATTGCCAGTTGCGCGCATCCAGATAGGCAAGATCGTTGAGCGCGGCGGGATAGTTCTTGTCGATGGCCAACGCCTTCTCCATGAATTTCTGCGCCTGCTCGTCGCCATTCTCTCCCATCAGCCAATTGCCGGCGAGGTAGAAAAGATGCTTGTCCTTGGGATACATCTCCAGCATGTCGTTCATGGCGGAGATTCCGCCGATGAAGTCACCTTCCTGCACCTTGACGATCCAGGCAATCATCAACTGTTCCCCTGGCGTCAGCTTGGGCGCGATGGCTTTGGCTTTTTCGCGGGCCACGCTCACTTCCTTAGGATCGCTGCTGTTGAAGGCAATCCATGCCCAGGCCACGGCCAGGTTGGGATCTGCCTTCACCGCACCGCGCCAATCGTCGTTGCAGCGCTCCAGATAGAGATTCTCGTAATCTTCCATGCCTTTCTGATAAAGCGCCCGAGCCTGCGCAGAACCGGTGGTTACCGGCATCGCGTTGGTGGCACCTTGCTTCAGGTGATGGGCATAAACCGGGGCGGCAAAACACACGCCGAGGACCAAGGTAAGGACGGCGCAGATAGAGCGACGCATTGAACTCTCCGCAACAGACGCTTTGGGGGAAGAATTATGAGAGCAGCGTAACATTCGAGTAACCGCCTACCCTAGTGACGGAAGACGTACGACGGGCGGGGGCCACAGCCCGCGAATCTGTAAATCACTGTAGTGTTGACGGTTGCCGTGGAAGACAAAAAGCCCCTGCCGCAAGCGGCAGGGGCGATTGAATCCGAGTTGCGAACTAGAACTTCAAGATCGCTGCGAACTGAACGCCCCTCGGTCCGCCCCCGCCGAGGAATGGGTTGCCGATACCTACGTCGCCGGTCGCTGTAATTGGGTAGTACGAACCAGGCGCATAGCCATTGCCGGCATTCGGCGCTCCGATATCAGCAATGAAATTGGGCAGGAACGGATTGACGAAGTTCGGGTGGTTGAGCAAGTTAAAGAACTCTGCCCGAAGCGACATCGTGACGTGCTCGGCCAGTGATGTGTCCTTGAAGACTGAGAAGTTGAACTCCTTGAAGCTGGGGCCATGCAGGGAGTTGCGACCTTCGCTGCCGAAGTGGCGTGTGCCGCTCAGACAATTGCTGTCGCTATTTGATGATACCGCCGTGGTGTTCCCGAATGTGCAGGGCGCGGCGAATGCCGACAAATTGAGGTACTCAGCCGGGTTGCTGGAATTGTATTGCGGAGTAGCAATCTCGTCCGGACGATCAAAACCTTCTCCAGCCCCCGAGTAATCACCTTCGAACTCATAGTTTAGGTGCCAGGGTTGACCATCCTGCAGGTTGAGGATGCCGTCCAGACCCCAGCCGTTCTTCAACCGCTGCATCGAGCCGCTGGTCTTGGGGAATTGGTAAACGAAGTTCCAGGTGAAGCGGCGGCGAATGTCGAAGCTGGAATTTCCCCTATCTCCTGCCGGGTTGGTGCTGTTTGTCGGCTGCGCTTCGTTTGGCTCGAAATCCTCAGAATCGCTGGCGTCGTCGATGGCATGTGACCAGACGAAGTTAGCTTGTGAAGTCAAACCGTGCCAGCCACTGGTGCGAAGGCTGGCCTGCAGCGAATGATAATTTGAGTTGGCCGACGATCTTTCCTCGTTAAGGTAGAAAAAATTCGGAGCCGCGGTGCGCGGCACCGACGACCCGTTGTCGTACCCCGGAATTGGGCAGTCGGGAAAGGTGAAACCGACGCAAGATGGCCCAGAATCATAGGCGGTGATCTGCGCCTGGCTGGGCTGATTGATATCCACGAACTGGAACAGCTTGATGCCGACCGACCCGACATAGCCAAGCTGAAATACGGTTTTGCTGCCTATCTGCTGCTGGAAGTTCAGGTTGAAGTTCTGGACGTATGGCGTGCGTAGCTTCGGATCGGCGAAGAAGAAATTTCCCTCGGGAGCGAATCCTGAATAGATCGGAACTCCCGGCGTAATCACGTTAGCGGCGGCGCTACCCTCGCCCAGCGCATTCGGGCCAAGGCCAGGATAGGCGGGTCCCGGACAGAAGGTGCAATTCCAGGGCAGGTGGCCCAGGAACATATCCTGGGCAAACGCATCGTAGAACAAACCCCATCCGGCGCGAACCACAGTCTGTCCCTTGCCCGTCACGTCGTAAGCAGCGGCCACGCGAGGAGCGAAGTTGTTCAGGTCCTTGCCGTACAACTGGCTGGTGGGGACGTTGTTTCCGCCGTTGGAGAAATCAACCGTGTAAAACTGCCCACTCTTTCCTCCCACAACTCCGAAGTAGTCCCATCGCATTCCGTAGTTCAAAGTCAACCGGGGAGTGGCGCGGAAGCTGTCTTGAACAAACAAGCCATGGCTGTTCTGGTAGGTATGTCTCTCGGTATCGCCCTGTATCTGGCTTCCGCCATTGTCGGGAATCCCCTCCAGAAAAGTCGTCAGGCTGGAAAAATCGAGCGTTCCGCGAAAATCGTGATCGAACACCTGCGCGATAGTGGTACGCCGGAATTCGTAGCCGAACTTCACGTCGTGTTTTCCCGACTTCCACGAATAGTTGTCGACGAAATGCCAGTTGGCGTCGACGCGATTTTTCGCCAGGGAATCAGTGGCGCCGATCTGCGAGAAGCTGCCGACATTGGTCGAAGGTAGACCACCGTTGTAGGTGCTAGTGACGCCCGTATCCATGCCGATGGAATTGGGAATGAAATTCTGGTCCTGCGCGAAAAATCCTTCGGCGAACCGGTTCCATCCCAAACGGGCTTCGTTCACCTGGTCTGCGTTGACCACCTTCACATAGGAAAGCGAGATCAGTTGCACGCGTGTCGGGGTTACAGTGTCGAATCCCGGCAACAGACCGCCAGCGAGCTGGGCAAACGGGAAGGCCTGCGAGCTGTCGCCGATGTAGTAGCGGCCAGCCACCATGTTATTCGGATTGAAATTGTGGTCGATCTTGGCGATTGCGCTATCCACGCGGTTGTAAAAGCTGGTGGACGTGGAAACATTGTTGGTGAGAGTCCCAGTGACGGGATTGGTGCAGCCATTCACGTCGCTGTATGCGCCGGCAATATTAGGCACCGGGTACGGGTTGCGGGCCAGCAGAGCAGTAATCACCGGATCCACGGTCCCTCCGCCCGCTTTTATGCTGGCCTCGGTCGCAGCGATGACCGCCGGGGCAGGGACGCAGGTGGTTCCAGCCTGTGCACCATTTTCGCGCTGGCCTTCATAATCGAGGTAGAAGAAAGTCTTGTCCTTCACGATGGGCCCGCCCAGAGAACCTCCAAATTGATTGTTATTGAAAGGGCCCTTGGGATTGGGATCGAAGTTGAAGTAGTTGCGGGCGCCGAGCTTTCCGGTGCGAAAGTATTCCAGCAGCGAACCGTGCAACTGATTGGTGCCGCTCTTGGTCACAATGTCGATGACCGCTCCGCTATTGCGGCCGTATTCCGCCTCATAGTTCGAAATAACCTTGAGTTCAGCCACGGCGTCAAGCGGCAGAATGGTAGCCGGATCGCCGAATACTCCGGCCTCGTTAATGGCGGGATCGTTACGGAAGCCATCATTCATATCGGTGCCGTCGAGCAGGAAGTTGTTGGAACGGCCGCGCGAGCCGTTCATCGAAAAAACTCCGTAAGACCCGGGAGAGTCCGTGATCTGGTCTGGAGATCCGGCGATGCCGGGATTGAGATAGATCAACTTCTGGTAGTCGCGGCCATTCACGGGGAGGGCCTCAATTGTCTGCGCCGTGAGAGTACCGCCAAGCTCGGCGGAAGTCGTTTCCACTTGGGGCAAGAGTTCACCCGAGACTTCCACCTTGGTCGATACCTGTCCCGGCTTCATCGTCGCATCCACACGGCGCTCGGAGGCCACACCTACGGTCACCCCTTTGACCTCGAACGTCTGAAAGCCCGTCAGGGTGACCGTCACCGTGTAAGTACCGATGGGCAACTCTGGCAAAGCATAGCTGCCGTCGGCGCTGGTCTCGGTGGTGCGCTCCAATCCTGTGCCCACGTTTTTTACGGTCACCGTCGCGCCAGCGAGGACCGCACCCGAAGCGTCGGTTGCGGTGCCGAGAATCGTGCCACGGAAGGTTTGTGCTGTAAGGTTCACGGCGGCCAGCAGCACAAACACCAAAATAACGCGCGCTCTCATAATGTCTCCTTAGCTTTTGGGGAGTGATGTTCGGCGTGGGCCAAGTTTCAAGCCGCTAAAGAAAGCCTTGCAATTCCTTGCATGCAGATAAGATGCAGTGCCCCGACTGCACCCGAAACATTATCGAAAGGTTGTCCCAACAGTCAACCATTGAGTTGCGATCCGAAGAATAGATTTTACGAATGATCGACCGGGATGAGTGTGAGTCTAAACCAACGCTCGCTTAATCCGCGGAGTGCGAAGGAGTTTCGCGGAGTGCCTGAATCGGAATCTTGCAACCGAGCTTGTAACCTAGAAGCTAATGGTCACGCCGCCACGGACAGATCGAGCGGACTGCACGAAATATACGGTTTGGCCGTCCTGGCCGACTACCGGCACATAACCTTGCGCCAGCAAGTTTCGCAGATCCAATAGAGCTTCCATGTGGGCCGGTAGGAACCCCATGGTTGGAATCGGCTGACGAACGAAGAGGTTGAGAAATGGGTCGCTCTGCCCTGGCGAGGCATTGAACATGTCTACGGGAGTTAGCGCCGGACCGTTGATCCAGCGGTAAGAAGCGATCCATTGCGTGTGTGTTCGAGGAACCGTCCCGCTGAACTTGGCAGCCACGGCCTCTCGACGCTCAGTACTAAGCCACTGCCGCGCATTTTGGATCTCGACATCAGGTTTGGCGAGGTCAAGAACATCGCCGCAGGCGTAATCCAGCGTGGCGGTCAGATCTGAAGAAAGCTTGCGCGCGAGGACGACACGCATGCCGTTCGCTTCCAGCCTATTTCCAGTGTAGGTGAAGGTGCCGGAATACACATCGGGAAGCAACTCGCCGCTGGCGGCGGTGACATCGCCGGTCCCAAGCAATGCTGTGTTGTCGACGCGGTCGCGGAACACCGCGACTTGCAGATTGTTCTTTCCCAGGCGCCGGGAAACATTGAGTTCCTGATGGTGAGCGCTCTCCAGCTTTGTGGTGAAGGTAGACACGCTGATCCGAGGATCAGCTTCATTCAAATCCGATGGGGACGAATTCAAGCTATTAACTTGAAGACTGTTGGGCAACGAAGTGGCGTAGTCGTAGCCGAGAATCGTGTTCGCGGAGAGATGGAGGTCGATAGATCCTCGAGGCCGGAATGCGTTCACCCGTCCCAGGAATTGGATGGTCTGCAATTCACTGCCGAACTTCAGCTCGAGCACATCGCCAATCGTGAAATCCTCTGCGCCGGAAAGAGCCATTGCCTGCAAGGAAGCGTTATGCAGGTTAGGATCGGAAGGCGCGAAACGACGAATGGCAATGCCCATCGACGGACCAGAACCATCGGGCAACGAGTGCGAATAAGTCGCGCGCAGAACGGCGTCGGGAACGCCGTCTCCGTAGCCGACGTTCCCCTTTAGACCGATATGGTCCACGGAAAAAATGGAACGTTCGACGGAGAATCCGGTGCTCATTTCCGAGCCGCTGCCATAGCCTTCAGCCGCTGAACCGGCCACGAAAGACAAGCTGCCTTTGAGTTCCGGATCCTGTTTGTCGGCAGATGATGGATCGTCAAACACCCGCAGAACCGGGCGATTCGCCACCGAACGCAGAGTCCACTTCCAGTCGTCATCATCGGATCTGCCGCGCAGTGAACCCACGCGCATGCCATTCAGCAGAGTATTCAGAGTCACGTTGAGATGGGTGTTGGTCCCGGGATGCAATCCCACTTTGTCGCGCCAAGCCGGCAGAAAGGAAGCAACGGAAACCTTAACCGTGTATAAGCCCGGCAGCAAATCCGTTGCTGAGTAAAATCCCGTGCCATCGGTAAACACCGTGAGGGTTCTCGCCGCAGTGCCGACGATCTCAACCACCGCACCCATCTGGGGAATGCCCGACGCATCGCGCACGTATCCGGAGATCTCCCCCGGCCTCTCCGCGGCCCACGCAGAAAGAGACAGCACAACGATCACCGCCCAAGAACCGAGCTGGCGAAGTTTCAAAACCACCCCCGGGGAATCAAACAGAGCATTACTCAACAGCAAACGTCGCTGAAGGATCAATCGTCTGTTTGGAGATGTTGTCGTTCACTTTGATTTCGATACGATACACGCCCGGCTGCAGATTTGCTGACGCAATCGACTTCTGCAGCGTTACCTGTTCGCCAACGTTGCCCATCGTGGCGGTCGATTCGACTTTCTGAACCACAGGTTTGTTGGTCGCGATATTAACAATGTCATACTCGAAAGTGGCCGAGGGCTTATGGGTCTTCTCGTCCACGCCCAAGTTATAGACCTGCATCCAGAAGTTCACTTTCTGGTCTCTACTCCGCTTGAACAGGGCAGGCTTGCCGTCGGCCGGCGCTACCCGGGGCCGGACTTTGGTGACGCCTATTACAAAGTTACCGGTACTTACATCCTTCGTCGGCACTGGCTCCATTTGATCGGCAACAATCAGCGAAGAAGTTGCCAGCTTGTCATCCGAGTACTCGGGCACCACAATACCACGACTCCACAGGCCTTTGCGATCGCCATTCACGTCCTTGACGGCAATCTCGATTTTATAGCGCCCGGGACGCAGAGGAAGTGATTTCCAATAGACCGAGGAGTTCTCCGCGGTGCGTGGCAGCAACTCGGCCGGAACATCCACCTGGGCGGTATCTTCGAAGGTCTGCACCACGCGTCCGGTCAACGTGCTGACCCGGCCGAAGATATTCACCGTGCCGCGCTGCACGCCATCTTTGTTGGCGAATGTGATATCGCGATACTTCATCTGGATGGTAACCGGTACCAGCACCGTGTCGCCCGTGACCTTCACAAAGTCGGTGCGCACGTCAAAAGGCATGAGGTTTGTAATCAACTTGGTATTGACGATCTCTTCCAGATCTTTGAACTTTACCGGCGGAGGAGCCTGTAACTTTGCGAACTGCTCCAGGCGGTCGAACTCTTTCGTCTGCAGGTTCGAGCTCATCGGCCCCGCTCCAAGTTGCTCCAGTCCGCCACCACTGAAGCGGTCTGCTTTACTCGACATACCCATCTGCTCGTAGAGCGTCAGACCAGCATTCGGCGTGTACTTGAGGGCATCTTTCTCCGAACGGTCGAGCGTCATGTGGTAGTCGCCGCACATGCACGTGTCAACGAACTCGATAATTACTTCCTGTCCGATGCCTTCGAGGTAACGATAGCGCCAGTCTTCGAAGGGAAAAGTCGAAGTCTCGCCGCCGCCTTCTTCCATGGGGCGCTCGTAGGATCCACCTGAAGGATGCGAATCCACTTCGTCCGCCGGACCATACATGATGTACATGCGGCCGCGATCGGTCTTCCAGCCAGGAATGCCAGCGGCGAAATGCTCGTTGGCGTAGGCAATACGCCGATAGTGCTCTTCCTTGTATTCGTTCTCTTCCGTATCCGGAGTGGGGTCCCGGCGCTGCCAGAAAGCTTCGATGAAATTATCGCGCTCTTCATCGTTGGAAAGTTGTTTGAAGGCAGCCCGTTCCTGATCGGTAATGATCCAGACAACATCCTCATTCAACCACTTCTTGTAAGTCTTGCTAAGCTCTATATTCAGAGCTCTTTTCTGCGCCTTCTTTTGTTTCTCATTGGGCTTGCGTTTGAGGGGATCAACGTCGTCTGCGGGTGTCTGAGAATCGGTCGCAGTACCGGACGTCGCGCTCGAGGGAGGCTGGCTGGGAGGAGTTGGCTTGTCGCTTTGTGCCGAGATGGGGTCGGCAAAGCCAGCGACAACGGCAAAGACAATTAGGGACGACAGGTAACGTGAACCAACCCGAACCATGAGAGGGACTCCTACGACGGTAAAGCTTTCGGCCCTATTTTAGGCTCCCAATCAAGCGAATGCAAGGTTAAGTCACAGCAAAAGAACGGATTGACCACTTCCGCCAACCATGCCATTGGAAGCGAAGTTGCCTCTGCCGAGTTGCCCGTCGGGGACCAGAAAAGTGGCCGGCGTAATACCCTGCAGATGAAGACAGCGAAAAAGGCAGGAAGCAAGCTATAATTTCGGGTTCCGGGTCAGATACCTTCGCCTTCTTTGTTTCCTACGCGGGCTCAGCAGGCCGTCTCTGGAACTTTCCTGTAACCAGGCGCGTATCAGAGAGTGTGTCCGTCAGACGGGCGGGGGCAGGCTGACCAACATCGACTCGAAGGCCGAAGTGTTCCCGAAGTGTTAAGGAACAGCCAAGATCCCCGACGGTGACGGAGACGATGAAGCCCTGGAAAAAAATCACGATCGGCGTTGGCGTAGCCGTGGTTTTGGCGGCCATCGTTGGCGTCACTGTGTACCAGAGCGGCAAGAACCTAGTCACAGTGCAAACCGGGAAGGTTCTGCGCCAGGACTTATCATCGGTTGTGAGCGGTTCGGGCGAAATTAAACCGAAGACGTATGTCAATATCGGCGCCAATGCGTTCGGCAAGATCACGCATTTGTTCGTGAAAGAAGGGGATCACGTCAGGAAGGGCCAATTGCTGGCGCAACTGGAGAACGTGCAATCGTCAGCGGACGTCAACGCCAATCAGGCTTCGCTGCAGGCCGCGGAGACCGATGCTTTGGCCGCCGACGCTGCACTGAAAACGTCTGACGCCGATCTGCTCCGTGCCAAAGCTGATTACGAGCGCAACAAGCTCGATTGGGAGCGGGCCCAGAATCTCTTCAGAGATGGCTTGATCTCCAAGTCTGATTTCGACAGTCGAAAAAACGCCTGGGCAACGGCCGACTCGGGCTTGATACAGGCTCAGGCCCGGGTGGCGCAGGCTAGGGCCCAAAAGGATTCCGCCGACAAGCATGTCGCACAGAACCGCGCAACACTGACTCGTTTCGCCGACGTATTGCAGAAGGCGAGCTATTCCGCGCCCTTCGACGGTGTCATCACCAACTTGCCGGTGCGCGAGGGCGAGACCGTCGTCATCGGCATTCAGAATTCACCGGGCAGCACCTTAATGACGCTGGCTGATATGTCGGTGATCACTGCCGAAGTGAAGGTGGATGAGACTGACATCGTCAATGTTCGCCTCGGCCAGCCGGCGGAAGTGACGATCGACGCCATTCCCAGAAGAATTTTCCACGGCACGGTTTCCGAGATTGGAGACAACGCCATTGTCCGCTCCACTGGGGTTGCCACTTCTCAGCAGAGCAGCCCCAGCGAAGAAGCGAAAGACTTCAAAGTGGTTGTAACCGTGACCGATCCCCCGCCCGATCTACGCCCCGGGCTCTCGACCACTGCGAAGATCACGACCGCGGCCCGGAGCAGCGTGCTGTCGATTCCGATTCAAGCGCTTACTGTTCGCAGCAAGGCCCAATTGGAACAAGAGAAATCAACGCCTGGCTCGGTGCATGCGGCAGCACCTGCAGCCAGGGAAACAGCATCCAAGAACAAAGCACCGCAGCAGGACGTGCAGGGTGTGTTCGTCATTCATAACAAGAAAGCGGAGTTCGTACCTGTCGCCACGGGCATTACCGGCACCAGCGACGTCGAAGTGGCGAAAGGCTTGAGCGAAGGTGACGAAGTGATTACCGGCAGTTACAAAGTTTTGCGCACGCTACGTTCTGGAAGTAGTGTGAAGATCGATAACTCGACTCCGAAGAAGGAAGAAGAATAGACATAACATTCGACAGCTTCATGCGTCCAACTCGGAAGCCGGTGCCGAAGAAGAGATTTCGAATCTCAGGTCGATTAATAAGTTTGAGGGTCCCAACATAGGACGAAGCCCGCGGAATCGAATCTAAACACGGAGAAATCAGTGGCACCGGAGCAGGAGAAGAATATGGCTACCGCCGAAGTAATCAGCATCCCGCCCAACGCCGCGAGTACCCTGCCGCAGACCTGCATGATTGCGGCCCTGGATCTTTGGAAGACCTACGATATGGGCTCGGAACAGCAGGTCCACGCGCTGCGCGGAGTTAACTTACGCATCGAGCGCGGGGAATACGTCGCTATCATGGGCCCCTCAGGCTCGGGCAAGTCCACGCTGATGAATCTGATCGGTTGCCTGGATACGCCAACCAAAGGCGAGTACTGGCTTAACAGCCAACTGGTAAGCGAACTGGATGACGACGAACTGGCTCGCATCCGCAACAAGGAAATCGGCTTCGTATTTCAGACTTTCAATTTGCTGGCCCGTGCCACGGCCCTGCACAACGTCGAGCTGCCCTTGATTTACGCAGGTGTTCCCACTGAGGAACGCATCGAACGCGCCAAGGCGGCATTAACGGCCGTAGGGATGGGCACGCGCATGACGCACAAGCCGAATGAACTCTCCGGCGGTCAGCGCCAGCGGGTAGCGGTTGCTCGCGCGCTGGTGAATAAGCCTTCGATCATTCTGGCGGATGAGCCTACGGGCAATCTGGATTCGCAAACCGGTAATGAAATCATGGCTTTGTTTGACCGTCTGCACAATGAAGGAAACACCATTGTGCTGGTCACTCACGAGCATGACATCGCCGAGTACGCGCATCGCGTGGTCAACATCAAGGACGGCGTAGTCGAGCGCGACGAACGGAAGAGATAATCCTTAGCCGGCTTCTGGTTGAGAAAGCAAGAAACTGGCATGTCTCGCGGATCCGAACCGCACTGGGAAACTAACTCCATTTCGCAGCGGATTTCCCTGAAACGGCAGGCGCTAACTCCTCTGCGATCTTGCTAGCTGCGACAGCTACCTGGTCGCGCCCACCTCTCTTGGCCTCGTACAGAGCAGCGTCGACGGCAACCATTAAATCTTTGGGTGACATTCCGTGCTCGGGGAATGCCGCCACTCCAACCGAAAATGTGACCATGCCCAACGATCTACCCTGATACATAATATTGAGGTCTTTCATTTTCGAGCGAACTCGCTCCGCGCGCGCACGCGACCCCGCCAGATCCGCCGTGGGCAGGATGACCACAAACTCTTCTCCACCGAAGCGGCAGACGAAGTCTTCGGCGCGGACGTTCTTGAGTAGAAAAGAAGCTGTTTCGCGCAAAACCGCATCGCCCGCATCGTGGCTGTATGTGTCGTTGAAGTTTTTGAAATGATCCAGGTCAAGCATCAGAACGCCCAACGATTGCCCCGCCCGCCCCGCCCGTCGAACCTCGCGTTCCAATACTTCCTCCAGATAGCGCCGATTGTAGAGACCGGTCAGCCCATCGCGAACTGACTGAGTATGCAATGCCTCGCGAAGTCTTATATTGGCGATGGAGAGTCCCACTTGCCCTGCGAAAGTTGTCTTGAACGATTGCTCCGAGGCATCCAGGTGCGGAGCCCCATCGCTGGCCTGAAAGTGCACGATGCCCAAGGTTTCGCCCTGCGCCAGAATCGGAATGCATAAATATGTATTCTCTATCCCCGCAGCGTGGGCACATCGTGCCGTAGAGTCGCCAGCCACCACCAGATGAGGGTGACCGGTACGCAGAGCCCAGCAAGCTTCGGGTTCAAAGTCTTTCATAGGAAGCAGACAGTCGGTCCACGATCCGATCACTTCGGCCAGGCTGCGTTCGCCATTCAGTAGAGCTAGTGCTCCCCGGACCGTGGGAAATATCTTTGGAGCAAAACCCAGCGCAGCCGCGAACACCTCGTCCCGGCTGACGCAACTCTGCAGGAGTTCACCCATCTTCGCCAGCATAGTGGCGCGTTCCGAACGTTTTTCCAGCTCCTTCATCATTTCCGCGTTCTGCTGATCCAGCGCGTTGCGCGCGAAATCTCTTTCCAACATCTCCTCTTGCAGCCGGGTATTTGTATCGGCTAATTGCGTGGTTCGTTCCAGGATCTGCTCTTCTAGAATCTGCTGATTCTGTTTTTGATTCTCGATGTCGGTGCAGGTTCCGAACCATTTAATGATCGCCCCGCTAGAGTCGCGGATGGGATTGGCCCTCCCCAAGAACCATCGGTAGGTTCCATCTTTCCCCCGCAGCCGATATTCCACGTCATAAGGTTCACCAAGACACAGTGCATTCTGCCATCTCGAAAAGCACTCATCCACATCGTCGGGGTGAACCGCGTCCTTCCAGCGGGTGCCCCGCATCTGCTCGAGTGTCAGCCCGGTATAGTCGAAGCACCGCCGGTTGAAGAAGTCGTCCTCTCCGTTGGGATCGGCAGTCCAGATAATCTCCGGAACCGCTTCCGCCATCATCTGGAAATAGAGCTCGCGTTCGCGCGCCGCGTTGAGATCGAATCTGTGCAGATTCAAGAATCGATCGAAGAATGATGAAGTGATTGCAGCCGCCAGCACGACCAGGCTTCCCGCGCTGAGAATCGCAGCTCCGATGTTTGAAATGCTCACCGTGTGCGTCAGGACAAGCGCACCCCTGGATGGATAGAAACTAGCCGCCCACATGCCAGAGTAGTGCATCAATGGAATCGCGCTGCCCATCACCACCGCACTGAGGATTTTCCGCCAACTCGTGCGCTTCTCATCCCGCATTCTGAAGGAAAGATTCAAGGCGATATAAGAGATCGCAATGGCCAGCACGACCGACAGAGCCACAATTCTGAGGTCATAAAAAGTCACGGCCGAACAGCGCATAGCGGCCATGCCGATATAGTGCATGGCGGCAGCTCCACTGCCCATCACTACGCAGCCTACGATCTTCTGCCACTTGCTCATTCTGGGCCGACTAACTGCAAACAGAGCAACTGCGGAGGCACAGATCGCGGCCAACAAAGAAAGGATTATCGTGGGGAAGTGATAAAAGACCGGCATGGGCATGATCAAGGCCAACATGCCGATATAGTCCATGGCCCAGATCCCAAATCCCATCGCGGTTGCGCCGCAACACAGCCAGATCGCGCGGGCGCGGCCGTGCGCCGAGGTGACACGCCCAGCCAGATCCAATGCCGCATACGATGCAACCATTGCCAATAAAATAGACATCGCCACCAGGGCCTGGTCGTATCCGCCGCTGATTGCCTTGATGGAGTTCATCTCTTCCTTAGCCCTCAACTCACCGCTGTGCGAAGACTTCGTGGCCCACCACGCAGACGTTATTCTTCGGGCATTCGGCCTGCTAGGAGGTTCTACGATATACATCGGTCGGCATGCATGATTGCCACGTTAGAAATTGCTCATTGCATCTCTAACAAAGATCACATTGGGCTAGCAAAAACAAAAGACCTCTGGTGAAGAGGCCCTGTGCATCATTGAGTTTGGGAATCGAGAGCTGAATTAAGTGAACTGCGAAGAGGCTCTACCGCGCTGCGGCAGTATCCGATGGCCAGTTGGGGCCAGCCAGAAAGAAGTTGTGATCGTAAAGATTGCGATACATGTGGCCGGCAATCTCCGCGGCCTTAGGGCCAAAAGTAGGCCGCCCGCCTTGCAGGAAAATCACGACCACGACGCGTCCGCTGCTGGTGTTGGCGTAAGAGGCGAACCAACCGAAGCGAGTGCCCGCGTGTGAGCACGTGCCGGTCTTACCCAGAATTTCTTCCTCGCTGAAGTTAAGCCCTAGACGGCGGGCTGTGCCGTATTGCACCGCCCCCGCCATGCCTTCCGAGATTTCCGGAATTGCGGGCGCGATGTCCAGTTGACGCTTGATGCGCGGCTGGAAATTCGCGACCTCTTCCGGCGTCGTGGGATGCTGCAGATAATAAAGCGTACCCCCGTTTGCGATCGCGGAAACCAGCGCTCCCAATTGCAACGGGGTCATGGAGATGCCCTCGCCAAAAGAACACATTTTGCCCACGCCGCCGAGCTTATCCGGTATCACTTCGTCAGGATAGGTACCCAGTTGCTCGTCTGGAATGTCGTAGCCCGCCAACTCGCCTAAGCCGTATTGGTGAGCGTAGTAAGCGACCTTTTCGAATCCCAGTTTGCGCCCCAGCGCCTCGAAATATGCGTTATTGGAGTGCGCCAGGGCTTCTGTGAGATTCATCCGATAGTGGCCTCCGAGAGGAACCTCGGTATCTTTCGAGATCAATCCTTCACTCAACGCCGCCAGCGCTACAGAAAGTTTGATAGTAGAGCAAGGTTGCGCACCGCTCGAAAGCGCCAGTTTCTGATTCACCATCGCCAGCACCCGGCCGCTGGTTGGCTCGATCGCGACCACAGTTCCATTCATATTGCCCAGAGCGTCGACGGCAGCTTGACGTACGACCGGATCTTCGCCCTCGGTCATGTCGCCGCCGGTAATTCCATCGGCAAATGAACTAGTGTAGAAGCGCTCGCGATAAGTGTGCCGGCGCCGGGCGGTGCTGACGGAGGTTCGAGTCAAGCCCGCAGTATGGCTGTTCCCACTTCGACTGCGCGCCAAATGCCGCATGTGACGCCTGGTCCGCTGGCTCTCGCTCACTTTCTGAGTTGATTTGGCTTTACTCACGGTGTGCGGATTCACGTGAGCCGCCCACATCACCGGCGCGAGGACCAGGCCACCCACGACCACCAACAGACGAAAATACCGCTCCCCCAACTTAGACATCGGCGTATTCGATCCTCTGCTTCCCGAATTTCTAACTATGTCTATGCACGAAGGCTGCCAACACGCGGCGTCACGTGGTAACCGCCCAACCTCGCGATAGTACGAGAGTTAGTGCGTTTCAGCAATAACAAAGTTTTTCTAGATCAGAACAATAGTTTCCATCTAACCCATTATGAAACAAGCAGTTAAAGTGGAATTACTGGAGTACCTCAGCCCTCGGTAATGGGTTACCTCATTACTGAAAAGGCACTACCTAGTGGGCAAAACTTTTCCTTTTCTTCCTCTACTGCCAGCAACAGAATCTGCTTTTGGGCTTGAGTGCCCATATTTCGACTACATGACTTCGCCGCGCTTGCGCAAAAACGCCGGGACATCCAGGTCCTCCTGCTCAAAGTTCGCCACCATCGCATTTCGCATGGTGTCGAGGGAGATCAGTTCTGCGGCGGTATGAGGAACCGGAGACGCCTCCGTCATCCGGGGCTCTGGAGCCATGCGGTCGGGGAGCGGTTCAGAAAAAGGTGGCGTGGATGGCGACGGACCTACGGGATCAGGAAAATCCATGGCGTCGTCGTGGGAAGCCGCGAACGAGTGAGGCATCTCCGCCGGCCGCCGTTGTGAACGCGGGACCTCGCGGAATCCAGTCGCAATCACGGTGATTTTCACCGCATCCTTCATCTTCTCGTCCAGCACCGCGCCAAAGATAATGTTGGCGTCCTCGTGCGCCGCGCTCTGGATGATGGTGCAGGCTTGCTGCACTTCGGCCAGTTTGAGCGAGGCCGATCCTGTGATGTTGATCAGAATGCCGCGGGCTCCATCGATTGCTCCTGCCTCCAGCAGTGGTGATGCGATCGCGCGCTGCGCTGCCTCGATGGTGCGCATCTGCCCGCTCGCCGTGGCCGTGCCCATCACCGCATAACCCATGCGCGCCATGATCGTCTTCACGTCGGCAAAATCGCGGTTGATGATGCCCGGAATCGTAATGATGTCGGAAATTCCCTGCACGCCTTGCCGCAGGATGTCGTCGGCGACCCGGAACGATTCAAAGAAGCCGGCATCCTCCGCTACCGCCAGCAGCTTTTCATTGGGAATCACGATCGTCGTGTCGACGGACTCCATCAGCTCGGCGATGCCTTTCTCGGCTTGCGTCATCCGCCGTCGACCTTCAAACGAAAACGGCTTGGTGACCACGGCGACGGTAAGCGCTCCCATTTCGCTAGCCAGCGACGCGATGATGGGCGCGGCGCCCGTGCCCGTTCCGCCGCCCAAGCCGGTGGTGACGAATACCATGTCGGCGCCTTCGAGCGCCTCGATGATTTTGTCCGAGTCCTCGAGCGCGGCTTTACGACCCACTTCCGGATTCGCCCCCGCGCCCAACCCATTCGTCAGCTTCACGCCGAGCTGCAGCTTCACCGGAGCACGCGACATGCGCAGCGCCTGCAGGTCGGTGTTAGCCGCGATGAATTCGATGCCCTCCACTCCGGCATCAATCATGCGGTTCACCGCGTTGCCGCCGCCGCCGCCCACGCCAATGACCTTGATCTTGGCATCGTTAAGAGGTTCTTCGTTGAAGCTGATGCGAATGCTGGAATCGTTTGTCATTTTTTCATTCACC
Source organism: uncultured Acidobacteriaceae bacterium (assembly GCA_963779525.1). GTDB lineage: Bacteria > Acidobacteriota > Terriglobia > Terriglobales > Acidobacteriaceae > Sulfotelmatobacter. The sequence goes on from CAVZZB010000005.1 coordinate 600,348, forward strand.
TTTGACGAATTTTCGTGCGCTAGTTCCCTTTGCTAATTCGTGTAAAGCTTGTCATTCCGAGCCAACGAGACTCGGCGAGGAAGCTGCTTTGCTGCAGCCCTTCACCCCACTAACATCGCCTTCAATCTCGATCCCCATCGGTCCCCCTGAAACCCACGCGCTACTCGCGCCCGCTGCCCGTAGTTCACCATTCCAATCAGCGTGGCGTACTCCGGCTCGGCCAGGGTGACTGGCATTTTTGCCAACGGTGTCGGCCAGGAGAGCCGTACGGGTCTTCTCAACACGGATTCCGCCACGTCGAAAATTCCCGGCAGCCGCGATCCTCCGCCACTCAGTACCATTCCCGCCAGGCAAGCGTCGAACATCCCGCACTGTCGCAAAGCATCGCGTATCATTTCGAAGAGTTCGCGAGCTCTGGGCTCGAGAATTTCCGCGACGAGCCGTTGCGGCAACAGACGCGAAGGGCGGTCGCCCACTGACGGCACTTCTACCTCGTTGCCTTCCGGAATCAGAGTGACGATGGCGTTGCCATACACCTTCTTGATCTTTTCCGCCTCCGCCAGCGGCGTGCACATGCCCATGGAGAGGTCGCTGGTGAAGTGGTCGCCACCGACCGGGATCACTCCCGTATAAGCCACTGCTCCCTGCAGAAAAACAATCAGTTCCGTCGAGCCCGCACCGATGTCGGCGAGACACACCCCTAGCTCCCTTTCATCGGCGCGCAGCACCGAATCGGCCGCGGCCAGCGGCTCGAACACGGTGTCATCCACGTGAACGCCGGCGCGATTCACCGCGGTAATCACGTTCTGCGCGGCGCTTGCTGCCGCGGTTACCAGATGCACTCGGACTTCCAGCCGTGCGGCCATCATGCCCAACGGATCGTGTACGCCGGACTGATCGTCGAGAATGAATTCCTGGGGCAAAAGGTGTAGCACCTCGCGATCCGCCGGCAGGGGAATTGCCCGCGCACGTTCGACTGCCTGCTTGATCTCGTCGCGGCCAATCTCCCGCGGACGCGTGCCCAGGCTGATGCCGCCGTGGCTGTTCACGCCGCGCACATGAGCTCCGCCGATGCCCACAATCGCGTGCTCAACCGCCGCGCCTGCCACGTCTTCGGCGGTCTCCACCGCTTTCTGAATTGCGGCAACCGCCTTGTCGAGTTCCACGATCACGCCCTTGCGCGAGCCGCGCGACTCCGCCACGCCGTGTCCGCGATAGCGCAAGCCGCTATCAGTAACCTCCACAATGAGGGCGCACGTTTTCGCACTCCCTACATCAATCGCCGTCAGAGCATTTCCTTGCTGCTTCGCCATTTCTTAATTAGTCCCCAATCAAAATCCTCCGCGCCGCGATTAGCGCTAAATTTCAATCGCTCGGCTCCTGACTGACCTGAGTTTTGGCAATCGCTGGACTCGGTTTCTGACCGCCAAGATGACTCGGAGACTTTGCCCCCGCCTCCGAACTCCGAGCCGAAAGCTTCTTATGTTCTGCTGCCCGCCGTTTGGCTGCCACTGAGGTAGCGCGCCTTCTGGCAGCCTGTGACTCTGCGCTTTTCTGAGCCGGTCGCACTTTCTTCTCCGCCTTGGGCCCGGCGGGCTTCGCCGCGGCTTTGTTTATCCTTGGCTTGCTCGCCGGCTTTTTTGTTCCACCTTCTAAAGACTTGGGATCAAGGTTTCTTGGCGTCAGTTCGAATGCCGGCTTTGGCAGCGGACGGTCATTCGGGGCCATGCGCGTCAGCAAGGAGACGGGCTTCACTCCAGCCGCGGCTGCCATTTTTGCCATCCTGGGGTTCAAGGGCGTCTGCTTCGGGGTTCGCTCGATATCCGGATTGACAATGATCTGGTTGTCATAGCGGAGATCGACCGACTCTAATTTCTGGAACTGCTGCCGCCAGCCCTGCGCGTGGCTGATATAGATTTTGTAGCGACGCAGATAATTGGACGATCCCAAGTGCACCAGCACATCGCCCGCAGGATCGTTTACCCGCACCTTCAGGTCTTCCAGGTCGGAGAGATCGACCTCGCTCAGATCCTGCGAATAACGCGCGCCACCAGAATCCAGTTCGTGCACCATCTCGAGGTAGGCCTTCATGCGTGGCGCTCGAGTGGAAAGCGGCTCGCCAGGATTCATCCCGAGAATGACGGGGAAAGAATATTTGTGCTTCAACGACAATTCCATCAGCGTGCCACCGCCATCGATCAACGACATGCGCGGACCAACCCGGGCGAAAGCCACTGGAGTGCGCTCGTGAATTTCCACTATCAGGTGGTTGGGAACGAAGCGCATCACGCTGGCTGATTCGACCCATGGAATTTGCTCCAATTGCGTCTTCTGCTGCGCCAGCGGAATGAAAAAAATGTTGCGTCCGATATCGGCGCCCATCACTTCCATGATTTGCGCCTTGGTCACGTTCTGCATGCCGGTGACTTCGATATCATCGCTGGAGTCCACGCGGAAGCGCCAGGAATGTTCTCCATAGTGATACAGCGACGCCGCAGCCAACCCAGCTATGCAACATAGGGCGGCTACAACCACGGCGAATAACAAACGATTTGCGGTTTTTTTCGGAAGAGAACTTCGGCGAGCAGAGACGCGCTTTTGCCCGCGCAGAAATGGCGATTCCTCATCCCCATCCAAGTCAACCAGACGCGCGTCATCCATCTCCTCGCGCGCGCCTTCAGCGCTGGGTGGGTACAACTCCTCCTGCAAGATGGTGGGGGCCGATTTCCGCGCCATCAGTTCAGGTCAGTTGTCGCTGGAATCGCTGAGCCTTCAAACTATAACTTTATTTCGCGAATTGAGACAGACAAAATGTTGCAGTTTTGCACAGGCAGGAATCGGATTGGGCATCATCAGGAAAATCTTTTGGGAGCCGCGATCCTGAAGCCTCTATAAAACGAACGGCGGACGCGGTTGCTGACCCCGTCCGCCGTTCCAGGAGGAAAATCTTATTGGTTTAGCAGACCTACCGTCTCGACGTGCACGCCCGGAACTGATATCCGCACGTTTGGGATGCTCACGCGGAGTCGTGGACAATCCACTGGATCGAAGGCCGATGTAATCCGCATGCGCTCTACTTGAACATCAACCCGGGCTCGATTGGCTCCCATTCTCGCGAATCGGGCCTCTTGCCGGGCCGACATCGCCTCCAGGCGTGCCACAGTGGCTGCCAAATGACAGGACGCGGCCTGGTTCCGCGCAACCACCTGCCTGCTTTTTGCCACGAACCAGTCGGCATGGCCGGAAGCAAGCGCGAGCACACCTTCTGTCGGCTCATTGATCCGCGCCATCACCTGCCTCACAGCCCGATTCGCCCAAGCCGCGCCACCGTCCTGATAAACACCATTTAATCCCAGCGCCAGTACCCCAGCCGCCAGCCAACCCCACGCCTGTGTCGATTTCATTGCCTTAACCCCTTATGGCAAATTGGACGAGCCGCATCGCGATCGGTTAGCAATGAAAGATGGTTGGTGGACCGGAAGAAATGAGGACTAAGTCGCAACCTGATTCAGTTTGTCCAGAATCATGGGCCCCAGCTGCGAAACGCTGCCGGCTCCCAACGTGAGGATCATTTCCCCCACTGCCGCCTCAGCAGAAACCAAGCTCGCGGCATCCGCGAACGAACTTACATACTGCGCATTAGGGCCGCCTTTCTCGCGGATTTTCTGCGCCAATGCCTCCCCACTGACACCCTCGATCGGTTTCTCACTCGCCGCATAAATATCAAGCACAAAGAGCGAATCTGCATCGCCAAACGCCGTAGCGAATTCCTGAATCAGATCCCGCGTGCGCGTGTACCGGTGCGGCTGGAACACGACATGAACTTTGCGAAACCCGCACTGTCGCGCCGCCGCCAGCGTTGCCTTAATCTCCGTAGGATGGTGCCCGTAATCGTCAATCACACTGACTCCCCCAACCCGCCCGCGTAATTGGAAGCGGCGGTCTACGCCGCGGAACCGGTCGAGTGCCACACGAATCTTTTCCAGTTCAACGTCGAGACCCACCCCAACAGCGACCGCAGCCGTGGCATTCAGCACGTTGTGTACTCCGGGCACATGCAACGTGAACTCACCCAGATCTTTCTTGCGATAATGCACGCGGAAGCGGCTCAAAGGCTGGCCCTCGGTTTTCACAGGTCCGGCTCCATCTTCCAGCTTGATCAGAAAATCCGATCCACGCTTGGTACCATAAGTCACCGTACGCCGCTGCACCTCGGGCAACAGCCTCCGCAGCAACGGATCGTCGTTGCAGGCCATCACCATGCCATAGAACGGAACGCGATCCATGAATTCGAGGAACGTTTTCTTTACATCCCGCATGTTGCGGTAGCAATCCATGTGCTCGCGGTCGATGTTGGTCACAACCGACAAAATTGGCGAGAGTTTCAGAAACGACCGGTCACTTTCATCCGCCTCGGCTACGAGATACTGCGACTTTCCAAGGCGCGCGTTCGATCCCAGGGCATCTACGCGCCCGCCCACAACCACGGTCGGATCAAGGCCGCCCGCGGCCAGCACAGCCGCGACCATGGAAGTAGTAGTGGTCTTGCCGTGCATGCCGGCGATGGCGATGCCGTATTTCAGGCGCATCAACTCCGCCAGCATTTCCGCGCGCTGAATAACCGGCACATGCAGTTTGTGCGCCTCGACGACTTCAGGGTTCTCCGGCGCAATCGCCGAACTGGTAACTACCACCTCCGCCCCGGCGATGTTCTCCGCGCGATGCCCCTCAAACACGGCAGCGCCAAGTTGAGCCAGCCGCTGCGTCACTCCAGAATGCTTTAGATCCGATCCCGAAACCTTGTAGCCGAGATTCAGCAAAACCTCGGCAATTCCACTCATGCCGATTCCACCAATGCCCACGAAATGAATTTGCTGAATCTTGGCGAACATAAAATCTACTTCCTAGCCGCGGATCTAAACGGATTCCCACGAGTCGAACTCGATCATCAAAAAATTAAGGGAAGTATGGTGAGAGTCCTTGGCTCGTCGTTTTCATTCCCACTGCGAGTTGTGTCGCTCCAACCACCAACAGGCGGGTTTTCCGTGCTGCGGAAAGATCGACCGGCTGCACGCCTCCTGAAAAGTTCCCACCAGATCATATTCAGTTTTGCTGCCCTTCAGCGATGTGGCAAGAAACTGATGTACTTCCACCGTTCCAAAAGCCGTGCCTCGCGCGACGCGAAAACGCAGAGCCAGCCAATCGCCGACGTAGAGAATGATGAACAGGACAATCGCTACCATCAGTACACGGCCCGATCGTTGTCTCCAGTTAGGTGTCACTGGAACTCCTCACATACATTCGATCCCTGCCGAAAAAACGCGGCGACGTTCCTCTAGGTTTCTTCCGAGCCTTCGATCCCCGCCACACGGGCCGCCATCGCCGCAATATCCCGGGCCGCATTCGGATGCGCCAAACAGCTCGCCGCGGCACTCATCTGCTGCAATCGCCGCGAATCGCCAAGCAATGCGGCAATCGTCTCCGCCAACCAAACTCCCTCGAGCTTCGATTCTTCCACTACCACCGCCGCACCCGAGCTTGCCAGCACTTCTGCATTCACGCGTTGATGATCGTCCGCTGCACGTGGAAACGGTACAAAAATCGCAGGCTTGCCGGCAGCGGTGATTTCCGCCACGGTGCTCGCGCCCGAGCGGCAGACCACCACATCCGCCCGCGCAAACGCCGCCGGCATGTCTTCAATAAATTTGAAGACCTCCGCCGGTTCTCCTAATCCCGACCCGCTAAGGCGACGATACGCCGCCAGCGCGTCATTATAATCACGCTCGCCCGTCTGATGAATGATGTGAATCCCGGGCGCCTGCCGCCACAGTTCTGGCAAGCATCGAATCATGGCTTCATTAATGGCGTGCGCCCCCTGGCTTCCGCCGAAAACCAACACAGTTGGTGGTCCGGCGCGCTTGGCGGGAATGTCAAAGAACGCCTGCCGCACTGGCACTCCCGTCACTTCTGCGTGACGAAAATATTTGGCTGTCTCTTCAAAGTGCACGGCCGCTCCGGAGACAAATCGAGCCACCACGCGATTCGCCAATCCCGGCACGACATTCGGTTCAAACGCCAGCGTCGGAATACGCTTCACCACTGCCGCCAACATAGCCGGACCCGATGCATATCCGCCCACCCCAATCACCACGTCCGGCGCGAACTCATTTAACAAGCGGCCCGCCCCCCAGACGGCGCGCGGCAAATCGAATGCGGTCCTCAGGCGCGTCATCAGGCTGACATTCTTCAGCGCTCCCACCTGTACCAGTTGCAGCGGATACCCGGCTGCGGGCACCAGACGGTTCTCGATTCCACGAGCGGTCCCGATGAACAGCACCTCAGCCGCGTAACTTTTTTGGAGTTCATGGGCGATAGCCAGCGCTGGGATGACATGTCCGCCCGTGCCCCCGCCCGCCAGAATGGCCCGCATGAGGTGACTATAAACCAGAGCCGCAGATCTCTACGGATTCACCGGGGCAAAAGAAAACCAGATGAAGAATCCGTGAATATCCGCGCAAGTCAGAGGTCATCTTTGTTTCCGGAACTTTGCCGGCAGCGGATTTCCCGCCCGCTCCGTGTCCCACAAGATCGACAGCACCCACCAGCGATTGCCGTCATTCAGCAACTGAATGCTGTTAATGCCGCGCTCAAAAGGCTTGTCTGTGGGGCTGTGTCGCGATTCGTAACTGCTGAACACTTGCGTGATGTTTCCGAAGCTCTCCGGGCGGTTTACGATGGCTTTTTCGTAAAACGGTTCTTTCGAGAAGACCTCGCCAGCATCGCGAATGAATTCGTCAACACTCCATGTCAAAACCACCTTCGACCCGTCAGGCCTGGTACTGACTTCCGTGAAACGCGCCTGTGGCAGGAACAGCGAACGGAAGCGGTTCCAGTCGCGCCCACCTATCGGCCCGGAGATCACATCGTAAATCGCCGACAAAATTGTATCCATCGACTTGACGTCTTCCGGCCTCGCAGCCGGAATCTTGGCAGCAAGCTCTGCGGCCGTGAACATCGGTACCTGGGGTGGGATCTGGATAGCCTGTGGTTGATCTGTCTTCTGGGCCACAGCCATCGTTCCAAGAGCGCAGCAAATCGCCAACGCGACAGGCCGAGGGTTCAACTGTCCTCCTTACACTGCTCAACGTGGAAATCCATGCATATCCCGTTGCGGCTTTTATTCCGCCTGCTTCGTAATATTCAGCAGCACACCCACACACGCTAGCGTCACAAACAATGACGACCCTCCATAGGAGACCAGCGGCAGCGGAATTCCCTTCGTCGGCATCATGCCCAGCACGACGCTGATGTTGATGAAGGCCTGCAGCACTACCATACTGGTGATTCCCACCGCCAGGTAGCGCCCGAAGACATCTTCGGTACGCCAAGATGCCCGCATCCCGCGCCACAGAAAAATGGCAAAGAGTGTTACCACAAACAGTGCTCCCACCAGGCCCAATTCTTCGGCGGTGACGGCGAAGATGAAATCCGTGTGCGGCTCGGGCAAATAAAAAAGCTTCTGCTTGCCTTCCATCAGTCCCGTACCGGTCACCCCGCCCGTACCCACCGCAATCAGTGACTGAATCAGGTGGAACCCGGCCTTCTGTCGCTCGGCATAAGGGTTCATAAAAGCCAGGATGCGGTCGCGCCGGAAGCTCACATGAAAAATCAGAAAATACAGAGGCACCAGAGACGCTCCGAAAGCGTAGCCGAAATATCGCAGCCGCATACCCGCCACATAGAGAATGCAAGCTGCAATTCCTGCGCAGGCGATGGCTGTGCCCAAGTCCGGCTGCAATACGATCAAGCCCAGTAGCACCAGCACAGGCGCGGCCGCAGGCATCAGCGTGTTGCGCCAGTCATCCATGGTTTTCGCACGGCCTTCCAGGAAATATGCAAGGAAAAGAATCAGCACCGGTTTGGCCAGCTCCGAAGGTTGAAATGAAAAACCGCCGGCGTGAATCCAGCGATGCGTGTTATGGGACCGATCAAGGAAAAACACGGAGATCAACAACAGAGTCGTCACACCCATCACCGAAAAGACCAGTGCCGGATGCTTGTAGCGCCGGTAGTCCACCCGCATCGCGATCACCATTGCCACCAGGCCCGCCGCCGCCCAGATCAACTGCTTTAGCAAGAATGCATAGGGAGAACCGAACCGCTCCCGCGCCATTACCGCCGATGCCGAAAACACCATCACCAGCCCCAAAAATACCAGCAGCATGGTCACGGTGAACAGCCAGCGATCGACACTTACTCGCTTTGCCATGGGAAGTTCATTTCACCACGGAGGTGCGGAGACACCGAGAAGGAATTGTCGATTGTCGATTTTTGATTGTTGATTGTCTTGGTTCCTGGAGCGCCGAGGCAGACCCGGTCTCGCATCCTTCAGTTCAGCCCGCGCACAATCTCCTTGAACACCTTGCCGCGATGTTCGTAGCTCTTGAACTGATCAAAGCTCGCGCAAGCCGGAGCCAGAAGCACCACATCACCGGGCTGAGCCACAGCGTTCGCCTTGCGCAGAGCCTTCTCCAGGGTCTCGGCATGGACAACTTCAACACCCCCGCCTTTCGGAGAAACGATCTGGGATTCAATCTTGGCCGACGCCGCGCCGATGGTATACACGCGCTTCACGCGCTGCCGCAGTAGATCGTTAAGCACCGTATAATCGCTGCCCTTGTCCTTGCCGCCAAGAATGAGGTGTATGTTTGCGGGAAATGACTCCAGCGCCTTGATGGTCGCATCCACGTTGGTGGCCTTCGAGTCGTTGTAGTAATCCACGCCGCGGATTGTCGCCACAAATTCCAGCCGGTGCTCGACCGCCTTGAAATCGCGCACCGCCTGCCGGACCTTTTCCGGCGCGCATCCCATCAGCGCGCCCGCGCATGCAGCCGCCAGCACGTTCTCCAGATTGTGGGCGCCCTTGAGCGGAATCTCCGAAACCAGCATGACCTCGTTCTGCTGCGATCCGTGGCGAAGCAAAATGTTTCCGTCGCGCACCCACGCTCCCTGTTGCACTTCTTTTTGTCGGCTGAACCAGAACACCTGGGCACGAGTTCGCGCCGGCATGGTGACGCAAATAGGATCATCGGCATTCAACACGGCGAAATCTCCCGCTTGTTGATTTTCAAAGATCCGCGCCTTCGCATCCACGTAAGCTTCTAATGTACGGTGCCGGTCCAGGTGATCGGGCGTCACGTTTAACACGACAGCGACCTTGGGACGCAAGGTTTGAATGGTTTCCAGTTGAAAACTCGAAACCTCGAGCACGATCACCGTCTCTGTCTTCGCCCGCTCTGCGAGAGAAATCGCGGGAGTGCCAATATTTCCGCCAACCAGCACCGGCATCCCGGCCGCCGCCAGAATTTCGCCCGTCAGCGTAGTCGTGGTAGTTTTCCCGTTTGAACCAGTAATGGCCACGATCGGCCCCGATAAAAACTGCGCCGCCAGTTCAATCTCGCCGATCACAGGCTCACCCAAGGAGCGCGCCTGCGCGAGCAGCGGCGCATCCACGGGAACTCCAGGACTTACGACAATCAAATCCTGCCCGCGAAAAGTACGTTCACCGTGTCCACCGGTCTCGACCGTGATGCCGTGATCAAGGAGCACCGGGATCTCGTTGCGCAGTTCATCTCCGCTCTTGGTATCGGAAACGGCGACCCGCGCGCCATGCGCCTTCAAGAAGAGGGCCGACGCCACCCCGGACTTGCCCAGCCCTACCACCAGCACGCGTTTGTCTTTGAGTTCCATCGAAGCTTATGTCACCACAGAGGCACAGAGAAAACCGATCATTGTTTTTCTCTTCCGTGTCTCTGTGACTCTGTGGTGAATCGTCTTACCGTAGTTTCAGCGTCGTCAGCGCAAATAGCGCAAACACCAGCGATGCAATCCAGAACCGCACAATTATTTTCGACTCCGACCATCCCATCAGCTCAAAATGGTGATGGATCGGAGCCATCTTGAAAATCCGCTTCTTGCGTAACTTGTACGATCCTACCTGCACGATGACAGACAGCGCCTCGATCACGAATACGCCGCCGATAAATGGCAGCAATAGTTCCTGTTTAATAATGACCGCAACCGTTCCGATGGCGCCGCCGAGAGCTAGGGATCCCACGTCGCCCATGAACACTTCCGCGGGATGCGCGTTGTACCACAAAAATCCAATCGACGATCCCACCATCGCACCGCAGAAAATTGTCAGTTCTCCCACTTGCGGCATTTTTGGAATTTCCAAATAAGTCGCGAAAGTCGCGTGCCCGCTGACGTAGGTGAGCACGGTCAGGGCGCCTGCTGCAATCACGGTGCAGCCGATAGCCAGACCGTCCAGTCCATCGGTGAGATTTACCGCGTTGCTTGAGCCCACAATCACTAGCGCGACAAACGCGATAAACGGCAAGAATGCCAGTGGCCACAGATGGGGAAATCGTTCCAGATTCTGCACCACCAGGTCGGGATGGAACTGCTTGAGGAACGGGACGATCATCTTGGTCGAATACATTCCGTAGGTTTGCATCGCGATCAGCATCACCGCGATCACCACGCTGGTGGCAATCTGCAAGCCCAACTTCGCGCGCCCGGTCAGGCCTAAATTACGGCGATGCGCAACCTTGGTGTAATCGTCGGTAAATCCGATCGCCGCAAACGCACATGTGGCAAACACCGCGATCCACACGAAACGGTTGCTTAGATCCGCCCACAGCAGCGTAGGCACCACGACGGCGATCGCAATGAGCAACCCGCCCATTGTTGGCGTGCCCGCCTTTTTCTGATGCGCCTTGGGACCTTCTTCGCGTATGTATTGTCCGATCTGAAATTCTCGCAGCCGGTTAATCACGAGCGGACCCACGATGAGGGCGGTAAACAACGCGGTGAGACTGGCGAAAGCCGTACGAAACGTCAGATAACGAAAAATGCGAAACGGCGGGAAATAGTGTTGCAGTTTGACGAACAACAGCCAGTAGAACAATCAGCCTCCGTCTCGCGATAATCTCAATTCTTACCGTCGCACCGGGCTTTCCATGTCTCCAGCGCCTTCTCCAGCTTCACGCCTCGCGAAGCCTTGAGCAAAACCACGTCGCCCTCCCGCGCTTCACTTGCCAGCCATTCCCCGGCTTGCTCCGGCGAAGCCACGAACGCCGCTTGGATTCCCGCCTGCTTCGCCGCATCGACCGCGGCCTGCGCCAGTCCACGCACTCCGAGGAAGACATCAATCTTCTTATCCGCGGCATGCCGCCCTGCCTGCCGGTGCATCTCCTCGCCCGCCGGGCCCAACTCCAGCATCTCACCTGCAACCACGATGCGACGTTGGGCCTTCATCGCCGCCAGCGCATCCACCATCGCTTGCAGCGCCTTTGGATTCGAATTGTAACAATCGTTGATCACCGTGATGTTACCCACTTGAAGAACCTGGCCACGTTTGTCTGCCGCCTGCAGAGTCGCTAGCGCCGCAATCACCGCGGAAGGCTTCATCCCGCGTTCCAATCCCACGGCTGTTGCCGCCAGCGCATTCAGCACGTTGTGCTCTCCTACCAATGGCAATTTGGCGTGTTCGCGCACGCTGCCTACCACCACATCGAACTCCGTCCCCTGCGCGCCCATTGATTGAATTTTCTCCGCGCGGACGTCGGCGGTAGCCCGGGTGCCATACATGACAGCCTTACCCCTGAAGCCACGCCCAAACTGCGAGACATATTCGTCATCGGCGTTCAACACCGCAGTGGCGCTGGCCGGAAGCGATTCGATCAGTTCGTATTTCGCTCGCGCAATTCCTGCCAGCGAATCAAAATACTCCAGGTGCACGGGCGCGACATTCGTCACCACGCCAATCTCCGGCTGCGCGATCTTCGCCAGCGCCCGGATCTCTCCGGCGTGCGACATCCCCATTTCGATCACTGCTACGTCATACTCGGGTTCCAGTTTCAGCAGCATGAGCGGCAAGCCGAAATGATTATTGAAATTGCCTTCGGATTTCATAACGCGAAACCGCTCGCTCAGCACGTGTGCGATGGCTTCCTTGGTAGTGGTCTTGCCTGCCGATCCGGTGACCGCGATCAGCGGCTTACCCCATAACTTCCGCACCGCCGTCGCCAGGGTCTGGAGCGCTGCCAGCGTGTCTTCCACGGCCAGCAAGCGCGGCTCTTGCGGATAACGGTCCAATTGATCCTTGCGCACGACCGCAGCGGCCGCCCCTTTTTCCAGCGCCTGCTCCACGAAGTCGTGCCCATCCAGGCGCTCACCTTTCACCGCGAAGAAAAGCTGGCCCGGTGCTACGGTTCGCGAATCGATCGAGTATCCGCGCGCTTCTTCTTCGCGCGCAAATTCCCCTTTCGCGGAAATAAAGTCTGCGATCTTGGACAACGTCAGCTTCATCCGGTCGTCCCCGCTTGAGCTGACTTGCACTCGAACCCCGCGGCTCGCAGTGCCTCCCGCGCCACTTCCAGGTCATCAAATGGAGCTGCACCGTCCCGCGTGACCTGCACTTTCTCATGCCCTTTTCCCGCCAGCAATACGATGTCTCCGGGTCGCGCCTCACCAATCGCCAGCGCAATCGCCTTCCGCCGGTCCGCTTCAACGCCGTATTTCACGCAAGTTTTCTGCAGTCCCACAACCGCATCGTTCATGATCGCCAGCGGGTCCTCGCTGCGCGGGTTGTCCGACGTCAGCACCACGAAATCACTTCCCCTGCCCGCGGCTTCACCCATCAGCGGACGCTTCTTCCGATCCCTATCGCCTCCGCATCCAAAGACCGTTAATACACGACCTTCCGCTTCGGAAACCAGCTCCCGCGCTAGCGCCGTCAGATTCCGTAACGCGTCGTCGGTGTGGGCATAGTCCACTACCACCGTGAAAGGCTGACCACAATCCACGCGCTCAAACCTTCCCGGGACGCGCGCCAGCTTGTCAATGCCGGCAGCAATGGCGTCGTCCTTACAGCCGCGCGCGTAAGACGCGCCTGCCGCAGCCAGAATGTTGTACACATTCACTCGTCCGATCAGGGAGGAGAACACCGGAATCTTCGCCTGCGGCGTCACCAGGTCGAAGCGCGTCCCGCGCGTTGTGATATGAACTTTCTCGGCGTAGAGGTCGCCGCGCTCCCATCCATACTTCAGCACCACCGAACTACGTTTTCGACTGGATTCAGCCAGCTTCGCACCGTACTCGTCATCGATATTCGCAACCACTGCTCGGGGCGGATCGGTGCCACAGCCCTTAAACAGCACGCGCTTGGCCGCGAAGTACTCTTCCATCGTCTTGTGATAGTCAAGATGGTCGCGTGTCAGATTCGTAAACACCGCTACATCGAACGGAACGCCAAAGACGCGCTCTTGCGCCAGCGCATGCGAGGAAACTTCGATCACAGCTTCAGTGGCGCCGTTGCCCAGCGCTTCATTGAAAAGACGATTCAGTTCCAGCGCCTCGGGCGTGGTATGCGGTGCGGGCAACACTTTCCCAGCCACGTGATACTCAATCGTGCCGATGAGAGCGCTCTTCCGCCCAGCCGCGATCAGAATCGATTCCACCAGAAACGCCGTAGTGCTCTTCCCATTCGTCCCCGTAATTCCGGTGACCGCAATCCTCTCCGCTGGCTTCTTGTAAAAGTTCGCGCTAACCCGCGCCAGCGCCCGCCGCCCGTGTGGAACCAGCGCCCAAGCCACTCCGCCGCGAGGCTTTTCGCTTGGCGAGTCGGTTACTACCGCAACCGCGCCCGCGTGAATCGCCTGATCGATAAACCGATTACCGTCGCTGGATTCGCCACGCATGGCCACGAATACGGCCCCCGGCTTCACCCGGCGGGAGTCGTATTCCACACCACTCACGCCCGGATCCCCGTTTTGCGCAAGGACTTCCGCTCCATCCAGCAACTGTTGGAAGGTCATTGCTGAGAATTATAGGGCAAGGGGAAAAAGAGGCGCGTCAATTGGTAAGCCGCCCTTGAGTTTTGTGGGTTACCAACGGAACGTTCCCCTCGTTTGCCGGCGGCGCTACATTACTGATATGAACGCCGGAACCAGCCACGGCAAATATCGTTGCGGCCAATGCGAAATGCCAGAGGACCAGTGCGAGTGCGATAAGTACTGTTGCCTCTGCCAGGCGCAACTTGACGTACGCATCTGCGCGGATGGCCTTATGTATTGCGAGCCCTGCCGCAAGGCCTGCGAGTACAAAACCTCCGACCAATCGACATCGTTCTAATGGTGTAGCGTCGAATTCGGTCAGATCACTACAGCTTCTCTATACTCTCCAAACACCCGGCGCATCGCGTCGGAGATTTCACCCACGGTCGCGTAAGCTTCCACAGCGGTGAGAATTCTTGGCATAACATTTTCGGCCGCCCGAGCCGCATCTTCGACACCTTGCAGCGCTGCCTTCCATGGCCCCGCATCCCGCCGTGCGCGCAATGCCCGCACCCGCTCCACCTGTTTCGGCTCCAGCGCTGGATCAATCTTCTGAATCGGAATCGGCTTCTCTTCCTCCACCTCAAAGCGGTTCACCCCGACAACAATCGCGTCTTCGCGATCCACCGCTTGCTGATATTCATAGGCCGCGTTCTGAATTTCCTGCTGCACAAATCCGCGCTCAATTGCTTTCAACATACCGCCCATCACTTCTATTTTCCCCAGGTATTCCGCGGCTCGCTTCTCGATTTCATTGGTTAGGGCCTCGATGTAGTAGGATCCCGCCAGCGGATCGATGGTCTGCGCCGCACCCGACTCATAAGCAATCACCTGCTGCGTGCGCAGAGCGATTCTCGCCGCCTGCTCGGTGGGCAGCGCCAGGGCCTCGTCATAAGAATTTGTGTGCAGCGACTGCGTCCCGCCCATGACCGCCGCTAAACCCTGAATCGCCGTGCGCACAATATTGTTCTCGGGCTGCTGCGCCGTCAGCGTCGATCCCGCCGTTTGCGAGTGGAAACGCAGCATCCACGACTTCGGACTCTTCGCCTTGAAATGCTCCCGCATGATGCGAGCCCACATCCTGCGCGCCGCGCGGAACTTCGCCACCTCTTCCAGAAAATTGCTGTGCGCGTTAAAGAAGAACGAAATACGAGGCGCGAATTTATCCACATCCAGTCCGGCTTTGATCGCTGCCTCTACATAGGCCATTCCGTTGGCCAGCGTAAATGCCACTTCCTGCACCGCGGTCGATCCGGCTTCGCGCATGTGATAGCCGGAAATCGAAATCGTATTCCACTCCGGCACATTATCCTTCGCCCACGCAAACATGTCGGTAATCACGCGCATCGCCTGCCGCGGTGGATAAATATAAGTTCCGCGCGCAATGTATTCCTTCAGCACATCGTTTTGCACCGTGCCCGAGAGCTTTCGGATGTCGGCGCCCTGCCGGCGCGCCACCGCCACGTATAAGGCCAACAAAATCGACGCCGTTGCATTGATGGTCATCGATGTTGAAATTTTCGTCAGCTCGATGCCGGCGAACAACCGTTCCATATCCTCGATCGAGTCGATGGCCACGCCGACTCTGCCCACCTCGCCCGCGGCCAGAGGGTGATCCGAATCCATCCCGATCTGCGTTGGCAAATCGAACGCCACGGAGAGCCCCGTAGTTCCGTTCGCCAGCAGATACTTATAGCGCTTGTTCGACTCTTCGGCGTCGCCCATGCCAGCGTACTGCCGCATGGTCCACAACCGTCCCCGGTACATGGTGGCCTGCACGCCACGGGTGAATGGATACTCCCCGGGATATCCAATTTCGTTCTCGTAATCGGAGCCCTTCACATCTGCCGGGGTATACAGCGGATTCACTGCGATGTGTGACGACGTTTCTATGTCTGTTGCACGCTTCTTCTCGTCGGCGACTTTGATTCTTTCTGCCATGAGGCAACTCCTTCTAACCCCTGCCGCCCCCAGAAAATCTTCTTGCTTCCGCATCCAAAAGGCTATTCCGAACCTGCGACGCGGAATGACTCACTCCACACCATTTTTCTTCTTCTTGACCCTCCAGAACGAGCTCACTCCGAACCAGGCGAAGGCGACTGTGCAACAAATTGCTAATGCCATCCGCCCTGGGCCAGCCTGTCCTGCATGATATTTTCCATACTCCCGCACCGACCCAGCGCCCAGGCTCAACGCCATCACCAGGAACACCACGCCGGTAACTTCCAGCCATAACTGGTGCAGCACCCGTCCAAAGGCCCTCCCCGTAGCGGCTAAGGCCTGCGTGGCCGCTCGCATGGTCCGGCTGCGCTTGGCTTGCTGCGTCGCGACCCGCGCAGCCACTCCTAGCTTCTGTACTGTAGAAACCCTGCTCATTTTGCCTCGATTTTAACAGGCTGGAGCGCTACAATGACGCAAACCTTTGGCCGCCGTCGAACCGTTCCGCGGCCCCGGGCATCTAAGTGATGTTGGAAGTTTTGAGCGAACCGCGATCGGGGGAAACGTGGACCAGCAACTCAAAGACTTGATGAAAGAACTGGGCGAAGCCATCAACGAATCTCTCTCTGATTCCGAACAGATCGCCGAGGTTGTCTCTCGCATTAAAGAGGGCGGCTATGATATTTTCCTGGTCCTCGAAGCCACCATCGGCGTGAGTAAACAGGGTGAGAAAACCTCCGACAAGACTTCCCTGGTTACCACTCTTTCCACCAATCCGGAATTCAAAGTCAACGATCAGGACCTGAAGTTCCTCAAATCGCTCCGCATTAAGATCGAAGAAGAAAAATAGCATTAATCCGCGAAAATCCCTCTCTTCCTGTATCTGATTTGCGTCCATCAATCTGCTCGGCAACTTTCCGGTCTGTGCTACCATCTAGTGTTTTCGGTGGCAGCGGATAGGCGAACGCAGTCGGTTCGAAAGTCAGAGACAGTTCGATGAAAGACACGCTCGGAGTCCTTCTAGCAGGCGGCGCCGGAGAGCGCCTTTACCCTCTTACTCGCGACCGAGCCAAACCCGCCGTTACCTTCGGCGGGATGTATCGCATCATCGACATCACTCTTTCCAACTGCCTCAACTCCGATCTGCGCCGCGTCTACATCCTTACGCAATATAAAGCGCTGTCATTGAATCGCCACATCCGCGAAGGCTGGAACATCCTGGGCCGCGAGGTGGGAGAGTTCGTGGAAGTGCTTCCGCCGATGAAACGAGTCAGCGACCAGTGGTATCAAGGCACGGCGGACGCGGTATATCAGAACATTTACTCTATCGGCTCGGAGCAGCCCAAGCATGTCCTCATCCTTTCCGGCGATCACATCTACAAAATGGATTACGGCAAGATGATGAAGCAGCACGAGGACTCGTCTGCCGATGTCACCCTGGCCACGATTCAGATCAATCTGGAAGAGACCTCCCGCTTCGGCGTGGTCGACGTCGATAAAGACGGCCGCATCAATGGCTTCGAAGAGAAGCCAGCCAAAACCGACTTGCGTTCGCCTTTGAATCCGGAGAAGGTCGCCGGCTCCATGG
Source organism: uncultured Acidobacteriaceae bacterium (assembly GCA_963779525.1). Classification (GTDB taxonomy): domain Bacteria; phylum Acidobacteriota; class Terriglobia; order Terriglobales; family Acidobacteriaceae; genus Sulfotelmatobacter. The sequence continues at coordinate 617,772 of CAVZZB010000005.1, forward strand.
GGGTCTATCTTTTCAACGCTGATGTCCTCATCCCGGTTTTGCTGAAGGATTCTGAGGATCCCAATTCCAGCCACGATTTCGGCAAAGACATTCTACCCAAGATGGTCGATGACTATCGCGTCTTCGCCTACGATTTCATCGACGAAAACAAGAAAGAAGCTCTCTACTGGCGCGACGTGGGCACGCTCGAGGCCTACTACGAAGCCAACATGGACATCGTTTCGGTGTCTCCAATTTTCAATTTGTACGATCAGGACTGGCCCATCCGCACCCACCAGCGCCAGTATCCGCCGGCAAAATTTGTCTTTGCCGAGAAAGACCGCATGGGAACAGCGCTTGACTCCATCGTCTCGAATGGGTGCATCGTTTCCGGCGGCGTGGTCAAGAATTCGGTGCTCTCGCCTGATGTTCGCGTGAATTCCTATTCCGAAGTCGACGCCTCCATCTTGTTCTCCCACGTCGCCGTGGGTCGCCATTGCCGCGTCCGCCGCTGCATCATCGACCGCAACGTCCATCTACCCGAAGGCACGACCATCGGCTATGACACGGAAGCCGATCGCTCCCGCTACTTCGTCACCGATAGCGGCATCACAGTCGTCACTCGCGATTATTCGCTGTTCGAGAATCCGGTGACGGTCGACTATTTCACCAGCGAGTAGCGCGCCGGTTTGAAAAATCTAGTTGGTCTGACTGCTGCTGGTGGGTGCGTAATATCCGCGGCGGGAGTAGATGCGCAGTTTGCGCCCCGATTTGTTCGCCATCACTGCAATCTTACGGTAGGAACCATCTGCCTTGAACTGGGCCGGCTTGTAGGAAACCAAATAGCGGCTGCGGATTACTTGTTGCAGGTCGGAGAGTCGGTGATCCAGATTTCCCAAAGAATCCGGAAAAAACGCGGCGCCGCCGGTGCGCGTAGCCAAAGCTCTCATGGCGCCATCGGCGATTACGGCGCCGGCGTCATCTCCACCAGCGAGCTCCCGGGTACTGACGGTGTAGACGATAACCTCGTTGCGTTCCGCACTTTCGATGGCTTCTTTCAGGGTCGCACTGCTGGAATTATCCTCTCCGTCGCTAACGACCACCAGCATTCTGGCTGCCGGTTGTTCTTCGGTGAGACCACCGAGCTTGTCAGAGGCAAATTTCACCGCGTCCCAAAGTGCCGTTCCGCCTCCAGGAGCGAGCTCATCAATGCCGTGGGCAATCTTCGCGGTGTCCCCGGTCAAATCCTGAACCAAAAGCACAGCATTCGAGAAGCCGACGACAAAGGCGAGATCGCGTTTTCCGGTCAAGGATTTTCTTAGAAACGTGGCAGCCGCCTGCTGCTCGAAGCCAAATTGGCGGGTAATGGAATTGCTGGTGTCAATGACTAGGCCCAGCCGCAAGGGTAGCTGGGACTCGTTCCGAAAACCGAGCACAGCCGCCGGCGGTTTTCCCGCATCCTGAATCTGCACGTCCTGGCGAGTGAGATCCGTTACCGACTCCCCGTGATCAGTGGCTGCGAAAAATACCGCGACTTCATTTACGGTAGTGCGTAACATATAGGGAGCAATGTCCAAGCCGGAATGTCCAGCTCCAGACCACGACGCCCGCGATTCAGGCCTGGGAGAATCCGTCTCCGGGCAGGATTCACAAGCGGATTCAACTTCCGCCAGTTGCCTCTGCTGATTGAATAGCTGCAAGACCCTTTGGGCCGGCGCCGGAATGCCGGTAGACGTCGCGTTCGGATCAAGTGGAGCGGACGAATAAGCGATCTCCACCGAAGAAGGCGGAGGAGGATGATTCCGCGCATCTGTAATTTGCTCGATCATCTGCCGGGCAGCACCGGCGGTCGGGGAGTTCGGCGCCTCGTCGAGGAAAGTCTGCAGTTCATTTTTCGTCTCATCGAGGTTGTTCTGTCCCTGCCAGGCGGCTGCGGCAAAGTAGTGCACAATAGCGGCACCGTCATGGTTGCGGCCATGCACCTGGTGAGCCGTTGCGATCGCAGCCGTGTAGTCGTGATTCAATAATTGCGCATACGTAAGGGCCGTCAGCAGATGGAGATCAAGGGGCGCCAGCGCTGACGCTTTCTGGATGGATTCCTGAGCAGCGGAAAAATTCTTGAGCGCCAGTTGGGACCAGCCCAGGTTGAGGTAGCAGTACGGCAAGTGGTCATCCAATTCAATTGCTCGGGCAAATTCACTTCGAGCCTGCTCATTCTGGCCCAGGTTCAGATACGCCGACCCCAACGCATTGTGAGCCGACACAAAATTCGGATAAATCGTAACCGCCTTAGTCAGGCTCGCAACCGCGCCGTCGAATTTTTTTTGCACCAAGAACCGCACGCCCTTTTCATACTCGCGGCTCGCCGAGTTGGGAGCCTTCCGGTCTAGCTTGGAAACCGAAGAAGAAAGGCTTGCCAGGTTCCGTTCCCAGCGGTCCTGGCTAATATCCAAAACCATATCCAACCGCGTCGGATCGAATCCATTCATGTAAGGGGTAGGAGTCAGATTCATTCCCTGCGCCTGAGCGTGTGGCGTCGGGAGCAGAACTAGCCAGACCGACAGTAGCGCGAGCGCAACCGGACATCGATTCGATTTGCAGGAAGAACACATGGAATGCCCACAATAGGTGGCCCCAGATTATAGCTCAGTTTTTGACAAGCTCGACCTACAGATGATTGCCGATAGAAGCGAATTGTATCGCGGCTAAGCCGGAATGGGCTTTGCCGACTGGGGCCGAAAACCAATCCCACTGCTACAATGCGCTGTTTCGAACAACTAGCGGTGTCCGGTTGGACCGGCGAACTTGTGCCAGCACATACGCGTACTGTCTTGTGGGTTGTGTTGGCCAAGAACAGCAGCAGATTCCTTTCCGCGCCTTCGGCCCGGTTCGGAATGGACAAGGATTTTGCTGAGAGCTAATGGCTGATAGCTGACAGCCGCTTTTCCGGGGAGATTCGTTTGGAAGATGTCCAGGTAGTTGCGATGCTGGTCCGCCGCTGCGTTGCTGGCGACGCCGCTGCCTGGGAAGAGATCGTCCAGACTTACCACCGCCGTATCTATAACATCTGCTACCGCTTTGCCGGATCGGCCGACGACGCCGAAGACCTCGCCCAAGAGGTTTTCATCAAGATGTACCGCACCCTCGCCAGTTACGATAGCTCCAAGGGTGCGTTCGTCACCTGGGTGACCACCATCACCCGCAACCTGCTGGTCGATCATTTCCGCAAGACCAAGCAGGACCGCATCACCGATTCGCTCGACGCTGTCTCGCCTGCGCACGAGGACGCACAGCCGCTCAGTGAGCAAATTCAGGACCACTCTCCGCCTCCTGACCAGCATGTGCGTAGCCGGGAGGTTGGAGAGACCGTCCACGCAGCCCTTGGCAAACTTTCGCCGGAGCTCCGTGAGGCATTGATTCTAAGGGATTTACAAGATATGGACTATCGCGAAATCGCAACCGTTTTGAGGGTTCCGGAGGGAACTGTGAAAAGTCGAATAAATCGCGGGCGGGCGGAACTTGCACGCCTGTTACGACGTACCTATAGGCAGGTGATGTGATGCCAGACCTAACCAGTAACGGAATGCAGTGCGTCGAGTTCGACAGCCTGCTCACGGACGCGCTCGACGGCGTCCTGACGGGTGCTCAACTCGACCGCTTCCAGGCTCACGTGCGGACTTGTTCCGCCTGCGGGCCGCTGTTCGCCGAAGTCGAGGCGGGCCGCAACTGGCTGAAGGATCTCGCGGAGGCGGAGCCTCCGGCCAGCCTGGTCACCAATATCCTGGCATCCACAACGGGCGTTGACACCCAACGCCTGCGGGTGAACGTTGCTGCGCCGCAGCCGCGAATCACGTGGGTGGAGAAGGCGCAGGCGTGGGTCTCGGCGGTCATGCAGCCCATCTGGGAAGCCGTCCGGCAGCCGCGATTTGCCATGTCGTTCGGCATGGCATTCTTCGCATTGTCGGTGGCGTTGAGCGTTCTCGGCGTAAAACCCGCCGACCTGCGCCAGTTGAGTTTGCGTCCCGCCGCCATACGGCACACGTACTACAATACGCAAGCCCGCGTAGTGCGGTATTACGAGAATATCCGGTTCGTGTATGAGGTGGAATCGCGGGTGCGCGAACTCAAGCGCAACGTAACGCCCGCCGAGCCTCGTTCTCAGGAATCGCCGGAAAAGAAAGATCACAAGAACGACACAACGCAACAGCCCGAACCGAAGCAGGAGCGCAATTACAGCCAGACGGAAAATCATCTGGTTCTGGCCAGCGCTCCTCTGGGTCCATCTGTAAACGATCCGTATTTAGTCGAACGGCCTGTAGTGTCGGTGACCACGTACAGGAGGTTCGTATGAACTGCGCCACGCACAACGAAACGGCTGCCGTCGCGTTTTGCCGCACCTGCGGCAAGCCGCTCTGCGCCAATTGCACCCGCGACGTTCGCGGAGTCGTATATTGTGAGCCTTGTCTCGCAGCCCGGTTGGAGGGCACCGCTCCGGCGGCAGGGTTCGTGCCTCCGCAAGCTGTATATCCGCCGGTAGGGACGCCCGCCGTTGCACCGCGGCCTTCGTCCAGCAGCGGGCCCAATCCGGCGGTAGCCGGCATTCTCGCCGGATTTTTTCCCTTCGGTGTTGGCGCCGTCTATTGCTCGCAGTACGCCAAGGGACTTGCGCACCTGCTCATCTTCGGGCTGCTTATCTTTGGTTCTGATCACGCCGGAAGTTGGGACGCCCTGTTCGGCATCGGCATCGCATTCTTCTACGTCTACCAGATTATCGACGCGGTGCGTACAGCCCACGCCATTCAAGCGGGTCAACCTGCACCGGATCCATTCGGCTTGGCACAGACTTTCAGTCTAGGTGAAAAGAGCGAAACCAAGAACATTCCCGCCGTCGCCATCATCCTCATTGGGCTGGGAGTGCTCTTCCTGCTCCACACCATGAACATCTGGGAGTTCGGCATGGACCGCCTATGGCCCCTGATCCTGATCGCTCTCGGGTTATGGATGTTCGCCAGGACATGGGGTCTCATCGGAGCTCATCCCCCGGGTTGCAATTGCGCCAACTGTCGCGTGCGCAAAGCTGTCGGCCTGAACTGCGCTTGCGATCGATGCCGCATGCGCAGAGTCATGGGCCCGGCCATGCTGGTCACCATCGGCACGTTGTTCCTTCTCCAGAGCCTCAATGTTGCCAGCTTCGAACGCACCTGGCCGGCAATCCTGCTCGTAGTTGGCGTTGTGAAGCTGCTGCAGAGCAATGCTTCCGCAGCCGGACATATCGAACGAGGAGCGCCACTGCCGCCCGCCGCCGCACCGCCGTCTCCTCCGTCACCTCCTGATTCAACTCCATCGTCAGGCGAGGTCCGCAATGTCTAGCCCGGTCCAAACTCCACCGCAAACACCACTTCCGCCGCGCCGCTACCGCCGTTCTTTTGCGGGACCGTTCGTGCTGATCGTCCTGGGAATCGTTTTCCTGCTGGGCAATTTGCACCTGCTATCGTGGGCGCGGCTGGGAACTTGGTTCGCCCATTATTGGCCGCTACTTCTGATCCTGTGGGGAGTGATCAAGCTAATCGAGCATCAGCAAGCTCAGCGCGATGGCTTGCCCGCACGTGGCATTGGCGCAGGTGGGGTTTTCCTGGTGATCATGATTGTCTTCTTCGGACTCATCGCTACCCATGTCTCCCGCGTCCACTGGGACGAACTGCGTGACAATATCGGAATTGACGACAACGATATCGGCGACATTTTCGGCGACAAGTTCAGCTTCGACGATCATCTGGAACAGGATATTCCCTCCACCGTTACCAGCCTGCGCGTCAACGATGACGAAGGCGCAGTGCGAGTGAGCCCCTCAGACGACAAGAAAATTACCGTGATCGTGCGCAAGCGCGTGAGCGCCGAAAACCAGACCGACGCCGACAAATATAATCAGCAGACCCGGCCCACGATCACCATTGCTGGCAGTGGGATAGTTCTCGACGCCAGAACCCATGCCGCCGGCAGTCATCCCGTGCAGAGCGATCTCGATATTTCGATCCCACGCAAAATGGATCTACACATCACCGGCCGCAAAGGAGAAGTCTCCGTCACCGGCCGCGACGGCGAAGTCGAAATCGTCAGCCAGCATGGCGACGTTTCCGTCGAGGATGTCAACGGAAATGTGAAACTGAATCTGGAGAAAGGTTCCGCCAAGATTGAGCAGATTAGTGGTGACGTACACATCGACGGACGGCTGAATGAAGTCTCCGTCATGGACGTGAAGGGCTCGTTGCAACTCGACGGCGAGTTTCAGGAGAGCGTCAAACTCGGCCACATCGCCAAGAATGTCAGTTTCAAGTCCTCCCGTACTGACCTTGAGTTCTCGCGCATCGATGGGGAACTCGATCTGGATTCCGATGACCTGCACGCGGACAAGATCACTGGGCCTCTCCACCTGACCACGCGATCCAAGCAGATCCGCCTGGAGGATGTGTCCGGAGACGTGCGGCTACAAAACGATAACGGCGGGGTGGAAGTTTCCATGCGTTCCCTCGGCAATGTTCAAATCGACAATCGCAATGGGGATGTGCAGTTGAGCGTGCCGGAAAAGGCGGGATTCCGGGTGGACGCGCGCACACGCGACGGCGAAATTCAATCGGACTTTTCCGAGTTGAAAATCGAGAACGGCGACCACGAGGCCACGGCGAGTGGCAGCGTGGGTAATGGAACGTCTCACATTGTGATCAACAATGAGCACGACGGCATCGAGATTCGCAAGGTCTCGGCAACGGCGGCAGCTACGCCGGCGACTCCAGCCACGTCGCCGAAACCTGGGAAAACACTTCCTGCACCCAAAGCAAAAGTAGAACCAACGGACAACTGAATCCTGAATGTTAGAAGCTTATGCGCCGCTGTCCTCGGGCACATCCGGAGCCGGCGGCCGATTCAGTCTGCCAACTTTTTCCTAGCCAACTCTTCCACCTGCGCCAGCACTTCATCCTCACTCAATTTCGTGGAATCGATGACTACCGCATCCTCCGCTGCCATCAGCGGAGACACGGCGCGCGTGCGGTCGCGGTGATCACGTTCACGCAGCTCCGCGGCCACGTTTGCGGCCACTTCGCCCTTGATCTTATGCTGCTCCATGCGCCGCTGCTCGCGTACCACGGGATCGGCGTCGAGAAAAATTTTCAGGTCGGCGTCGGGAAAGACCTTGGTCCCGATATCGCGTCCCTCCATCACCACGCCCCCGCCCAAGCCCATCTGCCGCTGATGCGCGACCATCCACTCCCGCACACGCGGATGCACCGAAACCCGCGATGCCGCCTCCGTCACGTCGCGCTCCCGAATGCGCGCCGAAACGTCATGCCCGTTCAGCAGCGTCCGATTTCCGTCCCGCGTGGGCTCGAGTTGAATGCGCGACTCCTGCGCCAGCTTTACCAGCGTGGCTTCATCGTCGAACGACGCATCCTTCTCGATAGCCTGCAACGCCAGCGCCCGGTACATCGCCCCGCTTTCCAGGTTCACATAGCCCAGCTTGCGGGCCAGCCGGGACGCGATGGTGCTCTTGCCCGCGCCCGCCGGGCCGTCAATGGCGATGATGAGTTTACGTTGGGGTTGTTCGTCGAGAGAATTGTCGATCATTTCGCGAGTAGATTGTACACGCAATGCCGCGATGGACGGGCGGTCTACTTCGTGGCTCGATGCGGCTTAGCGGAAGCCACTGCCGCTTCCTTCTCTGGCGTGATCTGCAGCATTGATCTCCCGCTGACATGCACGAAGCTCAACTCCCGCGCTGCGAGCAGCGCGTTCACGGCTTCTTTCACCCGCGACCGCGCCACAAATTTGCCGAAGAAAGCTTCTAGTTCGCTCTGCTCGGCGGCGATCACGCAATCCAGATATTTTGAGAGCAGTGCCGAAAGCGCCTGCTGCACCGAAAGTCCCACGCCTTCGCGGACCGCGTCCGGCGACCAGCGATAAAGCACATCCCAGAATGAGCCTTCACTCGCCTTGTAATCCACACGAGTGATGCGCAGCTTTGCCAGCAACTCCCCGAGGGCCTTGTCGAGCGCCGCCAGCGAAACGCTGCCGCCCAGCGCCTCTTGCAGCTTCTGCTTCGAAATAGGACCGTCGCGCCGGATTAACTCAAAGGCATCGCAAGCCAACTGGGAGTAAGCCGAACGCGGCCCTGCCTTCGGAGCGAGCTTGGGATTGCGCTCGCCCACCAGCGCATAGAAATACGGAAATACTGAAGCTGCCACCAGAAACGCGTTGTTCTCTTCAAACAAATTGGCCTCGTACACCGACCGCTCCCGCAGCAGGCGCACCATAAGCTCAGTCGCCTCTGACGCTCGCGGATCGGAGTAAGCGTGCTGCCAAGTTGGAAGGCGATTGTCCGATCCCACGAACGCGCCAATGAACGTAGGCACGGGCATCGCCGGCCGCAGCGGATACATCAGGCAGAATCCAACGCCCTCTACAAACGCGCGCGCCTCCTCAATGGTCCGGATGGCTTTGCCATCGAGCCGCCACTTCTCACGCCGGAGTTGTTGTAGGTCCTGTTCGGTCATAGGGAAAGCAATTAGCAAGGCGCCAAGGCGCTAACTGCCAATTGCCAATTGCTCTTCTCTCAGATTCTCTTGAACGCCTTCTGAATATCTTTTACAGAATACCGCAGCACCACCGGTCGGCCATGCGGGCACGACATAGGATGATCCGTCTTCGCCAGTTCGGCCAGCAGCCACTCCATCTTGTTCTCCTCCAGTGGCATGTTGACCTTGATCGCCGCGTGGCAGGCGATCGAAGCCGCGATTCGACCACGAATCTTCTCCAGATTTAACGACTGTTCCTCGCGAGAAATCTGGTCGAGCAACTCATGCAGCATTTTCTCGACTGCCCCGGCATCAACCCCGGCCGGCGCGACTTTCACCGCGACGCTGCGCGCTCCGAACGGCTCCGCCTCGAAGCCATTGTGCTGCAACTCATCGGCAATCTCGGCAAACACCGCCTGCTGCGCCGGAGACAGTTCCAGCACAATCGGCATCAGCAGCCGCTGGCTCTCTACTTTCTGCGCCGCGCGCTGTTTCAACACCCGTTCAAATAGCACGCGCTCGTGTGCGACGTGCTGATCGATGATCCACAGCCCGTCTTCATTCACCGCGAGGATAAACGAATTCCGGATTTGCCCCAGTGGACGCAGCGTAGAAAGCGCAGCCAACGTGGGCTCTTCTTCATGCACGTCGAGCGCGGGAGCGCATCCATTGTCCGGAACATCCTCGACCATTCTTTTCTCGAGTTCACGCGCCACCGGAATCGCGGCATTCGCTTCCACCGCAATCCCGCCTTCGAATTGAAGCCGAGCCGAAACCGGGGGCGTCACCGGCGCCCGCAGCAAAAATCCAACTCCACCCGCTGGTTCATAGAATGGTCGCGCAGACAGGCCCGGCTCAGCCAGGTCAGAGGGCGGCTCCCATTCCCGCGCCCCGGGGGTGAGCCCCGAACTCGCCGTCGCGTGCGCATGAATCTCCGTTGTGAACTGCGGCGCCGGACGCGCCTTCATCAGAGCCGCGCGCACTGTGTCTCGCACAAAATCGTGCAGGACGCTGGATTGCCGAAAACGCACTTCGATCTTCGAGGGATGAACATTCACGTCCACCTCGCCCGCCGGCAATTCCAGAAAGAGCAACACCACCGGATACACCGTCGGGGGAATAATATTTCGATAAGCCTCCGTCAATCCATGCTGCACCAGCCGGTCGCGAATCAATCGCCCGTTCACAAACACGTAGATCGAATTCCGATTCAGCTTCTGAATCTCCGGCTTCGAAACGAAACCGTGCAGCCGCATCTCTCCAGGTGTAGCGTGGAAGCCGCGCCCGCCCTCCCCGTCAGCTTCTTCCTCCTGTTTCCGCCACGGCGGAGGCTGCGGCAATCCCACATGCTCCAGCGGTTGCACCGCCGCCACGGCAATTAACTGGTCCAAGGTCTCCTTGCCGAATACCTGATACACGCGCTCGCTGTATCCCGCGACCGGAGGCGCCACCAGCATGGCGTTTGTCGCTGAATGCAACTCAAAATGCTTTTCCGGACGCGCCAGCGCATAATGCGTGACCAGCGAAGCAATGTGCGCCAACTCCGTCGACTCCGCCTTCAGAAACTTCTTTCGCGCCGGTGTATTAAAAAAAAGATCCCGCACCGTGATCGAAGTTCCCTCGGGCAGCCCGGCTTCCTCGACTCTCGCCATCTTGCCGCCGTTGATTTCGATAATGGTTCCCGAGGGTGCGATCCCCGACTCCGCCGCACACGTCTCCAGCCGCAGCCGCGACACCGACGCAATCGAAGGCAGCGCCTCCCCACGAAATCCCAGCGTGGCCACGCTCAACAGATCTTCCGCGTTTTTAATCTTTGAGGTCGCGTGCCGCTCGAACGCGAGCATCGCATCGTCGCGCACCATGCCGCATCCATTGTCGGTGATCTGAACCAGCTTTTTCCCTCCCGCCTCCACGCTGATCTTGATCCGCGTTGCGCCCGCATCCAGCGCGTTCTCCAGCAACTCCTTCACCACGGACGCAGGCCGCTCCACCACCTCGCCCGCGGCGATCTTGTTGGCAACTTGCTCGGAAAGAACGTGGATTCTACCCATGAGTTGAGATCTCTCGCTTCACTCGGGATTTCGGCTGCGGGCTCCCCCTTCGACTGCGCTCAGGGTCACGCCCGCAAAACGCCTCAAGTTTCGCAGATGGCACGTCGGAAGGCAAAAATTTAGCCGCACGGAAGGATAGTGCAACTCTGCTGGTAGTATTTATTCTTGTCTCTTGAGATTGCAGACACTCTATCAGAGCGATTTAATGATTCGGCCTTTCAAGGGCATCAAGCCGACAATCCCCGCGAGCTGCTACGTGGATGATTCGGCGCAGATCATCGGCGACGTCGTACTCGGCGAGCATGCTTCGGTATGGATGAACGCCGTCCTGCGCGGGGACGTTTACGCCATCCGTATCGGTGCACATTCGAATGTTCAGGATTGCAGCGTGTTGCACGGTATGAAAAACACTTATGGCGTGACTGTTGGCGAGTATGTGACGGTAGGCCACTCGGTAACGCTGCATGGCTGCCTGATTGAGGACCGATGCCTGATCGGCATGGGTTCCATCATTTTGAATGGCGCGAAGATTGGCGCGGGGTCGATTATTGCAGCGGGCACGCTGATTCCCGAGCGCACTGTAGTTGAGCCCGGTTCGTTGTGGATGGGTTCTCCGGGAAAATTCCGCCGCAAACTGGAGAAGGCGGAAGACGAGACCATCCTGCGCTACGCGACGAATTATCTGGGCTACAAAGAGGATTATTTGCGCGAGCGCTAAGGATGCTGGGTACTTTTCAAGAACTGTCATCCTGAGCGAAGCAGGACGGTCCGCAAAGGGGACCGTCCTGCGAAGTCGAAGGATCCCTATCGCGTCGATGCCGCACAAGGGCGTTAAGGCGCTCTTTGGGTGCTTGAGATATCAGAATCTGAGAACTTGGCGGAGAAGTTGATCTACTAGGGATCCTTCGACTGCAACTTGTCTTTCGCGAAGCGAAAGACAAGTCTTCGCTCAGGATGACAGTCGGAGATTGAGAACGAAATGATCAAAGCGGTTCGAGGAACCCGAGACCTGCTGCCGCCCGATACGGCGCTTTGGAACTTCGTGGAGTCGGCGGCGCGCGATGTCTTTCGCGCTTACAACTTTCAGGAAATCCGCACTCCGATTTTCGAGAGCACCGAACTCTTCGCCCGAGGCGTGGGGGAAGAAACCGACATTGTGGCGAAGGAAATGTTTACCTGGGAAGATCGCGGCCGCGCCGAAAGCGACAAGGGACAGTCTCTCACTCTACGCCCGGAAAACACGGCCGGCGTCGTCCGCGCCTACATCGAACACAAACTCTGGGATCGCGGGCTGAACAAGCTCTACTACATTGGACCGCAGTTTCGACGTGAGCGCCCGCAAAAGGGCCGCTACCGGCAGTTTTATCAGATTGGCGCGGAAGTGATTGGGCCCGCTTCGGCGGGCAGCGAATCCCCGGCACGCGACGCTGAAGTGCTGGAGATGCTGGCCACGCTGCTTGATCGCCTCGGAATCAAGGGCTGGAATCTCGAACTGAATTCCGTCGGCTGTCCCAACGATCGCATCGCCTTCAATGAGGCGCTGCGCAAGGCTTTGGAGCCGGTGGTGGGGAAAATGTGCGTCGACTGCCAGCGGCGTGCTGTGACTAATCCCTTGCGCGTTTTCGATTGCAAAGTCCCGGAAGATCAGCCCATCATCGAAACGCTGCCCCGCATCAGCCAGTTCTTGGATGAAGGATGCCAGAAGCATTTTGACGCCGTGAAAGAAATCCTGACCAAAGTCGGCGTCCCCTTCACGTTGAACGACCGACTGGTGCGCGGGCTCGATTACTATACGCGCACCGCCTTCGAATTTACGCACGGGGCTCTTGGCGCTCAGAATGCGATTCTTGGCGGCGGCCGCTACGATGGACTTTCCGAGGCGCTTGGTGGCCCCGCGGCTCCCGGAATCGGCTTCGCCATTGGCGAGGATCGACTCGTCATGTCGTTGCAGGAATCGTCCGCGGCCGAGAACGTGTCGAAAAAGCCGGATGTGTATATCGCGCCGCTTGGGGCCGGCATGAACTCCGAAGCTGCCCGTCTGGCGCGCGAATTGCGCCGCCACGATGTTGTCGCTGATCTGGGAGACGAAGCCTTCCGCCTGAAGAAATCGTTTGAGGCTGCAACCAAAGCGGAAGCAAAATACATTTTGATCGTCGGCGAGAACGAAGTGAAGGCGGATACATTCGCCTTAAAAAACCTGGCGACCGGCGAACAGGTAGCCGTACCGCGAACGGAATTACTAGGCAAAATCCGCGAATAACGATGGGTAAAATACGCTCCACACTCGACGATGCTGGTCGCTCTTTCATCGAAGCGCAGCATATATTCTTTGTCGCCTCGGCGCCGCTCGATGCCGTCGGCCATGTAAACCTGTCCCCGAAGGGTCTGGACACATTCCGCATCCTCAGCCCTACCACGGTCGCTTACGTTGATTTCAACGGCAGCGGCGTCGAAACCATCGCTCATCTGAAAGAAAATGGCCGGACCGTTCTGATGTTCTGCGCCTTTCAAGGTCCGCCAAATATTCTTCGTCTCCATGGCCACGGTCGCGTGGTCGAGCCGCACGAACCAGAATTCGCGGCCCTCGCGGAAAATTTCGCTACTCGAGAGAATGTTCGCTCCATCATCATCGTAGAACTTACTCGCGTCACCGATTCGTGCGGCTACGGCGTTCCTCTTTTTCACTACCAAGGCGAGCGCGAACAGCTCGCCACATGGGCCCGCAAGAAGGGGCCCGAAGGCTTGCAGGCTTACCGAGAGCAGAAGAATGAACGCAGCATCGATGGGCTTCCGGGCTTATCCATTGAGAAAGTTGATCACAAGGAGGTCGTGTGAGATCTTCCTGGTTTTTCGGCGCCGTTCTATTTTCTTGTCTCGCCTTGATCCCAGCTTTGGCGGAGAGTCCGGCGGCCGCCAAACTACAAACTTCTGTGGAACAAACCGCAACCGGCAACGAGAAAAGCCTGATTGAGGCTAAGAAAAAAGACGATGGCGCATACTTCAAGCGGACGCTGAGCCAGGACTTCTCGCTGGTGGGCGTCGACGGCAAGCTGCTTGAGGGACAGGAGGCGGTCGACAATCTGGGCGACTCGGGCCTCCTGGAACTTACGCCCTATGACATGCGGGTGGTCGTGCTCAGCGACGACGCTACGATAGTCACGTATGACGCCATCGTCCGCGAAGCGCCGGAAGAAGATCAGGGCCCCCCGCCGCGCTACCAGCATTTCAGTTCCGTTTGGGTGAGGCAAAGCGGCCAATGGAAGCTAAAGTTCCATCAAGCGACCGCAGCCCATTGGGGAGACTGGTAAAGGCTCTTACTGACCAAATTGAGTACGAAAATCCGGGAGCGAGATCAGGAATGTCGGCTCTCCCAAGCAGTCCGGCGAACCAGTAAAGATACGTAAAATCTATTGACCCGGTGGGCTTTTCCGGGTAGAGTGTGTTGTTCCACGGACAGCCGGAGCCTCTGGGTCAGTTTCAGAATGTACCTCGACCTGTGAGCCCAATCAGGAAAAGTGAGCATCTTTGGGGTCCGGTCGCGCATCTATTCTGGGTAGGAATTGCGCTAACTCCTAGACAATCTCAGCAGAATCAGCAGTTTAGAACGACGTGTGAATTTGTGCCGATTCTACGAGAACCAAGGGCCGAAGCGGCATGCCCATAACTTATAAGGAAGGGGAAACACACACATGCGATCCGATCGTGTGTTTGATGCTTTACAAACATTACGGAATCGTTATATGCTTTGCCAGCTCGCCTCCAAGGCCACGCGGAAGTTCCACCGGCCCAGCACCAGAATCCAGGAAACGATGAATGGTGTATTGGACCGGATCGCGGGCGCGGAGCGGCAGGAAATCCTGTCGGAGCCGGAAAATTTTGCTGAGGCACAACGGCGGGCTGCGTAAAACAGCCCCGCCCGCCTGCCTCGTGGTGTTTTGTCTTCCCTGAATACCCTCCTTTGAAAATCTCCCGACAACACTGAAACTTGCACGTTTGAGTGAATCGGGTTTAGGTGAATCATGACCATTGCTGAACTGAAAGAAAAGAACATCACCGAGCTGACCAAGATCGCAAGGACCCTGGAGCTGCCCGGTGCCAGCGGACTGCGCAAGCAGGACCTCATCTTTAAAATCCTGCAGGCGCAGAGCGAAAAAGAAGGCCACATTTTTGCCGAAGGCGTGCTGGAGATTTTGCCCGACGGCTACGGCTTTCTGCGGTCGCCCGACTATAACTACCTGCCGGGTCCTGACGATATCTATGTCTCACCGTCGCAAATCCGCAAATTTGACCTGAAAACCGGCGACACGATCAGTGGGCAGGTAAGACCCCCGCACGAGGGCGAGAAGTACTTTGCACTGGTGAAGATCGAGGCGGTCAACTTTGAATCGCCCGACGAGGCCCGCAACAAGATCCTGTTCGACAATTTGACGCCGCTTTATCCGCAGGAACGGATCAAGCTGGAGACCACGCGGGAAAACTCCAGTGCGCGGGTGATGGATCTGCTGACGCCACTCGGCAAGGGACAGCGCGGATTGATTGTTTCTCCGCCGCGCGCGGGCAAGACCATGCTGCTGCAGAATGTGGCGAATTCGATTACCACGAACCATCCCGAAGTGGTATTGATGGTGCTGCTGATCGATGAGCGTCCGGAAGAAGTGACCGACATGCAGCGGTCGGTGAAGGGCGAAGTGATTTCTTCGACGTTTGACGAGCCCGCAGCGCGGCACGTGCAGGTCGCTGAGATGGTGATCGAGAAGGCGAAGCGCCTGGTCGAGCACAAGCGCGATGTGGTGATTCTTCTCGATTCGATTACGCGCCTGGCGCGCGCTTACAACACGATTGTTCCGCCTTCCGGCAAAGTGCTCTCCGGCGGTGTGGATTCAAACGCCTTGCAGCGGCCGAAGCGCTTCTTCGGCTCGGCTCGAAACATTGAAGAAGGCGGATCGCTGACGATCATCGCCACCGCTTTGATCGATACCGGCTCGCGTATGGATGACGTGATCTTTGAAGAGTTTAAAGGCACGGGCAACTCCGAAATTATCCTCGAGCGCAAGCTGGTAGATAAGCGCGTGTTTCCGGCCATCGATATTCAGCGCTCGGGTACTCGTAAGGAAGAGTTGCTGATTCCGCGGGAAGATCTGTCGCGAATTTGGGTACTACGCAAGGTACTAAATCCGCTTTCACCCGTGGAAGCGATGGAGTTGCTGATCGACAAGCTCAGCAAGACCAAGTCGAATGGCGAGTTTCTGTCGAATATGAGCTCACTGTAAGCAGTACGCGTCTTGCGTTGCAAGATGGCAAGCCTCTGAGGCTTGCGGTGTCTGAGGCCCGCGGCAAGTCCCAGATTTACCTAACACATCTCAAATCCCGCGCAGATTTCCCGTTGCCGTCTCCGGAAAAAGTGGCCATACTTTAGGAACGGGCAGAACGATCGCGTCCGTTTCGAGGACACCGTGCGAGCGAAACCGTTGCTTTGGAGTCTACTTCTTTTCTTGTGGCTCGCGATACCCGGGGTCGCCCAAAACCACCCGACTCCGCCGCTAAGGATTGACGGCAGTGTTGCGCCACCGGAGAGTGAGGAGGGGCGGGATCGCCTGCTCCGCGAGATGGCCAAAAAGGCCAACCAGGAAAGGCAGGCCGCGCTCAAGGCGGATACCGACAAATTGGTGAAGCTGGCCGGGGAACTGAAACAATATGTGGACAAATCCAATGAGAACGTCCTTTCGGTGGATGTGCTTAAGAAAGCAGAAGAGATCGAAAAATTGGCGCACAGCGTGAAGGACAAAATGAAGGGGCCGAACTAGAACGATTGGCCAAGGCTACAGTGCTGATGGGCCGCCGGCAAAAAGAGTTGCCCGCACAAGGACAGCGAGGGCATTTATCATGGCGCAACTCCGCTCAATCCATCGTGTTTCCATTCAGTAGAATCCGCCGGGTGCGGAGGAGGGCTGGATATGAAACGGATGATCGCAGGAGTGCTGTTGCTGATGGGATTAGGCGCGGGACAGATGTTCGCCAATGATGCCTGGCGCGACAGGCAGGGTATTCGGCATGACGAGGCCAGAATCACGCATGACCGGTGGGAGCTTCGGCGCGACTTGTATTGCGGAAATTACGCCGCGGCGCGGCATGAGCGCAGGGATCTCCGGCGAGAATACCGCGATGTGAATCGGGATCGAAGAGATTTGTATTGGGATCGGCGGTAGCGGGACGTTCTCCACGGCCGAAGTAGCAAACGCCATCCGGTTTGGCCGGATGGCGTTTGTTGTTGATGAGAAGTCGAGAATTATTCCGCTTTCCCACTTCGAATTCGCATACCGTAGAACGACCGGTAAACGAAGAAGAAAGATACCAGGAAGAACGCCAATGCCAGCACGTTCGTCAAGGTCGGGCCCTGGTCGTGAGTCAGAGTAACGGCTAACTCGACGGCGAGCAGGCCGAAGAGAGTAGTGAATTTGATGACCGGATTCAGGGCCACGGAGGAAGTGTCCTTGAATGGATCGCCAACGGTGTCGCCGATCACGGTGGCATCGTGCAGCGGAGTTCCCTTTTGTTTCATTTCCACTTCGACGATCTTCTTGGCATTGTCCCACGCCGCACCAGCATTGGCCATGAAGATGGCCTGATAGAGGCCGAAGATAGCGATGGAGATCAGGTAACCGACGAAGAAGAAGGGTTCCACAAAAGCGAATGCCAAGGTACCGAAGAACACCGCGATGAAGATGTTCAACATGCCCTTCTGGGCATATTTTGTGCAGATCTCCACCACTTTCTTGCTGTCGGTGACGGAGGCCTTCACGACGCCCTCAAGTTTAATGTTGGCCTTAATAAACTCGACGGCACGATAAGCACCGGTCGTCACGGCCTGCGTGGATGCGCCGGTGAACCAGTAAATCATGGCGCCGCCGGTGATCAGGCCGAGGAAAAATGGGGCGTGCAGCAAGGAAAGCTTATCGACATTTGCGCTCAGACCGTCGGTGAGAGCCATGATGATGGAGAAGATCATGGTAGTGGCGCCTACGACGGCGGTGCCAATCAGCACGGGCTTGGCCGTCGCTTTGAAGGTATTACCCGCGCCGTCATTGGCTTCGAGCAGGTGCTTGGAGCGGTCGAAGTTCACCGCCATGTTGAAGTCTTTCTTGATTTCGGCTTCGACGTTAGGAACTTGCTCGATCAACGAAAGCTCGTAGACCGATTGGGCATTGTCGGTGACCGGACCGTAGGAATCGACTGCGATGGTCACCGGGCCCATGCCAAGGAATCCGAAAGCGACCAGGCCAAAGGCAAAGACCGCCGGAGCGAGCATGGTCGCGGCTAAGGCCAACCCCAGCGTGCTCATGGAGTAAGCGAGCGCCATCAGCAACATCATGGAAAGCCCTAGGTAGTAGCCGGAAAAATTGCCGGCCACGAAGCCGGACAAAATTCCAAGCGACGCACCGCCCTCTTCCGCTGAAATGACGACTTCCTTTACGTGACGGGAGTGAACGGAAGTGAAGACCTTGACCAGTTCGGGAATGATGGCTCCCGCCAAAGTGCCGCAGGAGATGATGGTGGCCAGTTTCCACCACTGCGTGCCGTCGCCGCCGAGGTCGGGGATGATGTAGTAGGAAACGACGAAGGTCAAAGCGATGGAGACGATCGAGGTGATCCATACCAGGGAGGTGAGAGGCGTTTCGAAATTCATCTCGTCGGCATTGCCGTAGCGGCCTTTGGCTATGATTCCGTTGATGAAATAAGAAAGCGAGCTGGCGACGAGCATCATAACGCGCATCACAAAGATCCAGACCAGTAATTGAACCTGGACGGTGGGACTCTTGACCCCAAGAAGAATGAAGGTGATGAGCGCGACCCCAGTGACACCATAGGTTTCGAAGCCGTCGGCGGAAGGACCAACAGAATCGCCGGCGTTGTCGCCGGTGCAATCGGCGATGACGCCGGGGTTACGGGCATCATCTTCTTTGATCTTGAAGACGATCTTCATCAAGTCAGAGCCGATGTCGGCAATCTTGGTGAAGATGCCGCCAGCAATACGGAGGGCCGCCGCGCCCAACGACTCGCCGATGGCGAATCCGATGAAGCAGGGGCCAGCGTAGTCGCCGGGGACGAAGAGAAGAATGATTAGCATGATGAGCAACTCGACGCTGATCAGCATCATGCCGATGCTCATGCCAGCCTCCAGAGGAATCTGGTAGACGGGGAATGGCTTGCCGGGGAGAGAGGCAAAGGCCGTACGAGAGTTGGCGAAGGTATTCACGCGAATGCCGAACCAGGCCACGCCGTAACTGCCTCCAATGCCGACCAGACTGAAGCCTAGAATGATGGCGACGCGCATGGCCTCCATATGCTGAAGGACGCCGAAATACAGCAGGATGATGACGGCGATGAAGGCCCACAGGAACAGAATGAATTTGCCTTGGGTGATGAGGTAGGTTTTGCAGGTCTCGTAGATGAGTTCTGAAATCTCGCGCATGGCGGTATGCACCGGAAGATTCTTCAGGCGCATATAAATGACCATGCCGAAGCCGAGTCCGAAGATACAGAAGAGAATGCCGATCATTAAGAGCCGGTGGCCGTCGATGGCGCCGTTCAGAAAGCTGACAGAAGAAAGGTCAGGAAGTTTGAGTGATGCTTCACCGCCGGTGGATTCGCCAGAAGGTTGAGCCAGAGCCGGGACGGCACCGAGGGTAAGCAGCGAGGCCAGGGTAAGAGTCGTTTTCAGGAAACCACTTACCACGCGGCGTCCTTGGAACGCAGCAGTGGCGAGCCAGGTGCGCATAATGAGTCCTCCAAATAAGTCGATTATCAGGAATTTATAAACGTGTTTAGAGACCGCCTTCCAGCGAAGCCCTCCCGTCTGAGCACGCCCGTGCCGCATCGGGACAATCACCGGAATTCCGAACACGCTTCCACCGCAAGACCTTAACGGAGTGTTGGAGCTTGGCCGCGTCGGAGTTCGCGCTAGTGCCGGCCGGAGAATATGACTTAGCTCCAGATGGAGTAGCGCAAAACGGGCATTTATAACATGTTGGCAGCAAAGGGTCAATGATCCAGAGGAGAGAAGAGAGGACGAGTTTCCCGATTATGGACAGTTCGAGCATCAGCGCCAAAGTAAGTGAATGGCGGGGGCCCCGCAACGCACTGCGGAAACTGACTCTGCCCATTTCGCTACTTCAACTTGCCCCAGCGAAAGGTGGGTCCGACGGAGAATCGGACATAGTTCTGCCGGTTCGTTAGCAGGTTGGTAAACAGGTGAGTGTTGACCCAGTCAGTCGCAAACCGCAGTCCTATCCGCCGAGATACATTAAGGTCGAAACCACCACCCAAACCGAAGAAGAGAGCAGTATCTGTCTGCTGAGCGCTCGGTACTGACGCCCCTAACAGCGTCAACAATCCCCCTAGTTGCGGCGGCAAAGCGATGTTTGCCTTCTCGTGTATTCCGCCGAACCCGGGCCGCGCGAAAAGCGTAATCTTCTCCCACTTGCGTAAATAGAACTGAGGGCCTACGGCGAAGGTATAACTGGTCGATGTGAAGGGCACATTTACCAGGTTTGGCGGCGGCGCTCCCACCTCTTCGTTTGCAGTCAACAAGGGAGCGAATACTGTCTCGCTTCCATTGATAGTGCCCGCGCCACTCAGGACTTGACTGCCGATCGCACTAAAGTCCCCGCCCAGCCCCAGCCAAGGTCTCAGGATGATACCGAAATCGGCTTCAAAGCCGCGCTCTGTGAGATTGCGTGCCGGGCTGATCATGTAGTCGAAGCCGGTGAACAAGGTGTAGCGGTTGATATCAGTTTGTTGGGACGATGCAGGCAAACAATAGAGACAAATCGCAAGGCCGCAAACCAGCATACGTTTCATATGCTTCGCTCTCCTTCCGACTGCACATATACTGCGAGCACGCCTAAGAGGATGCTGTGATTCGAAGCACAGCGCTGCGTGAGGTTCTACGTCCAGTAGGTGCGGTCGAGAGAGCGGTACTGAATAGCTTCGGCGATGTGTTTGGGCTCAATGAGGGGAGTGTCTTCGATATCGGCGATCGTGCGGGCGACTTTCAGGATGCGGTCGTGCGCGCGGGCGCTCAGCCCCTGCTGGGTCATGGCCCGTTCCAGCAATCGTTCGCAGTCACTGGAAAGCTCGCAGAAGGTGCGGATGTGGCGGGATGACATCTGGGCATTGCAATAGATCTTCTCGCGGGAGGTGGCAAAGCGCTCGAGTTGTTTTGCCCGAGTCCGGATGGCCCGCTCTCGAATCTTCGCGGAACCTTCTGGTTCATTGGTCGAGCGCATTTCTTTGTAATTGACGGCCGGGACGTCGATGTGAATGTCGATGCGATCCATTAGGGGCCCAGAGATTTTAGAGATATAGCGCTGGATCATCGGAGTGGTGCAATTGCACTCGCGGGTGCGGTCATTGCGGAAGCCGCAAGGGCACGGATTCATGGCAGCGGCCAGCATGAAGCGTGCGGGGAACATCAGCGACATGGCGGCCCGGGAGATTGTTACTGTGCCATCTTCCAGGGGCTGGCGTAGGACTTCGAGGACATTACGGGGAAACTCGGGCAACTCGTCGAGAAAGAGCAGTCCGTTATGAGATAGCGAAACTTCGCCGGGGCGTGGGATGGCACCGCCGCCGATCAGCCCGGCGTCGGAGATGGTGTGATGGGGCGAACGATAGGGGCGCTTCCCGACCAGGCCGCTGCCAGGGTCGAGCACGCCGGCGACGCTATGGATCTTCGTGGTTTCCAGCGCTTCTTCGAAAGTAAGTGGAGGCAGGATGGTCGGCACGCGTTTGGCGAGCATGGTTTTGCCAGAGCCCGGCGGCCCAATCATCAATATGTTGTGACCGCCGGCACAGGAGATTTCGATGGCGCGCTTGGCGGTTTGCTGGCCGCGGACATCTTTAAAGTCGACCAGAAATTCTTGCGACTCGCGCAGCAGGGCATCACCGTCAGCCTTCAGCGGCACGATTCCGTTCCCCGAGTTCACAAAGTGGATTACGTCGAGCAGGGAACGGACGGGGTAGACATCGACTCCGCCAACCATGGCGGCTTCGCGCGCATTCGCTTCCGGAACGACGAGACGCGATATCTTACGGGTGCGAGCCTCAAGGGCGATCGGGAGGGTACCGCGAATGCCGCGAACGCCTCCATCAAGCGACAACTCTCCAACAAAGAGACAATCCGCGATTTCCTTCTTCGTAAGGCCGCCGTAGGCTCCAACGATCCCGAGCGCCATCGGAAGATCAAATCCCGAACCTTCCTTCTTTATATCCGCGGGAGCAAGGTTGATCGTGATATGGGTGGGAGGGATGTCATAGCCGCAATTCTTGAGAGCGGCGCGGACCCGGTCCCGGCTCTCGCGCACGGCGGCATCGGGCAAGCCGACGGTGTGAAAGTGGTCCTGGTCGGTTTTGATGCCCGAGCAGTCAACCTCAACCTGAATAATGTTGGCGTCGATGCCGTACACCGCGGCGCTGAGGGTCTTGTAGAGCATCGATTGTGCGGCGGAAAACCTCTGGTGTCAGATTCGGCACAAGAAGGCCTAATCCGGGGAATGTCTAGCATATGCGGCCTTCCTGAAAGGGCGCAGTGACAGATGTCACGGGTTATGCCTGTGCATAGAAACAAACTCGTGACGCTGGCAGCCAAAGCTGGGTCGCGATTGACGCAGGATCGGTCCGCGACTTTGCCGTAACCGGCTCCGATGTACCTACTTCTCTAACAGTGACGGTTGTCGCGTCGGGGCTGGGGCAGTAGGATGATCTGAATGATTAACCGTTTTCCGGTTCGTTCCGCTCGGGAAAACAGGTAGCTTCCCCCATGATGCCGGCCTCGTCTGATACTTCTCGATCATCTCGGCCTCCGCAGAATCTGGAACGTGAAGAGTCCCAGCTTTGGCGATGGATTCTTCTCTTCATGGTTTTGCTGGCCGCCGGTTTCGCGGCGCTGGCCTGGGAACGGCTGGAGACTCTGCCATACCACCTTGGCCCGATGGCGGTGGGGGTGTTGGTTTTGTCGGTCCTGCTGGCGGTTTATGCCTACGGGCGCCGGCGGGAAGTGGTTGAACTGAAGCTGTTGCTCCAGGATTTGCAGGAGCACGTCGGGGCCGCGCCTTCGGAAGAGCAGCTCGATCAACTGAACGAGATGATCGCGCGCTCCCAGCGTAGCTTCAAGGAACTGATCGATTCCTTTGACGATGCCGCCTGCGCCGTCTCCCTGGACGGCACTCTGCGCACGGTGAACAAACGCGTGAGCGAACTGGCGGGCCTTCCCTATACCGCGATTGTGGGTCACAAATATTTCGAGTTTCTGGAAGAACCCACGCGTGCCAATATGGAAACCGGCCTCATGCGTTTTCTGGAGAAACGGCACTGGGCCGGCACGGTACGCCTGCGTTTCAAAAACAACAGCCGGCCACTTTATTTTGACTGCGTTCTCAACGCGATTGTTAAGGGCGGAGAAGTGGTTGGGCTGAGCGCGCTGGGGCGCGATGTCACCGGGCAACACGAGAAAGAACTCCGCTTCACGGAACTCTTCGAAACGCTTCAAGAAGGCGCTTATTTCAGCACTCCGGAGGGCAGGCTGCTGGACGCGAATCCGGCGCTGGTCAGCATTCTTGGCTATGCCAGCAAGGATGAATTACTCGCTCTTGATCCGAGCCAGCTGAATCTCGACCCGAAGCAAACTCCTGTTCTGGGCCGGGCGGCGGATGATCGCGGCGGGGTGCGCGCGAGGGAAATCACGCTGCGCAAGAAAGATGGAAGTCCGGCAGTGTTTCTCGAATCGTCTCGCGCAGTGTGGGATGCAGGCGGCAAGTTAATTCGCTACCAGGGCACGTTGATTGACGTTACCGAGAGGCGGAAACTCGAACGGCAGCTGCTGCAGCAGGAAGAATTTCGGCGCCGGCTGCTGGAAAGCTTTCCTGACCTTATCCTGGTGGTCGATCTGGAGGAGCGATACACATTTGTCAGTTCGCGAGTGCGCGATGTGCTCGGGTGCCAATCCGAAGACTTGATGGGCAAGAAGATATCCGAGTCCCCAGCTCACTCGCCGGAGCTGCTCGCACTCTGCCACGATGTGATTGCCGGCAACCGGGCGTTTGGATCGACGGAGTATGGCGTGCGGCGCGGCGATGGGAGTGGACGTACGCTGCGGGCCTCGATCAGCCAGTTCTTTGATGCTGATTCCAAACTCGCCGGAGTCATCATTTCGATACGCGACATCACTACGGAGAAGAAATTTGAGCAACAGGTGGTGCAGAGCGAACGCCTGGCCGCTATGGGAGCGATGATTGGCGGAGTCGCGCACGAACTGAACAATCCCCTGACCAGTATCTTGGGCGTGAGTGAACTGCTGCAAGACAGCCAGACCACGGACTCGGCGCGAAAGCAAATCGGTATATTGCAGCAGCAGGCGCGCCGTGCCGCTGAGATTGTTCATAATCTGACTTATTTTGCCACCCCTCCCACGCCCGGCAAAACTCGTGTCAATCTCGAGGATGTGGTGGAACGCACGCTTAATTTACACGCCTACTCGCTCCGGAAAAACAGCATTACGGTAGACTTCGTTCGCCAGCCCGGGCTGCCTTATGTTCAGGGCGATCCGCACCAACTGATGCAGGTTTTCTTGAATCTGGTCATGAACGCCGAGCAGGCAATACGCGAAGCCCGCGACCGCGGAACTTTGCGCATTCGCCTGGGAAGCAACGGCGATTCGGTCTGGGCGAGTTTTCTGGACGATGGCCCGGGCATTCCGGCTCAAGTCCTGGCCAGCATCTTCGATCCGTTCTATACGACGAAGCGTCCGGGGAGAGGCACAGGCCTTGGACTAAGCATCTGCAAGTCCGTTATGAAAGAACACAACGGAACGATCGAGGCTGCGAACGCTCCCGGAGGCGGAGCCGTTTTTACCGTTACAGTGCCTGCGGCGATTGCTTCGAACTAGCGATTTCCTAGCCTCTCTGGTCCCTCTCGACCGCCATTGCAACCGCATTGCCTCCGCCCAGACAAAGAGCGGCAATTCCCCGCTTCACGTTGCGCCGCGCCATCTCATAGATCAACGTTACGAGCACTCGAGCTCCGCTGGCCCCGATCGGGTGACCGATGGCCACGGCTCCGCCATTCACATTAACCTTGTTGGGATCGAGGCCAAGCTCGCGCATCACGCCTAACGCCTGCACTGAGAAAGCTTCGTTCAATTCATAGAGGTCAACGTCATCATTCTTCCATCCGGTTTTTTTCCAGATTTTGCGCACCGCGTCCACGGGCGCCATCATCACCCATTTGGGTTCGACGCCGCTGGTGGCCTGCGCCACGATTCGGACAATGGGTTGAGCCCTGAGTTCTTTCGCCTGTCGCGCGCTGGTAACCACGACGGCCGCGGCGCCATCATTCACTCCGGGAGCATTGCCGGCGGTCACCGTCCCATCTTTCTTGAAAGCGGGCTTCAATCCGCGCAGGACTTCCACGGTCGTGTCCTCGCGGGGGGATTCGTCTTTTTCAAAGAGCACCGGGGCTTCGCCTTTTTTCTTCGCCGGAAGTTCCACTGGCACGATCTGCGATTTGAAACGGCATTCCTTCATCGCCGCAACAGCTTTACGGTGAGAGTTCACGGCAAATTCGTCCTGCTCTTCGCGGGTGATGCCATACTTCTCGGCGACGTTCTCACCGGTGATGCCCATGTGGTAGTCGTTGTAAATATCCCAAAGACCATCGTGCACCATGGAATCGATCACTTTGCCATTTCCCAGCCGGTAACCTTTGCGCGCTTGTGGCAAAAGGTAAGGAGCGTTCGTCATCGATTCCATACCTCCCGCAACCACGATGGAGCTGTTTCCTGTTTGCACCGCTTGCGCTGCCAGAGCCACCGCTTTCAATCCGGAGCCACAAACCTTGTTGATTGTCATGGCACCTGTTGCGGGAGACAATCCTCCGAAGATTGCTGCTTGTCGGGCTGGATTCTGTCCAAGTCCGGCGGGTAGGACGTTGCCCATAATGCATTCGTCAACCTGATCGGAATTGAGGCCAGCGCGCTTCACCGCTTCGCGCACCACCACGGCACCCAACTGCGTGGCGCTGAGATCGCCCAGACTTCCTTGAAATTTTCCCACCGCTGTACGACAGCCGGATATGATGACAACATCGTCGAAAGCCGCCATTGATCATGCTCCCGCGAAGATTTCGCAACCTCATTATAGATGCGCAGGGTCAGAGAAACGATTGGCTTCCGCAATATAGTTTGACTGCTATCTGCTGATTCGCTCGGAAAGAATCGACTCACAGCAAGCGATCCACAAAATACGTCTTCCTCTCCATCCTCGCGGCCAGGACGCATGCTTGCGATGCTTTCACTGCCGCGGCGTTCAGATTTTCTTCCAGGCTTGCATCACGCTGTGACTTTGGTACACCATCGCTCGCTATGGTGCATGCATTTTTTTCTTGACTTCATTTTTCATTAACTCTATACAATCAAATAGTTGCAACAAAACAGCGTTGCAGATTTTTCCATGAACAATGGAAGGGAGAATAGAAACAATGGCAACCAAGAAAAAGGCAAAGAAGAAAAAGAAGCACTAAGAGGTTAGTACGAAGTCAAAAGGGGGACGCCAAAAGCGTCCCCTAAGTTTTTGCAGGGAAGTTGCGCTGACGAAATCAATCGAAAGACGCTCCGGCCTTCTTCGCAGCCTTGACGCCAATGCTGGGAGCCCGTTTTTCACGGGCTGGACATAACGCGCGGAAGGCACAAAAGGTGCAGTGGAAATCGGGTTTTGGTTTGAAGTTGCCTTCCACAATACCTCGAGCCACAGTCTGCACGCGCTCGCGTGCTTCTTGCAATTGAAACTCGGCTCGCTTCGAAGCAACCGAGAAGTTGCCTTCCAAATTTTGGAACACCAACTCCCCCACGCGGTATCCCCACTTCTCCTGTGCGGCCAAGGCGTAGATGGAGAGTTGCAGACTCTCATCGGCGTCCTCCTGGGTGCGAGCCTTGCCGGTCTTGTAGTCGACAACGGCAACACTTCCATCCGCCCGGCGATCGATCCGATCGATTCGTCCCGCAACTTTGGTCCCGGCGATTTCGACCTCGAACCACTCTTCCGTGTGCAGAACTTCGAGTGGGGGAGCGGAGCGCGCGGCCGCCAGAAAATCCGCCAACTGCTCCAGTCCCTGCTTCAGGTACAAATCACGCTGATAGTTGTCCTGGATTCCAGACGCAGCCAGGTCGTCACGAAAAAGGTGAAGCAGCTCATCATCGCTCTTGGTCCTACGCAAACGCACAGAATCGTAATACGTGCGCAATATGCGGTGCATGGCGGCGCCGTATTGCATGGCCGCGTGAATCTCCCGGGACAGCTTCCACTCGCGTTCGAACTTGAATTGCAGCGGACAGGTTTCGTAGGTCTCTACCGCGGTGGCGCTCAAGCGCGCGTCCAGGCCATCGATGGCCGGGAGGGCCAGCCACCCCGGCAAGCGGGAGCCTTCGGGGTGCTCCGCGTCCGCCGTTGCAGCAATCTCGATCAAGTCCGGTTGCGAAGGCAGCGCCTGTCGCGATCGGAGATAAGGCCGCAAGCTGACGTTCCCAATGAGTTCGCGCATCAGGCCCGCCGGGGTCTTGTCTCGACCGATTCCTTGCTTGCCATAAATGCGGAGAGAATCCTTGGCTCGGGTCATCGCCACGTAGAAAAGCCGGCGTTCTTCGTGATCATGGAGGATTTTGTCATCTCCCGCGGCCGCCGAATCCGGATCGCGCAATTCTGTGGGAAACTCCACCAGCGTCTCGCGGTAACTAGCGGGGAATGAGCCTTTGGTTGCACGCAGCACGAATACGTGCGGAAACTCCAGGCCCTTGGCTCCGTGCGCAGTCAACAACCGCACGGCGTCATCGTCTCCACTGGAGGTCATCGGAATCACTCCGCAGGCTTCGCGAAAATAGTCCAGATATTCGATCCATTCCCCAAGTTCTTTGGTATTGGTTGTGCATTTGTTCTCCCAATCGGCAGCGAACTTCAAGACGGCCTGGAGGACAAGAGAATTCATCGGAAGCGCAAAGTGCTTCCCTATCAACTGCAAGGCGTCGCGTGTTTTCAACTTCCTCTGGCTAACTTCATCACGAGCCTGGCCAACGCACTGTTCTACGTCTGCCCCACCGGCAACTCGGTCCAGCACGGAGGCCAGTGGAATGACCGCCGCTCCCTCTTTTGAGTCCTTCGCAATCGTCCGTAAGGCGGCGCGAAGCTGTTCCGGATCGACGTTGAACTGAGGCAACGCCGCAACGCGAAAAAGACTGGCATCGGCGCTCGAATCCACGACGATGGCAACGCAAGCAAATAAATCCCGCACTTCCGGTGTATCGCTCACATCCATGTTTTCGATGGAGAAAGGAATTTCACGCTCGGCCAGTTGCTGGACCACGTCATCGCGGTGAATGTGCGAGCGGTAAAGGATTCCAAAATCTTTCCACTTACACCGCGATCGCCGTTTGACATCCTCGATAATGCTAACGACATCTGGAGCCTCCGCATCTTTGCCGCTAAACGCGATGGCTTCGACCGGAAAAGTGGACAGGGGGCGTCCTTCCTTTCTCGCGTCTTCTTCACGAGCGGATTGCAGAGGAGTGCGGCGGTAGGCGAGCGCCCCCGGTTGGTCGTTTGCAAATACCGGAGGATTCTTGTCGACAACGGCAAACGCACATTGCAAGATCGGAGTGGTCGAGCGCCGATTCTTGTCGAGAACTACCAATTTCGTCTCCGGAAAATGCCGCCGGAACACTTGAAATGCGGCGCTGGATGCGCCCCGAAAGCGGTAGATGCCTTGATCCGGGTCACCGACAGCGAAGACGTTGCCTGCAGTGCCCGCGAGCGCGGCGAGAACCTCAATCTGCGCGAAGTTGGCGTCCTGAAATTCGTCGACCAGAATAAAACGCGCACGAGCGCGTTCCCTGGCTAAAATCTTTTCCTCGTTCGTGAGCAACTCGTGAGCCCGCGTGATCATGTGGCTGAATGTGCCGTAATTGTCCTCGCGAAGCCAGCGATCGGTGGTGGCGAAGACGCGTGCAAGTTCCTGGCAGCGGCCGATTACCTCAGCGTCGCTCAACTCTTCTTTCGATTTCGCTACCCGTGGAACGGGAAGTTCGCCGCGTTCCAGCCGCGCAACATATTCCGCGTACTTTTCCGGCGTTACCATTTCGTCGTGACAGCGGCTGAGGAAATCGAGCAAGTCGTTGAGAAACTTTCCAACGTTGGCCGCCCGGACGTAGTGCTCCAGGCGGAGCTCACGGACTCTCTTGCGGAGATAGATCCAGAGATCTTTCTCGTCGAGGACACCGAAATCCTTGCCGGCGCGCTTGAGCAGATGGTTACAGTAATCGTGGAATGTGGCGGAGTGAATCTCATGACCGAGGAGCGCACGCACGCGATCTCGCATTTCGGCAGCGGCAGCCACGGTATAAGTGAGCGCGATGATCTCGTCGGGTTGCGCACGTCCTTCCTGCACCAGGCGGGCAATACGATGGATGAGAACCGACGTTTTGCCGGTACCAGCGCCGGCGATAACCAGCATCGGCCCGTGAACATGGTCAATAGCTTTTCGCTGGCGATCGTCAGGAAGAAAGGATCGAGACTTTAATTTCGAAACGGCCATTGGGGCTCAGAATACCACCGTGGTCCGTGGCTGCGTTGCCGCGCTTCAGCTAGAAAATAGCGTAGACGCCACAACCGCCGCAGCAGCGATTGCGGCGGTTTCGGCGCGGAGGATCGTACTTCCCAAAGAGGCGGAAATCCATCCGGCTTGCTGAAAGGCTCGTAACTCCTCCTCGGTCCAGCCGCCCTCGGGACCGACCGCGAGACTGATGCCGGACACGAACTGGTTCGTCTTTAGCACATCGGAAAGCAGGGTGTGTTCCTCCGATTCCGCAAGAACGACTCGCAAGCTTTCCGCAGGATTCAAGGCTTCGGCGAGTTTCACCGGCGACGCAATCTCTGGCGGGGTAGCGCGGCGCGATTGCTCGGACGCCTGGCGAGCGATTCGCCGCCACCGCTCAACCCGCTTTGCTGAAGCCGCAACCAGGTGAGCATCGGTACGGTGCGAGATCACTGGGACGATCCGTGAGACGCCAAGCTCGGTGCACTTCTCGATCGCCCACTCCATGCGATCGAACTTGAAGATCGCGAGAAGGAGGGTGATCGGCGGTTGAAAGTTTCCCTCAATTTCTTCTCCCAACTCAAATTCGACACGGTCCGCTCTTGCTAGGGTGATCTTTCCACGGCGCACGGCGTGGCCCGTGGCAATGTCGAACTCTTCTCCGACGCGGGCCCTTAACACGCGGAACAGATGATCGGCATGTTCTCCCACGAGAGCAGCGCGGTTTCCGGAAACCTCGTCGGCAATCCAGCGGCGGCGGGTCATGTCCGCTAGTCGAACATATCTTTGACTTTGCTCAGCAGGGACCGCATCAAGGGCTGGTTATCGACTTTGGTAGTAGTCTCGAGTTCTTGCAGCAGTTCTTTCTGACGCTTGCTCAGCTTGGTCGGAATTTGCACGCGCACTTCCACGTAAAGATTGCCTTTGCCGTGACCGTTCAGCACCGGCACGCCCCGATTGCGAATGCGAAAAGTCGTGCCCGGCTGCGTGCCATCGGGGATCTTCAGGACGTGCTCGCCTTCGAGCGTGGGGACGCGAATCTCCGCACCCATCGCAGCCTGAGTCACGGACAGCGGCACGACACAATGCAGATCGTTTCCTTCGCGAACAAAGAACGGATGCTCCTTGACGTGCAGGACAACATAGAGATCGCCCGCCGGCCCGCCAAAGGGTCCGGCTTCGCCTCCGCCGGAAAACCTGATCCGTGTGCCATCCTCTACGCCGGCGGGAATTTTCGCGTCGACTGAGCGCTGCCGCAAAACGCGTCCTTCACCTTTGCACTTCGGACACGGATCGGTAATAACACTCCCCGTTCCCCGACACGTAGGGCACGTACGGGCAATGCTAAAGAAGCCTTGCTGATAGCGCACCTGGCCCCGGCCGGAGCACGAAGCGCAAGTGGTTGGACCTTTGCCCGGGGCAGCTCCCGAGCCCCGGCAATCCTCGCAAGCCTCGTGGCGGCGAACCATGACGCGAGTTTCAGTGCCGAATACCGCTTCTTCGAATTCAATGGTAATGTCCTCGCGCAGATCAGCGCCACGTTGAACCCGGCTACGACGACGGCCCCCGCTACCGAACGCATCCCCAAAACCGAAAAACTCGCCGAAAATCTCGCCGAAATCCTGAAACATGCTGGCATCAAAACCCCCGCCAGCAGAGGCTCCGCCGCCGACCCCTGCGTGGCCGTAGCGATCGTAGAGAGACCTCTTCTCGGAATCGGCAAGAATTGCGTAAGCTTCCGTTACTTCCTTGAATCGTTCTTCCGCATCCGGATTGTTCGGATTACGGTCGGGATGCCACTGCATGGCCAGCTTGCGATAAGCGCTCTTCAGTTCAACTTCGGTTACCGTGCGGCTCACGCCCAGCACTTCGTAATAGTCGCGTTTTGCGTTTGTGGTCAGAATCGGCGCCTTTCCTTCATGAGAGATGCAACGGGGGTTGGAAATTTACTTCCCGGGATTTCGGGCAACTTTCACCATCGCTGGCCGCAGCAGCCGGTCCTTTAATTTATAGCCGCGCTGCAACTCCTCAATCACCTGATGATCAGGAGCGTCCGTGGTATCCACCATTTCGATGGCCTCGTGAAAGTGCGGGTCAAAGGGGTTGCCCTTCGCCGCGATCGGCTGCAATGACAGTTTTCCCAACACTGCCTGGAGCTGTTTGTAAATCAGATCGATGCCATTGCGGAATTCGGCGGCATCGGATTTCGTCTGCAAGGCACGCTCAAAGCTGTCAAGGACGGGCAATAAAGATTTGATCGCTTCAGCGGCGGCGTAGTCGCGGAAGTCCTGCTGCTCCTTAAGGGTCCGGCGGCGTGCATTCTCGAACTCAGCCTGCATGCGAGCCAGACGGTCGAGCAGTGAGTCGCGCTCCGCTTTTATTTTCTGTATCTCCGAATCCTGAACTGACGAGACGCTCGACGTGGCTTGGGAAGTGTCTTCCGTTCCATCGCCTGCCGGCAGTTCATGATCTATATCCAGATTCGCGTTCTCTACTTCCGATCTACCATTCGTTTTCGCCATAACAACTGTGTTACTCCGATTCGTTCAAGATTTTGTCAAAGAGACGAGCGATATAGGAGACCGCCGTCATGGTGTGCTGATAGTCCATTCGGGTGGGTCCGATTACCGCCAGCGAGCCGAACATATCGGTACCCGACCGTGCGGGAGCTCCAATCAAAACGAAGTTCTGCATGGAGGGTAGAGCATCATCCAGACCGATGACGACTCTCACTGCCTCCTGCTTCACGTCCAGATAAGCGGAGAGCAGTTGGGCAACTTTTTCCTTCTCCTCAAGAGTCTGCAGCATCTCTTGCAGACGCTTCCGGTCTTCCTGGCCAGTTACAAGATTAGCGGCGCCTTCCACGAAGACCACCTGAGAACCCGCCTCGGCGGCAAGTGCTCCCTGCCTGTAGAGCTGCTCGATGGAATTCATGAGACGATCGTATTCGCTGCGTTCCTGTTCGATTCTCCGCTCCAGCTCGGCACACATTGACTCCATCGTCCAGCCGCGAAAATTCTCGTTGATGTAGCGCGCCGCGACATCCAACTCGGCTTGCGGCAGATCGAGCCGCAAGACGCGGTCGCGCACCAATCCGGAGCGCGTTACCAGGACCGCCAAAACTTTCTGATCGCTCAAGCGCGAGAAGTACACATGCTCCAGCGCGTTCCTGGTACCGCTGGAGGCCACGGTGATGCCTACATTCCGCGAAATCAGCGAGAGCACATGCGAGGTGCGCTCCATGAATTCCTGAACGTCGCTCACTCCAGCCAGCGAGTCGGAAATCATGCTCTCTTCCTGGGGCGCGAGCTTGGCGGTTCCAGAAATCTGCTCCACGTAATAGCGATAGGCCTCGGTGGTGGGGATGCGCCCCGCGGAGGCATGCGGCTGTTCCAGAAATCCTGCATCGGACAAGTCCGCCATCACGTTGCGAATGCTGGCTGGACTCAGTCCTTCCCGGTTCGACCGCGAGAGCGTGCGAGAACCCACGGGCTCGCCCGTGGAAATAAACGTTTCCACAATCGCGGTCAGAACTTCGCGTTCCCGCTTGCCGATATTAGGTTCAGAGGGCATTTCGCAAAAGGATTTCTAAACTTATGGCCGGGTCCTGCATCTCCAGCTAACTATTTTAGATGCAAAAACTTAGCTGAAAGACGCAGACACCGCTTCCTGCTTGGATTCTAGGAACGCGTCTCCTTCCTGTCAAGGACGGGATCATGCCCTCATCATTGCTTAACTCGAGGAAGCCGTACCGCATCTTCCCTCTTGTGCTCTCTCCGCGTATCCTCCTTTTTTGCTCATTAAGCAAAATTATCCCTTATGAAAATGAAGCCGCATGTCGCAGTGATTGGGGCAGGTGCGTTCGGTGGCTGGACTGCCCTCCAGCTCGTCGAGTGCGGAGCCCGCGTCACCCTGCTCGACGCCTGGGGGCCGGGAAACTCGCGAGCTTCGTCGGGAGGAGAAACTCGCATCATCCGTGGGACCTATGGGCCTGATCAGCCCTACAGCAAGCTCGCCGCCCGCGCCCTCAAACTCTGGGAGCAATACGAGCGGCGCTGGAAATGCATATTCCTACACCGCACCGGCGTTCTGTGGATGGTTAGCAGCCGCGACGATGCCTACGAGCGCGGCTCGCTACCGATACTTCGCGAGGCACGAATTAAGTTCCAGGAACTTTCAAAGACGGAGATGCAGAAGCGCTGGTCGCAGATTAGCTTCTCGGATGTTCGCTGGGGAATCTTCGAGCCGGAGTGCGGATACATCGACGCCCGCGCCAGCTGCCAAGCCGTTGTGGACGCTTTCGTCGATGGAGGAGGCACGTACCGTCAGATCGCAGTGTTGGCCGACGGGTTGGAAGACGCACCTTTGCGTCAGGTGACTCTGTCGGATGGCTCGCGGCTGAAGGCCGACTACTATGTTTTTGCCTGTGGGCCATGGCTAGGAAGGTTGTTTCCAGAAACGATCGGCGAGTCGGTTCGCCCGACCAAGCAGGACATTTTCTTTTTCGGGCCGCCGGCTGGAGATTCACGATTCAACTACACTCAGTTGCCGGTCTGGGGCGATCACGGCGAGAGCTTCTTCTATGGTATTCCGGGCAGCGATAACCGCGGCTTTAAGATGGCCGACGACACGCGGGGCGCGGACTTCGATCCTACCTTCGGGGAGCGTGTGGTCAGCCCGGCAACTTTAAAGCGAGTTCGCGAGTATCTTGCATTCCGCTTCCCCGCGATGAAAGATGCTCCTCTGATTGAGACGCGCGTTTGCCAGTATGAGCAGACTCCCGATAGTCACTTTATTTTGGATCGCCATCCAGCGATGGAAAACGTCTGGCTGCTGGGCGGTGGATCCGGACACGGCTTTAAGCATGGACCTGCCTTGGGAGAGAAGATGGCGGAGTTGGTTCTGAAACAGGGCGAAGCGGAGGCGGCGTGGCGGCTATCGCGATTCTCCAGAAGATAAAACCTGGAACCACAGAGGGCAGAGGGGAGCCAAAGAGGATATTGCTCTGTGTTCTCCTCTGCTCTCTGTGGTGAAGATTTGTATCTACTGAATCTGAATTACGCTGGCCGGCTCGCTCGCTTTTATCTCTTCCACTCGACTCACCACTTTCCGGGCAAACTCGAAGATCGATTTGGCATGCGGCGAGTTCTCGCCTTCGAGCACGACGGGCGTGCCACCGTCGCCGGATTTGCGGACTTCGGCATCGAGCGCAATGTTTCCCAGGAAAGAAATGCCGAACTGTTTCGCCATATTTTCGGCCCCGCCGCGGGAGAAGATATCGACCTCGTGGCTGCAGTGCGGACAAACGAAATAGCTCATGTTCTCGACCACACCGACCAGATCCACTTTCATCTGCCTGAACATCTCGATCGCCTTACGCGCATCTTGCAAAGACACGTCAGACGGCGTCGAGACCACGACGGCTCCGGTCAGGGGAACATTCTGCACCAGCGACAATGCGATGTCGCCGGTCCCCGGCGGCAGATCCACGATCATGTAGTCGAGATGCCCCCACTCTACCATTCCCAGGAACTGTTTCACGATCTGGTGCAGCATGGGACCACGCCAGATAATCGGCTTGTCACCCGGATTGAGAAATCCCACCGAGATGACTTTCAGACCAAACGCTTCGAGCGGCTCAATGCGGTTTTCTCCGGCCATCTTGGGCTGGCCGCTCACTCCCAGCATCAACGGGACGTTTGGCCCATACACGTCGGCATCGAGCAGGCCAACCTTGTGGCCCATTTTCGCCATGGCGACGGCCAGGTTCACTGAGAGCGTCGTCTTTCCCACGCCTCCCTTACCGGAACCAACGGCGATGATGGCATCCACTCCAGGCAATGGTTGCGGCCCCGGTTGAGGTTGGCCGGGATTGATAGGCATGTGCGAGCTCAAGGAATCACACTCCAGAAATGAAATCGAGATGGGTCGAAACTTCCATTATACCGCGCTCTCCGCGGCAGTTCTCCGCGACCTCTGCGATAAAGTTCTTGCTTAGTATGCGCAGAAAACCCAAAACGCCGAGCGCGCTGAGAACAGCCGCAGAGAACGCGGAAGGAGCTCTAGTAGCCTTCGCCTTCGAGCCGCACTTTTCCTCGGAACATGCGGAACAGGAAGGTGAAGTATCCCAGGGCCAGAACCAGTCCGATCACCCACCACGTAAGGCCTACGGCTAACCCATGGTGCCCTGCCGCGGTGTTGTAGATGGTCAGGTTGTAGGCAGGATTACTGCTCGACGGCAGCACCACGGGATAAAGCGCAAACGCAGCGCCGACCAACATCCCGACAATGTAAAGAGCCGAGCCCATAAAGGCCATTTTGTCCAGGCCCTTGCGAATCGAATAGATCATCACGCCGAGACTGCTGAACACAACGACGGGAATCAGATATCCGATGGCATGTTCTTTGTAGTTATCAAGTACGGTGGGCCTGATATATACAGTTGCAATCAGACCGATGACGGTCAGAATTAACTGCAGGGGCCAAGCCCACAGCGCCACGTTACGGACGCGCTGGTTCAGTTCGTTCTCGGTTTTCACAGCGATATACAAAGCGCCGTGCCCGGTGAGCGTTACTAAAGCGATCACTCCAGTGAGGACGGTGTACCAATCCAGAATGCCGGTGTTAACACCGACTCGGAAGTTGGTCCAAAGCGGCTCGAAGAAGTAGCCATCCGATCCCAGGGGCACACCCCGAACCACGTTGCCCAGAGCGGCACCGAAGAAGATCGCCAACAGAATGCTGGAGACGCAAAAGATCAAATCGAAGAAACCCAGCCAGACGGGATTCTCCAGGTGCGCGCGCAATTCGATTCCGATTCCGCGCAACATCAGCAGCCAGAGCACCATCATGAGCGGAAGGTAGAAACCGCTGAAACTGGAAGCGTAGAGTAACGGGAAAGCGAAATAGAGCACGCCGCCGGCCGCCAGCAGCCAGACTTCGCTGCCATCCCACACCGGACCGATGGCCCGCAGAATTTTTCTACGCTCATCGCTGGTCTTGCCGGCTCCCAGGTAGATCGCGCCCGCACCCAGATCGAATCCGTCCAGCACCACATAAGCCGCTACCATCACGGCCACGATCATGAACCATAGCGTTTCCATGAATACTCCTCACAGGTGCTGCGATCGGGAGAGCACTTTTTACAACTTACTAGCCGGCAAGGGCTGAGAAAGCGGTTCAGAATCCGGCCCATGCTCAATCTCGCGCCGAACCAGAAACAGAAAGAGAATGCCCAGCACCGTGTACATACCGAGGAAGCCCAGCAGGGTAAACATTCCATTACCCGCCGAGACCATCTTCGAATATCCGTCCGCAGTACGCATCAGGCCATAGACCAGCCACGGCTGTCGGCCCAGCTCAGCCGTGATCCATCCCGCGGTGTTTGCGATATAAGGAAAGGGCAACGCCAGCAAAAGGATCCACAATATCCAACGCGCGGAAAACAGTTTGCCTCGCCAGAGCAAAAAAGCTGCCACCGCCATAATGGCGATAAAGATTGTCCCCAGCCCCACCATGATGTGGTAGCTGTAATAAAGCAACGCGATGTTCTGCGGCCACAGATCTGCAGGAAAAGAGTCCAACCCCTTCACATTGGCGTTCCACGCCCGATAGGTTAAGAAGCTGAGCGCATTGGGAACTTGCAGAGGATTATCAATTTTCCGCTGTTCGACATTGGGCTGCCCCACGATCACCAACGGCGCGCCCTCCTGGCTCGTGAAGAGAGCTTCCATGGCGGCAAGGGTAACGGGTTGGTTGACCGCGATCATGCGCCCCTGGCCATCGCCGGTGGGAAATAACTGCAAGACGCTGAAGATCAGACCGGCGATCACCCCGACTCGCACGAAAATTCGACCGTGTTCCTCGAATTTCCCCCACAGCAGGTAGAAGGCACCCACCGCTGCCATCACAATCGCGCCAGTGATCACGGCGCCACTCATATTGTGGGCATACTGCCACCATGCCCACGGGTTAAACACAAGCTCCCAAAAGCTGGTCAACTGCAACGAGCCATCCGCTGCCTTAGCGTAGCCCACAGGATGCTGCATCCAGGCATCGGTCGCGATGATGAAGTAACCGGATAACCACGATCCTAGAAACACAGCGACCGCCGACCACCAGTGCCCTCGCGGGCTTAGACGTTTCTCTCCGTAAAGAAACAGCCCCAGAAACGCCGACTCCAGGAAGAAGGCAAACATACCTTCCATGGCCAGGGTCTGACCAATCACTCCTCCGGCATAACGCGAGAAGTGCGACCAGTTGGTCCCAAACTGAAATTCCATCGGAATCCCAGTCACCACGCCGAGCAGGAAGTTGATACCGAATATCTTTGCCCAGAACCGCGCCGCCTGATGGTAGGTCTCATCATTATGGCGAAGGCCAAGCGTCTTCAGCACCACAATCAGCGGCGCCAGGCCCATTGTCAGCTGGGGGAAGAGATAGTGGAAAGTAACAGTGAATGCGAAATGAATGCGGTGAACCAGAAGGGCACTATCCATAGAAACCTGCCAAACTTGAAAGGCTATCGGTTCCGATCAGAGCGTGATGTGATCTCCGTCACATCACCTGTGGATTATCGTTTCGCCTTGCGCCGCCGCTCCAATTCAGCGCGCCGGTTCTCGCGCCGCCGTCCAGCGTCATCATAGCGGCGCCGCTGCTCATCGGTTTCTGGAATCACCGGCGCCACTTTCAGGTGGTTTCCCATCGTGTCCACCGCCACAAACGTCAGGTGGGCCGAGGCCACATGCTGGGCAGTATCGGCAATGTAATTCTCCACAAATACCTTTACTCCCACCTCCATCGACGTCTGAAAGACACGGTTCACCGACGACTTCAAAATCACCAGATCGCCGACCTTCACCGGCACCAAAAAGTCGATATGATCCACCGAGGCGGTCACCGCGTAACTTCGCGAATGCCGGTGCACGGCCATCGCCCCTGCCAGATCGATCCAGTGCATCAAACGGCCGCCCAGCAGCGCGCCCAGCGGGTTGGCGTCATTGGGCAGAACAAGCTCAGCCATCTCCGACTGCGAATCCCGCACCGGGCGCGGTACCAATGCCTCTTCGTTCATAATCCTGGCCTGTCCTCGTACGTAAACAAAGTTTTCCACCCTTAGCCGCTTCCTATTAGATTTCCCATCAACTCGCAACGTCTACAGGTGCGTTCTGTCTCTTTCGCTTTTCAACATAGGACAAGACGAAGCACTCCGCCATCCTCTGCAGCCGGTCGTCCGGATGGCGCGAGTTCCACTTTTTCTCTGCCACATCAAACTCCAGCATCCCGTGCTCAGCGGGACGATGATCCCTCTCGCAGACATAGCGAATTTGTAAACGCCAACCTGTCCCATTCCTTCCTTCGTCGCCGAAAGTTCTTGCTCCAAACCGGATTGAATCCCACTTCCGATCCTTCGGCAAACGACCGCAGTGTTCCGCATAACCAAGATTGCAAAACTCCTGCAGCTGTTCCGGCGATGGAGCGTCGCGCTCATGTCCCGGCGCCGTACACTGTCCACTCCATCCGCAACCCAGTGGAAGCCGAGCCGCGTGCGGCCAACTCCCGCCTTCCAACTTCTCTACCGGCATAAAATACGGACACGCCACCCCCCGCCTCCACGACGACCAGAAATTTTCAGGACAGCCCATTCTACTCACCCCAACGAACGCAAGCCAACGAAAGATGGGCGGAACGATGACCTACGACTTGTAGTACGCTCTCGTATTGCGTCCCGGAAGCGGCACGCCGCAAAATCAAGAGCCGGGAGTGAAACTGGAAGCTGATTTTATGGACCGCATCGCCGCGCTCAGCCAAATCCTGACGCAGGATCCCAATGACACCTTCGCCCGCTACGGCCTGGCGATGGAGTATTCCAATCAAGGCGACTTTGATCGCGCCCTGGCGGAGTTTTCTATCCTGCTGAAAGCCAATCCAGATTACACTCCCGGATATTTCATGGCCGCGCAAACGCTCGTTCGGGCGGACAGGGCCACTGAAGCCAGGATGATGCTGAAGGACGGCATAGCGTCCGCCCGACGAACCGGCAACCTGCATGCGCAGTCTGAAATGGAAGCCATGCTGGCGGAACTGGGATAGTTTCCCGGCGTAACCATCCCAACCGCGGTTCACTTCGCCATTCTGCTCATCGCCTTCTCCACGAGTGCCGGAAAAACCTGATAAATCTTCTGCGGCACATACATCGTCCAGGGCACGATGACTTCCCTTTTCTGTTTCAAATACCCGCGCAGCGTCGCGCGCGCCACGCGGCCGGCTGTTATCCCGCGCACGGAATCGGGCCGCACTTTTTTTTGTTCGTTGCCCAGCACCACATTCTGGCCGAAGGCCGTCCGCACGTAGCCGGGACAGACTGTCAGCACGTGAATTCCATCCTTCTTCAGTTCCACGCCCGCGGCTTTACCTATTGCGTTCATGGCAAACTTGGTCGCGCTGTAAGCGGCATGAAACGGCAGCGGAATGTGCCCCGCCACGCTCGAAATATTGATGATCGTTCCGCCGCCCTGCTGCCGCATCACCGGAATGACCGCCTGCATGCCCATCACGGCTCCAAAGAAATTTGTATCGAACATCTCCCGGCAGGCTGCCATATCCATTTGGGAAACCGAATCCAGCAATCCATGCCCGGCATTGTTCACCCAAACGTCGATTCGTTGGAAATGATGCAGTGTCAGCCCGATTGCGCGATCGATCTCCTCGCGGTGTCGCACATCGCAGGCCAGCGCCAGCGTCCGCTCGACGCGACCGAGTCGACCCCGCGCCGCCTCCGCCCGTCCCGCGTCGCGCGACAGCATGACCACACTCGCTCCATGATCGGCGAAAATCTTCGCAATCGCTTCCCCGATTCCCAAGGAAGCGCCTGTCACCACCACGATTTTTCCTGCTAGTTCCATAGCGCGCTTTTAGTCCTACCGAACTCGCGAAGTCAAGCGCTGCGATACAATCAGGGCCAGCCGCTCATTTTGCGCGGATCCCCGCGCCACGGAGATTTTTTGGCTGCCCTGATTCCCCTGTTCCCGCTCGATGTGGTTTTGTTCCCGGGCACTCCTCTGCCGCTGCATATCTTCGAACCGCGTTACAAGGAAATGATCGCGGAATGCAGAGCGCAGAATCGAGAGTTCGGCGTTGTGCGCGTTATGGAGCAGGGTCTCGCCGAGGTGGGATGCACCGCTGAAATCGTCACCGTGGTAAAGGAGTATCCTGACGGCCGGCTTGATCTCGTCACCGAAGGACGCGAGCGTTTCGAACTCTTGGCTGTAAATCAAGAGCGCTCATTCCTGCAGGCCGAAGTTCTAATGATCCACGACGATCCCGGCTCCGCCGCGCAGGAAGACACCGACCGG
Source organism: uncultured Acidobacteriaceae bacterium (assembly GCA_963779525.1). GTDB lineage: Bacteria > Acidobacteriota > Terriglobia > Terriglobales > Acidobacteriaceae > Sulfotelmatobacter. Next base: position 658,356 of record CAVZZB010000005.1, read on the forward strand.
GCGATCCAGTTGCATTCCGAACTGATGGCCATGGCGGGCGCGCGGCAGGATCTGGCCGCTGCTGATCCCTCTCAGCTTTCTTTTTTTCTCGCGGCGTCTCTGCCCCTGGATCTGGATTTCAAACAGAAGCTGCTTTCTTTGCGCGCAGAATCCCAACGTCTTTCGTCGCTGATCACTTATCTGGAATCGCTCATTCCCAACCTGCATCGTGCCGCGCGCGCCCGCGAAAAAGCCGGCGGCAACCGGCACGTTCACTGAAACTCAAAATCACGACCTCGCAAACCCGCGTATAATCCAAAAAAGTGTTTTCCCCCGGGGGTTCTTCAATGAGTCTTCCTCGCACGCTTGGCGAATTGCGCCACAGTGACTTTTCAGAAAAACGCTTGCGCACTCGCCGCGTAAAAGATGAACTCCGGGAAAATCTCATGAGCCGCTTGCGCCAAAACGAAGATGCCAGCATCTTTCCGGGCATCGTCGGCTATGACGACACGGTTGTGCCGCAGATCGTAAACGCCGTTCTCTCGCGGCACAATTTCATTTTGCTCGGGCTGCGTGGCCAGGCGAAAAGCCGCATCCTGCGTGCTTTGACAACTCTGCTTGATCCGCACATGCCTTACCTCGCCGGATGCGAGATCCGCGACAACCCTTACTCGCCTATCTGCCGCCGCTGCCGTGAAGAAATCACGCGCCTCGGCGATGCTTCGCCCATCGCCTATCTGACTCCCGACGATCGCTACGTGGAAAAGCTTGCGACGCCTGACGTGACCATCGCCGACCTCATCGGCGACATCGATCCCATCAAAGCAGCTCGCGGCGGTCACGAACTTTCGAACGAGCTCACCGTTCATTACGGTCTGTTGCCGCGCGCCAATCGCGGCATCTTCGCCGTGAACGAACTTCCCGACCTCGCGGGAAAAATTCAGGTCGGACTCTTCAACATCATGCAGGAAGGCGATGTGCAGATTAAGGGCTACCCTATCCGGCTTCCGCTCGACCTGGCGATCGTGTTCAGCGCGAATCCCGAAGACTACACGGCTCGCGGAAAGATCATCACGCCGCTTAAAGACCGCATCGGCTCCGAGATTCGAACGCACTATCCCGCAACGGTCGACGAAGGCATCGCTATCACTACCCAGGAGGCCTGGACGGCCCGCAACGGCCACGCCATGCACCTGCCCACCTACATTCAGGAAGTCATCGAGCGCATCGCTTTTGTGGCCCGCGAAGATAAAAAAATTGACAAGCGTTCCGGTGTCAGTCAGCGCCTGCCCATTTCTGCCATGGAAAATGTGGTCTCCAACGCGGAACGCCGCGCCATCCGCAACGATGAAAAGCTCGTCGTTCCGCGGGTCAGCGATATCTATGCCGCGCTGCCAGCCATTACCGGCAAGCTTGAACTGGAATATGAAGGCGAAATGAAAGGTGCGGATTTCGTTGGCCGCGAACTCATCCGCGCTGCCATCGCCAAGACTTACGACGAATACTTCACTGGCGCCAATGTGCAGCAGATCGTGCAGTGGTTCGATCTGGGCGGCGAGATTCAGCTTTCAGACTCCGTCTCCGCTCTCGAAGCGCTTGAAAATCTTAAGGAAATTCAGGGGTTGGTCGAAAAGCTCGGACCGCTCGGCGTCTCCCAGAAGGAAAGTCCAGAGCAACAAGTTTCTGCCGCGGAATTCATCCTGGAAGGCCTGCACGCACACAAGCGCATCGGCCGCAATGAGGAGCGCGTGTTCAAAGCCGGGGAGAAAAAGCCCGAGCCGCGGGAGCGCGACAAGAGTTTCGAGAAGGAAGAACCGCCGTATAGACAGAGGCGGCAATTTAATTGACCCGTCATTAGTCGTTGGTCGTTAGCGATGATATCGGCAAGACGTATAGTAACCATCTTTTTGCAAAGGGGCGGCAGCGGCGAGTTCACGAAAACCGCTGACGAACTAACTTCAAGCCAGGTTGCACATTTTCAGGACAGACTGGAGGGCCAAACGCCACTGATTGCGAGCATGCGCTCGGCGGGGGAATGGTTTGCACTGAGCGGGTCACAGATGGTTTCGGAACGACTCGGCATGTTTCGCAGAATTCGACTGAACGATGTGGAAGGCGTCATCAGTCCGTCCGGAGGTCGCGGTTTTGAACAAGGAAAGAAGCATGGAGGAGTGGTAGAGGTCCGATTGAAAGACGGTTCGACGCTGCCTGTTAACACGGAATCAGGTGGTCCTTTTGTCGCTCTTACGAATGTCTTTCTGTACCTTACCCGAGTAAACCGGCAACGCCAGCGCACCTTGACCGGCTAACGACAAACGACCAACGACGGGTTTATGAAGCGCATTCGCTACTCCAAATACGTCCCCGACGCCGCCGGCGAAATGAGCCTGGAGGATCTGCTCGGCGCGCTCTCTGATTACCTGCTGCAAAGCGGCTTCCAGAGCGACATGTGGTACGAGCTACCGGAGGGTGAGCAAACTCTCGATGACCTCAAACGTGCGATCGAGCAAGCTCTGATGGAGGGCGATCAATTCGACGAAGACATGCGCGAACGCCTGCAGGAAATGGCGGCGGACGGCGAACTCGACGATCTGATCGAAAAACTGATCGAGCGCATGCAGCAGGAAGACTACATTTCCATCGATCAGCCGCCTGACCCTTCCCGGCCATCCGGCGTCGGCGGACAAGTCGGCGAGAATCAGCAGCAGGCTAAATTCGAAATCACCGACAAGAGCCTCGACTTCCTTGGCTTCAAGTCTCTGCGCAATCTGCTCGGCTCGCTCGGGAAATCCAGCTTTGGACGCCACGACACCCGCGACCTCGCCACCGGCATCGAAGCCAGCGGGTCCTCGAAAACCTACGAGTTCGGCGACACGCTCAACCTCGACATCACGGCAACTCTCTCCAGCGCTATTCAGCGCGAAGGCCTCAGCCTGCCGCTCAACATCGAATACTCAGATCTGCAGGTTCATCAGTGCGAGTACCAATCTTCCTGCGCCACCGTTCTGATGCTGGACTGCTCGCACTCGATGATTCTCTACGGCGAAGACCGCTTTACCCCGGCGAAAAAAGTTGCCATGGCTCTCTCGCATCTCATTCGAACGCAGTATCCTGGTGACTCGCTTTCGCTCGTCCTGTTCCACGACTCCGCCGAGGAAGTTCCACTCTCCCAACTCGCCCGCGTCAAGGTCGGCCCGTATTACACCAACACGCGGGAAGGCCTGCGCCTGGCACAGCGCATTTTGCAGCGGCAACGAAAAGACATGAAGCAGATCGTGATGATCACGGACGGCAAACCGTCCGCTCTCACCCTCGAGGACGGCCGCATCTACAAAAATGCCTTCGGCCTTGATCCCCTCGTGGTCAGCCAGACACTGGAAGAAGTTTCCAAGTGCAAGCGCGCCGGTGTTCTCATCAACACCTTCATGCTTGCGTCAGATTACGGCCTCGTGCAATTCGTGCAGAAGGTCACCGAGATGTGCCGCGGTAAAGCCTACTTCACCACTCCCTACACGCTGGGCCAATATCTGCTGATGGATTACATGTCGAGAAAAACCAAGACCATTCACTGAACGCCGCGGTCATCAACTACGAAGGTTCGACCGCGCCGTAGTTCGGATTTTCGCGGTTCGCTGCCTGAAAATCCCCACCACTTGCCCCTCTGACTAAACTGTTTCCGGGGCATTCCCCACCATAGGAGAATCACCATGACACGGATCTTCGCAGTCGCGTTGTTAGTTTTGTCGCTCAATACGGTAGCTTTGGCTGATGGAGGCGGACTACCGCCCACCAATCCCAACAAACCACCACAGGCAGGGACCATCCTGCTGGCCGATGGAGGGGGGCTGCCCCCCACAAATCCTACTAAGCCACCACAACCGGGATTTGCTGCGTAGCGAAAATGAACGCTCGAAGACCGGGAACGGTTGAGGTAAGCTGTTCCCGGCTTCATGACCGTCCTTGAATTCATCCCGTCGGGTCTATTGGTAGCACTTTTTGGACTTCTGGTTCTCAGGCGTATCTATACTGCTCTTCCCTGCTTCTTCGCCTATGCGGCATTCGCCGTAGGAGCGGACCTAGCACGTTTCGTGTCTCATAGCCATCAGTATTCTTATTACCTGACTTATTGGATCACCGAAGCCGGCTACGGCCTGCTTGGAATCCTCGTCATGTACGAAGTTCTGCGCACAGTTCTCGGGAACTTAACTAGAGCCTGGTGGGTCCGCTATATCTTCCCATTTTTGCTTGTAGCGGGCGTCGGCGTCACCTTGGCCCGCATTGACGCCGTCCCGTCACAAATTGTTGGCCTTCCCGTTTACATTTTCGCTGGGGAAATTGCTGTCCGTTTCGTGGAAGTAATGGTTTTCGCCGGACTGGTGACTCTTGTGCCACTTCTCGGCCTCCGCTGGCGCCAATACTCCTTCGGCGTGGCCACCGGGTTTGGCGTTTACGCTACCGTTATGCTGCTGACCACTGCCAAGTTTTCGGATTTCGGAACAAGATTCAAGTTGTTGTGGGGATGGACTTCGGTTGTGGCATACTCTGTTGCCGTGTTGATTTGGATTTGGTTTTTCAGTGTGCCGCAAAAAGCAGAGACTCCGACTCCCGACCTATCGGCCCCATCTCCTGGTGATCTGAAGCAATACAAGGATGCCTTACGGAGGATGCGCTAGGGTATGTTCTCCATTATTTTCACCTGGTTAATTGTGGCGTGGGGTGCGGCCTCCTGCATCTACATGCTGCGTTGCGCCTGGTCCCGTTTTCCCAAACGCGACGTCGATGTCGATGATGTCGTCCCATTCCTCTACCCAGTGGATATTTCGCTAGCCGAATCCCTTCTCGATCCGGCAACGGAATTTGAGTGCCGATGGAAGCTTGGCCGATCGCAATTTCGCGAGGCCCAGCGCAAGCGAATGCGATTGTTCCTCGAGTTGACCCGGCGCATGGCTCACAATTCCAAACTTCTGGTTGAGTATGCGGACGCAGAAAAGAACCGCCAGGATCCTCGCCGCGCCAGCCTTGCCTCTGCTCTGCAAGAGAAGGCAATTGAGGTCCGGCTCTACTCGCTGGTTACCGGCATCAAACTCCGGTTTTGGCTGCTGGTCCACGCCGATATCTTGAGCCCGGCACCGGTTCTCGCGCACCTGCGTACCGCAGGCGACATCGACGGCCTGCAAACCTACGGCGCTCTAAAAGTCGCAGCCGCCGCGGCTTTTGTGCAACTGCCACCCGACGCTTTGGATTCACTTACCCGAAACCTCTGAGCCGTTTTTTGCCGAGGTGCGCATCTCTCTTCCTTCGTGTAACCATCAGCGGGCCAGCTTTGCGTTACACTTTTCCTGCTTCATGCCGACTCCTGATACGCTTTCTTAGGACCACGTTTTCTTGATACCCATGGCAAACTGCATTCGATGTGGCCGACAGCTTCCCGGATTTTCCTTTGGTAAGAAGATCTGCCAGTGGTGCCGCCAGCACGAGGCTTACCAGCGCGGAGAGGTTGCCGAGGACGCACGCCAACCCGTCATGCCCACGCCTTGGGTTCGTCGCGGCGAATCCACGATCAGCCTGACGCGAATCATCTTCGGCATCAACGTCGCGGTGTTCCTGGCGATGGTTTTAGCTTCCGGCAATCCGCTCTCATTTCTCAATCCTATGCAGGAGTTCTCTGGCTACGAGATTATGCACTGGGGCGCCAACATAGGATTGCTCACGATGTCAGGAGAATGGTGGCGTCTCTTAACTTGCGTTTTCGTTCATGGGAGCTTGCTCCACATTGCCTTTAATATGTGGTGCCTGTGGTATTTAGGCGCGCTCTGTGAATCGCTTTATGGCGCTTGGACTTACGCCTCCATCTATTTTCTCTGCGGCATTGGGTCGAGCCTGGTGAGTGCGGCGTGGGGTCCTTACCGGCCTAGCGTAGGAGCCTCCGGGGCCATCTTCGGACTGGCTGGCGCGCTTATCGCTGCCTTTAAATTAGGAGAGTTCTCGGTTCCGCGCTCCGCCCTCCAGGGCACGCTTCGCAGTCTCGGGGCATTCGTCGTTTACAACCTCATTTTCGGATTTGCCATGCCAGGCATCGACAATGCTGCCCACATTGGCGGACTGATCACCGGCTTGATCGTGGGCGCGCTCATCGCCCTTATTGCACCACGACACGAGCAAGCCCCTCGCCGTGCCGCAGTTCTACTGGCCGTGACACTCGCTTTGACGGGCGGCGCCATCGGAGTTGCCCGTCATTACGGACTTCCCTTGCAGTTGAGAAGAATCCATTTTGCGGACACCAGTTCCCTTATACCGCCGCCGCGCGGGCCACATATTCCGGTCAGCACCGCTAACTCTTCAACTCTCCCACCGCCCGCCACGCCTGATTAATTGCCTCGTCTGTGTACGCGTAGGCGCCTGCATCGGCGTTCGCGATCGCGATCCGCCCGAAAGGTTTCCGCGCCACTTCGCAGGGAGTCTCGCCGCCTTCCAGCCAGAACGAATCCCACAGCGAGTTGTATTCATAGGCATAACCGTGCGGCCAGCGGTTCACTGTAATCGCCGCGACGTCGCGTGCTGGATCGAATCCTCCCGCTCCCAGCGTGCGCGCGAGCTGCCCGCGGATCTCGCGCTCCATGGTTTCAAACGACGTTTCAAATAACTCGATGCGGCCCAAAGTGTGTTGCTCGCGCGCCGGCCGGCCGGGTTGGCACGGCGTCTTCATCATGTGGACCACGATGGGTTGCTCGGGCTTGCGGGCACATTCATAACCACCGATACTGACCGCCAGATCGAGAGCGAATCGCGTGTGATAGCAGCCGGGCGCATACACCGCATTGGCGTTCAATTTATGAAACGACGTCCAGTTGTGCAGCGCCACGTTGGTATAGAGCAACGGAACCTTTTGTGCGGAGGCCAATGCCTCCCGCTGCTTTTGCGGCAGATCTTCGCAGATGTAGGGGATCACAACATGCCAGCATGCCAGAATGCAGTTCTTGGCCTTTGCGGTATAAACTTTGCCTCCTCGCGCGTAGGCCACTTCTACATCTTTCGTTGTCGCAGCATCGCCTAAATGCCTCACTCGCACCGCCGTGCTGTTCAAACGAATCTTCACGGACGATGCTGTTGAATCGAGCTTCGAATAATTCGCTTTCGCCATCACCACGTCCGTGGCGGAGTTTCCGGGAATCGCATCCGGAATCAGCTTGCGTACCAGCAGCCGCGCGATGGTCGCATTGCCATCCGGGAAGTGAAAGAAATATTTCTCGGCTTCTTCATTCGGAATCGCGTCGCGATTCATTCCCTTGCCGGGCGTAGGGTCGAGCTTCATTCCTTCGAATCCCGGCAGGTCAAATCCCCACGCATCCTGCGCCGAAACGGCATCAATTCCCAGACCAAACAAGGGTTGCGGCACAGCCTGGAACACCTTCACCACATCCGGATGAACCTTTACAAGTTCGGTGAGGAAACTGGCATAGCTGATCCGCGCCAGCTTTGCTTTCTTCTCTGTTGAGGTGAGGGATGGAAAGTAATCCGTGTCGTCGCGAAGCAGGCGCTCGAAATCGCTTTTGGCCTGCTGCGCGATGGGAGCCTGCGCGAGCATCTGCTTCCACGCTTCGATCTCGCCGGCATTGGCGTAATCTTTTTCGCCGCCACCAAACGCTGCGGGACTCGTGATCAGCCGATCTGCGCCGAAGGTTTCTTTATCGAAGAAGATTTTCGGACGCAGGCCGAGGGAGCGATAGAGCTTTGCGTCGTGATACTTCGGATAAGAAGCAACGTCGATGCCCAATTCTTCGATTACTCCGCGCGCTACGTTGCTGTAAGGCGCGGGGCTTTCGATTGAAAACGTTCCGCCAAAACCGAGGCGGAAGGCGTTGTTTAAGCGAAATTCATTGCGCTTGGCGTGTCCGCCAAAATCATCGTGGTTGTCGAGAATCAGGATGCGCGCATTTGCACCCGCCGTTTTGCGATAAAAATGCGCAGCAGAAAGACCGCTGATGCCCCCGCCCACGATAATGAGATCGAAAGCTTCACCGGTATCCTGGGGCGTTCCCGCAGTATCCCAGAAAGTTCCGTCACGCAATGCGTGAGCTGCCTCAAACGAGCCGGGATGACTGCCGCGGAGTCCGGTCAGGCCGGGAGGGTAATAAGTCGGCGATTTTTCCAGATTGCCTTCCGCAAACAGATGCCATGGCATCATGGCAGCGCCAGCAGTCATGGCCACACCGTTGAGAAAATCACGGCGCGTGATGTTGCGTTTCATTCCCAGATCGCGGTCGTTGTAGTCGCTCATCAGATCCCCCGAATCCTTGAATCTTTCGGCTGGAAAATCGGAGCAAACCTATCCGTCCGCTTTCTTGACTGCCAGTTCCGCGCCCTGAGATCCAATGCGGCTGTGCGTGCCATCGCAAAACGGCTTGTTGACCGAACCGCCACAACGGCATAGGGAAAAACCAGGCTTACCAGTAAGGTCATAAGATGTGCCGTTGGCATCGACGAGTTCAATCGAACCTTCGGGTGCTTCCACGCGGTACGGACCATTCGGGCGAACCGTGATCTTTACTTGCGCCATGAGTTTGATTCCTCCAACCTTACGGATTTCTAGTAAGGCTAAAAAGATATCATTAAGCGGGGGCAACTGTCGCGCGGGAAAGTCGTCTATGGATTCTCAGACGGGGTGCGCATAGAGGAATGGTCGTTCTTCGCTGCTGGTCCAGAAGTAGGCGAGGATGATCAGGCTGGCGACTGCCGCGTAGGCACACCACAGCGAGGTGAACGCGTACCGTTTGAACTCCATGACGATCAGGAGAATTATGAGGTTTGCAGCACCAAAGATCACCATCATCCTGATTTTCGAGCAAAACAGCGAACCGCACGTTGCAATCACATAGAGCAAGGCGACCGCGGTATTATTTGTCGCCTGGTTGATGTATACGATGCTGTTTCCCTTCACGTACACCTGCAAGGGATAGGCGGTCAATGCCCACAAAATATACAGTGTGGTTGCTCCGCCGAGCACGAGGAACGGCAGCATGCGCCTGCGGCTCTTCGCGTCAGGTTCGAATAGCAGCACGCTTAGCGGCAGCAAGAAAGGCAGCAGGCCCTGGGCGTAGAGCATGAAGGCCGCGCCCATGTTGTGCGCCACAACCGGTGAGAAAATGCCGTCCAATCCCAGCCAGACGAATCCTTCGATGCACTGATGAATGGCAAACAGCAAAGGCAGGGAAGCGAAAATCAATTCGCGCCGGTGCTTGACCTTACTTAACGTGACCACGCCGACGGCGCCCAGAACGCCACTGCCAACAAAGTTCGCTGTTGCTGAGAAGCACACGGGTCGTCTCCTCGTTTCCGGCGATTCCGGCGATTCCCCGGGGGTCGTCGCGGAACGCAAAACGCGACCCAAAACGGCCCTTCCCCTTTGCAGGGTTGGGTAGCCGAGATATTACTTCATCCGCGTTCAGTCTGGCTATAAGGGCAGCTCTTGCGTCGTGGGGAAGTGGTGCTGCTCACGGCCTACCTTGCCGTCGTACTTGGTTGTCATCTTGAAGAGTTCGAGACGGCCGTCAGACGCGAGAAAACGGCACTGGTCGCGCAAATCTTGCATATCAGCTTCAATCAGAGGTTCAAAGTTGACCGCGACCCTCAGATTCTGATCGAGGACTTGCATGGTGTCGACCCCACTGATCGTGGTTGCCACGGGAAGACTCATCGCGTAGCGGAGTCCCTGTTCGGGAGTCACAGCTCCATGCCGAACCAGTTCACCGCCGCCTCCAAGGCTTTTCATGCCCAGAACGGCAATGCCTCGGCGGGTCGCTTCCGGCAGGACGTGAGTCTCAAAGCTGCGGAAGGTCGCATCGCAGCAATTGAGAGGCATCTGCACGGTATCGAAGGGAAAATCGCGCGACAACATTTTCAGATGGATTTCCGGATCTTTATGGCCGGTGAAGCCGACGAAGCGGACCTTTCCCTGCTGCTTGGCAGCGGCCAGCGCCTCGGCCGCGCCACTGGGCGCAAAGATTAAATCAGGATCGTTGTCGTAGACGACCTCGTGGATTTGCCAGAGGTCGAGATGATCGGTTTGCAGGCGGCGAAGAGATTCCTCGAGCATGCGGATGGCGACTTTTTTGTCGCGACCGTGAGTGCAGACCTTCGTCATCACGAAGACCTGATCGCGCTTTCCTTTGAGAGCTTTGCCCAAGCGCTCTTCACTGAGGCCGTCGTGATATTCCCACGCGTTGTCAAAAAATGACACGCCGTGGTCGATGGCCTTGGCGACGATCTCATTTACGGCCTGATCGGTTTCTGCCGAGCCAAGATGATAGCCGCCCAGGCCCAAGGCGGAAACTTGCACGCCCGTTTTTCCCAGCGGCTTTTTCGGCACTTGCCCCTCGGGCACCTGTTGCGACGGATCGGTTTGCTTCTGCGCCATGCTGCCTCCGCGGATGAGCGGCACCGCGCTTAGCACGGCCGCTCCTTGGATAAAACTACGGCGATTCCATTCGAGCCTCGAAGCCACTGTCGCTCTCTCCTAAAATTGCTTTTCGGGAAATGGGTGGCCTGTGTTCATCTCGGCTCCCAGCATGTCTTTTACTTCGGATTGTTGCGTATCGAGCGGAAAGCCGTGCGCGAGGCGGGCTTCGGGATTATCGAACCTCAGCGACAACTTATAGACCTCGTAGCGTCCATCGGCGGCGTCCGGCTTGCAACGGTCGCGGAGTGCATTCATCTCCGATTCCGACATCGGCGTAAAATTCTGTGCGATTTGCAGATTCTGGTGGAGCACGTCGAGACTATCGATACCGGTAATGGTGGTGGTGACGCCGGGAAGGCTCATGGCATAACGCAAAGATTCTTCCGCGGTGATGACGCCGTGTTTAATGGCGTCGCCATGGCCACTCAAGGGCTTCATGCCGAGGACGGCGATACCCCGTTTGGCGAGTTCGGGCAGCACGTCCCTCTCGAAACTTCGGGTGAAGGTAGCGTCGAAGGCGTTCAGAGGCATCTGCACGGCATCGAAGGGAAAGCCGGTATTCAGCATGGCGAGATGAACCTTCGGATTTTTATGGCCGGTGAATCCGACGAAGCGAACTTTCCCGTCTTTCTTGGCTTTCTCCAAAGCCTCGGCCGCGCCGCCCTTGCGGATGAAGAGTTCGGGGTCGTTGTCAAAGCCCATGCCGTGGACTTGCCAGAGGTCGAGGTGGTCGGTCTGGAATCGGTGCAGGGATTCCTCAAGCATCTGCAGGGCGAGGCTGCCATCACGGCCGTGAGGACAGGTCTTCGTCATCAGAAAGACTTTGTCGCGGCGCCCCTTCAGGCCCGCGCCCATCCATACTTCTGTCTTTCCGCGGCGATACTCCCAGCAGTTGTCATAGAACGTGATTCCGCCGTCGACCGCCTGATGGATGATTTCGACCGCCGTCTTTGCATCCGGAGCGTCGCCGAGGTGATGGCCGCCAAAACCAAGGGCGGAGATTTTGGCATCGACACGGCCGAATTTTCGTAGGGGGATAGTTCCGCCGGAAGTTTGTGGCACGGATTCACCTCTGCCTTGCTACTCGAACCGAGGATGTTAGGTGGTTTTGGATGCTGCGATCAAGGGGCAGGTTGACCGGAAAACAGAAGCGCCGGTTCAGGCGGCTCTGGAATCGGCGAGTGCCAGGCTGTGGTAAAGCTCGAGATAGCTGTCGATCATGCGGTGAGCCGTGAAGCGCTCGCGGGCTCGGGCGAAGGCGCGATCAGCATATGCCTGGCGCAAGGGACGGTCAGAATCGAGTTGGCGCAAGATTGCAGCCAGACTGCGGACGTCGTTGGTGCGGAAGTAGAGGGCGGCATCGCCCCAGACCTCGCGGAAACTCGGTATGTCATTGGCGACGATGGCGCAACGGGAGAAAGCAGCATCGAGGGCAGCCATGCCAAGGGGTTCGTAGCGCGGAGTGGCCGCGTAGACGGCGGCGCGGCTATAGAGCGCGCGGAGTTGAGCTTCCGTCTGAGGCCCAAGGATGGCCACGCAATGCTGATCGATCGAGACCTTCACATCGGCACGAATGGGGATGCGCGGAACCGGGACCGTTTGTTCGGCACCTACGATGCAAACCGCGAACGGATGGGCGTGCTGAGTGAGAAGAAAAACCTGCTTGCCCGCATCCACCAGACGACCTACGGAAAGAACCGAGTCGTCCTTGCTGATATACGGATTGAAGAAGATCGGATTCCGTCCCGGATAGATGACTACCTCGTGCCGCGGGCACATATAAGTGGAGCGAATTGTCTCGGCCATCCAGGCGGAGGGAGAAATCACAACATCAGTGGCCGCGATGCCGCGAACCACGGTTTCGCGATACCACTGAAGCCAGCGAGTCGGGCGGGGCGTGCAACCTTGCACTGCTTGCGCCCAGCTGAGGAGATCGCCGTGGGCCAAGATCACACGCGGGACATCGACAGGAAGATTGCCGTGGCAGAACTGGTGCAGGTGAAGGACATCGGGACGAATCTCGCTTACCAACTTGGCGAGAAATTCCGAGGATTCGTGAAGGTCCTGCGGCGCTTCGTCCATCCACTCCAGGCGGAAAGCGGTGGGCCGGTATTCCAGACCGTGAAGACGATCCATCCAGGCGGTCTGATCGGGTAAAGGGATCTCGCCGAAGGTGACCAGCGTGACTCGTACGCCACGCGTGACTAGCCCAGTGACCAGTTCGCGAGTGTAAGTCCAGGAGCCGGACATCGTGTCCGCTGTGACCAGAATGTGCAAACGTCCTCCGGGAGCTGCCGGGATTCCGCAACCAGTAAGGGATCCGGCAGGTCGCGCTGGATTATTCTAGTGCGAATGGGGCTAGCCGAGAGAAGTTTTTTAGAGGCTCTCGCAACCAGCATCAGCCGCATTCTCCGACCGCACGGGCGCAACCTTTTTCGATTAGTTCGTGCCTAGCCTTAGACGCATCTCGCGCGCGAGGTTATCCACCGCGAGAATCTTCTCTGCGGCGGTCGAGGGGACATTAGGCACAGCCATCGCCAGTTCGCAGGAGAGCAGCATAGCGGTAAGGCTTTCGCACATTTCACTGCGAAATTGTTGTTCGACCGAGCGGCGCGCCTGAGATTCCTCGCGCTGGCGGCGTTGCAAAGCGCAACGAACTTCCCGGAGCAAGCGCTCCATGCCGCTGATTGCGAAGTTCAGGTAGACCGGAAAGGCTGTACCCAGATGTTCCAGCACCTGATCGCTTTCGGCCGGCTCGTTTTCCAGAAGAAATTGATCGATCACCACCGCGGAGTAGGACTGTTCCCGCAATCGGGCCGATGCTTGCCGCAGATCTTCCGCCCAATGAGTTTCATTGCCGGTGGAATCTTTCAGAATGGCGACGCACTCTGGACCGCGTGCTGAAGGTGTTATGAGTAAGATCATGCATCTCCTCTAGCACGCAGCCCTCCACAAATTTCTCAATGAAAAAACGGCACTTACCAAGTGCACATCCGCGCGCTCTTCCCATTGCAGACCGCACCCGTTCCCATTTCATTTCATCGTTGCGCTGTTCTCAACCAATCTTAAGCATGCACCGCGTAATCTTTGAGCTTGCGGTACAGAGTAGTTTTGCCGATCCCGAGCAGTCGAGCGGCCTGCAATTTATCGCCGTTCAGCTCCGCAATGGCACTGAGAATGGTTTGCTTCTCCAGTTCGGCCATGGGGACGATCTTGTTCTGACCGCTTAATTTCCGTTCCCATTTCCCGTCACCACAATCGCCGTGCTAGCGATTGCCGGAGGCAGGTCAGGAACATGAATGAGTAATCCGCTGGTGAAGGCACAAGTTCGCTCCAGACAATTCTCAAGCTCCCGGACATTGCCCGGCCAATCGTAGGCCAGCAGACTTTGAGAGCATCGTCGCTCAGAACTTTTTCCTGTCCTGAAGCGCGTGAAGCACGTTCCATGAAATACGCGATGAGCAAAGCGATATCTTCCCGCCGCTCGCGCAGTGGCGGGATGCGAAGGCTGAGAACATTCAGGCGAAAATACAAATCGCGCCGGAATGTTCCCTCCGTCACGGCCTGCTCCAGATCGCGATTGGTTGCGGCGCGGATGCGCACGTTAATAGGAATACGGCGCGTGCTGCCGACGGGACGAATCTCCTTTTCCTGAATGGCACGCAGGAGTTTGGACTGAAGATCGACGGGAAGTTCACCGACCTCGTCGAGGAATATCGTCCCGCCGTCCGCAATGGCTAGCAATCCGTCCTTGGCCTGATTCGCTCCGGTGAATGCGCCGCGGACGTATCCAAACAATTCGCTCTCGATTAGCGTCGGCACCAGTGAGCCGCAATCAACTGGAATGAAAGGTTTATCGCGAAAAGGCCCGGAATAATGAATGGAGCGCGCTACCATCTCTTTCCCAGTGCCACTTTCGCCAAGAATCAGCACCGGATGGGTACTGTTCGCGGCCTTGGCGATGATGCGGTAGAGCTTCTCCATCTCCGGCGCTCGGCCGACCAGGCCACCGTAACCCTGCTTGGACTTCAGCTTCTCGCGCAACATCCGGTTTTCAGTTTTCAGCTTGAGATGGTTGGAAACACGCTCGAGCAAAAGCTTGAGTTCATCAATACTGAAGGGCTTCGTAACGTATTCGTAAGCACCTTGCTTCATGGCCTGCACCGCCGACTGCACCGTGCCGTACCCCGTCACCACGATGACCAGAGCTTCCGGACGCTGCGCTTTGATCTGGCGGAGCGCTTCAAGGCCGCTCGCTCCAGGAAGGCGCAAGTCAAGCAGGATGGCATCGATGGTTTGGGTTTGCAGCAAGCGAAAGGCGTGCTCTGCGGAATCAGCAACATGGGCGATGAATCCAAGGGAGATGGCGACTTCACGGCAAGCTTCGCGGATCGACCGTTCGTCGTCCACAATGAGGAGGTTAAGAAAATTCGCGCCTGCAATTTGCGGCTGGGCGATTAAAGGACTAACGGCTGCTGACATCATAGGAGTGATTCCTTTTTAGCTTCGTTAAGTGGCTTTGGTGACGCAACTGGATGGGGATGGCTGATGGGCCGAAATTCAGCATCGGTTGATTGGGACGCCAGGGGTAATAGGATCATGGCCCGAGTTCCCTGGCCGGGCTCGCTTTCGATGTGGATCAATCCATGGTTCGTGGTGACAATGCTGTGGACCGTGGTCAGCCCCAAGCCGGTAGCTTGACCAACCTTCTTGGTGGTGAAAAATGGCTCAAAGAGCCTCCGGCGCGTTTTCGCGTCCATCCCATGGCCGTTGTCGGCGACGATCAGCAAAATGCAGGGGAAGAGGACACCTGTCTGAGCGTACCGCGGCAGCGTAGATCCGGCTACAGTTTGAAACCTGCAGTTGCTGGTCTCAACCACGATGCGACCGCCGTTTGTCAGGACATCGCGGGCATTGAGAACCAGGTTGAGAATAATCTGCTGGGCCTGCGCCTCGTCGATTTTGACCAATCCCAAATCGGGGTCGAGCCGGAATTCCAGCTCCACGTTTTCGCCGATCAGGCGGGTCAGCAAATCCCGCATTCTCTCTGCAATTTCATTGAGGCACAACGTACGGACTTGGGTAGCTTGTGGGCGCGCGACACCAGCAACTGCCGCACTAATCCGGCGGCTTGCACGACGGCTGCACGAATCTCGGCCGCGTACCGGCGCCGGCAGTCGCGCGTATCCATACTTGACAACAGGAGATCGCAGTAGAGCATGACGCCGGTTAGGAGATTGTTGAAGTCGTGCACAACACCCCCGGCCAGGCGGCCTACCGCTTCCCAGCGCTGAGTTTGGAGCAAATCCTCCTTAACCGGGGCGGCCTCGTGATTACGCTCGGCGATCAGCAAGGCATGAGGAAGCTCCCCTCCCAAAGCCGGTAATCGCCACGCCGTCCAGTGGATAACTTCCGTTCCGTCGGTGGCGCTCCCTTTTTCTCTTCCTTCCACGCGGATGCTGTCGCAGGTGGAATTCAGCAGTGCACGCAGAAGGGACTCGGTTGTGCCACGATCTTCCGGGGGAACTAAATCGCTGAGCCGCAGCACTCGTTGCTGCAACAGGAGGGGATTTACAGCCTGCTCGAAGGCAAGATTCACTTCGACGATCACTCCTTGTGAGTTACAGCGCGCGGCGGCAATTGGAGCGCGTTCAAAGACGGAATGAAATCCGGTTTCTGTATTCTCTGGTGTGGGAACCTCGGACCACGAAAATCGTGTCGCAGTGCTCATACTGATACTCTGCCGTGGAAGAAGTGCCAGAAGGAACCCTCGAGATCGTTCCCTGATACCTCGGTGTTCCTAAAACAGGACAGCGCCCCTACTCTCGGTTTCGAACCCACTATAGGAGGCCCAATCTGACACTGCGAAGGGCACACGTCACTCGGAGCCCGGGCCAGCCTGTGGAAAAAAGGCAAAGAGACTTTGTTTCTTTGGGTTAAAGAGGTAGCAAAACTCCTAGGGGTGGCCGCACTGAAGCCAGAGCTGCTATTCGCTCGAAGCAGCCGGAGCTTGACGATTGGCAATGGAGTTAGGACCAGCGAGAGTTACAGGAGCGGTCAGCCGGAAGGTAAGTTGTCGGCCTTCTTCCACCCATAAGCTTCTTGGGCCTGTCGGCCCACCGCTTGACCGCCATGTTCCTTTGGCAAACAGGCTGGAAGTCTGGAGGGGGAGTGCACCGCCATCAACCGTGATCGTCTTCAAAATCAGACGGAGGAATCCAGGATCGGGACTAAGACCGGGTCGGTCGACAGGGGCCTGTGCGGATTGTACGCATCCAATCACCCGCGTACCGCGTTCGATCATCGTATCTCCATCGATGTCGATCGAGCCGGCTACGGATGCCGAAAATGGCTGTCCGACCTGGACTCCAGAGATAGGCAGTGCACTCTCTAATCGGACGGTAATGAGTGTGCCGACCGGCAAACTACGAGTGTCGGTACGAGAGCTGGTTCGAAACGGCGCGCCTGCTGCCATTTTTCGATCTGCAGGTACGGCGGGGTGAACGCTCTCATCCACCGTGCGCTCGGGATTCTGATGGAAAGGGAGATTCTGTTCGGCCGGTGGAGAAGCCTGGCCAGCCCCGGTCCGACGAAACGCGTCGGGGCGAGCGCATCCCTGGTGGATGCCGGCACCGAGGCAGAGCAGGAGCCAAACGTACCCGGACTTGGAGCGACCGCGCCTTCGATAGCTCTCCATGCTGATATGGTTGCTCGAACCCCTTTTGGAGACTAGTGGCAAGTGGAATACCAGATCGGGATTCGAAGAATCAGCCAGATATAGACTCGGCCAAGGGTCAGAATATGTAGAAGTTGCTTTCCCCGTGCAAAAAAAATTCGCGGAGGGCTTGCGCCTCTCCGCGAAAACTTCGTTCGGCGTCCTGAGTTAGTTGGTCCCGCCACCGGCGTTAGCGCTTTGCGATTCGTTTTCCGGTTGCGCGATTACGCCATCAAACGGAGTTGCCGCCACGTAGCGCCCGTGCACCACGCTGATGCGGCGAAGCGGGAAGCCGGAGTCGGGTCCGCGCTGCCACGAACTTCCGCCATCCGTGCTCTCGAACACAACGCCGATCTGCCCGCTGATCGCGAGCAAGCGTCTATGGCTACCGTCATAGGCCACGGAGGTAATGTCCTTGTCAGGCAATCCCGCGACTATGTGGTTCCAGCTCTTCCCGGAGTCTGCGCTGTGAAAGGCGCCTTCGCGGGTTGCAATGAAGATTTGCCCATCCGGTGCCACAGTCACGCTGCGAATGTTGATCGGATAAGAAGCCAGCCGAGCAGACTGCCACGCGGCTCCCGAATCCGTGGAAACCAGGACCGTGGAGCGGGTTGCAGCCACCACAAGAGCCTCCTGTGACTGCACCGAGACGAAGTCTTTCTCCCCGGCAACTGGTCCTCCTACCCATACTCTACCGTGATCCTTACTGGTGAACAGGCCAGCGGAAGTTGCCGCGAACCAACGGGTCGATCCCAGATCGGTGTCGTTGACTCGCCCGTCAAGAATTGAATGCGTGCTGACGGTCGAGCTCACAGTCCTTTTCTTACCGCTCTTCAGAGTTACCGTTCGGAAGACCGTCTTCGCCACCACAACCTCATTGATCGGGTGCCAGGTGGAACTACCCTCGCTAAGTTCGAAAAGGCCCTTATTGGTTCCGGCGACCAGAGCTCCGTTGCTGGCTTGCTTCAGGGTAAAGACATCCCGGCCGTCCAGCCCTGTGCTCTTCTGCTGCCAGGTCTGTCCGTCATCGTGGCTCAAAAACACGCCGCCGAATTCACGGTCGTTGACCAAGCCGATGTACAGAGTGTTGGGTTCTTTGCTGTCCGCCAGAATGGCGCTCACGTAGCGATGGGCGTATCCGTGATTAGAGGAAGTAAATGTCGCCGCGGCATCGTCGCTCGCGAGTACGCCGCTACGATCGGTGGCCAGCAATACACGCTGCGAGTTGCGGGGATCGACGAGCACATCGTTCACCACCACCTCGGGACTGCTCACCCGCTTCCAGTTCTTGCCCTCGTCCATGCTCTTCCATAGACCTTCGGTTGTGCCGGCATAGACAATGGCCGGATTGCTGGGATCCTGTTTCAGCACGCGGGTACGCCGAGCTGTGAAAGGAATGCCCTTGATCTTATCGAACTGGTCGCCGCCGCTGACGCTCTTATAAATGCCGGAGCAGGCGCTGGCGAAGACTTCTGAAGGATTCGCGGAGCTGACAATGATGGAAAAGACATCGGAATCGTCGATCATGCCTTTGTTGATGTGCTGCCAGTTAGCGCCACCATCGCTGGTTTTCCACGCCAGGTGCCACGTGCCAGCATAGACAACATTAGGATCTTTCGGATCGACGGCGATGGATTCGACGTTCTTGACGATGCCATCATTGGGTGAAATCCGCTGCCAGTTGTTGCCACCGTCGGTGCTGCGGTAAACACCATCAAGCGCGCCCGCAACTATGACCTTATGATCGGAAGCCGAAATCGCCATGGCGCGCACTGATTTGCCACGCATAGCCGGCAGTACTTCCCAATCCTTGCCCCCATTGTGGGTGCGGAAAATGTCTCCCGCATTCTGATCCTGTACGCTCCAAGCCGAGACAAAAATCGTCTTGGAGTTTTGCGGATCGAAGGCAATGTGATCGAGCACATAGTCATCGCCGGTGCCAAGCTTCGCGAATCGAGACCAGCTATGGCCGCCGTCCTCCGAGACGAAGATCACGCCCGTGCTAGTGCCGAGAAAAACGTGGCCCGGGTTCTGCGGATCGTAGGCCAGGCTGCGAACGTCGCCGCCATCAGGACCCAGAACACTCCACTGCCGCGGACTCGCGGCGAACGCATAAATGGAAGCTAACACCAATACTGTCAGCAACTTAAGCAATGCAGATCTCATAACGGTTTTCTGCCCCAAAGCGGAGAGTTAGATGCGAAAGCTAGACTGACAGGCCAACCATTCCCGGGCAAGTTACTGAAGGCCACGCGTAACAAAGGCCGGTCGTTTTTAACTTCAACGACCGGCCCCTGCACTCCGTTACCGGAGTCACTGCGCTTTCTTGGCAGCTTTCTTGGCCGCAGGCTTTGGATGATCCGGAATCGGCTTTACTTTGGATTCATCCACCGCTTCCGTGCCGGTCGAGTCGAAGGTCGCGCCCGACGGCACAATCCAGTACTCGGCTGTCTTGGTGCCACCGCTGCCGGTGCGCACTTCGATACGGCTTGGGTCAATGTGCTGCTGGGCTTCGCCCTCCGTCAGGTAGAACTTGGAATCGGCGGCGCGTTCTGCCGCGAGATTCTTGCGTTTCTCCTTTGGTTCAGCATTGCCCACAATCACCAGCTTGCTGTCGGGGTTCTGCTGTAAGTTCTTGGCTACGTCGTCCAAGATGGCCTTACAGGTGTTGTCCACGCGCCAAGGCTTCTTCTCGTTGGGGAAGTCGCACTGGCTCAGTTTCGAAGCCTTCGGTGGCGGAGGCGGTGGATTTTCCACCGTCGCTTGCGTCGAAGCTTGCGTGCTCAACCCACGCGAGTCGGTGCAGGTTGCACTCACCGTGACGGTTCCAGGGGCAACTCCGTTGGTGGAGAGAGTCGCCGTGTTGCCGCTGCCCGAGACCGTTCCACTGCTCGCAGTCCAGTTGGACACGCTAACCGGAACATTATCTTGGCTCGTGCAGTTGCAGGTTATAGTTACGGTTGCGCCCGCCTGTACGCTCGATGGACTCGCCGAGCAACTCATGGTCGGGGGGTTCTTCGGTGGCAGCGGTTTGATGGTATAGGTCGCCGAGCAACTGGCCTCGTTATTGGCCTTCATCTTGGGGTCAGTCACGTGAGCTGTAACCGTGTACGTGCCTGGCGCCGCATCTTTAGTATCGATCTGCGCGGTCGTATCCTTCCCGGTGACTTGACCACCGTTGCCACTCCAGGCATACGTAACGGTATGCTTGGGGTTGAAATTGCTGGTGCTGACGGTTGCTGTGATCGGTTCACCCACCATTACTTCGCTGGGCTGCACTGAGCAAGTCGCGCTAGGAGTGACCGCAGGTGCGCCACCCCAGTTGAAGACCAGGCCTGTGCGCAGCCGGACGCCTTCAAACGACGGGCGCCTCAGGTCAGGAAAATCGGCGGATACAAAATCGGCATAGTTATGGCGTCCCCAAACGTAGTCAGCTTCAAAAAGGCGGAACGCCAGCCATTTCTTGATCGGCAAATCCATGCCACCACCGAGGATAGCGCCTATGCCATTCCCGGCATTCAGCCCACTGATGGAAACTCGATTGAGACTGATCAGGGTGTGCAAGAAGTAATTTGCACCGTCGGTGCGCCAGATGAAACGAGGGCCAACCGATCCAGTCGTTTCGTAATTGCCGCTGCCCCAGTTATGACCAAAATCAAACTCAGCCCCCCAATGCGGGTCGAAGTTGTAAGTGAGGGCACTGCCGAATCCCCCGGACATATCGGGAACATTTATTCCCGTCGGATTGTTGAAATCTCCGAATGCCGTGGGCACTGTGCCGCCTGGATGCAGCCATTGATATCCCACAAACAAATCCCACTTTGGATTTGAGTCGCTCTGTGCAAAAGCTGAGCTTGAGATCAACGTCATTGCGAGAACCACTAACAGGCCAAGGACTAAATGGCCTTTTCTTGACTTAGAACACGGTGACATTACTTTCCTCCATCCATCGATACACGGTTCACCTGCACCAAGGGTCCGACGGCAGTCTCAAGAACAACAGTGCAGGAATCAGTTCGAAATTGAACCTCTATTTAGGGACCCGCAATTCTAACCCACGGCTATCTCAAAGCGAAAGAGTGTTTTAAGAAATTGGTGGCTTTAGCGTTTGGTTTTTCGATTCTTCTGCCAAAGGCTTCGTCTCAATTTGACATGGCAAATAGCAACTTCAGCGATCAAACAATCCACACGCGGCGAGTACCCGGCCTTGCCCCGCACGAAGCTAGCCGAGTATGGTTGTAATCTCGGGGCTGCAGATAGCTACAAATTGGCACGAACCATCGGGATGAATCACGAAAAAGTATTAATTGTCGAGGACGAAGAAAACGAGCGCACGGGCTTGGCAGAGTTAGTTACGTCTTGGGGATACCGGACAGAAACCGCCGGCGATGGGCAGGAAGGCCTGCAAAAGGCGACCCAATGGACTCCCTCGATCGTGATCACGGATCTCAAGATGCCGCGCATGGGCGGTCTTGAACTTCTGGAACGGCTGGCGGAGCAGACCCAGGACATGGCCGTCATCCTAGTGACGGCGCAAGGCACAATCGACAGCGCGGTCCAGGCCATGCGCATGGGCGCCTACGACTACATTACCAAGCCGATCGACACGCAACGCTTGCGCACGATGCTGCAGAACGCTTGCGAACTGGTGGGAATCCGCACCGAGCTCGAAAGTACCCGCCGCAAGCTGCGGGATGCAGGCTCTTTGGGACAGTTGCGGGGAACTTCGCGCAAGATGCAGGAGATCTTCCGGCTGATCGAACTGGTGGCTCCGAGCACCGCGTCTGTGTTGATCACCGGTGCCAGCGGCACCGGAAAAGAATTGGTGGCCCGCACCATCCACCAACTCAGTCCGCGCCGGGAACGGCCTTTCGTGGCCATCAATTGCGCGGCCATTCCAGAAACCTTGATCGAAAGTGAAATCTTCGGCCATGAGAAAGGTGCTTTCACGGGTGCCTTGGAGCGCCGCACGGGATGCTTCGAGCTTGCCGAAGGGGGCACGCTGTTGCTTGACGAAATTGGCGAGATGCCGGTGGCCACACAAGCCAAGCTGCTGCGCGTGCTCGAGGACCATAAGTTAAGGCGCCTGGGCAGCAAAGTGGAGACCTCAGTGGATGTGCGCGTGCTCGCCGCCACCAACAAGATTCCTGACGACGCCGTGGCTGCGGGAGAGTTACGCAGTGATCTGTATTACCGGCTCAACGTATTCAACATTCACATGCCGCCATTGCGGGAGCACAAGGAGGACATCGCTGATTTGGTGCAGCTTCTGGTTTCGGAAATGAGCGCCAAGCATGGCCGCAAAGTGGCCGCGGTCAGCGAAGCGGTGTTGAACCTTTTCAACAATTACACCTGGCCGGGCAATGTCCGCGAGTTGCGCAATACCATCGAGCGGGCCGTGATCGTGTGCGACAGCGGCATGATTGAGACCAAGCATCTGCCTCCCGGGTTCGGCCATGCCATCTTGCGCACCAGCGCTCATGATCCTGATGCGATCCGGCTCGGCGTGGGCACGACCGTGGGTGAGGCCGAAAAGATGTTGATCCTCAAAACCCTGGAGTCCACCAGCAATAACAAGACGAAGGCTGCAGAAATTCTCGGCATCAGCTTGAAAACCCTTCATAATAAGCTTAAAGAATATGGCAGCAGCGCGGGGGATACGGAGCCCGCCAAAGAAGAGGCTGAACGGACCGGCCAGTAATGACTGGTCAGGGTTCAGCAAAGAGTCTAGAATTCATTTCCGCGCCGCTGCTTGAGTGAATCGACTCGCCACTGATCGCTAACCGCTGGCCAACTGTTTTCTCATGCGACGTAAAGCCATCATCGTCTTCGCTATTACCCTCATGGTCACCGTGATCGTGGCCATCTCCTCGTATCTTTACGTCTCGCAGTTTCTTCGCCAGAGCATCAACGACACTTACGATAACGTTTACCGTCTCACGGGGCAACTGGCCTATTTCGCCGAAAATGATTTGCCGGATTTGAGCAGCACGCGCATCGATACCGATGATCCGGTCGCGGTTCGGCGAGCGCTGGCTGAGTATCTGCCGATGGATACCAATCTGCTGAACAATCTGGAATCGGACACCTCCGGTTGGCCCTACATTTATGACGCTTCGGTAGTGGACGCGAATGGAAAGGCCCTGCTGCATTCGAATGCTCAACTGGTCGGCAAACAAATTCTGCAGAGACCGGACTTTCACAATGTCACAAAGGCTCGCTTCCGCGAACAACTTCATCTGGTGTACCAGCCCACAGCTGTTTACGACGTAAGTTATCCACTGCAATTGAACGGGCAACCGTTTGGCGCGATTCGCATCGGCGTTTCCACGGGCTTGCTGAAGGACGAACTCGAGCCCCGCCTGATGCGCGCCCTTTATTTCTCGATTGCCGCGATCTTTGCCTCGCTGCTGCTCGCGGCCGTGATCTCGAATGTGGCTCTCGGCCCCTTGAAGGAGATCAACCGCAACCTCGACAGCGTCACCGACGGCATTAGCCTGGCGGCGAGTCATGAGCTTTCAGACGACGAGTCGGAACACGATGAATTCGGACTCGTCACGCTGAAGATCGCCAATCTGGGCCGGCAGATGCGGGACACCAAGGAGATTTTCTCTGCCTTGAAAGACAACGTGGATCAACTTATGTCCAAGTTGCAGGATGGGTTGATGCTTTTCACGCGCGACTCCCGCGTGGTACTGGTAAGCGCCCCCGTGGAGCGATTCCTTGGCCGGCCCCGCAGCGAACTACTGGGGAGAACGGCGGGAGAGATTTTTTCCCGCGATTTGCCTCTGGGATCGATGGTGCTCGATGCTTTCGATCGCAAGCGTCCACTCTCGCAGCGCGAATTCGTGGCAGCCGGAGGCAGGCGCGTCCAGGTGTCGATGGATTTTGTCCAGGAGAAGGGCATGCCAATCGGCGCCCTGCTGACCATGCGCGATGCCGAGTCCGTCCGCCGTATTGGTGACGAGATCGAGATGTCCCGGCGCCTTTCGGCTAGCGGACGGGTCACCGGCGGTGTGGCTCATGAAGTGAAGAATCCCATCAACGCGATCGTGCTTCACTTGCAGCTTTTGCAGAACAAGCTGTCACAGTTGGATCCTGACACCCGCCGCCACATGGACATCATCGGCAACGAGATCCAGAGACTCGATCGCGTGGTGCAAACCCTGGTCGACTTCATGCGTACCCGCGAGTTACACCTGGTGGAGGTGGATTTCCGGCGTTTGCTTGACGATGTCGCGCTGCTGGCGGCTCCGGATGCGGAGCAACACGGGGTTACCATCAGGCGCGAGGTTTCCAGCGTGCCACTACCCATTATGGCCGACGTCGATTTGATGAAACAGGCGCTGCTGAATGTCGTACTCAATGGTGTGCAGGCCATGCCTGACGGAGGTCCGCTCACTATCTCTGCTCACCGCGACGGCAATGGACTGATTGCGGAGGTCTGCGACCGCGGCGTCGGCATTGCGCAACAGATGCACGACAAGGTCTTTGAGCTTTACTTCACTACGAAGAAGGATGGCAACGGCATCGGGCTGGCGCAGACCTACCAGATCCTGGACTGGCATCACGGTTCCGTGGACTTTGAATCGAGGGAGGGTGAAGGCACAACCTTCCGATTCCGCATTCCTTTGTCTGACTCGCGATTCGAATCTGAGGACGACACTCCTATCCACTACGAGACCCAAATGACAGAGCGGCAAACTTGATTTCCCCCGTCACTCGCCGAGGCGTAAAATTTCAGAAAGTTTAGCCGTCTGGGATTGAATGATGACTCTGGCCGCAGTCCTCGCGCTTTATTTTCTCAGTCTGGCTGATCCAGGCATAGGATCCGCTCTCGCGTCACAGGCATCTGCAACTCAGGATTCCGGCAGCACCCCGGCATCGCAAGCCCAAACGATGTCAAGCCAAAGTCCAAATCCCGCGCCCGCTCCTACTTCCGGCCAGCAGCAGAATCCCCCCACCACGGCCAAACCGTCTGCCCAGCATCGCAGACATCGTAAGAAAACAGCGGTGCCGGATTGCTCAAATTCGACAACGCCCATGAAGACACCCAGCGACGCCACGAATACTGGATCAGGAGAAACTCACTCCTCTCAGCCTGCTTCCAACCAGCCTGCTTCCAGCCAATCTGCACCCGCAGCCGCCAGTTCGCCGGCGCCGAAACCGTGCCCGCCTCCAAAAGTGATTATAAAAAATGGGGGATCCAACGAGCCCACGATAGAGCTCAAGGGGAACACCACCGCGGCACAGGCAACGCACGAGCGTTACACAACCGAGCAACTCGCTGCCGCCACTGAAGAAAACCTGAAGAAGATTGCCGGGCGTCAGCTGGACGCAAATCAGCAAGAGATGGTCAGCCAGATCAAGGAATTCATGGAGCAGTCAAAGAAAGCCATTGCCGACGGCGACCCGGAACGAGGCCGTAAACTTGCCTTGAAAGCCCAATTGCTTTCTGACGAGTTGGTTAAGCCTTGAAGCCGCGTCACTTCCCTTTCACCCGAATCGCATTCACCTTGGTCAGCAGATCCTGCGACATAGCCTGAACCGGACCCTGAATCTTTACCGCTTCCGTCAGCACTTCGCGGGCTTCGCTCACTTTATTGAGCTTGGCGTAGGCAAAACCCAATCGGTATAGCGCGATGGAGTATTGCTGATCGTCTTGTCCCTTGAGCAATTCTGTTGCGGATTTCAATTCAGGAATCGCCTCCGCCATCTTGTCTTCTTTGATATCCGCGTACCCCACGATGGAGTGCGCTGCTCCCGCCGAGAGTATGCGCGATCGATCGGCATTTGGGTCGTCCGCTTTGGCTACTCTTATCGCTCTCTGCGCGTAGGTGTTCGCCTTGGCGAGGCTACCGGTCTTGGGATCATCAACGTAAGCACCAGCCAGCAACAGCAAGGCGGGCAGCGAGTTGGGATTCGCCACCAGCATTTTCTCCCCATAGGTCAAGAGCCGCGCCTGATCGTTCAATTGCCCCGGACCGAGGGTATACATAACATAGTTTGAAACCTGGTCCTGAAACTTGGAATCCGGGAAGGCGGCAGAATATTCCTCGATGTAGGCCATCCGGCCCTTGGCACTGTTTTCGTTAGCAATCACGTTGAAGCCTGCCGACTCCAGAAAGTCGCAGTCATTCTTGGCATCACTCTTATCTTGTTCCACCTGTTGCTTGAAATCGACGTCCCTCATGCCTTCGGGCTTAGGTTGCTTCTCGATAGAATTGCAAACGGCGCCGCCTTTAACCACGTAGCTCATTAGCCTGGCACTGTCTTTGGCTTGCTGCGCGATGTTAGCCTGCGAAACCAGGATGTCGAGATTGCGCGGAGACCCGACCAGCGCCTTGTCTCCAAACTCGATTGCTTGTTTCAAATCGCCAGCGCTCTGGTAAGCCTGCGAGATTTGCCAGTCGCCGTAGCTAACGGCCGCCTGGTTTGACGAATACTTCTGCACAAAATCCTGATACATGGCAAGCTTCTTCGCCCCATCAGGCTCGTTCGATATGGCTTGCAGTTCATGGTCCTCAGGGGTGCCCGCGGGAATGAGTATCCTGTCAATCTGGGAAGCGGCTTGTGCCGCCAGAAATACCAATAGGAAGAAAACAAAAGTCAGCAGCAGCGATCCGGTCCGGCGTTTCATAGGACACCTCCGCTCTCTAACGGAGAGTGGGGATCTCAACTTCCATCAGCAGGCGAATCGTAGCGCCGAACGTGGGCGCGCGCAAGGGCTGGACGCACAGTGGAAGGTGTCTGGGAGAATGGCCAAAGAACACCATCGCCCTGCCTAGGGCAACATCGCGTAGCGTACACTCTGTTTTCTCCCGGGTCGTGAAACCTTAATTTTTGAAGTCGTGCTGCCCTCCTGACGGGTTTTTTACAGTTCTTTAATCATCCCGTAATGTTCGCGCTCTAGCATCGACCCAAAGCTGACGGTACCACTCACCCTCCAAACTGTGGGAAAGGAAAAAGGCTTATGCGTCAATTGTTGTCTGTATGTCTCGTAGTGGCCATCGTTGCCGCACCGGTACTGACACCAGTAGCAGCCGCCGCCAATATCAAAACAGCTACGCCGATTAAACACATTGTGATCATCTTCGGAGAAAACCGGTCATTCGACCACTATTTTGGGACGTATCCGAATGCCCTGAACCCCAAAGGCGAACCACAATTCCATGCGCTTCCCAACACCCCAACCGTAAACGGACTGAGCAACGCCCTTTTGAACAACAATCCCAATCTCAACCCGGCCAATGGCAGCGGCGCGGCTAACCCGTTCCGCTTCGATCGTACGCAGGCCAACACGCAAGACATGGATCATGACTACACGCCCGAACAACTGGCCTTCGACGGTGGGGCAATGGATTTGTTCCCCGCCAACACCGGCAGCGCCGGTCCGCCTCCCAGCGCTCCTCCAGACACAGTGCTCACCAACGGTCAAGTGATGGGCTACTTTGATGGTAACAGCGTCACTGCACTGTGGAACTATGCTCAGCACTATGCGATGAGCGATAACTCCTACAGCACCAACTTCGGTCCTTCCACCGTCGGCGCGATCAATCTGATTTCAGGCCAAACCAACGGCGTGGCCAAACACTCTGGCGGCACCGGCGGGCTCGTGGGCGACGGCAATGGCGGCTTTACTGTGATCGGCGACCCCGATCCGTTTGGCGACGTCTGCTCCGGCAGCGGACAAGTGCAGATGGCTGGGAAGAATATCGGGGACCTGCTCAATGCAGCCGGTATCACCTGGGGCTGGTTTGCTGGAGGCTTCAACCTGAACGTCGTAAATCCAGACGGCAGCACCGGCTGCAACCGCCAGTCGACTTCACCAATCGTGGGAACTCAGGGCGACTACGTTCCCCATCACACTCCGTTCCAATATTACGCATCAACCGCAAATCCTACCCATGCCCGTCCGAAGTCGGTAAAGACGATTGGCTACTCGGGCGACCCAGCCAATCACGACTATGATGTCGAAGATTTCTTTGCCGCGGTTCAAGCCGGTAATTTCCCGGCGGTGAGCTTCCTCAAAGCGATCTCGATTCAGGACGCCCATCCCGGGAATTCTGATCCGATCGACGAGCAGGAATTCGTGGTGCGGGTGGCAAACTTCCTTCAGGGCCAACCGGAGTGGACCAACACGGCGTTGATCGTGCTCTACGACGATTCCGATGGCTGGTACGATCATCAACTCGGCCAGATCGTGAATGGCTCAAAGAGTCCCGCTGACGCTCTAACCGGTCCGGGAAGCTGCGGCAGCGGCGCACTGGCGCTGCCCGGGGTTAATCGGTCAACAGCGCACGCTCAGGGCCGCTGCGGATACGGTCCGCGGCAACCGCTCCTCGTCATCTCGCCGTGGGCGAAACACAACTTCGTCGATCATTCGGTCACCGATCAAACCTCGGTGATTCGTTTCATCGAAGACAATTGGCTGGGCGGTCAGCGCATCGGGCAAGGATCGTTTGACGCGATCGCAGACTCGATCAGCTCCTTGTTCGACTTTCATCAGACTGTGACCAATGATCTTTACATTCTGAATGAAAACACCGGCGAGCCGGTGAACACCGGCTCCTCCTACTAAGCCGCAACTTTGCGGATGCATCTGAAATAGAGAATCGGCAACGGCAAGGCGAGGGCGGCGCATCGGCCCTCAAGCCTTGCCGTTGTTGTATGCTTGCTCGAAAGGTTCGCGGTGATTACACGCCGAAATTTTCTGCAACAATCGAGCTTGTTGGCTACAACCCTGGCCGCGCGCAAGAGCGGCCTGCTGAATGCGATGGAGCGCTCCGTGGCCACAATGGCTCCGGCGCTTGACGTCAACACGCTGAAACAATTTGTCGATCCTCTTCCAATTCCCGACATCGCGCAGCATCAGGGATATCGACCCAGTCCAACCGATCCAAAGCTGAGCGTCCCGTTTTATCGAATCCAGGCCCAGTCCATCGCCAGCAGAGTCCACCGCGATCTGCCACCCACGAAGTTCTGGAGCTTCGGATCTTCCACTCCCGGTCCTACATTCGAGACGCGCTCCGGCGAGCCTCTGCTGGTGGAATGGGTGAACGCGCTTCCCGGCGAACATTTCCTGCCCATCGACCACACCATCCATGGTGCCGAGCCTGATAAGCCCGCCGTCCGCACTGTCGTCCACTTGCACGGAGCGAAGACCAGACCGGAAAGCGACGGCTATCCCGAAGACTGGATCGTCCCCGGCAAATCTTCGCTCTACTACTATCCCAACCAGCAGGATGCCGCTATGCTCTGGTACCACGACCACGCGCTGGGGATTAATCGCCTCAACGTCTATGCCGGATTGTTGGGAGCATTTTTCATTCGAGACGGAGTCGAGGACGCACTCAACCTGCCAAAGGGCAAATACGAATTGCCGCTCATCCTCTACGACCGCCTGTTAACGCATGAAGGCCAGTTGCTTTATCCCGTTTCGCCCGACCCGCAGTCTCCATGGGTTCCAGAGATTTTCGGCAACGCCATTCTGGTGAACGGGAAACTGTTCCCTTATCTCGAGGTCGAGCCCAGAAGATATCGTTTGCGCGTGCTGAACGGTTCCAACGCGCGCTTCTACAATCTGTCATTCGTCGACAGTGTGTCGACGAACGAAGTTCCGTTTCATCAAATCGGGACCGATCAGGGTTTACTGCCCACTCCCGTCTCGCTCAAGAGTTTCGAAATCTCTCCCGGCGAGCGCGCCGATCTTGTCATCGATTTCAGCGACCATCGAGGCGCGCAACTTCTTCTTAAAAGTGATGCGATCGTGGTCCTGCAAGTCCGCGTCTCGCCGAGGAAAGTGGCCGACACGAGCTCGCTACCTCAGGCGTTGCGGCCACTGCCCAAGATCCCGGAATCGCAAGCCGTTCAGAAGCGATTGCTAACCCTGAATGAGTATGTCAACAAGGCCGGCAACCCGGTTATGTTGCTTCTGAATGCCTCCCACTGGAAGATGCCGATCACGGAAAAGCCGGTGTTGGGAACCACCGAAATCTGGAGTCTGATCAACCCCACGAATGATTCCCACCCCATTCATCTGCACCTGGTGCGCTTCCAGATCCTCGATCGGCAGCCCTACGTGCCTTGGCTCTTCCAGACCAAACGTGAGCTTCACTTCATCGGACCCCCGGAACCTCCCGACCCCAATGAAGCTGGCTGGAAAGATACGGTACAAGCGCACTCGAAAATGGTGACGCGGATTATCGTTCCCTTCGAAGGTTTCACCGGGCGTTACGTATGGCACTGCCATATCCTCGAACACGAGGACAACGAAATGATGCGCCCTTATGAGGTGATTGCCCCAGGCTGACGGTGGGAAAAAGTTCTTGGTAGTTCAGTCTGCTGCCATCGGCGCAGTCCGTGCCACGCTGGGACGTGCTCTAGAAGAAGTGGGCGTTTGCACTGGAACGTCCAGCCACTTCCGCACTTCCGGTAGAGCCTGCCGCATGGCCACCTCTCCGCAGCGAATCAATTCGCTGGCGCGCCTGAAGTCGTCATAGGCGAACCCGGCTACATCAGGCTCGACGATCACGTCGGCCGCGCCTCGCCACAGATGGCTCATCTGGTCCTGCGCAATCGCGAATGACTGTCCGATCACATCAAAAAGATGACGCGGCGCGCCATCTTTCGACCATTGTCCTTTCAGATGCACGGCCACTACCCGATCCGCTCCCATCTCATGCAGCGGTGCAGTGGGCACGGGATGCGAGAGCATGCCATCCACCAGCCAGCGTCCACGAATATTGACCGGCAAGAACATACCGGGATAAGCGCAACTGGCCCGCACCGGATCGATGATTGAGCCAGAGTGAAACACCACGCCTTCGCCGGTGTTAAAGTCGGTCGCGGTTACACCCAGGGGAATCCGCAACTCCTCGAAAGTCTTCACTTTCAAAGTGCGGTTAAGGAACGACACCATGCGGTCGTTGGAAGCGAAGCCGTAGCGTGACACCGTCCAGCGGGCGAAGGTAGTAAAGCGGCAGGAGTGCGCCACTTTTTCAAGTTCTTCAAGAGAAAGCCCGCTGCAATAGGATGCGCCGATCAGCGCGCCCACGCTGGTACCGGTAACGAAGCGGACTGGGATGGATTCTTCTTCGAGAACTTTCAGCACGCCGATGTGGGCGATGCCTCGGGCAAAACCGCCACCCAGCGCTACTCCGATCGCAGGAAGTCGCGGCTCAAGCGCACCAGCCTTGCGCGAGAGTTCCCGCCCAAACGCCTGCACGGACCGGACGATCCTGCCAATGCTTTTCACCGCTACCCCACAAGCCCAGTTCCCCGGGCACCCACATTCAAGCGCTACTTCAAACCTATTGTGTAAGATGCCACAATCAACGTTTATGCTGCAGGGCCCGATGGTGCCATCGTTCCATTACTCTGGGGCAGAAAGTACTGTATAGGTTACTTACCGTGTCATCATCCCCCGGTAGCCGTTCGTGACTAACTCTTGTGGCTCTGCTAACTTACAGAAATGGCACGGGAGATTTCTGCTGGAGGCGTGGTGATCCGTAAGCGGGATGACATCTGGATGATGGCCGGCATTGAGCCCTCAGGCGAGCCGTCCCAAGCGGACGACCCTGGATCCTCCCGAAAAAAGAAAACAAAATCGGTATTGGCGTTGCCTAAGGGCCTGGTGGATCCTGGCGAAAAGCCTCTCGAAACCGCTCTCCGCGAAGTGCACGAGGAAACCGGCGTGACCGCTGATCTGATTACAAAGCTCGGCGACATTAAATATGTCTATTCGCGCAGTTGGGGCGACGGCGAGCGGGTATTCAAGGTCGTCAGTTTCTACCTTATGGGATATCGTTCCGGCCGCATCGATCAGATCAAACCGGAAATGCGGGTCGAAGTAGCTCGCGCCGGTTGGGTTCCACTGGAAGATGCACCGAGGCTGCTGACCTATAAAGGTGAAAAACAGATGGCCCGGCGCGCACTGGATTATGTTGCGGGACATCCTGAACTCTAAGCATCAGGCGACTGGCATTTCCGCGAGTGCGGCTTCATCCCTCATAATTTCTCAATGCGACTTTGCCAAGCCCTGCGTCGAGTAGCGCCAGCGTCCCGCCGCCCCTGGCAGCATGCACTGGTTTTTTTTATCTCGCAGCTGCTTCTGCTCTCGCCCCTGGCCGCGAAAACTCATCCGGCTCACGATCTCGATTCCGGCTACGTCCCAGCCCTCGCTGCCGCCGATCGTTTTCTGCAGGCATGGCAATCCGGCGACGCCGAAAATGGGATCGCGCTGCTCACGGGTCGCGCCAAGGAAGCCGCGACTGCGGACGGAATCGATAAATTCTTTTCCAATTCCGCACCCTCCGCCTACGAAATTGGCCGGGGAAAACTTCTGAAGCATGGCCGCTACGAGTTTCCTCTAGTTCTGGTCAGTACTTCGAAAAACAACCTTCCGCGCCGACGATTCTCAAGCATTGTGATCGTGGACACTGGTCACAATGACTGGGCAGTGGATAAACTGCCCTAGGCAGATACTTGGGAAACCGTGTTTCCTCGTGCCCTCTATGTTTTAAGATTTCTTCCGAGGCAAGATCATGAAACGCATTAATAAAGTTGCTGTTCTCGGCGCCGGAACTATGGGCGCTCGCATCGCCGCACACTTCGCCAATGCTGGCGTCCCCAGTTACCTGCTCGATATCGTTCCACCTGACGCCGATGCTCCCGCCCGTAACAAGATCGCCGCTGCCGGCCTCGATGCCGCACGAAAATCCAAGCCCGCCGCATTCATGGATCCTTCACTCGCCCGCTTCGTCACCGTCGGCAATTTTGACGACGATCTGAAGAAGCTGGCCGAGGTCGACTGGATCATCGAAGCAGTCGTAGAAAATCTCGAGATCAAGCGAGCGCTGCTGCGCAAGGTCGAGGCCATTCGCAAGCCCGGCACCATCGTCACCACCAACACCAGTGGCCTGCCCGTAGGGGAAATCGCGGAGGGATTCTCCGATGACTTCCGTTGGGCCTGGTTCGGGACGCACTTCTTCAATCCGCCGCGCTATATGCGTTTGCTCGAACTCATTCCCACGCCGGAAGCCGACCGCGCAGCAATCGATGCCGTGGCCCATTTCTGCGACGTACGCCTCGGCAAAGGCGTCGTGCTCGCCAAAGATACGCCCAACTTCATCGGCAACCGCATCGGCACATTCTCTGTGTTGAATGTCATGCGCCTGATGCAGGAATTGGACCTCAGCATCGAGGAAGTCGACGCGCTGACCGGACAAGCCGTCGGCTGGCCGAAGTCGGCGACGTTCCGCACGATTGACTTGGTTGGGCTCGACATCCTCGGCCACGTCGTCGGCAATATGACGTCGAATGTTCACGACGAACGCAGCGACCTGCGCTTGCCTGACTTCTTCACTCAAATGCTGCAACGCAAGTGGCTGGGCGACAAAACCAAAGGCGGATTTTACAAGAAAGCGAAGAGCCACGATGGCAAGGAAGACGAGCGATTGGCTCTCGATTGGAAGACGCTCGAATACCATCCGCGGCAGAAGCCAAAGTTTGCCGCACTCGACATGGCCAAGACCATTGAAAACACGGGCGCGCGCTTGCGCACTCTCCTCGGCCTCGAGGGTAGTGGCGCTCAAAAGGTCGATAAAGCCGGCCAGTTCCTCTGGTCGGCTCTATCTGATCTATGGACTTATTCCGCCAACCGGGTTCCGGAAATCTCCGACTCGATTGTCGAGATCGACCGCGCCATGCGTCTTGGCTTTAACTGGGAACTCGGTCCCTTCGAGCTCTGGGATGCCGCCGGCATCGAAGCCACCGTCGCACGCATGAAGAAGGAAGGCAAGCCGGTCGCGGCCAATGTCGAAAGGCTCCTGGCCGCTGGGCGAACAACCTGGTACACGGACGACACCACTTCACCTTCCGGACGCAAGTACTGGGAACTGGGAACCGAAAACTGGGAGCCGGTGCAGGTTCCGGCGGGGGTGTGGTCAGTCACGGTCGCAAAGAAATCCAACGGAGTGGTGAAGAAGAATTCCGGAGCATCCCTGGTCGATCTGGGTGATGGCGTGGCTTGCCTCGAGTTCCACAGCAAGATGAACTCGCTGGGCGCTGACATCATCAGCTTAATCCTGCAAACTCTCAAACCCGGCGGTCCTGGCGATGCCTTCGACGCTTTTGTGATCACCAATGACGCCACAAATTTTTCCGTCGGCGCCAATCTCATGCTCCTGCTGATGAGCGTGCAGGAAGAAGAATGGGACGACGTCGACCTCGCCATCCGCCAGTTCCAGGGCATGACGCAAGCCATCAAGTTCTCGCCCAAGCCGGTGGTCTCTGCGCCTTTCGGATTGTGTCTCGGAGGGGGCACAGAAATTTCCTTGCACGCCGCGGCTCGTCAACCTCATTCCGAACTCTATACAGGGTTGGTCGAAGTCGGCGTCGGATTGCTCCCCGGCGGTGGGGGCTGCAAAGAAATGCTCTTGCGCGCGGTGGACGGCGCGACCGCGGCCCGCGGAGGAAAAGTCTCGGGCGAAGCGCTGGCCGGATCCATAGAAATGCTTGATGCCATGAAGCGAGCATTCGAGACGATCGCGACAGCCAAAGTCGCCACTTCCGCTCACGAAGCGCGATCCTTGGGCTTTCTCGACGACGGTGACCGCATCAGCATGAATCGCGAGCGCGTTCTCACCGATGCCAAGGCTCGCGCCTTGCAACTGCTACGCGCCGGATATGAGCCGCCCATTCCCCGTACCGACATCCCGGCCCCCGGCGAAAATCTGTTGGCCACGCTCAAAATGGGCGTCCACATGATGCGCCAGGCCGATTACGTCACCGACTATGAGGTAAAACTCGGCGGCAAGATCGCCGAAGTCCTCTGCGGCGGCAACGTCACGCCAGGCACGCCGGTGAGCGAGCAATACATCCTCGACCTCGAGCGCGAAGGATTCAAATCGCTCTGCGGCGAGAAAAAGACGCAGGAACGAATTCAATACACCCTGAAGACCGGAAAGACCTTGAGGAATTGAACGTTACGCTTTTCCGGAGCAGTTCTAAGGACCCAGCGATCGTCTGGCCCACTCAATCCAAACTACCGCATCCCGCGTACTTCCTGTGAAGCAGTAAACACCGAAAGGAATACTCACATGAAGAATCGGAAAGTTGCAGTTCTGCTTGCGCTGTTCACAATGGCGTTTGCGAGCCTTGGTTTTGCACAGAATCCCATGGTCGGCGGGCACGATATGTCGCCCATGAAAAACATTGTGGAGAATGCGTTGAACTCGGAGGATCACACAACCCTGGTGGCGGCCGTTAAGACCGCGGGACTAGTCGATACGCTTGAGGGTCCAGGCCCTTTCACTGTCTTCGCGCCCACCAACGAAGCTTTCGCCAAGCTACCCACCGGCACCGTGGACAATCTGCTAAAACCGGAGAACAAAGATGAGTTGGCCAAGATTCTTACCTACCACGTGGTGGCCGGGAGACTCACCTCCAACGATCTGAGAAAGATGATCAAAGAAGACCACGGCACCGCCGAACTGAGCACGGTCGAGGGCGGCAAGCTGGAAGCCATGATGCAGGGCAGGGAGATTGTTCTAAAGGACGAGAAGGGCGGCACCGCTACTGTGACCATTCCCAACGTGATGCAGTCGAACGGAGTGATCCACGTGATCGATAGCGTGCTGCTTCCCTAGTTCCATCACCGGATGTGCTTCCGAGGCGCTCGCGAGAGCGCCTTTCCGTTTGCCGGGGAAATTCAGAAATGACGAGAGGGACGCCCACTTTGGTTCGCATCCGCTTCCAGAAAGCGGTACGAAGTCGGGAAATCTATGATCCCTCGGTGGTCACCTTTGAACTGTGATTGGTCAGGTCATCAATGACACCGTCACAGTTGCAGGGACCTTTGCCGTTCATCTTCGTCTAAACTTACCTTGCCATTGTCCACAATGCCCATCCACCGAAAGGCACAAATGAACCCAAAGAAACTCCTGCTGCCTTTATTGATCGTTTCAAGCCTAACTTTCGCCCACGCCCAAGATATCCGCAGCGGGGAAGACCTGCTGCGCGCTATGCACGATCGCTACGCGAAATCCTGGTATGCAACCTTAACCTTCGACCAGAAAAGCACAACCTACAACACCGACGGCACCACCAAGGTTGAAATCTGGCATGAAGCAGCTGATCTCCCCGCCAAGCTTCGGATCGATGTCGGCAGCCCATCTGACAACAACGGGTTTCTCCTGGTTGACGGCACCGTGACTAGTTTGCGCGGGGGAAAAGAGACCGGATCTCGCCCTCTTGTAAACATGCTGCTGGTCTTGGGCTTTGATGTGTACCGCCAGGCGCCCGAGACGACTGCAGCCGTCGTGAAAGGTGATGGCTACGATCTGACGAAGATTCACGAGGAAACCTGGGAGGGCCAACCGGTTTATGTTGTCGGCGCTGCAAAGGGCGATCTCAAGTCCAAGCAGTTCTGGGTGGAAGAGAATCGCATGTTGTTCGTTCGGCTCTTCGAACCAACCCGGACAGATGCGGCCAAGTTTCAGGACATCCGCTTCGAAGACTACAAGCCCTTGGCCAATGCCTGGCTGGCCGAGCGCGTCGAAGTTTATGTGGACAACAAGGAAATCTTCAGCGAAGAGTATTTCAATATCGTTGGGAATGCCAAACTCGCCCTCGGCACCTACGATCCCAATCAATTCAGCACCACGCATTGGGAGAAGCCGTGACCGGAGGCGTGGTCGTCCTGCTACAATCGCCTCCATGCGAGAGCTTTTCGTCTTTGCTGTGGTGATCGGGCTGGGCATTCTCATGCTTGTTCCAGCAAGCCCTTTCGCGAATGCTCAAACGAAAGACGCTCTGCAGAACGAACCGGCGCCCGATGTCCCGGACGCAATTCAGGTGCCAGCGGGACTGCAAGTTGTCGTCTACGCCCACGCTACTGGATCTCAGGTCTATGCCTGTCAATCTTCAGCAGACGGAAAATATACGTGGACGCTCAAGGGTCCCGACGCGGATTTGCACGATCGCAAAGACAAAGTAATAGGGCATCACTCCGCCGGTCCCACCTGGAAGTTGGCGGATGGAAGCGAAGTGACCGGAAAGGCCATAGCTCATGTCGATTCACTGGACCCAGACTCGGTTCCATGGCTTCTGGTCAATGTTGTGAGCCACGCCGGGAGCGGTTTGCTCAGCAACGTGACGACCATTCAACGAGTCCGCACTCACGGCGGCCAGCCTCCCTCCGAAGGTTGCGACGCCGCACACGTCAATGCCGAAACCAAGAGCAGTTATGCGGCGGACTATTATTTCTACGCTCCGGCCAAATGAAGCCCATGTTGCCTATTACGCATCGAATGAGGGAATAACTGAGAGGCTTTATGCGTGAAGTCATCATTGCATCTTCCGTTCGTACGCCCGTGGGACGCGCCTTCAAGGGCACGCTCCGTGCTACCCGTCCCGATGAACTGGCCGCCATCGCCATTAAAGGCGCGCTGGAGCGCGTGCCCCAACTCGACGTGAAAGAGATCGAAGACGTCATACTCGGCTGTGCTATGCCCGAAGCTGAACAAGGGATGAACGTAGCGCGGATCGCTTCGTTGCGCGCCGGCCTGCCGGTCGAAGTCTCGGCGCTCACCATCAATCGCTTCTGCTCGTCGGGCCTGCAAGCGATCGCGATGGCCGCGGAGCGAATCATGAGCGGTGGCGCGGAGGCTATTGTTGCCGGCGGCACCGAATCAATGTCAATGATCCCGATGGGTGGCCACAAAGTTTCGCCGAATCCCTGGCTCGTAAACCACTATCCTGACGCATATCTCAACATGGGGCTCACCGCCGAACGAGTGGGTCAGCGCTTCGGCATCACCCGCGAAGCGGCGGACGAATTTTCGCTGCGCAGCCACCAGAAAGCGCTCGCCGCAATTCAGGCGGGCAAGTTCGACGACGAAGTGGTGCCAGTCCCGGTGAGCTTCACCACTCCCAACGGATCGAAGCCCAAGCGGCAGGAAATTGTTTTCAAAATGGACGAGGGCCCACGCGCCGACACATCGCTGGAGGCGCTGCTATCACTGAAGCCTGCGTTTCACCTGAAGGGCGCAGTGACCGCCGGGAATTCTTCGCAAATGTCCGACGGCGCTGCGGCCGCGGTCGTCATGTCCGCCGAGCGCGCGAAAGCTCTTGGCATCAAACCACTCGCTCGTTACGTTTCGTTCGCCACTGCGGGATACAAGCCCGAGGAAATGGGGTTGGGTCCGGTTTTCACCATTCCAAAAGCTCTGAAAATGGCGGGACTGAAGCTTTCCGACATCGACGTGTTCGAGTTGAACGAGGCCTTTGCCGCGCAGTCGCTCGCGGTGATCAAAGAAGCTGGAATCGATCCCGAAAAGATCAATCCTAACGGCGGTGCGATCGCTTTGGGACATCCGCTGGGCTGCACCGGCGGCAAGCTCACGGCAACGATTCTCCGCGAACTGAAACGCCGAAACGCTCGCTATGGCATGGTCACCATGTGCGTCGGCGGCGGTATGGGCGCGGCAGGGATCTTTGAGAACCTGAATTAGGCCTGGGAGTAGCTTTTCTTGTGCTCTAGAGTTCGGAATCAGGCGCTATAATCTCCGTCAGGAGGAAGCCCCCATGCGAATCTTCCGCCTTTTCCCTCTTTCACTACTGATGGTCGCCGCAACCGTGGCAGCACAGTCCGCGCCGCAGAAGAGTTCCGACCCCGTTCAATCTACGAATCCCGGAACGTTGAATATTCACGCCGGCCCACGGTTGGAACAGTTCGGTCTGCCGCCCACGTCCGCATTCGACTTTGACGGCCAACTCCAAACAGACACTCTTTGCTACTCGATGCGCAGCTATAAGGTTGCTCGCGACAACTCGCAGTCAGACTCCACGCACCCAGTCGGATATTCCACCTGCCAACCTGCGACGCGCTTTCGCACCCACACCATTGAGGGAGTGATCCCACCGACACAGCCGTAAGGACTTGGCGGGGCGACGAAACGCGCCGATCACAGCATTCGCGTGCGCTGCAATTACCAGAACGTTCCCTCCTATCATTCTCTTGCCCCCCGCATTAGAATATGCATGTTTACCGGCATTGCTAATTTGTTCCTGATTTTTTTATCGAGGACGACCTATGGCCACAACTACGGCAGTTCCTAATACCAGAATCTCCGGCGGCAGTTTTCTTCTCGAATCCCGCCGACCCGAAGAAGTTTTCACTCCAGAAGATTTCACCGAGCAGCATCAACTGATCGGCCAGACTACGGAAGAATTTGCAGTCAATGAAATTCTTCCCAACGCGGAGAAAATCGAGCACAAGGATTTTTCCATTTCTCGCGAGCTATTGAAGAAGGCCGGCGAGCTGGGCTTGAGCGCTGTTGAAATTCCAGAGGCTTACGGCGGTCTCGAGATGGATAAAGTCACCGCCGCCGTCATCGCCGACCACATCGCGAAATATGCCGGCTTTGCCACCACCTGGGGCGCTCACAGCGGCATCGGCTTGCTGCCTATCGTTTATTTCGGCACCGAAGAACAGAAGAAAAAATATCTGCCGCGCCTGGCTTCGGGGGAAATAGTAGGCGCCT
Source organism: uncultured Acidobacteriaceae bacterium (assembly GCA_963779525.1). Classification (GTDB taxonomy): domain Bacteria; phylum Acidobacteriota; class Terriglobia; order Terriglobales; family Acidobacteriaceae; genus Sulfotelmatobacter. The sequence goes on from CAVZZB010000005.1 coordinate 698,053, forward strand.
ACGCGTTATCGGAATCCACTTCCGGCTCCGACGCGATGAACTGCCGCACCCGCGCCGCACTTTCTTCCGATGGCAAGCATTACATTCTGAACGGCGAAAAAATGTGGATCACCAACGCCGGCTTTGCGGATCTATTCACCGTCTTCGCAAAAATCGATGGCGAAAAGTTTTCCGCATTCCTGATTGAACGGACGTTCCCCGGCTTCTCCATCGGCGCCGAGGAACACAAGATGGGCATTCGCGGGTCGTCGACCTGCCCCATCATTCTCAATGACTGCAAGGTTCCGGTGGAAAATTTGCTTGGCGAAATCGGCCGGGGCCACATAATCGCCTTCAACATTCTGAACATTGGCCGCTTCAAGCTGGGCGCCATGTGCGTGGGCGGAGGACGAGTCTCGCTGGAGAACGCGGTCAGCTATGCCAAGCAGCGCAAGGCATTCGGCAAAGTCATCGCCGATTTCGGCCTTGTCCGCGAAAAAATTGCCAACATGGCGACGCTGCTTTACGTCGGCGAATCCCTGGTTTATCGCACGGTCGGGATGATGGATGTCGCCCTCGGCGAAGTCGATAAGTCCGGCGCCGACGCGATAAAAGAGACCCGCAAGGCGATTGAGGAGTACGCGGTCGAATGCTCGATCGTCAAGGTCTGGGGCTCGGAGATGGTGGACTACATCGTCGACGAGAATATGCAGATCCATGCAGGTTACGGCTTCGTCGAAGAATATCCGGCGGAGCGCGCCTATCGCGACGCGCGCATCAACCGCATCTTCGAAGGCACCAACGAAATCAACCGCCTCATCATCACGGGCTTCCTTCTGAAGCGTGCCATGAGCGGGCAGTTGCCGCTGATGCCTGCGATCAAGAAGCTGATGGATGAGGTCCTTTCCGGTCCCTCGGCCAGCGAAGATGTGGAAGGTGCGCTCGCCGAGGAGCGCAAGCTCGTGGGGCAGGCCAAGAAGCTCGGCCTGTTCGCCGCTGGCGCCGCCACACAGAAATACATGCAGGCCATTCAGGACCAGCAGGAAATCATGGGCGCAATTGCCGACATGACCATTGAAAGCTACGCCATGGAATCGGCGGTCCTGCGTGCGCAGAAAATTGTGGAGGCGAAAGGCGAGGCCGCCGCGGCGCTTCCCATCGCAATGACACGCGTCTATCTTTCCCAAGCGATGGAGAAAATCGAGTCCGCGGCAAAGAAAGTAATCGCCGCCGTCGCCGACGGCGATATGCTGCGCACTCAGCTTGCGATTTTGCGTCGGCTGGCTAAGTACGAGCCTTTCAACACTGTCGAACTCCGCCAGCAGATTGCACAGAAGGTAATTGAGCGCGGGAAATACACGCTGGCATAAACCCTAACTTCAGGGGACACGGAGACTAACAATCTCCGTGTTTCCCGGAGCGGGTGTAGTTTCACGCTCACTCTTTTTCTCTGATACAAATATCCCGATGGGAATCAGAACGCTTGTTCTCTTCGTGCTTCTTGCCGGGATTACTCCCGGGCTTGCGCAGTCCGGCGGAACTGACTCAACGCTCTCGAGTAGTCTCGCCCTCACTCCGCCGATGGGTTGGAACTCCTGGAACAAGTTCGCCTGCAACGTCAGTGAAGACATGATCAAGAGCATGGCCGACGCCATGGTGAAGTCCGGCATGAAAGCCGCCGGATACCAGTATGTCAACATCGACGATTGCTGGCAGGTCAGCCGCGATGCCAACGGTAACATCGTCGCTGATCCGCAGCGTTTTCCTCATGGCATGAAGGCGGTTGGCGACTACATCCATTCGCTCGGGCTGAAGTTCGGCGTTTATTCCGATGCCGGCTCGAAAACCTGCGCTGGACGCCCCGGCGGCCTCGGCCACGAATATCAGGACGCTTTGCAATACGCGGCGTGGGGCGTCGACTATCTCAAATACGACTGGTGCAACACCACCACGCAGGATGCGAAAGCGTCCTATGCCAACATCCGCGCCGCACTCGACAACTCGGGACGCGCCATCGTGCTCAGTATCTGCGAGTGGGGTACCGCCAAACCCTGGTTGTGGGGAAAGGAGGTCGGCGGCAACTTGTGGCGGACAACCGGCGATATCCAGGACAGGTGGGCAGGCTCCCAGAAATGGCCGGACGGAAGCTGCTGTTCGAACGGCATGCTGGCCATCGTCGATCAACAAGTCGGGCTGCGATCTTACGCCGGGCCCGGACATTGGAACGATCCCGACATGCTGGAAGTGGGTAACGGCGGCATGACCAACACCGAAAACCGCGCCCACTTCAGCCTATGGGCGATTTTGGCCGCGCCGCTCATTGCGGGGAACGACCTGCGCGATATGCGCCCCGAGATCCACGACATTCTCACCAATAAAGAAGTGATCGCGGTGGATCAGGATCCGCTGGGCCGTGAAGGCGAGCGCGTCTGGAAAAACGGCGATCTGGAAGTGTGGGCGAAGCAACTCAAAGACGGCAGCCGCGCCGTCATTTTGCTGAACCGCGGCAATGCGGCAGCAGAGATTTCAGCAAGCTGGGAGGATCTCGGCTATCCCAGCCATATAAATGCCTCGGTCCGCGACTTGTGGCTGCACAAAGATTTGGGAACATTCACCGGCAAATTTTCCGCCCCGGTGGCTTCGCACGCTATCGTGATGGTGACAGTAAAACCGTGAAGTACAAGCGTAGTCCTTCTCACGATTTCTTTTTCAGCTCTTCCATCACGCTCTGGATCAGCTCTTTCGCGTCGGTCAGGCTCTTCATGATGATCTGAATATCCATCACTGGCTTGCCCGGCCAGCGCTGGCTCTGGCAATAGACGCCGTGCTGGCCGACCAGCGCCATCGCGTCAGTAATCGCGTCCATAGTCACGGCCAATCGCCCACGGGGCACCCCCATCATGGTCTCGTAATGTTCTAGTTCTTCCTGCTTTTCATCGAATACCGGCATCGGACGATTGTAACCGTTGCCGCGAATGGGGCATAATCATTGGTCTGCTGACATATACCTTTCCCAAGCGTCTAACTTTTGGCACAACGAACCACTCAAGAGGAGAATTCATGCGAAGACAAATCGTATTTCCCGCGCTGCTCACGATTTTGTTCACCACCGCAACTTTTGCCCAGATGGGCAAGAGCCGGCCCAGCCCTCCTGCCTCAGCCACGTGCGATCTCGGCGCCGGCAAAACTATCAAGACCGATTACTCCAGCCCGCGCATGCGCGGCCGCAAAATCTACGGTGACCTCGTGCCCTTCGGCGAAGTCTGGCGCGCCGGCGCCAATGAGGCGACTACCTTCGTCACTAGCGCCGACGTCGTAGTCGGTGGCAAGACCGTACCCGCTGGCAGCTATACCATCTTTACCATCCCGAACGCTGACAAGTGGACGCTAATCATTAACAAGAAAACCGGCGAGTGGGGCATTCCTTATAAATACGAGAGCGATGAACTGGCCCGCGTGAACATGAAAGTTTCCCAGCTACCCTCACCGGTCGAGGACTTTACGATCTCCTACGACAAGTCGGCAAACGGCTGCACCTTGCGCATGGATTGGGAAACCACACGCGCTTCGGTGGATATCTCGCCAAAATGAAAAGTTAGAATTGATAATTCCTCGATCGCTGATTGTTGATTGAAAATCCTAAGTGGTCTGGTTTTCAATCAACAATCAAAAATCGGCGTCAAGAATCCCCCGCGGCGTTACAATCCTCCCAGCGGTATCTTCATGGGAGGTTTCCATGCCCCTCTACGATTATGTTTGCCTCGATTGTCATAAACCCTTCGAAACAGTCCTGACCCTGAACGAGCACGACAAAGAAGCTCCGAAGTGCCCGCATTGTGGCAGCAAAAACGTCGAGCAGGAAGCCGCCGCATTCTTTGCGGTGACCTCGAAGAAGAGTTAATCGAAGGTTCGTCGCGCGTTCTTATAAGGATAGTCCGACCGAGCTTCGCCAGGAGCCGGTTCAAGGGAAGTACTTGTGCCTGCGAGGGTGTGCCGCTAATGACCAGCCGCGGGATCGACCACTACACCGCAGGCTTCCATCGCAACACGGGTTTCCGGGCCGCGGCAGTTTCATCGAGCCGCGAAACCCGCGTGGAGTGCGGCGCATCCAGCACGATCTGCGGATCTTCTTCCACTTCTTCCGCAATCGACTTCATCGCCTCGACGAATAAATCCATCTCTTCCTTCGACTCGCTCTCGGTCGGCTCAATCATCAGCGCACCCGGCACAATCAGCGGAAACGCTGTCGTATAAGGATGAAAGCCATAGTCGATCAAACGCTTGGCGATGTCCATCGTGCGCACGCCCTTTTTTGCCTGCACTTTGTCGCTGAAAACGACTTCGTGCATGGTCGGGGTGGAATATGGCAGCTCGTAGCTGCCCTCGAGACCTGTGCGAATGTAGTTGGCGTTCAGCACCGCGTCCTCGGTGGTTTGCCGCAGACCGTCCGGCCCGTTCGCCTGAATGTAGGCCAGCGCCCGAACGAACATGCCAAAATTTCCGTAAAATGCGCGCACCCGCCCCACCGACTGCGGACGGTCGTAGTCGAAACCAAGAATACCGTCAGAGTTAGTCACCAGCACGGGCCTGGGTAAGAATGGCTCAATTTTTTTCTTCACTGCTACCGGCCCCGAGCCCGGCCCGCCGCCACCGTGTGGAGTAGAAAAAGTTTTGTGCAGGTTCAGGTGCATCACGTCAACGCCAAAATCACCCGGGCGCACCTTGCCCACCAGTGCGTTCATGTTCGCACCATCCATGTAGAGCAAGCCGCCCTTGGCGTGAAGGATATCGGCAATCTGGTGAATCTCCTGCTCGAAAACTCCCAGAGTGTTGGGATTGGTCAGCATCAGCGCAGCCACATCTTCGCTCATCTGCGCTTCCAGCGCCGCAATGTCCACCATACCTCGCGAATCCGACTTCAAATTTTCGACCGCGTAGTCCACCATCGCCGCGGTCGCCGGATTCGTTCCGTGCGCCGAATCTGGAATCAGAACTTTCTTCCGCGGACGCCCCTGCGCATGGTGATAAGCCCGCACCATCAGCAGTCCCGTCATCTCGCCGTGCGCGCCCGCGGCTGGCTGCAGCGTGATCGCATCCATGCCGGTAATTTCGATCAGGCATTCGCTCAGCGTTTTCAGAATCTGCAACGCGCCCTGCGAAATCTTCTCCGGCTGGTAAGGATGCCCGTTCGCGATTCCTTCCACGCGCGCCACCGCTTCATTCACCCGCGGGTTGTACTTCATGGTGCACGAGCCCAGGGGATACATTCCAAGATCGATCGCATAATTCCACGTCGAAAGTCGCGTGAAGTGGCGGATGATTTCGATCTCGCTCACCTCTGGCACGTTGCCAAGATCTTTTCGTTCGGCGGAACCGAGAAGCTTCGACGTATCCACCTCCGGCACATCCAGCGGCGGCAACTTCCAGGCGGCTTTTCCGGCTGATGACTTCTCGAAGATCAAACCTTCGTTCTGATTGACGTGGCGCCTGGCTTTGCGGATCCCGTTCTTCATCGCGTCACCTCCTCCACATCGGCTTCTTCTTTGCCGGATCGCACTGAGCGCTCGCTTTCCGCGATCAGCCCCACCGCGGTATCGATGCCGCTCCGCGTAGTCAGCTCCGTGCAGCACCACAAGGCTGCATTCCCCAGTTCCGGGTAAAACTTTCTTAGTGGAAATCCGCCGATCATCTTGTGTCCTAATAGCCGGCTGTTGATGGCATAAGGATCCTCGCTGGTCTCGACCACAAACTCATTGAACCGTGGCGTCGCGGAGAATAATACCTTGCCATGCTTGGAGAACTGTTCAGCTGCGTAAGCCGTTTTGGCTAGGTTTTGCTTGGCCAATGCTTTCAATCCAACCTTGCCGTAGACCGTCATAAAAATATTAACCATCAACGCCACCAGCGCCTGGTTGGTGCAGATATTCGACGTCGCCTTCTCCCGCCGGATGTGCTGTTCCCGCGTGGCCAGCGTGAGCACGAATCCGCGCCGGCCCTGTTTGTCGACTGTTTGACCCACCAGTCGCCCGGGCATCTGTCGCACATACTTTTCTCGTGTAGCAATCACTCCGCAATATGGCCCGCCAAATCCCAGCGGCACTCCGAACGATTGCGCTTCCATTGCGATTACATCCGCGTCACGGGGCGGTTCCACGATCCCCAGCGACACTGCTTCGGCAATCGATACCACGAGCATTGCGCCGTGCGTGTGCGCGATCTCGGCGACCGCCGCAACGTCTTCGATGGTTCCGAAGAAATTCGGCGACTGAATCAGCACGCAAGCCGTCTCCGGCGAGATCTTCTTTTCCATTTCCGCGAGATCCACCCGGGCGTCATCGCCAAAGCCGGCCACGGAAAGCGGCATTCCCTGATGTGTCGCGTAGGTCGCGAGCACTTCGCGATACTCCGGATGCAAGCTGCGCGCCACTACGACGGATCGCCGGCCCGTCAGCCGAACTGCCATCATCACTGCCTCAGCTGCTGCGGTTGAGCCGTCATACATGGAAGCATTGGCGACTTCCATGCCGGTCAGTTCGCAAACCATGGTCTGAAATTCAAAGATGGATTGCAGCGTGCCCTGCGAAATCTCCGCCTGGTAAGGCGTATATGCGGTGAGAAACTCCCCGCGCGAAATCAGGGAATCGATAATGACCGGCCGGTAATGCGCGTACGCTCCCGCTCCCAGAAAACTGGTGTATCCCTCTCCGTTTTCCCGCGAGCGCTGGCGGAAGTAGTCCACGATCTCCGACTCCGCCATTTGACGCGGAATCTTCAGGTCACGGTTGAGCCGGTATTCGGCTGGAATTGGTGCGAACAATTCGTCAACCGAACGCAAGCCAATGGCCTTCAGCATGGCTTCGCGGTCGGCAGGAGATTTCGGTAGGTAGCGCATAGGAAATTAGTTAGATGTAACTGGAGGTCCGTTCGATTGTGGCAGCGGTTGAACCGTTCAAGCTGTGCTCAGAATCACATGATCTTCGATTTCCGAGCCACGATCCCCGATGAAACACGAGTTCCGCACTCGTTCGGCAATCGGGAATCGGCAATTGGCGACTCGTCAGTGCCCGCCTTCTTCTGCCACAAATTTTTCGTAATCCGCCGCGGACAGAAGTCCATCCAGTTCGCCCGGATTCTGTAAAGTGATTTTCATCATCCAGGAACTGTGCGCGTCTTTATTTACTTTCTCCGGCGAGGTCGCCAGGTCCTCATTGATCTCAGTGACCTTCCCAGACGCGGGTGCGTACAGATCCGACACTGCTTTCACCGACTCAACGGAACCAAATGTCTTGCCCTCCGTGACCTCTGCGCCAACCTTGGGCAACTCGACGAATACGATGTCCCCCAACTCTTCCTGCGCGTGGTCGGTGATCCCAACCGCAGCCGTGTTCCCAGTGGCCTGAATCCATTCGTGCTGCTTCGTATATTTGCGATCTGCCGGATAACTCATGATGGCTTCTAGCTCCTGCTAAATCCTCTGTATACCTCAGTGTCCTCTGCGTTTAAGGCTTTAAGTCTTTTTCGGCCTCTTATAAAACGGAGTCGGCACAACCTGCGCAGCAACACACTGCCCACGGATCTCCACGTTAACCGCCGTACCCACGGCCGCAAATTCCACTGGCACATAGGCCAGCGCAATATTCTTTTTCAAAAATGGCGCGGGCGATCCGCTGGTTACGTACCCAATTTCGCGCCCAACATTATTCAGAACTTTATATCCGTCGCGCGCGATTCCGCGCCCAACCATCTCCAAGCCCACCAGCGTACGCTTTAACCCTTCGGCTTTGGCCTTCTCCAGTGCGGCCCGTCCGATAAACTCCGGTTTCTCCATCTTGCAGAAGCGATCCAGCCCCGCTTCCCAAACATTAATCGTATCGGAAATCTCATGCCCGTAGAGCGGCAGTTTGCCTTCGAGGCGCAAGGTATTGCGCGCGCCCAGGCCGCAAGGAATAGCGCCGAATTCTTTGCCGGCCGCAAGCAGCCCGTTCCACACAATCGCGCTGATCGCTTCGTTAGACGGAACATAAATCTCAAATCCGTCTTCGGCCGTGTAGCCAGTGCGCGCTATCATTATCTCGTTGTCGTAACGGCGCACGTTACCGGTCATCGTAAGCATCATTCCTGTAGTGACCCAATAAAACTTGACCGATCGGAACTCAGCGTCGATTCTCAGCTTCTGAAATGGCGCGTGAAGATTCGGGTCTGTAATCGGAACATCAACAACGTTTCCGTGCAGCTTCTCCAGCAGATCAACTGCCTTCGGCCCCTGGATGGCAATCTGCGTAAAATCGTCCGAAAGATTTTCCACCGCACAGTCGAAGTTCCGGGTGTTCTCCCGCACCCAGTTGAAATCTTTTTCGCGTGTCCCCGCATTAATCACCAGAAGATATTCATCCTCGCCAAGGCGGTGAACGATCACATCGTCCACAAACGTACCTTGTGGATAGAGCAGCGCCGAATACTGGGCCTGTCCCACCGCTAGCCGCGAAGCGTCGTTCATAGAAATATGCTGCACCGCGCCCAGCGCCTGCGGACCGGCCAGACGGATGTCGCCCATGTGGCTGACATCGAAAATGCCCACGCCGGTGCGCACGGCCATGTGCTCGTTGACAATGCCGCAGCCGATCGACGCCGGATACTCCACGGGCATATCCCAACCGTTGAAGTCGACCATCTTCGCGCCCATCTGGCGATGGACAGCGTTCAGCGCGGTTTTGCGGACGGCGGGAGTGGTTTCAACCGAAGACAAATACAAACCTCAATCGGCGAGCAGAGGCTGCTCTGCCAGGATTGGTGACTGTTTACCGTAACACGCGGTTTTTCGGGCGGTCAAACGGGAGGCGGTTGGTCACGGAGGAATCGAGGTTTTGCTTTATTCTGCGGAACCGTGCGTCCTGTGCGTTGAAGGTTTTTTATCGTCCGAACTGCACCGTCACGTGCGCGCCCGCAGCCACATGCGTCCCCGCTGGCGGGGATTGTTGTCGCGCTACGCCGCTGCCAACAGCTTCCAACTGCAGGCCTGTATCTTCGGCGGCTTCCACAGCTCCCCGCACTGTTTTTCCCACGAAGGACGGCACTTCGATTCCACCTTGTTCGACATCCAGCACTACAGTCCCTGTTGCGGGTTGTTTCGCTGGATCCTGAGCGGCCTCGGCCGCGCTCGCGATGTTGGGCTGCTGCTGGCTTGCATTGGCTGGCACCGGTTCGGTCTGGCGGATCGCGGCCTGCACCACCTTTCCGTCACTGCCCGCAGCAACGGGCGAGCGCTGCACTCTAGCCTTGTCCGTAGTCTGATCGGATGAGTCCTCATTCACCTCCGCGGTCTCCAGCGGCTCGCCCGGGTGGTCCGGTGTTCCCTCTTCCAGATCTTTATCCTTCATGCTCGTCTGCGCCAGCAGCAACTGCCGATTCGGCGCAAGCGGCAGATCATGCGGCGTATGCAGATATTCCAGCACCTGCTGTGCGACCCGGCGAAATACTGGCGCTGACACTTGACCACCCTGATGCAATCCGACGGCAGAATCCAGAATTACGGCCACCACAATCTGTGGATTATTCACTGGAGCGAATCCTGCGAATGACCCGATATATTTCGTCTTCGAATAGGCCCCAGTGGCCGGATCAACTTTCTGCGCAGTTCCGGTCTTCCCTGCGGAAGAATAGCCTTCCAGAATCGCTTTGCGTCCCGTGCCTTCGAGTACTACCTTCTGCATCATCGACCGCATCTCGGCCGCGGTGAAACTGGAAATCACGCGTCGCGAACTTCCGGGATGAAATGCCACATTTTGCGGCGAGCCTTGGGCGTTCACCGGACCCGTAACGATCCTCGGCTCTACCCAAACTCCATCATTGGCAAATGTGGAAATCAGTCCCGCTAATTGCATCGGCGAAATCCCGATCTCCTGCCCCATGGAAATCGCCGCAATCGAAACTTTTGACCAGCGACTCACCGGCTTAGTCAACCCGCGCGTTTCCCCCGGCAACTCAATTCCCGTTTGCTGTCCAAATCCATACGCTCGAATATATTTGTAGAAGCGGTCCTCGCCCAGACGCAGCGCAATCTTGATCGCGCCCACGTCGCTCGATTCGGCCAGCACTCCCCACACGGGCAACAAGCCATGCGGCTTGGAGTCGCGAATGCGCATACCGTTGTAAACGATCGATCCCATCTGGCAATCGAACACTTCGTTGGGATTCGTAAGCTTCTCTTCGAGCGCCGCCGAAATCGTCACCAGCTTGAACGTCGACCCTGGCTCATACACGTAGCTCACCGCCCGGTTCGTCAACGAGGCCGGCGTGATTTGTTTGCGCAGATTGGGATTAAACGTCGGCCGGTTCGCCAGTGCCAGAATTTCGCCGCTGTGCGGATTCTCCACAATTACGGTGCCCGCGATCGCCTGCGTATCGTGAATCGCCTGATCCAGTTCCTTTTCGGCGATGTACTGGATGTTCTTGTCGATGGTCAGGACCAGGTTTTCGCCCGGTTCCGGCTGTTTTTCCACGTCGGAAAACCACTGCCGCCGCGCATCGACCGAGATGAACATTTTCCCGGCGCGACCGCGCAGTTCGTCGTCGAACTCGTGCTCAATGCCGCTCTGGCCGGCATCTTCCATGCCGACAGTTCCCACCACCTGCGCAGCCAGATCACGCGCCGGATAAAATCTCTTCGGCTCCTTTTGAAAATGGATACCCTGCAGGTTGAGCGATTTGATGCGCTCGATGGTTTCGTCGTCGGCCTTGCGCGCCACCCAGCAAAAAGTCTTGTGATTGCGGCAATCCGCCAGCACCACATTGTGATCCTCGCCCGTGATCCGCGTAATCAGAGAGATGGCAGTGGGCAAGTCTTTTACTTCCGTCGGCACAGCGAACGCCGAGTCGACCAACACCGACATCGCCAGCTCATGTCCCGCTCGGTCATAAATCACGCCGCGCTTGGCGGAAAGCGGAATCTCTCGCAGCTGCTGATGTTCCGCCTGCTTCACAAAACTGCCGTAGCGGAAAATCTGCAGGTAAACCAGCCGCCCGCAAATCGCCAGGCACCAAAAGAAAAGCATTCCCCCAAGCAGGTAGAGGCGGGAATTCTTGCCGAGGCCGGAATTACTGATCATGACTGTTCCAACGGGTTGTCCTTCCGACCAGCGCGAAGCGCAGAGGAGGAACCTGCTTCCTGCCGGCGCTGGCAAACAGCAGATTCCCTTCGGCTTCGCTCACGGCAGGTTCCTCGTCGCATTCGCTCTGTCGGAATGACAACTATTGAGATTCATTTTCACCGCTAGACAAACATGGCGGCCCCGCCATTCCGGCGGACCGCCAAATAAGTTCATGTGGGGACAGCCGCCTCGGCTGTCCGCCGAGCGAAGCTCGGCTCGTTTTCTGCTGCTGCGAGCTACTGTCCGGCCAACCTATAAATCGGCTCCGCACTCGCCATCACCGGCCCATTCGAATCCGTCGCAGAGCTATCCATGCGGACCACCTGTCCCGGTTCCAGCGGAACCAGTCCCATGCGTCGCGCCATCACATCAATTCTTTCCGGATCGCGCAAGCTGGCATCTTCTAAACGCAGCGCGCGGTTCATCTCCGTCAGGTTGCTGAGTTCACGCTTCGCCGATTCGATCTGATAGCCATACTCAATCGCCCGGAAATGCTGCCAGGCATAGGTGAACACCAACATGAACAAGACGGCCAGCGCGGTGCCAAACTGCTTCATCTCGCGATTGTGCCCCGGATCCTCCACCTTCACCAGACGAGAGTTGTCGATCGCCTTGGCGAAATAGATTTCCGGCGTGCCGGTAAAGAAGGTATTTCTCCGCACCCCGGGAACCACGCTCCGAATTGCCGCTGCCGTTGCCATCATGCCGCTCCTGCGAAAACCCGCTCTGCCTGCTGTGGGGTCTGCATCTCGAAAAGCCGTTGCAGTTCTATTTCCTCAGCGACGCGTCCTTGCTGAGCTTTGCATTCCGCGCGCTCCACCGTGGCCATCAGATCCTTGATCAGTGTTCCCGTGTACATCGTGCACCTTCCAACTCGAATTCCCACCCAGAACCTAGCTTCCGAACCGGAAGCCCTCTTTTTCACCGGCGGATCTTTGTCCGCCTTTTTTCAGAACCTGAATGACCCGGCACGCCATTACAGCTGTGCCGGGGACTCCAGCAGGTTTTCCGGAGCCTAAACTTTTTCCGCCGCCCGCAACTTCGCGCTGCGTGCCCGCGGATTGCGATTACTCTCTTCTTCCGATGCTGTCACCGGTTTCTTGGTCAGCGCCCGGAAGTGCTTGTCCTTAATACTGCCCTCGCGGAAGGCATCCTTTACGATGCGATCCTCCAGCGAGTGGAAACTGATCACCACCACGCGTGCTCCTGGCTTCAGAATCCGGGGCGCCGCTTCAAGCAGCGCCTTCAGATCGTCCAGTTCGCGGTTTACGAAGATTCGAAGAGCCTGAAAAGTTCGGGTCGCCGGATGAATTCGCCGCTGTTCATACTTATTTTGGATCGGATTCATTGGCCGGGCCGCGGCTGATATGACGTCCGCAAGATGTGCGGTAGATCGTATCGGCCGCGACCGGACAATGGCTCTGGCGATTCTCCGCGACCTCCTTTCCTCTCCGAATTCGTAAATCACATCGGCGAGCTCGCGCTCGTCGAGGTGGTTTACCACTTGTTCGGCGGTACGCTCCGACCGCGGGTCCATCCGCATGTCGAGCGATCCATCCGCCTGAAAACTAAATCCGCGCGCCGCATCGTCCAGTTGCAAACTGCTCACTCCGATGTCAGCCAGCAGCCCGTCCGCAAAATTCTTGCCGAACCGCTCTCCCGCTTCGGCGAATGAGCACTGCAACAACGTGATCTTCGGCCAATCTTCGCCGTTCAACTTTGCTTGCGCGATTGCCAGCGCCACCGGATCTTTATCGAGCCCAATCAAATGTCCCGGTGCGCCGAGGCGTTTTGCGATTTCGTAACTGTGTCCGCCCAAGCCCACCGTGGCGTCGATATAAGTCCCGCCACGCCGCACGTTTAAAAAGTCGATCGCTTCTTTTAAAAGAACCGGAACATGGCTCGCTTCCCTTCCACCACCATGCCCAACCCCCTGAGGGGTGTCTGTTGAACCCTCGCCCACTAGATGCCCAATTCGTCGAGCGTCTTCTCATCGTCAGGCGTGAACTTTTCTTCCTCGACCTGCTTGCGGTACGCATCCAGGTTGCGCACGATCAAGTGCGTCAAGTTGCCGGTAACCGCAACCTCGCCTTTGATTTGCGCTGCTTCGCGCAACAGTTGCGGAATCAACAGCCGCCCCTGCCCGTCCATTTCCACGACCTGCCCGTAATAGTTCACGCGGTCCAGAAACTTCTTCTTCGTAGGATTGAAAGTGGAGAGCCCCGCCAGCTTCTGCTCGATCCGCTCCCACTCCTCGAAGGGATATACTTGAGCAACCTTCCCATCCAGACTTGTGATGTAGTATTGCTGTCCGTACTTCTCGTCGATCACCCGCTTGAACTCGGCCGGCACCTTTAGCCGTCCCTTTTCGTCGACGCGAGTTGGGTGATTGCCGCGAAACATAATCAGTCGTGCTGCGGTCGAACCAACCGCTGGTTTGGCGAACTTCCTTTACTGCGACTGCAACCGGGGGGATTGAAGCGACGCAAAATATGGTCAAACTCAGGTGGTTCGGGCTGTTTGTCGTCCTTCTGGGTCGGATTTCCACCGGCTCCTCTTTTTTACCTTCCCGTTCCCACAGCTCTAAACTGTCTGACCACTTCCTACCACTTTGTACCACATCTTACCCGTAAGTCCTTGATTGTCAATACAAAACTTGAAGGTTGGCTGGTGACGAAAGTGTGGATTCCGGAAAATACGAGGACTAGTAGTTAACCACTTGTACGACCACAAGATGTTGCGTTAACGCTCTAGATTCATTCGCTATTCATTCGCTTCGATTTTTATTGCAATCCGCGCCAGTCGGGCTCTTCATTGTGGAAATCGACGGTTTGAAGATGCAGGCATCCGACTTCGACCCACGCCGGGTGCGCCAGATCTTGACTGAGCGGCGAGGATGCCATGTCCGACCTGCACGATTCCCGCAGTCGGGCTGTAGTTGGCCAACAGGTTGCGCGAGTCCTCGATCGGATCGCTGATGTCGTAGCGCAATCCCGCATTCACAGTCACGCGCGTACTTGCCCGGTAGGAGTCTTGCACAAAGAATCCCATCGCCTTCTGGCTCACATCGCGCGCGGGGTCGCCATATAGAAAGCGCCAGCGGTCGACCTCTCCGGCGATGAAGTCGGTCAGATCGGCAAAGTCGACTCGTCCACGCCCGTAGCCAGCGCGATAGTAGTTCACATCGCCATCGCGGAATTCGCCGCCGAACTGGATCGTGTGCTTCCCTTGACTATAAGAAACGGCGTCAGAGATGTGGTAGGTCGCACTGGGCGTGGTCTCGAGTGGCCAACTGGAATTTCCACCCATGTAGTTGAACTCGTCCTCGCCGGGATTGATTCGCGGAAATCCGAATAGCCTGGGATCCGTGACTCCGGTGTTCAGCCCATACGCCATCGGGTTCACGTTATGGTCCACGGGAAAGATAGCCTCGTTGAACTTGTTGAAGCTGAAGCGGGCATCGTTCACCCAGCGCGAATTGGGCGTGTGCGTCCAACTCACTCCGAATACCTGCGTAATCGGACTCGTCGTGGAAAGCCACTCCGGCCGCAACGGAACCGTGTCCTCCTCTGTCTGAACGGTATTGGCGTAAATGAAACGCGCGCTCAAACTATCGTGCTGGCTTAACGTGTAATCGGTTTTTGCGACCAGATTGTCCCCCCGGTTTACGTTATTGAAGTCGAAATTGATGGCCCCTGGGTCACTCAACCCCTTTAAAGTGAGCCCTGGATTCGACAAGAACAATTGGGTCAACTGCAAGCTCAAGGGACTTACGGTGCAGGTGGGCACATTGTTGGCAGCCGCACAGTAAGCCACATTATTGGGTTGTTGAAGTATGCGATGGCATCCGGGACGCTATACGTGGCCGAGTTCGGGCTGCCGTCTGCGTTCGCGATTCCTCCCAACTGGCTGGCCAGCGAAACCGTCACCGGGCTATCCGTAACTCCGGGATTCCCCACCTTGTCGCGAATGCCCTCGTAGTTCACAAAGTAAAACCATTTGTCCTTCTTAATAGGTCCGCCAATCGATCCGCCGAACTGGTGCAGAATCAGCGCTGAAACCGGATTGGGCGCGGGATCGAAATAGTTGCGCGCATCCACCGCGCTGTTGCGCGTGAAGTAGTAGCCCGTTCCATGAATCTGGTTGGTTCCGGACTTGATGCCCATGTTCACGATGACGCCCGGCTTCACTCCGTAATCCGCGCCTGCACTTTCCTGGGTATTGAACTCTTGAATCGAATCCAGCGGCAGAAAACTGGCGGGTGTGCCGGAAATTCCCGCGTCGTTCACCACCGTTTCGCCATAGTAAGCGTCGTTATCGTCGGCGCCGTCAATGTAGAAATTGTTGTCATCGGGCCGGTTGCCATTCGACGTTACCGAGTGAAAGCCTCCGCCGGGCGTGCGCTGCACGCCGGGATGCAGCGGTAGCAGATTCTGGAAATCTCGTCCCTGCAACGGCAATTCGTTGATTGCCTGGTTAGAGAGCACACCGTTGAGAGTGCTGTCCGTGGTATCAGCCAGTTCCCCTTCCGCCGTCACCACCATGGTTTCGTTGTTGGCTCCCGGCTGAAGTTTGAGGTCCACGCGCAGTTCCCGGGAGACCTCCAGCAACACCGGAGTGCTCACTTCTTTCTTGAATCCCGCCGACTCCGCTGTAACCGTATACGTACCGGGCTCTAGAGACGACGCGGAGTAGTCCCCGGCACCGTTGGTTTGCAGAAACCGCGTCACGTTGGTGGCCGTGTTGAGGATCGTAATTTTGACATTCGTCATTACCGCGCCGGAAGTGTCGGTCACCGTCCCTAGTATCCGCCCCTGGGAGGTCTGTGCCGCCACCGCCGTGGCACAGACTGCTACAATCAGCACCACCATCGCACATCGCATGAACCTTCTCATTCACGCCCCCTGTGACGTCCGCTTTTTAGTTCTGGGTTCGACCTTCGAATTTCAGCTCTCGGAACTCTCGCGCACACTGTGACCGAACGTTCAGCGGCGCGGGTAGAAACAATCAGGAAGGGATCACAGACCGGCTTCGAGTTTGCCCGCTTCGACGAGGCACACAACCTGTTGCAGGTTGTCGTCGATTTCGCAGATTGCGACTGCGAGGCTCATGATTGTTCCGGTGGTCGCGACGGCAAAGGATGACAGAGCACCGGAATGTGTGTCAATGGCAAAATGCCGTTTTCAAGCTGGTCGGGGATTCAGATTGGAACTCGTTCGCCGGATCAGTAAACAGCATTCCCCGTGCGACTGGTGTGAATCTGTCCTGCCTCCACCGAGATCGAGTAGGGTTCGCCACCCTCACCATTCCATCCTCGAATGTCGAACGTGGCTCCCGCCGGCGCGTGGTAGGCCGCAACGTTCCGCAAAGTCAACGGTTGGCCAGGTTTGCAAACCTCCGGCCCATCTGTGACCTGTAAGAAATAAACTCCCAGGCCGGAGCCCACCACCTTGCTCCTCCCGTCCACTTCCACCAGCAGCGCCGACTTTTCGTCGATAGCAATTTCTCGCGGTGACTTCGACCAACTATCTGCCACGATCCTCGCGAGAAATCCCATGCTTCTGCCCATGCGGTCGCGTTTAGCGAAATGACTGTCGGTGAGAATGTTTTCCAGTCCCGGCACTTTCAGAAAATCTCGCACCAGCGTGACCCGTTTCGCGTAAGGGTTGGACAAAACCTCCTGCGACGTGAGATCTGGATCATTCGCCTTATCCTCCAGACAGCCGTAAACGAACTGGCCCAAAATCGCCAGCCCGGCGCTAGTTCCCCCGATGGGCTTGCCGGCAAGCACGTGGTTGTTGATAGCATCTTCCACCGGGGTCCCCTTCCAGAAATTGACGTAGTGGGACTGGTCGCCGCCAGCGATAAAAATGACCGTGGCCAGCCGGATGATCTTTGCCACTTTTGGCTCCTCCGCCGCCTTGCGGTTGGGAATGATCAGCGTTGCCACGGAGTTCATCTGGCACAGCTTATTTACGTACTTGTTGTAGTCGTCCTTGCCGCTGGCACGCAGAATCAGGAAATCGCCGTTGTGGCCTTTGCCGCAAAGCCAGCGGAAGGCTTCATCCAGATCGCTGCCGCCCCCCATCATGGCGATCCCAGGGTCGGTATGGGTCTGCGCATCCAGATCACTGCCCACGCGTTTGTATTTATAGGACTGCGAGTGGCCAATCGCGAAAGCGCCGCCACAGCAGATCAAACTAAGAAGTACAATGCTCACGAGTTTCATGACCCGACGAATATACCTCAGCCGGATCGCCGTAGGCACATGGCTCGCTCCAAAGAGACTCCGTAGGGCGATTGATCAAATTGACCCCATCCTCGCCTGACCATGGTGTACACTGCGTCCATTTACTCAGCGACAACTTACGGAGGCCCCAATGAACTTCAATCGCAGCAGGATCTGGCTGGGTGGTTTGGCAGGAGGCGTGGTCTGGAATTTGTGGAGCTTTCTTATCAACCGTTTTGCCATCACCGATGCGCGCTATGTGGCAGCGCAGAATGCTGGGCTCTTCCTGAAAACGCCGCGCTACCCCTTCTTTGTGGGCCAGTGGATCGTTCTGCTGTTTATTCTGTCGATCGCGGTCGCCCATCTTTATGCCTGGGCGCGCCGTGGCTTAGGGGCTGGTCCCGGCACCGCGCTGAAAGTCGGCTTTTTGGCCGGCTTCTTCGCCGGCTTCCCGGGAAATTTCGCGCAAGCCACCTGGTCGGCGGTCGATCGCGCACTGCCGTTTGGTTGGATGATTGAGATGTGGCTTGGCGCCATCCTGGCCGCTCTGGTGGCAGGCTGGCTATATAAAGAGTAACGTAGCGCCGCCCTCCGGGCTGCCATTTCTCTCCCGACACCAAGATCGGCAATCGAAAATTTCTCACTTCACCGGCTCGACGAACACCGCTGTCCCGTAGGCCAGCACTTCCGTGACGCCCTGCATCACTTCCGTGGCGTCGTAACGAGCGCCAACCACGGCGTTCCCACCCAGTTCTGCCGCGTGTTGCAGCATCAGATCGAAGGCTTCAGCGCGGGTCTTCTCACACAGGTTCGTGAGCAGAGTAATGTTGCCCCCAACCAGCGTCTGCAATCCGGCCCCGATGGTGCCGAAGATCGAGCGCGAGCGTACCACGATTCCCCGCACTACTCCCAGGGTTCGAGTCACGCGAAAACCATCCAGTTCGAACTGCGTCGTCACCATATTGTGAGCGACCATCCGTCCACTGCCGGTATAGCTTGTGGCCATCGCCATCGTTCCTTTCTGAAGCCGCCCGCGCCCTACAGGCAACCAACTATAACGCGAATCCACCTCTTGGCCGAATTGCTTATTTCCGAATGCCGCTTGCAAAGACTTTCTTCGCGGAACCTGGAAATCCAAATTGCTCTCACTCCAGCGTAGCCGTGATAAAGAACTCCTGTGATGGCACATCGTATTCCACGTGCAGCACGTTGGGCTTACAGCAGACCTGGCAGTCTTCGATGTAATTCTGCCGCCGTCCGGCAGACTCGTCCACAGCTGTGCTATTCCACTCGCCGCAGCCGGCACACTGAAACCCAGCTTCCATGCTGAAATTCCTTCCAACAACTTAGCCTTATAATGACGGGACTGTCATTTCCGAACTTGGAGGCTTGATGTTTTCCCGGCGACAGTTTCTCGAAGCAGGCACCGTGGCAGCAGGAATTGCCACGGTCTCTCATCCTTTGCTGGCATCGCCTACAGCCCAAGACAAAACAGCCAGCATTTCTTCTCTGCCTCCGTCTCTGGCGCGCTTGCGATCGCGAACAAATGAAGCCACTCCTATTTCTCGGGAAGAACACGCAGCGCGCCAGGAGCACGCCCGCCAACTTATGACAGAGAATGCCATCGATGCCGTCTTGCTGATGTCCGGCACTTCTCTGAATTATTTCACTGGAATCCGCTGGTGGGGCGGCGAGCGCATGTTTGCTTTCGTACTGCCGGCGAAAGGCACGGCCTTCTACATCTGTCCTGCGTTTGAAGAAAGCCGCGCTCGCGAGCAGATTGCCCATGCACCAGACGGAAATCGTCCCGATGTGCGCACCTGGCAAGAAGACGAAAGCCCCTATCGGCTCGTAGCGCAAGGACTGAAGGACAGCGGCATAGCAACCGGCAAATTAGGAATCGAAGAAACCATCCGCTTCTTTTTCGCCGACGGCATTGCCCAGGCTGCACCGCGGTTGACGCTGACCAGCGCGACTCCCGTGACCGCTGGATGCCGGATGATCAAGAGCGCCCACGAGATCGCGCTCATGCGGCTCGCGGCACAGGTTACTTTATCCGCCTATGAGGCCGTCTATCATGCATTGCGCGAGGGCATGACCCAGCAACAAGTAGAAAACTTGATTGCCGCAGCCTACGAACAGCTCGGTTTCCCCGGCGAGGCCAGCGTCGAAGTGGATGAATACACATCCTTCCCGCACGGATCGAGTACGCCGCAGGTAATCCGCGAAGGTTCCATTGTGATGATCGATGACGGTTGTACCGTGGAAGGATATCAATCCGACATCACGCGCACGTTCGTGCTCGGCAAGCTCCCCGAAAAGACCGGGGACAAGATGAAGAGCGTGTTCGACATCGTGCGCCACGCACAATCGGCCGGGCTCGCAACCGCGCGCCCGGGGATGGAATGTGGCGCAGTCGACGGAGCCGCTCGCAAAGTAATTGTCGACTCAGGCTACGGCCCCGACTACAAATACTTCGCCCACCGCCTGGGCCACGGCATAGGCATGGACGGCCACGAATGGCCGTATCTCGTCCGCGGCAACACGACCAAACTCGTAGCCAACATGACCACCAGCAATGAGCCCGGCATTTACATCCATGGAGAATTCGGCATCCGCCTCGAAGACGACATGCACGTCACCGAAAACGGAGCCGAATTATTCACGCCGCAAAGCCCGTCGCTGGAAGACCCGTTCGGTAAGGCATGACGATTCGACGGCAGCAGATCGTCTGCAGACTGCTGCCGCGTTCCACTCGATTATTTTTGCGGGACCACCTGCAGATTGTTCGTCACTGAGAAGATACCCGGGACGCTGTTGGCACGAAGTCCGGCTAGATTCTTGTCAGTTTCATTATCCACAACGCCCTCCAGCGTGACTCGCCCGCTTTTCACGATGATGCGTATCGGCTTCTGCACGCCCAAAGCGTATTTCTCCAGCGCCGGGTAGCCGTAGATTGCGCGGAACAAGCGAATCCGCAGCCCGTCATCCATGGGCGAGGGCGGAAGAATTTCGATTTGGTTGTCTACCTTCTCGACACCTTCAATATGCTTGATCGCATTTGCAGCATCAGATTTCAGCGAAGGTCGCACCACTTGCCCCAATAGTATGACCGTGCTGCCATCCACTTTGAACGCGATGTAATCGAATACGTCGAAATACGGAAGCATGAGAAGCTCGTGCCGAACTTCCCTGGTGATCCGTTCTTCCGATCTGGCTGAGGGCTGACCACGGTCTTGGGCAATGCTCAGGTTTGTGAGCGTTGTGAACATTAACAGAGTAAGTACAACAACCACCCACTTGGCTTTCATAGCTGTCTCTCCTTGCTCGAGATTTCCCCACAATTGGAATGCCGAAGGCCACGTCGGAAGCCTACTCTTGCCAACACGGGAATAGCCTACAGTATTTCCTGTACTTCTTTGCTCTCAGAGAGGACCTACCTACCGTGGGTATCGTGACATAGATCTTACACAGGGAGGCAAGACGCGGACCCGGAAAACTTTCACTTGCTCCCAAACTCCATCGGTGTTATTCCTGACTCGCCTCCTCCGACCCACAAAGTCTGGACTGAGAAACGCAATGATGCACCCGGGGCCTCGCATTGCCTGACTCGAACGCGGATCATAACGCGCTGAGCAGAATTGCGTTCGTCTCTCCGGGCATATCGATCGCCGAAGCCGAAGATCCCAACCGTCCGAAGCGCGTGCTCGGATTCCGAGATCTGGTCCTATTTTATGTAGTCACCGGCATCAGCCTCCGCTGGATCGCAACCGCGGCGGCTGCCGGTCCGAGTTCTATCGTCATCTGGGTCGGCGCTTGGTTCTGCTTCTACACGCCACTCGCGCTTTCCGTGCTTGAACTCTCATCGCGCTATCCCGGCGAAGGCGGACTCTACGTCTGGAGCAAGCGCGCCTTCGGAGACTTCTCCGGCTTCATGTCCGCCTGGACGTACTGGACCAGCAACCTCCCGTACTTTCCCGCCGTCCTCTACTTCGCCGCCAGCAACATTCTCTTCATGCGCCAGAACGCGTGGGCACATCTCTCGAACAACGCCACGTTCTACATCGCCTTTTCTCTGCTCACCCTCGGCGCGGCCACGCTGCTGAACGTTATCGGTCTCGACGTCGGCAAGTGGCTGCACAACGTCGGTGCACTCGCCATGTGGATTCCGGTTGGAATCGTCATCGTGATGGGATTGATCGCCTGGCATCGCTACGGCTCGGCCACGTCGTTCACCGTTCGCTCGATGACGCCCAGCGTGCACTTCAACGACATCATTTTCTGGTCCGTGCTGACGTTTGCCTTCGGCGGATGCGAGACCGCCTCCTTCATGGGAGACGAGATCAAGAATCCCCGGCGCTCGATTCCGTTTGCTCTATTACTCGGCGGCATTACCGTGACGCTCTGCTACATCCTGGGAACCGTTTGCGTGCTGCTGGCGTTGCCCTCGAGCGAGGTCAGTGGCCTGCAGGGATTGGTGCAGGCCATCTCGAAAACCGCCGGGCGCGTGGGTTTCCCTGGAGTGCTGCCGGTCGCCGCATTCCTGATTGCGCTCAGCAACGTCGGCGCAGCCGGCGCTTACCTTGCGGCGGTAGCCCGCCTGCCCTTCGTTGCGGGTATTGATCGCTTCCTGCCGCCAGCCTTCGGCGCCCTCCATCCGCGATGGAAGACTCCATGGGTTGCCTTACTTACGCAGTTCGTTCTCGGCGCAGTTTTCATTTTTCTGGGCCAGGCGGGGACCAGCGTCAAAGGCGCTTACGACGTGCTGGTGAGCATGGGTGTGATTGCCTACTTCATTCCTTACTTGTACCTCTTCGCAGCCATGATCAAGCTCCAACGCGAACCCGCCGGTCCAGAAGTGATCCCAGTTCCCGGAGGAAGCGCGATGGCGAAGCTGGTAGCAGGACTCGGGTTTCTCACCACCGCATTGACGATCATCCTGTCGCTGGTTCCGCAGCCAGACGAGCCCAACAAACCGCTTGTACTATTCAAGATTGTCGGAGGAACCGGAGCGCTGGTGCTGGTGGGAGTGGGGATTTACGCAGTGGGTAAGCGACGAGCAACCAATTAAGGTCCTTGAAAAATAACCGGCCCATGGCACAAGCCATGTGGGGGACAGGCGCCCTCGCCTGTCCGCCGGGCAGGCTATAGCTCTAAACCGGCACCGCCGTCTTCCTCGCCGGATTGAAGAACGGTAGCGCCGTAACTTTCACATTCGTCTTCAGCCGGATCGCCTCAATCGTAATCTCCATCTGCAACTGCGTCCCGACTTTCGAATACTCAGTCTCAACGCTGGCGAGCGCGATCATCTTCTTCAGAATCGGCGACCAACTCGTCGTCGTCGCTTTCCCGACTTGTTTCTCACCGGAATACAAAGGCACAGCCACACGCGAAGCTTGGCTCGGCGCAGCCGGCGTGAGCCCATAGCGCTCATAAAGCGCCTCCACATCGGTCCAATCCACTTCCACTCCGACCAGTTGCCGCGGCACACCATTCTTCGCGTCCTGCTCGAGCGCCCGCTTGCCGATAAAATTTTCTTTCTCCAGATGCACCATCTTGGTGAAGCCCAACTCGTAGGGCGAATATTTCTGCGATGGAATCAGCGCCTTCTTCGAACTTGTGTAATCGACTTCGATTAAGAGCAGCCCTGCTTCCACGCGCGCCACATCCAGCGCGAGCATACCGGCCGCATGCAGATCAAACTGCTTGCCCTTTTCCGCCAGGGCATCCCAAACTTTCACCGCGTCATTCGCTTCTCTTAATGGAACCCAGATCTCATAACCCAGATCGCCGGTATATCCGGTCCGCGAAATGTCGACCGGCACACCCGCAATCTTGCCGTGCGTCACGCGAAAATATTTCAGGTTCGCGATGTCGGCCTCGGCCACGGATTTCAGCAGCTTCGCTGAAGTTGGCCCCTGCAGCGCGAGAGCCGCAACTTTCTCGGAAATATCTTCCACCTGTACATCCATGTTCAGGCCGTTCTGCCGGAACCAGCGCAGGCTGGGATCGGCAGCCGTCCAGCGATAGACATTTTCCTCCAGCCGCGAAATCGTCCCATCGTCGATGACCTTGCCTTCTTCATCGCACCAGCAGCAATAAATCACCTGCCCCACTTTCACCTTATTAATGTCGCGCGTGATCACGCGATTCACCAGCCGCGTTGCGTCTTTCCCCGTGATCAGATATTTGTAGAGTGGCGAAATATCGATCAGCGCCGCCGCATTGCGGATGGCGTTGTACTCGTGTTCGTGGTGCACTTCATACACGCTGACCGTGTAATATCCCGACCATTCGCGGTAATTCAAGCTCTGGCAAAGAGGAAACGTTCGTTCGTGAAACGCGGTTCCAATGGGCAAAGGAGTAGCCTCAAAGAAAATTTGGTGCTCAAAGCCGGATTATATGCATGCGCAACACGGCGCGGCAACTCGGCGCTCATGACTTTCAGTCACGGCCTGCCCAAAACGTGCAGACAAAATTGTCCGTTCCCGATAGAATGACGATTCGACTTCCGCCATGCGCTCAACCATGCCAATACCATCGAGTGTCTTCCGTAGCTGGATTGTCCTGCCTAGCGGGCTCTGATTCACCTGTCCAGACCATTCCTGCGCGAGTATTATTGCGTTTTCCCAACAGGCAATCTAACGGCTAGAGGCTAAGAGCTTATGGCTAATTCATACGATGTCATCGTAATCGGCGGCGGCCATAACGGCCTGGTCAACGCCGCCTACCTGGCGCGCGCCGGAAAGAAGGTTCTGGTGCTCGAACGCCGTCACATTCTCGGCGGTGCCGCCTGCACCGAAGAAGTCTTCCCCGGCTTCAAGTTTTCCGTCTGCTCCTATGTGGTGTCGCTGCTGCGGCCGGAAATCATCCGCGACCTCGATCTCCCGCGCCACGGCCTCGAAATTCTTCCGCTCGACGGCACCTTCACGCCCATGCCTAGCGGCGATTATCTCTGGCGCGTGAACGACCACGGCAAAACTCATCGCGAGATCGCCAGCCACTCCCGCGTGGACGCTGAAGCCTATGATGAATTCGGCAAAGCCATGCAAGCCATGTGCCGCTTCGTAAAACCGATTCTCAGCATGGTCCCGCCCGATCCCAACACGCTCAACCCGCGCGAACTGATGAAGCTGCTCTTCATCGGACGCCGCTTCCAGGGCATGTCGAGCTACGACAAATACAATCAGGTCCAGCTCATGACCATGAGCGCGATCGATTTTCTCGATCAGTGGTTCGAGACCGACGTCCTCAAAGCAACGATGTCAGCCTCCGGCATCATCGGCACATTCCTCGGTGTGCGCTCTCCGGGAACTGCCTATGTTCTGCTGCATCACTACATGGGAGAAATCGACGGCGCATTCCGCGCCTGGGGCTTTGCTCGCGGCGGTACTGGAGCCATCTCCAACGCCATTGGCGACGCGGCTCGCGAAGCGGGAGTCGAGATTCGCACCCAAGCTGCCATCGCGAAAATCATCGTCAAAGATGGCAAGGCCAAAGGCGTAGTCCTCGCCAACGGCGACGAAATCTACGCCGACACAATTTCCTCCAGCGTCGATCCCCGCCTCACTTTCAACAAATTCATCGAAGCCGAACACCTCCCCACCGACTTTCTCGAAGACATCAACCGCTTCAAATACCGCGGCTCCTCCGGCAAAGTGAACATGGCGCTGGACGCGCTCCCAAACTTCAAATGCATGCCCGGACCGGGAGCGCACCTGCGCGGCGCGATCTCGATCTCTCCCTCCGTCGAATACATGGAGCGTGCTTACGACGACGCCAAGTACGGCAACTTCTCGCGCAAACCTTATATCGACATGGTCATCCCGTCGCTCACCGATCCTTCGGTCGCACCGCCGGGCAAGCACGTGCTCTCCTGCTTCGTGCAATACGCGCCCTACAAGCTTCGCCCCGGTTTGAATTGGGACGACCAGAAAGAGGCCTTCGGCGACACTGTCGTCAATACCATCGCCGAGTACGCGCCCAATATCAAAGACATCATCTTGCACCGGCAAGTTGTCACCCCGCTCGATCTCGAACGCGAGTGGGGACTGAGCGAAGGCAACATCTTCCAGGGCGAGCTTTCGCTGGAGCAGCTTTTCTTCCTGCGTCCCGCGCCCGGTTACGCGCGCTTCCGCACTCCCATCCAGAATCTCTACATGTGCGGTTCGGCCACGCATCCCGGCGGCGGAATTATGGGCGCGCCTGGCCGTCTCGCCGCTCTCGAAATTCTCAAAGACAAGGGAGCGGCCTAACCATGCCCGAGACAAAGCGCGACGTCGTCATCATCGGAGGCGGCCACAACGGTCTAGTCACCGCCTTCTATCTGGCCAAAGCAGGATTCAAGCCGCTCGTCCTCGAGCGCCGTCCGCAAGTTGGCGGCTCCGCCATCACCGACGAATTTCATCCCGGCTTTCGTTGCTCCACCCTCGCGCACACCGCCGGACCGATTCTTCCCGATATCGTGCGCGACATGCAACTGGAGAAGCACGGCCTGAAGTTCATCACTCCTGACACTTGCGTAACCGCCCTCTCCCCCGACGGTCGCGCCCTTTCTCTCTATCAGGACGAAAACAAGTCCGCCCAGGCGATCGCTGCCTTCTCGCAAAAAGATGCTGCCAAATATCCCGAGTTCGAGAAGTCTCTAGAAAAAATCAGCAAAGTAATCGGGGAAGCGCTGGCCACAACTCCACCAGATATCGATCACCCGAGCAGCGGCGATCTATGGAGCATGTTGAAGACCGGCCGCGCCCTCCGTAATCTCGGCAAACGCGATATGTACCGCGTCCTGCGCTGGGGACCGATGGCCGTCGCGGACCTAGTCGCGGAGTACTTTGAAACCGAATTATTGCGCGCGGTGATCGCCGCTCGCGGGATCTTCGGAACTTTTCTCGGACCATGGTCCGCCGGAAGCTCCCTGCAATTGCTGATTCGCGCCGCCGGAGACTCTCATCCTGCCGGCTCAGCCTTCTTCGCCGCAGGCGGAATGGGCGCGCTCACACAAGCCATGGCATCCTCCGCCAAAGCGGCGGGGGTCGAAATTCGCACCGCGTCAGAGGTCATCGAGATTCGCGTCAAAGACGGCAAAGCTACCGGTGTGCTGCTTGGAACAGGCGAAGAAATCGGCGCCAAGGCCGTCATCTCCAACGCCGATCCCAAACGCACTCTGCTCAAGCTGACCGATCCCACGCATCTTTCCCCCGACTTCGTGCAAAAGCTGCAGCACTACCGCGGCAATGGCACGGTCGCTAAAGTAAACCTCGCCCTCTCGGGCCTTCCGAGTTTCACCGCGTTCAAAAACGGTAATGCCGCCGCACTCAAGGGCCGCATTCACATCGGCCCCGAGATCGACTATCTCGAGCGCGCCTTCGACGAATCGAAGTACGGTAACTTTTCCCGCCAGCCTTACCTCGAAGTTTCCATCCCATCGCTAACCGATCCCACGCTCGCGCCCGACGGCAAGCACGTAATGTCGATCTACATGCAGTACGCGCCTTACAAGTTGAAAGGTAATTGGGAAGACCAGCGCAAGGCACTCGGCCAAACGGTGGTGCAGACGCTCGCGCAATACGCGCCTAATTTGCCGGAGCTGATCCTAACCCACCAGATCATTACCCCGCTCGATTTGGAAGAGGTTTATGGATTAACGGGCGGACAAATCTTCCACGGCGATCTCGCGCTCGACCAGTTCTTCACCATGCGTCCGCTGCTCGACTGGGCGCGATACCGCACGCCGATTGAGAACCTATATCTGTGCGGCAGTGGAACGCATCCAGGCGCCGGGTTGACTGGAGGCTCGGGAGCCAACGCAGCGGGTGAGATATTGAAGCACCTCAAGAAGTAACAGGGGTCAGTGGTATGAAGAAAACGAAGGCCGGCAAAACAACCAAGCTTCCTCGAACCGTAGACGAATACCTAAGCCGTGTGCCCGAGCCAGCCCGCGGCGCATTGGAGCGCGTCCGCACCGTTGTTCGAAAAACCGCCCCTCCTGAAGCGACCGAAGGCATCAGCTACGGCATCCCAACATTCAAATACAAGGGAATGCTAGCGAGTTTTGCCGCATTCTCCGATCACTGTAGTCTTTTCCCCGGTGCGGGTCCGACCCTTAAGTTCGACTACGAACTGAAGAGCTTCGAAAGGTCGAAAGGCACGATCCGCTTTGCACCGGAGAAGCCCCTCCCCATCACTCTTCTGAAAAAGCTGGTGAAGGCGCGCATTGTAGAGAATGAACGTAGGAAAGGCCGCTGATCGCACTGCCTTCTACTCTATGAAGAACAACTCCGCCATCCTCCTCGTCAGTTGCCCGGACGCCAAAGGCGAAGTCGCCACCATCGCCGACTTCGTCTACCGTCACGGCGGCAACATCCTGCACGCCGACGAACACGCTGACGAGGAATCCGGCCTCTTCCTGATGCGCGTCGAGTTCGATCCCAAAGACTTCGACATCGATCTCACCGATAAAGACCTAGCAGAGTTCACCAACCATTTCTCTCCGATCGCCGAAAAGTTTCAGATGACCTGGCGACTGGCGCAGTCCTCGCATCGCCAGCGCATGATCATCCTGGTTTCGAAGTACGATCACTGCCTCGTCGATCTGCTGTACCGTCACCAGAGCGGCGAACTCGCCTGCGATATTCCGCTGATCATCTCCAACCACCCCGATAACCAGCCTATCGCCGACTTTTACAGAATTCCCTACGCCGTCGTTTCCGTCACAAGAGACAACAAAACACAGGCCGAAGACAAAATTCACTCGCTGATCGCAACCCACAGTGCCGACTTCATGGTCCTTGCCCGCTACATGCAGATTCTCTCCAACGATTTTGTCAACCGCTATCCGCAGCGCATCATCAACATCCATCATTCGTTTCTGCCCGCCTTCGTTGGCGCCAAGCCCTACCATCAGGCCTTCGAGCGTGGCGTCAAGCTGATCGGCGCTACCAGCCACTACGTCACCGAAGTTCTCGACGACGGTCCCATCATCGAGCAGGACGTAGTGCGCGTCTCGCATCGCGACACCGTCGAAGATCTCATTCGCAAAGGCCGCGATCTGGAAAAAGTTGTTCTCTCCCGGGCCGTCCGCTGGCACGTTGAAAATCGCGTTCTTGTTTATGGAAACAAGACCGTCGTCTTCTGAGCAGAGCTGCTTCGACTTCGCGGCAGACCAGATCGTGAGGTTCTGAACAATGGCGTGCTTCGAAAGGGCGCGGCTTCAGCCGCTGGAGCACCCGGAAGTTCATGTACCTCCGCACATGCCAAGCTCGCGCATAATAGTGTCCCTCCGCTGGTAACTTGCGGCAGATGTGACTTTCGTCTTTACTTGAACAGCAGTAAAGAATTTCCTTACCCAACAGGGAGAATCTCGCTCGCGGGAGCGTTCTTGGCCGAGGATCTTAAATTTGAGTTAGCCATCCTGGCAACCGTTCAGGGTTTCTATCAGAAACTCCTCCGCGATCTGCTCGGCAGCGAGGTCCCCGTTCCCAGTGGACTCGACCAGGTTGCCCTCCGCCAGACCGAAGGTGATCTGCCGGAGACTCTCTCCCGCATGTATCGCTGGCTGCATGTGCTCGACATGGCGATTACTCCCGCCATGTTGCGGCAAGCCTTAACACCGGATACAGATTCGGAGGTCGCCGAAGGGCTGCTTCGCTACTTTGTCCGGCGGCGCGAGCCCAGTGACATTAACCGCGATAAGACCGACCTGATTGCGACTTTTCTCTACCGCCATCCCCGCGTCCAGGGCCAATGGCAACAGCAGGGCTACGGGCTCGACGGCGCGCTGCCCCTGTCCCCGTTTGAAATTGCTCTGATCGAAATTCTGGCCGATACCGATGTGCCCTCGCTGCCGGAAGAACATGTGCAACTACTTAGAAATTTCGATCCTCTACGCGAAGAGATTGCCCGCTATCGCGATTTCAATTCGCTCATGGATTCCGGGATCGTTTCTCGCGTACGCGAATTGAAGCGCTGGCTCGATTCGTCTTTCTATCATCCCGGCGTGCTGGCCACTGTCGCAGCCCACAATGCCGCTTTCGGCGCCCGGTTTGACGAACTCTTCGTCAAGGCTCTCGCGGAAATTAAACAGTTCGCCCAGGCTCTCGATGAGATGGGTGGCAGCATTTTAAGCACAGTCGACGGAGTGGAAGTGACCGTCGAACACGTCGCCGCCATCGAGCAGAAAGAAATGCTCAGGGCCGACTACGGTAATGCCCTGGAGAAATTCCGGCGTGTTTCCAGGCTAAAAAAGGAACTGGATCGGCGCCCACCCATTCGCAAATCGTTGCTGGCGCCGGCTGGCGGCCGCAGCAAGTCGGTCTCCGCAGGACCCGCCGCAGCTGCCGCTAAACCTGCACGAGTCGCTGCCGCTAAGGTCCCCGCTCCCGCTCTAGCGTTTCAGCCTCCGGCCGTGACAGCACAACAGATTTCCGTGGAAGAAGGCAAACTGCGCCGCGTCGAGGAATCGATCCGAGTCTTCGTCCGCGTCGCTGATCCCAAGTATCGCCAGATTGTGCCCATGCGCTTCTTCAACCTGACGCTGACCGTGCCCGAGGCCGACGCTTACAACGCCGGTTACCTTGAAGAGAAGACCCTTCGTGCCGATGTGGCTCGTACTCTCATTCGCCTGGTTTCCTGCGTAGCCAGAATCAACACTGAACTTGAAGAACTCAAACGTAGCCAGAGCATGTCGTCACTGTGGAAACTTCACGCCGATGCGCTGGTGGTCCTGCTCGATATCGCCAGCAGTATCACGGAGGAGGCTGGAAGCGTTGCCAAGACGGCCGAAAGCAGCGATGTCGGGTCATCCGCGAAAGCGATCCGCGAAACCGTCCAGAAGTTACGCAGTCGCTCCGATCTCGTGGTGAAGGCCCTAGCCCACGCGGGTTAATTTTACGAACATAAGAAAATAAGAAAAAAGGCGGGCACCTTCGACCGCCCTTCCAAGCCAAGAGCCAAAAGCTAACGGCAAGAGCTCAGTTGATATCGAACTGTTCCTGATGCAGCGCCGGATCGCTCTTCACAATGATGGTCCGCTTGGTGAGTTCTTCCATCTCGTTCAACAGACGGCCATTGTTGGATTTCAGTTCCTTGGCCACATCGGGATGCACGCGCAGCATCACGTCTTCGTGTTCCAGGTGCTTCGCGATCTTGCGCATCTCCACGTAGATCTCGTTCGCCACCGTGGTCAGCGATTTCACGTAGCCGGTGGATTGGCAATAAGGACACGGCGCGCCAATCGTGCGTTCCAGCGATTGCTTCACCCGCTTGCGGGTGATCGCAACCAGTCCAAAATCGTTGAACTGCAGCACCTTCGATGGCGCACGATCGTGCCGGAGCTCTTCTTCCAGCGCCTGCATGACGCGCTGCCGGTTGCGGCGCTCATCCATATCGATGAAATCGATGATGATGATGCCGCCCAGATCGCGCAGCCGAATCTGCCGGACGATCTCCTTGATCGCGTCCACGTTGGTCTTGACGATCGTATCTTCCAGCCGCGAAGTCTTGCCCACGTACTTGCCGGTGTTGATGTCGATGGCGACCAACGCCTCGGTCTGGTTGATCACGATGTAGCCGCCGCTCTTCAGCCATACCTTTGACTTGAGCGCCTTGTTCATCTCCTCGGCCAGGCCGAACTGCTCGAACAGCGGCGTCTCCTTGGTATAGAGCTTCACCCGCTTTACCAACCCCGGCTGGAAGCGATTGAAGAAGCGCAGAATGCGCTCGTACTCCGGCTCGGTGTCCACCCAGATGACCGAAAAATCCGAGGTGACCTGGTCGCGCAGCACGCGCTCCACCACGTTGAGATCGTGATAGATCAGCGCCGGCGGCTTCGAGGCCTCGGCACGCGTCTTAATGTCGTTCCACAGCCCCTTCAGAAATCGGATGTCGGCCCGCAATTCCTCTTCGCTGGCGCTCTGCGCTGCGGTCCGTACGATAAAGCCGCCATGGCCGTTGTCGCGCTCGCTCATCACAATGCGCTTCAGCCGCTGCCGCTCCTCATCCGATGCGATCTTGCGCGAAACTCCAGTATGGTTCACCGTCGGCATGTAGACCAGGAATCTTCCTGGCAGCGCGATGTGGCTGGTGATGCGCGCTCCCTTTTTCCCGATCGGTTCCTTGGCAATCTGCACCAGAATTTCCTGGCCTTCTTTGAGAAGGTCGCTGATCTTCGGAACTTCATGCGACTCTCGACGGGGGAAACGGCGCCCGCCACCCCGGCGTCCACCGCTGCGGCGCTCATAGCCCGGCCGCGGACGAGGCGCTCGCTGGGTGTAACCTGCCGTTCCTGCCGGGGCTCGAACCTCCGCCCGGGCATCCACCGCCCCGCTTCCACGCGCTTCCGCGTCCAGCAAAGCCTCCGCTTGCGCCTGCGCTTCCTCAAGTTCCATTTCTTCCGAATCTTCCTCGCTTTCCGCCGCAGCAGTCTCCGCGGGCGCCGCACCTGACTCCGCCAAAGACGTCATGTGAATTTCGTCCACGGTGTCGCGGACTTCAGAAAACTCACTCGGCGCCGTCTCCAAACCTGTCTGGCCCGCCGCTCGCGTCACCTCTTCAAACTCGTCGTACCCTTCGTCGGAAGCTTGCTCGTAGCGAACCGTATCCGCTTCTTCTTCATCGATGGTCTCCTCCTCCAGAGTTCCCGGGTGCGCGAAAGCCGGAACCGATTCCGACGCCGGAGCCGAAGCGTGCTCCGGGGCGGCTACCGTCTCATAGCCCTCCTCGGCCACCTCGCGAGTCGCCTCAGTTCCCTTCGCAGGCGCCGCAGCCGCTCCAGTAATCCCTGAGTCTCGCCGGTAAAACTCACGATTCCAGTCCACTGAAGTTGCAGCCGCCTCTGCACGTCGTTCCTCACGCGGCTGCTCATCTTCGTGTTCCTCAATTTGAGATTGGGCAGCGGCGGCCGGGCTGGCAAAGATGGGTTCGTCATCGGGGAAAGTGGCAGCGATGGGTTCTTCCGTTTCGGCGGCTGACTCAAGAGCTTGATCTTCAACCGCACGCGATTGCGTTGCCACCGGCGCCGAAGCCATCCCTCTGTATTTCGAAATCGATTCTCCCGGCAGAATGATCGGCTGGTATCCGGCTGGCGGTCCAAATTGCTGCCCCCGGCCCGATTCTTGCTGACGGGGAATTGCCGGAGCTGGCAAACTCTCGGTCGCGGCCGTTGCCAAGCGCGGCTCCATCGTCCGGTCACGGTCACGTCCATCGCGACGTCCACCACGTCGGCGCCGGCGGCCGCGCCAGCCTCCACGTTCGCGCTCCTGAGAGTCCCTTCCACCAGAAGCCTCCGGCGAAACTGCCCCTATAGACGGCTGGCTCCCTCCTGGCTCCTCGGCTCGCGCAGAATGCCCGCTTGATTCACCCTCGAACGTCGTAGCGGATTCACCAGCCTCCGTCCCTTCCTCCGATTGCGTGGCGGAAGGCGCCCCGCCGCCTTCGTCCGCCGCAGGCTGGGAACGCATATCCTGCACTCCTCGACCGGCCGGTACAACATCGGTCACATCCTCATCGTGCTCTTCCAACTCCATAAAGTCGGAAACATACAGGAAGGCATCCCGCTCCAGACCGATGTCAACAAAGGCCGATTGCATGCCAGGCAGCACGCGGGTGACACGGCCTTTATAAATGGATCCCGCTAAGGTGTATTCATTTTCGCGCTCGAGGTAGATTTCCGCGAGCAGATCATCTTCCACCAGCCCCACCTTGGTTTCATGAGGCGTGGAGGAAACAAACAACTCTTTATTCATGGACACTCCGGTCCCGATCCGACTCGTTTAAGAAAATCGGATGGGCTTCACCGGCGTGGAGCAAGAAAGCAAACGGGAGGATAGAGCATCGCGAGGTTGGCCCTGGATGGGGGACGGCTGGGGCCCGGGAGGTTTTTCCCTGACCGAATCCGCTGCACAAGCTTGGGTATCTTTTGCACTATTCGCTTTCGTCTGCCGGGTTTGTGACCGCACTCTCTGACCGTTTTCGGTCGGGGGGCCGTTTCCCTGCCGGCAGCGTGATTGCTTCAATCCTGCCCGGCCTTCTGCTGCTCGATTGGCCGGTGAAATGCCCTCTTTACGCGAGGGCGATCGATATTTTTGGGGCTGCGCCTGAGCGCAGCAACTGCTCTCTGCCGTGTCCTACATCCGGCTTCACGAACCCTTAGCTGACTCATTCGAACTGACTAACCCAGCTAATTCACAAACCGGCGCATTCGTACATTCATGACCATCCCCAGCGCCAGGAACATGAACAGAACGGAAGACCCACCGTAACTCATGAGCGGCAGAGGTATTCCGGTGACCGGCATAAAACCGACCACCATGCCGACATTGACCAGGATATGGAAGCTAAGCACAGCCACCACACCCATCACCACGAACGTGCCAGCGCGGTCGGGCGCTGTTTGCGCGTTCTGTGTCAAACGCATCAGCACTATGAAGTATAACAGCAGAACCGCCAGCGCGCCCACGAATCCGTGCTCCTCCGAAAATGCCGCGAAAATAAAGTCCGTTTGTGGCACTGGCAGGAAAGCCCCATGAGTTTGCGAGCCTTTTCCGCCCCACAAACCTCCCGACCCCACGGCAATCTTGGATTGCTCAACTTGATACCCCGTCCCTTGGGGATCGTCTTCCGGGTGCTGGAAGCTCGTAAGCCTCTGCTTCTGATATCCCTTGAGCACGTGAACCTGGGGAACAAAAAATACCGCTCCGATTCCGATACCTGCCGCCAGAGCCACGGCTAACCCCTGCTTCCACTGCATTCCACCCAGGAACACTCCCATCGCTGCGATTGGAATATACGTGAGAGCGGTTCCCAGGTCCGGCTGCTTCAGCACCAGTAGCATCGGAATAGCGACGATAGCCCCCGCCTTCATAAAATCCGCCCAAGATAGCTCCCGGTGCCGCAGGTCTGCAAAAAACTTGGCAACCGCAAGAATCAGGATCAGCTTTACCCATTCGGAAGGCTGGAAGTGATTCCCGCCCGGCATTTTGATCCAGCGCTTCGCTCCGAGATACTTTTGCCCAAAGAGCAATACCGCCATCAGCGAACCCACCGCTGCGATGTAAAACCAATGAATCCTGTCGAGCAGCGCCTGGTAATTGACCAGGCTGATCAGGAACATCATCCCCACCCCGGCTGCAACCCAGTACATCTGCTTGACGTGCGAACCCACAAACTTGGTGTGTATGGTGGCGCTGCGGATCTCCATCACCCCCAGCCCACAAATCATGAGCACAAAGACCAGCAGCAGCCAGTCGAAATCGCGGAATGAAACGTAACGTGACATTGAAAATCAGTTCTCAGCTGCCAGTTCTCAGTTTGTCATCCGGACCGGAGTTGTCGCCCCGCAGAGCGGCGACAACCGAGTCGAAGGACCCTTGCCCGCTTAAGCGAACCCAATCCGCGAATGGTTCTCGCACTCGATCTAGCCGGACCTTACTGGATCCCCGGCGCCACCGTCGCCAGAACCGGCCGTCTCTTTGACAGACGCACAGACAGTCGCCCGCCCTCCAGTTTGTCGCTCTCAGGTGCCGTCCACAAGGCGCCAATATCAACCTTGCCATCGCTCTTCGTCTTGTCCGCCATCTTGTTGGGCAAACGCCGCTGCTTGTCGACATATGCCTTGAGCACTTGCGTGGCGAGGCGAGCTGCCAGCTTCCCGTGCTCCCCGCCCTGAAATAGCACGCAGACTATGATGTCAGGATCACGCCTCGGTGTGAATCCGACAAACCACCCGTTCTGCGCCAGATCTTCACTGTTTTTAAACTTGGCTCGCGTGGCGAGCGAAACGATCTGCGCCGATCCGGTTTTTCCCGCGATATCGATCCCTGGAATGTGTGCCGACGGGGCCGTGCCCTCCGGCAGTAGAACTCGTGACATTGCATCCGTAATAAAAGTCCAGCCGTTCGGATCGATGGGAACGTTCTTCGTTTCAGTCACATGGCTCGTTTCCACGTAGCCGCTGGGCAGCTCTTGCGGATCGACCACATGGGGCACCACCATCTTGCCTCCCATGGAGATCGCCGCGATCGCCCGCATCAACTGCACCGGCGTCAGAGCCACCGCCCCCTGCCCGATGCCTACGGAAATCGTTTCCCCGGCAAACCATTTCTGCTTGAAGTTCTTTATCTTCCATTCTTCGGAAGGCATCACGCCGCTCACTTCATTGGGGAGGTCAATGCCGGTTTTCTGCCCTAACCCCAACATGGTGGCGTATTTCGCAATACGGTCGATGCCTAATTTTTCTGCCAGCGTATAAAAGAAAACGTCACAGGACTGGTAAATAGCTTTCTCCAAAGTGACGGGACCGTGCCCAGTCTTTACCCAGCAGCCAAACCGGCGTCCATAGAATTCGGCGCCGCCCGTGCAATTCACGTGCAGATCCTGCGCAATCCCTTCTTGCCACCCCGCAACCGCCATGATGATCTTAAAAGTTGAACCCGGCGCCAGCTGCGCCTGAATCGCCTTATTCAGCAGAGGCTTCTCCGGATCGGTAACCAGTTTGTTCCATTCATCGCGCGAAACGCGAACCGCAAAATCATTAGGATCGAAGGTCGGCCGGCTCACCATCGCCAGAATCTCCCCGGTCCGCGGATTCATCGCTACAATCGCTCCATTCTTCCCTTCCAGCGCTTCTTCGGCCGCAATCTGCAGGTCAATGTCGACCGTGAGCTTCAACTGTTTTCCGGGGATCGCATCTGTCTCTCCCAGCAGTCCCACTTCACGGCCATGGCTGTTCACCAACTCCTGCCGCGCTCCGTTTTTCCCCATCAGAGCGTTGTTGTACTGCCGCTCCACTCCGGAAACTCCCACCACATCGCCCGGGCTATAAAGTTCGAACTGCGGCTGGTTGAGCATGTCCTCGGTCACTTCGCCCACATATCCGATCAAATGCGCCATGAAACCGTTGCGCGGATACAATCGCCGGTCGGCTCGAATCGTATCCAATTCCGGTAATTCGTTGCGATGTGCCTCAATGAATGCTTGCTCGTCCTGGGTAATGTCCTCCTTCAGAAAGATCGGCTGGTACTGCGGCATTGAGGCGAAATGGTGAATGCGCGTGCGAACTTCATTCGCATCCAGATGCAGTCCTTGCGCAATCAGATCCGCGTCCGCATTCAGATCGCGGGAAGAATCGCGCAACAGCAGTGCCGAGAACGATGGATAATTATCCACGATGATGCGGCCTTCACGATCCAGAATCTTGCCACGGGGCGCCAGTATCGGCACATTGCGGATGCGGTTCTTTTCAGCAAGGGTCGCGTAAAGATCAGTCTGCATCACCTGCAGCCGCCACAACCCGTAAGCCAGCACAAGGAAGATACCCAGGATCAGGTACTGCGCCGCCGTCAGGCGAACTGCCGAAACTTTTTCATCGCGACCAAACATCGGTTCTCAGTTCCCAGTTCTCAATTGCTACGCAACGAGCGGCACACGCCGCGGCTTGGAAATTTTTCTGGGATATTTCCCAATTCTAGCTCCTCGAACCAATAATGCACCTAGCCGAAAAGGTAACGTAGGTCACTACCAGCATTTACTGAGAACAGGGATCTGAGAACTGTTTTCACGTTCTTTGCTTAAACTTGTCCAGCACGAAATACAAACCCACGCCCAGAACCGCGTTCGCCAGCCCGGCCAGGATTTCCCGCCCCCAACTCCAATTCAGCGTCAGGCTGACCATACCGCGAGCAACCGTGAAGTAAATCGCCTGGTGCACCAGGTAGAAACCCAGTGTGACCAGGAACCGGGCGCCAGCATTTTCCACGTCCAGCTTCGCTCCCAGTGAGGACGCGAAATACCCTACCACCGTCTTGGCGATTCCGTAGATTCCAATCGCGTAGGCCCCCAACATATCCTGAGCCAGCCCAATGGCCGCGCCAGTGAAGAGGCCTGAAATCGGATTTCGCCGCGCCATGGCAAAAAAAATCGTCACCAGCAGCGGCAAGTCGAAGATAGAGAAGAATGGAAGCCGCCTCGGCACAAACGCTTGCAGAAACAGCGCCAGCAACGGCACACCCACCGTCACCGGAATGCTGAACCGGTAGACCTCAATCTGCTCCCCTGATGTGTAAGTGATGGGCACGCTAGTGGGGATCGTCTTCGGTTGCGGGTGGTTGCGGTTTCGGTGTAACGAGAAGCTTTGGAGCCGCGGTTGCCGATTTCGGCGGATGGGCCGCAGTAGCATTCGCGGTTCCGGCAGTTGGAGAACTATTATTTAACCCGGCGTCGCCGGAGGCCGGTTTAAGCGACGTTTTCTTTGGAGCTTCGCCATTCGTAGTCTGCCCGCTCGCTGCCACAACCGGAGAACTACTGCTCACAAGAGCCGTCTTGCTGGGCGTCGCGGCTGTGGAGCTGCTGCTGTTTGAAACCCTAACTGCCGATGCCGTCGAAGCATGCGGAGCACCCTCAGGTTTCGCCGGAACTTCAGCCGAGGTCAGAGCTTTTGTGCCGTTGCTGCTCCCTTCCTCGGACGCAACCGGCTTACCATTCGCGGAGCCACCCGCAGCCGCTACCGCTGCATCGGTAGGCGGTTTATCTGGAACCGAGGGCAAACGCTGCGCCAGAATATCTGCAGCCCGCACCCGGGTTCCGTTCTCCGCTACCGCATTCTGTTCCTGCTTCTCCGTAACTACCAGCACTTCTTCCAGACGGCTCAAGTCGGCTGCCGGCTTCACTTCGATCTTCAGGAACATCTCTCGCCCGGGGCTCACCTTCGTAACCGTGCCCACCGGCAGTCCCTTGGGAAATATCTGGTCGCCTCCGCTACTCAGAACCTTATCTCCGGGGTTAACCTTTTCGTCGCTCATCACCCGTTCCAGAACCACCGTTCCGTCGGGCATTCCTTTGAGCACGCCCTGTAACCGCGACTTCTCCAGCATCGCACCTACGCCGCTGGTCTGGTCATTAATCATCAACACCAGTGAGGTCGAAGGATAGACCCGCAGCACCTTCCCCACGATCCCGCCCGCCGTGATCACGGCCATATCAGCCGCGATTCCTTCGTTCGACCCCTTGTCGATATAGATAGACCGTGAAAGATCGCTGCCGCTCGATCCAATCACCTGCGCCGGCGCGGTCTTGGCGATGATCTGCTCTTTGAATCCCAGCAATTGTTGCAGCCGGTGAGCCTGCTCCGCATCTTCCGTCAGACGCACCTGTTCGAGCCGCATCTGCTCGATCTGCTGCTTGAGTTGGCGGTTTTCGGCTCGCACGCCGCGCAAGAAAAAATAGTTGTGCCAGACACCGCTGGTATCGTTCTGGACCCACACCAGTACGCGCTCCAGTGGAGTGATCGCGTCCACCGCCCAAATGCGAATGAGCCGGGTGTTCTCCGCATCGCCGCTGCGCTTCACCTGCACCGCGAGTCCCAGCACCTGCAGGAACAGGACTCCCACCAGAATGGTCAGATTGCGGTATCGGCCGAGTACGGATTCCATAAAACCAGTTGCCAGTACCTAGTAGCGAGCAGCGAGAAAAATAATCACACGGACAATGAGAGGCGGCGTTGCGGCTCGGTACACGCAACTCGGTACCCGGTACTACTCAATCGAGATCTTCCTTAGCAGCTTGAAGTCCGAGAGCATCTTGCCCGTGCCCAGCACCACGCTGCACAGCGGATCGTCGGCGATGGAAACCGGCAACCCGGTCTCTTCCCGAATCCGCTTATCCAGATTCTTCAGCAGTGCCCCGCCGCCCGTCAGCACAATGCCGCGGTCACTGATGTCAGCCGACAACTCCGGCGGTGTCCTCTCCAAAGCTACGCGAATCGCATTCATGATGGTCGATACGCACTCGCTCAGCGCCTCGCGAATTTCTCCGTCATCTACGGTGATTGTCTTCGGCACGCCCTCGATCAGGTTACGCCCTTTAATCTCCATGGTCATTGGCTTATCCAGCTGATGAGCCGATCCAATCTCCATTTTAATTTGTTCGCCTGTTCGCTCGCCGATCAACAAATTATATTTCCGCTTCAGATAATTCATGATGGCTTCGTCCATCTGATTGCCGGCCATCCGCACGGACCTCGAATAAACAATGCCGCTCAACGAAATCACCGCGATGTCCGTCGTCCCGCCACCAATGTCGACCACCATGTTTCCACTCGGCTCGGTAATCGGCAGCCCGGCTCCAATCGCCGCCACCATGGCCTGTTCCACCAAATGCACTTCACTCGCCTTGGCGCGATACGCCGAGTCCATAACCGCGCGCTTTTCCACCTGCGTGATCTCCGAAGGCACACCGATCACAATGCGCGGATGCACCAGCATCTTCCGGTTGTGTGCTTTCTGGATGAAGTAGTTCAGCATCTTCTCGGTGACCTTGAAGTCGGCAATCACGCCGTCCTTCATGGGCTTGATGGCGACAATGTTGCCGGGGGTGCGCCCCAGCATCTCCTTCGCCTCTTTGCCCACGGCCTCCACTTCGCCCGTGTTTTTGTTGATGGCAACGATGGAAGGCTCATTCACCACAATGCCCTTCCCGCGTGCGTACACCAACGTGTTGGCCGTCCCCAGATCGATCGCCAGATCGCTCGAGAACAGGCTGAATAAAGACCTGAGGTTGTGGGAACGCGATGAATGAAAGCCGTTGCTTGACATGACGAACTCTCTCGCTTTTGCCTTTTTCGAACCGATGTGTTTCCGGGCGAACCCGGCTGGCACGAACTTGTTACGCAAACTACCGCACAGCCTTACTGAATAATAATTTTCTTCTGCTGCGTATTTACTCCGCCCTGCGCCGTCTGCGCTGTTACCGTAATCACAGCTTCTCCTGTGGCCAGCGGCGGCGTGAAGTAATGAAAAGTGCCGTCCGTGGAGATCATCGGCACCTCCCGTCCATTCACCATCACGCGCGCCCCGATCTGCGTCTTGCCGGTCACTTCAATTACGTGTCCGTGTTGAATAAACGGGTCCAGTTCCAGGTCGATGGCTTCCGTCTGCTTTCCCTTGGGAATAATGGTAAAGCGATTCTTCTCGCTCTCCACCGACTCTTTTCCCGAGGCGTCGTACGACTGTACCATCCAGTAGTACGCACCTTCGCCCAAGCTCGTGACCGTTACGTCTGCTGTGTTGACTTTCTTATCTACCAGTGTAGAAGAAAAGTAAGGATTTCTCGATATACGAAGCCGGTAACCAGAAGCATTCGCCATCGGCGTCCAGGAAAACTCCACATCCTTCGTCTGCTCCCCGGAGGTAAAAATCGGCGCCATGTTGGCCGGAGAAATCGGCGTGGGGGGCCCTGCGTCCTTCGCTTTCTCCATGTGCGCTTCTTCCCGCTTGAAACTTACTTTCTCCCAGTTCGCTAACTCGACGGTCTCCCCGTTGCGCGTCACTTCGCCAGCGCCCTTCTTCATCAGGATCTCGTGCTGATCCAGCGTAGGATCGTTGTGCACCCGTGCCATCGATTCCGGAGCCAGTGATGCCCTGGCCCCGTCCACAATCACCTGCGATTTCGAACCTTGAGAATAAGTCGCCGTCGAAAGATCCACCGTTCCTGTGCTCACCGCCACAGCCACACTTGTCTGCTGCTGATCGTTGGCTGAGTTCTCTTCAATCACAATCAAGGAATCCTGCTTCACGGTGTAACTCGTGCCGTCATTAAATACCACCTTGGCCATACCTTCTGACCCGGTCTGTACGACATCGCCTTTGTCCAGCGGCACGTTGTAATCCGCTGCCAGCCAGCTGTTGCCGCTACCCTTCTTCACTCGCACTGTCCCATCCAGTGCCGTAAAGTGAGCTTGCTGCGCGGTAGTTCCCCCGCTACCCGCAGGCGGAGCCATCCCCGCCACCCGCTCCAAAACTTTGTCTGCTACCCCGTCGGCCACCTTGATGCTGGTTTCGGTAAATTGCGGAAACGCGAGCCGCATGCCGAGTAGGCACAGCATCGCTCCAGCCAGGATCATTAAGGCCACACTGCGGTATGTGACCGTTGTCCATGCGATATGGATGCCCGGTTTGCGAGTCGACGAAGACACGTGGAACAAAAACCTTATTCAAGCTTTTTGAATATGCGGTAATTCAAACGTTACCACAAGCCGATTAGGGGTAAGTATAGGTAATCAACGGGGAACGTTACCTTCGTGCATGTGCTCGTCCACATATTTTCGATGCTCCAAAATCTTGGCCTGTCCGCCCAGGTTTTGCCCTATCAACTTCCTATCTAGCCGATGACAGTTCCTGACTCTTCGGCTATCCTTTTCCCCTCATGCCCACCGGTTCGCCAGTTCCTTTTTCTCGCGTTCGCGACCATCAGTCATACTTTGCTCGCGGCATGGCCATCATCTGGGCCGTTGCTCTTGCTAAACTCCTCTTCCACATCTACTTCAACAACCGCTACGGATACTTCCGCGACGAGTTCGATTACATCGCCTGCGGCGATCACCTCGCCTGGGGATATGTCGACCAACCCCCGCTCATCCCATTCCTGATTCACCTCTGCCGAGCCGCGCTCGGAGATTCCCTCCGCAGCATTCGCTTCATCCCCGCGCTGGCGTCGTCTCTTCTAGTAGTCCAAACCGCCCTGCTCGCCCGCGAATTCGGCGGACGCCGCTTCGCCCTTCTCCTCAGTGTCATCACCATCCTGATCGCTCCGCAATATCTCTCCAACGGAAGCCTGCTCACTACCAACTGCCTCGAACCGAATCTCTGGATGGGCTGCGCCTACTTCGCCATCCTCGCCATCAAGCGCAACCAGCCTCGCTACTGGCTGTGGTTCGGCATCATCGCAGGTATCGGCCTGCAGGAGAAATATTCCATAGCCCTCTTCGGCTTCGGCATGGTCGTCGGACTTCTTCTCACCGCGCAGCGCCGCGTCTTCCTCAATCCCTGGATCTGGCTCGGCGGCTTCGCCGCCTTCTTAATCTTCCTGCCCAACCTGCTGTGGAACATTCACTATCACTGGCCATTCCTCCAACTGATGCATAACATCCGCGCCGAAGGCCGCGACGTCATCCTTCCCTTCCCGCAGTATTTCTTTCAGCAGACACTTTTGTTAAATCCCCTCACCGCTCCCATCTGGCTCTCGGGACTATTCGCACTCCTCTTCTTTTCCCGGCTCAAGCCCTACCGTGCGCTCGGCTGGTGCTATCTCGTTTGCTTCACCGTCTTCTTCGTACTCCACGGGAAGAATTACTATCTCGCTCCTGTCTATCCCATGCTGCTGGGGGCAGGCGCAGTCATCATCGAGTCCGCCATCGGTGGGGATAGGAGCGAAGCGCCGGAAGCAATTCGCCCAAGCCGCCTTTGGTTGAAGGCCGCTATCGTAATCGTGCTTCTGGCCAACGGAATCTACCTCGCACCCCTGACCATACCCATACTTTCGCCGGACAGTTTTCTCGCCTACGCACGTCATTTCCTCTTCAAGCTCCCCGTCATGGAGCACCAACACGCCCGCGCCGCTCTGCCGCAGTGGTATGCCGATCAATTTGGCTGGGAAGAAATCGTCGCCGAAACCACCGTGGCCTGGAACCGCTTATCACCAGACGAGCGACAAGATGAAGCCTGCGGCATTTTCGCCCAGGACTACGGCCAGGCTGGCGCCATCGACTTCCTCGGCCGCCGCTACGGCTTGCCCCGCTCGCTCAGCGGCCATCAGTCATGGTTTCTCTGGGGGCCGCGTGGCTATTCGGGTAACTGCATGATCGTACTCGACGACAGTCGCAAGCGTCTCGAACAACTTTGGAATCAGGTCGAATATGTTGGCACGTCCGCCGACAATCCCTACGCGCTCGAAAAAGAGATCCCCGTGTTCATCTGCCGGGGAGCAAAATTCGGCACCCTCGCCCAACTCTGGCCTCAACTGAAACACTGGCGCTAGAAAATTCCCGGCGACAACCGATTATGTCTAGAATCCAGGCCCCGCCGGATACGCCGGCAGATCGGGCGGCCGCGCCGGCAATTCCGTCGGATGCTCCTGGATTTCTTTCATCACCACATCGATCGCTTTTTCCAATTGCGGATCGTGCCCATCTCTCACCAGATCCGGACGGTTGTCGATCTCGATGTCCGGTGCGACTCCGCGGTTTTCGATCAGCCACTTGCTGTCCAAACCATAAAGCGAGAATTCAGGGCGTGTGATGTATCCTCCGTCAATCAGAGAAATTTCTCCTCGAATTCCGCGCACTCCGCCCCAGGTGCGCTCTCCGATCAGCGGCCCCAGTTTGTAAACTTTGAAGAAGTAGCTGAAAAAGTCGCCATCGGAAGCCGCGTAGTGATTCGTGACGCAAGCCATGTGCCCGTGGAAGACATTGCTCGGCTCTGTATCCGATGCCCAGTTGCGCGCCGATTCCATCCCGGCAAGCACGCGCCGCAGCCGCTCAAAAATAATCTGATCGACGAAGCCGCCACCGTTATAGCGCACATCGAAAATCATTCCTTCCTTGCGAATCTGCGGAAAATATTGCTTCACAAATTCGTTCAGCCCCCTTGCTCCCATGTCCGGCAAGTAAACATAGCCAATCCGTCCGGCGCTGGCCTGCTCGACTTTGCGCCGGTTGGCCTCGATCCAGTTCAACTCGTGCAGACCGAACTCATTCGGAATCGGCCTCACGACCACATTGCGCGCTCCCTGTTCGGT
Organism: uncultured Acidobacteriaceae bacterium; assembly: GCA_963779525.1. Taxonomy (GTDB): domain Bacteria; phylum Acidobacteriota; class Terriglobia; order Terriglobales; family Acidobacteriaceae; genus Sulfotelmatobacter. The sequence continues at coordinate 741,973 of CAVZZB010000005.1, forward strand.
GGGTTTGCTGTTGATCGAAAGCGTGGTGGTCTGGTTCACGGTGTTAATGAAAAGCTCGTAAGGGTTTTGCGGAACCCGCAAGGGCCGCCCATTCACCGCCAGCAGATATTCGCCCTCTTTCACCATCACTCCCGGCTCGGTGAGTGGAGAGCGCAAACTACGATTCCAATTTTCTCCGTGATAAATCCTGGCCAGACGGTACATTCCACTCTTTGCATCCGGCTCAAGATCGGCTCCAAGAAGCCCAACATTAACTCGGTCAATCTCGGGATAGTCGCCGCCACCCACGTAGGTATGTGAGTTGGAGAGTTCGCCAATCAGTTCCCCCAAAACATAAGTCAGGCTCAATCGGTCGGCGACGTAAGGCAGCAGTTGCCCGTACTTGTCATGCTCCTCCTGCCAGTTCACTCCGTTCATCGCCGGTTCGAAGAAATAATCCCGCTCCTGCCGCCACACTTCATTGAAAATCTGCTTCCACTCTGCCGGAGGATCCACTTCCATTTGCATGGCGTCCAGCTTCAGAGCGCCTTCCCCCGCATGCGCCAGAGCTTTGGCGTCGCTTTCTCTCCCACTCTCGGGCGCGCCCTCCGGTACTTTCGCGTCGACGATTCCGAAATTGTGCTCGACGTTTTCCCCAGCTTCTCCGCCCTCCCCCGCCTTCGGAGTCCCGTACAAAATTTTCTTGCCGTCGAATGACAGCGCGTACTGGTCGGCTCCCTCCAGAAAAATATGATCCTTGCGATCTTTCAAATCATAGGCATGAATGGCGGGAGGTTCGCCGGGCAACGGCCCGGATAGTCCCTGCACTGGAGCAGATACATAAAAAATCACGCCCTTCGCCGCCGCCAGCGTTTGCAGATTCCCCGGCGGAATCGGCAACGCCACAATACGGTCCTGGATTCCATCGAGGTCGATACGGAAATTTTTCAAAGCAGGCCGCGTCCCCGGCTTTTGTTCCTTTTCAGCCTCCGCCGCAGTTTTCTGCTCTGCCGTCTCCGCTTCCGGCTTGGCGGTCGTCGGCGTCTTCGGTTTCTTCATCGGCGTTTCCGGAGGCTTCTGGCTGCTTGGCTGAGTTCCCGGCGTCGGAGTGAGTAACACGTCCGGCGCTTGCGTGATAGTCACTTCATCGCTCAACACAGGAAAAGGAGAAGGCTCGTCCGCACGCAAGGTCGCAATATACACGCGGCCTGCCTTCGGATTCGCAAATTCGATGTCGTAAACGCCCAGCACTTCGTTGTAGTCACGATTCGAAAAAAAGTAGAGATACTTGCCTTCCGGATCAAAGTATGGCGCCGAACTGTCGCTGGCATTGGTCGTGACCGGGGTAATCTTCCGGTCCGCCAGCCCGTACAAGTAAATCACGCCGTTGTGGTTCTCCGCCGCCTTCGAGTACGCCACCCAGTTGCTGTCAGGCGACCAGTTGTAATCCGTCAAGTCCGCATATTTACCCTGATCGATCTGAACCGGCTTCTTATCGCTGATGTCAATATAGAAAAGCCCCGTTGCTTTATCGGCAAACAGCAACTTCTTGCTGTCCGGAGCCCACACCGGTGGCAAGCGAAACATCTTGCCGTCGGAAGTAATTCTTTGCTCCTGCCCCAGGCCGTCCTGCGGAGTGATATACAGTTCATCCTCACCCGTGCGGTCGGACATGTAGGCCACCCAGCGCCCGTCGGGCGACCAGGCCGCGTATTTCTCGCGAATTCCTGGCGTGCGCGTAAGATTGCGAATGCTTCCTTCTTTTGCCGGTACGGTGAAAATGTCACCGCGAGCAGAAAATACCGCCCGCTTTCCATCCGGCGAAATATCAAAGTCCGTGATCAGCTTGCTTACATTAGCCCAGTGTTTGCGCGCCAGATCGCGGTCTCCGGGAAGGTAAATCGTGAGTTTGTGTTCCTTCTCTGTATTGAAATCGAAGAGATACAAATACCCGCCGTTCTCGAACACGATCGCATCCGGTCCGAGGCTCGGCCAATTCACATCGAACTCCGTGAAATGGGTGAGTTGTTTGATCCCGTGAGTAGTCAGGCTGTAGCTGTAAAGGTTCAGCCGGTGCTCCGGACCGCGATCGGAATCGAAATAAATCGTGTCTCCATGCCACATGGGAAATGTATCTGTCCATTCCGTGTGCGGCATCTGCTCAATGTGGTTAGCCTTCAGATCGTAAATCCAGATGTCCTGCGCCATGCCTCCGGTGTAACGCTTCCAGGTGCGGAAGTTGCGGAAGATGCGGTTGTAAGCGATGCTGTTTCCATCCGGTGAGTAAGACGTCAGCCCTCCTTTATCCAGCGGTAGCGCCTCCGGCAGCCCGCCGTCGATGCTCACGCTATAGAGTCGGCCAAACCAATCATTAAACGTATCCCGTCGGGTCAGGAAGACGATTTGCTTGCTGTCTCGCGTCCAGGTAATAACTTCGTTATGAACCCCCATGCGCTCGTTGAGGTGATCCCCGCCAGGGTGAAACGTCAACTGCTTCGGATCGCCGCCCTCAGCGGGCATGACGTAGACATTGTGGTTGCCGTCATACTGTCCGGTAAACGCGATCCACTTCCCATCCGGAGAGAATTTCGCAAACAGCTCCTGCCCGGGATGGCTCGTGATTCGCTGGGCCGTCCCGCCCTCTCTCGAGACCAGCCAAAGATCGCCTCCGTAACTGAAGACGATCTTGTCCCTGGATACATCCGGGAAGCGCAGCAGTCGCCCTTCGGGAATACTCTGTGTAAAAACCGGTGTGGCAATAGTGAGAAGAAAAATGGCGAGAATAGAACGAAAAGGCATACGACGTTCTCCTTAGGACGCAACACGTCCTTACCGCTATGAAAGCTAGCCCGCTACGGAGTTTACAGCCTGCGGTTTCAGCTGCTCAATCCCGCGGTCCTGCTGTCGTCAGGGTCTGCGAATAATCCTCAGATGCACTCTCGCCTAGAACCGGTGTCGAAGAAATTCAAAAAGGCCGTAGCCGATAAGCGCGGCTATAGCGGCGATTTCGAAATTCGCCGTGGTAAAAACATCTCCCAAGGCCCAGGCAAGCCCCTTCCTCAACCCCATCCCTGAGCGCTCAAACTCTCCCATCAGGAGATTCGAATAAAACAGGAAGATGATGAAGCCTATCTCGATCACCGCTCTCCAAACATTTTTGTTCATAGCGAATATCGGCTCCTGGGTCTTCTTGATTGAGCGGCTACTAGAATATACGGGAACAATTCGGGCCAGATTCATTCCCGCCTCACTTGACATCGCAATACGCCCTCGTCAACAATTTACTCGCACTTCAAACCCGGTTGTAAATCACCGGACTAAATCGTTCCGCCCGTTCAGAGAGCTTCCTCAACGAGGTTATTTCATGTGGTTCGCAGCCCGTGTGGCCATTTTTTGCCTTCCATTCGTTCTTGTTGCCTTACTCTCCGCACAGAAGGTAACTGTTTCTCAGCCCACCATCTGGGCCGCAAAGCCTGATGTCGCCGCTTTCGAAAAAATCGAAACTGACCGCCTCGCTGCCGGCCAGCGTTCTATCGATACGCTGCTCGCCACCAAGGGCCCGCGCACCCTAGAGAACACTCTCGTACCGCTCGACGAAGCCTTCCATCAGATCAATTCCGCCGCCTACTTCGCGGCTTTGATGGAACAGGTCCATCCCGATTCCACATTCCGCGATCACGCCACCGCCATGCTCACCAAAGCCAGCGCCGCGCAGAATGCCATCGCTCTGAATCACGACGTTTACAACGCTCTGGCCGCGCTCGATCTTTCCCATGCCGATTCCGTAACCCGTTATTATGTGACCCGCCAGCTACTCGAATTCCGTCTCGCCGGCGTCGATAAGGACGATGCGACTCGCGCCCGCCTGAAAAAATTGAACGATCAGGCCACCGAAGAGCAGTCCATGTTCGATCGCAACATCGCTGATGGACAGAAAGTGATCGAGGCCGATCCCTCCGAACTGGACGGTCTGCCTCAGGACTACATCGACCGCCACAAGCCCGGAGCCGACGGCAAAATTCGCCTCACCACTGATTATCCCGACGCGCTTCCCGTTTTCACCTTCGCCAAAAGCGATTCCCTGCGCCGCCGTATGACGCTTGCCTTCAACACCCGCGCCTACCCCAGGAATCAGGAAGTTCTCACCAGCCTCATGAAGACACGCTATGAAATAGCCACGCTGCTCGGCTATTCCTCCTGGGCCGATTACAACGCCGCCGACAAGATGATCGCGAAGGGCAACAACATCGCCGGTTTCATCGAGCAGGTCAACGTCACTGCCCGCGCCCTCTCTCAACGTGAATATGAAATGCTGCTCGCCGAAAAACAGAAGACCGATCCCGGCGCTAAGGAAATCTGGGATTACGAGCGCGCTTATCTCTCCGAATTAGTTCGTCGCTCCCAGTACGATTTCGACTCTCAATCCGTGCGCCCCTATTTCCCTTTCATGGAGGTCAAGCAGGGCATACTCGACACTGCTGCTGACCTCTTCCACGTCAGCTTTCAGCAGGAGCAGAACGTCCCCGCCTGGGATCCCGCCGTCGAAACCTGGATGGTCATCGATAGCGGCAAGCCCATCGGCCGCTTCTATCTTGACATGCATCCACGTCCCGGCAAATTTAGTCACGCTGAAATGGCTCCGATCCTCGACGGCATTCGCGGCAAGCAACTGCCCGAAGCCATCTTGGTCTGCAATTTCCCCGCCCCCACTGCCACCGATCCCGGCCTCATGGACTACGGCGATGTGCAAACTTTCTTCCACGAGTTCGGCCACCTGATGCACCACATTCTTGGCGGCCAGCAACAGTGGGCGGGCATCAGCGGCATCACCATGGAATCCGATTTCGTCGAAGCACCTTCGCAAATGCTCGAAGAGTGGATCGCCAGCCCGCAGGTCCTGGCCAAATTTGCCCGCCACTATAAAACCGGCGATCCCATCCCCGCCGAACTTGTCGCCCGCATGAATCGCGCTTCCGCCTTCGGTCGCGGCGGCTGGGTCGAACGCCAGAATTCTTTCAGCGCCATCTCCTACGACATCTACAAAACCAAACCGGAGAACGTCGATCTCGACAAACTCACCCTGGACGACGCCAGCCGCTACACTTTGTTCACCCCGTTGCCCGACACTCATGTTTGGGCTTCCTTCGGCCACCTTGGCGGCTACTCCTCCGCTTATTACACCTACCTCTGGGACAAAGTCATCGCCGAAGATTTCTTCCTGCAGTTTGATCATCAAAATCTGCTCGCCGGCGACACCCCGATGCGCTATCGCCGCGTCGTTCTCGAACCCGGCGGCTCGATGTCCGCCAACGATCTGGTCAAGAACTTCCTTGGCCGCCCGCAAAATATCACCGCCCTACAACACTGGATGGCCGAAGAATTCGACGGTGGCGTAGACGGCACAAAATCAGCGGGAAAGTAGTGAAACCGAACCGAACCTTGCTTTTGCCCGCGGCCGGGGAAGAGCTGCGCTTTGGCGCAGCGTGAAGAGGGAAAAAAAGTGCGGGCTCCGGCCCTAACTGACGGTGCTCTGTTAATTTTCGGTTAAATTCTCCCCATCCAATTGACTGCGATACCGTCCCGCAGTAGGCTGCCAACCGATGCCCGCAGCCGATCTCGACCAACTCCGTCTCGCCTACAAGCAGGCCACCGACGAATGGGTCAATGCCATTCGCGCCGAAGAAGCCTTGGCCACTCCCGACCATTCCATGACTGCGTGGGAAAAGTGGGACGATGCCCATTTCCGCGAGGAAGACGCTCACAGCAAGGCCACTGAAGCTCGCGAAGCCTACAAAGACGCTCTGCGCTCCGCCAACTACGGCATCTAGCAGTCAACTCGGGCCCACCTACGAAGAAGTGAGCCCGAGACATTTCCTGCAATTGTTCCCTTCATCACGAATGCAGATCGTTCAATCTCTGACAGCTATTTGGCTGGAACGTAACTCAGGTCAGGACGATACTGGATGATCTCGCTCGTCTCTTTCTCGATCGAATGGTCGAAGCGCTCCACAATGGAATCCGCCTCAGCCTGTCCAAAAGCTTCCTTGAGCATGTCCCGGAAAGGCTTCACATCCGGCTTGTCTGCAAAGTCGGCCCAGCTCTTATGTGGAATGGATAGGACAAACATCCCTGACGTTCCGCCATTCACCAATTCGTAAAATCCATAAGTGACCGGCCACTTGGTCTTCACTGCGGCCTCGTGAACCCGTTCAATGCCCGAGCGAAAATCCGAGTTTTTCCCATAGCGCACTTGATAGATGATGATCTCCGAGAACTTCGAAGGCGTCTCGTCCCCGCTTTCGTTACTCACCTTGGGCATGAATTCGTAGTAGCGAGTCGTGATCGAGTCCACGACGCTTCCCAGAACCTTCTGGAACTCCGCCAAGTCCGCCTCGTCGGCAACCACCGGCTTGTCGTAATCTGCCCAATGCTGGTTGAAGTGCCCCACCAAAAACGTTCCCGTATTTTCGCCGCTAATCGTTTCCCATACTAGCAACGGGATTGGATCGTTCTGCTGCTTGTGCCACGCCGCCTTTTGTTTGCGTCCCGCCTCGTACTGTGGCACGTTTGAGCCCTTCACCTTCTGAAATTCGATGCTGGCCAGAGTGCCTTTCTCCTGGGCGGCCAGCGAACCCGCTACGAGCAAGATAATCCCAACCGCTGACAGCAGCTGACTGCGTTTCATTGTGTCCTCTCCTCCGTCATTTGTTTTGGTTTGCCGCACTTCAAACCGCACAAGCACCCCACAGCCGCTTGGCTTGCGAGCTTAGGTTTGCGAACTCAAGTTCTTAAGTTTTAGTGAGGGGCCCGAGTGCGATGGATGGAACGCGAGCATCCTACACGTTCCGCGCGGGAATGTCGAAAAACCGGTAAGCTTCAGGAACCGGCAGTCTGCGTTGTCATTCCGACCGGAGCCGGAGCGCTAGCGACGGCGGAGTGGAGGTACCTGCTGTTCGCCGACGCCATCACCGGCCTCTCGTGAGTTGGCGATTAAGCTTTAGAACTCGGCGTCCTCGGCGATCTTAGTGCCGAATCGGAGATCTCAATACCGCTCTCGAATGAACTCCCCAATCGAAGCGTAAGCCTTCGTCAAAGTCTTCTCGTCCGGCAAAAACACAATTCGGAAATGCTGTGTCCCCGGCTTCTGGCCAAATCCGGAACCATGAACCAACATCACATGCTTCTGCCGAATCAGTTCCTTGACAAACACTTCGTCGCTCTCCGGGATTTCGCTATCTGGAAAATGTATGCGCGGAAAAGCGTAGAACGCTCCGCGAGGCGCAACGCAACTCACGCGCGGCGTTGCTTCGCACCACTTCTGCGTAAGGTCGCGACGGGAACGCAGCTTGCGCCGCACGTCCAGCAGGTGATCCTGGGGACCTTCCAGCGCCGCCCTGATCGCATACTGCTCGGGATGATTCGCACACAACCGCGCCCGCAGCAGCCGGTGAATACCTTCGGTATAGGGCCTCACCGCCGCAGCATCGCCAGAGACGATGCCCCAACCAATGCGCCATCCCGGAACCAGATAGTTTTTCGACATCCCGCCGAAAGTGATGCAAGGCACGTCAGGCGCAACCGCCGCGAAGGCTATGTGGGGAGTGTCTTCCAGTATCAGCTTGTCGTAAATCTCATCTGAGAAGACGACCAGGTTATGCCGCCGCGCAATCTCGGCAACTCGCTCCAGCATCTCGTGTGAGCACAACGATCCCGTAGGATTATTCGGATTGATCAGCACAATCCCGCGCGTCCGCGGCGTGAGCTTGCGTTCGATGTCAGCCAGCTCCGGCTGCCATGCGTCGTCTTCATTGAGATCGTAAGCATTCAGTGCGATGCCCAGCTTGCACAAAACGGCCGAATACAGCGGATAGTCCGGACTGGGCGTAAGAATATCTTCGCCCGGGTTCACCAACGCGCTGATGCACAAATCGACAGTCTCGCTCACGCCGGCAGTCACGAAGATGTCGCGCACTGTCGTGATGCCCTTGCGGACGGCCTCGCCGCGAATCGCCTCAATTGCTTCCGGAATTCCTGGCGACGGCGCATAGCCGTTCTTCCCGTCGCGCATCGCTTTGTAGACCGCTTCGATAATGTGAGGCGGAGTCTGGAAGTCGAAGTTCAGCGGATCACCAACATTCAGCAGGAGAACTTTGTGTCCCTGCTGAATGACTTCGTCGGCCACGCAAGCCAGATCGCGAATGGCATAACGGACATTATCAAGACGCTTGGCAGCGGTAATTTCGTGAGCAGTTGTAGCTGGAGTCATGAAAGCCTCGGCGCAGCGGCCATGGAGACGGCGGCCGTCATTGAGACTGCAAGAAGAATTTTAATCGCGGAACTGCGGAACGTGCCGAGAAAAAGATAGGTGTCATTTAGTGCGGGCTGAAGCTGATCGAAATATCCTCGACCGTTTGCCCCGGCCCGGGGATGAACTTCCACTTCATCACTGCTGCGGAAGCGCTCTCGGCCAGGATGGGATTGCCGCCAACAACATCCACATTGCTGACCTTCCCGTCAGCTGCAACCGTGACCTTCAGACGAACCAGGCCTCCAATTTGCGCGTGCTTCAACAGTTCGGAGTATTCCGGCTTCACCGAGACCAGCACTTTGCGATCCGATTTGGTAGCTTTCTGCGCCAGCGAGAAAGTCGCAAGCCCGCTGACGAAACAGAGCGTGAGAATCGCCGACGCAGTATTTCTCCTAGCGGTTCCCTTGGTTCGAGAAACAAAATGGTTGAGCAAACGGACCTTGCAAAATCTGCGGACAGATTGGACGCCAAGCAGGATAAAGCTAGGTCACGCGAGGCACGCAGGCAAGATTACCAACGTACCTTGAATCTCTCGCGCCTTCTATTCGCTTCGGTCGATTTGCGCCTTCTGCAGCTTGTCGGAGTAGTCAACGTAGACCGACTTCCACTCGGTGTAGAAATCGATTGCACCGATGCCGCCTTCACGGTGACCGTTTCCCGTTGCCTTCGTGCCGCCGAACGGCAAATGCACTTCCGCGCCAATCGTCGGAGCATTGATATAAGTAATACCTGTTTCAAGATCGCGAATCGCGGCAAAAGCCCGGTTCACATCTTTCGTATAGAGCGCGGACGAAAGTCCGTACTCGATCCCGTTGGCGATTTCGATCGCGTCTTCTAAGTCATCGCAAGGAATGATTGATACCACAGGCCCGAAGATTTCTTCCTGCGCGATCCGCATCTTGGGATCCACCTCGCTGAATACAGTCGGCTCCATGAACCAGCCGTACTGGTAGTCGCCCTGATCGAGCCGGTTGCCGCCGCACATCAGTTTCGCGCCTTCGTTCTGGCCAATCTCGACATAGCTGAGATCAGTTTGCAGTTGCTTCTCGTTGATAGCCGGACCCATCTCAACGGTTTCATCAAGCCCGTTGCCGACTTTCAATTTCTTGGCCCGTGCGACGTAGCGCTCAACAAATTCGCGGTAAATACCCTTCTGCACAATGATCCGGCTGGTCGCGGTGCAACGCTGGCCAGTGGTGCCGAAGCCGCCCCAGAGTCCGCCTTCGATGGCAAGTTCGAGATTGGCGTCATCGAGAACGATCATGGGATTCTTGCCGCCGAGTTCGAGCGAGCAATGTTTGAAACTCTTGGCGGCAATACCCCCAACGATGCGGCCGACTGCGGACGATCCCGTGAGCGAAATCGCGCGCACGTCAGGATGCTCGGCCAGCGGCGTGCCCACGTCAGCGCCAAATCCCGTAACGATGTTGACCACGCCTTTCGGAACGCCGGCATCGGTAAAGGCGCGGACGAGGTTGAAAGTGGAAAGCGGAGTATCCTGCGCCGGCTTGATGACGCAGGTGTTGCCGCAAACTACCGCCGGCAACAGCTTCCAGGAAGAAATCGCCATGGGAAAATTCCACGGCGTAATCATCCCGCAAACGCCAATCGGCTGGCGCACCGCCATCGCAAACTTGTTCGGCAACTCCGAAGGAACCGTAGGACCAAAGAGCCGGCGGCCTTCGCCGGCGTTGTAGTAGGCCGCATCGATGGCCTCCTGCACGTCGCCGCGAGTCTCATTGAGCACCTTGCCCATTTCACGAGTCATGTCGCGGGCGTGATCCTCTTTGCGCCCGATAAGAATTTCCGCCGCGCGAAAAACCATTTCAGCGCGTCGCGGCGCGGGCACCAACCGCCACTTGGCGAAGGCGCGCTTGGCGGCGTCAACCGCGGCGTCCACATCCGCCTTCGCGGATTTCTGGAAGATGCCGACCACATCGCGCGTGTCGGCGGGATTGCGATCTTCAAAAGTTTCGCTAGTCGAGGATTCCACCCACTCGCCGTCGATGAAATTCTTGAGGACTTTTGTTGGGGTATGGCTGAGAACGGCCGGGGAAGTCAACGTTTCGGTTGCCATGATTGCTCCTTAAAATGCCTGAATATTGATGCTACAGCCGGAACGGAAGGTGCGGCAAGGCCGGGGGCCGCAACTGTCGGGGCTACGAGGCCACACTTGCAGATAAGTGTGTGCGTCGGGACCCATCCTTCGCTAGCTCTCGCAAGGAGCGGAGACACCTCTATTTCACTTCGCGTCCTCGGTGTCCTCAGCGGTAAAGCTCTTGACCTTTCTCTTTCCCCACGAATCTGCTTAAATCAAATCAGGGGCGCAACCCGTTCGGGCGTGCTCGTGTTCCTACAATCGTGGTCGACATTCATTCTCATATTCTTCCAGAGGTCGATGACGGAGCGAAGTCCTGGGAAATCTCCGTCGCCATGTGCCGCATGGCTGCCGCCGACGGCATCACTCATCAGGTTGCCACGCCACATGCCAACGACCGCTACCATTACGACCGTCCGTATCTTCAGGGATTGCTCGATCACCTGCAGCAGTTCGTCGGAAATGCGCTCACCCTCAGCCTGGGGTGCGACTTCCATCTTTCGTATGAGAATCTGCAGGACGTGCTCGCGAATCCTGCGCGCTATGCCATCGAAGGCTCGCACTACATGCTGGTGGAGCTGAGCAACTACAGCGTTCCGCAACAGATTACCGACTGTTTTATGAAGCTTGGCGATTGCGGCATCACCGCCGTGATTACCCATCCGGAGCGCAATCCGATTCTGCGCGAAACTCCGCAACGCGTGGCCGAGTGGGCCGAGCAAGGCTGCGTGATCCAGATGACCGGCTCCGCGCTCACCGGATTCTGGGGTGAACGCGTGCGGCGCGCCGCGCTGTGGCTGCTCGAACATGATGCGGTCCACGTGCTGGCGACGGATGCGCACGACACGGAAAAACGTTTGCCCGTGCTCTCCACGGCGCGCGAAGCGGCCGCTGAAATCTGCGGGGAAGAAATTGCGGATGCTCTGGTCGAGGCCAATCCTCGGGCGATCATTCAATCGCAACCGTTGCCTTATTTTCCCCGGCCTGTAACCGGAAGTTACCGGAAAACGTCGGGGACGTAACCGGGCGCAGCAATTGGCAATTGGCCAACAGAAACTGACGGGTTCCGAAGAAAAGCGCGGGTAGGCACTAATTGCTAATTGCCGACTGCTTATTGCGGACCCGACGTATCGTGGTCAGAAGCCGCCGCTGGCGGCGGATCGGCCGATGGCACAGGAGTTTTGCTCGTGGGTTCGGTACTGTGGGAAACTGAATTCTCAGGCGTAGAGTTCGCGGACACCGCGTGAGAAACCTCCGGCTCCATGGTCATCGCGCTCTCCGGATTCAGCAAATGATCATGGCTGGGTCCAAGCCCAAGGCTGATGAGGGCGCGGGAATCGGGCACGGTCTTCGATTGCCAACCGTGATCGGCCTGATAGCGGCGCATGGCGTCTTCACTGGCTTGATTCCAGGTTCCAGTGGGCTCTCCGGTCATATAATGCTCGCGGATCAGGGCTTCCTGGATTGCCTGCGCCCGCTCCGAGTCAATCTTCTGTTGGCCCCGAGCCGTTCTCTTCCTGGAGCTCCGTTTGGAGCTAGCGTGCTCGTATTTGCTGCTTCGAGTCATGCCGGCTGCGGTCGATTTCCGATGCGTCCCGGTTGCAGGATGCGATGCAGAGCGAGTCTTGGCTGTCGAACTCGCTTTGGAGCTGGAGGCAGGTGCCTTCGCGTGAGTTTTGCTGTTTGCCGTCTTCGTGGTCTTCTTCGCAGAAGAGGACTTAGTAGTAGCGTCGCTCTGAGCGCGCGCCGTTACCGAGAAAAGGCCTAAGCAAAACACCGCCAGAACGCAGGCTGCACCCAACCTTAGTGCCACGGTCTTCCGGTAAGGCTTTAGTTCCAAAGGCAAACCCTCAGTTTTCGCCAAACGACCGCGCCCGGCAGATTAACACATAAGCAGCACTAGAAAAACAAAAGTCCAACGCAAGCTGGCATTGCCATCATCCCTCATGGGATGACGCAATGCCAGTTCCTGTTGGCTATGCCCTAGTTACGGAAGTGTCCCGGCCACAAAGATGGTTCCATCCTGCCGTGTCGAGCCGCGCGGGCGCACCAGGAAGACCACGTCCTGCCCGCTCTTCAGGTTCGACTCCACTTTGGCAAAATCATCTTCGCTGTTGACGGGCTGCTTGTTGACCTCAAGAATCACGTCGCCCCGGCCCAGATTGATGTCCTCGGCAAACGAGCCCGGCTTCACGTCCTGCACAATCACGCCCTTGCCCGACGGCATATCGAGCCGGTCGGCCATCTCAGGCGTAAGTTTGCGGACCGTAATGCCGAACTTGTCCTGTTTGGGCGTGCTCTCGTCGTTTTCACCCTCGTCATCGTTGAGCCGCGCGGCAAACAACTTGGAGCGATCCGCGATGGTGACGGTCGTCTCCTGCTTCTTGCCGTTGCGCAGGAAGTCCAGTTGCACCTTGGCTCCCGGCTTCCGGGAAGCGATATCCGCCACCAACTCTGAACCCTTGGTAACTTTCTTTCCGTCAACCGTGGTAATCGTGTCGCCCACTTTCAATCCTGCCTGGTCGGCAGGACTGCCGGCCACCACACTGGACACCGTCACACCCGTACCGGCGCCGTAGACTCGCGTAATCGCGGGATTCTCCACTGCATCGAACATGATGCCGATGGAGCCACGAACCACGCGGTGATCGGGCCCAATGAGCTGGTTGTAAACCTCCGCCACCGTATTCGAAGGAAGCGAGAAGCCCACCCCGGCATAGGCGTTGGTTTCGCTCAAAATGGCCGTGTTGATGCCGATCACTTCGCCGTCCATGTTGACTAGCGGTCCGCCCGAATTCCCCGGATTGATCGCTGCGTCGGTCTGAATGAAAGTCTGGAACTGGCGGCCGGGAACGATGTCTCGTCCCTTGGCGGAAACGATGCCTGCCGTCACCGTTCCCACCTGCCCGAACGGGCTGCCGATGGCCAGAACCCAGTCGCCCACCTGCATGCTGTCAGAGTTGCCGAGTTTCGCCGACGGCACCGCGCGGTCCATATCGATCTTGATCACAGCCAGATCCGTCTCCTGATCCTGGCCAACCACCTTTGCATCGTGCTGCACGCCTGGTGGATCGTCCTGCAGACGCACGCGAATCCGGTCCGCTTTATCGATCACGTGCCGGTTGGTGACGATGTAGCCCTTAGGGTCGACAACCACTCCCGATCCCAGCGAACGCTCGCGAATTGCGGCATCCCCGTTCGGGCCGCCTTGTCCGCCGAAGAAGCGGTTGAAGAAGTCATCCATACCGCCATTGCCGCCGCCGCTATCGTCATCATCGGGGTTCTGCCCGCCCCGCCGCCGATGCGGATTCTTTATCGTCGACTCGGTATTGATATTGACCACGCTCGGCCCCAGTTGCTTGGCGATTTGCGAGAACGCAGTCGAAAGCTGTTTCGGCGAAGGAATCGTCAGGGGCGTCGCATCGGAGGACTTCTGTCCTTCCTTACCCTTCACGCCATAGGAAACCACCGTGCCGATCAAAATACCCACTGCCAGCGTTGCTGCAATGCTGAACGAATAGACCCAACGGTGAGTCTTCAGGCGCCGCCAGAATGCCTGGGAATCCATATCTCTGCTTCCTCCGATACCTACGAGCGCTTTTAATTATACCCGTTTGCAAACAGGCAGCCCGCAATCGCTGAACTCTGCAGGATTAACGGATAGATCAACGAATCCGGGATACGGGAAGCCTGGTCGGTTAGACGCACAAAAACCGCCTTGCGTTGAGGGCAACTTACTTGGCTTCGTAAACCGTCTTGCCGCCCATCACGGTGCGCACCACTTTCGTGCCCAGCACTTTTTCAGCCGAGGACGCAGTAATGTCCCGGTCAAGCACGACGAAATCCGCGAGCATCCCCGGATCCAGCTTGCCCTTTTCCTTCTCCCTGAACTCGGCAAAGGCCGCACCGCTCGTGTAAGCCGCGATAGCTTGATACATGGTCAGCTTCTGCTCGGGAAAATATTCCTGCTTGCCGTCCTCGCTCCGGCGCGTGACGGCGGCGTAGAGCCCGCGAAACGGCGTCACCGGCTCAACCGGATAATCCGTGCCGAACGCCAGCGCCACTCCTTTATTCAGAAATGCCGCCCAGGCGTAAGAGGTGGCGGCCCGCTTTGGCCCCAGCCGATCCTGCGCCCAGCGCATGTCGGTGAGCACATGGCTCGGCTGCATCGACGCAATTACTTTCAACTCCTTGAAGCGCGCTATCTGTCCCGGAGTGGTGACCTGCGCATGTTCGACGCGCAGCCTGTACTCGTCTCCTCCGTTTGCCGCCTTCACGTTCTGCTCGCGTGCCGCCTTCTCCGCTTCGGCGAACGCATCGAGCGCCATCTGAATTCCTTTATCACCGATGGCATGGAATCCAAGCTGGAAGCCGGCCAGTACCCGCTCTTTGGCCATCTCGTTAAGTTTCGCCGCCTCATAGCGCGGCAGGCCAGAGTTGCCCGGTTCATCCGCATAAGGCTCCAGCAGCGCCGCCGTGTGCCCGCCCAGCGAGCCATCCATGAAACCCTTCAGCATTCCCGTGCGCAACATTAAATCCGACTGTGGATGCGAATCACGCTTCGTCTTCAGCTCATCAATCGACTCGTCGAACGGCAGCCACTCGGAGATGCGTGCGGTGAGCTTGCCGCCCTTTTCGAGCTCCTGGTAAATCTGGAAATTCTCCCAATCCGGCGAATAATCCTGCGCCGATGTCACTCCGTGCTCGGCAAGGTCCGCCAAGGCCACTTCAATTCCCTGCCGCCGTGCCTCGTGCGTAGGCTGAGGAATGACTGCTCGCACCGCCCCCTGCGCCGTGTCGCGCAGAATCCCGGTTGGCTGCCCGTTGGCGTCGCGATCAATCTGTCCCCCTTGCGGGTCGCGGCTGGCAATCGTGATGCCGGCCAATTGCAGCGCGCGCGTGTTTGCCACCGCCAGGTGCCCGTCCACCCGATCCAGAATGATCGGATGCCCGCCCGAAACCTCATCCAAGTCCCAGCGGCTGGGCAGCGCTTTCACCACCCACAACGTCTCATCCCAGCCCCCGCCGAGAATCCATTCGCCCGGTTTGGCTGTCTCGACCTTGGATAAAACACGCTGGCGAAATTCATCCAGCGTCTTCACTCCGATTAGATCCGCATTCAACTTCTGCAGCCCCGCGTCGGCCAGGTGCAGGTGGGCATCGTTGAATCCCGGCATCACGAAGTGCCCTCGGAGGTCGATCACTTGGGTTTGCGGACCCTTCAATTTCTGGATATCCAAATTCTTACCTACCGCCAGAATCCGATCCCCGCGCACTGCGATGGCTTCTGCGCGCAGAATCGAACTGAACTGCGTATTCGACGGCACGCCAGTGTAAATATTCCCGTGGAGGTAAATAGCGTCGGCCTTCGGCCCGGAAGCAGCCGACGGCGCGGCCACAGGAGTCTGGGATTGCCCGAAACAGAACGCCGTAACCAAGCACAAGAAAAAAGCCGGGAGCCCCATCCTTCGCGTCCTTTGCGAAGGGTGGGGTTCCAATGCCGCGTGCAGTTTTTGGGTGGCGCAGCGCTGCAGCGCTGCGAAAAGATGCTCCCCTCCCCGGGGGGCTTTAGCCCCCGAGGCTGCGAATGTTCCCATTATTCTCCCGCTCCCGCGAGCGCCAGCATGGTCAGCAAAATCCGCTTCAACCCGAGCTCGCGTCCGTTGCTGTCAAACCACTCCTGCAAAGTGTGCGCCCCGCCGCCCGAACCACCCCCACCAATGGCTATCGCCTCCAGCCCCAGCGACAGCGGAATATTCGCGTCCGTGGATGCGCGCTGCACCTGTGCCGCATTATTCAACTGCGCATCCACAGCTCGAATCACATGCAAAATGCGCGCTCCCGTTGCCAACTCTCCCGCCGGACGGTTGCCGATCGGCACGATTTCGCAACTCACTCCCGAAGGCCGTTTCGGCTGCGGCGACCGCATCTCCGCCGCCATGGTCTCGTCTTCCACCGCGCGATTCAGCGCCAGCCGCAGCGTTTGCTCCAGGCGCTCCATCTCGTTCATCGACGTAGAACGGATATCCACCTTCATGCTGGCCGACTCCGGAATCGAATTCACCGACGTACCTCCGCGAATCACGCCAATGTTAAACGTCGTCTTCGGCGTGGGTGGCACCGGACTCGCGGTAAACGTATCGATCGCTTTCGCGAGAATGACCACAGGATTGGGCGCGCCAAAATCGCTCCAGGAGTGTCCGCCCGGACCGCGCACGATCACTTCAAAGCGCCGGCTCCCCAGAGCTTCGGCCACAATCGTGTCCGAGCCTGCACCATCAAGCACCATGCTGTAGGCAATCGAATCCTTCCAGCGCGGCGTAGAAAAAATATGCCGCATGCCGCGCAAGTCGCCTTCGCCCTCTTCGCCCACGTTTCCTACGAACACAAACGGCAGCGCGTGCCGCAGGCGCACCGACCGCAGCAGCGCCGCAATCGCCAGCATCGCCGTTACCCCCGCACCGTTGTCGGAGACTCCCGGCCCATACAACCGGCTCCCTTGCTGACGAATATTCAGCGGTGTATTCGCGGGAAACACAGTGTCGATGTGCGCGCTCAGCGCCACGTAGCGCTGCCCGAATCCCGGGTGTATGCCGAACACATTGCCGACATCGTCAACCCGAACGTCGTCAAGGGCAACCTCGCGAAAGCGCTCCGCCAACCACGCCGCGCGCGCCGTCTCGCCGAACGGAGGCGCCGGAATCCGCGCCATCTCCATTTGCCACTGCGTTAGCTGCGGCTCTTGCGTGCGCAGCCAATTAAACGCCGACCTTATCTCCGGAGACGCCGCCAGACGCGCCACATCCTGCTGCACCGTTGGCGCAACGTCCGGCAAATCCGCACGCGGAGGAGTGGGGCTCATGAAGAAGTTCTGTCATCTTACAACGCACAGGAAGGAAATGGGATTGGTGATGCCGGGAACGGGCTCCAGCAATTACCCCGCTGGCAGTGTATGAAAGCTGCCTGCATCCGAAATCAGATGCTTTCCTCAACTCCAATGTTCGAATGCAGGCTCGTATGTCTTTTTCTATTCACGATAGGCCGAAATGCATTGGCCCTAAGTTACGCTGCCGGCCGCATATCTCTCACATTGCTCACGGTGCTCGGCGCGACAGTTTTGGGTTTGAAGCCAGAGGTAGCGCCAAACATAGCTGCCAGCCATCCCAGGAAGAGAGCAGAAAATGCAATCCATCCGGAGCTCCCAAAGATAGCGGGAAGATTCACGTTATGAATCGCTGTGCCCGCCGCAATTCCGGTGAACAGTATGCTGCCCGAGAACGTCAGCACCACCACCGCTGCCACCGAAAGACCGAACATAACCATGCCATGGATCACGGATTCATATCGACCATCCAAGCCCGCAAACTTGCCCGTCACCAGGCCGGCCACGAACATTGCAATGACCGTCAGAATAGCCGCCCAAATTCCCATGCCGTCCGTCACCCTCTCCACCGGTTGAGCGGCGCCGGAACTGGTGGCAAACAGAGCAAAGCCCAGAAAGCTGAAAACTGACCAAATGGAAATGAACGTGAATAATCCCGCCCAAATTGCACTCCAGTCCATGCTGCCTCGTCCAAGACGAGAGCGATCTTCATAAACAATTTCCGTCATTCTTCTATCCCCCTTTTTAGACTTTCTAAAGGGTTCGATGGTGTAGGTACCGAGCTTCGATGCCAGCCTCTGGAACAAAACCAGTTCCGTGCAGTTGTATGGAGTAAACACTTTAGGAGAGTACGCAAATAACCTAGTCTTATTGCACTACCGGCAGATGGCTCTTATGCCAGCCGACTCCCGACATGTCCAGCTCGCTTTTCCACTTCGGCGACGAGTTTCTTCGTCGCTGGAACCTCAATCCCGTGCCGTTGAGCGCCTCGCAGGATCGGCCCTGCAATGGCATCCAGCTCCGGAGGATTGTGGCGCTCCACGTCCTTTTGCATGGAACTGCGCATGCTTCCAGGCATACCCGCTGCCCCGGCGAGCACCTTATCAGGATCAACCTTGGCTCCCTCGGCAACGGCAACGGCACATGCCTCTCGAACGCAAGCCACTCCCAGACTTCGCCACTGCGGATCGGAAAAAATCTCTCCCACCGTTTTATCCGCAGCTGTCGTGGTCAGTGCGAAAGGCGCGAGAAAAACCAGCTTGCCCCACATCAGGGTCGGCTCGTCATCGATAAAGCGGCACGTAAACCCGATCTGATGAAGCTGATCGAGGGTACCGTTCAGCAAAGCTTGTCCCGCGGACGAAACATTCAGCACCGCGAAAGGAGATCGGTGGACGATGTATCCCGGGTTCACTCGCTCCATCTCGCCCGCAATCGTCCCCGGAATCACGCAGCCAGCGCCATACCGGGCGCGCAGCAATGCCAAATGATCAACGCCGTTGAGCAGCGGAACCATGGCTTTCACTGCATCAGGATTCTTGAACGACACTAGCGCCTCTTCCAACTGCGTGGCCTTCATCGAGAGCCACAGCACATCCGCGGCAGGAACCTCCGTTGAAATCGCAACATCGACGACGAAACTCCCGAACGGACTATCCAGCCGAAGTTGTTTGGGATAATTCGCCAGAGCCTCACGCCTCAACACGAGGGTGACGGAGGCGCCAGTATGCGCCAGACAGGCGCCCATCAAGCCTCCGACGCCACCAGCTCCAAGAATCGCATGTCGCATGGATGTAGACACTAAACTAGAGGCATCATCCCGCAGCACCGCGTTTTCATCAGCGGTGCAAGGGATCTACGCCTACATCTAGTGAAGATGAGTCAAAACTCAAGCCGGCTTCACAGTTACCGTCGCCGGCAAACACTCCACCACCTCGGCGTCGCTCAGCGTGTGATCACTTGCTTTGGCGCGCTGGTAGATGCGTTCCACCAAATCCTCGCTCGCCGGAATGCCGCGCCGCTCCAGCCAGAACAGCACATTCGACTTCCCGCTCATCGGACCTATATCGATGATCTGCTCCAGCCCAAACACATGCGACGGCACGCCGGAGTAAACCGTATTCGCCAGCACGACGTCATTCTTGTGATACGCCTTAATGATTGCCGCAGCGTGCACGCCTGTCGCCGTGCGGAACGCGTCGTCTCCTACCACCGGATAATTCGCCGGAATGGGCACACCCGTCGCCCGCGAAACCGCCTGGCAATAATGCTTCAATTTAGTCAGATCCTGCTGGTCCCACGGCGCGATGCCCATCAGCTTCAGATTCACCAGCATCTGATCGATCTGCGTATTGCCCACGCGCTCGCCAAGACCGATCGCACAGGCATGGACGCAATCGGCGCCCGCAATCACCGCAGCCATCGAGTTGGCAATCGCGAGGCCCCGATCGCTGTGGCCGTGCCAGTCGACGCGAATCTTTTCGCCCGAAGGCTTCACCACTTCCTGAATCACGAATCGCACCAGCGCCAGCGCGCCCATCGGCGTGGCGTGTCCGGCAGTATCGCAAATCACGATAGCCCGCGCGCCGCAATTGATCGCCGTCGCATAAAGCCGCTTCACCGTCTCGGGATCGCAACGGCTCGTATCCTCGGTCACGTACATGGAGTCGAGGCCAAGTGAAACCGCATATTTCACGGCCTTCTCGGTCGTGTGCAAAAGAAAATCGTCAGACCAACCTTCAGTGAAACGGCGGATCGGACTCGATCCAATGAAGGTCGCCGCCTCGATCGGCAAACCTGTCTTCTGCACAATCTCCGCGATCGGGCGGATATCGTTCTCATGCGTGCGCGCCGCGCAGTTGGCGCGAATTTTCATTTTATGCGCGACAATTTCCCGCGCCAACGCTGTCACATGCTCCACCGCCCGCGGCCCGGCGCCGGGCAGTCCGAGATCGAGCGAGTCGATCCCCAGCGCTTCCATCAGATGTAGAATTTCAATTTTCTCGGAGATCGAGGGATCTCGCACCGAAGGTGACTGCAATCCATCGCGCAAGCTCTCATCATTCAGCAGCACAGGCCCCGGCGGCTTCAGTCCCGGCGGATGATTCTTGTTCCAATCGTAGATGAGTTCGGAGGTATCCATCGGCAGAGCATCTAGTAGCGAGTGGCTAATACCGCGACTATTTTTCCTTCGGCGGCAGTGTCAACCCAAACACTGAAATCATTCCCTGCCCGGCAACGTTCAGCTTCGCCTCCTCCGGATGCGGAAGATAAAGCATCTGGCAGTGTTCGCAGCGATAGACCTCGGCATCGGCTCCCCAGGCCTTTTCGGCGTCCCCGCAAGCTTGCTCGATCACATCGGTGGTATAGAACCAGCGTTTCAAATGGCCGCCGCAGAACTTGCCTTTCTCATTTTTTTCGTTGCAGGCGCGCTGCCCAGCCTTTTTGATTTTCACTTTATGATGCGGAAGTTGTGCGGGAGTTTGCTGAGGGGATGTTGTCATTTCGCCAGTCGCCAAAGGATTCACCTTCGTTCGCGCGGCGCGCGCGCCGCCGGATTCAGCCCTACTAGCGTCATTGTACTTGAAGCCGAAAGACGAGCGCAGCCCGTAGAAACCAGGTGTTCAGAACTCCAGCTTGGGCGCTGCCTGATCGGCGCCGACGCGGCCCACCGTAATCTCGGCCTTGTGAAAGTTCTCGCCCTTCACCGGAATTCCCGCCATCCGCCGCAGTATCGCAATCTGGCCGACGTGGGTGAGCGCATCGGCCACCGGTCCTTGGAACAACTTTTCCAGCGGAGCCTCCACCGGAGCACCGGAAGCGAGGAACTCATCAAACTTTTGTAGAACCTCGAAGAATCTCTCCTCTTCTTTGTCCCAAGGCAAGGGCTTCGAATCATGCCACGCCTGCTTTCCCTTGGCAATCGACAAGGCCCATTCGAACAGATCACCCATGTGCGCCAGGATTTGACCGGGCGTGCGCAATCCCTCGCCGCCGTGGAAGTTGGCAAACGTCGCGGGCGCGTTGCGCACCGCTTTGCCGCCACGGTAGGCGAGCATGGCCAGCGTGTGACGAAACAATTCGCGCTTCGAATCGGAATTGGAATGTGCGTTCATGGACACAAGATACACTTGATGCCAGGGGTACGAAAAGGAGACGAAAAGCATGCCCAAAGAAGTTGCGCAGCTAGGCTCTGTCAGCCGTGAGAACGCAGAGCACTACCGTTGGGGCGACGATTGCGACGGCTGGCATCTGGTGAAATCCGACGACCTGGCCGTGATTGAAGAACTCATCCCGTCGGGCGCGGCCGAGGCTCGCCATTATCACCGGAAAGCTCAGCAGTTTTTCTACATTCTCTCGGGCGAAGCGATGATGGAAGTGGAGGGACGAACCACGCTGTTGCGAGCCGGTGCGGGAATTCGCATATTGCCGGGAACGCATCACCAGATCAGCAATCCCTCATCCAGCGCCGTACGTCTTCTCGTAATCTCCCAACCACCAAGCCACGGCGATCGCTTCACGGAATGATTCAGAGACGAAATTCTCGGCACGGTTCCTAACGATGCGTCATTACCTTGGCTTCTGCTGTCAGTGCGGGTTCGCGCATGAATAGATCCATGAAAACAAATCCATCGCGCGTCACCGCTTCTCCATTCTGCACCGGAATGGCGTGAGCAAACATAGGACCTTCGTACACAAAAGTATGAAACTCACCATTCTCGCCGCACGGGTCGGTTCCCGCGGGAAATTCATCAACCACGGTCCGATCCAGATCGCGTCCAGCAAACGAGGAGGGTAACTTCTTGGGGTCGAGGCACACGATCCGGCTCCGCACTCCGCCCGTCCACATATCCTGAATCAGCCTCCGAGTATCAAGCTCCCACAACGGAAATACCGGAGTGAGGTTGAGTCCACGCATGCGCTCTTCGCGGTATTGGCGCACATCTTCGAGGAACAAATCACCAAAGGCAATGGCTTGTATCCCGGCGTCGATCGCTCTTGCGCAAACGGCGCTCATTGCCGCTTCGTACTCCTCATTAGAACAAGGCCATGGCAAAGGCACCTTCCAGAGAGCTAGTCCAGCGGCCGCCGCTTGGGCTTCTACGAGATCCCTTCGAACCCCATGCATTGCGACCCGATCGAAAGCAAGGTTGATTGTGCTCAGCAAGCCGACGATCTCATAGTCATTCGACTGCCGCAAAACGTGAAGCGTCCAGGCGCTGTCTTTGCCACTACTCCAGGATACGAGTGCTTTTCTTTTCAAGCTCTTTTCATTCCCTCTGGCAGCCGCTGTCACAACCGCTTCCGTCGTATCACTCCGGCGGCGCGCAATGCTCCGCGCAGCCGTGCTCCCATTCCGGGCGCAAACTGCATATTTAAGAATCCCTCCATCTGGCGCGCAAAACTTGGGCCATAGCCATACCACCAGACCTTCTTCATCTCGGGCATAAGGTCGGAATCCACATATTTCAGACGCACCATTTCTTCCAGACCGAATCGTCCGTGAGTGCGCCCCACGCCGCTGGATTTCAGTCCGCCATGTGGCGCCTCACTAATGCCGAAGCATGAAACTACATCGTTCACCATGACGGTACCCGCCTGAATGCGTCGCGCCAGGCGTTCCCCGCGAGCATTGTCCCGCGTCCATACACTCGCCGCCAAGCCAAACTCAGAATCATTCACCAGCCTTATCGCTTCATCTTCACTGTCGAATGCCATCACTGGAAGCACCGGGCCAAATGTTTCCTCGCGCATGATGCGCATCTCATGCGTAACGTCCGCTAGAACTGTGGGTTTATAAAAATTCGCTCCCAGTTCCGGCAATCGAGACCCACCAGCCAGAACCCGCGCCCCGCACGCCACGGCATCGTTCACGTGCGCCTCCACAATCTGCAACTGGCGCTGATGGATCATCGGCCCCACGTCGGTTTCGGGATTCCGCCCGTTGCCCACTCGGAGCCTTTTTGTTTTTTCAGCGCATGCCTTCAGAAACTTTTCATAGAGACTGCGGTGCACATAGCAGCGCTCCACCGACAGGCAAGTCTGTCCCGCATTCACGAACGCGCCCCACACCGCCGCACTGGAGACGACTTCGACATCAGCGCCATCGAGCACCAGCATGGGATCCTTGCCGCCGAGTTCCAGCACCACCGGCAGCAGCCGTTCCGCCGCAATCGCTGCGATGCGCCTGCCGGTCGACAC
The DNA here is from genome assembly GCA_963779525.1 of uncultured Acidobacteriaceae bacterium. Taxonomy (GTDB): domain Bacteria; phylum Acidobacteriota; class Terriglobia; order Terriglobales; family Acidobacteriaceae; genus Sulfotelmatobacter. Next base: position 765,442 of record CAVZZB010000005.1, read on the forward strand.
ACTGCCCGTGAACACAAGCTTGTCGATCTGCGAATGGATCAGTGCGGCACCGGTTGCACCATCGCCTACAACCACCTGAAAAGCATTTGCCGGCACGCCGGCAGCATGCAGCAGCGACTTCAGTTCCAGCGCCACCAGCGAGGTAAATTCCGAGGGTTTCAGCACCACCGCGTTTCCCGCCACCAGAGCCGCCAACGTTTCTGTCGCCGGAATCGAAAACGGATAATTCCACGGAGAAATAATCCCCACCACCCCGTAAGGCTCTCGCACCAACCGCCCGCTCTTCAGCTTGGTGGCAAGATTTCCATGCGGCAGGGGCTCGTCGCGCAGCAGGCGATAGGCATTTTCGACGAGGAACCGCGCCGCATCGAGCACTACCAGCACTTCAGTGGTCAAAGCTTCAGCGACCGGCTTGCCAGCCTCGCGAGTAATCGCTTCGGCTATCTCCGAGGTCCTTGCCTGCAGCCTGCGCTGGAACTCGCGCAGCACAGCGATCCGCTTCCGTACGCCAATCTCGGCCCACTCGGCCTGCGCCGACCGGGCGCGCGCCACTGCCGAGTGAACCTCGCTCTCGTTGGCGCACTCCAACTCGCGCAGAACTTCATCGGTCGCCGGATTGGTCGACGAAATTTTACGCGCCGTGATTTGCAGATCGCTAACCATCCCTGCGTCGTATAGACGTAGCTTGCTACTCCTCACCGCCTGCTGTCCAACTCATCAAGCTCTCAGTACTCCACATTCACTAGGTACAAACCGCTGGCGGGGACCGTCGCCCCCGCGGCCGAGCGGCTCCGCTCGCCCAAAATCCGCCTTACATCCTCAGCCTGCAACGTCCCTTTGCCCACCAAAATAAACGTGCCCACCAGGTTGCGAACCATGTGATGCAAGAAACCCGATCCCTTCACCGTATAGATAAACTCATCACCTTGCCGTTCCCAGGTCGAAGAAAAAACGCGCCGCACATTCGATACCGCAGCTCCTTCGCGGCCGCGCTCTGGGTCCACCGCGGCAAATGAAGTAAAGTCATGCTCGCCTTCCACCACTCCCGCCCCCCGGACCATTGCTTCCTCATCCAACGGAAACGGATAATGCCACACATACCTTGCCAGAAATGGCGGACAAATCTTACCGCGATAGATTCTGTACCGATAGGTTTTACCGCGTGCTGAATGCCGTGCATGAAACTCCGCCGCTACTTCCACTACTTCCAGCACTCGCACCGACGCCGGCAAAATATCGTTCATCGCCTTCACAAAATTCACGGTGGGGACAGAAGACTCCGTGACAAATGTCACCACCTGGGCCAGCGCGTGCACACCCGCGTCCGTTCGGCCCGAGCCCTGCGGCAATACCTTTTCGCCCGTAATTCGTCCAATGGCTGAGGCCAGCGCGCCCTGCACCGTGACTGCATCGGGCTGCACCTGCCATCCGCCGAATTCTGCCCCGTCGTAAGAGAGAATCAATTTGAGATTGCGCATGCGATCTTTCGAGTCTTACAGCCGCGCGGGATCATCCAAGGCATTTCACGGATTGGATTTTTTTGCGCATCAAGAACTTCCAATTTTCCGGCGGCCTCAAGCATGGCAAGCACTCTATCAGTTGCACTGCGGCAGAGCACTCAATGGAGAGTCCCGCGCATCGGATATACTGTTGCGTTTCATCAAACTTTGTCGTGGGAAGAGATTTTCGGGGTCCGCGGTGTAGTTCCACCCGAAACACGGCTCTGCAATGTCTGCAGGGTCGATTCTCCACCATGCTTTCTCCAAGAGCTTCGTTTTTCAGGAACCTCGGTGCCTCGGTTTGCGTACCAGCGTCTGAATAGAATTTTCATTTTGACGGCCCGCAAGTTCGCTCTACAAACAAGATTTTTTCGTTGCCAGGCTATAACGAACGGAGATGAGTAGATGCTATTCGCACCTGCAGCCTCAAATATTCGATTGGCCGCCGCAGTTTTATTCGCCACTCTGACCGTCGCCGGTTGGAGCCAGGAACCTCCCGCCGCGCCCACTCCGCAGAATACTCCGGAGGCGCGGCCCCTTCCTGTACTGAATTATTCTCAGCCGGTATCGCACTTTCCAAATCCGGTTGCTCCTTACACTCCTCGCCACGTGGCCCCGCCCAATCTCGCGAATACGTCACGCATCGATTCCCTGATGCACGAGGGCAAGCTCTATCTTTCGCTCAATGACGCCATCGCCCTGGCCTTGGAGAACAATCTCGACGTTGCCATCGCCCGCTACAATCTGAATATCGCCGATACCGACGTGCTTCGTGCCAAGGCTGGCGCCAACATTCTGGGCGTCAACGCCGGAGTCGTACAGAACACTCCGGGCGGCGGCATCGGCGGCATCGGCGCCAGCGCTGGAGCTTCCACCGGCGGCACCAGCCTGGGAGCTGGAGGCATCGGTGCCGGTACCAATGGCCTGGTAAGCTCCACCCTCGGCCTGGGACCTGCAATCGGCCCCTTCGACCCGGTTGTCACCGGGACACTCCAGGATGATCATTTTGCCCAGACCGCCACCAGCATCTTCCAGGGCGTGCTTCCAAGCAGCAGTCTGGTTCAAAACACTGGTACCGTCGATTTCGCCTACAATCAGGCCTTTCATTGGGGGATGAATCTGTCTGTCGGTTTCAATAACACTCGGCAAACCACGAATAGCTTCTTTTCTGCCGTGAGTCCGGCTTTAAACTCCAACTTTAGAGCGACCATTACGCAACCCATTCTCCAGGGACTTGGATTCGCCGCCAATACGCGCTTCATTCGAATCGCCAGGAACAATCGCGAACTCACTGACGTCGCGTTTCGGCTGCAGATTACCGACTCGGTCGATCAGATCGAAAACATTTATTGGGACTTGGTCTATGCCTACGAAAATGCGCGCGTGCAGAACGAATCGCTCGCCTTCGCTCAGAAAACCTTGTCCGATACCAAGAAGCAGGTCGAAATTGGCAGCCTCGCTCCCATCGAGGTCGTTCGGGCGCAAAGCACGGTTGCGCAAGATCAGCAACTCGTGACCACGGCACAGACCAATCTGCAGTTGGAACAGCTGCTGATGAAGAACGCGCTCAGCCGCAGTTTGAAGGATCCCGTGCTGGCCACAGCGGAGGTTATCCCCATTTCCACCATGGAAATTCCGGCGCAGGAAGAGGTTGTGCCCACCGAGGATTTGATCAACGATGCCTTGCGCCATCGCGCCGAACTAGTGGAGACTCGTATTGATTTGAACAGCCGGGATTTAAGCAACCGCGCCGTGCGCAGTGCGCTGTTACCCACAGTGAATCTGTTTGCCTATTACGGGGGAGCGGGGGTTGGAGGCACTCAGAATCCTCTCAACATTTGCTCGAACCCCAAGACCGAACTGCAGGACATCTTCGGGTGCGCTGCTCCCGGCCCCCTGAGCGCAAGCAACCCTGAGCCACTCTTTCCCACAACTCCAATAGGAGCTACTCTCAACCAACTAGTGAATTCTACGAACCCCGACAAGGGTATCGGCTTATCGCTCAACATTCCCATTCGCAACCGCGCCGCACAGGCCGTGCAGATTCGCTCTGAGCTTGAATATCGGCAGGCGCAGATGCGCCAGCAGCAGATCGAAAACCAGGTCGGTATCGAAGTCCGCAACGCACAGTATGCCGTCCAGCAAAATCGCGCCAGTGTGGACTCCGCCAAAGCCGCACTCGATCTGGCTCGCCAGTCGCTGGATGCCGAGCAGAAGAAATATCAGTTCGGAACTTCTACCACAACCCTGGTCTTGCAATACCAGAGCCAACTGGCAACTGCCGAATCCGCTCTGGTGAATGCCACGGTCGCTTATGAAAAATCGCGCATCGAGTTGGACCGCGCTACCGGAACGCTGCTCGACCACAACGGCATCAGCATGGACGATGCTGCCCGGGGTCAGGTTACCCGCATGCCCAGCGTGCCCTACATCGCGCCGCGCACAGACCTGCCTTCTGTGGCGCAACCGCCGGCGCAGGCAACGTCTCCGCAGCCGCCGCAGTGAGAACATCGACACGCACCCACAAGCGCGGCCACGCGGCCGCGCTTTTTTGTCTCACAATTCTTTACAATCCCCGCGTGTTTTCCAAAGCTCTACTCCGCTTAAGATGGAGCATTGCTCGGGATCGCTTGCGTATTCAGCCAGGGAAATCTATTTTGTGCTTTCGGCGTGAACACCGCTATTTTCCATCCACTAGTTATCTTTGAGGAGATGAGCCATGTCTTTGCCGCGACTGGGCGCGGGCCTTTTGCGTCCTGCCCTGCTCCCTACGGTTCTTACGATTTTTTTGTGCTTGCCGCTGCCATTCCCATTGCGCGCGCAGAATGTTCCTCCAGCTCCAGTCCCCCAGACCGCGCCAGCTCCCGCCCTACCGCAGGCCGTGCATCTGCACGATTATTCCAAGCCACGTTCGGCGTTTCCCCACATCCTGCGGCCTTACCAGTCGCAGGCGGTCGCGCAGCCCAGCCTGGCCAACTCGCCGCGCATCGATTCACTGATGCGAGATGGCAAGATTTTTCTTTCAATTGACGACGCGGTCGCCCTTACGCTCGAGAACAATCTTGACCTGGATATCGCCCGCTACAACCTCAACATCGCCGATACCGATTACTTGCGTGCCAAATCTGGCGCAAATATTCTCGGCGTCAACGCCGGAATTGTGCAGAACACTCCCGGCGGAGGTGTTGGCGGCCTGGGTGGCACGGTAGGGTCCGGCACGGGTGGAACCACTGTTGCCGCCAGTGGCATCGGCACCGGAACGAATGGCTTGGTCAGTTCCACTCTAGGTATCGGTTCGCCCATCACCAGCTTTGATCCCGTTGTCAGCAGCACGCTGCAACTCGACAAGGACGAGAACGAGTCGGTCAGCGTTTTCAGTCCGGTGCCGGTCATTGCCCAGAACACCTATACAGCCAACTTCGCTTATACCCAAGGCTTTCAGTGGGGCACCAGCGTGACGGCGGGATTCAACAATACCCATGTCACCACCAACAACCCCACCAGCCTGCTCACGCCCGAGTTAAGTTCGAACTTCCAGTTCAAGATTACCCAGAATCTTTTGCAGGGTTTTGGTCTGCTCCCCAACCTGCGTTTTGTCCGCATTGCGAAAAATAATCGTGAGATTTCCGACGTTGCTTTCCGCCTGCAAGTCATCACCACCGTCGACCAGATCGAAAATATGTATTGGGACTTGGTCTATGCCTACGAGAACGTCCGGGTTCAGCGCGAGGCCCTAACTTATGGGCAGAAGGCTCTCGACGATTCGAAGCAACAGGCGAAAGTCGGCACCGCTCCTCCGATCCAGGTAGTAAGTGCGCAAAGCACGGTCTCCACCGATCAGCAGAACCTGATCTTGGCGGAGAACAATCTGCAGCTACAGCAGTTGCTCATGAAGAACGCACTCAGCCGCAGCATCGAGGATCCAACGCTTGCCGAAGCGGATGTCATTCCTACCTCGACTATGCAGCTTCCTGAGCAAGAACCGGTCACACCAACGCAAGACCTGATTAATGAGGCTCTCGACCATCGTGCCGAGCTGGTGGAGTCGCGCATCGATCTCAATTCCCGCGACCTCAGCAGTAAAGCCGTCCGTAACGCACTGCTGCCCACGCTCGACGCCTTCGCCTACTACGGCGGATCGGGCGTTGGCGGCAACATCAATCCGCTCGTGCCCGCCTGTCCATCTTCGGCCAAGTACTGCTACACACAAAGCGAAAACCCGCCGCCGTTCCAAAGCGCGACCACTGTCGGCTATGGCAGCACGCTGAATCAGCTCGTCAATTCCACCGCTCCCGATAAAGGTGTCGGACTGACGCTGAACATTCCCCTGCGCAATCGCGAAGCCCAGGCCAACCAGGTGCGTGCCCAACTGGAATACCGCCAGGCCCAGGTACGCTTGCACCAGTTGGAAAATCAGGTGCGGATCGAAGTGCGCAATGCCCAGTTTGACGTGAAACAGAATCGCGCGTCCGTAGAAGCGGCTCAATACGCGGTCGACTTCGCCCGCCAGACGCTCGATGCCGATCAACAAAAACTTAAAGTCGGACTCACCACAACCACGGCAATCTTGCAGGATGCTTCCGTGCTCACCACTTCGGAGTCGAATCTGGTTTCGGCTAAAGCCGCGTATGAAAAGTCTTGCATCGAATTGGATCGCGCCACCGGCTTGCTGCTCGATCACTCCGGCATCGACGTCACCGAAGCCACGCGCGGCCAGGTCACGCGTTTGCCCAACGTGCCTTACGTAGCCCCGCGGCGAGACGCACAGCCGTCTACCTCTCCCAATTCTGCCCTTCCACCCTCGAGTCAAAGCAACCAGCCGGGAGGGCAGATGTAAGGAAAACTGGCATTCGTAAGCTGCCGCATACACCCACGCACATCAACCGCTACAGGCTTCGCGGTAATGACATGGTTTTCCTTGGAAGATATGGAAGATATGTTGGATCTATCCGCGTGGAAATTTGCAAGTCACAAACCAGGAGAGCACCGATGAGCCTACGAAAACATGCCTTGATCTTTTCTCTATTTGCTGCGATGGCCACTTCACCTTTCGCATTGGCACAGCAGGATACACCGGCTGCAAAGCAAGACATGAAAGACGCGGGGCAGGATACGAAAGATGCCGCAAAAGCCACGGGCAGCGCCACAAAGAAAACTGCAAAGAAGACTGGGAAGGCCGCCAAGAAAGCGACGAACAAAGGCGCGCAGAAGACTGCGCAAGGTGCTGACAAAGTTCGGGACAAGACCCAGCCAAAATCTCCCGATAACCGATAAAAAGAATCGAGAGCATCGGCCCGGCCCGCTGCGGCGGGCCTTTTTGTTTCCGCATTTTTGCCAAAAAATCCGAAGCCGACGCTTCGCGGCCATTCTCCCGCGCGGCCTTGACGTTGTATCCTTCCTCGCGTGACCTTGTCTGTCGTCATCATCACCTATAACGAAGAAGCCAACCTCGGGCGAACGCTTGAAAGCGTCGCGCCGCGCCTCTATTCCGAAGGCAGACGAAATGGCGACGAATTGATCGTTGTCGATTCCGGATCAACCGACCGAACGGTTGAAATTGCGAAGTCATTTCGTGCGAAAGTTTTCGTCGAGGAATGGAAAGGCTATGCCGCCCAAAAGAATTCGGCAATTGAAAGAGCCACCGGAAGCTGGATACTCAGCCTCGACGCGGACGAGGCTGTGAGTCCAGAACTCTTGAAGGAGATCGAAAACGTCCTTCTAGAGCAAGGCTCCCCCTATCTGCGGAACTCGCCGGACAGCCCGCTAACCGTCGACGCATTCTCCATGCCCCGCCAAAATCTTTTCCTGCAGAAGCGAATCCGGCACGGCGGCTTCTGGCCTGACCGGAAGGTTCGTCTTTTCCGCAAGGGCAAGGGCCGATTCGCGGCGCGACCAGTCCACGAAAGCATCCGAGTTACCGGCAGAGTTGCAGAACTCAATGCTCCACTCATCCACCACTCCTACCCCACGCTCTCCGACTACATCGAGCACATGAACCGATATTCGTCCCTTGGTGCGGAGATGGTTGTAGCCGAAACCAATGGCAAGGTCCGCTTCAGTGTCGTCAACATCGTGCTGCGCCCACTGGCAACATTCATCTACAACTATTTCTTCCGCCTCGGTTTCCTCGATGGCCGCGAAGGCCTGCTGCTACACCTCTACCACGCGGTCTACGTTTCGTGGAAATACGCAAAAGCATGGGAACTAGGCCGCAAGCAGTCTCATTCCACGAAGTCATCATGAGCGGAGCGGGAAAATCCGCTGCGCGGACTCCCCTCGAAGTCGAAGGCTCCCTTTCATCAACGCGCTGTCGGCCATGTTGGGCGCTGGAATTCCAGACCGACCGGTCGTTCGACCACCCTGCAGTCACCTTGCCCGTAAACGCGCGCTTCCCTATGATCACAACAGGACACTGGGGTTCGTATGGAAAAGAAGCCGTCTTCTCACTTCAATCCGCCGCAAGTCGCCGAGAGTCCCATCGCCGACATTTTTGAAAATCGCCATCCCTCCGCCGGCGAGAAGGACTGGGCTGAGAAGACGCTTGCGCCCACCCTCGAAAAAGCTCCCGAGCATCCCATCGGCGCGCCCACTGGGGTTAATCTCGACGAGCACGGACACGCTCGCTTTACCACGATTTCCGGAGTCCCAATCCGCCGGCTCTATACCGAGGCCGATCTCCCAGAAGACTGGACGGAAGAAAAATATCTCGGCTATCCCGGCCAGTCGCCTTACACGCGCGGCATTCATGCAACCGGTTATCGCGGGAAATTATTCACCATGCGGCAGTTCTCTGGCTTCGCTTCGCCTGAGGAGACCAACCAGCGCTACAAGTATTTGCTGGAGCATGGCGGTGGCGGGCTTTCTGTGGCTTTCGACCTGCCCACCTTGATGGGCTACGACTCTGACCATCCGGCGAGCGAGGGGGAAGTAGGCAAGTGCGGCGTCGCCATCGACTCCCTCGAAGACATGGAAATTCTTTTCAGCGGCATCGATCTTGAAAAGACGACCGTATCGATGACTATCAATTCGCCTGCCTCGGTGCTGTGGGCGATGTATCTGGTCGTTGCCGAAAAGCAGGGCGCGGACTGGAAAAAAATCTCCGGCACTATTCAGAACGACATCCTCAAGGAATACATCGCACAGAAGGAATATATCTATCCTCCGGCGCCTTCGATGCGCTTGGTGATCGACACCTTTGAGTTCGGATCGAAATACACTCCGCGTTTCAATACGATCTCGATTAGCGGTTATCACATTCGCGAAGCCGGCTCGACCGCGCTGCAGGAACTGGCCTTCACGCTCTACGACGGGGTGGAGTACGTCGAGTGGGCTCGCCGGCGCGGACTCGACGTGGATGAATTCGGCCCCCGACTCAGCTTTTTCTTCAACTCGCATAACGACTTCTTCGAAGAAATCGCTAAGTATCGCGCAGCTCGCAAGGTTTGGGCTCAAGTAATGAAAGAGCGATTTGGTGCGAAGAATCAGCGCACTCGACTGATGCGATTCCATACGCAAACGGCTGGAGTATCGCTTCCTGCCCAGCAACCGATGAACAACATAGCCCGTGTCGCCTTGCAGGCTTTGGCGGCAGTGCTCGGCGGCACGCAGTCATTGCACTGTGACTCCTACGATGAAGCACTGGCCTTACCCACCGAAGAAGCGGCGCGCATCGCGCTGCGCACGCAACAGGTCATCGCTTACGAATCCGGTGTGACCCAGACCGTCGATCCTTTGGGTGGATCTTATTTCTTGGAAGCGTTAACTCTGGAAATGGAAAAGGGCGCGTTCGATTACTTCGGCAAGTTGGACGCGATGGGCGGAATGGTGAAAGCTATCGAGCGTGGCTATCCGCAGAAGGAAATTGCCGAAGCCTCCTACCAATACCAGCGCGCCGCCGAAGCCAGAGAAAAGATCGTTGTGGGGGTAAACGAATTTGTCGTCGAAGAGCGGCCGCCGAACATTCTCTACATCGACGAGAGCGTCGCCCGCCAGCAGTCAACCAAGCTCAGGGCATTGCGGTTGCGCCGATCAAACGACGAAGTTCGGCGTTGTCTCGCCGCCTTGAAGAAAGCTGCAATGCAAGAGCCCAGAGTGGGAGCAAATGACGGCATTTCTTCCGCGAACACGCTGCCCTATATTGTCGACGCCGTGCGCGCCTACGCTACCGTCGGCGAGATTTGCGAGGCGTTGCGCGAAGTCTACGGGACTTATACCGAAGTCAGCATCACGTAGCAGAGAGTTTCGGCGCAAATAAATCGGACCACTATGGGAAGAGGACGACAGGGCTCGTCATAATCGACGTGAGGATCGCGCGCTCTCGGGATATGATTGAGGTCGCAACTTGCGACCTCAAATGAAAACAAGAATCAGTGCGACACTGCTCAAAATGCCGAAACGCCGTCTCCTCTCTTTCCCCGTGGAATCCCGCATCCTGTTTCTTCGCTCTCAGCGAGTAATCCTCGATGCCGACATTGCCAAACTTTACGGAGTGCCGGTCAAGCGCCTTAACGAGCAAGTGAAACGTAATCAGGAACGGTTTCCTTCCGATTTCATGTTCCAGGTTACCGGCAAAGAGCACAGCGCTTTGAGGTCGCAAATTGCGACCTCAAAGAATGGTCGCGGTGGGCGCCGATACCTGCCCTATGCCTTCACTGAGCATGGCGCGATCATGGCTGCGACCGTGCTCAATTCCGAGCGAGCGGTTCAGATGAGTGTCTTTGTGGTGCGCGCCTTCGTCCGACTGCGCGAGATGCTGGCGACGAGCCGCAAGCTCGCGGGGAAGATCGACGAACTGGAGAATCGATTGGATACGCACGATTCCGCAATTCAGGATCTCATCGAAGCCATCAAGGAGTTGATTACGCCCCCGGACCCCCCGCGCAAGCGCATTGGGTTCCAGTTGCCGGCAGGCAAGGCCAGAGGGCAATAACTCTTTCGCTCCATCCTCAGGCGTGCGATCAGGTCTGGGCGCGATTCGTGATTGTCCAGGCAAGCCCAGCCCCCGGCAGCTCTCGCGGATGTTCGTTTTCTATTCGCCTCAGGGCAATTCTGTGATAAACCTATACCACTATGCGAAGAGCTGTCACCCATCTCAAGAAATCGGATCCGGTCATGCGCGCAATCATCGAGCGCATTGGCCCCTGCCGCATGCAGTTCGGACCACCCGAGTTCCACAGCCTGGCCGAGGCCATCGTCTACCAGCAATTGAACGGCAAGGCCGCTGTAACCATTTTCAAACGCTTCGCGGCGCTGGCCGGCGAGCCCCTCACCCCTGAGGGCATCCTCAAGCTCAGCGATGAACAAATGCGAAGCGCAGGATTGTCGAAACAGAAGTCCGCCTATCTGAAAGATCTTGCCATGAAGACGGCCTCGGGGCAGATCGACTTTGCGCGCCTGTCGGGGTTGCCGGACGCAGAGGTGATCGAGCATCTGACACGGGTAAAAGGCATCGGAGTGTGGACAGCCCAGATGTTTCTGATGTTCACGCTGAAGCGCGAGAACGTACTCCCGACAGGAGACTTGGGGGTTCGAATGGCGATGTACAAACACTATCTTGACGTCTCGCGCGCAAAGACAAGCAAGAACTCCTTAGGCCAAAAGAAATCTGCTGCGGCTGTAAAACCCGCTAAGCGCAAGATCAAGCTGCCGAGTCCGGAGCAAATGGAGAAGATTGCAAAGCGCTGGGAGCCGTACCGCAGCGTGGCTTGCTGGTATTTGTGGCAAAGCATGGATACAAAGACGCTGTGACCAACAGCGCCGGTTGAACTTGGTGCTGTGCTCCCCTGTCGCTTCTGTGCTTAAATGAATGGCGATGGCTGATCTCAAGATTCGCGTGCTGGTGGCTAAGCCCGGACTCGATGGTCACGACCGCGGCGCCAAGGTAATTGCCCGCGCCTTGCGCGACGCCGGAATGGAAGTGATTTACACCGGCTTGCGGCAGACGCCAGAGATGATTGTCAGTGCGGCCTTGCAGGAAGATGTGCAGGTAATTGGCTTGTCCATTCTTTCGGGGGCTCACAACGCCATTGTTCCCCGCGTTATGGACCTGCTTAAGCAGAACAAAATGGACGATGTGCTGGTGGTAGTGGGCGGGATTATTCCCGATCAGGATATTGATGCTCTAAAGAAACTCGGCGTAGCTGCTATCTTCCAGCCGGGAACGGCGATGGATGACATCGTGAAGTTCATCCGCGCGAATGTGCAAGGTGCTGGCGTTACAACTTGAGATCGTAGGTTGCGCCTCAAAAAAGCAATCCGACTCATCGCTGCTCGCACGTCCTCTTCAAAGATGCCCACTCCTAATCTGACCAGCATCCGGCAGCAAGTCGAGCGTACCGTTGGTCCCGCCGCGTGGTATTGGAGAACTTTCCCTGCAGTAGATTCCAGATCGGGGCAGCATTTTGCTTGGACCCATCATGGGAACCTGGGACCTGTTGGATACGTGGTCTCCCTGGCTTTGCAACATGAGCCGCATGAGCCACGGTTGGCATTGAACACGTACTGCCGGCCTTTTGTCGTTTCGCCGGGTTGTCTTGGAATTTGGTGCCCGGAAGGCCGCACCATTCGCTTTGCCGGCTTCGATCTGGATCAGCTTACAGCGTTCGACCTCGCTGAGATTGCCGGATGGTTCAAGCAATCTTCCGACCGTATATATTCCAAAACGCCGCCTGTAGCGGATTTCGAAGTTCCCCTCACTCTCTCACCAGGAATACACAAACTCGATGTCCCACCCGAGCTGGCTAATGTCGATGAGCTGATTGTTCCGACGAGTTACAAACCAATGTCCGATGACGACCCGGCTTTCGCAATCTTTGTGTTTTATTTGCAAGCCGGATTGGTGGAAGTCCTTCCGCAGAAATGGTTCACGGCTGCGCAGTATCAGGTAGGGAAACAATGGATTTCGCGAGCTGGACGGGATCAGGCCTCGCAACGCATCTTCGGCGAATGTTTCGGCGCGGGAACTTTTCTTTTAGAGCAAGACGGGTGCGAACTGGCGGAGTGGATGGCGAAGAAATCCTGATTCGGTGATTCTTAGCGTAATGGATTTCTGGCGTCACCTGGCAGCAGTCCGTCGACCTTCAGCACTTTCATTCCTGGCTTTATCTCCATTACCTTCACCAGGCTGATGGCTCCAGGGAAGAGATTCAGTGCCTCTTTCTGCATACCCACCGAGGGAACGGTGAAAGGCTCGGCATCAGCCTCACCACGAAATATCTGGGCGGTCCAATATTGTTTGTACTCGATTTCCGACATGGCAAGGAGTTTGAGCAAAGTCGTCCGTTCCGCACATCCCGGACCGCGAGTGACCAGCTTGATCGCCTCTCCTCCCGGCCATGAATGTTTCGTCCCGGCAAAGATTCTTCGCAGGTCTCCCAAGCTAACATTCGTGACTGGATTGCCAGAATTAACTACCACGGCCACATCGCTGTTCTGACCCGAAGCTCGCGGGGCAAAGGAGAGCATCGTTAGCCCCGGCAGAAGCAGACCTACGGTAGATTGAACGTCCATGCTCTCTCCAACCTCAAAAGGTAAATGCCCACTGCAGTTGCAGGCCGTTCAGGTCCGGCTCGCCGCGGCGGACAGTGTGGTCCCACTGGGCCGTAAACGCCATGTAGTCGTTAAGATCGTAGCGAGCGCCGAAGGAAGGCCCAAGGCGTAGCCCGACATCGTTGTAGATCGAGTTGTTCGTGCTGGCATTGGCGTACTGATAACGGAAAAATGGACGAGTGTGTCCGATCTGCTTGGAAAACTGCGAATAGAAGGCCGGAGTATTGAATACGACATCGCTGAAATGCAAAGCTGCATCGCGGATGAGAAAGCCTTCATTCAGGAACTCGATACCGTGCTGCACATAGACAACGTAGCCGTTCACGATCGTCTGGCCAAAGCGAAGTGACGGCCCCTGGATGAAGTTGCTGATCTTGTCGTGGTAGTAGGAAGTTCCTATTTGCAGCCCAGGAGCGGAATCGGGGCGGACGAACAGCCCAATATTCACTTGGTTGCTGTTGTTCTCGTCATTCAGCAAACCGCTGCCGTCGATGTCCGGCCGAATAGTGTCCGAGGATCCGTATTCGGCTACGTAGTGCAGCCCCAGGCGCCTTGCGGGAATAGAGCCCGTCACTGAAACGCCGATCGCCTGCGTACGGAGTAAACCGCCTTCGCTGGCGTATTGCATCACCAACGGCCGATCGGCGGTGGTTTGCAGCCAGGCCGCGCTGCGAAATGCCCAGTTGTAATAACCGATATCGGTCTGGTAACGGCCGAAGGAAAATTTCAGGTGGTCGCTATAGTCGTACTTGAGCAGCATGCGGCGCAGATCTACGTTGTAGCTCTGGGCGTTGCCTTCCTCGAAAATAATCTCGGAAAGCACGCTGGCTTTGGCAGTAAGTCTTGAAGTGAGGAACAGACCAAAGTCGCCGTGTAGAAGTTTCCCGTCGACCCAGGGACAAGACCACCGGCGCCCAGCTCTGGCTTGCGCTGGTTGAGAACTTGGTAATCCACTTCTCCGAAGCCGCGCCACTGCAGGCCATGCACATCGTGCCAGTCGCGCTGTGCCGCGGATGGCGCGGGCACGGCTTGTGACGGAATTGGTTGCGCCGGCTGCGACCCGGTAGTCGATAGAGTAGATGCGGTCCCTGTACCGGACCCAGCTGGCGCCTGCTTGCCTTCCAGAATTTTGACTCGCTCCAGCAGGTCGTGGTCTTGTTGCTGCAACTGTTTGATCTGCTCGACCAGCTATGCCATTGTTTCCCGGTCGCCACAGCTGGCAGTTTGCGCCCTACCGGATGCAGCAAGGACGAGCAGTAACAGCGCGCACTGGACGAACGTTCCGATTCTCTTACCTGGCACAGACTCTCTCCTTCGACTGCCAAAGCAGATTCGAAACCGTTCCCCGTATTGACTTTCGGCAGGACAGGCTGAGAGCATCGAGTTACGCAGGTACGGGGTGTCGACACTTTGACCGCCTCCTCATTCTTTTCTTTGCGAAGGGAAGAGCATTGCACTCTGTTGCGTCTCCAGTCCGATGACGGAACCAACCAGCTCACCCGGGCATGCGTTCTTTCTTTGACGGCTGCGATCTCTGAACTCGGTCGCAAAGCTGAGCCGCTAATCCTCAGCGGAAACGCCAGGTTTTTCTCGGCGGGCGCCGACCTCAAAGAAATTGCAACACTCACTGCCCCTGCGGCTTATGAGTTCTCCAAGCTCGGCCAGGCGCTCATGCGCTGGGTTGAGCAGTTTCCCGCGCCGGTATACGCCGCCATTTCGGGATATTGCATGGGGGGAGGCCTCGATCTGGCACTAGCTTGCCACCGTCGGATAGCATCCCCGCACGCTTTGTTCGGCCATCGCGGCGCGGCTTTGGGCTTGATCACGGGATGGGGTGGAACACAAAGGTTGCCCCGGCTGCTGGGCAAAGGCATGGCTCTCGAAATGTTTCTAGCCGCGGAAAAAATCAGCGCCCTGCAAGCTCTGGCCATCGGGCTCGTGGATGCTCTGGCAGATGATCCGGTAGCAGAAGCTTTGCGCCGCATTGCGTGCCGCAGTGAGAGTGTTATACCGTAATCAGTCCGCTCTGTTCACTCATGGCCGATCGCAGCGAAACTCCCGCCGTCCCTACGTCTCAGGCTTCGAACGTCCTGACTACAAAAGTCGATCCCACCTCGGCGCGCTTCGAAGCCAACATGCGTTTTCTCGCCGATCTGATGTCGCAGGTCCGCAATGAAGGCGAAGAAATTTGCGAGGGCGGTGGCCCCAAGGCCATCGAAAATCAGCATGCCAAAGGACGCCTCACCGCTCGCGAACGCATCGACGTTCTGATCGACCCCGGAACTTTTTTCGAGCTCGGACTTTATGCAGCTTACGGCATGTACGAAGAGTGGGGCGGGGCTGCCGCCGCAGGCGTGATCACGGGAATCGCGCGAGTTCAAACCCGCCTGGTCATGATCATCGCGAATGATGCCACCGTGAAAGCCGGCGCATTTTTCCCCATGACCTCGAAGAAAGTGATTCGTGCCCAGAATATCGCCATTGAGAATCGCATCCCGACGATTTACCTGGTAGACTCCGCGGGTGTTTTCCTGCCGCTGCAAGAGGACGTTTTTCCCGACACCGACGATTTCGGGCGCGTCTTCCGCAACAACGCTGTCATGTCGGCCCTCGGCATTCCTCAGATCGCAGCCATCATGGGCATGTGCGTGGCTGGCGGCGGATACCTGCCGGTCATGTGCGACCACGTTCTCATGACTGACGGCAGCGGATTATTTCTCGCCGGACCGGCGCTCGTGCAAGCCGCAATCGGCCAAAAAGTTTCCGCCGAAGATCTGGGCGGGGCCGCCATGCATGCAGGCATCAGCGGGACGGTGGATTTCCGCGAACCGGATGATCCCGCCTGCCTCTCGCGCATTCGTTCCATCGTAGAAAAGTGGGGATATCGCCGCCAGTCTCCCTGGGACCGCAAGAAACCGTCTGAACCAGCGCTGGCTGCGGAAGAAATCTACGGCATTTACGATTCCTCCCCCGCCCGTCCTTACGACATGAAAGAGATTCTGGCCCGTGTGCTTGATGGCAGCCGCTTCGATGAGTACAAGCCGGAATACGGCAAGACCCTGATCTGCGGCTACGGACGGATTGGCGGTTTCGCCGTGGGCATCGTGGCCAACCAAAAACTCCACGCCCAACAAGTCGATCACGAGGGCCACAAGCGCGTCGAGTTCGGCGGCGTGATCTATACCGAATCAGCCGAAAAAGCCGCCCGCTTCATCATGGACTGCAACCAGAATCTGATCCCGCTGGTTTTTTTCCACGACGTGAACGGCTTCATGGTGGGCCGCGACGCCGAATGGAGCGGCATCATCAAAGCTGGCGCAAAGATGGTGAATGCCGTGTCGAATTCGGTGGTGCCGAAGATCGCCGTGATCGTCGGCGGATCCTTCGGGGCGGGACACTATGCCATGTGCGGCAAAGCCTTCGATCCACGCTTCGTGTTCGCGTGGCCGACGGCTCGCTATGCCGTAATGAGCGGCGATTCCGCAGCGGCGACCTTGGTCGAGATCAAGGTAAAGCAACTGGAGCGTGGCGGCAAGAAGTTGACCGAAGAAGAGAAGAAAGAGCTCTACGAATCGGTGAAGCGCACCTATGAAGTACAAACCGATCCGCGTTACGGCGCAGCCCGGCTATGGATCGACAAAATCATCGACCCCATCGAAACCCGCGATGCCATTACGCAAGCTCTCGAAGCCGCAGCACTAAATCCTGACGTAGCCGAGTTCAAGGTAGGAGTGCTGCAAACCTAGACGATCGGGTATCGATGATCGGGCCATCAGGCGATCTGACTATTCGATGGATCGAGATAGCCCGATGACCAGATGATCCGATCACCCGATTTTCTGAGCACCATGTCGAATGCAGTCAAGCTTATCGAGTGTCCGCGCGATGCCTGGCAAGGCCTGAAAGCCCAGATTCCGCCTGATATCAAGAGCGCCTACCTACAGGCGTTGATCAGCGCCGGATTCAAGCACATCGATGCGGTCTCTTTCGTTTCGCCGAAAGCCGTGCCCCAGATGTCCGATTCCGAAGAGGTGCTAAAGGACCTCGATCCCCCCGACGATGTGGAGATCATCGCCATCGTGGTCAACGAACGCGGCGCGCAGCGCGCGACCGACACGCATGCGGTACGCACTCTCGGATTCCCCTACTCGATTTCAGAAACTTTCCTGCGCAAGAATCAGAATCAGTCCGCCGAAGACGCGCTCGAAGAATTGGAAAAGATTCAGAAGAAAGCCGACAATGCTTCGCTCGATGTGGTCGTCTACATATCAATGGCGTTCGGTAATCCCTACGGCGATTTGTGGAACGTGGACGAGGTGATCGAAGCCATCTCGCTGATGGAAGTAGACAACCTGCGCATGATTTCCCTCGCCGATACGGTGGGCATCGCCACTCCCGAACAGATCGGTGAACTTGTGGGCACGGTGATGGCGAAGTACGATTACCTCGAGATCGGCGTCCACCTGCACAGCCGTCCAGAGCACGCCGCGGCGAAAATTCTGGCGGCTTATGACGCTGGCTGCCGCCGTTTTGATTCCGCCATTGGCGGGCTGGGCGGCTGCCCGTTCGCGCAAGATGTGCTGGTCGGCAACATCGCGACCGAGAAAGTGATTGAGGTATTGAAACAGCGTGGCGCGGAGTTGCCGCCTCTGAAGCCGCTGGATGCATTGCAGCGAGCAACCGCGGAGATTGGCGCCAGGTATACCGCTTCGCCAGCAGCGGACTAGCACCGTCGAAATGATTTCCATTATGCGTATTCGTAAGCCAGTGTATGAACTGACGCGGCTCGACTTGCAGCAGTCTCCACTCTGGGAGTTCTGTTCCGACGAGGAGGGCGTGTCCGGCCAAGACGAGGCGACAGTCAAGCCCTCACAGGACTCCGAGGTCCCGGCTTATTCCCCGGGAGCGTACATCATCGCTGCGGATTTCGTATTGGCGGACGGCTCGCCGGCAGAAGGATACATCTACTCTGGCGAACCTCATGACTTGGGATGCACGCAGCCAAACGTTGTTTTCCCTGACGGGCAAATCAACTTCTGGTTGGGGATTATCCCCGCAACCAACGAACGGCTAAGCGCTCTGTATCAACGCCTCGGTAAAAAAGCGGAAAGCGTGTTTCCAATCCACTACAAGACTCGCGTCCCGATAAATGGTAAACCGATGAAGGGAGTAGTTGAGGGCTTTGGCACACGTAGCTTGGGGAGTCCAACGCCAAACATAATCCGGTGAAAACAGCATGAAAACTCTGAACACAGTCAAACTCGATCAGACAGCCGGCATCGCCACGATTACGCTGGACCGTCCCGAAAAGCGCAATGCCATCAGCTTCGATCTGATTGACGATCTATTAAGGACGCTGCGCCAGGTGGAAACATCAGAAGCGCTGGTTCTGATCCTGACCGGCGTCGGCAAAGCCTTTTGCTCCGGCATGGATCTCGAGAATTTAAAAGCACTGATTGGCCGGTCGCCCGAGGAGAACCTCAAAGATTCCCAGACGATGGTCCAGTTGTTTCGCTCGCTCTACGAATTCCCCAAGCCCACCATCGCGGCTGTGAACGGCGCGGCCATCGCCGGTGGCACCGGGCTGGCCTTGCTCTGCGACTTCACCCTGGCCGTGCCCGAAGCCAAGTTCGGCTACACCGAGGTTCGCATCGGCTTTGTGCCGGCGATTGTTTCCACGTTCCTGTTGCGCCAAGTCGGGGAAAAGCAAGCGCGCGACCTTCTTTTGACGGGAAGAATTTTCGGCGCGGAAGAAGCAGCAAGCATGGGATTGATCAAAGAGATTGTCGCGCCGGAAAGCCTGATGACCCGCGCCCGCGAGTTGGCCGCATTGCTGATGGAAAATAGTCCCGCTTCTCTGCGCGCCACGAAGAAATTGCTCACCGATCATGGCCGCGCGGAACTGGATGCGCAGATTGGCACGGCGGTACGCGAGAATGCCGCCATCCGCACCACCGCCGACTTCCGCGAAGGCATCGCCTCGTTTCTCGAAAAACGCAAGCCAGCGTGGAGCGGCAAGTGAATCCCGGTCACGCTCTATCTATCAACGAGACTCGGCTACGCGTGCGTTATGCGGAGACTGATCAGATGGGCGTGGTCTACCATTCCAACCATTTCATCTGGTTCGAAATTGGACGCGTCGAGTTGCTGCGGCAGATGGGTTTTTCCTATCGCGAAATGGAGATCGAGGATCATTGCTTCATCGCCGTCGCTGAAGCGAAATGCCGCTATCGTGTGCCGGTTCGCTATGACGAGGAAGTTCTCGTGCGCACCGAGTTATTGCATGTTCGCGATTCGGTGGTCCGCTTCGGTTATGAACTGCGGCGCGCAGACGACGGCACTCTGCTGGCGGAAGGGGAGACCACGCATGTCGTGACCGATGCAAATATGAAAACCGCCGTCCTGCCGGAAAAGTATCAGAAGGTTTTCCGTGCAGCGGTGAAAAAACTGGAATCTGTTCGCTAGAAACAAGAAACAGGAAACTTATTTTGAACGCTCTTCACATTAGCGGTAACGATCTTACTCTCGAAGCGGTGCGCGAAGTCGCGCACCAGAATCGCCCGGTGCTCCTGTTCGCCGACGCGCGCGAAGCGGTGAATCGTGCACGCTCCGTGGTCGACGACATAGTCGCCAGCGACAAGCTCGCGTATGCAATCACCACCGGAGTTGGCAAGCTTAGCGATGTACGCATCGTCGGCGACCAGATTCGCGAACTGCAGGTCAACCTGGTACGTTCGCACGCTGTCGGAGTCGGCGACCCGCTTTCCGTCGCGGAGACACGCGCTATGATGCTCTTGCGCGCCAACTCTCTGGCCAAGGGCTACTCCGGCGTCCGCGCCATCGTCATCGACACGCTGTGCGAACTGCTGAACCGAGGCGTCACGCCGTTCGTGCCCTCGCAAGGCAGTGTGGGCGCAAGTGGCGACCTGGCTCCGCTCGCGCATCTGGCATTAGCGCTAATCGGCGAAGGCGAATGCGTCGATGCAGCGGGCTCGCGAATTCCCAGCGCCGACGCGCTGAAGCAGGCGCAGATCAAGCCGCTCGTCCTCGAAGCCAAAGAAACGATTTCTCTCATCAATGGCACGCAGGCCATGCTCGCAGCGGGCACGCTCTCGTTGCTGGCGGCGGAAACGCTGGTGGATTCTGCCGACGTGCTCGGCGGATTGTCTTGCGACGCATTGAAAGGCACCGACGCTGCTTTCGATGAGCGCATTCACCAGGCCCGCCCGCACAGCGGACAGATCAAGACGGCAGCCAATCTTCGCAAGATGCTCGAGGGTAGCCAGATTCGCGAATCCCACCGCGAATGCGGCCGCGTGCAGGACGCCTATTCCCTGCGCTGCATTCCGCAAGTGCATGGCGCGGTTCGCGACACCCTGGCCCACTGCCGCCATGTATTCGAGATCGAAGCCAACTCGGCGGTGGACAATCCGCTGGTATTTCTAACTCAGACAACTCATGTGGGAACCCCCGCCTCGGCTGTCCAGGCGGAGCGAAGCGCGGATACTGGCGACGTCATTTCCGGTGGAAATTTTCATGGCGAGCCTCTGGCCTTCGCTTTGGATTTCCTGGCCATCGCACTCAGCGCCCTCGCCGGCATCAGCGAGCGGAGAATCGAACGCCTGGTGAATCCCGCGCTCAGCGAAGGATTGCCTCCGTTTCTCGCGCACGGCGCAGGATTGAATTCCGGTTTCATGATGCCGCAGGTCACCGCCGCCGCGCTGGTCAGCGAGAACAAAGTGCTGTCCCACCCCGCGTCGGTGGATTCGATCACTACCTCGGGCAACAAGGAAGACTATGTTTCCATGGGCATGACGGCGGCGAACAAATTGAAGCGCGTGGTCCAAAACACGCGAAACGTGCTGGCCATCGAAGCCATGGCCGTGGCCCAAGCCATCGACTTCCTGGCCCCGCTGAAAACCTCAAAGCGCGGACAGGCCGCGCACGCCGCGATCCGGTCAGTTTGTCCGACGGTCGAAAAAGATCGCGTCATGTACAAAGATTTCGCGCGGATCGCGGAGTTGATTGCGAGCGGGAAGGTCGCGGAAGTGCTCCGCTAGTTTTGAGAGATTCCGGGCTCACTAATAAAGCGTTTACCCCGTCTTCGCCGCGCTCCCATCCAACCCCAACTCCCCAGCAATCCCCTGCAGCGCCGCGACACAGAACGCGATGTGCTCATCCAAATCCACGTCCAAGGCAGCGGCGCCATTCACGATGTCATCGCGATTCACTTTCCGGGCGAAGGCTTTGTCTTTCATTCTTTTTCGCACCGACTTCGCGTCCACCTCGGCCAGCGATTTCCCCGGCTTAATCAAAGCCACGGCGGTAATGAATCCAGCGAGCTCGTCGCAGGCGAACAGACTTCTTTCCATAGGCGTCTCGCGCGTTACTCCGGTGTACTCGGCGTGCGACATAACTGCGCGACGGATCACCTCCGGCCATACCCGCTCTTTCAGGATCTCGTTGCCTTTGTAGTGATGATCCTCGAGGCTGGGCCAGCGCTCGTAATCGAAATCGTGAATCAGTCCAACCATTCCCCACAACTCCTCATCTTCTTTGGAGCCGTCGCCAAATTTCCGCGAGCAGGCGCGCATGCAAGCCTCCACCGCCAGCGCATGCTTACGCAAACTTTCTGACTGGGTGAACTCAGTTAGTAACCCCCACGCGGATTCGCGATCCATCATTGCTTTCCCCTGTTTTCTGCGGGATTTCGCCGCATCATTCCGGTTTTCACCGGCAAACATAGTGGCTTCCTGCATTTTAACCTTGACTTCCACAGCCCTTGTACGGCAGATTGTCACTGCACTCGGAACTTCCCCCATGTTCTGGTTCCGTTGCGCACAAGTTAAGGAGTAGCCGGCTCTGGCACTCCCACAACCCGATGGCCACGACTCTTGCCCCAGTAGACTCTAGGGAAGTCGTCCGTTGCGATCACTGCCTGTTGGTTCAATTCCGTACGGTCAATAACAACTGCCGACGCTGCCACTCGTCCCTGGATGAGGAGCCCGAACCCGAACCGGTTCTAATGACGCCACCGGTATTGATGCCCGTGCCCGGGATGGGCCGCGGACATCTCAACCTGGCCACGTCCATCCGCTCGCTGCGCCTGCGCAGCGGCTTGAGCCAGCGCCAGCTCGCAGGACGCATGTCTGTGCCGCGGACCTACGTTTCCAAAATTGAAAACGAGAAAGCCACGCCTACGCTGTCATCCCTGGAGCGGCTGGCGCGAGCCTTGGAGGTAACCGTGCCGGAACTGCTCAGCGGCGGTGAAAAGAACCGTCAGGACGAAATCAGCGAACTGATGAAGGATCAGTTCATCGCCGAGATTCTGCCCTTCGTTTCGCAACTTAACGGAATGCAGATGTCGAGCATCTTGACGCAAGTGAGGGACTTGACGGTGCGGCCAAGAAGAACCGCGTAGTCGGAATATGTGGGGACCGCCGCCCTCGGCTGTCCGCCGGGCGAAGCCTGGCTGTTTCTTTCACATAAGTTTATCCGGGCAACCAGCCAACTCAATACCGGGACCGATCCCTTGGTCCCGGCTTTTTTCTTTGTCATCCTGAGCGAAGTTTCCGAGCGCGGAGCGCGCGGCAAGGTAGTCGAAGGGTCCCTACCGTTCACTACGAATGCCGACACCCGCCGCTGAATCCCGCAGGAATTCATGAACATCTATCCGTCATGTACCTGGAAGAAACTGGAAATGCTTTCCCCGAATTATCTACCGGAGCGCCGCCGACAATTCCGCACGCCGACGATTCCCTGCTCGACGCCTACTCCCACGCCGTCACAGGCGCGGTCGGCCGCGTCAGCCCGTCGGTCGTTAACATCGAAGTCCACCAATCCTCCGGACGCGCTCGCTCCGGCGAGCCCCGCGAACGCCGCGGCGGGGGCTCAGGCTTCGTCTTTACTCCCGACGGCCTGATTCTCACCAACAGCCATGTCGTCCATGATGCCAGCCGCATCGAAGTCACGCTCTCCGACGGCCGCCGCATGCCGGCAACTTCCATCGGCGACGATCCAGCGAGCGATCTTGCTGTGGTTCGAGTAAACAACGCACCCGTTGACGAGCCCGGCCTCACCGCCGCCGCACTCGGCGATTCCCAGCAGCTCCGCGTAGGGCAACTAGCCATCGCCATCGGCAATCCCTACGGATTTCAATCCACGGTGACGGCAGGAGTAGTGAGCGCCCTCGGACGTTCGCTGCGTTCGTATTCCGGCCGCCTCATCGACGATGTCATCCAAACCGACGCCGCACTCAACCCCGGCAACTCCGGCGGACCGTTGGTCGATTCCGCTGGACGCGTGATCGGAGTGAATACGGCAACCATTCTGCCGGCGCAGGGAATCTGTTTCGCCATCGGCATCAACACGGCAAAGTTCGTAGCCAGCCGCCTGCTTCGCGACGGACGCATCCGCCGCAGCTACGTCGGCGTCTCGGCGCAAACCGTGCCGATCCATCGCCGCGTAGTTCGCTTTTACGATCTGCCCAAGGAAACGGGCGTGGTCGTACTGTCGGTGGAGGAGAAGAGTCCGGCGCGATTGGCCGCCATCCGCGAAGGCGATGTGATCATCGCGCTCGAAGGCCATCCAGTCGCCGGTGTGGACGATCTGCACCGCGTGCTGACCGACGTTCGTGTCGGCGTGAGCTGCTCGCTGACCATTCTGCGGCATACGGAGAAGTTAGAGATGAAAATCGTTCCGGAAGAGGCGAAGTAGCACGGATGGCGTGGGCACTCTGCCCCCCGCGAAAGCTTCCAGGGCAGCCGATATTTTCAGCGGCAGAATCGTTGCAAGTCAGGCGGGGGCGGAGCCGGAACCACGTCGAACTCGCCCCGCCAGCCAGTACAACCGTTTGAAACGATGCTTCCTGCCGTGCTGCCAAGCAGCTCGCGCGCCTTGCTTTTCGCTTGTTCGACTTGCGCGCTGCTCAATTCCGCTTCCAGCGCCTGCAAGTCGGCAGTAGAAACCCGTGAGGAGTTATCGCTTACCAACATCCACGCATAGGCCTCAAACCTATCCAATGCCACGCCCCGGCCATCTCGAAGCAGCATGGCCAACTGCAGTTGCGCTTGTGGCAGTCCTTGTTGCGCAGACTGGCGGAATCGGTTCGCGGCCCGGGCGTAGTCGTTCCGTTCCAGCGCAATCTTGCCGAGCAGATATTCAGCAAAAAGATTGTCGTGCGCGCTGGCCTTTTCCAACCAAGCAGATGCTTCGTTCAGGTCGCGGGGAGGCACCTCGCCGAGGTAGATCAGGCGACCTATCAACCACTGCGCAAGAGGATCATCCTGCCGCGCGGCTTTCTTGTACCACTCCAGCGCCTCGCGCGGATCGGTAGTTGTATTGCGTCCGGTTTCATAAAGATATCCGAGTACGACCTGCGCAGGAGCAAAGCCAAGTTCAGAAGAACGGTGCAAGTATTCGATTGCATTCGCACCGCTTTGAGTTGCGCTACTCCCTGCCAGAGCATTCATGCCTTTTTCAAACAATTCCGGCGCATCCAGGCCGGCGGTCGTTTGCGCGTGGCCAGGCACGCAGATCAGAAGCAGGACTGTTATAAATGCCAGCCCGCAACTTCGCATTGTCCTCATGAAGACGATGATGGTTCGGTCCTTCACGGCTGTCAATTAGCCATCGGATGCTGGCCCTCCGAACCTGCATCTGCCACCTTCCGTGACGGGGGATGGCGGGCTGCGCGAGGCTTTCCTGATTCGAACCAAGGAACCTTCCCCTCATTGCCAGCCCCTTCCCGGCTATGGTAGCTTCGTGATTCGGAAGGGGAAAGCCTTGCAGGCAAGAGTTCCCGCCGGTCTGGATCGCAAGGAAACCGAGATTTACCGGCAGCTCGATCCAGCGCGGCTCCCACGACACATCGCCATCATCATGGACGGCAACGGGCGCTGGGCCAAGCGGCGCCACATGCCGCGGGTCGCCGGACATCGCGCCGGCGTTCAGGCCGTGCGCAACACGGTCGAGACCGCTGCCCGCATCGGCATTCCCGCTCTTACGCTTTACGCGTTTTCCGAAGAGAACTGGAAGAAGCGACCAAGAAGTGAAGTTGATTTTCTGATGCGCCTGCTGAGCCGCTACCTCAAGGCCGAGGTCCCCACGCTTAACAAGAACAACATCCGCCTGGAATATATCGGCCGACAGCACGAACTTCCTGACGATGTCCAGGAGCGCATGGCCTGGGCTCGAAACAGCACCGCGCACAATACAGGCACGTTGCTCACGCTGGCTCTGAACTACAGCGCGCGCAGCGAACTGGTCGACGCGTTCCGCTCGATTGTCAACGCGGCCACGCAAAACGGCGGCCTCCAGCATCTCCGCATCGATGAAGACACCATCGGTGATCATCTTTACACCCGGCACTTGCCCGATCCAGACCTGGTAGTGCGCACCTCCGGCGAGATGCGGCTTAGCAATTTTCTACTCTGGCAGCTGGCTTATGCCGAGATTTACGTCACCTCAACTTTGTGGCCCGATTTCCGCGGCGTGCATCTGCTGGAAGGCATCGCCGAATATCAGAAGCGCGAGCGCCGTTACGGAGGATTGAATCACGGCGATTCCCATGCCCACTCCCAGCCGGCGAAAGTTACCAAATAACCTCTCCGCATGTTGAAACGCATCGCGACCGCGCTGGTCCTGATTCCGATTGTGATGTTCATTGTGCTGCGCGCGCCAGTGCCGGTCGTGGCCGTCGTGGCTGCAGCGGTGGCGCTGGTGACAGTCCAGGAATTTCTGAAGCTTACCGAGTCCTACGGCGTTCATCCCCTGCGCCTGCCTGCCTACATCTTTGTCGGATTATTTTTTCTCCTGCTGGCCGCGACTGCTGCAGGTGAGGCTCCGCAACTCTCGACCGTAAAATTCGTCCTGGGCTCGGGCTTCGCCTGCGCCATTTCTCCCTTCATTTTTCTAACCATCGCGATGCGACGCTCGCCAATGAGCAGCGCGTATCCGGCAGCGGCAGCTTCCGCCTTCGCCTTCGCTTACATCGCCCTGCCCATGGCAATGCTGGTGCAACTCCGCCAGCAGTGGGCTGGCGCATTTTGGATCCTCTATCTTCTTCTCGTGGTTTGGGCCGGCGACATCCTGGCTTATTTCGTCGGCCGATCGCTGGGACGGCACCTGATGTCGCCTCGCGTCAGCCCCAAGAAAACCTGGGAGGGCGCGGCCGCCTCGCTCGCTGCCAGCTTAGTGGTTGGCATCCTGCTTTTTAACCACGCCCTGCAGATCAGTTCGTTCTTGCTGCGCGTGGGATTGATCGAGCGCCGCGACGGGCTATTCGGTCTGGAGAAGCCGGAGATGTGGCCGATCGTCTTGCTTACCATCGCTCTGAATATTGCCGCGCAACTTGGCGATCTCGTCGAGTCTCTGATCAAGCGCGGAGCCGGCGTAAAGGATTCCGGCACAATTCTTCCCGGCCACGGGGGCATGCTCGATCGCATCGACGCACTTCTTTTTGCCGCTCCCGTGCTGTGGTACTATGCGGCTTGGCGCGTCATGCAATGAATACTCGTCCGCCGCTTCCCCAGCGGTCGCAGCGAAGCGCGTAAAATAGGATTCCAGTTCGAGAGTTTCAGCTCAGAGGATTTATTTCGCAGAATTTCTTCCGAAGAATTTATTTAGCATGAAACGCATCTCCATCCTGGGATCGACCGGATCGATCGGCCGCAGCACCCTGAGTGTCGCCGAATCCTATCCTGAGCGATTTCAGATTGTCGCTTTAGCCGCAGGCACCAATCTCGACGCCGCCTTTGAACAGGCAGGCCGTTGGCGGCCCAAAATAGTCTCCATCGCCTCCGAACCAGATGCCGATCGCTTGCGCGCTCGTCTCAAGCAATCCGGCCTCAGCGAAATTGCAGTGGTCCATGGCCCAGCGGGCACGGTGAAAGTCGCGACCCATCCTGACGCCGACTTTGTGGTCAGCGCCATCGTCGGTGTAGCTGGCCTTGAGGCCACCTACGAGGCAGTGAAAGCGGGAAAAACCATCGGCGTGGCCAACAAAGAATGCCTGGTCGCCGCCGGCGAACTGATTACTGCCGAAGCTCGCAAGCAGGGCAAGCCTCTTCTCCCCATCGACAGCGAGCACAACGCCGTGCACCAGTGCATGCGCGGCGGGCGGATGGAGGAAGTGGAACGGATCTGGCTCACCGCCTCTGGCGGACCGTTTCTACATACGCCCCGTTCCGAGTTCAGCTCCATTACCGTGGAGCAGGCGCTCAATCATCCCACCTGGAAGATGGGCAAGCGCATCACCATCGATTCCGCGACTTTGATGAACAAAGGGTTCGAGGTCATCGAGGCATGCAGGTTGTTTCACCTGCCGCCCGAAAAAGTGGAAGTAATTGTCCATCCCCAGTCGACAATTCACTCTATGGTGGAGTTTGTGGATGGCAGTATACTTGCTCAGTTCTCGGTGACCGATATGCGCCTACCGATTTTGTATGCTCTCACCTATCCCGAGCGGATTCAGTCGGATATGCGCTTCCCGGTCAGAGACTTGCGTCATCTCGACTTTAGCCCTCCGGACATGAGTAAATTTCCCTGTCTGCGTTTAGCCTACGAAGCGGTCGAAGCCGGTGGGGCGAAGACAGTAGCGCTCAACGCAGCTGATGAGGTTGCAGTGGCCGCGTTTCTGGAGGGCAGCATCGCGTTCGATGAAATTCCCGGGATCATCGAAAAGGCAGTTGCCGCATCTAATTCTGGGAAGCTGGGTTCTATCCAGGAAGTGCTTCAAGCCGATTCTGACGCCCGCCGATATGCCCAGAAGGCGGTTGGTAAGTTGAATGGAGCCGGAGTTCGATCGTAAGAGGCCCGTGGATGGATGTTCGAGTTCAAACGCGCATGGATATGGATATGGATAATGTGCGCGTGCAACTTGTTTCACCTAGGGTTCAGTTTCTCGAATCTAACAAGGTAGGGAGCACGTATCACCTTTATGCCTGATTTTCTGATTTCGCTGATTGCCGTCGTCGTCATCCTTGGGTTCATGATCCTGATCCACGAGTTCGGCCACTATGCGGTGGCCAAGTGGCTGGGCGTGAGGGTCGAGGTGTTCTCCATCGGCTTCGGAAAACGCCTGCTCGGCTTCCGCAAGGGTGACACCGACTATCGCCTCAGCGCAATCCCGCTGGGTGGTTACGTCAAAATGAGCGGCGAGAATCCCATGGACGATCGCACCGACGATCCTGGCGAATTCCTCAATCACTCCCGCTGGCATCGTTTCCTGATCGCCATCGCCGGCCCCGCCATGAATATCCTGCTGGCCATCTTCCTGCTTACCAGCGTCTACATGGTGCACTACGAATACCCCGTGTTTATGGACAAGCCGGCTGTGATTGACGGAGTAAAAGCCAATTCCGCCGCAGCCCAGGCTGGCCTCATCCCGGGTGACCGCATCGTCAAAATCGACGGCATCACCAATCCCACCTGGGAGCAGGTGCAGCCCCGCGTGATGATCAGCCCCAACCAGCCTCTCGCTGTGACCATCCAGCGCGGAGGCAACGTAATCGAGAAGACCATCACTCCCAAGCCGGTCACTTCCTCGGAAGTGGGCTCCGCTGGCTGGTATCCCGCCGAGCCCGTCATTGTTGGCAAGCTGGACGACGACATGCCCGCCATGAAAGCGGGAATCCGCGAAGATGATCGCGTCGTCGCCATGGATGGCAAACTGCTCGGCTCCATCGAAACGATGATCGAGCAGCTGCAGCAGACTAAGGACAAGCCTGTCGACCTTACCGTCCTCCGCGGCAATCAAACTCTCAGCTTTCACCTGCAGCCGGTGCTCTCCAAAACGGAAGATCCGAAACAGCAGCGCTATCGCCTGGGATTCCTGAACAAGGAAGAAACGACGGTCACCCGCCTGGGCTTCACTCAAGCGCTCAGCCTCTCGCTGGAAGAAAACAAGAAATACTCTCTGCTGCTTCTGGAATTAGCCAAGAAGCTGGTGGAAGGAAAAGTCTCGCCCAAAATGGTTTCCGGTCCCATTGGAATCGCGCAGGAAGCGGGCTACGCCGCCCAGCAAAAAGGCTGGACTCCACTGCTGGCGCTTACCTCCGGCATCAGCCTGAACCTTGGCGTCTTTAACCTGCTGCCCATCCCCATCCTCGACGGAGGCGTAATTTTCTTCCTCCTCATCGAGAGCCTGATTGGCCACGACATTAGTCTGCGCATCAAAGAGCGCGTCTATCAAGCCGCATTCGTCTTCCTGGTGCTCTTCGCCGTCATGGTCATCTACAACGATCTGGTGAAGACAATTCCCGGATTGGCGGAACGGTTGCAGTAGCGATAACGCCTAACCCCAGACTGATCGGTCGCAGATAGCCAGATCTCCTCGTATGAGATACAATGTATCTCGTACGAGGATAAGTTATGGCTGCTACTGAGATGGTTCACGTTCGCATTGAAAAGCGCATCAAGACGCAGGCCGCCAAGACTCTGGCTACCATGGGACTGTCCGTATCTGACGCCGTGCGCGTTCTGCTGACGCGTGTGGCCGCTGAGAAAGCACTTCCTTTCGAGGTGAAGGTTCCTAACGCCGCGACCTCAGCGGCAATGCAGGAAGCTCGCAAGGGGGGATTGCTTTCATTCGGCAGCGTCTCGGAGTTGATGGAAGACTTGAATGCGGAGGATTGAGCGCACGGGCGCCTTCCGCAAGGACTTCAAGCGCGAGAAAAAAGGACAGCACCGGCGTGAAATCGATTCTGTTGTGTCCGATATCGTCTCGCTACTCGCCGAAGACAAAACTTTTCCTGAAAGGAACCGAGATCACGCATTGGCCGGCGATTGGCAGGATCACCGGGAATGCCACCTTAAGCCTGACCTTTTGCTGATCTATCGCAAGCCGGATACTAAGGTTCTGCAGCTTGTTCGCGTTGGATCGCATTCAGAGCTCTTCGGCTAGTGCCAATTTTCCCCAATTGCGGTAGTGGGCTACTTTGAAATTCAAAGTGGCCCACTACCCCAATTGCCGGTCCGCGAATGACCGCTGTATCCCGTGTTAAACTATTACTTCCCATGGCCACCATCCAACGCAGGAAAACCGTGACCGCAGTCGTCGGAGGCGTGCGCGTAGGCTCGGATGCACCTATCGTGGTGCAATCCATGACCAATACCGACACCGCCGATATCCCTTCGACCGTCCAGCAGTGCGCCGCCCTCGCCCGCGCCGGATCGGAGCTGGTCCGCGTCACCGTCAACAACCAAGAAGCCGCCGCCGCTGTTCCGCATATCGTCGAGCAACTCGATAAGCAAGGCGTCCGCGTGCCGATCATCGGCGACTTCCACTACAACGGCCACGTCCTGCTTACCAAATATCCCGAATGTGCCCGCGATCTTGCCAAATACCGCATCAATCCCGGCAACGCCAGCATCGGCAAGACCGGCGACTCAAATTTCCGCACCATGATCGAAGTCGCCGTCAAATATCAGAAGCCCGTCCGCATCGGAGTGAATTGGGGTTCGCTCGACCAGGCGCTGCTCACCCGCATGATGGACGAGAATTCCCGCCTGGCCGAGCCCAAAGACGCCCGCGAAGTGACGATGGAAGCGATGGTCGTGAGTGCGCTAAACTCCGCCGAACTCGCGGAGAAATTCGGCCTCCGCTCCGATCAAATCATTCTCAGCGCGAAAGTCAGCGGCGTGCAGGACCTGATCGACGTCTACCGCGCCCTAGCCGCCCGCTGCGACTATCCGCTACACCTGGGCCTCACCGAAGCCGGCATGGGCGCAAAAGGCGTGGTCGCTTCCAGCGCAGCCATGGGAGTGCTGCTGCAGGAAGGCATCGGCGATACTATTCGTGTTTCGCTTACACCCGCCCCCGGCGGCGATCGCACCGAAGAAGTCCGTGTGGCGCAGCAGATTCTGCAATCCATCGGCATCCGCAGCTTCACTCCGCAAGTCACCGCCTGCCCCGGCTGCGGACGCACCACCAGCACCTTTTTCCAGGAAATGGCCGAGCAAATCCAATCCTACCTGCGCGAGCAGATGCCCGCATGGAAAGGCCGCTACGTGGGCGTGGAAGAGATGAAGCTGGCGGTGATGGGCTGCGTGGTCAACGGCCCCGGTGAGTCGAAGCACGCCAACATCGGCATCTCCCTCCCCGGCACGTTCGAAGAACCCAAGGCTCCCGTCTACGTGGATGGACGCCTGTTCACCACCCTGAAAGGCGATCGTATCGTTGCGGAATTCATTACCATCCTCGACGAATATGTCGACTCGCACTACGCAGCGCGAGAAGCGGTGAAGGAAGAAGTAGCCGCCCGCACTTAATCCCGACTCAATTTTGCTACTGCCCTGTGATCAGGAAAATCGGCGCTTGCGGTGCGGGCAGGGGCACGGCGTTCCCGGAATCCGTGGTCGCGGTCACATTCGGGTGGCTGAAGTCGCACTCAAATTGTGTGCTCGACAGTCCCGTTGGCAGCACTGTCAGGATGAGCCCGTTTAGGTATGTGTCGCTCGTAAATCCATTGATTGTCACTGTTTGGCCCGGGGCAAATACGTTTGCCGATTGAAACGTGATTACGTTGGACGTAATCGAGAAGCCCGTAATCAGTGCCGTATTGCTGCAGGTCGCTTGGCTACAAGCCCCCGGCGCTGCAGGCAAGTCAGTCACTACGGTATCAGGCGGCAACGGGTTCCCGGGATTGTTCGTATTGGCGCCGGTAGTATTGATCACGGCAATGGCTCCGGCGTCGCACATGCTTACGTAGACCCGGCTGCTATCCTCCGACGCCACCGTGAACACCCGGAAGCGCGCGACGCCCGGCGAGTACACCGTTGATGGCGCCGCAGGCACGGGACCACACGCAGTGACCGCCGGCACCGCGGTTTGGCCAGTCGAAAATGAGGTTCCATAGGAACTTAGCAAGCTCATCGTCGGTGTGCTGGGATACTTCACCGTCAGACTATTCGCGTCAAACACGGTGAGGCCAGCCACGACGCAGGCTCCTACCGCACCGGTCCCCGCGGGACATGTCACAGCCGTCTGGTAGCTGGCCACGTAGAACCGCGTGCCATCCGGCAACGCGGCCACCGAAACCGGGAACACAGCCCCGCACCCTGCACACGCCGCTGGAATCGCTAGCGTCGCCAGCAGGCTTGGCGTGTCGTTCGCTCCGCCGGCAGCGGAAAACACATAGACCGTCGAGGTCACCGGATTCGTCACATAAATCCGGTTCAGGTTCGGGTCATAGAAAACAAAATTCGCCCCGGCTCCGACAGGAAGGTTGCTCGTGACCGTGTCCGTAGCCACGTCGATCGTCCACAGCTGTCCGTCGCCTTGCGTCAGCACGTAAACTTTCTGGCTATCTCCACGGGCCACCACCCAAACCGGCGTCGTCCCGGTGAAACCCGTAACCAGCCCGTTCGCAGTATTGTTTGAGAGATCGATGGGACTCAACGTGCTGACCGTGCTGTCTCCCTGGTTAGCCACATACAGCTTGTACGCGTTCGGAGTCTCCGCCAGACTGACCGGGTTTGTTCCCACCGTCACCGTATTCGTGATCACATTGGAGGTTGTATTGATCTGGCTGACCGAGTTCGTGCCAAAATTCGCCACATAAAGCGCGGCGCTCTGCGCGGTATTCAAAAACACCGGTTGCGATCCGACCGGCATATTGATCGTGTTGACCGCACTCAAGCCGGTCGCTAGGGTGGATTGAAACTGTGGAGTGAACCACGAAACGACGTCGATGCCTCCCGGCACGATGCTGCCCGCACTGGCCACAAACACTCTTGCGTCGTTCGGCAAGATAGCCATGTGGGTGGGATTGCCGCCAAGATTGGGCTTGGAGGGATCGTTCGAGGGTGTCTCCCCGACAACGGTATCTCCCGATACATCAATCTGCATCGCCGTCCCCGGGTAACTTGCGGTATTGGTGCTTATGCCAAAAACGTCGTGGAAATTGCTCGGCTGCGGATTCGTCTCCACCGGGCAGCCCGGAACCCCTCCCGTCGAACAAGGAATTACCACCGGTCGATACACCTGGCCGCATGCCATCCAAACCACAATTAAAAACATCGCGGCCGCCAGGCAGCCCGCACGTCGAACCCTCATCCGCACTTCACCCCGCGCCCTTCCAGGAAAACTCTGAACATAAGGTGAGAAGAATTCAACATTCTAACGGCTGAGCCCGATCCGCGCCAGTGCTCCGACACAAGGATCTGCCCTGTGAGCCCCTGCGAAGTCTGTGTCTGAGATTGGAATTACCGTCCCACATGTCGGATGCATGCGGAAACGGTCAAGTTGGATAGGATCAACACGAACCACGAACAGTATCAGAAAGGTTCCGGGCCACGAGCCTGGTTCTTCACCGCCCCCGTCGCGACTTTCCTCCAGCCGCAGCCACTGGGGCCTCCGACTTGGCCGTCGCCGCAGGTTTCTTCTTACCTTCCATCTGCGCCAGGCTCTGTTTGAGCGCGGCCATCAAATCCACCACAGGGGCCAGCTTCTTGGGCTTTTCCACAGCCGCCACTTCCCCGCCCTCGAGCTTCGTCTCAATCAACTTCTTCAGATTTTCCTGGAACGTATCTTTGTATTTCTCCGGATCCCACTCATCCGCCAGCGCCTCAATCAACTGGTGCGCTACTTTCACTTCCGCTTCTTTCAACTCCACGTCGGGCGCGCCAAATCCTTCCACCTTGCGCACTTCTTCCGCGTAATACATGGTATGCAGCATCAATCCGCCTTCATGCGGCCGCAGGAACACCGTGTATTCGCGGTTGTGCATCGTGATCTTGGCGATGGCCACGTACTCGCTCTCTTCCAGAGCCTTGGTCAGCAGCGCGTATGGCCGCCGCCCCGCCTCTTCCGGCATCATGTAATACGACGACTCGAAATAAACCGGATCCACATCGCTGGCCTTGACGAATTCCAGAATCTCCATCGTCTTCGCCGTCTGTGGCTCGATCTTCTTGATCTCCTCCGGCTCGATCACGATGTATTCGTCCTTGCGAAATTCGTATCCCTTCACGATATCGTTGCGGTCCACGACCACGTTTTCCGCCGGACAAATGTACTGCTGCTTCACCCGCACTTTATCCGGCCGGTGCAGCATGTTGAAAGAGATCCCGCTGCTGCGCGCTCCCGAAAACAAGCGCACCGGCATCGAGATGAGTCCAAAGGTTAGGTGTCCAGACCAGACCGAAGCTGCCATAGTTCCTCTCGCTCAACAGGGAAGAATTTATTCCCCATTTTGACCGCAATCCGCCTAAACTACCAAGAATTGGGAGTTTAGCCTAGAAACAATTCTTGGATGCACAAATCTTCGGGCATGGGAACCGGAATGCGAAGCCCGACCGAATGGGTATTAGCGGCAATCGCCACCACCGGTTGTAGTTGCATAAGAGGTTCGCGGTTCGCGCGGTTAGGAGCCCCTTCACCAATCCATTGAGTCAACGACGAACTTCGCGAGTCTATAGCACAATGATTCCACGGAGACCACTATGACCGACCGCGCTACCCCATTGGCAAGTTTCATTACGAAGGCCCGCCTGACGAGGACCAAAAGAAGAAGCTGCTGGACGATATCGAGCAGACCCCGGCCAATCTCCGAGCCGCCGTTAAAGGCCTCTCAGACCAGCAACTCGATACGCCCTACCGACCCGAAGGCTGGACTGTCCGCCAGGTCACGCACCACGTTCCCGACAGCCATCTCA
Organism: uncultured Acidobacteriaceae bacterium; assembly: GCA_963779525.1. Classification (GTDB taxonomy): domain Bacteria; phylum Acidobacteriota; class Terriglobia; order Terriglobales; family Acidobacteriaceae; genus Sulfotelmatobacter. The sequence continues at coordinate 800,145 of CAVZZB010000005.1, forward strand.
ACGCCTACATCCGTTTCAAGCTAGCCCTGACGGAAGATGAGCCGACGATCAAGCCCTACGCCGAGGACCGCTGGGCTCAACTTGCCGACACCCCCGCTACACCGGTGGAAGTTTCACTAACTTTGCTGGATTCCCTGCACACACGCTGGATGAAGCTGCTGCGCTCGCTGAAACCGGAAGACTGGAAGCGCACCTTCCGTCATCCCGAACTCGGCCTGATGCCCCTGGAGAAAAATCTGGCGCTTTACGCCTGGCACGGACACCATCACGTCGCCCACATCACCACGTTGCGAGAGCGTAGCGGCTGGTAGAAATCAGTTTCTGGTTTCTACATCACTCCCAACTTCCACAGCAAATAGCTGCTGGCCTCCCGCAGCACCGCGTACATGCGTTGCAACACTCCGTGCGGACGCGAGTCAGGCCTGGGCGCCACATATACCGGACCAATCCCCTCGTGCTCCAACAGCTTCTTGATCCGGAACACATGATAGGCGTCACTCACAGCTACACAACTGTGCAGCCCGTTAGCATTCATGATCACAGCCACGCGCACTGCGGATTGCGCTGTGTCCGACCCTTGCGTTTCCGCAATCAGATCGCGTTCAGGAATTCCGCGGCGCTCCAGGTAATCGCGTCCCACGCCGCCTTCACTGAAGCTGGGATCGGCCGCCGCGCCTCCAGTCGTAATGACCACCGGAGCGATTCGCTTCTGAAAAAGGTCGTAGGCATGATCCAGTCGCGCTCGCAACACCGGCGAGGGATGCCCGGAGTACTCGGCCGCCCCAAAAACGACAATCGCGTCCGCCGGATGCAACTCCTGCAGCTCCCCTTCGTGCACAACGCGAACCGCGGTGAGCGCCAGAAACCCCACCAACGCGAGCACCACCAAGGCTTCCAGCCGCAGCAACCAGCGGCCAGTCGCGCGCCGGGGGGCAGGTTCGTCGCTCATCCTTTGGCGAAAAACGTGGAAATTTCGTCTGCCGGAATCGCGCCTTCACGCATAATTCGCCAGCGGGCTCCTTCATCGGTGAGGTCAACAATGGTCGATGGAATATCCCGCGGCGAAGCTCCTCCATCAACGATAATGCTGATGCGGCCATGCAGCTGTTCGTGCACCTGCTCCGCGCTGGTACACTCCGCTGCCCCGCTCAGATTCGCCGACGTAGCCGTGATCGGAATGGCCGCCGCCGTCACCACCGCCAGCGGAATCTTCGCATTCGGCACGCGCAATGCCACGTTGCCTGTGTTGGCTGTCACCTTCAGCGGCAACCGCGATCCCGCCTTCACAATGATAGTCAGCGGTCCCGGCCAGTATTTCCGCGCCAGCGCGTAAAACTCCTCCGGCAGCGCCTTCGCCAATTCCTCCGCCTGATCCACACTCTCGATCAGCAGCGACAGCGGTTTGTGCCGCGAGCGCGTCTTGATGTCATACACGCGATCCACGGCGCGCAGGTTGAACGGATCGGCCGCCAGCCCATAAAACGTGTCCGTCGGCATGCCCAGAACTTCGCCCGCGCGAATCTGGTCGGCGGCATACTTTACCAGTGAACTCTCCGGTGTCTCACTATTGATTTTTACGATTTCGGCGCGCACGGCTTTCCTTCCTGCCCTGCTTCTTGTTGGAATATTTGCCAGTGAAACTTATCATAATACGGCAAAGCGCCGCGACGTGCGGGACTGGCGTATCATGCCCTCAACATTGCACTCATGAAAATCGCTTCAGATCCCGCTCCCAGCACGCAGCAACGCCTCCGCCGCATCGAAGGCCGCCACAACCCGCTGGTCAAGCAGCTGCGCCAAGCCTTTGCCCACGCCGAACTCACCGAAGCCGGAGACTGCGCCATTGAGGGCGTCCACATCCTCGAAGAAGCCATCCGCAGCGGTCTCCGTTTCAGCGCCGTTTTTTTCCGCGAATCCGCCCAGGACCGCGCCCAGCGGCTGTTACCTCAAATCGGCGCACAGGTCGAAACCCTTCTGCTGCCCGACAAATTATTCGACAGCCTCGTGCCCAGCGAATCTCCACAGGGCGTGGCCGCTCTCGTGCGCCTGAAAGAATTTTCGCTCGAGGATGTCACCGAGCGCCTGCAAGTGGGCCCCGTGATTGCCCTCGCCGGTCTGCAAGATCCCGGCAACCTTGGCACCATCCTTCGTTCCTCCGAAGCCTTTGGCAGCGCCGGTGTCATCCTAGGCGAAGGCACGGTCAGCCCCTTGAATTCAAAAGTCGTTCGCGCATCCGCTGGATCCCTTTTCCGACTTCCCATCATTCACCGCCATGGAAAGTCGACAACCTTGAAGCTGGAGGCAATTTCCGAAAAGCTGCGCGCCCAAGGCGTGCGCCTCATCGCAACCTCCTCTCACAGAGGTACTCCGCTCGATCAGGCAGACTTAAGAACACCCGCCGCAATTTTTTTCGGCAATGAAGGCTCCGGCTTGCCCCGCGACCTGATGGCCAGAATGAACGAATCCATCGCCATCCCCCACGCGCCGCAGGTCGAATCCCTCAACGCCGCCATCGCCGCCAGCATCGTACTGTATGAAGCCGCAAGGCAAAGAAGATAGAAGCGTGTTCACCACAGAGTCACAGATAACGCAGAGAAAACCATACGACGCTATAGAACTCTGCACCGGAGGTGTCCCCATTACACTCGGTAAAAGGTCTTTATTTATTTTCTTGATTTTCTCTGTGTTCTCTGTGCCTCTGTGGTGAAATGAATTCCGCATGGGACTTTTCGAAGCCATCCCGAACGCCACCAGTTCCACCGACCGCACCCGCCCGCTGGCCGATCGCATGCGCCCCCGCACGCTCGAAGAATTCGTCGGCCAGGAGCATCTGATCGGTCCCGGAAAGCCCTTGCGCATCCAAATCGAGCGCGACGATGCCGGCTCGCTCATCTTTTGGGGCCCTCCCGGCACTGGAAAAACCACGCTCGCGAAAATTATCGCGAAGATGACCAAAGCGGAGTTCATTGAGTTCTCCGCCGTCCTCGCCGGAATCAAAGAGATCAAGCAGGTCATGGCCGACGCCGAACGTGCCCGCCAATACGGCACCCGCACCATCGTTTTCATCGATGAGATTCACCGCTTCAACAAAGCCCAGCAGGACGCCTTTCTGCCGCACGTGGAAAAAGGCAATATTCGCCTCATCGGCGCCACCACCGAGAATCCCTCGTTCGAAATCAACGGCGCATTGCTCTCCCGCACCCGCGTCTACGTATTAAACCCCCTCACTGAAGATCAGATTTTCGAGCTATTGAAACGCGCTCTCGGCGATGAAGAACGCGGCCTCGGCGCCATGAAGTTGCTCGCCTCCGACGATGTCCTCAAGAAAATTGCCAGCTATACCAGTGGCGACGCCCGCAGCGCTTACAACGTCCTCGAAGTCGCCGCCGGCCTGGCGCCGCGATCAGCCGCGAAACCCGCGAACATTACCGATGACATCATTCGCGACGCCTTGCAGAAGCGCACCCTGCTCTACGACAAAGCCGGCGAAGAACATTACAACCTGATCTCCGCCCTGCACAAATCCGTGCGCAACAGCGACCCCGACGCCGCCCTTTACTGGCTGGGCCGCATGATTGAAGCCGGTGAAGATCCACTCTACATCGCCCGCCGCGTCGTTCGCATGTCGGTGGAAGATATCGGCCTCGCCGATCCCAACGCTCTTTCCCTCTGCATGGCCGCCCGCGATGCTGTCGATTTCATCGGCATGCCCGAAGGCAATCTGGCGCTCGCGCAAGCCGTTGTTTATCTCTCCGTCGCGCCCAAGTCGAACGCCCTCTACACCGCCTACGGAGCCGTCCAGCGCGATATCGAACAAACCGCCGCCGAACCCGTCCCGCTTCACCTGCGCAACGCCCCCACCAGCCTCATGAAAGGCCTCGGCTATGGAAAGGATTATCAATACGCGCACGACGTCGAAGGCAAAGTCGCCAACATGCCATGCCTCCCGGAAAATCTGCGCGATCGCACCTACTACCACCCCACCAGCGAAGGCATCGAAAAACGCATCCGCGATCGTATGGAAGAGACCAAGCGCCTGCGTCAGCAAGGTCCTCCAGCCACTCCGCCTCGCCAAAACACAGAGTCCTAGCCCTACCCCCAAGCATCCAATTTTCGACTGGTTTATAAATTGTCGTGAATCTGTTTTTCAAATCGTGGGGTCGGTTTTATTGAAGTTGTCCGAAGGCTGATTTCATAATTCTCATAAGGCTCGTTTCATAAGTTGTTTTTGGGTAGGGTGCGGCTTTAGCCGTGCCGCTCAGAGCCTCTAAACAGTGGGGCTTTAGCCCCTGAGCTCGCAGTCATTTAAGGGACCGCGAAAATGGCCACCAGTCCTGCAAATGTCTTCGACGATTTCCCCTCCACTCGGCCTCTGGTCGACACCCAGGTGGAAAGCCTGCAGAAACTGCAAAAGGCTGCCCAGAAGATCAGCTCCATTCTTGATCTCGATCAGCTCATCGAAAACATCGTCACCGAGGTTTCTCATTCCTTCGGCCTCCTCGAGACCAGCGTTTATCTGCATGACGAGGCTCGCAGAGAAATGGTGATGGGCGGCGTCCACGGCTGCTCCATCCATCAGAAAGGCTTTCGCCTGAAGATCGGCAAGGAGGGCATGGTCGGCTACGTCGCCTCCACCGGACAGATGCGCTACGCCCCGGATGTTCATAAGGACGAGTATTACATCGGTTGCGAGGAGTCAACTCAGTCCGAAGTGGCGATTCCCCTTCACGTCGGCGAGCGCCTCGTAGGAGTTTTCACCGCGTCTCATCCTGATCTTGACGCCTTTCCTCGCCAGCAGCTCAGGCTTCTCCAGGCCTTATGCGATCACATTGCTGTCGCCATCGATAACGCGCACCGTTTCCAATCGGAGCGTGCCGCGCGTGAAGCGATGAGTCGTGAGGCGGAAGAAGCTCGCGCCATTCAGCAGGCTCTTCTGCCCAAGGCCTCTCCTTACGTGCCCGGCTTTGCCATTTCTGGTCTCAGCATCCCGGCCCGTGCCGTCGGCGGAGATTGGTACGACTTCATTCCGTTTCCCGACGGCCGCTGGGGATTGGTTCTAGCCGACGTTTCTGGAAAGGGAACTGCCGCCGCTCTTCTCATGTCGGCCACACGCGGCATGCTGCGGTCTTTGGCCGAGGCGGCTTGCTCTCCGGCCGAGGTCCTCGACAAACTGAATGGCTTGTTGGTGGAGGATTTTCCGGCAGGAAAATTTGTCACTCTCCTTTACGCGGTTTTGGACCCCACAACCCGCAGCGTCACCTTCGCCAGCGCCGGACACCTGCAGCCTCTATTGGTGGATGAGAATGGACCTCGCTTCCTCGACACCGAGCGTGGGCTTCCGCTGGGCTTGAGTTGTGGCGACTATTCCGAAAGCACGGTGGGATTATCGCCTGGTTCACGCCTGGTGTTCTACAGCGACGGAATCAGCGAGGCTTCCAACCTGGAAGACGAAGAATATGGATTGGATCGCCTCGCCCAGCATGTTTCCTGTCCCGGCGCTTCCGCCATCAGCGTTCTGGATGACGTTCGCGCCTTCGCCAACGGCGTAGCCCTCCGCGATGACGCCAGCGTCGTCTTTGTTCAGGTTAACTCCTAGAGATCACAATCGCGCCTCAGCGAAAGCGCGCCCGCTGCTCTTTCAGAATGCACCGGTCCATTACCACGAAGATTCCAGCCTTGCGCGCCTTCTCCGCCGCTTTCTCGTGAATCACACCTTCCTGCATCCAAATTGTCGGGACTTTCATTTGGATCGCCTGATCAACCACCTCTTCTACAAACTCAGGCCGCCGAAAAATATTCACGATGTCGATTTTCTCCGGAACCTCAAGCAGCGAGGCATACGCCGTTTCTCCTAGAGTCGATTCGATCAGCGGATTCACCGGAATGATGCGGTACCCCTGGCTCTGCATGTAGCCTGAGACGCCATGGCTGGGCCGGATCGGATCGTTGGAGAGTCCCACCACCGCAATCGTCTTTGCACGCTTCAATAATTCAGTGATCGGATCGGTCTGAGGCGAGTTACGCATCCTACTTCTTGTTCGCCGTTTCCAGTTTCTGCTTGTACATCTTCAGCGCCAGTTTGCGTACCGTTTCGGAAACCTCTTTGTTCGCGGAAATGTTTTTCAAATCCACCGCCAGCAGATGTTTCATCAACCCCAAGCCCAAATCGAGCGGCGTGCGCGGATTCGACACCAGATTCCGCACCACGATGTAATTCTTCATGAACCGTCGCTTCAGCGGAATCTGCCGCAACACCGCTTCTAACACGTTCTTCTGCAGGGCAAATTTTTCCACTTCTCCATCGGAAAGTTTCGGCGCCTCCAGCACTGCCAGGGCTACCACTTTCGTCCCGTCACGAATCAGAATCGAGCGCTCCTCTTTATTGCCCTTCAGGGCCAGTTGGATGCGGCCCTTCACATCCAGCCCGTTGATTTTCTGCATCGTGTTCTCGCGCTTCGGCGCCGCCGGAGCGTGAGCCACCGCGCGCACTGCCGGCTTCGCAGCCGCCGCTGCTGCTGTGTCCCTCGCCGCAGGCACCGAGACTTTCTGGGGGTTAGTCGCAACATCCTGCACGGCCGACACCGGAAAATAGTCGGCTCCCAGCAAATCCATAATCCCGCCGATTGGCTGAAAAGGCTTTCCCTCTTCCGCAACAATTTCCGTCGCATGCTCCGCCAGATAAGCAGAAATATGTTCCTCGGAAGCGCCTCCTTCTTCCTCCGACGACGCTGACGCCGGTTCGCTCGAGGCCTCGGGGCCTGAGGCGGTCGCTTCTGGAACCGCGCTCTCCACGGCGGCCACTGCCGGGGCCTCAGCGGTTTTGTCCCCTCTCAGTAACGTCTTAAGCGTCGCGGCGTCATTCGACTTCAAATACGGATTCGCCCGCAGCGCTTCTAAAATTCCCGCCGATGTCCGCACTCGCGCGCTCTCCAACATCGCCGAAATGTTCTCTGGAGACGCTGATATGGCGAGTTTCGCCAGTTCACTCTCGCGCACCGAAGGATTCTCGAGCAGTGCGGGTAACAACTTCGGCCGCAGATTATCTGGGGAAACAAGATAGTCAAGCACTTCTCGCGCCGTCTTCGGATCGCCTGCCGCGGCCAGCGAAGCCTTCTCGTCCCACCCCGCTAGCGTCATTCGCGCCAGATCGCCGAACACCTTGTTGTGCCTGGCCAGATAAACCAGGATTTCCAGATTCTCATCCGCCGGCACCGACAGCGCTCCCCGCGCCGCAAACTGCATCATGTTCGATGGCAACTTCGACGCCCGAATTTGATCGATCATGCGTCCCATGGATTTACCTGCTGATCATCGGCTGCAATTCAGGAAAATACGATCATCTCGAATTCTGCAGGCGAAAACTAGGTTACCGAAGAGAGGGAACGTCCTTTCGTGGCCATGATGCCTTCCAACTCCCGCACCGCGAGTTCCAACTCGCGTATCAGCCGGTTCGGCTTGCCCCGCTGAAATTCTTCGAGCAGAGCCCGATAGTACCAAAGAGTGCCGTCCCGCCCGCCGTTGAAACGTTCCCAAATGGATTCCCCAACTTCCCGGTAATCGGAAAGAATAGAGCGCACATTATTCAGCTTGTCCGCCGCGGAAACCAACCTGGTCTCGGCATCCGCGTCCTTCAAGTGCCGTAGATAATTTTCCTTGCGCTCGCGCCATGGCGGCTTCGGAAACGTATCCGAGTCCGTGCATCCATCCACAATCTTCGCCACCCGTGGGCCAAATTTTTGCTTCACTTCTTGCAGCATCGGAGCTCCGCCGCAGTCCTCCACTACATCGTGCAGCAGCGCCGCAATTGCGATATCCTCGTCGCCGCCATACTCCAGCGCCAACGCAGCCACTCCCATCAGGTGCGCGATGTACGGCGTTGTCGAAGCTTTTCTTACCTGCTTCGCATGTTTGTCCGCTGCAAAAAGAAACGCTCTCCGAAATCGCGGACCGAGCTTGATTGCGTTTCCCTGCTTCCCGCCCACCACTATTTCTCCTGTTTCTCCCCGCGCCGTGCCAGCAAATATGCCCGGATGAACGGCTGCAAATCCCCATCCAGCACACGGTCCACGTCTCCGACTTCCGTCTTTGTCCGGTGATCCTTGATCATGCGATAAGGCTGCAGCACATACGATCGAATCTGCGATCCGAAATCGTTGTCCAGTTTCGAATCTTCAATCTTCTTGGTCGCCGCCCGCTTCTTTTCCATCTCGTATTCATACAGCTTCGAGCGAAGCATGCTCATCGCCCGCTCGCGATTCTTATGCTGCGAGCGCTCGTTCTGGCAATTTGCCACCAGCCCCGTCGCAATGTGCGTGATTCTCACCGCCGAATCCGTCGTGTTAACATGCTGCCCGCCCTTGCCGCTCGACCGGTACGTATCCGTGCGGATATCTTCCGGCTTAATCACGATGTCGATGCTGTCGTCGATTTCCGGCGAGACAAATACGCTGGCAAACGATGTATGCCGCCGCTTGGCCTGATCGAATGGCGAAATCCGCACCAGCCGGTGCACCCCGATTTCGCTGGTAAGCAGTCCAAACGCATACTCACCATTCACCGCGAACGTCGCCGACTTCAGACCAGCTTCTTCACCCGGTTGATAGTCGTAGAGAACCGTTTCGAATCCCTGCCGCTCCGCCCATCGCAAATACATGCGCAGCAGCATGTCGGCCCAATCCTGCGACTCGGTTCCGCCCGCACCCGGATGAATCGTCACAATCGCATTCAGCGCGTCGTTGGGCCCGGAAAGCAACGTCTCCGTCTCGAGCTTGTCGATGAGTTCGCGCAGCGCATCGATCTCGCGGCACAACTCCGCGTCCACATTCTCGCCTTCCTTCGCCAGATCGAAGTAGGCGGCAATGTCGTCGCCCCGGCGCGCCAGATCGGCGTCCGTGGCCAGCAAATGTTCCAGCCGCTTTTTCTCCCGCATCACTTGCTGCGAGCGTTGCGGATTCGACCACAAATTCGGGTCGGCAGACTGCTTCTCAATTTCGCTTAGTTGCGGACGGAGTTTGTCCGCGTCAAAGATACTCCCGAAGTTCGCGCACTTTCTTGCTCAGCGCGCCGTATTCCTGCTCTAACTCTTGATTCATGAGGATACTTCTACCTTCTTGCCCGCTTTCACGGGAAAACCGAAGCGCGTGAGTAGCGCTCCTGCTGAAATTATCGCACACAGCCACGCGAACCAATCCCCGTGCCGCGTGTAGAACGTGGTTACGGAAGTGAGCGCGTATGGCGCAACCAGGGCCGCTCGCTGCTTTCGTGGCAAGCGCGCCACCGTCCGTCCATATGGATCGATCGACGCCGTTACTCCGGTGTCCGTCGCGCTCAAAATCCAGCGATCGTTTTCGATCGCCCGCATCCGTGTCTGGTTCAGATGCTGCGCGTAGGCCCCGCTATCCCCATACCACCCGTCATTCGAAATGTTTACGAACACTTCTGCACCATTGTTGGCAAACTGCCGCACCTCATCCGGAAACACCGACTCGTAGCAAATGAAAACTCCCAGCGGCATGCTTCCCGCATGCAGCGGCGCTCTCGACGTTCCCGCCTTGAACTCTCCCACTTCTTTTGTCAGTCCGCCGGCAAATGAAAATAACCACGGAAACGGCAAATATTCCCCAAACGGGACCAGATGCACTTTGTCATACCGTGCCGTCCACTCTCCGGTCGGACTCACCAGTGAGGCCGAGTTGAAAACCTCCGCTCCCGCGCCTCCATTCTGTGTAGCGGGAGTGCTGCCAATCGCTCCCGTCACCACCCAGCTACGAGTGTCGCGGGCCATCTCGCTCACCGGATCGCGAAACAGCGGATCACTCGTAAAAAAAGGTGCTGGCGATTCCGGCCACACAATCAAGTCCACCTTGCCGTGCGCCGATTCAGTCGCACGCGTCGACGATGAACTCGAACCCTCCGCCTTCACGCTGAGATCCGTCAACTCCCGCAGCGTGCGCTCAAAACTATCGCGTGTCCAGTTCTCGTCGACGGGAATATTTTCCTGCACCAGCAGCGCCGCACGATCTCCCACCAGCCCCGGAGCGTCCACCAGTCGTCCCGCCTGCAATACCGCCGCTGCGGCCAACGCCGCCAGCAACAATGTGTTTCGCTTTTTTCTCGGTACCAGAAACGCCGCCGCCACCGCGACATTCACCAGCATGATCTCGAACGAGATCCCATACACCCCCGTCCACATGGCAATCCGGCTCAGCGAAATGTTATCCACCTGCGCTGTCCCCAGCAGATCCCAGGGAAATCCCGTCACCCGCGTCCGCGCCAACTCCACCGCGACCCACAGAAACGGCACGGCGATCAGCGCTCGCCGGTTGTCGCGCCCCGGCCCTGCCGCTAATCCCACCAGCAAACCAAACAGCCCGTGATAAAGTCCGAGATAAAGACAGAAAAGAAAAAGCGCCAGCGCAGCCGCCGCCACGCTCAGCCCGCCATGCTCGTGCATCGTGTCATAAATCCAGTAACACGTGCCCGCGTACCACAGAATTCCGGAAGCGTATCCCAGCAGAAACGCCTGTCCCGGCCTGGCCGCCTGCAAATTGAAGGAGCCGGCAATCTCCAGCTCCCCAGCCGGACGAGCCCGCAACAAAGCCACAATCAGCGGCGCAAACGCCACCCACGATAAAACGTAGAGTCCCGGCAGAGGAAAAATCAGGACCTGCAACAGCGACGACAGAATAATCAACAACCAGGCGCTGTAATGAATTTGCCGCACCGGCAAGAATAACAAAAAGACTTTCGTGAACTGTTAAAGAAGCCTTAAAGCTTCTCGCAGCCTTGTCATTCCGAACCGAGCTGAAAGCTCGGGGAAGAACCTGCTTTTCCCGCCCTCGTCACAAATCTCCGCACAAACTCGACAATCTCCGTCGTCATATAAGGCGGAGGTACAATCCGAAACACCGGCCGCCCCGCCACCGCCTTCAAAGAAATTCCATTCCACGCAGTGCCGCCATTCGAGCGACCATGCAAAATCACCGCACCTGCTCGATCCAGAAACTCCTGACCCGATTTCTTGAAATCTTTCGTCCCCGGATCAAGCACCGTCATATACAAATCCGGCCGCATAAACTTCAACACGCTGTTCGATTCCAGAATCACATTGCGCGCAGACTCCATTCGTTCCCGCAGTGCCGGCATTGCCTCAGCCAGCCTTCCCTGCTCGGTCCGCACCCACAACGCCCGCGACGCCCCCGCCAGCAGAAACCGCGAAGTGTCCGATTCTCCTCTGCGATCCTTCTCCTCGGAAATCGCCCACGAATGATCCGCCGTCGCGCAGTCGCAAGCCTCACCATTAGCCGAGCAAACTCCGTGCCCGTACTGCGTGATCTTCACCGCCGTCCAGTCGTACTCTCGCAACCCGGCAATCAGACCCGCAACCACGCTGGTCTTCCCCACGCTTCGCGAATGCCCGCCAATCACGACGATCGCCACGCCTACCTCTTTTTCGACAACCGTGCCAGCGCCGCCAGCTGCTTCAGATATTGCCTTACCGGTTGCGCCGGAGTTCCCCAGAAGGCCACGCCCTTCCCGCGCAAAACTTTATTCGGCAACACGCCACCCTGGCCGCCCAGCATCACTCCTTCTTCAATTCGCGCGTGTTCGCCAATCCCTACCTGCCCGCCCAGTACGACATCATTCTCAATCACAATGCTTCCGGAAAGTCCGGTCTGCGCCGCAATCACCACATTCTCCCCGAGCCTGCAGTTGTGCCCAATGTGCACCAGGTTATCGATTTTCGTCCCGCGCCCGATGCGCGTTTCATCGAGCGCCCCACGGTCAATCGTTGTGTTCGCCCCAATCTCCACATCGTCTTCAATCACCAGCTTGCCCACCTGCGGAAACTTCTCATAGCCTCCGCTCTTCGCATCGCGCACATATCCGAATCCATCGCTTCCCAGCACCGCCCCGGCATGCACAATCACCCGATCGCCCAAAGTCGTGCCCGAATAAATCGTCACATTCGGATAGATCTCGCACTCGCTCCCAATCTCCACTCCGCACCCAATCACGCACCCCGCACTGATCCGCGTGCCGGCGCCAATCCCCGCGTCCTCAGCAATTACAACGCGTTCCTCCACCAGTGCTCCCGCGCCGAGACGGACCGACGAATGCACCACGGCACTCTCGTGCACTCCAGCTTCCTCATCCTGGTTTCGGTCCCGCAGCAGCCGCGCCGCACGCGCAAACGCCAGTTTCGGCTGGCGGCAAATCAGCAACGGCTTCCCCGATGCTCCTGCGGCAAACTCTCCCGCAATTACCGCCCCCGCTCCGGACCGCAGCGCCCGCGAAAGATATTTTTCGTCTTCGACGAAAACGAGATCGATTTGCTTAGCCGACGCGATGCTGGCCAAGCCGCCAACCTGAATACTGCCATCGCCCTGCAGCCGGGCCTCAACTGCCTCCGCAACCTCTCGTAGCGACCGTTTCACGCTCTCACTCTATCGCAGAGCACAGACTGGAAGGAAGTAACCCGCAGACTGGTCGCAACACCAGAATTCGGCGAAGTGGCCTATGTGGCGACAGCCGCCTTCAGCTGTCCAGTCGAGCAAGGCTCGACGGTCTTTGGGCCAGCCGGTAAACTACGAACGATAATCGAAAAGACATCGTCAAAAAGGCCTATGCTTTCAGCCGTCACAATTCAACCACGTTTCCTTCGCACCGCGATCGCCGCGATCGCCATAGCCACCTTCATCCTCGCTTGTCCCGCGCATTCTCCCGCCCAGGAACTCGCCCACCGCCTCATCCTCAAAGACGGCTCCTATCAATCCATCACAAAGTATGAGGTCAAAGGCGATCGCGTACGCTACTACAGCGCCGAGCGCGAAGAATGGGAGGAACTGCCTTCCTCGCTCGTCGATTGGCCGGCCACTGAAAAGTTCGAGAAAGAACGCGCGGCCGCCCCCGCCATTCCTGAAGCCGCCCTCATTGATAAGGAATCCGCCGCCGACCGCGAAGCCGACAAGCTCAACCGACCGCAAGTCGCTCCCGGCCTCCGCCTGCCGGAATTCTCCGGCATGTTTCTGCTTGACAATTTCAAAGGCCAGCCGCAACTCGTCGAGGTGCAGCAGAGCGAAGGCGAGGTCGATCGCAACAGGAGTGGTATTTTGCGCGGAGCGCTGAATCCTGCCGGCGGCGCCAAGGCAACCATCGAACTCGAGGGCGAACACGCCACGGTCTGCGCCCATGTCGCCGTACCTTCGATCTACATCAAGAACGATGACGATGAATCCTCGGCACCGCCGCCCGGCGAAACCGCTTCCGCCCAACCCTCCAAACCTAGTCTTGATGCCCCGCGTGCCCAGCCCCAGAGTCCCGAGCAGCCCGCGCAAGCCACTGTTCCCTTCGATCGCTTCCGCATCGTGCATCTGAAGGTGAAAAGCGGCAAGCGCATCGTAGGAGATCTCAGACGCACCACCACCGGCAAAACCAGCCAGGATCAGACTACGGTCAAATCCACCATCGACCGCATCTCCGGCGGGTGGCTCAAATTAACTCCCACCGAAGACCTCGCCCCCGGCGAATACGCCATTATCGAAGGCAAGGGATCGGAAGCCATGAACCTTTACGTGTGGCCTTTCACCGTGAATCCGAACGCCCCCGCCAACCAGAATCCCTGGACACCAGATGTGAAAAACAAGACTTCCGATCCACAGAAATCGAAGTAAATTTGAAATTCATAAATTGAGTGATTGGGGCGATCCAGGAAACCACTAACAACGCCGCGCCGCATCGAAGGCAGTTAGGTTTTCAATCGCAAAATCACCCAATCACCCGATTCACTTCATCACTCCCCGCTGCGCAATCCCAATATTGTCGCGGGTCGTGTTCTTCACCAGATACATCATCTCGTCGGCCTGCCGGATGATGTCATGCGCATCGCGCGCGTCGTGCGGATAAGTGGCCAGTCCAATCGAAGCTCGAACATTCAAATTCAGTCCTTCATCGCGGCAAAAACTGCTGGCGCGCAGCCCGTCGCGCAACCTCTTCGCCACCACCAGCGCCTGATCTTTCCCCGTCTGCGGCAGCAGCACCACGAATTCGTCGCCGCCATAGCGAAACGCAAAGTCAATCAACCGCAACTGCGCCTTCACTAGATACCCAATCTCCGCCAGCAGTTTGCTGCCAATCAAATGTCCATGCGTATCGTTGACCGACTTAAAGTGGTCCAGATCGATAAACAGCACGCTGAACTCATAGCCAAACCGCGACGACCGGTAAACCTCCGTTTCCAGCGTCTTGTAAAGATGCCGCGCGTTATAGAGTCCGGTGCAGTCATCCGTGATTGTTAGTTCCTGAATCTTCTCTACCCAGCGCGCATTCTCAATCGCGATCGCCGCGTAGTCGCACAGCGCCTGCAGAAAGAAAACTTCCTGCTCGTTGAACTGCGCCCGGTCCACATTCACCAGTTGGATCACGCCCAGCACTCGCAGCCTCGATTTCAGCGGCACGGCAATAATCGACCGCGTCTCCCACTGCGTGGCTTCGTCAACTCGCCTGGCAAACCGCGGGTCTCCATCCACATCGTTCAAAATCACCTGCTCGCCGTGCTTCGCGACCCATCCCGCAATTCCTTCTCCCACCTTCAGTCGGACATTCTTCAGCGCTTCCGCCTTATCGCCCACCGCAATCGCGAAATACAGCTCGTCCTTCTGCTCGTCCACCATCAGCAACGACCACGTATCCGGACGGAAGTATTCCGCCATTTTCTCCATGATGGTTTGCAGAATCGAATCGAGGTCCAGCGACGATGTCAGCGCCTTGGCCACATCGTGGAAAATATTGAGCTCTTGGCTCTGGCGGGTTAGCTGTGTGCCGACGGCCTCGGACATGCGGGCTTCCTTCATCTCCCGTGTAGCGCAGGCACTTCAGCCCGCGAACCTTGTACTTGACCCTTGGTCTTCGAATCTCTGGTCTTCAGAATCGTGATCTTCAAAGCGTTACTCAAGTTTCCAATCGACGATTCATGGCATGGACGAGTGACAGTTCCAAAAATTATAGATTCCCACCCCCGACGCAGCAACGAACGTTGGTAACCTGAACCCTGAATGCCAATGGGCTCCGGCGGCCTCCGGCCCTCCATCCGGTTTGATCCCCCCACATCCCTTGGCGTGGTCTAATAGTGATCTAATAAATGTATGCGAACCGCCCTTCGATACTCCGTCGCTCTCCCCCTTGCCTGCTCTCTGCTGTTTTTCTCTCCGGCAAGGTCGCACGCCCAAGCCGCCCATCCAACAGACCCGAAAGTGGACGCGAAAACCGTCGCCGAAGTCGACGCCGGCCTGGGCCCTTGCACTGCGGATTTCGTCATAACCGACGAAGTCGGCAAGCCAGTCTACGCCGCCAATATCCGTGTCCATATCGCTTATGGATTCATGAATCTCCACAAGTTCGACCTCCAGGTCGGAACCAACGCCGACGGTAAAGCCCGCTTCATCGGCCTCCCCGAAAATTCCAAGCAAGGATTCTTCTTCCGTGCCTCCGATTCCGACCGCGAAGGGTCGGCCTTCGACGACCCCTCCAAAACCTGCAAGGCCCAATTCACCATAGTCCTCAGGAAAAAACCTCAGGAATAGTGGCCCGACTGGCACCATGCGGGATCGCGACAATTGGGGACTTTAGTCCCCTCCCCCCACCTTAACTCTGGCGTCCGCGCCCGCCTTCGCCTATGATAATGGCCGTCTTGATGCGGGCTTTCACCGTTGCTCCGCCCGCCGGAGTCCGCAGTGGGTTCATTCGGAGAAAAACTTCGCCGGCAGCGCGAGCTGCGTGGCCTCTCGCTCGAAGCCATCTCGACCACCACCAAGATCGGCACCCGCATGCTCCGCGCCATTGAGGACGAGCATTTCGACCAGCTCCCCGGCGGCGTCTTCAACAAAGGTTTTGTCCGAGCCTACGCCCGTCAGGTCGGTCTCGACGAAGAGGAAGCCGTCACCGACTATCTCACCGCCCTCCGCGAGAGCCAGATTCAGTCCCAGAATTTGCTTCCCAATTTCCGCAACGGCAGATCCGCCAACGAACCCGATCCTCGCAACCCCGAGCGTGACGACCCTCATCACGGCAATGATCCCCGGAGTCGTCAGGCTGTCGGCACTCTGCCCAATGACGCAATTGATGAGAACGACTTGGTCCCAGCTCCATCATCGGCCGATCGGCGCGTTAGAAACCGTCGCAAAGAAACTCGCCGCCGCGATGATCGTGAACTGCGTCCTGACGAGATTCACTTTGAAGAAGCCCGTCTCCCTGAGCCTGGTCCCAATAACCACCACGATCATGAAGGCTTCGACCACGACGATTCCGCGCCATCACCACTTTCTTTCCTGAACCTGACTTCCGAGCCATCTTCTTTACAACTTCCGGCCCAAGAGCAAATCGAAGTCGCGGCGCCCGTTCCTGCCGATCCCCCTCAGCGCATTCCCTGGGAAAAGCTGGCCGTCCCTTTAATTGTGATCGCAATCGTCCTGGCAATCTGGGCTTTCCGCCACCGCAGCCAGTCCGCCTCCGCATCGCCGCCGCAGCCCGCTCTCTCGAGTGCCGTGCCCGTCTCCTCGGCCGCGACCGAACCCGCCGTACCACGCAATTCGGTGCCGGCCGCACACTCGGCCGCAGCCATGTCGTCCACGCCATTCTCAGCCCCGGCTCAGGCCGCCTCCATTCCAACCGAGACTGACGAGAATCCCCCGGTTGCCAAGCCTCGCACTCGTGCTGTCACCGCCCAGTCACCGCCGAGGTTTACTCTGCTCATTCGCGCCACACAAACGTCCTCGGTTTCAATCACTGCAGATGGCGAGCCGGTCGCCAAAGAGACACTCATCGCACCCGCTCAAACGTCTGTTCGTGCCACCCATGAGATCGTGGTGCGCGCCGGCAACTCGGCCGGCGTCAGCTTCCTGCTCAACAATAGAGAAATCCCCGTCGGTGGAGCCCCTGGCGAAATCCGAACCTACACCTTCGATTCTTCCGGCTTGCGAGATTCCGACTCATCACCATCCTCGAGCGCTTCCCGATAGCCGCGAACATCGGGTCTGCTCCTTTCGTATTTGTAAGAAAACTCTGACGGACTAACGCTTCTTCCGAATTCTGCCGATAAGCTTTCTGACGGCGCTGAAACTCTTCACTCTCTATTCCCCGGTCTCTCCGGCATAGAGTTGCAGAAGGCCAAGATGATCAAGATTCTCCTCGTCGAAGACAGTAAGTTTCTCAGGCTGGAAACGGAGCGCGCTCTGGCCCGTGCTGGCTACCAAATGAGTAGTGCTGATGACGGCGACGAGGCCTTGCGCCTCGCCCGCGAGAAATTGCCCGACTTGATCCTGCTCGACCTGTTGCTTCCCAAGCTCAGCGGACTCGATGTGCTCAAGCTTCTTAAAAAAGACCCTGCCACCAGGGCGATTCCCATCGTTATCCTAACCGCCATGTCGCAAATGAATGCCGTGCGGCTGGAGCACGACGGCGCCTTTGGCTTTCTTCAGAAATCTGACCTGGAGTTGGATAAAGGTCCCGCAAAACTCCTGATTGCCTTGCAGGAAATTTTTGAGAATCTTCCGTCTGCAAAAGCTAGCACCACGACCGCATAATTCAGGATGAGAGGCCATCCCGCAGCCCTTCTTCTCGTTACACAAGCCAATCGTGTCCTTAACTCCCAAGCGTAATCAGCCCGCTTGTTTCTGTTACCTCAGGGAGGTTACCTTTGTGAGCAAAACACTCACCGCCGGGAACCTGGAACGGGTACCCGGAGTCTATCCCTGTTGAGCGGACCGAACGCTTACCAATCTACTGGCCGCAATTTTTCGGTTCAGGATTAGGTGGAAAATCCCTATAATCAGAGGACGCCTTCATTATGGCGGGAGCAACCACCTTGGGAGATTTGGCAAGCGCGATCGGCATTCGCGATGAAGAGGCGGCCATTGTCGCCGACCTCAAAGCCGGTTCGGAAACGGCTTATGCCTGGCTGATTGGCGAATTTCAGCGTCCGGTGTATGGCCTCGTTTACCGCATGGTAAACGATCCTGCCGACGCTGCTGATACCACGCAGGATGTATTCCTGAAGGTCTTTCGTGGCATGAAGCACTTTCATGGCGAGTCCAGCCTGAAGACGTGGATTTACCGCATCGCCTTGCACGAGGCTGCAAACCGCAAACGGTGGTGGTTCCGGCACAAGGCCCATGAGACATCGATTGAGCCGGCGGAATCGGAGGGCATGGCTAACACCGATGAAACCATGCTCGCCGCTCTCACCGATCGCCACGAGTCGCCTTTCGATAGCGTGGCGCAGCGCGAATTGCGGCAGCGGTTGGATGCGGAATTACGTCGGGTCGCGGAGCCGTATCGCACCACTTTGATTCTGCGCGACCTGGAAGAAATGTCCTACGAAGAGATTGCCGAGATTTTGCAGATCTCTCTGGGAACAGTGAAATCGAGATTGACGCGCGGACGGCAGGCCTTGAAAAAGCGGCTGGCTCCGTACATCCGCGAAGTGGGAGATGAACTGGGGCTCTCCCCGCCTGAAGAAGAAGATCACGCCGCCGATTTGCGGCGACGGGTTGCTGGAGGGGGTAGAAGGGTCGAGGTGACGCCATGACGTTCATGGCTACGAAGTCCGGATCCATAAAGTCCGAATCAACCAACGCAATGTTGAATTGCGACAAGGCGGCCGAGCTATTCTCGCCCTATCTCGATGGGGCCGTTACCGGCACGGAGATGCGCGCTCTGCGCGAACATCTCGACGCCTGCCCTGCCTGCTCGCGTGAATACACTTTGTTGCGCCAGACGCAACAATTGCTCGCCCGTACCGGTCGCCCCGAGGTTCCCTCCGACCTCGGACTGAAGTTGCGCCTCGCCATTTCCCGCGAAGCGGCTCAGGCTCGCCGCGCTCGCTTTGAAGGATTGCGCGTGCGCCTCGAAAACACTTTGGAAGCCTTCATGGTCCCAGCAACTGCGGGATTGGCCTGCGCCATCCTTATCTTTGGCCTGGTTGCAGCCATCCTCGCGACCCCGGGACAGTTGCAGGCCAATAACGCTGAAGATGTCCCGCTGGTCTTGAATACGGGTCCCGAACTGCAGCAAAGTGCCTTCGGCACCATGAGTTCGATTAGCACGGAGTCGCTCGTCATCGAAGCCTACGTCGACTCGCGGGGCCGGGTTGACGATTACAGGATTCTCTCTGATCCGGGAGCCTCCCAGGAGCTTTTGCCGCAAGTGAAACGGATGCTCATCTTCACCACGTTCCGTCCCGCTATGTCGATGGGACATCCCATTTCCTCGCGCGCCGTCCTGTCATTTTCGAGGATTAACGTCCACGGGTAACCGGTGGCCTCCTCCTAACCCTGAGTCCCTGCCACTCAAGCCTCGGCTCCGAAATCCTTTCCTTACGTCGGGTTCCCGCTGTATAGCTTACTTTCGCTCGGTAGCGTAGCTTGGACCAATCGGCTTCCGCTACGCTGAATCTTCGCCTATGAACGGAGAATCGTGGTTCGTATTTTCCTGGTCGACGATAACGCTATGATGCGCTCTCACCTTCGCACTCTGCTCGAAAAGCAGCAGGAATGGGTGGTCGTGGGAGAGGCCGAGGATGGACGTCGCGCCCTGGAGAAGTGGAACGAAAACGCGCCCCATCTTACCGTCATGGATTTCGTTATGCCGGAAATGGATGGACTCGAGGCCTCTCGGCAATTGTCCGAGCAACATCCCGGCGCACCCATTCTGATGGTCACCATCGACCCCTCAAAGCAACTTGAACAGGAGGCCAGGAAAGCCGGCGTCAAAGGTCTGGTAGGCAAAGCTGACCTTCCCGCAATCTTTGCTGCGGTCAGGGCACTGATCAATGGTGAGACTTATTTTCAGATGACTCCCGCAACCGCCTGACTGCCTTCTCATCCAGCCAACAACTTCGTTACAGGATGCGACCTTGAAACAATTTAGACGTGGCGGTTAGCGATCATAAGAATTCTGTCGCCGTTAGACAGCCGAATCGTTCCATCCAGCGCTGAAATTCCTCTATTGAATTCATCACAAAGCAGTTAATGTAAAACCGATTGCGCGCTGGCAAACCGTCTGGTAGCCTTTTCGAGGACTTCTTTTTGATCCGTATGCCGTATCATAGTCGCGACCGTGCGCCCTGCCCGCGGCTCTCGCCACAAGTTAAGTCCGAAGCAGCTATCTAAGGAGAACAAATCTTGGCCGCAACCAAAAACCCTATTCTATTTACCTCCGAATCCGTAACCGAAGGTCATCCCGATAAGATCGCTGACCAGATTTCCGATGCTATCCTCGACGCCTGCCTCACCGAAGATCCCGTCAGCCGCGTCGCTTGCGAAACTCTCACCGCAACCGGCCTCGTCGTCATCGCCGGAGAAATCACCACCAAGGCCTACGTTGACTTTCAACAAGTGGTTCGCGGCACCGTGCAAAGCATCGGTTACGACAACGCCCTCCATGGCTTCGACTGCAACACCTGCGCCGTCATCTCCTCCATCAACAAACAATCCGGCGACATCGCCATGGGCGTCGACACCGGTGGCGCCGGTGACCAGGGAATGATGTTTGGTTATGCGTGCAATGAGACTGAGGAATTGATGCCAACGCCGATTTCGTTGGCACATAAGTTGACGATGCGGTTGGCGCACGTGCGGAAGGATGGGGCGCTGCCGTTTCTGCGTCCGGATGGAAAATCGCAGGTTACGGTTGAGTACGATGCGAAGGGGAAGGTGAAGCGCGTCGATGCCGTCGTAATTTCCACGCAGCATTCGGAAACTGTTACGAACGATGAATTGCGCGCGGGAATTTTGAAGTACGTGATCCAGGCGGTGGTTCCAGCGCAGCTGCTCGATGAGGACACGAAATATCACATCAATCCCACGGGACGTTTTGTGATCGGCGGACCGATGGGAGACACCGGACTGACGGGCCGGAAAATTATTGTGGATACGTACGGTGGGATGGGACGTCACGGTGGAGGAGCATTCAGCGGGAAGGATCCGACGAAGGTGGATCGCTCGGCGGCTTACATGGCGCGCTACATTGCCAAGAATATTGTTGCGGCGAAACTGGCGGACCGCTGCGAAGTGCAGTTGGCTTATGCCATCGGCGTGGCTGATCCGGTGAGCGTGCGGGTGGAGATGTTTGGGACGGAGAAAGTGGATCCCGAGGTTATTCCGGATTTGATTCGCGCGAACTTCAAACTGACGCCGCGGGGAATTATCGAGTCGCTGGATTTGCGGCGTCCGATCTACAAGAAGACGGCGGCGTACGGGCATTTTGGCCGTAGCGATCCCGACTTCACCTGGGAGAAGACGGACAAGGCGGCGAAGTTGGCCAGCGAGGCGGGTGTGCGGGAGACCGCGGGGGTGCGGAAGTAGGTTTCCCTCAGGGGCTAAAGTCCTCGATCAGGGGAGGCATTTATCGCAGCGCTGGAAGCGCTGCGCCACCCAAAACCGTTTGGCTCACCGCGCCACCCAAGACCGTTTGGCTCACCAAGAATCCTTGTTTGCCAAGAGTCGATGGTGCTCACCAAAGTGCAATTTCGGTGATGGGCCGAAAGGCTTACTCACTTAGGGGTATTTAGGCATGCTGAACTTGGTTCCGGGTCGTGTATTCTGACAGTGTACCGGGGCCATCAAAGTTACTCTCCCAACTAATAGACAGAGAACCAACACCAATTTCTGAGTATGAAGGCGCCACAGGAGGAGTATGTCAACAGCGGCACAGATTAATTACGACGTGAAAAGTTTGGAGCTGGCGGAACTGGGCAAGAAGCGTATTGAATGGGCGAACCAGTCGATGAAGGTGCTGCAGATTATCCGCAAGGAATTCATCAAGAACCAGCCCCTGAAAGGGATTCGCATCTCGGCGTGCCTGCATGTGACGGCGGAGACGGCGAATCTGGCGATTTGCCTGCGCGATGGAGGAGCGGACGTGGTGCTGTGCGCTTCGAATCCGCTTTCGACGCAGGACGATGTTTCGGCCAGCCTGGTGCGCGATCAGGGCATTCCGGTTTACGCCATCAAGGGCGAGGACAACGATACCTATTACAACCACATCCTGGCGGCGATCGATCACAAGCCGCACATCACCATGGACGATGGCGCTGACCTGGTGACGATTCTGCATACCAAGCGCACGGACAATCTGGAAGGCGTGATCGGCGGAACGGAAGAGACGACGACGGGCGTGATCCGGCTGCGCGCGATGGCGAAGGAAGGCGTGCTGAAGTTTCCCATCGTCGCGGTGAACGATGCCGACACCAAGCATCTGTTCGACAATCGCTACGGCACCGGACAGTCCACGATCGACGGCATCATCCGCGCCACGAACTTCCTGCTTGCAGGATCAAAATTCGTTGTCGCCGGCTACGGCTGGTGCGGACGCGGCCTGGCAAGCCGGGCGCGCGGTGCGGGCGCGGAAGTGATCGTCACAGAAGTGGATCCGACGAAGGCGCTGGAAGCGGTGATGGACGGCTTCCGCGTGATGTCGATGACAGAGGCGGCGAAGCTGGGCGATGTGTTCTGCACTGTCACGGGCAACAAGAGCGTGCTGACGAAAGAACATTTTGACCTGATGAAAGACGGCGCGATCATTTCGAATTCCGGACACTTCAACGTGGAGATCGATATTCCGGCGCTGGAGAAGATGTCATCGTCGAAGCGGACGACGCGCACGTTCGTTGACGAATACTCATTGAAAGACGGGCGCAAGATCAATCTGCTGGGCGAAGGGCGGCTGATCAACCTGGCGGCGGCGGAGGGGCATCCCGCATCGGTGATGGATATGAGCTTCGCCGATCAGGCACTCTCGGTCGAATTCATGGTGAAGAATTACAAGTCGCTGGAGAAGCGCGTCTACAAAGTTCCCGACGAACTCGACAAACGCGTAGCGAAGCTGAAGCTGGAATCGATGGGGATCAAGATCGATCGGCTGACGCCGGAGCAGGAAGAGTATCTGGCGGGGTGGAGCGAGGGAACGTAGAGAGGCAAGCAATTGGCAATTGGCATTTAGCCAAGCGGGGCGGCGCGAGCTGCCCCGTTTCGTTTTTCCTAACGGGAGGCTAAGCGGCACGACTCAAGTCGTGCCCTTCCCGAGCACGGCGTCCTGAGATGCGGGAAGAACTCCTTGAGGCGAATCCGCGTGGTTCTCTCAGGATGACAAGCTGGCGGAGAGGGGGAACGAACAGCAGGTTCCTCCGCTGTGCCGTCGCTGGCGCTCCGGCTCCGGTCGGAATGACAGAGTGTTTTTGGGGTGCTCGCCGGCTGAGGCGGGATCAAAATCCCCGCCCTGTCTCTCCAAAGGACGGAGAGACAAGGGACGGGGCAGCCGGGGTGTCTACTTTCGTGGACTTTACGTTGACGGGATCGTGTGGGATGGTGGAATAAGTTGAGAAAAATGTGCGCGGCCACTGGTGGCCGCGCTTTTTATTGGCGAAGTAAGTGGATGGGAGGGTTGCTTGAGAGTGAGATAGCGGGGGACAAGAGTGCAGAGGTCCTTCGCTTCGCTCAGGATGACAAGAACTACATATTGCTGGATTTTCTTAAAGGGAAAACTATGAAGAAAAAACACGGGGCGGCGATTGGGAATTGCAAGCGGCGGGGAGAGTGGGCGGAGATGGTGTTTGCGGCGCGGGCGCTGCGGAAAGGGCTGGTGCTGCTGAGGCCGTGGGGCGAGTCGTCCGGATATGACTTTGTGGTGGATGGCGGCGCTGGGCGGATGGTGCGGGTGCAGGTGAAGTCGACGACCTTCCCTGAGGGGACGGGGTACTCGTGCACGCTGAAAGACAGCCGAGGGCCGTACAAGAAGAATACGTTTGATTTTGTGGCGGCGTATGTGATTCCGGAGGACGTGTGGTTCATCCTGCCGGAGAAGACGGTGCGGGGGATGTGGAGCGTGGGGCTGTATCCAAGGCTGGAGGGCTCGAAATATAACGAGTACAACGAAGCGTGGCATTTGCTGCGGGGAGAGGCGCCGGAGGTGGTCGGGCGGATTGAGGCTTGCGCTGAGCAGGATAGTTTGACGCTGAGGCGGCACGAGTGAACTCGTGCCCTTCCCGACCCAAGCGCCCCGACGATAACGATTTGGGAAAACTCGTTGAGGCGGCTAGTTCTCGAATGGCTTATAGGGATCCGCAGGCTTCGCTCAGGATGACAAGCTTCACGGAGGGAGAATCAAAGTCCCCGACCTGTCTCTCCAACAAACGGAGAGACAAAAATGGGGGACCCGGGCATACATGTTCCACTGTATTGTCTGCGGCGAGGGCAGACGCTAGGGTTGTAGGTGAAAGTTTGAGGGGGGCAGATCGAACCCCCAAAAGGCGGTCATGGGTTAGTGTCCGGAAGAGCGGACGTTCGACCCTCACGACCGCTTTTCGTGTTTCAGGCGTTTGAATCGAGGGTGAGGGGCGAGATCGCTTCCAGCGATTTCCCGATTACGCTAGTTCTACCAGCCTCGGGCTTTGGGCCCCGCCGGCGAGCGCCAATGTTGAACTGCTTCACCACACGACGAACTACGTTCTGGCTGATTCCGAACGCTTGCGCGATTTGAGCATGGCTGAGGTCGGTGCGAGCGATGAGTGCGCTGGCAACTTCGTGATCGAAGCTGAGGCGAGCCAGGTCGTATTTTTCTCTCAAATTGATTGGCGCGATCGGCATTTCAGTTTTCTCCCGCGAGCGAATGAAGTCGTTCGTCCTCAACTGTTCTCTTCTATGATTTCTGGCGACAAGGGAGAACCGCCCCCTGCGGTTCCCCCACGGCGCTCCGTCCTTGCCGGAATCGGCAGGAACGGTTGGTAAACTCGGACAAAGTTCGGGCGCGGAAGGTTGCGGCTATCAGGCCACGTCTTCGCGTTCCGGGCGCAGGCGCTCCTGGGGCATTATCCTTGCAATTCGAGCGTTCATAATTTCGAGCAAGGTTTCGAGCCAGGAGACGAGTCGTATCTCAAGTTTGACCAGCTTGCCAGATTCGCCCGATCATGGCGAACGTGGCAAGCCATCCCCCAATCATCAATTTCACGACCAGCGACATAAGGCACTCCTGGTTCTGAAGCAGGCACTTCATGGAATAGAACTTCTATCCATAAAAGTGTCCGACCACGGGCAAACGTTTCAGGCTTGCGAAGATTTTGTGTCTGCAAAACGGATCCCCAATCCATTCCGTGGTGGTGCGGAATTGCCGCGACTGTGTCCCAATCGAGTGAGAAATGCAATGTTCCTGAGGTAAAACGTTGGTGAGCTGAAGGTGAGCTGCTAAGGGCATGAATCCATGGGAAATAATCTGCAGGTAATCCGAAGGGTGATTCGTTTTGGGCTCCTGATGCCACTATTCAGATGGCTGCTAGTTGTTTTTCTGGCCCGGCAATGGCAGCGATGTTAAAATTCCGGACAACGAGTGGGTAGCCCTAGTGCGGGGGGTTATGGGGCTCGGGGGAAAATACGGTTTCGGTCCGTTCGAAGTGCGGACAGGCGCGCGTGAACTCTTCGAGAACGGGACTCGAGTAAAACTTCGCGGTCAGCCTTATCTGATCCTTGAAGTGTTGCTGGAGCGCGCCGGCAGCGTTGTGACCCGGGAGGAAATCCGGGAGAGGCTCTGGCCAGCCGATACGTTCGTCGATTTCGAGCATGGGCTGAACACTTCGGTGAAGAAGCTCAGACAAGTGCTTTGCGATTCTGCCGACGAACCCCGCTACATCGAGACCGTGCCCCGTATGGGCTACCGCTTTATCGCTCCCGTCGAAGTTTTGCCGGGGGCAAGCCAACCGGCGGTTGAAATTGCGATTGAGCCTGCGACGGTTTCTCAGCCTGCCACCCGAGTTGCGGACGAGCCCGAGCCGGTTTCGCTAACAAAACCCTGGAGCGGCAAACAGTGGTGGCTATCCGTTGGTGTTCTTGTGCTTTTCGGGGCGGTTCTTGTTGGGATATGGGCAAAGTCACGGAACGAGATGCATGGGTTGTTCGGCTCGTCCAAGGGCATGGTGAATGCGAATCAGGCGGCAAAACGGTTCGGCTCGATCGCCGTACTGCCCTTGCAAAATCTTTCGAACGATCCGGCGCAAGAATATTTTGTCGACGGGATCACGGATGAACTTATTACGGATCTGGCTCAGTTGGGGAGCCTGCGTGTGATCTCTCGTACATCGGTGATGCATTACAAGGGCGGAAACAAGATGGTGCCGGAGATTGGCCGAGAACTCGGAGTGGAGGCTCTGATCGAAGGCACGGTGGAGCGGGTTGGCGACCAGGTCAAGATCCGGGTGCAGTTGATTGATGCGGCGAATGATCGGCATCTTTGGGCCCGGAGCTATGAACATGAGTTCAAGGATGTTTTGCTTCTGGAAAGCACGGTGGCTCATGACATTGCGAGCGAAATTGAGATGCAAGAGGCAGCGCCGTCGGCGCGAGCGGTGCCCGCCAAACGCGAGGTTCAACCGGAAGCTTATGACGATTACCTCAAGGGAAATTATTTCTTGAACCAGCGTTCCGAAGGGGCGCTCAAGAAGAGCATCGAGTATTTCCAGAAAGCAATTGGGGAAGATCCTACCCTTGCGGCTGCCTATGCCGGGCTGGCGGGGACTTACTCCATCCTGGGATCTGACGTGTTGCCGGCGAGAATCGCACGGTCAAAAGCGCGAGAAGCGGCCACGCAAGCATTGGAGCTCGATCCGGAATCGGCTGAAGGCCACGCAGCCATGGGGATGATTGCCTTCTACTACGAGTGGAACTGGAGGCAATCGGAGCAGGAGTTTCGGCGCGCGATCGAACTGAATTCCAGCTGCGTTAGGGCGCATCAGTGGTACAGCTATTACTTGCGGGCTATGGGCCGTCTTTCAGATGCGTTGCAAGAGGCCAGACAGGCGCAACGATTGGATCCGCTTTCGCTACAGGTGAGCACGAGCCTGGCAGGACGGTACCGGGACCTGGGGCAGTACGATCAAGCCATTGCACTGAGCCAGCGAACGCTAGAACTGGATCCAAATTTTGCTCCTGCGCACGAGATGCTGGCGGCAGTGTATGAACAACAAGGAAAGTTTCCGTCCGCCATCGCGGAATGGCAGAAGGCCGCGGAGCTTTCCCATGATAATCCGGGAACGCTTGCCGCCCTTGGTCACGCTTATGCACTTTCGGGAAATCGGCTGGAGGCGCACAAAATCCTGCTGCGATTGGAATTGATTTCCAAGCGGCACTACGTGGCCGATTGGGATATGGCGGTTTTGTGCACCGGCCTGGGCGACCGCGACGCCGCGTTTCGACACCTGAAAAAGTCTTATGAGGAGCGGGAGAGCCAGATGCCGTTCCTGATGCAAGATCATCGACTCACTTCCTTAAAGAAAGACCCTCGCTTCCAAGATCTGCTGCGGCGAATCGGTCTGCAGGCTTAATAGACGGCCTGTGTCGAGCGCCAAGGCCACGAGGTTTTCTGGTTTGACCCTACCGGGGCGAAGTCCTTACACTTGAGAGTGTTCTCCGCCTAACGCACAGCGCGTATTTCCTCTGGAGGGTTTCCTGAGTTTGCGTTTACGAATTGCGATGTTCGCAGCCTTGCTGGGGCTGCTGGGATCATTATGCGCGGGACGGGACACGGCTCCGCAGAACGAGCCTTCGCAGAATCAGGTTCCGGCGAATCCGGCGCCGCAGGATCAAGCGGCACCGAGCCAGTCGTCTTCGAAGGATCAGACTCAGGATCAATCTCCGCAGGGCCAATCTCCGCTGAAGCCAGAGCCAAAGAAGGCAGCGCCGCAGAAGCCGACTTTGCCCAGCCAGTTTTCGCAAGAGCGATCTCCGATCGCGCTGGATACGAGCGAGACGCTGTTCGCGGTGCTGACTGCGCTGAACTCCTGCGGGTACGACCAGGACTTGACGGTTTCGGATGCGACGCGGAGCAACGTGCGGGCCGAGGTACAGCGGGTTTTGGCGGAATCGGAGGAAGCCGAGGCGGCGCGGACGGAGCTATGCAACTTCTATTTGACTCATACCGAGGAGCGAAATACAAATCGCAGCCTGTCGCCCTATATTTCGCTGGCACTGTATATGGATGGGCCTCCGCATTTTGTGCCGCGGACAAAGGAAGAAGACTTGCCGCCGGATGCGGCGCCGATTTCGGATTTCGGGACGTTCCTGGAACGGTTTTATGACAAGGCCGGGCTGCACGCGATTTGGGAGCGGCACCGCAGGGACTACGCGGCGCTGATGAACCGCTACCACGAGCCGCTGGCTAAGATGGTGTTCGATACAGAGATTTATTTGAAGCAGCCATCATCGCAGTATTTGGGGCGGAGGTTCACGATCTATCTAGACTTCATGGGTTCGCCGAATGAGACGGATGCGCGAAACTATGGAGCGGATTATTACGTGATTGTATTCCCGGCTCCAGACACACCGTCCGGAGCGACGCCGAAGGGCGCCCTGAAGATGGACCAGATCCGGCATACGTTTTTGCACTATGAACTGGATCCGCTGGCGGACAAGCACTTCACGGCGATCAAGCAGCTGGAGTCGCTGTTGCAATCGGTGAAGCGGGCGCCGCTGGAAGAGAGTTTTAAGACGGACATATCGCTGTTGGTAACGGAATGCCTGATACGAGCGATCGAGATCCGGACAACTGGGACCAAGCAGGCGGCGGATGAGGCGCTGCGAGCGCAGGCCGTGGATGATGCGGTGAAGCAGGGATACATTCTGACGCGGACGTTCTACGACGACGTGGTCGCGTTTGAAAAGGATCCGGCAAGCATTCGCAATGCGTACGGCGATATCCTGCGAACGGTCGACATAAAGAAAGAAGAAAGAGCGGCGGCAGAGATTCAGTTTGCCAGCAAGAGCTCGCCGGAACTGGTGCAATTATCACGTCCGGAGGAGAGGCGGATGCTGCTGGCGGCGGAAAGGCGGCTGGCGGCGGGAGATCCCAAGGGAGCGCAGGAGTTGGCGCAGCAGGCGTTGGATAAGAAGATTGGAGACCAGGGACGGGCGCTGTTCATTCTGGCGGAAGTAGCCGTGGCCAACAAGAACCGGGACGGAGCAGAGGATAATTTCCAGAAAGCGATCGAAGCGACCAAAGATCCGAAGGTGGTGGGATGGTCGCATGTGTATTTGGGTCGGATTCTGGATATGAAAGAGGATCGCCAGGCAGCGGTGCAGCATTATCAGGCGGCATTGAACTGGGCCGGGCAGTTGCCCGAACTCAAGGCGGCGGCAGAACGGGGGCTGGCGCAGCCGTACGAGCCTCCCGCCAAGCCGCAGTAGCATGAGAATCACATCCTAAAGATCGACCCGGCAGTTACAATGCGAGGGTTGCTAGAATCAGGAACGGATTACAGCTGTGGAGTTTGAAAGAAGGCGTGGTTCCAAGGAGAACGCATGAAACGAACAGCCATCATCACGGCTATTGCAGTGTTGGGAATTTCGACCTGGAGTTTTGGTCAGAGCAAACCCGCTACTCCGGCCTCGGGGCAAGCGGCAGGACAAACGGCGGCGGCGCCGGCGGGAAAACGGCCACCGCAAGCCAAGACGCAACCGGAGTTTGACGCGTATAAATTGGCGGCGGCGATCACCGATCCGGCGGCGCAGGAAAAGGCGGCGGACGATTTCGCGGCCAAGTTTCCGGACAGCGAATTGCGGGCATTGCTCTACAAATCGGTGATGCACAGCTACCAACAGGCCAACAATGGAGACAAGATGTTGGCCATGTCGCGGAAAGTATTGACTTTCGATCCGGACGATCCCGAAGCTTTGCTGGGCGTGGCGCAGGTGCTGGCGGAGCGCACGCGCGACACCGATCTCGATAAGGATCAGCGGCTGGCGGAAGCCAGAAAAGACGCGGAGCGCGCGCTGGTCACGATCGATACGGACATCCCCACCGCCGGGCAACTGCCGGAGAAAGTGGATGCGTACAAAGGGTTTTTAAAGTCCGATGCGTACGCGATTTTGGGGACTTTGGATTTCAATGCAAAGGCGTGGGCAGCGGCGGAGCAGAATTTGAAGAAGTCGATTGATGCATTCCCGCAGCAGCCGGATCCGATCGCGGTATTCCGACTGTCGGTGGCGCTGGATATGCAGAACAAGTATCCAGACGCGCTGAAATACGCGGATCAGGCGGTGGATTTGACGAAGGCAGGGACAGGGGCCGGCGACGCGGCTCGCAAGGAGAAGGATCGTCTGGTGCAGTTGATTGGGGGCATCAGCGAACCGCCGGCGAAATGATGCGCAGGCCGTAAAGATGCTCGGTCGTTCCACCACTAGCGGACATGTAGTGGAAAGAGTAAACCCGCAGGGGCTACATCCTTCTTGTTGGTTCTGAGGGGCAGCCTTCGAGTTCGCTCAGGGCGGGCTGCTGAGGGCGGTTCTTGCCAAAACCGTTTGGGCAATAGACCTCGAAGTAACTTCAACATGAAAGAACGGGAGATTACCGCGCTGGAAACGGCGTTAGGCTACCATTTTCGCCGCCGTGGGGTGATCGAGCAGGCGATTACTCACAGCTCGCAGGCACGCGAGCAGGAGTCGCAGCAGGCAGGGGATCATAAATACAGCGTCAACGACAACGAACAACTGGAGTTTCTGGGCGATGCCATTCTGGCGCTGGTGACCAGCGAAGCGTTGTTTCATCGCTTTCCGCAATTTCGCGAAGGCGAACTCTCCAAGGTACGCGCCCACCTGGTGAGTGAGCGGCATCTGATTCGAGTGGCGCAGCAACTTGAGCTAGGACATTATCTCCGGCTGGGGAAAGGCGAAGAGAAGAGCGGAGGACGAAGCAAGACGGCTCTGCTGGTCGATGCGCTGGAAGCGATTCTGGCGGCAATCTATCTGGATGGGGGAATGGAGCCGGTCCGCGAATTTATCTTACGGGAGATTCTGTCGCCGGAACTGGAGCGGATGGAACGCGAAGGCGGCGCGTTGCCGCTGACCGATTTTAAGTCGGCGTTGCAGGAAACTCTGCAAGGATTAGGAATAGCGCAGCCATCTTATGTTCTGGTGGAAGAGGTCGGACCGGAACATAGAAAGACTTTTACCGTGGAAGTCCGTCTGGATGGGAAAAAGAGTGAGGGCCGGGCAGAATTTGTGGGACGCGCGCAAGGTTCCACAAAAAAGGCGGCGGAGCAGGACGCGGCGCGGCAGTTGCTGTCGCACCTGGCATCGCGGCCACAGGCTGCGGGACACAGGCTGGATCGGACATCGCGTTCCCCGGAGAAGTAGACTGGGATAAGTGGGTAAATGAATTCTTCAGATGAACATTTTGTGGATGATCGTGTGGTAGACGATCAGATTCCGGATGAGCGCATCCCCGAACAGCATTTCGCCGAGGCGGGCAGAACTGCGGGGACGATGGGCGGTGGCGTGACCGGAGCCGTGCAGTCGCTGTTGGGAACGGTGGTGATTGCAGTATTCGTGATCACCTTTATTGTGCAGGCGTTTCAGATTCCTTCGCCGTCGATGGAGAATACGCTGCTGGTGGGCGATTATCTGCTGGTCAACAAGCTGTGCTATGGGGCAGGCGGGCTGGGAGATTACGTGATGCCCTACCGGCGGATCCGGCGGGGAGACGTTGTGGTGTTTCATTATCCGGTGAATCCGGCGCAGCATTTCGTGAAGCGGGTAATTGGAATACCGGGCGACCGGGTGTGGCTAGTCAACAAGCAAGTGTTTGTGAACGGAGTGGCGCTGAAAGAGCCTTACGCAAACTTTACACGGCCAGCAAATGACCTGTTCCGGGATAGTTTCCCGCGGCTGGATGTCGCGCCCGGCGAGACGCCGGAGTGGTGGATACAGCTACGCAAACTGGTGGAGGATGGGCAGCTGATTGTTCCCCAGGGACATTACTTTGTGATGGGAGACAATCGAGATGATAGCTACGACAGCCGCTACTGGGGTTTCGTGCCGCAAGCAAACATTATCGGCCGGCCACTGTTAATTTACTGGTCGGTGCAAGAGGGAGACGGCGACGCAATGGCACCGAGTTCGGTGGTTGCCAAAATGGCGCACTTTGCCTATGCGGTGACGCACATTTTTCAGATCACGCGCTGGAACCGGACGCTGCGTCTGGTGAATTAGGCTTAGCGCGGCTAAGATAGCGGTGCAGCCTTGAATTCAAACGGGACGGATCGATCACTTGGCAAAAAAAGATAGTCCAGTCAAGAACGAAGTCGAAGAAAAACCGCGCGAAACTACGGTAGAGTTCCTGTCCTCCCTGGCTGCGGTGCTAGTGACCGGGCTGTTCATAATCACATTCGTAGTGCAGGCCTTTGAGATCCCATCGAGTTCGATGGAGAACACGCTGCTGATCGGGGATCACGTGTTCGTGAACCGCATTCAGTTTGCGCCGAGGACTTCGTGGGTGGGTCCGCTGATTCCCTACCGGGAGGTGCGGCGGGGCGATATTGTGGTGTTTCTGGCGCCGTGCGAACCGGGATTGTATGTGGTCAAGCGGATTATCGGGGTGCCAGGGGACCGCATTCATTTGCGCAACGGAGTGGTGTATCGGAATGGCGAAGCGTTGAAAGAGCCTTATGTGATTCACACGCAGGATCCGGTGATGTACCCGAATCCGTATCGCGATAATTTCCCCGCGGTGCCGCCGTCGGACAGCGCCAATGTCTATCCTTGCTGGGAGCCGGAACTGCCCATGCACATTCAGGGCGACGATCTGGTGGTGCCGCCGGGCCGTTACTTCGGCATGGGCGACAATCGTGACGTGAGCCTGGACAGCCGGTATTGGGGGTTCATTCCGCGGGAAAATGTGATTGGACGGCCGATGTTCATCTACTGGTCGTTTGAGACACCAGCGGACCAGTATCGCAAGACGGACATGGGAGATCGGATCGGCTTCCTGGCGCATGTGGTGCTGCACTTCTTTGACGAGACGCGATGGCGCCGAACCTTGCGAGTGGTGCGGTGAAGTCCTTCCCTTCCAAGCGGCGCGTGGTGGCCGTTTCTGCAGGCATTCTGCTGGCGCTGTTCCTGGTGCGGCCGGGAGTCTCCCGGCTAAAGACGCGTATTGCGAATTCCATTAGCCGGGCGGTGGAGCGACCCGTGGAGATCGGGTCTGTGCAGCTTCGACTTCTGCCGCGGCCGGGATTCGACCTGGAAAATCTGATCATCCACGAAGATCCAGCATTTGGTGCAGAGCCGATGCTGCGCGCGCCGGAGGTTACGGCGCTGGTGCGGGTGACGTCATTGGTGCGCGGAAGGCTGGATATTTCGCGTTTGGAGTTGACCGAACCCAGCTTGAATTTGGTGCGGAGAGAAGATGGCCGCTGGAACTGGGAGGCTCTCCTGGAA
This sequence comes from uncultured Acidobacteriaceae bacterium, assembly GCA_963779525.1. Lineage (GTDB taxonomy): Bacteria > Acidobacteriota > Terriglobia > Terriglobales > Acidobacteriaceae > Sulfotelmatobacter. Next base: position 833,393 of record CAVZZB010000005.1, read on the forward strand.
CGTGCGGAGCGCTCGCCGATGGCGCCGACGGCAAAATCGAAGCGCGAATTGCGGCCTGGGTTTCCTTATATTGAGGCGAGTTCAGGGCGCATCAATTTCAAGGCGGGCGCGGAGAAAAAACCATACGCGTTGCTGAATGCAGATTTCTCGTTATGGCAGGAATCAGAAAATGCCTGGGGGGTTCGCCTGAAGGCAGAGCCTCTGCGCACCGATATGGGGCTAAGCGACATCGGCCTGGTGCGCATGAATGGCACGTGGCAGCGGGCGGGAAGCCTGCGGGAAACTCCGCTGCAGTTCAGCCTGGAGTGGCAGCATGCGCAACTGGGACAGTTGAGCAAGTTGCTATCGGGCAACGACAAGGGCTGGCGGGGGGACCTTCGGGTGGAGGCGACGCTGAACGGGACTCCGGCGGCGATGCAAGTATCGGCGGATGCGTCGATCCGGGACTTCCACCGCTACGATATTTCGTCGCTCGAGGGACTGGCGCTAGCGGCGCATTGCGATGGCAAGTACAGTTCAGCAGACCAAATGCTTCGCGAAATTTTCTGCAGCGGTCCGGTGGGCAATGGCATGGTGACGCTGCACGGAGATGCAGGTGGTCCGGGCGAGCGCAAAATGGATTTGTCGCTGAACCTCGACAACGTTCCCGTAAACGCGGTGGCGCAACTGGCTCGACGCGCCAAGAAAGATCTGCCAACCGATCTTCTGGCGACGGGTACGGTGCAAGGAAACTTCGGCGTGAAAGAGGATTGGGTGTCCGCGCCAGGACCGGAATTTTATGGCCGTGGTGAGATCAACAATCTTCGCTTGCAATCCACGAGCACGAACGCGGAATTGGCCGCGGGCAGCGTACCGTTTGGGCTGAACTCGGATGGCGGCGCGTTCGCAAGTTCGTCGGGCGGCAAAATTTTGCGGCGGTCGCATGCAGGGATTTTGCCGGCAAGCAATGAACTGCATATCGAGTACGGACCTTTTCCGGTAGCGCTGGGTCGGCCCGTGCCGGCACAGGCGCGGGGTTGGGTGGGGCGATCCGGTTACGCAATGACGGTACGAGGTGATGGAGAAGTTTCGCACATGTTGCGAATGGCGACTCTGCTGGGGCTGCAGGCGGTGAAGGCAAGCGCAGAAGGCAACGCTCAAGTGGACTTGCAGATTGCCGGGTCGTGGGCGGGAAGGGATACAGGAAGCCCTTCCGGTTTTCTGTTGCCGAGAATTACCGGGACGGTGCAGCTGCGTAATGTGCGGGCAACGGCACGGGGGCTGGGCGGACCGGTTGAAATATCCTCGGCGGAGCTAAAACTCCTGCCGGATGAAGCGCAGGTGGAAAATCTGAGTGCGCGGGCTGCCGCTGCGCACTGGACGGGATCTTTGGCACTGCCGCGCGGATGCGGAGTGCCGGGGGCGTGTCTGGTGCACTTCAATTTGAATAGCGACCAGGTCGCAATGAGCAGTTTGCATGAATGGCTGGGTCCGCAAGTGAAAGAGCACCGATGGTACCAGGTGCTTAGTTCGTCTGAGTCCGTGACGCCAACTTTCTTGCGGAACTTGCGCGCATCGGGAAACGTAAATGTAGGGCGCTTGCGGATTCAGAATGTCGTTGCGGAGAAGGTTTCGGTGGGGCTTGAACTGGAGCGCGGAAAAGTGAAGGCTTCCGATGTGCGTGCAGATTTGCTGGGCGGAAAACATCGCGGCGATTGGCAAGCGGATTTCACAGCAGCGTCACCGGTCTACTCTGGCTCTGGAACTCTGACGGGGATTTCGCTGGAGCAGGTGGCGAGTGCGATGCAGGATGCATGGATTTCCGGGACTGCTGGCGGTACTTATCAATTCAAAGGGTCAGGAACGGATTCTGCTGAGTTCTGGCGATCGGCCGAGGGTGGCGTTCGTTTCGATGTGCAGGACGGGGCACTGGCTCACATTTCGCTGGCGAATGGCGAAGGGCCGTTGCGAGTTGCGCGCTGGCAGGGTCGGGCCCGCTTGCAGGACGGGAAGATTGAAATCGAGAAGGCTGCGCTGGTTTCTCCTTCGGGAACGTATGAGGTCAGCGGGACCGCGTCGTTCGGGCAAGCGCTGGACTTCACGATTGCGCAAGCGAAAAACTCTGTCGCAGGTTCGCTGGTGTATAGCATTACGGGCACGGTGGCGGAGCCGCGCATCGTGGTAACTCCCGCGCCAGAGACGCAGGCGCGGCTGAAGCCGTGAGCTCAGGGGCTAAAGCCCAAATTCTTTTGTCAGCTTTACGGCACGGCTGAAAGCCACGCCCTTTCAAAGCCGAGACTCTATTAGGGCACGTATCCCTCTCCACGCAGAACTTTTCCCGGCAAGGCTCCCGTCATTTTTGAATGATCGATTACGGGGATTCCGTTCACCAGGACGTACTGCATGCCTTCGGAAAGCTGATTGGGATTGTCGAAGGTGGCGAGATCACGCACGGTTGCGGGGTCGAAGATGACGAGATCGGCCCACATGCCCGCCTTGAGGACGCCACGATCGGTGAGGCGCAGGCGCTGCGCCGGGAGTGCGGAGAATTTGCGGATGGCGTCTTCCAGAGTCAGGTCCTTTTCCTCGCGGACATATCTTCGCAGGATGCGCGGGAACGTTCCGTAGGCGCGGGGGTGAGGATGCTCCTGTCCCAGAATGCCTTCGGGCGAAGTTCCAGAAGAATCGTTATCGATGGCAACCCAGGGCTGCTGCAGGGCGAGCGTGACATCTGGTTGCGACATGCCGAAGACGGCCACACCAGTGCTGGGATCTTGGATGAGGAAATCGAACAGAGCGTCGATGGGATCTTTGTTCCAGAGTTTGGCGATTTCAGAGAGGCGCTTGCCCTGAAACAGAAGCATCTTCGGATCTTGTACGACGCCGATCATGATGGCGCCAGGGCCGGGAATCTCTTGCCACTCGTTGTCCCAATCCTTGGAGGGCGTGAGCATGTCTTTGCGGATTCGCTCGCGGGTAGCGGGATCTTTGAGGCGCTCGACGAGCTTTGCGGTTCCACCGTCGTGGGCCCAGGGGGGAATGAATGCGGAGAAGTCGTTGAACCACGCGGTGTAAGCATAGGTATCGGCGGTGACGTCGGCGCCGGCGGCGCGGGCGGCGTTGATTTTGGCGACGACTTCGGGCATGCGTCCCCAGTTATTTTTGCCGGCAACTTTGATGTGCCAGATCTCCACGGGGACGTGGGCTTCACGACCGATGCGCAGAGCTTCGTCGATGGCTTCGAGGACGGAGTCGCTTTCGTTGCGCATGTGGGTGGAATAAATACCGCCGAATCTGCCGCCCTCGTCGGCGAGAGCGATCAGTTCATCGGTTTTAGCGTAGGGAGCGGGAGCGTACTCGAGAGCAGTGGAAACGCCGACGGTACCATCTTTCATGGCTTCGCGGACGAGGGCCTTCATCTGCTCCAGTTGTTGGGGAGTGGGTTGAACGTTATCGTCGCCGAGGATCATGCGGCGGACTTGCGTGGCGCCGACGTAGCTGGCCAGGTTGATGCCCATGCCTTGCTTTTCCAGACGCGCGAAATACTGGCGGAAGGTTCGCCAGTCAGGGGTGATGTGGTAATGCTCGTAGGTGTCGCGATCGGCGTGAATGATGGCGTCGTTGAGTGGGGCGATGGAGCCGCCTTCGCCGGTAATTTCCGTAGTGATGCCTTGATAGATTTTCGAGGGCAGGCGCGGGTCGACGAGGATGGAGAACTCGGATTGGCCGAGCATGTCGATGAAGCCGGGAGCGACCACTTTGCCGGCGGCGTCGATGGTACGCTTGCGGGGCGAGGCGGTGAGATTGCCGATGGCGGCGACTTTCCCGTCGCGAACGCCCAAGTCGCCGGAATACCAGGGGGAGCCGGTGCCGTCGATGATGTGACCGTTGGTGATGACCAGGTCGAAGGCGGCGGTGGATTGAGCGGCGGATGAGCACGCAGCAGTGAGGAGAATAATCGGGAGAAAGAAATTCAGTTTATGAAGCTTCATCGGTTTTCCTTTTTGTGTTTTACCTCAGCGGCTGAAGCCGCTGAAAGAATGAAACTTTATCGCAGCGCTAAAGCGCTGCGCCACCCAAAATCGGGGCAAGCGCCGGTTCAAGCGCCACCCAAAATCGACCCAAGCCACAGTTCCAAGCGCCAGCCGAAATTGTGCTAGGCCATAGTTCAAGCCACTGGTGCGCGACGATGCGAGATTACACCGAGCGCAATCCAGATGGCGAGGGTGAGCCATTCGTAAATTGTGAAATGGCCGGGGACCGCAGGGATTATTTTCATCAGCGTCATCGCGATGGCAACCAACAAACCTGAGCTTGCTGCAATCCATTCGACTGCCGACAGTTTTGACTGCCCTGGCAAGGCTTCTGCGCGTTTCATGGAAAGGTAGGCGGCGCAAGTCGCTGCCCATCCTATCGCGCAAGCGACCGACCCTACTTCGGTAATGGGCACGAGGATTGCATCCCCCAGAAGCATACACGCGGTGGTGGTTAATCCGACGCAAAGGACTGCGACGGAGGGCGTGTGGTGCAGGGGATGGATTTGGCCGGCGCGTGGGTTGATTAGACCGCGGCGGCCCAGAGCGAAGACAAGGCGGCTGGCGGCTACGAAATTTCCATTGAAGCATTTCAAAAGCGAGAGCAGCGCAGCAGCGAGAATGATGTTGACGATCCAGCGTGAGCCGATAGCGTTCTGGAAGGCAACCGCGGTCATAAATTTTTCCCCAGTTAGTTCGTGCCAGGGGGCGACGAAGGCGACGGCGGCGATGATGGTTGTGTAAAACAGAATGCCGACCAGGATGGCCATCCAGATGGCTTTGAGAAAACTTTGGCTGCGAAACTCGGTGGTTGATTCTTCAGCGGCCTTGCTGACGGATTCGAAGCCGGTCATGAAATAGGGGACAATCTGAACTACGAGCAGGAACGAAACCAGCGGCGCATGGGTAAAGAGCGGCGGAAGGTTGCGCGGCGATCCTTTGCTGGCGCCGAGAGCGACGAAAACAATGAATAGAGCCAGCGTGCCGAAGGCCGTCCAGTTTTGGAAAGTTGCGCTGAGGCGGATGCCGCGGTAGTTCAGCGTGGTGAGCAGTGCTGTGAGAGCGAGGCCGATGATCAGATGCGGAAGATAAACGGGACGCGCTGCGATACGGTAGATCTCGAATGAATCGAGCGATGGAAAGATATAACCGGCGATGCGGCCCACGGCGACGGCCTCCCAGGGACAAACGATGAAGTAGGCGAGCATCATGATCCATCCGGTGGAGAAGCTGACGGGCCGGGAAAAAGCGGCGGCGGTGTAGGCGATTTCGCCGGCAGCGTCGGGCATTGCGGCAACGAGCTGGCCATAGACCCAGCCAATGGGGAATAGCAGAGCGCCGCCGATGGCGAAGCCGAGCAACGCGCCCAAGGCGCCGCCGCGCAGAAGCCAGTCGTCCATGACGACGAGCCATCCGACGCCAACCATCGTGCCCCAGGCCAGCGTGAAGTAATCCGTGAGGCGAAGTTTGCGGGCGAGATGGGACATGCGGACGAGTTCGAGCCGTGGAGGGCGAATTATAAGGCATCGGACCCGCGGCGGCTAAAGCCCCTGCTGATTTTTGTGGAATGTTTACGGCGCGGCTGAAGCGGCGCCCTTTCAAAATGAGCGGAGCATCTCAGTTCGCTGGGCTGGAGGGGGAGAGTCGACCTTCGCTCGACCAGACAGCCGAGGGCGGCTGTCCCCACATGAGCATGATAGTATCGACAATACTCTGCATGATGCCGCAACCTTTGAATTTGGGCGCTGTGGTGCCAGTGCGCCTGTGACGACTCGTTGAAAACTCGATGACAACCTCGACCAACTTACGTAAGCGCGTGCTCAGCGGCATGCGTTCGACTGGAAAACTTCACCTTGGGAACTACGTCGGCGCGCTCGACAATTGGGTGCGGATGCAGGATGAGTATCAGTGTTTTTTTATGGTCGCCGACTGGCATGCGCTCACAACGGACTACGCCGACACGTCGCGGGTGAAAGAGAATTCGCTGGAGGTCGCGCTGGACTGGCTGGCGGCGGGGCTGGATCCGGAAAAGTCGGTGATCTTCATACAATCGCATGTTCCCGCGCACGCGGAGCTGCATCTGCTGCTTTCGATGATCACTCCGCTAGGCTGGCTGGAGCGGGTCCCGACTTATAAGGAGCAGCGGGAGAATATCAAGGATAAAGATTTGGGAACCTACGGGTTTCTAGGGTACCCGGTGCTGCAGGCAGCGGACATTTTGATTTACAAGGCGGATGTGGTTCCGGTGGGCGAGGACCAGGTGGCGCACGTGGAGCTGACGCGGGAGATTGCGCGGCGGTTCAACTCACTGTATCGAAGGATCGAGATCGTCGACACAGCACGCCTGACGAGTGGGCAGCGTGAGTGGCTGATAAACGATGGTCGGCAAATTCTCCCGAATGCCGATAACGTTTTTTACTATGGCGTTTTTCCTGAGCCGAAGGCTTTGCTCACGCCTGCGCCCAAATTGCCTGGGACCGATGGACGGAAGATGTCGAAGTCCTACGGAAATACGATTCTGCTGACCGATCCGGAGCCGGTGGTGCGGCAGAAGTTGAGGACGATGGTGACCGATCCGGCGCGCGTGCGTCGCTCGGATCCGGGGAATCCGGATGTGTGTCCGGTGGGCGATCTGCATAAGATTTTCAGCAGCAAAGAAACGATGGCGAAGGTGTATGAGGGCTGCCGGTCGGCGGGAATTGGGTGCATCGAATGCAAGAACTGGGCGGCGGACGCTCTGGTGCAGCTGCTGAATCCGATGCAGGAACGGCGCAAGAAATTCGAGGAGAATCCGCGGCTGGCTTGGGATATTCTGGAGGCAGGCACGGAACGGGCGCGCAAGGCGGCGGCCGAGACCATGAATGACGCGCGCGCTGCGATGGGGATGTCGCTCGGGTATGAGGGGACCAAGTAAACAACCACTAGCGTAACGGAGGCAGAGTTGCATAGGTCCTTCGCATCGCTCAGGATGACAAGAAGATTCGATGATGAGTGAAGAGATAAAGGTCGGTGCTGGCGCCAGTAACCAGGCGGTCGAGCCTACGGTTGTTGCGGGTGCGAAACCGTCGAAAGATGGTGCGAGACCGGAGGAGAGCGATTCTCCGTTTGCGGTTTCGGTGACCGATGTTTATGAGGGACCGCTGGATCTGCTGCTCGACTTAATTCGGAAGCAGGACATCGACATCTACGATATTCCGATCGCGCGGATCACGGCGCAGTATCTAGCTTACGTGGAGAAGATCCGCGAGCTGGATGTAAATGTTGCGGCCGACTTTATTTATATGGCCGCGGTGTTGATTCACATCAAGTCGAAGATGCTGTTGCCGCGCGATCCGTCGGCGAAGGCAGAGGAGCTGGAAGATCCACGGACGGAACTGGTGAACCGGCTCTTGGAGCACGAAAAATTCAAGTCAGCGGCGCAGATGCTCTTGCAGAAGCAACAGATTGAAGATGCGGTGTTGACGAATCCCGCGCTGAAAGAATTCATGGAGGCCGAAGGCACGGAGCCGGAGATGGCGGCGGACGTGATTGATCTGGTGAAAACGTTCCAGCAAATTCTGGAACGCGTGCGGACGCGCCCCATCATCAACGTCGACGAGGAAACGGTTAGCGTGGGGCAAATGATTGATTATCTGCGCCGGCGGCTGGAGCTGGAATCGCGGCCCATCCGGCTCAAGCAACTTCTGCTGCGCGTGCCGTCACGGCAGGCTTTGGTGTGCATGTTTTTGGCGCTGCTCGAAATGGTGCGGCTGCAGGCGATCCAGGTGCGGCAGGAACAACTGTTTGGGGAGATTGCGGTGCGTAAGCACACGCATTTCGATCAGATCATGACAGAGCAGGCCGCTGTGAGAGATGATTGGAGATGATTTGGCGGTTCGGAGCGATGACGCGTGGCCCGGCTAGGGGTTCGGGAGGTCCTTCACTCCGCCTGAAAAATGGCTGCGCCCAGGATGACGCCAAAATCCTGATAACTGATTTATGAGTTTAAAAGCCCAACTCGAAGCCATCATTTATGCGGCGGAGACGCCGATTACCACCGAGCAGATGGTGCAGCTCGTGAAAGACTCAGTGATCGCCGCCGGAGCTGCGGATGAGGCTGAAGTGAAGTCGCGAGTGCGAGCAGCGCTGGAAGAACTGGTGGCAGATTACGCTGCGCCCGAACATGGGATTGAGATTCGTCAGGTCGCAGGCGGGTATCGCATGTCGACCAAGCCGGAGCAGCACGAGGTGGTGCGGAGTTTTGCGAAAAGCCTGAAGCCACCGATGCGGCTGTCGCTGCCTGCTCTGGAGACCCTCGCGGTGATTGCCTATAAGCAGCCAGCCACGGTACCGGAGATCAACGAAATTCGCGGCGTGGATTCCGGTGGAGTGATTGCCACGCTGCTCGATCGCAAGCTGATCACGACGGCGGGGCGCAAACAAGTGATCGGGCGTCCGATTCTCTATAAGACGACCAAAGAATTCCTGATGCGGTTTGGCTTGAAGGAGATTAGCGAGCTGCCCAGCATGGAGGAGTTCGAGAAGCTGGTGGCGGCATCGTTTCAGAGCGAATTGATTCCGGCGGAAGAGGAGGCGCAGACGAACCATCCCGCTCAGCCAGAAGAGATCGCGGAGTCCGCTGCGCAAAAAGAGTAGCCTGGCGGTGAAATGCGGGGCGGCCACAGGGGCTGACCTTAATCAGCGTGGATGCTTTACGCGGCGCTGAAGCACCGCTCTTCCACGGGGCTCAATACCGCCGGTGAATTTCTCGGTTGAAAGTTCTCATACATGCCTGCTGAACGCCTGCAAAAAATTATTGCCGCTGCCGGGATAGCATCCCGACGCAAGGCCGAGGAACTGATCAGCGCCGGGCACGTGAAAGTGAACGGGACCGTGGTAACCGAACTCGGAACTAAAGCCGACCCGGAAATCGACCACATTCGCGTGGACGGGAAAATGCTGCAGGGGGCGCAGATGCATGTCTACCTGCTGCTGAACAAACCCAAAGGCTACGTGACTACAGTGAGCGATCCGGAAAACCGGCCGACGGTAATGCAACTGATTCGCGGCGTGAAGAAGCGCGTGTATCCAGTGGGCCGGCTGGACTATGCCAGCGAGGGGTTGCTGCTTTTGACCAATGACGGCGCACTGGCGAACAAGTTGATGAAAGCGGCGTCGCAGGTGCCGAAAACTTATGTGGTGAAAGTTGCGGGCGTACCGAGCGCCGAATCGCTGGAGAAGTTGCGCAGCGGGGTTTCGATTGCCACGGAGGACGGGCGCCGGGTGCGGACTGCGCCAGCGGAGATTCGCCTGATTAAGGAGGCAAACAATCCGTGGTATGAAGTCACATTGATTGAGGGGCGCAATCGCGAGATTCGGCGGATGTTTGAAAAGATTGGGCATCATGTGGAGAAGATCAAGCGGGTCCGCTATGGGCCGCTGAGTCTCGATGTACCGCCGGGCCAATTCCGCGCGTTGACCCGGCAGGAAGTAGATCGGCTGCACACGGCCTGCGGCAAACCGATGGCGCGAACGAAGATCTCCGTGGCATGATGAGCGGCGAGTATGAGCCGCCTTATTGATCTGGTTTCCAAGCCTGCTCGCGAAATGGGTACAGCGAACGCTTCTCCGACGCTCGCTGACATGGAGCGCCGAGCACAGCTCATCCGACTCGATTCCAACGAAAATCCTTTTGGACCTTCGCCGCGTGCGATCGATGCAATGCGGAAGGCGATGGTCGGAGCGAACTTTTATCCCGACGACGATTGCACGCAGCTGCGCTGGAAGCTGGCCGGTCATCACGGATTGCCGCCGGAGCAGGTGCTAGTGGGCGCGGGATCGACCGAGTTGATCAGCCTGCTTTGCCAGACGCTGCTTGGGCCGGGACGGAATGCCGTGACCAGCGAGCGCTCGTTCATCATTTACTCAATGGCGGTGAGGGCAGCGGGTAGTCAGTTGATTGAAGCAGCCATGCGAGATGGCTGTTTCGATCTGGACGCGATTCTCGCCGCGATCGATTCGAATACGCGGATCATTTTTGTGGCGAACCCGAATAATCCTACGGGCACGATGCTGGAGGCGGCCGCGGTCAAACGCTTTCTGGCGCGGATTCCCGATCATGTGGTCGTGGTGCTGGATGAGGCTTACTACGAGTTCGCGTTGTATTTTGCGGCGCTGGGGAAAATTACTTATTCGAATTCAGTCGAGTATGTTCGAGCAGGGGCGAGGGTGGTGGTGCTGCGAACGTTTTCCAAGGCGCATGGACTGGCGGGCCTGCGGGTGGGGTATGGCCTCGGTCCCGCGGAATTGCTGGGCTATTGCGCGCGTATGAGAAACACATTTTCTGTTTCATCGGTGGGGCAGGTGGCGGCCTTGGCGGCTCTGGAAGATGACCATTACATTCAAACAGTGGTCAAGAGCAATGCCGTGCAGGCGCGAATTCTCACCGATGGGTTGGCGGCCCTGGGATATCGCGTGGTCCCGACTTCGGCGAATTTTGTATTTTGCGATTTGGGAGAAAATGCGGCGGCGTTTGCGGAGCGCTTGCAGGAGGAAGGCGTGGCGGTGCGGCCGATGGGGGCTTGGGGAGCGGCGCATTGCATTCGCGTGACAATAGGGAGAGAAGAGCAGAACCAGGCATTCCTAAAGGCGGTGGGACGCGTCAAAATAACTTCCGGAAGATGAGTTTAACCGGCTAAGACCGCTGCCCTCGCCGCTCCATATAATCCGGCATCGCTCCCTAGCACGGCGAGGGTGATGATGGTTTTCCGAATCTCGGTTTGCGGCGATGGATTAGTGGAGCGGCCGGCAGCTGCCGAGGTTGGCTCGGGCTGGACGGGCGAGGGCGTCCGTCCCCACACATTGGCTAGCGGATCAACCGGAGCGGTGGACGAGTAGACGAGCGAGCGTGTGCGCAGCTCTTCGAACATGGCTGGGGCGTAGGCGTCCCATGCACTCGCGACGCCGCCCCCGAGCACGTACATCTCCAGGTTCAAGGTATTGATCAGGTTGGCGAGCAGGATGCCGAGATAGCGCCCGAAAGTGCAGAAGATGCGGCGGGCAGGCTCATCGCCCTGGATGGCCAGGTTATAGATTGACTTGGCGCCGAATTCAGCGTCGGAGGAGGCGGCTTGAGCGAGGGATGGCGCTTTTCCGGTGGCGATTTCCTCACGCACCATGCGAGCAATCGCGCTGGCGGAGGCGTAGCGTTCGGAACAACCGTGGTTGCCGCAGCCGCACGGAAAGCCCTGGGGTTCAAGGGTGACGTGGCCGAATTCGCCAGCCATGCCGTTCATGCCCTGCCAGATTTTTCCTTCGAGGATGATGCCGCCGCCGATGCCGGTGCCTAGCGTGACGATTGCGACGTTAGGAACGCCGCGCGCGGCACCCAGCCACTGCTCGCCGAGGGCGGCAACTTTCGCGTCATTCTCAACCACCACGCGAGTGCCCAAGCGGCGCTGGATTTCGGCGCCCGCAGGATAGTTCTCGAAGCCGGGAAGGTTCGCGGCCTTCCGCATCACTCCGGTTTGAACGTCGACGAGGCCGGGAACACCGATGCCAGCTCCGAGAGGCTTTCCGGTCCGCTTGTAGCTCTCTGAGAGGCGCTGAATGGCGGCGCACATCCGGTCGATGACCTGTCTGGGGCCGAGAGCGACTTTGGTGTCGAGGGTAACTTTGTCGAGGAGCTGTCCTTCGGCGCTGACGGCGGCGATGCGAAGGTTGGTGCCACCGAGATCGACTCCGATGGAGAAATCGGACATGGTGGGAGGTTACCAGAATTGCGGCGGGGCCGCGCCTTCAGGAAAGAATGTCGAGCGTCACTCGACCGGACAGGCGAGGGCGGCTGCCCCCACATGATCTTTTTCGACGCACTCAATTGGGCCCTTACTTCTGGCACTTCGGGCAGTAGTGGCTGCTGCGGCCGGCGATCACAATGCGTTTGATAGGCGTTTTGCAGACGAGGCAGGGCTCACCTTCACGGCCATAGACGCGGTGCTGGAGCTGGAAGAAACCTTCTTCGCCGTCGGCGTCGACGTAGTCGGAAATGGACGAGCCACCGAGGGCAATTGCCTCGCGAAGGACTTCTTTTATAGAAATAAGCAGCTTGGCGAACTGGTCGCGGGTGATGGTGGAAGCGCGGCGGCGAGGGCGAATTCCGGCGCGGAATAAAGATTCATCGGCATAAATGTTGCCTACTCCGCGGAGAAGTTTTTGATTCAGCAGAGCGCTCTTGATGGGGGTCTTGCGGCCGCGAAACAGGGCCAGGAGATGCTCAAGATCGGCTTCCAGCGGCTCGATGCCGCCCGCGTCAAAATCACCATTGGCGACGACGCTTAGGCGGCCGAAGCGGCGGGGATCGATGAAGCGCAGTTCCCTGCCCGAGGCCAGCTTCAGAATGGCGTGAGTGTGCTTGAGAATTTCTGATTGCGGTTCGTCGACCTGCAGGCGGCCGGTCATGCCGAGATGGACGATGAATTGGGCATGAGTGGAATTGGATTGAGTGGGGCGGACACCCTTATCCGCCTCTGCATACTGGGTCGATAAAGACCGTGGCGCCCTCACGCTGGATCCCGTACGCTGCGTTTTACCGCGCCGACCTTTAGCGGGCAAGAGTGCCCGTTCCACACAATCCAATTCAACAACGATGTGTTTGCCAACGCGGCGGACGGTCAGGATATGGCTACCCTGCAGCGTGGCGGCGATTTCCTGCGCGGGAGATTTGAGCACTTCGGGTTTCTGACCCAGCCAGACGGACTCGATGACATCTCCGGAAACGCGCCTGGCAAGGCCGCGGGCGATAGTTTCCACTTCGGGGAGTTCGGGCATGCCTTCTAAGTTTACAAGGTGAGGACGGGATTCGCGGGGAGCCCTCGGCGGCTAAAGCCGACCTGCACCACCACCGTGGTCGCAGCGGTGAACCGCTGCGCCACCCAAAGTCAGCCTCTCGAAAATTTGTTGCTTGGTCTTCCGACTGACGAGCCGCCTAGTCTTTCAGCGGGACGACGGCTCGGCCGTCGCGGCAGAATGTGGCTACCTTCTGGATATCGCCATTGGCCTGAGGCAACGTCATTACGGGGCCGTAGCAGTAAACGGCGTGGCCGCTGGCGGCGAAGTACCAGCGTCCGCTCTTGGAGTGTTGCACAACTTGGCCGGACGGACGGCGGTCTGGCTGCGCTGGTTTCGCAACCGTCATACTGAACAACAAGGCTAGGGTCAGGGCCTTCACTGCTGCAAAACTTTCTACGACTCTGTTACCACGTTCTACCGCTGAACCTTAATGCTAAAGCGTAATCACAACTCGACGCTGATCTCCCAAATCCGACGCAGGCACAGGCGGAAGCTGGATATAGGGTTTTGCACTCTTGCCTGGCCGGCTCTGGGAATGGTGCTGTGGTACCTGGGTTGACGGGGGCTGGGTTGACGGAGTCTGGGTCGACGGAGTCTGAACCGAGGGAGCTTGCCGGGGGGTCGACGGGCTTTGGGCAGGAGGGTTCTGCGCCTGGGTTTGGGCCTGGGCCAGCTTGTCTGCCTGGGCTTTGCCCTTCATGCTCCAAAATTCCTTGCTATCTACGAGTAAAAGCTTGATCAGGTTGTGCTGCGCTTGAATGGTTTCGCCTTGCTCGACGATGAGCAGGGTCATAAGGCCGTAAGACGCAATGAAGACCACGACGAGCAAGGGCAGCAGGGACCGCTGGTTCTTTGGAGCCGCAGGTGGCGGCGCGGATGATTGAGCGAACAAGGTCGTCAAGTGCAACTCCGGTCTGGCCTGCAAGGCAGGCACAGTAGAGGTTGCAGCTTGCGCTCCAATGGCGGAGGTGGCTGGAAGACATTGAGTCGATGCAGGTTAGCGAGTTTCTACGGACTCGGTATTGGCGTTTCGAGTGCAACGGAATGCACATAATGAGCAACGGGATTTGTTGAGCGCAAAGGGTCAAGGAGCCGGAATGGCTGCCGGGCTTGGGTTTTGGGCGGGATGATTCCGGCCTCCGGAGCAGGATTGGGGCTTACTTTGCGACGATTTACTTGCCGCCGAGCACGAGCTTGGCGATGGTAGCCAGCTGCATGTTGGAGGTACCTTCGTAGATCTTGCCGATCTTGGCGTCGCGCCAGTATTTCTCCACGGGGTAGTCTTTAGTGAAACCGTAGCCGCCATAGATTTCGATGGCCAGGGAGGTGACGCGCTCGGCGACCTGCGAGGCGAAGAGCTTGGTCATGGCAGCTTCTTTCACGAAGTTCACGCCGGCATCTTTCATGCGGGCGGCGTTATAAACCATGAGGCGAGCGGCTTCGATCTCGGTGGCCATCTGGGCGATCTGGAACTGGATGCCCTGAAAATCCGAAAGGGATTTGCCGAATTGTTTGCGCTCCTGCGCGTATTTGGCGGCAAACTCCCAGGCGCCGCGGGCGACGCCGATCATCTGCGCACCGATGCCGATGCGTCCTTCATTCAAGGTTTCGATCGCGATCTTGTAGCCTTTGCCAGGGTCTCCGAGGACGTTGTCTTTGGGGACGCTGCAATCTTCGAGAATGAGCTCGCAGGTGGAAGAGGCGCGGATGCCGAGCTTATCTTCTTTCTTGCCCACGCTGAAGTCGGGGAAATCTTTTTCTATGAGGAATGCGGTGATGCCTTTGTATCCGGCGGCCGGGTCGAGGGTGGCGAAGAGTATGAAGAGTCCAGCCTCTTTGCCGTTGGTAATCCAGAGCTTGCGGCCATTGAGGACGTAGTCGGAGCCTTTGAGTTCGGCGCGAGTTTGCAGGGCAAAGGCATCGGAGCCGGAACCAGCTTCACTGAGGGCGTAGGCGCCGACGGTCTCGGCGGCCATTTTGGGTAGATAACGCTTCTTTTGTTCGGCGTTGCCGTAGCGCAACAGGGCGTTGTTGACCAACGTATTTTGGACGTCTACCACGACCCCGGCCGAGGCATCCACGCGCGACAATTCCTCCACTGCGAGAATGGCTTCGAAGAACTTGGCTCCGCCGCCGCCGTATTGTTCGGGGATTTCGATGCCCATCAGGCCAAGCTGGAAGAATTCGTGGATGAGACTTTTTTCGAAGATGCCTTTCTCATCCATCTCCTTCACCAGCGGGCGAATCTTGTCGTCGGCGAATTGCCGGATGTTGTCGCGGAAGAGAATCTCATCTTCGGTGAGCGTGGTCAGGGGTGTGGGAACGGGGGATTGGAGGGTCTCAGGCATATAAGTCCTTCAGGCGGAGGAATGGCGGACCTTGAATTTTAGCAGAATGAAGGCGAGAGAAAGACCGACAAAGAAGGAACGCCACCGAGGTCGTCCATTCACTTGAAAATCGTTGTATAGATGACTAGTGAGATCAGAACAGCAGTTGCTGCCGCCTCGAAACCGACCCATGCCGCGTACTGGAGCTTGTTAGATACATGTGCCCACCTCCTCCACGCGCGATAGAAGTGCAACGGGATTACGGCAGCGGTGGAGACGATCCACGCGATGGCGAGAATCAGCAGAAGTGGCCGGGAACGTCCAAGGCCAGCCACGAACAGGGTTCCGATGGAAAGCGCCCAGAGTATGCCTTCAATGCGCTGTTTCACGCCACGCCTCAACGATCCAAATCTTCGAATACGAGCAGGATCACATTTTCAGGTAAAAGAAAGTGAGTGTAAGCTCGACTTGCGCCAATGCCAGAAGGTAAAAGGCGCCAGTGCCCTCAGGGGCTAAAGCCCTCCGCTTCGTAGCGCTTTACGGCACGGCTAAAGCCGTGCCCTACCTAAGATCGTTTCGAGCTTCGCTCGACCGGAGAGCCGAGGGCGGCTGTCCCCACACGCGTATTACTAACCGCGACGCGTGTGGACGAGCTTCAGGGTGTCGGCTTGAAGGATGCGCTGGATTTGATTGCGGGCGTGGACCGACCATGGGCCTGCGGTGTCAAGCTTGATATAGGCTTGCCAGTGTTTCAGGGCTTTGCGGGGCTCGCGAATTTTTTCGTAGGCGAGAGCGAGGTTGTAATGCGCGTCGGCGTAGGTGGGAGCGAGTTGGACGGCGAGCTTGTAGGTCTGAATGCCCTCTTGCACGCGGCCGGTTTCGTCGAGAACGTTACCCAGATCGAAATAGGCTAAAGCATATCGCGGATCGGCCTGTAAGGCGGCACGGTAGTGCTTTTCCGCCAATGCGAAATCCTGCCGGTTGTAGTAAAGCGTGCCGAGGTTGATATGGGCGGCGGCGTGATTGGGCTGAAACTCAAGAACTTTCTGGTAGGCGGCGAGCGCCTCGGTCTGTGTGGCAGGATCTTCTTCGAGTGCGATGCCGCGGGCGAACCAAGTCGCGGCTTCATCTTCGCGTGGTGTAGGCTCGGCGTCAGGAATCGGCGTGGTGGTGACGACTTTTTCGCGGGTGGCGAAATCCATTACAAATTGTCCGGCGATGGGTTCGAGCAACCTGCCTTCATGACGAAAAGCAACGCGGTGCCGGTTGGTTGATGAAGCGCCTGCTTCGAGGAGAGGATTTCCCATGCCCGCTGCTTGTTTCTGCATCGCCTCGAGAGACTCGCGAATTACCGCCGGGCGCACTTTCATGGCGCACAAATCGCGGACTTTCTTGATCTTCAGCAAGTCGGCGAAAGAATAGGATGGGCAGGCCGCGATCAGCCCCGCACGCTCCCAGTTCGCCAACTGGCGCGGGGTGAGACGAAGAATCCTGAGTAGATCAGCTCGACTGTACAAGACGCTCACAACCTCTCGCGCTTGTTTCTGGCGCAAGAACACATCGGGGCCATTATCCGAAAACCGGGGGCTGAAAGGCAACAGCAAAGGCTTGTGGAAATCTGTGGAGAACCTGGATGATTTACATGCCGCGAAAATGGTGCAATGGCTTATAGGCCCCAAAAAGCAGGTTCCTCACCGGCTTTCAGCCGGTTCGGAATGACAAAGGTCTTCGTCTAAGCTACCACGGCGGCTTGATATTCCTCGTAGGTTCCTTTGAAGTCGGTAATCTTGTGGTCGCTTTCGAAGTGCCAGATGCGGGTTGCGACCTCGTCGATCAAATCGTGATCGTGAGTTACCAGAAATACCGTTCCCTGGTAACGCTGGAGAGAAATGTTGAGGGCGTTGATGGCTTCCAGATCTAAATGGTTCGTGGGCTCGTCGAGGACGAGGACGTTGGGCTTCTGCAGCATGAGTTTGCAGAAGAGAAGGCGCGCGGCTTCACCGCCAGAAAGAACATTGGTGGATTTGGTCGCTTCTTCGCGCTGGAAGAGCATCTGCCCCAGAAGGCCGCGAATTTCTTCGCCGACTGCGGCCGGATTCCATTGATGCAGCCACTCCAGAACGGTGGTGCCGCCTTCGATGAGACTGCGATGGTCCTGGGCAAAATATCCGATCGAGGCTTCGTGACCCCAGATCACTTTGCCGGAGTCGACGAAGGGGCCGTCGTAGCCGCTGGTCTTGCGCAGTTCGGCTTCTGGCGTAGTTGGCGAGTTCGCCAGCAACGCATTCACCAGCGTGGTCTTCCCTGCTCCGTTGCGGCCCATCAGCGCAATTCGTTCGCCCCGGGTGATGCTGGCGGTAAAGTCGCGAATGACGGGCGTGTCTCCGTAGGCCTTACTGAGATGTTCGACTTCGAGAATGTGCTTGCCGGAAGGGCGCTTTTGCTCGAACTTGATGTAGGGGCGCTGGATGTTTGACTTGGCCAGCTCGGTGACCTGCAGGCGTTCGACTTCCTTGCGGCGCGATTGCACCTGGCTGGAACGCGTGCCGGCGGCGAAGCGCGCAATGAATTCGTTCAACTGCGAGATTTTCTTTTCGCGCTGGGCGTTCTGCGATTCGATCTGCGAACGGACCTGCGTTTTGGCGAGCACCATCTCGTCATAGGAGCCGGTGTAGGTGATGATGGTCTCGTAATCGATGTCAGCGATGTGGGTGCAGATGCTGTTGAGAAAGTGGCGATCGTGCGAGATGGCGATGACGACGCCGTCGTAAGCATTCAGAAATCCCTGCAGCCAGTGGATCGAATCCAAGTCGAGATTGTTGGTGGGCTCGTCCAGCAGCAGGGCTTGGGGATGACCGAATAGAGCTTGCGCCAGCAGCACGCGGACTTTCTGACCGCCTTGCAGCTCGGACATTTTGCGACCGTGGAGATCTTCGGGAATGTCCAGGCCATCGAGCAGAATGGCGGCGTCGCTCTCGGCGGTGTATCCGTCTTCCTCGCCGACGATGCCTTCGAGCTCGCCAAGCTTCATGCCGTCTTCATCGGTCATGTCGTGCTTTTCGTAAATCGCATCACGTTCCTGCATGGCCGCCCACAGGCGCTTGTTGCCCATAATGACCGTGTCGACAGCGGTGTAGGCATCGAAGGCGAACTGGTCCTGGCTCAGGACGCCGAGCTTTCGCGGACGAACCACGGTGCCTTTTTGCGGCTCGAGCTCGCCACTGAGCAGCTTCATGAAGGTGGACTTGCCCGCGCCGTTGGGGCCGGTCAGGCCGTAGCGCTTGCCGGGCGTGAACGCAACCGAGACTTCGTCGAACAAAATTTTGGCGCCGTAGCGCATGGAAACATTACTGACTGAAAGCATGATTTCTAGTTTCTCTTCTTCTGGGCTTCTACAGGGAAGCTTTCTTCCGGAAGCTTTTTCTGAAACTGCGGGGAATTTCCGCTGAAACGGTACGCAGCTGGTAGAGAATAGGATATCACGCCACTCTCGATGGCTTTCTCGTCAAGCGGTCCACGGATCGATGAGGGGAGCCGAGAGGTCATCAAAGTGCGAAACATTTCGCGTTGCCAAGGTGGCATGATGGGCCAGAACAATTCCAGCGATCATGGTGTCGCGCAGGTCGCGAGGATGACCCTGAATTTTTCGAGAGGCCATTAGAGAAGCAGCGTGTCGGGCGGCTTCGGTATCGAACGGAACAATCTGTTCGTTCATGCGCGCCAGGACTTCATCGAATCGTTGGTCGAGAAGGTCGCGGCGCTTACTGGTCGGCATTATCTGCAAACCCAATCGAATCTCGAAAATCGTGACAGCCGTTGTCCACAGGGACGATCGAGGCTGCCTATCAATCCATCCTAGGACCTTCGGATTTGGTGAACGCAGCATAAACTCGGACATTACGTTTGTGTCGAGAATGGTCATTCTTCGAAGTTAGGCGGCTTGATTTCAAACCCGCGCAGTTCTTGAATGGGCTCATCAAGTCCAACGTCGGCAAATAAGGCCGCCAGTTCCGTCCCGAGTCCGAATTCGGATTTACTTTCGTCTTTATGCACTGCCGCTCGTAAAATGTCGCGGACTTCTTCTTCCATGCTGCGGCCATTGCGGCGGGCGCGGCGCTGGAGGCGGGCTTTGACTTCGTTTTCGATATTACGGACTACTAATTGGGCCATTGTGATATCACGATATCATGATTGGAAGTCGGAGTCAATTTCGCGTGTGTCGTGAGAACGCCTTGAGAAGCCTCGGCTGTCGTCGAATTGATAGGGATCCTTCGACTGCGTGAACCGATTCGCCCGAGGCGAATCGGTTCACTTCGCTCAGGATGACAAGATTAATGTCCGCTGAGTTCCCTCACGATTGCGCCAACAAACTGTTTGGCGTCGCCGAAGAGCATCAGGGTGTTGGGTAGGTAATAGAGAGGATTGTCGATGCCGGCGAAGCCCGGGCTCATGCTGCGTTTGATGACCATGACGGTGTGGGCTTTATCGACATCGAGAATGGGCATGCCGTAGATGGGGCTGGTGGCGTCGGTGCGGGCAGCGGGGTTGGTAACGTCGTTGGCGCCGATGACGAGGGCGACGTCAGTTTGCGGGAAGTCGCCGTTGATCTCATCCATTTCGATGAGGCGGTCGTAGGGGATGTCGGCTTCGGCGAGGAGAACGTTCATGTGGCCGGGCATGCGTCCGGCGACAGGATGAATGGCGAAGCGAACGTCGACTCCCTTTTTGGTGAGAATGTCGTAGAGCTCGCGAACTTTGTGCTGCGCCTGGGCGACGGCCATGCCGTACCCTGGGACGATGACCACTTTATTGGCGGCAGCGAGAATCGCGGCGGCCTCCTCGGCGGTGGCGCTATGAACTGGGCGGGCTTCCGCCGCGCCAGCGGCTGCGGCTTGCACCTGGCCGAAGGCGCCGAACAGTACGTTAGTAAATGAACGGTTCATTGCCTTCGACATGATGACGGAGAGGATGAGTCCGGAGGAACCATCGAGGGCGCCGGCGATGATCAGGAGCTTGGAATCAAGGACGAAGCCCATGGCTGCGGCGGACAAGCCAGCGTAGCCGTTGAGCAGCGAGATCACCGTGGGCATGTCCGCGCCGCCGATGGGGATGATCAGGAAGACACCGAAGATCAGCGAGATACCAACGATGAGCGGAAAGAATTGTTTGGCTTCGGGATGCAGGACGAGATAAACGGCGCTGCCGATGGCGACGGCGAGCAGCAGGAAGTTGACGAAGTTCTGTCCTTTATAGGTGATGGGCCGCTGGGGCAGGATCTCCTGGAGTTTGCCCGCAGCCATGAGGCTGCCGGTAACGGTGAGGCCTCCGAGGATCACTTCCATAGAGAGGACCGACATCATGAACTTGGGAACGTTCGGCGTGCGCAGATAAAACTCGGCCGTGCCGACCATGGTGACGCAGAGCGCGCCGAAGGCATGGCTGAGCGCGGTTCGCTGCGGGACGGCGGTCATCTGCACCATGCCGAGCGGAATGCCGATGCCGCTGCCCAGCACGAGCGCGATGATGATCCACTTCCAGTCGACGATGCCATGGCGGAGCAGAGTGCCGGCGATGGCGAGGACCATACCGGCTTCGCCGGCCCAGATGCCGTGGCGGGCGGTAGCGGGAGAACTCATCCATTTCAGGGAAAAAATAAAGAGGGCGCTGGCGATGAGGTAGGTGAATTCGATGATGTATTGGCTTCCGGCGAAATCGGGGTTCATTTATTTTTTCACCGGGCGGCTGGTCTTGAACATCTTGAGCATGCGGTCGGTGATCAGGAATCCGCCAACCACATTGCTGGTGGCGGCGATGATGGCAATCACGCCGAGCACGGTGGCGAAGTGGCTCTTACGCTCGCCGACCAGGACGATGGCGCCGACGACGGCGATGGCATCGAGGGCATTGGTCAGCGACATGAGCGGCGTGTGGAGCAATGGCGAAACGTGGCGAATAACTTCAAAGCCGATAAAGCAGGCCAGCATGAAGATGAATAACGCGTCGATCAGGTTCGAACTCATTGGCGACCTCAGGGGCTAAAGCCCCGCCTCTCAAACGACTCTTACGCGGCGCTGAAGCGCCGCTCTTCCACGGTATCTCTCGAGTCCGTGGTGGTGCTGAAAAATCCACGGATCCCGAGTCCGTGGCAGTGCCGAAAAACTATCTGCCTTATCCGCCGACGGTGGCTAATGCCGGCAATTTGAAGAAATCCCGCACTCTGGCGTTTACGATCTCGCCGCCGCGGGTGACCATGGTCTCGCGGATGATCTCGTCCTGCAGGTTGAGTTGCAGCTTGCCGTCTTTCACGATGTAGGCGAGAAATGTGGCGAGATTGCGAGCGTACATCTGGCTGGCGTGGTAGGGGACGCTGCTGGCCAGGTTGATGGCGCCGATGATCGTGACACCATGCGCTTTCACGGTTTCTCCGGTGCGGGTGAGTTCGCAGTTGCCGCCTCGCTCGGACGCGAGATCGACAATGACCGAGCCGAGCGCCATGCCTTTGACCATAGCCTCGGTAATCAGTACCGGCGATCTCTTGCCGGGAATTACGGCAGCGGTGATGACCACGTCGCTTTC
The DNA here is from genome assembly GCA_963779525.1 of uncultured Acidobacteriaceae bacterium. GTDB lineage: Bacteria > Acidobacteriota > Terriglobia > Terriglobales > Acidobacteriaceae > Sulfotelmatobacter. The sequence continues at coordinate 855,135 of CAVZZB010000005.1, forward strand.
CGCAACCACGCGGGTAAGAAGTTCGCGTTGGCGCGCGTAGAAAGTTTCGTCCTGGGCAGTGCCGTAACCGCGAGCGTCTTGCGCATCTTTTGCTTCAATGGGTAATTCGACGAAGCGGCCACCGAGGCTCTGCACCTGCTCTTTGGAAGCGGCGCGCATGTCGTAGGCGGAAGCCACGGCTCCCAGCCGGCGGGCGGTGGAAATGGCTTGCAGGCCGGCCACTCCAGCGCCGATGACGAATACGCGGGCCGGCGTGATGGTGCCGGCAGCGGTGGTCATCATGGGGAAAATTCGGATAGAGGTTTCGGCGGCCAGCAGGACTGCTTTGTATCCGCAGATCGTGCCCATGGAGGAAAGCGCGTCCATGCTTTGTGCGCGGGTAGTACGAGGCACCAGTTCAACGGAAAAGGAAGCGACGCCAGCGGCGGCAATCTCCTGGATTACTTCGGCAGAACCGAAAGGACGCAGAAAACCGATGAGCAGTTGATCGCGCCGCAAAAGAGGAAGATCAGCCTTGCCGGTGACGTCGTTGGAGCCGTAGCAGAGCACCTGCACAATAATCTCAGCGGCGGCAAATACAGCGGCGCGGTCGGGAAGAATCTTTCCGCCTTTCTCGACGTAGGCGGAATCAGGATAGCCAGCCTGTGCGCCCGCGTCCGATTCGACCACAACCTCGAGTCCGGCCTTGGCGAGGGCGGGGAGCACGGCGGGAACCAGCGCAACCCGGCGTTCTCCGGGATAACTTTCCTTAGGAACTCCAACGATCACGCAATGTCCTTTCCAAAGAGAATTGTCATCCGCCGAACGCAACAGCACATCCTACAGGTAAGCGATACTTGCAGCTTGTGACAAGCGTCACAATTGATCTTGATGAGTCGGACTTCAAACAGTACCAGAAAGAGATTGGAGGTGGAAGGCACGTCTGGGAAAGGTAGTGGGTCAGTTTGAAATATTAGTGGAGGATATCCCTCGTCCCGCTGGTGAAAAAGCTGGACTTCGGGATGACGCACTGGAATGAGGGATGCGGAGACTGGGGAAGATAGGAAATCCGGTTTCCCTGCGATATATAAAGGAAACACGGTATTGATGCTACGCGAGATACCCGAGCTTAATGGATTGGAATGGAAGAATCTTCTATACGACCGGGAAAGAAAACTCGCCGATGGAAACTGATCGGCATAATCGTCTGCATTGTTCTGGCTGGCGGCGCGATCCTTGCCCGTCTGGTCATTGATCGCGCGCAACCGATTTTGCGGGCCCGGGTTATCGAAACGCTGTCGAATCGCTTCAAGGGCAACGTCGAACTGGCGACGCTGAATGTTTCCCTGATCCAAGGGCTGGAGGTTTCCGGCAGTGGGCTGAAGATTTTCGGGCCCACCGATCCAAATCCTTACGCCGAGGGAGTACAGCCGCTTATCAGCCTGCAAGAATTCCATTTTCACACGGGAATTCGCAACCTGTTTCGCCCCGCTGTGCATGTGGACACAGTTTATGTGAGGGGCATGGAGCTGAACATCCCTCCGAAGGGAGATCGGCAGGAATTTACTAACGTAGGTTCGCAGACAAGGAAGATGTCGATTTTTGTCGACAAATTCGTTTGCCAGGATACAAAGCTGTTGATCAATACTTCGAAGCCGGGCAAGCCGCCGCTAGAATTTGCTATCGGTGACTTGAGGATGGAGGATATTGGTCCTGGGCTGCCGATGCGCTTCGATGCCACACTGGTGAACCCGAAACCAGTGGGAGATATTCACTCCACCGGCCTGTTTGGACCGTGGGATGAAAACAGCCCGCGGGACACGCCGGTGCAAGGCGACTATTCCTTCAGCAACGCCGATCTGAGCAGCATCAAGGGAATTGGGGGAATACTTTCGTCTACCGGCCAATATTCCGGGGCGCTCGACGATATTGTGGTGGATGGCAAAACCGATACGCCGGATTTCCGGATTGCGACCAGCGGGCACCCGGTGCCATTGCACACGGAGTTTCATGCCATTGTGGACGGGACCAACGGGGACACTTACCTCAAGCCGGTGAACGCCACGCTGCTTCATTCGTCGTTTACGGCAAAGGGATCGATAACTCGTGAGAGCGATCCCCACGGGCATGATGTCGAACTTGACGTGGTCATGGATCATGCACGGATCGAGGATCTGCTGGAACTCGGGGTGCGCACAAATCCGCCGGTGATGACTGGCCCGGTGACGATGAAGACCAAGCTCAGCTTGCCTCCTGGGGAAGCGGATGTTGCGAATCGACTGAAGTTGGTCGGGAATTTTCATGTGTTCGGCGCGCATTTCAGCAACGAGAAAGTGCAATCGCGGCTGGATTCCTTGAGTCTTCGCACTCAGGGCAAGCCCAAGGAAGCGCGGGACCACGCGGAAGAAGACGTTCCGGTCGACCTGAGTGGGGTGTTCGCCTTAGATAACGGTTTACTCTCGTTCTCACTGCTTCATTTCTTGATTCCGGGAACGCATGTCGATATGACCGGCGACTACGGTTTGGACGGACGCACCTTTGACTTTCATGGTGAGGCGCGGCTGGATGCAAAATTGTCGCAGATGACGACCGGCTGGAAGTCTATTCTTCTGAAGCCGGTCGATCGATTCTTCAGCAAGGACGGCGCGGGGACCGAGGTTCCGGTCAAGATCACGGGGACGGAATCAGCCCCACATTTTGGTTTGGATTTTCATCACAAGCAAGAGGCCGACACCGGAGAGAAGACCAGAGACAAGAGCTACGATTCCGCCGCGAAGCAATGAGTTTAAGCAGTGAGCAACGTGCTTCCGAGCCAGAATTTTCCTTCCGAGCAATCCGCTCAGCGAACAAAACAACCTAGGGACGCTCTGAATAAGCGCTCATCCTAAGTCGACTAACAGACGTGCTCAGGAAACCGTGCTGCCGGTTCGGATCTCGAATGCTAGAACTGGTCAGCACTGCCGTTCCGACCGCGCCCACAGGGCGAAGCCGGACGAGACTACGACGTGGCGAGCAGTTTTCTGCGGCTCATAAACAGGTTCACCAAGGCACAGGTAACGAACAGCCGGTGCGCGTTCTTCTTCAGCCCGCGATAGCGTACTTTCACGAATCCGAACTTCAGCTTCATTACTTGAAACACGTGCTCCACCCTCGCCCGCACCTTGGACTTCGTCCGGTTCTTTGCCCACGCCACTTCATCTACGATCTGGCCCTTGTAGCGACAGCGCCGCTGGGTGAAATCCCGCGCTCCTGGCGCGCACTCGCGGATCACCTCGGTTTGGCCCTGATACGCTCCGTCGCCCCACACCCGCGTTTCTTCGCCATGCAGCAGGTCCGGCAACATGGCCACATCGGAAACATTGGCGGCCGTCGCCACCGCTGTGTGGATGATCTTGGTCTGGCTGTCCACCCCCACGTGCGCTTTCATCCCGAAGTACCAGTTCTTCCCTTTCTTCGTCTGGTGCATTTCTGGGTCGCGGCTCTGCTCGCGGTTTTTGGTCGAACTGGGCGCGTGAATGATGGTCGCGTCCACAATCGTGCCCGTCGTGATCCGCACGCCCTTGGCCTGCAAATGCAGGTTCACCGTCCCCAGAATCTCTTCCCCCAGATGGTTGTCTTCCAGCAGGTGCCGGAACTTGCACACCGTCGTCTCATCCGGCACCGGCTCAGCCCCCAAATCAATTCCCACGAACTGCCGCAGGGTCGCCGAGTCGTACAAAGCCTCTTCCACCGCCGGGTCCGCCAGATTGAACCACTGCTGCAGAAAATAAATCCGCAGCATCTTTTCCAGTTCTTTCGGCCGTCGCCCATTGCCCGGCTTGGGATAGTGCGGCTCGATCAGCCCACACAGTTTCCCCCACGGCACCACCTGCTCCATCTCTTCCAAGAACATTGCCCGCCGAGTCTTCTTCGTGTACCGCTCGAATCCCGTCATCATCGCCAGTGTCCTCTGCTTGCGGAATGAGTTCATGCTGGCACGACTTTATCTATACTCGCTGTGGAAAGGGAGGGCTTAATCAGAGTCTCCCTAGGGTGCAGCCTACCCACTAATTACAGCTACAACCCCATAGATAGGTCGTAGCGCGTCCTTTTATGCTCCGATCAGGTCGACGTGATCGCCGCCGCTCAGGTATCAGCGTCGAGAAAGGACTTTTCCAGTGAGCGCTCCCCCCATGAATGCGATTCCCCAAGTAAAGACTGATTCTGCACTTATTGCGCGTGCCCAAGAGGGAGATCCGCAGGCATGCGCAGCAATTTTTGATTTACATAGACGGCGAGTTTATTCCACCTGTCTGCTCATGACGAAGAACGTATCGGACGCGGAAGATCTGACGCAGGACGCTTTTATACAGATATTTCGCGGACTGCACAGCTTCCGCGGGGACTCCGCGTTTTCGACCTGGATCTACCGGGTGGTGGTGAATACCGTACTGATGACGCGGCGCAAACGGCATCTGCGAGAAGTGTCACTGGATGAGCCGGCGTCGGTTGATTACTCGCCGGTACAGCGCGAATTTGGCAGCGACGACAACAAACTGATGGGAGCTATCGACAGAGTAGCCTTGACGCAGGCTGCGAAAGAACTGCCCGAGGGCTGCCGGACAATCTTTATCTTGCATGAAGTGGAAGGCTATGAGCACCACGAAATCGCAGAGCGGCTGTGTTGTTCGATTGGCAATTCGAAGTCGCAACTGCACAAGGCCCGGCTGAAGATGCGAAAGCTGTTGGCTTCCGGGAAGAAACGAATCGGAAGGAAGCGTACAGCGAGCGTCTCGAGGCAAAAAATGGTGGTTGGGCCACTGGCGACGGCGGCCTGAATCAGCGAGAACAGCCGTCAAGTTGCAACGGCTCACTATGGCCTCGATTCAGCCTGTGAGGCGAGATCAGTCTGCAGCGGAAGTTGAAGGTTCCCTCGCCGATGGCACGAGCGGCACCGTTACTGAAATCTGTGTGCCGGAAGGGTTGGACTGAACCTCCAGCTGACCGCCGAGTTCCCGGACTCTTTCGCGCATACCCGTGAGGCCCACGCCGAGGGTCGTTCCCTTAGTGCGGAAGATCCTCAATAATTCCGGCGGAATCCCCTTCCCGTAATCTTTGACCTGGAGAATGATCTTGTCGTCATAACGCTTGAGGGAAACTTCGGCCTTCTCACTCTTCGAATGCCGATGGATGTTCGTCAAGCTCTCTTGCAGAACGCGGAAAAGGCCAAGCTCCAAATGCCGGGGGAGACGACCGAGGTTGTCAGGAATTTCCACGTTCACTTCGACGCCGCTGCGCTCGGAAAAACCCTGAAGATACCATTGGGCGGCGGAGGCGAAGCCGATTTCGTCCAGCAGCGGAGGATGCAACAGGTGGGATATGGTGCGGGTTTCTGCAATCGATTGGTCGAGAAGTTGGATCGCGTTGGACAGAAGCTCGTCGGTCGGCCTGGCCTGCGCGACCATGTCGAGACTCATCTTCACGCCAGCGAGATACTGGCCGAGGCTGTCATGAAGCTCACGGGAAAACTTTCGGCGCTCCTCATCCTGCATCTGCAGCAAACGAGAGGTGAGTTGACGAAGGGAAGCTTCGCCTTCGCGAGCCGCGCTCTCCGCCAAAGCACGCGCTTTGAGTTCGTTGGTGAGAAGGCGATAGTGAATAAACAGCAGTATGAGCGCAAGGGCGAAGGACAAAAACAGGATGATGACTGTGAGTTTGTACAAGCGGTTGGAGGTCCCCATCCGCAACTGCAGCAGCCGTTGTTCTTCCTGTCGCATCTGCTGCGTAATCGACGCGTTTTCGAAAGCCAAGCTCAAGGCTTGGGCCGCAATAGCACTCTGGCCAGCATCATCGTGGGGAGTGCTTCGCTTGAGGGCGATAGAATCCTTGAACAACTTGATCCTGTGGTCAGTTAAGTCCTCGAGCCGGGTGCACAATTCCCGCTGGCTGGCATTATCCTCAGTCAGTTTTCTTACCACTTGAAGCTTATGGCGCACTTCAGGTTCCGCAGCTCGGAAGGCGTCGAGGAGAGTCTCATCTCCCGTCATGGCGAAACCGCTGCGAGCGCGAGCCAGCTTTGCGATGGAGGAATCCATTTCGCCCAGAGTGGTTTCAACCTCGAAGGAATGGATAACCCAACGAGCGCTGTCGCGAAGACGATCGATAGTGACATAGGCGGCGATCGCGCTGAGCAGCAGCACGCCCACAGCGGATGCGAATGCCACTTGTGCGTTCCTACGCGGTGACATAGATGATAGAAGTATTGATGCGACGTCCGGCTTTTCGACCTGGCATGGCAAGCTTTAAACTCACCACCCCATCTTCCTCCATTTAAATCCTAACTGTGCGACCGGAGTTGATGCCACAGCCAGTTTATAAACCTCAGGATGCCGGAAATACCAGTGTCTGAAGGGAGAATCTCTCTGCTAACTGGAATGATAATACAGCAAAGACCTGATTGCTCCGGCATAGCTGCTCGCTGTATTCAGTAACGCGAACGAAAAAGGTGAAGGTACTCGTGTGAGCCTTGAGCCGAGTGCAATCACTACGCCTATGCATCCTCGCAAAGAACATTGCGACCGCCCCGGTGCTAGGTTCCTTCCTTTCTGCTCCGTCGCTGAGGAAAGCCTGCGGAGGAGGAGCCTGGTCAGGGAAAGGTCAGGAGGCAGGGGTTGAAGCTCCGGATCCTGATAGCGGACGATCACGAGGTAGTTCGTCGCGGTCTCTCGTCTCTGTTGCAGGCGCACGAGGGCTGGGAGGTTTGCGGAGAAGCATCGGATGGACGCGAAGCAGTGGAGAAGGCGAAGCAACTCAAACCTGACTTCGTGATTCTCGACATCGGCATGCCGAATCTGAACGGACTGGCGGCCACTCGGCAACTGACACAACACGATCCCAATTTCAAAATTATCGTTCTAACTATCACAGATTCCGATCATGTGATACGCGAGGCTTTGGACGCAGGCGCGCGCGGCTTCGTGTTGAAATCCGACGCGGTGCGAGACTTGGTCTCAGCCATCGAAGCGCTGCAGCGCGGGCAGATGTTTTTTACTCCACGAGTGAACGAAATGGTACTGGCTGGTTTCCTGGAAAAAGGTGGGGTCGCGCCGCGCGGCACGCCGCCCAGGTTTCCCACCTTGACGCCGCGGGAGCGCGAAGTCATCCAACTGCTGGCCGAGGGAAAAAGTTCCAAACAAGTAGCGACCGTTCTCAACCTGAGCACAAAGACTGCCGAAACGCATCGCAGCAACATTATGCGAAAGCTGGGCTTTCACTCCATCCGCGACCTCGTGCTGTACGCGGTGAAGAATGACATCATCCAGGTGCAGATGCCGACTGGAGACCGATCCCGGGACGACTCTGAGGCTCAGTGAGTGTATTGGCCGTACCTGGTGAAGCTTAATCTTCGGGGACGAAAAAACCGCCGGGAAAACTTACGCCCGGCGGCATATTGAGCGTTCTCAGGAGAATGGACTACGTTCTGCTGGGGACTATCCAGCCTTTCTTTCGGATCTCAGTTTTCGGTCTTCGGCTCCTTCTGCGTTGGTTTCCTCAGCGTCACTCGGGCGATTTTCCTTCGTGGCAGACCTGGCAGCGTCTTTCACTTTTCCCCAGGTATTCTGCACTTTGCCTTCGGCCTGCTTGGCCGCGCCGTGCGCCTGCTTTTCATTGTCACCGGTCCACTCGCCCACCTGTCGCTCCACGCGGCCGGCGACGTCTTTAACTTTTCCTTCAACACGATCTTTATCCATGATCATTGCTCCTCTCTGATTGACTGTAGTCCCAAAGGCCTACTCGGTTTGTTTGTCAAATCCGCTCAAGACGCAGTTCCGGAATTGCGGCGTATTCATGAGATAGCGCCGCTAAACCGGGTTGCGACCCTGAATGAGGCGGACCAAAACAGCGATGATTGCCAGCACCAGCAAGATATGGATGAAGCCGCCCATCGTGTAGGAACTGACCATCCCGAGCAGCCACAAAACCAGAAGTATCACCGCAATGGTCCAGAGCATGGTTAACCCCTTTCGGTGGACGAACTATTCTTGAACTCATTGACTGGTTCAGGGTATTGAATGGGGGATGCGGCGAATATAGGGTTAAGCGTGTAGGCGAGGGGTGAAGCGTCCGTACGAACCGAGGCAAAGAAAAACAGAGCGCGATCCGGCCCGCGCTCTGCCCTTGAAATCGCGATGGTTCAGTTGGATCAGGCAGCTCTGTCGGCTTTTGTATTTGCCGTGTCCGAAATGCCGGTCAAGACAGCATCGGCGTGCTTTTCCTCTTCCAGGGTTTGATCGAGCAAAGTAGCCTGAGCGTCGTTGCCGAGGATTTCAGCGAAGGTTCGCACAGTGCCGTAGGCGGCGATCTCGTAGTGCTCAACTTTCTGAGCAGCGGCAATGATGCCGGCATCACGCACTGAAGTGTCGACGGCATCCTTGATCACGTCTTCTCCTTCTGTGATGAGAGCCGCGATGCCCTTGGACTTCTTGGAATCGACCGAGCCCTTGGCTTGATTCAGAATCTGTTCCAGACGGGCCACATGACCACGCGTCTCCTGCAGGTGAGTCTGCAGAGCATGTTTCAATTGTGGTTCGGTAGCTGCGTCGATCATCTTGGGCAAAGCTTCGCTGATCTGAGTTTCAGCGGAATGCAGGTGTTGCAATTGGTCGAAATAGAGTTTTCGAAGGCTGTCAAGATTTGCGGAAAAGAATTTCATTTGTGAACCTCTTGGAGATACTGGATTTTGGTTGTTGGTTAGGATGCGAAGGCAATAGGTTGCGTTGGCGGAAAAGCGCGCTGGGCAAGCAATGCAACGGGTTTAGTAAATCTGAACGATGCCATTACGCACCGCGTAGAGCGTGAGATCAGCGATGGAGTGCAGATCGAGTTTCCGCATCAGGTTGGTGCGGTGGGTTTCCGCTGTCTTAACGCTCAAGCTAAGAGCCGTCGCAATCTCCTTGGTAGTTTTGCCCTCGGCGACGAGTTGGATGACTTCGCGTTCCCGCGGCGTCAGAACATGCTGTTCGGAGTTGACACGCTCCTGCTGCGGACGCAGATAGCCCTCGAGCATCATTTGAGCCACTTTCGAAGTGAAGAAGGTCCGGCGATTCTGCAGAGCTTCCACCGCGGCCACCAGGTCGCGGCCGGCGTCTGACTTAAGCAGAAAGCCGCGGGCCCCAGCGGACAGGACTTCGCGGACCACCTGCTCCGAATCGTGAATCGTGAGAATGAGAATGCGAGCCTCGGGCGACACGGCGAGAATTTGCCGGGCTGCGTCCAAGCCGTTCAGATTCGGCATTCCGATATCGAGCAACAGGACGTCAGGCTTCGATTGGCCGGCGAGCTCTACGGCTTCCCGGCCATCGCGGGCTTCGCAGCAAACTTCCCAGCCAGGGTGGTTTTCCAGAATGGAGCGAATCCCTTTCCGCGCAACTTCATGGTCATCTGCAATAAGAATCTGAAGCACGCGCACTCCTAAACACCTTTGGCAACAACGCGTAACGCCGGATCTTGGGGCGAAACTACGCGGTATTGAGATAGTTGCGGTTGCACCACGGCCGGTTGCCAGGAACTTGGCTGGCGCCCCGGCGCAGGCGGAAACAGATTACGAAGAACCTTATCGAAATCAGCAAGGAAGGGGCCAATCACGGCGCATTCAGTTTCAATAGATTGGCGGGGAATCTGAGCGAATCAATGTAAGTTTTCCGAGCCGAGGAAACGAAGGAGGTCAGGTATTTACCCTAGGCCGGGGGAATTTCGCAAATCACAAAGATGGCATCTAAGGGCGACGGAGGATTTTATGAAGCCAGCCGCTCCCTGGAGCGTCGGTTCGATTGTCCTAGTCTGCATCGCAGGTACTGTCTTGAGCTCGAGTGTTGCGGCACAAAACTCTCCTGCTGCGTCCCCGCCGGAGGCCACAACCTCTGCGACGACGAACAGCGTGCAGCAGCCCACTACACCTGATCAACAGTCATCCGAACAACAGCCGACGGCTCAAGCGCCAACCGGCAATGATCAGGGCATGTTTGTATTTAGAAAGCAGATTGAAGAAGTGGTACTACACGCGACCGTGGTCGACGAACAACAGCACCTTGTGACCGGACTGGATAGGAGCGCGTTTACGGTGTACGAACAAGGACAGCCGCAGACGATCACTTCATTCAGACGGGAAGATGTGCCGGTCGAGATGGGTATTGCGGTGGATAATTCCGGCTCGATGCGCGATAAGAGGGGGCAAGTCGAGCAGGCGGTTCTGAATCTGGTTCGTGCCAGCAATCCGGACGATCAGGTGTTCGTGGTGAACTTCGGCCAAAGGCCCTATCTGGATCAGGATTTCACCTCGAATGTGAACCTGCTGCAGGCGGCGTTGCACCAGGTTTCGGCAAAAGGAAGCACCGCGCTCTATGACGCCATCATTGCTTCGGCGATCCATCTGGAGAATAATTCGCGGCTCAACAAGAAAGTTCTGTTAGTGATTACCGATGGTCAGGACAACATGAGCCAGGAGACTCTACAGGAGGCTGCGCGGCGCTTGCAGCAGGCGAATGGGCCGACCCTTTATACCATTGGCCTAACCGGTGGTGGATTGCAGAGCGAGGGACGCGAGGCTCTCGAAAAGTTAGCTGCGGGAACCGGCGGAGTCGCTTACTTTCCGGATTCGCTGGACCAAGTGGATAGCATCACACGAACCGTGGCCCGCGACATCCGCAGTCAATACATCATCGCTTACAAGCCACGTAATCAGAATGGAAAGCCGGATTATCAGAGTTTGCGCGTAGAAGCATACGCTCCCGGGTACGGCAAACTTACGGTTCGCACCCGGAGCGGGTATTACGCACCGGAATCGGGACAATAAACCAGCGCCCGCACTCAGGCGACTGTAGTTTCCGGAGCGCTGTGAATCGGAGCCGGCATCTGGATCTGGATGATGTTGTTCTTGATGGCATAGACCACCAGATCACGAATGGAGTGCAGGCTGAGCTTCCGCATGATGTTGCTGCGATGAGTTTCCACGGTCTTCGTGCTCAGGTTCAGCAGCGTCGCCACTTCCTTGGAACTCTTGCCCTCCGCAAGGAGCTGAGTGATTTCCCGCTCTCGGACTGTCAGCGTAGGCAAATTCGGCGCCTCGTTCCGGGCGACGACATGACCTTTGTCGAGGAATCCTGCCAGTACCAAATCGTTCACGCGGGGAGTGAAGAACATGCGCTTGCTCTGCAAAGCCTCCACGGCGGAGACCAGATCGCGAGCCGCGTCAGACTTGAGGACGAAACCGCGAGCTCCCGCGTCGAGCGCCTCGCGGATAACCTGATCAGAATCGGTAATTGTAAGCACGATTACTTTGAACTGCGGGTCATGCTGCATGAGCTGGCGTGTGGTGTCCAAACCGTTGAGGCTCGGCATGCCGATGTCGACGATGATGACATCGGGCTTCAACCTCTTGGCCATCTCGACCGCTTCACGGCCGTCGCAGGCTTCTCCGCAAATTTCCCATCCTTCACGTTTTTGAAGAAGTGAGCACAGACCTCGACGAACGATTTCATGATCATCGGCTAACAGGATTCGCAGTTTCATGGCAGACCTTCCTCCTACAATCTTTCTGACAAAGCGGCGGATTTAAATCCCATTAGCACGACGCCTGCGGGCTGCGTGCTAATGCCGTAAATACGCGATGCTGACTGACGGATTCAACGGCTTCCAGCAGATCTCGTGCGGCATTGGATTTCACCACATATCCGCGGGCTCCCGCGTCCAGCGCCTCACGCATCATCTGCGGAGAGTCGTGTTGAGTAACGAACAAAACTTCAGGACCAGCGTTCTTATGCTTTTGCTGAATCAAGCGGCACGCTTCCAGGCCATTCATTCGAGGCATGGTGACATCGAGGACGACAACGTCCGGCAGCAAGCTATCGACTTTCTCCACCGCCTCGACCCCATCCGATGCTTCACCCACGACTTCCCAATCGCCCCGCCCCTGCAGAAGAGTTCTCAATCCTTGTCTCACGATAGGATGGTCGTCGACCAGCAAGATGCGCACAGCCATAACGTTTTCAGCTCTCTGATGCGACACCGTGCATTCCCCCTTGGGAGGTTCCACGGTGGGCTCGGGTCCTAGTTTGCCCTGTTCCCACCGCAGAGTCTACTCATATCAGGGGAAGGCTTCCGTATACGTGGAACCCTATGAAACTAGCACGCGACGAGGCGGAGCCGAATACAGGGAATCCTGTATTATCGCGCGCGGGTAAATCTGGAAGGCAACAAAACGATTAGCTGGCGATCGGGAAGTAGGTTCCCGCGTGCAGCAGTGCATCCACGGCTTCGACGATCGAACCGACATCCGATTTCGCGCAGGCGCCGCGGATTCCAGCTCTGCGAGCTTCTTCCGCCAGTTGCTTCGAGAGATGAATAGTGACCAATAGGATGGGTATTTCGGGAAAGAGTCCCGAAATCTGCCGGGCAACATCGAGCCCGTTTAAATCCGGCATTTGAAAATCCAGCAGAATCATGTCAGGCGGATTCTTCTTCACCCTTTGCAGGGCCTCGCCTCCAGTTCGGGCCTCATCGCAAACTTGCCAGGTATTCTGCTGCTCCAGGAGAGCGCGGAGATAGTTCCGAACCGCCGGGTTATCGTCGACCACTAAAATGCGTACCAAACAGACCGTCCCTCCTGTCCAAAAGATGCTAAGTCAAACATTCCACTTCGACGTTCGCCATGGTCCGGGCAGGGGCTGGAACCTGGCTCTTGATGATTTGCAGTGACCTAAACTCCTCGCGCTGTCTCAACATAGATCGGTCGGACTGCAACCACAATACCGGGAACTCCCTACAGTCGAGGCCACTCACCAGATTCCCTTGTCGCTGCCGGTAAGCTTCAATTCAAGGGCCGCGGCCGCTGCCAGACCGGGCAGCAAGCTAAGCCGCAGAGTGCTCTGTAGTTCGCCATTGAGGAGAAGCCTTTTCCACTCCGATGCATACAGGGATGCGGCCTGAGGGAAAATCGGGATGCGCAGAAACTTTCGCTTGAAGCGAACGAGTTCATTGCCAAACCGCGCTGCGTAAGTTACCAGTGGCGGCAGCGGCAAACTTTCTCCACTATAGGACTTGAGATACCCGGAAACGGTGACCAAATAAGTTGCCAGGCCGTCCCAGAGTCCTGCCGATTCGGCTAAAGACTTGAGATAAAAGTAATCGACGGCAGCAGAGTTCACGAGGCGCGCGGTATCGACAACGTCGCACAGACGCAGATAGAAGTGCCGATACATGCGTTGCAAGGTACTGATGATCAATCGATCTTCTGGCGCCGGAACGCGAAATGTTTTTTCGCCAAATTCCACTGTGCGCGAGCGCGTCACGAGTGAATTGGTAATCGCGACCTGTTCTCCGGTCTGGCCGAGTCGTGATACGTGAACCTCAACCAGCTCTGGCAAACCGGGCACAATGAAGTTCCATTTGTTCGCCAGCCGGTCACCCCAGCTACGCTCGTCGGGGCGTGCTCTGAAGCGTTCGACCATGATCGCTACGATGTCAGCGCTCTCCGCGTTTGAGTAAAGATCGAGATCGTTACCCAGGTCAGGCCAGTGATCCAGAGACTTGATAACAATCACGTCGCCGACTTGCTGGAGAGCTTCACAAATAGGAAGCAAGAAGGATAGAGCGAGTTGTATCCGCGCTTGTTCTTTGGCCAGCGCTTGTTCAACCCAATCGGCGCGATCCGACTGGCGAGCCGCCATAAGTCGATGCAAGACGGGAAATGCCCGCGCGATGACATGGTGAGAATTCGCCAGGCTCCAAAGCTCGCCGAGATCCTGCGAAGTGAACCTAGAAATAATTTGCGCGATAGCCTCGCTGTTGCTGCCGCCGAGAGGGGTAGGAAAAGCTGAGCCGTTATTTGCATCGTTCTCCAACAACAAACGGGAGAGCAGGGTTAGACATTTGTTTGAATTTTTCGCGCCATCCATAGTTTTGACTCGCATTCTTTGCAACCCGCTCACGAGAGATTCGACGGCCGTTCTTTGATGAGACATCTCGCTGTGCTGTTGTAGCGTCCGAAAGCCGAACTCAGTGCGGAGTGAACTGGCTCGTGTTCACGTTCCCGCTGTTGCCGCAGTCGGTTGCGGACCGGCGTTCAATGGCAGTTCCCTCCTCGTAGTCGTTCCAGGTTTCGATCAAGAGAAACGGCAAGGGTCTGGAGCTGTCGTAGTATCGCTCGTAAAAATTGAGCGTCTCGTCGAGAGTTTTGCCGCAGGCACTTTGGATGTGGCGATTGAGCCCCCATTTTGCGGCAGAGTCGTCGAAGCCTGGCCATGCGCCGCCTACGGCGATCTTGTCAGGATGCTTCTGCATGGTTTTGTAAAAGTTGTCGAGGTAAGCTTCGCCCCAGTTGCTGCCGTCAGGAGCCCACCCTCCCGGACCCGGTTGCACCCAGGCATAAGAGCCGGCAAAGTCGTCGGCGAACTGCGGAGGCGGCTGGTCTTTATAGATCAGCAGAGGAGGGTTCTCCCAACCGCTGCAGTGTTCCCGGACGCGATTCCAATCGACATGGCCGCCCTTGGGGAAAATAAACACCATCGGCCGACCGTTGTAGGTCAGGTAGGCATCGCGAAATCTGGCCGCCGGGCCGATGTAGTTTTTGTAGGCTTCATCGACTGCCGCAATCGCGTCATCGGTCGCGTCGGTATCGTCCTGCGCTTCGTTGTAGAGCAGCGCGACCTGGAAATGACTTTCGCTCGCAATTTGTTGCAGAAGGGCGAAGTTGTGATCGGAATAAGGATTGTTCTCGCCGTACCAGTCCACTAAAAACGCGGAGATTCCCATGTGGCGGGCTTGTTGAATTTGCTTTCGCAGCACGCCAGGGTCCTGGCTGGAATAGCCCACATCCATGTGGGTGTGGTCACCGAACCACGGCATATAGACGGCGAGGAGCTTGGGAGAAAGTCCGGGCGCTTGTGCGTTCTGCTGCAAAATATGATGAGCCCCCGGCGTCGTACATCCCGTTGCCAACATGAATAACGCCATGGTTGAAGCTAGAAACGACCTCGGCAATTGACCACTCCATTCCTACGGCCTTCCTTCGGAGTAATTAAGATGCGGCCGGGAACTGGGCGGTTGGCGCGGCTCAGGCGGTGAGCCTGGTGTTCGGGCAAGCGTTGAGAACGGCTTCTCAAAATTGTGGCACTGCCTGCAGTTGACGAATTACCCAACGGTCGGCACCGGGGGTCATGAGCACGACGTAGTGCACCACTACATGCTCCTCGAGAATGGTTCTGTCTCCGTCCCGGATTTGCAGCTGGTACTGAGCGGTATCGTGCAATTCCATCACGTCGCCCTCAGGCGCATAGAATACCGCCTCAACTTGGTGACGTTGATCGAGATAGTGCTGAGTCAGACCGGATTGCCTCTGGCTAGCCACAGTCTGGCGTAGCCACTGCTTGGCATCGCCGGAAAACGGTCCCTCAAGAGGATCGAGGGTGTTGGATTCGAGCGCTTGTGCCAGGCTCGTCCAGGCGAAACGATAGTCTCGAAGAATGCCACGCTCGGTGAGGCTTTCAACGGCGCGCGGCCCGGTGTTCCTGGTATCCAACTGAACTTGTACCGAGGCATCGGCCGCGTTCAAATTAATGGCGGAGACCAGCACGAAACAAACAAAAGCTGCAGCGGTCGCGGCGGAACAAGTGTGAGCCATGCATTTTGGCGGGCGGTTCATGGCTGCGCTCCCACGTGAATCTCGTTTCCCATGACAACGCCGGATGCGACGGAGATGGATGCTGCACCTGCCCCCTCTAATTGCGATCGAGCTATCCCCTGCTTGATGGGCGCGTCTACGGTGTCGGTTCCATTCGCGCCGGTTTCGGTGAATGTGACAATGGTTCCATCGGACACGGGATTTCCGGCACAGTCATGAACGGGTTCAGTTTGCACCAGAATGCCGTTTCGAGTGCGCCGCCCGCTGATGCGGAGATTGCAAGGGTCGGAGGCGACTTGTTGAAGGGCGCGGCGAGACGTCAGATCACCAAGCGATGCTGTCACTTGCACCGGACCGGCGGACTTGCCCGAAGCGGCGCGGAACCATGCTACTCCGTCCTGGGTGCGACTCGCGCGAGACCACAATGAAGCATCTTTGGCCGTGAATTGAAAGCTGATGCGCTGGGGAGCGAGAACGAGATTGCGATACTGGTCGAAAGGAAATGCGACGCCGCTCACGGCATCACCTTGCGCAACCGGAACGCGCGAAGGGTGAACCAGGAAGATGAGGCTGGCGGGCTTCGCGGCAGTTACGTAAAAGCTCTCGCCATGACATGTGCCGGAACACAAAATCGCCAGGTAATCGCCGGCGATGCGCAGATCCTGCGGCGCCAATTGAATGTCCTCGCCGAGCGTGACCTCACTCTTGCGTGAGATTCCCGGACCGACAAGATAGAGAGTTGCCTTCCCGCTTCCCTGCGTAGAGATGGTGGCTTCATCTCCGGCGGCAGAGGATTCGGGAACGTGGAAATCCTGAGCGGCACATAAGTGTGCGGAGGTCAGGGTTAGGCAGATGACCACGCAAAATTGAAGCAGGCGCATCATGCTAGGACTTACCCAAACTGAACTGGTTCACGACGACATGGAAACTATGCACCTTCGCGGCGAGAGTTTTCGGGATCTCAACCGCGAAGGCCTCGGACGATTGCGGCAGCAACGCGCGATCGACGTAACCGTCCGAGACCCAGACGACCTTTCCGTCGTTATCGTAGAAACTGGCGATCACATGCGGAATGTTGACCGTTTCTCCGCTCTGATTGAACAGATCGCCGTTGAGAACGCTCTTGCCTTGATTGTCGGTGTCGATTTTCTGATTCATCACTCCGATCACCGGATCGGCCGAAGCCGGGACCAGGCTTGACTTCACATCCATGCGAACGTTCTTGACGTTTCTCAGACTCAGATTCGGGAAGTCGATACGATACGGTGTGACCTGCTTCGGCAGGAGAACGTGTGCGATCTTATCGAAGCTGCTTTCTTCATCGATGGGATTTCCCGCTGCGTCGACCAGAGTCGCGTTGACCGTGACGAATGCCGGGATCGTGTCTTCGTTCGTTACTTCTCCCATCACCACCGCGCCCTCTGCGGAATCAACGGCATTCATGGAAATGATGCGCACGTGCGGGGAGTCAACATTCTTAGATCCCCACTCATCGTCGGCGCTTCCAGTGACGAGATCCCAGCGCAGATAGTTAACCGGGATCACTTGCGCGGGCACGGAAGGTGCCTGAATTTTAGGCCAAACCGCTTTCCAGACATCGCCTTCGCGAATCAAACGAAAGTCGTGGACATCTTCGATGGGGCCTACGGGAGTGGAAAAATGGAGACGCACGCGCATCTGCGCTTGGTCGTTGGTCGCGTGCAGGGGCCGTGAGTCAAAACCCTCTAACGCGGAAAACGAACGCAGGCTGCCGTTCGATCCCATCCAGTCCTGGATAAAAGCCTGCTCGGTGATTCCGCTGGTGTTGGAAACGTTGGCAAAGGCGCGGTCCCAATTTCGCCTTTGAACGGCGACCAACAAATTGCTCATCGCTTGATCCGGCGTGCTTGCCTTGGCCGTGTGAAGGGCAGACCCCTTGGTGACACCAACTGTGTTCCCCGCCTGGCTGGTCACAAAAAGACCCAGCACCATCAATGCGGCGGTTACGGCAACGAGGGCGATGGGAACCACATATTTCATTCAGATTCCTCAAGCGACAATATGTTGACGGTCTTCATGTTTACGATCCTCGGAACGCACCGGCATGCCCGCGCCGACGGGAACACGGCGGGTCTCGGGCAAAACGAACTCGAGAAAAATTGCCAGGAAACTTATGCCGATGGGCAGCGTTCCCCACAACAGCCCCTGCCAGGGTGCGGGAATGGCATCGGAGGGAATTTTGTGCGCGGGAGGAACATCCTCTTTCGACCAGGCGGTGATCTCACCGTTGTCGAAAGTCTCAATCTTTCGCCAGCCCACGAAGGTCAGGAGCGGCTCATAGTAAGGGTCGTGGACAAAAATATATTTCAGGCCGTAGCGATTGGCATGTTCGAGCATGGCCCGCAGAGCGCCCATTCCAGCGGAGCCATAAAACTTCGCATTGGTGAGCTGCGCCGAACCGTAGTGAGTCATTTCGGGCAGAAGGCGCGCGGAGTTGTAGTCGCCGTCGACGCTACCAGCGTCGGTATAAGTGGAGACCTTCGCCAATTCGCTGCCAAACCCCAAGGTGACGTAGCGGTAGGAATCATGGCCGTCGCGATTCAGGAAAGCGATTACGGGATCGACATTCACCGCGGCGGTCGGACGAAATGGATTAGCATTGAGCCAAAACAGAGCAGCACCAATTGTCGCCACCGAGGCGAGCGCCAGTCCTACAGCTGCCTTGGACTGGAAGCGATCAAGCAGTTCCACCGCCAGCACTCCGACGAACGGCATCGCCATGAGTGTTGCCCAAAATGTAAAGCGCTCGAAAGTAAGAACTTCATAGGCGCGTCCCAGTAGCCAGCGGGGGAGGGGCGTGGTGCCACCCAGTCCAAAAATGAAAGTGAGCCAGAAGCCGAATAGCAACGGCCGCCAGCGAGGGGACGAAGCACCACGGATGACGATGAACGGCAGAGCTAGTATCAAAGCGCCGTACGGAATGACAAAGTAGTTAACCCCCGTAATCGAGTTCAGCAAGAAGTTTGCGCGGCTGTCATGCGGGATCGGAATCTGGTGAATGGGATGTTGAATGAGGGCCAGCCAATAGGGCAGCAGGATAACGCCTACGCCCGCAGCTACGAGAACACCAAAAACCGCAGCCCGCGAGGAGACGCCGGCGACGGATCCCGCAACTCGCTCATCTCGCGCGTCGAGGTAAGCGGTCCACAGTACGGGACCAGCAAAAAGCACCACACCGAAAATCAGCGTGACGTGGTGGGCGGCCGCCGCAGTCAGGCTCACGGCAACTCCCTTGACGAGGGCGCGCCCGGAAGACTCCGTCATCCATTCGTAAAAATAAGGCAACGCGTTCAAGTAAAGGGCGGCGGAGGCCACGGTAGCCAGCTGTCCGGCCTGATAAACCAGAAAAGCCAACGCTCCCAGGAAAACCGATCCTAGAGCGGCGTAGCTCGCGGCGCGATCATCGACCCAGATTTTGGCAAAGCGAAACACTCCCACCGGGAGCAGCAAAACGGCAATCAGTTGCACGAGCATGTAGCCCATCTTCAGGCCAACCACGTTCGACATGAGAGCGATCCACTGGTGAGTCAAGGGCGGATAGGTGGTCTGAGAAAATCCGGCAAACCATTTTTCATTCCAGGGATTGAACCAGTGATGGGCGTAGTGGGACGCGAAGAACATGTGGAAGTTGGCATCGAACGAACCTGCCGGGAGCTCCATGAGCAGCAGCGGTCCGTGAACCGCCAGCGCCACTAGCACGATTGCAAGAAGAGGGATTGGACGAGAGTAACTACTTTTGACAGTGCTCACAATTGTGCGCTCCCTAGGCTCCTCAGCGAAAAGGTTCGATTCAAAAAGCCGGCCCAGGGTTTACCGGATTTTCACGGATTACAAGCTGGTCCCAGTGATCAAGCAGCCTTCCCCGAAAGAGTGGCATCTGATGGGAGCCGCAGAAACATTGTGATGCGGGAGGTATTTCAAAGACTTGTATCCAGCGTGGTGATTCAGTGAAAAGCCGACTTCCGCTCACGAGCTTTTGCGTTGTATTACTTCTCGGTTCCGTTCGTGCTCAGACGTACGAAATAAACGGTCAAGGGACGTCCTCTCAGAGAAATCGGAGCTTGAAGACCGCTGCTCCGGATGCCCAAGAGAGTTCGGGGCAAGGCGGTTCTGGGTTTGGATGGGGATCGAGCATTGAAGTTTCTCGGCAGGCGCGAGCCGCGCAGGATGCGCTGAAGCGAAACGACTATACAGCTGCTGTCGGCTTCGCGGAACGCGCGGCGAAGTCAGCGCCGCAGAATGCGGAACTTTGGTTTTTGCTGGGTTACGCGGATCGACTGGCAGATCACTATCCGGCTTCGGTTGACGCCTACAATCGCGGCCTGAAGATTCAGCCCGGCTCGGTCAGAGGGATGGCCGGGTTGGCGCAAACCTACGCCAAGATGGGCCGAGACGATGAAGCGGAAAAACTGCTCCAGCGCGTGGTGGATGCGAATCCGAAGGATGCAAACAGTTTGCAGCTGGCGGGTGAACTTTTGCTGAATTCGGATCCCACGCAAGCTCTGGAGTTGCTGAAACGCGCAGACATGCTGCAGGCCTCTCCTCACACCGACTTGCTGATCGCGCATGCTTACGAACGCCTTGGACAAGCGGATCAGTTCACACACTACTTGAACCTGGCGAAGCGCCGCGCTCCGAACGATCCGGAAGTGTTGCGCGCGGTCGCCGGCGAATATCGCGATCAGGGACAGTACGATCAAGCCATTGCAACGTTGCAGGCCATACCAAACAAAAATGCGGACGTGCTGGCCGAACTGGCTTATACCTACCAGCTCGCAGAGAAACAGCAGGAAGCCGCGGACTTGTATACACGACTGGCGAAGGCGGCGAGAGGAAACATCAATCTCGATCTTAGTGCGGCGCAAGCTTGGGTGGGAATGGGCCGGCCGGATGCGGCCCGTGACTTTCTGGAAGATGCCAAGCGGATCGATAGCAACAATTACCGGCTGCACGCCATTCTGGGCGCTATCGCCGAAGCAGATGATCGCTTCGGGGATGCGAGCTCCGAGTACAATCTCGCGCTCGCAAACCTGCCTGCGCATGTTCCGGAGGGTCCGCTCTATCCGATTGAACTGCGGCTGAACCTTTACGAGCTCGATCTGCGGCAGGACGATCAGGCCGGCGCCAAGCAGCAATTGGATGCCGCGTTCGCAGCAATCAATCGAGTGAACGCGCCGGAGTCTTCGCGGCCCGAGATGCTGCGGCTGCGGGCTGCGATCGAAGCTGGCCAAGGGAACGTGGATGCAGCGAACAAGGATCTTCAGGAGGCGCTTTCGCTGGCTCCATCGAATGTGAATTCACTTTTGAACTACGCGAGCCTGCAATGGAAGATGGGGCAGAAACAAGCGGCTGAAGATACCTTCGCAAAAGTGCTGGAGCTGGATCATAACAATCGCACCGCCTTATCGTCTCTGGGATATCTTGCCCGCGATAACGGAGACGCGAAACTCGCAGAGAGTTATTTCAAACGAGCTGCGAATGCGCACCCGAAGGATTACGAACCGTATCTTGCCTTAGGCGATTTATACACTGCCGAAAAGAGTTATCGTGCGGCTGAAACCAACTATGAAGATGCTTACCGGCGGATGCCCAGCAGAGCGATGATCGTTGCGGGCGGCGCCAATGCGGCGCTCGAAGCACACAACCGAGAATTGGCAAAACATTGGCTCGATCGCGCTCAAGGCGCAATGAATGAGAGCCCGCAGGTAAGCCGCGAAAGAGAGCGCTACCTCACCCTCGAGGGCGATTATGCCGAGTCAGCGAAGCTGGGATACAAGGTTCTCGAAAAACTTCCGCGTGATCGTGAAGGAGTGGTTTACCTCGTCTACGATCTCTACTATCTGAACCGGTACGATGAGGCCCTTTCGCTGATCAACAAGTATCAGCCGATTCTCCCGGACGACAAGGATTTGCCGCTGGTGGCCGGCAACATTCATGCTCACGACGGAGAGTTGCACGAGGCTCTTGAGGACTACACGCGTGCCTTGCGGAACGACCCAAAGATGGCGACCGGGTATGTGAATCGCGGATTCGTACTGAATGATCTTCACGAAGCGGCGAAGGCCGTGCCGGATTTTCAAACTGCCATCCAGTTACAACGCGACTGTGGCGAAGCGCATCTGGGATTGGCGTTCGCCGACCTGCAATTGCACCGGCCGAAACCGGCGCTGAGCCAACTCGAAGCCGCCCAAAAAATACTGGGCAAATCGCATGCCTGGCATTTGGCCCGGGCCGAGGCGTTTCGTCAGGAACAGGATTTTACCCACGCTGAAACGGAATACAAGATCGCGCTGGAAGAGACACCGAACGACTTGACCACGCAACTGGCCTATGCCGATACACTCTTCCGCCTGCGGCGATATGAGCAGTCGCTCAACGCACTCGCAGCAGCACAGAATTTAGCGGCTACAGATCCCCGCGTTTACGCCATGCGCGCACAGATTCACGCCAAGCTGGGCGCACGAGCGGATGCGATGCAGGACATCCAATTGGCCGAGCAGTATGGCAAAGACAGCATCGACATCTTCATGGCCACTGGCGCGGCTCTACTAACACTGGGAGATCGGGACGGCGCGATGCAACGATTCTCGCGCGCTTTAGACGTTCCGAATGGATATCGTCTGGGCGTGCGCTTGTCGATTGCGCAGGTATTTCTCCGAGAAGGACATTACGACGATGTGCACCGCCAGCTCGCGCTGGGGTTCGCCGAAGCGCGCATCGACGGCTCGCCGGTCTCTCCGGAAGACATTCTTGAAGCCGCGAATATCTTCCTGGCCATGCATGACTTCGATCTCGCGGAAACCTATTTCGATAAGGCCAAGCTTGCGGGAGCCAATCCCACCGAGGTGGGCATAGGGATGGCCAATACGTATATGGCCGAGGGGGAGAATCATAAAGCACAAGTTGCGCTAGCCAGCGTCGGCCCGGAAAAAGACTTCAGCGATGACTACGATTACATGCTGGCTGAGGCGAATCTGTACCGCCAGCGGCAGGACACGGTGCACGCACTCTCGTCTTTCGCGCAGGCCAATACCGTGGCCGGGCAGGAAAATCTGGCTGAAACTCAGACCGCGCAGAATGAGCTCGCAATCGAGGAGGGCCACCAGATCAACCAAACGGTCAGTATCTTGCCGGATGCGTCGTTCGCGCCCGCTCTGGAAGATATCAACGTTTACACGCTCGACGCTCGAATTCTCAAAGTGACCAATCCGGCGCTGCTGCCTCCGCCACGACATTCTTACGAGGATCTCGCGGACACGCACTATCGCATACATATCGGCGGATTGCCGGTCATCTCGGGATTTGTCGGCGAAAGCTTTACTTCTGGCCGGTTTCTTTTTCCCAGCGTCAACGTGATTCAAGACCGCAATACATACGCCACTTATTTCAATGGCGGGATCACTCCCGTTCTTCGTTTTGGCTCGAACTCCATCGCCTTCAACGGTGGGTTGCAATATGACATCCGGCGAGACACGATCTCCCCGATTTATATGAGTCAAAATCTTTTTCGCCAGTTCCTCTATGTCTCAACGAGTTCTTTCCGCAACTGGGTTTCGTTCAACGGCAGTGCGGTGCGGGAAGCCGGACCCTTTACAGATCAGAATCTGAATTCGCGAGAACTTTACGCGAGCGCCGAATTCACGGTGGGACGGCCCTGGGGACACACTTCGCTATTAACAGGCTACACAGTGCGCGACCTCTTATATAACCCGCTAGTGCAGGAATATTTTGATACTTCGAGTTACATCGGATTGCAACAGAAGTTCGGCAGCCGCCTGACCGCGGCCGTGCTGGCTGAGGATCTGCGGGCGTGGAGAGTGCAGGGCACGCAATACGCCATCGCGCAGGCGCTGGTGCCGGGAGGACGGTTTGAATTCCGCGCCAACCCACGCTGGACCGTCCAAGGTTCATTCCTGCTCTCGCGCGGAGAGGGCTTTCACGAGTATGACAACGCGCAAAGCGAGTTTGTCGCTTCTTACACGCGGCGGGTTCGGGGGAATTCAAAAGATGGCACCGGTATGACGCCGGTGGCACATCCATTTCGATTTTCTCTGGGTGTTCAGCAACAAACGTTTTACAGCTTCTTCGGAGGTTCCAAGAGCACGATCCTTCCGGTGGTGCACTTCACTCTGTTCTAGTCCTTGAGCACACCCCATGGCACCGACGACGAATAGCGACACGGCTTCCTCTCCAAAAGAGACCCTCGGGACGAGGCCAGCGCCGGTCAAATCGCTGAAGTCTCAATTCCTCGGAGGCGTCCTGACGCTGCTTGCGGGCTCTGGACTCGTGGGAGTCACCAACCTCGTCTACAACGTGGCCACGGCGAGACTGCTCGGGCCAACGGGCTTCGCGAACGCAACCGCGGTTTATACCATCCTGATGCTGCTGTCGTGCATCACGCTGGCGTTCCAGGTGGTGTGTGCGAAGTACATAGCCAAGAGCGTTTCGCCGGAAGAGCGGGGTCGCGTTTTCGCCAACCTGCACCAGCGCTCATGGATCGCGGGAATCGGAATTGGCCTGCTCTTATTCGCGTTGGAGCGCCCACTCACGGTTTACCTGAATCTGCCTGATCCCGTCCTTATCTACCTGCTCGCGGTGGGCACGGCATTCTATATCCCGCTGGGCGTTCGTCGTGGATATATTCAGGGAATTCACGCCTTTGGTCCGCTCGCCATCAATTTCATGCTGGAAGGATTGGTCCGGCTGGGGGGAGTTTTTGTACTGATTGGAATCGGTCTGGGCGTAAGAGGCGCGGTGCTGGCCAGCGTGCTGGCGGTCATCGTAGCGTATTTTGCTGCGCTGCCCAGTCCCGGAATCACTTCATTCCGCTTCCGAGGTCTGGCGATTTCCTCGCGCGAAGGAGTGCAAGCCATTGTCTTTTTCGCCGGCCAGACGGTAATCAACAATTTTGACATTGTTTTAGTGAAGCATTTCTTCCCTCCCGTTGAAGCTGGACTTTATGCCGCGGTCGCGCTGGTTGGCCGTCTGGTGAATATGTGCGCGTGGTCGGTGGTCAATACCATGTTTCCAGTTTCCGCCGGCGCCGGTGGGGACGAGCATGACGCCAGCCCGGTTCTGTTTGCTTCTCTCTCGATGGTCTTTCTGATTCTCTCGCTCCTCATCTTCGGACTGTGGATGGTCCCCAGCTTTCTTTGGAAAACACTTTTCGGGGCCCAATTTGCGGTGGGGAGTTATAGAATGCTCGCCCCGTTGTTGATTCTCTATGCCGTTACCGCAGGCGTATATTCGTTGAGCTCCGTCATCATCACCTACGAGATGTCGCGGAAGATCGCGAACACGAGTTGGCTCCAGCTGGCATTCAGCGGCGCGATGGCTTTAGGAATCTACTGGCTTCACCAAACGCTGCGACAGGTGATTCTGGTGCAGCTCGTGTTGATGATTATCCTGCTGTTCGTTTTGATGATTCCATTGCTGCGGAACCAGCTGACACCCAAAGCGCTCGGCACCTACAGCAACTTGAGGCTGCGCCGCCTGCTAACGGAAGAAGAGGTGATGGCGGAATTTCTCAGGAGCGAATTCCACCATCCAGAATTCGATGACTATCGCCAGGAATTTGAGTCTCTGGTGAAAAGTCCGAATCTGGGGAGTTCCCGGGAGAACGCGGTGCGGCAAGCTCTGCTGTTCTTGCGCCGCGGGGCCATGTGGCGGGAGTTGCCCGCCGATACCAAGTGGTTCGAAGTGGAGTTGACAGCCAACGACCTGAGTCGCATTCGTTTTTTTCCCCGGGCGCAGTGGCGCCGCGCCGCCGATGGAAGTTTCTACATGAAGGACGTGGTGGAGCGCCTGCGGGTTCAGCTGGCCGAACCCTCCGACGATCAATTCTTTCGCAAGCTACGGCTATTGAGCTCCAACGTAGAGGAGAACCTGGTCAATCCGACAGTTCTGCTCATCGGAATAAACAACACGGGGCCGTTGACCATTCTGGACGGCAATCATCGAATGGCGGCCGCGCTGCTGGGTCAGACCGTCCCGATGCTCAATCGATTTCGGTTTATCTGCGGATTCTCGCCGGACATGGCGCGCTGCTGCTGGTATCACAGCAACGTCAATACCCTGCTTCGCTATCTCAAGAACCTTGTGCGGTACTTTACCTACGACCCGGAGACGGACATTGGGCGCTTCCAGGAGCGCGGTTTCTAAGACAAACGGTTGATCACTGTGGAGCCGGATTGCTGGCTGGGGGTGCGGTGGGCTCCTGCACGACTGAGTTGTCGCGACGGTATAGAAGAATCGGTTCAGGATGCCGGCGGCGAAGATCGCGCTCCTGCTGCACCTTCGCTTCTACTTTTGTGTCGCTCTCCGATGCAACTCGGGACAAGGGTAATCCCTCTGCGGAACTTCTAGTAGCCAGCCCTACGGGAGTGCTTGCGCCGCCGAGTTCCTGCGCTTTGTCGTAAAAATATTGCGCAGTTTCCCGGTCTCCTTCGATTTCGGAAAGATAGCCGATATTGTTGACGGCAAAAGCGTTGTTTGGATCGAGAGCGTAGGCGCTGCGAAAATCTTGTTCCGCTACGTTAAGCTCGTTGCGATTGATGGCTGCGACGCCGCGAGTATTCAACTCTGCCAGCCTGGTTTCAAGCGTCATCTGAGTCTCAAGGCGATTGCGCAAGTTGCGGGCATTCTGGGCGGCCATCTCACTCACTCGCTTCCCTCGCCAGTTGCGGTTGAGAGTAACAACGGCGGCTGCGTCAGAATTCATCGCCGCGGCGGAATCGTAATATTTGAGGGCGGCCTGCGACTCGCCTTCCAGCTCTTTGGCAACGCCCATATTGTTCAGCGTGAATATATTGTTGGGATCGGCCTTCAAGGCTTGCTGGAGCAATATGTCCGCTTCAGGTCCGCGACCCTGCGCAAGCAAGCGCACCGCTTCCACATTGTCGTGATTGATCTGGAGCGGCATATCCGGGATTGCGAGAGCCTCTTTGAGGGTACGCCCTTCCACCCTGGGCGAACTTGCTTTCGCGATCGCGGCATCCGTTGCCTGCTGTCCAGCAAGGGTATAGAAGTTCAGCGCGCGGTCGACTTGCCCCTTCAACTCGGAAATGTAACCCAGATTATTCAGCGTGAACGGATCTTCGGGGTCGAGCAGGTACGCTTTATAGAAGAAGGTCTCTGCCTTCTCGTAGTTATGCTTGCGGATCGCTTCCACTCCGTCCTGGTTGAGGCGCTGCACTGGGGTCAGGTGGCTGCGCCGAGGCAAGGTGATTTTCAAATCGCCGGCCTGCGCTCGCGCTCCCCATCCGAAAGTGACGCTGACCACTGCGGCTGCAACCAATGGTTTCCAGGACATTCCGAAAAGCCCCTTTATCGACGATAAATCAGCTGAGTTGAGATGCAAATTTTGGCTGATTGTTTGTCGTGCCGGGGCAGATTTTTGCTTATGAAATGACCACCTTGCTGGCATTTCCGGCATCCAATGGCGGCGTCGAATTCAATGAATGGAGAGATCATGGGGCTTGGAATAACGGGTCGATTTTGGTCAAGCATCTGCGCGACTGGCTTCTTAGCCGGATCGATCCTTGCAGGTGCGGCATATGGACAAGAGGTAGCGTCCCAGTCCGTGGTTTCTCCTGATCTGACCCCATCTTCGACCACGACCACCACGACGACAACGAATAATGCGGCCATAGAAGTCGATCCCGCCAGCCTGCTTCCGGACCTTCCCGCTTTGCCGCCAACCAAGGCCAGTCTGATCGGGGGCTCGATTCAGAAAGTGGACCGGGTGCGCGATCAGCTCACGCTAGAGATTTTTGGTGGCGGAAAAATGAAAGTGCTGTTCGACCCGCGGACTCACATCTATGAAGGAAAGGCGCAGGGGTCAGCTCTTGATCTGCGCCCCGGCGATCGTGTTTACGTCGACACAATTCTGGATGGAAGCATGATTTTCGCGCGCGACATTCGCATTGCCGATGCGGCCAGTGGAAGGAGCCAGGGCGTGGTGATCAGCTATCGTGCGGATAAGGACGAGCTGGTTCTGCGCGATTTGCTCTCGCCCGAGCCGATAAAGTTGCGCCTTACTCCTAGCACCAAGTTCTTGCAAAATGGTCACTCTGCTTTCGCCAGCCAGCTCGTTCCGGGAACGCTCATCGAGGTGAATTTTGCGGTGCAAAAAGCGGCGCAGAAAAATGATCGCGAGGCTCAGCAAGTTTCCATCCTGGCCGTTCCCGGCACAGACTTCACATTCGCGGGGCGAGTGATCTCGCTCGATCTGCATATCGGATTACTGGTTTTGCAGTCAGCCACCGACCACAAGACTTATGAGATCTACCTGGATCCTTCAGCGATTGCAATTGATGACCGGCTACGGGCCGGAGCCGATGTGAGCACGGTGGCTAACTTCGACGGATCCCGGTACGTGGCTCGCAGCCTCACGGTCAACTCCCGATAACCCTAAGGTTCCGGGAAAGCGCAGACTCACATATTTTGCGGAGTACAGGGTCCCGGAGGAGACAAGGGGACGGGTGGCGTGGGCGGTATTGCCCAGGGAACATTCGTAAAGTCAAAGAAGTCGAGCAAGTCTGGCTGAGAAAGATCACGGTTCGTCAAATGGGCACCGGCATTGATGAACCGGCTCTCCACAAATTTGATAATTGCCGTGTGGTCCATGGGAATGTGAGAAACGTAGTGCTGCCGCACGAAGGGCGAGATCACCAAGTTCGGCACGCGGAAACCAAGTTGCGCCGCAAAACCTTGTTGCGCCGGAGCATCGCCCGGACTGGCTCCGGGATCGGCTGGCTGCAGATCGCAGTGCAGCGTGGGTGTTCCTCCGGGTGGAAGACAAGGCTCATAACTGTCCGGATTCACCGCGATTGTGTTGATATCCGGAATTGCTCCGAGAGAGCTGTCTGTATTGTCGTTCGAGTGTCCAGGCACAGGCGGGACGTGATCGAATGGTCCACCAGGTTCGTCGTAGCTGAGGAAAAATACCGAACTCGCCCAGGACGGACTTTGCATGAGGGTGTTGATAATGGTCGAAACTTGCTGCTGTCCGGCGAGAATCGACTGACCCGAGCCGGGATGCTCGTCACTGCTTCCGTAGGCTGCCTCGATAAATGCATAACTGGGCAGCGCGTTGTTGGCAACATCGCTGAGGTACTGATGGAGCGGGGCGATGTGATTGGGATCGATGCAAAAAGCATTGCTGGAATCGCCGACGGCTTGCTGCGAGCCGACAGTTGGCGGAGTACACGGCACGTGTTGCGGATTCGCGTAAAGATACTGGCTCGAATAAGAGAAGTCTGAAAATGTGGTTACCGGAAAATCGTTGGAGTGTCCACCCGGACCGCAATCGCCGTCCACGTCGGTGCAGCCGCCCTCGGTAATTGAATAGTAGATTTTCCACGAGACACTGTTCTGATCCAATTCCTGAAAGATGGTTTCGATGTTCAACTGATTTGTGAACCTATCGTTCACGAAAGGATCCTGCACCAGGCCTTGCATGGTTCCTCCGGTCATAGTGGCAATGCGGTTGGGCGTGCTCTTGCTCGATACCGGCGAGAACCAGCGGTCGGAGACTGCGAATTGCGAAGCCATGTAGTAGTAGTAGTTAAGTAAGCCCTGATCGTAGTAGCCCATGGCCCGCTTGCCGACTAAATCGGTGAAGGAACCGTCCCCGGCGCCAGACTTGGCGAAACCCTCGGCAGTGTGAACGAAGCCGTTCATGAGGATCGGGCGATTGATGCTGAAGTCATAACGATTCACGTCGCCATAGCTTTCTAGCCATGCGGACGACATATCGTCGACGCAACTGCTTTTGAACTTGAAGAGATTGAACGACTGGCCTTCGTCATCTGGATTGGCGAAGTTCGAGAGCTTGTCGTCGATGCCGTCGACCGTATAGATATTGCCGTCTTCACTGATGTTCCAGCCATTCGACTCGCGGTAGGGATTGAGCATGCCGAAATAGGAGTCGAAACTGCGATTCTCCTGCAACATGAAAACTACGTGCTGGATGGACTTAAGATCACCGGGGGTCGCGGGAGCCTCGCTCCCTAGCCCTCGGCAGCCGCACAACCCCAGCAAGAATATTGTTAGACCGACCGCCGAGCATTCGCGACAAGATTGAGGCATGGATCCTCGTCCAAGAGGAAATTCGCAATCTGGTTAAGATGAGCTTGACCGATGAAATGTTGGCCGGGCAGCGTCGCGCGATCTGCCGGTAAACCACTGGTTTTGAAAGACTTGCTGACACTTTCCAACTGCTTTCCTGCAGGACCGGGTTCCTGTCTCTGACGGCGCGCGCCGGTGACAAACATCACAAAGTTTCCGGTTATCTCCCACAGACGCTGCGAACAAGCCCGGCGCATTCTAGCCGCAGCTCTGGTTGACGGAGGACTCTCCAGTAGGGTCATTACCAACGTTATCTGTCGGGTTTTTCTCTTGTCTCCTAAGCTGCACGCAGATCCCAGAAAGACCAGCAAGACTCCGGAAAGAAAGCAAGTTCAGTCACGAGGAAAACTACAGGCGGGCGTGCCTTTCTCGGACTGACCCCAGATCCGAAGCAAGATCCTCGGCTCTACCTTCGCCCCTGAGGACCAATGCGTCTCGCACATCTTGCAGTTGCAGCCATGACGATGGTTGCACCTACCTTCGCTTCAGCCAGCTCTTCTTATGTCGTGCCGACCACAACTCTCACCGCTCAGACCTCCAACAACACGAGCGCGGCCAATGGTTTCACGACACAGTCCAACAACAATCGGGGAGCGGGAAATATCAGCAAGGTTGACGTTCATACCCTGCTCTATCCGGGCACGACCACGAAGATTTATGCGCACATGGTCCTCTGGTTCGGCCAGTCGAGCCACATGAATATTGGCTACAGCGAAACGAATCCAGTGCAAGTTCAGAGCCAGATTGACGATATGGTGAGCCGCGGGATCGATGGCGTGATCATCGACTGGTATGGGCCGAACAATTCGATCGACGAGGCGA
This sequence comes from uncultured Acidobacteriaceae bacterium, assembly GCA_963779525.1. Taxonomy (GTDB): domain Bacteria; phylum Acidobacteriota; class Terriglobia; order Terriglobales; family Acidobacteriaceae; genus Sulfotelmatobacter. The sequence goes on from CAVZZB010000005.1 coordinate 885,760, forward strand.
CCCAACTGGTGATGGCGGCAGCGGAGAGTCATCCCGGATTTACTTTCGCCATCATGATCGACCAGGGGGCAATTCAGTGGTACTCCTGTCAGGGATGTTCACTGCAACAAGCCTTGGTCAACGATCTGCAGTACATCGAGCACACGTACTTTCCATCGCCGGCTTATATGACGATACAGGGTCAACCCGTGGTTACGAATTTCAACGTCGATCTCTCCTATCCCTCAGTCGATTGGAACGCAGCCAACGCGGCATTGAGTACACATCCCAGATTTATTTTCCAGAATAACAACGGATTCACCCATGTTCTTACCGACGGCAGCTATTCATGGGTGATGCCGACGACGAATGATTATGGGATGGGCTATCTGGGCAGCTTCTATGATGCGGGCTTGTCTTATCCAAACGAAGAGACGGTTGGGGCGACATATAAAGGCTTCAATGACACGCTGGCGTCGTGGGGATCGAATCGGATCATGGGACAGCAATGCGGTCAGACATGGCTGGAGACGTTCTCCAAGCTCAACGGCATGTACAGTGCCGAAAAGCAGCTTCCCTATCTTCAGCTGGTGACATGGAACGATTACGAGGAAGCGACCGAGATCGAGTCGGGGATCGACAATTGCCTGACGATGTCAGCTTCAGTGTCGGCAAACAGCTTACAGTGGACTTCCCACGGCAACGAAAATACAGTGGATCATTACACGGTGTACATCAGCACCGACGGGCAGAACCTGATGCCGCTGACGGACATCGATTCAGGAGTGCACTCGCTCAATCTTTGCGGATTTCCGATTCCGGCGGGCAACTATCAAATCTTTGTGCAAGCCGTGGGCAAGCCAACATTGGCGAATCAGATCAGCGGGGCCACAGCTTACAGTCCGACTTGCATCGGCAGCACAACTGGGTCCACGCCGACCGTATCATTCAGCGCATCGCCGGCAACCGTTACGATTCCCTCCGGGATGTCAGGAACCTTCACGGTCGCTGCCAAACCGGAGTCTGGAGTCTTCAACATCCCCATCACGCTCAGTTGCAGCGGGCTTCCCGCTAGCCTGAGTTGTTCCTTCAATCCCGTTTCCATTACTCCGGGAGCGGGCTCCGCTACTTCCGTTCTTACAATCTCCGCCGCTGCCGTCGTGGGCGAGACTTTGCCTCGCAACCGAAGCTCTTTCCCCATTCTTACCGCCTGGCTGTTGCCCCTGGGGCTTGTCGGGTTCGGCCTGTTTGGAAAGGGAGCGCGGAAGCGGGGAGTCCAGATGCTGGGGTTGTCTGCCATCGTCGGACTCGGAATGATCTGCGCTTCTTGCGGTGGTAAACCCGTAAGCACCGTAGCCGCCGGCCCCTCCGCCGCCCCCACGAAATACTCCGCTACCATCCATGGGAGTTCGACTGCCAGCGAGTTTTCCACCTCCGTAAACGTCATCGTTCAGTGAACGCTTGTTCTGTGGCGGGCGGGGAACCGCGGAGCGATGCACCCAACCCAGAGAGTTTCTGGTCATCAGCCGCAACAGCAGCGACTTTGAGGGAACCCAGCTGGGTAACTTCCGAAATCTGGTGATGTGACGCAACGCGAGCGTTCTCTGCTCCAGTTCGAAATGGCGCAAATACTTAAGAACAATGTTCGGCATCGTCATGCGAAGAGCAGCGGAAAAGTTCTGTTCCGCCATAGCCTGCTGCCTGGCAGGATCGGTGAGGAAGCGAATCAGGCAGGCGGCGAGGTCGTTCGCGTCACCGGGCCGGTAAAACTCAATGGCCATGCCCTCGCCGTCAGACATTTGGCGAAAATCCTCGAGGTCGGCACACACAATCGGAACGCCGTAGGCACATGCCAGGTGAGCGACGCCACTTGAGCCTGTAGAGGACGAGTAAGGCATGACAGTGACGGAAGAACTCTGAAAAAGATCGGGCAATTCCTTCTCGTGAACATAGCCAGTGAATTCAATTTTCGAGTTTCCCGAGTACTCTTTCCTCATTGACTCCACGTAGCCAGCGGCGCTCGGATGGTTCCCTCCTGCAATTACTAACTTTGCATGGGGGAGCGCGTCGGAGACGTACTGAAAGGCTTCGATCATCAACTCCAGGCGCTTGTACGTGCCCCATTTGCCGAAAGCCAGAATGCGGTGCTCGGGATCTCCCCGCCGAGAAAGGTTTGGATACTCGGGCTCTCGCGAAAGGATTCCGTGCGAACGAAGATGAACGTTATCGCGACCGTACTTCTCGTGGAGAATCTTGCGATACCCAGGCATCAGTACGGAAACGGAATTCGCCAGAAGAAGCATCTTTGTGGCTGCGGCGCCAAACAAGCGATAAGTGTGCGTGTAGCGCACTCCGGCGTCCTTCAGATCCACTGTGTCCATCAAATGGTGCAGGGTGACATGGGTATAGCATCCGGTAAGACGTGAGAGAAGTGGCGTCAGCAGTCCGGCGAACGCTACCAGCGGATTGCGGCCGAAGGTACTGAAAAGAAGATTAAACCAAACTACGTCTGGCTTGAGTTTGAGGATCGCGTTCAGAATATGCAGGGAGCTGGTGGGATCGTTGAACGACCAGCATCGCTGGACGGAATAGTCTTCTAATTCAGGCTCCGCCGCAGAAATCCTGTCGGCCAGAACGGTGAGGCGGATAAAGGGATTGCGCTGCAACTCCTGCGCGATGTGAAGCCCGTATTCGCTTAACCCGCCCTGACTTGGCGGAAAAGAGGTAACCAGACAAACCTTCATTCTCTGCGGGCCTCACACGAATCGAGTTCATCGATCAAGGTTCGACAATCATGGTTCGATGAATTCGCCGGGAGATATGTTGGCTCGCTTCGGGGCAGGGATAGAGGAATGTCGTTTAGCGCTGGCGGCCTTGGTGTGGGCTAGTAGTTGCAGCATTTCGCTCTTGATTCTTGTTTTCATCGCTAAAATCGAATCCGGGCCGACAACGGTGATGGCCGGGGAGAAACCAGCGAGGGTGAGGTAGGAGTCGCGATTTTGGCGAACGAAGTCGAGGGGGTATTCCGGTTTGCGCGCCTGAGCCGTTGCTGGGTCGGCATCGATTACGCAAGATAAGTCAGGCTGGGGCACGAGTTTCAGTACCAACCTCGCGAACATCCGCGCTGACCCGCGGTGCAGAGGAAGATTTGCGAGCTCGTCGTAAATATAACGGTCAAAGATCACGACATCAGCGTCGCTTTTTCGAGCTTCGCGAACCTTCCAACCAAGGTGGAGCGCGTCGGCCAGATACAAGCCGAGACGGATGAGATTGACGGGCCAAGCGGTGACGTTTTTGTCACGCCGGTGCAATGGCTTCTGCGGACTTCCAACGCCGCGGTCTCCCTTGAATGCCTTATGGCTCATGAACTCGCGAAAGCGGGACAGAACGGCAATGTCGTCCCAGAAGGTGAGCAACTTGACGCGGAGTCCGGACTGGCGCAGCCACACCTCGAGCTCGGAAATCTGCGTGCTCTTGCCGGCGCCGTCGATCCCGGAAAAGCTCACAACGGTCACGAGATATTCGGCCCCCACTAATGCGCTCCAGGCGGTTTACTTGAAGTGGCAGCGGTAAGCGCAACCACCGTGCCCACAGCAACGCCGGCGCCAATAATTGCTCCGACTTTGATAATGATGGTTCGAGCTCGCCGCTGTTTTGCAGGTGCGATGGCAACTCCCGCGGGTTGCGATGCCGCCACTCCCGCTGCGCGTGAAGGCTCCGCTGCAGCTGTGCCCACCGGTGGTTGCGGAGCCTGCTGGGGGGCCTGAGACTGCGCGGCTTGCGGTTGAGTAGAGGTTGATGCAGTCGATTGTTGCTGGGAGCCGTTCTGCGAAGCATTGGGCGATTGCAGCTTGGCCAAAGTGGCTCCGGGGCTATCGGGAAGTTGTGCCAGCGAAGGTTTTTGCGCACTCAACGACGCTTGCGGTTGCTGAACTGCTTCGCTGGCCTGCTGTGCGGCGGCTAGAGAAACGATGGCAGGCACGGCGCACAAAAACAGAGCGCTTCGAGCGATGCGAACCACGATGCTTCTGCATACTCCCATGAGCACCCTCCGACGCCGCATGATGATCAGCTGGCGGTTTTCAGATCAGCAAGCCCGTGCGGCGTCGCATACCAGGGCTGGCTCTGCGCAGGCGCCGCCGGGGCAAATATCTGGAAACTGCGCACCGCTTCATCGGCAGTTTCGAAAACTTCGAAAAGGCGATCGACACGCATCAACTCGAGGATGACTGCCGAGGCTGGTGAAACCGCAGCCAGTTTGAGGTCTCCATCCCGCTTCATGGCTTCTTCCAAGCAGTGCAGCATCATTTCGACGCCGGCGCTGTCCAAGTACTGGACCTGCGAGCAATCCAACACGACGCAGGGACGGTCGTTCTCCAACAGCGGCTGCAGTTCCTCCAGAAAAGATGGCACCTGCTCGTGGTTTAGCTTTTCCGGTAACTCCATGACAATCACGGGCCCTCGGGTATACATTTCTTTACTCCTGAATGAAATTGCCGCCAAGATGCCAGGCTTGCGGCATGCGGCGCGCTTCCTGCAGTTGAGAAATTGTTTGCATTGGTTCGGGTTGTTCGCCGATGCCCGGCGCGAGCCTGCGGCCAGCGTTGGTGGAACGCAAGACACGAGAATCTGAGATTTCGATCAGCACTTCCCGTTCCAGATTCAAGAGGATGTTTCCGCTGACCACTGCGTGGCACAGATCAAGCCAGATTCCGACGGTTGTGTTCGCGAGTACGGAGGTGTCCTCCACCACGGTGCCGCAGTCGATGCAGCAGTCCCGTTCGATGTCACTCAACCGAGTGATCAAGGCGTCCGCTCTGATTTTCGAGCCGCAACCAACATAGGCAGGAGCGACGACACGGGCACGCCGATGGATCTCGGAGCCTTCGTCGAGCCAAACTCCCGGCCTTACCTCCTGTCCGCTGGGGCGAGCCTGGCATTGACCTCGGAGCATATCGGAAGCAAACCGCCGCAGATCGCGAGGATGGCTGAGGCAATTCACGTATTCGCGAATGAAATATTGTGAAGCGCTGTTGAGTTGCGCTTCATATAGGGACTTTTGAATAGGCTCTCGTTGCAGCTTTTTACAGTCAACGGCCCAGAGAGCCAAAGGCCCTTGGCGGTCAACGGTTGGAGTAGCGGCCTGCCGCGACTCGCGGTGAAAGCAGAAAAGATCGAGCAAATCGGTTTCCTGGTAGGAATTCGCCCAGTTGACAAAGGCGCGTTCGATGCCCTGCTGCGAGTAATCGGAGAGCGTTTGCTGAATTTCGAAGTTGAGATCGCCTACTACCCGGACTGTGACATTTGCATGAACAGTACGAAAAGCGGGTATGAATGCCCCAGACTCCACCAGGACCGAAACAACGGCATCGATCGCAGCAAAGCGCTCGACGATGCGCTCCACGGTGGACCGACCAGCGACTTCGGCGGATTCCAATGGTCCTCGCAGAAAGGATTCCTGGACACTCTCTGACGTTTCAGGAGGGGCGGCGGCATCCTGAGTGAACCAGTGATTATTAGCAGCGATGACTACAACAGCTCCCAGTACCACGGATCCCTTTCTTCTCAGCTCGTTGTCATTTCACGGAGCCATCTAGACGGTCAGATCATCTCCAACTGATCGCATGTTGAACTTCACAACGAGCTCTTGGCTACGGACCTACCTAGATTCGGGGAAGGTCTGGTCTGCCGCGTGTGTCCGGTCTTCGGGAAAAGCAGATCCCGCATCTTCATCTTCGCCTTGTGGAGCTGCGACTTCGAGTTTCCGATCGAGCATCGTAGTTGGCGAGCGATTTCGTGATGTTGAAATCCCTGTACTTCGTGCAAATCAAAAATCTGCCGGCAACCCTCGGGAAGTTCCTCGATGGCGCGGCGCAAGGCAAGCCGGTCGATCGCTCCGGAAAGGTTGAGGTCCGCAGTACCCACGTCGCGTTTCAGCGATGGCGACTCGGCTGACACTGGCTCATCCAAGGAGAGTACGGGGGGAGCTTTGCGGCGCCGTAACTTCATCAACACGGTATTGACTGCAATTCTGTAAAGCCAGGTGGAGAAGGCAGAATCGCCGCGAAACGAATTGATATTACGAAATACCTGCAGAAAGGCCTCTTGAGTCAAGTCTTCCGCGTCGGCTACGTCCTTCGTCATCTGCAAACAAACGGAGTAGACCCGCTTCTTATGAAGCTGGAAAAGCGTTGCGAAAGCATCCTGATCTCCGCGCTGCGCGCGTTGAACCAGGCTGCGTTCCGAGTCATCTCGCTGAGCTTCAACTCGCGATGGGATTAGATCAGTTGTTGTCGCGGAAATTACGCAAGTGGCCACTGGAGTCTCCTTACGATCAACTGCGCTGCGCGTTCCGGAAATTCAGGAATATTCAGCGTCGAAAAGAGCGTACCGGACCGGTGCCGCGGGTCCCATCAGGGCGCTCCTGTAATTGAATGCGAGATTTGCTGTACTGAGAAAAGTAATAGTTTGTGCAAGTTAGCAAAACTTTTCATTGCACCGCGGGTTGCGCGCCGAGGCTGCGGGCAAAAATATATGCGGCAAGCTTTTTGGTTGGACGCAAGCCCGCCGCAAGTTAGGAAGATGAGAAAGCCCTGGATTCAAACTAATAAAGGCGAAATCCAACTTCCACGCTGATCTGCACGTTCACCGGCCTGCCATCTTTCATCGCGGGCTGGAAGCGCCATTGCTGCACAGCAGCGATTGCCTTGGCGTCCAAGCCATTCCCAAGTCCGCGAACGACGCGAATGTCGCGCGGCTGTCCCTGGTCATCAACGATGAGCCAGAGAATGCAGGTTCCCTGGGTTTTGGCGAGACGAGCCTGCTCGGTATATTCGGGATCGGGCGTAGTAATGGGTCGAGGCGCGGAGATTCCGCCGCCCACCTTGAACACTCCCCCGCCAATTCCGCCGCCACTCCCCGCTCCTACTCCGGCTCCGTGACCCACGCCCACCCCACCGCCTGAACCGGAGCCGATACCAGCGCCTGAACCGGTTCCATTCGAAGGCGGAGCGGAAGGAAGAGGCGCGGCCGTAGGCATGCCTAGGTTCGGCATATTGTTTTCAGCCACGCGCACTTGCGGAGGAACGACGACAGTCGGCTGCACGGCGAGCTTTGGATGCGGGTTACGCAGAATGATGCTGGGAGGTGTGACCTGTTCCATGGCAAGCTTTGGTAAACGTCCCTTCGGCGCCTGCAACGTATCGTGATCTCCGCCGCCTCCGCCGCCGCTGACTACTTTCTTCGCAACAGGAAGAGCATAAGAATCGGGAGAGGGAGCGATCAACGTCACGGTCTCGTGTTGCTCGACCTGGGGCACTACGCGGCGTCCAAACGTAGAACCGCCGATGATGAACGCCAGCAATACGACGTGAAACACCGCCGATCCTGCCAGACCATTGGACCGGTAATTGTTGTAGTGTCCCCAGATTGCATCCGGGCCCTGCGGCTGTGGCTGTCGAATTCGAGGATTCATTTTCACAACTGGGATGGCGGGTTCACGAACGGCGTACGGTTCGCGGCCAGAATAAGAAGTTTTGACTCCTTCAAATGAGGACAGGGCCGGTAGAGCGTGCGCGGAGTTGTATGGACCTTGCCGGTTCGACATTGACGCTCCTTCTAGTTGTCGTGAAATCGAAGTGGCGCTATGGATTTCCGACCCTCGTATAGATGCTCAGGAAGAAGGAGCGGTTGACGTGGGGGACGCAGTAACTCTGTGAATTCACGCGTGATCCGGTGTGTGTAAGTAATAAGAAATACAGTTCTACTTGGTTTACCTGAGTGTCGAGGTGATTTCACTAGCGAGCGGAGCAAAGTTGAGGAAATCAATACCAAGAACGAGATTCAGACGTCAGAAATCCCGGCGCTGCGATTTTTAATTTTACGAGGGCAATTATTTCTTCCAGGGGTATCGATTCAGATTTCAATCGGCAAGACAGCCTTGGCTCGGCGCACCGCTCTTGACACCTTTGTGGACTCTTTGCCTTCTACTCCCATCAAAGCCAGCGAAGCCCCCAGCAATGCCATATTCTTGGTGAAGTTAATCATTTCGCCTTGCTGCTTTTCCGGATCTTCCACCTTCCAGAAATCGTGCATGATGGGGGAGACTCCGGCGAGGAATCCAGCAACGGCGGCGGCTCCCAAAGTCGGCTTGACGCCGAGCACGAGGCTGGCTCCGCCCAGAGCAAGCGCTACGCCCGAAGCGGTGACGGCGACGTCCGGCAGAGGAACATTTTTCGCGCCCACATATTGCGCCATCTCTCTGTGCTGCAGAAAGTGATGGATTCCGTTATAGAGAAAGAAGCCGCCGAAAACAAAACGTCCGAGCAGAAAGGGCAGTTTAGTCATGATCCTCGTCCACGCAAAAAGTGCGTGAAGCCTTGATTCGCGAGCGATTGCTCGCGTTGCCTCCTGTGCGGGAGCGCTGCGTGAGGTGCGTACTACACCCGGCCAAGATCTCGCGTCGACTAGGGAGTTTCAGCCGTCCACCGATTCTTCTGTTGCTGAATAATTTCGTAGCAATCGCAGGCGGCCTCTTCCAACTTCGTCTTATTGACGATCGTTACGTTGCCCCGCGTGTAAGAAATCATTCCTGCTCGTTGCAAAAGACTGGCCGCGACACTGACCGTCGAGCGGCGGGTACCAAGCATTTGCGCCAGAAATTCCTGCGTCAGGGGAAGAGTCTTGCCGCCGATTCGATCATGGCTCATCAGCAACCATCTCGCTAATCTCTCCTCTACGTCATGCAGGCGATTGCAAGCTGCGAGTTGGGTTGACTGAATTCCAAGTATCATCGAATAACGCTGCAGTTGACGGTCGAGTGAAGGACAGTGGGGCAGAAGGTTCCGCAGGATGGCGACATCCGCGCGGTAAGCCGTTCCGTCTCCCTGGGTGATGATTCGCAGCGCACTCGTTTTGAAACCAAAAATTACCGGCAGGCCGACGAAGCCCTCTTTGCCGATGAGCCCAACTTCAACGCTCTCTCCGTCGGGTTGAACGGTGAGGACGGAGCTCATTCCTTCGTTCAGAAAATATCCGGACTTGATGGCTTCGCCGGCTTCGTGCAGCACTTGATGAAGTTTGAGGCGCACGAACTCGAGTGACCCGGCAATTTGATTCCACTCGGTTGGTGGAAGACCTAGCAGGATGGCATTGGCAACTTCGCGCCGGTCGTTGTCTCGTTTACTGAAACGGGCGGGTGCACCTCGAACCGCTGGATTGGCCACGATGAGTTCCTTTCATCACACAGCGAAAAACGCCGCCTGATTTCGCAGGAACCGTTAAGCCAAATGGGCTCGGCGGAAGGTGCTAGAAGAGACGATTTAAGCCTACGCCTTTCGGCGCTGTTTGTATGTGCCATAATGCACACATTCGTGAAGATCATCGGACACACAGCGATTCCTGAATCTCCTAGCTATCTCGGGTTCCTGATTGCCCTTCCATGAGTACGAAGATGCACGGTTTTGAGACCGGTCGTCGACTCACGATGGCGGCGAATCCCTCGGAACTAGCGAAGCCGGGCAAGACGTCGCCGTTCGCGGGAGCTAATCTTGATTAAAAGGACAGGAGCGCCCGTTCCAGATCGGATGGCGGGGAGAGTGGGCGGAGCCAGGTTGGAGAATGGCTTCTGAGAAAGGGATTGGAAGAAGCCGCCTGCGAATGCTACCAGATGTCAGTTCAACAGGATGCCCGGTGGAACGAAGAATCAAGCTGAACGTAGTGAGATGATAGTCTTAGGTAACTGCGCTCGGTAGCCAATGGCGCGCCAAATGAAAGGCTCTGGGGATAACGATTTATAAATCGCTTCTCCCCCAGGCCTCCCAATCGCCGAGAAACTTCTCACACTACTAAACCCCGCTGCCCCGCCGCGAAAGGTGGGTGAACAGCGAAATCACAAAAAGCACAAGGAACACAAAGAACAACAGTTTCGCGACTCCCGCAGCTGCTACTGCCACGCCGGTAAAGCCCAAGACTCCGGCGATGATGGCTATCACCAGAAAAACCAGGGTCCAGTAAAGCATAATGCCTCCTTCACATCACTTTTCGACCTGCCACTGCAGTGGAATATAGACATCGACGACGAGAAGACGAATCCAGTTGCGCAGGTATTTCCCGCTTGCAGTTCCTGTAACTGGCACGATTCTTGAGGAGGGAGCAGGTACTAGCTCTCTGTAATAAGAACCGGCACCTGCTCGAGGGGGCGTCTGTCGAGTAGGCCTTCAGGGTAACTGGATAGAGAACTGCTTGCCTATACGGGAAAGGTTGTATTTAACGAGAAATTCTGCCAGTCCTTGGGACTTCTCTCCTATGAGGAAAATTGGCTTAGTCCAACTACGGAGAACGTTGTATAGACGACTTACTCCGTGCGATATACAACTGCCGTTGAGTCGTCAGGCGAGGAATTGATGAACAGAGCGACTAGGTTTTGGCTGACTGTGGGTCTCATGTCGGCGATTGCTCCGGCGATCCTCTCACAAGAACGTCCCAATCAGCCGAGCCCCCTGCCTCCGTCATCCGACGCCATCGGGCCTCAACTGATCGCGTGGTCCGAATTGCAGAAGCCGCAGCCGGTCCAGCCGCAGCCCGAGCCCGCCCAGCGCTCCGATCCGGAGGCTGTTCGTGTGACCAGCCCCTCGACCAAGCCCCCTCAGGCCGGGGAATCCAGACTTGTTCCGCAGAACACAAGTAAACCTTGATAGGGAAGTTATGAGGAGAGCAGACGATACCTGCTCTCCTCGTTGGGTAAACCGCGAGTAAGGATCCGAGCCCGCTACATTGGAAGCTCTTCACAGTCGGCCGGCAAGAAGCAATACGAGCAAGACCACGACCACGAGCCCAAGTCCACCGCTCGGGTAATAGCCCCAGCCCCTGCTATAAGGCCAAGCGGGTAGCGCTCCGATCAGTAACAGAACCAACACCACGAGAAGAATCGTTGACATTTACAACCTCCGATCAAATTGTTTGCCTTGCCTTGAAGCGAGCATCAGTTACTTGAACCGGATGAAGCTTAGGGTTTTCGAGAACCTGGCTCCATCCGGTGCAAGCTGTAAAACGCACTCCGCTTCGCTTCAGAAGCCATCACTTCGTTCCGTCACCGCAAGGCAACGAATTGTTCTGCAAAGCGAAGCGAGCAATGATTAACGGCTAGCGGCGCCGCCACTCTTAGGGGCCGTTTTCAACTCACCGTGGTCCCCGGCTTGGTTCGCATATTTCCTGACAGCCGCTTCGAACGATCCGCTTCCGGCTGGACGATGGACCTTGCCCGTCAAAATAGCGTCGAACGGTTCAAACTTTCCGTAAAGAAGATGGGTTTCATCTTTGTCCTGGGTAATCGCCGAGCCATTGAGGTCGACACCGGCAAAAAGGCCGCGAGCTCGAGAATAGGTCAACATCTCTGCTTTCATCTTCCAGTCGGTGTCGGCTCCGGCGTCGCGTCCTACCGGGCCTGCAGCGGCCGACGCATCAGCCCCGATCTTGAACTTGCTGGAAAGAAGATGCTCCATTCCCTGCTGATTCATCACCACTAACACGAGGTCAACCGCCTGCCCGCCAAGCTGAAGTCCCCAGCTTCCTCCGGTAATGGTGATTGGCGCGGGAGCGCTCCAGCGACCGTTTTCTAGCCTGCAAACGGCAACGCCCTTGCCGTGACTGCCGCCGAAGCCGACAGCTATCTTCACCATCGAAGGAATCACCGCAATGCACTTCGCGTCCTTCATAACTTTGTCAGGAATTGCTTTGTCCGGAGTGGACATAATCTCGTTGAGAACGTTGGCTGACGCATCGATTCGCTTTTGGATACTAGTCTCGTCCTTCTTGTCGTCGTCCTGCGACCAACCCATCCCGATAAGTAGTAGAAAGCTGGCACCGAGCACCAGGACAAACCTCGGTAACTTGGAACTGATTCTTGTCATAAGTCGACCTCTTCCCTGCTCGAAGCGAGCAACTGTTGAGTGAATTTCGTACGAACATAAACCTAGCTTTCCAAGCCCTGACGTTCCATCGGGTTCAAGCTGTAAAGTGAATCCGGGCAGAGCCGAAGAGCGGTCGATAACTCCCCTCTTCGAGAGTTAGAGTGATGCTTCCATGTTTCCCGCCTACAGTCTCAGCCGTATTGACTGGGGCATCAGACAACACGGGCCTTCCCGCAGGAAGGCCCCCAGACTTCGCGAAGAAAAGCAGCCGACCTAGGCAGCATTTTTGTTCTCGGAGGACATCTCGCGAGAGACTGCAACATCTTGAGCACCGCTGGTCATGAGTACGTCTTTGGCGCGAGTTGTCTGGTCGTCGGTACCGCAGCGAACGGCAACCAGGATTCCGTTTTTCAGCATTTGTCCTTCGTATCTCTTGGCTTCGTACTCAGGAATCCCCAAGCCTACGAGGGAACCAGCGAACCCACCGAGAGCTCCACCTATTCCTACTCCTGCCAGAGCCGCCAGTAGAGGCCCCGCAGCGATGACCGGACCGATACCGGGAATCGCCAACGGGCCAACGCCAACCAGCCAACCCAGCGCGCCACCCACAGCCGCGCCTGATCCGGCGCCCACGGCCGCGCCCTCAGGAGCCTTGGTTGTATGGTCGGTCGCCAGTTCCCCGGTCCGAAGGCTCTCCGGCAGCAGCACAGAGACCTCGGAGTTAGCAAAGCCAGCATCCTTCAAAGCACTCACGGCCGATTCCACATCGGTTCGCGTCAAATAGATTCCGAATACTGATCTGTGTACTGACATCATGTCTCTCCCTCTGCACTTATCACTCGATCGATGGCAACTTCCCGTCGACCTACAGCGCAGTTACAGCGTGGTCCATGTGAGAGGCTCTTTCCAATCCGGGAGATTCTCTAGGGGAAGAAGAAGTGAGGGGTAGGAAGGTTGATTGTCTGCGACCAAAGCTTAGTCCGATGCACATGCATCCAACACAGCATTAGGGTCTCGCAAACCTGAGCTGCAAGGAATGCTAAGTTCGACCACGGTGCCCGGCTGTGCATTGATCAGTCGCAACTCTCCACCAAGCTCTCGGGCGCGCTGTTTCATTCCACCAATGCCAACGCCCACGCTATCGGGTCGCAGATCGGCAATGTTCTGACCAATGCCCCTTCCGTCGTCTTTTACCGTGACGGAGATCATTCCATTGCTTTGGCTCAGACTGATAGAAACTTTATGTGCGTCGGAATGGCGGAAGACGTTAGTCAAGGCCTCCTGGACAATTCGGAAGACAGCAGTCTCTACTTCCGTGGTGAGCCTCGGGAAGTCTCGAGGCTGAAATTCCAGCGAAGTCTCGATGCCGCTACGTTTCGCTAATCCGTCCACATACCACGACAAGGCCGAGAGCAGACCAACCTCGTCCAGCAACGGGGGATGCAAAAGGTGAGACATGGTGCGGACCTGCTGAATGGCACGGTCAATAATGGTGCTGGCTTGCGCCCATGACTGTTCATCGGGCTTCACCGATTTTTGCAAAAGGATTTTGTCCAGCACCATTTTCGCCACGGCAAGCTCTTGTCCCAAGCCATCATGCAGATCGCGAGCGATTCTCCTGCGCTCCTGGTCCTGCAGAGTCAAAAGGCGAACCGAAAGGCGCCGCAGTTCGTTGGTGCGGCTGTCTACCATCTTCTCCAGTTCGGTGGCACTGTCACGAATGGATTGCTCCAGCAATTTGCTGTCGTGGATATCGGAACATGTGCCGTACCATTTAACGATGCGGCCTTGCTGATCTCGAATGGGAACGGCGCGAGAGCGAAACCAGCGGTACGCGCCATCTTTGGAGCGCAATCGGTACTCAGATTCAAAACCACTGCCGGATTGAATGGAGTGTTCCCAGCTGGCTTTGATTCGATCGACGTCGTCAACAAGTACGTAGTCGAACCAGTTGACGCCATGGCCGGCCGCCGCGGAGGCGCCCGTATAGTCGTGAAACCGTTCGCTGACGTATTCATAGCAGCCATCCTCCTGGCTGCTGAAAATAACGTCCGGAGCCGTACTGACGATCGCGTCAAGTTCTTGATTCTTGCCGACCAGTTCCGTATTGAGCTGCAGCAGCAATTCCGCCTTGCCGGCCAACTCTTCAGTGCGCTCCAGAACGCGTTGCTCAAGTTCGCGATTCAGCGTTTCTAACTGCCGCGTCTTGCGATGCAGGTCAGCAAACACCCTTACTTTGGCGCGCAGAAGTTCGGGAACAACCGGAACCGAAATGTAATCGACCGCGCCGTGCTCGTATCCTTTTAATTGGTCCAGATCAGTGAGATGCACCGCCGACACGAAGATGATCGCGGTCCGTTGGAAACGTGGGTGCTGGCGAATCATGGCGGCCAATTGAAAGCCGTCGAGGTCCGGCATGCTGACGTCCATCAGCACCACCGCAACTTCGTGCTTGAGCAGAACTTCCAACGCCTCTTTCGCGGAGTTGGCCTTGATCAGGTTTTCCCTGAGACCACCGAGCATCACCTCATAGCTGAGCAGCTTGGCTGGCTGGTCATCCACCATGAGGATATTGACTTTTTCGTCTTCGCCCATCGGTTCTCTCCGGCCCAGACTATGCGATTTAGCGGTGCAGCCACATGCGCAGTGATGAGAGCAGTTGCTCGGTATTGACCGGCTTCGCCAAATATTCCGAAGCGCCCGCCTCGAGGCATTTCTCGCGATCTCCCTTCATGGCTTTCGCGGTCAGAGCGATGATGGGCAACCTTCGGAACGAAGTGTTTTGCCGGATCACTTGCATAGTTTCGTACCCATCCATCTCCGGCATCATGATGTCCATCAGAACGATTGCGATATCGGGTGTCGATTCGAGTTTGGCAATGGCTTCCCTGCCGGTCCCGGCCGTAATTACAGTCATGCCCCGACGCTCGATAACGCTACTGAGCGCGAAGATGTTGCGAACGTCATCGTCCACAACCAGCACCTTCTTTCCGACCAGCGCATCATCGGAATGATGCAAACGATCGAGCAATCTCTGCTTTTCCTCGGGAAGATCGGCAACGACGCGGTGCAGGAAAAGCGCCGTCTCGTCGAGGAGACGCTCGGGCGACTCCACACCTTTAACCACGACGCTGCGGGCCAGTGAGTGCAAACGGGCATCTTCTTCGGGCGAAAGTTCCTTGCCGGTGAAAACCACAACTGGCAGATCGGCCAGAGACGGAAAGGCAGCGAACCGCTCCAACACTTCGAATCCGGAAATGTCGGGCAGACGAAGATCGAGAACTACGCAATCGAAAGCTTGTTGGGTAACGGCCTCAATCGCATCGGCTCCGGTAGAAACAACCGAGACATCAATATCGTCATAATCCAAAAGCGCTTTGATGCTCAATTGCTCGCCGGGATTATCTTCGACCACGAGCAATCGCTTCCGGCGCGGAGCGGCGTATTCTTTGATGCGCGACAGCGCCGATGCCAAACCTTCGGGCGTCGTCGGCTTGGTCACGAATGCAAACGCACCTCGCGCCAGGCCGTGATGACGATCTTCATCCAGGGTCAGCATCTGCACCGGAATGTGCCGAGTAGCCGGATCCTGCTTCAGATGATTGAGCACCGTCCAACCCAACATGTCGGGGAGGAAAACGTCCAAGGACACTGCGGTAGGATGATACTCATTGGCAAGCGCGAGCGCCTCCGCGCCACGAGTCGCCACCAGCACTTTGAAACCCTTGTCCCGAGAGAGATCACACAGGACCCGCGCGTAATGCGTGTCGTCTTCAACAATGAGCAGGACGGCATCCTCGGGCTGCAGATTGTCGCGGTCATCTTCGATCTTTTCAACCGTGTGTTCGGTGATGCCGGCCACCGCCATTTGCACGGGTGAGATCGCGGACGATACTCGCGCTTCCACCGAAGCTGCATTCGGCGTAGAAGGTCCTACATAGGTTTGTGGCAAGTAGAGAGTGAAGGTACTGCCGCGGCCCGGGGCGCTGCGCAGCTGAATTTCTCCCCCCAGCAGACTTGCCAATTCGCGGCTGATGGCCAGACCCAGACCGGTTCCGCCGTACTTACGGCTGGTGCCGGCATCCGCCTGCTGAAAAGCTTCGAAAATGATGCGTTGCTTCTCGAACGGAATTCCGATGCCCGTGTCTGCCACTTCAAAAGCCACGACCGAAGCCGCTTTCCCGAGAATGGGATGATCTTCACTCCATCCGCTTCTGGCCGGCGAGACAGTCAGCCGGACGCCGCCTATTTCGGTGAACTTGAAGGCATTCGACAAGAGGTTCTTCAACACCTGCTGCAGACGCTTGGAGTCTGTGACGACGCTGCGAGCGAGATGGGGATCCGTTTGCACGTCGAAGCTGAGACGCCGGTTCTCCGCTTCGTGGCGGAAGGGACGGCTGACCGCGTCCAACATGCTGGCGAAGAACACTTCCTCCGCCTCCACCGAGACCGTTCCGGATTCGATCTTGGAGAGATCGAGAATGTCAGTAATCAAATTGAGCAAGTCGGTTCCTGCGCCATGAATGGTGCGAGCAAACTCGACTTGTTTGGGCGTGAGGTTCGCATCCGGATTGTCGCTGAGTTGCTGACCCAGAACCAGAATACTGTTGAGCGGCGTGCGCAACTCGTGCGACATGTTGGCCAGGAACTCTGACTTGTATTTCGAAGTGAGAGCCAGCTCCTTCGCTTTGTCTTCCAAAGCGCGCCGAGCCTGCTCGATTTCCTGATTCTTACGCTCAACTTCGACGTTCTGTTCGGCAAGCTGTTGCGCCTTCTGCGCAAGCTGTTCGTTGGTTTGCTGCAATTCTTTTTGCTGCATCTGAAGTTCGGTCGCCAGCTGCTGGGACTGCTTCAGCAATCCTTCGGTCTGCATCGTAGCTTCGATACTGTTCAGCACAATGCCGATGCTAGCTGTGAGTTGCTCAAGAAATGCCAGATGCGAGGTAGTGAAAGTGCTTAAAGATGCCAATTCGATTACCGCCTTGACGCGATCTTCAAACAGCACCGGAAGCACGATCACGTTTTGCGGAACCGCTTCGAACAAGCCGGAGCGAATAGAAATAGTATTGGGTGGCAGTTCGGAAATAAGCATGCGGCGCTTCTCCGCGGCACACTGCCCTACCAGGCCCTCGCCGATCTTCAGACGACGCAGGTGCCCGTCTTCGCCATCGCCGGCAAACGCGGACAGCAGAACCATTTCTGCCGATTCTTCGCCGCCCATCTGGTAGATCACGCCTTGCTGGGCGCTCACCAGCGGCGCCAGTTCGGAAAGCAGCATGCGTCCTACAGTTGTGAGATCGCGCTGTCCCTGCAACATACCGGTGAAGCGCGCCAGATTCGTCTTGAGCCAATCCTGTTCCGTGTTGCGATCGGTCGTGAGGCGGAGGTTATCAATCATCGTGTTGATGTTGTCTTTGAGTTCCGCCACTTCGCCGCTGGCTTCCACCTGAATGGAACGGGTGAGATCGCCTTTCGTGACCGCGGTTGCGACCTCAGCAATGGCTCGCACCTGGTTGGTTAAATTGTCGGCCAGCAAGTTGACGTTGCCGGTGAGATCCTTCCACGTGCCGGCAGCGCCGGGCACGTTGGCTTGACCGCCGAGGCGGCCTTCGACGCCCACTTCGCGAGCGACGGTCGTTACTTGATCGGCGAAGGTGGCGAGCGTGTCCGTCATGTTGTTGATGGTTTCCGCAAGGGCGGCGACTTCGCCTTTCGCGTTCACCGTGAGTTTCTGAGTAAGTTCGCCGTTGGCGACCGCAGTGACCACTTTCACGATGCCGCGTACTTGCTCAGTCAGGTTGGCGGCCATCACGTTCACATTGTCGGTAAGATCCTTCCACGTTCCGGCTACGCCCGGCACTTGCGCCTGTCCGCCAAGCTTGCCTTCGGTACCCACTTCGCGCGCCACGCGAGTTACTTCGGCCGCGAAGGCATTCAGCTGGTCCACCATCGTGTTGATGGTGTTCTTAAGTTCGAGAATTTCACCTTTCACGTCGACCGTGATTTTGCGGGATAAATCTCCGCGAGCCACGGCGGTGGTCACTTCGGCGATGTTGCGGACCTGACCAGTTAAGTTTCCGGCCATGGCATTTACCGAGTCGGTAAGATCCTTCCACGTACCAGCCACGCCGGAAACGTTCGCTTGTCCACCGAGACGACCTTCGCTGCCCACTTCGCGCGCGACTCGCGTTACTTCGGCGGCGAAGGAACGCAACTGTTCGACCATCGTGTTCAGCGTCTCTTTCAGCTGCAAGATCTCGCCGCGCACGTCGACGGTGATTTTCTTGGAAAGATCCCCGTTGGCGATGGCCGTCGCGACTTCGGCGATGTTCCGGACCTGACCGGTAAGGTTGCTGGCCATGAAGTTCACGTTGTCCGTAAGATCTTTCCAGGTGCCGGCTACGCCTGGGACTTGAGCCTGTCCGCCGAGCTTTCCGTCGGTGCCCACTTCGCGGGCTACGCGCGTTACTTCGCCGGCGAACGCGTTCAGCTGATCGACCATGGTGTTGATGGTGTTCTTGAGTTCGAGAATTTCGCCCTTCACGTCGACCGTGATCTTGCGCGACAAATCGCCACGGGCTACCGCCGTGGTAACTTCGGCGATGTTCCGCACTTGACCAGTAAGATTTCCGGCCATCGAATTGACCGAATCCGTGAGATCCTTCCAAGTACCAGCCACGCCCGGCACGTTGGCTTGTCCTCCCAGCCTTCCTTCGGTACCGACTTCCCGCGCCACACGGGTGACTTCGCCAGCGAACGCGTTCAGCTGATCTACGGTCGTGTTGATGGTTTCTTTGAGCAAAAGAATCTCGCCGCTCACATTCACCGTAATTTTTTTCGATAGGTCGCCGCTGGCGATTGCCGTTGAGACTTCAGCGATGTTCCGCACCTGGCCCGTCAAGTTGCTGGCCATGGAATTGACGGAGTCGGTAAGGTCCTTCCAAGTGCCGCCCACGCCGGGAACTTGCGCCTGGCCGCCGAGTTTTCCGTCAGTGCCGACTTCACGCGCCACGCGGGTCACTTCGGAAGCGAACGAGCGCAACTGATCGACCATGGTATTCAGCGTGTCTTTCAGTTCGAGAATTTCACCTTTTACGTCGACCGTGATCTTGCGCGACAAGTCGCCGCGGGCCACTGCCGTAGCCACTTCAGCGATATTTCTAACCTGGCCGGTAAGGTTGCTGGCCATGAAGTTGACGTTGTCGGTGAGATCTTTCCACGTGCCGGCGACGCCTGGTACCTGCGCCTGCCCTCCGAGCTTGCCTTCGGTGCCGACCTCGCGCGCCACACGCGTCACTTCGCCAGCGAAGGCGTTGAGCTGATCGACCATGGTGTTGATGGTGTTCTTGAGTTCGAGAATTTCGCCTTTTACGTCGACCGTAATCTTGCGCGACAAATCGCCACGGGCAACAGCCGTGGTTACTTCGGCGATGTTTCGGACTTGACCGGTCAGGTTTCCACCCATCGAGTTCACGGAGTCGGTGAGATCTTTCCAGGTGCCGGCGACACCGGGCACGTTGGCCTGTCCGCCCAGACGACCTTCGGTACCCACCTCGCGGGCCACGCGCGTCACTTCGCCAGCGAAACGATTGAGCTGATCGACCATCGTATTCAGGGTCTCTTTTAGCTGCAAAATTTCGCCGCGCACGTCAACCGTGATTTTGCGGGATAAGTCGCCGTTGGCAATCGCCGTGGCAACTTCGGCGATGTTTCGTACCTGGCCCGTGAGGTTGCTGGCCATGAAGTTCACGTTGTCGGTGAGATCCTTCCAGGTTCCGCCAACACCGGGCACCTGCGCCTGGCCACCGAGCTTGCCTTCCGTGCCGACTTCACGCGCCACGCGGGTCACTTCACCGGCGAAGGCATTCAGTTGATCGACCATCGTGTTGATGGTGTCTTTGAGCTCGAGAATTTCGCCTTTCACGTCGACCGTGATTTTGCGCGACAAATCGCCGCGGGCCACGGCGGTAGTGACTTCGGCGATGTTTCGTACTTGCGCCGTCAAGTTGCCTGCCATGGCGTTGACGGAATCGGTAAGATCCTTCCAAGTTCCGGCCACGCCCACCACGACAGCCTGCCCACCGAGCTTGCCGTCGGTACCCACCTCACGCGCCACGCGTGTAACTTCGGAAGCAAACGAGCGCAGCTGATCAACCATGGTGTTGATGGCTTCTTTCAGCTGAAGAATTTCGCCACGCACGTCGACGGTGATTTTGCGAGAGAGATCGCCGCTGGCCACGGCGGTTGCGACTTCCGCGATGTTTCTAACCTGGCCGGTAAGGTTGCTGGCCATGGAATTGACGGAGTCGGTGAGATCTTTCCAGGTGCCGGCTACACCGGGCACTTGCGCCTGCCCGCCGAGCTTGCCGTCCGTGCCCACCTCACGGGCGACGCGTGTCACTTCGGCGGTAAAAACGCCCAGCTGTTGAATCATCGTGTTCACGATGCTGGCAGAGCGCAGGAACTCGCCCTCCAACGGCCGACCGTCAACGTCGAGGCGAACGGTTTGGGTCAGATTCCCCTGAGCGACGGCTGCGATGGCGCGCGTTACTTCCGCAGTGGGACGAAGAAGATCCTCCACTAACGTGTTGACTGATACCTCCATATCACCCCACGCGCCGCGCGATTCGTGAAAGCGGGTGCGTTCCCGCGTTCTTCCTTCCTTACCTACGACTTGCCCCACGCGCTTCAATTCCAGTGCCATTTGTTGATTGGCGGCGACGATGGAGTTGAAGGTATCAGCAATCTTGCCGGGCAATCCGGTCCAGGAACCGGGAAGGCGCACAGAGAAATCCCCATCGCGCATGGTCTGCAGGCCAGACAAAATCACGCTAAGGTCCTCCGAAGTGGGCTCGGCAAAAGAGCTCCCGTTATTCCCGCCTTCTGCTAGTGAGCCATTCGCGACCGCCGTGGCCGCCTCTCGGTTGTTTCGCTTCATAGAGTTATGCTCTCCACAAGGTTCTTAGTGGTTTCGGCAGACGAAGATGCCAGCGGAATAGCGGCAGCCTGGAACATGTCTCTTGGATACGGCTTAGGGGGATGTACGTATCAAACTTGATTCGTATCACGACAAACGGTAATGTGGCTCTAGGGTTTTTACTGTAGCCGGGTTTTCACCGTAGACGGAAGAGTGTTGGACGCGCCGGCATTCGAGTCGGACGTTCCCGAACGTCTATGATTCCACGGAATTTGAGACTTCCCGGATTCCGCTTTTTCCCATCGTACCTAAGGCGATTTCTGTATATAAGGATGACCTTCTGATTATTAGGATTGCTGGGGGATGGGAAAACACACGGCCCATGAGGGGCGATGTGAAGCAGCAGGGTTGATGATCATCTTTTTACTGCGCATCCGTAGCAGGGAGCTTGCAGATTCGCGCCAGGAGGACCAAACATGCGGCTGCTGAGTGTGCGCCTCATTCTCTCCCTTATTGTCGGCATCACCCTGGTCTCTTTAGCTTTTTCGTACTACGAAGTTTTGCGGGAAAAAGGCATCCTCCGCACTCAACTGGAACGAAGCTCCGAAGAGCTCGGGGAGAGCTTTGCGTTCAGTGTGGAAAAATCCTGGGAGTCAACGCGAGCCTTACAGCGGACGGTACAGCACTTCGGAACGCGCGAACATCTGCTCGGGGTCGCTGTCTACGACCTGCAGGGCAAGCTGGTGGCGATTACTCCAGAACTGGAACCGATAGTGGGAGCAGTTCCGAGTGACGTAACTCACGCTATCACTGAGAATCACGCGGAGAGCTCATTTGGCCGGTTGGACAAGTATCGGGTACACATCTTTGCCTTACCCTTGCATCGCGACGATGAAGTGCTCGGGGGGCTGGCGGTGGTGCATGACGTGGACTACATTCATGCACAAAACCTCCGTACCTGGCGCGAAGCATTCCTAAGAATGCTTGTCCAGGTTTTTCTGATCGTTTTCATCACCGTGCTGATAGTGCGATGGAGCATTGCCGGGCCCATCGCACGAGCCGCGCAATGGATGCGCGCTCTTCGCATGGGCAGAGTTTCTTCCCATCAGCAGATGCCGGATCTGGATCTGTTCAAACCGCTGGCTTGGGAAGTGGTGACGCTGGCGGAAAGTCTTAGCCAGGCGAGGACAGCCGCTGAAAATGAGGCCCGACTGCGCGAAGCCGGCGAATCGCTTTGGACAGCGGATCGGCTCGCAGTACAGATTCAGACTCGTCTGAACGGTGGCCGACTGTTTGTAGTGTCGAATCGTGAGCCTTACATTCACCAGAGGAATGGCAAAGAGATTGAAGCGGTGGTTCCACCCAGCGGGTTGGTTACGGCGCTGGAACCGGTGCTCAAGGCCTGCGACGGCACGTGGATTGCTCATGGCAGCGGAGATGCGGATGCGGAAGTAGTGGACGCGAATGATCGGCTACGCGTGCCGGCGGATGAACCTCGGTACACACTCCGCAGAGTATGGTTGAGCAAGGAGGAAGAGGAAGGATACTACTACGGATTTTCCAACGAAGGGCTGTGGCCGCTTTGCCATATCGCTCACACTCGGCCGATCTTTCGGGCGCAGGACTGGCAGCTCTACCAGGAAGTGAATCGCAAATTTGCCACCGCGGTCCTGGAAGAGATAGCCGATACACATCACCCGGTGGTGCTAGTTCAGGATTATCACTTTGCCCTGCTGCCGCGCTTCATCAAGGAAAAGCGGCCGGATGCGCGCGTCGCCATCTTCTGGCACATTCCCTGGCCGAACCCGGAAGCTTTCGGCATCTGCCCATGGCAGCGGCAGCTGGTGGATGGCCTGTTGGGAGCGGATCTCATCGGCTTCCACATTCAGTCGCATTGCAATAATTTTCTGCAAACGGTGGATCGGGTGCTCGAGGCGCGCGTGGACTGGGAACACTTCGCGGTGTTGCGCCAGAACCATAGAACAATTGTTCGCCCCTTCCCCATCAGTGTGGACTTGACGGACGATGAATCCATCGAGGCGGATCAATATGGAATCAACTATCTGGAACGCTCGGCGTTGATGCACAGTCTGGGCGTTGAAGCACCCTTCGTGGGAATTGGTGTGGACCGGGTGGATTACACGAAAGGGATTCATGAGCGTTTCCGGGCGATCGAGCGATTTCTGGAGAAGTATCCGAAATATCAGGGCAAATTCACGTTCATACAAATCGGTGCGCCCAGCCGCACTCACATCAAGCGCTATCACGATTTGATGGCGGAGTTAGAAGCCGAGGCAGAAAGAATCAATTGGCGATTCCAGTCAGGCAAGTGGAAGCCGATTTTATTTTTGAAGCGGCATCACAGCCACAAGGAAATTGAAGAATATTACCGTGCGGCCGATCTCTGCCTGGTGACGTCATTGCATGACGGAATGAATCTGGTAGCGAAGGAGTTCCTTGCCGCACGCCGCGACGAACGCGGCGTGCTGATTTTGAGCCAATTCACCGGCGCGGCGCGCGAATTGAGAGACGCCCTGCTGGTGAATCCTTACGACATCGACAAGACTGCCGAAGCCATCAGAGCGGCATTGGAGATGGAGCCGGAGGAGAGGCAAATGCGAGTGCACCACATGCGCAAAATCATACGAGAACACAACATTTACCGCTGGGCGGGAAATTTAGTAACAGAATTGTGTGAACTCCGGCTCGATGGAAATGATCGATCACAAAAGAAACCTCGCGGGGGTGTGACGGCCGCGTGACGCACCTCAGCGACAGAATCTATGTAGAGTTCGATTCCGGAGCCAAACCTCAACTTGAATCTTTCCTTAGGTTGATAGCCCGAGCGCCCCAATCCTTGCTCATGCTGGATTTCGACGGAACACTTGCGCCTTTCCGACGAGATCGAAAGAAGGTTGTTCCGTATCCCGGGGTTACAGCGGCATTGCAAAACCTGCTCGAGACCGGAAAGACGCGTGTGGTCATCATTTCCGGGCGGGACGTAACGGAAACGGTTCCTCTTCTATCGATCAAGCCGCATCCGGAGGTTTGGGGGCTTCACGGACTGCAGCGTTTGAAGGCCGATGGAAGCGTTGAACTCTGGGAATTGGATGAGTCCACGGTGCAGGGCCTGGCGGAAGCAGAAAATTGGCTGCGCTCGCAGAGCTTGCTAGAGGCGGCTGAATTCAAGTCGGGAAGCATTGCGGTGCACTGGCGGGGCCTAGCCGATTCTGAAGCACAAACAATGCGGGACCGCGTGATAGAGGGCTGGGCGGACATTGCCAAGCACTTCGAGCTGGGCGTGATGGATTTCGACGCGGGTATCGAGATTCGCAGCCCAAAGGTCAATAAAGGAACAGCCGTGCGCACCATTCTGAATGAGATGGATCCGGAGGTGCCGGCGGCCTATCTGGGAGACGACAACACCGACGAGGATGCATTCGAGGCGATTAACGGCCGGGGACTGAGTATACTGACGCGCCCGAAGAGCAGGCCCACCGCCGCACAGGTTTGGCTGAAGCCGCCTGAAGAACTCCTGGCATTGCTGGCGGCGTGGCTCGATGCCTGTCAAGAAGGCGATAAGACAAACGGGGGCATCTAGCGTTGACTGACTCTACTAAGAAACTGAATCAGTTCCGATAGAAGCTAGGCGAGCGGCAGGTCCGCGGTCACCAGCGTTCCTCGTCCAGTCGAGTGAATGCTGAGAGTTCCCCCGAGTTGGCGCAGCCTTTCGCGCATTCCCTTGACGCCAACGCCGTCCGAGGATTTCTCCGATATCCCTCTTCCCAGATCGCTCACTTGGAGGCAGACGTGACCCGAGCCCTGACTGATGCGGACCGTCGCCGTGGTGCTGCCAGAATGTTGTTGCACATTCGAAAGCGATTCCTGGACAACCCGGAACAGAGCGATTTCCTTCGCCCGAGAAAAGCGCCCGAAGGCACTCGGAATTTCGAATGCGACCTGAATTCCAGTGCGCTTGGCAAACTGCTCCGCATACCACTGAACGGCCGATGGAAGCCCCATTTCATCCAGTGTTGGGGGATGCAGCACGTGCGAAAGCTGGCGAACTTCACCCATCAGGTTGTCAACAAGATCTGCGCTTTCGACAATCAGCTTGGAGGGATGCGCGTCGGGTGTTTTTTCCAAGTCCCCGAGGACTCTCAGGTTCATGGCCAGGGTCGCCAGAACTTGAGCAGTGCTTTCGTGGAGCTCGTGTGCTACACGGCGGCGCTCCTCGTCTCGGATCAGCATCAACTGGCTGGTCAAGGTGCGCAGACTAGTCTCGGCATCCTCGCGTCGCTTAACCTCGTCCTGAAGCTGAGCGTTCTTGCTTTGAAGTTCCGCTGTACGCGCTTGCACGTGAAGTTCAAGCTCCTGCCGGAGCCTCTTGTGTTCGGCGACCTCAGTCTCCAGAGCCTTCGCCTTCTGCTGCAACTGCGTAATGCTGCGAAGACGCTCTCCCTCAGTGGACAGACCCATATAATTCTCGGTCGGAATCACAGCTGAGTGTTCGTCACAGACTTTCAGAAACAGTGCGGCGTCCTCTTCCTTCTTGAAACTGCTCATTGGATAGGCGCAGAAAAGAGAGAAGACGTGGGTTCGAGCAAGTTCGTTCCAAAGCTGTTCCACACGAATTGCAGCATCGGCGTTCCCGTCCGCCCACAACAACGCGACCATTTCGCCAAAGATAGCCACCCGCGGACGGCTACCGCCCGCGGATCTCAAAGCTTTGGCAACAATTCCTCCGACCACTTCTTTGAACCGATCCCCGTTCGGCCAACCGTCTGACATGAAAGTCGACAGAAGCTGGGCAGCATCCATCATCTGAAATCGCCCCTGTTCCAGGAGACCACCAACGTCTAATCCGCGCACGGACAACCATTGCAGAAGGCTGTTCCGGTGCGGCTCCGTGGCAACAACCACGGCTGAGTCCCCGGCTTGCAAGGCGCCGCCGATGTATTCGCTTAGTTCCTCGATCAGGAACTTATCCTGCGAATAGAATTGCACGCCATGCTCATGGTCAGTGTGTTGGGACCAGGAGCTTTTGTTAATTGGGACTTTGCCAAGAATTGCTGTAACTTGCGTGCCGTGCATGATGCCGTTCCCCAGGCAGACAGGACTCCGCTCCGCCCATTTAACAGAATGCGCGCAGTTCGATTCCTCGTATATACAGTGGTCGCTGTAGTGGTTCTGACCGAAGGTCAGGCTTTGCACACCCGCGTAATTGACTTCACAGCTTTTTTATCCCCTGGTCGCCCTTTGCCGTCCCTTCGGGCTCGGCAGCAATAGTGACTTCTACGTCGGCTCCGGGCTTGAGCCGCACCTTTTCACCATTCTCATCGGTCAATGTGTTCTCGATACGAAGCTCCCGGTGGAGATGGTCAGCGCCATGAACGGCGATCTGGGCTCTCTCAGGCTCTGACGGAAATGGAGGTTTGATGATCTTCTCGACAGTTGCGGGCAGCGTTGTGCTCGGCTTCTCGCTCATAGAGTAGCAATTCCTTAGGTCTCGGATGTCTAACGGGAATCAGCGTTAGCGGGTTCGCTGTTGCAGGTATTATAGCGTCTCGCCGCTCCGGCTGAAAATCAACGGGGCAATTGGGATCGAAGAACCGGAGAGGTTCTACATTCTTCGGCGAGGGAAGCTATGCCGGCCAGTTCTGGGCATCGCTGGATTCGGAAAACGTTTTTGGCTCCTTCCTAGGTTCGGTCAACTGTCGAATCTGAGCTAGAGCGTCCGACAGAGTGGTGGTGACGATACCGGAGCATGCGGATCCGAGGCGCTGCCGGGCCACGACGCTTTCGAAGCTCCACAAACCGATGACCACCGGCAAACCAGTGATACTTCCCCGCAACTGTTTGCAGAGTGCACGAGCGTCTCCAACGGCGAAGGAGGAAATGGAGGAGATGCAAGCGATACTGGGATCGAGCCGGGACACTGTCCGCAGAACATCTTCTTGCGCGCTGGCCTTCAGTTCGGGAGCGCGATAGCCTCCCCGCCGGAGCAATTGGGCCAGCATGGCCGCGACCAGTTCATCCGCGCCGGCGTGCGCGGGAACGCAGGCAATAGTTACCTGGGCCGCTTTGACTTCGGCCAATTGATGTTCGCGGAAAGATTCCTCTGCACTTTCGAGTCGCAGATTTTCGGCATACAGATCTCCGAAATCTTCAATCAACTCCCGCACGCTCTGAGAAACGAAGTTCCTTGTGACGTCATCGATGCCCTCGCTGTGATAATCCTGCCCAGCTAATTTTAGAGCGGGCAGGAACGCGGTTTCGTACAAGTTCTCCAGTGAATTCTCTTTTAGGTAGGCGTCGGCAATGGTTCGCGCCTCCTCCAGATCCATAGCGAGAAGGCGCTGGTAGAAGCACTGTTCCGGCAACAGCACGGGTTCGTCACCCAAGACTACTTCGAGAAAATTCAGTTGTGGTACGTGCCTTCCCAGCACGATCAAACAGACAGTAAGGGGCGTAGACAGGATGAGTCCGACGGGTCCCCAGAGCGTGGTCCAAAAGACGGCCGCCACCAGGATAGCGAGGGATGAGACGCCCGTATGGGCGCCGTAGAGCATAGGCTCCACGATGTTGGAAAGGGTTAATTCCAGAACGACAAAGACTGTGAATGTAAGTCCGGCCTGTCGCCAGCCAGGAAAGACAGCCAATGCCATGGCGATCGGCAGGGCCGCGGCGATGGGCGAACCGATGTATGGAACAAAACGCAGAACGCCCGCAAAGACTCCCCAAGCAGGGCATGAGGCACACCGATAAAGGACAGAGTCAGGCCAAACAACAATCCGTAACCAGCATTGACCAGGCATTGCAATACCAGATAGCGGCTCAGCCGGCGAGCGGCGTCATCCAAGGCTTGGGTCATGAGGTTTAGCTGACCCCGCCCCGCCAAACGAATTGCGCGATTGCGCAAGTCTTCCCGCTTGATCAACATGAAGAGCGTGAAAATGATGACGATGGCTGCCGTTTCGGCAGGTTCTGCGAGTGGCCCCAGGAGTGCCCGAAGATCCTGAACGAAATTCGAAGGAGGCGCGGC
Organism: uncultured Acidobacteriaceae bacterium; assembly: GCA_963779525.1. Taxonomy (GTDB): domain Bacteria; phylum Acidobacteriota; class Terriglobia; order Terriglobales; family Acidobacteriaceae; genus Sulfotelmatobacter. The sequence continues at coordinate 913,610 of CAVZZB010000005.1, forward strand.
TACTTGCACGGGAACGGGGCGAATCGGGTGCGCCGTTCTTGAATCTTTGTCCTGAACGCGGCCGGCGATCTCTCCAGGAACAGCGGCTAATTCTTTGCTCAACGCCTGGATGGTGGCAGCGGCTTTGCTTAAGTTTCCGTCTTTCGATGCGTGCAGCGCACGAATCTTGGTGTCCAGATTGGCGTTGTAATCTCCCAGATTGACCATAACCTCGACCAACTGGTTGGCTACTTTCCAAGTCACGATCCCGCCCAGCGCGAATGCTAGCGCCAGCACGGTGATGACAACCGGAACACGGCGGAAGCGGATTTTCTCCAGAAGAGAGACGAAGGGAGTCAGTAGAAAAGTGAAAACCAGCGCCAGAGCCAAGGGGATGAATAACTGTCGGCCGAAGTACATTGCCGCGATCGCCAGGACCAGGGCAATGAGGACCAATGATTTCGAAGAGGCTGAGACTTCCTTGGAGCGGGCCAAAGTATCACTCCAGTTCTACCGTTTGATTCACCCAAACCGCTCCTGCTACTGCGGAGTCCTAGGGCCACGACTGCAGACGCTCGCCTCACCAATATGGGTTCGAGGTCAAGCGGCAGCCTTTGCGCCGGCGCAATTCGAATGTCCGCAACCGCATGCCCCGTCCGAGCCCTTTCCGGCTTCGCAAGCAGGGCTGCAGTACCTGCTGTCCGGAGCCGCTGGGCAGGTGCAGTTTTCATGAGCACATTTCTGGAAGTTTGCGTTGTGCATGGTTCCTCCTAAATCTGCGACGCGGCGGCAATGTACCAATTGCATCTACGCCGCAGGCGATGATTAGTGTTCAATTCTCGCTCTGGGGTTGCCGCAGTTGGCGGATGCAGAAATTGCAAAATCGGCTTCGCAAAATCAGGGAACGTTGTAGTACTTCCGAGTGTGGAAAGACACAATTTTCGCTTGGAGGGAATACAGTGTTTCTGGTACTTTGAATAAGTTTTGGTGACGGCGTCCAGAGGCTGCTCGGTTAATTGGCTTCCAGGGTTTCAGGTAAGGCGCCGGCCAGTTGCAACGCCGCTTCTCTAATCCCACCACGCGCCCGCTCGCGCGCAAGGGCATTTTTAGACGCTGTTCGGCAAGACCCGCAAGCTAAGACAAAATCTACTTGGAGAAACATTGCATGCCGAAGAATGCATTGCTGATAGTGTGCCTCTTGATCCTATGTGCGCCTGCCCTTTTTGCGGGAGTAACAGTAAATTCGCCCGGTAATAATTCGACGTTTCAGGGGTCGGTTCCGTTTATCGCTTCGGCGACGACAACGTCTTGCGCCCAAGGGATCGCCGCCATGGGAATTTACCCTGCCCCTTACCAATTGGCCTACACCGTAAATAGTGACAAGATGAACTACAGCCTGCCGTTGAGCCCAGGAACATATAACACCGTCATCGTAGCGTGGGACAAGTGCGGCGGAGCTACAACCGCAGGAATGAAGGTCACCGTTAATGCAGGAGGCGGCAAGTCATTCACGAATATTCAGCGGGCCGGCGGATGGGGAGAATACGGGCAGGGGCCTCCGAACTTCATTGACTGCTCTCCCTCGCCTTGCGACGGGATCAGCTTCTGGATGGCTCAGGGAATCAAGTCGCCTTCGATGAGCGGCAGTGCTACCGAGTACGATTTGGGAGGGACCGTCCCCTATACGGACGCCTTGTGGAACAACCACTTGATCGGCCCGTTCTCCTCGCAGGGCTTGCCTGATACGAATCAGACGATGGTTCCGACGCTCCACGACTTCACCTACGATGTGTATTTCTTTGGAAGCAACTTAGGGCTTTCCCAGGCGCTGGAATTCGACATGAATCAGTTTTTCGGCGGCATGGGGTTCATTTGGGGGCATGAATGCCGGATTGCGGGAGGCCATGAATGGGACGTTTGGGATAACCAGACCGCGCATTGGACTCCCACGGGTATCCCATGCTATCCCAACAACAACGCGTGGAACCATCTCACCATCAAGGTTCAGCGCACCTCGAACAATCAGTTGCTGTATCAATCCATCACTCTGAACGGAGTGACGAGCAATCTCAACTGGACATTCGGACATGGCTCCGCTCCGGGATGGTATGGAGTGACGGTCAACTACCAGATGGACGGCAACGACCAGCAAGCGTCCTACAATGCGTACCTCGACCAATTGACCTTCACCTACCAGTGAAGACAAGCACTTCGGCTGTAGCCAACATTCTCAAACAGGTAAGACCTTAGACCTACGGGCCTGGGAAACCGGGCCCCGTAGTTTTTTGTTGTGTTCCGAACCCATCTTGGCCACCCACGGCGATTCGACCTCGATCAGAGTAATCACGCACCCTAAGCCAGGGACTGTAACACGTCGGTAACTTGGAGTATTGCCGCTCCCAGCTAACAATGAGGGACGTGCGCCGCATTCCGTTCGTTTGCCAAGGCGGCGAGTCATCGCACAATTCTGAAAACGCAATGCCATCTAGGGACGACCGCCGGGGCGAACATTTTGGACGATACGAAATTCTCGCGGAACTTGGACGCGGAGCCATGGGCATTGTCTATAAGGCGCGCGATCCCAAGATCAACCGCGTCGTGGCTGTGAAGACGTTTTCACTCACCAGCCAGGAACCGGAAGAAGAACAAGAATATCGCGAGCGTTTTTTTCGCGAAGCGGAGGCAGCCGGTCGCCTCTCGCATCCTGGAATCGTGACCATCTTCGATGTGGGTGAAGAACCCGAAACCCACGCTCCCTACATCGTAATGGAGCTCGTAAGTGGTCAGTCCCTGGAGAAGCTTCTGTTATCGCAGGGCGATCACAAGTTGCCCCTGTACGTATCGCTCCAGTTAGCCCACGAGCTAGCCGGCGCTCTGGACTACGCCCACGGTCAAGGGGTGGTTCACCGGGACCTTAAGCCGGCCAACATTCTGATCACGGAAGACGGGCACGCAAAAATCGCCGATTTCGGAGTCGCTAAGCTAAACCTCGCCAGCCACACGGTGGCCGGCCGGGTGCTGGGAACTCCCGCATATATGTCGCCCGAACAGTTGAATGGCGAAACCGTGGACGGGCGGTCGGACCTATTTTCACTAGGCGTAGTTTTGTACACCGTGTTGACCGGTTACAGGCCATTTCAAGGCAACAGCGCAATGACAGTCTCATTCAAGGTGGTCAATCGCGACCCCATCCCCGCGACCGTGCTCGATACTCAGTTGCCGCAAGGAGTCGATTACATCACCGGCCGGGCTATGGCAAAGGATCCTGCCCAGCGCTACCAGCGCGGCGTGGAAATGGCTTCGGATATTCAGGATTTAAGGGAAGGCCGGGAGTTGTGGAGCAAAGCAACGCTTCTTGGATTGCCTTCGAGCACAGGGAGCCAGTCCTCGAGCGAGAAAACCAAGTCATCGACTACGGGCCAATTGGCGGCTCCCCCGCGGCGGCCGGAGCTCACTCGATCTCATGCAAGTGGCATGCCGGAGAGATTGCTCGAAAAGATGCGTAGCCGGGCCTTTGCCGCCATCGTGCTTGTCGTCGGACTTTTGGTCTTCGCTTTGCGGCCGGGTCTCTTCGTTTCGCCCAGAACAGCGGAGGCTCCAACCAGGACGGGAAATGGCGTTCCCACCGTATTGCCCCTTTCAGAGAATGTGACAGTGCTTAGCAAAGCTCCCGTTCCATCTCGCCCTGAGGCGAGCCTCTCTTCACCTGGAGCAGAAAATTCATCCGTAAGGATGGCTCCAATAGTGATGCCGAAGACGGCAACGTCGCCAGGAAACATTCTTTCCGCGGCGAAGGCAGTGCGTCCGCAGAAACTTTCGGCGCCGACCCCGGCGACGCTGGAAATCGAGGTCGAACATAGGTTCGCGCAAGCCCAGCTCTCCATATGGGTCGATGGAAATCTGAGTTATACCCATGTGCTGGAAGGCGCGGACAAGAAACACCTTGTCGTATTCCACCACGTCCAGGGGCATGAGTTTCACGCGATGCAGATAGCGCCGGGCAATCACCAGCTGCGCGTGCAAGTGGTCTCCGATGCGGACTCGACCGATCACTCCGCCAATATCGGGGGAGAATTCATCAGCGGCAAAGAGCAAATGTTGCAGATTCGCTTCGATAAGCGCGGCGAAATGAAACTGACGCTGGAGTAACGGGCTCGATCACAATCAACCAGCCTTCCCGCCCTTTAGAATTGATGCAACGAAAGCTAAATCTCGCACGAACTCCTTCATTTGTGCGCGCCGGGCGTCTGCGTCCGGAGCACGGAGAATCGATGAAGGATGCACCGTCGCCAGAACGTGAGCGGCCAATGGAGACTCGACCTCTTGCCCACGTTGCCGAGTCACGCTGAAGTCTCGTCCCAAGAGTGCCTGGGCAGCGGTTGCGCCCAGGCAAACCAAACCTTCAGGTCTTACCGCATCCAGCTCGTCATCCAGCCAGGGACGGCAGGCGTGGATTTCAGAGTAGCGGGGCTTTTTGTGAATTCGTCGCTTGCCGCGTTCCGCCGGAGACCACTTGAAGTGCTTAACTACGTTTGTAACGTAAACTTCTGAGCGCTCGATGCCTGCTTCTCGTAGCGCTTCGTCGAGTAATTTTCCGGCTGGGCCGACAAAGGGTCGGCCGGTCAAATCCTCCTGATCTCCCGGCTGTTCCCCTACAAACAGCACTTTGGCGTGCTCTGAACCTTCTCCGAAGACGGTCTGCGTGGCGTTCTTCCAGAGATCGCAGGCTTTGCAGTCCCGTGCGGCACGACGTAGGCTCGCGACTGAGGGCCGCCTGGCCGAGCTGGTCGGCTGAATTTTAATCGCGGACGAAGTCTTCTGCCCCCTTACCGCACTCGACATAATGTCTACACCATCCGCGAACTGGTCCGAAGGCCGTCGCCTGTTCTGAACATAGAGCGTTCACCAAAGCCGAATGCATCCGGTAGCAACTGTAATGTTGTCATGAAAGCCAATCATCTGCTTCTCCCCGCTCTCCTTTTCGCCACTATATGCATCCGAGGATTTGTATCTTTTGTTCGGAGGGTGCCATGGCCATCACGAAGAAAAGTCGCTGGGTGTCGAAAGTCAAAACCGACTCGACTCACCCGCCGGAAGGTCTTTTCACCAAAAGCGCCTCAATCATTGCCCGCGGTCTGGCATCAAAACGAGTCTCTCCTAAAGGGGCAGCGTCGGGCATGCGCATGCTCACATATTTTATTAATCGAGCAGGCCGAGGGTTGAGCGCAACGCGCAGAGCAGAATTGGAAAAGGCCAAGGCGCTACTTTCGAAGCGCATCGAGAGAGAGAGGTCCTCCGCCAAACGGAGAGCAGCCTAATAGCGTTCACCGGAAATGCGACCCTCGATCCCCGGATAGCTTTCGGTTCCCTGGGGCACACAACGTGTGAGTAAGGACCACAGGGCGGTGCGCTCGGAGTCGCCGGCACAAAGTTTCACGAACTTGCCAGATTGATACTGCAACCAGGAACCAGACCACCGTGGCGATCAGCAAGACCGCTGCAGTTCTCCACTCGCGCAATGCCAGCCAAACTATGAGAGCAAACGCAACTAGACCCAGTCCTCCCATAGACGCTCCAGCCACGTCAACGGCCGCAGCTGCTCTTCCCCGTTCGGCGCCTTCAAAGCCCGCACGCTCTTTTTTCTGTTGCTCTCGCTTCTTGATCAGAGTAGCTGTGGCAGGAACAATGGCCGGAAATGCGAGAAAGAGTCCGCCGATTGCAGGACCAAACCGTTCTGCAGCCAGTCCAGCTAAGGCTGTGATTGTTCCGCCAATCAGAAAACGAAACAGAAATTCGTACCACTTGGAAATCTTGAGGACCGAGGTGTCTAACTGGATTTTCACACTACCTCAGGACCCCATACCACAGTCCCAAAGCACAAGCGAACCACAGGATAATACCCAGCGTGGTAGCCGGTAGAACCTGCATGCGCCGGCGAATCAGGACCCGGCTTACTACAACAGCGTAAAAAATGAATGCGATCGATCCCAAAACCATCGATCGGGCTTCAATGCTGGCGTAAGTCTTACCTTCCTTCGCGATAGTCAGAGCTAAGGTCGCCAGTGAAATTGAAGGGGCCGCGCCGAATAGTCCTGCAAAGCTCTTCGGCTTCAATAGCTCGCCGAGCAAGGCGAATGCTGAAACTACGGCTCCTCCAACAATTACTCGGAATAGAACGTCTTTGACGGACATTCGTTCCCCTTTCTTGGCACCAGGAATTCAGCGTTCGCCGGTCATTCTGGCGGGCACAGCAAAATGCGGGGAACCTGAAGATTCGACTCCCCGCTGAGGCCATACGTGCTAACTCTAAGCAGCTTTCCGCGACTTCCGCCGGTCCCTCGGTTGTTCCTCTTGCTCTTGCTCCGAGTCCCCTTGCTGGGCTTGTACATTGATATCTTTCGCCAATTCAGTAAGTTTCTCGTCGGTTTCTCTTTCTTCCACCAGAGTTTCTCGCAGCAGCGAAGCCTGCTCGGACTCACCAAGCAGCTCCGCGTATGCGATCACCGTGCCGTAGCCCGCGATCTCGTAGTGTTCCACGCGCTGGGCGGCGGAGATGAGCGCAGCGTCCATCACGGCGTCAGCAAAGTCTTCCCCGATAATCTCCGCTCCTTCTTTGACCAGACCTTCCATACCGAGACACTTCTTTCCGGTACCTTTTTCACCGAGCTGCTCGAATATCTGTTGCAGGCGCTCGACGTGTCCCCGGGTCTGCTCCAGATGTTCCCCAAACCCCTGCCGCAATTCATCTGACGACGACGCTTTCGCCATCTTCGGCAGGGCCTTCGTGAGCTGGTTCTCGGCACTCAAGAGATCTTTCAGTTCTTCGACGTACAGTTCTTTAAGAGAGTTCTTGGTCATTGTTGCCCTCAATTCGTAAGAATTTGGCCCTTCAGTCCCCTTAGTTGCCGTCGAGCAATGGATGGTTGAAAGCCTTGAAACCATCGGACATGAAAAGTGAAGAGGAGAAAGTCGTCGAAGAACCGTTCTGGCGAGCCTGCACCGTCAGGACAGCAGTCAAGCTCGTGAGGCGGGACGTTCAACCTAGGGAGACTCTGATTAAGCCCTCCCTTTCCACAGCGAGTATAGATAAAGTCGTGCCAGCATGAACTCATTCCGCAAGCAGAGGACACTGGCGATGATGACGGGATTCGAGCGGTACACGAAGAAGACTCGGCGGGCAATGTTCTTGGAAGAGATGGAGCAGGTGGTGCCGTGGGGGAAACTGTGTGGGCTGATCGAGCCGCACTATCCCAAGCCGGGCAATGGGCGACGGCCGAAAGAACTGGAAAAGATGCTGCGGATTTATTTTCTGCAGCAGTGGTTCAATCTGGCGGACCCGGCGGTGGAAGAGGCTTTGTACGACTCGGCGACCCTGCGGCAGTTCGTGGGAATTGATTTGGGGGCTGAGCCGGTGCCGGATGAGACGACGGTGTGCAAGTTCCGGCACCTGCTGGAAGACAACCATCTGGGGGAAGAGATTCTGGGGACGGTGAACCTGCATTTGCAGGCCAAGGGCGTGCGGATCACGACGGGCACGATTGTGGACGCGACCATCATTCACGCGCCCAGTTCGACCAAAAACCGCGAGCAGAGCCGCGACCCAGAAATGCACCAGACGAAGAAAGGGAAGAACTGGTACTTCGGGATGAAAGCGCACGTGGGGGTGGACAGCCAGACCAAGATCATCCACACAGCGGTGGCGACGGCCGCCAATGTTTCCGATGTGGCCATGTTGCCGGACCTGCTGCATGGCGAAGAAACGCGGGTGTGGGGCGACGGAGCGTATCAGGGCCAAACCGAGGTGATCCGCGAGTGCGCGCCAGGAGCGCGGGATTTCACCCAGCGGCGCTGTCGCTACAAGGGCCAGATCGTAGATGAAGTGGCGTGGGCAAAGAACCGGACGAAGTCCAAGGTGCGGGCGAGGGTGGAGCACGTGTTTCAAGTAATGAAGCTGAAGTTCGGATTCGTGAAAGTACGCTATCGCGGGCTGAAGAAGAACGCGCACCGGCTGTTCGTTACCTGTGCCTTGGTGAACCTGTTTATGAGCCGCAGAAAACTGCTCGCCACGTCGTAGTCTCGTCCGGCTTCGCCCTGTGGGCGCGGTCGGAACGGCAGTGCTGACCAGTTCTAGCATTCGAGATCCGAACCGGCAGCACGGTTTCCTGAGCACGTCTGTTAGTCGACTTAGGATGAGCGCTTATTCAGAGCGTCCCTAGGCAATGCCCGGCATGAGTGGCGATGAAGTAGCGCCGGTTGATCTTAAGAAGTAATCGGTGCGGCAAGTCTGCCTCACTGCGCCGTCAAGCTCACCTGATCCAACCACACGTTGTATGCGACTGGAGGTTGCGCTAAGTCCATTTGAAAGGCCGTATCGATTTCTTCCAAGGTCCAGCCCGATTGGTTGACGAAGACTTGGTTAACAGGGGTGGCCACGCCGTTCACCGTCAATGTGTCGTAGTAAACCATGCCTCCCATTTGGTGAAGATTCCAAGTGAGATGATTCCAAGTGTTGGGCAGAATATCTACATTCGGTTTGCAGGAGATTCCGGTAGGCGTCCAAACTCCCAGCGAATCATCCCAAATGTCCCATTGGCCGGGCGGCGAATCCCCTTTAAAGTTGCATTCCGAGCCCCATACGAAACGTTGGGGAGCTCCTGATCCTCCGTTTGCGGTGGTATCGTCGTAACCTTGATTCACATCAAACTCTAGCGCCTGGGGCGCGTCAACGTTGTCAATCCAGAAATATAAGTCGTAAGTAAAGGTAGTAACCGAATTTCCACCTGCTATTGGATTGAAATAAAGGTAATTGGAATAACCGTAGTCCGAGGGAGATTGAGCTACGGTTCCCGGACTAATGCTGAACTGTGCGGATTTACCATCCATCGCGGGGGCCGGCGCTGGTGGCGACACTCCCATCGTCATCATCGAAGTTGGAACATATTGGCTTTCACCGGCAGCGCAGAGTTGTCCTGCGCGCTGAACTCCCGCGGGAAAAACTGCTGAACACGATTGCCATCCTTTCGTATTTTGAATGCTGCTGATGGCGGTTTGTGCCTGAGAGGTTACTGTGATACTGATCGGCGTAGCCGAGATCAAACCGCTAGAACAAGGCAGGGCGGCACAGTTCAACTCTTCCGCCATTACAAGCACAGTGTGTTGGCCAGGGGCGGCAAAAATTTGAGTATTGATGGAATTTGAAGATGTGTAATAAACGGAGACATTATCAACGTACACTCGCATAAAAAAGATTGGATTCGTCGGCGTAGTTGAGGCCACCACATTGATCGGAGATGTAACACTCGCTCCAGCGGATGGACTGGAAACTGTCAACGGAAAATCGGTCGATCCAGTGCCCCAGTCAGAGTTTGCCGGATCCTCAGCAGTCGGCGCCGGCAGTTTGCTGCTACCGGCAGACCAAGTGATTGGGTCCGCCGGAGTCGAGGGGTACGAAGGTTGGGCGGGAGTCGGCGTGGGAGCCGGAGCCGGGGTGGTCTTCATGCTTGAACTGGCACCGCATCCGGCCGAAATCAGATCTAGCAGTAACAAAAGCAAAATTCCACAAAATGACGGGACACAACCCTGGGGCAAGACTGCGCGCATTCATCATCCTCCGCTAACCGGGTAGCCCACGCAGGAATCCGTTATCGGAAGCGGCGAATAACTAGAGTCGCGAAACGCGCAAGCTTTCAAACTATGAATGTCTAAAATCTTGCCGACAATCGGGCTTGCACCCTAAGGAACTGCGGGTTTCGCTTTATTCCGCGCGGGCAAAGGTGTGATTCAGCGAGTTCAGCGCCGTCTGACACGCAGAACTAAGGTTATTCGCTGATTCAGTAACTGAGACTAGTGCGCAACAATGTTTCCTGAAACACGACTATTTACCTATTTAAGGGGACAGAGGTTATGCCTGAGCAACAGACGATCGAGCGGGCCCACGAAGATGCCCGCGAGGGTAAGTCGCCTTCCACCCAAGCCGGGGAGTTCATACGCGAAGAGATTCATCACATTCGCGAGGGCAAACATGGAGCTCGCTCTCCGCAGCAAGCTATTGCTATTGGACTCTCGAAGGCGCGGCGGGCTGGAATAATGCTTGCCCCTCCGAAGGGTTCAAATGCCTTGCAGAAAAAAGCAGCCGAGGATGAGCGCGCCGGCGAACGCAGGCATGGAAAAGTTTCACCTACTCGCTCTCGTGCCACCGAGGGAGCGCTGCGGCGCGAATCTCGCAAATCAGCAAATTCTCGGTCCCTTTCCCGACAGGCGAGGGCTGCGGCAGCGAAGCGCGGAAAGAAGGTTCGCAGCCGTGCTGCAACGAAGGCTGCTCGCACCAGAAAAGCTCGCTCTTGACGGTTCGGACACATTGTTCCGGTACACGAGCGCATACCTGTTGTTTGCTAAAGATTGCGCAGTGAGACCGCAGCGTTCGCCGCGAGCAACCCAGCCCCGGATCAATGACATCTCTCTAGCTCTACCAGAATGACGAGCGCTCCGCCGAAGACCAAGCGGACCGAGAACAATGATGCAATGGCGATTTAGAACTTGTAGTGAGGGCGTTTTGGGCCGCTCCCCGATGCTGATCCTCCACGGAACTTTCCATTCGGATGCGTCAGGCACGGGAGGTCGGGATGCGGGCCGTTACCGCCATACGCCGGAAAGCGCTGTTTAGAGGAACGGCGGCGGCGGCATCTTTGCTCCTGATTGGAGTGGTGGCATTCGTGGGCCTCTTTTGGCGAGGATGCCAGGGCTTGCCGGCAAACGTCGCCAATTGTCCTGTGACCCCTACCGCTCCCAGCAATACATCAGTCATTCCACCGGCGATCGAACCTCCGACCCCGGCACTTTGCGGGTTCCCGCTTTCGATCTCTGTTCCGACTCAGGGTGCCACCGTGAACTCTCCGGCGAATGTGGTGGCTCAGGCGTCGCCTCCCGATCAGATTTACTGGATGCGCCTCTACGTGGACGGCCTCGCCGTTTATTACTCCTTTACAACCAACATCAACCAGTTCATCTGGATGGCTAACGGTTCCCATACGGTTGAAGTTGTCGCCGAGGACGTAGCCGGTTACATCGCGACTGCAACCACGCAAGTGAATGTGGCAACCCAGCTTCCCGGAGTCAGCAACATTCAGAATCTTCCGGGCTGGCAATCCTGCTCCGCGGCATTGCACAATGGTTACACGTGCGCGGCCGGTCTGGGCACGGCCACATCCCAGTTGATTCAAGGACAATCTTCCCCGTCGCTTGATGGCACCTCCGCTGAATTCACCATGGGCGGACCTCATCCTTATTCCAACGAGCTGTATTGGTATCCACTGGGAGGAGGCAGCAGCGTAAGTCATTTTACGTACGACTTGTATTTCTACGTTGATGATGGGAACGCACCGCAATCTCTGGAGTTTGACGTCAATCAGGCATTCGGCGGAACGCGCTGGACATTCGGGACGCAATGCGACTTCAACCAGAGTGGGAAGTGGAATATCTGGGATCCTTTGGACGAAGTGTGGAGGCTCACATCGGTTCCCTGCGTTCACTTTCCGTCAAAAACCTGGATTCACCTGGTGTGGAACTTCGAACGCGTGGGAAATCAGGTGCACTACATCGACTTGAGCGTTGCCGATAACGACTATACGATCGACACCTACTACACCGCGCAGCCGCAGTGGTATCAGGAAGAAATCGATGTCGCATTTCAGATGGACGGCAATTACGAGCAGCAGCCCTACAACGTCTGGTTAGACGAAGTGACCCTGAACGCATACTGACGGAGGCTGTTTTACCGTTCCCTCTGTGTCGTTTTTCCTCTTTGTCCCCAACCAATCCTGCACGAACAGCGGTGCTTGGAAAAAGCGCGAAGCTTCCACATCTAACGACGCAGTACCGCCAAAGCAGTAAGGCAGGGGTGGGATTCCCTTACCGAGCAACCACACTGAAAAAGTTGACATCTCCATTGCGCCCGACGGAGCCAAGCAGTCGATCGCCCGGTCGGGGAAATCGAGAGGTAGAGATGTGTGCAAGAAAAGTAAGTTCACGCTGCTCGCAGTTGCCCCTGCTTTTGCCTTCACTAGTGCACGAGCAATGGGTCAGGCGTCGACAGGAGCTAACCTCGATCCCAAGCCCACTTTCGTCGGCGGTACTCTGATATGTACCCTATCATCACCACCCACCATCCATGTCCCTCCAGAACTTATGGAGCAGGCAAAGGTCAAAGCTCGGCTTGCGGTTCTTCTCCGCCAAAGCCTCTACGACGATGCCACCGGAATCGTGAACGTCGCCCGGGAAAAAGAGATAAGGAAACTTGCAAATAAGTTGCTAAGGGGAGAAAACGAGTAGGCAACTTCGGTATAGAATTTTTCTTGCCTGAGGACGTAACCTGGTGTGCAGAGCAAACTTAACTTCTCCGGCAGCATCGAAGTTGTCGGTTCTGAAGCCGCTTTGTGCCTGAAAGGACCCAGAATGTCGCCGGGGACTGGCCGAGTTAATAAGCGGTTACTGCAAGTCTTCGATAGATTCTTATCCATCCATTTATAAGGAACGAACCCTATGCAGCTTGCCTTGAACACGAGTGCATTCGCCGCTTTCGAGAGCCTTCGGCAATGCAAGCAGGAATTGAATGGCTAATGCAACCCAGCCCATCGTCTGGCCTGGCCGTCCCTATCCCCTCGGCGCGACCTGGGACGGCGAGGGCGTTAATTTCGCGCTTTATTCAGAGCACGCCGACAAAGTCGACTTGTGCCTCTTCGACGTACTGGGCAGACGCGAAACGGTTCGCGTTCCGTTGCCCGAGCAAACGGATATGGTGTGGCATGGTTATCTGCCGGAAGTGCGTCCCGGACAACTTTACGGCTACCGCGCATATGGCCCCTACGCTCCGGAGCTAGGCCAGCGGTTTAATCCCCACAAGCTTCTTCTTGACCCTTACGGAAAGCAAATCGAGGGAAACATTCAATGGAATGACTCGCACTTTGGATATCGGGTTGGCCATAAGCAGGAAGACCTGTCTTTTGACCGGCGTGACAATGCAGCCGTAATGCCGAAGAATCGGGTCATTGACTCAGCTTTTACCTGGGGAGCCGACGCGCCTCCGAACATTCCCTGGCATAAAACTCTGATTTACGAAATGCATGTGAAAGGGTTCACGAAATGCCATCCCGATGTTCCAGCCCATTTGCGGGGAACCTATGCGGGTTTATCGACAGCACCGGTGATCGAATATCTGACGCGATTGGGCGTGACTTCCATCGAACTCATGCCCGTTCACAGTTTCGTGGATGATCGCCAGCTTGTGGAACGCGGTTTGCGCAACTATTGGGGTTACAACTCCATCGGATTCTTTGCACTTGAGCCTCGTTACCTGGCAACAAAATCGATCCGTGAATTCAAAACCATGGTCAAGACCCTCCACTCGGCGGGACTTGAAGTAATTCTGGATGTTGTCTACAACCACACCGCGGAGGGCAATCACATGGGCCCTACCCTCTCGCTCAAAGGTATCGATAACAGCACTTATTACCGTCTCGTGGCGAACAATCCCCGCTACTACATGGACTACACGGGAACCGGAAATACGCTGAACATGCAACATCCGCGCGTGCTGCAGCTGATCATGGACAGCCTGCGCTACTGGGTTCTGGAAATGCACGTGGACGGATTCCGCTTCGACCTTGCCGCTACGCTTGCCCGGGAACTGCATGAAGTCAATCGACTGGGCGCCTTCCTCGACATCATCCATCAGGATCCGATCCTCTCTCAGGTGAAATTGATTGCCGAGCCTTGGGATCTCGGAGAAGGCGGCTATCAGGTGGGAAACTTCCCGGTGGGTTGGGCGGAATGGAACGATCGATATCGCGATACGGTGCGATCTTTCTGGAAGGGAGACGGCGGAGTTCTAGGTGACCTGGCTTACCGCATCACGGGTTCAAGCGATCTCTACGCGCACAGTGGACGCCGACCTTACGCGAGCGTGAACTTTGTCACTGCACATGACGGCTTCACGCTGGAGGATTTGGTCAGCTACAACGAGAAGCACAATGAAGCGAACGGCGAAGACAATCGCGATGGAAATAACAACAACCGGAGCTGGAATTGCGGGGTCGAGGGCCCAACCGACGATCCGGATATTCAGGCATTGCGTGCCAAGCAAAAACGAAATCTGCTGGCGACGCTTTTGCTGTCTCAGGGCGTACCCATGATCTACGCAGGCGATGCGATTGGACATACGCAGATGGGGAACAACAACGCGTACTGCCAGGACAATGAGTTGAGTTGGCTGAACTGGAACTTCCAACCTCGAGATCGCGATTTTCTGGCATTCGCTCAGCGCATGATCAACCTTCGCAGAAGGCATCCCGTGTTTCGCCGCCGGCGTTTCTTCCAGGGCCGGCCGATTAAAGGTGCCGATGTGAAGGATGTCTTGTGGCTCAACCCTGGCGGAAATGAGATGAGCGAAGAGGATTGGCGCAATCCTCTAGTTCAAAGTCTCGGAACGTTTCTGTCCGGCCAGGGGCTTGATGAAACCGACGAACGCGGACGAAAACTCAGCGACACAGATTTTCTGGTGCTGCTGAATCCGAATCACGAGGACGTGGCATTCATTCTGCCAGCATTTCGCCCAACTTCGCGGTGGATGGCGTGGATGGACACATCTCACGAGAGTGGGCTTCGTCCCGCGGATACTTATGACTCCGGTGCTGCGTATCCGTTGCAGGCACGCTCCATGGTTGTATTGATGGAGCGACGCGGAAACGGCAAGAAGGAATTGAAGGAAGAAGAGCCGAATGAAGCGCCATCATAACATGCCTTTCGGCGCCGAATATCGGCAGGACGGAAGCGTGCGCTTTCGCTTGTGGGCTCCCGCCACGCGTAGTGTCGAGCTTTGCCTGGAGAACCTCGGTAAAGTTACACGCTTGCCTCTACAGCCTGGCGATCGAGGTTGGTTCGAAGTGGTCACCGATGCCGCGAAGCCTGGAACGCTTTATCGATTCCAGATTGACAGAGGACAGGAAGTTCCCGACCCGGCCTCTCGCTTTCAACCGCGTGACGTGCACGGCCCGAGCGAAGTGATCGATCCTCACGGTTTCGATTGGCAGGATGATGCCTGGCTTGGCCGCCGATGGGAAGAGTCTGTGATCTACGAACTCCACGTAGGCGCCTTTACGCAGGCTGGCACTTTTTCTTCAGTTGGCGAACGCCTCGATTATCTGGCGAATCTCGGAGTCACCGCTTTGGAACTGATGCCGATCGCAGATTTCCCTGGCCGTCGGAATTGGGGATACGACGGCGTATATCAGTTCGCCCCCGACAGTCTTTACGGTCGTCCCGAAGATCTCAAGCAGTTGGTGCAATCCGCCCACGCTCGCGGAATGATGGTTTTGCTGGACGTGGTCTACAACCACTTTGGCCCGGAAGGAAATTATCTCGGCGTTTACGCTCCGCAATTTTTCACCGATCGCCACCACACTCCGTGGGGCAACGCCATCAACTTTGATGGTGCCGCAAGCCGCACCGTCCGCGACTTCTTCATCAACAATGCCTTGTACTGGCTGAACGAATACCATTTCGATGGCCTGCGGCTGGACGCGGTAAATGCGATCCTGGACGACTCCACCCCCGACATTCTCACCGAATTGGCCGACGTAGTGCACGGCACGACCGAGCCTGGCCGGCATGTTCATTTGATTCTCGAGAACGATCGGAACGAGTCCCGTTATCTTCAGCGGACAAAGCAGTGCCGGCCTCGAACCTATGACGCGCAGTGGAACGACGATATCCACCATGCCTTACATGTAGTCGTCACCGGCGAAAAAGGCGGTTACTATTCTGACTATTCAGATCGCCCTGTCGATCGTTTGGGTCGTTGCCTGGTCGAGGGATTCGCCTATCAGGGAGAAATGTCCATCTACCGGAATGGCGAAAAGCGCGGTGAGCCTACCAACGGATTGCCTCCGACAGCTTTCGTCTCATTCCTTCAGAATCATGATCAGATCGGCAACTGTGCATTTGGCGAGAGGCTTCTCGCGATTGCCGACCCGCGCGCTGTTCGCGCGGCAACCGCGATCCTTTTACTGAGCCCCCAGCCTCCGCTGCTGTTCATGGGAGAGGAATTTGGAGCGCAAACGCCGTTCCTGTTTTTCTGCGATTTCGAAAAAGACCTGGCGGCGGCAGTCACGGCGGCCCGGCGAAATGAGGTCGCCCGTTTCGCCAGGTTCAGCGACCCGGTTGCTCGCGCGGGCATTCCTGATCCGAGTGACGTCAGAACGTTTGAGGTCTCCCATCTTGACTGGAACGCAGTTGGGCAACCCGGAGATTGTGAATGGCTATGCCTATATCGAAAGCTACTAAAACTGCGGTCCCGCTACGTTGTTCCTCATCTTTTGGGCGGATGCCACATAGTCGCAAGCTATGAGCGTCATGGGGATCGCGGTCTCACCGCCGAGTGGATATTCGCGGATCAGGCAAAACTTACGCTGCTGGGTAATCTGGGGTCCGATCGGCTCTCGGAAGTGGCTCTCTCCGATTCTCAAATCATCTACGCCAGCGACGACGCCTGTGAGAGCGATCTGCGACAAGGAACATTGCCGGCCTGGTCCGTCGTCTGGTTTCTGAAATCATGAAGCCATACTCCTCCATTCCGCGGGCGACCTACCGGCTTCAGCTCAATCGTGACTTTACTTTCGTTCAGGCCACGGCAATAGTGCCCTATCTTGCGGCGCTCGGCATTAGCCATTGCTATATCTCTCCCTGCCTGAAGGCCCGGCCCGGCAGCATGCACGGATACGACATCGTCGACCACAACTCATTAAACCCGGAGATTGGCAACGCCGAAGAGTTCGGCCGTTTCGTGGGTGCTCTTCATGAGCATGGTATGGGTCTGATTCTCGACATCGTGCCCAACCACATGGCGGTCATGGGAAGCGATAATGAATGGTGGCTCGACGTGCTGGAGAACGGTCAAGCATCTTCCTACTCTGGTTTTTTTGACATCGACTGGCGTCCCCTGGAAGACGAGTTGTATGGAAAGGTTCTTGTCCCGGTTCTGCATGATCACTATGGGGCAGTTCTGGAGAGCGGAGAATTGCAGCTGGTTTTTCGCGAGCACACCGGCGAGTTTTATGTCTCCTATCGGAATCACCGTTTTCCGATAGGTCCACGAGAGTACCCGCGAATTCTGCAGCGATGTTCGGAGTCGCTCACTGCGAGGCTAGGAGAGCAGAACCCGGACTTACTAGAGTTTCAGAGTTTGATCACGGCCTTCGGCCACCTGCCCGGGCGACAGGAACTGAGCAGCGAACGCCTCGCCGAGCGCAATCGAGACAAAGAAATCCATAAGCGCAGATTGGCTGGTTTATGCGCGCGAGCGCCTGCGATTGCAGCGGGAATCCAGGAAGCCGTGAAAACGATGATTGGCGCCGCCGGCGATCCCGCAAGCTTCGAGGCGCTTCATGAACTCATCAAGGCACAGACGTTTCGTTTGGCCAATTGGAGGGTCGCCTCCGATGACATCAACTACCGGCGCTTTTTTGATACCAACGATCTCGCAGGCATTTGCATGGAAAACGAGGCCGTGTTTCGAGCAACTCACGGGCTCATTCTAAAGTTCGTGGCCGAAGGCAAGGTAGATGGCCTGCGCGTGGATCATCCCGACGGATTGTATGACCCGGCTCAGTATTTTGAACGCTTGAAGCGCGGTATCTTTGAGGCGACGAAGAATTCTGCGAACGCGGAGAACGGGTCGCGCTACACCGTCATCGAGAAAATTCTTACTGGCTCAGAACGTCTACCCGGCGCATGGCCGGTCGCTGGCACCACGGGTTACGATTTTGCGAGTCTGCTGAATGGCTTATACGTTGACCAGGCGGCGGCCGGACGTTTTGAACGAATTTACCGCAACTTTACGAAACTCGAGACAAATTTTAACGACCTCGGTTACCGTTGCCGAAAGCTCATTATTCGCGTCGCGCTGGTTAGCGAACTGAACGTGCTCGCCAATCAAATCGCCCGCATTGCGCTTTCCAAGCGACATACGTGCGATTTCACCCTCAACAGTTTGCGCGATGCGCTCACGGAAGTCGCGGCGAACTTCCCTGTGTACCGTAGCTACGTGAGTCCTTCGGCAATCTCCGAAAACGACATTCACTACATCGGCACGGCCATCGCAGCGGCCAAAAAGAAGAGTCCCGCAGCGGACACCAGCGTCTTCGACTTCGTCGGAGAGGTACTCACGACTCACATTGCGGAAGGGCAGGATCCTGTTTACCAGAATGCAGTAATGACCTTCGCCATGAAATTCCAGCAGTTCACCAGTCCCGTGATGGCTAAAGGACTTGAGGACACGGCCTTCTACCGGTACAACCGGCTGGTTTCCCTCAACGATGTTGGAGGAGATCTGCACCGATTTGGAATCACGACGGATGCGTTTCATGCTGCGAACCAGGAGCGTCTGCGAGAATGGCCTCATACCATGTTGGCCAGTAGTACCCATGATTCAAAGCGCTCAGAAGATGTACGGGCCCGCATCAATGTGCTTTCTGAAATGCCAGGGTTGTGGAAGCTGCGGGTAAGGGAGTGGAGACACCTCAATCGCAGCCAAAGGAGCGTGGTGAATGAAAAGCCCGCGCCTTCGCCCAATGACGAATATCTGCTTTACCAGACATTAATCGGCGCTTGGCCTGTGGAAGCTTTCGAGGACGAGAACGATTGGAAAGTTTTTCGCGAGCGAATCGAAAGCTACATGCTGAAGGCGATGCGAGAAGCCAAGCAAAACACCAGTTGGATCAATCAAAACACGGAATATGAAAGCGCGGTTTCATCGTTCGTGGCGGCGTTGCTGAATCCCGAGTCCGGCAGGCGGTTTCTCGACGATTTTGTTCCTTTCCAACAGCGAGTGGCCCGCATTGGTCTGTGGAATAGCGTCTCCCAAACCCTCCTGAAGCTGACGTGTCCGGGCCTTCCTGACATTTATCAGGGCAATGATCTGTTGGACTTCAGCCTGGTCGACCCCGATAACCGTCGTCCCGTCGACTATCACCTCCGCCGGCAAGCATTTGAGAGCGTTCGCGATTTGGGCACTCATCCTGAGCCGTTCGCATTACGCGAGTTGCTGGAAACTCCAACGGACGGTCGCCTGAAGTTATACGCAACCTGGAAGACTCTGTCCTTGCGCAAACAACACCCAGCACTTTTCCGGGATGGCGAATATGTACCGTTGGAGGGCCACGGCTCCAAAGCCAATCACCTGGTCGCGTTCCTCAGGAGGTTGGAAGGCACGAACCTGCTTGTTATCGTCCCTCGTCTAGTGGGGAGTTTGCTCGGTGAAGCAAAAAGCCCGCCAATCGGACCAGAGGTGTGGGAGGACACTTACATTTTGCTCCCCTCCTGCAACTGCTCCAAGCTCTACTGCAATGTCTTCACGGGAGAGGTTCTCGAGCCTCGTCAGGCCCGTGAACTAAGGATGGATGCTTCAGCCGGATTCGCAGAATTCCCAGTTGCGCTCTTCTTGAATCAGGAAATCAGGTAGATACCGTAGCATTCATCTACAGAGTTTTCCTTATGGACCTCCATCCGTTCCTGAAGATAGATTCATGCTTGCTCTAAAGCTCATGAAGAACTTCGTCCTGCATTCTGAGGTGTTTACTGTGAACGTGCAATCCTCCCACCCTAGAGCCGATCGCTGGCGCGACCTTTATACGGCCGCTCTCTTCGAGACGGACAGGAGCCGGATATCCGAACGAATCGCCGACGCCGAGCAGGCAATCGTGGCCCGGGCGCGAGAGCTCTTTTCTACTGGCAACGATACGATTGAAGAAGATCAGGCTCTGGACGACGCGTTGTACGCATTGCGGGCACTGCAGAACTGCCTGCAATTGCAAGCGACGGCCGCTTGAGCAAGTCGGTTGTGTCAAATCGATCGTCAGCTGCGGCCTCTCCTTAAGGCCCTGCACCCAAGTGTCGAGCAAAGTGCCGGCATTCAGCTTGCTGCGGAATCGGAGAGCGTCGACGCCATGACCGAGGTGAAAGAGAGTCGAAGAAGCGGCCATCCGGACGACAGCGCTCCGGACACTCGAAGACTCACGGCGGCTGAGATCTTCCAGGCCGCGCTTGAGAATGCGCGCGACGAACTTCGCCGCTCTAACCAGAAATTAGCATTCTCGGGATTAGCGGGCGGCCTCACCATGGGGCTCACCGCCCTGTCCGTAGCCTGTGTTCGCGCTATGCAATCGGGCGGATCCAATGAGCAGATCGTGCCGTACTTCATCTATCCAATTGGCTTCATTGCGGTCATCATCGGCCGAGCGCAACTGTTCACCGAAAATACTCTTCACCCTGTGATTCTGGTGCTTGATGAGCGCCGCCATGTCGTCAGGACATTGCGGTTGTGGGGAATCGTCTTCGCATCCAACCTGGTCGGAGCTCTTCTGTTCGCGCTGCTTGCAGTGAAGTCTCCAGCGCTGCGCCCGGGCATTGTGGCTCAACTGGTGCAGCTTGGCGAGAACGCGGCGTTCGGGTCGGGCTCGCATTTTTTCTGGAGCGGGGTCATCGGGGGATGGCTGATCGCACTGGTTGCATGGACCGTCACTGCCAGCCATTGGACCATCGGCCAACTTGCCATCATCTACCTGCTGACGTTCGTCGTGGGTGTAGGCCACTTTGCGCACTGCATTGCAGGGAGCGCTGAAATTCTTTCGGCGGTCGTGGCTGGCTCAGTTCCTCTGCCGGATTATTTTCGATGGCTCGCACCGGCAACCGGCGGAAACATTTGTGGCGGCGTACTGATGGTCAGCCTGCTGAACTACGGGCAGGTTAAGACGATTTAGGTCCCGCGTACGGTCGACCTTATCCACCGGATATGCATCCAAGCTCAACCGTGTCGGTTGCTCTCCAATTTGGCTGGCTCCTCGTCCTATCGATACCTGTAGCGTGCGTTGCATGGACGATTACTCATGAAGAGGTTTTCCGGGAAACCCGCGACTATTGTCAGGAGCAATCAAAGAGCGCCAGAACGCTGTCACGCCGCAAGTTCTTCTATTTATTTACCTGCGAATACTGTTTTAGCCACTACGTTGCGGCGGCATTTCTGATTCTCACCCGTTTCAGACTGCTCTATTACGGTTGGAGGGGATACCTCGTCGCTTTCTTCGCACTGGTTTGGGTAGCCAATCAATACCTGAGCGTCTACAACCATCTTCGGCTCGATATCAAGCACGAGCAAGTGCAGATCCACGCAGAGCAAGGGGAAAATCTTCCTCGCGAACGAAGAGCGGCTTGAGGAATTCCCCGGGGAATTTCGGGCGGTTATCGTTCAGGACGCCTTGCCGGTTCTGAGATCGATCCGCTGTTGCGCGGCATGAACAATTTCTTTTGCAGCCCTTCGACCGCTAGCGATCGCCGCGTGTACGGTGCCATTGAGCCCGCTGATATCGGTAGCTTCGCCGGCAAAGAAAAGGGTGTTGTTAACGGGCATGGCTAGAACTTCCTGAGCATCATTTTCGCCGGCCTTCCCATAACTGTAGGCTCCGCGCGAGAAGGGATCATTCTGCCAGTCGTGGAAGTAGGCGTGTTCCAGCAGAGTAGAGAGTTGTTGCGTACTCACTCCTAACAGACGGCGAAGAGTGTTGATGGCCTGTTCAACGACGAAGGATTCGCTGCGCCCAGAGAGTCGCTCGGCACATCGGAATGGTGCCCATCCAATCAGGAGTGGCGATTTTTCGGGTGACTTCGTCCACCAGGTTGGGAACCAATCATCGTCGGAAAACAGAAAACTCATTTTGCCCAATGTTTTAGAGTTCTTTTCCCGAACGATCGGAAGATCCTTCCAGAATTGTTCGCGGAATCGCAGCGTGACTCGCACGACCTTGCCCATCATCATGTTGCGGATCGAATCTTGTTTTTCTTCGGGCAGTGCCGGAGTGAACTGAATCGCCCCGTTTTCCTCAGCCGGAGCTTGAAGTACGCCCAGTGGCACCGTGATGAGAACTCGCGGAGAAGAAAAGTGGATGGTCCCATTGCGACTTCTGGCCGTGATATCTGCGTGATGGGCGCGCCAGGTAATGTTCTCGACGACGGTGTTCTCGTGAATCGGGATTGCGCGACTCTGTAATTGTTGTTCGAAAATTCCGAGCAGGTCCGAGTATCCGTGTTGGGCGCGAAAGGCGCGATCTCCTTCAACCCGTTCCTCGGCTCGCATTCCCTTCACTAGCCAGTGCACACCCACGAGTGCGGGGTCCGCCGCGTTGAAACCGGTGACGTAACGCATCGCCAGCTCCGCCGCGCTCTGCAGAGTGGGATTCACGCGTACTTTAGACTGATAGTACTTCAGGAACTCGAGGAAGGATCGATCGGGCTCCCGATCATCCATTTTCTGCAGAATCTCGTCGGCTTCCGAGAAGAAGTTACAGGGGCTTAGCTTCCCTTCCTCCACGCACCAGTTCTCCCCGCCCACTTCGGTGATTCGAACTTTCCAGGCCTCGAGCAGATTCCAAATTTCAGGAGGTTTGCCGTGAATGAATTCCGCACCAAGCTCAATCGGAGTCTGAAGTTTCGGGTCTTCCAGCGTGAATATGCGACCGCCGATACGGTCTCGTGCCTCGACGATGGTGACTGCCAGGCCGGCATCCGCCAGTGCTACAGCCCCCGACAGCCCGGCCGCTCCCGCCCCAATCACGAGTACGTCCGGGTTCTTAGAATGAGAATGCGGCGGATTCATGGGTTCTTACCGGGGTAAAACCTATTTTGGGACCGGCGTTACCGACTTCAGGTAGGCGACAACCGCTTCAGCATCGTCGGTCTTCATGCGAAATTGAGGCATCGGCGGGCGCAAGTAGGTTCCTGTTTTCCAAATTCCCGTAGTTAGAAGCTTGACCATCTCTTCGTCAGTTCCAGGCAGTGCGCCGGCAATCCGGGGCGCTTGCAGCGGCCAATCTTCCACCGGCTCCGCCGATTTCAACCACACCGCAGCGCCTTCCAACCAATGCGCCTGTTCAGGACGGCCCTTACTGTCGCGGGGCGTGTGACACTGGCTGCAAACCGCGATGCTATTCACGATGTATTCTCCGCGAGCCACGGAACTATCCTTTTGACCCGCAGGTTTGCCAGCTGGCGGAGCCGATTGTGCCAAGCCTGGATTCGAGAGTCCTGCCAGGACCAGAACCAGACCCAAGGTGATCTTATGATGGATGGCGTTCCGTTGGATCTGCACTCGACTTGGTTGATAGTGGTTTCCGAGAGGTTGGCGAGGAGCGGAAGCCTCATGATGGCGGTTCATGCGCTAATCGTAGCACCGCAATCCGCTGGGACAAACCCCGAACCAGGTTTCGGCATCTTGTGTGAGGCCGTTGCATTCGTAAGGGCTGGACTGTCATACTCCTAGACACTCTTTTCGGGGCTTCGTCCGTCCGGCAACAGAAACCGCTGAGAGACGGCAGAAACCAGGCATGACGGAACGACAAAACTTCTGGGGAGGCTGGCAGGAGCGCATCTCCGCGCTCCGCAATGTTCCAGCCGTCTTGAAGATCGTGTGGGACTCCGGCCCCGGGGTTGTCGTGTTTGGACTGTTATCGCGAGTATTAGCATCCCTCATGCCGGTTGGGCTTCTGTGGATCACCAGGCTCATCATTGATGGGATCAACAACGCCGTCCACACCCACCAGCCGGTCAGTCGCGGGTTTTGGTGGCTGGTCGTGGCGGAATTCTCGCTGGCCGTCCTGAACAGTATTCTCCTCCGCACCATCGACTACTCGGATTCTCTACTGGGCGATAAATACACCCGCTACATCAGCATTCGGGTCATGAATCATGCGGCCAGCCTGGATCTGATTGCCTATGAAGATCCGGTCTTCTATGACCGTCTCGAGCGGGCGCGCGTGCAAGCCACGGATCGTCTGGTGATGATTCAGCAGATCGGACGACTGGTGCAGCAGGCAATAACCACGATAACCCTCTCGGTCTCGATCATGTTGTTCTCTCCGTGGCTGATGCTGCTGTTGATTGCCGGCGTGGTTCCCGCGTTCCTTGGCGAGAGCCATTTCGCTTTTCTGGGATACGCCAAGAATTTCAGGCAGACGCCCAGGCGCCGGCAATTGGATTACTTGCGGATTCTAGGCGGCAGCAAGGAAGCCGCGAAAGAACTAAAGCTCTTCGGATTGAAGGATTTCCTGCGCGAGCGATTTACTCGCATATCGGATGGGATCTATGAAGAGAACGTCAACCTGTCTCGACGGAAGCTGATCGCGGGGGCGCTACTCTCGATGATTGGGACCGCCGGCTACTATTCTGCGTACGTATTCGTGATCTGGCGAACTCTCGCGGGGGCGCTTACCATTGGCGAATTGACCTTTCTGGCCGGAGCCATTCAGCAGGCCAGCAGCAACATCGAGCAGATTTTCTCGACCTTCGCCGGCATCGGCGACCAGGCTTTGTTCCTTACCGATCTGCTGGCTTTTTTCGAGATGAAGCCGACGATTCAGTCCAAGCCCAATGCCCTGCGGGCGCCCCGGCCGATTGTCCGCGGGGTCGAATTCAGGGACGTTTCTTTCTCGTATCCCGGGAATTCGCGCCGGGTCCTGGATCGGATTAATTTTCAGTTGCATACCAATGAACGGCTGGCTCTGATTGGCGAAAACGGACAGGGCAAGACGACAATCGTCAAACTAATTACCCGCCTGTATGATCCCACCGAAGGACAAATCCTGCTGGATGGCGTGGACCTTCGCGAGTATGATCTCGATGATCTTCATCGCGAGATCGGCGTGATCTTTCAGGATTTTATGCGCTATGAGATGACCGCCCGGGAGAACATAGCCGTCGGCCGAATCGAGGAAATCGATAATCTTGACTTGGTGAAGAGCGCAGCCGAGAAAAGCGTGGCGGATCAGACGATCGAACGGCTGTCCGGGGGTTACGAGCAAATGCTGGGACGTCGATTCGAGCAAGGGGTGGATCTTTCCGGGGGCGAGTGGCAAAAAGTCGCGCTGGCGCGGGCTTATTTGCGCGATGCTCAACTCCTGATTCTGGATGAACCCACTGCCGCACTCGATGCGCGCAGCGAGTTTGAAGTCTTTCACCGCTTTGCCGAACTCACGGCCGGAAAGATGGCGCTCTTTATTTCGCACCGCTTCTCAACCGTGCGTTCGGCGGACCGCATCCTAGTTCTGGAAAACGGCAAGATTGCCGAGGAAGGAACCCACGACCAGCTGGCTCGCCTGGGTGGTCGTTACGCGGAGATGTTCGAGATGCAGGCCTCGAGCTATCGCTAGGAGACGCACAGAATGACACCACAAAGCGGTCATCTGGAACTCGTGAAGTCCGAACCGAAAGGCCTGCGCACACTTCTGAATATGGGACCTGACCTCGATACGTTATCTTCGAGCGCCACAGAGCTGGCTCGAGCTCTGGCATGGATGCCAGGACAACAGGAATCGCAACATTTTCGCGATCGTTGCGAAGCGCTCAATCGCGCCTTCAAGCCGCTGTTCATTTCCCTGGAAGCTCGCTCGACAAGCGCTGTTTCGGATGACTTTCGACGGCTGCAGGAAAACATGTACCTGGTCAGCGGAGAGCTCCAGGAAACCTGCGCAACCTTCAACGCGACTCATAAGCTTCCTCACGTCCGCACTCCCGACGGCACGATCCTGCCAAGGGTGGCCGTATTGGCGGAGGGCCTTCTCTCTGCCAACGCGTTTCAATTCAGCGAATCCAGCTTCACTTCTTATATCCAGGCGTTCCAGCAGGTCACGGTTCTCAAACTGGCCGAGCTGTGGATGCTGATCCCCGTCATGAAGGTAGTGCTGCTCGAGCACATCGCAGAGCGTGGTCGCCGCTTGCTGGAGGATTCCTCGCGATCGTATGGCATCCAGGACCTCGTTCGCAGCCTGCAAGACATTAAACAGACATCCTGGAAACTAATCATCGAGCCCCTGATCCTTTTCGATCAAATCCTTCGGCAAGACCCCGCCGGAGCTTATCCGCGGATGGACTATGAAACCCGCGAGCTCTACCGAAAGCAGCTGGTGAAGATTGGCGACCGCTGTGACTATTCCGACGAGACGAAGATTGCCAGCGAAGCGGTAGCCCTGGCTCGAGAAGCGCAGACGCATCGGAATGAAAATCCACGCGTGACTCTGCGCGATTCGCACGTCGGCTCGTACCTGCTGGCAGAGGGGATGGGCATTCTGAAACAGAGAGTCGGGTTCCATCCGTCGATTACCCAGCGCTTGCGTACTTTTCTGCTTCACCATCCCGATGAGTTTTATCTGCCCGGCATAGCTGCCCTCACCTTCGCAATCGTAACCGCGGTCGTACTTCAATTGACACCGTCCAGTACTTCTCTGGGCTTGGTTTTGCTGGCGATTCTCGCTGTGCTGATCCCCGGATCGCAGAGTGCGGTTCAGATCATGAACTATTTCGCCACTCTGCTGCTGCCGGCTCAAACTCTGCCCAAGCTCGATTTTTCCGACGGCATTCCCAGCGATTGCATCACCATGGTGGCGATTCCCACCGTATTCATGAACGAGAAGCAAGTCCGCAAGCTGGTTGACGACCTAGAGGTTCGCTATCTGGGCAATCAGGATCCCAACATTCATTTTGCGTTGCTCTCGGACCTTCCCGATTCTCCAGCGGAACCGAGACAAGATAACTTTCTAGTCAACTTAGCTTCAGGCCTTATACGCCAGCTCAACGAGAAATATGCGCCGCAGGGGATGGGAACGTTCTTCTTGTTCCATCGGCATCTGGTCTACAATCCCCGCGAACGCCTTTGGATGGGTTGGGAACGGAAGCGCGGCAAGCTGATGGATCTGAATAACCTGCTGCGTGGGAAATTTGACAGCTTCCCAGTTAAGGTCGGCGATCTCTCGCTGCTTTCAAGCGTTCGTTTCGTCATCACCCTCGACTCCGACACGGAGTTGCCGCGTGGGGCTGCAGCCCGCATGGCGGGAACCCTGGCGCATCCCTTGAATCAGGCAATTATTGATCCGGAGAAAGGAATTGTCGTCGCCGGTTACGGCATTCTGCAGCCGCGGGTCGGCGTAAGCGTTCAGAGTTCGGCGCGGTCGAGGCTGGCCAGCATTTATTCAGGGCAGACCGGATTCGACATCTACACTCACGCCACCTCTGACGTTTATCAGGATCTTTACGGCGAGGGTATTTTTGTCGGAAAAGGAATTTACGAAGTCGAAACGGTTCACCGCGTTCTCGATCGGCGATTCCCGCGCAACGCTTTACTGAGTCACGACCTGGTCGAAGGTGCTTATGCTCGCGCCGGCTTGGTCAGCGATATCGAGGTAATCGAGGACTATCCTTCTCACTATAGCGCTCACAACCGCCGTAAGCATCGTTGGATGAGGGGCGACTGGCAAATCGCGGGCTGGCTGCTTCCGCTGGTCCCCGAGGAATCCGGGCAGCGAGTTCCCAATCCTCTTTCTGTGGTTTCGAGATGGAAGATCCTCGACAACCTGCGGCGAAGTTTAGTGGAACCTGCCTTCTTCGCCCTGTTCTTGCTGGGATGGTTGGTTCTGCCCGGAGGGGCGGCCGGTTGGACGGTCGCGACCGTTGCTATTCTTTTCCTTCCCGCGATCTGCCAGTTGGCGGTCGACCTCGGGGAAGCAACCCTGTCAGGGAAACGGCCGATCGTCCGCGACACACTGGACACTTTTCTCAATGCCAGCATCGCCAATGTATTGACGATCACCTTTCTTGCGCACCAAGCGCTTTTGTCGATGGACGCCGTGGTGAGAACGATGGTCCGTCGACTGATCACGCGCCAGAGACTCTTACAATGGGAAACCGCCGCCCAAGCCGAACTCGAGGGCGATAAACGCACCACCCTCGACATTTATCTCAACTGGACTCCCGTTCTTGCGTTGGGCTTATTTGTCTTAATGTCGCTTGTACGCCCGGGCGCCCTGCTGGCGGCGCTTCCTGTTCTTCTGCTGTGGGCCTGTAGCCAACCGATCTCGGTGTGGCTGAATCGACCTCCGGGAGCTCCACGCCAACAGGCTTCCAAGCGCGATCGATGGTTGCTGCGAGTTTCCGCGCTTCGCACTTGGCGGTATTTTGCTGCGTTCAGCACGGAAGAACATCACTGGCTGATTCCTGACAATGTTCAGGAAGAGGACACGAAGGTTGCACCTCGCGTTTCGCCCACGAATCTCGGCTTGCTTCTGAACGCACGCCAGGTGGCATGCCGGTTCGGCTACCTTACGGTACCGGAATTTTCTCTACAGACCTTGCGCACTCTTGAAACCATCTCGCGATTGAAAAAGCACCGTGGCCATCTTCTCAACTGGTATGACACACGAACTTTAGCGGCGTTTACTCCTGCCATCGTTTCCAGTGTCGACAGCGGTAATCTCGCGGCTTCTCTTTGGACTCTGCAGCAAGGCTCTTTAGATCTTCTGAACCGCCCTCTCTTTTCCCGTGAGTTAGCCGACGGCTTGTTCGATCATCTTTCCCTGCTTTCAGACCTGGGTGCAATTCCGTCGCGCAGTTTTGATCTGATCGAAAAATCTCTGCGACAACGCGATTGGTTGCAGTACGTTCTCGACATCCCCGACTCTGTTCTTAAAGACATTCATCAGCCGTCTCCCACTTCGAATGAAGCCGAGAGCCATTGGTTACTCGAGCAGGCCGAAGACAGGATTCGCCAAATCTGCCGCGTCGTGCAGCTCTACTCGCCCTGGTTGCTGCCAGAATATTCCGGTGTAAGAGGTTCGTTGACGGTTCATCCCGATCGCCTCCGTCAAGGCCCATCACTCGAACACCTCCCGCAGTTTATCGATTATCTTTCCGTGCAATTGCGCGAGAGGCTTGATTCGAGTCTCGCGGGGGATTCGGCTAAACCTTGTCGCGAGCTGCTCGAACTGTTGCCCGACGCAAGGTCCCGGGCCGTGCGTCTCATCGAAGATCTCTACCAGGTTGCCGACCAGTCATCGACGCTGGCGGACGAAATGGATTTCGGATTTTTGCTGAACCGAGGCCGGGGGCTGTTCTCCGTTGCCTTCGAAATGGATAAGCAGCAGAACCATCCCGCTTGTTATGACCTCCTCGCCAGTGAAGCTCGCATCGCCTACTTCATCGCCATTGCCAAAGACGATATTCCGCAGGATAGCTGGTTCGAGCTAAGCCGCCCGCTCGTGCAGGAACAGGGAATGACCGGGCTGCTTTCCTGGACCGGCACGATGTTCGAATACCTGATGCCGACACTCTGGATGCACCTGTATCCGAACACCTTGCTGCAGCACGCAGCGGAAACAGCGGTCCGCGTTCAACAAACCTACGCAGCCTCCAAGGGCGCACCGTGCTGGGGCATTTCCGAATCGGCATCCAGCAGACTGGATGATGCCGGCAACTATCATTACTTTGCTTTTGGCGTCCCGCAGTTGGCGATTTTCAAGCCTGAACAGGACACTCCCGTGATCTCTCCCTATTCCACATTTCTCGCACTTGAGATTGATCCTGTCGCGGCCACGCGGAATTTGCGGAAGATGCAGCGCAAAGGCTGGTTGGGCGCCCACGGATTTTACGAAGCTTTGGATTTTAGTCGCGCGAAGTCGCGGGCCCCGGAAGTAGTCCGTTGTTGGATGGCTCATCATCAGGGCATGAGCCTGCTCGCGATCGCGAACTTCCTTGACGATGAGATTGTGCAACGCTGGTTCCACAGCAATCCGCGAGTGCAGGCCACGGAACTGTTGTTGCAGGAGAAACCGGCTGCCCGCACGAGTTCGAACGGGTCACACGCCAAAGTGGCGTAAACTTTTCCGATTCAAAAGGAATGCAGCAGACAATCAATAAAATCTGATTTATTAGAGATAACCGTAATGCGACGTCTGCAGAACCTTGCTTTCGCAGTTTTCCTGGCATTTTCGGCGAGTGTCACATCCCTTCATGCTCAGCCGGATTCCAAACCAGAAACAATCGTCGTCGATGCCAAGGCGGCTTCGCATCCTTTTCCTCACTTCTGGGAGCAGATGTTTGGATCGGGACGCGCCATCCTGAGCCTGCGTGCAGACTACCGCGACGACCTGCGCGCGGTGAAGGAGATCACCGACTTCCACTACATTCGCTTTCACGCGATTTTCGACGACGAAGTTGGCATCTACGCTGAAGACGGCCAGGGACATCCGGTTTACAACTTTTCTTATCTTGATCAAATTTACGACGGATTGCTTGCCGCCGGAGTACGGCCTTTTGTCGAGATCAGTTTCATGCCCAATCAATTGGCGGCCAGCCATATTCTGCAGGCCTTTTGGTACCATCCGAATGTTTCCCCTCCGAAGGATTGGAATCGCTGGGATGATCTTGTAGCGGCGTTCGCCCGACACCTGATCGAGCGCTACGGTGTGAACGAAGTAGCGCAATGGTATTTCGAAGTGTGGAATGAGCCCAATCTTGATTTTTGGGCGGGACAGCCGAGACAGGAAACTTACTGGGAACTCTACGATCACACCGCTCTTGCACTTAAGAAGGTAAGTCCGCGCTTGCGTGTCGGCGGGCCCGCCACGGCGCAGGCCGCGTGGGCTGATGCCTTCATCCGGCACTGTGCGGAGCAGAACATTCCGGTCGATTATGTCTCAACCCATGTCTATGCCAACGACACCGCAGAAGACGTTTTCGGCATTCAAGAAAACATTCCGCGGGATCGTATGGTGTGCCGCGCGGTAAACAAAGTGCACGACCAGATAAAGTCATCGTCTATGCCGAACCTGCCCCTCATTTGGAGCGAGTTCAATGCCAGCTACAAGAACGAGCCCGACGTCACCGATGCCACCTATATGGGCCCCTGGCTCGCCGATACCATCCGGCAGTGTGACGGCTTGGTCGACTCGATGTCTTACTGGAGTTTCTCCGACGTTTTCGAAGAACAAGGTGTGGTGAAAACGCCGTTCTATGGCGGCTATGGGCTGATCGCCGAGGACGACATCCCCAAGCCCGCCTTCAACGCCTTCAAGATTCTGCACAAGCTGGGGGACGAGCGCATACAACTCGATTCCGATTCGGCGCTCCTTACTCGCAGAAAAGACGGGACGTTAGTTTTGGCTGTATGGAATTACGCTCCGCCCGGGGACGCGGGTTCTCCGAAACAAATTACCCTGCAGCTCAAGGGTACGAAGGCGAAGCATGTCTTGGTCTTCCGAGTCGATACCAGCCACGGGGATATCCATCCTGCCTACGAGAAAATGGGAAGCCCCCCTTATCCCACGCAGACACAGATTCATGAGTTGCAGCAAGCGGCAGAACTCGCCGGCCCGGAAGCCGGGCGCGTGGAAGGTGGTCAGTTCAAGTTGGACTTGCCCGGCCAGGGCCTAGCGATTATCGAATTTAAGTAAGAGATTGCGGTCGGCCTACCCAGACCGTTTGTTTGCATCCTACGGTTGATATTTCTTAAAGCCGGCCCGATCCATGCCGCGCTGCGCCTCTTGATTCTTCATGAAAGTCTTCCAGACAAAACCAGTTCGTACATTCTCCGCCATCAACATCGTGATTCCGACATCGATGCCAATCGTGTCGCTGTCGTACCAATTCTTCAGCGGGTTGAAGGCATTTACAAACCCATACCGGCTCCACGCCTGCGAGTAGCGATCCTTTATATTGCGCAGAACCCGCATTACGGGCTGCGTCATGAAGGGCAAGGAACCGGCTGATGCGCTGGGCACGACCGTTCCATCGATCGGCCCCATCATCGGCGGACCACCCCAAATCACATATCCCATTTGCGAATCCGATGCCGAAATACCCCACAGGTCGTCACTGTAATCGGGAAATTGTTTGCCCAGTTCCAGGCAGAAACGCCGGTGAGCATCGGTCGCAAAAATCGAGTTTTCAAAATAATCGGCGTACTGGTCGCGCTTGCCGCGGAAATCAAACCAGGCCTGAGAGTATTGATGGACAAACAACGGAGCGAACGAACCGATGTAGCGAATGCCGTCGTACTCGAACCTGGTCCGCTTCCAGGCGTTCCACGCTTGCGCCGGCAAGGGATGCGGAAGCGACCCCAATCCCAACAAATAGATCATCATCATTTCGCTGTAGTAGTCCCAGCGATAGGGGAGAAATCCAAATTCCGGAGTCCAGCCATGCGGCAATAACGAAGTATCCTCGGACAGCCAACTCCAATCCACTCGGTTGAATATCTGGTAAGCCAGCAGACTGATTTCAGAGTGTTCTTCAAAGTGTCGCCGGCAAGTGAGCAGCCCGCACAGCAGGATCGCCGTGTCGACAGAAGAGACTTCGGAGTCCCAGACGCGCTCGCCAGTATTAATGTCGGCGAAATGGTAGAAAAAACCGCGGTGTGTGGGCATTTTCTTCCATAGAAAGCGCAGCGTGGTTGCCACCCGGTCTCGAGCTTCAGAAAAAGAAATAAAGCCGCGTTGCTGGCCGATGCACAGAGCGGTCAATCCGAAACCCGTAGCCGCTATACTTGCCACCACAGAATTGTCATCCTTCAAAACATTGCATCGATCTCTCACCAAGCCGGTCTGCGAGCCCGCCTGATCCCAGAAATATTGGAAATTTCGCTTCTCCAGGTCATCTAGGAAGGCATCGTCGTCCACGGATAGTTTGTTCTGCCCGGCCGATGGTTGCTGGGTTCCCGTCTGCTGCACCTGAGCGAGCAAGGGAAATCCGTGGCCAACCACTCCGCACAGACCAAGTCCGCCGATTTGAAAAAGCAGATCTCTGCGTGTAAGCCGGCTATTCGAGGAGCTCTTTTCTTTCATGCGCTTGAACTAAACTTAGATGCTTTTCATCCCGCACGGACTGCCAAGGAACTGTGAAACCGAGCCGGCAAACTTGCCATCCTCAGAATGCGTCCTAGAATGTTAAACATAAGGGGTCGCAATGACTAGAGGCAAGAAGATCGCTACCTGGACGTTAGTCGGCATTGCCCTGTTGGCAGGAATATCTGTATTTGCTTACCTGAAGCGCCGGCAACCGGTGACGCTGAGAGGTGCGGTCTTACGCGAAGATCGCGATCCGAACCGGCAATTGCCGATCGCGGATGTCCAGATTACCGCGATCAATGCTTTGGGAAGCGGCGCTTCCAAGTCCGATTCATCGGGCTTCTTCAGTCTCACGCTGCCCAAGGGCCTTCGGCGGCGCCAGGAGGTTCTCCTCAGATTTCGCCACCCCGATTATCGGTCTCTCGATGTAAACGATTTCATTGGCGACAAAATCTATGTCGAGCGCATGATTCCCGCTCGTGAAGAACCGACCCCCGCCGAATCTCATGCCGGATCGGCGATCTCGAATACGCGAATAAGATATTCCGTCAAGGCCACGACCGAGGCGAATATTGGCAGCGCTGTGAAGACTTTCCAGGTCGTAAATACAGGGAACACGCCCTGTAACAAACGACCTCCGTGCGGGCCGAATGGCAAGTGGAAAGCAACGGTCGGTTCGCTGCCTCTAGACGCCGGCGAAGGTAACGAGTTTCGCAACGCCAGAGTTTCCTGTATTGCCGGGCCCTGCCCTTTCACCAAAATCGTATCGGAAACTTTTTCGCCGGATCGGCGTCGCTTCAATGTCACGGCTGTCAACTGGTCGGACACAGTTACATTTCTGGTGGAAGCTGAGGTGGTTCATCCCATGACCAGCGACATGGTGCGGGAGACCTATCCAGTAATTTTCGGCCGCACCTTGAACTTCAGCTTGCCCGCCTCCGCGGAAGGCCCGAGTATTGAAGCTGAAGTCGGCGGTGATCCCATCGTTTTTCCTCTTGGCCCCGATCTTTTTCTGCGCTGGGCGAGCTGTCAGATGGTGGTCGATCGCGATCTATCCAAGAACTATCGCTGCGAGCTGAAACCGGGCTATCAGTTCCGCTAAAGAAGGTGCTGGTAAGCGTTGCGCTAGTGCACGCGGGCCGTAATGACCTGCATCGGTAATTTCGATTGGACGCGATCTAAGCACGCCCCTAAAGTAAGCTCCTGGGATGACGTCACATCCGGATTCGGCGCGACGTTACCGTTGTGTACCCTCACGAACGACTGTGGGAAGGCAATCTGCGATAATGAAAAAAGCCAGGGGGACGGTTCCACGCTGGCTTGGGGAAAAACCTGATCGCTTGCTGCAACAGAATCTAAAGGATTAGCCTGCCTGCATGGTACGGATCAAAAAATGGAACCAGAGAGCCTGAATTTGGAAGAGAATCGCCACGAAGTACAAGGACTGGACCTGACTGTGCGTGCGCGAGAGGTGCCGGACGTCCTCACCCTCGAGGAGATTTCCAACCTTGCAGCGGAAGAAGGCCAGCCGGCCGAGACCTTGATGAACGTTGTGGCATTGATTGCCAAGCGTTTCAATACTGACGTTTGTTCGGCTTATTTGCTGGAGCCTGATCGAGCCAACCTGGTGCTGGCCGCGACCGTCGGCCTGCGGCGAGAGTGTATCGGCCAGTTGCGCATGGCGATCCACGAGGGACTCGCCGGTTTGGTGGCGGAACAGGTGCATCCCGTAGCTGTAGAGCAAGCGCAAACACACCCTCGTTTCAAATATTTCCCTGAAGCCGGCGAAGACGAGTACCAGTCATTCCTTGGCGTTCCACTCATCGACCGGGGAGTTCTACAAGGGGTTCTGGTAGTTCAAACCATGGAGCCTCGGCTTTTCAACGAAGACGAGATCCAAATGTTGACGGAGGCGGCGGCCCAGGTTGCGCCGGTTGTGAGCGAGGCCCGCACGCTCGATCGATTCATCGCCCCGGCGCAGGAGCGTCTTTGGTCACTCGCTCGCAACCTGTGGTGGAGTTGGGATCACGATGCCGTCAGCCTGTTCCGCGATCTCGATCCGGTACGCTGGCGGCAACTGAACCAGAATCCAATCTCCCTGCTATCGGAACTTCCGCTGGCAAAACTCGAGAGTCGTGCTGCGGAATTGGTTTTGCATAGCCGCATCAACTACGCCTATCGCCGCTTGCAGGAATATCTGCATGCGGACCGTACATGGGGAACCAGGCACGCCGGAGTTCTGCGGCCTCGTCCTGTAGCTTATTTCTCGGCGGAGTTCGGGATACACGAATCGCTCCCGGTTTATTCCGGCGGCCTCGGCGTTCTGGCCGGAGATCACATCAAAAGCGCATCCGATCTTGCCATTCCGCTCGTCGGCATCGGACTGTTCTATGGTCAGGGATATTTTCGGCAGCGCCTGGATCGCGATGGTTGGCAACAGGAAGAATATCTGGAGACCGACGTCAATCAGTTGCCTCTGGAGGCCGCGATCGGCAAGAACGGCCGGCCCGTCGTGGTGCAAATCGAGACCCGCAATGGTTCGATTCATGCCAAAGTATGGCGAGTCGCGGTGGGTCGCTGCGACTTGTTTCTTCTCGATTCCGACGTGGAAGGTAATACTCCGGACGACCGGAAACTGACGTCGCGTCTTTATGGAGGGGATGCGCGAACTCGCATCCGGCAAGAATTGCTGCTGGGGGTCGGAGGGTTCCGCGCGCTCAAAGCCATGGGCATCACACCGGGCGTTCTCCACCTGAATGAAGGGCACAGCGGATTTGCCGTGCTGGAAGCGATCCACTCCCGGATGGAGGAGGAAGGCATAGCATTTGACCGCGCCGTTCCGCGTGTGTCGCGCGAAGTGGTTTTCACGACCCATACTCCGGTGCCTGCCGGTCATGACCGCTTTGAGGCGGACCTGATCGAAGAACATCTTGGACCCTTGCGCGAAGGGCTTGGCCTTTCCCAGGAAAGTCTGATGGGCCTCGGTCGCGAGAAACCAAATAATCTGCAGGAAACGTTTTGCATGACGGTGCTCGGGCTTCGGCTCTCGCGTCGCGCCAATGCTGTTTCCGCCCTGCACGGCGAGGTTTCCCGTGCCATGTGGACCGGGCTCTGCCCGGGCAAGCCGGAAGACGAAGTCCCCATTGGGCATATCACGAACGGAGTTCACGTTCCCTCCTGGCTCGCGCCGCAGATGTTTCGCCTTTACGACCGGCATCTTGGCACCAATTGGCACCAGCACAGCAGCGAAGCACGCATCTGGGAAGGAATCGAGAACGTGGACGATGGCGAACTCTGGGAGACACACCTAAGCTTGAAATCTCAGCTTCTCGATTTTGTGCGCCGTCGCGCCGTGGAACAGGCCGAGCGCCGCCTCGAATCCCGGGAAGCCTTACAGAGACTGAGCAAAATCTTAACTCCAGATGCGCTGACTATCGGATTTGCCCGCCGCTTTGCGACCTACAAGCGCGCCAACCTGATCCTGCGGGACATCGAGAACCTGGCCTCGATGGTGAACGATCCCAAGCGTCCGGTACAGTTTGTTTTTGCCGGCAAGGCGCATCCTCTGGACGAGCCGGGCAAACGGCTTCTACAGCAAATCGCAGAACTGATGCGCAATGCGCGCTTCGCCGACAAGTTTGTCTTTGTTGAAGACTATGACATCAACGTCGGGCGCTATCTGGTGCAGGGCGTGGATGTCTGGCTGAATAACCCGCGCCGTCCGCTGGAGGCTTCGGGCACGAGTGGCCAAAAAGTGGTCTTGAACGGCGGCCTCAACCTTTCGGTTCTCGATGGCTGGTGGGCCGAGGCCTACGACGGCATGAATGGATTTGCCATCGGAACCGGCAGAACTTACTCCGATATGAATGTCCATGACACGCGCGACGGTGAGGATTTGTACCGGGCGCTGCGCGAGGAAGTGATTCCGCTCTACTACCAGCGCGATCGAGACGGCCTGCCCCGAGGGTGGATCAAGCGCATGAAGCGGACCATCCGCACTCTGGGCTGGCGTTTCAATGCCGATCGCATGGTGATGGACTACACCTTGAAGTGCTACGTCCCCGCATCCGGAGGCACATCCAGCGACATGAGATCCGCGTGGTAAGACCTGCGGTGGGTAGCTTGATCTTGATAAGGTTAGCAAACGAGCAAGAAATAAGAGGATGGAGCCGACGAGCGGACTTGAACCGCTGACCTGCCGGTAATAGATCATTTCGTCGGAGTGCTGAAAACCCAATAAACAATGGCCCCGGCGCGGTCTTCCCGACTCCACGGAGTGGCACTGGTAGGCGGTTTTAGGCCCAGTTGTGCCCCAGTTGTGCCCCCTCGTTAGGGTGTGCGCTTTGTCTCGTCCCCCCTCCATAGATCAAGCCGAGGATCTGTGACGTGCGCTTGTATGATCTTGAACACATCCTCAATTGGGGTCATTCCCGCGACATCAGCACCCTCAAACGATGAGGATTGGACTCCAATCAACACCACTCTCGACGGGCCTGAGGGGGAAAACGGTGACGGCGGCCCGTAATAGATCGGAGAGCCACTATTTCCCGCGACAAGGTTGGCAGCAATAAACCAAACCTTCTCGTGTCGCAGTTCTGGCATTCCCTTCTCACAGGATATTCCTAGAGGCTCACCCGGAATGCTAGAAACGTAACCGAACTTGAAGAAAGGATAATTGCGCTTCTCACCAGATTTCCCTGGTAGTAGCCCGGCTGAAAAAACGGGGTCACCAACCTGAATTTTGCTGATTTCTTCTGTGCTCGCAAATACTACTAGCCTCATAGGCAAAGCGTCATGTTTGGCCGAGGAGAGTTGCGCTCCGATGGGAATCACGGCAGCGTCGATCTCATCGTCATCACTAGTCCAGTACAGGTTTTCTCTGTTCGCAACCAGCGGGATGCGAACATAGTCAACCCCACTTTCCTTGGAGAGGGGGTCATAGTTCACCTTGTTTACACGAACATATATTGCTGTCGGTTGCCGTCCCGAACAAAATGCCCAATTGGGGTCAACAATATGGCGAGCAGTGATTAGCAACAGTTGACCCGTTGTCGTGGTGTTTTGCCCCATAGGGTTAACGCTAGATTTAACTGGCACAATAATCAAAAAACCTGTCCCGAGTGGATGTCTCTGATCAGGTTGTCCCTCGACATCGGGATAAAGGAACACAATGGCCTTCTGGACGTTCTCGGTGATTATCTGACTGGCCCATGTCGGATGGCATAACACTAGTACGAGAAAACAACGTGAGAGGCGTTTCATTTAGTCACCTACCTACTCAAGTGAGGTCGCCTTTCGACCTTCTCCACGGTGTAGTCCTGCTGGCCTTGGAGTCCGCCACTCGCGGGCGGCCGAACCTAGCGCCCTGGCGCTTGGCTCTCGCCAGTCCGGGCCTGACGCGCGCACTCCGGCGAATGTTCTCCTGCTCGGCAATGGTCGCCATGATGGAGATCACGGCGTCTTTGAAGATTCCGGCGGCGCCGATCGCGGGAAACAGTGACGCGCGAATCACCCTGAACACCTACGCACATGTCGAGACGGAGCAGTTGAAAGATCCATTGCTTCGTCTAGGTTGTGCCCTACTTGAGCCCTCGAGGCAGGAGCGGCGTGATAGATCTTGAGAGTAAAGAAGATGGAGCCGACGAGCGGACTTGAACCGCTGACCTGCCGATTACGAATCGGCTGCTCTACCAACTGAGCTACGTCGGCTTTTTGCAGTGTTTATGAGGGTGCGAGCGACATTCGCCGTTTTTGAGCCTTGCCCATTCCTTGCCCAACCCGCTTGCGAAGTGACTTCGTGACTGCCTTCTCTAACCGCGTCATCGCAGCCCGCCCTTCCTCTTGGGATTTTAGCAGAATGTAATGCTTGCGCGTCGTCGCCGCGTCGCTGTGGCGCAGGATAGTCTGCACGACTTCGGGCGCGACGCCCAGCGTAAACAAGTTGGTCGCGAGTCCGCGTCGGAATGCGTGCCAGCCCTTCCAGCGGTCGCCCAGCGCTGGGCGAATAGTGCGAGCCGCAAGGTTATCAAGATTCAGCGCGAAGCCCTTGCGCTCACCAGTGAACAACCACTCGCCTTCACCGTTTCGACGCACGTGGGCATCGAGCAACTTGCGAAGTGGCGTGATGACTGGCACTGAAGATTTTGAGTCGGGTGTTTTCGTCTCTCCGACGTGAACACGCCAGACAGCGCGTCGTACGTGGAGATAGTTGCCGTCATAGTCCGACCGCTGAAGTCCGCGAATCTCGGATTCACGAAGCCCAGCAAACGCCGCAACGCCGCACACCGTTCGCGCTGGCTCGTCGAGCGTCTTCAGCATGGCTTCAATCTCCGCGATGGTGTATGCGTGCAGTTGCGGGTCAGACCGTTTGCCTTCCGCCTTCGCTTCACGTGCCGGATTCGCACCAAGGATGAATCCAAGCCTGATGGCGTGGCTGAACGTCGCCGACAATCCCGTCTTAATTCGCATGATGCTGGAGTGTGTAAGCGATGACGAATTCGCGTCTAACACTTCCTGCGCGTGACGCGCCGTGAAATCGCGGAGCCGAACGTACCCAACACGGTCGCGGAAGTGGTTCTCGAAAAGGTCTTTGTAAAACTTGTACGTTGCGGGCTTCTTCTTCGCGTTGATGAAGGGCAGGAAATAGCGTTCTGAAAACTCGGTTATCGTCAGGCCGCCTTCAGCAGCGCTGCCACGGTTCACCGTCGCGAGAATCGGGTCCGCGAGTGACCAGACATCGCTCTTGCTCCTGTACGTGGCATTGACATCCGCTAGACGCTGGCAGACTCGACGGCGAACTGGTTGCCCGCCAACAATCTCGTCTCGGTAGAAGCGAACCCACCACGCGTTGTTCTGCTTGTAAACCTGACCGCGTTGCATCCCCTGTAAGTATAGCCGAGTTAGTAACTTGGCAAGGTCGCGACTTCGAGTGGATTTGATAAATCGACGGTACTTTGGTATAATTTAATGGTGAAGGCGAAAACGGCGTCTTCAGTGAAATGGCTTTCCCGCGCAGCTTAGCGACGGCACGACCGTCTGAAGTCGCGGAGTCCAATAGGACAGGCAAGACGTTCCAGCTAGTCTAGCTGGGGTGGTACAGGTTTCCTGATGAGGGAAACTCCGAATCCAAAGTCGGAGTTTGCCTGTGCCCAAATCACCCGCTGTAAATCCCGCCACTCAACCAACCACTGAACCGTTCGACGTTCTCACAGTAGAAGAAGTCGCCGCACTCTTGCGCGTAACCCCGGGTTGGGTTCACGAGAAGTGCCGTGCCCGTTCTCGCGACCCGCTGCCCTTTCGCAACGTCGGTCGCTATCTGCGTTTCCGCCGAAGCGCAATTATCGCTTGGTTCAACCGCAGCGCCACGCCAGTGAAAAAGGGGCGCTGATATGAAACCACTGACACCAAGGCGCATAGCAAACCTCATCAAGAGGCACTCGCTCAAGCAGGCGGTGCAGTAATGGGACGCCCACGCTCAGGAGATTGGAACCCCACAGACATCGCTGCCAAGATGCGGTTCCACCGCAAGGCGGTCAGCGTCGGCAAGAAGCTTCGTGGCAAGGCATTCTCGCACCAAGAGTACCGCGAGTATCTCATTTACGAAACGCAGAAGGCTCAGCGGCGGGTTGACGTTCTCGGGGATGAGAGGTGGTCTTGGCTGCCCGAACTTCTCACCATGATCGGTATCGACCGCGAGGAAGCGCTTTGGGTCGGTGCGTATGGGCATTTTGAGCCGACCATGAGAGTTGATTTAGTAACGGTACATGCGGCGTGGAAGCGTGCCGCCTCTCGGCTTCATCCCGACCGAGACGGTGGCGATGCAACCAAGATGACCCGCTTGAATGAACTTTGGTCGAAGTACGAGACCGCAATTCAGGCAGGTACGCTGGAATTCCGTCCTGCTCCAGTCCCAGAGCCCGTTACTAAAAGCAAGAAAAGCCGCCGCAAGAAAACTTCCGAGCCCATCGCCGTTACTAAACCCACGCCCTGCGTCGTCTGCGGCAACCCTATGGAGAACGGCAGGTGCAGATTCATAAACCATAAACAAGGAGCATCAGCATGAGCAACGCGAAAAAGAAAAGGAAGTCCCATCCACGCATCCCCTGCCCTTGTGGTAGGAGCGAAATATCTCTCATGGTGCATCGCAAGCCGATGTGCCCGAAGTGCATCAGGGAAGCTGGTCTGGCTGTCTGCGGCGAGCATGGAGATTGGTTCGGGGTTACGGGTGATTGCATTACCTGCGTCCGCGCACGCCGTCGTGGACGGATTGAGCCCCAAGTCCAAACGCTGACACCCGAGGATTTGCTGCTGCTCAAGAGCTTCAACGTGGAGCCGTGGTAATGAGCCGCAAAAAGTGGGCAAACTATGTCGTGAAGCAGCGGGAATGGCGCAAACGCGAGGCCGAGAAGAAACACAAAGCCCGCCTGTCCGAGATACACAAGCTCGGCGGACACACCATGCGGAATGGACAGCCGTACATCGTAAAAGGTTGTCCGTTGTGCAATCCCAACACCGTAACGCAAAACCGGATTTCAGTTACGGTCATGGAGCGTGCATGATGGGACGCGGACTATCACCACTCCAGAAGGACATTCTCAAGAAACTGGCCGAAGCGCCACGCGATAGCCAAAACCTCCCCGGCTTGATGACCACGCATCAACTGGCACGCCGCTGTTCTCATGGCATCGGGCAGGAGGCGGCAACGAGCAGATCGTTGCGGCGGTTGCGTGAGCGCGGATTAGTGCTCGGGCACAGACAATTCTATCGGTTAAATCCGGCTGGAAAGGCTAATGGTTAAATCCGGATTTAACCATCACGGAGCAACCCGAATGACCACCACCGTCAAGATCATCTGTGCGCCGATGCCCGACCACGCGGCGTGGGTTCGTAGTAGGAATGCGATCACCTATCAGGCCGAATCCTCCGGCGGAACTGTAACGACAGATGAAGGTCGGGAGATTGTGATCGCGGTCGAGTTTGAAGACCCCATCAAGGCTGGTGAGTTTGCAAGCTGGTGGAATGATCTGACGGGCAGGAAGAATTGAGTATTAGGTACATAGACATTGACATCGGCTCTTCGGAGCCGACGCGGATGGGCGGCTAAGGATTTTGAGGAGGCACTCAGCCCGCTTGTACGCATCCGCGTAGGCGTGCAATTAGCTCCCGACATTTCAGTTTTGTGAGGCGATTATGTTGGAAACGACCGAGCAAGTTCACACACCAGTCTTCTTGGACGCCACGATCTCGGAGACCCCCCAAGCAGACAGCCCAACGCAGGACGAAAGCATCTTGACTAACGAGATCGTGGAGCTTTGGCAAGTACACGAGAGTCGTCAGAAATCGATTAAGCACGAGACGGAAGAGTTCCGTGCTCTCCGCAACGAACTTGGCAAACTTCTTCACCAGATGAAAGAATTGCTCGCTAGGCCGGGTCGGAATGGACAATGGAGTGCGTGGCTGAATGAACGGGCCATCCCTCGGGCAACTGCTGATCGACTCGCATTGAAGTACGAGCGGTCTCTCCACCCGCACGCAAATTGCCTCACCGAGCAATTAGCCGAGCCCGCCGAAGAAGAAATCCAGAAGCTCTTTGCCAAAATCTTCCCGAAACTGCGCAGGGTGCTGCGGACCCCGCAAAGCCTGTACCGTTTCATAGACCTGCTGACACTATCCTTCGATGGAACAGGGCGTCGGGTAACTGAGGACGGGATTCTAGTAATGAAGCGCTGTCAGAATGCGATGTTCGAGGAGTTCCCCGCTGGCGAGATCGTGGCCGAGCCCCAAACAGGGCTCACCCAGCCAGAAAAGGATTTGGATCAGCAATTGATGTGATGCGGGGCGGCAGGGGATGGTGTCGGAGGCATTGACCTCCTATTCCTCGTCCTGCAACTTGAGGGCTGACACAGGAGCGAAGGCTTCATGCAAATTTCTCGGAAGGATTGTGACAGGGTAATACTTCAGATTGAGTTCGAGTTCTTGGGCACCGAACTGTTCGATCAGTCTCTCGATTTCCCCTGAGAACTTCTCGGTTACGTAATCGGTTGCCTTCGAAAGCTCGGACTCGTACTGTTCCAATAAATCGCGAAGCCTCTTTTCCAACACTTCGATGGGATGAACCGCTGCCATGATTGCCTCCGTGCGTTTGAGTCCGCCGACCGTCTCTATCTGAGGAAGTGAAAATCGAGATTTGTCGAATTAGGTGAGGGTGGAGCGAGCAGAGCACCAGATTGATCTGCCATAATCTCCCAGTGTGCGGTCGCTACCGACTATCGCGGCGGAAGCAGATCATCGAAGAGTATTTCGAGACTGCCCCGTGGGATGACGGCTGGAGTCCGCGCTACAACATAGCCCCGACGCAACCAGTCCCAGTGATCCGGCAGCATCCGAAAGAGCCTGTCCGCCAAATCTCGACGATGCGCTGGGGTCTCATTCCAAATTGGGCAAAAGACCCTTCGATTGCGACGGGCACGATAAATGCGAAATCGGAGACAGCGGCCACTAAGCCTGCCTTCCGCGATTCGTTGAAATCTCGCAGGTGCCTGATTCCGGCAGACGGATTTTACGAGTGGGAGCGAGACGGTAAAACCAAGCAGCCATTTTGCTTTGAGGTCGGTGACGGTGGACTGTTCGCCTTTGCTGGATTGTGGGAGCGCTGGCGTGATCCGAGTGGGCAATGGGTGAAGTCATGCTCGATCCTGACGACCACCCCGAACGCCGTGACCTCGGCTGTTCACGACCGGATGCCAGTCATCCTTCACCCAGACAGCTACGACCTGTGGCTTGATCCGGGGATGAAGGATGTGGCTGCGGCGTCCGATCTGCTGAAACCCTTCGATGCTCGGCTGATGCGGTGCTATCCGGTGAGCAGTCGCGTCAATCATGTGGGGAACGACGACGAGGCATGCTCGCGACGTGTGGTGATTGCCGACACGCAGGATCGTCTCTTCGCCTAATGGCAGAAACGCATTACTACGCTGGAGGCGCGGTTGGGGTTGGCGGCAGGTCGGAGTTGTACGTATCGACCAGCACCTTCCATGTGCCATCCGCTTCCTTCTTCCACACCGTAAGGTACTTCCCCTTGTCGGAGATAGTCTTCCCGGAGGCGTCCTTCATACTGAAGTCGTATGTGCCGCTTGTATAGCCGAGTTCGCCGGAGCGGGCAACCCAGACTTTGTTGGCATGCCATGAAAGCGTGTAATCAGGGGTTGCGAACGCGCTCCCTATCAACTTCGTAAGAGCGTCCTTCCCAGTTGCAATCGGCGCGTTAGATGGCAGCATGGAGCCTTCGTTGTCGAAGAAGGCAACGGACTTCT
Organism: uncultured Acidobacteriaceae bacterium; assembly: GCA_963779525.1. GTDB lineage: Bacteria > Acidobacteriota > Terriglobia > Terriglobales > Acidobacteriaceae > Sulfotelmatobacter. Next base: position 957,606 of record CAVZZB010000005.1, read on the forward strand.
CTAGGTCTTTCGCGGCGTACACCTTCATCCACGCAGCGTCAGCAGCCAAGAGAGCGTCCGATGCTTTTCCGCTCGCCTGTCCAAACGATCCGCTCATGCTTATAGCGGAAAAGAGCAGTACAGCAACTAGCCGAATCTGAGGTCTCATATTCGTCTCCTACATCGTCCGCTCACAATCTACTATTAGTAAACCCGAACGAGGAGCTTGGGATAAAAATGTTTGCTGGCTGCGCAGTTCGGTTAGAGCAGGCATGAATCCGGTCGCTGACAATCCGGTCATAGTTCCACAGCGCGAGCTTGAGGAAGATAAGAAGCCCGGCGAGTCCAAATCGCCGCGCATCCGCTGCCCGCTCTGCGGCTGGTCGCCCCGGAAAGAGGACAAGTGGTTCTGTACCTGCGGCAACGAGTGGAATACTTTTGATACGGGAGGCGTCTGCCCAGCCTGCCTGCACCAGTGGACTGAAACTCAGTGCCTCTCGTGCAGTCGGTGGTCGCTGCATTCGGATTGGTATGCGCAGTGATCTATTCAATCGAGGTCAAGGACCTAGATGAAGTCGCTAGATACAGCAGGCATCCCTTTTAGTGTTCTTCTGAGTTACAACGAGCAGGAAATATCGCGTTGGTGTGAATGGTTCAGCAAGCAGCCCGAAGCCCTTCTGCAAATTCCAGCGGGCGATCCGGCGAAAGAGATGGGCACCGTGCGCGACTTGCTGTTCCACATCCTGATTGTCGAGTGGGTCTACGCCAAGGTGCTGAACGCCGAACATTGGGAGAACGAATGGCAGAAGTTCGACGCACAGTATCAGTGGCATCTTCGCGGTCGCGGAGGAAGCCCAGCCGAAGCTGCGTGCGTTTGCCAATTCAGCACCTTGCTTTTGGTGCAGAAGTGCAGTCGAATACTATGGGGGCACGGGGGTTAACACGATGGCAAGGTATCAAATCGCTCAAGTAAATATTGGTCGCATCAAAGCTCCGCTGGACAGCGCGTTGATGGCGGGATTTATGAGCCGACTGGATGAAATCAATGCACTTGCGGATAAGAGTCCCGGCTTCGTTTGGCGGTTGCAGACCAACGAAGGGAACGCGACCTATTTCCGTCCGTACGAACATGACGACCGAATCCTGCTGAACATGTCGGTGTGGGAGACGGTCGAGGCTCTCAAGCATTACGTTTATAAGACCGTGCATGCGGAACTGCTTCAGCATCGGCACGAGTGGTTCGAGAAATTCGTGGGTACTTACGTGGCGTTGTGGTGGGTTCCTGTTGGTCATAAGCCGGGAATTGATGAAGCGAAGAAGCGTTTGGCGCACCTTGAAAGGTACGGCGCGACAGAGTTCGCATTCACGTTCAAGAATGTCTTCGAGCCAGATGAGAAGTTTCAGCAGGGGATTGATTGGTCGTCCTTTGAACCGTGCCCGACGATGTAGCCCCAGAGGACGAATACACGCTTCTCGGCATGGTGATCAAATACACTGGTCTTCGCGGGAAAGAAGTGCGCGTGATTGGGAGGAATCGGAGCACTTTCGACTTAGCAGAAAGAATCCAGTGAGCACATGTAACTATTGAAGCAAGTCCACTTCAAGTTGTGCTAAGCGGTGTTCGGAAATAAGATTTGGGTGGTGACAACGACTACCACAGATCGTTCACGAATCGACGAATTCTTGCCGATCCACGATGTCAGTGCGTCGTACGCAATTGGCATCAATGCCTCGCCTTCAGTCGTTTATCAGTGTCTTCTGCGCTCCGACTTCAACAAACTGTGGATTGTGCGGCTGTTGATGACCATCAGAACTGGAAAGCCGCAGCCCCGCAACCGGGTTCTTCACGATCTTCCTCAACGGCTTCAAGGTACGGGTTTTGTGATTTTGTACGATGTTCCGGGCGAAGAGCTTATCGTTGGCGTTGCGGGAAAATTCTGGCGTCCCGATGGCGGGCGCTGTTTTGACCTCACTGCGGGGAATTTTGGCGAGTTTACACGTCCCGGATACGCGAAGGGAGCGTGGAACTTCAGCTTCAGAACAGAGTCGGGTCAGTGTACGGTGCTTTCGACCGAGACGAGGATCAGGTGTTTCGGTCGGTCGGCGTTGTGGAAGTTTCGCCTCTACTGGACTCTGATCGCTCCATTCTCTGGCTTGATACGGAAGGCAATCCTCAAACGCGTCAAGATCGACGCGGAATCTGAGGCGAGGTTTGAACGAAAATATTCGAGAAATTAAGTCTGCATGACTAGCAGATCAGAAGGAGATTCAGCGTGCGGACAAAGAAGGTTACAGCCACAAGCATCGCTGAGAAGTTCGTAAAAGCGATCAATGCACATGACGTAGACGGCTTGGTAAAGCTCATGTCCAGCGATCACGTACTCGTTGATTCCTTGGGAAACAAGTTCCCAGATTCCGCTCTTCGGAGTGGTTGGCAACAGTATTTCACAATGGTGCCCGACTACTGGGTAGAGGTCGATCAGATCGCCTCAGATGGGAATGTGATTTACTTGTGTGGCAGCGCCGGAGGGACGTTCACCCCGAAGGGTGGGACAATAAAGCCGGAAAACAGATGGAAGACTCCTGCGGTATGGCGAGCACTTATCAAGAATGGAAAGGTAGCCGAGTGGCAGGTGTATTGCGACAACGAGCCGATCCGAGAAAAGATGAGAGCCGCCGCCTCGGAGGGAACTGGAAGTTAACCTTCAATTTCGCCTAGGCGAAGCACTGGGGATTCGTGTCGGCAACAAACGCCATATCGCTGCCACAGCCGGAACCACGGGCTGTGTGCGAGCATTTCGTCGTGCCTTCGATTTGCAGCAGAGATGTCGCTCGCGCTGAGTGGTCTAATGTCTGGCGCTTCGAACATTTCCTGTAGCTGTTCGATGTCGTCAATGATGCGTTCAACGTCCATGCGTCACAATCATCTAGGAGAAAGCGCGACCGGGTCAAACGGAAGCCGCATTAGTGGTTCCTGAGCGATTCATGCGTTGCCAGTCAATGCGCCAGCGCCTGCCGCCAAGCATCAACCTCACGTTCCGTCGCATAGGGCACAAATAGACTACGGGCTTCGAGTGCGGCAGTGCGCACGCGCCCCAATTCGATACGAGAGCAGTGTGCTCCGCCGTTGACTAGCTCGCCTTTCCCGTGATCGTCGTCGGGTCCTCCATCTCTGCCAGCGCCAGAACTTGGTAAGTGGCATAGTTGTACACAGGCGACATGGCTAGAAGCCGATCAAGTTCTTCGTTCGATGTGACCTTGTAAATCCAAGCTCCACCGTGACTGCCGATGACGTGATAGCGGCACTCCAGCTTGTTTCCCAGTTTCTTGGCGTAATCCGGCATCTGCATCACGGCGCGGGCAACCTCAGGCCCGAGGCGCGTCAGGTCGAAGTGCCACAGCACTAGGAATTTCATAGCTTCCTCCTTCCCCAACCGCCCACAGCCTATACCCCTCGCAGGTTCATGTCACCCGCGTTTGCAAACGCGTGAGGCGTACCATTTGGGCATGAGCAGAATACGTCCAGAAAAGCCCGTTCCGGAGAGTACTGATCGCTCGGTCGCTGTCCTCCTGCGAGAAGAGCCAAACGACGAAGAAGACGAAGAGGAAGACGAGGGCGACCGCAAAGAAGATGACGATGATGGCGACACAGACGACGGCTACTCGGAGTGAGCGTTCCCTGATTTGTGTCAGCGGGTGAAGAATGAAGCGCGAAGATTTCGTCAAGGTTGCAGAAGAGACTTTGGATTCGCTCCCTGAAGAGTTCCGAATCCGCGTCCAGAACGTCGCGATCCTCGTTGAAGATTTTCCGGCGAACCAGCGACCACCCAAACTGGGGCAGCGCAGGCGACTGCTTCTAGGCATCTTTCACGGCGTGCCTGCGACGAAGAGGAGCGTCTTCAACCTCGGAAGACCTTCGCCGGGAAAGAGATTGAGAAACTCTCGCAAGTTCTGCCGAGGGATGGAAGATCGTCGGAGAGCAGGAACTCAAGATTCTTAGTGTGGTTCGGCAGTAGTTTCGCTTGCTATCCTGCCTCTGCTGCGATCCTGCGCGTTCCACAAGGTATACCGGGCGGACTAGTGAATTCGAAAATTTCGCATCAATAGAATGATTCACTTGCAGATGCTGCGGCGAAGCCCTTTTTGACCAGTGCCTGATTCGCTTGGATTTAGCCAAGCTGACGATGGTTCGGGCATTCCCACGCTTCTCCTGATCCGCTCGTTGACTTCCCCTTCCCCTCATCCCTACCATGTCAGCCCAGAGCGCCATGATCGGTCAGACCATCTCGCACTACCGGATCGTCGAGAAACTCGGCGGCGGCGGGATGGGTGTGGTCTACAAAGCCGAGGACATGAAGCTCCACCGCTTCGTCGCCTTGAAATTCCTACCTGATGACGTAGCCAAGGACGCGCAAGCTCTTGCCCGTTTCCAGCGCGAAGCACAAGCAGCCTCGGCGCTGAACCACCCCAACATCTGCATGGTCTTCGAGATTGACGAGCGCGAAGGTCAGCATTTCATCGTCATGGAGTATCTCGACGGCATGACGCTGAAGCATCGCATCGGCAATCGTCCGCTGGAAACGGAACTGATGCTCTCGCTCGCCATCGAACTTGCCGATGCACTCGATGCTGCGCATTCCGAAGGCATCATCCACCGTGACATCAAGCCTGCAAACATTTTCGTCAGCAAGCGTGGTCACGCCAAGATTCTGGACTTTGGATTAGCGAAGGTCAGTCTGGCAGGCAGTTCTTCGAGCGACATTGCGTCTCTGAACACGCAGACGCGCTCACTGGACGCGGATCATCTCACCAGTCCCGGTTCTACGCTCGGAACCGTAGCCTACATGTCGCCTGAGCAAGCCAAGGGCAAGGAACTCGACGCTCGAACCGATCTATTTTCATTCGGTACGGTTCTGTACGAAATGGCAACAGGAGTGTTGCCATTCCATGGTGAAACTACTGCGCTAATCTTCAATGCCATCTTGAATTCCGATCCGCCTCCTGCGATCCGGTTCAATCGCGATATTCCGCCCAAGCTGGAAGACATCATCAACAAAGCCTTGGAGAAAGACCGCAATCTCCGCTATCAGAGCGCGGCAGAAATGCGAGCTGACCTGCAGCGGCTGAAGCGGGATAGCGAGACGGGACGAGCCAGAGCTGCGAGTTCGGGGACGGTGTCGGTGGCTCAGGAAAGCGGCTCTCAGGTTGCCCCCCAACTGCCGTCACCCGCATCGGGTTCTTCTGCGGTTGCGCCAACTCCGTCATCGAGCGCCGTGAGGGTTGCCGACACTCCTGTAGCAAGCAGGAAACTCTGGAAGGTTCTGGTTTCCACCGCAGTGATACTTATTGCGGCTGTAATCGCGGGAGCGTTCTATTCCCGCTCGCGCCAGACCGCGCACCGTCTGACTGAGAAAGACACCATCGTTCTCGCCGATTTCGCCAACACAACGGGTGATGCGGTGTTCGACGACACGCTGAAGACGGCGCTCAGCGTCTCTCTGCGGCAATCGCCTTTCTTGAATGTGCTTTCGGACAGCGAATTAGCAAAGACCTTACACCAGATGACCCGTCCAGCGGACACCAAAGTCACGCCAGAGATAGCCCGCGAGCTTTGCCAGCGGGCAGGCAGCAAGGCTTACCTTGCCGGATCGATTGGCAGTCTGGGCAACGAGTATGTGCTGGGGCTGAAGGCGGTGAATTGCCAGAGCGGAGACACGCTGGCCGAGGAGCAGGTCACGGCGGCGTCCAAGGAAAAGGTGCTGGACGCGCTGGGCGAGGCAGCATCCAAGTTGCGCGGCGAACTGGGGGAATCGCTGGCTACGGTGCAGAGGTTCGACGTTCCGCTGGCACAGGCGACCACGTCTTCGCTCGAAGCTCTTAAAGCGTACAGCTTTGGCAGCAAGGCTTTTCGCGAGAAAGGCCCAGCCGCAGCCCTGACTAACCTCCAACGCGCTATCGAGCTTGATCCGAATTTTGCCACGGGCTACGACGCGGTGGGCAACGCCTACTACACTCTCAACGAGGTAGGTCGGGCTGGGGAGTACTACACCAAGGCATTCCAGTTGCGGGAACATGCCAGCGAACGGGAAAAGCTCGGGATCACCGCGAACTACTATTCGAGTGTCACCGGGGAACTGGATAAAGCGGCCCAGACGTATCAGGAGCGGATTGAGAGCTATCCGCGAGAATACGACGGATACAACGATTTGGGTTTGGTGTATGCCGGGGAGGGGCAGTATGAGAAAGCCACGGACATGATGAGGCAAACCGTGCGCCTAAACCCGGATTGGGTAGGCGGTTACGAGAATCTCGCCAGCGACAACCTTGCCTTTCAGCGCTTCGATGAGGCGCGAAAGACTGTCCGCGACGCACAGGCGCGAAAACTGGATGATTATGGACTCCACGGTACTCTCTATGCTCTTGCCTTTCTTGTGGCAGACTCCGCCGCGATGGCGGAACAGCAGCACTGGTTTGCCGACAAACCCGAATATGAGAACTTTGGGTTCGCTCTGGCATCCGACACCGAGGCGTATGGCGGTCATCTCGGCAAAGCGCGGGAACTGACCAAGCGGGCTGTGGACTCTGCCATCCGGGCTGACAGCAAGGAAACTGGGGCGATATGGCAGGCGAATGCTGCTCTGCGCGAAGCCGCTCTCGGCAACGCTACGGAAGCACGGCAGTCGGCGGCAGAAGCTCTCAAGCTTGCTCCCGCGAGTCAGGGCGTCGAGAGTGAAGCGGCCCTTGCGTTTGCTATGGCGGGCGATACGGCGCGAGCCGAGTCCTTAGCCCAAGACTTGGGGAAACGCTTCCCGCTGGACACCCAGATGCAGTCGCTTTGGCTGCCCGCGATTCAGGCGCAATTGGCGCTGGATAGAAAGAACCCGGCTTCTGCCCTGAATGCTCTGCAACCTGCCTCACCCATTGAATTAGGCGTCATTCAGTCCGGCAGTACCTGCCTTTATCATGTGTTTGTGCGCGGAGAGGCATACTTGGCAGCCGGTCAGGGCAGTGCTGCTGCCGCCGAGTTTCAGAAGATTATCGACCACAGCGGCATCGTCGGGAACTGCTGGACGGGAGCATTGGCGCATCTGGGCGTGGCTCGCGCCAACGCCTTGGAGGCGAGAACTTCGCAAGGCGCTGATGCAGACGCTGCCCGCGTCCGCGCTCTCGCCGCCTACAAGGACTTCCTCACGCTCTGGAAAGACGCCGACCCCGACATCCCCATCCTGAAGCAAGCCAAAGCCGAGTACGCGAAACTGCAATGGCTACTCTGCTAAGCGCCATTGCGATTGACCTTCCATTCCTCTTCGACTTAACATCTCCGCTCAATGGTCTAGAGATGGACGTGCAGTGTACTTTTCGGTTTTAGCAGGAGGGCACATGAGTCGAGAACGGTTATTGAAGGTTGTATTGGTGTTGGTGGGGTTGATTTTCTTGCTTGGGGTCTACCCGCTGATGATGTTTCTATGGCCGAGCGGGTGGCGATGGCAGCCCAATCAGCCGGAATACGAGCAGATGATCCTTGGAGTGTATGCCACGCTTGGGATTTTCCTACTGCTCGCGTCTCGTAATCCGTCTGAGAATCGGAGCCTCATCGCTTTCACAGCATGGTCGAGCCTCGTTCATGCCGCGATTATGGCAGTACAGGCATTCCAGAATGCGAGCGAACGCGGACATCTGCTGGGCGACGTGCCTGCACTTGTTATCGTTGGCATTGCGCTGATCGCGCTCGCCCCAGCAAAGCAATCGGCGTAGCGGGCATCGGGGCAACTGTGCCCCGCAAAGAAGACAAGTGGTTCTGCACCTGCGGACATGAGTGGAACACGTTCGACACGGGATGCGTGTGCCCAGCCTGTCTCCACCAGTGGACTGAGACCCAGTGCCTCTCGTGCAGCCGATGGTCGCCGCAGTAGCAAGTTTTTCCAGACAACCGCACGCTTGAATCCGTCCACCATCTTCGTTGGCTGCATACAGGTGCCAGTTTGTGGTTGAATTAGTCCAAACGGTTTCTGCACCGCGATTGTGGGGACTCGGCAGCCAAAGATCATGGGGTGGATGCCTTCTTAGACGGTGGATCATGATTTTTTTCGATGCCGCGCACGAGGCAGTGCATTATCCAGCAGATCGCCGCTTCCGGATTTGGCTTCGGCCTTCCATCCTGATCGGCATGGCGGCGGTGATTGCCCTCTTGATTATTGCCGCGTGGATTGAGGTCGCTGCTGTCGGCCTACCTTATGTTTCCCCTGTCCCGCAGGTCTATCCCAATAATTTTGCAGGACCGCACGGATTTCCGCTCTGGGTGCGCTACTGTCATTTCTTCAATTTCCTGTTTGTGATGATGCTGATTAGAAGCGGTCTATCGATCCTAATGGATCATCCCCGTCTGTACTTCAACGATGACTGCACACCGGGAAGTGAATGGATCAGGCTGACGCCTATCAAAGTCCCTCGTGATCGTATTTGGACGGCAAAGGACGATGCTCGCTACATTTCGCCTCTGGTTGGCACCCCCGGCTACAGGCACACCATTGGGATTGCGCGGGTCTGGCACTTCATTGACGTGCATGGCTTCATCGCGACCGGGATTATCTTCATCGTGATGCTGCTCACGACCGAGCAGTGGAAGCGGATCGTGCCCGCTTCACCAGTTGTCCTAGCACAGGCTTGGAACACGTTCGTTCATTACGCGACATTCCATTTGCCTCCAGAGCCGAACGGTTTCTACGGCTACAACGCGCTCCAACAGATTGCATATTTCACGGTTGTGTTCGTCTTCGGGCCTCTGGCAATCCTGACGGGGATCGCAATGTCTCCCGCCGTGGTGAACCATTTCCCGTGGTATCCGCGTATTTTCGGCGGCAGGCAGTCGGCAAGATCGATCCACTTCCTAACAATGCTCAGTTTTTTCGCGTTTCTCGTTGTGCACGTCACGTTGGTGGTCATGACAGGATTCCAGCGCAATATGAATCACATCGTCATGGGCACGGACGATTTAAAGCCTATCGGGATGTGGCTGGGGTTCGTCGGCATAGGCGTGGTCGTGCTCTCGTGGATCGTGGCGCATTATTTGTCGTGGCATCAGCCGCGTGGACTCCAACACGCTTTGAAGTCAGTGACCTACCCCATGCAACTGCTTACGTTGAATCGCCTCGTTCCTCAGCAACACTATTCCGAGGAGCAAATCTCTCCCTACTTCTGGCCGAACGGGAAGATGCCTGTGAGAGACGATTGGAAAGGGCTGGTGGAGAGCGGGTTCAGTGATTTCAGGTTGAAAGTTGGTGGACTGGTCGAAAACCCCGTCGAGCTTTCGCTTGCAGACGTGAAGAAGATCGGCGTGGTCGAGCACATCACAATGCATCATTGCATTCAAGGCTGGAGCGGCATTGCGAAGTGGGGCGGCATCCCGATGAAGACGCTGATCGATCTCGTCCGCCCAAAGCCGGAAGCCAAGGTGGTAGCCTTCTTTTCCTTTGGTGAGGCGCTCTATGGCGGTTCCTACTACGACACTCAGAGCATTGAGAACGTCTTGAAGGCGGAATGCCTTCTCGCCTTGGAAATGAACGGGCATCCGCTGCCGGAACTCTATGGCGCTCCGCTTCGGCTCCGGGTTGAGAATCAACTGGGTTACAAAATGGTGAAATGGATTGAGCGCATTGAATTCATCGACTCAGAAAAGATGCTTGGCAAAGGGGAGGGCGGCAAAAACGAGGACGACGAATACTTCGACCTGCTGCCCAACATCTAATGCGGAAGGTCGATTTTTCTGCCCAACAACATACGGGCGCTGACCATGTTCTCTCGTTTTTTCAACGGTTGCGTCTCGACTGGCTGCTGCGTCACTTCCCACCGCGCCTTGTGCGGTCAGTCTATGTGTTTGTCAATGGTTTCGTGACGATAGCAGTGCTTGCGTTGTTAGCATTGGTGAGCCGTAACCCGTTTGTTTTTCCATCGCTCGGCCCCACTGCATATCTTCTGTTCTTCTCCCCTCTCGGCAAGACCTCAAGTCCACGAAACACTATCGTGGGACATGCTATTGGTCTTATCTGCGGCTACGGGGCATTCGTGGTTACAGGAGCGGGAGCCTTGCCGTTTGGAGCACATTCAGGAATTTTCTGGCCGAGAATCCTATCGGCGGCTCTCTCGCTATCGGCTACAGGAGCATTCATGGTTTTGCTCGATGTTAGCCATCCGCCAGCAGGTGCCACTACATTGATTGTTTCTCTCGGAATTATTTCGAAACCACGTGAACTGATTATTATCGAAGTCGCCGTGTTTCTGCTCGTGGCTCAAGCTCTGGTTATCAATCGGCTCGCAGGATTACAGTACCCGTTATGGAGTGCTGGGGTTTCGATCAAAGAGTGAACGACGCTCTACGCTTTCCCACGTTGCGGTGACGGCTATCCTCATAGCACGATTGAGGAAGGCGCACCCATCAGCAGAGCACGAGGAAACTCAGGATGCCGACAAAGAGTCTCGCAGCTAGGCTCCGTTCGGCAACAGACGCCAAAATGCTGCCACAACCGGAACCATGGCTATGGGCGAGCATTTCGTCGTGCCTTCGATTTGCCGCAGCGATGTCGCTTGCGCTCAGTGGTCTAATATCCGGCGCTTCGAACATTTCCTGTAGCTGCTCGATGTCGCCAATTATGCGTTCAACGTCCATTCCGTCTCAATATCTAACAGAACGGCGGGGAGGTCAATTCGTGATGCCTGCCATGTCCCCTGTGCGTTGGGTCACAGCCTTCCTGTTGTCTAAGACCGCAAAATGGTGAGCGACGGAGGGCAAAACTATGCATGGCAACAAGAAGGTGATCGAGCAATTGAACGCGGCTCTCGCTTCTGAATTGACCGCAATCGTTCAGTACATGGTTCAATCAGAGACCTGCCAAAACTGGGGATACGTGCGGATAGGCGACTACCTGAAGCGACGTGCAATTGAGGAAATGGGTCACGCCGAAGGTCTCATCGAACGCATCGTGTTCTTGGACGCCACACCCAAGGTGGATGTCGCTCTGACTCCCAAGATTGGCGCTAACGTGCAACTGCAACTCGAAGGCGACTTCAAGGACGAGGAAGAGGCCGTACACCAGTACAACTCCGCTATGAAAATCTGTGCCGAAGCTGGGGACAACGGATCAGGCGACTTATTTCAGCGCATGCTCAAGGACGAAGAAGGGCACGCGGACTTCTTGGACGCTCAGCTTCATTCCATCAAGGAACTGGGCATTGCCAACTATCTCGCGCAGCAGTTGCATGGTGAGAAATAGGACTGTCTAGAAGTAGCAGTCTACAGTCTAAAAAGAGAATTTGGCAGCCAACTGCATGAGGCGGGGAGCGGCAGCACTGACAAACTCTCCGAAGTTGGCGCTGCTAATGTTGCCATTGACAGCCGCTGCCCCGTAGAACTGCGCGTGGTTAAAGACGTTGAATGCCTCCAATCGGAAATCTAAAGACTTGGATTCCGAGAGTCGAACGTTCTTTTGCACCGCCATATCGAAGTTATATATTCCCGGCCCATCAAAGAATCGTCTTGGAGCATTGCCGATTTGACCCAGTGATGGCAGGCTGAAGAGGGCGGTGTTGAACGCCGGACTTCCACTGCGGGGATTAGTGTTGAGTTGAAGGTTGCCGGGAGCGAAGTTCGGAGTATCGACGCCGTTGTTGTTGATGCCGTTCGGAATCGTTCCAAGCAGAGATGTGTCGTTGTTGTTGTACAGAGTCACGGGGAAACCAGTCGCGAAACGGCTCACGCCTGAAAGCGCCCATCCTTGCGTCCACACGTTATCGCGGCGAAGAACCTTACTTATGGGGAGCCGCCAGTTGTAGCTCACCACGAAGTTGTGGCGCATGTCGAAAGCCGAGAGCGCCCTGCTCAGCTCCGCGTTGATTGGGTTCACTGCCTCTGCAAGGCTGGACGACTCGTCGAGCGACTTGCTGTACGTGTAGCCAGCCATGAACTCCAGAGGGCCGGAATTGTGGCGAAGGTTGATCTGAAGCGCGTTGTAATCCGAATTGGCAATCGTCTTCTGGTAAGTGACCGCCGCGAACTGTGAGCTAAACGGCCCTCGCGTGCCGTGGACGACCGCGCCGGATGGCATTGTGTAAGTTCCGCTTTCGCCAAATGGCCCGCAGGTCGCCGTCCCCGGCATGACATCGCTTGGTTGACTGAGACTCAAACACAGCGCGGGATTGCCGGGGTTCGCGGAAGTCAGCACCAGCAGATGGTGCGCCTCCGATCCGACATAACCGACGTTGAGCAACGTATTTGCCGCTATCTGTCGTTCCACAGAGAGTGTGTAGCTCTCAGTGTACGGAGGCACGTTGCCACGAAAGAAGGACGGCACACCCGTAATGGGAAGGTATTGCGTCCAGTCAACGTTTGAGTCTGGTTTGCTCGCCGAAGCCCCAAAGGGAGGAAAGTTCAACGGGAAGCGTTGGCCGACGCTTTGCCCGCTAGCTGCGGTGACGAATGGGGTAGCGAACAGAGGAGGAGCAATGCTTGAGTACGTGTAACCATACGGAGGATTGGCGCTCATGATCCCGGCAGATAATCCCTCAAACGCTGTGTAGTAGAGCCCATATCCAGCGCGAATGGCAGTCGTTCCTTTTGCACCGAAGAGTTTTGCCAACATCCCACTTTGGACATCTGGCGAGTAGGAAATGCCGATACGGGGAGCAAAGTTGTCATAGTTCGTGGGAGCGAGAGTTCGCGGAACACCAGTATCTCCCGGAAAAACCAGACCTGCGGGTGCTCCGGGGTAGACGCGAGATTGCTCACCAAGAACTAGGGTCTGAAGTTGGTTGTATTTCTCATACCACGGAGGGAGCACATCCCAGCGAAGCCCGTAATTTAAGGTGAAATTGGGTTTGAGCTTCCAACTGTCTTGCGCAAACGCACCTACGTACTTGTTGCGGTTGTAAAACGGCTGAGAATCGCCTTGGTTGTAGCTGCTGGCAATACCGAGCAGGAAGTCGGCCAAGTCCACACCCGTCTCAGTGCCCTGAAACAGGAAAGCGCCATTGAAGATGACATCAGGATGGGTATTGATCTGATCTAGATGAATTTCTCCGCCGAACTTTACCGTGTGTTTGCCAATGACCTTGGAGAAGCTGTCCATCCACTGGAACGTGTTGTTCGCCTGCGTTAGACCCGTGGTGTCCACTCCGAAGGTGAAATCGTTGAAGGAGACGTTCTCGACGCCTTCTATCCTTTTGGACAGAGGTACGATCCCCGGTGCACCCTGCGCATCAACGAATCCTTGGGAAGCCAGACTCGGCCCGACGCCTCCAACTGGGTCACCAGCGTTGTTCGCTAAACGCATGTAGCTGAAATGGAATTCGTTGACGGCATTCGCTCCGAGTGCCTTGGTTGTGCCGAGACTCAACAACTGCGCACGGCCAAGCGTCATCGCATTGAACCCCGGCACGGTCGCACCGCCCTGTCCAGTTGGATACGGATTATTCAACGTGTAGTCGTCCAAAAAGTAGTACGCGGCAACGGAGCCGAACCGGGTGTTGGCATCGATCCTTAGTGCCGATTTGTCGTCGCGAACACTCTGGTTAAAGGCAGAGGTTGAGAAAACGGCTCCACCTTGATTGGGGGCCGGGACGTACCGCAGCAGTGCCTTCGCCGGAGCAGCCCACGCAGATTGCGGAATTTCGGCATTCGGTAAGACACATTCCGAAGTAGTGGTGCATCCCTGTGTGTAGTACCGTTCCCCCGCATAAACCGGGTATCCAAGTCGCTGAGAGAGAGACCCAGCCCACGCTTGGCCGTTCACAGTTCCTGTCAGCGAGGCCGCAAGGTCAGAGAGATTGCCCGTTCTGTCGGCTAGGCTCGGAACAGAGATTCGTTCCGTGTCTATGCCTTGAGTCATCCGCGTTCCTTGATAATCGCCGAAGAAAAACACCTTGTCGCGCCGAATAGGCCCGCCCAAGGTTCCCCCAAACTGATTTTGGGAAAACTGCGCACGCTGTGCGGAGAAGTAGTTCCTCGCATCGAGATTGGTGTTGCGCAGAAATTCAAACATATCCCCATGAAGCTGGTTCGTGCCTGTCTTGGTCAAAAGAAGAACCTGTCCACCGCTGTAGTTGCCGTATTGGGCGTCGAAATTGCTCGTTAGAACCCGGAACTCCTGAACAGAATCCAGATTCGGCACGATGGCAGTGCCCATATTTACGTCCTCTTCCACGTCGCTGCCGTTCACTCGAAACCCGTTCGAGGTCTCTCGCTGACCGCTTATCGAGAGGTTCCCCGCGTTCAAGTCTCCGGATGGGGGAGTGCTCGTGACTCCGCTCATCACGACGGCGTTTGGCTGCTGCGAACTAGTGGGAACGATGCCGGGCTGGATGCCAACTAAATCGGTAAAGCTCCTACCGTTCAAGGGAACGCTGGTCATCTGCGCTGAACCGATGGTTTCGCCACGTTCGGTGTCGGACAGTTCGATCTGAAGGCGATCAGCCGAGACCTCAACCGTTGTGCTTTCAGAAATCAGAACCAGCCGAACATTCAGAGCGACTGCTGTCGCCTGATCTATCACGAGATCGTCTTGCACGTATTGCTTAAATCCGGGAGCTTCGATCCGGAGTTGATAGTGACCGGGTGCTGGAACGGGCAGGCTGAATGACCCGTCCTCGCCTGTAGTGCACTGCTTGCTCCAGCTATGCCCCGAGTTTTCAGCTACAACGGTTGCCGACGAGATCACGGCTCCCGTGGGATCAGTGACCACCCCTGAGATGCTGGCCGTCTGCGCCCATCCAGAGCAACACAGCAACAGAACAAAAGCAGCCAAGGAAACGATGGGGACACGAAATCGATAAGGGGTATTAGGAGCTAAACTGTGCCACTTCATGCTGCCTTCCTTACTCACTACAAAAATGAATTGACCAATGAACGCCCCACATCTTGAAATTGAATTTCATTTTCATAATTGCGGACCGTCGCTGGCAAGGGATGTGACTTAAATCACACCATTGTGTGTCTGAACTGCGCCTGTCGGGTCTTCAAATGCGAGGCAACCGAATGGTTCTAGTCCTACTGTTCGGCGTAGTCCGGGTGGTCCGGAATCGACATCTTCCGGTTTGACGAAGATTCCGAGTTTGTCGAACATTGGCACGTGCTTCAGATCCGTGCCCGATACGTCAGCGAATCAGAACACGATGTTTTAGCTCATGGTGGATTTGTCCATAGCGGAAGGCAAGCTGACGTTGCACGTCCGGGGCGCTGACAAGCTCTGGGCGCTCAAGAATTCGCTCGAAATCCCGTTGGTGCACATTACGGAGATCACGGCAGACCCGTCTATAGCGCACGGCTGGTGGCGCGGGCTAAGAATGCCGGGCACCAATAGTCCCGGTGTGCTGACGGCTGGAACCTTTTATCAGGATGGTAAGCGGGTTTTCTGGGATGTTCACAACCCAGAGAATACGGTAGTGATTGGGCGGAGGGACGAACGGTACAACGAGCTAATCGTCGAAGTCGCCGATCCGAAGGCTGCGGTGGAGCTAGTCAAGGACACATTGCCGCGCTAGAACGCGGTGTGTGGCGCTACCCCATGAGCACTGGGATCAATCATGTGGCAAACGACGACGAAGACTTACGTAGATCGCGAGGGATGCACTGAGCGATCACCGACCGATAGTGGTTGATGTACTTGAGTGACCCATTTCAGAGAGAGGCCGATTGTCCCAGCAAATCTCTTGCGATGTTGAGCCATTCCGCATCCAGTGGCTCTCGGCAAACGGGCTTACCTGCCCGACGATACCAATATTCCGCATTACCCTGATCTCCTTCCTTGCGATGCAAGTAGGCATGAACCCACGAACCCTCGGGGCCTTCGTCCTGCTGAGCGGACTCATGCGCTCGCTTCCAATCACCTTTCGCATCCCACCAGAGACCAGCGAGGGCTAGGGAGAGTCCGGCAGGCGGCTCGGTCGCGGTGAGTGATTGGCGAAAGTCATCCAGAGTCATTTTGAGTTTCGCGTTAGAAGAGTGACGGCGCAGTCGTAGATGCAATCGCTTGTCAATGCGGTCGGTTTATTGGTAGCGCGGGGTTATACTTCCCCGCATGAGCACTCCAGCCACTCCTCCAGTCCCTCCGAAAAAGGGCACTGAAAATCTGGCCTTGATGATCAGCATTATTGCGCTGATTGTCAGCGGAATCAGTTTATGGGAAAGCCACGACGCCGTAAAGATTCAGCGCGCGGTTGCGAAGCCCGTGCCTACGGTTTTAAGGGCTGATATCTCCTCGCATATCATGGACAATGATCCGCTCTATCACTCCCTCACTATGGCGGTGACGGTCGATCACATGGGAGTGAAGATCAAGGAAGTCGTCATCAAGCCCGAGGTGATGGTCCTGAAAGATGACGATCCCCTGAAGACTTGTTTCAAGGATATGGACAACCTGACTTTCAACAATCCGGATGCCAAGCTGAACATTGATGCTGGTGGCCTTTCCGTAACCGATGTTCCCATGCCGTTTCCGGCAAGCTGCAAGAATATGGGCGAATGGACGTTTGTCGGTGACGCCATCTTCAAGGGAGAGGATGACAGCGGACATTCCTATGATTCCCATGAGTACCCGACTGTGTTCAATGCCAAAGTTAAGAACTAGAAGTTCTGATTTTGCCGGATATACGACGTTTCTGGAGAAGATCAAGGTTCAAACATAAGATGCAACTCGCCTCCTCAGCCCGAGAACAGGTTGTCAATCTTCCGCATGATCTGCTCAGCCCATTGGATTGATGCTGCAATCAGCTTGTCCGTTCGCGGGCTCCCCTGTGGAGTCCCGAACAGGTCATCCGCTGTCTGCATGTGCAGGCTCGCAAGAATCGCTGCCATGATGCCGATCACCCGTTTGCGGCCTTCGTCCATGGGCGAAGCATAGCATATTCGCCTTTTGTTCGCCATTATGCATTGGGAAACTATCTGGCGGTCTGGCGGGCAGAATTGCTTAGCTGAAGGCGAGAAAACGACGAACGCTGGATTGGTACAGAAGGCTCTGCGCGGTTTCAGACATCGAAGGTGGGGGCTGAGCCCTTCTAGCAGGCGATGCCCCGCAGAATCGGCTCGCTGATCGGAGGGCGGGGCGACGACAGGCGGACGGCATTGGCAATAGTGACCTTGCCCGAATCCTTGTCCAAATCCTTGCCCAACATGCCCGAATGACCCCGTTTAACACCGTGCAGAACTGGCGTAAATACTTGAAAACTGGCGGGCACGGTCACCATTGACCGATTACGAATCGGCTGCTCTACAAACTGAGCTACGTCGGCTTCTGGTTTGCTTTGTTTAGTTTACCAAATCGCCCTCTAGTTCCTGCTGTACCATTTACATTCCGGTGAATCGCGTCGGCTGGCGGCTTGAGCCAGGCGTTAGGCCCACAAAATCGGGAGGGCACCTTGGCCGCGAAAATTCTCATGGTTGTAAGCGCAGGCATTATCTTTGCGCTCGGCGTCACTCACCTCGTCTATACGTTCTGGGGACCAAAGCTCACGCCCCGTGACCCCGCGCTGCAAATCAGCATGAACCGGATTTCGCCCGTCATTACCGGACAAACAACAATGTGGCAGGCCTGGGTCGGGTTCAATGCCAGCCACAGCATGGGCCTTATCTTGTTCGACTTGGTTTTCGGTTATCTCGCGTTGGCTCACGACCAACTGCTCTTTCAATCGCCGTTCCTGCTCGTGGTGGGGCTGGCAATGCTGGCTGGACTTGTTGTGCTCTGCAAGATTTATTTTTTCCGTGCGCCTCTCACGGGAGCGAGCATTTCTTTGGCGTGCTATGTCGCCAGCGTTGTGCTATCGCGAGCCTAACCATGCTCCTGCCTTAGCTCGGGCTGGCATAGCTCTCCAAACTATGCGGAGCGAGATGCCGCCAGTGCGTCGTATTCCTGTTGCGACTGCGCCGGCAGCAGAACCCACAGCGTATAGACGCCCACTGCCGTTCCGAATGGAATGTTGAACAAAGAGATAAAGCCCAAGACGAGCGCGACAACCCGAGCCCAGGGCTCGCGCTGCAACAAACCCCATCCGGCGAGGAATCCACACAAAGCTTTGGCCAGGATAAAGATGGCGACAACGCTCAGCAACGTGCGCAGGAATCCGGTCGGCATCTCCGGTGGCGCTCCCATTTCGTGCAAGTGGGCAAACAATGTGTTGGCGACAATATAAAGGATCACGCCGCCGATGATATTGAAAGCCGAAATAGCCAGCCAGAGTATGCCCAGCAAATGCACGTGCCCCTGCACGCGACCGGGACGAAGTTGCAATGCGCTGACTGGGCCGACGATTTGCTTTCCGCACCGACTGCAAAATGCCTGACCCCGCTGTACCTCGGCACCGCATCCATCGCAGAACATAATCTCCTCCGCTCTCGTCTATCAATTCCTCGATGGAGGGTACGAAATTCCAGCCGGTGAGTTCCGTTTGAAGTAAAGGAAAGTGCTGTCACGGATCGCGAGTGCAGTCGATGAAAACGAAAAGGCCGCCCCGGCAACAGGGCGACCTTCTCTTTTCAAGGGAGAATAGTTCCAACGGAGGCAATAGATCCCGTCAAAACTTTCCGTAGAAAATCTTATGAGCCGAAAAAGGGAGGTGTCAAGCAATTTTTGGGAAATAAATGTCTTTGTTTTCAATAATTTGCGTAATCAGGCAACACGCCGGTGCTATGTCCCAATTTGAGACATAATCCTGTCCTAAACGCCCTAAACCGATGCTGTTGAGCCACTTAAGACCGGTTTGAAGCGTCGCCTGCGGACGAATGTCGGGATGCAGAACCCGATGCGGCAGTCTCGGAAAGGTCCAGAGAAATGAACTCGTCCTGGCCGTCACGACCGAAAATTGGGCCGGGAAAATAGCGTCGCAGCAGAACACGGGCGCCTCCGAAGGCGACTCCCGCCGCCAAAGAGATCGCGCCCACAATAATGCATAGCAGAATAATGTTGACCAGTAAATTTGCGACGTTGTTTTTCTTATCGAAATACGTGTTCTCGTTCCACGTAACGCTGGCTTCGTAGTTCACCGCACCCAGAAGGGTCTGCGCGTCGCTTTGCGAAAGTGGCCCGGCGGCGATGGCGACGATCGGCCCCGTGCGCTTATCGAAAAACGGACCGATATCTTCGACCCCCTCCACTCCCGCCTGCGGTTGAGCCGCATGATGCGCGGCATCGATACGGCGCAAATGTTCCGCCGCCAATGCGGGAGTGGGATACTCGATCAGCATCAGCGTGGCTGCTCCTCCCGGCGTGGAATACTGTCCGAGAACGACCTCCGGATTCGAACCGAAATCCACCAGTGTTGCCGGAAGCGGAGAAGAGATCGCCTCCAGACCCAGCGATCCCTCCGCATACTTTTCTGTATTCGCCTGGTACCCGTGATGGGGCATGAAGGCGAGAATCGGAGGCAAGTTTCCGGCGTTCCCACCCGGACGCGGCAGCGCACCCGCAAGTTCACGCAATCCGGCCGCTGACATCACTGACACCTGGCTGAACAAAGCATCCACCAGGATGTGGCCGCGATAGAAGAGAACTCGTTGACCGCTCGATGCGCCTTGATCTCCAATTTCCTCCCGTGCCATCTCCGGTTGCAAATAGAAAGTGTAGGCCCCGAACGCGCCGCTGGCATCGGCGAAGCGAGCCGCGCGTATTTTCAGCGTCCGGCCGTCATCGCTCTTGTAGGTGGCTGCTTCGAAGTCGGTGAATCCATATTCCTTGAGAAGCGCCGCATTGGTAGGGTCCGCCGCGTTCGCATCCTTGCTGACCTGAGACGTACCTTCGACCTGCCAACCGGCGAATTGTTTTGGAAGAATCGGCGGAGCGGGGGTGGCCGCGCTCGGGCCAACGGCAAACAAGAAGCTCCCGAGAAAAATGACCACCGTAAGTACTGCCAGAAACCTGAGAAATTGCATGAATCCGCCGCTCGGCACGGAGCACTTTTCTAATTAGACCACAGAGGCAAGGAAAAGGTTTCAGCAGCGACTTATGGATCGAAATTTCGCGTGAAACATAATCGCGGCAGGTTGAGGCTGAATTTTCTGAGGAAGCTATTGGCCGGAGGACTTCTCTACCTTGCTGGCCACCTTGACCCCGCTCAAGCCGTTGACATACTTGGCAATACCGCGGTACAGGGATTCGGCGATGCGCTCCCGGTACTCGCTGGTGGCGAGCCGGCGCTCGTCAGCAGGATTGCTGACGAAAGAAACCTCGGCAAGAATCGAGGGCATGTTGGCGCCAATCAGAACGATAAAAGGAGCCTTCTTCACACCGCGATCACGAATGGCCGGGCTCTTCACGGCGAGCCCGCTGTGTAAGGATGCCTCTACGTCTCCCGCAAATTCGCGAGATTCTTCGATCTTCTCCTTCAAAGCAATCTTCTTCACCAGATCCTGCAGCTCGTAGATGGACTTTTCCGAGACCGCATTCTCGCGCGCCGCCACTTCCAGAGCTTCCGGGGAAGAGGTGAAATTCAGATAGTAAGTCTCTACTCCACGCGCGTCAGGATCGCGGCTCGAGTTGGCATGAATCGAAACGAACAGGTCGGCACGGGCCTGATTCGCGATTGCAGTGCGCGTTTCGAGCGGGATGAACGTGTCATCTTTGCGCGTATAAACCACTTCCGCACCCAGTCGCGTCTCCAGCAGTTTTCCCAAACGCCGGCCCACGTCGAGCACCAGATCCTTTTCTTCGAGCCCGTTGGGACCGATGGTTCCGGTATCGTGACCACCGTGCCCCGGATCGATTACGATCTTGCCGATTTTCAATCCCAGGGCACGAATCAGCGAACGATCACCGCTGGCAGTAGGCTTCGCCTCGCGCACTGCGAAATCCGAAACACTGCCCGCCTTGCCAGAAGCAGAAGCCAGGCTGCGCGAATTCGATCTGTGCCGCGATCCGGATAGAGCTCTTGGGGCTTCGGAGATGCTGGCGTCCGAATTCTCGGATCCCCCATCGCTATCAGCTAGTTTTTTCGTGGCAATAGTATTTCGCGACGCCATTGCTTCTTTCGAATCTCGAACATTCCGCTTTGCGCCTGCACTTTCCGGGGCAGCGCTATTTTCATCGTCGTCGGCGTCGACCACTTTTTTCACGACCGCGCTTTGCGGCCTTACCGCAAGCGAGGAAGCCTCTGACGCGGGAGGCATGGCGGAATCGCTCGCGTCAGCGCCCGTCGACGCGACCCTGCCTGCAACCGGATCAGCGAGAGCAGTAGTCGCAACGGTGGACTTCTCCAAGGAGTTCGGATCGACTTCAGCATTCACGAGTGGAGAGACTATCGCTTCGGACTCTGCGAAGGACGAATCGCCAACTTCTTTGTGCTGCCTGGTCCGTCCATTCTTGCCATGAATGTCGATGATCAGACGATATGGATTCGGCAGCAGGAAAGCATCGTAATCGGAGAGATTATCAACCTCGAGGACGACGCGTGTGCGGCCGGGAGCGAATTGGGCAACCCGAACCTTCTGCAGAAATCCATCGTCAACATCGAAGCTCTTCCCGACCAGCGTGGATGCCAGCTTGGTGTTCCGCAGATCGAAGAAGATGCGCGCCGGGTGGGCAATGCGCTGCGAGGAAAACTTCACATCGCTCTCCAGGTCGATGGCCACGCGTGTGTAATCGGGCGTGGACCAGTGACGGATACCAGTCACTCGCGGCAAACGCCCCGGGTACGGCCCAGAAGATTCATCCCTGGCGAAAGCTGCGCGAGAAACAATCTCCCCTGTCGCCATCTCCTTCTTACCGTCCTCATTCGCGTTCTTTTCAGACTGCGCTTTCTCCGCAGAATTTTTCGCCTCCGATGCCTTCTGGGTCTCGCGTTCCTGGTTCAGTTCGGCGATAGCCTGGCGGGCGCCGTCGGCTAGTCGATTATGGGGATAGTGGCGAAGAAAATCCTGAAACGCAGAGCGGGCCGCCTCCGGATCGTTGAGATCGTCTTTGTAGATTTCGCCGATGGTGAACAGACCATCGAAGCGATACTTGCTGCCAGGATATTCGCGGCGCAAGAATCTGTACTGCTCGATGGCTTCCTTCAGAATCTTGTTGTCGTCCAAACGGCGTCCCATTTCAACCAGGGTCTCGGCAACAGCGACGACACTGGGATCCGCTTTCGACGAAGTGGGCGCTCCCAAATAAATTGCGCGGTAGGCGTTGACCACGCGCTGGTAGTCGTGGCGTGTTCGCTCCGCCGCAGGCCGACCGTTCAGAGCCTCGCGCATACGCTCGGCCGTGGCAAAATGCTCCCGCGCCCAGGCATCGGAATGGTGCACGCGCGCGTTTGCCGGCGTGGCCCACAAGGCCAGCACCAACAACGCTCCCCACAGACCACGGTCCCGCGATGAGCTCTTCAAATTAGCCAGCCCGCGCCTTCGTTCCTGCTTTTCTGAACCGGTTGTTGAACCTATACCTGGGTGCCTGAGATAGCGATCGATCAATAACAGATGCCACAAAACTAATCTGTGTTGCTGATGTAAAGAACGCCCCGCGAATCCCGTTGAATTCTCACGGGATCGTGAGGCACGCTGCCGGCGTCAAAAGTAGCTCCGCCATAGTAAAGATTGGTAATCCGGCGGACGTAGTTTTGGGTTTCCGCGAAACGGGGGACGCCCGAACTGCGCGCCACCGCTCCCGCGCCAGCGTTATAAGCGGCCAGGGTCAATTTGATGTCGCCGCCATAACATTCCAAAAGCTGCTTCAAGTGGCGCACGCCGGCGTCCACATTCTGTTCCGGATCAAATGGATTCTTCACATTCAATTGACGCGCGGTCGAAGGCATCAACTGCATCAGTCCCATTGCTCCCTTGCGGGAGACCGCATTGGGATTGAAGTTCGATTCCACCTTCACTACCGCCCGCACCAGATTCGGATCCACGTTATGGCGGGCCGCAGCTTCTTCAATCGCGGTGTCTATGTCAACTGACCCTGCCGCGGTTCCGCGAAAATTCGCGGCGACAATTTTGGCATTTGCCGATTGGCTGGACTCCCGACCGATATACTGGCTCACCTCGGCCGCCGCCGACCGGGCAGCCCGCATGGATGCGGCATTCGCCGAAGGGACGGGCTTCCAGCGATTTTCCTTCGAACTCCAGTACATCAGCATCCGCCGCGGCGCTTCAGAGGCTTCTGCATGATGGGCTGGAGCAGGCGTCACCGAATCGTTCACATAAATCGTGCGGCCGTGGTCGTCAGTTGCCGTAATTTTTTCGGAAGAGCCATCGCCGTCGGCGGCACGCACTCGTGGCGTGACAAAGAGAGAGATCGCGGCTATCGTGCTGGCCATCAGGGCGAGTTGCAGGCGCTTTCGCATTACCGGGCTTTTACCCTCATCGAAGCGAAGGCAGACTTCACCCTCGCGTGTAACTACCCGGAACCTGACGGAGAATCTTCAACCAGAGTAAGACGATTATAGGCGCTGGACGGGGGCCGGGCAATCAATCCGAAGGGCGTAGAACCACCGAAGTAATAGTTGCAAGCTACTGAAAATAATAGGCCTTATGTCTAGTTATTAGAAATGGCTTACGCGCTCTTCTCCAGCGCCAGCCCAAGGGCATCGAGTGACAATGAGCGCAACAGGTTGCGGCGCATCCCCCGCTCCACCTCCGCCAGCCGGTCAGAGGCTGCCGCGATCCAGTCGAAATCCGCTGACTCCGCGAGCCTGGCGAGTTGGCTTTGGATGTCGGTATTACGCACCAGTTCCGGAGCTCCCGAACCCAGAAACATCAGGTCCCGCAGCAGTGAGTACAGGGTGGAGAGGAGGCGCACCGTTTTCTCCCGGCCCTCGGCTCCGGGACGATACGACTCCGTCGCTTTGAATAATGCGGTATGTTCGCCTCCCAGCAGCGCGGAGTTCAGAATGTTCAGCGCATCGGCACGGGCCGCCACGTAAGCTTCCAAGTCAAAAGTGCGGGCTCGCCCCAATGCCCCTTCGGAGAGTTTGGCGACCAACGCTCGCTGTGCCGGCTTCCGCTCCGGACGATGTTTTGCCAGATATCGCTCGACATCTTCCACCGACAGAGCGGAGAGTGAAAAGACCATGGACCGCGACCGGATCGTCGGAAGCAGTTCACCGGGATTTTCCGACAGCAGGAAGATCGTGGCGAACTCCGGAGGTTCCTCCAGCACCTTAAGCAGCGAATTCGCCGCCTCTTTCATGAAAGCCGAGGCGGTGAAAATGTAAACTCGTTCCCGCGCTTCCGCCGGTCGGTAATAGATGGTTTCGATGACGCGCCGCACCTGATCCACTTTGATCATCATCTGCGGAGGGTCGGGCGGGATGATGAGCACATCCGGGTGAGTCTGCACGAAGAGACGAGTCTCCTTCTTGTCGGTCTCGCGCAGACCTTCGCGCGTCTCCACCGCCTCGGCAAAGCGGGTATCGAGATCGGAAGACTGCGCGATGCGGAGGCAATTCGAACATCGCCCACAGAAGTCCGGTAGCCCATCCGTTTCCTCAGGCGCCAGACAGTTCAAGGCCTGCGCCAGCATCAGCGCCAACGTGTACTTGCCTGACCCCCGCGCGCCGGAAAGAATTACGGCATGCGGAAAGCGCTTGCGCGCAAGCATGTCGCGCAGGCGATGGACAATCTCAGCGTTACCGTGAAAATCAGAAAATGACATTCGTCTAGCCGGTCGTAGAGTTTTCTTTCCGCGCTATCCCGATTTCCTCTTCTCTATGCATGGCGGACGATGCAAATACAATCCCAGCTTTGCTCCCTGGCTGAACAACGAGCTTCCTGGCCCTTCGGCGCGATCTCAAATCCGCAGTCCTCGTCGAATTCTGCATGAGCAGCAAACAGGTCAGAGAGAGAATGGAACGCGCCCGATTTCCTTCTATCAAGAGATACGATTCGTCTTCCGGCAGGACTTGATCGTGAGTTTGATGTTCCGCGACTTACTACAAACTTCATCTGGACTCTTGTTCATGCCAACCCTCGTGGTATCGGCAAGCGGCGTGCTCAACGAATCACGTGAATCGAAATCTTAAGCTTCAAATTTTTCCATGCCCGATCGGCCGTGTAGACGGGAGCCTTAAGAGCAATTCCAAGAGCCAGGCATGCCCGGTCTCCTAGCGACAATCCCAGCGATCGCGTTTGCGGAACTAATCCACCCGCGACTTTCGCCTGCTCCCGGTCAAAATCCACAATCTCGGGAATGGCAGAAGTGACCGCCTCCCATGCCTCTTCCGAGCTTATCCCGACCCCAACCAACTTCCCATAAACTTCTGCGACGTTCACCGCACTCATCACGGAATCTTCCAGTAAAGAGGATTGCCTTGTGAACGTCTCCGCCCCGGGCTCCTCATGGAGAATTGCGAGGAGCGCGGACGCGTCCAGGACAACTCTATTCACGCTTCGCAGCCTGGCGGCGCTCTGCGATAAGTTCGTCTACCAACGAGGTGGTCGAAGGAACATGTTTTCGTATTATTTGCCGAGCTTTGGCTAAGCGTTGCCGCAAAGTTGTCAGTCTCAACTCATTGTTTTCTATGCGCACTACAAGTGTGTCACCGGAATTGATCCCTAGCGCACGGCGAAATGAAGCGGGAATCACCACCCGCCCGCTCTCATTGATCCGAACTTGACTTTCATTCCCATCCATGACGTTACCAACAATATGCCAAATCTACAGAAATGTCAATAAGCACAGCTATGACATAATGGATAAGAAGTGGCACAACTTGACGGCTCCTAAATCTTCAGCTTCCTCCCGACAACCTCCATGACCCTCCGATGCGTCTCCCCCGGCGTGCCGCGAGCATCCACCGCAACAACCCGTTGCGGTTCCCGTGCCGCAACCGCCAAGTAACCTTCGTGCACGCGGCCGAAAAAGCTGCGACTCTGGCGCTCGAAGCGATTTTCGTCGATATGTTTGCTCGCACTTTTTTCTGCACGGTTGGCAGATCGGCGGTTGCGTCTCCGCGCCCGCCCCAGGCTCATGGCCGGGTCGGAGTCGAGCAGAATGGTCAAGTCCGGCTGGAGGTTTCCGCACAGCACGCGGTGCAACTCCAGCACTGCTTCGCTCCCAAGTTTGCGCCCGCTGCCCTGATAGGCTTCGGTGGAATCAGTAAAGCGGTCGCAGAGCACAATTTCCCCGTGGTCGAGTGCTGGCTGAATCACTTCCGCAATGTGCTGCGCCCGCGAAGCAAACATCAAAGCCATTTCTGCCAGGGGCGAAAGCCCCTCCGTCGCCGAGTCGAGCAGCACCCGCCGAATCTTCTCGCCGGCGGGCGTTCCTCCCGGCTCGCGTGTTTCGATCACCTTGTATCCGGCCGTGCGCAGAGCCTCCGCCAGCTTGCGCATCTGCGTGCTCTTCCCGGTTCCGTCCAGTCCTTCAAAGGTGATAAATTTTCCGCGCCGCATCGTCGAAATAATAGCAGCGCTGGTGCATCTTCGTACGGCCCTCCCTGTACCGCCCGTCTCTTTGGCTGCTATAGTCTAAAATTCCGCTGGCGCGTGGGATTCGCTTCATCGACGACATTGATTGACTACATTGATCGACGACACGGGGGCTCAAAAATGAAACTCTCAAGATTCTTGGGAGTAATCTCTCTTATTTTATTCTTCATACAAACCGGATGGTCTGCAGCGCCGCCCACCGTAACCATTTTCGTAGATGCCACCTCAGCTCCTCGCAAAATCTTCCATGCCAGGCTGAAAATTCCAGCCATTGCCGGAGACCTGACTCTTTATTATCCGAAGTGGATTCCTGGCGAACACGCACCCGACGGCCCCGTCGTCGACTTGGCCGGACTCAAATTTTTCGCCGGCAGCAAAGCTTTGAAGTGGCGCCGCGATCTGCTCGACGGCTTCACCATTCACGTCGATGTGCCCGCCGGCGAGACTGAAGTGAACGCTGAACTCGATTTCCTTTCTCCCGCAACCTTCGAAGGCGGATTCTCCGCCGGTTCATCCGCCACCGACAAGATGGCTGTGATCAGTTGGAACCAGGTTCTGCTCTATCCCAAGGGCTGGAAAGCGGATGAACTGACCTATATCGCTACTCTGAAACTTCCCGCCGACTGGAAGTTCGGAACTGCGTTGCCCATCGCATCCACCAACAGCGACAACGGTGAAACGCAAATCTCATTCAAACCCTCGTCGCTGACGACCCTGGTCGATTCGCCAGTGATCACGGGAGAATTTCTCAAGGTCGTCAAGCTGGGCGACGATCCACCCACCGAAATGGACATCGCCGCCGATAGCGCCGCCGCTCTCGATGCTCCGCAAGAAGTCTGGGACCACTACAAGAATCTCGTCGAGCAGGCCAATAAACTCTTCGGCGCGCATCACTATCGCGATTATCATTTCCTCCTCAGCTTAAGCGATCACGTCGCGCACTTCGGCCTCGAACACCACGAATCCGATGACAGCCGGGTTGACGAGCGCGGCCTCGTGGACGAAACCGCTCGCAAGATGGAGGCCAGCCTGCTTCCACATGAGTACGTTCATTCGTGGAACGGAAAATATCGCCGCCCCGCCGACCTCGCCACTCCCGACTATCAGCAGCCCATGCAGGACGATCTGCTCTGGGTCTACGAGGGGTTGACGAATTATCTCGGAACAGTTCTGACGGCACGGAGCGGATTGCTCACGACTGAACAGTCTCGCGACGACCTCGCTCTCACCGCCGCCCAACTCGACCATACGCCGGGCCGCAGCTGGCGCAATCTGCAGGACACCGCCGATGCCGCTCCTCAACTTTATTTCGCCCCGCAAGCCTGGCACTCGTGGCGTCGCGGCGTCGATTTCTACGAGGAAGGCACGCTGGACTGGCTCTGGGTCGACGTCCTGATCCGCCAGCAGAGCAAGGGCACGAAATCCATCGACGACTTCTGCCATCTCTTCCATGGCCCTCCCAGCACCGGGCCAATCATGAAGACCTATACTTTTGATGACGTCGTCAACGCGCTGAACCAAGTTGTGCCCTACGACTGGCGCGGCTTCTGGACCGAGCGTCTCACCAACCACGGTCCCGGCGCGCCCCTCGGAGGAATTGAAGGCAGCGGATGGAAGCTGGTTTATGATGAGACGCAGTCAGAGATGCTGCGCGGCGTTGAAAGTAACTACCACGTCGTAGGCGGGACATTTTCCATCGGCCTCGAACTCCGTGAAGACGGCACCATCACCGACACCACCGCAGGCATGCCGGCGGCGCAAGCGGGAATCGGTCCCGGCATGAAGTTGATCGCCGTCAACGGCCGGCAATATTCTCCCGAAGTCTTGCGCGACACGCTCAAAGCCGGCAAGGGCGGCACCGCTCCGCTCGAACTTCTGATCGAAAACACCGACTACTACAAAACGTACAAACTCGATTACCACGGAGGCGAGCGTTATCCGCATCTGGTACGCGACGAGTCGAAGCCTGACTTGCTGATGGAGATTTATCGAGCAAAATAAATTCCACCGGGGAGAGCCATGCATTCCAAATGTAGCTCTGTACCTCAGCGTCCTCCGCGGCAGTTCTCCGCGTGCTCGGCGATTCTGGCCCGTGATCGCGCCGATCTTCAGAAAAAGCTGGTAATCGCGGCGCTAGGCGTCTCATTCTTCTCCTGTTCGAACCTTTACGCCCAGACCTCAATCCGAGGCTTCACTCCGGCCACTGCGGCACACGAAGCCGAAGTCGAAATCAAGTTCAAAGCCATTCCCTCGCCCGACGAAGAACGCCGCCAGCATCACCTCTTCACCGCCGAACCGCACGTCGCCGGCTCCGTGCGCAATAACGAACTAGCGCGTTACATCGCGGACCAGTGGCGCCAGGAAGGCCTCGAAGACGTAGTCATCCGGCGCTACGACGTCTACGGTTCCAATCCAAAATTCACATCGCTAGAAATGGTTGCGCCCGTCCACTACCGCGCCATCCTGCGCGAGATGCCCGTTCCCGGCGATCCCGACCTGAAAAACAAAAGCATCAGCTCGGCCTGGAGCGGCATGTCCGCCTCCGGCGAAGTCACCGCCCCGCTCGTCTACGCCCACAGCGGCAATCCCGAGGACTACGACCTTCTCCGCAAGCAGGGCATCGACGTAAAAGGCAAGGTAGTACTAGTCCGCTACTCCAATCCCTACAGCTATCGCGGATTCAAAGCGCTCACCGCCCAGCGCGAAGGCGCAGCCGCCATTCTCATCTACAGCGATCCCGCCGAAGATGGATTCAAGAAAGGCAAAGTCGTTCCCAATGGCCCCTGGGGCCCGGAGTATCACATTCAGCGCGGAGCCATTACCTACGACTTCATGGTTCCCGGCGATCCGCTGACTCCCGGATGGGCCTCTGTTCCCGGCGCCAAGCGCATACCGGTCGACGAAGCCGTTTCGATTCCCAAGATCATGGCGCTGCCGCTTTCCTGGCACGACGCCAAGCCGCTACTCGCCAACATGGATGGCCCCGTTGCTCCCGACGAGTGGCAAGGCGGACTGCCGATCAAATATCACCTCGGTGGCAAGCGCGTGCGCGTGCACGTGAAAATCGAAATGGATAATTCCACCCAGCCTTACTACGTCGTCGAAGGCCGCATTCGCGGCGCGCAGTTGCCCGATGAATGGGTCGTTCTCGGCAATCATCGCGACGCCTGGGTATTCGGCGCAGTCGATCCCTCGAGTGGCACCGCTTCGATGATGGAGGTCACGCGCGGGCTGGGAAAGTTGGCGAAGTCAGGAATGCGTCCGCGCCGCACCATCGTGGTCTGCAGTTGGGACGGAGAAGAAGTCGGCCTAACCGGTTCCACCGAGTGGGGAGAACAATTCGCCGACGAACTCCGCAAGAAAGCCGTGGCCTACATCAACGTCGACGAGGCCACGTCAGGGCCCAACTTTCACGGACAAGCCGTTGCGTCGCTCGCGCCCATGCTAATCGAAACCACGCGCACGCTGCAGGATCCTTCCGGCAAAACTTTGTACGAAGCGTGGAAGGAATCCTCCGCGCACGAAAGACGGGAAGCCAAGCAATCGGAAGTGGTCACCGACACAAATCTGGCCGATACCCGCATCGGCAGCGGCTCCGACCATACTGTGTTTCTCAACTTCGTCGGCATGCCTGTGCTCGGGCTGGGCTTCGAAGGCCCCTATGGCGTCTACCACTCCGCCTACGACGATTTTTTCTGGATGAACCACTTCGGCGATCCCGGCTACCGCTATCACACGCTGATGACGCAGCTGTGGGGCGTGCTTGCCCTGCGCCTTGCCAACGCCGACTTGCTTCCCTTCGATTTCGCCAGCTACGCCGCCAACATTCGCGAATTCGTGAATGAATTGGCAAAGAGCAACAACATGTGGGGACAGCTGCCCTCGGCTGTCCGGCCGGGCGAAGCCCGGCAGCAGCCACCACTCGACCTGAAGCCCATCCTCGATGCCATCGACGACTTCGAAGCCGCGGGCAAGCGCCTGGACGATTCCGCAGCCCGCTCCCTGGCCTCCGGCGTGCTCGATCCCAAACCAGCCGCGACCATCAATCAAGGCACCATGCAGGTCGAACGCAACTGGCTCAACCCCGACGGCATCCCCGGCCGTCCCTGGTTCAAGCACATTCTGTATGGCGCGCGCTTCACCTACGCGCACCTGGAGTTGCCCGGCTTAACCGAAGCGGTCGAGAAACAAGACTGGCCCACCGCCCAACAGCAAGCCGAAATTCTTCGCCAGGCCCTGCTCAACAACACGAAACTGGTTAACGACCTCAACTCCACCCTGCAATGACTTTGGGTTCTCGGCTTTGAAAGGCGTGACTGCGATCTTTAACACGCGCCCAGCATGGTACAAAGACTTTGGCTCATTCAAGGTTTGCGGCGAAGGTGAGCGCCCGCCCGAAGACATGCCTTTCGCCACTCCAAGCCGCGAATGGGCAGGAACTCCAATCCGTTGTTGGCTATCCACAGACGTGTGAAACATCCACGGTCCGCCGTTCTGCCATCGGAAAGACTTACTCGAACTCGAAGACTTCTTGCTCCACCGGATTGCTCCACACCGGAGCGAACGACTGGCGGTGCAGCGGGGACGGGCCGTACTCGAGCAGCGCGGCGAGATGCTGCGGGGTGCTGTACCCTTTGTGCGAAGCGAGACCGTACTCGGGGAAGATTGCGTCCCACTCGCACATCATGCGGTCGCGCTCGACTTTGGCCAGGATTGAAGCCGCCGCAATCGAGATCGAAAGTGCGTCCCCGTGGATGATGGCTTTTTGCGGCAGATCGCAATCGACCCGCACGGCGTCGATCAGCAAATGATTGGGCGCAGGCTGAAGGCGCATGACCGCCTCACGCATGGCCAGCCGCGACGCGTGATAGATGTTGATCTGATCGATGCGCGCCGCATCCACTGCAGCCACCGCCCAGGCGATTGCGTGTTCGCGAATGCGAGGCGCCAGCAGTTCGCGGCGCTCCGGCAGCAGCAGTTTGGAGTCGCGCAGCCCGCGAATGCGGTAGCCGCGTTCGAGAATCACGGCCGCAGCAACGACGGGCCCGAACAGAGATCCGCGGCCTACCTCGTCCACTCCGGCCACCAGCGTTGCCCCTGCCTCCCAGGCTTTTTTTTCATAGCGCAAAGTGCAGCGAAGCTTTTTCAGCAGGCGCAATTTCACCGCGGACGGAGAGAGAGAAAATTCGGAGTCGGCCTTTGCAATGCGCGGCATGAGCGGGAGTGTTGCCACCATCTTTACTTGCCAGCGCAGATTTCTGCAAGCGGGAAAAAATAAATTTGGCTCCGAGCACTTCCCTACATTGCTACCGAAACGTCACCTCGCTACCGAAACGTCACCTCGCTACCGAAACGTCACCTCGCATTCATCCCGTAGCCGCAAAGTAATGCCGACCAGTAACCATTACTTTGATTACGACGGTACATTGTCCGCTTGGGCATGTACTGCTATCTTCGCAAAAGATTGCAGTTACGCGAGCAGCGGTTGTGAACGACGAAGCCATCCAACCACGTCAAGAAGTTCCCGCCGTCGAGAAGCTGGTCCATCTGGCGTTGCCGGTTCGTCTCACTTACATGCAAAACGGGGAACGCAGTGGGCTGGAGATGGCTTGCACGTATGACATTCATCCGCACGGCGCGCGGTTGGTCAGCTTCCGCGAGGTGAAGGTGGGAGACTTAATCACCGTCGAGCGCGGCCGCAACAAGTCAGTTTGCCAGGTAGTGTGGACCGGCGATCCGAACTCTCCGCTACGAGGCCAGTTCACCGTCGAATGCGTCGAAGGCAACCGGATTCCCTGGGAAGAAGAGTTGCGACACATGGAAGAACAATATCTACCCATCATTCCCAACGAGCAAAAGAAGCGGCTGGCGATGAATACTCTGAGGAGAGGCGATCAGAACCGGCGGCGCCGGCCTCGGTTCCACGTCGAAGGGGGCGCCGACCTGCTGCAGATCGGGGGGCGGTCGAGCCTGGAGGGCCGGGTGGAACAGATTTCAGAATACGGCTGCCTGGTCAGCGCCAGTGATCTGCTGGTTCCCGGCACTGGTTTAAGGCTGGCGTTGAATATTTATGACGTGAGTGTCGCGCTGAAAGGCCATGTAAAATACACGGCCGAGAAGCGGGCCATGGGGGTGGAGTTTCATGAGATTCGCCAAGGCGACCGTCCCCTGCTCGATTATGTTTTGAGCCAAGTGAAGAATCGGCGGCTGGAAGACTTCGCTGACCTGGAAGTGATCACTGAGCCTTTGACGGCCGCCGCGGGGTGAAGCTCTTCGAGCCGTTCGCTTGCAAGCACGCACCGCAGAAACTTTCCAAAAATTACTCGATGTCTCGCAGACGAGCTGCTTTGCCTTTGAGTCCGCGCAGATAATACAGTTTGGCGCGGCGAACTTTGGAGGAGCGCAGCAGATCGATCTTGTCGATCACTTTGGAGTGGATGGGAAAAATGCGCTCCACGCCCTGGCCAAAGCTGATCTTGCGAACAGTGAAACTGGCTTGCGGCCCTTTGTCGCGCTTGATGACCACGCCTTCGAAGGCCTGCAGTCGCTCCTTGTCGCCCTCCTTGATCTTGACATGGACGCGGACGGTGTCGCCCGGACGGAACGCGGGAATGTCAGTGCGCTGCGTTTTTGCCAGCAATTTTTCGATGATAAGGTTCGACATGATGTTTAGTCCTTCCGAAATCTGAAATCGTGTTTGTTCGGCATTTCTTCGAGCCGATAGTTACTGCACCGAGATGGTCCCCTCGGTGCTCGGAACATTTCTTAATTTGATCTCCTGATAGCAGTCGCCACAAACAAGCCTGACCTTAATCAGCGTCTGACTCTTCTCATCCCACTCGCCATCGGCACCCGCATAAGTCGACCGGACACTCTCGCACTTCGCGCACCACGCATCGGGATGAGGATTTCCCTGTTCATTACCGGAGAAAAAACCCTGGCGCACTCCGTCCAACAGGTGATCGCAGACGAACGCCTCTCGCTTGTCACCGTGCCTGTCACAGTGAACAGTTTTATGATGGTCAGCAGTGGTCGATTCACCTAGTCCCATCGTTCTCGATCCCCGCTAAAAACTCTTTATCTTCTTTGCTCACCGCAGCGCCCTGCAGTAAATCGGGGCGATTGCGTAAAGTCTTTTCCAGCGCCTGCCGATGACGCCAGCGCCGAATTTCTTCGTGGTTGCCGGACATCAACGGCTCCGGCACCTTGATCCCACGAAATTCCGCCGGACGCGTGTAGTGCGGATAATCCAGCAATCCGTTCGAGCCGCAAGTCGAATCGGCGGCGCCGGAACTCTTCGCCTTCGCGTCGACGGTAAACGATTCCTGTTGCGTTGACGCGTCGTTTCCTACGGCTCCCGGAAGCAAACGCATTACTGCTTCTACAATCACCGCCGCGGCCATTTCACCGCCGCTTAGAACATAGTCGCCGATGGAAAGCTCGCGGTCGGCAAGAAAATCCGCCACACGCTCATCCACACCTTCATATCGTCCACAAATAAAAACTACGCGATCGAGCAGGGCCAACCCGGCCGCAACCTTCTGCGTAAACCTTTGCCCCTGCGCAGAAAGCAGTACCACCGATTGCTTCGTGCGTCCCACGAGGCGTTCTTCCCGTGGCGACAGGCCCATCGATTCCAAGCATTCAAAGACTGGTTCCGGCTTCAGCACCATGCCTTCGCCGCCGCCGAAAGGGCGGTCGTCCACGGTGCGGTGACGATCCCGAGTAAACTCTCGCAGATCGTGAACTTCAATTTTCGCCAGGCCCATCTCCTGAGCTCGCCGGGTGATGCCGTAATCCAGCGGCCCGCGAAAGAAGTCCGGAAAAATCGTGACGATATCGGCCTTCATTGCAGAA
This sequence comes from uncultured Acidobacteriaceae bacterium, assembly GCA_963779525.1. Classification (GTDB taxonomy): domain Bacteria; phylum Acidobacteriota; class Terriglobia; order Terriglobales; family Acidobacteriaceae; genus Sulfotelmatobacter. The sequence goes on from CAVZZB010000005.1 coordinate 991,825, forward strand.
CCAAACCCTTTTCACCGCGGAGTACTCGGAGAAATTATTCTTCTCTCTTTGCTCAGGGGCTAAAGCCCTCTTTTCTATTGGCTCTGAGCGGCACGACCGAAGTCGTGCCTTCCCAAAACCATTTATGGCATAGCATTCTTAATGCTTCTTCGTGCTAGCCTGCGCCTGCTCTTGCTCTTCTGCTGTAACCGGAGCGTTTACTTCCAGCAAACCGTCGGGCAACTTCATTCGCACTTGTTTGTTCTGCACATCCACGCCGTCGAGATATGCCTCAGCGAAGGGAATCTCCAGCAATTTCTTCGCCGCGTCGCGAACAATTAACAACGGCGCTTCCCCGGCTCCAAACTGAACGTCTTCAACGAATCCTATATCTGCGCCGTGGTCTAGCACCGAGCAACCGATCAGGTCGCTCACGTAAATCCAGCCCGCGTCCAATTGCGAGCGCTGGCTGCTCGGCACTTGCAATTCGCATCCGATTAGGGCTTCTGCGTCAGAAATCGAATCCACACCCGCGAACTTCAGAACCAGCATCCCTTTGTGCTGCCAAAGGTCTTCGACTTCGAGCTCCCTGCGAGGCCTCTCCGGCTCCCGAGGAAGCGCCAGCAGTTTCATTCCTGCGGCGAATCGTCCAGGAACGTTGCTGTAAGTCTCGGTGGCAACTTCTCCCCGGCGACCCTGCGTTTTCACCACGCGGGCCAGCGTAATGAAGTCAGCACTTGTCTCTGATTCGCGAATGTTCCGGTTCCCTGCCCCGGCGCCCTGTTCGCGAAGGGAAAGCAAATCCCTCCGGAGCTAAAGCCCGGATTCTCATTGCCCCTTTAGCGGCGCAGCTAAAGCTGCGCCCTTTCAAAACAATCGCCTCAGGCATTCCCAAACCTTTTAGGAGGCTCTGCTAATCGATGACTTCCAGCGTGTATCGCTTTCGCGCCCGCACACCCGCAGCACTCAAAAGCGTGCGCAAGGCGCGCACATTGCGCCCTTGCCGACCTATGATTTTGCCAACGTCAGCTTCCGCCACTTCCAACTCGATCACGTCGTCATCGAGATGATCCACGTAGACTTCATCGGGAGCATCAACGATCCACTTCGCAATCTGTTCGACGAGAAGGCGAACATCTCCAGTAGGTTCAGTCATGGTGGGTTGCTTAGACTACGGCAGCCGCTGGGGGCGCCGCAGACTTGGAAAAGAGCTTGCCAACTCGCTCTGACATTTGCGCACCCTTCGAAACCCAATAGTCAACGCGGTCACGCTTGAAATCGATGCTGGTCGGGGTTGTCCGAGGGTTATACGTCCCTACAACCTCCACCGGCCGGCCATTGCGTGCGCGCGCCTTCTCAATCACCACGATGCGGTAATACGGTTGTTTGCGCGCACCCATGCGCGACAGTCGAATCATTAACACTGAGATATATCCTTGTTCCGGAAGAGTCCGGCGAGGTCAAGACAAACATTTATTATGCCGGAGCTTAGGCGGAATGGCAAGGATGGATCGCAGCAGCTGCATTCTGGCCACGGGCAGACAAAAACCAGGTAAAGGGGCAGGGCGGGAGGCCCCGCGCGCGACCTCCCGCCCGTTCTTCTCGCTGCCCAGGTTAGCGTTCTATTGAAGCTCCACTGCGAAGAAGTCAGGGGCCACCTGATCTTCGCTGCTCGAGGCCGCGTTCGCTGTAAGCTGTATCACTTCGTCCACGGTGGTATCGACATTGAATGTTCCGATCGAAGCCTGCTCGGCCACACCGCCTGGACTGTAACTGGGACCACGCAGATACGCCTGAGAGTTGAGTGCACCCAGGTTGGCAATCAGCGTCTCGTTATAGGCTTTTACTTTGCCTGAGTTTGTCGCCAACGTGACGACCCCGCTACCAATTTCAAGCTTATAGGTGATTCCTGCCGAACCGTTTGCGTGATGATAGGCCGCATAAATCCTCAGAACCGAATTGGATGCCATCGTGTTCGCCGGCAAGGTGTACTGATAGAGAACCACATCATTGCCGGCGGACGTGGTCACCGCCGATGCAGGACCTTGAACGTTGAGAAATGTGTTCGTCCAAACCGTGGCAAAGTCGGCGGAGGAACTCTTGACGAGTTTTGCGCCGCTACTGCCGCCGGCCGGAACTCCCTGACCCGTTGGGCCAGTCGGTCCTGCGGGGCCTGGTGGCCCGATGGCCCCCGCGGGTCCCGTCGCTCCCGCTGGTCCCGCTGCGCCTGCGACACCTTGGACACCCTTAGAACCAGCCGGACCAGTAGGACCTACCGCTCCAGCGGGCCCGGCTGGAATTGCGAAGTTGAAAAGTGCCGCAGATGAAGTTCCGACGTTCGTCACGGTTGCATTCGTCCCCGATGCGCCGGTCGTCGTGCTTCCAATCCCGATGGTCGCCGCTGCTCCAGAAGCGCCTTGAGTTCCCGTCGGCCCTGCGGGACCCTGACTTCCCTGCAGACCTGGCGGCCCCTGGGGACCGGTAGCTCCGACCGGACCTGCCGGACCTTGCAATCCCCCCGGTCCGATAGGACCGACCAGAGTATGGTAAAGACCGTTATTGTCCGATTCCGGAATGACACCACCGATGATGGAAAGAATGTAGTTTCCAGAAGACGGCGCAGGCGCCGACGTACCGGAGCCCAAATCCGTCAGAATGATGGCCGACTGCGATGTATTTCCGCTCGGTGGAGAAACCGTGATAGGACCATTGCAGCTCGTTCCCGATCCAGCATTGGCGCATTGTGCCGAACAGACTCCTGATAGGGTGATGAACAAAAGAACGCTTGAGTAAGATACCTTCACTGCTTTTCTACCTCCTAAAAGAGTTCGCTTCTGATTTATGGAATGGTTGCAATCGTTTCGTTGGAATATCCGCTTTCACCTTGCGAATTGACCGCCGTACTCACGTAGTAGTAAGTTGCGCCATGCTGCGCGTTTAGATCGATCGCGCTTGTGGAAGTAACTCCTGCGATGATTTTCCTGTAGGGTCCACCGTGCACCGTACCGCGATAAACGTTGTAGCTACTTGCCCCCGTACAAGCGCTCCAGGACAGAGTGACCACGTGATTGGTAACTCGTACCACGGTTCCGCCGGTGAACTGAACCTTGCCTAAAGCACCCTGCTGTGCCCACAACAACGGAGTGAGGAACAGCAACAACATCAGACTTCGCATATTTCCTCTCTATAGTTCACTTCTCGCGTGCCCCTGATTTTTTCCGATACGTTTGTTCTAAGCCCAACTTACGAATCGCCTCACAGAGGGACAAGTCCACAGGTCACAGAAGTGAAACCTTCGCGTTCCCCTTGTGGGAGCGTTTCGAAATGAAACTAGCGGGAGTATCGGAAGCGTTGCGGGGGGTGACGCGTCTGCATCTTTCAATGCCTGCTAGACTGAATAACTTGGAGGTGCGATTTGCAAGGCGTCTATATCCTCTCAGCGGTGCGCACGCCGATTGGGAAATTTGGCGGATCGCTGGCCTCGCTAACCGCGGCCGATATGGGAGTGGTGGCTGCCAAGGCCGCGATCGAACGTGCCGGAGTTGAGCCAGAGCAAGTGGAAGAAACCATCTTCGGCAATGCGAGACAGGCAGGCGGTGGCCCGAATCCGGCACGGCAGATTTCCATTCGCAGCGGTGTACCGCAGGAAGTGCCGGCGTTCACCGTGAATAAAGCTTGCGCGTCAGGGATGAAGTCGATTGCGCTGGCTTACCAGGCGATTCTGGTTGGCGACGCGAGTTGCGTTCTGGCCGGCGGCGCGGAGTCAATGTCGCGGCTTCCCTACTATCTTGAAGCGCGGTGGGGATTTCGCCTGGGCAATCAAGAACTGGTCGACGGTATGTACCGGGACGGATTTTTCTGCCCCCTGGCAAAGATGGTGATGGGCGAAACCGCAGAGGCGCTGGCCGAGCACTACAAGATTTCGCGCGAGGAGCAGGATGAATTTGCGCTGGTCTCGCAAACTCGCGCGGCGCGAGCGATTGCCGCGGGCAGGTTTGATGCCGAACTTGTCCCGACCACGATTGAAGGCAAGAAAGGTGCGACCATCTTTAGTCGCGACGAGCATCCCTTTCCGGAAGCGAGCACGGAAAAGTTGAGCAAGTTGGCGCCAGTGTTTTCGAAAACCGGAACGGTCACAGCGGGAAACTCTTCCGGAATCACCGATGGTGCCGCCGCCGTGATTGTGGCGAGCGAACACTTTGTCAAAAAGAGCAACCTGAAGCCGCTGGCGCGAATCTCGGCGGTAACCTCGGCGGGAGTGGATCCGCGCACGATGGGAATTGGACCGGTCCCGGCCTTGCGCAAGCTGGAAGATAAGCACAACCTCAGGCTGCACGATTTCGGTTTAATCGAATTGAATGAAGCCTTCGCTGCACAGGTGCTCGCCTGCGATCGCGAGTTAAATTTCAATCGTGACAGACTTAATGTCAACGGCGGCGCGATCGCGATCGGGCATCCGATTGGCTGCACGGGAACCCGCATCACGGTTACCCTATTGCACGAGATGCTGAAGCGGAATACCCGGCGCGGTGTGGCTACGCTCTGTGTTAGTGGCGGAATGGGGATGGCGTTGGCGCTGGAAAATGTAGTGTGAAAACGACGTGAAATGGCGCTGGCGTGATTCAGTTTGCTCCGTCTTGCTGGGACCACCTTATCCAATGCCGCGTTGACGCGGACAAAACGCGATCGCTATACTTTTTGTTAGAGCCCGCGCATTCACAGGAGATGGAATGACCCTTTCCGCGGTAATCGTGGACGATGAGCAACTTGCCCGCGATGAACTTGCCTACCTGTTGAAGAATGCTGGCGACATCAATGTTGTAGCCCAGGGAAAGAATGGGCTTGAGGCCATCAGCCTCATTAAAGAACACAGTCCTGACCTGGTTTTTCTCGACGTCCAAATGCCGGGACTCGACGGCTTCGGCGTCATCAAGAAGCTTCTCGACAAGAAGATCCCCCTACCCAAGATCGTCTTCGCTACGGCATTCGATCAATACGCGGTAAAGGCATTTGAGGTCAATGCCGTGGATTATCTCCTAAAGCCCTTCGACAAGAAACGAGTTGCGCAGTCGGTGCAGAAGGCACGCACGCAGCAGGAAGCCGAGGGATTGCCGGCAGAAAAGATTGACACTCTGGTGCGGATGCTGCAGGCGCCAAAAACTCAGAGTTCGAAGATTCTCCTTAAGGCTGTCGGGCGAATGTTTTTGGTGGATCAGAAGGAAATCTGCTATGCCTCGATCGAAGACGGAGTGATCACGGTGGTCACGGCCGGGCCGTCAGGCATGGAAGGGCACTCCAACTGCCGCACCCTGGAGGAATTACTCGCCAGTCTGGATCAAGGTTTGTTCTGGCGCGCCCACCGTTCCTACCTGGTGAATATCAATCGCATCCGTGAAGTCGTGCCCTGGTTCAAGAGCTCTTACCAGCTTCGCATGGATGACAAGAAGCAGAGCGAGATTCCAGTCAGCCGCGCTCAGACGAAACGACTACGTGAGCTTTTCGGTCTCTGAGTTCCCCGGCACCTCCCTAGTGCTCGCTCTGCCTACGATCACCGCACTATTCGCCGCTGCAGGTTGGAATGATGTTCCTGGCGAAGCGTCGGCTCGCCCGACTCTTTCTACTCAGGCAAAGAGGTCCTCAATTCAGCGTGCCAGTGTACAAATCGAACTCACTCTTGCCCGACCTCGAACCGGCCAGATCGGCCGAGCATGAAATTCGGAGGCCGGGCTCGAGCGACGCTCCGGCCTCCTGGGGGGAAGGGCTAAACCGCCAGAGCCTCCAATCCAGTCCGGTCACGAATCACGAGTGTCGCTCCTTCCAGGCGGATCAGTCTTTTTTTCTTCAGATGACTTAGCAATCGCGTGACCGTCTCCCGCGACGAACCAATCCGTTGGGCCATCTCCTCGTGGGTCATCACTGAATGCAGCCGCTGTTCATCTGACTTCTCCATGCCCCGCGGAGCGCAAGACAACAGGAGCCTGGCGAGTTTACCCGATGACGAACGAGCCAGCACCAAGTCATGAATGTCACGATAGGCTCCCTGGAATTCGCGGCTTAATGACTGCGCGGCGTGTACCGCTACTTCGCTCTCGCCCTGCATGATCGTCACCAAGTTTTGGCGGCCGATAAAATTCACCTGGCAGGGCGTGCTGGTCTCGGCGGTCATCTCGTAATTCGTACCCGAAATGACGGCACTCAGCCCCAAAGGCTCGCCCGCTTCGGACTGTTTCAGGATCAGCACTTTGCCTTCTTTGGACGTCGTCGAGAGCTTTACCTTGCCCGAGCAAAGGACATACATTCCTCGAGGCGTTTGGCCCTCGACAAACAGCAGCGCTCCTGAGGGCATTACACTGTGGTAGCTGACGCTGTCGATCGACCTCCGCACCGCGGGCGAAAAGCGGCAGAAACAATTCTCTTGAACGGCCTTGCAACCCATGCAGCTCTCAATAATGTCGAGACCGTAGGGAGCCCTCATGGCTGTCTCCTTTGTGAAGCTGGGGCGCTGTCTATACTCCGCTTCAGTGCCTTCTGGAAAATGCATTTGCGTTTGCTGAGAATGTTCCAGGAGGGACAACGCGTGGGCTCGGGTGTTCCCGTTCAAATTTCGCGTAGCAGAGAGGACTTCCCAGGCAGCACTGGGATCTTCATTCCGTTCCCACTGCACATGACATGCAAATAAGTAGAAAGGATCGATTTCATCTGCCACGGCTTCGGACAGGACTTGGTCCCCGACGCAATCTGGGATACCCGGAGAGCGATGGGGCACAACCGATGCCGAATCTTCCTCGCGACCGAGTGATCGCCCATTTAACACCTCGTGACGAGAAATCAGATTACGCTTGATCGAATTATGAGCAAACGTTGGCAATGAGCGAACCAAATTGTTCGCCGCAGAACTTCTGGCCAGTAACACGGTTCACGCCCCAATGCGGTCCGTTATCGACGAGACTGCGGCTCATCCGTCCGCCCTCGGGAAGACCTATGTGAGCCTCCTTTAAGCTTTCCCGATTAGGTCGATGTCAGTGCATTTGTGATTCCAGATTGGCACAAAACGGTGAGAAACCTCTAAGTTACAGAAACAGAGCCGGTGAGGAGGGGTAAGTCTTCAGCTTGGTTCTATTTTTTTACACTCCCACTGCCGAGCAGTCGGCAGTCCGTAATAATTCGGCACCCGCTAGTCTGATGGAGGCCCAGAATAATCCTTGCGCGTAATTCCAAGGCGATCCATTTTCGACTGCAATGTAGTGCGCTTCAGTCCTAAGCGACGAGCTGCCCCCTTCGGACCCGAAATGACTCCTCTGGAATGCCGCAAGATCTCGATGATGTGTTTCCTTTCGGTGTTTTCCAGCGAGGTGTCGGCGGATCTAGGGTGGTCGGTACGAAGTTCGGCCAGCGGCACTCGCAACGTTGTCCCTTCCGTGAGAATCACCGACCGCTCAATAAAGTTTTCCAGTTCGCGTACATTCCCAGGCCAATCGCAGTTGACGAGGGCAGCCATGGTATCGCTGGGTACAGACTCAATGACACGTTCCATCCTTGCCGCAAATTTCTTGACAAAGTATCGGACCAGCAGGGGAATATCCTCGCGCCGTTCGCGCAGAGGAGGTATTCGAATCGGGAAGACGTTCAGGCGGTAGAACAAGTCGCTGCGAAACTGCTTTTCCGCCACGCTCCTCGCCAAGTCCCGGTTGGTGGCCGCAATCAGTCGCAGATCCACCTTAATGGTCCGCGTCCCTCCCAGCCTCTCAAACTCGTGGTCCTGCAGGACCCGAAGCAACTTGGGCTGCAACTCGGTGGAGATTTCTCCAATTTCATCCAAGAGCAAGCTGCCGTCATTCGCCAATTCCAGGGGACCAACCTTTTGTCGAACCGCACCGGTAAATGCTCCCTTCTCGTGCCCAAACAATTCGCTTTCCAGGAGCCCCGTGGGAATGGCGGCGCAGTTCAAGGTGACAAAAGCTTTGTCCTTGCGCTTGCTGGCGTGGTGAAGTGCGCGGGCGATCAGGCCCTTGCCGGTTCCGGTCTCTCCTAACAGGAGCACTGTAGCGTTGCTGTCGGCAACGATGGCGACCTGATCGAGGACCTTTTGAAGACTCAAACTGTTGCCAACGATTCCTCCAAAATGAACAGGCGTGCTCGTCTCGCCTTCCAGATAGGCTTTCTCCTGCGCCAGTTGCCTTCTGAGCCGCTCAACCTCGCGGGCGGTTGCCTCATTTTCGAAGGCAATCGCCAACTGGGCCGCAACCTGGTTCAGAAGCGCCAAGTCGTCGCTCTTGAAGGCATCCATGCGAGTACTGCCGAGCACCAGCACTCCGAGTGCACCTTTCGGCCGGATTAACGGCACGCAACACAGGGATTGCATCCCCTCAGTCAAGAAATGCTCTGTAATGTCGGTCTGATAATTCTGCAAATCTCTTTTGTCGAGAATCAAAGGGTACGTTCCTGAAGAGCTTTACTGCCGGGATCTTTCGGCGCACAGACATCGACGGCATGGTTCGCTTTTCCCAGGGGGAAGTCAATCGCTTGCCGAACCAATCGTCCACTCTTTTCATCCAGCAAGGAGAGGGCAGCGTATTCTTGCCTGAGCACCCGGCGCAAATGGGCAGAGACTCTAGGAAAGATCTGCCGCGCGTTCCATTTTGACTCCAAGAGGCGGCCGACCTCGGTCATCACGAGTCCGCGCTTTTTCTGATCCTTCAAGTTTTCCGAGACGCTGCGGAGCGATTCCTCTATTTGCTTTTGAGATGTCACCTCCAATACAACCGAGCCGATGTGTGTAACCTTGCCGTTCTTGTCCTTGATGGGAATGTAATGCCCAACCCAATGTCCGGGCTCGTTCCTTGTCGGCAGGATGGCGCTGATTTCCCGGTTCAGCACCGGTTGCCCGGTTTGCTTGACACGTTCGAAATATGGCTCAAGGACTTCTGCGAAATCCCCCAATAATTCGCGAATAGTCCTGCCCAGATGTGTTTCGGGAGGTATGCCATTGATCTGCGCCAGAGTTTGATTGATTGCGACACAGCGAAAGTCGGTATCCAGAATGCCGAGTCCTACCTTGGGGGTGGAGAACTGTTCTTTTAACAGCTGTTCCCATTCGTCCAAATATTCTGGAATGGCGAACAAGCCCTCATTGGTGATCTTCGTAGTTGGGCCGCAGGCTGTCACCCGACGACTCCATTGCAAACATGGCTTCCATCGAGTTCTAAGGAAAGCAGTCGGACGTCAGATTTGAAGGGGTTGAATGGAAGGACAATGAGTTGCAGATTCAACTTCAACGACTCGCTACGCCAGAGAGGAAAGCGTGCTTCTCCAGTGAGATGCGGCGAAGTTCTTTGCCATCCCAACTCTCTCGACGTGTAGAAGGGGCACATTAAATTCTTGCAGAACTTCCCACGGCTTTGCCCCCTCAGGTAAGGCCGTATCAACGTCCGCAAAAGTCTCGCTGCATTATAAGCACAAGTGAGGCGGAACCATCCTTTATTTTCTTTAGAAATTCGTTTTTCGTAACGGCGTCCCGTTTCTGGACGATTGAACACTACGATTGAGATCTCATTGCAGAGTGACGAGTCGTTCTAGTGTTGGTGGCCGACTATAATCGAAAAATGGCCCGGGGGTGGGAAAGCAAATCGATCGAGGGGCAACAAGAGGACGCCGCCGCCAGGACTGCGCCCCAAAAGCCCCGTCTGTCGCAGGAGGAGGCGGCACGGTTTCGGGAAAGGGAAAACTTGCACCTCTCCCTACAAAACATAATTCAACAATTGGATCGCAGCCATGATGCACGACATCGCGCGATGCTGGAGCAAGCGAAAGCTGACTTAGAAAGTAGGATTGAACGACTCCGCAGGTAGAGGTTGGGCCATCGGACCGATTAATCCCTCCGGTGCAATGGGCCTCCTCTCATAAGCGGCGGAGACCTTCTCCAATTCAGTCGTCTTCAAGTTACCTTTGGCTGTGTAGGGCATCGGTGGCCCTGACGTATAATTAGGCTTTCCATGAAAGCCTACGTATACGTCTCGTTAAAGAAAAGTGTCCTCGATCCTCAAGGCAAAACCATCCAGGGCGCGCTGAAGAAAATGGGCTATAAGGGTTTGGAAGAAGTGCGCCAGGGTAAGTATTTCGAGCTCACGCTGGATGGCGGGCTAAGCCGCGAAGAGGCGCAAACCGAAGTTGAGCGCATTGCTCGAGAGGTTCTCACCAACCCTGTCATTGAAGAGTTTCGTTACTCCCTCGCAGACTGAATTCCTGGAGTCTCGCTCATGTGCGGCATTGTTGGTTATGTCGGAAAGAAGGAAGTTGTCCCCATCATCATTGAGGGCCTAAGGCGGCTCGAATACCGAGGTTATGATTCAGCGGGCATTGCCGTCGCCGGTAATGGGGACAAGCTGCAGCTGCGGCGGGCAGAAGGCAAGCTGCGTAATCTGGAAGAGGCCATCCGCCTGAAGCCGCTCGACGGAACCTACGGCATTGGCCACACCCGCTGGGCTACCCACGGACGTCCCACTGAGGAAAACGCACATCCTCATCGCGACTGCACCGGCAAGATTGTGGTCGTACACAACGGCATCGTCGAAAACTATCTCACCCTTAAGAAAAAGCTGATCGAGGAAGGCCACAAGTTCTCGACCGAGACTGATACCGAAGTCATTGCTCATCTTATCGAAAAGCATCTTTTTAAAACCGGCAACGGCCACCAGTCCACTCTGGAGGAAGCGGTTCGGCGGACAGTAAAAGAACTCAGTGGAGTTTTTGCTCTGGGAGTGATCTCGGTAGACGAGCCCAACAAAATTGTTGCTGCTCGCAACGGTCCTCCGCTGGTGGTCGGTCTGGGCAACGATGAATACTTTGTCGCCTCTGATGTTCCGGCCATTCTGTTTCACACCCGCGACATTTTCTTTCTCGCCGATGGTGATCTCGCGGTTGTGACTCGCGCCGGCGTGGCGCTAACGGATTTCGACGGAAAGCCTATCCAGCGCCCGGTACAGCATGTGACCTGGGACCCGATTATGGCGGAAAAGGGCGGCTTCAAGCACTTCATGCTCAAGGAAATCTATGAGCAGCCGCGCGCCGTCCGCGACACCACTCTGGGACGGATTTCGCTCGACACCGGCCACATCTTCCTCGATGAAATGCAAATCAGCGAGGCTGAATTTCGCGCCGCAAAGAAGATCAACATCCTCGCCTGCGGCACCAGTTGGCATGCCGGACAAGCGGGCAAGTTCATGATCGAAAGCTTTGCCCGGGTGCCGGTTGAGGTGGATTACGCCAGCGAATGGCGATACCGCGATCCCATCGTGGCTCCGGACACGATTACGCTTGTCATCTCGCAGTCCGGCGAAACCGCCGACACCATTGCCGCCCAGCGCGAGGCGAAGGCGAAGGGCTCCCCTACACTGGCTATATGCAATGTGGTTGGCTCGATGATTACCCGCGAAGCAGCTGGAACCATCTACACCCACGCCGGCCCCGAGATCGGCGTGGCGTCGACCAAGGCATTCACCTGCCAACTGACTGCTCTCTATCTGTTCGCTCTCTACCTGGCGCAAGTGCGCGGCGCGATGTCCTCCGACAAGATCCGAGCGGCAGCTCAAGAGCTGACGCTTATCCCGGCCAAGCTGGAAACGATCTTTACTCACGATGCAGCATGCGAGGACCTGGCTAAGCGTTTTCAGCGGGCCCAGGATTTCTTGTTCCTCGGACGCGGGATTCACTATCCCATCGCTCTAGAAGGTGCGCTCAAGCTGAAGGAAATTTCTTATATCCATGCCGAGGGGTACCCCGCCGGAGAGATGAAGCACGGCCCGAACGCCTTGATCGACGAAAACCTGCCGGTAGTCATCGTTGCTACACGCGACACGAATGATCCCGAATCGATGTTGCGTTACGAGAAAACGATGTCAAACCTTAAGGAGGTCAAGGCGCGCTCGGGCGTGGTGATTGCACTGGCCACCGAAGGCGATGAAGAAATAAAGGAATCCGCCGACCACGTGCTTTATGTTCCGGCGGCGCCGGAAGAACTTTCGCCAATTCTCGAAATCGTTCCGCTGCAATTGCTGGCTTATCACATCGCGGTCCGGCGCGGGTGTGACGTGGATCAGCCGAGGAATCTAGCGAAGTCCGTCACGGTTGAGTAGTCTCGGCGGACCGTCGTCCCCTTCCGATACTTTGTGCAGGCGACACTCATCTACATAATTGATGTCTCCATTTCAAACGTTTAGCGCCCGTATGGTGTGCTCCTCTCCATTATCTGAATTCACGAAACACCTCGAATTCGAGATCGTGGGCAGGAACCGGTTCGGCTTTGTCGCGGGACAGTGGCTATCGTTCCGACACCGGAACCCCGACGGCGAGGAAATCACCCGCGCTTACTCCATCTGTACGCCGCCGGCCGATAACAATCGCTTCGCGCTTTGTCTGAACCGTGTGCAGGATGGATTCATGTCGAACTTCCTTTGTGACATGAAAGCAGGTGAAGAGATTTCGCTCCAGGGACCATTCGGCGATTTCGTTCTCCATCCCCCGATGCGCGATACGATATTTATCGCAACGGGTACTGGTATCGCTCCCTTCCGCTCCATGCTGCAGTGGTTGTTCGCGGAAGAGAAGCGACATGAAGAAAAGCAAATCTGGCTGTTATTTGGCAATCGCTACGAAGGTGACATCTACTACAACGCCGAGTTCTTGCGTCTCGCAGATCAGCATCCGAATTTCCACTACTTACCTGCGCTAAGCCGTCCTGAGGGAAGTTGGCAGTGCCTGCGCGGCTATGTGCAACAACATGTTCCGGAGATTGTCGAAGGCCGGTCCGATATGCACGCATACATCTGCGGACTGGACAAAATGGTCAAAGCGAACCGCGAGCTGCTGAAGTCGCTGGGCTGGGATCGAAAGGCGATTCGGTACGAGAAGTATGACTGAGCTTCTCTTGCCGTGAAGAAGCAGATTCACCGCGAACGTTCCATCTTGCTTAGTACATCCAATCATTCGTTCGGCTCGAATCCCAAGTGCGAAAACTTATGGCAAGCGCAAAACAGAGAGCAGCGGCGAAGAAAAATATTAAGAAGGCCGCCAGGGCAGCAAAAAAGAAACGAACAGTTGTCCTACTTTGGCGCAAACCCACGCCAGTAATGCAATGCCAGCCGCCCACGCCGCAAATGCCGCATCCACCACCCACTTCGGAGCAGCTCCGACTCTTCGCAGTAGAAATGGCAGGAAGTTCCACGTCGTGATGTGAACGTAGTCCCACTGATCCCAGTGCATGGCTTCGGTGTCTAGGCCCCAGGCTTGTGTCTTGCCCAGAGCAAATGCAAGGATGTTTTTGAAGCGCAGCGCGATTACGAATGTGGGATGACCGAATGTCTCCATCTGGTAAATTTCGAGTGGCAGCCAGAAGGCAAGCGAAGCCAGCTGAATGATCAGGCTGACGGCGATCAAAATTATTCCACCCCGCCAGATCCACGAGTTTATTTCGGCGCGATAGCGCAACAATAACGGCACGGCCAGCAGCGCTGCCAGTTCCACCGCCGTGGAAACATAGCGATCGCCCCAGGCGAAGTCTCCGGCCCAATAGGTGTATCGAGCATAAAAGCTGATGTAAACCAGCAGAAGAAGAAGCGAGGCCAGTCCAAAGGCGCGAACTTCTGGCGACAATTTCTTCCACAGCACTACCAGCAGCAGAAGGGCCAAGATCAGCAGAGGATCAAAAAGAAAAATCGATTTCTCCGGCTTGAACAGCGGTCCCAGAAAGCCCCTGAGAAATGGAGTACTCCAGGGAAAATTCAGCGGGAGCGTCGGATCCCGCAAGCGCTGCTCCTTGGCAAACAGAGAGACGTAGGTATTGGTAAACGACCCGAAGCGGTAGAACTGGTACAAGCGATCAACCACCAAGAAGAAGGCATACACGGGGCCCGCGACCCGGCAGTAATCGACAAATCGCCGCCAGAGTTCGCGGCCTGGAGCTGGTTCGAACCAGAGTACGAAAAGAAGAAAAATGCCCACCCCCGCAAGATCTAGAACGGTCGTGAGCCGCGTGAGCAAGTTGAGGCCAAGTGCGGCGCTTCCCAGGAGAAGCGCCCGCTGGCCTCCCGTTTGCAGCCATTCGTATTGATAGGAGAAACCAGCCAGGGTCACGAGCATGATGTAGTTGTTTTCCATCATGTTCTGCGTGTAATGAAGATGGGTGGTGCAGAACATCAGCGCCAGCACACCAAGTACAGTCTCCCGCACGCCGAAGCGCAACTGCCGCAGAAAGCGAAACACAATCAAAGCTGTGAGTACATTGACCAGAATGCCGGTCAAATAGCTGACCACAATAGCACGCACCTGCGGATCGTCTTCGTATTCAGAAAAGATGCTCCAGTGAGCGATCCAGGTTCCCACGAGATCGGCTGGCAGCATGAGAAGGGACTGGCCAATTCCATACCAGCTATAGAGCTGGCCGCCGCGGCCGTGGAGACCGAACTCAGGATAATCGTTGGGAAAAACCTGCGGTTCTGAAGTCCACAGCCAGTGTGTGGTCTGCAGCCGGTGCATCGTGTCTGCAGTACCGAGTTCACCGGACTGCACGACGAATGCAAGTAAGCCCGCGGCCAGACAGAGCAGCACCAGCGGATCGGACAGCCAACGAGAAAAGCGCGAACCCATCGTCTGGATGGTAATACAAGGCGAGCGCCGATACTTGCTCGCATACGGCTGGCGGCGTAGTGTCGGGGCCTTCCCACTTCAAGGCAATGCCCGTAAAAGTGCTGTTAGATTGCAGCGGAAAAATCTTTAGTAATGGTCGCCTGCCAAGGCGCGCAGCGGTAGTTGCTGGTTTCGAAGCTGTTTCCTGCTGATTCGGGGATTTTCCGCGACTTGGTGACCTGCCCCCAGCTTTCGTTCACGTAAGAATACGACAAGTTACAACTGCCCTATCTCCGGTTTGAGCGGGGATGGGGGTCTGGGGCAAGGGGCCGGCGTTTGAGGCCTCTTGCCCCAGTTCAGCTCTATAGAAGTTCGCCGCCTGAGCTGCGGCAAATTCCTTCGGTGTTTTGTATCCCAGACTACTGTGCGGTCGCTCCTCGTTGTACTCCGTCCGCCACGCCGCGATCTTGCGTCGCGCGTCGAACAGATTCTGAAACCAGCTCAGATTCAAACACTCTTCCCGCAGCCGTCCGTGAAAACTTTCGACGCGCCCATTCTGCATCGGCTTTCCCGGCTGAATGTGCACTAACTCGATCTGCCGCTCCACGCACCACGCCAGAAAATGCCGACTGGTGAGTTCCGGCCCATTGTCGCAGCGGATCGCCAACGGCTGTCCGCGTTCCGCCACAATTGCTTCCAGCACTCGCGTCACTCTCCGGCTGGCGAAACTGGTGTCGACTTCCAACGCCAGACACTCTCGCGTGTAAGCATCCACCACGCTCAGCACGCGGATGGTTCGGCCGCACTCTACCGCGTCGTGCACAAAGTCCAGCGCCCACTCCTGATTGGCCGAAGTTCGCACCACGAGCGGCTTTCCCTCCCGCACGCAATGCTTTCGCTTCTTCCGCCGGATCGCCAATCCCGCCTCCCGATACACCCGATGCAACCGCTTGTGGTTCACGTGCTCTCCGCTTCGTTGCAACAGCACCTGCAGTCGCCGATACCCGAAGCGCGGCTTCTCCCGCGCCAACTCCACTAGCTTCGTCCGCAACGGCTCATCCGTTCGCAGCGACCGGTAACGATACGTCGTCACCGCCATTGTCATCAGTCGGCAGGCTCGCCGCTCGCTGAAGGCATATTCTTGCTGCACCTGCTCGATAGCTGCCTTCAGCGCTACGAGCTCCAACCGTTTTTTCGGATCACCGACTGCAGTGCTTCCTTGTCCAGACTCAGATCCGCCACCAGCTTCCGCAGCTTCGTGTTCTCATCCCGTAGTTGCTTGGCTTCCTGCGCCTGGCTCACATCCATCCCACCGTATTTTGCTTTCCATGCGTAGATCGTGTGTTTCGATACCCCTGCCTCTCGCGCCACGTCTTCCGCTTTACGTCCCGCTTCCAGTTGTTTCAGCACCCCGATGATCTGCGCCTCTGTGTGCCTGGTCTTCGACATACCCGCTTCCCCTTTCGTTCGCTGAAATCATACTCAGCTTTGTGCGGAAAGCGGGGAGCAGGTCATTGGGTAACGCTCGGGGTGACTTTCGTGGGGGGTAATGGCACGGACGAACCATTTACCGGTATGCGGCTTAGGTTTAGTCTCCTGATTGAGCAGCACTTGGGGGAGGGCTGATCAACATACGCTCCTGACTCGAATGAGTCTGGGGCGTTTTGTTTTGCATGGCCATCTCTGGGCTGTTGGTTACCGCCGCGGCTGAAGGCGCTCTCTCGTAGGGTGAGGTTGGATCGCAGCGCTGGAGTGCTGCGCGCCCAAAATCATTTTTCGGAAAATGCAAAGGTCGTGTTTTGGACCTTATTTGGTCTGAAAATTCTTCGGATCAAGCTCGAGGTTATTCATGATCTTGTCCACGGTCATATCCCACTCATTGACATTGGTCGATCCGTCCTGCAGCTCTTGCGTATACTGCAAGTCGTAATGCCGGGGCAGCGTGATTCCGTTATCGGCTTGAAAGTCGTTGAAGCGTTCTTCGATTGTGTAGCGGATTTCCTGCTGATTGACGCTATCGGTTATGCGATGGCTCATGTTGGGTGACATCGCAACCGAATAGATGGTGACGACATGATGGTACGTCTCAGGGTCGAAATAGAGCTTCACGGTCATGTCGGTGTTGCCTTTTGAGTAGTACTCGATCCCCTGCAGTTCGCGACCGTCGATTTTCTTCAGGCCGATATAGTCGAGCTTGGCCCGACTCGGATCGAGGTTCTGGAGCGCCCAGCCGGTGGAAAGCTCCCCGCCCAACAAGCCTTCTTTAACGATGAAATCCTGGCTGCTTACGAAACGTGCCAGCACGCTCCACTTATGGGTAGCAGTTGCGGCTGCAAAGGACGTTTTACCGCCGTCGTAGACAAATTGTTCGCCCCACCAGTCGCCGCCCTTAAACCTCATCACGAAGTTCGATTTGCGCTGCTCCGAAACTCTTCCCCAGGTACCTGGAATATCGCCGGTACCGCCGCTCAAGACCTTGAAGTGCAAAGTGCCTTGCACGGCGCGGGACTTGATGGCCGCACGCGCCTCGGCCGTCCCGATTGAGTCGAGATGTTTGGCTACGATGTCCTCGGGCTTCATATCGGCTGCGTGGGCTGGGCGAAGAAGTACCGTGAACACCAGTCCCAAGATCAACCCACTCCATCTGCCTGCCACCCTTTTTGGCATTCCCATATCTCTACCCCGAATTTGGAGATGCTCGGCTACTCGCGGCCTCGATCGTTTTAGCGCCGGGGTTTAGCCGCCTCGCTTTAACGCCACTACGATACTCCAGGAGAATGAAATAGGTAAGGCGAATCGGGGCAAGCCGGGAGTTTTACGGACATTCTTGAGGGGTCGGCTTACTTTCCTGAAGCCCATCGCCGTCGTGGTGCAATGCAGCTCGCCAGTGTAGAATGCGGCGGCTTCGTGTTGCATCGGAAAAACGATGGAAAAAAGGAGAATCAGATGAGGCGAACACTAGTCATGGTTGGAGTGGCAGCGGCGATCATGGTCGCGTGGTCGGTGGGGCGGGTACACGGGCAGAACGAAATGAAGAAAGTCATTTATGTCTCTTCGGATCAGGCAAATTACACGACAAGCGCCAAGGGTGTGTCCATGGCCAAAATCTGGGGCGACGCGGATAAGGGGGCGCACGCCACTTTTACCAAGTTCGATCCAGGACAGGATAACGGGATGCACTCGCACACGAACGATGTCTGGATCGTCGTGTTGAAGGGCGCATATTTGTACAAGGATAATGCGGGCGAAAAGCGCGTAGCCGCGGGCGACTTCTTACGGGTCCCCGGCGGACACAAACACTGGAGCGGCAGCGACGCGAAAGAGGGCGCGCTGTTCTACGAAGAATCGTCAGGGAAGTTCGATTTGATTCCGGCGAAGTAGCTTCGCGGCTCTGTCATCCTGAACGGAGTTGGCGGTCGCGAAGCGAGCGACAATGTAGTCGAAGGATCCCTAGCGAGTTGGGACTGCCGAAGCCGTCTCAGGGAGTTTTCCCCGGGAGGCCGCGAGCAGGGGTGGAAACTCCCCTTGGAGTTCGTGGCGCGCGCTGCACGCGGATATGGGGTCCTTCGACTGCGCGGCCGTTTCGCATTCGCGAAGCAGTCGCTACGCTCAGGATGACAGGGGTCGGACTTTTGGCCGAGGGCGGCCGTTCCCACATGATCCTTTCCCGCAACTTCCTTCCCACCAATAGCATCTAAACCTTGACAGCATTCCACTCAGGTCTTAGCATAGTGCTGTTGGCAATCATAAGCGCATTGATTATAAAGCACTTATTTGCATCAGGAAAGATAACAGGAGACGATTTATGGCCAAGATTATTGGAATTGACCTTGGGACGACCAATTCTTGCGTGGCGGTGATGGAGGGCGGCGAGCCTAAAGTTATCCCTAATGAAGAAGGAGGGCGAACCACGCCTTCCGTGGTTGGCTTTACCAAGACTGGGGAACGGTTGGTGGGGCAGGTCGCGAAACGCCAGGCGATCACCAATCCGGAGAACACGATTTATTCGATCAAGCGCTTCATGGGACGGCGCTACGACGAAGTGCAGGAAGAAATCAAGATGGTCCCCTACAAGGTCGTGAAGTCGGGCGATCACGTGGCGGTGCTGGCGCAGGGCAAGGAGTACACGCCTCCGCAGATTTCAGCGCTGATTCTGCAGAAGCTGAAGAAGGCGGCGGAAGACTATCTGGGCGAGAAGGTGACCGACGCGGTCATCACTGTGCCGGCGTATTTCAACGACGCCCAGCGGCAGGCCACGAAAGATGCCGGGCAGATTGCCGGTCTCGAGGTGAAGCGCATTATCAATGAGCCGACGGCGGCCGCGCTAGCCTATGGGCTCGACAAAACCAAAGACGAGATGATCGCCGTCTACGACTTCGGCGGCGGAACGTTTGATATTTCCATTCTGGAAGTAGGCGAGGGCGTCATCGAGGTGAAGGCCACCAATGGGGATACGCACCTGGGCGGCGACAACATCGATCAGCGGCTGGTCGACTGGCTGATTGATGAGTTTAAGAAGGACGAGGGCCTCGACCTCCGCGGCAAGGGCAACGAGATGGCGCTGCAGCGGCTGCGCGACGCGGCCGAGCGGGCGAAGATTGAGCTTTCCACCACCATGGAGACCGAAATCAACTTGCCGTTTATTACGGCGGATGCCAGCGGTCCGAAGCACCTCGTGAAGAAGCTGACACGGGCGAAGCTAGAATCGATGGTGGAAGACATCATCCAGAAGTCGGTTGGGCCTTGCAAGCAGTGCATGAAGGATGCGGGCGTGGATACCAGCAAGATCAACGAAGTGGTGCTGGTCGGTGGGCAGACGCGTATGCCGCGCATTCAGGCGCTGGTGAAGGAACTGTTCGGCAAGGAAGGCCACAAGGGAGTGAATCCCGACGAAGTGGTCGCGATTGGAGCCGGGATTCAGGGTGGCGTGCTCGGCGGCGAGGTGAAGGATTTGTTGCTGCTGGACGTGACTCCGCTGTCTCTGTCGATCGAGACTTTGGGCGGCGTGGCGACCCCGATGATTCCTCGGAATACGACCATTCCGACGAAGAAGACGGAGACGTTCTCCACCGCGGCTGATAATCAGACCTCGGTTGAGGTGCACGTGCTGCAGGGCGAGCGTCCGATGGCGGCGCAGAACCGGACTCTGGGCAAGTTCCATTTGACTGGAATTCCGACGGCTCCACGGGGCGTGCCGCAGATTGAGGTAACGTTCGACATTGACGCCAACGGCATTTTGAACGTGACCGCGAAAGATACGGCCACGGGTAAGGACCAGAAGATTACGATTACGTCGTCTTCCGGACTGTCGAAGGAAGAGGTCGAGCGGATGGCCAAGGAAGCCGACGCGCATTCGGCCGAGGACAAGGCGGCGCGGGAGTCGATCGAGGCCAAGAACCAGCTCGACAGCATGGTGTACAACGTCGAAAAGATGCTGCGGGAGAACGGGGACAAGATCTCCGGCTCGGAACGTGGCGACGTGGAGAACGCCGTGGCTGACGCGAAGAAGGCGCTGGAGTCGAATGACAAGGCGCAGATGGATCGGGCGCGCGAGGCGCTGACCAAGGCTTCGCACAAGTTGGCGGAGGAGATGTATAAGTCGGCGCAGGCGAAGGGCCCGACGGGTGGGCCGACTCCGGGCGCGGCGGCGAGCGGCGACAACAGCGGCAACGGTCAGGCCAAGAAGGATGAAGGCGTGATCGATGCTGAGTACGTGGACGTGGAAGATAAAAAATAAGCTATTAGCTTTGGCTGTTAGCTTTTAGCTTGGACCGTGTGGCGCGGGCATTGCTCGCGCCACAACATTTTGAGCTGTGGAGTTCTTCCAGGGAGAGTGAGATGGATTTTCAGGTGAATGATCAGACTTATTTTTTGAGTCTGGCGGAGGATGAACATCGTTGGCGGGTGTTTGTTTCTTCGCCTACGGGAGCTTGGCGGATTCCGGTGTATGAGGACGCGCCGGAGGCTGGGCCACTGCTCGTGGTACAAGAGGAGAAGCACAGGATCCCGAACTAGTAGGGATCCTTCGACTGGGTTTCCCTTCGCTTCGCGAAGGGAAACTTCGCTCAGGACGACAGACTGCTTTGATGGCTACGACTACTAAGAAGGACTATTACGAGATTCTGGGGGTGAAGAAGTCCGCGTCGGCGGAGGAGATTCGCAAGGCGTTTCGGAAGCTGGCGCGGAAGTACCATCCCGACGTGAATCCTGGGGACAAGTCTGCCGAGGAAAAGTTTAAGGCGCTCTCCGAGGCGAACGACGTTCTCAGCGATCCCAAAAAACGCAAAATCTACGACCAGGTAGGATTCTATTCGGACAACATTGATCCGGCGACGGCGGAGGCCTATGCGCGGGGGGGTGGACAGGGTGGATTTGCGGGAGGCGCGCCGGGAGGATTCTCTGGCGGCGCGGGACACGGCGGTGGGCAGGGCGTTCCCTTTGATTTCGGTGGATTTGATTTCTCGGATCTTGGGGATAGCGTAGGCCACGGGCGGCGAACCGGCGGGGGCGGCGGGTTCCGCGACATCTTCTCTGGAATCTTTGGTGGCGGACGAGGAGCGGCGGCTGCGGAAACCGGACCCGAGCCGGGGAGCGACCTTGAATATCAGGTGAACGTGCCGTTCTGGACGGCGATCCGCGGCGGCGTGATGCGGCTGAACATTACGCGGCAGGATGTTTGCTCCGAGTGTCACGGCCAGGGCTACATCGAGGCGCCAGGAAAATGTCCGGAGTGCAACGGAACGGGGCAGATTACGCAGACTGGCGGTCGGATGAAATTCAACGTGGCGTGCCCGCGGTGCCAAGGGACAGGCAAGAACATTTCTACTTGTCCCACCTGCCACGGCGAGGGCACGGTCAGCCGTACCGAACCGCTGGAAGTGCGGATCAAGCCCGGCACGCGCGACGGGCAGCGGATCCGGCTGGCGGGTAAGGGGAATGCCGGAGTTCATGGCGGCGTGGCGGGTGACTTGTACGTGATCATCCGGACGGAAGAGCATCCGGTTTTTCGCCGCGATGGAGATGATATTTATCTTACCGTTCCAGTGAGCGCCAGTGAAGCTGCGCTGGGAGCTAAGATTGAAGTACCGACCATTGATGGGCGGGCGCTGCTGAAGATTCCGCCGGGAACGCAGTCGGGACAGAAACTGCGGCTTCGTGAGAAGGGCGTGCCTTCGGCCACGAAGGACGGCGTCCGCGGAGATGAGATTGTCGAGATCACCGTAACCGTGCCCATGCCGCGGGATGAGCGCACCAAAGAGCTGCTGAAAGAATTGGCCAAGCTGAACCCGGAAGATCCGCGGGAAGAGCTGTGGAAGAAGGTTTAGTCGCAGCACCGAATAGCGCGTGGCGAGTATCTAGCAAGAAAGGGCGAACAGGTTCGGGAGGTTTTGCAGCTCGCTCGGTACGCGGTACTTGCAACTCCGTACTCGCGTTACCTCCGTACCCGACCTCCTGATAAATTTTCTCGGAAAAATAACATTTTTCTTGCATCGTTTGAAAAATGCCGTAATCTCTACACTGCGAACTAACTCCAGCGTGATTTCTGGAATCTAACCAAAACCAGAAAGCTCGTACACGACCAGCCCGTTGTGGAGTTGCTGAGAGTGAGTCGCTTGAGGAGGAAGACATCGAAATTGGCAACAGCTAGCGCCCCGCGTCAACAAACCGAGAACCCCCAACCTCTCGCCGTCGTCCCCAACCGGAAAAAATTCGTTCGGCTCACCTTGTGGCCTCTGGTCGCAGCCACGTTCTTTATGGTGTCGGGCGGAACCTATGGCACGGAAGACATTGTGCACGGAGCTGGGTATGGACGCGCGATTCTGATTCTGCTGCTCACCCCGCTGCTCTGGAGCCTGCCTACGGCCTTCATGATTGGCGAGCTTTCGAGCGCTCTTCCCTACGAAGGCGGCTATTACGCCTGGGTTCGACGGGCGATGGGAAATTTCTGGGGGTTTCAAGAAGCGTGGCTCTCGCTGGTGGCGTCCATTTTCGATATGGCGATTTATCCCACGCTGTTCGTGGCCTACCTGACTCGCATGTTTCCCTGGTTCCAGCAGGAAAACCGCGGATGGTGGGTTGCGCTGGCGGTGGTGATTGCCTGCGCGGTGCTGAATATTGCCGGCGTGAAGGTGGTATCGCTGACCTCGCTGTGGCTATTCTTCGCTCTGTCAGCGCCCTTTGTGGCGATTGTCGTTCTGGCTCCGTTCAAGCTGGGTGCGCTGGCCAATGCCGTGACCAAACCGACCACTTCTACCGTCGATATCCTAGGCGGGCTGCTCATCTGCATGTGGAATTACATGGGATGGGATAACGCGTCGACCATCGCGACCGAAGTAGAGAAGCCGCAGCGGACGTATCCACGGGCGATGCTGGTTGCGGTGGCGATTGTGGCCTTGAGCTACGTGCTTCCTTTCGCTGCCATGTGGATGACCGGGCTGAAACCGACGGCGTGGGAAACTGGCTCGTGGGCGGATATAGCCGGGCTGCTGGGCGGTCCGCTGTTGCGGATCGGTGTGGTTCTGGGCGGCGTAATCAGCGCGTTTGGCATGTTCAATGCGCTGGTGATGAGCTATTCGCGACTGCCGCTGGCGATGGCGCAGGATGGCATGCTGCCCGGCATTTTTGCCAAGCTGCACAAGAAGTCTCGCGCGCCTTGGGTCGCTATAGTGGCCCTCGCGATGGGATGGGCGATGTGTCTCGGACTGGGCTTTGCCCGGCTGGTGACGCTCGACATCCTGCTTTATGGTTTCAGCCTGCTGCTGGAATTCATGGCATTGGCAGTGTTGCGTTTCCGCGAGCCGGAACTGGCGCGTCCGTTCCGCGTCCCGGGCGGATTGTTTGGGGCGATTGCGATCGGCATTCCACCCATGCTGCTGCTGGGCTTCTCCATCATTCGCAGCGAGCATGAGCAGGTGTGGAACATGAGCTCGTTCGAGTTCGGCATGATTCTGATTGCGGCTGGCTTTGTGGCGTACGCGGTCAACCATCTGCTGAAGCCTCAGGGATGGGCTCCAGTTCATCGCGCCGGGAAGGCGCAGCCAGCCGCTTAGTCGAAGGAAGTTGAAGAAAAAGAGGACCGGGCTCCCGGTCCTCTTCATTTTGCTATGTGATGCCGAATTACGCCGCCGCTTTTGCCGCGTCGCGCAAGCTCTTCACCTGGTCGTGAGCGCTCTGGACACTGGCGGCCTGGCGCCGAACGATTTGAGCGATGTTTTCAGGCAAATCGGCCGTCAGTGCCTTGTGGTAGGCCTTTTTGGCGTTGTCTTCGCCTGCTTCCACCGACTCAAGAATCGCTTTGTCGCCGGCACCAAGGCTCACCTTGGTATCAATCCAGGCGCGATGCATGGACGCCGAGGCCGATCCGGAGACTTTCTTATCAGGTTCGCCCAAGCGGATCAGCTCTGCTTCGAGCTCGCCGGCAAAGCGCGAGCGCTCCAGGCTCTGCTCGTTGAAAAACGTCTTCAGGTCAGACCGCTTCACGTGGGTAGCCGCGTCCTGATACCCCTTTTGCCCATCTTTGCAGGTTTCAATCAAGTCTTCGATCACGCTAATCGCATTCTTTTCGTTCATTATTACCTCCGACGATTGGATGCCGGGGAGCAAGTGGGGTTTGGCAGCAATCTCCTCGCTAAACCCGCTCGGAACTAGAAAGAAAATCTGAGCTACTCTAGAATCGACGGAGGAGACCTATGACCAAACGGAAATCGAAAGGGGCCTACATGATTTCCGCAGTGGCCGAGATGTATGGCATCCATCCTCAAACCCTACGCCTTTACGAGCGCGAGGGGCTGCTGAAGCCGTCGCGCACGGAGGGCAATACTCGCCTCTATACGGACGAAGATCTTCAGCGTCTGGAGTTCATCCTTTCGCTGGCACGCGATCTGGGCGTGAATATCAGCGGCATGGCGATCATCCTGCAAATGCGGGAGCGCATGGAGGAGATGCAGCGGCAGATTCAGGAGTTTGTGCAGTACATTCAGCAGGAAGTGTTGACTCGCGCCAACGCCGCTGGCGATCCGGCGAAGGGCGCGATCGTGCCGGTACGGAGATCGATGCTGGCCACTACGATTCATCCTCCGAAGAAGCGCTAGTATCTTTTCTCCCCGATACTTTCGTTCTGTCATCCTGAGCGTAGTAGCTGCTTCGCGAAGCGAAGCAGCTACAGAGTCGAAGGATCTCTATCGCCACCACTGTTCTCTACCTCCGAGCGCATCGTTTGTGATGGCTGAAAATACCCACAATACCCTGCGTCTGGAGTGCGCGTAGGGATGCTTCGACTGCGCGGGATGGTCCGCTGCTGCGGGCCGTCTCGCTACGCTCAGCATGACAGCGCTTTAGTACAACGAACTCCGGCGAGGACGCAGTATTATGAAGGCGCACACGCATGCTTCCCTTCAAGCTGATCTACAGCGACGGCTATTACCTTCCGATTGGCGCGCACGTCTTCCCGGCCGAAAAATACCGGCGCATTCGAGAACGGCTGCTGGCAACCGGCGTCGCCGATGCGAACGATTTTTTGGAGCCACAGCCGGCCAGCGACGACGACATTCTGCTGGTGCACACGCCGGAGTATGTCGACAAGCTGATGACCGGCACGCTGAGCTCGCGGGAAGAGTTGGAGCTGGAGGTTCCTTTCTCGCACGAACTGGTGGAGGCGTTCTGGCTGGCCGCCGGAGGATCGACGCTGGCGGCGCAGCAAGCTTTGGCCGATGGTGTGTCGGTCAACATCGGAGGGGGATTTCATCACGCGTTCCCGGATCATGGCGAGGGGTTCTGCATGATTCATGACGTAGCTGTAGCGATTCGACGACTGCAGCGCGATGGCAAGATACGCACGGCGATGACGGTGGATTGCGACGTGCACCAAGGAAACGGAACCGCAGTGATTTTTGCCGGGAAGCGCGCGCCGGGCGAACCTCTACCTTCGGCTGCGGGCTCGCCCGCAGCAACGCACGGAATTCGTCGGCGGAATCCGAACGCCGGGGATGTGTTTACTATCTCGCTGCACCAGCACAACAACTACCCGATGTGGAAGCCGCCGTCATCGATCGACGTGGATTTGCCCGACGGAATTGAGGACGACGACTACCTGGCATGGCTCGACAACGCGTTGAGCTCGGGATTGCGGCAGTCCCAGCCGGATTTGCTCTGCTATCTCGCAGGTGCCGATCCGTATAAAGAAGATCAACTGGGCGGGCTGTCGCTAACAATTGCGGGATTGAAGAAGCGGGACGAGTTGGTGTTTCGAGTCGCGCGCGCGCGAAACATCCCGGTCATGGTGACCTACGCTGGCGGCTACGCACAGAACGTGGAAGATACGGTGACGATTCACTGCAATACGGTGATCGCGGCGAACGAAGTATTCGATGAAACGACGTGATCGGACGAAAAAATTATACTCGACGAAACGATCGGCCCTTGGCGTGGCTTTTGTGATCTTGTATTGGCCGCTTGCGTTTGAATTCTCTAAAACAAGAACTTCGCGGCCAACTGGAGGAGACGGGGAGGAGCGGCGCTCACTACCTGTCCAAAATCAGCGCTGCTGATATTGCCATTGACGGCGGCGGGGCCGTAAAACTGCGTATGGTTGAAAACATTGAACGTCTCCAAGCGGAACTGTAACGACTTGGACTCCGACAAGCGCAGCTCCTTTTGCAGCGCGAGATCGAAGTTGCTGATTCCCGGTCCATGGAAGAACCGCCTGCGGGCGGTGCCGATCTGACCCAGCGCTGGAAGGCTGAAGAGCGCGGTGTTGAAGGCTGCGCGTCCGATCTCCGGATGGGTATTGATCTCGAGGTTGCCGGGGGTGAAGTTTGGCGTGTCAACTCCATTGTTGTTGATGCCGTTGGGGATGGTGCCCAGCAAAGATGTGTCGTTGTTGTTGTAAAGGGTCACGGGAAAGCCGGTTGTGAAGCGGGTCAGCCCCGAGATAGCCCAGCCTTCGGTCCAGCGATTCTGTCGGCGGAACAGATCGCTCACCGGCAACGCATACTTGTAGCTCGCCACAAAGTTGTGACGCATATCGAACGCGGAAAGCGCCCGGCTCAAATCTTGATCGATGGGATTGACGGCCTCCGCCAGGCTGGAGGATTGGTCGAGCGACTTGCTGTAGGTGTAGCCAACCATGAACTCCAGAGGTCCCGAGTTGTGACGGAGATTGAACTGGAGGGCGTTGTAATTGGAATTTGCGATGGTCTTCTGGTAAGTGATGGCGGCGAACTGGGAGCTGAAGGGTTCTCGCGTTCCCTGGACGATTTTTCCCGAAGGCCTGGTGTAGGTGCCGCTCTCGCCAAATGGGCCACAGGTTGGCGTGCCCGGCATGACCTCGTTTGGCTGACTGAGGCTCAAGCACAGAGCGGGATTGCCCGGATTCGCGGAAGTGAGCACCAATAGATGGTGGGCTTGCGTGCCCACATAGCTGGCAGTTAGAAAGGTACTCGGGGCAATTTCGCGCTGCAAAGAAAACATGTAACTCTCGGAATACGGCGGCACATTCTGGCGGAAGAAGGCCGGCACGCCGGTAATCGGAAGGTATTGCGACCAATTCACGTTTGCGTCAGGATGAGTCGCCGAAGCGCCGAATCTGGGAAAGGCAAGCGGGAAGCGCTGGCCAACATTCTGACCGCTGGCCGCTGAGACAAAAGGCGTGGCAAATAGGGGCGGAGCGAGACTGGTGTA
Source organism: uncultured Acidobacteriaceae bacterium (assembly GCA_963779525.1). Lineage (GTDB taxonomy): Bacteria > Acidobacteriota > Terriglobia > Terriglobales > Acidobacteriaceae > Sulfotelmatobacter. The sequence continues at coordinate 1,019,101 of CAVZZB010000005.1, forward strand.
GTCATACCCGTAGGGCGGGTTCGCGCTCATAATGCCTGCCGATAGTCCTTCGAATGCGGTGTAGAAAAGGCCGTAGCCGGCGCGCAACGTGGTCTTGGCTGGTCCGCCGAAGATTCTTCCGAGCACGCCATTCTGTCGATCCGGAGAATAGGAAACGCCGATGCGCGGGGCGAAGCTGTCGTATTTCGTTGGCGCGAGGGTGCGAGGGACACCGGGGTCGCCAGGAAATACAAGTCCCGCGGGCGCTCCGGGATAAACATGGGACTTCTCGCCCAGCACAAGCGTTTGAAGCTGGTTGTATTTCTCTTCCCACGGCGAGATGACGTCCCAACGCGCGCCATAGTTCAGGGTGACGTTGGACCGCAGGTGCCAGCTGTCTTGGACGAAACAAGCCGACATACTTGTTACGGTTGTAGAAGCGCTGAGAGTCACCCTGGTTGTAGGCGCTGGCAATCCCCAGCAGAAAATCGGCCAGGTCGGCGCCAGTTTCGGTTCCCTGGAACACAAAGGCGCCGTTGAATATGGGATCGGGATTGGTGTTGATCTGGTCGAGATGGAATTCGCCGCCAATCCTAATCGTATGGTTGCCGATGATGCGAGAATAGTTGTCCACGCACTGAAACGTGTTGTTGACCTGGGTGAGTCCGGTGATATCCTCGCCGAAAGTGAAATCGTTGAAGGAAATATTTTCGATGCCTTCAATGCCGGGAGCTAGCGGAACGATTCCTGGCGCTCCGGTTGGGCCAACGAACCCCTGCGAAGCCAGACTTGCTCCAACACCTCCGACGGGGTGGCCTGCCTGGTTCGCGTCGCGCATGTAGCTGAAATGTGCTTCGTTGACGGAGTTCGCTCCGATGGCCTTAGAGATACTCAGACTCAGCAACTGCGCGCGGCCAAGCGTCATGGCCTTGAAGCCGGGAACGTTGGCGCCACCTTGACTGGTGGGGTACGGGTTGTTCAGAGAGTAATCGTCCAGGAAATAGTACATAGCAAGCGAACCCCACCGCGAGTTGGCGTCGATTCTGATCGCGCCCTTGTCATCGCGAAGAGCCTGGCTGAAATCCGAGGTAGAAAATACATTTCCTGCTTGATTGGGTTGAGGAATGTATTGCAGCAGGGCTTTGGCGGGGGCGGACCAGGCAGTCTCCGGAATTCGTGCGTTGGGCAAGACGCATTGCGAGGAACTGTTGCAGCCAGATGTATAGTAGGGCTCGCCTGGATACACGGGATACCCGAGCTTTTGCGAGAGCAGGTCCGCCCAATATTGCCCGTTCACGGCTCCCGTCAACGAGCCAGCCACATCGAAGAGATCTCCACTTCGATCCTGCAGGGATGGAACAGAAATCCGGCCGGTGTCGATGCCCTGACGCAGGCGAGTGCCCTGGTAGTCGGCGAAGAAAAATATTTTGTCTTTTCTGACTGGTCCCCCGAGAGTGCCACCAAATTGGTTCTGATTGAATTGCGCGCGGTCAGCGGAGAAGTAGTTCCTGGCATCGAGGTTGGTATTGCGCAGGAACTCGAATGCGTCTCCATGAAATTGATTATTGCCTGACTTGGTGAGAACGAGAACCTGCCCGCCGCTGTAGTTGCCGTATTCGGCATCGAAACTGTTGGTGAGAACGCGGAGTTCCTGAATGGAATCGAGGTTGGGAACAATGGCGGTTCCCATATTGACGTCTTCTTCCACGTCGCTACCGTTTACTCGAAAGCCATTAGCGGTTTCGCGTTGGCCGCTGATCGACGTGTTCCCTGCGTTCAGGTCGCCGGATGGCGAGGAGCTGGTAACGCCGCTCATGACTACGGCATTCGGCTGCTTGGAGCTGGTCGGGACGATCCCGGGCTGAAGGGCAAGCAGATCGGTAAAGCTTCGCCCGTTCAAGGGAACAGCGGTCATTTTGGTGGTAGCGATGGTCTCGCCCATTTGGGTGGTTGAGGCGTCAACTTGGAGGGTTTCAGCGCTCACCTCGACGGTGGTCGCTTCGGATTTCAACTGCAGTTCAAAGTTCAGCTTGAGCGCAGCGGCTGCCGTGAGGTCCAAGCCGGTCTGCAGATAGGTTTTGAATCCGGGCGCGGAGATCTCCATTTGATAACGCCCGGTCGGAAGGACGGGAAATTCGTACGCACCATTGTCGTCTGTGGTACGGCTTTGACGGGCGCCAGTATCCGGGCTGCGGATGACTACAGTCGCGGCTTGAACGACTGCTCCAGTCGGATCGACGACGGTTCCTGAGATGCTGCCTGCGTCGCTCGCAGAGCTTGACCGGGAGCACAGGAAGAGAATTACACAGCACAATCCGACGATTATTGCGAACGAAACGTGTTTCCGACCAAACCCGCAGCGTTCATCTTCTGCGTGTTTAGGTTTAGCTTTCACATCTGCGTTTTTTAGTAGAGCCATGGCCAATAACTTTCAAAGAAAAGAAGAATTTGAAGGCGACAGCTAGATGAAATTGAATTTCATTTTCATAATGCTTGCAGACAAGCGAGCGCGCTGTGATTTAGGTCACGCCGTGCTGTGCGCCGGCAAACCAGGGCAGCTATCGTGCGAGCGTCCGCGTTATTAGGGGTTTCGTGAAGGAGCAACCAGGAAGAGGTTGTCGACTATAGGAAAACAAAGCGGCCGGAAGCTCCGGCAGCCATCGTGAACTATGAGTACTTTTTAGCCTAAAAGTCGGTGTCTTTGGGAGTGCAGGAGCAGGGTCCCTGGGTACCGCCCAACAGGTTCAGATAAAAACACAACTCCTCCACCAGCGTCTTCTCCGACGATGCCAGGTTCGAGTCGGCCGCCGGGCTCTCGGTGACGTAAAAAGCGCCCGCCGTAGGCGAGGCCCTCTCAGTGTGAGTGGACCATACGCGCAGTCCGGGCGTTGGCTGGTTGGTGTAATTGGTCGGTCCGCCAGCAGCCACGCAAGACGAAATCACCTTGATCAGTCCTTTTACGTTCACTTTGCGGGTCAAGCTGTTCGCGGTGAGATTGTGATTCACCGATTCGGAAGTAAGACCGTCTGGAGTTACTTCGCAACTGCAACATTCCTGCAATTCTTCGTTGTCATCGAACACGTAGAAGGATGCCCACAGGCTCGCTCCGGTGTCGCCATCGTTGATGATGCGGAGAGTTTGATCCTGTGCGCCAGCCGTGTTGGCATTGGAATAGTAGGTGGTGAAATAGACGCTCTTGTCACCAACGTTCTGAGCTGATGCAATCCCCCCCCACATCAGGGCGAGTGCCAGTAGTGAAGACAATCCGAGTGTTCTCATCGCGGGGACGCTCCTCATGGCGCCTAGTAGCTGGGGGGAGAATCAGTTTTGGAGGCGTTTGCAGAAACTTTCAACCTTTCAGTACTTTCTTGCAATTACCCACCTGGGTTAGCCAAAAGGATGAAAGCGGGAAATCGGCGGCAAATGAGCCCGGGGAGCGATGCTTTTTGCCGGGTTCCGGTCGCTCTGGCAGTTGCAAAGTCTCGGCTGCGGCGGCGACAATCGTTGCATGCCAAAAAGCTCTCGTCTGGATCACCCCAGCACCGGCAGGCCGACCGGCACCCACGGTCCTTTCTTGCCTGGGGCCATGGTTGTTGTGACTTTGGGCAATCCCCGGGATAAGTTCTGGGGCATGATTGTGTCGTTGGCGCCGGAAGGGCTGAGCATGACCGGGATCGAGCTGGCTTCTTTTGAGGATCTGGTGGTGATGGTGAAAGATGGCGAGCCGTTCACTCCGGCGGTCGTGTTTTTTCCTATGCACCGGATCGAACGGATCGAGCTGGACCTTCCCGACGGGAGTCTGCCTTCCCTTTCGCAGCGTTTCCTAGCCAAGACGGGCCTCGATCCAGCAGGGACGCTGAGTTCCGCGCTAGAGAATCGGGCGAGCGACCTTGCGGGGGGCTCTGCAGTTCTTTCAAAAAAGGGATCCGCATGAGGCTTTCCCAGATCTTCACTGCCCCCAACCAGTTGACGCTGCTGCGAATGGTTTTCGTTCCATTTATTGTGATTGAACTGGTCGAGGGTCGCTATTTCTGGGCGCTGGTTTTGTTCGTGGTTGCCGGATTCAGCGACGGTCTGGACGGACTGCTGGCGCGGAAGTTGCATCAACAGACTTTGCTGGGGCAGTACCTCGATCCGATCGCGGATAAGCTTTTATTGAGCACCTTGTTTCTGGTGCTGTCCATCCTGCACAAGATTCCGTGGAAATTTACGGTGCTCGTGTTCAGCCGTGATACTTCCATCCTGGCGGCCAGCGCGGTGTTGTTCGCCATCGCCGGGTTGCGCGATTTTCGGCCGAGCATCTTCGGCAAGGCGAACACGTTTTCGCAGATCGCCGCCGTGTTCTTCGTCATGTTGTTTTCAGTGCGGCCGGAGCGCTGGATCTGGATTACGCGAACGACATTCCTGCGCGCGACATTTGCTTTCACCATTATTTCCGCGCTGCATTACGTTTTTCTGGTGCAACACCGGTTGCGGGTACACACGCACGTCCTGGCTTCGCATTCTTCCTCCGATATCCGCGCCGGTTGACCCTGTTTCGCGCGTCCCCCTAGAATTGGGGGTTCATCTCTGAGCGCCGCTACCGACTATGGCCTTTCGCCTTTACAACACCATGTCCTCGCAAGTTGAGGAATTCCGCCCGCTGCACGATCGTGAAGTCCGCATGTATGCCTGCGGGCCTACCGTTTATGACTACGGGCACATCGGCAACTTCCGCACCTTTATCGCTGTGGATATGCTGCAGCGATTCCTGCGCCAGTCTGGCTACACGGTACGTTATGTAATGAACATTACGGACGTGGACGACAAGATCATCCGCAATGCTGCGCACGATGGCGTGAGCGTGCAGCAATATACTGAGAAATACCAGCGCGCATTCCTCGAAGACTCGGCCATGATCGGCATTGAGCAGCCGATTCTGGTGCGCGCTACCGAGCACATCGCGCGGATGGCCGATTTCGTGGCCAAGTTGGTGGAACGAGGGATCGCCTACCGTACCGACGATGGCTCTTACTACTTCCGCATTTCGAGCTTTCCTCGATACGGGAAACTCTCAAAGAAAGATTTCGGCGGAATGCTGGATGGCGCTCGCGTGGATGTCGACGAGTACGACAAGGACAGCGCGCGCGACTTCGCTCTGTGGAAGGCCCCGAAGGCGGGCGAGGCTTTCTGGGATACGTCCATTGGGCCGGGACGGCCGGGCTGGCACCTGGAGTGCTCGGTGATGTCGATGGAGGAATTGGGCGAGAGCTTTGATTTGCACGCGGGAGGAGAAGACCTGGTCTTTCCGCATCATGAAAACGAGATCGCGCAGTCGGAATCGTTCACCGGAAAAACGTTTGCGCGCTACTGGTTTCATGTGCGTTTCCTGCTGGTCGAGGGCGAGAAGATGTCGAAGAGTTTGGGAAACTTCTACACCTTGCGCGATCTGGTGCTGAAAGGACATCGACCCTCGTCAATCCGTTATTTGCTTACCTCGGTGCCTTATCGGAATCAGTTGAACTTCACCTTCGACGGCTTGAAGCAGGCGGCGGTTTCGGTGGAACGATTAAGGAATTTTCGTCAGCGATTGACGGCTGGACGTTTTGCGGCTGGATCGTGCGCTGGAATGCAATCGGTCGCTGTGGAGACGATCGATCGAGTGAAGAACGCTCTGGACGATGATCTCAACACCGCTCAGGCGCAGGCGGCGCTGTTTGAGATGGTGCGTAGCGCCAACGCCGAGTTGGATGCGGGTGGGGTCAAGAGGGACGATATTCCGCCATTGCTTAGCGTGCTGGAGAAGTTCGATGAGGTCTTCGCTGTCCTCGGCGATGACGATGTGCCCAAAATGAAGCAGGTCCTTGATTGGGCGATGACCGAGGGCAGAGAGAAAGACATCAGCGCGGAACTGCGCGAGGCGGTGCAGTCAGGTCAACTCTCTGACGGCGATATTGAAAAGAAAATCGCCGAGATGGAATCGGCCCGGAAGGCTCGAAACTTCAAGGTTTCCGATGCTCTGCGCGCGGAACTAACGGCTGCCGGCATTGTCATCGAAAACACAAAAGATGGCGTGCGCTGGCGCCGAAAATAGTTATCCCAATGTTAAGCTGAGAGCTGAGTCCTGCAAACTCTCATGAAATCCCTCGACGAATATCTTGTCGATGCCGAACAGGCCCACGGCCATCTCTGCGCCGGACAGGTGTTGGGCGTGCGGTTGGCGATGCTGGGGCTGGCGAAACTTGGCATTGAGGATCCGCGGGGCAAAGACCGCAAGCGGCTTGTAACTTTTGTCGAGATCGATCGCTGCGCGACCGACGCGGTTGCCGTTGTAACGGGCTGCCGATTGGGCAAGCGGGCGCTGAAGTTTCGCGATTGGGGGAAAGTTGCGGCCACGTTCGTGGATGTGAACACCGGCAAGGCCATTCGCATCGCAGCGAAGGAGTCTTCCAAGGCTCTGGCGCGGCAGATGCATCCTGAAATCGCGGACAAGAATCAGCAGCAGATGCTGGCTTATCGCGAAATCTCTGATGAAGACTTGTTTGCGATGCAGTGGGTGAAGGTGGAGCTGCCGCCGGAAGAATTTCCCGGATACAAAGGTGAGCGGGTGGTTTGTGAAGTGTGCAGGGAGGGGATCAACTTCCGCAGAGAAGTGCGGCGCGAAGGAAAAGTGCTGTGCTGCGCGTGTGCGGGAGAAAGTTACTACGAGCCCATCTAGGCCGCTTCCTCGTAGGCGTGCGCCAGGCGCAGAACTGTTGATTCGTCAAAGTGCTTCCCGAGAATTTGCAAACCAATGGGAAGTTTTTCTTTGGTCTCGCCGCAGGGAACTGAAATTCCTGGAATCCCGGCTAAATCCGCTGTGACGGTGTAGATATCTGCCAGATACATGGCGAGAGGATCGTTTGATTTCTCGCCCAGGCGAAATGCTGCGGTGGGGCTGGTCGGGGTGACGATCGCGTCCACTTTGCGGAAGGCTTCGTCGAAGTCGCGGGTGAGCAGAGTACGCACCTTTTGCGCCTTCAGATAATAGGCGTCGTAATATCCTGCGCTCAGGGCATAGGTGCCGAGCATGATGCGGCGTTTCACCTCCGCGCCGAAGCCTTCGTCGCGGGTGCGGCGATACATTTCGGAAAGCGTCTTCACTCCCGGGGCGCGGTAGCTGTAACGCACGCCGTCGTAGCGGGCCAGATTGGCCGAGGCTTCGGCGGTTGCGATCAGGTAATAGGCGGGAATCGCATAGGGCGTGTGCGGCAACGAAACAGGAACTACTTCGCCGCCTAAACTTTTCAATTTGTCGATGGCCGATTCAACCGCGTGGCGGACTTCGTCGTCGAGGCCTTCGGCGAAATATTCTTTGGCCACGCCTATTCTCAGGCCGCGCACAGATTTTTCTAGTTCCGCTACATAATCTGGCACGGGCAAATCCGCCGAGGTCGAATCCATGGGATCGCGGCCGGCGATGGTGCGCAATACGATGGCGGCGTCTTTTACCGTCTTCGCCAAAGGACCGATGTGATCGAGCGAAGAGGCAAAAGCGATCAGACCGTAGCGCGAGACTCGACCGTAGGTCGGCATCAATCCGACTACGCCACAGAAGGATGCGGGCTGGCGAATCGATCCACCGGTATCGGAGCCGAGGGCGACTACAGCCATGTTGGCCGCAACCGCGGCGGCGGAACCGCCGGACGATCCTCCGGGCACGCGAGTGAGATCGCGCGGGTTATGCACGGGCTGAAAGGCTGAGTTTTCGTTCGAGGACCCCATGGCAAACTCATCGCAGTTCGTCTTGCCGAGAACCACGGCGCCCGCGGCTTCCAGGCGCACCACGGCGGTGCAGTCATAGGGAGGGATGTAGTGGCCTAGAATTTTTGAGCCAGCGGTGGTGCGGACACCGCGTGTCGACATCACATCTTTGATTCCGACGGGCACTCCGCCTAGAGGCGGCAACGGTTTGCCCTCTGCGGCCATGCGGTCGATGCGATCCGCCTGCTCTAGGGCGCGCTCTTTGCACAGAGTGAGGAACGCGCCGATCTGCGCATCCTCTTTTTCTATGCGTGCGTAGTGAGCTTCGGCTAGCGCGAGCGCGGTCGTCTTGCGTTCCTGTATGGCGGAGCGTGCGGCGGTGATGGTGAGCGAAGTCATGGAATCAGTGGTCAGTGCTTCAGTGGCCAGTGGCCAGGAATCAGTGACCCTGCAGGCTCGATGGCGGACCATTTAGTACTGGCCACTGACCACTATCTTTCAATCACTTTGGGTACTCGGAAGAAAGTTCCGTCCGCATCGGGCGCGTTGGCCAAAGCCGCTTCCTGCGACAGCGACTTGCGAAGACCTTCCACCACATCTTCACGATTGGCGTAGGCAAATCTCTCGCTTCCCTGCTTGGCTTGGTCGACGCCGTAGCGGTCCGAAACTTGTGCCATGGGCTCGACGTTGGAGGTGTCCAGTTCGTCGAGCCTGTCGATGTAGTCGAGGATTGAGTTCAAGTCGCGGACCATACCAGTGCGCTCGTTCGCCGACAGTTCCAGGTTGGCGAGATCGGCCACGTAGGCAACGTCTTTTTCTGTGACCTTCATCTTTTTGACGCACTCCTGTTCTCTTTCCCGATCACAAACTCGATGCTCTGAACTTTCTGGCCGGCGTAACGATTCAGCATGGCGAGATAACGCGGAGCGAGGCTCTGCAATTCGCGCTTCCACCCAGCATCAGGAACCTCGACCTGCAACACCGCGTTAGAGAATTCCAAAGCTTGTGTGCGGGCTGCAACCACAGAGCCACAGACCAAAGGCCAAGCCAGCAGCGGGGCGTCGGCCGGCGGCACGTGGCGCAGCGAACCCAACACGATTTTTTCTAATCCAGTTCCTGCCTGTTCCAAGGCGGCTCCTCGCGAGCGATCTACGCGATCAATTTCTAGAGATTTCGATTCTAGCATTGCGATTGCGAGCCGTGCAGACCAGCACGATTGGGCTCATGCGGGAAACTCGCGGCGGATGAACTCGAGCGCTGCATCGCGCGAAACTAGGCGGCCTTCGAGTTGGGCGTCTTCCACCGATTCCAGAATTTCGCGAAACCTGGGGCCCGGAGGGTATCCCGCAGCGATCAGATCGTCTCCGGTGATCAATGCCGCGGGGCGAATGTTTTCTGGCGGAGTCTCGGTGAGCTTTTTCTGGAGGAAATCATAGGTGCTGAGATTCCCGTGACTGGCGAGGCTGTCGGCGCGGTGCAGCGCCAGATGTTCATCAAATCCGGGCAGCCGGAGAAACTTTTTCAAAGTGGATTCCTTCATGCGCATGACATGACCAAAGCGCATGTGATTGTCGACCAGGGCGAGGACCTGGGCTGTATCGTGATTGGAGAAGCGCAGACGCTCACAGATCTCTTCCGCCATCTTGACCCCGACCTCGACGTGGCCATCGAAGCGGATGCGATCGGGAGCGACGCGAAAAGTTGGAGGCTTACCGACATCGTGCAGCAGGGCACCCCACGCCAGCGTTGACGAGCAAGGCTGGGGCAAGCTTTCCAGAAGCAACAAGGTATGCACGAAGACATCGCCTTCAGGATGGAACTCACGCGGCTGCTGGATACCTTTCATGGCAGAAATTTCGGGGAGAACTTCTTTGAGCAAACCTGTCTGGTCGAGCAAGAGAAAGGCGCGGCGGGCGTGGCCTTCGGTGAGCATTCTGGTGAGTTCATCGCGAATGCGCTCGCGGGAAACCACATGAATTTCGGGAGCCAAGCGCTGGATGGCGGCGAGTGTATCGCCTTCGACGGTGTAGTCCATGCGGGCTGCGAAACGGACGGCGCGCAACATGCGCAATTTGTCTTCCCCAAAACGCCGCGCGGGATCACCGATAGCGCGGATGATGCCGGCATTCAGATCGTTTTGGCCACCGACAAAGTCGAGGACTTCGCCGCTAATCGGATCGAGCATCATGCCGTTGATGGTGAAATCGCGTCGAGCTACGTCTTCGCGGGGGTCCTGGGTGAAACGGACTTCATCGGGATGGCGACCGTCGGAGTATCGGAGATCGCTGCGAAAGGTTGCAACTTCTACGGCGTTGGATTTTGAGGTGGTGTTCTCGCTCCGATCACGATGTTTTTCTGGCAGTGGGACGAGTACAACGCCGAATTGGGCTCCCACGGCATAAGCATCGGGGAAAATTTCCATCACTTGAGCTGGAGTTGCGCTAGTGGCGACGTCGTAGTCCGCGGGCTCGCGTTTTAGGAGAAGATCACGGACACATCCGCCCACCAGGTAGGCTTGGAAGCCGTGCTGGCGGAGGGCCTGGATGATCGAGACGGCAAAATTCTGAGACATGACGGATAACATCTCAAAAGTTATTCTGACGGCCTCCCATGTGGAAGTCCAGCGGCTAAAGCCGCGGTTTATTGTGTGGATGTTTACGGCGCGGCTGAAGCCGAGCCCATTCAAAGCGCGATTGCGGATTGGTGCAACGATCAAAGGGCGTTGCGATCGATGCCGGCTTCTTCTCTGTTCATTGTCTTACATGCCCACGCCATGCGCGGAGTATTGTGGGCGATGCCGATTTGTCCTTGCGCATTGAGGACGATGATGCCCCCATGCCCATTCATTCGCTGCTTTAGGTAGTTCATGGCTTCTTGGGCGGCCCATTCCGGAAGATTTCCTGCCGCTATGCGATCGGCGGTCCACTTGGCTAGCACCAACTTCATGATTGGTTCGCCCCAGCCGGTGGTCGAAGCGGCGGCGCTGAGATTGTCGGCGTAGCAGCCGCAGCCGATCAGGGAAGAATCGCCCAGGCGTCCGGGAGCCTTGTTCAGCGTGCCTCCGGTCGAGGTTGCGGCCGCGACGTTGCCGTCGCGATCCAGCGCGACTGCGCCGACAGTGTCGTGAGAGATGGCGGGCGCGAATAATTCGTTTCCATGTTTTGCCGAATCATGGCTGGACGCTTCGCGCTGATACTCGCGCAGGCGCTCCACTTCGCGGGGAATTATCAGGTCTTCGTTCTTGCACAGCGGGATGCCGTGTTCGGCGGCAAAGCGCTCTGCGCCTTCGGCCACGAAATAAACGTGCGGGCTGTCGCTCAGAATCTTGCGGGCGGCGCGGACGGGATTACGCAGCCGTTCGACACATCCGACGCCCCCGGCGCGTAGCGTGGAGCCGTCCATGATAAGAGCGTCCAACTGCACCTTGCCATCGCGGTTCAGAAAACTTCCTCGGCCGGCGTCGAAAGTCTCGTCGTCTTCCATGATGACTACTGCTTCTTCGATGGCATCGAGCGCCGGGCCACTGCGCTCGAGTATCTGCCAACCGGCCGCGAGAGCCTTTCGGACGCCGCTCAAGTGGGCGTCCACCATGTCATCGGGTATCGCCCAGGCGCCGCCGTGAACGACCAGAATAGGGTTAGTAGGCAAGGGGTGTCCCCGGAAGAAGTGAGATGACGAAATAGTCTAGCATCGCGCGGCGCGGCAACTAGGGCGCATCAAGCAGCGTGGCCGGCTTTGGCGGTCACAGCGGGCGGGGCGTCTTGAGTCCGAGTCCAGGTGTAGCGCATGCGATGGATTACGGTGAGAGTAGAGAGTACCGCGATGATCCAGAGCACGGGTGCCATACGGTTGAAGAGTGCGCCGATGATGACTAGAACCAAGCGCTCGGGGCGCTCCATGAAGCCCACGCGACAGGATCCGATGAGCGACTCGGCGCGGGCGCGGGTGTAGCTCACCATGATGGCGCTGACCATGACGAAGGCGGTAAGGACAACGTAGAAGAAGCGGTCGCCGCGGGCGTAGAAGACGAGCAGACCGAGAAACTGCGAGGCGTCACTATAGCGGTCGACTACAGAATCAAAAAAAGCTCCAAAGCGGGTGACGCGGTTGGTGGCGCGGGCTACCTGGCCGTCAACAAGATCAAAAAAGCCGGAGAAAATAATAGCTAGGCCGGCGAGAAAGAACATGTGCCGCTGCGTGGCGGCCGTGGCAGAGCCGAAAAGGATTGCGGCCCAGGTGTTTACCACGAGGCCCATGAACGTCAGCACATTGGGATTGATGCGTGAGAGAGCCAGCCAACGAACGATGGTATCGAGCAACACGCCGCAGGCGCGACCGAAGGCGCTGGTCCAGGAATGATTTGAAGCCGATCTGTCTGGCGGCGAAGCGGACATCAGGCTTCCGCCTTCTCGGGGCCGGCTTCATCGTGAACGGTAGTGAGGCTCAGGATCTCCAGTTCGCGCTTGCCACTCGGAGTGATCACGGTAGCTTCGTCGCCGACCTTCTTGTTGAGCAGCGCACGGCCGATGGGTGAGGTGGTCGAAATTTTCCCGGAGGTCACGTCCGATTCTTCGCTGGTGACGAGCTTGTACTCGATCTCTTCGTTCTTGGTGCTGTCGTAGACCTTGACGGTTGAACCGAGCCCAACTTTGTCCCGGGGGATGTTGTTCATGTTGGTCAAGGAGAGATCAGCCAAGCGCTTGCCGAGCTGGCGAAATCGCGCCTTGACGAACTCCTGGCGCTGCTTGGCCATGTGATACTCCGCGTTCTCGCTGAGGTCGCCGAGAGCCGCGGCGCGCTTGATCTCCTTGGGCAGGTCGTGAACAAGTTCCCGCTCGAGCGCGTCGATTTCTTCTTGAAGTTTTTTGCGAAGTTGATCGGTCATGCGTGAACGAAAGCCCACAGTAGAGCTGTCACGATTATAAACCGGTTGTGGACGGCGTGTATTTGCATGCGAAATATAAGGGACTTTGCCGGCTAGAAAGCTTGAAATTCATACGGGGAACCGTGAAATGTCTAACGTCTGAGTGCAAACTATTGATTCCAAGGAGATAAATTCAGCTTTATGCTGGGCCCGCGGCGAGTGGTTCCCCACGCGGATTTATGCCAACGGCAGTACCGAGCCTACACATCTTACAAGCATTCGCACGATGTGGGATCTTGCCAAGCGCACTGCGGTTGTACTAGGGACGGGGCTGCTTTTTGCAGCCGCAGCGCTATTGCTTTATGCCAGCCGGTGGGTATTGATCGTATTCCTGTTCGCGATCTTTTTCGCGGATTTGCTGCAGCCGTTGGTTTCGCGGATGCAAGGATGGACGAAACTGTCGCGGGGCTCGCCGGCAGTTGCAATTCTTGAAACCTATGCAATCGTCGGCTTCATCGTTGCCCTCTTAGCTCTAGCCGCAGGTGGCCGGATTGCGGGCGAGCTTCGGTTGCTGGGGGCGGAGTTGCCCGCCTTAATAGAGAAGGTGAACTCAGGCCAAATTGCGCAGCAGCTGGGGACCAGGCACGGGTGGAGCTATGAAACCCAGGGTTATCTCCAGGACTTTCTAGCCCGACATAGTGCTGGAGTGCTTGCGCTGGAGGGGAAGCTGGCGGAGTATATCGCGGCATTCGCACAGAATCTCGTGTGGTTCGTGCTGATTCCAATTCTCGCCTTCTTTTTCTTAAAGGATGGGCGAGCCTTCGTGGACGAACTGGTTCGGATGGTGGAGCGTACGCGGCGGCAGAGGTTTGTGCGCAGAATTTTCGAGGATCTCAACCAGATGGTCACGCACTATGTTCGAGCGCAGCTTGCTCTGGCGGCGGTTGCGCTGGTGGTTTATACCCTGATGTTCTGGCTGATAAGCGTACCGTACTCGTTCGCCTTGAGTTCCATTGCCGGAATCATGGAGTTCATCCCAGTCGTCGGCCCCGCGACAGCCGCAGTCGTAGTGCTGGGCGTCTGTTTCCTGGAAAGCTATCCTCACCTGCTGATCATGGTAGTTCTCCTTGGCCTGTGGCGGGTTGCGCAGGATTACGTGATTTCTCCCCGGGTTCTGGGGAACAACCTTGAGATGCATCCGCTGGCATCGATTTTCGCCGTACTGGTGGGCGCCGAAGTGTGGGGCGTGGTAGGGGTCTACCTTTCGATTCCGATCATGGCAGGGTTGCGTATCCTGTGGCGAGGCTGGCAAACGTATTCGGATTCGCCGGCGGATACAGGTCCGCGGCGAGTGTAGAACTGCACGTCCGTTTCAGCTTTAGACCTCTTTCCAGGAGAACGTAGGGTCCTGGCCCGATTCCTTCCCGCTTGTATCGTCCTACGATGTAGACAGGAGAAGAATGAGGAACGGCAACCGAGTGACGATTCTGTTGTTGTACGCTATGATCTTTGTCCTTTCCAGCTCGGCCCTCGGGCAGGAAAGCGCTGAAACGATCATCCAGAAATCGCTGGCGGCAAATACTCGGGATTGGAATGCCGCACCTCAGTTTGACTGTCGGGAACAGGATCGAACGAGCAAGGGAGGGACGAAAACTTATGACGACATGATGATTCTCGGCTCGCCGTACCAACGGCTGGTTGCGATGAACGGCAAGCCCTTGGATTCGGCGCAGGAAGCTGAGGAAAACCGGAAGCTGAAGAATGCGATAGCCGAGCGCAAAAGTGAGTCGCATAAGAAACGAGCCGCACGCATTGCGAAATACCAGGCGGAATTGAAGCGCAACCGTTTCTTTATGGAGCAGATGACATCGGCATTTGACTTTAAGCTCGTCGATGAAACAGAACTGGATGGCCATCAGGTATACGTTCTGGACGCAACACCCCGGCACGGATATCGCCCTCCGAACATGGAGACGCAGGCGCTGATTGGAATGCGGGGAAAGTTGTGGATCGATAAAGACACGTTTCATTGGGTGAAGGTGGAAGCACAGGTTACACATCGGGTATCCATTGAGGGCTTCCTGGCACAAGTGGAACCGGGGACTCGATTTGAATTGGAAAAAACGCCGGTGGCGCCCGGTATCTGGCTACCGAAGCACTTTGCCATGCACTCGCACGCACGAATCTTGTACCTGATTCCGCATCAGGGGCAAGAGGACGAAAGCTTCTTCAATTATCAGAGGGACGCCAATGCCGACGGCAACGCCAGTTCGGTCTCGAAAAGCGGATAGCCCAGGCCAGCACTGTGGAAGGGGAACTGACTCTATCGGGTCCCCGAGCGGTCGGCGAATGTTGTTCCGGTTTGGGAGAACCCGTAGCATGGGTGCTGGTTATTGTTCGTGAGATCGCTTCCTAGGCGGCCTTTTCACGAATAGAGTTTAGGTGGAGCTTCTGATGCCCGCGGGTTGGACGACGAAGGCGATCATTCGCGTTCTGGACTGGGTGGCCGCACACAGTCTGCCACCGGAAAAGTCCCCTCCGCACCAGCGCATTGGGCGGTTGGGCGAGGAAGCTGCTTACTTTTATTTGAGGAGAATGGGTTACACGATGGTAGCGCAGAATTTTCGATCGCCGCGGCACCGGGGCGAGATTGACTTAATCGGATGGGACGACGATGTTCTCTGCTTCGTAGAAGTGAAGACTCGGACGACGCGCGACGTGAAGCCTGGCGAGGCGGCCGTAGACCGACACAAGCGCACGGAGATCGCGGCGGTGGCGCGAGAGTACTTGCGACGCTTTCCACCTTCTTGCCAGTGGCGCTTCGACGTGGTCAGCGTATACTATGGGCATTCAAAAGCCAGCCGACCGCAGATAGAAGTGTTTCGTAATTCCTCCCTGTCGGCTTAAAATAGAAGATTCGTCCATCTAGATTCAAAAGGGGTTTTCTGAGTGCCTGAGCTGAGAAAAGATCCTATTGTTGGCCGCTGGGTGATTATTTCCACAGACCGCGCGAAGCGGCCCACGGATTTTGCCCGCGAGAACGTGAAGTTGAAGGGCGGCTTCTGCCCCTTTTGCTACGGAAACGAGAGCAAGACCCCGCCTGAGATTCAGGCCTACCGGCCGGGGTCGAATGGCGGACCAGCGTCGCAGCGGGATACACCGGGATGGACGGTGCGAGTGGTACCCAACAAGTTTCCAGCGTTAGGAATTGAAGGCAACCTGAATCGGCAGGCCGAGGGAATGTTCGACCGGATGAATGGCATCGGGGCACATGAAGTCATTATCGAAACGCCGGACCATAATGCCAGTCTGGCGACACTGCCTCCGAAGCGGATTGAGGATGTGCTCTGGACCTTCCGGGACCGTATTCTCGATCTCAAGAAGGACCGGCGATTCAAGTACATTCTGCTGTTCAAAAACCACGGCGAGGCGGCGGGCGCATCGCTGGAGCATGCGCACTCGCAGCTGATCGCGCTGCCGATTTTGCCGATCAACGTGGTGCAGGAGCTGGAAGGGGCGAAGCAGTATTTTCTATATAAAGAGCGCTGCGTGTTCTGTGACATCATCCGGCAGGAAACCGAAAACGGGAGCCGGGTGGTGGCCGAGAACGAGAATTTCCTGACAATAGCGCCTTACGCTCCACGCTTTCCGTTTGAAACCTGGATTCTGCCGAAGCAGCACGAGTCGGCCTTCGAAAACTCGTCCTCACATTTGTTTGAGAACCTGGCCAAAGCGCTGAAGACGCTGCTGATCAAGGCGGACCGGGTATTGGATAATCCGCCCTACAATCTTGTGATCCACACTTCGCCGGCGCAGGATCCGACCAACGATCACTATCACTGGCACGTGGAGTTCATGCCGAAGTTGACCAAGACGGCAGGATTCGAGTGGGGCACGGGGTTCTATATCAATCCCACGCCGCCGGAAGAAGCGGCAAAGTTCCTACGCGAGGCGAGTATGGAGGAACCGGTTCCGGCCACGGTTGGATGAATTGAGCTCTGAGTAACAAAGTTGCGTCACAAAAGGAGGGCACGGCGGGGGCCGTGCCCTTTGCAGTTGGTGCGGAGAGAGATGCTGGTGGCGGTGAACTGTGCGAAGCTCCACCCCAGCATAGAGACAAGAGTAATCGCCGACAGGGGTAGAATTGTCACCAAAATGTAAAAAGATTGGACATTCGTGCGGAATGCGGTAACGGCCGGCGAAGGATCAGGAAGGACCCGCGTCAGTTAGCTAGCCTTGGGTGCGATCCTGGAATTCTTCGTGCCAAGCCATCTGGATGGCTTCAAGCTTCCCTTCATTCGAGGCTCCGGGATCGCCCTTGAAATCTGGCAATTGAGTTACGTAGCGGTGCAGGTCGGTGAAGCGGACGGTGAGCGGATCAAGCTCAGGATGAGCTTCAGAGAGCATGATGCCGATATCTTCGGCATCGTCCCAGCTGAGAGATTTGGGCATGGGAGAGTTCCTTACTTGAGTTTCAAGGTCTGGTTTTCAGTTTCCGGAAACCGTAACATCCGGGTGCGGACATCCCGTGAGCCCGGAAGCTGCTTCCTAATGGTGTTCTTCCGATATGTAATTGCGGTTCCAGGCGGGGATCTCGACCACGACTTTACCCGGTTTTGTGATCTGCACCTGGCAGCCGAGACGTGAGTTTAACTGCAAATCGGCGGCCATGTCGAGTCGGTCCGCTTCGTCGTCGTCCATCGGCGAAAGATTTTCGGCACCCTCTTTGATCCAGACGTGACAAGTGGTGCAGGCGCAATTGCCGCCGCAGGCGTGGTCGAGCGGGATTCCGTAATTGAGCGCGATGTCCAGAATCGACTCTTCCTTGCCATGATCTTCATACGGCAGCTTGCCGTGCTCGTATTGGACGGTCTTGCCTTCGGGCAGGAACGTGATCTGGACTATGTTTTCGCCGGGAGCTTCTTCGGTGGCGGTTCCAGTGGATTGGGATTTTTCGTGTGGCATTCTTACTCCTCAAACTGTAGCAATTGGCAATTAGCGTTTAGCAATTTTCAACTTCGCCTGCCACATCTGGCTTAGTGTCCGACGGCGCTTGCTAACTGCTAATTGCTTCCTGCTTTTCTATTCAAATTCCGCTTTCGCCATCGGATGCGGAGCGGTAGGGCCTTCGCCCATGTCGGCTTCGTCCATGGTCTTGCCTTTCAGCGCGACGGAGACAGCGCTGTCCATCATTAGTTCGGCGAGGCGCGTAGTGCCTTGGTTGAGCGCATCAATCGCCTTGCGGATGGCCTGGTAATCGTCTCCATCTCTTACCGCGATCAGTGCCTTCTCCATCTTCGCAATCTTCTTTTTTTCGTCAGTGGTCAGATGCCCCCAGGCTGGGCTCTTCTTGCCTTTGTCGAGCGCGGCCTGTATGGTGGCAGCTTCGTTGCGGGCTTCGATGACCTGACGCTGGCGGAAATCTTCTTCCGCGCTGTCGAAAGAATCAAGGATCATGCCTTCGACTTGTTCGTCGGTGAGGCCGTAGCTGGGCTGGACCTGAATTTCGGCTTCCTTGCCGCTGCGCTGCTCGCGGGCCGAGACATTCAGGATGCCGTTGGCATCGATTAGGAATTTGACCTCGATGCGGGCCATGCCCGCGGCCATCGGAGGAATGCCTTTGAGATCGAAGCGCGCCAGGGAGCGGCAATCCTTGGCGAGTTCACGCTCGCCTTGCAGCACGTGAATGGCAACGTTGGCCTGGCCGTCAATTTGCGTGGTGTAGAACTGAGTGGCAGACGCGGGGATGGTTGAGTTGCGCAAAATGATTTTGTCGGTGACGCCGCCTGCGACTTCGATGCCCAGCGATAGTGGCGTGACATCGAGCAGCAACATGTTCTCGGTCGCCTCGGAACCTCCGCCGAGAATATTGGCTTGCACAGCCGCTCCGAGAGCGACGACCTCGTCGGGATTCAAGTCGGTGTGCGGATCGCGGTGAAAGAGTTCTTTCACTAAGGCGCGGACTTTGGGGATGCGCGTGGATCCCCCGACGAGGACGACTTCGTCAATTTGTTCGGGCTTGAGGCCGGCATCTTTCAGAGCTTGCTTGCAGGGTCCGACCGTCCGGTCGATGATGGGCTGAATAAGTTGTTCGAATTGCTCGCGGTTGATCTCGCGCAGGTAGCGCTTGCCGCCGGGAAGTTCTACCTCGAGCTTCGCGGAAGGCTGCGAGGAGAGCGCGATCTTTGCCTCAATGACACCTTTGCGAATGGCTTGCACGGCTTCGGCGTTGCGGCGAAGGTCGAGACCGAGATCACCGAGCGTGTCGTCAAGGCCGATGGTGATGAGAAGATTATCGATATCGTCGCCGCCGAGACGGGTGTCGCCGTTGGTGGCGATGACTTCGAAGATTCCGTCGTGCAGCCTCAGGATGGAAATGTCGAAGGTGCCTCCGCCGAGATCGTAGACAGCAACGATTCCGTTCTGCTTCTTATCGAGGCCGTAAGCGAGCGACGCGGCCGTTGGTTCATTGACCAGGCGCAGAACTTCGAGACCGGCGATGCGGCCTGCATCTTTCGTGGCTTGGCGCTGCGCGTCGTTGAAATATGCAGGGACGGTGATCACCGCTTTGCTAACTGGCGCTGCGAAGAAACGCTCCGCATTGCGCTTGAGTTGGCGCAGGATGAGAGCCGAGATTTCGGGCGGGGTAAAAGTCTTATCGCCCAGCTTGATGCGGAGGACTTCGCCAGGTTGTAAGTCTTCCGCTAAGCAGAAAGGGAAGAACTTCAACTCTTCCTGAACGTCGTCAACCCCGCGTCCCATGAGGCGTTTGATGGAGTAGACGGCGCGGTCTGGCGTCTTGGCTAGATACTTTCGAGCGGCATTGCCGATCACCGGTTGATTTTTTTCGTCGAGCGCAACGACCGAAGGTACAAGATTCAGACCGTCCTCGCCGGGAATGACGACAGGGCTCTCCCCTTGCATGAAAGCCACGAGAGAGTTCGTGGTGCCCAGGTCGATGCCGACAATGCGATCAGAAGACATTTTGTGATTTTGCAATCGGGTGATCGAAAAATCCAGTCACCGGATCACGCAACTGCTCAACTTTCTAAAACCTCGCTGACATCGCGCACCAGATTGCGGATGTAGTTGCGGCGGTTTAACAGGTCCACCATTTTGTCGCGGGCCTGTTTGCGCTCATCTCCTGAGACGGGCTGACCGGACTGTTGGCGCTCGATCAATCTGTCCCAAGTTTTCCAATAGTCCTGCAGTTCCTGCAAAAGGGCTTCGTTCTTTTTTTCGAGCTCAAGCTTCTGCCGGCCGATTTCTTCGATCAGGGCAGGATCTTCTTCGCCCATTTTTTTCTGCATCCGAAGTTCTTCGAGCTGCATGTTCAGCTCGAAGACCTCTTCCAGCAAGTCGGGTGGAACAATTTGCTTCTTCAGTTCCCTGGTAGAGCGCGCCCGCTCCGTGGCCGACTTCGACTGCTCTTCCAACTCCACGCCTTCCAGCTTCAGAAGATACTGGGTGCGCTTGATCGGATCTTTCAAGGTGCGGTGGGCGTCGTTGAGCCGCGAGCTTTGTTGCAGGCTCCACTCCTGCTCCTGGCTGCCGGCGCGGGCATTGATGTCGGGATGCAGCCTGCGGCTGAGTTCGTAGAAATCCTTATCCAACGCTACGACGTCGAGGTCCAACTTCCGGGGCAGAGCAAAGAACGTGAAATAGTCCACCGGCGCGGGCGGCTGAACCTTGCCACACGACTCGCAGAAGTGCACGGCGCGCATGGTTCCGCACGACCAGCAGGTCTGAGTTTCCTCTGGTGCGGGCTTCGCGCTAATGGTGGTCAAAGATGAGTTCGTCATTTCCCTGCAATTCCTATCAACGAATTAGGGGCGGCACAGTTACGCTCCATAGCCCTGTGGGTGCTGAGCGAGGACAGAGGCGCCATGGACATTCGCGGGCATGGACGCCCGCGCCACAACATCCGTCATCAGGCCGAGAACGAAGTGCCGCAGCCGCAAGACTTCGTGGCTTGGGGATTCACGAAGACGAATCCCTGCTGCATGAGCGTTTCCTGGTAATCGAGGATCATCCCGTGCAGGTAGATAAACGACTTCGGATCGACAAAAACGCGTACATCGTCAAACTGGAAGATGCGATCGCGTTCGCGCGGCTGCGTGTCGAAGCGGACGTTATAGCTCAGACCGGAACAGCCGCCGCCCTGCACGCCAAGGCGCAGCCCACCCTGTTCGGGCGAAATGCCTTCCTTAGCCATCGCGCTGCGCACTTTCGCCAAGGCCTTCTCGGTAACCTGAATGCCCTTGGCGGGCGCAGTTGGCGAAGCCGGCGCGGCCTGCGTGGTCTGATCCATGACTGTTGTCATAATACGCCCTGAAGCCCGCGCCCTCTGCGGTCACAGCCGTCGCACGCACGTGAGCGCACCGACGACCATGCTCCGGAGAGAGCCTGTGCTCCTTACTGCGCTACCGCGGAAGTCGCCGGTTTGGCGCTTTCCTGCTTCTTCTTCCAATCGCCGATCGCGGCCCGGATAGCGTCTTCCGCCAACACGGAACAATGGATCTTGACCGGAGGAAGCGAAAGCTCCTTCACAATGTCCATGTTCTTGATGGAGAGTGCTTCGTCGACCGTCTTGCCCTTGACCCACTCGGTGGCCAAGGAAGATGAGGCGATCGCGGAGCCGCAGCCGAAGGTTTTGAACTTGGCTTCTTCAATCACGTTGGTCTCGCGATTGACCTTGATCTGCAGCTTCATGACATCGCCGCACTCGGGGGCGCCGACCAGGCCGGTGCCTACGTCTGCGCTGGCTTTGTCCATGGAACCGACGTTGCGCGGATTGTTGTAGTGATCGATTACCTTATCGCTGTATGACATAAGTTTTTACGCTCCAAATTTTCAGGTTTCAAAGTTTCACAGGTTTAAAGGTTTCAAAAGCGAACACTCGAGACTTCAGATTTCTCGCATACGAAACCTTGAGACTTTGAAACTTTGCAACTTGCTTCACTCACCTGCCCACTTCACGTCTTTCAGGTTGATGCCTTCCTTCGCCATTTCGTATAGCGGAGAAAGTTCGCGCAGGCGCTCGACGGTTTCGATCACGCGATCGGCTACGTAATCGACTTCGGCTGCGGTGTTGAAGCGGCCGATGCCGAAGCGGATCGAACTGTGCGCCAGATCATCGCCCGTTCCGAGAGCCTTTAATACATAAGATGGCTCAAGCGTCGCAGAGGTGCAGGCCGAACCGCTGGAAACGGCGATATCGTTGATGCCCATCAAGAGCGACTCACCCTCGACGTAGGCAAAACTGATGTTCAGATTGCCGGGCAAGCGATGCTCCATGGAACCATTGATGTAAGTTTCATCCAGGCGATTCATGATGCGGTCGCGCAGACGATCGCGGAGTGCGGCCAGCTGAACTGCTTCGCGAGACATTTCTTCGGAGGCAATGGCGCATGCTTTGCCCAAGCCAACAATGCCCGGAACATTGAGCGTTCCTGAACGCATGCCACGCTCGTGGCCACCGCCATCAATGATGGCGGAAATCTGCACCCGCGGATTCTTGCGGCGCACGTATAAAGCACCGACACCTTTGGGGCCATACATTTTGTGCGCGGAGATCGAGACAAGGTCGAGATTCTGTTTGTTCACATCCACCGGAATCTTGCCGATGGCCTGCGTGGCGTCGGTGTGGAAGATCACGCCGCGTTCGTGGCAGAGCTTGCCGATTTCCGCGATGGGCTGCAGGACGCCGATTTCGTTGTTCGCGGCCATGATGCTAACCAAAATGGTTTTGTCATCCATGGCGCGCTTCAGGTCTTCCAGATCAATGAGGCCATCCTTCTGCACCGGCATGTAAGTCACGCGATAGCCGTACTTCTCCAGGCGCTTGCAGGTGTCGAGCACGGCTTTGTGCTCGGTGACCGCGGTGATGATGTGGTTGCCCTTCTCACGGTACATCTCGGCCACGCCCTTGATGGCTAGGTTGTCGCTTTCGGTGGCGCCGGAGGTGAAGATGATTTCTTTGGTGGTGGCGCCGATCAGCTTGGCGATGCGCTCGCGTGCCGTTTCTACGCCTTCTTCACCCGCCCAGCCGAAGGAGTGATTGCGGCTGGCGGCATTGCCGAACTTCTCCATAAAATAGGGCAGCATCTCTTCCAGCACTCGCGGGTCCATCGGGGTGGTGGCGTGGTTATCCATATAAATGGGCAGCTTCACTCCCTGGGGAGCGGAGTGCTGCGTCGCTGGGAGCTGCTGGGGGATCTTCACATCAGTGCTCATCGTTGCTTCTCCTACCTTATTGAATACTAGATTTCAAATTTGCGAATCGGTTGCCTAGCTAAACGATCGTTACCAACTCGGCCGACTTCACCGCTGCGCTATCGGCCGCTTCCGGCTCTTCTTTCATGTGAGAAATCTTGATGCGCTTCAGCACCGCCTCGATGCTCTCATTCACTTTGCGCAGTGGCTCGCGAATGTTGCAACGGTCGCTCTGGCCGCACTCCCCGCGGACCGTGACACAAGAAGTGATGAACAGCGGACCGTCGATAGCCTGAATCACCTCGAAGGCCGAGATCGTGTGCGCGGCGCGCGCCAACCGGTAACCACCGTTGGTGCCGTGTTGCGAGTGCAACAGACCCGCCTTGGCGAGACGCTGGAGAATCTTCGCCAAAGCTTCGGGCGGAATTCCGAAGGAATCGGCGACGTCTTTCGCGCTGGCGCTACGACTTCCTTCGGTAGCGTGATCGGCCAGGTGTTTCATGGCCATCAGCGCATAATCTGCCTTTTTGGTTAGCTTGAGCATCTCGTCTCAAATGCCGGGACGGCCGTCCTGTGATAGCCGACCGATTAGGTCGGATATAATTCCGACCTTTTCCATCGTATTTAATTTTACTTCCTTATTGCTAAATAACGCAAGGCCCTCCAGCCAAAGGAAGAAAAAGCACCTGGATGGCAAGTATCTGCGACTGAACGGTTTAGGATTTGGCGATGGATTTAGTCGGAATTCGGACGGTCATTGCATCAACCTAGCAGGCAACGCATACATAATGGACTTGACAAGCGGCACAGCAGGGCTAAAATACCGGGAAATTCCCACGAATCGATCCCTCGAAGCGTTCAATGAGGGCGACGATCCGGATTTATGACCTCAAAGCCGTTTCCCCAGCCGCCAGACGCGAAGAGTCGACCCTGCAAGCATCCGCGGGTACAAATTGTGAGCCGCGACGAAGATGCTGAGTTTGTGGAGTGTCTGGAATGCCGCGAAATCTTCGAGTCCAGCGAACTGAAGGACATGAGTATCGAAGAGACGGCGGAGGGCGAGTCTCAGGAATCCTGATTTGGAATCAGCCCTAGCACCACAGTAACCGGTTCGATCAGATTTGCGCTTGTGGTCAGCGGAAGATCGCTGCTAGTCTGCGAACCGGGGGCGTGCATCCAGCACGTTGCAAGCTCATGCCTGCCGTAGCGCTCGTCGTCGACGACTCAATGCTGATTCGCTATACGGTTTGCCGCTCTTTGGAAGAGCGCGGCTTTGCCGTGGAGTCGGCGACCAATGGACTTGAGGCTTTGCAGATTCTTGAACGGGTTCTCCCCGATCTGATCGTCACTGACATGCAAATGCCGAAGATGTCAGGCAGCGAATTGATCACCGCGTTGAAGAAAAACCCGTCGACTTCTCAGATTCCCATCATCATCGTGGCGGGCCGAGCCAGTGGCTTCGACGAGAAAGAAAAACGGGCCAACTTCGCTATCTATAAGGATATCGATATTCAAAGCCAGCTGGAAAAAGCGTTGGACGCAGTGATCGGCAAAAGCAAGAGCCAGACCGCTGGCAAATAGGCTTCCCATGCATTCGGATTCTCCTGCATTCGCCTAACGCAAGACAAGACTTGCCTCGGCAGAGAAATCCATGGCAGCAAAATCCTTCGCCAGAAATTTGGGATACGCCGCCGCGGCAATCATGGCAGCGTTGTCGGTGGAGAGAGGGCGTGACGGGAAAAACACCGGCACTCCTTCCTGAGCACCATCGCGTTCGAAGGTTTTTCTCAACTCACTGTTGGCCGCTACGCCCCCGGTGACGAAAAGCGTAGCCACGTTATTGGCGCGGACGGCAGCCAGAGTTTTTCCGACGAGATCGTCGATCACGGCACGTTGAAATGAGGCGACGAGATCGAGGGTTCGGCGATCGCAAGCCGCGAGATAGTCTTCGAGCTTCGGCTTGGCAATACCTGCCAGAGCTTGGCGGCGGATCTCGATGGAATCCCGCATGCCGTGAACCTCAACGTAGCGGAGCACAGCCGTCTTAATTCCGCTGTAAGAAAAATCGAAGCGCGGGCGATCGATATCCACTTCTTTGTCTTTGCGACCCCGGCGGTCGTGATGCTTGATCTGGGATGGCTGGAAATGGACGGCGTCGCTGTTGCCATGGGGCGCCAGCCTATCAATGATGGGACCTCCGGGATAGCCTAAGCCGAGCAGCTTGGCGACCTTGTCGAAAGCCTCGCCGGCTGCGTCATCGCGGGTGTGGCCGATGTTTTCGTAGGTCCAAGCATCGTTGTTCTGCTCGGCTAGATAAAGATGCGTGTGTCCTCCCGACACTACCAGAGCCAGAACCGGAAATTGCAGCTCGTGATTTCCCTTCTGACGCTCTTCGAGGAGAACCGCATGGATGTGGCCTTCGAGATGATTCACCGCGATCAGAGGCTTATCGAGGGCGAAGGCGAGAGCCTTGGCATAGCTGATGCCGACCAGGAGCGCACCGGCAAGGCCGGGACCCTGCGTGACGGCGATGGCATCGACCGATGCGTAAGTCTGACTGGCCTCGGCCAGCGCCTGGCGAACGACGGGAACGATTGCTTTCAAATGCTCGCGCGATGCCAATTCCGGCACCACTCCGCCATAAGGCTGATGGGTAGAAATTTGTGAAGCGACAACGTTCGAGATGAGCCGCTGACCCGAACGCACGACGGCCGCAGCAGTTTCGTCGCAGGAGCTTTCGATGCCGAGGATGTAGGCGTCGGGCATGGAATCAGTTTCTAGGTTCCGGTTTCTAGTTGCAAGTCGCAGCGCCGAAAAGCTACAGCCTGACAAGAGGTAATAGTTCAGGTCGCTAGCTACAGCCAGCCCTTGGTGCGGGCGATTCTGGAGGCTTCGATGCGGTTGCTGGCACCCATTTTGCTGATGGCTTCTGAGAGATAATTTCGCACGGTGCCTTCGGAAAGTCGGAGTTCGGCGGCGATGTCGCCGCTCTGCATGCCTTCGCCAGCAAGACGCAAAACCTGGCGCTCGCGATCGGTGAGAGGATCCATTTCGGCCCAGGCTTCCAGCGCGAGATCGGGATGGATGACGCGCAAGCCCTGCTGGACGCGGCGGACGGCGTCGGCCAGCTCTTCGGCGCGCATGTCTTTTAATAAATATCCGAGCGCGCCAGCTTCCATGGCGCGACGCAAATATCCAGCGCGCGCGAACGTAGTAAGAATAATGACTCGGGTGCTGGAACGGCAGCGTTTGAGTTCGGCGGCGGTATCGAGGCCGGTCATGAGCGGCATCTCGATGTCCGTGATGAGGACATCGGGCTTGTGGGCGAGCACAGCTTCCAACGCTTCTTTCCCGTTGCGCACCTGGGCCACGACAGAGATATCACCTTCGATCTCGAGCAGCGCGGCCAAGGCGCCGAGGACCATGCCTTGATCTTCGGCGAGGACAACCCGAATGGTTTTACGATTTTCTTTGGTGAGCGGATTCAATTGGCGCGAACCTCGTTCTTTGGCGCGGCAGATTCTTTCAGGGGAAGAGTAATGATAAGCCTGGTGCCGCCTTCAGAGAGGCGATGGAGGGTTCCGCCTAACATCTCGACACGCTCCCGCATGCCGCGCAAACCGTTGCCTTCGGCTTGAACGCCGCCGGGGCCATCGTCGGCGATTTCGAGCCGGCAGGACCCGTTTTGCTGCTCCAACCGCAGCTGACAAGTGTGAGCGTGGGCGTGGCGTACAACGTTGGTGACGGCTTCCCGCACCGCCATCGACAATACGCTCTCGTGCAATGCCGGCAGCGTGAGCCCAGGGGTCTGGGCGAAATGAACGGCGATCCCGGCAGTCTCCAGCGTGGCCTTGGCCCGAGTTAATTCGGCCGCAAGTCCCTGCGAACGATAGCCGCGAATCGCATCGCGAACTTCTGACAATGCCTGGCGGGAGATCTGCTCGACCTCACGGATTTCGCTGCCGGCGCGAAGTGGATCACGATCCATCAGCTTTCCGGCAAGTTCAGACTTGAGGATGATGACGGAGAGCGTGTGCCCAAGGACATCATGCAAATCCCGGGCGATGCGTTCCCGCTCGGCCACCTTGGCGAGATGTTCGATTTCTTCCTGCGCCTTGAGCAACTTCTTGTTGGTGCGAGTCCGCTGCGCGAAATGAATATCGCCGGCGCCGACCACGAGAGAAAGGCCGCAGGCAAAAAGCAAGAACCAACCATTGAGATGGAAAATCCACCAGGTCAACACTGCCATGCATTCGACCGTGAGCAAGACCTTGATGCCGTCAACTTCGTTCTCGACAACGAAGGGTCCGCAAGCCGCGACGAAAATGAAAAAGGTAGTTGCCCCCCCGTTGTACCTGGCAAAGGCGACGCCCATCAAGAGCATGACAGCAAGATGCAGCAGGCCCTGGCGGCAACTCACCCAGAACAGAGAGAAATATAAAATCAGGAAAACGACCGTCGCCGCCGCGGTGAAGAACCAGACACGCGCGTTGGCGTGGTTCACGATGGGGTCGATGAGGAAAAAGCCAAAGTACAGAACGGAATACACCGCCCAGCCATATTCGCTGTTCTTGGGCAGAAGTCTCATAAGGTTATCGCCGGATGATAGCGAATCGCCCTGGATCCCGCCGGATCGGGAATTACTGACACGCCTCTATTATCGTCCAACCGTTGCCTTCTTACCCTTGTCAGTTCCGTCTTCTTCTGAATGTCGTCGCTCTGGCCGCAAACCAAACCAGCACTGCAACGGGGATCAGCGCCAGAAGCCAGCGCGTATCGCCATAAAGCGCGAGCAGGCCGAGAATGATGAAGACCATCGTGGACGCATATTCTTTTCTGGCGTCGGCGCTCATGATGATCCTTCCTTTCTTCTGCTCTTCTGCCAGCATCATGTCGAAGGTGGCGATAGTGCGCCAGTGCCGTTCATCATCGAATCGGCGTGACAAATGTCATGGCGGGAGGAAAACTCAGGGAGGGGGATCGGCTGAGTCAATCATTGGGAGATCGAGTTTTTGTAATTTTCGTGGCCCGGCTGTTACGAACTCCGAACAGAACTGCGGATCCCAGACCCCCGGTTTTGACGGAAGGTTTGACGGTGTTCAACGGTTGTATGCGTGATTCCCTAGGGAAAACGCGGGGCAAACGTTGTTCGGGAATCGTAACAGAACTGGCTTGGCCAGATTTTTCGTTACAAATCTATGCAATAAGTCGCTGCTGCCTGTTATGATTGCGGCCAAATTTCTTGTTTGCAGTTCCCCGCAGCAATGGAGGATCAGGAATGCTCCCCGCCGGCAAAAGTCTTAGGACACTTCGCGAAAAGCTCGGCTTGACGATGCGCGACATCGAGATTTCCAGCACTCGCGTGGCGGAGAAGTATCGCAACGAGGAATTTGCAATCCCTCCAAGCCGTTTGTCGGATATTGAGACAAAAGGCGTTTTGCCCAGTATTTTTCGTCTATACACCCTAGCCGTGATCTACCGCCGCGATTTGCGTGAACTGCTGGCCTGGTATGGTGTGGATATGAGCAACATGGCAGCGGATCTGGGCGTGATCGCGCCACCCCGATCACACGTTTCCGAAGCTCTCTCCGGGATCTCCTCGGTGCAGGTGCCGATCCGCATGGACCCCGGGTTTGACGAGCAACGCACGACCAATCTTGGCCGCATGGTAGAACAGTGGGGTCTGGTGCCGCTGTCATACTTGGCGCAATTCGCGCACAGTGAGTTTACCTACGGTTACATCGGCAACCAGGATTTCACCATGTATCCGATTCTCCCGCCAGGCAGCTTCGTGCAGGTGGACGAGGAAAAGACCAAAGTGGTGGAGGGGACCTGGCGGTCGGAGTACGAGCGTCCCATCTATTTTGTCGAGACGCGCGATGGACACACTTGCTGCTGGTGCAGCATGCGCCGTGACGACCTTATCCTACAACCACATCCGCTCTCTCCGGTGCAGGTCCGCATCTTGCGGCATCCGCAGGAAGCCGAGATCCTCGGGCAGGTTGTGGGAGTTGCTATGAAACTGACGGAGTGGCAGGCTTTTGGTTCTCCTCCAGGTGCGAAAGCGCCACCAGCACTGAATTAAGATGGCTGGCAGAAACAGGATCCGGCGAAGGCAGTAACTCGTTGAATTGCTCTCGCATACGTTCAATGCAAGCGCCCGGAGTTTCTTCCGCGGATCGGGTCGACTCGTTTAAGTCTTGCTGCAAATCTGAAATCGGAGTCCTGAGCACCTTCGATAATACTTCTGTGTGAGCCGCTCTAAGGGCGCGCTCCGACGACTCCTCGCCGTGGACGAGCGACATACCCCAGTGCTCGTAGCCACCCTCCCGGCGACGCAGCGAACCCAGATAAGCCAGTTTCGCGAGCAGCCCGGAAACCGCAGCCAGCGTGGTTTGCCGCAGATCTTGTAGAGCCGACTTGAGAGTCATGAGTTACGAATTCCGAACAGCTTAGGAATTGCTGGAATGTTTCCAGCCGGCTGGCCGCCATGAAAGTATCACGGTTCGATTTTCAAACACAAGGAGAAACCACCGTGAAACGAATGCTACTGCTGCTCGCCGCTGCCGTCCTGTTCCTGAATACAATGATCGTTCCAAGCATCGCTCATGCTGATGGCGGATTGCCGAATGGCAACTGTTCCGGCCAGAGCGCCTGCAAGCCGTAGTCGCCTGCAAGAAGTTACGAAAAACGGACACGGGTCGCTTCGCCGTTGCCGGCGGCATGTTTTAGCGCTATGCTTGCCGGCTGCAATCATGTTACAGCCGCATTCATTTTTGTGGCACTACTTGTGGCTCGCGCCCTGTCTCCTGCTGGCGATTCTTGCGTGCTTGATGGCGAGGCGGGGACTACACAAAGATTTCCCCGCCTTCTTTGGTTACATTATTTTCGAGGCGGCGGGAGGGGCAACTGTCTATGCGATAGACATCTGCCCGTCGTTCTCGGCTGCAGCCTACTGGCGGAGCTATCTTCTTTTCCTGATTGCTGAAGTGGTGTTGAAGTTCGTCGTCATTGGGGAACTCTTCACGCACTTCTTGCGTCGTTACCCGTCGCTTGGTGGATTGGCCAAGACGCTGCTCGGCGGCGTGGGCATCCTTCTGGGCGTTACCGCGATCATCATCGCGGCTTATGCCAATTCCACGGCTTTCTGGCTTATTTCCGCGACCCGGGTTCTAGGCAGAAGCGCGAGTGTAGTTCAGTGTGGGCTAATTGTTTTTCTCTTTCTTTTCGCCGCTCGCTTCCATCTGAAATGGGAGCATTCAGTTCTTGGTATCGCCCTCGGGTTTGGTGTAGTTGCCAGTGTTTATCTTGCATATTGGGCTCTGATGGCCGAGTGGCTGCTTGGGCAGAAGAGCTACCTCCTCGATTTCTTGAACGCGACCACCTACCACGTCTGCGTCTTGATTTGGTTTTACTACCTGCTTGTACCTCAGAAGTGTCCCACGACGTCGGCCGTCTTTCTGCCCGAGCACAACCTCGAGCTTTGGAACCGGGAACTGGAGCGTCTACTCCAACGATGAATCTGGCAGTCATCCTCGTCTTCGGCGCTGTAGTTGCGCTAGGCATTATTGTGCGCCTGGCTGTGACCCATAGCCTACAAACCAAGGAAGGCGCGCTTTCGGCGGGAAGCATGCAGCCGATCGACCTGGAGGCGTTCCGCAACCTGATCAACCCCGCCGAGGACGAGTACCTGCGCCGTCGTTTGCCGCCGGCTGAGTTTCGATTGGTTCGGCGGGCGCGACTGCATGCTATGGCCGCTTACGTTCAAGTTGCGGCCAGAAATGCCACCGTATTGGTGGGAGTGGGCGAGGCGGCTTTGGCCAGCGGTGACCCGCGAGTTGCCGAGGCTGCGCAACAGTTGGTGAATCACGCGCTGCTGCTTCGGCGCAATACCACGGTCGCTCTGGCACGCATCTACCTCGCACTGGTATATCCCGGCTCGGGGTTTGCGGCAGTGCGGGTGATCGACCGCTATGAACAGCTGAGTGGCTCGGCG
Organism: uncultured Acidobacteriaceae bacterium; assembly: GCA_963779525.1. Taxonomy (GTDB): domain Bacteria; phylum Acidobacteriota; class Terriglobia; order Terriglobales; family Acidobacteriaceae; genus Sulfotelmatobacter. The sequence goes on from CAVZZB010000005.1 coordinate 1,049,877, forward strand.
ATGCTTTTGGGGAGACTCCAGAATCCTGCCGCAGCCGTTCGCCTCTCTTCCCACAGCTAGTCGTTGTGACGAACGTCACAGCCTGGATCCAAGCTGAATGCTAGAATTCGCGACGGCATCGCCGTGCCTTAGCACGACACTGGGGTAACTTGCTTACTACCCCACGTCATTCTTGCCTTGTTTTCGTTGCCCCTTCTGGTGTAAAAACCAGCGGGACCTGTCATCCCAAGAGCATCTTGCGTACATTTTGGCCGTCCAGCGTTGGAGTTGTTTCTGCCGGCACCTTGAAGTGCCGGAAGCAAGGGAGACTCTATGATCCGCATCGGTATGCTCCGCGTGATCTCGAAGCGCAGTGCGAAGTTTTTTTGCCCGTCGATGTTCGTTCTGTTGCTTTCTTGCCTGGTTTTCGGGCAGGGCGGCGTCGCGACCGGTGACCTGCATGTCACGGTGAAAGACCCCAAGGGCAGTCTGGTGACGAATGCCACTGTCACGGTGAGCGACGTTGAAAAAGGCTTGGCACGTACGGCGACCGGAGACGGTCAGGGCGGATACAGCGCTCGACAGCTACCCCCGGGTATTTACACGGTGACTGTGGAAGCGGCGGGCTTCGCAAAGGTAGAAGTTAAGGACGTGAGCATCACGGTGGGGGGCACACAGGAGCTTCCGGTAGCGCTCGCGATTGCGAGCGGAAAAGAAGTGATAGAGGTTAGTTCCCAAGCGGAGCTGGTAGAGACTTCACGCACGTCGACGACTGACACGATCGGACAACGCCGCATCGACAACCTGCCAATCAACGGCCGCAACTACATCAATTTCACGTTGACGGATTCTCAAGTGCAGCGGGACAACGCACCGAACACCGGCGCGGCGCCGACTTCGGGACTCAACATGAGCGGACAGCGGGCACGCGCCAACCTGGTGAACGTAGATGGAGCGGATGCCACCGACAATGCTACGAACGGCGTTCGCTCTACTGTTTCCCAGGAAGACGTGCAGGAGTTTCAGATCATCACCAATAACTATGCTGCCGAGTACGGCCGGGCATCGGGCGGGGTTGTGAATATCATTACACGTTCCGGATCGAATGATTTTCATGGCGACGTTTTTGGCTTCCTGCGCAACCGCAACTTTCAGGCTGTAAACCCATTCAGCACCGTTCCCAATCCGGCATATACGCGAGTGCAAGCTGGAGCGGCATTCGGCGGACCGATCAAGAAGGATAAGACCTACTTCTTTTTCTCTTACGAAGTTACCCGGCGGCACGAAACCGGGTTCTCTGATATCGGCACGAACAACTTTGGGCTGGTGCCTTTCGACACGTCAACCACAGCGGGAGGAGCGGAGCCGTTGCCCTTTGGAACTATTCAAATCACGCCGGAGCAAGCTGCATTCCTGGGCCCGGGATTGGCTCAACTGGCGCAGCAGGACCCGGCCTTTTTCGGCTTGCTGGCGCCTACCGCCATACCCCAATATGAGACGTTGGTAGGCGCATCCTCCGGTCAAGCAACTCAAGGAGTTTGGCCAACCGGACTTGTTCAAGGCATCAGCGGCGGCCTGCTGACAAATTGGGCGGGCTTTCCCACGTCATGCTTACCGCCGGGACCGTGTGCGCCGGTGCCTGGTTCCTACCAGACTCTGAACTCGCAAATTGGAAACTTTCCAGTCTTTGAGGGGACAAGCCTTTACTCATTCCGTATCGATCATAATTTCACCGCAAACAACCGTCTGACGCTGCGCGCGAACGTGAGCCCCAGCACGGTCACGGGCATTGAGGTTAGCGGGCAAGATCAGCCCGAGGGTCAGAATGCTTATTCGCGCACTTCGGAACAGACTTACCGTGACCTTGCTGGCGTAGCGCAAGATACCTGGACCATTGGCACCAACAAAGTGAATGAACTCCGCTTCCAGTATGCGCGACGCGGACTGTCTTATTTCTACAATACGGCGATCCCCGGTGGGGCCGACCCGGCGGTCAACATTCCCGGCTATGCCTATTTCGGCCGCGAACCATACTCCTACATTCAACGTGTGGAGAACCGCTATCAGTTCACCGACAATTTTTCCTGGACCATAGGCCAGCACAACACAAAGTTCGGAGCAGATTTCAACTACATTGCAACTACCGCCGCCTTTACCGTGAACTATGGTGGCGTGTATGACATCGGCTCGTTCAGCGCAACCAGCCTGGGATTTCCCGCGGACCCAGCCAGCGGGTTCTCCTTCCCCAATCTATCGCCGGTGCAGGCTTATGGGGCGGGATTGCCGGGAGACTTCATTCAGGGAATTGGAAATCCCCACGACTCGTTCCCGAACAAGCCGCTGGGAGTCTTCTGGCAGGATTCGTGGCGCGTCCGCCCGAACTTCACTCTGAACTACGGCCTTCGGTACGATGTCGAGTTTCCCCCGCAGTTCAAATCGCCAACTCCGCTTGCTCTAGCGGGCTACAACTTTCTGGGATTGCAAAAAGGAATCCAGACGGACACCAACAACGTCGCGCCTCGCATCGGTGTGGCGTGGGATCCGAAGGGTGATGGCAAGACAGTGGTTCGAGCATCCTATGGACTGTTCTATGACCATCCATTGCTTGGACTATATTTTCTGGGCGACGCTTCCGACGGTTCGACCAGCGGGCAACTGGCATTTGCTGGAACCGGACTGTGCAGCGGAGCGGGCAACCCGGCGAATCTGAACGCGTTCCCGATTTTCCAGGGTTTGCTGAACCAACCGCAGTGCGCTCCGTCAGCATCTCCAACGGCAAATGCTAACCTCGGGTACCTCCCCAACCAGCAGCAGTTCAATGCATTTCAACCCAATTCCGAATTCCTGAACCAAAACTATCTGAACCCTTCAACTTTCCTGCCGCTGGCTTTCCAACCGTTCGGATATCCGCAAGGCAAGAATTTTGTCTACTCGTATTCGCAGCAGGCGAACTTCAGCATCGAGCGCGATTTAGGCGACGGATTCGCGCTCAACCTAGCCTACAACTTCAATGGCGGCCGCCATATCAACCGGCCCATCAACGCCAACGCGATCCGCGGCGACTTGATGATCTCGAACTATATTGCCTCCGGAGCTACTGCGGCCAGTCCGTTCACTGTGACCGGATGCTCTGCCCCCGGAGCGCCGGTTCCATGGGTCGATTCTTCGCTGATGAATTTTTTCCGCCCCTCCGGTTTGAATCCTTCGATCGCCGCGGCCTATCTGTCCACTGGACCGACCGGTGCCTACTGCGTAGGTGTGGCGCAGAGCATTCTGCAGAGCCTGGCAAGCCAGGGCTTTAATGTGAACTGTGATCCTACAACTCTGGCGAACTGCATCCCGTTCAGCGACATGGATGCCAATTATTCGAACGGGAGTTCCGTCTATCACGGCTTAAGCGCGAACCTACGCAAGCGCTTCAGCCAGCACTACGAATTTTTGGCTTCCTACACCTGGTCGCACGCGATCGACGATTCAACGGACTTGCAGGCCACGCTCACTCCGCAAGACAGCTACTATCCGGCTCTGGATCGTTCGACGTCGCTGTTTGACCAGCGCCATCGTTTCGTTTTCAGTGGCGTCTACCAGTCCGGCAGGTTGGGCGGCAATGGGTTTGCCGGCAAGGTCTTCAGTAACTGGACGCTGGCGCCCTTGATCGAGTTCGGCTCCGGAAGACCGTTCAACATCATTACGGGAAACGACGATAACTTGCAATTGTCTTCGCTGACCGGGCGGCCAAACACTTTCGTCAACGCGGCTTGCGGTTTGAGTGCCTATCCTGCGGTTTCGTCGAAGTATTCGCCTACCGGAGTTTTTCAGGAACCGTGTCCAGCGGACTTTAACGGAACCCTGCTCTCGCTCGACGGCAATCTTGGCCGCAATGCCGGGGTCACGCCCTGGACGGTCTTCGACGATATACGGTTCGCGAAGCGGATCTACTTTAACGAGCGCTACAACCTGGAGTTGATTGCCGACATGTTCAACATTGCCAACCGGAACAATACGGCGGCGGTCAGCCCGCTGTTTACCAATGCCGGCCAGGCCACGGCAGCTTATGATCCGCGGCAGTTTCAGTTCGCGATGAAGTTCTACTGGTGAGGTCTTGGCTGCAGGACCAAGTCTGGATTTTTGTTTTGGTCGAATCCAGGCCGAAAACCTGGAGCTTCATCTTGGCTCTTCGCGTAAATTAGTTGCATGTCAGAGCCATCGGCGAATCCTGCCCCGGAGCCTTCGGCCCCATCCCCGGTAGTTCCTGCGCCAACGAATCCAAGCAACGTCTTCCGCGGACCGAATGGTATCCGTGCTGGTTGGCGGGCGCTGATTTTTCTGGCAATCGTGGCAGGGCTTGTAGCGGCGGTTAACCTGGTCGTTGCGCTGGTGGCACATTTTGCGCTGCACCATCGGCCGCACATCGGAGCTGTTGCGTCGCTCTCGCCAGCAATGGCTGCCCTCAGCGACGGGTCAATCTTTCTCTTCACCGCCATTGCCGCGCTGATTATGACGCGGATTGAACACCGCAAGTGGGAAGAATACGGCCTGCCGGCGCGATTTGCCTTTCGCAAGCATTTCTGGTTCGGGACTCTGGTTGGGTTTCTCGCCGTCAGCATCAGCCTTCTGGCAATCTTCGCCCTCCATGGATTCCATCTCGTTGGCATTGCAATTCACGGCAAGACCATCGTCCTAGCGACGGCCGCATGGACTGCGGCCTTCGTGCTCGTGGGTCTGGGAGAAGAATTCGCCTTTCGCGGGTATCTTCAGTTCACGCTGACAACTGGGATAGGCTTCTGGCCAGCTGCCATTTTGCTATCAGCCTTGTTCGGTTTGGCTCACGCTGGCAACCCTGGAGAGAGCAAATTCGGATTACTCTCTGTGGTCTGTTTCGGACTTCTGTTCTGCCTGTTCCTTCGCCGCACCGGCAATCTCTGGTGGGCCGTAGGATTCCATGCGGGATGGGACTGGGGGCAGACTTTTTTCTACGGAGTGCCCGACAGTGGTCTCGCTCCCTACCATAGCTTGTTCAACTCCACATTCAGCGGGCCGAAGTGGCTTACCGGCGGCAGTGTCGGTCCTGAGGCTAGCGTTTTCACTCCAACAGTTCTGCTGATTGTAGCGATCTTCTTCACTCGTCTATATCGCGAGGATAGGTATGATCCCCCGGGAGAGCCTAGAAAACGTTCGGCGGCTGAGCACAAGAAGCTAGAAGCGTGAAGTCTGCCGGCAGGTGTTAGACTTTTTCTTCACCCATCCTTGGCGCTTGCCGGAGTTCGTTCTTCCATGTCTCAACCCTATACCCCAACGCCGCGGACGCGTCTGGTCCGCGAGGCGAACCGTGGTGTTTATGATCGCGAAGCCGCGTATCGAATTCTGGACGAGGGATTTCTGTGTCATGTTGGCTTCGTGGTCGACGGCCAACCCTTCGTGATTCCGACCTCTTACGGACGCGATCGGGATTGCCTCTACATTCACGGCTCCGCCGCCAGCCGCATGCTGCGTCAAATGAAAGATAGTGTGCCGGTTTGCGTGACGGTGACGCTGCTTGATGGGCTGGTGCTTGCCCGTTCGATCTTTAATCACTCGATGAATTACAGGTCGGTGGTGATTTTGGGTAAAGCGACGTTGGTGGATGAGCCGGGCGAGAAACTGGAAGGCTTGCGGCGTCTCTCGGAACACATCATTCCGGGCCGCTGGGCGGACTCCCGTCAACCCAACGAACGCGAACTGAAGGCGACTTCCGTGCTGCGACTGCCAATCGAAGAATTCTCGGCCAAGGTGCGCACTGGGCCGGTCATTGATGATGAAGAGGATTATTCGTTTCCTACCTGGGCGGGGGTGGTTCCGCTGGAACTGAAGGCTGGGACGCCCATTGATGATGCGCGGCTTCTCCAAGGGCTGACGGTGCCTGAGTACGCACGCCATTATAGTCGCAAGAAGAGATGATCATTCGAGCAGGATGATACCGAATGGCCCTCCAACCCGTGCAGTGCCAAGCTTCGCTCGGCAGAATACCCGGGGGCGGCTGTCCCCGCATGGAGCCGCGAAGCCTACGGCGTTAGTAGGAGCTTGCCTGTCGTCTTACGTCCTTCCAGATCGCGGTGAGCGCGCCGCGCATCCGCCAGCGGGTAGATATGTTCTATTCGAAGTTTGAGCTTGCCTGAGGCCACCATGCCCAATACTGCTCCGGAGCGCGCCACCAATTCGTCCCGCGTAGCGATGTAGTTGCCCAATGAGGGCCGCGTCAAGAATAACGATCCCTTCTGGGTCAGGATGATCGGATCCAACGGGGCAACAGCGCCACTCGAACCGCCGAAGAGGACCATCATCCCGCGGGGGCGCAGGACGTTCAGTCCTTTTTCGAAGGTAGTCTTGCCTACGGAATCGTAGACGACGTCCACGCCTTTGCCATCCGTCAGACGCTTCGTTTCCGCTTCAAAGTCGGACTGGGTGTACAAGATGACTTCATGCGCACCGGCGGTACGCGCCAGCTTCGCCTTCTCCTCTGTGGAAACGGTGGCAATGACTCGCGCGCCAATGTTGTGTGCCATCTGCACCAGCAGGAGTCCTACTCCGCCAGCCGCCGCGTGAACCAAGGCTGTTTGACCCTGCTTCAGCGGATAGGAATCGTGCGAAAGGTAATGGGCCGTCATTCCCTGCAGCATCGAAGCTGCGGCCTCGCGCTCGTGGACTCCCGAAGGGATCGAAACCAGTCGATCAGCGGGAACAGCGGCAAATTCCGAGTACGCCCCTTGTATCCCGGTCCAAGCCACACGGTCTCCAAGCTTCACCGAACTCACCTCGGAACCAATGGCCGTCACTGCGCCTGCGCCTTCCTGGCCGGGAATAAAAGGCAGCGGCGCCTTGTAGCGTCCCTCGCGAAAGTAGATGTCGATGAAGTTCACGCCCGAGGCAGCCAGTTTCACGACTGCCTCGTTCGGCTTCGGCTGAGGGATGGGCAACTCGACCAATTCCATCACTTCGGGGCCGCCAACTTGCTTAACTTGAAGGGCTTTCATATTTGCCTTGGATTCCGTGCTAAGAATAAAAGATTCCGGCTTCGGACTTCCAGTTGCCGATTCCAGGTTCTTCTGTCCTTAGCCGGGTGAAGACTGAAAACTGAGAATTGTTCTGCTACACTTGCACGTCCACTGCAAGGAGCCCTTCGTCATGGCCGAAAAGCCTCAAACTTTGGCGAACCATGCCAGGCTTGATCCGCTGTTTCACTTCATCGTATTGCCAGTCTTCGCACTCTCAGCCGTGGGTGGCACCATTCATTTCCTTTGGCATCCCAGCTACCACTCGGCATCGTTCTTCGTGATTTCAGTAGCGGCCTTGATCGCGGTGTTCAAAATTCGGCTTTACGCGCTCAAGGTACAGGATCGCGTGATTCGGCTGGAAGAGCGGCTTCGACTCTTCGCCCTGTGCACAGAGCCGTTCCGTTCGCGAACTCCGGAGCTGACCGAAGCGCAACTCATTGCGCTTCGCTTCGCCTCGGATGCGGAGGTGCCCAAGTTAGCCGAGCGGGCACTCGACGAGAAGCTTTCTCCGGCAGAGATCAAGAAGGCGATTCAAACGTGGCGGCCCGATTACTGGCGCGTGTGATCCGTGCTCGTGGGCCAGAAGGGGAGCGGTAATCAGAGGCCGCGTGAAGCCTGTCTTCAAACCTTTTAGTTGGCTTTTGCCGTCTGAGTATTGAGCTGGTGGGTAACCTCTCGCACCGTGCCGAAAGTAACGGACACAGTCCGTTTGCGGCGTTGACCCAAAGGCAACCGGGCGGTAGGATTTTTGATAGAATTCACCGGGCGTTAACCACGGGAGCAATTCGTATCTCGTAGAAAAATATGCGAGTTGCAAATATCCAAATACGGATCGCAGTGCTGGCAGCGCTCGCCATGCTGAGTTCCTCTTGCAAGACTGCGCAAAAGCCAGTCACCATGGTGCCTCCGGCAGCGCCGCCGCTTACCGCGGGAGCGGGCGTATCCGCTTCGCCGCGACCCAGCCCCCCTGCTTCGCCGGCCGAATCTCAGAGTCAACAGGCAACTCCGGCGGCGCAGGTCAGCTCTGAATCTGCGACCCCGAAGCTGGCTCCTGATCAAGTGGACCAGCTAATCTCTCGCGTAGAGCAGCAGTACCAGACGGGATTGGCAAACTACCACGCGGGACACACGGAAGCCGCCAAGCAGAATTTCGACGAAGCCTTCAACGCCCTGCTGGAAAGCAAACTGGACATTCGCTCGGATAATCGGCTGGAAAAAGAGTTCGACCGCATCGTGGATGGAGTAAACCAGCTCGATCTGGGAGACGCGGTCTCCGACTCCGAAGCCCAGAAATCAGAACCCGCACCGATTGATGAGACCAATGGAATTACTCCGGCGGCGGAACCGGGGGTAAGAGCGAAGGCGCAGGCCGAGATCAAGTCAACCCACTCTGATCTGCCGCTGATGATGACGGATCAGGTCGCTGGGTACATCAGCTATTTTTCAGGCCGCGGACGTGGAAGTTTCGAGCGCGCCTTCGCCCGATCCGGCCGCTACCATGACATGATGGTTCGGATCCTGAAGCAGGAGGGAGTTCCACAGGATCTAATCTACCTGGCGCAGGCCGAATCAGGATTCCAGCCGACGGCGGTTTCTCGCGCTGGTGCCCGCGGCATCTGGCAATTCATGGGCAGCCGCGCTCGGGGATATGGCTTACAGCGCAATCTGTGGGTCGACGATCGCCAGGACCCGGAAAAATCTACGCGCGCCGCCGCCCGCCATCTGCGAGATCTTTATGGCCAGTTTGGCGACTGGTATCTCGCCATGGCGGCATACAACTCGGGCCCGGGAACCGTGCAGGCTGCGGTTAAGCGCACTGGCTATGCCGACTTCTGGGAACTCTACCGGCGCAACGTTCTACCCAAGGAAACGCGCAACTACGTCCCTATCATCTTGGCCGTGACCATCATGACCAAGAATCTGTCGCACTACGGCTTTGATGATGTCTCGATGGATGAGCCGTTGGCTTTCGACTCGGTAACGGTTAATTATCCAGTGGATTTACGCCTGGTCGCCGATTGCGTGGATGCGAGTCCGGCGCAATTACAGCAACTGAACCCCAGCCTCCTGCGTTTGAGCACCCCCAAGGAAGGCGCCTTCGAACTACATGTGCCTGCGGGGACAAAAGAGAAATACCAGAGTGCGATCGCGGCCATACCCGCCGAAATGCGGTTGTGGTGGCGCTATCCTACCGTGCACTCGGGTGATACTCTGGCTTCCCTGGCGCGAGCCTACCGCACCACGGCTCGGTCCATCGCGGAAGCCAATCAACTGGATGGCACCGAGCTACCATCTGACGCCAAGCTGATTATTCCCGTCGCTCCTAAGCACGCGGTCAGTGATACTGCAACCTATGCACGACGGATCACGCGCTACAGAATCCACAGGGGAGACACGGTTCAGACGGTGGCTGAGAACTTTGGCGTTTCTGCCCAGATGATCCGGCGTTGGAATGGTTTGCGCGGCGACAGCTTGCACGGACGAACGGTATTGGCCTTGCACCTGCCGGTTACGCCCAGCGGCGAAACCAGCGTGACCGCCTCCAGGAAGCCGGCCAATCGTTACCGAAAAGGCGCACAAATAGCCAGCGCCAAAGCTTCTGCTGCCAAAGCCACCAAGACTTCAGATCTAAGTGGAGCGGAGCAGGCCAGCGTGGTTCACCACAAAGTAAAGTCGGGCGAGACGCTCTACTCGATCGCTACTACCTACAAAACGACCGTGGCAGCGTTGAAACGCAGTAACCAGAACGTCGCCACCCTGCGACCCGGCATGATCCTCATCGTGCAACAAAGCCGGTAACCTCAAACCACCGGTTCCAAAATGGGGCGCGGGGTAGCCGCTTATTCCAGCTTTCTTTTCGACAACAAGCAAGGTCAGGACTAGAATCGCTCCGGCACTTTAGCCTGATCAAAATTTTCTCTCCCAAGGAGATTTCATGCAATTGCGCAATCTGCTTGTATTGTTTGTCATCCTGGCTATCGCCGTATCCGTATCTATGCCTGCGTTCGCACAAGACGGAGCCGCTACTTTCAAAGCAAAGTGTGCCGGCTGTCACGGCCCCGAGGGACAGGGCAAAATCGGTCCGGCGCTGAAAGGAACCAGCCTAACGGCGGATCAGATTACCGAGTTGCTGACCAAGGGCAATGACGCCAAGAAACCCCCGCATAAAAAAGCCTTGAGCGGACTCTCCGCCGACGACGCCAAAGCCGTCGCCGAGTACGTAAAGTCCCTGAAGTAGGCAGCTTTTGCCGGGGCGCGCTTCTCATCCTGTTCCGGGGGGAGCGCGCTTTTCTATGTCTCGTGGCTTTCGGACCACAGAGCCTCGCCTAACATCAGGCCCGAAAGAACGAACTCGCCCAAAGCGGGAGTTGTTCCCTGAGGACAAGGATTCGCCTGCTACGACATCAATCCGAATTCGCACCCCGGTTCTCTGTGCATGTTCTTTGTCGACACTTGTCGAATCTGCTTCCATTCGGGCGCTTCGTGTGGTAACAGGATAGGCAGGCTGGTGTGACTCCGGTCCTTGCAGGCTGCGGCAAACGTCGTGCTATAATCGCGCGCCGTTCCAGAACAAAGTTTCTGTGGTCTTTTAATTTCCCGTGCCCGGCAACCTTGCGTGACCATTGCGCCAGGAAACCCAAAATAAGATCAGGAGGAGCAATGACGTTTTACGATCCCACACTTTACGGACGTGATGAAGAAGAAGAATTCGGTGACAGTGGCGCCTACAGCGAGTCGCTCGAAGAGGATTTCGAAGAGGAAGAGGAGGAGGAAGAAGAACCCGTCGTGCCCGAAGTAGAAGAAAGTGAGCCCGCCATGCCAGCTCCTCCGCCACCTCCGGCACCCAAACCGGCTGCTCCCAGGGGCGGCGGTCCAAAGAAGCCAGCTGCCAAGAAGAAAGCGCCGGCTAAGAAGTCTCCCGCCAAGAAAAAAGCGCCTCGTAAAGCGGCAAAGAAGAAACCCGCAAAAAAATCCGCCAAGAAGAAGGCTGCGAAAAAGGCGGGCAAGAAAGCCGGAAAGAAAAAGGCCAAGAAGGGACGCCGGTAGAATACTGGCGTGGCTTGAGAAGGGGACCGCGGCTGGGGCCGCGGTCCTTCTCTTGACTAGGTCAACGTTCCGTTAAACGCCAACGGGACTCCTCAATGGCGGATCGCTACTTCTTTCCTCCCACCGCCGCCTTGCACTTCCCGTATAAATCGAGCAGATGCGCTGCGTATTCGTCGGGCTTCGAGGCCGACCCTGTACCCTGAAACCCTACGCCCGACGAGGTCGTCCGTCCATACCCCGTGGTCATTGCAATAAACTTCATCAAATCGAGCGCAATATCCTCGTCGCGACGCGCGCTCGCGTGCGAACTCGGTCCTTCTTCCATAAGTCCCTCTCCTGAACCGGAAATATAAGGAATCTCTCCTTCGATTTCTTCGTCTTCCATACGCGCTACGTCTACCATATGCGCTAGTACTCCGCTATCGATGATAGCAGGCTCGCGGGGACAAGGCTGCCTACTCGAGCCTATGCTCAAACACCGGTTGGCAATTGGAAATCGACCCGCGCAGTGCGCCGCAGCCGCAGCATCAGCCACACAGAAGCTGCGAACAACAATGGGGACGAATAGAATCCCGGCGCGGGTCGCGGAAACGTCACAGAAGCTACCGTGTGGCCCAGGATGGTTCCGATGGTATGCCCCAGGGCGTTCAGAAGCATGATGAGAGCATAAGGCCACGCCAGAGAGCGCAATCCGTGCATGCCCCGGGCCGCCACCGGCGTGAGACAGAATAGAAGTAGACAAACTGCTGGTAATCCTGCAGAAAGTGCTGCAGAGCTGGCATGAAGCATTCCGGGCGGGATTAGAGGTATTACGATAAGATGTGTGCCTGCCTTATGATCTCTTGAGGAGCTCTTTTTACTTTGAGCCTGACCCGCCGCGAGTTTGCGCACTCCGCCTTCGCTGCTGGCATTGCCGCCGGCTTGCCTGCAGGTCTGTTATCGGGATGCAGCGTCTCGAATGCGGCGCGAACTGTGAATCCCACGGTGCCCGCGGGTTCCCGCGATATACAGTTTGATACTGCCTCAGAGGTTCTTTTTCCTAAGAACTTTATCTGGGGCACGGCCACTGCGGCTTATCAAATCGAAGGCGCGTGGAAGGAAAACGGCAAGGGCGAGTCGATCTGGGATCGATTCGCGCATACCCCGGGGAAGATCAAGAACGGCGACACGGGCGACGTTGCCTGTGATTCCTACCATCGCTGGCGCGAAGACATCGCGCTGATGCGGGCGATGAATTTGAACAGCTATCGCTTTTCGATTTCATGGCCGCGCATTCAGCCTCACGGTTCGGGTCCCGCCAATTCCAAAGGCATTGATTCTTACAGCCGTCTCGTCGACGCCTTACTGCGAGCACGAATCCGGCCGTTAGTTACGCTCTATCATTGGGACTTGCCCCAGGCTTTGGAAGACGCCGGCGGGTGGCCCGATCGCGATACGGCATCGCGCTTTGCCGATTACGTGGAATTAGTGGCGCGCGCTCTGGGAGATCGCATCTCCGACTGGCTGCTGTTCAACGAACCCTTGGCGTTCACCTACCAAGGTTATCTCGAAGGGTCACACGCTCCCGGGCGCCAAAGCCTCTTCGCGTTTCTGCGAGCGTCGCACACGGTGAACTTGGCTCAGGGCGCCGGTTTCCGGGCATTGAAGGCGGCTCGTCCATCGGCGCGAGTGGGAACAGCATTCAGCATGTCATCGTGCGAGCCAGCTACAAATTCCGAAGAAGACAAAATAGCGGCGGAGCGAGCTCACGCGATCACCAACGTCTGGTTTCTGGAACCCGCGCTCAAAGGGCGCTATCCCGAAGCGTTGGCGTTTCTTCCCGACACCGCCATGGGCATCAAGTCCAGCGACCTGGAAAAGATGAGGGCGCCGTTCGATTTCATCGGCATCAACCTCTACTACCGCACCATTGCATCAGCATCCACCACAGTGGAGCGTATCTCGCATCCGCAGCAATGGTTGTTTCCGGTGAAGGTGTTGGGCGGCGAGCAAGGACCAAAAACCAGCATTGGATGGGAGGTTTGGCCGCGGGCGCTTTATGACATGGTCATGCGCGTCACGCACGATTTCGACCGCCCGGTGATTGAGATCACGGAGAGCGGGTGCGCCTACGACGACGGTCCTGACGCCGGCGGCGTGATTCGCGACCAGCGCCGCATTGACTATCACCGGGAGTATCTGCAGGCTCTAGCGCGCGCGATCAAGGACGGTGCGGACGTTCGCGGCTATCATGCCTGGAGTCTGATCGATAATTTCGAATGGGCCGAGGGTTTCAGCCAGCGCTTCGGCCTGGCCTACGTGGACTTCAAAACGCAGCAGCGGACAATAAAGCATTCAGGAAGATGGTATGCAAAAGTTGCTGCGGGGAATGCGGTGCCAGGACTCGTAGCCGCCTAAACCAGTCCGCAGTTCGTCAGCTCGCTATTTCTGCTGCATCACCAGTTCGCCATTCTGAACTTTCAGCCCGCCGACATTATCGGGTAGTTTCATGCGGTCGCGCTGCTCGGCAAGCTTTTTCTGCAATGCGGGATTCACCAGCGAAACCGGCACGTTGAGATCTCCCACTTTGAATTCCGTTGGCTCGAAGGTCGCGTATCCATCTTTCGACGCTAAGTGGCCGGACACCGTCACCCAGACATCTTTGCCGGCGATCTCAGTCAGAAATTGGCCGTGCACGGTATCGCCTTCGAAGCTTACTTGTTGATCTTTGATCGTGGGCTCGCCGCTGCCGAGATTGGAATCGGGCGAGAGTTCCCCTGCGCCGGCAGCTCCCGCGCTTCCGACGGCTTGGGCCAAAGCCGCGCCCACTTCGTCGGAATTGAGGTGAACCTCAGCCTTTGGCAGAGGAATTGAAACATCCGCCGGCTGACTTTGGGATGCGGCGGTTTGATCATTTACCCTGGACGCGGGCGCGGCTTGCTGAGGGGAAACAGTTTGCTGTGTTGCCTGTTGGAATTGCTCCATCTTCTGCCCGAATGACTGGGCATTCGCAGCAATTGCCGCCGGAGTCTGCGGATGAGCCACGGGAACTGGTTTCCTCAACGCCAGCACAATTGCTACAAGGGATGCCACCAGCGTAGCAATGCTGATGATGCGGTCCAGCTTGATTTTCATGAAAACTCGCAAACGGTCAGCCCCCAGCGAGACGGGCCCAGCATCATCGTAATGAAGAGAGCAGCAAGTGCTCAGATTGCAGAAGTCACAAAATGCCATGGTACTAAGGTGATGTTGCCGATGACCGACAAAGACTGATCAACCCAGCTTTCTGGTTAGTAACTCGTTCGCAAGCTGCGGATTAGCCTGCCCTTTGGAAGCTTTCATCACTTGGCCGACGAAGAATCCAATCATGGTCTTCTTGCCGGCGCGGTATTGTTCGAGCTGCTTGGGATTTGCGGCAATCACTTCATCGATGATCTTTTCCAGCGCAGTTGTATCCGACGACTGCTGTGGACGGCCTTCCGCTTTGTAGACCTGCAGGAAATCCTGGTTGCGTTCGAAGCAGAGGTCGTAAATGTCCTTCAGCATTTTGCCCGAGATGGTGCCGCTTTCCACCAGATCAGCGGAGGCTGCGACACCTTTCATCGAGATCGGAGAGTGCTCGATTTCCAGGCCCTTCGTTTTGAGACGACCCATCAGTTCGCCCTGCACCAGGTTGGCAACACGCTTGGGGTTCCTCGCGGCTTTTGCAGCCGATTCGAACTGGTCGGCGAGCGACTTAGAAACCGTGAGCACGTGTGCATCGTATTCGGTGATCCCGTATTCCGTCACCAGCCGCGCCCGGCGGGCTTCGGGGAGTTCAGGCAAGGTCCTGGTGATTTCGGCCTTCCACTTCTCGTCGACGACCAGCGGGAACAAATCAGGCTCGGGAAAATAGCGGTAGTCATGCGCCTGTTCTTTGGAACGCATGCTGTAGGTCTTGCCTTCGTGCGAGTTGTAGAGGCGAGTCTCCTGCGTGATTTTGCCGCCGGATTCGACCACTTCCACCTGGCGGGCGATCTCGTAGATCAGCGCCTCGCGGATGAAACGGAAAGAGTTCACATTCTTGATCTCTGTCTTCGTGCCTAATTCCTTCTGACCGCGGAGACGGATGCTGACGTTGGCGTCGCAGCGCAGCGACCCCTCTTCCATGTTGCAGTCGCTGACGCCGGTGTAGAGGATGATTTCCTTCAGACGCGTCAAATATTCGTAGGCCTCGTCGGGCGTCGCGATATCGGGCTCACTGACGATTTCGATGAGGGGAACGCCGGTGCGGTTGAGGTCGATGGCGGTCTTCTCGTCTGCGTCGGGAAAGCCCTCGTGCAGGCTCTTGCCGGCATCTTCTTCGAGATGCACGCGAGTGATGCCGATTTTCTTCTTGCCACTCGCGGCGGGGACTTCGATGAATCCCTGCTCAGCCAGGGGCTTGTCGAATTGCGAAATCTGATAGCCCTTGGGCAGATCGGGATAGAAATAGTTCTTGCGAGCGAAGATCGAGGTTTCGTTGATACGGCAATTCAGGGCCATAGCGGCCAGCGTGGCGAACTCTACGGCTTTACGGTTCAGCACCGGCAAGGCTCCGGGCATTCCCAGACACACCGGGCAAACATGGGTGTTCGGCGGAGCGCCGAAGCGAGTGGAGCAGGAACAGAAAATCTTTGTAGCGGTCAGGAGTTGGACATGTACTTCGAGACCAATGACGGGTTCATAGGCGGTGCGAGCGGCGACCGAGGTGTCGGCAAAGGTCGACATATCTGGTGATTATACGGCCCTCGCTCTAGTCAGAAGGCATCCGCTTTTCGGGATGCACGCTCGGTTATTTCTCCATCGGAATTTCGAAGTACATTAGCTCGGTGCCTTTAGCGTCATTGACGCCGGTAACGTACATGCGCGCGCCCTCTAAGGGCGCGGTGACGCCTTCGACGTCGAAGAAGAGGAATCCTGATTGCGTGGTGTGGGGCTCAACAGCCTTGGCGGCGAACCGCGAATTCTCGATTTCGTCCCGCTCTTTCTGGCCCAGGCCGCCTTTCACCTTTTTCTGAGGGATAGGAATAGGGATGGGAGTGGTTTCGTGAGGATTTGACAGGCGGCGGAAAATGTCCTCCGACGTTGAGGGAGTGAGCTTCGCACGGCCGGCTGTCGTCAGCGTGACCTGCATGTTGGCGATGGAGATGGGCTGTTCGCCGTCATTGGTGACTACGAAGAAGACGGGAAGGAAGCCGTGCTCGTGAAAGTTTACGGAGAATATTTTTGCCTTCTCGGGAGTGTCATAGGGGTCGGCGGCGATGGCGACCTTATCGTTCGTGTGGTCGTCATGGGCGGGATAAGTCTTGGCGGGCCTGGCGATAGGCTTCACGAAATCCTTGGCAGCCAGCGAAAGCGCGAAGGCTGCGACCACGCTTATCAAGATCAATAGACGGCAACAATTTTTTTCGCGGGAACGGGGCATGCGCTCGATTATAGAAGGTCCCGCGTTCGCCGCTGGTTCCGGCGCAACCTTTCGCAAACCCTGAAACAGGGAGGCCAGCGGCATACACAGGGTAAGTCTTTGTTTAGAATGGCTCAGCTTGATCACTTCTCTTTATAGCTTTCTCTACAGCCTGGCGCTGGCGCTGGGAATGTTGGCAAGTTCGCCCTACTGGCTGTTCCAGATGATGCGTCATGGCAAGTATCGCAGAGGATTCGCCGAAAGGTTGGGGCGGGTGCCTGCGCGGCTTTCTTTGCCGAGTGAAAAAGAACCGGTGATTTGGCTGCATGCCGTTTCTGTGGGCGAAGTGCTGGCGGTCGCTGGTTTGGCTGAGGAACTTCGGCGCCGTTTCCCGCAACATCGGATCTTCATTTCAACCACTACGGATACGGGGCAAGCCCTTGCCCGTAAGCGCTTTGGCGAGGCGAACGTGTTTTACTTTCCGATGGATTTCGCATTTGCAGTTCGTCCCTATTTGCGGGCACTGCGTCCGGAACTGGTAGTGATCGCGGAGACGGAGTTCTGGCCAAACTTTATGCGGCTGGCGCGCGCGCGAGGTGCGCGGATTGCAGTGGTAAACGCGCGCATTTCCGACCGCTCCTGGCCAAGGTACCGCCGTTTCCGAGGATTGGTGCGAAGAGTGCTGGAGAATGTGGACTTGTTTTCGGCGCAAACATCCGAAGATGCCGCGCGGCTAAGCGATATTGGTGCGAGCGGGGAACGAGTGCAGGTTACAGGAAACTTGAAGTTCGATATTCCCGTGCCTACGCCCCCGGCGATTGTCGAGAATCTGCGGGAGTCGATCACAACCAACGGAGCTGGGCCGGTCCTGGTCTGTGGCAGCACAGTCGACGGAGAAGAATCACTGCTGCTAAAGGCGTTTGAAAATGTGCTGGTGCAATATCCGAAGGCGATGATGGTTCTTGCGCCCCGGCACCCGGAGCGCTTCCCTGCCGTGGCGGAACTGCTCGAACAGATGTCGATTCGCTGGTGCAGGCGAACGCTTTGGAATGGTCAGCCTTTGACGGGCCAGGTCTTGCTGTTGGATACAATTGGCGAGCTGGCACCGCTGTATGCGATCGCCGATATTGCATTTGTGGGCGGTAGCCTGGTACCACGCGGCGGGCACAACATTATTGAACCCGCGCAGCACGGCGTGGCCACGTTGGTGGGCAATCACACAGAAAATTTTCGCGACATCGTTAATCTGTTCCAGAGCCGGGATGCGGTACGGATCGTTGGTCCGGCAGAATTGCCGCTGGCTCTGCTGGAATTACTGGCCAACGATGTGGAGCGGAACGCATTAGGCAGGCGGGCCGCCGAGACGATGCAATCGCAGATTGGAGCAACCACGAGGACCGCGGACGAACTGCAGAGGATGCTGGCTCAACCATGAACTTCCATCCCTTGGCGGGTGTTTACGGCGCCGTCGTCGGCGTGCGCAATGCCCTATACGATCAGGGATGGTTGCGCTCGCGGTCGCTATCTGGCCCGGTTATCAGCGTGGGAAATGTTTCCGCCGGTGGCTCGGGGAAAACTCCGTTCGTCATCTTGCTCGGCGGCTTACTGAAAGCCCGCGGGATCCGGTTCGATGTGTTGTCGCGTGGCTACGGGCGGCAGACTCACGGAGTGCTCTTGGTAGATCCGGGCGGCCTGCCGGGGGATTTCGGCGATGAGCCGCTGCTGATCGCCAGGCGATTGCAGATTCCGGTGGTGGTTGGCGAAGATCGCTACGAGGCCGGTCGGTTTGCCGAGGCGCGACTTGGGGCACAGATTCATTTGCTGGATGATGGGTTTCAACACAGGGGCCTGGCGCGCGCTTTCGATATTGTCCTGGTGACGCCGGAGGATGCGCGAGATCGATTGCTTCCTGCCGGAAGGCTGCGAGAGCCTCTGCATTCGATGCGACGGGCGGATGCGGTGGTGCTGACAGGCGGGGCCTCCAGAGAGTCTTTTCCCTTGGAGGGTAAGACTGTCTGGCGGGTACGGCGGGGAATGGTTGTTGAAAACATTCCATCGCGACCTGTGGTGTTCTGCGGAATCGCCCGGCCGCAGAATTTTCTGTTGCAGTTGCGGACTGCGGGCGTGGATCCAGTGGCGGAAGCATTCTTCCACGATCACCATGCATACGCAGAGAAAGACATTCGCGACCTATTGGAACTTCGGCAACGCAGTGAGGGCGACGGTTTTGTGACCACGGAAAAAGATGCGGTGAACCTGGGCGGTTATCTTGATGCGCTGGCGCCGCTGGCGGTCGTCCCTGTGAAGATGGAGCTCGCCGAGGCCGATAACGCTGTGGATACCATGCTGCGCGTGATCGAGGAGCGCCGCACCCGCTCGTGAGAAAATGCCCGAGACGGTGGCAAAGCGAATACACATCGAATGACCAAGCATCTGAAGGATGTTGAGCGGCTGCGAAAGATTGTTGAAGGGTTCCCCAAAGTCACCATCACGGTGCTGGGTGATCTGGTGGCCGATGAATTTGTGTACGGTGAAATCTCGCGTGTGTCGCGCGAGGCCCCGGTGCTGATCCTGAAGCATCGCGAACGTACGGTGGTGCCTGGCGGCGGCGCGAACGCGGTGAACAATCTTGCCGACCTGGGTGTGAACGTTCTGCCGGTGGGAGCTATTGGAGAAGACGAGCCCGGGCGATTGCTTCTGAAGTTCTTTCGCCACAAGCACATTCCGATCAGTGGCGTTCTCAAGGATAAAAGTTATACGACCGTGACGAAGACTCGTATTCTCGCGGGCATGACGCACAATACGCGTCAACAGGTGGTGCGCGTGGATCGCGAGCCGGAGAGCGCTCCGAACCAGCATCTTACCCGCGAGTTGTTTCTCGCGGCGCGGGAGTACTTGCGGGCCTCTGACGCGCTGCTGGTCTCCGATTATGGATATGGATCAGCCAGTCCGGCGATCGTAGATGCGTTGCGTCAGGCCGGAAGGAGGAGAGTCGTGCTAGTGCCACTGATTCTGGATTCGCGCTATCGTCTACTGGAATATTCTGGCGCCACCGCTGCTACTCCGAACGAACCTGAAGTGGAAGCGGCGCTTGGAGTTCGTATTGGCCAAGATTGGCAGAAGTTGAGTACCGCCGGGCAACAGATTATGGAGCGGATGAAGCTGCAGTCGCTGTTGATTACTCGCGGCCGTGACGGCATGGTGGCGTTCGATCAGAAACACGCGCCGGTGGATATCCCGATTTTTGGTTCGGACGAGGTAGCCGATGTAACTGGGGCTGGCGATACCGTGATCGCGGCGTTCAGTGCGGCGTTGGCAGCCGGAGCCACCACCGAAGAGGCCGCACAGTTGGCCAACTACGCGGGCGGCATCGTAGTGATGAAGCGCGGCACGGCGACTGTTTCCCGTGAAGAATTGTTGCGCGCCATTGACCAGGCTTCGCCTTCAACCAGGCCTCATTGATCGGAAAGATTGGAAACAACAACGAGACGAGACGACAAAATTCTGGGCCGGCGCGAGCTTCGCGAACGTGTGGAGCGGTGGCGAGCCAGTGGCGAACGAATTATTCTGGCAAATGGGAATTTCGACCTGTTGCATGTGGGCCACGTCCGATATCTGCAAGGCGCGAAGCAGTTGGGCGGGAAGCTCGTAGTGGCCATCAATTCGGATGAATCGGTGCGGTCGCTCAAGGGCGGGGGTCGTCCAATCATGCCTGGGGAAGAGCGCGCCGAAATTATTGCGGCGCTGGCTGACGTTGACGCAGTGGTTATTTTTCCCGAGCTCGACGTGCGCGCCCTCATTCGCGAGATTCGCCCGGACATTCAGGCGAAGGGCACGGATTACACAGTGGAGTCGGTTCCTGAGCGTGACGCGGTGGCGGAATATGGCGGACGGGTGGCGATTGTCGGCGATCCGAAGGACCACTCCACCAGCGAGATTATTCGTGCGCGGCTGACCCCGAGGCAGCCGTGAGTCTTGTATCTTCGCCGGAGAAGAAGATTGAACGGCTGTTGATTGTGCGCCTCAGCGCCATGGGCGACGTGATCCACACTCTGCCAGCAGTTCGTTTTCTGCGGGTGGCGTTTCCAGAAGCATTCATCGGCTGGCTGATTGAAGAGCGCTGGAGCGAATTGCTGTGTGCGCCGGGAACTGCACGTCGCGGCCCGCGGTCTCCGCAGCGTCCGCTGGTGGATGAAGTTCATACCGTCAATCTGAAAGCGTGGGGAAAATCGCTTGGCTCGATTCCAACCTGGCAGCACATTGCAAAAATTTGGAATGACGTGCGAAGCGCGGGCTACGATGCGGCTGTGGATTTGCAGGGCGCGATGCGGTCAGCGGTACTTGCGCGCTGGTCAGGTGCGAGCGTAGTTTACGGTGCCGCGGAGCCGCGAGAGGCTCCGGCGAGCCTGTGGTATACGCGGAAAGTGGTGGCAAGGGGCAGGCACGTAGTTGAGCAGAATCTCTCGCTAGCGGCGGCGCTGGTTGGGCATTCTGAGACATTGTTGCCGTCGGATATTTCTTGTACTTTTCCTCGCGATCCGCAGGCCGAGGCAAGTATCGACGAGAAGCTTGCGGGTCACGGCACTGGCGATTTCGCCATTCTAAATCCGGGCGCGGGATGGGGAGCGAAACGATGGCCGGCGGAGCGGTACGGCGAAGTAGCACGCAAGCTGGCAAAGCACGGCCTGCGCTCGATTCTTAATTATGGCCCGGCCGAGGAAGGGTTGATGCAAGCTGCCGTTTCAGCCAGCGGCGGGTCTGCACGGGCGATGAATTGCAGCGTCAGCGAGTTGGTCACATTGACGAGGCGGGCGCGGCTGTTTGTCGGCGGCGACACCGGTCCGCTGCATCTGGCGGCAGCGTTGAAAGTTCCAGTGGTAGCGATTTATGGACCTACCGATCCGGCGCGCAACGGGCCTTATGGAACGCGCAGTGTCATGCTGCGCAGTCCGGAGAGCGCGACCACGCACGCGCGAAATGCTGAGGTGGATGAGGGATTGCTGGCGATCGGGAGTGATGTGGTAGTTGCGGCTGCGAACAAGTTGCTGGGCAACGACCTCAATGGTTAAAAGCCGAAGCCTTCAGGGTGCTTACGACGCGGCTTAAAGCCACGCCCTTTCAAAACCAAGCGGATTAAAAGCATGGCCGAGTGGTCACAAATCGCGCGGCGCATTCGGGTGCCGATGGGATTTCTCTTTGCCGTGCTTTATTTCTGGCTGGCACGGCCCACCTGGCGATCCATGGTACTGGGGGCGATTGTGATTGTGCCCGGGCTCCTGATTCGAGCGCTGGCGTCGGGGCACGTGCGGAAGAACGAGACATTGGCCACTTCCGGTCCTTATGCTTACACGCGTAATCCGCTTTATCTGGGGTCGCTATTGATCGGATTAGGATTTGCTGTGGCGGCGCGCAGTTGGTGGGTGGGCATTCTTCTGGTCGTGATGTTTTTGGCCATCTATATACCCGTTATCCGTGATGAAGAGGCATTCTTGCGGAAGATGTTTGCTGAGTTTGACGAATATGCTCGGCAGGTGCCGAGGATGCTGCCGCGTTTGACTGCTCGTTCATCTGACGAAGAAGCCGCTGCTGGATTTTCTTTGGATTTGTACTTGAAGCATCGGGAGTATAACGCGCTGTTGGGGGCGGTGGGGATGATGGCGGCGCTGATGATAAAAATGAGACTGTTTCGGCCGTAGTTCTCCAGGAAGTGTTTCGGGGGCAAAGCCCTTAGTCATTTCGAGGTCTCTATCGCAGCGCTGTCAGGGCTGTGCCAGGCAAAGTAACCGGCCCGCTCGCCATTGCTACCGTCGGAGGCTACTTCCGCGCCACCAATTCCCTGGCCCGAGTCAGCTCGGGCCGCGTGGAATTCGATCCATCGCAGACTTTCAGCAATAGAGCGTAGTATTCCGTGGCATCACTCTGCTGGCCGGAGGCTTCGGCGGCGCGAGCGGCGCCATAGAGTCCGTTGAAGCGGTTGGGATTTAGTTTCAGGTCGGTCTTATATTCCGCCAGGGCCTGCTGCGGACGCTTGGCTTCGAGCAGCATGTCGGCGAGCTGTTCGCGGGCTGGAATGCCTTCCGGTTCGTCGCCCAGTCTGTCGGTTTTATCGGCTAGGGCGCGGAGGCTGGCAATCGCCTCATCATCCTTGCCTTCAGCGTGCATGACCCAGGCAGCGGCTTCCTGATAATCTTCACCGACTGCCTCGGCGTATTCGGTTTTCTTTGCGGCCACGAACTCTTTGCGGATCACCTCAATCTGTTCCAGGTCTTTGTGGGCCTGCTCGAGATTGCCGCTGCGGGCCGCGCCGATGGCGCGCGCCCAGTAAGTAATGGATTGATCTCCGCGGAGCGCGCCTGGCACAACCTGCAACTGAGCGGCATCCGACCAGTGGCGCAGTTCGAGATCGTAGATGGCGGGAAACTTGGTGAGAGCATTGGTTTCCGGATCGAAGTCGGAGCCATACATCGACTTCATCTTCGGCATGGTTCGGACTTCGTCGATCACTTTTGCGGCATCGGCTTCGCGCCCGCTCTGCAGATAGGCGTAGATCAGGAAATCCATGGCGTGAAACTGGTGACCTTCACCGCCCATGTGCATGGCGGCGGTTTTCCGCGTGGCCGCGATGGAGGCGAGGTTGGAGTTGATGTCGTCCTGCCACAGCCCGACGCGGGCGAAGATGTGCGAAGGCATGTGCAAGGCGTGCGGAGCCGCGGGCGCGATCTGCGCGTAGCGGCGGGCAGCCGGCAAGCCCAGCTGGGCCAGTTGCGGCTTGTCGTAGGCATGAATCAAATAGTGGGCCACACCGGGATGGTCGGGCTCAGTGGCGAAGAGTTTCTCCAGAATCGCCGCGGCTCGCTTGCGATTCGCGAAAGTCGTGTCGTCATGCGGCTCGGAAGCGAGCAATGAGAGCGCGTAGAAGACGGCGGCCTCATGGTCTTCAGGATAGGATTCGTAGACCTTCCTCATCGCATCGGAATAGGCTCGGGCGCGAGCCTCGTGATCCAGCTTTTTCGAGTCGCGGTAAAAAGCCGCGATGGCCGCGATGTACGCCTTCTCCCGCGGAGTGGTGGGACCGTCGGTGGTTTTCGCTTCGTGGATCTCATCCAGACCACGCTGGATGTCTTTGGCATCGGGCCGGTTCCAGAGCTGGTGCCACAAACTCATAGCAATGCCCCAATGTGCCATCACGCACTGAGGATCGTCCGCAGCGATTTGGATGAATTCCTTTTCCGCCTCTTCGTACCAGAAAGAGTGAAGTAGCGCGACCCCGCGCTCGAACGGCTTCTGCACTGTGGGCGCACAGGAGACGGGGAAGGTGACCGTACCTAACTGAGCCGTGGTCATGTCCTCGTGGTGATGCGGCCCTTGATCATCGTCGGCAAGGGCAGTGACGGCGTGATTCCCAGTGAAAAAGAGAGCAAGAAACAGCAGCCACAATACGCGCTTCATAGAGAAACCCATGGAAATCGAGTTTAGCCGCCCGCCTGAGAAGGGTCAAACCGTCAGAACGAGCCTTCGCGTCTACTGGGATCACTAGTAGTCTCGAGGTCCTTCTGCTACAATTCGCGCCAATCGGACCGGGTATCATAACGAGCCCCCTGAGCGTGCTTTCATCGCTCCGACGAATAGATCGGAGGAAGACGAATCCACCCTACAGAATTCAACCCAGCCCGCGGGGAGTAGCCATGGGTTTGCACCCTGGGTCAGAGCAGCGCCACCTTTCAGGAACAAAACAGGACAAGTCAGATCCGATCTGGCGAGCACTGCGGGAAAACGAGGATTGGTATCTCGATTTGGTTGAGCACAGCCGGGATTTGCTGTGCATCCACGATCTGCACGGCCGGCTGTTGTCGGTGAATCCCGCGCCGGCGCGGGCACTCGGCTACAGCGTGGAAGAGCTTCTGCAAATCCCCCTGCGGGAGCTCGTCGCTCCCGAATACCGCTCCCAGTTTGATGCTTATTTAGTGGAGATCGAGCGCGTGGGTGAAGCGAGCGGTCACTTGGCGGTAATGACCAGCTCGGGACAACGCCGCATCTGGGAGTACTACAACACCTTGCGCACTGAGGGAGTGGCTTCGCCGATCGTGCGCAGCATCGCTCATGACGTCACCGAACAGAAGCGCACAGAAAAACTGCTACGGGAGGCCGGCGAGGGTCTGCTTTCCCGAGTTCTCGAACGCGAAGGCACCATCCGGAAGTTGCAATTGTTCCGCACGCTGGTGGACCAATGTAACGATGCGATTGAAGTAGTGGAACCGGAAACGCTTCGCTTTCTCGACGTTAATCAAAAAGCCTGCGCCGAGCTCGGCTACACCCGCGAAGAACTGTTGTCTCTAAGAGTTTTCGACATTAGTACCACGGTTACGGAATCTTCGGCCGCGAAGGTGGCGGAGCAATTGCGGGAGTCGGGAAATGTCGTGCTCGAAGGCCACCACCGGCGGAAGGACGGATCTACTTTCCCGGTGGAAGTGAGCTTGAGGCGAGTCCAGCTGGAGCGCGAGTATTTTGTCAGCATCGCCCGCGACGTCACTGCCCGCAAGCGGGCCGAGGAGCAGCTGCAGGCCAGCGAAGAGCGATATCGGGCGGTCCATAACCAGTCGCCGGTTGGCATCTGCTGGGTCGAATCCGGAACAGGCCGGTTCCTGAAAGTTAATCCGCGATACTGCGCGATCACGGGCCGGACGGAACAGGACTTGCTGGCGCGCACTTTTCAGAGCATCACTCATCCTGACGACCTGATCGAGAACTGCGAGAAGCTGCAGCAACTCGTGAACAGGGAAGTTCGGCACTACGAGATGGAAAAACGGTATGTCCGCCCGGATGGCTCCGTCCGCTGGGTTGAGACCGCCATTATAGCGATGGGCGCCGAGGAGGGGGTTCCAGTTTGGCACATGGCTCTCGTGCAAGACATCACTGAGCGCAAGCAGGCAGACGAAAGATTGCGCGAATACGAGAGAGTCGTCGAAGGCCTGGACGAGATGATCGTGGTCGTGGACCGCGAATACCGGTACGTAATCGCCAATCGCGCGTTTCTGCATTATCGAGGCTTGGAACGCCACCAGGTTGTCGGGCATAACATTGCCGAAATTTTGAACGCAGAGGCTCTGGAAGCGATCAAGAAAAGAGTGGATGAGTGCTTTCAAGGAAAAATCGTGGAATATGAGTTGAAGTACACCTATCCCAAATTGGGCGAGAGGGAATTGTTCATCACTTATTTCCCGATCGAGGGTCCGACCGGCGTGGAGCGAATCGCTGCAATCATGCAGGACGTTACGGACCGCAAGCAGGTAGATGCGGCGCTGCGCGAGCGCGAAAGAACCCAGAAGCTGATTCTCGACCATCTTCAGGTGGGCGTGGTCCTATCCACCGTGGGCGAGGAGCAGCCGGTCTATCAAAATCCCAGGTTCCTCGAGCTGTTTGGATATTCGATTCAGCAATATCCCACGGTCGCTGACTGGTGGACTTTGGCTTATCCCGACCCGGCATACAGAGAATGGGTTTCTACAGAGTGGCAACGGCGCATGACGGAGGCGGCAAGGATCGAGGGCGAGATCGAGCCCATGGAGGTTACGGTCACATGCCACGATGGGACAAAGAAGTACGTGCGGGTGTTGGCCAAAGTAATCGGTGACCTTAATTTCATCACGTTCGTGGATTTGACCGAGCGCAAGAAGGACGAGGTGGCCCTGCGAGATGCCAAGGAGTTTTCCGACAACCTAATCCGTACCGCAAACGTAATAATCCTCGGTTTGGACGTGGAGGGAAATGTCAATCTGTTTAATCAGGCCGCGGAAGAAATCACTGGCTACACATTCGCGGAGCTAAAGGGCAGGAATTGGTCGATTCTGGTGCCGAGGGATCGGTTCCCCCAGGTGTGGGATGAGTTTGACCGGCTCATGGCCGGGACGGCGGCCCAGATCTTTGAAAACCCGATCATTACCAAGACCGGCGAGGAGCGATACATTTCATGGCGGAACAATCAGGTGAAAGTTAACGGCACCGTCGTCGCCACGATCTCATTCGGGAACGACGTCACCGAGCGCAAAGCGGCAGAGCAGGCCTTGCAGCATAGCGAAGAGAATTACCGGATGTTTATCGCCCAGAGTTCCGAAGGAATCTTCCGTCAGGACATGGATAAGGCTGTGGATATTAACCTGCCGGAAGATGAACTGATTCATCACATCCTGCACGATTCCTACATGGCGGAATGCAATGAAGCCATTGTCAAGATGTATGGTCTCAATTCAGTACAGGAGTTCGTGGGCAAGCGCATGACGGAGACGCTCGATTCGAACGATCCTCGCAATATTGAACTGACTCGTGACTACATCCGCTCTGGCTTTCGAGTGCTGGACCGCGAATCTCACGAAGTCGATATTCATGGAAATCCAAAGGTATTTCTGAACAGCCTCATTGGCATCGTAGAAAACGGGACGCTGGTGCGCACCTGGGGCATTCAGCGGGATGTTACAGAGAAGGTAAAGCTGGAGACAGCTCGCCAGAAGGCTGAGGAAGCCCTACGCGAGAGCGAATCGCATTTCCGGCTTCTGGTGGAGCAGGCCTCGGATGGAATTTTTCTCGCCGATGCCGAAGGGCGATACCTCGATGTGAACTCGGCAGGCGCAGAGATGCTCGGCTACTCGCGGGAGGAGCTTCTTCAGCTCACCATTACGGATATTGTTGCTGAGGAAGAAGTGGCGCGCATCCCTCCCGAAAGAATTCGCTTTGCAGACGGCGAGATAACCCGCACGGAGTGGAGGTTCCGGCGCAAGGACGGTTCCTTCTTCCCCGGAGAACTCGTGGGCAGACAACTGCCAGACGGGCGTCTGCAAGGCATCCTTCGCGATATCACCCAGCGACGACATTCGGAAGAGGCGCTGAACCAAACTGTGTGCCAGTTAAGGGCAGTCACCGCAGAGCTTCAATTGGCCAAGGAAAAGCTCTCGGAAGAAAAACTTTACCTGGAGCAGGCCATCGACACCGAACTCGGCTTTGGAGAAATCATCGGGCACAGCAGCGCGTTGCAAGACGTCATGAAAAAAGTGGCCAAGGTTGCTTCCAGTGATGCCACCGTACTGTTGCTGGGCGAGACGGGCACGGGCAAGGAACTGGTGGCGCGCGCTTTGCACCATTTCAGCAAGCGCAAGGAAAACAGCTTCATTAAGCTGAACTGTGCTGCCATTCCCTCCGGCTTGCTGGAAAGCGAGTTATTTGGGCACGAGAAAGGCGCGTTTACGGGCGCGGTCTCCAAGAAGTTCGGCCGCCTGGAATTAGCCAATAACGGGACGCTGTTTCTGGATGAAATTGGAGAAATTTCGCTGGAGTTGCAGCCGAAGCTGCTTCGGGTACTGCAAGATCAGGAATTCGAACGGCTGGGCGGCACGGAAACGTTGAAGGTTAACTTCCGGCTGATCGCGGCCACTAACCGGGATCTGCTGCGCAGCGTGAACGAGAGGGAGTTTCGCAGCGATCTGTATTACCGCCTGAATGTGTTTCCGATTCGTGTTCCCCCCGCTGCGGGAACGGCGGGAAGACATTCCGCTTCTCGTCGAGCACTTCGTCCAAAGATATTCTGCCCGAATGAACAAGTCGATCACCAGCATTCCGGCCAGGACCATGGAGGCGCTGGTGCAATGGGCTTGGCCGGGAAACATTCGAGAGTTGGAAAACTTTATCGAGCGCTCGGTGATTCTGACCCCTGGCTTGGTTTTGCAAGTCCCGTTGAGCGAATTGAGCGCCGCACCGAATGAGGGTGACGTGGAAACACTCGGGGAAAAGGAGCGCGAACAGATCGTGCGCGCACTTCGCGAGTGCAACGGGAAACTCGGTGGTCCCGGCGGCGCCGCGGCCCGACTTGGGCTGAAGCGGACTACCCTCCAATCGAAGCTAATCCACATGGGAATCGATGCCGGAGGTTATCGCCGTGGCTCAAACTAGGAGAAGACTGACAGACAGGTGATTCGCGGCGGGGTACTCTGGCTTGATGACGCCCCGATTTAAGCGAATTCTCGAAGCGGCTGGGTGGTTGGTCGCTGGTTTTGTAACTCACCTGCTTATGCATCACTATCACCAAATTGGCTAGCCAGGCAAAATCATTCCGCTGCCTGCACGGCACTTAGGAATGCAAATCGAAAGTCCTCCAAACACGAGAAAGCCCCTCGCTCGCGCGAGGGGCTTTTCTCGGGGGGAGGGACTTGGTCGAGGCGACCTTGAGTCCCGACTGCATCGATTCCAACTACTTCGGTTGTTGTTGCTGGTCCGGAGTGCCAGTGGGAGCCGAAGAACCGCTTGAGGCCAACTGCTCCAGATCGTTCTTCAGCAGGCTTACTTCTACGCGCCCACCGCTAATGTGCTTGGTCTTACCATTCTCGTCAGCGCTGGCCACGGGCGCGTTACCCATGCCCACGAGATAAATCCGGTAAACCGGAACTTCGTTATTCAGCACCATGTAGCGGACGACCGATTCGGCCATCTTCTGCGAGTTCGTGATCGCGGTCTGGCCTTTGCCGGATGAGAAGCCCTGCACTTCGATGATGTAACCGCGTTGGCCCTTCACCCCATTCGCCATCTCGTCCAGAGCGTCTTTGGCATTCTTGCTGAGCACGGTTTGGCCGGGCTTGAAGCGGATTTCAGTCTGATTGGAAGCCTTGTACTGGTCGATGTTGCCAACCACGGTCTCAACGGTCTGGATACGAGTCGTCGCTTGCTGCGCGGTCTGCTGAGCCATGGTGGCTTTGTTGCCGGCGTCAACGGCGTGCTGATCGGCTTCATTAGCCTTATCTGAGGCCAGCTTGATGCCAGCCTGAGCGCGGGCGTCGGTATCTTTAATTGCCTTGCTGTTAGCGGCCGTTAAATCGTCAAGTTCGTTAACGCGATCGCGGATGGGATCGGTTTGGCGCTTCACGTAGCTTTTGCGGGCAAACGGATTCACGCGACCCCAAAATCCTTCGCGGGCCGGAGCCTGTAGAGGCTGCTTGCCGGTACCATTCATGTTGTCGGTCGACTGCGTCGTCTGCGACGCCGCCGGCGGGTTGGACTGATCTTGAGAAGACGAAGTTTGCGCCAAGGCTGGAAACGCGAGCAGCGCGGCCAAGGGCAAAGTGGCTAACATACGGGTCTTCATAACAACTTCCTCCATTTTTGGGGGAGCGTTTGGGGGCTCCACTCCAGCACGGGCGTGTTGCGTGATTGAATTGCGTCCCCTAAAACTACCGGTGTACGCTGACGCAACGCACACCGAAAAGCTCAAAACCTAGTCGCGAGTGGTGCCAGCGACATTGATCCTATTACAGTTCAGATGCCAAAACGGTCTCTCAGGTTTGGGCTCTAAATAACTGATATCTAAGACATTGTACCTCTATTCGGGCCGGGAAGGTAGCCTGCACAGGTTTGCGCAGGGTAATTTTGGCAAACCTGATATAAAAACTGCGTAGAGTGCAGAAGGGCCAGGGGAGAGGAAATTTGGGATCAACCAATGCGCAAGAAGCCGCGAAGTCGATGAGGTTATGCACACGGCCATCGAGACGCGTCCTAATATTTGGGTTGACAATGACACTGTGGTGCGTAAGTGGGGCTTTCGCGGAAGCTGCGACTGCCACGGAAGAACCGGCGCCGGCGATGGCATCTTCCCGGATTCCGCCTGACCACATGCGCCAGTATTCCGATCTGGCCGTGACCTGGATGCAGGAATACCTGCGCATCGACACTACCAATCCGCCCGGACACGAAATGCGCGCCGTCGATTTCTATAAGAAAATTCTGGATGAAGAAGGCATTGAAAACCGCGCTTTCGAATACACACCCGGACGCGGCGATCTTTGGGCACGCCTGCCGCACACCGGTGCGCGCCCCCAGCGGCCGATCATCCTGCTGAACCACATGGATGTAGTTACCAGCGATGCCGCGCATTGGAGAGTTCCTCCGTTCAGCGGCGAGATCAAGGACGGTTGGATCTGGGGTCGCGGGGCGCAGGACATGAAAGACGAAGGACTCGCGCAGTTGGTCGTCATGGTGATGCTGAAGCGGGAGAAAGTGGAACTTGACCGCGATGTGATTTTTCTGGCGGTAGCCGACGAAGAAGTTCTGGACACGGGCTCCGAGTGGTTCATAGCGCACCAGCGCGATTTGCTGGAGAATGCTGAGTTCCTGATCAATGAAGGCGGCGAGAACCTGCTCGATCAGGGGAAAGTGAAATATGTCGGCGTGGACGTGGGCGAGAAAACCACATTCTGGCTGCACGTGGTAGCGCACGGGCGTCCCGGTCACGCGTCGCGGCCTATCGTGGATTCCGCGCCCAATCGTCTTGTACTTGCGCTGGACCGCATTCTGGCTTACCGCACGCCGCTTAAAGTGTTGCCGGTTGTCGAGGAGTTTCTGCACGACATGGCGCCGTATGAACCGCCGGAACAGGCGCGGGAGTACCGCGACATTCGCAAAGTGATCGAAGACAAGAAGTTTCAGCAGGATGTGGAGAAAGACGAGTCTTTAAACTTTTTGCTGCGCGACACCATTTCTCTAACCATGTTGGGCGGCTCGGAACAAACTAATGTGATCCCATCCGAGGCTTGGGCCAACCTGGATGTTCGCATTTTGCCCGGAGGAGATCCGGAGGCACTACTGCAGCAAATCCGGCGAGTGGTGGACGATCCAAATGTCACGGTGGAACCGCTGGACCCAGCATTTCGCGTGGCCAATTACTCGCCTACGAATACGCCGCTGTATGCGATGATCCGCAAAGTGTCGGAGAAGTATTTCCCGGGCGCTCCCGTGGTGCCACACATCACCAGTGGTTACACCGAGAACCAGCTTTACCGACCGCTGGGCATCCATGCTTACGGCTTCAATCCGTACACAGCGACCGAGGAAGAGGGCAACACCGAACACGGGAACGACGAACGCATTCGGGTGGAGGAAGTGCGGCGCGGACCGAGGATTCTCTTTGATGTGGTGGCGGCGGTGGCAGCAACTCGGTGAGACAGTCGCACGGATAAGAATTAAGGAAATCGAAAGACCGGTCGATGAGTTCTATAAAAAGGGATGTCAAGAAAAAAAGCTCCGCCTCGACCGGAGTGGAGATTCTTTCTCGAGATCCAGCCCACTTGTCGATTCACTTCTCTGGGGAGGTTTGGCCGATTGCCATGTTCATAAGTTCCTCCGCTGATGTAACGATGCCATCGAGTTCGAAAGAGCGGCAAGCGAGAACTGGTTGCTTCTGAGGCAACCATGGTTCTATCCGAGGCTCGTGGCCTATGGCTATTTCTGGTTATCCGAGGGGGCATAACGTGTAATGGGTGACTCGGTGCCGAAGCACACGGGGCCGATCTCATCGACTGATACTCCTCTCGAACCGAGCATCTCCAGAACCCGACCGCCCATCATCAGAGGGAACTCCCGAGATGGAAAGCCTGCTTCACCGGAGAGGCTCAAGCGGCACTTGCCGAGGCAACTGTTTGGGGTCGAAACTCACTCCTTTCTTCCATATCGTTAAGGTGATCGTAGCCATCTTGCGTGCCAGGGTCAGACGGGCCATCGTCGGCCGCATGCCCTTCTCCACCCGAGCCACATAGAAGTCGTGCAGCGGACCAGGACGTGTACTGGCAGAGATAGCAGCACTTTTGAACAGACTCTTCAGATCTTTATTGTGGTTGTCATTCAGACCGCGCACCGTAATGCGCTCGCGGTTGCGTTGCAGTTTGCCACGCACACAGCGGTACTCACCGCTGTCGTGAGTCTCGACCGCGAAACCGCTGTAGGCCCAGAGCTGCCGCTTGGTACGGAAACGATGCGGTGTCTGCAGCAATGCCACCAACAAAGCGGCGCGAATCGGACCGATGGAAGGAATTTGGCGAAGTAACTTCACCGCACGGTGCTTTTGGCTTTCCCCCAGGAGTTCGCGGCGTGCTTCCAGACGCAGGGGTTGCAGACCGTCGAGTTGCTGGTATAAATGCTCAGCTCGAACCCGAACTCCTGGTTCCACGAGCTTGGTCAGCCACTCGGCGCGATGACGGGGAGCATAGACGCTGCTGCCAGCGCAGGGAATGCCCCAGCTGCGGTACAGGGCCTTAATCCGATTCATCCCCCGGGTCACATCTTTGGTGATCGTCAGATAACTCCGCCCCAACTCTTTTAAGGCCCGTATTCCATGCTCTTCGTGGTACACCGCCTTGAGTTGGTTGGTGCGTAACAACTCCGCCAACTTTCGCGCGTCGATTCGGTCACTCTTGTTGCCCTCTTTCAACAGAGCCGCTTTGCGTGGATCGCAGACTACTAGCCGGCTGACATGGGGTTTCAGGAGATCGTGTAACCAGGCAGCCGAGGTTCCTTCCTCGAAGGTCAGAGACAGAGTCCCGTGCAGTCCTTGGATGAACTCGACGATCGTGGACGCCTTGGTCTCCAGCAGGCATTCCATGATCAGCTGGCCCGAGTTATTCATGATGGCAACCGAGATCGTTGCCTGGTGAACGTCCATGCCAATATACTTTTCTTGATTCATGACGGCGCTCCTTTCGCTAGGGTTGGCGATTCGAACAATCACAACCTATCGCAAAAGTGGGCGCCTTTTTATATTGCGTGTAATCGGGGATATTACGCCAACCATCGCCGCGACTTGTCTCTAGGCGCCGGACGCTCCAGAGTCGCCGTTGCCCTTCCACGATGGCCCGAAGAGAAGAAAAAGCAAGCCCGTCAATGGTAAGCCGCAGACTATGCCAACGATTCCGGCGACAACCGAATGCCACTTGACTAAGCCGAACACGAAGTCGACCACGGCGCCAATTGAAAAGAAAGCAAGAGGGGTTCGACGGTTCATCTCACCACGCGTTATGCTCCCCTATCCACAATCTTGGCGATTCCAATCGAAAACCCGGCTAGGGGAAGATGAGTGTAATTGATTCCATAACAATGTCGGCTCCCAGGCCCGAGTAAACTTTGGAGGCGCAAACCAACCAAAGGGCTCGGAGGAAAGGAGCCGAACATGCTGATTATAGGGTGTGACTATCATCCGGGCTTTCAGCAAATTGCGTTTGTGGAGACAGACACAGGTGAGTTGGGTGAACGACGATTAAGTCATCGCGAAGAAGCTGAGCAGTTTTACGGCGCACTCAAGCAGCGGAGTGTGCGTGTGGGGATGGAAGCCAGTGGACACTCGCGCTGGTTCGAGCGCATGCTGCGCGACTTGCAGTTTGAGTTGTGGATTGGGGATGCGGCGGAGATACGCACGAAACGGGTGCGCAAGCAGAAGACCGATCGCCAGGATGCGCGGTTGTTGCTGCGACTGCTGATCGAAGACCGCTTCCCGCGAATCTGGGTGCCCGATGCGGAGAATCGCGATCTGCGGCAACTGCTGTGGCATCGGCATCGGCTGGTGCAGATGCGCACGCGGGTGATGAACCAGTTGCATGTGGTAGCGCTCAACGAAGGTCTGCGACGCAAGAAGGCGTTGTGGCGAGCCGCCGGCCGCAAGGAATTGGAGTCGATCGCATTGGCTCCGTGGGCCAGGCATCGACGGCAAGACTTGCTCGACTTACTCGACCAACTGACGCCGAAGATCCAGGAACTGACGCGTGCGCTGGAAGAGGAAGTGGAGAAACGTCCGGTGACGCGGCGGTTGATGACGCATCCTGGAGTCGGTCCGCTGACCGCCTTGGCGTTCGAGTTGGTGATTGGAACGCCGGAACGCTTTCACTGTGGGAAGCAAATCGCCAGTTATGTGGGTCTGGTTCCCTCAGAAGAGTCCAGTGGCGATCGGCGTCGCCTGGGACACATCAGCAAACAGGGCAACGTGCTGCTGCGCTTCCTGCTGGTGGAAGCGGCGCAGGTCACAGTACGGAGCCAGCCCGAGTGGCGCAATACGTTCTTCCACCTTGCCATGCGGCGAGGGCGGAAGATCGCCAAGGTAGCAATGGCCCGCAAGCTGGCGGTGCATCTGTACTGGATGTGGCGCCAGGGCTGCGATTACGGCCAGTTGCATAAGTTCGGTTCGCACGCGGGAAAGCCCGGACATCTCGATGGTGTGCAATAAATCGCCGATGTAATGATTGGGCATCCCGCTCCCCAAAACAGGGGAGTTCGAACAAGTTAATCATGATCGCAGTTGGTGATCGAAGAGATGGCTGGGTCGGACCGAGTTCCTGACCCTGACGATTAGAAGTGAGCCTCAGGTTGGAAACGCGCAAACCCACTACGAGAGCGAAATGGCGCTCTTCTATGAGTGCAGGGAGTAGTGTACGTACATTGTGCTTGACAGCGCCGACATTGTTAGAGACGGGATTTAACACCAAACAATTAGTGCAATGTTCCCAAGAAGGCCCGCAGTTCGCGAAGCACATCCGCTTCGTTCGAGAGGAATACGAAATGATCTGCGCCCCATAGCTCGACCACGCGAGCGCCGCCTCCAGCATGGTTGATCCTGTCTATCCGAATTCTTGCCATGCCGATGTATAGACCATACACAGCGTCAACGATGGTGCGTTCTGCTGCATCCGTCACGTGATATTTCCGTGCCTGGTCCTGCGGAGTACCATCGGGCGTGTCGTACGCGACGAATGCCAGAACCGGCGAGCGAATCCGGGAATAATCGTGCTTGTGGTCCCCTGTTGCCATCCCATCAAACACGTATTCCGGAGTTGTGCGGCTGCCGACGCTTCCGTCTGGATTCTCCGCAAAATCATTACGCAATTCGGCTTCTGGAATCAAAATTCCCTGGGTCCGCTTTCGCCAATCTCGATAGGCAGGGAACGATTTCAAGTCGGCGGGGGAGGGCGTTGGTCCTTTCTGCATGGCTTCCGGCAACTTACTGCATAGCGCGTCGTAATCCGTGTAGTCATCCGTGCCGTCGTTCAGGGCGTCAAGGTAAACGATTCCCCCGATCCGCTCATACTCATGAATGCCCAGCATCGACAACTCGCCTCCCGCAACGGAATGGCCCACCACAACCGGCGCAACCAGTTTGAGAGCATCAAAAACCCTCAGGTCGTCCTCTGTTCGGCGCGCCTCCGTGTAGCCCGTTTCGGGTTTACTGGAGGCCCCGAAACCGCGTCGAGTGATTCCGTAAACGTGATACGAGTCGGTTAGTTTCTCGGCGAAACCGTCGAAAACATGCGCCGTGAATCCGCGTCCCGCCAAGAGCACGATCGGTCGTCCCGATCCGCCCCAATCGAGCACCTCTAGCTGGACGCCCTCCTCCACAGTTATGAACTGCACTTTGTGCGGAGACGGATCATGCCAGCGCGCAGACTCCTGGGCACAGCCCGCGACGGTGGCTGCCAGAGACAGCACAAGCAAACGAATTACGATGCACCGAGTTTTATTCACGGATAGCACTCCCCCGGAAGACAGGCAAAAAACAACCTTACGCTGTATCTCCCGGGAGTTCCATCAGTGTTAGCCAATGGATGGCGAAACCAGATGGGATGAGAAGGCCGGTCTCCGGACGGGATGCGGTGTACGCTCCCAAGTTATCGACGTGCTCAAGGCACAGATAAAAAGGAGACCGGCAATGAAGAAGGTTAGCACCAGAGCAGCAGCGCAGAGCAGGAATATTTCGCAGCGGAAACTGACCATCGGATTGGACCTGGGAGATCGCAACAGTTGGTACTGCGTGGTGGATGAAGGCGGCCAGATACGGCTGGAGCAGCGAGTGCGGACGAATGCCGAAGGGTTGCGCGAAGTGTTCGGGGCGATGCCGCGCAGTCGGATCGCACTGGAAATCGGGACGCATTCCCCCTGGATCAGTCGCTTGCTCAGCGAGTTGGGGCATGAAGTGATCGTGGCCAATGCGCGCAAGGTACGGCTGATCGGAGAGAGTCGCCAGAAAGATGATCGTTTGGATGCGCAGACACTGGCACGGCTGGCCCGGATCGATCCCGAGTTGCTGTATCCGGTGAGGCATCGCAGCGCGAAGGCGCAAGCCGATCTGACGTTGATTCGGGGGCGCGCTGGACTGGTGCGGGCCCGCACGGGGCTGGTCAACACGGCTCGCGGTCTGGCCAAGAGTTACGGGGAGCGATTGCGCGGATGCAATGTGCGCAACATGAATCGGGAAAAAGCGGAAGGCTTGAGTCCGGAACTGCAGGCCGCACTGGAACCCCTGTTGAACGCAATCGAATCGCTGAGCGAACGCATTGTGGAGTACAACGAGCGCATCGAGCAACTGGCGCAGCAGAGTTATCCGCAAGTGGCTCTGCTGAAACAGATCAAGGGCGTAGGCACGCTGATCGCGCTGACGTTCTTGCTGACGCTGGAAGACCCGCATCGCTTCCGCAAGAGCCGCGACGTGGGCTGCTATCTGGGGCTGCAGCCGGGACGGCGCAACTCGGGGCGGAGCGAGCCGCAGTTGCATATCAGCAAAGAAGGCGATCCCTATCTGCGAACGCTGCTGGTGCAGGGAGCACAGCACATCCTGGGACCCTTCGGGGTGGACTGCGATCTGCGGCGCTGGGGTTTGAAACTGGCCGAACGCGGCGGCCAGAGCGGGAAGAAGCGAGCGATCATCGCCACGGCCAGAAAGCTGGCGGTGTTACTGCATCACTTGTGGGTAAGCGGAGAAGCGTACGAACCGCTGCACAACAGCAGCCGGCGAGTCGTGCCGCTGGCAGCCTAGAGTCAAAACATTCTTAGGAAAGGAAAATCAAAAGCCAAGAAGCCGAGTTCCGGTGACTGCGTCTATCGCCTGGCCCAGGTTCGACTCTTCAACGGTGGAACCACAGGGCGCCAAACAGATGGCAGCACCGGCTGAAACGAGAACGCCCAACATGCACCGAGCGAAGAAAATCGCTCCTCGAGAGTGCGGATGGAAGCATGGCGACAGCGGCCACTCGGCGGGAGAAGAAAACCTTGTTCAATGAAGCCAGCAAAGAATCGACTTGACTCCGACCGGCCTTCTCATGGAAGGCGATAGCGCTGATTGACGCGGTTGCAGGCGCGATCGTACCTGGACAGTAGGGGTCCTTCGACTGTGTTGTCGTCCGCTTCGCGAACGACAACTTCGCTCAGGATGACAGCGCTATCTGTGATGCCTTTGGCGGGTGCCTCAGCGCGCGCTCCCGCAATATTTCTCATACTGTTCGATGATGAAATGATCGGTCATGCCCGCGATGTAGTCGCAGACCACGCGCGGCAGAGACTCCTGCGCTGCTTTGTCGCGGTAGTAATGCGGCAGGGCTGATGGGTTTCTCATCCAGAACGTGAACAACTCGGTGACAATCCGTTCGGCATCGTCTTTCTCTCCCGCCAGCGAAGGGCTGTAATAGAGATTCTCATAAAGGAAGTCCTTGATCTGCTTGCGTTCCTCTTCTACTTCAGGGCTGAAAGCGGCCAACCGCTCCGCGTAAGCGCGCACGTCGGCCAGCGTTTCAATTTCCGCCTGACCCAGACGCGCTTGCGTGCTGGTGATAAGGTCGCTGGCCAAACGGTTGAATACGCATTTGAGGGCTTCATTGAATTGCAATTTTTCGGGAGCGTCAGGATAAATCTGCTCGACTTGCAGAAAGAAACGTTCGAAGACAGGAACGCCAGCACAGATTTGCTCAAGCGTGAGCAGACGGGCTTCGTAGCCGTCATCGAGATCGGCGGTGTTGTAGCCGATCTCATCGGTTAGATCAACCAGCTGAGCTTCGAGCGGAGGGCGCTGGTCGAGCAGATACTCCGCCAGTTCCGGATAGTTCGCCGCATCGTAATCGCGCGAGTGTTTAATGATGCCCTCGCGGACCTCGAAGGTGAGGTTCAATCCGCGGAAGGCGGCGTACCGCTGCTCGAAATCTTCTACGATGCGCAGGGCGTGGAGATTGTGATCGAAGAACAAACCGTGCTCGCGCATCGCGGCATTGAGCGCCTTTTCGCCGGCGTGACCAAAGGGAGGATGGCCGAGGTCATGCACCAGCGCCAGCGCCTCGGCTAAATCAACATTGAGCGCCAGCGCGCCCGCGACGGTGCGCGTGATCTGCGCTACTTCAATGGTGTGCGTGAGACGATTGCGGAAATGGTCGGAGTAGCGGCGAGTGAAAACCTGCGTCTTGGCTTCCAGACGGCGAAAGGCGCGGGCGTGAATGACACGGTCGCGGTCACGCTGATAGTCATTGCGGTAGGGATGAGGCGGTTCAGGAAAGCGACGTCCGCGGGAACGTTCCACTTGTACCGCGTAGCCGCCCAACATGCCTGAAGTTTAGCAGAGTAGTCGCTGGTACCGAGTATCCAGTTGCGAGTACCTAGCCTGCGGGCTGGGCATTCACTACTCGGTTCAGTACCTAACTACTGTTTTCCCGACTCTTCCTTGGCCAGGCGGACCTTAGCCGCATCAAGCTTCGTCTGAGTCGCGACCAATAGATCGGTGTCGACTTCCGCGGGGACCGTTTTATTCCATTCTTCCACGGCGCGCTCCCAATGAGCCGCGGCCAGCCTCAGGCGACCTGTTTTCTGGAAGAGATCGCCGAGATGATCCTGCACGGTGGGATCGGAACCCATCCGGAAGGAGGCTTTATTCAGATTCTCTTCGGCGAGGTCGTACTTGCCCAGCTTGAAATAAACCCAGCCCAGTGAATCAAGATAGGCGCCGTTCGTCGGATCGAGGCTCACGGCCGTCTTAATGTAATTGAGCGATTCTTCCAACTGCACGCCGCGATCGGCATTCATGTACCCGAGATAGTTAAGCGTTACGGCACTCTGCGGGTTGGCGGCAAGCACTTTCTTGAATTCCGCTTCAGCCTGGTCGTACTTCTTTTCGTGCTCATAAGTGTCGCCCCGCAGGAAGTAGACGTATTCTTTGTCTTCGGGCTTGGTGGAAAGCTGTTCGGCCTTGTTGAGCGCATCCTCGGCGTCGCTGTAGCGCTTGAGGCGCGTATACATGATGGCCAACCGGACATAAACTTCGCGATCTTCCGGCTTGCCATTTAGCATCGAGCGCACGTCGGCAAGAGGTTTCTCGGGATCTCCGGTGTCGGCAAGCTGCGCGTCCAGAACCATGCGCAGGTCGCGGTCATCCGGCATTTTCTGCACTGCTTCCCGGGCGACGGCAGTGGCTTGCGGCCATTGCTTGGCTTCACGGTAAGTATCGATGATGTCCTGGTAGCCGGTCTTCGCGTTGTCGTCACCGAGAGGAATCAATTTTCGGAAGGCATCCACCGCCGCCGGATAATTTTCCTGGTCGCGATAGACCATTCCGAGACGCTCGATGAAAATTCCGCGATTGTTGCGGTCGCCCTGGGAATAGTTGTTGTCCGGCTTCTCCGTCTTCTTCAGAAGGTCCTGTAGAATCTTGACCGCGTCGTCGTAACGCCCCTGCGCTTCATAGACCACCGCGATGTTATAGGGAACTTCCAAGGCATCAGGGACCATGGCTTCGGCTTTTTTGAGGCCGTCGAGCGCCTGGTCATACTTTCCCTGCCGGCGGTAGATCTCGGACATGCGGAGGTAGG
Source organism: uncultured Acidobacteriaceae bacterium (assembly GCA_963779525.1). GTDB lineage: Bacteria > Acidobacteriota > Terriglobia > Terriglobales > Acidobacteriaceae > Sulfotelmatobacter. The sequence goes on from CAVZZB010000005.1 coordinate 1,089,746, forward strand.
TCTGCGCGTCCTCTGGATTCGCATCAGCGATCACTTTGTACTGATCGAGGGCGGCATCGATCTGGCCATCATTCAGCAGATTTTCAGCGAGACCGCGGATGGCGTCGAGATTGTCTCGATCCAACCGGATGGCGTGCTTATAAGCATCGATTGCGTCCTTGTAATCTTTGCGCTGCTCGTAGGTGGCACCGAGCGCGGCATAGAGTTTGGCGGAGCGGCCGGTATCGGGCACGGCACTGAGCACTTGCAGAGCGTGAGAGGTGTCGCCCTCATCGCTGTAGAGCAGAGCAAGGGTAGTGACGGCCTCTTCGGAATCGGGATCGAGCTTGACCGCGGTTTTCAGTTCGTTTTCCGCTTTTTGTGACTCGTTATCCAGTCGGTAAAGGCGGCCAAGCAGCAGATGGTCGTCCACATTCGCGGGCTCAATTTTTACGATCTGTTCGTACTGCTCGATAGCCAGCCGAAGCACGTTCTCGGAGCCATTGCCGTTGCTGGGCATATCGCCGAGAGAGCGCAAATAAATTCGCCCCAACAGCTTGTGAGCTTCGAGGTTATTGGGATCGCGCTTGATGATGTCCTGGGCTTCGAGCACGGCATCGCGGATGCGTCCGGTTTTCACATAAAGTTCGGCAAGACCGGAGGTCAGAAATTCCGAAGAGGGATCCGCCTCGATCGCGAGGCGATATTCTTCCATCGCCTTGTTGGCCAGTTCACTGCGGCCATAGGCAGTGACCTGCTCTTCGTACAAGTGCGCCAGCGTGTAGTGATAATAGGAAGCGGCATGGTCCACTTTGTGCGGCGAAGACTGGGCGGGCTTGGAGTCAGCCGGTTGGGCACCGGCCGGGGCAGACGGACTGGATTGCGCGGGCGCGGCCGCCGCAAAGAAGGACAACATCAAGAATGCGTGAAAAATTCGATTCATGCTCGACCTGACGACGCTGGAGTTGATTCCGAGAGAACTGTTTGTACTCGAACTCAGCCGACTTCCTGAAACCATAGCCATTGGATGCACGACCGCCGAGGCTGGGTGTCCTAATTCTAACCCGTTCTGCATCCGATTGGGAAAAACTCTGCGAGACATTGAGTGCACAATGAAGCCAGAAGTACAGGGACTGCAGCGGCTTGCATGCGCGGATTGTCAAGTTTGGTAAAGGGCCATGAAATGCAAGTTCGGCAGGAGGTGACGCGCACTTCGCCGCGACATCAACTACGCTAGTGGCGAAAGTGGCGCACGCCGGTGAACAGCATGGCCAGGCCGAGGCGATCGGCGGCGGCGATGACTTCAGGATCGCGCTGCGAGCCGCCCGGTTGGACGATGGCAGTGGCGCCCGCCCTGGCGATCTCTTCGACGCCGTCGGGGAACGGGAAAAATGCGTCGGAGGCGGCAACCGTACCTTTTAAAGGCAATTGCGCTTTCATGGCGCCGATCTTGGCGGAATCGACGCGGCTCATCTGGCCGGCGCCAACACCGACCGTTTGCCCGTCGCGCGCATAGACGATGGCGTTGGATTTGACGTGTTTGCAGACTTTCCAGGCGAATAACATTGCACGAATTTCTTCTGGCGTAGGGGCGCGCTGAGTCACAACTTTAAGGTCGATATCTTGCAGGGGCCGGACATCGGCATCCTGCAGGAGAATCCCCCCGGAAACGTTTTTCAAAATCCACTTCTGTGGCGCGGCCTTCACTTCCACCAGGCGGAGATTTTTCTTGGTAGCGAATCGGGCTTTGGCCGCTTCATCGAACGATGAAGCGGCAATTACTTCCAGAAAAAGCTTGTGCATTTCTTCGGCAGCCTCGGCGTCGATGGGACGGTTCACCCCGATCACACCCCCAAACGCCGAGACGGGATCGCATTCCAGTGCTCGCTTGTAAGCTTCAGCGAGAGTTTTGCCAGTTGCTGTCCCGCAGGGATTGGTGTGCTTGATGATGGCGCATACCGGCTCATCGAATTCCTGAGCAAGATCCCAGGCGGCTTGCAGGTCGACGATGTTGTTGTAGGAAAGTTCCTTGCCCTGTAGCTGATGTGCATTCGCTACTCCCACGCCGGAGCCGTCGGAATAGATGGCAGCCTTCTGGTGCGGGTTTTCGCCATAGCGTAGATCGAGGGTTTTCTGGAAGGACAGGCGCAGGGTCGGCGGGAATGCTTCGATCTTTGTGGGTACAGCCGCCCTCAGCTGTCCGGCGGAGCGGAGCTCCGCAGCTGCCGGCGGCACAAAATTGTTGACGTCCGGAATGCCTTCGAGCGTGGAAGCAATGGCGGAATCGTAAGCGGCGGTAGTAGCGAAAGCTTTTTGCGCAAGGCGCCACTTAGTTTCGTGCGAAAGAGCGCCACCGGTGCGGGTCAACTCTTCAGCGATGCCCTGATAATCGGCCGGGGAGGTGACAACCGCGACATCATCAAAATTCTTGGCGGCGGAGCGGATCATCGAAGGTCCGCCGATGTCGATATTTTCGATCAACTCTTCGAAAGCCACGCCCGGCTTGGCTGCAGTTTTCTCGAAAGCGTAGAGATTCACTACGACCATATCGATCGGCTGAATGCCGTGCCCGGCCACAGCTGCGGCGTGCGCTGGATTCTCGCGGCGGAACAGAATGCCGCCGTGTACTTTGGGATGCAGCGTCTTGACCCGGCCATCGAGCATTTCAGGGAAGCCGGTAAGATCGGAGATGTCTTTTACGGCGACGCCCGAATCGCGCAGCAGTTTGGCCGTGCCTCCGGTAGAGATGAGTTCGATGCCGAGAGAGGAGAGTTGGCGTGCAAAATCTACCAAACCGGTTTTGTCGGTGACACTGAGGATGGCGCGCTGGATGCGGGTAGTGCTGGAAGACATGATCGGCCTCTTCGAGAATAATCGCGGAGCGACCGAAGATTCTACCAGCAATTGCACGTGGCGATCAGCTCAGCAGAACGATCCAAAAGATCGGTTGGATAAGGTTACGGAGCCTTCCGGAGCGAGGGACGACGGATGCTACGCCTTCGCCTTGGCCTTTAGCTTGACATGGCCATCGGCGAGTTCGACGGAGAATTCCACGCCCTCGCAGTGGTACTGCTTGCGGATTTGCTCGGTCTTTTTCTGCACGAAAGTGGAGAAGGAATCAAGATTGCCGGAGACGTTCTCTCCTGCCTTTTTCTTGGCTGCGACCAGCGTGTTGTAGAGGCGCTCGACCTGCTCGCGCTCCGTCTGATCCACGCTATGCAAGGTGAAGGGCTGCGGCGCGGGCGCTGCAGCAGCGACTGCGCCATGACTCAGTCCGTAGACTTGGTGCTGCGGCTTGTGCTCCTCTTCGGCGCGAACTCCCTGCACGCCGAGCAGCGCATCCTGTGGCCGGCGATACCCTTCCTCGCGGATGCGGGACTTCTTGCGCCAGAGATCACTGTAGACGGCGTAGCGTTGCGCCATTTCGTTATAGCGGTAGCGCTGGGAGAAATTCATGCGTCCGCCATCGGAGAATTTACGCAAGAGCGAAAGCACCTTCCACTCGATATCGGTGGGCGGGCGCTTGGTCGGATTGCTGAAGTAGACCTCGTACTCAATCTTCAAGCGCCGCAGTTGGGTTTCGAGTACGTTCAATTCTTCGTCGGTGGTCACGAGCGCTCTCCAGATCAACAGTGTAGGTGAGAGGAGGCGCCGGCGACGAGGTACCCGGCGGTCACCAAGGTCATGGTACGAAGGTAACTATCAGCTATCAGCTGTCAGCGCAGGCTTTGACGCCATCGAGCGCGCACAACCTGGGGTGCGAGAGAAAACGAAGGCAGGTTCCTCGCCGCTAAGCTCCTCGGAATGACAACTTTATGATTTCTTGAGCGGATGGCGGATGGCGGATGGCGGATGGCGGGACAGCTCACTTTGAATTCGACGCCATCTTCTTGACCATGGCGAGAACCAGCTTGCGGTCGCTTTCATTCAGATTGGTAGCGTAGCGGCGAACCTGACTGAGAAAGCGAACTTCGTCGTCGGAAAGTTGCGGCAATCCCTTAGAACCGTTTACGTGACCCGATTCGGAAAAGAATTGCGAGAGGGCGATCTCCATAGCGCCGGCGATCTTCGACAACGTATCGAGCGAAGGGATGGTGTGGCCGTTTTCTACGCGCGAAAGGTAGCAGCGAAGCAAGCCGGTGCGCTTCTCAATGTCTCCCTGGGACATGCCTTTTTGCAGCCGGTAGTTTCGGATGGTCTCGCCGATGTTGATGGTTGGAAGCATTGCAGGATGCGACATAGTAACCAGATCAGCAATTTCTGGCAAGTGGAAATTAGTGCTATATCAAAACCAGTGCAATCCTTACTTAACTGACGCCGACCGTCTTTATACTTAGACAACGTACAAGAAAACAACGCCGCAAAGCGGAAGCTCGCTGCCAATTTCGTGGCAGCAGTTCGATCCTTGGAAACAGCGCCGTCACAGTTGCAATTCCATGTACAACGCCCCGGCAATCGGGTTGGCGCAGTAGGGCGCAATCTCCTTGAAGCCGAGCTTGCGATACATTTCAACCGCATCTTTCATCACTGGCTCAACGGTGTCGAGGCGCACGCGTTGGTAACCGACCTGGCGCGCCTCGGCAATGATGCGCTCGGCCAGTACGCGTCCGATGCCTTTGCCGCGAAACTCCGGACGGAGATACAGCCGCTTCATTTCGCAGATCATGGAATCCAGCTTGTGGAGCGCGACACAGCCCGCGAGTTGACCTTCATATTCCGCAAGCAGCAGGCGACCGGCGGGCGGAGCGTAGTCGCCAGGCAATGCGGCGAGTTCCTTGTCGAAATTCTGAAGCAGAGACTGAAGCCGAGGGACTGCGCATACTCCAGAAACAGTTCGCGGGCCTGGCTGATCTGGGTGGGTGATTCTGATTGAGCGAAAGTCAAACCCTTTAACACAGGGGGCACAGGGTAATTCGAAGGCATTGTGCGTTCCCTTTTCATCCCTCCATGAACCTCGGCGTGTTTCCGTCTTGAACCTTTTGACTAGCCCATCAACATGCCGCCGTTCACATTCAGCACGTGGCCGGTGATGTAGGAGGCTTCGTCGGAAGCGAGAAAAGCCACGGCGTTCGCCACATCGGCCGGGAATCCGACACGGCCCAGCGGAATCTGTTTGGCGGCGTTCTGCTTGAACTCCTCACCGAGCACCTCCGTCATGGCGGTTTCGATGAAGCCGGGAGCCACGGCGTTGCAAGTAATGTTGCGTGATCCCAGTTCGCGGGCCACCGCCATGGTTAATCCGATGAGCCCGGCTTTCGACGCGGCGTAGTTCGCCTGGCCCGCTTGCCCCATCTGTCCGAAGACGCTCGCGATGTTGATGATGCGTCCCCAACGCTGCTTGAGCATGGAGCTGGTGACCTGCTGAATGCAGAGATAAGCGGAAGTGAGATTCGTTTGCAACACGGCGTCCCAGTCCGCGCGCTTCATGCGCATCACCAGCTGGTCGCGGGTGATGCCGGCATTATTCACCAGGATATCGACCTTGCCGAACTGCGCGATGGCTGACTTGATCGCGGCCTTAACCTTCTCTTCATCAGTAACGTCGAGGGAGAAGGCGCCGGCCTGGCCGCCTGCGGCAGTGATTTCGTTCACCAGTTCGTTCAGCTTCTCCTCATGGCGAGCTGCCACGGCGACCGCGGCGCCCGCTGTGGCGAGCTTTAGCGCGCAGGCTCGTCCAATACCTTGCGACGCTCCGGTCACGAACGCCACCCGCCCTGAGAGGGACATGAGCTTCTCCTGAGACTTTGTCTGAGTCTCTATTGCGAATCTTTGATTCGGAACGTGAGATTATACTCGCCATAGGGTCCGTGGGGCGTCGATATGAGCCGCAGCCCAAGTTATCCACAACAGACGCCAGCAAACAGATTGCGCAACCAGCGCATGCCGATTAACATTCGATCACTCCCATGTCTCACACCGTGACTAACGAAGTCATCGCCCTGCCCGAGTCTTCTAACCAGAAATCATCCCTATCGGATACAAATCCATCGGGGCACCGTTCGACACAACGAGCTTCTGCGCTCGAAGGGCCGGGTACAGTGGAAAAACCTTCGGCGGACTCGTCCACGGAGGTGTTTGCGGTTTACGGCGTTGAGCCGGAGATTCAGGCCTACGCGATGGCGAAGTACTCGCGTTCGGCGCTGTCGATGAAGGAGTCACTGCGCGAGATCAGCTCGCAGAAGGCGGAGAAGTTTCTCAACACCTTCTACTTTCAGTACGGTCACCGCTCCATCGCCGACTTGGCGCACATCGCATTAGCTGTCGAGAGGCTGTCGCTTCTAGCCGCTATCGAGCTTGTTGACGAACCACGCTGGGACGGACAAGAGCGGTCCACCCGCTATCAGGATTTCAAGAAGAGCGGCTATTACATTCCCGACTTTGGAACTGACACCGAAGCGCGCAAGCTTTATTGCGAGACGCTTGACTTTCTTTTTGCAGAATACGAAGCGCTCTCGGCGCACATGGCGAATTATCTGATGAGCATCACGCCTAAGCCTGCGGAGATGAAGCAGGAGGCGTACGAGCGAACGCTGAAGGCGCGGGCATTCGATATCACGCGCTACTTGCTGCCGCTGGCCACGAATACTTCTCTGGGAGAGATCGTCAACGCGCGAACGCTGGAAACGCAGGTGGCACATTTGCTTTCGGACTCGCATAACGAGGTTCGGGTTCTGGGCGAGTCGCTGAAGAAGGCAGCCACCTCAGCAGCCTACAACGTGAACGCGGAGCCTTTGAAGAAATTGGTGGAAGAGATTCGGGCCGTAAGTCCGGAGTTGGGCGCGCGTGCGGAGCAGGAATTGTTGCACGCGGTCCGGGTCGCGCCCACCCTGGTGAAATATGCAGATCCGAATCCGTATGAAATGGAAACGCGCCGCGAGTTGCGGCAGGCAGCGCGCGAACTGATGAAGAACGAGCAACTCGCACCCTCCAAGGCCATTGTCGATCTACTCGATGAGGAGCCGCTGGAAGTTGAGATTGCGACCACCTTGCTCTACGAACATTGCCATTTTTCTTACCGCCAGCTGCGCCAGGCGCTGCAGGTTTCTGGAGAGAGATATCGGCGGGAGATTATCGACCTTGGACTGCGGCATCGCGGGAAATACGATGAGGTGTCGCGCGCTTTCCGCGCGGGGCAACAGTTCCGCTTCGACATTCTGATGGACACGGGCGGCTTCCGCGACATGCATCGCCACCGGCGCTGCATTCAGGTGATGCAGGGGTTCACGACGCGGCACGGCTACGAGATGCTGCTTGATGTGGAAGACGCTGGGATGCGTCTGCGATTCGAGGCGGCCATGCGGCGCGCACAGAATATGGTCGAGAAGTTGGCCGCGCGCCAGTCGCCCGAGGCGGAGGAAAACTCGCAGTACGCGATTCCGCTGGCGTATCGAAAGCGGGCCCTGTTCAAGATGGACTTCGCCGAAGCCGTCTACATCTCCGAACTGCGCACAACGCCGGTTGGGCACGTTTCCTACCGTAACGTGGCTTATGCGATGTATGAGGCCGTGGCGCGGAAGTATCCAGCGCTGGCCAAGTATTTCCGCGTGCATGATGTGACCGCGCCAGTGGACTTGCTGCAGAGGTAGTTCGTGCAGCATGGGCGCCCTCGCCCGCGTAAAAGTCAGGGGAATGACATGCTGGAAACTTGAAAGGGTTGAACCGGAAGTCATCGTTGTGAAGAAGGTTCGGCAGCGGTAATCCGACCGATCAAGTTCTCCACGGGTATCCGATGTAGCAATCTCTAGATTTATCTTGATCTGACCAGTCCGCGCAGTTAAAATCTAACCAAGGGCTGCCTATGTCGCGCACTGTCAAGATCGCTCCGGAAATAGACGCCAAGCTCTACCAGGAACTCGTCTCCGTGGCCAAGGAGAACGGGCAGTCGCAGCGCTTTGTGCTGGAGCGGGCGCTGGAGCATTACCTGCACAACGTGGTCCCTTCGCAGCGCCTGGTGAGGCCTGAGGTGATGGCCGCCTATCGCCGCTCCAACGAAAAGTATCGTGAGTTGTACAAGAAACTGGCCAAGTAAATGGCCGAGCGCGTCTACCTGACCGTGGCCGAAGTCATCGCCATCCATCATCACCAGATTGAGGAATACGGCGGCGCGCACGGCCTGCGTGATCAGGGCTCATTGGAGGCCGCGGTTTTCCGTCCGCAGACGGGCTACTACAACGATATCGGCGAAGAAGGGGCGGCGCTGCTTGAGTCGCTAGTGAATAATCACGCCTTCGTCGACGGCAATAAACGCGTTGGTTTTGCCGCGATGCACACCTTTCTGCTAGTGAATAGATTTGATTTAGATGTAAGCAGCCAGGCCGCTTTCGAGTTCATGATCAAGCGTATGGAGGAAGGCAACTTCCGCTTTGGGCTGATCCGTGAGTGGATTGCTGCACACCTCGTTCCTCTTCTTGGGTAGATTTCGGTAGCGAGAATCTCCGCGCCACCGGAGAGTTGACCATTTTGGGATGATTTCCACTGTTTATTTTCTATATTCGCCTTTCCTTCGCTTAGATCTGTATGTATAATCCGGCCAGATTAGATTTAATTTAGTTCTGCACTCTTATCAAGGAGCCACTGATGGCGGACGAACGTGCTAAGCAAATTGAGTTGGCGGTTTCACAAATTGAGAAGCAATTTGGCAAAGGCTCGATCATGCGGTTGGGGTCGAAGGAGGCGATCGTTCCCATCTCGGTGATTCCGACCGGTTCGATTTCGTTCGATGCGGCGCTCGGCGTGGGCGGATTTCCGCGCGGTCGAGTGGTGGAGGTCTTCGGGCCGGAGTCCTCCGGCAAGACCACCATTACCCTGCAGGTGATTGCCGAGGCGCAGAAAACCGGTGGCATGGCCGCTTTCGTGGACGCTGAGCACGCGCTCGATCCCGCCTATGCGAAGAAGCTGGGGGTGGATGTGGACAACCTGCTGGTTTCGCAACCGGACTACGGCGAGCAAGCGCTCGAGATCACGGAAGCGCTGGTGCGTTCGAACGCGATTGACGTGCTGGTGGTGGATTCCGTGGCAGCGTTGGTGCCCAAGGCTGAACTCGACGGCGAAATGGGCGACAGCCACATGGGGCTGCAGGCGCGACTGATGTCGCAGGCGCTGCGCAAGCTGACGGGAACCGTTTCCAAGTCGCGCACCTGCCTGATCTTCATCAACCAGATTCGCGAAAAAATTGGCGTGATGTTCGGCAATCCCGAGACCACCACGGGCGGTCGCGCGCTGAAGTTCTATTCCTCCGTGCGCGTGGACATTCGGCGTATCGCGGCTATCAAGGATGGCGACGTAGTCACCGGCTCGCGCACTCGCGTAAAAGTGGTCAAGAACAAAGTGGCTGCGCCCTTCCGCGAGGCCGAGTTTGACATTCTTTATGGCGAAGGGATTTCCCGCGAAGGCGACTTGCTCGATCTCGCGGTGAACAACAACATTGTCGAAAAATCCGGATCCTGGTTCAGCTACAAGGGCGAGCGTATCGGCCAGGGCCGCGAGAACGCCCGCCAGTTCCTCAAAGACAACAAAGACACCATGGCCAAGCTCGATACGGAAGTGCGCAAAGCACTGGGGTTGATTGCGATGCCGCCAGCGCATCCGGCGACTACTACCTCGCAGACACCGGCGCCTGCGGGAGCCCGGGTCACAACCATGCCAAGTGCCCCACCAGAGCCCGCCAAAGTGCCGATGGCGGCAAAGCGCTAAACACAAATGTCGGGGCGGGTGCTCAATGCACTCGCCCCCAATCTGCTCATTCCGCGATTGCCATCCCTGCTCTTACCCGAATAGAATCCCTAATTACTCAGCACGGCGGCTTCCTGCGAGGACCATTGAGCAAAGTCAGCGCCCTTTATCCCGGTTCGTTCGATCCGCCCACCAACGGGCACCTCGACCTGATCGAGCGAGGCGCCAAGATTTTCGAAGAACTGGTGGTGGGCATTCTCAGAAACTCGGAAAAGAGCCCCATGTTCAGCCTGGCAGAGCGACTGGAGATGCTGAAAACGCTCACCGCCCATTTGAAGAACGTGCGCATCGAGGCTTTTCACGGGTTGATGGTCGAATACGCGAAGTCGATCGATGCGACCTGCGTCTTGCGCGGAATTCGAGCCGTGAGCGACTATGAATATGAATTGCAGATGGCGCTGATGAATCGCAAACTCGAACCCTCGCTGGAAACTGTATTCATGATGCCCGCCGACAAGTATTCTTACGTAAGCTCGCGTCTGGTGAGGGAAGTGGCGCAAATCGGTGGCCCCGTAAAGGGTCTCGTCCCCGAAGTAGTGGAGCAGAAACTGCGGGAAAAGCTTGAGCCAGCCTACAAGTTCCATGATGAGATGCAGGAAGCTACGGCTCGTTCATCGGTCAAAGAAAAGAAAAGGAAAAAGAAAGTATGACGACAGCGATCAGCGACGCCCTGAAACTCACCGATCGAATCAACCGCATTGAGCCGTCTGCCACGATGGCGGTCGTGGCCGAAGCCGATAAATTGCGCGCGCAGGGCATCGACGTTGTCGACTTTGGAGCCGGCGAACCGCATTTCGCCACGCCGCAGCACATCAAGGACGCAGCCATCGCGGCCATTCAAGGCAATTTCACGAAGTACACGGCAGTGCCGGGCACGCCCGAACTGCGTGATGCAATCGTGCATCGTCACGCGGTCGACTTCGATTCCGACTACCGGCGCGAAGAAGCTATCGCCTCAACCGGCGGCAAGAATGCGCTGTTCAACGCGGTTCAGGTACTCGTCGATCATGGCGATGAAGTGATTTTGCCGGTTCCCTACTGGGTTTCGTTCAAGGACATCGTACGCTATGCCGGCGGCCAGTGTGTATTGCTGCAATCGGATGAGTCGCAGGGTTTCCGAGTCACGGCTGAGATGGTCGCAAGGCTGGTGACGCCACGGACCAAGGTCATCATTCTCAATTCGCCTTCGAATCCATCGGGGGCGGTCATGAGTGCGGAGGATCTGACGGCGGTGGTGCGTCTGGCGCATGAGCGCGGAATCTGGGTGTTGTCTGACGAGTGTTACGTTTACCTCAATTACACGGGCAAGAATTTTTCCGTGGGCTCGTTGCGGGAATGCAAAGAGCACATCATCGTGCTGGGATCGCTTTCCAAGACTTACGCCATGACGGGGTGGAGGCTGGGCTACGCGCTCGGCCCAACGGCGGTGGTGAGCGCGATGTCGAAGCTGCAGAGTCAATCGACGTCAAATCCGACATCGATTGTGCAGAAGGCAGCGGTAACCGCACTGAAGGGACCGCAAGAGTGCGTGGAACAAATGCGGCGGGAATACATCCAGCTGCGGGACCACGTGGTGAAAGGATTGCGCGCGATTCCGGGCGTGAGATGCACGCTGCCGGAAGGGGCGTTCTACGCATATCCCAACATCTCGACGTTCCTGGGACGCGGCGGGGTGAAATCGGCTTCAGATGTGGCTGGAAGATTGCTGCGGGAAGCTCACGTGGCCACCGTTCCGGGAGAGGGATTCGGCACTGCCGACCATATCCGTGTTTCCTACGCTACTTCGAAGGCGGAGTTAGACCGCGGGCTGGAACGCATGCGAAAGTTTTTCGCCGCGCTGTAGAGAAGATGCTTCGAAAAAACTCGCCACCAATCGATACCAAGAGGCCGTTTGCTCGGAAGCGACCTTTTTCGTTCAAGTAATGTTTCATGGGAAATTTATATCCATTGCTGATGGTTCCGGGATTTGACCCGCGTCCTTGGGGTACGAACGATCTGTCGCCGATTTATCCCAATCGTCAGTTCGCCGAAAAGATTGGCGAGGCGTGGCTTACCGGCGACGATTGCAAAATTGCCAACGGCCCGCTGACCGGGCAGACGCTGGCGCAAGTGAGCGCGAACTATCAGCGGGGGATTGTTGGTGATGCAGCGCGCGACGCTCGCCGCTTCCCCCTGCTGCTGAAGTTTCTTTTTCCGCACGAGAAGCTTTCGGTGCAAGTTCATCCGGACGATGCGCAGGCGCTTCGCGTAAATCAGCCCTGGGGTAAAACCGAGTGCTGGTATGTGGCGCATGCCAAGCCCGGTGCGCAGATCGGATTGGGATTAAAGCCCGGCGCCACGGTAGCCCAATTGGAAGCTGCGATCCACGAAAAGCGGGCCGAAGAGTTACTGAACTGGCTGAATGTGTACACCGGTGACATGATCTATGTTGCCGGCGGAACGGTGCACACGCTGGGGGCCGGTTCCGTGATTGTAGAGACGCAGCAGCAATCCGACACAACTTACCGTTTGTATGATTACGGACGGCCGCGCGAGTTGCACCTGAAAGACGGATTGGCGGCAGTGAGGGAGCACGTTGCGTCTGGAAAGGTTGTGAGGCCGGCTCCAGTGCAAATCCGTGGCAGCAAAAATCGGCAAGCGGCTCTGATCGCCGCTCCTTACTTTGTTGTGGATATGTTTGAGATGAAAGAGCCGCAGGAACTGAACACTCGCGACAATTCGGGAACAAGTTCTGTGCAAATTCTCGTAGGAGTGGAGGGATGCGGAGTGGTTGAAGCCGCCGGGGCACAACCGGTGACTCTGGCGAAAGGAGATGCCGTAGTGGTTCCGGCGTCGGCGGAGACTGTTACGGTGCGTCCGCAGTGGGCGCTGGAAGTTTTGAGGGCGCGTATGCCGGGAGAAAAACTGCCCGAACCCGAAACGCGGATGTAGTTTCGAAGGTGTTAAGAACGTGGTGAAGAACTCAAATTTCTATCCTGTGATCCTTGCCGGCGGAAGGGGCACGCGGTTCTGGCCTTTGAGCCGGAAAAAACGCGCCAAGCAGTTGCTGGCGCTCGATGGCAAGCGGACGATGATCCAGCAGACAGTCGCGCGACTGCTGCCGCTCGCTCCGTCGAAACGATTCTGGATCATCACCAACGACGATCTTCGACCCGCAATTCTGAAGCAACTTCCAAAGTTGGCGAAGGCGCAGGTGGTTGCAGAGCCCGTGGGACGCAATACCGCACCTGCGATTGGTCTCGCCGCGTTTCTGCTGCTGCGCCAGGATCCCTATGCGGTAATTGGGATGTTTCCTTCCGACCAAGTTATCAAAGATGAAAATAGTTTTCGAGCAACCATCGAACGTGGAATGGAGATCGCCGCGACAGGGGACAACATTGTCGTCCTCGGCATCCAGCCGACTCGGGCGGAGACTGGGTACGGCTATATTGAGGCCGGCAGCGCCTTCGATGCCGATGCTTTGCGCGTGCGCCGATTCACTGAAAAACCTGATGCGGAAGCTGCTGCGGCTTTCGTGGCCGCGGGAAATTACCTCTGGAACAGTGGCATGTTTTTATGGAGCGCGCAGACGCTGGCCGATGCGCTGCGTGAGCATCTTGTGAAGACTGCATCGCTGCTGGAAGAGATCGCATCGGTTTTCGGCACTCGCAAGTTTGCCGCGACTTTCCGCAAGCTGTACCCGAAATGCGAAAACATCAGCATTGACTATGCGGTGCTCGAACCCCGCTCCGCGAAGGGCGAGAAAGCAGGCAATATCTTATGCATTCCGGCGGATTTTGGCTGGAACGATCTGGGTTCCTGGACGGCGCTGCACGAACATCACACGTCGAAGGCCGGTCCGGTTGAGGGAAACATCATCCGCAGCGCGGGCGCATTCGTTCTGAACGCAAAAGGCAATTTCGTGCATGCTCCTACGAAATTTGTGGCCACGATTGGCGTGGATAGACTAGTGGTGGTCGACACCCCCGACGCATTGCTGATCACGACCCTGGAGCACGCTCAGGAGGTCGGTAAAGTGGTGAAGCATCTGGACGAAAAGAAACTGCACAAACTGACATAGTTTCCAGTTTCGAATTTCGAATTCCACGTTTTCAACACGGTGCTTACCAACGTCGTTCGCGGTAAGCGGGAAAAATCCGACATTCATAACCATGGCGCAAGAGATCAAGTTCGGAACTGACGGCTGGCGCGGGATCATCGCGGACGATTTTACATTTGACAATGTGCGCCGAGTGGCCGGTGCGATTGCTTCCTATGTATTGAAATACGAAGACGCCCAACGAGGAGTGTTCGTTGGCTATGACACGCGGTTTGCTTCGCAGAGTGCGGCGCAAGCGGCCGCCGAGGTAATCGCGGCCGCAGGTATTCCAGTAAGAGTGGCGAATGATTACACGCCGACGCCGGCCCTATCTTACGCTGTGAAAAATAAAGGCGCGGCGGGAGGAGTGATGATCACCTCCAGCCACAATCCGTGGAACTGGAACGGAGTGAAATTCAAGGGAAAGTTCGGTGGGTCGGCGACTCCTGCCATCATGCGGAAGGTGGAAGAGGAGTTGCGCGCGGGTGCGATGCCAGAAGGAGCGAAGGCGACCATCGAAGAGGTTGATCTCACGACGCCTTACGTTGCGGCGGTTTGCCGTTTTGCTGACATGGATTTGATCAGCAGAGCTAAATTCAAAGTTGCGATCGATTCGATGTATGGCTCGGGCCGCGGTGTCCTCGCTGGAATTTTTCAGGGATGTGGCATTTCGTTTGTTGCGATCCGGCAGGAAGTCAATCCTCTTTTCCCGGGCATCAACCCGGAGCCGATTGAGCCGCACGTCGCTCTTCTACAGCAAACTGTAGTGAGAGAGAAGTGTGACGCTGGATTGGCCACCGATGGTGACGCCGACCGTATCGGAGCGGTCGCTGAAGATGGGAGCTTCGTGGACGCACACAAGATCTTCTGTGTGCTGTTGCGCTGGCTGCTCGAGCGAAAGGACTGGTCGGGCGGCGTGACTCGCGCTTTTAATACAACCCGTATGCTCGACCGCATTGCCGCCAAGCATGGCCGCAAACTTTACGAAACGCCGATCGGGTTCAAATACGCTGCCGATCTGATGATGGAGCACGACATTCTGATTGGCGGCGAGGAGTCTGGCGGCATCGGCTATTCGCGTTTTCTGCCGGAGCGCGATGGCGTGCTGAATTGCCTGCTGCTGGCCAATGTCATGGCGGAAGAAGGCAAGCCGCTGGGCCAGTTGGTTGCGGACCTGCAACGCGAGTTTGGGCCACATTTTTACGGGCGGAGCGATCTGCATATTCCGGAAGAGATGAAGCAGAGTGCGATTCAACGCGCGCGAGCAGAGAGCACGCGGAGTCTGGGGCGCTACCGCGTGGTGAAGAAAGAAAATCTGGATGGCATCAAGTTCTTTCTGGATGCGCCCACCTATGGCAAAGGAGCGGAAGCGTGGATCCTGTTTCGCGCCTCGGGCACGGAACCGCTGCTGCGCGCCTATGCGGAGGCCGCTTCGCCGGAGTTGGTGACCGAAATCCTAACGGCAGCGGAGACTTTTGTTAAGAATGGTTGAGTTGGCAGCAGACTAAATCAGCTCATAATCAACACTTAGCACGGCGGTAATGCGATACTTTTGAGTGAGCATGACATTCGCCGGAAGCACATCTCCGACTCCAGACGACTCGCCCGAGGCACGCCGTTACAATCGGATTCACCGCTGGCTCGGAATCGCCGACTTTGCTGTCGGCACTGTTTACCTTCTTCTGCTCATGATCACAGGCTGGTCCGGCTGGTTGCGGGATCTCGCCTTGCGGCGTGGATTTCAGAACTACACCCTCTCCCTTTTTCTCTATTTGTTGTTCCTGCTGCTGATTGGCAAAATCCTCGGCTTGGGCCTCGACTACTATGGATTCCGTTTGGAAAGGAAGTTTCAGCTCTCTACGCAAAGAGTGCGCTCGTGGGTGTGGGACGAGGTGAAGGGTTTTCTTGTGGGGTTGGTCATGGCGGGAATTGTGGTGGAATTGCTGTATTTCATGATTCGGCAATCCCCGCAGCATTGGTGGCTGATCACGTGGGCGCTGTTCATGGGGTTATTCGTTCTATTGGCCCAACTGGCGCCTGTGGTGCTTTTTCCAATCTTCTATAAGTTCGAGCCGTTGGACAATGAAGACCTGCGACGTCGACTGGTCGTACTGGGCGAGCGCGCGGGCACGCGAGTGCGAGGAGTGTATCGCTGGAAACTTTCGGAGAAAAGCAAGAAGGCGAATGCAGCTCTGACCGGGCTTGGAAACACACGTCGCATCATTCTGGCCGACACTCTGCTGGACAACTACGCTCCGGAAGAAATCGAGGCAGTGCTCGCACACGAATTCGGGCACCATGTCCACAAACACATTTTAAAGAGCATTCTGGTACAGGCGGGGATCACTTTGTTCGGGTTTTGGGTAGCGAACTTTGTCCTGCACTATGCGGTAGACCATCACATGTTCGAGGAACTTTCCGACTTTGCCAACCTGCCACTGCTGGCGATCACCGCAACCGTGATTTCTCTGGTGCTGATGCCCGCCCTAAACGCCTACTCGCGATACAACGAGCGACAGGCAGACCTTTATGCGTTTGAATCGATCGTCAGCGTTGAGCCGTTCATTTCGTCGATGAATAAACTGGCGCAGCAGAACCTGGCAGAGCGGACGCCTTCGAAATGGGTTGAGTTGTTATTCCACTCGCACCCCGCAATCTCGAGGCGCGTGGCGGCCGCTGAAGAGTGGAGCCGCGCGCAAAACCCAAGTGCGCAGGCCTAAGGCCGACCGACTTTCCCGTTCAACCAGCGAAATCAACGGGGGCGCAAGATTGCCGTCACGCGCTGCAAATCTTCCTCCGTATCCACGCCGACCGAGTCGTAAGGGGTTTCGCGAACGTAGATGGATATCCTGTTTTCCATGAAACGCAATTGTTCCAAACGTTCGGCTTTTTCCAGGGTCGATTCCGGCTGGCTGACGAAGAAATCGAGCGCGGCCTTCCGGTAAGCGTAGAGGCCAAGATGCTTGAAGTAGTGCGGATGGCTGTTGCCGTCGCGGTCGAAGGGGATGGTGGAGCGCGAAAAATAGAGAGCACGGCCGCTGACCTCAGTCACGACTTTAACCGCGTTCGGGCTATGGATCTCGCGGGCGGGGCAAACGGTCTTGAGAGTTCCTACCTGGATGGAAGAGTCATGCATAACCTCTATCAAGCTGGCGATCTGCTCGGGACGGACGAGTGGTTCGTCGCCTTGCACATTGAGATACAGATCGGCGGACACTAGATTTGAGACTTCATGCACACGCTCGGTCCCGCTGCGGTGAGTCGAGGCCGTCATGCGGGCTTTCCATCCGTAGCGGTTGCAGATGTCCATAATCTCTTCGGAATCGGTAGCAATGAGCACTTCGGCGAGAAGCGGCGATGAAGAGACCGCTTCATAGACCCAGCCCAGAAGCGACTTCCCGGCGATATCGCGGAGCATTTTGCGCGGCAGACGGGTCGAGGCAAGTCGAGCTGGGATCACAGCGACAGTTTTCATGTGGGCTAGTTTTCCAGTTTCGTACCGACGCTGACAACTATTCAATCGGGGAATGAAACCGACCGTTGATCGTTTGGTTTGACACTTTTTTGCGAGCGCTCTTAGAATAACCTATTGGACCTGATGCCACTCCGGCTGGTTGAGTCCAAGGCAGCGAGACTTCGCGCAGGGTGCGACTAGTCCTGCTCGTTGCATTTTCCGACTGAATGGCGGCGTAGCTCAGGTGGCTAGAGCGACGGTCTCATAATCCGTAGGTCCGTGGTTCGAGTCCACGCGCCGCCACCAATCCTTTGATCCTCTTAAGTATTAAGCAACAAGATTTAGCAACACTCCGCCGCTCGGGGGCGATTCGGGTTACTTCCCGCCCAAAATTGTGTTACTTCCGCTGAAACGAGCATTACTGAAGTTTCCTGAGGGGCACTCAAATGATTGTGAGTCATCTTGTTAGCTATTTATCCTAGAAACCGGGAACTCGCGCGCTGGCAGCATCGGCGGAGCGATTACCTGTTCAGTTCATGTCTGCCAGCACAAACTCGTGGAGAAGTCTGCCCGCGGGGGCGCAGGTCTTCGTTGCCGCGGTGATTGCCGCGGGCACAGCGTCTTTGGTACTCGCCGCTCTCCATCCCAGCAGCAAAAATATTGCGGAATTCATATGCTATCTGGGGATCGCGGTTTTGGCGTCTCGATTGCGCGTCATCCTGCCCGGCATCACCGGAACTCTGTCGGTTAACTTTCTGTTCATTCTTGTCGGGATAGCCGAACTAGGTTATTCCGAGGCCCTGACCTTGGGTGGGGTCGCCATGCTGGCCCAGAGCTTGCTACCAGGTCGGCCAACGGCTATTCAGTTGACGTTCAACGTTTGTGCGGGGGCGCTGTCCACCGCGGTCGCCTATATCGTCTATCACAATGCTTTTTGCAATGATCTCATCGGAAACCGCCCGCTGCTCTTGTGCCTGACAGCGTCGATTTACTTTATCGTCAATGCCGGCTGCATTGCAGTTGTGATCTCGTTTAGCGAAGGCAAGCCGCTGCGGAAGATTCTGGTGGATTGTTATTTTTGGTCCTTCCCGTATTACCTGGTAGGGGCGGGCATCGCGGGCACGATTTCCTGGGTCAACCACAGCTTCAATTGGGAGACTTCGCTGCTATTCGTGCCCGCCATTTACATCATCTACCGTTCTTACCGCCTCTATCTGGGAAAACTGGAAGACGAAAAGCGGCACGTAGAGGAAATGGCGAACCTCCATCTTCGTACGATTGAGGCCCTGGCGCTGGCCATTGAAGCCAAAGACCAAACGACTCATGATCACCTGCAAAGGGTTCGCGTCTATGCCATTGAGGTGGCGAAAGAGCTGGGCATAAAAGGAGCCGAACTGGAAGCGCTTCATGCCGCGGCGCTGCTGCACGACATCGGCAAGTTGGCCGTACCGGAGCACATCATTTCCAAGCCCGGGCGGCTGACTCCAGAAGAGTTCGAGAAGATGAAGATCCATACCGTGGTCGGCGCGGAGATTCTGGAGCGAGTTCGCTTCCCTTACCCAGTAGTGCCGATCGTGCGGGCCCACCATGAAAAATATGACGGAAGCGGTTACCCCTACGGACTAAAAGGTACGGAGATTCCGATTGGCGCTCGCATCCTTTCCGCAGTCGACTACCTGGACGCCTTGGCGTCCGACCGGCAATACCGGCGGGCGGTGCCGCTGGACGACGTCATGCAGAGACTGTCGGCAGAAGCGGGCAAATCATTTGATCCGAAGGTGGTCGATGTCCTGAAGAGGCGATACAAATCTCTGGAGAATTTGGCGCGGGCAAAATCGACGGAGGATGGCAGCTTCGCCCTCTCTGCCGGGCTCAAAATCTCACGCGGGCCAGCACCGGCTGCAGGATTTGAAAACATCGATGTGTCCGATGCGCCTGGCCGGGAGGCAACCTTTCTGTCGTCGATTGCGGCAGCACGCCAGGAAGCGCAAAGTTTGTTTGAGCTGAGCCAAGATCTGGGAGCGTCATTAAGCCTGGGCGAAACGCTCTCCGTGTTCTCCGTTAAATTGAAGCCGATGGTTCCGTATGATGCGATTGCGATTTACATCCGAAGGGGCGATGAGTTAATCCCGGAATATGTGAACGGCGATAACTACCGCCTGTTCGCCTCTCTCCGAATTCCAGTGGGAGATGGGCTTTCAGGCTGGGTGGCGCAGAACAAAAAGCCGATTGTGAACGGGAATCCTTCGGTGGAACCAGGCTACCTGAACGATCCTGCGAAATTCAGCACCTTGCGCTCGGCATTGGCTTTGCCTCTCGAGGGAGTGTCAGGCGTGATCGGCGTCCTCGCGCTCTATCGCTCCGAACGGGATGCATTCACGAGCGATCATTTGCGAATCCTGCTGGCGGTGAGCGGCAAGATGGCTTTGTCCATCGAGAACGCTCTCAAATATCAGCAAGCTGAGAACTCCGCCACCACTGACTATCTCACTGGCCTACCCAATGCCCGTTCGCTATTTCTGCAACTCGACCGCGAACTGGCGCGTTGCAAGCGGGACAATGCTTCGCTCACCTTGATGGTTTGCGACATGAACGGGTTCAAGAAGATCAACGATCGTTTCGGGCACCTGGAAGGCAATCGAGTCTTGCGCTTGTTCGCACAAGCGCTGAAAGACAGTTGCCGCGAGTATGACTACGTTGCCCGCATGGGCGGGGATGAATTCGTGGTCATCGCTCCGGGTTTGGCCGCCGATGCCGCAGCCAAGAAGGTGGAGCAGATTCGTCCACTGGCACGGCAGGCTGGGTTCGATGTTTGCGGCGAAGACATGCTGTCATTGAGTGTGGGGCTGGCTGTATCTCCGGAAGATGGGAATGACGCCGAACAGTTGCTCACCGAAGCGGACCGCCGCATGTATCTGGAGAAGCAAAAGCAACCTGCCCGGAAAGATCAACGGCTGCACACGCGGATGAAATGCCGGCTCACGATTGAGTTACATCCTCAGTCGGGCGGGGGCCCGATTTTCGGGAACCTCATCGACCTCAGCCTGGGAGGCTGCTATGTCGAGACCAGTGCCATTCTTACGCCCGGGTCGAATATCAAAGTGGTTTTTTCCATGGACGACGCGAATTTGAATTCGGAAGGCGCCATCGCCAGAATCCATCCAGGATCGGGGGTGGCCATCCAATTCAAGGAGATGAGCCGCGAGTCCCGCGAAAAAATGTATAGGATTCTCGAGTTTGTACAGAGCACCACCACGCTGTATAACGATCGTTACCTGCAGAAACTATTTAACCGCTGATCGTTTTTTACAGCGCCTGGCCAGCCTTGAACCCAGCCTTCCCCGACCGTACACTTAGAGGATGCACGTCCACGTTCATCGCGAGGGCGGTCCCAAGCGAGTACTGAAGATTTCGCTGGGCGTGACTCTTGCTTACATCGTGCTGCTGGTGGTGGCTGGAATTCGGGCCCATTCTCTGGCATTACTCTCCGAGGCCGGACACAATCTCTCTGATTTTCTGGCTTTGCTGCTGTCTCTGGTTGCTGTCTATTTGCAGTCTCGCCCGGCGAGTTCCACTAAGACTTACGGCTACCATCGCGCCGGAGTTCTAGCTGCGCTGGTCAACGCCGTGTCTCTGGTCGCGGTTTCCTTCTTCATTTTTTACGAAGCTTTCCGGCGCCTGCAGCGTCCAGAACACGTGCAGGCCTCGGTCATGATGTGGGTGGCCGGCACTGGCGTGTTAATGAATGGAGTAATCGCGCTGCTGCTGTATCGCTCCGGCGGCGATGTGAATATCCGCAGCGCACTACTCCATGAAGTGGGGGATACGCTTTCGACGGCGGCTGTAATCGCCGGTGGCTGGGCTATTCTGGTCACGGGAGATTACTGGATCGATGCCGCGTTGTCATTCGGAATAGGCGTGCTGATTCTGTGGTCAGGGTTTGGAATCGTGCGCGAAACGCTGAATATTTTGCTGGAAGGCACGCCCCGCGGCGTGAAGCTCGAACTGGTAGAAATGACAATTCGCTCCGTGGAGGGTGTGAACGATGTGCACGATTTGCACTGCTGGAGCATTGGCTCAGAGACCCGTGCGCTCTCCTGCCACATCGCGATCGCCGATATTCCTCCCTCCGTCAGCGAGCGTATCCTGCGCGACGTGAAAGACCGCCTGCATCATCGCTTCCGCATCGACCACACCACCATCCAGTTCGAGCACGTGGAATGCGAAGTGGCGCACGGGTGCGTGATGCCAGTTGGGGAAAGTGAAGCCCATCACCATCACAATCATTGAGCCGGCGATCAAGCTCGCTTAAACGTGCGATTGCGGTTCGTCTTTGGGAGCTCTGCGATTCAGGATTTCCTCCCGGAGATCTGTTTCTCGAAAATCTCCCGTACCCGCACAATCGTATCCGCCTCCTCCGCTGACTTATCGGGCCGCAGGCGCGCGATCCGGGGAAAGCGAAGCGCGTACCCGCTGTCGTGCCGGTCGGACTGCATCATGTTGTTGAATGCTACTTCCAGCACAACCTTTGGTTCGACTGCGCGCCGGAAACCTTGATCTTCAATTGTGTGTGCCAGAAACCATTTCGTCATCTCTGCAATCTCGGCGTCGGTCAGTCCCGAGTACGCCTTGCCAATGTTCACTAGCCGATCTCTGTTCGTATCCCACACCCCGAACGTGTAATCGCTCAGCACGCCTACGCGCTTGCCGTGACCATACTCAACCGAGGTCACGACCACATCGAGGGTGGCCAGCTCGCGCTTCATCTTCAGCCACGACTTGCCGCGCTTGCCCGGTGCATAGGTTGAGGCGAGGTCTTTTATCATCAATCCTTCGTTGCCCCTGGCCTGTGCAGCAATAAAAAGTTGCTCGAGTTCCTCAGGCAACGATGCTCGAAACATGGGAGCGCGGATGATGCTATGCGCGGAAATCTCTTCGGCATTTTCGAACATCAACTTCCCTTGCATTCCAATTTTCCTCTGCGCTCCTCGACGTCCTGTATGACTAGGATTCTTGCCCGCCAGTAGCTCATCTAGCATCCGTGCCCGCGCCCGCAAGGGACGATCGATCAGCAACTCGCCGTCCGCGTATAGAACGTCAAACACCAGGTAAGCTACAGGAATTTCCCGCAACATTTTCTCACTAACTTTCTTTCGGCCGAGCCGCTTCTGCAACATCGAGAATGGCCGCGCCCGGCCTAGTTCCACCGCTCTTCCCTCTCCCGCTTCGGAGAAGGATTCATCCACCACGGTTTGCGTCTGCACCAGATTCTGCGGATATTCCCACGCCACTATCTCGCCGTCGAGAATCGCGCCCTGCGGCAGCCCTGACAGTGCGTCGGGCAACTCCGGAAAGGATTCGGTGATCTCATCCCGCGTACGCGAAAAGAACTTTACTTCGCCATCCGAAACGTGCGCCTGGGCACGAATGCCGTCGTACTTATCTTCTACCGCGGCGTCAGCGAAATAATTTAGCCCCTCCTCGGCCGACTCAATCGGACTGGCGAGCATGAAACCCAAGGGATGAAACATCCGCAGCTCCGCCGCCGACAGCTTGCTTTCGACCGCGAGGCGAAGCGTCTCGCCAATGTCGCCCAAGAGCATGTTGGCGCGCTGCACGTCGGCGAGCGTGCTGCCGAAGGCTTTGGCAATCGCTTCCTCTACCAGGCTCTCTTTCAGCCCAATTCGCAGATCGCCGGTCATCACCTTCACGATGTACTTGGCTTCGAGTGGCGTAGCTCGAGACAACAATTCGCGAACCAACGCAGTCCTTGCCGCCGGACCGCGCGCAGCCGCGATTTGGCGGAATGCATCGGCCACTTCGAGAATTCGCAAGCCTCGCCCGGAGTTCTCCGGCAGAACATCCGCTGCCACGGCGCCCAGGTCGCCGTGCTTACGATAGGCACTGGCAAGACCGGACTCATCTTTCCCCGAAAGCTCCGCGACGATACGCCACAACAGAGAGCCACCCACCTGAAGGGTCGTTTCTTCCCATGCAGGAAATGGTCTGCCGGAAAGAAACACCGTCGAGACCGCCGCTTCGTCGACACTGCGCGACTTCAGATAGTCAGCGACGATGGCCGTCTTTTGCAGTTTCTTGCTCGTAGCAGCTATCGCCTCGCAGGTTTCAGCCAGCTTGCGCATGTCGATAAGATGTAGTTCCGAGGATAGACGAAAGCCTCGCGGACCGCTGCCTTCCAGGCCGGTTAAGGGCCGACATTGTAGATACTTAGCGCATCTAGCCGGAACCCAAGAATGCAAACTGCCCTATGGTAATCTAGTGATTGGTGCGTTGCCGCCCCCGGAGCATCTAATCCTCGTGCGTTCATTGCAAAATTTCGTGCGTTTTCTGGTCGCCGTACAGCTTCTGCCCGCTCTTGAGAGTGGCGAAGAAACGCTGGTTGGCGGTCAGGCTGTTCTCGAGGGCGTGATGATGCGCTCACCGCACGCCTGGGCAATCGCGTGCCGCAAACCTTCCGGCGAATTGGCGACCATGAGTGAACCGCTAGATCGGCCCTCGGAAAAACACAAATGGATGGCTTGGCCCGTGGTTCGCGGCGTGATGACGCTCGGTTACGCCATGTCTCTCGGCTACCGCGCGCTGCGATTTTCTGCGAACGTGGCGATTGAAGAAGTGATGCAAAATGAGGAGACAGATGTGGCGTCCTCCGCCTCGACTGTCTCGCCGCCGCGAAGCGATGCGGAGCCCTCTCAAGCCCAGACTCGTGAGAAGGCCGCCTCGATCAGCGGATGGCTGGCCGCAGGCAACGTCGTCATCTCGCTGGCGTTCTTCATTTTCATGTATAAGTACCTGCCGTTGCTCGCGGCCACGGAACTTAAAAAGTTCGATCCCGCTTTGGGCGGCCAGATTGTCTTTAACCTGATCGACGGCGCGGTGCGTTTGATCCTCTTCCTGTTGTTCATCTGGGGAGTTTCTCTCTTCCCGGACATTCGACGGGTCTACGAGTATCACGGAGCCGAACATAAGACCGTGTTCGCCTTCGAGAATGGCGATCCGTTGGAAACCGCGGCTGTGCAGAAGTATTCGACCTTCCATCCGCGCTGCGGCACGAGTTTTCTGATGACGGTGATGCTGATCTCCATCGGCTTTTACATGCTGATTCCGTTCACCACATTCTGGGCGCGCTTCGCGTCACGTATTGCGTTGCTGCCCATAATCGCCGGCGTCTCCTACGAAATCATTCGCTTTGCCGCCAAGCATCGTGGCTCGCTCTTCGCGCTCATGACCGCTCCCGGATTGTGGCTACAACGCATTACCACGCAGCCTCCATCGGATGAGCAGGCACAGTGCGCCATCGTTGCCCTCGATCACGCGATGGCTCTGGAAAAGGAAAACGGGGGCGAGTTAGTGATTGCCTAGGGGGTTCCTCCCCCAACCAGTTCTCAGTTCCCAGTTCTCAGCAAAAGCTCATAGAATGAGTTCGTCCAGCCTCGGGCCGACGCGGACCCCGTCGCGATGCAGTTGAGAATTGAGAACCCAGAACTGAGAAACCGATGTTTGAACGTCTTGACCAAATCGAAACTCGTTATGAAGAGCTGACTCACGCTCTTGCCTCGCCGGATATCATCAACGATTCGGCGAAATACCAGAAGACTGCGAAGGCGCACAGCGAAATCGCGCCGGTGGTCGAGAAATATCGTGAGTACAAGGATCTGAAGCGTGGGATCGCCGAGAGCAAGGCGATGCTGGTTGAGGAAAAAGATCCGGAGATGCGGGCTTATGCCCAGGAAGAACTCAGCAAACTTGAGCCCCGCGTAGCGGCCATCGAAGAAGAATTGAAGGTCTTGCTATTGCCGAAAGATCCGAATGATGAGAAAAATATTATTCTCGAAATCCGGGCGGGCACGGGTGGAGACGAAGCCACACTCTTTGCCGCTGAGATCTTCCGTATGTACACGCGCTACGCAGAAACCCAGCATTGGAAAGTAGAAGTGCTCTCTTCGTCAGAATCATCGGCGGGCGGCTTGAAAGAAGTCATCGCGATCATTGAAGGTAAGCGCGTCTATTCTCAACTCAAGTACGAGAGTGGAGTGCACCGCGTGCAGCGGGTTCCGGCAACCGAGCAACAAGGGCGCGTCCACACCTCGGCGGTCACGGTCGCCGTGCTGCCCGAAGCCG
This sequence comes from uncultured Acidobacteriaceae bacterium, assembly GCA_963779525.1. Classification (GTDB taxonomy): domain Bacteria; phylum Acidobacteriota; class Terriglobia; order Terriglobales; family Acidobacteriaceae; genus Sulfotelmatobacter. The sequence goes on from CAVZZB010000005.1 coordinate 1,115,128, forward strand.
AAGATGTCGACATCAAGATTGAAGCGAAGGACCTGCGCATTGATACCTTCTGCTCGTCAGGCCCGGGCGGCCAGTCGGTCAATACGACGTACTCTGCCGTGCGCATAACACACATTCCGACCAACACGGTGGTGAGTTGCCAGGACGAGAAATCACAGATCAAGAATCGCGAAAAAGGTATGCGCGTGCTGCGCTCCCGCCTCTACGAAATCGAAATGGAGAAGCAGCAGCAGGCGCTGGCCAAGGAACGCAAGGCCATGGTGGGTTCCGGAGACCGGAGCGAGAAGATCCGTACTTATAACTTTCCGCAAAACCGCCTTACGGATCATCGCATTGGCTTCACCATCCATCAACTCGAAGCTGTAATGGACGGCAAGCTGCAACCTCTGATTGAGGCGCTGACCACGCACTATCAGGCGGAAAAGCTAAAGGAAGAGGGTGCGACGGTGGCATGAAGAACGGTTTGGTATCTTTGGTTCGACACAAACACGGGCACTGCAGCAACCGTCAGAACTGATTCAGCACCTAAGGTGCACTATGTCGAAAGGTAATTCTCACTCGCTGCTGGCGCTTACCGGCTTCGGACTGGCGACAGCCGGCGCCGCGTGGTACGGTGCCCGATACAGTCGCAAGGAAAGCCGTGCCAGTTGGTACCGACATCTGGATAAACCGAGCTTCACGCCGCCTAAAAGCGCGTATCCGGTGGTTTGGACAGCGCTTTATGCGATGATCGCCTGGTCGGGATGGCGCATCTGGAGCGCAGCGCCGTCTCGCGAGCGCAAACATGCGTTGCGCCTGTGGATTTCGCAGCTTGCCGCCAACGCAAAATGGGCAAAGTATTTTTTTGGGGAACATAGTCCCACACTGGCTCTGGCTGACGCGATTGCATTAGAGGGGGCGATTTTTGCTTACATGAAAACAGCTCGAAAAGTAGATCGCGCAGCTGCCAATGCTTTTATCCCGTACGCGGCCTGGGTCGCGTTCGCGGCGGTGCTCAATTCGGAAATCGCCAGGCTGAATCCGCGCCAGGCTTAAAGACCCTTCAGAGTTCTCCTCATTTTCTCTTCTACTCCGGTGTTGTGTGTGTGTTGAAATGATGCAGTGCAACTGAAAGCTAAACTCTTGTCCGCTGTCAAGCACCTGACGGAAGTGAATGTCCCTTCTCCGCGCATGAACGCGGAGCTTCTTCTGATGTTCACGCTAGGGTGCGATCGGGCTTACTTATACGCGCACCCGGAGCGTGATCTCACCTCGGACGAAATCAGTCGTTACGAGGCCGCACTCTCAGAGCGCGAGCGTGGGGTTCCGGCCCAGTACATTACCGGGCATCAGGAATTCTGGGGCATGGATTTTATTGTCACGCCCGCCGTGCTTATCCCGCGCCCGGAGACGGAGCACGTCATCGAAACTGTTTTGACATGCGTGGGACAGACGCTTTTTTTTGCCAACCCTCTTCGACTCATCGACGTCGGAACGGGCTCCGGTTGCATCGCGATCGCGCTCGCCAAGGAATTACCGCAGGCAGAGATTCACGCGATCGATATCTCGGTTGCTGCTCTAGAAATCGCTCGCGCCAATGCCGCTCGCCACCAGCTGGAATCCCACCTTCATTTTCGGGAAGCGGATTTGCTGACTGGATTCGAAGACAGCTTCTTCGACATCATCGTCTCTAATCCTCCCTATGTGGGCGAATCGGAGCAAGATGAAGTTCAACTCGAAGTTCGCAAGTTCGAGCCGCGCAACGCCGTCTTTGCGGGTCCTACAGGAGTTGAGGTGATCGCGCGGCTGATAATGGAATCCCAGGCCGCTCTTCGGCCCGGAGGCTGGTTAGTCGTGGAGATCAGCGGAACCATCGTGGAATGGACAAAGCAATTGCTGACGGGATGGGAAGAGATGCGAGTCGTCAACGATCTCCAAGGTGTTCCGCGCGTGGTAGCAGCTCGAAAGAAGGTCTAGTCGGCTGTGTTTATCGGCGGCAGGATAAACGCCCGCGTGAAACTTTCTTGTCACCGCGAAACGGCCGCCGGCTGAATCTCTTCCACGTCCACTACGTTGGTGGGATATTTCCCCGTGTAGCAAGCCGAACAATAGGAAGTTTTCTCTCCATCACCGCAGGCCTTCTTAAGGCCTTCCAACGACAGATAGGCGAGTGAGTCGGCTCGAATGTACTGGCGAATTTCATCGATCGATTTATTGGCAGCGATCAGCTGATTTTTCGAGGGCGTATCCACGCCGTAATAGCAAGGAGAAACAGTGGGGGGACACGAGATACGCATGTGGACTTCTTTTGCTCCCGCGCTGCGAATCATGCGAACGATCTTTCGGCTGGTGGTGCCGCGGACAATGGAATCGTCAATCAGAACCACGCGCTTCCCTTCCAGAAGTGACCGCACCGGATTCAGCTTCAGCTTTACGCCAAAGTCGCGCACGCTCTGGCTCGGCTCGATAAACGTCCGTCCGACGTAGTGATTACGGATCAATCCGAAGCGAAACGGGATGCCGCTCTCGGCCGCGTATCCTACGGCCGCAGTCACGCCCGAATCCGGCACGGGGACCACGAGATCAGCCTCCACCGGCGCCTCACGCGCCAGCTGCCGTCCCAATTCTTCGCGACTGGTTTGCACGGCCCGGCCAAACACCACGCTGTCTGGACGCGAAAAATAGACGTGCTCGAAAATACAGCTTGATTGCGGCGCGGCGGTCGAATAGAAACGCGAAGTGATGCCTTCCGGTCCCACCACGACCAACTCCCCGGGCTTCACATCGCGCTCGTAGGTGGCACCAATCAGATCAAAGGCACATGTCTCCGAGGCAAAGACGATGGTGTCACGTTTCTGGCCTTCGAGCGCCGGAATGCGTCCCATGGCCAGAGGTCGGAAGCCGCGCGGGTCACGGGCCGCAATGATGCGGTCCGGGCTCATGACCACCAGCGAGAACGCACCTTCCACGCGTCGTAACGCATCTGCGATTGCTTCCGGCAGAGTGTGCTCTCGCGAAAGCGCGATCAGATGAACGATCACCTCGGTATCGCTGTTCGTCTGGAAAATCGACCCTTGGCGCTCCAGGCGGCTTCGAACTTCCCCAGCGTTTACGAGATTGCCGTTGTGTGCTACCGCAATCGACCCCTTATTCGATCCCACCAGAATCGGCTGCGCGTTCAGCAGCGCCGAATCGCCGGCGGTTGAATAGCGCGTGTGACCGATGGCCAGCGTGCCACGTATCTTGGCGAGCACATCTTCGGTGAAGATGTCGGCGACCAGACCCATGGCCTTGTGCACCCGCGAAATCAGACCATCGGAGGTAACGATGCCGGCCGATTCCTGCCCGCGATGCTGCAGGGCATGCAATCCCAAGTAAGCGAGCTTCTCCGCTTCGGGATGAGAAAAGATCGCAACGACTCCGCACTCGTCGTGAAATTTATCTGAAATCAGCATTTCGCAATTAGCCTTTAGGTCTCGGCACAAACCTGCCCCGCATCGCACATTAGTCTGCGGCCACCAACTCTGGATCAGTCCGCAGAGTCGACTCTAACGCGGATTCGTAGATCTGACGCAAATCCGAAACCGCCCCGGAGACAGCGACCTGCCCATCCAGTGAAATCTCAAGCCGTTCCGATATCGTCTCCCCAATCACATCCGCGGAGATTCCATTGCTGTCGGCCACTTGTTGGATTCGCGATAGCTTCTCTGGGTCGCCGGAGACCACAATGCGGCCCGCATCTTCTCCAAACAGCACAAACTCCGCTGGGAGTCCATTCGATACGAGATTCACTCGCACACCCACGTTCTTCGCGAATGCCTTTTCCGCCAGCGCCACAGCCAACCCGCCATCGGAGCAGTCATGCACCGATTCCACCAACCCTTGCTGAACCAATTCAATGACCGCCTTTTGCAACGCGGCTTCCTTCTCCAGATCGAGTTCCGGCGGATAGCCCCATACCGCGTCCAAAGTTTCTTTTGCGTATTCTGACGAACCGAACTCACTCTCCACATCGGTGATATCGGCGGTCTCGCCCCCGCGCAATAGCACAATCGTGCGGCCAGGCGCTGCGAAATGCATCTTTGGGACCTTGTGCACATCACTGATAATGCCCACTACTCCCAACACTGGCGTGGGATAAATGCCCTCGCCTAGCGTCTCATTGTAGAAACTGACATTGCCACCGGTGATGGGAACCTCTAACTCCTCGCAGGCTCTTGTGATGCCATCGATGATTTGCGAGAACTGCCACATAATGTGCGGCTTCTCCGGATTGCCGAAATTGAGGCAGTTGGTTGCGCCCACGGGAGTCGCTCCCGAACAAGCCACCTTGCGCGCAGCTTCGGCCACAGCATGCATCGCGCCCAACCGCGGATCGAGATAACACCAGCGCCCGTTGCCGTCGAGGGCCATGGCAAGTCCGCGCTGCGAACCCTTAATACGAATCACGCCCGCGTCTCCCGCGCCCGGAGCCTCGACCGTGTTGGTTTGCACCATATGATCGTATTGCTGCCATACCCAGCGCTTGCCGCAAATATTCGGGCTCGCCAGAAGCCGTTGCAGATTTTTCGTCAAGTCTGCGCCTGCATTTAACTTAATGTGGCCAGGCATCTCGCGCGGCACGGGCGGCTCCCAGCGGGCGAGCGGACGATTGTACACGGGCGCATCATCAGTAAGCGCCTGATTGGGAATCGCAGCGACTATTTGTCCGTGATGGAGCACTCGCAATTTATTGTCGTTCGTGACCTTGCCGACTTCGACCGCATCGAGGCCCCACTTTTCAAATACTCGGAAGACTTCCTGTTCACGGCCTTTCTGCGCCACGAGCAGCATGCGCTCCTGAGATTCGCTCAGCATGATTTCGTAAGCGCTCATGCCGGTTTCGCGCTGCGGGACGCGATCGAGTTCGATCTCGATGCCGACACCGCCGCGCGCTCCCATCTCGCACGTTGAGCAAGTCAGTCCGGCGGCGCCCATATCCTGAATACCCACAATGGCTCCGGTCTGCATGGCTTCGAGACAGGCTTCGAGCAACAACTTCTCCAGGAACGGGTCGCCGACTTGCACGTTCGGACGCTTCGCCTCCGAGGCCTCGCTGAATTCCTCGCTGGCCATCGTCGCACCGTGGATGCCATCGCGGCCGGTCTTGGAGCCAACATAAATTACCGGATTGCCTTCCCCGGCGGCACGCGCGTAGAAGATCTCGTCCTTGCGCACCAATCCCATGGCGAAAGCATTCACTAACGGATTACCGGAATAGCACGGCTCAAACTTCGTTTCACCACCCAGATTGGGTACGCCGAAGCAGTTGCCGTAAGAAGCGACGCCGCTTACCACGCCTTCGAGAATCGAGTGATTCCTGTGGATCTCAGCTTGTGCGGGGACAGCCGCTCCCGGCTGGCCGGCTATGATAGGTCCGAAGCGCAGCGAATCCATCACTGCCACGGGTCTCGCGCCCATCGTAAAGATGTCGCGCAGAATCCCACCCACTCCGGTGGTCGCACCTTGAAAGGGCTCAATAAAGGACGGATGATTGTGCGATTCGATCTTGAAAGCGCAGGCCCAACCGTCGCCGACGTCGATAATTCCAGCATTTTCTCCTGGCCCCTGCAGAACTCGCTTGCTGCGCGTAGGCAATCGCTTTAGGTGGACGCGCGATGACTTGTAAGAGCAGTGCTCGCTCCACATCACGCTGAAAATGCCGAGTTCGGTGAGCGTGGGCTCCCGTTGCCCGAGTAGCTGTTTGATCTTCTCGTATTCGTCCGAAGTTAGGCCGTGCTGCCGGAGAACGTCCGGAGAAAAGGCAGAAATCATGGCGGTGGTCATGGAGAGATTCTATTGTCGCATCTGCCGGGGAAGCCGTCATCCCCATTTGTTGGATGATTCGCTTTTTCAATGGTGAAGCCGTTTCCGGTAATATCCAGCCAGATGAAATCCATCGTCGTAGGCACGGCTGGACACATCGATCACGGTAAAACAGCGTTGGTCAAGGCTTTGACCGGGCTTGATGCCGACCGACTCGAGGAAGAGAAGCGGCGAGGAATCACTATTGACCTCGGCTTCGCTCACCTGGATCTGGCCGTACCGAACGGCGACACGTTGCGGCTGGGCTTTGTCGACGTCCCCGGACACGAACGTTTTGTTCGCAACATGCTGGCCGGCGTGGGCGGCATTGATCTGGTTTTGCTGGTGATCGCGGCAGACGAGGGAATCAAGCCTCAGACGCGGGAGCATTTCGAGATTCTGCAACTGCTGGGCGTGCAGCGCGGCATCTCCGTGCTGACGAAAGCGGACACGGTCGACGCTGAGACCCTTGAAGTTGCCAGGCTCGAAGTGCAAGAGTTTCTGCGGGGGACCTTCCTCGATCAACCCTCTCCGATTCTCTCTGTGAGCGCTTTGAGTGGTGCGGGATTGGAGGAATTGAAGACCGCGATAATTTCCGCGGCAACGGAACTGCGGCCGCGAGATTCCCATGCGATCACCCGCTTGCCGATTGACCGCGTGTTCACCATGAAAGGCTTCGGCACGGTGGTGACCGGAACCTTGGTGGCCGGAACGATTCGCCGCGAAGACGAATTGGAAGTCTTTCCCGCGGAACGCCGTGTGCGTGTGCGTGGCGTACAGGTGCATGGGCAGGCCGCGGAAGCGGCTGTTGCCGGTCAACGGACTGCACTGAACCTAGTGGGAGTGGGGACCGAGGATTTGTCCCGAGGAATGACCCTGGCGCCTCCTGCAACCTTTGAAGCGACGCAGCGCGCCGACGTTTTGTTGCGCCTTCTGCCTTCGGCGGAACGCGAGTTGAAGGATCGGGCTCGAGTGCATTTTCACTCGTTCACGATGGAAACCGTGGCAGAGGTTTTGCTCTACGGAACGAAGAAGATTGCTGCGGGCCAGCAGGCGTTTGCGCGCCTCAAACTGCCAGAACCCATGCTACTTTTACCCGGAGACCGGTTTATCCTGCGGCAGTTTTCGCCCGTGGTGACGATCGGTGGTGGAACTGTGCTCGACGCGACGCCGATTCCGCGAACGCCCGGACCAATCGACTTCCTCAAAGTGTTGGCGAGTGGTAATGCGGAAGAGATTCTGAAAGTGCGGATCGCGCGAAGGCATGAGACGGGAATCTCAATGTCCCAATTGGTTGCTGAGACCGGCTGGACGAAGAGTTTTATCGAGGCTCAACTGGCGCAGGCGGTCGCGGAAGGCTGTGTCGTGCGGATCGGGGAACTACTTCTACATTTGTCGTCGATGGATGCATTGAAGCTGTACATCGCGGGCGCGGTCGCCGATTTTCACAAACGGAACCCACTCGTCAACGGAATCAACAAAGAAGGGTTGCGCGAGCGGCCGGGCGCGTCAGCGGAAGTCTTTGATGCAACCCTCGGGATGCTGGTCCGGGAGAAGAAAATCGAGATTATCGGCGAGCTGGTCCGACTGCCCGGGCGCGGTGTGGTCATGAAGGAGGAAGAGGCCGAATCGAAAAATGAAATTGAGCGTGCGTTTGCTTCGGCAGGTCTGAAGGTTCCGGCTCTTCCTGAAGTGATAGCCGCCTTAAGGATCGATAAGGCCCGGGCACAGAAAATTGTGACGCTACTGTTGCGGGATAAAGTCTTGATCAAAGTTTCCGATGACCTGGTCTTTCATCGCAGGGCATTGGCAGAATTGCGCGGACAGATCTCCACACAAAAAGCCAGATCTGCGACGATCGACGTTGCCAAGTTCAAGGAATTGACGGGAGTAAGCCGCAAGTACGCGATTCCCTTGCTGGAGTATCTGGACCGCGAGCGCGTGACGCGGCGCGTAGGCGACGTTCGCGAGATTCTCTAGGAATTGATCATTGAGCGATTTGCGATCGGCTGATTGGGTGAGGCGATCCGCACGGGACGGGCGCATTCAAAGCCCTATCGCACAGTGAGACAGTCCCCTAGATCTTCTCTTCCGGAAACTCTAGCTCCAATCCCAGCGGGTCAGTCAATCGGTTGGTAAGGTTAGCCAAGCCCGCGAGCATGTGGAGATCGACGATCTCAGCATCGGAAAATCGTTTCTTGAGCTCGTCGAAGTCCGCATCACTGATTTGGTGGGGAGCGCGGGTGAGTTTCTCCACATAAATCAAAGCAGCTCGCTCTTTCTCGCTGTACCGAGAATAATTTCCTGCCTTCAGAGCGGCCCAGTCTTCCGCGGTGAGTCCGGCGCGCTTCGACGAGGCCACGTGATGCTGCGTGCAATAATGGCATCCATTGATGAATGACACGCGGAGATAGACGAGTTCATACAGTTTTCGGTCAAGGGAACGTCCCACACTGGCGTAGAAGCTTAGAAAATTCTTAAGAGTTTCCGGGCGGTGAGCCAAGGCTTTCTGCACATTGCCAGGCTTGCCGCGGAGGGCAGTCTCGTAGATCTCGCGCACTTCCTGAGATGCGTCCTCCGGGGCGACAAGGCGAATACGTGCCATCGAATCCTCCTTAACCGTAAGTCGTTCCGCACATGATAGATGAATCCTGCCCAAGGCGGCGAAGGCCGCCCGCGTGAGCTTGGTCCGCGTACTACAGAAAACTCACGGGCGTGCCGATATCTCTGATGAGTCTACGCTATGAAAAACAATTGGCTCGTCATTGCTTTGGTTTGCTCGGTGTTCATGTTCGTGTCGGCGCAGGAGCCTCCCGATTCCGAACACCGGTCCAACATCCTCGCCCTGGAACACGCATGGGACCTGGCGCAAGAGCATGGAGATGTCAAGGCTCTCTCTACGCTGTTCGACAATGCTCTCGTATACGTTGACTATGACGGCAAATTGTTGACGAAAGCGGAATATCTGGCGCGAGTAAAAGCGAACAAGACGCACATGGCGCAGATCGTGGCTGAAGATATGAGTGTGCAAGTGTTTGGAAACACCGCCATTGCAGTCGGAACGTATCGGGTCAAGGGGATAGACAATGGCAGACCGTACCTCCGACGTGGCCGCTTTACCGACACGTGGGTGCTTATGGGGAAAAACTGGATATGCGTAGCGGCCGAGGCGACTCCGATTCTGTACTGACCTTGAATTTGAGCTAGTAGCTTGTCGCTCGCTCACGGTTTTCTTTTCTGGTGCCATGAGCGCAGCGAGTAGGAGCTGAAATGTGGAGACTATGGGCCCTTTTGCTCGTGTTGGCGCCTCAACTGAGTGCACAAGCCAGCAGGGCACCCGACGGCGAGAGAGTCAGGATCGTGTCTCTGGAGAACGCCTGGAACCAAGCTGTGCAGAAAAAGGATGCATCTGCCCTGAATATTCTGCTGGGCGCAGAGCTGGTTTATGTCGATTTTGACGGCAAGCTCATGGATAAGGCAGAGTACCTGGCTAGCGTGCGCTCGCAGACTCTGCGTCCCGAGCGGATTGTGAGCGAGTTGATGAGCGTGCACCTTTACGGTGCGGTTGCGGTCGTGACCGGCGTGTACCGTGAAAGTGGCGAGAAAAAGCGGAAACCTTACGCGTTTCGGGAACGCTTTACAGATACATGGATTCGCCAGAACGGCAGTTGGCTGTGTGTAGCCAGCCAATCGACGCTGGCTGACCGGTAAGCATCGCTTTCACGCAGATACCTACAAGCCGCCAGCATTGCGCCCTTGCACGGCATTCCATTCCTCCTGCTACGATCACAGGGTGCGCGCCGTAAAAATCATTGGAGCTGGACTGGCGGGATCAGAGGCAGCATGGCAGTGTGCGCGGCTGGGGGTAGGCGTTGAGCTGTTCGAGATGCGGCCGGCGCGGTCGACGCCGGCACATCAGACGGGCGACTTTGCGGAACTGGTCTGTTCAAACTCACTCAAATCAGATTCCGAGAACACGGCGCCCTGGCTGCTAAAGCAAGAAATGTGGCGGGCCGGCTCAATGCTGCTGGAAATTGCGCGCAAATGCGCCGTTCCGGCGGGCCATGCGCTGGCGGTGGATCGCCTGCAGTTCGCGGCTCGAGTGACCGAGGCGATTTCGCGCGAGCCGGGAATCAAAGTACTGCGGGAAGAGGTATCGCATATCGCCGAGGCCGGCGAAAATATAACCATCGTAGCCACGGGACCTTTGACGTCCGAAACGCTGGCCGCAGAAATTGGACGGTTAAGCACAGCCTCGAGTGAAACAAAGAATTCGCATTTGTACTTTTACGATTCGATCAGTCCGATTGTGGAAGCGGATTCGATTGATATGTCGCGAGTCTATATGGCGGCACGGTATGACAAGGGATCGGCCGACTACATTAACTGCCCGATGACGCGCGAAGAATACGAGGCTTTTTATGACGCGCTGCTGGCAGCGCAATCGGTCGAGGAGCGCGATTGGGAAAAGCTGAATTACTTCGAGAGCTGCTTGCCGATCGAGGAAATTGCGCGTCGTGGACGCCACACCCTGCGCTTTGGTCCGATGAAGCCGGTCGGCTTGAACGATCCGCGCACCGGACGGATGCCCTATGCGGTAGTACAGTTGCGCCAAGAAAATCTGCGCGCGGATTCCTACAACCTGGTGGGCTTTCAGAATCACCTGAAGTTCGGTGAGCAGGCGCGTGTGCTGCGCATGATTCCGGGCCTGGAGAATGCGCGCTTCCTGCGTTATGGCCAGATACACCGCAATACCTATATCAACGGCCCAGCGTTGCTGCGTGAGACCCTGCAGATGAAACTGTATCCGCGAGTTTTCTTTGCCGGACAAATTTGCGGGGTCGAGGGTTACGTCGAATCGATTGCAACTGGCCAGATGGCTGGAATGCACGCAGCAGCCCTGATGCGCGGAGGCGACCTGATTGCACCGCCGCGGGCGTCGGCGTTCGGATCGTTGACCCATTATGTTGCCCATGCGGACGCCAGGAATTTTCAGCCCGCGAATATCACATTTGATCTTCTGCCTGCGTTGGAGAAAAAGATTCGCGACCGCAAAGAGCGGCACCGAAGACAATGCGAACTGGCTCTGCAGCATTTCGACGAATGGCTGGAACACGTTCGACCGACGGGGGCAAGAACCTGAATCGCAAAGCGACGCTGCGGGACGATAGAGGACAAACGTGGCGGCAGACAAAATTGAGATTCGTCGCGCTGGCACGGAAGATGCTTCCGCCATTGCCGAGGTATTGCATGACTCGTTTATCGAGTTCAAAGAGCTGTACTCAGACGGTGGCTTCGCTGCGACGACTCCAAGGTCCGCCGAAATTATCTTGCGCATGCGCGAAGGCCCGGTTTGGGCGGCATTCCGCGGCGGCGTTTTGTGGGGCACAGTCGCAGCCGTTCTCAATGGCAAGTCGACGTACATTCGGGGTATGGCGGTGTTGCCCTCGGCACGCGGGTCGGGCGTCGGAGTTGCCCTGCTGCATCGTGCTGAAGATTGGGCGGCGGAACAAGGTTGCACTCGATTATTTCTAAGCACTACCCCCTTCCTCAGTTCAGCCATCCGCCTCTACGAAAGATCGGGCTTCCGGCGGAACGGGGCGGGGCCGCACGAGTTGTTTGGCACACCCCTTTTGACGATGGAGAAGGACATCCTTCTGAAATAGACCCCACAAAAAACCTGGGTCAGTACAGAGTTTCTTGCAACTAACCCATCCACGGATACGTATCCACTAGCAGGAGCAATCCGGGCGCGCGGCAGGCTTACTTTCTCTGCCCGGGCGCGTCCAATCACAGAAGCGCGATGACCTTGCGAGACCTCGTTGTCGATGTCGTGCGAACCCTGTGGGCACACAAACTCCGTGCATTCCTCACCATGTTTGGCATTGCCTGGGGAATTGTGTCGATCGTGCTGATGGTGGCGGCTGGCGAAGGCTTGCGCAAAGGTCAAGAAGAACAGTCGAGAACTCTTGGCAAAGACGTGATGATCGTCTTCCATGGCCGCACCAGCCTGCAGGCAGGGGGAATGCATGCCGGGCGACTGGTCCGTTGGGAAGATCCGGATGTGCCGGTGGTGCAGGCGGAGGCGCGGGATTGCGAATACACCATCCCAGAACTGGAGCAGGAAACGGTTCCGATCCATAGCAACTTCAGCAATGCGACACTCGAGGTGGCCGGATCCTACCCGCAGTTCAGTGAGATTCGCAGCCTTAATGTGGGTTGGGACGCTTCTATGACTGGAGCGACATGCGGGAGGCGAGACGCGTCGCGTTTCTCGGATCGGACGCGGCGAAGCAGTTGTTTCCGGGACGCAAACCGGTGGGCGAGAACGTTTACTTGAATGATTTCCCCTTCGTCGTGATTGGCGTGATGGAAAAAAAGAAACAGGATTCGAGCTATGACGGCTGGGACGTAAATAAAGTCTTTATTCCTTTCTCCGCGATGCGGCGCGATTTTCCCGACAAGCCTCCCGGCACTGCGTCTACTTTCGATCAGTTGTTGGTCACGCCGAAATCAGTGGAGCAGCATGAAGCTTGTAAGCATGAAGTGCGCGTCGCGCTGGCGCGCATGCATCGTTACGATCCGAATGACAAAGAGGCATGTCCTATCTGGGATACGGTACAGGAGGCCAAGGCATTCCGGCAGATGACCGATGGCATGAAATATTTTTTGGGCGCGGTGGGAGTGGTAACCCTGCTGCTGGGCGGTCTCGGCGTAATGAACGTGATGCTGGTTGCAGTGCGCGAGCGGACGCGCGAAATCGGCGTGCGCAAGGCGCTCGGCGCGCCGGCGGGGACCATTCTGCGCCAGTTCTTTGTCGAGGCTTTGATCATCGCCCTGCTGAGCGGTGCGATTGGGCTAGGCGTTGCCTTCGGATTTTGCGCGCTGGTCAACTTATTGCCGATACCGGATTTTTTTGCCGGGCTCATTCCAGATTGGACTTCCGGCCTCGTAGCTGCCGGACTACTGGGCACGGTCGCCGTGGGTGCGGCCCTGTATCCGGCGCGAAGAGCGGCATCGATTGATCCTATTGAGGCCTTGCGATACGAGGCCGGAGGATAAAACCGAAGGTTGGCATGTTGATTGAAATTATTCTTGAGGCCTGGATTGCGCTGAAGCGGAACCTGACGCGCAGCTTCCTTACCATGCTCGGCATCGTGTGGGGCATCGCCACTGTAACGCTGCTGATCGCCTATGGCAGCAGTTTCCGCGGCATTTTGGTGCATGGGTTCGACGCTTTCGGCAAGAGCGTAGTGATTTGCTGGCCGCAGCAGACCAGCGAGCAGCCTGGCGGGCAGCGAGCTGGAAAGAAAGTTGTCCTCGAACAGGCCGACCTCGACATGGTGAAGGCCACGGCACCTCTGGTGAAGCATGTATGCCGCGAAACCGTAGATCGTCCGGGAATCTCCTATGGCGACCGTATGGTGGGAACGGCCGCTGTCAGAGGAGTGTGCCCGGAATATGGCGAGATGCGGAACGAAGTGCCGGCCGAGGGACGATGGATTGATGCCGCCGATGAATTGGAGCGGCGGCGTGTGATTTTTCTCGGCGGTCGGGTCAAGGAACAGCTCTTCAGCGGCCGTCCGGCGATTGGGGAGACGGTAGAAGTGGGCGGCGTGCGCTTCACCGTGATTGGCGTGATGGCGCGCAAGATCCAGCTCAGCAATTACTTCAGCAGCGACGATGATTCCGCTTGGATTCCCTACTCGACCGCCGGCGATCTATGGAACACGCGTTACGCCAGAGTACTGGTGTTCGAGCCGATCGCTCCGCAGTTTGAGAAAAGGGCGATGGCGCAGGTGTTGGCCGCATTGGCCACGAGGCAGGGTTTTTCTCCTACCGATCCGAAAGCTCTCCAGATGTTCGGGCGTGACGAATTCCGTCCAGTGATTGATGCGCTTACCATTGGCCTGCAGGTGTTGCTGGCCTTTGTTGGCACGTTGACCTTGGGAATCGGCGGCGTGGGCGTGATGAATATCATGCTGGTCTCGGTCGATGAACGAATCCGCGAGATCGGCCTGCGGCGTGCTTTAGGCGCGAAAAAGAGCCAGATCAAGCTGCAATTTCTAGCCGAAACTTTGTTGATCATGGTCCTGGGTGGCGCGATCGGCGTGGGGCTCTCGTATCTCATCGCCTGGGCCGTCGGTACTCTGCCGATGATGGGTCCGCTGTTTGAAGACGATTCCGGACAAGGCGACATCCATTTGAAAATTTCAATGATGACGGTCGTCCTTTCAAGCGCGGTGCTGTTGCTGGTGGGCGTGGCCAGCGGATTGGTTCCGGCCATGCGAGCATCCAAGCTGGATCCCGTCGAGGCCCTCCGCTATGAGTAATGCGTCCGTCAGAATTAGTTTGATCCGGGGCACAATTCGCAGTACCTTGCTGCTGAGTTAGCTAGAGGTGCGTTTTGCCAATCTCCGCCATCGACACGATCAACCTTGCCGTTGAACACACCAAGCAGCAATTGTTCAAGCCCTTCCGCTTTGGTCAGTGGACCAAGCTGGCGCTAGTCGGGCTGCTGGCCGGCGAACTTAGCTCTGGCGGAGGATTCAACGGCTCAAACTTCCATCTTCCCCGGCACCCGGGAACTTCGCCGCATTCCGTAACTCCAAACTTTTCTGGAATCGATCCAGCCCTTCTGATCGCCCTGATCTCAGTCATTGTTATCGGCGCTCTCGTATTCGGAATTGTTCTGATGTACGTCAGCAGTGTGATGCGCTTCGTCTTGTTCGACAGCATTCTGGCGAAGGAGTGCCGCGTCGGCCGAAGTTGGAGTCTGAGGCAAGGTCCGGGCTGGCGATACTTCCTGTGGAAGCTGCTTTACCTATTCGTTATGATCGCCGGCATAGTAACGCTGATCGGAGTTCCTGCGGCTTTTGCTTTTGGACTCGGCTGGCTGAGGCAACCAAAAGAACATCTACTCCCGCTTCTTCTGGGTGGAATCGTTTTGTTCTTCGTGTTCGCGGCTTTCGTAATACTAATGGCCGTGATCTTCGTACTGACTAAAGACTTCGTGGTGCCGCAAATGGCGTTGGAGAATATTGGCGCGATCGAAGGTTGGCAGCGGCTTTGGCCAATGATTGAAGCCGAAATGGGCGGCTACGCAGGCTACATCGGCATGAAAATTTTGATGGCCATCGGCGCGGGAATTGTGTTTGGAATCGCGACGGTGATCTTGGGATTGATCGTTGCGATCCCAACCGTGGGCCTAAGCGTCATCGCTGTCATCACCGGAAAGACGGCCGGGCTGACCTGGAACGCCTACACGATCACGCTGGCAGTGGTGGTCGGAAGCATTCTGCTGGCAGGTTTTCTATATCTGGTCGCGCTGATTTCGGTTCCAGTTATCGTGTTCTTTCCCGCTTATTCCATTTACTTCTTCGCGGCGCGTTATCCTCGGCTGAGCGCGGCACTCTATCCCGCATCGGCTCCAGCAACACCTCTGATTCCATCGGGACTTCCTTTTCCCCCTCCGCCTCCGCCGCTGCCGCCCACGGCAGATCCGATCGGATAGAGCCACCGGCGCCACCCTTGGTGAGGTGGTTCCCGTCGTTCCAATGATGTGCGATTCAGCAGATAAAGAAACCGATATCGGGGGAACTCTCACCCTGTCGCAGGTGTCTGATGTTGCAGATGCGCGCGTGCTAATGAGGAGCTTTCTATGTCGTTCTCAATGGCAGGCGGAGGTGCGCGCGGTCCAGAGATTAACGTCACGCCGCTGATCGACGTGCTGCTAACGCTGATCATCGTGTTCATGGTCGTTGTATCCATGGATAAGGAACAGGGCGAGACAGCCCAGATTCCGCAGCCAGATCAGAAGCAAACTGCGGAGGAACAACAATCACGCACAGTCGTGGTCCAGGTGTTATGGACGAAGGAAAACCAGCCTCCCTCGGTGAAGATTAATCGTGATGACGTTCGTTGGGAGGATCTGGAAATGCGGCTGGCGAAGATTTATTTGACCCGCGCCGAGAAAGTCGTCTTCGTGCGCGGCGATGCCGATGTTGATTTTCAGTATGTCGCCGATGTGATCGACGTTGCGCATCACGCGGGCGTGGAGCGGGTGGGGTTGCTGACGATGGATCGGGACGTTGCGGGAGAGTAAGTTCGTTCCGACCGTCGTGGGTCACAGACCTAATTCCTTGCCCGATTCTTAATCCAAATCGGCGTCCCTAGAAAGCCGAAGGCGTGGCGAATCTGGTTTTCCAAAAAGCGCTGATACGAAAAGTGCAGTTTCACGGCGCGATTGGTGAACAGTACAAACGTGGGCGGCGCTACCGAGGCTTGCGTCATGTAGAGAATTTTCACTCGTGACTTCATGGGGACGGAAGCGCGCTCAAAATCCACGCTCTCGATAAAGCGGTTCATGGCCGAGGTGGGAATGCGCTTGCGGCGCTCGGTAGCGACCTGCTCGAGCAGTGGAAAGATTTTCTCCGTGCCTTTGCCGCTCTTTGCCGAAATGAAGACGATGGGCGCGTAGCTCAGAAATTTGAGATCGTGACGCATGCGCTCTTCATAAGCATCGCGGTCGGCGGGGCGCTTGCTCTCCCGCATGCGCATGGCCTTCGAGGGCCGTCCGGCCTTAACCGCGCCGCTGATGACGAGGTCCCACTTGTTGACGACGATAATCATCGAACGTCCGCTCTCGTGAGCGTAGCCAGCGATGGCGGCGTCGAGTTGGCTTACGCCTTCGGTGGCGTCGATTATCAGCAAGGCGATGTCAGCGCCTTCGAGGTGCTTCCTCGCCATGACGACCGAGAGCTTTTCGGCCATCAGGTGGGTCTTGCCCTTGCGCCGGATTCCGGCTGTATCGATAAAGCGAAAACGGCGGCCGTCGCGCTCGACAATTTCGTCGACCGCATCCCGCGTGGTACCGGGGATGGGCGAGACGATCGCACGGTCGGAGGCCGTCAGGCAATTCAGCAGCGTGGATTTGCCTACGTTGGGGTGACCGATGATGGCGACCTTGGTCTCGTAAACAGGCGCAAACTCCGCGTCTAGCGTGGCTTCTCCAGCCTCCACTGCCTCGCTTGCGACCCTCTTCTCAGCAGTATCGGGTTGCTCGGCGGTGACCTCTTCATCTGGTGGCAAAGTTTCCAGAATCGCATCGAGTAAATCGTCAACCCCGCGCCCATGCTCGGCCGAGACAGGGAACATTTGCTTGATGCCCAAACGGTGAAACTCGTCGACGATGTTTACTTGCTTCTCCGAATCGGCTTTATTGACGGCGAGAAAGAGCGGTCGTCCGGTCTTTCGCAGCAGACGAACCAATTCGAAATCCGGCCCGGCTAGTTCAGCGCGGCCGTCAACCACCATGACGATAGCAGCGGCTTCCTCGAATGCAACCCGCGCCTGGCGGAAAATTTCCGATGGGATGAAATCCTTGTCTTCGGGAATTATGCCGCCGGTGTCGATGACGCGAATGCGGCGGCCGCGCCACTCCGCATCGGCATAGAGGCGGTCGCGAGTGATGCCGGGTTCGTCGCCAACAATCGCGCGCCGCGAACCAACGATGCGATTGAAAAGCGTGGACTTGCCGACGTTGGGACGACCAACGATAGCAATGCTAGGAACGCCGATCGCTTCCGCGGCGAGAGCACCGATCGAGTTGTAAGTGGGCTGAGTCAAGACGAAGCGAAATCAACAGCTGATGACGACAACTGTTTATTATAGAGACTCCCGTGCCTTTAAGCTCCCAACCCGCATCATCCGCATCGTCCCCGCAGGGCGCGTTCAGTGGAAGAGAGGCTTCGCTCTACCAGTTCTTCGCTCCCGGCGGAGTGCTCGCACGCACGCATCCGGCGTATGAGTTCCGCCGCGGACAACTTCAGATGGCCCAGGCAGTTGAGCAGGCGCTGGAAGAGAAACGGCACCTTATCGTTGAAGCAGGCACAGGCACGGGCAAGACTCTGGCGTACCTGATGCCAGTGATCCGTTCCGGCAAGCGCGTGATCATCTCGACCGGCACAAAAAATCTGCAGGAACAACTTTTCTACAAGGATGTCCCTTTTCTGGAGCATGCGCTCTACGGAGAACGCGTTTCCGGCTCCCGTCTTTCGGTTTGTTACATGAAAGGGCGCAACAATTATTTGTGCCGCAAGAAGCTCTACGATCTCACGGACCAGCCGGTTCTAAGCGGATTGGAGGAGATCGAGCAATATCGGGCAATTGCAGCGTGGGAGAAGACAACTTCGACCGGCGACCGCGCGGAACTTGCAGAGTTGCCTGAAGCCAGCGCAGTTTGGCACAAACTGGATGCCCGCGCCGAGGCCTGCATCGGGCAGAAGTGCAGCGAGTGGGAGCGCTGCTTCGTCACCGAAATGCGAAGGCGAGGGATGGAAAGCAATATCATCATCGTCAATCATCATCTCTTCTTCGCGGATCTTGCCATCAAGCTGCAGGCCGACGGAGCGCCAGACGCGGGCATCCTGCCGGAAGCGGCGGCTGTGATTTTTGACGAAGCGCATGAACTGGAAGATGTGGCGGGCAACTACTTCGGAATTTCGGTGAGCAATTTACGCGTGGAGGATCTGGCGCGAGACGTCGAAGCTTCGCTGCAACATAATCGAATGCTTTCCGCATCGCTTTTGGGGGCACTGGGAAGCTTGCGGGAACGTTCGCAGTTCTTTTTTTCACTCTTGCCGCCGGGGGATGGACGCTTCGCCTTCGATACGCGGCGGGAGTTTCTGGAAGAAAATGGCGATGAGTTTCTCGCCCTGAATCAAGCGTTGACACGGCTGGCGGGAGAGCTTGAAAGCCTTCCGCAGAAGCCGGAGGAGATTTTCAATTTCGTGCGGCGCGCGGAGGAACTGCAGGTGCAACTCCACTTCGCTATGGAGTCGGACGATCGCAATACCGTGTTCTGGATCGAGCGGCGCGGCGGGCGGGGCAGAACGAGCTCGGGGAAAATGTCGCGAGGCACTGAGAGTAATGGCCGACAGAACGTCTTCTTGCAAGCTACCCCGATCGATGTTGGTCCTATTCTGCGCGAATGTCTCTGGTCGAAGCTCGAATGCGCGGTCCTGACTTCCGCTACGCTTGCTGTTGGCGGCGGCTTTGAATACATCCGGCAGCGACTTGGTTTCGAACATGCCCGCGAGTCGGTGCTGCCATCACATTTTGACTACGAGAATCAGGCTTTATTTTATGTGCCGCCCGATCTGCCCGATGCCCGGACGCCCCAGTTTACGGCGAGGGCCGCGGACCGCATTCGCAAACTGCTGGAAATTACGCGTGGACGCGCGTTCGTTTTGTTTACCAGTTATGCGCAGATGAATGAGGTCTACCAGCGGCTGCTCGGCGAGTTGGAGTTCCCTTTGCTGCGGCAGGGTGACGCTCCGAAAAGCGCGCTGCTCGAGGAGTTCCGCCTCACGCCCAACGCCGTGCTGTTTGCCACCTCGTCTTTCTGGCAGGGCGTAGATGTCCAGGGCGAGCAGTTGAGCTGCGTGATTATCGATCGCCTGCCGTTTGCAGTGCCCAGCGATCCCGTAGTAGCCGCACGTGTGAAAGCCATTGATGCCGATGGGGGCAACGCGTTTTTTCAATATCAGGTGCCCGCGGCAGTGATCACACTGAAACAAGGTTTCGGACGGCTGATCCGGTCGCTGCACGACCGCGGCTTGCTGGTGCTGCTCGACAATCGCATTCTCAAGAAGCAGTATGGTCGCGTGTTTATCGAAAGCTTGCCGAATTATAAGAAGACTACGGAAATGCGCGTGGTCGAGCAGTTTTTCGGTGTGGGCGGCTGAGAGCAGACATTTCGGTCCTGGAACCCGAAGCGCCGCCGCATTCCCAGGAGCACCTAATCAAGCCAGATAGCGCCGCGGAGCGCTACAATAAAGGGTTCGCCACGGAGCGCGGTTTGAGCTGAGTTGGTTCCAGCCGAGGAATGCATGTTCGAAGTTACGGTTGACGATACCTTTGCCGCAGGACATTACCTTCGCAACTACAAGGGCAAGTGCGAGAATCCGCACGGGCATAACTACAGGATCAGGGTGACTCTCGCTGGGGCCGAGCTGGATAAAGCCGGGTTGCTATTGGATTTCAAGGATTTGCGCGAGGTGATGAGGCACGTCATCGACCGGCTCGATCATCAGATGATCAATGACATTGAACCGTTCACGGTGATCAACCCATCAGCGGAGAATCTGGCCAAATATTTTTATGATGAGTCGAATGCCCGGTTGAAGAGCGTCACCTGCGGACGCGTCCGAGTAAAGGACGTCACGGTGTTTGAGACCGACACGACCACCGCAAGGTACAGCGAATAGCGGCCGCACTCGCCGCGTTCCATGCAGATCACGGAAATTTACAAGTCGTTGCAGGGAGAATCCACACATGCGGGTTTGCCCTGTGTATTCGTCCGGTTGACCGGATGCAACCTGCGCTGCTCCTGGTGCGACAGCGAGTATACGTTCCACGGCGGGCGGAAAATGACTTCGGATGCCGTGTTGAACGAGGTGAGGCGTCTCAGCCCAAACGGCGGTTTAGTGGAGATCACTGGTGGCGAGCCCATGCTGCAGGAGCGAGAACTCCTGCCGCTGATGGGGGAATTGCTGGAGGACGGATATCGGGTATTGCTGGAGACCAGCGGAGAAAGATCACTGGTGGGAGTTCCCGAGGACGTCATTAAAATCGTCGACGTGAAGTGCCCGAATTCGGGCGAGGGTGGCACGTTTCTTACTGCGAATCTTGCGACCTTGAAGGCAGCCGACGAAATCAAATTCGTGCTTAGCGACCGGACGGACTACGAATTTGCTCGTGAGTTTACGCGTGAACACGATCTTGCTAAGCGCGTGAATGCTGTTCTTTTCTCGCCTGCCTTCCGCAAAGATGCTACGGGAGCACGCGACAGTTCGCATTGCCTGCTCGATCCACAGCGATTGGCCGAGTGGATGTTAGCCGATGATGTTCCCGCACGGCTGGGACTTCAACTGCACAAGTTCATTTGGGATCCTGCGGTAAAGGGAGTTTAGGACTGAATCGCCGCAGAGCGGCAAGAACTGATCCGACATCGTGACACATCCTACTCGACGCGCGATTGTCCTGCTCAGCGGAGGGATGGATTCCTGCGTTTGTGCCGCCTTGGCCGCCCGCGAGTACTCCACTGCGGCATTGCACGTCAGTTACGGTCAGCGGACTGAAGCGCGCGAGCGCCAGTCCTTCTTGGAAATTTGCCGACGCATGCATATTCTGGACCAGCTTCTCGTGCGCAATGAGGCTCTACGCGCGATCGGTGGCTCCGCACTCACGGACGAGAATATTGCCGTACCCGCTCTTCCCTCCGCTGCCCAAGAGATTCCAGTCACTTATGTGCCTTTTCGGAACGCCCATTTCTTGTCCGTCGCCGTGAGCTGGGCCGAGGTGCTGGGAGCAGCGAAGATCTATATCGGGGCGGTTGAACCTGATAGTTCGGGATATCCCGATTGCCGTCCCGCGTATTATGAAGCGTTCAACCGTGTGATTCGTGCCGGAACGAAGGATGGCAACATCGAGATTGTCACTCCGCTCATTGCTATGCGAAAAGCGGAAATTGTGCGGCTTGGCCTTGAACTGAACGCTCCGTTCGATTTAACTTGGTCATGCTATCGCCAGGAGGAGAGCGCCTGCGGAGTTTGTGATAGCTGCAGGCTGCGCTTGCAAGCATTCAAGGCGGCGGGGGTGAAAGATCCAATTCCCTACGCCCTGATGGAGAGCGTCTAGGAATTATGGATGCTTCCGCTGGTTGGGTAGTAGAACGCACTTAAGATTCGAGTACGCATTCTTAAGATAGTAGTTGGAAATCCATACTTAGCAAATTTTCTGCCGGGAGGCAAAAATGAAAAAGCACCTCGCAGTGTTCGCTCTTGTTCTCTTAATACTGGGAATATGTGCTGCCCCGGTTTTGGCGCAGGTCGGCTCAGCCACGGTAAAGGGCGTTTGCAAAGACATCGACGGCAACCCGATCGTCGATGGAGTTGTGGTCTTCGCCAATCAGGATAACGGCCAGAAATACACTCTTAAGACCAATAAAAAAGGCGAATACTTTTCTCTAGGTGTAGGAAGCGGCACCTACAACGTGACGCTCTATAAGACCGCTGAGGACGCTAAGGCCAACAAGGAGCTTTTCCATCAAAATAAGTTTGTGGTCACTCTCTCGGACGAGAACACGCTCGACTTCGACCTGAAGAAGCTGGCTACGGAACAGGCCAAAGGCCAGGGTTTAACTCCGGAGCAGGTCAAAGCTCAACAAGAAGCCCAGGAGAAACAAAAGAAGGAAGTCGGCACGGTGAAGCAACTGAACGAGAAGCTGGCAGCGTCCAAAGTCGCCTCCGATGCCGGCGATTACGACACAGCAATAGCCGATCTCAACGCGGCCAACGAGATTGACGCCACGCGTGACCTGATATGGTTCAAGCTGGGCGATGCCTACCGCATATCGGCGACCAAGCAAACCGATTCCGCGGAAAAGCAAAAACGTCTCGATTCCGCCGTCGCGTCCTATCAAAAGGCTCTGCAACTCAAGCAGGCCGCTACAAATGAGAAAGACCCCAACGCCACCAAGACTCTCGCCGCCTATTACAACAATCTCGCCGAGGCCTACAGCAAAGCCGGCAAGATTGACGACTCTGTAAAGACCTACGAACAGGCCGCCCAGGCCGACCCCAGCGCGGCCGCTCAGTATTACTTCAATATGGGTGCGGTGCTCACCAATGCCGGGAAAGCCGATCAGGCCATTGTGGCTTTCGACAAATGTATCGCGGCCGATCCCACCAAAGCTGAAGCGTATTACCAAAAGGGAGTAAACCTGCTGGGCAAGGCCACTCTTCAGGGCGATAAGATGGTCGCCGCCCCGGGTACGGCTGAAGCCTTTCAAAAGTATCTGGAGTTGGTGCCTACCGGCGGCCACTCCGATGAAGCCAAGGCCATGCTCACCAGCATCGGGGCGCCGATAGAGACCAGTTACGGTAGCAAAAAGAAGGCGCCACCGAAAAAATCTAATTAGACCATCTTCCGATCTGCGTGTTTGCAAACGCCTGCGAGGCAGGAGAAGGTGGCTTGACCAGCCGCCTTCTTCTTTTGTGCCCGCCTCTACATTACGAAGGGCTATGTACTTTACTGTCCTTACACTTCTTCCACCGGCGCGGTAAAGTGGAGGCATCAGGCTGGAATTTCGGCCGTTCTCCCTTCTGTGGTGCGTGCAATTCCCTAATCTGAGGATGGAATGGCAGCACCGGGCATCTCGCCAATTTTGGTTCCGCTGGAAGACTACTCTGGCAGCGGCAAAGTGGCTACGCCAGCCTTGCTGGCTGCCATGCTGCGCGCGGCCGAAAAAATCAGCGACCTGATTTTTTCTCCCGGACGTCCGCCCCAGGTCCAGGTTTATGGACAACTCATCCCCGTGCAGGTGCCGGGCCTCGACAACCTTACAGCCGATGACACGCGACGCCTCGCTGCCGACCTCATTGGCGACAACAAGCAGGCCATCGCCGCGCTCCGGGAACACGGATCGTGCGATGTCTCCTACGGTTTGGCTGGAGTCGCGCGCTTCCGCGTCAACATCTTCATTCAGCGCGGTAGTTGCGCCGTCGTGATGCGCGTGATCTCCACCTTGATCCCCGATTTGGCCTCGCTCGGTCTGCCCGCGCATCTCGCCGATGTAGCCAAGTTGCGCGATGGTATCGTTCTCGTCACCGGACCCGCCGGTTCAGGCAAATCCTCCACTCTGGCTGTGCTTCTTGACTGCATCAATCGCGAGAAGTACTACCACATCATCACCATCGAAGATCCCATCGAGTTCTTGCATAACCACAAGTGCTCCACCATCCATCAGCGTGAGTTGCACAGCGACACTCCCAGCTTCGCTTATGCTCTCCGCTCGGCTCTGCGACAGGCGCCCAAGGTGATTCTGGTAGGGGAGCTGCGCGACCGCGACACCATCGAGATTGTCCTGGAAGCGGCCGAAACCGGTCACCTAGTTCTCTCCAGCCTCAATACCATGGACGCGCCGAAAACCGTTGAGCGCATCGTTAGTTCGTTCGCACCCGACGAGCAGCAGAAAATTCGCGAGCGGTTCGCGCGATCGTTCCGCTATATCGTTTGTCAACGTCTCTTGCCGAAGACGGACCGTAGCGGACGCGTTCCCGTGGCCGAAATCCTGAAAGCCAATCCGCGCACTCGCGAATGCATCGAAAAAGGCGAGCGTGAAGGTAAGACACTGCTTGATGCCATGAAGGCTGGCGCCAGCGAAGGCATGCAACACTTCGACGGCGAAATTGCGCAGCTGGTACGCGATCGCATCGTCGACCTCGATACCGGCGTCTCCTTTGCCAGCAATCCCATCATGTTAGGCCAGGAACTCGCCCGCTAAGCGTTTCTCGAAGGCCATTTCACGGGCCTCTTGCGAGAAGTGGGGACACTTCCTCTATCATCTACTCATGGCCATACCGCCATCCTTGTCTCTCGTATTGAGCTTTGAGGATGCACGCCGCGTTGTCGAGGAGCACGCTTCGCATCTATCTCCGGGCGCCAAAGAAACCATCGCTCTTCTGGACGCCGCCGGCCGAACTCTTGCTGAGCCCGTGGCCGCCGATCGTGACCTTCCTCCTTTTCCTCGATCTACGCGCGATGGCTATGCCGTGTGTGCCGCCGATCTCGCAAAACTTCCAGCCCAGCTGACCATCGTGGGAGAGATCAAAGCGGGCCCGCAACCCGGCCGAAGCCGACCCCGTCTGAATCACGGCGAAGCCTTCTCCATCATGACGGGGGCACCGGTCCCCCAAGGTGCGGACGCCGTGGTCATGGTTGAATACACGACCTTGCAGAATGGCCGGATCGAAATCACGAAGGGAGTTGAGCCGAGCGAAAACATCGTCACGCAAGGAGCCGAGGCTAAAGGTGGCAGTCTTCTGCTCGACATTGGAACACGGCTCAATGAGTCGTCTATCGCACTCGCCGCCTCGGTGGGAAAATCGCGTCTGCGGGTGTTCCGGCGCCCCAGCGTTGCTGTGCTGGCTACGGGCGATGAGATTGTCGAGGTCGATGGCGAAATCGGTCCCACCCAGATTCGCAACTCCAACAGTTATTCCCTCGCGACGCAGATACAGCAGACCGGAGGCGAACCTGTACTGCTGCCAATTGCTCCCGATAAACCCCGCCGGCTGCGTCAACTGATTGAGCGAGGCTTGCAGTACGACCTGCTTCTGATGACCGGGGGAGTTTCCGTGGGACGTTACGATCTGGTGGAACAAGTGCTCGCCGAAATGCATGCTGAGTTCCTTTTCACCGGAGCAAGCATCCAACCCGGCCGTCCAGTCGTCTTCGGCCGTGTTTTACTTGGCGAAAAAACTCGCAAAGGCACTTCGAATAGATATTTCTTCGGCCTCCCGGGCAATCCGGTTTCGACCATGGTCACCTTCGAGCTGTTCGCGCGCCCCATGATCGAAGCGCTGGCAGGAATGCAACCGCACCCCCTCGCGTTCCTCCATGCTCGCTTGAAATCGGAAATCCGCGTCAAGCCTGGACTCAAGCGCTTTCTGCCCGGAATTCTTTCTGGCCGGTTCGAAGAATCGCACGTTGAACTTGTGCCGTGGCAGGGATCGGGAGATATCGCGGCGAGATCCCGATCCAACTGCCTCATCGTGATTCCGCCGGATCGCGAGCATGTCCCCGCTGGTGAGTGGATTGCGGTGATGCTGCGGTGAACCGAGCCATGTAAGATAGAGGTTCCGCATGGCGACAAAGCTCTCTCACTACGATGATTCCGGCCGCGCGCGTATGGTGGATGTCTCCGACAAAACCGCTACCAAGCGCGAGGCGGAGGCCAGCGCTTCGGTCTTCATCAAACCTGAAGTTTTGAAAGCCCTGCCGCAAAATCCCAAAGGCGATCCGCTGGAAGTCGCGCGCATCGCTGGAATCATGGCGGCAAAGCGCACCTCCGAACTCATCCCCATGTGCCACTCTCTACCGTTGTCGCACGTTGATGTGGAGATGCGCCTATGCGAGAATGGCGTCGCGATTACCGCCAAAGTTGCAACCACCGCCGAGACCGGCGTGGAAATGGAGGCCCTTGTTGCCGCCAGCATCTCCGCCCTCACACTGTATGACATGCTGAAAGGGCTGGATAAAGGGATTGAGATTCGCGAGATTGTCTTGCAGCGGAAGAGCGGTGGGAAAAGTGGAGACTACCGGCGCGTGAGGTAGATGCGTTAAGAATCATGGCGAACGACGTCAAATTGCTTTTGGTGGATGACAACCCCATGGTCTTGGGGATGCTGCAGCACGCTCTCACGCCGTTCGCGCACGTCGTGGCAGCGACGGACTCGGCTGATGCGTTGCTGAAAGCAGTAGACGATCCTCCGGACCTGGTGGTGTGCGACTATCGCATGCCGGGAATGGACGGGCGCCAGTTAGTGGAGAAGCTGAAGAGCCGGCCGGCGACGGCGAATTTTTCAGCGGTGTTGATGGCGAGCCGCTCGGACATTGATGAGCGCCTTTCTCCCCAAGATGCGGCAGACGACTATCTGGCCAAGCCCTTTTTCCTGAAGGAAGCGACGAAGCGCATCAAGCGTACGGTGGACCGCATCGCGCTGGAGAAGATGGCAAAAACCGCGCCATCTGATGGCGTGGTTCGCGGCAATCTTTCGCAGATGAATGTGATCGATCTGATGCAGTCGCTGGAAATGGGCCGCAAGAGCTGCCAGCTGAAACTGAATAATGAAGGTGAGAAGTGCGAAGTCTTTTTTGTCGAAGGGCAGGTGAAGCACGCTACCTACGGCTCTTTGGTGGGAGATCAGGCGGTCTTCAAGGTTCTGCGTTGGACGGGCGGAAATTTCGAGCTCAACTTCGAAGGTAAGACCGACCAGGAAACCACGCAGCTTAATACTCAAGGCCTGCTGATGGAGGGTTTGCGGTTACTGGACGAGTCGCAGCGGGATGGAGGCGCGGATGCCGTCGAACCAAGCAGCGCCGCGCCTGTGAGCGCTGACACAGGTGCCAGTGCGGCAGCCACGGCCAGCGGCGGCGGGGGGCGGACCGAAGAGGAGGAAGATGTCCTCCTCGACAGCTGAGGTGAAGGTCCCGGCGGGATTTTCGGCAGCCGTGGTTACGGTCAGCGATTCTTGCGCGCGCGGCGAGCGAGTGGATGCATCAGGTCCTGCAGTCGCCGAGGCTTTGGCAAAGCACGGCTTTCACGTGGTCGCAAAGCAAATCGTGCAGGACGATTCCATGCAGATTCAAAACGCGCTGGTCCATCTGGCGCTGGAAGTAAGATTCATCGTGACCACGGGGGGGACGGGGATTGCAGAGCGCGACGTCACTCCGGAGGCGACAGAAGCGATTTGCGAGCGCGTGATCGATGGCATCGCCGAGCATATGCGCAGCGAGGGTTTTAAGCAGACCAAGTTTGCGCCTTTGAGCCGCGGTATCTGCGGCGTGAGGGGCAAAACGCTGATTTTGAATCTTCCCGGCAGTCCCAGCGGAGCTGTGGAATCGCTGCAGTCCGTCGTGCCGTTGGTGCCTCACGCGCTGAACTTGCTGGATGGGAAAACGGAACATTCGTAGCAGTGTCTTCTTTCCCTGTTTCTGTCTCTCTGACTTCTTCCTCCTTTCTTCGGCGTTCATTCACGTACACTAGCTTTCCATTGAAGACAATTGGAAACATTCTGGCGCGGTATACGGCGTGGATTTGGGCGCTGCTGCAGCACCTGGGAATCTGGGGAGTGTTCGCGATTGCGTTTGCGGACTCGGCATTGCTGGGCATGCCCGTAGACGCGATCGTGGCGGCATATGTATATCAGGATCGAAAGCGATTGCTGTTTTATGTGGTGATGGCCTCGCTGGGATCGGCGCTGGGGAGCATTCCGCTTTACGTTATCGGTTATTTGGGCGGCGAAAAAGTGTTGCGCAAGCGGATTTCGGAAGAGCGATTTCTGCGGATTCACCGCTCATTCGAGCAGCACGAGTTTTGGGCACTGATGTTTCCGGGAATGTTGCCGCCGCCCATGCCATTCAAGATATTCGTGCTGGGTGCGGCCGTGTTCGAAATGAAGTTCCGCGACTTTCTGGCGGCCATCTTCGCCGGCAGGTTTGTGCGGTTCTTGACCTTGGCCTTGCTGACGTTGTGGTTCGGGCCGCGCATGGTAGGGTTAATGGGGACGGTGTTTCACCGCCACATTTATTGGGTGCTGGGAGTGGTTCTGCTGGGATTGCTGATTTGGCTGGCGATATGGCGGCGTAGAAAATCAAACCTCAGTGGCTGAAGCCGCAGGTCACTCGGCTGGATTTTCACCGCTGAAGGTCGTGCCCTTGCCGATACGTATGACTCTTATCAGTCCCTGAGTAGTTATGCAGCTGCGGCATGGTTGGCGGATTTGTGAAGGCGACCCACAAGCGAGTGCAGGATCACGGGCACGGAAAACATAGCGGCCGTGAAGAGTAAATCACCTTCAACCGCGCGGCGAAAGAACGGCAGGCCGGCGCTGTAGCAAGTCATCAGACCGGCGAAGGTCATCGGGTACATGTCTTTCCAGGCAGCCCAGACTGCAAAGTTGCTTACTAGAAAAAAAGCAACCGAACCGGCCAGGGCAGAACTCAGAATCCTCAACGCGCCAGCATTTTGGCGCAGAGTGGTGCCGAGCCACAACATTCCGCCATACCAGGCCCAGGTCACGACGTGATCCCACGTGAGGGGATAGCGGTAGACGAGCGTGGTCAGAATGACGTCAGAAACAGCGAGCAGGGCCAGAGGTAGCCAAAGGTGGCGGCGTGGGCCGCGGGCCCCGAAAAACAGCAGCGAGGCCCCGACCGGAGTGAAGGCGAAGGGGTGCGGCAGGAACCTGACGGCAACGGCGAGGATAACGAATAAATAAGCGAGCATGAGCACCTCAGGAAACGCAGGGATTATTGTGGGCGTTGAGGCGCGGTGGCGTCAAGGGTCTGTGCCGCGAGTGCCCCGCTGCGCTCGAATGGACCACCGAGGCGGCTGCCCCTACATGAGCTTAGGGTTCGGGGACGGTAATACGGTCCCGGCCGGAACCGTAGACGTCGCCGATTACATTCAGATTGCGGTCCAGGCGAACACCCGCGCCGAGCGGTTTCGACGCGTGATCGTGACCTCTTCGCAGCCGACTGAACAGACTGGGAAGTTGCGCATAGCGCAGGTCCTGGAAGTCCACAATGTAGCCTGGCTCGGGGGATTCGAGAATTTCAGTCTGGGTAATTGGATATTGAGCCCAGTCGAGGTAAATGCGGCCGAGATAGGAGCGCTTGGCGGCAAGGCTAATGGGGGTCTCTTCCGGCTTGTAGTGAATCTCAAGCTGGTCGTCGGAAGCCCCAGGATTGACCTCGGGACCGACAGAGTCCACCGGCGCGAGGGCAAAGAAGTTTGTCGTCTCAACGACACCGTACCAACGGAAGGGATTATCTAAGTCGGGATAGGCAGAGGCCCGCGCAGGATCGGCGCCGTTGTAGGTACGGGCTTGGAGGGCGGCGACGGCGCGGCGATGCTCGAAGTCGCGAAGGGTCCACAGGAGAACGACGGCAATGAGGGCCATCGTGGCGGCCACGCGCCCGCGCGGGCCGCGTTGTCGTGCGCCGATCTCTTTATCGATCAGCGAGAAGAGGGATGGAACGATCAATCCGAGCAGCAGGAAGCTAAACAGGATGGGATCGAAGATGAAAACAATGTCCCAGGAGTACCACTTCTCGGAGAACGGCCAGAACGGGCGAACACCGTAGTTGTTGGTGAAATCGAGCAGGATGTGGCTGAGACCGGCAAGGCAAGCATAGAAGAAAAGTAGCTCCCATCGCGGCGGGAGATTCGGATCCTTCACCCGGCGGCCGCGAAGCAGCCAGATGAGATAGACAAAGCCAACCACTACTACGGCATCGAGTGGGACACCGAGAAAAGAGTGGGTAAAGCCACGGTGGTGGGCAAAACCGAATGCCGAGCCGCGAAGACGGCCCAGCACATCAAGGTCGGGGGCTTCGGCAGCAAGCGTGAGCGTGAGCGTGGCCAGAGCGGTCTTGCGATTGAGCCCGGCGCGTCCCATACAAGCGCCAGTCAAGAAGTGGGTGATGGGTTCCAAGCGGTCACAAAGATTCTATGGGGATGGGGAGCTAAATGCCAGCCGCGACGGGATTATCGTCGGCGGGCCAGCTTCCGAGCTCTCCGGCAGAGAGGACTACTGCTTTGCCATTTCATCCGGAGAGATCAGTCTCTATTTCTTAAGTTCCTGCGGCCAATTCACCACCAGGGTGAGGCTGGACGAATTCTCCATCGGTGCTTGCATCATGAGGAGGCGCTTGCCGTCCGGGGCAACTTCAAACTGACCGGTTCCGACGACTTGTGTGGGAAATAGAATTTGCGGCTTGCCCATTTCCACGCTTTCGCCGTGCGTAGTGACTTCCACCGAGGCCACTTGCGACCGGTCGTCCAGGTACAGGAGCTCTTTGCCGTTGTGGTTCCATACCGCCTCCTGACCATCCCCCACCAGGAACCGGCCTCCGGGTATGGGGAAGGCCACGATATAGACCTGGCTGTGCCCGGACTCGAACGAAGTAAATGACATCCATTTCCCGTCCGGCGAAAATACAGGATAACGGACGTTGTACTTTTCCTGAAGGAAGGCAAAGGGCTTACGGTCGCCGAACATGGGCATCACCCATATATCGAAGTGCCCATTCACTATGGTTTCGTATGCTATGTATTTTCCGTCCAGGGACCAATTGAAAGGGTACTTGTCAAAATCGTCGTGATAGAGCAATTCCTCCTGGCGCGAACCATCGGTCGGTCTGGTGTAGAGGTCAATCTTCCCGTTGCGCGCGGAGTCGAAAACAATGGTATTCCCGTCGGGTGACCATACGGGATCGTCATCTCGGGATTGCGAAAAACTGAATTGTGACTTGGTGCCGCGAATCAGGTCGTAAATATAAATCTCCAGATGTCCTCCGGAATCCGCCCGCGCCGCTGAGACCTTCTTTCCGTCGGGCGAGACGTGGGCATCCTGGAAAGTTCCCCTGTCAATGATGTCGCCCTTCTTGCCGCTGCGGTCGTACCATGCCAGGTCGAGATTGGCGGACTGTCCGCCGGCGAAGATCAGCTTGCCTTCATTCGAGAGTGAGAAGGCCGCCGCTCCCCGACTTTCGCCGCGGACCTGTTCCGCGATGGGCACTGGACTCCCGGTCAGTTTCAGTTTCTTGACGTCGAAGTTCTGGATCATCAGGTTCCCGCCGTGGACAAACACCAGATGTCCGTTGGCGTATTGGGAGCGGTAGTCCGAGGCCACTAAGGTCGTATCCTGCTGCGAGTCGAGCGCAGCCAGATGTACAGTTCCTCCGCCTCCCTGGCTGTCGGGAAGGAACTGGAAAAAAATAAAGTGCTTTCCGTCGGGCAGAAAGGCCGGCCAGCGCGGTGAGCCAACAGCCGCTTCTGCTTTCTCCGCGCCAATCGCGTGGGAAGGAGTTCCACCGGCGGCGGGGATGCGGAACATGGCCGATAGGCTCTCCGGTGTGTACAGAATCGTTCCATCAGGTCCCCAGGCACCGCCGCGAGGCTGGGGAGCGTCGGCCAGGGTTTGCACGGCACCTCCGCTGGCATCAGTGATCCTCAATTTTCCTTGCGCAAAGAATCCCAGGCTGCGGCTGTCCGGCGACCAGAAGGGGAAAGAGGCATCGTCAGTACCGGCCAAAGGCTGAGCGGCGGTTGAATCCAGCGGGCGCACCCATAGTTGCGGAGTCCCCCCAGCAGTCGATGCTACAAATGCCAGTTTGGTGCCATCAGGAGAGAGGGCGATGCTCAGCGGATCGAAGGATTGCTTGTCCGGCGCCAGAATGCTTACCCGCAATGGATGGACAATTGCCGGCGCCCGCAACACGAAAGCAACCGCAAAGAGGACTGCGGCGGCAATTGCTACGCCTGCCATCATCCATGCCGTCTTCTGCGAGGTTCGTCGCCGCGCCGCCACAGGCGTGGGAATACCTGCCTTCGAGCCAGCCTCGGCAATCCATTGCAGCTGCAATTTGACGTCGTGAGCGGTTTGCCAGCGGTCGTCGGGATCCTTCGCCATGCAGGTCCTGATCACGCGGTCGAGCGCGGGCGGAGACATAGGCTGGACGGCTGAAATCGGTTGCGGCTCGGAAGCCAGGATGGCGGCAACAATGCTCGCCTGGCTCTTGCCGGTGAAGGCCCGCTTGCCCGAGGCTATCTCGTAGAGAACCGCTCCCAGCGCGAAGATGTCGGAGCGCCCGTCAGCCTCTTTACCCTCCAGTTGCTCGGGTGCCATATATTGGAATGTCCCCAGCACGGTGCCTTGCGCCGTTAGTGGAGAC
Source organism: uncultured Acidobacteriaceae bacterium (assembly GCA_963779525.1). Taxonomy (GTDB): domain Bacteria; phylum Acidobacteriota; class Terriglobia; order Terriglobales; family Acidobacteriaceae; genus Sulfotelmatobacter. The sequence continues at coordinate 1,147,258 of CAVZZB010000005.1, forward strand.
GCCGAGGTTCCCTCCAGGGTCATGGTCAAACTCGATGCGGGGGGCTCGTGGGCTGGCGTGGCTTTGGCCAAGCCGAAGTCCATTAGCTTCGCGCCGGATTTGGTCAGCATAATGTTTCCCGGCTTCAGGTCGCGGTGGACCACACCGCTCTTATGCGCCTTCTCCAGGCCTTCGCAAATATCGATCCCGTATTTCAGAACTTGTTCCGGCGATAGCGGCCCCTTTCTGAGCCGTTCGGCCAGGGTCTCGCCTTCGAGATACTCCATGACCAGGAAATCTGTTCCGTCCTGGTGGCCGACATCATGCAGCGTGCAGATGTTGGGATGGTTCAAAGAAGAGATGGCGCGGGCTTCCCGATCAAAGCGCTGCTTAGCTTCGAGATTGGAGGAAAGATGTGCCGGCAGAATCTTGACTGCGACCGTGCGATTCAAACGTGTGTCGCGTGCGAGGTAAACCTCGCCCATGCCGCCAGCGCCTAGCGGTGATTGAATCTCGTAGGGACCGAGCTTTGTGCCTGAAGTGAGGGCCATAAGTGCGGCCAATTATAGTCCACAACTCCGAACGGGCGGACTCGATGACGCAATTCGTTCCTCGCATCGCTAAGACGGCTTTCAAGGCGATAAGAGAGTAAGCGCGTCGGGGACAACAGTGATTTCTGCGGGGAGAGTGCCGAGAAGTTCGCCGTCGGCTTCGACGTAAATTTTCTGCTGGGGGACATCGTTCACGGTGGAAGGAAGATAACGGCAAATCGCTTTGCTGGTGTATGCGAGATCGATGCCAGGCACTATCCAGTCGCGGCGCAACATGGCTCGAACCACATAAGTAAGATATGCGAGGCGGCTGGCGGTGTGGCAGAGCACAAGGCGCACGTCAGAACGGTCGAGTGAGGCCCCGGGAGCCAGATGCTGCAGTATTCCCCCGAAATGCCGGATGCGAACCCCTAGGAGTTCTGTGAGCTCGGCGCGTTGAGCGTGATCGGAACCGGTCTCGGCGTATTCCACCTGAAAACGGGTCATGGCATAAGTCACCCACAAATGCCAAGCCCTGACGTAATAGGCTGCCATTCCCAAGCGTCGTTTGGTTTCCGGGATTAGCTTGTAGAAAAGGTGGGCATCGACGCCAATGCCCGCCGCGATGATGAAGTAGCGGGTTCCGGGATTGCCGTTGAAATCCTGAAACTGAATACGCCCGAGTGCCACTCGCCGGGGCATGGCGGAAAGAGAAGCTTTCGCGGCTGCCGTGACATCCCTGGGCAATCCGAGATCGTGGGACAACGCGTTCGCTGTGCCCATAGGGAGCACGGCCAGGGCGACCTCAGTCTTCGCCAGGACTTGAACAATGTTATGGATGGTGCCGTCGCCGCCGCAGGCAAAGATCGTGTCACATCCCGCGAGCACGGCCTCTTGCGCTTTTTCTTCGGCGTGTTCACGAGAGTGAGTAAGGACGAGCTGTGCGTCGACACCAGCATTGCGAAGCACTCCCAGTACGGAATCCAGCTTCGACTTGCGCCGCCTGCGGTTGCCGCCGGAATCGGGGTTATAGAGTAGGGCTGCCTTGCGCATGAAGGAATCAAGGAATCGAAGATGGATTGTACTTTGAAGAGCGTGATTTTATATGAATTGATGGAGAATGGGCCAACTCTTTGGGCGCCTGTACTTATATAAGTATTCGCCACTTATAATCTTTATATTCTTCATTCTTTAAATTCTTCCAATCTGGGGCGACACCTTCCGTGAGTAAAGATATTGAAAAAAAGACTGAGGCGCTTCGCGAGAAGATCCGGCACCACGAATATTTGTATTACGTGCTGGATCAGCCCGCGATCAGCGATGCCGAATTCGACAAGCTGATGCGGGACTTGAAGGACTTGGAGGCGAAGCATCCGGACCTGATCACGGCGGACTCCCCCACGCAGCGAGTTGGCGGCAAGCCGCGCGAAGGGTTTGTCAAAGTGCCGCATTCGTCACCGATGTTATCGCTCGACAACACTTATAACGAGGACGAACTGCGCGCGTGGGAACGGCGCGTCCATGAACTGAGCGGACAGAAGAATGTGGATTACGTTTGCGAGCTGAAGTTGGACGGTATGTCGCTGGCGCTGGTTTATGAGGATGGGAAGCTAGTGCGCGGGATCACTCGCGGCGACGGGAGCGTCGGTGAAGATGTGACGCTGAACGTGCGCACGGTACGATCGATACCGCTTTCGATTTCCAAGGAGAAACTGAAGAAGGCGGGGATTCCGGTGGATTTTGAAGTACGCGGCGAGTTGCTGATGCCGACAGCGGCCTTCAGGAAAGTGAATGAGGAACGAGAACGTAAGGGACTTGCGACATTTGCCAACCCACGCAATTTCACGGCGGGTACGGTCCGGCAGCTGGATGCAAACGTTACAGCGGAACGCCGCATGGACTTCTTCCCTTACATCTTGCTGGAGAATGGGCGCACTTATTTTGATCGTCACTGGAAGACGCTGGATGCTCTTGAGGTGGCGGGCTTCAAAGTCAATCAGAATCGCAAGCTGGTGCAGGGGATCGATGAGGCCTGGGCATTTATCCAGCAGTGGGAGGCGAAACGCGATTCGCTGCCTTATGAAATTGACGGCATCGTTCTGAAGGTGGACCGCACTGCTTTGCAAGACGAACTCGGCTTCACGGGGAAGGCTCCCCGATGGGCGATTGCTTATAAGTACGCGGCGCGGGCTGGAATTACGAAGCTGGAAGACATCCGCGTGCAGGTGGGTCGCACGGGAAAGCTTACGCCGGTCGCGATGCTCGCGCCGGTGTTAATCGGCGGGACCACGGTGAGAAATGCCACGCTGCATAACATGGATGAGATCGAAAGGCTTGGCGTGAAGATTGGCGACTGGGTGCAGGTAGAGCGCGGTGGAGATGTGATTCCGAAGGTGGCGAAGGTCATCGAGGATAAAGATCATCCGCGCGGCACGCGAGTTTTCGAGATGCCGGAGAAGTGTCCGGTGTGCGGGACTAAAGTCGTGCGGACGGAAGGCGAGGTGGATTATCGCTGCGTCAATGCGAATTGCCCGGCCAAGCTGCGGGAGACGATTTTACATTTCGCTTCGCGCGGGGTGATGAATATCGACGGCATGGGAGACGCGTTGGTGACTCAGCTTACCGAGCTCGGGTTGGTGAAGAATGTGGCCGACATTTACAAGCTGACGAAAGAGGATCTGCTCAGCCTGGAGCGCATGGGAGATAAATCGGCGCAGAACATTCTGGATGAGATTGAGAATTCGAAGAAGCTGCCGCTGGAGCGGGTGATCTACGGTCTCGGCATTCGAATGGTCGGCGAGCGGACAGCACAATTTCTGGCGGAGCATTTTGGATCGATGGAAGCGCTGGAGAAGGCTGGAGTGGAAGAGCTACAAGATGTGAATGAAGTTGGGCCGCGAATTGCCGAGAGCATCGTGGAGTTCTTCAGCATCGCTGCGAATAAGGAACTAGTGGGGCGCCTGCGCAAAGCTGGGCTTACGTTGACCGGCAAGAAGAAAGAGCGAGGGACAAAGCTGGCCGGAAAGACGTTCGTATTGACTGGAACGCTGGCGCATTTCTCGCGCGACGAAGCCAAGAAGATGATTGAAGACGCTGGAGGAAAAGTCACCGGCTCGGTCAGCAAGAAGACGGATTATGTTGTGGCGGGAGCAGATGCAGGATCGAAACTGGATAAGGCGAAGGAATTGGGAGTGGAGGTAATTGATGAAAAAGAAATGAAGAACTTGCTGAACTAGGATGAGATTGGATTCCACGCCGTCAGAGATCGCAATACGTTACTTCCGCAACGCCGCCGTCATCCTCTTCCACGTTTCTTGCAGCATTTCTGGCAGAATGCGTGTCTCGCCGACCACTGACATAAAGTTCGCATCGGCGACCCAGCGCGGCAGGACGTGCATGTGAATGTGTCCAGCAATGCCGGCGCCGGCGGCTTTACCGATGTTCATTCCAAGGTTGATGCCATCGGGATGGTAGAGCTCGCGCAGAACAGATTCCATGCGCTGCGAGAGAGCCATCATTTCGCTGGCAGCTTCGGGCGGAAGTTTCTGCAGTTCGTCCAGATGCGCATAAGGGACGATCATCACGTGGCCGGGCGTGTAGGGATAGGCGTTCAGAATGACGAAGCAGTGCTTATCGCGGTGGACGATGAGCGTTTGTTCGTCGTCGCCCGCTTTCACGGCTTCGCAGAAGACACATCCCGTTGCTCTCTCGGCGGTGGAAACGTAGGCGTAGCGCCACGGGGTCCAGAGGTAATCCATGTAAGGGGCAGGGTAGCAGATGCGACATGTGCGGCGAAACTGCGCCGATTTCGGGGGCTCTCAATCAACCTCTCACTGTCCGCGCCCTACGAAGCCTCGCACATTGAAACACTACTGTAACTTACGCCAGATTTAGGTTTGACACTGTTTGAGAGGCATTGCTATAGTCGAGGAGTTCCCTTTGGACGCGGGTTTCTGTTAAACGTCCGGCAGCTGGGATTGTCCAAGCTCACTCGCCAGGGTGAGCCCACCACAACCAAACGACTCACTCCAGCAGTCCGCTAAGCAGGCCCCGCATCCTCCCCGCACTGAGTGCGAGGCTTCACCAGAGAGGCATGACCTTGTTCGACGATACCACCGCCCACAACTCCGAATCCAACAGCGCCGTCGCAACCGAAGCAGAACCGACGGCATCCGAGCCAACCTTGACAAATCAGGACGAGCCGAATCAGGCACCAGTCGCAGCATCCACCCAGGAAGCGCCGCACGCTGCGGCCGCCTCCGACGACAAACCCGCTGGCGAGGATTTTGCCTCAGCGCTGGAAAACTTCACTACGGAGACCGAAGAGGCCGCAGGGGAAGACCGCGTCATTAAAGGGACGGTGCTGAAGCTGACTCCGACGCACGTGGTGGTGGACGTGGGCGCGAAATCGGAAGGCATGTTGCCGCTGGCGGAGGTGCTGGATCACGAGGGCAAGCCGAAGGTGAAGCCGGGCGATGAAATTGATGTGATGCGCGAGAAGGGCCATACCGAAGAAGGTTACATCAACCTCTCGCACCAGAAGGCGGCCCGCATTCATGCCTGGGACGAAATCGAAAAAGCTCACAACGAAAAACGGCCGATTAAGGCTACCGTGATCGAGCGGACAAAGGGAGGGTTGACCGTCGACATCCTGGGAGCAAGAGCCTTTCTGCCGGGATCGCAAGTAGATCTGAGGCCGATCCGGAACCTGGATGGCATGAAGGGCCAGACGCTTGAAGTAACCGTGATCAAGCTCAACAAGAAGCGCGGCAACATCGTCGTGTCGCGCAAGGAGTTGCTGGAAGGCGAGCAAAACGAGAAGCGTAACAAGACTCTGGAACATCTCGAAGAAGGTTCTGTGCTGACCGGCGTAGTGAAGAACCTGACCGAGTACGGTGCTTTTGTCGATCTCGGCGGACTGGATGGCCTGCTGCATATCACCGACATGTCGTGGGGACGGCTCACGCATCCGCGCGATTTGGTGAACGTGGGCGACCAGATTCAAGTGAAGGTTCTGAAGTACGACAAAGAGAAACAGCGTGTTTCGCTCGGATTCAAGCAACTGACGCCCGATCCTTGGCTGGATGCGGAGCACCGCTATCCCGTGGGCGCTCATGTTTCTGGACGGGTAATCAGCGTGACCGACTACGGCGCCTTTGTCGAGCTTGAACAAGGCATCGAAGGATTGGTTCACGTCAGTGAAATGACCTGGTCGAAGCGCATGAAGCATCCATCCAAACTGGTGAACGTCGGCGATCAGGTGGAGTGCGTGGTGCTGAACGTGAATCCTACCGAGCGACGAATTTCTCTGGGAATGCGGCAACTGGCGGCGAATCCTTGGGATGCTCTGCATGACAAATATCCCGTGGGCATGACGGTGGAAGGCCGCGTACGCAACCTGACGGATTTCGGCGCATTCATCGAAATCGAGGATGGAATCGACGGCCTGGTCCACGTCAGCAACCTGAGTTGGACCAAGCGAGTGAAGCATCCTTCGGAAGTATTGAAGAAGGGCGATCGCGTAAAGGCTATCGTTCTTGCGATTGAGCCCGACAAGCGGAGACTGTCGCTGGGAGTGAAGCAGCTGCAGCCCGATGTCTGGGAGACTTTCTTCGAAACCCATCATGTCGGCGATGTGGTTCACGGCAAAGTGCTGCGGGTGGCGGCGTTCGGTGCATTCGTAGAGATTGCCGAGGGCGTGGAAGGCTTGTGCCACAAATCAGAAGCCGTGGATGGCAACGGCCAGCCTCTGCATCTTGAGCCGGGCGTGGAGCATGACTTCAAGATCATTAAAATGAGTCCGGAAGACAAGAAGGTTGGGCTCAGCATCCGCGCGGTGGGCGAAGAGGCTTCGCGCTCCGAGGTCGAAGCTTACAAGCAACCGGTTTCCAGCACCAGTTCGACGATCGGCGAGCTGATCTCGTGGAAGCGGGCCAGCAACGAAGGCAACTGAAAGAGCATTGGTTAGTTGCCTGTGGTCATTGAAAAACTGAAACCTTCAATCATTTCGAAAGCCGCTTTCATGAGCGGCTTTTCCTTTTTGCGGCTAACGACAGGCTCTCGCTTGGTGCTTGTTTCGCCCTGTTCTAGAATCATTGGTTTGCATTTTGTCATCTCTTCCAAGTGAGGGCTATCACTTTGCCTGAAACCATTTATGACGTCGCCATCATCGGCAGTGGACCCGCCGGGTACACTGCTGCCATTCGAGCCGGCCAGTACGGGCTGAAGACAGCTCTTATCGAAAAAGATGGATTTCTCGGCGGGACTTGTCTGCACGTAGGTTGCATTCCCACCAAGGCACTGCTGTTCAATGCTGAACTCTGGGACCATCTCAAGGAGGCCAAAGAATTCGGCATTGAGGGCGTGGATGCTCGCAAACTGAACTGGGCCGCCATTCAGGAAAGAAAGTCGAAGATCGTCGCGAAGCATACGAAGGGCCTGGAATTCCTGATGAAAAAGAACAAGGTCGAGACCATCAGGGGATATGGGAAGCTGACGGGACCAGCGCAGAATGGGGTCCTCACTGTCGAACTGGCGAACGATGGCAAAACCAGTCACCTTAAGGCAAACAACATCCTGCTTGCGACTGGATCCGAAGCTCGCATGTTGCCCGGCCTCGAGGTCGATGACCGGGTTCTGACGAACATTGAGATTCTCAGCTTGAAAGAGATGCCGAAATCACTTGTGATCGTTGGCGCTGGAGCGGTTGGAGTGGAGTTCGCCTCGATCTATCGCTCTTTCGGATGCGAAGTAACTCTTGTAGAAATGCTGCCGAGGCTGGTTCCAGTCGAGGATGAAGAAGTCTCCAAAGAGCTGGCTCGGGTCTACCGCAAGCGAGGCATCAACTTCCACACCAGCGCGAAGGTTGAGAAGATCGATAAAACAAAAACTGGTATTGCGGTGACGATCAGCGCCGAGGGAAAGCAGCAGAAGATTGAGGCTGAGAAAATTCTGATCGCCGTCGGTCGCAAACCCCGCACGGAAAACCTCGGCTTGGAGAAGACAAAAATCAAGCCGGAACGAGGGTTCGTTCAAGTAGACTCTTGGATGCATACCGCTGAACCTGGTGTTTATGCCGTCGGCGACATCGTGCTGGGGTCGCCGCAACTGGCCCACGTTGGGGCGATGGAAGCGCTGGTGGCTGTGGCAAAAATTGCTGGCAAGCCTGCCAAGCCGATTAATCCTGAGCATATTCCCGGAGCGACGTATTGCCATCCGGAAATTGGCAGCGTAGGCCTCACCGAAGCCAAGGCGCGCGAAGCCGGATACAACGTCAAGGTCGGCAAGTTCCCCTTCACCGCAAACTCGCGAGCGTCGATCGTGGGCCAGCACGAAGGTTTTATCAAGATTGTTTCCGACGCCGAATACGGGGAGATTCTTGGCGTCCATATTATCGGTCCACAGGCGACGGAACTGATTGCTGAAGCAGTCGCAGCCATGGAACTCGAAGCAACAGTCGAAGACTTGATGTGGACGATTCACGCGCATCCGACCTTGGCGGAGGCTATGCTGGACGCAGTGAATAGTGTGTATGGGATGGCAATCAACGCATGAAGAATTGAGTAATTGTGCAATCTGGCAATTGAGTGATTTGAAGTTATGGGCCGCACATCTTTCGCCTTTGCGCCTTAAGACGCCCGATCACACAATCACCCGATCGCCAGATGAAGTTCATGATCTCGGTCGTCCAACTCGGCACGGTTGACTACGCCACCGGTTTGCGGCTGCAGGAGCAGCTTGTCGCACTGCGCAAGGAAGAAAAAATCGGCGACGTCCTGCTGCTGCTTGAACACTCGCCAGTCATTACCCTCGGCCGCAATGCGAAAGCTGCGAACGTGATCGCTTCGCCGGAACTGCTTGCCCAGCGTGGCGTCGAGCTTTTTGAGTGCGACCGCGGGGGCGACGTAACTTTTCATGGACCAGGCCAGATCGTCGGCTATCCCATCTTCGATCTCCGCGGATTTCCTGCCCCTGATGGAAGGCGGAAGACTCTGGGTGCCGTGGAATTTGTCCGCCGCCTGGAGGAAGTTTTGATCCGCACGTGTGCCGACTTCGCCATTCCGACGAAACGGAGCTCCGGACTGACTGGGGTTTGGACCGATCCAGAAGCCACCGAGGCAAAGATTGCCGCTATCGGCGTACACATCTCCCACTTCGTCACTTCGCACGGTTTCGCCCTCAACGTGAATACCGATCTTAGCTTCTTCAATCTGATCATCCCTTGCGGCATCGCATCGAAGCCGGTCACTTCGATGCAGCAGGAACTCGAACACCCGCTCGACCTGAACTCAGTCGCCGAATCGATCTCCCGCAACTTCGGGGTAGTTTTTTCTAGCCAAATCCTTTGGGTGGATACTCTTGACGCTTTACTCGGCCGTACGGTGGGGGTTCCCCTGCAACTTCCGACCGAACTCCGCCACCTTCATAAAAGAAGACGATACGACTTGGGCATAGCGCTTGCATCTTGCGGGGTGTGGCCGGGCCGTAGCATCTTTCACGCGCTGGTTTGAAGACACTGCCTTCCCAGTCGCGCTAGCGCTGTCCGCCACTCTCGCGATACCATAAATGCATTGCGCTCTCGCGCCGTTTCACATGGGGACCAGAAAACCTAAATCCAAAGACGGCTCTAACGGTAATCGTCCGCGGAACGGATCAGCACGGACATTCAAGCCGACGGCTAACGCTGACGTGCGTAGCTATTCCATCCTCGACTTTCGCCTGGAGCATCCCGACCTCTCCGTCCAGCAGACGATAGAGAAGGGCAAGGACGGCGTGGAACATGTGCGCTATGAAGTGACCGGGAATCTCGACGCACCGGTTCCACCGATTCGCGATTCCAAGTATCTCGACAAGAAGCAGTGCATCGAGATCTATCGCTACATGCTGCTGAACCGCAAAATGGAGATTGGCCTCGAAAATCTTTACAAGCAAGGCAAGGTCGTGGGGGGAGTTTATTTCGGCCTTGGCCAGGAAGCCTGCTCCTGCGCGTCGGCTTACGCACTCGACAAGGATGACTGGTTCGCGCCCATGATTCGCAATCAAGGAGCGCTGCTGGTTCGCGGCTTCCGCGCCGCTGACACGATGATGCAGTACATGGCAAAAGCTGATTCGCCGACCAAGGGCCGCGACGGGACATCGCACTTCGGCGACATCGAAAAGCGCAACATGGTCTCGCCCATCTCCATGCTTGGCGACCTTATCCCCGTGCTCTCCGGCGTCGCGCTCGGCGCACGTCTGCAGGGGCGCAACCTCGCGGCGCTCACCTGGATCGGCGACGGCGGTCAATCGACCGGCGTCACCTACGAGGGCCTCAACTTTGCCGCCGTGCAGAACCTCGGCCTCGTGCTTTTTGTTGAAAGCAATCTCTGGGCATATTCCACGCCGTCGGATATGCAATACCGCGTGAAAGATTTAGCAGAGCGCGCGATCGGGTATGGTATCCCGGGAGTGATTGTCGACGGTACCGACGCGTGCCAGGTCTATGACGCCGCCCGCGACGCGGTCGAGCGTGCTCACCGTGGCGAAGGCCCTACGCTGATCGAGGCAAAGATGATGCGCATGAAAGGCCACGCCATCCACGATGCCGCCGCTTATGTGCCCAAACCGATGTTTGAGTTCTGGAAGAAACGCGATCCGATTGCGCGATTTGAAAACTACTTGGTCAAAGAAAAGAAATGGCTGACGCCGAAAGAGAATGCCGACCTGATCGCGGAAGTTGAGCAGGTCATAGAAGAAGAGCGCGAGATTGCGCTGAACTCGCCAATGCCTAAACCCGAATCGGCTCTAGGCGGAGTCTTCTGCGAAGACGGCTGCCATGAAATCAAGCCGAAATACGGGATGCCGAGGGTGAAAAAGGGAACCGGTAGCTTCAAGCAAACTGAGGCTGCTGTGCATCTCAAGTGAAGAATAGTTTCCCGGAACAGTTTGCGTGCGCCAACCTGCCAAAGCGATTTTCGGCTCGTTCGCAGCTTTTGCGATTATGCTCTGTGCGGCAGCGTTGGCCTCACCCGCAGGACATGAAGTGGCCTCTGCCATAAAGGTTCAAGGTTCTGGCTCGCGACCGCGACTCTTCTTTGCATGCTGCGATCACGGTATCGGCGCGACGCAGTCGCTCTTCGCAAATCCCGCAATCATCTCAGACCTCAAAGAGCTGACTGCCACCCTGGCATTTGCCGTCCCTGATCTGAGCTGGGAGCGACCGCAGATTGTGCGCCAGCTGAACGCCGCAGGCATCCCGCTGGTTGCGTGGCTTGAGTTGTCTAGAGAGCAGGGCACATACCTCAACGCCAATAACGTCCCGCAAGCCGCTGACGCTGTCTCAAACTTTGAGAACTGGAGCTCTCAATATAGTTTGCAGTGGCAGGGCGTGGGGTTGGACATCGAACCGGAATTCACTCAACTCGCAAGCTTAAGAGAGCACAAGTGGCGCCTCGCCTATCTGCTGGCGGGCGCTACATCGACTTAGCTCGCGTGCATCGGGCGCGGGAGGCCTACGGCCATCTCATCGCTAAGCTGCGACTTCGCGGTTATGTCGTCCAGACTTATCAGCTTCCGCTGATCGTTGCGGATCGCCGGGCACACAGCACGCTCTTTGAACGGCTTCTCGGCATTGTCGATGTCCGTGGCGACGAAGAAGTGTTGATGCTTTATTCTAGTTTTGTTCCCAGCATTGGCGCGGGCATGATCTGGTCGCTTGCCCCCGATGCGCAGGCCATTGCCATCGGCATCACCCAAGCGGATCCAAACGCCGGTGCCGATGGCATTCCACTTGACTGGGATGAGTTCTCGCGCGACCTGCTCGTTGCCAGCCACTTCTCGCATATCGTAGGCATGTACAACCTTGAGGGGTGTGTCCAACAAGGGTTCCTGGCACGGCTCAAGACAATGAATTGGAGCCAGACCGTACTGATTGCGGCCGGCTCGATTCGCCGCGCGAATACGGTGCGTCGGGTCGTCAGTGCGGTCTTGTGGAGTCTCACACTCCTCCCCATCATCATTATCATCGCCCTTCTACTGTTGGCACGATTGATCTGGCGCTGGCGGAGACGGCGAAGAAGAGCGAAGTATATTCTGTCTGAGGTTGGCTGAAATTACTCGCCGCCAAGTATTATTGGAGAACAATTTATGCAACTCACCTATCTCGAAGCCATCCGGCAGGGAATCTGGGAAGAAATGGATCGTGATCCAACCGTCTTCTGCCTTGGCGAAGACATCGGGATTTACGGCGGCGCCTTCAAAGTCACCGACGGTTTCATCGATCGCTTCGGCCCCGAGCGCGTCATCGACACGCCAATCGCCGAATCTGCCATCGTCGGCGCGGCTTTCGGCGCGTCCTTAACCGGCATGCGTCCCGTTGCCGAGTTCCAGTTCATGGACTTCATCGGCTGCGCATTCAATCAGATCTCCAACATGGTCGCGAAGACTCACTATCTCTGGGGTGCACCCGCGCCGCTCGTCTTGCGCGGTCCGAGCGGCGGATACGTTCACGGTGGACCATTTCACTCTCAGAATCCCGAGATGTGGTTTGTCCACAATCCTGGCCTGAAAGTTATTTGTCCCGCCACCCCTTACGATGCCAAAGGCTTGATCAAGGCCGCCATCCGCGACAATAATCCCTGCATCTTCTTCGAGCACAAATATCTTTACCGCCGCATCAAGGGTGATGTCCCAGCAGAAGATTACGTCGTCCCTATCGGCAAAGCGAATATCGTCCGCGAGGGCCGCGACCTTAGCATTATCACTTACGCTGCCATGGTTCACACCGCTTTGGAAGCTTCCGAAGTTCTAAAGAAAGAAGGAATCGATCTCGAAATTCTTGACCTGCGCACGGTTTCGCCGCTCGACCGGGAAGCCATCGCGCAGACCGTGAAGAAGACCAACAAAGTCATCATCCTGCACGAGCATTCGCGCACCGGAGGCTTGGCCGGCGAAATCGCCGCCATCATTAACGAAGAAGCTTTCGACGATCTTGACGGTCCCATTCTCCGTATCGCCGGCCTTGACTCAGCCATCCCGTTCTCCCCGCCACAAGAAGAACGCTACCTGCCGCAGGTGAGCGACGTGGTGCGCGAGGCGCGCCGCCTGAAGGCATACTGACTTCCACCAGAAATTGAGCCGTTCATGGCCATGGCGGACGAGAGCGTCTCGCTCGTGGACTAAACTGGCGCCTCACCCACTTCATCTGCCACAATAGTGCCTCCGGAGGATCGATGGGGAAATTCATTCTCGGTGTTATCGTCGCTATTCTTATCATGCTTCTCGGCGGGCTTGGTTTCGCCATGCTGGGCTTTGTTCCTACCAGTGCCAATGTCGCTCCGTCGCCACTCGAGCGCCGCATTGCTAATGGAGCGGTAGACGCTTCTATGGAGCGCCACGCTCCCCACGTCACCAATCCTTTGCCTCCAGCCGATCAGAATTTTGAAGACGCAATGAAGCTCTACACCATGAACTGCGCTGTCTGCCATGGCGGACTCGACCACAAGCCCGCGTCTCTGGGTAATTCCTTTTATCCGCCCGCTCCGAATCTCATTTCTGATCCACCGGATGATCCCGAGTGGCATGTCTTCTACACTATCCGCACCGGTGTCCGTTTTACCGGCATGCCCGCATGGGATAAAACTCTCAGCGAGCAGGACATCTGGAAGCTCACCAGCCTTTTGTCACACATGGAAAAACTGCCGCCTGCGGTTCAGGAGTATTGGAAAACGAACTTCGGAGTCGCCCCCCCGGCGGGGGAAGAAGAAAAGAAATAAAACGGCGAGACTAGCATCGGTAGCTCTGAGGTGGCGGCACGGGAGGGTCTTCGGGTGCGCCGGCTTCGTTCCTCAAACGTTATAATATCCGGTTGCGTGCGGGCCTTGATGGGAATCGTGGGGCCTGGTGGAAGGAAATCATGCCGACTGACATCATCATGCCCCAGATGGGCGAATCCATTGTCGAAGGCACCATTACGAAGTGGCTGAAGAAGCCCGGCGACAAGGTTCAACGCGATGAACCGCTCTTCGAAATCTCCACCGATAAAGTAGACGCAGAGATTCCCGCCCCGGCTTCCGGAATTTTGCAGGAAATCAAAGTATCGGAAGGAACAACGGTTGGCGTGAATACGATCGTTGGAACGATCTCCGCCGATGGCGAGGCCGCGGCGGCGCCCGCCAAGCCGGCCGCTGCAGTTCCAGAAAAATCAGCTTCGCAAAAGAAGGAAGAGAAACCGCCTGTCGCAGCAGCCGCTCCTGCTGTGAGTGCTCCGCGAGTGAAGTCGCCCGAGGAAGAAGAAGCCCGTTCCTCGCCGCTGGTCCGCAAAATCGCTCGAGAGCACGGAGTCAGTCTTTCGCAGGTCTCTGGTACCGGTCTTGGTGGACGCATCACCAAGCAGGACATCCTTTCGTTCATCGAAGGCAAATCATCCGCGCCAGCCTCTGCGGCGCGCGAAACGGCGCCGCCAACGCCAGTTTCGCGTCCGGCAGCAACTGCCCCAGCCCCTGCCTATCCCGGCGATCTCGTTCCCATGACGAACATGCGCAAGATCATCGCCCAGCGCATGATCGAATCGCGCCGCACCAGCGCTCACGTTCATTGCATGTACGAAGTGGATTTCACGCGCATCGTTCACCTGCGCGCGAAACACAAGAACGCATTCGAGGAGCGTCACGGCGTCCGGCTCACGTTCATGCCGTTCTTCGTGCGCGCTGCCATCATCGCGGTACAGCAGTGGCCCATTATTAATGCGACCATCGAAGGGGAGGGCATCCGCTACCATCGCTACATCAACGTAGGCATCGCCGTCGCCCTTGACTGGGGACTCATCGTCCCGGTCCTCAAGAATGCTGGAGACCTCAATTTCCTGGGTCTCCAGCGCGGTGTCACCGATCTGGGAGAGCGCGCTCGCAGCAAGAAGCTCAAGCCAGAGGATGTTGAAGGTTCCACTTTCACGGTCACGAATCCTGGCCAGTTCGGTGCCGTCTTCGGTTTGCCTATCATCAATCAACCGAACTCCGCCATCATGGGCGTCGGCGGTATCACCAAACAGCCTTTGGTCGTAACCGACAAGGAAGGCAACGATTCAATCGCGATCCGTTCCGTAGTCCATCTCACGCTCGGCTACGACCACCGCCTCATCGACGGCGCCGTCGCCGACCAGTTCATGGCTCTCGTGAAGAAAATGCTTGAGAATTGGAACGAGGAAATCGGTTAGCGGTTATCGGCGGAGGTCCCGGTATTGGCAGACGGCAACTGCTTGCACCAGGAAGAGGCATTTAAGCACATAACCGTTCCATCAATTATTTCAGAAATTCCATTTTTGAATTGTTCCGGATTCACGATTTCGCGCGCCGCAATCGCATCTACCGTGGAGAGCGCATTCTGCAGGAACAACATCGCGGCATCCTTCTTCTCGGCTCCCGGCTTACTGCCGAACATGCTCTCAATCGCGTTCACCAGCGCGGGGACGAACGCAATCGCCCGCAGCAACTGCGACAGAAAATTCATAACTTTCCTCCTGTGAGAGTTCTAACAAGTCGATCGGATCAGCGGCAGTCGCATAAAGGTTAAGAGCGCGACTCTCGGAGACCTAGCTGAGGCTGGCCAAAATGTCATTGAGCGCGACCAGGTTGGGGTCGGCGCCATCCGTCGATTTAGCGATCAGCGTCAGGCAAGCCTTCAGTTCGGCAGCCTTGCTAAACGCCAGTGTAAGCATGCCTGCCATGTCGATTCCTACCGCTCCGGCGCTCTTCAGTGTGTTTGCAGTGGGCGTAGTGGCGGCCTTGAGATTGCTAATGATCGTAGTGCTCGGTACCGTACTCATGGGTCTCCTTTTGTCTTGAAATGAAGTTTCTCTTTGGAAAAGTTGAAAAACTGGCAGTCAGTCCGCGCGAATACTGCAAGCCGTTAGCGGCCCAGCTTGTAGATTCCGCTGGCAGACTGCGCCTTCTCTTTATGGCGGGCTTCCACAACGTTTCTATCGTGCGCGTTAATCAGCCGCTTGATCTCATCTTGTCCGTCTCGAAGAGCCCCGAGTTCGACTTCCATCCGTATTCGCCCCTCGGTATTGGTTTCAGCAATTTGTTCCAGATGCGTCACCCGCGTCTTCGTGGCTTCAATGTCAGTGCCTTGTTTTGAGCTGTTCCGCGCGTCCTGCAGCACGTAACCGGTCAAAGAGAGTGCGATAGCACCCACTGCCACCAAAGTCCGACTATCAAACTTCAACAATCGCTCATCCCTGGCAGCTTTCGAATCATTCCTCCACAATTCCTGTGCAGCTTCCAGCCTTGCTTGTGTCTCTTCCAGTTTGCTGAGCACATCAAGCTGAAAATCCTTGGCAGTGTATTGCGCCGCCGCCGGAGGCCTCGCCGGACTTGGACGTGGTTTCAGCTTGCCTGGGAAATCACCTTCATTCATAGCGCTCATAGCGGATAATCCACGTGCAAAGCTGCTGAGTACCTGGAATATCTCGGCGGTGACGAACCGTCATAAAGACGTAAAAAATAATTTTGCGTTCGCGCCAGCCGCGCCAGGCTGAAAGTCTGAGTGTTGAAGCGTCCTAATCTGAGTGTTGAAGCGTCCTAAGAGGTTCCGGTCATTGGCCTGGCCCCACCCATAGTCGTTTTCTCTGACCTCAATCCCGCATCCGCTGGGAACCGCCATTCCAACATCGACCTGCACAGTCGTTGACGTCACCGCCGTGATCTGCGTTTCCGTCAGGTCGACCTGGTAATACGCTCCGACCTGTGTGGTCAGCAGAAGGGGCGGCATGTTCTGTAACGCGATCGTGGTCGCTGTGGAGACATATTCAATGCCCAGCGGTGAAGCTAGGTCGTTCGCAAACCCGATGGTATAGAACCCTCGATCGCCTGCCGGATCCGTAACCTGAATTTCCACTTCCCTGACAATCGCAGTGAACGAGGCTCCGCGCGAGGGAACATTCACCACAATCGCGTCACCAGGAAAGATGTCCTGGGCTGCACCAGGCAGGTAGTCGCTCCAGGTCGCATAACTGCCCGGCCACGCGGTTCCAACCGAATCTTCCAGCATCGCCAAGGCTGCATTTTCGCAGTCCGCATCGGTGCGCGCTCCCGGAGTCTTCACCACTAGCACCGCGCCTCTCGTGCCATCGTCCGAACCCTTCTGCAGCGTGATCACATTCGCTTCATTCTCCACCTGAGCCACCGCTCGCCCCGATCCGCGGTAGCTCGCAACAATCAACTGATTTAACGGCGGCACATACTGCGGAAAAAAATCCAATGAAGAGTCGCTCGTAATGTCGCACGCCTCTCCGTCCGAAATGGACCCAACAAGCTGCGTCACGTACGGCGCGTACTGCGTCGGCGACATTTGCAGCGCCGTCCTCACCTCCCCCAGCGAAATGTGCTCAACATACGTATATGCGATGCTGCACTGCATGCTCTCCGCATTTATCAACCCATAGTGCAAAATCCCGGAGCGCCCGTAATCACATCGTCATAGAGCACTGTGGCCGGGGCAACCAGCGTGGCCGGATTGCTCGGATCGATATCCTGCACCTCCAGCACGAATCGGACATCCGCACTGACCGGCGCGCCTCCCCACCCGTTTCCTGCCGGACGCAGCGACGAATGATAAATCTCCCCGCTGCGGTAGACCTCCATGGAATACAAATAAGTCGTGAAGAAGTATTGATGCCCCGTCGAAGTGGACATGACCGGGCCAGTGACAGACCCATTGATCAGCGCTTGAATGTTCGAGCCTGCGCCCGATGGCGTGATCTGAAATCCCGCTAGACATCCCGCTGCCGAAATCGCCCCCGCATAGATCCCTCCCAGCACGCCCTGTGAAGCCGCTGCAAAAGTCACATCCCCGTGCTGGAACTCCAGTGCTCCACCTAGTTCGATCCGCTCGATGAAGCTTACCGTCGTCTGCCCATCGCCACCGGTCCCGCCCGCAACGCTCAGTGTTTGCGCCGCTACCGTGACCGCGGATGATGGGTCACCTACCACCCAAGTCGCCGGATCCAGAGTAGGACCAGGATATTCTTCATCAATCAGTGCAGCTTTGGCTTGGGCAAAAGGCTTTTGGGAAAGATAAAACGTCACAGTTTCCCCATCGCCCACGAAGTAGTCCCGGACATAGGCTTGCGGCTCGTCTTGTCCGATCACAGTCAAACCGTTCACCAGGAGGTTCGGGCTGTTCAACCACAAGTTTGCAGGCGAGAAATTTGCATCGCTTTCGTTCAATGCGTACGTAGCCGCTCCTACCGCCGTCAGGATGAGCGCTCCGCTCATCGCGCGATAGCTCCCTCTTGATGCCAACGCGAGCTCTGCTGCATGGAACGAGAAACTCTTCTGGGGATTCACCGTATAACTTGCTATTGTGTCCAGATCCTGCACCGCGCTCGTATCGAACCGTCCCGGCAACAAATCCTGCGCCAGTTGCCGGAGCGCGTTACCGGCGCTCCGGTCCACAAAAGGGGATCGGTTCGGCAGCGCCTTTTGATCGAGCAGAACTTCGTCGCTCTGAGCAGTTACGTTGTATCGGTACACTGGCCCTTGCTCACCCCATCCCAAATATTCATATTGAGGGGTTCCGATTACATATCCACTGTTCGCATCACTACCCGAACTCGAACTCACGTAGTAAGTCGTTGCCCAAGCTCCAGAGCTGCAAATCAGAAAAACCAACCCCACTCCTGTCATCCTGAGCGAGGTAAGACGGATTGCATCGCGAATCGTCCTACGTAGTCGAAGGGTCCCTAGCTTCATGTCCCTGCCACCGTCCTCCCTGGAAATCTCAGGATCGCCGCCCAGACTCGCTCAGAGTTCTCGGCGCCCGCGTTCTCCACAACTTCTGCGGCTCGCTCTCTCTTGTCCGCAAACAAAAAAGGCCACTGGCTTTCGCCAATAGCCTTTCGAAACCCGTTCCTCTTCGTCCTAGTCGCTCTCGCCCCTGTCGTAATTCATCAGCCCCGCATCAGCCGAGGGGGCCACTCCCGGCTGCGTCACTCGGCTTTCCGAAAGCGCAGCGGTTGGTAACTGCCCGCCATCGCTTTCCACTCCGCCCCAATTTGTCACCTGTGGACTTCTATCACTCTGCTCAAAGCCTTGTGTGATGGAGGATTGTGCTGCTTCGAAGCTCGCGCCACCCATAACTATTTTCTCCTTGAGACTGCCTTATCGTGACTCGCACGGCTGATATGCCCGCTTTCACTGCACCTGCCTTACCGCAAGCCGCAACGCATACGTGCCTGTCCCCGTTGTGCAACCTGTATAAGAAGTCGAATACGTAATATTCGTACTTCCCGCCGACCACAACGTGATTGTTCCATTCCCAAAATTCGCCGTATTCCCCAGCGAAACTGAGTTCCCTCCTGAGACGCCGGCTCCGCTCAGCGGCACCTGCAGGGTTTTGGCGCTCGTTTCGTCTGTCCACCCAATCGTCAGCGAGGCCGCCGCGCTTCCCGGCGTCGTGCAAGCTACGGTCGAATCCAGGTAGTAATTCACCACATACTGCCCCGCCCCGCACGTCGCACTCGCGCACACTGTCGTGGAGGTTACCGCCGCCGTCAGCCCGGTCGAGGAAACAGCGCCATACACCGGCGACAGCCCCATCCCCGCAGTCGCCTTCCCGTCGTACGTCGTCGCAGTGCCGCTCATGATCAAATTCCGTGCTAAGTAAAAATCCCTCACTCGCAACGTTGACGTTCCAATGTCGCGCGTGTTGTCGTTGAAAGGTTTAAACGCCGTTGTCGTATCCACAGCCCATTTGCATGAGTTGTTCACTCCAAAACAAATCCCGCGCTGCGACCCTCCACCGGTCCCCTGTTGCGTCTGCAGTTCGTAATACGTATCCCCAGGCACATATGCCACTGACAGCCGTTCGTAATTCGTCGCATTCGTATACGTTCCATAAAAGTTGAAGGTCTGTACATTCGTGCCGTTGTACTGCTCTACCGTGTTCGCACCTGTCACATAAACCGGCGCGGCTCCCAGCCCGCTGGTATTGGTCCAATATGCCATTTGCGAAGTCGCTCCGCTCCCACCAATCGTTCCTGTCCCTGGCGGGCAACCCACCGTCGTGATCGTCAGATTTCCAGTCCCATCCGTGCATAGCGGCTGTCCGGTCCCGTTCACAGTTCCCGCCGTCATCAGGTTGGCCGACGGTGTGCCGATCACATTCGACAGCGCCGTTCCATTTAAAGTTAAGCTCGGCGTCCCCAGTCCCGTCCCGAAGTATCCATTTCTTACCCGAAACGTGGTCGACCCCAAGTCATACGCGTTATCGACAAAGGGTTTGAACATGTCCAACTGATCGATCCCCCATCTTCCTGCCCCATTCACCCAGAACGCCAGCCCGCGATGCACCCCGCTTCCCAATGCCTGTGCGTCAATCTTGAAGAATCCTGTGTTTACTGTGTCATACGCCAGGGTCAGGCGCTCATAGTCCGACGCATCGGCCCGCGTCCCATATACGTTCAAGCCTTGCGGCGTGGTCCCGTTGTATTCCCCTAGATCACTCGCATCTTCCTGGAACAGGTTCGAAAAGAATGAACTCGTCCCCGTCGTCGCCACTTTTTTCGGACTTCCCCCATTGGCCGAAATATAGAAGTTTCCATCATTCGAAATTCCCAACGCCGAAGTCCCCGCTCCCGCCGCCGCCATCGCCGTCCCCGGAACCGGCGAGCTCACCGTCCACGGTCCCGCCACCAATAACTGTCCGTTCACCGTGAGATTTCCGCTAAAGGTTCCCGACGCCGCGGCGATTCCGTTACCTCCCGTATAGGTCAGCGTCGATCCGTTATCCGTCAGTCCGCCGTCCCCACTCACTGCCGCTCCATTGCCCGAATAAATCGCTACCTGCGCCGCCGTCCCGCTATTTACCGTTCCCGACCCTCCCCCTCCACAACCTGTGCAAGTTCCAGTCACGGTCAGATTTCCGTTGATGTTCACCGGTACATTGAAGGTCTTCCCGCTAGCCGTCAGACGCTCCAGATAACTGGCGTTGTCGCCAATGTTGCCAATGTAATTTGAGATTGACACCGGTGCGCCGAGGGCAAGCTGTGCACCGCTCAAGCCGGCGTTTGAGTTGTCAAGCCCGATCCAGGTATCGCAACTATCCCCAGTCGGCCGGTATCCATAAGTTGCGAAGGTTTTTGATTGATTACAATTCGCGAGGGTGAGTAGCTGTTGCGCAAATGCGGACCCTGGGGCAGATATAAATTGTAGGCGGCCTTTGGGATTAGTGAATGACCCCGCCCCGTTTTCAATATTCAACAGGGAAGCCCCAAAGTATCCGCCAGAGCTGTTATACCCACCAATGTACTGCTCTAAAACACCCCCATATTGAATTCCTCCACTGAGTTGTCCAACAGACACTTCGGGGACGCCTCCTTGTGTGGCAGAAACAAGCGCACCCGGCTCCGTGTCAGTAAAGATAGGGGAACCGTTCGGCCCTTCAATCAGTAAACCCGCAGGCCAGAACGGCAGATTGGGAGCCCAGTTGACAGGTGGGATTGCATAACTGGAAGTGTTCGCGGAAGCCGTGTCGGTGAAGGTACACAGCAAGCTGGAACACTGTGCTTGGGAAAGAATAATGCTTCCGCAGGTCGTGGGGCTGCCGCCTGTGCAAGCGCCCACTACCGGCGAGTTCTGCCCATTGGCTCCGATTGTCGATGGTTGCATTCGCAGAATGTCATAAGTAACCGTGTCGCCAGGAGCGTTTGGCGGGATGTGTGGGAACTGTCCTGTTATGGTTCCTGAGCCGTTCGTAAGGGCGAAGCCTGCGTAGAGCGCGCGCGTGCTAAAGGAACCATCGTGCGCAATGATGTAGTAGTTGTATTGTGTACTCCCTGTATTGGCAAACTGCGGAATGTGCGCCGCAGGTTGCACTCCGCCCTGAATTTTCAATGCCGCCCCGTTGCCTTGATACATAATCCCGGTCGCACTGAACAAACTCCCCGAGCCCGGATTATAGGGATGTGGACAAGGGCCAGCGCCTTCTTCCATGTACACGTTATCGGAAATAGTCCCCTCGTATCCTCCCATGAGTGTTTGAGTGTTCTCGCCCCACATCCCGAAGCCCTGAATCACGCTGTCGCTGATTCGCACCGAGTTATTCCCGTAGACGGTGACTCCATTCCCTCCGCACTGTGGGCTGATGTTCAAGTGGCTTAACCAAAGGACCGGCGCACCGCCATTGGCCGCATAAATATATGATCCGCGATGGTTGGCCGTGCACGTCAACGCTTGACTGCCGTCGGCATCAAAGTTCCGGATCGTCGCGGCCTCGTCGTCATCCATCACAAAAAACTGGTTGAAATTCCCTCCTCCGCCGCTCGAAGACTTTATATCTTCCATCGTTCCTGGCATCGCATTATCTTCAACCGCCGCGTTCTCGATCGCGATAGTTCCCGGGGTTGCAGTCGATGCCACGTTGGCGCCCGTCTGATTGTAAGTAATCGCTGTCCCTGACACCGTAACCGGTCCGTGGTTTCCCCAATACGCCACGTTGTCCGTGAAGTTGATATTGACGATGTCGCCGTTTTGAATCGTGCTGCAAGCCGATGCCGTCGTAATCGTAACCACGTTCGATTGCCGTTGCGTATTCGTGATCTGACATCCGTCTGCTTTCACCGTCGAAGTGAAGTTCACCCCGCGCAACGTCACCCCACCATAATGATTCGAATTCACCAGATCACCGAGCACCATGCACCGATCCCGCGTGGAGCACGAGAGCAGCGTACCGTTTCCTTCAATCAGCGCGCGGCTGCAATGCGCAAAAATCGACCCGTAAACCGGCAGCGCGTTCGCCAGCGCCCCCGTCGCTGGAAGAATGATCCGTGCATTGGGATTTCCCACGTTCACTCCGCTCGGAAGACCGCACCCATCGTTGATCGCCTCCTGGATCCCGCTACTCGCGCTGCTGATCTTGTAGCCCGTGGCATGAGAATTCTTCGGAGTAAATACGATCGTCCCAGACGCTGCGCCTGCCACACAGCTTCCACCCGTTACCATCACCGGCTCTGACGTGCCTTGCCCGCTCACATACGCGTAATACATCGAGTACCCCGACGTATCGATTCCCAAAGGACAGGGCGAGAGGGTCACCGTAGCCTGTGTCCCTCCCGTCAAACTCCCGCTCGGATTAGCGCTCCAGTTATCGCTCCCCGTTACATATCGAATGCCGCTGACGTTGTTCACACTGAACTGTGTCCCCAGCGGCTGCGCGATGTTCTGGCTCGCCGAAGGCGTTACCGACACGCTTCCCGCTCCTCCGCTTGGCGTCGCTGGAGCATATTGTCCCGAGGTCGAGGAATAGGTCAGCACTTGTCCGTTCCCAGGAGTTCCCGCCGCCACAGGCACACTCTGAATTGCAGTCGCATTCGCACTCGATCCGCATGGACCCCACGCCCCGCTCCCCAACAAACAATTGAGCCCTGAAGCTGTTCCGCTTCCCAATTCGCTCGTCGGCACCAATCCGCTGATCAGATCCGCCTTCACCACCAACCCGGAATCGACGTACTGCTTTGCTGCCGCCTGAAGCGGTGCCGTCGGATTACCCGCCAGAGTCAATGGTCCCGTCATCGCACCGCCCGCCGTTGGCAGGTAATTTCCCGCCCCCACTGCGGCAATTGAGCTATCGACGTACGCCTTATTCGTAACATCCCCCGTACCCACAGGCGTCGGAACATTTGGAGGCTCCGAAAATGTTTTCGTTCCTGTCACCGTCTCCGTCCCCGCTAGATGCACCACCGCGCTGTCATTCGCTTTCGCCGCTAGCGCCGAGTTCACGTATTGCACAGACACCGGCTGAGCCGCGCTTCCCGCGCCCGGCGTCGTCCGCACTTCCGCCAGCGTAGCCGGAGAAGTCGCTGGCACTACCCAAGTTTCGGTTCGCACCGCACCAGGTCCCAACTGATAAACCACGGTGTAATACACACCCGAGGGATTCGCTCCCGCGTTCGCTACTAACCCCACATTCAGGGCGCCGTTCGCTCCCAACGTGACATTCAAGTTTCCCGCTGCCACTGCCGCCCCGCTCGCCGTTTCAAACGCCGGCCAGGTAATGATCAGGACACCTTGGGCGGGGGTTCCATCCGCGGTGTAAACCGTATCGACTACGCTCGTTGGCGTGGGGCCGCTCTGGGGCGTGGGCGAAGCCGCACGCGGCGCCGGCTCTTCTCCATGCAGCTTCGCCCTGGGGGAAACTATCGGCTTCTCCGGTTGTCTGGCGGAAACCTCACGCGCTGCCAATCGGACGCCGGGTGCCGCCAACCCTACTGCCAGCACCCAATAAAAAAGCCGCCCCGCTGGACGGCATGCCTGAAACATACTTCCTCCTCAAATTCGTCGAAGGATTTTTCTCAAAATCGTCCGTGCAAGAAATCTTCCACGCTCCGCACATAAACCTCGGCAAAATCTGCCACCGGCCGCCGCGTCTCGATCAGGTCCATGCCGTCCTCGACCGTCCAACCCATCACCCCCAGTAACGCTAGCGTCATCATCGGCGCTCGATGCACTCCCGCCGCGCAATGCACATACAACTTTGCTCCGTCTTCTTCCATCGCCGCTAGAGCGAATTCCACGCCGCGCGCAAACACTTCCGGAGGCTTCGGTTCGAAATCATCGTCCACCGGATTCCAGCAAACCGAAATTCCGTGCGGCTTCGCCAGCGGCGTATCGTCAAACTCGATTTGCATGTCGATGATGTGCGTGATTCCCGTGCGCGAGACCGCCACCATATTCTCCGCCGTCCAGATTCCGCCCCCCAACGCAATCCGATCGGTCACCCACGTAATGTCCATTCCAATTCTGCGTCTTTTGACGCCGGCCTTTCTTTCCGCTGGAATATCCCACTGACGATGGTCCCGGAATAACAAGTCGACAGCTATCGCATGCGACGAAGCCATCGTCCCCTAGCTTCCGGCTCGATTCCGCCCCCGGCGAAATCGATACTTCAGCCGGACACTCATCGCAACTCCGGTTCATTTTACGGCATCCTGCTTTCCCTGGTTTTGTTGTGTCGTTTGTTCTTTCCCTTCGCAGGCAGCTCGCCCGTTTCGAATTTCAATTCCCTCCCTTTCCGCTGGCCCGCTCATCATCGGTTTCAAACCATTCACCGAGTCGGAACCCGTATCTCCATCCCGAATCAGCGGCTCCGTCGGCAGCCCCAAGCGCTTTAATAGCGTATAGGCCAAAGAATCTTCCGGTTCCGAAGCGGTTTCAGCCGTCTCAGGATACAATCCCGCCACTTCAAAGAAATACTTCGCCGGAGCCAGTTGGCCTTTCTTCGCCACTTTCATTGCATTCCTCGCAATCTCTTCCGCAGCGCTTCCTACCAGCGCCGCAATATTCTTTCGCACCTGCGCGAAATCGACTGGCTCCGGCGGCTGCGCCGTCATCTCCATCTCGGCTTTCTTCGTATTCCTTTCCGCGACCCTCCCGCGAGTCCCTTTACCGCACTTCCCTCTTTTTGTTGTTTTTTTCATCCCACACAGCCCTCTCAACACCCAGTTGCGCTCCCAATTCTGACGCGAGGCCGCTTTGATGCGGGAAGCGACTGCAGCTCGATTCTGATCGTCAACCGAAAACCTTGTTCCCCGCCAGACGCAAAAAAGCGCGCCTTTCAGCGCGCCTTCTTTAGTATTTCTTTTTTATTTACTCTATATATTTAGAATAGCATTCTGCAATGGGTCATTGGGACATTTTTCTAAATTTATTTTTGCCATCTTTTCAAACAGTTGCAAGAAAAACGGCCCCAAAACCCCCTTGACAACGTTTTTGCACTTCAAATCGGCCTCGCCATCCCACGCCGCTCAACTTTCGGCAGCCGCACTAGCAGATTTACTCTCAAGAACTCCTCGCTCAATTCGTCGAGTAATTCCGGCAACCTCCGTTCAATCGTCTTTCGAGTGCAGTGGAGCAGCCGTGCAGCTCGCTCATGGTCGTGCTCCTGCAATACAACCGGGGCAATGATTCCTCGATCGAAGGGATCCAGGCGCTCTAGGCAGTTTTCTACATCGTGCACAAAGATGACTCGATCTTCAAATGTCGCAGAGGTATAGGTCGTAATCTTCGCGCGAAAGAATTCGCGCCCGATCACTGACGGCAATCTCCCTGCTTCCAGTGACAATCGCATGTAGCGCCGCAACAACACGGTGGTGCGCCTTCGATATAGCCACAAGTCGGCACTTCGTTCCGGCGTGCTGCTCGCTTCTCGGTGACTGAACCCCGCCACGCCCGTCTGAAAGTCGTGCGCCGGCAGTCCTTATACCCAAACAGCTGTGGAAAACTTAATTCACTTAGCGCTGGGCTATAACGCTCATGCTATACTCCACTCATGAAATTCCGAGTGCTGCAAGAAAACTTGCGCAATACAATTTGGGAGCGCATTGAGGAAGGCGATCTCACCGGCCTCCGTCTGGCGCAACAGACAGGATTTAAGCAAGCTCACATCTCCAACTTCCTCAATCGCAAGCGCGGCCTCAGCCTGGAAGGCATGGACCGGGTGCTGGCCGTGCAGCATCTTTCGGTGTTGGACCTTCTCGACCCTTCCGAGATCAACAAGCGCGCTTCTATCCTGCCTCCCAGCAATGACGAGTTCCAAAATGTCCTGCTCACCGACGGCGCCATCGCCGCCACTCAGCCCCTCATCACCAGCATGCACGTGAAGGAAATTCTTAAATTCAAGAAGGCTTTTCTCAAGAAGCTAAAGCCGGAAACCGCAAGCAGCGAGCGTCAGCAATGGGAGCGCTTCGTGATTATTAAAGTCGATGCGCGAGAAGGGATGAGCATGTATCCGCGGCTGCTTCCCGGCGCCACTCTCCTCATCGACCGTCACTACAACTCGCTCAAGCCCTATCGCAAGGGCGAGTTCAACATGTGCGCAGTTTTGAAAGATGGTACCTGCACGGTGAAATACGTCGAGACCGCCGGCAATCATCTGATTCTGCGGCCGCACAACCAGGCTTATCCCATCGATGTAATGACTATGGAAGACGGCAAGTCTCCCTCCGACTACCTCGTCGGCCGCGTCTGCCACGTCGGTATCGAAACTTAGGAAAACAGTTCTTGCTGCCCAGCGAACCCATCAACGCTCACTGAGAACTGTGAACTGATTTACCTACTCCTCACTTAAACTGTCAAACATTTTCCAGAGCTTGTCCGCGGTGGCGCGGTAGATCACGTACCCGCTCCCCGCGTCTGAAGTCTCGTGAAAAAGCAGTTCTCCCCGTCCATCTCCGTCCGCGTCCACAACGTCAATCAGTTCCATCCTCGGAGTAACATCCAAGTGGAATTTGTCAGTCACCCCGGAATATAGCTTCCGCAAATTCCCATAGATATCCGTTCTTGCCACCAGCATCACGCTATATGGTTCCGCTGACGCCAGCACTCCCGTTGCGCCCTGAATGTGCGCTTCCGCGCTCAAAATCAGCACCGGCTGGTTGTTGAGCCACACATCGTATCCTCGGAATTGTACGTTTTCAAACACCGGCACTGCCTGTTTTGCCGGGGCCCGGCGCCCGCTCGCACCCGCCTTAGGTGTAACCGGATGCGCCAGAATCTGGTTTTTCACCAGCGCTGTGGCATAAGCGCGAACCTCGTTCGCCGCCAGGGCCAGCATCTGTTTGCGTCGCTCGTCCTCTTCGCCTGTCTTCCAGAAGAAGTTATAAGACTGCGGATCGGGCCCTGCGGCATCGGAAATCGCCGCCATCATTCGTGCCGGAGCGCTGTTGCCCGAAGCCGCCGCAGGCACCGATTCATTCTTTCCTGCTATCTTCGCCGGCACATCGTCTCCGTCCGATGGCGCCGGCGCCGTTGGCTTGCCACGCCGCAACGCAGGCCGATAGTAGTCTTTCGATGTTTCGCCCGCCGCTGCGGAGCCCGGCGCTTGCGCCACGGGTGTCTGGCTGGCATTCGGCTGCCCTTGACTTGCCTCTCCCCCTTGCGTCGGTTGTTTTGCGGTTGCGTCGCCTGGCTTGTCCGGAGCTGGCGAACTCACAGGCTTCGGCGCTTCTTGCCCCGAGGACGAACTTGTCGAAGAACCGCTTCCCGCTTTCGGCGCCGCGGGAGCCTGCACCCCGGCCTTATCTTGCGACCCCGATCCGCTTGCGGTGGAAGACCCGCTCGAATCGGTCGTCGCCGCCGGCTTGGCTGTATCTTTCCTCGTCAAGCGCGGAGGCTCATCGCCTTTACTGTCGATCCCCACCGGAACGTCTTCCGCTTTATGCTTGGTCTTCGGAGCCTCGGCCCCGTGGGGCAAATACGTTCCGCGAGCCACCCACGGATGCTCGCTCACCGGGCTCTTGCTATGCAGCGCTCCGCCGATTGTAAACAGTCCCTGCGAGTCCCCCGACTGTTCTGCCTCGTAGACAGTGCCCGATTCCAGCGCCATTGGCACGGGATCCGCTTTATAGGCGCCCGCATCGTAAAACTTGCCGTCGATCAGAATCGCCACAGGCACCAGCGTCGCCCCGCCTTTGCTGTCGAACTGCAAAATAGCTACAGCTCGCGGCTCTTTACCCTTCGCCTTCTTCTTTTCCGGAGACGAATTCGTTTCGGGGGTGGTCCGCGGTGGTCTACGTCCTTGCGCCAGACTCGGCAGAACGGCCATTGGAGCCAAAAAAATCACCAGGCCGATGACGAATGACCCCCATCTGCGGTATAAGAACTTCTTGGAGACAATCGATCCCGGTCTTAGCGTTCCAAACGCCAAGACTCCGGACACCACCGTCAATCCTGATTTCCTAGGAAATGAGACCCTCATGAATATTAATGATAAGGCTCCCGAGTTTACTTTGCAGGACGAGAATGGAAAAGAACTCTCACTCAAAGATCTGCGCGGCAAAACCGTAGTCTTGTATTTCTATCCTCGTGCCGACACCCCGGGATGCACCGTCGAAGCCTGCGCCTTCCGCGACACCTATAAGCAGATCCAGAAAACCGGTGCCGTTCTGCTCGGCATCTCTCCCGACACGCCCAAAGCGCAGAAAAAATTTCAGGACAAATTCAAGCTTCCCTTCTCTCTGCTCGCCGACGCCGACAAGAAAGTCGCCAACGCTTATGGCGTCGTCCAGGAAAAGAATATGTACGGCAAGAAAGTGATGGGTATCGCCCGGACCACCTTCGTGATTGGACCCGACGGCAAAATCCAGCACATCTTTTCCAAGGTAAAGCCGGAAGGTCATGCCGTCGAAGTGCTGGCATACCTGAAGGAATCGGCCAAGGGCGCTGCCTGAAGATTCCTAAAGAATTAGGGTAGCGAAGCCAAATACCAGAAATTGATCTCATTCGCACACTCTGTTCCGGCTTTGCTTTGTCTACTTCTCAATCACATTCGCCGATTCGTCCGCTCGATCGCGCGTTCTTCGCCCGCAGCCCCCGCCCCGTTGCTCGCGAACTGCTTGGAAAAATACTCGTCCGGGACGTCGGCAAGCTTCGTCTCGCCGCTCGAATCGTCGAAGTCGAGGCCTACCTCGGCGAAAAGGATCCAGCGGCTCATGCCGCCGCCGGTAATACTCCTCGCACATCCGTCCTCTTTGGCCCCCCCGGCTACGCCTATGTTTATTTCATTTACGGCAATCATTACTGCTTGAATGTCTCCTGTGAGCCCGAAGGCAAAGCGGGATCTGTGCTCTTCCGTGCGCTCGAGCCCCTGCTCGGTATTGAGGAAATGGCGCGGGCTCGGAACATCAGGCTTGACACTGCTCGCGATCTTCTCCGCCTGACCAGCGGTCCAGGGCGGCTCGCTGAAGCCTTCGGCATCACCCGCGCGCGTGATAACGGATGCGATCTCACTTCACCGGGTTCCGGTTTATGGATCGGGCAGGATGGCTTTCGCGCAAGAGAGATTCAAATCACTCCCCGTATCGGCATTCGGAAGGCCGCTGACCGTCCTCTGCGCTACCTCATTGCCGCGAACCCCTTCGTTTCGAGAACGCCGCTCGCCCGCCGTTTTAGCGCTGCCTCGATTTGACAACGGGTGTAGACTGTCTTCCGGGCAGAACCTCCTAAAACCCGCAAGGGTCAAGGTATTTGCCCCGAGGTTCTAACCTTCCCCGATTGTCTCAAGCCGAAGGTACTGGAAGTTTGATGTTGTAATTTTTTCGACATCCGGCTACCAGGCCGAATCATCTCATGGGTAGGGATTCTTTCTTGCGCCGGCTCGATTCATTTCGTCCTTTGATCTCGGCCTTGCTGGTTCTCGCGGCAACCCTGCCCGCCTTCCCGAGCGGCGTGAACACCGCGGTCGTTTACCCAAGTGATCCCCCCGTTGCCTCCAACATCGTGATCGGCTTCGTCGGTGGTTTCGTCCACCACGACAATCCTCACCATGGTCCGGTTCAATTGGCTCAGCGCATTCGCCAAACCGTTCCCCGGGGAACCTACGTTCGCGTTTTCGAAAACCGCCGCAGAAAAAGTGCCTACGCCGTCATTGTTAATCTGCTCGACGCCAATCGTGACGGCATCCTGTCCGCCGAAGAAAAAGCCCACGCCCGCATCGTCCTCTTCGGCCACAGCTGGGGAGCGGCCGCAGCGGTGCTGCTCGCTCGTGAATTACGGCGCGAAGGTATCCCGGTTCTGCTGACCGTCCAGGTGGACAGTGTCGCCAAACTCTGGCAGAACGATTCCATTATTCCCGACAACGTCGCCGAAGCGGTGAACTTTTATCAGACGCAAGGCTTCGTCCACGGCCGTCGCCAGATTACGGCCGCAGATCCAGAAAAGACTGACATCCTGGGCAATTACCGCATCGATTACAAGAAAATCCCCGTCGAGTGCCCCGGAGCCTCTTGGTGGGACCGAATCTTTACTCCGGGCCACATGCAGAGCGAGTGCGACCCTAACCTTTGGTCGAAAATCGGAACCATGGTGACCGATCGCTTCTCTCCTCAGGAGACTTCCGTCGCCGTCGCTCCGGCGAATCCTCCGCAGTCGAACCGCTGAGCTAAACCTGGATGTTATCGATCAGTCGGATCGCACCCACGAATGCAGCAACCGCTACAAGTGCACCCTGCCTCACAGTTTCGATTGGATCGAGGCTGTCCGCATCCACGATTTCAAAATAATCGAGGCGAACTGATTTCTCCCCTGCAAACTCTTCGCAACCCGCAGCCACTAGTTTGGCCGCGTTCGGCTCGCCACCCTCCCACAATGCTCTAACCCGTAGTAGAGAACGATGCAGAACCAACGCCTGTTTTCGCTGTTGCGGATTCAGATACGCATTCCGCGAACTCATCGCCAATCCGTCCGCCTCCCGCACGATCGGGCAACCTGCTATCTCTACGGGAAAATTCAGGTCGCGCACCATTCGGCGGATAATCGCAAATTGCGCCGCATCCTTCTGTCCAAAAAACGCTACATCCGGCTCGACTATATGAAATAGCTTGGCGACCACGGTCGCAACGCCACGAAAATGCCCAGGTCGTGAGCGTCCGTCCAACTTGTCGCTCAGCCCCTCCACCTCAACCCAAGTCACCGTTCCCGTTGGATACATTTCTGGTACCGAAGGAGCGAAGAGCAATTCCACCCCCTCCTTTTCCAGCAATTCTCGGTCGTGATCAAAGGTTCGCGGATATTTGGCCAGATCCTCCGTGGGTCCAAACTGGGTAGGATTCACGAAGATCGATGCTGCAACCACATCGCATGTAGCCTTGGCCGCCCGTACCAGCGATAAATGACCTTCATGCAGGGCTCCCATGGTGGCGACAAATCCCAATCTCTTGCCATCGCCTCGCACACCGCGGCAGGCCGCACGCATGTCTCGGATCGTGTCGCAGATTTTCATTGCGTGAGATCGGTCTTTCAGGAGGAAGGTATCCAGTTGATGGCAACGTGCGCGCTCTGCAATTCCCCGGCAACTAACCCACGGTTCCGCCGCAGCGCGATTTTGTCTTGCTCAGAACTGCTTGGCTTTGCATCCACCAGCACTGCGACCGCTCGTCCATACGGCCAAGCCGATGCCGGCAATTGTGCCAGCGTCTTCACAACCTCTTCCGGGTTCACGATCTGCTCTTCGTTCGCCTCCACTCCCGTAAGCAGTCCCACCGACTGTGGACGAATCACGAGATACGGATTGCTCCAGTGCTTCGTCTCCTGCAATGAAGGGAACTTCGCCGGGTCCGCCGGAGAGATCGCCTGCAGAACACTCGCCGGATCCGGCGCCGGCAGCGCTTTCTCCCTTCCGCAAGCAGATATATAACAGCTTGTCGCCAAGGCGAAAAAAATCAAGAGAGCCGACGCCGACCTGGCTCGCCGACTCCCGCCGTCAGCTGCCCAAAAACTCACCGCACCACCATGGGCACATCCGCCTTCACTGCCCACACTAAGGCGACCACCCATCCGATCATGGTCCAGCCCAGAAAAAAATTCAGCAGCAGGATCGCCGTAATATCTCGTTTGCTCCGCGCCAGCGCAATGATCGATGGCAGAAAATACATCACTAAGCCAAAGCTGAAAAATGGAAGGAAAAACGCCGGTAGAAACATACCCACCTCCATCCCACTTAGGCTAGCACTATCACAGGGGCCTCTGCCAAGACATAGTCTTGCGCTGTCCCTGTGGACCGCGAATATCTGTCGCCCGAGCTTACCGCGCCATCGCCCGCTTCCGGGCCAGCACCGTGTCCAATCCAGCCTTCGTTTCCTTAGGCAAATGATAGGACTCCTCATCCGACGGATATCGCTGCGACTTCACGTCCGCTCGAAACGCCTGCACTGCGCTAGTAATCAGCGATGCCGCGTCGCCGTAACGCCGCACAAACTTTGCCGGCGGGCCAAATGTCAAATTCATGATGTCGTGAAACACCAGCACCTGCCCGTCGCACTCCGGGCCAGCTCCGATCCCAATCGTCGGCGCGCTAACCTCCGCCGTAATCATGGCCGCCACTTCGCGTGGAATGCCTTCCAAGAACAGACACGCCACGCCCGCACGATCCAGCGCCAACGCATCCCGCATCAATTGCTCGATTCCGCTAAGATTTTTCCCTTGCACCTTGTAGCCGCCCATCACGTTCACCGACTGTGGAGTCAGCCCAATGTGCCCAGCCACGGGAATTTCTGCGTCAATGATGCGTCGAATCAGGTCGGCACGCTTTTCGCCGCCTTCGACCTTCACCACTTCCGCTCCGCCTTCTTTCACAAACCGCGTGGCATTATCGAGTGCGATCTTGCCGTCGATCTGATAAGACCCGTAAGGCATATCCGCCAGCAGCAGCGCGTTCTTCGTGCCGCGCCTCACCGCCTTCACGTGATGCAGCATCTCGTCCACCGTGACCGAGAGGGTATTCTCGTAGCCAAGCATGGTTTGCGCGAGCGAATCCCCTACCAGAATCATTTCGATTCCGGCCTCGTCCACCAGGCGCGCAGTGGCGTAGTCGTAAGCCGTTAAGCAGCTGATTGGTTGGTGATGGAGTTTCTGGTCCCGCAGAGAAGCAGTTGTAATCTTATGGCGAGGCTCGCCAATCGGAGTGAGACTCACTGTGTCCTCCAGTGCCCCTCCGGCTCGGCCGGATAGAGCCTGTTGCGCATCTTCACGGATGCTTCAGCTATTGTAACGTAAACTGGTTGTTTGTCGAGGGTGGTTTTCCTCGAATAGCGGCTGTTCGAAAATTGAGCACTGTTACCCCTTTGACATCATCCCGAAGTCCCTCGTTTTTCACCAGAGGGTCGAGGGATCTCCTCAAAGCATACAGCCGTTTGGGGTCAAACTGAGCCGAATGGACGGAGATGACTTCGACTTTATGTTGATGTCGAAACCGGCTTTACCTGCTGGATTTGCCCACGTTCGCGGCCCAAAAGCTCCCTGCCCGCACCCTATTCTTCGTTATTCTTCGTTCTCGCCCATCTGCTGCGTGAGGTAGCGTTCGTAGCCCAGTTCTCTGATTTGATGCATCTGGGCTTCGAGGAAGTCGACGTGCTCTTCTTCATCCTTCAGCAGTTTCACGAATAAGTCGCGCGAGCCGTTGTCGCCTTCTTTGGTGGCGATAGCCACGGCGTCGTTGTATTGCTTGACTGCCCCGACCTCCAAAGCCAAGTCGCTTTCGAGCATCCCCTTCACTGTCCCGCCGACTTTTAACTCCAAAGGCTTCATGGACGGGCTGCCATCGAGAAACAGTATTCGTTCCATGAGCACCTCGGCGTGCTTCATTTCGCCGATGGACTGTTTCTTGATGAAGTCGGACAGCCGATGGTATCCCCAGTTTTCGCACATTTCGGCATGCAGGAAATACTGGTTGATGGCAGTCAGCTCTTCGCGAAGGGCCTTGTTTAGTTCAGCGAGGACTTTAGGGTTGCCTTTCATGGCGATGTGAGTATGCCAGAAGAGACAGATAGCGACAAGGACCGCAATCACACCAGCTGGCACAGCCGACTCAGAACAAAACCACCCCAGCCTTGTCCATGTGTCGGAAACCATCCGTCGCCCAGGCCGCCAGGACCATGAGAGTAGCGTTGTAGCCTACGTGGGCCAGAAAGCTAGCGGCCACGGACTTAGTAACCGCTCGCACCGTGGTGAGCACCACCCCGACCAGAACAATAATCAGCACGGCCGACCACGACCTGTATTGCAGATAGTGCATCAGTCCAAACGGCAAAGCGGTCAGAAAAATCCCCCAGACCGCGCCCATCCTGCTCGCCAGGACCGGGTAAAGAAATCCGCGAAAGAAAAGCTCCTCCATCAAAGGTCCGAGGGTGATGGCAAAGGCCACAGTCAGATAAGCATCCAACGGCCGGTCGAAGAATTGGTCGAACGGCGTGGTCTTGGGCATAGGCAGAAATCGCCCTAAGGCGTCGAAGCCGAGCATAAGCACGCCCACTCCCAGAAAACCGAAGCCTGCCAACCCAGGCCAGTTCCAGCGAATGGCTTCCCAGAACCGCGTGTGATATTTCCCCTCCAGCAGCAGGAACATGTAGAGGGCCACGGGAATGTAAGCCAGAAACTCGGAGAGCAGCGCCAGCGCCGGCTTCTGCGCCACTTCGATCCAACTGCGATGTGGATAGCTGAATTGCTTCACCGCCAGAAAAATAAGAAGTTGCGTGATCACCGCAACCCCGATGGTCAGGAGAGCGATCACCAGAACGTCCCACCCACTCCAGACCGGGTTCTCGCCCGCTTTCGGGATAGCCTGTCTTACTTGAGGCTCCGCCGAAGGAAACGGCACGACAACTAACGGCGCGGGCACCTGTGGTTCACCGCTCTGCGGCTGCCGATCAAGCTGCGGATTTTCGGGGGATGACAAAACGATCCTCTCCGGATACAAACCTCGCGGCATTATACGGGCGCTTTCTAAGCACTCCGTTTCCCATTCCCCGCAAAATATCCCGCCAGCGCCTGCCCCGTATACGACTTCTTCACCCGCGCCACCTGTTCCGGCGTGCCCTGCGCCACAATGCGGCCCCCGTCTTCCCCGCCTTCCGGCCCCAGGTCAATGATCCAGTCCGCGTTCCGGATCACATCCAGATTGTGCTCGATGATGATGATCGAATTGCCCAGGTCGGTCAACCGGTGCAGCACATCAAGCAGCTTCTTCACGTCATCGAAATGCAGGCCAGTCGTCGGCTCGTCGAGAAGGTAAAGAGTCTTGCCAGTCTGCCGCTTGCTCAACTCCCGGGCCAACTTAATGCGCTGCGCTTCGCCCCCGGAAAGCGTGACTGCAGATTGACCGAGATGAATGTAGCCGAGGCCCACATCCACCAGCGTTTGCAGCTTCTGCTTCACCTGTGGAATATTCTCCAAAATCGGCAGCGCGTCGGAGACCGGCATCTCCAGCAAATCGGCAATGGAATTGCCGTTGTACCTCACCGCCAGGGTTTCGTGATTGTAACGACGTCCACCGCAGACTTCGCACAAAACGTAAACATCGGGCAGAAAATTCATTTCGATCCGGCGCTGGCCTTCGCCCTGGCATGCTTCACAACGCCCACCGGAAACGTTGAAGGAAAACCGTCCAGCTTTGTACCCGCGCTCGCGCGACTCCGGCAGCATGGCATAAAGATCTCGAATCGCCGTGAATACCCCGGTGTAAGTTGCGGGATTCGAGCGCGGCGTGCGGCCGATCGGCGACTGATCAATGCGAATGACTTTATCGATATTCTCCGCGCCCATGATCGCCTTGTGCTCGCCCGCTTTTTCGCGCGACCTGTAAAGCTGCCGCGCCAGAGCACGATAAAGAATGTCATTGACCAGCGTTGACTTGCCCGAACCAGAAACGCCGGTGACAACGATCATTACGCCCAGAGGAAAAGTTACATCAAGATTCTTGAGATTATTTTCCTTCGCCCCAAGAATCGTGAGCCCTGCCCCATTCTTCTGACGGCGCTCCGCCCGCATCTCGATTTGCACTTTGCCCGAGATATACGCCCCGGTGAGCGACTTCGGCTCGCGCATAATTTGCTCCGGAGTTCCGTGGGCTACCAGTCCCCCACCGTGGCGTCCCGCGCCCGGTCCGAGATCGATCACGTAATCCGCGCGGCGAATGGTTTCTTCATCGTGCTCCACCACGAGCACCGTGTTGCCTAGGTCGCGCAGATTTTCCAGCGCGGTCAACAGGCGGCTGTTGTCGCGATGATGCAGCCCAATAGATGGCTCGTCCAGAACGTAAAGAACACCACGCAGTTTTGACCCAATCTGCGTAGCCAGACGGATGCGCTGGCCTTCACCCCCAGAGAGCGTCGCTGCGGACCGGTCGAGCGAAATGTAGTTTAGCCCCACCGCGTTCAGAAATTGCAAGCGCTCCACCACTTCGTGCATTACGCGCCCGGCAATCTTTTCTTCTCGTCCCGCGAGTTTGATGCTCTGTGCAACTTCCAGCGCTCTTGATATCGGCAGGGCAGTGAAATCGGCTATCGACATGCCCTTTACCTTCACGGCAAGACTTTCCGGCCGCAGGCGCTTGCCCTGGCAAGTTGGACATTCGCTCGCCGACATGTGATCCATCAGCCACTCACGGTAGCCTTCGGAAGTCGATTCCTCAAGATTCTGTTTCAGATATCCGAAGATTCCTCGGAAGCCTGTCTTGCCGCGTCCAGACTCGCCATTTAACAGCAGGTCCTGAATCTTCTCCGGAAACTTCTCAAAGGGCGTTCGCAGATCAATTCCGTGGGCCGCGGCCGTCACTTGCAAACTGTGGATCAGTCCCTGCGATGCCGATCCCGGTCCCAGCCCCCCATCCAGCAGCGGCTTCGACCAGTCTGTAATAACTTTCGCCGGATCGAAATCGTAGCGGCTTCCAAGCCCATGGCATTCAGGACAGGCTCCATACGTGCTATTAAACGAAAACGACCGCGGCTCCAGTTGCGGCATGCTGATGCCACAATCCGGGCATGCCAGCTTCTCGGAATAAAGTTCCTCATCGCCGCCCACCACCGCCACTTGCACCAGTCCGCCAGCCAACTTCATCGCCAAGCCCACTGACATTTCCAGCCGATGCTCGATTCCGGGCTTCACCAGCAAACGATCGATCATCACTTCGATCGTGTGATTCTTGCGCTTGTCGAGGTTTAGATCGTCCTCCATGTTGACCAGTTCGCCATCCACACGCGCGCGGGTGTACCCATGCTTCAGCAGGGTCTCCATCTCTTTCTTGAATTCGCCTTTGCGGCCGCGAACGATCGGCGCCAGAATCATCACGCGATCTTCCGGTGTCAGAGCCATCACCCGCTGCACAATCTGCTCCGCCGATTGGCGGCTGATCGGGCGCCCGCACTTGGGGCAATGAGGAACCCCGATCGAGGAGAACAGAAGGCGAAGATAATCATAAATCTCCGTAATCGTCCCCACCGTCGACCGCGGACTGCGGCTCGTGGTTTTCTGTTCGATGGAAATCGATGGGCTAAGTCCATCAATTGCGTCCACATCCGGACGCTCCATCTGATCGAGAAACTGCCGCGCGTAGGTGGAAAGAGTCTCCACGTAACGGCGTTGCCCTTCGGCATAAATCGTGTCGAAAGCCAGCGAAGACTTGCCTGAACCGCTCAGCCCCGTCACAACCGTAAGCGCATTACGCGGAATCTCGACGTCGATATTTCTGAGGTTATGCTGGCGCGCCCCGCGCACCGAAATCTTAGTGATGGCCATTCGTTTGGACTGGATAGCCCTTCCGTAATGTCGACAGGTCTACAGATATGTCTGACAGTAGGAGTGCACAGCTCTACTCCGTATCCTAATCGTCAATAGCGGCGCCCGTCAACGCAGGTAGATTGAAGAAGCCGCATAGACGAAGGTTGATCCGGCAGCATCTGAATACTGCAATTTCTACGTTCATCTGGACAGGGTGGTGTTCGTGATTTCGCTTTTCATGCCTCTGATTCTCTGTGTCACCGTGGTAGCTTCGGTTGGAATTGGCGTCGTCGCAGCCTACGCTGCAGTCATCGGTATCCTCCAGGCCTGCAGCCGCGCTTCGCAACCACCTGTTGAAGCCAGGGCCCGCCTGCTTCTCGTGCCTACCCAAAATCACGTCAGCGGCGACTGATCCATCGGTACAGGTCGCTATTCCTATACACGCTAGCGAATGCAACTTGCGTTTTCTCCGTCTGGATTCAGATCCTTTCTACATTGCCCTTCCGCTATCTCCCCGGCTTCGTAACCCTCCTGGCTCGCGACCCTCACGAATCAGACCTTTGCATCGCTAACAAATGCATAGGCCCATTCAGGGTGTCAGCCTGAGTGTGCGGGCTCCCGCCACTCCTGCGTTGTCGCAGGACAATTCGCAACTTTAGTAGTGTTCGACATCGAACATACACAAACGGTCGAAGTTCGTAATACTCCGGGGTCACATGAACAAGCCCGAGAATGAACGTATTCACGAACTTTGCTCGTTGATTGGGTCAGAGCAGGATCGTCAGAAATTCCTTGAACTGGTCAAGGAGCTGAATCGGATCCTCAGCGCCAAGGAGGAACGTCTCCCGGGCGACAAAAACCGCAAGAAGGATGGCGAGTGATTCGCATGCTGGTACCGACTCCGATTCATTGGATTCAGTTGTAAGAAAGCAGGCGGTAGAATGCCACGTTCCAGCGGGAATTCAACAGAATATCTTCACCGTGTATTCGCCTCTCATTTTTCCCGGAAAATACATCAGCTCGTGAGCGCAATTACAGGCTCCCCGCAACGGACCGAAGTGCTTGGCCGCATCCAATTACATTGACGGGCTCCCTGTGAGGGAAGACTTATCATCAAAAAGCTTACAAAACGGAGCAAGCCAACCACGCTGCCTGCGGGCGAACGCTCTGACGCCGACGGCCAGGCAGTAAGCAATGTGATCCTGCTGTCGCTGCCCGACCAGGAGTATCACCTGCTGCGTCCCCATCTCCAGTCTGTGGGCTTGCCACAGCACCACATTTTGCACGAGCCCGGGGATAAGATCGAATTCACCTATTTTCTGAACGAGGGCATGACCTCCATCGTCGCTCTCAGCGGCGACGGCAGAAGTGTTGAAGTCGGCATCATCGGCAAGGAAGGCATCGTGGGAATGTCGCTGACCGCAGGCCTGCGACGGGAGATTTTCCGCGCCATCATGCAAATCTCAGGCAGCGGCGTGCGGATAAAGTCAGAAGTATTCGAGAGCATCCTGCTCTCCGCCCCAGTTCTACGGTCGGAACTTAGCCGCTTCGCCCTGACGCAAGGCATGCAGGTAGCGCAACTCGCCGCATGCAACCGGTTGCATGAGACTGAGCAGCGCCTTGTCCGCTGGTTGCTGATGTGTCAGGACCGCGTCGATTCCAAATTGCTTCCTCTGACGCATGACTTTTTGGCACAAATGCTGGGCACTGGACGACCCAGTGTCAGTCTCGCCGCCGCCGTCCTGGAAAATGCCGGACTCATCGAAAACCAGCGCGGAACCGTAAAGATACTGAACCGCAAAAGCCTTGAAGCCGCCGCCTGCGAGTGCTACGGAGTCATCCAGCATTTCAATGGCGGGCTGGGGTTGAAATAGAGTTAGTACCTGGCGATCGACTGGATGAGCGCCGTCCGACCATGGATTGTTTGCCTCGGAAGCGCGCGCGATCGCAAGCGGATCCGGCATCTCGTGTTAGCATTTTGTCAGCGATTTTCTCTTGCGGCGAAATGCGTATGGTCCGCACTCGTTCCATTCCGTTTTCCTTGCTCACCCTGACACTGCTGGGCTTTTTGTTATCTTCATCCGCTCCCGCGGCTGAACCGTCCCCCTGGCTTGAAATCCACTCCACGCACTTCACTGTAATCACCGACGCCGGTGAGAAAAAGGGAGGTGAAGTTGCTCTGCGCTTTGAGCAGATGCGAGCGGTCTTCGCCATCCTGTTGATGAAAGACCGGCTCAACCAGTCCGCACCGCTGACCATCTTCGCCTTTAAGAACGACAAAGACTATTACCAAAGCGCGCCACTCCACCTGGGGCAGCCTATCAGCTCCCCCGGATTCTTCGTCCCCGGCACTGACCAGAATTTTATCGTGCTCGACCTGTTCGAAGAGGAATCATGGCGTGCCGTTGCGCACGACTTCGCCCACCTGCTGATGAGCTACAACTATCCTCCGGTCGAGGGATGGTTTGATGAAGGCATCGCCGAATACTTCAGCTCCATCCGAGTAGACAACAAACAAGTCGAGATCGGCGGCGACCCCGAAATGACCACCGCCTTTACCCAGGACCTGCTGCAGAATCAGCACGAGGTTCACAATCCTCCCAAGTCGCTCACCGAGCTGCTCGGCGGCCAGGTCTGGCTTGCGCTGCCCGACTTGCTCACCATGAGGCACGATACCTCCACTTACGCCGAAGCCACACACCACACCCTCTTTTACGCACAGTCATGGATGACGGTCCATTACCTGCTGCATGAGAAGAAACTGCCCGAGACAGGTACCTACTTTGATCTGGTCGAGAATCAGCATCTGCCGGTGGAGCAGGCTGTTCAGAAGGCGTACGGGGTAACGCCCGCACAATTCGACCAGGCGGTAAAGGACTACTTCCACTCGCTGACTCCACTCTTCACCGCGCTCGATGAAGCGAAACAGTCGAACTCTCAGCCCGATCAACGGCAGGTCTATCAGTTTCCCGTGCCCGTGGGACCAAACGATAGCGCCATCACCACCCGACCCATGCACGAGAATGACGCCAAGGCTTTGCTGGCGGAGATAAAGACAAGAATTCCGGAACGTCGCAACCTTGGTCTCCAGGAGTTGCAAGCGCTGGCCACCACGCCCGACTCCACCGCCTCCGCTAAAGTCAGCGCCAGGAAAGCGAATAGAGAAAACGACGAAGACGCCCCCTTGGTGTCAGCCACGGGAAATGAAATCGCCCA
Source organism: uncultured Acidobacteriaceae bacterium (assembly GCA_963779525.1). Taxonomy (GTDB): domain Bacteria; phylum Acidobacteriota; class Terriglobia; order Terriglobales; family Acidobacteriaceae; genus Sulfotelmatobacter. The sequence continues at coordinate 1,188,002 of CAVZZB010000005.1, forward strand.
TCGTGCGCTGGCCTGGGATCATCTCCAGCACGGCGAGTTTGATGCCGCCGCCGAAGAATTGAGCGACGCGGCGGCCCTCGATCCGCGCGACTTATGGATTCGCTACTATCTCGCGGTGTTGAAATACCGGGTGGCGCAAGCCAGGCATGCTGACATCCAGGGATTGCCGAACATGATGCAGGACCTGCGCGCTGTGCTGGAGTGGTATCCGGAGTTTGCCGATGCCTACGATCTGCTGGCAATGGCGCGCATGGTCGGCGGTGGTCCAGTCGCCGCATTGCAGGCCGAACGCTCCGCCCTTCAACTCAGCCCCCGCAACCAGGAGTACCTCTACCACATGGCCGAAATCCACATTGAGGCCAAGCAGTGGGAACCCGCCCGTGCGCTGTTGGAACACTTGAAGACCAGCACCAATACCCAGGTCGCAGCAGAAGCTCGCGAGCAATTAAGCCGTCTGGCGAACCAGCAGAAATATGGCCTCTCCAGCGCCTCTACCACTCCCAGGTTTTCTCCGCAGAGTTCCCCTTTTGATGTGCTCGATCAGGACGCCGCCAAGCGCGCCGCTGAAGAACAGACCGCAAAAAACGCCCACCTCGAAGATAAGCGCCCGACCAAGTTTGTCCAGGGCCGCCTGGTAGGGGTCGATTGCTCACAGTCGCCGGCCGCCGTTCTTACCGTAAGCTCGGGGAAGACCGTTCTGAAACTCCACACTGCCGATTACAAATCGCTGCTGCTCATCGGCGCCGATACGTTTTCGTGCGCATGGAATGATCGCTCGGTGTCCATCAACTACAAACCCAGCAGCTTATCGGATGGCGACCTGGTTTCGGTCGAACTGCGGTGAAGACAAGTCAGAATCACACCTATATTCCGACTTTTGCATTCTAACTAACTCCCCCTCTGCTTTCACGCCTTCGCCCAAAAGAAGAAACCCTCCCGTTCGGAACGGGAGGGTTGGCAATCCAGCAATGATTGCGGCTAGGCACGCACTACGTTGCCCGCCTGAAACCCCTTCGGGCCTTTCAGCAGATCAAACTCCACGGTCTCACCCTCATTGAGCGAGCGGTAGCCGTTCTCCTGTATCGCGGAGAAATGTACGAAAACGTCCTCTCCCGTGGAGCGCTGGATAAATCCATACCCCTTCGCCCCGTTGAACCACTTCACTGTTCCCTTCTCTCTCACGGAAAAACTCCTTTCACGTCGTTAAGAATTGTTCCCCGAATTTCCCGTATGTTGTTCCGGTGAACCGGAACGCCCCCTCAAGAAAGACGGTGGAACTCGGTTGACCCCTTTAGTGCCGTAGTAATCGCCCCAAAGCAAAAGACCCCTTGGTTCAGCGCCGTGCAAACTGCGGCGAGAACTTCCGGAGCCCTGGACCATCGACGCTGATTTCTACGACCCTACGCAAGACGTCAACCTGCCTGACAGACTCATCACGCGGCATTCCCCGCCAATGAGCACACGCGATAATAAGCACTACTAAATCGTTTGACAAGAAGAATTAGAAGGCTAACCCTAAAAATAACCTTCGGTCACATTTAAAACTTTAACGAGGTATAAGAAACCGGGCCAGCCAGAATTAAACTTGCGTTTCAGCGCACCCTGCCGACAAGTAGGCAAACCCTTGGTAGGATTAGGCCAGAGGCACCGTGCAGGATCAAGTTACTACAACCGTTAGTAGGTCGCCCCAGATTCCCGCCCCTCAGCGTCCTCGCCGCCACCGCTCTTCCGGCGTCATGCTTTCCACGCTCAAATACCTGCTGCGAACCGACGTGCACACCTTTGCATTTTCCGTCGCCGCCAATTCCATTCTTTCGTTTTTCCCTTTTGTTGTGCTCTTGATGACCCTCATCCGGCGCGTTTTCCATTCGCGCGTCATGTATGACGTGGTTGTCGAACTGCTACGGGATTATCTCCCCGCCGGACAGGAATTCGTCATCCGCAACCTGAATGCAATGGTGAACAGCCGCCACAGCGTTCAAATTGTCTCGCTCATCATTTTGCTGGTCACCTCTTCCGGCGTCTTCATGCCCCTGGAAGTCGCCCTCAACCGCATCTGGCGCTTTCCCAATAACCGTTCCTACTTTGGCAATCAGTTGATCTCTCTCGGCCTGGCTTTTGGTTGTGGCGTATTGGCTCTGCTTTCCATCGCCATGACCGCTGGCAACGTGGCTTTGCTGGAATTCCTCCTGCGCGGCCATGGAACCGGCTTTATTCGTCTGGTCGGATTTCTCGTGATGAAGCTGTTCGCCATCGCTGCCAGCGTAGCCATCTTCTTCCTCATCTATTGGGTGTTGCCCAATGGCAAAGTTCCGGCGCGTGCCGTGCTGCCAACCGCTGTAATCATGGGATTATTATCCGAAGCTCTGAAGTATGGCTACATCTTGGCGCTGCCCTGGCTGAATTTCGCCGAAGTCTATGGCCCTTTCGCGCTCTCAGTGACCATGATGTTCTGGGCGTTCCTGTCGGGGTTGCTATTGCTCGCGGGTGCAAATCTCAGCGCCGAAGAACATCAGCGGCGTCTGTGACAGAAGCACAGTAACCCCCGATTAATAGCTATGGGGTCTCGCAGGCCAAATATCCACAGGCCTACGGTGACATCCGTCACTGAGACCCGCCACGCCTTCACGTTAGCATGTGCTCGGTTTCCCAATACCCTCCGAGCAGATATTGATTCCGAGGGGTCGCTGTGACCTGGAGTTGCTGGCGTCTGCTCGCTGTTTTCCTGCTGATTCTCTTGGCAACTGTCCTTTCGCGCGGGCAGGATCTTGGCGCGGATCGGTCCACCTTCCTCGCCCCACCAACGGCGACCTCACCCTATACCCCGCGCCCGGAAGCGCTCCGTTTTCCTAAGCCAATCACTGCGTCCCAGGGGCATCCCCCGATGCCCGTGCCCAACGGCCTACCGCGGATCGTTCACGCTGCCGGAATCGTTTTTTCAGGCCGCGTCACTTCTGTGGAACGCGCCTCGGGCCCTGAAGGCCTCCCTTTTGGGCAACACGCTCCCAGCACCACCATTGCGTTTCAGGTAGAACACGGCATCCGCGGAGCGTCAGCCGGCCAGATTCTCACCATCCACGAATGGGCCGGCCTTTGGGCTCGCGGAGAGCGCTATCGCGTCGGCGAGCGTGTACTTCTGTTCCTCTACCCCCCAAGCAGGTTGGGCCTCACCAGCCCAGTCGCTGCTGGCGGCGCCAGGTTCGCAATCGATCCCCAAGACCGCATCCTAATAAGCCCGCGCAATCTCGCAACTTTGTCGTCAGACTACCTGTTCGGCGGAAAAACCAGAGTTCCTCATTCTGCTTTCTTAAAAGCGGTGCGCCAAGCCGGCGGAGAGGAATGAGTCCGACGTGGCCACAATAAGATTCGCGGCATCCACCAGACGCACACTGCTAGCTTTGCTTACAGCTTTGGCCTTGGTTCTTTCTTCCCCGGAACTAACCCACGCCGGCGGCCCTGAATATGTTGCCGGCTCCACTTACTTCAATGCTTCAGCCATGGGTCAGCCCATCACTTGGTCACAAGGCCAAGTCAACTACTACACCGATCAAGGAGACCTCAGCCCCATCCTGCCCAACTCGGCTGCCAACGCCTTCGTCGCCAATGCCTTCCAGCAATGGACCTCGGTCTCCGCCGTTGCCATCGTCGCCAATGCCGCGGGTCAGCTTGCCGAAGACGTCACCGGAAGTAACATTGCGGTTGACTCCAATGGAATCGTCACCGCTCCTGCCGACATCACTTCCTCTGCCACCCAAACCCCGGTTGGAATCGTCTACGACTTCGATGGATCAGTAACCGATGCCCTTCTCGGCACAGGCGCAGGCGAACCCTCGCAATGTTTTTGGAATGCAGTTTATGGTGGCGTCGATAACTTTGCTGCGTCAGCGAATTTCTTGTACGCGCTCGTTGTGATCAACGGCCAGTGCGCTCTGCAATCTTCGCGACTCACCGACGTGGAATATCGACTGGTGCGCGTGCTGGGCAGTGTTCTGGGCATGGGCTGGTCGCAGTTGAATGAGAACGTAATCACCGGCAAGCCTGCGGCCACACCCGACGACTTCGCCGGATTCCCCGTGATGCACTACACGGATTCAGTGAATTGCATTCCTATCACTCTTTGTTACAAGAATCCTTACCAGCTCGCACCCGACGATGTCGCGGCGCTCTCCCGCTTATATCCCGCCACCACATCCGGCAAATCCTCCACTGCCCGCATTCACGGTTCGGTATATTTTGCGAATCACTTCGGAACGCAGGGCCAGCCGATGCAGGGCGTGAACGTCGTCGCCCGCTGGATTGATCCTTCCACCGGTCTGCCGTCCCACGCCTACGCGGCCTCCTCCGTCTCCGGGTTTCTTTTCACCGGCGACGCAGGCAACCCCATCACCGGCTTAACCGATCCGCTGGGAAACGCCTACAGCCAGTTCGGATCGGCCAACCAATCCTTGGAAGGCTTTTTTGATCTCGGCGGTCTGTTGATCCCGAACGGAGCCGGCACAGCCCAATATCAGCTCTCTGTTGAGCCCCTGGATCCCGTGTGGTCGGATGGTGTCTGCCCCTACGCATATTCCCAGGTGGCGCCTTCCGGAACGTTTGAGCCGATCATCGTAACTGTCACTGCGAACGGCGATTCCGAACAGGACATTCTTATGTCCGGCAGCAAGCAGGCCCTCCCCGCCTGGGCTCCAACCGAGACCTGGACCGCTCCCGCTCCGGTTCCCTCCCCAGGAGACTGGGTTGGTTCGCTGAGTGGATACGGCGATGTGGCCTATTTCCTGATCACCGCGCAAGCCAACCGCACCCTGTCCGTAGCCGTTACTGCTCTCGACGAGACCGGGGCGCCAACCGAGTCAAAAGCCGAGCCCGTGGTTGGCATGTGGACCTTGGGTGATCCGCAGGGTACAACACCGCCAGTTCTTACGGCCACTCCCTTCAATGCCGAAGGTTTCGGAATGAGCATCCTGAATGCGCAGGTTCTCAGCGCCAACAGCTTCATCATCGGCGTCGCCGACCTGCGCGGAGACGGCCGCCCTGATTACACCTACCATGCCCATGTTCTGTACGGAGACTCGGTAACTCCCTCGCGCATCCCCGTTAGCGGCGCCGTTGTTGCTCTGCAAGGCACAGGCTTGGCCCCCGGATTGGCCCTCAGCGTGGGCAGCACAAGCGTTCCACTGCTGGCCACCAACGCCAGCCAGATTCTGCTCTCCGCTCCCGCGCACAGCGATGGCCCCCAGACCATCGCCATCAGTGATCCCGTCAGCGGCGCATCCTCCATCATGACCGGAGCACTCACCTTCGGAGCCGCCGCCACCGACAAGCTTCTTCTCCTGCAGGGAACCAATCCTGCAGCAGCTGTGGGAACTCAAGCCACCAACCCGGTCACGGTTCAGGTCGTCGCCTCCGATGGCGTCACCCCCGTGGCTGGCGCAACCGTAGGATGGACCGCCACCAACGCCGCTACTCTCTCAGTCTGCGGTGGCATTTCCACTTGTTCAGCAGTCACGGACGAAGGCGGAATCGCCTCGACTTGGGTTACGCCCGCAGCCACGGGAGTCGCAAACATCACCGCAACTCTCGCTCCCGGCGTCTACACTCCCGCGCGGTCGGTCCTCGGCACATTGTTGGCCACGTCTTCCTCCTCAGATATCGGAGTCCTCACGCCTTACCTTTATATCGCTCAGGGAGCTACTCTTAGCGTACCCATCACCGCTCGGGTCGTAAGCACAGGAACGCCGCAGTCCGGCGTGACCGTGAATTTTAGAATCTCCCAAGGAAGCGGTTCGCTTAGCTCCGCCACTGCCGTAACCAATAGCGCCGGCTACGCTTCGGTCACTCTCAGCCTGACAAATTTCGCCAACGTGCAAGTTGTTGCCTGTGTCGCATCCGGAAGCCCGTGCAAAACTTTCTACGGCAATGCAGTCGCACCTTCGCTTTTGAATCTGCAGGCCGTGGCCGGAGCCAATCAGGTTGTCGGCGGAGAAGCCTTTCAGCCGCTAACCGTCCGCGTAACCGACTCCTCCAAACCCCCAAACCCCGTCCTGGGCGCGACAGTGCTGTTTCAATCCACCGTGTTCCGTCTGCCGGGGGTCGGTCTAGCGGCAGTGATGGGCGACACTACTAACACACACGCTGCAATGCCATCGATCCTGAGTGCAAGCCAGACCACAGCATCGAGCGACGCTAACGGCCTCGCCAGTGTCGTCCCCTCCGTGTCGCCATTCACCGGCTTGCTCGAGCTGGAGATCCAGGTCTCGGCAGGAACTTCCGCTGCCCTTCAGGCTGTCATGAAAACTTTCCCGCAAAGCCCCACCACGAACAGTCCCGCGCCCGCTGGCACCCAATGGTACGCAATACTTCCCGATTTCTCTGGGGATTTAAACAACGCGCCCATCCCGGATGACGTTCCCTCAGACGCGCAGCCCAACGATCACTGATGACGATGACGACGTTCTGTCGTGCACGAAGATGGAGCCCCACTCACTTCTTCGTCCCCTGATCTTTCGTCCCCTGATCCTTCACCCATTGGCCCACCCAATCATTTACGGTTTTGTACCAGAGCTGCGAATTCTGGGGTTTCAGCACCCAATGTCCCTCATCCGGGAAATAAAGCATCTTCGATGGCACGCCTTCCATCTGCAGCGTCGTAAAAAGCTGCAAGCCTTCGCTCACATCAAGCCGGTAATCAAGCTGCCCGTGGATCACCAGCGTCGGCGTCTTGAAATTCTTCGCGTACTCGTGTGGAGACCACTTCTCATACATCGCGCGATTATCGTAGGGAGTGCCTTTGAACTCCCAATCATTGAACCAGAGTTCTTCAGTCGTGCCCCACGCGGATTCCGCGTTGAACATGCCGTCGTGCGACACCAGGCACTTGAAGCGGTCGGTGTGGCCGAGGATCCAGTTGATGGCGTATCCGCCGTAGCTCGCGCCCAGCGCGCACTCCCGGTCTTTGTCGATGAACGGGTAAGTCTTCTCCGCGTAGTCGAGGCCCTTCATCAGGTCTTCGAACGGAGCCCCGCCCCAGTCGCCATTGATGGCGTCAATAAACTTCTGCCCGTAGCCGGTCGAGCCGTGGAAGTTGATCATGATGACGACATATCCGTTGGCGGCGAACAGTTCGGGATTCCAGCGGAAGCTCCAGTCGTCTCCCCAGGCCCCCTCTGGCCCGCCGTGGATGAGGAATTTCACGGGATATTTCTTGCTGGCATCGAAGTCCGGCGGCTTCACCAGGAAGCCTTCGACCTTGTCGTTGTGAGCGCCAGTGAACCAGAAGGGACTAAGTGAGGCGAGCAACACTCCCCCAAGCAGCGAGCCATTAACGTGAGTCAAGGCGTCGGCCCTAGACAGCTGACACTCAGGTGCTTCATAGGGCCGCTCGGGCACTCTTCCGTTGGCGTAATCCACGTGGCACGGTGGCATCGCCGTGTAGGCGGCGAAGATTTCTATCGGCGCAGATATCGACATTCGACTGAAAAAAATACGTTCGCCATTCGCAGTCAGCGCGAGGTCATCATTGAATCCAGCCACGATCTCGCGAGGCCAAGAAGACACCTTCAACGCAGAGCCTTCGGAAACTCTAAGTTCGTAGATTGGCGAATTGCCTTTGTCCTCCGAGGAAAAGAAAATCCGCTCCGAATTCGGCGACCATGCGAACGTTCCCACCCAACGGTCGAAATTCTCCGTCAGGTTCCTCTTCTCGCCCGTCTTGCGGTCGTACAGCATCAACTGGAAGCGGTCGCTCTCGTATCCGGGACGCTGCTGAGCGCGGTAGGCGATGTAGCGGCCATCGGGCGAATAGAGCGGCGTCGAGTCGCTGGCAGGATTGTCGGCGCTGATGTTTTTCGTGCGTGCCAAAACCTCGGCGGACGAGGCATCCGCCCCTACATTGACCGGGACAATCCATAGATCGTTGTTGGTCGAAGCGGCTGGATTCTTGTCGTGATTCGAGGTATAGCAAACCTCCTGCCCATCAGGCGAGAAGGCGTAGTCATCCTGCCCCCCGAGCGAAAACACGGGAGCATCGTAGTCGCCGGGCGTGAGGTCGTGATACACGTGGACTTGCGTGAGAACCGGAAGCAGGAAGATATGGCTTCGCTTTCCTTCTTTGTAGGCGTTCCAATGTCGGTAAAGCAGCTGAGTGAAAATCTGAGCCTTGACTTTGGACTTGTTGGCCTCATCGACCTTCTTCGAATTGCAGGCAATCTCGTCCGGCTGCCCGTCGCACTCCGGATAAATATCCGAAGTGAAGAGAACATTCTTCCCATCCGGCGACCAGAGCTCGCCGCCAGCCTCCGTGGGCATCGAAGTCAACTTGTAGACTCCTGAGACCGTACCAGCCCCATCATCGAAATCCGCAATCCAAACCTGCGATCCTCCTTCCTTGGTCGACACAAACGCGAACCGCTTCCCGTCCGGCGCCCAGCGAGGCCTATCCGCATCCTGATCCGCGATAATCTCCCGTTCGCCCCCACCTGTCATTTCGACCGAAGCCGGATGATTCGCCGAAGGCGAAGCATCCTGCGCAGTGGAGAAACCTGCTTTTTCTTGACCCGCGCCCAATGGCACGATCCATATATGCGGCGTCTTCGTATTCGCCGCCAGATCCACATCGACCACGCTGAAGATCACCCACTTCCCATCTGGCGAAATCTCAGGCTCGCCCACCCGCTTCAGCTTCATCATGTCTTCGAATGTGAAGGGATGCTTGGCCTGTGCAAGCCCAGAAAATGTGAACCCGATAAGAGAGAAAAAAACGAAAAAGAAACGACGCATGAGGCCCTCCCGACAAACGGCAAACGGATGAGTGTAGCAGGCCAGCGCTTCTAGCTTCTAGCCGCTTCTCGTTCCCAACTTGTCATCCTGAGCGGAGCGAAGGACCTTTGCAAAATGGCCGCGCGACTACAGCTGCAAGCACACAGGTCCTTCGCGCTTCGCTTAGGCTGGACAATCAAGGGGCAGTTGAACGGTGGGACAGAACACGACAGGCAGACGCCAATCTCACACTTTTCTACACGGCAACCCCTCAATCGATATGGCATCCAAGTTAACGGCAGAACTGCAGCACCCTACCCCCGGCCTCACTGAGCGGAGAGGGGTCGGGGGAGGGTTGCCGCGGTAGGGACGGTAGCTGCGGTACTCCCGCGTTCGGGCTTCCCTGCCAATCTGCCACTCTCCATCATTTTTTCGATAAGATAGTCCTATGTATTGGGTGCAGCGTATTTTTCTGTTTCTTGCTGTTTGCGTTTCCCTTCCTGCCCTGTCGGCCGCACAGGAAGGTCCCCTCCAAAGCGACCCGCCCAAGAGCATCACGCCCGAGGAAATCATTCAGCGCTTCGCCGCTAAGGAAAAGCAATTCAAAGAGGCCCGCGATCAATACACCTACCGGCAAGACATCAAAGTAGAAACCCTCGACGGTGACACCGTTACCGGTCTGTACCAGGAAGTTTTCGACGTTTTATTTGACGACCAGGGCCACCGCATCGAGAACGTGGTATTCGCCCCGCAGTCTACCCTCGAACAGGGCGGCCTTTCGCTCGATGAAGGCGACGTTCAGGATTTCCGCAACCGCCTCCCCTTTGTGCTTACCAGCGACGAAATTCCGGAATACAACATCCTCTACGTAGGCCAGCAGCAGGAAGATGAGTTGCATTGCTACGTCTTCGACATCGCTCCCAAAGAGATCGTTGGCAAGAAACGCTATTTCCAGGGACGGATCTGGGTCGACGATCATGATTTCCAGATCGTCAAGACCTATGGCAAAGCCGTTCCGGAAATTCGTGACACAAAAAAGAGGGGCAAGGAAGAGCATCTCTATCCCAAGTTCACCACCTGGCGGCAGCAGATCGATGGCAAGTACTGGTTTCCTACCTACACGCGCGCGGATGACACCCTGCACTTCAACCTGAACGATGTTCACATCCGTGAAATCGTGAAGTACGAGGACTACAAGCGGTTCGGATCGAGCGTAAAAATTCTGTATAACGGCCAGGAGGTTCCCAAGGCCAACCAGAAAGATCAGAAGTCGCCGCCGCCCGACCAGAATCCAAGCCCTGACCAGAAGAAACCGGACGCAGCGCCGAATACGCCACAGTAGTTGTGCTTGTGTTTCCGGTTTTCAATCGCGAGAGCTGATTTTCTGGGAACCAGGAACTGGAACCTTGAAGCCTAGTAAAACAAATACTTTCTCCATTTATCATCCGACCGGCCCATCAATCGCATGATGTGTCGGCTGGTATGCAGGTTGAAAGCACGCGGCTCACGCATCAGCTTCATCCCGGCTTCCATGGGAAACTGGTTCCCCTTTCGGCGGTTGCAGTGATGGCAGCAGGCCACAAGGTTTTCCCAGGTCGACGATCCTCCACGGGAGCGGGGGATTACGTGATCCAGAGTTAGTTCGCCGGAGGGCAACACCGTGGCGCAATACTGGCAGGTGTTGCGGTCGCGCAGCAGAATGTTCTTCCTCGATAGGGCGCGGCTCTGGTGCGGAATGCGGCGATATTCCAGGAGCCGGATCACCGACGGCACACGCATCGCGATTCGCGCGGCATGCAGAAAGTGTCCATTCTCCTCCTCCGTCATGGCCACGCCCTTGAGAACCAGGACCAGTGCGCGACGCGCGGCGCATACATTGATGGGCTCATAGGAGGCGTTCAGAACAAGTACGGGCGCGTGCAGTGCGTGCCCATTGCCGTCGCGATGCGCAGTTTGCCCTGCGAACAGGCTGCCGGCATGCCTGCCCGTGAATCCCGCATCGGCTTCAATTCTTGCTGACATGGCGCTCTACCTTGTCCCCTCCAACCGCACACCCTGACTATATTTTCAATCCCTTTCTTAGATAAGCTGCCGGGTCGCCCGGCGCGTATTGTTCATTTAGATGCCGGCCGCACGAGCCAGGCAAACATCCTGCGCCTCAGTTGCGGCTCTGGCATCCCCCTCAACTGGCAACTGAATCTCCACATGCTGATCGGAAGCTTTCAGCGTCCGGGCAACCGTCGCAACCCACACCCTTCTCGCTCCGGCTCGACGCAGAACCCGGGCACACTCCGATACCGTCGCGCCCGTCGTGTAAACATCATCGACCAGGAGCACTTCGCGTCCTTTCAGGGCTTCCGCATCGGTCACTCCGAATGCGCCGCGCACATTCTCGCGGCGCTGATGGCTCGTAAGGCCCGTCTGCGACGGTGTTTCGCGTTTCCGTTCCAGCAGCGTCGGAAACAACTGTAGGCTTCCCGCCGCTCGATTGAATTTCATTGCGGCTCTGGCAATCAATTCCGCGTGGTTGAACTCGCGCTGTCGAAGCTTGCTGCGGTGTAGTGGCACCGGGACTACCGCTACTCCATTGTCAGGAAATCCGGCTTCGAACCGCGCTATCGCCTCAGCCAGCATGCGGCCCAGAACATTTGCCGCCGGACGCACCCCCGCGTATTTGAGCAGATGAATCAGCTCCCGCAACCCGCCTTCGTAGCTGCCGTAAGCCACCGCCCTGGTAAACACGGGCTCAACTCTCCTGCATAATCCGCAACGCGGCTCGCCGTCATTCGAAGAGAGTGCGTAGCCAGAGAAAAACCGGTCCCCGCAAATGGAGCAGACCCCCGCTCCAATTGGCTGCATGGCATCGAGGCAGTCTTGGCACACAGGGAGACGAGAAATCTCTACTAGAGATGCACCGCAGATTCGACAATCGGAAGGAAAAAAGACTGCAAAAAGGCTCTGCGCAACTTGGATGGAAAATCGGCCTGCCCGGGATCGACCGTTCGCGGAAGCAATAGAGGGCCCCGCCACTGCTTGGATAGCCCGAATTCGGTCTCCACTACTGCTGAAGACGGCCTCCGTGGTGCCCACAAAAATGGGACAGCGCTTGCTTATCCCTCAGTATAAACGGCGTCTGGCTTGCTAGGCAACGTTGCGCGTGTCACGCGGTCCAACCACCGAGACGGGCTGCTTCCCCACTTCCGACAGCCGCTCCCGCACTGGCATAAAGATCAAGCGGTAGTCCCTACGAAAGCACTCCGCACAGCGCACGGGCTGAAGAAGAAAGATCGGAAGAAGGTAACGTTCGCTAAACGTGCGGCGTCGCGAGCGGAAGGCCGTGTCGCTGCCACAATCGCTGCAGTGAAATTCAAAACGTCGCTGCAACCACGGCTGGTCAGGGGAGTTCTTGGTCACGCTGCACCTCTGAAAGTTAGAACTTAAGAAGGGCTCCAGACAGTTGGCCTTATTTTACCTTAACCCGACGAACAAGCAAGAGGCACCTTACTGGTTTACTATCCATCCTGGAACCCGCTTCCCACTTGTAAAGCTGCCTGCTCGCGTGCTACCGTGCGCCGTTCCAGTGTTTTGCACAGAAGTAGGGACTTATCCCATCGCGAGGATTTCACTCATGAGTACGGTCGCCCCGCCACCCACGCGGAAGAAGCACATGCCTTACGTTCCCGAAACGATGGAAATGAAAGAGTTCACCTTCCGCGCATTGCTCATCGGCTTGGTAATGACGGCGATTCTGGGCTCGGCGAATGCTTATCTCGGGCTGAAGGCCGGCATGACCATCGCGGCAACCTATCCCGCAGCGGTGATTGGGATGGCTCTATTGCGCTTGATGAAAGGCTCGCTCCTGGAAGAGAACATCGCGCGGACCGTCGGCTCCATCGGCGAATCGGTGGCGGCTGGTGCCGTCTTCACGATCCCGGCATTCGTCATGGCCGGTCTGTGGCCCGGTCTGACCCGCGAAAAATACTGGGACTCGGTAGCCTTGATGATGATCGGTGGAACGCTCGGCATCCTTTTTGTGACGCTTTTGCGGCGCGTAATGGTCGAAGACCCCGACCTTCCTTACCCGGAATCCGTGGCCGCCTCAGAAATTCACAAAGCAGGCCAGCAAGGGGCCAAGGCCGCCAAGATTCTTTTCGCCAATATGGGCTTTGGCGGATTTATGTATCTGTTGGGCGCAGTGAATGTTTTTTCGGCGAACAACACGTTTCCCGTCACCATCAGTGCTCTCGGCAAGAGGTTGCTGCTACGCACCGGCACGAATCCGAACGTCACTACCACGGTCACCGGTGGCGCAACACTTTTCACCGGGCCAGACGTGAGTCCAGCGTATCTCGGCGTCGGCTACATCATCGGTCCTCGCTTGGCTGCGCTCAACTTTGCCGGGGGGGTGCTGGCTTGGGGACTGCTGGTTCCACTCCTAACCTTCACCGTTGGTCCCTATATTCAAGCGGCGCAGCCCGCAGGACAAACGCTTGCGTGGCCCCTGTTGGCAGGAGCGATCTACTACTCCATCGTGCGCCCCATTGCGGTCGGTGGAATGCTTGTCGGAGCCTCCTACACCTTATTCAAAATGCGGAAGCAACTTGGCGCCGGTATGGCGCGCGCAGTCTCGGATTTGAAGAAGTCCGCCGCTGCCCATGCGGCCACCAGTCGCACCGATCGCGATCTTCCGTCCAAAGCAATCTTCGCCGGCGTTGGTGTCGTCTTCCTGGCCATGATCGCGCTTTATTACTACTTCATCGGCGGCGCAGGCACTCTATCAACTTCACAAGTCATTACGGCCTCCGTTGTAGCCGCATTGGTAATGATCGTTCTGGGATTCTTCTTCGCCGCAGTATCTGGAAACCTTGTGGGCCTGATTGGTTCATCGAACAATCCAGTCTCAGGACTCACGCTTTGTACGCTCGTCATTGCCGCCTTACTCATGGTAGCTCTGGGAGTTTCGGGCACGGGCGGCGTGGCGGCCGTGCTGGGTGTGGCGGCTGTGGTTTGCGTGTCGTCCGCCGTGGCGGGCGAGATGCTTCAGGATTTGAAGGTCGGACACATCTTGGGCGGCACGCCGTCCAAAATGCAAATTGGCGATCTCTTCGGCATCGTCGTGGCATCCCTGGTGCTGTTCTTCCCGCTGGCTGTGCTCGACAAGGCGTATCACTTCGGCAGTGCCGCACTCCCCGCCCCGCAGGCAGGCCTGATGGCGATGTTGTCGAAAGGTATCGTTGGGGGTGATATGGCGTGGCCGCTCGTGATTGTCGGGATCCTCCTCGGCATTGCCATGATCATGATCGAAGTCAAGAGCGTCATGCTTTTCGCGGTGGGCATGTATCTCCCGTTGGGAACCACATTCGCGATCTTCGTCGGCGGTGTGATTCGCTGGGTCACCGACAAACTACGCGACCGCCGCGGCTACAACGATGCGCAAAAAGCCCGCGTCGATAACGCCGGCGTGCTGACTGCTTCCGGCTTGATTGCAGGCGAGGCGCTCTGCGGTTTGGTAATCGCCGGGCTGGTAGGCTCTGGCAAGGATGTGACTCTGGTTCATTGGACGCCTTCTATTTGGGCGGCAATCGCGGCGCTTGTGAGCCTGATCCTGGTGATGGTCCGTGTGCCGCTGGCCAATGCCGGTGGTCCCGACGAACCGGCACCGCCCACAGCCATCATGTAAACTCAAGCCGCGGCAAAGCTCACCGACATCGGACACCAAGGCGGGCCTTACCCTGTGCTCCTCTGTGTCCCCTGTGGTTAAATCATTTCAGTGTCGATCGCCGAAAATCTTGCGGCAGTGCGCGAACGCATCGCCCGTGCCGCGCGGCGCGTTGGACGCAATCTTGATGACATCGCCTTGATGGCCGTCACCAAAACCCAGCCGCCAGAATGCATTCGCGAAGCTTACGGCGCCGGGCAACGATTGTTCGGAGAAAATCGCGTCCAGGAATTGGATCGCAAGGTCGACGTTCTTCGCGACTTGCACGGCGCCGAATGGCACATGATTGGCCACCTGCAGACCAATAAAGCCGCAAGAGCCGTCGAGCTGTTCCGCGCCGTGGATTCGATCGACTCGCTGAAGCTGGCGCAGAAGTTGGATCTGGCAGTTCGGTCTCTCGGTAACAAATTAGAGGTCCTGATCGAAATTAACCTCGGTGGGGAAGCCACAAAGAGTGGCGTGGCCCCGGACTCGCCCGCGCTCGAAGAATTGCTGATGGCCGCGCCTCGACTCGAAGCGCTTCTCTTCCGCGGATTAATGACCGTTCCTCCCTTTACCGAAGATCCCGAGAGGGCGCGACCTTACTTCCGCCTGCTTCGTGCATTGCGCGATACCATCGCTGCTCGCACACTTCCAGCCATCATGATGGAGGAGCTTTCCATGGGCATGTCACACGATTTTGAAATAGCCATCGAGGAAGGAACGACCTGCGTACGCGTGGGAACAGCAATTTTTGGCCAACGCTCCACTTGAGCGCCAAGGAACATAGTGAGGCTCTTTGATCGCATCTGTGCCGGCACTCTATTCCTTGATAGCCATCGTGGATTGCCTGCTTGTGCCCAGAACTTACACGGGCAGAATCTGGATCCTTGGAACCGGCCTAGCCCTATTGTTCACCGCCATGTTAAATATGCTCCGCATTCGCAATGCCCGCACAGTGCCAGGTTTGTGGCTGTCTTGCATCACTGCCAGTGTAACCATGCTCGTATTCGCGATCGCGCTGATGCTGAGTATCGGAAAATCGCGCACGCTGCACAATCCGCAAATACCGCTGCTGGCAACTTTGTTGCTGATCGAAACCTTCTTCTCAATAGGGAAGAGCTCTTGATCTCCATTCAAGATTCGCCCGGCGGCGCCACATTCGCTGTCAAAGTCCATCCCCGAGCCAGGAGGAACGCCATCACCGGCGAACTCGACGGAGCGTTAAAGCTCTCTCTCACTGCGCCGCCGCTCGATGGCAAAGCGAACGAAGCTTGCATCGAATTCTTCGCAAACCTTTTGAAGGTGCCGCGGTCTTCCGTTACCATTGCTTCCGGCCAGAGCAGCCGCAATAAAGTGATTCGCGTGGCCGGGCTTACGGCAGAAAAAATCAGAAAGCGCATCGCATAAGATCAGCAATCGAAATCCTGATGAGCCGAACACCAATTAGCGTTGCTGGAATCCCGACGGCTTTCGTCATCCTAGTGACCTCTGCCGTCCGGATGAGCACAACACGAAACAGCAATGCCAACCTCGGGCTTATTACAGGAATGCTTTTTCTCGCTATTTGCGTCGTCTGGACATCGATTTCAGTTCTCCGAAGAGGCCGCGTGTACCATTGGCTGCGTCCGCAATCGCGACCTCGCCGATGGGTGTTAGTTCTCTTAATGGCAGCGTTCGCCCTTTTTTGTATCTCGTTTCCGGTCTGGATGGCTTGGCCGCACGCGCCTGTCTCGCGGGCGCTGACATTGGTGTTCGGCATTGTGTTCTTTGTCACCTGTGTGACCATAAAATGGTTTTCCCATCTCGTCGATCGCTTGGTGAAAAACGCAGGATGGGAGTTGAGATAGTGGAATCAGGGAGCCATTTTTGACATTTTCCGAACGTCTGCAGGAGATCCGCACCGGCTTCGAGCCGCCCTTCTGGGTCGCCAATATCAGCGAGATCTTTGAGCGTCTTTCTTACTATGGTGCCTTTGCCTCCCTTGCTCTCTATCTGCAGGAGAAACTGAATTTTTCCGCCGAGCAGACCGGAACCCTGACCGGACTTTTTGGCGGCATGGTATGGTTCCTCGCCATCTTCGGCGGTGCGGCTGCCGACCGGCTGGGCTTTCGGCGCGCTCTTTCGCTCGCCTATCTTATCCTCGCCGCCGCCTATTTCTTGATTGGCTCCATCGGCGCCACTTGGCTCGCGCCCGTGCGAAACGCCGTGCCGCTCGAATTGTTTGTGGGATGCATTCTCATCCTTCCCGCGCTCGGCATCGCGTTGGTAAAGCCCTGTGTCGTTGGCACCACGGCCCGCGCTTCCAAACCAAACGTCCGCTCGATCGGTTATTCCATTTACTACACTCTGGTCAATATTGGCGGAGCGGCCGGTCCCTTGTTTGCCTCGTGGGCTCATCCTCACTTGGGCGTCGAAAATGTTTACCGCGTCTCGGCCCTCTTCGTCTTCGCGATGTTCTTTGTCGTCCTGTTTTTCTTCCGGGAACCACGCAAGGCTGGGGATGCCCCTCCGCCCTCAATTGCCACCGTGGCGCGGAATTTCTGCGTGGTCGTTGGCAACTACCGGCTTGTTCTCCCAGTGCTGCTGATCGCGCTGCTGCTCCGCATCGGGCTCTGGATACGCCCCGGACTCAACGTGCCCTGGTGGATATGGGCCGCACTTCTGGCCCTTGCCCTGGCCGGGATCAGCCGCTTCATGTGGTTTCTGGTGCTCTTCACCGGTTACTGGGTCGTATTTTGGCAGCAGTACATCAGCCTTCCGGGATATATTCACGGCTATATCAATCCGCACGCAAATGTTGAAAAGATTCTGGTGACGGACGGACTGACCGTGATCTGTCTCACTCTCGCGGTGAATTATCTGACCCGCAAAATACCCGCATTTCAGGCCGTAATTCTTGGCACTCTGATCACGTCCATTTCCTGGATAATTCTCGCCCTGCGGCCCACAATCTGGGGCGCAGTTCTTTCTCTGTTTGTTCTCGCCTTGGGCGAGATCACGCAACAGCCACGCTACTATGAATACATCGCGTTGCTTGCGCCCCCGGGACAGCAGGGTACTTATATGGGATTCGCATTCTTGCCCATCGGAATCGGATCGCTGATTGGCGGGTGGTTCGGCGGAACCTTGATGCATCACTTCGGCGAAGTTACCCATCAACCGGATTACATTTGGTGGACTGTAACTGCCGTTGGCGTTGCCACTACGGCCTTGCTCTGGCTTTATGACAGGTTCTTCAGAGTAGCTAGCGCTCCGGCGTAGGAATTGAGCTCATGGTCAGGCGCTTTATGAAGCCGCCTTCGCTGGCGCGGGAAAACATCACGCCAGGAAATCTTGCCGCCCAGATCCGCCGCCCATTGAAAGATGCGTGCGATGCGTCTCCGCCATTCGCCCAAATCCATCCCATTGTTTACAATATAGGTTTGCCCATGGATCTGCCCGCCATACAGTCCGCGCTGCGCGAACGCAACATCGACGCGTGGCTGTTTTACGATCACCACCATCGCGACCCTATCGCCTACCGAGTGCTCGGTTTGCCTGCTGGCTTGATGGTCACGCGGCGCTGGTTCTATTTAATTCCAGCGCAAGGCGAACCTGTGAAATTGGTGCACAAGATCGAGGCCGGACACCTCGACTCTCTGCCCGGCGGCAAGCGTCAGTATTCCGGATGGCAGGAACTATTTGACACCCTGAAGTCGGTACTCGCTTCCTACCGCGACATCGCCATGCAATATTCCCCAAACAATATCGTCTTCACCATTTCTTTGGTCGACGCCGGAACCGTCGAACTGCTGCGCGGCTTGGGCAAGAACGTAGTCAGTTCCGCCGACCTGGTCGCGCAGTTCGAAGCCACGTGGAGCGAGGAACAGATCAGGACACATTTCGCCGCGCGCGATAGTGTCGACGCAATTGTCGCCGCCGCTTTCAAGGAAATCGGCAAGCGGGCTCGGAACGGTGGAACCACCGAATACCAAATCCAGCAATGGTTCATGGAAGCGTTCCGCCGCGAGAATCTAATCACCGACGATCCTCCGATCGTAGCCGTCAATGCCAACGCCGGCAATCCGCACTATGAGCCTCGTGCCGATCATCCGGTTCCCATTCGCGAGGGCGACCTGGTTTTGCTCGATGTCTGGGCCAAGAAGGATATTCCTGATGCCGTTTACTATGACGTCACTTGGATGGGTTTTGTCGGCCCGGCTCCGTCCGCTCGCATCCGTGAAGTTTTCGAGATTGTGCGCGACGCGCGTGATGCCGGAGTAAAGGCCGTGACGGACGCCATCGGCGCCGGTCAGCGGATCGCCGGGTGGGAGGTCGATCGCGCCACCCGCAACCACATCAAGCAAAAAGGCTACGGCGAGTATTTTATTCACCGCACGGGACATTCCATTGGCACCGACGTCCATTCCAATGGAGCCAATATGGATGATCTGGAAATCCATGACGAGCGCCAGCTCCTTCCCAATTCTTGCTTCTCCATCGAGCCCGGCATCTATCTGCCGGAGTTCGGGGTGCGCAGCGAAGTGAACATGCTGGTTCGGCCGAGGTCGGCGGCAGTGACCGGCAACATTCAACGCGAGATCATAACTATCTGATGGCAAACTCCACTTCAGCAAAAACCAAAGTCCAGCCGGCGCAGCCCACCGGCACGATGTCAGTCATCGCCCCCGCCGTGGGTTGGCTCATTCCCGGAGCAGGCCATCTCATTCAACGACGCTGGATTCGTGGAGTGCTGCTATTCATCTCCATCACAACTCTGTTCGTGCTTGGACTGCTGATGCAGGGCCACATCTACAAGGCCAACGGCGGCGACATCCTCGATATTCTCGGATTCGTCGGTGATCTGGGCGCCGGCGGACTGTATATTTTGACCCTCGCGTTGAATGGAGGCCAGGGAGCAATTGCCTTTGCAATCGCAGATTACGGCACCAAGTTCATGATCGTTGCCGGCCTGCTCAACTTCATTGCGGTCGCGGACGCCTACCACATCGCCATCGGGAAAAAGCAATGAACCAGCTTTTGACTTCGAGCCATCAGCTGTCAGCCAGGAACTCCTCTGTGGGGAAACAATGACCGTTCAACTCACTCACTTCAGTGCGGCTCTGGTGTTCGCACTTTTTGCGTCCGTTGTCTTCGGCATCACCCATCGCGAGACTACTCGCGACATGATCCGCTATGGCCTCTACTGTTTCGTAATGTTCTTGGGTGGCATTCTGGTGGCGGGCTGGGCCATGTGGCTGATCCGAAGATAGCCGCTATTCCGGCTTTTAACTTGATCCCTCTTCGGACCTCTTCCGGCCGCATACTACTTCCTTTCGCTGATAAAGCTCCAGAATCCGGGAAAGCTCAGAGCCCAGAGCTAATGGTTAAAAGCTTCCTCTCATCCCTCCCACACGAACGCATCAAATATCCGCTTCGATTCAAAATTCAGCCGTCGATAGAGTGCTACCGCCCGGGAATTGGCTTCCGTCACGGTCAGCGAGAGCATGGAGAATCCCCGCTTCCGCAGGTTCCCCACTGTTGCGGCCAGAAGCGACTCCCCAATGCCGCGCGAGCGATATTCCGGGAGCACACAAACTTGCGTTACATGCCCCACATCGCCTCGCACGCGCGAACAAAGAATTAGTCCGATCAGGTTCTTTGCCTTGCGATCGAAAGCGGCGTAAGACGAATCCGCGTCGAACAACCCGCATCCTGGAAAACGCACAATATTATTCAGGAAACGCAGTGATCCTCCCAGCGTATGGTACTGGTCATTAATCTGCGCATCCACGTGTCCCCGGTATGCGGCAGTTATTACCGCCGCCGCCGGCTGGTAGTCGGCCTCGGTCCAACGCCGGATTTCAACTTCGGGATGAGTAGGCGGCATCAATGGCGAATTCTTGCCCAGCGCGAGAACCATGAACAGCCGTGGATGGCGCTGAAATCCCTGATCGAGAAATGGCCGTGCCACGCTTCCTGCTTCGTGCGCCAGCAACTGTGCTTCCACGCGGTGAATGCCAGGCGATTGCTGCAGAGTTTCAATCACATGCGTCAGAAGCTTAAGTTCCACTTCGCGCGAGTTTGGAAGACGATTGCCATTCGTCACGAATAGATCGCCAACCACCCCTTTGCTGCCTTCATACACAAAGAAGGTGTACCCGAATATCCGTCCACGTTCGATCGCGGCGTAGCCCGGAAGAATCTTCGCGTCCACATAGCGCAGAATCATTTCCGCCGAGCCGCTGTAGTCCCACGAGAGCAGATTCCCCCACACTCGACCCTCATCATCGAGCAAGGGGCGCAGATCCACCGAAGAAAAATGTCTGAGGTCGAGAATCTCCACGGGGCTCCTGCAAACTCGCTCAGTTTCCCGGCTAGGTTTGCGGTGGCAGAAATCCGAGTTTAGTGCCTTCGCGCATCAGAGGCAAACGGACCGAACACTCGGTGGCAACATCCGTAGCGCTTCGCAGCGCTCTAGCGCGGGGCATTTCCCGCCGCTGCTGCGATCCAGTAATACTCCACATGCCGCGGAGCATAGTAACCCAGATCCGAGACGCGGCGGCCCGCAACAATCTTTTCAATTTCCACCTTCGAATTCTCCGGTGCGACCAGCAAATGCTCTTCCCTCGGGACGCTTCCCCAGTCGTAGTTGAAAGTTAGTTGATTACGATAAAACGTGAGGCCGTACTCGAGTTCACGAGGGACATGGTAAACAGCAAGCGGCAAGGGGCGCATTTCCATCTCGGCGATTTCCCGAGCCAGGGGCCGCGCCGAAAATGTTTCGTCAATCTCCGTGGACCCGAGTTTCAACACGACACCCACTGTGAGTAGGACCGGAATCAGCGTAACGAAGCGCAGCATGCGCAGGCCATTCTTGCGCACGAGCGTGAGCGCAATTCCCGCACACAATACAAATGCGATTGCAAGCGCAACCAGCATCGGCTGGCCGCCGGGAAGACGATGCTGAGTAATCAGATACCCAATCAGCAACGCCGGAACGATGGGAGCGGCAGCCAACAACGCGTGCAGAATTACCAGCCGCTTCGGCGCTCCTTCTGCTTCATTCTGGCTCAGACGATTTCTCAGGTAATCCGCCAACAGCAGAGCCCCCGCCGGAACCGCGGGCAAAATGTAGCCCGGGAGTTTCGACCGTGACGCGGAAAAAAATACGAGCGGCGCGGCGAGCCAGCAACCGGCAAAAATCCCAAGCTGATTTCCGGTACAATCTCGCAATCTCGCAATCGCCTCTCGGTCCGTCCACCATGTTCGTATCGCCCGACCCAAAGCTACCATCGCGAAGACTGTCCACGGAAGCAGCGCCAACGCGGTTACCGGCACGTAATACCAGAACGGCTCGGTGTGGTGATAAAGATTCTCCGAGAATCGCCCCAGATTATGTTCAACAATGAATTCGTGGAAGAACGTCGGATTGCGCACCTGCACCGCGCAATACCACGGCAACGCAACCGCGCAAAATATCAAAATCCCCGGCAACCACAAAGTTCTCAGAACCAGTCGCGGTTCGCGAACCGCGGCCGCGTAGGAGATGATCACCAACACGCCGAGAAACGGTGCCACTGGACCTTTTGCCAAAGTCCCGAATGCCATGAAGCCATAAAACACGGCGAGGCAGATTTTGCTTCCGCTCTCGCGCCAACCCCACCAACCCAGCAAGCCAATGCTAAAACACGCGGCCAACGCCATATCCGTGGACGCGGCGTGCGCGTAGCCCACCATTCCCGCCGACGAAGCCGCGATCAGCGCTCCGTCAAGTTCCACCCCTCGCCGGAAGCGGCGCACAAAGAAGTAAACTGCCAGCACCAGAAAAGTACCATCAAGCGCCGACGGCAACCGCGCAGCCCAATCGCTCACACCGAAGATGCGGTAAGTCAGCATGGCTTGCCAGTAATAGAGCGGAGGCTTTTCTAGCCAGGGCTGGCCGCCCAGCACGGGTGTGATCCAATCGTGGCGTTCCAGCATTTCGCGCGCCACCTGCGCATATCTGGGCTCGTCCGCTCCGATCAGCCCGAATTGTCCCAGGCCATAGAAAAACAAGAATGCGCAGAACCCCGCCAGCAACAGCGAGTCGGTGCGGGTACGATTCGTCATGTCGAGATTCCGGGAGCTTCGGGCATTGGCGGTGCGCTGCCGCGAGCTGTCAATCAACAATCAGAAATTCAGCAATCAACCCTTCCCGGACGAGATAACCGCCGATTCATTGTACGAAAGGATCGTTGCGCAGATTCTTCAAAACTTGCTCGAGCGCATGGGCCAGCGGACCATCAACCGAACACCCACTGGCGCATTCGTGGCCGCCACCGCCAAATCTTTCCGCCACGTGCGCCACGTCCAGTTTGCCCTTGCTGCGCAGGCTTACCCGAAAGCGTCCGTCTGGAAGCTCGCGGAAGAATGCCGCAACCTCAACCTCTCCGATGGAAAGTACGTAGTTCACCAGGCCTTCGCAATCTTCCTCCTTCGCTCCCCACTGCTCCATCTGCTCCTGCGTGACCCAGGTCCAGCCAAGGTGGAGCTCCGTATTCAGGTTGCGCAATGCCTCTCCCAGCAACCTCATCTTGGCCACGGAGTGAGCAAAGTAAATATTGCGCGCACAATGGGAAGGATCGGCGCCCGCCAACACCAGTTCGCGCGCCAGCGCGAAAGTGTGCTCGTTCGTTCCCTGAAACATAAACGATCCCGTATCGGTCATCAGCGCCGTGTAAAGGCACGTCGCCATTTCCGGAGAGAACGGCGTACCCGCTTCGCGAGCCAGGCGAAACACCATCTCTCCCGTAGCTACCGCATGCGGATCGATCCAGTTCACGTGCGCGAATGGCCGTCCGCTGACGTGATGATCGATGCTGATCAGAAAACGGTCCTCCAAGCCCTCCAGCCGCGTTCGGTGGACGCTGTCACATTCCAGAATGATTGCGGCTTCGTAATTCCCGCTCACCCGATCGGCCTGCAGCACTTCATCCGCAAAGGGCAATGCACGATAAATTCGCGGGACCCCATCATGCAGCATCACATCGGCTTGCTTCCCCATGGCCCGCAAAATCTGGCAGCAGGCAAGCGCCGATCCGATCGCATCTCCATCGGGGCGCGCATGCGAGGTAAGCACGAACCGGTCTAGCTGCCCGATATGATGGAGCACATCCCGCAACATTTGCTATCCTTTTTCCGCACTGGACTTCGTCTGCGATTTCATTCTTTTCTTCGCTCGCGCCAGCAATTCTTCCACTCGCGCTTTTTCCCGCTCCGAGCGGTCCACCCGAAAATACAATTCGGGCGCGCGTCTCAGGCGCAGCCGCTCCACCAATTCGTGTCTTATATATTCCTTGGCCGCGAGCAATCCCTCAAGACTTCGCTCCGCCTCCCGATCGTCGCCATCCACGTCCACCAGAACCTGCGCCGAACGGCCGTCGTCAGCAACATGCACGGAGGTAACGCCCACCAGGCCAATGCGCGGGTCGGCTAATTCTCCTTCCACCAGCGTTTCGATTTCCTCGCGCAAGGCTTCGCCTAACCGCCCGCGATGATATTTGAGCCCCCGCTTCTCCACATTCACCCCGAAGTAAAACGCATGAGAATATCAGAAAATTGGCCGCGCGTGTTGGCCCCCTCGTGCTAATTGTCGCGCACTAAAGAGCGATTCGGGTAAGTACAGAGGTAACAACGTGATAGCGTTACCCGTTTCCGCGCCAGATTTAGCGCGCACAGCTCTTCTTAGATGACTCTACAGATATTCCACAAACGAGTCCCCAACCTCGGCCCCGTGATTGTTGGCAATGCGCGTGGCCGCGCGCTCGACGTTCTTCATTAATCCGTCCAGATAATCGCGTGAGCCGGAGATGCTCACCACCCCAACAGTGGCGCGATTCCACAAGCCGCTGGCATCCAGTTCTGCGACTGAAACGTTGAAACTCGCGCGCAGGCGGTCTTTCAGACTCCGCACCAACTGCCGTTTGTCCTTAAGCGATTGTGCTGCTTCGATGTGAAGTTCGAGGGTAAGAAAAGCAATGGACATTAGTTCTCAGTTCCCAATTCTCAGTTGAAACTCCATGTTTTTGAGTGAGAACTGAGAACCGAGACCTGAGAACTCTTCTTACGCAATTACTTCCGCGGCAATCCGCTCTGTGGCGAAGGCCTCGATCACGTCCCCAACCTTGATGTCCCCATAGTTGGAGATCGAGATGCCGCACTCCATGCCGTTCGTGACTTCTTTGGCATCGTCTTTGAAACGGCGCAGCGATCCTACCTTGCCTTTGAAAATCTGCACGTTGTCGCGCAGCAAGCGAACTTCGGAATCGCGCTTGATCAGGCCATCGCTCACCCTGCAACCCGCCACCGTTCCAACCTTCGGAATACGGAAGACGTTGAGCACGTCCGCGCGGCCCTGATAGTGCTCCTTGAAGGTCGGCTCGAGCAATCCGCTCATCGCTCGCTTGATCTCGTCCTGTAGTTCGTAAATAATCGAATGCAGCCGGATGTCGACTTTCTCTTGCTCGGCGATCTCCTGCGCCTTGCGCTCCGGCCGCACGTTGAACCCAATGATGATTGCGTTCGACGCCGATGCCAGCAGAACGTCCGTTTCCGTGATCGCTCCCACCCCCGAGCGCAGCAGCTTCAGGCGAACTTTGTCGTTCGAAAGTTTCGTGAGCAGGTCGGTGATCACTTCCACCGAGCCTTGCACATCGCCTTTCAGAATCACGTTCAGTTCTTTGGTGCCAGCGGCTTTGATCTGTTCCGCCAAACCTTCTAGCGACACCCGGGAACTCTTGGCCAGCGCCGCCTCGCGAGACTTTTGTTCACGGTATTCGGAGATGCCGCGTGCTTTGTCCCGATCGGCCACTACTACAAACTGATCGCCCGCCTGGGGTAGTGACTCCATACCAATGATCTCCACCGGAGTTGAAGGCGGAGCCGTTTTCAACTGAGCGCCGCGATCGTCAAACATGGCGCGCACCTTGCCGTAGACGTTGCCCACCACAAAATTGTCGCCCGCGTTCAGCGTTCCATTCTGTACCAGCACGGTGGCTACAGGACCGCGGCCCCGATCGAGCTTCGCTTCCAGCACCACCCCCGTTGCTGCGCGTTCCGGAGTCGCTTTCAGCTCGCCCAGATCAGCCACCAGGCAAATCATTTCCATCAGCAGATTCAGATTCGTCTTCTTCTTCGCCGACACGTCCACGAACACGGTCTTGCCGCCCCACTCTTCCGGCACCAGTCCGCGGTCGGCAAGCTGTTTTTTCACGCGATCGGGCAAAGCATCCGGCTTGTCGATCTTATTCACTGCCACAATGATGGGCACTTCCGCGGCGTGCGCGTGGTCGATGGCCTCAAGCGTCTGCGGCATCACGCCATCATCCGCGGCCACAACTAGCACCACGATGTCGGTCGCTTTCGCTCCCCGCGATCGCATGCGAGTGAAAGCTTCGTGGCCAGGCGTATCAAGAAAAACGATCTCTCGCCCGAACGCCGGCGATTCCTTGTCGGAAATCCGCACCTTGTAGGCGCCAATGTGTTGCGTGATTCCCCCCGCCTCGCCTTCCGCCACATTGGACAGGCGAATCGAATCGAGCAGCGTGGTTTTTCCGTGATCGACGTGCCCCATGATCGTAACCACGGGCGGACGAATTCCAGTTTCCGGTGCCGACTCTTCGCTCCCGGCAGCTGCATCAATTTCCTTGGCCGTCTGCTCTTCAAACGTGATCACATTCGTGTCAGCCCCGAAGAACCGCGCCATTTCACTGGCCAGCTCCGCGTCGAGTGTCTGGTTGATCGTGGCGAACACGCCCTTCACCAACAGCCGGGAGATCAGATCCTTCGCGCGAATGTCCAGCTTCTCCGCGAGATCCTTTACGCTGATGCCTTCCGTGATCGTGATGCTGCGGGTGATCGGCTGGGGCTCATTCGACACCACCATCCGCGGCGGCGGCGTATAGCCCTTCATCGGGCCTTCTTTCACACCCCGCGGAACGTAGCGTTGCCCCGGACGTCGCGCCGGTCCACCCGGACGGCTCCCCGGCCTCGTCGTTCCCGGAGGTGGAAGAGCCGGGCCTACACCCAGCGGACGCGCGCCCGCCGGTGCCTGCCGCGTGGGATGCATCGGGCGCCGTTCGCCGGGACGCAATGGCGGACGCGGCGGGCCTCCGCCCTGAACCGGCGGACGTCGCTGAAAAATTGGTTGCCCGGGAACCGGACGCCCCGGAGCAGCACGCATCGCACCGCCAATCGGCACTCCCGGCTGCACCGGCGGCGGCGAAGCCGGACGCACCGGCGCTTTGTAGACAGGTCGCGGACCCGTCTGTGGAACGATCATCCGCGGCGCCGGTGGCGGCAACGGAGCCACTGGCTTTGCCGCAACCGGAGGTACCGTGGCACTCGCAGGAACGGCCGAGGGTGCTGGAGCAGAAGGCGCCGCGCTGGCCGATATCGGCGGACGCGCAGCAGGCGCGGCCTGCGAAGAAGATGCAGGCACCGATGCTGCCGGAGGAACGACTGCGGGTCGCGGCGTAACCACCGGAACTGGCAGAGCAGCGCTTCCCGAAGCCGCAGCAGGTTCTGGCGCTGGTTTCACCACCGGAGGTGCAACTATCGTGGGCCGGCTCACCGCGGCCGGCGGCGCCGTCGCTGGTTTTTCTACAGGAGCGTGGGCGGCCGGCGCCGTTGTAACTGCTGGCGGCACTGCACGCGTTGCAGCCGGCGGAACAACTGCTTCCTTCCGCTGCGTAATCGCCTTCAGCACATCTCCCGGACGCGAGATGTGCGACAGATCGATTTTCGTTTTGATTTCTTCTTCGCCCCGAGCCGGGCGGGAACCAGATTTGCCAGCGGACGACGAACCTTCTGCGGCCGAGCGGATGTACACACGCACCTTCTCCGCTTCATGCTCTTCCAGAGAGCTGGAGTGCGTCTTCTTCTCGGTCACCCCAACCAGCGGCAGCGTATCTAGAATGGCTCTGCTCTTTACTTCCAGCTCTCGGGCTAGATCGTTAATTCGAACCTTACTCATCCGGCCTTTCGTTTCTCCGCGCTTTAGTTAGGTCTTCATCGCGACCTCACGGAGTCACTTTCTTCGTTCCCACGCCTTCGAACCTATTCCAGCGTGTCATGATTATTCTCTGCTTTCGGAAGCGGATTCCGTTTCCGGCGATGCAGGCTGCTCATCGGAACTCTGCGCCTGCCCCTCATCCTCGCCTTCGGTACGTGCCTGCCCTTCGCCCGAGGCTTCTTGACTTGTAGTTTCGCTGGAGGCCAATTCCTCACTCGCTACCGCTTCTGCGGGAACTTCCCCATTTGTCTCAGCAGGCTCCGCCGCAAGCTCGCCTTCCGCCGCCGCTTCGTGCGCCGCCCCATCCGCATCCAGGCTGGCAAAGTAATTATTCACCGCCAGGCTGATTTTTTCCACCGTCTTGGGCCCAATGCCTTCAATCGCCTCCAATTGTTCCGGCGTCATATCGGCGAGAGCTTCCACCGTCGTAACGCCAGCGGCACTC
The DNA here is from genome assembly GCA_963779525.1 of uncultured Acidobacteriaceae bacterium. Taxonomy (GTDB): domain Bacteria; phylum Acidobacteriota; class Terriglobia; order Terriglobales; family Acidobacteriaceae; genus Sulfotelmatobacter. The sequence goes on from CAVZZB010000005.1 coordinate 1,215,935, forward strand.
AGCTTCTCCACCAAGCCATCTCCCAAGCCAGGCACGCTCTCCAGCGGTGTCGCCGTCTGCGGCACCATCGCCGACATTTGCTGCTCCACTTCCTGCCGCTTTTCTTCCTCGCTCTTGATATCGATCTTCCAGCCTAATAACTTCGCGGCCAGCCGGACGTTCTGGCCCTTTTTGCCGATGGCAAGCGAGAGCTGGCTGTCATCCACCACCACTTCCAGATGCTTTCCGCCTGAATCCACCACCGTGACCTTGCTCACCTTCGCCGGCTGCAAAGCCTTTTCGGCAAAAGTCACCGCGTCTTCGTGATACTCGATAATGTCAATCTTTTCTCCGTGCAATTCGCGAATAATCGACTGCACCCGCATCCCCTTCATGCCCACGCAGGCGCCCACTGCATCTACGTCTTTGTCCTTCGACATCACGGCGATCTTCGTTCGCTCACCCGCTTCGCGCGCAATCGCGCGGATCACCACCGTCCCGTCATAAATCTCCGGCACTTCAGTCTGAAATAAATGCTGCACCAAGTCCGGCACAGCACGAGATACCACCACCCCGGGCCCTTTCGGGGCCTTCTCCACCCGCGCAATTACCACGCGCACCCGCTCCCCAATCGCGAATGATTCCAGCCGCGACTGCTCCTTGCGCGGCATGCGAGCTTCCGCCTTGCCGATATCGAAAATCACATCGGGGCCTTCCACCCGCTTTACCGTTGCATTCACCACTTCACCAACGCGTCCAATGTATTCGTTGTAAACGGTATCGCGCTCCGCTTCGCGCACCTTCTGAAAGATCACTTGCTTCGCCAGTTGCGCCGCAATCCGCCCTAGGATTCCTTCCGTGACTTTCGGGATTCGCAACTCTCCGCCAACTTCCAGATTAGGATCGGCCTTGCGCGCCTCTTCCAGCGTGATCTGCAGCTGCGGATCCTCCACTTGCTCTGGTGTTTCCACGACGGTCTTCACCGCGTAGGCATTGATCTTGCCGCTTTCTTTATCCAGTTCGGCGCGCAGATTTTCCTGTGACTTGTAATACTTCCGGGTCGCCATCACAATGGCGTCTTCCACCGCAGTCACCACAATCTGCGGATCAATCCCCTTTTCGCGGCTCAGCGCATCGATCGTGTTGTAAAGCTCACTCGCCATAGAAAAACCATTTAGTAATTGCGTAATTTTGTAATTTGGGAAACCCGAATCGCTGTCTCTGGTACTCAAATTACCGAATTACAAATCACCCGATTATCCAATCTCCCTAGATTTCCGGAACCAAATTCGCCTTCTCCACATTCGCGAGCTCAATCCCGACTCTCTGCGCCTGCTCCGCCGCCGCGCCCATCTTCTTGCGCGACTTTTTGCTGGCAACACTCAAATCGAGTGTCAACCGGCCGTCCCGAAAACTTTCGAGCCGCCCTTCGAAGTACCGGTTATTGTCGAGCGGTTGCCTGGTTGTCAGCTTCACCCGACTGCCCACAAAGCGCTCGAAGTCAGACGCTTTCGTAAGTTTGCGGTCCAACCCCGGCGACGAAACCTCCAGCGTGTAGCTGCCCGGCACCGCGTCCTCTACATCGAGAATCGTGCCAAACTCGCGGCTGAAGTTGGCGCAGTCTCCGTGCGTCACTCCGGCCAGCGGATCGCCTCCGGCAGCCCCGGGCTTGTCCAGGAACACGCGCAGCATGCGGGCTTTGCCGCTCCCGCGCAACTCCACTTCCACCACTTCCAGCCCGCTGGAGGCCGCTACCCGCTCCGCAATCTCCCGTAACCGATCAAGCTCAAGTGCCATGCATCCAATAACTTGCAGCCCACCTCGCGCGGCCCGATTTCACCGCAACTAAAAAGTGGGCTTGCGCCCACTGGTGTGCTTCGCCAAATGCCGGTACTACACAACAGTTCTCAGTTTCCTAATATACGCCCGTAAGGGGGAAAAAGACAAACCGCGGACCTGCGTCAGTTTAACCTTCCTTAATTCCGGAGGCGTCATCCCGAAGTCCCGCGTCTTGACCAGCAGGCCGAGGGATATCGTGGAGCAATACTTCAAATTGACCCACCACCAACTGAACCACCTTTGAGTCTATCCGTAGCCCAGCGCCTCACCGACTTCGTCCTCAATTCGCGTTTTGACGTTCACCGTCTCTCGCTGGAATCAACCATCCCCGGCCCCAAAATCGCTCTTCCCGGAAACACATCCGGCACAATCTTGCCTTCATCCACCACCACTGTCCCTCCCACTAGTAAATATCGCACGCCTACGCTCGGCTCCATCGGCGTCTCAAAAGTCGCCCGATCACGAATAGTTGCCGCATCGAACACCACAATATCCGCATCGACGCCCTCTTGTAGCCTGCCTTTTCGCCGCGCCGCGGGAGTCGATCGCTCCAACATCTCCGCGGGCATCAAACTCATCTTCCGGATCGCATCCATCAGCGTGACCGTTCCCTTCTCGCGCACGTACTGCGCCAGCACCCGCGAGTAAGTCCCCGCATTGCGCGGATGACCCTCCGCGCCATCGCTCGCAATCATCACCAGAGGATTAGGAATCACCTTGTCCACAATTTCCTGCGTGTTGGCAAAAACCAGCACCCACTGCGACTTGTTCGCATTATGCAGCTCCTGAAATCGCTGCTTCGTGAGGTGTTCGCCAGTGTCCGGCAACACCGGGTCGCCATAATCGATTCCCAGCTTCTCCCTCCAACCGGGATTAAATAATGCTGAGTTCACCGCGGTCATGCCCGCGATGTAAGGATAGGCCTCGGTCGTAACGTCCAGTCCGCGAGCCCGCGCTCCTTCCACCATCGAAAGACATTCCAATGAATCGCGTAGGCAAGTGCTGTTGATGTGCACAATATGCAGCGAAGCACCTGTGATGGCTGCGGCTCCAATCACTTCACTGACTGCCTCAATCGACGAACCGGGTTCCACGCGACCGGCACTGCGCATGTGCGTATAGACAGGCAAACGCCGCTCCGCAGCTAAGCGGAACATATCGATCACTTCCAGCCGCGTTGCTCCCGGTGTGTATTGAATGCCCATTCCAATAGCCAAGCCGCCCGCATCGAGCTCCGCTCGCAGGCGCTCCCGTATCGCTTCGATTTGTTCCGGCGTGGCCGGCTGATCGGTGGCCGGCCCGCTCTTAGGCAAAATCTCGGGTGCGCCATTGTGGTCTCCAATGATCTCGGCCGGCAACGGCGCGCCAAACACGGCAGCACGTGCCGCCACATGGCTGGCCGACGTCCCGTAGTGAATCAGCGAGTGCCCATCCTTGGATTTCAGGAACTGGGCGACATCGGGCGCGCCAATCTCCATTTCAAGCGCTGTAGTTACGCCATCCAGCGCCTTGACTCGCTGGCTTGCCATATCCTGGCCGTGCTGGTGCAAATCGATGAAGCCGGGAGCAACGACCAGCCCCCCGGCACGAATTACCCGCCGTCCGCTCAGCGCCTCCGACGAGATGCGAACAATCTTCCCATCGCGTATGGCCACGTTGCGCACTGCATCCAGCCCGGTCTCGGGATCCATTACTCGACCGCCCTCAAGCACCAGATCGTATTGCTGCGCCGCCAGCAATGTTGAAAGCACCAGACAACAAATACAAACCATCAGTCCGCGCATATTCACTCCCTGAAAGACAAGCGATCATATCAAGCCCTCACCCTTGTCATTCCGACCGGGCGTGCTTTTCTTCACGCGCGGAGGAATCTCCCCCAACACAGACCAACGGGCAAATGCTGAATCTTGTCATTCCGAGCGCGCCGAAGGCGGGCGAGGAACCTGCTGTTCCGTGCGTTCGAGATGGCCTGCGTGGAGCAAACCGTGCCTCTCTTCACGCGCGGAGGAATCTCAATTGCCACGGCTTGAGGGGTGTAGGCGAGAACACGCCCGCCCTCGAAAAAGATGAATCGAAGGGTAGTGGGGTCTCACACTAAAGCACCACTACCGAATCGAAGCCTCCATTTGCCTGAAGCCTGCGCCCTCTCTAAAATGAAGAATTACCCTACATGCTCGGAGAATTTTTGAGAACCTTATGATTCATTTCCCCGTACCCGAAGCTCTCACTTTCGACGACGTCCTTCTCTTGCCCGCGCACTCCGATGTGGTTCCGGCGACCGCCACGACCCAGACTCAGCTCACCCGCAACATCAGCCTGAACGTTCCCATCGTCAGCGCCGCCATGGACACCGTCACCGAATCCCACATGGCCATCGCCCTCGCGCAACAGGGAGGACTCGGCATCATCCATCGCAACCTCACCATCGAACAGCAAGCCAATGAAGTCGACAAAGTAAAGCGTTCGGAAAGCGGCATGATTGTCGATCCCGTCACCATGTCGCCCACTGACAGAGTCAGCGATGCGCTCGAGGTCATGCGCAAATACAAGATTTCGGGTGTGCCCATCACCGAGCAAGGTCGTCTCGTTGGAATTCTCACCAACCGCGATCTACGCTTCGAGACCCGCTTCGATATTCCCATCGATCGCGTGATGACCAAGAAAAATCTCATCACCGTCCCCGTCGGCACGACGCTGGAAGACGCCGAAGAAATTCTTCACGAACATCGCGTCGAGAAACTTCTCGTCGTCGACGATAAGTACAATCTCAAGGGCCTCATAACCGTAAAAGACATCCAGAAGAAACTGAAGTATCCCAACGCCGCCAAGGACTCTCAAGGACGCCTGCGCGTCGGCGCCGCCATCGGCGCCACCGGAGATTTTCTCGAACGCGCTCAGGAATTGGCCGGGGCCAAGGTCGACGTGTTGGCCGTTGACAGCGCGCACGGTCACTCCACCCGAGTGCTCGACGCCGTCAAATTATTGAAATCAAAGCTGCCTCATATGCAAGTGCTCGCCGGCAACGTCGCCACTTTTGACGGCGCCTGCGAACTCGCTCGCGCTGGAGCCGATGGCATCAAGGTCGGCATCGGTCCCGGGTCCATCTGCACCACGCGCGTCGTCACCGGTGCCGGCGTGCCCCAGATTACCGCAATCGCCGAAGCCTACCGCGCCACCAAAGATTCCGGCGTTCCCATCATCGCCGATGGCGGCATCAAATACTCCGGCGACATTACCAAGGCGTTAGCTGCGGGCGCGAGCGCCGTGATGATCGGTTCGCTTTTCGCTGGCACCGATGAAAGCCCCGGCGAACTCATCCTTTATCAAGGCCGCTCTTTCAAGTCGTATCGTGGTATGGGCTCCATCGGCGCCATGGCTCAAGGCTCCAGTGAGCGTTATTTTCAAAACTCCGAAGCTGATTCGTCCGCCGCTGTCTCGGCTAGCGATGGCGATTCCAACCGCCTCGGCAAGCTTGTCCCCGAGGGCATCGAGGGACGCGTGCCCTATCGCGGATCGGTTGCCATGATCATCTATCAGATGGTTGGCGGATTGAAATCAGGCATGGGTTATTGCGGCTGCTCCACCATCGCTGAACTCTTGCACAAAACGCGCTTCGTGCGGATCAGCGGCGCCGGTCTCCGCGAAAGTCACGTCCACGATGTCATGATCACGCGCGAGGCTCCCAACTATGCCATCGAGTAGCATGGCGTCCTCAGGATTGTGCTTGTGGGGACGAAGCCACGCCAGGCTCTCCTTGTGTGAGAACAGCCGCCCTCGCTTCTGCTTGTGTGGGGACAGCCGCCCTCGGCTGTCCGGCCCGGCGCAGTCGGCCGGTGGCGCTCACGCTTGAACACCCACCGCCTCAATCTTCTCAAGGCCTGGATCGCCGCGATCCTTTGGCTCATCGTCATCGCCATTGAATCCACCGCCATGCTCTCGTCTGGCAACACCAGTCGAATTCTTTACCCGCTGCTGCATTACCTTTTCGGCATGGACTGGGACCACTTTGAAGTCTGGCACTTCTTCATCCGCAAAGGCGGACACGTCGTCGGCTATGGCATTCTGAGTATCCTGGCGTTTCGCGCCTGGCGCGAAACCTTCCCGGCCCAGGGAGATCCGTCATGGACAACGCGGTGGGCGAGCATCGCCATATTGATGACAGCCTTGGTCGCCAGCCTGGATGAGTGGCACCAGAGCTTCATCCCTTCACGCACCGGACGCTGGCAAGATGTCGTTCTCGACACCTGCGCCGCAATCGCCGCTCAGTTGCTGGTCTTGTTGTGGCTAAAAAGTTTTAGAAGAAGCGCAGCTCCCAGTTCTTGAGCGAAGTCCCGTCCTGTCAAAACTGACGATTCATCTTTATGACCCACTCTCTTGTTGACGCTCTGGGCATCGAGAGCCGGCCTTCTAGCGCCGTGGGATCGCAGCCCCCTGGAAAAAGGCCTCTCAGCGCCGTGGAAGAGCGGCGCTTTAGCGCCGCGTAAAGCTCCTTAAATTGATCGGGGCTTTAGCCCCTGATACCCTGCAGGAGCAAAGCCGCCGCCACTGCCAACGCCGCCGAGAAGTAAAACGGAACCCCAGCGCCATAATGCTTCCATAGTTCACCGGTAATTAAACTCGCGGAAAGAGTCGCAACACTGGTCACGAAAAAATAAATTCCCAGAGCACGGCCGCGCACTTCCTCCCCAACGCTCTCCACCACCAAAGCCTTCAGCACAGGTTGAGTAAGGGCGTAGTAGAACCCATATACCGCCATCGCAATCCAGATCGCCAGCATCGAAGGAGCTAGCCCGAAGATAAAATACACGACGGCAAAAATCACGTAGCCCACGCCTGCAACCAGGCGGCGCGATAACTGATCGCTGAACCACCCCGCAGGCCAGGACCCCAGCGTGTAGGTAATGTTGAAAACCAATCCCAGCAGCGGCGCCAGCGCCACGCGGATCCCCACATTCTGCGCCCGCAAAACCAGAAACATATCGCTCGAGTTGCCCAGAGAGAACAGCGTCACCGCGACGAGCACAAAGTAAAAAGACGCGGGCAGAGTAATTCTTTCTCCGCGCGAGGCAGCACCCGCCTCGACCTTCTCGGGTGTGGGGACAGCCGCCCCCGGCTGTCCACCCGGCGCAGCCCGGCGCCTTTCTCGAATCCCCAAAAGCGCCGCCAGCACGCACAATGCCCCAGGAACCGCAGCTGCCCAGAACACGCTTCGTATTCCAAACCGGGAGAGCAAAGCCAGCGCCACCAGCGGCCCGGCAATGGCCCCGGCGGAATCCATTGACTGAATCAGGCCGTAAGCCGAGCCCAGCCCATTCTTCGGGACAGACTCGGCAACCATCACGTCACGCGGTGCAGCACGAAAACCTTTTGAGATGCGGTCACTAAAGCGAATCAGCAGAATCTGCGGCCAAGCGGTGACGACGGCCAGCAGCGGCTTGACTGCATTCGCGATAAAATATCCCGCCACTACCACCGGCTTTCGCCGTTGGATGCGGTCGGCGAGATATCCCGAGAAGAGCTGGGAGAACGAGGCTACACTTTCCGCGATGCCTTCGATCAATCCCAACTGCGCCGGCCCGGCGCCCAACGTTGCCAGAAACGCTGGCAGCACCCAGTACGCCATCTCCGTGGCAGTATCGTTGAAAAAAGAAGTGATGCCGAAAGCGTAGATATTTCGTGCTGCGGAACTCTCACGCTCGCCGGGACGTTCAGGCATTGTTACTTTTTACCACGGAGAGACTGACACACGGAAAGGCAGGCAAAGTAGGCAGCTACGAATGCATTCTAAGTATCCGCGGTTCCAACCCTGAGAACTGAGAAGAGCTGCTTTCAGTACATCGCGTCGTACTTCGTCACCACCCACTGTCCGTCTTTGTTCTCAGTGGTAACGGTGAAAAGTTCCTGATACGTCCCGGGCTGGCCTGCGTGGTTCAGGCGTTTGCCGCGATAGTGAAGGATCGTCAAGGGCGGCGCGCTCTCCCACTCCGCCAGTTCCCAGGAAATCAGCGGATGCTGCGCCTCGGAATCACAAATAAAGTGCGCATACTTCCTGCGATAGTCGTGCTCCCACTCCGAAAGCAGTTGGTCGCAGTGTCCGTCTCGCAACTCGTGCAGGAACTTGTTGGCGCTGTGCTCAATCGTGCGATCCCGCAGCGGGTTCATTCGAATGCTGACCGGCAACCCAGTCAGCGGATCGTGATCTTCCGAGCGCGCCAGCACCGGCCCTTGATTACTCAGCCACCAGATGTAGCCGAGAAATCCAAATACCAGCAGCGCACCGGCACTCACGGCAATGGCGATCTGTGTCCGAGTGAACCCCATCTGAGAGAAATTTTATCTGCATGGCAACTTACGGCAAGATTACCAGCGTTAGCCTCAAGAGGACATGTACTGCCGCGCGCAGATTTTTCCTGAAAAAGAGTTTAAAAAATCTTTCAAATACCCTAGGGAGACTCTGATTAAGCCCTCCCTTTCCACAGCGAGTATAGATAAAGTCGTGCCAGCATGAACTCATTCCGCAAGCAGAGGACACTGGCGATGATGACGGGATTCGAGCGGTACACGAAGAAGACTCGGCGGGCAATGTTCTTGGAAGAGATGGAGCAGGTGGTGCCGTGGGGGAAACTGTGTGGGCTGATCGAGCCGCACTATCCCAAGCCGGGCAATGGGCGACGGCCGAAAGAACTGGAAAAGATGCTGCGGATTTATTTTCTGCAGCAGTGGTTCAATCTGGCGGACCCGGCGGTGGAAGAGGCTTTGTACGACTCGGCGACCCTGCGGCAGTTCGTGGGAATTGATTTGGGGGCTGAGCCGGTGCCGGATGAGACGACGGTGTGCAAGTTCCGGCACCTGCTGGAAGACAACCATCTGGGGGAAGAGATTCTGGGGACGGTGAACCTGCATTTGCAGGCCAAGGGCGTGCGGATCACGACGGGCACGATTGTGGACGCGACCATCATTCACGCGCCCAGTTCGACCAAAAACCGCGAGCAGAGCCGCGACCCAGAAATGCACCAGACGAAGAAAGGGAAGAACTGGTACTTCGGGATGAAAGCGCACGTGGGGGTGGACAGCCAGACCAAGATCATCCACACAGCGGTGGCGACGGCCGCCAATGTTTCCGATGTGGCCATGTTGCCGGACCTGCTGCATGGCGAAGAAACGCGGGTGTGGGGCGACGGAGCGTATCAGGGCCAAACCGAGGTGATCCGCGAGTGCGCGCCAGGAGCGCGGGATTTCACCCAGCGGCGCTGTCGCTACAAGGGCCAGATCGTAGATGAAGTGGCGTGGGCAAAGAACCGGACGAAGTCCAAGGTGCGGGCGAGGGTGGAGCACGTGTTTCAAGTAATGAAGCTGAAGTTCGGATTCGTGAAAGTACGCTATCGCGGGCTGAAGAAGAACGCGCACCGGCTGTTCGTTACCTGTGCCTTGGTGAACCTGTTTATGAGCCGCAGAAAACTGCTCGCCACGTCGTAGTCTCGTCCGGCTTCGCCCTGTGGGCGCGGTCGGAACGGCAGTGCTGACCAGTTCTAGCATTCGAGATCCGAACCGGCAGCACGGTTTCCTGAGCACGTCTGTTAGTCGACTTAGGATGAGCGCTTATTCAGAGCGTCCCTAGGAGATAGGCAGTCTAGCGTGCCGCCGACGGGGCGCTCGGAACTCCATCCGCGTTATATGCAATCACGCGATACTTAGCGCCGAAAAGCATTGCCGGTTTCGGATCTGGCCAAGGGGAATCGGCATCCGTAGCGCACTTGTCACAAATCGTCTCCCACGAACCCGACTCGCCAACTTGACGCTGCACACTATAGCTCACTGCTCCCGCTGACCCCCGCCATCCGATGAATCCTAGCCCTACTGTCGTAACCACCGGCGGAGGTGGCACCTGGTGCGCAGGCACTGGCATCCCCGCCATCGCATAGGCATGGCTTCACAACTGCTGCGCGCGCGCCCGCATGTCATCGACAGTGTTCACCATCGTATTGATCCCGCCGTAATAGAGCGCCCACCATTGCCCGCTCTCACCTTTTCGAGCGTAGGTCGGATTGCTCACATTTGCGGGAATCGCTTGCCAACCGAAATTGTCGGCGTGAGCCTGCAACCCCCAATAATCGTCCCCGCAGATGTTTGGGTCGTTTGCCAGTGCGTGAAGCACCGCTTGCAAATCATCGCGAGTCGGCCAGTCCGTAACATCCCAACCAAATTCGTTGACGATGTAGGCCTTCCCGCGCCCCGTAATCGCCGCCGCATCCCGCGAGAACGACTGAGCTGTCGTTTTCTCGCCGCTCCCTACCAGTGCATCCCAGTGCGGGTAATATTCCCAGGTCACCAGATCGGAAGTCTTGGCTTCGAGCGCTTTCTGGTCGTAGCGGAAAAAGCCCGTCGTGTCGAGATACAGATGCCGTTGGTCGATCGACTTGATGAAGTTTCCGATGGTGTCGATCCAGGGCAAGTATGGCGTGAAATCCGGCGAGTGCGACGTCCACACTACGCCGAGACCACACATGTTGCAGTTCTCCCACGCCAGAATCGTGGGATCGTCTTTGTAGGCCATTCCAGTCAATGCATTTCGGTGATTCAACACCGCCGCAATGTGCGCTTCGAATGCGGCAATCACCTCCGGGTCGGTAAAGAAAACCTTAGGATCTTGCTTTTTCGTCCACTCCAAATATTTTCCCGGTCCGCTGAATGTGCATGTGGCACAGTCTCCCACCAAGGTGATGATCAGGCGGATACCCCGATCATGCGCGGCCTTGATCGCATAATCGATTGCTTCGAAAGCTTCCGGATTAAACACTCCAAGCTGAGGTTCGATGCAAAGTTCGCATCCTACGCTGTCGCCAAGAGTTTGCGAGCGCACCACCCTGGCGCCCATCTCCTTGGCCGTGTCCATGGCATCATCGACCTCGAAATGGCTCGGGTAACGCGGTCCTTGCGGATCGTGCGGCCCATAGGCTTCAAGCCCTAACCACTCGATGTTTGGACCGCTGTATCGGAAGGGCTTGCCATCCAGTTGCAAAGATGTTCCCGCGCGCGTCACAAATTCTGATCGCTGCTCCGTCGCTTGGGAAGACTGCGCGTAAACCGAAACGTTCAGGAGAAACACAGCGGAAAGAGTGAGTACGATCTGAGTGAAAATGATCTTAGTGCGGCTGGTCTCAGTCAGGACGATCTTGCCGAAGACGATGAGCTTCGAAATCCGAGCCATTCATCCCCCCGTGAGTCAAAAAAGAGAAGGCGCGGCCCGAAGACCACGCCCCAAAAGAGTTTAATTGAATCCGGTTATTTCTTGTCTTCTTCCTTTTCTTCCTTCACCGGCTCCACGCCACCATCGTGCTGCGCCTGCGCCTCGGCCTCTTCCATGGCTTTCTTCGCTTCGGCAGCCTTCTTGGCGCGGGCTTCGGCTCGCTTCTCGCGCTTCTCATCCAGCACCTTTTCGCTGCCCAGCAGTTCCAGAAAAGCCTTATCCGCGCCATCACCCTTGTTCCAGCCAGTGCGGACGATGCGCAGGTATCCGCCATTGCGGTCACCGAATCGGGGTCCAACGGTGTCGAACAACTTCACCACCGCCGCATCCGTCATCAGATAAGCCGCAGCCAGACGCCGCGCCGCGAGGTCACCGCGCTTGCCCAACGTGATCATCTTCTCCACCAGCGGCCGCGCCGCCTTCGCCTTGGGAACGGTCGTCTCAACCCGCTCCTCCACGATCACCGATGTGACCAGGTTGCGCAGCAGCGATCGCCGGTGCGATGTGTTCCGTCCGAGTTTGTATCCTGCCACTTTGTGACGCATGGTGAAACCCTCAGGGGCTAGCGCCCCGTGCTTTCTGAACTCAAGGCGGCGCGGCTAATGCCGCTCCCTTTCAAGCTCAACTCCCGTGCAACTTGAAATTCTGAAACCTTGAAACCTTATTTCTTACAGCTGGTCGTCCGGACCGTAAGCTGAAGCCGGCAGAACCAGATTTGACGTCGGCCCCGGCACGGCATTCCCGTGCTCGTCGATCTTCATACCCAGGCTCAGGCCCATCGTGGAGAGAATCTCCTTGATCTCGTTCAGCGACTTACGGCCAAAGTTTTTCGTCTTGAGCATCTCCGATTCCGTCTTCTGCACCAGCTCGCCGATGGTCTGAATGTTCGCGTTCTTCAGGCAGTTATAGCTGCGCACGGAGAGCTCGAGCTCCTCAACCGATCGGTTCAGATTCTCATTGTGGATCTCCGGCTTGCGATCATCCGAAGTCGACGTGCCGGTTTCGATTTCTTCCTCGAAGTTGATGAAGATGTTCATATGATCCTTCAACAACTTGGCCGACAAACCAATCGCATCCGCGGGAGTGATCGAACCGTTCGTCCACACTTCCAGCGTCAGCTTGTCGTAGTCGGTAATCTGGCCCAGACGCGCGGCTTCCACCGTATAGTTGCACTTGCGCACCGGCGAGTGCACGGAATCAATCGGAATGAATCCGATGCCGAGGTCCTCATCGAAATTCTTGTCAGCGGAAACATAACCGCGGCCGCGCTTTAGCCGCATTTCCATATCGAGCTTCCCGCCTTCGCTCACGGTAGCGATATATACATCCTTGTCTAGCACTTCCACATCGCCATCGGCTTCGATCATGCCGCTGGTGACCACGCCCGGCTGATCGGCGCGCAAGTAGATCGCCTTCGGCGCGTCGCCGGCCAGCTTGAAGGGTATTTGCTTCAGGTTGAGGATGATGTCAGTCGCATCTTCGACCACACCGGGGATCGACTGAAATTCATGCAGCACGCCTTCCATCTTTACGGCGGTAACGGCCGCGCCTTCGATCGAGCTCAACAACACGCGCCGCAGAGCATTGCCCACCGTAGTACCGAAGCCCCGTTCAAAAGGCTGCGCCCAGAAAATTCCGTACTTATCGGTGAGGGTGGAAGTATCGACTGCGAGACGTTTCGGTTTCTGAAAGCCTTTCCAAAGCATTTGTTTCTCCTTCGGCCGTTTGGCTCAGTTCTGGCTCCCTGAATCGGTCCGGACTCAGGAGGTGCCCCGTATCTCGCTTTTTTTGCGAGACCCGGGATTGCCGCCAGTACAGGCTGATCTGGCTCGAAAAATGGACCGTAAGAATCGGATAATCTGTAATCGGCCGATCGGATGATTTAAAAATCGCCGATGACCCGATGGCAAATCGCCCGATGCTTTTACTTGCTGTAAAGTTCTACGATCAGCTGCTCGTTCACCGGCAGCTGAATATCTTCGCGCTTCGGCAGCGACAGCACTTTCGCCGTGTAATTGTCGCGATTCACTTCCAGCCAGTTCGGCAGTGTCGCATGGCTGGCGAATTCTTTAGCCAACTCCAGCACCGCGAGCTTCTTGCTGTTTTCGCGAATCGAAATCTCTTCCCCCGCACTCACTTCGTAAGAAGGAATATTGACCTTGCGATTGTCCACGGCCACGTGTCCGTGCCGCACCAACTGCCGCGCCTGGCGCCGCGATTGCGCGAAGCCCAACCGGAAAACCACATTGTCCAGACGCCGCTCAAGCTGCTGCAAAAGCAACTCACCGGTTACGCCCCGGGTCCGCGCCGCCTTCTCGAAATAATTGCGGAACTGGCCTTCCAGCGTGAAGTAGATGCGCTTGGCCTTCTGTTTCTCGCGCAACTGCAGCCCGTAGCCAACAATCTTGGCTTTCCGGTCTTTCCCATGTTGTCCGGGAGCGAAGTTGCGCTTCTCGATGGGGCACTTATCGCTAAAACACTTTGCGCCTTTGAGGAACAGCTTCATCCCCTCGCGGCGGCATAGACGGCAGACTGCATCGGTGTAACGAGCCAAGTTATTCTCCTCTTAGATGACCGGTTTACGGGTTTGGCTTCACCCTTCGTCCCGGACGAAAATCAAAAATCAATATTCCTTCGTTTGTCATTCCGAACAAAGCGAGAAATCCCGATCGATCCCTAAACTCTACGCCTCTTCGGCGGACGGCAACCATTGTGCGGGATCGGCGTCACGTCGCGAATCGAACGTACTTCAATGCCGGAAGATGCCAGCGCGCGCACCGCTGACTCACGTCCGGAACCGGGTCCGCTGACGCGAACATCCACACTGCGCACCCCGTGATCGCGCGCCATGTTGGCCGCGTTCGAAGCCGCCTGCTGCGCCGCGAACGGCGTCCCTTTTCGCGATCCCCGGAAGCCCAGCGATCCTGAACTCTTCCACGACAGAACGTTCCCATTCATGTCCGTGATGGTCACAATGGTGTTGTTGAAAGACGCCTGCACGTAGCACAGTCCGTGCGGAACGTGCTTGCGCTCCTTCTTCTTGAACGTCTTCTTCTTGCCTTTTTTATCCGGTGCGGCTGTGCCGCCCGCTGCTGCTGGTTTAGCCATCGAAACCTCGGTTTCAAAGTTTCAAGATTTCAAAGTTTCAAGGTCAAAAAATCTTTGAAACCTTGAAACCCGCGAAACCTTGAAACCTGCTTCTATGTTTTTGCCGTCGCCTTCTTCTTGGTCGATACCGTTCCCTTACGCGGACCTTTGCGGGTGCGCGCATTGGTGTGCGTCCGTTGTCCCCGAACCGGCAGGTTGCGGCGGTGACGAAATCCGCGATAGGAACCAATTTCAATGAGCCGCTTGATGTTCATCGAAACTTCCTTGCGCAGATCGCCCTCCACCATCCCCTGCTGCTCAATCACGGTGCGGATGCGGTTAACTTCTTCCTCGCTGAGGTCCTGGACCTTCTTCATGGGGTCCACCTTGGCCTCGTCAAGAATCGCGCCCGCGCGCGGATGCCCGATGCCGTAAATGTAAGTCAGCGCTATGCTGATGTGCTTCTGGCGCGGTAAGTCAACGCCTGCGATACGTGCCATAAGTTCCTAACTCCGGCGCTGGATTTGTGTTAGCCCTGGCGCTGTTTATGTTTCGTGTTGACGCAGATTACCCGCACTACACCTTTGCGATGGATAACCTTGCACTTGTCACAGATTTTCTTTACCGATGCTCGTACCTTCATAACTGTTCTCAGTTCCTGCTGCTCACTTATAGCGATAAACAATCCGTCCGCGATTCAAATCGTAGGGCGAAAGCTCAACCGCGACCTTGTCGCCCGGCAGAATGCGGATGAAATTCTTTCTCATTTTGCCGGAAACGTGCGCCAGCACTTGGTGCTTGTTCTCCAATTCCACTTTGAACATGGCATTGGGCAGTGGTTCCAGGACCACGGCCATCACTTCAATCGCGTCTTCTTTACTCATGCACCCCTTAGAACTCTCTTGGCCTTTTGCCCTTGGCTCTTAGCGAAAGGCCAACAGCCAAAAGCTAATAGCTCATTTCGTCAAAATCACCGGCCCGTTTTTCGTCACCGCTACGCAATGCTCAAAGTGCGCGCTGAAACTGCCATCGGCCGTAACCGCAGTCCACTTGTCGCCCAAAACCCGGGTCTCGGGCTTGCCAAAATTCACCATCGGCTCGATGGCAAGGACCATGCCTTCCCGCAACTTCGCGCCGTGACCCCGCGCTCCATAATTCGGCACCTGCGGCTCTTCATGCAAGTGCGTTCCAATGCCATGCCCGACAAACTCGCGCACCACGCTGAAGCCCGCCGCCTCCACATGTTCCTGCACCGCCGCTCCCACATCGCCGACGGTATTACCGATCACAGCTTGATCAATCCCCCGGTACAGCGATTCTTCCGTCACCGTCAACAGCTTGCGCAGCTCCGGCCTCACCGTTTCGCTGACCGGAACCGTGATCGCGGCGTCTCCGTAATAACCATCCAGCACGACTCCGCAATCGATCGAAACAATATCGCCCTCTTTCAACTCCCGCTTCTCTGACGGAATGCCGTGCACAATCTCTTCATTCACCGACGTGCACAGCACGCAGGGATAATCGTAGTATCCCTTGAACGCCGGCTTGGCCCCGAGCTCCGCAATCTTCTTCTCGGCGGAGCGCTCCAGATCCATCGTAGTCAGACCGGGCGCCACCATCGACCGTACATGATCGAGAACCAGGCGCACAATGTGGCCACTCTGCCGCATCCGTTCAATCTCAGCCGTCGATTTGCAAACAATCGCCATTCTTACTTCTTATGCGTGGTGCTCCTCAAGGATGCGGAAAATTTGCTCCGTCACAACATCCATGGGCTGATCGCCATTCACTGAGATCAGTCGTCCCGTCTGCTCATAATAATCGGCGACCGGACGAGTTTGCTCCTGATAGGCCGCCAAACGGGGCTGAATCACTTCCAGCCGGTCGTCATTGCGAGTTACCAGCTTCGACCCGTCACAATCGCAACGCTCATCGATTCGGGGCGGCTGAAAGTGGACGTTGTAGATCCGTCCACAGGTGGGACAAGAACGGCGTCCAGTAATCCGGAGCAACAGCTGATTATAATCCACGTCCAGACGAATCACAATTGGCCACGCCCGGCTCGGCCACGAGTTGTCAAAGAACTTATCATCCAGCAATGCGTCCAGCCATCCGGCCTGCGCCGCGGTCCGGGGAAAACCGTCGAGAACATATCCCCGCCTGCAATCCGGCTGCATCAGTCGCTGCCGGACCATCTCACAAACCAGAACGTCGGAAACCAGTTCGCCGCGCGCCATCACCGCCCGCGCGGCCTGCCCCAGTTCCGTACCGTCGGCCACGTTCTGCCGCAAAAGATCACCCGTGGAGACCTGCGGCACCAGGTACCGTTCCATGATGCGCTTGGCCTGAGTTCCTTTCCCGGCGCCCGGCGGGCCAAGCAATACCACCGGACCTACGTCACGTGAGGTTTCCTGCGCCATCGAGTTGGCCAAAGCCTCCCGAACAGTGTTCAGCAACCCCACAAAAAACTGCAACCGAACGATCGACTGATTTGGCAATTTAAGACCACGCTGCCCCGGTTCTTCAATCGCCCGATCACCCGATCACTCAATCGCCCAATCCCCTACGACCAGTTCCGTCGCCCGCGAATGCGTCCGCTCCGCGGCGTGAATCCGTCATAATGCCGCATGATGAGCTGCGCTTCAATCTGCGTCACCGTGTCCATGGCCACGCCCACCACGATCAGCAGCGAGGTTCCACCAAAATAAAAATTCACTCCCAAACCATTGGTCACCCACACCGGAAGCCGCTCGAACAGCGCCCCCCCCAGCCAGAACGGCAAATGGTTCAGGTGGATACCGGTGATCATCCACTCCGGAATGAACGAAATAATGATCAGATAGAGCGCACCTACCAGTGTGATTCGAGTCAAAACTTCATTGATGTAATCGGCAGTGCGTTTCCCCGGGCGGATGCCCGGAATGAATCCCCCATACTTCCGCATGTTATCGGCAACTTCGCTGGGGTTGAAAACAATCGATACATAAAAATATGCGAAGAAAATAATGCCTACCGCGTAGAGCACCGTATAAAGCGGTTCGCCCCACCCCAGCATGCGAAACAAGTCGCCAATATAGCGGCTGTTGCGCAAGCCGTATCCAACCGTCTGCGGCAAAGTCAGAATCGAAGACGCGAAGATCACCGGCATCACGCCGCCCGCGTTAACCCGCAACGGAAGATGCGTAGACTGCCCGCCCATCACTTTCCGGCCTACAACCCGCTTGGCATACTGCACCGGAATTCTTCGTTCGCAGCGCTCCACGTAAACGATGAATGCCACCACCGCGATCATGAACACGACCAAGCCCACCATCAACACCGGAGTGATGGCTCCCCAGGTGCCGCTCTTGGCCTTTTCCAGCAGATCCTCCACCCCGCGCGGCAGCCCCACCACGATTCCGGCAAAAATCAGCAGCGACATGCCATTGCCGATTCCGCGATCCGTGATCTGCTCGCCCAGCCACATGATGAACGCGCTGCCCGTAGTTAGGGTCAGCATCGTCATCAGGCGGAATCCCCATCCCGGATGAAAGACGAAATCCCCCATCTTCTCCAGACCGATGGCAATACCAAACGACTGCACCGCGCTGAGAATCACGGTGATATACCGCGTCCACTGGGTAATCTTCTTGCGTCCCAGCTCGCCTTCTTTTTGCAGCTTGGCCAGCGGCTCATACACCACGGTCAAAAGCTGCAAAATGATCGATGCCGTGATGTACGGCATAATGCCGAGCGCAAAAATGGTCATGCGCCGCAGGTTGCCGCCGGAAAACAGATCCACAAAGCCGAGCAGCGATCCCGCATTGTGCGTAAACGCATCTTCCAGTTTGAGGAAGTTCACGCCCGGCGTCGGAAGATGGCCGCCCAACCGGTAAACCGCGAGCATAGCCAGCGTAAACAGAACCCGCTTGCGCAGGTCAGGAATCCGGAAGATGTTCGCCAGCTTCTCAAACATTACTGCAAGACCTCAACCTTGCCGCCCGCCTTAGTAATTTTCTCTTGCGCCGATTTGGAAAACTTATGCGCATGCACGGTAATCGCAATAGTGAGTTCGCCATCCCCGAGAATCTTCACTGGATGCTTCGTCTTAATCACTCCCGACTTGCGCAGCACCTCGGGCGTGATCGGCGACGCATGCAGTTCCCCGCCGAGAGCAGCCAGACGCTCCAGGCTAACGATATTGAATTCCTTGCGGAAAATATTGGTGAAGCCGCGCTTCGGCATCCGGCGGTGCAGCGGCATCTGGCCGCCTTCAAAGCCGCGGATCATACGCGACCCGGTGCGCGAGCGCTGCCCCTTGTGTCCACGAGTGGACGTTTTTCCCATGCCGGAGCCCATCCCGCGCCCCACGCGCTTGCGCTTCTCCGCTGCCTTCTTTGGTGCTCGAATGTTCGATAAATTCATAATCTCGCGCCTTTAAACTTTGTCATCCTGAGCGAGAGCCTTTCTCGCGAAGGACCTGGGCGCGCCGCGCGAACATTCTCGCGTCGTTTGCGGGAATGCTAACTCAGCGCGCTTCCTTTACTCCACAATCTCAACCAGATGCGGAATCTTGGCTACCATGCCTCGAATCGCCGCATTGTCCGGACGCTCGATCACCTGGTTTAACCGGGTGAATCCCAGTCCCTTCACCACCAGCTTATGTTTCACTGGAGCGCAAATGGCGGAACGCACCCACTTCAGGTGTATCTTCCCGCTGGCCGTCTCTGTTTTCTTCGCCGTCATCGCCAATCCTTCACTTCCGTCGCCCAGTACTCAGGTACTCGGGACTAAATCTCTTGCGCCGACTTGCCGCGCATCGCCGCCACGCTCTCTCGACTCTTTAAGCTCTTCAGCGCCGCGAAAGTCGCCTTGATCACGTTGTGCGGATTCGTAGTTCCAATTGATTTGGTCAGCACGTTCTGCACTCCTACCGACGTCATCACCGCGCGCACCGCGCCGCCTGCAATCACTCCCGTTCCTTCTGGAGCCGGCTTCAGCAGAACTTTGCCCGCGCCATATCGTCCCAGCACCAGATGCGGAATGCTGGTCTGCGTCAGGTTGACCTTGATCAAGTTCTTTTTTGCGGACTCGATTGCTTTGCGAATGGCCTGCGGCACTTCCTTAGCCTTGCCCGCGCCATGCCCCACGACCGCCGCCGCTGGATCGCCCACCACCACCAGCGCGGCAAACGAAAGATTCTTGCCGCCCTTCACCACCTTGGTCACGCGGTTGATGGCGACTACCTGGTCTTTCAATTGGAACGAGTTCGCATCGAGCTTCTTAATTACTGTTGGCATTCTTTTCCTGGCTTCTAGCTCCTGGCTTCTAGCTTCTAGCCACCCCGCCCAACGGGGCTTGCTAGCAGCTAGTAGCTAGTAGCTGTTCTTCAGAATTGCAATCCTGCTTCGCGCGCTGCATCGGCCAGCGCCTTCACGCGTCCGTGATAAATGTAGCCGCCGCGGTCAAACACAACCTTCGTCACACCTTTTGCTTTCGCGCGCTCCGCAATAATCTTGCCCACATTTTTCGCGGCCGCCACGTTTCCACCCGTGCGTCGCTCTTCTTTCTTGCCTTCAGCCGAACTGGCCGACACCACCGTCGTTCCGTGCAGATCATCAATCACCTGCACATAAATGTGATTCAACGACCGGTACACATTCAATCGCGGACGCTCCGCCGTACCCTGCATCTTTTTGCGGATGCGCTCGTGTACATGTCCGCGCTTCTGGTTTTTCGAGATTCTCGTAAGCATCTTGTTCTGTCCTTCTGGAGATCCTTCGCTATCGCTCAGGATAGCGGCTGCGGGCTCCCGCTTCGCTCACGCCCGCAAAACGCCGCTATTTCGCTCCGGTCTTACCGACCTTCTTCTTCAATCTTTCGCCGGCGTACCTCACGCCCTTGTTCTTATAAGGATCGGGTGGACGCAGCGACCTCATCTCCGCCGCAACCTGGCCCACCTGTTGCCGGTCAATTCCGGTGAGCGCAATCCTGGTCTGCTTGGGATCAACCGACGCCTCAACCCCAGTCGGCAGCGGATATTCAATAGGGTGCGAGTACCCGAGATTGAACACCACCATCCCTTTGCCCTTCATCTCGGCGCGATATCCAATGCCGACGATTTCCAGTTCCCGCGTCCAGCCCTTGGTAACGCCTTCCACCGCGTTGTTCACCAGAGCCCGCGCCAGCCCATGCACCGCAGCCTGCGAATCGCTCTCGCGCACCGCAACCATGTGCCCGTCCTTCTGCTCAACCTTGATGCCAGCCGGCAAAGCTGTGTCCAGCTTGCCCTTGGGCCCCTGCACCAGCACGGTGTTGCCTTCAATCTTGACCGTCACCCCTTTGGGGATCGGGATCGGCTTTTTTCCAATTCGTGACATAAGATCAGCTCTTTTAGCTTCTAGCTCCCAGCTTGTCTAAACTTGAACGAATCCTTCGCTTATAGCTAGTAGCCAGAAGCTAGTAGCTAGAAGCTGCCTTACCAGATCTCGCACAACAACTCGCCGCCCACGCCTTCCTTGCGCGCTTGGCGTCCGGTCATCACTCCACGGGGCGTCGTGAGGATGTTGATCCCCATGCCGCCGAGCACCCGCGGAATCTCGCTGCGCCGCACGTACACTCGGCATCCAGGGCGCGACACACGCTCCGCCTTCGAAATCGCGGCTTCATTGTGCGCGCCGTACTTCAAGTAAATCCGGATGACCTTGTGACCTTCTTCCTCGGTGGCCTTGAAATTCGAGACGTAGCCCTCTTCTTTCAAAATGCGGGCAATCTCGAGCTTCAGCCGCGAGGCTGGAATGTCCACCTTCTGGTGCCGCGCCTGCAGCGCGTTGCGCACCCTCGTCAGCATATCTGCGACCGGATCGGTCAACCTCATCGTTTGCTTCTCCTCTAGCCACCCGTTCGCTCCGCGTCCTGCGGAGAACCTGCAGCGGCTTGCTTCACTTCTTTACATCCCTACAACTTCATCCCGAGCGAGACATCCCTTTGCGCTTTGTCATCCTCAGCGAGACGGTTTTGTCTCGCCAAGGACCTCAGTCTCCTCGGGCCTCGCCCGCTACCACGACGACTTCGAAACTCCCGGAATCTCTCCGCGCAATGCCAGCCCGCGGAAGCACAGTCGGCATACGCCAAACTTGCGCAGGTAAGCCCGCGGACGTCCACACAGCTTGCAGCGGTTGTGCCGGCGCGAGGAGAACTTCGGAGTCTTCTCCTTCTTGTCGCGCGCCAGTTCAAACTTCTTTTCGATCTTCGCGTCTTTAACTCGTTTTGCTGTAGTCATGCATTCCTTAGAAATCTGCGATTCAAACTGTGAAATCTGAAACTTATTGCGTGCGGAACGGCATTCCCAAATGTTTCAGGAGCGTCCGCGCCTGGTTGTCATTCGCCGCCGTGGTCACGATCGTGACATTCATGCCCTTCATCTTGTCGACCTTTTCGTAGGAAATCTCCGGAAAGATCAACTGGTCGTGCAACCCGAGCGTGTAATTCCCCCGGCCGTCGAACGATTTCGTGGAAACTCCCTTGAAATCGCGCACCCGCGGCAGAACGATATTCACCAGCCGGTCGAGAAATTCATACATGCGGTCGCCGCGCAGCGTCACCATGGTTCCAATCGCTTGACCTTCGCGCACTTTGAACGCCGCAATCGACTTCTTGGCCTTCGTAATAATCGGCTTCTGGCCAGTAATCTGGCCCAACTCATTCACCGCCGGATCAAGAATTTTAGAATTCTGCGTCGCCTCGCCCATTCCCATGTTGACCACGATCTTGTTCAGGCGCGGGACTGCCATCGCATTCTTCAGTTCGAGCTCTTTCAACAGAGCCGGCGCCACTTCCTTTTCGAACTTCGCCCGCAGCCGCGGCCTCTCTTTGGCGCTGTGATGCGCCTGTGCCGGAGCCTTCTGCTCCTGCGCCGAATCTTTCGACCCCTTCTTCTCTTTTTCTTTCGCCATTTTCTCTTTTCAACTTCCTCTCACGGTTTCGGAGTGGTTACCGGTTCGTGAGAATCATGATGCCTTGCGACTATTTATCTAAGGTTGTCCCGCACTTCTTACACACCCGGACTTTCCGGTCACCCCGTACCTCATGTCCAATGCGCACGGGGCCGCAACTCGGACAAACCAGTTGCACGTTCGAGAGCGCAATCCGGCTCTCCTGCTCCGCAATGCCGCCTTTGATATTGCGCTGCGGATTCGGACGCACGTGTTTCTTCACCATCATCACATGTTCGACCAGCAGCTTGTTATCGTTCGGAAACACGCGCAGCACGCGCCCTTCCTTGCCCTTGTCCCGCCCCGTGATCACCTTCACGTTGTCGTTGCGGCGGATATCCACTCGCTTCTGCACTGTGCTTGCAGTTCTCATAAAAGTTTCAATGTTTCAAAAGTTCCCAGGTTTCAAAGTTTCAACATGCCGCCGAGAAACCTTGAAACATGAAACTTTGAAACCTCTTTCTTCAAATCACTTCCGGAGCCAGCGAAACGATCTTCAAAAATCGCTTATCGCGCAACTCACGCGCCACTGGCCCGAAGACGCGCGTTCCCACCGGCTCGCCCGCATCATTGATCAGCACCGCGGCATTCTGGTCAAAGCGGATGTAAGTTCCGTCGCGACGCCGATGTTCCTTGCGCGTCCGCACGATCACCGCTTTCACCACTTTGCCTTTCTGTACCTGGCCATCCGGCGCCGCTTCCTTCACGGCCGCCGTGATTATGTCGCCGAGGCCGGCATTCAGTCCGGTCGAACCGCCCAGCGGCAGAATCATCTGCAGCTTGCGCGCGCCGGAATTGTCGGCGACCTCCAGCATGCTTCTCATCATCACAGCCATGGCTTCAATCTCCCCTTCACTCCCTCATCGTTCGCGAGACACTTTTTGTCCCGCCGCGCCATCCTGAGCGAGAGCGCTCGTCTCGCTTTGTCATCCTGAACGAGACGGTTTTTGTCTCGCGAAGGATCTCGGACTCGCCATTCCAGTCCCTGGCGCGCCCGGCGCGCTTCCCTATTGCCCTTCCTTCTCCAGCGCAATCTCCGGCACCAGCGCCGTCTTGCGCACAATGTCTTTCAGCTTCCACCGCTTCAATTTGGAAAGCGGACGCGTCTCTTCAATCCGCACCACATCGCCGACGTGTGCTTCATTCTTCTCGTCGTGCGCATAAAACTTCTTGTTGCGCGCCACCACGCGGCCATAAAACGGATGCGCCTTCTTGCGCGTCACTTTGACCACGATCGTCTTTTGCATGCGGTTGGCGACGACTTCTCCCACCACTTCTTTGCGCCGGCCCTGCACCTGCTCCGCCCGCGGCGTAGCTTTTCCTGTTGCGGTTTCCGCCATCATCGTTTCTCCGTCGCGGCCGCGCGTGTGCGCTCGCCCTGGATCGTCTTGACGCGCGCAATGTCCTTGCGCAGCCCGCGAATCTTCTTCAGGCTCTCGGTCTGCCCCATGTTCAGCTGAAATTTCAGCTTGAACAGCTGGTCTGCGAGATCCCGTCCCTGGTGCTGGAGCTCGTCGTCCGTTAAATTCCTGACTTTTTCTGCCTTCATAAATTCCTCAAGCGCTGTACTCTCTCAGTGCGCCGAATCGCGCCTCACCAAAGCCGTCCGCAGCGGCAGCTTGTGCGACGCCAGCCGCATCGCCTCGGTCGCATCCACCACCGTGACCCCTTCCATCTCAAACAAAATCTTCCCCGGCCGCACCACCGCGACCCAATGGTCGGGCGCGCCCTTGCCCTTGCCCATGCGGGTTTCCGCCGGCTTCTTGGTTACCGGCTTGTCCGGGAATACCCGAATCCAGATCTTTCCGCCGCGCTTCACAAAACGGGTCATGGCCACGCGGCTGGCTTCGATCTGCCGATCCGTAATCCAACCCGGCTCGAGCACCTTCAGCCCGAAGTCCCCGAACGACAGCGTGCTTCCACGCCATGCCTTGCCCGTCATGCGTCCGCGCTGCTGCTTGCGGTACTTCACTTTCTTTGGCATCAACATAAGTCAGCTCACCGTTCCTAGAACGCGCCCACGCCTGTCTGCTGCTCGCGCTTCTTCGTCGGCAAAATCTCGCCCTTGTACACCCAGACCTTCACGCCGATCACACCGTAGGTGGTCCTCGCTTCCGAGAAGCCGTACTCGATATCAGCGCGCAGCGTGTGCAACGGCAAACGCCCCTGCAGATACCACTCCGACCGCGCGATTTCATTTCCGTTCAGCCGTCCGCTCACCCGGACTTTGATCCCCTTGCACCCGAAGCGCAACGCTGAATCCACCGCCTTGCGCATCGCCCGCCGGAAGCCAACCCGCTTTTCCAGCTGCAGCGCTATCGCCTCCGAAACCAGCTGCGCATCCAGCTCTGGCTTATGCACTTCCTGGATATCGACAAACATTTCGCGCGATGTGCGCTTCTGCAGATCGGCCTTCAGCTTGTCGATCTCCGCGCCCTTCCGTCCAATAATGATTCCCGGACGCGCCGTCTTGATAATGATCCGCAGCTTGTTGCCCGGCCGCTCGATTTCAATCGAGCTCACGCCCGCCGATTTAAGCTTTTCCTTCAGCTCATTTTTCAGCTTGACGTCTTCCAGCAGCAACTTGTCGTAGTCCCGCTCCACGAACCAGCGCGACTTCCACGGCTTGGTGTAACCAAGTCGAAAACCATAAGGATGGACTTTTTGTCCCATTGCTTCTCCTAAACCGCCACCTCAATATTTGTCATTCCAAACACGCGCAAAGCGCGGGCAAGGAACCTGCTGCCTTGTCATTCCGAGGACTCGCGACGCGAGTCGGAGGAATCCGCTGTTCTTACTTAGCAGCCACCTTAGCAGCCACCTTCTTCTTGCTCGTCTTACCCGCCGCCTTCTTTGCCACCGGCGCCCGTCGCTTCGCCGGAGCCGCAGCACCTGCCGCTCGCGTCTCTCCCGCAGCATGCGCCGCACTGTTGCCACGCTCCGCCAGCACCAACTCGATGTGCGAGATGCGCCGTTGATAGCGGAACGCGCGTCCCTGCGGTGCCGGACGAATCCGCTTCATGCGCGGACCATCGTTGGCGATCGCGCTCTTCACATACAAATTGTCGAGCTCGATATCCAGATTATTCTCGGCGCTCAAAAAGTTCGCATTATCCAGCGCCGATTGCAGCAGCTTGCCCACGTGCGCCGCCACCCGCTTCTTGGTAAACAGAAGCGTGTTGCGCGCCTCTTCCACTTTGCGCCCTTTGATCAGTTCCAGCACCAGGCGCGCCTTCTGCGGCGAGACTCGCAAGTAACGCATCTCCGCTCGAAATTCCATTCGCGTCTCCCCTTATGCCTTTGGCGGTGCCGCCGCCGGCGCTGCCGGAGTAATCGCTCCCGGACCGCCCGGAATGCCCGCCGGCTTCGCCGCCACTTCCGTCGCCGCCCGCATGGAGTGGCCTTTGAAATTGCGCGTGAAGCTGAACTCACCCAGCTTGTGTCCCACCATATTCTCGGTCACATACACCGGAATAAATTTTCTACCGTTGTGCACTGCGATAGTGTGGCCCACCATCTCCGGAACCACTGTCGACCGCCGTGACCACGTGCGCAAAACTTTCTTCTCGTTGCGCGAGTTCATCGCCTCGACTCTGGAAATCAGGTACCCGTCTATAAACGGGCCTTTCTTCGTTGAACGCGCCATAAATTTGATCTCGACCTCAACTAATCTTTGTCATTCCAACGGTTCGCTCACTCGCACCTTGTCATTCCGAGCGCAGCGAGGAGCCTGCTTCCTCTTCCAACGTCACTTGCTCCGCCGATTCACAATAAATTTATCCGTCCGCTTGTTATTCCGCGTCTTGTACCCGCGTGTCGGTTGTCCCCACGGCGTCACCGGATGCCGTCCGCCCGAGGTCTTGCCCTCACCGCCGCCGTGCGGATGATCCACCGGATTCATCGAAACGCCGCGGTTATGCGGACGCTTTCCCAACCATCGCGACCGCCCCGCCTTGCCGATGGTGACGTTTTCGTGATCAAGATTCCCCACCTGGCCGATCGTGGCCATGCAATCCTGCGAAATCTTCCGGGTCTCCCCCGAAGGCAACTTCACCAGCGCGTATTCTTCTTCTTTCGCCACCAACTGCGCCGCTCCGCCCGCCGAGCGCACCATTTGGCCGCCCTTCCCGGGCTTCAGCTCCAGATTGTGGATCTGCGTGCCGGGAGGAATATTGCGCAGCGGCAACGCGTTGCCCACAAGAATGTCGGCGTCCGGCCCGCTCACTACCTTCTGCCCAACCTTCAATCCTTCTGGCTGCAGAATGTAACGCTTCTCCCCATCGGCATAAGCGAGCAAGGCAATGCGCGGCGAGCGATTGGGATCGTATTCAATGCTGACCACGGTCGCCGGAATCCCCGTCTTGTCGCGCTTGAAATCAATGATGCGCAGCTTGCGCTTATGCCCGCCACCCATAAACCGCATCGTCATGTCGCCGGAGTTGCGGCGCCCGCCCGTCCGCGGCTTGGGCTCGATCAGCGGCTTGTGTGGATTCCGCGTCGTAATGTCGTCGTTGACGATCGTCGTGCGGTAGCGCAACGTCTGCGTCGTCGGTCGGTATGTTTTGATCGCCATAATCAGCTCTTTGATGTCTTGTCATTCCGACGGTTCGCGAAGCGACCCGGAGGAACTTGTTTTTTGCTTCCCCTACAA
Source organism: uncultured Acidobacteriaceae bacterium (assembly GCA_963779525.1). Classification (GTDB taxonomy): domain Bacteria; phylum Acidobacteriota; class Terriglobia; order Terriglobales; family Acidobacteriaceae; genus Sulfotelmatobacter. The sequence goes on from CAVZZB010000005.1 coordinate 1,242,711, forward strand.
ATTCTGCGCGTACTCCGGCATCTTCTCGCCCGCCCGCAGCCGCACATACGCCTTCTTCCAGTCCGGACGGTAACCGGCAAACTTCCCCCGCCGCCGCTCTTTTCCCGGATACATCGCCGTGCGGACAGAAAGCACTTTCACTTTGAAAATCGTCTGCACCGCCTGCTTCACTTCCGTCTTCGTCGCTCCCGGAGCCACCTGGAAGACCAGCGTGTTCTGGTTTTCCTTGATCGCCAGTCCTTTTTCCGTGATCACCGGACGGCGAATGATCTGGTATGCGGATTTCATCAGGCCACCTCCGCCGCTTTTTCATGCCGCACGCGCTTGCGCGGAGAAGCCGACGCCTTCTTCGCGCCTTCGTCTTCCTTCGCCGCCTTGCGCTGCCGCTTGGGCAAACTATCCTTCAATGTGACCTGCAACTTCTCGATCGCCGGATGAGAAAAAATTACGCGATCATAACGCAGCAGATGATAAGGATGAACCTCGTTGCCCGCAATCAGCTCCAGCCCTTCAATATTTCGCGAGCTCAACTCCAGATTGCGATTTGCCGCTTTCGGCGCTTCCACCAGCAGTACGGTCGATTCCACCTTCAACGCATCCAACGCGGCCCGAAACTCTTTGGTCTTCGGTTCCTTCAGGTCAAACGCATTCACCACCGTCAACTTGCCATCGTCAAACTTCGAAGCCAGCGCCGAGCGCAGCGCGCCCAGAAGTTTCTTGCGCGGAAACGCGTAGTCATAGGAGCGCGGAACCGGTCCGTGCACCGTGCCGCCGTGCCGCCACAGCGGCGACCGGATCGAACCAATACGCGCCCGTCCCGTGCCTTTCTGTTTCCACAGCTTCTTGCCTGAACCGGAAACTTGCCAGCGGGCCTTGGTCGCATGCGTACCGCGGTGCTGTCCGGCGCGGTAATGCTTCACCGCTTCCCAGAGCAGGTCTTCGTTCACCGCACCAAAAATCTCATCGGCGAGGTCGAACGTTCCAACCTTGGCGCCGCTCAAGTTGTAAATATCAATCGTTGCCATATCGCTTCTCGGTATAAGTACTAGGTGCTCGGTGCTACGCTTTCTTCGCCGCTCTCTTCGCGGCCTTCAACGGATCCACTGTCGCCGCACCCGCAAATCCACGCCGCTCTCTGGGCGGCTTCTTCGCCTTCGTAATAACGATGTACCCGCCCTGTGGCCCCGGCACACTTCCTTCCACCACTAGCAGATTCTCATCTTTATCCACACCCAGAACTCTCAGGTTGCGCTGCGTCACCCGCTCATGCCCCATGTGTCCCGACATGCGCATTCCCTTGAACACTCGCGACGGAAACGCCGACGACCCAATCGATCCCGTAATTTGGAACATCGATCCGTGCGACTTGGGACCGCCGCCGAAATGATGCCGCTTCACCACGCCCTGGAAGCCTTTCCCCTTGCTGACTCCCACGATGTCGACAAATTTTTCGCCTTCGAAAATTTCTACCAGCACCCGGTCCCCAACCTTCACCGCTCCGTCGCCGCCGCCATCGCTCTCCAGTGGCACTTCGCGCATGAACTTCACCGGCGGAAGATTATTCTTCGCCAGATGTCCGCGGGCTGGCTTCGTCAGCCGCGACTCCTTCACAAATTCCACCAAACCGATCTGAGCCGCTTCGTAGCCGTCCTTCACCGCCATCTTGTGCTGCGTCACCACGCAAGGGCCAGCCTGCAGCACCGTGACCGGGCGAACGTCGCCCTTCGAGTCAAACAGTTGCGTCATGCCGACCTTCTTGCCCAGAATGCCTGTAACTTTTATCGCCATCTCTGTCTCCACCCAGCTTGGCTCGTCATTACGGCGGCTATTGGCTGAGAGCTCGGGCCTTAGCTAGAAGCTAGGAGCTACAAGCTATTTATGTTCTTTCCCGAATGCCTTGATCTCCACATCCACACCCGCCGGCAGATCGAGCTTCATCAGCGCATCCACCGTCTGCTGCGTCGGCTCAAGAATGTCAAGCAACCGCTTGTGGGTGCGGATTTCGAACTCTTCCCGCGATTTCTTATCCACATGCGGCGAACGCAGCACGCAGTATTTGTTCTTCATCGTGGGCAGCGGAATCGGCCCCGCAATCTGTGCTCCCGTGCGCCGCGCCGTCTCCACAATCTCGCCGGTCGACTGATCCAGAATGCGATAGTCGTAAGCCTTCAGCCGGATGCGAATTCTTTCTTTTCCAATCACGTTTCACTCTCTCTAACCCCTCCCGGCATCTCCGGAAGGAAAGAACTGGCGGCAAGCCGCAAGCCGCTTTGTATTTTTATGTGGGGACAGCCGCCCTCGGCTGTCCGCGGAGCAAAGCTCCGCGCTTTTTCTTCCTTACTGCACAATCTCCGCAATCGTTCCCGCGCCCACCGTGTGTCCGCCTTCGCGAATCGCAAAGCGCAAGCCTTTCTCCATCGCCACCGGCGTGATCAACTCGATCACCAGACTCACGTTGTCTCCCGGCATTACCATCTCCGTACCCGCCGGCAATTCCGCCACTCCGGTCACATCCGTCGTTCGCAAATAAAACTGTGGACGGTATCCCTTGAAGAACGGCGTATGCCGTCCGCCTTCTTCCTTGGTCAGAATGTAAACCTCCGCCTTGAACTTCGTGTGCGGCGTGATCGATCCCGGCTTCGCCAGCACCATGCCGCGCTCCACATCTTCTTTCGCAATGCCGCGCAGCAGCAACCCGGCGTTGTCGCCCGCCATGCCTTCGTCCAACTGCTTCTTGAACATTTCGACGCCGGTCACCACCGTCTTGCGCGTGTCGCGGAAGCCGACAATCTCCACTTCCTCGCCTACCTTCACCTTGCCGCGCTCGATCCTTCCCGTCACTACCGTGCCGCGTCCCTGAATCGAAAAAATATCTTCAATCGGCATCAGGAACGGCTTGTCCAGCTCGCGCGCCGGTTGCGGCACGCTCTTGTCCACCGCTTCCATCAGCGCGTCGATCTGCTTCTCCCACTTCTCTTCTCCGTTTAAAGCCCCTAAAGCAGACAACCGAATCACCGGCACATCGTCGCCGGGAAACTTGTAGGACTTCAGAAGCTCCCTGACTTCCAGTTCCACCAGATCCAGCAACTCCGGATCATCCACCGCGTCGCACTTATTCAGCGCCACCACGATGTAAGGCACACCCACCTGCCGCGCCAACAGCACGTGCTCGCGCGTCTGCGGCATCGGACCATCCGTCGCCGCCACCACCAGAATCGCGCCATCCATCTGCGCCGCGCCCGTGATCATGTTCTTGATGTAGTCGGCGTGCCCCGGGCAATCCACGTGCGCGTAGTGCCGGTTCGCCGTCTCATACTCCACGTGCGCCGTCGCAATCGTGATCCCGCGGGCCTTCTCTTCCGGAGCGTTATCAATCGAATCAAACGATCGGAACACGATCTTCGGATTGTGCTTCTGCAACACCTTCGTGATCGCCGCCGTCAACGTCGTCTTCCCATGGTCAATGTGACCAATCGTCCCTACGTTGCAGTGCGGCTTGGTTCTGTCAAATTTCTCTTTCGCCATATTCGTCCTTTGTAGCGCCGGCGTCCCGCCGGCTTTCACGCCGACATTTCGTCCGCGTCAATTCAAAAAGTCGCAGCAGCCGGCGAGAACCGGCGCTACTATTTCGCCGTTCCCTGCACCTTCGCGATGATTTCCTCCGCCACCGACCGCGGAGCCTCCTCATAACGCGCAAAGTGCATCGAGTATTCCGCGCGGCCCTGCGTCGAGGAACGCATGTGGGTCGCGTAGCCAAACATCTCCGCCAGCGGCACGATCGCCTTGATCACCTGCGAACCCGCGCGGTGCTCCATGCCTTCAATGCGTCCGCGCCGCGAACTCAGGTCGCCCATGATCACACCGGCGTAATCTTCGGGCGTCACAACTTCGACCGCCATCACCGGCTCCAGCAGCACCGGCGAGGCCTTGCGCGCAGCTTCCTTGAAGGCCATCGATCCCGCAATCTTGAACGCCATTTCGTTGGAGTCGACGTCGTGGTAGCTGCCGTCATACAGCGTCGCCTTCACATCGACCATCGGGTAGCCAGCAAGCACGCCGCCTTCGAGCGCTTCCTGAATTCCCTGATCGATCGGCTTGATAAATTCCTTCGGCACCGAACCGCCCACGATGTCGTTAACAAATTCGTAGCCCGTGCCCGGTGGTTGCGGATCCAGCTTGATCTTCGCGTGCCCGTACTGACCGCGTCCGCCAGTCTGGCGAATGTATTTGCCTTCCGCTTCGGAGTGCTTGCGAATGGTTTCGCGGTACGCCACCTGCGGCTTGCCGACATTCGCTTCGACCTTGTACTCGCGCATCATGCGGTCGACAATGATTTCCAGATGCAGCTCGCCCATTCCGCTGATGATGGTCTGTCCGCTGTCGGGATCGGTGTGAACCTTAAACGTGGGATCTTCCTGCGCCAGGCGTCCCAGCGCCATGCCCATTTTTTCCTGGTCGGCTTTCGTCTTCGGCTCAACCGCAACCGAAATCACGGGAACCGCAAACGTAATCGATTCCAGCGCAATGGGATGCTTCTCGTCGCAAATCGTATCGCCCGTGCTCACGCCCTTGAGCCCGACCGCAGCGCAAATATCGCCGGCAAGAATCTCGCTGATCTCTTCACGCTTGTTGGCGTGCATCTTAAGCAGTCGCCCGATGCGCTCAGTCCTGCGTCGACTCGTGTTCAACACGGAGTCTCCGGTCTTAAGCTGGCCGGAATAGACGCGAATAAATGTCAGCTGGCCGACAAACGGATCAGCCATGATCTTGAATGCCAGCGCCGAGAACGGCTCCTTGTCGTCCGGCTTGCGGAAAATCTTCTCCCCATTCTCGGGATTGATTCCATGCGTTTCCGGCACGTCAAGCGGCGATGGCAGATAATCGACCACCGCATCGAGCAGCGGCTGCACGCCCTTATTCTTGAACGCTGTTCCCACCACGACCGGGAACACCTTCAGCGCAATGGTCGACTTGCGCAGCGAGGCGCGCAGCTCAGCGCCGGTAATCTCTTCGCCTTCCAAAAACTTGTGCAGGATTTCGTCGTCGTTTTCAGCAATGCTTTCGACCAGTTGCGCGTGGAACGCTTCAGCTTTTTTCTTCAGCTCGGCGGGAATTTCTTCGGTCAGATACTCGGCGCCCATCGTGTCGTCTACCCACACGATCGCCTTCATGTTGATCAGATCGATCACGCCCTTGAATTTATCTTCCTGCCCGATAGGAATCTGAATCGCAACCGGCTTCGCACTCAGCCGCTTGCGGATGGTATCGACCGCATGCTCGAAATCCGCACCCATCTTATCGATCTTGTTAATGAAGCAAATCCTCGGCACGCCGTACTTGTCAGCCTGCCGCCAAACTTTCTCCGACTGCGGCTGCACTCCGTGCACCGCGTCAAACACCGCCACCGCGCCATCGAGCACGCGCAGCGAGCGCTCCACTTCCGCCGTGAAATCCACGTGTCCCGGCGTATCAATAATGTTGATGCGAATGTCGCGCCAGGTGCAGGTCGTCGCCGCGGACGTGATCGTGATCCCGCGCTCCTGCTCCTGCTCCATCCAGTCCATGGTCGCAGTGCCTTCGTGCACCTCTCCGATGCGGTGCGTCTTTCCCGTATAAAACAGGATCCGCTCCGTCGTAGTGGTCTTGCCGGCATCGATGTGGGCCATGATGCCGATGTTCCTGCAGCGTTCTAATGGAACTGTTCTGGGCACGACTCTCTAACTCTTTCTGCTCCGTAAAATTCAGCTTCTAGCTACTGGCTCCTAGCTAGTCGCTAGAGGCTAGTAGCTGCGTTTTCTACCACCGGTAATGCGCAAACGCCTTATTGGCCTCGGCCATGCGGTGTACATCTTCTTTCTTCTTGATGGCTGCGCCTTTTCCCGCCGCCGCATCCAGCAATTCATTGCTCAACTTATCGACCATGCCCCGTTCCGCGCGTCCACGGGCGTAAGTCAGCAGCCAGCGGATGGCCAGCGACGTACGCCGGTCCGCATTCACTTCCACCGGCACCTGATAGTTCGCTCCGCCCACTCGACGGGTCTTCACTTCCAGCAGCGGCTTCGCATTCTCCACGGCTTTTGTGAACAGTTTCAGCGCTTCGTCGCCGCCTTTTTCCTGCACCTTCGTGAGAGCCTCATAAAAAATGCCCTCAGCAGTCGAGCGCTTGCCCTGCCACATCATCGAGTTGATAAACTTCGTCACCAGATTCGAGCCATAAACGGCATCGGCTGGCACGGTCCGCTTTGCTGTATGTCCTTTACGAGGCATTTAGTTCTCAGCCCTTCTTCGCGCGCTTGGCGCCATATTTCGAACGACCCTGCTGCCGGTTGGCCACGCCCACCGCATCCAGCGTTCCCCGAATCACGTGATAGCGCACACCCGGCAGATCCTTCACGCGCCCCCCGCGAATCAGCACAATGGAGTGCTCCTGCAGGTTATGTCCAACTCCAGGAATGTAAGTCGTAACCTCGATCCCGTTCGTCAGCCGCACGCGCGCCACCTTCCGCAGCGCCGAGTTCGGCTTCTTCGGCGTCTGCGTGTACACGCGCGTGCAAACCCCGCGCTTCTGCGGACATCCCTGCAGCGCCGGACTCGCCGTCTTATACCGTGGCCGCTTGCGGCCCTTTGCCACCAATTGATTAAAAGTAGGCACTCGCCGCTCCTTATCGCTCAGCAACGTCCCGCACTGCAATCTGCTCTCGCAGGCGGGCAGCGCGCAGCGTTATCGCGCTCCCGGACTTTAGCTTCACAATCCGGGCTGGCGGGCTCCAACTGGCCAGCCATGCTTCTCACCGCGCACAACTCGCGGAGAGAGATTCTGGGTTCCCGTTCTAGATTTGCGCTGTCGACGGTGGCACCCGGCCTAAATTACGGGGGCGCTCCGTTTCGCCAGCTCTGTCCTGCATATCCTTCCGCAGACTACCGGCACGCATCAATCACTCTTGCCGGATGCCCGAGGGCGAAAGGCAGCGCAGGAACATTTCAGCGAGGAAAGTTTTCGAACTCAGACGCAAGCCGAAAACGCATTTTTCAAAAGCTCAACCACAAGTTCTCACAACACTACGCAGAACTCACGGCCTACAGCAAGCTTGGATTAACTCGCGGAACCAAACTACTATAGCAACTCGCCCGAAACATCGTCAACTCATGTTTTTGCATCCCACTGCAAACGAGGAGTGAAGAGCAAGGAACGTCAGAGCCAAGCAGCGGTCAGCTTGCTGAATCTGCCTCCAGCCTCTACACTACTCAGGTTTTCCATTCCAATTTCATAATTCATAATGAGTGGATCGCCTGCGGATGCAATCCTGAGGCGACGAGAGGATGCATGGGAAGGTTGCGTTGCCTACAGTACGCGTTCATCTCCATCACCATCTTTTTATTCTCACTCCTGCCCGCTTGCGGAGGACATAAACCGCCCGGCACCAATCCCTTTCCCGCCAAAATTACTCTGAACCCATCCACCAGCGTCTCCATGCAACTGGGAAGCACCCTGGACTTCACCGCCAGCGCGCAAAACGGCACCAACAACAGCATTTCGCCAGCCTTTACTTTCACTTCAACCAATCCCGCAGTGGTGGATATCTCTCCCTCCGGCTTCGCCTGCGCCGGCAGTTGGAACGCGCCCTTCTATAACGTTTGCACGCCCGGCAGCTTCAGCCAGGTCGCTGAAATTACTGCTTCTGCCTTAGGAGCTACCAGCCCGCCCACTCTCGTGTTCGTCCATCCCCCTATCGATAGCATTCAAGTCAGTGTTGTTCCTCCCGTCAATCCTCCGCCTCCCGCCTGTCCCGGCCAGATCGCTCTCCCCGCCGCTTGCAATGTGAAGTTCAGTCCAGTCCTCAACAATCAGTGCGTCTCGCAGAACCAGGTCTTGACCCTGCAGGCTCAAGCTTTTAGTCAAGGCGTGGATGTCACCTCTTCCGTGGGGCCATTCACCTGGAACCAGGCCAATCCCAACGTGGTGACCATCACTCCGATCATAAGTGCTTCCAACACCACTGGCATCGACGTGCCGACCAACCAGGCAACCGTAGTATCGAATACCCCGGGACAGACCCAGGTAGTCGCGTCGGCCTCGGGAACTTCCAGCCAGCCCTACGTCGCCGCAACCTGCCCCGTACAGTGCATCTCCCTGCAACTCGGCAGCAACGGCACGCAAAACATCGGCCAGACCAGCTTCGTCACCAACAAAGGCACATCAGAGACGATTACCGCCACCGCCGTCGACGTCCAAGGTTGCATCGTACCTAAGCCCCCTCTCACCTGGACGTCCTCCTCGCCAGCCGCCATCTCCGCAGGGGGCTCCACAGGCACCACTTCCACAGGCACCACCACCACAGGCACCACTCCCACGACTACAACTGTCACGGGATGCTCCGCCACTGCCAGTTGCACCATCTCTACTGCTCAGCCCGGAGCCGCTGCCATCACCGCATCCTGCACACCACCCTCTTGTAATATCGGTTTTCCCCTGAATCCCGCCGGATACCCCGCCGGCTCCCTCTACATTCCGCAACCGGTCTATCCGGTCACCGCAATTTCAGGACTCGTGACCGGCGCCACTACGGCGGCCAGTGTTCTGGCAACCAGTCAGGATTGCTACAGCAATTCGCAGTGTCAGGTCGCGCTCTATGACGTTTCCACCAGCACCAACGTCGCTGGTACCCCCAGCTCCATGCCCACGCCCCCGAATTCTTTGATGTTCGACTCGGCTGGAGACAAGGCCTACGCCGGCAGCCAGTATGGCGCCCTGCTGATCAACAGCGCCAATCTCGGATCCACCACCACGAGTCCTTTCTCCTCGATACCCGCTTCGAGTACTCCTCTCGGTGCCGTTACCGGCAAGGTGATCGCCGTCTCCCCGGACGGGAACTTCGCCATCTTCTCGGATACGGTCTCCACGCCCAATCAGGTCTATGTCGTGGCTGGTAGTTCTACGGGATCGGGCAGCACGCCTCTGAATATCAATAGCGCAACCACGGCAGCTTTTTCCCCCGATAACTCAAAGGCTTTCATTCTCGGTGACGGCGGCAACACTCTATACGTCTACTCGCCGCTCCAAGCCCTACAATCCTATCCGCTAACCGCCCCCGCGGATGCAATCGCCTTTTCTTCCTCGGGAGCCTTTGCCTTCATCGCTGGCGGAACGTCTGGCGAAAACGTCACCGTCCTTAACACCTGCAACAATCAGCCGGCCACATCCTCGCCGCCAGCCACGGGTACTTTTTCCATCACCGGGTTACCGGCGACGCCTATCTTCCTGAAGATGGTTCCTCCGGGCAGCGCTCCCATCGGCAACGCCAGTGTTCCGAGCCTCGTGCAAAGTGACCTGGATGCCCTCGATGTTTTCGTCGGCCTCGATAGCACCGGCATCGATGTCATTGCAACCACGACCATCACGCCTCTTGCTCCAACCGCCGGCCTCTGCCCGCAACAACAGATCGCGCTCGCTACAGAAACCGCCACTGCTGTGCCGTTCACACCCATCCACATCGATCTTCAAGAAGGCACATTCCACCCACTTAGCTTTTTCATTTCCCCCGACGGTGGCAGGGTCTACATCGTCACCAGCGATCAGGGCGTTTTAGTCTTTGATTTCAACACCCAGTCCACCAGTTCGATCCCGCTCAATGGAAATGCCGCTCCCCTGGCCGCGGACATAACCGTCGATGGCACCCTGCTTTACGTGGCAGGCACCGATGGCATGCTGCACGAACTCAATACCACCACCGCCTTGGACGTGATGGAAATCCCCTTTTCGCAACTCCCCAACTCTTCTAACAATTTTTGTTACGCGTCCTACACCTGTGCTTTGAATCTGGTGGCCATAAAGCCATAGCGGCAAGCGTGCGCTTGAGATAGGTGGAACCGGAAATGGGTGGAATGGACACGTGGGCTACCACAAGCTTAGAGATTTTCGGTGGCGCAGCGCTTCAAGCGCTGCGATTCACTACCCTCAAGGTCGCGGGGCTCTAGCCCCTGAGGGCTAAGCCGGCTTCTGCAGCTCTTTCGCCACGCTATCGAGCACGCCATTCACGAACTGCACCGACTCCAGGCTGGAAAATTTTCGCGCGATCTCCAGCGACTCGTTGATCACGACCGCCCGCGGCGTCTCCGGATAGGCCAGAAGCTCCGCCACCCCAGCCCGCAACAGATTGCGATCTACCGCCGCCATCCGCTCCATGCGCCAGTGTTCCGCGTGGCGCTCGATCAACTTGTCGATCTCCGCTCCGCGATCCGTCGCCACCCGAAACAAATCGTCCGCAAATCCGCGCACATCGGTACTCGTCCCGGAATGTTCCGCCCAAAACGTCTGCCGCACATGATCCACCGTCTGCTTGCCCATGTCGGCCTGAAACAACATCTGCAAAACCAGTTCGCGCGATTTACGACGAGTGCCCATAGAAGAAGTTGTCAGTAGTTAGTGGCTAGTTGCCAGTTTACTGTAGGAGGGTTATTTGCGCCGCTGCTTTGTCTTCGCCGAAGCGCGCTTGTGTCTCTGGCTACGCCCCTTAAGTTTGTCATTCCGAGCGGTCACTTTGTCATTCCGAGCGGTCACTTTGTCATTCCGAGCGGAGCGAGGAACCTGCTTCTTGCCGCCGTCTGATACCAGGCGTGCGGAAACCGCCTTCCTGATGCCAGGTGCTCGACGCCGGAATAATGTCGTTCGGACGAATTTTGTGAGGCTTGCCATCTCGATCGCCGCAAAAGCAGCTTCCGCGCCCTTGTTTCCCATCTTCAGCCCGGCACGGTCAATGGCCTGCTCCAAAGTCTCGCACGTAAGCACTCCAAAAGCATGCGGCACGCCCGTCTCCTGCGCCGACTGCCCAATCCCACGCGTAACTTCATTCACGATCACGTCGTAGTGCGCCGTGTCCCCGCGCAGCAGACAGCCGAGACAAATAATCGCGTCGTATTCCTTGGACTGGGCAAGAATCCTAGCTGCGGATGGGATCTCGAAAGCTCCCGGAACCCGCACGACCATTGGAGTTTCGGCTCCACACCGCAGCAGCACGTCAACAGCTCCCGCGAGCAAGCGCTCGGTGATGAAAGAATTGAAGGTGCTAACTACCACGCAGAACTTTTTACCCTGAGCGCTCAAGCCTCCCTGAATATGAGGCACAGGTTTGATGTCGGTTAACAGAGGGTGCGAGAAACCTCCGATTCTCACAAGAGTACCGCCGGGCAGTTCCACGTCGAAATACCTCATCGGACCGGACATCTTGGGGTCCGAGAAATCGCGAGGATCAAAACCTCCCTTCTTCACGATCTCGAAGGCAGTGTCCGGATGGCTCACCTGCAACCACAAATCCGGATTGTTCCCAGGCCTCTTTCCAAGTGCCACATGCAGGTTGATTGTGCCCGGACAGAATTCAACATAGCGAAAGCCCTCTTCGCCGCCCTTTAGATCCTTCCGAATTCCCAAGGTCTCCAGCAACTTCACCAGAGCTTCGAGTTCCTCGACGGACCTGGCGAGCGCGGTTATCCCAATCGATTTGATCAAGCTTTTCTCTGCGCCTCTGTGTCTCCGTAGTGAATTCGCCTTTGATCCGCGTAAATCCGTGGCAAGGAATCTATTTCCCCTTGAACTTCGCCGCCCGCTTCTCCAGAAATGCCGAAGTCCCTTCCTTCTTATCCTCCGTAGCGCAAGTCACGCCGAACAATACTGCCTCCAAATACAATCCTTCGCTCAAAGTCATCTCCATGCCCCTGTTCACGGCTTCCATCGCATACTGCACCGCCAGCGGCGCGTTGGCGACGATCTTCGCCGCAATCGCCTCCGCCCGCGGCATCAACTGCGCCGCCACCGTCACTTCATTCACCAACCCAATGCGATGCGCTTCCTGCGCCGTGATCATCTCGCCGGCCAGCACCATCTGCATCGCAATCCCTTTGCCCACCAGTCGCGGCAGCCGCTGTGTTCCGCCATAGCCCGGAATAATTCCCAGCTTCACCTCCGGTTGCCCCAGCTTCGCATTCTCGCTCGCCAGCCGCATCGTACAAGCCATCGCAATCTCGCATCCGCCGCCCAAAGCAAATCCATTGATGCACGCAATCACCGGCTTGCCCAGATTCTCAATCAGATTGAGAACGCTCTGCCCCCGATGCGTGTACTCTTTTCCGCTGACCGCATCATGCTTGGCCAGTTCGCCAATGTCCGCACCCGCGATGAACGCCTTCTCGCCCGCGCCCGTGAAGATGACGACACGAACCGCCGCGTCATTCTTGATGTCATGAAACGCCGCCCGCAACTCCTCCATGGTAGCCATGTTCAGCGCATTCAACACCTTCGGCCGGTTCACGGTGACGTAGGCAATCGCGTTTCTCTTTTCTAGAAGTATGTTTTCGAAGTTCATAAATTCAACCTGCCCATGCGTTGTCATCCTGAGCAAAGCGAAGAATCCCTATGGGTGTCCACCACCTGTCTCGCTGGGAGTTTCAGCCCGATCACTTCACTTTCCCCGCACCACCGCCTCCACTTCATCCTTGCTCAGATCGCAACTGATGCAGCGCTGTGTCCAAATCCTGTGTCCAAACACCTTCCCGCACCGCGGACACTTCCACTCCGTCAACCACCACCCGCCCGCCAGGTACACCCCAATCCACCCCAACAAAATCAGGAAATCAGTGGATTCTCCCAGCTTGAGCTTCCCAATCAGTAAGCCCAGAAACAGAAAACTGATAAAAAGCATCACCACCAGATTCCGCCGCGCCACGTAGCTGTGCCATGCCCGGCGATACACCTCTACCTCCGCGCCTTCGCCCGGCAACTGATCGGTTTTCCTGCGTTTAAACATGCGCTTGAAATCCCTCAACTGCTGCGTCATCCCGAGCCTAGCCGTTCTTCCGGCGAAGCGAAAGCCTGCTCTGAGCAAAGCCGAAGGCGATCCCCGGCACACCTTTCTCAACTTGCCAATACAGGCTCACTACCGGCCCGCGCCCTACAGTTTATTCGCCTTCGGATTATTCGGATCCGAATAATCGTAAAACCCCTTGCCCGTCTTCTTCCCGTACCACCCCGCCATGACCAGCCGTTTCAGCAGCGGAGGCGAAGCAAACCGCCGCTCCTTGAACTCGTCATACATCACATGTGTAATGTAATAAGTCGTATCGAGCCCGACAAAATCGAGCAAAGTAAACGGCCCCATCGGATACCCGCAGCCCAGCTTCATCGCATTATCAATATCCTCAATCGACCCCACGCCCTCTTCATACGCTCGAATCGCATCCAGCAAATACGGCACCAGCAGCCGGTTGACAATGAATCCCGTCTTGTCCGACGTCCGCACCGGAACCTTGCCTAGCTTTTTCCCGAACTCGTAAGCCGTCTGGTAAACATCGTCAGCTGTGGCGATCGTTCGCACCACCTCGACCAGCTTCATCAGCGGCACCGGATTAAAAAAGTGTAGCCCGACAAACCGCTCCGGCCGCTTCACCGCCGTCAAAAGCTCCGTCACAGAAATCGAAGAAGTATTCGACGCAAAAATCGCATCTTTTTTCACCACGCCGTCAATCGACGCATACATCTTCTTCTTCTCTTCCACGTTCTCGATGATGGCCTCAATCACCATGTCGCAATCGGCCAGGTCGCCCTTGTTCGTCGTTCCCTTCAGCCGCGCCCGGATCGCATCCTTCTGCTCCGCTGTGATTCCGCCCTTCTCCACCGGACGCTCGGCAAACTTCGCCAAAGATTTCTCAATCCCAGCAAACCCCTTGTCCAGAAACCTCTGCTCGACTTCGAGCACAGTCACATCAAATCCAGCCGTAGCGCAAACCTGCGCAATGCCGGACCCCATCAGCCCACAACCGAGAACTCCAACTTTCTTGATTTCCATCGCGTCTCTCTTCTTCAGATTGTCATCCTGAGCGAAAGATTGTCATCCTGAGCGAAAGATTGTCATCCTGAGCGAAGACTTGTCGTTCGCTCGGCGAACGACAAGTCGCAGTCGAAGGATCCCTGGCAGCCAACCCAAATTCCGCCCCGTAAAGCAGTTCTATCCCAATTGCCGCTTGTAAAACACCGTCAAAATACCTTGATGAGGACGACCATAACGTTTTCGCATCGTAGGATCCTCCGGGTCAGACTTAATAGCTCAGAAAACTTCATCGCTGCTCCGTACTAGCTCATACTCTCCACCACCATCGCAATCCCCTGCCCGCCGCCGATGCACGCCGTAGCCAGCCCATACTTCTTCTTCCGCCGCCGCAACTCATACAGCAACGTAATCACCAGCCGCGTCCCGGTCGCCCCCAGCGGATGCCCCAACGCAATCGCCCCGCCATTGACATTCACCTTCTCACGATCCAGTCCCAATTCTTTTTCCACCGCCAGATACTGTGCCGCAAACGCTTCATTCACTTCAATCAGATCGATGTAGTCCAAAGACAGTCCAGCCTTCTGCAGCGCAATCTTCGTCGCCGGCACCGGACCTCGCCCCATCATCTTCGGCTCCACTCCCGCAATCCCCCAACTCACAATCCTCCCCAGAGGCTCCATGTTCCGCTTGCGAACTTCTTCCAGCGACATCACCACCACCGCCGCGCCGCCATCCACAATGCCGCTCGCATTCCCGGCCGTCACGGTCCCATTTTTTCCAAACGCCGCCTTCAACTTCGCCAGCCCTTCCATCGTCGTCTGCGGACGCCGGTGATCATCTTCCGCCAGCACTTCCCCCGTAGCCTCGCCCTTCCCATTCCGCAGCGGCACCGGAACCAACTCTTCCTGAATGCGTCCTTCTTTATAAGCCGCGTCCGCTTTCTGCTGCGAGCGCAGTGCCAACTCATCCTGCGCTTGCCGCGTAATCCCCTGCTGCTCGCCGTATAACTCCGCCGTGTTCGCCATGTACAAGCCGCAATAGCTATCGAGCAGCGCCACCATCAGCGAATCTTCCATCTTGCCGCCCGGCGCCAGCGTAAATCCATCGCGCCCGCGAATCGTAAACGGAGCCTGCGACATGGCCTCCATTCCGCCCGCCAGCACAATCTTCGCCTCATCCACCATGATCATCTGCGCCGCCGAGACAATCGCCTGCATCCCCGACCCGCACAGCCGGTTCACCGTCAGCGCCGGAGTCTCAATCGGCAGCCCCGCCCGTAATCCCACGTGCCGCGCCCCATACAGCGCGTCCCCTGAAGTCTGCTGCGCATTGCCAAACACAGCATGATCAAATTCCTTTGGATCGATCCCCGACCGCTCGATCGCGCCCTTCGCCGCCACCGCGCCCAACTCCTGCGCCGTAAAATCCTTCAGCTTCCCGCAATAACGCCCAAAGGGCGTGCGTGCCCCGCTGACAATTGCGATATCTCCCGGTTTCAACATGGCTTTCCTTGCAGAACTTTTTGATCAGAGCACATCAGAACAGATAAAAACGCATCCGCAAACTGGTTAGTGTAGCAGCGCACCCGCAGATTTGACCACCGAGGGAATTCATGTGGGGACAGCCGCCCCGGCTGTCCCGTCGAGCGAAGCTCGACGCTTCTTCCACAGCTCGGCAAATTGTAGGCTCGAGTCAGCGAAGTCCCAACTCGCGTATCAATGTTTGATTTGTATCCGAGTCGCCGATATCGTGTTGTAAATCGCCGGCCGAGGAGTGAGTCATGGAACAGCGCGTCAGCATCATCACACTTGGGGTAACCGACCTAAAGCGCAGCCGCGAATTTTATGAGCGTCTCGGATGGCGTCGCTCCATGGCCAAGACGGAAGGCGTCGCCTTCTTCCAGGCAGGAGGGATAGCCCTCGCCCTGTACCCACGGCACGAACTCGCCAAGGATGCAAACATTTCTCCAAACGGTTACGGCTTTAACGGAGTCTCTCTGGCCTACAACACCCGCGACCGCACCGAAGTGGATTCAGTGCTTAAGGAAGCCGCAGCCGCAGGCGCAATCATACTCAAGTCTGCGCAGGAAGTTTTTTGGGGCGGCTATTCAGGATACTTTTCAGACCCGGATGGTTTTTTGTGGGAGGTCGCCTGGAATCCGTCCTTCCCAATCGCAGAAGATGGGAGCATTCGAATTCCGGATTAGCCGCGCGATTTCGGCACTCTGCGATCGTCGCGGTCTACGCCACCTTCTCCGCAACCAACGCCGCCTTCAACGCCACAACCTTCCTCGGCCCCTGCACCAGCGAAGTCGCCAGCGCATGCTCGGCGCGGTTAATCACTTCCGTCACAATGTCCACCGGATCGTAACTCTCCCGCACCACGGCCTCGGCCAGCCCCGCGGAAAACTCCAGCGAGTGCCCTTTCTCGCCCTCGTCTTTCGTCGGCAATCGTACTTCCGCAACTACCTTCCTTAGTTTCTCCACCGCCATCAGCGCTTCTTTTTCCGCCGTGTCCCCAAGGATGAGTGCAATGGTCGTCGTATCGTAACGAAACGCCAGATCATTCGTCCGGATATTGGCCGCGAACTGTTGCCCAATCTTTTCCATCACGCTCTCAATCGCAGCCTCGCCATATTCCTTGAGCAACGCTGCACTCCTGCCGAACTGCAATAGCAGCACGGAGAGAGGCGCCGCATTCTGTGTCGCGCGCTTGCTTTCCGCCAGCAGCAAATCCAGGTAGGAACTTCTCTTCAGCAATCCGGATTTCTCATCCGTCACCGAAAGATTTTTTACCAGCCGGCGCAACCCGGCATTGTTCAGCGCAATCACCATCTGATCGGCTAGCGTCTTCAGCACCACCGCATCCGTCTGCGGCCACGCCCGCGGCTTGTTGTGCAGCAGCGCCAGCACTCCCACGGAATCCGCGCCGTTGCTCAAGGGAAATGCCATGATCGCCGAAGCTCCTAGTTCCACCACCGCGTTACGCACGCCCTGCAGCGTTCCCGCCTTCTGCGCATCCGCAACGATCACGGGCTCCCCCGTAGACGACGACAAAGCCAGATCCTGCAGCGCGCACATCACTTCCTTAATTGCCCCAGAACCGCCGGCCTTCACCCCTTTGCCACAGAACTCCTGCACCGCCGATGGCGCCGACCCCGGCGTGCGCATCGCCGCTACGCAACGCGACACTTCCCAGTGCCCCCCAATTTCATTCACCGCCGTGGTCAGCACCGCGGCCGCCGTCGCCTGGTGATAGAGCTTCCGCGTAATTTCCGCGACCCGCGTCACATTCCGCATCTCCGCCGCCGGATCCGCAGATGCCCCAACCGCGGCCACCGGAACCGCTACCGGAGGCGGAGCCTTCGCTACCGCTGGCAGCGGCGCCGTACCCGCATAACGCGGCGTCACCCCGGCAGAAAGATAAAGCCGCTGTAAATCTTCATTGCGTTCTTCCTCGCGCGGAAACAGTTCCTGGATTCTCTGCAGCCGCTCCACCGCCTTGTTGCGCATTCCGTACTGCACCAGGATTTCCGCCTGTAGCATCAAATCCTGCAACGTGGAAGCCCCCAACGTCGCTTCGCTCTCCGTCGCGGGTTCTGCCACTTTACTTACCGGCGTGAATCGCGACGCAATCGCGTCGAACTTCTTCTCGTCAATCTTGCCCTTCAACATCTCCAGCCGTTTCGTGTGCCCGGCCTCATAAGGATCCACTTCCGCCGCCCGATCCAGACATTCCGCCGCCTTGGCGAAGTCGCCCGTCCCGCAATACACATCGAAAAGCTTCAACAAGGTCTGGCAGTAATCGCCTTCCCGGTTTGCCGCATTGAACAACTCGCTGAGAAACTCCAGCATCCCCGGCGACGCTCTCCGCGTGGCCGCGATCTCCTGCATCACCCCCACAAACTGCCGCCGTTCGCCACGCTTCGCCTGGAACTGTCCCAGCTTCCGCGCCAGCGATACCGCTGCGTCGTCCTGCTCCGCATCCGTCAACTGTCCAATCAGATCGGTCACCTGCGACATGCGGTTGGGATTCTGTTCAAACAGTTGCCACACCAGCGGCTCCGCGTCCGCATATCGCCCCGCCGCCAATAAAGCTTCGGCATAAACATCCCTCAGTATGGGAGAAGTCTTCCCCGCATTGACTTGAGGCTCCAGAATGAAAATCGCTGCTCCAACCTGACCCTGACCCAACAGGCTCTTGCCGTAAGCCAGTGCAATTTCCTCCTCGGACGAATCTTCCTGATACGCTCTCTCATACCATTGCGCAGGATCCTCACCGCTTGCCGTCGTGAGTTTCGCGATTTGCATGTATGCTTCCGCCGCCGCCTTGCTCTCTCCCAGTTCAGACAACAGCTCCGCAATCCGCAGAAAATTCGGCTGCACCGGGTCCAGCGCCACTACCCGGCCCAATATCTGCAACGCATCCTTTTTCCTCTCAGGAAGCTTTGCCAGATCCCCCAGAGCCGATTCATAAGTGCCCACTGCCAGCTTCTTGTTCGACCCCTCCAGCAGCTGTCCGAAGCGGAATTTCTGCTCCCACGTCGGATTGCCATGCCGCGCCAGCTTCTTATAGGTCAGGCTGGCCCGGGTTGCGTCTCCGGCATTCACCTGGCGCTCAAATAGTTCACCCAGCAGCCGCACCGCATCGCGTCCCCGGTTCTGCGAAAGACACAAGTCCGCCGACAGCTCTCGCACCTTGTCATTTTCCGTATCGTCCCGCAGGACCAGCAGATATTCTTCCAGCGCCTCGGCTGCTTTGCCCTTCTGTAGGAGTTTTTCGGCACGCTCCAGCCGCCGCGCTATCTCGGCTCGGTCCGGGCGTGTTGTCATCTCAGGCATGGGTTGGGAATGGGCAGACTAGTCTGCTTCGATTCTAGGAGCCACCCCCGGTGGCAGCAATCCGCAAGGGTTCGCTCTCGATTACGAAAGTCACCCGCGGGTTTCTCCCTTTCAGCTCTCAGCCCGTGAAGTCATCCGACGTTCAGCGTTTTCACCTGCCGGACAAGGGCCTGCCCTGAGCTTGCCAACGGGGATCTCCCTCACCACCCAGTCCTTCGCGCGACTGCGCAGTTACCGGAACTCCCCCGATTTGTTATCGTGCCCCATGCCTCTTGTTCCCTCTGGTCAGGAAATACCCCAGCAGCAAACCCACGAGGAAGGTCTCCACCACCAACTTACCGCCGGACAAATGGCCATGGTCGCGGTTGGCGGTTCGATCAGCACCGGGCTTCTCCTCGGCTCGGCCGCGGCCCTCGAGATCGCCGGGCCCAGCGTCATCCTCAGTTACGCCGTCGCCGCCTTCATCGCCTACACCGTCACCATGGCCTTGGGAGAACTGGCCAGCACTCATCCCGCCGCCGGATCCTTCGGCATCTACGGCGAGTTGTATCTCACCCCATATCTCGGATTTCTCTGCCGTGCCGGCTACTGGGCGTCCATCGCCTTTTCCATCGGAGCCGAACTCGTTGCCTCCGCCACTTACATGTCCTTCTGGTTCCCGGCCGTCCCCGGAGAATTGTGGGTCGTCCTGTTTTCTGCGGCTCTCGTCCTCGTCAATCTGCTCAGTGTCGGTTCCTTTGGACGCTTCGAATTTTGGCTTTCCATGATCAAGTTCGGAACCATCGTAGTGTTCATCCTGGCCGGAAGCGCGTTGCTGTTTGGCGGTCGCATCGCTCCGCAATACACCGCTCACGGAGGATTTCTGCCCAAGGGTCCCATCGCTCCCCTACTCGCCGTCTTTATTGCCATCTACACCTTCGGCGGGGTGGAGATGCTCGCCGTCACCACCGGCGAATCCCGTTCGGCCAAAGATATTCCCCGCGCCGCTCGCCTCACCTTCTTCCTCCTCGCGGTCCTTTACCTCGGCGCCATTACCGTACTGGCCGGCGTGATGCCCTGGGACCACGCTGGCGCCTCCGAAAGTCCGTTCGTTACCGTCTTGCGGCTCGCCAGAATTCCCGCCGCGGCCTTCTTCATGAATTTCGTCGTCCTCACCGCCGCGCTCTCCGGAGCCAATGCCAAACTCTACGTCGCCTCGCGCCTGCTGTTTTCCATGGGACGCACCGGATGGGCTCCCGCAAGCCTCGGCAAGCTAAATGCCGCCGGATCTCCACGTCTCGCCTTGTTTGTTTCTTCCTACGGAATCATAACCGCGCTCATCATCGAAAACTGGGCGCCGAAACAAGCCTTCCTTTATATCGTGGGAGCCGCATTCTCCGGCCTGATTCTTTCCTGGATCGTATCTTTGGCCGCTCACGTCAGCTTCCGTTGGCGCCTCTCCCCAAAACAAGTCGCAGCCCTACCGATGCGCTCGCCCCTCGGCATTTGGGGATCCGTGCTCGGCTTTATCTTGGTTTGCGTAGCCGTTTTTCACTCTCTTCTCTCGTCGCACGTAAACGAAATCGGCGGCGCCGTCTTCTTTCTCCTGCTGACCATCGCCTATCTTCTTCTCAAACGCCAGCGTCGCGCCTGAAGAACGTTGTCACTCCGAACGGCTTATCGTGAGGAATCTGCTTTCGCAGTTTGCGAATGATCTTCCGGAGTCGCGACCCCGCCACACGGAAGCCAAAACGGACTTACTGTTTGCCCACGCACAACCAGCCTGGAATGCGTTCCTTCATTACCAACGTAAGCCGGTTCCCTCCTTTTCTGCTGCCGCATCTCCTCCGCTCCGCTAGCCTCGATACAGCACTCTCTTTCAGAATTACCAACGGACCGAGCTTTGATTTTCTCTACGCTGCTGCTTCGTTCATCGGACGTCCGTCCGATCTTCTGGTGCGCCGTCGGATTCTGCGCCGGCCTCTATCTTTTTTTTAACGGTTTCCGCTTGCTCCAGCGCCGTCACCTCATCCTCGATACTCCAGTTTCGAAAATTCGTAGCGCTTCCATGGGAATGGTCGAACTCAACGGTCAGGCCGTGGGTCCTTATAGCGTGATAGCCCCCGTCACCGACCGCCCTTGCTATTACTTCCGCACCCTCGTCTGGGAATGGAAACGCCAGGGCCGCAGCCGCCAGTGGGTCAAAGTCGCCGCCGAGTGCATGCACGTCCCCTTCTTCCTCGATGACAATACCGGCAAAATCATGGTCGACCCTCGTGGCGCCGAACTCGACCTCCATCGCGACTTCCAGCAGGAGTTCTGCGATTCTTTCTTCACCACCAAAGAAGAAGTGCCGGCCAATGTGCGCACTCTTCTCCTGCGCCACGGCGTCAACACCACTAACAAGATCAAAGTCGAAGAGTTTTGCATCAAGCCGAAGAATGCGCTGTTTGTATTGGGAACGCTCGGAGAAAATCCCGGCCTGGAGCTCTCGTCTCAGCCCATCCAGGATGACGAACACAACACCCTGACCTTCGCAAAAACGCTCTGGTTCAACCCCGCGCAATCCGAACTCGGCCTCATGGGATTGTCGTTCACGGGAAGTACCGACGGCACTTTGACGGAGCACCGTTCGGTCAGCGAACTCCTCATCGGCACTGGTTCCTTTCCCGGCGCGGAAGCTCTTGAGGCCAAACTCCAGCCGTCCCCTTTGCACCGCTCAACCCTGTCCGCTTCCGCAAAAAGGATCGAACCTCCGCCAGATTCTTCTTCACCAAACAATCCCGCCCAGACTCAGCAACAGAAAATTGCCACCGCCTTAATGAAAGCAGGCATCACCAATCCCGCCGCTTGGGCCGCCGCTGGAATTACACCGTCAAATCCTTCCGGCCAGGCGAACGCTGCGAATGCAACCACCGGCTTCGACACGCGCCCCTCGGTCGTCCTGATGAAGGGAAAAAATAATCCAACCTTTCTGATTTCCTGGCGCAGCCAGCGCGAGGTCGCCCGCTCGCTCGGTTGGAAATGCGCGCTCCAGATCTGGGGCGGTCCGGCGCTTGCTCTGCTCTGCCTCTACGGCCTGCTCATGTTGACCCATCTGATCTAGCCCGTGTGCAAGAAACGAACTGTCCGTCTAGTACAATGCTGGCGTGAGTAATGCCGTTCGCATAGGAATCCTCGGCGACTTCAACCCTGAATTCCGCTCCCACCACGCCACCCCTGACTCCCTGCAGCACGCTGCTCGCAAACTGGATTTAAAAGTCGAATCAGAATGGATCCCCACCCCAACCCTCGCCGCTCCCGGCGCCGAAAAAATTCTTGAAACCTTTGACGGCCTTTGGGCTTCGCCAGGCAGTCCCTTCAAGAGTTTCGACGGCATGCTCAAAGGCATCGAGTTCGCCCGCCGTCGCGACTGGCCATTCCTCGGCACTTGTGCCGGATTTCAGTACGCCCTGATCGAATTCGCCCGCAACGTCCTCGGCATCGCCGACGCCGATAGCGCCGAAAATAATTCCGCATCGAAGAATATCGTCATCTATCCCGTGGCTTGCGCCGTTCCCGATCGCAAAGGCAACGCTCCAAAATTATCCGGTGTCGTGCCCGAGATCCGCCTCCGCCCCGGCTCCTACCTGCAATCCTTTTACGGAAAAGACAAGGAAATCGTGAAGGAAGAATTTTTCTGCAACTTCGAAGTCAATCCGGAGTACGAATGGGCCACCATGGAGGCCGGTTTTCCCGTGGTCGCCCGCGGCGCGCAAGGCGAGATTCGCGCCATCGAGTCGCCCACCCACCGCTTCTTCATTGCTACTCTTTTCCAGCCGCAGCTATCGTCCACCGAAAAAAATCCGCATCCCGTCGTCCTGGCCTTCGTTCAGGCCGCCGCCGATTGGGAACGCAAGAAACTCGACGACAGCGTGCTCGAGTAAAGCCACAGAAAAATTAGAGAAGATTAATTTCCCGCAGCGCCTGCAATTAAAGTTTCTCCGCTCGCTGCCGATTTACTTTCTCGTATGCTGAACCCCATTAGCAGCAGCCAACTCAGCCACGCTTCCGATTCAACCAAACCGGCCGCGCCCAGTCCTCGGCAGCCGCAGCAGAAGAACGCGCCGCAGCCTTCCGACACCGTCACACTAAAAAGCGCGAACCTCGATCACGACGGCGACGCTCATTAGACAAACACAAATTAGCGAACGAACGCTTTGCAGTACCGCAAGATGGAGAGACGGGGCACTTCGCCTGTCCTCCATTTTGTGTTTTCTCCGCACCCACTCCAGCAGGCTGCTGAACGACCCTTGCATCGAGCACGATCGGGAACCGCGCCAGTTTTCCCTTGCCGCAAGTCACACAAAATGAGCAAGGCTTTAGCCGCAGGGAACGGCCCTGATCGCCCCTGAAGATTTCTTGGTTTGCTGCTAGGGGACTACGCAGAGAATCAGCTGCGTTCCGCCGATTAACTGTAGATTATGTTTCTGCGAGCTGATTACCGAATCTTCCGCCCCGCCCGAAGCCAGCGACATTCCCGATATTCCCACCACACCCTGCGCCTCGCGAGTCAATTGCCCATTGGCCGCCATCCCGGGCGTCGTCGCTGCTGTCTTGCTATCGCTCGCAGGCACGTTGGCCACCGGAGTCGGCGCATTGATCCCCGTTCCCATAGCGCCTTGTAAAGACAATGGACTCTTCCCGCCTGACCCCGGAGCCGAATCCGTACCGTCACTCCCGGCCGAATATGCCTCCGGCCTGCCAATCGCTTGAATCGTCAACTTGATCGGAACTTCCGTCCCATTTCTGAGAATTATTTTGTCGAAGGTGATCCCGATCTTGGATGCCGATTCCCCATGGCGCAGAGAAACCTCCGCCACATGCCCCACAACTCTTAATCCCCTGGGCGCGGGAGCATCGTTCGTATAAGGCAAGAAATCTTCCACAAACCTGGCAGTTACTCGATCACCGACTTTCGCTCTCTTCGCATCCACTGACTTTGTAAGCTCCGCTCGAATGATCGTGCCCGGTACGAACAGCTCCGTCGGGTTCTGCGAATTTGAGTTTTCGTTGGATTGCCCGGAATCACGAGCAAAGACAACCCCGATCATCAGCAACACTGCGATCGGTGCGAGCTTGAGGAGCCTCTTCATGGCTTGCCCGTGGGCACCCCCCTCACCAATAGCGTATGCTCATTCTCTCCCCGAACCAAGTCATCCCGGTTTAGTTGGACCCTGGCCGCTCACACCCTGCCCAGCCCGAGCCGTAGTCAAAGAAATCGCCGAGGCTCTCTTCGAACCTCGGCGACTGTCCCGCACACGTCAGATTGCCTGCAACACGATTCGATTACGCCTTGATATGGCAGCTCGCCAACCCACGCTTCTCCAGATACTGCTGGTGATAGTCCTCCGCCGGAAAGAACCTCACCGCCGGAACAATCTGCGTGACAATCGGCTTGGAGTAGCGATGTGCCTTCTCTAATGCTTCCTTCGAAGCTTGCGCCGCCGCCTGCTGCTCCGGCGAGTGAAAAAAAATCGCCGACCGGTACTGCGTTCCCCAGTCCGGTCCCTGGCGGTTCAGTTGCGTAGGATCGTGGTTCTCCCAGAAAACCTTCAGCAAATCCTCATAACGCACCTTCGCCGGATCGAACTCCACTTCTACCGCCTCGGCATGGCCGGTGCGATCGGTGCAAACTTCTTTGTAATTAGGGTTGTCGGTCTCTCCGCCCGTGTAGCCCACGCGCGTGCTCACCACCCCCGGTATCTGCCGGAAGGTCGCTTCCACTCCCCAGAAACATCCCGCTGCAAATGTCGCTTTCTGCATCTTTATTAGGCGCTCCTGCGCTGGAAATAAACCCCAGATTTTTACATGCCTTTGACAAACTTTTGATTAGCTAGATATTAGATGATGATGCCGCTAGAAAGTAACTCAACCGAAACCGCGATGGCCTTTTCGGGTAATTGACCCACCAACCGATTCAAGTTAAAGTGCGACCACGGTTGTTGTTCCGGGAGATGTTCTTGGTTTTGAAATCCAGCCGCGCCCTGGGTCTGCGAAAGCTCGCCGTGCGAACGCTCACCCTGCAAAAGCTTGCCATCTGGCTGCTTTTGGCGATCCTGACGGCGCAGGCCGCACCGGCCCCCGCAAACTTCACTCCGCAGCGGCGCGTCGGCTATACCACCGGCGATCAATGGGAACCCGCTCTGGCCGCCGACGGCCACGGGCACATCTATATTCTATTTTCCCAGTACGGCGCGGTAGCCGACTGCCCGGCCTGCAGCATTCCCACCCTGTCGTTCCTGGTCAGCAACGACAATGGCGTTTCCTGGGAGCCGCCACGACCCCTGCTGACCTCTTCGTCCGGACAGTTTGATGCCCAGATCAAGGTCGACCCCGTCGATCGGCAGACTCTTTATGCTTCGTGGATGCAGGGCAAACACGACGTGACCGTGGCGCGATCGCAGGATTTTGGCCGCTCCTGGTATTTTGCCATCGCCGAACATTCGCCGGATCTCACCATCGATAAGCCGGTTCTGGCGGTTCGCGGCCCCAATGTCTACGTGAGCTTTAACCACGACCAGACGCTTGCAATAGCGGCATCGCACGATTATGCGCAGAATTTTTCCTCTGTCGTGGTCAATCCCGATGCCGCCCCGGGATGGTCGCTCGCGGCAGGGGCTACCGTCGATCCCCTCGGCAATGTCTATTTTTCCTGGACCGCTTACCCACGGACAGATATTCTCACGCAACCCGTGGAGGTCTTTGTAAGCCGATCCGCGGACGGCGGCCGAAACTGGAGTACCACGCTCATGGACGTTTCCAGCGCGGCCCCCGCTTGCTCGGATAAGGCCTGTTCTGCTGGTTTTCTGGCTTCCCAGATGGCCCTGGCTTCCGACGATGCCGGAATCCTCTACGCCGTGTGGAACTCCGGTTCGGTCACCGGCGGACCCGAGCGCATCTACTTCTCCTCTTCCACCAACCAAGCGGGAAACTGGTCAGCAAAGGTTGACGTGTCTAACGCGCCGTCTGGCGTGGAGCACTGCTTCCCGGACATCACCGCCGGTACTGCCGGCGATGTCCGCATCGCATGGATGGAGACCAGAAATGTGGATCCGCAAAATCACCCTCTTTGGAATACCTTTTACCGGACTTCCACCAACGGCGGGGCCACCTGGTCGCCGGAGTCGCAACTTTCCAGCCCCGTCCACGGATACGATTACATCCTGCCCAACGGTTTCCTCTTCCCCTTCGGCAATTTGTTCTCCATCGCCATCGATAATCTCGATACCACTCACGTTGTATGGGGCGAAGGCGCCAATTACAACTCCCCGGGATCGATCTGGTACGCTCGCGGCCGCTAATATCTCATCAATGGTGTTTCAAGCTGGTTTTGAAAGAGCGCGGCTTCAGACGCGCCGTAAATGCTGCACAATCGACCGTGGCTTTAGCCGCTGAGGAAAAAAATTATCAGCGGTCACTCCACAACCAGCGCGCCGATAAGATCGGCCACCCGTGTCACTTCGTGATCGACACACCAACGCTGCACGTCGTCCACAATCTTCTCCGTCGCGCACGGATCCCAATAACTCGCCGTGCCAATCTGCACCGCGGTGGCGCCCGCCAGCATGAATTCCGCAACATCGGCCGCCGTCGATATCCCTCCCATCCCGATCACAGGAATACTTACCGCGTGCGCCGCATCGTAGACCATGCGCAGCGCGATCGGCTTGATGGCCGGCCCGGAGAGCCCAGCCGTGACGTTAGCAATGCGCGGTTTGCGCGTCTCCGCATCGATCGCCATCGCCACGAAAGTATTGATCAGCGAGATCGCGTCAGCACCCGCTTCCTGCGCAATGTGCGCCATTTGAGCAATGCTGGTCACGTTCGGCGAAAGCTTCACGATTAGCGGCCGCTGCGCCACTCGTTTCGCCGTCGTGACAACCTCGTCCAGCGAACGCGGGTCACTCCCGAACTGCAACCCTCCGTGCGCCGTGTTCGGACACGAAACGTTCAGTTCGTAGGCTGCAATCCCTTCGCCATCGTTGAGGATCTCGATGGTTCTTTCATAATCCTCACGCGTGTAACCGAAGACGTTCGCGAAGACCACTATGTTTTTGATCTGCCGCAGTCGCGGCAACTTCTCCTGCAGAAACGCCGTTGCCCCAATGTTCTGTAGCCCGATCGCGTTGAGCATTCCGGCAGCCGTTTCCCATAGCCGCGGCGGCGGATTGCCAATCATCGCTTCCCGCGAAAGCCCTTTGACCACGAATCCGCCCAGCTGGTCGAGGTGCACAACGTCCTCGAACTCCACGCCATAGCCAAACGTTCCGCTAGCCGCAATAATCGGATTCTTTAGCGAGATCCCAGCGAAGCTCACACTGAGGTCTACTCCAGGCTTGCCGCCGCTTTCCGAAGATGTGGTCACTGCGGAGTCCTCTGGCTATTTTGCCCCGCCATCGCCGGTGCATCTTCGACCTGGTGCGAAGGAACGAGTGCCTCCGTCAACACGCGTCCCACGGAGTGCGTCGGAGCGTTGATTCCGAGCAGCGATGCCAGCGTGGCCGTCATATCGACCGGTTCAGCGTGTGTGCGATACGTTCCCGCACGAAACGGCAGTCCGTAGAAAGCCAGCGGCACGTGCGTGTCATAGGTGTACGGCGATGCGTGGTCTGTTCCCGCGGCTGCACCAACCGTGTAAATCCCCGGCACTCCCAGCACATACCAGCTGCCTTCCGGCGAATAACTGTGCAGGAACTTCTTGCCAAGCGCCGTATCCGGAACTTCGCCCGCCGCGAGTTGCGATTTCGTAAAGTAACTGCGCAGCAATCCGGCCTGCGTCAGGGCCTCGCCCACCGCATTTTCGGCTTCCCGTTCTTTTACGTGCGCGTTGTCGAAGGCCTCCTCGTTAACCCACGCGTCCGGGTAGTCAAGCTTTATGTAAAACGCCGCATGCCCCGGCGAAAACTTCGCCGCCAGCGCTTCGTTGATCTGCGCTTCGAGTTTGCCCGCAGCCAAATTCGCCGCGGGAATGCGCAACTTCTTCGCAGCATCGGGCAGCGCGGAAACTCCGAGGTCCGCCGACAACGCAATCCATACGTTCGCCAGTCCAATTTGATGACCCAGGAAATTAAAGAAGTCCGCAAGTTCCCGATCTAGAGCCAGCGCCATCGCCGCCATCTCGGGAGAATCCGGACCAACCTGGTGTCCGAGAATATCGTTCGCCGAAAGGCTGATCGCCAGCAGGTCCGTAGCGTGCCCGGCGCCTAGATTCTCGTAAATCATCAGCTGCTTGGAGAATTCCAGTTCATACTCGTTGGCAAACGGCGTGGAGCCGATCACTTCATAGAAACCTGCATCGGATCCGTCTTTCCCCTTGCGATGCGCCGTCGATCGCAAAACATCTCCATTCGCATTCTTCCAATCCCGATCCCAATATTTTGCCGCGCGATTACTGGAGTTAAACTCCTGCGCCCACTTCGGCAAATCAGGACGGTAATACGTAGAAGTAATCCACGCCCCGCCCTTCGATTCGATCCAATAAGCCGCATCCGCCGCGAAACCTCCGGGCAGCACTGCGGCCCGGTCCTTTAACGAAACAGCAAATACTCGTGCCTGCCCTTGCGTAGCAAGTTTGAGTTCGTCGCCCAGCGTATCTGCCAGCAGGTTGTGCGGTGACGCACCTGTTTTCGCTCCACCAGCGTCTGCACCGCCCACCACCTTGGTATCGTCATCCTCTACCGAAGTCACCATGCGCTTCTTTTTCGGATCCCACCACTCATTTGCCACAATGCCGTGGCCGTTGCTGTAGGCGCCGCTAAACAGCGTCGCATGACCCGGCGCCGTTCGCGTGTTCGCATAATCGTAATCGCAGTCGGTGAAGTTAGCCCCGTGATCGAGGAGCAGGCGGAATCCCCCTTCGCCAAACTTGTCGCGATAACGCTCCAGGTAATCGCCGCGGAACTGATCGATGACGATGACTACAACCAGCTTGGGATGCGCATTGTAGGCCGACGCGAAACTTGCCGGTACACAGCCCAACAGCACCGGGACGAAAACAGCCAGCGCCCTTGCAAAAATGTATTCGCGCGCGGCTCTAGCCCCGGGGGAAATTCTCATCGCGAGGTTAGTTTACACAGAGGATGGTTCTACGCCAACGGCATCACTGAATCGGCGGAAGGCCGACTTTGGCGACTAGGTCGCGGAACTCCTGGTTTCCGTGGAGCGATTGAAACGAAGTATCGAGCGGCAGCGCAACCAGCGCCAAATCATGCCGCTGATAAGCGATATTGAGATATTTCAACGCGTCTTCCTGCTGTCTGAGAGCCGCGTGCGCGGCGGCCACATCAAACGCCGACCCGGAGCCACGGTCGCAAGCTTCCTCCGCAATATGCAGCCGCGCTTGCAGCAGCCCGGTCCGCCCGTTGCTGCGGTATCCTTCTTCTTCCGCATTGATTTTTTTCTTCGCGCCCGCATCCCGACGCAGGCTCGCGAGTGTTTTCATCTCCAGAAGGTAGCCCGGATAGTTTCCTTCCTGAAAATAAATCTGCGCCAGATATTGATGCGGATGAATAAATTCAGGCTGGGAAACCTCTAGTTGCGTGAGCAGGGCTCGCGCCTCCTCTTTCTTTCCTGCCTCCGCGAGAATGAATCCTTTATCCGCGAGAATCGGCGTCGAAGAAGGATTGAGTTGCCGGGCCTTCTCGATTTCTGCCATGGCCTCCGGCGCACGTCCAATCTCGATCAGGAACGTGGCATACCAATGGTGAGCCCGGGACAATGTCGGGTCTAGCTCGATTGCACGCTTGAACTCGCGGTCTGCAGTGGCCGCATCAAAGAATCCCCAAAACGTGGCGAACGCCAAAGAGTTGTGGGCCTCGGCGGAATTAGGATCTAGTTGCACTGCCTTGCTCGCCGCCGCCCGCGCCCGCGGATATGCCTCCCGCTCCGGCATCGCGCTGTACTCCCGCAGCAAATTGTAGGTATCGGCCAGTCCAACATAGGGCGCCGCATACGCCGGATCGTGAACGATTGCCTGCGTAAAAAAATCTATTGCATTATTCAGATCCTCCGGCGTCCGCTTCTCAAAATAGTAGCGGCCCTTCAGATAGAGGTCCTGAGATTCGGCATCGGCCACATGCGGCGCGGCCAGCGCATTCTTAAAGCGAGGCTCGCGATGACCAAACGAGAAAAAAAGGAAAGAACCTGCAATCAAGACGAGAGGAAACATCCACAGGAAAGATTTGGCGGCGGTCACCCGGGATGAGTTTTTGCTCGACTGGAAATCAAAAGCAGAATCGGCGTGGGAAACATCGGAGACATTCACCCGCAACGGCCGTGGCGCAGACTCATCCTCCCCATGATCATTGACAGAAGATTTCTTCGCCGGAAGTTCGTCCGCACGCCCCTGATTCGGAGCCTTCAGCCACTCCGCCAATTCTTCGGCGTACGCGAAGACGCCGCCGCGAGCGCTTCCCGGCACCCGGTACACCGGCAATCCGCGCTCTTTTTCCCAGCGTTTGACGGTTCGCTCGTCTCGGCCAAAGAAGGCTGCAATCTCCTTCCATGAATCCAGACGCTTGGTCGGCGCGAGAAACTCGCTATGAGCGGCCATACTTTCTTATGTCCCGATGAGGCGAACTTTGGATGACGTTCCTGCTTGGGGGGAAGCGAGGTGTGCGTAGTATAGCGGAATCCTCGCCCAAACGAACTACCACGAACGTGCCCCTATCACCGGACTAGCGAGTTCGGACACGTCTTCTTGGCTCACACTAGGGACTTTCTTCTCGACCGCCTCTTTGCCCACCAATCCTACGATTTCGGTGGCCGTGTGATCGCACCCTGCGAGGCCGACGACACCAGAGCGGCATACTTCGCGAACACCCCGGTCGGATAGCGTGGCGACGGCACTTTCCATTCCTTCATCCGCTGCCGAATCACTTCGTCGCTGATTTCAACTTCCAAAACTCGCTCTTTCACGTCGAAACGAATCATGTCTCCATCCCGTACCGCCGCGATCGGCCCACCCAGCGCGGCTTCCGGCGAAACGTGGCCGGCCATCAGCCCATGCGTGGCGCCGCTGAAGCGCCCGTCGGTCAACAGCGCGACTGATGCCCCCAATCCCTCACCGACAATTGCGCCCGTCACACTTAACATTTCTCGCATCCCCGGCCCGCCCTTGGGACCTTCGTAGCGGATCACCACGACATCTCCCGATTTAATTTTCTTACCGGTCACCGCACTCATCGCATCTTCTTCTGACTCAAACACCCGCGCCGGACCGCGTTGCTCCAACCTTTCATGTCCGCTGATTTTCGCCACGCATCCTTCCGGCGCAATATTTCCCTTCAAAACAACCAGTCCTCCAGTTTTCTTCAACGGCTTCTCCAACGGCATAATCACTTCCTGCCCCGGAGTCTCAACCGCACTCTCGGTCTCCGCTCCCAGCGAACGGCCGGTCACCGTTTTCGCCGCCGGATGAATACACTTTCCCCGCAGCAGTCGCTGCGCCAGTAGCCGCACCCCGCCCGCACGGTGCATATCCGCCGCCACAAATCGTCCAGAGGGTTTCAGATCTGCGAGCAGTGGCGTCCGCTCACTCACTCTCTGGAAATCGTCAATCTGTAAATCGACGCCGGCCTCGCGCGCGATGGCTAATAGATGCAGCACTGCATTGGTCGATCCGCCAGTTGCGGCCACCGACGCAATCGCATTTTCAAAAGCATCGCGCGTCAAAATTCCGCGCGGCCGAATTCCTTCGCGCAGCAGGTTCAATACCACCTGCCCACAGTCGAACGCGACCTGATCTTTCTTCGCGTCCATCGCGGGAACGCTGTTGAACCCCATGGGCGAGAGCCCAATCATCTCCATCACCGTCGACATGGTGTTCGCCGTGTATTGTCCCCCGCACGCTCCGGCGCCGGGACAAGCCACATCCTCGAGATCCTGCAATTCCTGGTCTGTGATTTTCCCCGCCGCATTCGCCCCCACCGCCTCAAACACATCCTGGATCGTCACATCCTTGCCCTTGTAACTGCCCGCAGCAATCGTCCCGCCATAAAGAACAAGGCCAGGAAGGTCCATCCGCGCCAGCGCCATGGCCGCCGCCGGGATCGTCTTGTCGCATCCCACCACGCACACCACAGCGTCGAACAATTGGCCGCGGCAAACCAGTTCAATGGAATCCGCAATCAGTTCGCGGCTCACCAGCGACGCACGCATGCCCTCCGTGCCCATCGTCTCGCCATCAGAAATTGCGATTGTATTGAACTCCATCGGCGTCCCGCCCGCCGCCCGAATGCCTTCTTTCACTTTCGCCGAGAGCCGCCGCAAGTGAAAGTTGCAAGGCATGGTTTCGATCCAGGTATTCGCTACACCGATCAGCGGCTTGCGCAGATCGTCGTCGCTGAATCCAATGGCCTTGAACATGGCGCGCGCCGGAGCACGGTCGCGCCCGTCGGTAATTCCGTGGCTGCGGTGCTTAAGATCCATGATGATTAAGATACACGGCGAAAGATTACAACAGAGATGAAATTACGGGCGGAAGAAAAACGGGGAACCTGCCTTCAGCTCACGTCGGAAGGCGCGCTCGAATGCAGATTCCCCAGCTGCCATGATGCTCATGCTCCCCACGCGGCATCATGCGTCTGACACCGCGAACCAAAAGCTACGCCAAAGCGGCGCGAGCCGACTGCTCCGCAAGGCTCGCCGATCCGGGCCGGAGCGGCGCCCACTCCCCATCCGCATGCTGCCGCAAAGCCGCGCTCGAACGCACCTCGATCACATCCACGATCCCGTACCATTCCCGGCAAAGCTGCCCAATCTGCTTGTGCGTCACAGCAAGCTGGACACTCACCGCGTAGTCCTGCCCAACCGCCTCCGCGTGCACCAATGTCAGATCGAGTCCTCTGCGGGAAATTGCATTCAAAATTCGCATCAATGCACCTTGCGCGTTCCGATACCGAACATGAAAAACTTGCATAATCATTTCCTCAAACAAGATTTTGTACTTGAGCAATTCGCTGATCGAAAAACGTTTGCGCCCGGGGTCCAAATCGCAAAATCACCCGATCACCAGATCAGCCGATTCTTTACTTGTCCTCGAACACCATCTCCGAAAGCGCCGCTCCCGCCGGAACCATGGGATAAACATTGGCCTCCGGATGGCAATCAAACACCAGCAACTCCGGCCGCCGCGACCGCAAAAACCTGTCGATCACATCTCCCGTTTCCGCCGACACCGGGTACTCCGCCATGGCCGCCTCATTCAGCCGCCATCCATGAATCTTGTAGGCCTTGGCAATCTCCACAAAATCCGGGTTGTCGCTCAAATCCGTTTCGGCATAATTACGCTCGTAGAAGAGTTGCTGCCACTGCCGCACCATGCCCAGATATTTGTTATCCACAATCACCATCTTGATCGGTAGCCCCAACCGATGCACCGTCGCCAGTTCCTGAATGTTCATCTGGAATCCGCCATCGCCCGAGACGCACAGCACGCAAGTCTCCGGCTTCGCCAGTTGCGCTCCAACTGCGGCAGGCAAGGCGAAACCCATCGCTCCCAGCCCGCCCGAAGTAATAAATCCCCGCGGCGACGACGACCGATAGCGCTGCGCCGCCCACATCTGGTGCTGTCCCACATCAGCAATCACCACGTTATCGGCCGGCAAGCGGCTGAACAATTCGTCAAGAAAACGCGTCGTGGGCTGAGCCAATCCACGCGCATCCACTTCCGCACGCTCCCCTCCGCAAGCCAATGCCCGCCACTCGCTCCAGTCGGGCAGCACGCTCGAGGCTGGAAAACTCGACAATGGGGTGCCGGACAGTGAGGTGCTCCGCTCCTCGTTTCCTTTGCGAGAAGTGGGGGGTTCCCTTAGCTCCGCATGAAATGCCGGAATCGTATCCGCCAGATTTCCGATCACCGGCACTTCGCAAGCCCGCACCCGATCCAGCTGCGCCGGATCAATTTCAAAGTGAATGATCTTGGCATGCGGCGCAAACTGTGTGGGATCGCCGGTCACACGATCATCCAGGCGCGCCCCAAAAACCAGCAGCAGGTCGGTTTCGTGCAGCGCCATGTTGGCCGCGCGCGTCCCGTGCATCCCCACCATCCCCAGGTAATAGGGAGCTTCCGGTGGCACCGCGCCCAGTCCGTGCACGGTTGCAAAGGTCGGAATATTCAAATCATCCAGCAACCGCCGCAATTCCGGTATCGCTCCTGAAAGTTTTGCTCCCGCCCCGACCAGCGCTACGGGCCGCGTGCATCTTTGCAGCAAAGCCACAATCGTGTCGCTGAACGCGCCTTCCGCCTTCGCATCCGCTGTCCGCGCATGCGGTGTAAACTTCACCGGGCCGGAGAATTCTCTCTTCGCCTTCAGCAGATCGGTCGGAATGTCGATGACCACCGGCCCCGGCCGACCACTCCGCGCCCAATGAAATCCCTCCGCAATCACCTCCGGAATCTCGTCAATCGTTCGCACCAGCCGGCTCCACTTGGTCAGCGACAGCGTCACCCCAAAAACATCGGTCTCCTGGAATGCATCCGTGCCGATCATCGGCGTGCGCACTTGACCTGTAATGCAAACCAGTGGAACCGAATCCATCTTCGCGTCGGCAATCCCAGTCACCAGATTCGTAGCTCCCGGCCCGCTGGTCGCGATCGCCACGCCAACTTTTCCCGTCACCCGCGCGTAGCCTTCCGCCGCAAACGCCGCGCCCTGCTCGTGCCGCGTCAGCACATGCCGGATGCCGCTTCCCTCCAACGCGTCATACAACGGCATGATCGCGCCTCCGGGATACCCGAACACCAGGTCCACCCCTTCGGCGTGCATGCACCGCAAAGCGATTTCGGCTCCCTTAAGCATTCGCATGAACCCTTGTCATCCCAAAGTTCTGTCATCCTGAGCGAAGTTTTCGTTCACGAAGTGGACGAAAATGTAGTCGAAGGATCCCTGCCTGCACATATCAGGCATCGGAAGATTCGCTTAAGCATTCACCACCTGTGCAGCCGGCGCCTTCGCCGCGCCCGCCGGCTTCTTCGCGTCTTTCCCCGGCAGCCAGCTCATCATGCCGCGCAACTGTGCGCCAACAATCTCGATCGGATGCTGCTGCTCTCTCTCGCGCAACTCCGTGAAGTTGTACCCGCCGTCTTTATTTTCCTCGATCCACTCGCGCGCCAAGGTCCCATCCTGAATGTCGGCCAGCGTCTTCTTCATCGCCGCCCGCGTAGCATCGCCCACAACTTTCTCGCCGCGCGTCAGGTCGCCGTACTCCGCGGTATTCGAAATCGAGTACCGCATCCGGCTCAACCCGCCTTCGTAAATCAAGTCGACGATCAGCTTCATTTCGTGCAGGCATTCGAAATAAGCAATCTCCGGCGCGTAACCGGCTTCCACCAGCGTTTCGAAGCCCTTCTTGATCAGCGAAGTTAGACCGCCGCACAACACAGCCTGCTCGCCGAAAAGATCGCTTTCGGTTTCTTCTTTGAAAGTAGTTTGCAGCACGCCCGCGCGCGTTGAGCCAATCCCGTGCGCGTAGGCCAGCGCGTACTCATGAGCTCGCTGGCTCGCATCCTGCTGAATCGCAATCAGCGACGGCACGCCGCGTCCTTCCGCATACACCCGCCGCAGCAGATGCCCCGGACTTTTCGGAGCAATCATCACCACGTCCACATCATTCGGTGGAACGATCGTCTTGAAATGAATGCTGAAGCCGTGCGAGAACCCGAGAATTTTTCCCGGATGCAAATATGGCTTAATGTGCTGTTCGTAAACCGCGGCCTGAGTTTCATCGGGCGTCAGCACGTGGATCCAATCGGCGCGCTTGGCGGCCTCATCCGGAGCCACCACCACCATGCCATCGGCGCGCGCCTGCTGCGCGCTCGGCCGGCTCGCTTCCAGCCCCACGATTACCTTGTAGCCGCTATCGCGCAGATTTTGCGCTTGCGCATGCCCCTGGCTGCCGTAGCCCAGGATGGCGATGGTTTTGCCCTTCAGCGCTTCGGGCTTCGCGTCGTGTTCATAAAAAATCGTCGCCACCAGGTGCCCCTCTCGTTCAAAGGAAAGCTGGGAATGATTTCTGTAATTAGTACCGACCGACCGGTCGGTATCGGGAAATCCTACCTGCGCCTCAAGCCCCCTGTCAAGCGCCAACCTGCCCCTCTTGCAAACCCTTCCCCGTGCCTTTTGC
This sequence comes from uncultured Acidobacteriaceae bacterium, assembly GCA_963779525.1. Lineage (GTDB taxonomy): Bacteria > Acidobacteriota > Terriglobia > Terriglobales > Acidobacteriaceae > Sulfotelmatobacter. Next base: position 1,278,514 of record CAVZZB010000005.1, read on the forward strand.
CACTCCGTTGGCAATCCCCACCCGAACTCGTTACCATGTCACCCGATGGCCCGTGAGACCGTGGTCGACTCCCGGCAGGAAATTCTCCGCACCGCCGCTCGTTTGTTCCAGCAGCGCGGCTATGACGCCACTTCCATGAACGATGTCGCCGCCGCTCTCAAGCTGAGCAAGGGTGGCCTCTATCATCACTTCCAGAGCAAGGACGAGATCCTGTTCGAAATCATGAACCATGCCATGGAGATCACCGACCAGCGCGTGCTCACTCCCGTCCGCCGCATCGCCGATCCTGAAGAGCGCCTGCGCGCTCTCATCCGCTTGCACATCGAAGTCGTGCTCAGCCCGCGTGACCGCGAGATCACCGTCATGCTTCACGAAAATCATCCCCTCCCGCCCTCCCTGCGCAAGAAGATCAATTCCCGCAAGAAGGACTACATTCACTTTCTCGAAAACCTGATGGCGGAGGTTCAAAAAAAATCGCTACAAAGCGAATCCTGGCAAAACAAATCGCGGCATCCGCAACACGCAAAGCTCAAGGTCAGCCCGCGCGCCGCCGCCTTCGCCCTGCTCGGCATGATCAATTGGATTTACCAGTGGTACAAACCGGAAGGCAATTTGCAGGCGCAGAACCTCATTCCGCAATTTACCGATCTCATCTTCGGAGGCATCTTCGCGTGAACTCCTTCTTCGCCAGCATCTCTGAGATCGATCAGCAGCGTTCCCGGAGCGGCAAGTTGTACCGCGAATTTCTTCGCGTGCCGTCCATGAGCGCGGGCCTCTACGTCCTTCCCGCGGGTGCCACGGATCTGCAGAGACCGCACCACGAAGATGAGATTTACTACATAGTCCGGGGACGAGCCCGCTTCAAAGTTGCTCAGGAAGACTCCGAGGTGTCCGCCGGAAACGTGATGTTCGTCGCGGCCGAGGTCGAGCATCATTTTTATGACGTCAAGGAAGAACTGGCAGTGCTCGTTCTCTTCGCACCCGCCGAAAGCTAACCCACTGCGAGTTCGTCATGAATTTCCAGATTACATTCCTCCAGCTTGAAGACTGGCCCGTGGTTCGTGAGATTTATCGAGAGGGCATTGCCACCGGTAATGCAACATTCGAAACTGGGCTTCCGGACTGGGACCATTGGGACTCGAACCATCGCAGAGATTGTCGCCTCTTTGCTCGCAACCACGATCAGGGCCTGGGCTGGGCCGCCCTCAGCCAGGTCTCCGGTCGCCGGGTTTACTCCGGCGTCGCTGAGGTGTCTGTCTACGTGGCTGCGGCGGCGCGGCGCGCCGGAGTCGGCAAGGCACTTCTGACGGCTCTCATCGATGAATCCGAGCGTCACGGAATCTGGACCCTGCAAGCCGGAATTTTTCCTGAGAATACCGCCAGTCTCGCGCTGCACAAGTCTTGCGGCTTCCGTGAAGTTGGCGTACGCCGCCGACTCGGCAAGCTGCGCGACATTTGGCGAGACGTGCTGTTGCTCGAGCGCCGAAGCGCAATCGTCGGCGCCTAGCCCCGCGCCTCAGTTCCGAACTGAATACCAGACTCGGCACTAGGCACTCGACACTTGACCCTACTTCGGCGGAATCCAGTAAACCTCTTCCTTGATCGCCGATCGGTCCACAAATCCGCGCCGCTTCAAGATTGCTTTGCTGTTCTCGATCATGTCGGGATGTCCGCATAAATATGCGGTCGTATTCGTGGCGTCGAGTTCCCAGTGGTCGGCATACTTTCGCAACACATCGTCGGCCCGTCCGATCTCGCCCGGCCAGTCCGCATGATCCCAGGGCCGGCTCACGGTGGGCACATATTTAAACCAGGGCAGCTCGGCGTCGAAACGATTTAATTCTTCCTTGTACCCGAATTCCCATGGTCGGCTGGCGCCGTTTAGCAGGTAGAGTTGGTGGCTCCCGTCGAAGCGTCCTTCTCGCCAGTCCTTCGAAAGCGTGCGCACAAAACTCACAAACGGCGCCACTCCTGTCACCGTCGATACCAGCAGGTGATGCTTCCGCCCGCTCTCCGTATCCAGTGTAAATTTGCCTTTCGGGATTTTCCGCATCAGCAATTCGTCGCCCGGCTGCAATTTGTAGAGCCGAGGCGTGAGTGCTCCCTCCGGCACCAACTCGAAGAAAAACTCAATTTCATTTTCAAAAGGCGCCGATACAATCGAGTACGGACGCTCCGTTCGCTTGCCATCGTGCTCCACGCCCAGCGTGGCGTACTGGCCGGGAAGGAACTTGAACTCGCCGCCGGGCTGGATGCGAATCATCCACAAGTCGGGTGCAAATTCCACCCGCTTGGTCACCCGCACGCGGTAAAACCTCTCATCCCCCACTGCCATCGGCTAGAATCCTCGAAGACCCGGCACGCTTGCACACCATCACACAACCGGCTGCGGCGGGTCAGTAAAGTTTTGAGATGATACATGGCGAATTACGGTTTCGCAACCGAACGGTCGTTCCGGTAGTGCTTTAACTTTCACCCTCATTTACTTCGACCTCATTCCGACGCGAAGCCCCGCGTTTTCACCAGCGGGGCGAGAGCCTGCCCTGAGCCTGCCGAAGGGCATCTCGTCGAGCTTAGGCTGACCAAACCGGCAAGCAGCATGCAGAAGTGTATTCTTCATCGTATGCGCCCCTGCAAGCCAACAACTGGGACGCGGGAACACCAGCATGAAACCGAAAGCATACCTCTTCGTATTTGACGGCCTGGCCGATTGGGAGCCCGCGCTCGCCTTGTGCGAACTCCGGAGATCCGGCAAGCACGAAGTACAGACCGTGGGACGTTCGCGCGACTCCGTGGTGACGATGGGAGGGTTAAGACTAATTCCTGACGTTGCCCTCGACGAGATCGAGATCGACCCACGCCAAACCGCGATCTTCATCTTGCCGGGAGGAACGTCGTGGGAGAAAGGTCCAGACCCGCAGGTGGAGGAACTCCTTTGCCGTTTGCATGCGGAGCAGATCCTGATTGGCGCGCTGTGCGCTGCCACGCTCGAAATTGCCCGCGCCGGGTTGACCTTCGGAGTTCGCCACACCAGCAACGCAAAAAGCTATCTAAAGAAAATGGTTCCCCAGTACAAGGATGATCGTTTTTACGTCGATGAACTCGCCGTCACCGATCACAAAATCATCACCGCCAGCGGATTAGGGAGCGTCGAATTCGCGCGCGCACTCATCCGCGAATTGGCCATTTACAGCGAAGCCGATACCGAGACATGGTTCCAAATGTTCAAGAGCGGCGCCATTCCTGCGAACCTGCGATAACCCGCCGCCGCTGATCCTCCCCTGGGCGCACTGGGAAGTTCCCACTCGCTGCCGCATTCGGCAGCGCCCGAAGCCTCGCCAGTTCGTCCTGCGTCTTTTGCCACGCCGCCGGTTTCTTCTTCGTCGCAATGGCCGCATTCGGATCGCTGTAAAAAGCGAGGATGTTCGCCCGCAGCTGCGGAGTGATCTGATCAAAATCGTGTCCGGCTAACTGATCCAGCAACCGCGCATAAGTATCATCCGTGAGCCTGTACTCCCCCGCTCGCGTGTCGTGCCCTGTGTCGAAGTCCGTGTTCGTCAGCTGCAGATTTCCTTCCGCCGTCTCCTGCAGAAGCTTCGTATAGTTCTTCACCGTTTTATCCACGCTGGCAATGTAGAGATCTTCTGTCTGTTGCGTAGGAATTTTAAAATCGAGCGCCCTAAACGGCCCGATCTTCGGCACAAATCTAAGAAAGAACGCCAGCAGGCGCGTTCCGAAACCCGGCCGCCGATAACCTTTCCCCCATTCTCTCTGGTAATCGGTCCGTGCCAGATAGTAGCGAAACTCCCGCGCCTGGAAGTTAGGCGTCTCTGAGACAATCTCCTTGCGCCGCGCAACTAACGCCACCCGAGTCATCTCCGGTATCACCGTGCTGATCGCGCGCCGGAATGTCCCGATCGCCAGGTCTTCGTCGGAAATCACATTGCTTAGCCCAATCCCATACGTGTCCTGAAATGCCCGTTCCAGTACCGGCTTCGAGATTTCAAAACCGATGAAGTCGTGATAGCGGTCGGAAGTGTAACGATTCTTCGCCACCTGCGTCACATCGAAACCAAACTCCGTTCGAATGTGTGCCTTGGGATCGTCCTCGTAAGTCACAACTTTCCCGTATTTTTTCTCCAGTTTCGGAAACTCGATACCGACCGCTTGATTCACCGTGGGGTGCCCGCAATTATCTGCCGAGTAATGAGCCAACGCGCCCAGCGCAAACGCATATTCGTCAAGGTCAGAAGCTTCCTTAACCAGGTTGGCCACAAAATCGCCGCTCCGCACATAGTGCGTGAGGTCGCTGAAATACTTGTTGCCAAACGGGTAGTAGCCCATGTCCTGCATCACCGATCCGCCATAGGCGAACCCATGCGCCTTCTTCAAGTCATCATCCGTGGCCGCGGGAAATCTCTTCTTAAGCATCGGCAGAAGAGTGTCCTTCCACGCCAGGTCGACGATCTCTTCATGGGTCAGCACCGAATACGCCGCACAGGTCTGCACCCCAATGCTGTGCAGAAAAATGGCCAGCCCTAACCAGATCGCCGACCGCCACGAACTCGCGATGCTTCTCATCAGTCCAGAACCACCACTGAGGCGTCATCCGGCCATTCCTCTCGCACCACTGTCAACCCTCCCTCCCTGCATGCATCGGACACAACCAGGTATCGTTCTTGCGAGCGAACGCGTTCACGCGCTTATCCGATGCCAATTTCGACTCAAATGTGGCCGGAGCATCAAACCGCGGTTGGCCGGACCCCGAAGTAACTTTACCCTAGTTACACCTCTTCCCTAAACTTGGCGCTATGGATGTTTTTCAGCCGAGCATGTCCCTGCAACCGGGAATTGGACCTCTCGACCCTCTGGATCCGTGCCTCCAGCCGTCGCCGGATTACGGCACCCTTGGCCCAAGTTCAGACATCTCGATGGCGTCGGTTTCCAAGTCTTCCGATCCGAGTGGAACGCCTGCCTCCAACCTGCGGCTGCTTCATATCGCGGCTATGCTCGCGGGCATCGGGCTCGCGCTAGCCGTCGCCGCCGCCGGAGGCACAGGCGTACTTTGGGGAAAGCTGTCCGCTCCATTCTCATCGCGGAAAAATCCTACGCTTTCTTCCGCCTTGCTGCCCGATCGCGATCTGGATCGCCAGAAGCCGCAGAGGCAAGCCGAAATTCTCCTCGAACTCGCCCTGGCTCGCTCCGATGGAGCAACCTCGCAGATCCAAGCTCGGGTTAGCGGTTGGCGCGGGCAACTCCAATGGGATGCCCGACTCGGCGAACTCTCTACTGCTGCCCTCAACTCAAATGACCGAAGCGTGCGGGATTCCGCCATCGAAGTACAGCTGGCAGCCTACGGACTCGCCAAGAGCCAATCCAATGTCGACGCGCTCGTGCGCCAGGCCAACTCTTCCGACCACAGACAAAAAATTTGGGCTTTCTGGACTCTTGCCCTGTTGGCGAACCGCGGCGTAGCGACGGATCGCGTGGTCCAGGTCTTGACCACTCACTTGAAAGATTCTGACCGCGGATCGGATAAGAATTCCGAGGACGCCCGCCGCTGGGCCGTCGAAGGTCTGGCCGTGGTGGGAACTAATTCAACCATCGCGCCCTTGCTCGAAGCCATGCACGATGATCCTTCGCCGATAGTTCGCGAACGCGCCGCCGGCAGCCTGGCAGAGTCCGGCATGTTAAGTCATGATCAAAGACTCATCGCCGTCCCGCAACTTATTAGTTACTCTGACGATCCCTCTCTCGACGCGCAGACCCACGCCTGGGCCTTCCAGGCCCTCGGCGATATTACCCGGCAACGCCTGCCTAACGACTCCGCCGCTTGGCGGAATTGGTACCAGAACAACGGCGCCGACAACTAAACCTTTGCGCCAGGCACTGCCTGGGCATGGGCCCCTGGAGAACGAAAAAATCGCTAGTGCTTGCGGCCAAAATTATGCTCACGCGCGTCTAAGGAACTAGTAGGATCAAGCTTGTTATCCTGCTTTCTTTTCCGCATGCGCGCCGGCACACCGATCTCCGCTCCCGTGCAATCCGCCATCTCCCAGTTGTTAACGGAACTGCACGCCGCGAGCGGCTGCGAAAAACTCGGGCTCGCCCGCGAATCGTTCGCCGAAATTCTTGCTGATGTGGCTATGAAATATCTGCCCGCCGGCGCCCCCGAAACGGACGCTCGCACTTTTCTTCTCAGCCTTCGAATTGAGGAACTCGCCCTCGCTCGAGCCTGCACGGCCGGCCACAATACCGCCTGGGAACTTTTCCTGATTCGCTACCGCGAAAAGCTTTACCAGTGCGCCCTGCGCATCGCCCGCGAGGATTCCGCCGCCCGCGATCTCGCCGACTCGCTCTACGCCGAACTCTACGGCACCACCACTCGCGACGGCCGGCGTGTTTCCAAGCTTGCATCCTTCACCGGCCGCGGATCACTCGAAGGCTGGCTGCGCACCGTGCTCGCGCAGGAGTTCGTGAATCGCTACCGCCGCACTAAACGTCTGGTCAGTCTCGACGAGGAAGGCGAAGAAGGCTCGCAATTTGCTGCTCCCCAGCCGGAACTTGTTCCCTCGCCCGACTCGCGCCTCGAAGCCGCCACCGACGCGGCCCTGGCCTCACTCTCCAGCGAAGACCGCATGGTGTTGGCATCCTATTTTCTCGACGGCCGCACCCTGGCTGAGATCGCGCGCCTGCTGGCCGTGCACGAGTCCACCATCAGCCGCAAGGTGGACAAGCTGGCAAAGTCGTTGCGCAGGAAAATCTTGGCCAACATGACCCAGCAGGGCATGGCTCGCCGCCAAGCCGAGGAGGCCTTAGAGGTGGACGTCCGCGACGTACGCTTGGATATTCGCCGCGCTCTGGCGCAAGAATCGCCACCGCCAGCGTTCTCTGGGAAGAGAGAAAACAGGGTCGAGGCGCTTCCGGAGGGTCAGGAGTGACGAACCAGGCGCGAAGCGAGCAATTATTAAAAGTTGTTAATTAGAAAACCGAAAATGCCAGGCCTTCCCAAATTCGTGCTCCAGCGGCTGCAAGGGCGCGTGGTATCCCCTGAATCGCATCCCGATGCCGACCTCCTCACCGCCTACGCCGAGCACTCTCTTGCTCGACGTGAACGCGCCATCTTAATGGACCACCTCGCGGCCTGTGCCGATTGTCGTGATGTAATCGCGCTCGCTTTGCCCGTCGCCGAGGTCTCGCCCCTCCCCACGGCTCGCGCCGCCCCTCGAATCGGCTGGCTCACCTGGCCAATGCTTCGCTGGGCTGCTCTGTCCGCGGGAATCCTCGTCGTCGTATCCGCCGGGATTCTGCACTACTCGCATCACAACCAGGTCACGATCGTCGCTTCGAACTTCATGCAAAAGGACGCCGCTTCAGCTCCTTCTGTCGCCAATCAACCACTCTCGCCGCACGCAACACTTCCGCCCACTGCGACGCGAACCGAACCCTCGCCCGCCTCTCAGGCCTTGCCTGCCCACAAGCTGGCTCTCGCTTTCAATCAGCCGAGAGCACGAGCAGCCTTCTCCGGTGGCAGCCGTCCCGGGATGGCTGTCGTCGGCGGAGCCGCCAACACAGGCGAAAAAGCTTTTCCTGCTGCAACTTCTGTGCAAGCTTCGGACAAACGAATCCCCTCCCCCACTCAAGCCCGAAATTCAACTCCCGAAATCCACCAGCAGGTCAAGGTCGGCGCCGCTTCGACGATGGTTGAAGTCCAATCCGAGGCCACAGCACTCAACTCCGAAACCGCCGCTACCGGCCAGAATCAGGTCGCTCAAAATCACGCCGATTTGCCCATCCAGGGCCGCGAATTCACCGACCTCGACGTAGTCAAGGCTAAAGATCCTGTGCCCACGCAAGTTGGCGCCAGCCCCGCCGCTCCGCAAGCTGGTTCCGGCACAACTTTGCAGACCGCGTCATCTGTGATGGTCCAAGCGATGCCGCTTTGGACCGTCACCCCCGCCGGCACCTTGCAGCGTTCCTTGGACAGCGGTGGCACCTGGCAGACTATCGACCCGTCCGCTCCCCCGCGCAGTTCCATGGCGAAAGCAGCCGCGAGCGCCCAAGCTGGCTCAGGAGCCACCAGCCAGAAGAAGGAAGAAACTCGGAATCAAAAAGTCCTCGTTGCGCCGAACCAGAACTCGCTCTTCCGCGCCGTTGCCGCCTATGGACCCGAAATTTGGGCTGGCGCCTCTAGTGGACTTCTCTATCACAGCTTCGATGGCGGCAATCGCTGGGCTCTTGTCACTCCGTCTGACTCTGGCTCAATTCTTACCGGTGACATTGTCAGCATCCAGTTCTCCGAGCCGCAGCACTGGAAGGTTGCAACTTCAACCGGAGAACTCTGGACGACCTCCGATTCCGGTCAAACCTGGCACAAGCAGCCCTAGCTCTTCTTGCAAACCTTATTAACCCTTTGCATAAGTGCAACTTAGATCGATCACACCCTCTAAAGCCGAATTACCAAAGTGACGTTTACAACCCACGCCCCTGAACCTACCATCCAGGAGTGGTTTGGCAGTTCTGGGGGAGGGCTGCCGAGGCGTCTTGGACTGAAAAGTCTGGGGCGCTTTTTTATTGTCCCCGTGCCCCTAAGATGTTCTGATTTCAGGGGTTATTTCGAAACCGGACGTTTAACGAACAGCACCATGTTCTCTTCGTCCAGATATCGGTCGCCGATTTTCAGTGCGCAACGCTCGCAGCCAAATGACTCAAATCCCAGCGATCCATAGAGTCTCACCGCGGCATCCTGAGTTGTGACTACCGACAGCATGATCTGCTCGATCCCTTCCACCTGGGCAGCGCGCTCCAGCAGCATCCGCATCATTTCCCGGCCGGCACCCTTCCCTCTCGCCTCGCGCGTTACATAAACGCCCCATACGCGTCCTTTGTGCCGCTCCTTAAGACCCTTGTTACGGAAGAACCCCGCCGTGCCGACGAGCTTCCCGCCCACGAATGCTCCGACCACGAAGGTGTTCAACGGATCACCCGAGATTCGCGCTGCTATCTCAGCCACAGGCAACGCGCGATGTTCCTCCGCCGACGAGCCAAACGCCTCCGGCTCGCACCGCAGAGCTTCCAGCCGAATATCCCAGTAGGCAGGCGCGTCCTCCGCATTCAGAAACCGGATTTCCATCGTCATTCGTCAGGTTGCTATTTCGATCCACGGCACGCCGCACAATACCCGCCAATTTCCAGCCGCGACACCACAATCCGAAATCGGCAGTCCTTCTCCACCTGTCCTTTCAGGTTCTCAAAAATGTCGCTGACGAACTCCATGATCTTCCCGCAACGCAAGCACGCCATGTGGATGTGGTCCCGGTTCAGTCTTCTCTCGTAGTAGTGTCCTTCGCCGTGGATGTGCATCAGGTCGAGTTCGTCAATCAGGCCATGCCGCTTCAGCAATTGCAGCGTCCGATACACCGTGCTGCGATCCACTCTCGCATCCAGTTTCTGCGCCTTGCGCAGGAGCTGCGCGGCGTCCAGATGTTTGCTCGCCGTCTCCATCACCCGCAGAATCGCCCGCCGCTGTTCCGTCATGCGGATTCCTCGCTCGGCCAGATGAGATTGCAGCCTCCCGGGAATTTCAGTTTGCGGTAGTGGCATCGATCCCTCCTTCTTGGTTGTCGCAACTGGTCGCAACCGCATTGCGACGAATTCTTCCGCCGCTTCTTGACGCTTGCGCGAAACATCCGGCACTATTAAAAACGTAGCTTAGATGCGACCGAGTTGCAACTAGTGGGTCTCGACTCCTTCTTATGTTCCGTCCCAATCGCGCTCGCGCTTTCATCCTACCCTCACATGCGACTGAGTTGCAACTAAAACCACTTCGCTTTGCACGCCTGCTATCCGCTCTCCTCGTAAAGGCCCTTCCAGTTTTCCCAAAACTAACGCTGCTACTCCCACTCTGTCTTCTGGGAGTCGCCTCGGCCGGAGTAGGCGGCAGCATCTCCGGCACACTCAAGGACCCATCCGGAGCCGCCATTGCCAGGGCCTCCCTCACTCTGCTGAACGCCAATACTGGCGCCCGGCAATCCACCACCGCCGACGCCCGAGGCTCCTACACCTTCCCCGTTCTCCCTGTCGGCAACTATGTTCTTGAGGTAGACCAGCCCGGCTTTCAACCCTACCGCCGCACCGGAATCGAACTCGACGCCAACAGCGCCCTGGTGCTCGATATTGTTCTTCATGTCGGAAGTCGCACCGATGCGGTCACCATCACCGACGCCTCCGTTCATGTGGAAACTTCCAGCAGCCAGATGGGCGAGGTCATCACCAGCGAGCAGATGACCGCCGTACCTCTAAATGGCCGCAGCTACACCGACCTGCTGTCCCTTCAGCCCGGCGTCGCTCCGGAAACTTCCATTACCTCGAACACCGTGCAGGACGTCGGCGCCAGCCCGCTCTCACCCTCCGCCGACCTCAACCCCGGCACGATTTCCATTCACGGCCAGCGCGAATTTGCCAACGCCTTCATCGTCAACGGCAGCGACTCCGAAGAAGACGTCAACATGGGCACCGCCATCATTCCCAATCTTGACTCCATCGCCGAGTTCCGCATTCTTACCAGCAACTTCGACGCGGAGTATGGCGAATTCAGCGGCGGCCAGATCAACGTCATCACCAAATCCGGCAGCAACGCATTTCATGGAGACGTTTTTGAGTTCCTCAGGAATACCGATCTCGACGCACGCAATTACTTCTCTCCCACCCGCGGCGCCTTCATCCAAAACCAGTTTGGCGGAACCTTCGGCGGTCCCATCCGGCACAACAAGGTCTTCTTTTTTTCCGACTATCAGGGTACGCGCCAGCGTCAGGGAGTCGACACCGGCCTGATTCCTGTTCCATCGCCGCAAGACCGCGCTGGCAATCTATCCGACCTCGCCAGTTCTTTCTACACAACTCACATCGTGAACGGGCAACCGGTTATAACCCCCACCACCGTCCGCGGCCCGGCTTGGGCGGCGACGCTTTCTCAGAATTTCCCCTACCAGGTCTATGCCGGTGAACCTTATTATTTTCCCGGCTGCACCAACACCAATTATTCCGCCACCCCATCCACGGCTTGTGTTCTTCCCACCCTGCAAATCTCGCCCAAAGCATGGTCCGCGCCCGCGCAGCATCTGCTGCAATACATTCCCGCGCCCAACGCCTCTCTCGATCAGTTCGCAACCTCCTCCTACAAACAAGCGCTTCGCGATGACAAAGGCGCTATCCGTCTCGACGCCCACACGGGTTGGGGACTGATCTCCGGCTATTACTTCCTCGACGATTATTCTCTGGACAGTCCCTATCCCGTTGCCCAGGGCGGAGCCAGTGTGCCAGGCTTCGACGCCTTGAATCTGGGCCGCGCCCAACTGTTCAGTTTGAGCGATACCAAAACGCTGACCGCGACCTCGGTCAACGAACTGCATTTCAGTTATCTGCGCGCCTTCAATGATCTCGGCAAGCCTCGCGGCGGGCTCGGCGTCAGCCTCGTTTCTCAGGGTTTCGTAACTCCCTCGGGAGCCCCGACCATTGTGGCGCTCGACCCCAAGAATGAAGGGGTAGAGAACCTCGTCTTCAACAACTTCTCCACCGGCACGAATACGAACGAACTGAAGCAGGCGAACAATACCTTTCAATGGCTCGACGATTTTTCCAAGGTCGTAGGCCCCCACACCCTGAAATTCGGTGGCGAGTTTCACTTCGACGAAGTCAACGTCAATCCCATTGCCCAGTTCAACGGCAGTTTTCTGTTCACCGGAAGTGAGACCGGCCTCGACTTCGCCGATTTCCTGCTCGGCATTCCCAGCCAATTTAACCAGAGCCAGCTCAATCCGTTTTATGGCCGCAACAAATACGCCGCCAGTTTTGCCCAGGACAGTTGGCGCCTGAGGCCCAACCTCACCCTCAATTACGGCCTGCGCTGGGACCGCATCGAGCCCTGGTATGAAAAGTACAATCAGATCTCAACCACCGAACCGGGCAAACAATCGATAGTTTTTCCCGGCGCCCCCGTTGGAATTCTTTACCCCACCGATCCTGGCGTGCGCCGCACCCTCGCCCCGCCCGGCGATGAATTTTCGCCGCGCATCGGCCTCGCCTATTCCCCGGATGTATCCACTGACACCTTCTTCGGCAAGCTCTTAAGCGGTCCCGGCAAGACCAGTCTCCGCGCCGGCTTCGGCATGTATTACACCTCCATCGAAGCCTTGACCATCGGAGTGCTCGCGGCCAACGCTCCTTACGGAACCACCTACAGCAGTCCCGCTCCGCCTCTGTTCGCGAACCCGTTCATTACTGCTTCTAGTGGCCAGAATCTCGGCCAGTATTTTCCCGTGACTTTCGCGCCGTTGAACTTTTCCCGCAGTCATCCCGATGCCAACATCGACTGGTCGCAGTATCTGCCCATCAGCGGCATTCCCGCTTATCCCGTCACCAATCGCATTCCTTACACCGAGCAGTACATGTTCTCCATCGAGCGCCAACTCGGCGATAGCACCGTCTTCAGCGCCAGCTACGTCGGCAATCAATCCCACCGCCTCTTGGTGCTGGCCGAATCCAATCCCGGCAATCCCGCGCTGTGCCTGAGCTTGAGCCAGCCCAGTCAGGTTGCCGTCGGCTCCGCCACCTGCGGACCCTTCGGCGAGAGCAACGTATACACCACCGCTTCCGGTGCGACCGTGAACGGAGCACGTGGCCCGCTTGGCCCCAGCTTTGGCAGCGACACCAATCAGGCGACCATCGGCAATTCCAACTACAATGCTCTCGAACTCAGCCTTCGTCGCACCAGCAAGCGCCTGCAGTTGTTTGCCAGCTACACTTTCAGCAAATCCCTCGATCAGTCTTCGAACATCGGCGAGGAAGTGAACCCAATCAATCCCTCGCTCAGCCGCGCCCTGTCAGCCTTCGACGTCACTCATAACTTCGTAGTCAGTTACTCGTGGCAGTTACCCTTCGATCGCGTCTTCTCTCCCAATCGCTGGTCTTCCAATCATTGGGCCAGGGGCTGGACCATCTCCGGCATCACCCATTTCAGCAGCGGTTTTCCCGTCACGCTCCTCAACTACGGCGACAATTCCTTGCTCGGAGCCGAGCCCAACGGCATCAACAACTACGGCGTCGACGAACCGCAGTTCACGCCCGGTCCGCTTGCGCTGAACCACAATCCTCGCAATGCCCTCTCTTATTTCAATACCAACCTGTTCGCTCTCCAGCCCTTGGGCGAGCCGGGCAATGCCAGGCGCCGTTTTTTTCACGGCCCCGGCATCGACAATTACGACATCGCCTTGGCGAAGATGGTGCCGCTCACTGAATCCAAATCCCTTCAGTTCCGCTTCGAGGGATTCAACGTCTTCAACCATGCCCAGTTCTACGGGCCCTCATCCGTAAACGGCAACATCAACAGCTCGTCGTTCGGCCAGGTCGTCAGTGCCGCTGCCCCCCGTCTAATGCAGGCGGCGGTGAATTTCACCTTCTAATCCCAATCCTCCGAGCACAATTTGACCCCCGGTCGCAACTTGCGACTTTCGCGGTTCCACGGCATCAAACGGAAGTGCGATAATGGACTCGCCCATATTGGGCAAGCACTTATTTAGATATTGATCGCCGGGCCCGGCAAGACAGCTCGTTGTTTCCGCAACACGGGAGCGTCCGCCGACAGTGCGACCTACAACGAGGAGAAACGAAAATGGCACGTAATGGAATTGTCGAAGTCACCGATGCAAACTTCGACCAGGATGTTTTGAAATCAGATACACCCGTGCTGGTGGACTTCTGGGCAACTTGGTGCGGCCCCTGCCGCGCCCTCGCTCCCATCGTGGACGAACTCGCCAAGGACTACCAGGGCAAACTCAAAGTCGGCAAAATGGATGTCGACGCCAACAGCTCCACCCCCATGCGCTACAAAGTCACCGGCATCCCCACGCTGCTGGTCTTCAAAGGCGGCCAGGTGGTCGAGCAACTCGTAGGCTACCGCCCCAAAGACGCCATCGCGCAAGCGATTGACCGTCACGTTGGGTAAGGCGTTTCTTGCTGCTGACCTATAGCCAAAAGGTTCAAAACGCACGCTGACTCTTTCGAGCGCGTGCGTTTTGTTTTTTCAGATATTTCGTTCGAAAACACGCAAGCAGGCGTCCTGATTGGTCCAGCGAGCGCTCGCTCTAATTCCTCCCCAACTGAAATTGCTCGAACTTGTGCAACGCGCCTTCCACCCGCTGCTTATGGGCGCGCGACGCGCCTCGGCCAATCCAATTCCAGCCCTGCACCAGAAGTTTTTGCCGCGCTCGGTCGGTTTTGAGGTCCAGCGCGGCCACGATCCGATCCCCGATCAGGACCGGGCAACAGAAATATCCAAACTCACGCTTGCGCTTGGGAACGTAAGCTTCAAAGCGATACTCGTAATCGAAAAACAGCCGCAATCTCTTGCGCTGGATGATCAGCGGGTCGAAGGGCGACAGGATATGAACCAGTTCCTGCGCTTCCTGCGCTGGGCCGGGAATCGCATCGAGCGTTTCCCGACGCATCCAGTGCACCAACGGGCCCGCTCCTTCCAGTTGTACCGGGATCAGTTCCTTTCGCCGCACTTGCGACTCCACCAGACGCCTCATCGCCGGTTTGCGTGGAGCGTCCAGATGACAGATCGATCCCAGACTCACGATCCCCTGCGACCGCAGGGCGCGATCCAGCAGGTAGTTCAAAGTTTCCTTTTCGGTGGCTGCGAGTGGCAGACGCTCCCAACCAAAATGCCGAGTCATGAGCTCATAAGTCTTCAGCATTCCGGCCCGCTGACTAATCGTCACCAGACCCTTGTAGAAGGCCAGCTCCAGCACGCGCTTGGAAGGCTTGCGGCTGGCCCACGCGTAATCTTTTTCCACTGGCTCGTCCTCGATGTCGCGGATCGTGAGTGCGCCGTGTTTGCGGATGCGCGACAGCACTCTGCGCAGATCACCATCTGAAACCGTGCCGAACCAGCCGTTGCGACGCTTCCAATCCTGTCCCGCCTGCCGCATATCGCGCACATAAAACCGTAGAGTCTCGGTGGGCACATACGATAAGGCGTGCGTCCAGTACTCGAAAAGGGTCTTGTCGATGCTCTGCGCCTGATGCAGATGCTCGCGCCGGTACGTCGGGATCCGCGTGTAGAGAATGTGGTGATGGCTGCGCTCGATGACGTAGATCGTGTCGATCTGCAAGTAGCCCAGATGCGCCACCGCTGCCGGCGTGGCCTGCGCTCCGGAACCGAAGGGCTCGGTGGTGTCTAGGCGCTGGGCACGCAGCCAAATTCGGCGTCCCTGGACGGCGCTGAGTTGAATGAGCGGATTCTTCAATCGAGGTCTCTGGTGAGTTAGAGACAGCGTGGGTTTTGTTTTTCCCGAACGGTTGGGATCTAGCTAGAAGCTAGAAGCCAGAAGCGTCCTTAATACTTCCTCAACACCCCAATCACCCTACCCTGCACTTCCACCGAAGCAGCCGGCACAATGATCGGTTTCATCGTCACATTCGAAGGCTGCAGCCGGATGTTATCCCCTTCCCGGTAAAAGCGTTTCAGCGTCGCATCGCTCTGCTCGACCAGCGCCACCACAATGTCTCCGTTGTGCGCCGTCTTCAACTTCTCCACCAGCACGTAGTCGCCAGCGAGGATGGCCTCATCCTGCATGGAGTCGCCGCGCACCTCCAGCACAAACACTTCTTTCGACCGGACGAAATCCGCCAGCGAGATCGTCTCATTGGTCTGCATCGCCTCAATCGGCTGGCCGGCAGCAATGCGGCCCAGCAGCGGCAGCACCAGCCCGGTATTCACGCTCATGGCCTGCTTCAGCCGCCCTTTGGGCGGCAGCAGATCGATCGACCGGCTCCGGTTGTAGTCCCGCGTGAGCAATCCCTTCTTCTCGAGATTGGTGATGTGCTTGTGCACCGTTGCCAGCGACGTCAGCTCCAGCCCCGTGCCAATCTCCTCAAACGACGGAGAGTACCCATGCTCCGCCACAAAGCGGGAGATGAAGTCATACACTTCGCGCTGCCTGCGTGTGATCGCCATGCCGCCATTGTTGGCGAATATAAAGCGAATGTCAAGAAGAAACAGGATTGCGCCTTCCGCCCCGAGGGTGCCCCATTGTTCCGCCTCCTTTGCGAAACATGGGATTCCACGGCTCTCTCGCTCTTGGCAATCGGATTTCGCTGCCTCGGCTGTCCGGCCAAGGCGAAGCCTTCCCGTTCCATACCGATTTCATCCAACCAAGTCAATCAGCGCGAAGTTTGACCAGAGCAACGATCCAAACTTGGGTGTGAGCTCCCCGATCAGGCGCCGACTACGCTGTGACTGCGGTCATTGAAAACCCGCCGCCTCGCACGTAGACTGTTGCACGATCGCAACCGTTGGCGACGGCCAATCGTTTCACAGGGTCTCCCGGACTGCCGACCGTCTCGAAATCGACCTCCTGACGATTGATCAGACCTCGATGCACAAAGCCAAGGAGGTCTTCCATGGCCCGCAATCGTACCCTCAATTTCCACACTCTCCGCGCCTTCATTCTGTTCTCCGCAGTTCTCACCTTCCTGATCGCATGCTCTGTCGTAGCGCAGGTGGCTGGCACACATGGGCCAATACGGAGGCTATCCACCAACTCTGCAACTCCGCCGGATGCAAGCCCTGACTCGCCGAACCGGCTTACCATCTTGTACAACTTCACCGGCGGAAACGACGGGGGCACTCCCGGAAGTGGCGGCTTGGTCTACCTGAATGGCAACTTTTATGGCACGACGTTGTACGGCGGGGAGAGCGATGGCATCGTCTACCAGCTGAGTAACCCCCAAAATAACAGCTGGATCGAAACCCCCATTCTGACACTTTGCGAGGAGCCGAGCTGCAACCCCTACTACGCCGCGCAGCCTGCAGGCGGTCTGACGGCTGATCGCTTCGGCAATCTGTATGGCACATCCCTACAAACTTATGGCGGCGGCGGTACGCTCTTCGAGCTGACGCTTTCCAATGGCGTCTGGAGCCCTGCCTGGCTCGCCACTCTAGTCTCTACTCCTTTAGCCGCCGTGGTCTTCGACATCGAAGGTAATCTCTACGGCACGATTTCACAGGGGGGAACACTTACTTTTGTCCTACCTCGGGTTGTGGCAGCGTCTACGAATATTCGCCCAGTGGGCAATATACGACGCTGTATGACTTTGCTAGCTTTAATGACCCAGGTGACGGAGAGAATCCCGGCTCTTCCTTGACTCTTTATGGCCCCACCCTCTATGGCTCGACGCCTTATAGCAGTTTCAACAGCGAAGGGGTGGTTTTTGAATTGCAACAAAGGAAACAGGGTTGGATCGAGACCATCCAATATTATTTTTGCTTCTTTGAAAACTGCCGTGACGGTGCTAATCCTTCGGGCCGCCTCATCCTCGACGACGCGGGGAACCTCTACGGCACAACACAAAACGGAGGCGCCAACGGCAAGGGTACTATTTTCAAGCTCACACCGTCCAAGCAAGGGTGGAATGGGAGTGAAACTGTGCTTTACAACTTTTGCTCGCTGCCCAATTGCGCCGACGGGTCTTATCCCCAATCAGGCTTGGTTCGCGACAAGATCGGGAATTTTTATGGCACGACTTGCAACCGCCCGCTTACAGGCTTCTATCTGCCTGGCCAGGCCCCTCCCATCTCGGGCACGGTTTTCCAGCTAACGCCTCAGGGTTCCCTGAACGTTCTCGCTAGCCTGCCTGGCTGCTCGTTGGCTCCCTTAATTCTGGTGGACGACACGTTCTACGGCACGATTTCAACTGGCGGCGTCTATGACGCCGGGGCTATTTTTGCAGTGTCGATGCAGCCCTTGACAACCACCGACCTCGTCTCCAGCCTCAACCCCTCCACCTACGGCCAGTCCGTAACCTGGACCGCAACGGTGACAGCTTCGGGTTCCGCTACACCGTCCGGGAAAGTGACTTTCGTGTGGGAAGGAAACCCCATCGGGGTGGCTACCCTCAGCGCAAGCGGCATAGCCACGCTGAGCAAGTCCAACCTCAACGCCGACGTCTACCCGCTAACCGCACTGTACTCGGGCGACTCCAACAACTCGCGCAGTACTTCCCCCATCCTGAACCAGGCGATAAAGCAGACCACCAGCGAAGCCACTCTGAGTTCATCGCCAAACCCATCCACCCAAGGTCAGGCAGTCACATTCACCGCCACCATCACCTCGCCGACAGTCACAGCGCTGGGCCCCGTAACCTTCACGTCGGGGACGACGGTGCTGGGAACGGCTCAACTCAGCAACGGCAAGGCCAAGTTCACTACCTCTACATTGCCTGTGAGCTCAACCAAGATCACGGCTACTTATTACGGAGACTCGAACATTGCCAAGAGTTCGGCAACAGTGACCCAGACCGTGCAGCAGTAGAGCGGAGCGGAACTATCCGCTTAGAGAACACTTAGCGTTCTGCCCAGCTGCGTCGGCTGCCCCCAGGCGAAACTACTCCGAACCTATCTCCAGCCAGCCTGCTTTATTTCTTGCAATTCTCCGCGCGACGACTCGAATTGCTGATAATTTAATTCACCTGAAGCAAATCAGAGGCTGCGTCCGAGCCGTAATCCGGACGAGGAGGACGTATGAAAAAAATCGGGCTTATGACTCTGCTGCTCACAGCATCTTTTCTCTTCACTCTGGCCTTCCCCGCCGGAGCGGCTGCTCCAAAAACGCCCGCGGCCCCCGTGGCGGCGCCAGCTCCGCAACCGCCCGCCTTGGTTGCAGCGATGCCCGACCGCCATCCCCATATCCATGAAGCGCTGGAGTCCATGCGCGCGGCCAGGCAACATCTCGAGCAAGCCGAGCCCATTTTTCAGGGACATCGCGAAGAAGCCATCAAACATCTCGACATGGCCATCCACGAAGCCGAGATTTGTGAGGGGATGAAATAGGCCGCTGCTCGACCCGACCTTGGTAAATAGAGGGATAGAGTGAAGAGGCAGCGCTCTCGCGGCACTGCCTGTTTTTATCCCGCCCGGAGTACTCTGTTTCGTCTTCCAGTATCGACCAATCCGCCCGCAACGCCCCTAACTCCTTTGTTGTGTTGACTAACCTCTAATGCATTGCACCTCAAACGTTCCCACACTTGCGCCATCCCACATCCGAAACTTCCTCCACACTCGTAACTCTAATAAGGGAAGCCAAAACAGGGGAACGTGGCGGGGATGCCGCAGGAGGGGTTATGTCCAAAGCTTCAGTACGTATGTTTGCGATGATCCTGACGGTGCTGGCAGGCGTGGTGGCTTGCCGGGCCGGAAGCGGTACCGCCCTGCCGAGTCCGGTGGCGGACGAGGCCAAGGCGACGGCTCCAGCCAAAGAAACCGCCGTGGTCGCCGGGGGATGTTTCTGGGGAATTCAGGCTGTGTTCCAGCATGTGAAGGGCGTGGTCAGCGCCACCTCCGGATACTCCGGCGGTACGGTGAAGAATCCCGACTACGAAGCTGTGAGCAGCGGAGAGACCGGCCACGCCGAGAGCGTACAGATCGTTTACGATCCCTCGCAGGTCACTTACGGAGAATTGTTGCGCGTATTTTTCTCAGTCGCTCTTGATCCCACGGAAGTGAACCGCCAGGGTCCGGACGAAGGCACGCAATACCGCTCGGTCATCTTTTACGGCAACGATCCGCAGAAGCGCATTGCCGAGGCCTACATCGCGCAGCTCAATCAGGCAAAGGTTTTTCGCAAAGCAATCGCAACCCAGGTGCTGCCGCTGACCGCCTTCTATCCGGCAGAGGCGTATCACCAGAACTATGCAACTCTGCATCCGGATAACCCGTACATCGTCTACAACGACGCGCCAAAAGTAGCGAATCTGCGCAAGGAATTTCCGGAGCTCTATACCGGGAAGTAAGTCGGTTCGCGGTCGCACGCGAAAGGTCTTTACTGATAACTGAGAACCGACAACTGGGGGACTTATGTTTGATTCCGATCGCACCAGCGAGGTGAATTTTGGACGGCGATTATTCTTGTCGGGCATGGGTGCGGCCCTTGGAGGCGCCGCCTTGTTTTCGCTGCGCCGTCCGCACCTGATTGAGGCTGCCGCGAAGGCGGAGCCGGCGGAAGTAACCATCGTACAATTCTCCGACTCCGGCAAGCGCCTGGCCAAGGTAACGATTCCGCGCGTGGTCAAGTCCGAAGAAGAGTGGCGGAAAGAGCTGCCGTCGGGAGTATTCGACATCACTCGCCACGCGGATACCGAAATTGCTTTCACGGGGAAGCTGCTGAACGTTCACGACGCGGGAGTCTTCCGCTGCATCTGCTGCGACAACGCTTTGTTCAGTTCTGCCACCAAGTTTGATTCCGGAACCGGCTGGCCCAGTTTCTGGGCGCCCATCGCCAAAGAAAATGTGCGCGAGATTTCCGACAACACCCTCGGCATGCAGCGCACCGCGGTTTCCTGCACCGAGTGTGACGCCCACCTCGGTCACGTTTTCGACGATGGTCCGCAGCCCACCGGCCTGCGCTACTGCATGAACTCCGCATCCCTGCGCTTCGCCAAAGCGACGTAGCGTAACGGAATGACTCTGGATTCGCTTCAGGCAGCCGTTGGTTCCTTCGGTCCAAAAAAGAAAAGCAGCGCAAACCCGCCAATGTAAAACGGCAGGCTCCGCTCAAAGTTGCAGCCCATGAAGCGCAGGATCAGGCCGAATAGCGCCAGCGCTTCACTCAATGCGTAGGTGGCAAAATATCCGCTTCTCCAATGCCCCAACGCCAGCGCATCGTCCGGATGCGCTGCCAGGCTCTCCGCCCAACGCAGCACCAGCGTGCGCCTGACCACGAAGATCATTCCCACAATGGCCACGCCCAGGGTTGAGAAAACGTAGTTGAGAGAAGGATCCACGCCTCTGGCCATGGGATGAAGCATTGCCCCTAGAATTACATACAGCGCGACGCTCACCAGCAACGCCCACTGCACCACGCGCAGTGTCCTCAACGTCCCACTCATTACATATATTCTCGCGCAGTTCGTTCCGGGCAATGTGGAATTCTTGCGGCCCGAATCTGTGTCGGCAATATTCCCGCAGCTAGTCATGAAGTTCGTTTCCGCGCAATCTCGGACGCATGCGCAGAAAAATCTGGAACGACACCGGAAAATTCCCATACGCTGCATCCAGTACCGCGGGCTTCGAGTAAACGTCACATCCCCGCCCAGCCCCAGTTGCCACGTGCGATTCTGGATCAGATCACGCGTGCCGCCGAAAGTGTATGCTCCAATGCGGTACGCTGGATGCAGCGCCGCCTGCGGAAATAATTCGTTCTTATCCACCAGTTCCATCCGTGTGAACCCATAATCGCGCCGCAAAAAATTTACAGTGGATTCGATCAGGTAGCCGTTCAGATTGGTTCCCGGGCCGATCTCGTGCACCCGTCCCCACACCGCCGTCGTCGCCCAATTGCCCGCCGCCAGCGGCCGGTCATACTCCACCGAAGCCGTCTCCCGCCACTGGTTCCAGGGTTCCAGCACCTCGGGGTGGTCGAGGTGCCCGATGCTGTATTGCGCTGTCCAGTTGCGACCGGGCGCAACGCTGCCGCGCACCGACCAGGACTCCAGTGCAGCCGGCTGGATACTCCAGCGTTCTTCGTTGGGTTCGTGTCCGTTGAATGCCGAGCCTTCCAGCTTGAACCGCTCGATCACAAGTCCTGTTGTCACCACGCCGAAGCTGGTGTGCGTGGAATCCTGCAAGTGATGGCCCAGCGGAGCCAGCGGTAACTCCGCCGCAGAAGTGCGGTGAAGATAGGTCACCGGACCCAACGCCGGTTCCGCCGATGGTCCTCCATATAGTTCCCATGAGATTTTCTCTGTTAGCGGCAGCATGTACAGCGCCGCCAGCTCCGCAAAAACATTATGCGGATGCTGGTGGTCGACCAGCGGCTCCCCGTGATACGTCTCGCCCGTCTGAAATAACTCAGGAAATCCCGGATGCGGTGAGGTCAGCGATTCCGCCGAGAACATCTGCCGCAACAGAATCGTTCCGCTGCCCAGCTTGTGTTGCTCCATCAGCATTCCCCAATTCACTGACTCGGCTTTGCCCTCGCCGCGCGGCCCGCCCTGCTGGTTGTAGTCGGTGAAAATCACGCCGTGGGCCATCAGTTCCCACCCGCCGCGCATCGCCATCCACGCGTGCTCTGGCACCGACGCCGGCTCCCAGGCCGTCCCTGATCCCTCATGCGGTGAGGGCAACTGCGCCGATTCATGTTCTTGCATCGGCATCTGCATTCCACTCATGGATGAATCCTGCGCGAACACTATGCCCGACAATCCACCCGGCACGGCCGAAAGAAAAACAATAAAAAATAAGAAGACCCTGACCACGACAACCTCCCGTTTTCCAAGAAGACACTGCACTCGCGCAACACGCCGGTTAAAGCGCACTCCGCCATGAAAGAAATCAAAAGCTTTGAGAGGGAGATTGCGGGCTAGATTCTAAGAACGAAAACGCCGGGCGGTCCGCTGGACGGCAGAATCGTGGAAATAAATACGGAGTCGTTGCTCGCCGCTGCCAGAAGGGGAGTCGCAACCAGAGGCAGCCCGTCGAGCGCCGGACGTGGCGAAACCGCGTTCGTCACCAGAGGAACCGCATACCGGCTCATGCAGCAGCGATAATCGGCCGGGTGCGGACCCAACGGAACCTGCATGGGATGATGACATCCAATCATGGGCGCATGCGCTGCCGGCACCACGCACATCGCTCCCGCGCTCGCAGCCACAACTGTGCCCAACACCATCACGGCAACGAGTTGGGAAAAAAGCCTGCTCACGGTCGTTACACTTTTTATTTTTAGTTCTTACGTTCCGGTAATCTTCACGCGAAGTTCTTCCGGGAGCCGTTCCCGGATCTCCGGAGGCAGGCGGTCATGCACCCGTCGCGCGCCTTCTTTGGCCGCATCCAGCACGGTAACCGGTGCGGGCGTGGCCACTGCGACCACCAGCCAGATCAGCGCCGACAAAGCAAATCCCGCCAGCGCGGCAATCTCCAGCCAGAACGCGTGCCGCGGCCCAAAATGCCGGATCACGCCAAAGGCCAGCAGGAACACTCCCCCCGAAATCGAAGCCAGCGCGATCAATCCAACATCGATGATGCGGTTCAGGCGCTGCCGGCTGCGGCACCGTTCGCAGCCCGCAAAGTGGCTTTCGTAATCGCCACGCATCTCCGGCGCCAGACCGGAAATGTCGTACCTCCAGCCCGCCAGAATTTTCCCTACGATGGGATCAGTGCACTGCTGACTCATAAGTTACTAAAGCTGAATCGGCGCCATCACCTCGGACTGTACCGCGACCACTACGCGGTTGTGAAATAACCCCCCGCGCAGCGCCAACGCCTTTTCTGCCTCTCTGCGCGCGATCTCGGGATGATTGTTCTGCTCAGAGAGATGCGCCAGCACCACAAAAGCTGCACCATTATCATAGTCCCCAGCAAAGAAATCCGCGAGTTTCTCGTTCGAGAGATGCCCCACGTTGCTCGCCACCCGCTGCTTCACTGTCCACGGATAGGGCCCGCCGCGCAGCATTTCCACATCGTGATTCGACTCCATGATCAGCACATCGGAGCCCCGCAGGTGATCGCGCACATTTACCGGCAAGTAACCCAAATCGGTGGCCACGCTTACTTTGCTGCCTTCGATACGGAATGTGAAACCGACCGGGTCGACGGCATCGTGCGGAATGGTGAAGGGTTTCACCTCGATATCACCCACCTGAAAGCGATGCCCCGACTCGAAGCGTTCGAGCTTCTCCAGTTGTGGCCGCTCCCCGTTTTCGTTGCGCAGAGCCCGCGCCCACGCCGCATGCGTCGCTCCCGTTATAAACACCGGGATGCGCAACTTCTTGGCCAGCGTCGCCAGTCCATAAATGTGATCGGAGTGTTCGTGAGTAATCAGAATCGCCGAGAGCCCCCGCGGATCTTCGCCCAACGATTTCATTCGCTTGAAGGTCTCGCGGCAGGAAATTCCCGCATCTACCAGAATCCTGGTCCGCGCGCTGGCCACGAACGTACAATTCCCCCGGCTCCCGCTGGCCAGCATCGAGACCGTCACTCCCATGCTCGCAGCATACGCGACCCTCCTGTGGAACTGGGAGTACTTTCTTGGGAGCCGATACCTTTGGCAGGCCGTTTCCGGTGTCTGGTCTTTGGTGTCTACTTTCTATTATCTCGCTTTGATTCCGGTCGAGCGTTAACCGGCGAAGCCATGAACCAGAAACTGGAAACTACCTGCCTTCTCACTTCCCCTGCCGCAGATTATCCAGCACGCCCCGCATCAGCGATCCTCCATAAGCTCCAGCAATTCCCGGCAGCGCTGTCAGAAACGATCCGTACACCTGCCCTCGCGTAGGCTTCACGGCAAGAATCGTATAAGCCGCCAACTCGCTCAAAGGAACGAACGCCACCACCACCACCACCCACCGCCAGGGCCAGCGCGGCCGCAGCGTCCCCAGCAGCATGCAAGCCGACAGCACCAGCAATGCGGTGAATAGCAAGTCATTCACGCTGACGTCAACCCATCCCGTCCCGATTCCTGCGACCGCAGCCAGCACGTAATACGGCGTATCGCCTCGAACTCGCGATGCAACGACCTTGCTTGTCATTCCGTTTTGGACTGCCTCTCTCCGCATTCAATTAGTTTTGCAAGGGCACGGCTTCACTCGTGCCGTTCCCAGTTCCTCAAAAAACTCGGCTTTAGCCGCTGAGGAGTTCGAGCCTATCTTGGCGATGGTGTGTATACACCGTGGAAGAGCGGCCCTTCAGGGCCGCGTAAGCCTGCACGATGAAGGCGGGCTTTTAGCCCCTGCGCAATCTAATACTGATAAAACCCGCGCCCGCTCTTCCTCCCCAACCACCCCGCGTCCACCATCTTGATCAGCAGCGGACACGGCCGATACTTCGGATCACCCAGCCCCTCCAACATCACCCGCATAATGTCGAGGCAAACATCCAGCCCAATAAAATCCGCAAGCGTCAGCGGCCCCATGGGATGCGCCATCCCCAGCTTGAACACTTCATCCACCGCCTCCGGCGTCGCCACTCCCTCCATCACCGCATACATCGCCTCATTCAGCAGCGGCATCAGCACCCGGTTCGAAACAAATCCCGGCGCATCGTTCACCTCGACCGGCGTCTTCTCCAGCTTGAGCGCCAGGTTCCGAGTTTCAGAAAATGTCTCCTGCGAAGTAGCCAGCCCTCGGATCACCTCCACCAATTTCATCACCGGCACCGGATTAAAGAAATGCATCCCAATCACTTTCTCCGCACGTTTGGTTAGCGCCCCCAGCTTGGTGATCGAAATCGATGAAGTATTCGAAGCCAGAATCACCTCCGGCCGCACCAGTCCGTCGAGATCGCGAAAAATTTCCCTCTTGATCTCAAACTTCTCGGTCGCCGCCTCCACCACGAAATCGCACTCCGCCAGCCTCCCGCGATCCGTCACCCCTTCAATATTTTTCAACGCCGACGCCTTATCTGCCTCCGTGATCTTGTTCTTCGCCACTTCACGATCGAGATTTTTCGTGATGGTCGCCAGCCCACGCTCCAAAAACCTCTGCTCCACATCGCACAGAATCACCGCATACCCGCTGCGCGCAAACACATGCGCAATCCCGTTACCCATGGTGCCTGCACCCACGACACCTACACGCTTGATTTCCATTTCTCCCTCGCGACTAGTTCCCGCTGGCATATTCCGCCACTCGCGAAAACTCTTGAGTTTAACACTCGCTGTGCATACGCCCGGCTATTCGGCCACAATGTAAGCGCCGTACCGAAATGAAACGCCCGCCATCGATATTCTTGTTGCCGACGTTTCCGCCTGGTCGTGCATCGTATGCTTACCATATAAGCTCCAGCCGCGAAGCGGCAGCCCCTAGCGAGGCGAAGGCGGACGCGCAGGATTGAGCAGCAGACCAAAAACTCCCAGCCCGTCGGTGGTCCCAACATAAACTTTCCCGTGCGCGATCACGGGCGTGATGAATTTGTTGCCCTCGCCGAAGTGATCTCTTCCCGAAGGCGCCTGGTCGCTGTTGTACAGCTCATGGGCCAGGTCATTCGCATCGTAAGCATGGAGCACCGCCGCTTCGCCATTTTCAGAGGCCCACACAATCCCGTTGCGCGATCCATCCGCTGAAACACTGGGCATTGCGCCGGGATAACCATATTTTGTAGCCGTAATCGAAACCGGTTCCACGCCAAGTCGCGCATCCACGAATCGAAATTCGCGCATGCTGTCATTTACCGAGCCGAAATACAGCCGCCCGTCAAAATACGCGGGCGCGCCGCGAAACCGTTCGCCCTTCAGCGCCTTGGGAAGTTCCTGATAAATGTTCTCGTTCCCCTGCGGATTAAACTTCCCCATGGCCTCGCGATTCACCAGATAGATATTTCGATCTTTTCCCGACCCCACTGCCAGCCGCCGGATTTTTCCCGACGCGTCTCTCATCTCTGGCAGCACAACCGGACCGCCCGCGCCAAGATCATTATCCGCGGCATTCTCCGCATCAACGTCAAACATCGTGAAGTAATCCGCAATCGAGAGCTTGCCGCCGGCAGTCGAAATCTTCAGAAATGAATTTCCAAAGTCGCCCCTTGACGGAAATCCCCCGGCGTTCAGCGTTTTATCGAAGGTTCCATTCGCCACCATCAAATAAATGTTGCCCTGATCATCCGCGGCCGGTCCCGCGCCGCTCTGCCAGACTGCGCCTTCTTCGCCGTTCGGTGTCAGGTTGAGCACGGCGGTCTGCTTCAATGTTTCCGTGCTATAGCCAATCACCCATCCGTTGTACGGGTTGATGTCGCAATGCGAAGTCCAACTCGTGTAAATCACGCCGTTCAGTAGCAGAAGCCCCGCCCGCTCCTCATATTGTTTCGGATCGAAAATCTCCGTCCCATCGCGGCTGGCTGCGCCACTTCCAGGGAATGTGGCCTTAATTTCCACCGGCCCTCCGAACTCTTCGCTTCCATTTCGCAGATCAAGGGCATGCAGTCTCTGCACGTATCCCCCTGCCTGATCTTTGCTCATCCCAACCACGTAGATCGTGCCGTGCAGACCTCGCTGGCGATCGATAACCGGCGTCGATGTGATTCCGATTTCTGGCGTTACCTGAGAACAGCCGCGATCGTCCGAAGGCGATTCATCCGGAGGGAGCAACCGAACATGCCAGAATTCGCTCCCGCTATCCGCATCGAATGCATAGACGCTGTCGTGCTCTGTGGCCACAAACAGCACATTCTTGAATCCCCGGTTCGGCATCTCCAGCCCCTCCGCATAAAGAGGCGTCGCATCCACCTTGCCGTCCACACCAATGACAAACAGTTTGCCGAACGTCCTCGGATTCACATTCTGCAAAGTAAGTATTTTTTCCTTGAGGTTCTGTCCGGTCCGAGCATTCTCGTTGTGCCACGTCAAAACATCTTGTGCCGTCGACAGCTGGCACACGCCAAGACAAACTGCACCCAGAGTCGAGATCGCTAAGAGCGCCTTTCCAAAAAGACATTTCATGAATGACCTCTGAATCATCCGAATCAGCGCGTTGCAAACTGCCGACCGTAGTTTTTGACGTGCGAAATCAGCTTTCGGTTTCCGATGCTACAATGAAACACTGACCAACAGAAATCGATCGGTCCATTTCTGGACTTGGATTTTCTGGAGCTGGATTTTCTGGATCTGGATTCGTCTCAAGGAGCGTCCCCCATGGCAACCCTGGAAGCCCCCGTCCGGCCGCGCACGCAATCTTCCCATCAAGGCCCGTTCATCAACGAGCCCTTTTACGATTTCCGCCACGAAGACAACGCCCGCAAGATGCGCGCCGCCATCGAACGCGTCCGCGGCCAGCTCGGCCGCGAGTATGACCTCATCATCGGCGGCCAGCGCGTCAAGACCACCGACAAGATCAAATCGCTGAATCCTTCCAAGCCTTCGCAAATTGTCGGCATCCACCAGAAGGCCGGCAAAGAGCAAGTCGAACCCGCCATGCAAGCCGCCTTGAAAGCCTTCGCCACCTGGAGCCGGACTTCGGTCGAAGAGCGCGCCAGCCTTCTGTTCCGCGCCGCCGATCGCCTCCGTGACCGCAAAATGGATTACATGGCCTGGCTGGTTTTCGAAGTCAGCAAAAACTGGGCCGAAGCCGATGCCGATATCTCCGAAGCCATCGACTTCTGCGAGTTCTATGCTCGCGAAGCTCTGCGCTTTGCCAAGGTTGAACCGCCCGTCCAGATGCCCGGCGAGCACGATTCGCTCATGTATATCCCGCTCGGAGTCGGCGCCGTGATTCCGCCATGGAACTTCCCCTGCGCCATCATGGCCGGCATGACCCTCGCCTCCATCGTCAGCGGCAACACCGTCATCCTCAAGCCCTCCAGCGACTCGCCCACCATCGCCGCCAAATTCGTCGAATTGCTGGAAGAAGTTGGCATGCCGGAAGGTGTAGTGAATTTCTGCCCCGGCGCCGGCGCCAGCTTTGGCGACGCCATCGTCGCGCATCGCAAAACGCGTTATGTCGCATTCACCGGATCCCGCGAGGTCGGCCTTCACATCAACAAAACTGCCGCCACGCAGGCTCCCGGCCAGCTCTGGATCAAGCGCACCATCCTCGAGATGGGCGGCAAAGACGCCATCATCGTCGATGCCGATGCCGACATCGATTCCGCCGTTGAAGGCGTCGCGCAAGCCGCATTCGGCTTCCAGGGGCAGAAGTGCTCCGCCTGTTCCCGCGCCATCGTCGACGAACGCGTCTACGACAAGTTCCTCGAACAACTCAAAGCCCGCGTGGAAAAAATCACCGTCGGCGATCCTGCGGAAAACTCCAACATGGGCGCCGTCATCAATGAAGGCTCCCTGAAGACCATCCTCGAATACATCGAGCAAGGCAAGAAAGATGGTCGCCTGCTCACCGGAGGCGACCGTGCCACCGAAGCCGGAGAAGGCTATTACATCCGTCCCACGGTCTTCGCCGACATTCCCGCCAAATCCAAACTCGAGCAGGAAGAAATCTTCGGCCCGGTTCTGGCCGTCATCAAGGCCCGCGGCTTCGACAACGCTCTCGAAATCGCCAACGATACCGAGTTCGGCCTGACCGGCGCTGTCTATACAAAATCACGCGATAAAATCGATCGCGCCACGCGCGACTTCCACGTGGGCAATCTCTACTTCAACCGCAAGTGCACCGGAGCCATGGTCGGCGCTCATCCTTTCGGCGGCTTCAACATGTCGGGCACCGATTCCAAGTCCGGCGGCCCCGATTATCTGTACTTGTTCACCCAGGCCAAGTCGATTGCCGAGAAGATCGGGTAATCCTTTCCTCCACAGTTGGCAACTTAAAGGTATGCGCACAAATCGCGCATAACATAAAAAGATTAGCCACGCAGTGGAGGAGTTATGAATTGCCACGTTAGAAAAGTAATCCCGATCCTCGTCAGCTTGTTCTTCGTCATGCCCGGCGCATCCTGGTTGCATGCCCAGATTGCAAACGACCTTCGAGCCCACATCGACCATCCCTTCGTCATCGGTGACACCACATTGCCGCCCGGCGAATACACCTTTCACGTGATGCAGGGTGTGGAAAATTCTGTGATGACCGTTACCAATGAGAACGATAAGACTACCGTGAACTTTAACGTTCGCGACACACAGGACGAACACACGCCGGCCCATTCCGAGATTGTTTTTCGAAAGTACGGAGACACCGACTTTCTCAGCAAGATTTTCGAGGGGGGATCAAAACTCGGCGCGGAAGTGACCGAAACCAGCAGGCAAGAAGCAAAGTTTGTGAATCAGCACATGCATCCCACCGAGCAACGTGAGGAGCAAAAATAGAAGGCTCTCGCGAGACCACTTGGTCGCGACACTGTAGTCGTCCCCTCTTGGTGTAACGAAGCGCAGGTTAGCAAGCTAAAAGTTGAGGGACGCCGCCGCGGCGACATCCCTCAACTTGATGGAGGATTTCATTTGCTTCCCGCAGGCACCGGCACAGGATTCCTCTCCGCAAACTGCCACTGGTGCCAGTAAGGATAAACCGGCGTCACGTCGCTGGCCGCGTCCAGCCTCGCAATCTGCTCGCGCGATAGATTCCATCCTTCCGCCGCCAGATTTTGCCGCAACTGCTCTTCATTCCGCGCTCCCATGATCACGGTGGAGATCGATGGCCGCTGCAACAGCCAGTTCAGCGCCACCTGTGGCACGGTTTTCCCCGTCTCTTTTGCAACTATATCGAGCGCATCCACCACGGTGTAAAGATATTCGTCATCGATCTGCGGCCCCTGCGCGGCCGTCTTGTGCAGCCGGCTCTCCGCCGGCAGCGGCTTTCCCCGCCTGATCTTTCCCGTCAATCTTCCCCATCCCAGCGGACTCCACACCAGCGCTCCCACGCCCTGATCCAAGGCCAGCGGCATCAACTCCCACTCGTACTCTCTGCCCACCAGCGAGTAATACACCTGATGGCCCACATAACGCGCCCATCCATACCTGTCCGCCACGCCCAAAGATTTCATCAAGTGCCAGCCAGAAAAATTCGAGCACGCAATGTACCGGATCTTGCCGCTGGTCACAAGCGTGTTGAGCGTGCTCAGCACTTCCTCGACCCGAGTAAGCGCGTCAAATCCATGGAGATGATAGATGTCGATATAGTCCGTGCCTAGCCTTCGCAAGCTGGCTTCGCAGGCCCGGATCACGTGATACCGCGACGATCCCAGGTCGTTCGGCCCATTGTGGCCGCCCATGCGAAAGGTAGTCTTCGTCGAAATCAAAACGTCATCGCGCCGCCCCGCAATTGCCTTCCCCAAAATTGTTTCGGAGAGTCCGTCCGAGTAAACGTCGGCGGTATCGAAAAGATTTACCCCCGCTTCCAGGCAGATATCGACAAGCCGCGTTGCCTCCGCGACATCGCTCGCGCCCCAGGCGCGGAAAAACTCGTTTGAACCGCCAAATGTTCCCGTGCCAAAACTCAACACGGGTACCTTCAAGCCGGAGCGTCCCAACGTTCGAAATTCCATAGCCAGTAGATGCTACGCGATTTGGAAAAGATACGCTCGGAAACGATGGACGAACTGCTGTAATGAAGCGAAGCCAACTGCGGATAGTACCGTGGAAGAGCGGCGCTTCAGCGCCGCGTAAAGCGCCCTGCTGATCGCGGGCCTTATCCCCTGCGGGAGGCCTTTGCGCAGCCGGGCCCAACTAAATCTACGGCATCACTCCCGCCGGAGTCTGCGGAGCCGCTCCCGTGGTAGTCGCCGCTGCCGCTTCATTCAAAATCCTGTGATGGATCGTGAACAGCGCCAGCTCCAGCCGGTCCGACACTCCAATCTTGTCATACACGTTGCGCAGATAATTCTTGATCACCTGCTCCGTCGTTCCTAGCTGCGTCGCGATCTCCTTATTCTTATAGCCCTGCACAATCAGCGCCACGATCCGCAGCTCTTTCGCCGTCAGCCGGTCGCGCACCCGCAGCCCGACCATATCGTTCTCGGTAAGCTCGCTCGGCACCGCGACGTCCTGCACCCAGGTCTCCCCGCGCGCCACCTTCCGCACGCAGTCCACCAGCGCCGCGCTGGTTACATTGCGGTACACCACGCCATGCGCGCCGTTCGCCATGTGCCGTTGCGCGCTCTCGCCGGTATCGGCCAGAACGACCACGCGCGTCTTCGCCTTGTTGGCGCCTTGCACAATGGCCGCGAAATCGTTGTGGAAGCCCGCCGCCACCACCAGCACCGCCGCACGAAATTTGTCCAGAGCCATGAACATCTGCTCCGGCGTCTGAGCCTGCGCCACAATGCGCATCTCGTCTTCCACCGCCAGCACCTTGGCAATGCCGGCCCGGAAGATTGCCTGGTTATCGGCCAGAATCAGTTTGAGCATGTTATTTGGCGCTCCAAAAATCGGTCTAACAAATTAGGAGTTCCTCACGAACTCGTATGAGTCAATCACGCAAGCCACACCTTTACCTTCCGCACTGGAGCCGGTCGGGTCCGTGCGCACCACCCGTCCCTTGCACTGGATGATAACGTTCTCCTGCCCGCCGGTTACATCCGGCGGCAGCGTGATCTCAAATTCCACCGGCGAACCAATCTCCAGCGACGCATCCGCGCGAATATATACTCCCGCCGCGCTCAGATTTCCCGTCGTTCCCTTCGCATCGCCGCTGGCCGTATCGCTATGCAGTTTAATCGGCAATTCCAGCGGAAACCTTTTTCCGGTCCGTGCTTCTTCGGACACAGTCCCTCCTCTTTCGTGGCTTGGTCCTTCTCTCTTTGCCAACGAGGCCAATACCATCAAATACGCTCCCAGCAGGCGAATCAATCATTTTACGGCTTAGGGGCGGTTATATCACGGATGCCCACTCGATAAAAGCCTGATAACGAATTAGTTAAGGGTAGAACCTAGATTCCCCCTGGCCTCATCTCATTGAAGAATGTCATCTAAACCTGACGAGTGCTTCTGGCCTGTGAGCCTGTGATGCATGGCGACTGCTTGCGATTCAGTCATACTGGCTATGAGGTCAACGCACGTGCGAACCACCTCCTCGGGCTTTCCGTTCGCATCTTTCAATCTCTCCCGGTAGAAGGTCGGAAAAACAAGCCAGTCCTTGGGATCGAGGGCCATAATACGGTACGTCATAAAGAGCTCTTCGATTATTCTGTTTTGACCACACTGCCGGGCGGCTAAGCTCGGTGCCTCTATAACGTAAGTCCAAGTCAACTCCTTCAACATGCGTACCTCAGCTCGCAGGTCGGGATCAATCGTCAAGGACACGCTGTCGCCTTGAGCGTCCAGCGTCGCTGCGTTGATATACCTTCCAATGAGTATCCCGGTGAATGTCCTAAGGGCAGCACGATGAAGCGATGAACCGTCGTAGGCACCGGGCACGGAGAACGTCCACAGCATAATGTCTGTGAACGCCTCCTTTAAATCCTGTCTGGCCGAAAAGTCAGGGTCATCCTTACGGCGCTCAAACACATTTTCGAAGAAGGATTCTCGCTCGCGCGGATCACGATGAGCCAGCAAATGCAGTGGTAATCTGCCAGCCCGATAAAAATCCTCGAGGTCATGAACTGAATACGTAACATCGTCGGCCCAGTCCATGAGTTCTGCCTCTATCGTTGGCTTATTTATTGACAGGAAAAGTTGGGCGGCATGCCGGAAAGACCTGCTCTCGGAAGCATAAGCTCCCCACTTGTTGAGCTTGCCGGGGTTGTCCCCCTTCAGCCACGGATACTTGAGGATGGCTGCTAGCGTTGCGGCGGTAAGATCCAGACCTGCATACGACCTCGAGCGGGAGGCTAGACTCGAAACGATTCTGAAGCTTTGCGCGTTTCCTTCAAAGCCTCCGTACGCCTTTGCTAGTTCATTGAGGCGATGCTCGGCAACATGGCCGAATGGAGGGTGTCCGAGATCGTGCGCCAAACAGGCAGCCTCCACAACGTCTGGGCAAATCAGGTCTGTGGTCAAGGCGGGATACTTTTTGCAGAGTTTCTCAGCCAGTCGCCGTCCAACCTGGGCCACCTGTAAAGAATGCGTGAGGCGGTTGTGAAACACGTAACCGCTACTCGCCGACACTACTTGGGTCACCTCGGCGAGCCGCCGGAACGATGAACTGTACAAAATGCGATCGCGGTCACGCTGGGCGGGCGTACGATCATCGCCGTCAGTGCGCGGATTCTTATCGTGCAGACGCTCGGATCGCAGCGTAGTCCTTGACACCGCTGAGGCTCCTAGGCCGCAGATTCAGCAACCCTGACTTGACGGTGAGGAGTCAGTTCGATCTTGCCCTCATGAATTAATTCTGAAACGGCCCGTTTTATATCAGAATCAGCATACCCAAGCGAACCCAGCTTCACCAAGAGTTCCATCGCCTGAAACTCGTTGTGCTTCAATTCGCGAAGAATTGCCTCGCGGATATCGATCTCTGGGCCAGCCATAACTGACATTTTGATGCTCCTAAAGAGGGGTGCGGATCCTACCTTATTTTCGAGCCTCAAGTCATTCGTGGAATCGCGTCCCGACGCTGCTCGTCAACCACGCCGCGGCTCCAGTCCATTGCAGCGATCTCCCGGCTCATTGGCAAGATTACCTCTGTAATGGGGGAACAGAATTTATACCACAGTCGCACAATGCAGTGGTTAGCTCTTTGTATTCAAAGCTTTTAAAAGGACAAAGTAGAACAACAACGTTCCGAAACGGTAATTGGCTCTTCCAGCGAGGGTGCAACTCGTTTTCAGCCAAGCGATCCTACAATATAGACATTTGCTATCATGTGCCCCGCCGGTATAACGATGCCTTCGCCATCAAAGAAACTCCCTAGCAGACTCCTGCTCGGCAGGATCGCCCTCGTAGCCGGAGCCACCCGCGGCGCCGGACGCGGCATCGCCATCGCCCTCGGTGAAGCTGGAGCCACCGTCTACTGCACCGGCCGTAGTTCGCGAAAGAATTCACGAAAAAATTCGCAAAGACGCCCCGACAAACCTGGCCAGCGCGAAACCATCGAAGAAACTGCCGACCTGGTCACCGCCGCCGGAGGCCACGGCATCCCCGTCAAGGTCGACCACGAAGTTTCCGCCGAGGTTAAGAAACTCGCCGCGCTTATCAAGCGCCGCCACAAAGGCCTCGACATCCTGGTCAACGACGTCTGGGGCGGCGATGCCCTCACCGAATGGAGCAAGCCCTTCTGGGCCGTCAACCTCGAGAATGGCCTTCGCATGCTCAAGCAGGCCATCCATTCCCACATCATCACCGCGCACTACGCCGCCCCGCTGATGCTCGCTCGCAAAGGCGGAATCATCTTCGAAATCACCGACGGCGACGCCTTCTACTACCGCGGTAACCTCTTCTACGACCTCGTCAAGATTTCCGTTATCCGCCTGGCCTTCGCCATGTCTCGCGAACTTCGCAAACGCCAGATCGCCTCCGTCGCCCTCACTCCCGGATTCCTACGTTCCGAAAGAGTCCTCGAGCATTTCAAAGTCAGCGAAGCCAACTGGAAAGACGCCGGGAAGAAAAAGAATAAAGATAAAAACAGTAAAGACCAAAACGACGCCCCCAGCGATTTTATGGTCTCCGAATCGCCGCGCTACATCGGCCGCGCCGTCGTTGCCCTCGCCACCGATCCAAACGTAATGACCAAGACGGGACGCGTCTTCAGCTCCTGGGCCCTCGCCCGCGAATACGGCTTCACCGACCTCGACGGCACCCAACCCCACTGGGGCGACTATGCCCGCAAGAAATACGGCGAATACAAAATCTGCGACGACCAGTTCTATTCCTACTGGACCCCCGGCCTGATCGACCTGATCTTCCCCGACTGGTTCTGAGACCCTCTCTGCAACCGAATCGCGCGTGATACCGTCGAATGAGAGTTACTTTCTCAGGAGAGCGATTCCCATGCTCGATCCATCTTTGACCCGCGCGCGCGCCGGTCGTCATCCGCGTCCTGTCCTCTGCTATGTGACGATTCTGCTTTTGACTTTGACCACTGCGATGTTCGGACAATCCACGCAGAATCCGAAATCGACCAGTCCCAGTACAGACGCCCAGTCTGCACCCGGAAAGCCGGCCGACGAAAAACTGCAACCGAAGCCAGACGATTCCGCCCCGTCAATGGCTGCACTCATGCAACTCAACAATGCTCTTGAGGGCCTGGCCGCAAAAGTCTCGCCCGCCGTAGTTCAAATCCTGGTCACCGGCTATGGCCCGATACACGAAGAGAACCACACCGAGACTGCTCTCATCGTTCGCCAGCATGCCGTCGGCTCCGGCGTGATCGTCGATTCCGACGGCTACATCATGACCAACGCCCACGTCGTTGAAGGCGCGCAGCGCATTCGCGTCGCCTTGCCTCTGCCCGGTGATTCCGGCCGCGCCGTGCCCGTCGGCAAACGCCACATCCTCGAAGCGCGTCTACTCGGCGTTCATAAGGAAACCGATCTCGCTCTGCTCAAAATCGACGCAAATGACCTTCCCACTCTGCCCTTGCTTTCGCAACAACGTCCCCGCGTCGGACAATTGGTCTTCGCCATCGGCAGTCCCGAGGGCTTGCAGAATTCAGTCACCATGGGAGTGGTAAGCGCCGTCGCCCGCCAACCCGATCCCACCAAAGCCATGACCTACGTCCAGACCGACGCCCCCATCAACCCCGGCAACAGTGGCGGACCGCTCGTCGATATGAACGGATCCGTCGTCGGCATCAACACCTTTATCCTCTCCGAAGGCGGCGGCAGCGAAGGCCTCGGCTTCGCCATCCCCGCCCGCATCGTGGAGTTCGTCTACCGCAGCCTGCGCAAATACGGTCACGTCCACAAAGTCGAAATCGGTGCCGGGGCTCAGGAAATCACACCCACTCTCGCCGATGGCCTGCACCTTTCGCAGCGCTGGGGTGTCATCATCGCTGATGTCAAGCCTGACGGCCCCGCCGCCAGCGCCGGCCTGCAGATCCAGGATATCGTTCTCACCGCCGACGATCGCCGCATCGAAACTCTTCCCGGTCTCGCCTCCGCGCTTTATCTTCATCGTCTCGACAAAGTTCTAAAAATGGAGATCCTTCGTGGTGATGAAAGGAAGACTCTCTACATACCCGCCATCGAGCAGCGCGATCCCATGGATCAGCTCTTCGACGCCGCCGATCCCGAAAAAAGTCTCATCTCGCGCCTCGGCATCCTCGTTACCGATCTCACCCCCGACGTCCGCAATCAGATCGGCTCCCTGCGCATTTCTTCCGGCGTGATTGTTCTTGGCCGCGCCGCCGACCTGATTACTCCCGATACCGGACTGCAAACCGGCGACGTAATCCACTCAGTCAACAACAATCCCATCACTTCGATGGAAGAATTACGCGCCGCCGTTCACAACTTGAAGACGGGCGATCCCGTCGTCCTGCAAGTCGAGCGCAGCGACGGCCTCAGCTATTTGGGTTTCGAAATGGAATAGAACCTAACGCTGACGCACTTCGAACTGTTTGTCATTCCGACCGAAGCGCAGCGATAGCGACCGACAAAACGTTGTCATTCCGACCCGAGCCTGCCCTGAGCGAAGTCGAAGGGAGCCCGCTTTTTGCTGTAACGCTCCTCTCCCTCACCCCCCCGCCGATGCCGCGAGTCCCGAACTCTTCCCACTATCGACCGCCCCCGACCGCCGCAATGCGCCTTCTACCACCAGCCCCAGATTCGACGCAAACGCCTGCAGCACTCCCAACTCCTCCCGAGTAAATGCATCCGGCTGAACCCGGTAAACCGCCAGCACCGCCACTACTCTTGCAGCTCCTTCCAAAGGCACCGCCAGCGCCGAGCGCAGCACACTGTATTTCAAATCGTTCACATAGCCGGGCTCGACCACAGGATTGCCGTTCAGAATCGGTTTGGCATTCTGCGCAACCCACCCTACCAGTCCTTCCCCGATCGGAATCCGCAATGAAGACAGCGTGCGAAAATTCTCCCCGCTCACCAGCTCCGGAATCAGAACCTCATTCCTCAGAACGCAAACTGCCATTGCATCGTGCGGCAAGA
This sequence comes from uncultured Acidobacteriaceae bacterium, assembly GCA_963779525.1. Classification (GTDB taxonomy): domain Bacteria; phylum Acidobacteriota; class Terriglobia; order Terriglobales; family Acidobacteriaceae; genus Sulfotelmatobacter. The sequence goes on from CAVZZB010000005.1 coordinate 1,315,988, forward strand.
GATGCCTTACCCTCACCGCAAGCAGCGAGAGTATGTCGTCAAAACCAAGAGACGAGCCGAGCTTGACCCTGAAATCGGCCAGCGTCTGCGCTTCCCGCCGGGCCGCGACCACTACGTTGACGGATTCCTTCGCCGCCTCCGCTCCCTGCGCCATAGGCTTTTCCGACTCCGCGAAACCAGCATCTGGAGCCAGTCCCCGCTCCACTTTGATGTCAGTCGACAACTTCGCCGGAGCCTGCAGCGGCTGCTCGGTGGCAAGTCTCTCAAGATCCACGTAGCGCCGTTCCAGAATCTCGACCACTCGCGGATCAAAACTGGTTCCAGCTTCTGAGGCCACTTTGCCCATCGCTTCGTCGAGAGGCAGCGCTCTCCGGTATTGCCGGTCGGAAGCCAGCGCATCCAGGCAGTCGACCGCGGCGAGAATGCGCGCCCCGATCGGTATCGCTTCCCCCTTTAGACCATTCGGATATCCGCTTCCATCCCATTTCTCGTGATGCGCCCGCACAATCGGCACTACCGGATAAGGAAAATCCACCTGCTCCAGAATTTCCGCCCCAACAATGGGATGGATCTTCATCTTTTCAAATTCTTCCGGCGTCAGCTTCCCCGGCTTCGAGATGATGTGTTCCGGCACGGCCAGCTTGCCAATATCATGAAGCACCGAAGCTGCCCGCAGCGCTTCGGTTTCGTCTTCCGTCAAACCCAGTTCCCGCGCGACTTCGAGAGCGTAAACGCGCACCCGCTGCAGGTGCTCACCCGTGGTTTGATCCTTGGCCTCGATTGCCAAAGCCAGGGCTTCGATGGTTCGCAGATGCAGATTGGAAACTTTTTCCGCATGCAGCTTTTCCGTCTCCAGTTTCCCCAGATAAAGACGATACGAGCGGTACATGAGGTAGATCGGCGGCAAAACCAGAAAAGAGGGCTGCCACCCGATGTGACTGTTCAGAAAGCTGACGAACCCCGCAATCGCCGCTCCCACCATGTAGTAGGGAAACGACCACATGTAGCTGTCCTTCCACACTTTCGAAATCGGCTTGTCTTCCGTCAGCCCGATGATCGTCGACATCGCCGAGGTGTTACAGGCGAAGTGCGTGATCCCTGCCACCAGCAGCGCCAACGGACCGGCCACATGCAGCACATAAATGGAGACCAACTTGTAAGCGCCATACGCGGCCGCGCTGCAAACCGTCACTTGCGAAAGATTAAATACCAGCTGCACCAGCTTCAGCCGCCGCGCCGGACGCCAATAGAATTGCGCCAGCGTGCTCACCAGTCCGATCAGCAGCGTCTCTGGCAAACTCATTTCCAGAATGCCGATCAGAGTGAACAGGAAATTGACCGACAGCGTTCCTTCAATTCCGGGCAGGCTCACCTTGAGCGACGATGCCAGCATCGCCGCCACCAGGTAGCAGACGAACTTCAGGGGGTCGGTGGTGTACCAGTGAAAACATGCCAAGGTGAAGCAACCAAGGGCCGCAACCGCCATTCCGGCGATATAGGCCCTCGCGCCAATTTGTCGTCCCCATGACATTGGAAGGTCCTTAGATTCTTGCCGAACCGGGGCTTATTTTCTGCCCCAAAGTGTCTCCGCTGATTACCATCGTGTTCTTCAATCGAATCATTGACTTGCCCTCTTTTTCGCAATGCCCGGCAAACCGATTTCCCGGGCCCGAAAAACCAGCACTGTTGCAAGATTCATCTTCGCAGGGGACAAATTGGCCTCCATTCCGCGCGCTGGGACAGGCTGTCTCACCGTCGAAAAAATTCCACCGCTAACTCATTGATTTGCAAGGGCCGCAACCCACGCCTTTGGACCTCGGGCTGCACATCTAGGCATGCACTTCAATCCTGCACTTGGCGGAGTGGGTCCGCTTTGAGGGGATATGAAAAGACTTTTAGTGGTTCTCTTGCTCGCCGTTGGTACGCTTGCGCACGCCAACGACTCCAAGCTCTCGCCGGAACTGCGTGGGCAACCGTCCACCCAGCAGGCTCAAGTCATTATTCAGTACGCGCCCGGAACCCAGGTGAACTGCAGTGGGCTAATCGGCTTGGTAGATTGTGTTCTGAATGACGTTCTGAAATTGGGCGGCACCATCCTCGGACCTCTGCCTCTGATCAACGGCGTGGTCGCGGTGCTCGATGGCAACGGCATCCAGAATCTCTCCAACCAGTCGAACGTCGTCTACATCAGCTCAGACCGGCCTTTGGCACCGTCGCTCAGCAACGCCGCCGTCGCGGTCAACGCGCCTTTTGCCTGGCAGTCGAACTATACTGGCGCCGGCGTCGGTGTGGCGCTCATCGATAGCGGCGTCAGCAGCCACCCGGATTTGTATCTGGGCGTTCTTCCGCTGTCCCGAGTTGTCTATCAGCAGTCCTTCGTGCCCGGAAACTCCAGCGCCAGTGATCAATATGGCCATGGCACTCACGTCGCCGGCCTCATCGCCGGAGACGGTCTCAGTTCCACCGGTCCTTTCTTCAGCAAGACTTTCAAAGGCATTGCGCCCGGAGCCAACCTCGTCAACCTGCGCGTGCTCGATCAGAATGGTGAAGGCACCGATAGCTTGGTGATCGCCGCCATCAACCAGGCGATCTCACTGAAATCGAGATACAACATCCGCGTGATCAATCTTTCGCTCGGTCGCGCCGTCTACGAGAGTTACAAGCTCGATCCCCTCTGCCAGGCGGTTGAGCAGGCCTGGAAGAACGGAATCGTGGTGGTCGTCGCCGCCGGCAACAACGGCCGCTACCAGCCCACCGATGGTTACGCCACCGTCACTTCTCCCGGCAACGATCCTTATGTCGTCACCGTCGGCGCAATGAAGCCCATGGGCACGCCCACGCGAGTCGACGATCTCATCGCCAGCTACAGCTCGAAAGGCCCCACCGTTGTCGACGCGGTCGTGAAGCCCGACATTGTTGCGCCCGGCAACTTGCTGACCTCGCTGGAGGCGCCGAATTCCACCCTCTACAACCAGGTTCCCGGCAACCAGGTTCCCTATAGCTACTATGTGAAGGGCGGAAGCAGCGCGATTTCTCCCACTTACTTCATGCTCAGTGGAACCAGCATGGCAACCGGCATCGTCAGCGGAGTTGTCGCCGACCTGCTGCAGAAAAGTCCCATGCTCACTCCTGATCAGGTAAAAGCTCGCCTGATGAAGACCGCCTACAAGACTTTCCCAACCTCCAGCAGCACCACCGACCCAACCACCGGCATCACCTACACTGATCAGTACGATGTCTTCACCATCGGCGCCGGTTACGTCGATGTGCAGGCTGCGTTGAGCAGCGCCGACGTAGCCAAAGGCACGGCGATGTCTCCCATCGCCACCTTTAATTCGAACACCAATGAAGTGTATTTATCCGACGATCCTTCCGCGGTCTGGAATACTTCCGCCACATGGTCGAACACCGCGGTCTGGGGATCATCGCAGTTCGTCACGGGCACGTCGTCAACCTCAACCGGCACCTCAAGCAGCGCCCTTGCCGGCAGCAACGCCCTCTGGGGAAGCAACGCATTATGGGGCAGCAACGCTCTCTGGGGATCGAATGCACTCTGGGGCAGCAACGCCTTGTGGGGCAGCAACGCGCTATGGGGTAGCAATGCTCTATGGGGCAGTAACGCACTCTGGGGGAGCAACGTTTCGGGCGGAGAACAATAAACTCCGACGCTGCAACGCATGAACCTTGTCATTCCGAGCCCGCCGAAGGCGGGCGAGGAACCTGCTGTTCCCTGCGGTCCGAGATCGTCCGTGTGGAGCGGACACTCCTGTCCGCTGCCCTTGACCTTGAACTAGCGTTCTCGCCCGTGCACCAAAGAAAGCAGATCGAACGCGGGAGCAGCCGTGGAAGAGCGGCGCTTCAGCGCCGCGTTCGGCGCCCCAATCAGCCGGCTTTAGCCGCTGGGGTCGCGCGTCGCGTCGGGCCCAAACACCCAAAGTTCAATCATCGCACCCGCCCCGTAGGGGCATCGCGATAATAGCCCAGCGCTTCAGCGCTGGGAAAAATGAAAAAGATAGAGACCAAGTCCCGGAGGGACAACAGAGCTTTCTTTAGCCCTCGTTTCACCCCCCCACGCTCAAATTCTCACTTGCGCCCCACTTTGCCGTAAAATGTATTTCTCACCGCGCCCGTAGCTCAACTGGATAGAGCATCTGCCTTCGGAGCAGAGGGTTGGGAGTTCGAGTCTCTCCGGGCGCACCAAGTATTCCCGCCGAATGCCATCGCAATAACTCAGATTTGGGGTGGCGCAGCACTTACAGCGCTGCGATAACTTCCCTGCCCTGGCGCCGGCTTTAGCCGCTGAGGTAACCGCCTAAAACGGTCGTTATATACTTGGCACACGTGTGTACCCTTGCTTGCTGTGACAGGGTTACTTTATGTAACTGGAACCTTTTATCGTGCAATTCGAAAAGAGGCCGGAAGCGAGTATGTCGACAGCAGGGCCCGGACTACCGAGAGGAGTACCTTCCACCTTAAAACAGTATTGCGTTACATAGGGGGGACGGCGGGATCGAATATATCCCGATAACGCACAGCCCCAATAAAATAGGCCTCCTCGACATCCTTCTGGATGTTCGTAGCTTCGGCGTTAGATATGGAGATTGGTTCTTCCCGGTTATCGGCGTCATGGACCTTGTTCGTTTCGCCGGGAACCAAGACGTGGCCAGCGACGGTTTCGTATTTCGGTATGTAGGCAGCAATCTTTTTGCGCACGTCCTCAGTTGGGCCAATGATGAATCTTGTCCCCGTACTAACCACCTCTGTCGCTGGAGATTGCCCGGAATTTTTTATTTGGATGACTACACCAAGGTAAAGCCTCAATGGGCCAGATTTGCCGGATGGCGGTCTAACGCCAGCATCCTGCGTTTGGATTGGAACACCCCAAATATAAGGGCGCTGTTCTTCCCTGAATTGTTTTGCACTGGAAATCAATGTAGAAGCGGCAGTCTCCGAAGCGCTCTTAGCCGCATTCGCGGACTTTTGCAATTCGGGGTACTGCTTGACAATCTCCCCAAGTTGACCTTGCATGACGACAAGCTGACCGTGGTAGATATAAGCGACGTAAATCCCTACCAGAACCGCAGCGGTTTCAAGAAGTTTTTTCCACAATGGCGTTTGATCGGGCTTACAGTGACAAGTTTTCTTTTGACGTTCTGGGGCTGGAGTTGTCTCCGGGACGAGCGGAGTATCTTGTGGGGGCTTCTCGCCTTCCTGTCTGGGTGCATCCTTTGGCTCTATACAATCAGTCTTTCGTTGAAAGCTAAGTAAGATTTTCTTAACCCTAGCGATGAACTGAGGATTGTCGTAATTCATATGAAACGACCTGAATACGTCGAAGGCCCGGAAGCACAAGAGAACTTTGAACAGGGGATGAAAGCTTTGTTCAAGGCTCCCAAGACAGAAACAACAAAAGGGAAGCAGAAGGATAGGTCGCGTGTGTCAAGTATATATTTACCCCTAAAACGCCCCTCCCCCACCACCACCAAACCCGCCTCCAGAAAATCCTCCGCCCCCGCCAAACCCGCCACCACCGCCCCATCCCGAGCCCGATGAACTCGCCCGCGGCGCCGACACAAACACCTGATGCATATCCGTTGCCATGCCGTGCATCGAAGACGAAAACAGGATCGGATTGAACGCCATGCCATATCCATATCCGGCGGGCGCGGCGTACCAGCTTGGCGGATCTTTCACGATGCCCGCGAACGCCTGCGCCCAGTGGTGCTCCACCCCCAGCGCCATCGCATAAGGCAGAAACTTTTCAAACGTATCCGGCGGCATGGTCTTCAGCCGATCGGCGTCCACGCGATTCATGAATTCCTGAAATCCCAGCACCGCGATGTGAATGCGTGCGCCCTTCAACGTCTTCGCCGTCATCACCCGCGCAAACAGCCACCAGATCACCGCGCTGATCAGCACGCAGCCAATCAGCATCGGAATCGAACTCAGGAAATCGGCCCATCCCAGAAATTGCAAAACAACGAACGGAATCACAATGCAGACCGCTGCCCCAATGCTATAGCCGTTGGCCGATTCCGGATCGAGCGTATAAATCCCTTTCTGTTTCAGCGCCGACATAATGTCGGTGCGAATCGCCGGTACGGCCGTGTAGAAGCGGTTCTTCAGGCTCGACAGTCGAATGTCCGGCGCGTCGCCAACAAAAATATTCTCCATCATCACCCGCTCATGCGGCGCCAGCCCTCGCCAGTCCTGCCGTTTCTGCAGCAGGTGGAAAATATAGTCCTTACTGTGAAACAGCAGCCCCTTCTCGTCCGTCTCTTCAATCTTGAGGAAGCCGCGCACCGCCATATCGACAATGGTCGATGTAATGTCGCGAGGATGGATATGGTCATCCAGCAGCGTCCCCGCCTCCGCTGGAGTAACTCCCGGCGGCGGCTCATACATCGGCGCCACCGACATCCCAGGATCAGGGTCCCGCCCCGCATACCACCACAACCCAAACATCACAACCAGCGTAACCACCGGCAAAAACAAAATTGGATTGCTGCCGATAAACCAGAATAGTTTCGTGAAACTCCCGGGCGGATTCAGAATGCCCTTGGGAATGTAAACATCAATAGTCAATCCTCCGCGCATCGGCAAAGGATTATTGGTTTCAAACTCCGCATTCGCGCCATCCACTTTCGCCGTCGCATCGCGTTCGGTCGAACCGTAGACGCCGGTGAACGCCTGCGCCCGCAACGATCCGCCGGCAGCCGCGGGAAAAGTCACGCTGGCCGCGGCGTGGTCAATCGGCACCGGCCAATCATTCCCTGTAACGTTCCAGTAAAACTCGTCGTACTGATCGAAAAACCGCGTGCCGTTGCGCACGCGGTATGTGATCTCTACCGTCCGCGTGGCGTTCACCGCATCCGGTATATAGATTTTCAGATCGCGATACGCGCCCGACGTCGACGACTCATATTTCAGCTTCCCGCCGTTTTCATCCGTGACGCTGGCGACGTTCACGAACAGCTGGTAATTCGTCCCGTCGGGCCCGGGATACTCAATCGGAATCTTCCGGTGTATCCCGTGCCACTCACCCACGAACACCAGAGTGATGTTCTCGTTCACCAGCGCGCTGCCATCTTCATTGATGGTGATCGTGTCCTGAAAATTCGAAATGCGCCAGGATTTCGCGACGACCGGCGAGGCCAGCACACAAAGCCATGCCACAAGTGCCGCGACACGGGTTGCGCCTCGCAGAACGCTATAGGTCCGCGGCTTCATGAGATCAGAACTTCACAGCCACGGGCTCGCGATCGGCTTCGGTGGTTTCGAAGAACTGCCGCGCCGAGAAGCCGAACATGTTCGCCAGAATATTCGTCGGGAACGACTGGATCTTGGTATTCAGGTCGCGCACCACCGCGTTGTAGTAACGCCGCGCGTTCTGGATCGAGTCTTCCGTCTGGCTCAACGATCCTTGCAGCTGCGTGAATTCTTCCGACGCTTTCAGCTCAGGATAATTCTCCGCCACCGCGAACAGGCTCTTCAACGCCCCGGTGAGCTGATTCTCGGCCGCGGCCTTGGTCTCGGGCGTGGTCGCCTGCATCGCCTGCGAACGAAACTTGGCAATATTTTCGAACGTGCCTTTTTCGTGCGCCGCGTAGCCTTTCACCGTCTCCACGAGGTTTGGGATCAGGTCATGCCGCCGCTTGAGCTGCACATCAATATCCGACCATGCCGAGTCGCAGCGCACCCGCAACTGCACCAGGCTGTTGTACATGCCGATCAGCACCACGGCGATGACGACCAGGATTACAAGAAAGATGATGCCGAACATGAGCGTCTCCTAGAGTGTCTCGAGGCTTAATCCCGAACGCTTAATCTGGAAATCATATTCTGAAAATCAATGGGACGGTAGCACAGAGAGAACGCGGGTGCAAACAACTTTGCCTGGTAGGTTCAACCTGCCTGCGCCGGCACGTAGCCTGAATGCAAAGGGACCAGCGGTTTCCGGGATCGTGACTGTGACGCCGATATTACGCGTAGAGGGACTGCTCTTTTCATGGCGCCCCCGCTTGTTCAAACCCTTGCATACAGCGAAAACCCTATGTACGCCTGCCCAGCAGGTGATAAGCTACGCGGCACAGAGGATCAGCCCATGCTAACCAAGACTCTGCCGCTGACCTTGGTCTTCTTTTTGGCCCTGTCCACAGTCGCGTCCGCCGACAGCGTCAACAGCATTGCAATTACCGGCACTGCTTACGATGGTTTTGCTTCGTCGAGCGGCGATTTTATCATTCACGGGTCGGGCCTCAGCTTGTATCAATCTTCACCAGGCGGACCAAGTTTCATTGGTATTTGTAATCTGGGATCGTTGTGTAATTTCAGTTTTTCTGCCGCGGGAAACTCCTATTGTGGCTATTGCTCCCTCTACTCATCGGGCACATTCGGCAATGCAGTCGCCGAGTTGTTTACCGGCGGTCTGACTTTCAGCACTCCGGCTGTTGTTTGGAACGGACAGTCAGTGATGAACCTCCCGCTGACGATTTCGGGTCAAATTATCGGCTTCGAACTGCTGAATTGTAACGGAGGCTATGGTTGCACTCTAGGACCGCAGGTATTCGACTTGAAAATCGCGGGCACGGGAACGGGTGAATTTCAGATGGCTCAGACCGGTCTTATATTAGGTGTCAGTGCTAGCTATACCGGCACGGCGACTCCTGTCTCGAGTGTCCCAGAGCCCATCTCGCTCCTGCTGATGAGTTCCGGGATTGCGGCAATTGGTCTGGCGAGGAAAAGGTCCCTGAAGATCCAAAGCAGATCCGCGTAGACGGACTCTTCCGGTATCGCCTGCTTTGGTTAGATGGAAGGCCGTTTTGCGCGCGGGAAGCGTTCCGCAGCGCAATATCGAACGTCCGCCTCAAGCCAGGAAAACGCCCAGGCTCATCTTGTGAGTCTGGGCGCCTTATCTCGTCTCTCGTTTCAAACCGGATCGCACTCTAGTGATGCCCGCCGCCATGCGTACTACCCCGATATCCGGGGAGGGCGTGTTCAGTCTTCGCATCGTGGCCAGCGTTGCCTACGTTGCCTCGTCCATCTCGCGCCTCGTTTCCCTGGAAGTGGTTGAAGCGCTGGGCCCCGCGCTCCGGTAACGGCCCAACGTAACCGTGATGAGGATCAAATCGGTTGTCGACATGGCCGAAAAAGCCGTGCGGTCCGTGAAACCAAGGACCGGCTCCAATAAACAGTCCGCCAACAAACCAATCGGGCCCGTAATAACCGTAAGGAGCACAGTCATATGGCGCATAGTCGAAGTACCCGTAAGGGCACACGGGAGCCGGCCCGATGTTTACGTCGACGGAAACCTGGGCTTGCGCCACAGGCGCACCGCATAAAAGACCAGCTACGAGAACTGCGAAAGCAAGCGCAGTGACTTTGAACATGATTTCTCCTTGATTCGTACAGAGTTTCAACCTGGACAACTGAGTGCCAACATAATACCAAGGATCAGTACCGGCCCACGGGGAGTGATCGCAACCTGCTCTCGGTTGGGCAATTCCCGGAAGTCACTGTCGTAACCGGGCGATAGCGTCATTGACCTGTCGCTGAGTGTAACGATAATTTTACGGCCAATCATTAACGTGCTTGTATCCGGCCCGCCCCAGGTGCAGAATTGTCTCCATCGCGTGAGATCGGGATGTGCCTATGGAAACCAGTTATCACCCACAGCACAACTTCCCGTTGGGAGCAATCCTGAGCTTGAATTGCGTGGGGCGGGGCGCCCTCTTGATAGTCCTGTTTTGCACTGAGTTCGCGGTTGGGCAAGAATCCGCGTCTTGCCATGGTTGCCCGGCTCTGAGCGCGACCCAAACCACGACCTTGCCCAGGTTTCCCGATGACCGCATTGTTACGGACAACGGGGTGTCAACGAAGCGTAACGGCGCTCAGAAGCTGTGTTCCATCCAGCCCTTTCCCGGACTTGCCGGTATTACGAGCGTCGATAGCCTGGAGCTACCTCCTAAAGCTCAGAAGGAGTACGACGCTGCCTGTTCGGCACTGAAGAGTCATCGCCTTGCTGCGTCGGAGCAGCATCTGCGCAAGGCCGTCCAAATCTACCCTGAATATGTTGCGGGATGGGTCATGCTCGGCCAAATCCTGGAAGCCCAACAACAACCAGACCAGGCTCGCAGGGCCTGTTCGCAGGCATCCGAGGCCAATCCCAATTACTTGCCGTCATATCTCTGCTTGGCCGAAATCGCCGGACGGGAGGAACGATGGGATGACGTATTGCGCTACACAACCCGGGCCCTCGAACTCGACCCGCTGCATGATCCCTATGCTTATTTTTTCAGTGCGATCGCCTATTTCAATTTGAACCGGTTGCCCGAAGCCGAAAAGAGAGCGTTGAAAGCTGAAGAGATTGACAGGAATCACCGCGAACCGATGGTCCAGTTCTTGCTTGCCCAGATTTACGAAGCAAAGCACAATCCCACGGATGCGGCTTCTCACCTCCGCGAATATCTGGAACTTGCGCCGGATTCACAGGCTTCCGATATTTTGAAGGGCCACTTGGCAGAACTACAGAACCCGAAGTGAAAGTCTCTTGGCTGAGTTTCTGGGCGCTCTTCTGCGCCATTTTGTCCTGCTTCGCATGACTGTTTTTAATAGGCATGCCGTGGCGTTCTGCTCCATAAATTCGGAGTCGGCCCAATCCGGCCGCCCCGCCTGACATTCATCCCCTCATTAGCTTCCAGTCATACAAAATAGCCGGCAAGCGCTGTCAAGAGGCAGAAATACGAGAAAGTCTGCCAGGTCGTTGCAGTAAAAGGAAATAGAAAGTTGGCAGGCATGTCCCATGGACCCTATGCAAAATGTCATACTGAATATATGGGGTAAATCTTAAAGATTTGCACTCGACTGCCGCCACTCCCCCTGTCATCCTGAGCAACACCCCAACACAATAAAAATTGAGGCCAGAATGAAAAACCGACAAAACCTGGGATGTCGCATCAAAGATCCCAAGGAGCGTGGGGCCGCCGAACTCTACTTCATGGCCTTGGCGGCGGGTCAGGGCCTGAAAGTGTCGAACCCCTACGGCGGATTCGCCAGCTACGACGTCGGCGTGGAGGACGCCGGACCGATCCTGCGCGTGCAAGTGAAATGCACCATGTCTCGGCATGCCAAAGGCGGCTATAGCCTGAATATCAGGGGGCCGAAGTATCGCGGTTACCCGCGCGGAACCGTGGATTTTTTCGCTTTGTACATCATCCCCACCGATGACTGGTACACCTCCCCTATGCCGTCATCGGGAGAAGATACGCAACCTTGCACTTCACCCCAAATGGCAAGCGCCAAAAGCATGGCAAGTATCACGAGGCTTGGCACCTGCTTCTCAACGCGGCCAATGCACACGGCCAAGGGCCGATTGAGATCCATGCCTGCTGCGAGGAGGCGGTCGCAGAACCAGAGTGCGAGAGCGGCGATGAGGACGTCCGCGCTTCAAAAGATGTTCCAGACGGTGTTCCGCAAGGAATGAAACGGGAGAAAGAGAAAGAGGCTGCCCCAGCTTTGCCTGTGTCGCAAAGCTGGGAACCACGAACCTCGACCCCCTATTCCTCGATCAAATACGACACGACCGGCACAGAAATCAAAAACACAGAAGTGAATGAGAGAGGTTTTCTCTGCGTCGCAGTGGTGAGATTATTCTACCGCTGCGGGGCGAAGTAGCCTTTGCGGGCGCGCACTTGCAGGTCTTTCTTCAGCGCGGAAATTTCGATGGACCGGTAGCGGCCATCGGCATCGAAGTCGGCCGGTTTGTAGGAGACCACGTACTGGCTGCGCAGTTCGTCTTCGATGGCGGCGAAGGAGTGCGTGATGTCCTTCATCTTGAAAGGAAAGAAGGCGCGCCCGCCGGTCGCCTCGGCGAGTTGCTCCAGCACTTTGTCGCCGCGCAGAATCAGCCCGCTGTCGTCGGTGGAGATGGCGTAGATAATCACTTCGGCGCGTTCTGCCATTTCGATGGCTTGCGCGCGCGATACTTCACTCTGGTTATCTTCGCCGTCGCTCACCACCACAATCGCCTTGCGCGTCGGATGATCGGGGCGATCATTCAGAAATTTTTCCTTGCAGGCGCGGTAGATGGCATCGTAGAGCGCCGTGCCTCCGCCATCCTGCAGCCGGTGAACGCCAGCGGAAAGCAGTTGCACATTGTCCGTGAAGTCCTGCGTCATGTCGCTTCGCTTGTTGAAGCCGACGATGAAGGCCTTGTCGAAGCCGGCGCGAATCGAGTGCTGCAGAAAGCTGACGGAAGCATCCTGCTCGAACTCAAAGCGGCTGTGCACCGATCCACTCACGTCGATCAGCAAACCCAGGTGCAGCGGCAGATCGGTTTCGCGGCGGAAATTCACAATCGATTGCGGCGGCTTGTGATCGTCCAGAATCGAAAAATCCTTCTCACTCAGGTCGCGGACAAACTTGCCATGCTTGTCGGTAGCGATGAAAAGCACATTCACTTCATCCACGCGCGTGCGAATGGTGAGCATCGCCCCGGATTGAGGATCGTCCGGTGCCGGATCCGATGCCGGCGAATTTACGTAGGCGGCGCTGCTCGTGGCGTAAGAATTTGCATAGGAATCGGACTGGGCGAAACCCGGGCTGCAAAGCGCCAGTGTGGCGGCCAGCGCCAGAATCCGGCCGGTCCGCGCCGTGTACTTCGTGCCCGAGAAGTCCAAAATTTTCACTCCAACCCGCCCTGAAATGTACTTTCTATTCATTAGATGCACGCCGACTGCCGAAGGACGAGCGGGCGTTCCCCAGCCTATCCATTGACTGTAGAAGGGCCCCGATCCGGAGCCAAGTTACAAAAGGAGCACTCGTTCGGTCATGTCTTGAATTCCGCCGAAACCGAATCCCGGAAGTAACTCCATTCTCGCTACTTTGCACAGTAGAAAGCCGGTCCAAACCGGTCGAACAGTTTAAGATGGTGCGTCCTATGCTGTGAAAATAGATGCACGCTCGGGAGAATTGATACGAATGAGATCCATGACGAAACCGCTCGGCAAAGTTACAGCCATGTTAATTGCAACGTTGTGCACTGCGACGGCATTCGCGGCCGACGCCGAGGAGGATCGCGTGAAAGAGTCGGGCGAGGTGATGAAGGAAATCCTCGACATTCCTGACAACATTCCCCAAGACTTGCTGGACAAGGCGGAATGCGTGGTGATTCTGCCCTCGGTGAAGAAGGGCGCGTTTGGAGTGGGCGGCAGCTACGGTCGCGGCGTGATGATCTGCCGCAGCGGCCCGCACTACACCGGACCTTGGGGACCGCCCGCACTCTACGCCCTGGAGGGAGTCAGCATCGGCTTTCAGTTGGGAGGCCAGGCCACCGACTTTGTTTTGCTGGTCATGAATCCCAAGGGTGCGCGCTCGCTGCTGTCGAGCAAAGTGAAGCTGGGAGCGGACGCCTCCGCCGCCGCTGGTCCTAAGGGACGCACCGCGGAGGGTGCCACCGACATCGTGATGAATGCCGAGATTCTCTCTTACTCGCGCAACAAAGGATTGTTTGCCGGGATATCTCTGGAGGGCTCCACGCTGCGCTCCGACGGCAGCGCCAACGAAAAACTTTACGGAAAAAAGTTGAGTGCGAAAGAGATCATTGTCGACCACAAGGTGGCAGTGCCACCTTCTGCACGCCAACTGGTTTCATTGCTGAATACCAAGTCGCCGAAGAACAGGTCGGATCCGAAATCGCTGGAATAATTTGCTGGGCGCTCTGAAAAATAGCTGCAGCGATTATGCAACCATCCCGCGAAATGAAAAGCCAGCCCGTGCGTTGCCCTTGGGCGCGCGGCGAATTGATGATTCGCTATCACGATGAAGAATGGGGTGTGCCGGTCCACGACGACCGCAGGCTTTTTGAATTTCTGATTCTCGAGGGCGCTCAGGCCGGCTTGAGCTGGGACACGATTTTGAATAAGCGGGAAAATTATCGAGCGGCGTTTGACGGATTCGATGCCCGGCGAGTGGCTCGCTACGATCGTAGGAAGATCGCGCAGCTGTTGAAAAATCCCGGCATCGTGCGCAACCGCCTCAAGATCGCTTCCGCCGTGCAGAACGCTCGCGCCTTGCTGCGCGTGCAGGAAGAATTCGGCAGCTTCGATCGCTACGTGTGGCAGTTCGTGAATGGCCGTCCGAAAGTGAATTTACGAAATGCCCGAAATCCCGTTCCAGCGCGCACTGCGGAATCCGACGCCATGAGCAAGGATCTGAAAAAGCGCGGTTTCAATTTCGTGGGATCCACCATTTGCTACGCCTTCATGCAAGCCGTGGGAATGGTGGATGACCACATCGTAACCTGCTTCCGCCGAAGCGCAACGGTTGCAAACCCCGAAACCGTCGATTAATCTAATGTTCTCACAAACCAAACCCTCCCGAGCCGGGATGGCGGAACTGGCAGACGCAGCGGACTCAAAATCCGCCGGTACTTAGTACCTTGGGGGTTCGACTCCCCCTCCCGGCACCAGCATAAATCAATGAAAGGCGATGATTGACGCGCGCCCACCCAATCCCGTGTTCGCTGCAGGGCGCGCCTCAATAGATGAGCTTTAGCGAAAACTGAATTTGCCGCGAAGTTCCAGCGGTCTTGCTGATCATGCCAAACCCTGTACCCGCGATGATGTTCGCGGGTAGCCCCATGTTGACGATGTTAAACAGATTAAATAACTCTCCGCGGAATTGCAGGTCCGCTCGCTCCAGGCCATTTTCTCGGTGGCCAATCGGCGTCGTCTTGATGAGCGCAAAATCGAAATCGTAATATGCCGGGCCGCGAAATGTATTACGGCCGAGCGTTCCAAAGCGCCCGGAGTTTGGTCCCGTCCCGCCTGCGATCTCGATGGGAATGGAAAAGAAACTTGGGTTGTTTGCGCCCCGCCCAAAATAATCGTCGCGCGATCGGGTTGAGCTGCCAGCGCTCGAGAGGTCCGGTATTCCGATCTGGTCCGGGCGGTCTGCGCCAATCGTTCCCGCGCCCGTCTGCTGGATCCCCGAGTACACGGTGAACGGGGAACCACTGGTGACTGTCGAGATGCTGAGCAACTCCCATCCCTTCGTCAACAACCTGGTTCGATCCGACTGAAGTTTCAAATCCTCGAAATGCAAATCCTGGGCCGCGCTCAAGGTGAAGGCGTGCGTTACGTCAAAGCTTGACGGCCCTCTTTCCGCTTGTGTATCGAAAGGGTTCTGCGGACTGAACAACGTCACGGCGCCGGTGGATCCGGTTCCTCCGAGGATGCCGCTGACATCATCCAGCGATTTGCCCCAGGTGTAGCCTGCCTGCAATGACGGGCCGCCGTGCCCAACATTTCCCGACAATGAGGTCTGCAAGGCGTTGTAGGACGAGTGCGACGTTGCCGCCATCACAGACTCGAATCCGAAACCACCCGTCACTGCTCCGCTACCATCGAAATTTGTGAACCGCGCAAATTCCGAATTCGCTCCGGGATATGCGTTTGGATATGACATTCTGGGAAGTCGAAACGCCGATGTTCCAACATACGCGACATTGGCCGTGAGCCCGCCGAAAGCCCGTTCCAGCCCCAGCGTCCAAGTTTGCAGGTAGCCATTGCCGAAGCGCCGGTCGATCCCGGCCAGACTCAGCAGCGAGAGCTGACCACTCGGCGCCAGCGCTGCCAAATCCTGCTGGTATCGATTTACGTCCATCACTGTGTTCGCCGGGACGTTTTTCGGATTGCCACTGGCCAACACGTTCACGCCAGCCGTGTTGTAGACGGGCGGCAATTCGTTCGGTGTAATTTGGAATCCGTAAGCAATCTCCCCGTTTTGCGCAGCGTTGACACGTGGATAAACAACGTAGGGCGTTGACCCCGTAAGAAGATTGTCCTGCCAGATATTCGGCGGAATCACTGTGATCGCCCCGCCCATGTGCACATGCACTGCCTGCGGTGCATTCCAGTCCACTTGGACACGGGGCCCCCAGCCATTCCAATCGGTTTGATAAGTAGGCTGCGGATTGATCAAGTATTCCTGCCCAACACCTGCGGGTGGGAACGAATTCAGAAAACTCGAAGTTCGGTGCGCCCGCTCCGAAATCGGCGTGTAGAGCTCATAGCGCAGCCCATAATCGAGCGCCCATTGCGGATTGATTTTCCACGTGTCCTCGATGTAGGCGTTCACGTCATTCCGGTTGATCGCCGCGGGCCCAATGTGCGCACCATTCGATGCGGAGGGCGGCGCGACCGCGATCGTGTATCCGTACGGATACCCGAGTAACAGACTGCTTAGCGTGTCTGGCAGAGGTTGACCCGGCTGCACATCATGCTGTCCACTCGCGGAAGGAATGAACACCGGCGAATAAACCGTTCCGCCACCAAAATCATATTCGCCATTGGTACTGATTCCGAAGTACGTCGTGTCCCGATTAAGTCGCGCTTCTGCACCCCACTTCACCGCGTGCCGCGCAGTCGTCCAAGTAAAATTCAATTGCCCCTGGAACAAATTCCCGAACGCCGACGTCACCGAGCCCGCCGCTCCATTGAACGCCTCATAGAGGCCATCGATGAACTTCAAAGCCGGATCGGTGTGGTTCGGGGTCACAAACGAAGGCGTCGTTCTCGTGAAACTCACCGACGTCGACCAGAGAAAGTGCGGAGACACGCTGCGCGTGTAAGTGATGACCCCGTTCCGCTGCCGATCCACATACTGCACACCGAAGCTCGGATCAATCAGTGTCTGATCCGGATTGGTTGTCGGCCCCGTTAGATTGTCATAATTGAATCGACCCAACAATTGTCCTTTGGCGCCAACTTTCTGATCGATGCGGATGGAAAACTGATCCGCATCCGTGTTTACGTTGGAAGGAGCAGCATAGGTGCGCGCACCATACGCGCCGGTTGGGTTGTTGGGGAGTGGATAGCGGGCCAGTATTGCCTCGATTGCCGGATTCACCGGTACGTGCAGCGTGTCCGTTCTGCCGTCGGGATACGTCACCACATCCTGGCCCGCTCGCTCGGCTGCGGTTGGTACAGCCAGCACCTGGGTCGTTCCCAGCACCTGCCTGAATCCCTGATACTGCACAAAATAGAACGTGCGGTCGCGTCCGTCATATGCGTTCGGCAACAGGACTGGCCCGCCATTCGTAAATCCGAATTCGTTTCGCCGGAACGGAGGGATACGGCCCGGGTCCGCAAACGACGGGTGATCGAAATAATTCCGCGCATCGAGGGCAGAGTTCCTTAAAAACTCGAAGAATGACCCGTGAAAACCGCTTTTGCCGGACCGTGTGACGATGTTGGTGAAACCTGCTGCGCCGCGCCCGATGTCGGCTGGCATCCAGCCTGAGCTTGACTGCAATTCCTGAATTGCATCCACGTCGAAATTCGTGAAGGTACTCCCGCCCATCTCAGGATCACTAATATCGGCGCCGTCCATCGCGAACACAGCCTCAACGCCGCGCTGTCCGTTGATGGCGAACTGCTGGGTGAAATTTGTCTGCCCATTCACGTCCGTCATAGTCCCGGCTGCCAACAGCAGCAGCGTGCTGAAGTCGCGCCCGTTCAAGGGCAACTCATTCACCTTTTGGCTGGAGAGTTTCTCATCGCTCGTCCCGCTGGCCGCGTTCGAAGTTGTGCTCAGGTTCCCATTCAAGACTCCCACAGAAGTTTGGGGATTGGCTGCAATCGACAGCACGTTTTGATCGGACACCGTCAGCACAATTGTTGCGCCAGTAATATTCACTGCCACTTGCCCTGTGGGAGCTCGGCCGGGCAGTTGCACGCTCACGCGATTTGGCCCGAGTCGAAGGTGCGCAATCGCGAACCTTCCGTCGGTTCCTGTAACTGCGGTTCGGTTCTTTTTGGCGCCGGGGGTGAAGACCGTTACCTTCGCTCCGGCTACAGGTTCGCCGGCAGACGTGCGTACGACGCCAGCCCAGGCCGGCGCAGATGGCGATCTCTGTTGTGCTTGGAGCGCGACCGCGACCATCAGTCCCAGCAGCAAACACCTCTCTACCAGTCGGAAAGCCTTATGAAAGGCTCGAGCTATTGCGTGTTCCTTCGCGTAGCGGACTTCATACATGACAAATTTCCTCGAGTGAAGACGGAATGCAATTGAGTGCATGAAGGACTTCAACGAAAGAGAAGACTTCCTGCCAGGGCGCGCGTTGTCCGAAGATGCCAGGAACAAGCGGAACGATCGAGCGCCCAACCGCTTCAGTTTACGTACTTGTGACGTCGGCGACGTTAGCCGACCCGCTGCCCTTTCGCAGGCTTTGCCGGCTTCGATGTCACAGTAGAATCTTTGACCTTCGCCATTAGTTGTAGCATCAACGAGAAACGGCCTCTATTGTGACGGCTTTTGGACCTTCGTGCGACGCCGCAATGAGGTATACCTCAGCGGTCAGTGGCAGCCATTTATGAGATAGGTTCCAGGCTTTCAATAGCTTCGGACGGAAGTTTCGGAGCCGGGCTAGGGTGTTGTTCTTGAGTTCCTCTGCTGTAGCCGAGGCGCATCAGCGGGCGCTCCATCAGGTAATAGCTGGTGCAGGCGACGATGAAGAGGGATGCGAGGTTGAAGGGAAATTTGCTGAAGACGCCGAACGGACGATAGACCACGCCGAAGCCGAGAAACAGTTGCTGCCAAATGTAGAGGCTGTAGGAAAGTCGTCCGATCCAGCGGAGAGCGGAGAGTTCCAGCACGCGTCCGATCCACGCATTCGGCTCCAGTAGTGTGGCGCATACGGCGAGGCCACAGATCAAGGGATCGAAGATGGTTAGCCGGTCGTGGAAAATCGCGATGTAGACAAGGAGCGTGGCGACCACGATCATCGAGCGGTGCAGAAGAATCTTAGTAACTGCCTTCATCGCAACTGCCTCGGAAAAGGCGATGCGCAGTACACTGCCCACGATTAGACCGCCAAAGCTTAAGTTGGGCATCCAGTGCCAGCCGGCCAAGTGCGTGACACGAGCAAAATGTATGCAGACAAGAGCAAAAGTACAGAAAGCAAACAACAGTGTTGCGGCGAGTACTTGCCAGCGTGGAACACCTTTGCCTATCTTCAGCAGCGCAAGAGGCCAAATTATGTAGAACTGCTCTTCAATAGAGAGCGACCACAGATGGGCGGTAAACCAACCAGCACCGGTCTCGGGATGAGGAATGTAAGGATAGTTGCGAACGAACAAAAGTGAAATGGAAATCTCGCGCCAAGACAGAGGGATATGGTGCAGGATGATTCCGATGATTACAACCGCCCCCAGGTAAGCAAGCACAACGGGCAAAATGCGGAAGGCCCTTCGCCGATAGAACCTCCGCAGTGAACTATCCTCCAACAGCTTTCCCGTGATGAGAAAGCCGCTGAGAACGAAGAATATCTGAACGCCATGCCCGCCCAGCCGGGTCCAGCCTACAGGCCGAAAGGCATGGAAGGACGCGTGCTCGAACAGCACCAGGAGGATAGCGATGGCGCGCCAACCGTCGAGGGTCGGAATGTAGTTGGAGTTGGTCGATTTCAGAGGGCTAACCTGAGATCGACTGTAGCACTGACGGTTTGTGGCAGAACTATGGACTCGTTTACTCGGATGGTGCGCGACTGACTTTCACCGACGCAGCCCGACTGGGCCATTGCGCGCTCGGCTGTGTGCTAGACTTTCGCAACTATTGTCCTGAACCTGAAGTTGAAAAACTATGGCAGGAAGAACGGCGCGAAGCGTTGTCACCTCAGGGGCTAAAGCCCCGATTTTCAATGGTACGGTTTCGGCGCGGCTGAAGCCGCGCCCTTTCAAAGCGCGAAAAGTTGAAGCGGCAACACTCAAAGCGGCGGCACTCAAGGCGGCGGCATTCGAGGCGCCGACACTCGGGGAGCCAACGCTAAAAGCGTCAACATTAAAAGCGCTGGCACTTATTTGGCAAACTTCTGACTCAGGACACTAGATTTTTCGCGAACAACCTTCGTAAATCATGAACCGTTGGCTTCGAGTTGTGCTGGGATTGGTTTGTCTACTGATGCTGGCGGACTTTGTTTTTCGCGGGGTTTTGCCGTTCGTCAGCCGGAATGATTTTTCCGAAGTCTACGTGGGTTCACGGCTGTGGCGGCACGGGCAAAACTTTTACGACTCCGATCTCACCCGGGTCACGGCGACTCGGCTCACCGGCTCGCACGTAAATCTGGTGCTGATCTATCCGCCGACTGCACTTGTGCTCATAGCACCTTTCAGCTTTCTGCCGTGGAATTGGGCGGATACGATCTGGCATATTCTGGGGCTGGTTGGCATAGGAATCACAATTTTCCTGCTATTGCGCCTGGGTCGTTTTCGGCTGGGGAGTGACCGCGCCGGGACGGATGATCGGTTTCACGGAAGGCGCGATGCCGTTTCATGTAAACACCAGCCAGGTGATCCTCTATCAGTTACTGCATCGCGTCACTCTGACCAGCGTATTCGCGAACTGCCTGTTCGTGTGCGGTGTCGCGATCTGGGGTTATGCCGTGTGGCAGGCACGATTTCGGATATCGGTTCCGCTGGCTGTTTCTTCGTTGCTGGCTTTGAGTTTCATTTCTCTTTACCACAGCGTCTCCGATGCGACGATCCTGGTGCTGGCGCTGTGCTGGGCGTACGGAGAAAGAGAAGGACCCATGAACTGGAGCAAACGCGTAACCTGCGTTCTGTTCCTGTTGATGATGTTGCCCGGACACTCGTTTCTGATCCGATCGGCGCCGCACTTGAGCGCCGGGGTGACAGACTCCTGGTGGTGGAAGCTGCTGGTGGCGCGATATTTTATATGGCTGCTGCTGGGTCTGAATGCGGTCCTGCTCTATGCCCTGGTTACTGCAGGCCGCGAATCAAAAATGCTGAGCGACAGCTTTCAAAGCGCAGATGTGGTGCACGCGGTAGAATAGTTTCCCTTAGCGGAGAGAGTGGAATCAGGTAGCGGCGAAGGTACGGCTGAAATTGTTCAGTCAAACCCAGAAGCAGCAGGGGCCAGGATGAAACTTCAACCACGACTTCTTCTTATTCCGGTGGGGGTGGTTGGGTTCTGCTACTTCTTTCTTCAGTTGGACCGGCGACCTGGTGCGTTCGCCAACTCGCAGTATCTGGGTGCGATTCTGGCGCTCGAAATTGTGATTGCCTGCCTGCTGCGATTCGAAAAAGTGTTTTTCCCGGTGACGATGATTTGCTTTCTGGCGGCCGACACGGCGAACCCGTTTGCCGGAGAGAGCTTTACGCTGCGCTGGCTTTTTCTGGCAGTGGGCGCAATTGCCGGCCCTGTGATCTGGATGAAAGACAACCGGGAGCGTCACTTCGGAACCTTCCACCTGATCGCCCTATTCTGCGCGCTTGCGGCATTGGCATCGGCGACTGCTTCAGCAGCAGCGGGAATTGGACTGCTGAAAGCTGGAAGCCTGTTTTTGCTATTTCTCTACGCCGCCACGGGTGGGCGCGTAGCCCTCGTAGGCCGGGAGGAAGCCTTTGTTCGGGGGCTGGTGCTGGCGTGCGAGGTTCTGGTTTTCCTGGTGTGCGCTGCCTATTTTGCCGGCTTGAATGTTTTCGGCAATCCCAACAATTTGGGGGCGTTCGTGGGAGCGATTGCCTTCCCGATTATGCTTTGGGCAGCATTGGTGGCTGAGACACGAGCGGAAGTGCAACGCCGCTACACTGCCTTGGCACTGTGCGCGATCCTGCTTTACGTCAGCGTATGCCGCGCCGCGATCGTTGCCGATGTTCTGCTTACGATCGGGCTCACGATTGCCCTGCGCCGTCCCCGATTGCTGATCAGAGCAGCATTTGTGGGAGCGCTGTTCGTGGAGCTTATGGCTGTCGCTAATCCCGCTCATATGACCGATCTGGTGAATACGCTGAGCGGGAAGTTCATTTACAAGATTGACCGGAGTTCGCGGAGCCCGGGGATTCTGGGATCGCGCACGAGCCCCTGGGAGGACACCATTGAGGCGGTGAAGCAGCATCCCTGGTTCGGCACGGGATTCGGAACCAGCGACCTGGGAAAAGAGCAGCCCAGTATTCAAGGGTCGTCGATCTACACCGTGGAAGGAACAAATCGCGAACACGGCAGCAGCTACCTGGCGATGGCCGAATATATGGGATTGTTGGGTATTCTGCCGTTCCTCGTGCTGCTGATGATGTTGGTTCGAGCAGTGGCGCGGGTCTTCTCGTGGATGCGAAGAACGGGCAGCCCGGCGCATTGCGCGGTTCCTTTCGCGCTGGTAGCTGCGGCTGGGCTTATTCATGGCGTCTTCGAAGACTGGATGTTTGCGCCGGGGTCTTATCTTTGCGTGTTCTTCTGGGTCACCGCGTTTCTGCTGATCGATTTCGTTTCGCCGGGAAATGTGAGTGCGGCGATACGCGTTTCCCGGTCTGCTTCGTATGCTGTGCCCGCGCTGCAGCGATCCACGACACCGGTCTGAATCCTGAAAATGCGAGGCCTCGATGAAGCTCATCGCTCGAACATTCAAAGCGCGGGCGATCAATGGATTGTGCTCTGCCTGGCTTTGCTTCTGATCGCGGGCGCTGAGTTTGTGGTAAGGGGCCCGGTGAGAGCCGTTCAGACGGCCACCGGATTCAACGATTTTCTTTCACCATACATACAAGCGAAAGCATTAGTGCGTGGTCTGGACCCGTACAGTCCGCAGGTGCTGCTGAGACTTTGGCCGGCGGAGGCGCCGCACTTTTTTTTCTTGCCGAGAGAGGTGGCCAATGGGACGCTGGTGGCGAACCGCGGGATTCCGACAGCGTATCCGATCACGGCTCTGGCGCTGATCACACCCTTCAGTTTGCTTTCGTGGAATGCGGCGTATGCGCTGTGGTTGGCGGTAAACCTTGCGCTATTCGGGATCATGTTGTGGGGGCTGGTGGAATTGGCGGGATTTTCGTTTCGCGAGCCGGCGGGAATTTTGCTGGTAGCGGCGACGCTGGCTTTGGCGCCATTCCACACCGGAATTGTTACGGGAAACGTTACGCTGGCCGCGGTCGAATTGAGCGTGATCGCGATCTGGAGCGCACGGCGGCGGCACGATGTTGCGGCTGGACTTTTGCTCGCGGTGGCCGCGGGGTTGAAGCCACAGATTGGGCTCTGTTTTCTTCTTTATTATCTGTTGCGGAGACGCTGGCGGATGTGCGGGATCGCGATGACGGGGCTGGCGGGCGTGGCGGATGTAGGGCTAGCGCGATTCGAGTTTGGTCATACCCCGTGGCTGGCGAACTATCTCGATGATAATCGCGTTCTGCTGGAGACCGGAGTTCTCGGCAACTTCACGGCGATTAATCCGACGCGTTTCGGCTTGATCAATCTGCAAGTGGCTTTGTACCCGCTTGTGGGCAGTGTTGGGTGGACGAATGTCGCGGCTACGGCGATTGGCGCATCTCTGCTCGCGGTATGGATCGCGTACGTGTGGAACACGAGGGGCGAAAGAGAATCTCAGGATGGTCGCGAATTGCTGGAGGTGAGCGCGATTGCCGTGATCAGCCTGCTGCCGGTTTATCACCGGTTCTATGACGCAACTTTGCTGGTGCTGCCGCTGTGCTGGGCAATCGTTTGGTTTCGAAGAGAATGGGTTTCTGCAGCATTGTCGTTGGGGCTGATGCTTCCTTTTCTGATTCCGGGAGGGACGCTACTGGAAACCATGCAGATGGCCGGGAGGATTCCGGGAGCATTGACGAACCATTGGTGGTGGAACGGGCTTGTGATGCCGCATCAGGTTTGGGCACTGTTGCTGCTGAGTGTGGTGTTGCTGC
Organism: uncultured Acidobacteriaceae bacterium; assembly: GCA_963779525.1. Taxonomy (GTDB): domain Bacteria; phylum Acidobacteriota; class Terriglobia; order Terriglobales; family Acidobacteriaceae; genus Sulfotelmatobacter. The sequence continues at coordinate 1,339,690 of CAVZZB010000005.1, forward strand.
GAGAGATGGGAGTTGAGGGAGGCGGTGAGGCGCAGGTGCATTCTTAGCCCTGTTTCCGATAGAGTATTGAGTTCCCATGCTCGATTTGAACTTTGTGCGTGACAATCTGTCTCGGGTGGAAGAGATGCTGCGGCAACGGGGCGCGGACCCGGCTGCGGTACTGAAGGATTTCCGCGAAGTCGACAGGGAGCGGCGGCAGGCAATTACGGAAGCCGAGACCATGAAGGCGCAGCGAAATAAGGCCTCGGAAGATATCGCGAAATTGAAAAAAGCGGGCCAGGATGCAACGACGGCGATTGCGCAGACGAAAGATCTGCGGGAGCAGATACAGGCGCGAGAAAAGATAGCTGCCGATCTGGACGCCCGGCTGCAGGATATTCTTTCGGGAATTCCGAACCTGCCGCATGAAAGCGTACCGGTGGGCCACAGCGCGGAAGAAAATGTGGAAGTGCGGCGCTGGGGAACGCAGCCGAAATTTGACTTCACGCCGAAGCCGCATTGGGATCTGGGAGCGGAGCTTGGCGTGCTCGACCTGGAACGGGCGGTCAAGCTGACGGGGGCGCGGTTTGCAGTGTATTGGGATCTGGGTGCGAAGCTGGAGCGGGCGCTGGCGAACTTTATGCTCGATCTGCATACGCGCGAGCACGGGTATACCGAGGTGCTCCCGCCTTATCTGGTCAATTCCGAATCGATGTATGGGACGGGGCAGCTGCCTAAGTTTGCCGCCGACTCGTTTCGGGTGCCGCACGGAGAGAAGGATCTGTGGCTGATTCCGACGGCTGAGGTTCCGGTGACGAATCTATACCGCGATGAGGTTCTGGATGCGGCGCGGTTACCCATCTTGCTAACGGCATATACGCCATGTTTCCGGAGCGAGGCGGGATCATACGGGAAGGACGTTCGCGGCATCATACGACAGCATCAATTTCAGAAGGTAGAGCTGGTGAAGTTCACGCGGCCGGAAAATTCCTATGAGGAGCACGAGAAGCTGACGCGGAATGCCGAGACCGTGTTGCAGAAGCTTGGCCTGCATTATCGGACGGTGACTTTGTGCACTGGGGATATGGGGCCTTCTTCGGCAAAGACGTATGACATTGAAGTGTGGCTGCCGGGACAGCAGTTGTTTCGCGAGATTTCTTCGTGCTCGAATTTTGAGTCGTACCAGGCGCGGCGGGCGAACATTCGCTACCGTCCAGAGGGCAAGAACAAGACGGAGTTCGTGCACACGCTGAATGGAAGCGGGCTTGCCGTTGGCCGGACGTGGGTGGCAATTGTGGAGAATTATCAGCAAGCGGACGGGAGTGTGGTGATTCCCGAGGTATTGCGGCCGTACATTGGGGCGGAGAGGATTACGGCGAAGAAGTTCTAACGCAAGGTTTCAAGGTTTCAGAGTTTCGATATTCGGATCGCCTTGCCGCTTTGAAACGTTGAAACCTTGAAACCTGGAGGCTAGACTTGCAGCGTGTGGAAATCAGCACGACGGCCACGGGGGCGCCATCTCTACCGATGAGCGGCGTTTGGCCTACAATCCGAAGCTATATTTTCTGGCAGCATGAGCGTGGCACTCTGCATTACGACATCATGGTCACGCTGATTCTTCTTTTCATCTTCTCCTCGCCTTACTGGATCAACTTCAACGATAAACCTGTGCCGCGCAACCCGCATCTGACGGATGTAGTTGTGACAGCGGATGGGCAAGGGGGTCTGGTCTACGAGATTTCGGGAGCTGCCGTTTCGCCGGGGAGCGGCGCTTCGGTGCACGACCAGCTGTTGAAGATCATCGAGCCGATTTCGGGCGCGGTATCGATCGTGAAGATTGACGTGGTTTCGGATCGCCAGGGGAAGGTGCAGAGCTACCGAGTTTTGGTGAAGAGAGAATAGTGAGACGAACTCACATGATCCCCATGCTGCTCCTCTGGCTAGCGGTGGTGAGTTCGTCCCCCGGTGCGCAGGCGTACATCGGTTTAGTCTCGCTGGCAATGTTGAGCTCGTCGTCTGCTGTGCAAGCTAAGGAGCCCGTAACCCTGGAGAGCGTCCTGCAGACGATGGATGCGACGGCGGCTCACTTTCAGACGGCGGAAGCCGATTTTGAATGGGATCAATATCAGAAAGTTGTGGACGAACACGACTTGCAGAAGGGCACGGTTTACTATCGGCGATCGGGCCAGGAAATTGAAATGCTAGCTGACATCAAGGAACCGGATCGCAAATATGTGCTCTATAAAAACGGCAAGCTGCAGGTGTACCAGCCGAAGATTGAACAGGTGATTGAGTATTCGACGGGCGCGAACCATGGCGACATCGAAAGCTGGCTAGTGCTGGGATTTGGGGGCAGTGGACAGGACTTGAAAAAGTCCTTTGATGTGAGCTTTGAGGGCGAAGAGACAATCGACAACTTTGCGACCGCGAAACTGCACCTCATTCCGAAGAGCGAAAAAGTGCGGAATTATTTTAGCGAGGCGTTTCTCTGGATCGACCTGAAACGCGGCATTTCTGTCGAACAGAAGTTCATGCAGAGCCAAGGAGACTCGCGCACGGCCAGGTATTCGGCGATCAAGTTGAACGGCAAGATCAATAACGATGTGTTCCGGCTGAAAACCACAGGCAAGACGAAATTTGTGTCGCCTGGCGGCTAAGTAGTTGAATCTGAAGGGCAAGAATGTTTTCGGAAAAAAACGAGGCAGGGCGCTATACTGCCTTAAGAATCCTCATCGGGTCTCACGCATGGCCAAAGTGTTCACGATTCCTGTTCCTCCGCGATTAGGCCGTTCCACGAAAAGAGAACGCTCGTCCGATCCGCGGTACGTGGATGGGCAGCGCCTCCTGGTGGAAGCCATGCGCTACCTGGCGCAGAGCGATCCGGTGATGAATCGCTCAGCGATCGAATTGATTTCGGAGCACGTGCGGACGCGGTTTCGCATGAGCGACTCGCCGCTATCGTAGGGGCTGCGAGAAAACTTTCAGAGAAATGCAAAGAAAAGGGACGGCATCCGCCGTCCCTTGGTTGTTGCACTGAGCCTAGAACGAGAAGCGCAGCGAGTATTGCATCACGCGGGGCGTGGTTAGCTCTGTGTTAAAGATGCCGAAGCCCGTGTTGTTCACCAGCGTTTGTCCTATTAGAGAACCGGCAGCGTCGAAGCGCACGGAGTTGGTAACGTTAAACACCTCCCAGGCGAACCTTACATCCTTTTGTTCGCCCACGTTCCACATTTTGGAGAGGCCAGCGTCAACACCGAAATAGCCCGGGCCACGGAAGTTGTTGCGCTGACCCGCTTCCCCAGCGTAGGTGGGACGGAATGTCTGCAGTCCATTGGCGCTGCCTGGTGAGCAGGAGCAGGAGATGGTTTGCTGAGGATTTTGGAATACGGTGGGACTGCCATCGGCCTCCATAAACACGCCGGTCTTTGGCTTGGGGCCCGTCAAAATGGATGAGCCTTCCAACTCGAAATCCGTGGACCACCCGTTGCCAGCTTCCACGGAGAAAGGAAATCCGCTGGTCCAGCGATATATCCCGTTCAATCCCCATCCGCCAAAGATTCCATTCATCCAACCTTTGGCGCTGCTTCCCCAATGACGGCTTCGGCCATAGGGCAAATCCCAGACCCAATTCGCGTTTATCTGATGAGTGGTGTCGAAATCGGAAGGAGCGCGCCACATATCGGGCGAGAAGGCATTGATGACCTGGCTGTTATAGGCGAGGCCGGCCGACTCGAATCCGTTCACGCGTTCGGCGTTGGAGCCGACATCGATCGACTTCGAATAAACATAGTTGAAGTCGAACTGCAGGCCCGCCGCCATGGAGTGGCGCAAAGAAACTTGCAGGCCGTTGTAGTTGCTGTTGCCGCGGCTTTGCCAGCCGTAAAGCGAGGAGAATTGGGGCTGATAGAAGGAGAATGGGGTGCCGTTCGGTCCGACGAAGTCGCCGATAGTATTGGAGCCGGTTCCGGCGCATGCGGGGAAACAGAATGCATCGAGGTCTTCAAGCGAAAGCGTCTCGTTGCCCAAGTTGGAGTAATACAGGTCGTAGATATTCTGCGTAGCTGTCGGATTGGTTAACGGAGTGCCAGGGGCGGCGTTGCTAGCGCCATTTGGCCCGGCAGCTTGCGGGAACAGATTCTCCCAGTAAGGAATTTTAGCTATCGAAGCCTCGGGGGTTCCGGCGTATGCATTCTGATCCAACATCTGGGCCGCCTTGAAGTAGTCCATGTTGCTCTTTGGATCGACCAGGTCCAAGGGTTGAGAGAGGTCGATTTCCTGCAGCAGATGACGGGCGAATCGTCCAGTGTAGGTGGCCTCAAGGACAAAGCTGTGCGGGAGTTCGCGAGTAAAAGAAAGGTCCACCACGTGGGAATACGGAGTCTTCAGGTTGTCATCGATGCCCCAGGCGATGGCCAGACCGTAGGTATTTTGATCGCCGGAGGGGGTGTAGGGAAATCCGTGCGGAGAGGGAACTCCGGGACTTGGAGGAAGGTTGGCCGCACCCAACAAGCCGGTAAAGCGCGGCGTAGTATCGACGCCGAGAACGCCGGCCGGATTGCTGATGGTGGTGGTGAGTCCCCAGGAACCTTGCCGATCGAAGGTATTGACGACGCCCTCGCCGAAGTGGTCGTAGTACATGCCGTAACCGATACGGACGGAACTCTTCCCTTTATCGCCTAAAAGGCTGTGCCAGAAGCCGCTATCGGCGTGGGGCGCATAGGCGATGGCGAAGCGAGGAGCGACGTCATTGTAGTTCCAATTCCAGTAGGGCTTCTTGCCGTTGGCCTGTCCGGAGAGACCAAAGCTGAGCAAGGGCTGGTTCACTATGCCCTGATACATGCTGTTGATGCGATTCTCAAACCACTGGTGCATGTTTACAGTGGGCGATACCTGGTTGCCATCGGCTTCGTAAGGAGGTTGCAAGAGCGAATAGCGAAGGCCGTAGGTGATAGTCAAGTTTGGGGTCACATTCCACTTGTCCTGGAGGTACATCTCTCCTTCGAAGTTGTGGAAGTGGCGAGGAACGAGCGCTCCGTTGGGGATTTGGTTGGCGTTCTTGTCCTGGTTGGTGACGGTGTAGACCTGGCTCATGAGGCCGGCAACCTGGACGGCCGCGAAATCGTAAGACGCTCCGAAGGCCGGATCTACGGAGGGGTAAGATCCCCCGGCGGCAGAGCCCATGAGCCCGGGATCCAAGCTCACTCCTTCATTGGAGATAAAGGATGGGCTCATCCAATACAGGTTGGCGTAACCATACGAAAGGTTCTGTGCATTCGACTGGCGATTATTGTGAATCAGGCGCCAGTTCGTGCCGAACTGGATGGTGTGCCGGGATTTGGTCCAGGAGACATCGTCGATGAAGTCGTGCACCGGTACGTTGGTAAGAATGGTCGGGGTATCGGTGGAATCGAGCGCCTGGGAGTCGTCGAGGCCGCGGATGGTGTTGTAATCCTGACTGTTCAGCCCGCTTTTCCCCAGCCCTTGCCGGATAAATGCATAGCGGAAATTATTGATCAGGTTGTTGCGAATGATATAGGTGTAGCCACCGGCGATTCCTTTGCTGTTATTGGTGACAAAGTCGTCAGAAGGAAGCCCGGGAAACTGAGGAGGCTTCGATTCGCGATCGTTCTGCAGATTGCCGCGCACGAACAGCGACTGTCTCCCGTCGGCGGTGATTTTGTAATCGAGCTTGATGATGTAGGTGTCGAGCGTGATCGGATCATTGCCGGGGAAAGTGAAACCGGCAGAGTTGAGGCCGTCCCCACTGCCATTGACGGCGTTGCCGCAAGCCGTGCAGTTGGGCAACGGGTAGTGCATGAAGAGGGCATTGGGGTTGGCGCCGCCGATGTTGGCGAGCAGCCCGTTGGGGCCAGGTCCAGCCGGGTTTCCCGGCGTTGGAGGGCAGGTGCCGTTGGCAGCACAACCTGGCACGGGAGGGGTTGCGGTAGGATTGCCTTGGTCTAACGGAGCAATGCCCGCCGGGTAGAGCGTAGTGACTAAATCCGGTGCGTAGGTTGGGTTACTGGCGACCGAGAATAGTTGATTGGCACCGTTATATCCAGTATTGCCGGCGAAGCAGTTAGGGTCGCCATTCGGATAGACGGAATCGCCGATCGGATTGCACAGATACGTCAGGATGCCTTGTCTTAAGCTCGCGGTGGGTACGATCCTTGTGATCTGTTCCTGTTCAGCGGTGCGCTGGCCTTCAAAGGCCGCGAAGAAAAATAATCGGTCCTTCTTGATGGGTCCGCCGATGGTGCCGCCGAATGTATTGCGGATTTTGTGTTGCGGAACATTTGGTAGATTCGATTGCAACTCGGCCGCCTTGTTGAACCAATCATTGGCAACGTCGAAAGTTGGGCGATTGTATTCGTAGACGGAACCGTGGATGAAATTGGTTCCGCTCTTAGTGACCAGGTTCATTTGCGCGCCGGAAGAGCGGCCAGAGGCGGCGTCGTAGTTGCTGGTGGTCACGCGGAATTCCTGCAGGGAGTCCAGGGTGGCGCGCATGGCGCCCTGGAAGGCATAGCCTTCGAGCTGATCGTTATCGTCCAAACCGTCGAGAGTGATGTTGCTCTGATCGCTGCGGGCTCCGTTGACAGCGCCGCCGCGGCTGTCGTTGTCCTGCTGATCGGTGGTCACATTGCCGATGAAGACGACGCCCGGCTGCAGGCTAAGAATGGATGCGGGATCTCGACCCTCGGCGGGGAGGTCGGTTAATTGACGAGCGTTGAAGTTATTGCCGAGCGTTGCATCCGTGGTGTTGACCATGGGAGCTTCGCCGCTGACATCGACCACAACAGAGCTGCCTCTTACCTGCAAAGGGATGTTCAGCGTCGCGGGACTGCTGACTTGCAGGACGACGTTTTCCCGTTTCACCTTAGCGAATCCTGGCGCCTCGACAGTGAGCACGTACTTGGCGGGAGGGACTTCGAGAAATTGATAGCTGCCTTGACCGTCGGTGGTAGTGGTGCGCGAAAAGCCTGTCTCCGCGCTGGTCAGAGTGAGCGAAGCACCGGCGATCACAAGGCCTTTGGCGTCCGTAATGGTACCGTGCAACGAAGAAGTTGCCGACTGAGAGAAGGTCAGGTTCTGAAGAATGAGCAGTGAGACAAATAACAGAGTGACTACACGAGAGCCTGAACGCATGTCGAGTCTCCTCCTGCCGAGGGGGCTTACATTCGGTTGTGTTTGCCCAGGAAGTTAGGCGCGGATGCGAGACCCTGGGGACCTGATGGGGCGCTATTGTGCAACTGCGGGGCCACAAAGGGCAAGCTGAATCTTCAAACATTATGGTGCTGCGAAACGATTGAATACAGCTTTTCACATACGCCGTTCCAGATTTAGAAGCCTGTTTATGCGGGTTTTCGATCGGTGCGATGCGATTTCCCGATGAAGATGGCTGAGGCCAAGACTATGACCGCGGGATAGCATTCCAGCGTGTAGCGAGGTTCGGGATTCTCCAGCGAGCCGAGGAACAGAGAGCGCAGCGCGACAAATAAGACGAGCAGTCCGATTCCGAAAAATGGGCGCGCACGGAACAGGCCGGCGGCGGCGGCAATCGCGTAGGCAAGGTTCACCACGCCGAAGACGATACTCACTGCGAGCCAACCGCGTTCATCATTGAACTCCCACCAGCGGGGGTCGGAAGGCAGCAACTCGGTGCGTGGACGGAGCCACATGTCAGCGATGCGTAGAGCCGGCAGCCACAGGTAATAACGCAACGGCGCGGAGTGAATGCGCTGAACGGCGAGCGCGGCAAAACGCGCGTCGAGTGCGGGAGTTACGTCGTGATCCCGGTTGTAGTCGGCGAAGAGCTCGGCGGTTTCGCTTCGCTGCCGTTCGGAATCGAAGGCGCGTCGCGGCAACTGCGCCACATTGATTTCAGAGCCAGGGACGTTCCAATAAATCTCTTCGACGGAGACATAGTCGGCGAGCCAGGTCTTAGTCCAGCGATTGAATCCCATCATGACGGGTTCGTCGGAGTCATTCGCGTAGCGTGGAGCGAGGGGTTCGAAGCGGTGCAGGGTGTGCAGGTTGCGCAGCGTCCATGGGACCAGGGGAGCGAGGGCGGTGATGAGCAAAACAATTCCGGCGCGCAGGATGGGAAGCGGGCGGAATGATCCTGGCTGTGGCCTGACGAGTGTTTTCAGAAAAAATAAGAACAAATAAGCGCCAACGGCGGCGAGGAGAATTCCGCCGTCGGGCCGCAATAGGATGCTGGCACCGATGGAGAGGCCACAGCCGATCCAAGGCGAGGTTGAATTTGCCGGATAGGATTCCGTGGAGAAAGATCTGAGCCCAGATAGGGCGAAATCCAGCGCCAGCGTGGTGAAGAAGATTTCCAGAGTTTCGGTGAGAGCGGCGGCAGAATAGTTCGCGAGGAATGGACAAATTGCAGCCAGCATGAACGCGGCTTTTGCGGCGCGATCATGGAACAGGCGGCGTGCGAGATCGGCGATCAAGTAGCAAGTGCCAAGGTCGAACAAGACCTGAATGAGCAGAACGGCGCGGAAGTTGCCCCAGCCGAACAGGGCAAAAATCGCCGCCAGAAACGCAGGGTAGCCGGGCAGCCGCGAGAGCGTGGAGACAACATGGCCAGAATTGGTGATGCCGAAAACGCCATACTGCAGCCAGTTCATGGCAATATCGGCGTAGAGGCGGGAATCGTCGACGATGCCGGGGAAGTGCAGGACGAAGACTAACCGAAGCGCGACTGCCAGTAAGGTTCCTTCCAGAAAGAATCGAGCATCCTTACGCAGCAGTTGCAGCACGATGAGAATATAGCGCGTTGAGTCAACTTCGCGGAGGGAAAGCGCATCCTAGTTACGAAATACCACTCGAGTACCCTGTGCCTTCTCTCAAGAATTGACCGTCTGCCGCTTGCAGCATACGATGAACGCTTAGCTTTCCATGGCTGAACCTGTCTTTTATGATCCGCGACGCGCTCGCTGGAAGCGCCTGAGACGACTGGTGGACGTACTGGTCGCGGCGCTGTCGGCGCTCATTCTTTTCTTCGTGTACACCACGTTGCGGGACAAGCGTTTGCCGGAACTGCTGTTCTCTCCGCAGAAGCGGGCCTTTCGGGCGTTGAAGGAGAACGAAAAAGATAAGGCGCGGGAGCGCCTGAAGAAGCTGGCCAACCGTTCACATCGGAAATCGAAGCTGCCGGCATCGGAAGTCAAGCTGAACCAGGAAGAAGGCATTCGAGCGGCATTCTATGTTCCGTGGGACGCGGCCAGCTTTTCTTCGCTGCGGGATTTCTCGAGGCAGATCGATTTGCTTTATCCCGACTGGCTGCATGTGCTCACGCCCGATGGCCGCCTGCAAGGAGTGGACGACCAGACCAATAAGTTCTTTGACGTGGTGCAGAACAATCATGCACGCTCGGTCGACGACCGTGTGATGCCGTTTCTGAAATCGGAAGACCCGAGCATGGAAGTCTTCCCCATGGTGAACAATTTCAACGGCACGGATTGGGTGGGAGACATTACAGGATTTCTGAATGATCCTGATGCGCGCGCGGCGTTTCGCAAGCAGGTAGGGATATTTCTTGCCTCCGACCATTTCCGCGGGTTGATGGTGGATTTCGAGGCGTTTCCGGACTCTGGCCAGCCAGGATACATCGCGCTGCTGAACGAACTCTCCTCTGATTTGCATGGGCGCGGGATGAAGTTGTACGTGAGTGTGCCTCCGCACAACAAAGAATTCGACTACGCGGCAATTTCTGCGCCGGCGGACGGCGTGGTCATCATGAATTACGACGAGCACTATCCCGGAGCCGCGTCAGGCCCGGTCGCCTCGCAGGACTGGTTCGTCGACAATCTTAAGTTCGCCGTGAATGTGCTCCCGAGGGAGAAGTTGATCTGCGCCATTGCAAATTATGGCTATGATTGGGTGCTGAAGCCGAAGAAGGGAAAACTGCCACCAGAGGAACATGACACTTCCGCGAGCGCGCAGGAAGCCTGGCTGGCGGCGCGCGACTCGGATGAGGACGTAAGCTTCGACGATGACGCGCTGAATCCGCACTTCAGCTATCTAGACGAACGCAGCCTGCGGCACGACGTTTGGTTTCTGGATGCGGTGACTGCTCTGAATCACATGCGGGCTGCACAAACGTTGGGCATCAAGACCTTCGCGCTGTGGCGGCTGGGAGGCGAGGATCGTTCGCTTTGGCGGGTTTGGGACGTACCCGGCGATGCGGGCGCGGCTGACAAACTCCGCGATGTGCCTCCCGGCCAAGACGTGGATATGGAGGGCCAGGGCGAAATTCTTCGCATCGAGGATCGGCCGACACACGGCACTCGCGATCTCACCATCGATGCGAAGACGAAGCTGATCACCGATGAAAACTTTCAAAACCTGCCGGAACCGTTTCGGGTGGGACGTTATGGGTACAGCCCGAATGAAGTTGCGCTGACTTTCGATGACGGCCCCGATCCCGAATGGACGCCGAAGATTCTGGATGTGCTGAAGCAAAAGAATGCTACGGCTACGTTTTTTCTGATCGGGATCCAGACTGACAAGTTTTCAGGAATCGCCAAACGAATTTATCGAGAAGGCCATACCATCGGCAACCACACCTTCACCCATCCGGACGTGAGCAATATTTCGTCGACCTATATGAAGGTGGAGTTGAATCTGACGGAACGGCTGTTTGCCAGCCTGATGGGAATTCGCGCAACTCTGCTACGCCCGCCCTATGCGATCGATGAAGAACCTGACACGGCAGATCAGGTGAAGCCGCTGGAATTTGCACAGGATATGGGCTACATCACGGTGGGAAACCGGATCGACCCGAATGATTGGAGCGACAAGCCGCGGCGGCACACGGCGGAGGAGATTTCCAGCTACGTGCTGGCGCACTTGCCGCCGTGCGGCGCGAATGATTTGCGCTGCGGCAACATCGTTCTGCTGCATGACGGCGGGGGCAATCGCGCGGAAACGGTTCGGGCGCTGCCGATGATAATCGACGGCATTCGTGCGCGGGGATATTCCGTGGTGCCCGTGTTTCAGTTGTTCGGCAAAACGCGGGCCGATGTGATGTCGCCTTTGAGCGCGGGACAACGCTGGGCTGCGCGCCTGGATGGGCTGGGCTTCTGGCTGTTCGAGGCCGGCATCGTCTCGATCACGTGGATTTTCTTCCTCGGCGATCTGCTCATGACCGGACGACTGCTTTTTATTGGAGCGGCGGCGGTTTACGACCGGTTGCAGGAGAAAATCTTCGGCAAGCCAGCGGAGGTGGCGTCGTATAGGCCGAAGGTGGCGGTGCTGATTCCCGCCTTTAACGAAGAGAAAGTAATTGTGCGGACGGTTCGCGCCGCTCTGAACTCGGACTATCCCAACTTGCGAGTGATTGTGATCGACGACGGCTCAAGGGATCGCACACTGGAAGTGGCGCGAAGTGCTTTTGCCGCCGAGGCTAGGGCTGGCAAGGTTCTCATCCTTACGAAGCCGAACGCAGGCAAGGCAGAGGCGCTCAACTACGGTATCGGGCACATTCAGGATGCAGAACTGTTTGTAGGAATCGATGCCGATACCATCATCGCGGGGGACGCCATCTCGCGCCTGGTGCCGCATTTCATCAATCCGAAAGTCGGGGCGATCGCGGGTAACGCGAAGGTAGGGAACCGCGTGAATTTGTGGACGCGGTGGCAGGCGCTGGAATACATCACCAGCCAGAATTTCGAGCGGCGCGCACTGGATGTGCTGGGCGCAGTCAGCGTGGTGCCGGGAGCGATCGGAGCGTGGCGAGTTTCCGCGGTGCGCGAGGCGGGTGGCTACCAGATTGATACTGTGGCTGAGGATGCCGACCTCACCATGGCGTTGTTGCGGCGGGGTTATCGCGTGGAATATGAAGACATGGCGTTGGCGTATACCGAGGCGCCGACCAACGCGAATGGCTTGATGCGCCAGCGATTCCGCTGGTCGTTCGGAATCCTGCAGGCAGTGTACAAACACAGCGGAGTATTCGCGCGCAAAGGGGCGCTTGGGTTTGTGGCACTGCCGAACATTGTGATCTTCCAAATTCTGCTGCCTCTGGTATCGCCGCTGATCGACATCATGTTCGCGTTCGGGGCTTTGTGGTATTTCGTACAGAAACATTTCCATCCCGATTCCACGGACCCGGCAAGCTTTCACAAACTGGTGGCATTCTTCTTCGCATTCCTGGTGATTGATTTCCTGGCGTCGGCGCTGGCGTTTGCGCTGGAGCGGAGGCGACCGGACGATAAAGAAGATGTGTGGTTGTTGAGCCAGGTATGGCTGCAACGCTTCGCTTATCGGCAGTTATTCTCCGTGGTCCTGTTCAAGACGCTGAAGCGCGCGCTGGAGGGAAGAAAGTTTGCCTGGGATAAGCTGGAGCGAACAGCGGCGGTGAAGCGAGTGGCGTCGGAAGATCGGGACGAGGTGAACGTGCCGTAGCCTGCCGGCAAATTGGTCGTTTTGTTAGCGAAATAACAACTGCGCAAATTCTGCCAGATTTCTTCGCCACACCATCCAGGTATGCATTCCCGGCGTTTCGATATTGGTATGATTCACGCCTTTGGTTTGCAACCACTGGCGGAGATTGCGATTGATGGTAATCAACTGATCCTCGGTGCCACAGGCGATCCACAGCAGATGAAGCTGTCGATTTGATGTTGCATCGAGGGAGGGAAAATCTTTTTCGAAGTCTTCGGGGATGCCACCGGAACTGAACGCACCGATCCAGGAAAACCTGTCGAGGTGGTTCAGGCCGGTAAGCAGCGACTCCGACCCACCCATCGATAAGCCGGCAATGGCGCGAGAGTTGCGATCTTTTGTGATCCGATATTCGCTCTCGACCTGCGGCATCACTTCGGTGAGAAGCGCTTGGGTGAACGTCTTGAAGTTGGCATCGCGTAAATCGGCGTGACTCCAAGCGTCCCAACCAACGTGAAGAAACGACATGGTACCGTAACCGAGGGGCATGACGACGATCATTGGTTTCGCTTTACCTTGCGCAATCAGATTGTCGAGAATTACGTTGGCGTGACCTACGGCCGTCCATCCGCTGGCGTCGTCACTGTAACCGTGGAGTAGATACAACACGGGATACGACTTCTTTGCCGCCGCATCGTAGCCGGCGGGAGTGTAGACATAGTAGTCGCGATCGTCGTCCGCGACTTTAGACTTATAGAAATGATGATGAATCTCGCCATGCGGGACATCATTCAGTTCCCACGGCAACGAGGACGGGCCGGGAACGTGCACCGCAGTCTCGGGAGTCAGCAGGTTCGGGATGAGGAGCGGATTTTGCGGATCGAGCAGCCGCACGCCGTCGGCGACGAAAGAATATCCGTAGTAGTCGGGCGCGAGCGGCGCGGTGGTGACGATCCAGACGCTTTGATCATCTTTCTGCATGGCCACCGGTTCCGCACCCTCACGCGCCAGCTTGACATCGAGCGCGTTGGGGGCGCGGAAACGAAATGTGACACTGCCGTCTGCATGCACTTCGGGCGAGACCAGCGGCGGGGGCGGAATGTGCGCGGATTTTTCCTGGGCTGCCACTACGACTCCACAAAGCGAGAGGACGGCGAAACATAGTTTAAGCATGGACGAGGAATGCATGGGCGGTATGCTCCATCAGAAGTCACGCAAGAGCGCCGAGCACCGAAGCCTAAGAACTACGGGTGACCCTTGCCTTCCGCCACTTCGATGCGGGTCTCGGCCTTGTGCATGGCATTGAGAGCACGTTCGACGTCCACATTTGGGTCACCGCTGGTGAGGCGCTGTTCGGCGCGGGCTTTGGCCTTACGGGCGCGCTCGACATCGATCTCGGAAGGGCGCTCGGCGGTCTCGGCGAGAATCGTTACTTTATCGGGCAGGACTTCGGCAAATCCCCAAGCCACCGCCAGAAGCTGCTCCTGTCCACCATCACGATAGGTGATCTCGCCGACGGCCAGTTCTGTGATGAGCGGCGCATGTCCGGGGAGGACGCCGAGATAGCCATTCTTGCCGGGAATCTGAAGTTCCGCGGCTGCCGTCTCGACGACTTTCTTTTCCGGCGTAACGATTTCGAGTTGGAAAGTATCGGACATCAGTTCTCAGTTGTCAAAACCTATCTCATAACAAACCATAAATGATAAAGCTGCCGTCTTCCTCAGGGGCTAAAGCCCTCGTCTTTATTGGCTCTGGACGGCACGACTGAAGTCGTGCCCTTCCCGAAACTATTTATTTGACAGCCTTTCAGTTCTCAGTCAGACCATTAGCGGAACGCTGATCACTGACTACTTTTATGCTGCCGCCTTCATCTTCTCTGCTACTTCCAGTACCTCTTCAATCGGGCCTTTCATATAGAAGGCTTGCTCGGGAATATCGTCGTACTTGCCTTCGACAATTGCCTTGAAGCCCTTCACAGTGTCGGCGATTTTTACATAACGTCCGGCGGCGCCGGTGAACTGCTCAGCCACGTGGAACGGCTGCGAGAGGAAGCGTTGAATTTTTCGCGCGCGAGCTACGGTGAGCTTCTGATCTTCAGTGAGTTCGTCGATGCCGAGGATGGCGATGATATCTTGCAGATCTTTATAGGTCTGCAGCGTTTTCTTTACTCGTTGCGCCACGTCGTAATGTTCCTGGCCCACGATGCGCGCATCGAGAATGCGCGAGGTCGAGGCCAGCGGATCGACAGCGGGGTAAATTCCGATTTCAGTCAAAGCGCGGGAAAGAACAGTGGTCGCGTCGAGGTGGGCGAAGGTGGTGGCGGGCGCGGGATCGGTCAAGTCGTCGGCGGGAACGTAAATCGCCTGCACCGAGGTGACTGAACCTTTCTTGGTGGAAGTGATGCGTTCCTGCAGCTCGCCCATTTCCGTGGCGAGATTCGGCTGGTAGCCTACGGCGCTGGGCATGCGACCGAGCAGGGCCGATACTTCCGAGCCCGCTTGAGTGAAACGAAAAATATTGTCGATGAAGAGCAGAGTGTCCGCACCTTCGGCGTCGCGGAAATATTCTGCCACCGTGAGGCCGGTCAGAGCGACGCGCAGGCGGGCGCCGGGCGGCTCGGTCATCTGGCCGTAAATGAGAGCTGCTTTGGAGTGGGCGGGATCGCCGGGCTTGATTACGCCGGACTCGGTCATCTCCAGCCAGAGATCATTGCCTTCGCGGGTGCGCTCGCCGACGCCGGCAAACACGGAGTAGCCGCCGTGCTGTTTGGCGACGTTGTTGATCAGCTCCATGATGACGACGGTCTTGCCGACGCCCGCGCCGCCGAACAAGCCGATCTTGCCGCCCTTGAGGAATGGCTGGATGAGGTCGATGACTTTCACGCCGGTTTCAAACATTTCCGCGGTGGTGGCTTGTTCGTCGAAAGCCGGGGCCAAGCGGTGAATCGGCATTCGTTCTTTGTATTCGATGGGGCCCAGTTGATCGACGGGCTCGCCGATCACGTTCATCACGCGTCCCAGGGTGCCTCGGCCCACGGGCACGGAAATCGGCCCGCCTTGATCGATGGCATTCATGCCGCGCACCATGCCGTCGGTGGCTTCCATGGCGATGCAACGCACACGGCCTTCGCCCAGGTGCTGCTGCACTTCGAGGATCACGTTGATGGGCGTGGGGACGGTGAAGCCGTCGCTTACAACGCGCAGCGCTTCGTAAATAGGCGGCAGGTGGCCTTCGTGAAATTGCACATCAACTGCCGGTCCGGCAATTTGAATTACATGTCCGATATTTTGTGGCATAAGAAATCAGCTTCTAGCTGCTAGCTTGTTCCTAAGCTTTCTGTCGCATAGCTTCGCAGCAAACGAATCTCCTTGATCCGAATTCAAGAATCTTTTTGCTAGAAGCTAGTAGCCATAAGCTAGAAGCTTCTTACATTGCGGCGGCGCCGCTGACGATCTCGATAATTTCCTTTGTGATCTTCGCCTGGCGGGCGCGGTTCATGGCCAGCGTGAGCGAGTCAATCATATCGGTGGCGTTGTTGGTGGCGGAATCCATGGCAGTCATGCGGGCGGCGTGCTCAGCCGCGACCGACTCCAGCAGCGCACGGAAAATCTGGATGCCAATATATTTTGGTAGCAGCGCGCGGAACAGCTCGTCGGGCGACTGCTCGTAAATGTAATCGACCTGAGCGGTGCCGAATTGCGAGGCAGCCTTCTCCGCGGGGCTCTCGCCGCGTAAACCAACGCCGGCACTGGTGGCCGCTTCCTTGGCCTTTTTCTTTTCCTCTTCCGTCAACTCCTCGGCCAGACGGACGGCCTGCTCGCCGATCTGCTCGATGGGAAGAATCTGCTCCACGATGAGACGCTGTGCGATCACCGATTTGAATTCGTTGAAGACGATGTAGACCGAGTCAATCTCCTCTCGTTCATAGCGCTCGATCACGGTCTCGGCCAGAGCGCGGGCCTGGGCAAATTCCAGTTTGCCGAGGATGCCAACGTGCTCGCCCACAATTTGTATGGCTCCGGCGCGCTCGCCGGCCTCGGCGCGCTTTTCCGTCGACTCTTCAGTCTCGGCGAGGCTGCGGGTTTGCACCGTCGCGGCAGGATACCGCCGGCGCAGGAAATCGCGGCCTTTGCGGCCAATCGCCTCAATATCGATATTCTTCCCTGCCTTGGACTCGAGAAAGCGAGTGGCCGCTTTAGTGACGTTAGCGCTGAAAGCGCCTGCCAAGCCTTTATCACCGGTGACGACGATCAGCAAAATGTTTTTTTCCGCGCGCTCCGCCAGCAAAGGATGTTTCGGTTCGCCGGTTTCGGGATCGTAAATTTCTGCGCGTGCGACCAACGACTTCAGGACATTCGTCAACATCTTCGCGTAGGGCCGCGCCGCCATGGTGCGTTCCTGCGCCCGGCGCAGTTTGGCCGCCGAGACCACTTTCATAGCCTTGGTGATCTGCCGGGTGTTGACCACGCTGCGGATACGGCGCCGAATATCGAGAATGTTGGCCATTGAGAATCAGCTACTGGCTCCTAAGCTCTTAGCTTGCAGCTAAATCCTGTTTCCTCACTACCATCCTGTGCTTCACAGCCAAGAGCCAAAGGCTAAAAGCCAAGAGCTTATTTCGCTACTGCTTCGCGCTCGGATACGAACTGCTGTTTTGCCTGCTTGATAACGTCGGCCAGCTGCGCTTTCAGGCTGTCGTCGAGAATCTTTTTCTCCATGATCGTGCGGAGCAAGGCGGAGTTGGTTGCGTCCACGTATTTGTACAGCTCCTTCTCGAAGTCGCGGACCTGGTTGACCGGCATGTCGTCGAGGAAGCCGCCGGTGCCGGCAAAGATAATCAGAATTTGTTTGGAGAACGGCAGCGGCGAAAACTGATCTTGCTTCAACAGTTCGACCAGCCGTTGGCCTCGGTTGAGTTGCGATTGCGTGGCTTTATCGAGATCGCTGCCGAACGAGGCGAACGCCGCCAGTTCGCGGTATTGCGCGAGTTCGAGTTTGAGCGTGCCCGCGACCTGCCGCATGGCTTTGATTTGTGCGCTGCCGCCGACGCGGCTTACTGACAGTCCGACGTTTACCGCGGGACGGACGCCCTGGTTGAACAAATCCGTTTCCAGATAAATCTGACCGTCGGTGATCGAAATGACATTGGTCGGAATGTAAGCGGAAACGTCGCCAGCCTGAGTTTCGATGATGGGCAAGGCGGTTAATGATCCGCCACCATTTTTGTCGCTCAGCTTGGAGGCACGCTCCAGGAGCCGCGAGTGGAGATAGAAGACATCGCCGGGATAGGCCTCGCGTCCCGGGGGACGGCGCAGGAGCAGCGAAATTTCGCGATAGGAAGCGGCGTGCTTGGAAAGATCGTCGTAGATAACCAGAGCATGGCGCTTGTTGTCGCGGAAATACTCTCCGATGGCGCAAGCCGCGTAGGGCGAGATGTACTGCATGGGCGCGGGCTCGGAGGCGGACGCCGCGACCACGATGGTGTATTCCATCGCTCCGTAATCTTGCAGAATCTTTACTACCTGCGCGATGGACGAGCGTTTCTGACCAATCGCGTTGTAGATGCAGATGAGGTCATTGCCCTTGCTGTTGATGATGGTGTCGAGCGCGACGGCAGTCTTGCCGGTCTGGCGGTCGCCGATGATTAACTCGCGCTGGCCGCGGCCGATGGGGATCATGCTGTCGATGGCCTTGAGTCCAGTGGCCATGGGCTCGCGCACGGGCTGGCGATCGATGACGCCGGGCGCCAGGCGCTCGAGAGCAATATATTTGTCGGAGGCGATCGGGCCTTTGTCGTCAATGGGACGGCCGAGAGAATCGACCACGCGGCCAATCATGGCATCGCCGACGGGCACGCTCATGATGCGGCCAGTGCGCTTCACTTCGTCGCCTTCTTTGATTTCGGTGTATTCGCCGAGCAGCACGACGCCGACCTGATCTTCTTCCAGGTTCATGGCGATGCCGGCGACGCCGTGGGGGAAGGAAAGAAGTTCGCCGGCCATGACTTTGTCGAGCCCATAGACGCGGGCGATACCGTCGCCCAGCGTGATGACGGCGCCGGTCTCGTCCACGGAGATCTTCGATTCGTAGTTCTCGATCTGCTCGCGGATCAGTTTAGTGATTTCGTCTGCTTTAATTTGTGCCATAAGTAGCTCGTAAACCCAGCTTCTGGCTCCTAGCTACTGGCTTCTAGCCATGCAAAGCAAAGAGCTAGAAGCCAAAAGCTAAGAGCTAATCGCTTCCTTCATTCTTTCCAACTGACCTTTTACCGAACCGTCGTAAATCGTGCTGCCCACCCGGACCACGGCACCACCGAGAAGGGAGGGATCCTGCGCATAGCGCGCGCGAACTTTCTTGCCAGTCAACTTCTCGACACGAGCCTCGACTTCGCGCTTTTCCGCGTCGGCCAAGTCGCGGGAGGTGATAATTTCGGCCTCGGCGAATCCGAGTCGCGCATCAAGCTCTTTTTCGAGTTGCTTGATGACCGGATCAAGGAAATGTATGCGCCGGTGATCAATCAATACCGCAACCAGATTTCTCACCTGCTTGGAAATGCCGTCGCGCTGGGCGATGGCATCGAGCAGACTGCGCTTCTGCTCGGCGGGAATCGCGGGATTTTCCCACACTCGCGGCAAATCCGAACTCTCTGCCAATAGGGTGGCAATGGCGTGCAACTCAGCAAGCGCGCGTTTCACATCGAGACGGTCTCCGAGAACCACGTCGGCGAAAGCATGAGCATAGGTGCTGGCTACTGACGCCATCGGCTATCGCCTGCCCTTTCCCTGAGTGTCGGATGAGTTTCCGGGCGCGCCCAACTGACTGGCAAAATTTCGCACCAGAGCCTGATCGGTGGCGGCGTCAACATGAATCTGTTTCTGCGCCAATCCCACCGCCAGATCGGCCGCATAGGCAGTGAGTTCACGCCGCGCCGCCTTGGCCGCGGCGGCAATCTCCTGCTGCGCCGATTCCACGATCTTGCGGCGATCTTCCTCAGCCGCGGCCTGGATGCGGGCCTCCTCGGCGGCGGCTTCTTTCTCGGCGGCGTCGCGCATCATACCAATTTCCACGTCCAGCTTCATCAGCCGCGATTCGATCTCCGCCAATTTCCGCCGCGCTTCTTCGCTGGACTTCTGCGCCTCCTGCATCGCTTTCTGAATGGCCGCAGTGCGGGCGCTGAAGATTCCCGGTAAATACTTTCGGCTGGCCCAGATGATCACCGCGGCGATCAGAGCAAAATTCAGCAGCACGCTTAACCAATACGCGTGCCGCAGACTCATTCCCGTCCACCTCGCGATCAGGCTCACGGACGCCGATTGCTTGAATTCGCCGGTTTCGTCTTTTTCTTCACCCGCAACTTCGCGCGACTCGTGAACGAGTTGCTGCCCGAAGCTGCGCTCCGGCGGCGCTTGCTTGACTTCGTGTTGTTCCGGAGCCTCGGGCTTTTGTTGCGCGCGCAAGGGCGTCATCGTCGCGGCAAGAATGATTGCGAGCGACGCCAGCGCGGTGATCCGGATCATCCTCTTGATGGAAGTCATGCTTCTTGAACCGTGGCAACTAGAATTCGTGGCTTTCGACATCAGCGTGCGGCTCCAACCGGCTCCAGAACGCGGCGCATGATTTCGATGGCCAGCGTCTGAACCTGATCCTGCAAACCGGCCTGCGCCGCTTCGCGATCGGTTTCGATGTCGGCTTTCGCTGCCTGAACCTGCGCCTGGGTTTTCGCGCGGGCTTCAGTCAGTGCAGCGGCGCGAGCCTCCAGTGCTGCCTTTCGGCGAACCTCTTGCGCGCGGAATAATGTAGCCCGGGCCTCACGCAGGCGTTGCTCGTATTCGGATGTGCGGGCATCGGCCGCGGCAATATCAGCCCGTGACTTCTCGATGGCGCCTTCGGTTTTGCTGCGGCGCTCATCGAGCACACGGCGCATAGGCTTGTGAACGATCAATGTATACAGAACGTAAAGCAGCGCCATCAGGATTACGGTCGGAATCGATCCGAGCAGTAATCCGCCTAGTTGTCGTAGCGTTTCATCCATGGAGGCTGCTATACAGGGAAATGAGGGCTATGAAAACTGTTAAGTCTAACGTGCGAAGGAGTTTATGTCAACGCGCAGGGCGAAATTTTAGGGGGACTCAGGAACGGGAAGTGTTCGGGAATGGAACGAATCTTGTTGACCAAGGCAGATTTTCTAACCGTTGCAGAAACTTGCAACTAATGCTTGACTTCCCCGCCAAGAGGATTAGCATAAGAGCATCACCTCCGATCCAATTCAGGATCGAATGGGCCGATAGCCAAGGAATGTCACCGCTTCTTGGTTGCCGGCCCATTTAAATTGTGGCGTTAGGCGTTGGCTGACGGGGCGTCACTGTCCAGGAAGCCACTCTCTTACCCTGCGCACGACCGATTCCGGCGCTTCGAGGTCCAATTCGACCGATCCATCTTTATATTCCCGGGAATAAATTCGCGCTTTGGCTTCGAGCAGGGCTAGGGTCTTGCCTTCGTTCTGCGGGATGCGGAGATGAACGCGGCTGACACGATCTTCGTCGATCATGGCGTCGATGCGCGCCAGCAACTTATCGAGACCTGTGCCTTCGGCGGCGGAGACATAGACGGTATTCGAATCGTCGCGGCGGGCATCGTTCACTAAGCCATCAGCCACTTCCACGTCCAGCAGATCAACTTTATTCATCACGCGCAGACGCGGTTTCTTTTCGGCTTCGAGTTCTTTCAGGACGATTTCCACTTGTGCGTCCTGCTCGGCGGAGAGGCGACTGCTGGCGTCGGAGACGTGAAGAATCAGAGAGGCTCGCTGGACTTCTTCCAGGGTGGCGCGGAAGGCTGAAACCAGCGTGTGCGGCAGGCTGCGAATGAATCCCACGGTGTCGGAGAGGAGAACTTTGCGCTTCGAAGGCAGCACGACCGCGCGAATGGTTGGATCGAGCGTGGCGAACATGCGTGGCGAGGCGAGCACAGCCGCCTGCGTCAGCGCGTTGAAGAGCGTGGACTTTCCGGCGTTGGTGTAACCCACGAGCGCCACGGTTGCTACTGGAGCGGATTCGCGGCGCTGGCGCTGCTGGGCCCGAATGCGGCGGACGTTTTCCAGTTGCTGCTCGACGTGGCGGATACGACGGTAGATTTTGCGGCGATCGGTTTCGAGCTGGGTTTCACCGGGACCACGGGTGCCGATACCGCCGCCGAGTTGCGACATTTCGATACCGCGTCCGGCGAGGCGCGGCAGCATGTATTGCAGTTGAGCCAGTTCGACCTGTAACTGGCCTTCGCGGGTGCGGGCGTGGCGAGCAAAAATGTCGAGGATGAGCTGGGTGCGATCGATGACGCGCCGCTTCACGATCTTTTCGATATTCCTCTGTTGCGATGCGGTGAGATCGTGATCGAAGAGAAGCAAGTCGGCATTCAGGGACGCGGCGGCGGCGGCGATTTCCTGGAGCTTGCCCGCGCCGATTAAGGTTGCGGGATCGGGGCGGTCGCGGCGCTGCAGAATCTCACCGACGACGTTTGCGCCCGCGCTTCCCGCCAGGGTGCGTAGTTCGGCCAGTGATTCTTCGGCGTCAAACTCTGGAATGGCTGGTTTGCTGGTAGTGGTTTTTGTCGAGGCGTGAGCCGGGGTTCCCGCACCGCCATTCGTGGAGGGTTGGATGGTGGCCGCGTCGCGCGCAGCTTGCGCCTGTGCCGTAACCTTTGGCCCGCTGCGTCCGCGGGTTCGAACGTCGAGGCCAACCAGGAAAGCGCGATCCTGCGAGCTGTCTGCAAGCGCGGGCTGGGAGCCGAGGGGCACACGTCCGGAGGCGGGCGAGCGGTCGCGAGTCTTTTTGGGGTGGGACTTGCGCAAGCCGGCGACGCCTTACCCTTCGCTGCCGGAGGCGCTCGCCGCAACCGCAGTCGCTGGTGCCGAGGACGGCGCGGTCCCAGTTCCGGCGGATACAACCTTCCCGTCGGGATGCGCCGCGTGCGCACCATGCGGCAGTGACCGGCCCATCACGACGGTCGAGATGGCGTGCTTGAAGATCAATTGCTCCTGGCCGTTGGCTTCCAGCACCACGGAATATTTGTCGAAGGAGCGAATGCGGCCCGTGAGCTTGACTCCGCTCAGCAGATAAATCGTGATGCTCAGTCTCTCTTTGCGGGCTGTATTGAGGAAGGAATCCTGGATATTCTGCGCCGGCTTGCTGTTTTCCATAGCCGATCTCCTTAGATTCTTTTGAACTGCGACCTATCCATCGCTCCTTCGGCAATCGCCGCGGGAGCAGCTCAAAACAACAGCGTTTCCTCGCGGCCATCCGCATAAGGAATACGGGGGGACAAACCCGCCTGCGCACGAAACTAGTTCCCAAGTGCAACCGGCAGGTAACTGCGAGTACGATACGGCGTCTTATCGCAGTTTTCAACCCCGAAGTTCACAGGGGGCCCGATTGTTTCGGCGTGGTAAATGCCGAGTTGTGTACAATCGCCCGCGTGGGCCAATCGCGCCCCGAATCTCAGGAGGCAGAATTATTATGGCAGGCGCCGCTCTAACGACGTTTCTTGGACCGCAAATCCATTTCCCTTCCGACATTAAGACCAACGTCGAGATGCTGCTGCGCTGGATTCATTTCCTCGCGGGGATTACGTGGATCGGGCTGCTCTACTTCTTCAATTTCGTGAATGTTCCGTTGATGAAAGAGCTGGACCCCGCCACTAAAGGAAAAGTGATGCCCGCTCTCATGACGCGAGCTCTATTGTGGTTCCGGATGTCGGCCGCGCTGACCGTGCTGGCCGGAATCAGCTACTGGGAAATCATTGTGACTTCGGATGTGCGCAATGGCCAGGTCCTGGGATTGAATCCCTCTCATGGTGCAGTGATGGGAAGCTTCTTTCTGATCTGGACGATCGTGTGGGGCGTGCTGTATGCCTGCCTTATCCCGGGCAAAGGAATCTTCGACAATGGCGCGTTCATTGGAGTGGAGTATACCGTGGTGGTTGCCGCGGCAGCGTGGCTGTTCTTGAGTTTGAACAGTCATGGATGGGAAAGCAATCGATTGCTATCCATTGGGATCGGCGGCGGGATTGGATGGGTGATGCTGCTGAATGTTTGGGGAGTGATCTGGCGCATCCAGAAACGGCTGATTCAATGGACGCGCGACAACGCGACGAACGGCACTCCGATGCCGGAGAAAGCCAAAGCGATGGCGCGGCAGGCCTTTGTGTGCTCGCGAGCGAATGCTTTCTTATCGGTGGTGATGCTGTTCTTCATGGGCGCGGCCAGCCATTATCCGATGTTCGGAAAATGATCTGCGGACAAATAGGAACGGCCTGAGGCGATTGCCGCAGGCCGTTGCTGATTGAACGAGGGAGTGACTAGAAGGAAACCCTCATCGCCACTTGAATCTGGCGCGCGGAAGTGGTTCCGTCCGGCTGCTGGTATGTGCTCGTAATTACTCCAAACTCGGACTGCCCGATCAGGTTGCCAATACCTGCCGCGTCCGTCCCGGGATTTTGAAAGTGCGGGTGGTTGAGGATGTTGTAGCCTTCGAATCGCAGTTCAGCCTTTACCCGCTCCGTGATGCTCATCCTCTTGGCTAAGGTTACATCCCAGTCCCAGAAGCCGGGGCCGTACCATTGGTTGCGCACGTTGTTGGAGGCGGAGCCCCAAGGGGGATTGGTAAAGGCGCACTCGTTTGTGATGTATGCATAGCCAGAGCCGGCTGCGGGAGTGAGCCCGCAGCCAGCGCCCGAGCCAAAGGGATCTCCAACCTGGTAGCCCCAGGCCGCGACACCAGTTCTCTGCGTGTCCAAGGTCCCGCGAACCTGGAAAGGATGTCCGGTTTGGGCAGTGAAGATGCCGTCGAACTCGAAGCCCTCCATAATCCTGCCGAGTGCGCCATGGTTCAGGTAGTTTTTGCCACGGCCAAAAGGCAATTCGTAAATATAGTTGATTACCGCGACATGGCGGGTGTCGTTGTCGGAATTACCGTAGTTCTGCGCCAGGTTGAGGGAGTTCCGGGGGAACGTGTGCGCACCGACGGCCGGGCCCAGGGGGTCTACGGAGTTATCCAGCGCATGCGACCATGTATAGGCCGCCTGAAATTGCAAGCCGTGGCTCATGCGGTGCACGAACTTCGACTGCAACCCGTGATAGATGGAGTTGAACTCGTTCATCTGGTAGTCGGGCTGGAACAACGCGTTGTTGTTTACTGCGTTGAAGGGCAGATCACCAAGTTGCAGACCCTCGTACAAATCTGTGCTGCTGACAGTGGACGTGGAGCATTGTCCCAGTGGATTCGAGGGGGAGATGAGACCAGGGAAACCCTGATTGGCCGGATTGCCAGGCACGCAGAATGCCACCAACTGCGCCACTAGATTGGGATCGGGGGGGTTGCCGTCGCGCTGCCCGTACACGTGAACCCCCATTGCGCCGACGTAAGCAACATCGAGGACGTTGTTGCCTGGCAACTGCCGCTGAACATCCAGGTTCCAACTGTTGCTGGCTGCGTTGGGAAAGTGAGTGTCGAAAACTACAATGCTCGGTGTGGCGCTTCCGTCCGCGATGGAAGCGGAAACCGGCTGGGTCGGTAGTTGTCCCGGAAACTCAGGTATGTTTGTTCCTGGAATGGTTACACCGAAAAGGCCATTGAGGGTGTCGAAGGTAAAATTGGAAAATGTGGTCTGAAACGGTGGATCGGCGCGGACGTTACCAAACGCGTTGCCGAAAGTGCGGTCGTGGAAAATTCCAAAACCGCCTCGAATGGCAGTCTTGCCGTCCTTCCATGGATCCCAACTAAATCCGAAGCGGGGTTCGATGTCTTTATAGTCGGAGTTGTAGAGTTGATGCCCGGAACCAGGACCTACGATGCTGAAGGTCAACGGCTGACCTGCGGCAAAGGTGCCAGGATCCTGCAGCAGGTTGGAGAGGTTTCCGCTGGTTTCATAGGGGACACCATTGAGTTGGTAACGCAGTCCCAGGTTCAGCGTGAAGTTGGAACGAACCTTCCATGTGTCCTGACCGTACCAGTCGAACTCATGCTGTTTGAAGAATTTGTTATCCGAGGGCTGGCGCAGAGCGGTCTTGTTGAAAAACTGGGATTGGGAATCCTGAATCACGAAGCCCCAATAGGCATTCGCACCATCCACCAAGTCCCTGTCATCAGCGATGTTCAACGGATTTCCCTGCGGATCGACCTCGTTCACAATCCCGGGATTAAAGCCGCCAAAGTATGTCTCAGGGTCGAGGACGATCTGACGGCGGGAGAAAAAATCATCAAAGCCGCTCTCGCCAACATCACGGAAATCGAAACCGAACTTGAATGTATGGGTTCCGCGCACCCAGCTGAGGCTCTCGGTGTAACTAATGGTTCCAGTCTTTCGGGCCTGGGCGTCGGATCCGCCCAGCTGGCTGGCAAAACTGCTAAACGGAAACATATCGTAATCCCAGCCGTTTCCGAAACTGTCGACGCCGGCGGGTGCGTCCAAGATGTTGGTAGTGTTTTTTCCCAGATAGAATGCGGCGTAGATGTGGTTCCAGCCGAATTGGAAATTATTGACGAGGTTGTTGCTGAGGGTGGACGTGAGCTGCGCGGCTAATCCCTCACTAATCGACTTTTCTTCATAAGCTCCGAATCCGGGGAGGATATCCGAGAAGCCCGGGTTAGGATCGAAAGCGTGATTGTACCCATATCGCAGACTCAGCGATTCCCGATCGGTAAAGTGGTGGTCGAGCTTGACGATCGGTGCGTAGCTGCTCTGCTTCGAGGTGGTGGGGAAGAATACGTTACCCGCGATACCGTCGGCCGACGAGGAGGCAGGGACAAGAGGATAATTTGCAAACACCTTCTGCATCGTGGCGTCCTCGGGCACGCCGGCCCCCGGAGTAGCGCCGGTGTAATTGTTGATTCCAGTGGACGTAATGTCGATAGGAACGGTGTGTTGTGCGCCTGAAGTGTCAGCGTAGGTATAGTTAAACCGGCCAGTCAGAAACGCCTGGGTTGGTACCGTAGCTTCGTCGGTCAGAGTCGTGTGGAAGCGGTCCATTTCATCATTAAAGAAGAAGAAAGTTTTGTTCTTGATGATGGGACCGCCGATGGAAAAGCCAAACTGGTGGCGAATGTAGGGATTCATCGGGCCACCATTGATTCCTTCGGCCGGGTTGAACCAGTCGCGCGCCCCGCCGAAACCATTCCAGCGTCCGAAGTAATAAGCATCGCCGTGGAACGAATTGGTGCCGCTCTTGGTGACCACGTCGATGATGGCGCCTGTATTGCGGCCATATTCAGCATTGAAGTTGTCGGTGATGACGCGGAACTCCTCCGTAGAATCCGGATTGGCGGTCAACACTCCACCGATTATCCCCGGCACGGATGTATCGTTGTTATCCACACCGTCCAGCAGGAAGTTATTATTGCGGTCGCGCGCTCCATTGACGGTAATGCCGCCATTCGAACTGTCGGTCTGCGATGTGCCTGGGGAAAGTAATACGAGCTGATATGGATTGCGCGTGATCAATGGCAGCGCTGCCATTTCCCTCTGGTCGACGAGGTTGGAGAGCTGCGCGGTTTCGAGGTCGACGTCCTGGGTCTGATCCGCGCGCACAGTTACTTCCTCAGTCGCGGCACCTGTGAGGAGCTGTGGGTCAACGGTGAGCGCCTGGGCCACGGTCAACTCAATGCTGGGCAAGTGGTACGCCTTGAAACCCTCTTTCTTTACCATGATCTCGTAAGAGCCAACCGGAAGATTGGTGATGCTATAGGTGCCGGTTGCGCCGCTGGTGGTCTGGTGCGCCTCATTGGTGGCTGTGTTTCGAACAGTAATGTCAGCGCCTTGCACCACAGCCCAACTGGAGTCGGTGACGGTCCCGGCGATCGTTCCGGTTTGGGCAAATGAAGCCACTGCTGAAAACAGGGCAAAGACCACGACAACGAAGCCAAAGCTCAACCGACTTGATGCCTTCATGGCTACTCCTGGCACGAGATGTGCAAGAAAATTCCTGGCTGGAACCGAACGAAGGGCAGATTTCATTGAACTGTCTCCTCTAAGTAGCTGGGGCCCTGGGAAACAGGTCTCTGCAGCTTTTGTGTTTTCTACGAGTGCTATGCCAGCACGAATGACAGGCAAATAGGGGTATGTGCTAGCTGGTGGATAAAGCAGCTGTACTTCCAAAGTGGCAGAGAACTAAGTTACTCTCTACCATGAAGATAATAATAGTGTTTAGAGAGTCTACGAGAAATGGGCACGGATTTGCGGATGGTTTCTATGAGAATTGGAAGGCGGGTAAGCTCAAGATGAGACGAAGGCTCTAGATTTTTGTACGGGAAACAGCCTGTTTCCCCCTGTGATGTACGGCCGCACGAGGGGCTGTGCCGACGGGCATTTCGCGGTCACTTCATTGCGCCGCCTGTTACAATCGGCCTTTCGGTGACCACATCCACTACCAAAAGCGGGTCTAAAGCGCGGCCGAGCGGGCAGCCTGTGAGGGGCAGCGAGCCTCCCGGCTCTGTTCCGATGCTCGATTTGCAGAGGCAGTATCTGGCGATTCGTTCCGAAGTGATGGCGGCGATCGAAAAGGTGTGTGCGTCGCAGCGCTACATTTTAGGAGCGGAAGCGGAAGCGCTGGAACTGGAACTGGCGGGCTTCTGCGGAACGCGGGAGGCAGTCGGTTGCTCCTCGGGGACCGATGCGTTATGGTTGGCTCTGGCTGCTACCGGCGTGCAGGCTGGGGATCAGGTGCTCACCACGCCGTTCAGCTTTTTCGCCTCGGCGAGTGCCATCGCGCGAATAGGAGCACGTCCGGTTTTCGCCGACATTGAGCCGTCGAGCTTCAATCTCGACCCCACGCAGGTTGAATCCTATTTGCGAAGCAGTCCCCACGACAAACTACGCGCGCTGCTGCCGGTTCATCTTTACGGCCAGTGCGCCGCGATGGATCGATTCCAGCAGCTGGCTGACGAGTTTCATCTATCGGTGATCGAGGATTCGGCGCAGGCGATTGGGGCACGATGGGGCGGCCACGGTGCGGGATCTATGGGGGTAGCTGCGGCATTCAGTTTTTATCCCACAAAAAATCTGAGTGCTTACGGCGAGGCCGGATTAGTGACAACAAGCGATCCAGAGATGGCTGCACATATGCGCCGGCTGCGCAATCACGGCAGCGCGCAGCGTTATGTTCACGAAGAGCTGGGATGGAATTGCCGGCTGGACGCGATTCAAGCTGCTATTTTGCGCGTGAAGCTGAAATACGTCGAAGGATGGAATGACGATCGCCGCCAGCGAGCCGCAACTTATGATCGACTCTTTGCCGCTTCCGGCCTGGCTTCGGCGGCAAGCTCGGGCGAAAACGCCGGGCCGGTACAAGTTCCGCAAACGTCCAAGGCCGCACATCACGTGTTTCATCAGTACTTGATTCGCGCGTACCGCAGGGACGAACTGCGAGAATTCCTGACGGCGCGCGGGATCGGCACGGAAATTTATTATCCCATCCCTCTGCATCTGCAGCCTTGCTTCGTTTATCTGGGGCACCGTGAAGGCGATTTTCCTGAATCCGAGCGTGCTGCCAAAGAAGTGCTGGCGCTGCCCATGTTTCCCGAACTCACCGAAGAAGAGCAGAGGTGGGTGGTCAGCAGTATTGCAGATTTTTATTGCTAAGAGCCTCTAGCGCCGCCGGCGCTTAGCCACGACCCTTGGCGCTTCCTTCTGCTCGCCCGGAGCCAGGACGCGGCGAACGATGGGCGTGTTCAGTTTGTACTTGCGTTCGCTGACATTGCCGCTGTCGTCTTTCACGCGCAGGATGAAGACCGGCAATGTGCCTTCCTTGTCAAAATTCTCGCTGGTCACCGAGACCGGTAGAAAACCGTTCAATCCGTGCTCACGGTAGGCAGTTTCGTAGCGATGCTTTCGGATGTTCCAGGTAAAGACGCGAATCTGATCGTAGTCGTAGGGCAGGCCATCGTGAGGCTCGGTCATGACGCACAGGTATTGTGAAACATTCTTGTCGGCGCCTTCTTTGCCGGGGTCCTGCACCTGATCCAGCGGAAAGAAGGCTATAAAGCGCTGGCCTTCCGCATATTGCGCGATCTCAAGCGGGACGTCGATATCGACCATGCGGGCCAGTACCCAGCCCACGCGGTTCTCCGCGTCGCGGACGAGATACCAGTCTTCGAGGACGGGGCCCACGGTTTTCCCGCCGGCTCTCGTCGGCACTAGCAATCCCGGCTGCTTCTCCGCCGTATCACGTTTCAGGATGGAAACTTTGGCTCCCGACAAAAGCTGGTAGAGATGTTCGCTTTCACGGCCGGGCGTGAGATGGAGGTTGGTGTCGTTGCGCAGCACTGCAGGCGCCTGGACGGGATCGTTCAAGTTATCTTTCGTGAGTTTTTGCAGGCCGTCGTAGATTTTTTGATCGACAAGGTAGCGCTGCTCGATCCAGCCTTCGACGCCGCCTGCAGTGCGCACGCGGGCAAAGCGTTTTTCGTGTTCCAGCACCTCGACACGCTCACCGTTTTTGACGGTCCCGACGCGGTTGTAAATGGTTGCGACCTGATCGCGCAGCGTCGCCTGCACCGCCGAGACATAGTTCACTTCGAGAACGCGGCGCCTGCCGCGATTGCAGGCGGAAGTGCTGAGAAGCAAAACGAGAGCCAAAACGCAGCGCACGATGCAGTGGGAGAATGACCGGTAAGATTTCACGACCGTTATTTCTATCTCTGTTTCTGCGCGGTTCACTTCAGCGGGACTCACATCTGTAAGATTCACCTTCCACTA
This sequence comes from uncultured Acidobacteriaceae bacterium, assembly GCA_963779525.1. Lineage (GTDB taxonomy): Bacteria > Acidobacteriota > Terriglobia > Terriglobales > Acidobacteriaceae > Sulfotelmatobacter. The sequence goes on from CAVZZB010000005.1 coordinate 1,369,816, forward strand.
TAGCGCTTTGCGGGCGCAGGTCCCGGAACGAAGGTTACTGTGACGGGTACTCCCGAGACTGCTCTCTGCGCTGACATCGCCACCTCGCATCGGTTAACATAAAGAGAGTGCACCATACCAAATCGTTCTCACGATGAAGCGAGCTATGAAACGTATTTTGAGGAATCTGTTAGCTTTTGGGCTGCTGCTGACGGCATCGGTAATTGGAATTTCCATTTGCGTCGGGGCGCAGGATCAGGCGGTGAGTCCGGCGCTGCGTCCGCCGAAAGGCGCGCAGGTAGCCATTGTGGTGTTTGAGGACCTGCAGTGTCCGGATTGCCGGCGCGCGGCGCCGCTGGTGGAAGAAGCGGCCCGGACTTACAAGATTCCGGTGGTGCGGCACGATTTTCCGCTGCCGTTTCATAACTGGTCGTACGACGCAGCGATCCTCGCCCGTTATTTTGACACGCACTCGAAAGAGCTGGGCAACGAATTCCGCGACTACATTTTCTTCAACCAGCTGGAAATTACGCCGCAGAACCTGCGCGGCTTCGCAGAAAAATTCGCGGCTGAGCACAAGGTTGAGTTGCCTTTTGTAGTCGATCCCGATGGCAAGCTGGCAGCGTTGGTCAATGCGGACAAGGAACTGGGTAAATCGATCAACCTGCAGCACACGCCCACGCTTTATGTGGTGAGCAACAAGCACCCCGGGAAACCCTTTGTCGAAGTGGTGGACCGCAGCCAGCTCTACGCGCTGATCGATTCCATGATGAAAGAATAGCGAGTGCTGCTTAAGGCTCAGCGGATGCCGGCGAGCAGCCGGACAAAGAGGAGTACCGACAATCCAATGGCAGCGACGCTATTGGCCCGGACACTGCGATAACTCGCGACCCAGGGGAACATCAACACTTCGAAAACCGGCATTAGTTTCTCGGGCCAGAAGAGTCCGGCGACTCCGAACGCCAGACACAGTTGCACAAGCAGGCACAATCCAAAATCATTCATAGCTACGATTCCCATGGGTGGGAATTCCTTTGTATTTAAACGCGAAGGGGAGAGCGCCGGGAAGTTACAAAAGTACCTCACGGACATAGCTACTTCAAAGGAAATATTTCAGTCTCCAAAGCCGATGCCGATGGCGCGGGCGGTGCGCACGACCTCGCCGTTTGGATTCACCGACTTCAGGTGTCCGACGGCGTGGGCCACATCTACGGCGACAATGGAGTCTCCCTGGAGCGCCACCATCATGCCGAAGCCTCCGGAGGCGATCAAGTCGACGGCGGCCACGCCGAAGCGGGTAGCAAGGATGCGGTCAAAGGGAGATGGCGTGCCTCCGCGTTGAATGTGGCCGAGGACGCTCACTCGCACATCTTTGCGGGTGCCATGGGCGATGGCGTTGCCCAGCAGATTGCCGATGGAACTGGCGCGGCGGTTTTCTCTCAACTCGGGCGGCGTCTTTACACCCTCGGCAACTACCACAATGGTGAAATGCTTGTCGATTTTTTCGCGCTCGGCGATGTGCCGGCAAACGTGTTCAACGGTGAAAGGAATCTCGGGGATCAGGATGACGTGGGCGCCGCCGGCGAGGCCGGCTTCGAGCGCGATCCAGCCGCAGTCGCGGCCCATCACCTCCACCACCATCACGCGATGATGCGAGGCGGTGGTGGTATGAATCTTGTCGATGGCGTCGCAGACGGTGTGCAGCGCGGTATCGAAGCCGAAGGTGACCTGGGTGGCGGAAAGATCGTTGTCGATGGTCTTGGGCACGCCGACGATCTTCATTCCCTTCTGCGAAAGTTCGTAGCCGATCTTCTGCGATCCATCGCCGCCGATGGTGATGATGGCATTGATGCCGAGTTTGGCCGCATTGGCCATGACTTTGCCAGAAATATCGCGCATGACTTCCTTGCCGTGCTCGACTTTGTTGTAGTGAAAGGGATCGCCACGGTTGGTGGTGCCGAGAATGGTTCCGCCGCGGGGCAGAATGCCGCTGACTTCTTTCAGTGTGAGTTCGAAGGATTTTTCCGGCCAGATGAGGCCGTCGAAGCCGTCGGGGATTCCGATGACCTTCCATCCATATTTCAGAATGGCAGCTTTTGTGGCGGCGCGAATAACGGCGTTGAGTCCGGGAGCGTCTCCACCGCCGGTGGCGATGCCAATACAGTGAATGTCGGACATAGGAATGAAAAGTTATAAGGCCAGATGTAATCAATAAGGCCGTTCTTCACGATGATAGCGTCGCTAGCGAGAATGACAACTTACGAGTGGCCGTAGAGGGAGGGACCTTCTGTCACCGGTGGATTTCCCGGCGGTGGTCGATTCTTATCACGCGAAGCGTGGCTTGAAGTTTTCGATCACGCTGGGAGAAAACTGGTAGTGGGGTCAGTTTGATTTCCACAGGCTCATACTACCAACGGCTGCCCCGACGAGCAATCCAGGTATCGCGTACAGCCCCGCGTTGAACAGGCTGATAATGAGCCATACGAATCGACCCTCCAGGTGAGGTGCCTTGTCCAAGCCCACTTCTCGCAAAGGACGCGAGAAATGGGCATACCCGGGCTTGGCCGTTACACCACTAGATCGAGTCGTGCGGCTTCGACAAACGCAAGGAAGTCTTTGTCCCGCGTCAGCAGCGGAATGCCGTGGTCGAGACATGTCTGAGCGATGAGGGCATCTCCAAGGCGGGCCTTTCGGCGCTTCGACAGTACCTTTGCCCGCAACGCTCCGGCTCTCTGCCAATAGTTCGTCCCAAGGTCAACCATCGGAACCTCGGCGAGTGTTTCGGCAACGTCGGGAGGAAGTTGGGGGTCGCTCAATAGCTCCGCAAGCACGACGGGGAGCATCAATACCTGCCGGTCCGCGAGAGCCTTATCCAGCAGTTGGGCATCCTTGCCTTGCTCGCCCTCTAGAAAGGCGATCCAGGTGCTGGTATCGGCTGCAATCATCTATCGGTTTTCAGTTCTGCCGGAGTGCGACTGAAGCGAACCTTGCCTCGCAAATCCCGCAAGCGTTTGTACGCCTGCGACGCGGCCACCAATTGCAGGCCGGTTCGGACGGTCTGGGTGACACCGGTCCCGCTAGCCTGTTGCGCCTTCTCCAGAAGATGCTGCGGGATTTCGACTGTGATTTTGCGGGCTGTATCCACGATGTAGCTGAGATTATACCATACCAAATACCAGTAATCAGTATGGTATCTCGGGAGAGAAAGCGATGGTCGCGAAAGCGGAGCGAACTCCTGCCATGAGTGACGAAGGTCCATTGTTCCAAAAACGAAGACGTTAGAAACCCCACTTCTCGCAAAAGATGCGAGAAATGGGGCACACACTATCTTCCAGTTCAGTAATGCTTCTTAGGGCGAGACCGTTATATTCGCGGCGGGGCTGCTAACGATATTGCCGATTGTAGCCGTGATGCTCACAGTTCCACCTTGACCCGTCGTAAGACCAGTCGCTATTGAGACCACGCCTGCAGATACCGTCGCCAGGCTCGTGTTGCTCGAAGTCCAAGTCGCAACACTGGTGACGTTTTGGGGGCCGTTACACGTCGTTGCGTTGGCCGTTATGGAAACGGTGGGGAGGTTGTTGCTCACCGTTCCGCTCGTTGGAGTCAGCGTGATTGCAGTGATACATGGAACAGTGACCGTCACCGTCTGCGTTCCGGTTATCGAGGGATTCGCGTTGGCAGTCGCAGTAACCGTTGCCGTTCCGAGGCCAACCGACGTCACTAAGCCCGTAGGATTGATCGTCGCCACAGTCTGGTCGCTAATGCTCCAGGCGACTGGCACATTGTTGGTGGTGCTGCCATCGTTGTTGGTGCCGAATACGGTCATCTGCACCGTGTTATCGGTGCTTCCGGTCGCAATGGTGGGCGATGCCGGGCCGACTACGATCGATGACAGGGTCGGGTTGACGAAGAATCCAGTGCAGCCTAGTTCAAAGACGACAATTGCGAGCGCGCAAAGGGCGCTGGCGAGACAGAGCTTATGCTTGGCGGATGACATAGTTATCTGAAGCTCCAGGGCCGCGGCCACTCGGCCATCAACATTTTTGCTTGAACAGCCTAGACATCAGGATCAGCGCTGGTTCCGTGCGATCCGATCTGCCACTCTACACCATCTGCCGTCATGCGGGGGACGCCGCTAGCCTCTTAAGGATACCTCTTTGGCGCCACTACGGGTGTAAAAAATTGTAGCAGAAGAGTTCCGCCCGGGCGCCTAACCGCACTCCCTTGCGGGCTTGGAACCAGTCCGGTCAATGCCGGGCCTGGGATAAGAACGCGCTGAGGCTGAGGGACTTGCAAGAAAAAAGGCCAGCGCGGAAGGGAGCACTGGCCACGGGATTAGTCACGGACTAGTCGGTTACCCCTTGTGCTCTTCTTTGGGAGGAGCGCTTTCATGTTTGGGCGGGGCGCTCTTTTCCGGCTTGGGAGGAGCACTTTCGTGTTTGGGTGGGGCGCTCTTTTCCGGCTTGGGCGCAGTCGGTCTTGGACTGGCCTTAGGAGCGCTCTCCCGCGCTTTCGGTGCGGGGCTCGGCTTGCTCTCAGGACGAGGCTCGCTGGAAGGACGAGCGTTCTCTGTGCGCGGAGCTTTTTCCGCACGAGGGGCACTCTCGCGCGCAGGGCCTTCATTCCGCGGCTCGTTGGAAGCACGCGAACTCGGCTCGGGTTTGGATGGTTTCGACGGATGGCTTTCATTCGCCCGAGGGGCATTCTCGTGCGGGGTATTCTCCCGGTTAGCGCCGCTCTTGTTCGGTGGAACGGAGGGGCGATTGGCCGCCTTCGCGCCGCCTGGGGCCGGACGATTCTCGGCAGGTCGATTCTCCGCAGGGCGATTCTCGGCGGGATGATTTGCCGCCGGGGCGGGTGCGCGCGCTTCCTTCGGAGACATCGCCGGAGCGTGATAGGGCGCTCCAGCAGCCTTGGCCGTTACAACGCCGCGTCCGCTGAATTCTCCAGGCTTCGGGGTGGCAGCGACCGCCGGACGGCCATGATTTTCTCTGGCAAACGAGGCGCGATTCTGGCTGGCGGCATGCTCCTGCTGGACCTGGGCTGCGACCGGCGGTGTGTGGCGCTCATGAGCATAAGACTCCTGCTGCGGGGTTGGACGAGCGACTATGCCGCCTTGTCCGCCGTTGAAGGCCACATGCGAATTGTTGTTCACGATCACGGTCCGGTTGACATAAACGTTGCGGATGACAGTTGTGTTGACGTGCATTACGGCAGTGTTGTAGAAGAAGGCCCCGCCACGCCATTCGCCACCGTAGAAACCGTTGCCACCGTAGCCAAATCCGTAATTAATGCCGCCATAAAATCCGACTTGCGGCCCCCAATAGCCGGCATTCCAAAGGTAGACGCCATCGTTCCATCCCCAGTAACCGGGGGTCCAAAGCAAGCCCGGTTCGGGCGCTTCGACCCACGTACCGGGAACCCAGTAGTAGCCATCGTCATCGCTCCAGGCCCAATAGCCGGGAGTCCACATGTAGCCCGGGGCGGGGCAGATGGGCTGCTCGTAAACCGGCAGTGCCGGCGGACCGATGCGCACCGAGATACCAATGCCGATCTGTGCTGACGATGGGGTCGAAAACGCTGCTGGAATTACAAGCAGCAAGAAGCCATAAACGAAAATGCGAACTGCAGGGGGAAGTTTCATTATGTTTCCTCTGGCCTGGTGGGCTTGCCCTGAAAGCAGCGCCACATAGGCGAAATTGACTCAACATATTCCGGCGCGGAAACAATCCTCACCAGACCTTCGGCCAGAAAGGTTTCTTTACACTTAAACACCGGAGGTTGGAGTATGTTGCCAGGCGGGAAGTTGTTTGGGATCTGTGAGCTGGAAAGGTTTTTGGCAGTCCTCGGGGAAGAAAGATTCCAAAATACAGGATCGTCAGGCGATTTAAGGGAAGATCGTGCATCTGCCGAGCGAATGCATGTACTGTTGCCCGAGAACTCTCGGGTTAGTTTGTTCGCTTCGACCGGGCAATGCGTTCGTCAATCAGCTTGCGGCCGGCAAAACCTTCGTCGACGCCGTGCCAGTGGGTGATGGATTTCTCTCCCACCTTCCAGCAGAGCAATACGATCTTGCCTTCGACTTCGCAGGGAAAATCCAGCAGGCCGATATCGAGGTCCTTCACCTGCACGCCAATGGAATCGATTTCAGCGAGAGCATCTTTGGCGCGTTGTTCTGCTTTGGCGCGTTCGGCCTTGCGGCGGGCGACGGCGACAACGTCGACATGCGTGCCACCGTTGAGAAAGATGCGATGGCTGAGTTCCTGCATCTCGCCTTCGACTTCCTCCATCAGCTTCTTGCTGCTGATTGCGGTGCGCAGAAGCGATTCGAGGACCGGAAGCAAGGTTTGGGCTTCATTGAGAGTGAAAGTGCGGTCGGACATAGGAGATGATTTTATTTTAGCGCAAACGGGAGACGGACGGCGGGCTATTAGTTTTGCGCTGGAAGGGCCGAGCTTCGCTCGGCGGACAGCCGGGGCGGCTGTCCCTACATGAACCTGAGTGAGCGGGTTAGTGGGATCTGCCATGGGAGGGGTCGGGCGAGGTGGCCGTGTTTAAGTCGAGATGGAGTTGCTGCGCGGCAGCGATCCCGGGGGGATAGCAATTACCGTCGCGGCTGTAGTTGGTGCATTGTGCGGCCACGTCTTTCCGTTGGGGGGATTGAGCGTATTGCCAGACCTCGGCAAAGCTGATGCCGCTCTGCGCGGGTCTAGCCGCGGGCGAGGGAAAAGCGCAGCCCGGCGACGGTGGGCAGGCATCGTTGATCGCCCAGTAGACGATGTCTCTTTCACCTGCGTTTTGACGAATGTCTTCGGCGGTAACGATGTTGTTATCATCTTTTGCAGGGATGCCGGAGCAGTAGATGCCGGCGCGAAATCCGGCGGCGGTGACGGCGTCGACCCAGGCATAGATGTAGGCTTTCTGCTCGGGCAGCATGCGTCCGCCTTGCTCCTGGTCGAGGAAAATGATGGTGTGCGCGGAAAAGCCTTCGCGACGTGCGGCGGAAGTGGAGGCTCGCGCATCGGAGTTGCCGAACTTGGTTGCCTTGGTGACGGATTTCAATTCGGCGGATTTGAGCTCAGCATAGAGGCGTCCGTTGAAGAGGACAAGGAATCCGAAGCCGGCGGATTCGACGGCGGCGCGGTGGCCGGTCCATGAGTTGGTTTTCTCGCCGGGGGGATTATTGAGCCAGTAGCCGGTGTAAGAGAAAGTTTGATGGAGTGCGGCCAGGTTGGCGTCGCCGGGGTAGGTGTTGCGGTCGAAGCCGAGGTAACTTGTGGTCTGCGCCGAGAGTGTGGCGCAAGAGAAGATAAATGCCGCCGCGAGATAGCGGAGATTCATGGCTTCAATTCTAAAGCCGACCTCAGCGGCTAAAGCCGCAGCCCCACGGCGGCTTAATCGGCACGAGTGGAACTCGTGCCCTTCCCGATGGTCCGCTTTTGATTCACCGCTTTCGGCTCTTTTTCTCGTCGGACTCTGCGATCTCGGCGGTGGGACTTTCTCAACGGCTGATGCTATCCCCCAATGTGGACCATTGTCCTCGACGCGGGAACGAAATCTGGCTCGCCGATGTGGTGGCGCTCTTCTTTTTTCTGCACGACGCCGCGGATGAAGTCTTCCAATTCTTCGTCGTTGGCACCGCGGCGCATTTGGGCTTGGAGGTCATGATCCCAGGCAGAGAAGAGGCAGGTGCGAATTTTTCCATCGCTGGTGATGCGGATGCGGCTGCAGTGTCCGCAGAAAGGATGGGAAACGGGCGCGATAATGCCGATTTCGCCGACGCCATCATCGAAGCGATAGCGGCGGGCGGTTTCCGAGCGTGCCCGGCGAATTTCGACCAGCGGGCGATACTCGCGCATGCGCACGAGGATTTCATCGAGAGTAACGACGGTTTCCGGCGACCAGGTGCGGCCTTCTTCCAGCGGCATGAATTCGATGAAGCGCACGGTGACGCCTTCTTCGCGCGCGAACATGCCGAAGGGAATGATCTGGTCTTCATTGAAGCCGCGCATGAGCACGCAGTTCACTTTCAGCGGCCAGAGTCCGGCGCGGCGGGCGGCGCGGATGCCGGCGAGCACGTTGTCGTATCCGTTGGGCACGCGCGTGATGCGCGCGAAGCGGTCGGGATCGACCGCATCCATGGAAACTGTGACGCGGGTCAGACCGGCATCCTTTAGTGGTTGCGCCAGATCGGCGAGAAGATGGCCGTTGGTGGTGAGCGCGATGTCCAGTGCATCAGCGCCGTTTGCGCTGGGAGTGCGCAGTTGCGCCAACTCACGAACGAACTCCACAACGCCGTTGCGCAGCAGTGGCTCGCCGCCAGTCAGGCGAACCTTGGTGATTCCCATCCCGACCAGCACGCGAGCCATGCGCAGGTAATCGGCAAATGGCAGATCACCGTACAAAGCGCCTTCGTTTCCCGTGCGGCAATAGACACACTTGTAATTGCAGCGGTCGGTGATGGAGATCCGCAGGTCGGTGATGGGGCGTCCGAATTTGTCGGTGAGAGCAGCCATTAGCCATTCGCAATCAGCTGGCAGCATTGAATGCCATTGCCGAGTACCAATTGCCTTCAGGGACAGAACTTCTCCGATTATAGAGTTCAGCGAGACAAAAAAGTTTCAAGGTTTCACGGCAGCCAGCGCTTTGTCGATGGCGGACTGCGCCAGCGGCGCCATTACCTTGAATCCGGCGGCATTGGGATGGAGGCCATCGTCGGCCAGATCTTTCTTCATGAGTCCTGTTTCGTCCACCATGGCGCTGAAGTAATCGAGATAGAAGCAGCCACTTGACGCGGACGCGCAATAGTTCTTCAGCCAGCGGTTGAGCTCCAGAATTTTTTGCGGAGAGCGTTGCGCAAAAAAATCCTGCGAACGAGGCGTGTAATTGTGCACCGGCAGCACCGACGAGTAAATGACTTTAATATTGTGCACGCGGGCCAGTTCGGCCATGGATGCGTAGTTGGCTTCAATGTCTTCGAGCCGCATGGGACCGGTATTGCCGGCGATGTCGTTGGTGCCCGCAAGAATGATGACGACTTTGGGATGAAGGTCGATCACATCCTGGCGGAAGCGCACCAACATCTGCGGCGTGGTCTGGCCTCCAATGCCGCGGTTGAGGTAAGGCTTGCCGGGAAAATATTGCTCGATGCGCCACAGGTCAGTGATGGAGTCGCCAAAAAAAACAACGCGATTCTCGCCGGGCGCGGGAGGTTTGAGGGCGGCATTGGCATCGCGATAGCGGGAGAGTTGGCCGAAATCATCGGCGTAGACGGCGATGCGGGAGGCGCGGTATTGATCGAGACCGGCAAAGCCGGTGGAGGGGATCGACGGCGTGGGCTGGCCCGGTTGTTGTCCGAATGCGGATAGCGTAAAGACGAGAACAGTCAGCAGATTGAAAAGACGGATCATCAGGGCTCCTCGCATCGAATCATTTCTTGCAGACGTTCGGCATCCATTTGCGAATCGTGTCGCCGGACTGACTGCCGCTGGCGATATGTACGTGACGTTGCGTTCTCACAAACTGCAGGACGGCCCGTGGCAGCGGCGTTCGTGCCTCTCGGCGCCCCGCTTTGCTCGGCTGAACGGGCGAGGCGCCCGTTCCCATAATGAAATGTTCCACTATTCACATCCCGTCGTAATTTGGGCCTCCGCCTCCTTCCGGGGGCACCCAGGTGATGATCTGATATGGGTCGGCGATGTCGCAGGTTTTGCAGTGGACACAGTTACTCGGATTCAGGCTGATGCGCTTGCCGTTGGGCTGGGTCGCGTCGTCGACCATTTCGTAGACATTGGCAGGACAGAAATTCTGGCAAGGGCTGCCGAATTCCTTCACGCAACGTGTATTGCAGATGTTGGTGTCGTGAATGACCAGGTGCGCGGGCTGATCTTCTTCGTGCTTGGTGCCGGAGTGATAGAGATCGGTGAGCTTGTCGAAAGTCAGTTTGCCGTCGCCTTTCGTCGGGCCGAGCAGATGGGCTTCTGCGCCGCCATCGGCGGGCAGTTCGGCGAGCTTGCGCATGTGCTCGTGTCCCGCCTTCGCGGGATAACGGTTGCGCAGACCGCGACCGCCGGTGATCATCTGCAATCCGGTGTGGAACATGCCGGCGTACATGCCCTGCTCGAAGCCCTGGTGCATGTTGCGGACGTTCCAGAGCTCGTCCTTGATCCAGCTGGATTCGACTTTTTTCTGATACTCGCTGAGCGCGGCTGCTGAGGAATCTTCTTTCCTCAGTGCCTCAAACGCCGTTTCAGCAGCGAGCATGCCGCTCTTGATGGCGAGATGAATTCCCTTGAGGCGCGCGGAGTTCAGGAAGCCGGCGGAGTCGCCGAGAATCATCCATCCGTTGCCGGAGACGGGCGGAATCGCCCACCAGCCACCATAAGGCATCGACTTCGCACCGTAGCGGATCATCTTGCCGCCCTCGAGAAGCTTGGCGATCATGGGATGCTGTTTGAAATCCTGCAGCACGTGTTGCGGGTCGAGGCGCGGGTCGGGATAGTCGAGGCCGGTGACGAAGCCGAGCGAGACCACGTTGTCTTTCGAGCCGTATATCCACGCGCCGCCATATTCCTTGGTGGTAAGCGGCCAGCCCAGGGTGTAGATGACTTCGCCGGCTGCGATGCGGCCGGATGGGAGTTCCCAAAGTTCTTTCACGCCGACGCCATAGGTTTGCGGGTTCGAGTGGCGCGCGAGATCGAATTTCGAGACGAGCTGTTTCGTTAATGATCCGCGCGGGCCTTCGGCGAGGATGGTGATTTTGGCGTTGAGGTCGTATCCCGGTTCGAAGTTGGATTTCTGCCGGCCTTCTTTGTCGACGCCTTTGTCGTCGGTCTGAACGCCGGTGACTCGGTCGCCGTCGAAGAGCAATTCCGAGCCAGCGAATCCGGTAAAGATTGTGATGCCGGTTTCTTCTACTTTGCCGCCAAGCCACTTCACAAAACGGTTCAGCGAGATGACGTAGTTGCCATGATCGCGCAGCGGCGGCGGCGTGATGGGCAGCTTGAACTTGCTCTTTTCCGTGAGAAAGTAAACGGCTTCTTTGGTGACTTCGGCATCGAGCGGCGCTTCTTTTTCGAATCCGGGAAGGAGTTCGCGCATGGAGCGCGGATCGAGTAACGCGCCGGAGAGACAGTGCTGGCCGATCTCGCGAGCTTTCTCGAGGACGTAGATATTTTCTTTGCTGAGTTGCGAGTCGGGATGGGCGGCATTGTGCGAGTCGATCAACTGCGACAGCCGCAGGGCGCAGGCCATTCCGGCGGGACCGCCGCCGACGATGACCACGTCGGCCGGCATCTGCGGGCGCTCGACACCTTCGATCGGTTTGCGGAAAATCAGCATCCGCTAGCTTCCCGCTTTCGCTTTCTTCACTTCTTCGATCAGCGGCGGCACGATATCGAAAAGATTCCCGACGATCGCGTAGTCGGCGATCTCGAAAATTGGCGCTTCGGAATCTTTGTTGACGGCGATGATTGTGCGCGATCCTTTCATGCCGACGATGTGCTGAATGGCGCCGCTGATGCCGAGAGCGAGATAAAGTTTGGGCGCAACGGTTTGGCCGGAGGAGCCGATCTGACGGTCCATGGGGAGCCAGCCGGAATCGCAGATCGGGCGCGAGGCCGCGAGGTCTCCGCCGAGAGCGTCGGCGAGTTGTTTGGCGATCTCGATATTTTTCTGTTCTTTGATGCCGCGACCGACGGAGACGATGATCTCGGCCTGGGTGAGATCGACTGCCTGCTTGGCCTCTTTGAAAACCTCCTGTGGCTTATTTCGAATCACGCTGTCGGCAATTTCGGCATTCACGGTCTCGACCGGAGCCTCGCTGGCGCCGGCTTCGGCCTTATCCCCGCGGAAAGCACCGTTCTGGAAGGTTGCGAACCAAGGGGCCTCACTATTGAAACTGACATCGGCGGCGAATTTGCCTTGAAACATCTGCCGAGTGAAAACCAGCTTGCCGTTTTCATGCTTGAAGCCGATACAGTCGCTGATCACGGTGCGTCCCATGGCTGTCGCCAGCTTGGGAACGAAGTCGCGCACCTGATAGGTGTGCGGCATGAGCACGAGCTTTGGCTGTGTCGTCGTAAGTAAATGCTTCAGGGCGGCGGCGAAAGCATCGGGCGTGTAGGGCTCGAGCTTCGGCGATGCGACGGCGTAGACCTTGGCTACTTTTTTCGCGGCGACTTCGGCGGCGATGGTTGCGGGACTTGCGCCGACGACGGCCGCTTCCAGGTTCCAGCCGGTGGCAGCGGCGATGGCTTGGCCAGCGGTGATGGTCTCCCAGGAGACGCGGTTGAGTTTGCCTTCGCGTTGTTCGACGACTACTAAGATAGTGTCAGCCATTTAATCCTTCAGGAACTGCATTTTCTGTTGCCGTCCTTGTGGGACGATGCCTAAAGATCTGTTGAAACCTGTTGTTGCCGGCCTTACGCCGAGATCCGCTCGTTGCTCAGGTCTTGATCGCGGAAAAGCGAAGGCGCATATAATCTGCGGTCCAGCGCCCCTGAGAATCGCACAGAACAGGTTTGAGCAGGGCCGTGACCTCGTCGAGAAAATCGTCGCGCTCGTTCTGCGCGAGCGCGGCGCAGAATGGATTGGCGAATGTCTCTAACCACCCGCGCATTCCGGTCGGCAGCGGCGTGGGACGGGGAATCAATTGCACACTCTGCGGCACAAAACCGGCCCGCCGCAAACGCGTTTCGTATTCCTCGACCGTCGGAAAATACCATGGAATCCAGGAAGGGGCATCCGGAATGCCCCGGCGCTCAAGTGTGACAATCAGCGCAACGGCAATTGTACTTACACAGCCGTGGCCACCCATTTCCCCAACGAACCTTCCGCCGGGCGCCAAGGCGCGAAATGCGCCGGCGATCGGCGCGTCCGGATCGTCCCTCACCCAGTGCAGCGCGGCATTGGAAAAGACTGCGTCGAATTGGTTCTGGAACGTCAGCGATCTCGCGTCCATGGTTCGCGCATCAATCCCGCGCAGGCGCGCGGCGGCGATCATGTCTGGAGAATTGTCGACGCCGATCACCTTGGCACCGAGCGCGACCAGTTTTTCAGTGAGGATTCCATCTCCGCAACCCAGATCGAGAATGCGCTCACCGGGCTGCGGCTGGAGCAAACCCAACACAGGCTGTCCAAGTGCGGGCACGAAGTGAGCGTTGGCGGCATAGACAGCGGCACTCCAATTCTGGGAGGACGGTAATTGGGACGAAAGGGTCAAGTCACGAAATCCTCAGATGAAAAAATCCGATCCTCTCTCAACCGACGCGTTCATTTACAACACGCGCAGTTCGTTGCGCAGTTTGTCGACCAGCTTCTTGCCAATTTCTGACGGCGAGCCTTCGATTTTTTCTGTCTTCTTGGTTTTCTGCGGAACGTAGAGGCGCTCAATTTTCTGCAGATTTTCACCGATGGCGGATTGCACCTCGGCCAGCGCTACTTTGCGTAATGGCTTATTTTTCGCCTGCTTGATGCCGATCAAGGTGGCGTAGCGCAGCTTGTTAATGCCGGACTGAATCGTGAGCACGGCAGGCAGTGGCATGTCGACAAACTGAAAAAACCCCGCCTCGAGTTCGCGCTTCACGCGTATTCCGGCGTCGGTTTTTTCGATTTGCATGATGATGGTGGCGTGCGGCCAGCCCAGCAACTCAGCGAGAATGACTCCGGTTTGGGCGTAGCCGTAATCATCGGATTGCAGGCCGGTGAAGATGAGATCGAATTTTTCGTCTTTGATGGCCGCGGCGAAGGCTTTCGCGGTATTGAAGGCATCGAGCCCTACGAAGGCGTTGTCTTCGAGATGAATGGCGCGGTCGGCACCCTTGGCCAGAGCTTCGCGCAGGACTTGCTGGGCACGAGCGGGGCCGGAAGTGATCACTACTACTTCTCCGGTGTGCTTTTCCTTCTGCCGCAGCGCCTCTTCCAGAGCATAAGCGTCGGGTTCGTTCACTTCATAGGAGACGTCTTCACGGATCCAGGCGCCGGTTTCGTTGAGCTTGAGCGGTGCGTCTTTCTGGGGCACCTGCTTCATGCAAACCAGGATTTTCAAAACCTTAGCTCCTTGCCCTGTGCCCTTAGGGAGCACCGAGGAAACTTGTCAGTATAAACGACGGGGCGATGGAAATGTGGGCGGGTCACGTGCGGATTGTGATTGGGGTCACAGACGGGTGTCAGTCGATCCGCTGAGCATGGCTAAGGAGATTTCATGCCACACGATACGTTTTCTGCCATGCGGCAAAGCATTGTCGACGGGGCACCGGACACGGCCAGTGATCTGGCACAGCGGGCGCTGGCCACGGGAATTGAGCCGCTGGCGGCGATCAACGAAGGTTATGTGGCCGGAATGCATGCCGTGGGCGAGCAGTTCGCGCAGGGGCAAATGTTTTTACCAGACATGATGGCTTCGGCGGAAGCCATGCGGGCGGCGATGGCGGTGCTGGATCCGGAGTTGAAGAAGTTGGGAACTGAAAGGCCGATGGCGGGCGTTGTGGTGCTGGGCACAACGAAGGGAGATATTCACGAGATTGGAAAAATTCTGGTCGGAACCCTGCTATCCGCGCATGGCTTCAGGGTCCACGACCTGGGGGTAGATGTCGGGGGAGAAAAATTCGCGGCGAAAGCCCGCGAATTGAACGCGGATATCGTCGGCGTTTCAGCCCTGCTGACGACGACGATGAGAAATCAGAGAGGAGTGGTAGAAGCACTGGTGAAGGCAGGACTGCGGTCGCAGGTAAAAGTAATGGTTGGCGGCGCGCCGGTAACGCGCAAATGGGCGGAGGAGATTGGAGCGGATGGCTACGCGAAAGATGCGATGAGCGCGGTGGTCCTGGCTCGTACCCTCATGGACCAAAAAACCCAGCCGGTGACGGAAACAGTATGAGGCCAAGATTCGAACTCCTCGACAAGCCGCTGATTGAACGCATTCTGGGGGAAGCTTTCCAGCTGATCGAAGACCCGGGCGTGCGGGTAGCGCCGTATGTGGTGGAACTGCTGCAGTCGGCAGGAGTGACGGTGACCGAAGCCGTGGCCCACATTCCGGAGGCACTGGCGCGATCGCTGCTGGAACTGGTTCCGCGGGAATTCTATCTTTACGATCGCCATGGAAAAGCTGCGGTGCATTACGGTGGGGATGATGTTCATTTCGATCCCGGCTCCTCATGCTTGAACATTCTGGATGCGGTGACGCAGCAGGCGCGTCCGGCGATGGCGGCTGACCTGGTGCGGATGGTGCAGCTTGCGGAGATGCTGCCGCAGTTTGCTGCGCAATCGACTGCCATGGTGTGCAATGACGTTCCGCCGGAGATTGGCGATTGGTACCGGCTGTTGCTGGTTCTATGGCATTCAGAGAAGCCGGTGGTCACGGGAGCGTTTTCCGCTTCCAGCTTGCATACCTTGCTGGAATTGCTTGCGCTTGAGAGTGGAGGGCGCGAGGCGTTGCGGATCAAGCCTCGGGCTGTGTTCGATGTGTGCCCGTCGCCGCCGCTGAACTGGTCTGAATTTGCTTCGCAGAACCTGGTGGATCTGGCGCGAGCGGGAGTACCGGCTGAAATCGTCAGCATGCCGCTCGCGGGGGCGACTGCTCCGGTTACTTTGGCCGGGGCGGTGGTGCAGCATGCGGCCGAGTGCATCAGTGGAATCACGATTCATCAGCTGGCGGCGCCGGGTGCGCCCATCGTGTGGGGAGGGGCGCCAGCGATTTTCGATATGCGCACGGGAAGGACTCCCATGGGCGCGATTGAAACGGCCATGCTGGATGTGGCTTGCGCGCAGGTGGGAAAATATTTCGGGTTGCCAACGCACGCTTACATGGTGGCTGGCGATGGCCGAGTGATCGATGCGCAAGTTGAAATGGAGAGCGGGATGTCGGCCGTGCTCGGGGCGCTGGCGGGAATCAACATGATTTCCGGGGCGGGGATGCTCGACTTTCTGGCATGTCACAGCATCGAGAAACTGGTGATTGACGCGGAAGCGATTGCATCGGCACAACGGCTGATGGAAGGAATCGAGCCGCGCACCGAGTCGCTGGCTGTAGCTGCATTCGCCCAAACCGGATTGCAAGGCGACTTTTTGAAACTGAAGGAAACGAGAGCTTTGTTCCGGAAAGAACAGCATTTTACTTCCACTGTGATCGATCGTGGACTGGCGAGTGGTTCGGAAGTGTCGCAGGGAATTCTGGATCGCGCGCGGGAAAGAGTCGAGCAGTTACTGGCGGAATACCGGCGTCCGGAGATTCCGGCGGAACGGGAACAAGCGATGCTGAATTTTGCGGAGACCGAAGGCGGGCCGGTGGGGTTGGAAGGATTGCCGGGGATTATTGCGGCCACATCCGCTACTCGGTGATGACCGTCGATTGGCCGGAGATCTCGAAGCGCTTGCGGCAGCGCATGTTCTTGCAGGCCATCATGTCATCCTTGCGCACCATGTAGGAGCGGGCTTTGGCAAAGCGGGCGCGATCGCGTTCGTCGGCGCGGCCGGCGAGCTGACGCTTCTTGGTGCGCACCACCCACGTAACTTCGTACTCCGCGGGCTGGTGGCAATGGGGACAATTTAGAGTTGCAGGTTTCTTCTCGGTACGCTCGTCAAAAAAATCGCGCTCTTCCATGGAATCGCCGGTCGCTGGCCGCTGGTGGTTGGCCGGTCGCCACTTGAGACCAGCCTCCGCTCCAACCGCGAAGTTTCATTATTACAGTTTTGCGACAGACAAAGCTATGGCAACATGGGTATCAGGGAGCCGCGAAAATGGCGCGCAAGAAAAAGGTAAGGAAATTTCACGCGGTGCAGGCGGTGAAGGAATTGGCGCGGGAACGCGTGGGCGCGCCCCCGGCGGGGAAAGTGGTTCCTCACAAAAAGAAGAATCCGGCGAAGCATAAAGCTACGCTGGAAAAGCTGCTGGGGGAAGATTAGAAAGTCTCCTCGAGCGTGCTTCGGACCTGGCCCTCAGTCGAAGGTCGCTCTAACAGCGACGTTAGTGGTCAGATTATCAATCGTGCAAGTATCTCCGGATACCGAACCGCAGCCCGACCATCCTCCAAACGTTCCGAAAGGCGTGGCCGTGAGGGTGACATCTGTACCGGTGGGGAAGCTCGCACTGCACAAGGTTGCCGTGCTGGCGCAGCTAAGCCCTAAGGGCGAACTGCTTACGGTTCCCAATCCACTTCCTGGAAAAGTCACTGTGATGGTCGGCTGGGAGCCGCCGCCGCTTCCGGTGGTAGACGAATAACAAATGACATTCGCGGTCATGTAGCCGGTCACGATCGCGCCGGAAGAGGACACTCCCGACCCGTCAGCGTTCGTGCTTACGGTGGCCGAAACCAGCGTCCCTCCACAGCTTAGGCCGGTTGCGGTCAGCAGCCCCGTAGAGCTAATCGTAAACATTTGCGGGGTATTCGAGGTCCAGGTTACCTGGTTGGTAATGTCTTTGGTGACGGGTGGGTGAAGGTAGGAACCCAGGGCCCTTAGCTGCACCTGGGATCCGGCATCGGCAGACACGGGAATATCCGAGGCCCCTACTGTCTCGGTTCCAGGCTGAATGGTGATGGATTGCAACTCTTGCGGATCTGCGCAGCTGGAAAGACTGAGCAGCGAAATCGAGGTGGCTATGAGAACGAGGATGCTGAACCACTTCCGGCTCATCAGCGAACTCCTGGGACAAACCATCCGGCGGAATGTGAGTGCATTGGGATGGGGCCAATTTAGTCAAGATCGGGGCAAAAAGCAATCGTTAACGGCGAGGTCGAGCAACCTTGGTCACTCCTTTACGGCGGCGGAAACGACGTCTACAAATTGGCGGATATCGTCCTCTGTGGTGTCAAACGAGCACATCCAGCGCACGATCGACTCCTCTTCCATCCACATATAGAAGAAGTAATGTTGCTTGATCTTCTGGATGGAGTGGCGGGGGATTTGGGCGAAGACTCCATTGGCCTCCACCTTCCAGACGATTTTGACTCCCGGGATACGGCTGACTGCCTTCTCCAGCAGGCGAGCCATGCGGTTGGCGTGTTCCGCGCTGCGGCGCCAGAGATCGTTGGTGAGCAGCGCCTCAAACTGGGCGGCGATAAAGCGCATCTTCGATGCCAGTTGCATGCCTTGCTTGCGCAGATAGAGAAAATCTTGGCTCAGCCCGGGCTGGAAAAAGACCACAGCTTCGCCGCCCAGGATGCCGTTCTTGGTGCCCCCGAAGGAGAGCACATCGACGCCTAAATCGCGGGTAGCCTGACGAAGAGTTTGGCCCAGGGAGGCGGCGGCATTGGCGATGCGAGCGCCATCCATGTGCAAGAACATGCCATGCTCATGGGCGAAACGGGCCAATGCCTGAATTTCCTCGGGACGGTAGACCGTACCCATCTCCGTGGCTTGTGTAATGGAAATGACCCTGGGCTGCGAGTGATGTTCATCGCCGATGCCGCGATAGGCGTGGCGCACGGAGTCGAGCGTAATTTTGCCGTCCTGTTGCGGCAAAGGAATCAGCTTGCAGCCGCTGTGCTTCTCGGGCGCGCCGCACTCGTCGGTGTAGATGTGGGCATAGGCGCTGCACAGAACAGACTGGAAGGACCGGGTCAGGGCCTGCAAACCCAAGACGTTCGCTCCAGTACCGTTAAAGGTGAAAAAAACTGCGATGTCTTTTCCGAAATGCTCTTCAAACTTCTGGATCGCCGAACGGGTGACGGGATCGTCTCCGTAGGCAACGACATGCCCCTGGTTCGCGCGCGCGATGGCCGCTAGAATTTCGGGATGGACACCGGCGTTGTTGTCGCTGGCGAAGCTGCGGGTGGGCTGGGACGAGTTCTGCTCCATAGGGCAACAATGTAGCAGAACGGGAGGGGTGAAAAAGAGCGGGTGGCGGCCGATCACCCTAGAGGTGTTTGTTCGTCTAATTACGATGGACTAAACAGGCTTCGAGGAATCCTAGTAAAGTAATAGTGACGGTAGCTTAAAATCGAAGATTCTAATGACGCGATCTGAAAAATATCTGGCCCAAAGCTTCTTAGCGCTGGTGCTCGCCGCCAGCGGAGCGGGCGTGGGATGCTCCAGCAGCGCTCCGCAGAGTGCAGAGGCCGAGGGTCCTCAGGCGATGCCGGTAAAAGTGCAAGAGGCTCGCGCGACCGCGATCGACGACGCCACGGAATATGTGGCTACTTTGAAATCGCGGGACTCGGCCGTCATCATGCCGCAGGTGGAGGGTCAGGTCACAAAAATTTTTGTCCACTCGGGGGATTCGGTTCGATCCGGCGCCCCATTGATGGAAATTGATCCTTTGAAGCAGCAAGCCACAGTCAGGAGCCAGGAAAGTTCGCGGGCAGCGCAAGAGGCGAACCTGAGCTGGGCCAAGCAGCAATATGACCGTGCCCGGGGACTCTATGCGGCGGGCGTGGTAAGCAAGCAGGATCTCGACCAGGCAAAGTCCGCGCTGGACGCAGCGCAGGCGCAGATGGACGCGCTCGATGCGCAAGTACGCGAACAAGAAGTGCAGCTGCACTATTACAACGTGGTAGCGCCTCGCGGCGGAATTGTTGGAGATATTCCGGTTCGTGTGGGCGACCGGGTCACCACCTCGACGCAACTAACGACGGTGGACCAGCCCGGCAGCCTGGAAATCTACGTTTACGTGCCGATCGAGCATTCGGCGCAACTCAAAATGAATCTGCCGGTGCAGGTGTTGGGCGGTGATGGGAAGGTTCAGGCGAATAGCCGCATCAGTTTTATCTCGCCGCAGGTGGACAACACCACGCAGACGGTTCTGGTAAAGGCGCGCATTCCGAACAGCAGTGACGCGCTGCGGCAATCCCAGTTCATCCGGGCACGCATTATTTGGGGCACGCACCACAGCCCCGAGGTTCCCATCCTTGCCGTATCGCGGCTGGCGGGACAGTACTTCGCGTTTGTGGCCGAGCCGCAGAAGGGCGGCTCTTATGTGGCGCGACAGAAGCCATTGAAGATTGGGCAGACAGTAGGGAACAACTACGAAGTCGAAGATGGCATCAAGCCCGGCGACAAAGTGATCGTATCCGGAACTCAGTTCCTGCTGGATGGAGCGCCGGTGATTCCACAAGGCTGAGAGGCAGTTCGGCTTTCGGGTTCCGGGCTTCGGCTCTTAAGTCACGGTGATTCAAATCAGTAGCAATTAGCAACTAGCAGTTGGCGGTCAGCCATCTCCTCGGGACCACATCCGAGATGGTTGACAGCCGAAAATGCCAAGCTAATTGCGAAATGGCTTGCTGACAGTCCGCAGTCCTATCTTTTATGTTCGTTGAGTTTTTTATACGTCGTCCGGTGTTCGCCACGGTGTGCGCGCTGCTGATTATTCTGGCGGGCTCTGCCGTTATTCCCACCTTGCCGATCTCGCAATTTCCCGACCTAGCGCCGCCGCAGGTGAGCGTATCGAGCGCTTACATCGGGGCCAGCGCGCAAACCGTGGAAAGCGCAGTGACCATTCCGCTGGAGCAGCAGATCAATGGCGCAGAGGGAATGAAGTATATGACCTCTACCAGCGGCAACGATGGCACGAGCAACATCACAGCCACTTTTGATCTGAACCGCGATCCCGACCTGGCTACCGTCGACATCGAAAATCGGGTGAACACGGCGCAGGGACGTCTGCCAGCCGCGGTAAAGGCGATCGGCATAACGACGGCCAAAAGCTCGCAAAACTTCGTCTTTGGCGCTGCGGTCACCGCCGACAATAACCGATATTCCACCCTGTTCATGAGCAATTACCTGGACATTTATGTCAGGGACTCGCTCAAGCGCATTCCGGGGGTCGCGGACGTGCAGATTTTCGGGGAGCGGAAATATTCCATGCGCCTCTGGTTGGACCCGGTGCGGATGGCGGGACGCGGACTGACAGCACCCGATGTGGTGAATGCGCTATCCGAGCAAAACGTGGAAGTGGCCGCCGGGCAAGTGGGCCAGCAACCCGCCAAAGAAGGACAGCAGTATCAGATCAGCGTGCGGGCCGTCGGCCGTCTCAGCGAAGCGAGCCAATTCGATAACATCATTCTGAAGACCAACGCCGATGGAACCCTGGTGCGGCTGAAAGATGTGGGCCGGGCCGAGTTGGGCGCGGAAGACTACAGCAGTGACCTGCAATTCAATGGGCAGGATGCGGTCGGCATCGGCGTCACCCAGCTCTCCACGGCTAACGCTCTCGATGTCGACCGGCGTGCCATCGCCGAACTGAACCGCCTGGCGAAAAAATTCCCTCCGGGCATGCATTACAAACTGGCCTTCGACACTACGGATGCGATAGGCGAATCGATCCGCGACGTGGTGTTCACGATAGGCTCGGCGATCCTGCTGGTCATTCTGGTGATCTTCATCTTTCTCGGCGACTGGAGGACGACGATGATTCACTTCATTGCCACTCCGGTTTCGCTCATTGGAACGTTCGTCTTTGTAAAGTTACTCGGCTTCTCCATCAACACGCTCACGTTGTTCGGCATCACCCTGGCTACCGGCCTGGTCGTCGACGACGCTATCGTAGTGATTGAAAACATTGAGCGTCACATTGCCGCGGGCGAGCACGACTCGCACAAAGCGGCGGCGGCGGCCACCGCCGAGATTACGAGCGCCGTTATCGCCACCTCGCTGGTTCTGATTGCCGTGTTTGTGCCGGTTGCGTTCTTTCCCGGAACGACCGGAATTCTGTTCCGCCAGTTTGCGTTGACTATCGCATTCTCGATTGCCATCTCCGCCTTCAACGCGCTCACGCTCGCTCCGGTGCTGGCGGCGATCTTTCTGAGCGGCGGCCACCGGCAAAAGTGGTGGTGGCTGCAAAAGTTTGACGATGGCGTCGCTGTCCTCACCCGCGGGTATCGTGGCTTGCTGCATCACCTGCTGAAACACAAGCTGGCGATGGCGGTGCTGTTTTTCGCCGGATTGGGGCTGACGTATTTGGTGTTCACCCACGTGCCTGCGGGGTTCGTTCCGGACGAAGACCAGGGGTATTTCATCATCGTCATTCAAGCTCCGTCCGGAGCTTCGCTGGAATATACAAAGGCAATCGGAAAACAGGTTTCGGATCTGCTGAGCGACGTCCCGGAGGCGGAGGGAACGTTTTCGGTGGCGGGGTTTAGTTTTGCGGGGAGTGCGCCGAATCAAGGGCTAATCTTCGTTCCATTGAAACCCTACTCGCAGCGCAAGGGCAAGGAACACACGGCGACCGCGATTCTGAACCGAGTTCGTCCGCGGATGTTTTCCATCTCAGGAGCGATTGTATTTGCGACCCTTCCCCCAGCCATCAACGGACTTGGGCAGTTCGGCGGATTTCAATTCGAGGTGCAGGACCAGGCTGCGCACACCCTGGAGGAACTCTCGAACGCGACGCACGAAATCATACGGCAGGCAGGGGAACGCAAGGATCTGGTCGGACTGTACACGCCGTTCACGGCGAACGATCCGCAATACCTGGTGACGATTGACCGCGAGAAGGCCAAGAGCCTGCACGTGCCGCTGTCACAGATCACCGACACGCTGGGCGTTTATATGGGATCGAGTTATGTGAACGATTTCGATTTCAATAATCGTTCGTATCGAGTCTATGTGCAGGCGGACAAGCAGTTCCGGTCCGAAGCCCAGGACATGAAGCAGTTCTACGTTCGCTCGGACAGCGGGGCCATGATTCCACTTGACAACTTGATTTCGATTACGCAAACGACAACTCCGCAGGTAATCAGCCACTACAACCTTTTCCGGTCGGCGGAGATTGACGGCTCGGCTGCGCCTGGGTACAGCTCAGGTCAGGCAATCGCGGCGATGGACCAACTGGCTGCGAAAATGCCGCAAGGTTTTGCTTACAGTTGGACTGGCCTCTCGCTCGAGGAATTGCAGGCGGGGGGAACTTCGCTGATTCTGTTTGGACTGGGGACGCTGGTCGTGTATCTCACGCTCTCGGCGCAATATGAGAGTTTTGTGCTGCCCTTCATCGTTCTGCTCGCGGTGCCCATGGCTCTGCTTGGCGCTCTGGGGGCGCAGTGGATTCGCAGCTTGCAAAACGATGTGTTTTGCCAGGTGGGGCTGGTCATGCTGGTTGGACTCGCCAGCAAGAACGCAATTCTGATCGTGGAGTTTGCCGAGCAGTTGCGCGAGCGTGGACTTCCGCTGATGGAAGCGGCGGTGCAGGCGGCAACGATTCGTTTACGCCCAATTCTGATGACTTCGCTGGCGTTTATTCTTGGTGTGGTGCCGCTGGTGTTTGCCACCGGAGCCGGCGAGAACGGGCGCCATTCTGTGGGAACCACGGTGTTCGGTGGCATGATTATGTCGACCGTGTTGAATCTTTTCTTTATCCCTGTGCTGTATATGATTATCGAGGGTTGGCGGGAACACGGGAAGAAACCCGACGTACGATAGAAGACCTGCTCCCCGCGGCTGAAGCCGAGATCAGGCCGTGAGTTCCCCGTCGGTAGGTCTTGAAATCGTGCCCTTGCCGGTATTCGTCAATTCCAGTTTTTTCTTCTTGCGAGCTGCGCGGCGCCTCATCTTGGCCATCCAATCCCGCGAATACATTGTCCCGCGGCATTTTGGCGAGCCGCAGTGGCAAGGCGCGGGGTCCTCGTCGTCGTAGAGGTTGTAGTCCCAAACCAGTTCTTCACCAGCCGCAATGTTTCGCAGTGCGATGAGCCACACACGGTTCTTGATTTCGTCAACCTCGCAGTTGGGATCGCAGGAATGATTCAGGTAGGCGCCAAGGCCTTCGCCATCGATGACGGTCTTGCCGTCTTCCAGTCCGTAAAGGTAGGTGCGGGATGCACCCTCGTACAACCGATTAGCCTCCTCGGGCGTGAGGCGTGGACCGGAATACTCGACGACCCGTTCACCTTTACGAATGGGCGTGGTGGTAAAGACTCCGGCTGCATGAATGCGCGAGGGACGAACCACTAATGCCATACAACTAATTTCGCACGGAGGGCAG
Source organism: uncultured Acidobacteriaceae bacterium (assembly GCA_963779525.1). Lineage (GTDB taxonomy): Bacteria > Acidobacteriota > Terriglobia > Terriglobales > Acidobacteriaceae > Sulfotelmatobacter. The sequence goes on from CAVZZB010000005.1 coordinate 1,393,709, forward strand.
CTTGGAAGGAAGACGAAAAGATCTATATTTCGCAGGATCTATATTTCGCAGGTCCATATTTCACAAAATCTAGGGATCGTAAACCGAGCTGCCATAGCCTTGCTTACGAGCGGATTCCTGCATTTCGTCCAGATGCTTTTTCATATCCTCCAGTTGAGCTTGCATCCGTTCGACCTGCTGTTGCTTCTCTTTCTGGTGCTCGTTCCAGGCTACGCAGTTCGCGACGCAGTTGGCGGGAGCGAACCGGATGGACTCGTTGAGATCGTCCACCTGGCCCTGCATGGTGGCAATTTGATTCTTCTGCGCCAGTATCTGCGACTTCCAGAGTCCGGCAGGCTGTTTTGGACCCTCCGAAGAAGCAGGCTGCGGCGTCACCTCCGCGCTTTCCACCGATCCGGCAGCCATTGCTGAGTGCCCGGGCAGTTCTTCGTTGGTGATGACTTTGGGAGGCTTGGCCTCCTTGCCGGAGGTTTTTGATTGCTCTTTTTGCTGACGCTGCTGGCGGGCCAGATCGCCCAGGGAAGGTGAATCCTGCGCGTAGGCGGTAGCGATGACGAGTGAAAGCGCCGCCAGGAAAAGCACGGAGCTTCTATATCTTGCACGCATGACAAAGCCTTTCGCGGAAGCCTTCGAACGACGAAGTGCTCAGGCTTATGCTATCTGCAGAACTACGTCGGAACAGCATTACGAACGGGCCATGTACGAGCGGAGACGAGCCAAATGCTGCGCTGAGTCAGGAATTTTCGCCGGACATGGGGGGAAGTACGCGAGGCCTAAAGCGCTGGCTGGTGATTCACGGCGGATAGGCGGTTGCCTGCGATGGCAGGGACCAGTTGGATCTGCACCAGGCGCGGAGGAGCGACCTTGTCTTTCTTCGCCAAATCTTTCTTCGCCAAAAGATTCATCGATGGGATGCCGGTGCGGGCATAAGACTTTTCGCAGTCCGCGGTTGAGGGCCCGCGCATATTTCCTTCCAGGAACGCGAGGCCGGGGCAACGAGTGCAACTCGCGCCATGCGCGCACTGGGAACAACTCGACAGATTTTTCAGGCGAATGGAGCGGACTTCCTTCAACTGCTCAGAGTTGCGCCAGATATCGATGAAGCTCTGCTCTCGGACATTGCCGCAGGACAGGGGAAATTGCACGCAAGGATAAAACTCGCCATAGGGCGAAACGTAGCAAGCGGTGTGGCCGGCGCTGCAGGGTAGTGACTCCATGCTGTTGGCATCTGGCGGAGATGGTGGCGCGCAGAATTCATCGGCGTTGCCGACGAACGCTTCGTCGCGGAACAGACTACGCAAGGCAGACTCGCCCGCGTTCAACTCGAGGATTCCGCGGTCTCCATCCATCATCGGGGTCACCGTGGGATCGAGGGTACACTCGGCGCCGAGCTGATGCGCCAGTGCGCGGACGCCATGATAATCGTCGATGTTTTCCGTCATCAACACATTGGCCATGACGACTTTCAGGCCTTGCGATTTCAGAAAACGGATCGCGTTGATTGACCGGCGAAGCGAGCCCGGAACCTTGGTGATTGCATCGTGCACCTCCAGACGATGCGAATAAATACTGACCTGAATCGATTCCACTCCGAGATCGCGGAGACGCGCCGCCTGGGCCTCACGAATCAGCACCGCGTTAGTTTTCAGTTTGATGCAGAAGGTGAGGGCGCGCGCACATTCGAGAATCTCGAAGAAATCCTTACGTAGGAAAATTTCGCCGCCGCTGAGGGTGAGGATGAACACGCCAGCCTCGGCCATCTCTCGCAGCAGGTGTTTGATCTCCGCCGTCGTCATCTCACCATGATCGCGGTGATCGAGATAGCAGTGAACACACTGCTCGTTGCAGCGATAGGTGAGATCGAGTTGCACGCTGAAGGGCACGCCCAAGCGCAGCGCGCGCTCGCTCATCTCCTGCATCAAGGCGCTCATGCTCGCGACTGCTCCTGAATGACCGCATCGGGCTTGCTGATCGGTTGATCCGAAACGAGCAGGATGCCATGCTTTGACAGATTTTCAGCTAGCTCTTCTGCATCGCGCATGGCGTCTTCTGGTTTCACGTCAAATTCGGACAAGATGTCACGCTCGACGATCTCATCGAGGGGCGTGGCACCGTCGGCCGCCTGCCAGAGAATCGTAGCTGTCGAATTCAAGGTAAACAGCGTGGAGTCTTGGCCGGACATCACCAGCATTTCATCGCCCAGCATGCGAGCGGCGATTCGAGGGCTGCGCGCTACGTAGAGTTTTTTGTTCATCCGATCATCTCCCAAACCCGCGCATCCGGCACAAACGTAAGCCGGAAAACCGGAACGCGACGGACGAAGTCGCAAGCCGACTGAAATACCTGTTGAACCGAGTGTGGATCGTCCGCAAAAAAAAGTGTGTTGGCCAGCAATTCTCGCCCGGCATCGGCCGCGCTCACCGACTCGATGCGATTCTCGGGACCCTGCGCCAGCAGATAGAGAGCCGCTACCGGCGCCGACGCATTCTCGCCCAGTTTGGCCAACTCGCCAGTGAATGGGGTGCCATAGGCAGCATAGCTATCTTCCTGCTTGCGGACATAAGAGATCTCGTCGGTGAGAAGCGTGGCGTCTGGAGGCGCGAGACGGGAAATGGTAGTCTTGCCCGCGCCTGAGACTCCGGCAAACAGGAAGGCTTTCCGGTTGCGAATGGCGCTGGCGGAGTGCAAAAGAAATCCGCCTTGCCGGGCGAGGACGAGAGTATGCACGATGCGCAGAACTGCGTCGATGGAGTAGGGATTGGCGGTCTGGCGAATGCTGCCGCGGCGCGCTGCCGGATCCCACTCGGCGCGAAAATCGCCGCGCTCCAGCAACCAGCGGCCGGAATGATGGGTAACGCGCACATCCGCGTCGGGATCGGTGCCTTCGGGTCGGGCCAGCTCCACGTCAAAATCGAATTCGCAGTCGGCTTCATTACTTACAAATCCGGCGTAGCGATTCTGCAGCAGCTCGATGAAATTCGCGTCGATCGTGTTCACTCTGACGGAGACACCGCCAATTGCGATCACGATGCTATGGGTTTCGACTTGTGCGGTTAATCCAGGCACGGAGACACCGGTTCTAACAAGGTTTGCCGTGTGCGATTCAAATGGACAAAGGCGCGTGCTGCGAAAGAGGAACGCCGGACAATCTTCGCGACCAAACTGTCGACCACGCTCAACTCGGGTGGAACTGCAACCAGCTTCCCCGCCCGAATTAGATACAATACCCGGCCGAGTAACTCATCTCGAGACACGACGGGATCGGGTGCGGACAAAGCGTCGCCCTGAGTAAACCAGCGCGGATTTTCAGAATCTCCCGCCATACCCACCACGCGATGAGCCCGGAGCTTGCCTTCGCGGCCAACCAGCACAACCTCCCCGAGTCGCACTTGAACCGGGCGAACGCTCTCCACCACCAGCGTGTCGCCGGGCAAAATGCTGGGAAGCATGCTCCAGCCGGTGGCGGAAAAGCGAAGAGTTCCGAAGGAGCGCAGAACATCGCCCGCAAGTTCGCATTTCAGGGCGGTGACAATGGCAATCGCAGCTTCGCTTGCCTGCCTCATGACACCTTTGCACTGAGTCCCTGGCAATTGGAGTCGACCGGACTGACCTTGCCGCAGTTAAGAGCAGAGGTCACAAAAACCTGGTCGAAGCGGAAGCTGGGCTTCTCGTAAGGCTTCTTGACGGTTGCCGCAGTGTTCGGCTCTCCACCGGATGAACTATTGATGGTCATAAATAATGGTTCCTCACTTACTCCAAAGCCGGCTGCGACGCCTGTACGGCGCACCCGCCCGTGGTACCCGAAGTGCTGCACGATTGGTTTTTAAGGGTGGAGAAGTATACCTGAGAAGTTCCTGCCAGGGTTCCGGAGACCACCGTATTGTCGATGATAATTCCGCTCGTACCTCCAGCAGCGAATAGCGCGGCAGTGGCGATTGAACCTCGGTTCGTCCAAGTTATTGCGCCGTCTGTCGTCGTGCCACCCGGTGCTGTGTTCCACGTGGGCGCACTTCCGCCCGACATGCCAGTGACATTGCAGCGCTCGATGTTGTGGTTGCTATCCAGGATCAACGTGCCGACTCCGTGCGCGCCGCTCACCCAGCCAGGCGGAGTAACGGCCGTCGGCTGCCCTTGATCCAACCATTTGACCGTGCCGTCAGAGACGGTGTTACCCGGAGTTGGCCAGAAGGGCACTGTGCCAGCCGAGGTCCCAGCCGTTTCGACGACCTCAATGTGGTAGTTGCTGTCTACAATCTCCTGTCCCAAGGCGTAAGTGGTCAAGGGCTGCCAAGGCAGGTCCTTGAAGTTAAAAATGCAAGCCCCGCCGAGGCATCCGGAGGAAACTCCGTTCCCCTGTACGCTGGCAAAAATCCACTCGGTGCCTCCAGAGACATTGCTGTTTGGGACGTCGGTTACGGGAGAGCACGATGGACTGTCGGCGGAGAGAGCAAGAACCGGCCCCGCGATTACCGTGCCCATCACTCCGCCCTTGATGGCAACCTGATACATGGTCGGAGGCCCCCCGGTATTTCCGCAAACATAAAGGTTGCCGGTAGCGTCTGAATTCTTGTAAGCGCTGTCAAAGTCGCCATCGTACAGGGGATTGGGCGTCTCGAAGAAAGGGACGCTGGTACCGACCTCCGCCTCAGGCCCAGTATCGCCAGAAGCGAAGGTGGCGAGGAGTTGATACACTCCGGCACAGGGAGTTCCGCCAACGTCGAGTGGACAGTCTCCTCCGCCGTCGCTCGACACAAAGACATATACCTCGCCAGCCGTGGAGTCGACCATTGGACCGTCCACGATGCCGGCGCCGAAATCCAACTCGCCCGATGTGGTTACCGCGCCAGAGGGATCGACCCGATGCAGGTATCCTCCTGCGTCACCCACAAACACACTTCCCGAAGCAAAATCGAAGACGGGACTGTAGAGAACCTGGCCGGGGCTGATGAACACGGGCCACCCCCCCCCGTTGTCACTTCGGCGGGCGTCCCGTTGAACAGCGGACTGAACTTATGAAGCCAGCCGTTGCCGTCTCCTACGTAGGCCGCGTCCCCTTGGTAATCGACGAATACTGAGGAGGTGGTGTCATCGGCGGGCGTGCCCAAGTTACTAGTGAGCGGGATTGAAGTCATGCAAGGTGGCGTGGTACACGCGTTGTACGCACCTGGTGTTACAGCTGAGAGGGTTTCCGGATTACTGACGGTGTCGGCGGGGTTGGCGGCCCATTTCACCAAGACCAGGTTTCCGAAACCAGCATCGCTTTGGGCGAAGGCCACCTGCGTGCCGTCGAGCGAGTACACGGGAGAAGTAAGGACCGATCCGCCGGTGTTGTAGGCCCAGTAGACTTGCGGCACCGCGCCGGTGCAACCGGAGTAGATGTTGTAGTAGGCAACAATGCTGGCTTGCGCGCCGGCCGAGCCAGGCAGTCCGGTACCGTAGATAACAAAATCGGGCTGAGGGTTACCCGCGCAAATCGCTGTGTTTCCGAGAATGGAGAATTTTGCCGGGTAGTTTGCGGCGCCTACCTTTGCGCCGGTCCCCATGTTTTCCGCCCAGTCGCGATGCAGCTTTTTCGGGGGCTTGCGGCGAGCCGCCCGCGACTCCAGCCCCAAAGTTTCACGACTCTCCGCAGCGGGGAGCATCACGGGCAATTGACTGCGATACCGCTGCTGCCAGTAGCGAGGATCCTTCCGGATTCGTGCGGCCTGTTCCGTGGTACGCGGCCGGGAGAAAACAATATGGCGATGGCTCCAGTCCGTTGGAACGGGAATGCCTGCTTTCCGGTTTGAGGAAGTCTGCGCCGACCCAGCCGGACACATGGTGAGTACGCCGAGAATTGAGATACCCACCCACAGTGAAGACTGCTGGTTTCTTCTCATTTTTCTCCTAAAGCTCGAGGCACATAGCATGGTGAACAACCGGATCGCAAACGGTTCTCACCTGACCCCTCCGTCCATGTGCAGTTGGAACTCAATCGGCTGGTTGGAAAATCATCATACACCGAGCGTTTTTGAGGAGGGCTCGAAAATTTGACAACCGGGAAAGAGTTTTCCACAGACATTTCCACGCGAAGTCGCGAGCGCGCAGGATAAGGAAGCTCCCTGCGTTCGACACATCCGCAACGGCGAAGTATCAGTCGGGAAGAGTGGATGTAGGAATCTGCTGCGCCCGGGTGCGGAGCTCTTCGAACAGAACGGTGCTCAGGTAACGTTCCCCGAAGGAAGGCAGCACGACGACGATCAGCTTACCCGCGTTCTCCGGACGGCGCGCCACTTGCAGAGCAGCCGTGACCGCCGCACCCGAAGAAATGCCGACAAAGAGGCCTTCTTCCAAAGGAAGACGTCGCGCCATGCGAATGGCTTCATCGTTACTGACCTGAATGATCTCATCAATGTAATCGGTGCGCAGGATTCGCGGAACAAACCCTGCTCCGATTCCCTGAATTTTGTGCGGTCCCGGCTTGCCGCCAGAGAGCACGGGACTCTCCACCGGCTCAACCGCGACGGCCTTAAAAGATGGTTTCCTGGGCTTGATGTATTCGCAGACGCCGGTGATGGTGCCACCGGTGCCGATGCCTGAGACGAGAAAATCGACGCGTCCATCGGTGTCACTCCAAATTTCTGGTCCCGTGGTTTCGAAGTGAATCTTGGGATTGGCCGGGTTATCGAACTGCTGGAGCATATAACTGTTCGGAGTCTTCGCCAGCAACTCCTCGGCTTTGAGGATTGCGCCTTTCATCCCTCGCGGACCAGGGGTGAGAACGAGTTCGGCTCCAAAGGCCAGTAACAGAACGCGCCGTTCCAGGCTCATGGTTTCCGGCATGGTGAGGATCAATTTGTAACCCTTCACGGCCGCAACAAAGGCCAGTCCGATTCCGGTATTGCCACTGGTGGGCTCGATGAGGACGGTCTTGCCGGGCTGAATTTTCCCGGCGCGCTCCGCGTCGGTGATCATGCTGGCACCGATGCGATCTTTCACGCTGCCTACGGGATTCTGGCTTTCAAGCTTGGCCACCACTTCGGCCACGCAACCTTCGGTGACCTTATTCAGCCGCACCAGCGGTGTGTGGCCGATCAGTTCGATGACGTCCTTGGCGATCTTCATGATTGGCTTTCCCTTTCACCCGGAATCGGCATGATCACTTCCGCAAAAAACTCGTAACCGTATCGCGCCGGCTGCTCTCTGCAAACAAAACTTGACGTGGCGGAAGCGAGTGGGGGTCGAACCCACCGGTGACGGGGTGACCCGCCGCCCGCCGGTTTTGAAGATCGCCCACTATGTTCCGCCGCGTTATGAAAATTTTCTACTCTACCTGATTCTTCAACCGTTTACCAGAAGCGCGTCCTGATGCGTTCTTATCGATTATGATCCATTCTGAACATGGAACTATCACGTTTTTATCACACCACTTCCATGCCCCCTTGGAAAACGTTGCGCATTTGGTCGAGGAGTCATCAGTTCGGCGACTGTTGTATTGCGGTGCCCGCAGTCAAGGTAAGAGGATAAAACACGAAATTGCAGCCGTTATCAGAACAGGACAGTTTCCCACTTCTGATCAGGCGTGCCGTCGAGTCCGATGGAAATGGCTCTTCCAGCGAGGTTTTCACCAGGAGACTCTCCCCAAAATGGTGAAGCGCTTCGTGTCCCCGGGAAAAATTCGCCTGGTCTATCTTTCCACTGACCACGATTACATCGAAATCTGCGCTCGCAGTTCCCTTGATGATCACAGGAATTTTGATGGTACGCATCAACGTCAATTCTTCCGCAGCACTCATCCGGTTCTTCGGAAGACGCACATGGGCCAGATTGCGCATGCGCGACGCGGTGTCTACCAACCGCGGATTAGCTTCGAGGGCGAGATTGTACATGTGGAGGGCAGCAGGCAGTTTTTGTTCCCTCTCGTATACTTGCCCGAGATGGTCGCCCACTAGTCCATCCTGTGTGAGCCGCCATGCCGAGTTCAGGTAGCTCTCTGCCCGCGCCAGATCGCCCACCTTGAAGTAGATCCAGCCGAGCGTATCCCAATAAGCACCAATCATAGCGGAGAGTTGGAGATCCGCCTTTTGTATTTTCTCAATATCCACCTTCTGTGATCGCTCTTCCACTTCTTTCACCGACCGCTGCGAGTAACCGAGAGCTTCGGTGAGGTTTGTTCCAGCCTCGGCCAACTCATACGCCACATTGTTGAGCAGCAACGCCCCTGAATCGATTTCCAACGCCTTGTGAAATGCGTCAAGGGCTTCATCCGTATTGTGGGAACGCAGGCGAACCGTTCCCAGCATCATTTGCGCATACGCATTGGACGGGTTCGCCTTGACCGCCGAATCAAGAAGTGCTGCCGCATCGATGTAACGTTTTTGCTCCATGTAAATCGCGCCGAGGTATAGCTCAAGGTCGGGATCCTCCGGAGCGATACTTTGCAACCTCTGCCAAGTGGCGATGGCATTGTCCTGGTTCCCGAGGAACATATAATTGAAAGCCAGCATCTTGTAGGGAAGAACCTGCTTCGGATCGGCTTCGACAGCTTTCTGAAGAGCATCGAGGGTTGAACTCTTGTCTTTGCTGGCCGCATAGGTCAGGCCAAGCTCAATCCAGGCGCGGGAAAAAGTCGAGTCAATCGAAACCGCATACTTCAGAGCAGTGATCGCAGACGTGTAGTCTCTCGTCTGCATCGACTTCCGGGCGTCCTGCTCTGCCTGGAGAGCGTGCGAATTAGAACTGCCCGGCAGCGCGGCGACTTGTCTGACTAGCTGTGCTAAGCGGGCGGGCCCTTGTGCGGGAGGTTCCGCAGGGCTGATCGCAGGGACGTCAGCGGTTGCTCGTAGAAAAATGTAGGTGTTGTTGTAGTCCGAAATTGCCTTCTGAAATGTTTTGTAACTTTTCAACTGATCAGGCGTTACATCGTTCGCTTTGAGCAGCAGACGCCGTTTGGTAATGAGAACGCCTTCATGTACTTCCGAGCTTTCCTGAAATTCGGCAAAACTCTCTTTGAAGTCTATCGAAGCTGGGAACGTGGCAGACCATCCCTTTGGCAACTCGATCCGCGACTCGTATTGCTGTTCTCCCGCATAGCCAAGCCACAAGGGCACCTGACGCTTTAGGTCCTCGTCCTTTACCTCAGGAATACCCAGCGGTGAAAGCGGAATTACGAATCTGTGCTTGTCACCTTCTGAAAAATCTTTCAAAGTGTAGTCATACGCTATGGTAAAAGGTTCTTCTGTCTTCTCCGGCGGACTGACTCGCACGTTGCTAATCGTTCCGCCCAGACGCGCTCCGTTATACATCTGCGGGCCCAGATCTTTCCACTGCGACTCAGGCCATCGTCGAAAGACGTGCCTGGAATAGAGTTCGTCGTCACCGCGAGCCACGCCCTCCACGTGCGCTTGCAGCGTACCGTCTATGTCGAGCTTGGCCGTAAGTGTGTTGACTTCCTTGTTGGCAAACGGAGAATTGGCTGGCGTGTTCCGGAATGCCACTTTGTCCTGCATGATGACCAACGCGGGTTTCCCGCGCAGAGGATACACCAGATACCCCATCGCCGTTACTTCCGGTGTCGTGTCCATCCACGACAGTGCGTCGCCCTTTGCTACCACGCTGATGACGTGGTTAAACTGTCCAGGTGAGGGCACGTCGCCATCCACTGCCGCACCGCTGTTAATCAAGGCTGGATAGGCTCGAATTCCGACGGCGCTAAGCAGTGCTGCTAGCAGGGTGTGTTTGTCTTTGCAGTCACCGTATTGGTTTCCGAAAATTTCCGCTGCCGCGTGGGGTTGGTAGCGTCCGATGCCAAACGAAATCGCCACGTAGCGGTAGCGTAGGCTTACATAGTTGTAAATGGCGCGTAATTTCGCATCATCATCCGAGAGTCCTTTGGTCAGTTCCTCAGCCTTGGCTTTTATCTCCAGCGACGGCTGAATCTTTTCTTGTTGCAGACGCCCATACCATCGGCCTACGTCCTCCCAAGTACGAAAACTGCTGATTAGCACATCCGGCGGCGGAAGTAATCCACGGATAGCGTCGTAATTCTGGACTTTTTTTTGTTCCTCCGCGCTCACGCTTTCGAGATTCGATGTTCTCCATGTATAAATGCGACGGTTGCCTTCCTCGCGCGTTGTTGGCTGAATCGTTTGACTCTTGAGTTTCACTTCGCGTTCGCGCGGAACATTGATCTCCAGTTGCTCGTTGAGAACAATTCCGTTCTTTATGAACTGATAGCCGCCCCAGAATTGACCTTCGGCGAGCGGTTTCTCTAGCTGCCATCGGACAGAATATTCCAGCGTATCGCCCGGTTCGAGTCCCTTGACCGGGACATGTTTTTCGCGCAAGTCGCTGTACATAGGAGCTTCACGAGAGACTTGCGAAGTCATATCCTGAATTGAGTCAAGAGGAGTTGGGACTACCGACCCGTCCGGTTTGATGACTTGGACATGTTGAACCTCCACACGCCCGACCGAGCCCTGGTAGGGGAAGGAAAGAATGCCATACTGTCGAACTCCCGCGTCAGTCCGTATTTGCAGTCGGGCATGTTGGTCATACGTGGACGTGCCGTCGGATTGGAAGACTACCTTCGTCGTCATCAGCTCGATGACCGCCGCCTCTTTCGAGAAATCGTGAACGGGGTGATCCTTTGTGGCGGATGTCTGAGCCAAGCATTGGACACAAAGAAGGAACAGAGCGACGTGAGCCCTAAGGAAAACGGCGTTACACATAAGTGGCAGGCTATTTTACCAGTTTGGGCGGTTTAACAATACACAAGCGGGTTCTGAAATCGAGTGACGTCAAAACTCAGGAAAGTTTAACTCTACAGTGAAAATCTCGGGTCTTCTGCTATTCGTTCTCCAGTTTGCTTTCCGTTCTTCTTCACGTTCGGCAGCGAGCTTCGACTCGGTGACCAGGTTCGCAGTGGTGGTGAATCGCACCCGCCGTTTCTGCCGGCACGCGGCCACGCGTAGACCCGTTTTTAAAACGTGTGGGGCTTACTCCATCTGTCGCATGAGTCTGCGGTACTCTTTTCTGCATGGAACCCGAAAACTGGAGTCGAGAGGAACTGTACACGGATGTCTGGGAACAACCCCTAACAAAATTGCAGTCCAAGTACGGCGTCTCTGCAGTTGCCATAGGGAAGACGTGCCGAAAGCTCAAGGTTCCGTTGCCGGGAAGAGGGTATTGGGCGAAGCTAGCGGTCGGCCAGAAAGTGACACGAGCCCCACTGAAGGATTTCAAAGATGCTCCGGTCATTCAGCGCATGAAAACCGCCTCCACTCCAAAACCAACGATTGATTATAGCGATCCCGAATTGACAAAGATCGCAGAAGTTGAGTCTCACCCCATGCCTCTCAGAACAGAGCAGCATAAACTCGTGGAATTATCGGCGGGGCTGCTGAGGCGAGCAGGAACAGACGAATACGGCCGGATCGAGCCTCCAACCGAGCGGCCCTGTTTAGACGTTCGTGTTTCCAAAGAACTGCTCGACCGTGCACTCGTGCTTTTGAGCACCATTCTCTTCGCTTTCGAAGAAAATGGTTTTCAAGTGAAGATCGAGCAAGCATCCACATCCGTGCAGATATTTGGGCAAGACGTGAAATTTGCAATTCTGGAACACCTAAAGGTCAAAGAGCGTCGAAAAGAATTAGGGCACTCGCACGTATACGAGCGTAGCGGCAACCTAGCATTCCAAATCTGGGCTTATGCGGAAGGCTGCCGCAAACGATGGGCAGACGGCAAGACGCTGCGAGTGGAGAAGATGATTCCGAAATGCCTGGGTGGAGTGATGTTGGTTGCGAGAACCGTCCGTATATGGTCTGAAGGAATCAAGAGACAGCGCGAAGAATGGGAGCGGGAAGAAAAAGAACGTCTTGAATACAAGCGGCTCAGCGAACAACTTGATAATTGGATCGCAGGCTGGAATAAAGCGAAACAGATTCGAAAGTTTGTCGCCGCCGTTGAGAAAGTCTGTTTGGCCAACGGTGAACCCACGGCACCGGATAGCCCCAGGGGAGAATGGATTGCGTGGGCGCTGCGGCGAGCGGACGCATTCGACCCGCTGGTCGAGAAGGAAGACTCGGACCAAAACAGAATGAGGTAATCAAACGAGTGATTATGCTGGGATTATTTTGGTGCCGGGAGGGGGAGTTTACCCCCTACAGGTGTCCGTTTTACCAGTCTTGATGGGTAATATTATCCGGGTCAGTCACTTACGAATCAACCGTGCCTCACGAAACCTACCGATCTGACCCCGTCTACGTTCAGGGAACTTGCGACGAAATACGGGATCAGTGTTTTCACAGCCCACAGACTCTGTTCACGAAGCCGAAAGGCGGTGCATTGAAAGCTATGGGCCTTTACCGCAGACGCGAAAGTAAGGTTTGGTGGATGAGCTACATGAAAGACGGGCAACAGCACCGTGAGAGTTCTGGGGTAACAAACAAAAAGCTTGCAGAAAAGCTCCTCGCCTCCCGAACCGCACAAGTATTTGAAGAGCGTTGGAGTCTCCCAAGGTCAAAATCACCCCATCTAGGCAGTTGGACGAAAGAATTCCTCGAATCCGTATCGCATGAACCCACTCGTTCCCGATACAAATCCAGTGTCAACAACCTGCTGAATTATTTCGGAAAAAACATCCGCCTGTCCGACATCACGCCAGAGTCTGCCTTCCGGTTCCAGCAAGCGCGGCTGGAGCAAGGAGCGGGAAAAGCTACGATCAACCGCGACACAGCAACCCTGTCGGTTTGTCTTTCTCGGGCAAAAAAGATGCGCCTCATTTCACACAACCCGTGCAGCGATGTTGGCAAGCTTCACGAGCGCCGTGACCGGCGTCAGGCCAGGCCTCTTTCTTACGAAGAAGAGGACCGAGTAAAGCAGTTTTCACCGCCCTTGCTGTGCATGCTGATTACTCTGCTGGCCGAGACCGGGGTGAGGGTCAAGAAGGAAGCCCTACCCCTCAGATGGTCGGACGTGTCCCTCGACTCGGAGCCAGCGTGCATCCGTATACTCGATTCCAAGAGTGCAGCCGGGTTACGACCGGTATGGCTGACAACGCACTGTCACAATGCCCTAGTGCGTTGGCGCGAACTGTTTGGTCCAGAGACTTCACCCTTCGTTTTCCCGAGCCCCCGTAACCCTCAGGTCCACTTTGTTGACTACAAGACTGCCTGGCGGACAGCCGCCAAAAAAGCTGGGCTGTCGGATCGGCGCATCTGTGATCTCAGGGCAACGTTTGCGAGCCGCGCAAATATGTGCCACGCAACTGGGTTGACAGTCGCCCATCTGCTTGGCCATGCGAGTACTCAAATACTGCCTACGTATGTACGCCCTCTCGACGAGAACACCAGAGCGTTGATCGAAGCCATGGACGCGGCCCGCAAGAAACAGCAGATGGCCCCCCGCTCTATCAATTGAACATTGCCTTCGCTTTGCTCCTCTCCCAATAGTTGCAAGATCAGCTTGCGGAGCGATGAAAAGATGACCATTCGCGGAATTTTTATCACGTTCTTATCACAGCACCCCGATTTTCACGTTCGCTTCTCACTCTGAGACACTACCCAGAAAACAGGCAAACTATTGAAAACAAATGGCGGAAGCGAGTGGGGGTCGAACCCACCGGTGACGGGGTGACCCGCCGCCCGCCGGTTTTGAAGACCGGGACGATCACCGGACCGCATGCGCTTCCGCAAATTTCCGGTCATCCAGAATCCTAACCGGCTTCGCTAAATTTCAAAAGGTCGCCATTACGCGAAGTTCGTCATCGAAAACGCAACGCAGTTTTCGCGCCCTGTTTTTCACTCTCTTCTTACTTGGGCTGGGGGACGATCCTCAAATACGGCTTGGGCGACTTCCAGCCGCTGGGATACTTCTTTTGCGCTTCCTCGTTCGACACCGACGGCAAAATGATGACGTCTTCGCCCTGCTTCCAATTCACCGGTGTTGCGACCTTATGTTTCGCGGTGAGCTGCATGGAATCGAGGACGCGGAGAATTTCGTCGAAGTTGCGCCCCGTACTCATGGGATAGCTGAGCTGCAGCTTAATCTTCTTGTCGGGGCCGACCACGAATACGGTGCGCACAGTGGCGTTGTCCGCGGCGGTACGGCCCTCCGAAGTATTTCCGCTGTGGGCGGGCAACATGCCGTAGAGCTTTGCGATTTTCAACTCGGGGTCGCCAATCATGGGGTAGGTCACTTTGGCCCCCTGCGTCTCCTCAATGTCGGCCGCCCACCTGCCGTGACTGCTGACGGGATCAACGCTGAGTCCAATGATCTTCGTGTTGCGCTTGGCGAACTCAGGCTGCAGCCGGGCCATATACCCGAGTTCGGTGGTGCAGACTGGTGTGAAGTCTTTGGGGTGGGAAAACAGAATCGCCCATCCATCGCCAACCCACTCGTGAAAGTTGATGGTGCCGTGTGTGGTCTCCGCTGTAAAATTCGGCGCAGTGTCGTTAATCCGGGGGACTGTGCTGGTAGTCTCGGTTAGCGTCTCAGTACTCATTTTTTCCTCCTCGTTATTTGCATCGTTGAAATCTCGAAGATTGCTTATACGTGATTCCCATTCGAATGAAAGATTGGATGAAAAACGAAACCCACCCGCTTCATCGGGTGGGTCGGAAGAAGGACGCTAACTCCCTACCCACACGACGGCGTACACATGCAACAACATGTGAGACCGAAGGTGGAAGGGCAAAACATGCGTTTAGAATAGAAGCCCCGCGCGGACCGTGTCAACCGCGAGGGGTCGGATCAGCCTTTGGCAGCGAGTTTTAATTGCATCGCAGACAGGCCGCTTGCATCTGTGCTCTTGCACCGGATGGTGAACTTCTCTTCTCGAGCAGGATTGATGACTGCGCCTTCAAGACGACTGGCCATGGCACAGTGGGACGTCTTCTCGTCACGTCCACTCGAAGGTAATTCGCTTGCAGTCTTCTTCGACGGGGGCGGACTCACGGACGGGGAGATGCAGTCGATCGCCCAGGAGATGAATCTCTCCGAGACCACATTCATCCTGCCTCGCAATGCCGTCACAGAACGCGAGGAAGGAATTCGAGTACGCATCTTCACGGTGCAGGAAGAGCTGCCCTTCGCCGGCCATCCCACGCTGGGCACGGCATTCGCGCTACGCGGCCAGAGCGGGGCGGAGAAGATTGTGCTGGCGCTGAACGTCGGCAAAGTGCCGGTGCATTTCGAAGATAAAGACGGTCAGGCCGCGTTCGGCGAGATGACGCAAATCGATCCGACTTTCGGGATGCAGCATGACTGGGAAGCGGTAGCCCGCGCCACAGGATTACGCGTGCAGGATTTCGACGATTCTCTGCCCATCGAAACCGTATCGACGGGGCTTCCCTATACGGTGACGCCGCTGAAATCACTCGCGGTGATGCAGAATCTGCAGATCAATATGGGCCGCGCCACGGAATATCTGGCAAAATCTGCGGCTAAATTTTTTTATTTCGTGTGCCGCGAAACGGTGGATCGGGAAGCGCGGCTTCACGCCCGCATGCTTTTTTACAACGGCGAAGATCCTGCAACCGGCTCCGCCGCCGGTTGTTGCGCAGCGTGGATGGTGGCTCACGGCGTGGGCAAAAGCGATGAACGGGTATTGATTGAACAAGGCGTGGAGATGAAGCGGCCCAGCCGAATTTTTGTTCGTGCCTCGCGCATCGATAACCGCATAGTAAACGTTCGCGTCGGAGGAGCTGCAGTTGAAGTGATGCGCGGCGAAGTTTTCCTCTAGAGGGTGCCATGCAAGCATTGCAAAATCATACCCTTCACAACGCGGCAAAAATATCAATGGCCAGTTCCTGCCATTTGCATCGGCGGTACTTTACAGTGCTGACGTTTTGTCGTTAGCATCATCTCGCTCTTCATTCTTCATGAACAGAGAAAATTCCGGCGGCCCCGGTTCACAACTGGCGACGCTCGGTTACAGGCGGTGAATGAAACCTAAGCGCACGATCCTCTGTGTTGACGATAACGAGCAGTCGCTCTCCTACCGAAAAATTATGCTCGAGACCCGCGGCTACCGGGTGGCAAGTTATTCGCGCGGCGAAGAGGCTCTCGAACGGTTCAAGCAGGGAGGTATCGATCTCGTTGTGACCGACATGGTGATGCCTGGAATGGATGGCCCGCAACTGATCGCGGCAGTCAAGAATCTATCGCCCCATGTGCCGGCCATCCTGATTTCGAGCAAGGTCCGCGTCTACGATCACGATTCTCAAGCTGATGTATTCCTGGCGCGAGGAATGTACGCGCCAGCCGACCTGCTGGAGCGCATCCGTTTGCTTCTGGTACGCAGGCGCGGCCCCAAGCGCATGCAGCGCTCCACGCCGCCGCGGCAAGTCGGAGTTGCCTGAGGCCTAATCGTTCGGCACGTCTGCTGCTGTTGATCTCGCATCCCGTCGCATCAGTTCATGTCGTGTAAGATCATGATTGGCATGGGCGCATTCATTGAAGCCATCGATTTACACAAAACTTATCGCGTGGGTAAGATCGACGTGCCGGCAGTGCGTGGGATTTCCTTCAGTGTACAAAAAGGGGAGTTCGTCACCGTCGTCGGCCCTTCCGGCAGTGGCAAATCGACTCTGTTCTACTTGCTCGGCGGCCTGACCCGAGCCGATTCCGGAAAAGTAATTCTGGATGGTGATGACTTCGCGACGCTTTCCGATTCGGAGCGCACGCGCAAGCGCAAGCGCAAAATCGGCTTCGTGTTCCAGAAGTTCAACTTGCTGCCCACGCTGGACGCCCGTTCGAACATCGCCATTGCACAGGAAATCTCGGGGAACGCCGATCGTGATCCGAGCTTCTTCGCTCGCATCTGCGATTTGTTGGGCCTTAGCAAGCGCTTGAACCATCGCCCTTCCGAACTATCCGGCGGTGAACAACAACGAGTAGCCTTGGCCCGTGCCCTGATCAACCAACCCGCCATCGTTCTGGCCGACGAACCGACGGGCAATCTGGACACCGAAAACTCGAATATCGTGCTGAACATGTTGCGGCAATCCAACCAGGAACTCGGCCAGACCGTGCTGATGATCACGCATAATCCAGAAGCCGCCAAGTTCGGGGACCGCATCATTCACATGCGCGACGGCCACATCGTGCGGCCAGAAGAGGATCCGCAATGGGCTCCGCACTAAAATTGTATTGAGTTTCTGGGTTAAGGAATGCGGCCTGCGGCTGCGGATAAATTGGCGGACATGGAACGTCGGATCGATCGGGTGACCATTCGGACCGCTCGCGCGGACGATGTGCCAGCTCTGGTCTCTCTTATCAACCGGGCGTTTGCAGTCGAGAAATTCATCGATGGCACGCGAACGGACGAGGAGCGGTTCTCAGAGACCATGCACAAGGGAACTCTTCTTGTCGCGGAACGTGGCGGCGAAGCGATCGCCTGCGTCTATGTGGAGTTACGAGGAGAGCGGGCGTATTTTGGCATGCTGGCGGTCGATCCGGCGCGACAACACCAAGGGCTGGGAAGATCGATGACAACGGCTGCGGAGAATTTCGGCCGCAACCATGGGTGCAAGCACATGGACATCAGCGTGTTGAGCTTGCGGCCTGAACTGCTCCCGCTTTATAGAAACCTGGGATATTCCGAAATTGGCACGGAGGAGTTTCACCCGACGCGTCCGTTGAAGGGTGGCGTGCAATGCCACTGCATCGTGATGTCGAAGGCGCTGTGAGGGCGGGGGACGACGATTGCCGCAGACTTGCCGCTTGTTTATAATCAAGGGCGTCGAGCGGGAGTAGCTCAGTGGTAGAGCGCGACCTTGCCAAGGTCGATGTCGCGGGTTCGACCCCCGTCTCCCGCTCCAGACATTTTTCGATCGCATCCTTCCCCGCCGATGGACTTTTTTCATCCGGAACGCTAACGTATTCAGCAGGGGCGCGGTACCCAAGTGGTAAGGGAGAGGTCTGCAAAACCTTTATGCGTCGGTTCGATTCCGACCCGCGCCTCCAAAAATTCCCTCTTTCACCGCGTTCCATTGCAGCAGCCAACGATCGGGCATGAGACACGTGGAAGCGACTCTGAGTAAGAACTGGTTCGACGAGTTGTAGCCCTTAGGATTTGTAGTCAATGATTTCCTGCTCTGATGACTACGTAGAATACTGCCGTGAAACCGCCGCGCACCTGAAGACCCTGCACGACCTGGCCCTGCGTGGGGCGGGCAAAGAGGAGATCACCGCCGCGATCAACCAGCGAATCGCCGAGGAGATCTGTTTCACTCCGGACGACGAACTGGTGGACATCGGGTGCGGCGATGGCACGCTGCTGCGGCTTGCCGCGAATGCTGGAGTTCGCCATGCGCTTGGAATCCTGGCGACTGAAGAAGAAGTCACTTTAGTAAAGGCGACCGGCCTGAACGTACGGCAGGCCTTCAGCGACCGGCTCCCCATTCCGAGTGCGAGCGCGACGGTGGTGGTCTGCAACAATGTGCTGCTGGTTGTCCCGCGAGAGAAGATTTCGCTCAGCTTGCGCGAGATGCATCGCATCGCGAAGCCGGGAGCGCGAATTTTCATTGGCGAGATTCCTTTTGTCCCCGGCCCGCCGCCTGTACCCCAATTCCACGGCGACTGGCAGATGCTCGTATATCTTTACCGCGAGCACAATCTGCGAACGTGCCTTGGAATGGCTCGAAGGATGATGTACTGGAAAGTTATGGGCAAGCCGGCAGTGATCCACGATGGCGCTAAGGTTTCGTTTTATGCGAGCGCTGAAGAGTTCCTTACATTGGCACGCGATGCCGGTCTTGTTCCGGTGCGTCATTGGCGGCACGACTACCCGGACACTCGAAATAATTTCTTATTCAGGAAGGCCAGCAGTCAGGAATCGCCGTCACAAATAAGCGGCGGTTGCTCGCCGTCGGCCAGCAATCAGCCGGCCGCTGTCATCTAATACCCATTCACAAGCGCTCTTCGGAACAACGATTGTGCGAACGAACGCCACCCGTGCCGATGCCGGGCCCACTATTTCGAACCGACGATCAGACTGCTGGGCCCAGGCAGATTGATTCGGCGTACCTCGGTGAAGCCGGCGGCCTTCATCCAGTTGGTGTAGTCGAACTCGCTGTAACTGGCGCCCGCATCGGTGGCGACTAACATATTCAGAGAGAACAGCGCCGCTTGCAGTGGCCCAGCTTTGTCAGGATTGAGTATGAAATCCTGCACGACGAGGCGACCATTCGGCGCGAGCGCGGAGTGTGCACGGCGGAAGATGTACTGATTCTGCCCTTCGGAAAACATGTGGCAGATTGCGTTCAGCATGATGAGGTCGTAACCGGAACCAAAGTCGTCGCGAAGCATATCTCCGGCGCGAAGACTGACTTGCGCCGAGACACCAGCCTTGCCGACATAATCGGCGGTGAGTGGCACGACCTCCGGGACGTCGAGGATCTCACAAGTTATTTCAGGGGAAGCTTTCGCAAAGGCGATGGAGTAGGCGCCGGAGCCGCCTCCGAGATCGAGAATGCGATGAACCCCGGCTGTAGCGAGGGCCTTCACCACCAGCGGGGCGCGGTCTTTGGCGTTGCGTTTCATGCCGGCAATAAAGTCGCGCGTCCATTCCGGAGAATCGTCGCGCTGGAGAGGGATGCGGGCGCCCGCGCGCACGGCGTCGGTGAGCGTGCTCCAGCGATGCCAGATGTTAGCCATGTGCAGCAGGCCATGGCGATGGTTATCCTTTGAGCCCTGAACAAAGAAACGGGCCGACTCTGGTGTGTTCTGGTAAACCTCGCCGCTTTTCGAAAGCAGTCCTAGGGCGACGAGCGCGTTAAGCAGCATCCCAACGGCGCGGGCATTTGCGTGGATCTTTGCCCCGATCTCCTCGGCATTCGCTCCCTCCGCAACGGCAGTAAAAATGTCGAGTTCAAGTGCTGTGAGGAGGCAACGGCTGGGCATGTATCCGCGGATCATCTGATCGAGCCGATCGGGCAGCATCCCGGCCTTGTCGCGAGCAGCCATCGCAGCACGAAACTTCTCACCATGCTCGAGCGACATCACTTTCATCGCGGAAGCATCGTTCCATAAGAGACGATCGACAGGCTTGCCGCCGCGCAGATGCGTAGCAACGATTTCAGGTACATCTTGGGCTTGCACGTGCCGGTACCAAGCCCCTTCCGGATAAGCGACTATCACCGGACCTTCATCGCAGAGTCCCATGCAACCGCAGGTGGTAAGTTGCACCTCGCGGTTCAGATTGCGGGTTTGTATCTCACGATCGAGAGCCTCGAGCACCGCGAATGACCCGCTGCCCGGGCAGGAGGGAACGCCCTCTGGTTTCTGCTGAGTGCAGACGAAGAGATGCAGACGGAACGGTTCCATTTGGGCTCTCCAATGCTAACGGGATGTTAGCTCTCTCTATTGTCGTTGATGAGGGTGCCGTGCGATCGCACATCTGAAAAAAAATCGCCACCAGCGTCACCCAGTTTCGTGATCCAAGTCACGGCAGAGTTGTTGGTGTCTGTCTAGTATCGGATACTGAAGGCGTGTTTTCCCTCATTCACACGCCGCCACGGCTCGCGAGCCGTGGCCAGAGTGCTGGTTCTGCGAAAGGAGCGCCATGCACACACCGTCTCAAGAGCGTCTCAACGCGGGCGAGCGGGCTTTCATCGATCAGGTCATCAGCAGCCGAACGGGACATCCGGGAGCTTTGCTCGGCATTCTGGAATCGGTGCAGGAACACAACCCTCACAAATATCTTCCAGAGCCAACGCTAGAGTACATTGCGGCACAAACGAAGGTCGCACTCTCCCGGATCTACAGCGTGGTGACATTTTATGCGCTGTTCAACCTGCAGCCGCAGGGAGATAACACGATCTGCATCTGCCGTGGAACGGCTTGCCACACACGGGGTTCGCGCAACCTGCTACAGAGCGTGCGTCTGACACTTGGACTCGGCCTTGATGACGAAAGCGAAGTCAGCGAAGCGGACAAGGCGCTGCTGACGACCTCCGACCAAAAATTCACGGTTCGTACCGTGGCGTGCTTCGGACAATGCGCACTGGCTCCGGTGGTAGAGGTGAACCACCGCATTTGCGGCCATGTGAACGAACGGACTCTCCAACGGGAAATCAGCACGCTGGAGCGGGAGAGTTACTGATGCCGCGAATACAGGACATTGGCGCTTTCAGTGCGGTGCGGGAAGCAGGGCTGGCAAAGCTCGTCCCCGCAGTGCCCCGGATCGGGATCGGAATGGGTACGTGCGGCAGAGGCAATGGTGCCGAAGGCTTGTATCACGCGTTCGCGGAGGCCATCGAGCGCAGCGGCATCAATGCGGTGCTGTCGGGCGTGGGATGCTTTGGCGCCTGCTTTCAGGAGCCCCTGGCGAACATTCGGTTGCCGGGCTTTCCGCTGGTGATTTTGCATCGAGTGCAGGCGAACGATGCGCAACGCATCTTGAACGACGTATCGAATGGGAACCTTCCGCCCGATCTGATTTATTGCAAGGTCGAAGAGTGGGATCACATCACGGCTTCGATCAAGTACGGACGCGGTTATCCGGAGATTCCGCTGTGGAGTGAAGTTCCTTTCTTCAAAGGCCAGAAGAAAATCGTCCTGCGAAATTGCGGATTCGTTAATCCCGACGATATTGAGGAGTACATCGCAATCGGAGGGTACCAAGCGCTTTACAAGGTGCTGATCGACGGCAGGCCGGAGTTCGTCATCGAGCAGATCAAGGCGTCCAAGCTGCGTGGACGCGGCGGGGCAGGATACCTGACCGGTAACAAATGGGAGTTCATGGCCAAAGCCAAAGCGGATCGCAAATTTATCATCTGCAATGCGGATGAAGGCGATCCGGGCGCGTACATGAACCGCAATGAGATCGAGAGTGACCCGCATTCGCTGCTGGAGGGCATGATCATCGGGGGATATGTGACGGGCGCGAGCGAAGGGATCATTTATATACGCGCGGAATATCCGCTAGCTGTACATCGCCTGCATCGCGCGATTGAGCAAGCCCGTGAATACGGGTTGCTGGGCGAGAACATTCTTGGCCGAGGGTTCAAGTTTGACATTGAAGTGGTGGAAGGCGCGGGAGCATTCGTTTGCGGCGAAGAAACCGCACTGATTGCATCGCTGGAAGGTCAGGCAGGACGGCCACGCCCACGTCCGCCGTTCCCCGCCCAGAAAGGGTTGTGGGGATTTCCGACCAATATCAACAATGTCGAGACCTGGTATAACGTCGCGCCCATTGTGACCAAGGGTCCAGCGTGGTTCAGCGAAACCGGGAGCCCAAAGAGTTCAGGAACAAAAGTGTTCTCGCTGGTAGGCAAAGTCAGCAGCACCGGACTGGTCGAGATGCCGCTAGGCACGCCGCTTAAGACTTTCATCTACGACATCGGCGAAGGTGGGATTGGAGGACGACAGATCAAGGCAGTACAAACCGGAGGGCCGTCGGGTGGATGTATTCCTCCTGAGATGTTCGACACGCCGGTGGACTACGAAAGCCTGGCGCAACTGGGCTCGATCATGGGATCCGGCGGCATGGTGGTGATGGACGAAGACAATTGCATGGTCGACGTAGCACGGTACTTCGTCGAATTCACGCATTCTGAATCGTGCGGCAAATGCATTCCGTGCCGCGTTGGACTGAATAAGTCGCTGAGGATTCTGAATCGTGTCACGGAAGGTGCAGGCACGATGCATCATCTGGAGCTGCTGGATGAGCTGAGCCGCTACATCCGCGAGTGTTCGCTGTGTGGCTTGGGGCAGACTGCGCCGAATCCAGTTTTGACGACGCTGCGCCACTTCCGCGCTGAATTCGAAGACCATATTGTCTCGCGACGCTGCCAGGCCGGCGTATGCGAGGAGCTCGCGCTCTCTCCTTGCGAGAATAGTTGCCCGCTGCACATGAACATCCCGCGCTTCCTGCAGTTATATAAGGAAGATCGATTGGAAGACGCCTTTGAAGCGGTGATCATGGACAACCCGCTGCCGTCCTCGACGGGGCGAGTGTGCCAGCATCCGTGTGACAGCCGCTGCCGTCGGCAGACCGTAGACGAAGCGGTGAACATGCGGGAAGTGCATCGCTTCATCGCAGATTCAGTCCTGCTCTCCAATCGTTATGAACACATGGTCAAGCGGATTCTCGTGCGGAAACTGGAGCCCACAGGGCGGAAGATTGCGATTGCGGGCGCTGGGCCAGCGGGTTTGACGGCAGCTTTCTATCTGGCGCTGCTGGGCCACGACGTTACCGTGTATGAAGCCAAGCCTGCAGCCGGGGGCATGCTGCGATTCGCGCTACCAGAATACCGCCTGCCCAAGAATGCGCTGGAGCGAGAAATTGAATTGATCGAGCAACTCGGTGTGAAGTTCGTCTTCAACACTCGTATCGGCCTAGATGTTCCGCTCAACGATCTCGACGACCGTTTCGATGCGGTATTCATCTCCATCGGAACCTGGAAAGAATCATGGGTCTATCAACCCGGAACAGAACTGAAAGGGGTGTACCCGGCGCTGATGTTTTTGGAAACAACAGCGCGCGGCGAGGAGACGGCGCTGGGCCGGAAGGTGGCGGTTATCGGCGGAGGAAACGCAGCCATCGATTCGGCCCGCACGGCGCTGCGCAAAGGCGCTGAAGTTACAGTGTTTTATCGCCGTGAGCGGAAGGATATGCCTGCCATCGAAGAAGAAACCCAGGCTGCAAAAGATGAGGGCGCAAAATTCGTTTTCCTGGCTGCGCCTCACCGGGTGATTGGGGATGCAGCGGGGCAAGTAAAGTCGATCGAAATCGTGAAGACGCGTCTGGGCGAATACGATGCATCCGGGCGGAGAAAGCCGATTTCGACCGATGAGATCCGGCGCTACGAGTGTGATTCGGTCATCTTCGCAGTGGGCGAAAGCGTGGATCTCGATTTCGCGAAGGCTTCGGGACTCAGCCTGAAAGAAACCGGCACTATCGAAGTGAACCGGTTCACGCTGGAGACCAGTCGTCCACGCTTCTATGGCGGAGGCGACGTGGTTACGGGCGCCTCGAACGTATCGAACGCGATGGCCTTCGGAAAACAAGCGGCTCGCAATATTGATCTGCAACTGATGGAAACGAATCGCTGGGCCAAGATTCTTCCGGAGATCGAGTACGGGAAGGAAGTCCCCGAAGAAGCCAGTCCGAATCACCGGCATCACGGCCATGCCCTGAGCGCGAATATGCGGGTGCGATCGAATGCGGAAGTCATTGCCGGATTCACCCATGAGGAAGCGCTGGATGAGTCATGCCGCTGTCTGCGTTGCGACGTAAAAGTGGCGAACGTGAGCTAAGGAAGGAGCGAGGCCTTGCCCAGAAAACTGTCAATCCGAATCGATGGCGAACTGATCAGCGCCATGGAGGGCCAGACTATTCTTCAGGCCGCGAAGGCGAACGGAAAGTACATCCCTACACTTTGCGATCTGGAAGGGCTGACCCCGGTCGGGGCATGCCGAATTTGCATTGTGGAGGTTTCGGGAATCGACCGGCTCATCCCGGCTTGCACTACTCCGATTCAGGACGGCATGTCGGTCACCACCAGCTCTCCCAGGCTCTCGCACAACCGGCGCATTTCTCTGGAATTGCTTTTAGTAGAGCGCAACCATGTGTGTGCGGTTTGCGTGTCGAATGGCCATTGCGAATTGCAGTCGCTGGCCAGCGCAATGGGAATCAGCACGGTGCGCTTTGCATACAACTATCCGAAGCTGGCAGTGGACGCCTCGCATCCGCGCTTCGTGCTCGACCACAACCGGTGCATCTTGTGTACCCGGTGCGTTCGGGTATGCGCAGACCTGGAGGGCGCGCATGTGTGGGAGATGACGTCGCGAGGAATCCATGCCCGGATCGTGAGTGACCTGAACCAGAAATGGGGCGACTCCCGCAGTTGCACAAATTGCGGAAAGTGCGTGCAAGCTTGCCCGACGGGAGCGCTCGCCGAGAAGGGCTGCGCCGTCGAAGAGATGGTGAAGCGGACCGATAACATCAGTTCGCTGATCCAGCGCAGAGAGGTGCAGGCATGAAGAAGGTGAAGGTAGCGACGGTTTGGCTGGACGGCTGCTCCGGCTGCCACATGTCGCTGCTCGATATGGACGCGGCCATCATCTCTCTGGCGCAAAAGATCGAACTGGTTTACGGGCCGCTGGTAGACGCGCAGGAGTTCCCCGAGGACGTGGATGTGACGCTGGTAGAAGGCGCGGTCAGTTCACAGGACGACGTGAACAAACTGCACAAGGTTCGGCAGCGCACTCATCTACTCATCTCGCTGGGCGACTGCGCGGTCACGGGAAATGTGCCCGCTATGCGAAATTCCATCCCTGTCAACAAGCTGCTGCAGCGGATTTATGTAGAAGGGGCGCAGGAAGGCAAGGTCGTCCCGACGGATGGAGTGCCTGCTCTGTTGAAGCAGGCGCGGCCGTTACGGGAGTTTGTGAAAGTGGATGTGTGCCTGCCCGGATGTCCGCCTCCGGCTAAGACCATTGCCGCCGTGATTTCCGACTTTGTGGACGGAAAAAAGCGCGAGGCCGGCCTCGCGGTGAAATTCGGATGAGGAGCGTCGGATGAAACGCATCACGATCGATCCGGTGACGCGCATCGAAGGACACGCGAAGATCGTCATTCAGATCGATGGCGACGGTCGAGTCGCGGGCACCGAGTTCCACGTCACCCAGGTACGGGGATTCGAGAAATTCACCGAGGGGCGGCCGTTCTATGAGATGCCGGGCATCACTTCGCGCATCTGCGGAATTTGTCCGATCAGCCATCTGCTGGCCTCCGCCAAGGCTTGCGACGCGATTATGGGAGTGAGCATTCCTCCGGCCGCGAAAAAGCTGCGTGAATTGGTGCACTTCGCGCAAATTGTGCAGTCGCATGCCTTGAGCTTCTTTTATCTGTCATCTCCGGATTTGCTTCTTGGCATGGATTCGGACATGGCGAGCCGGAACGTGCTCGGCGTGATCGCGGCTCATCCAGAGATGGCGCGTGATGGAATCGAGTTGCGCAAGTTCGGACTGCAGATCATTGAGGGCATGGCTCAGGAAAGAGTGCATCCGGCATGGATCGTACCTGGAGGCGTGGCATCTCCGCTGTCCGGTACGGTACGGGATCGTATTCTTTCAGATCTTCCGTCGGCGAAAGCGATCGCGGACCGTACGCTCAAGTTCTTCAAGAAGGCGTTGGACAACTATAAGAGTGAGATCGAATTTTTCGGTTCTGCCCCGACGATGCACGCCGGACTCGTCGACCGAAAAGGAAGCTTGCAGCTTTACGACGGCATGCTGCGCTTCCGCAGCCGGAGCGGAGAAATTGTCGAGGACGAAATCGCAGCCGAAGATTATGCGGATTGGATTGCCGAAGCCAGCCTCCGTGACTCTTATTTGAAGGCCCCATATTTTAAGCCGCAGGGATTTCCGGAAGGCGCCTATCGCGTCGGTCCGCTGGCAAGAATCAATGTGGCTGATCAGTGCGGTACTCCGCTGGCGGATACCGAATTCATGGAATTCCATCAACGTTTTGGCTCTCCGGCGCATAGCGCATTCCTCTATCACTATGCGCGGCTGATCGAGATGGTTTACGCGCTGGAGAAAATCGAGCTGCTATTGGCTGATTCGCGGATTCTTGAACAGCACGTGCGAGCCACTGCAGGGGTAAATTCCTTCGAAGGAGTGGGTATGATCGAGGCCCCGCGAGGCACGTTGATTCACCACTATAAAGTGAATGAACAAGGCGCCATTACGTGGGCGAACCTGATCGTTGCCACTGGGCATAATAATCTTGCCATCAGCCGTAGCGTGCAGCAGGTCAGCGAGCATTACATCGATGGGAACAAGCTGCAGGAAGGCATGCTGAACCGCGTTTCCGCCGTGGTGAGGGCCTACGATCCCTGTCTGAGTTGCTCCACCCACGCGCTTGGGCAGATCGCGTTACGTATTCAGTTGATCGATGCCAATGGCCGGTTGCAGGACGAAGTAGCAACGTCCTGACGGCGATTCTGCCGAAGCATAGCGAACAACATTCCGATTCGCATAAATCGACCGCAGGAGCCGGCCTCCGGGCGCTCACTTGGTCGCTGTGGCGGCGGGCTTGATCGCGTCGGCGGCTTTTTGTAGATCGTCAACTGAGCTGGAGTTTAGCTGGTAGAGGGCGGGTTCATTCTCGCGCTTGGCGACGTAACCGTTTCCAGACTTTGCAATCAGGACTCTCTCGATGCGCTTGCCGTCGCCGGAAATGACCGTGACATCAATGGTGGGATTCGCGAAACCGGAATCTGGAAACCTGTCCGAAGAGAGATCACGGAGATCGGAAATGAGGGATTGAACAGTTCCTGCATCCATCTTCTTCCCATTCCACCACCAATCGTCCCCGCTCCGAACCAGAAAATAAGATTTGGTGCCGAAGTGCAGCTCGATCTTGTTCGGGTCAACGAAACCAAAGTCGAGGAGCTTCTTGTTGCGGAAGTCATCCAGGGTCTTGTTAAGCGCTTGCCCGACATCAGAGTTGATTCGGTAGACTCCCTCGACGGCGCTTGATTTTGCGTAGTACGCTTCGCCGCTGGTGCCAACGTTTTTCTTCCTTACCTGGAGTTCCTGGATACCGGATTCATCGGTAAGCTTCGCGCTGGCGAATGGCGCGGCTTGGGCAAACGCCGTAGCGGCCTCTTTGGGATCGTTGCTGCTTAGATCCATCCTGGCGTCGGTGAGCTTTCGAACCAACTCGCTCACCTGACTGCTGTCAGCGCGGAGCGGTTTGGGCTTCAGGATTTGCCAGTCATCTTTGTTGCGGCCAAACTCGATGTCCTGATTTTTCCTGATCAGTTCGAGGCGGCTGATCTTGTCCGCGTTCACGGTCAGCAGGCGCTTGTCACGGAGGTCGTTCAGACTCTTATCTATGCTGACTTTTGCATAGGCGGGCATGGTGAAAACCCGAGGGTCACCTGCGAGCATGGCGTATGCAGCGCTACCGGTGGGAGTATCGTCGCCAATGAGAAGCTCTCGCGTCTTGTTATCTTTTTCCGTGAGGTCTAGTTGAAGGACCGGGGGATTCAGACCGTATCGCGAGACATCCGACGCTTTGTCTTCGACCACGCGTTCAGAATTCAACGATGACAGACGAGAGAGCATGCCCGAAACCACGGACTGGTCGGCGCCGAACGGCTGCGGCTGAATGATTTCCCACTTTCCGGAATCAGATTTGGTGAGAACGATCGGCGTAGCGCCCCTCTTCTTCAAGTCCAGCTTCGTAACTCCTGATGCATCGACTTTGAGAATGGCTGGAGAAGCATCGGCTGATGCCTTGTCATCGGCCGGCTTCTGGCGATCCGACCAGTAGAGAATTCCGCCGAGAATCAAGAAGACGAGAGCGGCAACAATTAGACCACGGATTTTCATAGTACTTCTCGAAACAGCATGCAAACGCCTCGAGAGGGTCCTACCTCCTCTTCCACCACACCCCAATTCCCACAATCACCACGACTAACGGCAGCGCAAACTGGCTGGTGAGCAGCACGAAGTTTTGCTGGGCACGAGTAATGGTAATGCGGCGATCTTCGGGTTGCTTGGGGCGAATGGAAATCAAGTCTTCGTCCGACGCCAGCCAGTTGATGGCGTTCAAAGCCAGGTCATCATTGCCATTGAAATTGATGAAGCTGTTCGCCGCCCAGGAGGAACTGCCGATGACCACGAAACGTCCCTGTAAATTTTCTTTGCCGGTGTTGTAGGTTCCGGCAGCAGCGATGGTTAATGGGCCCTTTTTATTTTTGGGGTCGTTGATGTTGACCTTGGCGGAGTTCAGATCGTTCGTTGCCAGGCTGCTGCCGGAGGAATCAAACAGCTTCTCCACGCTGGTCTTATCCGTGCTCTTAATCTGCATCGAGCGCGCCAGCGGAAAGCCAGTGGCGGTTCCCTTCATTTCATTGACGATGGGTTGGGAGCTATAGTTGGTGACGAGAGCCACTTGAGGACCGAGACCGGCAAGTTGGCCGAGCGGGTTGAGATCCAGGATCAGATCTTTCTGCAAAGTTACGCCCCAGGTCTGCAACAGATTCGTGAGAGCGTCGTTGTCGGCGATATCCGAATGGCCGAGTTTGAGGGGAGGGTCGAGCATGAGCAGCGCACGACCGCCATCCTCGACATATTTCTTGATGGCCTCGACCTCGGGTTGCTCATAGTTCCGCGTTGGCCCAGCTATAACCAGGGTGGTGCACTCGCTTGGAACCTCGGCTTTCTGCAGCAGGTCGATAGTCCGGTTTTCGTAATCGTCTTTGGCCAGAAGATCTTTGAAACTAGAAAGGCCATCGCGGTTACTGTCATCGGGGCGGTGCTCTCCGCTGCCAGTGACGAAGCAAACGGTTCTGGTAGTGCTCTTCAGGTCGCGAATAAAAGCGCCGGTGACGCCTTCTTCGGTCATGTTCTTGGCTTGTTCTTTTTTCGCCCCGATTTGGACGACGGCCGTCCCGAGATTCCTGATTCCCTCTTCCCGCGCCAATTGCGGATTCTTGTCCGGGTCGACATACTGCACGTGCACTTTGTGGGAGAGGTTGGCATATTGATCGAGCAAGTCCTTGCCTTCGCGGAAGCGCGTACTCTGATCGAAGTACGTGATTGTCGCATCCTGTTTAAGGCCTTTGACGATCTTGATGGTCTGCTGGGAAAGGCTGTATCGCTTATTCGATGTGGCGTCGTAGGACTTGTTGTAGCGGTCGGCGAGCATATTGGCGACGACAACTCCGGCAATCACGACCAGAAGGTAGATCGCCGCGTAAGCCGCGTACTTGGTTTGTCTCGCCTTAAGCCACTGGCTTGCCATCATGACCTCCAGCGCAAAGATTCCATGGAACGAGCGGTGAAGAACAGTCCCAGGAAAATTACGGTTAGATAAAAGATTGCGTCTTTGGAATCGAGCACGCCTCTACCAAAGGACTCGAAGTGGGTAATGATCGACATGTAGGCCAGCACGCGCGCCCAGGTTGAGTTGTCATATCCGCTTGCCCACTCCAGCACCCATAGCAAGAGGCAAACGCCGAAAGTCGCGGCGCCGGCGATGATCTGGTTCTTGGTGAGAGTGGAAATAAATGTCCCGATGGCCAAGAGAGCACCTGCCTGCAGTAACAAGCCTAGATACCCAATGGCGAGAGGTTTCCAATCTGGATGGCCATAGATAAAGAGAAAGCCAAAATTCAAAGCGGTGAAGAGCAACATGCAGGCATAGAGCACGACGGCCGCCAACCACTTGCCAACGATGATTTCCAGATCGCGAACCGGTGACGTGGCGAGCAATTCTATGGTTCCACTCCTCTTCTCTTCCGCGAACAGGCGCATCGTGATCATCGGAATGAAGAAAAGCCCTATTACACTGACGTTCGACAACAACGGACGAATGATTTGTTCGTTCAGGTTCATAGGGAACAATTGTCCGCGCATCTGCATCTGCATACCCTCGATTACAAAATAGTTGAGGGCATTCCAGAAAAAGAAGCCAAAAATGACACCGAACATAGTCAGCAATAAGTAGGCGACAGGGGAAACGAAGTAGCTGTGCAGTTCTTTCTGGCAGATGATCCAGGCGTTTCTCATGGGTGTCCCTCTTTCGCAGCAGCTTGCTCCGCTTCCGCCAAGTTCTCGGTTCCAGTGAGCTGAAGGAAGACTTCCTCCAGGCTCATGGCGGCCGGTCGAAGCTCATTGAGGTCCCAGCCGGATTCAACCACCGCTCGCGCCAGATCGCCTCGAACGAAGCGGCCTTTTTGACTTTCCACCTCGAAGACGACTCGGCCGTTGCTCTGCTGTTTACTCAATACGCGGCCGACTCCTGAAACCCGTTCCAGCTTGCGCTGCACGATTCCGGGTTCCAGATCTCCGTTGCGCCCGGCAATTTCAAGGACAACGGATTCGGCTCCGCGGGCGCGCGCCTGCAGGTTGCGAACGGAGTCGATGGCGACCAGTTTTCCCTTGTTGATGATGATCACCTGCTCGCAGGTCTGCTCGACTTCGGGGAGGATGTGGGTGCTGAGAATGACGGTGTGGTCGCCGGCCAAGCTCTTGATCAGGTCCCGCGTCTCATTGATTTGTTTGGGATCGAGGCCAGCGGTCGGCTCATCGAGAATCAGGACATCGGGATTGTGGACGATTGCTTGCGCGAGCCCGACCCGTTGCCGATAACCCTTCGACAGTTTGCCGAGAAGCTTGCTTTTGACGTCGGTGACGGCGCACCGGTCGCAGGCGTGGTCGACTCGCTTTTGCAGGTCAGCACCCGAAAGTCCCTTCAGCTTGCCGACAAACTTCAAATATTCCCCCGTCTCCATCTCCGGATAGATCGGAGGTGTTTCCGGCAAGTAGCCAATTCGCTTCTTAACTTCCAGCGGCTGTTCGAGAATATCGAAGCCGGCCACCGTGGCCGTACCCGCGGAAGGCGAAAGGAAACAGGTCAGCATGCGCATCGTCGTGGTTTTTCCCGCTCCGTTCGGGCCAAGAAAACCGACAATCTGGCCTTTCGCCACTTCAAACGAGATTTGATCAACGGCGGTAGTGTGCGCGTACTTCTTGGTGAGCGCTTGAACTTTGATCATAAATAAAGTGTTGGCAACAGTAGGCAGATCCTGTTGATCCGAGCCGCACCTGAACAGTGCGGGGCCAGAAAATATTCTAGAAAGCTAGCGCCGGCATGTCAATTCGCGGGAACAGGGATGGTGGCCCCATTTTGACTCCAAGCGGCTGTGTGTTTCGGGAGATTTCTCGTCCCGGTGGTGAAAACGGCGGGAGGGGATGACGCCAAACGAATAACAAAACTCAAATTTCAAACCGCCGCACAACCGATAGTGGAGGCGAGGCATCCGCTGCGTGCTTCTGCTATTTTTGTTTTCTTGTTGTCAAACTTGAGCATTCCACAGCTTTTCCACTAAACAAAAGGTTGCACCGCAAGAAAGTCGTAATACACTAGCGCCCGACAAGCTGCCACTAAGTATGCAAACACTCTTCCTACCTGCACCCGGGCAGGTCGAGGGTATGCCACAAAGATCTCGGAAGCACGGGTTTGACGCGTCAGGGCTCTTGCGGTCGAGCAGCCGAGGAGGTCGTTCATGACCGTCAAGCGCACGCCCAGGTCCCATATTCTGAGAGCACTCGTTCTTTTCTTAGCCGTATCCGCCTTTCTGATCGCTTCCTGCGCAGGGCAGGAACTCAATAGTCGCAGGGATGTCCCGGCGGCCAAAGCAGGGGACAAAGGATCAGTTGCCGTTGAGCCTGACCCGGCAAATCCAGTTTTCTTGCCCGCTGTCGCTTACGACTCCGGAGGGACTGATGTGCTGCAAACCAACGGCGGGATTTTTCAGAACCTCGTGACGGCAGATCTGACGGGAAATGGCAAGCTTGACGTAGTCGTGTCAAACCTGGCAGGCCCCAACCAGACTGGCAAGGGCGTGCTGGGAGTGCTGCTAGGCAAGGGGGACGGAACTTTCAAACCCGTAGTCACCTTCGCATCGGGAGGGTACGGCGCCAGCGCAGTGGCAGTCGCGGATGTAAATGGCGATGGGGTGCCGGATGTGGTGGTGGCAAACACCTGCGTCAGCAGCAGCAATTGTGCGAACGGCACTGTGTCGGTGCTGCTAGGCAAGGGCAACGGCACCTTCAAATCGCCCGTGACCTATAGCTCAGGCGGACAAGCAGCAGTCTCGATAGCGGTAGCGGATGTGAACGGCGATGGCAAACTTGACCTGCTGGTGGCGAACCAAACCGGCGAAAGTAACGGCGACGGCTCAATTGCAGTGCTGTTGGGGAATGGCAACGGAACCTTTCAACCGGCCGTTACCTATGACGCTGGAGACTCGGTGACGAGTTCGTTGGCAGTTGCCGATCTGAACGGCGACGGCAAACCTGATGTGGTGCTAGCCAACTCGGGCCGTGGCACCGTGACCGTTCTGCTGGCCAATGGTGGCGGGACCTTCCAGCAAGCCGTCGTCTATGGCAGTGGCGGGGAGATCCCCGTGTCAGTCGCGGTCGCAGATCTGAATGGCGATGGCAATCCCGACATCATTGTGGCGAATTGGTATTCTGGGACACTGGGTGTGCTGCTAAGTAAGGGTAATGGAACTTTCCAGACAGCGGTAACCTATTCGTCGGGGGGAGCCAGTCCTGATTCCGTTGTGGTTGCGGATGTTAACGGCGACGGGAAACCAGACTTGATTGCAGCCAACTGTGGAAGCAGTCAAAACGGCTACGGCTGCGGAGAGACGGACGGGGTAGTAAGTGTCCTGCCGGGGTATGGGGATGGTACTTTCCAACCCGCTGTGACGTTCGACTCGGGCGCGTTCAATGACATCTCGGTAGCCGTTGCCGACGTGAACGAGGATGGCAAGCCGGATGTATTGGTCGGCAACCAGAGCGGAGGAAGCAACGGGGACGGCTCTGTCGGAGTGCTGCTGAATAACGGCCAATTCACACCGGCTGCAATCATGCTGGTTTCCTCGCCAAATCCTTCATTCGTGGGTCAAGCCGTCACCTTCAGGGCTAGCGTGACCTCGAGTGCGGGAACTCCTCCGGACGGAGAAACCATCACTTTTCATAAGGGAACGGCTGTTCTTGGTACCGGTGTCCTGAGTGGAGGAGTTGCGTCACTATTGAGCCCAGCGTTACTGAATGGTGTTTATAGCGTCACCGCGAGCTATGGTGGAGACGGCAACTTCGGGGCAAACGTCTCACCTGTGTTGCGACAGGTAGTGAATACCACCAATAAATCAGCCACCTTAGTGACCCTCGTCTCCAGCCTCAATCCGTCTATCTATGGGCAAGCCGTTACCTTCAAGGCGACGGTGGCGAGCTCAGGTTCGCTGGCTCCCACTGGAACAGTGAACTTCACCTGGGATAACAGCATCGGCAGCGTCACGCTCAACAACAGTGGGATAGCAATTCTGACCAGATCCAACCTTTACGCCGACTCCTACCCGCTAACCGCGGCGTACTCGGGCGACGCGAACAACGCTAGCAACATTTCGGGAGCTGTGTATCAGGTGATAGAGCAGGCCACGAGTTCGGCGATCCTGAGTTCCTCGCAAAGCTCATCCACTCATGGCGAGGCCGTAACCTTCACCGCTACCATCACATCGCCGACAGTCGTGCCTAGTGGGCCGGTGACGTTCCTGGCAGGAAAAACAGTGTTAGGAACGGCGCAACTCAGCAACGGGAAAGCACAATTCACAACGTCGTCGCTGCCGGTGGGATCCACCAAAGTCACAGCGACATACTACGGAGACTCAAACATTGCCGCGAGTTCGGCATCGGTTACGGAGACAGTGCAGTAATACTGAACTGGTGCAAGCCATTGGCGGCAAAGCCGATTCGACTGAAGAGCTAGGAGCGCCCCGGGGAGCTGCTAGCCGCCCACAGAATCAAGCCCGGCAAGAACGGGCGTTGCAAGCGCGGATGTTTTGGCAGAACCCGTATCGCGTAGCCGTACATCCCGCTCCTGACTGTGGGCTGAACGACTGAGTGAAAGTTGCAGCTGCCGGCAGAGTTCTGTTGGCAGGGGTGCATGGCAGTGGTAACGAAGTCTGTGATTTCGCCATCCGCGCTGAGTCGTCCCAGGACAGTCTCAACCGTGACGTCGTCAGGCGTCAGGCTGTCGAGAAAAACCTTGGCCGAGACTTCAAGACGGGCTCCCAGTTCAATCTCAGAGAAGCCGTCGGTGACGGACTCGATCCGCAGGCGAGGCCAAGCCTCTTGCACTTTGCCGAGCCATGCCGCCAGGAGGACGGCCTGCGCGCCTTTTTCTGCGCTGAGGTCGTGAAACCGGTCATGGGCCACTAAGTAATATTCATTGGCATACTGCTTGACCATGCGATGCATATTGAACTCAGGGCATAGAGCAGCGATCGACGATTTCATGCGAGCAATCCACTTGCGGGGCAATCCGTCGGCTCGACGCTCATAAAACGCCGGAATAATCTGACCTTCCAGAACGTCGTACAAAGCTTCCGCTTCCACATCGTCCTGACGTGACGGATCACTGTAGGTTTCACCTCTGCCGATGGCCCAACCTACGTCGACGCCCTGTCGAAGCGCGAGTTCCCATGCCTCATCCCACCAGCCATCAAGTGTGCTCAAATTGAGGACGCCATTTGCCTGAGCTTTCATCCCGCTGGTTCCGCTAGCCTCCAATGGGCGCAGCGGCGTATTCAGCCAGACGTCGCAACCTTGCAACATGCACCGGGCTGAAGACATGTCATAGTTTTCGAGGAAAACGATCTTCCGGCGGAGTTCCGGACGCCTCGCGAGGTCGACAATCGCCTGGATCAACTGCTTACCGGTATCGTCGTGGGGATGAGCTTTGCCGGCGTAGATGATCTGGACCGGACGAGCTGTATCGTTCAAGATGCGGGCCAGACGTTCGGGGTTGCGAATGAGAAGATTAGCGCGCTTATAGGAGGCAAAGCGACGCGCAAAACCAATCGTAAGATGATCCGGGCTGAGAACTTCTTCGGCCTCGTCGACGGACGCTTGCGGAGCTCCACGACTCAAAAGCTGAGCGTGCAACCGTTGACGGGCAAAGGCCACGAGCCTTTCTCTGCGCCTCTCGTGCGTTCTCCACAACTCGCCAGCGGGAATGGATTCGGTCCGCTCCCACAACTTCGGATCTGAGGGTTCCTCCCTCCATTTTGGGCCGAGATAACGGTCATAGAGCTGATTCATTTCGAAGGAAACCCAGCTGCGAAAGTGGACGCCATTGGTTACGTGTCCGATGGGGACCTCGGACTCGGGAACCTCTTCCCAGAGGTGGTTCCACATTCTCCGCGAAACTGCTCCGTGCAGCTTACTGACGCCATTACTGAAACAGGCAAGACGAAGCGCCAGGACTGTCATGCAGAAATCCTCAGCGTTATTGGCTGGATTCTTGCGGCCTAGTCCCAGAAACTCCGGCAGGTTGATACCGAGGCGCTGGAGATATCCATTGAAGTAGCGCTCGATTAAGCTGGGGGAAAAATAATCGTGGCCGGCAGCGACCGGAGTATGGGTGGTGAAGATAAGACTCGCGGAAGCCAGGGTTCTTGCTTCCTTGAAGGAAAGATTCTGGGTCTCCATCAGGCGAACCACCCGTTCCAAGCCGAGAAAGGCAGAATGGCCTTCATTCATGTGGTAAACCGTGGGCCGCAGCCCGATCTGTTCGAGGGCTCGATAGCCTCCGATGCCGAGAAGAATCTCTTGTTTGAGCCGCATCTCGAGATCTCCACCGTAGAGCTGGTAGGTGATCTTCCGATCCTCTGGGGAGTTTTCGGCGGTATTCGTGTCCAGCAAGAATAATTTGAGCCGGCCTACATTGACGGACCAGACTTGCGCTGACACTGGTCCCTGCGGGAAATCGACCTGTACCTTAATTTCGGGCTGCAACTTGATCGGCAAGGTGTGGAAGTCGTTGTCTTCGTAGGCTTCCTGCTGCCAACCGGCGGCATTGAGATATTGCCGGAAGTAACCTTGCTGGTAGAGCAGACCTACCCCGATCAGAGGCAAACCCAGATCGCTGGCTGCCTTCAGGTGATCGCCGGCCAGAACGCCCAACCCTCCGGCAAAGATCGAAAGGCATTCGGTGATGCCGAACTCGGCGGAAAAATAAGCCACCAGGAAATCGTCTTTCTCCTTGCCGTGCTCGCGAATGTACCAACTACCCTCTCCCGAAATGTAAGATTTCAGCCTTTCAGCCACGCCCCTCATGTGCGCCAAGAAAGAGTCATCCGATGCGGCCGTCTGCAGTGCAGCCTGGTCCACCATTCCGAGAAGCAGAACCGGGTTGTGCCCAGATGTCTCCCAAAGATCCCGGTCGAGGCGACGAAACAACTCGATAGCAGCGTGATCCCAACTCCAACGCAAGTTGTGGGCAATCTCCAATAGCGGCAATAAAGATGATGGTAGGGAGGGACGAACTTTAAACGTGTGAATCGGCTTCATTGGATTTCGCTAAGCTTATTCGAAGCAACTATCTAACAAACAGGATAGCCCGTGTCAGCCAGTGGCCGATGTGACCTCCGACACAATTGTCGGCACGAAGGCATAGGTCTGATTGGAATCGGCACCGCGGGACGAAGAGCTTCAACGGACAAGCGATTCTGAGCAGCGGTAAACTTATCTATTGTCTTTGGCGTGGAATATGTTGGTAGAGTTCGCCAAGCCGATCAGCTTGATTTTCTGCATTCTCTCTTTATATGGCGTCTTCCATAGCGCATTCCTGGTTCCGGGCAGGGATATAGATGAGAGGATTTGCGGGTCTCTCTATCTGTTGGCGCTGGCAGCGACGATCTCGCTGATCGGTGGACTGATTTTTCGTAACGCCGCAGACGAGGCGTCCGCTGGCGCGAAGCGGGTCATTGCCACACTTCCCGTCCGGCTTTTCTATTGGAGTTCCGGGGCGATGCTCGTTCTCTTCATCGTTTCCTGGTACCTGGAAAGCCACTGCATTTTCTACCGGGATGTGCGGTTCTGATAATTCGGGTTGATTGCGGAAATTGCATTGTGTAGCGTTCAGGCTGACAGCTTGCCCGAATACAATGCCATCCCAACAATGGCATCCATGCCCAGGGCATCGAGACTGTCGATTTCTTGTTGCGAAGTAATGCCGCCGGCAACCACCAGGCGGCGTGCAGTTGCCCGACGGATGGCGCTGACTGTTTCCATCGGAATTCCTCCCATCAGCCCTTCCGTGTCGATGTGGGTGTAGAGGAAGGTATCGCAAAAGGGTTCCAGCGCGTGAATCATGTCGAAGGCGGTAACGGCTGTATTTTTGCGCCAGCCGTCGATCGCCACTCGTCCTCCTCGGGAATCGAGGGCGAACACCAGCGGCGCGGTACCAAGCTCTCGAGCCAGGACACCGGCATGTTGCGTGTCGATTTCGCCATCTTTCAATAACGAAGAGCCAATGACAACTCTTTGCGCCCCCGCTTGTAATATTTCACGTGCTGTCTCGAGGCTGCGAATCCCGCCCCCAACCTGGCAGTTCAGC
Organism: uncultured Acidobacteriaceae bacterium; assembly: GCA_963779525.1. GTDB lineage: Bacteria > Acidobacteriota > Terriglobia > Terriglobales > Acidobacteriaceae > Sulfotelmatobacter. The sequence goes on from CAVZZB010000005.1 coordinate 1,431,627, forward strand.
CGTTGCACGATCTGATTCACGATTCGACGGTTATCCCCGACGGCTCGAGCCGCGTCGAGATCGATGACTTGCACCAGCGGATACTTGGAGAATCGTTCAATCCAATATTCGAAGTTGTCGAACTCGAGCGCCTTCTTCTCGCCCTGTACCAACTGCACAATCTTGCCGCCCATCAGGTCGATCGACGGAATCAGCACGGCCACCTCACCGGTATGCTGGCCTCGTGCAGTTCGCGTTTCAATTCAGAAATATTTTCAAGGCCGAAGTGGAAGATGGACGCAGCCAAAGCCGCGTCGGCGCAACCATCGCGAAATACTTCGATGAAGTCGCGGGCCGAGCCTGCGCCGCCGGAGGCGATCACGGGAATTGAAACCGCCTCTGCCACAGCGCGCACGAGTTGACAGTCGAAGCCGGACTTGGTGCCATCGCGGTCCATAGAAGTCAGCAGTATCTCTCCCCCTCCGCAAGCAGCGGCTTCCCTCGCCCATTGAATCGCATCCCGGCCGGTGGGAGTGCGTCCCCCGGCGATGAAGAATTCAAAACCTCCGCCGGACTTTCTGGCATCGATAGCCACCACAACTGCCTGCGAACCAAAGCGGCCCGCGATCTTGCCGATCAAAGCAGGATCTTTCACGGCGGCGGAGTTGATGGCGATTTTGTCCGCGCCTGCATCGAAGACCGCCGCGGCATCGTCGAGTTGCCGAATTCCTCCACCCACGGTGAATGGAACAAAAAGCGAGCGTGCCGTATTTTTAACTGCGTCCAGCAGAGTGCGCCGATTCCCGCTGGTCGCCGTAATATCGAGCAGTACGATTTCGTCCGCACCATCGCGAGCGTGAGCCGCAGCGCACTCGGCCGGATCGCCAGCGTCGCGCAAATTCTTGAACTTCACTCCTTTCACGACACGGCCGCCATCCATGTCGAGGCAAGCAATGATGCGTTTGGTCAACAAATCAAACCTCGCAGAAATTCTTCAGTATGGAGAGCCCGACTTCGCCGGACTTTTCAGGATGGAATTGCACTCCGAAAATGTTGTCTCGCTCAACGGCTCCTGCAAACCGCAATCCGTAGTCGGTAGCTGCCGACATCGAACTCACCACCGGCGCATGGAAAGAGTGGGTGTAATAGACGAATGAATCCTGTGCGATACCTCGCAGCAACCGCGAGCCCTGCTGAATTGTCAGAGAATTCCATCCGACATGCGGCGATTTCACGTTGGAGGGAAACTGGCGGCATTTGCCGGGAAAGATTCCGGCTCCGGGGACGTCGGAACACTCTTCGCTGCCTTCGAAAAGCCATTGCATGCCCACGCAGATTCCGAGAAACGGTTTGCCGGAGGAAGCACTTTGCAACAAAGCTTCGCGCAAACCGGTGTGATCGAGAACCTGCAGAGAAGAAAAGTGCCCCACGCCAGGGAATACGATTTTGCCGGCGAGTGCGACGGTAGCGGGCTGGTCCGTTACCATGACTTCAGCGCCGAGATAATCGAAAGCCTTCTTCACCGAATTCAAATTGCCGGCGCCGTAATCCACGATGGCGATCACAAAAGTCCTTTCGTGCTCGGAAGCATGCGGGCAAGCCGACGATCGCGGGAGCACGCCACGCGCAGGGCGCGCGCGAAAGCTTTGAACAGAGCTTCAATTTTGTGGTGGCTGGAGCGTCCGTAGAGCACTCGCGCGTGGACATTGGCGCGCGCACCGCGGGCAAAACCCTCGAAAAAATCGGGCACAAGTTCCACCTGGAGATCGCCGACTCGGGCTGCGTGGACCTTGGTATCGACCACCGCAACTGCGCGGCCCCCGAAATCGACCGCTGCCAAACCGAGAGTTTCATCCATGGGCATGACAAAGTAACCGGCGCGCAAAATGCCGCGGCGATCTCCTAATGCTTGATCAAAGACTTCGCCCAGAGCAATGCCGACATCTTCTACGGTGTGGTGCTGATCCACGTCCAGGTCGCCCGTAGCCGCGAGTTTCAGATCGAATCCGCCATGGCGTGTAAAGAGCTCCAACATGTGGTCGAAAAAACGAATTCCGGTGGAGACCGAGTACTTTCCGCGACCTTCGATACTGAGCGCAATCCGGATTTCGGTTTCCGCGGTCTTGCGATGGAGTTTCGCTTGCCTCACGCTTTCACCTCGCGGCGCTCGTTGAGTTTTCCCATCACTTCGCGCAAAGCGCCTATCAGAGTGCGCGTATGTTCGAGCGATCCCACGGTCAGGCGCACGCAGCCTTCGCATCCCGGGTCGGAATTCCTGTCGCGCACGAGGATTCCGCGAGCGCGCAGCGACTGAATGAATTCCGTGCGAGCAGGACCGATGCGCACGAGCAAAAAGTTGGCACGGCTTGGCCAATAGTGCAAACCGAGACTTTTAAGTTCATGCCCGAGAAGTTCGCGGCCGCTACGCACCTCGGCCACATAGCGTTCCACGTACTCCTGATCTTGAAGCGCCTCCGGCAATGCGGCGAGCGCAACCGCGTTTACGTTGTAGGGAGAAGCAACGCGACGCACCATCGTCATCTGTCCCGCGTCTCCAGCGAGGATGCCGATGCGCAGACCAGCCAATCCATAAGCCTTCGAGAAGGTTCGTGCCACGAAAAGATTCGCCGGACGCTCGCGATATTGGAGGACCGTCTCTCCGTGGAACTCGAAATAGGCTTCATCCACTAACAGCGCGGCCTGAGGCGCTGCTTGAGCAACCTGAAGAAGAACGTCGGAGTTTACGGCCGCGCCCGTGGGATTGTTCGGATTTGCCACGGCGATGAGCCGTGTGCGTGGGCTGATCTGAGCAAGCAGGCGGTCCAAGGGGAAGGCGAAGTTCTCGTCGGCTAAAACTTGAACGACACGCGCCCCTTCTGCTTGCGCGAAGATAGCATACATGGCAAACGTGGGCACGACGATGATGGCTGCGTCGCCTGAGTCGAGATAGGTGGAGCAGAGCAGATGTATCGCTTCATCGACTCCATTCGTCAACAGAACCTGGCCAGGGTCGAGTCGGAAGAAATTGGCCACCTCGCGTTCGACCGGCTCGCGCTCGGGATAATGTGCCAGCATTTCGGCGTCGAGCGCGCGTAGCCGCGCCAACACGCGTGGCGAGCATCCGATCGTACTTTCGTTGAAATCGAGACGCAGTCCTTGCCGCCCGGCGAGCGGCGGCCGGTAGGCTTGCAGATTCTTGACCGCAGCGCGAGCCTCAAGCATTCGCGCACCTCACTCGCAGCGCTGCCGCATGTCCGCGCAAGCCCTCGGCTTCGGCTAACACAATCGCGGGTGCGGCGATAGCGCGAATTCCCTCGCGAGAAACTTCCTGGCAAGAGATGACGCGAACAAAATCCAACACGCTCAAGCCGCCACGCACGCGGGCCATCGATCCCGTAGGCAAAACGTGATTCGGACCGGAAATGTAATCTCCCGCAGACTGGGGTGTGAATTCATTCAGAAAAATTGAGCCAGCATTTTGAACCTGCGACACCAGCGCTGCCGGTAACGTGAGATGCTCGGGCGCGATGCGGTTTGCGCTGTGAACCGCCTCATCCAGGGAATCAACCAACAGAATGGCCCCGCGCGTAGAAAGCGATTTTGCAGCGATCGGATTTGCCTGGGTCTGACGCTGCGCCTCGGTCTGCACCGCTTTCGCCAGTCCTCTCGAATTCGTAACAAAGACGCAGAGGGCATCGGGATCGTGCTCCGCCTGCGCCACTAGATCACTCGCGATGAGCTCCGGATTCCCGTTCTCGCTGATGAAAAGGGCCTCCGTCGGTCCGGCCAAGAACTCGATGGCGCAATCGAACGCTACCAATTTTTTTGCGGCCGTGACGTACTGGTTGCCGGGGCCTACGACTTTTTCCACGCGCGGAATACTCTCTGTTCCGTAGGCTAGAGCAGCGACCGCCTGCGCGCCACCCACGCGATAGAACTCCCTCACGCCTACAAATGCGGCGGCCGCTAGAGTTGCTTGCGCGGGGCGTGGAGACACCACGCGAATCTGCGGCACGCCCGCAACCTGCGCCGGAATCACCGTCATCAGCAACGTGGAAGGCAACGGATATCGCCCTCCGGGAACGTAGCATCCCACTGATTCCAGGGGGCGCACGAGTTGGCCCACGCAAACTCCGGCCTGAATTTCGCGCCGCCACTCTTCCGGTTTCTGCCACTCACAGAAACGGCGGACGTTGCTTGCAGCTTGACGAATGGCGTCCTGCAGCTCTGGTGGAGTCTTCTGCCAGGCTTCATGCAGGTCGGCTTCGGGCACGCGGACAGATTCGTTCTTACCCAGGCTGTCCCAGCGCGTGGCGTAACGGCGCAACGCTCGATCGCCATTGCGACGGACGCCGTCAACGATGCGTCGCACAGCAGAATTAACCGCGGCGAGATCGTTGGCGCCACGCTGCTCCAGCGCACGTATGAACCGATCTCTCTTAACCCCGTCAAGAATGCGCATGCGCATCACATCACCACCTTGTTCAGAGGGTACTCGACGATGCCCTGCGCGTTCGCCTGCTTGAGTTTCGGGATCAGTGACCAGGCGGTTTGTTCCTCGATGATGGTATTGACCGCGATCCATTCGCCGTCGGCCAAGGGGGCCACCGTGGGATTCTTCAGCGCGGGCAGCAAGCCAAGAACAGCGGCTAAGTCTGGCTTGCGCACATTGAGCATCAGGCCAACCCGGCCCTGGGCAGCCATGGCTCCGCGCAGCATCACCGACAGGTTTTCAATCTTACGCCGTCGCGCTGGATCGGCCCAGGCCAGTTTGTTCGCGACTAGTTGCGTGTTTGATTCCAGTACGGTTTCGATAATCCGGAGATGGTTGGCGCGCAGGGAACTCCCGGTCTCGGTCACTTCGACGATGGCATCGGCCAGCAGGGGAGGCTTCACTTCGGTTGCGCCCCAGGAGAACTCAACCTTTACCGGCACCTTGCGGCTGGCAAAGTAGTTCCGCGTGAAGCTCACCAGTTCAGTAGCGACGATGCAGCCTTCGAGATCCTCAGGCTTCTGGAAGCTTGAATCCTCGGGAACGGCCAGCACCCACCTCACTTTTCCCATGCTCTGTTTCGCGTAGATCAAATCGGTAATGGTGACCACCTCGAGGCCGCTTTCGAGAACCCAGTCGAGACCAGTTAGGCCGGCATCGAGCGCTCCGTGTTCGACATAACGCGCCATCTCTTGCGCACGAATCAGCAGACATTCGATTTCCGGATCGTCGGTTGCAGCAAAGTAAGAGCGCGCACTGGTGTAGACGCGCAGCCCGGCGCGGGTGAAGAGGCTAAGCGTTGCCTCCTGCAAACTTCCTTTGGGAATGCCCAGACGAAGTTTCATGGCCGCGCCTCCTGGGTTCCGGGCAGGGCCGACCCACCCAGAGGCAGCTGCTGCGTAAAGCACGATCTCGAACCGGTATGGCAGACGTTGCCCGAGCCCCACACGCGGACCCGCAGCAGCACGGTATCGCGATCGCAGTCGGTCCACGCCCCCACAACTTCCAGGCGATTCCCGGAAGTTTCTCCCTTGGTCCAGAGAGTTTGTCGAGTGCGGCTATAGAAAGTGACGAAGCCGGTGCGCAAAGTCATCTCCAGCGCTTCGCGATTCATGAAGCCGACCATCAGCAATTCGCCGGTGGCCGCATCCTGAATCACCGCGGGAGCCAGGCCTTGCATTTTTTCGAAGTCGATCCCCATTGCAACCTCCATGATTTATCTTTCCCGGAGTCCTGAGCGCACGGCAGAAACAAAAAGCCCGCTGCGCTTTCGCATCAGCGGGCTTGGATTTCCTATAAGTGCTTTAGGCTTTCATCCGTTATGCTCCGCCGACACGCTCATCGCATGGTGATGGTGGAGACGATGATGGTGAAGCGAAGTCATAACCGCATAATATTAGGATGATCGGCGGTCTCCAGTCAATTGCTTTCCATGACCTGGTGGGGCAGAACGACGCTATCGTCGTAGGCTTGCAGGACCTGTACTGGACCATTTCAATCTTCCCCTTGTCCATACGGACGCGGGAAGTGATGTGCTCCAGACGGGTTCACCCTGAACTAACGGCACATTGACGGTATTCTGCTTCGAAGCTAGTTTCTCTCTCATCATCGCAATGCCGCTAACAGTCGTTTCCATCCTCCGGTTCCCTAGACCCAGGGTAAAAAGACTGTTAGCCGCACAGGCAAGCTCATTTTGCTCGTGCGGACCGCTAGAGCCAAGCGCGCGCCAATCGTCTCCTTAAGAAGTTAGACCGGCGCGAGCCGGAATACTTACCGATAAGGAGATGCCAATGAAAAGCTTAAACAGAGCACGAGCAGTAGTGTGCCCGGCACCGAAGATCTCGACCGCAGCGCATGGTCGCGCCTCGAAGTGCTGGCGTTTCCCGGCTCTTGACGCCAACGGACACGTTTTCTGAACTGAACGTCCGATCGCTTCCAAAGAACAAGGCTCCAGGCGTCACCACGATCGTCTGAAAGTCTGTGGGAAAGCTCTACCCCGGCGTGCGCAGGGGCCGGGTTCTGATATTGCGTTTCCTTCAACCGTGGCTGAAGTAGGGTTCGCGTTACAAGGAGGAGTCGTGATCAAGGTAACCAGGCTTACGCTAGTTGTGATTTTGTTGGGGTTCTCCTTGGCAGAAACCGTATCTGCTCAGACGGACCCTGGAGTTCAGACCGATAACCGGGGAACAGGGGCGGCATTGTCTTCGGTGCAGGCGAACGACAACCCAGGGATTCTCGCTTTTTTCAATGACGGGTTCGCGCGTTTCCAAGCCGTAGAGTCGGTTTCGAACAGTCCGAGCGGCGACAATGGTCTTGGACCGCGCTTCAACTCCAACCAGTGTGGTTCCTGCCATGCTCAACCTGCGGTCGGAGGGACTGGGGCAGCAGTCAATCCGCAATTTCAGTTCGTCAGCAACGGAGTCGCACCCGGCAACACCACCCCCTACTTCGTTACAGCCAATGGCCCGACCCTTGAAACGAGGTTCCCGTTTTTTTTCGATAGAAACGGGAGGGCCGACACCAATGCTCCGAATGGCGGAGTAGAAGACTTGTTCACAGTGACGGGCCGTCCCGATGCCGGCAGTTGCAATCTTGCCCAACCTAATTTCAGTGAAGCGCGAGCGGCCAACAACATCATCTTCCGGATTCCCACGCCAGTGTTTGGCGCAGGCTTGATCGAGAACCTGGATGAGTCAACGCTGATGAGGAATCTTGCGGCCAACAGCAACAACCGGCTGGGAATCTCCGGCGCCTTCAACTACAACGGCAACGATGGGACTATTTCGCGTTACGGGTGGAAGGCGCAAAACAAGTCGCTGCACGTCTTTGCAGGTGAGGCCTACAACGTGGAGATGGGCATCAGCAACGAACTGTTCCCACAAGATCGGCCGTCACCTGGGGAAGATCAGCATGGCACCGGGCTGCCGGCGAACTGCCTAAACCTCTCCGGAAGTGGGTATCCAGAAGACACCTCGAACCCGGCAGCGTCCTCGAACGCAGCGGTTTTGGATGATGTTTCCGCGTTCGCCAACTTCATGCGGTTCCTGGCTCCGCCTCCTACTGGTGCCGTGGTGGTGAATGGACAGCCGGTCCCGCCAGCTACGATTGCTGCAGGTAGCTCCTTATTCAGCTCGATCGGCTGCGCGGCCTGCCACAATCCCACCCTCGGGCCTACACAGATGTCGAGCTTTACCGGATCGTTGAGCAACGCTCCAGTCAATGCCTTTTCCGACCTTGAGATTCACCACATGGGTGTTGGTTTGGCGGACAACGTCTCGCAAGGCTCCGCCGGGGGCGATCAGTTCCGTACGGCTCCATTGTGGGGGCTGGGGCAGCGCATCTTCCTGCTGCACGATGGCCGTACCACAAACCTGCTGACTGCAATCAAGGCACATGCCAGTCACGGTAGTGAAGCCAGCTTTGTGGAGGGTCAGTTCTTCAACCTCACCCCCAACCAGCAGCAAGAGATTTTGGACTTCTTGCGCTCGTTGTGATCACAGCGCAATGAACCTTCCTGGCGAGACGCGAAAATGTCTCGCCAGCTTTTTCCTGTTGAAAGAAATAGCGCGGCGAATCTGTTGTGGTTGCTTGTTTCGTTGGGAGGAATGTGCACAATCGATTTCTCATTTCCTTGCTTGTTCTGGCGCTGTGCTCGCCCGTTTTGAGCCAGGAGGACAAGCCGCAAACTGTGCCGGGCACGAGCTGCGATTCTTGCGGCACCGTTCAGCCGCCGGCGAAGGGGGCGTCCGAAGTCATCCTAGTAAAGGGTGCATGGTCGAGCGCGAGCGATTCCACGAATCCTGTGCCTGAAGGCGGAAAGGTGACCAAGAATGTGTTCACGGACAAATATTTCGGAATGACTTACCCACTGTCTCAGGATTGGTCCGAGACGTACGAAGGTCCGCCTCCGTCGGAAACGGGCCGCTACGTGCTTGCACAATTTACTCCCGCAGATACATTCAAAGGATCGGCGCGGGGGAGCATATTGATCAGCTCCCAGGATATGTTCTTCACGCCGCTGCCTGTGACCAACGCCTTGGAGCTCGCCAGATATTCGACGGACAATTTACAGGCCGACTACAAAGTTGAAATGTCTCCCCGCGAGGCGGAGATCGCGGGCCACTTCTTTGTCACCTTTGAGTATTGGTCTCCGGTGGCTGGGATGCACTGGTTTGATCTGGCGACCCAAATCCGCTGCCACACCATCGAGGTAATGCTGACCAGTAGTGACGAGAAATTGCTGAAGAGTTTGATAGCAGGTCTGAATAGGATGCAATTGCCTGCCGAGGCCAGTCCGACGGGGGGTACCGGCGGAGGCGAGGTCCCGATGTGTATTAAGGATTACGCCAGCAACGGAACTTTGATTGCGCGGGTTGACCCGGTCTTCACCGAGCATAGGTTCAACTCAGTTCCGGTGCGCGTCATCATCGACAAAAAGGGCAGAGTGAAACACATTCACTTTCTCAGCGCCTTTCCCGATCAGGCAAAGGCCATCACCGATGCCCTGGAGCGATGGAAATTCAAGCCTTACCTCCGCGACGGCAAACCCATCGAAGTGGAAACCGGCCTGGTGTTTGGACGCAATCCCTATCCGACAATCCCTGCCAAGAAATCTGCAAGCGAATGATCTTGTAGATGCAGCCAAGTTAAGGCTTCTGCCCGATGAACGGCAAGCCGGTATACACTGAAAAGCGCTCCTGGAGTGCGAAACGACAATCTGGAGTTTACGTTTACAGTCAGCATGAGCTTCTCCCGGATAGAGCGCTGGACCGCGCTGCTTATTTTTCTTGCCGGTTTCACTACGAATTTCTTGCCGGCGCAGACGAACTCCGTTTTGCCCCCACAGTCGCTTCCTTCGGTTCTCCGATCACGGGTTGCGCGCCTTCAGCGTGGTATCAACGCCAGCGAATGGTTCGCGCAGGTTTACGACAAGCGAGGGTACACGAAGGAGCACTTCCAAAGCTGGACCACGGACGAAGACATCGCTCTGATCAAGTCGATGGGATTTGATCATGTGCGGCTCAGCGTGAATCCGCAACCGATGATGACGGAGCACAGGCCGGACGAAATTCCGCCAGAGTATCTCGGCTATCTGGACTCTGCGGTGAAGATGATTCCGGATCATGGACTGGCGGTGGTGATCGATCTCCATCCGGAGGATGATTTCAAGTCTAGGTTGGCGAAGGATGATACTTTCGTACAGGAATTTTCCGACTTCTGGCGGGCGCTGGCGCGACATTATTCCGCTTGGGATGCGGAGCGCGTGTTTTTTGAGATTCTGAATGAGCCGGAATTATCCGACCGATATCGATGGTACGGGGTGCAGGCCAAGTTGGCTGCTGCAATTCGCGAAGGCGCTCCGCTGCAAACCATTATCGCGACCGGAGCCCGGTGGTCGGACGATGATGAATTGGTTTTTCTCGAGCCCCTGCGCGATCCCAACGTGATTTACAACTTTCATTTTTACGAGCCGCACATCTTCACTCATCAGGGTGCAACGTGGGGAACATATTATTGGCACTGGGTAAAAGGACCGCATTATCCGTCGTCGCCGGAATCGGCGGCGAGGACTTCGGCGAGCGTGCCAAATGCGGTGGACCGTCTCGCGGTGATCCGCTATGGACACGACCACTGGGATGCGGCACGCATTGACGCTGAAATTACACAAGTCGCGGAGTGGGCTGGGCAGCATGGAGTTCCGGCGGCATGCAATGAGTTCGGCGTATACCGCGCCTATGCCGATCCTCATGGTCGTGCGGCGTGGATTCACGACGTCCGTTCGGCCTTGGAGCAACATGGTATGGGGTGGACGATGTGGGATTATTCCGGCAGCTTCGGCATCGTGTCGAAAAAAGATCGGCGCTCTACGGTGGACGACATGACGGTGCGAGCGCTGGGCCTTGATCGCAAAGAATAGTCTGACCCGAATTGTGAATAAACTCTTACAATGTCTCTGATTTCTGGTCTGCTTCCCTGAGATTCAGAAGGATTCATGCGATTCAGGATTCTCCGTGGTCAGCACCCTGGTTCCCGTCAGCTTGCCTGCGTGATAATTCTGGCTGCTTCGGCGGTCTACGGGCGGGGTCAGGAATCCAAGCCGGAAGCCTCAGGCAAGCCGATCGCCAACTTTACCGACGTGGCGGAAAAAGCCGGCCTCACCATGCAGGAGATCTTCGGCGGGGTCTCCACCAAGAAGTACATCATCGAAACCACCGGTACCGGAGTCGCCATCTTCGACTACGACAATGACGGGTGGCCCGATATTTTTCTGGTCAATGGAACCAGGATTGCGCCATCGGTAAAGGGTGCAGCACCCAGCAATCATCTCTATCGTAATAATCACGACGGAACTTTCAGCGATGTGACTACGAAGGCTGGACTCACCGCCACCGGCTGGGGACAAGGCGTCTGCGTTGGGGATTACGATAACGACGGGTGGGAAGATCTCTACGTTACCTATTACGGCAAGAACCGCCTGTATCACAACCAGGCCGGCGTTTTTACTGAGGTAGCGGAAAAGGCGGGTGTCTCTGGCTCGGGAAAAGCGTGGGGCACGGGCTGCGCGTTTGTTGACTACGATCGAGACGGACGGCTAGACCTGATCGTGGCCAACTATGTGGATTTTGATCTCACAACGGCTCCCGCGCCAGGTGAGCGACCTACTTGCATGTGGAAAGGAGTTGCCGTGATGTGCGGCCCTCGCGGCCTGCCGGGAGCGAAGAATATCCTTTATCACAACCGGGGCGACGGAACCTTTGAGGACGTCACTGCGAAGGCCCACATCGATCGAACGGACGGACACTACGCATTCAGCATCTCCACGCTCGATTTCGACGAGGACGGGTGGCCGGACATTTTCATTGCCTGCGACAGCACGCCCAGCATTCTCTACCGCAATAACCACGACGGTACGTTCACCGATGTCGCGGTGACTGCTGGCTCGGCCTTCAATGAAGATGGTCGCGAGCAGGCCGGGATGGGATCCACCATCGCTGATTTCAACGGCGACGGCCATCTGGATATTTTCAAGACAAATTTCTCGGACGACACTTCTACTTTGTATCGCAACAACGGCGACGGTACGTTCACCGACGCGACCTCGGCGGCCGGGCTTGGCTTGTACACGCAATACTTAGGTTGGGGGACGATGTTCTTCGACTTCGATAACGACGGCTGGCCCGACCTGATCCTGGTGAATGGGCACGTTTATCCGGAGGTCGACAGCCAGCATTTGGGCAGTAATTACAAAGAGCCACGCATTCTTTATCACAACAATGGAGACGGCACGTTTACGGATGTTTCCGCCTCGGCCGGATCGGGCATTACGACAGCCGCTTCATCGCGCGGGCTGGCGGTCGGCGATTTATGGAATGATGGACGGATGTCCGTGGTGATCAGCAACATGAACACCACGCCGAGTCTGCTGGTGAACCAGATTCGTACACCGAATCACTGGGTCGCAATTCGCACCCTGGGAACGAAGTCGAATCGCGACGGCATTGGCGCGCACATTTCAGTAAAGACGGCGAACCGAATCCTGGTGGATGAGGTGCGCAGCGGCTCCAGCTACATCTCCAACAGCGACATGCGAGTTCACTTCGGACTAGGATCTGCGACCAAGATCGAGTGGATAGAGATTCGCTGGCCGAGCGGCGCGGTCGAAAGGTTTACTGACCTCGGCGTGGATGCGATTCATACGCTGAAAGAAGGGACCGGTACGGCAGTGCTGCCCGAGAGAAGGAAATAGAGATCGGGCCGTATCGTTTCGCTATGCCACAAGAAAATCTTCGAGCCGAGTTCAAGAGCCGATTTGGCAGCAATATCAGAGCCCCCGGACGCGTCAATCCGATTGGCAAGTTGTCGCCATGCATGTCGTCTACAAATCTCTGATACGAAATGAGGCTGCCAGTTCATGACTCTTCTCATCGCCGCCTGAATGTGCTCACGGGGGAGTGGGCGCTTGTCTCCCCGCACGGTTCCCCGGCTAATCGGGATTCATTTCAACCTGCCTCGGCGGCAAGGCAAGCAGTTGAGGGTGCGGCGCGTCGCGCCATATCACGCTAAAACACTCGCCCTCGCTTTGCGGGGTCCAAATGCTCCCATCTTCATACTTCACAAAGCTGGGGAAGAAGACCCAACCGATGACCTCGTGGGCGCTGGCGGCGGGAATACCCGCCTTTTCGAGAGTCTGCTCCTGGCCAGGAGGAATAGGTTTGGCCGAAGACCACTCGGCATTGAAGGGACGGCGCAAATCCTGAGGCGCGAGAAACATTTCCGGCGTGAGTCGCAAGCTGGTAATCGTTTTGTTGCCGGTGTTCTTTACAGCTAGGGTGAAGTTTTCCGGACGCAGCCAGAAGTCTCCGCCAGCAAAAACGACCGGACAGGGACGCGCGGGAGGAGCGTAGATGGTGTAAACCGCCATCATTCCATTCTCCATGTGATCTTCCACGTGACAATGAAACATCCATGTGCCGGGATTGTCGGCGATCATGTCCACGGTCTTCATGCTGCCGGGAAGAAGTTCAATCACATCGGTATTCCTTCCTCCTTCGCTGACGGTTTCGCCATGCCAATGAGGAGTGTGCAGATCAATTTCATTTCCCATGCCCAGCAGGTACCAGCGCACCTTGTCTCCCTGCTTCATGGCCAAGCCGGGGAGATTGCCGAATATGAAACCGTTGATGGCGTAAAACAAGCCTGCAGGTTTGCCTCCCATCTCATCGAAGATCATGAAAGAAGCAACAAATTCGCGGTTCACATCTTTGGGAGATCCGTCGGGATTAGCTTTGCCTTTCGCGGTCACAATGATGGGTCCGAGCAGGCCGGCGTTGACTTCAACTCCGGGGTCGACATGAGCGTGATACCACCACACGATGGAGCTCGGTTGCCCAGGTCCCGGACCGCTGGCCGGTATGGCGAACCAGTGGTAAGTGAACTTTCTTCCGGGCGCGATCCGATCTCCCTTGCCAAAAGGAAGATAAAAAGAACCCTCGTTGTTCTTGTCGTAGCGCAGGCCATGAGGGTGCATGTCGTGGGCGAGGTGGCCACGATTCAAGAACTCGACAACGACTTCATCGCCCACTTCCGCGCGAATGATCGGACCAAGAATTCCCAGCCAGTCGGGTTGCGGCTTCTTGGTGGTAAACGTGTCGTCGGTGTATTCAATGAAGCGCGTCTTTGGCCATTGCAGATGGTTGGACCAGGGCTGCCGGATAGGCAAAGCGGAAAGGAGATTCATCCCGCTGGGAGCATAATCCCAAGTTACATCTTCAGCGGCGATGTAGTAGTGCCGCGTAACGGCAAAGCAGGTCGAGACGGAAAACAAGAAAAAGAAAAGCCCAAGGACGCGCTGGATCCTCACAAGGCCATTATCCCACTGCATACGCCATTCTGGCATGATGCACGGCGGGAGAGTACCAGTACCCTCGACCTCATTGGAAGGTCGCCTGCACGTATTCGGGCGAATTCATTGTGATCGAACAGGTGGCACTGCTGCCGGTGCAAGCACCGCCGGACCATTCTGAAAAGCTCCCTCCACTTTTTGGAGTTGCAGTGAGGGTGACGACTGTCCCATTGCTGAATGTGACCCCACAGGAGGATCCAGAGTCAGAGCTGCAGTTTATGCCCCCAGGGCTGCTGGTGATGGTTCCCCCGCCAGACACTGCCACCGACAGCTGCGCCGGCTCATGCCAGCTCGCCGGCGGTGTCTGATCGCACGCTTCGCCTTGGTTCGGCGTTGGTGGCGTGGGAGGAGTCACCCAGGGCGGGGTGGTGAAGTCAAAGAACTCATCCATCGGGGGTTGAGCACCGTCGCGCGCGGTCAGGGGTTTTATGCCGAAGCGCTCTTCCACCATATTCAGCACGGAGGTGGTATCGCGAACAGTGTGCGAGACGTAGTTCTTGTTGGCGAAGGGCGAAATGACGATGACGGGAACACGGTAGCCGGTCCAGGAGAAGTTGCACATTCCATTCCCCAGCTGCCCCGTACCCGTGCAAACATCGTTCAGGGCGGGATTCAGATCGGTCGGATATGCATAGTCCCCGGGAGCGGTGGCCGGTTGTGGCGGAACATGATCGTAAAGACCGCCCCACTCATCATAGGTGAAAATAAGGGCAGAGCTGGACCAGCTGGGGCTCTGCATCAGCGGGTTGATCACCATCGTTGCCGCGTAGTTCTGACCATCCTGGATATTAACCGGATACTCATCGGAGTCGGAAGGATGTTCATCAAGACCCGCATTCGAGGCCGGCTCAATCAGCGCGAATTGCGGAAGAGCGTTGTTGGCTGCATCCGTAGCAAACTGCGAGATCGGCTGCACGTTCGCGAGCAGCGTGGAATTATTGAGAATTGTATTTTCGTACTGAAACTCGTTGATGTAAGAGTTATCCACCAGGCATGCTGACAGCTCGCTGCCTGTCAAAGACGAGCAACTCTGACCGACGGTGTTGCTGGTACCCGAGGGATCCACATAAATCTTCCAGATAATACCGGCGTTCTGCAACGCCTCGAAGATTGTCATCGAGGAGAGCTGTTTCCCGTTGTTAAGGCCTTGCCCGATCGGATAGGCGTGACCGTCCGATGTAGCAGCTAACAAGTACATGCGATTGAGCTGGGTTCGAGACATGATCGGGGAGAACCAGCGATCGGAGGTGGCGAAGTTCGAGGCCAGGAAGTAGTAGTAGTTCAGATCGGTGCCGTCATAGTAGCCCATGGCCCGAACACCCTCCACGTCCATGAAGCCGTTGCTTCCGGCATCGTATGCGGCGGTAAAAGCAAACCCGTCGAGCGGAGGATTCGTAAGGTCGTTGGGGTTGCTTCCGCTTGGATCACTATAGTCCCACTGATTGTGCGCCTCGTTCCAGAAAGGACTCTGGTTCTCGATGCACGCGGACTGGAGGTGGAACGAACTGATCGGGTTGCTGGGACTAGGGGAGCAACTATCGCCCCAAGTTCCGGCAGCGCATCCTGGCACTGAAAGCGGCGTCCCGGTCTGCGGCAGACCATCAAAGGTTTGGCCGTTCGTGCCGTAGCCGTTCGCAGCCCAATACGCCGCCATTTGACCGAAGTAATGATCGAGGGAGCGATTCTCCTGGGCAAACAAAATAATGTGGTTGATGTTGTTAATTCCCTGTACCGGCACAGAAAACGTTGCCGTCACTGAGCTGGTTCCTGTCAGTGTGACGGTGCAGGTTGTGGTTCCAGTGCAGCCCGACCAACCGCCAAACGTGTCATTCGTTGCGGGAGTTTCGGTTAACGTAATTTGTGTGTTCTGCGGAAACGAGGCGGAGCAGGTAGTCGGACAATTAATTCCTGCCGGGCTGCTGGTGATGGTACCGCTTCCTGTCCCCGCGGTCGTGACAGTTAATCCGATACCCGGATTAAAGGTGGCGCTGACGGTCGCGGCTGCGGTCAGGGTGACACTGCACGTATTCGTGCCCGAACAGCTACCACCCCATCCTGCAAAAAAGTAATTCGTCCCGGGAGTTGCCGTCAGCTTTACCTGCGTCCCCTGGGCAAAGCTGGCGCTGCAGGTGCTGGGACAGCTAATGCCGGCTGGACTGCTCGTTATCGTCCCCGCACCTGCAGGAGGCGCCGTTACGGTCAGTTGGTATGAGGTCGGTTGGGGCTGTGTCCCTGAGCTTGTACCTACACCCGCGCAGCTTGCAAGAAACAAAGTCGAGAGCGCAGACAAAGACATCCACCAATGCGAAGACCGAAGGTCCATGAAGCTACTCCCATGACAGACTGCGATTCGATGACAGTCCTCGGCGCAGGGGTTGTTTCTGCCTGAGGTGTTGAACGGGCGTGAGAGCGGTCAGCGCAGCTTATGTGGGGCACTGCGGAATGGGGTTTATTCCTTATTCCACCAGTTCCGCAGCTCTCGGAGAGCAGGCAACTGAGTAACTGTAGGTGTCGCCCTCCTTTTCCAGCGCGAGTTGACTTCATCTAAGCAGTTGGCGCACGGATGTTCTAACTGCTGCGCAATAATTTTTCCCAATGCGTGTAACCTGTGGCCGACAAATAGTACCAACAAGGCGGGCAGCGACGTGAACCGCAACGAACTTCCTGACTTCATGGCGCGCGACTCCCCACAAACCGTGACATTGGATGACATTTCGTGCGGCTCCGGTTGTTAATGCTGGAAGTATGTCAGGGAGGAAACGAACTCACGCCACCAGCGGAATCTTTGTAACTCCCGCCGTTCCGAAGACGCGCCGATAGCGTTCAATTTCGTCGGGCGGACCGAGCGCCTTGGCGTAATTGTCGGAGAGCTTGACCGCCGGCCTGCCTTCAACGTCGGAGACTTTGCAGATCAGGCTTATGGGATCAAAACCGGTGCAGCCGGAGGGATCACAACCCCGGAAATCGTTGGTGAGCAGAGTGCCCCAGCCGGCGCTGAAACGAATCCGGCGGCCGGGAGCCCATTTTTGCCGATCCAGAAAGTCGGCCGCGCTTTGGAAATCTGCGGGAGCCGTCCCCGCCTGAATTGCGCCACCGAAGTAAGCGTGCAAGCCGATGATGTCATCCACGTCGAGTGCGTCGGAGGCAATGATGAGTTTATCTTTTGAGTTTCGCCCTCGTGCGGTGAGCCACGCGATGTATTCGTCACCGGCTACATAGGGATTTTTGCTGTCGATGCGCTGGCCTGTCCAATCGCTTGCCCAATCCGGCGCGCCTTCCAGAAATTGGGTTGTACCGAAACTGTCAGGCAACATGATGCGGAGTGCGCCTTCGTAGGTTTCCTGCCACAGTTTAAGAACCTGGTATTGGGAAAGCTTCAGGGCATCATCATCCGGCGCGAGGGCGGCGAGAACCATGGGAATTTCGTGGGCATTGGTGCCAATCGCCTCAAGATCGTGTTTGTGGGCCAGAAAGGCGTTCGAAGTTCCGATGAAGCCACGGCCAAGATTGGATGCCATGGCTTTGACAACATATTCCTGCCACAAAAAGCTGTGCCGACGACGGGTTCCGAAATCCGCCACGCTAAGAGCAGGAATGCCTGCCAGCCGTTCGATCTTGCTCCATAGCTTGGTCTTCGCCTGGGCATAGAGGACATCAAGATGAAACTCGCTCAATCTCTTCAAGTTGGCCCGGGTTCGCAGCTCATCAAGGATGGAAAGCGCGTAGAGTTCCCACATCGTAGTGTCAGTCCACAGGCCGTCGAAAGAAAGATCGAACTGACCGTCCTTGACCGACAATGCATATTCCGATAGTTTGAAGTCCCCTTCCAGCCATTCCAGGAATGCAGGTTCGAAAATCCCGCGGCGGCCGTAGAAGGTATTTCCCGCGAGCCATACCAGTTCAGATTTTCGAAATTGCAGTTTCCGAACGTGCTCCATCTGCTGGGCGATGTCGTGGATAGAAATAAGCTCTGCCAGCCGAACCGAGGAGGTGCGATTTAGAAGAGAGAACGATGCATGAGTCTTGGGGAAATGTTTCCAGACAAACTGCAGCATGAGCAGTTTGTAAAAGTCAGTATCAAGCAATGACCGGATGACCGGGTCCAGTTCCCAGTTGTGGTTGTGCGCCCGCTCAGCAAAATTGACGATCATCGGGCGGCTATGTCTCTAAAATCGCGTCATTACTGAAACCAATGAGTTTTATTGAAACGGAACTCACGAAAACTGTCAATCATGGGGCCCCGGCTCTCCACTCCAGTTGTTGACTTTGCGAGATAGACCCCAACACAGCATTTCCCTCAGCACTCGACCCGGATTAATTGTCAGAAGGTGTAAGTCCGACGGGCCATGTCCTCTGTCGAACGCCGTAAGTGTCTCCAAACAAAAAGATTAGTTGAGCTGGGGTGGGTGAAAAGAGGGTTCTCTTAGCTTCCGGTGCTGGCCGTCTGACGTTTTGCTCTATGTACCTCCGAAATCTATTCGAACCCTGCCCGGGGCCTCAGACTCAGCATGTACTTCAGGAACACAGTAGTGCAGAGTTTTGCGCTTTGACACCTTCAGGACCCGCCTATGCCTCGTTGCTTGACACTTCGTGCCGCGAAAGATGGTGCAGGTATAGGAGTGCTGCTTCTGGCCCTCGCTGTCACGGTCGGTTGCCAGGGATTCAGCTCGAGTAAGGCAGCCGCGGTTACTACAGTTGCACAGGGAGCCTTAACCGCCAATGCCACGAGTCTAAGCGCAGGAACCGTGCATGTGGGTAACGACCAACAATTGCCGGAGAGCGTTACGAATACCGGTGGGTCGTCGGTAACAGTTTCTCAGGTTGCGATAAGCGGTACAGGCTTTACCCTGAGCGCAATTTCTACGCCTCTGACGCTTACTGCAGGACAGACTCTTGCGTTCAGTGTGACCTTCACCCCACAGGCGGCTGGCTCCGCCAGCGGGAACGTCACGATCACTTCGAACGGATCCAACCCGTCATTGGTGATCCCTGTTTCAGGCACAGGGACTAATGCAACCGCACAGCTGATCGCTTCTCCGGCGACGCTCGGAATTGGTAATGTGTTTGTCGGATCCGCCGGAACAGCCTCGGGAAGCCTTAGCGCCAGTGGAGCAAACGTAACAGTAACCGCAGTCAGCTCGAACAACTCACAGTTCACTGTGAGTGGCCTATCCCTGCCCGTGGTCATTGCGGCGGGACAGAGCGCACCCTTTACTGTAAGCTTCACTCCGCAGGGCACAGGCGGCGAAAGCGCGACTCTCACATTTACCAGCGATGCGCAGCCCCCCGCGACCACAGATGCGGCCAGCGGCACTGGCATGGCGGCGCCGGCACATATCGTGGACTTGTCGTGGGGCGCGAGCGGTTCGCCGAACATCTCGGGATATAACATTTATCGCGCGGTATACACGAATGCCTGCGGAGCGTATGCAAAGATCAATGGCTCCTCTCTGGATACGGCTACGACCTACTCCGATTCTTCGGTCGCCGACGGCACGAATTATTGCTATGCGACGACTGCGGTGAATTCTAGTAGTGAGGAGAGCGGCTACTCCAATATCGTTTCGAATGTTCAAATTCCCGCGCCCTGAGTACTTTCCGGTTTAGATTTGCCGCTGATTACAAATTGGTTGCTGCCGCGAATCTGCCCTTCCGATTATTCAACTTGCCCTACTGAGACCTACCCATAGTTCCCCGCCGACTTCAGAATCTCGGCATGAGACTCCCCCAGTCTATTACCAGCTCTCTTTCTGGCCGTGGTTTCTTTGCCATAATGTTGACAGCATTCACTGCAATATTGTCTATCGATGCGCAAGCGACTACGCAACAATTAACCTGTACTCCGTGCACTTTGCGCTATGGCACAGTGGAAATCGGAGAAACGAAAACTCAAAGCATCACTTTGAAGAACACCGGGCAGACCTCGGTTAAAGTTTCAGCGATCAATCTCACTGGGCCTGAATTCAGTGCCTCACAGAAGCTGCCCTTTACGCTATCCGCGGGCGCAAGCCTCGCCATCAATGTGAAGTTCACTCCAACCACCGCAGGATGGGCGGGAGGAACGGCCAGGGCCACCAGCAACTCTTCCAACCCAGTCCTTCCGTTTGAGCTGACTGGAACGGGCCAGAAAAGCGTTGCTGTGACTGGCCAATTGAGCATCACTCCAACGCCACTGAATTTTGGGGACGTGCCGGTCGGGACCACACAGACTCAATCCATCAGCATGAGTGCCTCCGGTGCGAGCGTGACGGTGACTTCGGATAGCAGCAGCAATTCGCAATTCGCACTGGATGGAGTTATGCTTCCCCTGACTATCGCTGCAGGCGAGAAGATATCGTTCAACATAGCCTTCACCCCGAAGACCAGCGGCGCGCAATCGGGCTCTCTTTCGTTCACCAGCAACGCTTCAAACTCGCAGGCAACCGAAGCTCTTAGTGGTACCGGCACGGTGACGGCATACAGCGTCAATCTATCGTGGAACTCGAGCTCGGATGTGGCGGGCTACAATGTTTATCGCAGCACTAGCTCCAGCGGTACGTATAACAAAATTAATTCCAGTCTGGATGCGAATACAGCATACACCGACAGCGCAGTCGTCTCTGGCCAGACGTATTACTACGAGGCCAGTTCAGTGAATCCCAGCGGACAGGAGAGCGCCCGCTCGGCGCCTCCGGTAAAGGCCACGATCCCATAGTTGGGTTGTCTGAATCGCCGCGTTTCGTTAGAGGGAGTGGCTACGATCGCTTGGCGGCCAAGGGAACGCTCCGGCCGCCAGCGTCGTATTCTGAGGCAAACTCCACACAAGCCGTAAAGCCCCAATTCAGTTTTCCCTCGTGAGGCGAAGAGAAGCATTGTGTGCAACAGGCTGCATACGGGGCGAACTTCCGTAACAGAAATCCGACTAAAAGTAATCATTCTGAAGAGCTTAGTGGCACTCAAGGGCCATATCGCTTGGCCCGGCACATGCGTTAGTACTAGTACAGATGGCCAATACCGGGGGCTCACTAAAGTGACGCTGAGAAGCTGGCTTAGCCTGATTCTGACACCAAAAGCGGCAATTCTGCTGGCCATCCTGAGCCTCTGTCGGCCGGGATTGGCGCAACAACAGGTCTCGTTCGCGCTGCTTCAGCCGGGTGCGATCGAACCGGTCCCAATCGTGAAGTCGGCGCCGCGCGCGACAGTTCCGGAAGCACCCGCGGATCACCGATTCTGGGATCGTGACAACAGCATTCTGTTTGCGGCGAATGCCGCTTTCAGCGCCGCCGACTTCGTTGTGACTCGCGACAATCTTCGAAACGGCGGCCAAGAACTGAACCCTGTCACGCGTCTGGTGAGCGGCAGTACGACCGGGCTGGCGCTGAACTTTGCCGGGGAGACTGTTGGCGTGGTTGGACTCAGCTATTTCTTCCACAAGACCGGACATCACAAGCTGGAGCGGGCTGTTTCCTTGTTGAACGCAGGCAGCTCGGCAGCCGCCGTATCATTTGGGTTAGCTCACCGGTAAGATTGGGATCCCTTCCGAACCGGATTCGACCTCTCAGGTAAGTGCGGGGCGAGACTGCTCTTTTTCTTCGCGGCGACTCAAAATCAAGACAAGAAGCAATATCGCCAATAAGGCGATGAGGAAGTAAATCACTCCACCCTGGCGATGTAGCCTTCCGGTCAGAAAGCTCGGGTCGACGCGTGTTCCCAGAATTGCGAGCACAAAGATCCGCAGTCCGTTTTTTGCGACCGACAGGGGAATCGCCACCGCGACAACCAAAGCCTTTGGCCAGAATGAGCGCAAGAGCAGGTGGGCCAGCACCATGGTTGTAACCACCAGCATCGAGCTCGAACGGATACTGCTGCACTCGGGAGCAACCTCAAGCGTCAACCCGGGAATGTGGACGAACATGCCTTGCTGCGCCACCGGAATGCCAACCGCTGCGAAGAGCAAACGAGCTGACGCAGCGGAGCCACGCTGCAGCAGGCTTACGATCGGGTTCATCAGGAAGTGCGGAAGAGGAACCATCCAGAACAAGAAGCAAAGAGCAAAGAGCGACCGCCGGACCGCACGGCTGCCAAAACAAAACAGGAATGCGGCGATCCACCACACCACAAATGCCAGCATGTTCACCGCGAGCTGCACATCGGGAGGCAGGGGAACTACGCGCAATCTCACTACAGCAGTCATCACAAACGCAATCGCCAGCAGTCCCACGGCGATGCTCCGATCCCGGCGAGATAAGGACTCAGGAGACTTCCAGTCGAGAAACATCAGGGTCGCGCTGATAGGAAGGATCAGCAATATGTGTGTGTACTGCTCATCGCTAAGCGCCAGAGCGAACGAAGACATCAGGGGATGAAACCAGATGACAACCGCGATCGACCCAAGAATGAAACACTGTAGGAGCGGCGATGATGGGAAAGTGGATCGAGTCGTGTTTGGCACTATGTAATCGTACGCCAGAGATGAGATGCGCGGCACACCTAGTTCCGCGGGTCGTCCGGATCGGACCTACTTGCGATTGGCAGGATCTCGGCAGAATGGCGCGGAGGTCTTTGCAGGAATGTTTGGCTTCCCAGTCGGAATCCGGGCGGACGCCATTTTCGAGCTGTCGCTGATTATTCCTTTGGCGCTGATCGCTCGCACTACGTAGTAATACTTCTTCCCGTCCTCCACCACATCGTCCAGGCAGCTGGTGACTGGGAGTGGCACGCGGTTGAGCCGCTCGGCCGGCCAGCCTTTGCGTTCTGCGCTGCGATAGATGCAATAGCCGACAGCATCGGCGTGCTTTGCATCCGAAGCACTTGCCGTCCAGGAAAGCAGTACCGTGTGGTTCCCTTTCATCTGCTGGGTCGAGGCCGACGGAAAAGGACCTAGCAGCGGACACTCGGGAGGGCGTGCCTGGCGAGTATCTTTTGTGGACGTATTGGCGTGAGTTTCTGGTTGCTCAGTTGCGACGGAAGTGGAATTAACCCGGCCGCTGGTGCAGCCGCTCGGCAGCACGCCAATCATGGCAAGAACCACGGCCACAACCAAGCTTCGAGTGCGTGCCCTTATGCTGCGCTGACCTGTCGACCGCAGTTTCATTCGATCCCGGCAAAAAATATGCACCCCAAAGAAAGCGCAATTACTCGGCGAGATTATTTTTGCCGAGCGTTGAGCTTGTCGAGTGTGCGCTTCAACTCTTCCAGTTTCTGTCCCGCTTCGCCGAGTTTGCCCTCCGCGGTCAGGCGCTGATAGTCGGCCAAGTCCCTGGCGGCTTCGGCGATCAGTGCGTTCAGGTCCGATGCGGGCTGGGCGGAAGGCTGCACCGCTCGCTGTGCCTCGGGAACGGCCGCAGCCGCCGGTGAAGCAGTCAGCGACGAAACCGTTCCACCAAACAGAGACGCCATTGCCGATTCGAAGGTTGGCCCGTAGGCCAGCCGATCCTGGAGCGCAAGCACGACCAGCCGCAGCTCTGGCATTGGACTCCGCTCCGCCTGCAGGTAAATCGGCTCAGCATACAATAAGGCGCGACCGGTTGGAATCACCAGGAGGGCGCCGCGCCGCACATGCGAGCCCTGCTGATTCCACAGCGTCAGTTGCCCGGAGAGCTGCGCGTTCTGATCGATTCGCGCCTCGATTTGCAGCGGTCCATCGACCAGTTTCGTTTTCGGAAAGTTGTAAACCACCGACGTGCCGTACTGCGCGCCGTCGCTACGTCCGGCGATCCAGCCAATGAGATTATTCCGGTTCGCCGGTGTGAAGGGTAAAATCTCTGCGAATTCCACGCCCGTCTCGCCGGGCAGCTTCATCAACACGAAATTCGGTTGCATCGGTTGCGTGGTTTGATCGCCGCTCTCGCTCATGCCCACCTCGGTGGCAACGGTCCACAGATCCTCGCGGTTGTAGAACGCTTCCGGATCGGTCATGTGATAAAGGCCGTAGACCTCGGCCTGCAACTTGAGGAGCAATTCGGGATAGCGCACGTGCTTTCGCAACCCCGGTGGCATCATGGCCGCGTCCTTGAACAGATCTGGAAAGATGCGGCGGTAAGCTGCGATAATCGGGTCCTCTGGATCGAATACGTAGAACGTGGTCGTGCCATCATAGGCGTCGATGACCACCTTCACGCTGTTTCGCATGTAATTGATGGGGTTGTTGCCGAGCTGATAGTGAGTCGAGTACGGATAGCTATCGGAAATCGTGAACGCATCCATGATCCATGACAGGCGGCCATCCTCGCCGAGAACGATGTAAGCATCTGGATCAAAGGTGAGGAACGGCGCTAACGCCGCTACTCGATCGCGAATGTTGCGGCGCATCAGCAGCCGGCTGTTCTTGCTAACGTCATCGCTAAAGGGCAACTTCGCGAGATCGTTTTGGTCGAGAGCGATGATCATGCGGCGCAGAAAACTCCCCAGGACAATTCCGCCGTTGCCTTCATAAGACGTGAGGTTGTTGCTCTCGCCTTGCGGATAGTTGAACTCTTTCTGCCGCGTCTTGACGTAAACGTCGGTATTCGTCAGTTCGCCGAAATAAATCTCCGGGCGGGTCACACTCAGTCCCGGCACGGTGCTCTGAACCGGCATATTGCTCAAAATTAAAGTGGGCAGTCCTTCCGACGTGAAGCCGTTCACTGGATTCATCGTGATGCCATAGCCGTGGGTGTAAATGAGTTTCTCGTTGATCCAGTTGCGGCTACTTTCGGGGAGCTTATCGACGTTCAGCTCGCGCGCGGCGAGCATCACCTCGCGGGTCGTGCCTTCGATGTTATATCGATCAATATCGATGTCGGGGAAGTCGTAGTAGGTGCGGATCTCCTGAATCTGACGCAGCGTATCCTGCAGTGCGCGCCAGTCCCAAAGGCGGATGTTTTGAAGTGTGGCTTGATTGTTCGCTGCATCGGCGGCCTCGACCGTCGTCTCGGCGGGAAACTCGCGCTGTGATACTCGGTTCAATCCGTACGCCTGCCGGGTCAACTCCGTGTTGAAGACGATGTAGGGCTTCTCGCGAACCAGTTCATTGGGCTTGACGATAAAACTGCTGACATACCACCCGACTGCCTGGAGAGCGAAAAAACAAACTACAGCTGGAACGATCGCGGCGAGCAGCCAGCGTCCGCGTGGCATCCGTATGGCGTTCACGGCAGCGATCCCCGCTCCCAGAACGAGCGCGGCGCAAACGACAAGCATCCCGGCAAGATTGACGTGTGCATCTGTGTAGGTGACACCGCCGAAGATCGTATGATCCTCGAGCAATAGTTCGAAGCGGCCGATATACTCACGCGCCGCGAGGACCAGCAAGAGAAACACAAACGTGATCGAAAATCCACGCCAGGGTAGCTCGACGTGGCGACTGAGGCGTCCGGCAAGCACACGTGCCCCGCCGGTGATGAGAATGAAGAAACCGGCAAGCGCGCAGAGAATCACGGCTAGCGTGAGCAGCCAGCCGGCGATCAGTTGCCAGGCTGGCAGCGCGAACAAAAAGAAGTTCAAAGGCTTGCCAAAAATCGGGTCTACTACGCTACCAGCCATGCGAGGCGCGTACCAAAAGAGTGCCAGCGTCGACCATTCTCCCATCATCGCCGCGCCGGCGGCTGCGGCTATGGCGAGCGAAATGCCGAGAGCGATTAATCGGAGAACAGGTTCTACCGGAAGCTTCACCGGCTGGCCGCCAATGAAAATCGTGTGCCCCTCTGGCAAATCAGGGAGATGCGCCCGCTTCAGAGTCAGGAACGATCCGTAAAGAATAAGAAATGTGGCTGCAGCGAACAGGCCGAAGATTTCCCACTGAAGGTTCAGTGTTTTCCAGAACACCTGCGCATAGCCGAGCGAATCGAACCAGAGCAAATCCAAATAATAGGACAGCGCCGCACGACCGGCGAAGAAGATGACCGCAAGGACGACGAGAATGACAAGGAAGCGGCGGCGGCGAGGCCGCCCCGAACGCGGCGGCGGCCAGTCAATCGACTGGGGCATTACTCCACTCCGTTCTTAACATCTATTTGTTATCCGCATAATACTCTCTCCCGTTCCGCAAGTTGCTGCACGGCCCTCGCGTGGCGGCACTCAACCCTTGATTGCCGAGCGAATCTTCGGTGTGCCTGAAACGGCGGATTTCAGCGCCGTGTCGGTTTCGATCAACTCCAGAACTCTTCTTGTCATCTCCTCGTCAATGTCGGGCGCCTTTCGAATCTCGACCGGATAGCGCACAAGAAGTTCCAGGCCCGCATCGGCAAACTGCAGACGCGCCTCCGGGCGGGGCGCTTCCACCTGGATATCGACTCGACGCTCGATCTCGGTGTGCTGGCGTTCGATCTCTTTCTGATATTTCGAATAGACCGCCTGCACGGCCGCCACCAGCTTTTCCTGCGCCTCCTTATGGTTTCCGTCTGGTGCGATCATTACCATGACCTCGTGCCACGCGTATTCGGTTCCAGGAATTTGCTTGAAGAGCGGAGTGCCCGTCTGGAAGAGAACGGAATTCGAGAACACAACGATGCGTCCGGTCGGATATAAATCCAATCCGCTACCACCTAGTTCCATTAGGTACATCCGGACTAGACCGATATCGACCACATCGCCGGTGATCCCAGCCACGCTGATCCGGTCGCCGACCCGGATTCCATATCGCCCGATGATGAAGAAATATGCGGCTACCGAAAGCAGGACAGCTTGTAATCCAACCGCAATGCCGGCGGTGATGAAACCGGCAAATGTGGCCAGAGAACTGAACTCGCTGACGAAGCCCAGGGTCAGAACGATTACGATCAGGAAGCCGATCACGACACGGCGCATGACGAGAAACTGGCGTCGGCGGCGCGGGTCGCTGATGTAACGGAAAGTGATACGGCGCCATACTTCCGAGAGAACGAGAATCACTGCCAGCGCCAGCAGAATTGCGAATACTCGAACGAGCACGGAACGAAGGACGTATTTGGATTCGCGGGCAATCGAGTTGCGCCACTCGTCGAAATTCGTCTTGCTGTCGTTGAGCACGATGATTTCCTGGCTCAGCGGGAGAAGCGCGCCAGAGAGCTGCTTGAAGCGTTCGGTGAGTTCCCGGAAATTTTCCCGCTCCGCCTGGAGTTGTTGCGGGTCGGTGGCGGGCGGCTGATTGGCGAGCGCTTGACTCTCCTGAATGGTCGCCCGCAGAGCATCGCGGAGCGGCGAGCGCAGGTGGTCTACCGTGTCGCGGGTGTAGTCGGTTTCCTCGTTGATTCGGTCGATCTGGTGCACGGCGCTCATGTAGTCATAGAGCGTGATGGCTTCGCTGATCAGGCCGCCAGAGTTGGCCAGCGAGGGTTTGGCTGGTGCGGGCGTCCCTTCAGTTTTCTTGGCGGCTGCATTCGAAGCCAGAACTTCGGGAATCGACCGGGCGAGCTGATTGATGCTGCCCTCAAGGCCGCCGGAGATCTCGCCATTACTTTCCACAAAGGCTGCCATTTTTTGGACGGCATCCAGGAGGGCCTTCTGCAGCTCCAACTCGCCCTGGAGGGCATCTCGCTGTGAAACCAGATTGCCTCGGCGGGCAGCCGAGGCTTTTGCAATTTGCGCATTCAGATTCTCGATCTGCGACTGCAATTGATCGATCTGGGAGGAAGTCCTGGCCTGAAGTTCGGACAGCTTCTGCTGCTGAGTCGTCTCGCCGGATGGCGTGGTTGCAGTGTTGCTTTTCTGCTGGACCGCAATCAGCGCGGCCTCGGCCTTGGCGGATCGAAATGCCAGCCGCACCGCCTCGGCAGCGAGACTTTGCGCGTTGTCCTGATAGATAGCGTCGGTGGGCAGTCCTACGGTTTGGATGCCAGAGGTGGAATGACGATACCAACTGATGAGCTGGTTCAAATGATGCAGCGCGGCTTGACCATCGAGTTGAGCCGGAGGCAAGGAATTGGGCGTGGGTTGGGACTTTTCTTGTGCCGGCACTTTCTGCGGCTGGGATTGTCTCGCATCTTGTGCCCACAAAACCAGCGTGCCCATTAATGCCACTGCGGAAATTCCAAGGATGCGGTTGCCGGCGCGACGCGCATGCGTGACTCGACGATGTTTAGGAAGTTCTTTCATGTTATGAGTTCGCCGGTCGTTGAGCGGCACCGGAGTTCTGGTCATTTCGATTATCATCTTCGACTGCACAATGTTCAGGGCGTGAAGTCTTGCACTCGCTCGCTGACCAGTTTTCCTCTGTGCCAGACGGCTTCGATGTCATGAACGTCTTTGATCTGCTCGGCGGGATTTCCATCCACCACGATCAGATCGGCCAATTTCCCCGGTGCCAACACTCCACGATCGTCAAGATGGAGCAACGCGGCGGCTTTCGCGGTGGCAAGGCTGATCACCTGCAACGGAGTCAACCCTGCATCCACAAGCAACTCCAGTTCTCGGTGCTCGGCAAAGCCAGGGATGCGAAGAGCCGTTGCGCCTGAGTCCGTTCCGAATCCGATGTTCACCCCTGCATCGTAAAGAGTCTTCGCATTGCGCTCGTTGGTGGCGACGGATGCCTTGGCAGTTTCGACTTGCTTCTGATTGCTCAACGTTTTTTCCCGCCAGGCAGGATCGTGGAACTCGGCAGCCAGCGCCGGCTGCAGCGCATGGACGAGGAATGTATTGCTCAGCCATTCCGGCTTCTCCGCATAAATGTAGCCGGACTCATCCAAACCGATGGTCGGAATGTACCAGACGGAATGAGTCTTCATCAGATTAATGAAATCCGCATCCACTGGCTGATCGCGGACTCCGTGGGCAATGATGTCTACGCCGTGATTCACCAGGGATTTTGCATCGGCGAGGTAGTAGATATGTGCGGCTACGCGCAATCCCAGACGGTGCGCCTCTTCAATGGCGGCACCGTAGACCTCCGGCGACATTTTGACCCGCAGGCTACCGTGGAAGTCATCGATCCACACTTTAATGAGGTCCGGCTTGCGCTTCGCCGTTTCATCGATGGCCTGAATCGCCTGTTCCGGTGTGGAGACACGGTAGAGGTGACTGTCTCCCAAATTCAATGGAGGAACTGGCGGCGCACCGTTTGGAATGCCAATTCCGCGGTCTGCCCCGAAGAGATCAGCGCCCGGCAACAAGCCCAAATGCAGTTGAGGCCGCAGCTCGTAGAACAAATCGGTATTCAGGCCGAGAGCCATCACGGTCGTTACGCCGTAGGCTTGGTATTGCCGCAACTGGCGCACAATGTTCGGCCGGTTGTAATTCTGCGGGCCGGTTCCACTTCCATTGACTTGGCCAACGTGCGAATGGTCGGAAATGAGGCCAGGTAAAACCGACTTGCCACTGTACTCGATGACCCGCGCGGATTTCGGCCAATGCGTCTTATCGACGGGACCGACAAAAATGATGCGGTCCCCTTCTATCACAATCGCGGCATGCTCCAGCGGCGGTCCACCCTGGCCGTCGATCACTCGAACATCCTTCAGGACAACGGTCTGGCCTGCGTTTGCGGCTTGCGAATAGGCTGGCTGCAAGTAGAGCGCCGGAATCGCCGCAAAGGCAAGTATTGCGAGAGAGCGTCGAATCGTCTTTGGGTTTCTCATTTCAGACCTAAAGTAATTGCTTTTTAAAATGTGCTTTTTGCTAGATGAGGATTCGTTTGTCCCAGTTGCCGCGGATTGACCTGCTGGAGTCGGTTGAATCAGAACTCGCTATCTTCACCATAGTTGCCCGAGTACCGTTAGGATAGTAATTCGCGCGATAATTTGAAAGCTCGGCGCGTATGATTCTGCTGCAAGCTTGACTCGCATAACAATCGAAGCTCTGCGGAGGTTAGATAATGAGGCGTCTGCTTTGTCCGGTTCTGATTTTCTTCGCCATACTCAGTAGTGCACAGGCCCAGAGTGATTCCGATAACCCGCCGTACAAAAATCCTAGTCTGCCGGTTGAGCAACGTGTTCAAGACCTGCTGAGCCGCATGACGTTGCAAGAGAAAGTGGCGATGTTGAGTGGCGCGGATTGGATGCAGAGCGTTCCGAACGAACGACTCGGCATTCCTTCCATAAAAATGGCCGATGGCCCGCTCGGCATACGATCGTGGGCCGGACCTTCTTCCGAGATGAGCGCGGAGTTTGCCAAGGCGAAAGTCGACACCACTGCTTTTCCCGCAGGAGTAGCCATGGCCGCCAGTTGGGATACCGGGCTGGTGGAAAGCGAGGGCCAGGCGATCGGGCAGGAAGTGAAGGCCCTGGGGCGAGACATGATTCTGGGCCCAACCGTCAACATTAATCGCACTCCTCTTTGGGGCAGAAATTTCGAGGGGTACGGAGAAGATCCCTATCTTGCCAGCCGTCTAGCGGTAGCTTATATCAACGGCGTTCAAGGCGAGGGCGTGATCGCTACTGTCAAACACTTTGACGCGAACAACCAGGAGTTCGAACGGCATCGGATCAACGCGATCGTTGACGAACGTGCCTTGAACGAAATCTATTTCCCCGCTTTCAAAGCGGCGGTGGAGGAAGGCGGAGTTTGGTCCGTGATGTCGGCTTACAACAAACTTAACGGGACCTACTGCGCGGAGAATTCTTTCCTGCTAAAGGATGTGCTGCAGAAAGAGTGGAATTTCAAGGGTTTTGTTGTTTCTGATTGGGGCAGCACCTACAGCACCGTGGCCACGGTAAATGCCGGGATGGATTTGGAGATGCCCGGGGGTCAGCCGATGAAAGACTGGCTGAAAAAGCCGAAGACGCAGGCGGCGGGAAACGGGGGAGGATGGCTGGTCCCGGAGAAGGTGCTTCCCGAAATATCCGCTGGCAAAATCTCCGTGGCCACGATTGATGACAACGTAGGTCGTATGCTGCGCGTGATGTTCATCAGCGGTCAATTTGACAAGCCCCACGCCGCAAACGGAGAGATTGATAATCCTGAGCAGCGGGAAGTCGCACGCAAAGCTGCGACCGAAAGCATCGTACTGCTCAAGAACACGGGCGCTTTGCTTCCGCTTGATTCATCGAAAATCCATTCGCTTGTCGTTATCGGTCCGAATGCAGCGGTGGCCAGGACTGGTGGAGGCGGCAGTTCGCTAGTGACTCCAAAGTATTCGGTCTCCCCGCTGAAAGGCATTCAGGATCGCGCCGGGGACCGCATGCAAGTCAGCTATTCCCTAGGCGTGAGCATGGAAGGCGAAGATCCGACCAAAGACACTCCAGCGGCCAGAGAGCAACTCAGAAAGGATGCCGTCAGCGCCGCCTCGAAAGCGGATGCAGCCGTCATCGTGGTAGGAAGATATTCGAAACTTGAGTCGGAAGATTTCGATATCAAATCGCTCGATCTGCCTGCCGGACAAGACGCCCTGATCGAGGCCGTGGCAAAAGCAAATAAGAACACCGTTGTGGTGATCAACGCTGGTGGTCCCGTCATCATGTCGAAATGGATTGCGCAGGTTCCGGCAATTCTCGACATGTGGTATGGCGGACAGGAAGGGGGAAATGCCATCGCCGATGTTTTATTTGGCGATGCGGATCCGTCTGGGAAGCTCCCTGTTTCTTTTGTGAAGCAGTGGAAAGATTCTCCGGCCTACGGGCATTACCCTGGCCAAAACTTGCAGGTGGATTACGCCGAAGGCATTTACGTAGGCTACAGATACTTTGACAAGCACAAAATTGAGCCCCTGTTTCCCTTCGGCTATGGCCTTTCTTACACGAAGTTCGATTACAGTGCTCTGAAGATCTCGCCGAATCAGACGTCGGGCGCTCCGGTTGAGGTGAGCCTTGCCGTTCGCAACAGCGGGTCACGCGCAGGCGCTGAGGTGGTCGAGCTCTACGTACACGACGGACACTCAAGCGTGGATCGCCCCGTCGAAGAGTTGAAAGGTTTTCAACGAGTCGAGCTGACGCCGGGAGAGTCGAGGGATGTCCATTTCACGCTTGACCGGAACGCATTGGCCTTCTACAGCACTGCGAAGAAAGACTGGGTAACGGAGCCGGGACAGTTCGACGTGCTGGTCGGATCTTCTTCCCGGGACATCCGGGTGAAGGGTTCATTTAACTTGGCCCCGTGAGGCGCCCGAAAACTTGAATCCGCCACCATCGGTGCTGCGCTGTGCTTAGCCCGAGCGGGTGAGAGCTTGCCTCCCATCAAATTCATTTTGCAGGACTTAGTGCCACGGCGTAAGATAAAAACCGCACCTTCCGGAGCGAATGGAACCCCACTATTTCAGACTCTCTCGTCGCAAGCTGGGCCTCACCCTGGGCCTCTGTTTGGTCCTGTCCGCTCCGGCACGCTGTGGACCTAACGCTGAATCCGATGCCGGAAAAGAGGAAGGCTTAAAGCCGATTCTGCAATACATCTCGTCGGCGTGGGATATGCTCACGCGCTCGATGAGCGAATGTGAGAGCATAGTCGATCCCAAGATCAAAGCCGCTCCGGTAATTTATTTGCCGGCGGGTATTGCCGAGCCCGATGCCCTGAAAAAGCTCTCCCTAAAGTGTGACGTGCGAGTTGAACATCTCCCCATCGTGATTCATCAGCTCGGCGAAATCGATACCGCAAAAATACAGCCCCCCGGACTGCTCTATCTCGAGAACAAGTACGTGGTACCCGGAGGCCGCTTCAACGAGATGTACGGATGGGACAGCTACTTCATCATTCGCGGGCTGCTGCGTGCCGGCCGGGTCGAGTTGGCTCGCGGAATGGTCGACAATTTTTTTTTCGAAGTTGAAAACTACGGAGCCATGCTCAACGCTAACCGGACTTACTATCTGACCCGTTCGCAGCCACCGTTTCTGAGTTCGATGTTTGTGGATGTGTATGATGCGCTGCAAAAATCCGGGCACGCTGATTCCGTCTGGCTGGCGAAGGCTTATGCCGATCTCGACAAGGACTACGAAATGTGGAATCGCGATCCTCATCGCGCCGGAGAGACTGGCTTGTCGCGTTATTACGATTTCGGGGAAGGTCCGCCGCCGGAGGCCCTGCAGGACGAAGGTGGATTCTATCGCAAAGTCGCGACCTATTTTTTCTTTCATCCCGCTCAAGCGGGTGACTACATTCACGAGAACCTGCCTGGGGTTGAGCAGCCGGTCGCAGGATTGCCTTACACGCTGCAGATCTGCGATGTTTCGCATACGATGGCACGCGCCGCTTGCGACGAGCCCCAGGAATACAAGTTGAGTTCGGACTACTACAAGGGCGACCGCTCGATGCGGGAGTCCGGGTTCGATGTGAGTTTTCGCTTCGGGCCCTTCGGCGCTGCCACTCAGCACTACGCGCCGGTGTGCCTCAACAGTTTGCTTTACAAGACAGAGAAGGATATGGAGCAGATCAGCCTTTGGCTGGGACGCGGCGCCGACGCCGATAAGTGGAGCGAACGCGCGGAGAAGCGCAAGCAACTGATCACCCGTTATTTGTGGGACGACAAAGCAGGATTCTTTTTCGACTACAACCTCATCAGCGGACAGAGATCTTCTTATCGCTACGCGACAACCTTTTATCCGCTCTGGGCAGGATTGGCCACGCCGGGACAAGCACGTGCCGTGGAAAAAAATATTACAGCGCTTGAAAGGCCGGGGGGATTGGCGATGAGCACAGATGACTCCGGAGCACAATGGGATTTGCCGTACGGCTGGGGAAACATCGAAATGCTGGCAGTGGAAGGTCTGCGCCGTTATGGTTATAACGCCGATGCGGACAGGGTCTCTTATGAATTCCTGTCGATGGTGGCTGAGAATTTCCGTCGCGACGGCTATATCGTCGAGAAATACAATGTGGTGACGCGCTCGTCTGACGCTCACGCGGAACTCGGTTACAAGATGAACGTTGTAGGTTTCGGATGGACGAATGCGGCATTCCTCGAACTCCTGCACGCCGTTCCGCAGGAGATGGCAGAGCGATTAGCGGCGGAGCAAAATCCTCCCTTGGAACCGAACCCACATTAACTGCAATTTATGGATGAGACGATTGTTGAGATTGCAACTGCTCGGCCAGCTTTAACTCGCTCTCAGCCTCCTCTTTTTTCCCCATGTCTCGGTAAGCCTGCCCCAGCAGATGGTGAGTGGTAGGGTTATTGGGGTCCATGGTTGCGGCGCGCTGCAACGCGCGCACAGCTAATTCGAACTCGCCTTTTTTCTCCAGAACCTTTCCCATCAGGATGTAAGGGCCGGTGGACGTAGCATCCAGCCAGATGGAGCGCTGCAGAAGGCGCTCGGCATCTTCGAACTTTTGAATTCGGGAGTAGGCATCGGCCAATTTGTAGTAGGTTTGCGCGTGGCCAGGATTGATCGTCAGTTCTTTCTGAAATTCCGCAATCGCTTCCGGAACCCGAGATTTGTATAAATACAATTCTCCGAGCAAGAAGTGAACCAAGGGAAGCTTGGGATCGACGGCCGCTGCCTTCTGTGCATACTCTTCAGCGACCGGATCAAACTCCTGGCGCAGCAACATTCGCGCGGTAAACATGTAGGCGGCGGCAGAGTCGGGCGGAACGTCGAACATTCTGGCGAAAGCCGCACGCGCACGCGGATAATCCTTGGTCTGGATATAGCAGATTCCGAGAATATACGCGGCGTCCACATTCGCCCGTGAATACCAACCTTGCACCTTCTCGAGGAGAGGAATCGCCTCTGCCGGATGTCCGCCCAAATAATACGACAGCCCCAGTAACTGCGTTGCTTCACCATTGTTGGGATCCGCAGCAGAAGCCTTCTTCAGATACTCGATCGCTTTTGGAAAATCGCTTTTCTTGTAATAGGCGGTACCCAGTTCCAGGTCGAGTCCCTTCGCTTCTGGATGGCTGGCTTGCAGGGATTGCAAATCGCCAATCGCCTGGTCGAACTTTCCTTCCTGCATCAACTTGTGCGCGGATGCCAGGTCAGCAGTCAGGAGCGAGACAGAGGCTTGGTCGGCCGGGGCGTCCGGCATGGATTGCTGAGCGAATCCGTGCGGAGAGAATGTCCAGA
The DNA here is from genome assembly GCA_963779525.1 of uncultured Acidobacteriaceae bacterium. Lineage (GTDB taxonomy): Bacteria > Acidobacteriota > Terriglobia > Terriglobales > Acidobacteriaceae > Sulfotelmatobacter. Next base: position 1,466,362 of record CAVZZB010000005.1, read on the forward strand.
GGCAGCCTGCAAGGAGAATCGATCGAGCTACTGAATTATGCGGCATCGTTCGTAACCTGAGACTTTTCCGCAGCGTTGGCTCCAAAGGTTGCGACGGAACTATCTCTGATTTATTTCCTTTTGCAGTTCTGACAAATTCTCTCTCGCCAGCGTGTTATTCGGATCGATCTTCAGGGCACGTTCGAGGTGCGACTTTGCCTCCGAAAAGTTTCCCATCTCCGCCAAAGCGCTGCCCAAGTTTGCTTCCGCATTGGCGTCGGAAGGTCGCACTTGCAGAGCCAAAAGAAACTGCTTCGATGCTCCTTCGAAATCATTCTTGGATGCCAGCGCGTTGCCCAGATTGTAGTGTGCGTCGAAGTAGTCGGGGCGGGCCTTCAGCGCCGTTTCCAGGTAAAGTGCTGCTTGATCAGGACGATCCAGTGCCAGAAGCGCTGCTCCCATTGCATTGTTAGCAACTGCGTCGTCTGGGCGAAGGCGAAGAGCAGCTTCGTATTGCTCGATGGCACCGTCCAATCGTCCCTTGGCTTGCCGCATGGCTGCGAGATTGTAATGTGCTTCGAAGTCCGCAGGATTTTTTTCCACGTTGTGCAGGGCGAGCGCTTCTTGAAGCAGCATCCGCGGATCGCCTTGCGTGGGATCAAAATTTACGGGAAGCACCTGTAGCCAAAGATGGCACATCTCGTCGCTCGACCTGTTTCCACTCCTTACTTGCGCCGGCGGGTGGTTCGGATTCAGCGGGTTCTCCTCCGAGTTGTCGTACACATACCGAAGACTCACGATGGTGCCCTTTGGCAGGAGCACGGGTTCGGCGTAGCGATAAACCGCCTGCCAATTCAGGTTCCAGCGCGGAATATGAATCAGCGTCTTTTTTGTACCATCCGGCAGAACAGCAAAAGCCTGAATATCTTTCCCCAGATAGTGCGCGTGCGGATAGATGGCCAGGAGATCTACGTCGACGGGAAGGGTGAAGTCGTCGGCGACCAGAAAATCCTTCTGCCCGGCAGGAATGTGGAGCTTGGCGTCGTTCTCCAGCTGAAGCAGCATCGGCAACTTGGTTGCCGGATGCGAGGAAAAGTAAAGTCCGATGCTTGGCTGGATGACCTCGGTCTTGCCCGAGGGTTGCAGGTGCGTGTTGAGAACGAGGTCGGTACCTTTATCGAGCCGAAGCTCCATCCCTGCCGGCTCGACGTAAGGCACGGTTCCCGGCTTCCAGAAAAGCAAGTGACTATCAGGATCGAAAACCTGGGACTCGAGCCGTATTTCCATCCCGCCAAAGCCGGCGCCCGGCGTGGCTTCTCGGCGTCGCAATTCTTCTTCGCGGTCCACCAGAATATTGGCGTGGTGCACGTAGCGTTTGTCGCCGGGCCGAATTTCGATTGCTTTGACCCACCGCGTTTTCTCGATAGGCAACCGGAAGATGAAATTCCAGTACGTATCTGTCCCCTCGGGCGGAAGGACCAACGGCTTCTCTGCTTTCAGAACCAGATCAGGAGGTCCCAGGCGCCAGCCCTCGGTAAACTCCGGCTGCGACGGACGATCTGCGGGATTGCCCTCAGCCCTGCCCTGATCCACCCACTTCTGAATGAGATTAATCTGCGTCTCCGACAATCGCATCTCGTCGGCGAACTTCAACTCCTGCGGCTCAGGCAGCCAAGGGGGCATGTTCCGCGTGCGCGTTACTTCCACAATCTGCCGGGCGTGCCTCTTCACATCTTCGTATGTGAGCAGCGAGAATGGCGCTGCCTCTCCCGGGCGATGGCACGAAGCGCAGGAGCTGAAAATGATGGGCGCTATATCACGATTGAAAGTGACGTTGGTTTCGGCTGCTTTGGATTCCCCTGAAGTCCCTTCATTCGCCCGACGCGAAGGTCTTTCAGCGAACGCGGTTCCCAGAGCGCACGCCCCCAGGAACAGCGACACGATCCAAGCCGCAGCTCGCGTTCGCGCGTCATTCAGTCCAGGTCCGAAATATAACATCCCACTCCCTTGATTGCGTCCTTCGCAACCGGTTTGCCTGCGATCCCCGCCTGGATCGCATCGTTCAATTCGTGCGTGGTGGGCGCAGGTCGCGAGCTGCCGAACTCTAGATACCAGTTATCGATGCGCCCGTGATAAATCAGCTTTCGCTCACGATTGAAGACCGCCGCCTCCGGAGTAATCTCAGCGTGTGCCTGCTTGACCAACACACGCTCCGGATCGCGCAGCGCGGGCAGAGCGTATCCATAATCCGCAAGATACTTGCGGATCGATTGAGGAGATTCGTTCTTGTCCGGGTAGACCAGGAAAAAACTGGCTTCGTGCTCGAAGCGTGAACTGATCTGCTGAATCACCGGAGCGTAACGGCTGGAGACGGGACAGTCCTGGCGGAGGAATACCAGAACCACTACCTTGCCGGATGCCTGAGCAAACGGGTCTATGGGCTTTCCATCGAGATCGAAAGCGGTTTGTTGCGCCTGTGCGGCAGTTGCCGAAAGACTAGACAGGAAAACGCTGGCCAATAAAATGCCTATGGACAATGAACGACATTTCCACATAGTTGGCTTGAACCCCACCGAAATTCTAGGACTCTCATTGTCCGCTGTCCATTCAGGCCCGTTCTCCGGCGTTGCAACGCATTTCACTCTTTACACTTCGAGGGCGTCTGACCAACATACCGCAGCATTTGCTTTGCGGCCGTCAGATCGGGATTAAACTCAAGCACACGAAGAGTTGAAGTCCGAGCCTCGGCAACTTTTCCTTCGTTGCAATAGGCGCGAGCCAGGTTCAGACCGATGCTGCTTCTTGCTGGAGCATGATCGAACGCCTTCTGCCAAAGGGCGATCGCATTCTCCGTGTTCCCGGCCCTGGCTTCGATCACAGCCAGATTGGTGGCCGCATCGACCAGATCCGGATCAACAGCCAATGCTTTTTGATAGAGCTTGCGCGCATTCTCAGTAGCGCCGTGCTTTTGTTCGATGTAACCCAAGTCTGAGAGCAACGCTGGGTCTTCCGGAGATTGTTTCAAAGCTTTCGAGAGCAGGCTTTTCGCTTGCGATTCAGCCATCGTCATTCCACTCTCGACCAGCGATTCCCACGCCAGTGCGAGATCGCGCAGGTCAGATTCGTCGTTGCCGGTGGGAGGGAACGGAACCAACCGCGGCAAGGAAGATTCATTCGTCGCGTCCTGCAGCAGCCCGGGATCGGTCTGAGGCCGCCGCAAGATGCGATGGTCAGTCACCTGTGTGTGCGCGACATCGCTGCTGGCAGCGGCCGGCATGTGGCAAGTAAGGCAATCTGGCTGACCCGCATGATGCTTAGCGGCGAAGACCGTGCCGTGGCACGCCAGACATTTGCCCCGGTAATATGCCACTCGTTCCGCGGGGGCCGGCGACTGGTGAGGATTGTGGCAACTTGTACATGACATCGCGTTGCCCGACTTTTTTTTGCACTCGCTTTGCGCCAGGGCTTCCACTTGACTCACGGCCCCCAGATTGGCTGCCTGAGAATCGCTCAGCACAAAATATCGGACGTAGTCGAAAAGCTCATTCCCCGGACGGAACTCATAGGCGTGACGACCCGGCCGCTCAATGGCAACTTTTCCTTCGAGGTGACACTGCATACAAACCTCATCGCGCCGCGCTGGGTTCAACTCGGCGGGATTCACAATCGGTCCGCCATTGGCATGGCCGGCGCCCGGTCCGTGGCAACGCTCGCACGATACGCCGTTGTGCAGGAACGGCGGCGAAGGATAACGATTGTCAGTATCTTTCGCGGGAGGCCGCATACCGCTCACGTGGCAATGCAAGCAGCTCGCGTAGGCCGGAAGGTTCAAAGGCATTTCTTTTGCAGTCTGATATGCCGGAGCCATGTCCCACAAGCGCTTGTTCGCATACCAGTTGACGGGAGATTCGAAGAGAAGTCCATCCGTATCAAACAGGTAGCTTCGCCCACGACGGCCCGAGCCAATAAAGTAGAGCAGTTCGCGTTTGCCCTGAACCGCAGGATCGCCCGGCCGATCGAAGCTGAGCCACGCGCTTCCCTTCTCAGAGTAGATACGGTAGTGGACGCCTGATTCCTTGTGTGTGAACTCTGCCGGTGTCAGCGCATCGATGGCGGGGCCACTAGCTTGAGCCATGGCCGTCTGCCGATAGGATTGATAGATCGCGGAGTGGCAGCGGGCGCAGGCTTCGTTTCCAATGTAACCGCTTTGGTCCGGATCTTTTGGAATTGCACCGGGTTCTGGATTCGCCATTGAAGTCTGCGCCCTCGAAGACGGCATTAGCAGCGCGACCAGGAATACGAGCCGTGCTGTTATGCCGAGCCAGCTCCACCATGCGGAAGAAATCACCCGTCGCCTGCCTGCTAAGTCCAGTCCTTAATTCTATGCGAGAAGAAAGGGAGTCCCGAAGGACTCCCTTTTGGGAGAAGCCTCGGCTGGTTTAAAAAATCAACTTCAGTGCGAATTCGAGTTGGCGCATGCCGGTAGCCGAACCGGGGGATGCGTCGTGCTCGATGTCGGTGATTGTTCCGTTCCCCGGACAGTCGACACAGGTACCGCCGTTCTGGTTGTTGTTGAAGCCTAGCACGGGATGATTGAACACATTGAAGGCATCCATACGGAACTGAAGCCTAAGGCGTTCGATCAGGGAGAAGTTCTTCAAAATTGAGGCATCAGCATAAAATACCCGGGGTCCGCGGTAACTGAAGACCCCGATATTGCCTAAATTTCCATTCCCCGGATCTGTAAATGGTCCGGTCAGCGAAGTTAAGGGCGTAAAGAACTGCACGAAAGGCGCCCCGCCCGCTGGGTGCTGAAGTGACCCGGCACCGATGGGGAAGGATCCCGTTCCCTTATCGGGACGACAAACGCCCACGTCCTCCTCGCCGCCACACTCGTTGGTGCTCGGCGTCCAAGGTAAACCACTGCCCCAAGTTGTGGTGCCGGTGATCTGCCAGCCTCCGACAATCAAGTCCTCAGCCCGGCCCGAATTGCCGGCAAACATCTTTCCTTTCCCGAAGGGCAACTCGTAAACCACATTGTTTACCCAAACTTGATTTCGGACCTGATCGTCCGGCCCGTAAGCGATCTTTGGGTCATCCGGATAATAGGAGCTGTCGTACTTATATGCGTGGGCAAATGTGTAATGCGAAAGCACCTGCAGCCCTCGCGAGAAGCGCTTTTCGACCTTAACTTGCAGCGCATCGTACTTGCTGCTCGCATCATTCCCCAAGTAATTGCCCTGATCGGTCGAGCAGCATTGCAGGACGCCGGGAACGAGCCTGGGCGCACCGGGGAAATTGGCAAGTGTGTTTGTCGGGTCTGCGTAACCTGCGTAGGTAAAGTTGTTGTAGTAGGGTCGCCGGTACACCTGCGGCGTCTTGGCGGTGCATGCAGCATTAGCGCAATATCCAACCATGGAGGGATTGTTCACATTGTAGGTCGGCCCGTCACCCGCGAACACGTGCGTGCCCTTATTGCCGATGTAAGCTACCTCAATGGTGGTCGTGTTCGTAATCTGGTGCTGGACCGTAGCGTTCCAGGCATCGAGGGTTGGAAGGCGCTGGGTGGTTGGCCGGATATGTGGTTGCACGCAAAGTTGCGTGTTCTGTCCAGTGACTGGGTCGAAAACTGGGCTCTGATAGCAGTTCGGGCCTGATACCGGCAACAATCCGTTAGAAGGGATTGCTGGGAAATTAAAGATTGGAGGCCCGTTCGTTAACGTAAATGCGGGTACTTCCTGGCTGGCACCTTGTGCTAACTGGGCCGCAAGCACGGGCAGAGTCTGGGTAACTGTGTGCCCGAAGTTCGATCCGAACACTCCCATATCGAAGCTACGACCGTAACCCATTCGGACGACTGTCTTGGGAGTGAATTGGTATGCCACGCCGAAACGAGGGGCAAAAGCATCCCAAGCGTTGTTGATATTGCCGTTGAGGCCTATCCCGCCCTCGCCGGCCACGCGGTCCAAACCCTGAACGAGGTTGGCGAAACCGCCATTGTCCTTCCCGTTCACGTATTCGGGGAAGTAAACCTCCCAACGCAGGCCGTAGTTGACGGTGAGTTTGGCGGTAGCGCGCCAAGTGTCTTGGCCGTAGTAGAACATCCGATGCTGACGCTCTGCCGCGTTCAAGGTCGAGCTGACATAGCGACTAACTTGGGTAACGTCGCCGAGCAAGAAGGTGGCCCAGTCCAGGCCCCCAACCCCTCCGCTGGGTCCGCCAGAAGTAGTCCGGTAATCAAAGGTGTAGTCTCCGGTACGCCCTGCGTCGCTCGGCACGCGCAAATTCTGGGCGTAGCGGAAATCGCCTCCGAACTTGAATTGATGGTTGCCGTGGATCTTTGTGATGTTCGCAACCCATTGGAATTGCTGCTCGCTCTCTGTGAGCGGACAATTGCAACGGCCAACGCCCAAACCGTCGCCCCAGCTTACAGTCGGGGCACCGAAATTCCCACTGTTCGCGGACGAGCTCGAGGGCGTTTGGTTTAAGAGAAATCCGCCCCAGCCGGATGTCTCAACCGCCTGACTTCCAGTTAGGTTTGCGTTGGGAATCCCGACTGACGTCATCGGAGTCGCGCCGACGTCCGGCTTTGATGCGATTGGGTTGTACTTAAAGTAGCCAAAGCGGAAATCTGCCAGCAAAGTCGGGCTGAAAGTCTTGGTGACTCCAGAGGCCAAACTGTAATTGTGCGTGATCGAGCTACCGGACAAACCGCCCGGTCCGAATCCGACGCCTTCAAGGGCGCCGTAGGAGCCTTTGCCTGCAACATTGAAATAGTCCAGGCTAAACCTTCCGAAAATTTGAACAGTCGGAGCGGCAGCGAAGTCTATTCGCGTATCGAAACTGTTTTGCTTGTAGCTGCCTGATCCCGATGCAACGTAATTGTTGAACAGCTCCGAGTTCGTCGGCGCGGGAAAAAGCGCAAGAATATTTGCGGCTTGCGGAGAAATGTCCGCAATTGGAACTTGGTTGTTGGCGTATGCAACACGACCAAGGCCACCGTCTCCTGGCACCGGCTTGAAGACCTGTCCGCCGAGAATGCCTAGGGTTGTGCTCCCGCCTTGCTCGACATTGAGATACTGGCTTAGGTCGCAAAAGCCTGTCGTGTTAGTCGCCGGGTTGCAGGTCGACTGGACAGTAGTGGTCGGAACCGTGAGCAGATTCGTTGTTCCATTAGTTTCTCGCGTGGCCTGATAGTCGCCAAAGAAAAACAGCTTGTTCTTGATGATTGGTCCGCCGAGCGTGGCGCCAAACTGCTGCCACCTATCGGAAGGAATGAATTTCCCTGTGATTGGATTGGGAGCATACTGCGTGAACGGGTCGCGTGCCGCGGTAGCGTCGGTTCGCCGGAACCAGAAACCCTCCCCGTGAAAATCATTGCTGCCGGACTTGGTCTGCACCGTGACCACCCCGCCCAGAGCCTTGCCAAACTCGGCATCGTAGTTCTGCAGGTCTATTTTGGTTTCCTGGATGGCGTCTAGGTTCGGATTGACCACAATGATCCCCAAGATCGGGTCCTGATTATCCGTGCCGTCGAGTTCAAACGCGGTGCCGCTAAAATGCTGACCATTTACAAAGATCTGCTGGCTGCCCTGCGGATTTTCGGTCGCGGCATGGCTCCAACCGACCATTTTCTGGGTGCCGGGAGACAGAAGCTCAAACGAGGTGAAATTGCGGTTCATGATCGGCAGGTCTTCCACGTATTTCTCGTTAAACTCAATGGAGACGTCGGCGCGGTCAGTCTTAAGTTGTTCCGCCTCAGCGGTGACCTGCACCTCCTCACTCGTGGAGCCCACCTGAAATTGACCATCGATGCGCTGTGCCGTGTCGGCAGATACAACAATGTCTTTGAACTCAATGACCTTGAAACCGGGGGCTTCGATGCGCACCGTGTAAGAATCGGGTATGAGGTGGGTCACGTTGTAATTGCCGCTCTCATTCGTTGTGGACTGGTCGGTCGTCCCTTTCGCCTGGTCAATGACCGTAACCTTTGCGTTCGGAACAGTCGCACCAGAGGGATCTGTTACCGTACCGGCGATGCTGCCGAAAACCGCCTGGCCGAATGCCTTCGGCGCCCACAGAGTGGAAAGCAGCGACAATGCCGCTGCCGCCGCGAGAGCTGATCTCTTCATGACGACCTCCTCGAATTTTCCGGTGGTGCCCCAGAACGCGAAAACTGCGCTTGTAAGCTAGGCGTGCAGTCCTAATGCAAAAGTACTATTGAGTTAAGTTACTCTACGTTTCATACCGTTACAGGGTGTAAACTGCTGACGCGCTGCTAGATATTTAGAGCTGTTACTCCGTTTGTCACATGGCTTTGACGAACAGCTACGACGCTGGAAGAGAGCAATACTTCCAACAAGTAGATAGGGTTATTAATAGTCATAGCCTCCGCAGCTCCGAATCCCTGTGCAAATTGCTCCGTTACCTTGCCGAACATGCCCTCGAACATCCCGGCGTTCCACTGAAGGAGTACCAGATCGCGGTGGAAGTGCTGGGCCGGTCCGGCGGCTTCGATCCCCAGAGCGACTCCGCTGTGAGGGTGCAGGCAGGGCGCCTGCGCGTGAAACTGGAAGAGTATTACGCCCACGAGGGGGAGAACGATGCCGTCGTCGTCGAATTGCCTAAGGGATCCTACGCCCTGACGTTTCACGCGCGCACACTCTCAACGGGAGTGACTGAATCCGCTCCGAGAACCAGGAAGGATGATCGGAGACATCCGGCGCCCGGTCTTAGTCCGCGTCCGTCGAACCGGGGGTGGATGGCCGCCGTTGTCATACTTTCGATCCTGTTAGCCTGCGCCTTGCTATGGGCAGGGCATGAGCGGATGCGATCCAACGCCAAAGTTGCCGTTCCGGCTGCCTATCGGATTTTCTGGAGCCGCTTCGTCAATGGATCACAGCAGCCTTGGGTGATCTTCAGCAACGGAAGCTTTGTCGGCCGTCCGGAGACTGGCATGCGGTATTTCGACCCTTCGGCTGACGCCGGATCCCTCATCCTGGACCACTACACGGGCGTAGGAGAGGTACTGGCGGTCCATCAACTCGATCGAGTTTTTGTTCTTCTCAATCAACCGCTCAGGGTAAAACGCGGTAGTCTGGTTTCTTTAGATGACGCCAAGAACAACGATCTGATCTTCGTTGGCTCTCCGGCCGAGAATCTTGTTCTTCTGGATATTCCGGGCACTCAGGAATTTATTTTTCAGCGAATTTCGTCGGGGCCCCGCAGCGGCGATTTGGGAGTGTTCAACACGCACCCGCAGGCCGGCGAACCGCAGATATTCCTGGGGAGTCCGGCCAACCAGCCTACAACCGAGGACTACGCTGTGATCGCCTTGGTGCCAGGGATCGACCCCGCCCGATCTGTCCTCATCCTCGCCGGCACCACTACCTTCGGTACACAAGCAGCGGCGGAATACGTGTGCCGACAGGATTCCCTGGAGGAATTATTACGACGCCTCGGAGTATCCAAGACGGCCGACTTCAACCCGTTTGAGGCGCTGCTCCATGTGAAGGTGACGCACGGCGTTCCTGTGATGACCGATCTAGTGGCCATACGTAAGCGAGGCAGCTAAAGTAAGTTTTCGGCGAAAACACGCTGAAAAACCCTGGAAGCCATCATGCTGCTTCAGGGTGCGGACGATACCGGCGGAGTAAGATGCGGATCCAGTGCAGCAGCCTTCCGATATTCCCCAACTGCCTCAGCCTTTACCCCTTTCTGACTCAGGGCTAAGCCAAGCTCGTAGTGTGCCATTGCGTAGGAGGGCACGATGCGAATGGCGCTGCGGAACTGGGAGATCGCGCCGTCGAGGTCGCCGACCGTGAGTAATCTCCGACCGGAGTTGGTGGCAAAGATGGCGGCCTGCAGATCGGTTTTTGTTTTGGTCATTTCTGCCCCAGCTCTACTTTCCGCCGCGGCTCCGGCTGTATCGCCCAGCTGGCGCAGAACCCCAGCCAGAGTCGTATGAGCGCCGGCAAAATCCGGATCGAGCTGGATCGCATGGCGCAGCGCATCCGCCGACTCCGGTAGCTTATTCATCTGCTTTAGAACCGTGCCCAGCGTGTAGTAGGCTTCGGCATAGGTTGGCTGAATCTGAATCGCTTGCAGTAATTGCTCCGCCGCTCCGGGAAAGTCTCCCGACTGCCATAGCGTGACTCCTAAACTGTAGTGCGCATCCGCCAACTGAGGGTCGAAGCGGATTGCCTCCTTCCATTCGGCAATGGCGCCAGGCAAATCATCTTTCAGCTTAAGAGCCAAGGCTAGGTCGTGATGCAGGCTGGCTTTTGTCGGGTCGAGCTTGAGGGCGGCGCGGAACTGGGCCACGGCGGCGTCGAAATCCGTCTTCTGCAAATACGCGGTTCCGAGATTGCCCTGGAAGTCGGCATCGCTGGGCCGAAGCTCAATGGCTTCCTGAAATTCCTTGATGGCAGCGTCGGCTTCGCCGCGTTGGAGCAGAGACAACGCTAGATTATTGTGAGCCTCCGGGTCCGATGGCGTGAGTTCCACAACCTTGGCGAACGCAGCGATAGCGCGGTCGGGTTCGCCGTGTCGCTGCAGCAAGAGACCGTAGCTGCGTTGCAGGGGCGCGAAATCCGGCCTCAGCTTGACCGCTTGCTCAAAGCACCGCAGCGCTTCCTCGGGGTCGGCCTCCGCCTCGCGAGTCGAGCCAAGGTAATACCAGGCCATCGCGTCCTGGGGATCAAGCTTCACCGCGTGCGCCAGTTCCGTTTGCGCTTTCCGTTGCTCGCCTTCGCTCGAAAGAGCCACGCCGAGATGAAAACGAGCTGGCTCGAACTCCGGATTCATTGTCAATGCCCGTCGAAATTCTCTTTCTGCTTCATCGAATTGTGATTGCTGGGCTAATAGAGAGCCGAGTTCGTCGTGCAGTTCAGCCTGCTGGGGTTCCAGGCGGATTGCCTCCTTGAATTCTGTGATTGCATCGTCCGTCTTGTGCTGCAGACTGAGCGCGCGCCCGAGCGCCTGATGCGCTTGCCATTGTTGCGGCGCTACCTCAACCGCCGAGCGAAACTCACTCGTTGCCTCCTCCAATCGGCCCTTTGCCTGCAAAGCTTGAGCGAGGTAGACATGAGCGATGGCCAATTTCGGACGAAGCCGCACCACCGTTCGAAAATGAGTGATGGCACTATCAAGGTCTCCTTGCTCAAGCAAAACCTGGCCGAGCATGTTCTGAGCTTCCGCGCTCCTTGGATTGAGTCGCACTGCTTTCTCGAAAGCGCTGCGAGCCGCTGGCAAGTCTCCCTTCTCCATCGCAATACGTCCACTCTGGTAAGCCGCGCCCGCGGCGCCATTCGCCTGAACTTGCGCTGGCGCTACGACCACGATCATGCAGGTCATGGCAACCCCCATGAAAACAGAAATGGATCGAAAAAGACGCATCATTCTTGGGCCCGCGAATCAGAAATCAAGAACCGTGCCTTATCGTTTTGTCTGGATTTTTCTCGAACTCCACCGTGCGGCTGATTCCTTCGCCTTCCTTCACGAAGATTAACTGATTTGGCTTCACATCTTTTAGCGTGTCTACGCGTCCGCTCGGCCAACGGATTTCCAGAATGTCCACTTTTTCCGCTTTTCCCAAGCCGAAATGAATGCGCAGATCATTTTGTGAAATGTAACTTCCCCCGCTGCGTACTTCGTCGATCTGTTGGTGAGGCTTGGCTTCTCCCATGGGATGGGTGGTGCAGGTAAGCCGGGCTCCGATGCCGCTGCGATTCGACTTGGTCCCGATGGTGCGAATTTTGATCCAGTTATGATCCAGATTGGAATCGCAACGCAGCAGCTGCGGATAATCATTTACCGTGTTGACCACGACATCGATGTCCCCGTCATTGTCGAAGTCGCCAAAAGCACAACCGCGGCATGGAGCGGGTTCGGAAATTCCCGGCCCGGCCTGGAGGGAAATGTCGGCAAAATGTCCGTTGTGCAGGTTGCGATAAAGCAACTTGCGCTGAGGATAACCGGCCTCGGTTTTCAGTTGCTCAACCTCAGGATAAACGTGGCCGTTGCAGATGAGAATGTCAGCCCAGCCATCGTTGTCGAAATCGAAGAAGCCGCAACCCCAGCCCAGAAATTGGGTGTGGGCGCCTAGCCCGGCGGTGAAAGTTGCGTCCTCAAAGTTGCCTCCGCCCTGATTGTGGTAGAGAGAAGGCGTGTCACCGGCGAAATTTGTTTTGAGCAGATCGAGGTTGCCATCGAGATCGTAGTCGGCCGCGGAAACGCCCATCCCGGCTTGCGGCTTACCATCCGGGCTCAAGGCGCAGCCGGCCTCGATCGCGATGTCTTCGAAGCTTCCGTTCTTCTTGTTGTGATAGAGCGCGCTGGCTGTGGAGTCGTTGGCTACATAAATATCAGGCCAGCCGTCATTATCGAAATCGGCCGTGAGCACTCCCAAGCCATAGGTGCCGCTGGCGCGAAAAATTCCCGCCGCTTCAGAGACGTCCGCAAAAGTGCCGTCGCCATTATTGTGGTAAAGGATATTTTTCCCGCCCTGCAGACCCGGCGGTCCGCATGCTACCAACACGCCCTTGTAAAGACACGGCCCTGACTCCGGCACGGGGGCCGTAGCGAGGTCCATGTCGATGTAATTGGCGACGAAAATATCGAGGTGTCCGTCGCGATCGTAATCGACAAAGGCGCAGCCGGTGTTCCAGCGCGTCCCCTTGCCCGCGACGCCCGCCTTCTGGCTCACATCAGTGAAGGTTCCATCTCCGTTGTTATGGTAGAGAACATTCTTCCCGTAGTAGGTTACGAAAAGATCCTCCCAGCCGTCGTTGTCGTAGTCTCCGACGCAAACCCCTTGTCCCCAGCCGGAGTGCGCGAGTCCCGCCTTCGCAGTAACGTCGGTAAAGGTGCCGTCACGATTGTTGCGAAAAAGATGCGAGACGGGTTCATTTCCCAGGGGAAATCCCTCCAGCCGCCAACCATTCACCAGGAAGATATCGAGCCAGCCGTCGTTATCGTAGTCGTAGAAGGCCACGCCGCAGCCGGTAGTCTCCAGCAGATATTTGTTCTTGTGCTCGCCACCAAACAGAGTCTTCACGTGAAGACCGGATTCACGAGCCACATTCACAAAGCTCACGCCCGGTTCCTTGTCGTCGACAGAATTCTTCCGGGCCCTATTCTTCTCCTCGGACGCAGTCGCGGTTTGCATCCATGCGGGACGGGACAACCCTAAGATGCTTTCGAGCGACAGGACAAGGCCCGATCGGCTGAGAGATTTCAGGAATACACGGCGTGAAGAAGACAAGAGGTCGGTACCCTTCGCAACTCGGGTCGTGCTAGAATTCGCCCCTAATTCTTATATTCAGTGAACTCCTACTTTGCAAGCTCAGCGAGTTTACACGCGAGAGTGCATAGTCGTCCGCACGAAAAATGATTTTGGGAATAGCATGGAGAAATGGACTTCCTCCAGGCGAAGACTGCGTGCACCGGATTTCGCTTACCCGTTTGGAACGCCGCAGAAATCTTCTTTGGATTTTAGATGGAGGCTCCGCATATGAAGAAAACCCTACGATGGGTTGCGCTATGGGTTCTTTCTTGCATTCCATGGCTGCCAGCTTGCGCGCAGATGTCTTCTGGCACTGCGCCGGGGGAAGGCCGTCCGTGGTGGCAAGACGCGGTCTTTTACGAGATTTATCCGCGCAGCTTCGCCGACAGTAACAACGATGGAGTTGGCGATCTCAGGGGTATCGCCTCGAAGCTGGATTACTTGAAAGACCTTGGCGTAGATGCGATCTGGATTACGCCGTGCTTCCCGTCGCCACAGGTAGATTTCGGTTACGACGTTTCCGATTACGAGAATATCGATCCCATGTACGGGACGCTGGCGGACTTCGATTACCTGGCGAGTGAGGCAAAGAAGCGAAACATCCACATCATCCTTGATTTCGTAGTGAACCACACGTCGGATCAACATAAATGGTTCCTGGCTTCGAAGTCGTCGCGAACCTCACCCTATCGCGATTGGTACATCTGGCGAGACGGAAAGGGGCCGGGGCAACCTCCCAACAATTGGGTCTCGACGTTTGGCGGATCGGCGTGGCAATTCGATCCGACGACGAACCAGTACTATTACCACTATTTCTATCCTCAGCAGCCGGATCTAAACTGGCGTAATCCCGCAGTAAAAGATGCCATGTTCGATGTAACGCGTTGGTGGTACAAACGCGGCGTATCGGGTTTCCGCCTGGACGCAGTGGACACACTCTTTGAAGATCCCAACTTGAAAGACAATCCGATTGTGAAACCCGGCAAGAATGCTTTCGGAGACCCGTTTGAGCAGAATAAATACAACAGCAAGCTGCCCGAAGTTCACAATATTCTGCGCGGATTGCGCCAAGTGGCGAACGAATATGATGCGGTCTTGATCGGCGAGACATGGACGACTGACGTAGCCGAACTCAACCAATACTACGGCAAGGGCAATAACGAGTTGCAGTTGCCAATGGATTTCCTTTTCACCATGGTCAATAGATTGTCGCCCGCGGCGTTCCGTAAACAGATCGCCGCTGTGAACGCGACGTCCGGCTGGCCGACATTTGTGATCAGCAATCACGATATCGTGCGCTCGTACGACCGCTACGGGGACGGCAAGCACAACGACCAGATCGTGAAGGTGATGGCGGCACTCTATCTCACTTTGCGTGGAACTCCGATCATGTACTACGGAGAAGAAATCGGGATGAAAACCACGCCGCCGATGCGCCAGGAGGATGTAAAGGATCCGATTGGCCGCAAAGGATGGCCGAAAGAAAAAGGACGGGACGGTGAGCGTACTCCGATGCAATGGGATGACAGCGAGAATGCCGGCTTCACCAAGGGCACTCCATGGCTGCCGGTTCCTCCGACCTACAAGACGCACAACGTAGCCAACGAATCGAAAGATCCCGACTCGATATTGGAGTTCTACAAGAGCGTGCTTAAGCTTCGTCACACCAACGACGCGCTGCTTAATGGTAACTACACGGCGATCAACGAGAGCAACGCGAACGTGCTTTCGTACTTGCGCGTGTATAAGGACAAAGCCGTAGTTGTTTCATTGAATATGTCGGACACTCCGCAAAACATAAAGCTCGAACTTAAGCCCAACGGCTTCAGCTCCGCGAGCGGTCTTCTGGTCACTGGAAAATCAGCAGTCCAAGGAAACGACGTGTCGCTCGAGCCTTACGGAGTATTTATAGGAGAGGTTCGTAAGTAATTATTTTCGAGGTTCGAGTCGCGTGATTCCACGATGAGCCGTAAGGCATGTGTCATCGGTGCCGGGCCGAATGGACTGGCGGCGGCCATCGTACTGGCTCAAGCTGGGATGCAAGTAGATTTGTTCGAAGCCCAGCCGACGCCGGGCGGTGCCGCTCGCACGCTGGAATTGACCTTGCCGGGCTTTCGGCATGATTTCGGCTCGGCCATCTATCCGCTCGGCGCAAGTTCGCCATTTTTCTCGTCGCTGCCTCTCGCCAATTATGGATTGGAGTGGATACATTCGCCCGCTCCCCTGGCTCATCCTCTGGATGACGGGACCGCAGTCATGTTGGAGCGTGATCTCGTCCAGACAAGAGAGTCCCTTGGCAACGACGGGCCTGCGTGGGACAGGCTCATGCGTCCTTTCGTCGAGCGCTGGAGTGAATTTGCTCCAGAGGTGCTGCGCCCAGTTCCGTTCATCCCCAAACATCCCTTGCTGATGGCGCGTTTTGGGCTGCTCGCGCTGCAGTCGGCCAAAGCAGTGGCTCGCCGATTCCGGAGCCTACGGACTCAGGCCTTGTTCGCGGGCCTGGCCGCTCATTCCTTCCTTAGCCTGGACGAACCGTTGAGCGCGGCTTTTGCGATTCTGATGGCGGTGCCCGCACATGTCGTGGGTTGGCCGATTCCTCGCGGCGGTGCACAGTCCATCAGCAATGCTTTATGTGGGGTTCTCTCGGCCTTCGGATGCATCGTGAAGACTTCATCGCCGGTCGAGAGTTTGTCGGCATTATCGAGTTACGACCTGACTCTCTGTGATCTGACTCCACACCAGCTGCTCAAGATCGGCGGCCAAAGATTATCTGACAGCTACAAACAGCGGCTGGAAAGGTATCGTTATGGTCCTGCGGCGTTCAAAGTGGATTACGCGCTGAATGCACCGATTCCCTGGAAGGCTAAGGATTGTTTGCGAGCGGCGAGCGTGCATCTGGGCGGGAGTTTCGAGGAGATTGCCGCCTCGGAAAAGGCTGTGAGAAATGGACAACACCCCGATCGTCCATTCGTTCTACTGGCCCAACCCAGTCTGTTCGATAGCTCGCGAGCTCCTGCAGGCAAACATACGGCATGGGCTTACTGCCATGTACCGAACGGCTCCAAAGTAAACATGCTGGAGAAACTGGAGGATCAGATTGAGCGTTTCGCTCCCGGCTTTCGCGAATGTGTTTTGGCGCGGCGTGTTTTCTCTCCGGCAGATCTTGAGCGCATGGACGCGAACCTGGTGGGAGGCGATATCGCTGGCGGGGTCCTGGATATTCGCCAGTTTTTGTTTCGCCCAACATGGCGACGTTACGGCACATCCGCACGAGACATCTATATTTGCTCGGCATCTACCCCTCCGGGTGGAGCAGTCCACGGCATGTGCGGCTATCACGCGGCGAAGGCTGCTTTGTCGAGGTTGAACGGCTAACAGCGGGAAGCCCGATCCGCTTCAAGGATTATTCGCGCGGACCGGCGGTAGGCCATTCGATGGCACGGATAGCACCTTCGGGTTCATGCTCTAGCGTCGGAGCATACAGTCCGATAAATTGCCGGCGCCACCAAAGACCCGTGGTCCGTTTTTCCGCCATCGTTGTAAACCAATATTGCCAGAGCACGGCGCGCACCTTTTGTGGCGGCTTATCTGCAAAAGGATTGCTTCTGAACAGACTGAGAACATCCTTGTCGTTCGACAGGAGGCACACTTCGGTTCTGGGAACGATCGAATAGTCCTGCCAAGAACCTAACGACGCGAACCATAAATTCCAATCGAATCTCGGCTGATACGGCGCATAAATCCCGGGGGATTTGCTTGGGTCTTGCGGCTTAAAGCGGAAGGAATAGGCCACCCAGTTTTTTCCATCTTCGGACCCCTGGAACTCGATCTCGTACCGGCCTCGGGTCATGATGCCGAAAAGGCCATAACGATTGGCGATCCGGAATGGCTCCAGCGCCGCCACCGGCTCCGCCGGCAGCGGCAGCGGGGAGAACATCCAGATCAACTGCGCTGTGGTGGCGTAGAAAATCCATGCAAGAATTACGCCGGTCAGAAGAAGTTTCAGGGTTTTAAGGCGCCCACGAAAGCCGGTAGGATATTGGTCTTGTTTCTGCTCAGGTCCTGCGGCGCTAGATTTCCCCCACGCCTGCGGCAAGAAACGCTGCAAGAAGCGATCATCCAGCAAGAGAAATCCCAACGTGAGAACCAGGTAATTCAGAAATGTGTAGTTAGCGGTGAGGATGATGCCCAGTTCCCAGGGAGTCACAATAAAGAAGCAAACGATGCGCCAACGGCGCGGGAGAAATAACGTCCATACCAGAACCAGTTCCAGGGCAAGTGTGGCAAAGACAGAAGCAGCATGGAACCAGTGCGGCAGATGTTGGACGTACCAGCCGACCCAGGTGGGCAGCGGGCCGTTTTGATAGTACTCATCCATCGCCGTAAAGTTGCGCCATTCGGGGTCTCCCCCGGCGATCTTCGCAACCCCAGATTCGAAATAGATGCGAAACCATTCCCATTGCAGCAGGAACAAACTAGCGCGAGATGGCGGTGATGCCCTTCCGATGCCGGGGCGAAATCCAGCGGGAGCTAAGAAGAGTGCGATGAAGCCCGCTTCTAGCAGCATGCCATCCGATTGGTAACCGGAAAAATCCTGCGCGGCGCTCACAAACGACAAAAAACACACGAAACAGATACCCAGCATTCCACGAGGCCATATATTCAAAACCAACAACAGCGACGCGCCCATTCCCACCCAGCACAGACTAGTCAGCGCATGTGAGCTGCTCGAAAACCAAAGCAAGGTCGGAGCAAACCATACACCGCGGCTATAACCTAATGAATGCACTACTGCTGCTAGATATTCATTTGCCGGCAAAATCCCGTCGGGGCCGATCAGCCCGCGGATCTGAAAAATGAGGGAAAAGAACGCGGAAAAGTAAATTCCGCCGAGTGCCCGCAGAAAGAGCCAGCGTGGAGCGAGGCGGTCACTGGCGCCATGCTCCGAGTCGAATAGCCGGGGGATGGCCCGAACCCACTTCATGAGCCTTGGGCCATTATACCGGCGAAAGAAATGCGTCCGGGCATGCCCGTAACCAGACCCTGAGCGGCACTTACGTAATCTTCTGTTAGTAACCGCCGCCGCTACATACTGATACCTGACTATGGACAGCCTCCCCCAATCCACCCAGCCATGGCGTGTTCCGCGCGCACACCTTGAAGGCAACACTCCCGCTGTGCTTCGGTTCCCAAATGGACAGCGCGTTGGGGCCAACATCCAGGTGATCTCACTGACCGGTGGTCTCCTTTCCGTTTCTCAGCCGGTTGTACAAGGATCACGAGTCAAGCTGATGTTCCTGACGGGAGCCGGCTCGGTGCTGGGCGGAGCAGAGATGCTGCGCCCGGTCACCAATGTTTTGCAGCCGTTCCGCTTCGTTTCGTTGGCGGCCGACGATCACCGCCGCCTTGGAACTCTCATCTGGGAGCGATCAAATCAGAACAGATTCGAACAGGATTGGATTGAGAAACTCCGGACCGCATCGGGGCAGATCAAGGAGACCCGGCCAGGACGATTCAAGCTGGCTAGAGCGGTTGGTCTCCTCACCATTGGTGTAGCCGCCGCGGCCTACCTGCTGCACTTCGGCTTGCTGAAGTAGATGTGATCGATGGCATTTCTTCGAGATGAACCCGCTCAACACCCGTCGATGGCCCCGATATCATGTGCATCTGCCGGTCTACATTGTGGCCAAGCCTGGGGCCACAAACAAAGTTGTGCCCGGGATGGTTTGTGAGTTAAGCCGCGCGGGCATGGAACTCTACGGTGGGATCAATCTTCAGCCTGGCGAATTGATGGAGGTCGAGTTCCAGATCTCGGGCAAAGTTCAGGTTGCCGGAATCGTTCGCAATCGCTCGGGCTTTTGTTTTGGACTTGAATTCTGTGAGGTACGGACAGAACCAGAAGAAACCCCGGATGATCTCCAGTCCCTCATCGTGGCCAGGCACGAAGCCTACCTCCGAGAGGTGCAGCAGAAGATCGACGAGTCTCTGCAAGCGATGCTGGAAGTCAGGAGATGTCGTAGGGAGATCGACGTCTTAGCCAGGGCTTTGCAGGAGCGGCTCAAGCAGAAAGAGAAAGAAAGCTTGCAGGCACTACGCGGGAGCGATTCTTTCCCCTACTCCACGCGGAAAATCTGACAGCCACCATCTGTGTACATCAGTGTGGGCACTACACCAGACGGCAATTTTCCTCTACATACCGAGTAAGCACGGCGGCAAGAGCTTCGAAGCCTGTCGTAACGAAGTCCAAATGGCCCCCCGGCACGGTTTCGACTTCGAATTCATCTGCCAGTTTGCCCCAAACCGAAATCGGATTGTCGGGAAAATAGGGATTGACCTCGGCTGCTACAAATTTTATTTTGCCTTTATAAAACTGGGGCCGATAGTGCCGCAAGGCCACATACGCCCTTTCCTTTACGCGTAGAATTGTCCGCTCCAACGATAGGCGAGACTTTTCCGGGAAGGGATGGCCGCGCTTAGGCATTACGGTGATCCCTAATCGGTGTTCTAGCCCGCGAACGAAATATGAGGCTGCTCGACGGGGCCGCATTCGCTTCATTTCTGAGATGTGCCATTTGATCCGCCGCGCCCCGAGCCACAACCGCTGTCTCTTTGACAGGAAATGGGGATCGGGGTAGGAATCCAGCAGAGCCAGAAGAGCAACGTTTCCTCCGGCCTTCGATAGGCGCTGCGCCATTTCCAGCGTCACCAGACCTCCAAATGAATAACCGATCAAAATGTGAGGGCCCGTTACCTGGAACTTGTTCAGTTCATCGAGATAATATCGGGCCATATCCTCGATGCGATCCTGCGGCTCCTCCACTCCGTCAATACCTTTCGCCTGAATCCCGTATATCGCATGGTCGGTGTGAATGTGTTTTGCGAGTTGGAAAAAATTAGGATGCCCACCAAGGCCATGTGCAATCAGAATCGGCGGGTTCTCGCTTCCAGCCTTCAGCTGGACAAAGGGTGAGAAATGCGGAAGCACGGGTTGTTCCAGCAAAGAAGCCAACGCTGCGATGGTCGGAGCTCGGAAGATGGTCGCACTTGGCAGTTCGCGCCGAAACTTGCGTGCAATCTCTTCAAACAACATGTCGGCCGAGGCAAAAGTGCCTCCGAGCTCGAAAAAGTTCTCTTCCATTCCGATGGATGATCGCTGCAGCAGCCGCTGCCAAATCGGAGTCAGGATCTCGGCTACTGCCGACGCGTGCTTGGGAATCGCACCGGAGCTCGATTGAGTGGATTCAAACGGAGTCATGGGGATCTTTGCCGGAGCCCTCGATCGCATGAGCCCGCGGTTCGACGATATCGCCGCTAGCACCGCGAAGGGCAAACACTGAAACTATAGCAATATCAGAATGGGCACACTGGCTCACCACACCTAGGTACAGTGAGCCAGTAGGGTCCGGCGTTTCAAAGGATGATATCTTTTGGTTAGGGGTGTCCGGGAACGGAACGCGTAGGTGAACGGGGCTACCTTGTCTCGTAGACCAGCACAGACCAAAGACCAATGAAGACCTGCCGGCAATTTTACATTGATGGGAAATGGGTGGATCCTGCTGTCCCCCATGATTTCACCATCATCAACCCCTCGAACGAAGAACCCATCGCGGTTATCTCGCTCGGCGGTGCTGTAGATGTTGACCGCGCTGTAGCCGCGGGCAAACGCGCCTTCGAGACTCATTCCGAAACCAGTCCGAAAGAGCGGCTTGAGATTCTGCGCGGCATCATTGAGGTCTACCAGTCAAAGATCGGTGAATTGGCTGAAACGATTTCGCTGGAAATGGGCGCTCCGATCACGCTCTCTAGAAAGGCCCAGGCGCCTGCGGGACTGGCCCATTTGCTCGAGATCGTGAAGGTGCTGGAGCACTTTGCGTTCGAGGAGCTTAAAGGTTCGACACTCATGCGGAAAGAGCCGATTGGAGTGTGTGGGCTGATTACTCCGTGGAACTGGCCCATGAACCAGATCGTCTGCAAAGTGGCGCCTGCGCTGGCGGCAGGGTGCACCATGGTCCTTAAACCAAGTGAAATTGCGCCTCTCTCGGCTTATCTCTTCGCACAGATTCTCCATGAGGCGGCCGTTCCACCGGGCGTTTTTAACCTGGTCAATGGCGATGGACCAACAGTCGGTGCTGCGATTGCCTCGCACGCTGACGTGGCGATGGTCTCGTTTACAGGTTCCACTCGAGCGGGAGTAACAGTAGCTATAGCCGCCGCTCCCACGGTGAAACGAGTCACGCAGGAGCTCGGCGGCAAATCGGCAAATATCATCCTGGACGATGCCGATTTGGAGAATGCAGTCAAGCACGGCGCACAGGAATGCTTTCGCAATACTGGACAGTCCTGCAATGCTCCCACCCGGATGCTTGTTCCTCGCTCCAAGATGGTTGAGGCTGAGATCGTGGCCAAACAGACAGCCGAGGGCACTATCGTTGGCGATCCATTTAACAAGGAGACAGGCACGGGCCCGCTCGCGAGCAAAGCTCAATTCGATAAAGTGCAGCGTCTAATCCAGCAGGGCGTGGCGGAGGGGGCGAAATTGGTGGCTGGCGGCCCCGGGCGGCCGGAGGGCATTCACAAAGGGTACTTTGTGAAACCTACGGTGTTCGCCGATGTCCGCAACGACATGACGATCGCGCGCGAGGAAATCTTCGGGCCTGTTCTATGCATCATCCCGTACGAGACCGAAGATGATGCCGTTCGAATTGCGAATGACACGCCATACGGTTTGTCGGGCTTCGTAACCGCGGGAGACATCGACCGAGCGCACCGGGTCGCCAAAAGAATTCGCGCCGGCAACGTGCATATCAATGGCGCCAGAGTCGACTTCGGCGGTTGCTTTGGCGGTTTCAAGCAATCGGGTAACGGCCGCGAGTGGGGTGAGGCCGGGCTGGAAGAATTTCTTGAGTTGCAAGCCATTTTCGGTTACGCGAGCGGTGCAAAATAAATCCTGAAAATCTTCGACTCTGCGTTGGCGGGGGTAGCTTACGATGGACGGGGCATAGGGAGAGAACACATGGCACTCGGAACCGGGTGGTCCCAGACGTGGACTTATTTCGAGGGGCAGTGGCACGAGGGCAATGTGCCCATTATGGGTCCGCGCACGCATGCTGCGTGGCTTTGCTCCCTTGTATTCGACGGCGCCCGCGCGTTTGAAGGGGTCACGCCCGATCTTGATCTTCATTGTGCGCGGGTCAATGATTCCGCAAAAAAGCTCAATCTCAAACCGACGGTCTCGCCTGAAGAATGGGTAAGACTGGCGCGGGAAGGAATCACGAAATTCGATAAAGACACGGCGCTCTATATCCGACCGATGTACTGGGCGGAAAAAGAAGGGCCGTGGGTGCAGGCGCATGATCCCGACTCGACGCGCTGGTGTCTTTCCATCTACGAGGCGCCGATGCGCGTCCCGAAGGGCTTCTCGATCACGTTGTCCCCTTATCGCAGGCCAACGATTGAAACCATGCCAGTCGATGCCAAGGCTGGATGTCTTTATCCCAACAATTCACGCTCGCTTTTTGAAGCACACGAGAGAGGCTTTGACAACGCGATCGTGTGCGACATGCTGGGTAACGTCGCCGAACTCGCCACTTCCAATGTCTTCATGGCGAAGGACGGCGTTGTGCTTACGCCAATCCCGAATGGAACGTTTCTGGCAGGCATTACGCGACAAAGGGTGATCGGACTTTTGCGCTCCGCCGGGGTGAAGGTGGTCGAACAAACTCTGACTTACCAGGACTTTGAGAAGGCAGATGAAATTTTTGCGACCGGAAACTATTCGAAAGTAGTTCCCCTGACTCGGATCGGCGACCGTTCGCTTGAGTTCGGCCCTTTCTATAAGAAAGCCCGAGAACTCTATTGGGAATTCTCGCACTCATGATCCAGGGGTCCGCGGTCGAGTTTCTGCTTCCTATCTGGCAGCGCGTGCTGCAGCGGCCGTCAATCGATGTGAACGAGAATTTTTTCGACCTCGGAGGCAATCCTTCGCTAGCCGACACGATATTTGCTGAGATTGCGGAGGAGCGCGGCCGTGATCTAACACCACTTTTGATCTATCGAGCGCCAACAATCTCCACTCTTGCTGCACTGCTGGAGCAGCCCGACCCCCCGTCAGTTCCACCGCTCCTTTCGCTGAAGGCCGGGCCCGACTCTCCGCCAATCTACATTGCACATGGCATCGGGGGTACGGTCTTCGGTTTCTTCGACCTCGTGAACAAAATCGAAACCTCACACTCCATTTACGGGATGCAGGCGAGAGGGATTGATGGGGTGAACAAACCATTCACTACGATCGAGGCGATGGCACAGTTCCATCTCGATGCTATCAAGGAGTTGCAACCAGTCGGCCCCTACTTGCTGATCGGCTACTCACTCGGCGGGCTGGTGGCACTGGAGATAGCCCAACGTTTGCTGGCTGGCGGCGAAAAGGTAGCGCTACTGGCGCTCGTGGATTCTTATCCCCACAAGAATCACCTCCCTGCCCCGCAACGTCGGCGGCTATCCCTTCGAGTGACCAAACGCCGAGTGGGTTTACTGATGCAATCAGTGCTAGGCAAAACACGAACGCGCAACGTATCAGGCCAGGAGAAAAACCCGGTGGGCGGGACCCGTCATTTTGCCCCACCGACTGATGGCGTGCCCCAATGGATGGAGGACGCCGCGGACGTAGCATGGGAGCGCTACCATCCTCAGTTCTATCCCGGCGCCATCAAGTTTGTGAAGGCTGAGATCAACACCTATTTCCCCGACGATCCGGTCGCGGTGTGGTCCCATTTAGCGGCCAAGTTCGAAGTCGAAACCGCCCCTGGCAATCACGTGGGAATGATCGCAGCCCACTTCGAGAGCTTGGCCAAAATACTCGGTCGTTATCTGAGGGAGGCACATGCCTCCGCGCGCTGATTTGAGGTGATCTGCTAAACGGTTGGTTTCCGTTGACGCGGCGTCTTCAATTCGTTTTTCAATGTAATCGCCAGTTCCCGAACTCCACGCCGTATTTCCTCGGAGCCCACCGCAGCGAACCCTAGCTGTAACCCGTCGCGCACCGCCGCGCCTTGACGGTACCGGCCGAGCGGAGTTACCTCCACGCCACGCTTAGCCGCCTCAGCCGCGACTGATTCTCCATTCAGTCCTCGGTGCAGCCAACCAGCCGTCTGCAACCCGGCCTCCACACCTGAAATCTCCAGCGCTCCAGACAGGTTCTGCTGTGCGCACTCCAATAAAACCGCCAATCGCCGCGCATACGTTTCTCGCATGCGTCTCAGGTGTCGCCCAAAATGTCCTTCGGTGATGAAATCGCAAAGCACTGCTTGCTCAAGTAACGGCGCATGGCGGTTCGTTACCGAGAGAGCGGCGGAAAAATGGTCCACCAAATCAGGCGGGACAACCAGATATCCCAACCTCAGCGACGGGAACAGTACCTTGCTGAAGCTCCCGGTAAACAGCACCAGTCCACGGCGATCGAGTCCCTGCAGTGCCGGCACCGGACGTCCCGTATATCGATATTCGCTATCGTAGTCGTCCTCGAGAATCAAGGCTCCCGACTTCGCCGCCCAATCCAGCAGTTGCAGGCGCCGGGCGATACTCATGGTGACTCCGAGCGGAAACTGGTGCCCCGGTGTGACATAAACCAGTCGTGCCGCGCGCATGTTTGCCTCGTGCACCCGCATCCCCTCCCCGTCTACGCAGAGGCCGGAAACCTTCGCACCCGCAGCTTTGAATGCAATCGCCGCGCCGGGATATCCCGGATTTTCCATGCACACCCGATCTCCGGGATTCAACAATAGTCGCGCTGCTAAGTCGATTCCCTCCTGAACGCCGGAGACAATCACTATCTGATCGGCAACGCACTTCACCCCTCGTGAAGTACTCAGGTACATGGCCACGGCATCTCGCAGCGGCGTGTATCCCAGCGGACCGCAACCGAGAAGGAGATTGGCTGAGGCGCGGCGCAAGCGTCGCGAAGTAACCTGCGCCCATAACGTCGTCGGAAATAAGTCCAGGGCGGGCATGTTGGCCCGGAAAGCACGGCTGGGTCGGATCTCAAAATTCGGAAACAGCTTCACTCGCCTTGCATAGTCGGAAACCCTGCGACGCTGTTTGGACGGCGCTGCTGGAGCCGGGACTCCGCTTCGTTGGACCTGGAGCAATTCGTCGGGAAGAATCTTGTTCACATAGGTTCCCGATCCGACGTTACCCTCAATGTAGCCCTCGGACTTCAGTTGCTCGAAGGCATTGACGATCGTTCCCCGCGCGAGCGCGTATTGTCGGGCCAGATCGCGAGTGGCTGGAAGCCTGCTTCCGGGACGCAGACGGCCCTCCAGCATCTCCGCGCGCAAAGCCTCATAGAGCCAACGGCTTGGGAATTTGCCCGAATCCGGCAGCGGAAGCACCAACTCGAAAACAGCCGCTCGCTTCATAGGATAATGGTACATCGACAATCTGGAAAATGGACCTTGTGGTTGATCCACTATGCAGATAGGGTGAGGGCTGAAGGAGCTCATGATGACTGCTTCCAAAATGCCCATTCTGGCGTTGATTCTGCTGATGGCAGCGCTGGGAGCTCCTATGGCATGGACTCAACTGTACGTCGGTACGATTCACTTCGAAGCCAAAGAACGAGCTCGCATCGCGCTCTCTCATGCCCTTCCGAAACTGGATGGCGGTCATTTGAAAGCGAGTGTGGTTGTGGTGCACTACGGACCCGGAGAATCGTCACCGCAACATAGCCATCCTTGTTCAGTCATCGGTTATGTGGTGGACGGGGCGATTCGCACTCAGGTTAAAGGCGAACCCGAAGCGACCCATAAGGCCGGGGAGGCTTTTTATGAAGCGCCGAACGGCCTTCACCGAGTCTCCGCCAACGCCAGCCAGACTCAGCCGGCCACGTTCATCGCTTACTTCGTTTGCGATCACGATACGCCGCTCAGCATTAATGTCCCTGAAAACATTCACGCGAAGGAGACGTCAAGATGAACCAGCACACCCACGCCATCTCGAAGGACGCAATGGCAGTGATCAGCGAGCCACCGCAGGCAGCGAACTGGGAGCGCCCAGCAGTTCTCTACGCGCGCCTTGCGCTGGGCGCTGCCTTTCTTTCGGCGGTAGCGTCGCGGTTTGGAATATGGGACAGGACACTCGACATGAAACACTTTTCCAGTTTCATGCAATATGCGGCAGAAGTGAATTCCTTCCTGCCACCAGCGGTGATTCCCTTTGTCGCATGGGCAGCGACTGTTGCCGAAACCTCGTGCGGAATCCTGCTGATATTGGGGTTATGGCCTCGGTGGGTGTCGCCGGCCAGCGCAGTCCTGCTCGCCCTGTTTGGAACGGCGATGGCGATTTCTTTCGGTGTGAAGTCACCCATGGACTATTCCGTCTTCTCTGCCTCAGGGGCAGCTGTCTTGCTGACGGTGCATGCCTTCCGGCAGGAGGGCAAGTAATCTTTCAATCAGAAAAAGGAGATCAATCATGATGAAGCGGAAGCGTACCTGCATTGTGACGGTCGCGATCCTGGTCGTAACTCTGAGTTCTGCGAGTCTGGCTGCTCAGAAGAAAAATGACGAGCAGTTACTCGGCACGCGCGAGGCCGTATGGCGCGCATGGTTTGCCGGCGACACGGAAGTCATCGAGAAATTGGTACCGCCGGACACAATTGTAATCAGTGGAGGCGAGAAAGAATGGAAGAACCAAACCTACGTCGTTAAAAGCGCCGCGGAATTCCATGCCAGCGGCGGGAGACTGGTTCGGCTCGAATTTCCCCATACTGAAGTGCAACACTATGGCCATGTTGCCATCGTTTGGAGCACCTTCGTGCTGGAAACGGAAGTGAATGGCAAACGAGAGGCGAGTTCCGGCCGGGCAACTGAGATCTTTGTGTGGCAGCACGGCCATTGGACCAATCCAGGCTGGCACACCAGTTCGACAAAATGAGCGCAGCATGGGTTCAACATCCAGGGAGAAGGAGAAGAAGATGACGCAGAGCAACGCAGCTTCCGCGGAAGTCTACTACCAAGCCATGAACAACAAAGATGTCTCGGCGATGGCGCGGCAGTTACACCCAGAAATCCGGCTCGTTACACCAATGGAAGACCTCACCGGCAAGGATGTAGTTCTTGAAGCTGCAAAGAAATTACTAATTTTCATTCAAAGCGTCGAGGTGCAAGCGAAGTTCGAGGCGGAGGACCATGTGATGCTGGCTTATAACATGTACTTTCCGGGGATCATCGGCGTTTGCCGAGCAGCCGCCCTGATGACGTTCAAAGATGGCCTGATCGTGCGCAACGAACTCTTTTTTGATGCGAGTCCGTTCAAGAGGAACTAACAAACGGAGCCTTCTTCTGGGAAGCTATCAATCCGCCGGCAGTCAGACCGAGACGCGTTGACGCGCAATTGTCGCGTCCGTAAGATGAAGCAGCCAGAACGCCGAGGCATGCTCCCGTGATCGGCCAGACCATCTCTCATTACCGCGTTCTAGAGAAACTCGGTGGCGGAGGCATGGGCGTTGTTTACAAGGCCGAAGACTCGCGCCTGAACCGGTTTGTTGCCCTGAAATTCCTGCCTGACGACGTCGCCCGAGACCCTCAAGCCCTCACTCGTTTTCGCCGCGAAGCCCAGGCGGCTTCTGCGCTGAATCACCCGAATATCTGCACGATTCACGACATCGGCGAGGAAGATGGCAAAGCGTTCATTGCCATGGAGTTTCTTGAAGGAATAACGCTGAAGTACCGCATATCCGGCCGGCCTCTCGATCTTGAAACCGTCCTGTCTCTAAGCATCGAAGTAGCCGACGCTCTCGACGCCGCTCACGCTCAAGGTATCGTGCATCGCGACATCAAGCCTGGCAACATCTTCGTCACCAAGCGTGGTCACGCCAAGGTTCTCGATTTCGGTCTGGCGAAGGTCAGCCCCTCAGGTGGTTCTTCGAGCGGCGCTACGCAGACGAATGAGTTGACGGCGCCGGATGAGCCTCACCTCACCAGCCCAGGCACTGCTCTGGGTACGGTTTCCTACATGTCGCCCGAACAGGCACGGGCCAAGGAGTTGGACGCGCGCAGCGATTTGTTTTCGTTCGGTGCGGTCATCTACGAAATGGCGACGGGGACACTGCCGTTCCGTGGTGAGAGTACGGCGGTGATCTTCAAATCCATTCTCGATGGCACGCCGACGCCAGTGGTTCGGCTCAACCCAGACGTGCCCGCTGAACTAGAGCGGATTATCAATAAAGCTCTGGAGAAGAATCGTGATTTGCGCTATCAGCACGCCGCTGACATGCGAACGGACTTGCAGCGCCTGAAACGGGATACCGAATCGCACTCTGCCGCAGCCGTATCTGCCAGCAGTGGCAGCGTGCGCAGGGCCGATACCGGCACAAGACGAAAGAAGCTCCGCGAGTACATCTTTGCCGCGGCTCTCATCGGCGTCGCCGTTGTTGCCGGGGCAGTGTACATCCGCTCGCGCTCGGCGCGGCCCAGCAGCCGCCCGCTTTCCGAAAAAGACACGATCGTCCTGGCAGATTTCGCCAATTCTACTGGTGACGCAGTTTTCGACGGCACTCTTAAACAAGCCCTCGCCGTCGATCTGCAGCAATCTCCTTTTCTCAATATTCTTTCCGACAGCAAGGTCGGCGAGACTCTGAGGCTTATGGGCCACGCGTCGTCGGAGCGCGTCACCGGAGAGGTCGCGACTGAACTTTGCCTCCGGACTGGCAGCCAGGCTGTGGTTTCGGGTTCCATCGCCAATCTCGGCAGCGAGTATGTCGTAACTCTTGACGCGGTTGCCTGCAATAGCGGCGATAGCCTCGCCAGGGAACGCGCCGAAGCCGCCAGCAAAGAAGGCGTACTTAAGGCGCTCGATACTTCAGCCACCGCTCTGCGTGCGCGCCTGGGCGAATCACTGGCCTCGGTGCAGAAATTTGACGTTCCCATGGAGGCCACGACGCCTTCGCTCGACGCCCTGAAGGCCTACAGCATGGCGATTACCACTGGTCGCACCAAGGGCGATTCCGAAGCCATTCCGTTCATGAAGCGCGCCATTGAACTCGACCCAAACTTTGCCATGGCCTACGTTGGTTTAGGCATCGAATACGCCAATCTTGGACAACCTGGAGTAGCGGCGGACTATGGTCGGAAGGCCTACGCCTTGCGGGACCGCGTGAGCGACCGCGAGAAGTTCCGCATCTCCGCCTTCTACTTTCAATATGTCACCGGCGAAATGGACAAGGCCATCGAATCGTACGAACTCTGGACGAAGAGTTATCCGCGCGAGATGGTGCCTCACGGCAATCTTGGCAGCCTCTATGCTTCCGTGGGTCAATACGAAAAAGCTATCGCCGAAACCGAAGAGGCGCAGCGCCTTGAACCTACTATTACCGACTATGCCAACCTGGCTAGCAATTACATCTCGGTCAATCGATTGAAGGATGCGCGGCAGACGCTCGCGGAGGCGCAGCGAAATCATTTTGATGGCTTATTTATTCGGGGTGATCTGTATTCCCTCGCATTCCTGGCCGGGGACAACACCGAGATGGAACGCCAGGTTGCATGGGCGGCGGGGCGGCCGGGCGAGGAAGACCAGATGCTGAACACCCACGCCGATACGCAGGCCTATTACGGACGCATGGCGAAAGCGCGCGACCTCGCCCGCCAGGCTGCCGATTCTGCGGTGCGTGCGGAAGCCAAGGAAACGGCGGCACAGTGGCTCGCTATTCAGGCTGTCCGCGAGGTCGAAGCAGGCAACACGACCGCCGCCCGCCAAGCCGTTGCTCGCGCGTTGGCGCTCGCTCCCGCCCGCGATGTGAAGGTTCTCGCCGCACTGGGCCTAGCCCGCGCAGGTGAATCTTCGCAGTCGAAAAGCATTATGGCAGCGCTGAAGAAATCGGAACCCAGCAACACGTTTCTCAAGGTGTACTGGCTCCCGGTAATCGAGGCCTCCATGGCGATTGCGCAACATGCTCCCGACCGCGCGGTCATCGCCCTCGAGCCGGCTCTGCCTTACGAGCTCGGGACTCCCCCTCCCGAAGCCATTGGCACTCTGTATCCGGCCTACCTTCGCGGTCTGGCATACCTTGACGAGAAGAACGGTGCAGCTGCGGCCTCCGAGTTCCAAAAGTTTCTCGATCATCCCGGCATCGTGCAGAACTTTCTGCTGGGCTCGCTGGCCCACCTGCAGCTTGGTCGCGCCTATGCGATTTCCGGAGAATTGACGAAAGCCGAAACTGCTTACAAAGATTTCCTTAGTCTCTGGAAAGACGCCGATCCTGACATCCCCATCCTCAAAGCAGCTAAGGCGGAGTACGCGAAGCTAAAATAGGCTAGGGAAAGGAACGACTCTTTCAACCACCGCAGTCTGGTTTGGCTTCCTTCAGGATCGTTCGTGGATTCCGTTCCAGGGAATTCCCTGCTAACAGGGGAAAATACAGGGAATTTGCGGTTTTTTTGGTCTGCGGGCGTCGCAGGCCTGCTCTCCAGGTTGCACATTTCGCTGCAGAATTCGTCGGATTAGAAAAGCTCGACGGCTGCAGCATGGCCCGAACAAGAAGCGAGTCGACCATCCCGTGTAACTAGCGCAGCTCCGAATTTTTCGGCAAGGGCAATGTAGGCAGCATCGTAGGCAGAAAGATTGTGACGCAGTTGCCAAATTCTTGGCAGGAGCACGAGATGAGGATACCGAGTCATACGAAGATCCAGCAGATCGCGGACCGCCTCGCTAGCGCGAACTACCGGGACGACTTGTTGCAATGCGAGACGCCTCAGTACCTCCGTGACCTCGAGATCCAGAAGGTGAGGCGCATGTAGCGTTTCGTGACGCGAATAAATTCGCTTTTCGATGCTCTGCCCCGCAGATGTCTGAAGGAGCCAGTCCACTGCGGCAGACGCATCCAGGACGATCATCGCGCCTCGCGCTCTTCTCGCACCAGGTGGGCGGCATCAATCCGAGCTGAAACCGGCTTACGTTTGTGCAACCGCTCTCGCAATTTTGCGAGCGTTGGCCTCTCCGCGATTTCCTTGATCTCCGCTAACAGATAGTCCGAAAGCGACATACCTGCCATAGCAGCGCGAGCTTTCAAGCTTCGATGTAGGGCATCGGGGACATTGCGAAGCTGAATCATCTTGGACATGTTTGAAGCATACTTTCATGTATGCACATGTCAATGAACATCGTCTCCTATGCGCTTCGCCGCCGAAGATTGATCTCGGTGCGGCACTCCGCGCGAGAGAGATTTCCGCGTTGCGGGCATCAAGTATCGCGGAGCGGCGCCATGCTCGGATAAGCAATCTTTACCTTTGGGCGTTTGCTTGCGATACCACGAAGAAAACCAAAACACGGGCACTGCCAATGAATTTCATTTCCGCCTCTTTCGTTGGATATTGTTTCGGAACGCGAGTCCGTCTTTCGCAACACCTTCTTGCGCAAGGTCACGCAGCCGTTCGAGAGCGGCGGACCAATACTGCTCGTACTTCGCAATCCACGGTGTCAGTCCGGCAGCCAGGGCATCCGGTTCGAGCTGATAAATCTGCTGTCGCCCCCGACGTGTTGCGGATACCAGACCGGCCGCCCGCAGGCCCATCAGGTGTTTGGAAATGCCCGATGCCACCATGTTGGGAAACTCAGCGGCGAGTTGGCCGACGGTCAGACGACCGCGTTCGGCCAGCAGATCGAGAATGAGCCGGCGCGTCGGGTCGGCCAGTATCCGGAATAGGGCATCGCTCTTACTGGGCCGCACACGCGTTCACCAGATCGGCCAGCCGATCCAGAACTCGGTGCACGTCGGCGCCGCGCTCATAATCCCGTACCGTCTCAGGCCAGTCTGAACGACCGATGCCCTCGAATCCATCGTGAATGAGAGTGACCCGCGTGCCGACAGGAATAGGAGCAAGCCTGATGACTAACCGCACCGGGTGTAACCACCCGCTGCCCTCCTCGAGCCAGGACAGGATCAGGCTTCTTTCAGGTTCCAGTTCCAGCACAGTACCGCTGATCCACGTTTTATCATCGGGGCCGAGAAAGCGGTACGCGCCGCCGACGCGCAAATCGATCTCAAGATTGGAGCTGATCCAGCGGCGCAGTGCTTCCTGGGTTGCCAACCAGAGCCAGACGGCGCTCGGCGAAGCGTGAATTTCAATCGAGCGGATGACTTGCGGCATACAACCCTCCAGATACATTACCGACCGGTAACGCATTACTATACGGTAAGACGTTAGTGAGGTCAACATGGATTTCAGGGTGTGCGTTCCTAGTGGGCCTTCCACGTCGTACTGAGAAGCCGGTTTATCGGAAGAGATCGCGATTATTCCCGGTTGCCGGGCTACACCTCCTCCGCTTAGCGAGCCGCAGTTGTTGCAGATCACCTACGGCTTCGAGCAGGCGACGCGTGCACGCAAACCACCACAATCTACGCCGCCGCAAATGGCTGCTGACTTGAGGAAATGGGTTAAGTTGTTTCCACTGGGCGAGTGACGGGCAACCCTTCCGTAATCCTGTAAGGTAAGGTTTGCCGACAAACCGGGAGTTATTTCACCGCAGCACAGTTATCCCTTCATAAAGGCAAGTAATCTGGGTTCGACATGCTTCTGCCAGAGCCGTTGTTCTTTGACTAAACGATAACGCGTCCGTAAGATGTAGCAGCGCGAAAGCCAACGCCTCTCGCATGATCGGCCGGAATATCTCCCATTACCGCGTCGTCGATAAGTTGGGCGGCGGTGGCATGGGCGTCGTGTACAAAGCCGAGGATGTGAAGCTAGGCCGCTTCGTTGCCCTAAAGTTCCTGCCCGACGACGTCGCCAAAGACCCGCAAGCACTCAGCCGTTTCCAGCGCGAAGCCAAGGCTGCTTCCGCGCTCAATCATCCCAACATCTGCACCATCTATGAAATCGACGACCAGCACGGGCAGGCATTCATCGCCATGGAGTTTCTCGACGGGATGACGCTGAAGCACCGCAGTGCAGGCCGGCCGCTGTACATCGAAACACTTCTCACCCTTTCCATCGAGATCGCCGACGCTCTTGACGCCGCTCACGCTGAAGGCATCATTCATCGCGACATCAAGCCCGCCAACATCTTCATCACCAAACGCGGCCACGCCAAGATTCTCGATTTCGGACTGGCGAAGATGGAGCTGGCACAGGCTTCGTCGAGCAAAATTGCATCGGCCAACACGGTAACCGGCACCATCGACGAGCAGCACCTGACCAGCCCCGGCTCCACCCTGGGCACCGTCGCCTACATGTCGCCGGAACAGGCTCGCGCCAAGGAATTGGACGCCCGCACTGATCTGTTTTCTTTTGGGGCGGTCCTTTATGAAATGGCCACTGGGCAGTTACCCTTTCGAGGCGAGAGTTCCGCGACCATCTTCGATGCCATCCTGAACCGTGCTCCGGTGCCGGCGGTGCGGCTGAATCCGGATGTGCCTCTCGAACTGGAGCGCATTATCTACCGTGCGCTCGAGAAAGACCGCGAACTGCGTTACCAGCACGCATCTGACATGCGTGCCGAGTTGCAGCGCCTCAAGCGCGATACCGATTCAGGCCGCATCTCCGCCGCCAGCGCAGCGCCGGTGTCCGAGAGCGGGCCAACTCCGACGCCCGTCGCCGCATCTTCGTCAGCCACACCTTCGTCAGCCGCATCGCCATGGAGCGCAGATTCTTCCGGCTTATCTCCCGCAGCCGCGACCTCTTCCGCGAGCACAGTGGCGCCGGTTCACTCTTCGACATCATCTGTCACGATTCCGCCGATCGCGCCTGCGTCTGGTTCGCGCATCAAGATTTGGATCGCCGCATCGCTGGTGGCCGTTGCTGCTCTGGTAGCCGCAGGATTTTATCTGCGCTCGCGCTCGTCTGCGCCTCGCCCTTCTGCCACTGCGCTCACGGAGAAAGATACCGTCGTCCTCGCCGACTTCTCCAACTCCACCTCCGACCCTGTCTTCGATGGGACACTCAAGCAGGCTCTTGCTGTCGATCTGGAACAGTCACCTTTTCTCAACATTCTTTCGGACCGCAAGGTGGGCGAGACGCTGAAGCTGATGGGCCGCGCGCCGACCGACCATGTCACGGCCGATGTGGCGAAGGAGCTCTGCCTCCGCACGGGCAGCAAGGCCGTCATCGGCGGCTCCATCTCGAACCTCGGTAGCCAATACATTGTCGGCCTCGATGCAGTTGCTTGCAGCACAGGCGACGACCTGGCTAAGGAGCAGGCCGAAGCTCCAAGCAAGGAAGGTGTGCTCAAAGCGCTCGGTACTGCGGCGACCGCGCTGCGTTCGCGCCTCGGCGAGTCGCTGGCGTCGGTGCAAAAGTTTGACGTGCCGGTCGAGGCGACGACTCCGTCCCTCGAAGCCCTGAAGGCCTACAGCATGGCCATCACGACCAGCCGCACCAAGGGCGATGCCGAGGCAATTCCTTTCATGAAGCGGGCCATCGAACTCGACCCCAACTTCGCTATCGCCTACGAAGGCCTAGCCATCGAATACGGAAATATGGGGCAGGCGACCCTGGCCGCCGAGAACGGCAAGAAAGCCTACGACCTGCGCGACCGGGTCAGCGAGCGCGAGCGGTACCGCATTACGGCTTACTACTTTAATGACGTCCTAGGGGAAGTGGAGCAGGGCACCGAAGCCTATGAACTTTGGGCGAAGAGTTATCCACGAGACGCCGTGCCCCCTGGCAATCTGGCCGTGGATTACTGGATGTTGGGACAATTCGACAAGGCCATCACGAAGGCCGAAGCTACGCAAAGAATTGCACCCAGCATCGTCAGCTATGGAAATCTGGCGAGCTGGTACACGTCTGTAGGTCGGATCAAGGATGCCCGCGACATCCTCGCGGAAGCCCAGCAGAAGGGTTTTGACGGCCTGATTATTCGCAGCGATCTTTACAACTTGGCGTTCCTGGCCGGAGATAACGCTGAGATGGAGCGCCAGGTCGCATGGGCCGCGGGCCGCCCCGGTGAGGAGGACCAAATGCTCACCACCCACGCTGATACCCAGGTCTACTATGGACGCATGGAAAAAGCGCGCGACCTCTCCCGGCGCGCCGTCGACTCGGCGGTGCGTGCGGATTCCAAAGAGGTCGGCGCTGCGGATCTCACCTTTCAGGCGCTGCGTGAGGCTGAGGTCGGTAATGATGCAGCGGCGCAACAGGCCGCCGCGCGAGGTCTGGCTTTAGCTCCAGGCAGGTATGTGAAGGTGCTCGCAGCCTTGGCGCTGGCGCGCGGCGACGATGCGGCCAAGGCGAAAACATTGCTGGATGCGACCGAAAAGGCCGAGCCTACCAATACGCTTCTCAAGGTGTATTGGTTTCCGCTCATCCACGCCGCGATTAATATGGATCAGTCCGCGCCGGACCGCGCGATCCTTGCGCTTGAGCCGGTGCTCCCTTATGAACTGGGAGGCAATATCGGCTGGATCTATCCCGCCTATATTCGTGGTCAGGCTTATTTGGCGCAGAAGGATGGATCGGCGGCGGCGGCCGAATTCCAGAAGTTGATTGATCGTCCCGCACTGGTCGGGAACGGGTTGCTTGGTCCCCTCGCCCACCTGCAAATTGCTCGCGCCTACGAAATGTCCGGCGACTCCGCGAAAGCCAAAGGAGCCTATCGGGATTTTCTCGGCCTCTGGAAAGACGCCGACCCCGACCTTCCCATCCTCAAAGCAGCCAAAGCTGAGTACGCGAAGTTGCAGTAGCGAAACTGTACTTCAACGCAGACAGGCATACTTGGTCGCAGCGCGACCGCGAGTGTCCTTAGTAGCTCACTTGGCGAGTGACGGGCAACTCTTAGCTACTCGATAAAGGAAGGGTTGCCGACCATCCACCCAGAATCCTCGTATCTTCACCGACATGCTGCAAGGGCTATAATTGTGCCGCCGCATGGCTCGGTCCAGATGAAATTCTTGCCCTGCGGGCCCGAGCTAATGGGAAGAACCTTCTTCGATCCCTCGATCCCGAACAGACTAATTCTTGGCATATACCGGGCCAGCATTGCGGTTGGGAGGATCGGAGATTGCACGGATATACGATATCAGCGCCTGAATGTCGGACCGGCTGAGAGTGTTGCCCCAGGCTGGCATGAGCGCCGACTTATTAAGCGCAGGACCACCATGACTGATGATGGCAGTAAGATCGGCATCGGTCAGTTTGTTGAGCGTGTCACCCTCGGTGAAAGGGTGCGGCTTGATTTCAAGATTGTCGAAGTTCGATAAACGCTTGGCAGTCGATTCAGGATTGTGGCAGCGATCGCAATATTGGTCATTAAGTTGGCGTCCCAGGTTCTGCTGATAACCCAGAGCGATCTCTTCGATTGTCAGTTCAATCTTCTTTCCCGTTTTGTCGGAGCTGAGCACGGTGAGTTGGTAGCGTCCCGCCATTCCCCCGAGAGCAACATTGGTCGTAACCTGCCCGCTGGAATCTGCAAGGCCGTAGGGTGGATCGAACGTAACTCCCGGCGCTGCACTGAACTCTATTAGTGCGCCCGGAACCGGAGCCCCTTGGGCATCATTCGCCTGCACGATAACTGGCTGTGGCAGCAACCGACCTGTCTGCGCCATTTGCTTTCCACCGCTGGATTCAACGATGGCGGTGCCGAATGCTGTCGGTTTCGGCAGCGGCATCGACGCGGTCTTACGCGAGCAGGAGACGCCGAGCGACGTTGCGAGCACGACGCACAATAGTGCGCTGATGGTCGAGAAACGAATCATGGCTTTGCCCTTGCGACCTCCGATTTGGCTCCGCTTTTCTGCGAGACCAGGAAGGCAGTCAGTGCACGAGCGTCTTCGTCGCTCATGGCACGGTTGGGTTCGAGAGTGCCGGGGCGCAGAGCTTGCGGATTTTTCATCCACTGGAAGATCCAGGCAGCTGTGAGGCGCGAACCGACGTGGGTCAGTGTCGGCCCGATGTAACCCTTGTCCGCTTTGTCATCCACAATGTGGCAACCTTGACAGGCATACTTGCCGTAAAAGAGTTGCCTGCCTAATTCAACCTCGCCTTTCGGATAGCTGCTCAGCGTCATGGAGTCGCGATCGATTGCCGGACTCTGATATACAGTCATGATGTAGTCGGTGAGCTCGTTGGCCTCGGCGTCAGTGAGATTGAATCGTGGCATGCGGCGAATGAGAGCCGGCCGCAGCGTGTTCGGATTCCTAAGAAAGTCCACTAACCATTGGCGCTGCACGGAACTGCCTTCCCAGGTGAGATCGGGGGCCATGTTGCCGCCGTGCTCGTTGATGCGATGACAACTGAAGCAGGCCAGATCGGCCATCAGTTTTCCTGCTTTACCCGCTGGTTGGTAATCCGATTCCGGCTTCGCAGGCACGGTCAACGATGGAGGTAGCGTGAAGGAACGGTCGTTGAACGCGAGCAGGGCCGTGGTCAGGGAATCAATTTGCTCGGGCGTGAACGTGTACTGCGGCATCTTCAAATTTTGTGCAAAGGAACGCGGCTGTTTGATTTTTGTCGCGATGTACTCTGGGAGCGTGTGCTGCATCCCTGGCAGAAACAGCAACTGTGTAACCGGCTTGCTGCCGATCCGGCTTAGCTCAGGCGCAAAATTGTCCGGTTTCTTAATACCAGCGATTTCGTGGCAAGACGCGCAGCCGTAATCGGAAACCAGATGCTTACCGTGTGCGATCTGCTCCGGAGTCGGAGCTTCAAGATGAACATTGGCCAGCAGATCGGAATCAGTTTTCCCCAGGAGGAATCCAGAAAGCGTTGCGACTTGGGCATCATTGAAACGGTAGTGCGGCATCGCGGTCTCGACATCGTAAACACGAGGGTTGCGCAGCCACGCTTGCAACCATTCGGGTTTTGCTTTATTCCCGACGCGCGTCAATTCGGGACCGACGTTACCACCAACCAGATTGCCGGCAGCATTTTGCACCGCATGGCAGGAAGCGCAGAAAGATTCACCGTATAGGCTGGCGCCGGCCGTGGGATCGGTCGAGGCTTTCGCGGAAAGCGTGGTCGTGTCGCCCGATACCGAAGTGCTGTTGGCAATCAAGAACGCCGACATATCGCGGGTATCGTCATCACTCAGCTTAAAATTTGGCATGGTCGCCGTAGTTGCGTAGGCCTGCGGATCTTTCAGCCAGGCATATATCCACTCGCGCGTGGTCTTATCGGCGATGTGTGAGAGCGAGGGCGGATCGTCGGTCGCTTTCATTGTTTTCCCATCGGGCAGCTTCACCGTATGGCAATGCACGCATCCGTAGCGCGAGAGCAGGTAGCGGCCTTGATTCAATTGAGGTGTGCCCGGCAGCGTCCCGCGATGGCACTCACCGCACGACGCTTCGATGTATTTTGCCGGCAGAATCGGTTGCTCCCACGCCAGCGTGCTATTGTGCGCTTCCGCCACGGTGGTCGCGGCACCTTGGCCGCGATGGCAGACGGTGCATCCAAATTGATCCAGCTTATGTGGAATCACGGGATGCGGACGGAAAGGTTGCGCGCTCACGTCGTTAAGGCTGGCTTCTTTCAAACCAACATGGCAACTGGTGCATCGGTCGACGACTCCGAGGTCAGGCAACCATATCTGCTGAATGCCACTTTGAAAGTGCCGCTGCAGCGTCACGGCATCGCTGCGATTGCGGATCATCTTCAAATAGCTGTGTTGATAATGGCGCCACTCGCTGAAGTGATTTTTGGCGGGCGCTATCGCCAACGAGAGCAGAAACAAACAGCTGACTACGCCGAAGGCGCGAACGCTATCTCCAAACAGCATCTGCCACAGCGATTTGAGTTTTTCCTTCATAAGCGCATTAAGATGCCTGCCACGGCCATATCCAGGCCCAGCCTGGTCCTCGGAAAAATGTTCCAATTGCAGTCAGCACTACCAGTTCGCATAAGAACCAGGTCATCACCCAATAAGAGAGCGGTCTGGCCGCCAAATAACGCCGGAAGGCCGAGGGCGATTGCGGCGAACTCTGGGCGGCTAACAGCATGAGCCCCGCCATGATCAGCGTCGGCACCAGAGCCGCGTAGACCCTGTAGCTGAATAGAAAGACTGAAAGCGCAGCGGCGACGGCATAGAAAATGCTCAGGCGCCGCTGGCGATCTTTGAGGAATACGCCATCCGCTTCAATGTTGACCTTGAAATACGGAATCACGATCAGGGCCATCACCACCAAGCCGGGCGCCAGGACACCCGCGACGACCGGTGGGAAATAATGCAGCATCTCCTGCAGCCCGAGAAAGTACCACGGAGCCTTCGCGGGATTGGGAGTGTGCGAAGGATCGGCCAACCCTTCGAGCGGCGCATTGAAGATCAGAGCAATCCACACCAGCGCAATGGCAAGAACTTGAATGGCTACTGCAGCACGAAACAGAACTTCGGGAAATGTCTGCACCTGATCTTCACTCTCAGCCTTCACTTGCGCGGAAGTTCGGCGGGTGATGAAGACGATGCGGCGGGGCGACTTCTTCGCATTGGAGTCGACGCTGGCGGTGAATTCTTTGGAGTCGGCCATGACTATTTCGCCTCCGCAACAATGGCATCGCTGCTCGCAGCTTTCGCTCGAAGCGTCGCGGGTTCACTCGCATGCGAATAGAGGCCACCGTCTTTGCGAATTCGCCAAAAGTGGATGGCAACGAAGAATATCGCCGTCAGCGGCAAGATCATGCAGTGCAGCACATAGAAGCGAAGTAATGCATTCGCGTTGACAGCGTTACCTCCCAACAATAGGAAGTGAATTTTGTTGCCCATGACTGGAACGGCCGATGCGATGTTCGACCCGACGGTGATTGCCCAGTAAGCCAGTTGATCCCAGGGAAGAAGGTAGCCCGTATAGCTAAGCAGCAGCGTGATCAGCAGAAGAATCACCCCGATCACCCAGTTGAACTCACGCGGAGTTCGATACGCGCCACGATAGAAAACTTTGAACATGTGAGCAAAGACCAGGAAAACCATGGCGTGTGCCGACCAGCGATGCAGGTTGCGCAGGAACATTCCGGAAGAAATCACGAATTGCAGATCCTTTGTATCGGCGTAGGCCTGCGGGGCAGAGGGATGGTAGTAGAGCATCAGCGGAATTCCGGTCCCAACCAGGATGAAGAACGTGCCGAGAGTGAGCGTTCCCAGATACCAGGTGGCACTAAAACTCAGCATACGTGTGCGCGCCTTCGTGGAGAAGAGATGCAGGAAGACGTTTTGCTGAATCGCCAAAGCACGATGCAGCGTGCTCGAACCGGTGCCGCTGCGAAAAATCGAGCGCCACACCCGCGTGCCGCGTAAGTCGTCAAAATATTGGTCTACTGTCTTCGTCGCCATTGATTAGATCCTTACGAAGGAGTCACGTTGTAGCGGAGGAACGTCAGTGGAGCGGTCCACCAGCAAATCTCCGTCATCGTTCAGCCAAATGCGCTTCCAGGGAAGAGGCTTGGGCGCAGGCCCCTCGATCTTGTCGCCTGGCCTTAAATTTCCCCGTTCGAGAACAGCAAATTTGCTGCCGTGGCAGGGACAGGCAATCATGTTTAGCTCAGGCTTCCACGCCGTGAGACAGCCAAGATGCGTGCACACGGCGCTGAGTGAGAAATAACCCTCCTGCGAGTGAATAATGTAGATGCCCGAGTTCGCATCGAGCGTTACGGAATCCAACGGATAGCGGTCGGGCTTGCCCTCGTTGACGATCGGCGAGGGCTCGTACAGCACATTGGGATCGAGAAACTGATAAGCAAAAGCGACGGTACCGGCGGCAGCTATGCCGAGAGAGCCCAAGCCGAGCTTCAGAAAAAAGTGGCGGCGGCTAACGTCATCGTTGGCAATTGCGGCTTTGTTTTCGTCTGCCATATGTGCCTCGCAATCTACTTCGACTGCAATCCTCCAATCGCCGCCACCGAGATCAGACCCGTCGGCTCGGCAGGAATCAGGTTGTAGGACTCCATGGTGATCGTGCCCACCGGGCAACGCATGGCGCAGAGGCCACAGCGGATACAACGAGTCTCGTCTTTCAACATCGCGGAGCCGGCAACCACCCCGAGTTCGTCGGCCGCTACTTCGTCGAGTTCCACGCCAAAGCACTGCTGGTTGTCGCGAATGTGCTGCACGGTGTCAGGCTCGAACTCGATGCGATCGAGCGAAACCAGCTCCAGACATTTTTCCGGGCAAACATCGACGCAACCGCCGCACAGGATGCACATGCTGCCGTCTTCGGGAGTGCCTTCGAAAATTGTGTTGACCCAGCAGTGCAGGCAGCGTTGCGCCTCGGCAATCGCCTCGGGAGCGTCGTAGCCGACTTCGACTTCCGTTACGCCCGTGCGGCGCTCAAGAGGGAGCATTGGTACCGGCTGGCGAGTGATGTCGAGATAATCCAGCGGCATCCTGTGCCGCGTCAGCAGCTCGACCTCAATAATGGGCTCGGGATGCTTGTTCTTCCGAAGGTATTCGTCAATTCCAACCGCGGCGCGTTTGCCATCGCCAACGCTGTCGATTATCAGCCGGGGACCGAAAACGCAATCGCCGCCGGCGAAGATTCCGGCAGCGGAAGTCATCAAGGTCTGCGGATTGACGGCGATCAGGCCCCGTGGAGACAAATCGACTTTATCCTCCGGCGTGATAAAGTCGAGACGTGGTGCCTGGCCGATCGCCATGATGATGGTGTCGCATTCGATTTGGCTTTCGCTGCCCTCGTAGAACGTAGGATTGAAGCGCTTGTTCTGATCGAAGACCCACTTGGTTTTCAGTGTTTCGAGCGCAACCACCTTGCCATCTTTGCCAATCATCCGCTTAGGACCAAGCCCCGGATGCATTCGAATGCCCTCTTCTTCGGCTTCCTCAATCTCTTCGAGAGCGGCAGGCATTTCGTCGCGGCGCTCCAGACAGACGAGGTTCACTTCGCGCGCGCCCATGCGCAGCGCGGAAAGGGAGATATCGACCATCTCTCGCGTAGCGACCGCGCTCATGTTTTCGGCGGAAGGTTCCGCATCCTGCACACCGCCGGCATGTTGACGCACGACTTCGCGAGCGGCGGAGCGCGCCACGTCCATGGCCACGTTGCCGCCGCCAATCACAATGACTTTCTTGCCGATGGTGAACTTATAGCCGAGGTTCACGTTGAGCAAGAAATCGATGCCCTTGTATACGCCATCGAGATCGACGCCGGGGATGCTAAGATCGCGGCTGCGATGCGCGCCCACTGCGATCAGTACCGCATCGAACCCCCGGCGGCGCAGATCGGAAATCGTGAAGTCGCGGCCCGCCGCGTGGTTCAATTTCAAAGTGATGTCGCCGGTCTCAAGAATTTCGCGCACCTGCGCCTCCACCACATCGCGCGGCAAACGGTATTCGGGAATGCCCAGATACAGCATCCCGCCCGCCACCGGCGCGGCTTCGAAAATGGTGACCGCGTATCCCATCAGCGCGAGATCATGCGCGGCAGAAAGTCCAACCGGGCCACCACCGACGACTGCTATTGTGAAAGGAAGTTTGTTCTGCCCTCGTCCTTCGTTCACAGGAATCGGATGTTTCGACTCTGGCCCGAACTGCTCGGTGAGAAAACGCTTGAGAGCGCGGATGGAAATGGGACGGTCGATCTCACCGCGGCGGCAGGCAGTTTCGCAAGGATGCGCGCAGACTCGTCCGCAAATGCTGGCCAGCGGATTGGGATCGCGCGCGATGCGATAGGCTTCTTCGAAACGTCCCTCGCCGATTAGACCAACGTAGCGTCCAGCATTAGTGTGCGCCGGGCACGCCATCATGCAAGGGAAGTTTGTGTTCAGCCAGTCCCCGTCGACTTTTTTGTTCTTGTAGCGTTTCAGCATGATCGGCGATTCGTGTCATTTTTATCCGAGGGCTCTACGTTAACGACCTGAAGCGGACGGCAGGGCCTTTGTCCCCTCAGTGCCTATCTGATTAATTTGGTCAAGGTGAAATCCGCAGTGCTGTCGCCCGAAACTGTAATTGGTTTGGACTGACCTTTCGCACCTACATTCCACACGGTCAAGGTGTAGCTTCCATCGGGGATATTCTCGATTTTGTAGCTACCGGATTTGTCGGTATGTGCGAAGTACGGGGTCGGAGAGACAATGATGGTTGCCTCCATCTCAGGATGGACGTAGCACATCAGCGGAATGGCACCGGCATTATCGAACTTGAAGGAACGATTTTCTCCCTTCGGCCAGGTTCCCATGTTGTGCGCCAGCCTCTTGTTGCCTCCGACCGAACTCCACGCGACGTTATGCGCGACCGTGTCGCTGTTCTGGAAATCGACCGTTGTACCTTGTTGTATGACGAGAACGCTTGGTTGAAAAAGGAGAGCCTTCTGATCCATCTGGGCGTGCGCAGAGGGGGCTGGAAAGGTTTTCCCGGCAATGGCCTCAATATAGACAACAGATTCAGTGGAAACGCCCGAAACTTTGCCGCTGATCGTGCCAGCGTTTGCCGCAGCGGTAAAAGCCAAGGTCACAACGATTGCCAATAGTACTTTGCGATTCATGATTTGTCCTCCTAGATGGAGCTGTCACATGCTTCAGTGGTGCCTCTGCATCTGGAACAGATTGTCGTGCAGCACCTGAGCCCACAAAATGCGAATGTTCAAGAGATTGCATCAGCGTCCTAATTCTTGGCTGTGATCTTGATCACAGCTGCATGTGATCACGCAAAAAGTTGTGCCCTCGCCTTGTGGCCACATGAGCCCAGGCCGAGTACGCGAAGTTGCAGTAGCGAACCGTCCTTCGAGGAAGACCGGGGGATACTTCCGTTTGGTCGCAGCGCGACCGCCGAGTCTCGTCAGTTACTCACTTTGTTAGTGAGGGCAACGGTTCCATCTGTAATGCGCCAAGGGAAGGTTTGCCGACAAACCGGGAGTTATCCCCCCGCTTCCACAATTGCCTCCACTAAATGAGTGTCGGCACACGATCTATAGCCAGAGCATCGTTGACTGCCTTCTGCTGCGTCTTTAAGATGAAGCGGCCCGAAGATCGGGCAGCTCCGAATGATCGGCCAAACCAT
Source organism: uncultured Acidobacteriaceae bacterium (assembly GCA_963779525.1). GTDB lineage: Bacteria > Acidobacteriota > Terriglobia > Terriglobales > Acidobacteriaceae > Sulfotelmatobacter. The sequence goes on from CAVZZB010000005.1 coordinate 1,510,547, forward strand.
CTCGCACTATCACATTGTGGAGAAGTTGGGCGGCGGCGGGATGGGTGTTGTCTACGAGGCGGAAGACTTGAAGCTCGGTCGCCAGGTTGCCTTGAAGTTTCTTCCCGACGAGCTCGCCAAGGACGCACAAGCCCTCAGCCGTTTTCAGCGGGAAGCCAAGGCCGCGTCCTCTCTGAACCACCCGAACATCTGCACCATCTACGAGATTGACGATGCCGATGGGCGAACCTTCATCGCGATGGAACTGCTGGAGGGTCAGACGCTCCGGCACCGGATCGCGGGCAGGCCGCTGGAGATTGAGACGGTGCTAGAGCTGGGTATCGAGATCGCCGACGCTCTCGATGCGGCTCACGCTAAAGGTATCGTTCATCGCGACATCAAGCCCGCGAACATCTTCGTCACCAATCGAGGTCAGGCGAAGGTTCTCGATTTCGGACTCGCGAAAGTCACCCTCAAGCCCGAGAGGGCTACCCTGAGCGCCGCGACCATCGAGTCAGAGGAACATCTCACCAGTCCCGGCAGCGCTCTTGGCACTGTGGCGTATATGTCGCCGGAGCAGGTCAGGGGCAAGGAACTCGACGCTCGGACCGACCTGTTCTCGTTCGGCGCAGTACTGTATGAGATGTGCACTGGGGCGCTGCCCTTCCGCGGCGAGACCTCAGCGCTGATCTTCAACGCCATTCTGGAACGCGCTCCGGTAGCTGCGGTGCGGCTGAATCCTGACGTGCCCGCTGAGCTGGAACGGATCATCAACAAGGCTCTGGAGAAGGACCGCGACATTCGCTGCCAGTCCGCTGCCGAGCTTCGGGCGGACCTGAAGCGGCTGAAGCGAGACACTACGTCTGGGAAGATCGAGGTTGTGGCCGGTCCGGCGCGAGCCCGCAAATTAAGCTGGCAGTGGGCGGCTGCAATCTTAATGGTGATCCTGATTGGAGCAGCAACGTTCGCCTGGCTTAATTCATCCCCACCGCCACCCAGAGTTTTGGCCACTACCCAACTCACTCGCGACGGCATATCCAAATTCGTCGCGGCGACCGATGGCTCCCGGCTATACATAGATGAGCGAGGAGACCCATACCGGATGGTGCAGGTTTCCGTAGCGGGAGGCGACACCTCACAGATTCCAACTCCGTTTGTCAATACCGCCGCCCTGGAGATATCCCCCGATCATACGCAGCTTCTGACGGACAGCTTTGCGGGTACCGAGGCCGAAGACCCATTATGGAGTCTCCCTCTGCCCTCTGGAGCCCCTCGCCGTCTCGGCGATATTGTCGGCCATGATGGCGCATGGTCGCCAGACGGCCGCCACCTGGTATTTTTCAAGGCCTCCGGAATATACCAAGCGAACGCCGATGGAACAAACCCGCACAAGCTGCTCACGGTGTCGGGCACGCCTATCTTGCCGCGCTTCTCTCCGGATGGAACCCGTATTCGCTTTACGATCCAGCTGTCCCAGAACAGCTCTGCTGCGCTTTGGGAGATTCGCGCGGACGGGAGCGATCTTCATCCCGTACTACCGGGATGGCATAACCCGCCCAGCGAATGCTGTGGTGCATGGACGCCGGACGGCCGCTACTATTTTTTCCTGAGCTCGGATCCTTCCGGAAGCAACGTCTGGGCGATGCGCGAAACGATGGGGCTGTTTCATCGGCATTCTTTCGCACCCTTCCGGCTGACTACCGGTCCGCTTTCCTTCGAGAGCCTGGTGCCTAGCTCCGATGGGAAGAAATTGTTTGTAAGTGCGTCACAGGGCCGCGGAGAACTCGTCCGCTATGACCCCAGATCCCAGCAATTCGTGCCGTTTCTTACGGGGATATCGGCGGGCGAACTGGACTTCTCGCGTGACGGCAAATGGGTCACATATGTTTCCTATCCTGATCGCACAGTTTGGCGCAGCCGGTTGGACGGCAGCGATCGATTGCAACTAACCTATCCGCCGGTTTTGGCGGGCCTGCCCCGCTGGTCTCCCGACGCTACCCAGATTGCCTACGCAGCTGGCGAGTCCGGCCGGGCTTTGCAGGTGTTTCTGATCTCTGCCCAAGGTGGTGCGCCCCAGCAAATGCTTGCAGAAAACGACCCCCAGTTAGACGCGACCTGGTCGCCCGAAGGCAAGGAAATCGCCTTTGGCCGAAATGGGGCCTCGGGTTCCGAGGGACAGATCATCTCTATCATCGACCTCGCCACTCATCAGGCCTCTACTGTTCCTGATTCGAAGGGTCTTTTTAGCCCACGCTGGTCGCCCGACGGTCAACATCTGGCCGCGCTTACCCTGGATTCTACGAAGCTGCTGCTTTTCGATTTCAAAACCCAGAAATGGTCTGATTGGGTCACTGAGCCAGGCGTGGTGGGTTATCTCAATTGGTCGCGCGATGGAAGTTACCTTTACTACGACAACACCTTCACCGACCATCCGACTTTTCGCCGGGTCAAGGTTGGCCAGACCCACTCGGAACTTCTGGTCGATTTAAAGGGGCTGCACAGGTACTTAGCCCCTCCCGCCTATGGCTGGAGCGGTATTGCTCCCGACGGCTCGGCACTCTTTACCCGCGATCTGAGTACGGACGAAATCTACACTCTCGACTTGGAGTTGCCCTAGCTAGCGAGTGACGAGCTACTCTGACGTAACGCGATTGGGAAGGTTTGGCGACTAACAGGGAGTGACTGCGGCGGCGGGCCAAAGTCCTTGGTTTCTTTACACTCGCACCTCGCATCCGCATTCGTTGACTCGCAGATGTCGCGTCCTTAAGATGAAGCGATCCGGGAGCCAGGCATCTTCCTGATGATTGGCCGAACCATCTCGCACTACCGCATTCTGCAGAAGCTCGGCGGCGGGGGCATGGGTGTCGTCTATGAAGCGGAAGACGTCATCTTGGGCCGACGCGTAGCCTTGAAGTTTCTGCCTCCGGAATTGAGCTCCGACGCGGCCGCCCTTGAACGTTTCCAACGTGAGGCGCGCGCCGCCTCTGCACTAAATCATCTCAACATCTGCACCATCCACGAAATCGGGCAACAGGACGGCCAGTACTTCATCGTGATGGAGCTACTGGTGGGCAAGACACTGCGCGATCGCATCCTGGGCCGGGCCTTGCCGACGGAAGAATTGGTGATGCTCGCCGTGGGTATCGCAGACGGTCCGGATGCGGCACATCGGAAAGGAATCATTCATCGTGATATCAAGCCGGCGAACATCTTCGTGACCGAGCATGGGCACGCGAAGATCTTGGATTTTGGACTGGCGAAGGTGGTACCTGGGCAAAGCAGTTCCCCGGTATCACTGGGCGCAGCGCCGACGGTGATGAGCGAAGTACACCTCACCAGTCCGGGGACGGCAGTGGGAACGATCGCTTACATGTCGCCGGAGCAGGCGGCCGGCGAGGAACTGGATGCGCGCACCGATCTGTTCTCGTTCGGGGCTGTGCTGTTCGAGATGGCGACGGGGCTGCCGGCGTTTTCCGGAAACACGTCAGCGATGGTGTTTGACGCAATTCTGCACGAGCCGCCGGCGTCGGCTATGCGGCTCAATCCCAATCTTCCGGCGGAGCTGGAGCAGATCACCAACAAGGCGCTGGAAAAAGACCGCAAGCTTCGCTATCAAAGTGCTTCCGAAGTGGGAGTAGACCTTAAGCGGCTGAAGCGCGAGGTCGACTCGGGCCGCACGGGAATAACTTCCGCCAGCTCAATCCCACCGGCCGCCTCTTCCGCAAGGCCCACCAAGCCTCGCTCCGGGGCCAATCGGATGGCAATCGTCGCCGCCGCGCTGGTGGTTGCTACTGTCTTGATGTATCTTTTTCGCCCCACTTTGCCCCCGCCAAGAATCACAGGCTACACGCAAATCACCCACGATGGCTGGCAGAAAAATTCGTTCGGGCAAACCACGCCCACTGTGCTCACTGACGGCGCGAGGCTGTTCATTCAGGAGAATGTTCATGGACGTTTTGTCGTCTCCCAGGTTTCGGCGTCGGGCGGAGATACGGTCCCTATAGTTACGCCGTTTCCCAACGTCTCCTTGGCCAGCATTTCTCCAGACAAGTCGGAACTGGTGGTGGGAAGTTTCTCCGGCAGTGAGGTCGACCAGCCCCTATATGGCGTCCCGACGTTGGGCGGCTCGCCCCGCCGTCTTGCGGACATACCCGGACAAGATGCCACATGGATGCCGAACGGGGACTTGCTCGTCAGTCACGCAAATGAGTTGACCGAGATAAGTCGCACCGGCGCTTCGCGGACATTCTTGAGCCTCGGAGCCACGACCTCGGCGGCTTACTGGTTACGTTGGTCGCCGGACCGGCAAGTTCTTCGTTTTACTTTGACCTTACCGAACCGGAACGTCCTTGCGGAAGTCGCAGCCGACGGCCGCAATTTTCACCAAACGTTGGAACATTGGAATCCGGGTGACGATCAAACTAACGGCAATTGGACCCCCGATGGGAGGATTTTTGTATTCCAGACGCAACGCGGCTGGGGGCGGGCTGACATTTGGGCCATTCCTGAGAAGGCGGACTTATTCCACAAGGTGAGCCAGGAACCCGTCCAGTTGACCGCTGGCCCTCTAAACTTTTACTCACCGCAGCCCAGCTTGGATGGCACAAAGATTTATGTGATTGGCGAGCAGCCACGATCGGAACTGGTTCACTATGACGCCAAGTCGGGTCAGTTTCTGACGTACTTGTCCGGAATTTCAGCGCGCGCCGTGGCCTTTTCGCGGGACGGCCAATGGGCGAGTTACGTATCGTATCCGGAAGGCAACCTCTGGCGCTGCCGCATCGATGGAAGCAACAAATTGCAACTGACCTCCGCGCCGCTCTTTGTGGACTCAGCCCGCTGGTCGCCAAACGGAGACGAGATCATAATCGCAGCTTCGGAGCCTGGCCAGCTGGAGCGGGCATATCTCATTCCAGCGGAGGGGGCACGCTGCGCGAACTCAATGCCGGAAAAGCCAATGTAGTAAGCGTGAGCTGGGCCGCCGACGGAGGCTCGATCACATTCAACGACATCAATAACCCTGGATACTCGACAATCCGGTCGCTTGACCTCAAGACTATGCAAACTACCGACGTCCCCGACTCGGGCAAGCTCATTGCGCCGCTTCGCTCTCCCGACGGGCAATACCTTGCTGCCACAACTCTGGATGGCGATAGGCTATTGCTGTTCAAGTTTGCGAATCAGAAGTGGACTGAACTGGCCAGGACGGCGATCGGATTTTTTGAGTGGTCTGCCGACAGCAAATTCGTATTCTTCGACAACGGTTTCAGTACCGACCAGGCGGTTTTTCGTGTGCGCATCTCGGACCACAAGGTGGAGCCAGTAGCCGCCTTGAAAGACTTTCGGCGCGTGGTGACACCCTGGAATACCTGGTTTGGCTTGACGCCGGAAGGCGATCCGCTGCTCATGCACGACGTTGGCTCCCAGGAAGTCTACGCCCTTGACTTCAAGGCACCTTGAGCACGCTCCCGTTCTTGACCGGGATGTGCGTAGACTCTAGTTCCGCGAAAGCTTGTCGACAATTCTGGGTGGATGACGGGCTAACCGGAACCAGACTTCCCAATTGCCGGCTAATCGGGAGTTGGCTCGCGTTGCACCACAACCAAAAACACCACACCGACAATGGTAAACATTCGGAATGCCGCTTCCTGCCCGTTCCATATTTGCGACTGCCACATCAGAAACCATTCGCCCCCGACATCGAGGAATGCCACCAACCACATCAGCAGGCTCGTCGTCAGCGCGATCACGGCGACGTTCAGCGCAGCGGTGAATTGCGCACTGTCCGCACGATACGATTTCAGCAACCGAACACCAGCCCACCAGCATAGAAGCATAGTGACTGATTCCCAGGCGATGATGCCGATGTAGAAGACCGTATGTACTAGCGGCGAATTGACGGCGCGCCACATAAGGTGGTTCCCCGGAAGGGTTGAGTCCATCATCAGGACGTGGCGGACAAACTCGTAGTTGGAGCCGTAATCCGTGAGGTTGTTGAGGACCAGAATCGTGTAGAAAACTGCGATTGCAAAAACGAGAACCGCTTTGGAAACGCGAAGCGCCATTACATGCCGCGTAGGTTGTCGCACGCGGGAATTATATCTCTCGGTGACTTACCGCGAACTTTCTTGGAGTGCGCACACGTCCTGATTAACGGGCAACTCTTCCACAATCCCGGTTATGGAAGAGTTGCCGACAATCCAGAAACTGTGGAGTTGTACGCTTAAAAATGTGGGATTTAGCTCGCGACTGCTCGCTTAACATCCTACGCTGCTTTCTCCCTGGTTCCACGGCGGAGATGTTTATGGGTTTCGCGGAACCAATGATTCGAACGGAGGAATCGAGAAGGACGTGGTAAAGGCATGTTCCGGCGGTTGGGTTCCATCTTGATTGGCTTTTGCGAGAATCTCCATCGCCTGTCCCGTAAGCGGTGGAATGTGGATCGTCGCCGTGAGCCATTTTTCGCGTACCCAGACTTGGCCCGTCGCCGGCTGACCATCACATCCGGTAAACGGTAAACTCAGCCATCGCGAGCGCTCGGCTTCGTCGGTAATCTCCTGAAAAGCTTTGCGAGCTCCCAGGGCCATCGAGTCGTCCTGCGCGCCGACCAGGCTAATTGACGCGCTTTGCGAGGTAGCCATTTTCAGCCAGGAACGCACCGCCCGCCAGGCACTTTCCTCTGTCCAGTGTGCCTTCAGTATCTTCACTTCAATGTTCGACGGCTTCGTCTCCACCATCCCGCATTCGCGTTCTTGGGCCGAGGAACTCTGTGAAGGTCCTTCAATGTATAAAACAGAACCGCCTCGGGGCAGCAACGCTGCGAATTGTCTTCCTTGAATGCGTCCAATCTCTAAGTGATTGGAACTGACAGCAAACATAGGTGCGGTTGCTGCCTTGCGGAGATCCGACAAGTAATCCGGCCTCCGGTTCAGGACCGCCCAACCGATTCCTGCAGCGCTAGCGGCCCGGGCTACCTGCGGAAGAGCCGTGCCTCCAAACGGTTCTACCACAATCGCATCGGGTCGGGACTCAGCTCGGCTTTGGATTGCCTTTAGGAGTTGCGTGCTCTGATTCACCGCGTCGTTATCGGCAAACACTATCTCCACATCGCTCCCCAGTTTGTGCGCGGTCTCTTCGGCGGTCTGGGCTTGTGCCGCTTGGAAATCGTTCTCGCGGGTGTGAAGAGACACTAGGAATCGGAGCTTTTTTATCATTTCGCAAGTGTACCTGTACCCAGGCATCAACGAAGTCCTTCCAACGATTCTGCGCGAGTGACGGGCTAACCTTACCTAATCCGGTAAGGTAAGGTTGACCAACCAACGGTCCGGAATCGGTACGCATTCTCAGCAATGCGTACGGGCTATAATTGCGCGCATCGATGGCGCTTACCTCGGGCACCAAACTCGGGCCGTACGAGATCGTGTCGCCATTAGGAGCGGGCGGCATGGGCGAGGTGTACCGCGCACGCGACACGCGGCTGGGGCGTGATGTCGCGATCAAAGTGCTTCCCGCGGCGCTGGCGAATGATGCCGACCGACTACGGCGTTTCGAACAGGAAGCGCGAACGATTGCTGCGCTGAACCATCCGAACATCCTGGGAATCCATGACATTGGTACGCACGACGGTGCGCCGTTTCTGGTCAGCGAATTTCTTGAAGGACTAACCCTGCGGGAGAAGCTTATAGCCGGGCCGCTGCCGGTGCGGCGCGCCATCGAATACGCCCTCGGCATCGCGGTGGGACTCGCGGCGGCCCACGAGAAAGGAATCGTCCACCGGGATCTGAAACCGGAGAACGTGTTTGTCACTCGTGACGGGCGGATTAAAGTACTGGATTTCGGGCTGGCGAAGCTGGTAAGGCCGGACGAAAATCACGAAACTGCGGTGACGCTAACCAACCCGGCGACTTTGGCGGGCATGGTGATGGGTACCGTAGGCTATATGTCGCCGGAGCAGGTGCGGGGCGAACCGATCGACCCGCGATCGGACATTTTCAGTTTCGGTGTGGTGTTGTACGAGATGCTCACCGGCAAACGCGCCTTCAAGCGCGAAACGTCGGCTGAAACGATGACCGCAATTTTGCGTGAAGAGCCACCGGCGCTGAACGATACCGGCTGGCAAGGTCCGGTGGAACTGCAACGGATTCTTGCGCGATGCCTGGAAAAGAATGTCGAGCGACGATTCCAGTCGGCGAGCGATCTGGCGTTTGCCATTGAATCGCTGAGCGGAACGTCGACCGGAATGCGGACCGCGAAGACAGTGTTGCAGCCGAAATCGGGGCGAGCCTGGCTCCCGTGGGTCATAGCCGCTGCATTGCTGATGGGAACTGCGGTTTGGGAAATGGTTCGGCCGGCGGCTGCGCCGGCCAACCCGCTCGAAAAAGCGCATTTCACGCGCGTGACCGACTTCGAGAGCGTGGAAGCGGCGATCTCGCCGGACGGCAGGTTCGTGGCCTTCATCTCCGATCATGACGGCCCCTTCGATGTATGGCTCACCCAGGTGGGTACCGGACGTCTGATTAATCTGACACAGGGGAAGGCGGGCCCGTTACCTGGGCCTTTACGAAGTGTGGGATTTTCGGGCGATGGCTCGGAAATCTGGATCGGCGGTGGTGATGTCGGTATGCGGCTGCGGCTGATGCCTCTGACGGGAGGTACGCCGCGTAATTTCCTCGGCGAGGAGACCGTCAACCTAGCCTGGTCACCCGACGGGGAGCGGATTGTCTATCATACGTTCGCTAAAGGCGACCCTATGTTCGTGGCGGACCGCTCTGGCGCGAATGCTCGGCAGATATTCGTTTCCCGGCCGGGAATCCACAACCATTATCCAGCTTGGTCGCCTGACGGCCGTTGGATCTATTTCTCGCATGGGACGCCGGCGACGAAGGAGATGGATTTGTGGCGCATCGACCCGGCGGGCGGGAATCCGGAGCGCCTCACGCAAATTAATACAGACGTCGCTTATCCCACCCCGATCGGCAACCGTACCGTGTTCTACGTGGCGCGGGACGGGGACGGCTCAGGACCCTGGCTGTGGGCGTTTGATGTGAAACGGAACGAATCGCGGCGCGTGAGCGTCGGCCTTGAGCAATATACGTCCGTGCAAGCCAGCGCTGACGGCCGAAAGCTGGTGGCCACCATCAGCAATCCCGTCGCGGGACTTTGGACTGTTCCGATTCTTGATCGCGTCGCCGAGGAACACGACGTGAAACCGTTTACAGTGCCGACCGAGCGTGCGCTGGCGCCCCGGTTTAGCGGCTCGTCGCTATTTTATCTATCTTCCCTGGGGACGGGCGATGGACTGTGGCGCCTTCGGGACGGACAGGCGACTGAAATCTGGAAGGGCGCCGATGGCGCGCTAATGGAAACGCCCGCTGTTTCGCCGGATGGAGGTCGCGTGGCCATTGTGCTGCGGCGGAACGGGAAACGACAACTGCATGTCCTCTCTTCAGACGGCGCCGAACTCCAGCCGATTGCGGAAGGAATTGACGTTCAGGGCACGAGTAGCTGGTCGCCGGATGCAAGGTGGATAGTCACTAGCGGCAGCGATGCCACCGGTCCAGGGCTTTTTAAGATTCCGTTGGAGGGCGGATCGCCAGTTCGTTTGGCCAGCGGGACGGCACTCAATCCCGTCTGGTCGCCGGATGGAAGCCTGATCGTATATGCGGGTACCAATGTGCGCACCTTCGCTCCGCTTCTGGCCGTACGCCCGGACGGAACCAGCGTCAAATTGCCCGAGATCATCTTGCGGCGCTTGGGCGAGCGCGTACGCTTCTTGCCTGATGGCAAAAGTCTGATCTACATGGGGGGATTGCTCGCATCACAGGACTTCTGGCTACTCGATCTCGCCTCGATGAAGTCGCGCCCCCTCACCAGGCTGCAAAACCGTGCCACCATGCGGACCTTCGACATCACCAGCGACGGAAAACAAATCGTCTTCGACCGGCTGCGCGAAAACTCGCAGGTCGTCATGATCGATCTTCCCAAGGAATAGCCTTAATCCAATAACGAGCAGTTCGCAGTTCCTGACCACTCGATTTGCAGTGATCAACTGGTGGCGCCGCAAGCCTCGTGAGAATCTTGAAACGCCCGATTTACGAGCTAACCCGAAGTAGTCAGTGCCAACTGGCCCTATCAGGCCTCTACACTCATTGACCTCTTGGAGCGGGGATCCCGGTCAATGAGCGCAATAGGGATCCATCGCCAAGTTACCGCTCTATCGGCAGCAAGTATCTGGGATTGTTCTTAAATGAGCTGTCAAAGACGTGCTGATCCGCATCGCGCATATCCCACAAGATTACAGAAGTCGGCACGAGTCGGACTGTAACGTCATCCCATCCTGCAAACACTGGACCCACCTTCGGGTCCGCTAACGCAGCTTCGCTTAGGTACTTGCGATGAACCTCCGTGTTGCATCTGTGAGATGACTCCCCGCTCAGTAGTTGCGCACTTCCCGTGACGGTAACTCCGTAGGACGCGGCGGGGTCACGAGAGTCGACCATCAGTGACACTTCCCGATTTGCCTGAAGGTTTCGGGCTTTGCGGCTCCGCGAAGCCGTCGCAACATAAATATCGGTGCCGTCGAACCAGAACCACACAGCAACGATATGGATTGAACCGTTCGGGTTGTGTGTAGCAAAGGATGCGATATATCGGCTTTCCAGCAACTGCCTGACTCTTGCATCCGACAACGAAGCCATCGGAGAATCTCCTTCGGACGTTTAGTTTCCGATTGCGCGAACCGCATAAGCATACAGATTAGCCGTCTTTTAGCAATAGGAGGTCTTGTCGTCAGGAGTCAACTGGGCGGAATCAGCTCGATTACGCTCATTGAGATTTGGCCGTCTGAGTCGATGGTGCAATCGCGATATTTCGCCAACTGACCAGTGGCGTTGGGAAGCGGTGCGGCTTTCGGGGAAGGACAATCGAATGTTGTGGATTTCGTGGGCTTTGGACGCGGTCCCAAGTTCGTCGTTGTAATCGCCGTAAAGTGATGCGCAAGCTATAATGGCGCACGCATGACTCTAACCTCTGGCACCAAACTGGGTCCGTATGAAATTGTTTCCCCACTTGGCGCGGGCGGCATGGGCGAGGTCTACCGCGCTCGTGACCCGCGTCTCAAACGCGAAGTGGCGGTCAAAGTGTTGCCGCAGACATTTTCTTCCGACGGGGATCGGCTGCGCCGTTTTGAGCAAGAGGCCCTCGCTACCGCGGCTCTGAACCATCCCAACATTCTTGCAGTGTTCGACATAGGCACAAGCGAGGGTTCGCCTTACGTAGTGTCGGAACTGCTGGAGGGAGAAACCTTGCGGGAGCGACTGAGCAGCGGATCGATAGCGGTGCGCAAGGCCTTGGACTACGCGTTGCAGATCACACACGGACTGGCTGCGGCTCATGAGAAAGGCATCATCCATCGCGACCTCAAGCCGGATAATCTTTTTCTCACCAAGGATGGACGGGTCAAGATTCTGGACTTCGGGTTGGCGAAACTGACTCAGCCCGACTCAGGCGTCCACACATCGGCGCCCACCCTCACCCATGCCACGGAGGCAGGCATTGTGATGGGGACTGCAGGATACATGTCGCCTGAGCAGGTGCGTGGCGGTAGCGTTGATGCACGGTCCGACATATTCAGCTTTGGGTCCATTCTCTACGAGATGCTTTCGGGAAAGCGGACGTTTCACGGCGATACTGCTGCGGATACGATGAGCGCAATCTTGAAGGAAGACCCTCCCGAGTTGAGTGGGAGCAATCGCAATATTTCTCCGGCGTTGGAGCGGATAGTTCAACATTGCCTGGAAAAGAATCCCGAGCAGCGCTTCCACTCGGCACGCGATGTGGCGTTTGATTTAGAGACGCTTTCGAACCAATCGGGCACTGGCTCCCGATTACGGGTCATGGCCGATCATCGGAGGTCTTACTGGAAGCGGGTCGGCGGTAGCCTGATCGCAGTGCTCGCTTTGGCGGGCACTTACTATGCGGCCCGGAAGAGTGCGCCGATTCTTACACCTCACTTTCACCAACTTACGTTTCAGCGCGGTTCAATCTACGGGGCAAAGTTCGCTCCAGATGGCCAAAGCATCCTGTACAGCGCAGCCTGGAACGGCGCGCAGAAAGAGCAGGTTTTTGCCACTCGAACTGACGCCCTGATGTCGCGCCCCATCGACTTACAGGACAGCGAGATATTGAGTATCTCATCCAAAGGAGAGATGGCCCTTCGGCAAAAATCGGATAATGGGGACATTCCCCGCGGCATGCTATCCGTGGTCCCGCTGACAGGAGGTGCACCCCGCGAACTGCTGGGGGATGTGCTGCAAGCTGCATGGAGCCGGGATGGAGACGCTTTGGCGGCGGTGCACTTCGTGAGTCCAGAGTGGCGCTTGGAGTACCCGATCGGAAAAACCATCTACTCTACCACCACCGGATACGTTTCGGATGTTGCGGTCTCTCCGGACGGCAAGCGGATCGCTTTGTTCGATCATCCAAATAATGGAGATACGCGAGGATACGTGGCCGTCGTGGATTTATCGGGCAAGGCGAGCCGACTGACCAAAGAATGGAGCGATCTTACCGGCTTGGCGTGGTCGCGTTCCGGGGATGAGATCTGGTTTACGGGGAGTGACGCGGGTATCAACAGCGCGCTCTATGCCGTGAATCTCAGTGGCCAGTTGCGAGATCTCTTGCACATCCCCGGCCGATTGCATCTTTTTGACATCAGCAAGGAAGGGCAGGTATTGATCGCCAACGAGGCCACTCGGCAAGAAGTTTACGGCCACAGGATGGGAGAAGACCGAGATGTTGACTTGTCCTGGTTTGACTGGACGCTGGGACGAGCTCTCTCCACGGATGGTAAGTGGGCTGTGCTGGAAGAAGACGGCGAAGGAGGAGGCCCGGACTACACTGTTTTTCTCCGTAAAACGGATGGCTCACCGGCTATCCGTCTCGGGGCTGGAATGGGACTCGCCATTTCGCCGGACGATGAGTGGGTAGCGTCAACAAGTGTGAAGCAGCCTGCACCTACGGTCTTGCTGCCGGCTGGCGCTGGACAACCCGTGACACTTGGGGACGGTCAACTGTTTCACACTGCAACCGTGCACTTCCTGCCGGATGGTAAAGGGTTGATGATGGTCGCCACGGAGAAGGGGGGCGCTCCCCGAACCTACGTCCTAATGTTGGACGGCTCGCCGCCAAAGCCGTTCGGGCCGGAAGGCTTCCGAGGTACGTTGGTTTCCCCGGACAAAAAGTATGTGTTAGGGCGCAAGGATGGCGCTTACTGGATGATTCCCTTCACAGAGCAGCAGTCACCTCAACGTTTGTCTTTCGTTCGGACCGATGAAGTAGTAATGGGATGGACGGCCGACAGTAAATCAATCTATGTTGGCGATAATTCCTCGATGCCGGTCAAAGTATACGTGGCAGACCTGAAGACCGGACAGCGCCACCAGCACCATCAACATGCGCCCGGCGATCTGGCGGGTGTTGCGGGTGTAGGTGCAGGATTGATCACCCCGGACGGAAACTTCAACCTGTACACGTTCGGACGCACGCTGTCTTACCTTTATGTGGTCGAAGGCCTGAAGTAGGGAAAGGCGAACTGTCTAAATATAATCTTCCCGCCGATATTCTGGCCGAGATGAGCAAACCGGAGAAGCATTTCCCGCACATTCTAGCCTTGCAATTGAGAGGTAGGGCCGCGGCCTTTGGCACTCTCGCACCTCTTTGTGGCGATGGCGCAGGATTGCATCTATAATTCCCGCACTTCAGGAATGGCGTGGATGGTGCAGATGTTCGGATGATTCAGTGAGGAAGCAGCCCGCGCCTCGCGCTGGAAGCGCTCCAGCAACTGGCTGTCCTGGGCCATATCCGGAGGAAGAAACTTCAGGGCCACGCGCCGGCCGAGCTGGGAGTCCTGGGCTTCGTACACAACACCCATGCCACCCGAACCCAGTTTGCGGAGAATCGTGTAGTGCGAGAGAGCCTGGCCGATGAGCGGGTCCTGATTCATGTTCGCCGGTTGATGGTATCCGGCTCAGCAAGTGCCGTCAAGGAAACTGGTGGGACCGCTCGTGCCCTGCTGCTCCGCTTCTAGCTTCGCATTGGTTTCGGCAGCCCCGGTTCCATCCGTGGGCGCCCGGTCAGATTTGGATCCGGCGAAGTTACACTTTCCTCTTGTGCGACTTGCTCTTCCAGCAGTGCCACGCGGGCCTCGAGATCGGCGGTTGGGAGGACGCGGTACAGCGAATTGCACAGCTGTGCCGGAGCGCTTGCCTCCCGTGCCCGCGGTTCCCCGAATTAGTTGGCTTCGTTTCGCAAAATCGGGTGTCCAGCCGGCTCTCCGCATCACTGTCCCTTGGAATTTACCTTTGCGTTTCCCCTTCGCCGCGCTTGTAGTTGTTCGAGCCTCTCCTCCGCCTTATAGCGCTGACGTACGTTGCTGGTCTCGTAACGATGGATTCGGTCCAGGCCTTCCTTCGACGGGATTGCCAAACAATCGAGACGGATGTCTTCCGAATAAAGTCCTGCGTCGTCAACCTGCCGTTTTAACGCAGTCAGTTCCGCCGTTTCCTTTTCTAATGTCGCCAGGAGAGGCTGCTTGCCAGAGATATTGTGCCAATTTTTGTGGGGAGTGAGCCATCGATGCAACTGCTCCGAGAGATAACCGGATGACTCCACTGCTCTTTTAGCCTCTTCGACTTTGCAAAGCAGAAATGCAAGGCCAGCAGAAGTCCCAAGCAAGGAATTGTAAGCGTCTACCGGGTAGGGATTGAGTTCTAATATGGCTACGTCCATTGCACTCAGCTCGGATTTTTTCGCCGGCAGGCCGGCAAAGGTCACATATCCCTTTTCACATCGGAGCGCACGCGCACTCCTCCAGTATGAGATTGCTATCTCCCTCACCAACAGGTCCTCCACGATGTTGGCTGGCTCGAAGCAGTCCCGAAAATCGGTCAGCAGTGTGTCAAATTCAGCCTGCTGCTCTTTACCATCACCAGCGCTGACAACATCCTTGACCAAGAGACCATGGCTTGCAGCATTGCGAGAACTTACCTTCTTTCCTTCGGGTGTCCTTGGCCCAGTCGAGAGTCGACTGTTCCGCCAATTGGCTTCGAGCTTCCGTTGAGAAATTGAAGGCGGGTTGCCGCCAGGAGGCGGATTGCTCACAGACGAATCGCTTACTGCCTCGTCGTTGATAGGTGCATCGCTGCTGGGTGCTCCGCTGAGAAGGTTAGTATCTGTCATCTTTAGTACCTCCTAATTGTGGACTAGAAAATCAAGCCACCATATATTGGGGGATATTGTGGACCAGCGACGTAACTCTGACACTTTTTGTCAACCGTGGATAGTTACTTAAGGGAGGGTACGAAAGTGCTGGTATTGCCTAAGTCGCCCGCTTCGCTAGCTGCGGCCAAACGGCAAAGCACCTGGGGGAGCACGTCATCGAAACGCACTGAGGGTCAACTCTCCCGTCGACGAGTGCCCTTCGCGGGCGTAGCGATGCTCTCCCGACCCTGAAGCTCAAGGCATTTTTCGAGCAGCAGTTCAACTTGCTTACTCAGAGACCGGCGCTCATGTTGCGCGATCTCTGCCAATCGTGACTTGAGATTTGCCGGCAACCCGGACCAGCAGCGCCCGCACCTCGCATAGACAGCGCCCCAGTTCGACGAACTTGGTGCTCGAGCCTACTGTTTGGAGATGATCTGCGCGGATTTCTTGGCCGGGGCCAACCTGGATCACGGGGATCCGGAGATGCTGCTGTTCTCGATGACGAGGTTCTTCAAATTTCTGCCCGAAGAGCAGAGGCAGGTATTTCTTGGATGCTTGCGCGAGAAGGCATCATGAGCTCGATGCGATGCGACCCTCCCCACTTACGGCTGGATCCGATGTCTTACGGAGAGCTGCGGCAGCCAGGTGCTGCGTCGCGATGGCTGGCGGTGTCAATCCTGCGGCACCATGTCGAACCTGGAGGTCCACCACAAACAGTTTCGGAGCCACTCCAGAGCCGACTCCGAGGAGAACTTGATCACGCTGTGCGCGGCATGCCACGCCAGTGCTCATTAGCGGAGAAACAAAACTGATCGGGCCAGAGCCATGCGCACGAGTGTTCGTTTTAATCATTAACTGAGAGCCGCGATGAGGCGGAACGTCGCCGGCTGTTCGCCGTTCAGAGTGGTCTATCCCAGTTCCGTCACGCGCAAAGCGCGGTTCGGCTGCGCTGCGCGCGGATGAACTGAGCAGCCAGAACCGTGCAGTTCTTTGTGCTTAGAAGACCTCCGGCCATTGTTGTGCACCGTGGTAGACGGCGAGAATCACGATGCGGTCTTGATCGATGGCGTAGGCCGCGATAAAGGGCGTATTCGAAATGACCAACTCACGAGTACCCGGAACCCGGCCTGATCTGCCCGACATGGGGAGTGTCGCGAGCTGTTGAACGCTGGTCACGATCTGCATCGTGATCCGGGCGGCAACCTCCTCGCTGTTCGAGAGCGCGATGTAATCATGAGCCTGACCCAGTTGCCGGGTCGCCTGCTCGGTCCATTCGATCATCGGCGAGCGCGCCCCGCCCTCTTGAGCCGCTTTACGACCTCCTCGTGGCTTACGACGCGGCCTTTCCGCATCTCTTCAATACCCTTGTGAACCAGCGCGTCCTGGTAAGCGTGCAGGTCGATGTAGTTGGTGATCGCCTCGTTGATGAGATAGCTGCGCGAACGGTCCTGCGCGGCGGCCAGCGCATCAAGCGTGTCGATCTTTTCGGCAACGGCGCGGAAGCTGATGGTTTTCTCGGTGTTGCGCATAATGCCAGAACGATAACATGTATTATTATATAATACAAGACATACTACGGCAAGTCAACGCGGCAAGATAAGTTCGTGCTGGGCCATATGTTTGTTTTTAACAGGATCGTCGACTTTCGGTTCCGTTCCCGAGGATTCTTAGCCTATGTGCTGATAATCGATTCGAATGTGGGAAGAAAAGCTCCTATCTCAAAAGCTGCAAGTCGGTTCGGTGTCGGCCCATTCTTTGGGAAATCTCAGCCGTAGCGGGTCCCGGGTGCACCTCGTGAATTTAGAGCTGCTGGGATCCAAAGCGTTAAATTGCACATGGCTTCAGGTCTTCTTCTTTTTTGTCTTCGACCAGCGGGCACGAATCGCTTTTTGGGCAATCGCGCGCCGCTCTTCAGGAGTCAGCTTCTCCTGCCGCGCCTTAGCGCCTAAGCGACCCAATGCTACGGCATTCGGATTTTTCTCTTTCTTTTCGGACATTTGGGCAGGTTCAAACTTAGCCTCACTCCTACCAAAAAATCAAATCTCCTATTGACAAGTATACTCAGCGCTTAGTATACTAAGCGCTGAGTATATGGGAGGCAGCGATTCCCTCGATCACGTCTTAGAATTATCCGAGCACATCCTTGTCGGGTTTCTATTCCCGCCAGCCACTTCCCTTACATATCGAGTAAGAACTTTGGCTAAACTTTCAAAGCGCGTCGTGACAATGTTCAAACGGCTTCACGGCACGATCTCAACTTCGAATTCAAATATCTGCATGGCAAAGGATGGCGTGGTGCTAACGCCGACCCCGAATGGAACATTTCTGGCAGGCATTACCCGACAAAGGGTGATTGGACTTTTGTGTTCAGCAGGCGTGAAGGTGGTCGAAACGACTCTCACCTACCAGGATTTTGAGAAGGCAGATGAAATTGTCGCTACCGGAAACTAATTCGAAGGTAGTTCCCGTGACTCGGATCGGCAACCGTTCACTGCAATTTGGTCCAATCTACACGAAGGCCAGAGAACTCTATTGGTCTTTCGCACACTCATGACACAGACCGCCGCAGTCGAGTTTCTGCTGCCTCTCTGGCAGCACGTGCTGCAGCGGCCGTCTATCAATGTGAACAACAATTTTTTCGACTTCGGTGGCAATCCTTCGTTAGCCGACAGGATATTTGTTGAGGTCGCTGAGGCGTGCGGCCGTGATCTGACATCGCTCCTGATCTATGAAGCTCCAACGGTGGCTTCTCTCGCAGCACTGCTGCAACAGCGCGACCCACCGCGCCTTCCGCCACTCCTGTTAATGAATGGCGGTACCGAAGGTCCACCGATTTTCATTGCACATGGTCTTGGCGATAGTGTGTTTAGTCTTTTCCATCTCGTGAACACGATAGAGTCGTCGCGCCCAATCTATGGGATGCAGGCCAGAGGGATTGACGGCGTGGGCGAGCCTTTTACCTCAGTCGAAGCAATGGCGGAGTTCCACCTCGATGCTATCACTGAGCTGCAACCAAAAGGCCCGTATTCCCTGATTGGCTGCTCGCTCGGGGGGTTGGTAGTACTCGAGATAGCCCAACGCTTGCTGGCCAGCGGCGAAAAGGTAGGCCTGCTGGCGCTCGTGGATTCTTTTCCCCACAGAAATCAACTCGCTGCTGACCAACGTGTGCTCCTGTCTCTTCGTCTCGCTAAAAGGCGTGTTTGGTCGCTTATTAGAACATTTCATGGCAGAAGCGGATCGAAGACTCCAGAGCACAATGCCGGAAGCGCATCACAACGAAGGTGTTCTGAAGTCTCGTTGGCCCAGTTGATGGAAAAGATGCGGGATGTCGCATCCTTGGCGTGGCGGCGCTATCGACCTCGGTTCTATCCAGGCTCGATCAAATTCGTGAACGCGGAAATCAGCACTTATTTCCCCGACAATCCGGTCGCAGTGTGGTCGCGCCTCGCGGCGCAACTCGATGTTAAGACCGCACTCGGAGATCATCTCTCTATGCTCACTGTCGAGTTCAGAAAGTTGGGTGCAATTCTCACTCGGTGTCTGAATGAAACCTCTTCCCAAGGCACTGCCGAGCCAGCCGAAAGCCAACCTTAGGCGTCCTGCGCTTACCTGTCCTTCTCCTTTGGCCGCGCTACAAGAGGTTGTCGAATCGACTGGAACCTCGAAACATTGAGAAATTTGAGTTACTTCGCATCCTTTCCAACACACGCCTTCACAGCTTCCGATACCGTAACCATCAGCGTCATCGGGTCCATCGGCGAGGCAATGAACCCACGCTCCTCATAGAACTGCCGTGCGCGCTCCGAAATCGCGTGCACCAGAATCGCGCGGATGCCAGCGATATCCGCAGCCTGCAGGGTGCGCAATACGGCATCACGCAGGAGAGCGGGCCCGATCTTTTTCCCTTGATAGTCCTTATGGACGGCCAGCCGGCCGATGACCATGACTGGCACCGGATCTGGCATGTTGCGCCGAACACGACCGGGCGCATGCACGTGTGCTACAGCACCCACAGCAAGAGCATAATAGCCGACCACGTGTTGTCCAGCGCAGACCACATAGGTGCGCGAAGCGCCGCTTTCCTCATTCTGCAGCGCACGCCGGCGCAACCAGTCGTCCAGCGATGGCTCGCCACACTCGAATCCCGATAGGTTGTGATCTGCGCCCAGTTTCTCCGGCGCACTCAGCGATTGGTTGCTCCGACTCAGTGCTCCCACGGCGCTTTAGTCCTAAGCAGTCTCCGCAGCTTCGCATTGTTGGCCGGTGACTTGTCTAGCATCGCCGTAAAGCGCTTGAATTCCTCACTGGGCAAGGCGAAATACCGACGGTCGAGCAGGACTGCTTCTGCTTCCCGGCACGCCGTCTCGAGCATGAAATCCGACCGGTTCCTCCCAAGCGCATCCGCCGCCCGGTCAATCAGTGTCTTCTGGCTCCGACTGGCGCGCAGGTTGATGTTTTCGTCGCGGTTTTTCCCGGTCTTGGTTCCCGTGGCCGGCATTCGTAAACCTCCCTCGTACGCACAAGTACTATACATCATTGTGCGCACGATGTTAATACATAGTTTCTATTGACTGTCGAGAGCGCGACCTGCGAGCGGCGAATCCACAAAGCAGCGGGAGAATTGTGGCCTGAATCCAGTATCGAGCCTTGCGGCGATGCAAGCCGATCTCAGACTGTCCCTCAATCCCCAAATCCAGTTCGTCCCTCACACGACAACTTCCCGCACGCTTGCGTCTGACGCCTACAATGCCTACAATATATGCATGCAATACACCATTCGCAACGTGCCGGATACTTTGGACGAAGCTCTTCGCAGGGCTGCCCGTGAACAGGGCAAAAGCCTGAACGAAGTAGCGATTGAAACCCTGGCCCGCGGTGCTGGGATTACTGGGGAACGCAGCCGGCAGCGCGATCTCGGCGACATAGCCGGCACCTGGCGCAAAGATCCTGCTTTCGATAGCGCGCTGGCCGCACAGGACACCATTGACACAGAGATGTGGCGGTGAGGCTGGCGCTTGACACGAACCGCTACACCGACCTTTGCCGGGGCAATGCATCCGTGGTCGAGACGGTCGAACTCGCCGACGAAGTCTGGTTGCCATTCATCGTGCTAGGAGAATTGCGCTCCGGATTTGCTGCGAGCAGCCAAGGACCGCGCAACGAAGCTGTCCTGCGCCGTTTTCTCCTGAAGTCCGGCGTCGGTGTACTCTATGCCGATGAACAGACGACGCATCATTACGCAGCCGTTTACCGCCAACTGCGTAAGCAAGGCACTCCCATCCCAACGAACGACATGTGGATCGCAGCCCTCATCCTGCAACATTCGCTTGTCCTGTTCGCCCGTGACGCGCATTTTGACGCCCTTCCACAGCTCACGCGCGTCTAGGTATTCGATCCACTTGGCAAGAGTGCCTGGCGGCTTGATCTGCTTCAGTCGTTTCGAACGTGCAGGGATTGCCGGACAGAATAGGTTCTAACTCATACACTGGCGCTCCGGGTTCAGCGTGTTCCGGCCCACCTTTTTCGGACTGCACCCAGGATTCCAAGCAGTCCTGTGCCGAAGAGGAGCCAAAGGCTAGGCTCGGGAACTACGCTTTTCCCAAGCACCTCAAAAGCGCCCGACGTAACCTGCGTAGTGAGCCAAACATTTCCGAAATTGACAGCCCCGAGCCCGTTGACGTCCGTCGAGTTAAAGTTCCAAACCGCTTGCGTGTTCGCGGCGAACGGCGCCGTTACCAACCAATACGTCTGCCCTGGTTGCAGCACTATTCCAGGAGCAAACGCCATCGTCTGCGCGATGCTGTTGGTGGTCCCAAGTCGTGGCAATCCGACGAAAGACCACGATACGAGCGCCCTTCCCGGCCCGCCACCGCTGTTAGTGTCCAAACTGACGGTGACTCCGTTCACGCCAGCGACCCACCCCAGCGCCATCTTAATCTCTGTTAAATCAAATCTGGCGTTAGGAGTAAGCGGCTCGCCCCACTCAACAAACCCAGGCATGGACAGTGTTCCTGCGATCGTAAGCCCCGCCCCGGAGTTATAGCTATGGCCCGCCCCGAAGTCGTTGAAAATAATCGAATCGGCTCTTGATCCGATGGGAAAACTAGCCATCAGCCCCAGCAGAATGACTGCCGAGCGCGAGATGTTCTTGCTTTTCATGAGAAGACATGGAAGTGTAGCTTTCTCGGTCCATGGAAAACAAGCGTCGAAATCAACACAAACCGATCTAGATAATTATTGCTATCAAGCACACTAATTGACCCCAAAGGCTCTGTTGCGGGGCGGGAGCATTTCGCTGCGTATGCAACAAGCCGTCAACGCATTGCGGGCAAAGGTATCTGCAACCTTCAACCCGCTACCGAAACACAAACCGGATCATCACACGCAGGAGAGGTGCCCGGAACGCGCACGCACGCCAGTGCTATCGTCAACTTCTTTTCCTTGACACGAGTCATAAAATACACCATGCACAGTATGCGGATGAATACAGGCTATTCGACCGTCCGGATCGCGCAAATACTCGGAGTGAACGAGGAAGTCGTGCGCTCATTGCTCGAGGTCGGCGGAACGCCCAAGCCGGAGGAGGCGAGCAATATCGGTGTCGAACGGATCCGCCAGCGAAAGCACCGTTTTCACTGTCTCTGTGGTGCAGCATTAGTGACGAGCCAGAAAACTGTGACTTGTTATAGTTGCGGCAAGACCATGGGGGTTCGCCGAGTCAAGCACACACATTGGCGCATTGCTCCGCGTCGGGGAGTTCAAAGCCTGTTGCAGCTTGCGATTTACACTGCCCTCTCCGTTTTGTTGCTTGGGTATCTGTACCAACTAACCTTAAGCTAGAGTCAGCCGCCACCGGTGGTAACCGTGCCTGGGGTGCGATCATCGTTTCGGTTTTTCTTTTTTGCGCTCGGACTTGTCGCCATTCAATTTCGCTGCTTCATTCTCCAACTCAGCCGCTCTCGCTATGAGGCTGGCGGCGTGTTCCAACAAGTGAGCTGCGGTTTCCCGTAAATCAGCCGATTCGCGGGAGAGCTTCTCGGCGGTGGGCTTTCTCTGCACGCCACAATACTGCCATGACCGCTAATCTTATAGCGAGAATGTGGACCTTCAAAATTACTAGCCGAGGTTCCCCAGAACCTGAGACTGAGTGACTGAGTGCTTAGAGCACGCATCAGTCCGACTCAAGATGGAGGATCTCTAATTCGGACACAGCCATTTTCATCTGCTCCAGGGATAGCACGCATTTCTGGATTTCTGCTCTGTCGATTCTCGGAAGATTGCTCGGCTGGAGGATTTCGGTTAAACGCCGCAGAAGACTCGCTATCCTTTGAGGTAGCTCAGTTATCCGACCGCAGTCGCCGTCAGGGACGCTTGCAGCTCCTTCAGTGTCCTTTTGCCGTATGGTTTGGGTCCGTTTCTCTGCGCTAATATCGACCAGCGTCCCCTGGAAGAGTTCCAGTCGGCCTTCGGCAAAGCTCAGTTCGGTGCACGTCGCCAAGACCCATACTTGCTGCCCCTCTCTGCCTCGGAAGCAAGCTTCTTCAAGCGATCCTCTAGCGGTCCGTAGTCGCTTGATGAGCGTTTCACGCTCCCCTTTGTCGAAATACAAGTCCCAGACCGTATGCGTAAGCATTTGTTTTCTAGAATCAAATCCAAAGATGCGAGCGCACGCTTCATTGCAATCCGCTATGCGACCATCAGCGGTGGTCAGGATGAGCCCGACTGTATTCTGGTCGAACAAGACGCGATAACGGTTTCGCCACAGCGGAAGTTCTTCCACAGAGGTACAACCTTCCACAACTACCCTCATTTTGAACGTTATCGCAGCGTCTTGAAAGTGACCACTTTGACGCCCTACTCGGATAAAGGAATCGCGGATTACTGAACGTTGGCCAGGAGACCAGACACCATATCGGCGAGAACTCAATCGGGCGCCATTTGACTAATATTTTCGACAAGCTGGGACTATCCACCCGTGGGTAGTTAGCGCTGTTCGCGATGAAGAACTTAAAGGGGGGAGGCTCGCCGGGTTCCATCGATCCTGATGCACCTGTCCGTGCTCCTCTCAAGCCCAAACCGCACATGCGCTTAGGAGGCGCAATGGCCGTTCCTGAGCACGATGACCCAAAATAGATCCTGCCGGAAATGAAACTGGAGGCGGGTGAAAAAACGAGTCGAGCTAGAAACGAGTTGGAGGTGAACATGCGAGAACGCGAACGTGAACGTGAACGTCTTGCACACCGTGACGCCTACGAGTGGGAATTGCAATACCGTGGTAAAAAGCGAAAACTAGGCTGAAGCTCGACCTACTTCCCGAAAAGGGTGCCGCTCTAGATCGAATGACGCGACATCGGAGGTAATGTCCACGAAGAAGCAGCCGCACACCAAGCGCAAAGCGAAGACGACGGCTGCTCTCGGACCGATGGCCATCGCCCACGACATAAGCTGGGTGACGGAGCAGATGGCAATCGGCAGTTGCATTCGGGATGCCGCCAAAATGGCCGAGGCATCCCGGCAGGGCATTACTCACATCCTGAACCTGAGCCGCTTCGATAACACGAAACTCGCCAAGCTCCACGGGATACGCATTCTCTGGAACTACGTCTCCGACGACCTGGCGCCAAAGTCACCAGAAGTTTTCAGGCGCGGCGTGAAGTTCGCCAAACCGGCGTTGGCCAAGAAGGAGAACAAGCTGCTCATCCACTGCGCAGCGGGATGGCACCGCGCCCCGATGATGGCGCTCGCCGTTCTTGGCTCGATGGGATGGAAGCAGCAGGACGCCAAACAGAAGATCAAGGAGTGTCGTCCGGACGTCGGCTTCCCCGACGTGTACGTCGAGAGCGTGCGGCGCTACCTTCGGGAGGAATCAGGGCGACCTGTGAAATCGCGCATGAAAGTGGTCTTCCTGGATATAGACGGCGTCCTGATTAACAAGGCGTCCTTGCTAAAGATGGAAAGCGATTACGTTCCTGACGAGAAATGCGTGCAGCGACTGAACGAACTTATCAAGAAGACGGATGCCAATATCGTTGTGAGCAGCTGTTGGCGTATCGGCCGCACGCTTGCCGAGCTTCGGGAATTGCTTGCGGGTTGGGGAGTAGAGGGCACTATCTTGGACAAAACCACTGACCCCGTTAAGTCCAGGGAGGAAGAGAGAGGGCTCGAGATCCAGCGCTGGCTGGAGGGGAGAGAAAAGAGCACCGGGGACATCGAATCGTTCGTCATCCTTGATGACAACAAGTACATGCCGACACTGCTTAAGTCGCTCGTCCAGACCAAATTCGAAACTGGGTTAACGAGACACAACATAGAGGAAGCGTCGCGAATCCTGCTAAAGGCCAGCGGGTGAGGGGAACCATGGAATCAAATTTGGTTTCACTACTAGAACCTTACAGCGCCCATCGAGTGCCGAAGGCAGAATCGTTAGTGCGAAGTGGGGGCGGGAGGCGACTCGGGTTTTGCCGGGTAGAGACGGTCAAATTCCGGTTCGTCGTGAAGCGGGATGAGGTCGGGATCACGCCGAGCCCACGCGGAATCCTTGAACCCCGCCTCCCAAGATTTACGCAGGGCATCCAAGGCTTCCGGCTTTCTGTTCAGTTTGCAGTACAGACAAGCCGCATTGTAAAGAATCGAGGCTTCGTTGGCGCGCAAGGTAACCGCTAGGTTGAGTTCGCGCAAGGCGTCGTCTGACCGTCCCAGATAAGCGTAATCGCTGCCCAGCAGAATTCGTGCCCGCGCGTCTTCCGGTACTTGTTTCAAGTGGTTTTCGAGCGTCGCGATCTTGCGCTGGCGCACGTTGCGAAGTGCGTCTTCTTTACCCATGGCCTTGAGACAGTTCAAGATGGGCACAAAAACGTTGTAGTCCTCACCACTTGCGTCGATAGCAGTATCGGCAAGGTCAACCACTTCCTGGTAGCGGCCAGCGGCGAACAAGGCGCGGCACAGCAGGTAATGGGCGCCCTCGCAGTCGCGCTTGCGTTCAATGGCCTTCTTCGCCATGCGCACCGCCTCGTCATGGAGTTCGGCCGCGTAGAGCACCCAAGCCTGGCTGACCTGCACTTCGGGCAGGTCCCAGCGCAGAGCAACGGCCTTGCCTGAGGCCTCCCGCGCGCGTTCCACCCAAACCTGATCGCGGCTGTAGTTGCAGTAAAACATCGCGCAGGCATTGGCGCTGGCCGCATACGCAAGAGCAAAGCTGGGGTCAATGGCGACTGCGTTTTCGAACATCTGCAGGGCGAACTCGAGGTCCTGCCGGGTCTGGCGCCGGGCATAGCGTTTGCCGCGCAGGTAGAGATCGTAGGCCTGCAAATTTTCCGTAGGCTTGATGGCTAGCGCTTCCAGTTCTTCGGGCGAAAGCGTCACCCGCAGGGCCTCGGCGATACGGCGGGCCATTTCGTCCTGAACTTCGAAGACGTCTTTCATCTCGCGGTCGAAGCGCTCCGACCACAATGGAAAATCCGTATGCGTATCCACAAGCTGCGCGCTGATGCGCAACCGTGCGCCGGCCCGTCGCAATGTGCCGGTGAGCACATAGGCCGCGCCCAGTTGCTGGCCCACCTGCGCTGGGGTCACCTGCTTGTCCCGGAAAGTGAGAACCGTAGGGCGCGAAAAGATGTTCAGTCCACGAATCTTGGATAGTTCGGTGATGACATCCTCGGTAATCCCGTCGCGCAGGTACTCGTCCTCCTTGGCACCGCTCAGGTTTTCAAAAAAGAGAACGGCTACAGATTTTTTTGTTGGCTTGTGCACACCGGAATCCGAATCGGTTTTGCCACGCGCGCGGCGTGCGTTGGATTCGAGGTCGCGCTTAAGGCGGTTGAGGTCGGTTTTCAGCTCGGTGGCCGTCTGGCACCTCAGGTTTCGGTCCTTCTCAAGGACCTTATCCAGGATGCGCACAAAATCAGGGGGCAGCGTGGGATTCAACTCGGCAGCCGATCTGGGTTCTCGGTTCAGGATGGCATCGAAGATCACGGCCGAGGTGTCTCCCTGAAACGGCAGCGTTCCCGTTGCCATCTGGTAGAGCACCGTTCCAGTGGAAAACAGGTCCGTCCGGGCGTCCACGAGCTGCCCGCGAGCCTGCTCCGGCGACATGTAGGAAACCGTACCCACTGCCGCTCCCGGTGAAGTGAGTTCGTTGTTGAAGGCTCGGGTCTCCTCAGTCTCAAGCGACGCTCCCTGCGCAATCCCCCCAAGGCTCATCTTCGCCAGACCGAAATCTAGAATCTTCACCTGCCCACGCTCGGTAAGGAAAAGGTTCGCTGGCTTTATGTCGCGGTGCACGATCCCCTTGGCATGAGCCGATTCAAGCGCATCGGCGATCTGAAGTCCGAGCGGCAGCAGTGCGTCCATTTCCACGGGCTGTCGGCCCATCTTTTGCGCCAGGGTCTCCCCCTCCAGCAGTTCCATTACGATAAAGTGCCGGCGTTCGTGCTGTTCAATGGCGTGGATGGTGCAAATGTTCGGATGATTCAGTGAGGAAGCAGCCCGCGCCTCGCGCTGGAAGCGCTCCAGCAACTGGCTATCCTGGGCCATATCCGGAGGAAGAAACTTCAGGGCCACGCGCCGGCCGAGCTGGGAGTCCTGGGCTTCGTACACAACACCCATGCCACCCGAACCCAGTTTGCGGAGAATCGTGTAGTGCGAGAGAGCCTGGCCGATGAGCGGGTCCTGATTCATGTTCGCCGGTTGATGGTATCCGGCTCAGCAAGTGCCGTCAAGGAAACTGGTGGGACCGTTCGTGCCTTTCCGCAGCATGCGGCTACTAAGAAGTCCAGTTGTCGCATTTGAAGGACGCCGGCGACGGTGCAGGCTCATACCCACGAGCGCGACGCGTTTGGCTTGCAAGGTCTCCTACAGGCCGCGCATGCACAGACTAGGTTTGGGCTCTTTTAGTCGTCATTCTCGCCCAGCGCGCGGACTTCTGAGGCGATGCAAATCATGAAGGACGCCATACTGACTTCGAAGAGATTGCGCTGCGTGAGTGTGGCTGCCAGAAATAGAGACTTGGCGATGTTGAGATGTACGAGGCCTCCGCACACCAGCGCCAGCACCCCAACGTAATATGTGATTCTTCCTGCCAACTGCATTCGAGCGACGTGGCTCATCATGGTAAGTACCCTCAAGTTAAAGAAGCCACTAAAAAGTATTACAGTTGAACAGGGCCACGGCTGCAGACATCCGCCCCCTTTCCAGGGGCAGCATCCACTGGCCCTAGCTAAAAATTCATTATCTGTCACTCCAGGCTCTATTTCTTTTCACTTCCCAGTCAGAAGCCAATCTACGGATCTATCGAATTCCTCGCTGATTGCCAAAAGGACCGCTGCGCCTGGTTCTTTTTCTCCGCGTTCTAGCGCTGATAGATAACTCTGGGCAACGTTTATGCGCTGCGCGAATTCAGCTTGGGTCATGTCGAAACCCCTTAACTCTCGAATTCGCCGGCCGATTGATGCGAGATCAATTTGTACCTTGTTGCGGGATTTAGCCATTGCAGCCGAGAGCTCTGTAGAGCTATAATACCTCTATAGAGATGTACTAAGCCTTGAGAACCGGGAAGCCAGAATGAAACTACCCAAGGTCAATCTTGCACGGGAAACGAACTTAGCAAAGTCCCTTTATGGGAACCTGTCGACATCTGCCCTCTGTGCTCTAAAGGAATTGATCCGGAGTCATCACATTCTCGTCACAAACGGAGATGTTAAGTATCTAGATGGTAGCTGGTATGTTACGCATTCCGGATTGCTGCGACTGGCCCAGCGACACCACTGTGCCGGTATTCATTCCAGCCCAATACTAGAGTCTAGCGATCTTGGGACTTCTCGGTGGGTATTCAGGGCCGAAGTCTTCAAATCGCCGACGTGTAGAGGTTTCATTGGCTATGGCGACGCCGATCCTTCCAATGTTTCTGCTTTGGTTCACGGCGCCGAAATGCGCGTGGCCGAGACTCGTGCCGTCAACCGTGCTCTGCGCAAAGCGTACGGGATCGGCATCTGCTCCGTTGAGGAAATCGGGACCTTCGCCGAACCACCGCAATCCGCCAGAGAGTCGAAGAAGCTTCCACCTCAGCCTGCAAATGGAAACGGGAACTATCAGGGACCAAAGGTTCGCGACCGCCTGTGCCAGATCATCCGCCAGCATCAACTCGATCCCAGCCTGGTCAAATCGTATGCGACGGATTTCTGTGGCGTGAAGACGCTTCGCGACGCCTCTCGCGAGCAAGTCGAGAACTTCGTCGCGCATCTGACTGATTGGGCCGAAAAAGATCGGAATGCTCTGCTCTGTCAACTCAACAGCTACCCAGTCCAGAAAGAAGGTGCAGCGTGAATCGCTACTTCGAGTCTCTTCGGCCCAGTGACGTGTCGGCGCTGCACTCTGTTCCTGATGGTATTTTCTTGGTCCGTGTGGATCACGCGCAATATCGCTGGAGGAAGCAGAAGCCGTATTACGAGATCCGCTTCGTTGTCCTCAAGCCCAAACATCTGATCGGGTGTCGCATCAGCGGCCGCCTCTACTGCAGTCCCAGAGCCTTGTGGAAGCTCAGTTGGTTTCTGCGGGATTTCGGGTACGACTCCGAGTTGCTCCGAAGGGATGAGATCGAAGACGAGGCGCTGGTTGACTTGTGGGGAGTTGTAAAGGTGAGCGAAGTCACGGTGCGCGGCATGTCTCTGATCAACTTCGACGCCTTCGCCCCCGCTGCCCGCTGGGAAGAGCTCTCGATCTTTGCTGGCAGTGAACATCGTCGATCTGTCAGCAGGCAAAAAGAAGGTGCCGTATGAAACGTCAGATCACCGGCCTCCACGGCGCCGACCGCTCTGCCGCCGACCAGATCCCCGACGGGGTTTTCCTCGTTCAAGTGCAACGAGCCAAGTTTCAGCGGCAGGCACAGAAGCCCTACTACACACTCACTCTGGCCATTCTTGAGCCCGGCCGATTTGCCGAGCACGTCATTTCGAGCCGCCTCTATTGCAGCCCGAAAGCCTTGTGGAAGTTGAACTGGTTCCTGCGCGACTTCGGCTACGACACCGAACTACTCGGTCGCGATGAGGTGGATGAGTCGCGAGTCGTGGGTCTGAAGGGGGTTGTGAAGATCAGCCGCATTGTTGTCAACAGCACGTCCCTCATCCGGCTCGATGGTTTTGCACCTGCCGGCCGATGGGAGGAACTTTCCCCCGCAAACCTGGACAGCCCGCAGGTGGCCTGAATGACCTACAGCTACACGCAGATCAGCCAGTACCTCACCTGTCCGCGGCGCTATCGGCATCGTTATCTCGATGGGTGGAAGGAGAAGGACACCCGGGCGGTGATGCTTTTCGGCCGTGCCTTCGAACAGGCTCTCGGTGCCTATTTCCGACACGAAGATCCTGGAGCGGTCCTGTTCGCCGAATGGTCTGCGTGTAAGAGCCAAGGCTTGCACTACTCTAACGGTGATTCCTGGGATCGGATGCTCCGGCAGGGAATTATGCTCTTGACCCGGTTCTGCCAGGACGATCGTATCCAGGTGCCTCAGCCGCGACGGAATCTGCAGATCAAGTTTACCCGTCCGATCGCCGAGAAGAACGACTTCGTCGCCTATATCGACGGCATCGGCAGACTCGACGGGAAGCGCTGCTTGCTCGAATGGAAAACCTCTTCCAACCGATACCCAGAGGAGCCTGAAGGGCTGTTGTCGCTCGATCCTCAACTCGTCTGCTACTCCTGGATGACTGGCATTGCCGAAGTTGCCCAGGTGGTGTTCGTGCACAAACGATTGGTCGAGGTTCAGTACCTGCGCACCACTATCACGGGCGGGCAGCACGAGGAATTCGGTCGGTTGGTAGAGAACACGATTCGAAGAATAGAGTCGGCTGACTTTCTACCGCACAGTGGCATCCGCTTTCCCCAGAATCCCTGCAGCAGCTGCCCGTATGTGGGACTTTGTCTGGGAAAGCAAGGAATAGCTGACGCCGCTTTAGTACGGCGCCCGGGAGCAGAAAGCCTTGATTGGCTTGACGAGCTTAATTACTGACAATCCGCCCATGCCACCTAAGTTTAATCGTCGCCGCGCCTTGTTTGTGCTGGGGAAAATCGACGAGATTCTGGCATGGGAGCAGAGAAAAGAGACGGAGCGTGACACAAAGTTCGTTGAACTTGGGCGTTATCTATGCGAGGTGCGCGCGGGACAGTACTGGCGACTAGAGGACATGAACTCCTTCGACGAGTTTCTGGAAAGACGGTTTCCGGAGTCGCGGCGGAAGGCCTACTACCTGATGTCGATCCACGAACATCTGCCGCCGCAGGCAAGAAAACAGTTGAAGGAGTTAGGCTGGGCGAAAGGGCTGGAGCTGGCCAAACTGGCCAGGAGGGACCGGCAGCACTTCGATTGTGCAACCTGGTTGCACAAAGCTCGGGAGATGCCCAAAGAGGAGTTCAGGCAGGAGGTAGAGAGGGAACTGACGGGAAAGGAAACGGAGCCGTGGGAGATTATCTACTTCAAACTTTATCAGAGCCAAATGCCGGTTATTGAGCGGGCGATCGAGACGGCAGCTCTCATGCTGGGAAGCGACCGGTCCCGAGGTTATTGTCTGGAAATGATCTGCGCCGACTTTCTGGCAGGCGCCAACCTGGACCACGGAGATCCGGAGACGTTGCTGTTCTCGATGTCAAGATTCTTCAGGTTTCTGCCCGAGGAGCAGCGACACGCATTTCTAGGAAGCCTGAGGGAGAGGGTTTCGTGACCTCGACTTTCCAAAAACTTACGCGCTTTCGCCTGGATACGGTATCGTACGAAGTTCTCAAACAGAAGATCCTGCGCCGCGACAGCTGGCGGTGCCAGTTTTGTGGCACAATGATGAACCTCGAGGTTCATCACAAACGGTTTCGCAGCCGCTCCGGGCACGATTCAGAAGAGAATTTGATTACACTTTGTGCGAGATGCCATTCGAGCATCCATCGTTGAAGTGTACAGGTCTCGCCAATTCAGACGAACACCAACAAGTACCGATCAGCTTCCCATCCTATACCGCGGCGGCCTCCTAAATCGAGTTCGTGTGTATCCTAGCTCAAGGCTGGAAGACCACATGTTTAATCGCATTCATCATGTCGCCATCATCTGCACGGACTATCTGACGTCGAAGCACTTCTATGTCGAAACTCTTGGATTCACGGTTATGCGTGAAACCTATCGCGAAGACCGGAGGTCATTCAAGCTGGACTTACAGCTTGGCGATCAATATCAGCTCGAATTGTTTTCCTTTCCAAATCCCCCGAGCCGGGTGTCGTCACCAGAGGCATGCGGCTTGCGCCATATCGCGTTCGAAGTCGAAGATGTGCGGGACACTGTTCGCAAACTAAGAGATCGAGGAGTTGAAGTCGAACCGATTCGGATCGATGACACTACACGTAAGTCCTTTACTTTTTTTCGGGACCCTGATGACTTGCCGATCGAGATATACGAACGGTAGATAACGAAGTTCTTGGGTGGGCAACGCAGACTTGGGCAGCAATGGTGAATAACCAATTAGCGTCAGCACGGGAGAAGAAGATACTTGGAATCGTCTGCATCATTGCGATAACGGCCGTCCTAGCCGCTACGCTGTGGCCGTTCAATCCTTCTCCTACGAACGGAGTTCGCTGGCTTGCAGACGCAAATGGAATTGCGTTCGATGGCGCCGGCCTGGTCATGAGTAATTCGTCCTTGGACGCTGCGGTTGGCGGCCCAGGCTCTTGTAGCCTGGAAATTTTACTCAAGCCAGCGGATACACAATCGTTCTACACGATCCTGGGTTTCTACACCCCAAGCAATCCGAAACAGTTTCTAGTGAGACAGTGGACAGATGGCCTGATAGTTTCGCACGACGTTGTGGGTGCCAAGAACGACAGGCGCCGAGCCAAGTTCGATGTGGACCACGCATTCCAGGTCGACAAGTTGCTACTGCTAACAATTGTCTCCGGGCCGGATGGGACAGTCGTCTACTCCAATGGCCAACTGGCACAAGCTTTTCCACGATTCATGATCTCGTCTAACGATCTATCCGGGCAGATCATCCTGGGGAGCTCGGCCGTTGACTACGAGCCCTGGCCGGGCGAAGTGCGTGGCCTTGCTATTTATTCAGGCGAACTTACCCCTGCGCAAGTACTCCAGCACTTCGAGGATTGGACTCGCAGCCCTAAAGGCGCTCCTCTAGATACAGACGGAGCCGTTGCCCTCTACTCATTCACCGAGGGAATGGGCCGCGAAATCCACAGCACTGTGGGTTCTGGGCCGGATCTTGAAATCCCGAAGAGCTTCACAGTGCCACACAAGGCTGTGTTGGCGTCCCCGATGAAAGAATTCCAGGCAAATTGGTTGTACGTGAAGGATGTGCTTTTGAACATCGGAGGATTTGTCCCCTTGGGCTTTGTTCTTTGTTTGTACTTCGCGTCGATGTACAGCCGCGGAAAGGCAATCGTCCTCACGATTCTCGCCGCAGGCGCGCTGAGCTTCGCGATTGAGGTTCTGCAAGCCTTCATACCGCGCCGGGTCTCTGGCACAACGGACATTATTACGAATACGCTGGGTGCGGCTATCGGTGTCACGCTCGCGCGACCCGGCATGGTTCTACGATTCCTCGGACGACTGAGAAGGAACCGACACACCGCAGTGTGACAGTAATCACACTGAAGCATGAGGGAAGTCACAAACCCTGTTTCCAGAGAGTGGGATACTTGCACCCGCGAAAGGAAGGCAGTATGTTCTCACTCCCCCACTGGATCTATGGTTTAGTTGGCTTCTACGGCCTCGTTGGAGTGGTTGTCTTCCGGCTGGCACGGAAGCCGAGCTGCCGAACTTGCCTGCATCGAACCCACTGTCCAAACAGGCCAGGAGGGTTAGCTGAGGTCACCCACCGACCGAAATGTATTGCATCCAAAGAGAGTTAGCGTCGACGCTTTTGTCCAATACTCCTGCAGCGCTGCCGGCGGGCAGTGACTTCGATCACAGACGATCGCCTCAGGATCAAGAGATAATTCAGTATCGATAAGTCGTTCCTCCCCTGCAACGCTCTAGTCACCTTTCCCCCGCGGCATGGCGCAGCTTCCCCCATAACGCCACCGACCGCAGTGTTGGCGAACCTGGAGAAAACAAATCTTGAGCTGTGAGAAGAAGGAATTAGGAATCGAGGCGGGAAAGTTAACGCTGAGAATTGCAAGAACGATTGAGGAGATCGAGCAACTCAGGGAGATATGGAGTCTCTGGTGCGAGGATCCGAACGCCGACATCGACTACTTCCTCGCCTCGGCACAATTCAGATCCGACTTCGTCAGGCCGCACGTGATGGTCGTCTACCGAGACTGCCACCCGGATTGCATGCTGATTGGGCGCCTCGAGCACGCACGCGTGAATCTCAACGTTGGATACAGCACCTTGTTTCGGCCTCACGTCCGAAGGTTGTTCTTCGTCCAGGGAGGTTTCCTAGGAAATCAATCGCACGAGAACAGTGAACTGCTAGTAAGTGAGATCATGTCCTGTCTTCAAAACGGGGAAGCGGATGCTGCCGAGTTCCTCCGGGCGCGGGAAGACTCGAGCTTGTATCGCGCAGCCAAGCAGCGACCAAGCTTTTTCTGTCGAGGGCATTTTTCGCCGATCCACGAACACCGGTCTGCGAGACTGCCAAACAGCTTCGACGAATTTTTGCAAGGCATGTCGCGCAAGAATCGGCACGAACTCCGGCGGCATGAAAAGAAGCTAAAAGATGAGTTTGGCGGCGAGGTCCGCATTCACTGCTACCGCACGGAAGAAGAGGTGAAAGACCTGGCAGAGGAAGTCAACAAGGTTTCCGAAAAAACCTACCAGAGGGCGCTTGGAGTGGGATTCAAGACCGACGTCGAGACCATCGAATCTTTACGGCTGGCAGCCCATCGAGGAGGGCTGAGAGGTTGTGTGCTCTATCTAGCCGATGAGCCTTGCGCTTTCTTCATCGGGAACCAGTACAAAAATAAGTTCCACGGCAACTTCATGGGGTTCGACTCGCGCTTCGGAAAGTATTCTCCAGGCCTCTACATTCTGATGCACAGCATCGAAGAATGTTTCGAACCGGACCACCGAGCAACCGAAATCGATTTGGGATGGGGCGATCGACAGTATAAGCGCACGATCTGCAATCAATCCTGGAAAGATGGTCCGTTGTATTTATATGCGCCGTCTTTCAAAGGGATAAGACTGAATTGTCTTAGAACAACCACCTCGCTGATCGATATGTGGGCTCGAAATTTGCTGCTCAGAAGCAAACTGTTGCAAAGACTGAAAAAAGCCTGGCAGGTCGGTCTTCGGCGGTTGCACGAGGAACAGTCCTCGCTAAACGCTGAAACCGAATAGCTCGAATAAGTTTAAAGAATCACGGGCAGACTTTTCAGGCCACGGAAGCCAAATGTGGAAGCCCATTCCGGTCGCGGGCCAGTGAGCTTCATCTTCGGAAAGCGCTGCACCAAATTCAGGATCGCAATTTGTCCCTCTAATCGCGCGAGTTGAGCGCCAATGCAAAAGTGCAGCCCTGCACTGAATGCCAGATGTTGGTTGTTTAGGCGGTTAAGGTTCAACTGATTCGGTTCCTTGAATTGCTTTGGATCCCGGTTCGCTGCACCGAGCATGCATAGGACCGTCCATCCCTTCGAAATGTGCTGGCCGCAAACTTCGATATCTTCTTTGAGCACGCGCGCGGTAAATTGTACGGGGCTCTCAAAACGCAGAAGCTCCTCCACCGCCGAACGGATCATCTCCGGCTTGTCGCGCAACTCGGCTGTCTGTTGCGGGTTTTTCAGGAGCGTGTACATACCGTTGCCGATCAGGTTTCGAGTCGTCTCATGTCCGGCGAAAAGCAACGCGATACACTGCGCGTAGAGTTCTTCTTCGGTCAGCACTTCTCCTTCTTCCTCAATGTCGATCAGGAGGCTGATCAGGTCGGTTCCTTTATTGCATCTCCGTTCCGCGACAGTCTTTCGGAAAAATTCAGTTAACTCGATGAGAGCATCTTGGGCCGCGCGCGCCTCTTCTACTGTTCGATTAGGATTCCCTCGAAACACCGCGATGGCCCGGGACGCGTTGACGAATGTGCCATGTAGGGCCTGCGGCACTCCGAGCAACTCCGAAATGATGCGAACCGGCATGGGATTGGCGAACTCGCTCATGAGTTCAACCTCCGAGCCATGCTGGAGCGGCTTTAGCATTTGATCAACGATGGCTTCGGCCTGAGGACGCAAGCCTTCCACTGCGGCAGCTGAAAATCCCTTGTTAAGAAGTTTGCGCAGCCGTGTGTGTTCTGGCGGGTCCATGAAAATCAGCCACAAGCTCAACATGCGCGCGAGTTCGCTGAACTCGGACTGGCGGCTGAGCGGCAGAGGCAACAACATCTGCCTGGCGCGTTTTGCGGAAAGCCTCGGGTCTTTCGCAATCGAGGAGCACTCCGCGTGGCTGAAAATCGACCACACCGCCCATTTGCTGCCCACGTCCACGTAATGCAGCGGACCCTCTTCGTGCAAGCGGGCGTATGTGGGATACGGGTCCTGCAGAATTTCGTCGCTGAAAAGAACCTTCTTGACTGGAGCGCTAACCTTGGACAACCTTCACCTGCTCCTGATCAGAGTTTATGCGAAAAAACGGTAGTTTATTGTGGTTGAGTTTAACATACAAACTCTGCCGGAAAATTTCCGTAGTGAGAGCGAAACCGTCATGGATTCAGTGTGATACGGTCACGGACATCCGTGAAATTTTGACTCCATTTTACTGCGGGGTGAGCGGTAACCGTTGCCAAACCAATTCGACGGTCTGAACTTTTCCGTTCACCGGCGTTGGTGGCGTAACCAATATGATTTGGTCGCCTTGGAATTTGACGGTGCGGACCAGGTCTTTACCTACATAGTTCTGAATCGATGAGATCTCAATATGATGGGTCACTCTGTCGCCCCAGAACGAGTACCGCCCAGCGTAAGCGAGAAAAGTCTGAAACGCCTCAGCTTGTTCTTCCTGAGTTCCACCGCCGAAAGAGAGCGCCTTTCGCCCGTCGTAGCTGATCATGGCGGTTACCCTTCCGTCCCCGGTGTAGATCAGAAAACCCGTCGGATTGGGCCCATAGGGGGTTCGACTTCGCTCTCCGGTCGCTGTGCTGCTCGAAGCCGACACCAATTTCCACGTGCCCACAAGTTTGTCGCTTATAGGCCCGGACACATCTGTGGTTCTCATCCCTGAATCCCCATTTTCAATTCTATGTCCGCCGAGCGCGCCATGCTTTTCAAAACGCCGGGGAGAAAGAAGAAAGCCACACACTTGGCACTCGCCAGCCGTCTCATTGAAAATATTTGAGGATACCCGTTTGACGCAAGCTTCACCCCGAGCCTAAACTCTGCGCTTCTGCCTTGAGAAGTCCGATTTGAGAAGGAAACTATGACCAGGGAATTGGAAGGCAAGGTTGGGCTCATAACGGGCGGGACGTCGGGTATTGGGCGCGAGACCTCCGTACTTTTCGCGAAGGCTGGAGCCAAAGTCGTGGTTTCGGGCAGGCGCGAACGGGAAGGCGAGGAAACGATCGAACTCGTCCGTGCGGCTGGTGGGGATGGCCTATTTGTGAAGGCCGACGTTTCGAAAGCCCACGAAGTTGAGGCCGTCGTTCAGAGGGCGGTGGAAAAATTTGGCCGATTGGATATTGCCTTCAATAACGCCGGGATCGAGGGAGTGTGGGTGCCGATTGTCAGACAATCCGAAGAAGACTGGGATCTGACGATCGACATCAACCTCAAAGGCGTATGGCTCTGCCTAAAGTTCGAGATTCAGCAGATGCTCAAACAAGGCGGTGGCGGGGCCATCGTAAACATGGCGTCAGTTGTGGGTCTGATCGGCGCTGCCGGGGCGGCAGCGTATAGTGCGAGCAAACACGGTGTGTTGGGGCTGACGAAAGCCGCGGCGCTAGAAACCGCTCGAAGTGGGATTCGGATCAACGCTGTATGCCCCGCCGCCATCGAAACAACAATGGCTGAGCGGCTTTATAGCGCTCCTGCAGTCCACAAATATGTTCTAGGGTGCCATCCCATCGGCCGTTTTGGGACTCCGGCGGAAATCGCCGAGGCCGTCGTGTGGATGTGCTCGGACCGCGCGTCTTTCATGACGGGCCAGGCTCTGGCTCTCGACGGCGGCTTCCTGGCAGGGCGCTAGTTCTTCAGTGTTGATGGGCCGACAAGTGCCGAAATGATCCTTACCTTTTTTCGATATCCCGACTTGCCGATTGAAGCCTCGTCTCGGTACCCTCACTCTTGACCGACGCATTGCCTTCACTCAAGGCGAGTACGGCAAACCCGGTGGCGGCATCGTCCATGAAGTGCCCGATATTTGACGATGGATCTCGGTGCAGGTTTACCGATGCTGATGGCCAGAGGCCTTCCGCCTTGTCCTGGTTACGCGCCAGCCACGCAAGCCCCTGTGAGAGTCGGGGATCTGCAGTGGGAATTCCTGCTTGCTCCAGTGAGAAGGCAATCAGAGCTGTGGCGTACCCATCGCTTCCTGACTGTTGTAGCGTGAAATCAGATCTCACACGTTTCCGCACAAACGAATGAAGGCTACCATCTCGTGGAAATGCCAGGGAGGGCAAATCCCATCCTCCATCTGCGT
The DNA here is from genome assembly GCA_963779525.1 of uncultured Acidobacteriaceae bacterium. Taxonomy (GTDB): domain Bacteria; phylum Acidobacteriota; class Terriglobia; order Terriglobales; family Acidobacteriaceae; genus Sulfotelmatobacter. Next base: position 1,548,393 of record CAVZZB010000005.1, read on the forward strand.
GCTGTTGCTCCCAGAGTTCGCTGATGATCGCCTTCTGGCGCTCTGATTGGATGAGATCGGGTAACTTCGTTGAAGCCCACAGCAGAACGGCATGATTGATTGTTGACTGCGTCTGATACTTGCGGTCGAGATATTCGCGCAACATTCGGAGGTTCCCCTGAATCTCAGGCGTCGAACGATAGTCCTCCGGGGCCAGGCCTACAGCAATCGCCGCCAGACAGGCCCCGTAGTAGGGCGAGTCTTTAGCTTCGAAAGGTTCCATGCCAAACTGAAGCCAAGACCAGGTACCTTTGTCATCGCCTTCGATTTTCTGAAGAGACCACATGTCGCGGAACGCGGTCCGGGCGGTGTCGCTGAGAAGACCATTCTGCGCGTCGTAGCTCGCGAGAATCAGGGCGCTAAGAACCGATTCCGTGCCGCGAGATCGAGCAGCGTTCTCGCTGCCATAAAATGGACCGATCTCGCTCCACAACTGCACGCGCTTCGTGACATCGTCGATGAGTCTGCGTTCGTCGGCTGACAATCCACCCTCGGCGAGCGTCTTGCGTAGCGCAGGCCGCGCCAGTGCGTAGGGGATCGCCGTATGGCACGCGACACAAAAAGTGCCGTGGTCCTGCTGTGCCGGGATCCATCCCATCCAGGTGACTTCCCTTTGGTCGAGGTAGGATTCCGCAGCCTTCGGATCCCAGGATCCTTTCGTGTCTTTCGCATGCGTGCGGGAACACGCGGACATGGATCCGACGATTAAGCAGAGCACTAACAGTCTTAAAGCAGCCTTGCGCCGCATCCTACCTGTAAACATACGGACTAAACCTCACCCACATTATGATGCCAAAATCTCTCACACTTGAGAGGGTAGAGAATCGGACGTCGTCTGAAGCCGATTTGCTGCGAGTCAAAACGAAATCCGCTGTTCGGTATACTCATCTCTGCTCTCGGGCGATTGCTCTCACAGAGAAGTTGTATTGCGCGTTGTTTGAATCGAATTCCGAATTCCGAACTCGCAAAGAGAATATAGGCATGAATGGAGCAGAAAGCCTGATACGGACGCTGGTAGCAGGGGGCGTGGACACGTGTTTTTCGAATCCAGGCACCTCTGAAATGCACATCGTTGCGGCACTGGACCGCATTCCTGAGATGCGATGCGTGCTTGGGCTTTTCGAGGGCGTGGCTACGGGCGCGGCCGACGGTTATGCGCGCATGGCCGGAAAACCGGCGTGCACGCTGCTTCATCTGGGACCGGGCCTCGGGAATGGTCTCGCAAATCTTCACAACGCACGACGTGCGGAGGTCCCACTTATCAATCTGGTGGGCCAGCACGCCACTTCGCATCTGCACTACGATACGCCGCTCACTTCGGACATCGAGGCGATCGCACGGCCTTTCTCCAAATGGGTACGAACGTCTACTTCTGTCACCCAACTAAGCACCGATGCGGCTGAAGCGGTTGCCGCTGCTCGTACGGCGCCAGGTCAGATCGCCACTCTGATCGTGCCCGCCGATGCTGCCTGGGGCGAGGGCGCCAAGATTGGCGTGATTCCGGACATTCCGAAAGCTCCGATGCCAAGTAACGTTGCCGTCGAACAAGCCACGGCGATGTTGCGATCAGGTTTGCGAACTGCGATCTTGCTAACCGGTAACGCGCTTTATGGAGCTGGACTCGCTGCAGCCGGACGCATCGCGAATGCCACCGGTGCGAAGCTTCTTTCTCCGTATCCACTAACGCGACAGGAGCGGGGCCTTGGAACGCCGAAAGTTGATCGCGTTGCCTACGTGCTGGAACAGGCCGTCGAACAGTTGAAAGAATTTCGGCAGGTGATCCTGGTGGGGGCCCGTGCACCGGTCGCGTATTTCGCTTATCCAGGGAAGAGCAGCGTGTTCACTTCGTCGGAATGTGAGATTCACATGCTGGCGGGCTCTGGAGAAGATTATGTAGGTGCCCTCGAGGCGTTGGCAGCAGCACTCGGATCGAAAAACTCGCCGAAGGGCCAACCTCACGAAAAAATAGATCATCCGGCGCTGCCTGAAGGCGAAATCACGCTGGCGGGACTTGCCGCAGTCGTGGGCGCACTTCTCCCCGAGAACTCGATTGTTGTGGATGAATCCATGACATCCGGACGAGGAATGATGGCCGCCACGAGAAGCGCTTCTCCGCACGACTGGTTGGGCAACACGGGTGGGTCGATCGGAATCGCGTTGCCCCTGGCAGTGGGTGCGGCAGTGGCGTGCCCAAGTCGAAAAGTCCTGTGCCTGACTGCCGACGGCAGTGCAATGTACACGCCCCAAGCGCTCTGGACCATGGCGCGCGAAGCACTTCATGTAACGACAGTGGTTTTCGCCAACCGCGACTACGCGGTCCTGAAGCGAGAGTTTTCGTATCTGGGAGTTGGCAACCCCGGGCGCCGCGCGTTGGACATGTTCGAGATTGGACGGCCCGATCTCGACTGGGTCCATCTGGCAAAGGGGATGGGAGTGCCCGGGACGAGCGTCAATTCTCTAGATGGTTTTGCGGAGGCTCTACGCGAAGGGTTTGAGAGCGAAGGCCCGAGCCTGATTGAGGTTCCCCTCTAGAGTTGTTTTCGCGCAAGACACAGTTAAGGTTAGGTTGCAATCAGTGGTTATCTCACACCAGTGATCGCAACATTCTCCACCACTTCCTTACAGGTGCCAGCTTATCGCTCGTGTAAATGAACGGCGGACGACGTGCAGAACGGTGCGAAGAAGAACGAATGGAGAATCTTCTCTTCATTTGCTCATAAAGACACCCGCTAGGGTACTGTGCATTCGTGTCCAGCCTTATCGTCCTCCACATTTCATGCCAAAGATGGATGGCGTAGGCGTTCTGAGGCAACTGTGGCGCTGGTTCATTCACCAATTTCTTCCACTCCCACCACGGAATAGGGCAGAACACTTCAGGAGGCATGACCAAATTCTGAACAGCGAACTTGGCAATCGCCGCATTCATGAGCGATGGGCCCAGCGCGACGTATCCGATCATAGTGGGATTCACTTCCCTGCATTGCTGCAACGCCCATGCCATAATCGGACTGCCGACCGGTGATTTGATTAGCACATTGTTAAGAGAAGGTGTGTGCTGCGTGTCCTTATTGTGCTCGCTGGAGAAAACGTGCTCAGCCTCGAGATCGAGCGGCTTCAGACAAATAACGTCCATATCTGTCCACCAGCCTCCGCGTTCGTAGAGCAACTTATAGCGAAAATAGTCCGCAAACTGAGCTATGCGTGGGAATCTCTTGACCTCAGACTCAGGCAGAATCTCGTTGGCGTCTTTCACCAAAGCACCGTCAGGCAATCCTGCTACCTCTCCATAGGCGTAGAGGTGATAAGTATGCCCATTGCGAAGATAGGAAGCTACCGAGAGTTGTTCCATCGTGGTCAGCTTTGGCCACCACAATCCTTGAACGATTCCCAGGCTCATGTGATCTCCCATTCCCGCGAAAGGCCGCTACCTGAGGCGGAGTTCGAATCTTGACGTTTCTGACGCTCAGTCGTGGATTAGTTCGGGACAATCTGAATCGCATTGACTGGAGCTCTTGGATCTGCATCGGTCGACGCTCCCGGGGTCGCAGTGATCGTGAACCCGGTGGCCGTAATCGTGAACAGCACATAATTCCCCGCCGAGTTGTTGGCCTGCGTGAACGTCCCGCTGAAGTATGCCTCCGGCTCATCCGTCAGGTTCACGCTCGTCGTCGTGATCCCTGTCCCGCTGATCTGATACAACCCCGTTCGGGTCGCGCTCCCGTTGTCCCCGTCGGCATAAACGTACACCTGGTAGCCACCCGGGTTCGCCGGCAACCCCGCCACCGTCACCGTCGTCGTCCCTCCCACCGTGTCCAGGTATCCCAACATCATCCGGTTGTTCCCCGCGGTGTTGGTGATCGGCTCACTCCAGATCCCGTTCGTATTCCACGTCACCGTCGCACCCGTACTTGCTCCCGCCTGGTTGATCAGGGCCATTGGAGTCGGGCTGGTCGTTCCGTTCGCCGGATTCCAGTTCGACTGCGCCACCACCCCCGCCACTTCCGTACTCGCCATCGCCTGGCCCTGGCCCACAAACTTGAATGCCTATCGCTGCCGCGTTCGCCACCGTCAGCTCGACGTTCGCCGTCTGCGTCAAATTCCCGCTGGTCCCCGTGATCGTCACCGGATACGTCCCTACGGGAGTCGTTCCACTGCTGGTCGTCACCGTCATCGTCGAACTCCCCGCTCCCGTCACCGTCGCCGGCACGAAACTCGCCGCCGCTCCTGCCGGCAGGCCGCTCGCACTCAACGTCACCACTCCACCGAAGCCGTTCAATCCTTCTATGCTGGCCGTGTACGTCGTCTGGCTCCCTGCCACCACCGTCTGCGAACTCGGCGTCACGCTCAGAGTGAAGTTTGGCGGCGGCTGAGTCGCCGCCACCGTCAAGCTCACATTCGCCGTCTGCGTCAAATTCCCGCTGGTCCCCGTGATCGTCACCGGATACGTCCCCACCAGAGTCGACGAACCAGCCGTCACCGTCAGGATCGAACTCCCCGTCCCCGTCACCGTCGCCGGCACAAAACTCGCTGTCGCTCCCGCCGGTAGTCCACTCACACCCAGCGTCACCGTCCCATTAAAGCCAAAAACCGCCCCTATGCTCGCGGTGTAAGTCGTCGCGTTTCCCACCACCACCGTCTCTGTGCTCGGGGAAATTGAAAGGGAGAAGTTTGCGGTGAGCAATCCGTAGACAGAAATCGCCCCAGCGCTCACACCATCGCCCGGAAATGCGGCCATGTAAACCTTGCCGTTCGCGACGGTGGGGGGGCTGTATTTAGGCCAAAGGCCTAGGGAATTCCCCGAGACCATATCTGAGTCCCACAACTCAGTAGTTAGATTATTGGCATCGAAAGCCCGAAGCGTACCGGGAACCAAGCCATGGTCACCGTCTTGATTGGTCGGCATCGAGGACCAAATGATTCCGCTGCCAACCGTACTGCCATTAGCGGAAAGTGTCAAAACTCCGCCGGATTGGCCTTGTGGCGCAACAACAGTGCTTTTAGAGATAGGCGTGGTGTTGAATGTGGAACCGTTGAACTGGTACGCCTCTAGACTGCCCCCACTGTTGGGCCAGATATACATAGTTGGACCAGCATTCGTTGTCCGGTTCCAAAACACGGGACCGCCGTGAATCTCCCCCCCTTGCGGCGTCGCGAAAGATTGAACTATCTGGCCGTTGCCCGATTGTTCGTGGCCGAGACCGGACGTGTTCAATAGATAAAAAACGGACTCCTTGCCGCCATGAAGCAGAAGGCTTGTCCCAGGTATAAGAAGAGGTCCAGACGAACCAAGGTCTACGTCGCCCGCTTGCAAAGAGGCATAGTCGTCTGGCGTGAAATAATCCACGAGAGAAAGAGTTCCTCCGGCTGTGCTCAATTTCAGGACGCTGTCGCCGAAGCTCGACTCACCATTCCAATCGCCGTTTCCGGAAGCGTAGTAAAGATTGCCGGCGGAGTCGATGACCGGGCCCCGGCCTGACATCCAAAGACCGCCATTCTGCCCGTTCGGAGTGACACAGAAAATCTCGTCGGACTGCAGAGTCTGCGCATCGTAGGCAAATATCCAGCCATGCCAGTTAAAGAAGTCTTCGTGTGAGGCAAAGGAAAACACTACCATGCCGTTAACAAGAGCCAAACTCGAGCGCTGATTCTGTATCAATGAATCAAAAGTGAGCACACCACCTGAGCTGCCCTGTCCCGTCCCAGGCACGGAACCCTGTACGACTACGGGACCACCAAACTTTTCTTCCCCCGTGGTGATATCCAGAGCGTGCAACCGCGTCACATAGTTGGTTGTCGTCCCAGACACTTCCATTGTCCTCGCGACCAAGTACATGGTGTTTGTGGACAAGTCGATCACCGGTGTGCTCTCGATGCCGACGTTTCCAACAATATTGAGGGAGTCTGATTGGACGATATTAACGATTGGGATTGGCGTCACGCCCGCGGCTGGGTTCGTAAGGTTGTTTGTCCACAGCACACCATTTCCGTTAGTAGCATTTGAGTCTGCATCAAGCGCATACACGACATCATTCATCGTTACTACAAAGAGAACGTTGTAGGTTCCCAGGCCAGGCAGAGTCAGGTTGGGGACATAAAGCGGCTGAGCCTGGACAGATCCACTCACCGAATAGGAGTAGAGCTTCCCAAACTCGGTAGAGTTGACGTTCGATGTCGTCAGAGTTGTCTCGCTGAGATTTGCGCCTGTGCGCGAGGTGTCATACCGCTCGGTGGTGATAGTAATCTGAGACCACGCCGGAATAATTGCTCCAACAACGAGCACCCATATCCAAATTACGCGAGAACTTGTATTCATGTGTGTTTTATCTACCAACCTGAGAGTTTCTGATCCGCGTACGAACGGGGGCCCATCAGTTTCTTATTCTCTGGTTCATTTTTCGACGGGAGAGACCGGGGTCGCCTCTCGGGAAGCCGGGTAGCCCTTTCCGAACAAAATAGCTCCTATGTCATGAGTCAGTTCCGCGGAATCGATGTCATGACCATCGGCGACAAGGATTATGTAAACATCGTCATCCGGATATAGCCGGACGGAGACAGATACTCCGTCGGACTGACCTCTCTGCAAGGCCGCTCTTCTATCAAATTCCTTAATGATCTTCCATCCGAGACCATGACCGTCTCTAAACGGAGTGAACATCTGAAGCAAAGAGGCTTGAGAAACAATCGCTCCGCTTGTGAGTGCTCGATCGAAACGATAAAGATCCTCGATGGTCGAATACGTACGATCGTCTTTCATCGTCCATCCCGGGACTGTTCCGTCACGTCGATTTTGCAGAGGCGGTCCCTGTAGGTCTTTCGAACCTTGCTGCGAAATCTCCTCCTTATCCGCCGTGTCGGTCATCTTGAGTGCATGGAAGACCTCGGTTCCGATGTATTCGTCGGCAGGCCTGCCAGAAACGCTCTCGATAACAAGACCTAACACGATGAAGTCCAGCCTGTTGTATTTGAACTCGGAACCTGGCTTGGACTCGAGAGATTGCTCAGCCAATGCCGCAAGGAGCCTTTGCAGAGTATCAGACTGTGCAAGGTTTGTTTGGTCTGGGAAATCCTGCTTGAGAAAGGGTAATCCGGAGGTATGCGTCAAGAGATGGACAAGATGAATTTCCTTCCAATCGCGCGGGCAGTTCGATAGGTAATCGCATATGGAAGCAGCAAGCTTTATCTTCCCTTGCTCCTCCAATTGCAGCACTGCCAGAGCAACAAACTGTTCGTCAATCGCGCCAACCGGGAATCGGAACAGGTTATTGTTCTTCATACTATATTTGGGTCCGCTCCGACCGTAGTCACCCAGTATGAGCACATCGTCGCCACGGGCAACTAATACTTCGCCGCTGAATTGTTTTGCGATCGTTTTACTCTTCAGATATTGGTCGATTCTTGAATGAAGATCGCCCGACCTCAAGGGAGGCACAAAGACCAATGGGGTGGCACATATTGCCAAGAGCCCAAGGACACTACTCAACCTGGATTTCGAAAAACTGTTCACCTGCCTGCCTCGTAGCAACATTCATCAGGCCGTCTCGACATCTTCGTCACTCCTGCTACCTTCTTTGCCAATTCACTCTTTAGGACCTTCCCCGTCGGCGTGACTGGCATCGTGGAAACCAACAAGATTTGCGATGGTCTTTTGTACGAAGCAAGACGGCTCGCAGCATATTCTGCCAGATCGGCGCCTGTGAGGGTTGAGCCTGGCAAGGGCTCCACGAAGGCCACGACGTCCTCGTCTCCTCCAACCGATCGACCAATTACAGCGGAACGAACAACCGCGGGATGAGCATTCAGCACAGCTTCGACCTCGGCTGGATAGACGTTGAAGCCGCGGTGGACAATCAAATCTTTCGTACGGCCGACAATAAACAGGTTTCCATCGTCCAACCGCGCTAGATCGCGTGTGTTAAACCATCCCTCGGCATCGATCGCAGCGGCGGTGTCTTCTGGAGCGCGGTAGTAGCCCCTCATGATGTTGGGGCCGCGCACCTGCAGCTCACCAACGTCACCGGCAGGAGCGACCTGGCCATTGTTGCCCACGAGTTTGATCTCTATCCCCGGAAACGCGGACCCGATGGAAGTATCTGAACGAGGCGCTTCGGGCCGCGTCAGAGCAATCGTGGGAGAGCATTCGGTCACACCGTAACCGTTGTGCAGTACCATTCCGAAAAGGCTTTCGATTCCTGACTTGGTAACGGGGTCGAGCGGAGCTCCGGAAGAGGAAATGATACGAAGCGCAGGAAGCTTGAGGGAGGTAATCTTTCGGAGCTTTGCGTATTGCAGCAACTGGTTAAAGATAGCGGGCGCTCCTAAGAACAATGTTATCCGGTCCCGCTCTAGTGTCACGCGCGCGGTCATTGGATCGAAGCGCGGCGTCAAATAGAGTGTCGCTCCGGCGATCAGGGAACCCAACAACACCACGGAGAGGCCGACGGCATGGGACATCGGCAGCACGCCGTACAGCCGATCCTCCGGCGTAACAGATCGGGTCTTTGCCGATCCGTCCGCCATGAACAAGAGGTTCCGGTGGGAGAGCATGACGCCTTTGGGACGACCGGTTGTACCAGACGTGTAGATCAATGCGGCGACACGGTCGGCAACGTTAGCTTCAAGCGGCTCCGGCTGCGCGCTTTGATTTAGAGGACCGATCCCAACCGCACCCAAACCATCTCTTTCTTCCACCGAGGCGCCATGCCGCTTAGCGTGATCGGCGGCTTGGGGTGAAACGCTGGTTGTGTAGAAGACGCGTCGAGCACTACAGTGATTCTGTATCTCATCGATTTCGCGAGCAGAGAGACGCGAATTTACCAGCACAGGCCATGCATCAAGAGCGGCCGAGGCTAAAAGAATTGTGACGAACGCCCTGCAGTTCTCGCCCACGATCATGACCCGATCGCCCGGGCGGACTTCCAGGTCCTGGAGCCAGGCCTGAGTGTTGGTGATTGCTGAAGCGAGTTGCCGATACGTCCAGGCGCCACCCTCTTCTACAAGAGCCACATGGTCCGGCGCTAGTTCCGCCCAAGGCTTAACCACGTCGCTGATGCGGTCGGGAAGTTTGGCGGACTGTGGCTTGTTGTGCTCGCCCATCTTTGGTCTGAGGCCGGACTAGCGGCGGGACTACCCTTTACTGCGCAGTTTCTTCTCGACGAACGCAACCACGTTTTTCACGGAGTCGAAGTTCTCCGGCAGCGCGACCTCAGCGTCCTCCACGGTGATCCCGAAGCGCTCCTGGAGAAACATTACTAATTCAATCGCTCCGGAGGAGTCGATCACGCCGCCAAGCAGCGATGCGTCATCGCGGAGTGAATCAGCGCGGCCGAATAAGAAGTTGTTCACCAGGAAGTCGCGGATCTCCTGATCAATCTCTGTCGTTTGCATTTTTGAATCATCCTCTTGGTTCAGTTTATAAATTGTGAAGCCATCAGTTGAGCCGACATTGCATCGAGCGGCGGATTGCAGCTCAAAAAGGAGGGCCTTATTAATGTCGTGTCGCCATCGAACGGAGTCGCATACCATGCTGTCCCGACCGCGAGAGCTTTGTGCAGCACCGGATCCGCCGCTTTGTAATAAAAAGGACATGCGGGATACTTCCTCAGATACGGATTCCATTTCAGAAGTACCCCTCTGATTTTTGGCGGAAAACCAAGCACCTCAAGGATGTAGCTGCCGGCACTTCTCGCGTCATCATAAGCAGCAATCAAAAGGGCTCGCAACACTTCTGGGTCATCGTGCTTCGCCAAAATATCCGCGACCAGCGACTTCTGCGTGCCGTTCGGCTGAGGGTCGTGGCGAAGCACGGCGTACCCAAGCAGTTCCCGATCTTTCCAGCAGCACAGTATCCGCGTACTTCCTTGATCGCCTGGGAAATTAAAGTGCCAGCGCAGTGCGTCGGGACTACGGTCGGCAAACAAACGCGGGTCCTCGTTGACTCTCTCCGTCCACAAAGAATGGAAGTCGTCCTCTACAATCTCGTTAACTGTGATTTTGCTTACTGCCAAGATTGAACCCCGTGTGGGCCAGCGCCTGCGTAGGAGCTTGTCCATTCCAATCGCAAGCGAAGCAAGCGCACTGCCCGTTCTTGCAAGGCCCGGATTGATTTCCAGCTTGTTCATCATCTCCAGAGCGAATGGGTAAGGTTTCAGAATCCAAAAGAGCACTGTTTCGTAATCTGCTTGAGGAAGAGCATCGGATTTGAACGCCTGCGCGATCCTGCCAACGGAAGGAATCGCCGTCGTGGTGAGATATAGGTCGACAGACTTTTGCCGGTAAAAGGCTGCCACCAAACTCACTCCAGCCGCGCGGTATGGCGGTTCTATGACAAGTCCATGAGAGGCGACTGCGGTCAGCGTTCTTGCGCCATAGCGGTAAAGCAGGAAGATGTTCCCCATGTACCCAACTACGGCGCCATCCGCCTCCAGAACCCAACCGATGGGACGGTCGGAATTTTGGTGGATCAGCGCCGGGTTGTGTCGCCACAAACGCTGCCAGTTTTCAGACGAATCAGGGGCCAATCCCCAGCGTTGCTTGAGAGCGGACACCGCGCTGAAATCTGAGAACGACGCTTCCCGAATGGTTGCCGGCGCCAAGCCACCGGAGGAGAGAAACGATGCATCACCCTGAAGAGTAGCGGCCGATTCTCGCCGCGCGCGAATCATGGCCAGAATCGAAGCGGTGACCTTTTCTTGAATACTGCCCATCGTCATCTACGAATCTCGAAAAGTTTCCTCGTTAGGCTCTTTCGCCGTTTGCCACTCCTGGCCGTAGACGGCCAGCTCGGGGCATGGCAGAAAACGAGAGGACTTCCGCTTGCCTCGATTCCAGATACTGAAGCCAATTGCGATACACGCAGGTTGCAGAAGACTGCCAGGCATTCTGTAATCCGTCCACAACCGCGGCCTCTGGAAACAAGGTTACCGTTTCCTCCCGCCGGTGCGATAGAGCAACAGCTTGAAATTCATTCAAGACGCGTGTTGCGGATGAATTGAAGTATCCCAGTGGCATCGTCGGATAAGTCTCACGTTCACGTACAAGAAATCTCTTAATATCTCTGCGGTACTCCTTGAGCAAGGTGCGGGCGCCATATTCGGGATGTCCCTGAAAGTGCACAAACAAACTCTTCTTTTTTCTTTTCACGAACAGGTCGACGCCAGCTTCGGTGGACTGGGTAAGAACCGAGTAACCACACGATGTGAGCTCATCTGCGCGCACTTCGTTCCATCGGGAATGCGGGAAGCGGATCTGCCCCGCGATACCGTTGGTCAGAGGATGATCACCGATCTTGGTGGAATCGAAGACGCCGAACTGCTTGTCCGGTAAGCGGTGTCGGCCCACACCATCGCCATGGAGAACGCTGGCATGCGCAGCCAAACACGACAATATTGTGGATGTCGTATTGTTCTCGGCCCAGTCAAGAACATCTGTCAAGGAAGCCCAATACGGCTCATCCTTCAAATCGGGCTGCCGTGGTTCTGTGCCGGTGATGATTACGCCGTCCACTTGGCCGTTCCAGAGTTCGTCCAGCTCGTAGTAGAAGCTGTTCAGGTGCCGCTGTCCGCGATCTGTCCGAGGGATCCCGGTCAGCGAATACAGCTTGACGAGCAGAAGGATGTCGCCGGACGCGCGATCCAGAAGATCGAAAAACTGTAATTCGGTGTCTTCCAGCGCGGCGTCGGGCATGTTATTGATGAGCGCGAGCCGGATACACTCTGCACCCTTGGCGTTATCGGCCGATGACGGGCGAGAACTTCGTTCCTCAACCCACCGGCCCGGAACTCGTCCCCCTTCAATGATCAGTGGCATATCAAACCTCCAACGCCAATGCGCGCGTGATTTCCACGAAACTTCATTCTGCCGCCTTCTCCAGCGCCTGACCTAGATCCTCGAGAATGTCGTCGATGTGCTCGATCCCCACACTGAGCCGAATCATCTCCGGCGTAACTCCCACTTTCTCCTGTTCCTCCGGTGTTAGCTGCCTATGCGTGGTCGAAGCCGGATGACATGACAACGATTTGGCGTCGCCCATATTTACCATCCGCTTGAAGAGGCGAAACGCGTTAAAACACTTTCTCCCGCCTTCGTAACCGCCTTTTACCCCAAAGGTCAGCAGCGAGCAGAAATTGGAACCCAGATAGCGGTGAGCCATGGGATAGAGCGGATTATCCGGAAAGCCGACGTAGTTCACCCAATCGACCATAGAATGAGCTCGCAGAAATTCGGCAACCTTCCGCGCGTTTTCCACGTGGCGCTCCACGCGGAGAGCGAGCGTCTGAATTCCCTGCAGGAACAGAAAGCCATTAAATGGAGATAATGTCGCTCCGGTGTTTCTTTGACAAACAGTTCGGCAACGCGCGACAAACGCCGCATCCCCGAAATGGTCAACATAGACGACACCGTGATAGGCGATTTCCGGACGATTGAACATATAAAATTTCTCCGGATACTCTCGCCACGGAAACTTTCCGCCGTCTACAATCATCCCTCCGATACTGGTACCACCGCCACCGATGAATTTCGTCATGGAATGCACCACCACATCGGCACCGTATTCGATCGGACGCAGTAAAATCGGCGTGGCAACGGTGTTGTCGACTACAAGGGGTACACCGTGCTTGTGCGCGACCCGAGCCAAGCCCTCGATGTCTGCTACGTTGCCGGCGGGATTGCCAACGCTTTCGCAGTAGACGGCTCGCGTATTTTCGTCGATCAGTTTTTCCACGTCCTCGGGACGATCACTCTGTGCGAATCGAGAACAGATTCCCCGCTTTGGGAAGATATGCGCCAGGAGCGTGTACGTGGCGCCATACAACTGCGGAGTAGAAACAATGTTGTTGCCGGATTCTGCGATATTGATGAGCGAGTATTCGATGGCTGCCATCCCGGAACTTACGCTGAGACCATCCACTCCTCCCTCGAGCGCAGCTACCCGCTTCTCCAGAACCGTGTTGGTAGGGTTGCCAATCCGGGTATAGATATTTCCCTGAACTTCGAGATTGAACAATGCTGCGCCGTGTTCCGCGCTGTCAAACTCAAATGCGACGGTCTGATAAATCGGCACGGCGACCGCCTTGGTCGTGGGGTCGCCGTCGTAGCCTGCGTGAATCGCGATGGTCTCTGGCTTCATGCTCTTGCTATGGTGTAGATCGTGTTTACTTCGACGCCGTGACTGCCGCTTTCGCAGCGAAAGTCACTGTTTCGCGAGCCGCCGCCTTCGCGACAGCCCGAGTGACCGTGCGCGCGCTGAAATCTCCGCCGAATGCAAACCTCATGACCGGACCAAAACTTACTGCCGCGGCGAGTCCCACAAAATACAGGCCCGGAATTGAAGACTCGAGCGCCGACGACAAAGCAGGAGAACCGGAGACGGTCTTGATCCTGGAACGAGTTTCATCATCCAGGAACTTCAACTTCTCCAGATTCACTTTGTAACCGGTCGCGGCAATTACGTGTTCCGCAACAACCTCGCGCTTCGCTCCGGCCCCATCCGCCAACGTCAGCCGCACTTTGCCGTTCTCGACTCGCGCTGCCACCGTCGAGTACCCGATGAGCGTGGGAACTCTCCCCTCAACCTTGTCACGGATGAACGCGCCCCCGGACGGCCCCAGTACTCGACGAACCGCCTCGACCCGCAAAGGTTCGGGAAGGTAGTGAAATACATTGGGATAGTTCGCGAAAAAGAAAGATTTCCATCCCGGTCCCAGGCCGGATGGAGGCCGCCGCAGCCGATCCCACCATGGACGCGGCTTGTCGCTCTTGCTGTGGAACTTTAGTGGCTTCCGCGCGATCAACTGCACATCCACTCCCGCTTCGTGCATCAATCCTGCAAGGTCGAGCGCCGAAGAACCCGCGCCGAGAATGACGACTTTACGTCCGCGGAGCCGGGTGACATCGGAATGCTCGCTACTGTGAGATACGTACTGCCCTGGAAGATTGGCCAGTACCTCAGGCACCCACCCGAAATGCGTAACGCCGATCGCCAAGATCACGTGCAGCGCATGAAATGTCTCGCCGGTATCAAGTCCCACCATGAAACCATCGGAGTCGGGCTTGATGCTGATAACAGATTTGTCTTCGAGCTCGGGGACCTTCCGATCCTTGAACGCGAGCCCGTAGGATGAGAAGGTTTCCAGGCTCACCGGCATTCCCGTTCCGCGAAAGGGAATGCCTTTCTCCGCACAGAACTGCCCCAAGGTGTAATCGCCCGCGGGATCGGAGATGTTTGAAGCAAAACCATCGGACTTCAGCAGCATGCCCTTCGGCATGTGCGCAACCCAGCTGTCCATCGGACGACCGAAAATACGGAACGCTATCCCGCTCTGTCGACAGTGTGCAGCAACCGAAAGGCCATACGGACCTGCACCGACAATTACTGTGTTTGTCATAACTTAGAAGCGAACGCCTTTCTCGCGAATTCCTACCAAGGTTGTAACTCTGGGGGGACACAACAGGGAGAAAATGATTCTATCATCTGAATCGTAATAGGGCAATCCTAGCTAGGGCAATCCTAGCGCGGTGCCTCTTTATTACTGCATTACTGCCTTTTTATGAACTTCGGGTCAATTCTTCGAAAACTTGCCTCACATCGTTGGACCGTGTGACTTCGTATTCTTTACGTCGAATGTGTTTGAGATAGGCCTGCCTAAGCCTTCGCAAATAGACGGGGATATTTGAACTCGAAATCGTGATGCAGGTCGTCTGGATGGGCAGCGACTTTCGCCAGACTTTCCTTATGTATTCGCAACACTCATAGAATTCGTTTGGCAGGTTGAAGTTCTGGTATGTGTTGTGAACACAGAAAGCCGAGATGGCATAGCTCTTCATGCCGCGAGCCGCCGCTCTTAGGCATATATCAGCTCCGTAGAAATGAAAATGCGGCAAGCCTTCATCAAATCGTAGGTCGGAAGCCTTTCTGAGGATCAAAACAATCTCGTCGAGTGTCTGAACCTCTGCAGGTTCAGAAGGTTGGCCCAAAACTCCGAGGCCCGAGGAATACACTTGACCGTGCATCTCGCGCTCACGTGTTATCCCGCTACAGCCTAGTACGCCCCAATTGGGATCTTGAGTCTCCAGCCATTTGCAACTCTGTTGAAGCTGCAAAATCCACGGGCTCGGAAAAAACATGTCCTGGTGGCAGAAAACAATCAGGTCATTGACGCTCTTATCGATCGCGTCGTTGTAAGCCTTTGCGGCGGAAGTGAAATTCCTCTGAAGAAGAATCTGATGAGGGTGAGGATCTATAAGGCAGGGAGAAGCCAGGAAGTTTTTCTCCAGGACATCTTCCTTGTTGACAGCAACCGCGAACGTGATTGGCTTGACTTCCGGCATTTCTGTTTTGGATGACATAAATTCGAAGATACTGGGTTGGTTACGTTCAGGCGTCGCGTCTCAGTTATCTCTCAGACCGCGCAACCGGCCGATCACAGAGTACATTTTTGTTTTCTGTTCAGTTCTTAGGAACGCGATGAATTCATCAGAAACTGGCCTTCGCTCACTGCGAGTCCACGACCAAAGGAAACCAGCCAGCCTCGACAGGCTTCCCAGGAAGAAGGGCGCTTCCGGCAAGCGCTCGGCGCACTTAAGGACTTCAAAGAGCGGATCGCTGCCGAAAGAATAATCCATTCTCCCCTGACGAAACTTGTGACGCAGCAGGTTATCGCCTTCGCCGGTGTGCCGATGGTGGAAAATTTTTAGTTCGGGGAATGCTTCCACCTCCCAGCCTTTCATCCTCGCAGAGGTCTGCGCATGCCAATCTTCTCCCCCGTACTCCAGAACAGCATAACCGCCGATCGCCTCATAACACTCCCGGCGTACAATTTGCGCAGCGTGAGCCACGGAGTACAAACGATTCGAGCGCCGGCTCCGGAACTCTCCGTCTGTCTCTTCGCAAACAAAGCCGCCCGCAAGTCCCAGAGATGGACGTTTTTGGAAACAGGCAATTAGATCCTCGAAATAGGAAGGCTCAATGGATACATCGGCATCGAGATTTCCAATGTAATCGTGTGGCGCATTGTCCAGCAGCTTGCTTGCAGTATGGAGAGCTCGCACCTTAGAGCCAAAACTGCGGCCCGGCGCTCTCTTCACTCGTTCGAACCGAATGAAGCTTTGTTGTTTCGCGTATGACTCAACAATCTCGTCCGTCCGGTCCACCGACCCGTCACTGACGATCACCCATCGGTTCGGCAAGAGAGTCTGAGACATCACAGACTCGATCGTTTTCCCAATGTTCGCTTCTTCGTTATAGGCGGCAGTCATCAGGACATAACCGCAGGACGCAATCCGGCGTCGCTCCCCTGCAGGTGGCATGGTGATCGAGTCCGGCGACATACTGGGTTCAGCAATTGGAATGGACAAGTGTCGAGCCTACTGCCGCGAAGAGAGGTATTCGCGAACCCCGTCCTGCCACGGCTTGAAAATATTAATCTTCTGGTTCTTGAGTCCGCAATTTTCGAGGACGGAATATTTCGGACGTGGCACCTTGGCGGGGAATTCGTTCGGCCCCGCAACCTCCAAGTTGACCTTAGTACCCGTCATGGCGAAAATCTCCCGCGCGAATTCATGCCACGAGCAACTCCCCTCGGCCGTCGCGTGATACAGTCCGTATGCGTCCGAGTCGGAAAGTTTAACCATTTGACGGGCCAGTTCGGCGGTAGAAGTTGGTGTAACGAACTCACTATCCACCACGCGAACCTTGCCACGCTCTCTGGCCAGTTTCAGCATCAGTTCGATGAAGTTCAGGCCACCTTTGGCGCGGCAAGGACTTCGTCCGTAGATCGCGGAGGTGCGCAGCACGAAATGCTTCTCCACAGTAGAGCGGACGAAATATTCGCCACACAATTTCGTATTGCCATATACGTTCAGCGGATTAGGAGCATCCGTTTCTTCGTAGGGATTTCCTTTTGCTCCGTCGAACACATAATCGGTGCTCACGTGAATGAGAGTCGCGCTGATGTCGCGTGCGACCAGAGCCAAATTTCTGGCACCTAGCCCATTGACTTCGAATGCCTTCTCGGGCTCCCGCTCACAATTTTCCACATGATGCATCGCCGCCGTATTGACGATAACCCGGGGATGCATCTCCCGTAAGCACGTCGAAACCGAATCGATGTTCGATAGCTCGAGGTCAGAGTGCGTAAGACCGGTAACTTCGTCTTCATTGCTGGAAAAAGAATTTACAACGTCCATGCCCAACTGCCCGTTTGCGCCTATCACTGCGATCTTCATCGGGCATGCGCACTTGTCATGGCGTAGACTTCGATCTTGCTTTCCAATTGCTTGAACGATTGGATGTTGGAATAGAGCGGATTATCCCAATCCTTGAATTTATCCATGTTATCGATGAGATTTGACACGATCGATTTCACGCTCCCCACGGAGTGGAAGCTGAGGACATTGCTGGCCTTTTGAGTACTCACTTTATAGTTTCGGAAATCTTCGACGTGCTTGATGTTGAGGTTGACAGGCGCTCCAAGCCTGGCCTGTACCTCCGCTCTCACCATATCCGCCACCTCGCCAACGGTGTAATTCCCCGAAGCAATATTGAAAATGCCTGACAGTTTCTGATTGGCCTCGACAGCTCGGATGTAAGCGGTAGCCGCATCGTCGATGCTCAGGATTGGCCTCCAAATGGAGGGGTTGTTCACCGTGATGACGTGCTCCCTCACCGCGTTTCTGAACATCGTGTTGATGATCAGGTCAAACCGCATGCGTGGACTGTAACCAGAGATTGTGCCCTTGCGCAGGGCGATGACCGAGAAGTTCTCATCGGCGAGTTGCATCGCCGCCTGCTCGCCCTGGAGCTTGGAAATTCCGTAAGGATAGTTAGAACTAACCGGACGGGTCTCATCGAACAACTCGTCTTCGGTGTACCCGTATACCGAGCAAGACGAGGCATAGATATACCTTTTGACCTTGGCATTTTTGGCCGTGTATGCCAGGTAAGCGGGTGCAGCCGCATTGAAGATGAAATTCTTGCTGGGCGAGAATTCTGCCATGGGATCATTCGAGAGCCCGGCCAGAAAGATCACCTGATCGTAGGGCTCCAAGTCTTCTACGGAGAGCTGGAAGATATCCTTATTGAGAACGCCAACCTGCCGGGGCAGATGGTTGCCAAACCAAAACAGGTCGACAACGTCGACCTTATAGCCGCGGTCCAGCAACTTAGGGATCAGGACGCTGCCGACGTAGCCCGCTCCTCCAGCAATAAGAACCTTCATCATTTCCTCCGTGCGTTGCACCGCTGTTCGCGATCAGTACTTGAAATTCTCTGCATTGGGGGAAGCAAGCCACTGCTCCAAAGTTTGCGCCTTTTTATCTTTTTCGGAAAGTTGGACTTCCGCTTCGGTCAGAGGCCATTCGATACCGATCTTCGGATCGTTCCAAAGAATTCCAGATTCGGCTTTGTTGCTGTAAATGCCGGTGCATTTGTACTGGATCTCGGCGAATTCGGAGAGCACGCAAAAACCTCTGGCAAATCCCGCCGGGGCCCAGACTTGGCGCCTGTTCTCTACCGAAGCTTCCACGCCGACCCACTTACCTAGAGTTGGTGAACCTTTGCGAATGTCAACCGCCACCAGAAATGCCGCGCCATGCGTAACCCGCATCAGCTTCCCCATCGGAGGTTCCCATTGAAAATGCAAGCCCCGCACTACACCCTTGGCGGAGCGGGAATGATTATCCTGCACAAATTGATGAGGCAGACCCAATTCACGAAACTTATCTTCGCGATAGGTCTCCATGAAGAAGCCGCGACTATCCTGAAATATCTCCGGGACGAGAACGGCCACATCTCGAAAAGCTCGTGACTCAACCTTTATTTCCATAGGATGAAGGTACCTTGGATAAGGAAAGGCGCCAGCTATCTTTCCATTACACGCGCAATAGGCTTGGTTCCCAAGTCCGGCTCCTCTCCTTTTTCGACCAAGCGAAGGGGATCAACCCGGTAGTTCCACTCGAAAAGTGTGCGAAGCACTTCCAACCGCTTGCGATGTGCTTCGGTTGGTTTTATCAGTTGCTTGAGCCCGTAACCGAGTCGCCGAAGTCCCAGGCCGACGAGACTAGCTCTGCGGCAACTGCACAACCCTTTTATACCGTAGTACTTGTAAAAGTAGAGGTAGCGGGTGAATTCGCCATCAAGGGCAAATGTCAGCCGATCGAAACGCCCGATCGTTGATTGCCCACCAAGATGCGTGATAGTGAAGTCTGGCGTATACAGGATGGAGGAACCAGACTCCCATATCCGACGGCAAAGATCGGTATCCTCGTAATAGTAGAAAAACTGTTCGTCAAAACCACCCAGGAGTTTGAGCAGGTCCGCCCGCACCAGGATGAAACACCCTGCCAGCCATCCCACCGTCCGCTCTGTCTCGCCATTCCAACCGACATAACTGCCAGGATGAAACCAGTCGGACAAGTGAGCGAGTCGACCAATACAGAGAGCTTGACACCATTCGCTGCGGACCGTGTGCAGCGGGCGAATACAAGCCTGGTAGCTCCCATCAGTGTTCAGCACGCGACATCCAAAAGCTCCTGCTTCCGGGTGTCCGTCCGCGTATTTGACCATGTTGTCCAGAGTTCCGTCGTGAATAATCGTGTCTGGATTCAGGATGAGAACATATTCGCCCTGGCTCGCTCGAAATCCTACGTTGTTTCCCTTCGCGAATCTCAGGTTCACACCGTTTTCGATCACATGAACCTGCGGAAATTCTTTGCGAATGTGCTCGATCGATCCGTCGGTGGACCCGTTGTCCGAGACAATGACTTCAAACGCAATCGAGTGAGTGGTGGCATAAATCGATTGCAGACACGGTCCGATGACCTTGATGTCATTCCAGCACAAAATGACGATGGACAGTTTCATTGTAAGGTGTTCCCGCGAAGGTTCGGGCAGCCCATCAAGATGTGCGACTCGTTGACTAGATGCGCCACTTCAATATGCTTCTGATCGGCTTCGAACGTTGAGGTGACCATATCGCACGTCGATTCCGGCATCGCGCGACGGCGCTGCGCTTTATGCGACGAAACGGCGATTGCG
The DNA here is from genome assembly GCA_963779525.1 of uncultured Acidobacteriaceae bacterium. Taxonomy (GTDB): domain Bacteria; phylum Acidobacteriota; class Terriglobia; order Terriglobales; family Acidobacteriaceae; genus Sulfotelmatobacter. The sequence continues at coordinate 1,568,464 of CAVZZB010000005.1, forward strand.
GCGATCATCGCGAGCAAAGCGTACCATGCTACGATCGTCTGGTCGAAGTAGCCAATTCCAAAGAACGCAACCACATTGGCGAATAGCGATGCCCCAAAGCTCCACACGAACATCTCCTGCTTTTTGTCTGCTGTCGCGGCCTTTCGCGCTCTCCCAAGGTATTTGAAACCAAACACAATAATTGCCAGGAACGAGATCAGTGGGACAATCCCCGCGGTATCCGCCGTACCCACATACTGATTTGAGAGGTCCCACATGTCCCAACCCCAATCCGCATAGGACTTCGTCCCGATCAGCCACCACTCGCTAAAGTGCAGAATGCACTGATTTATCAGTTGATAGCGATGATACGAGGATGACCCGCCGCCCAAATCAACCCGAGAAATCAAGTGCCAGACAGGCGCCTTCATCACGAGATGGAGCGAAATGAGCACACTCGCGATGGCCCAACGGATCGCGCGCATGTGCCGCCGCAGGGGCCAGAGAGAAAGCCCAAGCACTCCTCCCAGGAACCCAAATAGTGCGGTGCTGGAACTTGCGGCGAATGGAATCACTACAGTCGCAGCGATCCCCAGCGCCGCATATCGTCGCTCCTTCCTCTCGCGCAGCCATAGTCCGACGAAGAGGGGAAGCATAATTCCACCAAACGTTCCTGCCAAAATGGGATGCGCGAAGCATCCCCTCGCGCGTAAATGGTCACCTCGTTCTAGCACTGTAGAGTAGTCCAAGGCACGCGCCCCCCCCAACAGAGAGTAGTAGGGATTCCGGCCGGTTAACTGCTCGCAGATCATAATCGCTGCGACCACCGCTGCTACACACGCCAGCGCCCGGAGTGTACGCACAACATCGTCCTGGTTCTGGATCAGAGCGCGTAGCAGGATATAAACGCCCAGGGTGGTGTAGAGATTTCCTAGCTGAAAAATAACTTCGCCCGATTCCCGCCACAACAGCACTCCATCAATTGCTGTGAATACCGCAAAAATAATCACAGCCCTGTCAACCCAGTTTATTCCACCTGCGAAGATCCTCGATTTCGAGTTCAGGTTAGTCCAGAGGATCCGAACCATCCCAAACAGAATGAGAATCCGAAGCGTCGGGAAGTGCAGCGGGCCGACCATTACAACCTGATCCGTTGGAATCAATATCGCTGCGGCAATGAATGGGATAATGGTTTTGTGCCTGGGCATCCAGCAAATCAACAGGCACGCAACGACTGTAAGCAGCAGTACGGGAATACCAATCGCGGTTGCAGAAGGCCCGCCGCCGAAACTTAGATTATTGGGCACCATGGGATGTCACTGTAAGTCCAGCCTGTTATTCGAGGCCGAAGGTACCGCTTTCCAAAATATTTCTCTCATTCGTGAACCCCACGCGGTCCAATTCAATCGTGTTTCGTATTGTTCCCGGCTGGCCACCCTCAAGGCTTGGTATGCGGCCGGACTGCTGTAAGCATCACGTATTTTTGCTGCGTATCGGTCTCCACGAGAGTCGAGAGAAAACAGAAATCCATTTACTCCTTCGAGTACGAGTTCGGCAAGGCCTCCTGTACGAGTCGAGAGGATTGGCAAGCCGTAAGCATTCGCTTCACACAAAGCAATGCTGAAGCATTCCGCACGGGTGGGAAGAATGAAAAATGTCGCCTGACGGTATAAGTCATCCAGCTGTGCCCGTTGCTGCGGGTCGTTCTTATCCAGAAAGGGAAACACGCGGAGTTTCGGATGTGCCACATGTTCTGGCGGCTTGCATCCGACGACGGTCAACTCAGCCGGAATCCCGGAGCGCTCCAATTGCACTAGCGTCTCAAACGCGATTTCGCCTCCCTTCCGATCCCAATTAACGCCGACAAACAGTAACCGGCAGCCAACGGTTGGGCGTTCTTGCAACACTTCGTCAGCCCTTGGGGGATTCTCGATATTGGCTCCGAAAGGCACAACGTGAACGCGCGACGGATCGGCGCCATAGTCATCCACAGCTGACTGGGCCGCCCAGGACGAGGGGAATACCAACTGGTGCGCCTTGAGTATGCCTTTCCTCTCAATCTTGTCAGCCACAGACCTCTGAGATTCCGACAGATTGCTAAAGTCAGAATAGTAGTCGACCATTAGGTGAAAGGTTGTGTCTGACAAGTACACGATCGGCAACTTGGTTTCTAAATGAGCGACGATGCCACAACCTGCAGGAGCAAATATCACGTCAAACGTATCGCCAGCCAGTTTCCTTCCAGCCTTCAATCCTGCGCCTTTGCAAACTCGAGCAGTGTGCGTATACAGATAGTTTCGACCCGTAATCAAGCGCATCCCATGGTGAATCGCCTTGCCGATCTTCAACGAGAACGGTTCCAGGGGGCCAACTCGCACCAGATCGCACTGGCTTTCCAATGCCCTGGCCATCTGGAAGATGGTGCCAGACCAGGATCTCCGATCGTTGGGATCGCGCATCGTGAGGTAGGCAACGCGCAGCCGTCTTTCTTGCCCCTCAGTCCGCGGACTCATGGATTGCTGCGTCGCAGTTTGAAGTTGGAACATAAATCGCTTGGTCGCCAGAGAGCCATTAGCAGCCAAAGTCGCTGGCCGCGTTCGACGAAAAGGGCCTGGCAAGCACCTTATTCTCGTTAAATCTGCGAAGTCTCAACGTTCAGAGTGCTGCCGAGAGCTGGCATGCGAAACAGCGCCCGCCTCTCTACCGGAGTGATTGCTCCATAAATCGAGGCGAGCCCGTATACGGCGAGGGATGCGAGGCACAGCACCGCAAGTTTTGCAAGACTGTCTACAAAGTGACGAAGCGTCAGAATAATCCCGCACTGGATCGCGGCGCAGACTGCGGGCCGGAAGAAGCCATGAGACAGGAGCTGCCACAGCGAAAACTTCAGCATGCGGGTCACCATATAAACAAAAACGGGAACCACGAGCGCCTGCGGCAGCAACGCAGCAAGCGCGGCACCGTTAATGCCAAAGCGAGGAATCAGCAACAAATTGGCAACTAAGTTGATGACCGAGGACGCGAATGCAAAAGCCGCTGGCATCCAGGCTTGCCCCACACCTAACGAACTCACGGTGGGTACGGCACTGGCGGCATTCATGAAGGTTGCCACTCCGAGCAAAGTAAGAGCAGTCGCCCCCTGCGTCGCATACTCCGCGCCAAGCCAAAAGCGAAGAATTAGAGCGGGTACGGTAACTAGAATTACTGTAATCGGCAGGGTCACCAGCATCAATATCTTGGTTGAACGTAAATAGAGCTCATGTACTTTGTCGTGGGCCCCCATGGCATGCAGTTCACTGGTGAAGGGAAACACCACTGATGTTATATTCGCCACGCCGATTGAGGCCTTTTCGGATATCGAATAGGGCAAGGTATAGAACGCCACGGCGGCCAAGGGCATGTAGTAGGCCAAGATGAAACGATCGACCCTGACGACGATCAGAGAGAAAAGCGCGGACAGCAGCAGCGGGAGCGAGAAGGTAAAGAGCTTTCGAAAAGCCGACCAGTTAAAACTGGGCATCAGGCTCAAACCCGGTATGAGCCTACGACTGACAACCGCAAACGCCACCACCGCCAGGAGATTGGAACCGAGACTAACGATCAGGACTGCCCTCACCGAATATCCGCAGGCAAGCACGATCACAGGACCCAGGCATCTCACCGTACCTGCGAGAACGTTGACGGCATTGCAGACTCCAAATCGTTGCAACGCTGCTGGCAGGGCCGAGATGGCCTCCAAGAGCATCGAGGTGAATAAGCCAAAGGCAGCCACATAAATCGCGAAACCGACAACGGCTCCATTCAGCTCGGGCCCACCGCGGAAGAACAACCTCCCGATGGTTTCTCTCGGCCCGATCAGGGCAGCCAGCCCGACGCAGCCAGCCATCATGCACGTGGCCCAGGCGGTCTGAAACAGGCGATTAATCTCGCCGAAATCACGTTTCCAATAAAGCTCGGAGACATACTTGGTCAAGGCGCGGCCAATCCCCAAGTTGAGCAGACCCGCAAATCCTGCCGTGACCTGAACCAGAGCCAATATGCCGAAGAGTTCCGGACCGAGATGATGAACCGTATATGGGGCCGTGGCAAAAGTCAGCACCAGAATAAAACCTTGCCCGGCGTAGTTCACGAGCGTGTTGGAAAAAAAACGACGACTAACGCTCACCCCTTGGGGTTGTGCGGTTTCAATCTCCACTTAAAGTGACCTCAGTGAGAATAAGTTGCGTTCATCATCAGCGGAAGCTGTTGAGCTAACACGGCGACGTGATTGTAGTGCTTCGTTCAGAACGGCCTCGAAGCTGGCTACGGCACGCCCCCAAGTGAACTGTTGGATGTGACGATGTCCTTGTCGGGCCAATCGCAACCTCAGCGAATGGTCGTCGAGCATGCGCAAGACATTCCTTCCCAGGGCATCCGGATTCTTTGGTGGGCTCAACAAGGCGGTTTCACCATGTACAGCGTATTCGCGATGGCCGCCGATATCGGTGGCCGCCAAAGCTGCCCCGCACTGCAGAGCCTCGGCGGGGGGTAAGGGCCAGCCTTCCGCCCAACTAGGCGACAGAAAGATCGCAGCTCGGTTGTAAATTTCTCGCAGTTTGGATTGCGGCGGGTTCTGGTGATACTCGGCCCAGCTGGGAAAGTCAGGTGGGCGCGGCGGTATTCCGAAGACCTGTGCCGTCAGGCTGGGGAACTTAGCCCTGGCGATTTCGAGAGCTTTAAGACCATCCGACGATCCTTTCCAATCGGAGTGGTGATAGAGCATGGCAACCGCATGTTGATCGCGCTCTTCCGGAAGAACATCCATCCCGAAAGCTCTAAAGTTAAGGCCGTTGGGAACATACCACGACGGTTCATCCAGCCCGCTCGCAACATCCTCGAGCCAGCGGGAAATCACTACCTTGCGAAGGGGCAGCCTCCAGGTTGCCATTACTTCAGACTCCGGGCCGCACCAAGTTTCCAGATGCTGAATCAGATAGACGCCGACCGCCGAATACCCAGCGACCCAATTAGCCGTGCACCAAGAAGTGGCTACGACAACGTCTGAGGGCGGCATGTAACGCGCTTCCGGCGTCTTGGTCCAAAGCAGTTCCACGCTAGGGCTGACCTCGAACCAGTGATCTGGGCGGTAGCCTCCAGTAAGCTTTTTACGCTGGTAGCCGAGCCAACGTCGCATACGCATGGGAAAGGAAGCGCGAACACACGCAATCTCTTCCGTGGTGGGAAGGCAGGGGTGCACAATACTGACTTGCCAGCCAAGGTCCGCCAAGCCGTTGGCGTATTCGTAGACAACTTTAAATCCGCCGACCGGCACCGCTCCGCTCCCCGAAAGAAGGAAAGTGACGGCCTTACGGTTGGGTTCGACTCTGAATCCAGCCATGATTTCTATCCAGTTGTTAGGGATTCGTCGCAGACTTAGGTTTGCCTGCCCTGCCGCCTTGGTACTTAGGAAAGCCGGCAAGTGTTTTGATCCGTCCTATGAAGTCCTTGGACGTCGGATTCTCGACGTCCAAGCGATAGCAATATCTATTGAACTACAACGACTAAACCGGTAGGAGGATTTGGTGCTGCTGAACCGGACCCGAACTCGTATGCTCCCGCATCCCAAGCGCCCGACGCGGGTCGGGCACTGCCAGCCGTAAACACCCCTGCGTGGTTCGTGGTGTCGTACATGATTGTGCCGGCACCGGCATTGCACGCCGCTGCTGCGGCTGTATCAAGGCCGTTACACAGCGAGGCAAGGTTTGCGCCCGCTCCCACCGTAGCCCCCGATCCACTCGTAGTCGCATAAGAATTGCTGCGACTGTAGCCTTGACCGTTCGCCGTGGATTCGGACTGAAATATTTCATTGCCGTTGTCAGTGGTCGGCGGACCTGGATTGACCCACTCGGTAAATGTCGTGACGGAGAAGCCTATGAAATGATTGTTCTGTCCGGTGCTTGAGGGATAGGAACCATACCATGAATAACCACAAGGATAGTCGGTCGTATTGTTGAAGAAGGTCAAGGATGTACTGCTGGTCGCATACGGCTGGTAACAGTTTGAGCCGTCGCTCCCGTTAGTGCCGTCTGAATTCTCACGGTACAGCCACGATACGTTGTTGAAAACGTAAGCGTGCGCACTCACGACCGCCAGATTGATTCCCTCACCTTCGTTCGTGTCGTGCATGATGTTGTTGTAGAACGAAACCCCCTTAGGCGCCATTGCGGAGGTCAGGTTTGGGTTGTTCCACTCTACAATGTTTCCGTGCGTCCCACTGTCATTTGGCTCGTACAAATACTGGAACAGGTTGTCATGGACGTAGAGCGGGCTACAGATGCAACCATTCGAAACATGGCTGAATATGTTGTGGTCGATTTCGGTGCAGGCGTTGTAGATGGACATGCCTGTCGCTTTGTTGGCTACGTTACCTTCTGAAGCATCGGAGCCGTCGAATACATTATTGTTACAGCGCTGATAGGACGCAAACGGTATGTCGCCCTGGATTGCTCCGAAACTGTCAGTAACGTTGTTCGTGCTCCAGCCGTGGAAATATATATTAGAGATTTGGATCTGATTGCCTTGCGAGTTGAAGACGCTCCCGGCATTGCCAATCCAACACCAGCCGGTGATCTCAAAATTATCAAAGATGAAGTAGCTGGCGCCGCCAGTAGCAATGAGGTTGACGCCGGACTGGTTGTTAGCGCAGGAACCCGGCAAGGAGTTTGTCGGCGGATTGTCCATATTGAGGATAGGCCGCGTCCAAGAACTCCCCGAGTACCACGTCTGATCGACTCCAACGTAAATGCAGCTCGTCGTGACCACCGTTCCTGCGTGCGGATTGAGCTGACAGTTTGTGCTGCTGCCGCTCCAGTTCCAGTTCCACTTCATTCCCACGGGGCTTCCGGCGGTGGAGTTGTAATGCCAAGTGTCGCCGCCACGCAGAATGAAGCTGTCTCCAGGATTTGGAGACGTGCTCGCACACGTTGCGGAACAACCCGTCATGCCAGGTGCGTGAAGCCAAGGCGTCGTTTTCGAGGTCCCATTGTTGGAATCGCTGCCGTTAGCGGCAATATAGTATGTTGTGGCCGATGCGCTTCCGGCAGTCAGAATACCAAGAATAAGAATTACGAGCGCGGAGGGGGGTAGGCGTCTCATTTGGCTCCCATGTGAGAATTACGGAATTGAGGCCTGCTCCAGGCTGGCTCTCAAGTCACATGGTATTCAGCCAATATCCCTCCGCCAAGTCTCGTAAGTACATTGGCCCAAATGGTCGGGCGGTGCCCTCCCAATTTGAACTTTGGTTTAGATGCAGTGCCAAGAGGGAGTTCAAACTCAATTTGCACAATTAGTTAAAGAAATATCCCAGCGGTCAACGGCTGCTCTCACGCCGAGAAGTCGGCTGCGATCGTTACTCAAAGGGCTTAATCCCTATCTCCGCCAACACTTTCTTGACGGTCAAAATTCGGCTGCCGCTTTTGGCGGCGCAGGACACGGCAAACTCGAAGAATGCCGGCGTGCATCCATACTCCGAGGGCTCAGGGCGGACATCATGCGTGTAGAAGATGAGCCAGCTCGTTTGTCTCACATTCTGCGCGACCAAGTCTTCGATCTGGTGAGCCCCATCCACATCGCCGTACAGCCGGTTGGCCCGCAGCAAATTCAAGTCGACTTCCGGTCCGTTCAAGCCGGGAATCACGCTTCTGGAACTGGTGAGAACCCGGCCCAGATTTTTTTTGCTGCGCAGCGTCACATGCCCATACGGATAGGCGAAGTTCGTGGAATTGTGACCGGCGAACCTCTCCACCGCCTTCATGCCCTTCTGAACATCTTCCCGGAAATCATCCAGAGATACGGAGCGACAGGAGCTGTGCTGAAAGGTCTGGCTGCCTAACTCGTGGCCTTTTTCCAGCAGGGGACGGAGATCGTCCGCCACGAAAAGATCTCCAAGTTCATTCGAGGCGTTCATCAGTCCAACGGTGGCGTAATACGTACCGCGCGCTCCGTATTTTTCCAGGATGGCACCGCCGGTTGTGTATGCAGTCCGAGGAAAATCATCGAAGGTGAAGGATACGATGGGACCATGATTCCCTAAGTAGGCATTCCGTCGGTATAGTGCGCACAAGAGACCGCGTCGAACACTTCCCAGCTGGGACCGGAGACTCATAATTATTGTTTCTTCACGGAAACCCGGCTACGTGGCCGAACAACCTTCCGAACCAAGAGGGCGTGTTTGTGGGCGATCAGCCAGCATCGGCAACTGACGCCCGCAACGAGAGTTCAGCATCGGAATTCCGAGCAGAATTCCTCTCAGTGAACTCCCGCATCATCTTCTCCACGATCCGTCCCGCGGCTTGGCCATCCCATTTCTCAGGGACGCGACTTTGTTTTCGCCCGCTCAGTTGTTCCTTCACAGCTCTACGTATGTTGTTGCTGCTAGTGCCGGCAATCACATTGGTTCCGCAGGCGACAGTCACCGGCCGCTCGGTGTTTTCGCGAACTGTGACACAAGGAACCAGCAAGACAGGTGGTCTCCTCCTGAATGCCGCCGGAGTCGGTGACCACCAGAGCAGCATGTTTCATCAGGCACAGGAAATCGAGATATCCAAGAGGATCGAGCAAGCGAACGCCGGTTTCCTTCCGCTCCTGGAAGAAGCGCTCCAGACCAAATTCCGCGATCCGCTTTCTGGTTCTGGGATGCGCCGAAAACAGAATGGGACAGGAATCCGCGAGTTCGTCCAGCCCTTCCAGAATACTCAAAAACGTCTCGCGATTATCAACGTTCGATGGCCGGTGCAAGGTCAACAGAGCGTAGCGCTTGATACCGTGCCCAGATCCATTCGTGTTGCCCCGAAGGGCAAACTGCTCCAGGACCGCCGATTTTTCCGCTTTCTCCCGAGAGGCAAGAAGCGAGTCAATCATGGTGTTGCCGACAAAGTGAATTTTCTCCGAGGCAATGCCTTCGCGACACAGGTTCTCCTTGCCACTTTCCTCGGTGACGAAGAGCAGGTCGGACAGATGATCGGTGATGACTCGGTTGATCTCTTCCGGCATCGCGGTATCGAAGGAGCGAAGCCCTGCTTCCACATGCACGATCAGAGGCCGCGTTCCGTTCGAGTCCCCCGATATCTTGGAGGTCACCAAAGCACAGGCAACGGTTGAATTCACGTCTCCAAAAACCACGACAAAGTCGGGCTTTTCTTCAACGACAACCTTTTCGAAGCGCCGCATGATTTCAGCGGTCTGGACGGCGTGCGATCCCGAACCAACCTCGAGGTGGACGTCTGGCTTGGGCAAACCAAGGTCGGCAAAAAATGAGCCCGACATGGCTTCATCATAGTGCTGCCCTGTATGGACAAGCACCGTCTGAATTTGCTCGGACGCTGCAATTCTGGCATTGTGGTCGCGGATTGCAAAGACAACCGGGGCAGCTTTCATAAAGTTAGGCCGGGCCCCCACCACGATCATGATCTTCATGGCTAACTTTTCCCCGAAAACACGTCTTGCGCAATTGCGATCCGATTGGAATGCTTTTCGGCCATCGTGGGCGCGGATTGGCCGGCGCGAGCCGCGAAAGCGTAGAGCAGCCAACCGAGTTCATACGGTCGGCACTCGAATAGCACCTTCAGATTTTTCTTTGCTTCGTAGGGCGCGCCTGCGCCCCGCCGATGGAAAGCTGCTTTCAGATATGTCTTGATTTGGGACGTCGGTCTGTACTGACATCTCCAGATCACCTGAGCTGAATCATCCTCCATATTGAATCCCAGTTCGTTGTCCGAATTGATCCACTTTAACCCCCGATAGATCCAGGGGCTGAAGTCGCACTGAGCGGCTTCCCCCAAGGCGAACAGGGTCATCGGCCCCATGGCATGCTGGTGAACCGAAAATACCGGGTAGCCTTCGAGCACTCGACCGGTTAAGGAATCATAGTGCCACCACCATTGCCCGAGTTGACCTTGTGCCTCGCACAGACCGCGTCCGCACTGCAGAGCCATCTGCAAAGCACTTTCTTCCCGATACGCCTGGGAAAACCTGGTCATCGCGTAGACGGGATAGACTTGATCTGCAAAGCTTCCGATTCGACCACGCGCCATGCCTGAAATACTTCCGGCGCGAGCGAGATGGCCGAAGAACCCCTGCTCGCCGCGATTCTTTTTGAGCATTGCAAAAGTGTCGAATGCCAGATTTTTTAATCGCGGCAACTTGTCCGGGCAAGCCAAAGCCCAGTTCGACAGGCCGGTAAGGAACCAGGCCAATTCCATGGTGACACCCTGTTTCGCGCTCGGATAGCGGGTCAGGGCGGTATCCAGCTCAATGCGGCTTTCGATTTCAGCCAAATGGCCGGGCGCCACAAGAGCGCACATCCAGAGCAACACCCCAAGATCGCCAATATCGCTTACCCAATCAAGATTTTGCAGCAGGCCCTGCAGCACAGCCTCGATCTCGATCGGCGACTCCCCACCGGCCTCTTCCAACCGATGAAGACCCATCAATGTCATCATGGTATAGCGCGGCGAAAGTCCTTCCTGAACCATGCCCCGATCCGTTTTTTTCAGGCTGTAGCAAAATAGTTGTTTCTGCTCGTCAAACATCGGCACCAGGCCGCGAGTGGCAAGAGCCACGAAGCGCTGCACGGTTGCCTGCGCCTTTTCCGATTGGCTCGCCGTCAAATTTCTGGCGTCTGTCATTACCTGAAAGCTCCTAGGAATGTGATTCATCATCGGCGTTGAGAGGGAAGGCGAGATGTCTATCCAATATGTTTGTACAAAATCTCCCCAATCATGGGAAGAAGTGTTGGCGAGACGTGCTTGAGCGTGAACTTCGTCGCCTTCGACTTCCACTTGGAACTGTAGAGGTCAAACAAATGGGTGGAATTCTCCACGGCACCGTACCTCGTATACGTCAGGACGGACTGGTTGGCGCCCCAACGATTCTTGAACGTGATCAGACCTTGTTGATCTGCGTCGGTGCGTCCGAAATCCAGCCAGCGAAGACCAGCCGCCTTGGCTTCCTGAATGACGTTCCAGAAGAGCAAATGCATGCAGCCAAGATTGTTGAAGCGTGCGTCGCAGCAGCCATACTTGTACGTGAACGTATCTTTGTAGCGAATCGTGACGATGGTGGCGATGGCCCGCTCGTCCTTCAGCGCAACATGGATCTTCAACGCGTCGCCGAAACAGTCCATGAGATTCGCGAACCACCGCTTGGATTGTGGCGCCAGCCCTTGGCGCTTGCGGCTCAGAGTAAAAATCCGATAAAAGTCATCCAGATGCGCCTTCGTAGACCCCACCTGATAGGCGAGGCCCTCGCGCTTGGCGCGGCGAATTTTCCTTTGGGTGGAACTCTTGTGGAGCTTGCCAAAGATAGCCTCAACGTCTGGGGCAAGATCCAATTGATGAAAGGCATACCTGGCGGTCGTATGAGGAAGCGAAGTCACCGGCTCGAAACGCTCAATTGGACGAATCTCCAAATACCTGCATCTCTCTTGCTCGACTTCGCGCGCCAGGGCAGCCATCAGGAGGTTTCGGTCTTCTGCTCCGTCGACGAGCGGCTCGCAGTGATCGGAGAAGGGCAGCGAGACCAGGCGCCGTCCCGTCAACCAACTCTCCACCCGGCAGGCCACAATTGCATTTTCCAGATCCTGGCCAGCAGAAGACGTCGTGTAAGCAATCGGCTGAAATCCGTAAGTGCGCTGCAGCGCCTCGAGCCACGCTGAGGAATGAAACAGCGAAGCCCGAGGGTGTTTCAATAAAAACTTGTCCCAACGAGGGTCCTTCAGTGGCTCGATCCGCTGAGCCGTTTTCAGCCCGCAAGATGATTCGGTGCTTTCAAGTTCCAGGCATGCACCATAAGACGTCATCCGGTCAATTCTCCTCTGGCAACGAACGAATTTGTTACAGTCTAAATTCGGTTTTTCCGCCAATGCGGGGGAAACCACAGCAGAGGCAAAATTAAGTGGCAGTTTAGGCTGGGCGGACGGTTGAATCAGGTTTGCCTGTTTCTAACTGCAAGCGATCGCGGCCTCGGTCTTTCGATTCCAATACCGAGAGTATGTTGCTCACAATGCACTGCAAAACCGGGCAATTGCGATCTTCTGGCTTGGCCGGACGGTTCCACCGCACCAGTTTGATTTTGGTATGAACGTCCCCGGTGTTCTCAATCAAGGTCAGGCGGCCGTTCTCTGCCAGATAGCGGTCTACCCCGCCAATCTTTCCGCGAAAAATGCTGTACACCGGCACTCCAAGCGCCGCCGCCTCGCGATTCATCGTACCGCCGCCGCTGATCACCAGATCGGAAAACCAGATCAGATTCAATCCGTCGAGAGGCGCGGTCGGTACCAGCATTTTTCCGGAAGCGATCAGCTCGCTCCACTCGGCTCGCAGCTGCTGGCCTTGTTTCGCGTTTCGCGGCAAAGTCACGGCCCGCACTCGCGTGTGGGATGACAGCATTCGCAGCGTCTCGGCAAATAGCACTTCGCTCTCAGGATTATGGTAGTGCGCCTCAGTCGCAGGAGGACGCACGGTTACGACCAGGTCCTCAGGGGAAATTCCCAGTTGCGACAAGATGGAAGGATCGGGATGAAAGCGCGGGATATAAACATCCTCTTTGAGACCCGGGTACCGTAAGACCCGGTCTTCCTTTCTCGCCATCACACCGTCGGGGATGACGTCCGGCATAAATACCCAGTCGGCCTCGAGAAACCCGGTCTTGGTGGAATATTCGTAGTCGTGCATCATCATCGTCGGGATTCCCAGAGCTTTACAAATCAGCAGTTGGGCTCGCGAGCCGTGCGAGATGGCGACATCCGGACGGGTCAAAGTCGCGGTAGGAGCGAGCTGCAGCGTGCGTACCAGCGTTCCGAAAACTTTTAAGAACTTGTTTCTTCCGTAATGTCTGCCAATGACTTTGCAGGGCAGATGGAAGAACTCGAGGAGTTCACGCACCTGATAGATATTGCGGGCAGTCAGAACCAGTTCAATGCCGTGCTTTTGCAGCTCATCCACAATGGGCAGAAAGAAGGGAACGTGAGGAGAGTTATCGATATCAATCCACACCTTCTTCCCGGTTCCAGATGTTGGCAGCGACAACGTCGTCGGCGACAAATCCTCGGTGCCTTCGACATTTCGCTTCCGTTCCTGCGTTGCCACTGTCATACCCCTCCTGCTTTCGATTCGTTCTGCTCGTGTCGCAAATCCGACATGACCCAACCAGCGCAACTAAAACGCATCATCGCTGAACAGGGCTCGAGGCGTTTTCAACAAAATCTGGAAATCGAGCCACAAGGACCAGTTGCGCGCGTACTGCAGGTCCAGTCGAACCATTTCGTCAAAGCGCACGCGGCTGCGCCCTTTGACTTGCCAGAGACCCGTGATTCCCGGCTTGACTTCGAGCACGCGCCGGCGATGCCAGATGTCATACACTTCGCATTCGTATGCAATGGGGGGCCTCGGGCCCACCAGCGACATCTCGCCCTTGAGGACGTTGATAAATTGTGGAAGCTCGTCGAGGCTCGCCCGCCGGATGATGCGTCCAACCCGGGTTATCCTCGGGTCGTTTGTCATCTTGTAAACCAGCTTGTTCCCGTCCTCGGATATCCCGTCATGCTCGCCTTTGATCACGCGTTTAATAAACGTCTGATGAACTTTGTGATCATTGTCCACATACATGGACCGGAATTTCAGGAAGGTAAATGGCTTACCGAATTGCCCGAGGCGCTCTTGCTGGAAGAGAATTGGCCCTTTGGAGCTCAGCTTGACCAGCACTGCCACCACGAGAAAGACGGGGGCCAGGAACAACAGGGCCGCCGCACTTCCCACAATGTCGATGAGTCTTTTGATGGTGTGGGCCGCACTTTGCGATGCGTGACGATGCAAGAGGTCAGGATACAGAGTCGGATTCCCTTGCGAGGTCTCCTGATTCCAATCTTCCGGAAAAACGTGCAAGGAAATATTGAGCTGGCTAAAGCTCTGCGGACCAAGGCTGTTTTTCAGCGTTTCGCTGACCCGGTTCATCACCGTGCTGACAATTGAGCTTCGGTCGTCGGTGCTGATTTCCGTGAACATCACGCCTACGACGGAAGAAGTCTCATACCAGCCAGCGACGTCCGTATCTCGGGTAACCAGCGACAGCGCAGATAGAACCTGCCCCAGTACGGTGCTATTCGAAGGCGAGCCGCTTCCCGCATCCAGAAGCATGAGCAGGAAGGGCTGACGGGAGCGCTCTGTGCGCTTCCGCTCCACCGTAATCATTTGGCGAAAAGATTTTTCATCCAGAATGCTGAACTCACGGCTCGATCGGGGCTGGACCGGCGCAGGACTGATACGACGTGAAGGCACGACACTCTCCTCTAATGCTGGTGGGTGGTTACGGAAGGAGGAAAATGGATCGGTGACTAGGGACATGGGACCTCCAAGGCTGGCGGAGGGAGGGTAGTTTATAAATTTAGGTTTGGAAACTGTGGTTCGTAACGAGCTAGTGTTTCTGGTCGACGAGTTGGTTATTCTGCGAAGGCACGCACGAGATGAAGTAGTTCTCTGGCTCGAGCGTGACTTTGTGCAATGGACTTCCCAGCTGGAATTCGCTGTGGATGCATCTCAGGACAGCCTTCAGGTCATCTTTTTTCACTACAAAAGAAATGGTGCAGTCGCTTGAACCGTGAGCGATGGCGACGATGCCGACGTTCTCGCTATCCAGGGCCCGGAACGTCCGGCTCACGAGCCCGGTTCTGCCGCGCACATTCTGGCCAACCATAGCCACAATCGCAACCGTAGAATCGACCGTAATATGTTCGGCTTTCTCATGCGCCAGGTCGTGAGCAAACTCGTGGCGTAACGCTTCCACCACAGCTTTAGCATGTGCAGAACCAATCGCCAGGCAGAGATCGTTTTGCGAGGAGGATTGCGAGATCAGGAGTATGTCGGCGCGAAGCGCTGCAGCAGTCCGTACGGTGCGCCCCAGAACATCCTGGACTCCAACCATGCCCGGACCACCGAGCGTGATCAGCACCACATCCTGGATTGCGGTCAGAGCCATCGCGCGCGCGTCGCTGGGGAGACCGTCCGGCGTGATTTTCGTTCCGGGTAGCTCGGGTGCGAAGGTGTTACGGATCCAAAGCGGAATGCCACACTGCCCCACGGCCCGCAGCGTCTTTGGATGTAAGACTTTGGCCCCGAAGTAGGCCAGTTCGGCGGCCTCGCGGTAGGAAATCTCAGCAATCGTTCGCCCTCCCGGAACAAGCCGGGGATCAACCGTCTGCAGGCCGTCGACATCGGTCCAGATCACAACTTCCTCTGCGTCCAGGGCTGCAGCCAAAATGGTTGCCGAGTAGTCCGAGCCACCGCGGCCGAGAGTCGTGAGCATACCCTTCGGGCGTGGCCCCAATGAAGCCGGTCACGACCGGGACGACGCCTCGCCCCAGAAGCGGACGCAACCGCGACTGACAGCGCTCACGAGTCACATCCATAAACGGGTCCGCCGCCCCGTGGCACGAGTCGGTGATGACGAGTTCCGTGGCCTCGATCGCTTCGCCGGCGATGCCCTGCTCCGCCAGCGCCCCGGCAATGATGGGGGCAGAAAGACGCTCGCCCAGGCTTGAAATCGTGTCTCGCGACCGCAGCGTCAGCTCGCGCAGGAAGGTTGCACCTTGGCACAGGCGATCTCCCTCTCGAAGAAGATCTGCCATTTTTTCATGGATACGGCGCCGTTCGTCAGTCGATCGAATCAGTGTGCCTGTCGCGGTTTCGTGTTGCTCGCGAATGGCGTCAAAGATCGCTGCGGCGGCACCTTGCTCGCCCGCTTCTGCGTGCGTGGCCGCCTCGATCAATTTGTTGGTCACGCCGCTCATCGCCGAAACCACCACGACGACATGACTCTCCACGGACGCTGCTCGGACAATCTCCACAACGCGGGCAATACACGAGGCATCGGCAACCGATGTCCCGCCAAATTTCATGACGCGAATCGGCTTCTTGAGATCGTGGAGTTCCCCGGCGAGAGGGTGATGTTGCAGCCGGTGCCGGCCCTTGATAGCCGCACGCATGGAATAATTCGTAGAAGGAATTGTCATAGGCGCGGGAGGCGGACGGTCGATAAGGTCTGCACCGGTACTTGTTTGCGAGATTGGAGATTCTTCTTCCAGCGTTGGCTGACACAGGCACGAAGCAACTCAGGTTCTTCCCACGGCACGTCGTGGTAGGCGGAAGTCAAAAATGTGCTGGCTGGATCCCTCAACCACTCCTGCGGGAAAAGCGCAATCGTATCTTTCTCAGTCACCTTAGGAGCGGCGCGCAGCGGATCTCCGGACAAGACTGAAGACAACGCTGCGGGAAGATCACGTCCCGGCCCCAGCCGCAGGTGCCCAACTTGCGTGGCACGGGGATTGATCTCGATCAGGTGGGCGTTTCCCGAGTGCGGCTCCAACATGAAATCGAATCCGTGGATGCCGGAAAGCTTCAACCGGCGGACCATGGTTTCCGCGGCCGTTAACATCTCGGCATTCTCGATGAAACGCAGGACGCTCGAGGGTCCCGCCGAGTCCCGCTTTTGGAGCACCTCGAAATGAAGGCTGGCGAGGATCTTTCCTTGCCAACAGGCGACCGTGCTCGTAGCCTCGCTTCCGGCAATGAATGCTTGCGCATTCACGAGCGATCGACGGCGAAGAAGCGACGGCCAGACCAGGGTCTTGTCTTGATCCACGAGCGCCCGCTTGGCGGCTCGAGCCAAGAGCGGAGGCGCTTGTAAACTACGAAAGGCGCGTTCGGCCTCTTCCAGCGTATGGACCACTCGAACGCCCTCGCCCCCCGAGGTTCCGTCGACCTTCAGAACCGTCGGGAGACCCATTCGGGCAACCCATTTCCTCAGCTCATCGAAGTTCGAAACGACCTCGGTCTCCGGGGCACGGATCCCCGCCTCGTGGGCCAGATTCATGAAGGCAGTTCTCGCATAGACCACGGGAAAGCTCTCTGGCGCTCCGAGGGAACTCTCAATGAGTTCGCACATCGGCCGTCCCGCTTCCCCTCGCCGGTGTTCCCCCTCGTACAGGCGGTGCAAATGACAGGTGGCCAAGTCATCACCCGGGAGGACGAAATCTGGGCTCGATGCGGAGATTGCATCCCGAAAGGCCCGCAAGGGCATCAGGCCTCGATAGGGGAAAGTTCGGCGCACCAGGCTCATCTTGCCGAGCGCATGTCCGGCAGGACACACCGCGTCCACCGTGCACCCCGCCTTGGCCAGAGCCATCCCGAGCCTGGCGGTCGGAAACCAGCGAGAAGTGGTAACGATCAGGACGGTAGGGTTCACCTTGATCCAACTCTCCTCGCCTCATCGATGACTGGCCGATCCGTATACAACGGTGGTGCGCTCTTGGCCCGGATGATTCGTTCCTCTCGTTCTTCAGGAAAAAGGTGAAAAGAAATACTGACTTGGCCGTATTGCTGCGCCGTGAGACGGCTACGGAGGGTATGGTTCACGCGGGCCATGATCGTGGTCAAAATCGAACCGCGCTCCTCGGCCGCGATTTCTGTAAACATCAGGCCGACGATGCAATCCTCTTTGTACCAGCCGGTCACGTCCGTCTCTCTCATGTTGGAATCGAGCACAGACAAGATCTTGTCGAGCATCCTTTTGCTCTTCTCGGATGTCGGTTGACCTTCCACTTCCAGCAGTACCAAGAGAAATGACTTTCCAGACCGATGTGCCCTCTTGGTCTCGAGACAGAACATGCGCCGAAACGCTTCCTCGTACAAAATACTGCGATCGGCAACCGACCCCAGATGATGCGGGACACGCACATGCGAACCATGCTTACGAGTAGGACGTCCGTTCACCACTACCTCCGTTTATGCTGCGCCTGGTGCTTACCGCGGCGGGGCATGAGTTGGCAATTGCCTTTAGTTTTATGACGGGGGATGTGTACTGAAACACGTTGCCGAGTTACTCGGAGCTTTATGTCTTCGAAGTGTCCGCGGCGGGGGACGATCCGGGGGGACCGTAGCGTTGATAATAGTCGCTGTGGGCTGCGTTTTCACTGCTATTGACTAATGCTCCCAGCAACTTCGCTTTTTCGATGGCCTCAAGGCCCTTTTGCAGCTGTTGCTTTTCTGTCGTACCTTTTCGTGTGACCAGCAAGACTCCATCTGCCAAACGGGACCAGATGCTGGTGTCGGCCAGAGGCAGCACCGGAGGGGAGTCAATGACGATCCAGTCGAACCATGCCGCCAACTGGTCCATCAGGGGCGAAAGTCTTCCCTTTTGCATCAGCTCCAGAGGATTTTGCGGCGCGGCACCGGCGGGGAGAATCCACAGTCCCAAACTTTCGAGCTTATAAAAGTTGATGCTTTCCGTTTCTCCCGAGAGAAACTCGCACAAGCCCGGAATCCTGCCTAACCCGAATTGCGCCGCCGCCGTGGGCCGCCGCAGATCGCCATCGAGCAACAGCGTCCGGTTCTGTCTTCGGCGAGCCAGGGTACACGCCAGATTGGCAGCGACCGTGCTCTTGCCTTCCTGCGGAATGGTGCTGGTAATGAGAATCTTCTTTAAGGGACGGGTCTGTCGAAGCTGCCGCAAGCGGACTGCGAGGAAACGGAACTTCTCGGCGCCCAGGCTCTCCTCTTTGCCCACGGCGACCAAGCGGTTTTCGGCCGGAATGGCGACGGATAGCACCGGGCATTGTTCCAACGCGTCTGCGGACGCAGTCGGTGAGTCGAATTGATTGGAGTGCTGCTTGCCGTTGCCGTTGCTCCCGTACATCTTCCGTTCGGCGGCTTGCAGCAATTCGGTGGCTACCGAAAACGTGGACTCTTCCGTCCCCGAGCGTTCGGATTCGGATCTTTGTAATGCGTCAAATATACGGCTCATTGTTCGTTCACTCTCACCGGTACGCGCACTCGCGATTCGTCTTCCCGGGTTTGCTCGGCCTGCAGGCTTGCATATAGCGCAAGCAAGGTTTGGGCTGCTTTCTTCACATCAGGTTCTTCGGCTGTTGGCTCTTTTTTCGCTTTTCCGGTTTGAACTCCGAGCCGGAAATCTCTGGCGATGTCGTCGATGATGTCCGGGCTCACGTTTTGCATTTTCTTTCCGTAAGCGGCGATCAACGCGTTTTCACAGATCGTGTTGATTAAGCGAGGGAATCCCTGCGAGTGCTGATAGATAGCCGCGATCGTCTCCGGCGGGAATAGAGCCGAGGCATAGGGGCTTCCCGCGAGTTCAAGCCTGCGCTGGATGTATCCCTTGGTTTCTTCCGAGTTCAACGGTTCCAGGTGAGAGCGTAGGGCCACTCTCTGCTTCAACTGCCGCAAATCGGGGGAGTCGAGCTTATCGTCCAACTCGGGCTGGCCTACCAGCAAAATTTGCAATAACTTTTCTTCCGCGGTCTCAAGATTGGTCAAGAGCCTGATCTCTTCCAGAATCTCCGCTGAAAGGTGGTGGGCTTCGTCGACCACGAGAACCGTCGTCAGTTTCTTTTGGCTGCGCGAGATCACATACCGAGCAATCTGGAGCAGCAGTTCGCCCTTATTCTTGCTGGCGGCCGGAATTCCGAGATCACCAGCGATGTACTGCAGGAATTCGACGGGTGATAGAAGGCCATTGAAAATGTACGCGTAAGCGATGTCGCTGCTTTGTTTCAGTGATTGCAGCAGGCAGCGGAGCAGAAGCGTCTTGCCCGTTCCTATCTCGCCCGTCAAAACCACGAAACCTTTGTGCCGCCGGACGCCATAGTAAAGGGCGGCCAGGGCTTCGTTATGTCTGCCGGTCGGAAACAGAAACGAGGGATCAGGAGTAATTTCGAACGGGTTGCGCTTTAGGCTGTAAAAAGCTTTGTACATAGGAGTATCGCTAGCCGCGCAAGAAACTGAAGGCCGAACCTAGCAAAATCGTAACAGATACGAAAACCGCCGTCGCCCAGCCCAGCCAGAGCCGGCGTCGCTCGTGCCGTTCTTCGGTGGTTACTGTAATGGCCGGAATTTCAGAGATGATGGTCACCGGCAGCAGCTTCTGCAATTCCTTCTCGTCGTGAATCCGGTCATCCATCAGCTCGAACGCACCCGCTACCACAGTTCCCAAGGCTAATCCGATGAGTAGTCCGATGCCGCAGAACTTCAAGCGGTTGGGGAAATTGGGTTTCACCGGCAGGCTGGGCGGATCGATAATGCGGAAGCGCTCACCTTGCTGGAGCAATTCCATGCTGGTGGCCATGGCCGACTCGTTCTTCTTCTTCAGCAGTTCGTCGTAATTCGCCTTGGACTGCTCGTACCCGCGGGTCAGGTCGGAGAGTTGCTGCTCGCGAATAGGTTCCTGATTCAAACGAGCCTGATAATCGTCTACCTTCGCAGTCAGTGTTGCCATGGAGTGTTCCCGGTTGGTGACCTCAACCTGGTTAGAGCGCAACTGGCTATCGATCTGAGCCAGCATCGAGGCTCGGGCTGGATCGCCACCGTCCGCGGGCTCCGCCGAGTCGTTCGTGGGGCCTTTGGCTTTCAGGCTGGCCAGAAGTTGAGTCCTCATTTTTTCCGTCTTTGCGATCTGTTCCTTCAGCTTGCGTACATCAGGATGACGGTCGGTGTAGCGGGAACTCAAGTCTGCGAGCTGCGCTTTCAGTTTCTCCAGTTCTCCATCGATGGCGGGCAGGCCGACGGCGGTTCCGTCTGCGGTCTTCGCCGGCCCCTGCAGTGAGCGGTACTGGTCTGCCAGAGTCTGCAGGTAGACGTGCTGCTGTTTTGCGGCGTTCAGGGCATCCTGCTCGCTCTGCAGCTGCGATTGCAGTCCACTGAGAATTTGGAGATTGCTGGCCACCTGCCCGGGCATTTCGCCAACATGCTGTCCCTTGAACTGGCGAATCTTCTCTTCCTGGTCCGACAGGCTTTGCCGGGCAGTTTCCAGCTGGCTCTCCAGAAATTTGGTGGTGTCTTCAGACTGCTGCTGGCGGACCTCCAGATTCTCGTTGATGAACAGATTCGTCAGTTCGCTGGTCACCTTTTGGGCCACGTACGGGTCACGGGACGAATAGGAGACATTAAAGGCTGTAATCTCATTTCGCGCGTCACGGACCAGTTCGATGTCGATATCCTTGCGCATGCCGTCAACCTTCTGATCGGACGATGCCTCGGAGTGCGGGCTGGGGTAAAGGTCGAATTGGTCAATGATATGCATGAGCCTGGTGCGGCTGAGAATCTGCTGGGTAATACTCTGCAGCCGATCCTGTAAGTCGTCATTGACGTTGGGCGTGACGTAATCTTTTGGCATGGTGGGCTGCTCCACCAGAATCAGGGTGCTCGATTGATAGCGCGGCGGCAGTGCCCAGCTGACTCCCCAGACCGCTGCCCAAGCCAGGAACAGCGGTATCAAAAAGAGGAGGTGGCGCCGCCGGACGATGCCCAGGTAACGCTGAAGGTCGAAGCCTTCCGAATTTTGCTCGTCGAGATCGTCAACCATAAAAATCTACCTGCCCAAGGGTCTGGAAAATTGATAAGAAATCGAAATGAACTCGCGATTGGTGTCCGGGGTCGCGGCCAGAACTGCGACCGTGCTGTAATCCTGATGAAGCCGCGTGTAGCCCAACTGTAGATTGACATGCTGGCCAAATTGCTGCTGTAGGGCAGCCGTTCCGGAAACCGTGTGTCCGTTGCTGCCCAGTAAAGGCGTAGCAGCCAAAATGTCATTCTGCGCATAGCCGCCCGCCAGTGAACCCGTCAGCGTTCGCGACAATCGTTGCCGCACCGACAGACTGGCGTTATCTCCTCGCACCGCTCCAACTAGTCCTCCGCCGCTCGAAACGAGGTGCGAATAACTGAAGGCGAAGCTAGTGGTTTTTCCCTGCCAGTTCAAGCTTCCTCCCGCCGCTGGGCTCCAGCTTCGGAAGGCCGGCAACGGCGCCGTCGTGCCGAAAAACTGTGGACCGATATCGGCGTATTGCGGACCCCCGAAAAAGGAAATCGAGAACCTCGGCGTGGCGTATAGGGTGTAGAAGAAAAGAATCGCGTGCGTCTGGGTCTCGTTCTGTCCTGCTGTCGGATACGACAGCAGCCGCTGATACTCGTAGGTCACACCAAGGTAATGCATCTTGGAGGCACGCAACGAATAGAACACCGAACCGGCCTGAGAGCTGGAATCAAAAAGCCCGGGAACTTCAGCCTGATTCGGATAGTGCAGGTTCGTGAATGTGCCACTTAGCCCGATCATGCTGTTGGCGGCAAATTGGGAGCTGATACCAATGTTCCCGGCATTGCTGAGATGATCCGCAATCGGCGCGATCACTGAAAAATTACCCTGTTGCGTACCGCCCGACACTGCCCCGGCCGCTGCCAGATCCGGCTGGTTGAACACGTTGGAGCTTTTCTGAAATCCGTCTCGAGCGCTTAAGGTAACATGCGGGCTCAATCGGTATTGCAAATTGATGGACGCGTTCTGGTCCTGCTCGTTCAAGGCACTCTCTCGCTGATAAAAGGTGAACCCGGGGGCGTAGGTAGAAACAATGTGCAACCGCGGCGTCGTCTCGTCCAGTGCGACAAATGGAGCTACCGAGTAACTCACATCGCTCACCGCATGTCCGTCCACTGAGCCCACTGCATTGTCGGTATAGGCGCTGGTAAATGCCAGTCCGCCACGGAGGTAGTTGGAACGTTCGCCGGAGGCAAAGGAAGTTGGGAACGATTGGCCACTTACGGGAGGCGGAGTCAGCATCTGATCGCTGGTATTCTGCGGACCTACGACGGCAGGCACAGGAGCCCCCGGCGTATTGTCGGGCGGCGTATTGTCAACCTGCGACCACAACGTAGCTGCGGACAACAAGAGCAGTCCTGCGCACATCCGCCCAAGTAATTTCATGAATATAAAACGAGGCATGATCACGGAACCACGATGGTGTCGCGCGGCTGAAGCTTGATGTTTTGGTCGGGATTTTGACCCTTGACCACTTCCTTGTAGTTGAAGTGGAGCCGCGCCTGGGTGCCATCGGCATTCTGCCGCAGAACGTAAATCGATTTCTGTTTGGCAAAATCACGGAATCCGCCCGCTACCGCAATCGCATCCAGCACGGTCGCTGCCATAGCGATGGGATAGGAGCCCGGCCGATTCACTTGCCCCAGGATATTGAACTTTTGACTGTTGATTTGCTGGACGATGACGGTGACTTCGGGCTCGGAAATGTAATTCTTCAGTCTTGTCGCAATATCTTGTTCCAGCTTCAGTGGAGTCCGACCGGTGGCCTGTACTTCCCCCACCAGGGGCAGCGAGATCTTGCCATCCGACCGCACCGGAATGGAACGCGAAATGTCTGGCTCTTTCCACACGCTGATGGCCAGGACGTCATCATTGCCAATCACGAAACTGTCGTCGTGCGGCTTCGTCGCTGCGGAAGCATCGCTCGGCGGGGCGGGTGGCGCGGCGGCACGGGAGGCCGAAGCCGGCGTACTGCCTTCCTGGGCCGCTTGTGCCCAGAGTCCAATCGACATCACCAACACAAAGCAGATCGTCGCCAGGGAGACGACAACTCGCAATGAACTACTGGCGAGCTTCTTGCCCGTGTTAATGCTTTCTCGGCTCAACTTGCTTTACCGTTTCCTTTATTCTGACTCGAAACGCTTAGTCTCGCTCCGGAAAGGGAGGAGAGGTAAGATTCCGAGGCGGACATGTGGTATTGCTCGATCTTATACAGGATTGTCCGATAGCTTACACCCAGAAGGCGGGCCGCCGCTTTCCGGTTCCAGCCGGTCTTTTCGAGGGCTGCTGCGATGGCGTTTCTCTCGGTTTCCCAGCGCACGCTCTGGATCATCGACTTCAAGGATTTCGGCAGGGATCCTGCCTCGCCGGCATCCATCTCTTCGCGCTCGCCCAAAAGCAGGCTGGGCGGCTGGCGATGCAAGTCGGAGCTACTCATTCTGGATCCCGATTCCAGTCCACTCAGCGTGAGTTCTTCATCACCTGCGATCAGGTAGCGTTTGACAAAGGTCTCGAGCTCTTTCAGATTTCCCGGCCAGGAGTAATTCTGGCATGCATTCAAGGCCGCTGGAGTGAACTCTCGCGGAGGCAGTCCGTAGTACTTCGCCACCTTATGCATGGAATAGCGCAAGAGAAGTTTGATTTCCTCCTTGCGCTGGCGCAAGGGCGGAACATTCACGGTAAACGCGCTCAGACGATAGTAGAGATCGGCGTGCAGCCGTTTTTCGGCGAGAGCGCGATCCAACTTATCGCTGCTGGCGGCAAGAATACGAACCTCGACCTCCACCGGCTTCGCGTCCCCCGAGCGGGAAAACCGGTTCTCTTGCAGAACCTTGAGGATCCGCGATTGCAGCGCAATCGGCATTTCCGTAATCTCGTCGAGCAGAACGGTGCCTTTTTGGCCAGCTTCCAGCTTGCCCGAAGCTTTTGAGGACCCATTGGAGCCATTGGCTCTGCCGAAGAGCTCAATCTCGAGCAAGTCCGCGGGCATCTCCGCGCAATTGACTCTCAGGAATTTAAATCCCGAGTAGACGGATCTCTGGTGGATGAGGCGCGCAATCGTTCCCTTTCCACTTCCCGGCTCGCCCAGAATCAGCACGGGTACGTGCGCCTGCGCGAGCAACTCAGCCTGCGCCCGAAGTTGCTGCATGGCGGGACTGACGCTAAGGAAGAACTCGTCTTCGCCGAGAGATTCTATATCTTCACTCGCCATCTCCGGCTCAAGACCATCATTCCCTCGACCAAGATGGCGACAGATAACGGATTCAATTTGGGTTTCGGTGAGCGGCCGGACCAGAACATCCTTTGCCCCGAGACGGGTTGCTTCTTTCTGCCGGTCAGCCTCTTCGGGATCGCAAACCACCACGATCGGAAGGTCAGGCCGCAGCCTCCGCAGCCAGGGCAGGAGGTGAAGGCCATCGCCGTCTCCGCGAGGAACATCCAGTAATAGCAGATGGGGAGCCGCTCCGGATTGCACTCGCTCCATGGCATCCCAACCGCTGGAGGAAGTTTCCAGATGCCAGGAATTCGACCTCGCGGTGGAACCAAGCAGACGAAGAATCGACGGTTCACTGCTCACGACCAGCAGGCTTAGGGTTTCAATAGTGTTTGGCGCCATGGGTAAGTGGACCTCTGAACGAGGACAGAAATGGGAATTTGTGAGGTGAGTTTCTGGGGTATTTCAGACCGGTTCGACTTCGTATCCTTCGACGCGTACCGCCAGCGATCGCTGAATGGCCTCTACGGAAATCACCAGAGTGCGGTCTCCATTACGCGAGAGCAGTATCCCCTCCATGCCATCGAGGGCGCCGCTTCGGATTCGCACGCGCTGGCCAATCTTTAGGTACGGATGGGAAGACCAAGGCAGTTCTCTCTCCACCAGACTCCGAACTGCTTCAATTTGCGCGTCCGGAATTGGCGTACCTTCGCCGCCAGCGCCGACCAGTCCGAATACTCCGTCGACGCGAAGGACGCGTAAGCGGTCGGAACGGTTGGGCACAAACTTCGCGAACACATAACCGCTGAACAGCGGCATCTGCACTGATTTTTTGCGGTCGCTCCAGCGGTGCACCTCGGTGACCAACGGCAGGAACGTGGTCACGCCTTTTTCTTCAAGTCGTTGGAACACAATTTTTTCGTGTCGGGGACGGGTTTGCAGTCCGTACCAGTTTTCGGCTTCTGCCTCGATCTGTGGCGTCCGTAGCAATTCGCTTGATAAGCTGCTTGTGGCCATAGCTTCGCCCTCTAAGTCACAGTTCGAGTGACCCCAAAAAATCAGTTACAACGCCATCGTATTCAAGATCTCAGCGATGAGATCCAAGGGGGATACTTGGACAAACTGGGGGGATTTTCTACTGGCTCAAAAACAATTGTGTTCCTAACAATCGCCGCGTTTCAGTCAGCGCGATTTTCGTAGGGTCATAACGTAACGAGCAAATCGACTGCCAAAATTGACTCCATACAAATTACGACTATTCCCATAGTGATAGTTGCAATTGACATGCCTTGCTTACGCCACAATCTTTTGCAGCGTCGCCGTCACGGGCTTTATCGCAGAACCATCGGGCCGGGGGGAGAAGTAGTGCCAACCGCATGGTTGGACTAGCCCTGATGTGAGAAGAGCTTACATCCGATTGCAGATTCTTGCAAGGGGTATGAAGTAATCAGCCCTGGATTACTCCTGGGGCGGCCTGGGGGACGACGACGCAACGATCGAGAGCAAGCACTTTTTATTTCGTTGCACGCCAGAAGAAATCCTGATCCAAGCCAATCTTCAGCTAAGTTATTGATTCGCTGGTTCTTCTATTGCGCTCGCGTTTCCCGGAGAAGATGAGCATTTTCTTACCTGCGGATTGTGACCCAACCATAATCCACAGGGCCCGAATGCAACACTTTGCAGTTTATGTCCATGACTTGCGACATTCAGGGACAGGAGGCAGTGGGAGGAGTTTCGCGATTGAGGTTCAAACTGCCCGCGATCACTCCTAGCAGTCCAATCGCGGCTGACAAGAAAGGCGTGCCGAATGGGCACGCCGTATGATTTGAGTTGGAACCGAGCTCTCCAGCAGGGCCGGCTTCAGTTGGTCCGGGTCACCGATGCCTGCCGGTGCATCCGATAACCGACAGCTCCGAAGCAGCACAGTCCGGCGAGAGCCAGATACATCAACGACGTTCCGCCCTCGGGAACTGCTTTGCTGTTTCCGCAGTCTTTGCTGTCTTTTCCGAAGCCGAAGCCCCAGTCTTGACCGCATCCCTTCTTGCCATTGTCGCCTAACAGGCCGATGGGTCCGAATGCGACGGTCAAGAAAGCCGATGGCGCATGATTCAGTAGGCTGTTGCTAGCAACGGGTATGTTGCCGTGCAACGTGTTTTCACCCACAGCGAAGGGCGCGAAAGCCAAAAGCGCCGCAAAAACAACCCACAGAGAAACCCTAGAGATCGACTTCATAATTAACTTCTCCTCATCCGTGTCGCGATAGAACGCGGGGGGAAGGCTGAGATTGTCGAGCCCGGCAAACATGCTAGGCTACAAATCCATCTGAAGACTCTAACGCGAAACCAAAAACTGTCAAGACTGATAATTTCTGCGACCCATGTTGCAGCAAATTGCAACTTATTGATCATCCCTGAGGAAGGAAAAAAAGGCGCGCCCGGCTTTGGCGCGCCTCTCCAGAGTGATCGTCTGAAATCGAGGGGCTATCTTCTTAGAAAAGCCCTCGTACTGACGCTTTCCGCGATCGTCGAACCAAAGCCCCAAGGCATGCAAGGCCACCCACGAAAACATACGCAAAAGTCGATCCGCCTTCTGGGACGCTCACTTCGCTCCACATTTCCTGCGGTCTGCCTCCCGCCCACGAAGTAGGAGTGAAGATGTAAAGGTTGGCAAACTCGCTCAGGTTAATGCCCTTGCCATTGTTCCAGGCGGCGATGGCTGCATTCAGGAAGCCCAAAGCGGTTGTGCTGAGTGGCCCCGTGCTGCTCTTTCCTCCCGAGGTGATATACCAGATGGCCTCGGAGAGAGCAGCCTGCTGAGGAGACGTGGAACTTGGCATGAACATCTGGGTTACCAGGTAGGCGATTTCCGTATAATCCTGAATCGCGGCCGAACCCATACCTGCCCCGAACAGAGTCTGAGTCCCGATGTTGCCCGCGTTAAGGCTGCCGGCGCTAATTCCGCTGGCTGTCCAATGCTCGCCAGTAGTGATGTTGTCGAAGTAATCGTCGCAAATCATGCCGCCCACAGCATCGCCGGGACCGACATTCACTCCATTAATCGTACCGCCATACAACCCAGCCCCAACGCATCCTTCCGGCCCAGCGCAAGAAACGGCGCTGTAAGAACCATCAAAGGACATTGGGACTGTGGTCTGGGAAAAAGCAACCGGGGAAAAGGACAGGGGAAGTAAAGCCACAACTACTAACCAGAAGCCACCCTGGGTTCGCATATTTAATTTCAACCCTCTCTCATCTAAATGCGGGGGAGGGCAGGGCGCGCCGTCTATCTCGGCCTGCGCAACTCGATCTACAAGAAATACTTTCTACTCAAATGACCTTGCCGTCAAGACTGATAATTTCTGCGACAGTTGCAAACCAGTGCAGCGATTAAGTTACTTCTTTTCATACATATAGCCTCTCTAATGGAGCAGCACAAAACCCTAAAACTCGGGTATGAAAACCGTAAGAAACAGGCAGCCATTATCGCCTTTGCTTCGCCTTGAAGAGTGCTTTTTTGCAGTTGCTGCTCGCTCAATTCTCGATAACTCGGAGAACGGGACGGCGGTGGTTTATAGTTCACTTAAACAAGTCTTGGACCGGTTAGCACAACCCCACGCCCGGAGGCCTCGCATTAATGATTCGTTCGACGAAATGGCTGATCGTTTCCTCGGCCATGATTATGGCTCTTCTTTCGTCCTGTTCCCGGGATCCCAACGTCCGCAAGCAGAAGTATTTCCAGAGTGGCCAGAACTATTTCGAGAAGGGCCAGTATGCGGAGGCCGAGATCGAGTTCAGCAATGCGCTGAAGATTGATCCCAACTACGCTGAAGCTCACCACCGCTTAGCTGAAAGCTATCTCAAATTACAAAAAGCTGATGTCGCTGTAGAAGAACTGGCCCTCACCGTTCAATTGCAGCCCCAGAATTATGAGGCGCGACTGGAACTGGTCAATTTGCTGATCCTTGGCCATGACCTTCAGGAAGCCCAGGAACAGGTGAACCTGCTGCTCAAGGAGCGGCCGACTGATCCGGCAGTACATTCCGCACTCTCCAATCTTCTGGCCGCGCGAGGGGACATTCACGACGCGATCGAAGAAATGCAGAAGACCATCGCGCTCGATCCTGGCCGCTGGCAGTCCTATCTAGGCCTTGCCTTATTAGAAATAAGAAATAACCAATCCGATGCGGCGGAAGCGAATTTTCAAAAAGTAATCGAACTGAATCCCACAGCATCCGAGGCACGTGTGTTGCTGGGCAACTACTACCAGTCTCGCAACCGGGACAGCGACGCTCAGCAACAATTTCAAAAAGCAATCGACATCGATCCGAAAAATCCGGAACCACGAGCCGCCCTCGCTCGCTTGTACTTGGGCGAAGGCAAGAAGGCTGAGGCGGAAGACGTTGCCAAACGCGCTAAGCAGGACCTTCCCAACAACTCGGCCGCCTACCGCATGCTGGCCAACCTCTACTTCGTAAGTGGCGACCTCGATAAAGCCATCGCCGAATATAGCGCTCTCAGCCAACAGCATCCGGCGGACCTTCAGGTCAAGAAAGACTACATTCAGCTGCTTCTGCAGAACGGTCAGATCGCCGAGGCGAGCGCGTTGGATGCCGACATTCTCAAGGCCAATCCAAACGACAATGACGCATTGGTCTATCGCAGCCAGATGCAAATCAGCGCCGGTTTTGACAGCGAAGCGATAACCATCTTGCGGAATGTAATCAGGAATGATCCGAGCAATGGCGAGGCGCACTATGTACTCGGAGTGGCACTCGAGAAACAGGGCAAGATGGATGACGCTGCGAAGGAGTGGAGAGAGGCCTTGCGTCTCCGTCCCGACCTGCCCGACGCGGTACGCTCCTTGGCGGGCTTTGCCATGAGCACAGGAGACATGGAAGGTCTCGACCAATACGCCACTCAGATGATCAAGCTGCAGCCCGAGTCTCCCGAAGGCTACGCTTTGCGGGCGCTTGCCAACATCAACCGGAAACGGTTTTCCGTGGCCGAAGCGGACGTGCGTAAAGCCATCGAGATTGCTCCCCAGAGTTCGTTCGGCTATGTGCAGCTGGGCAACTTGAAGTTTGCCCAAAAACAGTTTGAGGACGCCGGCAAGGCTTACCAGGAGGCACTCGATCGTAATCAGAATTCAAAAGACGCGCTGCGCGGCCTGATCAATGCCTACGTCGCTCAGAAGCATGTGGATCAGGCGATCGCGGCGACGAATGCCCAGATCGCGAAGGTACCCAACGAGGGCGCATTTTATGACTTGCTCGGAACGGTGTTGTTCGTTGACAAGAAGGATCTGCCAGGCGCCGCGGCCGCCTTCGCGAAAGCCGTCGATCTCGACAAGAAAAATACCGACGCGCAGCTGAAACTGGCGCGGGTGCAAGCCGCTCAGGGTTCGACGGATCAGGCAATTGCCACCTGCCGGCGGGGCCTGGAGAACAATCCAAATGAGCCTGGCTTCTATATTTTGCTCGGCGATTTGTATCAATCGCGAAAGGATTGGAACGACGCGAGCGAGGCCTATCAGAAAGCGCTCGGCCTCAAGCCGGAGAATCCCCTGGCATCGAATGATCTCGCCGCCGTCATGCTCGAATCCGGTGGCAATCTCGACGTAGCCCTGTCTCTGGCACAGACAGCTCGACGTGGGTTGCCAGATTCTCCCGGCGTGGCTGACACATTGGGTTGGATCTATTATCAGAAAGGGGCGTACCGGTTGGCGGTCGATTCCCTCCGGGAGGCGATGAGACTGGCCCAGGCCAGCAATTCCCCTGATAATCCCCGGATTCACTATCGCCTCGGAATGGCATACGCGAAAACCGGCGAAACGGCTCTCGCCCGGCAGCAACTGGAGAAAATGTTGCGGATGAATCCGGATTCCAGCGACGCGAGCGAAGCGAAGAAGACGCTCGCGCAACTCAGATCTTAAGACACAGCGCTCTGGCCACAAATGCTTGTGAGTGTGAAGTGAGTGTGAACGCCGGTGCTAAATAGGTTTGCCGCGGAAGAAGTAAACCAGCTCGATGATCAGGATGATCACCACCATGAGTTCCAGCACGAAAGCGCGGCTTTGGTTGAACTCGTCCACCATGAAGCGGTAAAGCTCTTCGGCGGTTTGCAGCTTTTGCTGGACCAGGTTCTTATAGTCGGTCACGCCCACTTTAGATGCAGCCAGTTTGTACAGGCGCGCGGAAAACATGTCACTCAGGAACTTGATGGCGTTGTCGGCTCGCTCCGTCAGTTCGCTCACGTCAAGCAAGACGGTGTGAAGTTTGGACGCAGCGCGGGCAGTACGCCAGCGCGACCACAGGCCGCGGCCCCCGCGCTCGAGGAAATCATAGACATCCTCTAGCTGTTTGGTGAGCAGATCGTCGTAGTGGCGGAACTCGAGCAGCTGCGAGTTGGCGTACTGCAGCAGCTGAATGGTGGTCTCGGCGCCGGAAGGCGTGTCATAGATAAACGCCGCATTCCATCCGATGACTGCGAGGTCACTGGGATAGTACGAGATTCGCGACTGAAGAATTTCCTGGCGTTCGCCTTCAGAGAGCGCCTGATTCTCTCCACGAACCACCTGGGAGATGCAATCCCCCTGGGAGGCGAGCAGGTCGGCCCCGGAAGGCGAGCCGGCAATCTCGCGCAGGTGGAAGATGAAGTAGTCTTCCTTCAGCCACTCCGTGGTATAGGGTTTCACCAGGGCAGGAGCGGCTCGTTCCAGCTTCTGTTTGACGATGCGGGTCGCGAGGCTTTCGAAATTCGTGTCCCAAACCCAGCGGCTGGAAAGTTGCACAAGCTTGTCCCAATCGCCGGAAAAAGGCAGTTCAAACACGACGCTGACCACGCCATAGTCGAAGTATTTGATCTCGCCCTGAAGATGTTCTCCGCTTTCGAGGATGAGCGGCTCCAGAGCTTCCTCAACCGGAGGACGCTGGAAACGAACGTATCCGGGAGCCATGTGTTTGAAGCTGGTGTCAACGGTGCGTGCGTCCAGGATGCGGCGAAGTTCGTCGAGGCGGATCTCTTCACAGACGTCGAATTGAATCAGAACCAGAACCGAGCCGCACAGTGGGGCGTCGGGCGGCTTGGCGGCAACCAGCGTCGGCAGAGCTTCGGCGGGGACTTTGCCTACTACTGGCGCGGTCAATGTAGTTTCGTGATCCATACCTCAGCGATCAGAATTCAGTTCCAGCGGCTTCCAGGTTCGTTGACGTTTCCGGCGAGACCTCTATTGTCCCAGAATCAGAGCCATCTGGCGAGGGGAGTGCGATCGCATTGCGCCTAGCTTGGCATAAGCGCTGCGAAATCAGCGACTTCTGAACGTCTTCCAGAGTAATAATCCCCCTGCCAAAGCGGTCAACCCGAGCCCTGCACGCTTCATAGACCGCACAACCTCCGCCTCCCTTTGGCGAGTGCTGGCAGATTCAGGATAGGGCTGGCACGGCGTAGAGCCGCGGCCCTGCAGCGCCATTTGCAACACTTCCGCCAGATGAAGGGCACGGCGACGGCTTCCTTGGGCGATCTGTTCGCGGCAACTGAAACCGTCGGCGATGATCAGCCAGTCAGGTGGGGCCTGGCGGACCGCGGGGAGAAGTTCGAGTTCGCCAATGGCGATAGAGATGTCGTACTTCTCGCACTCAAATCCGAATGAGCCTGCCATGCCGCAGCATCCGGGGGCGGGACTTTGAAAATCCACGCCTACGCGTCGCAGGACGGCCTCCTCGGCGGTCATTTTCATGAGAGATTTCTGGTGGCAATGTCCGTGGAGAACCGCTTTGCGGTCGAGACGAGGCAGCGGGAAATTCGTAGCGTGGATTTCGAGGAATTCACTGAGCAGGAAGGTCTGCCGTGAAAGGGCTTGCGCCCGTTTGTCATGGGGGAAAAGATTGACCAATTCGTCGCGGAATACGGCAACGCAGCTCGGTTCCAGGCCGACCATAGGAATCCCGGCTTCGATTTCTGGTGAGAGTTCATCGAGAATCTGCAGCAGGAGCGCCTGAGCGCGATCGAGCATGCCATGGTCGTAAAGCGGCCGGCCGCAACAAAGATGGACCTGCGGAATCAAGACCCGGAAGCCGGCAGCTTCGAGCACATCCACCGCAGCCTTCGCGGTCGCAGGCAGAAAATAATTATTGAAGGTGTCGGGCCAGAGCAGAACCGGCAGAGCATCCGGATTGGGTTCTGGCTGGCGCCGACGATGAAACCAGGTTCTGAAACTTTCCGGAGCAAAACTGGGGAGGGCTCGCTGCCGCGGAATTCCGGCCACGAATTTTGAAATATCGCGCAAGA
Source organism: uncultured Acidobacteriaceae bacterium (assembly GCA_963779525.1). GTDB lineage: Bacteria > Acidobacteriota > Terriglobia > Terriglobales > Acidobacteriaceae > Sulfotelmatobacter. The sequence continues at coordinate 1,601,353 of CAVZZB010000005.1, forward strand.
GCGGCACTTGCGTAGACAGATTGGCGAGTCCCGGCACATGCGACGCCACGCGCGCCCAGAGATCGATGTTGGCAAAAGCGTACGCATTGCGCGAACGTATTCGGCCTTTATAGTAATGAGAGAGAAACTCGGCTTTGTAGCTGGCAACATCGACGCCGACCGGGCAATCGCTCTTGCAGCCCTTGCAGGCAAGGCAGAGATCGAGCGACTGCTTCACTTCTTCGCTGCGCCAGCCATCGCGAATGACTTCCCCTCGCGTCATCTCCCACAGAAGATGAGCGCGACCGCGGGTCGAGTGTTCTTCTTCATGCGTGGCCCGGTAGCTGGGACACATCAGGCCGCCTTCTTCGCGCCGGCACTTGCCCACCCCCACACAGCGCAGAGTGGCCTGGGCAAGGCTGCCGTGGTCATCGAGAAATTGAAAGTTGGTTTTCGGTTCCCAGGGAGAATAGCTGGCACCGAGTCGAAGATTTTCGTCGAGCTTGTAAGGCTCGATCAGTTTGCCAGGATTCATCTTCCAATCCGGATCCCATGCCGCCTTGAACTCACGGAAAGCCTGGACGAGTTCCGGTCCAAACATCTTCGGAAGCAATTCGGCGCGCGATTGGCCGTCGCCGTGTTCGCCGGAGAGAGAACCGCCGTAGCCGATGACAAGATCGGCGGCCTCTTCCACAAACTTTCGGAACCTGGCGATGCCGTCTTTCGATTGCAGATCGAAGTTCAATCTCGTGTGGACGCAGCCGTGGCCGAAGTGTCCGTAGAGCGAGCCCTTGTAGCCGTGGGCCGCCATCATCTTTCGCAGATCGCGGAGGTACCCACCCAGTTTTTCCGGAGCGACGGCCGAGTCTTCCCAACCTTCCCAATTCAACGGCTCACCCGGGACGTGCGAGGTGACCCCAAGGCTGGACTCGCGAACCTCCCATACGCGCCTGGCTTGTTGCTTGTCCGTGTGGAGACGCATCTTGGGCGGACTCGCGCTGCGGCCTAGCGCCTCCATCAGCCCACGGGCCTGAGATTCCGCTTCCCGCGCGGATTCTGCCCCGAACTCCACCATCAGCCAACCCCCGCCTTCGGGCAAGAATGCGAGTCCTTCGGAGTTGATGCCCTTGGCCCGCGTGTAGTTGACAAGAAGATCGTCGAAGCCTTCGAGCCCGATCGGCTTGTGCGCCATGATTTCGGGAACATGGTCGGCACACTGATAAATATCTGGGTAGGCGACGACCAACAGCACACGTTCGGGCGGACTTTCGACCAACCGGCACGTTGCTTCGAGAACCGTAACGCAGGTTCCTTCGGAGCCGACGAGCGCCCGTGCAACCTGGAAGCCGTTCTCCGGCAGAAGATAGTTCAGGTTGTAGCCAGAAACACGACGGGGAATGTTGGGAAAGCGTTGGCGCACGAGATCGCCATAGTTGGCACTGATCGCTTGCAGTTTGGCGTAAATCTCGGCGCGACGGCCACCTTGCTGCACGATTCTTTCGAGCTCCGCGCTGGACGTGGCGCCAACCTTCATGCGCACACCGTCATACGTGAGAATCTCGAGCTCCTCAATGTTGTCGTCAGTCTTTCCAGCCATCACGGAATGCACGCCGCAGGAATTGTTGCCAATCATGCCGCCGAGGGTGCAGCGGTCGTGCGACGCGGGATCAGGTCCGAAAGTAAGATGGTGTTTCTCGGCTGCGGCGCGGAGATTGTCGAGGATGACTCCCGGCTGCACGCGGGCGATGCGGCGGGCGGGATCGATTTCGAGTATCCTCGCCATGTACTTCGAGAAATCGAGGATGACGGCGACGTTGCAGCATTGCCCAGCCAGAGACGTGCCGCCGCCGCGACAAAGCAGCGGAGCGCCGAACTCACGGCACAGCGAGACAGTGGCGAGAACATCATCATTGTCTCGAGGGAGCACTACTCCGATCGGAACCTGGCGGTAGTTTGAGCCGTCGGTCGCATAGAGAGCGCGACTGCCGCGATCAAACCTGACTTCACCATGAATCTGCTTGCCGAGCACTTCTGCCAGACCAGAGGCATCCACCTGCGCAGACTGCGATTTTGCGGCCTGTGCGAGTTCTCCGGTTGTGTCTGACATGCGGCCGGTTTTCTTTCCGGTGATAGGTCTAACGGTTGGTTCAAAGATCAGTTCGAAGACGAATTTGTCGCTGACTTACGAGTCACATTCGTGATTTGAATCTTCGTTTTGCCGTCCTCGGCTTCAATGTTGATCGTAATCATGCTGTTGTGATCGTTCGAGATAATGCTGCAGCGCCCAGCATCGGAACTGGTGACCATCGCATTAGGAAACTTGGACTTGTAGAAGTTGGCTACTTTATCCACGGAGTCGCTGCTCTCAGAACTCAGCGAGACAGTGTGGACGCCACCGAAAGTTGCCGAGGCAGCGCCATCTTTCAGCAAGTCTGCTCCTGGATACAAATCCACTCCCAGGTTGCGCGCGGCCTCAGCTGGATCCTTCGTGGTCTCGACACTCCCAAAGGGCGTCTCCACTTTTACGTTGTTCCCCTCCTGGTGGATGTGGGAATGGCGCGCGACTCGCGCGGCGAAAAATACGAGCGAAGCAATCCCAAGAATTCCGAAAAGAGCGACCAGGCCGACCACGATCAAAACAACTTTAAGCGCGCCGCCACCCTGAGCCCGTGTTGCGGGAGATGTCGCTGGGGCACCGGCAGCCGATGGCGCGGCACCAGGCGACGGGGACGAATCGATTATGGCTGCGCCACAATTGTTACAGAAGCGGGTTCCGGGCGTAATACTAGCGCCACAGGAATTGCAAAACGCCATGGATCACCTCGAACTCGCCGACCTATGAGTCGAACCAGGAAACGCTCGGCGTGAGTATACCGCAGATCGATCGGAATGGAGCAGGATGGGAGCTGGCTAGCTCCACAACCGAGTTGCGTAGTCCGACATGGTGAGTCCGAGTAACAGCAGCAGGAAGAATAATGCCGCAATCACTACGAGCTTGGTAAGTTTCTCACTCGCGTGCCAGACGTGCATAAAGAAGAGCGCGACCAAAGTTGCCTTGAAGGTGGCAATGCCCAAGGCAACCGCCGCATTGAAACGGCCGAGTTCGATGAAGGCGAGTTTATAAGTAAGGAGGGTGCAGAACAGCAGCGTGATCCAGATTCCGAAGTAAAGCTTCAACGGCGACGATTTTGCGTGTTCAGACATAAGAGGTCCTCACGGATGCCGGTCGATCAGGTAAAGCAGCGGGAATAGATAGATCCAAATAATATCGACGAAGTGCCAGTACAGGCCGCCGATTTCCACGGGAGTGTGCCACTCCGGGGTAAAGCGCCCCTTCCAGGCCATGACAAGGAGCCATGTAAAAATGCCCAGACCCACGATCATGTGGAGCGCATGCAATCCCGTCATAATGAAATAGAGCGAGAAGAATATTTCCGCATGGCGGGGATTGGCGAACTGACCGGGATGCCCTGGAATCGGGACATGATCGAAACTGAAAGAAGCGCCGGGGACGTGATGCTCTTCGAATTTGTCCGTGTATTCTTTGCCTTTGATACCAAGGAAAGCGAGGCCGAGAAGCATGGTGATCGCCAGCATGCTGATCAGCAGGGTTCGACGCGCGGTTTGCGCGGCCCAAACCGCGAGAACGACGGTCAAACTGCTGCAAATAAGTACGGCCGTGTTGGTTGCACCAAGCGTCGCATCAATCGATTTGCTGGCCGCTCCGAAGTCTCCGAAGTACCACTGCCGGTATACCAGGTAAGCACAGAACAGCCCGCCAAAGAACATGACTTCAGTTCCAAGAAAGACCCACATTCCCAGACTGGCAGCATCGCGCTGCTGCTGCTCCTCAGCAAAGTGATGCAAGAGAGCGGGATTGTGCGCGGCGTGAGCTTCCCCGTGACGGTCGTGGACGGCGGTTAAGGAGCTGGCATCGGCGTTATCCTGCAACGGGGACCTCCTCCTTGTGCGGCGCGTCCAATTCCTCGTAGTTATATGCTTCCCAGGTCACGACAGGCTCCTCGTCAAAATTGAAGGTGGGCGGCGGAGACGCTGTCTTCCATTCCAGTCCCGCCGCGTTCCACGGGTTGTCGGAGGCAGGCTTGCCATAGCGCATGGACCACAAGAAATACACCATGGGCAACAAATAACCGACACCAAGAATGGTCGCTCCTGCGGTGGACATTACATTCAGCACCTGGAATTCCGGCATGTGGCTGTAATCGTAATATCGCCGGGGCATGCCCATGTATCCCAACAGGAACTGCGGAAAGAACGTGAGATTGAATCCGATGAAAACAATCAGGGCGGCCAGACGTGCCCAACCTTCGGGATAGAGACGGCCCGAAATCTTTGGCCACCAGAAATGCATTCCTCCGAGATAGCCCATCACCGCGCCTCCGACCATGATGTAGTGGAAGTGGGCCACCACAAAATACGTATCGGTGACATGGACATTGATGCCGAGAGCTGCAAGGAATAACCCGGTGAGACCGCCAACGGTGAAGAGGCCAAGAAAGCCGAAGGCGTAAAGCATCGGGGCATCGTAGCGAATGGAGCCTTTGTAAAGAGTCGCCGTCCAGTTAAAGACCTTGATGGCTGATGGTAACGCCACGGCGTAGCTCAGGAACGAAAACACAAGCGCGGAGTAGACGGAGATTCCAGCGACGAACATGTGGTGGGCCCACACGAGGAAGCCAAAAACGGCGATCGCAATCGACGAGAAGGCAACGAAATGGTAGCCGAAGATGCGCTTGCGCGAGAAGCAAGCAATGATCTCCGTGACCACGCCCATCGACGGGAGAATCATGATGTATACCGCGGGATGGGAGTAGAACCAGAACAGGTGCTGGAAAAGCACCGGATCGCCACCCAGTTTGGGATCAAAAATCCCCAGGTGCAAAGCGCGTTCCGCGGCTACAAGGACGATAGTGACGGCGACCACCGGCGTGCCTAAAAGTTGAATGATGCTGGTGGCGTAGTGGGCCCAGATGAAGAGCGGCAGGCGCGACCAGGTCATCCCCGGAGCACGCATGCGGTGAATAGTGACCACAAAGTTCAAGCCGGTAAGGATGGAGGAGAATCCAGCGATGAAGATCGCGATTCCCGCTTCAACGATTTTCGTATTCGTGAATGACGTGCTGAACGGTGCATAGAAGGTCCAGCCGGTATCCACGCCGCCGGTGAGCATGCAATGTAGCATGATCGCGCCGCCGATGATGTAGAGATACCAGCTCAAAAGGTTGATCCGCGGGAAAGCAAGATCCTTCGCCCCGATCATCATGGGCACAAGAAAGTTTCCCAGCACGGCAGGAATGGAAGGAATCAGGAAGAAAAAGATCATGACCATGCCATGCATGGTGAAGATCTTGTTATAAGTATCGGCTTGCACCAAGTCGCCCGCGGGCGTCAGCAATTCGAGGCGAATGAGCAGCGCGAAGAAGCCTCCAATGAAGAAGAAGAATGTGATGGAGATGAGATAGAGCAGCGCGATGCGCTTGTGGTCGGTGGTAAGCAGCCACGACCACACTCCATACTCCTTGTTCAAATAGTTTTCGCGTTCTGCCCCTTGAGGCATTACGGGTTGAGGGATTGGGGTAGCAGCCATAATCATCGCACCTGACTTCGATCGGGTTGGGCATTCGGTTGTGCTCGCGCTTGTTCCCTCGTCTGGTCTCGCGGTGGGACCAGGCGAGCATTCGTTTTCGCGCCGCCAGCCGGCTTTGCCACAGAAATTGACTTGATATAAGCGACCAGGGCGTTGACCTGCTCTTCGCTGACTAATCCCTGAAATGTGGGCATGATCGGCTGGAATCCCTTGACCCGCTTTGCCCCCGGATCGAGGATGCATTCGCGCAGGTAGTTCTCGTCAGCCGTAACGGTGCGTCCATCTTCCAGCTGAACAGGGTTACCGTAAACGCCTTGCAGGTTAGGCCCGCGTCCCTGCGTATCGCTGCGGTGACAGGTGGAGCAACCGAGCTCGGCAAAGATTTTCTCACCGCTTGCAGAGAGCGGACCGGTGGAAGCACCACTCATCCACGCTTCATACTGTGCTGGCTCCTGGACTACGATCGAGCCGACCATGCCGGAATGCTGCGTGCCGCAATATTCCGCGCAGAACAAGTGATAGACACCCGGCTTGGTCGCACGAAACCACTCCACCGTGTAGCGGCCGGGCAGCACGTCCTGCTTGATGCGAAAAGCGGGAATGTAGAAGCTGTGGATCACGTCTTGCGAAGTCATGATAAGTTTGACGTCGCGCCCCACGGGAACATGCAGTTCGTTGATCTCGCGCTGGCCTTCCGCGTGCTCCACCTTCCACATCCACTGCTTCGCCACAACGTAAACTTCCGTGGCATCGGTGGGCGGAGTGCGTTCTTTGAAATAGACTACGGCACCCCAGGCGAAAATTACCATGAACACCAGGAATGGAATCGTGCTCCAGGTGATTTCCAGAGCCGTGGAACCTTCAATCTGTTCCGCGCGAACCCCCGGACGGTGACGGTAGCGTGCCGCAAAAAAGATCAGTAGAACGAAGACCAGCAGCGCCATCATCCCGGTGACGATGAGCAGGAAGATATAGAGAGCATCCACGCGGGACGCCATTGTCGAGGCCTGCTGCGGCCACAATGGAAAATTATTGAGCATACCTTGTCTTTGCCGCCGTCTTCTTGGCGACCGAGCGATCCAATCGCAAGAAGATGAAAATCATACCGCCGATCAGGAGAATGGTCGCTGCCGCCGCGACGCGAAGAATGTTCGCCACCATGGCTCCATATTTTCCCGTCTCGGGATTGTAGTGATAGCAATACAAGAGCACGGCGTCCACCGCATTTCCAATCTTGCCTTGCGACGCTTCCACCAGACCCAGACGCAAATCCTTGGGAGGAAAATCGACCCCATAGAAGTAGCGCGAGATGCGGCCTTCCGGCGTCAGCACCATGATGGCGGTAGCGTGCGCAAACTGGTTGCTTTTGGCATCGTATTGATACTGAAAGCCGACGGTCTTGGTGAGCGCGTTGATGGAATCCGGCGGCCCGGTAAGGAAATGCCAGCCTGCAGCCGCGTTGGCTCGTCCGTAGCGCTTGACGTAGTCAATCTTTTTCGCCGCAGCCATATCGGGAGTCTCGCGCGGATCGAAGCTCACGGTGACTACATCGAATTCGTTGCCGACATCAAACTTTACCAGGCGCATTGCGCTCGCGAGCCCGGCCAGTGCCTCGCCGCAGAGCATGGTGCAGTTGAAATAAACCAGGTTAAGGATGATGGGCTTGCGGCCAAAATATTCACCCAGCTTCACGGTCTTTCCAGTCTCGTCGCGGAAAGCGAGATCGGGCGGCACCTGGGCGTTCAGATGCTGCTCGATGCCAACATTTTCCAACCGCGGCGGACGCGTGTTCGCTGGAGGAGATGTGATACCACTATTGATCTGCGCGCTCGCGCAGACCGACAGCGCGAGCGAGAGAAAGAATGCGGAGGAGATCGAATTGAATTTCTTGAAGCTCACTGCTTTCCATCCTTAGCTGCTGCCGCGTTCTTGCCGGTGGCGCTTTCGTTCGTCGCGCCCTGGGGTCGCACCGGAAGGCCGCGCTCCACCAGCAAATCCATAGCGCGCTCGATGGGAATACGAACGATTCCAGATTTTTCGTCGACCCAGCCGTAGCTGTAAAGCGTCTGGTCTTCCGCCAACCGGATTCCATTCAGTTGGCCGCGTTCATCCTCTTCCAACTTCGGACTGGGGAATGCGGTCTGCGGATAACCTCGGGGGATATGCCTCGTGTCCTCTGGAACGTTGGTGACCAGTGGATTGACCGCAGGCTGCGAAGCTTTTTCGCGATGATCAAGATAGGAATAGACGAACCGGAGGCCGAACATGCACATGATCGTAACGACGGCCAGGGTTACTAAAAAATAGATAATGGCGCCCGCTTTCAGGTCCTGGTGCTCGAAGCTCCCGTGACCGTTGGCATCGTCGTGTTTAATCTCGTTACTCATATTTCATTGCCCGTGCTCATGTGCCGGCGCCAGAACTTCATGGGCATCCTGGTCATAGGCCGGCAGCAGCGGCAGCGAGCCCAGGTTGCGGAAAAAATACCAAAGCCAGATTCCGCCGATCGCAACGGGGGCAACTACATCGGCAAGCGTTACAGTGAAAGTTGTCGAAAAATTTGCCTCGATGATCCAGAAAAGATCGACATAGCACATCAATAGCAACAAGACGGCGACCCAGACCAGCTTTCGAATATTGCGCTTGAAGGGACGCGAAAGCAGTATCGCGAAAGGGATGGCAAAGTGAAAAAGGACCAGGCCTAGCGCCACAAATCCCCAGCCGTTGTTGATGCGCCTCAGATAAAAGGTGATTTCGTTGGGAAGGTTGCCCGCCCAGATGATCAGCCACTGGGAGAACGAAAAGTAGGCCCATACCATGATGAAGGTGAGCATCCACTTGCCGTGATCATGAACGAAGTTCGGCTTCAGCAGCTCCGACATCGGTTTGTAATCGAAAAGAATGCGCTCCACGACTACTGCGAAGCACATCGCAGACAGGATTTCGCCGATGAGAAGGATCAGGCCAAAGATGGTCGAGATCCACGTGGGATCAAGCGACATGACCCAGTCAATCGTGGCAAATGAAATGGTGAATGCGTAAAGGATCAGTCCAGGTCCGGCGACCGCTTTGAAGCGCTGGCTATTGTCAGGTGCATTCGCATGATCGGTTTGCTTCGACCACATCGAAAGCAGGAACGAGAGCACGTTCCAGATTACGAAATAGATAATCGCTCGGACCAAAAACCCTGAAAAGTTCAGGTAGCTCTCTTTAACGAAGCTGTGCTTCTCAAGATGCTCGCGAATGTGCAGATCCTGGATCGACTCAAGCGGCATCGCCCAGGGATAGATCCGGTGCTGAAAAACCGCGATGATTATGGGAATGAACAGGACCGCCAGCAGCGGCAGGGTTCGCATGGCCGCGCCGAGGATGCGGCGGATCACCGTACCCCAACCACCTCCGGTCAAATGGCGAATCATGAGAATGGCCATGGAACCGAGCGCCACACCCAGCCAGCACATGAAGCCCAGCAAGTAGCCGCGATAAAACTCGTCCGGGCGAGTAAAGGCCAGCGCAACCGCAGCGATGGCGAAGACGACACCAATAACCAGCGAGCGCTGCGAGATCTTTCCTACCACTGGCGGCGCCGTCAGATCGAGATGTGGTATGGTCGCGGCGCTCATTTCTGTTCCTCTGATCCTGCACCACTCGGCGCGATGACGGGTAGAGTCGCCCCCGAGCCCGGCTCTCCTAGAAATTTCGGCGGCTCCGACGGAACGCTCTGTCCGGAGGGAACATCCACCTTCGTCGCGTTTTGACTCAACTGCAGAGCCCGGATGTAAGCCACGATGTTCCAGCGGTCGCGTGGCTGAATCTGCGCAGAATAGTCGGACATGATCCCGAAGCCGTTGCTGATGACGTCATAAAAATGACCCAAAGGTGCTTTCTGCAGGCGCTCGGTATGGTAGGACGGCGGCTTGATCGAGAAACCGCGCGAGGGAATAAAGCCATTGCCATCGCCAAGAGGTGAATGGCAAGGAGCACAGTAAATATCGAACCGTTCGCGGCCGCGCTCCAAAACCTCTTTGGTCACAGGAAACGGCATGTAGTCTCCGGCAGTGCTGCCGATCTTGCCAGTATAGAAATAAGTGTCGGCACGCAAGTCGCCGCGCGCCACGGTGCCTTCCACAAGCGGACGCGCGCCGCGCTGGTCAGAAAAAAAATCGCTCTTGGCCAGGGGATTCACGCGCGGCTGCACATGCATGTCGAGCCGGCAGCCGGAAAGCAGGCCCATCGCCCCGAGCGTGGCAACGACGAAAACTTGGCGGAAGTGCGGCATCCTAGCTGGGCACCTCCGAGATTGAGCGTGGACCTAAACCTTCCAGAAAACTCCGCGTGCCGGCCGGATTGTACTTAGGATCGGAAGAGAACACGATCAGGAAAAATCGGTCTTTCGAAGCCATCGCAAAGCGCGGCACATTAAACACGGGATGATACGGCATGGGCAATCCGTTCAGCGCCAGCATTCCAAGCACCGCGGAGACTCCCGCAAAAAGAATTGTCATCTCAAAAGTGATTACGATGAACGCGGGCCAGGAATGCGGCGGCTTGCCTCCAACATTGATGGGATAGTCGACCGCCGCCATCCACCACTGCATCAGGTAGCCAGTGAGACCGCCGATGATGCCGCCAATCAGCACGACCAGAGGCACCGCGTTTTTGTGGAACCCAATCTCATCCGCCAAGCCTTCGATCGGGAACGGACTGTAGGCATCGATTTTCTGATAGCCGGCTTGATGAGTCTGCCGCGCCGCGTCCACCAGCGCTTGCGCCGAATCGAACTCCGCCATGATGCCGTAGATCGGATCGCGCTTCATTCCTTCACCTCCGCTTCCGGCAGGAGGGTACGCATTTCAAAGATCGAAATCATCGGCAGCAGCCGCAGGAACAGGAACATGGCCGCCAGGAACATGCCGAGCGTGCCGATGTAAGTCATCCAGTCCCAGCGCGTGGGATAGTACATGCCCCAGGATGAAGTGAGGAAGTCGCGGCTGAGGCTGACCACAATGATGATGAAGCGCTCCAGCCACATGCCCACCAGGACGATGAATGAAACCACGAACAGAGCGACGGGACTCGTGCGCAACTTGCGAATCCACAGCACCTGCGGAATGAAAATATTGCACGTCAGCAGCAACGCGTATGCGATGGAGTAACGTCCATGGAGTCGGTTCCAGATGGTGAACGCGTCATAGCGATCGCCGCTGTACCAACCCATGAAGGCCTCAATGCCATAGCCATAAGCCACAATCAATCCCGTCGCCAGCATCACTTTTGCCGAGTTCTGCAGGTGGCGCTCGGTGATAAAACCTTCGAGGCCGTAGATTTTGCGAATGGGAATCGCCAGCATCAGCACCATGGCGAACCCGGAATAGATAGCGCCGGCCACGAAGTAAGGTGGAAAGATTGTGGTGTGCCAGCCCGGAACGATGCCGATGGCGAAATCGAAACTCACGACCGTGTGGACCGAGAGCACGAGAGGTGTGGCTAGTCCCGCCAGTAGCAGATAAGCCGTCTCATAACGCGCCCAGTGGCGGGCCGATCCGCGCCAGCCCATCGCCAGAGCTCCATAAATCAGCCGGGCGGCAGGATGGGTGGCACGATCGCGCAGCGTACCCAAGTCAGGAATCAGGCCAATGAACCAGAAAATTGCGGAGATGGTGGCATAAGTCGAAACCGCAAAAACGTCCCACATGAGCGGACTGCGGAATTGCGGCCACACCCGCATGGTATTGGGATAAGGAAACAGCCAATATGCCAGCCACGGACGCCCCACATGGATCGCGGGAAAGATTCCCGCGCAAGCCACGGCAAACAGCGTCATCGCCTCGGCGAAGCGGTTGATCGAATTACGCCACGATTGCCGTAGCAACAGGAGAATGGCGGAGATAAGCGTGCCCGCGTGGCCGATTCCGATCCACCAAACAAAGTTGACGATGGCGAAGCCCCAGCCGATCGGAATCGTGTCGCCCCAAATCCCGATGCCTTTCAGAAAGAGGTAGCCGATGGCGTAGAGCATCATCATCGTCAGCATGAAGGCGACGCCGAATCCAGCGAACCAGCCATTCGATGCCGGGCGGGTCAGCACAATGGCGCTGATCTTTTCCGTCACCGTGCCGAAAGTGTGGCCCGGCTCGATTACCGGAGCCCGTTCCTCGATCGCCGCTTTGTATGGTTCGTTCATGCTTGCTAACTTCGCCTCAGGGTAAAGCCCCGTTCCCCATTTGCGCCTTAGACGGCGCGGCTAAAGCCGCGCCCTTTCAAAACTTGCCTCTACGATTTCAACTCCGGATTCGGGTTGCTGACTTCCGCCAGGTATGTCGTTCGCGGGCGAGTGTTGAGTTCCCCCACGAGACTGTAATTGCGCGACTGCGCCTTTAATTTCGAGACTCGGCTGTTGGGGTCGTTGATGTTGCCGAAGATGATTGCGCCGGCCGGGCAGGACTGCTGGCACGCGGTCTGCAACTCGCCATCTTTAATCTTGATTTCTTTGCCTTCGCGCACGGAAGCGGTTTCAGTGTCGATTTTGTGTTCACTGATGCGCTGCACGCAATAAGTACACTTTTCCATGACGCCCCGGCTGCGCACGCTGACGTCCGGATTGCGCATCATTTTGTATTGCGGCGTGGTCCAATCCTGGAAGAGCAGGAAGTTGAATCGCCGCACTTTATAAGGACAGTTGTTCGAGCAATAGCGCGTGCCCACGCAGCGGTTGTAAATCATGTCGTTCAGGCCTTCGCTCGAATGGTTGGTCGCGCCCACGGGGCAAACCACTTCGCAGGGCGCGTTCTCACATTGCTGGCAGGGGACGGGCTGGAAAAACGCTTTGGGATTGTCGCGGTCGCGGGCTTCCTGATCCGGATATTGATAGTAAGTGTCGATGCGGATCCAGTGCATGTGGCGGCCGATCGCGCATTGCTCTTTGCCCACGACCGCGATGTTATTTTCCGAAACGCAGGCCAGCATGCAGTTGTTGCAGCCCACGCAGGAGTTCAGATCGATCGCCATCCCCCAGGCGTAAGCTTCTTCTTTATAAGGATAGGGCTTGTAGAGCGTGAGGCCCGGCGCTGGCTCTTCGCCTTGTTCCTTCGCAAAATCGGGGTCTCTGCGGTATTCCTCCAGCGCAGCTTCGCGAACCAGCGGACGATGATCGCCATTGGGCGTGTCCATCCACTGGTATCCCTGCGTCGAGGCGAGCACGTACGTCTCGCCAGTCTTTCTAATCTGCAAACCGCTCGCAAACCAGGGCGCAGCCGAAGTGCGCAGAGGATAAGCGTCGAAACCCACCGCTGTGCCTACACGGCCGGCGCGTTTGCGGCCATAGCCCAGAGTCACGGTCACGGAATTGTCGGGATGCCCGACCTGAACCCAAACCGGGCCGGTGACTTTCTTTCCATTCAGCTCAAGCTCGACAAGATCGATGCTCTTGACCTGCAGCCGCTCCGCCATCTTTGGGCCCATCTGGATGGCGTTGTCCCAGGTGAGCTTGGTCATCGGCTTGGGCAGTTCCTGCAGCCAGCCGTTGTTGGAGAATTGTCCGTCGTAGATGCTGGGATCGCGGCGGATGTTGAGCTCGATGGCGTGAGCGTTGCTGCTAGTCGGAGTGGACGCCGGAAAATTTGCAGCCTTCACCGCGACCGATTTCGGTTCGTACATCGTTCCTTCGATCCAGCCGTCGTGCAGCGACTTGCGCCAGAAAGCTTCGAAGTCCGCGCCCGTGTGTTGCTTCTGCCAGTAGGCGCGGACAAGATCGTAAGCTGTAGCATCGGCTTGCCCAGCAAGCAGTGCGACGAATTCAACCGCGCTCTTACCACCATAGAGCGGAGCAATCAACGGCTGAATGATGCTGACGGTGCCATCGTAAGTGCGAGCATCGCCCCAGGATTCGAGCTCATGCGCCTGATTGATATGCCATTGACAAAGCTCTGCGGTCTCATCCTGATAAAGCCCGAGATGAACGCGCAGCGGAGCCTTGTTGCTCTTCAGTAGATCGGCGAAATTCCAGATCGGCGGGTGCGTCGTAGGCCGGATTGCCTCCGAGAATGACGAGGAGATCGACTTTGCCTGCGCTAATGTCGGAGACCAGATCTTTCAATGACTCGGCTTGGTTCACCGGATTCGCGTCGATGGGCTCGGAGTAAAAAACTGTCTTTCCAACATTGCCCAGTTGCTGCATTGATCAAATGGGCAATCTCGTGGACGACTGGTGGCTGATGATCACCTACAATAACGATGCTCGAACCCGCGTGAGCCTGAAGGTCAGATACTAACGGCTCCACGAAATGGGCGTAGTCAGCCGAGATTTCTCCATTCTGAGCCAGGCACGCGAGCAAAGGCCTCTATCATCGAGCCCTTGACCGCCAACCGGTGGTCGGCCTTCGCTCCCGTCGTCGTCGGCGTGCTCTCGATCACGTACAGCCGGTTCATGTTGCCGTCGGGATTGCGGCGTTTGGCGAAGTCGCGGATGTAGCGGACGTTTCCGGGAAAACCGGCGTAGAGAAAATCAGCGTCGAGCGAGACGATGACGTCGGCTTTTTCAAAATCGTAGCGCGTCTCGACCGGCTGGCCGAAGGCCAGCTTCGCGCCTTCGAGAACGTTGTCGCGATTCACAGGTTCGTACACATGCCATTTCGCCTGCGGATAAATCTTCAGGAAGTTGCGCAGCTGATCGGCCAGCGTAGGCGAAGAAATGGTCGGCGTGAGAATGCGAATACCCGTGCCCTGCAGCGCCTTTTGCGCGCTGAGCGGCCCACGAATCGCGGAGACGAATGCCTGCCAGGAACGCTGATCGCCGAGCGATACTACGCTCTGCGAGCGATCCGGATCATACATGCCAAGAATCGAGGCCTGGGCGAAAATGTCCGTTCCGCCTAACGACGCGGGATGCCGGTCGTTGCCCTCAATTTTTGTGGGACGCCCGAGATGACTTTCGACCAGCAGTGGACTGGCGTATCCGCCGAGCGTCATCGCCGTAGCGTAGAACATGGGACGGCCGGGAACGACTTCTTCCGGCTGGCGGACATAAGGAACAATCTCTTCTGTCGGAAGCTTCACGCAGCCAGTCATCCCGGCCAGAGCCATCGAGGCACCCATGACCTTGAGAAAACCGCGACGGGAAACAGAATCGACCCACTCGGATGCGCCCTTGGGAAATTCGCGGTGCAGCGCTTCCTGGAAATCGGCGCTGCCGGCAAGTTCTTCCAGGCTGCGCCAATATTCCGGTCCAGCCTTCTGATCCGCAGCCGCTTCGATCTGGGCGCGGACGGAATCGAGATCGAGCTTGCCCTTCTTGCCAGGGCAAACGTCTTCGCGCTTGGCGCGGCCGTCTTGTTCTTCCATCTTCATTGGTTCCACATCACTCTTATGCGCATTCTCATAGTCCAATGTCTTCTCATCTATGGCATGTGTTGCAACTGGTGATGTCGCGTACGTTGCGAACGTTGTATTTTTTTACCAGCGCCGTGCCCAGTTCGACTTGATCGGTGTAACTCTGTCCGTCGACCACCACAGGATGGCCGCTCGTGGGCGGCTGGTAACGCATATTGAAAACCTGATCACGCGGACGAAGATTATTCTGCGGGGCGCGATGGCAGCCCAAGCACCACTCCATCTGCAACGATTCCTGCTGGTACATCAGCGGCATCTGGTCGACGGGACCGTGGCAGGTATTGCAGCCCACACCTTTCGTCACGTGAATGCTGTGATTGAAAAAGACAAAATCGGGCAACTGGTTCACCCGCGTCCATTGCAAAGACTGGCCCGAACGATAGCTGGCGCGAACCGGCTCCAGCAGCTCGGCATTGGTCCAAATCTGCGAGTGGCAATTCATGCAAGTCTTGGTGGGAGGAATGCCGGCGAAACTTGAAGTCTCCACCGAAGTGTGGCAATAACGGCAGTCGATGCCGAGCCCGGCAACGTGGTGCTGGTGGCTGAAGGGCACAGGTTGCGGCTTGCGCACCCCGGCATAAGTGATATAAGGCGAGCCCTGAACCTCGTACCCAACCCAGCCGAGCGCGACAATCACGAAGACCGCGCCAAAAATCGTGGCCCGGGACAGCGTGTTCGCACTGCGATGAAAAATCTGCGACATGCTTACGTACGAATTCTAAAAATACGACTGAGACCCAGCAGACTTCAATTGTGGAAGCTTATTGGTTACGACGCGAATGAAAATACCCACATATTTTTTCGCGTCAGCTAGAAGAACTGTGAATTATAAATATTTCGCGTCAACTTGTCGCCTACTTCGCGAAGAAATTGGCAGCCGCGTCTCAATTTGAACCTGGCGAGAAATACTGCCACTGCAGCATCTCTCGCACCCTTTGAATCTCTAGCGCAGATTCATAACCAGCAACTTCGGTTCAGTCATCTCCTCGATCGCATAACGCAGCCCTTCGCGGCCAATGCCGGAATCTTTTATTCCGCCATAAGGCATCTGGTCGATGCGGAAGGAAGGAATGTCACCCGCGATCAGAGCGCCGACCTCGAGTTCGTCGTAGGCCTGGAAAAGCAGCTTCACGTCGCAAGTGAACAAGCCTGCCTGCAGACCATAGTTGGAATTATTGATGCGTCGCAAGGCTTCATCGAAACTCTGATAGGGCTCAACCGTTACCACCGGGCCAAAAATCTCCTGGCAGTTCACTTTCATTTCCGGCTTGGTGCCGGTCAGCACCGTCGGGCGAACGATCGATCCTTTGCGCTCCCCCCCGCATAAGAGGCGCGCGCCAGCATGGACGGCCTCGTCGATCCAGTTGATCACGCGGACCGCATCACTTTCGCGAATCAGTGGACCAACATCGGTCGACTCGTCCATCGGATCCCCGGTTTTCAACTTCTTCGTGCCTTCAACCAGCAGATCGGTGAACTTGCCATAGACCGAATCCTCCACCAGAATTCGCTGCACCGAAATGCACGTCTGACCGGCATAGCCGAAGCCTCCGCTGACGCACCGCTCGGCAGCATAGGCAAGGTCGGCGTCGCTATGGACGATGGCTCCGGCGTTGCCGCCGAGTTCGAGCGCAACTTTCTTCTTGCCCGCGCGGCGTTTAATGTCCCAGCCAACAGGCACGCTGCCGGTGAAGCTGATCAGCTTGATGCGCTCGTCCGTAACCAGCAGGCCCGCGTCCTCATTCGAAAGCGGCAGAACGTTGAGCCCACCGTCGGGCCAGCCCGCCTGCTGAATACACTCCGCCAGTAAGAGGGAGGAAAGCGGAGTCTGCGGCGCCGGTTTCAATACCATAGAGCAACCAGCCGCGATCGCAGGTGCCACTTTGTGCGCGACCAGGTGCAACGGAAAATTGAACGGCGTGATGCCCGCGACCGGACCGAGCGGATAACGCTTTACAATCCCCCAGCGCCCCGCGGTATATTCCTGCCAGTCGAGAGGAAGATATTCTCCGTAGATGCGTGTGGCCTCTTCGGCAGCGACGTTGAAGATGAATATGGCACGGTCCACTTCAATCCGCGCGAGTTTGATGGGCTTGCCGGCTTCCTGCACGACAGTGCGGGAAAATTCCTCGCGGCGCTCGGCAATGGCCCCAGCCACGCGGCGCAGCACGCGCTGCCGCTCGAAGGCCGGCAAGCGGCGCGTCGTACCGAACGCTTTAACTGACGCTGCAATCGCGGCTTCAGCGTGTTCACGCCGCGCCTGACTGACTCGCCCAACTATGCTGCCATCAAATGGAGATCGGACGTCGACCCCATCGCCGTCTTCCATCCAACGACCGTCGACAAAAAACCCGTGGGTAGCGACGGGCGCAATCGTCATCTCTGCCATGGTTAGCCTCCGGATTTGGACGAACGATTTTTGATTATAGGCCTTAGTCCGGGGTTGCCTTGTAGAGAGATGAGGAAGAAAGAAGAAAGGTAACGAAAAAGTTTTTGTGCGTTGAACTTGGGAAAGTGGGCGTCTGTCTGCCGGACGTGTCCACTACAATAAGCCGACCGCCCGCAATGTCGAAGCCCGAAACCATTGTTGAGCTTGCCCCGCGTCTGCGACGGAAGGAAGTTTCGCCTGTGGACCTGACTCGTGCGTGCCTGGAACGCATTGAGAAACTGAATCCCACGCTGAATGCATTCATCACGGTCACGGCCGAATCGGCGCTGGCCCAGGCTCGCACCGCGGAGACGGAAATCACCCGTGGGGAGTGGCGCGGGCCGCTGCATGGAATTCCGATTGCGCTGAAGGATCTGATCGATACTGCGGGCACTCGCACAACAGCGGCCAGCGCGCTTTACCAGGATCGTGTTCCGACCGAAGATGCGGACGTTGTACGACGGTTGCGGCAGGCAGGCGCGGTGATCCTAGGCAAGAACAATCTGCATGAGTTTGCTTACGGCGGCAGCTCGCTGGTGAGCTCCTTCGGCGAGGTTCACAATCCACGGAACGTGGAGCATGTCGCGGGCGGTTCGTCCGGCGGATCGGCAGCTGCTGTTGCTGCTGGGCTTTGCTATGCGGCGATAGGGACAGATACGGCTGGCTCCATTCGCGAGCCGGCAGCACTGTGCGGATGCGTTGGGATCAAGCCGACTTATGGGCGGGTATCTTGTCGCGGCGTGATTCCGCTCGCGTGGTCCTTGGATCATGTGGGTCCGCTGGCTCCGACAGTTAGCGATGTGGCGACTGTTCTGCAGGCAATTGCGGGATACGATGCCCTCGATATAAATAGCGTTGACGTTTCTGTGGCAGATTATGTGGCGAGTCTCCGCGACGGAACGAAAAAGCTTCGCGTTGGAATTCCGCGGGCTTATTTTTATGACGATCTTGATGATGAAGTCCGCGCGGCCGTGGAAGCGGCTCTGGCCGTGATCAAGACGTTCGTGGGAGAAATTCGTGAGATGCAGATTGCGATTCCTACAGATCGGGTGGTGCAGAACGCGGAGTCGTATGCGGTTCACGCCGAACAGATCGCGCGGACGCCAGAACTTTATCAGCCGGAGACTTTGCGGCGCATTCGCTTCGGCGCCGATATTTCTGCTGCAGAATATATTCGGTGCCGGCGCCAACTGGACATCGAGCGGCGACGGGCTAACGATTTCTTCGCCGAAGTGGATGTGCTGGTGACGCCCACGACGCCCATCCCGGCGCCAGCCATTGCCGAGCTGAAGAAAAATCCTGAGTCGCTGCGTCCGGCGGAACTGGTTTTGCTGCGCAACACGCGGCCGTTTAATGTGTGGGGGCTCCCGGCGATTTCGGTGCCTTGCGGGTTTACGAAAACGGGGCTTCCTATCGGGCTGCAGATCGCGGGGGCACGGTGGCAGGAGGATCTCGTGCTGCGGCTGGCTCATGCTTATGAAGCGGCTACGTGGCATGAGCGGCGGGCAGCGACAGCCGTCTAGATTCGCTGTGGAAATGCGCCTGGAAAATATCGACTGAAGTCGAGTTTGCCGGCGGCTGCCGGGCGCTGATGCTCTGGATTTGAGAGCCGGATTGCGCGGCCCCCCTCCCACTCATTTCACGGAAATCCAATGAATATGCGGCTGGGAGCGATACGTAGTGTGCAATGAGCGCTTTTAATCGCTGTTCAAAGAGCTTACAGGCAAAATATAGGCGGCAAGCCACTTAGCTTTGCGGCGGGGGAAATCGAATTCATTGCCTCGCCTCGGCTATGTTCTGCTGGTTTTGTTTTGGGGCAAGGTTGGATGTCACAACCGGGGGTCCCGACAACGTCGAATCCCACCACCCTTGCAAAAAACGCAAGGATGGGACACCCGCATCCCCACTCCGACCGCTTGGCGCTCATAGGATCCTTCGACTACGCATTTGCTTTCGCTTCGCGCAAGCAGATGCTCCGCTTAGGATGACAACCTAGAAGGGGTCAGTCTACCGTTCTTACATCGTCCGGCAATAGGAGGACGAACATGCAGTTGCCTGTGGCCGTGGAACACGAAAGGATCCCGCGGCGGAGTATTTTTAGCGGGGTGTCGTCGGGAAAGGTTAGGCGGTATTCGGCGGTGCGGAGAGCTTCGGTGAATATTTTCAGTTTTTCGTCTCCGCCAACGAATTTTACGGCTTCGGCCTTTGCGGGAGTACCGGCGGAGCCGCTAAGCAGGACGAAGAAATCGGCACTGCCAGTTTCTTTGGCTTTGCCCAAGTTGATGGTGCGGAGGGATTGCAGGCTCTCTTGGTCGTGTTTCTTCGCGTCGTTTTTCTGAACTTCGTGGAGCTTCGCGTCGGCCTTGAGCAGTGAATCAATTCTGCCTTTTGTTTCCGGGACAGGGCGCAGGCCGGTTAGCGCGAGTTCGTAGGTTTGCAAGGCTCGATCTTTCTTGCCTTCCTTTTCGTAGATCTGACCAAGATGGTCGCCAACTTCTCCATGCTGACCTAATCCCCAGGCGGCGGAGACGTATTTTTCGGCCTTGTCCAGATTGCCCTCGGCGAAATACACCCAGCCCAGCGTGTCCCAGTAGGCAATGAGCGATGGGACGAGAGGCAAATCCTGAGGCGTGAGGCGATCGAGGGACAGGTTGCGCAAAGCGGCGGTGGTTGCCGAGACGGCGGATTCGGCGTATTGCTGCGCGCGTTCGAGATGAGATTGCTTCAGCGAAAGCTGGTAGGCGATGTTATTCCACACCAGCGGCGTGGCGGAAAGCTCGACGGCATGGTCGAAGGTGGCGAGGGCTTTGCCGTCCTGGCCGAGGTTGAGGTAGGCATCGCCGAGAGTCACCTGCAGTTCAGGATTATCCGGAGTGAGAGATGTAGCTTTTTCCAACTCGGCGGCCGCCAAGTCGTATTTGTGCCATTCGGAATACATGGAGCCAAGGCCGGCGTGGGCGAACTTGTCGAGGGGATTGATCTCGATCTGCTTATTGAAGGCGGGGACGGCCTCTTCGTATTTGCGTTCCTGCCAGTAGGCGCGGCCGAGCGCGTTGTAAGCGTACTCATCGTAGGGATTGATCTCGATCTGTTTCTTGAGCGCGGCGATGGCATCGTCATTCTGGCGCATGCCCATATAAGCGGCAGCGATCATATTCCAGACGTATTTGTTCTTTGGGTCCACCTCGGTGGCGCGTTTGAGAAGTTGAACCGCCAGGGGCAGATTGTTGCTGGCGATAGCGGCACGGCCGCTTTCCACCAGATCGTCGGCCTTCATGTCGGCGGGCGCGGTGGGGGTTCCGGCGACCGTGTTCTCGACGGAAAGAAACTGGCCCAGATCCGAAGTCACGGCGCGGCGAAAGGCCTGGTAGTCGGTAACGCGTGGAGCGGGAATCTCGTCCTGACGCAGGGTGAGCGTCCTTGCGGCGGTGAGGGTGGTTCCATCCAGCTTGTAAGTAGCTTGATATTCTGCGTAGTCGCGCTTCAGAGAAAACGGCAGAGGAGCGCGAGCCGAGTAGTTAGCTGGCAGCTGGAGCTTGATTTTATAAACATACTCGGCTTTGGGTCCAAGCTTGAGCGGATCAGCGTTGGCACCGCCATCGTCATCACCGAGATCAGGAAGATTGAACTGGCAAAGCGGCAAGATGAGGTCTGATTTTTTCTTCGACCAGTCGAGGAAGTTGGGGCGGGCGACGTCGTAAGACATGGTGAAGGGCTCGCGAGTCGCGCCGGGATCGCTGACCTTCAAATTCGTCACCTCGCCACCCATGGGGGCGTTGACGTTTTCCACCACGTGTTGCCACTGCGCTTCGGGCAGGTGGCGGAAGATGGAACGCAGCATAAGTTCTTCGTCGCCACGAAAGGTGTAATGCACGTGGGCTTCGAGTTTGCCGATGTCGTTAATCGTTCCCTCGACGTTAGCAATTTCGCTGTCGGGCATGGGAGTGTCGGCGGGCGTCTGCTCCAGGTGCGGAGTGCCGCTGGCGGGAATCACCAGCGCCTGCTTCTTGCGCAGGGTGTAGGCCAGCAGACGAAACGGCGCGACCTCGCTGGTGGTGTCCATCCACACTTCCTGGCCGCCCATGGGAAGCATCGTGATGACATGATCGAATTGCGAAGGCGAGGGCACGTCCGGATCAAGTTTGCGGCTGGAATTGATTAGTACAGAAGATGCGTGCATGCCTTCGGCTTCGAGCAGCGAGGCGAGCAGCGTGTGCTTATCCTTGCAGTCGCCGTATTGGTTGTGCAGGACGTCACCGGCGGCGTGCGGCTGGTAGCGGCCTACTCCCAGCGACAGGCTGACATAACGGAAATTTTTGGCCACGAAATCGTAGAGGGCTTCGACCTTGTCCATATCGTTATTCAGGCCCTTGGTCAGTTCGTCCGCCTTGGCGCGCACTTCGGGTGAGGGAGCGCGACGGTCTTTTTCGAGGCCTGCGTACCAGCGACCAATCTGCTCCCAGCTTACGAACGTAGTTAACTGAATGTCAGGACGGTCGTCTTCGGGATTCTTCTTTTTCTTCTTGTCTTTATCTTTATCTTTCTGATCGTCCTCGCGTTGCAAATGGGAGTTGGTCCAGTGGTAGATACGGCGACCGCGGTCTTCTGAAATCTTCGGATCCATGCCGGGTTTGTTTTTCAACTTAAGAGGACGGTCGGCGGGAACGTCGATGACGACTTGTTCGTCGAGGTCGATATTGGTTTTGTCGAAGTCATAGTCGGCCCAGAACTCTCCCGGAGCCAGCGCCGTATGAATCACGGTTACCATGTGATATTCGAGGACTTCCCCTGGGCGCAGGCCGGGAACCGTGATGTGCTTCTGGCGATAGTCGGTGTAGACGGGAGCTTGCTGCTCAAGAGGAGCGCTAAGGTCCTGGACAGCATCGTTCCCAGCCGTTACGACACTGCCATCGCCTTTGATCACGCGAACGTAGGGGATCTCGACGCGTTCGTTGGCGGAGTTGTAGCCAACCTGGATCTGTCCCCATTGCTGGACTCCCGCCTCACTTTGCACGCGGATGCGGGCGGTGGTCTCTCGGCGGCCGGTGCCGTCTTCTTCGAAGCGGTACAGCGAGTGGTACTGCTCAATGACGAAGGCTTCCTGGGAATAGTCGTGCTTACGGTCTTCGGGGTTGAGCGGCGCCGCATCGTGAGACTGCGCTTGGGAGGCCTGGGATTCCTGGTTGGTCTTGGCGGGAACGGATTGTGAGGCGCGGGATGCGCCCGATTGCGCATGGGCGAAAAAGCAGAAAAAGAAGAGGCAGGTAACAACCGGAAAGCGAAAGAGACGACGCATAGGGTAATAGTAAGGCAGGTTGAGCAGTTTGTATCGCAAGGCGTCAGTTCGAGCGAGAAAGGCTTTGCGGGAGCGATGGATACATCGCGACCGCCGCAGTACCCGGGCGGGGTATTGCGCGGGATAGGCCGATTTACTGGCCGATCAGCCTTGTGACGGACATCACATTTATATGTTTGTTCGTCACAAAACCGTAGTAAAATTCCGCGCAGATAGTCCTATCCGGCCACGTTGCCGGGCAGGCGTGACGCATAACGTAATTGCGCCACGATCCTTCCGTTCGGAGGTTTTGGTATGGAAGATCGGGCCCCTGACGTCTCTCCTTCGCTTCAGCAGTCTTCCCTGACATCGAGTTCTCAGGCCGCGAGCGGCAAGCATCATGAAGGCCGCGGCGCCTGGGTTCTTACCGCCTATGGGATTTCCGGACTGGCACTTTTCGGAATACTGGCTTATTTCTTTTCGGACTTCATCGCGCACTAGTGGAGTGTCCGGCATTGACGAGCGGGCGTGCGCGTCCGCGGAATGCAGTGGTCGTGTACTTGGAATTTCTGAACGCCGAACCCGGCCTGCTGCGCGCGGCGACCTCTTCGAACGTGTTACAATGAGCGACCTTGGATGGCGACGCTTCCCAAGGAACCCGGCGTTTCCCCACAACTCAAACTGAGAACGAGATACCGCAGGAACTCGTGGCCAAAAGACCTACGTTCGCTGGAACGCCGATCACCTACGCCGACGCGGGCGTGAATATTGACCGCGCCAACCGCACGAAACAACGGATCAAGTACCTGGCCCACAAGACCTTTACACGCGGCGTGTTGAGCGAAATTGGCGGATTCGGCGGCCTTTTCGCGGTGGACAAAACCAAGTACGTGGATCCCGTGCTGGTTTCGAGCGTCGACGGCGTAGGGACCAAGCTCAAGATTGCCTTCGAAATGGGGTTGCACTCGACGGTGGGGGCCGACCTGGTGAACCACTGTGTGAACGACATTGCCGTACAGGGCGCCGCGCCGCTGTTTTTCATGGATTACCTCGCGACCGGAACTCTGGATCCTTCCGTCGCCGAGCAGGTGGTGGAAGGCATTGCCGATGCCTGCAAGCATAACGGGTGCGCGCTGATCGGCGGCGAGACTGCCGAAATGCCCGGGTTTTATCCAGATGGTGAATATGACCTGGCAGGATTCATTGTCGGGGTAGTGGAGCGTGAGCGGATCGTCACCGGCAAGGACGTGCAGATCGGCGATGTGATTCTTGGGCTGCCTTCGAATGGGCTGCACACCAACGGATATTCGCTGGCCCGCAAACTTCTGTTTGAAGTCGGCCACTACTCGCCTGACGATTATGTGAACGAGATCAAGAACAAGGTTGGCAACGAGTTGATGCGGACGCACAAGAGTTACTGGCCCGCATTGAGAAAACTGCTCGACGCGCAGTGTGTTTCCGCGCTGGCACACATTACCGGAGGCGGAATCACGGAGAATCTTCCGCGGGTTCTGCCGCGCGGGACTGCGGCTTTGGTCGAACTTGGGTCGTGGCCAGTCCTGCCTTTGTTTGAGCACTTGCAGCAGTTGGGCAATGTGCCGCAAGACGAGATGATGCGGACCTTCAACATGGGGCTGGGTATGCTGATGGTCATCCCGCTGGCAAAATTCAAGAAGGCTCAGAGCGTTCTGGAGCGGGTGGGAGAAAAGGCCTATACCATCGGTCGCATCGTGAAGGGCGAGCGGAAGGTAATTTACAGCTGAAACTTTCCGCAGTTTTGAATGCCGCCTCGCTTACCGCGCTCGCATAAATCCCTAAGTCTCCGATGCCTCCCCTCCATCTTTTAACATTCCTTTAACATTCCTCGATGGCCCGGCTTGGAATCTTACTTGGGTGATTCCATCTTCAATTCCGGCGACGCAGTGTCCCCAGCGCAGCGGAAGGACCAATATGACAAGAAGATTTCGATCCGCAGGGTTCTGGCCCTATATTGTGGCGGCTGTTCTGATCATTGGAAGTGCGGTCTCCTGCTCCAAGAATGCGGGTCCAGTGCATCCCGGAGGCAACAACTCAGTCATAGGAGCGGGGAGCACGTTCATTTACCCCATCATGACGCGGTGGATCGCCGCTTTTCAGGGAAGCCATCCGGGAGTGCAGATCAACTACCAGTCGATCGGCAGTGGGGGCGGGATCCAGCAACTGAAGAAAGGGCTCATCGATTTCGGCGCCAGTGATGCCGCACTCGATGACGAGCAATTGAAAGAGATGCCGCCGGTGATTCAGATTCCGGAGAGTGCTGGGCCGGTGTGCATTACATACAATTTGCCGGAGCTGAAAGCGCCGCTCAAGTTAAGCGCGCAGACCCTCTCGGGTATCTTTCTGGGAACAATCACGACCTGGCAAGCTCCGGAGATCAAGAAGGACAATGCGGGAGTGAGTTTGCCCAACCACCCGATTCTGGTGTCTCACCGCTCCGACGGCAGTGGGACCACCAACATTTTCACCACCTATCTAGCAGCGGTCAGCCCGGAATGGGCAAAGAAGGTGGGGAAAGGAATCTCGGTGAGTTGGCCGGTCGGCGTGGGCGGAAAGGGCAGCGAAGGGGTGACCGGAGTGATCCGGCAAGCTGCGGGGGCGATCGGGTATGTGGAACTCAGTTATGCGAAGGACAATAACTTGCCGGTGGCGCTGGTTCGAAACCGGGCGGGAAATTGGGAAGAGCCAACCGCCGGAGGAACCACGGCCGCAATCGACGCCTTTCACGATGAATTGGCGAAGGATGTGCGGACGGCGATTGTCGATCCGCCCGCTTCGGCAAAGGATGCTTATCCGATTTGCGGACTGACCTACCTGATGGTGCCGAAGGACGGTCAGGATGCGGGGAAACGACAAGCAGTGAAGGAATTTATCGAGTACGTAATTACCGACGGGCAGGCTTCCGCCGATAGTTTGTACTACGCCAAGCTGCCGACGGGGCTCGCGGATCAAGATCAAAAGCTGCTGGGCGAAATGCTGGCGGATGGCAAGCCCATTCAGAGCAATACGAACATGGCGAATTCCGGCGCGCGGTAGATGCAGTCGCAGCTTGCATTATGATGGGTTTGCTGAGAGCTGACAGCTCACGGCTCTTATGAAATCTCTCGGCATTCTCCTCTCCGGACGCGGGTCGAATTTCGTTGCGATTGCGGACAGCATCGATGCGGGGCGAATTCCGGACGCGCGAATTGGCAGTCATCATATCGAATAAGGCGGACGCACCTGGTATCGCCACGGCGCGGTTGCGAGGAACTAACGCTCTGGTTATTCCGTCGAAAGGCAAGCGGCGCGAGGAGCATGATCAAGAAATTGTCGCCGCGCTCAAGCAGCACAATGTCGATCTTGTTTGCCTGGCGGGTTACATGCGCCTGCTGTCGCCCTGGTTCGTGCAGCAGTTTCCGCGCCGGATTCTAAACATCCACCCCTCGCTGCTGCCGGCATTTCCTGGACTGGAAGCGCAGGAGCAGGCATTTGCTTACGGCGTGAAGGTATCTGGGTGCACCGTGCATTTTGTCGATGAAGAATTGGATCACGGCGCGATCGTTGTGCAAAAGACTGTGCCGGTGCTCGATACTGACAACGAGCACACATTGGCTGCGCGCATTCTGGAGCAAGAGCACATCGCCTATACGGAGGCGGTCAACATCGTCCTGGGTGGGAAGTTCGAGATCGTGGGGAGAAGATTAAAAAGAAAGGACTCTAAGCTCTGGCAAGGTATGTGGGGACAGCCGGCTTCAGCTGTCCCACTGAGCGCAGCGAAGTGGTCCCGACCGAAAGCCGGCATGCTTCGCACGCCGGACAGCCGAGGGCGGCTGTCCTTACATAAAATTCTTGGCCATCCTCACAATCGGCAGCGTTTGCCCGTTTCCTAGCGGAACCTCTTGATTTTCGACTTCCGCATATCCTTTTGCTTGATAAAAGGCCACCCCGCTCAAAGTCGCGCCCATCTCCATTCGAGTGAAGCCCGCTTCTCTGGCGGCGTTCTCGCAGGCTTCTAAGATCAGGCTGCCGATTCCGCGGCGCGCCCACTTTGGATGGACGAAGAATGCTCGTATCTTCGCTGCTTCGCGCGCGGGATCGAGGAGGGAATCTTCTCGGCACGCGTACTGATCGCCGCCGTAGAGCGTCTTGCGCTGGCTCCATCCGCCGCAGGCAATGATTTCAACCTCGCCTTGCGACTCGGATAGATTCCACTACAAGATACGTTCCATCGGCGATGAGCTGGCTGTCCACGCCATAGACGGATTTCAGAGCGCCTTCAATCTGTCCGGCGAGTAGTAGCCCGGCTGCAGACCTCGCACCGAAGCCTCAATGATTTCCTCCAACCTAGGAACGTCTACCGGAGTCGCCTTGCGTATGTGAATGCTTGAATTCATCTCGCCGGAATTTGCGCGGTTCATTCTAACTTCTGCATTCTGACTTCTGCGTTTCTTTATAATGTCCTTTCCCATGTCAACCTTCGCACCTGTCGACGAACAACTCACATATCTCAAGAAGGGCTCTGCGGAAATCATTCGCGAAGCGGACCTCCGCGCGAAGCTCGAGAAGTCGCGCGCCACGGGCAAACCGCTCCGCGTGAAACTTGGCATGGACCCGACCGCTCCTGATTTGCACCTCGGGCATACGGTGGTGCTGCGCAAGCTGAAACATTTTCAGGATCTCGGGCACACTGCGATCTTTCTGATTGGCGATTTCACTGGGATGATCGGCGACCCTACGGGCCGGTCGGTCACGCGGCCGCCACTTACGCGCGAGCAGATTGAGCAGAACGCCGAGACTTATAAGGCGCAAGTGTTCAAGATTCTTGATCCGCAGAAAACTTTGATCGACTTCAACCGGCGCTGGATGGGCGCGTTCACTGCCGATGACTTCGTGCGGTTGATGGCGAAATATACGGTTTCGCAATTGCTGGAGCGCGAGGATTTTCATAAGCGGTTTCGGGAGGAGAAGCCGATTTCCGTGCACGAGCTGTTGTATCCGCTGGTGCAGGGGTATGACTCGGTCGCGCTTGAAGCCGATGTAGAACTGGGCGGGACAGACCAGAAATTTAATTTGCTGGTGGGCCGCGAATTGCAGCGGGCTTACGGGCAGGAATCGCAGGTGGTGCTGACTACGCCAATTCTGGAGGGGCTCGACGGTGTGCAGAAGATGTCGAAGTCGCTGGGGAATGCGATCGGGATTCACGAGCCGCCGCTGGAGATGTACGGCAAGATCATGAGCATCTCGGACGAGATGATGTGGAGGTATTACGAGCTGCTGACGGATGTGCAGGTCGCGGAGATCGAGAAGATGAGGCGGGAGTCGCATCCGATGCAGGCGAAGAAGGAGCTGGCGCGGAGGATCGTGGCGGATTTTCATTCGGCGGAGGCGGCGGCGAAGGCGGGGGAGGATTGGGGGAAGCAGTTCCAGAAGAGTGAAACGCCCCAGGAGTTGGGAGAGGGCTGACGTTCCGCTGGCTGATCGTAGTTCTCGAGGGTGAGGGTGGTGGCGCCGTCCGTGT
Organism: uncultured Acidobacteriaceae bacterium; assembly: GCA_963779525.1. Classification (GTDB taxonomy): domain Bacteria; phylum Acidobacteriota; class Terriglobia; order Terriglobales; family Acidobacteriaceae; genus Sulfotelmatobacter. Next base: position 1,629,566 of record CAVZZB010000005.1, read on the forward strand.
CAGTCGCGCGTGGAAGCTCTTGAATCCCGGCGAACAGATATCGATCTGTTCGGCCTTGCGGCAAATTAATTCGTCAGAGGTGGAAAAGCTACTCGAGCTCGGTCTAATATCGATGAGCGGCGACTAAGCTGAAGGGCGGTGCCGTCAGTGTCGGACGGAGAGAGCATCGGTCCTGACGAATTTCTCGTTTATATGGCTGCCAATCTGTAAGCGATTCTTCGGGTGGGGCGCCGCATGAAAAAGATTGCCTCGATAGTACTCTAGAGTCAGCGTTCCCCCATGGTGCCGGCCGCCTGTGAAACTCCTGCACGGTGTTCCGCGATTGCATCGGCCTGAACGAGGTCCTTCGTCGGGGTTTCGCGCGTTCGCAAGCGAAATCCGCTCGCTCAGGATGACAATGGTATTGAATCGCTCTACGGCAGCAGGCCGAACACCGCTACGCCGTTCGGGGTGCCGACGAAGACTTTGCCGTTGACGACGGTCGGCGTCATGTATTTGTTGCCGGAGCCGAATTGGTCGCGGCCGCCGCTGGCCTGGTTGCTGTTGTAGATTTCGTTCAGGTTTGACGCATTGAAAGCGTGCAGGACTGCCGGGCTTGTGTTCTCGACGGCCCACACGATTCCGTTGCTCGTGCCATTGGCCGAGATGCTCGGGGTCGTTCCAGGATAGCCGAAGCTGTTGGCGGTTTGGGCGGCAGCGCTGGTCGATAGCTTCGCATTTGTGAAAGTGAAGGCCTGGATGGGGCTTCCCACCGATCCGTAGTAAAGCGTTTTGTTGAAATATGCGGGCATCGCCCATACGCCTCCGGGCAATGCGCCCGCGAGTTCCTGATAAATGTTGGCGTTGTTCGCGCTGAACTTGCCCATGGAGTCGCGATTCACCAGGTAGAGGTTCGAGTCTTTTCCGGCGCCGACCGCCAGATGCATGGTTTGTCCCGAGCCGTTGGTCAGATCGGGGAGGACGATCATTCCGCCGGAACCGAGGTCGGTATCGCTGCCGTTTTCCGAGGCTTCATTATCCATTTCGAAGTAGTCGGCTACGGCCAGTTGGTTGCCGGTGGTCGAGAGCTTCATAAAGGCGTTGCCGTAGTCGCCGTCGCTGGGAAAGCCGCTGGCGTTCATGGTGGTATCGAAGTCGCCATTGGCGTCGAGGAAATAAATGTTGCCGGAAGTATCGGCTGCAAGGCCGGCGCCGGCCATCCAGATGGCGCCTTCGTTACCGTTGGGCGTGACATTTAGCACAGTGGATTGGGCTAGCGTGGATTCGTTGTAGCCAATGATCCATCCGGTATAGGGGCGAATGTCGCAGTGTGAGGCCCAGCTGGTGTAGATGATGCCGTTCAGCAAGAGTAACGCGGCGCGTTCCTTATATTGCGCGGGATCGAAGACTACATTTCCGTTGCTGCTGTTGTCGCCGGTTCCGGGATAGGTCGCTTGAATGTCGATCGGTCCGCTGAAGAGTTCCGTGCCGAGAGCGAGATCGAGAGCGTGCAGGCGCTGGTGATAGTTGCCCAAGGAGTCTTTCGACATGGCGATGACGTAGACCGCGCCGTTGGGGCCACTCGTGCGGTCAATGACGGGTGTAGAGGTGACACCGATTTCGGGAGTCACTTGGCCGCATCCGCGATTGTCAGAGGTGGTCTCGCCGGTCTTCAACATGGAGACGTGCCAGAGGGTCGCGCCGGAATCGGCGTCAAAGGCATAAACCGAATCGTGCTCGGTGGGAACGGTCAGCACATTATGCGTGCCGTTGCTGGGAATGGAAACGTTAGAGGCGTAGAGCGGTTGGGCGTCAACTAGTCCATCGACCGGATAGAAACCCAGCTTGCCAAATCCCGAGGAAACCACGTTGCTGGTGGTCAGGATGGTCTCGGTCAGATTCTGCCCGGTGCGCGCGACGTCATTGTGATAGGTGAGCACATCGGTGGTTGCGGGCGCGGCGGGGTTCACGGTTAGAGTGGCCGGGTTGCTGGTTACACTTCCCACGGAGTTACTGACCACAACTTTGTATTGAGTACCATTGTTTGCGGTTGTGGTCGCGGCCGTGGCGTAGCTGGCCGACGTAGCGCCAGTGATCGTGGTCGTTCCCTGCAACCACTGGTAGCTCAGAGGATCGGTTCCGCTCGCGGTGACCGAGAAAGTTGCCGTCTGGCCGGCGGTTACGGTCGCGCTGGCGGGTTGCTGGGTGATGGTGGGCGCTACCGCGGTTGCGCTGACGGTGAGGGTGGCTGCATTGCTGGTGACATTTCCGGCGGCGTTGCTGACGACAACTTTGTATTGCGCGCCATTTTCTGCCGTGGTCGTCGCGGGGGTGGCGTAGCTGGCTGCGGTTGCTCCGGTAATCGCGGTTGTCCCCTTCTGCCATTGATAGCTCAAGGGCGCAGTGCCCGCGGCCGTCACGGAAAAAGTAGCGGTTTGGCCCGCGACGACGCTCTGGTTCGCGGGCTGAACAGAAATCGTGGGAGCCGTGGGAGCGGTCGAACTGGCCGGCGTGGTTGACGTGCTTACCCCGCTGCAGCTCGCCAGGATCAGGCTAACTGAAAGAAGAAACGAGATGCTCGCCAGCCGTTGCGGTCCCATTGCCTGCCTTCCGGGGGAGGAGCCAACAGGCATCTATGATGCCAGCGGTTTCGCGTTTTGGGGAGGGGTTCTAAGGTTACGATAGTCGGAATCGACGCTGATTTGGGAAGTACGGGCAGTGACCGCCTGGACAAGGCCCCAGCCAGACTTTGCCAGTTCGCCGACTGCTTCGATTCTGTTACTCTCAACCGCGCACATGCGCGCCGCCGCCATCCTCGGGCTGGGATGTTCTCCGAAAAGTCTGAAGCCCTTCCAAACCGATAAAGCAATCGAGTGGCGCATTGGTCTGCCCGCATCGCACGAAGTGGACATCATTTTATTGTTCGGCGGCGACGGCACCATACATCGGCACCTCAGCCAATTGGTGAAGCTTGCGCTGCCGGTGCTGGTTGTGCCGGCCGGCAGCGGAAATGATTTTGCTCGTGCGCTTGGATTGCGTAGCGTACGCGATTCTCTCGCCGAGTGGGGCAGATTCTGCGCCGGACAAAGCAACGTAAAGGAAATCGATCTAGGAATTATCACTCCTTTGGAAAACGCAGGCGGGGCCCTTGCGCCACACGAACTTGCCAGCAACTCGGTACTCGGTACTCAGCGCTACTTCTGCAGCGTGGCAGGAGTTGGGCTTGACAGCGAAGTTTCACGACGTGCGAATATGCTGCCGCGCTGGTTGCGGGGACACGGCGGTTACGCCTTAACCCTGGTTCCAATGATTTTTCGTTTTGCGCCGGTCCATATGAAAATTACCGCGAGCACCGAAGGCGGTGACTGGATCGCTCGCAGTGATCAGCCAACGATTCTCACCGCCTTCGCGAATACCGCAATCTACGGCGGCGGGATGAAGATTGCGCCGCACGCGAAAGTGGACGATGGCCAGCTCGATGTCTGCGTAGTCGGAGGCGTTGATCCCTTCAAGCTGGCTTGCATGTTTCCCACGGTCTATTTCGGCCGCCACTTGCGCATCCGCGAGGTCGATTATTTTCAGGCTGTACGCCTCCGCCTGGAGACGGAAACTCCGCTTGAAATCCACGCGGATGGCGAATATGTGTGCTGCACACCGGCGGAGATCAGGGTTCAGCCTGGAGTCCTGCGCGTGGTGGCCTCCACATCGCAGGCAGGTCTCCAGAATGGGTCTCACGAACTGCCGTTGGCCCCTCAGGGGCTAAAGCCCGCGTCTTAGCTGGTTCTAGGTGGCACGGCTGAAGCCATGCCCTACCCCCGATCCGATTTTATGCCGATAGCTTCTAGAGACTGGAAACTTGAGGTGTGGCCCCGGTGCTAAACTTTCCCCATGGCTGAACATCGTTCTCGCACCCTGCTCTGGATTTTAATTGGCGGAGGAGCATTTTTCCTCTTTGTGCTGGCCGTGTTTTCTCTGGTTTACCTGACGCTGCACGCGGGGAGCAATGAGGCCACGTTCAGTGGCTTTGGCGACCGCATCGGCGTGGTGGATCTCGACGGCGTGATTCTTTCGCCGGAGCCGGTCGGTGACCCAACTCAAGAAGTTCGACGACGACTCCTCCATCAAGGCCATTATTCTGCACGTGAACTCGCCGGGCGGTGGTGTGGCTGCGTCGGAAGAAATTTACCGCGAGGTCAAACGCATCCACGACGAGAAAAAGAAGCGCATTGTGGTTTCGATCGAGACGGTGGGTGCAAGTGGCGCCTATTACGTTTCCTCAGCGTCGAACAAGATTTACGCCGACAATGGCAGCATCGTGGGATCGATCGGTGTGATTGCGGAGTGGGTGAATTACGGCGACCTGCTGAAGTGGGCCAAACTGAAGAGTGTGGTTTTCAAGACTGGTGAATTTAAAGATACGGGAAATCCCACGCGCGACTTGACTCCGGCGGAGCAGGCCTACATGCAGTCGCTGATCGATAACATGTTTGGTCAGTTCGTGCAGGCGGTGGCCGATGGGCGCGGGATGAAGTTTGACGACGTCAAAGCCATTGCCAACGGGAAAGTGTGGACCGGCGAGCAGGCCTTGTCCATGAAACTCATTGACAATGTTGGAGACTTCCAGGCGGTGGTGAAAGACACGGCGAAATCGGTGGGCATTTCGGGTGAACCCACGCTGGTGCATCCCGAGAAAGACCGCAAGACACTGCTCGACCTCATGCTCGGCGATGTCTCGCAGTATCTGCCGAATACCGAGAAAGTGTTGGAGCAGCACGTGGGGTTCTATTATTTGTGGAAGTAGCGAGGGTCCGGGAACTGGGCTTTTGGGTGTTGGGTGTTGGGTGCTGGTATTTAGGCTTAAGCCCAACCGGCCAAGGTAATAACACAGCAGCATCGTGTCAGGGCTATTAGGACCTAAAACCTGCCGTGCGGATCCGGCCCAAAGCTGCGACTTGCATACAACCCCTGAAATTTGAGAAGGTTATGAAGGTCCGAGCCCGAGGTCTTCGCCAGAAAATTGCGGCGTGTCGGAAACCCAGAGCAGGAGCGAAGAATCGTTATGACAAAAGCCGATCTGATCGACGAAGTCTCTCGTTTAGCGGAGTTGACGCGCAAGGACAGCGAAGTGATCGTGGAAACCATCTTTGACAGCGTGGTGCGGTCCCTGCGCGCGGGCGACAAGATCGAGATACGCGGCTTTGGCAGCTTTCGAACCCGACAGCGCAAGCCCCGCATGGGACGCAATCCCAAGACGGGTGAAAAAGTTGAGGTGCCCGCCAAGAAGATTCCTTTCTTCAAGCCAAGTAAGGAATTGAAAGATCTGGTGAATGAGGGAATTACCGAGCCAGCGGCAGCGCCTCCGGCGACACCGGTCGCGCCTCCGCCGACGGCGTAAGCATGGTGCAGAAGTCAGAGGTCAGGATGCAGAAGTAAAAGGGACTTGCTCCTGCTTCAGCATCCTGACCTCTGACTTTTGCATTTCGCCCTATCCCCGGATTCCCACCACGCCCATCATCCGCCCGGTCTTTCCTTTTTCGGCCCGATAGGAAAATAGAAGGTCTGTCCGGCAATTCGTGCACAGCGATGAGACTTCGATATTTTTCGCTGCCACGCCCACGGCCAACAATTGTTGATGGTTCGCCTCCGCCAGGTCGAGAAAAATCTTCTTGGGCAAAACGCTATGGCCGGGAGCTCGGGCCGTAAGAAACAACATGGGATATTTTTCGCGGACCGGATCGGGTTCTTCGACCTCGCGAAAAAGTTTTGCCGCATAGGCGAACTGGGACTCGAAGTGATCACGAACTTCCCCACCCACTTCGTAACAACAACCGTGAATGCCAGGGCCGATTGCGGCCTTGAGATCGCGGGCACGGCTGCCGAAACAACGGTGCATCTCGCCGACTCCTTTCTCCGCGATCCGTTTGAGCGTGCCGTGCCAGCCGGCGTGAAATACACCTACGGCCCGGCGGTTCGGGTCGACAAGGATGATGGGCAGGCAATCCGCGGTTTGAATACCGAGCAACAGACCCGGTGTGTTAGTGATGAGTCCGTCGCCGGCGAGATGTGATTGTGGAGTGGGGGACTCGACGAGCCGGATAATGTCGGAGTGAACCTGCTGGAGCGTCACGAGAGGCCAGAGGCTCGCTCGGCCATCTCGCTTACCCTTCGTGCCGAGGTTCTCGAGGAATGCGGTGCGGTTGCGCTCAACAGCAGATTTGGAATCATCTTTGGTGAATCCCAGGTTCAGCGCGGCCTTCCCGTATGGCCGAGAGAATCCTCCCACGCGTGTAGAAAATCCGTGAACCAGCCAAGGAAATTTGCTTAGGTGGGTACAGCGAAGAATGTTGAGTTTAGTTTGTTTGGGAACCCGATTCGGCACTCAACTATGTTACCCGATGCGACGTGCCGCCTAGTTCGTGCTCAGTGGCGGCTGGCCCAGCGCTCTCGCACTCCGGCCAGAAACTTTTCCTTGTCTGCTCGCATGAGGTGGACGAGTTCCTGGTTGCCGGTATCTTCGTGGGCGCCCGCCCACAGCACCATCTCCGTTAGCACGGGAGCGAGATCGATTCCCTTCTTGGTAAGCAGATAAGTGACCTTGCGTCCATCGGCCGGGTCCGGCTCGGTTCTGATGATTCCGTAAGCCATGAGCTTTTTCAGGCGATCCGCCAGGATATTGGTCGCGATGCCTTCGTAGCACTCCATGAATTCCTTGTAGCTGCGAAACCCTCGCAGCATCATGTCGCGAATAATCAGCAGGGACCAGCGGTCGCCTAACATCTCCACTGAAGCGTTCAATGGACATCCCGACCGACGCTTGGGAGATGTTATGTTTCGCGGCATCTTTCCCATCATAAATTATTACTTGCAATTCGCAAGTGATATATGGATACTGTTCGCTGCGTCGCCATTCCGCATCGATGAGTGGCAGAAATATTGACCGAGAAGGCAAAGGACACGACCATGACGCTCACAAGATGGATAAAGAGGACTTTTGCAAGTGCCCCGTCAATCGGTCCCTTATGAAGCAGTGCGGCAACTCAAGTCAGGCAGCATTGGACGCTGCTGTCGGAATCCGTGGCCACGAAGGTTCATCAGTTCCTGCGTAAGTCAAGCGAAGTCCGAGGGGAAAATTTTTTCTTTATTACAGGATGAGGAGTGACCCATGAATTTGAGCCCTTACCTTTTTTTCAATGGCGACTGCGAGGCTGCGTTCAAGTTCTATGAGAAGGTTCTCGGGGGCAAAATCGATGCCATGTTCACCCACGAGGGAACTCCCGCCGCCAAAGATGTTCCTCCGGAGTGGCAAAAGAAGATACTTCATGCCCGCTTGCTGCTGGGGGATTGGGCGCTGATGGCTTCCGATGCTCCTCCGGGCCGCTATAGCAAGCCGCAGGGCTTCTCGGTGTCGTTGGAGATCGAGAGTCCGGAGGAATCAGAACGGGTATTTCATGCGCTCGCGGAAAAAGGAAGCGTGGTCATGCCGATCCAAGAGACATTTTGGGCGAAGCGATTTGGCATGCTCACGGATCGCTTTGGTATCCCCTGGATGATTAATTGCTCAAAGCCGATGTAGCCTCGCTGCCGTGCAGATGATTTTCCGATACAAGAGGAATAAGGGCAGATGGCACATCGTGCACGGGCATTGGTCGATCCCATTCGATCTCCAAACTTCGAAAGCCGTTTTCAATCTTGAATCCTGGACCTGAGGAGAAATCAATGAGCGGGAAAATGACCGAGAGAATCGCGCGCGCAACGTTCGGGCTGATGATCGTGCTGGGCGCGGTGGGGCAAACGGGAGCGCAGGGACAAAAAAATCCCTATCCGAGCATGGCTCCGATTGAGCAATACATGATGGAGCGTCAGGGTGAAATCGCCTTGGCACGCAGCGGAGCGCCGGAATCCATTTCACACGATGCCGAAGTTTTGGTCATGGGACCTCACGGTTACGAAACCGCGGTTAATGGCAGGAACGGCTTCGTGTGCATGGTGCTGCGGTCGTGGACTGCGGGAACTGACGAGCCAGACTTTTGGAATCCGAAGCTTCGGGCCGCGATCTGCTTCAACCCTCCAGCCGCGCGATCGTACCTCCCACTTGTTGTGAAGAAGACAGAATTGATATTGGCGGGAAGATCCAAGGCGCAGATGGCTGAAAGCATCAACGCCGCTTTCGACAAGAAGGAATTGCCTACGCAGGAGTCGGGTGCGATGTGTTACATGATGTCAAAACAGTCGTACTTGAGCGATCGCGACGGGCACTGGCATCCCCACTTGATGTTCTTCATCCCGCAGACCGACGCTTTGACTTGGGGCGCAAATCTGCCGGGCTCGCCGATTCTGGCATCTGTCGACACTCTCGACCGGCTGACCGTGTTTCTAGTTCCGGTCGGCAAGTGGTCGGACGGAACGGACGCACCTGCTTATGAGCGCTGACGTAGGAACGTCGGGACTCACCAAGGGACGAGGAGATCTAGGGGAAGAAATCAAATGCGCAAAGTGATTGTTTCTAATCTCGTGTCCGTGGACGGCTTTTTCGAAGGACCGAACAAAGAACTTGACTGGCATGTAGGCGACGACGAATTCTTCGCGTACGCCAAGGAGATGCTGCGGAACGCCGATACTCTGATCTTCGGCGCAGTCACTTATAAGATGATGGCGGCTTACTGGCCGACGGCTCCGCTGGATGAGGTCGCTGAGAGGATGAACGGTCTGCCCAAGGTTGTCTTTTCGAAGAGTTTGAAGAGAGTGGAGTGGAATAATTCGAGACTGGTCGGAAATGATGCGAGGGAAGAAATAGCGCAATTGAAGCAGGGGCCTGGTAAGGACATCGTGGTCCTGGGCAGCGCCCCGCTCGCGTCGTCGCTTTTGCAGTCAGGACTGGTCGATGAGTACCGAGTCATCGTCAACCCGGTTCTTCTTGGAAGAGGCAACCCTTTGTTCACGGGCATAACAGAGAGAATCCGGCTTAGACTTATGGCTACGAAGGTTCTGGGGTCGGGGGTAGTGATACTGAGTTACAAGAAAACGTGAGAAAAAAGATGGAGAGCGTCGAGCACAGAGGAAACAAATTCAACACAGAGAGGAAGCAATGAGCAAAGTAAGAGTTCTGGTCGGCACGCGAAAGGGCGCGTTCATCCTGACAGCAGATGGTAAGCGCGAAAAATGGGACGTCAGCGGGCCGCACTTTGCGGGATGGGAGATGTATCACGTGAAGGGATCACCGGCCGATCCGAATCGGCTGTATGCGTCGCAATCCAGCGGGTGGTTCGGGCAGTTGATTCAGCGCTCGGATGATGGCGGGAAAACGTGGCACCAGCCTGGAACGCCGCCCGGAGAGGCTCCCACGCCTGGTCCACCGAAGGGGATGAGTAATAAATTCGCCTATGACGTGTCTGCCGAAACCGGCAAGCCGCTCACCACGCACCAGTTTTACGACGGCACGCAGCATCCCTGGGAATTCAAACGGGTGTGGCATCTCGAACCGTCGCTTACTGATGCGGACACGGTGTATGCGGGCGTGGAAGATGCCGCTCTTTTCCGCTCGACTGATGGCGGCGAAAACTGGCAGGAACTCTCGGGCCTGCGTGGGCACGGGACCGGGCCCATGTGGCAGCCGGGCGCAGGCGGGATGTGCCTGCACACGATCATTCTCGATCCCAGCAACCCGGAGCGAATTTTTATTGCGATCTCGGCGGCGGGTGCATTCCGTACCGATGATGGCGGCAAAACCTGGCAGCCCATCAACCGCGGGCTCTACTCGAAATACATTCCGAATCCGACCGCCGAGGTTGGCCACTGCGTCCACCATATTGCCATGAGCCCGTCGCGTCCCGGAGTGCTGTTCATGCAGAAGCATTGGGACGTGATGCGGAGCGACAATGCCGGCGATTCCTGGCAGAAAATCAGCGGAAACTTGCCCACTGATTTTGGATTCGTGATCGACGTGCACGCCCATGAGCCGGAGACCATTTACGTTGTTCCGATCAAAAGCGATGCGGAACATTTTGTTCCGGACGGCAAGCTGAGAGTCTTCCGCAGCCGCACCGGAGGAAACGAGTGGGAGCCATTGACGAAGGGCCTGCCGCAAAGCAATTGCTACGTCAACGTTCTGCGGGATGCCATGGCCGTCGATTCACTCGACGAATGCGGAGTTTATTTCGGCACCAGCGGCGGGCAGGTTTACGCGTCGGCGGATGCCGGTGATAGCTGGAATCCGATTGTGCGGGATCTGCCGGCAGTGCTGAGCGTGGAGGTGCAGACGCTGGCGTGATACGAGTCCTTTTGCCACAGCATTTGCGAACGCTGGCACACGTCGGTGCGGAGGTGGCCATCGAGGTTGCGGCTCCGGTCACGCTGCGCTCGGCGCTCGACGCGCTGGAGGAGAGCTATCCCATGCTGCGCGGGACCATTCGAGATCATGTCACCGGGCAACGGCGGCCGTTCTTGCGCTTCTTTGCTTGCGAGGAGGATTTGTCGCATGAGCCGCCGGACGCTCCCTTGCCGGAGGCGATCTCGTCCGGAGCCGAGCCTTTGTTGATTATTGCGGCCATCGCGGGAGGCTGATCATAACCTCCGTTAAGAATACAAACTCTCGAGCTTCGCTCGCCTGGACAGCCCGGGGGTGGATGTCCCTAGAGGAGCATCTCCGCGCGTCATTTGCCCGGACCACAGCCCGTCCGCTATAGTTTTGGTAGCCGTGTTTGGAGATTTCACCGCTACCGATCGCTGGACCAAGAAACAGGTTCATTGCGTTTATCAGGCGCTGATCGTCGCCATTGCCACGCGGCATGCCGATGCCGTCGACGTAAAGTTTCTGGTCGATGGGAAAACGGTTTGGGTGGCGTTGCCGCATCCCGCCTGGGTCGAGTACAAGAAGCGCACCGGCAAATCCATCACGGATTCTCTGGCGGTGGAAATTGCGGGACATTATCTGCAATCCGCCCTCCGGGCGGGTGAAGGGCTAGGCCGAGAAATGTACTCGCTCACCATCGAGGAAACGCTGGCTCACCTGGAAGCCGCAGTCTCCGCGATGCAGGAAGCGGTTACCGCCTAGACACACGAGAGTAGTGCCATGGCGCGTTTTTGTCCCTCCGCACAAATCAACCTTCCATTTTCACTGGGACCGCATCTTTATGAGGGTTCGGTGTTTCGAAGGTAAAAGGACCAAATCTAAGCCCAGATTGTGATCCTCGCACTTGGCAGACTTCCACCTTTGAGGCACAATACGACGTTTGCGTTTTTTGCCGTTTTTGAGGAGATTTCATGGCGACCACAATGCACGTCAGCGATATTGCGGAGTTGCTCGGCGACGGCCGAACCCATTTCAATCTTTCTCCGGCCGCGCTGGTGGAGCACTCGATCCGACGCAATGAGGCGAAACTGGCCGCCAACGGCTCGCTGGACGGATTTACCAACCGCACGGGCCGCTCGCCCAAAGACAAGTTCGTGGTAAAGGATGCGGTGACCGCCGACAGCGTAGCCTGGGGCCCGGTGAACACGCCCATGCAACCGGAAGCTTTCGACGCACTTTACGAGCGCGTGATGGAGCATCTGCGCGGGCAAGAGCTATTTGTTCAGGATCTTTTCTGCGGAGCCGATCCGGAATATCGTCTGCCGGTGAGAATCGTCAACGAATATGCCTGGCACAACCTGTTTGTGCATCAGCTTTTCCTGCGGCCTTCGGCGGAGGAGTTGAAGACGCATCGTCCCGAATTCACGGTTATTTGTGCGCCCGAGTTCAAGTCCGATCCGCAGCGCGACGGCGTCAATTCCGAGGTTTTCGTTGCCCTCCACTTCACGCGTCGAACCGTGCTGATTGGAGGCACGTCCTACGCCGGCGAAATGAAGAAATCCATCTTCAGTGTGATGAACTTCCTGCTCCCGCCGCGCAACGTGTTCCCCATGCACTGCTCAGCGAATGTGGGACACAACGGCGTGAGCGCGCTTTTCTTCGGCCTTTCCGGAACGGGCAAGACTACGCTTTCGGCCGATCCGTCGCGCGGCTTGATCGGCGACGATGAACATGGCTGGAGCGCCAATGGAATTTTTAACTTCGAGGGCGGTTGCTACGCCAAGTGCATCAAGCTGTCGCACAAGAACGAGCCGCAGATCTGGAATGCGTTGCGTTTCGGATGCGTGTTGGAGAACGTCATACTCGATCCGCACACCCGCATCCCTGATTACAATGACGGTAGCAAAACGGAAAATACCCGCGCCGCCTATCCCGTAGATTTTATCGATAACGCTGTGATTCCTGGATTGGCGGGACATCCCAAGAACGTGGTCTTCCTCACCGCGGATGCTTTCGGCGTATTGCCGCCTATTTCGCGGCTGACTCCGCATCAGGCCATGTTTCATTTTCTTTCCGGTTACACCGCGAAGGTCGCGGGGACAGAAGCCGGCCTGCTGGAGCCGCAGGCTACATTCTCAACCTGTTTTGGATCCCCCTTTCTGCCGCTGCCGCCAAAGATTTATGCGGAAATGCTGGGACGCCGCGTGCGCGAACACAACGCCCAGTGTTGGCTGGTTAACACCGGCTGGCAAGGCGGGCCTTTCGGGGTAGGAAAGCGCATGGAGATTCCCTACACGCGCGCCATGGTAGACGCCGCCGTGGAAGGTCATCTGATTAAAGAGGAATTTGAGGTCGAGCCCACCTTCGGATTCAGTATTCCCAGGACGTGTCCCGGCGTTCCACCCCAAGTGCTCAATCCCCGGAATGCCTGGGCTGACAAAACTGCTTATGACAAGGCTGCCCAAGACCTGCGCAACCGGTTCGCCAAAAACTTCGAGAATTTCGACGCCCCGCCAGAAGTGAAAGCGGCCGGGCCGCGAGCCCAGAAGTAGCCGGCTGCGCTGGCGTTCCTGTCACCGATTCGCATCAATCGTCGGCATCAATCCTTGATGAGTTGCGACGCGCGCTCTGCATGTAATCGCAAGAGGTATCCTCTCGACAGTGGATCCGCTGCTGGCCGACACTGTGACGGAATATGTTCCCGCTTTTGCGCCACTGGCTGCTGTAAGTTTAAGAATACTGGTGCCCGATCCCGGAGCGGCCAGACTCGCATGCGTGAACGACGCAGAGATTCCGCTGGGCAATCCGCTGATCGAGAAGGCAACTGGCGCATTGAAGCCTCCGCTCACCGTTACCATAAGAGTCGTGCTGTTGTTCGAGCCGGCAATGACCGCGAGGGCATTCGGTGAGGCAGACGCATGAAACGCAGGAGCGGCTGTGGCATCGCTCCAATGGCTGACGAGGACAACTGCGTCGATGGAGCCGAGGCCGGTGGCCTGGTCGTATCCCGGGATCGCGTTGAAACCGGCCAGTCCGGGAACGCTGTTATTGCCGTTGGTGATTTCGTGAAAAACGTATGCTCCGCCCGCACGCTGCTTGCTGGCTAGCGAATAGAACGCGGTATTGGCATTGCCTTGACGGGCTGCGGCATGCTCCACGACCAGCGTCATGAGACCGGCAATCGACGGAGAAGCGGCCGATGTGCCACCTACGATGTAGAGCCCGCCGTTCTGGTAAATAAGATAGCCGTCATGCCCCGCAGCAGAAAGAGAAACATCAGGGACGTCACGCTTGCCGTCGGCCGGGACGCCGGTTCCGGTTTGCCAGGAAGGCTTGGCGTAGATTGTGCTGGCGCCACCGCCGCTCGCCCACAAGCCGCCCGTGGCGCTTTCGTTCCATGCGACTTCCGGGATATAGCTTAACGCTGACGAGTGCATGCCCGCCGTGTTCGAGGACGACCAATAGAGGGATGGATGAGCGGCATCGTTGAACTCCGTGCCGCCGACGCACACGCTGTAAGGCGACGAGCAGAGTCCGTTCGCGCCACGAGCGTGAGGGGCGCGGGAGGCGGATGGGGAATCGCATCCGGCTGCGCCGCTATCTCCCGAGGACACGAATACGGTGATGCCTTGCGCGGCCGCCTGCTGCCACAAGCTGTTGATGAAGCTGTTTCCCAAAGAACCGAGCGCGGCCTCACACAAGCCGAAGCTTATGCTCATCACCGGCGCCAGATTGTGGCTCACAATATATTCCGCCGAAAGATAACTGCCATCGCTCGCGTTCGTGGATTTCGATACCACAAACTTGACTGCTGCACTCCTTGCTACCGCGCCCGACCACTCCACATCGAGATCGGCTTCGCTCTCTTCGCCCGGGCTGAGAACGCCGGGATCGGTTCCGTTGACAATGATCTGGGGATCGTTGGCGGGCAGGCCGAAAAAGGCGCGGAACTGTCGGATGTCGGAGATGCGAACGTTCGAGCGGGCAACGATCGCCACCGACTGCCCGCTGCCGGTGATGCCTTGCTGATAAAGCGGGGCCACATTGTAGATAGTGGCGAAATCTGCCGGAGCTAAGAAGTACGAACCGCCGCTGGTGAAATCAGGGGTCGGGATTCGCGCTCCGCTGTTCATGGGTTCGCTGTGGAAGTCGTGGAGAGAAACTACGCCTCCCACAACTTGAGCAAAAGCCATGGGGATTTCAGGATCGCTGGCGTTGGCGTGATGGATTTCGCGTCCAATCTTGTAAGCGTGAATCTGCGTGTGGAAGGCTGACTCCACTTGTTCCGCCGTGCCACTGAAGACTATGGAGCGGTGTCCGCCCGTGACCTCTTCCACTTCCATGCCGTGCGATTGCAGCCATGCTGTGATTTGCGCAGCGTCGGATTCGGACACGCCAAAACGTTCGCCGTATTGGTCCGGAGTAAGCCACTGATGGTAGTAAGGCGACTCGGGATCATTCTGCGCGTCAAGCAATTGGGCAAGAGCATCTTCCTGTGAGGCGTCCGGGAGCAAGGAGAGGAGCATACGATCCATCCGAAAGCCCGGTGCAACGGCACCCGCGTCGTATTGCGCAATGGCCAGGGGATGGCGGTTGCCACGCAAAGTTAGACGTTTCTCATCGTCGACAAAGGTGGTGACGCGGTCTTGCGGGTGAATGAATAATGGGCGCATAGGGTCGGCGGGAGACTGCGCGCTCGCCGGTACCGATTGAGGAACAACCGCCGCGGCAAGGAGCAAAGCTAGAAGTGAGATTTGACGAGGGCGCGTGAATGCTGCAAAAAGAAGGGACATTCAACCTCCGAGGGATAGTGCGGCTCTAACGTTCCATCGGAAGGAAAAGTGAACACTTGAGGGATCAGCCCAACGTTTCTGGTAACGGGAGTAACTCGCTGTGGAACGAAGAGTAAGAGCGCGCTTCGGGACTTTAATTAGAGAGTTTTGTCGCCGAAAATCTCCGCAGTAAAGGCCTGCAGGGTCGCGCCTTTTTGCCAGGCGTCCAGAGGCAAGCCAGCTTTGCGACAAGTTTGTTCGAGGAAGGTAGTACGGTCCCAGTTGTGCTCGACGGGAACTTGCGGCAGCAGTAAGCCGCGGCGGCCGTGTTGGCTGATGAGAAGGCCGTGGCGCCCGATTTCGACGCCTCCGGCGGCGATGGGTTGTGGAGGCGACAAAATGCTCAACTCGATTTCGAGTTGCGGAGCTTCGTCACTGCTTACTGGTGGAAAGCGGTTGTCGTCAAAGGCGGCAGCACGGGCGGTTTCCGCCACGGCGCGGTGCACCGAAGTGGCCGGAAGCACGTAGCCGACGCACCCGCGAAGCTCTCCGTTCAGGTAGAGCGAGGTAAAGACTCCGCGCGGCTCGGCGAGGTGCGAGGTTGGAGGCTCGAAGGAAATCTCACGCGCTTGTAACGCCGAAGAAACGGAATCGTGCGCCAGGCGCAGGAGCAGAATACGCTCTTCCTGAGAGAACTCATGGCTGGCAGGTTCCGAGGATGCAACGGCCGACGACGAATTATGTTGAAGGTGCGACATCGGCATCGGCCGCTCGTGGGCCGGCTCGCGCCTTGCGGCGACGGCTAAGGATAAAGGCCCGCCGGCGCCGTTTGGAAACTTGCCGATCGATCTTCGACCAGAAGGCGGCGAAGTAATCGATGGCAGAAATCAACGAAACACAAACCACGAACCAGATTGCCGCGTAGGCGATCCAGTGCACCGGGAAGACGAAGTTTCCGTAGACCGGCCACTCTTTCCAGCGGTGATCGAGAATGACGGCGACGACGGAAACGATTTGCACCACCATCTTGAACTTGCCCAGATCGCTGGCTTCTATGGTAAACCCGCCGGACGCGGCGATGGAGCGCAGGCCACTCACCAGGAACTCACGCCCGATGATGATCACGGCGATCCATGCGGGCACCAGGCTGGGATTGAACTGAACCAGCGTAACAAAAGCGGCGGCGATGAGGAGTTTGTCAGCCATGGGGTCAAGCAAAATGCCCATGGTGGTGATCTGGCCGCGCTTGCGTGCCAGATATCCGTCGATGCCGTCGGTCATAGAGGCGGCAATGAAAATCGCCGAAGCGAGCAACTCTTTGGCACCGTGTTCGCTGCTGAAGTGGCTGGACGACAGAATCCAGATCAGTAGAGGAATGCTGCAGATACGGATCAGCGTAATGGAATTTGGCAGGTTCACTGCGGCTCGGCGAGTTTCCGGAAGGGCTACCGGAGACTTTTTTGATTATGCTCCACGCTACGGGGGAACGCAATCAGGGGAATATGTAGTTTGGGCAAGCGAGTTGGCGCGATGGGGCGGCTATTTCGAGGTCGCCGGCGTCATGGCACTGGGCTTCGGCTGCTTGGCTATGATCTGGTCTTTGATCTTGTCGTAGGTGGCTTGCGGAATGATTTTCTTGTGGACCAAGTCCAGCTTGGTGCGATAGGGACGGCCGGCAATGATTTTCTGCGAGTAGGCATCGCCGATACCGGGTAAGGCCTTCAGTTGATCGGCGGTTGCGGTGTTGAGATCTAGCTTGTCGGCGGCGGACGACGCCATTGCGCCTTGCGGGGCTGCGCTAGAAAGCGTGGGCGCGACGGCTGGCAACATGAGGGATGCAAGGAGCAGGGGCAATATCCGCGCGAACAGTCGCTTGGTGCGTAACGTCATAAATCCTCCTTGCGCTATGACCTCAGCGGCTAAAGCCAATCGGAAATGATGTCACGACCGCAGCGCTGAAGCGCTGCGCCACCCAAAATCCCCGCTAAGCGTAAATTCCACGCTGGCGGATAGTATAAGCAACCCGATCGATAGCCAGCATATATGCCGCGATACGATTATTCACGCGATGCGTCTCGGCATAACGGACCACGTCGCCGAAGGACGAAACCATTATTTCTTCCAGTTGCTCGTTGACCACGGACTCTTTCCAGAAGTAGCCTTGGCGATCCTGCACCCACTCGAAGTAGGAAGTGGTGACGCCGCCGGCGTTGGCTAGGATGTCTGGAATGACGAAGACGCCTTTGTCGGTTAAGACATCGTCGGCGGCCGAAGTGGTGGGACCGTTGGCACCTTCCGCCAGAATGCGGCACTTCACGCGGTCGACGTTGCGCGAGGTGATGACATTTTCGGTCGCGGCAGGAATGAGGATTTCGCAATCGGTGGTGAGCAGGTCGGCGGGATCGTAGGCTTCCGCGCCCGGGAAACCGTGAACCGTGCCGTTTTTCTGGCGAAATTCGACGAGAGCGTTCAGATCGATTCCGGTCTTGTTGTAAAGACCGCCTCCTACTTCCGCGATGCCGATGATTTTGTATCCGCCCTGGAACATGAGTTGGGCGGCATTGGAGCCGACATTGCCGAAGCCTTGCACGATGACGCGGCTGCTCTCGCGCAACAGACCGAGCTTCTTGATGGCCTCGTCGCATACCACCATCACGCCGCGGCCAGTGGCCTCGCGGCGGCCGCGGGAACCGCCAATGTTGATGGGCTTTCCGGTAACGCAAGCGGTCACAGTTTGCCGCATGTGCATGGAATAGGTATCCATCATCCAGGCCATGATTTGTTCGTTGGTGTTGACGTCGGGAGCGGGAACATCTTTTTCGGGCCCGATGAATTCGATAAGCTCCGAGGTGTAGCGGCGAGTCATGCGCTCGATCTCGCCCATCGACATCTTGTGCGGATCGCAGATCACGCCGCCCTTGGCGCCGCCGAAAGGAATGTTGACCACGGCGCACTTCCAGGTCATCCAGCTGGCAAGGGCGCGGACTTCATCGAGGGTGACGTCGGGCGCGTAGCGGATGCCGCCCTTGGCCGGACCGCGCGCAATCGAGTGCTGCACGCGAAATCCGGTGAAGACCTCGAGATGACCGTCATCCATTTGGACGGGGATGTAGACCGTGAGCTCGCGGTTGGGATAGCGCAGCACCCGCCACAGGCCGTCGTCGAGATTGAGCTTCTGGGCAGCGAGATCAAAGCGCGCCCGCTGCGACTCCCACGGATTGCTTTCTTTGTCGACGTGCGGGGGGGTTGTCATCGTGGTCATAAAATATGTCTCCGGAATGATTGCGGTTGAAGATATTGGCCTTGCCGGGGCTAGTTCCCGGAGTATGGGGCAAACGTTCAGAGTATATGAGGCGGGGTGGTGGGGAAGCAAGGCGGAGCAGGCGCAGGTAAACCCGTGGCGGAACGCACCTTGCACAGCTACGCATGCTTTTGCTTGTATATACAATCGGCCATCGTATATAATCTGGTCATGCCTCTCAGTATCCGCAACTCCGAAGTCGAGCGTCTCGCCCGCGCACTCTCGCGCTTGACTGGCGAAGGTTTGACGCAGACGATCTTGCAGGCTCTGCGCGAGCGCCATCAGCGCATACGCGCCGCGCGGCAGCAGGAGCGACTGATGGAGGACCTCACCGCCATCGCCCGCCGCTCCGCTGCCCTTCCGGAGTTGGATCGCCGCAGCCCGGAGGAGATTATTGGCTATGACGAGCACGGGCTACCGAAATAAATGGTCATCGATACCTCAGCCGTCGTGGCGATTCTGCGACAAGAGGCCGGGGCCGAAGGCTTGTTACGGCGCTTGACGGCCGCTGGCTCCCGGCGAATCTCCGCCGCAAGCCTTCTGGAAACCGCAATCGTGCTAGAAAGCAAATCCGGAGAAAGAGGCGGCGAGCAACTTGATTTGTTCCTGGCTCGCGCGAAGATTGAGATAGAGCCCGTAACCGAGGAGCAGGTGCGGGTTGCGCGCAAGGCCTGGCGGCGCTACGGAAAGGGCAAGGGTCACGCCGCCCAACTGAATTTCGGCGACTGCTTCAGCTATGCTCTGGCCCAGAGCCTAGGAGAGGAATTGCTTTACAAGGGCGTAGACTTCGCGCACACGGATGCTGCAGGCGCCAACGATTAGCGCCTCGTGCCATCCAGCTTGATCTCCATCCCTTCGGCAGCCGCCCGGACTTTCGGATAGTAGTTGCGGGCTTCGTGAACGACCTTGTCGATGATGGCGTCGGTGTGGTCGGGATCGTGGTGAAAAAGTACTAGTTCCTTGGCGCCGCTCTCCATTACAACGTTGACGGCTTCGCGCCAGTGGCTGTGTCCCCAGCCGCGGCGATGGGCTTCATATTCCTCGGGGAGATATTGAGCGTCATAGATAAGGACATCGGCGCCCTCGGCTAATTTGCGGACGGCTTTGTCGAAGGCGGCATCTCCGGGCTCATTGTCGGTGGCGTAGACGAGCACTCCATCCTTGGTTTCGAGCCGGAAGCCCATGCATCCCTGGGGATGGTTGAGCCACGCGGTCTGCAACTGGACGCCGTCTTCAATGGTGATGCGGCCGCTCTCGATTTCATAGAAATCGCGGCGCGCTCTCATCTGGCCGATATCGACGGGGAAGTAGGGTGCGGCCATCTGTTCTTCCAGGACTTGTTTGAGGCTGCGGGTTCGGCTGGAGCACTGGAAAAGAAATCGGCTCTCCGGATTCGCATACAAGGGGCGGAAGAACGGCATGCCCTGGATGTGGTCCCAGTGAAAGTGGGAAACGAAAACATGAGCGGAAAATGGACGATCGCCGAACTCGCTTTGCAGTTGGTGGCCAAGCGCGCGGAAGCCCGTGCCGCAGTCAAAGATATAGATGCGATCGCCCAAGCGCACCTCGACGCAGGAGGTGTTGCCTCCATAGCGCATGTTTTCGGATTGTGGCGTGGGCGTGGAACCACGCACGCCCCAGAACTTAATCCGCATAGGCTCGAAACCACATCAGGGCCCGTTGGCTGCGTATCTCCCTGTATCTTCTGATGATGAGCGGCGTCCGTCAATTGCCGGATTGGTTCGCGGAGAAGTATTTGCGCACGCAATAGCGGCCGCGAAACCGGCAAAAGAACGCGTCCCCTATAATGACTGCGAGGCTGGGCCGAAGTCGGACAAGCCTCATTTTCGCATGCCTTATTGCCATGATGAACCCTGATTTCAAGGAATTCTCGCGGCTGGCGCAGTCGGCGACGCTGGTGCCGCTGGTGAAATCGGTGAGCGCCGACCTGCTCACCCCAGTATCGGCCTTCCTGGCTATCGCCGAAAAAGAGCCCAATGCGTTTCTGCTGGAGTCTGTGGAGCGCGGCGAGCAGATTGGGCGCTACACCTTTCTTGGGGCGCGGCCTTATATGCGGCTGCGGGCGCGCGGTTCAGCCGTTGAAATTGAACGGGGACGCAAGCGGGAACGTCGACAGGGAAACGTGTTTGAGGTGGTAAAGCAGTTGTTGAGCGACCATAAGCCCGCGTCGGTTCCTGGTCTTCCTCCGTTTACCGCCGGGGCGGTCGGCTATTTTTCCTACGACGTGGTACGGCAGTTGGAGAAAATCGGCGACCACACGAAAGACGATCTATCCCTGCCGGATTGTGAACTGATGTTTTTCGACCGTCTGCTGGCGTTCGACCACCTGCGCCACCAGATTCATATTGTGGCCGCTGCGGATGTCTCGCGGGAGAATCCGCGGCGCGCCTATGATCGGGCGGTGCGGGACATCGCCACGCTAGAGCGCAAGCTTGCGACGGGACTGCGTCCGGCGATGTGGCGCAAATCCCCGAAGACCAAGCCGGGCAAACTCAAGATCAATGCCGGAACATCCCGCGCGGCTTTCCTGCGGAGCGTGGAGCGCTGCAAGGAATACATTGCAGCGGGAGACATCTTTCAGGTGGTGCTCTCGCAACGGCTCGATTTCATCCCGGGAGTTCAGCCCTTTGACCTTTACCGCGCTCTGCGGCAGGTGAATCCTTCGCCATATCTTTATTTCCTGCGTACGGGGGAGACGCAGATCCTGGGGTCGTCTCCTGAAATGTTAGTGCGTGTGACTGGACGCAAGCTGGAATACCGTCCCATCGCAGGCACACATCCGCGCGGCCGCGACGAGGCCGAAGACCAGCGTCTCGAAGAGCAAATGCGCGGCGATGAAAAAGAGCGAGCCGAGCACATCATGCTGGTTGACCTGGGCCGCAACGATCTGGGACGGGTGAGCGAGTACGGCTCGGTAAAGGTAAAGGATTTGATGTATGTGGAGCGCTACTCGCACGTGATGCATCTGGTCTCCGCCCTGGAAGGGACGCTGCGAAAGGATCTGAGCGCGCTCGATGCGTTTGCCGCCTGTTTTCCGGCCGGCACGCTGAGCGGGGCGCCCAAGGTACGGGCTATGCAGATCATCGAGGAATTGGAACCGGTGCGCCGCGGCATTTATGGCGGCTCGGTGTTCTATGCCGACTTTGCCGGGAATCTGGATTCGTGTATTGGGATTCGAACCATGCTGATGCAGGGGAAGCATGCTTATTTGCAGGCGGGAGCGGGAATCGTGGCGGATTCTGATGCGGCGAGTGAGTTTCAGGAGTCGACGAATAAGGCGCAGGCGTTGTTGAGGGCCGTGCAGATGGCTCGGGGCAGTCGTCAGTAGCAGCGGCTAGTGCTGATCATCGATTGTTGCCACTGCCAGAAAATTCTCTACCAGCTTCTTCCCCGCGTCCGTCAGCACACTTTCCGGATGAAATTGCACGCCTTCGACGGGAAACTTTCTGTGGCGTAGCCCCATGATGGTCCGAGTTCCGTCTCTGTCAGTGGTCCAGGCGCTGACTTCGAGTTCTTCTGGCAGATCCTTCTCTTCCACGATTAGCGAATGATAGCGAGTGGCCGTCATGGGAGTGGGCAGACCGCGGAAGATGGTCTTGCTATCGTGACTCACTGCGCTGGTTTTACCGTGCATCAAGCGAGGAGCGCGAACCACCTGCCCACCAAAAGCGGCGCCGATGGCTTGGTGTCCAAGGCAGACGCCCAGGATGGGGACTTTGCCGGCGAAGTGGCGGATCAAACCGACGCTGATACCGGCTTCCTGGGGCGTGCATGGGCCGGGAGAAATGACGATGTGCTCCGGTTGCATCGCTTCAACATCGGCAACTGTGAGCTGATCGTTGCGGCGAACCTCCACCTGTGCGCCGAGTTCGCCGAAATACTGAACCAGGTTATAGGTAAATGAATCGTAGTTGTCGAGAATGAAGACCACTGGAATACCTAGCGTTTAGATTACCACCGCGTGGGGGACCCGATCGGATCCGGCCTAAGTAACTGGAAAACTTATGTGAATTAGGCCGCGCTCCCACCAATCCGTGCCATTACTGTCCCCAAGGGTGGTATTGACGGATACGGCATTAAACCTCATCCTTTAATTAAAGAAGATAGCTATTTGCCACTTCAATAGCTTGGAGTAACGCATGGCAGAAGCCCAGGAAAAAAGGGCTGCACGACGCTTCGCGCTTCGGATTCCGGTTGCCGTGGCCCGAGGCGAAAATTCAAACCACAACGAATCCGCGCAGCTCCGAGACGTGAGCGCGCGTGGTATTTGCCTTTACCTCGACTCGCCCATCGAGCAGGGCTCGCCCTTGGGCTTTACCCTCACCCTTCCGCCGGAAATCACGCTTACGGAAAGCATACGCGTACAGTGCAAAGGGCGCGTCGTGCGGGTCGAAGGCTCTGGCGCGGAAGGAAAAATGACGGTCGCCGCAGTCATCGAGGAATACGAATTTCTTTCCGAAAGTTGAGCCGGAGCGTCGCCGCATTTTGTCGGAGCAGCCTGCACGATAGCGTCAGGCAGGCGCACAGCGCGTCACTTTTCCGCATTCGCAGCAAGTGATAAGGTTCCTTTCAGAAGCATCTGAGGGGATTCTTTGCCGCGAGGGCGCATTCAACGTTTTACCACCCTGCTTGTGGCCGCGCTAGTTTGCCCCGGCGCCTTTTCGCAAATCGCTGCGACGGCATCGCCCTCCCAGAGCGTGAGTTCTACGAAACTAGAAGCTGCGGTAGTGACCAGCGTACGTTTGGTGTACGAGCGCGGCGTGCCGGCGGTTGAAATTGTATCCACTCACCCTACCGAGCCGTCAATACAGCTCCTGGACTCGCCGCCGCGCCTGGTCATTGATCTGCTCCATGCGCGCATCGGACTGCCGCAGAAACGAATCAAAATCCAGCAGGAGAATATCCTCGACATCCGCGCCCAGCAATATCAAGCAGACCCTCCGGTCACGAGGGTCGTGCTCGATCTGCTCTCTCCATACCGCTATTCATGGGACGAAGCCGGGAACCGGCTGATGGTCCGGCTGGAGCCTCCGGAGGACACGAACCCGGCGGTCAGAAAGTCGCAGCCGCCTGCCGCGCTCGCTCTTGGCTTGCCGGCCGGGACAGGCGTGACGCCAGTTTCTGAAGGGGCTGGCAAGTTGGTGCTGGCCAGCGGTCTCGCGGCTGGATCAACTCTCACCGCTGGCTCCAACACCACGATTCTGCGTTTAGCCAGGGGCGGCGAGGTCGACGTCTGCCCGGGGACATCCGTTTCGGTGACGCCTTCCGAGAACACCAGAGACCTGATGCTGGGCATGAGCACCGGAGCGCTGGAGGCGCATTACGAACTCAATGAATCGAGCAACACTGTGCTC
Organism: uncultured Acidobacteriaceae bacterium; assembly: GCA_963779525.1. GTDB lineage: Bacteria > Acidobacteriota > Terriglobia > Terriglobales > Acidobacteriaceae > Sulfotelmatobacter. The sequence goes on from CAVZZB010000005.1 coordinate 1,653,281, forward strand.
ACTCCGGATTTCCGGATCCTGTTTTCGGGGCCGGGACAATTCGACTTTGCGGTGAGCGCGGACTCGCACGGCAATACTTGCGTTCGGGCGCTCAGGGGGAACAGTTCGTCCGTAATCGTTTCCGAGCTGATGGGAAACCGCATTTATCACGTAGAACCAAACGAGCAGGCAGTCTTTCGTTCAGGACAGATCGACAAGGTAGATGCCAACGTTCCGCTGGAATGCGGCTGTCCTCCGCCCGTTCCGGTAATGTTGGCGAATTCGGGAACCGCTCCAGCTTCGGAATTGCCCGCAGATACCAGACTGACGCCAGGCGAGACCCCGTCAACAGCCGGGTTAGCCGTGAATGAAGACCCGAGGCTTTCCAGCGAAGCCGAGACTCGCAGCCTGCCGTCCTCGCAGCCAAACGGCATCCACGTTCAGTTCGACGCCCCTCTCGTTTTTCGCGGGAACAAGAACTCGATCGCCCCGTCGGCGGTCGTGGATGAGGCGGCGGCGCTGCCCGTGATGGAAGTGCAAACACCGCCCGAGTTAGAGATACGGGTCGACCCAGCGCCCGAAACCAAGGATCCGCCAGACTCCAATTTCCCACCCCGCCGGCTTCTTCGCCGAATCAAGGGTTTTTTCATCACGGTCTTTGGTTGACGGATCCGGGTTCGAAGGGATCTAGCGCCAGGACCGAAGTTATCCGCGATTGATGGCCCGCCGCAAGGGTTCCACTTTTTCGCGGAGCTCATCGGCCAGGCTTGCGCCGCGCTCGGCCGCCTCGCGCACTCGCTCCTTGGCGTCGCGCGCCTTGTCTTTCGCTTCTTCGCCCCAATCCTGCAGCGTGTCTTTCGCGTCTTCATAGCCGCGTTTCAGGTCTCGGCGAAATTGTTTGCCGGTCTTCGGGGCAAGCACCAGCGCCGCCAGTGCCCCCGCACCAATTCCAATCAGCAAGAAGGTCACCGCGACACCGATCGTATTGTCGGAGGATTCATAACGCCCAGAACTCATAATCTTGACCTCACTTTAATTTTCTACAAACCGGAATCATCAGGGCGGATTTGTGCGCCCATCATTGACGCTAACAAGCAATTCTAGTCCCCCACACTTGACTGTGCGAGATGACCTGTAAAATGCGACGGCATGGGATGAACCGAACCGGGGCAAAGGTTTTCTTTCTCAGGTATGGAGTGTAGAATCGTGTATTCGGTCCTCGTGTGCGGCGGAAAATGCGGCCTGCCCGCCCATTCGGCGCGCTCACGCTTGCTTAGGGCAGGCTCTTCCGTCAGCCCAGCAAACCGCACTTATTTTGAAGGAGAGAGTTTTAAGCAATGTCGATCCCTGCGACCCAACTGCGCCCCGGCATGATCATCAAGCACAACAATGATCTGCACTCCGTATTTGCCGTCGAACACCGTACGCCCGGCAACCTGCGCGCCTTCATTCAGGCCAAGCTGCGCAATCTTCGTACGGGGGCGATGTTCGAGCACCGCTTCCGCTCGCCTGATCCCATCGAAAAGGTCAACGTGGACGAGGTCGACATGCAATTCCTCTATGCCGACGGCGACAACTACTACTTCATGGATACGGCGAACTACGAGCAGACCCATCTGACGAAGGACGTTCTCGGCGACGCCGTGGATTACCTGATTGCCAACCTCGAAATTAAGGTGGAGTTTTTCGACGGCAAGGCCGTCGGCATTGAACTTCCGCAAACCGTGGAACTTACGGTAGTGGAGACCGAGCCCGGGCTGAAGAGCGCAACTGCCTCCAGCGTTACCAAAGCGGCGAAAACTGAGACGGGACTGGTGGTGCAGGTGCCTCCGTTTATCAACGAAGGCGAAAAGATTAAAGTGGATACGGCCGAAGGCGTCTATTTGTCGCGGGCGTAGATTTTGTGGCCGGGGGGGGCGCGTAGAGTTCTGTCATCCTGAGCGAAATTGGGGTTCGCAGAAGGCGAACGCCAATGCAGTCGAAGGGATCCCTACCCTGTATGGGCAGCCAGTGGCGTAACAAGGCGTTCTCTTCGGGGCCGCGGTTGAGATTCCCTGCAAACCCCGAGATCAGGGAGAAAAACACATGGGATACCTTCGAACGTTTGCTGAAGCATTAAGGATTTTTGCTGTGTCGATCATCGCGTTGTATGTCATCTAGACCAGTAACAACGAAACACGCCATGGATATCGGTTGGGCCAACTGGAAAGGCAACGTGCTGATACACGTAGGAGCGCTTTGCATCATGTTCGGGGTGATCCTAACGCATTAAAGTAAGTTCACGTCATAGGGGTCCTTCGATTCGACTGCGAATCAGTTTCGCGTTCGCGAACCTGATTCTTCGCTCAGGATGACAAGATCGTTGAGGGCGATGACCTCCACTGAAAAACCGATCGCGGCCCGCCGGCTCGTGGTTCGTGGGCGTGTGCAGGGGGTGGGCTTCCGCTGGTTTGTGGAACGGGAGGCGCATATTCTTGGGATCGCGGGCTGGGTGCGAAACAATTCTGATGGCAGCGTAGAAGTGCACGCCCAGGGCACCCGCGATCAACTCGCGGGAATGCGATCCCGCCTGCGGGAGGGGCCTCGCGCCGCCCGCGTCGATGCCGTGGAGGAATCCGAAGCCCGCTTGACCGCCGGACTCAGTTCATTTCGCATTGAAGGAGCGTGGTAGCTTGTCCCCTGATACAAGCATGAATGCTGACCAACTGAAGCGTCTGATCCGCGAAGTGCCCGACTTCCCGAAGAAGGGGATCCTCTTTTACGACATCACCACTCTGCTGAAAAACAAGGTAGGGTTCGCCACGCTCGTCGACCGGCTTTCCGAGCACTACGTCGCCCAAAAGATTGATCTTGTTCTCGGAATGGAAGCTCGCGGCTTCATCTTCGCTCCCGCTCTGGCTTATCGCTTGAATGCAGGATTCGTTCCAGTCCGCAAAGTGGGCAAACTTCCTGCTGAAACGGTGAAGTTCGATTACGCTCTGGAATATGGAACGAACTCGCTGGAGATGCACAAAGACGCTATTCAGAGAGGCCAGCGCGTGCTGATTGTGGATGATTTGCTGGCCACCGGAGGCACAGCCGAGGCCACGGCGAGGCTGGCGACTTTGCTGGGCGCGGAGATCGCCGGACTCGGATTCGTCGTGGAGCTGGATTTCCTGAAAGGCCGCGAGAGACTCAAAGGCTACGATGTGATGTCCCTGCTGCATTACGACAAATAGCGCAGTTTATTTCCACGCCCTGGCAACCATATATGCGATTCCGGTCCAAAAACTTGCACTGACGCAAAACGCCAGCACGAGACCGAGAGCTAAGCTTCGATGGCTGCGGCCCGATGTGGAGTCATGCGGGAACTCGGGTTCGTCGACTGCCGACGAACGGAGAAACTTCACAATCTCCAAACGGACCGGTAGTTCGCTCCGCGAGTCTCGAGCCGTGAAACCACCAGGTACTTCGCGAGTGCTGGACAGGGGGAAGAGCTTTTTAGAGCTCATTATCCGCACCTCCGAAAAGGTCTGTTAGCAAACCACATGCCATTTCGTTAGAGATGGCAAATACCTCAAACTAAGACTACTTCCAGTGCACAACAGTTGCTCTGAAATCTCCGACCCGGCAAAAAGTCCCTATCCATGTGGGTATATCCCAACTTTAGCTTCTGTCTTGCTAGGTCCGAAGTCCGACGTGCCGGGAGCGATGACGACTTAGTCTAGCCAGCCTTTGGGACCTCTTCTAGTAACAGCTTCGAGTCCTTCGGAAGATAGCTCTTGCGCCGAAACCAGTCCTCCATCGCCTCCCGAAGCTTATCCAACGGCACGGCAGTACCAATCTCCATCTGACCATCGGCCGTGGGCAATGTGTCATCAAAAATGCTGGCGTTGGTAAAGTTGCGCATGGCGAAGTTATCCATCCACTTCAACGGGCACAAGTGCTTTTGAGGTTGATCCTCGACAATATACTCGACACGAATCTTGCGGGCAAACATGATTTGATTAAATTATAGAAGACGCGCCCAGCGGAGCCGGTCCGGCGGTCGGGATCGGCACCAACTCCTCCGTATTCAATAGCATCCCACTGTCTCGCTGGCTGAGTCTCGGGTGATAATGCCAACCGCATCTCGTCGGAACCCGAAATTGCGAAGGTTTACCCATGTCGACCGGCTCCCTATGGGTTTGTCCATTTTGATTGTGGTGCTATTCAGTTCGATTACCGGGACGGCCCAACTCTCATCGACGAACCCACAAGCCTTTTACGATGGACAGAACGTAACCGCTGTCGATCTGATTGCGAACCCGCATCGAAACGTCGATCCTCTCCGTGCCGCGTTAGTCCAAAAATCAGGGCAACCTTACTCTCAGGCGAACGTGGAGGCAAGCATCCGAGCGCTGCAAGATGCGGGAGGTTTCGAAAAGGTTACCGCCGATGTGATTCCCGACATTTCCGGGCTGCGGCTCAATTTTATTCTCGAGTCCGCCTACTACCTGGGGATCATCGACTTTCAGGGGGTCCCAAAATCCCTTTCCTATGTGCGACAGCTGCAAGTCGTGAATTTGCAAGATCAAGATCCCTATGATCAGGCTCGGATTCCCATTGCGGAAGCGGCGTTGACGCATTTTCTTCAGCAGAATGGATACTTCCAGGCGCGGGTTCACGCCGAATCGGAGATCGACGACGCCAACGAGTTAGTCAACATTACCTTCTCCGTGGCGAGCGGGAAGCAGGCGCGAATCGGCAGCGTGGAAATCCACGGTCCGGCTAACTCCGAGCAAACGTGGCTCCTCCGCAAGACGCATTCGCTGCGAGCCAGATTCACGGGCGCTCTGCTGAAATCCGGGAAGCCTTACACACCCGAGCGCATCAAAGCTGCGACTGCGATTCTCAAGAAATCCCTGGCCCGGCAACATCGTCTAGCCAGCAAGGTTCGGGAAGCACCGCCGCAATACCACGCCGACACCAATCGCGTGGACGTCGCATTCGAAGTTGAAGTCGGCCCAGTCGTGCTCGTCCGCACCACTGGTGCTCGTCTTTCCGGGATCCCTTTCATGTCTGGCAGGGAGATGAAGAAACTCATTCCTACCTATTCCGAGGGCGCGATTGATTCTGATTTAGTGCAGGAAGGGCAACAGAATCTTACCAACTATTTTCAGGACAAAGGTTATTACGATGCCAAAGTGACCACCGATCTTCAACGTCAGCCCGATCGCATCCTACTCTTATACAAAATCGATCGCGGAGCCAAACACAAAGTAGATCAGGTATCTTTTCACGGAAACTATCAGCGATCCGCCAAGGAATTACTACCTCTGGTTCAAGTGAAACGCTCTCACCTATGGACGCGCGGTAAGGTCAGTCAGAAGTTGCTCAAACAGAGTGCGGATAATCTTCTCGCGTTCTATCGCGATAAAGGATACGAAGACGCTAAAGTCACTCCGCAAGTAACGGACCGGGAGCCGAAGATCGAGATTGTTTTTGAAATCGACGAAGGCACACAGACTCTGGTGGACCATGTTGCGGTGACGGGAAACCACAGCATTCCTGAAGGTCAGCTCACTGCTCCGAAGGGGTTCGAATTAAAAGCCGGAGCACCATTCTCTTCTCGCGAGCTATCGGACGACAGAAATCGCATCTCCGCGACTTACTTAAATCGTGGCTATCCCAATGCCGAAGTACGAACCACAGTGAGCCGCCACTCGAACAATCCCCACTTGGTAGATGTCACTTACCTAATCTCTGAACAGCAGATGGTGAGGGTAAACAAAGTTATTTACCTGGGGCAGAAGCACACGCGCCTTCCGTTGATACACAAAACCGCAGACTTATCGCCGGAGATTCCCATGAAAAGAGTTCAGCTGCTGGCGGCGGAGACTCGCCTCTATGACTTGAACATCTTTGACTGGGCGAGCGTGGGACCGAGAAGGCCAATTACAGATCAGACGGAGGAAGACTCGCTGGTGAAGGTTCACGAAGCCGCGCGAAATGAGATCACGTATGGGTTTGGTTTTGAGGTTTCCCATCGCGGTGGCAACATACCCACCGGCACTGTGGCTCTGCCAGGGGGCGGAGCAACGATTGGCCTTGGCAACAACAAGATCGCGCCCAGCCAGGCCACTTACGCCAGTCCTCTGGGCTCGATCCAATTCACCCGCCGCAACATGCGGGGCTTAGGTGAGACCGCAAGCGCATCGATTCTGCTTTCGCGTCTTGATCAACGGGCCATCACGAGCTATCTGCAACCGCACTTCCTGGGTTCAGGATGGAGCTCTCTAACCAGTTTCTCGATCGAGCGCACCACGCAGAATCCACTTTTCGCCGCCAGCCTGGGCGATGCGTCGTTCCAGCTTGAAAAGCTTTTGAACCGAAAGACCAACACTCGCCTGCAACTGCGCTACGGTTTCAATAAGACCATTCTATCCCAGGTGCTGGTTTCCGGACTCGTTCTGCCCCAGGACCAGAACGTTCACCTCTCTACCTTCTCGAGCACCCTGATTCGCGATACACGGGATAAGCCTCTCGACGCGCATCGGGGCGTATTCGAAAACGTGACTCTGGGCATTACGCCGGAGGCTTTGGGATCCAGCGCCAGCTTCGCCAGATTTTTTGGACAATATGCGTTCTACAAGCCGTTTCATTCCGTGGTGTTCGCAGACAGCGTGCGTCTGGGCCTGGCGAAGGCGTTCAACGGAAGTTTTGTCCCCACCAGTCAGCTGTATTTTTCCGGAGGAGGAACGTCGTTGCGATCGTTTCCCATTGATGAAGCCGGCCCCCAACGCTTGGTTCCCTTCTGCAACGTGCTGCAGAATCAAACTGGATGCGTCAACGTGACCGTGCCTCTGGGAGGAAGACAGTTGTTTATCCTGAACTCGGAAGTACGCTTTCCGCTGCGGATCATGAAGAATCTGGGAGGGGTAGTCTTTTACGATGGTGGCAACGTCTATAGCGCCATCAACTTCAACAATTTCACGAGCAATTACACGAATACGGTCGGGATCGGGCTGCGCTATTCGACTCCCATCGGGCCCATCCGCATCGACTTGGGCCACAACTTGAATCCGGTTCCAGGCATCAATCCGACTCAGTACTACATCACTCTCGGCCAGGCATTTTAGAACTTATGCGGTGGCGACAAATCATTGGCGGCGTGCTGGCAGGAATCTGCTTCTTGATTATTGCCTCCGGTGTAGGTGCATATTTTTTCCTCAAAAGTGAGAGCTTCCAGAAGATCGCCATCCGCACCGTCGTAAAAGATACAGACGCGGCAACCGGTGGCCGGGCGGAGATTGGGAAACTCGAGTTTCAGCTTTCCTCTTTAACTGCGACTCTCTACAACATCACCCTTCACGGCAGCGAACCTGCCAACCAGCCGCCCTTGCTGCACATCGACAAGCTGACCGTTGGACTGCAAATTCAATCTATCGTCCAGCACAAGATTTCCCTCAGCCAACTTTTGATAGAGCATCCTGTCGCATATGTGCGAGTCGCCCGGAACGGAAAAAGCAATCTTCCGCAATCTCCGCGGAAACAGGACGGCCGAAACATCACCGTCTTCGACCTGGCCGCCCGACATGTGCGGCTCACTGACGGCCAGGTCCATTACAACGATAGAGCGATTCCACTCGAAGCAGACCTCTGCGGCCTTAAGACAGAAATCCACTTCGTGCCCATCCAGGTGCGTTACGAGGGATCGATTTCCTATGATAGCGGGACGCTTCGCTACGGGAGCGACCCTGTGGTTGCGCACAGTCTGGATGCCAGGTTCAGCGCGACTCCCAGCGCCTTTTCGCTCGAATCGGCGCTGCTCAAGGTGGGATCTTCCACGCTTTCTCTCAACGCAGAATTGAACAATTACGCGAATCCGACCATCGAAGGCCGCTACGATCTCCGCATCCACGGCCAAGATTTTTCTCGTATCTCGAAGCCGGTAATGCCTGCCGGAGATGTGTCGCTATCCGGAACAGTTCGCTTTGGGGGCGAGGGTAACGAGAACCTGCTACAAAGGATTTCGCTCGAAGGCGGGATGACCAGTGACCAGATCGCCGCATCATCGCCGGACGGTCGACTGAATTTGCGCCGGTTGCAAGGACGATATCAACTTCGAAACGGTACCTTGCAGGCACAGGACATTGTTTTCGAAACACTGGGCGGAAAGGTCTTCGCTGATATCGAAATTCGACATCTGGAAACGATGATTGCTGGCCAACTTCGAATAACGTTGCGCGGAATCTCGCTCCGAGCCGCACAGCGGGCTCTTCGTACAGTACAAGTGAAGCGTCTAAGCGTGGTCAGCAATGTTGATGGCAGCGTCGATGCCTCCTGGACCGGCAGCGTGCGTGACATCCTTGTTCGCGCAGATTTGGCGTTGAAGAGCGCTTCACCTCAGGCAATTGAGTCCCTGAGAGCTGTACCGGTCGACGGAACCATTCATGCGACCTACGACGCTCGGCGAAACGTCATCGCTTTTCAAAACACTTTGCTTCGCATTCCCTCGGCAACCGTTTCGGCGCAAGGCGAGGTCAGCCAGCATTCAACATTGCGAGTACGAGCTAACGCCGCTGATCTGCACGAGCTTGCCCGCATGATTTCGGCCTGGGAGGGCAAGCAGGCCGCATCCATTGAGATAGCGGGATCTGCGTCCTTGCAAGCACTCATGCGAGGCTCCATTCAACAACCCCAATTGACAGGCCAGTTCAGCTCGCAGAATTTAACAGTGCAAGGGAGTGAATGGAGCACGGCAAAATTCGGATTTCAGGCCCGCGCTTCGCAGATCACGGTGCGGGACGCGGTCCTGGCAAACGCACATCAAGGCAAAGCCTCGCTCAATGGCGGCGTGGCATTGAAAGACTGGTCCTATCACCCATCGGGCCTGGCCAGTGTGAGGTTATCGGTGCAACGCATCGCTATCGTTGACTTGCAACGACTGGCGGACTTGCACTATCCCCTTGCTGGGAGCCTGTCAGCGGAGGTTTCCTTTCACGGCTCGCAACTGAATCCCGCCGGAAGCGGTTCGGTCAGAATTGACAACGCTCGCGCCTACGATGAACCGATTCAGCAACTTGGGATGACGTTTCATGCCGCAAAGAACTCTATCACTTCAACGTTTGATGCCAGCCTGCCGGCGGGTTCGGCGAACGGAACTGTTTCCTATACTCCGCAAACCAGAGCATACATGGTGCGCCTGAACGCTCCATCGGTCACCTTACAAAAGTTGCATCTTGTGCAGGCAAAGAACCTTGGCGTGTCTGGCACTCTTACTATTTCCGCAAGCGGTGCGGGAACCCTCGACAATCCGCAATTGATAGCAGCAGTGCAGATCCCTCAATTGCAGCTGCGAGATAAATCGATTTCGCAAATTAAAGGGCAGATCGAAGTGGCGAACCACCGGGCTCAGTTTTCGCTGGATTCGCAAGTCGCGCAAGCTTCCGTCCACTCTCAAGCGACTGTCGGTCTCGGCGGCGACTATTACACGGAGGCTTCTATTGACACTGGCGTTGTCCCACTCGATCCGTTATTGGCGTTATATTTGCCCACGATGCCCAAAGGATTTCAGGGCGAGACCGAACTCCACGCAAGCCTGAAAGGTCCGCTGAAGGATAAATCCCGCATCGAAGCCCACGTTACGATACCCACCCTCAACGCTAACTACCAAACCTTGGAGATTGGCGCTGCCAGCCCGATACGCGCGGAATACTCTAATTCCACAATCACATTGCAGCCAGCGGAAATTCAGGGCACGGGAACATCGATGCGATTGCAAGGCAGCATCCCGCTAGGCGGGACAACGCCGAAAACGACGCCGGCGAGCCTTACTGCACAAGGCACTGTCGACGTTCGCATTCTTCGAATCCTTGATCCCGACCTGCAAAGCTCAGGAACTCTAGCGCTCGACATTCGAGCATCTGGAACTCCGAAAGAACCGATAGTTCGGGGGCAGGTTCATATTCAGGATGTGGCGTTATCCACGGTCACGGCTCCCTTGGGACTGGAGAAACTCAACGGCTCTCTAGACGTCAACGATCGCAGCCTGCAGTTTTCGGGCGTTAACGGAGAGGTAGGGGGTGGACAGGTATCTCTTGGAGGATCTATCTCCTACCGTCCCAAGCTGCAGTTCAGCGTTTCACTACAAAGTAAGTCGGTCCGGCTTCGTTATCCAGAGGGAGTTAGAGCGCTTCTCGACGGAAACCTATCCTTCAGTGGGACCCGAGATGCATCTACCGTGAATGGCCGCGTGCTGATCGATTCGCTTTCTTTTAGCCCTGACTTCGATCTCACGAAATTCAGCGGCCAATTCAGCGGCAACGCCGTGCCCTCGCAACCCGGATTCGCCGACAACGTTAAACTCGCCGTCAGCGTTCAGTCAACGACTGACCTCAGTGCGACAAGTTCCCAGGTCAGTATCGAAGGACAAGTAAACCTGCGGGTAGTCGGCACGGCTGCGAATCCAGTGATCATCGGAAGAACTGACCTGACGTCCGGAGAACTGTTCTACCGCAACGTTCGCTATCAGCTTCAGCGCGGAATTATCAGCTTCGACAATCCGAACGAGACCGAGCCTGTATTGAACATCTCGGCCACAACCACGGTTGAACAATACAGTCTGACAATCACGCTACGCGGGCCTTTGGATAAGTTAACCACTTCTTACACATCCGATCCCCCTCTGGCCACGGCCGATATCATCAATTTGATTGCAAATGGCCAGACCACGCAGGAAGCAAGCGCCGCGGGCCAGACTACCGATTCGATGATTGCCTCCCAGGTTGCAAGTCAAGTTACAGGCGGCATTCAGCATCTCGCTGGAATTTCCAGCCTTCAGATTGATCCGTTGCTCGGTGGCAACAATCAAAATCCGTCCGCCCGGGTCGCGATACAACAGCGCGTGACAAAGAATTTCCTGTTCACTTTTTCGACTGACTTAGCTCAGCCCGGCAGCGAAATCGTCCAGGGAGACTACCAGATCAACAAACGCTGGTCAGTCGGCGTGACTCGCGACGAAGTAGGAGGAGTTTCCGTAGATGGCAAGTACCACACGAAGTTTTAGAGCCGGGGTTGTTTGAGGCCGAATGTATTGAAAACTGTAATTTGCGCCTCCCCTCTTCTTCTATACCGCTCGGTTAATGGTCTTTGCAGCTGCGGGGCCGTCAGTTTCTGATTGCTCGCCGTCTCTCTCTTTCGCCAGCTCCGCGTTTAGTTCTCCTCCAACCAGCAAAATAAAGTAGGCCCAATAAAGCCAGGTCATCAGGGCCATCACACCACCCAAGGTTCCGTAGGTGCGGTTGTAGTTCTCGAAGTATCGAAAATAAATCCCCAGCAAATAAGAGAGTCCCATCCAGCAGGCAGTCGAAAGAACTGCTCCGGGCAGGGTTGCCCGAAATCGCTGCTTTATGTTGGGAGCAAGGAAATAAATGGTCGCCACTGCAAGCACCGTAAAAGTGACGGCAATGGTCCAGTGAATAAACGGCCAGATAGAGACAAAGATGCTTGGGGGAGAGAATCGGCGTACCAGCCAGTGCTCCATCATCGGACCAATCACCATGGTCGCGATGGCACAAGTCAGAAAAAATCCGGTGACGATGGCCAAGCTCACGGCCAGAAGCCGCGTCTTCCAAAAAGGGCGGCGATCAATCACGTCGTAGGCTATGTCCAGCGCCTCAATCATCTCGTCGAACGCCGCCGATACTACCCAGATCGTGCCCAGCGTGCCCAGCGAAAGCCATGCGCCGGCGGTCTTACCCAGAATGTCATCGAGAACTCCATAAATCACGGGCATACTTCCGGGAGGCACTACGCGGCCCACTCCGATGAGCACGTCCTCGAAAAAGTTTGGCAGGGGAATGTATGCCACCACTGCAGAAAGCAGAATCAAGGCGGGAAACACGCACAAAATCGAATAGTAGGAGAGCGCTGCCGCCGCTTGGATGGTCTGATTCTTGATTGCGTCGCGATAGGTGTTCGCGATCGCCCATTTGATTCTGGCAAATGTCACGTCCCTTTGATGCCATTTTCGCGAGGACCAACAACCCAGGAAATCTCCGCATTTCTGTGCTGTAAGCCCGGACAAAATTAGATTCGCTGCTTTCGCGTTCCCGGGGGAAGAGAGAGTGGAACCAGGCGCTGAAAAAATGGAGTTTGTAGTAAAACTGTACTAGCGCGGAGAGGTGGCCGAGTGGTTGATGGCTCCGGTCTTGAAAACCCATGTACTGCGAGTTTGGCCGGGTGTAATCGGGTGAAAATTAAGAGGAAGATGCTCCGGAACACCCTTAAAGAAAGGGGCACTGTAGTAAAACTGTAGTAGCCGGAGAGGTGGCCGAGTGGTTGAAGGCGCCAGTCTTGAAAACTGGAGTACGGGAAACCGTACCGGGGGTTCGAATCCCTCCCTCTCCGCCATTACTTTTGTACCCTTAGTGTTTTCTTCAGTTTACCGTTGACAAAATCCCAAAAGCATTGTATTGTGATACTAGAGTTGAAGGTTGGGGGAGCGAGATACACGTCTGTGTACCCCCGCGTGTATTCGTCCGAGGCACATAGCAGCACGCACAGTTGCGGTTCCGCAAGGGGGTTATAAATGAACAAAACGGTTGCAATCCTAAAGCGAGTCCAGATTGACGGGGGTCCGAAATACTGCCCGACTATCGAAACGTCAAACGGTAAGATTCGGGCCGATGTCGTCCTCGTCAAAGGGCGCGAAGAACGTCATCCTGAAGGGTCGTTTTATATCTCATGGTACGACGGACCTAAGCAGATTCGGGTCGCAGTCGGAAAGGAAGTCTCTGGGGCTCTGGTAGCCCGAGATCGTAAGCGAGCCGAACTGGAAGCTAAGAACAACGGCGTCGAGATCGTTGAGAAGAACGGAAACAGCCCATCTTTGGCATACGCCGTCGAGCAATTTTTGGAAGAAACGAAACTCACGAAAAAGCCCAAGACGCTGTCTGCGTACACGCACCGCTCTGAACTACTTCACGGAATCCTGTCACAAAGTCAACATCGCCGACATCGACCGTAAAGACTTGCTCAAGTTCTCCGCATTCCTGCGTGACGAAAAAGCCCAGGCCCCGCGCTCCGTCTACAATAAATTCGAGACCGTCATGACGTTCCTGAAGGCGAATGAGATTCGTGGGCTGGTCGGTAAGAACGACTGGCCTCGATACACGGAAGAGGAGCCTGAGACGTACGAGGATGAAGAACTTGACACGCTGTTCGCTGCCTGTGATGCCGAGGAGCGGCTCTGGTACGAGTTCTTCCTGATGACGGGAATGCGGGAGCAGGAAGCGATGTACGCGTACTGGTCGGACCTCAACGTCGCCCATGCGACCGTTCGCGTCACCCACAAGCCCGACCGTGGATGGACGCCGAAGGCGTATAAAGAGCGCGAGATTCCCATCCCAGAAAGTCTCCTGCAGAGCCTAAAAACGCGGAAGGCAAAGGCGGATAAGACATGCAGTCTTATATTTCCCACTGCGGGATGCAAGCCGAAGCTTGATTTTCTCGACTGATCTCAAGGCCGTTGCCGAGCGTGCGAAGCTCGATAAGGATAACTTTTGGCTTCACAAGTTCCGGGCGACGTTTGCGACGAGGCATCTGCAGAGCGGCATCGATCTCCGTACAGTCCAGTCGTGGCTCGGGCATTCCGACTTTGGAGAGTACATTACGATACCTGAAACCTGCCCGTGGTGCGGGGATGCGGGATAAGGTGAATTCGACTTGGGGGTGTGCGCAATGAAAGAAGAAAAAGACATCTTGGACGCAGGGAAACATCGACGGTATTCCCTCGCCAGCCATATCAACGCGATGCATCGAGCATTGAACCGCCCAAGAACTAGCCGACTTGGTGAGGCATGAAGAAAATCACGATTCTCCGAAGGGCGAAGCGAGGAAGCATCCCTTGCTTTCATATCGGCGGATCAGTGCGGTTCGATTCGAGTATGATCGCCAAATGGTTGATGACGCAAGGAGTGAAGAGTCTGGCACCTCGTTGATCCGAGCAAACGGTTGGTGCCCCGCCGGGACAGATTTTTGTCTGGGTTCTGCAAGGCCGGTAGACGATTTTAATCCTGATTGGAATGCTCCAGCTTAACGTGATTGCGAAACGCCTGATCGAGCATTTTAATGGTTTCTCGATGAGTGCTCGGTCCATCAGCCACGGCCTTTTCGACGCAGATAAGCTTGTGGCACTCAGAGCACTTGCCGAAACGATGACTGGCGCGATCCATTTCGCTCCTTGGTCCAAGCCAACCCGTGTCGATCAATTCGGGTTTTTTCATGCCCTCAGTTTCCCACAGCCCAGACCCCTATTGCTACCTCCTTCGGTTCTGGCGTTTTGTACCCATCGGCATTCCAGTCCGTAGGCTCCAGAAGCCGTAGACTCGTTTCAGTGCATTGACGAGGACCATTTTGACTTTGTGCTGGGATTTTCGCTAAAAGAATCGATCCGTTCCGACAGCCGTTTCGACTCTTGGATTAACTATCAAAGGACAATATCCAAGGAATCGCTAGAGAAGCTGTTGGCATATTGCCCGACGCATCGGCCCGAAAACTATGCGGAGATTTTCAAGGCTGTCTTTGGAGCTTCGAGTTCGAGCGGCAAAACCTTTGGAATGCCAGAGTACGTTTACGTGTATAACCCCGAAGGCCGCAGTCCTTCTGAAATATTGCTCACAAAGATTGGGTCACTCGCATACGACGCCATTCGCTGTGAAGGACGAGACATCCTAGTCCCGTATTACTATTCAGCGAAAGAGGGAATTGTAGAAGGATGCCCAAAATGTAAGCCGTCTTCGTCCGCTGCCAAGAGTTCATCCCAGCCCAAAGGGGGTTGAGGAAGGTCCTTACCTGAAGTCTCAGATGATCGACTGAAGGAGCTACGTGTCTGACCGGACGCCCGAGCCTAGAGCGGATGGAACATCCGTCTCCGGCTTTCAACATTCATGCGAAGGCAAAACGAGTTCGCAGAGCGGACCTGATGGTTTGGATCGACACGTTGGCGAAGCATCCACCCGATCTGCCATAATCTTCCGATGTGCGGACGCTACCGATTATCTCGGAGGAAGCAACTTGTCGAGGAATACTTCGAGACGGCATGTGTCGATTCCAAAATCTATCCTGCCTTTATATTTGTCGATGAACGGAAGCGTCTCTTGGAGTAGGTTGTACTGGGTTGTCGATGGGACATTCCGAAAGAACACCCATCTCGCTTTCTGCACAGAGTCTCCGCAGTTCTCCATTGATTGAATTTGCCTCTCCGCAAATTGATTCGTCGCTTCGACACCACAGACCTTTTCAGTGACTTGCTTCGCCATAATATCTGCGTCCCGTTCGATAGGAATCTCACTTGGAATGACGTTACGGTCGAATCCTCCGAGGCTGTGGTAGAGGTTGCGATTCACCTCCCAGAGTCTCGGCGTTCGACCGTATTGAACGAAATGCTGCAACTCGTGGGCATACGCTGTGACGAATCCCACGGGAAGGTCCAAGCATGTGCTTTGTCTTATGTAGATTAGGTTGTCAAAAGCAATCGAGTCTTCGTAAGACAGGCCCAACTCGGGACGAAAGAACCCGTGCAGAAGGTAGAGCGGAAGAACACCTCTGCCCGAACGAGGAATGTGGAATCCGCGATAGTGTTCTCCGAGTCCCATCCACATCTGCATGTGTGGGTCATCCCAAGTGGCGAAATATCGCCAGAGCCTTTTCGATGGCAGGGAGAAATGAGACTCGACCTGAAGACACAATGGTTTCAGTGTGGCTTCGTATTCGGCGGAGCTGCTAAAATTCCACGCGCTGTCTGTGCTGTGCATCGAAGTCTACCAGCCTTTGATGGAAATGATATGAGAGAGCCTGCTTTGGACGTTGCACTTGTGCGTCACTTCTTGGTAGAGCAGATGAGCCTCACCGTCCATTTCAAATTTATGCGGGAGCAAGTTCAAGAAGAAGGTAAAGCCTCGAAAATTGAACCGTCCGGCACAGAGGTGTTGTCCGTAGGTCAGGGGCACAACATTGACACGGTCCATCGAATCTACCTGTTCGCCTTTGCGTGCTGAGGTGTACAGACCCGCACCATCACCAAACAGGCGACCCCCGAATGCTGCTTCGACGAGTTCGTGAGACACGCTACCTGCTGGGTGTTTGCCGCGTCCTATCGTCCACTGACCGCCAAAACTGACGTTGATAAGTGTCTTGAGGAACCAGCGTTCTAGTCGCGGGCCATCTATTGTCAGGCGCTTGATGTTCCAGAGAGGAGGTCTCTTCATCTTCCCACGGACGTTGTTCAAGCGTACCGATTCGCGGAACACGTCGAATCCGTGGAGTGCCGCTGAGTCTAGTTCACTCAGTGCGTTATTGTGCTTCTCACAGAGAATTTTTGCAACGAGGCTTGCGACCCCGATTTTCTTCGGTTCATTCGCGCACCACGGGAAGCCCTGCACGAAGACCTCGTCCGTAGCAAACAAACTGCGAGAGATTGTGTGCTCACGCGACATCTTCTTGCTGCAATCTCCCAAACTTGCCGCCCAGCAACCCGAGGGTACGGGTTGTGGTCTCGCCGGTTTCGCCACAGTTATTGCGCCCATCCTTTACCCTTTGACGAGAGTCAACTCTGTTTCGCGTCCTACCCACATCTTGATAACCCGCCCCGGCACATAGCGTCCCGTGGTTGTGCCACAAGGGTGTTGATACGCGTGGCCAACGAACTGTTCATCGAGCAACTCAACATCAATGCGACACGTTGTTCCGCATTCACAAACGAACTCCATCCGAATCCACGGTTCCGGATAGTCCGGCATCTGTGGACCTCGTTGGAGTTCGACCACTTCATTTTCTAAGAACGCAAACCAGAAGACACGGTCAAACTCAAACGGAAATTTCCACTCACGGATGCCGCCCGGAATATTAACGCTGCGAGGAATCGTCACACCGCTGTACAGCAAGAGCCAGACCTGTGCGCCACTCGGTAGGTTCTTTCGATACGCTGGCAGTTTTATTTCCTTTGCCGCGATGCAAGAGGCGAGATGCAAAGGAATTTGAGAAGCAGTGAGCCGACCCATTAAGGCACTCCACCATTCGCCCTCGCCAGAGAAAATCTGCACCTGCTCAAACCACTCCGGCAGCATGTTCGGTCCTGCCAAACTCCAGTATGGCGCGGCCTTCTCGTAGTTGGCCGTCACGATGTCAGTGAGCGACTTTATCAATCTCTCTTTGTCCTGTCTCTTGCCCTTTGGGTCGGTGAAATAAACGTGGACGTATATCGAAGAGATGCCTCGCTTCAAGCACTCCTGCCGCGCGGTGTCCAAAATCTTCTTACGAAACCGCTCCTGCTCCACAGGCAGGATTCCATAGTTAGTGCAGGCGGGCCGTACCAATTCAGAAACATCAATCCCGAGCGGAGGAGCCTGAAATCGAAAGTCAGGTTCTTCGCCGTCCACCTCTCCCGTCGGAATCGGAGCGCCTGCTTTGCGTGCGGCGTCTAGGGCGCACTTTTCCATTTCCTTCTTAGTGAGCATGTCTACTCGTTCCGTCCACAGGCCAACGCTGGTCAATCTCTCGGAGTATCTCCTCGGCCCAACGAACGGCATCTGAGATTGCAGCGACCGTTGCAGGCACCCGCTTCCCGCCGTCGTATGGTGCGAGTTTCCGAGCGGCGAGGATAGCAGCCATGATGCCGATCACCCGTTTGCGGCCCTCATCCATCCCGGCATCCTAGCACATCTTTCGCCTTTGATTCGCTCTAAAATTGTGCTACTTTTTTGAAAGAGGAGATGCTGCTCCGATCCCTGAAAAGCATATCCTTCATGGGTCCAAGAGTAGGCTCTTGGCTCTCCTATGGAGGTGTGTCCGTGAGCATGGGGCTAATCGTAAAGATCGTCGTCTGGTTATTTGCGGCTATCGTAATTGCGGGAGCGGCTGGATTTTTGGTGCTCGAAGCTATGGATGAAGTCGAATCCATCCAGAAACGAGCACCGTGGACTACCAAAATCCTTGAGCGGCGTAGTGCGCTGGTGGCCCTGATTATGATTTGCGTGGTATTGCTGATCGGAGATGGATACGAATTGCTTACGAAGGAAATGCCTGAAATTCCTGCGGCACCAAGCGTTACCTTCCCCTCTCCGTCTGGTCCGCGTCTTACCGTCTATCAGCTTGCCCCTCCAATCAAAGAGCCGGATGATTCTCTCAGGCGCAGAACGATCAGGCTTTCTAATGAACTGGACCACTGGGTAGAAGAACGGTGGGCGAACCGCCCACCCGTTGCATATCTAGACCCGAAGAATCCGAACCCGGGCGCAGATCAGCAAAAGGCAATCGACACATGGTCGAAATGGAACCAAGAGAGCTACGACTACTTCGGAGATCACTTTAAGGATCAATGGATACGAATTGTGAAGGAATACGACGCTAAGGGAGTAAAAGTAGGAACCCTAGTCAATGACGCCGAACAGAACCATCCGGCACAGCGAGCAACCTTCCCGTTCGCACCCATCCCCGAAGATGGAATGTGCCAATTTGCTCAAACCAGATTTCGGGAGCTTGCGTATCACGTAGACGCTAGGGACATCGTAGTTGATATTAAGCCATAGTGCGATTGCCCAGAACATCAGGTCGATTTCGAGATTCGCATATTTCGTGAATGAGTACGACAAGGGTGTGGCAGAGAATTTTGCAGAACGTTTCGTCGAGACCACAACGACGCTTCAATGCTTGAGAGTCGTCTCCGATGAATCGATTGAACTCATGCCGGGGGGAGCAAATCTTTGTCCCGGCCACGAGACGCTTTGACAACGTTCTGGAGACGAAGTTTGTGGGTGTCGCGGGAGGTTCTAGCTCACCTGTCACACCCTTTCTGGTATATCCTCAAACGCAAACAGATAGATTGGTGCAATGCAGTCGTCCACCAAATCCCGCCGTCCAGAGGATGCCGAGCTTTCAAGAAAGCGTGAAGAACTAGGCAACCTGCAGGCTCGTCTTGCGGAGCTTGAGCTTCAACTTCTCACTTTACGTCTAGAATTGACCGAGTTTGAGGCACTCTATAACTCGAAAATGGGGGCGCTTTATGCCGAGCTTGATGAAGTCGAGGCTCTGATTGCCGAACGTCTCACTCAACTCCGGCCACTCGATGCGAAGGCGGCGGAAGCCGCCACGGTTGCCCGAAAACGAGCGGACGACTCCCATCGGGTTGCCGATGAATCTGCCCGAGCACTGCCACCGCCTGTTGAACGCTCGCAACGTCTGAAGGACCTGTATCGCACTGCGGCAAAGCAACTCCACCCTGACTTGGCTCGGGATGAGCGTGATCGCATGATCCGCGAACGCCTAATGACCGAGGCAAATTTGGCTTATGCGAAAGGTGATGAGGTCAAGCTTGAATCAATTTTGGAGGAGTACCAAAGCAGCCCGGATACGGTCGTAGGCGGCGATGTAGGAGCCGACCTTATCAGAACCATTCGAAGCATCAGCCTAGCCCAGACGAATATCCGCAGCGTCGAAACCGAAATTGGCAGTCTCAGGGCATCTGAGATTCACAAACTGAAAACTACTGTCGAAGAAGGACGGCAGGGGAACAGGGATGTTCTGGGCGAGCTGGTGGAGAGCCTCCGTTACAAAATTCGCGCCAGACGGCAGTACTTGCAAAGTCTATGAACTCTGAGACACCGAGTCAAAGCGAAAAAGACGAAATCACATCGCTGGTTGCTAAGTCAGCGCATGAACTAAGCAGCAGAGGATCGTTGGTCACACGTGGGCTGCAAGACATACGAAAGTTAACTCAAGCCGACCCTTCCCGATTGGCAGAAGATGCGATCAAGTTACATAGTCTAGGCAAGTTCGCGGAAGCGGTAGCGGTGTGCAATTCCGCTTTAGGCATTGACCCAGACTTCGAGATTGTCTTGTTGCAGATAAAGGGAGCAAGTCTTGCGAAGCAAGGTCGCGTTCTGGAGGGGCTGGAGTGCATCGACAAGGCATTGAGAGTCAATTCAGAGGATTCACTTTGTTGGTACGTAAAATCTCGGTTGCTCCAAATGGCCAACCGTACCGAGGAACGATTGGAGTGTTTGAGGCGTGTGGTCGGAGTTGAGTCTAGTGTCAAAGGAGCATGGAAGGATTTAGGCTCTTGTCTGCTCGAACTCAGAAGGTACGAAGAGGCTGTCGAGGCTTTCGATTCCGGGCTGGGACAAAATCCATCAGACGAAGAATGTCGTTCCCAAAAGGAAATGGCCCTCGCAGAACTCGCTCGTCGCCAAGAAGTAGGTGTCTCCGAGCAGAGTAGAGCTTCGAGTTCCCCAAAGGTAATCGTGACGCTCGGCAGTTGGTGGACCGAGCCGTACTACCATTCTCCCGCGTTCAACAATATGAAGGTTTTTAATTTTGTCTGCGAGGCAGAAAACGTGTCGGATCGGGAACAGCTACTCGGGAAGCAACTTACGGTGTTTCAACGTTCGAAGAGGACCGGAGACGTGTCCAACTCGGCTGAAGCCACGTTGCTGGAGTTGCATCTGCCACTGCGACTCTCGCCAAAGTCTACCCTCGATCCAGTGACCATCGAGTTGCTGTGGCTCTTCCCAGAACGACAATCAGACGAGGATTGTCTCCGACAATTGTTCGATATTTCCAAGGAAGTCATTGCCACTGACGACGAGTTTGGGACCGTCCTCCTCCTCCGAGCTGCACAAGCTGAACAAAAACGTCCAACCGAGGTCTCGTTCATGGTTGTGTACGACAGGAATAAGGGTTGGCACGTAATGAAAGAAGACGATACGGAGTGGGAGTTTGAGAGAACCGACAGCGACGGAAGAGAAAGGCGGCGATCACTCCAGCCGTGTTTTGGTCCCTTCTTTTCGAATTACGATCCGAACGAAGGCCCGATAGGAAGTGGTAAAGCGTTGGCGGAGGCGCTCGCAGAGGAAAAGAGAAGGCTGTATCCAAATGGACCTGTTTAAGGAAATTCAGCCTGATGACGACAAAGACTGCTGACAAATTCAAGTGTCCAAAGTGCGGCTCGGGGAGGACTAAGCCCTTATCGATAGCAATCGCCGGAGGGACTCGTCGTCGGAATACAGTGGGCATTTCCAGACGCTCAATGTGGGGCTCGACAAGCACTTACAAGTCGGACTTGGTGTCGAGTCTTCCCCAACGTCCGTCGAACAGTGGCGCGTATTTGTGCATGTTTCTGGGGGGATGTGGCTTGCTGTTTGCGCTGTTTATCGGCTCGAACGAAAAAAGTGTGGATGGTTTTGCTATAGCTGTTGGTGTGATCAGTCTTCTGTTCCTATTGGGTGGCATCGGCGCAAGAAAACCATCAGATCAACTAGCCGGTGCTCAGGTCAGTTGGGACAGACGTTGGATGTGTGCTCGTTGTGGTCATCGATGGGAACCGTGACACGCAGCAACCTACGGAGGACAGTTCCTGCTGGACAATCATAGGGCTCTTGGAGCAGACTTGTCGCGAGAAAAACCAATGGCCGAAGCGACAAAGGTGCCCGACGTAAAGGTTGAGTTCGTAAAATTCGGGAGGGAGCGGTTCAGTCCCGGCATGTACTCGCTCCATTGGGACAACATCAAGGGAATCCCACTGAAGTTGAACGGAGAAGCCTCGACACTCGACGCCTTGTACGTGAAACTCGCTCGCTCCAAAATCAAGGATGAGCCGGATACTCCCGGTCTTCGGCACAAGAAGTATGTAACCGATGCTGGAGACCTCGAACTCGAAGCCGAATGGACGATACTGGCAACCGTGGGCACACTGACCGATTTGTTCAAGAGGGGGATAAACCCCATCAACGTAATGTGGTTCTACTACGACCACGATTGGTCACGAGATGCCGACGAATCTCATGTTTTCTTCGCGGTCCATGACAAAAAGATAGTGTTGGAGAGTTGCCATTTCAGTTCCGAAGAGCCGTTGATTCTTCACCAAGAGAAGGACGATGATCCAATCTGGCACAGCCATCCTCAGTTCGATGAAGCGGTAGTCCGCTATTGGTATCGCAAATTTTATTCGGAAACGATGGTAGGCAGTTTGATGGTTCTGCGTCCAGATGGGCCGATCCTCTATCACTACGACAGGGCGACATCGAAAGACGCGGCGAGAGATGTGCAGTTCGTGACCCTCATCAAGGCGTATCGTCTGTTATGGATTGCCGTCGTTCTTCTTGCTGCTATTGCACTCCCCCCGATCAAGGAATACATGTTCATCCTTGCGGGTGTTCTGCTATTCGATCTTTTCTGGCGCATCTGGACGACACGTAAGGTCGGTCAGGACTGATTGGAGTCGCTCACGGTCAAAGTAGGCCATTCTAAGGTATACTTTCACGCATGGATACAAGACAGATTCTTACTGAAGTCAAAGCTGAAATTTCCCGTTTACAAAAGGTTGTCGATCTCCTAGAGGGTGGAACGACTTCTTCATTGAGCCGAGCTTCCAACACTGGCGGCGGTATGTCAGGCAGCGGCAAACGAAAAGGGCACAAGTGGACAACCGCCCAGAGGAAGGCAATGAGCCTCAAGCAGAAGGCACGTTGGGAAAAGGAGAAGTCAGGTCAACCAACTAAACCAAAGCGAACGATCTCTGCCGTGAGTCGCAGAAAGATGGCGGCTGCTCAGAAGGCACGTTGGGCAAAGGTGAAGACACAACAGAAGAAGGCGGCATAGACTTACCCCGGGCGATTCCACAACATGAAGATCACGCTGGAGGACGCGGTGTCTCTGCTGAGGAAAGTATGAAGTGGAGCGAACACCTGTGCTTGCTGCTTTTGTGACTCCCTCGCTATCCGTTGCCAGAGTGACAGGAACGATTCTTGTTTCCATCGTGGATGGAGCCCCGCCGCATCTGATCGTCGGAAAGGAAGACGGTACGTCCGATCAAATCAAGTTCCGACTGTCAGACTGCGTTTTCGAGTACGGCGACTTTCGTGACGCCGATGCTGAAGATTGGCACAAGTATGAGGGCTTTCTAGTGGTGGGGTCCAAGAATGGCGACACGCTGTCTCTTTTTGAACCGAAGAGCTGAGGGCACGGGTTGCCATCGGCACATGGGATTATTTTCTCAATATGGCACACAACAGGATGGCAAGATACAGGACTAGAAATATCAAGAGAGGCCCGCTTCAAGTCGCTCGATTTCTCTATCCAATTCCGCCTTACGCTCTATGGCGGCCTGATATTCGCTCAAAGACATCCTTGGTTTCAGGTCAACCTTAGGCTCAACCGGATTGTTTTTTACATCTACAACAGGGGCTTGTCTAATCCTTCGATCTTTAACAAACATCCAATAGCGAGCGTTGGACTCCGATTCTATTTTGCTGAAATTCCAGCGGTGCAACTCGAACCGTAAATCTCGCGCCTCTTCAACAGCGAGAGAAAGCTTTACGTACGTAATTGCATCCTTACCATACCGTTCACGGGCCTCTGCCATATATTTGTTCAGAATCGGGCCAGTCAGATTGTTATAAAAGGCGTAAATCGTAAGTGTGGATGTCCCGGCATCCCACGACACGGTTGTCCCCCTCTTACGGGCGTCTTGTTTCTCCCTAAGGTATGTGGCCACATCCTTCACTTCTGCATCAGGGCAGTTCTGATCGTAATTGGCAAACTCAACCCCGCGTACGATCTTGCCACCTTCAACCCTTGAGCGGGCTTCTTGAGGGACATCGGGGATCGCAGGAATTATCGAGTCGTCGTATGGACGAGCGAATTCCTCTCTATTAAAATATTGCATCACCCCTCCTATACGACTTGAAAGCACAAATTGCATGCGGGATTGAATCCGCCCGCACGATTGACATGCCAACGGGTGTGCATGCCTAGACCTCTAATACTTGCCAACTGTCCAGACTCAACATTCAACGTACCTATCATCGGTAATGAGGTTCGTTATGAGGTATCCCGTCATTAGTCGAACTCCTCGTCAACCGGGGTGGGGGTTGGGTGGGTACTCTGTGTCTTGGGCTGAATAAACTCCCACGCCGCCTTAGGCCGATTAGGATCATTTATCCAGCGATTCTGAAGGGCCACAAACGTCACCAGATCGTACTGAGTTTTCTGAGGCACGGTATCGTAAATGTCCGCTATAGGATATCCTTCAGGTAAGCCTGAGGGGCTGTATCCGGGAAGTTGTGACTGGTCGATCTCGTCGAGTAGCAACAGCCCTAGTTCACGTCTCGGTTTAGACAGCTTAGTATCTGCGACGGCTGCAATTAGTTCCTTTTTTAGATTTGCTAGTCCGCTAAACATGTGATTCCTTCTCTATGCCGTGGCGTTTCAGTTTGTCCTCGAAACTTTCATCAGGTCGCGCTATCGGGACGACTTGTCGTACCCGAAGTTCTGCGTTCTCTTTACGGAGTTGCTCGACTTCCTGAGTTAAGGCGGCTTCGCTAGAGTGCTTCAACTTATTGCGAGTCTCTTCACTGGCGGTAGATACCATCGTGGACAGTAGATCGGCCTTCTGAAAAACGGCGTTAGCCCGCTTACTCGGAGCCATCTCCTTGTCATTTACGATGTCGTTTAGTTGTTGGATCGTTTCCGCAAGGATAGCCTTTATGCTTCGAAGACGCGGCTTCTTGCCCTTCGATTTCTCCTCTTCCATAACCCCTCCTGTATTCGTCTGATTCCTATCTAACTCGTACCGTCCAGAGACTAAAGTGCTTGTCTTCTGAGAATCCCATCTGCTCGAATCCCGTGGATTGTAGGACGGGCACAAGATACCTCGGGTCAGGGATATAAGCATCCTGCAGAGTTGGCTGTCGGTCAGTTCTGGATATCGGTACACGTAACTCTAAATCGATTGCTTCTCGGTTCTCGGGTAGGGCTCGCAGATTTAGTAAGAGGGCTCCAAACAGGCTTTCTGTTTCATCTACGAGATAAACGGCGGTCGTGCTGGTTGATTCTTTTGAACGTGTCATCCTATCCTCCTATTTACCTTTTGGTCGAGGGCGCATCACATACGGTTTGAGCGTCTTGCCCGAGATATTTCTGGGTGGTTTAGCGTCCTCTATTATTCGTTATGAAAAGCTACTCAAAAACCGATGAGCGATGCGTGGTCAGGATCGTTCCATCCCGAGCGATACGGGTTTCCTGCCGGTCTTGCAGCCGTGGTGGCTTTACGCTGAATGTTCTTACCGACAGTTTCTATCACGGTCGGGCGTTGCATCGCGTTCAACGTGGGCATGCTGACGTTATCTGTTGCGGTGTCTGTACCAAACTGTGTGTCCGGTTGTTTCTTCATATCACTCCATCTTCTGAACCGTTATCCCCATTTCTTTATAGTGTTAGAATATAAAAAAGCGATGGGATTCGGAACACCTCGAAAAGCAAGGGCAGAACCTGTTTTGACTAAAACTACCCCACAGGCATATCCCATCCACGGTCGAAGCTCGCCTGCAGGGTTCTCCTGTTCAATTGTCGAGATTTCTCGATCAACGAATGCTTTTGCTTCGTCGATAGTCATACTTTTCCTCCTAATTTTGGCCGAAGTGGCGGGGCAATGTTTTAGACATTGCCCCCGACGTTACGGCAGCGGACGAGCCGTAGCCCATCGCCATTCAAGTTTATTGTTTGGATACCAACGAAAGGTCGGGAGACTAGATATCTTTGGTTGATGGCGGGTGAGTCTATCGCTCAGGCTGCGATTGTGGTTTGTTTAACCGCGCTCGGTACGACATCGCCATGACGTTCCTTCCACTCTTTGGCCCCTACGAAATAGGGTAGGTCTACAATCTCACGCGATAGGTCAAACCCCCGAGCGTTGATTATCGCTGCGATTCTCTGTTCTTGTTCCTGTGTCATGTTGGCACCCCTTCAGTATTTCGTGAATCACATCACCGCTCGTTCGCTCGCCGTTGAAGTGTTCACGGATAATAACGGAGACGGCACACCTGACCATTTGGAGAACATCGGGGGTCAAACGTTGTTGGACTTTAGCCCGGATGCAATCCTCAAACTCTTGCCTTTGATAATTCGACAGCGACCACATTTGGCTTAATTGCGAACGCAGAAGTTGCACGTCATCGAAATCACCTTGTGATTCTCCTCCATAAAGAGACTTCTCCATCTCTCCCCCGCCCAAGAGACGACAACCTCCGTACTTCGCGGCCATATAGGGGTCAAGGGAGCCGACCGAAACAAGTCCTTGAAGCCTTTGAATGAAAACCTCTCCATGCGTCCTACTTTGGACGATGGCTCTACCGTCCGCTGTTCTCATCAACGCCCGTGTTGCAACGGGGTCATCCGCTTCAGCATAGTGATACCCGAAGGTCACGTCCGAATTGACTCCAACGAGGCGATGAGCCTGATAGAAATGGCCGAGTTCGTGCGCAACCATGTGTTCCCGTTCTTCAAACGGAACGTCCCGGTTGTAATTGCTCGGATTCATCGTTTGCCCCGCCCGTGACCATTGAGCCAATCTTCAAGGGCAATCCTGATGACGTTGCCAAGAGTGCGACGTTCGGTGGTTGCTATCGCCTCAAGCCGCTCTCTGATGTCCGCCGGGAGCCGAACGCTCGTTGCGACAGTCCCTTCTTCGACTTTGGTTTCCTTCGCCATGTCAACAGCCTAACACATTGTTGTTGATGTATTAACTGATTACTCCGGATTACCGACGTGCCATTGTCACGCAATGTATGACAGGGTAGACTTTTGATCAATCTTTCGCCGGTCTTTTGGAGGAGAGACTTTACGATCTCCAAAACCAGATCGATCTGGTTACTAAAGATTGCTTGGGTCGGGTTTGGTTGATGAGAAAATACTGTTCAGGAGGAGAGAAAGGAGGGGCTGTATGCCGCCTCCATAGTTTTCTCTCGCTCTGCTAATGTAACGACGCCAGACGGTATTCTGGCCTTAACCAGCCCGTGGTAGGTGACACTATCGCGGGCAAGTTTTGAAACTATGAAGATTGTCGCCATCTCCGACCTACACGGAACTCGACCACAGCCGCCGGATGCCGACGTTCTCGCCATCATTGGCGATGTCACGCATCTCGGCAGTTTCGCTGAATTCAAACAGGCTGTTGCATGGCTCAAAAGGTTGCCGATGCAAGTCGTCATCGTCGGCGGGAATCACGACACTTGCCTTGAAAATTTAATGCGTCAGGACAAGGAAGCTGAATTACGCCGTTTTCTTCATCCCGTCATTTACCTACGAGACTCGGGAGTAACGATTCGAGGCGTCAGGTTCTACGGCTCGCCGTTCATTCCAGAGTACGCGGGGTCTTTTCAACTTCAGCCCGAAGAGTTGAAATCGAAGTGGGCACTCATTCCAGAGTGCGATGTCTTATTGACGCATTGCCCGCCGCGCGGGATTTGCGATCCACGAGGGAAGGGTTGCGAACATTTGACCGAATCTGTCCTTCGACAGAAACCGCATGCCCATTTTTTCGGACATTGTCATGAGGGTGCGGGCGAAGAAATCCGTAATGGTATTCAGTTTTTCAACGTCGCTGGAAACTACCGGGAAATAACCATATGACACCCGATATCATCGCACAAGGAATCGCCCTGTTCTTCGCCCGAGTATTTATAGCGTTGCTCGTCATCACCGCTATCTTCGGTTCTTGGTTGTTCTTATCCAAGAGATGGGCGAATAAATCCTTTCAGCAGGCTATGGACAGAGCAAACAGCATACCGATTCCGAGAGTCCTCTCAGCATCGGAAATCAATCAGCCCCCTCGGACACCTCAGGTATCCACAGCATGCACTCCCGTTATACCTCGGGGAGCACACGCCTTGGCGAAAATCTCGTCCCTGTGTTTCAACGTTTCGTATCCCGCAGTTCCTAGAGCCGCTGTCGGTAATATGGTCCACAGGATTTGTTTCGCGAACGCCTGATGATTCATGGCCTGTATGCCTCGCTTGCGCCTCGCATCAAGCATTCAGTAAGCATTCGGCGGCTTCCTTACTCCCGAACCATTGTTCGAGACGATCACCGTACTTCGAGAACCGTAACTCTTAGACCATCGTACAAGTTCTTTGAGGTCTATAGTCCCGTCTGCGTTCGTGACTTTGTCAGGACTATCACAGTCTTGTCCCGCCAGCGTTGTATTCAAGGCATCGGCTCTAGCGGGATCGATTCCTGCGTCTTTCATCTTCTCATTCAGCTTCAGCGATTCGATCCGTTGAATCGTTAATAGCCTCAACGAGCCTGCCCGTTTTGTCTGGATCGCTACTGCCCAACTGCTTCAAATTGTATTGATCCGTCTTGAATTTATCCTTCAGCGCTTTGACATCAAATCCCGCCGCATCGTCCATCTTTTTGTAAGCTGTGCTTTCTCGTTGTTCGAGAGCATCGAGATGGTCATCACGAATCGTTCTTTGCGTCTTACGATAGGAGTGTCGTAGACAGCGGACTCTCTTATTGACGCTTTACGGAAGTTACAGGTTCGGGTCCAGGAGTTTGGTTAGGTCCGAATCCAGGCTTGGGTTCGGCGTTGCACCCAGATACGGTTGATTCGCGTCAGTCATTGTCCAAACTCGGCCTTCGCTGCTTCGTTGGCTCGCTTGAATCCCATCTTCGGTTCAAGGCTTGCGGAGATGCTTCAGATGATTTCCGTCGAACCATCTGCTAGATTTCGTAGTCATCGGTCGATGGTTTCCTGTCGCCACCGTTCCCTCGACTTCAACGTACCCCTAGAGCCTGACTGCCGGTTCTGCGTTCTAGGAGTAGCAGTCCTCGTTCATTGCTTGATCGACCTGGATCTTGTCAGTTCATACGGGTGACTTGAACCTGCCTCTGTGCGGCTTTCTTCCGCAGTAGCTTAGCGTTCGCGCTTCGACGCTCGATCTCGCACCGCTGCTTGACGGCTCCTTGCGTTTCAGGTTGTGCGACTTTCTTGCCTTCCGTACATCCGTTGCGTAGTTCTTAACCTTGCCAACGATTCCGGGTTTAGGAGCCGCAGCAGAAGTCTCGGCTTCGTTTCTGCTACGGGAGCCTCGGTTTCCGCTGCTCGTGTCACGAGTGGAACATCTGCTTCTGCCGTAGCGCCACTACCGCCTGCTGCCAACATCGCGACAGTGCCCGCAACTTGCGTAAGTATTTTTGCCGTTGTCTGAGTTGGATTCTTCTTGTAATTCGCTATCGCTTGATCGACAGCCTGTGCTGCTGCGTCTTGCTTTCTCGCATGATCGTTAGCAGAGGAAATCGACTCCCACACGCTCTTACCTTGGGATCGGGCGTTCTCATACGTCTGGATTAGGGGGTACGCTTTCTTCAACGAGTCGTACACTTGAAAAGGTGGAAGGCTCTGCTTAACGATGTTCTCAACCGTATCAATCGGGTGAAATACTGGCTGCAATAAACTCTCCGTGCCTTGTCCAATGCCGCTAAGAATCGGATGCTGGGCTTCCCGACGGGCGATTGCTGCTGCTGCACCTTCGGGAGTTGATTCTTCATCAGTCGCTGCATAAACGTTCCGAGGGTTAGGCTGGCCGTTTGGTCCGACGGGCGGTGTGGACGCTGGAGGGGCTGTTATGGCCCCCGTCGCGCCTGCCGGGTTCACTTGGTCAAATATATTCCCCGAAGCTGGCGCACCCGCGACGGGCAGCGTTACCGGAGGTGGTGTAGTCGTAGAACTCGGGTTAACTTGGTCGAAGATATTAGGCTGAGGGCTCATTAGAAACTCCATCCATTCTGTTTCGCAATCTCAGCAGCCTTCGCGTTATTACCGCCCGCTGCCAGTACGAATTGCTTCGCGATGTTCGGGTTCGTGAGTTTCTGAGCCTGTCCGTTTGCCCAACCTCGGGGGAGGTTCTGAGATAACGCCGGAGACTCGGCTTTAATCCCGAATCTCTGCAATGCCGCCTTGCCCTTATCGGACACAAGATTCGGATAGGTCGTCCCCATCGTAGATAGATACTGAGCCCCGATGGCGGCCAATCGAATATCGGCTGACTTCGCCAACTGTTGCAAAGAGGCTTCAATCTGAGCGGGTGTTTGCTTGTCGTTCAACACGCTCTGCATCGTATCGATATCTTCGGAATGTTCCGCACGATTGTTCTTCAAGAAACTCATGAATTCCGTACGAACGGGTTCAAGAGCGGCTGCGAACTTCACGTAAGTCGGATCATCTGAGACGTTCTTCGCCAGCCAATTCATTGGCTTGTTGAGGAGAGGAGAGTTCGCCCGTTTCCAGACATCGCTCGCGTCGAGAGCGTCATTCGCATGTCCGAGGAAAGTATCGAAGGCCGTGCGGTTCAAACCAGTTCCCTTATTTTCATGGAAGTCTTTCCACATTTCATCTTTTGCATCCATAGCCGACGGGCTAAACTGTGTCGGGTCTAAACCGCGTCGAACCGCTTCATCATGAATGCCGTTAATCGTGTTCTGGCGAGCATTTCCGCGCATACTGCTCAATTTCGAAGTCGCACCAACATCACCTTCAATGATGTCAGACGCCATCTTCTGAACCGTTGCGGGATCGCCATTCGCCAAGGCTGCCTTCTGGTTATTATTCTTATTGGTAGCAACGGCTATATCTGTTCGAGTAACCAAGGACTTCACTTGGCCTTGTGTCATGTTGACGACGCCGTCTTTATTAGCAGCCGGGACATCATTCAACAACAGCTTGCGATCAGAGTCCGTCAAATCGGGATTCGTCCTAATCGAATCCACCAAGCCCTTAATTTGCTCGGGGGCTGCTGGTGCTTTATCACCCATGCCGCCTTCCTTAGCTAACTGCTGGGCAGACAACTTACGGTTGCTAATCGTATCGACGTAGTTCTGAACTGCGTCACGGTCGGTGCCTAATGCCTTGAAGATCGCGTCACCGCCGCCTGATTGCAATAGACGATTCATCTTCGCAGCCGTATCACCGCCTGCTGCTCCCGCATTTTCGAATTCCATCAACGATTTCAACGCAGAGGGATCGTTACGCACTACTCCTGCAAGGCGTCCTTCCACGTTCCCCCTAATACCCAACTTCATAAGGTCGGGGTCTTTCGAGTCCGCTACGGTTTGGAGCAAGTCTTCAGCATGATCTACGCTGATGACCTGATGCATAACAGAAGCGTAGCGACCAAGATTCATCGGAACGTCCCCACCAGAAGTGTCAAATAAATTATTTCCAAAAGACGGATTGATCCTAGCCGCACGCTCTACAGCCGCTTGATTGAGTTTGAACTTGATATCGGGATTCAAGACTGTCCATGTCGGAACAACATGTGACCGTTGGGTTGCGGGATCATAAACGTTACGAGTTCCATCTTGTACCATGAGCTGGCTCGTCATCTTATCTTTAAACGGTGATGCGAGCAGTTCATCCATCGTCATAGCAGAAGCCAAGCGGGCTCTCGGAGCGTCAGGATTAGAACGATTTTTATCGTACTCATCCGCGCTCGCGATAATGGTTGCCTGATTCTGATCGGCGATACTCTGCCAGTTCTTGGTCTGTGCGGCTTCAGCTTCCGCTCCTTCTTTCTCCGCAGCGGCTTGCGCCTGCATCATAGAGGCGTAACTATGCATAGCGGCAGTATTGTTAGCAACGTTTTGGAGTTTACGGGCTTGCATATCATCGACCTGCTTCTGAACAGCGGTCATCCTGCTCTTGACGCTGCTGTTTTCCAGCGGCGAAGGCATTCGCGGCAGTCTGTTGTGTGTCTGCTATAGGGCCGAACGTTCCTTGCCGATAAGCAGTTGGCGTCAATAATCCCGCGATAGCTCCACTCAAGATGCTATTCGACAAACTAGGACGAGTCTGTTGAGGATTCCCTTGGGCATCTAAGTAACGGGTAGGTGGCGCTAAAATTGAAAGTGCCCGTTGATACAAACTTCGATGCATCTCGTGCGGCGTAGTAGGGGCGGCTGTAGGCTGTGCCGCGGCGGGCGAGGGTTGCCCAGCAACCGTAACAGGGATTTGGGGAGCGGTGCCCCTGGAATCGTAGGGAGGAGCGACGGCTTATTCACCACATCCTGCATCACGGCGGTGCTTAAATTCGGCGTTTCTGAAGCAGGAGCAGCCTGTGCAGGGGCTTGAACTGGGGGCGTGCCGTTTGGGCCGCCTTGGGCTGTTCCGTTCGTCAAGGGTACTGGTATGTTTACGTCAGGCATTTGTGTTCCTATTCTGGGCTTAGCCCTAAAACGTCCACGGGTGAGGAGGTATGAGCCATCGGAGCCCGTAGACAAAGTCCGATGGCTCTGTCTTGGTTCTAAACTTGAGGGGTGGGCGCATTTGCCGGGGTTGATGCCCGTGCCGTCTGCGGGAAATCCCACCTATGACGGCAAACTTGATCGTTATATGTAAAAAACTGACTGGCCTTGCGCAGAATCGCTTGGATGCAGCAGAATGAATCGCACGCCTTAGAGGTTTATCGTCGAAATTAGCTCGAAATAATGCATTCTACGTGTGAACTTCTGCCAAGGATTTGGCGAGTCTCGCCGCTACTAACCTTGCTGCCCCTGCTTGAGCCTGTTCTGGGCTCAACTGCCTACGGACCTTCGCCCGAATACCCTGAATGGCTACCTTCGCCTGTTTGGAGTTATTGGGGTCGAAACTAAAACTGCCCTCAGCATCGCCGATCTGGCGAGGCGTCATGCCCGCTTCAAGACAGTCGGCTTTGAAGATATTGAACAATCCTGTCCTCGGAGCCTTCCTGCCGTCCGTCATAAACGACACGGCCAACTCAGTCTCGCTGTATTCATAAATGCTCGATTGCCCGATTCGTCCAAGGACGACCCTCTCGATATCTTCGCCTTCACCGTCTCGTACGGATTTCAACCGATGTGCTGCTGCGAATTCGGCAATCATCACTCACCGCCAAATTTCAGACGGTTAAAGGCGGCGGCATATCGTTGCTTCCCTGCCTGAGTGTCGAGGGAACCAAACTCCCCAGCCTCAACACGCAATTCCAGTTGCTCCAGTGGGGTTAGCATCCCCTGCTTGAATACGCCAGATTGGGTAAGTCTGCGGCGGCACTCATTAAATCGATCATCGCCGTACTGTTCTAACTTGATGAGTAAATCGATGGCGGCACGCTGCTGGTCTGTGTTGGCGTAAAAAGACCACGTCTGTGCCATGCTATCGAGCCACTGACCCCAGACATCAGAAAATATGGAGAGCCATTTGTGCTCCGCATCTGTGTAGAGGTCATCCGCTGAGGGTTCAGGTTCTCGTGTCGGTGCGAGCGTTGATTGATTCGGCTCGTCAGAACTTATACAACCGAGTTCAATAAGCCGTCTATAAGCGATATTCCAAATCTCAGGATTCGATACATCAATCGTCGAGTTGCTATCCGCGTTTATAGCGACAAACAAAATGAGCCGATCCCTATCGTCGGCACTAAGATTCTTCGAGTCCAGAAACGCTTGAGCCTGCTGGGTAAACTTGATAGCGTTCTCCTCAGTCATTTCAACAGGCGTTGAAGTCCTAGGAAATCGAGCCAAGGGATCAACCATCTTCACCCGCTCCACGGGATTATTCGACATCGCCTGAAGTTCTGAGGGGCTCTTAGAATAGATTTGTCGAAGCCCCGTGATACCGTATTTGTCCTCGTATTGTTTTCGAGGCACAGAGATCGTAACCGTATCCCTGCCGTCTATTGCCTTTTCATAGGCAGTTGCAGGGCGAGACACCTGTACGAAATTCTCTTGTTCTTCCCTAGCCAGCCTTGCAAACTCTTCTGCGGGCGTTTCTTGTCTCGTCTTGCTCGGTGCGGGCTTTTGATTATTCAACTGCTGTAAGAGCAGTGAACCCAACGCCCGACTCTGGTTATAATTCAAACTTTTCTTTGCCATACCTCTCCCCCTTTTTTGGTTACCACCGTGGTGGAAGTTTTTCCGTGTAACTTCCGTCAGGGTGTACTACCAACTCGCCCTTCCTAATTCTCTCTAGGCGGGCGTTTTCTTTCTGTGCCTGCTCGGCTTTGTATTCTGCCATCCACTGTTCCGCTCGAAGTTGCTGCGGCGTCTTCTCGACTCGGAGCTTGCCCGCAAATTCTCGCTCGTATCTTTCACGATCTGCACTCCGATTTACTGCCGCGGGTGCTTCAGAAGTTCCTGCGGTTTGGATGAAACCTTCTCCCTGTCCAGCAATCGAATCGTACAACCCCATCTTTCCTCCTACTTGATCTTCCTGCCATCACTCGTCTTTCCCGTTATACCAAGCACTCGAACGCCAACTCGTCGTCTTTACTCTGGTGCATCTTTTTGAGTTGTCCTGTGATCCGAACATATGATGCTGCGAAACTTTTCACGTCCGTGATACTCAGTTGACCATTTTTCATAATCTTCGGCGAGGATGTTGCCGTCACATAGCCAATGTTGAACGGATACTCCGGTTCGTTTCTGCTGTTCGGCACGGGTTTGCAGTTCGATGCCCGATCTGGATCGATGCTTCGTTTCCATAAACCATATGAACCGTCGAAGCTAGGAACAGGTTTGTAGTACTCCATCCGTCATTCATCAGCCCTCCAAATTGAACTTAATCCCGAGTTCTTCCGCCAATTTGGTGTCTTCGATGGCCGATTCGGCTTGGTAGCGTTTGGCAGGATTTAGATGCCCCGTGCCGTCTACCATCACTCGGAGAATCGCCCCATTCATCACTTCCTGATGTGCAGAAGATGGGTTATCGGGATCGACGAAAAATGAGTGGTAGCAAGCCAGTTTGTCGCCCTCACGCTGAACTCGGACTACACCAATCAGTGTCGCGGGTTCATCTTCCATCCCATCAATTATTTTCCCTGAAGCATCTCGACAAACTGCTATTGCACAGATGTATCGCAATGTTGCAATATCAGAAAAATCGAGTTTGTCCCAAATCCGTTGTGGATTTAACGGTTGGATGTGAACCATATCATTTGAAAATTGTCCTACGACGTGGAACGAAATCCGACAATCATCAATAATCTCGTTCATGCTATCCCCCTGTTTTGAGCCACCTCAATCACCTCATGCCCTCCAATAATCGCGTTTCTCTGAATCTTTGAAGTCGATGCAACTTGAATAATCTCTCGATAACGATCTTCAGTAATTTTGTGGATTACCCGTCTGCAAGCACATTCCAGAAGGCATGTTCCATCAGGAAAAGCGTCTGTAACTTTTTGGATGCCATGCTCGGCACAGTAAAGTTTTGTGCCACTATTGAAGTAGGGAACCTCGCCCCCATTTCTCCATTTGTCGAAGGGAGTTTACCGCCATTTTAGGATTAATCGGAGGAGGACTTCCTGTTCCGCTATGGATATCCTCGATTGCCAAACTATGATGGGAGGAGTATCTATCATCGCTTTTATTCAGCCGTCGTGTGCCGATTGTGACTCTGCTCATACTCGCCCCCTAGGCTAGTGCTTTTGCCCGTTTTGTCGCCCACGCACGCAATGCAATCGCAGTAAGTGATTCAGACTTATTTCTATTTTGCTGACGACCTGTTGCCCAGCGAGTGTTTGACGGGGTGTAGTTGCCGTTCGGGTTGGGATATCTATCAAGCGTCCTCCCCTTGGGGCGCTTACCGAGATCGTTTAAGAAATTTGAGAATCCGTTCTTGCCCGACCATCGTTTGCAAACCGTAATGCCCTTCGCGCCATAGTCTTTGCGCCGGGGGTCGCTGCACCGCATATGCATACTTCGCCAAGAAATCCACGTTGGACTGTTGTGCCTTATTCCGTTCTTAACGAGGCAGTGTCCGTGCTTGCGGTGGGCGTGGCCCAATGCGCTCGCACGCTTGGCTGCGAGAGGGCATTGTGGACTACAGCATCGATGCTTGCCTTTGCTTCGGTTGTGGTGACTACCGCCCTGAAGTTTGTTCGTACTTAGAAAGACGACGTTTCCACATCGGCATTTGACTTTCCAAATTCGTGCGAAGCCATCTGCTCTCGGCTCAATTCCTGCGAATCTCAAAACTCGAAGATTCCCATACCTATTTCCTACCAGCGACGGATAAGGTCGCAGCGAATCTCGGGTAAAGCGCCCGAATCTATCCCTTGCCATTTCTCCTCCATGTTTGCGTTTCAGAAAGGTACGGGCACCGATTCCGTTTGAGTGATCTATGCCCGTCTTATGCGAATTGCTCCGCACGTCTTCACGTTGAACGCCTTCGATGAGGCTGCGTGAAACTTTAGATGTCTGAAGCCGCCGTGAAATCGACCCTGAGGTAGAAACACGTCGACTCCCTCTGTTTGCACGGGTTACCGATATGGGGCTCGCGCCTTAGTCTCTCCGTGCACGCATTATCGGATCGACGCCACTGCACGGGGCTCCCCGATAAATTCAATGTCAATTTTAGATGTAAAACTCAGGCTTACTCGCTCAGGAGCGAACTAAGTGACGGTGTAGGTGGGCTCTGGCGGTTGCTATACAGGCGAATTAAATCCGCCCAGTGTTCACGAGTGAATTCGAGCCCTCGATTATCCGCCTGACGTTGGATATCGGCTTCGACTTTCTTATTAGTGTCGCTGTCCATGATCGCCCTCACTCGGAAAAAACTCCTCGGTTACAGCCGCCCCAATCAACTGCTTTACAGGATCGATTGTTTCTCGATAACCAATCGCGGGGAGAACTCTCTTCTCTATCAGTTCGTTGCCTATATAGTCCGCGAGCTGACTACGGACAAATTCAAGTTCGGTCAACACGTCAGCCCTAACGGCAGCGACTTGCTCGCCTTGATTCTTAATCGCTGATTGGATAGACCCGCATTCTCGGACAACTGTAAACGCGAGTACGCCAATTGAACGGGCCAGCAATAGCAGCCCGATGAATATTCCAACGATGGCTAACGTCAGCATGTTCGCCTCCCTCTTCTCTCACCCTTAGGCATTTCCGTCAGATACCTGAAAACGGCATCCTATTGGAAACAAAGCGGAATACCCCAAACGTACCTGTACACTTTTCTTCAAAATAAAGTTTCGATGGCCTTCAGGCTGGAATTTCGGGCAGAATCGCACCGGCGACATCCCAATCGGCTCGATGGCGGCCATCCTCGGGCAGATAAACCGTCTGCTCGTGCTTCGTACCATGGGGGGTCATCCGCAGCTTCCGTGCGGCTATAGCCTCTGGGGTATCCCGCTGTGAATCGGGGTCTTTACACACCGACGGGACGATGGAATTATCGTCAAACCCGTGGGAAGGATCGACGCGCTCCTGATGTCGCCAGTGAAGAATTCCTTCCTCGTATCTCGAATAGAGATTCTTTCTTGACCAGTCTAAGGTGTCGGAAGAATGCAGCGCCTTCGCTCGCTGTCGATCTATCTTGTCGTAATTTGGAAACCTGTGCCAAAAAGCAAGGTCTAGTAAATCAATTTCGCGTTCAGCGCCTTCACCTAGCGGAATCCGTTTCACGAGTTTGAAGTTCTTCGCGCCTCGGAGTTCGAACGGGTAGAAAGGTTGCAATATTTCCTCGAAGAAAATTTTGTCGCAGAGCAAAGTACGCTCTCCCAAATTAATGACCGCTGTTTCATGCGGGTTCTTCACCTCGAAAGGAAACGGCTGCGTGGGCACGAGGGTTACAACCGCGTCGAGTACTTGTTTTAGAGTCACCGAATCTTCGTCACGAAATAAGGCATCGATGATTCGCATGGCGAAAGATATCTTGCTTGTCGTCTGGGCGAGCTTGATACGCAACCGTGAGCGAGCATACGCCGCGAAGTCTTTCGCTGAGGAACAACCGTCAACCCATTTTGGTGCCGTGTTCCGAAACCATGTGAGCATCTTAGAAATTTCAGGATCAGACGCACCTAGATCTGTAAGCGTCGGCACGAGGTTGAAAAGATAGTAATCTGAAGCCCAATCGTTCGTCATTCAACACCAGTTTCCACCCATGCTTCACCGTCTTTCTCGTCGGCCTCCTCTCTCAATTCGGGCTCGGATAAGTTAGAGTCATCCGTCATTAGCTCTTGGTCCTCTTCGCCAGCGACTATCGCGACTGCTATGGGTAGTAACTCGGTCGCGTCATCGACAGAGATTTCTTCAGATTCATCGAGATCGGCATCAATCCCAGTAACGAGTAGCGGCCTTTCGATAAAGCGAGAGTTCCGATGGATCTCGGGATCGGAGTGTGGGATTCGACGCGGGCGATTGTCTGGGCCGACCGTCATGCCGGGTCCGTTCAACTTCGAACCGATTGTTTGTCTGGGGGTGTATAGCCCCGACAGGTTCTGTGGTAGTTTCGCCCGTGCTTCCGTTTGGAGACGACATGTGGTAGCAAACAGTCCCTTCTCTTTGATTTCTTTTAGAAGTTCAGAATTCATACCGTCGCCCCTTTTGCCTCTAAGACATCTGCGATGCGATTCATCGCAGATGCCAGTTTGTCGATGGATTGGCACAGCGAGTGCCCATCAACATTCTGACTTCCATTGCTTGTGTACTCGCAACCGTCGATGGAGTTCGCCACAAGTTTGAGTCCTGCATAGACGGCGTCCACCATATTGCCGCCGTATGCAGTGTCGCCTTGTCCGAATGCATCTGCGATTGCCTTTGCTACTGCGTTCTGTTTATCGTTCATGCTGTTGCTCCTTGTTTTAGGCATCACCACCCCTCCACTTCCAATCGCTCAACTTCTCTCTGTGCCTTCTGAATTGGGTAGTCCCAACTGTTCGGATACCCGGCAGCGGAACTCTTACGATCTGCTTCAATGCATTCCGCCAGATTTCTGCGGGCTTTATCGAGGGGTGATTCGATAGGTGCGGGTGCCGTTTCGTGCGTAAGGGGGTTCCGCACGGGAGTGCTAATACATAACCTATTATCTATAACCCCTATACAAACGGTCTCATGTACCATAGAACTATCTAATATGTCCTTCTCCGCATGAGGAAGGGTAACCTCCCTTCCGCACGAAGCGTTTCCGTGTTCCGTCTTGTTCGCTGATTCAGTGGGGTTTAGATTAGTTTGTACCCTTCCGCACGAAACTGGTTTTGACCCTTCCGCATGAACGGTTTCGTGCGTAAGGGGGTTCCGCATGGAGTTTTCTTCGACTTCTTGTCTCTTATCTCGTCGCTTGATCCAATCAGCCTTGATAAATTGGGAGAGCGATGCTGTTGGCCGGACAACTGTTGGGGTGTTTCCGATCTTGGGATCGTGAACAGATGGCCGTTCGATTCGAAGCCATCCATCTTTGATCAGCCGATGGCGCGAACGATAGGCTCTGTCGGCATTGCCATCGAGAATTGCATTCGCAATAAAACTGTCGGACTCTCCGAAGTTCCCGTCTTTATCGAGATGAGTCTGGATGAAAGTAAATACACGGAAGTCCTGATCGAATAGCGAATGCTTACGCTTGTTCGTAGGGATTTGAATTTTCATTGCGCGCCCGCCGATTCTTTATCGAGCGTGGCAATGACTTCGAGATAAGCGTCGACTGTCAGTTTAGACAGGACACGCTTCTCGGCTTGCGGACTTTGTTGTGCGGGATATTTGCGGATGAGTCGGACGACTCTCAACGCTTCTTGGACTTCAGATTTGTGATCCATATTGCCTCTTTCTTGGATACTGCGGTGATGCGGTGTTGCAAACTACGAACTACAAACTCGAACTGAAAATTAATACGGCCAAAGATCGGTGATCGGTCTCAGAGGACGAAGGGCTCCGATATGTCCGGTGATGAACTCCCGGCAGCGAAGCTTATCAAGCGTCCGGTAAATGCTTCGAGGATTGCCAAACTGGACTGTGAAGTAATCCACGGGCTTTGTGCATACGCCGTCGTCTGCCCATGTGGCAATAGCCAAGAAGACGGCTTCGTCATGATGACTGAGTTTGATCGGTGCCAATGCTGTGCCAGCAGCCATAAATCCTCCTGCCAGTAGGCGAACGAACGCCCGCCATGTCGGGTTTTACAAATAAGATTTGGATTTTTCTGGTGGCAGGGGTGATCCCCTGTGACTCTGTGCCCAGCGGCACGTTCGGATTCAATCTTTGCAGTGGAGGGTTCCGACTGCTGTTACTCTCGGGTAGTCATCCGAAAAACCCCGCCATACTGGTATTCACGATCTGACATGGATTTAGCCAGACCGAGGAATTTACTCCTATTGTTAGGATAGCAAAGAAAACACGAAATGTCAAGACCTATCCCGCTCTAAGCCGCTCTGGGTGCCGATTACGGCCTATCGACGTTCCGTCGTGTTACATATACGACGATTCAAGTAGACAGACCGTCCAGAGCCCGTCACTCCTGTTACCACCCTTGCAGGTCAGGTTCTTCGTTCGTTTGCATCTCCCGCTCGGGTTTGCCTGCAGGATCACGTTCCTCCGTCTCATACCTCTGATTGCGTGCGATGCCTTGGGTGAGAATGTCCTCCGGCTTGCCCTTCTTGACATGAACAATACGGCTCAGTTCATTCTTGTTAGCCATCGTTCGTTTTTCATCCCCCGGCTGATGTTCAACGCCGTCTGGGTCCCTTGACGGGATGCGATAGAACCACCGCTCCCGTTCAGTGGTGAGATACACGTTACCTATGGCAGTGATTTTTAATCCGATGGTCTTGCCCCCATTTACGGGTTCAACTGCAACGATGTCCCCGACCTTGGTGGTGAGTATCTCTAGTTCGAGTGCTGCTCGTTCTTCGTCCATGCTACCTCCCGCCCTCCAATGCGGATCTGCGGTTGCCAGTTTCGTTTACATGCCTGCCATTGGTGTAGGGGTCCGCCTAGTCAAGCGCCTAGTTCTGCGGTACACCGCTCTGCGTCTGGTCCTGCTGGTTTGCGGCGTGCTTCGCTTTCGCAATTCGGGCCGCATCCGCGAGCGAAGTAGATGCGTCAGTTGACGAGACTGTCTTGCCTCCTTCAGCCTTCAGAAGCATAGCCGAAAGATTCACCTTCCCGGCGGATGTGTGAATGGTCCGATCCCACGGCTCGTACCCGGCCATTCTGATCGAAATCGTATGGTCTCCAGCAGCCACGGTGACGCTTGAAGGAGTGTTGCCCACGAAGTTTCCGTCGATGCTGATTTCGGCTTCGGCAGGGGTGGACGACATATGCAGTTCAGTAGCTCCCGACGCTACAGAAGTGGGCGCAACTACTGGGCCTTGAAACCTAGCCATGTCGAGAGGCATGTCTCCACTTACAAACGCCGCAACCTCTGTTCCCTTTGGAATCGTAATGTCTTTCCCCTTCATGAAGAGGAACAGCGGTGCAGCCGGGAAAAAGATTAGGCTAGTCGCCACGATTGCGCCGGTCATCGCGCCAGTGTGCCCGCCGCCTTTCCCATCTTTAACCGCTCGCAGGGCTGCTTTCTCACCGTCCGAAAGCTTGACGTAATCGATGTTGATGTCGAGTTTGCCGCCCCTGCCCATGTTTCGCTTGGACTGCGCTGTGGTCACCGTTGCCATGGCGATTCCACCCTTCGGGACGACTACGATGTTCCCGACCCTCACCTCTTCCAAAACTTCGAGGGCAACCGAATCGCCAACGTGTGCGTCGGCTGACGACACCGTCTGTCCCATGCGAAGTTTCAGCGGAGTCCCATCTTCCAGTGCCGGGCCGACATGGCCATTAGCTGTGACTGCAGGTTGAGTGTCCGCTGGCTGGGCAGACTGATCTTGAGCAGAAGAACTGAGCAACAGTGCAAAGACGATCAATGCGATAAGCAAAGGATTTTTCGACATAAGCCTCCAAGCGAGCCTGACACCGTTCAAGTCTGCACAGAAAGATTGGCGATGAAAAGTTACGGGGGTAGTGCAGCTTTCGCTCGTCCCTGCGAGACTTATACTAACCTGCCAACATCGCTGGGTCGGTTTGGCTGTCAGGGTGGACTCTGGCGGCACGCCAACCAAGTCGGCATGAGGGACCCGTGATTTGAGTTACTGCTGTGTGGCTGTGAACGTGCCGCTTATCCCAGAACAGGAGGCTGCAGTGCTCGGGTCACAGACCCAAGTTCCTGATGCTGTGCCATTGTTAATCGTGCCTGTGCCATCCATCTGGTAGTATTCGGGACTGGTTGCGTTCCCGTCGGCTTCCGCATACTGGATGTTGAACGTGGAGCCGTTCGGAACGGGGTTCGTCGGCACGCCGATGGTGAAGGTCAGCACCGAGTCATTAGCATTCGACGATGTGATATTCGTATCCGTGTTAGAGGCTCCAGTAACACAACCACCATTGCAGCCTCCTCCCAAAGCGACGAAACAGGCGGGACCGACGACTGGGTTGCCCGCAGGTTGTGGCCCGTCGCCTGCGACGTAGGTTATGCCCCCATTCGCACAGGAAATGACCCCGACTGGCGAAACGTCAGAGACAGTCGTACCGTTTGGCGACAGGTTCACTACGGTTACGGTATCCGTCCGCCCGCCAATGAAGTTGGTGATGGTGGTAACCCAAGCACCTGCCGTAATGGACGTGCTAGGAGTGCTGGGGGGCGTTGGTTGTGGAGCCGCCTGCTTAGCAGCGTTGCAGCCAGTAAGAGCGAGAGCGAGCAGCGTAAGCAACATGCGTTTCATATTCTCTTCCCATTGCACAGTACTTGAGAAAGGTAATGAGAGGGCAGAGTCCGAAAGTAACAAAGTGTCTTTAGGGAATTACGGAGGTAAGAAGTACGGGCGTATGGGACCCGCCTAGGAGGACCCGTGTATGGGACCCAAGCAAAAATGAACGCTGGTAAATCGGGCAAGAACCGAAACGTATTAGTAAAAAACTATGGAACCGGATGGGAGTCTCAGCCGGTGGACCCATTCAACAGAACGTTCCTAGGAATCTAGGAAAATCCAAAAAAAAAATCGGCCTAGGACTTTCGTATATGTACAAACGCAAGAAATCCGTAAATCGGCCCACCCTGAGGATCCGCCTATAAGAGGACCCGTGTGAGAGCGTCCATAAAGCCGTCTGAGTGTGTCCAAAAACCCGTACGAGATCGCCATAAGGCGTAAGGTGGTCTTGATCGTTGAGGAGGCCAAGCTGGCGGCCAGTGGAACAAGTCCTTGGGGTAACCGCACCCGGCCTCGTCGGTAGGGTGGTAGACACCCTATTTTGTTTTCAATAGCTTACGCGTGATTACTTCTCACCCGAGAACGTTCTGATTTGATCCGCGGTACACCCGAGACGACCCAGAGCCGATCAGGGCTCGATTCTAGGGCGAGATCGGGAAATGTAGCATAGGAGAGGGTATTGTGGGAAAGCATAGCCGTCGAGCCGCTATGGTTGCGAAGTATGCCCTCTACACCCTAGTGTTGATAGCTAACGGGTTAGAGTATTAATCTGTGCAAATGATACGACAATGACATTGTTTTAGTCAGGTAGGATGAGGGTCTGACAGTTTCTGTCACAGTGAAAGTGGGAAAATAATCTCAGATTGGTTGATTTGCGCCATAATGGTTGAGATGCACCATAGGCGTGGTCACACGATAACGGTGATACGGATCGAATCGGACGGACTCTTATACCTCCGGCCTATGCCTATGGTCTTAAGATATTACATATAAAACGTTACATAGTAACAGCTAACCACACTCAGGATACCCTCACTCGTTCTTCCTCTTATAGGTCCTGTGCTCTAGGCTTGCCCGAATCTGCCCGAATTTCAAAGGGCTCGATTTCGTGCGCGTAGCTCGAATGATGGCAAAGATTTTCGGCCCGCTCACAGATTAGTACTTGACAAACGTATAGGACTACGAGATACTGAGAATGCAAGACAGAGAGACACTCTCTGACAATCCAAAGGAGCAGACGCCATGCACAGCATGAAACGCACCCACGATCTAGAGCAACATGCAAACGACAGAATCAGCGAAGAACTGAGCGGCCAGACTGGGACGGCAGAAGACCTTACCGCCACAGTCGAACGCCTCGAACACGATTTCGATTTTGATTCATACGCTCCGTACACGTCTCAGGAAGACGACATCCTCTCAGACTATGAATCCGATTACTGGCAGGATGCGAAAGACCTGCTCGGAGACACGCAGTATACGGCAGATGATTGGGCAACTGCGAAACGGGCATACGTCGCAGCAATAGCCTACACTGCATTCTCTTCCATCTTCGAGCAATCCAAAACAGAACTCACGGAAGCAATCGAAGACTTTTCTTCAGATGCCGCAGACCTGTCCGGGCTTGATCCTGAAATCGCTATCAGTGCGACGTGTCCACATGGTTGGGCTGCACACAACAGAGAGGAAGACGGGGCACTCATCTGGGAATCACGTCAGTTAGACGGGTGCAATGCCATTAGCAAGCAAGTCGGAGAACTCTGGTTAACGCATACGTGGACACCAAAGCCCGAAGCAACTGGAATCAGACCTTATGGTCCGGGCAAGTTCTCCACAAT
Source organism: uncultured Acidobacteriaceae bacterium (assembly GCA_963779525.1). Lineage (GTDB taxonomy): Bacteria > Acidobacteriota > Terriglobia > Terriglobales > Acidobacteriaceae > Sulfotelmatobacter. The sequence continues at coordinate 1,697,382 of CAVZZB010000005.1, forward strand.
TCTCGATTCTTATGTCTACAGCGTCTCTCTTGACGGCGGGTGCGACGAAGAAGAGGGAAGCGTCTCCGAGTGTGGCGGGTGGTACGGCATCATGCGAAACGGTCGGACAATCTTCCGTGACCATGACCCACTGCTCGAAACGCTGACGCCAGAGGAACAGGAGCAACTGACATCATCTGCGGGCGTCATCCTGCGGGAGGACTCTAACGGATTCGTCAGCGTCGATTACTACGGGACGGCTGAATCGCTCGAAACGGCATGGTCACAGATTGTCGATCAATTGTCGGACGATCATCAGGACAATTGAGGGAACGTGTACAGCATCCGACCGCATCCGGGTGCTGTGCGAGTAATCCTCAACTGGTTGGCGAACCTTAAACGCAGGAGACAGACGCCATGAAAAACATGAAACGCATCGCAAAAGTGACGATTAAACGATTGACGGATGAAAGCCCAGATACCTCGTATCTCGGCGAATATTCCAACCGTGCGGAATCAGATTACTCGATTGACCGCAGACACTCTCTCGCTTGTCCGGTTAACGCTGGGACGGATGGCAAGTTGCTTTGGTTCACTTCGAGCAGTGGGCGGATCGAATTGCAGATGACAATGGAGCAGGCAGAGTCAGCGAGTCATTCGGGCGAGTGTGACGATGATGTTCAGGAACTTTCCAAGGTGCCCGCAATCGCCGAGCAGTTGGCGAAGATTGACCCCGCTGTGTTGTCCGCTGAACTCAAGGAATACGGTGCATGGGATGACGCAGAGCGGACGGACCATAACCAGAACTTGCAACGCATTCTGTGGTTAGCAGCGGGCGATATCACCGAGCAGGAAGGCTGCGACTGTGGCGAACGCGGAGACTGTGAACGCGGAGAACTCCGCTACTTTAACGGGAACGTTGAGAATTACGCTGGAGAATCGCCCGAAGATATCCGCAAGTATGTCCGACAGGATTATGAGCGGATGGAACGCCTCAACCGTGGCGACTGGGGTTATCTCGGCATCCGGGCAAACGCCGAGATTATCGTTGACGGCGTCTCGCAAGACATCTCCTCCGGCGGACTCTGGGGTATCGAGTCGGATTCCGACCGGGTGTACCTTGCAGGAATCGACGGCGAGCAACTGTCAGAACTTCGTGAACAGTTGCGAGCACTCGGATTCGGGACACGGGCAATCAGTGCAGCGTTTAACAACGTCGAGCACGCGGAATAAGTCTGAGAACGTGTACGGCATCCGGTCTGCGGGTACCGTGCGAGTCAATCAGACCGAGGAGAGAACTGACAACGCCCCGAGTAAACTGGGACGATGCCAGAACATAAGATTCAACGGATCAGTGTCACTCAAAACGGCGAGCGAGTCCGGGCTGAAGCGATAGTCCTACTGGGCGGAGAGACGAAGACTCTCGCCACAGAGGAGACGCCACAGCCCGGAGAGACTCTCGCTGCAACTGGTGACCGGGCGATAGCGGGATTACGCAAGACGTTGTATGCGGCAGGAGTCCCTAAACGGGCGATTGCCACGGCAGTAAAGAGCGTCGAGAGAAAGTGAGCACACATGGCGAACCCGAAGGAAAAAGGCGAGACGTGGGAGCGAGCACGAAAATTAGGTCTCAAGTATCCGTTGTTGAGTCTGGCAGACCTTGCTCGATTGCTGGACGTCTCCCGTGCTCGCATCAATGAGTGCTTGCTCGATTTGAAAGACGAACGGGAACGACTGCGAACACGGGAACTCGAACGCATCCGACACAAGGAAGGATTGTGACCGGGCGACAGTCATGGTCACTCCGCGAGTGACCGGAGTACCTTTTCGTCGAATTGCGTTGAAGGTTTTTCGAATATGACCCCCACCCCCTAAAAAATCTGGGGGAAGGTCCTAAGACGCCGATTTTAGGGGAGTCTGGAGTCGCTGAGGAGAAAGTTGTTCATGCTCAGGGGGAGTTGCTAGGAGAATTTTAATTTTGGTTCCACTCGTGTGCTTTTATGAACCCGTGACTGGCCGTGTTTCGATTTGGTTACATTTATGGACTCCTGTATTAGATTGTAAAAATGTAAAACTGGACTTCTGCCCGATGACAACGAATTGAAACTGGAGGTCGTGCTAGGAAATATCGTCCTGAACGTAACGAGCCCCGTACGTGGTTGCACACGAACGAGGCCCTAACCAAGTTGAGCACTGGAGGTGCTCCAAATGGCTGTTCATAATTCTCACGCACGTCAATTCATTAATCAACTCAATCCCAACGAACGTAATTCTCTCCGCGTCCTGCTTCTGACCAAATCTGGTTTGGCCGATCTTCGTGAGGCTTTGGGCGTACAGCATATGAAGGTTGTTTCCGTCGATCAAAAACGTACGGCTCATGCCATACAGGGGACGACAGCGGAACTCTTTCAGGAGGTCCGATGAGGGATATATCGTTATTCCTGAAAATCCTCAGCACTCACGTCTATGCGGCGAATCTTCGAGATTCGACCGACTTCCGTGAATGGCTGTTCAAATTGTCTGAGGTCGCAGGCCGCTCTGCGACGATGCAGGAGTTCTTCGACAGACTCCCCTAAAGACTAGCCCTCCCCTGTACGTGGGTCACTTGATGATGGAGTCCTTAGGTGTTTGAATTCAATTGGACGAGAAGCGATGATGGAAACCAAAGGAAAAGCGTTGCGTGTTCCGATTCTCGTGGATAGGGATATCTACGACAAGTTTAAAGATTGTAGCAAGCTTACAGGCATTCCTGTCTCACGGTTAGTGCGAGACGCAATGGCTGGTTATGAGGTCACCTTGGAAGCACGATTAAAAACACTCAAAGCCGGGGTGGAGTAGCGAATGAGAACACTCGCCGTTCTGCTCATGCTCGGAAGTCTTTCACTCGCACAAGAACCTCAAGTCTTGAAACCCACGGTCAGAGAGTGCCGAGTGAATCTCAAACAGTGGCTTCCCTTGTTCCGTGATGCGTACGCTACGCATGAATGCGATGGCGACGGTTCTTCGGCCTGTCCGTTTGCCGCAGGACTTCGCACAATGAGTACTGACGAATTGTTGGACATCCCACCGCTAGCAGAAGCGTGCCTCGTTCTAGACAAAAAGCATAAGGGCTATGCTTGGAGCGTGACCCGTGCCTCAAATATCCTTGTGATGCGAATGACATATTTTCTGGACGACACGGGTCAATTGAATGCGTACGCCCGATGGGAAAAAGACAAACAGCGGGGCATAATGCCCAAAGGCGGACCTGACACGGTCGCAAAGAAACAGTAAAGTTACAAATAACACGCTGACGCTGAGGGACGAGGGGGTCTGACTCGTGGATAGATGTCCAATTCCGAAATTCTTGAAGCACCTGAAAGTGTTCGCGTCTTTGCCGGTGCCATTCTTTGTCAAACGGTTCAAAGAGACGCCGGATTTCAGAGTCGTTGATCCAGAGAATGCTGCGCTCTGCCTGCAAAAGCATTTATGCGGCATCTGTGGCCGGAAGCTCGGTCTCTATTGCTATTTCATCGGCGGGCCAAAGTCCAAGCAATCCCGATTATTTGCTGATGTTCCGATGCATCAAGAGTGCGCCCGGTATTCGATGCAAGCGTGCCCATTTCTACGGGGCGATAAGACGTATAGCAGCCGTCCCATCCCTGAAGGTGTGCAGGATTCTGGGATAATGGATACGTCCGGCAGGCCTGAAACCATGTTTATTTTACGAGCGAAGACAAAGGCAGTCGCGCTCACGAGTATCAACGGACATCCCGTGATTACGGTTCCGGGGTTTTATGGGTGTGAAACGTTCTAATCTTCAATCACATGCCGATGATGTTTGGACGGCAAGGAGGAGATAACAATGGCGAAGTATTCGCAAGACCCGCCATTGCAGGGGTCTAGCCAACCCGTGTCGCAGGCACGTAAATGGTCCGAGCGTCTCGGAGAATTGCATAAAACGACGCTACCGGGGACTGTGGCTGGTGATACGGCTTGGCGCAAATTCTGTGTTGAATTTGAACGTGCATGCGGACGACCGATGAATATACCGGGAAGTGGGGAAGGCATCTACAACTTCTCGGACGGTTCAACACTGACAGCGAACCTAAGTGCATCGGGGCACCTCGACATGGATTTCACTGATGTTTAGGCACGCAGGGAAATTCGAGCCTGCAATGCAATATGGTAGGCCGACGATACGCGGGGCGGCGAGAACGGGGGAATCAATGCTAGACGATGCAGACAAGCGAGGAATTGAAACCGTCCACAAAGCGGCAAAATCTCTGCCCTATTCCGTGCAATATCTTCGCAATCATCAGGTGAAAATGTCAACGACCGAACTTTCCAATACGCTCGGCAGGAAGCCCGAAACAATACGGGCCGAAATGCACAGTCAGTGCCCACATCGAGTAAAGAAACTACCCGGTAAGCAACATGGGCCTATCGCAGAGGACGTTTGGCAATACATTCCTACAGGCTCGGAGATTCCTTGGCGAGAGGAATACAGGACTGACTGACCGACCGATTTTAGAAATTGGAACCTACGAGAGCCCTGCTTTCGGCGGGGCTTTTTCATTCCACG
>CAVZZB010000006.1:0-2500 GCA_963779525.1 uncultured Acidobacteriaceae bacterium
AGGCGTGAGCGCGCGTCCTTTGCGCGCGGGAGCCTTCTGCCGAAATCCTGAGCGTTCTTCGCGAAGGATCTCTCGCCCAAAGGAAAAGGCTACCAACATTTCTGTTAGTAGCCTTTATTTATGCCGGCAACGACCTACGCTCCCACACACTTGGCGCGTGCAGTACCATCGGCCCAGCGGGGCTTAACTTCCGTGTTCGGGATGGGAACGGGTGGATCCCCCGCGGTAAGATCACCGACAACTTGACGCAGCTTCTGGCTACTAGCTTCTCGCTACTAGCTTGAATCTCCCGGCGCAAACTTCATCGCGGCCACAGGAAATTGCTCGCTGCAAACTTGATCTGTCGGCTTCCGCCTCACGGCCTAAGCTCGTTGGATTGAGCTAGTAGCCAGGAGCTAGAAGCTGATTTTTCAAAGATCGTGAGGACGATGCCTCACAACTGAATAGATTGGGTGTGGCTTACTTTCTTGTTTTTTTGTTTCCGATTTCTGCCACCGTACTTCGGCTTTGCTTTCTTTTCAAAAGCGTCGGCGCACAGTTGTCAGCGCGTTTCGTCTGTTCCACCCAGATTCTGGCGGTCGAGGGAAACTTGCTCTCGCCTCAGCTCAGTTTTTAGCTGAGGACTGAAAGCTGAGAGCTGACAGCTGTATCTGCACCGAGTAAATTTTATGGTCAAGCCGAACGGGCGATTAGTACTGGTAAGCTACATGCATTGCTGCACTTTCACCTCCAGCCTATCAACCAGGTAGTCTTCCTGGGCCCTTCTTATCCCTTACGGGTTGGGAGATCTCATCTTGAGGAGTGCTTCCCGCTTATATGCATTCAGCGGTTATCACTACCGAACTTCGCTACCGAGCGGTGCCATTGGCATGACAGCTCGAACACAAGAGGTTCGTCCATCCCGGTCCTCTCGTACTAAGGACAGGTCCTCTCAAATCTCCTACGCCCACAACAGATAGGGACCGAACTGTCTCGCGACGTTCTGAACCCAGCTCACGTACCGCTTTAATAGGCGAACAGCCTAACCCTTGGAACCTTCTACAGCTCCAGGATGCGATGAGCCGACATCGAGGTGCCAAACCGGAGCGTCGATATGAACTCTTGGCTCCGATCAGCCTGTTATCCCCGGCGTACCTTTTATCCGTTGAGCGATGGCCCTTCCATGCAGAACCACCGGATCACTAAAGCCTACTTTCGTACCTGCTCGACTTGTTGGTCTCGCAGTCAACCACGCTTATACTTTTGCATTCAACGGCTGATTTCCAAACAGCCTGAGCGTAGCTTCGCGCGCCTCCGTTACCGTTTAGGAGGCGACCGCCCCAGTCAAACTACCCGCCTTAGTATGTCCTTCTCCCGGATTACGGGAGTAAGTTAGAACCACAGATCTCGCAGGGTGGTATCTCACCGTTGGCTCCTCCAAGCCCGAGAGCCTGGAATCAAAGCCTCCCACCTATCCTGCGCAGCAAGGGCCATAGTTCATACTAAAGGTATAGTAAAGGTGCACGGGGTCTTTCCGTCTAGTTGCGGGCAACCGGCATCTTCACCGGCACTACAAGTTCGCCGTGTCAGTCGGCAAGACAGTCGCACTTTCGTTACGCCATTCGTGCAGGTCGGAACTTACCCGACAAGGAATTTCGCTACCTTAGGACCGTTATAGTTACGGCCGCCGTTCACCGGGGCTTCAGTTCGAAGCTTCGCTTGCGCTGACCTCTCCCTTTAACCTTCCGGCACCGGGCAGGCGTCAGCCCCTATACGTCGTTTTCGACTTTGCAGAGACCTGTGTTTTTGTTAAACAGTCGCAGTGCGCATTTCGCTGCGGCCTCTTCGGGCTTGCACCCTAGTGAGGCACCCCTTCTCCCGAAGTTACGGGGTTATATTGCCGAGTTCCTTACCAACTGTTCTCACGAGCGCCTTTGGATATTCTCCTCGTCTACCTGTGTCGGTTTGAGGTACGGTTTCCGAATGTTCTCCTTAGAGGTTTTTCTTGGCAGCGTGGAATCGGCAGCTTTCCTCCATACGGAGTACTGCTTTGCGCCTCAGTGATAACTCTCTCGCGGATTTGCCTACGAAAGACACCTTACGCGCATCGACCGTCATAGCCATAGGACGGCCTGCTTATCCTCCTGCGTCACCCCATCGTAATAACGAACACAAGGAAGGTCCGGAATATTAACCGGATGTCCATCGGTTACGCCTTTCGGCCTCACCTTAGGGACCGCCTGACCCTGAGCGGATTAACCTTTCTCAGGAAACCTTAGACTTTCGGCGCGGAGGGTTCCCACCTCCGTTATCGCTACTTATGCCGGCAGGGTCTCTTCTCAACCGTCCACCAGTGCTTTCGCTCTAGCTTCAAACTGTTGAGAATGCTCTCCTACCACGCACCACAGTGAAGTGATGCATTCGCTGCTTCGGTAATCAGCTTAAGCCCCGTTAAATTGTCGGCACCGGACCGCTTGACCAGTGAGCTATTACGCTTTCTTTAAAGGATGGCTGCTTCTAA
>CAVZZB010000006.1:7500-573841 GCA_963779525.1 uncultured Acidobacteriaceae bacterium
TCCTCAGCCAAGCAAGAGTAGCTAGTACCGGATGGCAACGGCGTAAATCTATTCGAGCTGCGCTCGAATGGACAGCCGAGGGCGGCTGTCCCCACATAAACCTTCGCTGCATTCCAGATTGACTCCAACATCTGCGTTCTGTAGATTCTGTTTGAACTGAAAGCTTCGATATGGCTGATTTAACTGGCGTGCAGAAGGCGTACATCTTGCACTGGGGCGAGATGGGGACGCGGTGGGGGATCAACCGGACGGTGGCGCAGATTCATGCGTTGCTGTATTTGTCGCCGCGGGCGCTGCCGGCGGAGGAGATTGCGGAGACGCTAAGCGTGGCGCGGTCGAATGTGAGCACGTCGATACGGGAGCTGGAGACCTGGGGGATCGTGCGGGCGGTACATGTTCTGGGCGACCGGCGGGAACATTACGAGTCGATGAAAGATGTGTGGGAGATGTTCCGGCTCGTGATTGAGCAGAGGAAGCGGAGGGAGATCGATCCGACGCGGGAGATGTTGCGGCGAAGTTTGGAGGAGCTCGATCCGAAGGAAGCGGGAGCGGATTTTACGCGAGAGCGGCTGGCGGCGATGGCGGGATTTTTTGATGCGGTGACGGAGTTGCATGATCAGATGAAGAGTCTGCCGACGGGGACGGTGAGGAAGTTGCTGCGAATGGGGGCGAAGGTGAGCAAGGTCAAAACCAAGAGCTAACCACAGAGGAACACTGGGGCAGCACGGAGGAACACAGGGAAGGTCCTTCGCAGATGTAGGGATGCTCGACTTCGCGTGATCGTCCTACGGACGATCCTACTTCGCCCAGCATGACAAGAATTTCATCGAGGTGCTTACGAGATGGCGCAGGATGCGAAAAAGCTTTGGGTGACATTGACGGGGTTGCCGTTGACGATCACGTTGGAGTGGCCGTTTCATCGGTCGACTTCGGGGGCGGATTTCTGGGTACTGCATGGGGACATACAGCTCGAGAGTTCGGAGGGGCTGCATGCGCCGGTGGCGGTGAATCTGTCGGCCACAGTAAGAGAGGTGCTGCCGTCGCTGGACGCGAAGGATGCGGAGGCTCCGGTGATCAATGCGCTGCGCAAGGAAGTGGACCGGAGGCAGATTGAGTTTGTGAAATCGGGGAAGCTGGTCCCGGTGGCGTTTTCCAGCCGGTACTACGACTTCAAGCGGCAGAAGTGGGTGTTTGGGAAGGCTAGCGACGAGGTGATTGCCGCCTTTATCGAAAGGAAGGCTTATTGGGCGTCGAAGATCGGTGGACAGAAGAAGGTATGGATTGGGGATCCTACGGACGCGCAGTATTTGGAGACCACGCCGCCGCATTTGATGGAGATTGCGGGGCGGCTGGTAGCGGGCGATGGGCTGGTGCGAATGGAAGGCGAGTGGGCGGAGGCTACTGCGGGGCTGATGGGGCAGGCGGAGCGATTTGAAGCGGCGATGCGGACGGCGGTGGAGGAATTGGAGAAGAAGCACGCGTTTGAAAGAGGTTGATACTAGCGAGTTGCGAGTACGAAGAACATCCCGAAAAATCTAGCGGCGAGTATAGAAATCTTCAGGCTCGCTTACCCTGCGCCCCGCTGAGTCGCATGGGGTAAATCTCGAATCGGTTCAGGCCTGCGCGGACGGACGGGTCATTCTCGCCGAATTGCCGGGCTTCGGCCTCATCCTCGACTTCGAGCACGGCGAGCCCGAAGGCTCCACCCGGTGCCATGACTGGACCAAAAACGAGAATTCTTCCCTCCGTGAAATGTTGTTGAAAATAACGCGCGTGTTCGTCCATCAGGAGATTTTCGTCGTCGGTAATGTCCTGGGGGAATGTGGAGCGCGGAGGGATGAGCTTGAAGAAGTAGTGCTGTTTGCTCATAGCTGAGGCATTCTAGCGCAGTCGTGCGTCCCGAAGAATCGAAAATGCAGCGGCGATGTGATTCAATCCGCGAAAGGCTTCCGCGCGAATAATCCCCAGCAGAATCTGGGGGCGATGGCGTAGTTTATTTGGACCAGGACAATTGCGGCAATGGCATAGTAGGTGTTGAAGAAGCAGAGGGCGGCACCGGCTGCGTACAAAGATTGCGCGATGACGATGCGGCGCACGACGGCGGGATGAATTTCTGGCGGGAGATCGTCGACGAGAAGATGGGCGCGGGTGGCGTAGCTCCAGCTCCAATAAAGTGTGAGTCCGAGGAGGAGGATGTTGCTCCAATAGACGATGAGCGCGGTGCGGTAGTGGATGAACTCGGCGAGCAGCGAGGTAGAAAACGGCGTGAGACAGATGGCGCAGAGAAAGGTAATGTGGATCCAGGCAAGGTTGCGGTCGGAGCGGGCGAAGTAGTTGAGTTGGGTTTGCTGGCCGACCCAGAAAATGCCGTTGGTCATGATGCTCATGAGGAAGATGACGACGCGCGGAGCCAGTGCGATGAGGGCGCGGCGCAGGTCGTGCTCGGAGTGGATGGCTTCGGCGGCGGGGACGCGGAGGTCGAGGACTAGCAGGGTCATGGCGACCGCGAAGATGCCGTCGCTGAGGGCGGCGATGCGTTCTACGCTTTGACCGGCAACACGGTTGTAAAGGGATGGCATCCAAACGGAGTTTAGCATTGGGGTTGGTTGGCGCACGAAATTAAGGAAGCGAGCCAAGCGTGCGATTGTTGTTTCGCAAAGGACGCGACACACCGCGCAGCTTGCTCGGGATGACAATGGCACGGGGTGTCACAGAGGAAAGGCCGCGGGGTTCGCGGATGGTATGTGGGCGGAATGGGCCATAGCGTTGGTGGCGCTCGGGAGCGGGGTTGCGGCGTCTTTGTGATGGTGTTTTTGTCGGCGGTGATGTGCGCGGGAGCAGCGTTCGCACAAGACAGCGCACCGGCCCAGAATTCTTCGCCGAACTCTCCTCAGAATCCTTCCGAAAATCCTTCGCAAACTCCTGCGCAGAATTCGGGACAGACGCCGGGGAAACAACCTCCCGATGCACCGGGGGAAAGCAAAAAGGATGAGAGCGGGAATCCCGTGCAGCAGATCCAGGACGTGACGAAGCAGATTGTCTCGCAGACCACGGACACGGCGAAGACCACTCTGCTGAAGGCGCGAGATTGGGAGTCGGGGTTAATCTCGGGAATTTATGTGGGGAAAAACCGCAAGCTGGTGCCGATGAATGGGCACCAGCGGATGGATTATTACCTGCGCCAGACCTTTACCACTCCTGAGGCTTATATGAAGAGGATGTTTGCGGCCGGGGTAGATCAGGCGCGCGGCGTGCCCTATCAATGGGACGACGGATTAGCTGGGTACGCGGAGCGCTTTGCTTCGCGCGAGGGACAGTTTTTCACATCGAACTCTCTGGCGGCTTTGGGGAATGCGAAGTTGGGGTACGAGGTTCGCTACGACAAGTGCAAGTGCACGGATTTTCGCCATCGGATGCGACATGCGATTCTGCGGAACTTTGTGACTTATGACCGGACGGAGGAGAATTTGCGTCCGCAGTTCGCGTTGTATGGCGGGGCCTTTGGCGGAGGGTTGATAGCTACGGCGTGGAAGCCGAGTCCGAAGAATGCCTGGGCGAACGGCGGCTGGGCGGTGTTGGGGCAGGCGGCGTATGGGTCGCTGGTGAATTTAATCACGGAGTTCGGGACGGAGATTAATCGGAAGCAGGGAGTGGGAAGGTAGTTTTTCGAGCGGTAGCGACTCGCTGCTTAACAACTGCGCGAGCATCCTAGCACGTGCTCGCGAAAATCTTGTCAATAGGCAGAAATTGGTAAATATCCCTTGACATCAAGTAGAACAAATGGCATACTGTCCTTGCCATGAACCAAAAGCAGAGCATCCCAAAGCATCTAAGACTGACAATCGAGATGTTTCTAGAGCGCTTCCCGAACGATGAAGCCTGCCTCGAATACCTCAAGGAAAAGCGTTATCCGAACGGCATGGCGCACTGCGCGAAGTGCAACCAAGAACGCAAGCACCACCGCGTTACCGGGCGTCCGGCTTATGCCTGTGATTACTGCGGTTCGATGATCTCCCCGATGGCAGGGACGATCTTCGAGCACTCCAGCACTTCACTCAAGAAGTGGTTTTACGCGATGTACCTCATGGGTTCCACTCGTTGCGGCATCTCCGCAAAGCAAATTCAGCGGGAGTGCGGCGTTACTTACAAGACTGCGTGGAGAATGTTCAAGCAGATTCGCTCGTTGCTGTCCGACACTGACATGCAACTGGAGGGATTAAAAGTCGAGATGGATGAGTGCTATGTGGGCGGGCGTCCGCGAGGGGTGAAGCGCCACACCCCGAAGTGGCTACGCTCTGACCATAAATCCGTTGTCGCTGGAGTCGTGGAGCGCAAAAGTGGAAAGGGTAGAGTCGTTGCGCGAGTCGTAGAAGATGCCAGCAAGAAAACGTTGCAGGACTTCGCACATGAGTTCATTCTTCCCGAATCCACGGTGTTCACAGATGAACATCCGTCTTATACGGGCTTGGACAAGACGTACACGCATCATCGCATTCAGCACTCTGCTGGAGTGTACGTTCGCGGAGAGGTGCACACGCAGACCATCGAAGGCTTTTGGTCAACGGTACAGAATGGGATTCGCGGAGTGTATCACTCGGTTTCCAAGAAGTATTTGCAGACCTATCTGGACGAGTACAGTTTCAGGTACAATCGGCGGGATCAGGGCAACCTGATTTTCACTTCGATTTTGGATCGTGTTTTCGAGCGGGCGTCTTAACAGCCCGCTCCATCATCCTATCGAAGTCGGCCCAAGTAAAAGGCTTTTTCGGCGGATCGCCCTCGGCATTCTTGGCGGAAGGTTTAGGGTGACTCGCCACGCAACGCTCCTAGAGGGAGTGTCGCGCACCCGTGTCAAAAAGTCAACCGCACCGTGTCATCTCTCATCCAACTCTCAGATGCAGAAATCGATGCGCTGATCCACGAGCCAAAGAGCACGCCCGGATCACTATTCCCATTGCGCCGATCGAACACAACAAACATCGACGAAAGGACTATCCAGTTTCAAGTGCATCGGGGAATGAGTTCGTGATTGCCGTGAGACAGGCCGTACCCAACCCGTTTAATTTTTCGGTGATCCTGAGTTACAGGATGCCAGGCTACAACACGCTTTTCCGTTTGCGCCGCTATAACGGCAGACACGGAGGGCACACGAACGAGATTGAAGGAGATGAGATTGGAGATAAGTGTCACGTCCACACAGCGACAGAGCGCTATCAAAAGCTCGGGGCAAAGGAAGAGGGTTACGCCGTAGAGACCACGCGATATTCGGACCTTAACGGCGCTGTTCACTGCTTGCTCGAAGATTGCGGATTTATCCCTCCACCTCCCGATCCTCAAGGCAATTTGAATTTCACTGGCACAACGTCATGAACGTGGTTTCGGTCAAAGACGATTTCAAGAAGACGGTTTGTGCCCAGATTGAACTGGAGCCACAAGGCGAGGGTCGCTTTCTGGTTAACACCCCTTTCCGCTTCGAGGATGGAGATCACTACGTAATTGCCCTAAAAAAGGAAGGTCTGGGCTGGGTTCTCACTGACGAAGCAAACACGCTGATGCACCTCTCTTACTGGATGGATACGGACGTATTGGAGGACGACGGGAAGAGAAAGGAGCTTGTCGATAACTCACTGTCCCTGTTTTCTGTCGAGAATCGAGGTGGAGAACTGGTAAAGCCCGTCATCGAAGATAGATTCGGGGACGCACTATTTAATTTCGTTCAAGCCTTAACTAAAGTATCCGATGTCTCGTTCCTGAGTCGCGAGAGAGTACGGTCAACATTCATGGAAGACCTTTTTGCATTTCTCAAAAAGAACGTCCCACCTGACAGAATCCAATTCAATTGGAAAACCGAGCGCGATGCCTCCGGTAAATATCCCGTAGACGCTCGAATCAATCACATGAAGCGCCCTCTATTCCTATACGGCGTACCCCACGAAGACAAGATGAAGGATGTGACGATCAGCTTGTTGACGTTCGAGAAGTGGAAGTTAAAATTCCAATCCGTTGCCGTGTTTGAGGATTTGCAAGCAATGCAGAAAAAGCCACTCGCCAGATTCCTCGACGTGAACGACAAACCTTTCTCCAGTTTCGACGAGGAAAACCAAGAGCGCCTCTCAGACTACCTGCATGAGGCGCTCGAAGAGGAATAACCAACCCTGTCATGGCGCAAATATTGTACTACTTGACGTTAAGGGATACTTACCCAGAAATTACACGGCCGGTGCTAATCAAAACAAAACGCGGCAAATGTAGATAGGGCAACCCTGTCCCTTTCACCCCAGCCAGACGGATATACTAAAACTATAGGATCGATTTTCCAAAGGCGCGGCCTCCAGGTCGCGCCTTTTTCTTTGCCCGAAAAGGCTTTTCAGGAGACACATGCAATTTTGGCAGCGCTTCACCACCCACAAACAGCGGGGCGAGTGGGTCGAATTGCAATTCATAGCGGAAGCAGCGCGCCGCCGCTTCGCCGTCTGCAAGCCCTGGTCGGACATGGGCCCCTATGACATCGCTATCGAATGTGCCGAGAATTTCCTTCGCGTGCAGGTGAAGGGCACAATTCAGCGGGTGGGCGGCGGGTACCGCCGCCAAATGCGGCCACAGCACCGAAACCGCCAAACCTACTTCCCAAACCAGATCGACCTGTTCGCCGCCTACGCAATCCCGGCAAATGCCTGGTACATAATCCCATCCACCATAATATTGGCATCCGGCGGCGCCAGAGACATCATGATCTGCCCCATCGCGCCGCCCAAGAAAAAGGCCAGCTACCGTTATGAATGCTACCGGGAAGCCTGGGACCTGCTCACCAAGACAAGAGGCGATCTGGCGAGCCTTGAACCATAGCGCCGCACGCGATTGTGCAGAATTTTTTGACGGACGACCGGAGCGAGGAGAATCTGCGTCCGCAGTTTGCGCTGTATGGCGGGGCTTTCGGTGGAGGGTTGCTGTCTACCGCCTGGAAACCGAGTCCGAAGAATGCGCGGGTGAATGGCGGCTGGGCGGTGTTGAGGCAGGCGGCTTATGGGTCGCTGGTGAATTTGATTACGGAGTTTGGGACGGAGATCAATCGGAAGCAGGGAGTGAAGTAGTGGGATAAGAGATCACTGATTGATCCTGGCCTGAAAGATGCTCTGCTGACCCGGAATGTTCGCTGAGGCCACCAGTTCTTCGGCCTGCGTGTAGGCCCTGATCCATACCGCAAAGGAACGGGAGGGAAGTTTGTATGTCCCTTTCGTGCCTGATTTGGCGAGAATGATGCCACGGGATTTCAGGGCGGAAAGGGCGTTGTCCAGCGTCGAGGACTTTATTCCCGCTGCTTCTTTCCGTATCTCGGCTTTCGCGACCCATGCGTCAAAATGCTTTGCCATGACCCGGAGGACTTGGCGGTACTCATCAGAGCCAATTTGTTCAAAGTACTGCTTTTCGAAATATTTCAGCCCGAGTTGCTTGAGTGCTCCCGACTCCCCGAATGCGCCCTTCAATACGTCGTCGGGGTCGATGTTGTTGTCCGTGTCCGCTTCGAATGCGCAGTATGCGAACTGCTGAATGAAGTGAGGGTAGCCCTCAGTGATGTATGCGAGGCTCGACAAGGCTTCGGGCGTTATCGTGACCGGAAATCCGTTCCTCTCCTGCGCTTCCTTCAGGCCTCTGTTGATGACCTCCATGCTGTCATTCTGCGAGAGCGGTTCCAAAGCGAAAATTCTGAAGAGGCGCAGCGAGGACTCGTGACTTTTCCGAAGCTTCTCCCTGAGCGCGGTGAGTCCAGCAAATCCAACGCACACGCGGTCGCACCCACGTATTTTCAGTCTCTCTGTGAGTAGCTTTGCTAGCGCGCCAAGGTTAGCAGAAGCAGGCGGCTTGTCGGCCTCATCTATGAGAATCAAGACGCCGTCAACAGACGGCCCTAGGTTCTTCAGCGATTCAGCGATCGCGAACGTTAGCTCCTCTATCAGCTCAGTGTCTTTAGCGTCTTTGCGATCCTCGTGAAACTTCACTCCTGCGACTTCCCATTTCTTCAGAAAGTCCCACGCGTTTCGGGCGAGTTTCTTCAACTGCTCTCGTTCCGCGATTTTCCTGCGGAGCTCCGCGCCGACACAGCGCACAACATCCTGGTACGCGTGGTTTGCGTCAAGGGAAACGCTAACGGTTATGAACTTGAAGGATTGTGAATCCTCGGTGGTTTCAAGCTCGCCGTCTGCGACCAGCTTTAGGTTTAGCAGGAGGAGCGACGATTTGCCGATCCCACGCTCTCCGTCTATCAGGAAGTGTGCGGGGTTTCCGTTCTTGGTCTGGAAAAGTGCCTGCTCAAGGGCAACGAGTTCGTCGTATCTGCCAGCAAACATCGCTGGATGTACGATCTCGTTAGGTCGGAACGGGTTAAACCTGAGCAATGCTCTCCTCCCAGTTATCTACTGCAGTAGCGTGCCTCCGTTGCCGTTGGGTTCTTCTTCTGGCGCTAACACTACGGCGGCGGCTACGCGGTCGCCGGGTTCCATGTGCAGCAGGCGGACGCCTTGGGCGTTGCGGCCGGATTCGCGGATGGTTTTCGAATCCATGCGGATGATTTTGCCGTAGTGGCTGATCAGCATAACTTGCGAAGTTTCGTCGACCAGCGCGATGGCGACTACTTTGCCGACGCGTTCGGTGGTCTTGATGTTGATGACGCCTTTTCCGGCGCGGTTGGTCAGGCGGTATTCGTCGGCGGGAGTGCGCTTGCCGTAGCCGTTTTCGGTAACGGAAAGAATCAGCGTGCCTTTCTGCGTGAGGTCGACGGCTTCGGCTGCCGGGATTTCTCCCTCGGAGGCTAAAGCATCTTGCACAGCCGAGGCGGCTGTACCCACACTTTCCGCTCCTGGCTTGGGAGTTACCGTCATTCCCACCACGTAATCGCCTTCGTCCAGATTGATGCCATTGACGCCGTAGGCGGCGCGGCCCATCGGACGGACATGATCTTCGTCAAAGCGGATCGCCATGCCTTCGTGGGAAGCGATGAAGACGATCTGATTTCCGTTGGTGATGCGGGCGGCTACCAGTTCG
The DNA here is from genome assembly GCA_963779525.1 of uncultured Acidobacteriaceae bacterium. Taxonomy (GTDB): domain Bacteria; phylum Acidobacteriota; class Terriglobia; order Terriglobales; family Acidobacteriaceae; genus Sulfotelmatobacter. The sequence goes on from CAVZZB010000006.1 coordinate 16,540, forward strand.
TCTCCGGTTTCGATGTTGATGGCATTGATGCCGTTGGAGCGAACGTGCATGAACTCGCGGAGTTCGGATTTTTTTACCAGGCCGTTGCGGGTGGCGAAGAAGATGTATTTATTTTCTTCTTCGAGGTTGCGCACGGCCAGCATGGTGCGCACGGTTTCGCCGGGCTGCAGGCCGATCAGGTTGCCGATGTGCTTGCCGCGGCCGGCGGCGCTGACGTCTGGAATTTCATAGACCTTGAGCCAGTAGACGCGGCCTTTGTTCGTGAAGATGAGAATGTAGGCGTGGGTGGAAGCGATGAAGAGGTGCTCGACGAAATCTTCTTCGCGCGTCTTCATGCCGGTGCGTCCGGAGCCACCGCGGCGCTGCATGCGGTAGGTGGAGATGGGCGTGCGCTTCATGTAACCGGAGTGGCTGAAGGTTACGGCTACCTGCTCATCGGCGATTAAATCTTCGAGGACGATTTCGGCGGCTTCGTCTTCAATCTTGGTGCGGCGCTCGTCTCCGTAGGCTTCTTTGACCTCTTCGAGTTCTTTGACGATGACTTTACGAAGTTTGCTCTCGGAGGCGAGGATGGATTCGTACTCTTCGATGCGGCCGCGAACTTCTTTCAACTCGTTCGAAATTTCGTCGATGGAAAGCTTGGTGAGGCGGTGCAGCTGGAGTTCGAGGATGGCATCGGCCTGGCGCGCGGTGAAGGGCTTTTCGGGATCGAGCTTGGGAGCGCGGCCGGTGGTGTTGATGTCGATTTTCTTGCCGCCGAAGTAGGCGACCAAATTTTCGCGAGCCTCCGCGCGGTTGGCGCTGGCGCGAATGATGGTGATGACGTTGTCGAGGTGATCGAGGGCGGTGAGATAGCCTTCGAGAATGTGTTCGCGGTCTTTCGCTTTCTGCAGAAGGAAGGCGGTGCGGCGGCGGACAACTTCCACGCGATGATTGATGAAGTGCTTGATGGCCTGGATCAGGCCCATTTCGCGGGGCTGGTTGTTGACCACCGCAAGCAGGATCATGGAAAAACCTTCCTGCATGGCGGTGTGCTTGTAGAGCTGGTTGAGAACGATCTGCGGCTCGGCACCGCGCTTGAGTTCGACCACGATGCGCATGCCGTCGCGATCGCTTTCGTCGCGCACGTCGGAGATGTCTTCGATTTCCTTGTCGTTGACGAGCTGGGCGATGCGCTTGATGAGTACAGCCTTGTTCACCTGATAAGGAATTTCGGTGACGATGATGGCCTGGCGGTCTTTGGTGATGTTTTCGATGGCCGCTTTGGCGCGCATGGTGAAGCGTCCGCGGCCCGTGCGGTAGGCTTCGAAGACTCCGGCGCGGCCGTGGATGATGCCGGCGGTGGGGAAATCCGGGCCTTGGACGAACTTCAGAATTTCCGCGAGCTGCGCGTTGGGGTTGTTCACCAGCGTGATGGTGGCGTCGACGATTTCGGTTAAGTTGTGCGGCGGGATTTTTGTGGCCATGCCGACGGCGATTCCGTCGGAGCCATTCACTAATAGGTTCGGAATTCTTGCTGGAAGAACATCGGGCTCGACTTCGCTGCCATCGTAGTTAGGGCGGAAGTCGACGGTTGCTTTATCTAGATCTTCTAAGAGCGCGGTGGCAACTTGCGCGAGCTTGGCTTCGGTGTAGCGATCGGCTGCGGGAGGATCGCCATCGACGGAGCCGAAATTTCCTTGACCAAAAATCAGCGGGTAGCGCAGGCTCCAGTCCTGCGCGAGGCGGACTAAGGCGTCATAGACGGCGAGGTTGCCGTGGGGATGGTACTTGCCCATCACGTCTCCAACGATGCGGGCGCACTTGCGCGTGGCACGATTGGGCTGAAGGCCCATCTGCTGCATGGTGTAGAGAATGCGGCGGTGCACGGGCTTGAGTCCGTCGCGGACATCGGGCAGGGCGCGGCCGATGATGACCGACATGGAATAGTCGAGATACGACTTGCGCATCTCGTCTTCAATGTTGACGGGCTGAATGTGCAGGGCGCCAGGACTGCCATCGCCGCCGCCGGGCGGTGGGGTCAGGGGAAGTTCGGGGTTTTGATCGTCAGGCATGTTTTTGTTCTTGGCTCTTGGCCTTTAGCTCCTTAGCTTGGGGCATTTCTTCTTTAAGTTCTGGTACTCGGAATGGGGCTTTCAATGGCAATGGAACCGCTCTAAACCTTTGTATTTACAGCGGTTAACAGGATTCTTGCTAACAAATAATTATACCATGGGACGGAGCTTTGCCGGGCGCGGTTGGGAGTTGTTGATGATGGTGCCGATGGAGGTGTTCCGTTGGGATGATTTCATGCACTAGCCGATAAGTGGTGTGCGTACCTCAGGGGCTAAAGCCCCATTCATAGATGATCTCTAATCGCAGCGCTGAAGCGCCGCGCCACCCAAAAGCGGGAAGCAGATTCCCTTCGGCTTCCCCCTCGACTTCGCTAGGGCTTCGGCAAGACAGGGCAGGCTCTCCTATCTCTCTGCGCTCGCGCATTCTGAATGACATGCTTCGGGAGTCGCTCGCGCCGACACCGCTTTTGGAGGGGGTAGGGGTTCCTCGCCAAAGAATGGCTCGGAACGACAAATGCGTTATTAGGTACGAAAGATGACGAGCGAGATATGCCCGCGCAATCAGGGGCGCGTGACTACTTCGTTCGGGGCCGAGGGGAGGATGAAGTTTACGCTTCGGTCGGCGTTGGCTTGGAGGGTTTGGTTCAGGTTAAGAGTGGAGAGATCGATTTTCTTGTTCCAGTATCCGTCGGTATAGAAGTCGCCACGAGCGTAGAGGACGCCGTCTGCGATGGTGTAGTCGCGTACTTCTTCGCGATGGCCATCGCGAAATATGAGAACTGCGGGCGGCAGCGGTTGCGGCGATACGGTGGCGCTCAGCGGCGGCGTGGTATTCGGTCGACTTGAAGGAGTGCCGGCTGATCGAATGCTAGATGGCTTCGCGTTCTGAGCTGGACTCGACGCTAGCGGGAGGGCATCGCCGTTGGCGGCGGCGCTGTTGATGCGAACGTAGCGGCCGTTCTGAAGCTCGATCATCAGCGGATCCGTGGACTGATGCGCGGCCGGAGCCATGGCTTCTCCCATGGGATTTGCGGAAGCGCCGGTGAGACCGCTCAGAGCTTGCATGAGGTAGGGGGGCGGCGGTGAAGCGACGGGATATCCGGTGGAATAAATGTCATCGGGATCGAACGAGTCACCGAAAAAGGGGAACGGCAGAGAAGCGTAGCCGTAAGGATAAGAAGAAGAGCGACGGGATGCGGAGGCCCGCGAGTTGCGTCCGAAGGCGAAATTGCCCCTGCTGAGATTTGAGTGCGGTGCTCCGATGTGAGCGGGAACGGACGCGTGGCCTGCGGCGGAGGCGTGGCCTGCGGATGCACCTCGCTGGGCCGAGGCCAACGGCATGAGAGTGGCGAGCGCGGCGATGAGAGCGACGAAGCGCATGTCAGTTGGCCTGGGCCGACGGCGGGAGTTGGAAGGTGACGCCGTGATCGTCGTTTTGCTTTTCGGTGGCGGGGAGATCGAGATCCGCCAGAGCGATCCTGCGGCGATGACCCGGCGTTAGGTCGTAGAGGGTTTGGCTGACGATGGCATAGTTGCTCACCTCGAGTTGATGGCCGTCTTTGAAAACGAGGGTAGTCGGAGGTTGCGGAGGTTCCGGATCGGCCTGGGCTACGGGCGGGTCTTCTGCGTCTGGCGCATGCGACGGTCCTGCGGAAGATGGGGGCACGTAGGAGTCGGGGCCTGATCCGCGGCGGTCGAAAACGGTGGGACCACCTTGATAGTCGGCATCCTGATCGTCAGTGTCGGCGTCAGTGACGTCGACGGAATAAGGAACGGGCACGGCGTAGACGTAGGGATAATAGGCAGTGCCGTTTGCGGTGTGATGGGGATGGTGCTGCCCATCGTGGGCGATGTGCGGGCTGCCCGAGGAATGCGGAAAGTTGCCATGGACCGAGGTTGCAGCAGTTGGGGGCGGTACGCGAGCAGCGGTTGGAGGAGCAACGCTAAACGCGGTTGGAGGAGCTGCGCTGGCGGAGTGAGCCGATGAATTCGCGGCACCTGGATTGAATTGAGCGGAACTGCCGGAGACCAGAAACAACAACACTGCAAAAACTGCGAGCAAAGCCGGAATCGAGCGAGGAACTGAGCGATTCACACTCTTATGATACTCCAACGAGGACGGCATGGCGTGTCTCCAGAGAGGACTTCCCACACAGTTAGATCCGAGATTATGGGCGCGAGATGCGCGGGAATTGTAGAGAAGTGTTAGCGGCCAGAGTCAAAACCTGTAACACAGGGGGCTCTGGGGGACGTCGGGGTAAACCTTGGAGTCACCCGCGGGGAACTTGGATCAGAGCTGCAAGACTCCAGAGGATGCAAAGGCCGACCCACGCCCATAAGCAGGCCGTCACGAGGGCATGGTAGGGAGTTTCCATGAGGTCGGCGAGAACTCCGGAGACGAAGATAAAAAGGAAAGGGAAGGAAGCGATGAGGTAGCCGGCTCCGGCGACGCGGGGATGTGCGATCCCCAGTGCGATGAAGAGAAGAGCGACAAGCAACGGGGCGGTATTGCCGAAGTAGCGCGTACGCGGCCATGCCAAATATGTTGCGATCGCGGCGGGCAGAAGGAGATCCAAGGCGGGACTAGATTGGAAGATGAGCCATCCGACCCTCCGATAGACTGCGAAGACCGTGAAGCTCCGCCAGGTTGCTCCCCAGAATGAGGCGTGCTGCATTGCCTGGAGAAAAGTGCGGGGGTGGAAGAAGTATGTGCCGAAGAGCAGGATGAGGGCGACGAGACAGGAAGCCGTCCAGATGGTGAAGGCTGCCCTTCGGCGGATTGGTGCCAGATAAAGCAGGAACGCGAGAGCGATGGGGACGACTACGATCATGGAGAATTGTGAGCCTACGGCGATTGCGAGCGAGATGCCGAGGAGCACGATGCGGCGCCAGTTCCAGAGAACGACTTCGCGTGGAGCGTAGAGTGTGTGGGCGACAGCGATGGCGGTGAAGATAGCTCCGAAGGATCCCCAGGCGGCGAGGATTTCCGGCTCAGCGTGCCATACGGCGGTGGCTTGCAGGACGGCAGGAGAAAAACAATAAAGAGTGAGGGCGAGAAATCCGCCGGAGTTGCCACAGAGGCGGCGAGCGACGTACCACAATGAAGCTCCGAGGAAGAGGCCGAAGGCTAGAAATGGAATGCGCGGAAGCCAGCGCCAGTGCGGAGAGGATTCAGGGGCGGCGAGGGCTTGCGGCCATGCGAGGAGCGGAGCGGCGGTCAACAAAGAGAGAAGCGGGGAATGCTCGGTGTCGAAGCCGGCGGAATCGCGGGCGACATCGATGGGAAGCGAGCCGGGAACGTCGGGGAAAGGAGCACCTGCGATTCCGCCGCCGTGGATTTGCCGCCAGCCAGCGGCGATGCGCACTTGCTCGGAGGCGCTGAGGGAGTAGGCACCTGATTCGTCTCCTCGGAGCTCGGAATGTACTAGCCAAATTGCTTGCGCGAGGAAAGCGAGGAGCAGAGCTCCAGCTAGAAACTGAGGTCGACCGAAGCGTTGGCGCGTGAAAAATCGGGTCATTAGGCGGGACGAAGTGTTTTACCATGAGCGGGGTTGTTTGAGGAAACTGTGGATGGAGGATGCACCTCAGCGGCTGAAGCCGCAATCGATAACGATGCAGTTCCCGCAGCGCTGAAGCGCTGCGCCACCCAAAATCAAAAGCGGCGCACCGCGCAAAATCAAATGCTCTGCGCCATTCAGAATCGAACGCTGGCGCGATGCTTGTAGTTTGCGCCTGCGTTTTTCTGGACGCTTTTGAGCGAAACCTAGTAAAAACTTAGGCACACAGATAGTTGGATCTGCGATGGATGAGGGAACAAACATTTCGGATCAGGAACGGGTACCGACTCCGGAAGCGACGGGTTCACGCGAGCCTAGTGCCGGGCCGGAGTTTGCGGTGCAGACGTCGTATGTGCGGACGGTGTTTCTTGGGCGGGAGGGATTGCGGGCGGGATGGGGATTCGCGTTTTATGTGGCGATGTTTTATCCACTGCAGTTTGTGGCCATCCGGTGGGTGGGATCGGTGGAGTTGGGGGCGAGCGGGCTGTGGTCGATGATGCTGGTGGAGTTTGGTCTGCTGGCCGCAGCGGTATTGCCAGCGGTGGTGCTGGGATGGGTTGAAAAGCGGGCTTGGGGAACGTATGGGTTGCCGGGACGGTTGGCGCTGGGAAAATTGTTTTGGGTGGGAGCGGCGTGGGGATTCTGCAGCATCACGTTGTTGATGGCGGCAATGTACGGGATGCGAGTCTTCGAGTTCGGGCATCTCGCGATCCATGGCGGGCGAATTCTCAGGTTCGCAATATTCTGGGCGGTGTACTTTTTGCTGGTTGGATTCTTTGAGGAATTCCTGCTGCGCGGGTATTCGCAGTTCACGCTGACGCGATTGATTGGATTTTGGCCGGCGGCGGTCGTGCTGTCGTGCACGTTTGGGCTGATCCACTTGCAGAATGCGGGGGAGGAGTGGACGGGATTGCTGGCGGCGGCGGCGATTGGATTTTTCTTTTGTCTGACGTTGCGGCGCACCGGGACTTTGTGGTTTGCGGTGGGCTTTCATATGGCGTGGGATTGGGGAGAGACGTTTTTTTATTCCGTGCCGGATAGCGGGACACTTTTCCCCGGGCATCTGCTGAAGTCGTCATTTCATGGGTCGCGATGGCTTACGGGTGGGATGGTTGGGCCGGAGGGTAGCGTGCTTTGCTTTGTCGTGATCGCGGTGGTGTGGGCGGCGTTCGCGAAGAGATATCCGGGGGTGAAGTATCGAGTGGATTAGCGCCTCGTTGCGCTCGGCGGGACGGCCGAGGCGGCCGTCCCCACATGAGTTTCGTGCGCGACCTTCGTAGTTCCCGCTTTGAAAAACCTTCCATCTCGAATCTGCGATTTCGCTTTCTCCTAATCTTCGCCTCGGCCTATACTCGCTTCGATGACTCCGGAAGCTGATTTGCTAACGCCGCTGCGGCGGTACTGGGGGTATAGCACGTTTCGTCCGCTGCAGGAGCGGATTGTGCGCAGTTTGCTGGCGGGGCACGATACTTGCGTGGTGATGCCGACAGGCGGAGGCAAGTCTTTGTGCTACCAGTTGCCGGCGGTGGTCTCGGGCGGGACGGCGGTGGTGATTTCTCCGCTGATCGCGTTGATGCAGGATCAGGCTACGCAACTGGCGCAGATGGGGATTCCGGCGGCCGTGCTGAACAGCACGATGAATGAAGCCGAACAGAACAGGGTGATGTCGAAGGCGCGGGAGGGGGCTTACCGGCTTTTGTATGTGTCGCCGGAGCGGGTGGCGCGCGGTGACACCATGGGCTGGATGCAGCAGGTGCCGGTAACGTTTTTTGCGATCGATGAGGCACACTGCATTTCGGAGTGGGGGCATGAATTTCGTCCGGAATACCGACAGTTGAACCGGTTGCGAACGAAGTTTCCGGATCGTCCGATTGCGGCGTTTACGGCGAGCGCGACTCGGCACGTGCGGCACGACATTCTGGCGCAGTTGCAGTTGCGCGAACCCGACAAATATATTGCCAGCTTTTACCGGCCGAACCTGCGCTACCTGGTGCGCGAGTGCGAAGGACCCGAGCAGATGGAGATGCTGGTGAAGGCGCTGCAGAGCTATGCGGGCAGCAACGTGATCGTCTATTCGCCGACGATCAATCGCGTGGAAGAGACGGTGGATTTTCTGGAAGATCACGACATTGCCGCGGTGGGATATCACGGAAAGATGGGAGCTGAGGAGCGGAGACGCAGCCAGGAACGGTGGATGTCCGATGAAGTGCGGGTGCTGGTGGGAACGATTGCTTTTGGATTGGGGATCAACAAAGCGGCGGTGCGGGCGGTGATTCACTTGTCGCTGCCGAAATCGATTGAGCAGTATTACCAGGAGGCGGGACGGGCGGGGCGCGATGGGCTGAGTGCGGACTGCGTTTTGCTGTGGCAGAAAAAAGATGCAGGGCTGCTGGGATTTTTCGCCAACCAGATTATTGATGCGGAAGAGCGGAATCGGGCGTGGGAGCGGTACAGGATTATCCGCGAGTTTGTAGAGTCGAAGAAGTGCCGGCACCGGCAGATCTGTACGCATTTTGGGGAGACACCGAAGTGGGAAGGTTGCGAGGCTTGCGATGTGTGCGGGAGCGTGGCGGAGTGGCTGGTAAAGTCTGCGGCGGCGAAGGCGGCGGTGACTGGCAGGAAGCGAGTGGCGTTGCAGCCGGCTGTGGCTCCGGCAGCAGGCTCGGAGGCCGAGAAGTTGCGGGAGTATTTGCGGGAGTGGCGGCGCGCGATGGCGAAGGAGAGGAGTGTCCCCGCCTATATTGTGTTGCATGATTCGTCTCTGGAAGAGATTTGCCGGAGGCAGCCAAAGTTTTTCGCGGAGCTTCTGGAAATTACGGGAATTGGCGAACGCAAGGCGGAGTTGTATGGACAGGAAATTCTGAACGCGCTGGAAAAGTTTCGCCAGGGGAAGCGGGCAGCGGGAGCGGAACGGGCAGCCAAGCCTGCGGATGAGACTCTGCGATTGCTGAGTGAGGGAAAGACTCTGGAAGAGATTGCGGAGACTCGTGGACGGCAAGTGTCGACGGTGGTGAGTGCGGTCGCGAACTTAGTGGGGACGGGGCAGGTAGAGTTTCGTCCGGAGTGGGTGAGCAAAGAGAAACAGTCGGTGATTGAGGCGGCGTGCGCGAAGGTGGGGATGGAGCGATTGAAAGCGTTGAAAGACATTTTGCCGCCTGAGATCAGCTATGACGAGATCAAGTTGATGGTGGGGAAGGTGCGGCGGGACGAAAGGTTGAAGAAGGCGGTTCCGGCGTAGCCACAGAGGCTTTGCTTAATTCGCCGAGCGTTTCAAGCTTGCCGCCGGAAGTTCAATAGAGTTTGCCGAATCATCCTGCCGGTTCGCTCTGCGAATAGAGCGCCCAGGCGCTGGCCAGATCCTGAACGACGTGGCCAAGAGATTTGTAGACCGTGATTTCCTCTGGCGACTGGCGGCCTTCGATCTCGCCTGCGAGGACCTGACCGATTTCGGCCACGATGTGTTCATCGCCGATCAAGCCCGCTGCCTTGGCTCGCAGAAACTCCGCGCCCTGGTTCAGGACACTTTCACGACTATCGGCAAAGAAACGTGAGCGCAAGACCAGGTCGTTGTCGACTTCCGACGGTCCAGAGTGGCTTGATCCGACTAAATTCAGGTGCGTCCCCGGCCGAACCCATTCTCCTTGCAGGACCGGTTCGGGCGAAGAAGTGAGGGTGCAGATGATGTCGGCTTCGGCCACGGCCTCAGGGACGGATCTGGCCGCGGCGACCGGGAGACGAAGTTCGGCCTGCATGCGCTCGGCGAAGCGCTGGGCGCGTTCGGGCGAACGTCCCCAAACGGTGATCGACTCAAGAGGGCGTATCCGGCTGATGGCTCGGGCATGGGTGGTGGCTTGTTCCCCGTAGCCGAGAAGGGCCATGCGGCGCGCATCCTTGCGTGCAAGTGCGTCGGTAGCAACCGCGCTGGCGGCCGCGGTGCGGATGGCCGTGATTTCGCCGGCATCGACTACGCAAACGGCTGCGCCGGTTTCGGGGTCAAAGAGAATCACGAGACCCTGATGCGATTGAATTCCGCGAGCGAAGTTGCCGTGAAATACGCTGATCAACTTTGCCCCAAACGCGGCGTGCGCGCCCATGGCGCCGGGCATGATGCCGAAAAGGCGGCCCTCAGAGAGCGGAATGATCGAGCGCAGAAGTTGTTTGGTTTGGCCGCGTGAGAAGGCAATCATGGCCTGGCGAACAATCGGGATGCAGATCTCATAAGTAAGCCGCCTGGCTACTTCGTCGCGGTCGATGAATCGCATGCAAGAACCTCTCAGTTAGTTCTGCCGATGCCGGCAAAACGCTCAAACACTTTCGAAGGACTTCGTGATGGTTCTCTAAGCGCTCACGACTTGCTTCGCGGCTTCGTTTCCGGAGCGGACGCAATCGGGGACGCCGATGCCGCGGTAGCCGTTGCCGGCCAGGGCTAGGCCGGGCAGTTGTTGGCGGAGGCGCTCGATGCGGTCGAGGCGGTCGAGATGGCCTATCCCGTACTGGGCCATGGCGGACTTCCATTTGTAAACGCGGGCGAAGAGCGGGGCAGCGCGGAGGCCGAGGATTTGCTGCAGTTCGTTGCGGACGATGGCGATGATGGCGTCGTCGGAGAGCTGCCAGATGTTTTCGGCGTTCGATCCGGCGAAGAAACAACGGAGAAGTGCGCGATCGTCGGGGGCGCGATGAGGAAATTTGTTGTGGACGAAAGTTGCGGCCAGGAGACGTTTGCCTTCGCTGCGCGGGACCAGAAATCCGAAGCCGGGAGGGAGTGATTCGCGGACTTCGCGATTGTAGCCGAGTCCCACGGTGATGGAAGAGCTGTAGGCGATAGCGGCAAGTTCGGAGGATAGTTCGGGGCTGCAGCCGGCGAGAAGTTGCGCGGCAGCGTGGGTTGGCAGGGCCAGAATTACCGCGTTGAAGTGGTCTGATTTCAAGCCAGCTGAGACGCTCCAGCCTCCGCTTCTCGGTTCGATGGATTGGACAGGGGTGTTGGTGATGAGCGAACACTGATTGAGGCGCGGGACTAGCGTTTCGACGAGCTGCTGCATGCCGTTCTTCAACGAAGTAAACAATGGGGCAGCGGGTTTGTTCGCGGGCCGCGGCATTCTTTTTCTCGCGGCTAGCATGGCGCGGCCCAGGCTGCCGTGAGTGCGTTCCATCTCGGCAAAGCGGGGAAGAACGGCGCGAACACTGAGGCTGGCGGCTTCTCCACCGTAAACGCCGGACAGGAGTGGGTCGGCAAGGCGATCGACCATCTCGGCGCCGTAGTGGCGTTCAACTAAAGAGGCTACGCTTTCGTCGGCATCGGCGGCGCGCGGGGGATGAAGAAGTTCCTGCGCCATGCGGAGCTTGGTGGTCCAGGAAAAAAGCGGGGAGAATCCGGTGGGCAGGATTTTGGTGGGGACCATGAACATGAGGCCGTCGGGCATGGGGATGAGGCGGCCGCGGACGAGGATGTAGGTTATGCGGTCGGCGTCGTTGGAGCCGATGAGTTGATCGCCGAAACCGAGGGTGCGGCACAAGTCGGCGGCCCATGGCTTTTCAGTGATGAAGGAATCGGGGCCGGCTTCGACGATGCAGCCATCAATGTGCTCAGTGCGGAGGACGCCGCCGAGTTGTGGTGAGGATTCATAGAGAACGTAGTCGACTGCACCGGCGCGGCGGGGTTCTTCGAGGGTGAAGGCGGCGGCGAGTCCGGAGATGCCGCCGCCGATGATGGCGATTCGGGTCATGAATGTAGGCTGCGGACCTCAGCGGCTAAAGCCGGCTCCTTCAGTTAATCGATAATCGCAGCGCTGAAGCGCTGCGCCACCCCAAAACTACGGACTGGGGCTAAAGCCCAGGTCGTTTCTTGATCCTTTACGCGGCCCATTCGACCTCGCTCAGGGCAGGCTGCTAAAGCGCCGCTCTTCCACGGGACTGCAAGCATTTGTGGTCGCGACAAGAATAAGCGACCGGGTGCGTTCCTGGTCATCCAGATGCATCGCCGTGCGCTCACGTTCCCTGCTGCTGTTTACTGGGCCCGGTTGCGCGGTATTCCTGTACGAACCGCGCAAGATTTTTCACGTTCTCGACTGGCGTTTCGGGCAGGATGCCGTGGCCGAGATTGAAGATGTGGCCGGGGCACCCAGCGGCGAGTTGAAGAATGTTTTCGGCGCGAGATTTTAATTCTTTCCAATCGGCGAACAGAAGGATGGGATCGAGATTGCCCTGCACGGCACAGCGATGGTTGAGATCGCTCCAGCCTTGGTCGAGCGGGATGCGCCAGTCGAGGCCGATGACTTCGGCTCCGGTTTCGTTCATCGCAGGAAGCAGCGTAGCGCTGTCGGTGCCAAAATAAATAATGGGCGCCGCGGTTTTTTGCAGGCGCTTCACGAGAACGGTGACGTGCGGGAGGACATAGCGACGATAGTCTTCCACGCTTAGGCAGCCGACCCAGCTATCGAAAATCTGGATGACATCGGCGCCGGCTCGGACCTGGGAAGCGGAGTATTCGGCGGTGACATCCACCAGCTTGCGCATCAACGCATCCCAGTTGCCGGGAGAGTTGTACATCATCTTCTTGGCGTGTAGATAGTGGCGCGAGCCGCCGCCTTCGATCATGTAGCTGGCGAGAGTGAAGGGCGCTCCACAGAAACCGATTACGGGAACTTTGGCCGCGAAATGTTTGGCTACCAGACTCACGGCTTCTGAGACATAACCGAGTTCGGCGGCGCGGTCGGTGCGGAGTTGCGCGACGTCTTCGGTGGTGCGGACTGGCTTCTCGATGACCGGGCCTTCTCCGGCGGAAAAATGAAAGGGCAGGCCCATGACTTCGAGCGGGAGCAAGAGGTCGGCGAAGATGATGGCGGCATCGACACCGAGGAATTCGGCGGCGGTGATGGTAACTTCGGCGGCGAGTTCGGGCTTCTTACAGATTTCGAGCAGAGAATGCTGCTTGCGAACAGCGCGGTACTCGGGCATGTAGCGTCCGGCCTGGCGCATGAACCAGACGGGAGTGTGGTCGACGGGTTGCGACTTGCAGGCGCGGACGAAGGTAGAGTTAGGGGCAGACATGATCGATACGATGGACCGTTTACTTTAGCATTTTTGTAGGGAGTGTGCCCGCTGCGGCGCGGAGTTTGTGCGAGACTGAAAGGATGTGAGGAGCCATCGATATGAGCCAGACTGAAATCGTGAAAGAAAAAATTGAGCTGGATGTGGCGGATGGGACGCGGATGGCGGCGTATGTGGCGCGGCCTGGGGATGGTGGGCAGCATCCGGGATTGCTCGTGTTTCAGGAAGCGTTTGGGGTGAACCATCATATCCGCAGCGTGACGGAGCGGTTTGCGGCGGAGGGATACGTGGCGATTGCTGCGGAATTGTTTCATCGCACGGCGCCGGGGTTTGAGGGCAGCTATACGGATTTTGCGGCGGTGATGCCGCATATGCAGGCAGTGACGAACGAGACGATAGAGGCGGATGTACAGGCGGCCTACGGGTGGCTGGGGTCGAACGCGGCGGTGAAGGCGGACGCGATTTCCTGCGTGGGATTCTGCATGGGCGGGAGAGTTTCGTTTATTGCGAACAGCACGGTGCGATTGCACGCGGCGGTTTCGTTTTATGCAGGAGGAATCGCGCCGGGACTGCTGGGGCGGGTGGCGAAGTTGCAGGCTCCATCCTTATTTATATGGGGAGGGTTGGACAAACATATTCCGCCGGAGCAGCGGCGAGCGGTGACCGAGGCGTTGAGCGCGGAGAAGAAGATTTTTGTGAATGCAGAGTTTTCGCGCGCGGATCATGGATTCTTTTGCGATGAGCGGGCGGCGTATGAGCCAAATTCGGCGAGGCAAGCATGGGCACTGACACTGGAGTTTCTGCGCTCGTGAAGAAGCTTGCGATGGTTTTCGCGGCGGGGATTGCTTTCGCTCTGCTGGGAGGCAAGTGGCAGATGGCTTCCGTTTTTGCTGCGCCCGAAAAGAAATCTCAAGCTAGTGCAGCGCCTTCCTTCTATAGGGATGTTCTTCCGATACTTCAGGATAAATGCCTGAGTTGCCATCGCAGCGGCGAACCGGCGCCGATGGCGCTGGTGACTTACGAACAGGTGCGACCTTGGGCGGGGAAGATTGCTGCGGCGGTGGATATGAAGATGATGCCACCGTGGTTTGCCGATCCGCGATACGGAAAGTTTTCCAATGATCCGTCATTGAGTGCGGAGCAGATTAAGACGATCGGGGCGTGGGCAGATGCGGGAGCGCCAGCGGGGAATGCGAGCGATGCGCCTGCGCCGCCGACGTGGAGCAAGGGGTGGAATATTCCGCAGCCGGATGTGGTGGTGAAGATGCTGCGGCCGGTGGAGATTCCGGCGCACGGTGAGGTGGAATATACGTACGAGATTGTGCCTACGCATTTCAGCGAGGATAAGTGGGTACAGATGGTGGAAGTGCGGCCTTCGAGCCCGGCGCATGTGCACCATGCGGTGGTGTATATACGACCTCCGGATTCGTCGTGGTTGCGGCATGCGCCGGTGGGCGAGGCCTTTACGGCATCGATGTTGAGCGATCCGGAGGAGCGGCGGCAGGCGCACGAGACGACCAGCGATTTACTGCTGGTGTATGCGCCGGGGAGCGCGCCGGACCGGTGGGCGCATGGCATGGCGAAGTTTGTGCCGGCGGGATCGGACCTGGTGTTTCAGATGCATTACACAACGAATGGCGAGGCGGCCAGTGATGAGACGAGTGTGGGGATGATGTTCGCGAAGAGTCCGCCAAAGCAGAGGGTGGTGACGCTGCAGCTGAATAATCATGCGCTGATGATTCCTCCGGGAGTGGCTGATTTTCGGGTGGAGGTGCAGGGGACGCTGCCGAACGACGCGCTCCTGTTGAGCCTGTTTCCGCATATGCATTTGCGTGGGAAACGGTTTGAGTATGACATTGTGCATGATGATGGCAGCGTGGAACCATTGCTGCGGGTGAACTATCACTTTCACTGGCAGTTGAGTTACAAACTGGCGGAGCCGCGAGAGTTGAAGGCGGGAACGAAGTTGCGGGCGGTGGCGTGGTACGACAATTCGAAGAACAATCCGCATAATCCTGATCCGGAGAAGCTGGTGATGTGGGGGGACCAGACGTCGGAGGAAATGATGGTGGGATTTTTTGATGTGGCGATTCCGGCGGGGATGGACAAGTGGAAGTTTTTTATACGCCGCAAGGAGAATTGAGCGATCGGGTGATCGGGTCATTGTGTGATTAAAAGACTTACGGAGCAGCTTGAGATGGGCTTTTGATAGACTTTCGGGATTCCGATTGAGGGCCCATAGCGAGATGAATGGAAAGAGACGCTTCGAGCTGCGCTCGAATGGACAGACGAGGGCGGCTGTCCCTACATTTTTGGTGTCGATACTGACGGTTGTGGCGTGCGCGCTTTTGATTCGCGGCGCTAGGGCGCAATCCGCCGCTGCGGGGCCGAAGACGGCGGTGCAGCAGTTCAAGAATATTCAAGTGCTCAAGGATATTCCGGGGGATCAGTTGATTCCGGCGATGCAGTTCATTACCGCGTCTCTGGGGGTAGAGTGCGAGTTTTGCCACGTGGAGGGCGCGTTCGAAAAGGATGACAAGAAGCCCAAACAGACCGCGAGGAAGATGATGGAGATGATGATCATCATCAATCAGGATAACTTTGACGGGCATCGCGAGGTAACCTGTTATTCCTGCCACCGGGGCAGCATCCATCCAGTAGCCACGCCGGTGGTGATGACTGGCGAGGCGAAGCCGGGTGCGAACGAAGCGAAGATCGCTGAGGAGGAGGCCGAGGTGAAGACGCCTACCGGGCCGAATGCCGATCAGTTGTTTGACAAGTATGTGAAGGCGGTGGGAGGCGAGGCCGCGATCGACAAAGTTACCAGCCGTGTGATGAAGGGTACGATCACGTTTGGCGACAGGAATCTTCCGATCGAGATTTACTCGAAGGAACCGGACAAGCGGGTGTCGTTCACGCATATGTCGGACGGGGACAGCATTACAGCTTTTGACGGACATGAAGGCTGGCTGGGCTTTCCCAAGCGGCCGGTGCACGAGATGCACGGGCCGGATATTGATGCAGCGGCGATGGATGCGGACCTTCAATTTCCGGTGCACTTGAAAGGCATGTTCAGCGAAGTCAAAGTAGATGGCACGGAGAAGATCTATGGCCATGATGCCTATCTGGTAGTAGGCAGCCGCGCGGGAAAGACACCGCTGCGCTTGTATTTTGATGAGCAATCGGGGCTGCTGGTGCGGCTGATTCGATTTGGAGAAACTCCATTGGGACGTTTGCCGACGCAGATTGACTACGCCGATTACCGGGAAATTGGCGGAGTGAGAATTCCGTTTCGCTGGACACTGGCCCGGCCAAGCGGGGTGTTCACGATTCAGGCGACCGACGTGAAGCAGAATGTTCCGGTGGACGATGCGAAATTTGCCAAGCCGCCAGCGCCTGCGGAGGAACCGAAGCCAGCAAAGGAATAGAGGTTAACAGTTCTGCTTGTGACGAGACTATCGAGCTTCGCTCGACCGGACAGCCGAGGGCGGCTGTGCTTACATGGTTTACCTCTAATATGCGAATTCTTTTTGGATTGATTGGTCTGGTCTGTGTCACTGTGCCGGCGATTTCGCCGGCGCCTGCTCAGAATGGCCGGAGTGAGGCGGAGTTGAAATTGTTGGAGTCGGTGAACCGGGCGCGGAAGGAACAGGGATTGCCGGGGTTGAGATGGAGCGACGAACTGGCCGTGGCCGCGCGGAAACATGCGGCTGTGATGGCGCAGCACGGTTCGGCGGAGCATGGATTTCCCGGCGAACCTTCGCTGGCTTCGCGAGCTACGCAGGCCGGAGCGAAGTTCAGCTGGCTGGCAGAGAATGTTTGTCAGGGGGCGCGGATGGAGGCGATTGCGGCGGAGTTTATGAGTTCGCCGAAGCATCGGGCGAACATTCTGGATTCGGATATGGATTCGGTGGGAATTGGAGTTGTGGAGCGCGGCGGAGAGCTTTTTGTCGTGGAGGATTTTTCCAAGGCGAAGTGAGGGCTCGACAGGATGGCGGAATCGAAGTTAGGGACGGCTGCCGGTGGCAATCGGGGCACGGACCATACTTCCGGCGGTGTGGTTCGAGTAGGGATGCTTCGACTCCGCAATACTTCGCTTCGCGAACTATTGCTGCGCTCAGAATGACAAAGCATTTAATTCGAGTATAGTTTTCCAGCTTTCCGAAGTGTTAGCATCCCTCACATTATGATTACACCCCGACTGGTGCGTTCAATCCTACTTTTGCCGTTGGCGTGCTTTGGGCTGCTTTATGCGGCACAAGCTCAAACTGCTCCTGCCCATGCGATTGTGCTGCATGCGGCTCGGCTGCTGGATGTGAAGAATGGGCGGATCATCAAGCCGGGCGAGGTGCTGGTGGAGGGCGAGAAGATTGCGGAAGCGGGATCCGCTGTCAAGCGTCCGGCGGGCGCGGAGGTGATCGATCTGGGAGACCGGACGCTCCTGCCGGGGCTGATCGACGCGCATGTTCATTTGTTCCTGCATCCGGGTGCAGAGGATTTGCAGACGGTGAAGGAGTCCGTGCCGCAACGCACGATCCAGGCGGTGCTGGCGGCGCGTGACGACTTGATGGCGGGCTTTACGGCGGAACGCGATATGGGGACCGAGGGCGCCGGGTCGGCGGATACAGCCGTGCGCAACGCGATTGACGAGGGGATCGTGCCGGGACCGCGGATGCGGATGAGTGGGAACGCCATCAACATTCTGGGCGGACACGAGGACGCGATCGATTTCAATCCCGAACAACACGTCCTGCCGAACGCGACTTACGCGAATAGTAAGGATGAGCTGGTGGCAGTGATGCGCGAGCAGTATAAGGAGGGGGCGGACTTCACGAAGATTTACGAGACTGGGCCGGATACGGTGAAGGACGGCAAGTTTCATACGGTCTATCAATACACGGAGGCGGAGTTGAGTGCGGCGGTGGCGGAAGCGGCACGAGTGGGCAAGCGCGTGGCGGTGCATGCGACGGGGGAGCCGGGGACTTTGTTTGCGGCGCAGGCGGGGGTTGCATCGATTGACCATGCCAATCAACTGGGTGATGAAACCATCCGTCTGATGCGGGAGAAGGAAATCTACGCAGTGCCGACGTTCACTATTTTTGAATATTTTGCGGAGCATGCCGACACGCCGGCTCAAGCCAGACGCGAGCATGAGATGCTGGATTTGAAGATTGAAGACTTCCGCAAGCAGGTTGCGGCGGGGGTGCCGATGGCGGTGGGATCGGATGTGGGACCATTTCCTCATGGGACGCAGGCGCAGGAGTTTGTGCTGATGGTGAAATACGGGATGACGCCGCTGGCAGTGCTGCAGGCGGATTTGCTGCATGGAGCCAAGTTGCTGGGCTGGGACGGTCAGATTGGGGCTCTGGAGCCGGGGTATTTCGCCGATGTGGTCGCGGTTTCGGGTGATCCGTTGGCGGATGTCAGCGTGCTCGAAAATGTGTCGTTCGTGATGAAGGGTGGAGTGGTTTATAAGAAGTGAAGCGACATGGCTACGGCCAAGGCCGCTGTTGATTTCTATGGGGTCTACAACGCGACTGGAAGCCGCGCCCTTTCAAAACGAAGAGTCGGTCTTCCAATCCCGGTCGGATTCGTCCGTGCCCTCTTTCATGGTTTGATTGCGTTTGCGGTAGCAGACGAAGATTACGCCGACGGACATTAATGTGGGTGGAGCGATCAAGATAAGGATGCCGCTCTTCAAGGCTTGAATCATGCGGGCGCCGGAGGAAGCGGCCTGGGTGTAGCAGAGTGCGCAACTTTGGGCAGAAGCTGAGGGGATTAACAGGAAAAACGCGGTGATTGCAAGGACCAGGATCGAGATGGATTTCCAATTCATATTTAACTTCCTTGCCGGCGGCCCTCCGGGCTAACGCCCTTTCATCGGTCAGAACTTCATCGGCACAACTAAAGTCGCGTACATTAGGGATTCCTTGATACAAACACTTAATAGTTAATGGGCCCAGGGAACGCCGTCGATGAGGCGGTAGCTGTCGGTCCATCCATATTGCATGCCGAGGAGGACGGCCACGGTAAAGATCACGACGAACCACATGAGGCCGCGATTTTCCGACAAGTGCATGAAGAACAAAAGCGCGATGCCACCCTCGACGATAGCGACGGAGAGCATGCGCACGAACATCTGCGCTCCGCTGATATTCTGATATGCGATTACGAACTGGGTCGCGGCCAGAATCAGCAGGACAACGTAGACAGCTACGTCTTTTCCGATGCTACCCGTGTGATGCGTGTGTGTTTCGGCTGCAGCCATAGTTCCTCCTGCCTCTTTCGTTCTTTAATCCTAGTGGCTCAAATTCATGAGATAGATCAGCGGGACCACGAACATCCACACCAGATCCACGAAGTGCCAGTAGAGACCGGTGACTTCAAGGTCATCGGAGTTATAGCGGCCGCCCTGATAGCGGATCCCAACCGCGATCAGAGCCACCACGCCGCCGGTAACGTGGAGCAGGTGCAAGCCGGTAATACTAAAGAAGGTCGAACTGAACAGTGGCGTGCCCCAGGGATTGTGGAAGAGGGTAGCGCCCTCGCCGATCATTCCCAGCCATTCGCGGATGTGCAGGACGGCGAACAGGATGCCTAAAACAGCGGTGATCATCATCCAGCGGAAGGCCCCGCCCTTGTCTTCTTTCTGCGCCGAGCGCACGGCGATGAGCATGGTCAGGCTGCTGGTCAGCAGGATAAAGGTCATTAGGGCCACGTTGGTGATGCTATGAAAGGGCCGCGGCCAGTCGGCGGTGCTGTTGCGAATAAATCCATAGGCGACCAGACAGCCGGCAAAGGTCGCGGTGTCGGCGATGATGAACAGCCACATCGCCATTTTTTTGGCGGGGACTGAAAACGCGGGCGCAGTCATGATCTCGGTCGCGCCGGTTCGCGACACCTGCCCGTGAATTGAAAGATCGGCTTGGCTCACTTTGCCTCCTACCTGGTTAGAGCTTCATCCAAAGCAGCAAAAGCAGATACAGCCACAGCGCACCCATGAAGTGCCAATACAGTGAAGTTGCGTTCAAAGTGCTCCGTCGCAGAACGGAGTGATTCGTCTTCCAGATCACGCGCACCAGACCGCCGAGTCCACCGAGTACATGGACGGCGTGAGCGACGGTTAGCACATAGAAGAAGGAGTAGCTGATGTTGGTGGCAAGTCCGAATCCCTCGGATCGGAGTTGCAGCCAGGCAAAGGTCTGGCCGGCGACGAAAAGAAGCCCGAGCGAGAGAGTCGCATAGAGCCAGCCGGCGGGGGCGGACGCCTCGTTTTTTGCCGTTTTTGCCAGCATGAAGGAGGAGATGTGGCGGCGGGCTATTTCCAGCGTGAGGCTGCTAGCGATGATGATCAGCGAGTTGAGATAGAGGATGGAAGGCAGAGTGAAGTGCTGCCAATCCCGGCTAGCTCCCTGACGAACGATGAGGGCGCTGGTGAAGGCGGCGAAAGTCATGGTGATGGCCGCCAAGCCTACCCAGATGCCGGTGCTCGCAGGAGGTGGGGAGGAGGGCTTGACCTGCCGCAAGTCTCCGTCGGCGGGAACGAGATTCCGCCAGCCGCCGTTGCCGGAGCCTTGGCTCGGCAGACGATCGAGATCAATCTTCGGCGGTTCGTGAACTGTAGTTGCCATACTGCCGAACCCTTCCCTCAGGGGCTAAAAGCCCCCAGTCTTTCCGGCTGCTGGCGGCGCGCCCTACCCAAACCCATCTCGGATTTACTTTTCTTCGTGCGGATTCATAAGTTTCTCCGGTGAGGTTTGCATGATGTAATCCGCGCTGGCACCCTCGACGCTGTACTGATAAGGATCGTGATAAACCACCGGCATCGTGTCGCCAAAATTGTTGTGCGGCGGCGGCGTAGCCGTGCTCCACTCGAGTGAAGTGCCTTCCCAGGGATTATCGTTGGGAGCGAGTGGGCCCTTGAAGCGGCTATAGATCAAGTTGTAGATGAAAATGAGCTGGGCCAATCCGGTGAGGAGCGCGGCTACGGTAATGAACTTGTGCACCGGAATGAGCGGGATCAGGTAATCATCGGTGAAGGCCTGATAACGGCGAACGTTGCCCGCCATGCCCAGATAATGGAATGGCATAAAAATGCAGTAGGCGCCGACGAAGCTCAGCCAGAAATGGAGCTTGCCCAAGGTTTCGTTCATCATGCGCCCGGTCATCTTGGGGAACCAGAAGTAGGTTCCGGAGAAGATGCCGAACATGGCCGCGACCGCCATGACGAGATGGAAGTGGCCTACGACGAAGTAGGTGGCGTGCAACATGATGTCGAGGGAGGGCTGGGCCAGGAAAAAGCCGCTGACGCCGCCGCTAATGAACATCGAAATGAAGCCCAGCGCGAACAACGAGGCCGAGTTGATTCGCAAGTGGGAGCCATACAGACTGCCCATCCAGATCAAAACCACGATGGTGGAGGGAATGGTGATGACCAGCGTGGGAAAGGAAAATGCCAGCGAGGAGATGGGATTCATCCCGCTGACGAACATGTGATGGCCATAGACCATGTAACTCAGCACAGCCAGGGAGCCCATGGAGTAAATGAGCACTCTGTGGCTGAGCATGGGCCGGCGCATGTTGGTGATGAGAACGTGCGAGACGATGCCCATGCCGGGGATGATGGCGATATAGACCTCGGGATGTCCGAAGAACCAGAACAGGTGCTGCCAGAGCAGAGTAGATCCGCCGGAATGCGGCAGGAGCTGACCATTGATTACCAGGTTGGAGGGCACAAAGAAGCTCGTACCGGCGACGTGATCGAGGATAAGCAGGATGCAGGCGGGCATCAGCACGGCGAATGCGGTCAAGCCCATGATGGAAGTGATGAACCATCCCCAGGCGCTAAGCGGCAGCCGCAACAGGGACATGCCTTTGCAACGCATGTCGAGCGTGGTGGTGATGAAGTTGAGCGAACCAAGCAACTGGCCGATGCAGAAAATACCAATGGAAGCGGCCCAGAGGACTTCGCCCAGACCCTGGCCAGGGCCGGCCACGGCGCCCACTGCGCTAAGCGGAGCGTACTGAGTCCAGCCGGCTAGAGTGGGACCGTCCGGGACAAAGAAGGACGCAAGCATCACCAGAAAGGCGACGAAGGTGACCCAGAACGACATCATGTTGAAGTGGGGGAAGGGCATGTCTTCCGCGCCGGTCTGAATGGGCAGGAAGAAGTTGCCGAAGGCGGCGAACGGGGCCGTCGTCAGCACAAAGAAGACCATGATGGTGCCGTGCATGGTCATCAGCTGCAGGTAATACTCGGGGGTCATGATGTCGCCGGGCGCGCCATTCTTCGAGAGCAGATGCAGGCCGGGGATGGCGAAATTGCCCCAGCCCAGGTGAATGCGCATCAGCCAGGAGAGGAACATTCCCACAATGGCTGCGACCAAGGCCAGCGCGTAATACTGCTTGCCGATGACTTTGTGGTCCAGGCTGAAGACGTGCTTGCGAATGAAGCTGGTGGGTGCTCCGTGCTGCGCTGCGTGGGCCGACATATCGTGCATTGTGGTCACCTTAAACGGGATATTTATCCAGATCCTGTAGGGGCTAAAGCCCCGATCTTTTAGTTGGCCATTCCCGCGCGGCTGAAGCCCGCGCCCTTTCAAAACCTACTGCAATGCTGCCTGCTGTTTAATCCAGGCATCGTAGTCTTCCGGCGACTTCACCTCGAGATAGGCCTTCATGTTGTAGTGCCCGAGGCCGCAGAGCTGGGTACAAACGATTTCATATTTGCCGATCTTGGTGGCGGTGAAATGAATCGTAACGTCCAATCCGGGGACGAAATCCTGATGAACGCGCAATTCCGGAACATAGAAGGAGTGCGACAGGTCTTTGGAGTGCATGAGGAGGTGAATTTCGCGATTCACCGGTATGGCCATCTCAGCCGTAACGATGTCGTCTTTTGAGTCTTGGTCGTTGGTGGTGTCGAGGCCGAAAAAGTTGGCGTTGGCTTCATCGATCAGGTTGGGATGGAGAGGGCCGAACTTGCCGTCGGGGCCAGGGTAACGGAAATAAAAGGCAAATTGTCCGGCCTGCACCTGGATGGGCATGGCGTCCGCCGCAGGTGGACTGAGATACACGCCAGCCCAGGCTTTAGCACCGAAGACACCCAGAGCCAAAACCTCGGTTCCGACCAGCAGGAAGGCGGCGATTACCAATCCTGCCGCGCCGCCGGGGAAGCGCTTGATTTTGTCGGTGGGTTTCGACTGGGAGAATTTCCAGATGAAAAAAGCCAGCAGGATTTGGGAGGACAGAAAGGCAATCCCCGTCTCCAGCATCGTGTCCGTAAATTGCTCGTCGATCAGACGGCCGTGAACTGAGATGTCCTGTGGCAGCGGCCACGTGTGCATTATGATCGGAAGTGCCGACCCGATTGCAATCAATACAATGGTTACCGCGAGAAGCTTCGCCATGTCCCCCGCCTTCTTGCCAACAATCTCTGCCTATAGTCGGAATCGCCGCAGGTTCGGCTGCGGCGATTCGTTGATTTGTGCAACAACTGCGACGTGAAACTTGCGGCCTTACTTCCCTTTGAAAGTGAAATTCGCCGAGCCGGTCCCGCCGGCGGCAACGGTCACCTTCGCCGTCTGCGTCCCCAAGTCTTCCTGCCACGCGGTCACCGTGTAGCTTCCGGGTGGCACGTTGTTAATGGTGTAATTGCCGCTGGAATCGGTGGCTGCGTAAGGGCCTTTCACCACCGCGAACCAGCCGTGCATCCAGGGATGGATGTTGCACTGCACGGGAATCATCTCGGTAGCTTTCCAGCTCTTCTCGATGGGCGCGGCCCCGGGCGGCTGCGACTGGTTCCAGGGAATATTGCCGGTCATGGGATTGGGAAGGGGATGAATGTTGTGCGTGGTCTGGTCGCTGGTGATCACTTTGAATTTCTGATTCACATCCATGGCCAGAACGTGCGGCGTATACATGCAGTTCTTCTGATCAAAGACCGGCTCCGACGATGGCACCTCGGCCAGCGCGCCCGCCGTCAAGCCCTCGGAAATGTACAGAACAACGTTTTCAATCCCATCGCCGGAACCAACCACCACGGTTTCGAGATGCCGAGGCGAGTTCGCATTGGCCTTGACGCAATAAGGATCTTTGGACATATCGATGCCCCTCATGTGAGGAGCCGTGCCCGTGAGTTTAACGCTTCCTGTGATTTTGCCTTCTCCCGCGGCGCTGACCTTTGGGTTTGAAATCAAGGCTCCACAACATATCAAAACTACCGCTGATAGTACAGCTGCGAAATTGTATCTACCTCTCATAAGTCTTTCTCCTTGAACCTGCAAAGCTGAAACCTTTCCTGCGATGCCGTTTGTAGCCTTACTGTTGGCCCGCCGGTGCGTTGGGATCGACTGGCTTCAGGTTAAGCTGCTTCGCCATTTCTTTTTCCCTGCTGTGCTGAGACATAAAGGTCCTGAGATAAAAAACCAAGTCCCAGGCCTCATCCGGCTTGATGTTGTCTGCAAAGGACGGCATGGGAGTGCCGTCCAAGCCGGTCATGAAAATTCTGTAGATGTCGCGGTCGGTATCACCGCACTTGGGCCGCGAGCCTTCGGTGAAGTTGAAGGGCTGAATCGGCCGGCCCTGATCGTCCGTGAGAGTGGCAGCGGACGGACCGTTAGCCATGCCCTGGACGCCGTGACACTTCCAGCACTGCACGCGGGCAAATACATCACGGCCTGCCTTAATGCGCTCCGGAGTCACTTCGGGCTCGGGAGGGATGGTGATTGGGGTTCCCGGCTTTTCGTTCGCCCAACGCGGAGAAAAATGCTTCACCCAGGCCACGAGGTCAGCGCGCTCCTGCTTGGTGAAGGTACTCCACTGCGGCATACTCGAGCGGTCGAGGCCGCGCGCGATGGTATCGAAAAGATCGTCGTCAGTGGGCAGGGTGCCGCTGGGCGTGGAGCGGCATTTGAATATGCCCAACTGGAAATCACGAGGTTTCGGGTACATCGGGGGATCGAGCCATTGCGCAACTTCGCCGTTGCCATCGCCCAGCTCGCCGTGGCAGCCGACACAATACCGACGGTAGGCCGCGGCGGCGTCTTTGGCGTGGCCGGTGATATTGCCGATGTGACTGACCGCGGTGGGTGCACTCTCCCATGCCTTGAGCTGCTCGGTCGAGAGCTGCGCCGATGAAGTCAGCGGGAGCGCCAAAACTGCAGCCGCGCCCAACCAAAGCGACCACTTTCGCAATCTTGTCCGCATGTCTATCCCTCGCTCATTACAGCTTAGAAATCAAAGTCAAATCCGAGCAGAAGCTCGCTGGTGTTGATGTTGGCGCTGCTTAATCCGAGAGTTGGACCGGTGCCATCCTGATGCAACCAGTTGTACTCGTTATGCCAGGCAAAACCGGCGCGGCTGGTCATGAACGGGTTGTACCGGTAACCGATGGTGTAGGTCGAGATATTGCCTAGGTTCGAAGCAGTTCCCGGGGTTGATTGCTGCGACATCCGGATGGTTTCATAGCGGCCGATGAATATCAGCTGCGGGCTGTAGACGTAATGAGGCTCGAAGAGGACGCCATTCCAGGTTGGGTTTCGCGACCCGGCGGGAAGGACGGTTCCGGTCGTATTGTTGCCGGTCGCTATCCCGTCGATCAGGTCGCCGTATCCCTGCCCAAACCAGGCGCTATCCTCGCCGTGCTGAGTTACGACCTGAAGGTCGAAGTGCTGAGTAAAGTAGAATTGTCCCACAAAGCCCTCGCGACTGAAGGACTTGTTTCCGATCGCGGCTCCCGGGATGATGGTGGAACCACTCGGGCCAGTTTGGGTGAGCCAGGTAGTAGGCGCCTCTCCCACCATAGCGTAGAAGCCGATGCGCTCCACACCGAGCTTGCCCGCATCGAAAGCCTGGCTGCCGGTAAAGAATCCTGTGTATGCGTTACCGTATGGCAGTTGGGTGGTACCGTCATTGGAACTGAGCAGCGCGGCGGAATAGCGAGTCCGATCGTTATAGTTGTGGCCCATGACCTCAACGCCGAGTTGGTTATCTCCCATTTGGCCAAAGATGTTGCCGTCGCCGACGGGAATGAAGTGATAAAGCTGGTAAATCCCGCCGTTTCCGGTAAGCGTGAGAATGCGCTTTTCGGAAAGCAGGTTATCGAGTTCAAACTTGCCCAGCTTCACGTTGAGCCAAGGGCTGCCCCAGAGGTTATCGAGCCGGGCCATTACGGTTTCAAAGTGAAAGGCGCCGGTAGGATCGGAAGAAGGGAGCAGGTAGAAGGAAAAGTTCTTCTCCAAGGTTCCACCGGTGTGGAAGTCAAGGCCGCTAAGGTCAAATCCGGATGAGGTGATGCGCTGCACCGCAAGTCCGGTGGGCCCAGTACTTCCCGTGGAGTAAGTATCCACCAATACCTTGCCGGTGCTAACGCGGTGCCAGATCGGCGTCATGCGGAAGGTGACCGGCCAATAGCCGGGATTTTGCCAGATCGGGGCATCCCGGTCGTTCATCATCTGGTAGCCGTTGTCTTTGAACTTTTGTCCAAAGTAATTGAGCATCGGCCAGGACTCATGACAGGCCGAGCAGCGCAAGCCGTACTTGCGGGCAAAAGCGGGGAGGGCGCTCGCCGGCTGGCTGCAAGCTAGAACCAACGAGAAAAGAATGAGCGAAACAGCGGAAACAGAGGTCGCCAACTGAGCGACATTGCGAATGCGCAAACGCCTCATAGCGTGCATGGCCGGACTCCTCGGCATTCAGTCAGTTTCTGTTTTTGTTGAACCGCATACCCACAAAAGCGATAAGTGAAGATGATGCAAACAGAATAAGAAAGAGGCGATTAACGAGAAACCCCTTTTCTCGTTTCGCCCGGAAGTAGGATTTTCAATTGAGGTCCTACCACCGTACCGGGGGTGAATCCTACTACGGGCGCCAGAAATAATTCAAGTAGCTTGCAGACTTTTTTTTAACAATTTTTTTACAAGGTCAATTTTTACACTTCTCTCCAAACACCCTGCCGACCTAAAAGCAAGCTCCGTTCGCAGTTGACAGGTTCGCATAGAACATACGAGACTCTGTGCTGAAAGCGACGTACGACTCAGTTGCCGGATGGGCTCAGAGGGTTGTCTGGTTTTTTTAGTCATGAAGTTTAGAACTGTGAATAACAGCGTCGATCGACGCCACGCGCATGCCTATGCGGGGTTTGCCTCATCGACCAGATTTCTTCGGCCGTTTCTCCTGCTTCTTCTGTTTCCGCTACTGACGTTCGCCACTCCGCTGGCCGCCCGAGACAAAGAGAAAGTTTCCTACGGGGAAGGCTTGATCGTGAATATCCCCTTGCCCGAGGCGGAAGTGGAACAGGTAGTAGCCGATGTAGCCCAGAACGGCGTGATCCGAGGAACCAAGGAATACAACAAAGACCAGTTCGTGGCGAACGCGAAAGCCGCGGATTCTTCAAATGTGTTTCCCCCCTGGGAGCAGGGCGGAAAGGTGTTCTACAAAGTCCGCACGCAGGCGATCGACCCTCGCAACTTCAAGGACAGCGGCGACGTGGGCACGCTGGTGGTGCGGTACGTAGTCCTGCCCCAGGGCGAGAACAACACGGTGCTGCGCATCGATGCGCTGTTTGAAGAGCAGTTCCGCCACGTGGTCCACCAATCCAACGGATCGGTTGAGACCGCAGAATACAAGGACATTCGCGAACATCTCGATGGCATCGAACTGATGAAGGTGCAGGATATCGAGGCCCAGAGAGAGCGCCAGGAACAATTGGCGAAGAAACGGAATCAGATGGCGGGAAATGATGCGGTGCCTCCGGCTG
Source organism: uncultured Acidobacteriaceae bacterium (assembly GCA_963779525.1). Taxonomy (GTDB): domain Bacteria; phylum Acidobacteriota; class Terriglobia; order Terriglobales; family Acidobacteriaceae; genus Sulfotelmatobacter. Next base: position 43,959 of record CAVZZB010000006.1, read on the forward strand.
TTGGTCAATCGTCCTCCGAGCCCGAGTTGAATGCCGCCGAGAATGATCCAGTTACCGCAGCTGCGCCAGCGACGGCGGTTAGCGCGATGCAAGAACCGCCGGAGATTTCAAACTCGACGCCGCCCGATCAACCTCTGGAAGAACGGATAAAGGATCTGCGCAAGCAAGTCGTACGGCTGGTGAAATCGCCGGGCGCTCCGCTCAAGTCGGCGCCGTTCCATACCGCCGGCACGCTGCAGTTGTTGAGTACAAGCACCGAAGTACTGATCGTAATCTCAACCCCGTACTGGTACGGCGTGGAGACGCACGAAGGGCAGCATGGATGGATACTGCGGGATCAACTGGAGCTGCTGCCATGAGGCCGCGCACCCGCCATTCGCGGCGAACCTTTCGGGCAGTGGTTCTGTGCGCGGCTGTTTTCTGCTGCGCCGCATCGAGTTACGCACAGACGGGCGGATACGAACGTACTTTCCCGCAGTCCAAAACCACGGTGGAGAAAGTTCTGAGGGAACTGCAATCGTCGACGGCGGGGCGTCTTCCGGTGCTGGACGGATTCGCCACTTCAAGTTCTCCGGATCATCCCCTGGAACGCTATCGGCGCGGCTATTATCAATCCAAAGTCCAAGTCACAGCGGCACCGTCCGGAGGGTCGATTGTGCACGTGACCGTAGAGGTCACGGCCTGGTACTCCGATCCGCAAACAGCCAAGTCTGGATATCAACTGCTTACCTCGAACGGACGGCTGGAACAGGATTTGCTCGATCAACTCTCGGATCAACTGGCAGCCAATGCACCTCAACCCGCTCCGGCGCCACGACCAAGTCCTACAGTGACTGCGGCGGCGAAGCAACCGAAGTCTCCAGCTTCAACGTCTCCGGCTGCAGGCGAGCCAACGATTTCCGCGCCGGTTCCCAGGCTTCCGGAGGTTGGGACTTATTCGTCGTCGTTGTCGAAGGGCTTGTCCACGGAGGCAGAATCCAGTTCGAAACCAGCGACGAAAAAGCCCGAGGACGGAGGTCCGCTGCAAAACGAAGTGGACAGCCTGGAGGAAATTCTTAAGAATCAGGGGCATCCCAAGAACCTGGTGGCGGTGAAGAAGTCCGGAACGCCGGTCGTAGCAAAGGCGAGTTTGACCGCGAAAACTCTATTTCTAGCCAGCGCGCACGATGAGTTCGAAATGCTGGATTTCAATCGGGATTGGGTGCACGTGCGCATTTCCGGATTGTCCCGTGGCTGGATCTGGCGCGATAACCTCGAAATGCCCGACAGCGTTCCGGATAGCGATAAAGCCCCCGATCCGAAGACAATGCCCGCGGCAGCGGAGTTGTTTCATATTTCTCGAGAAGAGGTTGCGCTTTTCCCCGGAGATTGGAGTCCACTGCGGGGGAGGAATGTGAAAATTGTCTCCGTAGAAAATAATGACGACAACGCGAAGGACACGAATCCGCAATTGCGTCTGGAATTTGTTAAGTCGGTGCTGGACAGAAACTACGCCGAGCTGGCACAAAAGCCGCAGGAGTTAGCAGGAATTGTGGTAATCTTTGACGCCGCCGATGGAGGAATGATCGCGGCGACTTTCCCAACGCTGCAACAATGGAAGGCCGGAAAATTGTCGGACGCCGCTCTGTGGCATCAGTGCTTTTTTGATCCACCGGAAACCTTTCCACAGTCCGGTGCATCTGGCACTCAGTAGTAGCGGGTTTGGGCTTTTTGGTGGAAAGCTGGCATGATCCTTTGCGATTTCAGTTTGAGTTTGGACTTGACTTTCGAAAACGATAAGAGTACCTATGCAATCCTTGGGTGGTCGTGTGGGTCCACCCGCTTGGCTCGTCCCAAATACTAAAAGTTGCCGTCCCGGATGCAAATCGCTGCGATGAAGAGATCGTTAAGAGTGGACGTATAGCGGTACGACAACCATACCCGAATTGCCCATGAGCACGATGACCCAACCATTGTTTCTACTTTGCAGGCGGGCGAGTTCCCTGCAGCGCGATTACGCTGAGTTGATGAAAGCTCGCGTGACCACGCTGATTGTCATGACCGCGTGGTGTGGTTATTATTTCGGCGCACAAAAAGCTGGCGAGTCGTCGCTATCCTGGGGACTTTTTCACGCCCTGCTGGGAATTGGACTGGTGTCCAGCGGAACCGCGGCACTGAATGAAGTGATGGAATACAAGGTGGATGGAAACATGCGCCGCACGGCACAACGTCCGCTGCCGACCGGGCGCATGAGTCTGCTGCACGCGACGATTGCCGGCCTGGTCGCGACCTTGGGAGGTTCGGTCTATCTGGCGATTTCCACGAATCCGCTGACTGGGCTGCTAACCTTCCTCACTTCAGTGGTATATCTCGCAGCTTATACGCCACTGAAACGGATCTCGCCGATTTGTACTTTTGTTGGTGCTTTCCCAGGAGCGATGCCCGGAGTTCTGGGTTGGACGGCGGCACGCGGCCAGTTGGAATGGGGCACATTGATTCTGTTTGCCATTTTGTTTGTGTGGCAGTTTCCGCATTTCTTTTCGATTGCCTGGCTCTATCGCGAAGATTACGCTGCCGGCGGAATTCGCATGCTGCCGGTTGTCGAAGAAGACGGAAGATCGACGGCGCGGCGGATCGTCGCCTATTCACTAATCTTGATCCCACTGAGCGTTTTGCCCAGCATTTTTGGGATGGCAGGAAAGATCTATATGGTGGGAGCAATCGTGCTCGGGATTGCGCTTTTCTATTTTGGCGCGCGCCTGGCGTTTCTGAAACTGCCCCTGAATTGTCCGCGATCCAAGATGCTTGCGCGCCACGTGCTGCAGGCGACAGTCATCTACTTGCCGCTGCTTTTTGCGCTGATGATGAGCAACTCGCTAAAACCGTAGACGCGGAACGCCATCCGACATGCAGAAGCCCCGGTGGCCATCCGGGGCTTTTCAAAAGCAGTCGAGCTTTGCACGACCGGACAGCCGAGAGCCTGCTCTGAACTTGCCGAGGGGTCGGCCGTCCCTCATAAAGATTCGGCCAGGGATTACTGGATCGAGCTGCCGACCTGCGAGAACACGTTGCCCGCATTCGAGCCGATCAGGCGCACCGTGCCCACGACGATTACAAGAATCACGGCGAGCATCACGGAATACTCCGCGACGTCCTGCCCTTGTTCGTCCGACCAAAGCCGATTTATCAAGTTGCCCATAATTCTCCCTTAATTCATGCTGCCCCAGAGGTTGCCGAGGCTCTGGTAATTGGGGGCGTGGCGGAGTGAGCTGCGCTCAGTCCCCACGGATCGCTCTCCTGCGTAACCATCTGCAGGCCTACCTGATACTCGCCATGCCCATCCACCAACTTGGTCCAAACCACGCTGAACTCGACGCGGCGCTGGCGGAAAAGAACCACCAATTTGTCCAGCGCATTCAACTGGTGATGAATTGCGCCCAGCCGCGCGCCAGTGGACGTGAGGTCGAGCGTGTGCGCCAGGGTTTCAAACGCCGCCCCGGAAGTGTCTTTTCCTCGCACCCGCACGGGCAGCACGCCTTGCGTGCGCTCCTGTTGCCGCCGGTTCACTTTCACTTTGGGTTGCATCTGAGGCTCAGGAATAGTGTGCCGCAAGGGGGCTCACGCGGGAATGGCCCCGATAGGGGAGGCACAATGGTAACTGTCCAGATTCTAATGAATGGCAAGGCGACGAACTCAAGCGATACACAAGACGGTAGCCCGCCGTGTTGGATACTGTGCGCCTCGATGATGTATTGGGAAGCGCGTATATTCGTGGGTTATGAATCGACGTGATCTGATCTCGGGCGCGATGGGCGCGGCGCTGGCAAGTTCGCTGGCGGGCAGAGCTTTGGCAGTTTCAAACCGTTTCAGTCTCGGCGAGATGGGCATTGGTGGCTCGCGTCCCGCTCCACAGAGCCGGAGTCTGGCACTGGATCGGCACCGCTTCGGCGTGAACTATACGCCCTCAAAGAATTGGTGGTTCTGCTGGAATGAATGGGATGCAGGTTCGATGAAGCGAGATCTGGATGGTATCGCGGCGTTGGGCGCCGACCATCTGCGAATCCTGCTGCTCTGGCCTTATTTTCAACCGAATCCGAAGTGGGTGAGTCCGCTACATCTGGAGCGGATGGATCAGCTGCTCACTATGATGGGCGAGCGCGGGCTGGATGCGGTGGTCACTGTGTTTACGGGTCAGTTGAGCGGATGGTTCTTCCTGCCTCCGTTTAACAAGGCAGGATCGGGTTTTTATGCGGACGAGAAGATCTGGAATGCGCAGGAGATTTTGATTCGCCAGCTCGCGGGCGTGATGAAGCAGAAGAACAACGTCATCGGCTTTGACTTTGGAAATGAGATCAATACGTGCTGGGCAACGGAACCAAACGTAGGCGATGCGTGGATGGCCAAGATGTTTACGCTGATGGAGAGCGTTGCTACCGGGCACGTTCACGTGAATGGCGTGGATGAATTGCCGTGGTTTGAAGTCACCACATTTTCTCCGCAGGCACTGGCGGCGCGGCCGATGGCGACGATGCATTGTTATCCCTACTGGTCAGGGTCGCTGAAATTTGGCGGGGCGATGGACCCGCCGAGCATCGAGCTGATGGCGGCCAATGCAACGTTGATTCGGGCGTATGCCGGCGATCCGCGAAAGCCGGTGTGGGCAGAGGAGTTCAACACCTGCATCGAGGCTTTGAATGAAAAGCAGCAGGCGGAATGGCTGGAGAAAGCGGTGTTGGCGGCGATTGAATCCGGAGTAAGCTGGTTCACGTATTGGGATAGTCATGACGTCGACCGGAAGTTCGAGTTCAATTCGCTCGAGTATAGCCTGGGGTTATTGACGAATGATGGGAGGGTTAAGGAGCAGGGGCGGGTTTTTAAGCGGCTGGCGGAGGGGTATCGGGGAAAAAGTGTCGTGTTCCCTGCGCAGGCTCTGCCGGCGGCGCCGGTGCATCGGGATCATGAGGTTACATGGAGATGGATGCTGGACTGGATGGGGTGGAAGCGGAGTGGGAGTTAGTATCGGAAACAAGGACAAAGTAAAAAAGCACCGGGCGGGGCGCCCGCTCTGCATATGCCACTAGTGTATAAAAGATAAAGTTATGTCGCAGGCAGCGCCAGCTATTACGCGGAGCCCCGCAGATGTGGTGCGGATGACGCCGGTTTCGCAGGCGGGGAACGGCGTGTGCTACGCCGTGGCGGGCGAGACCGCCATGAGTTCGTTTGACCTCGAGCGAATGATTGCGGCGGTGCCGAACAAGGCTGCGGCTGCGCTCAAGCGCAAGGCCTATTATTTTGTGCCGCTCACGGTGACGCTGGGCGACGAGATCGTGATTGCGGATCGCTATGATGTAGCGCTCAGCGATAATGCAGTGTGCCATCGCAATCTCAATCTTGGCGATTCGCAGTGCGTATTTATTTCCACGCGGCTGATGGACGACAAGTTTTCCGTGGCATTCGAGTTCTATATCAACGTGGGTCACGCTCTAGTAGAGGCCGTGGGAGTTTCCTCGGAGTTCAGCGACCTGGCGTGGAAGCAGGTCGAGGCGGGAACGCGCGGAGAAACGTCGCTGGATGCGTGGGAGGCGCGGAAGTTGGCTTTGGCTGGCGGTCCGGAGGCGGAGCGCTTCAAGAATGAATACTTCGAGGCCACGTTTGCGGATACGATCTCGATTTATCTGCTGTCACTTTATTTAGACGTGGACTATCACGATCTGCGGGAGCGGGATTATCCGCTGCTGGCCCCTTCGGCGCTGGCGGAGCGGTTGCGAAAAGTGGCGGAGCTGTTTCCGGCGAATGCGGGGTTTGAGTTTGCGGTGCTGTACAAGCGGCGAGGATAAAAGTTTTCGCCACGAATTTGCACGGTCCGATATGGATTGTACTTCCTGCCTGATTCTTCCCCCAGGGGGATGAAGCCCTCATTTTTCTTAGCACGCAGCAGCGCGATTAAAGTCGTCCCCTACCCATATCCAGCAGCAGGATATCGTCGCATCCTTCTCCCAGGCCCGGCTCTACTTGTTCCCGATCACGAAGTTGACCGTGCTGGGCTGGTTGGTATTCACGACGACCGATTTTTCCCAAGTCTTCGGCTCGGTGAAGATGGGGCGCTGCACCGTGCGCTCGGTGAGTACGTCGTAGGCCTGTTCTTTTCCGGCCAATCCCCAGCCTTCATGCCAGGCGACGATCTGATAGGTGCCGGGTGGGACGCCGGTGAACTCGAAACGACCGCTTTCGTCGGTGACGGCGTAGTAAGGATGAGGAACGACCATCATTTCGGCGTTCATCCAGACATGGCCGCCGTTGCAGCGAAGATTGACCAGGCCGGGCGTCGCCATGGTGCGCGAGCTGATCTGGTTGGGGAAAGGGAATGGCAGGTTATAGCTGGCGGCACCATCCATGTGGATGGTGTGCAGAGTCGCATCGGAACTCTGCATTTGAAGTTCGGCATTCTGCGGCACCAGTAGAATGTGCGGGATGTAGTGGCAGTGGTGCTGGTCGAGGTGGCGTCTCTGCTCCGGCAAGTCCATTGGTTTTCCTGCAGAGATGTTCTTGAGGTAGACGATGGTATTGGCTACGCCGCCCTCGGGACCGATGATCAGACGCTCGAGGCTGACGCTCTTCTTGCCCTCCGGGTCACAGATTTGCGGATCTTTGGTGACGGGGAAATCCAATTGGCGAGGGGCTGGGCCGGACCATTTAACGGTTCCGGAGATGGATCCAGCATCGGCGACAGAGATGACTCTGTAGCCGCCTTGAGCGACCGCTAGCATGGGGACGGCGAGCATCGCCGCCAGAAGACAACGAGTTACTAAACTGCGCATACGAAAAACCCCTGATAGCCCACTGCCCGTTCCACGCGGCCAGACGCTCGTCGCGGAACGCGGGCTGAGAATTTGGGTCGGTCTTGCTTCTTCGCAGGCGGCGACGTCCTCCTTAACTTGCTGGACAGCGCTGCACAGGGTCCCGCCGAAACGGGGCAGCGTTCGCATACGCGGTCGTGCCTGATTCCAAACCGGCCTGATTCCAAGTGGGAGGACCGGCTAACGTCACCGGTTCGTGTGATTGGAATCACATCATTAAGGTGCGCTTATGTGATGGCGGTGTCGAGATTACCAAGGTGGCAGGACTACCAGGCTCGTGTGAAGCCGTTCGATCGAAAAAGGGGAAAAAATGTTGTGAACTGCCGGGAGTCGCACGCGATGCGGAATGGCTTACAATCTTGCTTTCATGACAATCCAGGTTCGATCCTTCGCGAAGATCAATCTTGGGCTGCGCATCGGCGCAGCGCGCGAGGATGGCTTTCATGAGCTGCTCACGGTCTACCAGACGATCGCGCTGCACGACCTGATTCGGGTGAGCGTGAGCCGCGGTAGCGGGATTGAGATTCATTGCATCGACACGCGAGTTCCGAAGGATGAATCAAATACCTGCTATCGCGTGGTTGTGAAAGCAATGCGGGCGCTGAAAGCCAAAGGAAGGGTTGTCGTTGAGATTGAGAAGCGACTGCCGCTGCAGGGCGGGATGGGTGGCGCTTCGGCGAATGGGATCGCTACGTTGCTGGCGCTCGAGCGAGCATTGAAGAAAGCGTTGCCGGTTGAGGAGCGGCTGCGGATTGCAGCGGAAGTGGGCTCTGACTTGCCGTTATTTCTGATTGGTGGAACAGTGTTGGGAGTGGGACGGGGAGAACAGGTATATCCTCTGGAGGATTTGCCGTCGATGGCGTGCGTGGTGGTGACGCCGGCGATTGGAGTTTCAACGCCCAACGCTTTCGGAGAGTGGGATCGAAGGACGCGTGGCGCGGGGACATCAGCTTTATTGGCGCTATCCGCGAAGGCAGGGAAACGCAAGCCGAGAGAATTGACGCTCTTGGGACCATCCGATAGAATGAATGAGCTTGGCCGTGGAGTTTCTGCGTGGCTGGGCGAGAGTTACTCCGGTGCTCCTTTTGGAAGGGGCCTGGCCGAGAATCCGCTTCTCGCGCTTGTCCGGGCCGGGATCAAGAACGACTTTGAACAGGTCGTCTTTCCTGAGTATCCCGAGCTGAGTGAAGGCAAGAAGGCGCTAGAGCGTGCGGGCGCGAAATATGCGTCCCTGTCCGGTTCCGGGTCAACGTTGTATGGGCTATTCGCCTCCAAGGAGGCCGCTAGCTTGGCGGCGACAAAACTGCGCGGGCAGGGGTGGGAGGCGCAGGCGACGGTGACGCTGACGCGGAAGCAATACTGGGCGAAGTTTCTTGTTTCCAGTTTCTAGTTTCTGGTTGTTTAATAGGGGGATCAGTTTTCCACCCGACTCCGGCTTGCAGGCAACTGGAAACCGGCAACTTGAAACCGCGGTACTGGGCCGTCGACTATATGGTAGGTTGAGGCGTTCTGCGGGCCGGAGCTCGCAGCCGAAATCCTGAGCGGAGCGAAGGATCTCTCTTACTTGATTCGGCGGACGAGTGCCCATACTGGGCCGTCGACTAATGGTAGGTCAAGTGCCTTTGGAGCACTTTGTCTAGGTTCGAATCCTAGCGGCCCAGCCAGAAAAACAGTTCTCAGTTTCCGGTTCTCAATGATGAACTGAACCTCAACACTGAGAACTAGGAACTGAGAACCGAGAAACGCCTATGGCCACATTGGTGACACCGGCGGAAAAAACGGAGAAAGCCGAAAAGCAGGCCCCGCCCATGCCCGAGGAGAAGCCGGAACGCAAGCCGCGGGCGCGCGTGGATGAGAAGTTCAAGATTTTCAGCGGCACGGCGAACGCTCCCTTAGCCGACGAGGTTTGCCAGTTTCTTGGAATGCAGCGGGGGCAGGCGCTGCTGACGCGCTTCGCGGATGGCGAGGCGTATGTGCAGATCCAGGAAAACGTACGGGGCTGCGACATTTTTGTAATGCAGCCTACGTGCCGGCCCGTGGACGAGCACCTGATGGAATTGCTGCTGATGATCGATGCGTTCAAGCGCGCTTCGGCGCGGCGCATCACGGCGGTGATTCCGTACTTCGGATACGCGCGGCAGGATCGCAAGGACAAGCCGCGAGTGCCGATTTCGTCGAAGCTGGTGGCCGATTTGCTGACCACTGCGGGCGCGCATCGCGCGCTGATTGTTGATTTACATACGCCGCAGTTGCAGGGATTTTTCAATATTCCGGTGGATCATCTTTTTGCATCGCCCGTGCTGGTAGATCACTTCAAGAAGTTGAGTCTGCCAAACCTGACGGTGGTTTCGCCGGATGCGGGCGGCGTGGAGCGGGCGCGCTTCTTTGCCAAGAAGGTGGATGCGGCGCTGGCCATCGTGGATAAACGGCGGGTGGATATGAACGTCGCGGAAGTGATGCACGTGATCGGCGACGTGAATGAGCGGACTTGCTTGATTATCGACGATTTGATCGACACAGCGGGGACGCTGGTCAAGACGGCGGCGGCGCTGGTGGAGAACGGGGCCATCGAAGTTTATGCCTGTTCGTCGCATCCGGTGCTGTCCGGCCCAGCGGTGAGCAATATCAGGAGCTCGGTGATTCGCGAAGTTGTGGTGACCAACACGATTCCGCTCACGGCCGAGGCGCAGGTAGAACCGAAGATCAAGGTGCTTTCGATCGCGGGATTGATTGGACGGGCGATTCAGTCCATTCACGAAGAGACTTCAGTCAGCAAATTATTTATGTAAGGCAGGAATTGAACTTATGGCGACTACATTGGAACAAAACGTTTTGGAAGCAAGTCCGCGGGAAGCGGGAACGAAGAATCGGGCGCGCCGGGTGCGGCGGGAAGGCAAGATTCCCGCTGTGGTGTATGGCGCGGGCAAGGACGCAATGGCGGTAAGCGTCGACCCTCGGCACGTGCTGCGGATTCTCCGCTCGGAGAGCGGCCACAACACCATTTTCGATCTTTCCCTCAGCGGTGGCGAGAATGCGAAGGCCATGATTGTGGATTGGCAATATGAGCCGATCAAAGGCCATCTGCTGCACATCGACCTCAAGCGGATTGCGATGGATAAGGCGTTGCGGGTCAGCGTTCCGATCATGCTGCAGGGAGTTCCGGCCGGAGTGAAGACAGAAGGCGGAATTCTGGAGCAGATGCTGCGTGAGGTGGAAATCGAGTGCTTGCCGGGGGATATTCCCAGCCACATCGACGTCGATGTCAGCCATCTGACCTTCGGCAAAGTGCTGCGCGTGTCGGATTTGCCGCACAACGAAAAGCTGACGTTCCTTACGGATGCGAACCAGCCTGTGGCTCACGTGACCAGTGTGAAGGAAGAAGTTGTGGCGGCACCGGAAGCGGTTGCGGCGGAAGCGGCAGCTGCGCCGGCCGAGCCCGAAGTCATCAAGAAGGGCAAGGCGGAGACCGAGGAAGCGGGCGAAGAGGCTGCTGCCGAGAAGCCGGAGAAGAAGGCCGAGAAGAAGGAGAAGAAATGACAGCGTTTGGCGGACATCTGAGCCCGCCGCTGTCATCCTGAGCGGAGCGAAGGATCTCCAGCGTGAAACTGATCGTCGGTCTTGGCAATCCTGGTATCGAGTATCAGTTTTCGCCGCATAACGCGGGGTTTCTTGCAGTGGATCGAATCGCCAGCGATTTGGGCGTTGAGGTGAGAAACCGGCAGTGCCGGGCATTGACGGCACGTGTAGTGATTAGCGGCGAGACAGTATTGCTGGCCAAGCCGGAAACCTACATGAACCTCAGCGGCATGTCGGTGCGTGAATTGGTGGCGGAGTATGAAGCAAAGCCGGAATCCGATTTGATCGTGATTCAGGATGAGCTGGATTTTTTGCTGGGCACGTTGCGGATTCATACGCGGCGAAGTTCGGCGGGGCATAACGGGATCGAGTCGATCATCGGGGCGCTGGATACTCAGGATTTTTTGCGTATCCGGATAGGAGTCGCTCCGGAGCGCAAGGTGGAAGATGGCCAGCGATATCTGCTGGCGCCGCTGCGCAAGGCGGATCTGGCGGTACTCGATGGAGTGCTGGATACGGCCGAAGAAGCAGTGAAGGTGATTTTGAAGGAAGGTCCGGCGGCGGCGATGAACCGCTTCAACCGGAAAGAAGAAAGGGATTAGGGCACAGGGTGCAGGATAACGGCAGGATGCGTGGCCACGATTGATTTCTTCAATCCCTATCCCCTGAGCACTGGTTCCTGGAAGTTTGGAGACTGAAATGAATCGTACGTATGAGTTGATGTTTATTGTCCGGCCGGATATGGCGGACGAAGATCTGGACAAACTGATTTCGAATCTGGAGTCCACAGTAACTTCAGCAGCGGGAACGGTGAAGTCCGTGGACCGCATGGGCAAGCGGCGTCTGGCCTACACGGTGCGAAAATTCCGCGAGGGCGTCTACATTTTGCTGACCATCGAAGGCGGCGGGACGGTGATCCACGAACTGGAGCGCCGTCTGCGAGTAACGGAGCAGGTGATCAAGTTCCTCACCGTCCGCATCGACGAGGAGCAGAAGCGTCTGGAGAAGATTAAGGCCCTGCGCGAGGCGCGCAAGAAAGTGAGCGCACAGCCGGCGGTAAGCGCCGACGAAGCGCCGACGGCGGAAGTGCCTGCGGCGGTGGACGCGCCGACAGCGACGGTTTAGGAATTTTTCAGTTTTCGGAGAAAACCTGGCCGAAATGAGTTTCACCAAGATCATGAAGGAGCGTTATGACTGAAGAGACGAAAGCACCAGTGGCAACCGAGCGGCCCTCGCGGCCGGCCGGGGATGGGCCGCGTTCGGGAGGAGACCGCCCGCGATTCGGAGCTGGGGGTGGCGGCGGCCGATCTGGACCGGGAGGTCCACCGCGTGAAGGTGGACGGAAATTTTTCCGGCGCAAGAAAGTCTGCAAGTTCTGCACGGAGAAGATTGCCGACATCAATTACAAGGATTACCGGTTGCTCGGGCAGTTTGTGGCGGAGAGCGGCAAGATTGTGCCCCGGCGTCTGACTGGCGTATGTTCGCCGCACCAGCATCGTTTGGCCACCGCTATCAAGCAGGCGCGAAACATTGCGCTGCTGCCATTTGCGGGACGGGCATCGTAAAAAAGCAGCTATCCGCTTTCCGCTCTCAGCTTGTCGTGCAGGGAGCTTGGGGTTTGCTGAGAGCTGGGAGCACTCAAAGAGATCGGAGTCATTATCATGGAAGTTATTCTCAAAGAAGATGTGAGCAAACTGGGAGCACGGGGCGACGTGGTGAAGGTTGCCGAGGGATACGGGCGCAACTTTCTTTTGCCGCGCAAGCTGGCTATTGAGGCCAATGCAGGGAACAAAGCTGTCATCGCACAGATGAAGGCCGCTTCGGTACGGCGCTCGGCCAAGGAGAAGGCGCAGGCTGAAGAGCTTGCCAAGCAGTTTGAAGGGCTGGCGGTTTCGTTCGCGCGGCGGTCGGGCGAACACGATCAGTTGTTCGGATCGGTTACGTCGGGCGATGTTGCCGAAGCGGTTGCAAAAAAAGGAATCAATCTGGACCGGAAGCAGGTCCAGCTTCACGAGCCTCTGAAAACCTTGGGCGAGTTCACCGTGTCGGTGAAGCTGCACAAGGATGTGACCGCGCATTTGAAGGTGATCATCGAGAAAGAAGCGGTCGTAGAGTAGTTGTCACGAAGTTCACGGCGCTCCACTTCTCGCGCTTTTGCGAGAAGTGGGGCGTTTGTTATTGCGGCCCTTAAGTTTCGATCACTGGCAGGTAATCGCCACCCTGCGCAGGGAGCCATTGGTCCAGCCGGTGCCGTCGGTGGGCAAATGGGTAAAGTACACGTAATACTTCTGGCCCAGGGTGTGTGGGTCATCTCCTGATCCCACAGCCGTGGGATAGGCGGCGATCGGGCCGAAGGTGCCGAGCGAGACGGGAACTGTCCAAGATAGGCCGTCGATGGATTCGGCGTAGGTGAAGTTCGTATCGTCGGAGATGATCATCACGTATCGCTGCAGTGCGCTGTTGAAGTGGATATCGAGATAACCGGAAAACGGGGCGCGCGGAATCAGATCGGTAGACGCCCCGCCCAGTGCGGGTTGCAAGTGCCAATTGCCCTTATAGAACTTCTGGAAGGGGATGGAATGTTGCGGAGCGGGTCCGAAGGCTGCATTCAGCACGTCGGCAGCCAAGGCGCGCGCGACTGAGACGTTCGTGGTGGTCGAGACGCCTTGGGCGTCCGTAGTGTGCCGCGTACCGTTGGCGGTCCAATCCGGAAAATATAAATAAAAAAACTTGCCATCGGGCGAGAGGACGAGCGGTCCGTCGCCGATTTCAAAGCCGTCGAGGCCCACTGCGTAGGCTTGGTTGAGACGGATGATTTCGCCGAGATCGGTCCAGTGCAGACCGTTATCGGTGGATGCGGCCAGGCCGAGCGCCGCATAGAGAGCGTCGTTGGGGAGTTCGGCATGATAGGTCGCCAGCAGGTTACCGGCTCCGGTCATGCCCGCGGGAACCTGATAAACCGGACCTCCGCCCATGTAGCCGTAGCTCTGATAAATGGGATTGACTGCGTCATTGGGATTCGGCGAGACGCTGACGTCCTCAGGATCGGCAGTGCCGAGAGGATTGTCGAGTGTACCCATCGTAGTGGTAAACGATCCGGACTTGTTGTTGCCGACCCAGTGTCCCTGCCACATCTGGCGGTCGTGCGCGCCCCCATCGCTGGCGAAGAATTCGTAGCCGCCTGCGGTCTTGATTACGCCAAGAGGAGTGTCGGGCCAATCGAAAGTATCGGTGAGCGGAGGCTGAGCCTTGGCACCGGCGCCGAGCCGCTGCGCCGGAGTAGCGACGACGATCGGCGAAGTGACGGAGGGATTGCAGAGCCGGGTGGGAACCTGGGCTGGGCTGACTCCGGACGAGAATTGGAGGAGGCCGGCCAACAGCGCAAGCGAGGCAAAGGGGGCGCGGAGAGGCATAGGAACCCTCGAGTCTGGGCTTTGGCGGTCGGATGGGCAGGAATGCCATCCGTTCGGGGGCAACGCCATTCTACATTGGTTCGAAACACCAGAATCGGCAGAATGTTTTGTGTGGGCTCGCCCACGCACGCGTCAATTGGTCAGACGGAACTCTCCGTGTAGTGGCGCGGTAGAGTCTTCGCCTACCCAGACGTCGAACTGCTCAGGCTCGACGGTCCAGTGCTTTTCGGCGGGACTCCAGAACTGCAATTCGTTTTTTCCCAGCGCGAAATGGATGGTCCGTTTTGCGCCGGGTTCCAGAGTTACTTTTTCAAATCCCTTTAGCTGCCGGACGGGCCGGGACGCGCTGCCGGCGCGCTGATGGATGTAGAGCTGGACTACGGCATCGCCTGGGCGCGAGCCCGTGTTGGTCACATCCGCTGAGACATCGATCATGGTGCCGGCGGCGATTCGCGCTGATGCAGTGACTTTTAGATTGTCGAAGGAGAAAGTCGTATAGCTGAGGCCGTACCCGAAACGAAACAACGGAGTGCTTGGGAGATCCCAGTAGCGCGATTTGAAGTCAGGGGCGCTTTCCGGGTTTTGCGTAAGATTGTGGTTGTAATAAAGGGGAAGCTGTCCGGAGCTGCGCGGCCAGCTTACGGGAAGATGGGCAGAGGGATTGGCGTCGCCAAAAAGGATGTCAGCGACTGCATTGCCGCCCTGGCTACCGGGATACCAGGCTTCGAGAATGGCGGGAATGTGCTCGGCGGCCCAGGAAATATTTAGCGGACGGCCGTTGATGAGCACGAGGACGACCGGTTTGCCGGTGGCGGAAACCGCTTCCAGCAGGTCTTCCTGATGGTTGGAAAGTTTTAGCGATGATCGCGAGGCGTACTCGCCACTCATCAAGTCGATCTCACCCAGAACCAGAATGGCCAGGTCGCTTCGCTTGGCCAGGGTAACGGCTTCGTCGATGGATTGTTGGGCTTCCTGCGCAGTCTGGGTGGGTTGCTCCTTCATCGCGGCGGTCAAGGCAAGGCCTTCAAAGGGCGAAGGAATGGAGCGGAACAGATTTGGGCCGTGGGCGTAGGAGACCTGGATTGCCGAGCCGGCTTTCTCTCGGATGCCCTGCAGAATGCTCACGGTGGGACCGGGCTTGGTGAGCGCGCCCCACATCGAGAGGATGTCGGCCTCAGCGTCAGCAAGCGGGCCGATCACGGCGATGGAGTGGATGGCCTTGCCGCTCTTGTCGAGAGGAAGCAACGCGTTCTGATTGCGAAGCAATACGACCGTGCGTTGTGCGGCGGTGCGGGCAAGTTGTTGATGCGCGGGATCGTTGAGCACCTGATCGATATGCGATTCTTCGATGTAGGGGTGGTCGAATAATTCCATGCGAAACTTAGTTTCAAGAATCGGCAGCACGGCGGCGTCGATCTGCTGCATGGAAATGTGGCCTTGCTGCAGTTCGATGGGCAGATATTTGAGATAGGTGCCGCTGGCCATATCCATGTTCAATCCGGCGGTGAAGGCTTTGTAAGCGGCGTCCTGGGGATCACGGGCGTAGCCATGAGTCACGAGGTTATGGACGGCCAAGGCGTCACTCACCACGAATCCCTGGAAGTTCCACGCTTCGCGCAGGACGTCATGCAGGAGCCAACGGTTGCCGCTGGCGGGCACATCGTTCAGATCCATGTAGGCGCTCATCAGGCTGCCCGCGCCGGCGTCGATGGCGGCTTTGAACGGTGGCAAATAGGTGTTCCACATTTGCTCTTCGGGAATGTAGGAGGAATCGTAGTCCCGGCCTCCATCGGCGGCTCCATAGCCTGCGAAGTGCTTGGCGCAAGCGAGCACATGATCGGGCGCACCCAGCTCTTTGCCTTGAAACCCGATAACCTGGGCGCGGGCCATGGCGGCTCCAAGGTAGGGATCTTCACCAGCGCCTTCGACCATGCGTCCCCAGCGGGCATCACGGGCGATATCGACCATCGGGGCGAACGTCCACTCGATCCCGGCAGCTCTGGCTTCCTGCGCGGCTACCGCCTGGACTTGTTCGACCAACTTCGTATCCCAGGAAGATGCCATGGCGATGGGCACGGGAAAGATGGTGTGGTAGCCGCTGACGACGTCGAGACCGAAGAGGACGGGGATATGCAAGCGCGTTTGCTCGACGGCGACATGTTGCAGGCGGTTAATTTCCTTTGGATCCGAAATCCAGAGGATGGAACCGGCTCCTCGTTGCTTGAGGACCTCTTCCATGGGCTGCTTGACGTTTGCCGTGAACTCGGCAACGTCTGTACCGGGAAGCTGGGAGAGTTGCGCGATTTTCTCGTCGAGGGTCATCTGCCGCAGCAGGCTCGTGGCTTTGTCGCGAATCTGGGCGTCGGTGAGCGAGTTGGCCCAGGGAACTACTTCCCTCGCCTGCCCCGCACCGGTTTGTGCTGTACCTTGCCCAGACAGGGTGAAAAAGATGGCCAGTGCAATACAACTTAAGTACGCCCAATCTCTCAAAATCCCCTGTGGTTTCAACCTACCTCCTCAACCTGCGCTTCAAATGAATTTCCGCTTGCGAGTATATACTTCTCGTGTAGTTTGTTTAATTTTGCGAACTGTCTCTGCGCTTCACTTTCAGTCAATGTTCTGTCTCGGCTAACCCATTCCAAAAGAATGATCTAGGCCCCATAAAATTCCGATCCAGCCTATAATTTCTGCTCACGCTTCCGCTGATTACGCGTCTATTCCTATGCAAGCTCGGGTACGGCATCGACACCGGGCGCTAGCGGTATAGGAAAACGACAAGAACATGCCGGCCGATGTTTGGGCAGTAACACTTGCGGTTGGTGCACGGGCCCACTCGAGAACAGAGCGCGACCGAGTGGAAAAAGTCAGCGAGAATCGGGACCCCACGTGGGGCCGCATGGCTGGGCAAGAACGCCGCATTGACGATACGATCCTCATCCGCGAGGCGCAGCGCGGCAACCGTGGCGCGTTCGAGGAACTGGTGCGGCACTACGACCAGGCAGTGTTGCGGCTGGCGCTGCACCTGACTGGCACCGAGCACGACGCCCAGGATGTTTATCAGGACGCCTTCCTGAAGGCCTATAAGAACATCGGAAGTTTTCGCTTCGAGTGTTCTTTCTATACTTGGATCTACCGCATCGTGACTAATCTTTGCCTGGATCACCTGCGCAAGAAAAGCGTGCGCAAGGAAGATGCGCCGGTGGCGAAGGACGCGTCGGGCGGGGAGTACGACCTGCTGGATCAGGTGCCGGACGGGCGGGCGGGAGCGAATCCGGAACGCGATTTGATGCGGCGGCAGTTGGGCGCGAGGATTTCCGGCGCGCTGGAGAAGTTGACGCCGCGCGAGCGCATGGTTTTCGAGTTGAAGCATTATCACGGATTGAAGCTGCGAACCGTGGGCGAGATTTTGCATACCACGGAAGAGACGGCGAAGAATACGCTGTTTCGGGCCACGCAGAAATTGCGGGGGCAGTTGGCGGATATGAGGTAAGGGATACCACTTCTCGCAAAAGAAGCGAGAAGTGGGGCACCCCAGGTGTGGGGGTGATGAGGGAACGAATATGAAGTGCGAATGGGTACGAGAAAATATAACGCTGCATGTTTATGGCGAACTGGCGGATGACGCTCGGCATGAACTGGAGCAGCATGTCGCGCGCTGTGCCGACTGCGCCGCCGAACTGAAGGCGGAGCAAGAGTTTCACGCCCTGCTGTCGCAAGAGCGGGCAGCGGAGCCGACGGCGAATTTATTGGCTGGATCGCGCATGAAGCTGCAGGAAGCGCTGGAGACGGCCGAACAGGGCGGCTTCTGGCAGCGACTGGCATTCGATCCGGCGAACTGGCTGCGGCAGGTGAGATTCTCGCCAGCGCTGGCCTCCGCAATTTTGATTGTTGGCTTTGCCGGCGGAGTGGGAACGGCCTATAAAGTATTCGATCATCAGGCGCCGAATGCGGCCACGGGCGCGCCTGCGGCTCCGGCCGAATCTTCCATCACTGGCATCCAGTCCGTGACGCAAGAACCGGGAACCAACAAGATTGCCATCAAGTACAACACGGTTTCCACGCTGGAGACGGAAGGATCTCTGAACGATCAGCGCATTCAGCAGCTGCTGTTATTTGCGGCCCGCAATAACTACAATTCCGGCGTTCGCATGGATTCGGTCGATCTGCTGACGCAGGAACCGAATGTTTCCCAGGTGCGTGATGCGCTGATCTACGCGCTGCGTTATGACACGAATCCCGGCGTACGGTTGAAGGCTCTCGATGGCCTTGGCGGTTTTGTGAAGGACGACGTCCACGTCCGCGATGCGGTACTGGAGGCTTTGGTGAACGATTCGAACCCGGGCGTGCGCACGGAAGTGATGAGGCTGATCGAACCCGTGAAGGCCGATGGCAGCGTGCGCGGGGTATTGATGACCCTGGCGGCAAAGGATCAAAGCCAGTACATCAAGTCGCAGGCCCGTACCATGCTGGCGCAGTTGCCGGAGATTGATTGAACGAGATAAGCAGGGATGCGGTCTTGATAAGGAAGCGAGCCAAACGGCGCCCTTCGGTCGCCTGCGCTCTCTCAGGGCGGGCTCCGTGGTCCGCGCGGCTCGCCCAGATTGCCTTCGGCTTCGCTCAGGCCAGGCTCTCACGGCGCAAGAAGCGCCTGCTCGGAATGACAATCGAGGGGGATATTTGAAACGTTCGCCACAATTCGTCGGCCTGTTGTGCATGCTGGCCGTGCTTGCGCCTATGGAACTGGCGCAGGAAACACATGTATCGCGCGAAGGAGACGCGTGGACGCAAGTCCTCTCGGGATCCCTGGCCGGAGTGAAGAACCTGAGAGTCCGGCTAGACATGGGCTCGGTTGTGGTTCGAGGCAGCCAGCAGCCGGGCATCAATTACACGCTGCACATGCGTTCGCAGGCGGCGTCCGAGCAGGATGCGCGCCGGCAATTCGATGCTTACAAGATGACCGCTTATGTGAAGGGCGATACGGCTTGGGTGGTGGGAGAGTGGCAAGGAGAGGGCGGTCATAACGTCCACGTCGCTGGAGTGCACGTGCGCATCGAAAGGGGTTCGAGGCGCAAGTTCTCGGGCGACCTCATGATTAACGTCCCGCGCGAGATTGCCCTGGTAAAGATCGAAACTGAGGGCGGCAACATCGACACCAGCGGGGTAGCGGGCCACGTGGAAGCCGAGAGTGGCGGTGGCAGCATGCACCTTGACGACATTGGCGGAGGCGCCCACGTAGACACAGGCGGCGGATCGATCAATGTAGGGACTGTCAACGGCGATATTGGCCTGCACACCGGCGGCGGTTCCATCGTGGTACATCAGGCCAACGGGAAGATTGTGGCGGAGACCGGCGGCGGCAGCGTCGTAATTGTTTCCGCAACGCAGGGAGCGAGCATTGAGACCGGCGGCGGCGGGATTCAGGTTCGCCAATGCACTGGCTCCATGAAGGCGGAAACCGGTGGAGGCAACATCGATCT
This sequence comes from uncultured Acidobacteriaceae bacterium, assembly GCA_963779525.1. Classification (GTDB taxonomy): domain Bacteria; phylum Acidobacteriota; class Terriglobia; order Terriglobales; family Acidobacteriaceae; genus Sulfotelmatobacter. The sequence goes on from CAVZZB010000006.1 coordinate 63,261, forward strand.
GGGCGATATGGGCGGCCCGGCAGAAATTCAGACTGGGGGAGGCAGTATTCGCCTCTCGTCCGCTAAAGGTCATGTACACGCCGAGACTGGCGGCGGCGGGATCGAACTCTACGGAGTTCCTTCGGCACGTGTGGAAACCAGCGCCGGCGGCATTGTCGTGAAGTTCATAAAAACCGGCGCTCCGCCCACCGATTCCAAGCTCGAAACTTCCGCGGGAGACATTACGGTTTACATCGCGCCGGACGTTGCTCTCTCGGTCCGCGCCAGCGTGGATTTGGGCAACGGGCACCACATTAGCTCCGAGTTCCCAGACATACACGTGGCCAGCGAGGGTGATCAGTGGGGTCCGAGAACGCTGAACGCGGAAGGGAAGCTGAACGGAGGCGGTCCTTTGTTGAAGGTTCGGACCACGACTGGCGATATCTGCTTCAGGCGCGCGAATTAGGCGACAAGTTTCTTAGCCGATTAGGCTCCGATATTTCCGTAGAACTCGCAGGAGGTGACTCATGCGCAAACAGATGTTGGCCACGATCGCCGTACTGCCACTGCTGCTCAACCTTTCCCATGCCGCGCAACGATGGACAATGGAGACCTCGCAGCCTTTAGGCATTCCCAGCGAAGATTCTGGAACCAGCGCTTATCTGGGGGTCGACATTGCGGATATCACTTCCGACCGGCTCGGCGCGCTAAAACTGAAAGAAGAAAAGGGTGTGGAAGTGACCATGGTTGATCAGGACGCTCCCGCAGGTAAAGCCGGCATTAGGGAGCACGACGTTATTTTGACCATGAATGGAACGGTCATCGAAAGCAAGACGCAATTGCACCGCATGATCCGCGAAACTCCGCCGGGACGAATAGTCACGCTGGGATTGAGCCGGGACGGACAACCGATGACGATCAAGGTGCAACTCGCCGACCGCAGCAAGGAATGGCCGCACATGGAGCCGATGGACGACAAGGGCTTCCACGTGCAAATTCCGCCGATCCCAAACATTCCACCCATCCCCAACCTGCCGGACATGGACATTCCGAACATTGGAGTGATCTATGTGCGCTCCTCAATGCGAAACGGCCTGACAGTGGAGAACCTTACCCCGCAGCTGGGTGACTTTTTCGGCGCGAAGAACGGCAACGGAGTGTTGGTGCGATCGGTGGACAAGGGCAGCCGCGCGGAGAAAGCCGGAATCCGTGCAGGGGATGTGATTGTTCGTGTTGGGGATCAGCCGGTCCATGACACCAGCGACTTTACTCATGCTTTGCATTCCCACACGACAGGGTCGGTGAGCTTGGGAGTGATCCGCGACCGGAAGGAACAGACTCTCACCATCACGCTGCCGGAGCGCAAGGAATCCGGCGAGATGATCGAAGAGAGCGAGGAAGCACCTGAAATGGACGCGGAAACCGAAACGGAATTGACGGAAGCGCAGAACGAGATTGCCAAACTTCAGCCGCAGATCGCGGAACTTGCAGAGGAAGAGAGCCGCAAGACCGCGGCTGAGGTGCGCCAGTCACTGTGCTCGCAGCAACGGCAGCTGAAGGACCTAGCAGAGAAGCTGAAACAGGAAATCACTCCCCAGGTCAGGGAGGAGTTGGAAAAGACTCGCCAGAAAGTGCAGCAGCAAATGGAACGGCTGCGGCGCCGGATGCAGGGAGATTGGCTGGAGATCTAACCGGCGGTGTGGCAATGAGCCAGCCGCTGAGCTAACGGCGCAAGGCACACTGCGTTGCGTCCCATCTGCTTGGCTGCGTACAAAGCTGAATCGGCCACTTTCACCAGTTCGTCGCGAGTAGTGCCGTGTTCGGGCATGGCTGCGGCGCCGGCGCTGATGGTCACGGTGCGGGGTACGCCGGGGAATTGCCATCCTTCGACCAGCTTCCGTAGTTTTTCGGCCACACCCAGCGCCTGCTGGCCGTTGACTTGAGTCAGCAAAATGCCAAATTCTTCGCCGCCGTAGCGGCACACGACATCCACCTTGCGGAGCTGCTGATTAAATAGAGAGGAAGTTTGGCGGAGGACTTCATCGCCTAGCATGTGCCCGAACTCGTCATTCAGTTTTTTGAACTGATCGATATCCGCCATGATTACCGCCATACCCGCTCCATAGCGATGGGCCCGTTCGATTTCTTCCAGGATGCGCACCTCGAAAAACCTGCGATTGAAGATCCCGGTTAGACCGTCCAGGTAAGCAAGCTGCTTCACGCGATCGACATAGTGGGCGTTCTGGATGGCGGTAGCGCAAATATCAGCGACCGATTCCAGCGATTGCTGATCGCCATCGCGAAAGGCATCGATCTTGGCGCTGTCGAGAGCAAGTACTCCCAAGGTCTGTCCAAAAGAGACCAGTGGAATGCACATGCGCGATGCCGTCTCGGCGAAAAACTTCAGGCCGGCGGGGGCTCGGCAAAGATCGCATTCGGTCAGCGTACAACTATCGGAAAGAATTTTCGCCCACGGTTGGGTATTGGCCGCAAGTCGGCCGCCTGCAGGGATGCAGGGAGTCAGCGTTCCGTGATGAGCCCGCAGCACCAGATCGTGGTCTTCGCGCAGGAAAAGCGAGACATGCGATACACGGAAAGCGTCTTGAATCAGGCCGCATACCCGTCCCAGCAGTTCCTCCAGATCGAGAACCGCGGTGGTTTGCTGGGCGATGGCATTGATGGCCTGCAACTGCCGGGCGCGTTGCTGCTCGAGCGAGTAGAGGCGCGCGTTCTGCAGTGCCATTGACGCCTGCGTGGAGAACAGGGTGAGCAGATCGATGGTTTCAGAATCGAAATGGTCGACACGGTCACTCTGACAATCGAGGACACCCACCACCTCGTCGCGCACCATCAAAGGGATGGCGAGCTCGGAGCTGGTGGACTTGGCAGAGCAGAAATAACGAGAGTCCTTGGTTACATCAGGCGCGTAGACCGGCTGCTTTTTTTGCGCTGCGATTCCGGTGAGGCCTTTGCCCACGCTGAGCCGGACCTTGTCCTGCCCTTCGTCCCAGCCAATCTGCGAGCGAACGTATAACTCCTGCGATTGCTGATCGAGCAGGAGGATGGCGACATTCCGCAGATGAAAATAGTCATGCGCGATCGCCAGAATGCGCTGCAGCACCTCGTCCAGATCGAAGGTGGAAAGCACCGCCTGGCCGGCATCGTACAGGACCGCGATTTTGTTCATAGCTCAGCCGCTATGGTAATCGAGCGGGGCGGCTTACACAGGTTCCGAAAGTAACTATGAATTCGGGGGAAACGGCCTTATTTCCACTTTCTGGCGGTGCGGATCAGGCCGTACGCCACGGCGCAAAACCAGAAATCGACGACGAGGCCCCAATCCGCCTGAAAGGGATGGTGCCGCGGCAGGTGAAGGGATGGAGCGAGAAGGAAGTAGGCGATGTTGCCCAGAATAACGGCGAAAAGAGCCTGGAGGAAATTTACCAGCACAGTTAGCTTAGACGCCGGATCGGGGTGGAGCGGGCCGGGTTTTTCAGGAAAGGGAGGTTCATAACGTTTCCCCTGCTAACATTCCTGTCGTAGCCTCCGATGCTTGAACTCACCACCCCAGTCCAGTACGTAAAAGGAATTGGTCCGAAGCTGGCCGAGATCCTTGCCACCAAGGGCATTGCTACCGTTGGCGATCTACTGAATTATCTGCCGTTTCGCTACGAGGACCGGCTGAATCCGCGCGGCATTGCGGAGCTGCGGGCGGGCGAAATGGCGACCGTCATCGCGGAAGTGCGCAACTCGGGGCTGTTTCGCACGCGCCGCATGCCCATTTTTCAGCTGACCGTCGGGCAGGGGCGGTCTCGGCTGAAATGCCTCTGGTTCAATGCGACTTACCTGCAAGATAAATTCAAACCCGGGGAGTTGATCGCGCTTTACGGGAAGGTGGAGCAGGATAAAAATGGCGAGCTGCAGATTATTCAGCCGCAGTTTGAGATGTTGGGCGATGCCGGCGCAGAAAATGCGGATGACAAAGCTGCGGCATCGCTCGAAGTAGGACGCATCGTGCCCATCTACGAGTCGGCGGGGCAAGGACGCGTGACGGCGCGATGGTTTCGGCGAGTGATCCGGAAAGCCCTGGAGGATTTAACTCCCGATCTGGGGGAAACGATTCCGGCAGCAGTGCGCGGGCGGTTGGCACTGCTTTCGGAGCGGGAGGCGTTGTGGAAGGTGCACTGGCCCGAGGCCGGCGAGAGCTTCGAAGATTTGCAATCGTCGCGCACGCCGGCACACATCCGGCTGATCTTTGAAGAATTGTTTTTTCTCGAGCTGGGATTGGAACTCAAGCGACGCGAGCAAAAGGTGGAGATGGGCATCGCGTTTCGCCTGGACGATCGGGTGCGGCAGGCGATCAAGAAAATTCTGCCTTTTCATCCCACGGCGGCACAGAAAAAAGTATTGAAAGAGATTGCCGACGATATGCAGAAGCCTTATCCCATGCGGCGTTTGCTGCAAGGCGATGTGGGGTCGGGAAAAACTATTATCAGTTTTCAGGCGGCGATCATCGCCATCGAAAATGGGTATCAAGTGGCGCTGATGGCGCCCACGGAAATTCTCGCGCAACAACACTATTTTTCGGCGCGCAGAATTCTGGAGAATGCCGGCTACCGCATTGTCCTGCTAACCGGCTCGCTAGAGGCGGACCGCAAGCGCGAAATCCGGCGGCACATCGCGCAGGGCAACGCCCAGCTGATAATCGGCACGCACGCGTTGCTGGAGGAGAAAGTTGAGTTCGCGAAGCCGGGACTGGTTATCGTCGACGAGCAACATCGCTTCGGCGTTTTGCAGCGGCTTAAGTTGATGAAGAAATCGGGCGAGGGAAATGAAAGCAGCCGCGCTACGCTCGACTGGACGGGCGAGGGCGCCCGTCCCCCCACAGCCATTGCCGAGCCCGACGTTCTGGTGATGACGGCTACGCCGATCCCGCGCACGCTCGCGCTCACCTTGTATGGAGATCTCGACATCAGCGTGCTCGACGAGCTTCCGCCCGGACGCACGCCAATCGTTACACGAAGAATCACAGATGACGATTCGGCCAAGGTATGGGAGTTCGTGAGCAAACAGGTTGCGGCGGGACATCAGGCGTATGTGGTTTATCCCGTGATTGCCGAGAGCGAGGAGACTGAACTAAAGGCGGCGATCAAAATGTACCGCGAGCTCAGCGGAAAGATCTTTGCGGAATTCAAAGTCGGACTGCTGCATGGACGCCTGGATGCCGATTTGAAAGATCAGGTCATGCGCATGTTCCAGAAAGGCGAGTTGCAAATTCTGGTCGCGACCACTGTGATCGAAGTGGGGGTCGATGTTCCCAACGCAACCGTGATGGTGATTGAGCACGCAGAGCGGTTCGGCCTGGCGCAACTTCACCAGCTGCGGGGGCGCATTGGGCGCGGCGCGGCGAAATCTTTTTGCATATTGATGACCGGCGGCAAAGTCACGGAAGAGGGCGAGCGGCGCCTCGACGCCATGGTGCGCACCAATGACGGTTTTCAGATCGCCGAACTCGATCTCGAACTGCGCGGGCCGGGAGAATTTTTTGGCACGCGGCAGGCTGGGATGCCGAGTTTTCGCGTGGCCAACTTGATTCGTGACCGGCAGTTGCTGGAATTGGCCAAGCGCGAGGCCGCAGCGGTGATGGAGGGACCGAATTCTGAAATCACGCAGGTGGAGATCAGCCGGGCGCTGGTGGCCATGCGCACGCGATGGCAGCGCTCTTACGGCTTAGTAGAAGTGGGGTGAGCTGCTAGAATCACGTAATAGCGCGAATATGTCCGGTGCTTCTCAATTGATCCAGATCGAGCTCGGCCCGCTGCTGCGGGTGCCGAAGCCGGAGTGGCTGCGAGCGAAGGCTCCCGTCGGCGACAACTTTCACGAGCTCAAGAAACTCGCACGCGGCCTGGGATTGCATACGGTTTGCGAGTCGGCGCAGTGTCCAAACATCGGCGAGTGCTGGAATCACAAGACCGCGACGTTCATGCTTCTGGGTGATATCTGCACCCGCCGCTGCGGATTTTGCGCCGTTCCGAAGGGCCGGCCCGAGCCTATCGACTGGGACGAACCGCGGCGCGTGGCCGAAGCCGTGGCCAAGTTGGGGCTGAAGCACGCGGTGGTGACCAGCGTGAATCGGGATGATGATAACGTGGGCGGCGCCAGGATTTTTGCCGAGACCATCCGCGGGATTCGTGAATTGACTCCCGATTGCCGGATTGAGGTTCTGATCCCGGATTTTCAGGGTCTGGAAGAGCCGCTAAAGATTGTTCTCGAAGCGCAGCCTGACGTGCTCAATCACAATACGGAAACCGTGCCGCGGCTTTATCGCGCGGTACGCTCCGGTGCGCGTTACGAGCGTACGCTGGCGCTGCTGGAGAACGCCAAGAAATTTTCTCCCGGCATGGTGACCAAGAGCGGTGTGATGGTAGGGCTGGGAGAATCGAGTGACGAACTGGTTGAAGTGTTCCGCGATCTCGGCAGCTGCGGCGTGGACATCCTTACTGTGGGGCAGTATCTGCGGCCATCGCACGACCATTTGCCGATTGCTCGGTTCTACACGCCTCAGGAGTTTCGCGACTTGCGGGGCGAGGCGTTACGCTTCGGCTTCCGCCACGTTGAGTCCGGTCCGATGGTACGCTCCAGCTACCACGCGCACGAGCAGGCGGAATCGACTTCTGCTCCCCGATCGGTTTCCTAGAAAACCGTTGAACCGGCTCCCTCAGGGGCTAAAGCCCCCGTTTCTATTGGCTCTGGGCGGCACGACTGAAGTCGTCCCCTCCCCGATCTGCGTGGTTGCTGGCTCTGAGCGGCACCCCTTCGGCTTCGCTCAAGGCAACTGCTTGAAGCCGTGCTCTACGTACCCTACCGATCCAATTCATGAGATAGCTTCTAGAAAATGTGCAGCTTGATGCTGAGATACTTCTTGGGATCCTGGCGGATGGCTTTCACCAAATTCTGGGTTTCGACCAGCATCTGGTTGGCGTTGTTGTAGAGTGTGTCGTCATTGAAGAGTTTCCCCGCTGTGCCGCGGCCAGCCTCGAGATCGCTAGTAAGGGCCTCGAGTTTGGTCATAGTCGTGTCGATTTTGTTTGCCAGCTGCTCATCCTTGGTGAGCTTGCCCAGAGTTCCCTTGCCGGCGTTGATGTCGCCGGTAACCTGCTTCAGGTTCGCGATGGTATCGTTGGCGTTGTTATACAGCGAAGGGTCTTTCAGGAACTTGCCCGCCGTGCCTTTACCGGCTTGCAGATCGTCAACCACTACGTTGATTTTGTCGAGAGTCGCGAGGAACTTGTCGTAGGCATCGTTGCGGTTGATGAGTGCACCCAGGCTGCCCTGGCCCTTGGCGATCTCATTTACGATTCCCTGAAAATCGGCGACAGTCTCGGAAAAGCGGTTATAAAGCGTGGGATCGTAAATTAACTTTCCCAGTGAACCCTTGCCGCTCTCGGCGAAAGCCAGGATGCGGTCGGCGCGCTTCAGCAACGCGTCCATGTTCTGCAAGGTGCTCTGGCTGGAGCGCACCACTTCGTTGAAATCAGGATGGACCTGTGTGGGGAGCGTGTCGCCATTTTTCGCCGGCGGGCCGACGGCCTGTGCGCTATCGATATCGAGGTAAGTTTCCCCTAGAACTCCCGCCGTATCAAGAGAGGTCATCGAATCGCGCCGGAGGTTGAAACCGTACTTCGTGCTCACTCTCATGATCACTTCGACAGGAGTGAGCTGCTTGTCTTTATCAGGCACCACGCGAATGGCGGCAACGTTTCCGATGTCCACGCCATTGAGCCGCACGGGCGCGCCTACGCGCAATCCACTCGCGTTGTCGAAGAAGGATACCAGTGTGATGCGGTGGGAGAACAAGCCGCCCGTCCCGGACATCAGGAACAAAAGCACGGCCAAGATTGCGCTAGCGAAAATTACCGTCAGGCCCACTCGCAGTTGCGACCATTTGAGCTGCTTCTGGCTCGGCAAATAGTCTCCTCAAACCGCCATTCGGGTTGCGCACGGGAACTTCCGCCGCCCCTCGGAGCATGATAGCAAAACCAGAGCTCAGGCCTAAGCGCGCCGGGGATGCAGAGCGGGCAGCAACAACAGGGCGAGCAGATAGGCGGCCACGCCACAGGCCAAGGTCGTGTTTAAGCCGAACTGGATCGCGATCATTATGGCGAGCACCGAACCCAGCACACTGGCGGCCGCGTTCATCGCCCACGCCCACTCCACAGCATTGTCCTCGCCACTCAGAGGGCCAGAGACTTCTATCACCGGGCCCACCGCAAGCGCCCGCAAACCTGTAGGGAATGGCATCCCCATCACAAAGCCGAGTGGAGCTAACAAAACAGCACTGATCGCAAGCCGGTAGTAAAATCCGAATCCCACCCACGTTGCCAACCAGTGAGGCAAGAAGAACACATCTACCAGAAGGGCAAGGATCACCAGGGTGATCGGCATCCATGCCAGCTGAGTGCGGGGCAGCCAGCGCCGCGAAAACAGGCTGCCGGCACCGCTGGAAAGCATCAGCAGAAAGATCACCACGGTCAACGCGTAGGTGGGGTGGCCCAGAAACAATACGAAGCGCTGGATGAAGGCGATCTCGACCAGGATGTAGCCAAGACCTACGGCGACGAAATAAAGCAGTGGGAGCGGCGACTGTCGACCTCCTTTTAGCGCCAGAGGCAGAATCAGGAAGCCCAGCACGGCGACCACGGAAATTACCAGCACCACCAGCAGAACCCGGACCCCCACATTGACTTTCCAGTCGATCCCGGCGGTGGTGGCGTGCCGGGCGATAATTTGAGCGGGTTTCAGCGTGAAGAAGAAAAACGGCGAGTTATCGCTGACCGGGGCCACGTTGTAGGTATAACCCTTCGCGAATCCGTAAGGGTCACCACTCGCGATCAGATCGCCAAACGCATTGCGCCCTATTCCGATGCCGGCATCCGATGGGAGGTAGAGGGCATTGAGTCTGGGATAGCGCTCGAAGTGAGCCTTCACTGCAGATTCTTCCTCCGTGGTAAAGGCGGTCTTCTTGGCGAGCACAACCACAGGAATCCCATCTTCATTGAGTGGGCCTTCCGAGGCCACGATAAAATTGCGCGCCGTATCCGAAACGCCGAGGCTGTGCAATGCCTGCATGGCCACCGCGACTACCCGCAAGGCCTCGCGCGGTTGGCGAAACTCCCAGCGTGTGACCGCGATCATTCCATCCGGCCGCAGGTGTTCAAAATATTCGCGGAAGGCCTCGACGGTGTAGAGGTTGTTTTCGCTGAGAGCGAAGGCGCCCGCGGCGGTCGAAGCCCACGTATCCACCAAAGTCATCTGCACCACGTCGAATTGCTGCTCGGTCGAGCGTAGGTAAGATCGGCCGTCGGTCACGTGTAAGTGCACGTCGGGGCGCTGGTAAAGGTGCTTGGAGTAAGTCGCATATCGCCCGCGCATGATGGTGTTAGCGATGATGGGATTGATCTCGATCCCGGTCACGCTCGGGCTGCCGGCGTACAAGGCGCTCAGCACGTCGATGCCGCCTCCGGGGCCGATGATGGCGTAGTCTCCGTGGGGCCGTAAAACGTTGGCCAATGATGGCGCCCGGGACATAAGAATTCGCTCCCAGGGTGTCCCCGCCACACGCTCGGGTTCAACGTTCATGATGTAGGTAGAAGCGTCGGCGTCGATCACCACCGCCTTGGACCTGTTCCGGGCATCCCCCCAGAGATCCACTTCCACCCGTGAAAGTGCGTTCCAGCGCGCAAACTCCACCCAGGCAGGGTTGCGGAACTTTCCCTTCGCGTAGACGACGTCAATCAGACGATCGGAAAGATTACCGGCAATGAGCATCAGGAAAGCAGCAAGAATGCCGCCCGCAATTCTGCGCACGGTTTGCGTCGGCGCCCAGGCCGCCGCGGCCACCGCCAGGGCCACGCTGGCCATGAGGATCGTGTTCGGTCCTCCGATCCAGTTGAGAAGAGGAACTACTGCCATGCAGGCCAACGCTCCGCCGGCCAGATCTGCGCCATAGAGCAGCGGAATGCGTCCGGTTTCGCGTGCGAAAACCGCGGAAAAGAGGATTCCAGTCAGAAAAAAAGGCGTCGCTGCGAAGAGGTAGATCACGGTCAGTCGCAGAAAGTTGATGCCATCGACATCAAACCTCACCGGAACGTGCAACACGGTCTCCAGTACCAGAAAGACCGCCACTGAGTTGACCATGCACAGGCCAGCCGCCAGGTTGCGCGTAGGAAGGCGCGCCAGGCGGCTCTTGAGGAGGTAAGCGAAAACTCCGCCCGCACCCAATCCCAGCAAGGCAATCGAGATGGCGAGAAAAGCAAAGTGATAAAAGAGAATGACCGAAAACAATCGCGTGAGCCCCAATTCCAGCAAAAGCGACGCGAAACTTGTCAGCCCGAGGCCGACCAGTAAAGCTGGTTCTGATACTTCTGCGGATTGAGGCGGAGCAGGAGCCTGAAGCGTCGCAGACATGGGGATATGAGATGGCTCAGTCTACCAGAAGGCCCTGCCGACGGGCCTTGGCTTTTGAGCTACTCGTCGGGCCTAGCTCTCGAGGATGACTTGCGCGATGGCTTGCTCTGCTGTGTGAGAAAGCGAGAGGGCCGCATTCTTGACGCCCAGCCTGGCGGCAAATTCTGCAGCTTTGCCGTGAAACGAAATGCTCGGACGTCCGCCGGGCAGGCGCACTACTTCGCAATCGCGCCAGCGGACGCCGTGGCTCCAGCCCGTGCCCAGAGCCTTCATGGCTGCCTCCTTGGCGGCAAAGCGCGCGGCGTAGCGCTCCACACGATTAGCCTTGGAATCGCAATAACGGATTTCGCCCGCGGTATAGATGCGCTGCAGAAAGCGATCACCGAAACGTTCGATGGACTGCTGGATGCGCGGTACTTCCGCAATATCAATGCCGGTGCCGACGATCATAATTGATTGGACCCTACAACACTTTTATTAGACCCTACAAGAGCCGGTCACCGCGGTAAATCAACTCGCCATCTATGACGCGTGCCTCCGCGGTAAGGTGATGAGCTTTCGCCGGGCCGGTGCCGTCGATATGCATTACTTCATGTCCTTGCGTCACCAGCCAATCGGAGATCAGCATCCGATGGCAGCGGAAGTATACGCGCTCGGCGCACATATAGGCGGTGCGCGAAGCTTCGGCGAGCGCAAGCAATTCTGCCATTGCATTTTGAAATTCGCCGGTGAGCATGTAATCGGCATAATTGCGGAAAGATGCATTGCGCAGAGCGATATTCGGGGAATCGTTACGAATCTGCTTGCGATAACCGCCGAGAGCGGGCATCCAGAGGTAACGAATTCCGGCGTCCGGCAAACTTTTTTCCAGTGCGTCGCGATTGAATTGCGGCAGCCGCCGCGACATGGGGAAGGCGCGGATATCCACCAGGGTTTGAATCGAGTGAGCCTGAAGCGCCTCGATCAAGCCGGTGAGCGGGCGGGTTGAATGTCCGATCGTGAAAAGCGTGGCCAACCCCGTTTCGATGCGAAACCATCACGCGGCGATGCGAGCCAAGGCAGAAGCGATGGCGGAGTCCTGCTGGGGAAAGACCGTCCGCAAATCCAGCAACACGCGGCCTTCGTCAACCCGGGCGATGATGGGAGGCTGGGATTCGCGCAGGCGCGCGGTGAGTTCATCGGCGCTCAGGTCTTCGCAAGTCAAGGCCAAGAGGCGCGTCGGCAGAACAGCAGAGGGAGCGGAGCCGCCGCCAAGGAGGGATGTGCCGTCTCCGATTTCTACTTTCAACTTTGGCGCCACAATGCGCGCCGCCAGCGCTTCGGCACGCTTGACGATTTCATCCTTCGAGAGCCGCATCATGCGCAGCGTGGGGATGGCGTCGTGATCATGCTGCACGTAAGCCAGGAGAGTGGCTTCGAGCGCGGCATAGATCAGCTTATCCGCGCGCAGCGCCCGGAACAGCGAATTCGACCGCATACGGGCGATGAATTCCGAGCGGCCGCTGATCAGCCCGGCTTGCGGACCGCCCAGCAGCTTATCGCCGCTATACGTGACGATGTCCACGCCGGCGCGCAGGCTGTCGAGCACGCCCGGCTCGCCATCAATTCCGATGGAGCGCAGATCAAAGAGCGCGCCGCTGCCCAGGTCTTCCACGAGCGGAATGCCACGCTTGTGGGCCAGCGCCACTAGTTCTGCCGTAGAGGCTTGTTCGGTGAAGCCCGTAATCTCGAAGTTTGAGCGGTGCACGCGGAGCAAGAGCCGGGTTCGATCGGTGATGGCCTTTTCATAGTCGGAAACGCGAGTACGGTTTGTGGTGCCGACTTCGCGGAGGATCGCGCCTGACTTCACCATCACATCGGGGATGCGGAATGAACCGCCGATCTCCACCAGCTCGCCGCGCGAAACGATGACTTCTCCGCCGTCGGCGAGAGTGTTCAGCGCGAGCAGCACGGCGGCCGCATTGTTGTTCACCACGATAGTGGAAATGGTCTCGGCTTTTGTCTCTTCGCTGAGCAGGCGGCGAAACAGGCGGTCCACATGCGTGTCCCGCTTGCCGCGTGCGCCGGCGGCGAGATCGAACTCCAAGTTGGAATAACTGGCGCTGGTCTGGCGGATGTGATCGAGGGCCGTCTCCGCCAACGGAGCGCGGCCGAGGTTGGTATGCAGGATGACTCCCGTGGCGTTGATCACCGGCCGGAGAGAGTAACCCAGCGACAGGCGCAGTTGATTCTCCACTGCATCCGTGAGACCCGAGAGAGCTAACTGTAGAGCGTCCTCATGCAGCAGGCCGGATTCAATTTCCCGCCGCAGACTGGCCAGGACGGCACGTACTGCATCGACCACGGAAGCTTGACCGTGGCTTGCCGCCAGCGAGAGAAGCGCGGGCCCGCGCATCAAGTCATCGACCGACGGAAGCTTACGAAGCAGCTCTGACCTCGCGGCATTTTTCACCGCAGGATTATGCCATGAAGCGAATAAGTGACGCATCATTTTCCAACGGTCACAGCGTGTGCAGGTAGGCGAGCAAATCCTGAATATCCTGCTGGCTCAAAGTCTGACCATAGGCGGGCATATCCGGACGGCCATTGCGAATAATGTCGCCGACGCGGTCATCGTTCGCGGGCAGTCCGCTGAGGGAAAGATACTGATGCTGGAAGATCCCCTTCAGGCCGGGACCTTTCTTGCCTTTGGTGGAATACGGCCGGTGACAGCGGTCGCAGTAGTTATCGTAAATCTTGCGTCCGGCGGCCTGTTGCGGGTTCAGGCCGAGTTCGGCATCTGACTTACGTCGTTCCACGTCACAAGCTGTGAGTGAAGCCAGCACAATGAATGCAGCGAAGGCCGCGCCCATCAACCGGTTGAGCTTGCGCCCACGCCGCCGTTCAGTCACCTGCATTTTCTTGCTTGCCATTTCGCGCCCAGTTTCGCCCAGTTTTCCCACAACCATCGCGCTGCCGCTAACCTTACAATGATAGAGCATAGCCATGCCTGTCGCCGTCAAGCGAGTTTACGAATCAGTATCGCGCTCCGATGGGGCGCGCGTTCTGGTAGACCGACTGTGGCCGCGCGGGCTGCACAAGTCAGAGGTTGCCGCGGTGGAGTGGCTGCGGGACCTTGCTCCGTCGAATGAACTGCGGAAATGGTTTCACGCGCGGCCCGCTCTGTGGCAGCTTTTTCGCAAGCGTTATCTGAAAGAACTGGCGCGTCCGGAAGCCGAAAAAGATTTGCTGACGCTCTATCGACTGGCGCACAAGAGAAAACGGGTAACACTTTTGTTTGCATCGAAGAACGAGATGCACAATAACGCGGTTGTTCTCAAAGAGTTGCTCGATGGCATGCGAAAACCTCCGACTGGCACCGGTCCTGGAGCGCTTCGGTCAGTGCGCATGCGCCATGCGGCCGTGCGGCGCCTTTAGACGATGGTATTGGCGCGGAACCTTTCGTTTAGAATCCCCGAATGAGGACCGTCTTCCAATGGAGCCTCGGGACGCACGCGCTTGAATTGGGCAAGCGCACGCTGATCATGGGCATCCTCAACGTGACTCCCGATTCTTTTTCTGACGGCGGCGATTACGTGGACGCTGGCGCCGCCGTCGCACGCGCGGTCCAGTTACTCGATGAAGGCGCCGACATCATTGACATTGGCGGAGAATCGACCCGTCCGGGCGCGAGCGTCGCGGCCGCATTTTGGCCACAAGAAAATCAAAACCAGATATTGAAACAAACGCAGGAAGGGCGAACTGCAATGACCGCAGTGAGCGCGGAAGAGGAGTTGCGACGTGTGTTGCCGGTGATCACCGAACTGAAAAAACAGCGGCCCCATGCCGTGATCTCGGTCGACACCTACAAAGCCAGCGTAGCGAGCGCCTCAGTGGGCGCGGGAGCCGGGATTGTCAACGATGTCAGCGGGCTGCGCTGGGATCCTCGGATGCAAAAAACCGTTGCGGAATTAAAGTGCGGCGTGGTTCTGATGCACATGCGAGGACGGCCCGAAGAGTGGCGCAACTTGCCGCCGCCGGGCGACATCGTTCTTCAGGTGAAACGCGAATTGCGAGAATGGGCGGAAGCCGCCGTGCTCGCGGGAGTGCGGCGAGAGAGAATCATGCTTGATCCCGGCTTCGGCTTCGGGAAAAATTTCGAACAAAACTATCCGCTGCTGGCGCGTTTTCAGGAATTGCAATCGCTGGGGTTTCCCCTGTTGGCAGGAACCTCGAGAAAGTCATTCATCGGCCGCATGCTGGCGAAAGATGGAAAAGACGCAGCCCTGTCCGATCGCCTCTACGGAAATCTTGCCGCGCACACGGTTCTGATTCTCAAGGGTGCGCACATTTTGCGAACCCATGACGTGAAGGCAGCGGTCGAGGCCGCGCGTGTCACGGATGCGATTCTCGCCTGGCACTGATACTCGTCGCATGCAACTTGACCGTTTGATTTCTGATAGAGACGAGTCTAGACTTCCTTTGCCCTCTGCCGCCCCGGAGGATTTCAGGTTGAGGTGAGTGAGCCATGATTCGACTGTTGCGGTTGCTCTTGGTCCTGCTTCTGCCTGTCTCTGCCGCGTTGGGTCAAGAGAATCCCACGCCCCAGCTTCAGCCCCGAACTGCCGCGCCTCCTGCGCCAACCGGCCCAAGCCGCGAAATCGGACTCGACGTGCAGGTCACGGACAAGTCCGGGGCGCCGGTTCGCGGCCTGCAGCAGCAGGATTTCACGATTCTCGACGACAAGCGGCCGCAGAATATCCTTTCTTTTCATCCCGTGGATAACGGAACCACTTCCACCGACGATGCCGTGGAGATCGTTCTGGTCGTCGACGCGGTCAACGCCTCCTTCGACGCAGTCACTTACGAACGAAGTGAGCTGAAGAAGTTTCTGCTGCAGAATGGCGGCAAGTTGGCGCAGCCGGTATCGCTGGTCGTCTTTACCGACACTGGAACGAAGATGCAAGGAGGGGCTTCCCGCGATGGAAATGCCTTGGCGGCGCTATACGATCAATACGACACGGGGCTGCGAGTTATCAATCGTTCGGCGGGCTTCTACGGTGCGGCCGAGCGCTTTGATCTCTCTCTGAAGACCCTGAGGCAACTTGTCGAATACAAAGGAGGGCAGCCCGGCAGAAAACTGATGATCTGGTTCAGTCCGGGATGGCCGCTGCTCTCAGGGCCTAATATTCAATTGAGTGCGAAAGACGCGCAGCGATTGTTCAGCCAGATCGTCGGCTTCTCCGATGGCCTCAGGCAGTCTCGCATTACGCTTTATGCCATTGATCCACTCGGCTTGGCGGATGCGGGTGGAGTGAGGATTAACTTCTATCAGGAATTCCTGAAGGGCGTGACCTCGCCTTCACGGCTTGAGCCGGGTGATCTTGGACTGCAGGTGCTGGCCGTTCAAAGTGGTGGCCGTGTTCTCAACTCGACCAACGACCTAACCACTGCGATCGCGGAATGCGCTGCGGATGCCAACTCGTTTTATGTTCTCTCGTTTGCCCCCGCCCGCGCCGACCGGGTGAACGAGTATCACGCCATTGGAATCAAGGTCGACAAGCCGGGGGTGGTGGCTCGCACCAGGACCGGGTATTACGCCCAACCGTGAAGGGCAGCTCTTCTAACTTTTCTAAAACTCCTTGCGCGAATCCAGCAAAATTGTCACTGGGCCCTCGTTTACCAATTCCACCTTCATCATTTCCTGAAAACGGCCGGTGTCGCAGCGCAATCCAGCAGTGCGAATTCGTTCCACGAAGAACTCATAAAGTTGGCGCGCTTTTTCCGGAGCGGCTGCCGCGTCGAATGAGGGGCGCTTGCCGCGCCTGACATCTCCGTACAAAGTAAATTGCGAGACCACGAGCACGCTGCCGCCAGCCTCCAGCACGCTGCGATTCATTTTTCCCTCGCGGTCTTCAAAGACTCGCAAGCCACAGATTTTTTCTGCCAGATAGGTAGCATCACTTTCGGTATCGTCCCGTCCAACGCCCAGCAAGACCAGCAGCCCCGGGCCGATTCCACCTATGATCTCGCCCTTCACAGTGACTTGGGCGCGGCTTACTCTCTGCACAACAGCACGCATGTGGTTTGACCGCTACGAGCGGCCACGTTTAGGATGCAGAAGGTATATCACAGCTCCGGACTCAGAAAATCCGGCGCTTCCTTTACAGCCATTTACCCGGACGTTACACTACACGTTCGCCTTTTTCCGTTGCCGTGGCATCAGAATCATGAACCGGAGAGCCGGATCGCGGGCTCCGGGCAGGATGACGCCGGGGTCGGCGAGGTTACTATCGCGATCTTACTTTGACGATTGACTTTAGGCGACTTGAGTCCTGGATATCGAATTTCAAATCAAATTGCGCTTAAGCGAAGGAGAAACATGGCAGCCGTTGACGAGAAGGTGAAGCAGATTATCGTTGAACAGTTGGGAGTTGATGAAGGCGAGGTCACCTCCAGCGCTTCGTTCGTGGACGACCTGGGCGCCGATTCCCTGGATACAGTGGAACTGGTTATGGCCTTCGAAGAAGGCTTCGACATTGAAATTCCCGACGAGGACGCGGAAAAAATCCGCACCGTGCAGGACGCCATCGATTACATCTCCAAGCATTCGAAAGGTGGCAAGTAGTTTGGGACGCAGGGTCGTAGTTACCGGCATCGGCCTGATCTGCGGCGTGGGCAACAGCACCGGAGAAGTGTGGCAGGCTTTGCTGGCTGGTAAAAGCGGCGTGGCCCGCATCACGCAATTCGATTCCAGCAACTTCGCCTGCCAGATCGCTGCCGAGGTCAAGAACTTCGACCCGCTCAACTTCATTGAGAAAAAAGAAGTCAAGAAGATGGGACGCTTCATTCACCTGGCGCTCGCCGCCTCGGAGGAAGCGTTGAAAATGTCGGCGCTGAAGATTACTCCGGAGAACGATGAGCGCGTGGGCGTGCATATCGGCTCCGGCATCGGCGGGTTCGACATCATCGAGCGCGAACATACTGCGCTGATCGAAGGCGGCCCGCGCAAGATTTCACCTTTTTTTATTCCTGCTGCCATTGTGAATCTTGCGGCTGGCCATGTGTCGATGCGCTTCGGAGCCAAGGGGCCCAATGAAGCGACGGCAACGGCCTGTACCACGAGCGCTCACTCGGTGGGGGATTCTTTTCGCATCATTCAGCACGACGACGCCGATGTGATGATCGCCGGCGGTTCCGAAGCTGCCATTACGCCGATGGGCGTCGGCGGGTTCGCCGCCATGCGCGCGCTTTCCACCCGCAATGACGAGCCCGAAAGGGCCAGCCGTCCGTGGGACAAAGATCGCGACGGTTTCGTGATGGGTGAAGGCGCCGGGATTCTGGTGCTGGAGGAACTCGAATACGCAAAAAAGCGTGGGGCAACGATCCTCGCGGAAGTTGCTGGTTATGGAATGTCGGGCGACGCCTATCACATGACGCAGCCCGCTCCCGAGCACGAAGGCGGGTTCCGCGTGATGCGCAATGCGGTGCGCGACGCCCGCATCAGCCCGGACAAGGTCGACTACGTCAACGCCCACGGGACCTCGACGCCAATCGGCGACACGCTGGAAGCTCACGCAATCCGGAACTTTTTTGGCGAGCGCAAGATTCCCGTCAGCTCCACAAAGTCAATGACTGGGCATCTGCTGGGCGGAGCTGGCGGGCTGGAAGCCGGGATCACGGTCCTCGCCTTGCGGGATCAAATCCTGCCTCCTACTATCAATCTGGAACATCAGGATCCCGAAACCAACAACATGGATTTCGTTCCTAACCATGCCCGCAAAGCCAAGATTGAATACGCGATGTCGAATTCCTTCGGCTTCGGTGGGACGAACGGGGCGCTACTGTTCCGCCGATGGTCAGAATGAAAGGCCACGGGTCTGATTGACTTGCCGGTTTTCCCCACGTAAGATTCGCCACTAAATGATTGGGCAGCCCATGGAGCGGGCCGTCCGTCTCGAATTCATAACCCGAGGAAGCGAGATGCAACTGCGCCTGGAAAGCCGCCCGGTCGGCGAGGTCCTCATTGTTCAGTGTCACGGACGCATTGTGGCGGGCAATGAAGTCTACACCCTGCACTCGCAGGTGGGAGACGCGATCGAGAAGTATGGCGACGTAGTGCTGCAACTCGACCATGTGGAGTTTGTCGATAGTAGCGGGTTAGGCGCGTTGGTCCGCTTGGTGCATGCCGCACGCGCGAAGGGCGGAGACGTCAAACTCAGCGGAGTGCCGCCTCGCGTGCGCAAGATGCTGGAGTTGACCACCCTTATTTCGCAGTTTGAAGTGTACACATCGCTTGAAGAGGCGATCACAGCCGCCTATCTAGGCTCCAAATATTCGTGCCCGAAAGCCGGCGACACACGGCCACGCATGCTGTGCGTTTACGAATCCACCGACGTGTGCACCTTCCTGCGCGAGGTGCTGTGCAGCGCCGGATACAATGCCTTGACCACTCTGAGTACCGACGACGCCCGCATTCTGCTCAAGGCGACCAAGGCGAAACTGGTGGTGGTTTCTTCCCGCATGCAATCCGTGCATGGCAAACCGATCCGCAAGATCGTGGATGAAATTGATCCCAGCGTCTCCCTGCTGGTTTTGGACGATAACTTTTCCACCCAGGATCCGGGGGAAGCGGCAGAAAAATTGCTCAGCAGCGTTGGAAGCCGGTTGGCAGCTTCGAGTTAATTAGCAGGCGTTTCTCATTTTCCGCGCGCCAGTCCACCCCAGGTAATGACACTTTTGTCACCTCGGCTTTGCCCCTTAGGGTTCTATGCTTCTCTCCGGCCACCCGCGAAAATAAACTTTCGTACTGAACTTCGGTCCTTAATCCCATGGAAAAAGCCTTTGGTACAGCCTTCGCCCCCGCTCCTGCCGCCAAAAAAGGGACGGCGCGCGTCGCTCTCGTCGATCTCAAAGAGTCATCTCGGTATCTGCTTACCGAGTGCTTTCGCCAGTTCGGCATAGAGACCGTGCTGGTTTCCTCGAGCGCGGCCGAACGCCTGAGCCATGAGAAATTTGAAGCTTGTGTTCTGAACCTTAAGCCTGGGGCTGAGGCCGTGATGGAAGCAGCTCGCACCTCGGCCTCGAATAGCCGTCTCGTCCTTTACGGGCTGGGCGGGAGTGCGCACGAAGCCATGCGCTACTCCAAATACGGCATCAACGCCATGTTTCAGGAGCCTCTGGAGCGGCCGGCGGCGCTGAAATTAGTCCGCGCTACGCACATGCTTGTGCTCCATGAATTCCGACGCTACGTGCGTATCCCCATCATGACCGAGGTCACGGTTGTCTGCCATGACGGCCGCCGGATCAGCGCCTCCAGCCTTGAACTCAGCTCGGGAGGCATGTCATTGAAAAGCTCTGAAGATGTATCGGCCGGAACGAACGTAGAGATTTCCTTTTCTCTGCTCACCCTGCCTCGGGTCAATGTTCGCGCAGTGGTCACGTGGCGCAAAACGAGGTCGTTCGGACTGCGCTTCGACCCAACAGACACCAACCGGCAAAAGGTGAAAGAGTGGATTGACGCCTACCTGGAAAGCTAGCGAGAACTCCGAGAAAGGTACCCGAACGGTAGGAATCAGATTAGTTACTGGCTATACGCCTTCCCACTGAGGGCGGGCCCAGGTCGAGATTTCTTCCCTTCCAAGCCGCCGTGGGCGTAGAAAAGGTCATTCCATACCACTGTTACGAGTTTGATTCCCCACCGACCTGCTGAAGGTAGGCCGCTCTGAGTGAGATTGAACAGTTGGATTTGCAGCTGGATGGCGCGGCTCGATTTATTACTCCCACTTCACTTCCCCTTCAGCATCTCCACCACCCGCTCATAATCGTCGACGGTCGCATACTCGATCACGATCTTGCCTTTTCCGTTGCGATCTTTGATCCGCACCCGCATACCGAGGATGCGTTCCATGGCCATTTGCGCGGCCCGGACATTAGGATCGATCCAGCGGGCGCCTCTGCCGTTTTTCTGCTCTCCCGGGGCCGTCTGTCCTGGCAACATCGGCCCGAATCCATTTAACCGAGCGACACGGTCCTCGATCTCGTCCCACTTCAGGTGTTTGGTCACGACTTCTTCGGCCACCTGGAGAATGTGTTCTTCGTTCTGCAGCGCCAGGAGCTCCCGGCAATCGCTGAAGCTGAGGCGGCCGGATACGAGATATCCCATGACTTGTTTGGGAAGGCGAAGGAGACGCATGTAATTCGCGACTGTCTCGCGGGATACGCCGATTCGCTCCGCTATCTGCGCCTGGGTCAGGTGAAATTCCTGGCTCAGAACGCGAAACGCCTCGGCCTGCTCGATCGGATTCAAATCCTCGCGCTGCACGTTCTCGAGCACCGTCATTTCAGCGGCCTGTTGCGGCGAGAGCCGGCGCACAATGGCGGGAATCGTTTGCTGGGCGGCCATTTTCGATGCCCGCAGGCGCCGTTCGCCCAGCACCAGGATGAAGCGCCCTTGCTCCTCCGCCGGACGCACCACTACGGGCTGCACTACACCATTCTCCCTGATCGAGTCGGCCAGCTCCTGCAGAGTCTCCTCGTCGAAGGCGTAGCGGGTCTGGTAGGGATTCTTGTCGATCAGCTCCACCGCGAGCTGGGTAATGATGTGGTGCTGCACCGCCGGCGGCGCCTGAATCGGAATAATTTCGTGGGCCGCAGGCGTTGCCGCATTTTCGGCCGTACTCGTGTGCTCAGCGGCGGAGTCGGGGACTGCGAAGGGCACAGCTTCAGGCGCGCCCATCGCGGCCACCGGTAACTCGGGATTAGGCCCCTGAGGAGCTTGTTCCCTGGTGAGGGCCGGGCCAGCACCGCCGGGCAAAACAACTCGCGGACCCGGGAGTAACGACGCTAACCCACGCCCCAAGGCTTTCCGCTTCTCCAGCTTCTCGTCTTTCTTCTCTGCTGCCGCAGTCGTCATACGTGCATTCCCCCGATAAATTCGTTCTCCCAAAGCGCTCTCTTTATATCCATTACCATCGATCTATATATTTATATATGTCGATATACATTTTAGGCGCTCTTCGCCGCCGCCGGATCCCCTACTGCCGCCAGATGCTTCCCCAGCAGCTCTTTTGCCAGCCGGATATAACTTTCCGCCCCTTTTGATCGGGGATCGTAGACGAGCGCCGGCTTGCCATGGCTCGGCGCTTCCGCCAGCCGGATGTTCCGCGGCACGGTCGTCGCACACAGCTTTTCGCCAAAGAATCTCTTGAGTTCCGCAATCACTTGCTGCGCCAGGTTGGTTCGCTCGTCGAGCATAGCGAGTACGACGCCTTCGATTTCAAGTTGCGGATTCAATTCCACGCGAATTCTTTCGAGCGTGTCGAGCAATTCACTGATGCCTTCCAGCGCGAAATATTCGGCCTGCATGGGAATCAGAACCGAATCGGCAGCGACCAGAGCGTTGAGAGTGAGCAAGTCGAGTGCTGGAGGACAATCCAGGACGATGTATTGGAACCGGTCACGCAAGGGAGCGATGGCATCCTTCAGCCGGTACTCGCGGCGGTCGGCCTCTACGAGCTCGATGTTGGCGCCGATCAGGTTCTTGTGGGAAGGAATGATCCAAAGCTGTTCGAGTTCGGTGGTGGCAAGCGTTTCTTCGGCGGAGGCTGCACCCAAGAGAAGGTGATACGTGGATAAGCGCTCCGGGTCCTTCACCAACCCGAGCCCGCTTGAGGCATTCGACTGCGGATCGCAGTCGATGAGCAGCGTATTCACTTCAGCCGCCGCGAAAGACGCGGCCAGGTTTATGGCAGTCGTAGTCTTCCCCACGCCGCCCTTCTGATTGGCAACAGCGATGACGCGTCCCATAAATTGTCGAGGAGCCAGAGTGAGAGCAGCATAATGCGATTCGCATTTCGAATGCA
This sequence comes from uncultured Acidobacteriaceae bacterium, assembly GCA_963779525.1. Lineage (GTDB taxonomy): Bacteria > Acidobacteriota > Terriglobia > Terriglobales > Acidobacteriaceae > Sulfotelmatobacter. The sequence continues at coordinate 85,550 of CAVZZB010000006.1, forward strand.
AGACAAGATACTGTGCGTTATGCGGAATGATTGTGCAAAAGTTGGTTGATGTTCCTGCCGGAACAAAACTTCGCCTTACGAAGGAAGACGATGTGTTCCGACTGGAACATAAGAAAAAATGTTCGGGTCGACGACTACATGGACGGACATGGACGGCGTGAATCGGACTGCCTCGACTTGGTTTGTCGAAGACGGCTTCCTAATGTTCCAGTCGGAACAATCTTTCGGATGGCGTGACCGGCTCCCAACCTAGTTTCGAAATGTTCCGAACGCGTATTATTTTGATACATTCCCACTTTTTATCTGGCGGTGGCATTCCATCGGCTTTATTCATCAAAAAATGCGAGATTTTTACCACTTATGTACCAAGTAGGTTACATTTACCAATCAGGAGCACGCGAGATTGGGATTGCGGAACGGGATCGGGTTGAGCCCAAGCGAAGTTAGGCAGAGCGGAATAAGTGGCATCGAGTTGCTTGGCAGAGATCAGAAGGGCCAGTCTGGCAGTGGGCGCTAAAAGCTGGGCCGCGACGGGGAGGATGTTGGCGAAGCGCTCGACGGCGCGAAGGGTGACCACATCGAAGACGGCACTGACAGTTTCGGCTCGGGCATTTTGTATATTGATATCCGTCAATGTAAGAGCGTGGGCGACTTCGCGAAGGAATGTGGCTTTCTTGTGATTCGATTCGACGAGTGTGAGAGCGATGTCGGGAGCCCAGATTTTTATCGGGATGCCAGGGAAGCCGGCTCCGGAGCCGAGGTCGGCGACGCGAACCAGGCCTCTTACCGTAGAGGAAGCCTCGCTCGCGGAGAAATTCTTCACCTCGTCCTGGGGCGCGGAAGTGGGAAAGAGACGACGGGCTGCGAAGAGAGATTCACCGAAGTGGCGGCTGACGATCTCTTCGGGATCGCGGATGGCCGTCAAATTGACGCGGGCGTTCCACCGGAGCAGTATATCGATGTATATCGATATACGATTCAGTTGGGCGTAGGAGAGGGCAACAGCAGGTTCCTCACCGGGAGTTCGGCCTGGTTCGGAATGACAAGCGTTTAGGCTGGCGGCGCCCACAAAGGGCTGGAGCAGTTCGGCGATGCGGGCGGGGTGCATGGAGGAGGTCCGATTGTAGTGGCGCGGCGAAAGGGTTTCAATGCGGCGCCAGCGCCACCCTCGCCCTACCGGCGGAAGTGGTTGATGAGATAGAGGATGATGGAAAGTACGACGCTTAGCAGCAGCGACGTGGCAAGCGGAAAATATATTGTCGTGTTTTTCCCCCGGTAAAAAAAGTCGCCGGGGAGGCGGCCAATAGGAAGGTTGGTGCGCCCGAGCAGGATCAGAATGATGCCGGCGGTGACCAGGATTATGCCTAGGACCAAAAGCACTCTTCCGAATTCGCCCATGGATAGGATGATACCTCCGCAGTTGAACGATCACATTTCGGTGCAGCTTGAATCCGCGTTCTTCACCTCCATAAGTCCGAAGGCTGCGCCGGCTGGACAGCCGAAGGCGGCTGTCACTACATAAACTCTCACCGATTTTAAATCTGTTCTAGACTCCTTATATTCCGATGGCGCTAACGGATCAGCTCGGATTGAAGTTTAAGCCGCCAGAGAGGCGCGTGTGGACGGTGCGCGGGCTGGTGGCGGCGGTGCGGACACATGTGGAGCGGGAGTATTCCGACGCTTGGGTGGAAGGTGAGATTTCGAATTTTCGCGCGCCCGATTCAGGGCATCTTTATTTCACGCTGAAGGATGGAAATGCGCAGATCCGGGTCGTGATGTTTCGGTCGGCGGCGCGGCTGCTGCGATTTCGCCCAGGGGACGGAATGCAGGTGGTGGTGCGGGGGCGCATCACAGTTTATGAAGATCGCGGGGAATTGCAGATTGCGGCGGAGTATCTCGAGCCCAAGGGCGCGGGAGGGCTGCAGGTTGCCTTCGAGCAACTGAAGGCGAAGCTGGAAGCCGAAGGATTGTTTGCGGCCGAGCGGAAGAAAGCGATTCCAACGCTGCCCGCGCGGATCGGGATTGTGACTTCGCCGCAGGCCGCAGCGCTGCGCGATATCCTGAATATCCTGCGGAGACGGCATCACACGGCCAACACGCTGATTTATCCGGCGCAGGTCCAGGGTGAGTTGGCGGCGGCCGAAGTAGCGGCTGGGGTGCGGTACTTCAACCAGAGCCGGAGCGTAGAGGTGATTATTGTGGGCCGCGGTGGAGGGTCGGCGGAAGACTTGGCGGCGTTCAACGATGAAGATTTGGCGCGGGCGGTAGCGGCTTCGGGGATTCCAGTGATTTCGGCGGTAGGGCATGAGACGGATTTCACGATCGTGGATTTTGTAGCTGATCTGCGAGCACCCACACCTTCGGCGGCAGGGGAGTTGGTGATTCGTTCGCGCGTCGAAATTGAAAATCAAGCCGAGGCCGTGCGGGAGCGGCTGGTGCGGGCGATGGAGCGAAGGCTGCTGGAGGCGCGTCATGCGCTGATGGAACGGGCGCAGCATGGAACGTTCTCGCGGATGATGGATTTGATCCGGCAGAGGCAGCAGAAGCTGGACGATTTGACTTTCCGGCTGGAGCGGGGCGAGCTCCAAATATTGGAGCGCTTGCGCCGGAGGTGGGAAGCGGTCGCAGCGGCCGTGAGGCATTACGACGCGCGGCGAGTGCTGGCCGGAATGCGCGGAGAACTGGAATCGCAGACGGCAGCGCTGGCGGCCGGGATGCGGAATCTGCTGTTGCAACATCGGGTGCGCGCGGAGCGCATGGCAAGGGCGCTGGAGATGCTTTCGCCGTTGGCGATTCTGGAGCGGGGGTACGCGTTGGTGTTCGATACCGCCGGACGATTAGTGAAGGACGCAGCACAGGTGCGGGCGGGGCAGGAGATTTCGGCGCGGGTCGCGCGGGGAGAGATTCGGGCTACGGTGAAGGCTAAGACGAGGCCAGCGGGCAGCAACACCAAGGAGAAGTGATGGAAACGCCTTGCGAAGCCTAGGACTGACATAAAGGACGAGGGATCCTTTGACTGCGGTTGTGCTTGGCGTTCGCAAAAACACAAGCTTCGCTCAGGATGACGGGGTGCTTTAGCGCTGCATTAGAATGGAAGGTTCTGAAGGCTAAAATTCCGCGGATTGGAGATGCGGTGACGCAATTGTTAACGCCATGGTCGAGCGTACTGTTTACGGTGCTCGACATTTCGTTAGTGGCGTTGATCATCTACGAAGTGCTTGTGATGATCCGGGGAACGCGCGCGGCGCCGATGCTGGCGGGGCTCGCTGCGGTAGCGGTGGCGTTTTACCTGGCGCGGATCGGCGAGCTGGTTACGCTGAATTGGCTGGTGAGCCACTTGCTGCCCTATGTGGTGTTCGCGCTGATTGTGGTTTTTCAGTCGGAAATCCGGCATGTGTTATCGGATGTGGGACGGCGGGTGAGCTTTCTGCGCGGGTCAACGGTGGAGGGAGACTCCTATGATGACATCGTGCTGGCGGCGAATTTATTTTCGCAGCATCAGACGGGCGCGTTGATGGTAATTGAGCGCGAGATCGGGCTGCGGACTTATATAGAAAGCGGAGTCGCGATGGACGCGCGGCTGTCCTACGATTTGCTGGCCACGATCTTCCGGCCGAGTGCACCGCTGCATGATGGAGCGGTGATTATTCAAAAAGACCGACTGGCGGCGGCGGCTTGCTTTTTGCCTTTGTCGATGAATCCGGTGCTCTCCACGCAGATGGGAACGCGACACCGGGCAGGGATTGGAATCACGGAAGAGACGGACGCAATCGCCGTAATTGTATCAGAAGAGACGGGCGCGATCAGCATGGCCGTGGGAGGAAAAATTGAACGGGATCTGACAGTGGAGCAATTGCGCGAACACCTGAGCCGCGAACTGCGGCGCTATGTTTCGCCGGTGGCGTTGCCGACGGTGGTGGCACAGAACGAAGAATCGGATGCGGGAATGGAATCTCCGCTGCGGACGAGCACGCCCATGGGCGCTGACTCGGAATCGGATTCGGAATTGGAGCGCCCGCTGTGATGGACTTCCTGCGCCGCTGGGTGCTGCATAATTTCTGGCTGAAAGTTCTGTCGCTGGTGATTGCCACCGGGCTGTGGCTGGCGATTTCGCCGGATCAGGAGTCGGCGGAAGTGGCCGTGCGAGTGCCCATCGAGTTCCAGCACGTTCCGCCGCATCTGGAGATAAGTTCGGTGACCATTCCAGAGGCACAGATTCGGGTTCGGGGGCCGGAGAGGATCATCCGGCAACTGACCGCAACGGATGTGCACGCAGAAATTGAACTGGGAGACGCGAAGCCGGGCGAGCGCACGTTTGACTTGACCGCCCAGCAGATTCGGCACCAGAGAGAATTGCACGTGGTGCAAGTGGTACCGAGACAAATACATCTCAGCTTTGATATGAGAATGACGCGGGACGTCGATATTCACCCGCGGGTCACAGGGAACTTTTTGGCGGGGGAGCAAATCGCTAAAGTGCTGGTGGATCCCCCAAGGATCACCATCATGGGCCCAAAGAATAACGTGGAGAAGATGGATGCGGCGACCACCGATCCTGTCGATGCCTCGGGAACTACGACCCAGGCCACGTTTGTGACCAATGTGTACGTCGCGGACCCGCTGGTGCAGGTGGTGCAGCCTACGCCAGTGCATGTGACCGTGATCATGGAAAAGACGATGCCTGGGGGAAATGGGCATTGATCTTGCAGTTCACGATTGTCATTTATCATCCTCGGTTGAGGATTCTAGCGCCGGATGATTCTGATTCGCACTCCGGCACTTTTCAGGAATTTCCATAATTTATGAACGATCAGAGTAGGCAATTGTTTGGCACGGACGGGATACGGGGGCTGGCCGGCGAATTTCCGCTGACGTCGGAAAGTACTTACTTGATTGGGCGAGCGCTGGGACACGACCTGGTGCGCAACACGAGCGCGGCGCGGGCGGTGATGGGTCAGGATACACGGGAATCGAGCGCATGGATTGCGGACCGCGTGGCATCAGGAATGGCCGCAGTAGGAGTGGGCGTGCACAGCGCGGGGGTGATCACGACGCCGGGAGTTGCGTACCTCGCGCGATCGCGCGGGTTTGCGGCGGGGGTAGTGATTTCGGCGTCGCACAATCCGTGGACAGATAATGGGATCAAGGTCTTTTCTGGGGATGGGTTCAAGCTGACGGATGCGCGCGAGCTCGCCATTGAAAAGGAAATCTTCACTTTGTTGCAACGGCCGGGCGCGGCCGATGATACGGCGCTGAAGATTGCGCGGCCCTCGTTGCCAGGCGAGGCGGAACTGCGAAAGGCGTATATCGAGGCACTGGCGAGGAGCGTGTCGTCAGACCTGAGCGGATTGCGAGTGCTGGTGGATTGCGCCAACGGAGCAGCAACGGCGGAGGCTCCGGAGTTGTTCGGCAATCTGCGAATCCAGGCAACGTTCACTTGCGTTACGCCGGATGGGAAAAATATTAATGATGGATGCGGGGCGCTGCATCCGGAAACCTTGGGTAAAGCGGTGGCGGCCTCTGGCGGGAAGTTTGACCTGGGTGTGACGTTTGACGGCGATGCGGACCGCGCTTTGTTTTGCGATGACGAGGGACGCGTGGTGAATGGAGATGGGGTGCTGCTGCTGACGGCGCGGGACCTGCAGGCTCGGGGGAAGTTAAATGGATCTACCGTAGTTGCGACGACGATGTCGAATATGGGCGTGGAGACGGCGCTGAAGAAATCAGGAATTCGGATGTTGCGGGCGAATGTGGGCGATAAATATGTTCTGGAGGAGATGCTGAAGACAGGCGCGACCGTGGGCGGGGAACAATCGGGACACATTATTTTTCGCGATGGGGACGCGACGACTGGAGACGGGTTGCTGACGGCGTTGCGGGTGATGGATGTGATCGTGCGGTCGCAGAAGTCATTAGCGGAGCTGGTCAGCGATTTGAAAGTGTTTCCGCAGAAGATTCAGAATGTGCGGGTGCGCGAGAAGATTCCGTTTGCGCAGGTCCCGGACGTGCAGCGGGCGATTGTGGCTGCCGAGCGCGAGTTGGATGGAAATGGCCGCGTGGTGGTGCGCTATTCAGGGACGGAGGCGCTGGCGCGGGTGATGGTGGAGGCGGAGTCGGAAGAAAAGATGAAGGCGATCACGGCGGGGATCGCGGGGGAGATACAGAAGGCGTTGGGGGTTTAGAAAGTCGCCTGACCGCACAGAGGCAAGACACTTGACTGACTCGCCCGTCACTTACTCGCGCGGCAATCAGGTCTCACTCTCCGAGCTGGCGCTTATTTTTTTGAAGTTGGGGACGATCGCGTTTGGCGGGCCGGCGGCGCACATCGCGATGATGGAAGATGAGTTCGTCCGCAAACGGGGTTGGATTACTGAGGAAGATTTTCTTGATCGGGTGGCCGCGGCGAGTCTGATTCCGGGACCGAGCTCGACTGAAGTGGGCATTTTTATTGGCCGTTCGCTGCGGGGATGGAGCGGCCTGATTGTTGGGGGCTGTTGCTTCATTCTTCCGGCGGCGATTCTGGTTTCTTTGATCGCAGCGGCATACGTGCATTTTGGGGCGCTGCCGCAGGCGAAAGGCATATTACGAGCGATCAAGCCCGCGGTGATTGCCATCATTGTTCAAGCACTGTGGAACCTAGGGAAGACGGCGGCGAAGACGTGGGTGCTGTGCCTGATTGGGGTCGTGGCGGCGGCGCTGAATTTTGCGGGTGCGAGTCCCTTGCTGGTGTTGGCCTTCGCGGGAGCGAGTTCTGGGTTGATGTGGGGGGCGCAGAAAAGTAAACGCAATCCGGTTGCGCTGTGCGGGATTGGTTCATTGAAGATGTTCGCGCCGGCGGGTCTGACGGCGCTCGCCGTTGCTGCGGCAGTGCCGATCCGCCTGGGGCATTTATTCCTGTCCTTCCTGAAGATCGGTTCGGTCGTCTTCGGAAGCGGCTACGTGCTGCTCGCATTCCTGCGATCGGAGTTTGTCGATCACCTTCATTGGTTGAGCGAGAAACAACTCATCGATGCAGTGGCCGTGGGGCAGTTCACGCCGGGACCGGTGTTTACTACGGCGACTTTTATTGGCTACCTGGTAGGCGGTCTGCCAGGTGCGTTCTTCGCGACAGTCGGTATTTTCCTGCCGGGATTTTTGTTCGTCGCGATTAGCGGGCCTGTGATTCCGAAGATCCGGCAGTCGCCCGCGGCGGGGGCGGTATTGGATGGAGTGGTGGTGGGATCGCTGGCGTTGATGGCGGTGGTAGCTTGGCAGCTGGGGAAGGCTTCGGTCACCGATTGGCTTACGGTTTCTATGCTGGCTGTTAGCTTGATTGCGATATTGCGGTTCAAAGTGAATTCGGCGTGGTTGATTTTGGGGGCGGGGATTGTGGGGTGGGTTGTGGGAGGTTAGGGGTAACGAGGCATACATTTGCTGCGCTTATAGAGATGCTTCGACTGCGTGAGAGAACCTTCGGTTCTCCCACTTCGCTCAGACATGACAGGCTTATTCCAGATCGCGCCAGTTGGGGCCTATGCTCATTTCAACTTGCAGCGGGACGGCTAGCGCATGGACCTTTTCCATGTGCTCCCGGACCAGCGATTGCATTGCGTCCACCTCGTTTTCGGGGACTTCGAAGACCAGCTCATCGTGAACTTGCAGAGTCATTCTTGATTTCAATCCTCGTTCTTGCAATGCGTCGATGCGGATCATTGCTACTTTGATCAAGTCGGCGGCGGTGCCTTGCAGAGGGGTGTTCACGGCGGTCCGTTCGGCGAAACCTCTCTGATTCGCGTTCTTGCTGTTGATGTCGGGGATGGGGCGGACGCGGCCGTGGAGAGTTTTTACTTTGAGGTCGCGGCGGGCTTCTTCCAAAGTCTTATCGATGAAGGCGCGCACACCTTTGTACTTTTCGAAATAGTTGGCGATGAATTGTTTGGCTTCGGCGGGCTCGATGCCGAGATTTTGCGAGAGGCCGAAGGGCGAGAGGCCGTAGACGATGCCGAAGTTCACGACTTTGGCCGCGCGGCGATGCTCGGCCGTGACCATGAGCGGCGGCACGCCGAAGACTTGGGAGGCGGTAAGGGTGTGGATGTCGTCGCCACGGCGGAAGGCTTCGACCAGGAGCGGGTCGCGGGAGAAGTGGGCGAGCAGGCGGAGCTCGATCTGAGAATAATCGGCGGTCAGCAGAACGTGGCCGGGCTCGGCGATGAAGGCGGCGCGAATGCCACGTCCGAGTTCGGTGCGAATGGGGATGTTTTGCAGATTGGGATTGGCGGAGGAGAGGCGCCCGGTGGCGGTTCCGGTTTGGCCGAAAGTAGTGTGCAGGCGGCCGGTGGAGCGATTGATGAGAGCGGGCAGAGTGTCGACGTAAGTGGACTTTAATTTTGTAAGCTGGCGGTAATCGAGGACCATGTGCGCGATGGGGTGATCCTCGGCGAGGGTTTCGAGAACATCGACCGCAGTCGATATGACCCGGCCTTTGCCATATTTTATTGGCTTCGCCAGATTCATCCGGTTGAACAGAACATCACCAAGCTGCTTAGGAGAACCGATGTTGAATTCCGTGCCGGCGGCTTCGTAGATTTCTTTTGCCTTCACACCGATTTCGCGTTCGAGTTCCGTCGACATTTTGGCGAGCGCCGAGGTGTCGATCTTTACTCCGGCTTGCTCCATGCGGGCGAGAACGGGGACCAGCGGAAGATCGATTTCGTCATAGAGCTTGGTCAGTCCTGCCTGTCTGACTTCTTCGCGAAACGCAGTCGTCAGCCGGCCAGTGACGTCGGCGGCTTCGGCGAGATCGCCGCTAAGTTTGAGATTGAAGCGACGGAGAGCGACGTCGGCGAGGCGATGCGAGGAATAGGTGGGATCGAGAAGATAGGAATACAGCATGGGATCGTGCTGCACGCCTTGCAGATGAATGCCGAGAGAATCGAGTGCGTGGATTGCGGCTTTGTAATCGTGAATTGCTTTGGGCGAGTTCGCTGCGGTCAAGATGGAACGAAGTTTTGCGGCCGCGGTGCCGGAATCGAGCTTGACGACGGCGGCTGAACCTGCTGCCGCAGAGATGGCGATGCGGTGCGGAGTGGGCTCTGGTGCAAGCGGCGCGCCATCGGTGAGCGGCAGCATTGCTTCCTGCGGCTCGGCTTCGATGGCTTCCTCCTCTTCTTCTGCGGGCAATTCGCCCTCATCCAAATCAACGGCTGCGGCTAGTGCAGCGTCTGGCGCAAGAGAGGCGACAATCCTCTCTACATCGGTGGCAGACTCGGCATCGGCGTAGTGAGTTTCTGTCACCCGAGCTTGAGGCAGAATTTCCTTCAGTAAAGAAGTGAACTCGAGTTCGGTGAAGAGTTGGCGTAGTAAATCGAGATCGGGCTCGCCGGCGCGCATGGATTCGACGTTGAACTCTACCGGGACATTAGTGTCGATGGTGGCCATGCTCTTGCTGAAGAGAATGATGTCGCGATTGTTCAAGAGAGATTCGCGATAGGTTTTCTTTTCCACTTCGGCGGCGCGGTCGAGGGCCTGCTCGACGGTGCCGAATTGTTTGATAATTTCGACGGAGCCTTTGTCACCGATACCAGGGGCGCCGGGAATATTGTCGATGGTGTCGCCGCGCAGGGCCATGATATCGATGACGCGCTCGGGGGGGACTCCGAGAATTTCTTCGACCTTGGCGGCATCGCAGATCAGATTGTCTTTGGGAGGGTTGAGAATCTGCACATCGTCGTTGACGAGCTGCATCATGTCCTTGTCGCTGGAGACGACGTAGACGCAGTAGTATGCGGCCGCGGCTTTGCGGGCGAGCGTACCAATGACATCGTCGGCCTCGAAACCGGCGAGTTCGAGGATCGGTATGCGGTAGGCTTCGAGAGCCCGCCGGATGTAGGGAATCTGCTGCGCCAGATCTTCAGGCATGGCGGCGCGGTTGGCCTTGTAGCCTTTGTATTCGATCTCAGTGAAGGTTTGCGTTTTGATATCGAACTTGCGAACTTTCGTGATGGCTTCGGCTTGGGTATCGCGAAAAGTTTTGGCGGCGACATCGAAGACAGCGGCGAGATAAGCGGGCGAGAAATCATCACGCAGCTTGCGCAGCATGTTCACGAAGACGTAGACGGCGGCGGTAGGAAGTCCGGCCTTGGTAGACATGGAGCGCTGGCGGGCCATGGCGTGATAGGCGCGGAAGATGAACGACATGGTGTCGATCAGGAAGAGGCGGTCCTTGGTGGCGGAAGGCGCGGCCTTGGGCACGGGAGCAGGCGGGCCACTGGGCTTCGGTTCCGGAGATTTTGTTCGCAGGGACAAGAGAGTAGTTTAACAGCCGATGCGGGCAGCAGGATTCGCTCGGCCTAACTCAGGGGTTGAAGCTAAATCTCAAGTGATCATCCATCGCAGTGCTGGAGGCGCTGCGCCATCCAAAATCCAAAATGATTTCGGCGGACAACTAGAAATCAACCGTGAAGTCGGCCTGCACGAGTTTTTTCGAAGCGCCACCCGGGCTGTTGCGAAAGATCAGATAATACTTCTGGGGACGGTCATCGGACGGAGGAAGGCTGACGTTGACGTCCTGGTCGTTGGACGGGTCGGCGGAGAAGAGTGGTTCGCCGGCGTGGCCGTGGACGAAATCAGCATATTGATCCTCGGTCAAAATAAGGAAATCAACGTTCGCACCATCGTCATCAGACGGCGTGCCAATCTGCTTCACGAAAGATTTGTAGTTGCCATGCAGGCGCGGGATGGCGATGTGGGCAGGAACTTCGAAGGGAAATGTTGCCGACGTGCTGAAAGAAAAAGTCTTATGCAGAATGGTTTGGGAGGAGGCCGCGGGCGAACGGGCGACGCGATCCTCAGCCGGAACTACCACTTCTTCCTGGGATGGCGGGTTCTTCTTCTGACACGCCGCCACGGAAAAGAAAAGAGCGCTGATAAGAAAGAGCGGCAGGAAACGAATGCGCAAGATTTGGTTCATCCGTGAACAGGTTTTCCATATTGAGTCGTGTAATGGAGCTGGATCTCACCGCAAGTTCCTTGCTCGGCGGAGTAGACCGCGCAGGTGTCGAACGGACGAGAGTAGACGTGCAGGCTGACGGCACGCTGGCTAAATTCGCGGGGATTGAAGACACGGTGAACGGGCTCGAGGGGATCGACGGCACAGGGCTGCGAGGCATTCATTTCGACAATTTCGGTGGAGTGGATGATGCATTTCCCGCGAGGAATATCTTGTTCCACGACATGGAAATTCTCCACCAGCAAACGGCCGATGGGCACCGCCATCCAGCAATTCTGATCGCGATGGTTGTGGACGGAGCTGGCCTGGCCGACTTCCCAGCAGATGGCGATCAGTTCATAGAGGGGAGTTTTATCGATGAGGTTGCGAGTGTAGTGCTGGCGGTCCCAGGTGAGATAAGGAGTGAGGGAATCGGGATAAACCGGGGTCTCCTGCAGAAATTTTCGCAGTTGCTCAGGTTGGTCGAAGGCAGACTCCGGGAACTTGCGAAGTTCTGCGACGAAGTTGTGAATCGGAATCTGCTTGACTGCTGCGGACATTCGCTGCTCCGGGAAAAGTATACCGCAGAAAATCTTTAACATAGCGGACGCAGAGGAATACAGGGTCGGGCTGTTAGTTTCTAATCGATGAACATGCAATCCCCGTAGGAATAAAAACGATACTTTTCGGAGACGGCATGTTCGTAGGCGCGCAGGACGTTTTCCTTGCCGCCGAAGGCCCCGACCAGCATGAGTAAAGAGGATTGCGGGAGGTGGAAATTGGTCAGCATGGCGTGGACAACTTTGAATTCGAAGCCCGGATAAATAAAGAGGTCCGCAGATCCGCTCCCGGCTGCGACCGTTCCTGCGCCGAGGCGCGCTGCGTATTCGAGCGTGCGGACGGTTGTTGTCCCGATGGCGATGATGCGGCGCCGTTCGCGGTGAGCCTGGTTGATGGCGGAGGCAGCGGGGGGGGTAATGGAATAGAGCTCGGAGTGTAGTTTGTGATCTTCGACGCACTCGACGCGGACGGGTTGAAATGTCCCCAAGCCAACGTGCAGTGTGATCTCGGTGGTTTCGACTCCGCGCTGGCGGATGCGCTTGAGAATTTCCGGAGTGAAGTGAAGTCCGGCGGTGGGAGCGGCGACGGAACCGGGGTGCTCGGCATAGACGGTTTGGTAGCGCTCGCGATCGCTAGAAGAATCGGCACGCGTGATGTAGGGCGGAAGCGGGACGTGCCCGATGCGATCGAGAACAGCGAAGAAACCTTCGGCACTTTTAAGGACCGGTTGGAAGCGGATGCGGCGTTCGCCGAATTCCCCACGTGCCACGACCTCGGCTTGTAATTCATCATGCTCGCCAAAGTACAGGCGCTCTCCGATGCCAATCTTGCGGCCGGGACGAACCAGGCATTCCCAGTCGTTGGGGTCGGTAGAGATTTGGCGCGTCAGCAGAATTTCGATGCGGCCGTGGAGGAAGTCGCGAGACGCTGGATTCCGCCGGCTTACGGGCTGAGCGCGGGCACCGTGGCGGCGTCCATAGAGGCGGGCGGGAAAAACGCGCGTGTTGTTGAAGACCACCAGATCGCCGGAGCGCAGGAGGTTCGGGAAATCGCGAAAGTTCCGATCCAACCACTCGCCGGTGCTGCGCTGCAGGTGCAGCATTCGGGAAGAGTCTCGGGCAGCAAGCGGTTCCTGGGCAATGAGTTCATCGGGAAGGTGGAAGTAGAAGTCTGCAACCAACACGAGTCTGATTAAATCAGATTATAAGGAAGCATGGCATGACGGGTCCTTGGTCACATCAAATATTCGGTGTAGTTTGGTAAATTTGTTTGTCTGTTCCGGCAAGGTGCGATACTATGCGGGGGTTGTAGCTTCTGCCGCTTTTGTCAGCCACTCCCCGAAGAGAGTTTTCCATGTCCGCTGAACGCAAACACAGGGAAGAAATTGTTCGCTACGGGCACATGCTGCATGAGCGCGGCTTCGTGGCGGCGATGGACGGAAATTTGTCGGTCCGGCTGGATAGAGAGCGAATTCTGGTGACGCCGACATGCGTGAGTAAAGGGGCGATGCGCGCCGGAGATATGGTGGTGGTCGACCTGGAAGGCACGCGGGTGACAGGCCGGCGGAACGTGACCAGCGAAATCGGGATGCACCTGCTGATCTACCGCACCCGGCCCGACGTAAAGGCGATTGTGCATGCGCATCCGCCGACTGCCACTGGATTTGCGGCCGCGGGAATGGCGCTGACCGAGCCGCTGGTTTGTGAAGTGGTCATGGGATTGGGATGCATCCCCCTGGCGCGCTATGGAACACCGGGAACGTCGGAGCTGGCGAAGACTCTGGAGCCCTATGTGCCGCATTACGATGCGATTTTGATGTCGAATCACGGAGTGGTGGCCTACGGGGATACGATCGAGCACGCCTACATGAAGATGGAAACGGTGGAACACTTTGCGCAGATCGCGCTGGTCACGCATCTGTTGGGGAAGCAGCAGCCGCTTACAGGAGTGGATATCGAGAAGCTATTGCTGGCACGAACCAAGTATTTCGGCGGGAAGGTGAATGCGGCGATGCCCATGTCGATGGCGAGGCCTCCGGAAAAGGTTAGCTAAGCGCCCCCCCCCGAGAGTGCCTCTGCTCTTCAATCTCTGGCTTCCCGATCCAAGCAAAATTTGCGGCCGTTTGCAGGATGCGCCTAGCTGCGGGACAGCCGAGGGTGGCCGTCCCCACGCGAGTTCGGGCACTTCGTAAGTCCGTTCTCCATCGTTTATTCTCCTCCGATTAGGAAGCGCAGGCCGGCGCGGAAGTTAATGGGAAGCGCGGGATAGCCGACGACTTCGTTGTAACGGCGGTCGAGGGCGTTCTCGACGTTGGCGTAGGCGGTGATGCGGGAGTTGAAGGCATACCATCCGCCGAGATCGGCACGGGTATAGCCGGCGGCGTGGTTGATGTTGAAACCGTAGAAATCGTCGTCGGGACGGCGACCGACGAAGCTTCCACTCAGGTTGGCGCCCCAGCGGTTGCCAAGATAGGACAACAACGTGGTGGCAGAGTGTTTGGGGCGGCGCAGCAGGGGCTGACCGGGATTGTATTGGGAGTCGATGGGAGCGGGGTTGCTCAGGATTTCGGTTGAGGTATAGGTGTAGGCCGCATCGAGCAGTAATCGGCTACGGAGTTTGGCTTGCACTTCTGCTTCCGTGCCCTGGGCGAAAGATTGGTTCACATTAAAATATTCACCAACAAAGGTGCTCGGATTGACCGTCTCGTAATTGATCTGGTCGTGAAACAGGTTGTTGAAGTAGGTGGCATTGAACACATATTTTCCCCGAAAAAAATTCTGCTCAATGCCGGCTTCGAAGGCGCGGACGCGCTCCGGTTTGAGGCCAGGATTCGGAACGGAATAGGGTGGTCCGGCGAAGGTTTCTTCAAGGCGCGGCTCCTTGTATCCGGTGGCATAAGAAAAACGCAGACGCGTTGCAGAGAGTGTTTCTCCGCCGTGGCGCACGAGAAGAGTTAAAGCTATCCGCGGCACGCCCGTGTTGCCGAAGACGCTGCTATGAACGAAACGGCCGCCGGCCACTGCCGAGAGCCTGCCCCAGGTGAATTGCTGTTGCAGGTAAGCATCTTGATTGAGACGCTGCCCAGGGGTTTGTGCGCCAAAGCTGCTGACGAATCCATTCTCGTTTTCGATGCGATATCCAAAAGTGGTGTGGGCCCACGGGCGTTCCGAGTAGTCTCCCTGGTATTCGAAGCCGGCACGGTTAATGTTGTCGTATTCGTGATCGGGAAAATCGAATTGACCATAGAGCGGGCTCACGCGAGCGGGATCGCCATTCAGGTTCACATCGTTGTAGCGATAGAGATAATCGAAGCCAGTGAAGCGGTGCTGCCAGCCCGATGGCGCGGCTACAGTGAGTTCCACGCTGCCTAACAGGCTGTTGAGCTGCGACCATTCAGCGGGATCGGGCGGCAGGGGTTCCATCACGCCGTTGACATCTACGAGCGGGTCGTAGCCGTTGAAGCTCCATTCGCCGGGAACGCCGGTGTGGCTGTTGGAGTGGCGCAGGTGTAGGCGGAGGGAGACGTTATCGTTGAGCGCAGCGCCCAGGTTCGCACCCTGGAGAGAGTCGGAATAGGCGTTGTTGATGCCGGAGCCGTTAGTGTTGAACTGGCTGCCGAACAGGTTGTAATCGAAGTGCCCGCGCGCTCCAGCGAGCGCCGCGTAGCCGCTGGCAGTGGAAAAGTTTCCGCCGTCGGCGCCGAAGCGGAGTTCTGGCGTGGCGCTGCTGCCGGTGCGGGTGAAGACCTGCACCACGCTGGTCATGGCGTCGGAGCCGTAGAGCGTGCTTTGCGTGCCGCGGAGAAACTCCATGCGGTTGGCTTCAGTGAGAGGAAGCGTGCCGAAGTCGAAGGTTCCGCCGGGCTCATTGATGGTGACGCCATCGACGATGACTTTGTTGTAGTTGGATTCGCCGCCGCGCACGAACAGAGACGAGAGTCCTCCGCGCTGGCCCGCCGTATTCACCACGGCACCGGGAAGAAAGCGTACCGCATCGTCGGCGGCCGTGGGGCGCATGGTTTCGAGCTGACCGCTTTCGAGCGTGGAAACTGTGGAACCCGATTCCTCGGCGAGGGCTGGAGTTCTAGTCGCCGTGACGACTACGGTCTCTGAGGCTGGGGCGAGATGAAGTTGGATCGTGATGAGATCGGAATGAGCAGAGACGCCTTCGGTTTGAGCCGCGAAGCCTGGGGCGAGGACTTGAATTTGAAAGCTGCCGGAAGGAACGTCAGGGAACGTGGCGATTCCCTCGGCTGAGGACAAGACAATTTTTATAGCCGTGTCCGTGCCTTTTAAGAACACGGAAACTTGAGCGCCGGAGACGGCGGCGGATTGAGGGTCGATGACTTTGACCTTGAGGTCGGCAGCGGATGCTGCGGCGAGAAAAACGAAAAGCAAAAACGAAGCGCAAAGAGCGCGCATAACCATCCTCCTTTTCACGCGAAAGGGGTTAAGGTGGACGGTTTACGCCGGTCTCCTGGCTTTGCGAGTGAGGATGGCGGCAATTGGCAATTAGCCATTGGCCGGAGCATCCGGATGCTGCAGACGGGCTTCCCGGGAAATCTCCCAGTGACCGGCTGCGATTTTCTCGCTTACAGTTGCGCGGCAGCGCGGGAATTGCACCCGCTTCCCTATCTTCGCCATGGGACGAAGACGCGCAAACCGAAGGACATTTCAAAGAACGGAAATTATTAGTGGTGTGAGAAATTTACCGGGAGTGGGTGGTGGGAGTCAACCGGCGACCTGGTTTAGCGATAAGGCGAGCTTGCGAATACCGCAAACCGCCCAGCGACCGGTCGATTCTGGCATTTTTGAGCGCTATGGGGATTCTTCGCCAGCTGACTGGAAATTTATCTGAACTCCAGGAGCTGTGCACTCGTCACGTCAGTTTCAACCACGTACTGCCCTCGGAATGTGCTCGAAGGTTCGGAGGGAAAACTCGAAGAATTGCTACCTGCGCGAGCAACCCAAGTACCCCGCAAACGGCAGGCCCAGCAAAAGCCAGCCTGACCCCGCATTGTGGTAGCCCTTGTACATGGTTAATCCGGCGACTGAGAGATAAGCGACAAAAAGAATCACGCGATAGTAAAACGGGAATCCGAGAGGCACTTTGCAATGTGGACAGGTCCGCGTTGCCCGCAAATGGTGTCGGTACGAGAAGCGATAGTGGCACAGCGGACATGCGAGCGGGCGTCCTATGCCTTTTACTTTCTGTCGTAGGTCGGACCAGCGTTCAGCACCCAAATGCGTGCCTCAATAGAACGATAGTCGAAAGTCACGAGGGAATCCATTCTTTGTTTGCATCACCGTTGCAAACGAGCGTTGGCACTCCCACCTGGGGTGGTTGAGTTCGGATTCCGCGCTTCTTCGCGGCAACCCGGAATCGGTGGCTTTAGCCCCGGCGGTAATACGGAAACTCCGCCGTGCCTACTTTTGACACATTCTCCTCGGCGAATTCGCAGACGCGATCGAGCGCGGCCTGCAGCTCCGCAGAGTAGCGTTCGAGATCTTCATCACTTGCATGGGCCGGAACCGGGATGAGCTTGCCGAAGCGTACCAGGACGCGGGAAAACGGTTTGGGGATGATCAGCCGGTCCCAAGTGTTGAGGACCCAGGCACGCTCGACGGCCATGTGAAACATGCTGAGGGGAACGCCCGCGGATCGAGCTAGCGTGGCCGGACCGGGCTTTACTTTGCGGCGCGGGCCGCGGGGGCCGTCGAGGGTGAAGGCGACGGTCCAACCGTCCTGGAGGGCGCGGCGCAGGCCGAGCAAGGCGCGCACGGCGTTGCGGCTGCTGGAGCCTTTGACGGCGACGAAGCCGAATCTGCGGATGATGCGGCCCATATATTCGCCGTCGTAGCTGTTGCTGCTCATCACGCGCACGCCGATATCGCTGCAGATGTAGGTTGCCGGAATCTGGCAGGAGTGCCATAGGGAAACGATGAGCGGGCGCTGATCGATGGTTTGCTGCGCACCTTCTTCGCGCGAAACACACACCCGCAGGGTGGGACCGACGAGGCGGATAAACCAATATCCGGCCGCGATGATGATGCGAAGGACGATCCTTTGGCGGAGGGTGAAGCGGCGAGGACTCGACGTGACTTCGGCGGCGGGCGCTTCGCGGGTGCTGGCTTCGGTCACGGAGATATTGTAGCGGGAGTATGCTGTGGTGCGTATCAGGGGCTGAAGCCCAGTTCCTGCTAGGGAAGTCGTAATCGCAGCGCTGAAGAGCTGCGCCACCCAAAAGCTAAGGTATCGAGAAGTTAAAAAAGCTCGCGCATCAAAATGATAATTGGTGGAGTACGGTGAGAGGATGTGCGGATTATGATTAGCGCATTCGGCAAAATTGAAGGGAAAGTGGGATGGATTGACAGAAGTGGAAAAAGTTTGGGGTTCGGTGGCGGCGCAGTTGATGAACGGCGAAGAAGTGATCCTGGAAGGATCAGAAGATTCGCGTGAAGCGTGTGGGAAGCGGCCGGCTCCGGATGGTGCAGTTCAGGATGAACGGTCGAGTATTCGATGCGATTGAGCAAAACCCTGACAAGCCGAGCCGGTGGGGGAAGCTCGCGCGGGACAAACATCAGGTCGTGCAGTTTCGGGACGTGGAGGCGCATAAGTATCTCGCGGTCGCCGTGGATGGAGTAGTGCGGGAGTATGGGAAATAGTTGCCGGTGGTGGGTACCTAGTTGAGACCAAGAAAGTAGGGGCGAGTCCGTCTCGTTCGATAGGGATCCTTCGACTTCGCTCAGGATGACAACCAAGGGTTATTTGGCGAAGAAATAATCGAAGGATTTTACGGCGGTGAATTCGTCGTCTTTGATGTCGAAGACGGTGTAGAGCTTGGTGATGTAGAGGACGTCCTGAACTTTCTTGGTGAGGCCGTAAAGTTTGAGCTCGCCGCCAGAGTTGCGGACGGCAGTATAGCTGCTGACGAGTTCGCCGACGCCGGAGGAATCGATGTAATCGACGTTGGAGAGGTTCAGGACAATTTTCTTCTTGCCGGCCGAGATGAGAGTCCGGATGGTGTCGCGAAGTCCTTCCGTTTCGTCGCCCAGGGTGATGCGCCCGGTGAGATCGACAATGACGACGTGGCTGACTTCACGGGTGGTGATGGTCATCGGTTTCAGGGCTTCGGGCCAAACACCTTCGCGGTGATGGTAGAAGGGTGAGCTTAGCAAGTCAATGGGGCGAGTTCGTTAGTAGCTGAGAGAGTCAATGGCGCGAGGAATTGATCGGGCGGGAAGGGAGTCGCGGATTTCCTGGATGGGAGACGTGATGATAGGAGTCTCGTATTCAGGATGGTGAAATTCCAGATGCATGCCGCGTCCAACGTATTGGAGTTTGAGCATGGAACCGCCCCAGGTGGAACCGGCAATGGCGACCTGCACCGGACTGGGACAGAATTCGGGATGTCCCGAGAGGAGAGCTTCACTGCCGCCGAGAAGAACGGCCGTATAGCAGTGATGCAGAGTTTGAATTTCAAGGATGGTCGAGGGTGGGAGATCGTGCAGAAAAACTCCTCCTTCGATTTCGGACTGCACGATAGCGCGGTTGACCTCGTCGGCCAGGTTCGGATGAGGAGTGAACATACTCATAAAACGTTCTATGGAGTGTACTCCAAATCTGGCCGGGCGGGGGCGGGGATTGGGGAACCTTGGAACATGGGCTTTCGGATTGGATGATGGGAAAAGGGCAAATGGTGCGTGAAAAGTGGGAGATGCGTACTCCTGTGGTCGGCCTCGGCCCGGGCTCGGAAACCGAGGCGGCTGTCCATACACGACTTAATTTTGGTGTTTAGGGGATGGTGGCGATAGAGCCTTTCGGGCCAACAAAAAGGGCTCCGCCGCGGGGGTAAGGGCTAACGGCGTTGAATTGTATGCCGGATTTCTTGGGCGGACTGATGCGGGTGGGGTTTCTGGGCGGACGGAAATCGAATATGAATTTTGGGGCGGCGATAAAGAGGCGAACATGAGCCTCGTCGTCATCTTTGTCTTTCGCAGCGGTGGATAAGAATTTGCGGTCGTAGGCGACCGCCGAATAATAAGATTGCGGGAAGATTTTGGAGACTGTCCAGGTTTTGCCGCCATCACTGGTGAAAGCCAGGTTGGGGCCATCCTCGTCGGGATGTTTGTAGTCGCCGCCGGCGATTACGCCGTGGTTGGCGTCGCGGAAGGCGATAGAGAAGATGCCTGCGGAATCGGGGCCGTGGGTAATGGGAGTGTTGAAGACTTGCCACGTGCGGCCGCGATCAGAGGAATGGAAGACGCGGGCGGCTTTGCCGCCAGTAGCGAACCAGATGTTGAGATCCTTGTCCCCGAGGATGGTAAGGCAGGTATTGCTGGCGGCGAAGGCGCCTTCGCCTTCGAGGGCGGGCGGGAGCTGCGACGGAGGGATGGGAATCCAGGATTGGCCGTCAGTGGTGATGAGGAGCTGGAATTTCAATTGGCCGGAATCGTCGGGGACGGGATCGCCGAGGACAATGCCGTGGGTGGGGTCCCAGAAGGCGATTGAGTCAAAGAAGGCTTTGGGATTGCTGCTGGTGAACTGGAGCTGCCAGTGCTGGCCCGCGTCGAAAGTGTGATAGATGCGGGACTGGTCGCCGGGTCCGGCGGACATGAGAAAGGCTTCGTCAGCGGAAAAGGCGACGAGGCCACGAAAATCCAGGTTCGTGGCGTTCGGACCTTGAGCGGGTATCCAAGTGCGGCCGGCATCGATTGTGCGTATATAGGTGCCGTGAGTGCCGGAGGCCCAAGCAATTTGCTGCGAGACGGCACTGACGCCACGAAGATTTTCCGTGGTGGGAGCGGTCTGAGTCTGGCGGGCGACCTGGGGAAGAGCTGGGGCCGCGGCAGCAAGGAGGAACAGAAGGAATCGCATGGAGAGCATTGTCTCAGAAAGAATCGGGTTCCGAAGCAGCGATTTTAGGGTGAATCGGGCGATCTGGCTGCGAGCAGCGTAATTCCCATTTCTCGCAGGAAGCACGAGAAACGGGACACCCTCAGTTTCCTGATTTCGGCGAAACCAGGAAGAGCAGGAGCCTCGATTACCGGGCAATGAACGGTGCGAACGAAGCGCTCTTGCCGAAGTAGATGCGCAGCGTACACTTCTCCCCTACATGGGCGAAAGCCACTTCGAGTTCCGTGGCATTTTCCTCTACCTGGTCGGTCTCCATGGGGGCGCGGGCAATATCCTGCTTCTCGTCGTAGGGTGTACCGGCGGTGACGTTCTTGTTAACGACCAGCGTCCACTTGTCCCTCCCGGGGATGGGGTAAACGGTGTACGCGCCCACGGGAATGCTTGATCCGCCAAAGGTCAGCGGAGCTTCGGTGAAGAGAGTCATCGGCGCTCCGCCGGGACTCCAGGG
The DNA here is from genome assembly GCA_963779525.1 of uncultured Acidobacteriaceae bacterium. Classification (GTDB taxonomy): domain Bacteria; phylum Acidobacteriota; class Terriglobia; order Terriglobales; family Acidobacteriaceae; genus Sulfotelmatobacter. The sequence goes on from CAVZZB010000006.1 coordinate 106,441, forward strand.
CTTGCCGTTGCTAACTTTTTCGTTCTTGGCGGAGACAGGATTGTAGCGAATGTAGACTTGGCGTCCATCGTCGAGGTAGCAACTGGCGGTGGACGGAGGCTCGGACTGCTGCGCCGCACATGCGGCAGCGAGCAGGAACAGAACAGCGACGACGAAGTAAGCGCGGAACATGGCGACCCCCTCTGGGCAAAAAGTGTAGCGCCGAAAGCGGCTGAGGGGAAGGGGTTTAGATTCTGATTTTTTAATTGAGACGGATCAGCCAAGAAACTGGCGCGTTCCCATAGGGTCGAAAACGGGCCCGTTCGTCGCTGGTCTTCGGTGACGTTCTCAGAGCGCGGGGCGGTTGCTACCGTGGCTTTGCCAGTATGAAGTCGTTTGTACTGCGCAAGGACGGGAGCAATGTCGAAAGCAGCGAAGCTGAAAATCCTTTATGGTGAAGGCGATGCGGAGGCGCAAGAGGCTCCGGCAGCGGCGTTTGAGAAGGCTGGTCATTCGGTACAAAAGGCTTTGGGGCGCAAGGCAGTTGTGGAGGCGCTGCAAAAAGGATCTTTCGATCTGGTGGTGTTGGGCCCGAGCCTAACGCGCAACGACCGTCATCACTTGCCGTACATGGTGAAGAAGGCGCAGGCGGAGGCTGCGGTGCTGGTGATGCACGCGGATGGAAGCCGGCATCCCTATGTGGATGCATGCACGGATACGGGCGCGAGCGTGGAGAATGTGCTGGCGCGGATTGAAGGAATGCAGATCGCCGGTTTGATGGCCGCGGGAGCGGCGGCGGGTCGGTAGGGGTTTTCCAGTTCTCAATTCTCAGAATTAAATGGGCGGCCTTTGCGGGCCGCTTTTCTCTTTGTTTGTGGGGGAGATAACTTACAAAGCGGCATGCTGGAATCTCGCTGGGTAAGCATCTTGGGAGTTAATAGGTGGGAGAAAGAGTTGGATTGTGTCTCGTTTTGTGTTGGCCGCATTTGTCACGCGGCGAAAAGTGGATTTTCTCAGCCGACCGGTGTTGCAGCGTTACGGGAATCGAATTGGTAAATGTGTGGGAGAGAAGGGCCGCTATTGAGGATATTTTGTGGATTCGAAAGACTTGCGCGACCCCTAGCGCGCGCTGAAGTGGGAACCGCATCTCAGGGTTCGAGTCCTTCGTGGACTCTCATCGCAACGCCGAAGCGCTGTGCCGCCCAGGAGCGACGGCTATGCGGCACGTCCCAGGACTGGCTGGGTGCAGTGAGCGCAGCGGCGCGCGTCGATGGGAATCTCGCTCAGGCATTCGGGACACTTCTTGGTCGTCGGATCCGCCGGCTTCTCGCCGCGATGCATGCGGGCGATCAACGCATTCACGGGAAGGACCACGAAAAAGTAGACAGCCGCGGCGATCAGAAAGAAGGAAATGCAGGCATTAATGAAATTGTCCAGAGGGAACGGGACATTGTGAACCGTGAACTGCAGGGTCGAAAACTTCTCGCCGCCGCCTGAGGCCAGCTTGATCAGCGGATTGAGAAAAGCCGAGGTAAGCCCGCTGACCACGCCAGCGAATGCCGCGCCAATCACTACGCCGACTGCCATGTCTACTACATTGCCCCGCAGGATGAACTTCTTAAAACCGTCTAACATGCGAAAAAACCTCCAAAACTGAGTTGCGTCAATTTATGACAGGAGGGGCGTCAGGTCAAGCCAAACAGCGCACTTGGAGCTATCCGAAAAGCGCAGTTGAGGTGGATTGGAGGACCCGGCGGCGATTTCAGCAGCGGACAGGTTGCGAAGGTCCTTCGCGCAAAAGGAGCGCCCAGGATGACGATGACAAAGAGTTGGGGTCTAGATCATTCGTGCGAGTCTCGCGTGATATCAAATCCGCATCGGCATCACAATGTACCGGTACTTGTAATCATCCCCCTCAGCGGGGCGGAGCTGGCCTGCGGACTGCGAATCCTTCAACTCGAGGCGAACTTCGTCGGTGCCGGCGGCTTTGAGGAAATCGACGAGATACTGAGCATTGAAGCCGATGGTAAGAGTTTCGCCATTGTAGGGAGCTTCAATGGAATCCTCGGATTCGCCGGCCTCGGTGGAGGACGCGGAAATCTTGACTTCACCTTTTTCCAACTTCATGCGGACAGCACGGGAACGTTCGTCGGCGAACTGAGCGACGCGGAGGATGGCGGAGTTCAGGTCGGAGCTGTTCAGCGTGATGCTCTTGTTGTTGTCTTTGGGCAGCACGGCTTCGAAGTTGGGGAATTGTCCGGTGAGCAGGCGCGAGGTGAGCAGGCGCGATCCGATACGGAAGAAAAGCGTGGAATCGTCTTTGGCGAACTCGACAGTTTCGGCGTCGGTGGAATCGAGCAGGGACTTGAGTTCGTCCATGGCTTTCTTCGGGACCAGGGTTTTCATCTCGCCGGAAATGCCTTCGAATTTCTCTCCCACGCGCTCGCAGTGGGAGAGGCGGTGACCGTCAGTGGCGACCATGGTGATCGATTCCGGTTTCAGCAGCATTAATGCGCCATTCAGCGTGTAGCGTGATTCTTCGCTGGAGATGGCGAAACCGGTGCGCGCGATCAAGCCGCGCAGTACTTGACCAGGAATTTTCACGATTCCTGCGCTTGGAAACGCCGGAAGGCTGGGAAAATTGGATTTCGCCATACCGACCATCTTCGTGTTGGAACGGCCGCAGCGAATGCTGACCCAGTGATTGTCCAGCAATTTGATGGTGATGTCGGCATCGGGCAGAAGTTTTACGTAATCATGCAGCTTGCGTGCGGGAATGGTGCAGGAGCCTTCTTTCTTTACTTTGGCATTACACGACGTGCGCAGGCTGAGATCGAGGTCGGTTGCGGTGAGCGCCAACTTGTCCTCAGCCGCTTCGAATAAATAGTTGGAGAGAATGGGGATGGTGGTCTTGCGCTCGACGACGCCCTGCGTGGCTGTCAACTCCCGCAGTAATTCGACTTTGCTGACCGTGATCTCCATCGTTCCCACCGCAACGGCCGCTTCCACCGGCATAGACTTTGTCTCCCCTGCCGCGCTACTTTTAGTACTTCCCTTATATCAAATACAAAACCTATAAAACCAGCAGTAACAGTAGGTGAGGCGGAGAAGTGGAAAACTTTGCGAAGCGTCCTCTTGTCACCACTTTGGGGATTCGCCCTTCGTGTGAGAAATCGGTCCCGGACCCTGCGGAGACCCTACGATTAGATTCCCAACTCCCTGATTCCGGTCTCGGTTTACACAGTTTCCACATCGCATGCACAGACTCGAAAAAGGAAGACTGCACTGCACCGTGCAAAACCTAAAAATCAGCTCGTTTATCCGCCCAAATGCTCGGTCAATTTATTGAGCAGCCTGTTTAAATCTTTGTCGTTCTTGCGGACCTCTTCTATTTTTTCGACGGAGTGCAGAACCGTGGTGTGATGTTTTCCGCCGAACTGGCGTCCGATCTCCGGCAGCGACGCTTCGGTCATGTGCTTGGCCAGGTACATCGCGATCTGACGGGGATAGACGATGGCTCGCGAATTATCTTTCGCCTTGATCTCAACCAGGCGCAGCCCGAATTGTTCGGCAACCATTTTCTGAATGGACTCGATGGTGACCTTGCGGGCCTGCGAGTCGATGAAATTCTTCAGCACCTGCTGCGCATAAGGCAGAGTGATTTCGGCGCCAATGAGCGAAGAGTGGGCGACCAGGCGGATCAGAGCGCCTTCGAGCTCGCGAACATTGGACCGGATATTCTGCGCGACGTAGAGGGCGACGTCGGTGGGAAGAGTGACTTTTTCCTGCTCGGCTTTCTTTTGCAGGATGGCGACTTTGGTTTCGAGGTCGGGAGGCTGAATGTCGGCAATCAATCCCCACTCGAAGCGGCTGCGCAGGCGGTCTTCAATCTCGGCAAGTTCCTTGGGAGAGCGATCGCTGGCGATGACGATCTGCTTCATCGTGTCGTGCAAAGCGTTGAAGGTGTGGAAGAACTCTTCCTGGGTGCGCTCCTTGCCGGCGAGAAACTGGATGTCATCGACGAGCAGAACGTCGACGCCGCGAAACTTGTCGCGGAAGGTAGTCATCTTGTCGTAGCGCAGCGAGTTGATCATGTCATTGGTGAACTTCTCGCTGGATACGTAGCAGATCGCGGCTTGCGGCTGGCGGCGCTTGACTTCGTGCCCAATGGCCTGCATGAGGTGCGTTTTCCCCATGCCCACGCCGCCATACAAAAAGAGTGGGTTGTAGGCTTTGGAGGGACGCTCGGCGACGGCCTGGCATGCGGCATGCGCAAACTGGTTTCCGGAGCCGATGACGAAAGCGTCGAAGGTGTAGCGTGGGTTGAGTTGCGCAGCGCCATCCCAGTCAAAGCGGGCCTGCGCCGGAGCGGCGGCGGGCGGAGTCGCGGCGGAGAGACCGCCGTTGTGGCGGACAGCGGTCGCGGCGGGATCATCCTCAGGAGTGACGAACTTTACGTCGTTGAAGTCGAGGCCGAGGTTGTCGATGGCTTCCTGGATGAGGTCGGCATACTTGTCGCCGGCGTGACGAAACTCAGCCGTGGGCACGCGCACGAATAAGATTCCGCCGCTGGAGTGGCTGTAGCGTGTGGGCTTCAACCAGGTATCGTAAGAGTGCCGATTGATCTTTTTTTCCAGCGCATCGAGAATGCGCATCCACGGATTGGGGGAGAGTGTTGTCGTAACTGACATAAATATGAAATACCCCGCCGCGGCGTCCCGGCGGCTGGCTGAGGGCGCCTGTTAATGATTGCCGTTTACCGACGAACTAGTGGAACACTTAGTGTACTGCGGAATGCGCCGATTGTACTGTGCGCGGTTGTCATGGTGAAAGAGATTTTCGTAAACTCGAACGTGCCGCATGTTAGCACGAAATTTTTTTGGTCGCACAGAAATCTTGAACGAAAATTTTTCTGCAAACACATTCAGAACGCGAAATCAGGCGCCTGTCAAGTGTCGAGGATGTAACTGCAACGAAGGCAGTGCAAAATCTCTGTGCGATGAAGTTGAGATGCGGCTTCGTGAGTCGCGGTTTACGATTTGGCTTCGGGTGGTGCGGAAAAAAAACCAATGCGAAGTTACGGAGAACCGCCGCGGAGACGCAGAGCCGACTTCGGCGGACAAGGATGAGTTGCGAGGAATCCTGTCGAGCCTCTTTTGCCCTGATGGCACTTGCTCATTTATACTCATCGTTTGCCCTAACACTGTTGACGGAATCAGGAGCAGCTACTTTTCATGCCCAAGCGTACATTCCAACCTAACCGGCGCAAGCGAAGCAAGAAGCACGGATTTCGCACGCGCATGAAGACCCAGGGCGGCAAGAAGGTGATATCCCGCCGCCGCGCCAAGGGGCGGAAGCGGGTATCCGTCAAGCCGGGATTCCGCGAGTAGCTTTTCTGGAGCCGCTCCCATCCACCGTCGCAACACTTGGCCGCCGGTTGCAGTTCGAGGGCATGATGGCGAATGCCACGCTGGGAACCCGACCAGAAACCATGCCAGCAAAGAAGGCAGCAGGATTTCCGCGCACGGCACGGTTGTTACGCCATGCGGACTTCGAGCGTGTGTACAAACAGGGGCGGCGGCATTTCTCCGCGTCGATGACGGTTTTTTACTGGGCGCGGTCGGAAGGACTAGCAGGAAAACATCCGGCGAGGACGCCAGCGCCACCTGGGCTGCGCATCGGGTTCACGGTGGGACGCGTCCTGGGCGGTGCGGTGCAACGGAACCGCATGAAGCGGCGTTTGCGCGAGGCGGTGCGTCTGTCGCGTCCGGTTCCACGAGTTGACGCGGACGTCGTGATTAATCCGAAGAAGTCACTTCTGAGTGCGGATTTCGCCAATGTGCTGAACGAAGTGCAACGCGCCTTCGCAGTGATTGAGCAGAAGCTGTCGAGAAGTTCTGGAACGCAGACGGTGTCTGCGCCACACGAGAATTGATGCAAAGCGCCAAAATCGTCACGCTGCAATTGTTGCGGGCTTACAAGTGGGCGATCTCGCCTATGTTTCCGCCCGCCTGCCGCTATGTGCCGACTTGCTCGGAATATGCCATGGAAGCTGTGGAGCGCCACGGCGCCCTGCGCGGCGGATTTATGGCTTTAGGGCGCGTGCTGCGTTGCCATCCCTTCGCACGGGGGGGATACGACCCGGTGGTGCGAGCGGCGACAGGACAGGAATCCTTGGCGAAGGGCGCGGCGTGCGTACCCACAACTGGCGCACCAGGAATTTGAGGCGATAGTCAAACTTTGGCCGCTTTTAAAAATCCTCAACAAGAACCAGGCGCGGAGAAGCGACTGCTTCTCGTGTTCCTGCTGACCTTCGTCGTCCTTGTTATTTTCCAGCCGCTGCTTAAGAAATACATGCCGCAGCCCCCGGCAGCGCCGGCGCGGAAACAAGTGGCGCCAGAACAGACTCCCTCGAGCACTCCTGTTGCGGCAGCGGCCGCTCCGTCGGTTTCAACTCCAAGCACTCCCGCCGTCACGGTCAACAAGCAGGCCTCGTCTGAAGCTCAAATCGTGATCGAGAACGATCTTTATAAAATCACTTTCTCCAACCGCGGCGCGCAGGTGAAATCGTGGATTCTGAAGAAATTCGATAATGACTCGCAGAACGGGCCGTTGGATCTGGTGAATACTGCGGCGTCGGAGAAGTATGGATATCCCGTTTCACTGTGGACCTACGACGAGACGCTGCGCAATAAATTGAATTCCGTGCTCTACGTAGCGTCGAATCAGGGCCAACTCAAGGCTCCAGCGGATATCACATTCGAGTATGCCGATCAGGATATCGTCGTGCGCAAGAGTTTCCATTTCGACCACACGTATGTTCTGAACGTGGAAACCTCTGTCCTCTATAAAGGCGCGGAGATTTTTGCCGCGCCCGCGTGGCCAGCCGGGTTTGGCGACCAGGCCGCGCCCGCTTCCTACGCCGCCGCACGCATCGATTACCACAATGATGCCTCGACGGACCGCACCGCGTTGGTCTTTCCAAATTTCATCCTGCGTTTGCAGGGCAAGAGCATCAGCGGGGGCAACACGATTCGCGGGCCGTTTGAGTGGGCCGGCCCGGGCGATCAGTACTTTACCGCGCTCTTTATCCCCAGCGATCCGAACGCCGCGGCCATGGTGACGCTGCGCAACCCGCTGCAAGTGCTGCGCGATCCGCAGAAAGCGGATTCCAAAGAAGTCACCAATGTTGATGTGGTCGGCGCGGCGGTGGGAGACCTGCGAGGCGTAACCCGCGAGCGCGTCTATGTGGGGCCGAAGGAACTGTCGTCGCTGGAAGCTGTGAGTGTGCCTACCATCAAGAATGGCGAGCCCGATCTTCGCGGCACGGTGGATTTCGGGTGGTGGGGGCTGATCGCGAGGCCGCTGTTCCTCTGGCTGAAGTGGACTTACAAACACATCTATCCCAACTGGGGATGGGCCATTGTGATTCAGACGCTGATCATCACGGTGGCACTGCTTCCGCTGCGCATCACCCAGATGAAGTCGATGTTGAAGATGCAGCGCATTCAGCCCCAGATCAAATCGATCCAGGAAAAGTATAAGAAATACAGTTTGCGCGACCCGCGCAAGGCGGCGATGAATGAAGAGATCAGCGCACTCTACAAGAAAGAAGGAGTAAACCCTGCGGGCGGATGCCTGCCCCTCCTGATTCAATTCCCGTTCCTGATTGCTTATTACCGGATGCTGGGGGTTGCGCTGGATCTGCGTCACGCGCACTGGCTCTGGATCGGCGATCTCTCGGCGCGAGATCCTTATTTCCTGCTGCCGATTATCATGGTGGTCAGCATGTTCCTGATGCAGCGCATGACGCCGCAGACGGGCATGGATCCGGCCCAGCAAAGGATGATGACGGTAATGATGCCGTTGATGATGGGGTTCATCTTCTTTAATCTGGCCGCGGGTTTGAACCTTTATTACACGGAGAGCAATTTAATTTCGATCGCGCAGCAGGCCATCATGAATCGCACCAAGCTGGGCCGGGAGATGCGCGAGATGATGGAAAAGCGGGCGAGGAAGAAGGAGAAGTAGCTGTCAGCCGTCAGCTCTCGGCGTTCAGTTGAGCTGCGAATGTTAACGGAGAACATGGTCCGGTAGGCTGATTGCTGAGAGCAGATCTTATGGATAAAGTAGCTGCTGCGAATCGAATCAATGAGTTTCTGAGGGCTGTCGTGACTCACGGCGGCCTTCACCTGAAGTACCGCATCGTGGTGGATCCTCCGGCGCTCAGCGATTGGGAGAAGCCCGAGATCTTCGTGGACTTCTCCGGACCTGATTCGACGTTGCTGCTGGATCGCGGCGGCGAACTTCTGCGCGCCCTCGAACTGCTGGCTTTTGAAATCTTGCGCCTGCCTTCGGGCGAGCACGAAAAGGTGGCCTTCGACTGCAAAAACCAGCGGTCCTTGCGGTTGCAGGAGCTGCGCATGGCGGCGAGCGTGGCGGCGGAGAAAGTCCGGCAGACCGGAACGCCGTTTCATTTTGCTCCTATGTCATCGCGGGAGCGGCGTATGGTGCACCTCGCGCTGCGCGACGAAGCCGATCTGCGCACGGAAAGCGATGGCGAAGGCCGCGACCGATGCGTTGTGCTTTATCCGGCGAACTATAAAACTGCTGGAGCCAGGCCTGCGCGGCGCTCGCTGCAGTAATGGCTTTCAGATTCGTCTACTCCGCCATGGTGGTCCTGTAACATCGGAGGGATGATGGATTCCCGCCTTTATTTCGTACTCCTTATTGCAATGAGTGTGATGCTACCGGCGTTTCCTGCGATCGGAGCAGAGCCGACGGCGCAGGGACAATCGAGTTCTTCCAGTAGTTCTTCTTCTCCACGGCACGCCCAGAAAACTGCCGCGACGCGCCCGGACGCCGGATCGGTGAGTAACGGCGTTTATCGAAATTGGGGTTTCGGCTTTGCCTGCAAGATTCCAGCGGGGTGGGTATTGCGGACCGAGGAGATGAACGAGCAGGCAGATGGGGATGAAGCGCCAGCGAAGGAAGGTCGAGCCCCGCTCGACCGGACAGCCGCCGGCCGCTGTCCGAACAAACGCGGTTGTGGGCGGGTGCTGTTGGCTGCGTTTTCACGGCCACCGGAGGCGCGGGGCGAGGATGTGAATTCGTCTATCCTGATTGTGGCAGAGAATGTCGATGCATATCCGGGATTGAAAGAAGCAGCACAGTATTTGGGGCCGGTGACGGAGATCGCGCACGCGCAGGGGTTCGAGGTGATTAACGAGCCCTATGAATTTGTGGTAGGAACGAAGACATTGGCGCGCAGCGATTTCCAGAAGGATGTGGAGACGCGGGTGATGTGGCAGTCGACGCTGGTGGTGCTGGCCCGCGGGTATGCTTTGTCGTTCACCTTCATCGGCGGGAACGAGGATGAAGCCGAAGAGTTGGTGGAAAAACTAAGCTTTGCCGTGGAGGCAAAACCGCGTCCGCACTAGCTCCGGGCCATAAGGGCCGAAGCTTCGGCAGAAAGCAAGATAATTCTGAAAGGCATTCGTCCGGCTGCATGATACTTCAATTGCCCGAGGGAATCTTCAAAGCCTATTTATTCGATTGCGACGGCACCATCGCCGATTCGATGCCGCTGCACTACCGGGCGTGGAAACGAGCGCTGGGAGAATGGAATTGTGAATTTGACGAGGAGCTTTTCTACGCTTGGGGTGGTTGGCCGGTCGTTCAGATTATCTCCACGCTGAATCAAAGGCATGGACTGAATATGCCGGTAGAGAAGGTGTCGAGCCGAAAGGAGAGTCTCTACTTCGAGCTGCTGCCGCAGCTCAAGGCCGTCCCTGAGGTGTTGGAACACATCGAGGCCGCGCATGGCCGGATTCCCTTCGCAATCGTGTCGGGAAGCACAAAAGAATCGGTGACGGCATCCCTGGCTGCGCTCCAGCTGCTCGATCGGTTCGACACGATGGTGTGTGCGGGAGACTACACGAAGAGCAAGCCCGACCCGGAAGCATTTCTGCTGGCCGCTGCCAGGCTGGGAGTTGCGCCGGAAGCGTGTCTGGTATTCGAAGATACGGACATGGGCATTCGGGCGGCAAAGGCCGCGGGTATGGCCTCCGTGAAAGTTCCTTCCCCTTCGGAACGGACCTCGATTTGACCGCCCTCACTTCGTCAATCACAATGCGGCTGGCACTGTGTTGCTAATTTCGATTTCGATGCTCGGCGGATGGAGAAGAGTGTTGTGAATCAGGCAATGATGCACCGCGTTCTCGACTCCGGCCCGATGTTGTTCACTGAGCGCCGTGGGCGCTTCGATTTCAATATGAAAATTGTCGACGCGAGCGGGATCCTTCAGCTTCTCGGCAGTAACCCGGACGCGCGTACCTTCCGTCGCTAGCTTGTATTTGCGCAGATACTGCGCTGCGTAGAAACCGGCACACGATCCGAGTGAGGCGAGCAAAAGCTCCGGCGGCGTCATGCCTTCGTCGTGACCAGCGTTTTCTGGCGGCTGATCGCTCAATATGGTGTGTTGGCGTGCTTTGATTTCAAACTGCATCGCTCCCAGATGTTCTACAGTGACTTCCATAAGGGCCTCCCAAATTTAAAGAACTACTTCAAAACTTGACGTGTGAGTGCCGCATCGAGGTGGCTGCGCACTAAATCGCGAGCACGGTGAAGACGGGATTTCATAGCCGCGCGTGAGATCCCCAGTCGCTGAGCGACCTCGTCGCCTCGCAAATCCTCAACATCGCACAATTCGTAAACCGGACGACAGAGTTCGGGCAGCGCTGCCACCGCCTCTTTCAGCAGCTGCTTCATCTCTCGCTGCGCGAGTTGCGTATCCAGAGGAGGTTCCGCTCCGGCGAGCTCGCGGCCTTCATCCTCCAGCGTAGAAAGCTGCAGGAGCGGCAGCAGAGATTCGCGCTCTTTCAATTGCCAACAGACGCGCCTTGCGATCTGTGCCAGCCAGGCTCGAAAGGCTGCCGATTCGCGCAACTGGTCGAGGTGGCGGTAGGCCTTGAGCAAGGCTTCAATGAGCACGTCTTCGGCATCTTCCCGGTTGCCGCACACGCGGATCATCTGGCGATACACGGCGTCCTTGTGCTGCCGAGCTAATGCGTCGAAGTCCACGAATCCATTGTGGCACTGCTGAGCCTTCAGCGCATGACATCCGATCACGAATAAGTTCCGGTTTGTTCCACATGAGGAACGCCGGTGACGCAATGACTCTGGCGGTTCCAGGGCATTCTTTCCAGGATGACGGCCATGGGGCAGAGATCGGTGAGTCCAGCGAAGGTCAGGCCCAGACCGACGAACCCGCAAAGCAAGACCCACAGCGGATTGGCGGCTAGCGCCAAGATGGCCGCCGTCAGCACGAGCAAGCCCGCGCCCAGGCGGACCTGACGTTCGAGAGACCAACGCGTTTTCACATTTACTACGACGGGTTGGCCTGAGTCGATCCATGCTTTTGTGCCACCCTCAAGAACCGTGATCTCCCGCTGGCAGGACGCAAGCAGGCCTGCCGTCATTCGCGCGCGCGTGCCGGTCTGGCAGATCAGAACGATGGGGAGACTGGTAGGAAGATCGTCGAGGCGGGCCTCGATTTGGTCCATCGGGATATTGACGGCCTCGGGGATGTGGCCGGCGGCGAATTCGGAGCCGGAGCGAACGTCCACAAGCAGGCTAAGAGCGCTTGGGTGGGCGCGTAGTTCGGCGACGGTTATCGTGGAATTCAAAATTCCCTCCTGCTTAGGAAGAGCGGCAGTTTTGGAAAAAGGATTCAGGGGACCGTAGTAGTCCGAGCGCAATCCGTTCGGCAGCCTCAAAGGCGGGAGTTTCGAAAAACTGTAGGGATCCTTCCACTGCGCTCAGGTTGACAGGCAATTTAGTCGAGCGGTTCGGGTTCGAGGGCAATGTTGGTTTCGCCGGCCGCTTTCTTCTGGGCGTATTTTTTCATCCAGGCTTCCCAGCTTTTGCCGGCTGCGGTGTCGCGTCCGGTGAAAGCGAGGGCGGCGATGTCGGCGTAGGAGATCGAGATTTTTTCGTTGGCGGTTTTCGGGAAGACGCGGACGACGGAATCTCTTAGCGTGGCCGCGGTGCGCCGGTCGAAGAGATAGCCTTCAATCTTTGTGCCGTCCTTGCGGGTGATGGTGACGTCGCCCCGGTAGTCGAAAGCTTTTTCAAGAGCTACGCGGATTTCTTCGTCGGTGGCGAGTTGGGGAATCCAGCCTTCAAGTTTTTCGTGGACCGTGCCGGGAGCGAGTTCTAGCGCGTCAGGATTCGCGGCGGTATGCGGGACAGCTTGCGCAGCTTCGTGGTCGATGTGGCCGGATTCCTTGCCTGTCATGAGCTATCTCGCAGAAAACTTCCGGGCTGCGCCCGGCGGACAGCCAAGGGCGGCCGTCCCCACATGTTTCTTTCTACGCTCGAGTTTCGTGCAACGGTTCTGTTGTCGGCGTGATCTGGACCAGCGGATGAATCGGAGCCGGAGGCTCTTCCAGCATGCGCAGAGCTTCTTGGTCGCGATAGTTTGTGAACAACGTAGCTTTCACTGTGGCCAGGAATCCGCCGAGAGAGCTGAAGGTGGCGTTCACCGCGGAGGCTTCATAGCCGCTGTGGACCATGCAATTGGCGCAGGCTGGATTGCCGGACTCGGTGCCGTAATTGCTCCAATTCGTAGTTTCAAGTAGCTCGCCGAAGGTTTCGGCGTAGCCGTCCTGAAGCAGGTAGCAAGGCTTCTGCCATCCGAAAACGTTGTAGGTGGGCATGCCCCAAGGGGTGCACGGGTAGGTGCGCTTGCCCATCAGGAATTCCAAAAACAGCGGCGAGAGATTGAATCGCCAGTTCTTCTTGCGGTTCGACAGGATTGCGCGGAACATACGGCGGGTGCGGGCGCGGCCCAGGAAATGTTTCTGGTCCGGAGCTTTGTCGTAAGAGTAGCCGGGCGATAGCATCATGCCTTCGAGTCCAAGATCCATCATGCTGTCGAAGAAGGCGCGAACCGATTTGGGATCGGCGCCGTCGAACAGCGTGGTGTTGGTGGTGACGCGGAAACCCAGGCGGAGGGCTTCTTTGATGGCGTCGACGGCAATATCATAGCCGCCTTCACGGCAGACGGCGAGGTCGTGCTCTTCGCGCTGGCCGTCGAGATGGACGCTGAAGGTCAGATATTTGCTGGGCTTGAAGAGATGGATTTTCTCTTTCAGCAGCAGCGCGTTGGTGCAGAGATAAATATATTTCTTACGCGCGACCAGGCCTTCCACGATTTCGCCGATCTGCGGATGCATGAGCGGTTCGCCGCCAGGGATGGAGACCATGGGTGCGCCGCATTCGTCGACGGCGCGGAAACATTCCTCCGGGGAGAGATCTTTTTTCAGGATGTGGGCGGGATATTGGATCTTTCCGCATCCGGCGCAAGCCAGGTTGCAGCGAAACAGGGGCTCGAGCATGAGCACGAGCGGGTACTGCTTGCGACCGGCGAGCTTCTGTTTCAGAACATAGCTCGATACGGTCCACATCTGGGATACGGGGACGGCCATTCTGAGTCGGGAACTCCTGTTGCGTATTTTAGCAGGGTACACTGGTCAGATGGTGGTGAGACGGCGAGAGGTGCCGGAAAAGAAACCGTAGGGGCGAGGGATTCAAACCCGCTGGGAATGCGTTGCCAGAATGCATTGAAAAGCCAGCATTTACCGGGCGGATTCTGGGCGCACGGAGGGTCGATGCGGGGGCGATTTCGTGGTATAATTTGTTAGTCACGAAACGAACCTAAGTACACGGGATTTCAATCACTTGAGGTAGGTTTGGCGGGTGCCGAACATGAGCCCGCTGAAACGCGATCCGGCGGGTGGGTTAGCAGGGTTGCTCGATTGAAATCTGCGTGGTAAATCGACGTGCTCGACGGAGCTGAATGGCTACCAAAGAGATCCATACTCCCATCGTAGAGACCAAAACAAAAAACGGGATCGTGACTCCGATCGTTGGCAGCAACGGTGGAGTGAAGAGCGACTACAACGCCGACTCGATCAAAGTGCTCGGTGGGATGGAAGCCGTGCGCAAGCGTCCCGCGATGTACATCGGATCGACCGGCGATCTGGGTTTGCATCACCTCGTCTACGAAGTGGTCGATAACTCGGTGGACGAGGCGCTGGCGGGCTTCGCGACGAAAATTGAAGTCACCATTCATATCGACAACTCGATCACAGTGATCGATGACGGGCGCGGCATTCCGGTCGACGATATGGACATTGACGGCGAAAAGGTTTCCGCGGCGCAGGTTGTAATGACCACGCTGCATGCCGGCGGAAAATTTGATTCGTCCACTTACAAAGTTTCCGGTGGACTGCACGGTGTTGGGGTTTCGTGCGTGAACGCGCTCAGTGAAGAACTGGAGCTGGAAATCTGGCGCGATGGCGCAACCTGGGAGCAGACCTACTCGAAGGGCGAGCCCACCAGCAAGATGAAGAAGGCGGGGGCGGCCAAGCGGCGCGGAACCAAGGTTCACTTCCTGCCGGACCGCAGCATTTTCACCGCGACAGAATATAACTACGACACGCTGGCGCAGCGGTTGCGCGAACTGGCGTTTCTGAACAAGGGATTGCTGATCACGCTGACCGATGAGCGCTCGACCGATGCGAAAACGGGCGCGGCCAAGCATTCGGACTTCAAGTACAACGGCGGCATCGCCGAGTTCATCAAGCATTTAAACCGCGGCAAGCAGGTCCTCCACGACAAACCGATTTACATGGAAGCGGAGCGCAGCGGCGTGGCCATGGAAATTGGGCTGCAATACAACGACGGGTATTCGGAGTCGGTGTTCAGCTTCGCCAACAACATCAATACGATCGACGGTGGGACCCATCTTTCCGGCTTCCGCATGGCGCTGACTCGCACCATTAATTATGCCGGACAGCAGATGGGGCTCTTCAAGGATGTAAAGGAAAATCTGACCGGCGACGATGTTCGCGAAGGTCTGGTCGCGGTGATCAGTGTGAAGCTGCCGCAGCCGCAGTTCGAAGGGCAGACCAAGGGCAAGCTGAATTCTGATATCGCCGGAGTGGTGCAAGCGTTCATCAACGAGCGGCTGGGAGCGTTCTTCGAGCAGAACTCGACGGTCGCAAAGAAGATCATCAACAAGGCGATCGACGCAGCCCGGGCCCGCGAGGCGGCGCGCAAAGCGCGGGATCTGACGCGCCGCAAAGGCGCGCTCGATTCCGGCGGTTTGCCGGGCAAGCTGGCGGATTGCTCGGAGCGCGATCCCAACCGGTGCGAGTTGTTTCTGGTTGAGGGCGAGTCGGCAGGCGGGACGGCGAAGCAGGGGCGCGACCGCCGCTTCCAGGCCATTCTGCCACTCAAAGGAAAAATTCTGAACGTGGAAAAAGCGCGCTACGACAAGATGCTGGCCCACGAAGAAATTCGCGCCATGATCACGGCGCTGGGCACCGGCATCGCGAAAGACGATTTCGATCCCACGAAGGTTCGCTACGGCAAGATCATTCTGATGACCGACGCCGACGTCGACGGTTCGCACATTCGCACGCTGCTGCTGACCTTTTTCTTCCGACACATGCAGGAGCTGATCAAGCGCAATAACGTGTATATTGCGCAGCCGCCGTTGTATTCCATCAAGAAAGGCAAGTCGATGCAGTACATCAAGGACGACGATGCCTTCGACAAAGTGATGCTGAAGCGAGCGGCGGACGGCCTGGTGGTGCGTTACGGCGAGGGAGCGGCCAAGCTGGAGGGCGCGAACCTGACCCGCTTTATGAGCGTGCTGAAGGAGTATCTCGGCTTCTTCGACAAGGTGAACAAGCGCCTGCGCGACGAGCGAATCACCGAGCTGCTGCCGCGGCTCGACTTGTCGAAGCACGCGGATTTCGAGGGCGACAAGCAAACGCCGCCGAAGAAGATCGAGAAGCTGGAAAAAGAATTGAAGAAGTTGCAGAAAGAACAGAAATCCTCCGCGCTGGCTGGCCACATGGATGGCGAGCACAATTCGCGGCGACCTCTGAAAGAAGTCGAAAGCCGGTTTGACGAAGACCACAATCTGTGGGAAATGCGATTCGTCGACTCTCAGGGCGCCGAACACATTATCAATTGGGAGCTGGCGTCGACTCCGGAGTGCCGGCAGCTCACCGCCAAGTTCAAGCTCATCGAGCAATACCTGGAGCCGCCGTATGTAGTCGAGGTCAAGCCACAGGCCAAGAAGGGCGCGGCTGAGGCGGCGGCCGACGAAGACGAAGAGGCGAACGCGCCCGCTGCGAAAGAGTTGGTCAACGATTCCGAGAATGCATTCGACAACACTTCCCTGCGCGAGCTTTTCGATTACGTGCTGGAGCAGGGCAAGAAGGGATACATTATCCAGCGTTATAAAGGTCTGGGTGAGATGACAGCTCCGCAGTTATGGGAGACGACCATGGATCCCGAGCGGCGGACTCTGCTCTCAGTGAAGCTGGAAGATATTGCCGAGTGCGAGACCATCTTCACCACGCTGATGGGCGAGGATGTGGAAGCGCGGCGAAAGTTTATCGAAGAGAATGCGCTGGATGTGAAGAATCTGGATATCTAGTCGCGAACGCGTTATGCACGTCTGGGGCTAAAGCCCTCATACTTTGGAGACGTGATCGCAGCGCTTAAGCGCTGCGCCACCCAAAAGCAGATTCGAAAGGAAGCGTCGAAGCGCGACGGAAGTTTGCGATAGTCCTAGAGTGTCTCAACAACTTCCGGTGACTGATTGCCCGCACACTGTCCCCGTGACCGTACAGGCGAGCGAAGAATTTATCGTATAGGTCGCATTGAGTTGACAGCTGCCGGACGGATTCGGCCCATAGGAGATGCCACCGGTTTCGGTAAAGACAACCGGGAACGCCGGATTCAAATTGGCGGTGAAGTTTATTTGGCCGCTGAGATCGATGCTGGGATCGCCGTTAATGATCAGGTTGGATACGGAGCACTTGGTCGGCGTAACTGTGAATTGACCGTTTACGGACCCGCTCTGGTTATTACTAAGAGTTCCACTGACATCGCCGGTGACGGAAATCGTCCCGCCTGCGGGGCCGCCGCATGGGGCGTCCGGTAGGGAGATTGGCCAATCGCAGGTAAAACCGGTTGACGTTGAGGTGCAGCCACTCGACGCGTCCGGGTGAATGTCTCTCACTACGGTGGCAAGGCTCTTGCGCTCCGTCGGGGCTGCAGTCGAGGACACTACAGTTGTCAGAGATTCGGTGAGGGCCTGCACGACCTGATCGCTCACAGCCTGGGCCTGGGCCGGTGACATGCTGTTATTCATGGAACTGCCGCTGCCACTCCCGCCACCACAGCTAGCAGACAAAATTGAAAGCAGGGCGGCAACGACCGTCAAAAACGAAGGCGCATTGGTTTTCATCCGAAGCACGGGAACCTCCCTCTCGGGCTAACAAATAAAGCCTCGACTCACCGTGGGGTCCTTGGCGCGGGCGCAATTCTACCCCTATCGCGTATCTACGTTTGTAAAATCTTTGTCTATTTCACTTGTCAGCGTGTCACAAAGAGGTTCCGGCATAGCCGGAATCACCCCAGGAGGCCCGTTATTTCAGGCCTTCGACTAGATACAAATCCGCCAGCATGCGGTGGTAGCCGAAGACGCAGGTTTTGGCGTCGGGGGTCATGATGATGGGGCCGATGGTTTCGACGCCGGCTGGATCGGAAGGGATCAACTCCTTCCACAGAGTGCGCTTTCCGGTTTGTAAGTCCAGACGGTCGACCTTGGCGGGCAATTCACCGGGCTGGTAAAGGTAGAGAGAACGGCTGTCGGTGCTGAAGGTGATGGGTTGTTCGCCGGTGTTGAAGCCGGGAATGAGGCGCGGCTCGCCGCCGGCGGCAGGATACAAATATCCTTTCTCGTCAGGACCGATACCGGCCACCCACTGCGAGTCGGGAGAAATCACGAAGGCGGTGCCATTCACGCCCTCCACCGAAATGGGCTGGCTCTTGCCGGAAGCGACGTCAAGAACGTAGAGCCTCACGCCCTTGCCGGGTTCATTTCCAGAAAAAAGAAGACGCTTGCCGTCAGGGAACCAATGGGCCCAGGAATGGTTGATATTGTCGTTGGTCAATACCTTCGGCTCGCCGGCGCCGGTGGTTAGCAGGCGAAGTTGCGAGGGCGACGCCTGAGTTTGGGCGACCACCCACTTGCCGTCGGGAGATAGAGATACGGCGCCGCCTTCGCCCAGCAGGACTGCGGGTGAGCCGTCGGTCTTGCGAATGTAGACCGCGTAGGACAAGCCCCCGGACTTGGAGTAATCCAAGGATCCGCCGCCGCCTTCTTCGTCGAAGAGCAAGGTCTTGCCATCCGCCGAGATGTCGGCGGGATAGGTGTAGTCCAGCCAGGAGAGGTCGTGCTGCTTGGTATCGTCGGCGGTCATGCCGACCAGTTCGCGGCGCCAGCTGGCGCGCATGAGCAACACTCTTCCATCCTTGAAGATGTCAAAGATCATGACTGCGCCGGGCAAGCGTAATACCATGCGCTCCTTGCCGTCGAGCGTAATGGCGTAGAGGGTGCGATCGACGCCGGACTTGCTGGCGGTAAACCAGATCTCTTTTCCATCGGGCGCCCACGCTACACCTTGAATGGTGAACCATTCACCGGACAGAGTTTTCTTGTGCCCGGCCAGATCGATGACGGCAAGCGAACCGCTGTCGTCGCCTTGCACCGGGTGATCGATGAACGCAATTAGATTCCCCTTGGGTGAAAAGCGGGGATGACCGATCCAACCGCCGGTCTCGTAGAGCGGATTGCCGATGGGATATTCCAGGCGGTTGCGACCGCCGAAGTCGCGCACGACCACCATGTTGGTGCCGTCGGCAGACCAGTCGGCCCATTGCACGTGTTCCAGGACCTCGCGAGGCGCGCCGCCAACCAGGGGGGCTCGGGCCAGCGTGCCCATGTTCACCCACGTACCGATGGCTTTGCTGTTGAGCAGGACGGCCATCTCCGACGCCGAAGACACGGACGCAAGTTGAGTACGGCTTAGGCCCATGGAACGGGCTTCGGGCGCCTCCGGGCGCGCCGTGAATACATCCACGGGACTGCCTTGCCACGCGGCGCTGTAGAGAATGGTTTGTCCATCGGGAGCGAAGCGGGCGGAGCGAATGCTGCCGCGGCGGAAAGTAAGCTGGCGGTAGGTTGGAGGAGGGAGCGGCGCGGACGAGAAGAGTTGCTTGCCTGCATACACGCCCGCTGCCAGAGCAAGAAGTACGGAAGCGGCGAGTAGCGGCCAGAGCGAGCGTCCGCGGGACGCGACCGTCGACACCGCCTTGGTGCTCGAAGCTGCGACAGGAGCAGACTCGCCACTGACGACGGCAGTGCGCGAAGAGTCGACGGAGCGCTTAAGGCGCTTGAGATCGGCGCGGAGTTCGGCTGCCGTCTGGCAGCGCATGTCGCGATCTTTTTCCAAAGCCTTGTTGATGATTTCCTCGAGCTTGGGAGGAAGCTCCGGCACCAGGCGATTCGCTGCCGTGGGATGGCGATTCAGAATAGCCTCGGTGATGACGGCGGAGGTTTCTCCACGGAAGGGCAGGATGCCGGTGGCCATCTCGTAGAGAACGACGCCGAACGAGAAGAGATCGGTGCGTCCGTCCAGCTCTTTGCCGCGCAGTTGTTCGGGCGACATGTAGGCGACGGTGCCGACGGCAGTGCCGGGACTGGTGAGGTCGAGATTAGTGAGACCCATGACGGTGGGATCGGCCATGGTTTGCGAATCGCCACTGGTGGGGCGGGCGGCGCGAGAGATTTTCGCCAGACCGAAATCGAGAATTTTCGCGTGGCCGCGGTCAGTGACGAAAATGTTGGCGGGCTTGATGTCGCGGTGCACGATTCCCTTGCTATGCGCGGCATCGAGAGCATCGGCCACTTCGATCGCCAAGGTGAGCAGGCGGTCGAACTCCATAGGCCGGCCGTTGATGAGGTGCTTGAGCGTCTGGCCGCTGAGACACTCCATCACGATGAACAGATGTCCGTCGTGCTGGCCGATTTCGTGGATGGTGCAGATGTTGGGGTGATTCAAGGACGACGCGGCGCGGGCCTCGCGGCGAAAGCGTTCGAGAGCCTGCGGATCCTGGGAGGAATCGTCGGGAAGAAATTTTAGAGCGACGAAGCGGCCAAGCTGCGTGTCCTCCGCTTTGTAGACCACACCCATCCCTCCGCCGCCAAGAAGTTCGAGGATGCGGTAATGAGAGACAGTTTGGCCGATCATGGATGAATCAAGGCCGAGCTAGAGTCAACGGACGAAGCAGAACCCGAGCCATCTTAGGCGAAGCGCGTGGGTTCGTCAACGAGCCGTGGAGAGAGGTGGTGCCTCAAATAGCGTGTAACTTAAGACACTCCCTGGAGACGAGCCCGCTGCAACTCCCTGGACAACCGAGGCGGCTGTTCCTAGCTGAGCATTTTCGATCCCTGAACCTCTTATGCGACCCGTTGCGATGATTTGCGGAACAGTAATGCTGCCATGGTTGCCAATGCCAGCAGGGTGATCAACGAGATGTCGCCGAGGGAGATGACGCAGTAGATGCACCACACCCCAAGGACGTGCGCTTCGATATGGGCCAGGTAGAGTGAGAAGGCCAGTCCGACGAGAGCGACTGCCAGCAGCAGGCGATAGGCCCGACGCCATGCCAGGGCGCCCATAAAGAGATAACCGGCCATGCCAAGGACAGCAACGGGGATGCCGGCAAGCATGGCGTAAGGGCTGTGGTTGACAATGCCGCAATCCCAGCGCTCGTTGATGCTGCATGGAGAACTATCGGTGCGGTAGTGCTCCCGCAGGGCGAGAGCGGAGACGACAATTCCCAGAGTCGCCAACAGAATGAGTACGTAACGCATGTGCTTCTCCTTATCTTCACGGACTATTCCAAGGGCGAGTTTCCGTGGCGAGCGTAGAACCCGGGGGCTAAAGCCGTGCCCTTTCAAATCCGCAGGAAGAATGCTCCAGCTCTTTCAAACCCAATTAGCAGACACTGGTCTCTTAGACATTGTCACACGATCAGCTGGCGGTGCGCGCAGCGGCAATATCTTGCAACAGGTCGGAGGCTTGCCAGTCGGCGCCGTGGTACCACCTATAAATCTTTCCGTTGGGAGAGATGACGGCGGTGCTGAGGGAGTGGGTGATCAGGTCCCCATCTTCCTCGTAGGAGAGAGCGAAGTAATTGGCGAACTCGGGTAGCTCGGCTTGCGGAATTGCGGAGAATTCCCAGTGAATGAAAAGTGCAGGATCTTTGCTTCCGGCGCAAGAGAAACCATAAGCGCGCAGAACCTTGGGTGTATCGTGCACGGGATCGAAGCTGATGCTGAGCAGGTGAGTTTTTCCGTAGCGGGCCGGGTCGGCGAGTACCTGACGGTCGATCGCCGAGAACTCATGACTGACGCGCGGGCAGAAGTCAGGGAAGGGGCAGCGCGTGTAGATGAGGGTGAGAAGCAGAGTCTGGCCGCGGTATTGATGCAGCGAGATGTGCTTGCCGCTTTGGTTCACGAGCTTGAAATCAGGTACTTCATCGCCAGGCTCGGGAATGTGCATAGCCGCGGTTGGTTTGCCCGCGGGAGTCTGCGCGTGCCCAATGACCTTCACGTTCTCCAGCCAGTATTTATCGGAATTGACGACGACGTCGGCGGTGATGGAATCACCAGGCTGGAGTTGATCGATCTGGGAGGGCGGCTTAAAGGTGTAGGGCATGATCATCGCGTCCATAAAACCGGCGATAGGTTCGTTGTCGATGTTGGCGGTGCCGGCGTTTTTATCCACCGACATGACTTTTCCCTTGAAGGCGTAGCGTTTGGCAGAGGACGGAGAAGCTGCGGATTCGGGTTGTGATTTTTCGCGGTTGCAGGCGACAGAGAAGGCGAGTGCACCGCACAGCGAGAGAAGAACTAAACGCAACGAAAATATTTTGGGAGTTCGCGACATGATTAATTTGTTTTTACCCCGATATTGGATTTATTTCACCAAAGAGGTCACTGTGAAGCACAGAGGCATGCGTGATAGTAGGGATGCTTCGACTTCGCCGGTTGTCCTTCGGACACCCGGCTGCGCTCAGGATGACATTTGGGTCGTCTCCATGCGGTTTCATCTTCTTAAGCATTCTCAACCTTTAGTAGTGAAATCGGTAGCGAAACTCGGCGTAAATTTGCCGGGGATCGTTCCAGTGAAAGCCGCCGAACGTCAGACTGTTATCCAGTTGCACCCTGCGGTTGGCCACATTTAGCGCATCCACGGAGAAGGTGTATTTCTCCGCGAAGGTTTTTCCCAGAGCAAGATCAACTGTAGTGTGGCCCGGAAGATAATCTCCGGGATACTGCAGGCCGGGTAACCCGTTGGTGAATCCCGAGCCATAGTAAACATTCGTTGAGGCATAGGCGTGCCAGGGCAGATTTGTATTGAGGCCCACGTTCAATGTGTTTCGCTGGTCGTGATCGACGGGGGAAAGTCCAGGGGGAATGTCGAGTCCGCAGGCTGAAGTTACGGGCGTGGGACAGATTAGACCGCCGGTGATGGGCGAAGTGGCCTGCGCAATTTGATTGGCGTAGGCGAGGTGAAACTGGCTGCGATGCCAGAGATTGGGGGAGCGCAGCGTGAGTTCCCAGCCCTGAATCAGCGCGTATTGCCAGGTGATCGGCCAGAAGAGATTGGAGTCTCCGATGTTATTGTGGTCGAGCCAGTTCTCGGCGCGGGTTTCGTAATTATCGGCGCTGAGGTTCCAGCCGCGAAATGGGATGGTGACGCCGAATTGCCATTCGATGTCGCGCTCGCCCTTCAGAGGAGAGAAAGTAAAATTCTGACTGTTGGCCAAATCGAGCAGCGCTCCCGTGGCCGTGACCAGCGGCGGGGCCTGGTAGAAGTAGCCGTAGAATCCGCGAAAGACCCAGTTCAGGCGCGGAATTCTCACCGCAACGCCGAAGCGGGGATCGGTCGCGCTCTCCGAGAAAGAGGATTCGAATTCGGTTTGCCGAAGGCCGGCAATCAAGGTTAACCACGGGGTCACTTTGAACTTGTCGTTGATGAAGAGGGCTGTGACTCCTCCGTTGAGGCCGATGGAGGATGCTGGAAAATTCTGTTCGCCGTCGTTGAATACGTTATCGAAATAGTTGTACTGGTGCTGGCCGAATCCATAGACGCCGGCTTGCAGGTCGTTTTTCCAGAGGGTGGCGTTGAAGGCCACTTGTGCTCCGCCGTAATTGGCGTCTTGATTTACGGTGGAGCTGACGGGAAAATCATTGGGGTTGCTTTTGTAGTCGGCGCCGTTGTAGTGATAAAACGGCGAAACTGTGAGCAGCATGTTTGGGTTGAAAGTGTGTACCCACGAGAAGGTAACGTAGCCGTCGGGTTCGCGCTCGGCATCGCGCAGGCCGTAGCTCGGATAGACCGAATTTCCAATGGAGTTGGGATTGGGGTCGATGGGAATCTGGTAGTAATCCTGCCGCAAGGAACCGACCAATCGAAATTGGTTTTTCGCATCGGGATTGAAGATGAACGAGGCGAATCCGCCGTAGCCGTTGGCTGCGTCGTGAATCACTGGAGCAATCGGAGCCTGGAGTCCGTAGTTGCTGCGGTTTCCGTTCAGGCTGGCGTAATAGGCAAATCGCTGGGTATGTCCTCCGCAACTGATCTGGTCGTTGGTCTGATAAAAATTTCCGGCGCTGATCATGAGGTCGCATTCGCGGTCGCGTTCAAAACCCGTGCGCGGCGCGACGTTGAAGATTCCGTAGGTACGGTCGCCGTAATCGGCATCGTAGCTTCCTCTCTGGACCTCGAGGTAGTCGATGTCCTTCGGATCAATCTGCGGGCCCAAATTAGTGGCGATATTCGTGTTGGGGATGGGGACGCCGTCAATCAGCCACTCGACCTGGTGGCCTCCGCGCATGTGCAGCATATCGTGCGTCACATAGGCAGCCGGCACGTAGTCGGTGATCATCTGCATGCCGTTGGTGCGGTCTGCGCCGGGCGTCTCCTGAATATCTTCCCGGTTCAGCATCGTGGTCGGCGTGACGCTGTCGGTCGTGGCTTCCACCGGGGTTCCGGAGACAGAGACGGTTTCCTTGCTACCAGCGACAGCTAACGCAAAATGCAGCACTGGGCTCGTGTCAGATTGAACCACCGCGCTTTGCTGAGTTTGCTGGAAACCCGGGGCTGAGACGGTGATGGTGTAATCCCCGATCGGCACGGAGGTGAATTCAAATTCTCCGCGATCGTTGGAGTCCTTGGACTGTGTCCAATCCGAGTTTTGTGCCTTTAGCATGACCATCGCGCCTTGAACGGGGCGATGCTGCGGATCGTGAACGACGCCGCGAACGGAGCCGAAAATCGTGGCGAATGCGATGGCACTCAGGAAGAAAATGACAGCCGTCCAGCTAATTACTTGCCTCATAAAATGTCTCCGTTCCAATCGGTTTTGCTGGGCTGTGCTTCCACAAAGCGGGCTGAAAGATCCGCGGGATGGTTTCCGGCGGGTCCTTCGCTACTCTTGACTCGGGAAACGCACAGCCACGGGTTCCGAGAAAACGCGCGCGTGCGTTCGCAATGCGAATGAAGTCAAGAAGGAGACGGCATCAGCAGGCTGGCGGAGCGCGAGTGGATTGGAATTCGGCGCAAGCCGCAGCCGGGGAACTGACTTCGGAGACAACGAGCCGCAGATTGTGCGCTTGCAGGAAAAAGGCTGCCAGTTTTGGCTGCGGGTGGGCCCACTGCGCGGTTGTAACGGCGCGGCAGCAATCACCGCGGCAGCAACTGGCGTCCTGGATTACGGGCTGCCCAGATTCTGAGGCCATCGACTCGTGGCAGTGATGAATTCCTTTGCGGAAGCAGCAGGCATGCGGTGGTGGGACTGTGACCGCAAGCGCCAGCGGGGCAAGGCTTCCCACGAGCGCGAAGAACAACAGAAATCTTGCGGTCAGGCGGTGCATGCTTTCCTGTGATTCAGAACCCCAAGTGGGGCTAGCATAGAACAGAATCGCGGGGAGGCGCAAGCGAAAGGGCCCGGCGAACTTGCGATACGGTGCACTCATCGCGTAGGTTTGCCAGCCTGTTCGACGAGAACACGAGTACGCTCAGAGCCGTATAGATTGGAGAATTTAAGATGAACTCCGAAACCAACGCCTGGCGCTCGGTCTTCCTGGGCGCGATCGCCACGCTTTTGTTTTGCTCAGCTTTCTTAATTCCCGCGAGGTCCGAGGAGAAACCGCGCGCAAAAGTGATCGAACTCGACAGCCATGGAAAAGATTATCTGCCGGTGCTCACTGGGCCTCCTGAGACCGTCACCATGAAGTCCGGCCTGGAAGTCCTGGCTCCCAATCAATCCGTGGGGAAACATAGCACCGGGCAGCATGAGGAGTTGCTGATTGTGCTTGAGGGCCGAGGCGAAATGAGTTTCAAGGACGGTTCCAAGCTGGAAGTGAAAGCCAACCACGCGATCTACTGCCCACCGGACACCGAACACGACGTGACCAACACCGGACGCAGTATTCTTAGGTACGTTTATGTTGTGGCGAGCACGGAGTAAGGCTCCTAGCGCATCAGAACGTAAGCGCCGCCATCGGTGAAAGCGATCACCAGGTTCATCAGGACGAAAATGAGATCGTAGTGCCAACCGGAGGCCTTCTCGCCCCAGAAGCCGGTATGCCAGGAGAAAATCTTTTTATAGATGGCTCCGAACATGAGGAGGATGAGACCGAACGCGGCAAGCTGGGTCAACGCTCCGAAAGCCACGCCAAGAGCCCCGGCAAGTTCGGCGATGCCGAGGAAAACGGTGAAGCCTTTGCTCATCTCGATGCTTTTGGCGCGCGCGGCGGGATCTTTCAGATGGCTGTAGCCGCTGGTTACGAAGACAAGACCAACCATCAGCCGCATAAGCAGAAGTCCGAGATCGGTGAAGCGGGCTAATTGAGGGAACATGCGGTTCTTCGATGATGCGGCGTTGGTTAAGGTTGGTGGATCAGAGTTCGGGCTGAGAGCGCGACCACTGGGGCTAAAGCCCGGAATTCCTGAAATTCTTTACGCGGCGCTGAAGCGCCGCTCTTCCACGGTTGCGCGAACTTCCGTCTCACCCGTCCCAACGCTCCTTTCCTTTCCTTCGGCGGGGTGTCCGTGGGATCGATAGATCAGGCTTTGCCGTGAATCTTGGCCCACCACCAGCGCACGCCGACGAAGAGGAATCGCCAGTCGCTGAAAAACTCCGGCGGCTTACCTTCGAAGGCGTGGCCGATGAACTGGAAGATCCAGCCGATGACAAACAGAGCAAGCGCATAGGGCCACAAGCGATGGACAAAAATGCTCGCAGCAAAAAGCGCGACCGAAAACAGGATGACCGGAATGCCCAGCGTGTGACAGGCCCGATTTACGCGATGCTGGTGGCTGGACGCATATTGCGCAATCCATTGCTCGTTGGTGCGGTCGCCGAACATGGCGAAGGGATCATACAACGACTGGCGGTTCTTTGCACCGATCACACGGGTTGAGGCTTCCGCTTGCCGCGTGGTAGCATCCTAAGTTTTGGCGGGTGATGTTGGGCTGGCCTGTCTACTGCGCTGATCTCTTCTGGGCCTTCTCTGTCTGCACGCCTGCGAAGGAGCCTACTCGTGAAAGTTTATACCGGAGAAAATATTCGTAATATTGCGATTGTGGGACACGGGCATGCGGGGAAAACCTCGCTGCTTTCGGCCATGCTTTATACCGCGGGCGCGACGCCGCGGCTGGGGCGGGTGGATGATGGTTCGTCGACCACTGATTACGACGAAGAAGAAATCTCCCGCAAGATGTCGATTGCCGCGTCGGCGGCCTATGTGGAGTGGGGCAAGACGAAGATCAATGTGATCGACACGCCGGGATTCAATATGTTCGTCCACGAAGCGCGGATGGTGCTGCCCGTGGTGGATGCGGCGATCGTGGTAGTGGACGGCGTGGCCGGCGTGGAGGTGGTGACACAGCGGGTGTGGAACGATTGCGAGGAATATAAGACGCCGCGGCTGATTGTGGTGAACCGCATGGACCGTGACCGGGCGAACGCGGAGCGGGTGCTGGAGTCGCTGATCAGCGCGTTTGGACGGAACGTGATTCCCATCGAGCTGCCGATCGGCAGCGAAAAGAATTTGACCGGCGTGGTCGACCTGGTCCGGATGAAGGCCTACACCTACGAGCTCGGCGGAAACGGCAAAGGGAAAGAGACCGAGATTCCGGCCAACATGCGGGCACAGGTGCAGGAGTCGCACGAGCAACTGGTGGAACTTATAGCCGAGGGCGATGACAAATTAATGGAAAAGTTTTTCGAAGCGGGGACGCTGCCGGAAGAGGATCTGATTCCCGCCCTGCACAATGCGATTCGCGAGGACAAGCTTTTTCCTGTGGTGTTTGCGTCGGGCCTGGGCAATATTGGTGCGGACCGGGTGATGGATTTCATCGTGGACTACACTCCAGCGCCTTCCGAGCATGAGTGGGTGCAAGGCGAACCGAGCCCCTCGGGAAACGGAGATGCGCCGAAGCGACATGAGACCGACGCGGAACCGGTGTCGTTGTATGTGTTCAAGACGATTTCCGATGCATTTGCGGGACGGATTTCTTATTTCAAAGTTTTTTCCGGTGTGCTGAAGAATGAAGCAATGGTGCAGAACTTCTCGCGCGGATCGGCGGAGAAGCTGTCGCATATTTCGATCATGCAGGGCAAGACGGCGGTTCCGGTGACGGAGCTGCATGCGGGAGATATTGGTGCGGTGGCGAAATTGAAAGACACGCTTACCGGAGACACGCTGGGAGACAAAGCGGCGCCGATTCAGTATCCGCGAGTGAAGCTGCCGGAGCCGGCGATTACGTTTGCCATTGAGCCCAAAAGCCGCGCCGATGAAGACAAGCTGGGGCCGGGGATCCATAAGCTGATGGAAGAAGATGCCATGCTGCGATTCTTCCGCGATCCGCAGACACAGGAATTTCTAATCGCCGGCACGGGGCAGCAGCATATTGAAGTGATCGTGTCGAAACTGAAGAAGCGTTATCACACGGAAGTGATTTTGAAAGCCCCCAAGGTGCCTTACCGCGAGACGATTCGGGGAAAAGCGGATGTCCAGGGGCGGCATAAGAAACAGACGGGCGGGCACGGGCAGTACGGGGATTGCAAGATCAAGATGGAGCCGATGCCACGCGGCGGACAATTCGAGTTCGTGAACGATATTTTCGGTGGCGCAATTCCCAAGAACTATATTCCGGCCATCGAGAAAGGAATCAAGGATGCGGCGGCGCGCGGGTATCTGGCGGGATATCCAGTGGTCGATTTTCGTGTGATTCTTTATGACGGGTCGTATCACGATGTGGATTCGAACGACATGTCGTTCCAGATGGCGGGGCGCATCGCCTTCAGAAAGGCGATGGAGCAGGCGAAGCCAACCATCCTGGAGCCGGTGATGACCGTCGAGATTACGGTGCCGGACGAGTTTGCGGGCTCGATCATGGGCGACCTGAACAGCCGGCGGGGACGCATACAGGGCATGGATAACAAAGCCGGCAACACTGTGGTGAAGGCCGAAGTGCCGATGGCGGAGATGCTGACCTATGGCGTCGATCTGACTTCAATGACGCAAGGACGCGGCTCTTTCAATATGGAGATGCATCATTACGACACGGTGCCGGGACAGCTGCAGGAGAAGATTATTGAGAAGGCGAAGGCGGCGCGGGGCGACGTGAAGGAAGAGGAAGAGTAGGCGAGCACCGACTACTCGGGTAGCTTCTATAGGGATCCTTCGACTTCGCTCAGGATGACAGTGCGGGAAAATAATGGGAGGCTCTTGATGAAGGCAATCTTTATTGCGGTCTGCTCTCTTTTTGCTTTGACGCTTGCGGGGAATGCCGCTGAGACGCAGGTGTTTTCTACATCCGCCGGTCCGGTGAAGATCACGCCGATCTATCACGCGAGCACGCTGATTGAGGCGGGAGGAAAGACGATCTATCTCGATCCGGCCAAGCCTGCGAAATTGTCGGGACTTCCGAAAGCGGACCTCATTCTGATCACTGATATTCACCAGGACCACATGGATCCCGAGTCGATCAAGCAAATCAGCAAGAGTGACACGGAAATTCTGGCGGCGCCGGCGGTGGTTGCGACCGTCACCAGCGCCAAACCGATCGCCAACGGGGAAACGAAGAGCTGGCAGGGCTGGACCATTGAAGCGATTCCTGCATACAACTTGAAGCGCGGGCCGGAGCCGGGAAAGCTTTTTCACGACAAGGGACGCGGGAACGGTTACGTCCTCACCTATGGTGGCAAGCGGTTTTATTTCTCCGGCGATACTGAAAACATTCCGGAGATGCGCGCACTGAAGAACATCGATGTGGCGTTTGTGTGCATGAACCTGCCTTACACAATGCCGCCCGAAGAGGCAGCGGAGGCGGTAAAGGCCTTTCATCCTAAGATTGTCATTCCTTACCACTATCGCGGATCGGATCTTTCCGTGTTTCAGAAAGCGTTGGCAGGAACCGGGATCGAGGTGCGGTTACTCGATTGGTATCCGAAGTAAGAAGCGAAGCTCTTTCGCGCTGGCCGGACATCCGAGGGCGACTGTCCATACATGGTTCGTGTTAACATCCGGCCAGTGGCCACCGCCAAGAACAATTTGAATTACAACCCCGAGCGGCTGGTTTCAGCTGCGCCTGTGGAGGACGATTCTTCGTTCGAGCTAAAGCTGCGGCCGCAACGGCTGGGCGAGTTTATCGGGCAGGCCAAGGTCAAAGAAAATCTGGCGGTGGCGATTGAGGCGGCGCGGTCGCGCGGCGAGGCTATGGATCACGTGTTGCTCTATGGGCCGCCGGGACTGGGAAAGACGACGCTGGCCAACATCATTGCCAACGAGCTGGGGGTGCACTTCCAGCCGACGGCGGCGCCGTTGCTGCAGATCAAGGGCGATCTGACGGCGATTATTACCAACATGCAGGAGAGGCAAGTCCTGTTCATCGATGAGATTCACCGGCTGCAGCCGGTGCTGGAAGAACTGCTATATTCCGCGCTTGAGGATTACAAACTCGACATCATTATTGGACAGGGGCCTTCGGCGCGGACACACACGCTGGAGGTGAAGCCGTTCACCTTTGTCGGCGCAACTACGCGAGCGGGACTGATTTCGGCGCCGTTGCGATCGCGATTTGGGATCGTGCTCCGGCTGGAGTTTTATACTCCGGAAGATTTGCGGGTGATCGTGGAGCGCTCGGCGGAAATCCTGGGCGTGCAGGTCGATGATGCCGGGGCAATTGAGATTGCCAGCCGGTCGCGTGGAACGCCCAGGATCGCGAATCGATTGCTGCGCCGGGTGCGAGATTATGCGCAGGTGCGCGGGGCGGGAAAAATTGACTTGCCCACTGCGCAGGCAGCGCTGCAGATGCTCGAAGTCGACAAATACGGATTTGACGAGGTGGACCGCAAACTGTTGCTCACGATTATCGAGAAATATCAAGGTGGCCCGGTGGGCTTGAATACATTGGCCGCAGTCCTTGCGGAAGAGCCGGACGCGATTGAAGAAGTTTATGAACCCTTCCTGATGCAGATCGGATTTCTGAATCGCACGCCGCGCGGGCGAGTGGCAACCCAGTTGGCGTATGAGCACTTCAACATCACGCCCAGCCGCCGGCAGAGTTCGTTGTTCTAGGACTCCGTCGTTTACAACCCTTTTGTAAGATTAATGATCCGCTGAAACTCGCCTCATTTCGGAGTTCGTTACAAACATTTGTTTTTTGTTTAGTCAGGCCGAATTTGGTGTATCTTCCTCAATTCCCCTTTGTGAGCGGCGAGGGTTGAATCTGGCTTCGGGGCGGCGTCCAGAGATCATGCGTTCAGTAAGGTTTGCGGTATTGGCGGTCTGGCTGACGTCTGGGCTGGCATCGCATTCCTGGGCTGCTCCTCGGCAGCAGTTGGCGGCAGCGCAAAACACCGTCTCAGCTCAAGGCACCTCATCGGGGCGGAATTCCACTGAGCAGAATTCACAGACCACACCGCAGAATCCTCCACCTCCGCCGGAAGCGAACCCCGCCGCGCCGGGAGAAAAACCGGCGCCGACCCGTGAAAATCCTCCACCTTCGGCGCAGGAGCCGGAGCCAGTGATCAAGAATCCGGAGATTCGGCCCGCGCCGAAGCCAGAAGTCGCTCCTCCCGCGCTGACCATTCCGCGATTGACGCGACCTCCCGCGCTTGAAGATTTTCTCAACATGAAGCCGGAGGGCGAAGTGGCGATGCAGATGGCGAAGGTCACCGGCTTCGTGCAACGTAATCCGCATGACGGCGAGAAAGTGACGGAAGAGACGGCGGCCTATCTTGGCTACGACCAGAAGAATCTATACGTCGTATTCGTGTGTTTCGACGATCCCAACAAAGTGCGGGCAAGAATGTCGAGGCGCGAAGACGTTTATGACGATGACAATGTCGAAGTGATGCTCGATACGTTTCACGACCGCCGGCGCGCTTATGCCTTCCAGACCACTCCGCTGGGCGTGCAGTGGGATGCGATTTGGAGCGAGGCCACGCGAGATGAGATCCTGGGAAATTTTGATACGTCGTTCGACACGGTATGGGATTCCAAAGGGAAAGTTACCAACCGCGGCTATGTGGTGTGGATGGCCATCCCGTTCAAGAGCTTGCGCTTTCCTTCGACGAAAGAGCAGGAGTGGGGAATCATTCTGTATCGCGGAATTGTGCGCAAAACCGAGGACGCATTCTGGCCACAGGTCTCCTACAAGGTGGCGGGCAGGCTGGGACAAGCCGCAACTTTATACGGACTGGAAGGAATATCCCCGGGGCACAGCATCGAACTGATTCCCTACGGGATCATGCGGGGATTCCGGGGGCTGGACCAGCGCGATCCTTACAATCCGTATTTTCAAAACGCAGTGGCGCAGGGTCAGGTCGGCATGGATGCGAAGTTCGTCATCCACGATCACTTTGTGCTGGACATGACGGCGAATCCTGATTTTAGCCAGGTGGAATCGGAGGACCCACAGATTACGGTCAACCAGAGGTTCGAAGTCTATTTTCCCGAGAAGCGTCCATTTTTTTTGGAGAACGAAGATTACTTCCGCACGCCATTCGATTTGTTTTTCACTCGCAACATTCAAGATCCATCCGCGGGAATCCGCCTCACCGGAAAAGAAGGCCCTTATTCCGTTGGCTTGATGGCCAGCGATGACCGCGCTCCGGGCCTGGCGGTTCCCGACTACTGCCCCGTGACATCACTTATCTGTTCGAGCGACCTTTCGGGCATTCGCTCTTACTTCACCATTGCCCGCGTGAGTCGCGACATCTTCAAACAGTCAAGCGTGGGCGCGATTTACACGGATTGGGAGTGTCCCGCAACCGGCGAGTTCAATCGTGCAGGCGGGATCGACACGCGGCTGAAGTTCAACCCCAACTGGACCCTGGAGGGGCAGGCCGTGGTGGCTTCGAGCAACCTGCAGGGCTTGAACACTGGCAATCTGGAAACCACGTGCGAGTACAACCTATATCCGTTCAGCTCGGGGAATGCGGGTAACAAGAACTACTACGCGGGGCCCGCGGACAAACTCGATCTGAAACGCGAAGGACTGCACTTCGCCTACGAGGGAATTTACGATGACATCAGCCCGGGATTTGTAAGCGTCCCGGGTTTTGTCAATCGGGTAGATATTCGCGAACTGTATCAGGTGGCTGACTACCGTTTCCGTCCGAAGAAAGGTTGGATCGTCGACTGGGGGCCTTCGTTGAACCAGCGCGTTGTCTTCGATCACGAAGGCAACCGCCTGGATACGGATTACCAGCCGTATCTGGCGATCCAAGGGCGGGGTCAAACGGTCATCTACTTATTTCCTTATGAAGAATTAAGGGAGCGCCTGCGCCCTCAGGATTTCTGTTTTCTGGGATTCTCTTGCCAATTGCCAAACCAGGATTACCACGAACACAACAGCGGCGCTTCCGTCCAAACCAGCATCCTTCCCAAGGTAACCGCCGGCGCCAGCTATCACTGGGGAGACGGAGCGAACTTTGTGGCGTCTGCCAATGGTCCGCCACCGCTTAACGAGCCATTCGTTGCGCGCCAGGATACGGCTACAGGGACATTGACGCTGCGTCCGATGAAGCCGTTGAAAATTGAAAACACTTATCTCTTCGAGCGCTTGCGAGCCACGCAGAACGAATATTCTCTTGCTCTTTCGCAACTGCCCGGGGCACGCCCCGGACGAGGGATTTTCAACGATCACATCCTGCGCAGCAAATGGAACTGGCAGTTTACGCCGCAGCTTTCCCTGCGCGTGATTCTGCAATACAACGCCTTGCTGGCGAATACGCCGGGCAACACGGTTTACCCATACACTTACCTGCCGACGGAAAAAGAGTTCAATGCTGATTTCTTGCTGACCTATCTGGTCCACCCGGGCACCGCGATCTATATCGGCTACAACAGCGATCTGCAGAATCTGAACCATGAACTAAACCTGGATCCCGCGGGCTTGGCGGGGCTGTACACGGCGAAGGGATACATCAACGACAGCCGGCAATTTTTCGTGAAAGTCTCTTACCAGTTTCGCTTTTGAAGGGGCCGCCAGGCGCCGGATTTCAGCCGCGAATGGGCTGGAACGGGAGGGCTCGCGGTTGCTGAATCCTCGGCGATTCCGGTAGAATCTAATGATTCGAATTGAGGTCAGAACCCCATGAAAGCAGCCATTCATCCCGCTTATAACGAAGTTCGCGTGCACTGCGCGTGCGGCAATGCGTTTGTTACCCGCTCCACTCACAAGGGCGATATCAGCGTTGAAATTTGCTCGGCGTGCCATCCGTTCTTCACCGGCAAGCAGAAGCTAATGGATACCGCTGGACGCGTGGAGCGCTTCCGCAGGAAGTATGCGAAGAATGCGCCCGAAGCAGCCAAGAAATAACTTCTAGCCAAGGATTCTTGCGGATTAACCAAAAGAAATCAGCCCTCGCCGTCGGCGGGGGCTTTGTTTTGCCCAGCCAAGTAGAATAGGACTGTGAAGAAGTTTTGGGATCACCCGTCGGCGAGTGCTTTCCGGGAGGCAATGTCGCTAAGGCCAGTTCCCGTAAGCCTTTCCATCGGAAATGTCCGCATCGCTCCCGCCACGGTTCTAGCGCCCATGGCCGGGGTTACCGACACCGTCTTCCGGCGCTTCATCCGCAACCTTGGCGGATGCGGGCTCATCATGACCGAGTTCACTTCGGCGGATGGTGTGCTGCGCAAGAAAGATCAGAAGGCCAAGCGTTATCTCCATTTCTATGAGGACGAACATCCCATTTCGGCGCAGCTTTTTGGGAGCGACCCGCAGGTGATGGCTGAGGCGGCACAGATGGTGGAAGGGCTCGGCTTCGATCTGGTGGATTTGAATCTGGGCTGCCCCGCGAAGAAAGTAGTGAAGTGCAACGGAGGCTCCGGCCTGCTGCGCGATCTGCCGGCGATTGGGAAGATTTTCGAATCCGTGCGCGCGGCCGTGAAGATTCCTTTCACCGTGAAGTTCCGCGCGGGATGGAATGATGATGAGATCGTGTGCGTGGAACTGGCGCGCATGGCAGAATCCTGCGGGCTGGCGGCGGTTGCGTTGCATGCCCGCACGCGAGAGCAAGGTTATAGCGGACAGGCGCGGTGGGAGTGGATTGCGGCGGTGAAAGATGCCGTAAAGATTCCCGTGATTGGCAATGGCGACATTCGCACGCCCGAGGACGCCTGTGCCATGGTCACGCAAACCGGCTGCGATGCGGTAATGATCGGGCGGACAGCGCCGTCGAATCCGTGGATCTTTCGGCAGATTCAGCAGTACTGCGTGGGGATAGAAAATGCCGGTGTGGATGTGACCCGGGTAGGCCACGACTTCAGTCGTGCCGAAAATGCCGCACCTTCCCGGGCGGCTTTAGCCACTGAGGGCCGCATTTCCAATTGCGAAGACGATCCCTCAGGGGCTAAAGCCAGATGCTCTTTGGACTCTAACGGCACGGCTGAAGCCATGCCCTTCCCGTCCATGCCTTCGCGCGGAGTTTCTTTGCTAGGTCAGCCCTACGACCATCCCTCGGAAGCCGACCGATACCAGATGATCCGCACCTACTTCCAGATGCTGATCGAGGAGGAGTTGCCGGACGCCGTCGGCAAGATGAAGCAGTTCGCGTCGTGGTTCACGCACGGCGTGCCGGGTGGAGCAGGGCTGCGCAAGGCCATCTACGAGTCGAAGAGCGCGGTAGAGATTCTGGGGAGGGTCGAGGAGTTTTTCGAGGCGAGGCTGTGTGGAGTAGGCGCCCCTTCGACCAGTTCGGCACAGGCTCTTACCCGCGAAACGGTCTAAGGCGCCTTCGCGACCATCTTTCCCGCTTCATCCTTTTCCACATGGGCCCATGGCAGCTTCGCGTCGTGCGTAAAAACTGTTATCCACTTCCCGGGAATCGCCTTCGCATAATATTGCTTCTTGCTCTCGATGGTCTGAAGCGGATAGAGATCGAAGGCCATGCCCCAGGTGACGTCGATGTGCGCGGCGGTGGGGATCAGGTCGGAAATGTAGCAGGCCGTACGGCCTTTGCTTTCGACAATCACCGCTTGCATGTGCGCCGTATGTCCAGGAAAAGTTTTCACCGAAATGCCCGGGACGATCTCCTCGCCGCCTTTGAGCAGCGTCATCTGTCCGCTGGCGACCAGCGGGTCGTAGTTGTCCGAGATGTAGCTGATCGAGTCGCGCTCGCTGGGATGGCGCGCGTATTGCCACTCGCCTTCCGGTGCGTAGTATTTCGCTTGCGGAAAAGTCGGGACAATCTTGCCATCCTTGCCGCGCACCGTATTCCAGCCGCAGTGGTCAAAGTGGAGATGAGTGTTGATGACGACGTCGATGTCTTCGGGCGCGACCCCTTCCGCGGCCAGATTCTTCAGCAGCTGCGCGGGCTGGCCGTAGAATTTGATCATGCGCTCGGACAACTTGTTGCCTATGCCGGTCTCGACCAGGACGTTTTGTTTGCCGGTGCGTGGATGGTCCGTGCGAATGAGCAGCGAGTTGAGGCCGGCCCGCACGTAATTCTTCTCGTCGGACGCCACTTTGCGCGACCACATGACCTTGGGAATCACGCCGAAGAACGCGCCGCCATCCAGCGGGTAAGTTCCGTCCGGAAAAATGCTGAGTTCGAAGTCGCCGAGGGTGAGGCTGGGCATGGAAGTAGTGTGCCATAGTCCCGATTGCTACTTCCCCTTTGAAACTGCGGTAGTCTCATTCCTATGGAACGCCCGGCCAGTGTCACGGTGATCGCAGGCCTGTTTTTCCTGGTCGCGGCATATCTGGTCGCGATCGGTATCATCGAGTTCGTAGCGCCGGGCACGCTCTCAACAGCACGCACCGCAGGCATCACGTACGGAAGAGAGCTCGACGGACCGCAGACGGCCATATCGATCGGCGCAGGATGGGCGCTGGTCGGCTGGGGACTTTACCGGCTTGGCAACTGGGCGCGTTGGTGCGCAGTGGTCCTCATGGTGATTGGAATCGCCGGATCGGTGCCCGCAGTTTCCGCCGCTGCGAGGGATCTGACTTGGCGATTCTTCTGGTATGGCGTTCAAATCATGCTGCGAGTCGTGATTGGGTGGTACCTGGTTGCTTCGACTGAGGTGGTGGAGGCCTTCGTGAAGAAGTAGCGCTCTGCTGACAGCTTTATAGGCCGTTGTCATTCCGACCGAAGGGAGGAATCTGCTGTTCGCCGGCAGCATCGATACTGCCGGCGACAGCAGGAATGACAAAGTTCATCGATCGCGCCGGCTACTTCGCCTTCACTTTTTCTTTCTCGCCGACACGCCGGCTGACCGCGAATTTCATCTTGCCAGCCTTCTTGTCGGCATCGACGATGACATGGTCGCCGTGCAGAATTTCGCCGTCGAGAATCTTTAACGCCAGCGGATCCTGCACCAGCTTCTGAATGGCGCGCTTCAGCGGACGAGCACCGAAGTTGGGGTCGTAACCTTGCGTGAAGAGTAGTTCCTTCGCCGTGTCAGTCAGTTCGATCGAAATCTTGCGATCGGCGAGCAGGCGGCGCACATCTTCCAGGCGCAACTCGATGATCTTGACCAGTTGCTCCTTGCCGAGCGGACGGAAGACGATGATGTCGTCGACACGGTTGAGGAACTCGGGCCGGAAGTGGCCATGGAGAGCGTTTATTACCTGCTCGCTTGCCTTCTCAAAATCTTCGGGCGTGCGCAGAGATTCGGCTTGCAAATAACTCGAGCCGAGGTTCGAAGTCATGATGATGATCGCATTCTTGAAATCGACGACGCGGCCTTTGCCGTCGGTGAGGCGGCCATCATCCATGATCTGCAACAGGATATTGAAGACATCGGGATGCGCCTTTTCGATCTCGTCGAAAAGCACGACAGCGTAGGGACGTCGGCGGACCTGCTCCGTGAGCCGGCCGCCTTCTTCATAGCCGACGTAGCCGGGAGGTGCGCCAATGAGTCGAGCGACCGAATGCTTCTCCATGTATTCGGACATGTCGATGCGGAGCAGGGCGCGCTCGTCATCAAACAAGAATTCGGCGAGAGCGCGAGCCAGCTCGGTTTTGCCAACACCGGTGGGGCCGAGAAAAATGAATGAACCGATGGGACGCTTGGGATCGCTGAGTCCGGCGCGCGAACGGCGAATCGCATTGGCTACTCGCTCCAAGGCCTCGTCCTGGCCAATGACGCGCTGGCGCAGCCGATCTTCCATGTTGACCAGCTTCTTCACTTCGCCTTCCAGCATCTTGGAAACGGGGATGCCCGTCCACTTGGAGACGATGCGGGCGATATCTTCTTCGTCCACTTCTTCTTTGAGCATGCGCGGAGCTCCGGTGCCCTTGCCGTCTGACGGTTTTCCGTCAATGCGGGCGGTTAGCTGGGCCAGCTCGTCTTCGGCCTGGCGCAACAAACCGTAGCGGATTTCTGCGACGCGCTGAAGGTTGCCTTTGCGCTCTTCGGCCTGCTCTTCGATCTTGAGCTTCTCGATTTTTTCTTTCAGCTCGCGAGAACGGGCGATCAGATCTTTTTCTTTTTTCCAGTTCGCTTTCAGGGCATTGGATTTCTCGCGGATTCCGGCCAGTTCTTTTTCGATGACGGCGAGACGTTCCCGCGAGTTGGCATCTTCTTCTTTCTTCAACGCCTGCTTTTCGATTTCCAGTTGCGTGGCGCGGCGCTCGAGTTGGTCGATATCCGTGGGAAGCGAATCGATCTGGATGCGGATCGATGCCGCCGCTTCGTCGACGAGGTCAATGGCCTTGTCAGGAAGGAATCGGTCGGAGATGTAGCGGTGCGAAAGCGTAGCCGCCGCGACAATCGCAGAATCCTTGATGCGGACGCCGTGATGCACTTCGTACTTTTCCTTCAGCCCGCGAAGAATCGCAATAGTGTCTTCGACATTGGGTTCGCCGACGAAAACAATCTGGAAGCGACGTTCGAGGGCAGCATCTTTCTCGATGTACTTGCGGTACTCGTTCAGCGTGGTGGCGCCGATGGCGCGCAGTTCGCCGCGAGCAAGCGCCGGCTTGAGCATGTTGGAGGCGTCGATGGCACCTTCGGCCGCTCCGGCGCCGACTAAAGTGTGAAGCTCGTCGATGAAGAGGATGATCTGGCCCTGAGAGTCTTCGATTTCCTTCAAGACAGCTTTGAGGCGATCTTCAAATTCGCCGCGATATTTTGCGCCGGCCAGCATCGCGCCGAGATCGAGCGCCACTACCCGTTTGTTCTTGAGAACCTCCGGCACGTCGCCCGAGATGATGCGCTGGGCAAGGCCTTCGACGATGGCGGTTTTGCCGACGCCGGGTTCACCGATGAGCACGGGATTATTTTTGGTGCGGCGGGAGAGAACCTGGACCACGCGGCGGATTTCTTCGTCGCGCCCGATGACGGGATCGAGCTTGCCGCGGCGGGCCTGCTCCGTGAGGTCGCGGGCGTAGCGCTCGAGAGCCTGATACTTGGCCTCGGGATTCTGATCGGTAACTTTTTGCGAGCCGCGGACGGAGGTCAGAGCTTTCAGGATCGCGTCATACGTGGCCCCGTGACGGGCGAGGATCTGCTGGGCCGCGTCCTGCTTGAGATGCGTAATGGCCAGCAACAGGTGCTCGGTGGAAACGTATTCGTCCTTGAAGTTGGAGGCTTCTTTGAAGGCTTGCTCCAGCAACTTGTTGACGGCGTTGGAGAGCGTGGCCTGGGCCGATTCTCCGGAAACTTTGGGAAGCTTCTCGATGTCGCGGTAAAGGTCGCTGAGGACGGCTTGCGGGCCGATTCCGATTTTTTCCAGGACGGGTGGAACGATGCCTTCTTTGTCTTCGATAAGTGCAGCGAGCAAATGAACCGGCATCAGTTCGGGGTTGCCGTGCTCGGAGGCGAGGTCGTTCGCGCGCTGGACGGCTTCTTGTGCTTTGACTGTGAATTTATCCCAACGGATGGGCATGGGAACCTCGGTTTGGTAATTGAGAAATTTGGTAATTGAGTAATTCGATGACGCGGCCGTGCGCCGGGCTGAAATTACTCAATTGCAAAAGCTCCAAATTACAAAATGACGGGAGGCGGTCACCTCTGCCGCCTCCCGTCGATTGTAAACCGCCGAGCTTGTGCTCGACTGGGCGGACGAGGCGTCCGCCCCTCCACGAGTCTTGCCGATTACGCGGCTTTGCTTGGGCCTTTGGCGTCGAGCGTCTTCTCGCCGCCGATGTTGACTTTGATCTGCTTCGGCTTGGCTTCCGCTTTCTTGGGCAGAGAGATCTTCAATACCCCCTTGTGGTAGGTTGCCGAAACTTTTTCGGAGTCTACAGTGGTGGGTAGAGTGAAGGTGCGAGTGAAGCTCCCGTACTGACGCTCCACGCGGCGATAATTTTCTTCTTTCTCTTCCTTTTCGATCTTGCGCTCGCCGTGCACTGTG
This sequence comes from uncultured Acidobacteriaceae bacterium, assembly GCA_963779525.1. Taxonomy (GTDB): domain Bacteria; phylum Acidobacteriota; class Terriglobia; order Terriglobales; family Acidobacteriaceae; genus Sulfotelmatobacter. The sequence goes on from CAVZZB010000006.1 coordinate 146,250, forward strand.
AGGGTGTTGTTTTCCAGGCGAACATCGATGTCTTTCTCGTCGATTCCGGGCACTTCGATCTTCAAACTAACATTGTGCTCGTCTTCGTAGACGTCGACGGCTGGGGCGAAGCTGGATGCGGTAAGGGATTCATCCCGGCCACCTTCGTTGAAGGACTCGCGGAACAGGCGGTTCATCCGGTCCTGCAGGGTGGAAAACTCACGGAAAGGCTCCCAACGGGTTAATACGGTCATGGTAATGATCTCCTCCTTCTGTGCTTGGTTTTCAGAAATTCGGCGTTGCCGTTCAATAGCTTAGATGTGTGATCAGCACAAGAAGAAGCATAAAATATGAGTGGTTTATTGTCAAATATATTTAACATGCGTTATTTCAATAACTTACATTTGCTATGACGCATTTCAAGTAGGCGGTTTCGGGGACATTGAGGAGGATTGGATGGTCTTTGGACTGGCCTCGGACTTCGAGGAGCCGGAGGACGCGGTGAGCATCCTGGGCGGCAGCGGCGAGCATTTCCAGGAAATCCGGTTGGCTGACGTGGTAGGAGCAGGAACAGCTGACCAGGATTCCGCCCGGGCGGAGCATCTTCAGCGCGCGGAGGTTGAGTTCCTTGTAGCCGCGAATTGCAGCGTCGAGTTCGCGCTTGGATTTGGCGAAGGCGGGCGGGTCGAGGACGATGGTGTCGTAGCGCTGGCCGGAAGTTGCGTAGTCCTTCAGCAGATCGAAGGCGTTCGCTTCCATCCATTCGATCTCCTTGCCATGAAACTGCGCGCGGTTGAGAGCGGCGTTCCGATCGGCGACTTCGAGCGCGGGTCGGGAGCTGTCAACGCCGGTGACGTGTGCGCAAAATGGGGCGAGGTGGAGCGCGAAGCCGCCCTGATAGCAGAAAACGTCGAGAGCATCGCCGCGGCCGTATTGGGTTGCGGCGGCGTAATTCTCGCGCTGGTCGAGGAAGGCTCCGGTCTTCTGGCCTTCGAGCGCGTCGAAGTGAAATTGGACGCCGTTCATGGTGAAGATGGTGGAGCTTTGTTCGCCGGCCAGGAGACCGGAGGGGCGCGGCGAAAGTTCTTCCAGCTGGCGGACCCGAGGATCGACACGCTCGACAATTGAAGAGGGATGCAGCTTGTGGGTCAGCTCCGAAATCGAAGCGGCGCGGACGATCTCCGCGTCCATAGCCTGAGTGAGAATCTGAACGGAGAGAATGTCGTCGTAACGATCGACAATCAGGCCGGGCAGGAAATCAGCTTCGCTGAAAACGACGCGGTAAGCATTCGTGTCGCGAATGATCGGCTCCCGGTAAGCGATGGCTTCGGCGATGCGCTGACGCAGGAGGGCCGGCAAATCGGCAACCGGTTCACGCGAAATCAAGCGGACGGCGATTTGCGACGCACTGGAGTACAGGGCGCTACCCAAAAATTTTCCGCGATGATCGACGACAGCCACAAGCGAGCAAGGGGGAACGCCTTCGGCGGAGACGATGTCGGAGCGATAGACCCAGACATGGCCATCCTTCAGGCGAGTAACGCCGCGAGGAGAAACTTTGACGGTGGGCATGCCTGGACCATCAGTCATCTTCGGCATGCAGCAATCTTAAACTCTAGGGCTAGCTCGCAGCTTGTTCGGTGGGAATGGTGGGTGAGCCAGACTTGGCTGAAGGGCGAGAACTCATTTCGTAGCGGGCGGCTTCGAGATCGATGTGCAGGGAATCGAGCGCGGTCATGGGCATCTCCGTGCCCCACTCTTCCATGTCGGCTTCGGTCCAGCTGCCGTTGAGGCGAATGGCACCAGTGATGTCTTCGGGGAAAGCGTGGCGAAAATCTCCTTCGCGAATGAGGATATCGCCGATGAGACGTCCGGTTCCCATATCGAAGACGCGACGCGTAGATTGACCGCCAGCATTGCTGAGGCAGAGCAGAACTTCTCCGGCGTCTCCGAACTCAGCTCGGTAATACCAGGCTTGCGGGGCATCGATTTTGGGATGATGACGGCGAGAGCGTTTGTGTTCCGGCTCGAGCGCCTGCATTTCGTTAGCGGGATTGAAGTAGAGAATGCGCTGGCAGGAATCGCAGACTACCGTCTGCTGGCCGGTGCGGACATCGTTATAGGTCTGCGGTCGCAACATGACTTGGCAGGCCATGCATTTATGATCGCGCACTTCGGAAATACCGCTGCCGCGAAATTTTGACACGCGCTCGTAATGGCGCAAGAGATCTTCGTTTACCCCGGCGCGCATCCGATCGCGTTTAGCCCGCCACTCGGTGAGCAGCTTTTGATCTTCGGCGGTACGCTGGCGGGCTTCCTCTTTTTCTTTTTCGATCTCTGCGGTTTCAGCTTTCAGCTCGGCCTCGGCAGCCTTGACTTCTTTGTCGCGCGTGTCCGCTTTAACCATCAGCTCGAGAATCTTGTCCTCGTTTTCGGCGATTTCCTTTTCCGCGAACTGGATCTCCTGCAATAAAGCCTTGTATTGCTCATTGGTCTTCACGGCCAGGGATTGATCGCGATATTTGGAAATCTTACCGCGGAGGTCGGTGATGGCGGTTTCGTACTTGCGGCGGGCGGCCTCGTCGGATTTGACGGCGGCCTGAGCTTTTTCGAGCTGAAGTTTGGTATCCGCCAACTTGTGTTCGATAGCGGCGACGCGTTTGGGGAGCTCGGCGATCTCGTCCTGCAGGCGGCGAATAGTCTTGTCCGCCTCTTGAAGCTGCAGCAGGTTTTCTATTTCTGGAAGCATCCCGAAAGGGCTCGAAGTTCATTCTAACACGTAGGAATGCAGGTTTCGCGGGCAGGGACGAGCGGGTAGTGCGCTAATTTCCTGATAGCCCACTGCCGGACGAGCGAAAGCGCCCACGAGAATACGTTTCGGGTGTAAACTCTTTCGTTCTGCGTTGCTCTATTTCCTCCTTCCGGGGTTCTTATTGTGAAAATTTCGTTTTCTCTATCTGCGGTTGTTGCAGCCACTCTTCTGTTTGGTCTGGTCACGGTGGGGTGGGCGCAATCGGCGTCACCGGTCAGGCCTCTGACCATTGAGGCGATCTACGCGCCCGGCGGCCTGAGTGGACGGGGTCCGGAGACCTTCGAGTGGAGTCCGGATGGCACCAAGCTCTCGTTCCTGCAGCGCGATGATGAGGGGGAGCACGGTGAATTGTGGTCTGTCGATGCAGCCACGGGCGAGAAGAAAGTCCTGGTCAGCCAAGCGAAACTGGCCTCGCTCGCGCCTGACTACAACAAGGTGAAGGATGAGCGAGAGAAAGAACGGCTGACGCGGTATCACGTGGCGGCCTACCTGTGGGCTCCCGATTCGAAGCACCTGATTTTTGACTCGCAGGGGCAGCTTTGGATGTTCGATTTGGCGACGACTACGGCCGTGCAGTTTACTTCGGCCTCGGACCCCAGTGTCGATCCTAAGTTCTCTCCTGATGGCAGCCATGTTTCCTACGTGCGCAAGCACAATCTCTACGTTCGACCGGTGAATGGAAAGGATGAGAAGCAGCTCACCAAAGATACGAAGGACGATCTGTTCAACGGCGATATCGATTGGGTGTACGCAGAAGAACTGGCCGTTCGCAGCAATTATTTCTGGTCGCCCGACAGCAAAGAGATTGTGTTTTTGCACATGGATGAAACCAAAGTGCCCACCTATCCCATCACGAACTGGATTCCGACGCACCCCACAGTGGACTACGAGAAATATCCGAAAGTCGGGGACGCGAATCCCGCGGTGAAGCTGGGAGTGGTCGATGCGGACAAGGGAAAGGTGCGGTGGATTTCTCTGACTGAAGATCAAGATGCTTATATCCCACGTTTTGGCTGGGTAAGTGCCGGCGTGATTTGGGCAGAGGTATTGAATCGCAATCAGGACAAAATGGATGTGTACTTCGTCGATGCGAGGTCAGGGAAATCGACCAAGGTGCTGACCGAAACAACTCCGAAGGCCTGGATCAACGTGAATGATGACTTCCGGGTGCTGAAATCGGGCGACCAGTTTCTATGGTCGAGCTGGCGCGACGGGCACACTCATTTGTATCTTTACAGCTTTGACAAGCAGAATCCCTTCTCCGGCGAGGCAAAACTGGAACGGCAACTTACGCAGGGAGATTTCGAGGTACTCGGAGTGGAAGGAGTAGATGAAGGCGCAGCCACAGTATTTTTCTCGTCCGACAAAGACGATCCGCGGCAACGGCACATTTTTTCGGTGAAGCTGGATGGAAGCGGAATGCAGCAGCTGACGCATGAGGAAGGAATGTATTCGGGGAAATTCTCGGAGGATGGCAAGCATTTCGAGCAGAGCTTTATGGGGCCGGTGACCGCGCAACAGATTTCTCTATGCACCGTGGGAGGCGCATGTGCGCCGGTGTGGTCGGCGCGGGATGAAGTGGCGGAGTATGGGCTGCGGGCTCCGAAGTTTCTGGAGTTCAAAGCGGAAGATGGGACCACGCTTTACGGACGCCTGCTGCTTCCGCCGGACACGCCGGCTGGGCGCAAGATCCCTTTGATCGTCAACATTTACGGCGGCCCGGCGGCGCAGATGGTCCTGAAAGAACCGACGAATCCGTTTGATGAGATTCTAGCGCGCAAAGGCTTCGCAATTTTTTCGGTGGACAATCGCGGCACGCCGGGACGGGACCGCAAGTTCCAGACGGCTATTCGCCACGAGTTTGGCGCTATTGAGTTGAAAGATCAGCTCGCTTCGCTGGATCAGCTTTTCGCGCAGTTTCCGCAACTCGATCAAGACCGCGTGGCGATTTGGGGGTGGTCGAATGGCGGTTCGATGACGCTTTATGCGATGACCCACTCAGAGCGCTTTCGTGCGGGCGTTGCCGTGGCTCCTGTCACCAACCAGATCAACTACGATACCATTTATACCGAGCGTTACATGGGCCAACTCAAGGACGATCCAGCCGGCTACCGCGAGTCAGATGTGACGAGTTCCGCGGCCAACCTCCATGGAGCGCTGTTGATCGCGCACGGGACGGGCGACGACAATGTGCATTTCCAGAACACCGTGCAGATGGTCAACGGGCTAATCAATGCGGGGAAACAATTCCAGTTGATGATCTATCCCAATAAAACCCACAGTATCGCAGGCAGCGAGTCGCGCGATCAGCTGTTTCACATGATTGAAGACCACTTCGAGCGGGAGCTGAAGTAGGAATAAGCGCGGTAGAATTCGCCGGACTTGCTACCTTTTTTTGTCGGGTTTCCGAGACGAACTTACTCGGTTCGAGCTCGTCTTTCGTGAATCTTCTTTCGAAGAACTGTCCTTGGACGATGTTTCTTTGGCGGAGGCTTCCTTTGAAGAATCGGTCCTCGATGAATCTTCCGACTTCGACTTCTCTTCTTTCTTCGCGTCGGACCCACCGCCATCGGATGCCGGGGCATGAGATTTGTTGGCGTAGTCGGTGACGTACCAGCCCGACCCCTTGAACTGCACGGCGGGCGCGGAAATCATCTGCTCTACCGGGCCCCCGCATTCCGGGCACTTCTTAACCATCTTGTCGGAAAACTTCTGGATTTTTTCGAAGCGGTGACCGCACTTCTCGCACTGATATTCGTAAAGTGGCATGGGTTCTGAGACGGTTGTGAGGAAATTTATTTTTCAGTCTGATTCTAGGGGCGCAGGTTCGATTGCGTCAATTCTGGCAAAGTAGAAGCGGCTCACTCAGGCAGTACCCAAACCATGCACCGACACGATTTCATAATGCGCGGCTTTGGCATCGTGCCGGGTCAGGTACTTACGGCGCTCTTCCGGGATCACGGATGTTTTCATAATTCGGCCCGACGAAATCTCGTAGGGCATCGATAGAATCCCAGAGCATAATTGTGATGAACTCAACTTCGCCTTCCTGGTTTCTCCGGAGCAGATAGCTTCCCTTGTAGCCCTTTACCTTGCTGACTCCCGGCAACAATTCCGGTTTCAGCATTGCTTCATAAGCGTCGGCGTGTTCGGGCTTGGTCGATCCGTGCCAAATTCGTGCGATCACGTTGCCCTCCTCCATCCTCGCGGACTACTTTAGCAGCGCAGGTCAGGAAGCGGAAGCTGTGTCGCGGTGGTAGACTCCGGCCATGAAGCATGCTGGCCGGGAAGTGGGCGAGAGCGCCGAATCCGAAGTCGTCCAGCCCAAGAACAAACTCTCTGCGCTTGTGCCGCGTCCGGCACTCTATCTGGTCGCCACGCCCATCGGCAATCTGGAAGACATTACGTTGCGAGCGCTGCGCGTGCTGAAGGAAGTGGACGTGATTGCTTGCGAAGATACGCGGCAGACGCAGAAGCTGCTGAATCATTACGGCATCGCGACCCACACGGTCAGCTACCACGAACACAACGAGATGACGCGCGCGGCTGAGCTGGTGAAAGATTTGCAGGAAGGTACGAGCGTAGCGCTGGTGACAGATGCGGGCATGCCAGGAATTTCCGATCCGGGGTTCCGGCTGATCTCGCTGGCCATTCGGCATCATGTTCCGGTGGTGCCGATTCCGGGGGCGTCGGCGTTCTTGGCGGCTTTGGTGGCGAGCGGGCTGCCGACGGACTCGTTCCGCTTCAGCGGATTTCTTCCAGCGAAACGCGTCGAGCGGCGGGCCGCGCTGGAGGCGGTGAAGACTTCACCGCGCACGCTGGTTGTCTACGAAGCTCCTCATCGCGTGGTCGAAACGCTCGCAGATGTTGTCGAGGTTCTGGGAAGCACCCGCCATGTGGTGATCGCGCGCGAAGTGACCAAACTGCATGAAGAGTTCTTGCGCGGACGCGCGGGCGAGGTGCTGGAGAGCTTGAAGTCGCGCGACGGAGTGAAGGGCGAGATCACCCTGCTGATTGGGAAGGCCGAGGAAGGTGATGTGGGGACGGCCGCCCTCAGCCGTCCCGGCATCCGGCAGAGGGTTGAGCAAATTATGGCGGAGGAGAAAGTGGATGAGAAGACCGCGCTGAAGAAGGCGGCGAAGGAGCGCGGAATTTCGAAGAGTGAGGCGTATCGGGAAATGCAGAGAAGCAAGTGAGCAACTCACCAGCAAGTCTGTCGAGCTTCGCTCAGCCGGACAGCCAAGGGCGGTCGTCCCTCCCAAGAGCGCTCTTACTTCCCCGCCAGCTCCCGCTTCACCACATCGCTGACCATCTTTCCATCCACGCGCATGCCGGCGCCATTGAATCGGGCCATCGCATTTTTCATTACCGTGCCCATGTCTTTCATGGTGGGAGAGCCCATCTCGGCGATCACGGCTTTCACGCCAGCAACAATTTCGTCTTCGCCCGCGGCTTTGGGCAGGTAGCCCTCAATTAGGACGATTTCGGCGGCTTCCTTGTCGGCCATCTCCTGGCGCCCGCCCTTGGTAAACTGCTCGACCGATTCCATGCGCTGCTTGATCAGTGTCGTAAGGACGGCCTGCGATTCTTTTTCGTCGAGCGGCGCCATTTTTTCGATTTCGCGATTTTTCAATGCGGTCTTGACCATGCGCAGGGTGGAGAGGCGCTGCTCCTCGCGCGCCTTCATGGCGGCGGTGATGTCTTGCTGGATCTGTTCGATGAGGCTCATTGGGGAATTATAGACGGAGCGGAGAGCCGGTTTGTTTTGTGACAGGGATCACCGCACAGGGGCGTGGTTCCGGTAAACTAATAAACTATCTTACTCATAAGGGACTACGACTATGCTGCGCAAGAATCGTCTTTTTACTCCCGGGCCAACGCCACTGCTGCCGGCGGCGCAAACGGCCATGGCATCGTTCACGGCCCACCACCGCACCGCGGACTTTCGAGCGTTGTTCCAGCGCGTGCTCGCGGACATGAAGGAATTTATTGGCACCAAGAATGACGTGCTGGTGCTGGCTTGTTCGGGCACGGGCGTGATGGAAGCATCGGTGTCGAATCTGACATCGCCTGGCGATAAGGTTTTGGTGCTTACTGCTGGGAAATTCGGCGAGCGCTGGACGGGCCTGGCAAAGGCATTCGGCTGCAATGTGGAAGTACTGTCTGCGCCTTACGGCGAAACGTTCTCGCTGAATGATATTCGCTCTAAGCTGACGCCGGACGTGCGCACGATCTTTGTGCAAGCGACCGAGAGTTCGACCGGCGCGCGGCACGACGTGCGCGGCATCGCGAAGATCGTGCGCGAACACGATGACACGTTGCTGGTGGTCGATGCCATCACCGGACTGGGCACGACCCATCTCGACGTAGATGGCTGGGGCGTGGATATGATCATCGGCGGATCGCAGAAGGCCCTGATGATGCCGCCAGGGCTGGCATATTGCGCGGTGAGTGAGAGGGGGTGGAAGCGAATGGACACGACGACTTCTCCGCGCTACTACTTTGATTTGCGCAAGGAGCGCAAGTCGGCGGCAAAAGGTGAATCGGCGTATACGCCGGCCACCTCGTTGTTTGCGGCGCTGGGAGCGGCATTGGAGTTTATCCGCGAAATGGGAAGTGGCGACCTGGCCAAGGGACGTGAGACTTTGGTGGATAATGCCGAACTCTGCGCGGAGATGACGCGGGCGGGGGCGCAGGCACTGGGCCTGAAGTTGTACGCCGCTTCGCCGGCGGCTGCGTTGACGGCGATTTGCTCGCCAGGCGGATTGGATTCGGGAAAAATCGTGAAAGAATTCCGCGAGTCGTTCGATGCGGTGGTCGCCAACGGGCAGGGCGAGATGAAGGGCCAACTGTTCCGCATCGCACACATCGGCTACTACGATTATCTGGACACGATCGGAATTCTGGGTGGGCTCGAACATGTTCTCACGCGAGTCACCGGAAAAACTGTCCAGTATGGCGTGGCGCTGCGAGCAGCACAGGAAGTATATGCGCGCCGCGTATTGAAGAACCCACAATTGGTGGAAGCCTGAGAGCAGCGCAAGACCGCCTCGATTGTTTAATCAACTTTACATTTCATAAGAGTTGAAACTCTTACCCTCAGTAGTCCAAGAAAGCGAAGAGTGTATCGGTGAAAATTGTCATAGCGGAAAAGGTCTCAGCCTCCGCGGTCGAGCAGCTGAAAGAACCTGGGTGGGTTGTGCTGACGGCGGATCAGCTGAATGGCAAGCTGGACACGGAATTAGAGTCTGCCGATGCATTGATCGTGCGCTCAGCGATGCAGGCGGATGCGGCGCTGTTGTCGCACGCCAAGAAGTTGCGCGTGATCGGACGCGCGGGCGTGGGGGTGGACAACATCGATCTGGATGCGGCCACACGGCAAGGGATCGCGGTGATGAATACGCCGGGCGCGAATGCCGTGGCCGTGGCCGAACAGACACTGGGCATGATGCTGGCGATGGCTCGGCACCTTTGCCGCGCGGACGCATTGATGCATGCTGGCAAATGGGAGAAAAAATCGCTGCAAGGCACGGAATTGCGCGGCAAGACGCTGGGCATTGCAGGGTTGGGACGCATTGGCATGGAAGTAGCGCGACGGGCCCGGGTTTTCGGAATGGAAATTGTTGGGCATGATCCCTTTGTTTCGGTGGGAGTGGCGAAGGAGCAAGGTATCCGGCTGGTGAGCTTGGATGACCTCTACGCTGCCGCGGATTACATTACGTTGCATGTTGGCCTAACGCCACAGACGGCGGGCATGATCAATGAAGCCGCCATCAAGAAGATGAAAAAGGGCGTGCGGCTGGTGAACTGCGCGCGCGGAGAGTTGGTGAATGAGGGCGATCTGGCCCAGGCGCTGAAATCTGGTCAGCTTGCGGCGGCGGCGCTTGACGTTTTCGGGGAAGAACCATTAAAGAACTCTCCCCTTCAGGCGATGGAGAATGTCATCCTCACCCCCCACATCGGCGGGCAGACTTTTGAGGCGCAGGAAGCTGTGGGCGTGCAGATTGCGCAACAGGTGCGGGAGTATCTGAAGCATGGCGTCATTCAGAATGCGGTGAACGTGCCTTCGGTTTCCGCCGAAGAATATGCCGAGATGCAGCCTTACATCGTGCTCGCGGAACGCATGGGAGCGTTTCTCGCGCAGATTTCCGAAGGGTCGATGGAAGAGATTTCGTTGCGCTACAGCGGGCACATCGCCGAGTGGAAGACAGAACTGATTCGGAATGGTGCGATCAAGGGCATTCTCAACCAGGCGCTGGAGGAAAAAGCCAATCTGGTGAATGCGGCGTCGCTGGCGGATCTGCGCGGGCTGCGTGTCCATGAGGCGCATAAGGCAAAGGCCTCGACCGGCGGAGCGGGGAGCGTGCTCTCGGTATTTCTGAAGAGTTCGACCGAAGAGCACATGGTAAAAGGTGCGGTGCTGCACGGGACTGCGCCGCGGCTGCTGCACATCGATGGCATCGATGTGGAGGCTCCGCTCGAGCGCAATCTGATCTACCTGCGGAACCGCGACGTGCCGGGTGTGATCGGCAAGGTGGGCACGATTCTGGGGGAAAGCGAAATCAATATCGCGGACTTCTCATTGGGACGTCGTGGTGGGGAAGCGTCATCGGACCCGCGCGAAGCTATCGCCGTGGTTCACGTGGATGGTAGCGTGCCGGATGGGGTGTTGCGGAAGCTGGAGAAGATTCCGGCGGTGCGGCAGGCGAAGGCAGTAAGGCTGTTCTAGATTGACAATTGCCAAGTTCCGATTGCCGATTTTCGATTGTCACGCGCTCAATCGGTAATTAAAAATCGCAAATGGGAAATACCTGAGTCGGGAGCTTCTGGGCGTCTACGAGTTCGCATCGTCCCGCCGCAGCTTGCGGCTCTCCGCCAGCAGCGCCATCGAGTGCATTAAGTTCTGCAGCGTCACGATGCCCACCAGGCGCTCTTCCTCGACCACCGGAATGATGCTTAAGTTGCGCGCTGTGAGTTTGCGGAAGGCGGAAGCCAACGATTCCTGGCGAATCGAGACTTCAAACAGCTTGTTCATTACGGCCTGCACGTAGCCGTTGCCTTCTACGCGCAGCGCTTCCAGAATCCGCTGGCGGGAAATTACTCCCACCATGTCACTGCCCCGGACAACGGGGAAATCATCCTGCAAGGAATGCACGGCCTTATCCAGGGCGTCTTCGAGCGTGTCCGCCGGAGATAAAGTTGCGAAGTCGGTGAGCATCACTTCTTCCAGACGCACATTATCTAAAACCGACTGGAAGATTACCGCGCGTTCTTCCAGTTGCGCCGCCGAAAAGATAATGATGCCGATTAAAGTCAGCCAGGTGTTGCTGAACAGCCCAGCGACCATCAGTAGCATTGCCATGGCATGGCTGATGGAGACAGCCCGGCGGGTGGCTGCAGCGGGATCAATGGTGCGCGCGAAGTAAGCGCGCAGAATGCGGCCGCCATCGAGGGGATAGGCTGGCAAAAGATTTAGTCCGGCGATGTAAAGGTTGGCCCACACCAGACTCCTTGGCAGGTTGCTCGACTGAAACCAAGGCCACTCCCAAACCTTCGCCTCGGGTACTGCAAGGTAAATTACTGCGAGGGCAATCACAGCGAAGGCAAGATTCACCAGCGGCCCGGTGAGCGCGATGCGGACCTCGCGTCTCCAAGTGGTATTCACTGATCCCGGGGTTTCCACCCGCGACTCATCGAAAACCGTCACTCCGCCGAGGGGCAGAAGAATTACGGCCTTCGGAATCAACCCGTAGCGGCGGGCGACCAGCATGTGTCCGACTTCATGAGCTGCGACGCAGGCAAGCACGATGCCGACCAGCGCGAGGTCGCGCGAGCCGTTCGCCGAGCCGTGCACGTTGTATTCGGTCCAGAAAACGAATAGAGGCAAGAACAAGAACGTCAGGTGGAGGCGAACTTCGACTCCGAACAGGCGCCCGACGTGAAGGGAAAAACTTCTCATAGGTTTGCGGCTACTACAGTTATTTTACATGGTCGGATATATTGGGCTCGGCACTCGAAGGTACAGAGGCATGAGGGTGATCGCGGGCAAATTCCGGGGGCGTCCTCTGCGGTCATTATCCGGAGCAGATATTCGGCCAACTTCGGACCGGTTACGTGAGACCTTATTCAATGTGCTCACCGCAGGCAATCCGGCTGCATTGGAGGGTACGGTGTGGCTGGACCTTTTTGCGGGAACGGGAGCGGTTGGCATCGAGGCGCTGAGCCGCGGAGCAAGACAGGTATTCTTCGTGGAGACGGCGGCTCGTGCCGCAAGCCTGATCGAGAGAAACTTGAAAAGCCTGGAGATTGCGGAAGGATACAGAATTTTGCGAGAAGATCTTTCTGGGGTTCTGTGGCGGCTGAAGCGGGAACATATTGCCGCGGACGTGGTATTTCTTGATCCGCCTTACCGTATGCAGGAGGCATACCAACGCACACTCGAGGCGCTGGCGGATTCGTCGCTGGTGTGGGCCATGTCACTGGTGATTGCGGAGCACGAAAAGAAGTTTGATCCGGGGGAAGAGTTCGGCTCGCTGCGGAGGACGCGCAAACTGGCGCAGGGAAATGCAGCCCTCAGTTTCTACCGCATCGGCGGGCGGCCTGAATTGACGACGCAAGCCTAGGTTCGGCGGCGCATCTACATCAACAGTTCGCTGTCCAGCCGGGCGATGGGATGCTGCATCTCCTGCAGATCATTCTTCACCATGTTGAGTCCGTAGACGCAGCCCTCGAATTCGCGCGAGAGGTTCGCGAATAGAGGCGCGACTTTCGCATATTCGAAATGCTCGAACTTTGACACGATGTAATAGCTCTCTTTGCCGGCCTTCATCCACTCGACGAAGCTCTCAAGGCGATGGCGGCGCAGGCGGATGTGATTGATGCTCTCGGGAAACATCCCGGCAAAAAACAGCGCGTAATCCCCAATGTGCTTGCGCACCTGGCGTTCGCGATCGAACGAGGACGCGGGGCCGTAGACGGGATCGGATTCCAGAAGCATCTCGCCGAGGTCAGTCAGAGGCCGGTCGGCGACGTCGTGAATCTTGAAAAGCTGATCGGCTTCGCAAAATTCTGTTAGCAAATGCGAGACATAAGATACAACTTGCGGATCGCGAATGCCGATTTCTTCGGCGTAGTGACGACCAACTAATTCCTGAAACAGCTGCCGTAGCGGATGTGATTCGGGAATCATCGTGTTTGGGCCCCCTGGAGTTCGTGTTGCACACGGACTTCCAACGTTACTGGGTAACAGTTACCGTAGCCACTCGACAAAAGCAAGTGACTTTTGTTTATCAAGCGAATCATTTTTACTAATGATTAGAGGACTGCATCGCGAGCTAGGTTTGCTGCGCATTTTTGTTGGCACACTCGCTGCGCGGCTGCTAATGGCAACACCTTAGTGGCGGATAAACTGACGTTGATGAGAAAGGAATAACAAAATGCGGCGAACGAACATCTCCAGCGGCACGGCCTGGGAGCCGATCGTGGGTTACTCAAGGGCAGTGAAGATAGGGGCTTATGTACACGTCTCGGGAACAACGGCGACTGGGACGGATGGCAAGATCGTGGGTGTTGGCGATGTGTATTCGCAGGCCGTGCAGGCTTTGAAAAACATAGATGCGGCTTTGCAAAAGGCCGGAGCCAGCATGAAGGATGTTGTGCGCACACGAATGTATGTGACGAACATTGCGGACTGGGAGAAGGTGGGCAAGGCGCATGGAGAATTCTTCGGTGACGTTCGTCCTGCGACGTCGATGGTCCAAGTCAGTGCGTTGATCTCGCCCGAGATTCTGGTGGAGATCGAAGCCGACGCTTATATTGGGTGAAAGCGACGACTTGGAGATGTGTAGGTGAAGGAAAGCGCTGATCGCCTTTCCCATTGCTGGGCCGCCGCGGCAAGATTTTATCGGTTTTTCTTCAATTTCCTTGACATCCCCTTCACGGTGAGCATAATTCATCAATCCCGAATTCTGGTCTTGGTTCGCCCAGGCTCGAGATGCCGGGCAGACTGGAGGGGGCACTTATGAGTGTGCTGGAACTTTGCGACCGGGAAATCGCGGCGGTACCGCTGGAAGCGACCGTTGCCGACGCCATCAATAAAATGCTGGATCACCACGTTGGCGCGGTCGCGGTGGTGGATTCCGAATATCGCGTGGCAGGAATTTTCACGGAGCGTGATGTGCTGCGCAAAATGTCGCTGAGTCGCACTGACCCTCAAACCACCTCGGTCCGCGAGCTGATGACAACCCCGGTAGAGATGGCGACGCGGCACACGGGCGCGGGCGAAGCTCTCACGATCATGCTGGAGCGCCACTTCCGTCACTTGCCGGTCGCCGACGACAACGGCAAGTTGCTCGGAATTCTTTCCATTCGCAATCTGTTGGAATGGCGTGTCGATGACCTTAGCCGCGAGCTGGAAGCGCTGGAGCAGTATGTCTCCAATGACGGGCCGGGAGGCTAGACCTGCCAAAGCGACGAAAAGCGTCGAATCGAAAGTACTCCCATATGGTCTATCACTGGACTAAGAGCAGCTCTTCTTCCTGTAGTTCTTCGTGAATCTCGGTGGTTTGCCTGGCTGGAGGTAGTGGCCCCTTGAGCTGAGGCTTCGTTCTGGGATTTCGTAAGAGCAGGATGAACGGGAGCATGGCAAGAAACATGACTCCCATCACCCAGAACGCTTCTACGAATGACAGCATGTAAGCGTGGCGCTGAACTAATCCGTAGAGCGTGGCCCATGCCCTGCGGGATGCCACATATTGATCCACACCATTCGTGTGAAACCATCCCTGCATGCCGTGCAGCATTGCACCGGTTTTTAAACTGCTCGCGGTAATGTTGCCCACCAGCATGTTCTGGTGCATTTGGGTTCGGCGAGCCAGGAAAGTGGTCATGATGGCAATGCCGACGCTGCCGCCAATATTGCGCATCAAGTTGAAAATGCTAGTGGCATTTCCGATCTTTTCCTTTGGAATACCAGCCATGCTGAGCGCCATGAGTGGAATAAACAGGAAGCTCAAAGCTGTACCCTGAAGAATCTGCGGCCAGAAGATGTCCCAGTACCCGGCATCCAGGTTAAGGCCGGAAAGGTTGAACATGGTAAGCGAACCCAGCACGAGGCCGAAGGCCACCAGCCGGCGCGGGTCGGTTTTACTGGTCAAGTATCCTGCCAGGGGAGTGGTGGCTAGAGAACCGACGCCGCGAGGAGACAGGGCCAAGCCCGCGTTATACGCCGGGTATCCCAGCAGGGTTTGCAAATAGATGGGCAGCAGCACCAGGCTGGAATAGAGAATGAAGCCCAACAAGCCGATGAGAAACACTCCAGCGCTGAAAGAGCGATTGGCAAGCGCGCGCAGGTCCACTACCGGCTTCGAGGTCTTTAGCTCTCGAATTATCAACGACACCAACCCGACCACACAGAGCGTGGCAAAAAAGCGAATGTAGTGGGAAGCAAACCAGTCCTTCCGCTGACCGGTATCGAGCACCACCTGCAGCGTGCCCAGGCCAAGCGCGAGAAAACCGATGCCCCACACGTCAACCCGTCCCTTTGCACGCTTGATGTAAGGCGGATCGAAAACGAACCGGTTCATCATCAGAAGAGAAAAGACACCGACGGGAAGGTTGAGATAGAAAATCCAGCGCCAGCTGTAGTTGTCGGTAATCCAACCGCCAAGGGTCGGACCCAGAATGGGCGCCAGCAAAATGCCGATGCCGAATGCGGCCATGGCCTGCCCATGTTTTTGCTCAGGAAAGGTTTCCAACAGGATGGCCTGTGCGAGAGGCTGTAAACCTCCGCCGGTAAGTCCCTGCAGCACGCGAAAGAAGATCAACGCTGGAAGGGTGCTTGCCAATCCACAGAACAAGGAAGTCAAGGTGAACCCCGCCACGCAAGTCAGCAGCAGCTTCTTTCTGCCGATGTAGTTCGCCAGCCATCCCGACATCGGCAGGATGATGGCGTTGGAAACCAGATAAGACGTGACCACCCAGGTGCCTTCTTCGATGGTTGCGGCGAGGTTTCCGGCGATATGTGGGATGGAGACATTGACGACCGTGGTGTCGAGCACTTCCATGAAGGTCGCCAGCATCACGGCAAAGGTGACGACCCAGGGATTCACACGGGCATGGGCTTCTGCATCCATGTGGGCTCACGCTGGCCGCTGGCGAGTGAATGAGCCTGGCGGCCGCGTGAAAACTACCTTTGTTTACTTATAGGCTGGAACTGGGCTACAGGCGGTGACTGTCGTCACAGGTGGGTAGGATGAGAGTGTCGCTTCAGGAAAGCCAACACCGCGTACCGCGCGCCATCTACTTCTTACCGCTACTTCGCGCCTGTTCTGTAATCCAGTCGGTCCAGTAGGCGACGGCTCCGCTAGCTAGCAACGGAGCTTTGCCAAGAACGGCGTCGACGAAATTCTCGATGATAGGACTATGAACGTTGGCGTGGGTTGCGAGGCTTTCATGGCCGCCCGGATAAATGAGTTCGGGGCCGTTCAGCGGACTCAAATCCATTTCACCCTCGGTGCCGCGGATACGGCATTCGTCCCGCCTGACTCTTGAATGCCAGCGAACATCCACGATGCCGCGCACACCGCCTGGGTAGTCGATCATCACCGTCGCGTTGTCTTCCACCGCGTAGCGATGAACCGAATTCGAAAGATGGCCGCTGGCCCGCAGCGGTTGACCAAACAAAAAGTTCAGCACGTCGATGCGGTGAGAGGCGATGTCGTAGAGCGGACCGCCGCCCCCTTGTGCAGGATCGAGCAGCCAGCTGCGATGACCCGGCTTGTCCTCGCGCCATTCGTGACAAGCGAGTTCGGCGAGGAACGGTTTGCCGATGACGCCCGCGTCGAGCAATTGTTTCGCGCGCTGAACTTTTGGATACGCTCGGCGATAGTAGGCTACGCCGAAGGTGCGTCCGATCTCTCTTGCCGTCTGCACCATCGAGCACGCCTCGGATTCGTTCATGGCCATCGGCTTCTCGCACAGCACATGCTTTCCCGCGCGGAGGGATTGAATGGTTTGAGGCGCATGCAGGAAAACCGGAGTCGCAACATAAACGGCTCGAACCTCAGGATCGGAGAGAGCTTCGTCGAGCGCGGGCCAAAAGCGCGTGCTGTATGCCGCTGCTTTTGCAGGATCGTGCGAAACCAGGCCATACAAGCAGCTTCTGGGCTCGGACTGAATTGCGGGGATGACGCGGCGGGTGGCGATATCGCCGATACCGATTACGATCCAGTTCAGCATAAGTGCGCGGAGTGATTCTTTCAGAAAAACGAAAGGCCGGCCTTGAGCCGGCCTTCGCAATCAAATTTTGAGAAACACAACTTACTTCTTGGGAGCGATCGCGTCCTTGGCAGCCTTGGCGACGCGGAATTTCACCACGGTCTTCGCCTTGATCTGGATGGGCTCGCCGGTCTGCGGATTCCGTCCAATGCGGGCTTTGCGGTGCGCTTTCACCAACCGGCCCAGGCCGGGCACTACGAACACGCCGTTCTTCTTGGTCTCCTTCACAGCCACGTCCGCCAGCTGCTCCAGGAACATTGCAGCGGTCTTGTTGGGAAGTTCAGTTTTCTCGGCCAGATACCGGACGAGTTGAGTTTTGGTCAAACCTGAAGCCATGTTTCCTCCTCGAAAAAGAATCAAATTTTAATTCCAGCGGGCTTGATCTTATATCACCGCCCTGTGGAAAACAGCCTTATTTTACGCGGGTCTCACACAGATAACACGCGAAAAGTGCCATTTTTACATGCTTATTCGCAGATGTGCCGTCCGAGATGGCCCAAACACGGCTGCAAAAGCAGCGGCAAAAAGATTCGAATTGGCGGTTGGCAGTTAGCGATGGCCATCCAGGGCTGATCGCTAACTGCCAGCTGCTAATTCCTGACTGCTTCTGGCGCAGGGTGCCATAATGCTGAAGAGGAGAACCACGATTTGAGTTGCGCGATCTGCGAGGTTCGCAAGGAGAAACGCTTCTGCCCCGCGGTCCATGGGCGGATTTGCCCGCAATGCTGCGGCGAGCAGCGGGAAGTGACGCTCGATTGTCCCAGCGATTGCCCCTACCTGCAGCAGGCGAGGGAGCACGAGAAGCCGCGTTCCGCCGATGAGTTCGATGCGGCTTCGCTATTTCTGCAAGTCGAGATTTCGGATCAGTTCACCTACGAACACGAGCATTTGCTGATGGGGCTGAGCTATGCGCTGATGAAAGCAGCTCGCGCGGATCGCAGCCTGAACGATCGCGACCTGATCGCGGCTCTCTCGGCGATGTCCACAAGTTATGAACGCCTGGTGAAGTCCGGTTTGCACTATGAGCAGCCCCTGAGCAGCTCGGCCCAGCATGCGGTCGCGGCCCAACTGGAAGAGATGGTGAAGCAGTACCGGCAGGCCGAACAGAAGCAACTGGGTTACTCCAATTTGCGCGACGGCGACGTGCTGAAGGCACTGGTATTCCTGCTTCGGCTGGGGCACGGACGCAGCTCGGGACGGCCGAAATCGCGCGCTTTCATTGATTTTCTCAGCGCCCAATTTCCGGAGAAAGAGTCGGCCGTGGTTACGCCGCAGGAAGCGGGCAGCCGGATTATTGTGCCGTAGGGACGGAATTGAGCTTTCGAACGATCTGTCCCGGCGGCAGCGCATCGCGCAATTCGCGAATAGTCTTGTGCAAGACTGGGTGCGGCAGCTCCGGGGCAATTTCGGCCAAAGGCTCCAGGACGAACCGCCGCTCACGCAGAGCGGGATGCGGGATCGTAACCTCGGGCGAATCCACGACGGCATCGTCCAAAAGCAAGATGTCGATATCGATCACCCGGGGCCCTTTGTTTTGTACGCGTGTTCGCCCCATTTCTTGCTCGATGCGCAGGATGGAAGCCATCAATTCCGTCGGCGTTTGGCTGGTCTCGAGCGCGAGGACGCAATTCAGAAACCAGGGTTGCTGGGTGAACTCTACGGGTTCGGTTTCATAAAACGATGAAACGGCAACCACTCGGCCAATTGCGGCCAGGCGGGCTAGAGCGCTTCGCAGGCCGCTTTCGCAATCGCCGACATTTGAGCCGAGAGAGAGATAGACAATCGATGGCATAGGCCAAATCCGATACCTTGGTCACTTTGGACCAATTCCGCTTAATTCTAAAATTAGAGCATGTTGGAGTCTCTGCTCCTAAGTCGGGATGCGGAAGTATTCCGGGTGCTGCGCCCGACGCTGGAAAAATTGTCGATTGAGGTCGAAATCTGCCATGAAGCGAAGAAAGCCAGCGAGATCCTGATCTCAGAAAAGTTTGATGCGGTCATTGTGGATTGCGATGACTTGCCGGGTGGAGTGGAGGTTCTGGAGGGACTCCGCACCACGCCCAGCAACAAAAACTCGGTAACCTTTGCCATCGTGAACGGCAAGAAAACGACAACCCAGGAAGCGTTTGGCATGGGGGTCAATTTCGTTCTCCATAAGCCGCTTTCTGTTCTCAATACGTCGCGCTGCCTCAATGCTGCCCTGAACTTCATGTTGCGCGAACGACGGCGCTACTTCCGGCACCCGGTGAAGATGCCGGTCCGCCTGATGTTTGGCGAAAGAGAAGTGCAAGCTACAAGCACAAACATCAGCGAGGGCGGAATTGCTCTACTGTTGCAGCGTGCGCTTCCCAAGAATGCAACCCCCCGATTGCAATTTACACTGCCCGGAAGCCGCGCCGCTCTGGAAGTGGAAACACAAATTGCCTGGGCTGACCTTAAAGGCTCCGTGGGACTACGGTTCGTCAATGCGCCCGTAAGTTTTCAGGAATTCATGGAGCGCTGGCTCACCAATCAGATCGAGCAACACGTATCTGAATCTGAAAGCAAAACCTCCGGGCTGGATTCGGCCGGCATCCAGTAGGCCGCACCCAGTTGGTAACTCACGCCGGCGTTTTCCCATGGCAACCTGTAAGCATACCGGAGGACTGTTGCCATGTTGCCCAATGCTTATCGGGTCAGCCGTATCCAGAAAACCTTGCGCTGGTTTGAAGGGGATATTCCTTTGCTGAATCTTCGGATCAAGGATCTGTCTCCCGAAGGGCAACGGTCCGCGCGCCAGTTTGCTAGGGCGATGATCGACCAAACTCGCGCGGAATTGCACCGCTTGCTGGAAGAACAACCAGAGCCTTCCTGTGAATCCGGTGACGCGGCGCCCTGCGAGCCAGCCGACTAAATCACAAATCTCCGGAAGTCAGAGGGAAGAGCCGGCGGTGGTGGCTTGCGCGCTGTAAGGTCTCGCCTGGGCGGCTGGTTCCTCCGGCAGGGTCACTTCTTCCCACAAGCTCTGATCGCGCAGAATGCGCGAGACCAGGGCAGTATGCATGGCATGGCCGGCGCGGTCAGCCACGATCCTGCCAAGGATGGGCTTTCCGAGCAGCGCCAGGTCGCCAACCAAATCCAGAACCTTGTGGCGGACGAATTCGTCGGGAAAGCGGAGCGGGCCGTTTTCCAATCCATCACGAGTCAGCACGATGCAGTTTTCCCGGGAGGCTCCGCGGATCAGTCCCATATTGCGCATCGCTTTCTCATCTTCCCGCGAGCCAAAGGTGCGGGCGGCGGCGATATTTCGCAGGTAGCTGCCGTTCGAAAGCTCGACCTGAAAGGTTTCCTTGCCGATGAGCGGGTGCGGAAAGTTGATGGAATAAGAGACCGAGTAACTGTCAGCGGGATAGACCGAGATAAATTTGTTGCCTTCGCGCATCTCTACTTCGCGAAGAATCTTCATGTAGCGGCGCGGGCGGCGCTGCTTGCGTAATCCAGCTTGTTGAATCAGATCGACGAACGGTTGAGCGCTGCCGTCGAGGATGGGAAGTTCCAGATTATCCAGTTCGACGATGGCGTTATCCACGCCTACGCCGGTGAAGGCGGAGAGCAGGTGCTCGGTAGTGGAAATCAGGACGCCCTTTTTCATCAGGCTGGTGGCGTAGCTGACGCGGGCTACGTTGCGGCTGTTGGCTTCGATCTCGAAGCCATCCAGATCAACGCGGCGAAATACGATTCCCGTACCGGGAGGCGCAGGAAGAATTTGCATGCTGACCGGGGCGCCGCTGTGCAGGCCTTTCCCACTGCATTCCACGGCTGAGCGGATTGTCTGCTCTTGAATCAAATAGGATCTGATATGTGCCAGTTAATGAATAGATTACAGCTATATGTCATTTTCGTGACTGTGGTAAAAAAGCCACAGTTTGCGGCTCAGAATGTGGATGGAATCAGGTTGATTACCGGGCCGCTTTTCATGAATTCCGCTCGCTGAAGGGGTAGTGCCGATTCAGCACTCGCGCGAAAGCCAGCGGAAGCGATCTAATGCTTGTGCTTCTTGCTCTCGGCTTTGAGTGGATTGTAGCCGGAAGTGGCGTCAAACATCGCCGGGTCGAGCTCCTGATTGTAGCTGGCGGAAGTCACAAAGCGCTCGGTCTGCATGTCCCCATTGAAGTAGCGAGTGAATCCAAAAGGGGTTTGTACACCCTGGACCAGGCGGTATCCGTTCCAGGTTTCTTCTTCCAGATTTCGTTCCCTGTCGACCGGATCGCGCCAGGAGTAATCCTTCTTGATTGGCAGATGGGTATCGATATCGAAATAGACGCTAACGGACTCGTCCTTGGAATTGATCAGGGTAACGCGCTGCGCCGCGAGGCTGCCGGCCAGCTGCGTGCCATCGAAGAATAGCGCTACCGTGGGATCGTTCACCCAGGACCGCAAGATCGTTTCCAGAGAAAACTTGCGGTGCCGCAGATAGTCGTCGAGATCTTTCTTCTCGACAGCTCGGGGGCCTTTGTAAGTGACCTCGAAACCTTTATCGCCGGTATAGATGTAAGCGATGTCGCGCTGTGGGGTGAGCTCGATCCGCTC
This sequence comes from uncultured Acidobacteriaceae bacterium, assembly GCA_963779525.1. Taxonomy (GTDB): domain Bacteria; phylum Acidobacteriota; class Terriglobia; order Terriglobales; family Acidobacteriaceae; genus Sulfotelmatobacter. The sequence goes on from CAVZZB010000006.1 coordinate 167,887, forward strand.
CTTGCCGGGAAACTCCAGGAATCGCCAGAAGAAGACACCGTTGCCCGAGGGGCGTCCGTGATAGAAGCTGTAGGTGCGGCCCTGCTCCTCCATATCGTGAACGCTGAGGTAAGCTTGTCCACCCAGGGCCTGAATGGCTTGCTCGAGGACTTCACGAGCTTGGTGGGCGTTCTCCTGATCTAACGGAATGGATTTGCTGGTTGTGGAAGAGCTCGCGGGAGTCTGCGCGGCCTGAGCCTCCACCAAGCGCGGGGCGGCGACACACGTGGTCAGCGCGAAGGCGAGCGCAGCAATAAGAAGTGGACGTTTCATGCGAGGTTCGGTGGAAAAGCTTTGAACAAGGAATTGTATCCGCTTGCGGGGCACCACAATTTCCTTGGATGCAGAAAAAACCGCCGGAGTCATCTTCAGCCGAAAAGCTCCCAGGCGCTATCCTACGAGGACGGCGCCTCCATTCACGTTGAAGATCTCGCCGGTGATGAAGCCGGCATAGTCGGTGCAGAGAAACAGGATTGGGGCAGCAATCTCCTCTGGGGTGCCCACGCGGCCCAGTGGGATGGTGCGACGGATTTCATCGCCGCTGCGCGGATCATCGAGCGCGGGCTTGGACATGTCGGTATCGACCCAGCCGGGAGCCACGGAATTTACGTAGATGCCGTCGCGAGCTAGTTCCGAGGAAAGGCTTTTCGTCATGCTGATGATCGCGCCCTTGCTGGCGGAGTAGTCGCAATGGAAGGCCTCGCCGCGTTGGCCGCTGGTGGAGCTGATCAGCACAATATGGCCGGCGGCAGAGCCTTTGCGGGGCTGCGTCTTCATTTGCGCGACTGTGTGCTTGACCAGACCAAACACAGCGTCGAGATTGATCGAGATGGTGGAGCGCCATTGCTCGTCGGACATCTTCTCGATGGCAATGTCTTCTGCCGGCCAGACGCCGTGATTGGCGACGAGAATATCGATCCTGCCAAAGTGCCTGACCGCTTCGGCAACCAAAACACGAGCTGACTCAGGATCGCTGAGGTTGCTGCTGACGATGCGGCAGTTTGCTTCGCCGCATTCTTTCGCCAGCGATTCCGCTTGCGAGCGGGCCTTCTGATAGCTGAATACTACTTTCGCGCCAGCCGCGGCGAAAAGGCGCACGGTGGCGGCGCCAATGCCGCGCGAACCGCCTGTGATCAGGGCTACTTTGTTGGAGAGAGAAAGAGAAACGGACATGCGTTCTAGTTTCCTGTTTCTGGTTTCCGGTTGCAAGCGGTGTTCGTTGGACCGGGCAGAGTGTCAAAATCCGACCCTGAGGGGCTAAAAGCCCTCGCATTTGCGCTGGACGGCACGGCTGAAGCTGTGCCCTTTCAACGCAATCAATCCGGCATGAGAGGGAGACCGGATCGCCGGCCTTAGAAGCTCTCCTTTGACGACGAGGTCCGTTCCGATTTCAATTCCCTCAGCAGCAGGCGTACGAGCATGCCGTCGAAACCCGTGCCACTCATTTTGGAAAGTTCGTCGAGGGCTTGTTCGGGCGTGCGCGGCGCGGCGATGGACTGCTCGGTCAGCATGTTGGCATAAGCATCGGCCAGGGCGATGATTCGAGCCCACAGAGGAATCTGCTCCCCCTTGGCTGCATCGGGATAGCCGGTGCCGTCAAAACGCTCATGATGATGTTCGATTGCCTGACGGGCCATCCCGCTGTTCGGCAGAATGCTGGCGATCTCGGCTCCCACGCGGGCGTGCATCCGGACCAGGAAAAATTCATCATCCGTGAGCGGGCCGGGCTTGTTCAGAATGCGCTCCGGAACGAAGATTTTTCCGACATCGTGAATGCGCGCGGCGTAAACCAGATCGCTGGTTTCCTCGGCGGGCAGGTGAAGTGCTTTGGCGATGACTTCGGCGTAGCGGGCGACCAGGTCGCCATGGCCCGAAGTTCGCAGTTCGCGCGACTCCGCAGCCCGGCTGAGCACTTCGATCGATTCCTTCAGCAAAGGAACGTTGCAGTCTTCTTCGCCGCCACAGAACCTGACAAGCATCGATCCCAGCTCTTCCAGATGCTCGGGACCATTGTGTTCGCGCTGCAAAAAACCTTCGATGTAGGCGGAAATCTGCTGGCGCTGTGACGCGAACTCCTCGCCCCCGGCGAACTCCTGGGCTGCGGATACACGGTTGCCGCCGGAACGCTTGGAAACATACATGCCAGCATCGGCCACACGGATGATGTCTTCAATGGAGAAACCGTGCATCGGGAAACTGGCCACGCCGAAGCTGCCGGTGATGTGATGTTCGCTGAGCATCGGGTCGGTGGTAATCCACTGGCGCAAGCGTTCGGCCAAAACCTCAGCCTGCTCGGGACCGGTTTCCGGCATGAGGACGATGAACTCATCGCCACCATAGCGCGCGACCACGTTGGACTGGCGCGACTTTTGCTCGAGCAGGCGTCCAACGCGGGCCAGGACGAGATCGCCTTCGAAGTGGCCCATGGTGTCGTTCACTTCCTTGAACTTGTCGAGGTCGATCAACACAACGGAAAAAGGCCGTCCCGAGCGCGAGGCGCGCTTCCACTCCGCCGATAATGCTTCCCAGAAAAAGCGCCGGGTCTTGATTCCCGTCAGGCCATCGGTGATCGATTGCTGCTGCAGCTTCTGGAAGACAAAAGCATTGTGCAGAGCCGTGGCGAGCAGGTCGGCCAGGGTATTGAGAATGAGAACGTCCTGGGGGAAGAAAGCGCTCTCGCGACGGCTTTCGATATTCAGAGCGCCTAACAGAGTTTCGCCGTAAGTGATGGGGATACACAGCACCGAGCGTGATTCCGGCAGAATCGCACCTATCTGCCCTTCCAGGCCATTCTGCACCAGCGCTCGCTCCCCGGTGCGCGCCACACGCCCGAGGATGCCGATGCCCAGTGGAATCCGTTTGCCCATGGCGTGGGCTGTGGCTCCGGCTTCCGCTTTGATTTCGATCTCCTTCGTCCCGTAATCAAGCAAGCCGATTCCGATGTGATCGAAACTGAAGTTTTTTTGGATCTCGCCAACAATTTGGCCCAGCATGTGGACAGGATCGTCGCTGGAAATCGCCGTGCGTGAGATGTTATTGAGAAACGCCAGTTGCCGTGACCGCCGCTGTTCTTCCGCGAACAGGCGCGCATTCTCCACCGCAACGGAAACCTGTCCAGCGGCCGTCATAAGCACATCGAGGTCACGCTGTTCAAAGACGTACTCCCGCACCGCGCTCATGGCCACCATTACACCCGCCGCTTTGCCGCCCAAAAGGATGGGAGCGGCGCACAGGCATTTGGCGGGCTGTTCCGGGCGGTACGTGATCCCCAGGCGTGTGCGTGTCTTCTCCAGGTCGGAGCGGATCAGCAGCGGTTGGCCGGTGCGAATCACGTACTCGGTGAAGGCATTCTCCAGCTTTCTACGCCGCTTTGGCAGGACAAGATCGTCCTCAACCTCCAACTCGAAACAGATTTCGTCACCCGATTGGAACGCGATATAGAAATTGCTGTTGTTGAAGATCTGCCCCAACTCCGCATGGATGGTGCGCAGGACTTCATCCTGATCAAGCCGCGAGCTGATGGCCTGCCCAATCTCGGTAAGCAGTTCATACTCTTGCGTGCGGCGGTGGGCGTCATGCGCAATCAGATAGTTTTCAACGGTGAGTCCAAGCTGCAAGGCCAGTCCCACCATCAGTCGCGGACCCGACGTGCCAAAGGCCTTGCGCTGGGCATGAGGAAATAGAATCACCCCGAAGGCATGTTCGCGCGTCTGCAGGCTGACGGCGGTCAGATTGCGAATCTCGGCCTCCTCAAGCACTTCCTTCAGGCCAGCGAAAGTGCCGGCGGATCCCAAAGGGAGCGGTTCCGTCATTTGGCCGATATCGCGGACGGTGAAGAGTCCTCCTTGGCGGTAGGCCAAGTCACTGATGTATTCGCCGGCGCCGCTCTTGGTCAGGACATCCAGGAATTCCTCGGAGAAACCTCGCTGGACCGAAGGCAGCAAACCACGCCAGCGCTCGGCGACGTAAATCACAGCGCGGCGCGCGGACAAAGCGCCAGCCAAACGCTCCAGCGCCGATTGCATGCTGGGGAGCAAGTCGTCGGCGGAAAGCAGACGACGAGGATCCGCGCCCAGGGTGGAAAGGGCGAGCGTATTCTCCTGCACCGCGTTGCGCTCGTTTTCAAATAGCACCATGACCATGGCGATGCCGAGCAACATCTGGGGGATCGGGCCAAGGAAGTGGCCAACGGTCCCGAACATTTCCATTGCCGGGCTCCCAGATTGGATCGCACCCATCAGCACCGCCCATAACGCCAGCGACAGGGCCAGGATCTTGAAAGCGGGTGAGCCCTTGCGGTGAGCATGCAGGTAGAAAACTGCGGAGGAATACAGAAGCACTGCGCTCAGGAAAAGCACGGTAAGACTGAGGGGACGCTGGCCAGCCGGAAGCGTGCCGGACGAGAGACGATTCCGCAAGTCGATGCCAGCCAGGACAGTACCGGCAGAGGTCAAGGCCCAGTCATACCAGCGAAGACGGAAGGACGAGCGCGTGAGCCGCGTCGAGACAAAGATGCTGACTCCCATCGCCACCAGAAACAGCGAGCTGATAAAAAAAGCTGCCTGCGCCGGCGGCCGGTAATAACGGAGGGCATCGAGCGCATAGTGAATGGAGTAGCAAGCCCAGGCCACCTGCCACGCGAGAAAATACACTTGCCTGCTCTGTTGGTAGAGGTAGCTGAACAGCAGACAGAGCAGCAGGGCGACGACACCTGGAATGATCACGATGCTGGTGGAGATGCTATTCATGAGGCCCGGCTAAGATTCCTGGGTATCGCTGGCGCTTGCGATTCTGCAGAAGGTAATGACAGCCATGTTTTCACAGCTCGGGGTGTGAAAACAACAGGATTTAAGTACAATGACGATCGACTCAATTGCTGATTACCTCAGTTTGGCAGCCGCGTTCGCTTGACGACACTTTTCACGCGCCCATACCATCAGACTTTAGCCACTTATGTCCGTTCCGCCGGATTCGACGACCCTCAGACCCCGCGTTCGTTTTGCGCCATCGCCAACCGGATTTCTCCATGTGGGCAGCGCTCGGACCTTTATCTTCAACTGGCTTTACGCCCGCAATCATGGCGGAAGCGTGATTCTCCGGCTGGACGACACTGATGTCGAGCGTAATACCCAAGCTTCGGTCGATTCGATTTTCGATGGACTGAAGTGGCTGAACCTAGGGTGGGACGAGGAGTACAAGCAATCAGAGCGGCTGGACCTGCATCGCAAAATCGCCTGGAAGATCTTCGAAAAAGGCCTCGCCTACCGCGACTTCACGCCTGCCCATAGCGGGGATGGGGAGAAATCCGGCGCACAAGGAACTTGGCTGTTTAATCCCGGGGCGCTCGAACTTTCGCCGGCAGAAAGCGGCCAGCGCGCGGAGGCGGGAGAGCCTTTTGCGCTGCGTTTTCGCGTGCCGCGCGAGGGCGGCCAATTGGTGCGCTTTGCCGACGCGGTTTATGGCGATCAGGTGAAGTCGGCGGCTGACATTGAAGACTTTGCCTTGCTCCGTTCCGACGGCATGCCGACTTACCACCTGGCCTCTTGTGCCGACGACGCCGACCTGCAAATCTCGCATATCATCCGCGGCCAGGACCATCTCTCGAACACTTTCAAGCACGTGCTTATCTTCGAGGCCGCGGGTTTTACCCCGCCGCAGTTTGCCCACTTGCCGCTGCTGGTCGCGCCCGACGGAACGAAATTATCCAAGCGGCGACACGGTCCGGTGGTCAGCGTTACTACTTATCGCGATGCCGGATTCCTGCCCGAAGCCTTCATTAATTTTCTCTGCCTGCTAGGCTGGTCTCCTAAAAATGACAGGGAGAATATGTCGTTGGAGGAACTTATCGATCTCTTCTCGCTCGAAGGCATCAATCGATCGAATGCGGTGGTGAACTTCAAAGAGCCAGCCGCAACCCCGGAAGAGACTTTCGATCCGAAGGCGGTGTGGCTGAACGCCGAGCACATTCGCGGCTTAACAGTCGAGGATTTGAGCGCCCGGCTGTTGCCCATCGTTCAGGCGGAGGGTTTCACTGTTGCGCCGGGAAAGATGCTGCGGGTGACGCCGCTGATTCGTGAACGCATCAAGTTGCTACGCGACGTGCTCGCGGCTGCCGATTTTTTCTTTGTCGAGCAGTTGCCGCCATACGATCCGGCCGAACTGATCCCGCAAAAGGGCGACATGGCGATGGCGCTGAAAGTTCTCACGCGAGCCCGTGAGGTGCTCGCGAATGTGGAATTCAAGCACGATCAGCTGGATCAAGCTCTGCGTGCGGCCGCTCAGGAACTTGGGGTGAAGGCAGGCCAGATGTTCCAGCCCATCCGTGTAGCTGTCTGTGGGCGCAAGAATGCCCCGCCGCTTTTTGAGACGCTAGAAGTGCTGGGCAAGGAAACCACGCTGGTGCGGATCGAGGAGGCTCGGCAGAAGATCGCGTAGCGAGTTCTCGGGGGTACCGTGAAGACTCTCAAGCAGAACCCCGAACCGTTTCCAGTTCGGGGCCGTCAACCTGTCCAGTTAACAAATTCATTATCGAAGAACCATCTCCTCAAGTCAACGTAACTTTGGTATGGGAGAGACTCCCTGTCCTGAGTCTCTCCGCCCGCTCCCTACCAAGTCAGGGATGCCGTGGACCCGGCGGGATTCGAACCCGCACCTTCAAACTGGACAGGTTGACGTGCTGCCAATTACACCACGGGCCCTGGTCCAAGCTTATTGGCGCTAACAACAGCCTGCAATCCTCTGGGGTACAAATCGGCGAACGGCTTTCCGTTTTAGGAACATGCCTGCGTCTCTTAATCCTCATCGCGCCCCAATGCCATGCCCGTATGTCGGAAGATGCTGCAAGGGCATCATGACATTCGGCACGGGAACTGACCTTTCGATCCGCACTCTCCTGATCAAGGTTTTCGACCGTTCGTTTGTGAACTCTAATGCCGCCGGGTGTTTTCTGGAGCGAATCGACAGTCCTTGCAACGGTTCTAGCCGTGCTTGCCTGACGTGCGGGAGGCGACCCGTCGGCGCCCGATCTTGCGATAAGATTAAAGAGTAATGAATCCATCGCATCCGCCCACCGAAGCTGGAGAAAAAGCTGGGGCTGCCTCGCCGTTGCCCGCTCCGTCGAATTTTGTCCGCGACATCATTCTTGAGGACCTCAAGAGCAACAAGCACAAAGGCCGCGTGCAGACGCGCTTTCCTCCCGAGCCCAACGGCTACCTGCACATCGGCCACGCCAAGGCCATCTGCATCGATTTCGGACTGGCCGACGAATTTGGCGGGCATACGAACCTTCGCTTTGACGATACGAATCCGGAAAAGGAAGAAACCGAGTACGTCGAATCGATCAAGGCCGACGTCAACTGGCTGGGCTATCAGTGGGACGGGCTTTTTTATGCTTCCGACTATTTTGACCAGCTCTATGAATGGGCGATCAAGCTCGTTAAGGATGGCAAGGCGTACGTGGACGACCTCTCGGCCGAGGAAATTCGCGAATATCGCGGCACGTTGACCGAGCCTGGCAAAGACAGCCCGTATCGCAACCGGTCAGTAGAAGAGAATCTGAATTTGTTCGAGCGCATGCGGGCCGGAGAATTTCCCGATGGCTCGCGCGTCCTGCGGGCGAAGATCGATATGGCTTCGCCGAATCTGAACCTGCGCGATCCGGTAATGTATCGCATCCTGCACGCCGAGCATCACCGCACCGGCAATAAGTGGTGCATCTACCCGATGTACGACTACGCGCACGGGCAGTCGGATTCGATTGAGCGGGTCACGCATTCCATCTGCACTCTCGAGTTTGAATCGCACCGGCCGCTTTATAACTGGTTCATCGAGCAATTGGGGATCTTTCCGTCACGGCAGATAGAGTTTGACCGGCTGAACCTGACTTACACGCTGTTGAGCAAGCGCAAGCTGCTGCAGTTGGTGCAGGAAGGGCGGGTGAGCGGATGGGATGATCCGCGCATGCCCACGCTGGGCGGCATTCGACGACGGGGATACACGCCCGAGGCGATTCGTAATTTTGTCGCGTCCATTGGCGTGTCGAAAACGACAGGTTCTATCGAGCTGGCCATGCTCGAACACTTCGTCCGCGAGGATCTGAACAAACGCGCGCCGAGGGTGATGGTAGTGCTGCGTCCGCTGAAAGTTGTGATCGATAACTATCCGGAGAATCAAGTCGAAGAGATGGACGCAGTGAATAATCCGGAAGATGCGGGTGCAGGAACGCGGAAGGTTCCATTCTCCCGGGTGCTTTACATCGAACAGGATGATTTCCGCGAGAATCCGCCGAAAGGATATTTCCGGCTTTCGCCGGGGCGCGAGGTGCGTTTGCGCTACGGATATTTCATTACCGCGAAGAGCGCGCTGAAGAACGATCGTGGCGAGGTGCACGAGGTGCATTGTACCTACGATCCTGCGACGCATGGCGGGAATGCTCCCGATGGGCGAAAGGTGAAGTCAACGATTCACTGGGTGTCGGCAGCGCACGCGGTGGATGCCGAAGTGCGAATCTACGAAAATTTATTCACTAAGGAAAATCCGAGCGAAGTGGACGAGGGACAGGACTTCACTGCGAATCTCAATCCGAACTCGCTGGAAGTGATCCAGCAGGCGAAGCTTGAGCCGTCGCTGGCTACAGCTTCCGTTGGCGGACGCTATCAGTTCGAGCGCCTGGGATATTTCTGCGTGGATTTGGATTCGAAGTCCGGCAAGCCTGTATTCAACCGAACCGTGGCGCTGAAGGATGCTTGGGCGAAGGTGGAGAAGAAGCAGGGCGGCGGGAGGGGTTGACGCTTTATCAGCCCTCCCGCTACCTGTCATCCTGAGCGAGTCGAAAGCCTGCCCTGAGCGAAGCCGAAGGGTACCTACCTCAAGTATGCATCTCGGTGGCTATAGGGATTCTCGGCCTCGCTCAGAATGACACACTGTGGGATTTGAAGAAGCAACCAGCGCTTTTTCTCGTTATACAATTTGGGGCGTTGTTAGCGACTCCGAAACGCGTCCAGATCGAGCACGCGAGCTTACGCCTGGCACTCACATGCACACCATCATTCTCGCCACATTTCTTGAGATCTCTCGCACGGTAGTCTCGACGTGCAGTGCCGGCATCTTGCTTTTCGTGATCGCGCTTTGGGCCGCGAAGACGGACATCGCAGGGGCCCACGGCCTGGACAAGATCGTAGCCTTGAATAACTTGTGTTTCGCCGCCCCATTGGCAGTCTTCGGCGCGGAGCATTTCTCGGCTGCCGCAGGCATCTCGCAGATAGTGCCCAAGTTCATGCCCTGGCCCCTGTTCTGGACTTATCTCGTGGGCCTCGCGTTGATTGCCGCGTCTTTGAGCATCGCCACGAAAATTCAGGTGCGCTGGTCGGGCCTGCTGTTCGGAATCATGATGTTTCTCTTTGTGGCGATGATGGACCTGCCCGGAACGTTGGCCGAGCCCCACAACCGGTTTAACTGGACCCTGATGTTGCGCGAGATGTCGTTCGGCGGAGGCGGTTGGATTTTTGCGGGAGACGCGCTGGCCAGAGGGGACGGGCGAGCAAAAAGCAAGCTCATCACCGTGGGCCGCATCGTGATCGGCATCGTGGCGATATTCTATGGCGTCGAGCACTTCCTTCATCCGGTCAACGTTCCGGGCGTTCCTCTGGAAAAACTGATGCCCCTCTGGATTCCAGCACGCATGCTCATTAGCTACCTCACGGGCGCGATTCTGGTGGTTGCGGGAGTATGTATCCTCTTCGCGAAGAAGACGCGGATGGCGGCAACGTATCTCGGCACCTGGATTTTGCTACTGGTCTTGTTGATCTACGGGCCGATCCTGATCGCGGCGCTGGCCGACCCGAGCACCGCCGTTAAAGTTGAGGGGATCAACTACTTCTTTGACACGCTGCTGTTTGCCGGAACGATTCTGGCGCTGGCCAGCGCGACGCCACGCGATATAAGGTCCCTACGCTAACACCCATCGCGGTGGCTATAGGGATTCTTCGCTTCGCTCAGAATAACAACGTGAGGTGGGCCCGATGTTTAGTTATGCACGTGTGGGCTCTGCGCGGGATTGGCGTGGTGCTCCGGCGGTTCTTTTACGACCTTCACTTCAAACCTTACTGGCAACATCTTCGGCGGATAGCAGGCAGCGTTGTCGCAGGCCTGGTATCGCAGGACGCCGTGCATCTCATATTTTCCCGGCACCACGGAGTGCAGGGGATGCACGGCCACGGCGATCGTGAAATCTCCGGTATAGACGCTTAGTTTTTCGTCCGGCGAAAAAGGGAAACTCATGTCTTCACCAGCGGGGTATTCAATCTTTCCAAGAATGATGTCGGTGGGCAGGTCCATCTTCAACGCGGTCGGAATCAGGAATTCCGACTTGGGCGTGTTCGAATTGATGTGGTAGCCGGGAGGCACGCGAAAATTCAGATCCACGATCGTCGCCTTCGTCCGCTGTGCTGTAGTCAGCGGAACTGGGGCTATCGTAATGGAGGGGATGGGGCCGGGCACTTGCGAGAAGCCCGGCACAGTCGCGGTCAGCAGAACGAGCGCGAGCGTTCCGTACCATCTGCAACTGCTGCGTAACTTTAGATTCTGCAACCTATCCTGGTCGATCGTCATTGTGAGACCGCGTTCTTCGCCGAAGCAGATGCCTGGCTGGTAGCCGCCTTGGTATCGAGCGCCTTCTTGATCGAATCTTCAATTTCCGCCTTGCCACGCAATCCAATGATCTTGTCCACAATCTTGCCGTCCCGGCCGATCAGGAAACTTTCAGGTAGCGCGGGAACCCCTCCGTACTGATCGCCAACTGATTCTTTTCCAATCAAGATGGGATAGTTGACGCCCATATCTTTGGCGAATTTGCTGATGTCTTCCTTGCTGGCATCGTCCATGGCGACGCCCACGATCTGCAATCCTTGCGAGGCGTACTGCTTCTGCAACTCCACGAACCACGGCATCTCGATTTTGCAGGGACCGCACCAGGTCGCCCAGAAGTTGAGCAGCACGGCCTTGCCCCGATAATCGGAAAGGCGCAGGGTTTTGCCGTCGAGCGACGGAAGAGAGAAATCCGGCGCGAGGCTGGATTGCGTGAGATGTGGCGCGAAACCTGGCCCGGAACGCCGCGCCGCGTGAAAGCCGACATAGAGCATTAGCGCGACGGCGAAGGCTACGACGATAAGCGTGAGAGGACTACGTTTCACAAAGAACACTCCATTTCAAAACAATCTACAAAGCGAAACGGTTCAGGAACGAGAGCCAGTTCGAAATCAACGTAAAGCGGCCCAGTACCAGCAGCACGCCGAGCGCAATCAGCAGTCCGCCGGAAGCCACTTCGACGGCATGCATGTGCGAGCGAAAACGGCTATAGAACTTTAGAAATCGCTCCACTCCCAGGGCCGTAAGCAGGAAAGGCACCGCCAGCCCCAGGGAGTAAATCGCGAGCAACAACATGCCTTTCGACAGCGTATCCTGCGCGGCGGCCAACGTAAGAATACCAGCGAGAATCGGGCCGATACATGGAGTCCAGCCGAAAGCGAAGGCGAAGCCGATCACAAAAGCTCCGATCGGCGTGCTGCCGCCCTTCAAGGCGTGCAAGCGGGTATCGGAATATAGCGCCTTAATTTTCAGAATGCCCGTCAGGTGCAGGCCAAACAGAATAATGACCACGCCGGCCACAATTGCGAGGGTATGTTTATATTGCGCGGCGATCTGGCCGATCTCCGTCGAGATTGCGCCGAGCGTGATAAATACTACACTGAACCCGAGGATGAACCCGACGGAATTTGTCATCACCCGCCGCATCAGCCGCCCTTGCGACGATTTCAGTTCGTCCACTCCCGCGCCGGAGATCAGCGAAACGTAGCCGGGCACCAGCGGCAGCACACAGGGCGAAAGAAATGAAATGAGCCCGGCGAAAAAAGCGGCAATCGGAAGTGGAAGGCTCGACATGCGTCCTTATTGTACCTGCCGAAGTCTACTCCTCGGTTCATCTGACGATTGGCGAGGCATTTAGTTGCAGAAATTACAACTACTTGGATTTAGCGGGCGCTTGCGGCGAAGGTGTTTCGGGCCCGGGTAAATCCGTAGTGGATTCAGCCAGCATCTTTCGCAAAAACCCATAGGGCATGGCGGCATTCAGAATGGCGCGGTCGCCTTCCTGTTTTGTCTGGATGCTTTCGAAAAAGGCTTTCACATCAGGATCGGTGCCATGCATTCCTACGGAGGTTTCCGCCGAGTGAGTCAAGGCCACGAAGATGTTCGCTTTATCGAGGAGAGCCCGCGCCTGTTCGGGGTTCTCGGTGAAAGCCTCGGCGCGGAGGCGAATCGCCCCGGCTCTCAAATTCAAATGAAGAGGACTGAGGTAGCTTCCGGACACAACCAGCGTCGCGGGTGCGCTGAAGAGAGAACCCCAGGTACTGCTCTCTCCGGCGGAAGGCTCGATGCGCGCCACGGCCCATGCCAGGCTGGCAAACTGAACGTCCTTGTAGTATTGGCGCAGCAGCGCCGGGCCTCCGAACGGCGACGCTAGGCGCCTCGACCGGTCGACGATTCCGTGAATGACAGCGGGATCATCGTGATTGGACGCCGCGACCGAATCGGCGCTCAGCACCGCGACACGTAAAGACCGGCCCTCTACCGGAATGGTGAAAATATCGACCGATTGATAGTTCTCCACCGCTTTAGCCATCTCGCGCAGATAAGCAGTGAGACGTTCGCTTTGAAATCTCCCCACTAGCACTTCTGAAAATCGTGGCTCGGGAGCGGAGCCGCCGGTTCCCCCGCCTAGCCAGCTGGCGGGGTAGTGGACGGCGAACGCCGCTTCATCGAGATCGCGCTCAAATTGAAAGCCTGTCTCACGAATGAAGCGTTCGTACTCAGGATCATGGCTGACGGGGGGTAATTCCTTGCCGGCGTTCGCCTTCCGCACCCAAGTCAGATCCGCGTAAATGAAGGCGTCTGCTCCCGGCAACAGGCGCGCAGCTTCGGGAGGAGCGTGCTTCCGGAGTTGCACGGCGATGACCACCGCCGCAATGACTAAGACGACGAAGACGAAGACAGGGAGGGTGCGCCTAATTCGCATGGAATGCGGTCAGGGCTGAAATGATAACACTGTGGGGTAGGTGTGGCGGAAGATGGGATGCGCCCCTCGACTTCACTGGTTGTAAAGGGCTTGGTCTCAAGTGTTGGTGGTAGCAGTGCGACACGCGAACGAAAAATGCAGACGGCGCCTGATCGTGGTAGGGTTGAGTCACACATCCCTCCTTCGGACCCCTTCGCGGCGTCGGTCTCTTGTGCAATCCGATAATCAGGAACCCGGGGGCCACGAATGCCTATCCGTTCGAGCTTTTCTGCCAAGTCCAAATTTTCTATCTGCTCGGTCTGTAACCAGCCAGTAGAGCTTCCGATGGCGAAGGTTGATGACAGCGGACAGCCTGTCCACGACGAGTGCTACGCGCAAAAAGCGGGATGGAGGGCAACTCAAAGACCGCCGCCGGACGATATCAAGGATCGCGAGAAATCCCTTTCCCAAGCAATCGTCACTTTCCTTGACTCCCGTGCTCATTCGGGTGGTGATCTGAAACGTTGCCCGGTGTGTGGATCGGACTTGGAATATCGAGATTGTACCTTGTTACTACAACGGGCAGGATTGGAAAGTGCGCCTTCCTGTCTGCTTCCATTGCTTTGCTGCTCAGGCATGACTGGCAAACAATTCCTTACATCCCCGACTTGGGTTGCGCGAAATTTGCCGCTTATGATAACTTAACTAATTGTCCCGGACATCTGGGAGGGATCAGGGGTATACTTGTGCCTGCAGGGCGCGAGTCCCCGAAACGCTGGCGTAGCTCAGGTGGTAGAGCATCTGATTTGTAATCAGAGGGTCAGGGGTTCAAATCCCTTCGCCAGCTCCAGGAAACGAATTCAAGAGTTGAAGTCGGCAGGCGGCGGGACTCGGTACGTGGCGGCGCAACAGGTTTTTCCAACGCACTCCATTCGGAACGTTATCCGGCGTGTAGTGATCTTCGCGCAGTAAATCCGTAGGCGCGATTCTTGGTTTCCTGCTCTGCGAAAATCAGGATTTGCGAAAACCAGTTTGCGAAAACTTGGTGAGTGAAAGTCCGGTGGGCAGAAGCTTGTGAGTGTGCTGCTCGGCTTGTCTGCTGGATAAACGCGGCGACTGCATCGCCCGGCGATTTTTGCACAGGTGGGTGAGTGGTTAAAGCCAACAGACTGTAAATCTGTCCCTCCTAGCGAGGTACGAAGGTTCGAATCCTTCCCTGTGCACCATTTGGTCGTTCTGGTTGTGCAGCAAAAATGTGGCAGCAGAATTGTGCGGCAGGAATCATGAGTCGCTTGGCCATGGCGTTGATTGCGTATGCGGTTTTGGGCGCCCTGGCGCTGGTTACGCTGAGTGATTTCCGGATCCGCGCGCTGACACTGCTGATTCTTGGATTGTTTGCCTTCAAGAGTTGGGTGCGGCGGAAAGATGTGCTGCATCCGGACGGTGAGAGGGACGCTGAGTAAGGTTTGCTGAGGGCTGACAGCCGAAAGCTGACAGCGGTTTTCGGGCCGATGTTGAGCCGTTTAGGGCGTGAACGAAGCGGGAGCCCGCCGGCGAAATCCCGAGCGTTGTTTGCGAGGGAGCTCACAATCGGCAGCACGAATGTGGGCCGATGTAGCTCAGTTGGTAGAGCACTCCCTTGGTAAGGGAGAGGTCACCAGTTCAATCCTGGTCATCGGCTCCAGAAATTGATCGCCGGTGCTGACATGCATGACACGTGGCTGGTCCTGAGGTTGGCATGGACGGCGGCGATTGTTGCTTATCTTGTGCTGATCATCCTTCCTGGACGGATGCGCATCTGGGAGAAGAGGGTTAACGACGGGCTTTTCGCTGCCGTCGTGATGTTTGTCGGAATTCGAATTTTGGGACGATTGGTTTTTCACGGTGGTTTGATTTTTCAGTTCGCTCTGGTTTTTGCTGGTTTTGCGGCAGCGGTCGGAATTCCGCTTCGTATAAAGGCAGTGATCGCGCGATACGCAACGAATAGCGACGACGGAGCCGCTGAAGTTAAGGTGAAGAGCTGACGGCTGAAAGCTGACAGCTGGTTTAAGGGCGGGAGTAACTCAGTGGTAGAGTCACAGCCTTCCAAGCTGTTGGTCGCGGGTTCGATTCCCGTCTCCCGCTCCAGTTTCTTGGTCCAGGTGTGAAGATGGGTTTCGAGCAGGCGACAATCAAGGTTGAGAAGCAAGAGGAGTTTGCCAAGCTGCGGGCTGCGGTGGAGCAGGCGTTCTTGCCCGGCAAAGCGGAGCAGTTCCTGAAGCAGTTGAGCCGCGACGGAATTCGCGTCCGAGATTTTGATGGAGTGCTGGCGCAGCGGGCGTTGGAAGAAGTTGGCGGAAGGAAATCGGAGTTGAGTGCCCTGCAGTTATATCAGGCGCTGCCGGTTTCGGACCAGGCGCAGATGCGCGAGTTTTATTTGTCGAAGCTGGAAGGCGTCGACCAAGCGCTGCGGCACAAGTTCAAGAAGCTGTATCAGTATTACTGAATTACGAATAAGCGAGGCACGGCACTTTTATGGCGAAAGAGAAATTTGACAGAACCAAGCCGCACTGCAATGTGGGGACGATTGGTCACATTGACCATGGGAAGACGACGTTGACGGCGGCGATCACGAAGGTGTTGCAGAAGCACAATCCGAAGATCGTGTTCCGATCGTTTGATAGCATTGATAACGCGCCGGAAGAGAAGGCGCGCGGGATCACGATTGCGACGGCGCACGTGGAGTATGAGACGGCGAACCGGCACTACGCGCACGTGGATTGTCCGGGCCACGCCGACTACATCAAGAACATGATCACGGGCGCGGCGCAGATGGATGGCGCGATTCTGGTGGTGGCGGCGACGGATGGTCCGATGCCGCAGACGCGCGAGCACGTGCTGTTGGCGCGGCAGGTGGGTGTGCCTTACATCGTGGTGGCGCTGAATAAGTGCGACGCGGTGGATGATCCGGAGTTGCTGGATCTGGTGGAACTGGAAGTCAGGGAGCTTCTGAAGTCCTACAAGTTTCCCGGCGACGATGTGCCGGTGATTCGGTTGTCTGCTTTAGGGGCTTTAAACGGAGAAGAGAAGTGGGAGAAGCAGATCGACGCGCTGATGGAAGCGGTGGACAAGAGCGTGCCGCAACCGGCGCGCGAGCTGGACAAGCCGTTCCTGATGCCGATTGAAGATATTTTTTCGATTCAGGGACGCGGCACGGTAGTGACGGGAAGGATCGAGCGCGGCAAGGTGAAGGTAGGCGAGGAAGTGGAGATTGTCGGCTTCCGCGACACGCGCAAGACGGTGGTGACCGGCGTCGAAATGTTCAAGAAGCAGTTGGACGAAGGCATGGCGGGCGACAACGCCGGGTTGCTGCTGCGCGGCATTGCGAAAGAAGATGTGGAGCGCGGCATGGTGCTGGCGAAGCCGGGATCGATCACGCCGCACACGAAGTTCAAGGCGGAGGTTTACATTCTGACCAAGGAAGAAGGCGGACGGCATACGCCGTTCTTCAAGGGATACCGTCCACAGTTTTATTTGCGAACGACGGACGTGACGGGCGTGGCGGAGTTGCCGGCGGGTACGGAGATGGTAATGCCGGGAGACAACGTGAGTCTGGTGATCGAGTTGATCACGCCGGTAGCGATGGAGAAGGGGTTGCGCTTTGCCATACGCGAAGGCGGACACACTGTAGGCGCCGGAACGATTGCGGAGATTGTGCAGTAAGGAACAAGGTAGAA
Organism: uncultured Acidobacteriaceae bacterium; assembly: GCA_963779525.1. GTDB lineage: Bacteria > Acidobacteriota > Terriglobia > Terriglobales > Acidobacteriaceae > Sulfotelmatobacter. The sequence continues at coordinate 184,690 of CAVZZB010000006.1, forward strand.
GTCAGAAGTAGGAATGCAGAAGTAGAGCTTAAGAAGTAAAGCTAATTGGATTTTACTTCTGCATTTTGAAATCTGACTTCTGCATTGAATTCAGGAGTGAGCGATGCCCCGAGAGATTGTTACGTTGCAGTGCGGTGATTGCAAAGAGCGGAATTATTCGACCACCAAGAACCGGAAGACGACGACGGAACGGCTGGAGTTCAAGAAGTTCTGCAGCCGTTGCCGCAAACATACGCCGCACAAAGAAGTGAAGTGACGCCGTTTAGCGGGCGTGAGCGGAGCGGGAGTCCGCTGGCGTCATCCTGAGCGTTCTTGGCGAAGGATCTCGCGGACAGCGTTAGCTAAACAGGGGCGTAAGCTCAACGGTTAAACTGCCGGTCTCCAAAACCGGACTTGGGGGTTCGAATCCCTCCGCCCCTGCCAGACTTTGGAAGGATGCCGGAAAGGGCCGTTGTAGAAGGGCGGGGAGAAGTATGGGAGTGGAGACAAAGAAGATGGCAAACTCGATCGCATCGGCGGGAGGAAGTTTCGGAGACCAGATTAAGTCCTGGCCGGAGCGGATCAAGACCTTTTACAACGACGTGCGAACCGAGACGCGCAAGGTCACCGCGCCATCGTGGAAAGAAGTGCAGGCAACGACTGCGGTGGTAGTAGTTACGGTATTTATTTTTGCCGCTTATTTTTGGTTGATCGATGGTGTGATTCAGAAGGGTGTTTCGTTCTTGTATAGCTATTTTGGAAGATAGGCCCCAACGCGCGGAGCGGAGTTTAACTTGATCATGCAGGACGAAGAAAAAAACGAAGCGACAGCAGGCGGAGTAGCGGCGGGCGCGGAACCGACGCCGGCTGCGGAAGGCGCTGCCCCGAGCAGCGAGCCGCCTCGCAATCCGAATATGAAGTGGTACATCATCCACTCCTATTCCGGATTTGAGCGCAAGGTGAAAGAGTCGCTGGAGTCGCGCGTGGCGGCGTTTGGCCTACAGGACAAGATTGGCAAGGTGCTGATTCCGACCGAGTCGGTCACCGAGGTCCGCGGCGGCAAAAAGTACACGTCGGAGCGCATGTTCTATCCCGGCTACGTGCTGGTGGAGATGGACATGGACGATCATGTGTGGCACGTGGTGAAGTCCACGCCGCGCGTGACGGGATTCGTAGGTACAGGCCAGCAGCCCACGCCGTTGTCCGACGAAGAAGTGCAGCACATCGTTTACAAAGTGGCAGATAGCCGCGAGAAGCCCAAGCTGAAGGTCAAGTTCGAGAAGAACGAAACGGTGCGCATCTCGGAAGGTCCGTTTGCAACCTTCCAGGGCATTGTGGACGAAGTGAATGAAGATCGCGAAACGCTGAAAGTGATGGTCACAATTTTTGGCCGCTCGACCCCAGTGGAGTTGGAGTTCAACCAGGTGGAGAAAGTGGCGTAGAAGAGTGGGTAATTGAGCAATTTTGTAATTGGGTCATTTGAAACCCGAAGGAAATCTTAGATGGCAAAGAAAGTTACAGGCTTCGTAAAGTTGCAGATCGCAGCGGGCAAGGCGACCCCGGCTCCTCCGGTGGGCCCGGCGCTGGGGCAGGCGCAGATCAACATCATGGAGTTCTGCAAGCAGTTCAACGCGCGCACCAACCAGAAGGAAATGGAAGGTCTGATCATTCCCGTCGTGGTGTCGGTGTACAGCGACCGCTCGTTCACATTCATCACCAAGACACCTCCGGCTTCGATTCTGCTAAAGCGCGCTGCGGGCATTGCGAAGGGATCCGGTACACCGAATAAGGACAAAGTCGGCAAGGTGACATTGAAGCAGGTGGAAGACGTCGCGAAGCAAAAGATGCCTGACCTGAACGCGGCCTCGATTGACGCTGCCGTGAAGAGCGTTCGCGGTACGGCGCGCTCCATGGGGATTGAAGTAGTTGGGTAGGTTTTAGTCGAAAACACCACGGCTCGCCGGAACAGCGACGAGCGGTGGAAGACAAGGAAAAAGTAAATGAAAAAAGAAGGAAAGAATATCGCCAAGGCTCACGCCGCTGTAGAGAAGCGCCCGTACACGCTGCAGGATGCGGTTCCCCTGCTGCAGAAAGTCAAGTTTGCGAAATTTGACGAGACCGTAGAGGTCACCATGCGTTTGGGAGTCGATCCCAAGCATGCCGATCAGATGGTGCGCGGGACGGTGGTTCTGCCGCATGGCTTAGGCAAGTCAAAAAAGGTCCTGGTCATCGCGTCGGGCGACAAAATCAGGGAAGCGGAAGCCGCGGGCGCTGACTTTGCCGGCGGCGAAGAGATGGTCGAGAAGATTACCAAGGAGAACTGGACCGACTTCGACGCGTTGATCGCTACTCCGGACGTGATGAAATCCGTGGGACGGCTCGGCAAGATCCTGGGACCCAAGGGCCTGATGCCAAATCCGAAGACCGGAACGGTCACCATGGATGTAGGCAAGGCAGTGCAGGAAGTGAAGGCCGGCAAGGTGGAATTCCGCACAGACAAGACGGCTCTGGTGCACTGTCCGGTCGGAAAGATTTCGTTCGCGCCCGACAAGCTGATTGAGAATGCGACGGTGCTGATCACCAGCGTGATCAAGGCCAAGCCGTCGGTCGCGAAGGGCAAATACATCAAAGGCTGCACGCTAAGTTCGACCATGGGGCCGGGTATTTTACTGGATACGGCGCCAATCGAGACAGCAGCCAAGGCATAGTAGCGATGCCGGGCTTCGCCCGGAGGACAGCCGAGGGCGGCTGTCCCCACATCACAAGTAAAAGATCAGAAGAGGATTCGACAATGGCGGTTACCAAAGCAAAGAAGAAAGAACAGGTCGAGAAGCTGAGCGCGGACCTGAAGAATGTTTCCAATGCGGTCGTCGCGACCTATTCCAAGATGACCGTGGCGCAGGACTACGAGCTGCGAAAGGCTCTGCGCGGCGCCGGCGCGAAGTATCAGGTGGTGAAGAACACGCTGGCCGAACGTGCGGCGAAAGGCACCAAGATTGAGGAAGGTCTGAAGAATCTCTCGGGCGTGACCTCGATCGCCTACACCACGGGTGATCCCGTGGCCATGGCCAAGGCGCTCACTAAGTACGCCAAGGACACGCCGGAGTTCACCTTCAAGGTGGGCGTCGTAGAAGGCCGTGTGATTTCGATCAAAGAGATCGAAGCGCTGGCCAGCATGCCGTCAAAGGAAGAGTTGATGTCGAAGCTGCTGTTCCTGATCAACGCGCCGGCGCAGCGGCTGGTTACGGTGATGAACGCGGTTGGCCGCGACGTCGCGGTTGTGCTCGGGCAGGCCGTCGAGAAAGGCAAGTTCAAGGAAGCATAGAAATTGGGCGATTTTGCGATTGTGTGATTTTGCGACTGAAAACCATCTGTGATGGAAGGTTGTAAATTGCACAATGACCCGATCTCTCAATCGCCAGATGGTAAAGATTTGGTTATCCGCAAGTCAGGGGTTGCGCGGTTCTGATCCAGGCGTTGTCTGGCGCATGGAAAGGAACCTGCCGCACTGGAAACCCGACTTTAAAGATAACGAAAGCAAGCAAATTCATAACTCGAAGAGTGGAGAACTGAACATGGCAGACCTGCAACAGTTGGAAGATTCAATCGTAGCCTTGTCGCTGCTGGACGCGGCAGAGCTGGTAAAGAAGCTCGAAGCGCGTTTGGGCGTCTCGGCGGCAGCGGAAGCTCCGGTGATGGTGGCCGGCGGTGGCGCGGCAGCGGCGGGCGCGGCTCCGGCCGAGGAGAAGACGGAATTCACCGTCGTGCTCAAGGAAGTTGGCGCCAATAAGATCAACGTGATCAAGGCCGTTCGCGAGGTCACCAGCCTGGGCTTGAAGGAAGCCAAGGAACTGGTGGATGGAGCGCCCAAGAACATCAAGGAAGGCGTTTCCAAAGACGAAGCCGAAACCATCAAAAAGAAATTTACCGAGGCTGGCGCTGTTGTTGAAGTGAAGTAGCGGCGTTAGCGCGGCGTTTGAGCCGCGCGCCGCTATCCTGAGCGCTTTTTGCGAAGGATCTGGCAGCGACCATTCGACTACGGACTGGTTCGCATCAGCTCCGGTGCAAGCCTCAGGAATTGCAGCGTTCTAGTTGTGAAGCTTTGGAAGTGGTGTTAGCATCTATATAACACCGCTTCCCTTGGCCTCACTCAACAGGCGAGCGAGACTCGCAGGGAAGCTTGGGCACTGTTCCGTGGGCAGGCGGAACGGAAACGGCCGAAGGAAACTGGCGCGAAAGATTACAAATTCACATTGGCGAAACGCCTTGCTCGGCGTCTGCGGGAACGCTTGTCCCTGCGGGCGCCCCGTCGTGTTTTCCAGGGTTCACAGCAGTTTTACACAGGTTCGAAGCAGCTAAAGCAGCCGGCGCGATTCGGCGCCCCACATTCCGCGGGTAATCGCAGCGCACGGCTGCGCCTGACATTGGGAGTTCTTGACGATGAAGAATAATGCCTTCCGTAAACGTTTTGATTTTTCAAAAATTCCAGCAACCATTCAGATCCCGAATCTGATCGAGGTGCAGAAGCGCTCCTACGACCGTTTTCTGCAGATGGACAAGCTGCCCAGCGAACGCGAAGACGGCGGATTGCAGGCGGTGTTCCAGTCCGTCTTCCCCATCACCGACTTCCGCAACGTATCACAACTTGAGTTTGTGGATTACGCCATTGGTAACTGGGAGTGCAAATGTGGTCACCTCAAGGGACTGCATCATCTCCGCACTACTTGCAAGAACTGCGGCAACACGGTCATCACCGATCCGTTTCATCCCGGCGATGTACTCTGCCAGAAGTGCGGCACCTACAACGCGAACACTCCGGACTTCTGCAATAAGTGCGGCGACCCGGTCGGACTGCAGCTGAAATATGACGTGGCCGAGTGCGAAGAGCGCGGCATGACCTACTCCGCGCCGCTCAAGGTCACGATGCGCCTGACGATTTTCGACAAGGACGTCGAGACCGGTAATCGCTCGATCCGTGACATCAAAGAGCAGGAAGTTTTCTTCGGCGATGTGCCGCTGATGACGCAAAACGGCACCTTCATCATTAATGGTACTGAGCGCGTGATCGTCAGCCAGCTCCACCGCTCGCCCGGCGTGTTCTTCGAGACCGCCAACAACCGCACGTACTTCCTGGGCAAGATCATTCCCTACCGCGGATCGTGGGTGGAATTTGAGTACGACCAGAAGAACGTGCTCTACGTGCGCATCGACCGCAAGCGCAAATTCCTGGGAACCATCTTCCTGCGCGCTCTCGGTTTGCGCTCCGGCGAAGACATTCTCCGCTCGTTCTACACAGTTGATCGCATTGGCGTCAAAGACAAAAAGCTCTACTGGACGCTTGATCCGGCCAGCGAGAAGCCCACGAACCTGCTGGGTATGAAGCTGGCGCACAGCATCAAGAACAAGTCGGGCGAGGAAATTGCGCACTCCGGCCGCAAGTTGAATGCGCAGATTCTGAAGGAAATTCAGAAGGCGAAGATCACTGAGATTGAAGTCGACGTAACTGATCTCGAAGGCGCATGGGCGGCCGCCGATGTGGTCGATACGACCACGGGCGAAGTGCTGCTCGAAGCCAACACCGAGCTGAGCGCCGACAAGGTCTCGAAGATTCTCGATTCGGGCGTTGTCGAGATGAGCCTGTTCTTCCCCGAGCGAGACGACGTGGGTACGGTCATCAGCCAAACACTGAAGCGCGATTCGGTGAAGACTCCGCAGGAAGCGCTGATCGAGATTTACCGCAAACTGCGTCCCGGCGATCCACCCACGCTCGACACGGCTACGGCGCTGTTCCACGGCATGTTCTTCGACCCGCGCAAGTACGATTTCTCGAAGGTCGGCCGGCTCAAGTTCAATATCAAGCTGTTCGAGAATCAGGACGCTACCAGTCTTGATAAGCGCACCCTCGATCCCGATGATTTCTACGCGACGATTGGCTACCTGCTGAAGCTGCGCAAGAACATCGGATCGGTGGACGACATCGATCACCTGGGCAACCGCCGCGTGCGCGCGGTCGGCGAACTGATGGAGAACCAATTCCGCATTGGCCTCGTCCGCATGGAACGGGCGATTAAAGAAAAAATGTCCGTCTACCAGGAAATGTCCACGGCCATGCCGCACGACCTGGTCAATGCCAAGCCGGTGATGGCTGCGATCCGCGAGTTCTTCGGATCGTCGCAGCTCTCGCAGTTTATGGATCAGACCAACCCACTCTCCGAGATTACGCACAAGCGGCGTCTCTCGGCGCTTGGGCCGGGTGGTCTTTCTCGCGAGCGCGCTGGGTTCGAAGTGCGCGACGTGCACCCCACGCATTACGGGCGCATCTGCCCGATTGAAACTCCGGAAGGTCCCAACATCGGACTGATCTCGTCGTTGAGCTGCTATGCGCGCATCAACGACTACGGCTTCATTGAGTCGCCCTACCGCAAGATCAAGGGCGGCCGCGTGATCGACTATGTCACCGTGGTCAACACGGGCGACAGCGATTACAAAGTCGGCGATCACATGGAGAAGCATGAGATCGAGAAGATCAACGCCGAATTGAAAGAGAAGCGGAAGAAGCCGGCGCAGATCGATCCGTTCTCCTTCTATCTTTCCGCGTGGGAAGAAGACCGGCACACCATCGCGCAGGCCAACGTGGAGCTCGATGATAAAGGCAAGATCGTGGCCGAGCTGGTTAACGCCCGTAAGGCCGGCAACTTTGTGCTGGTCAGTCGGGACGAAGTCGATTATGTCGACGTCAGCCCGAAACAGCTGGTTTCCGTCGCTGCATCACTGGTTCCATTCCTCGAGCACGACGACGCGAACCGCGCATTGATGGGCGCGAACATGCAACGGCAGTCCGTGCCGCTGCTTCGCGCGCAAGCGCCGATCGTCGGCACTGGAATGGAGGGTGTTACTGCTCGCGACTCCGGCGCGGTGGTTTTGGCCCGGCGCAACGGTATCGTGGATTCTGTCGACTCTGACCGCATCATCGTGCGTGTCGAAGGCGAACACCATCCCACGCAGCTTTCGCGTGAAGTGGGCAGCGACATTTACCAGCTCACCAAGTTCAAGCGTTCCAACCAGAACACCTGCATCAACCAGAAGCCGGTGGTGAAGAAGGGACAGCGCGTGGTGAAGGGCGAGGTGATCGCCGACGGTCCTTGCACGGATCACGGCGAGCTGGCGCTCGGACGCAACGTTCTCGTCGCCTTCATGCCCTGGCGCGGTTACAACTTTGAGGACGCGATCCTCGTCTCCGAAAAGATGGTGAAGGATGACTACTACACCTCACTGCACATCGAGGAGTATGAGATCGAAGCGCGCGATACCAAGCTTGGACCGGAAGAAGTCACGCGCGATATACCCAACGTCAGCGAGTCGATGCTGCGCAATCTGGACGAAGCGGGAGTGATCCGCATCGGCGCCAGCATCAAGCAGGGCGACATCCTGGTGGGCAAGGTTACGCCGAAGGGCGAAACTCAGCTGACGCCAGAAGAAAAGCTGCTGCGCGCGATCTTCGGCGAAAAGGCTGGCGACGTGCGCGACGCTTCGCTCTACTGCCCTCCGGGTATCGAGGGCGTGATCGTCGATGTGAAGATTTTCTCCCGCAAGGGCCAGGAAAAAGACGAGCGCGCGAAGTCGATTGAAGCGGCACAGATCGGCAAGCTGGAGAAAAATCTTTCTGACGAAATCCGCATTCTCACGGACGAGCGGCTCAAGCGTCTGGAGAACATCCTCGGTGGCAAGGAAGTGCAAGCCGACCTGCACGACGAGCGCACCAATAAGCGTTTGCTGACCAAGGGCAACATTCTTGATCGCGACGCGATCGAGCGCATCTCCACCCGCAACCTGAAGCGTATCAAGTACGCCGACAAGGATCCGCGAGTGAATGAGCAGATCGACGAGATCGAGGAGATGACCTCGCGCCAGATCGATGTGCTGAAGAAAATCGTCAACGAGAAGAAGGAAAAACTCACCAAGGGCGACGAGTTGCCGCCGGGCGTGATCAAGCTGGTCAAAGTCTACATCGCGATGAAGCGCAAGCTGAGCGTTGGCGACAAGATGGCCGGCCGTCACGGGAACAAGGGCGTCATCGCCCGCATTCTGCCGGAAGAGGATATGCCGTACCTCGAAGACGGAACGCCGGTCGAGATCGTTCTGAATCCCCTCGGCGTGCCCAGCCGTATGAATGTGGGCCAGATTCTCGAAACCCACCTGGGATGGGCGGGTTTCACCTTGGGCGAGAAGATCACCAACTTGCTCAAGGAGAACACCCGTACCGAGGCGGTCCGCCGCGAGTTGAAAGCTCTGTTTAAGGACTCGAAGCTGGCTGACATCATCGGCGACATGAACGATGAAGAGCTGGAAGCGGTGGCTCCTACTCTAGCGCGAGGCGTGTATATGGGTTCGCCTGTGTTCGACGGCGCCAAGGAAGGCGAGATCAAAGCGCTGCTGGAGCGCTCTGGTCTGCCCACGTCAGGCAAGACGTTTCTGCACGATGGCATGACCGGCGACCAGTTCGAACAGCCAGTCACGGTTGGCTACATCTACATGCTGAAACTGTCGCACCTGGTGGACGACAAGATTCACGCGCGTTCCATCGGGCCCTACTCGCTGATCACGCAGCAACCGCTGGGTGGCAAGGCGCAGTTCGGCGGACAGCGCTTCGGAGAAATGGAAGTCTGGGCGCTCGAAGCTTACGGCGCAGCCTTCATTCTGCAGGAGCTGCTGACGGCGAAGTCTGACGACGTATACGGCCGCACCAAAATTTATGAGGCCATCGTCAAGGGCGAAGCCGCCATGGAGCCCGGCGTGCCGGAGTCGTTCAACGTGCTCATCCGCGAGTTGCAATCGCTCTGTCTTGATGTGGAGTTGATCAAGACCGGCGAAAAGCGGCCGGCAGCAAGCGCGGCAGCAGATTAGTGCCGAGTACCGAGCCGCGAGTACCGAGTAGTACCTGGTACTTGCCGCTCGGTCTAAACAGTTCTGAGGAAACGTCCTGCGGATTGGGAGCTCTCGAATCACGCGGGACAGAAAAACTCGGTACCCCGTACTAGGTACTCGGTACTGAAAGAGAGCAGGAAGCGGAGGAACACCTTGTTTCGTTCGAGCCCGTTCGAAATGCAAAACACGATTGCCGACTTCGATGCCATCAAGATCAGCCTCGCGTCTCCGGAAAAAATCCGGAGCTGGTCGCATGGCGAAGTCACCAAGCCTGAGACCATCAATTACCGCACCTTCAAGCCGGAGCGCGACGGCTTGTTCTGTGCCCGCATTTTCGGTCCGGTAACCGACTGGGAATGCTTGTGCGGCAAATACAAGCGCATGAAGCATCGCGGAGTGATCTGCGACAAGTGCGGTGTAGAAGTCACTCTCTCGAAAGTTCGCCGCGAACGCCTCGGCCACATCGAGCTGGCGTCGCCCTGCTCGCACGTGTGGTTCTTCAAAGGACTGCCCAGCCGCATTGGCCACCTGCTCGATATTTCCCTGCGCGACCTCGAGTCTGTGCTTTATTTCGAGGCTTACGTCGTGGTCGAGCCCGGTGACGCTCCGGTGAAAGAGCGCGAAGTCATCAAAGACGAAACCAAGTTCCGCGAACTCGATCAGCAATACCGTCCCGCGGGCTTCAAAGCCATGATGGGCGCCGAAGCCATCAAGGAGCTGCTCAAGCGCATCGACACCGATGGTTTGGCCGTCGAGCTGCGCGAGAAGATGAAGAATGAGAGCTCGCTGCAGAAGCGGCTCAAGTATACGAAGCGCCTGAAAGTGGTTGAGGCCTTCCGCAAGAGCGGCAACAAGCCCAGCTGGATGATTCTTGACGTCATCCCGGTCATTCCACCGGAGCTGCGTCCCCTGGTTCCACTTGATGGGGGTCGCTTCGCAACCTCCGACTTGAACGATCTCTATCGCCGCGTCATCAACCGCAACAACCGGTTGAAGAAGCTGATGGACCTGCACGCGCCTGAAGTCATCGTCAGAAACGAAAAGCGCATGCTGCAGGAAGCTGTCGACGCCTTGTTCGATAACGGCCGCCGCGGCCGCGTGTTGCGCGGAGCAAACAATCGTCCGCTAAAGTCGCTCTCGGACACTCTCAAGGGCAAGCAGGGCCGCTTCCGCCAGAACCTGCTCGGCAAGCGCGTGGATTACTCCGGACGTTCCGTCATCGTGGTCGGTCCCGAACTCAAGCTGCACCAGTGCGGGTTGCCCAAGAAGATGGCGCTCGAATTGTTCAAGCCGTTTATCTATCACCGGCTGGAGCAAACCGGCAACGTCACCACCATCAAGCAAGCGAAGGAAATGGTGGAGCAGCAGGAGCCCATTGTTTGGGACATCCTGGAAGAGGTCATCAAGGATCACCCTGTCCTCTTGAACCGCGCTCCCACGCTGCATCGCCTCGGCATTCAGGCGTTTGAGCCGGTACTGGTGGAAGGCAAAGCCATTCGAATTCACCCGTTGGTCTGCACTGCATTCAACGCAGACTTTGACGGCGATCAGATGGCCGTGCACATTCCGCTGTCTCCGGAAGCGCAGGTGGAAGCCAGCGTGTTGATGCTGGCCTCGCACAATATTCTTTCGCCGGCCTCCGGCCAGCCGATCACCGTGCCTACGCAGGACATGGTGCTTGGTCTTTACTACCTGACGAAAGGCAAGCCGGGCGCGAAGGGCGAAGGCCGCGTTTTCGCCAACATCGAAGAGGTTTTGTTGGCGCTCGAAATGGGTGAAGTGGAAACGCTCTCTCCCATCCGCCTGCGCTACACCGGCGAACTGATCGACCTGACCACCGCTTACGATGATCAGGACATTATTCACACCGAGCCAGTTCACGTGGAGCGTGCTTTCATCAATACGACGGTGGGCCGAGCCATCCTGAACGATCACTTGCCCGAAGGCATGCCGTTCATCAACGGCTTGCTGAAGAAAAAGGGCATTGGCGCGCTGGTGAACTACGGCTACCTGCGCTTCGGACTTGAGACCACGGTGAAGATGCTGGACGAAGTGAAGGATTTCGGCTTCAAGTATGCAACCAAAGCCGGCCTTTCCATTGGCATCGACGACATGGTCATTCCGGACAGCAAAAAGACGCTGGTTAAGGATGCCGAGAAGCAGGTGGTGAGCGTTCAGCAGCAATACCTGGACGGCGCCATCACCAACGGCGAACGCTACAACAAGGTCATCGAAATCTGGTCGGCCATCACGGAGAAAGTGGCCGACGAGATGTTCGGTCAAATGCAGAAGCGCGACAAGGAAGGCATCATCAATCCGATTTACGTCATGGCCGATTCCGGCGCTCGCGGATCAAAACAGCAGATCCGCCAGCTCTCCGGCATGCGTGGATTGATGGCCAAGCCTTCCGGCGAAATCATCGAGTCGCCCATCACGGCAAACTTCCGTGAAGGGCTAACGGTGCTCGAATATTTCGTCTCGACGCACGGCGCCCGCAAGGGACTGGCCGATACCGCTCTGAAGACGGCGGATTCCGGCTACCTCACGCGGCGTCTCGTCGACGTGGCGCAGGACGTCATCATCAGCGAGTACGATTGCGGCACCGTGGACGGCATTTACGTCCAGGGTATCGTCGAAGCCGGCGAAATTATCGAGCCATTGCGCGACCGCATTGTGGGCCGCGTTTCACTCGAGAAGATCAAAGACTATGACGGCAACGTGATTGTCGACATCAACAACGAGATCACCGAAGAACTAGCGGTTGCGATTCAGGCTGCCGGAATCGAGCGGGTGAAGATTCGTTCCGTGCTCACTTGCGAGTCGAAGCGAGGCGTTTGTGTCATGTGCTACGGCCGCAACCTGGCATCTGGACGCTTGGTGGAACTCGGCGAAGCAACTGGCGTCATCGCGGCGCAGTCCATCGGCGAGCCCGGAACGCAGCTCACCATGCGTACCTTCCACATCGGCGGCACGGCGTCTCGAGTTTCCGAGCAGTCGCGCCTCGATGCAAAAAACAACGGCACGGTGCGCTTCATCGGATTGCAGACGGTCAAATCCAAGTCCGGAGACCTGGTCGTGATGAATCGCCAAGGCTCGATCGCGGTAGTCGACGAAAAGAACCGCGAGCGAGAGCGTTACTCCGTGATCTACGGCGCCAAGCTGAAGGTCAACGACGGCGATCAGGTGCAACTCGGAAAAGTGATGGTCGAGTGGGATCCCTACACGTTCGCCATCCTTACCGAAATCGGCGGCACGGCGCAGTTCAAGGACTTGCAGGAAGGTGTCACGCTGCACGAAGAAGTGGACGAAGTCACCGGATTGTCGCGGCACGTCGTGGCCGATTCGCCCGACGAGAAGCGCCAGCCCGCGATCGTGGTCAAGGGCAAAGGCAGCAAGCGCTACCTCATGCCTTCCCGCGCTCACCTCATGGTGCAGGATGGAGACACGGTTTTCCCCGGAGACGTGCTGGCCAAGATCCCGCGCGAAACGACCAAGACCAAGGACATCACCGGTGGTCTGCCGCGCGTGGTCGAGTTGTTTGAAGCCCGCAAGCCGCATGAAACCGCGGTCATCAGCGAAATCGATGGCACGGTAAAGTTCGGCGAAGTCTCCAAGGGCCAGCGCAAACTGTATGTGCAGGCCGATAACGGCACGGAAAAAGAATACTCGGTGCCGCGCGGCGTTCACATCAACGTACAGGAAGGCGAGCGCGTGAAAGCCGGCGAACCGCTGATGGATGGCCCGCTCAACCCGCACGACATTCTGGCCGTGCTGGGTGAAAAAGAACTGCAGGCTTATCTGGTGAACGAAATCCAGGAAGTCTACCGGCTGCAGGGCGTCAACATCTCGGACAAGCACATTGAAGTGATTGTCCGCCAGATGATGCGCTGGGTGAAGGTGGAGGACGTGGGAGACACCACGTTCTTGCTGGAGCAGCAACTGGATAAGTTCCGCTTCCGCGAAGAGAACGAGCGCGTGATCAAGGAAGGCGGCAAGCCGGCTACCGGACGCCCGCTGCTCCTCGGCATCACGAAAGCTTCGCTCTCGACCGACTCGTTCATTTCCGCGGCGTCGTTCCAGGAGACCACGCGCGTGCTCACCGAAGCTTCCATTCAGGGAGCGGTGGATCACCTGCGCGGACTCAAGGAAAACGTCATCGTCGGCCGCCTCATCCCTGCCGGAACCGGCATGGAATACTACCGCAACGTGCGCCTCTCGCCAGAAATGGAAGAGGCCGCGGCCAAGGTACAGGCGGAGGTCTCGGCAGCGTACGAAGAGGCCGAGCGCGCTCTCGAAATGATGCGCCACGAGGGCGAAACCGAGGAACTGGCAGCGGAGTAAGCCAAATTCACAGAGCCATCGGGGGCGAATCAGTTCGCCCCCGAAGCCCTTTTTGGCAACTAAACACCGATGCACGCTACCCCACAGCGATTGCAACTTGAGGAACCTGGCCCGCTTCCTTCATTGCTTCCCGCGACTCCTGGCCCTAAGCTAGGGCCAACCATGCTTCGCTTTCTGCGGCTCGTGCGATTGGCGTTTTGGCGAGCGTTCCAGCACGACGCTTTTTCCATTGCGAAGGCGTCCGCTTATTCCTCCATCCTGACTTTCTTCCCCGCACTATTGGTCGTCGGATCGGTGTTGGCCACATCGCGCAAGGGCGCTCCTTATCTGCGGGAAATCTCCTACGCGTTGTCGCGGATTTTACCCGCGGGCAGCAACACGGCCATGAACTTCTTGCGCGGTGCCGCGCAGCGTCCGGTGAGCCTGCTGGTCACGGCTTCCCTGCTTACTCTGTGGACCGCCTCCGGCGTCATGGTTTCCTGGATGGAAGGCTTCCGCCGCTGCTATGAGCTGCCGAAAATATGGGGTCTGGTGAAAGAACGTTTGATTTCATTCCTGCTGGTTGTCTTTGCCCTGATCCCGATGACGTTCTCCACTCTGTTGGTGGCCTTCGGCAGCAGGATTGAAACTACTATTCTTTTCTACACCGCACATGAATTCAGCGCCTATATCCTGTTGATGTGGACGTGCATTCGCTGGCTCATTGCTACCCTCACGAGCATCGCGGTAATTGCGCTCATCTATCACCACGCAGTTCCGCGCACCCAGCCCTGGCATAGCGTGCTGCCCGGAGCCACGCTCGCGACTGGCCTGTGGTTCTCCTCTACATTGCTCTTCGGCTGGTATTTGCAGCACTATGCCGATTACAGCCTCATCTACGGATCGCTCGGCGCCGCCATCGCCCTGCTGGTCTGGATGTACATGATCTCCCTCGTCATTCTGATTGGCGCCGAGTTCAACGCTATGCTGTTTCCACGGGCCATGCTGGGAAAAGAACTAACCGCGATCAATCATCCCCGGCCGTAACAGATTTCGTTCGGCAAGGCGCGGTTCAGACGAGGCTGAATCACCTGATCATGTGAGTAGAATGCATTTGAACACGAAGACCCTCTCAAAAACATTTACAATAATTCCCTCACTGGGGCCGGTCTGATTTCCTCATCCATGAAACTACGCAAGCCAGAACTCGCGAAGGAGGATTCGCTCACCGCGGAACAGCCTCTGTCGCTTATGCCGCGCGCCGCAGGCCGCCGCGCCAAGATCATCTGCACCATCGGTCCCGCCTGTCACTCAGAAGCCGCCATGCGCGACCTGTTGCGCATAGGTATGGATGTTGCCCGTCTGAATTTCTCTCATGGTTCGCACGCAGACCATGCCCGTAACATCGAGCGCCTGCGCCGCGCGGCCGAGCAGGAAGGCCGGACAGTTTGCATCCTGCAGGATTTGCAAGGCCCCAAGATCCGCACTGGACGCCTGGAGCGCAACGAACCCGTGCTGCTGACGAGCGGTTCGACCGTAGTGATCACCCCACGCGAGATCGCGGGAACCGCGACCCGCATCTCCACGACTTTTCCGGACCTGGCCCGCGAAGTGAGTGCGGGCGCGCGGATTCTACTGCGCGATGGGCTCATCGAATTGCGCGTGCGCACCATTCGCGGCAAAGATGTAGTATGCGACGTGTTGAATGGCGGGACCTTGGGCGAGCATCAGGGGATTAATTTGCCGGGAACTGCCTTGTCGATCCCCGCTTTGACTGAGAAAGACCGCAAGGATCTGGAGTTTGGTCTGAAGCACGGGGTGGATGCGGTGGCGCTTTCTTTTGTGCGTACCGCAGCCGACGTGAATGCGGTCAAGCAAATCGTTGCTGGCCACGGCAGCGACACTCCTTTGATCGCCAAGCTGGAGAAGCCGCAGGCCATCGATCACCTCGATGAAATTCTGCAGGCCTCCGACGGCGTGATGGTGGCGCGCGGCGATTTGGGCGTGGAGATGGCGCCCGAAAAAGTTCCGGTCATTCAGAAGCATGTGATTCGCAGCGCATCCCATTGGCGCAAGCCCGTGATCACGGCTACGCAGATGCTCGAATCGATGATCGATAACCCGCGGCCCACGCGAGCCGAAGCCAGCGACGTAGCCAACGCGATTTTCGACGGCTCCGATTCAGTCATGCTATCGGCGGAAACCGCGAGCGGCCGCTATCCCCGCGAAGCCGTCGCCATGATGGCGCGCATCGTAGTGGAAGCCGAGAGCAATATGGGAGAGTTCACTCAGCCCCGCCGTCGCCGCGAGCGGCATGGACTGTCGGTCGCCGAAACCATCTGCGAATCCATTGCGCACGCCGCGGAAGATCTTCCCATGGGAGCGATCGCCGTCTTCACCGAGACCGGCAACACAGCGCGCATGATTTCGAAATACCGCCCCGAGGTCCCCATCTACGCCTTCACGCCGAACGCGACCGTCGCCCAGCGCATCAACCTCTATTGGGGCGTCCATCCCGTGAAGTGCGCACCTGCCCTCTCGGCTGAGCACATGGTAAACGTCGCCGAGAAGGAATTAATAGACCGCCGACTGCTCAAGCCGGGCGACGTGCTGGGAGTCGTCGCCGGCACGCGCCAATCCTCCGGTTCCACCAACCTGATCCGTCTGCACACAGTAACACCCGAAGAGGTCAGCGCCGGCAGCCACACCAAAGCAAAGCGCGGCCGCAGGGCGCGGAAGCTATAATCGCGGGGTATGTCGCAGGAATATCTTTCCATCGCGATCTGGGAGCCTCTGCCCGACATGGAAGCGGCTTCCCTTGAGACCATGCGCGAACTCAACGCGATCGTTTCCAGGAAACAGTACGGGCGCGATCTGCTTTACCACAGTGGCGACTCGAGCTACGTGCTGTTGCGCTACTGGAATTCCGAGCAGGCTCGGAGCGCGGCTCAGGAAGATCCGGAAGTATTACGCTGCTGGGCAAAGCTGGGGAACGAAATCAAAATCCTGAAGGTCTACGAGAAGCTGGCTGAGGTTGGTGCATAAACATGTCTGCGGAATCCAGCCCGCGGGTCTTTACCGATGTGACGGTGGACCCGTTTGTGCGCGGCCTGCTGCATCAGCCCGCGAATCCCAATGGCAAAGGTTTGGTTCTGACTCACGGAGCTGGATCGAATTGTCAGGCTCCTCTGTTAGTTGCTCTGGCCGAGAGTTTCACCGGCGCCGGCTTCCTGGTGTTGCGCTGCGATTTACCGTTTCGCCAGGATCGCCCCTATGGTCCGCCGGGACCGCACGACGCCAAACGCGATCGTGCCGGACTGAAAAACGCGACCATGGCGATCAGGAATCTTGCCACCGGTCCGGTCTTCCTGGGAGGACATTCCTACGGCGGAAGGCAGGCAAGCATGCTGTGTGCCGAGGAGGAATCTATAAAAATCCCCGGCTTGCTGCTGATGTCCTATCCGCTGCACCCTCCGCGCAAGCCTGCCCAGCTTCGAACCCAGCATTTTTTCAATCTGCGGACTCCCGCACTCTTCGTGCAGGGCACGTGCGATCCCTTTGGGTCGATCGAGGAAATCGAGCAAGCGTTAAAGTTGGTCCCGGCCAAGACCAAGTTGCTCGTAGTCGAAAGCGCTGGGCACGATTTAGGATTTAAAGGCAAAGCGAAACGAGAAGGATTGCCACATCAGGTCCTAACGCAGTTTGAGGAGTTTTTTTAGAGCCTCGCACGCAATATCTTGTGCAAGCGTGTGGGGAACGCCTAATTCACCCATCCTGATTTCGATCCGCCATTGCCTTTGCGCGGGATGTCATCGGGCGGAATGTAATTCCCGTGCTCGTCGAACTCCACTTTGCGGTCGTGTTTGCTCATATAGACTTCAAACTTCTTCGCCGCCCGGCGCCGCTTCCACCGGTAATATTCATTGCGAAATCCGAAATAGCGTTCGGTTGCGCCGAACATCAGCCCGCGGCCGGGAACAAACTTGATGTAGAGAAAACCGAAGAGCAGTCCACCCAGATGAGCGAAGTTCGCCACTCCGCCCTGGGAGGGTTGAAACGTTGCAATCACCACGATGAAGATGATGATGGCCACCAGGTATTTGGCTTTGATGGAGAACGGAAACGGAAAGAGAAAAACTTCCCGGTCACCGTAGAGCATCCCGAAGGCGATCAGCAGTCCGTAGATTCCCCCCGAAGCTCCGATTGTCGGGCTTAGGGGCGAGACGCCAGGCAGTGGAGAATAGGCGACTATGACTGTGACCAGAGCCGCCCCGATCACGCAGAAAAAATAGAATTCCAGAAATTTGCGTGAGCCCCAGTCTTGCTCTTCCTGGGAACCAAACATCCAGAGCGTCAGCATGTTAAGCAGAAGATGCATCAGCGTGTGCGTGGAGTGCAGGAAGGAATAAGTTACCAGCTGCCACAACATTCCATAGTGCACTACGGCAGCCGGAACTAAACCAAGATAGACTTCGATGGCACCTTCGATTTGAGGCGCAACTCTGGCGAACACCACTTGCAGGAAATAGACTACTGAGCAGATGATGATGATCCGCTTGACCCACCGCGTGAACGGCGGAAAGCTCAACGACATGGTTCGTCCGCGATACATGAAGGTCGGTGCCCGTTTTTAGCGTGGAGGAGTCACAACTAAAGGCTGAAAATGCGTAACAAACATCTTAACAGGTTAGGGCTAAGGGGCCGCTATCGCTCCGGCAGCGGCACCACCGGCAAGCTGCGGTGGCCTTGTGCGTCCACAGCCCTCACTGCAAAGATGACATTATCCTTGGAAAGTTGCAAAGCTGCGCGGGTAACGTTCCCGATATTCTTCACCTGTTCCCATTCCGGAGCGGTCGTAGAGCGCCACAGAATCTCATACCTGGAAGCCAGTCCTCCGGGCGATGGCTCCCACGTTAACGCCGAGTCATTCTCCACATGCTGCGTGAGCAAATGAACATTCGCCGGAGGCGCCGGCGCCGAGGCCAACGAAGCCAGGGTCGCCGCATTCAGCCGCGCCACGTGCGCCACATAATCGAAGTCCACGAATTTAGGCAGGTCGCCGTATTCAACGCCATTTTCGGTGCGCACGTTCTGGTGCTGGTGGTGAAAATCTTCGCGGAATTCGGTGAAACGCACGGCCGCGAATCCCTGTTGGTTGAAGGAATAATGGTCGCCTCCGCGCAGGTACCGGTCTAGGCGGAACACCAGCATCGGCTTCACGCCTGCATCGTAGGCGCTGCCTACATCCGCGACATACCGTGCCAGCTGCCGGGAGATGGAGTCGTTCTCGCCGCCCAAATCACGAATCCGCCGAATATCCTGATCCGTCGCAGCCGCGGGCAGGCCCTCGGAAAATACTCGCACCACCGAATGATCTTGCTCGGTGCTCTTGTCGCCACCAACAATGTCATTGTTCAGGACGGCTTCGATGTTCCAGCCCTGGTCCTTCGCCATCTTGGCGAAATGGCGGCTGCCGTTCAGCCCTTGTTCCTCGCCCGCCACCGTCAAGAAAACAATCGTGGCGGGAAACTTCAACTTACTCAAAACACGAGCGCATTCCAGGCTGACGGCGGTTCCGCTACCATCATCGTTCGCGCCCGGAGCGTTGCCTTTCGTATCAAACGTATCGCTGTTGCGGGAATCATAGTGCCCGGTGACCAGGATGATGCGTTTCGCGTCCTCCGCATCTGTGCCTTTGAGCACCGCATAAACATTGGTGATTTCAGTCGGCTGTGGAATGCGCTCCCCGGGAGGCTCGGTGAAGGCATCGGTCTTCACTTCCAGACAGCCGCCGCAATCTTTCGAATAGCGCTCGAATTCCGACTTGAGCCACTCCCGGGCAGCGCCAACTCCGCGCCCAGTGCTGATGGCCGCAGTGTCCTGCGGCGAGATGGTGGACCGCGTCCCAAAGCTTACCAGCTTGTCGATATTCGCCCGAATACGCTGCGCCGAAACCTGCTGCAGCGCAGCCGAAATTCGGCCGTCGACAACCATGGGCTCAGGCGTGGAGACTTCAGAGCTCTGGGAACTTGCTTGGTGTGGGGTTAGCGCGCCCGCCCAAAGGAGCGCGACGGCCACGAGCCTGTATCTTCTCTCGAGAGGAAAAATCATATAATCTCCGGAGTGTGAAATGTCAAGGTCGGCGGCGACTTCCCGCCAAACTATAAATCTTGCGTCCTACAGCACTCGCCCCCTTGACACTGCCGTGGGGGAAGAATCTAAATATTACCAGCGGTATCTAAGCTTGGGAGTGGAGGAACCATGGTTCTTTGTCCTGAATGCGAAACTGATCTGGATGTGGAAGAGGAAGAGGTTGATGAGGGCGAGATCGTTTCTTGCCCGGAGTGTGGCACAGACTTCGAAGTCGTCACCACCAGTCCGTTGGAGTTGAAGGCGGTCGAAGAAGGCTACGTGGAAGAGGAAGAAGAAGTGGAGACCGAAGACGGTGACGACGCGTAGCGCCCACCCTATTCTTCCGCCTTCACGCCGGTCTTCCATTTCCCTGTCGCTCCTGCTTCTGTTTGCTGCCTTCAGCCTCCAGTTGTTACCCGTAGCGAATGCCGCCTCCGGGCCCAAGAAGCTGAAACCCACCGATCCCTATGCGCTTATCTTTGGCACGGTCTGGGGACCGGATGATCATCCCGCGTACGGCGTCAAGGTTAAGGTTCGCCTTGCCTCCGATAAGAAACCCAAGTGGGAACTCTATTCCGACCATCGCGGTGAATTTGCCTTGCGCGTTGCCGCCGGCAAAAACGACTATATTGTCGGCGCCGATCTCAAGGGCGTGAAAACTACAGACGGCCATCCCGTGCATCTGATGGAAGAGGTCCCGGTTCACATAGAGTATGATGAACGCGTCGATATTGGTTTGCATCTGGCCCAATAGAATCATCCGGACAGGGTCAACGGAAGAAACCACAAGGCTCGCATGATTCTGAGACCATCCTCGCGACACACTGCCCTCTTAAGCTGTGCACTTCTTCTCGTCCTTTCCGTGACTGGCGCCGCGTTCGACAAGAAAGACAGGCAGCAGGGCCGGCTCCTTTCGGGTAAGGTGCTCGATCCGCAGGATAATCCCGTGGTCAGCGCCGTCGTCTACCTCACTAACACTCGCACCCACGCGGTGAAGACCTACATCGTGGGACAGGATGGCACTTACCGCTTCCCCGGACTTTCCAACGTGGATTATGAGGTCTACGCGCAATACAACAACCACAAGAGCGATACCCGCTCGGTCAGCCAGTTCGACGATCGCCCTCAGGTCTACATCGACCTCAGAATCGATACCCGCTAGAAATTACAATCCAAGACGAAAGCTTCGTCTTTCTTTTGCCTGCATTTTCAAACCTGGAACTCCCTCGTGCAACTCTTGTTCATTTTCCGGGTTCAATATGTAAGGATGTTATCGCGTGGGAGGAAAACCTTGAAAGTATTGCAATCGTTTGAGTATCAGAGGCGTTTTGGCTTGGCTGCGGCGTTCGCCGCCAGCTTGATGCTGGTGGCCGCTTCGGCCTTTGGGCAGCAGGGCGCAATGAGCCCGTATCAGGGCGAACAGGATGGCGTCAGCGCCGGCGGCAAGTGGATGGAGTTCCGCTCGGAAGACAAAATGACGGGAGCGAAAAAAGTCCGCTTCGAATTACTCGCCAACAATTATTTCCGTCAAGATCCAGACTACAAGCCGCGGGTCGAAATTTATTGCTCCGATGGCAAATATGAGCGCGCCGATTTTGATCCTGGCGCCAGGCTGGGACGGCCCGATTATCCGGGTTTCTGGGGCCAACCGAAGATGGAAGTCAGGGTTCGAATCGACGACAGCCATGACCACAAGGGCTGGAACTGGCTTCGCGCGCGATTCCTTTCCATGGACAAGGGCACGATTCGGGGAATGATCGGAGCCCAGATCTTCAACGTGGAAGTCAAGACCAGGACCGGTTATGCGATCGCCGAGTTCTCGCCCGGGGGGTTGAATCTGGATGAGATGCGACACGCCTGCGATCTGACGCCGCATAAGCCGTAGATTTCGATCTGCAAGGAAGGCTGGGCCTGCGGGCTCAGCCTTTTTACTACCGCTAAACGCCGTAACTTTCGGCGCTGCCCTGTCAGTTACTTGCGTGCCCGACCCGCCTGCTGTTCCACTGGAATCATTCCTGCAAGTGAGGTAGACGTATCCATGGGCAGCGGCGTGATCGAAGGGGCGGCGTTCCTGCTGTTTGTGCTGGGAGTGTTGGTCTACGTTGTCATCCTCTATAACGAGTTAGTCCGGCTGAGGAATGACAATGACCGCGCCTGGGCTAACATCGATGTACTGCTCAAGCAGCGTCATGATGAGATCCCGAACCTGGTGGAAACCGTCAAGGGATACATGCAGCACGAGCAGCAGACACTGCTGGCCGTGACGCAGGCCCGGGCGGCGTCCATGAATGCGGCCAGCATTGGGCAGAAGGCGCAGGCCGATCTGCGGATGACGGAAGCTCTGCGCGGGCTGTTCGCGGTCGCGGAAAATTATCCGCAGCTCAAGGCCAACGAGAACTTTCTCAAGTTGCAGACGCGCATCAGCGAACTGGAAGACCGTATCGCCGATCGCCGCGAGTTCTTCAACGACGACGTGAACACTTACAACACCCGCATCGGCCAGATCCCCGAGGTGTTTGTGGCCAGCTTCATGAACCTGAAACCGCGCTCCATGTTTAGAGTGTCGGACGAAGACCGCCGGCTGGTGGAAGTGAATTTTCAGGGTAAGGGAGCTGCAGGAGCGTAGGTCAGACATTTCTTGCGACCCAGCCTTGCGATTGCAGCCTACGGCGATGCGGTCGAAATTGGAACGTCGGCGGTAACCACCGTCGAAGGATCATCCCGCAGCTTGAGGTAGAGAGTCTTCCCTTTGGGTTGCGGAATCGTGAGCGCGACCTGGACGAATCCATCGGGAACGGTCACCGAGTTGGTGAAGTCAGGATCGCTGCTGACGGCGTCGATCAGAAAAAGCTTGTCTCCATTCAGCGTGCATTGCTTCTCCGCGTCGCGCGCGCAACGAATTCCCTCGAGAACCGGGATTCGCACCAAGGTGACCAGGGGCTGCCAGTCTCCGTCAGTTCCATCACCGTCCACGGGGCGAAATTTCAACGGCCCGAAGGCAGAAGGGCCCAGCAACTTCATGGGATCGAGCACAGCAAAAATGGTTTTGGAATCCTGCGGAGTCAGGTTGCCATCTTTCTCGCTGAGCATCACGCTGAAAGACTCGTCAGCGGTGGCCACCTCGATCTTCTCGTTGGCGGAAAAGTTCTCCGGCACCTGCGCCTTCAGGAAGAAATTCAGGCGCGCGTCCTGAGGAAGCTCATCCTGATTCTCCAGCCTGACCGTGGCGGGAGGGCCGGACGAATCCAGAAGCACACTCTTGCTCAGCACGGTGACGCGCGGCCGAGGCGCTTCCACGGCTGTCTTCAGATCCATGGAGCGCCCGTCCTGCAGCGCGACGTGCACCACGATGGCATCTCCCGGCTGCAGCCGCTTGCTTACCGACGCGTCGTGGCAAACCAGCTTCAGTTCGTCTCGCTGGTTGGCGCGAGATAAACCGTCTGGTGTGAAACGCAGGCCGCCTACGTCGATCGCGGTGACTTGATCGAGCCTCGTGCCCTTGAGTACGCCATCGGCATCGCCGGAGTGAATATCGAAAGCGTCCAGCCGTCCCGCCTCCGAGTAAGTGTGCAGCGGAATTTCATCGGGCTGGCGAGTGCCCAGCTTGTGGATCATCACGGTGAGCATGCCGGCTGTCGCGTTCTGCAGGGGGACCTTTACCTCCAACTCTTCGGGCTTGGCAATTTTCCATCCCGCCTCGGTGATCTTGCCCTTTTCATCCCGCAGGCTGACGGAGCGGACGCAGCAGGCATCGGGAGACTGAAGATGCAGAGTATCTTCGCGACCTACGATGAGGGCGCTGGCATCTTTGGACGCAACTACCCACTGCTCGGGACTGGACGCGCGCAGGCGATAACGAGGACCGTCGAAGGAGCGAAAGCCCCAAACGCCACGCACGATTCCGCTGACTTCTCCCTGCAATTCAACCGACTGCATTGCCTTGGTATCGATCACAAATCCGCCCTGGGCAGCATCCGGCACGGCTGGAAGATCGATTCCCGGCCCCGACTTGCTTTCCACGTGCAGCACAAAGTTGTGCGCCAACTCGGTTGCGAATACCAACGGAGCCCCGTCGGCGGGCAAGACGAGAGAGGGCTTATCGATGCAGAAGACTTGCGTCGCATCAATGGCTCGCAATGGCGGATTGGCGGCGGGCAGAACCAGCGGAAGTGCGATCGTGATAACCGATTTTGGGTTCCGGAAAGAAGGTGGAGTGTTCAGACGAAGATTCAGGTTGTCCTTTTTCGGCAGCGCCAGGGCCGGAATGTATTGGTATTGCGCCGTGTGCGTCGTGCCTAGAATTCGAACCACGTCCACCACTGCGCCCACGTAAGCGCTGTAGTATCCGGCGCCCGCCGTCGGAGTGGCGCTGACCTGTACCAGCAGATCGCTGGATGCTCCGGTGCTGAGAGCCGCGACCATGGTCTGACTGTGGGCGTCGTCGAGAACGAGCTGATCCGTGTTCTGGGTGAGGCAGGGAGCCTGCTGGGCGCTCGGTTTGTCAAAGCACTGCTGGTCGAGGCGCATGTTGAGGCTGCGCGCCAGCAGCGTGCTCCGCGCTTTCATCTGTTCAGGATCGAGTGAGGCCTCACGAACGGAATCAAGATACTTCTCCAGACGCTGGCGGTCGAGGCTGGCTTGTTCCAGGTCCTGGGCGGCACGCACAAAAGCTCCGGGTTTGCCCCGGACCGCGCTGCGCAGTGTGCTGAACGCGCCTCCAGTTTCCGGCGCCAGGAACACGATCGCTTCTTCCGCCCCATCCGGAACGGTGACGTAGACACCTTCATCGTGAGCCGGCTTGCTCCACGCATCGACGCGAGTGAACCAGGAGTCCGGCGGGGGATTGGTCGATCCTCGCAGAAAACAAATGACCATCAAATAGCGGACCGATTGAGTATCGGGCAGATCAGGATGCACCCAAAGCCGGTCTCCCGCCTGCAGATTGGGAACCTCGGAGATGGGAAGCGTATGACCGGCGCGTTGTACGCGGACGTCGACCTTCGGTCCGGTCAAATCAAAAGGGGCGGCATCGGCACGTAGATTCCTCGGGAAGGAAACCAGGAACGATAGAGCGCAAAAAGTGAGAAAGAAAATCCGAAAACGCTGGCCCGACTCATTCAAGACGCACTTCTCCCTTTTTCAGAATCCAGGACAGTCATGATGCCCGCCAACTCGAAGCGGAAAAGCGAAAGACGAGCAGACCGGGCAAGTCGACGAAAACATCGTTGCTTCATCGTACTGCGGGTTCAGCCAGCAGAGCAACCGATTCGTCTACCGATAGTGCAACCTTCAGGCCTGCACTTTGGCGTTCCGTCATGTGGGTAAATCCACGCAAAAAACAAAGCGGGGGGCATTCGCACGGTCTGCGAACCCCGCCGCTAATCTTTCGACGACTGCCTCTACCGCGAACTCAGGCTCTGGCGCCGATAGCCGCCGGCTCCGGCGCAGTGACGCTCTTGTCCTCGCCGTTGGGCTTCTGTTGCGAAGGCTGGCCGCCCTTGCGAATATCGATACCGCCCTTGAAGAACGCGCCGTCTTCAATGGAGATGCGAGCCGCGACGACGTCGCCCGTGAGCGATCCATCGCTGCGGATATCAACCCGGTCGCTGGCCGTCAGATTGCCGCGGACTTTGCCCAGCACCACGATCTCGCGAGCATTGATGTTGGCAGCCACCACTCCATTGCGCCCGATAGTAACGCGGTTTCCCGCCAGGCTGATCGAACCTTCCACCCGGCCGTCGATGTAGAGTGACTCCGATCCAGTTACCTCGCCCTTGATCACCAGCGACTTGCCGATGGTTGCCTGGTCCGCAGTAGTGGTACTGGATGTCGCCGGACGCGGCGCAGCGGCCGGCTCATTCGCCATCGTAATCGCAGGCGCGCTCGGTGTATGCATAGAGGGACGCTCCGGTTCGACCGGGCGTCCGGGGGTCTGAGGCTGATTCGTCGGCTTCCACATGGGTTACACAGTTCCTTTCCTTGTTGGGATTAGGGATCACGGCCGCACTTGCGTGACCAAATCGAATTGTACTCCGTGGTCTCATATTGAGCGCTGTGGAAAACCTTTATTTTCAACAGAGTTTCCTAGCATGGTACATCACTTAAGTGTCGTCCAGTCGCTGGCCGTTTGGCCGCTCCGTCCTCCCTTTTCGACTCACTACCCTGTAAGGATTCCCGGAGCGGAAGTGTCCGGTGAACGTTTCCACAGTTCGCAGGAGTATGCTCTTGGCTCAGACTTGCCCAAGGCGCGATTCACTTCCCAGGAGCGAGACATGTTGGAACCCGCTTCGACCAGCCGACCCGCGTTTGCCGTTGCTCGTCCTCAACCAGATGAGTATGCGCCCTACTATGCCCGGTACATCTCTCTGGTGCAGGGTGAGGACATTCTCACTGCGCTTGATCAGCAGCGCCGGAAGACCATGATGCTGCTTTCCGGCAAAGATGAAAAAGATGGGGACTTCCGCTACGCCCCGGATAAATGGAGCGCGAAGGAGGTTCTAGGCCATGTCTGCGATACGGAGCGAGTCTTCGCCTACCGCGCTCTGCGCATCTCGCGCGCCGATGCCACCCCGCTCGAAGGCTTCGAGCAGGACGATTACGTGCGCAATGGTCCGTTTGCTCATTGCTCACTGGCGGATGTAGTCGAAGACTTCATTGCCGTACGCCGCGCCACGCTGTCGCTGCTACGCAATCTCGACGAAGCCGCGTGGATGCGACGCGGGATTGCCAACAAGAACGAAGTCAGCGTGCGCGGGATCGCTTACGTCATTGCCGGCCACGAGTTGCATCATCGCCGGATTCTTGAAGAAAAGTACTTTGCGAACCGCTAGCATTGGAAAGAACTTTAAGTGCTTCCATCCGCCCTGTCATCCTGAGCAGAGCGAAGGACCTATGCAGTCTGTAGGCGCCGCCATGTTTGCCAGAGGATCGCCAGGCTTAGCAGGCCAACACCATGCCATCGCGCGCACTCACTGAACTGTTTCGAGGCAAAGGGTCTCACGCCGATCCTCTGGCTTGTGTAGAAGATCTTTCTGCGGAATTGGCCACACGACGACTGGAAGGGTTTCCGCATTCCGTCAGCCAACTTGTCTTTCACATGAATTATTGGATGGATTACGAACTTCGCCGCATTCGCGGGCTGCGGCCTGCGTATCCCGAGCACGCTGCAGAAAGCTTCCCGCCGGCTCCATCGCCCGCTGATGCACAGGAATGGGATCGTCGAAGGAAGCGTTTTGCCGGCCTGTTGGCCGATTTTGCCGCGTTGGCGAATTCTTCTCCCAAAGAAATGCAGCGCCAGATCGAAACCGCGCATGACGGGGATAGGAGCGTCGCAGGAACGCTCGAGGCTGTACTCTGGCAAATGGTGGCGCACAATAGCTACCACGTAGGGCAGATCGCGCTGATGAGGCAAGTGTTGGGCGCGTGGCCGCCGCGTGGAGGCGGGGATACGTGGTAGGGCAGGATGCCGGACCGGAGGAACCATGAGGATCGCAGTTTGTTTTCTTTTGTTTCCTATTTTGCTTATGGCTCAGACGGGCGTAGAAGCGGATGAGCACGCGATCAGGGCGGTTATGGATCGCTTCATGGACGCGTGGAATCATCACGATGCGGAAGCGTTTGCGGCGGTGTTTTCCCAAGACGCGGATTTCACCAACGTTCGCGGCGTGGGCGCGACAGGCCGAGCAAAGATAGAGGCCTTCCATGCGCCTGTGTTCGCAACCATCTTCAGCAAAAGCCACCAGGGATACACCGACATAAAGACGCGCTTCTTACGCCCTGATGTCGCAGCTGTCGACGTAAGTTGGAAGATGACCGGCGCCATGGACTCGCAAGGCAACCTTCACGACCGCCACGGGCTGCTGAACTTTGTCATGGAGAAGAATGCGGGACGTTGGGAAATTGTGGTGATGCACAATCTCGACCTGTCAGCGCCGACGCCTCCGCCGAAGTGATCGGAGTGTGTCTCTGCCGGTGGGGTATCCTTAGAGCTGTCAGCCTCCGATGCTTTCCGACTCCGCTATTCTGAAACACATTGCGCGCCAGCCGAAGCGTTCGGCTGGATTCAAGCAGCTCGTCCGCGAACTCGGGTTGCATGGAGAGGCCCGTGGAGAGCTCGATACCCGTCTGCAAAAGCTGGTCACTGCCGGAGAACTGGTTCAGATCAACTCTGACCGCTACGCTCTCCCACAACCCGCGCCCGACAAAAATCTGGTTGCGGGACGCCTCACCATGCACCGCGATGGCTTCGGGTTTGTCATTCCCGACCCGAGTTCGCTAAGCCCTTCACTCAAACCGCGCATCGCAGGAGATATTTTCATCGCACCGCACGCGATTGGGAATGCCATGCACGGCGATCGCGTGCTGGTCGACATCGTGGCCACGCGCCCTGATGGGCGCACCGAAGGCCGCATCGTGCGTTCCGTAGTGCGCAGTCATCCCACGGTGGTGG
Source organism: uncultured Acidobacteriaceae bacterium (assembly GCA_963779525.1). Taxonomy (GTDB): domain Bacteria; phylum Acidobacteriota; class Terriglobia; order Terriglobales; family Acidobacteriaceae; genus Sulfotelmatobacter. The sequence goes on from CAVZZB010000006.1 coordinate 212,495, forward strand.
GAATTTTTCACTACGGCAACCGCCACAATTATGTGAAGCCAATCGACAGCAAAATCACTCAGGAGATCGTGATTCCTCCAGGCATGGAAATTCCCGATCGCAGTGGCGGCGAATCTCCGACGCTAAGCAAGAAGAAATCCGCAGATCGCGTGCTCGGCGACGAGGCCGCGCTCCACTCGGACTGGAACGATCTCGAAGGCTTGGTCGTCGATGTTGAGATCACGGACTGGCCCACCCCCACGCAAAATCCGCGCGGCCGCGTCTTCGAAATTCTCGGCCGCCAGGATGACTTCGGCGTCGACGTGGAAATTACCATCCGCAAGTTCCATCTGCCCCACCACTTTCCCGCGGCCACTCTCGAAGAGGCGCAAGCCATCCCCGCCGTGATCCCAGCGCAGCAACTTCGCCATCGCCGTGACTTCCGCTCGCTGCCCATCGTCACCATCGACGGAGAAACCGCCCGCGACTTCGACGATGCCGTTACCGTCCGCCATCTCCCCAACGGAAATTTTGAATTGCAAGTCCACATCGCCGATGTGGCGCAATACGTCACGCCTGATTCCGCGCTCGACCAGGAAGCTCGGCTGCGCGGTACCAGTGTTTATTTTCCCGATCGCGCTGTGCCGATGCTGCCGCTGGAGCTCTCGACCGACATCTGCAGCCTGCGTCCGCACCTCGACCGGCTGGTGCTGTCGTGCGTGATGCAAATTGATCCGCGCGGCGAAATCCTGGGCTACGAGTTGTGCGAAGGTGTGATCCGTTCCGCGGAGCGGATGACTTACACGGCCGTCAACGACGTGCTGGAAGGCGATACGGCCGCGCGAACACGCCATGCATCGCTCGTGCCCATGTTTGAACTGATGCGTGACCTCGCGCTGATTCTCAACCACAAACGGCAGCGCCGCGGCTCGATCGACTTCGATTTACCCGAACCCGTGATCGAGTTCGACGAATTCGGGCTGATGAAGAGCATCACTCGATCCGAGCGCAACATTGCTCATCGCCTGATCGAAGAATTCATGCTCTCGGCGAACGAATGCGTGGCGCAATACCTGGAGTCAAAACGCATCGCCTCTTTGTATCGAATTCACGAAAAACCGGACGCCAAGCGCGTCTACGACTTCGAAGTGATCGCGGCAACTTTCGGTTATTCTCTCGGCGTGGGCCCGCTGCCCGTTCAGCGCGTCCAGTTCAAAAGCGACCGCCGCGCCGCGCGTGGCACCGGCAAGCAAGCCCGCACGATCGAAGTTCCCAAAGATGTTCACATCACCCCGCGCATGTACCAGAAGCTGGCCGCCAAGATCGCGGGGAAACCGGAAGAGCGCATCCTGAGCTACCTCATGCTGCGCTCGCTCAAACAGGCGCGCTACTCGGAAGAGAATGTTGGCCACTTCGCGCTGGCCGCTCCGACTTACACGCATTTCACTTCTCCGATCCGGCGCTATCCCGACTTAATCGTGCACAGAATCTTGAAAGAAGTCCTGCACGACTCGCCAGAGAGGCATGACGCTGAGATCCCGGTTGGAGTGTTCCCATCCAACTCCGGTAATCAGGAAAAGAAGCGCTCTGACCCAGCAACGTCGACGCACGACGATGACTCGCCTTCACCTTGGTCGAAGCGCCGCGACCAGGTAGCACATCACGATTCCCTGAAGCCGCTGAGTGGCCCCATCTCGCACGATGAACTCCACGGGATCGCAGAAGAGTCGAGCCAGTCCGAGCGCCGCGCCGACGACGCTGAGCGCGAGCTCATGGAGTGGAAGAAGGTCAAGTTTATGCAGGACCGCGTCGGTGAAGACTTCGACGGCCTCATCACCAGCGTCACCAAGTTCGGCTTCTTCGTCGAGCTTACAGATATGTTTGTCGAAGGTCTGGTTCCGCTGAACACGCTCACTGACGATTACTACGCTTACCACGAGAGCACGCGCCAGATCATCGGCCAACGCTCGCGCAAGATTTATGGCCTGGGACAAAGAATTCGCGTGCTCGTCGACCGCATCGATCCCGTCGAAAAAAAAATCCAGTTCGCCATTTTGGAGGAGAAGCCACTCCCTAAGCGCAAGCGGAAAAAGAGTTAAACGAGAATATGTCGATATGGAATGCTCGCGAGAGAGCGCTGGCGGCATTGGCCCTAGCCTGCCTGATCGGGGCGACCGCGGTTCGGGCACACAATGTTCGGGCGCAATCTTCTCTTACGTGCCAATTCGTCTCTTTCAAAGTGGCTCTCAATGCCGGGGACAACTTCGAACGGGAACTGGGAGGTGGATTGCTGTTTCGGGTAAGGCACCAGAAAGAGCCCGGCTGGTTCCTCGACATCGTTCCAGCGGAAGCGAACACCAAGGACTACGTCTATCCTGTGAACCTGCCGTTGCGGTTTAACGGGAATCAGACTCTTGGCCCGGGATACGGAGAGACCGTCAAGTCTTCGTTAGCCCATCCCCATGAAATGTATTTCCTGCTGAACCGGCCCGACTACGATCGGGTTTTCGGCCTGATCGGGAATGTTTTATGGTCTTATCAGACCTCGGACCCGGATAAAGCGCTTGCTGACTACACCAACGCGGTAGAGGAGGCGAAGAAAGGATGGCTTCGCGTCGCCATCTCTTCCTACAAGACGGATCCGAAAACCGGCGCACTGACTCGCATCAAGCTGCACGTGGAGGTCACGACCCCACAGAATTTCCAGTTTGCTCCGCACTTCAATCCTCTTTCATGGCCCTGCCATCCTTAGGCAAAATCGAGCGCGGGCGAACCAAACTTCCCCGCAGGTGTTAAAATCCTTTAGTCAACCCCATCCGCCGCGGATGCCATGCGGCGGGTTCCTTACTCGTCGGGACGTGGCTCAGCCTGGTAGAGCACTCGCTTGGGGTGCGAGGGGTCGGCAGTTCAAATCTGCCCGTCCCGACCATTCTGGTTAAGATCCCTCGCAAACGACGCTCGGGATTTCGACAGCAGGCTCCCGCTTCGCTCACGCCCGCTAAGCGCCTCAAGTTCAAATCTGCCCGTCCCGACCAATCAATCCATATTGTCTTTCCACCTGACTTTTTCGCTTCGATGGTCCATTTTTCACAAACGCCACCATGAGTCTGCGTCGCTGTCAACTGCCGAAAAGGTAGAATGCAGGCGTGAAACTGCGTGCTCGACCCTGGCTCCTGCTGGCCGCATCGTTCATCATTGCGGTTTCCTTTTGGCATTGGGCGAAAGCGATTCTTGTTCCCGCATACACCGCGAAGGTCCTCGCCGAGAAACGCCCGGTGGGAAACAATTCCGACTTGTATCCACGTTGGCTTGGTGCCCGCGAACTGCTTTTGCACGGCCGCGATCCCTACGGCGCAGAGGTTAGCCGGGAGATGCAGACTGGCTTCTACGGGCGACCGCTCGATCCGCAAAATCCCGCCGACCCTACCGCGCGCGCCGCGTTTGTGTATCCTCTCTATGTCGTTTTTCTACTTGCTCCAAGCGTGACATGGTCCTTCGACACAGTAGCTCAGGTTTTTCGCTGGCTGCTTCTGGCGTCGATTGCTTGCAGCATTCCGCTTTGGATGCGGGCTCTCAAGATTCGTCTGGTGCGGCCCATGCTCATTGCTGGCATGTTGCTTGCGCTTGCCAGCTACCCCGCCGTGGAAGAATATTTTCAACAGAACCTGACCGCTCTGGTCATTTTCTTTCTCGCCGCTGCCGCGGCAGCCGCTTCGCGTAATTGGCTGATCCTGAGTGGGTTTCTCCTCGCACTAGCCACCATGAAACCCGACACGACCGGACTCGTGATCCTCTGGTTCCTTTTTTGGGTCGCCGGAAACTGGAAACAGCGCGGTCGCCTGTTTTGGGGTTTCACGGGCACGATGGCTGCGCTGCTACTCTCCAGCGAGGCGATATCGCCGGGCTGGATTCCGCGCTTTGTGGCGGCGGTCAGAGAATATCCTGCTTACGGCACCGATCCTACGGTTCTGCAAGCGCTGATGCCCCACTGGCTCGCACAATTCTTAGCAGTGGCGCTGATTATCTTTTTAGCCGGAATTTGCTGGCAATGCAGAAGAGCCGCCGCAGCGTCAGAGCAATTCGGGTGGGCGCTAGCCTCGGTCGCCGCGGTTACGCTTGTCGTTCTTCCTAAACTGGCTGCTTACAATCAACTCCTGCTGATACCAGCTTTGCTCGTGCTGGCGCGCGCATACTCAAGGCTTCCCACTGCAGGCTTCCTGCGCCGAGTCATGACAAAAGCAGCCTTCGCCTGCCAAGTCTGGCAATGGTGCGCCGCAGCACTCCTGGCAATCTGCTCGTTGTTCTTCTCCGTGCCGCGTCTTCGGAGCGTTGCAGAAGTGCCGCTGTATACGCTTCTGGCTTTTCCTTTTCTGACTCTGCTTACTGTCGCCTTCTCCATTCCTGCAATAGCAGGAGGGAAGCCGCCGGAGTAGAGATTCGAACCGTCTCAGACCGCGCTTCTCATGCCCTTCCTATATGCCCGAACCAAGAAAGACACTTCTGAGCGGAACCGTAGCTCCGCGAGAATCGAGAGAAGCTCCACTCGCGTCACGCTCGTCGGCGCGCTGCTCGTCTTGGATCTTTCCAGGCACGGGAAGCAGTACGCACTCGGGGAGAATCATTATGTCGGGACAAGTCATTTTGTATTTCGAGGATCAGGCCGATGCGCTGCGGTTTGCCTTGGCCGCGGGTTCGGTGATGTCGGGTGATGGGACCACTGCTACGGATGACCTGGTTCAGGAAACCGCACGTGTCAGCCGCATACGTCTCGACGCGGCGAACGCAGGCAAGCTGAAAAAATCGCCAGAAGGTTAGAGGAAGGTTGCATAACAGTAACCCACTCTATCCCGTGCGCCGGACGGAGAGCAGGTTCAGGATCTCGCGTAAGCCCCGGCGGATGTGCCGGATCTCACTCGGCGACTGCGCGGGGAATGGGATCGCAGCTTGCCCTTTCTCAGTTTTTACCTCAGAACGCAGTTGCTGGCGCGCACCCACAATCGTGAAGCCCTGCTCGTACAGCAGTTGCTTGATATGCAGAACGCTTTCCACATCGCGCCTGCGGTACATGCGCTGGCCGGTGCTGCTTTTCACCGGCTTGAGCTGCGGGAACTCGCTTTCCCAGAAGCGTAGAACGTAAGCGGGGAGCCGGCACAAAGCGGCCACTTCGCCGATGCGGAAATACAGCTTATCCGGGATGAAGACTTCATCGGTTTTATTCTTACCTGCGCTTTTTTTTCTCGGACTCATACTCGCGTCGATCGTGCGCAACCGCACCGTCCCCGTATTGTGACACAGGCAGGGGAATGATACGAAGAATTTCGAGAGGCGGCTGGAATCGGCGACGCCGCGGGCTTTTCCACCGTGCAAAAACAAACGCCTCTCAAGAGGCGCTTCTCCTGAGAGGCAGGTTTAAATTCTTGGCCCATGCGAAGTATCGTCTCGCAGACGGTTAGTGTTTCTTCTTTTTTGCCTTCTTCTTGGTTGCCATGAAGGATTCCTCCGTGAACGATTTTCCCTTGGGACTTCGAAGGACCCGAATGCCAAAAGCCACCCAACTTGTGGTACGGGCAGCGTCCTTAACACAAGATATTGCGGCAGTATGAACGCAGTGTCAATAGAATTTTGCATCCTGGGCAAGAATTTTCGCGGACATCGAGCCGAGTCAAGCAGTGCGGGAGCAATGATCGAATCGGCGGCGAAGCGAAGTTTTTGCACGGAAGTCTGCGCCGCTCGGGCGTCAATTTCGAAAATAAGAAACTAGAACCCTCTTTCCTCTCATAAAGCTAACGGCTTTCGCGGCAATCCAGGTCGAATTGGCAAAGCAGTTGCACTTCGATAATGCGCTTGTGCTCGCGGCCCATCAGTCCCTTAAGGTCCTGCAACCTCGCGAGTGAAAGTTGGCACTAACTGTGGTTATGAAAATGACGAAGATCCGTTTGTGGATTGAGATGCTGTTGGCCGCAAGCGCTATCGCCTGCATCGTGGCGCTCTTCCTTGCCACTCTTGGGTCCGCTGCGGGTGCGGCGGACGAGGACTCCAAAGCGGAACCGCCGGCACAAATTTCCACTGCCCAGACGCAGCTTTACGAGGGCGTTATCACCGACACTCGGTGTGGGGCGAAACACTCCGCTGCCGTGGGCTTGGCCGCTGCAGATTGCACTCGAGTGTGCGTTCACCGCGGAGATAGCTTCGCTCTCGTGGATGGCGAAAAAACCTATACCCTGCAGGGACAACAGGCCGCCCTTAAGCGAGTGGCGGGGGAACGTGTCAAGATTTTCGGCACACTGAACGGCAACACGATTTCAGTGGCATCCGTTGCCAGCGCGTCCTAAGGTTGAGTCGGCTTGCTCTCTACCAGCGTGCTTGGAACGGCCGCAGCGGAACCCCCTACGCCACTGGGGATTACTGACACCGCTGGTTGAGAAGGTGCGCCGGTTCGAGCGTACGCACGTTCATCCCATTTGCCGAAGATCATCTTTCCCGCCGTGGTCTGCAACACCGAAGTGACCGAAACGTCAATCGTCTTGCCAATCATCTTTCGCGCGTTATCCACAACCACCATGGTGCCGTCATCAAGATAGGCGACCCCTTGGTTGTACTCCTTGCCTTCTTTCAGGATGAACACCTTCATGATCTCGCCCGGCAACACAATCGGTTTGAGCGAGTTGGCCAGTTCATTGATGTTCAGGACCTCGACCCCCTGCAGTTGCGCCACTTTGTTCAGATTGAAATCGTTGGTGATGATCTTCCCCTCGTAGAGCTTGGCCAGCTCGATCAGTTTCAAATCCACCTCTCGAACCGCGGGAAAGTCGTCCTCCACAATCTGGATTTGCAGTGTGGCCATCTTCTGCAGGCGTTGCAGAACGTCGAGCCCGCGGCGGCCACGATTGCGCTTCAGGGAGTCTGCCGAGTCGGCCACCAGCTGCAGTTCCCGTAAGACGAATTGGGGCGTGACGATAATGCCGTCGAGGAAGCCGGTTTCGGCAATGTCGGCGATGCGCCCATCGATGATCACGCTGGTATCGAGGATTTTGTAACTCTTCTTGCCTTGCTTTTCCCCGCCAAAGATTCCACCCAGCGCTGCCAGGTTCAGCAAGTCGCCCTTGCTAGCCCCAACAATTAGGCCCACATAAGCCATCAGCAACATCACCAGAATTTGCAGGAAACTTTGCGTGCTGCCGGAAGGCACGCTGCTGCTAATGACGAGGGCAAATAGGTAAGCCCCGCAGATTCCAAGCAGGCTGCCAATGGCTGCCCCGATCAGCCGCTTCAGGCTCACAGTGCGCAGCTTCCATTCGAACAGAACTATCCCCGCCCCAACCAACGCCCCAATCCCGGCGTCGACCGGTTGAGACCGCCCGAAGGGAGCAATTACGTAGCAGGTGACCGAAACTACGATGACAAAAAGAAGACGTACAAGGATCAAGTCCATGATATGACCTCCTCCGATGCGATTTCGCTACAAATCTAGCGCGATGCACCGGTGCCGTGTCCTCGCAGCCCCAGGCGGGAACAGGCCAATCTGTATGCGGGGCGCAAAATTAGGGGATGAATGAACGCCCCGTCCCGGGCCCGTGGAGGCGTGGCCGGGAGACTCTAGTAAGCCAACGCCAAAAGTATATACCTGACGGCAAATAACCAGCGAACAAACGCTGGCGGCCAATCACTGCCCAACCTGAATCTGCCTGCTAGACTTCCATCATGAAAGCCATAATGATAACCAGCCTCGCCGGTCCGGAAGCACTCGCCGTCCAGCAAACCGCCGAACCCACTTTAAAGCCGGAACAAACTCTGGTCCGAGTTGCAGCCGGCGGCCTGAACTTTGCCGACTTTATGACCACCAGGGGCGGCTATCCTGGAACTCCCCCGCCACCGCTGATTGCGGGGCGCGAGTTCGCCGGCGTCGAAGAAAAGAAAAACCGCAGGGTCATGGGCTACATGCAGTGGGGAGCTTTCGCCGAGAAGGTAGCCGCGTACCCGCAGATGCTCTGGCCTGTCCCCGAGCAATGGACGGACGAGCAAGCCGCCGCTTTCCCCGTCAATTACTTCACCGCATACCTCGGCTACTGGCAGGCCGGCATGACCCAGCCTCCGGTGGCGGGTAAGACTTATCGCGTGCTCATTCATGCCGCGGCCGGAGGAGTGGGCACCGCCGCCGTACAAATCGGAAAACTTCTAGGTGTTGAAATGTATGGCACATCTTCCTCCGATGAGAAGCTGGCACGGGTAAAAGAGCTTGGCCTGCAACACGGCATCAACTACAAGCAGCATGATTATGAAGAAGTCGTGAAAAATCTCACTCGCGGCGAAGGTGTGGACGCGGTTTTCGACATGCTCGGCGGAGAAGACACCGCCAAAAGCTTGCGTTGCCTGCGTGACTTCGGGCGTGTCATCCAATACGGAACCGCCAGCGGAAAACAGCCCAAACTCGATGTGCGCGCGCTATATGCGAAGTCGGCCAGCATTCAGGGCCTGTGGCTTACTTATCTTTCCCAGAAACGCGAAATCATGGAGGCCGCTTGGAGCCGGCTTTCTGAATGGATCGCGCAACGTAAACTCACTCCAGTGGTGGGTCACGTATTCACCATGGATCGCGCGGTGGAAGCCTACAAGCTGCTGGAAGGAGGCAAGAACTACGGCAAGGTTGTGCTGAAAATTGCCTAGCTGTGGACCCCTCTGTCAGATACTTCTGTCCTCAAACACGTAGCTATCGCTCACTAGAAAATTCATCAGCGAACAGAGTGTGATCGCGATTCCGTTCGCGGCCAGGTAGTTTATATGCCAGAAAGCAACCATAATCTTCATCAGCGCCAGATTGCCCAGGAGCGAAACTGCTCCGTTCGTAAAATTGAAGCGCAACAGGCGCGCTAGCGAATCGCGCCACGAAAGCTGTACGCGGTCGGCCCAAGTGTAACGCTCGTGCCAGAGGAAATTGTGAACCACCGTGGCCTCCACCGCGAACCCTGTTGCCACAAGATAGTTGAGACAAAAAACGCTTTTCAAGAGAAACAACAGCGCAAGTTGCACCCCGATGCCGATGCCGCCGACCAGATTAAAGCGCAGCCATCTGGCGAAACTGAGCTTAGGAGAGGTTTGCCTCCCAACCAAGCCGGTTCGCCTCTGGGCCCTCAAGCGGTCACCTTCTCTTCGCGATACAGTCGAAGCGTATTTTGCAGGGTGAAGGAGATCAACATCAGCGCCATTCCAGCCAGACCAATCACTCCGCCAACGTCAAACAGCCGGAACTGGCTGCCCAGGAAATGTACTCGCGGTTTCCACAGCAGGGCCACGTTGCCCACAGCCAGCAGGATGCGCAATTCCGTCGGACCAAATCGCCAGAACGATAAACGAAATTCCCCCAATGCATGCGTGGCCAGATAGGACTGGATCGAAAGCGTGAGGAAAGCGACCAGCAAGCCCATCGCGATCCAAGGATGCATGTAGCCAGAAAATGCCAGCCCGCCCATAAGTGCGACTGCTCCGAAGGTATCGACCATGTGATCGACGTAAAATCCATAGCGTGGACGCTGGCGCTGCCGGTAGCGCGCGAGCGTGCCATCGAGAGAGTCGCCTAGCCAGTTCAGTGCTAGACATAAGATCACGCCCACCAGCGCATACCTGTTCCACCGTGCCAGTGCATAGCACACGCCGGCACCGATCTGAGCTGCTAACCCCAACCCCGTTAGATGGTCGGGATCAACCCATTGCGGCGTGCGCGCGGCCAGCCATACCAGCGCCTTCGCTTCTGCCCTTGCGACCCAGCTCTGCTGCACGCGCCGCATTTCCTCAAGTGCCGTCCGCGGGGCCTCAAAAAGAACTTTCGGCTTGTCAAAGAAAGGAGTTGTGCCATTCGCCATATTCGCCTCCACGGTTGTCGACATTTCTTGCCGCAAGTATCGAGATCTACTCTGAGATAAAAACGCCGCCGACACAATGCTCTGAGGCTCAAACCATTCTCAATCGCAGATCAACCGGTATGTGATTGAAGGATTGGAGATTAACGTTACAGGTCAACTCGGGAAATCTCTGTCCACGGCCGGAGAATCGTATGGAGTATCAATAAAGGAACCGGCGCAGTGCAGATTTGCGATAAACCCGGCTGGGTGTGCAAGCCTCTGGTAGGCTTTGAAAGAAATTTGCCGGCGTTAATCTGGGTTCCATGATCTTCGTCCAATGAACTTCGTTTTATGACCAGAGTCCTGCGCTTTTTCCGTCCTTCGCACCAGCACACGGCCTTCTCGGCCACGTTGCTGCTGATGGGGACGGTAATGCTATCGCGCGTAATCGGCTACGTCCGCGAGGCCTATATCGCTTACGCCTTCGGCGCCGGGGGGCAGACCGACGCCTACGTTGCCGCCTTCACACTGCCGGACTGGCTGAACTACATCGTGGCCGGAGGCGCGGCCTCCATCACGTTTATCTCGATTTACACGCGTTTTCTCGCCGAGAAGCGCGACGAGGACGCGAAGAAGACTTTTTCCGTAGTCATTACCGTGATGACCGCAGTCATGATCGCAGGAACGATTCTCACGGAAATCTTTACCCCCCAGTTTGTCCGTTGGATGTTTCGTGGTTTCTCTCCATCGCAAATTGATCTAACGGTCCATCTCACCAGAATTCTCCTGCCGGCGCAGATTTTCTTCTACGTTGGCGGAGTAGTTTCCGCCGTCCTACTGTCGCACCGCCTCTTCCTCTTTCCAGCTCTCGGCCCACTGCTCTACAACATCTTCATCATTTTCGGCGGAGTGATTGCTGGCCGCCACCTCGGCATTGCCTCGCTGGCTTATGGCGCGCTGCTGGGAAGTGTTATCGGTCCGTTTCTAGCCAGTGTGATCGGCGCGGTGCGCATCGGAACGGGCTATCGTCCCTCCTTCGACATCATGAATCCTGCTTTCCGGGAGTGGGTACGTCTCTCCGTTCCACTAATGCTCGGCGTTTCGCTGGTTACGGCCGACGACTGGATCCTGCGCCACTACGCTGCCAGCGGGATTGGCGACATCGCGCGGCTCAATTATGCGAAGCGGCTCTTCGCCGTTCCCATCGCGGTTCTTGGACAGGCTACGGGCCAGGCGTCCCTGCCATTCTTTGCGCGGCTGTTTAACGAAAAGCGCTTGAAAGAGTTCGCGGCCACGGTAAACGATTCGGTCTACCGCGTCGCGGCCGCATCGTTCCTTGCCACTGGATGGATGATGGCTGCCGCGTTTCCGCTCATCGATCTCGTCTATCGGCGCGGGCGATTTCTTGTCTCGGACACGCAAACGACCTCTATCTATTTCTTCTGGTTCTCGCTTTCGCTCGCTCTGTGGTCCGCCCAGGGACTCTATGCCCGCGCCTTCTACGCCGCGGGCGACACACTCACACCTATGGTTGCAGTTACCGTGATCACCAGCGCATCCTTGCCTGTCTATTCTTCTCTCTTCCATCACTACGGTGTCGTCGGCCTGGCATTCGCGTCTGACATCGGCATCGGGGCGAATCTGCTGGCGCTGGCTTGGCTGCTGCATTATCGGAGGATGGTTTCCCTGAAAACGCTTCGCTGGGATGAGTTAGGAAAGTCTGCGCTCACCGCAATTGTTGCGGGCGGTATCAGCCTGGAAGTCTCGAGGAGCGTGCCGTTCCCAGCGCGTAGCAGCCGCATCACGGACCTGCTGCAACTGGGGCTCATATCTGTAACTTGGGCAGCCGCGACGTTGGCCGGCCTATGGCTGCTGAAATCACAGTTACCCGGCGATCTGCGCCGCCGCCGGCAAATGGCTTATCCCGCCGTCGCACACAACGAGGGCAAAGAAATACTGGCTGCGGGAACGGAACCATGATCACGCACTAATAAGCCGGAACCCCGATAACTCCTGGGGTTCCAGCCTGCGAGCAAATCTGGATTGGACTAGGCCGACATGGCGCGACGCTGCGTACGATTCTCGCGAATCGAGGCAACGCCCCGGCGGATGTTCAGCCATCCGGCTTCCTGAAAGAGATGGAAGAGATCGTAGCTGTAGGGCACCTCGCCTGTGATGATCTCCTCTTTTCCTTGATCATCGGTAACGGCAAAGGCGACCTGCACTGGCTCATCGGGGGAGTTTTGTTTCGTAAAGTGGACGAGTTTGACATTGAGGGTTGACTGCTCTTGGGGTTGCATAGGCATACGTTTCCTCCATTGTCCTTGCGTGATTTTCTTTTGTCTTGGTCTTGAACGTACTTTGTAAGAAGGATCGAGGCTGCGAGTGATGCGTACTTTTTTGTAAAAACTTTTGTGTGCCCAATGACAATTGCTGACCGCTCTCGCAACGACTCAATGAGCTATGGAATAAGCGCGCTAGTCCCAGTTATTTGCGGATGCATGCTCGCGCATTCGCTCCATGAATGGATGCTGGCGCCACAAGCCGCGTGATTTAGGGTCTTCTGTTTTTCACCCCAGACAATGCCGGATGAGGGCATCTTCACTTTCCCGGAGGGTTGCTTTCGATTTGGAATATTTCATCAGAAATCTTCGGTTAAATAAATTTCGACGCCGGCAAGCCTTCGTTTCTTTTTTCGCAACTAAGGTACATACTCTAATTTCGAGAGTCGGATGAAAGGTGAATTCTGATGAACAATTTGATTCGATCGATCCTAAAGACCGCGGTCTACTTCCTCGACCAAACCGACCGTTTTACCAGTGACGTGCGAGAGCGCGTCTCAGCAGGCGTGGACCGGGCAGCCGACCGCGTTTCGGACCTGCGCGAGCAAGCTGAGGATCTCTACTCAGGCGAGGATCATACGGTTCGCAACGTGCTGACCTTCGTGGCCGGAGTCGGCGTAGGAGTTGGTGTCGCTATGCTGTTCGCCCCTGCCAGCGGTGAAGAATTCCGCAATCAGATCGGCAATAAGGTGCAGGATATCAGCGGCCGGGTGCGGGAGCGTTTCTCAGGACGAAGCTCAACCGGTACGGAAGGCCATTAGACCTGTTTTAAAACTGCTTGCAACCGCGGAGGCGCTGGTTCAACCTTCGACGCGCCGTAGCTGTGTCTGAACGGATCAGAAACATTGCGCCACGATCATGGCTTTAGTGGCCACGATCTCACGGTGCCAGCAGACCATACACGTCCAGTTCGGTGGAGGTTGGTACAAAGACCTTTCCACCTGCGATGGTCGGCGACGTGAACTTCGATGCGGCTCCCGCCGTATCGCGAGATCCCGCCTGCGAACTGTTGTACAGTTCGGTCGCGACATTGCTGGCATCGTAGGCATGCAGTACCGAGGGCCCGCTCTGCGCGGGATTGGACCCGTCATAGGCCGAATTATCAATGTCCCAAATGATGCCGTTCGTTGTCCCGTTGGCCGAGAGGGAGGCAGTCGCCCCGTGCGTCGTTGGATAGACGACGGTACCGACCGCGGCTGGCGAGAGCGGCGTGGTCGCGCTGGGGTTCCAGTTGAAGGCACGCAGCACGTCATTGTTGCAGTGGTAGTAGAGAAAACCATTCCAATATACCGGGGTCGAGAAAATGTTATCGTCGGGGTTCGAGCCGCTTCCGGTCTGCAGCGTCTGGATAACATTGTTGACCTGGGGACTATAGCTGTATCCGCCCATGTTGTTTCCATTGACGACGAAGATATTGCCGTCTTTTCCTCCGCCGATGGTTTCACTCGGATAGGAGGAAGAAGCGGGCATAAGAATGTTTCCCCCGCTGCCCAGATCGGCGTCGTTGTCGGCGAGAGTAGGATTGTCGTCCGGCATAAAGAAGCTCAGCACCGACAAATTCGTCGGATCCATCTGCAGAAACGCGTCGTTATATCCATCCGTTATCGAGTTGTTGACGGTCGATATGTCATCGCCGAAGTCAACTCCGGTCATTACGTAAATGTAGCCGGTAGCGTCGTCGATTGCCGGGGCACCGCCGCTGGACCACAAGCCGCCGCCACCATTATCGTTCGGCGTCGCATTGAAAACCGCCGTGGCCTGCGCTGCGGACGACAGGTTCGTCTTGTCGTAGGCCAGCAACCAGCCATGCGTACAACTTCCGAAGCCAATGTAGATCGCGTTCGTGACCGGATCTAACGCCAGCCCGTTTCGCTGAACGCACGAGGGTTCGAGCGTTATTGTGTGCGCTGATGAACCGCCTTCGGTCCCGGAAACCGATCCGGTTATATTCACCGGGCCGCCAAACTTTTCAGCGCCTGTGGTGGCATCCAGCGCATGCAAGAAAAACGGATTGGAATGGCCGGACTCCTCAGCCACTACATAAATCGTCTTGGTGGTTGCGTCGATCACTGGCGTCGACAGGATTCCGACGACGAAGACGCCATATTCACTGTCCTTGGTGACGGATGGGCCGAGGTTCACGTGCCAGAACGTTTGTGCGGTTTGCGCAGAAGTTGCGTCAGCGTCGAAAGCGTAGACGCTATTGTTTTGTGTGGTCACGTACACCACGTCGTGCGTGCCACCGGCAATGCTGATCTGAGGTAGATACAGCGGCTGCCCATAGATCTGACCATCCACCGGATACGAGAGCAGCTTGCCGAACTGGGTGGAGTTAACGTTCTCAGGCATCAGGTTGACTTCTTCCGTATATGCGCCATCGCGAGCGTCGTCATTGTGATAGGTCAGTACGGCGGCCTGGGCGACGTTGATTACGGTAAGTGCGGCCGAGACGCTGAGTGCAGGATCCGCCGAACTGGTCGCCGTAATGGTGTGCGCTCCGATCGCGGCCGGAGCGGTGTACAGGCCACTCGATGTAATGGTTCCAGCTGTGGAATTGCCGCCGGCGACGCCATCCACTGACCAAGCGACCGTTGTGTTGGGTAATCCTTGAATGGTGGTTGAAAATTGCTCGGTAGCCGAGGGAGCAAGGGTCAGAGACGTCGGCGAGATCGTAAAGATAAACACACTGACCGCGGCGCTCGCAGTTAGCGAGGGATCCGCCGTGCTCGTGGCGGTGACGGTGTAGTTTCCCACCAGGGATGGAGCCGTATAGAGCCCACCGGAGATGCTGCCGCCCGTGGCCGACCAGGTAATGCCAGGATTGGAAACTCCCGGCATGGTCACGGTGAACTGTTGTGTGTCCCCGCCGATCATCGTCGCCGTCGTCGGTGAAATAGAGATGGTGGAAACAGTGACCGAGGCACTGGCCGTCAAAGAGGAATCGGCGGCGCTGCTTGCCGTGACTGTATGCATTCCCGTCTGAGAAGGTGCTGTGTACAAACCTGTTGAACTGATCGTGCCCACGGTGGAGTTCCCGCCCACGACCTGATCAACCGACCAATTCACGGTGCCGTTTGAGAACCCTTGCACCGACGCGGTGAACTGCTGGGTGGCGGAGGGAGCAAGAATGACCGAAGCCGGCGCCAGCGCCCCAAGCTTTCCGACCGCAACTGTGGCCTTGGCGCTCTTTGTCGGATCGGCAACGCTGGTCACCATGACGGTAAAGCTTCCTGATTGGGATGGCGCTGTATACAAACCGGTGACACTTATCGTACCTACCGAAGCGTTTCCACCAGCGACGGCATTCACGGACCAGGTTACGGCGGTATTCGTGGTGTTCTGTACGGTGGCGGTAAATTGCGTAGTCGTACCCGCCGCAAGGGCCACAGAAGATTGATTTAGAGTAACGCTGACCGCCGAAGTTCCACCCATCGAATTACTTGCGCCCTGACAACCAATCAACACGAAAGCAATTGCTAAACCCAAACAGCCAGCAAAAACCTTAGATTCATTGGCGATCATAGCGCTCCCGAAAAAACTTCGACGTATAGATGGCAACCTGGAGCGCAACAGTTGCTACGCCGGCTTAGATGGCAAGAGGCGGTCTACAGAATTTGCCCGAGGCTTGCGCTTTATTGCGCCGATTATTGGGAGGGGAGGACTGTAGGCGAATTAGGGCGTCATCTCGGGGCGGGTGCCTATCTCGAATAGGTCAGTCAGTTACGCCAGAAGCCGCGCGGCGTCCTTGGCATAGTAGGTGAGGATGATGCTGGCTCCGGCGCGCCGGATGCTCTGCAAAGATTCCATCATGACGCGCTCACGCTCAATCCACCCGTTACGGGCAGCGGCCTCAATCATGGCGTACTCGCCAGAGACCTGGTAAGCAGCCAGCGGCAAATCGAAGCGCTCCCGCGCGGCGGCGATAACGTCAAGATACGGCATGGCGGGCTTCACCATGATCATGTCCGCGCCTTCTTCGACGTCCAACTCGATTTCCCGCAGGGCTTCGCGCAGGTTGGCGCCATCCATCTGGTAGGAGCGGCGATCGCCGAATTGCGGTGTGGAGTCTGCCGCCTCGCGAAACGGTCCGTAGAATCCGGAAGCAAACTTCGCGGCATAAGAAAGAATCGGAGTATTGCCGTAGCCCGCTTCGTCGAGTGAGCGCCGGATGGCGGCGACGCGGCCGTCCATCATATCCGAAGGAGCGATGATGTCAATGCCGGCCCGGGTAAGCGAGACCGAAGTGCGGGCCAGGAGTTCGAGGCTGGCATCATTATCGATTTCAAACTTGGACTCAACCACATCGGCCACGATCGAAGCCAGTTCATCGATGACCTTTGTCTTTTCCTCGTCGTTCTTTACCAGCTTTGCCGCTGCAGCCCGCCGCGCGGTCAAGACGTCTCGGGCAGCTGCACCCAGCGACATCGGCGTCGAAGCAGATTTCACGATCCCGCAATGCCCGTGGGACATATATTCGCAAAGGCATACGTCACCCATAAGGATCAGATCGGGCACTTCGTGCTTCATGGCGCGGGCAGCCTGCTGCACAATACCCTCGTCGGCCCAGGCTCCGGTAGCAACTTCATCCTTCTTGTCGGGAAGACCGAAGAGAATGACCGACGGCACACCCAGGGACTGAACGTCGCGAGCTTCTTTCACGGCTTCATCGACCGAGAGGTTGAACACGCCAGGCATGGAGCGCACTTCTTTACGAATCCCTTCGCCCGGGCAAACGAACATCGGGTAAACGAACGCGTCGGGGGTGAGTCGTGTTTCGCGCACCAGATTGCGAAGCTGGTCCGTGCGGCGCAGACGACGAAGGCGGGTGACAGGGAAGGCCATAAGATACCAGTGACTTCCGAGAAGGCAGACACTCCACTTCCCAGCTAATTCTAGCAGGTGCGATAAGCCTGGACCGTCGCCGGAGCCAGAATCTGGAGGCGGGGCGGCAGTTCATTGAAACTGGAAGAATGTCCGGGAGTATGACCAAAGTAATCTGCCGTAACCCGAAAGCCATCTGGGAATCGCTGATTTCGTCCATAGAATGATGACGGATGAGTCTGTTCGGACGGAATCGCTGGTTTGCGCTGGCCGGCGCCATCACGCTTGCCTTTGCCCTAGTGTCGCTCACCGTTCCGCCTGGCCCCGGGCTGACCGCAATCATCGATCTTGCCTACCTTCTCATTACTCTAGCTGTCGCCGTAACCATGTTCATGAACGCCTGCTCGGCACGCGGCGTCGACCGGCGCTTTTGGGTGTTGATGGGATCCGGTTTTCTTCTTTGGGCCTGCAATCAGGGAGGCTGGGTTTATTACGATGTGCTACGCCACATATCCGTGCCCGATCCCTGGTCGATGGATATGTTCCTGTTTCTCCATCTCATCCCTATGATCGCCGCCGTGGCCTTGCGACCGCATCGGACAGAGGGCGAGCATAAATTCCGCGTGGGCACGCTGGACTTTCTGCTGTTAATGGTCTGGTGGGTGTTCCTGTACGCCTTTGTCGTTTTTCCCTCACAATATGTATCGATAAACGTAGCGGAATACGACAGCAACTTCGGTGCACTTTACTTGGTGGAGAATGGCGTCTTCGTGTTGGTGTTGGGAATCGTAGCCGGCGGCGCCAGTCCGGGATGGAGGCGAGTCTATATAAACCTGATGGCGGCCAGCGCTTTCTACGCCGTCGCTTCGCAAGGTGTAAATCTGGCAGTCGCCAGCGGACACTACTACGCCGGCAGTTTTTATGACGTCGCACTCATCGGAGCCGTCAGTTGGATGGCGGCGACTGCCCTGAGCGCGCGGGAATGGAACTTGGAAGCGGCGCTGCCCAAAGCCGGCGACAAGTGGGGTGCAATGACGCTGCGGCTGGCGATGCTGGCCATTCTCTCCTTGCCTCTATTGGGTCTCTGGGCGTTTCTATGGAATAGTTCGCCGCCTTTGACTCGGACATTTCGCATGTTCACGGTTCTGACGGCCATGCTGGTCGTGGGAGTCTTTGTGTTCATGCGCCAATATCTCCAGGACCAGGCTTTAATCCGAGTGCTGGAGGATTCGAGACGCAGTTTCGAGAACGAACAGCGGCTGCAGAGCCATCTGGTGCAGAGAGAGAAATTGGCATCTCTTGGCCAATTGGTCGCCGGAGCCGCGCATGAAATCGACCATCCGCTGACGGCAATCATGGCGCACGCCGAAAAATTGTGGTCGAATCAGCGGTTAACTGGCGAGCAGGACACATTGGTCCGCAAAATCGTTCACCACTCCCAGCGTACTCGCGAACTCATATCGAGCCTGTTGAGTTTCGCGCAACAGAGTTCTGGTGAGAAGACAATGGTCGATTTGTGCACCCTTCTGCAGCGCAGCGTGCAGATGCGGGAGTTGCAAAAGCACGATCAGAAGATCCATATCGAAACCTTGCTGGAACCGAACCTGCCCAGAGTCTGGGGCGACGGCCACCAGCTATTTCAGGCGTTCGTTCAAATTGTCGAAAATGCCCTGGACGCGCTGGAGCAAGGCGGTGGTGGGTTGCTTCGCGTCAGTGCCCGCGTACAGGGAGAGGAAATCGTCGTGCAGTTTTCTGACAACGGGCCCGGCATCAAAGAACCGCATCGCGTCTTCGATCCGTTCTATACGACTAAGCCAATCGGCAAAGGCACAGGCTTAGGGCTGAGCGCCGTCTACGGAGTGGTGCAGGACCATTGTGGGCAGATTACCTGCCAGAATAATCCCGAGGGTGGGGCAATGTTCACGCTGCGTCTTCCCGTCGCTAGCCAAGCTGGTCCGCAGGCGTTGGCTGCATCAAATTCCTAGAACTATACGGTCTGGCCGATCCTGTAACATAACTGGCGATGCCTCCGTTGCTCACGCATAGCTCCGCGCACGTGTTGGAGTTCGACGCTCTGCGGGAACTGCTGCGAGCGTTCGCTTCTTCGCCCCTGGGTCAGGCGAGGATTGCTGCGCTTGTCCCCACGACCGATTCCGAATGGATTGCCACGCAACAACAACTGACGGGCGAACTGCGCGAGTTCCGTCGCGTGGGAGGCCATTTCGAATTTTCCGGCCTGCTGGATGTCACAAAGTCAGTCGAGAGATCCCGCATCGCAGGAGCAGCCTTGGAAACCACCGAGATCCGTGATGTTCTGCTGGTAGTGGACCGCGCGGCCGAGTGGCGCGAGATTGCGTTGCATCCTCCGGCCAATATGCGGACCGAATGGCGGCGAACTCGAACCCTCTCGGAAAGCGTTCCTGACTTCACCGAGTTCCTGCGAAATTTCCGTAACAAGATTCAGCCGGATGGGACGTTGGAAGACCGCGCCTCGCCGGAACTGTCCCGGATTCGCCGCGACATCGAGAAGCAGCGGCGCGTAATTCAGGAGTCGCTGCGCGGATACTTGCGAAAATTGGCCGAAGGCGGAACCGTGCAAGACGAACTCGTAACCATCCGCGGCGAGCGCTTTGTTATCCCCGTGAAAATCGAACAGAGACGCCGCGTGCAAGGCGTGGTACACGGCGCGAGTTCCAGTGGTCAAACCGTTTTCGTCGAACCACTGGAAACCATCGAACAGAACAACGATTTGGTGCGGCTGTTGGACGAAGAGCTGGCGGAGATTCATCGCATCCTGCTCGAGATGACGCGGCGCATCGGCGAGAATGCGGAAGATATCTTGGCGTCGGCAGATGCGCTCGGCGAACTGGAATTGCAATTCGCCAAGGCCCGCTTCGCCGAAGAGTACAACTGCGTTGCCGTGCAGCTATGTGCGGACAGCCCTCGGCTGTCCGCCCTGGGCGAAGGCGAAGGGTCCGCGCGCGAAGCTCGCCTGCTTTTGCACAAGGCCCGGCACCCGCTGCTGGAGCGGAATCTGAAGCTCAAAGGTGCGGCCGTCGTCCCCGTCACCGTGGAGCTCGAAGGCGAGCGCCGTCAATTAGTAATCACCGGCCCCAACACCGGGGGAAAAACAGTAACGCTGAAAACGATTGGCTTACTGGCGCTGATGGCGCAATCCGGAATTCCGGTGCCCGCCGACCGCGCGGAAATGCCAGTCTTCGACGCAGTACTCGCCGATATCGGCGACTATCAATCGATCGAACAGAATCTCTCGACGTTCTCGGCACACGTCACCAACATCGATTTCATTTCGCGCACGGCGACCGCCGGTTCGCTAGTTTTGCTGGATGAACTCGGCTCCGCGACCGATCCCGAGGAAGGCGCAGCCCTGGCTGTGGCCATTGCCACACACTTTGGCCGCATCGCCTGCATGACTGTCATCTCGACGCATCACACATCGTTGAAGGTTTACGGCGCAAACACTTCCGGCGTGATCAACGCTTCGGTGGGATTCGACGAGACGACGTTACAACCGACTTACGAGTTGAAGATCGGCGTGCCGGGAGCGTCGGCCGGAATCAATATCGCGCAGCGGCTCGGATTGAATCCGGAGATCATCGACGGAGCGCGAGCGCGACTGGGAACGCAAGCCCGGGATGTAGGTGAATTCCTGGACAGGCTTCATGCTCAGTTGCGCGAGGTCGAGAGCGAGCGATTGCACTTGAGAGTGCGTGAACAGGAGTTGGAGCGGGAGAAGACATTCTTAGCGGCGGAAGGGAAGAAACAACAGCAGGCCAAGTTGCGCGAGATGGAGAAAAAGCTGGAGAGCGTGCTGCGCGACTTCGAATACCACGCACGCGAAGCGGTGAGTGCGATCCAGGACCGGGCAGCCGCACAGAAGGTCGCGAAAGATGCCGAACGTCGTGTGGCCAAATTACGCCGGGAATTTCGCGAGCAGTTCGATTCCACCGTGGTCGCGCACGCTACCGGGTCCGACCAAGGCGATCCGCACGCCGCGCCGCAAGTCGTGAAATACGTTTCGCAGGGCGACACCGTCAAGCTGAAATCCACGGGCCGAGCGGCAACCGTCTTGCGCAAGTTGGATGACTCTCACTTTGAGGTCGCGATTGGCGCGATGAAAATGAAGATCGCGCGCGACGACATCGCTGAAGTGCTGGGTGCGGCGAGGACGGCAGATTCTCCGGTGAAAGCAGCGCGCGCGCGGGGAATTTCAGTCTCGCTGGAGAATGAAGGCGAGAATGCGCCGTCAGAGATCAACGTCATTGGCTACAACGTAGACGACGCCACGCGCGAAGTGCAGAAGTTTGTCGATCGTGCGTTTCTCGCTGGCTTGCCACGCGTGCGCGTGGTCCACGGCAGCGGCATGGGCATCCTCCGCAAAGCCCTGCGGCAGGCATTGCAGCAGCATCCGCACGTGGAATCGGTAGCCGAGCCGCCGCAGAATGAAGGCGGCGGCGGAGCCACAGTGGTGGAGCTGAGAATCTAAATTGTCATGCTGAGCGGAGTGGGATCGTCCGAAGGACGATCCCACGCAGTCGAAGCATCCCTATAGCTTTTATGGGTGAGCAGGAACGGCGAAGCTGCCGAAGAATCCGTACGCACGAATGAGTCCAGTGGTGCAGGTAGGGATGCTTCGACTGCGGAAGATCGTCTTGCAGACGACCTTCTTTCGCTCAGCATGACATACGACAAGGTTCGTTAAGGACCGCTGCTTTTTCCTCCGTCGCTAACCGGACAGCAGAGAATTCAACAGGCTTTTCCACATCGAGAGGGGGATCGTATCTTCGGCGGCACATAGTTGTGTGTAACATTTAGCTATGCAAATGGGAGTAAAAACGCGCCGAAAGCTGAGTCAGTTCGAGGAGGGTGTTGCCGTCGCTTGCACAACCTGCAGAAGGGTTGTAATCGAAGTCGTAGAAACCGTGCTTCTTCTGATCGGCCTGTACGAATTCCTACGTTTCTACGTAACGCGCTAAAACCTCCCTCGGATTCGGTTTTCGACCCGTTATGCCCCGCTTTCCAACCCCCTTCCTCAGTTATTTCGAGATTGTCACAGCTAAATCCACAGCCAGTAACCTCTTAAGCGACTCCTACATCTACACTGGAGGACGGCTATACCGCGAAACTTCCTACAATGTCGGCCTCTGCCCCCTCCTCTGATTTTAAAGAAACCGTGAAGCAGCAGGCGGACATCGTCCGCATCATCGGCGATTACATCAAGCTAAAAAAAGCAGGGGCGCAGAACTACTCGGGGCTTTGCCCATTTCATGGGGAAAAGACTCCGTCGTTCTCGGTGCACGCCACGCGTCAGTTTTATCACTGCTTCGGCTGCGGTGTTTCTGGGGACGTGTTCAGTTTCGTGCAGAAGATCGAGAACATCACTTTCCCGGAAGCCATCCGGCTGGTGGCGCAGAAGCTGGGCATCCCGCTGCCCAAGGCTACGTACTCGACGCCCGGCGAGGCCAAGGAAGCAAAGCTTCGGGCACAGTTGCTTGACGCCCAGGAACGAGCAGCCGCATTTTTTCAGGAATGCCTGAAGCGTCCCGAGGGTGCGCGCGCGAGAGACTATTTGCAGGGACGCGGACTCGATGAAAACACCATTGCGAGTTTTCGCGTCGGCTACGCGCCAGATTCCGGCTTCCAGCTGCGCGACCGCCTCGCCGGCGAATTCAACGAAGAAGTATTGCGTGAGAGCGGCTTGTTTTCGTGGAAGCAGGAAGACAGCCGTCAGCCGACCCAGAATGCGAACTCTGATGCCGAAAACCGGAAACCGCAAACCGGGAGCCGGAAGGCGGAAGCCGCGATGTACTCCAAATTCCGCAACCGCGTGATGTTCCCCATCACCAACGAAACTGGAAAAATTATCGCATTCACCGGGCGCACGCTGGCCACGGACGAGAAGGCTGGGCCGAAATATTTGAATTCGCCCGAGACCGGCATCTATTCGAAAGGCCGGGTTCTCTTCAACCTCGACCACGCAAAGGAAGCGATCCGCAAACTGGACTACGCGATCCTGGTTGAAGGCCAGATGGATTGCATTTCCGTTTACGCCGCCGGCTTTCACAATGTGATCGCCAGTTCAGGCACGGCGTTCACGGAACTTCAAGCCAAGCTGCTCGGTCGCTTCACCAAGAATGTGATTGTCAATTTCGATCCCGACACCGCCGGCGCAAAGGCGACGGAGCGTACCCTCGGCCTTCTCGTGGAGGAGGAATTTAACATCCGGGTGCTTACCCTCGAACAAGGTTTTGATCCCGACTTATTCATTCGCCGCAAGGGCAAAGACACGTATGGCGCCGCGCTCAAAGGTTCTCAAAAATACTTCGACTATCTGATCGACCGGGCGCGAAGTCATTTTCCCGTACGCAGCGCGGAAGGCAAAGTGAAGGCGGTGAATTATCTCCTGCCCCACATCCAACGCGTGCCCAGCCGCATCGTGCGCGACGAATTAGGCCAGGAAATCGCACAGAAATTGGGAATTGATTCTGCCGTGTTGCGGCAGGAGTTGCGGCATGTCGCAGCTGATCGCTCCGCGGCTGCTCTAAAGGCTCCAGCCGAAGCGCAAGCCACCGATGCCGAGCGTATTCTGATTCGGGCGCTCGCCTCGGCGCGACAGATTCAGCCCGGCGCAGATCATTTTTCTGCTCGCGATGGCGCCGACGAGGAATTCGATCCGGCACGGCAGGCTCAATACGCATTCCAGAATGAAGGACTACATCGCGGTCTCGCGACCGAATCGCTGGTGGATGCACTACTCAATGCGGAAGCCGGAACTGCCGATGTAATGGACGTGCCGGGTTCTGATAGCGAGCGTCGTCTGCTGGCTTCCATCCTGTTGAAGGAAGACGAGGAACTTACGCCCGAGCTTCTGGAGCGCGCGGTCCGGGCGCTCAGAAAAATCCATCTTGGCCGGCAGTTAGAGCGAGTCCAGCGCGAATTAAAGGCGCTTAGCGAGAGTGAGGATATAACCCAAAAAATCAGATTGAGCGAGGAGGCCCTCCGTCTCAAGCTGGCACTGAGAGATCCCGGTTTGGCTGAGGACGGGCTGAAAGGGGCGCTTCGAAACCAGAAAAGTGCATGAAACAAAATGGCCCTGAGAACCATCTAAGTATTTAGCGGAGTTAGAGATAGCGGCGGGCGATGGAGTTTTTCAGCGGGCAACTGATAGACCGGGCAGCACTTATGTGCTAAACTCTGTAAGTTTGTGCTAGGTGCACAACTCCGCGCTACCCACATTCCCACCTGTGAAAACGTTACCATACGCTCCCTCGCGAGCGAATTGAAGAATTTGAGGAACACCTCTTTGGCTCTTGAAGACAAGTACGACGACATAAAAAAGCTGGTTGATGCCGGGAAAGAGAAGGGATATCTCACTTACGACCAGGTGAACGAACTCATCCCTCACGACGTGGTTAGTCCCGAAGACCTGGACGACCTCCTGACTACGATTGGCACGCAAGGCATCGACGTGCTGGAGGGCCCGAAACTGCCCTCCGCCGCGCTCGATAAGAAGTTTGATGAAGGCGAAGAGGGCGAGGATGTTGAACTCGACCTCACGCCCGGAGCCCTGGAAAAAACCAACGATCCCGTCCGCATGTACCTGCGCGAGATGGGAACCGTTCCCCTGCTCACCCGCGAAGGCGAAGTGGAAATCGCCAAACGCATCGAGCGCGGCCAGATCCGCGTGCTCAAGGCGCTCTCCCGATCTCCCATCGTGATTCACGAATTGCTGGCCATGGGCGAAGACCTCAAGAAAGGTGTGCGCTCCATCAAGGAAGTCGTGACCTTTGATGAGGAGGAGATCACCGACGAAATTCTGCAGAACCGGTTGAACGAATTTACCGGCAAAATCGACGCCATGGCGAAGCTCTATAAGAAAGTCGCCGTTGTGCAGGAAAAATACGCGGCCGTGTCGTTGAAGAAGCGTCCCAAGGACCATCGCCGCGCTCGCCGCAACTTCGCCCGTGCCATCGTGCGGGTTTCCATCGCGGTGCGCGATCTCGGCTTCACCAACGCCGAACGCAAGCGGCTGATCGACCGGGTCAACAAGACCGTCGACAGCATGCGCTCGCTTGACCGGCAGGCTCAGAACCTGGAGCGTAAAGCCGACGCCACGCGCAGCGAAGATCAAAAAAAAGAATATCGCCGGCAGTCGCGCGCCGTACGAAGCGAGATTGAAAAACTCGAAGTCGAAGCCGGCCTGCTGTTTCAGGAGATCAAGCGCACGCAGCGCGAGATCATCCAGGGCGACATGGACGCGGAGCAGGCCAAGCGCGAACTGATCGAGGCCAACCTCCGTCTCGTGGTTTCGATCGCGAAAAAGTACACCAACCGCGGCCTGCAGTTCCTCGACCTGATTCAGGAAGGCAACATCGGCCTGATGAAGGCCGTGGACAAATTCGAATACCGCCGTGGCTACAAATTTTCGACGTATGCCACGTGGTGGATTCGGCAGGCGATTACTCGTGCCATTGCCGACCAGGCGCGTACGATCCGCATCCCGGTGCACATGATCGAAACGATCAACAAGCTGATCCGCACCTCGCGGCAGCTGGTGCAGGAGCTGGGACGCGAGCCTACGTCCGAAGAGATCGCCAAGCGCATGGACATTCCGGTCGCGAAAGTCCGGAAAGTTCTCAAGATCGCGCAGGAGCCGATCTCTCTGGAAACGCCGATTGGCGAAGAGGAAGATTCGCATCTCGGCGACTTCATCGAAGACCGCGCCGTGGTCTCGCCGGCCGAAGCCGTGATCAACGTGAACCTCAAGGACCAGACAGGACAGGTCCTGCGCACGCTGACCCCACGCGAAGAAAAAGTGATCAAGATGCGCTTCGGTCTCGAAGACGGCAGCGAGCACACGTTGGAGGAGGTCGGGCAATCG
This sequence comes from uncultured Acidobacteriaceae bacterium, assembly GCA_963779525.1. Taxonomy (GTDB): domain Bacteria; phylum Acidobacteriota; class Terriglobia; order Terriglobales; family Acidobacteriaceae; genus Sulfotelmatobacter. The sequence continues at coordinate 238,375 of CAVZZB010000006.1, forward strand.
TTCGCGGTCACCCGCGAACGCATCCGCCAGATCGAAGCCAAAGCGCTGCGCAAGCTGCGCCATCCCTCGCGCTCGCGGAAGCTGCGGGCGTTCATGGATGGAGTCAGGGACTAAGGCTCAGCCACGGATTTGCACGGACTTTTAAGAAGGCACGGCTTCGGTCGTGCCTTTTTGTTTTCCAAATTGGGAGGAGGGCTGAAATATTCTCGGCTTCGTTCTCTGGAGATACGATTCGTCCCCATAGAATTGACTCGGCGCGGGACGGCGGTTGTGGAGGGCGTTGCCGGTGGGTACTGGCCGCCGCCTGCGAAGCGGTCGAGTGGCTTCGTCAGCCACTAGGGTTCGAGTCCCTCGCCCTCCGCGCGGTCACTCGACGTTACGGATGAGTCTTGACAAGCTCTCTTGTCGGACTAAAATTAAAGATGCAGGCGGCGGTTAGTACCCATTTAAAGGCCCCGAGTGACTCTCGGGGCTTTTGCTTTGTGGCGCAAGTTGCGACTGCCTCACGCGTATAATCAATCGGGTAGCCCGAAATGATTGGAAACCTGAGCGAACAGGAATTTGCAGCGATACTCCACACCCACCTCAGGCCTTCATCGCCCATACAGTCTGAGGAGCACCTCTACGGGCGCGAAACGCAAGTCAAGAGGATTAAGGAAGCTCTCTACTCGCTCTTGGGACTCACCCCGGACTAACGTCCGGGGCTATTATCTGTCGCCCCTCCGGGGCTTGTAATTCCCATTTCGGGAATCATTCCCGCTTTTTTCTCTCAATTCTCTTGCCTTCGGCTTTTCATTCCTGTCGAATAAAAAGATAAGGCGGCATTCGCGAGTTTTTCCCCGGATGCAGCCTTTTTACTTTCTTGGGTAGGTCAATGGAAAAACGGAAACCGAAGATTATTGGCAAGAAACTTCGCGGCGAGTGGGCGGAGATGCGATTCATGGTTTGCGCTACGGAGAATGGATTGCAAGTGAGCAAGCCTTGGGGTGACTCGAGGAGTTATGACTTTGTGGTGGGACGGCCGGGGCACTTTGTCGCGGTGCAGGTGAAATCGACCATCTTCGAGTTGGAAGAGGGATGGATGTGCACGGTGTGCAGCAGCGGGAAGCCGTATCCGCCGGGATCGTTTGATTTTCTGGCGGCGTACATTGTGTTTGAGGACGCCTGGTACATCATTCCCGAGGAGAAGATTCTGGGAATGAAGTCGGTCTCGCTGCATACGAAGTGTGGTCACTCGAAGTACGAAAGGTATCGCGAGGCATGGGAGTTGCTGCATCGCGAGGCCGGGCCGGACTTGGGAGGCGAGCACATCGACGACATTCAAAGTTGCGCTGAAAAATTTCGGACGGAGTGGGTCGAATGAAGGGCGGCGGGGGTCAACTCCTACGCGCCGTTAGGGCGGGAGTTTGTGTTTGTTTTTCCTCAGCCTTCCACAAGGAAGTTTCATCGTCCACAGTTTCTGCACAAGGGCGAAACGTTTTGCGGTTGCGACTCGCCACGATCTGCCGCAGAGTGAGTTCACCGAAAACGTTGGATCTTCTGAGGCTCGCCAAACGACGATTGCGGCGAAGCTAGCGGCAAGCCGGTAATTCTCGAGGGTGAATTGCCGGGGGAAACCGGAAACGCGCGTGAGTGCGTGCTGGTTGCCTAGGCATTGCGGCTTCCTCCACCGCCCGCTCTCTGAACTGGGGTTGGGCTGCTGGTTACGCAGAGTTGTAAAGCGGCGATTCTGAATCACCGTTTCTGCAACCGCAACGGGAAGTGTGGCGCTCTCGCGAGCGCTGCCCAAAACCGTTGGCGTCGTTCCGTTACTCTAAGCGACGGAAGGCAGCCTCGAAGATCCACGAACAATGCGGCTTGAGGGTGGCTGGCCCTCGGGCCGCATTTTTTTGTGGGCCCCTTTCGCCTCGGATTTGCAGGGATCGACGCAAGTTCTGACACCGGACCAGGAGTTTCTGTTAAGGACGTGTTTTCGCAGGCCTTCCACAGGATAACGTTCAGGTTCACAAGTTCTGCACAATTCATTTGGTTCTTCGCTTTGTCTTCGCTTATGCTGGAGGGAAGATTCCGGCAAAGTTCGGTACGAAAACATGGCGACCACCGAATATAACCTCAGCACTCTTCCCGCGAACGTAGAAGCCGAGCGCTCGATTCTGGGCGCGATCCTGCTGGACAACTTTGCTTATAACCAGGCCGCCGAACATTTGCGGATGGAAGATTTTTCGCTGGATTCGCACCGGCGAATTTACGGGCGCATGGTCGATCTGGCGGAATCGTCGCGGCCGATCGACATGATCACGCTGATCGAGGAACTGGACCGGCACAAGGATCTGCAGGCGATCGGCGACGTTGGTTACGTATCGAGCTTGCTGGATGGCGTGCCGGACCGGCCGAGCATTGAACATTATGTCAAGATCGTCCGCGACAAGGCGCTGTTGCGCGGGTTGATTCACGCGGCGAATACGGCGATTGCGCGGGCGGCGGATCAATCCGATGCAGCCGAGGAAGTGCTGAGCGATGCGGAGGCCGCGATCTTCCAGCTCTCGGAGAAGCGCATTGGGCGCGGGTTCATGGGCGTGCAGGAGATCGTGCGCGAGTCCTTCGGTTCGGTCGATGCTTTGCTGCAACGTGGTCAGCGGATTACCGGACTGGCCACGCACTATACGGATCTCGACGAGATGACCAGCGGACTGCAGAGGTCGGATCTGGTGATCATCGCGGCGCGGCCTTCGATGGGCAAGACCGCGTTCGCCATGAACATTGCCGAGAACGCCGCGGTGGAAGATCAGCAGGTGGTAGGAGTATTTTCGCTGGAAATGTCACGCGAGGCGTTGCTGATGCGCTTGTTGTGCTCCCAGGCCAAAGTGGACGCACACAAAATGCGCACTGGCTCGCTGTGGCAGGATGATACGCGCAAGGTGGTGCGCGCCATGGAGCAGTTGGCGCACGCGCCGATTTTCATCGACGACACGCCGGGCATTTCGCTGAGCGAGATGCGGGCCAAAGCGCGGCGGCTGAAGCAATCGCAGGGCAAGCTGGATCTGCTGATCGTGGACTACTTGCAGCTGATGTCGGGCGGGAGCAAGCGTTATGAAAACCGCACGCAAGAAGTGTCGGCAATTTCGCGCGGGCTGAAAGCGCTGGCCAAAGAGCTTAGCGTGCCGGTGATCGCGCTCTCGCAGTTGAGCCGCGCGCCGGAGAGCCGCGGCGGAGATCATCGTCCGCAGCTGGCCGATCTGCGCGAGTCGGGATCGATCGAACAGGATGCTGACCTGGTGATGTTCATCTTTCGCGAAGAGGTTTACAAGCAGGACGATCCCGATCTGCAGGGGAAAGCAGAAATTATTATTTCCAAACAGCGCAACGGTCCGATCGGCAGAGTGACCTTGGCGTTCCTGAAGAGTTGCACCAGATTCGAGACAATGGTGGAAGGCGGGCTACCGCCGGAGGAGTAACTTACGAGGTACAGCAATCCCTGTAGCTTCGTCCCGTAAGTACAGTAACCGCTTTGAGTTGCAGGCGGCAGCTTAGGCTGTGGAAAAGCTTGTGGAATGGCAGGCCGCGGGGAAAATGGCTAAAGGTAAAGGCCGGTGAGGTAAATCACAGCACTCCGGTTTCAGGCCTCTAAGGCTCTGAATAGTAACCAGTTATACAATTCACTCCGCATTAACATGAGCCGAACCCGCGAAACCACAGCGGATTCCTGATTTGGGGTTTTGCACATTTTGTGGTTTTTGGCCTTCGGATTTCCGCCCGGCGTCGGCTAATCGCTGTCCTCTCCCACCTTCAGGACGGCGAGAAAAGCTTCCTGGGGGATATCGACGCGACCGATGCGTTTCATTCGTTTTTTGCCTTCCTTCTGTTTTTCGAGGAGCTTTCGTTTGCGCGAGATGTCGCCCCCGTAGCACTTTGCCAAGACGTTTTTGCGCATGGCGGAGACGGTTTCGCGGGCGATAATTTTCGCCCCGATCGAGGCCTGGATGGGAACTTCGAACATTTGGCGCGGAATGAGTTGGCGCATTTTCGTGACCAGAGCTTTGCCGCGCTCGTAGGCGAAATCGCGATGGACGATGATCGAGAGGGCATCCACCGGTTCACCGGCCACGAGGATGTCGAGCTTGACCATGGGTGACTCCCAATAATCGGCGAGGTGATAGTCAAGCGAGGCGTAGCCGCGCGAGACTGACTTCAGGCGATCATAGAAGTCGAGGACGATCTCATTCAGCGGTAACTCATAATGCAACATCACGCGCGAGGAGCTGACGTACTCGAAAGTCTTCTGCTTGCCGCGCTTGTCTTCGACCAGCTTCAAAATTCCGCCGACGTACTCTTCGTTGGTGAGGATCGTGGCCAAAATCACGGGCTCCTGAATTTTTTCGATCTCGCTGGGATCAGGCCAGCGCGACGGATTATCGACTTCGATCAATTCGCCGTCGGTCTTGGTGATTTTGTACCGCACGCCGGGTGCGGTGGTGATGAGTTCGAGGGCAAACTCGCGCTCCAGGCGCTCCTGGATGATTTCCATGTGCAGCAGGCCGAGAAAGCCGCAACGGAAGCCGAAGCCCAGCGCGACCGAACTTTCCGGCTCGAAGAAAAACGATGAATCGTTCAGCCGCAGTTTTTCCAGGGCTTCGCGCAGGCGCGTGTGCTCGTGAGCGTCGACCGTGTAGAGGCCGGCGAACACCATGGGCTTGATCTCTTCGAAGCCGGGAAGCGCATCGAAGGCGGGGTTGGCGTCGTCGGTAATGGTGTCGCCAATTTTCGTGTCAGCGACGTTTTTGATGTTGGCGATGAGAAATCCGACTTCGCCGGCTTTCAGTTCGTCGACCTCCACCGGCTTGGGAGTGAGCACGCCGAGAGTTTCCGCGTCGAAGGTTGTGCCGTTCGACCATAGACGAATTCTCTGGCCTTTGCGCAGCGTGCCCTGAAAGACTCGCGTCAGCACGACGACGCCGCGGTAGGCGTCAAACCAGGAGTCGAAGATCAGCGCCTGCAGCCGGTTGTCAGGATTTCCTTTCGGCGGAGGTACGCGCTTCACAATCGCTTCCAGCACGTCCGGCACTCCCTGTCCGGTTTTGGCGCTGATCAACACAGCATCGGAAGCGTCGAGGCCCACGGCGCTCTCGATCATTTCTTTGGTGCGGGGAATGTCGGCGCTTTGCAGATCGATCTTGTTGATGACGGGAATGATTTCGAGGCCGTGATTGATGGCCAGGTAGGAATTGGCGAGGGTTTGCGCTTCGACTCCTTGGGACGCGTCGACCACGAGTAATGCGCCTTCGCACGACGCCAGAGAACGTGAGACCTCGTATGAGAAGTCGACGTGGCCTGGGGTGTCGATTAAATTAAGCTGATACGTCTGACCATCGTGCGCGGTGTACATCATGCGCACGGCGTGAGCCTTGATGGTGATGCCGCGCTCGCGCTCCAGGTCCATGGAGTCGAGCACCTGCGCTTGCATCTCGCGCGCAGTAAGCGATCCGGTGAGCTCCAGCAGGCGATCCGCCAGCGTGGATTTACCGTGGTCGATATGCGCGATGATGGCAAAGTTGCGGAGGAAAGCGGCGTCCATAAATTCAGTTTTCAGTTGCCAGTAAGACCGAATGAAAGCTGCAGATGGCGAACGGCAACAGACTCTCGAGAGGCCAAAGGCTAATCTTTGATTTTAGCAGGCGGGAGGCGGTTCTCAGTCGTGCCGATTCCTCGGTTACAATCCTCCGACCGGATTTTCTCTGAATCGAGGTTCTCTATGCGCAAGGCGGCATTTTGGTTGGCTGGTTGTCTGCTGGCAGCGGGAGTGAGCTCCGCGCAAACTCTTTCGCCACAGGTGCGGGCGTTCGTGAAAGTGAACGCGCCTATCGTGGCCCTGACCCACGTACGCGTGATCGATGGAACGGGAACGGCGGCGCGCGAGGATCAGACAATCATTTTGAATAACGGGAAGATTGAATCGATCGGCGATGCTTCGGCGGTGAATGTTCCGAAAGACGCGCAGGTGATGGATCTGAAGGGATACAGCGTGATTCCGGGGCTGGTGGGGATGCACGAGCACATGTTCTATCCGGCTGGGGATGCGATTTTTCACGAGATGCCGATCAGTTTTCCACGGCTCTATCTGGCCGGCGGAGTGACCACGATCCGCACGGCGGGCAGTATTGAACCCTATATGGATCTGGCGCTGAAAAGAGAAATCGATGGCGGTGAGGCCGCGGGACCTCACATGCACGTGACCGGGCCTTATCTGGAGGGGCCGGGCAGTTGGGCGCCACAGATGACATATTTAAGAACTCCGGAGGAGGCTGTGGCCACGGTCAATTTCTGGGCGGACAGCGGCGTGGACAATTTCAAGGCATATAACTTTCTCTCGCGAGCCGTGCTCAAGGCCGCAATCGATGCGGCGCATAAACGGGGGTTGAAAGTTACTGGACATCTTTGCTCGATTGGCTTTCGCGAAGCGGCGGACCTGGGCATTGACGATCTGGAACACGGCATTACCGTCGACACGGAATTTTTTCCCGGCAAGAAGCCGGACCAATGCCCGAGTGATTCGTTCGCCACGATGGCCGAAGTGACCGCCAATCTGGATAATATGCGCGTTAGTGATGCGCCCATTCAACAGATGATTCAAGATCTGGTTGCGCACCATGTGGCGGTTACGTCAACTCTGCCGGTGTTCGAACTCTTCGTGCCCAACAAGGCACCGCTGCAACCGCGAGTGCTGAGCGCGATGTCTGAGGAGGCGCGGAACCAATATCTGGAGACGCGAGTGGGATTTGATCTCCCATACCATGACCCGAAGACCGGGGAAGTGCGGCCCTGGCCCTGGATCAGGTCTTTCCAGCAGGAAATGGAATTCGAGCGAGCTTTTGTGAAAGCGGGCGGGTTGTTGCTGGCCGGGGAAGATCCGACCGGAATCGGAGGAGATCTGGCGGGATTCGGCGATCAGCGGGAGGTTGAGCTGCTGGTGGAGGCAGGATTCACGCCGCTGGAAGCGATTCACATCGCAACTTACAATGGGGCACAGTATCTCGGCGACCTCGACCACATCGGTACGCTTGCGGCGGGCAAACAGGCGGACCTGGTGGTGATCAAGGGCGACCCGCCGAAGAAGATCGAAGACATTGAGAATGTGGAAATTGTTTTCAAAGACGGAGTCGGGTATGACTCGGCCAAGCTGATTGAATCGGTACGCGGGCTGGTGGGGATCAGATAGCGGATAGTACCGAGTACCTGGTAGCGAGTACCGAGCGTGAAAGCGTTTGTGATGCGGGTAAGTGGTGAATTTTGCTCGGGACTCGCAACTCGGGACTCGGAACTCTTCGATTAGAATTCAGATCGCATGCTGATTCTTGCTTCCGCTTCGCCGCGCCGCCAGGAGTTGCTGCGTAACGCCGGAATTTCCTTTGCAGTATGCCCAGCCGATATCGACGAAACGCCGCGTGCCAAAGAATCTTCGCGGGATTGCGCCGAGCGACTGGCTCGGGAAAAGGCGCTCGCGGTGTTTGAAAGCCGGCCGCGGAATTTCGTACTGGGAGCGGACACGATCGTCGCGGTGGATGACACGATTTTCGGCAAGCCGCGGGATGAGGAGGATGCGGTCCGCATGTTGCGATTGCTATCGGGACGGACGCACTCAGTGGTCACAGGAGTGTGCGTCGTGGGGCCGCCGGCAGAGGAATTGGAATCAAGGCGGGGAGCGCTGAACCCAGTAGTGAGGATTGCTTCCGAGACGACCCTGGTCACGATGTGCGAGCTGTCAGACAAAGAGGTCTACGCTTACGTTGCCAGCGGCGAACCGATGGATAAAGCCGGCGCATACGGGATTCAAGGCATAGCTTCGCGCTGGATTCCGCGCATTGAAGGCGATTACAGCAATGTGGTCGGGCTGCCGGTGGCGCTGGTATATACGATGCTGCGCGAACGAGGAGTGGTGTGAGATGGTTCTCGGGAGGTTAAGGAGGCGAGCGTACAGAACAGCAGAAATAGGCGACTAGGACTTTTTTTCTTCTTCTTTCTTCTCTTCTTTCTTGCCGTCTTCTCCTTCTTTCATCGCAGCCTTGAAGTTGCGGATACCTTCGCCGATGCCCTTGCCGACCGCGGCAAACTTGCTGGTGCCGAAGAGCAGAAGGGCGATGGCGATCACCAACAGCCAATGGAACGGCGAGAATTCACCCATAACTCCTCCATCTCAGGCGCTATCCAGCGCATGGTAGACCAGCCGAGATCACTAAGAAAATTCTAGGCTAGCAGCACTGTGGAGTCAAAGAAGAGGCCCTAAGCGCTTTCAATCATCCCCGCTAATAGAAGTGCTCTTCGCGGGAGTTCAGAAATTAGGATGAATTCATGCGTGGCATGTGCGCCGTCGCCCACGCCACCCATACCGTCCAACGTCGGAATCCCAATGCCGGCCGTAAAGTTTCCGTCCGAGCCGCCGCCTACTGCAGCTTCTTCGAGCTTCCATCCTAGCTGGCTGGCAATTCCCTGAGCCTTTTTATACAGAGCCGCCACGCCCGAGGTCCGCTCCATCGGAAGGCGATTCACGCCGCCCGTGATCTCGATCTTGCAGTGTCGGTCGAAGGGCTGGAGAGAACGAAATTTGCGATCGATTGCGGATGCTTGCTGAGCGCTTTTGATGCGGACATCGATCTCGGCGGAAGCCTCGGCTGCGATCACATTGGTGCGCGTTCCGCCGGCAATCACGCCGGGATTTACGGACAATCCTTGCCGCAGATCATTGAACTTCGCGATGACGGTGATTTGCCGCGCCAGCTCGAGGATGGCGCTGTGTCCTTTTCCTGGATCGAGTCCGGCATGGGCCGCGACGCCTTTCACTCGCAGCGCATATTCACCGACGCCCTTGCGCGCGGTTTTTACGGCGCCGCGCAGTCCGGCGGCAGGCTCGAGGACCAGCACTCCAGCTGAATTTTTGGCCAGCGCCTCGGTGATTTTTCGCGAGGATAGGCTGCCGACTTCTTCATCGGAAACCAGAAAAACCGTGACGGGCCGCGGCAATCCGCCGTGCCAAGCTTTTAGCGCTTCAATGGCGTAAAGCATCAGAGCAATGCCCGACTTCATGTCGAGAACGCCGGAGCCGAGCAGGCGTCCGCTCTCGATCTTGCACGGCATGTTCGCCAACGTGCCCAGCGGATAAACCGTGTCGTAGTGTCCCAGCAATAAAATCGGCTTCTGCTTCTCTTGACCCGAGGTTTTTCCGTCAAAATCAATTTGCAAGCTGTCGCCGAAATCGGTGCTGTGATGAAGTTTGGTCCGTCCGCCAAGCGCTTCAAACCTTCGCGCGAGGAACGCGGCGATCCGGTCGACCGCTAGCTTGTTGTCGCTCGGGGATTCAATTTCCACAAGTTCGCGGATTGTCTCGACCATCTGGTCTTGATGCTCTTCGAAGTAGCGCAAGCGGTCTTGCCAGAGGCTTGCAGCCGCGGTCATGGACTTGGTGATTTTCGTTCCGGGCACGCTTCCCTTTCGCGGACTGTAGTTTGCTTCGCCGTGAAGGCAACGCGGTACAGTATAATCTTCAGGCTGTTTGAGACGAATCCATGATTGAGACCACTCCACCCGTGAACGATCAGCCGGACTCCGCTCCCAAGATCACGCTCGACATTCACGAGATCCTGAAAATCTTGCCTCACCGCTATCCCTTTTTGCTGATCGATCGCGTGCTGGAATTGAAGCGTAAAGAAAGCATTGTGGCCATCAAGAATGTGACCATCAACGAGCCGTTTTTCAATGGCCACTTCCCAGGATTGCCGATCATGCCCGGCGTGCTGATTGTGGAAGCCATTGCGCAGGCGGGAGGCGCGCTGCTGTTAACCGAGGTGGAAGATCGCGACAATAAAGTGATGGTGTTCACCGGCATTGACCGCGCCAAGTTTCGGCGCCCAGTAAGCCCGGGCGATCAACTTCGAATCGAGGTCGAGGTGAAGGGCTGGCGAGTGATACCCCGCATGACTGCGGCGAAGATGCACGGGGTCGCGTTGGTCGGGGGCAGGCGAGTGGCAGAAGCCACGGTTTCGTGTCAGCTCATCGACAGTTCACGCGGGCGAGGCGACGGTTTTAACGGCGGCGAAAGCGCGGAATGATTCCGTGAAGCGACCATGAACGCTCATCCCGCCGCAATCCATCCCAGCGCAATTATTGATCCGCGAGCCCAAGTTCCAGCTTCCTGCAAGATCGGTCCTTACTGCGTAATTGGCCCGGAAGTCGAACTTGGCGAGGATTGCCATTTGGTATCGCACGTGGCGATCGAAGGCCCGACGAAAATTGGCGCTCACAACGCGTTCTTTCCTTTTTGCGCCGTCGGCATGGCGCCGCAGGATACGACCTATCGAGGCGAGCCGACGCGCCTCGAAATCGGCGACCACAACGAGATTCGCGAGTGCGTGACCATCAGCCGCGGTACGGTCAAAGGCGGGGGCCTTACAAAGGTGGGCAGCCACATTCTCATCATGGCCTACGCACACGTTGGGCATGACAGCGTGATCGGCGACCACTGCATGCTGGTAAATGGAGCGACGTTGGGTGGGCACGTGACGGTGGAGGAGTGGGCCGTGGTCGGGGCGCTCTGCCCGGTGCATCAGTTCGTGCGCATCGGCGCTCATTCCTATATCGGCGGCGGCACTACCATCACGCAGGATGTCTTGCCGTTTTCCATGACATCCGCCGCACGCAACACGCACGCCTACGGCATGAACAAAGTCGGTCTCGAGCGCCGCGGCTTTTCGCCGGAGCGGATTCGCAAGATTCACCATGCCTACAAGATGCTGCTAGCGTCCAAGATGAACACTTCGCAGGCGCTGGAGAGGCTGAAGTCGGAGCCTGACCGGGGCGAGGACGTGGATATGCTGATCCGATTCATCGAGGCATCGGAACGAGGAGTGATTAAATAAGTGCTCAGCGACCGGTGATCAGTGGCCAGTAAGACCACTGACCACTCGCCACCGGACACTGCCACTGAAATGCAACGCATTGGCCTTATCGCCGGCAACGGCAAGTTTCCGTTTCTCGTACTGGATGCGGCGCGCGCCGCAGGATACGACGTTGTGGTCATCGCGATCAAGGAGGAAGCTTCTCCTGAAATTGAAACTCGAGGCGCGGCTTCGTGTTACCGGCTGTCACTTGGCGAACTCTCGAAGCTGATCGAAACTTTCCAGCGGGAAGGCGTGCGCCGCGCCATCATGGCGGGCCAAGTCAAGCATAAACAGATTTTCTCCGCTATCCGGCCGGACTGGCGTCTGGCTAAACTTTTGCTCTCGCTGACCACGCGTAATACCGACAGCCTGCTGGGCGCGATTGCCAAGGTGCTGGCGGAGGAAGGCATCACGCTGGAAAATTCTACGTGGCTGCTGGAACCGCTGCTGGTGAAGTCAGGAGTGCTGACGCGCCGCGCACCCACGGAGCAGGAACGGAAGAATGTTGAGTATGGCCGGTCCGTGGCCCGCCAACTCGCCGAATATGATATTGGCCAGACGGTTGTGATCGCCGAATCCGCATGCGTAGCTGTGGAAGCCATGGAGGGAACCGACGCGACCATCGAGCGCGCCGGGCACGTTATGAACTCGCTGCGAGGCGATGCATCCACGCTCAGCCGCGCCCTTACCGTGGTGAAGATTGCGAAGCCCAATCAGGATATGCGCTTTGATGTCCCCGTGATCGGATTGAAGACGATCGAGGTGATGCAGGCCGCAGGTGCAACCTGCCTGGCGCTCGACGCCGGGAAGTGCCTGCTGCTGGATGGGGACAAGATTATCGATGCGGCCAATGCGGCGGAAATCGCAATTGTGGCTGACCGACGTGATCTCCCATAAGAAAGCCTGAAAATATGACTTCTTCGACTTTCGAATCTGCCCACATCGCCGAGCAGCTGCGCCGAGCATTCGAAGGGGATGCATGGCATGGTCCGGCGCTGCTCGAATTGCTGCAAGATGTGAATGCCGCCACGGCTGCGGCTAAGCCTCTGCCTGACGTCCACAGCATTTGGGAGTTGGTGCTGCACGTTGCTGTATGGGACGATGCAGCTTCCCGCCGGCTGGCGGGAAAGAAATGGCAACCCACCGGCGTGGCCAATTTTCCGCTCGTTCCGAAGGTCACGGAAGCCGCGTGGCGGAAGGCCATCGCTCACCTGAGGCGCACGCATGAGACGCTGGTGAAGACCGTTGCCGCTCTGCCGGAGTCTCGGCTACGCGACCGCGTTCCTGGCAAGAAATATGATTTCTACTTCATGCTTCACGGAGTCGTTCAACACGAGCTGTATCACGCCGGGCAGATTGCCATTTTGAAGAAGGCTGCAAGAATCGAACGGCTTTGCGATCGGTCGATTGTGCATTGAAAAACACTTGCCGGATGGGGTTGTTCAATTGCTCAATCATCCAATCTCAAAATTACCCAATCGTCCCCTTTGCGTTTACAATTTCTTGTTCCACGTGGCAACCGGCCAGCCGAGAGTATCTTCCTGCACGCTGACAATCCGATTTCCGTTGCAGTGGTGGGGGTCGGCGTTTTCGGACGCAACCACGCCCGGGTTTACCACGAACTTGAGCAGCAAGGTCAACCCGTTCGATTGCTGGGCGTGGTCGATCCTAATCTGGACCGCGCCGACGCGGTGGCACGCGAGTTCGGATGCCGCGCCTTCGGTTCCGTCGACCAGATGCTCACCACGCACAGCGAAGTTCGCGCGGCGTCGGTGGCGGCGCCTACGCTGCATCATCTTGAAGTGGCTCGCGCCTTGATGGAAGCCGGCGTGGACGTGCTGATCGAAAAGCCGCTGGCCGCATCGCTGCCAGAAGCCGACGAGCTGGTTCAGCTGGCGGAGAAGCACAAACGCATTGCGCAGGTTGGGCACCTTGAGCGCTTCAATCCCGCAGTCCGCGCCACGATTCCGCTGCTCACTCACCCCATGTTCTTCGAGGTGCATCGCCTCAGCGTGTTCACTCCGCGGTCGCTCGATGTTGACGTGGTTCTCGATCTGATGATCCACGACCTCGACATCGTGCTCTCATTCGCCAACTCTCCCGTGAAAGAAGTGCGCGCAGTCGGCTTGCCGATTCTTTCCGGCAAAGTGGACATCGCCAACGTGCGGCTGGAATTCGAATCCGGATGCGTGGCCAACTTCACGGCCAGCCGCGTTTCCACCGAGCGCGTGCGGAAGTTGCGATTCTTCCAGCCTCGGCAGTATGTTTCAGTTGATTACGGGCGCCAGGAGGTTCTCGTCTTCACCGTTGGTGTCGACGGATCGGTGTCCAGCGCTCCGTCTGTCAATCCGCAGATTGGCGTGGGCAAACCACCCGTGACCTCAGAAGAGCCGCTGCATGCGGAATTGAAATCGTTTCTGCAGGCGGTGCGGCAACGGTCTACGCCGGTTGTGTCGCTGGATGACGGACGCCGGGCTCTCACGCTGGCGCTCGAGATTCTGGCGGCGATTCGCGAGCATGGGAAGAAGGTTGGGCTGGCTGGATTGGCGAAGGTGAAAGGCTAGGCAAGAAAGCCCAGGACGTTGGGCCTGGCAAAAAGGGCATACCACGCCATGGATTTCTTTGTCGCGCTTTTACTCTTGTTCCCGTGTTTCGCTGTACATTGTGCGGCGCCACAGTCCGGCGATAGTCGGCCGGGCCAAGCCTCGGAGCGGTCCCCACGAAGCAGCATCACCACGGATGGTCTTTCCTGCAGTCGGGCCTCGCCACCGTGATGGTTCCCTTGGGCATCACCACGGCCATTATCATGACCCGCTTTGACGCGGTTCAACTCCATCAGAGCGGCGTCGATGCCTTTCTGAGCATCCCGTTCTACGACATGATCGCCTTCGGCGTACTCATCGCGCTGGCCATTTATTGGCGCACAAAGCCGGAACTGCACCGCCGGCTCGTCTTCATCGCCACCTGCGGGCTAATGGACGCGCCCATCGGCCGCTTCGACTACCTCTTCAACCATAATCTCTTCTATCCCTGTCTCGACCTGCTGATGCTTCTCGGCGTCGCCCGTGACCTGCTGGTCGACCGCCGCGTCCACAAGGTCTATCTCTATGCGCTGCCGTTATTGATCGTGGGCCAAAGCCTCACGGTCTATATGTGGCGGGACAATCCTTCCTGGTGGCAGGCGTTCACGCACATGATCCTGGCGTAACCACAAAAGGATAGCGACAAAGGCCTTGTCATTCCCGCGAGCGCGGTTCCCGAGTTTTTGTCATTCCGACGCGCGAGCGAAGCGCGGTTAGGGACAAAATCTTGAGCCCGCGTGGGTTAGGGGAGTGGGACGGCATTCGATGAGCTTGGTTTTGCAAAGCTATACATGCAGTATTTGGTATTGCGGAAGCTAGGCAAGGGCGGATGAACTGGGAGGGAGTGTGGAAAAAGGGCCAGGGGCAACGGTTGGGACGCTTAAAGGGATTCCTCCTGTCTCGCTTCGCTCGCGCGTCGGAATGACAAGGCTCCTTAAGATCAAGGGCACGGGCTGCATCGCCGCCCACCCTTGCAAAAAACGCAGGGATGGGGCAGCCGCATCGTGCAGGGTTTCGGGCGAGCAGCAGATTCCTCCCGTCTCGCTTCGCTCGCGCGTCGGAATGACAAGAGTTTGGGTTCGAAGGGCTCCCGACTCACACCTGTCTTGCCCGCGCCAGCGCTGCCACGGTCGCTTTCGTCGCGGCGAGATAATCCGCCGGAGCCAGCAGGATCTGCATCCCGCGAATGCCGGCTGAAATGGAGATGGCGTCGAACAGCTCGATAGTTTCATCCACGTAGACGGGATAATCTTTTTTGCCGGCCAGAGCGGTGACGCCTCCGCGGATGTATCCGGTGAGCGCGTGCAGCTCCTTCACCGGAACGAGTTGAATCTTGCGGCTTCCCGAAGCTGAAGCCAGGGCCTTCAGATCTAGCTCGGCATCGCCGGGAATAACGGCGAAGCAGACTTCGCCGCCATCGCCGCGTGCCACCAGCGTCTTGAAAACCTGCTCCGCGGGGAGCCCGATCTTGGCAGCCACGGTCTCCGCCGCCAGGTCGTTCTCGTCCACATCGTACTCGCGCAGTTCGTAGCGGATGCCCAGTTGATCGAGCAGGCGAACGGCGTTGGTTTTATGCGGCATTGCAGGATTGTAATTTGTGCGAACCACTGAGACGTCCGCGCGGCTACTTCGATTTCTCCGCCTCAGCCTTTTCGGCCTCGGCCAGAAAAGCCTTCAAGTCCTCGATGTCTTCGGGAAGCATTTTGGTGAAGTGGATGCCGTTGCCAACTTGCGGATCCTTTGTGACGACCTCGGCCTGTATCAGCAGTGTGCTGTTGGCCTCGAGCTTAAGTTCGAGGACAGTGCCGATGGGAAAGGGAGAGAAGGTCTCGATGTAGCAGCCGTGCAGGCTGAGGTCGGCGGTAGCGGTGCGAAGGGGAACGTCGTTGCCCTCGAGAAAGATCTCGACGGGCGCCTTCACTTTGACGCGAGGATCGCTTCGTCGCTCTGGGGGTGGAGGCATCGTGCAAGTCTCCGGCGGAGGACCGCCCAGCTTGGACGGCCAGGAGTATAGCAGGTGAGCATGAGCGCCTTCCAGTTGGGGAATCCGCGCTGGCACTTTTCTCTCCTGACTCGATATTTGATCATGCAGGAGGGAATCTATCGCTCAAAGTTATGGAAAGAAATCACGACGCAGCTGGCGAGCGCCGAAGATGTTGGCGGCAGATGGTGCACGCCCCAGCGTTTGCCAGTTTCGACGGCGTGACCGGAGGCATGATCTTGGACTTGAGTGAAGAAGGGCTGCGAATGCAGACGGGATGCGGCGACCCACAGGCTCTGGAGCGCGAGCCACACGTGAAGCTGAAGGTCGACCTTTCCGCACCCGAGGCGCACTTCGAAACAACGGGATATATTGCGTGGGCTGATGCGCTAGGACGCGCCGGCGTACGTTTCTCGGACTTGCCGGAAGATGGTCGGCGGCGCTTGAACGATTGGCTCACGCTGAATGCGGGCGCGCCCAGCCACATGGCACCGAAGGTGGCGTTGGACAGAATGGCTTGGCCTGCGGGAGCGAAGTCTGCGGGAGGCGGGGATGGAAGTCCCATGGCCGTGAGTCTGGAAGCGGGAACACAAACCGCCGCGAGAAACGGGGATGGAGGAGCGGCGTCGGCTACGGTGCAATACGAATTCAATTCTCTCGGCACGGACCTGACGGCTTCGTTGCGGCTGATCGGCGAGCGGGCTCGGACGCTTACGCGAGGAACGAGTGCGGCGATCGCGCTAGCACACAAAGGTGTCGTCATGTGCCGGGCGAGCATTGGCGAAAAAGCTCCCGCACTGGGCACGCGGCTGGATGTGAACTCGGGGCTTTCCGGAGAATGCTTTCGCGCGGGGAAAACTTTGCGCTGCGATGATGCGGAGAATGATCCGCGCGTGGACTTGGAGAGCTGCCGGAGGCTGGGCGTGCGGTCAATTCTTGCGGCGCCGGTTCGCTTCGAGCGCGCCACGGTGGGATTGTTGATGGTGCTCGCGACGGAACCGTTTAATTTTGATGAAGGTGATGTTGCGGTGGTGGAAAGCCTGGCGCACACGGTGATTGTGAGCATGAGGCAGTCGGAGTGGGGCAAGAGCGGATAGTCCTTCGCCTGCGCGGAAGGAAGCACGAACGACAAAAAGGCCACGTTCCAATGAACGTGGCCTTTGTTTGCGACTAGGCAGCGGCTTGTAGTTGTTGATAGGCAGGGACGAAAGTCTGAGCCACAAAGGTTTCAAATGAAGTAGGTGTGGTGTTGCGGGAGTTGCGCGGTTCGAGCGCGCGCATGTGTCCGGAGTTGAGTGCGGCGGCCATTTCGAGGATCAGGCTGGCCATGTTGTCGGACATTCCCATCTGAACCATGGCGGCGCGGACCTGATCGTCGGGCGCGTGGACGTAACCCAGTTTGGGTTTACCGATGGCGTTGCCGATGATGCTGGCT
The DNA here is from genome assembly GCA_963779525.1 of uncultured Acidobacteriaceae bacterium. Taxonomy (GTDB): domain Bacteria; phylum Acidobacteriota; class Terriglobia; order Terriglobales; family Acidobacteriaceae; genus Sulfotelmatobacter. The sequence continues at coordinate 255,298 of CAVZZB010000006.1, forward strand.
GCTTCGATGTAGGTGAGATCGCGCTGGCCATGGAGTTCTTGAGTTTGCTTGCCGCTGAAACTGAGTTCAGAGAGCGCGTCGGCGGCTGCGGCGCCGATGTCGCGACTGGCAATCATGGGCAGTTTGAGATCGGGACGAACCGTTCCTACCGCCGAGCCCATCATGCGAATGGCACCGGCTTGCCCAAGTGTATTTTCCATGAAGGATCCGGGACGCAAATGAAGAATGTTCGCGCTGTCGATCTGGTTAAGCTTCTGCTCGAGGTTGTGCAGGCCGACGACGGGACCGGTTCCGGAAGATTTATCGGCTCCGATGCTGCTGAGAGAAACAATATGTTTGACTCCCGCCTTCTGCAGCGCGGCCGCGATGGCATCGCTGGTGCGATCCTGCAAAGCGCGGTAGTCGTTGGTAGTAAGGCTAGGGGGAAGCATAACGTAGGCGGAATCCGCGCCCTGGAACGCTTTGGTGAGGGCCGCGGCGTCGGTGAGATCGGCGATGAATATCTCCGCGCCATGGGCTGCGAGTGGTTGCAGATGAGTCGCGTTTCTACCGACCGCGCGAACTTTCTGCCCGCGGTCTAGAAGAGTCTTCGCTACTATGTGTCCGGTGTTGCCGCTTGCTCCAAGAATAACGTGCATAGAGGCCTCCATTCTCAGATTGGATGCTTGCCGATTGCGGTTGGGTTCTACGCAGAAGGACATCTGGCAAATGCATGCCTTTCGATCACGCCGTCGCGGACGCCTCCTGCGCTTCCGGTATAAATAAAAGAAGGGTCCAATATCGGCAAGGGGAAGAGGGATGTCGAACTTTGGGAATAGCACCGGAATCAATGCGGTAATCCTGGATTATGGTGAGGTGCTTTGTCATCGGGCATCGGATGAGGAATTCCGTCGCATGGCGAAACTGTTCGGCGCCGAGGAGAAAGCGTTTCGTGCGCTGTGGGAGAAGAATCGCGGCGCGTACGACCGAGGGGATATGACCGCGGAAGCGTATTGGACTGCAATGGCCGAGGATACCGGTGCGAGCCTCGATGCCGAGCAACTGGATCAGGTGTTCAGGTGGGACATCGAGATGTGGGCAAGCGTGAATGCGCAAATGGTGGGGTGGCTGCGGCAACTGCGACGAGCTGGAATGAAGACGGCGCTTCTTTCCAATATGCATCCCGCGATGATTTCGCATCTCCGCGATAATTTTGATTGGCTGGATCTTTTCGACTTCAAGACGTTTTCCGCGGAGGTGCACCTGATCAAGCCAGATCGCGCCATCTATGAACACACTCTGCGGGGGCTTGGGGCCAGGGCTGAGGAGACCCTATTTGTGGATGACCGCGAGATCAACGTGCGAGCGGCGCGTGAGCTGGGGATTCATGCGGTGCGGTTTCAATCGATGGAGCAACTGCGCGGTGAACTGGAGGCCATGAAATTTTCGATCTTGCCGTTACGGGATGGGAGGGTGCAGAGGCCGCGACCGTCCCCAGCGAACTAGAATAAGACGGGCGCCGGTCACTGAATGGGCCGGCGCCCTCTTGATTTATTGAGCTGGAGTTGCCGTAGGCTGGGCGTCTGTTTGGACTTCAGCGCTGGCTTCAGGGGCGGTCAGAGGATTGATCTTCACAGTGGCCAGAATTTTCTCCAAGCGTTGGAAGACTTCATCGCGATTCACCGGCTTGGTGGACTTCTTTGCCGGCGAGGAGTCAGGCTTCGTGGTCGCGACTTGCAGGGCGAATTCGTAGCAGGCTCCGTTCTGGAAGACGTGATAGTACTTCGCGGTTTCGTCGCGAGGGCCGTTGCCGGCTTCGCCGCTGGCGGTGCTTTCCGCGGACTGGAGCTCCATGTCGCCAATCATTAATTTGCCGATCGGTAATTTCGAAATCGGCGGAGTTGCCAGCTGCGCCGTGGCTTCAACCGAGGGACCGGCTGGGGCCACGGGGTTTGGCTGCGGGACGGAAAATTCTCCGCACTGGCCGGCCGTGAGAGTTTTGTTCACGCTGACGTTGAAGAAGGCTGAAGCCAGGTCTGAGTTGGGATAGGTGGAGTCAGGCAGAGAGACGGCTGCCAGAGCCACTCCGCCGGGCTGCACGTAGTCCATGGGAATGGGGGCGGAGGATACCAGTTCGGTGGCAGCATCGCCGGTCTTGAGCGCGTACTTGCGGGGATATTGGAAAGAGACGCCGGAAGTTTTGTCGGCGTAGGTCAATGTCGACGGGGCTTTGTGGGCGATCTTCTTGCGAACCGGCTTGGCCGCGGCCTGCACGGACATTGCCGGGCCAGGCATGGATGTAGTTGCGATGGGCGCCGTCGGTTGAGTGATCGGAGATTCCGGGGCGGAGCTTACGGGTTTCGGTTTATCGCTGGAGCATCCGACGGCTACGGAACAAACGATCAGTAGCGCGGCGAAGATCAGCGTGCCGGTTGTGTCGAAATTTTTCTTACCCCAACTAACAGAGTTCAGAGTGGATGGGGCAAAGCGAAACAGGTTGATACGGGTCATGGTTGGTCACCTCCTGCTGCTTAGCAGCACCCTTGATGAATGCATGGCATTGGCCAGCAGATGGGGCATTGATTTTGCGAGGGTTAGAGCCTAGTCAGGTTTGGAACGGGCGTGGTGATAGGGACACGGCGTGGGGCGCGGTACACGGGCGAGGTTTGGCCAAAAGCTGCAGAATTGCTCTCGGGTTATTTCCGCTTCCGTGCCTCGGCTTCGGCCAGCCAGCCACGGCGCAGCTTTTCGCTCGGAATGCTCGACAGGTACGGTTTGACATCGAGGATCGGCGTGCCGTGCAGCATGTCGACGCCGCGCACGTGCAGGTCGGCGCCTTCCCGGCGAACAAGTTCGACAATGGTCATGCCGATTGGATTAGGGCGGCGCGGCGATCTCGTGGCGAAGACGCCGTGCGGGCGATTGTCGGATGGCGGAGTACCGAGCAACTCAAAGCCTTGAGAGCGGTCGAACTCCCAGAGGATGATGAGATGCGAGAAGCCTTCTATGTCGGTAAGGCCGAGCTCGAACTCGGACAGGATGTTGAGGACGCCATCGACATCGTGCTTCGCGCCGAGGCCTTTGGGAATTTCGCTGGTGTTTTTGTAGGGGCTGGTTACATAGCCGACGGGTTGCGAGGTAAACATAGAGGAAGTCTATCGATCTTTGATTCCAAAAAATACCCTCAGGGGCTAAAGCCCAATTCTTGTTGGCTTCGGGATTGCGGCGCGGCTGAAGCCGCGCCCTTTCAAACTCATCTATTCCTTTTAAAAGCAATCTATGCGGCGGCGATGCGGCGGATCAAATCTTCCTGCTCGGTTTTGGTCTCGGCGCCGATGGTGAAGGCGTCGAGGATGCCGAGCGATAGAGCGTATTTGAGGGCTTCACTCTGGCGATGGGCGAGGTCGCCCTGGCCAAGAATCTTCATGCCCACCACGGCTTTGCCCGCGGATTTCATTTCGCGCAGGACGCTGACGACGGTTTGCGGGTCGTCATCCATGTGCGAGCCGATGGGATTGATGCGTGCGAAATCTACTTCAACCCAGGGAGATTTCGCGGCGGCGAGCAGGGCCTCGATGCTGTGGCAGGAACAGCCATGGGCGCGGATGATCCCCTTTTGTTTGGCATCCTCGAAAACATCCATGACGCCGCGGTAGCGAGTGGTCCAATCGGCTTCGGTGAGGCAGTGCATCATGCAGATATCGAGATAGTCGGTGCCGAGTTCGCGGCGAAAGCGGTCGAGATCGGCGCGTGCGGTTGCGGGATCGCGAGCCCAGGTTTTGGTGAGCACGGTGACTTTGTCGCGCGGCACATGCTTGAGCGCTTCGGCGACGTGAGGATGGCTTCCGTAGGAATCGGCGGCGTCGAAGAAACGGAGGCCGTGATCGTAGCCGTTGAGGAGCAGATCGGAGAGGCCTTTCACCCCCAGCGCGGTTTGATTCGAATGATGGCCGGAGCCCACCGTGCCGGTGCCCATGGCAAGGCGGCTGGTTTTGATGCCGGTGCTGCCGAGGGTTACGGTGTCGGAAGCGGAAAACCTGGTGGGTAGTTTGGTGTCGGCGAGAGCGGCTAGGATGTTGCTTGAACCGAGCTGTTTCGAGACAAGCCAACTGGCTCCTACGGCGGCGGTGGAGCGAATGAGGAATTCGCGGCGGTGCATAAGATGCTCCTGTTGGTGGCGCGCTTGGTATGAGCTTACACCAAAGGCCTATGGCGGAGATCGCGGAGAACGGCCGCGGAAGGCGCGGGAAATACTTATTCGAATTGTTTGCGGAAGGCGGCGAGTTGCTCATGGATTTCTGAGACTTCTCTTCTTAATTCCGCTACTTCGTTTTCTAAATGTGAGAGGCGATCGTCGGAAGACGTGCGGGCGTGGCCCGACATGCGTGAGGGCGGGCTTGCCACATCGACCGCCGGAGCCTCTGCTGAGAACAGGTGCATGTAGCGCGATTCTTTGGTTCCCGGCTGGCGTGGGAGAACCGCAACCAGCGCGGGCTCTCGTTGGCTGAGCCGGTCGAGCGTGGAGATTACGTCGTCGAGAGCTTCAAAGCGATACATGCGTTCAGTACGGCCGCGGAGTTCTCCGGGAGTTTGTGATCCGCGGAGGAAAAGCACGCAGAGGACGGCGATTTCGCGGCGGTCGAAATTGAAAACTTCCTGGAGCCGGTGCTCGTATTTGGTCACGCGGCTATCGGCGCCCCTGGCGGGGCCAGCGAGACGTTTTTCTTGCAACGTCGCGAGCGCTTGGCTGACAGACTCTTCATCCAGAACCATCACCGGGTCACGATTGTTTTTCTGATTGCAGGCGTTGACCAACGCATTCAGCGACAGCGGATAGTAATCCGGAGTGGTGATGTCTTTCTCGATGAGCGAACCGAGAACGCGAACTTCGATATCGGTGAGGAGATCCACGAGGTGGATTGTACTGCAGCGGCGTGACAGGACGAACGACGCGATGGACAAGGTATGCTAGTGGCGGCGCGAGGTTAAAACGATTGGCTGGAAGTGACATGGGGAGTCTGCCGCGGGCTACGGAACTGACGGCGCACGGTTTCAAGTGGGTGCTGAAAGTCCTAAAGCCGATTGCGATCGTTGGACTCGTCACTTATCTGCAGATCAGGTTTCCGGGGATATGGGCATCGCTGGGGCTGGCGCGGATCGAAAAGTTCGGGAAGAAGATCGCGGACCGAAAAGGCCTCTGCGTTTTTCTTGTAGGACTTTCGCTGTTTGTAATTCGAGGAGCGGGAGCACTCCTTCTTGGCGTGCCGCTGCCGCGGTACCACGACGAATTCAGTTATCTGTTGGCCGCCGATACGTTCGCACACGGAAGGTTGACCAATCCTCCGCATCCGATGTGGGTGCATTTCGAAACGTTTCATGTGATCTGGCACCCGTCATATATGTCGATGTATCCGCCGGGGCAAGGGCTGATTCTGGCGCTGGGAGAGGTGTTGGGGAATCCGTGGATCGGGCAATTGCTGGCGTCGGCGCTGATGTGCGCGGCGATTTGCTGGATGCTGCAAGGCTGGATTCCGCCACGATGGGCGCTGCTGGGGGGATTGCTAGCGGTGGCGCGGCTTGGGTTACTGAGTTATTTCACGAACGGATATTGGAGCGCATGCCTGCCGGCGGTTGGCGGGGCGCTGGTTCTGGGGGCGTTGCCGAGAATCCAGCACGGCGCGCGAAGACGGCATGCGGCGATCATGGCGATTGGATTATTCATCCTCGCCAACACGCGTCCGTACGAAGGATTTTTGTTGAGCCTGGGCGTAGCGATTGCGTTGCTGGCATGGATGCTCGGTAAGAATCGGCCACCGGCATGGGTTTCGCTGGCGAGGATTGTACTGCCGCTGTTGCTGACGCTTGCTCCTCTCGCGGCGTGGACTGGTTATTACTACTACCGGGTGACGGGAAGCCCGTTTCGTATGACGTATGACGTGAACCGCGATATGTACGCGATGGGGCGTTATTTTATCTGGCAAAAACCGTGGCCGCAGAAGACTTATCACCACTGGAAGATGGAAGCGCAGTATGAGCGCGAGTTGCGGGAGGCCACGGAGTATAAAACTCTGCGCGGATTTCTGCGGCGCGGGGGAGGCAAACTCTACTATTTCTGGCAGGTATACCTAGTTCCACCCTTGCCCTTCGTGCTCATCGCGCTACCGTGCGCGGCGCGCGACCGCCGCTTGCGAGTGCCGTGGATAATTCTCGGAATCTTTGTGGTTGGATTGGCGGTTGAGGTGTGGTTTCTGCCGCATTATTTCGCGCCGGCGGCGGCCTTGCTCTATTTATTCCTGATGCAGTGCATGCGGCATCTGCGATGGATTCGCTGGCGCGAGCAGCCAGTGGGGCTGGCCTTTGTGCGGGCCGTTTCGCTGATTTATGTGGCAACGGTGGTGTTGCGCATCGGGATGGCGGTAACGCATGTGCATCCGGAAAAAGAGTGGCAGCACGGAGACATGGGGCGAGCGGCCATTGTGAAAGAACTCGATGCGATGCCGGGGAACGATGTGGTGCTGGTGAAGTATGCTCCAGACTTTGACCTCGACCGCGAGTGGGTATTCAACAGGGCGGATATCGACGGACAGAAGATTGTCTGGGCGCGCGACATGGGGCCGGAAAAAAATCAGGAACTGCTGGATTACTATCGCGGACGGAAATTCTGGATCGTGGAGGCGGGTGATAAGCCGCGACTGGAGCCATATCGAGAGCAGCGATAGAGACCGAGAGAGTCAAAAGCCCCGCCCTCTTGCACAAACCGCAAGAAGGACGGGGCAGCCGCTGCATCTCTAGAATAGCGCCGTGGGGCGGCGCTTCCAGGGCTTGCCTTTTTCCTGGGAAACTTTTTCTACGTCGTTGACGTAGGCTCCGACTTGAGTGAGCAGATGATGCAGGTCGTTGCCGAGGCTGAAGAAGGTGAATCCCTTCTCAAGAAATTCGCCGACGCGCGGCGTGCCGAACAAGAATAGGCCGAGAATGACATTGTTCTTGCGCGCGTGTTCGACCAGTTTCTTTGTGGCCGCATCGAGTTCGGGCGAAGTGTACATGTGCGGGAACTCATATTTGTTGTAGAGGCCCATGGACATGCAGAGATCGTTTTGACCGAGGAAGAGAATGTCCACGCCGGGAACGGCGGCGATTTCGGCGATGTTCTCGATGCACGACGCGGTCTCGACTTGGAGAGCGACGATGCCTTCTTTATTGAAATTTCCGGCGTAGCCGAGGAGCCCGGCCTTGTTCATGCTGCGTTGGGGAAAATAAACGGAACGCGTGCCGACGGTGGGATACTTGGTGCAACTGATGGCCTGGCGGGCTTCTTCGGCGGTGTTGATGTAGGGAATAAGGACGCCGTCAGCGCCGAGATCGAGGGCTTGCTGGATGCCGGGGCGATCGTCGTATCCGCCGACGCGGACGATCGACTTCGCGCCTCCATTGGCGATTCCGCACAGCATGGCGGAAAGTTTTTCATGATCCATAGGACCGTGCTGGGTATCGACGAGCAGCCAGTCGTAGCCGCTGTGCGCGATCTGCTCGGCGACCGTGGGGCTATGCGAATTAAGAAACAGGCCGACCTTGGGCGTGCCTTGATGCAGCTGCTTTTTAAATTCGGAACCGCTCAGTGCGGGCTCGGGCATGCGAAATTTCTCCGGAAGAGCAGAGTTGGATTGTGTAGTGTATCGCAAAGAAGCGGTCCCGACGGGCGATGCGGACGTGAATTTATTGTGAAGGTGTGACCCGGGGACATAGGGCCCGGTGAATTGATATAGTCTTGCGAAGAACTTTCGTGGTCATGCGTGGGTGTGGCAAGGAGCAGCTATGCGGATCTTACTGAATTGGCTTCTAAGTGCGCTGGCGGTGTGGATCATGTCGCAGGTGGTACACGGAATTTATGTGAGTGGGATTAAGGGAGCGTTTATCGCAGCGCTCGTCATCGGCTTCATCAATGCGACCATTGGCGCGTTGCTGAAGATTTTGACGTTTCCTCTGACACTGCTGACCCTGGGATTGTTCTGGTTTGTGATTAATGCGCTGATGCTCGAGCTGGCGTCTGCGCTGTTGTCGCCGAGTTTTCAGGTGCGCGGATTCTTGGCGGCGTTTGTGGGCGCCATTGTTCTCAGCCTGGTCAATCTGGTGCTGAAAGGGCTGGTGTATCCAGCGGCGGATCGGCGCTAGTGGCGAGTGTCAGGATCCTAAAGAGAAGTTTTCTAAGCTTTCCCTTTGCGCGGCCTTAAAGATTCCCAGTCTTCGTTGGTGAGCGCGCGGCCGAGGTTGCTGAACTCTCCGGCGCCTTGTAGAAATTCTCCGCCGTCCATGCGGATGACTTCGCCGTTGATGTAACCTGAGCCGTCGCTGACCAGAAACGCGGCGAGATTCGCCAACTCTTCCGTGGTGCCGAAGCGGTGCATCGGGTTGCGGTCGAGTGCGAGGGCCTCGAGTTCGGGGCGCGGCATCAGGCGAGAGAATGCGCCTTGCGTGGGGATGGGGCCGGGAGCGATGGCGTTCATGCGAATGCGGCGATTGCCCCACTCGACCGCGAGACTGCGGGTGAGCGCTTCGACTCCGGCTTTCGAGATGGCGGAGGGGACAACGTAGGCCGAGCCGACCGGCGCGTAGGTTGCCGAGATGCTGAGGACGGTGCCGGCGTGGTCGGCTTTGAGCCAGCGGCGTCCGCAGGCCATGGTGGCGTGCAGGGTGCCGAGGAGCACGATGCCGATTACGGATTCGAAGGCGCGCGGCGAAAGTTCTTCGGTGCGGGCGATGAAATTTCCGGCGGCGTTGTTCACGAGAATATCGAGTGGCCCTTCTTCCCAGATGGAATCGATCATGGCTTCGACGGCGTCGAGATTGCGGACGTCGCAGGGGAGAGCATGGATGGTGCCTTTGGTCGCGGCGGCCAGTTCGATGGCGGTTTGCTCGAGTACGTCTTCTCGGCGACCGCAGATGTGGAGGGTAGCGCCGAGTTCGAGGAAGCGATGCGCCATGGCTTTGCCGAGTCCGGTGCCGCCGCCGGTGATGAGGATGCGCTTGGAGTGGAGAAGATCTTTGCGGAACATGGGAGCTTGCCCTCGATGCTGAGGAGATGTTAGCAAACAGCAGGTTCCCTTCGACAGGCTCAGGGCAGGCTCTCACCGGTCTGAAGACCGGTTCGGAATGACAAAACTATATTGAGTGCGGAATGACGCCGCACGCAATGCGGAAGCCGTAATCGGCATACTGAAACTCGGGAGGAATGCTGGAGCGAGCGGAGCAGCGGGAGACTTTGACGTGATGGCGCCATGATCCGCCACGGGATGCTTTGCGCTGGCCGGCTCCAGGACGAGCTTCGGGGCCGCGCGGATTGTGCTCGGGAGAGGTGGTGTAGTAATTGGGATCGTACCAATCGCTGCACCATTCGTGGACGTTGTCGCACATGTTGTAAAGGCCAAAAACGTTGGGAGCGTAGCGGGCGACGGGCTCAGGGCCGGTTTGCCAGCGCGTGGCATAGTCGGGGAGAGATTGCGGCGGCTCGTTGCCCCAGGGAAAATCCTGTTGTTCGAGGCGGGCACGAGCGGCACACTCCCATTCCGCTTCGGTCGGAAGACGGTAAGCGCGGCCGGTTTGTGTGGATAGCCAACGGCAGTAGCGATCTGCTTCGAACCAGGAAACGCCGGTGACCGGTTGTTGGGGGTCGCTAAAATTCTTCTCGGTGCAGAATGGCGGCGGCTGCGATCCCGTAGAGCGTAGAAATTGTTCGTACTCGGCATTGGTCACTTGCGTGGTTGCGAGCTGGAAGGCGTCAACCCACACGCGGTGGACGGGGCGTTCGCAATCCTGACCCGAAGCGGAGCCCATGAGGAACCAGGCTGCAGGGATGGAAATCAGATGAGGCTCGATGCAGGCCTCTCGATCGGATGGGATTTGAGAATAGGCTGCCGACATGGTGTTCGCGGGGATGTTCTGGATTAGAGTCTAACAGTGTGGAGGGCTGTGATGGCGAAGCAGACGCTGAAGTTCAAAGTGAAGATTGCGGGAAAAGAGGTGGGGGCGGTGGCCTCGATCACTCCGCCAGTCGATGTGCCGGAATTTTTTGGCACGCGGGCGCGGGTGCCGGTGCGCGGGACGATTAACGGCTTTCCATTTCGCTCGTCCCTGATGCCGATGGGCGGTTGCCACATGATGCCGGTCAACAAAACTCTGCGCGCCGGGGTGGGCGTGGAGGCCGGAGACATTGTTGAGGTAGTGATGGAACGGGATGATGAAAAGCGTACGGTTGAGGCGCCGGCAGTGTTGAAGAAGGTGCTAGCGAAAAACAACAGGGCGAACGCGAATTGGGAAAAGATGGGTTTCACGCATAAGAAAGAGATTGCACTTTGGATTGAAGCAGCGAAGAAGGAGGAAACGAGAACGCGACGGGTGGCAAAAGCGATGGAATTGTTGGCGAGGGGGACGAAGTAGCCTGAGCGAGGATTTGTTACCGCCGGGGCTAAAGCCCGCTTCATTAGGCCGATGACGAATCGCAGCGCTGAAGCGCCGCGCCACCCAAAAGCGTTTAGTTAAAATCCGTGAAACCGCGCCACTCGCCTGGGCTAAAGCCGGCTTCCATTAGGCCGATGACGAATCGCAGCGCTGAAGTGCTGCGCCACCCAAAAGCGTTTAGTTAAAATCCGTGAAACGGCGCCACCCGAAGGCATTTCGTTAAAAGCCGCGCAACGTGGGGACAATAGCGGCGATGTCATTTTCCTGGAAGAGGCGGATTCCTGCGATGCCGGCTGCTCCGGCGCGCAGGCAGGAGTTCGCGTTTCGCAAAGTGATTCCTCCGAGAGCCAGAACCGCAATTTTCGCGCGGCAGGCTTGGCGGAGGGCGTCGAGGCCTTGCGGGATGGCTCCAGGGGCATCTTTTTTTTCGAAGATGGGAGCGAAGAGGGCGAGGTTCGCGCCGCTGGCTGCGGCTTGGTCGACTTCTTCTGGGCAGTGACAGGAGACGGAGATCAGCGGGTCTTGTGGTGAGATTTTGGGGGTAGAGCCTACCTTGAGCTTGTCGCAGGGAGTGGCCGCGCCACACTTCCAAACTTTGCGTACTTCTGCGGGTGAAACGTCGTTCGCGGGAAGGTGAACGCCTGCGGCAGCGGTGGCTAGGGCGATGTCGGTGCGGGAGTTGATGAGGAGCGTAGTTCTCAGTTCTCGGTTCTCGGTTCTCAGTTGCAGGATGATGCGGACCGCTTCGCGGGCCAGGAACTCGAGGTCGCGGCTGCAGAGATCTTTTTCACGGAGCTGAATGTAGTTGACGCCGGCGCTGGCGGCTTCGGCAATTTTGTCGAGGAGGCGACTTCGACGCGTGCGTTCATCTCCGGCGAAGGCGGTGCGGTCGGTGATGTAATAGAGGAGCGCGCTTTCAGACATCGGCTATCAGTTTAAGACAGGAAAGGCCCGACGGCCGAAAACGCAGATGCGAGAAGCCCGGTTCAGTAGCTCAGGGCCTGAAGCCCGCCAAGTTCCCGATGCTCTACGCGACGCTGAAGCGCCGCTCTTCTACCTTAGTGCCTGCTGCATATCCGCGTACTCTTGAGCCGAACTCTTGCGTCATTCCCTCTTGGGCCGGAGAACGGTCACGGTCTGGTTTTGGCAATCTCGGGAAGCACTTCCTGTTCTTTTTCCTTCTTGGGCGGGCCGCCGAGGTGGTATTCGGTGAGGCCGTCGCGCAGGAAAGTGAAGGCGTCTTCCGGGGAGTCGACGAACTTGAATAAATTCAGATCTTGCGGAGAGACGGTGCCGGCGTCAACGAAGGCCTGAAAGTTCATAATGCGGTGCCAATACTCGCTGCCGTAGATGACGACGAGAATTTTCTTGGCGAGCTTGTCGGTCTGGGCGAGGGTGAGGATTTCGAAGAGTTCGTCGATGGTGCCGAATCCGCCGGGAAAGATCACCAGTGCTTTGGCGAGATATGCGAACCAGAATTTGCGCATGAAGAAGTAGTGGAACTCGAAGTTGAGCGCGGGCGTGATGTATTGGTTGGGGCTCTGTTCGAAGGGCAGGTTGATATTCAGGCCGATGGTCTTGCCTCCGGCTTCGTGAGCGCCGAGATTGGCGGCTTCCATGATGCCGGGACCACCGCCTGTTGTGACGACGAAGCGGCGACGGCGGGCGGGGATTTGGATCGACCACTCGGTGAGGAGAAAGGCCAGGCGGCGCGCATCTTCGTAATAGCGGGCCATATCAACGGCGGCCCGGGCGCGCTTGAGGCTGTCTGGTTGCTCGGCGGCGGCGTTCGCTTGGTTCTTTTCGAGGATAGAAAGATTTTTCTTGGCGGCATCGCCTCCCTGGAAGCGGGCGGAGCCGAAAAAGACGACGGTATCTTGAATCTGCTCGCGGCGAAAGCGCGAGAGCGGTTCCTGGTATTCCGCGAGGATGCGAAGAATGCGCCCGTCGGGGCTGTTGATGAAGGGTTGATTCTCGTAGGCCAGCGGGGCAGGTTTTAGTTTATCGACCATGTAGGAGGCTCAGTTCTGAAATCAAGGATTCTCTACGTTTCTTAATTCGTGGAAGCATCAACGAAGGCCCACCGTAACTTCGATCATTGACGATCGTGATAGTGGAGAGCTTCCCAGAAGCCGATCCAGATGTCGAGCAGGCCCAGGCCGCTACACAGGCCGCGAAAAAATCCGGTTGAGACCAAGCTGCGAAGCCAGGGATAGGAAAGCAAAAGGGAGTTGTCGGTCCACTCGGGGGTCCAGGGCAGAATCACGAGTAGGACGCCGGCAACGGCACTAATCAGGACGAATAAGAAGACCGAGGTGCGATGCAACCAGAGTTGCGGGCCAGAAGAATGTGCAGAAGGAATGACGGCTTTGGGATCGAGGAGGCCGGTGACGGCTTCCTGCGCGGGAGAAGAGTGGACAGGCACAGGACCGCTTTCGACGGGCAGCTTGGGATCAGTGGTCACCGGACGCTCCGCAGTGGCAGATAAGAAATTGCGCGAAAAGACTCCACGCCGACCGGAAGCAAAGAATGAGGGATAAAACCCATCGGGCTATTCTACGACTTCAGGGGCTTGATGCGCTCGGCGACGTCGCGATAATCGATGTTGCGGCCGTAGACCTCCATGAAGTGCTTGAGAGCGGAGGCCTTGTCGCCGGCGGTTTCGTAGGCGGACGCGACTTCGTAGTGCAGAGCGGTGCGCGTATCTTCGTCGATGCCGGGGGCGGTAAGAGCTTTTTGATACCAGCGAATGGCGGCCTCGGGAACGCCCTTGTCAAGGAAGCATTGCGCCAGCCAGGTATACGTCTGCATGACTTGCGGGAAAGGATGACCGCGATCGACCGCCTGGCAGGTCTTCTGCAACTCGCCGATAGCTTCATCGAGCAAGCCCATTTCGCGGAAGGCGATGCCAAGGTTGTAATGAGTTTCCGGATCTTCTTCAACGGCGGCGGAGCCGGCTTCAAGATCTTGTTTCAGCTCGCCGAACATCTCCGCGAGATCGACACCAGCGTCTTCACCGAAAGGAGAAGACTTGGCGGCGGCCGGTGCGCCGGGAATGACCGGAGGAATTGTTGGAACATGAGCAGCGGCGGCCGCCGACTGATGCGGCGCTGCCGATGCTTGCGATGAGATTGCCGGAGCTCCGGAAGAGGCCGCGGCCGCAGCGGCGCTGGCGGCTGCCGGGGCGCTGACGGGCGAAACGGGCGCAGGCGGTGCGGGCCATTGCTGCGAGGGTGCGGCGGCGACAGGCGTAGCTGCAACCGCCGCCGTGGCTTTCGGTTGCGGCTGAGGCGCGGACTCGGGCAGCGGAGCATCCTTAAGAAAGTCATCTCCCAGGGAAGCTTCGAGATCGGCGACGAACTCGCCCATGACCTCGGTCTGTTTCGCGCCGAAGTTGGTCGGTGTGGCGTTGCCGATGGGCTCAAGTTCTTCCTGAACGATTTGCTGTGGGGTGTCCACCGAAGCGGTTTCGAAGGCCGGCTCGGCTTCATGCGAGACGGTAGTTGGAAGGAAATTATCGCCCAGGGAGGATTCCAGATCGGAAACAAATTCCTGGAGAACGCCGCGGGCTGGCTCGACAGGAGCCTCGGCCGCTGGGGGCTCGGCTGGAACAAGATCAGTGTAGAGAGGCGCTGGAGTTTCCTCTTGCGCTTCTTGCGCAACCGGAGCAGGTGGCTCGGGCGCAATTTCCTGGGCCACCTCTTCGACTGCGGCCGGCTCCTCCGAGGTAGCCGCCGGGATGTCATCGACAGTAAGTTCAGCGACAGAATCGACCGCCGACAATTCTTCCGCAGCGGGAGTGTGCTGGGAGGCGGTCTGCATCTCAGACCGGATGGCGTTGAGCGTGGCTTCGTCATCGGTGACAGCTCGAAGCTTTTCGAAGGCTGCCGACGCTTGCTCGGGCATGCCGTGATCGAGGTAGAAGCGAATTTCTTCGATGGCCTCGGCCACTTTCTCAGGGTCCAGCTTTTGCGATGCCAAGTGACTACCGGCGACTTCATGATCGGCCGCGGTAACGGGGGCTTCGATTTCAGCGGCGGGTTCGTCGGCTTCAATGGTGAGAGCATCATCCCACTCGGAGGAAAGATCGATCTCCGCAGTGGGCTCAGGTTCTGCCTCTTGCGCTGCTGCAGTGACTGGTTCGCTGTCCTGATCGATGTTTTCTTCGTTTCCTTGATCGGCTGCGACTGAGAATTCCAGTTCTTCTGCGGAATCGGCCGGAGCTGCAGGCCAAGGTGCGGAGGCAGTTTCGACGGCGGTTTCTGGAGTGGCTTCCGCGAGAGCGGGCAAATCGGGAACCGACCCGACGGAAGCGGAAGCCGCCGAACGTTCCTCGTAACGATCAGCAAGTTCGCCGTAACGGGTAGCTTCTTCGGGATAACCGGCCTCGGAGTATACGCTCTGCAGAGTGCGGCAGCAGACACCCGCTTCGGCAAAACGCGCGGCGCGGGTGTGCAGCGCGGCGAGGCGCTGGTTCAGGCGGAGATCGTTGGGTGCCTGGGGCAAAGCGGCCATCAACGGGCCCAGAGCCTTGGCCGGCATGTTGTAAGAGATGAAAAGCTCCGCGTCAGTGAGAGCGGAGCGAACCGCGAGAGAAACCGCGTCGGAATAATGCTGGTGGACGGAGGGAGAAGTCGCTTCCAGTTCGTCGACGATGACGGCAGCCTCTTCGGCGGTAATGAGTTTTTCCGCGGAAGGTCCACCCAACTGGCTGACCACCTGCTGGTAATGGTTCATGTGCAGGGGATTGCCAGGCTCCATGGTGGCAAGCTTCTGATAAAGATCGCGGGCGCGCGGCAGATCGCCGGACTGGACCGAAGCGTGAGCCAACAGCTCGATGACTTCGGTGAGGTGGGTAGATTCCCCCGCCTTCTGGAACAGTTCAAGAAGTTTCTCGAGCGAGGCGGGATTGTCACGCACATGCCCGATGACGGAGTGCAGGTTCTTTAAAACTTTATCGGAATCTTCGGCCAGCAGGCGATCGGCGTGCTGGTCGTAAACCTGGAGCGCATTCTCATACTGGCCGGCCTGCATGAGAGCATCGGCGAAGCTGGAGATCGACGCCAGGTCGTTGTGGACCGTGAGAAGTTTGCTGGCGAGAGTGCCGGCATCGGAGAGGCGCCCGCTCTTCAGGTAGGCCCTCAGCAGATCGCGCAGGCCCTCGGGATTGGAATCAAGGTCCGGAACTTTTTGCAGAGATTCGATGGCGGCTTCGGCGTCCCCGGCCTCGAGCAGGTTGCGGCCCTGCATGAGCAGCGCGTAGCTGTTGCCAGGGTCGAGCGTGAGCATACGCTGCAAGACTTCTTCAGCCCCGCTGAGCGAGCCCTTGGAACGCAGGGTTTCGGCGGCGGCGGAGAAAATCTGCCAGGCGTCATTCTTCTTGCCCAGGCGGACATACACTTCCGCCAGGCGGATGCGCATGTTGGTGTTTTCCGGATCCATCTCCAGAATCTTCTGGAAGATGCGGACGGCGTTGTCGAGTTCATTGGCTTTCAGGAATTCTTCAGCGACCTGCAGATATTGGGCGCGGGCGTCGTTGAAGAGTCCCTGCTGGGTGTAGAGTTCGGCCAGCTTCAGCACGCTCTCAAGCGAAGGCTTGAGCTTGCTGATTTTCTTGTACATGGCGATGGCTTTGACCGTGAAACCTTGGGTGGCATAGGCATCGCCTACGGTCTTGAAACAATCGGTGGCTTTGTCGGCGTCGCCGAGACGGGAGTAGAGGTCGCCGATGGTATTGGTGACGGTGAGGTCTTTGGGATCGGCCTTGGTGACTTTTTCGTATTCCGCAATGGCGTTTTGAATTTTGCCCTGCTGGACATACTTCTCCGCAGAGCTGAGAGCTTTCTGTTTGTTGAACCCGAAACCGAACGCCATAAAGTTACGAACTCCAGCCCCTGGTGTGCACTGAGAACGCCTGCACTAAAAACGCCCGCACTGAAAACCTGTCCACTGAGAACCTTTTCACTGAGAACCTGATGACGGCTCCTGGGAGTGCTGCCCGGGGGAACGTCACGTGGCCAAACTCCATTTCGGAGAGTGGCCAGTTGGAACAAGAGCAATTGTACGGCTGGGCGGGTGGATGCGCATGGTTACCAAGGGTTACCGAAAGGGAGTGTACGAACGGGTTACCAAGGGAATCAGGGGTGGAACGGGGGGATTATGGCTTGTAATACAAATGCGCTATGGGGCGGCATAGGCGGGAAAGTGTAATCTTCCGGCTGCGATCTGCAAGGGTGCGAGTGTTCGCGGGCTGCGGGTCTGTCATCCTGAGCGGAGGTTGTGTTTCGCGAAAGCGAAACATAACCGCAGTCGAAGGATCCCTATCGTTACCGCGTAGGCGCAGTTTTCAAAACCATTATCAAGGGAATGACATTATGACCTGGATCAAAACCGTACCGCTGTCGGAAGTAGATGAGAAGCTGCGCAAGGCGATGGAAGGGCAGCGGGCGCTTTATCCCGTGGAGTATGCCACGCCGGTGCATCCCGACGAATCGGGCGGGTCGACGATTGTGGGGTCGCACACGCTGATTCCGGAGGCGCTCTATCATGCGTTCGGAACCTTTGGGGCGCTGATGTCGCCGGAGCTGCCGCTGAGCCGGCGGCAGCACGAAATGATTGCCACCATGGTCTCGGTGACCAACCGCTGCGTCTATTGAATCGAGTCGCACGCAGAGTTTCTGCGCAGGGTGACGCTGGATAAGGAGCTTGTTGAAGCGCTGGAAAAGGATTACACGACCGCGCCCATCACGCCGCAGGAGCGGGTGATGGTGGATTATGTGGTCAAGCTGACCAAGGACTCGACCAAGGTTTGGAAGGACGATATTGAGGGGCTGCGGGCGGCGGGGTTCGACGATCGCGGGATTTTGCAGATCACGCTGATTGCGTCGTGGTTTAACTATATTAATCGGGTGGCAGATGCGCTGGGGGTGGGAAGAGAGTAGCTCGATGCTACCGATAAGTGATGGTTTGACGGACCAGCCGCGTCATGATTCGCGGTGTTCCGTCAGCGGGCGTGAACCAACGCCGTCGTTCCGTCCAATTGCCGTGATCGTCGTATACGATTTCCCACTCCACGTTCCCCGGGCGCGTGCTTGCTTTGTGAGACGCGTCGACGAAAGTTTCTTGTCCGGTTCGTCCCTTACGGGAAGCGTCAAGAATGCGTAGCTTGGTGAGGACTCCGTCGCGGTCGAATTCGAAGGTCGTGTGAAGGGCTAATTTTCCGTCGGTATCGTAGAATTTCTGCTCTCCAGAATGCTTTTCGTCATCATAGTTAACGACCAACTTGCCTGGAATCGGGGAATAGTCGTCGCCATCGCCAAGCTTAAAGGGGTCGGTAGACTGCTCAACCACCCGGCCCTTATCGTCGTACTTGAAAGCGACGTGGTACCAAAGCTTCAACGGATATCCGTCGGAGACCCTCAAATCGACGACTCGTTTTTTGTCATCGACGATTTGAATTTGCTCGAAGAACTTGACCCGCTGATTTTCCCGGAACCTGGTCAAAGTAATCTGATTTCCTGAGTACGAGATTTCCGTCAAGGTTTGTGCGTAAAGCTCGTATCCAACGGGCCTTCCTTTGGAGTCGTATTTGAAGTTTACGTAGTCGTTCATTTCTTGCTTGTCGCGGCCGGCCTTGAATTCAGAAAGGCGACCAGCTTCGTCGTAGCTCCACCGTTGCCATTCATTCCAGTCTGGAATTTTCCCGTCATCGCGATGATGGCGAACGTTTTGGCTTTGTAGTTTTCCGTTCTCCCAAACATTTACCGTGGTCGATCCGCCTAGGGAGTCCTCATTAATGCACTTGACGAGGTGACCATCTCCGTCAAAATTACATTTGCTTGTCGTGTGATAAGGGTTGGGATTCTGGTCTGGTGACTGGGATTCGTCGCGCTCTACTCTGGCTACGGGCCCTTTCATGTCCAAGGTGTTTCGATACTCTAGACTGCCCTGCCAGATCGCCGTCATCTGCGAAAAGATGGGGGGATTTTTCGGAGGGCCCGGAAGGTCCGCAATGGCTTGGGCTGCTGGCAGTGTCGACATCTGGCCCGTCGAAAGACAGCGCAGCACCAAAAAGGAGCTCAGGCACAGCAACGAGCGGCGTCTCATTTCGGCATGATGTTACGGCTAAATCGGCCTCTAGGGAGACTCTGATTAAGCCCTCCCTTTCCACAGCGAGTATAGATAAAGTCGTGCCAGCATGAACTCATTCCGCAAGCAGAGGACACTGGCGATGATGACGGGATTCGAGCGGTACACGAAGAAGACTCGGCGGGCAATGTTCTTGGAAGAGATGGAGCAGGTGGTGCCGTGGGGGAAACTGTGTGGGCTGATCGAGCCGCACTATCCCAAGCCGGGCAATGGGCGACGGCCGAAAGAACTGGAAAAGATGCTGCGGATTTATTTTCTGCAGCAGTGGTTCAATCTGGCGGACCCGGCGGTGGAAGAGGCTTTGTACGACTCGGCGACCCTGCGGCAGTTCGTGGGAATTGATTTGGGGGCTGAGCCGGTGCCGGATGAGACGACGGTGTGCAAGTTCCGGCACCTGCTGGAAGACAACCATCTGGGGGAAGAGATTCTGGGGACGGTGAACCTGCATTTGCAGGCCAAGGGCGTGCGGATCACGACGGGCACGATTGTGGACGCGACCATCATTCACGCGCCCAGTTCGACCAAAAACCGCGAGCAGAGCCGCGACCCAGAAATGCACCAGACGAAGAAAGGGAAGAACTGGTACTTCGGGATGAAAGCGCACGTGGGGGTGGACAGCCAGACCAAGATCATCCACACAGCGGTGGCGACGGCCGCCAATGTTTCCGATGTGGCCATGTTGCCGGACCTGCTGCATGGCGAAGAAACGCGGGTGTGGGGCGACGGAGCGTATCAGGGCCAAACCGAGGTGATCCGCGAGTGCGCGCCAGGAGCGCGGGATTTCACCCAGCGGCGCTGTCGCTACAAGGGCCAGATCGTAGATGAAGTGGCGTGGGCAAAGAACCGGACGAAGTCCAAGGTGCGGGCGAGGGTGGAGCACGTGTTTCAAGTAATGAAGCTGAAGTTCGGATTCGTGAAAGTACGCTATCGCGGGCTGAAGAAGAACGCGCACCGGCTGTTCGTTACCTGTGCCTTGGTGAACCTGTTTATGAGCCGCAGAAAACTGCTCGCCACGTCGTAGTCTCGTCCGGCTTCGCCCTGTGGGCGCGGTCGGAACGGCAGTGCTGACCAGTTCTAGCATTCGAGATCCGAACCGGCAGCACGGTTTCCTGAGCACGTCTGTTAGTCGACTTAGGATGAGCGCTTATTCAGAGCGTCCCTAGGCAATTGTGCGATTGTTCCGTCCTGCCACTAAACTTGCGTAGAGGCGAGGCTCCGTTTTGTTTTTGGGGCGGCCTACACCTATCACTCGATGGCTGAATCATTAGCAGAGTTTTTCCAGAAGAACTTTCAGACGAACCGCAACCGCAACGCCCGTGCCTACGGGCAGCGGCGCGGATACCGCATGGAGTGGTTTACCTATGGGCAGGTTCTGGAGATGGCGTTTAGGTTTTGCCGGGAATTGGAGTCGCGCGGGATCGGCAAGGGCGAACGGGTGATGTTGTGGGGCGAGAACTGTGCGGAGTGGGTTGCGGCGTTTTTTGGATGCGTAATGTGTGGCGCGGTTGTGGTTCCGATGGATCATGGCGCGTCGGGGGATTTTGCGGGACGAGTTGCAGAGCAGGTTGAGGCGAGGCTTTGGGTTTGCTCCCGGCGGCACGCGTCGGAGATTGCGGTCGTAGTTCCTGTAATAGTTCTTGAGGAGATCAAAATCCCCGCCCTGTCCCAGCAAAAAACGCAGGGACGAGGACGGGGCACCCCTGGCCGGTCGAATGTAGCGATCGGGCGCGACGATACGCTGCAGATTGTTTTTACTTCGGGGACTACTGCTGAGCCGAAGGGCGTGGTGATCACGCATGGCAATGTGCTGGCGAACATCGCTCCGCTGGAAACGGAGATGCAGCGGTATTTGAAGTATGAGCGATGGGTGCATCCGGTGCGGTTTCTGAATTTGCTGCCTCTGAGTCATGTGTTCGGGCAATTCCTGGGGATGTTCCTGCCGCCGCTGCTGGGCGGAACGGTGATTTTTCAGGAAGAGTTGAAGCCTTCGGAGATTGTTAGCACGATTCGGCGGGAGCGAGTGTCGGTGCTGGTGAGCGTACCGAGAGTTTTGCAGTCTTTGAAGCAGAAGATCGAGCGCGATCTGGAAGATGCGGGAAAGCTGGAAAGTTTCCGGCTGCGATTCAAATCTTCAGAAGGGAAACATTTCTTGCATCGCTGGTGGATCTTCCGCGACATTCACCGGCAGTTTGGATGGAAGTTCTGGGCATTCATTTCCGGGGGCGCCGCGCTGGATTCCCAGACGGAAGAATTCTGGGGACGGCTCGGCTACGCTGCGATCCAGGGATATGGGCTAACGGAGACTACATCGCTGATCAGCGTGAACCATCCGTTCAAGCTGGGGAAGGGATCGATCGGCAAGGTGTTGCCGGGGCGAGAAGTGAAGCTCGCAGAGGACGGCGAGATTTTGATTCGAGGAGGCGGAGTGGCGGCGGGATATTGGGGCGCGGAACATGCGAAGGATGTTGCCGACGAACACGGTTGGTACCGCACCGGCGACGTGGGCGCTCTCGATGGGGCCGGAAATCTTTATTTCAAAGGGCGCAAAAAAGAAGTGATCGTAACGCCGGCGGGACTGAATATTTATCCCGACGATTTGGAAGCGGCGCTGCGGCGCGAGCCGGAGGTGAAAGATTGTGTGGTGGTGGGCATTGAGCGTGGTGGAAACGCCGAGCCGTGCGCGGTGCTGATTTTGCGTGACGAAGCGCGCGCACAGGAAGTGGTGGAGCGTGCGAATCAGTCTCTGGCAGAATTTCAGCGCATGCGAATGTGGGTGCAATGGCCGCAGGAAGATTTTCCGCGCACGAGCACGCAGAAGCCGCGGCGCAATGTGATCGCGGAATTCGCGGCGAGACAGATTCTGCAGCCGGGCGAAAGAGAAATCAAGAGCGCCGACCCTGTGACGGAGTTGATTGCGCGCATTACGGGACGAGGCGCAGCGGGAGTGAATCCAGAAGCAAAGCTCGACTCCGACTTGGGATTAAGTTCGCTCGACCGCGTGGAATTGATCAGCGCCCTGGAAGATCGCTATCAGGTGGACCTCAGCGAGACTCGTTTCAGCGCCGCGCGAACCGTGGGCGACGTCGAACGGTTGTTGCGTGGTGAGGCGCGGTCGCGGGCAGAGTATCACTATCCGGGATGGGTATTGGGTTGGCCGGTGACTTGGGTGCGATGGCTGGCGCAATACTTGTTAATGATGCCGGCGGTGATGCTGCTGGGCTGGCCCCGTATCGAAGGGCGAGAAAATTTGCGCGGAGTGAACGGGCCGCTCCTGGTGGTCTGCAATCATATCGACGATGTAGATGTCGGCTTCGTGCAGACGGCCCTGCCGCCGCGGTTGCGGCATCGCATAGCCACGGCGACCGGCGGCGAGGCGTTGGAAAAGCTGCGCTCGCCTGCCGCCGATAGAAATTTCTTCGGGAAAATCTACGATCGAATTCAGTGGGTGCTGGGCGTTTCCCTGCTGAATCTGTTCCCGCTGCCACGCGAGGCGGGGTTTCGGCAGAGCTTTGCTTGTGCGGGGCGGGCCGTGGATCGCGGGTACAGCGTGCTGGTTTTTCCCGAGGGGCGACATACGACCACGGGGCAGATGAATCCTTTTCGCGCGGGGATTGGGTTGCTGGCGAAGAATCTCGAGATTCCTGTTTTGCCGATGCGAATTGTGGGATTGTTTGAAGTGAAGCAGGCGGGTAAGAAGTTTGCGCGGCCGTGGAAGATCGGCGTGCGCATGGGACGGCTGATGCGGTTTGCGGCGGATAGCGATCCGGGGCAGATTGCGCGCGAACTGCAGAGCGCCGTGGAAGCGCTATAGCGGTTCTCGAGGGATTCCCCCAGCGGCTAAAGCCGGCCTAATTTTGGACGCTTTAACGCGGCCCATTCGACTTCGCTCAGGGCAGGCCGCGGAAGCGCCGCTCTTCCATGGAGCTGGATGCTTCTATGGTTGGCAAGTAGATCGAGCGGCTAATTCTATTCCTCATCCATGTTGGTTTCTTCCTGGTGGGGATCCGATTCAATCTTTACTTCCGGCAGATTGGCGCCGCCGAGAGCGCGGTTCAGCGCTGGTAGATCTGTGGTGCGAAGCGTGTCCCAACGCTTCGTCGCATTGGAAATTTCCCGTTCGATCGTGGCTGCTGCTTCTGATTGCGAGGCCGTCGGCTCGGCATCGACCTGCCAGACTCGTCCATATAAGATGGCAACCTGACCGTTCACCTGGCTGAGAATAGGCTCGCTGGCGGCTGCGGTGAAACCTCCTGGCGTTCCCAGCAAGGCTGTGAGTTTGTTCTGGAAGGCCTGAACGGAGTCGCGAACTGGGCCGCTGGCTTGATGGCTCAGCTTTTCCAGCGGCTCGCGAATTGATCCTGCCTGCAGTACCGCTTGAGAGGTCTCGCTCAGTAACGCCGCCAGACGGGTTTCCAGCTGGAACTTTTTCTCCAGGCCGGCGGCGGAGGTTTTTACACGCGGGTCCATCTTCACGGTAAACGATGTGGTGTAACTCTTGCCGTTTGTCGTGAGCCGTGCGGTATAGACGCCGGGCAAAGCCGTGGGACCGAGCGGCAAACGAGGCGTATCCCCCGGGATGGCGGAGATGGGATATTCGTGGTGCGTGGCTTCGGGCGAAGAATAATGTAGATCCCAAACCCAGCGGTGCATGCCGGCGTCGGAAGGTAGCGAACGAAATGGACGCAGCCAGTAGAGCGGGATGAGCTGCTTCTTCAACTCTTCTTCTGAGACCGGTGGTCTATCGGCACTGGAATATTTGCGTACGAGTTGGCCGCGCGCGTCGAGGATCTCAAGCGTCAGGAGATCAGAAGTGGCATGCGCGAGATAGTAATCGATGACCACGCCATCGGGCGGATTGGTGGCGAAGGGTTCGTCGGGGGGAAGCGGCGTGTCGGTGTAGGTGTCGCGCTGGATGCGGTAGGCGAGAGCAGGAGTGAACAGGTGCGCCTCGCTACCAGGGAGGCGAGCCACTTCCCGCAGCGGAGCGATGTCATCGAGAATCCAGAAAGAGCGGCCGTGGGTGCCGACGATGAGGTCATCATCGTGAATCCAGAGATCGCGCATCGAGGTGTGAGGCAGATTCAGCTGCAGAGATTGCCAGTGGTCGCCGTCGTCGAACGACACCCAAACGGAATTTTCCGTGCCGGCAAATAACAGGCCTTTGCGCATAGGATCTTCACGCACTGTATCCACCGGGCCAAAATCAGGCAGGCCGGTGGTGATCAGGGTCCAAGTTTTACCACCGTCGTGCGTGCGGTAGATATAAGGATGCTGGTCGTTGATGCGGAAACGGCTGACGGAAGCGTAGGCGGTGTCGTCGTCGAGATGTGATGCGCTGATCTGCGTAACTTTGCTCCATGGCGTCAGCTCTTTCGGAGTGATGTCATTCCACTTTTTGCCGCCGTCGCGCGTCAGCCAGAGGAGGCCGTCGTCGGTGCCAGCCCACAGCGTATTGATGTTCTTGAATGATGGGGCAAGAGCGTAAATCGCTCCTCGCTTTTTGTCGGCATCCTTCGGAGCGAGCGTGCCGATGCTGGGCGGGATTCCGGGATTCTCGCGAGTGAGGTCGGGGCTGATGGTCTGCCAGGAGTTGCCGCCGTCAGTGGTTTTGAAGAGCAGGTTGCTGGCGAAATAAAGAGTGTGCGGATCGATGGGCGAGAACATCGTGGGTTCGGTGCGGTCGGTGCGATATTCCGAGTTGCGCATCGGGATCGGCGTGATGTTCTGCACCTGACCTGTGGACCAGTGAAACTTGGTGACTTCGCTGCGGCCGCCGCCATAAATAATGTCAGGGTCGAGTGGATCGGGTGCCACGTAGCCGTATTCGATCACGCCGACAGGATGCCACTCGCGGTAAGTGATGGCGCCGTCATTGCCGCGACTGGAGATGCAAACGGAGCCGCTCTCCTGCTGGCCCCCACAAACGCGATAGGGAAAAGTTGGAGCCACCGAGACGTGATAAATCTGCGCGGTGGGTTGGTTGTACCAGGAACTCCAGGACGCTCCGCCGTTGACAGTAACGAGCGCGCCTTGGTCGCTGACGAGAAGAAGAATGTTTGGGTCGTTGGGGTTGATCCAGAGATTCTGATAGTCGTCACCGCCGGGAGCGCCGCGGAAGCCAAACCAGGTTTTCCCGCCGTCGGTGGACTTCATGGTCACGGTGCTGGCGCTGTAAACGATGTCGGCATTCTTGGAATCGACGCGCGGAATGGGAAGGTCTCCGCCGCCGATGCGGCCGGAGGGGCGAGGATCGTCGGTTGCTTTGAACCAGTTTTCGCCAGCATCGTCAGAACGGTAAACGGCGAGTGCGCCGGAAGCCATGCCGAGCGTGGCGTAGAGGCGGCGCGAATCAGTGGGCGCGATCGCGACGTAAATTTGCGATACGTCTTTTGGCAAGCCGCTGGTAAGAGGACGCCAGGTACTTCCGCCATCGGTGGATTTGAATAATCCGCCGCCGGTTCCGTTGACTGCGTTGCCATCCTCCCAGGGGCCTTCGCGCACCTCCCACATCGAAGCGTAGACGACATCGGGATTCGAGGGGTCGATCTCCACATCGGAGGCGCCGGTGTTCTCGTCTTTGTAAATGGTTTTTTGCCAGGTCTGACCACCGTCGGTGGAACGGAAAAGGCCTCGCTCTTCATTGGGACCATAAGGATGACCGAGTACGGCGGCGAAAACTCGGTTAGGATCGCGAGGATCTACGGCAAGCGCGGGGATTTGCTGGCCGTCGCGCAGGCCGAGGTGAGTCCAGGTTCTTCCGGCGTTGGTCGATTTGTAGATTCCGTCGCCAACGGAAAGATCAGGGCGATGCAATCCCTCGCCGCTCGCCACATAAATAATGTTGGGATCGGAGGGAGCGACGGCGATGGCTCCAATCGACTGCGTGGATTCTTGATCGAAGATCGGAGTCCAGGTGCGGCCGTAGTCGTCGGACTTCCAGACGCCGCCGTTGACCTGGCCCATGTAGAAGACATTCGGCTGGCAGGGAACACCGGTGGCGGCGCGGGTGCGGCCGCCGCGAAACGGGCCGATCATGCGCCAATGGAGCTCCTGATAAGTGTTTTCGGGAATCTGCTGTGCAGCGCCTGACGCGACCGGCAGGAATACCGGGACGCAAAGCATCAGACGAAAAATTATTTGCGGCATGGTCACTTGGGCCCCCTCAGACGCCAAAAGCCAAACCTGACAGAATAAACTAAATTCGCGAATGGCGGTGCGGCAGACGTCCTAACGAATTTCGCGCAGGCTCTGGTTCAGATCGCCGCCCATCGGCGCCGGGGTTCCTCCAGGCTGACTGGCGACCCATGCGCCAACCCGGTTGGCGGTTTCGTTGAGTTCATCCAGAGGCGCTCCGCGAAGATATCCATGCACGAGGGCTGCGGTGAATGCGTCCCCCGCGCCAACCGTATCCTCAACCTTCACTCGGAAGCCGGGATGCTCGACGCGTTCATCAGCGGAAACCAGAAGGCTGCCGTTTGTGCCTCGAGTGATGCAAACCAGCTTCAGATCATAAGAAAAGAGTAGGCGGCGTGCCGAATCTTCTTCTCCACGATGCTCCAATTCCAGCAAGCGCATGACCCTGGGAAGCTCTTCGTGGTTGAGTTTGACGATGCTGGCGAGCCTCATCGATTCCGCTACTACGAGCGCGTTAAAGAAAGTCTGGCGGAGATTGATGTCGCAAACCCGCACAGCACTTGGCTGCACGGCAAGGACAAAACTGCGCATGGTGGTACAACTATGGGCCGATCGTTGTGCCAGAGTGCCGTAGCAAACGGCGCCGGTTCGCTCGGCCAAATCCTGCCACTGAGGCGTCCAGTCAAAAAAATCCCACGCGACGGGTTGGGCGATTTCGAAGCAGGCCTGGCCGGCCTGATCCACTTTGACCTTCACGGTCCCGGTAGGATGATCGGGGTCCTGCTGAATAAACTCGGTGGAAAGGCCGAGCTCTCGGAGACGACGAAGCGCTTCGGCTCCCAGCTCGTCGTGGCCCAAGCGGCTGGCGGGGATTCCTTCATCGCCAAGCAGGGACGTGATGTAAGCGAAGTTGGCTGGAGCTCCACCTAACTTTTTTCCTTCAGGAAAAAGGTCCCACAACAGTTCCCCCAAACCTACGACAAGTTTTCTATTATTCAACATGGAAATTTCACCGACGCGGGTGAAGGTTGCGCGAACGAGCTAACTGGCCGAGAATCGGGACGCACCATCTTGCAGTCGCGCCATCAGACAGATCTCAAAACGCAAAATTACTCTACGCCAAAGGTCACATTCGCCATGATTCATTCCATTCGACTCAAGAGCTGGGTAAAGATAATCACGCTGGTTCTGGCGCTGGCTTCACAGGATAGCGCAAGTTGGCCCTTTGGGGCGTGGCACCGTGTCTCGGAGACCCCGGTGATTTCACCGCAGGGGGACGGATGGGAATCGGCTGGCACCTTCAATCCTTCGGTGGTGGTGCGCGACGGCAAGATCATCATGCTTTATCGGGCGCAGGACAAGGGTGGTACTTCACGCCTGGGATATGCCGAGAGCGCCGACGGAATCCACTTTACGCGACGGGGCCAGCCCGTATTTTCGCCGGAGAAAGATTATGAAAAAAACGGCGGCGTGGAAGATCCGCGGCTGGTCGAGTTCGGCGATACCTACTATCTGACCTACACCGGCTACAACAAGAAAGATGCACAACTGTGTCTGGCCACTTCGAAAGATCTTATCCACT
This sequence comes from uncultured Acidobacteriaceae bacterium, assembly GCA_963779525.1. Classification (GTDB taxonomy): domain Bacteria; phylum Acidobacteriota; class Terriglobia; order Terriglobales; family Acidobacteriaceae; genus Sulfotelmatobacter. The sequence continues at coordinate 282,596 of CAVZZB010000006.1, forward strand.
GGGAGCGCAGAGGCATAATTCTTCCGGCTTACAAAGGGCGCTGGAACATTCGCTGGACGAAATCTGGAGCAATTGTGCCGGAAAAGATTGACGGCAAGTACTGGATGTATTTTCTCGGGACAGCGAAAGACAATAACGATCAGGTGGGACTGGCTACTTCCACGGACCTGCTGCACTGGACCGAGGCGACCGATACGCCGGTGTTACCGGTGCGTGCGGGGCAATTCGACTCGCGTGTAGCCGAGCCGGGGCCAGCGCCGATCGTGACGCCGAAAGGAATCGTCCTTATTTATAACGGAGCCGACGACAAGCTCGTCTACCGTACGGGCGTAGCAATGTTTGACCGGAACGACCCACGCGTCTTGATCCAGCGGACGGATACACCGATTTTTGCTCCCGAGAAGCAATGGGAAAAAGTCGGGCAAGTGCCGAATGTGGTTTTCGTAGAAGGAATGGTTCGGCAGGGTGAGCGCTATTTGTTTTACTACGGCGGGGCGGATACGAACGTCGGCGTAGCTGAGGCGCCGGTGCTCCCGTAACTGGCCAGCCGCTGCCGCGGCTTCGCAGGGGCACATCAGCAGAGGCCGGGAAAGTCTTACATGGTGCTGATTTTGATGTAGCGACGCAGGTCGGGAAGCGCATTGAGGAAAATAAATCCCGCATACACCAAGCCCGCTGCGCCCACCACCGTGGTTGCCACCTGGAAGGCTGAGATAACTTTTTTCATAAAGGCTCCTTTTGGAATCAGGACGAATTTAGGATGTGTAACCGATTCAAAAGGAAGCCTTCGATGTTGGTTTTTTAGCGCCGTTCGAAGTTGCTGAATTTCAGGCTCTGGTGTTCCATCCTTTTGCCCGGGCGACGGCTTCGTTCCATCGCGCGCGCAGTTCGTTCACTTGAGACCTTGGCATGCCAGGCTCGAATCTGCGCTGGCCCTGCGAGTCAGAAAATGACTCGATCTCTTTCCAGAAACCAACGCCCAGGCCAGCCAGAAACGCGGCTCCGAGCGCGGTGGTCTCCATCATCGCGGGACGCACCACGGGCACGCCGAGAACGTCCGCCTGAAATTGCATGAGAGTGTCGTTGGCCGACGCGCCGCCGTCCACGCGCAGTTGGAGGAGCGGAGTGTGAGTGTCGGTCTGAACGGCATCCATGAGATCGGCGACCTGGTAGACGATGCTCTCCACGGCGGCACGCGCGATGTGGCCCGCCGTGCTGCCGCGGGTGAGACCAAAAATTGCGCCGCGCGCATAGGGATCCCAATGCGGGGCGCCAAGTCCCACGAAGGCGGGCACGAAATAGACTCCGCCATTGTCGGGAACGGAAGTGGCAAGCGCCTCCACGTCGGACGACTTGCGAATGACTCCGAGACCATCACGCAGCCACTGCACCACCGCTCCAGCCACGAACACGCTGCCCTCGAGCGCGTAATTGGTGGTGTCGCCGATTCGCCAGGCTACCGTGGTGAGCAGTCGGTTCGTCGACGCGACGGGGCGATCGCCCGTGCTCTGCAACAGAAAGCATCCGGTGCCGTAGGTATTTTTGGTGAGGCCGGGAGTGGTGCAGCGTTGGCCAAACAATGCGGCCTGCTGATCTCCGGCGATTCCTGCGATGCGAATGCCGTTGAGACCGGGAACTGAACTCACTTCTGCGTAAACTTCGCTGGAGGGGCGAACTCCCGGCAACATCGAGTCGGGGACGCCAAAGAGATCCAGTAATTCGCCGTCCCAGGTTCCGGAATGCAGATTGAAAAGCATGGTGCGGGATGCGTTGGTGGCGTCGGTGATGTGCACGCGGCCGCCGGTGAGCTTCCATAGCAGCCAACTATCCACGGTGCCGAAGGCCAAGCGGCCGGCTGTGGCAAGCTTTCTCGCACTCGGGACGTTTTCCAGAATCCAGGAAATCTTGCTGGCGGAGAAATAGGCGTCGATCAGCAGGCCGGTTCGTTGCTGGATGAAACTCTCGCGACCCTGCGCTTTCAGTTGTTCGCAGAATGTGGCCGTGCGGCGATCCTGCCAGACGATCGCGTTATAGATCGGTTCGCCGGTGACGCGATCCCACACGATTGTTGTCTCTCGCTGGTTGGTGATCCCGACGGCGGCGACATCGCTGGGCTGCGCGCCGGCCTGAGCCAACGCCTCCAGAGCGACCGCAATTTGCGATGCGGCAATTTCTTCGGGATCGTGCTCCACCCATCCGGGCCGAGGGAAAATCTGTGTAAACTCGCGCTGGGCCAGGCCCCGCACGGAGCCTTCATGATCGAACAAGAGAGCCCGCGAACTGGTAGTGCCCTGATCGAGAGAAAGAATGTAAGGCAAAAAGGCCTCCTCCTTTTCGCAAGCGTTGAATCAGGACGACGGCTGCAAGGCGCGCAGAAATCGTCGAATGCCAAAATCGTAAACTGCGGCGCCGACCAGCCCTCCTAGCAAGGGCGCGGCCACTGGAACCCACCAGACTCGCGGTCCGTCCGTGAGGCCGTTGTTTCTGAATCCAGCCACAGCGGTGAAAAGCCGCGGGCCAAAATCGCGAGCGGGATTGATTGCATATCCGTGCATGCCGCCGAAGCTCATGCCTATTGCAACGACTACCAACCCGATCATCGCAGGAGCGAGATTCGCTCCCGGAGGAACGTTGAGTTCATCGGTGATGGCCAAGACCATCAGCAGCAGCAGAGCGGTGCCGATCACCTGATCCAGAAATCCTGCCTGCGGCAAAGCGGGAAAGGCGGGGAAAGTCGTGAAGATGCCGGCGGTTTTTTCCAGTTGCGGATCGAACTGGTGGAAGGCCGGCAGATAATTTTTGTATACCAAAGCGGCGGCGAGAAATGCTCCTGCGGTTTGCGCGATGGAATAAGGGAGAACCTTGCGCCAGGGAAAGCCGCGGAACACCGCGACTGTGAGGGTGACCGCGGGATTCAGATGGCCTCCAGAAACTTTTCCGGCGATGTAGATACCCATGGTGACCGCGAGACCCCAACCGAGCGTGATGTTGGTGTAGCCTCCGTGCGCGGTTCCGGCTGGCAGGTTCGCGGGAAATAGAACTACCATCGCAACCACCCCGTTGCCGAAAAGAATGAGAACGAAAGTTCCAAGAAACTCGGCAATCAGCTCGGCCCCCAGTGTGGGTTTGTTGCTCATCCAGCGCGCTCCTCTGCTGGCTCGAGGCTGCATCCCGTGCGAGCCGCGAGTAGTCTAGCAAGGATTTCAAAGCATGCCCCGCTTTTCGCCAGCCGGAGCTTCCGGGCTGCCGCATTCAGCTGTCCTCGAAGGTACCCGAAAGAATCAACACGGGCGCGATTTTGTCTTGACAGGCCAATCTCACCCTGTAAGATAAGAGAATATTTATTCATCTATATGAATAAATATTCATAATGAATAAAGTCTTACGGCAGAGGGCGGTTCTGGAAGCGCTTCGGCAAGGGCCGGTGGCCAACCAGGAAGATCTGCAGCGGGCGTTGCGCAAGCGGGGATTCAAGGTGGGGCAGGCAACGCTGTCGCGGGATATCCGAGACTTGAATCTAAGCAAGACGAGCTCTGGGTACACATTACCCCAAGGGGAAAGCGCTGTTGGTCTGGCTTTGCCCCCCGTGCAGCGGCTGGTTCGCGAGTTTGTACTCGATGTGCGGTCCGCGCAGAACCTGTTGGTGGTGAAGACCATCATCGGCAGCGCGCAGCCAGTGGCGGCGGCGCTGGACGAGCAGGAGTGGGAGGAGTTGGTGGGAACGATTGCAGGGGACGACACGATCTTGATTGTTTGTCCCGATAAAGACGGCGCGAGGAAGTTCGCAATGCGGATCGAGGAAATGCTCGGCTGATGGCGGCAAAGCTCAAAACCGCGGTGCTCGGAGCCGGTGGCTATTCAGGGTTGGAGCTGACGCGCATTCTGGAGCGCCATCCTCGATTGGAGAGGCCGGTCTTGTTGCGGCGCGACGGCAATGACGGCGCGAAGGATTTGGCGGAGATTTTTCCCGAGTTGTCGGGCAACGGAGGCTATCCACTGCGATCGCTTTCGTGGGCGGAGCTGAAACATCAGGGCGTGCGGTTGCTTTTTTTGGCGACGCCGCATGAAGCTTCGCGCTCCCTCGTCCCCGAAGCGATCGCGCAGGGATTGCGCGTGATCGATCTCAGCGGGGCGTGGCGCTTGAAGCAGGCGCAGCATCGGGCCAGCTACTCGTTCCAGGATGCTGACGCGATAACTGCGGCGGAATTGACGGAGCGAGCAGTTTACGGCTTGCCGGAATTGAACGGTGACAGTATTCCCTCGGCGCAACTGGTGGCAAATCCGGGATGCTACGCAACGTCGGTGATTCTGGCAGTGGCGCCGCTGCTCAAGGGGAAGTTGATCGATCGCAGCCGCGGAATTATTTCGGATTCGAAATCAGGCGTGTCGGGAGCCGGCAAGGCGCCGACCTCGCGTACTCATTTCGTTTCCGTGGCCGACAATCTTTCCGCTTACTCGGTGTTCAATCACCGACATCTGGGAGAGATGGTGGAGCAGTTGGAACTGGATGATGCGGAGTTGATGTTCACGCCGCACTTGCTGCCGATTCCGCGTGGGATTTTGTCGACCATCTATGCGCATCTGAACCGTGTGATGAAGCCCGCGGAAGTGGAATCGTGCCTGCGTGATTTCTATGCGGGCAAGCATTGGGTGCGAGTATTTTCGACGCCGCAGCTGCCGCAGCTGCAGTTTTCGCTGCACACGAATTATTGCGACCTCGGATTTTGTCTGGCTGAGGATGGGCAGCGGCTGGTGCTGGTCTCGTGCGTGGACAATCTGCTGAAAGGCGCGGCCGGACAAGCCGTGCAGAACATGAATTTGATGTACGAGTGGGAAGAGCGGGAGGGTTTGCAGTGACAATCGTAGTGAAAATTGGCGGCGCGGCGATCGAGGACGCGGCGATGCTGCGCAAGTGCGCTCAGGCGATCGCGGAACTGGCGCAGGATGGGCACCGTGTCGCTGTGATTCACGGCGGCGGCAGCGCTCTGACTCGCATGCTGGAGCGCCTGGGGAAGAAAAGCGAGTTTGTAAACGGCCTGCGTGTTAGCGACGCAGAGACCCGGGACACGGCGCTCATGGTGTTGGGTGGCATCATGAACAAGAAGCTGGTGGCGGCGATTCAGGCGACGGGAATGCCGGCGATTGGATTCTGCGGCGGCGACGGCATGACGTTCCGCGCACGCAAAAAATTTGTTCATGGACGCGACCTGGGATTTGTCGGCGAAATTTGTTTCGCGGAGCCATGCTGGATTGAAGCGTTGTGGCGGCAGGGAGGAATCCCGGTGATCGCTTCGCTCGCGCTGGGCGCGGACGGCGAATACTACAACGTGAATGCCGATGAAATGGCGGCCTCCTGCGCGGCCGCTTGCCACGCCGACACTCTGATTTTTCTCACCGACGTGCCCGGAGTAAAAGATGCGGCGGGCAGCGTAATGCCGTGGCTGACCACGAAGCAGGCAGCAGAGCTGGCGGCGAATTCGATTATCAGCGGCGGCATGCTGCCGAAGCTGCAAGCCTGCGGGCTGGCTCTGAAACAAGGCGTGGGCCGAGTGCGAATCCTACCGGCGAATGAGGTCGAAGTGCTGCCCCAGTTTTATCTGACCAAGCTTTCCTGCGGTACGGAGGTGACGTACTCATGAGCCCGTCAGTCGCTGCTCGATACAAATTGCAACCGGCGGATACGCGGGTGCAGAAGAAGGAGTTAACGTTGAATAGTCACGTGCAAGCAAGAACGGCCGCCGCTGCGGCGAATGCGCCGCAAGCTTTCTGGTGTCCGGATCTGGTGTCGACGTGCGATCTGGGGCCTGCCGGAGTGAACGCGGTTTTGAACCTCGCGGAAATCATCAAGGCGCGTCCCGGCGATTTTCAAAAGGCGCTCGTGGGCAAGCAAATGGTGATGTTCTTCGAGAAAGCTTCCTTGCGAACCCGGCTGACTTTCGAGGCTGGAATGACGGGGTTGGGCGGTTTGGCGATGTTCGTCGACCAGACTCAAGAGCGTCTCGGTGCCCGCGAAACCCTGAGCGACGTGGCCCACAACCTGGAGCGCTGGGTGGACGTGATTGTGTTGCGCACTTTTTCGCAGGAGACCATCGAAGGCATGGCGCAGCACGCGCGTGTGCCGGTGATCAACGCGCTTAGTGATATCGAACATCCGTGCCAGGCGCTGGCGGACTATTTCACCCTGATGGAGCGTTTCGGAAATGTGAAGAATCGCTGCCTGGCCTACGTCGGGGACGGAAACAATGTCGCGCACTCGTTGCTGCTTACTTGCGCGTGCCTGGGATCGTCGATACGCATCGCGACTCCGTCGGGCTACGAGCCGACCCCGCAGATTGTGGCGGCGGCGCGCGAAATTGCCAGCGAGACTGGCGCTGACCTTCATTTGCTCACCGATCCGCACGAAGCGGTTGCCGGAGCGGACGCGATCTATACCGACGCTTGGGTGAGCATGGGTCAAGAACGCGAGACAGATGAGCGGTCGCGAATCTTCCCGCCCTATCAAGTAAACGAGGAGCTCATGGCGGAAGCCGCCCCCGACGCGGTGTTCATGCATTGCCTGCCGGCTCATCGGGGGATGGAAGTGACGGACGCGGTCATGGATTCGGAGCAGTCGGTGATTTTCGAACAGGCGGAAAATCGCCTGCATGTACAGAAAGCCATTCTTCATTTGCTGCTGGGCGGCGGGGATCGTCTGCCCGCGAGGAGTGCTCATGCCTGAAAAAATCGTTCTGGCTTATTCCGGAGGACTCGATACCTCCATCATCATTCCCTGGCTCAAGGAAAATTATTCGTACAGCGTGATTGCGATGGTCGGCGACGTGGGCCAGGGCGATGACATTGAAGCCGTGGTCGAGAAGGCCTACGCGACCGGCGCAAGCAAGGTCGTGGTGGAGGATCTCCGCGAGGAATTCCTGACCGGATACGTTTTCCCCGCGCTGCGCGCAGGCGCGGTGTACGAGCATAAATATTTGCTGGGTACGTCGCTGGCGCGCCCGGTAATCGCTAAGCATCAGGTGGAAGTTGCTTTGCGCGAGGGAGCGACGGCGGTGGCGCATGGCTGCACGGGGAAGGGCAACGATCAGGTTCGCTTCGAGTTGACTTACCAAGCGCTGGCGCCGGAGTTGAAAGTGGTTGCGCCGTGGCGCGAGTGGACGCTGAAATCGCGCGAAGACTGCCTGGATTACGCGGGGCAGCACGGCATTGCGGTGGAGGCGAGCCGCGCAAAAATTCACAGCCGCGATCGCAACCTGTGGCACATCAGCCACGAAGGCGGAGAGCTGGAAGATGCGGCGAATGCGCCGCTGCCGTCCACGTGGCAGATGACGCGCTCGCCACAGGAGGCGCCGGACAAAGACCAGCAGGTATCCATCACCTTCGAGAAAGGGACTCCGGTTGCGGTCGACGGGATGAAGCTGGATCCGGTCTCGCTGGTCGAGCTGCTGAACGAAATCGGAGCGCGCAATGCGGTGGGCCGCGTGGATCTGGTGGAGAACCGCTTTGTGGGAATCAAATCGCGTGGATGTTATGAGACGCCCGGCGGAACATTGCTGATCGCGGCTCATCGAGAGCTGGAAGCGCTTTGCCTGGAGCGCGAGGTCGCGCATTTCAAGCAGCACATCGGACTGAAGTATGCGGAGCTGGTTTACTTCGGATTATGGTTCACGCCGCTGCGCGAAGCTCTGGACGCATTCGTCGCCAGCACGCAGTCGGAGATGACGGGTAGCGTGACGCTTTCGTTGTACAAAGGAAATGTTTCGGTGGTGAGCCGCCAGTCCGAGCACTCGCTCTACCGCACCGACCTTTCTTCGTTCACCATGGGTGACAGCTATGACCAGAAAGATGCGGAGGGATTCATTCGCATCCTCGGGCTGCCGTCGCGTACGCGCGCTCGCGCAAAGCAGGAGGTTGCGCGATGAAGATGTGGTCGGGGCGGTTCCGGCAGCCGCTGGACCCGCAATTCGAGCGTTGGCAGCGGTCGTTTGATTTCGACCGCCGGCTGCTTCGTTACGAGCTGGCCGCCAGCGCAGCCCACGCCCGCGCCCTGAAAAATGCGGCGGTTCTCTCCGCGGATGACCTTATCAGCATCCTGGAGGGGCTGCAGCAGATTGGCGAAACGGCTGCCTCTGCCAACGGCTTCGTCGCGGACGAGGAAGCTGAGGACGTGCATCACTTCGTCGAGAAGCAGTTAGCCGCGCGGATCGGCGAAGTCGGATATAAGCTCCACAGCGGCCGCAGCCGCAACGAGCAGATCGCGACGGACTTGCGTCTTTATGTGCGGGCGGCGATCGATGAGTTGCGAAAGGAGTTGGTTGAAGTCTGCGGAGCTTTTACCGATCGCGCCGAACAGGCCGGCAACGCTGCGATGCCGGCTTACACGCATTTGCAACACGCTGAGCCGGTATTGGTGGGGCATTGGCTGCTGGCTTACCCGGAAATGTTTTTGCGTGACGCCGACCGGCTGGCCGATTGCCGCAAGCGTTTGAATGTTTGTCCGCTAGGATCGGGTGCGATAGCTGGTGCAACGTTGCCGCTGGATCGAGCGTTCATGGCAAAAGAACTTGGTTTCACTGGGCCCACGGCGAACAGCATCGACGCCACCAGTGACCGCGATTTCATTCTTGAATTCGTGAATGCGCTTTCGCTGTTGTGTCTGCATCTGAGCCGGTGGGCGGAGGAAATGATTCTTTTTTCCTCGCAGGAATTCGGCTTTGTTCAGTTGCCGGAGGCTTATTCGACGGGCAGCAGCGCCATGCCGCAGAAAAAAAATCCAGATCTTCTGGAGCTGGTGCGCGGCAAAACTGGCCGCGTTATCGGAAGCGCAACCGCTCTGATGGTAACGCTGAAAGGCTTGCCCCTGGCTTACAACAAAGATTTGCAGGAAACGCAGGAGTCGCTGTTTGATGCCGCGGATACTACCCTCGCGTTGTTGCCGCTGGTCGCCGGTTTTATGAAAGCGGTCGAGTTTGACCTCCCGAGGATGAGCGAGGCATCGCAGTCTGGATTCATGAATGCTTGGGCTGCCGCGACTTATCTGGTGAGCCGTGGCGTAGCTTCGCGGCTGGCGCATGAACAGATCGGCAAAGCGGTGAAGGTATGCCTGCAAAAGAATTGTGAGCTTCAGGCTTTGTCGCTCGATGATTTGCGCAGTCTGCACTCCGCATTCGACGAGAGCTTCTATGAATGCCTGAAGCCGAGTGCGGTGTTGGCGATCCACGACGTAGTTGGCGGAACTGCGCCAACCCGAGTGCGGCAAGGGATTGCCGCTGCGAAAAAGAAAATTGATTCTCTGCGCGAGGAGGTCAACTTTCATGCGCACGCGTAAAGCCATTTTGCCGGATGCTCAGCACATCCACGATCTGATCTCTTCTTATTCCAGCGACGGCACATTGCTGCCTCGCACGCTGGCGGAGATTTGCGAGAACGTTCGAGATTTTGTCGTTCTGGAAGAAGACGGCCGCATCATCGGTTGCGGCGCGCTGCATCTTTACGGTACGCACCTTGCCGAGATTCGTTCGATCACGGTTGCGCCGCGAACTCAGGGCAAGGGCGGCGGCAGCCGGCTGATAAAAGCTTTGATGGCGGAGGCGAAGCGGCACCGCGTCGATTGCATCTGCCTGTTCACGCGAGCGCCAGAATTCTTTGCGCGCCAGGGATTCCAGATCGCGCAGCGCGAAGATCTTCCCGACAAAATCTACAAAGATTGCCACGTCTGTCCCAGATTTCATCAGTGCGATGAAGTCGCCATGGTGCGCGGCAAACTCCCCACCTTCGCCATCCTCCCCGAACCGGCGAACTGGCTGGTGAAGATCCAGGACCTATCCGGAAACACGGCGTAACGCGTTCGCGAAACCATTTTTCCGGTTCCCGAAATGCCCAGGTCTGCCTTCCGGTGCTATGATGCCGAGCGGAACCTACAACTATGTCGATCAGCGCGCCGAGCAGTTCCACTGCAGTTTCTCCTGAATCATCGTCCTCCTATACCGTCCCGCTCGCGGTTGTGACCACTTTATTTTTCATGTGGGGCTTTCTGACATGTCTCAATGACATCCTGGTCCCGCACCTGAAGCCGATTTTCGATCTCAACTACAAAGAGATCATGCTGATTCAGTTTGCGTTCTTTGGAGCATATTTTCTTTTCTCCATCCCATCGGCAAAGATCATTGACTGGATCGGCTATCAGCGCTCGATGGTGGTGGGTTTGCTTACGATGGGCGCGGGCGCATTTCTTTTTGTACCAGCCGCGAGCGTTCCATCTTATCCTCTGTTTCTGATCGCTCTGATCGTGCTTGCTGCAGGCATTACGTGCTTGCAGGTCGCGGCCAATCCTTATGTGACCGTGCTGGGCAAGCCGCAGACCGCATCCAGCCGGCTGAATCTGACGCAGGCGTTCAATTCGCTAGGGACTTTTCTGGCGCCTTTTTTTGGCGGTCTGCTGATTCTGAGCGCGGCGCCGAAATCGATGGACGAGATTCGCGCCATGGCGCCGGATGCGCTGCAAGCCTATCGCCTGCATGAGGCGGCGACGGTGAAGACGCCTTACGTGGGATTGGGGATCGCGCTGGTGGTGCTGGCGATTGCGATCGGCAGCTTCAAGTTGCCGAAGATTCCCCACGCGCAGCACAAGGTCGGCGAGAAAGTGGATGACTCCATCTGGAGGCATTGGAATCTGATTTTTGGCGCGGTCGGCATTTTTGTATACGTGGGCGCAGAAGTTTCCATCGGCAGCTTTCTGGTGAATTATTTCAGCCAGCCCGAAATCGGCGGACTGACCGAAAAGGTGGCTGCGAGCTTCGTCGCTTTCTATTGGGGCGGAGCGATGGTTGGGCGGTTCATCGGATCCGGACTATTGCAGAAAATGAAGACCGGACAACTGCTGGGCATTTGCGCGGTATGCGCGGCTGTTCTGGTTGCTATCTCCATGTTAAGCACAGGGCACTTTGCCATGTGGAGCATCATCCTGGTTGGCTTCTTCAACTCCATCATGTTCCCGAGCATCTTCACTCTGGGTGTAGCGGAACTGGGCCCGCTCACTGGGGATGGGTCTGGGATTTTGATCATGGCGATCGTCGGGGGAGCGATTATTCCGCTGGCGCAAGGCGCGATTGCCGACAGGATCGGCATTCACCATGCCTTTTTTCTTCCCGTGATCTGCTATCTCTACATTCTGTTCTTCGCGCTAAGCGGTTCGAAGCCAAACAGCGAGCGGCACGCCCGGAGCTAGTCAACTAGTCCGGGTGCGGCTTCGGCTGAGTATGTCTACGAATCGGATCGCGGTTTGAACCGGAGAGATCAGCTAAACCTGAACTGAAATCAACTCCGGGGTGCAGCGGGAGTTCTGCATCAATTTGACCGCATCTTCCGCTGTAAATCGGCCCATGGCGAGCGCCAGCTTTTTGTTGGTGGTGGTCTGGATGGGGCTGCGGTCAATCCGCAGAACGTATTCGGCGGCACGCGCACCGCCGCGATTTACCTTGACGAGGAACTTGGTGTTTTTCATGGGCTCCCTTTTTTGTTCTGGATCCGAAGTGCAGCACCGGGGATAAAACCTAAACTACCCCTCAGTTAAGATCGAGCTAGCGTCGCCTGCCTCAGGGCTGGCTGAGTACGGTAAAGCTATGATAGGGCCGGTCTTACGACTGAATAGCCAAAGAATTAAGAGGAGATAAGCACTGCCATGATCATAGGCCTGAAGGTGGTGTTTGTCAAATAGTAAAGGCCCAGGGAAGTAAGTGGTCGGTTTTTGAATCGGGCTATGTGCCAAAGGAAGTCCCTCATCCCGCTTGTGAAAACGCGGGGACATCGGGATGAGAGCTCATGCGAGGTCCTACGGTTGCACGATCTGACCCGCCTGGGGATGCACCTGCTGATCTTTGATCTCGCTGGCATCCCAGCCGCCGCCGAGAGCTTTCACCAGATATACGGAGCTGACCATCTGCTGGCCGAGTAACTGGGTCTCGAGGCGCTGGCTGGTCAGCAAAGTGGTCTGGGCAGTGATCACGTCGAGATAGCTGGTGACGCCGCCGATATAGCGATTGTTCGCAATGGCGAGTGCTCGGCGCGCATCTTCGACTGCCGCGCCTTGCGTGGTCAGAGCCTGGGAAAGTGTGCTCAGATTGCTGAGTCCGTCTTCCACCTGCTGGAACGCGGTGAGCACGGCCTGGCGGTAGTTCGCTACCGATTGGTCATAGGCAGCGCGGGCAGCGGTGAGGTTGGCGCGGTTGCGTCCGCCTTCGAAAATCGGTTGCAAAGCGTCCGCACCAAGCGACCAGAACAGACTGGGCGCGTTCAACAGCGAAGAGAGTTCAACACTCTGCCATCCTCCAGATCCGCTCAGCGTGACGTTGGGATAGAAGGCGGTGCGGGCGATGCCCACCTGTGCGTTTTCAAAAGCCATTTGACGCTCGGCGGTAGAGATATCGGGACGGCGCTGCAAAACGTCCGAGGGCACGCCAAGCGGGAGGGGCGGAGGCGTGGCCTGCAAAGGCGCCACGCGCACACTCAGGCTGGAGGCGGATTGCCCCAGCAGCACGGCGATGGCATGTTCATATTGCGCTCGCGACTGTTGCACGAGGGCCAACTGCGACAGCGTTGAGTCGAGCAGGGCGGCTTGCTGCGCCACTTCCAGTCCGCTGGCGATGCCGCCCTTGTGACGGCTGTCGACCAAGTCCAGACCCTTGCGTTGATAGCCTACCGACTCCTGCACTACGTTGAATTCGGCGTCCAGTTCGCGCAGAGAAAAATAGTCGGCCGCAAGCTCAGCGGTCAGCACCAGCTGTACATTTTGCAGATCGGCGGCGGTGGATTGCAGCGTTGCATTCGCGGCTTCCACTTGATGGCGCACCCGGCCGAAGAGATCAGGTTCATAGTTGATATTGAACGGGATCGTGAAGACATTCTGGGTATAGGGAGGAACCTGCTGCGTCCCGCCGCTGATCACCGTGGGCTGCGCGCCGTTCAGAGGGCGATTGCCGGAACCGCGTTCGCGTACGGCGGAGGGGTCCGTGGATAGCTGCGGGAAAAAATCGGCAGTGGCGACGCGCGCCAGGGAGCGAGCCTGATTTAGCCGGTCGCGCGCGGCCTCAAGCGACTGGTTGGCCTGGAGCAGTTCCTGTTCGTACGCGTTGAGATCGGCGTCGTGATAGATTTTCCACCACTCGCCTTTTGGGATCGCGTCCTCGGGAGAGGCTTGCTCCCATGGCGGTTGTGTCTTCCAGGCATCCGGAGCTGGTACTGGAGCCGAAGGACGGCTGTACCGGGGCCCCACGGTGCATCCCGCAGCAAACCCCAACAAAAGAACAGCAGCCGAAAGTGCGACTCGACTCACGACGCGCCACCTGTCTGTTGGCTTGGCGTTGTCTGGCCCGGCTGCTGCTGAGGTTGGGCGACATTGACCTGCTGCCCCTGCTCAAGCGAATCGGGCGGGTTGATAACGATTCGGTCCGTGGGTGCGACACCGCCCAGAATCTCCAACGTGGTGCCGTAATCGCGGCCGATATTGATGGCACGCAACTCCACCTTGTTGTCGGGACCGATGATTGCGACTTGCGGGCCCTGCGCGCGAAACAGCATGGCATTCACCGGAACCGTGACCTTGTTCACGTTGGAGCCGACGGCGAAGTGCACTTCACCAAACGAGCCCGGCAACAAACGGCCATCTTTGTTGGGGACATCGACCTCCGTGAGCAGAGTACGGGTGTTCGTATCAATCGCTTCGGCCGTTCGCGCCACCGTGGCGACAAATTTTTGTCCTGGAAATTCCTGCAAGGTGACAAAGGTTTTCGCGCCCACCTTGATGAATGGAGCGTAGGCCTGCGGGACGCTGGTATAAACCCGCAGAGGATCGACACGCGCAATGTCAAACAGCTCGCGGCCAGCAGCCTGAGCACCGGCGTTGATCAGCGCGCCCGGATCGACGTTTCGCCGCGTGAGCACGCCGTTGAAGGGCGCGTAAACTTCCTTGAATCCTTCGAGTTGTTCCAGGCGGCGCACGTTGGCATCGGCCGCGGCCAGGTTGGCTTGAGACTGCTTATATTCGCTGGCATTCTGGTCGGCTTCCTGAGCGGAGACGGAGTCCGTCTTGAGCAGGTTCTGCCAGCGGTCGGCGGTGATTTTTGCAATCTCCATCTGAGCGACAATTTGCTGACGCGCGGCCCGCGTCTGATTCAATTCCTGATCAACCTCGGGAGTATCGATCTTCGCCAGCAACTCGCCTTTGGTTACACGGCTGCCGATATCCCTGTACCAGCGCACCAGGTAGCCGTTGGTGCGAGCGTAGATAGGAGACTCCTCGTAGGCCAGCAGAGAGCCTGGCAGAATTAAGTCTTCGTCCGGCTTCTCCGCCACGGGATTTACTACCGCGACGGTGGGCACGGTCTCGCGCTCGGTTTCGTTGGCTAGAGCGCGCTCGTGACTCATCCGGGCGAACATGGTGAATCCGCCAGCCAGCAGCAGAACCAGCAGCAATATTCCAACAATTCTCAACGCTTTGCTGGGCGGGGCGGGAGGAAGATCTGGAGGAGCCTGAATCGCCGGCGGCTGGTGCCGCGAATGCTGGCGGATGTTTTCGATCTCCTCGTCACGCTTGGCTTGAGCACTTAAATGATGCTCTTCGCTGCCTTCAGCGTGCTGCGGCGGTTGAGCAGTGACGTCCGGTGAAGGCCGCTGCTCGTCCCCCGGTTGATCCGATTTGCTTTCTGCACTCATTGTCGACTCCGATGCTTCCAAACTTTAAAACCCTTGCTCTCGCGCCCGCTTCGCCTCGCGGCGGCCATGGAAGATGGCAAATACGCTGGGCACGAAAAACAATGTAGCCACCGTAGCAAACAGCAAGCCGCCAATGACGGCTCGCCCCAGCGGCGCGTTCTGCTCACCACCCTCGCCAAAGCCGAGCGCCATAGGTACCATACCGATGATCATGGCGAGCGCGGTCATCAGCACGGGACGCATACGTGTGTATCCTGCTGCTACCGCGGCCCGAACTGCGGGAATGCCCTCGTCCAGCTGTTCGCGCGCGAAACTCACCATCAGGATGGAGTTGGCGGTAGCCACGCCCATGCACATGACCGCTCCGGTGAGCGAAGGGACACTCAAAGTGGTTCGCGTCAGCAGCAGGAACCAGCAGATTCCCGCCAACGCGCCGGGGAGCGCGGCAATAATGATGAAAGGATCGAGCCACGACTGAAAATTGATGACAATGAGCAAATAGACCAGAAGAATCGCGCCCACCAGTCCAACGCCGAGGCCGACAAATGAGGAGCGCATGGTGGCCACCTGGCCGCGGACGACGATATGAGTTCCGCGGGGGAGATGGCCGTCGAAAGTCTTGAGTATTTTATTGGTGTCCGCAGCCACGGCTCCCAGATCGCGATCCTGTGTGCTGGCGTAAACATCGATCACCGGCGCCACGTTCCAGTGATTCACCGTGGCGGCCCGCGTCACCGGGTACAACTGGACCAGATTGCTGAGCAACTGCGGCCCCTGCTGCGATGTTACCGGGATGGTCATGAGGTCTTGCATGTCGGTCATGCGATATTGGGGAGCCTGCACCGCCATCTGATAAGTGACTTCATTTTTCGGATTCAGCCAGAAATTTGGCGAAGTCTGGAAGCTGCCGCTCAGCGACACAAGCACGCTCTGCGCCACGTTGCCCGCTGTCAGCCCGACTTGCGTGGCGCGGGTGCGGTCGATCTCCATGTGCAGCGTGGGCAGCGAAAGCAACTGCTGGACGTGGACGTCAGCGGCGCCGGGAATGTGGCGCATTTTGTTGGCAATTTGCTGCGCGATCTCGTAGCTGCTTTGCATGTCCGTGCCGACGATCTGCACATCAATGGGGGCCGGCAAACCAAAATTCAGGATCTGCGTGACGATGTCAGCAGGCTGGAAAAAGAATTCCACTCCGGGGAAGCGCTCCGGCAATACTTCCCGCAAATGCCTGGTGAGCCCGGCGGTAGGGGGATGATGTTCCGGATCCAGCGCTATGAGAATCTCGGCATCGCTACTGCCGATGGTCCCGTTGGAGCTGTAAGACTGGTTGATGCCCGAGTTGGGCAGGCCGATGTTATCAAGTACGGTTTGCAGCTGGCCCCTCGGGATCTCCTCGCGCAGCGCGCTTTCGATTTGGTCGCACAGGCGGGCGGTTTCCTCTACACGCAGGCCGGGACGCGCCCTCACATGCAGCCTCAACAACCCGGCATCCACTTGCGGGAAGAAGTCTTCTCCCAGGAAGAAAAACAATCCGAGCGAAAGCAGGCAGAATGCCAGAAAGCAAGCCACGAACAGCCCGCGATGCTCGATGGTGGTTTCCAACAACTGCTCGTAACCGCGGCGGAACTCTTCGAACTTGCGTTCGAAGCCGCGTTGAAACCTGCCCAGAGCTGATTTCGGAGCTTCGGCGCGATGCTCGTGGCCGCGCATGATGTACATCACTAAAGTTGGAATGAGAGTGCGCGAAAGAAGGTAACTGGCCAGCATGGCGAAGCTCACGGCCTCGGCCAACGGCACGAACAGGAATTTCGCCACGCCGGTCAAAAAGAACATGGGCACAAAGACGATGCAGATGCTGAGCGTTGAAACGAAGGCCGGCACAGCAATTTGTTGCGCGCCGTCAAGGATGGCCTGCCTCATTTCCTTGCCCATGGCCAGGTTGCGCTCAATGTTCTCGATTTCTACCGTGGCATCATCGA
Source organism: uncultured Acidobacteriaceae bacterium (assembly GCA_963779525.1). Taxonomy (GTDB): domain Bacteria; phylum Acidobacteriota; class Terriglobia; order Terriglobales; family Acidobacteriaceae; genus Sulfotelmatobacter. The sequence continues at coordinate 299,278 of CAVZZB010000006.1, forward strand.
CCAGGATGCCGACGGCGAGCGCCAATCCTCCTAGCGTCATGATGTTGATCGTCTGCCCGATCGCGCCCAGCAGGATGATGGAGACAAAGATAGAAAGCGGAATGGAGATGGAGATAACGATCGTCGGCCGCCAATCTCCGAGGAAGATCAGGATCATTACGGCGGTAAGCGCGGCCGCAATCAAGCCCTCGCGCAGAACGCCCTCAATCGATGCGCGCACAAACAGGGACTGGTCAAACAAAGAGGTGATCTTCAAGGCCGGGGGCAACGCCTGCGCCGCCTGCTGAACAATATTCTTGACCCCGGAGACGATTTGCAGCGTCGATGCGTTGCCGTTCTTGTAGATCGACATCAATGCGCCCCGGTTGCCGTCCTGGCGCACGATGTTCGTCTGTGGGGAAAAGCCATCGCGGATGTGCGCGACATCCCGCATGTACAGCGTGGAACCGTTGACCGTTTTCACCGGCAAGTCGTTCAACTCCGCAATGGTCTGCGGCGTTCCATTCATCTCCACGTTGTATTCGAGTGGGCCCATCTTGATCGTCCCGCTCGGGAGAACCAGGTTCTGAGCGTTGACGGCGTTGACGATGTCTAGCGGCTGAAGCCCGTAAGCCTGCAGTCTCGGCAAGTCCAGATCCACCTGAATCTGGCGAATCTTGCCGCCATAAGGATATGGAGTAGCGGCTCCCTGCACCGTAGCCAGGTAATTCCGCAGGAAGTTCTGCCCCAGATCGAAGAGTTGTTGCTCGGGCAGAGTCTTGCTGCTCAGTCCAAGCTGAATGATGGGCGTGGTGGACGCACTGTAAGAAATGATCAACGGCGGCGTAGTGCCGGGAGGCAGACTGCGCACTGAGGTTTGCCCGATGGCGGTGATTTGTGCGATCGCGCCCTGCACGTTGGTCCCAGGACGAAAAAATACTTTGATGATGCCGAGCCCGTAGACCGACTGAGACTCCATGTGCTCGATGTCATTCACCGTGGTGGTGATGCCGCGTTCGGAGTTGGCCACGATGCGGTCCGCCATGTCCTGCGGCGACATGCCTGTGTAGAACCAGACCACGGACACTACGGGAATATCGATGCTGGGAAAGATGTCAGTGGGCGTCCGCAAAATTGTGATCGGCGTCAGGATAATAATGACGAGCGCCATCACGATGAAGGTATAGGGACGTCTTAGAGCTAATGCAACAATCCACATCGGTTAGCACCAGAGTTCAAAGGTAAGTATTAGGAAGAAATGGTTCTTACAAAGGATGCAAACTATCCTTTGATTTCAATTTAGATTCGATACTATCCGTATTGGATTCTAAAGCCCAAACCCGATTATATATGATAGGGTAAGGCGATGCGCCAGAAGCCTCCTGCTCGAAAGTACCGTGACTCTGGGAGAAAAAAGCGGTTGCCGGGGCGACCGCGAAGTGAACAGGCACGCTTGGCGATCCTGCGCAGCACCTTGAAACTCCTGGCGGAGAAAGGGTTTTCCGAGCTGACCATCGAAGCCGTGGCGGACCATGCCGGCGTAGGCAAGGCAACGGTTTACCGTTGGTGGCCGGACAAGGCTGCTCTTATCGCCGATGCCTTTGCCTGCAGCACGAAACGCAAGCTTCACTTCCCCGATACGGGTTCGGTGCGAACAGATATGAGCCAACAGATGCGGCAGCTGATAAAAGTTTTTCGCAGCCGCCGCGGGCGCATTGTTTCCGCGATTCTCGCTGCCGGCCAGACCGATCGAGGGGTCATCGCAGCTTTCCGCGAACGCTTCATGATGCCGCGCCGCCAGGAAGCCTACGCCACACTTCAGCGCGGGATCCTACGCGGCCAATTGCCGAAGAAGATTGACCTGGACCTGCTTCTGGATTCTCTCTACGGCCCGATCTACATGCGGTTCCTGATTCGTCACGATAGTTTGACGCCCGAGTTCGTCGAAGGTCTTTGCGAATTAACCCTGGGCGGATGCCTTCCGCACGCAAACTCGCACCGCCGCCGAGCCCGTTCCGCCTAATCAGGGATTTTCCGGTTTGCGCACGTCCGTTTGGGTCGTTCAGAATGCTATGAGCTCCTCTGCAACAAGTAACGGAGAAGATGGAGATGACCGCTCGCAATGTGGTTTTTTGGGAAGTGGATACGCAGGCGGATTTCATGCTGGCCGACGGAAAACTCTACGTGCCCGGCGCAGAACGCTTGCTTCCGAATATTCGAAAACTTACGGATGCGGCGCGGCAGGGCCGTGTCTTTCTCGTTTCGCATGGGTGCTATCACGTCAAGGATGATCCTGAGTTCCAAACATTTCCGCCGCATTGCATCAAAGGCACGCCAGGTTCTGCGTTCGTCCCCGAAGCGCTCACGGAGAAGGTTGTCACCGTGGCGAATGAAGCCACGGCGAAATTGCCGCGGGACCTTTCGCCATACCAGCAGATTGTGCTGGAAAAACAAACGCTCGATATTTTTGAGACCCGTCACGCGGCTAATCTCGTGGAGCGATTCGGGAGCGACGTGGAATTCGTGGTTTTCGGCGTGGTCACCGAATACTGCGTTCGCTTCGCGGCCAAAGGATTACTGGATCGCGGGCGCCGCGTCTCGGTGGTTTGGGATGCGATCGAAACTTTGAAGACGGAGGATGGGCAACGAACCGTCACCGAACTGAAAGCGCTTGGGGCAAGATTTATCACTACCGCGGAGGCTCTCGAGCTCCTGGATCGTTGAATCATTCGAGTGGCCGGGTTGTCCGTGGTTTATAATCCGGCCCACCCATGAACCTGACTTCTGGCACGAAACTGGGCCCATACGAGATCGTCACCCTGCTGGGCGCGGGAGGCATGGGTGAGGTGTATCGGGCCCGCGACTCCCGTTTGAAGCGGGAAGTGGCGATCAAGGTTTTACCGCAAGCACTTTCCCTCGATGCCGACCGCCTCCGCCGTTTCGAACAAGAGGCGCTAGCTACCGCGGCCCTGAATCATCCCAATATTCTGGCGGTATTCGACATTGGCACGAGCGAAGGTTCGCCGTATGTCGTATCGGAACTGCTTGATGGTGAGACCTTGCGAGAACGGCTGCGCGGCGGGCCGGTCGTCGTGCGCAAGGCTTTGGACTATGCGCTGCAAATCGCGCACGGACTGGCCGCGGCCCACGAAAAAGGAATCATCCATCGCGACCTGAAGCCGGAGAATTTATTCCTCACTAAAGATGGACGGGTCAAGATTCTGGATTTTGGCCTGGCGAAACTCACTCAGCCCGATCCGACCAAAGCCGGAGCCCACACTGCACTGCCCACCATGACGCAGGCCACAGAAGCGGGCATGGTGATGGGAACCGCAGGTTATATGTCGCCAGAGCAGGTGCGCGGCGCTGCTGTCGATCCGCGCTCCGACATTTTCAGCTTTGGCGCGATTCTTTACGAGATGATTTCCGGGAAGCGCGCCTTTCATCGCGAGACGGCCGCGGATACCATGAGCGCCATCCTGAAGGAAGATCCCCCGGACTTAAGCGAGACCAATCGCAACGTTTCGCCGGCGCTGGAACGCATTGTGCAGCACTGCCTGGAAAAAAATCCTGAGCAGCGTTTCCATTCCGCCAGCGATATCGCGTTTGATCTTGAGCATCTCACTGGAGTTTCCGGGACCAGCGTGCGGATGGCGGCGGTGGCAAGCGCTCCGCCTCGGAGCAAGATGTTGCTACCGATTGCGGGAGCGGCCGCACTCGCGCTGGCCATGCTTGGCCTCGGTTGGTGGCTCGGCCGCGGAAGTGGCAGGGCGCCGCAGGCTGAATATAAGCAAATCACGTTTCGCACCGGTTCCATGGGAAATGCCAGATTCACCCCCGACGGCAGCATCGTTTACAGCGCGGCCTGGGACGGCGGCGAAAGTGAGCTCTATATGGCTCGAACCGACGATCCCGGATCACGCGAACTGGGGCTGAAAGATGCAGAGCTGCTGGCGATCTCCAAGAACGGCGAACTGGCGGTTCGTCTCAATTCGGTGATCTTCCCCGGGTACGCCCGCAGTGGAACCCTGGCGCGGGTTCCGTTGAGCGGAGGAACTCCGCGCGAAGTGCTGGACAATGTGCAGGACGCGGACTGGGATGCGACTGGCGAGAACATGGCCGTAGTGCGCTATGTCCCGGAGAATAGTCATTGGCGCCTGGAATATCCCATTGGCAAGGTTCTGCTGGATAGCATCACCTGGATCAGCACTCCGAAGATCTCCCCCGACGGCAAATGGATCGCATTTGCCGACCATGAGAACACGGGAGGGGATGACGAAGGTTCGGTCGCAGTGATTGGCGCCGATGGCAAGGAAAAGGAGAAGAAGCTTTCTTCGGGGTGGGAGTCCTTGGAGGGGATTCTGTGGTCGCCGGTCGGGGACGAGGTATGGTTCACTTCCACTGGCACTGGAAGCGGCGATAATCCGCGCGCCGTCACTCTCTCGGGCAAGCTGCGCAACATTACAAATGTACCCGGAGGCATGTGGCTAGAGGATGTGCGGAATGGAACGACGCTGACGGTGACGCATCACTCGCGGATCGGGATTCGGGGTATCGCGCCCGGTGCAAAAGAGGAACGAGAATTAGGTTGGTTCGGGTGGTCGCTCCTGGCGGACATGAGCCGCGATGGGCATAAGATCCTGTTCACCGAAGCCGGCGACGGAGGCGGACCGAACTATACCGTATTTCTGCGGGACACCGATGGATCGCCGCCGGTGCGCATTGGCGAAGGCGATGCCATGTCGATTTCTCCAGATGGAAAATGGGCGATCACGAGCCCGCCGAAGGGAGGGCCGCTGAATCTGGTGCCGACCGGCACAGGCGAGACGAGGAAAATTACGCACGATGCCATTACCTGGGGTGCGGTCTGCTGGCTTCCCGACGGCAAGCGGCTACTGGCGAGTGGGATTGAGAGTGGGCACGGAGCGCGAGACTACATCATTGACATAGCGAGCGGCGATGCCAAGGCGATCACTCCGGAGGGAGTTGTGGGCGTGCATCTGGCGCCCGATGGCAGAAGCACAGCGGTGTTGGGGTCCGATGGGAAGTGGGGAATTTGGCCGCTGGAAGGGGGTGGCATCCGCCCAATTCCCGGCCTCGACTCGCTCTACCATGTGATCGGTTGGTCGTTGGGAGGCGAGTCGGTGTACGCCGTCTCGAATCGCGCGATTGAGAAAACAGAGAAGGTTTACAAAGTGAATGCCTCGACTGGAAAAATGGAGTTGTGGAAGACGTTCGGAGAAGGCACGGCGGCCGGGATCAGGAACGTTGGTGGGCTTCGTGTTTCGGGCGACGGCACTGCCTACGCCTACATCTACGCCATAACTTTGTCGCAAGCCTACGTTGTGACTGGATTGCAGTAAGACCTTTCCGGCCGTCTCGCCGGATGAATGCTTAGCCGGACAGATTTTCAATCGCTCGCACCGCTTTAGACGAAAGAAGCAACGTCGAGCTCGCCAAATCCTGCTTCATGTGCTCCGCGCTGGAAGTGCCGGTGAGTGGTAGCATTCCGACCGCACGGGCGAAGGCAAAAATAATCTGCGCCGGAGTGACGTTCGCGTCCTTCGCGACGTGGGCGACAAGCGGATGGTGCAGGATTTCCATATTCGCTGTGAGTAGCGAGAATCCCTGATAAATGATTTTGTGTGTGCGGCAAAATTGGCGGATTTCACGATCCCAGCCGAGGCGAGCGTAGCAGCGGTTCTGCACAAAGTACGGAACTTCTCCCTGGAACGCGATCATCTGCTCGAGATGCTCCAAGGACACATTGCTCACTCCGAGCACTCGCGTGCGGCCGGCATCGCGCTCTTTCCTCATCGCTTCCCACACTTCGGCGTCTGCATCGGTCCAGCCATATCCCGAGGAAGGGCCATGGAGGACGAAGCAATCGACGTGGTCGGTGCCGAGATGTTCGAGCGAGTTGGCCAGCGACTGAACCACCTGGGCCGAAAGGCTAGCCGTGGGATCGTAGGGTAGACGATGGTCCTGGCCGGGCCGGTAAGTGAATTTGGTCTGCAGAAAAAGATCGGCCCGCGTGACTATTCCAGCGCGATAGGCGCCAGCCAATCCCTGGCCGACTCCTTCTTCGAAATAATGTCGCCGCTGGTTGGCAGTATCGATGCCGCGAAAACCCGTGCGCAGTGCCAGTTCGACGAGGGCCGGGGTACGTTCCTCTTTCCAGGCCGTGCCATAGAGAAAACCAGGAATGGCCAGGGCATCCGAAGTAGGCATGCCGTTATTCTGACACGAGCTTGAAACAAAAAACCGGGGACGGTTCCCCGTCCCCGGCTATGCGTTTATGCAGCGAATATTTATTGAGTTCGCGCTTGTTCGTCGAGTTCCACGCCATCGCCGGCGTGAACATCTTCCATGGCGAAGACGATCATTCCGGTTGCCGTGGTTGGCGTGGTTCCGATCACCACAATCTCGCCAACCGCGCGCCGCGGCAGATCGCGCACATGAATTACTGGGCCATTCGACTTGGTAAGCATGTTCGGATCGACCGACGGCTGCTTCATTTGCGTGTCTTCACTGATTGCGGCCTTGAAGGAAAGCGAGTCTACGGGATCGTGCAGGTCGGCTTCATAGCTGCGCACGGCGCGGAAATAGTCCCCCACCTTCACGCCCTGGTTCGCCCCAACGTTCATGTAGACTTTTTGTCCCGTCCCTAACTCGGAATCGAAATCTCTTCCCATCACGATGCGGCCGGAAACCTTGCTGCCCGTGGGCAGGAAGCGGTCGAAGCGCAGGGGCGGATGAAATGTCACCATGGATTTTTCAGCAAAGGGAATCGCCGTGTCTCCTGGACTGATTGGGTCACAGGTATATTCGACGTTGGCGATCGCCGCCCGGCTGCGGACGTCGACGATGCGCACCCGGCCTACTTCTTCGTAGGGCTGTCCCGTGGACTTCAGGAGCTTGCGTTGTCCGGGAAACATTTCGTACTGATTCACGTCGCGCAGAGAGCGGATAATTTGATACTGCGCTCCCAGCGTGTACCCCGTGCCTTGCAGATAGATGATGTCGCCGCGAACGAACTTGGTGTCGGTGGGAGTTTCAAGGCCACCGGCTACGAAGTTGGCGTCAGGCAGAGTTTGGCGGTTGATGAAACCAGCGCAGTAAACATCTGCATAAGTAGGCATTTGCACCCGCTGTATGGGGAAGTTGGCTGAGGTCTCAATCGTTCCCTGTGGCGCGGCCCCGCTCGCTGGATTTATGTCGGCTGGCGATTGAGCCCAGGCAGCCGTTGCTGCCAACAGCAATAAAATCCCTAGTTTCTTCATGTTACCTCCGAGAAGAGGCACGCTTAGGCACCCTTCCCCAGTCAAATGCCTTTAGAAGTATTGCTCCAACTGGAAGGTAACAAAGGGGGTAAGAGGGGGTCAAGGTTACGAGGGTGTTAGTCGCGGCGCGAAAAGGAGTTTTTTCTGGGGAAGTGTGAATCCCTGTTGCATCTGGAATTCGACCCCTGTAAGATTCGCGCCGAACCTATTGCATTAATCCGAACCTGTTGATTCAAGATGATTTCTGCTGCTAAAAGCTACCCGCCCCGCCTGTTGCCCTTGCGGCTTCCGCGGGTTTGCGTCGCCGTGGCTGCCTCCGACCCAACTGACCTGGTGGAGAAAGCGGAAGGCCTGGTCCGCGATAACCCTTTTTTGGAGTTCAGGTTAGACTACCTTTCCAAGCCCGGTCTGGCTTTGCCCAAGATCAAACACTTTCTCGAGACTCATTCCGGGATCACGGTGATCGCCACTTGTCGGCGGGTGGCTAGCGGGGGCAAGTTTCGAGGGTCGATTGCATCGCAACTCGATATCCTGGCCAAGGCTGCGGCCGCAGGTTGCCAGTTAGTCGATGTGGAATTGCAGACCGCCCAGAAATGCAAGGCCGAGCATCTACAGAAGTTGCGCACCAGGGCCGCCTTGATTCTTTCTTTCCACGACTTCCGAGGCACCAAGAAACTCGACGAAACTCTGGAAAAGATGCGGCAATTTCCCGCAGACTTCTACAAAGTGGTCAGCACCGCGACCACACTTTCTGACAACGTTTCCATGATCAAGTTTCTGGGGCGCGAAAGCGACAACCATTCCATCATCGGCGTCTGCATGGGCGAACAGGGGATCATCAGCCGCGTGCTGGGAGTCCGGGCCGGCAGCGTATTTACCTTCGCCGCCGTCAGTCCTGGGGAAGAAACCGCTCCCGGACAGGTCAGCGCGCAGGAACTGCGCAGCGTCTATCGCATCGAACAGCTCGACGTCGCCACCCGTGTCTACGGAGTTGCCGGAGATCCAGTCGTCCAATCTCTCTCGCCCGCCATCATGAATGCGGCCTTTCGCCGCGAGAACGTCAACGCCGTCTACCTGGCGCTGCACGCCAAGACTCTAAAAGACCTGCTCAGCTGCGTGCGTGAGATTCCGATTCACGGTCTCAGCATCACCATGCCGTATAAGGAAGCAATTCTTCCCTTTCTCGATAACACCGATTCTCACACGGCGAAGATCGGCGCCTGCAACACGGTCGTGCGCGCCCAGGACGGTAAACTCTACGGCTTCAACACGGATACGTCCGGCGTGGTGCGACCGCTCGAACGCCGGCTCAGCACTTTGCAGGATGCAAAAATCCTGGTGCTGGGCGCGGGAGGCGCGGCCAGGGCCGCCGTCTTTGGGCTTAAGGAACGGGGAGCCGAAGTCTACATTCTGAACCGCAGCGCGGCCGCGGCGCAAAAGCTGGCGCGCCGTGCCCACGCCCGCTCGCTAAAACGTGCCGACCTGAAGAAGTATGTTTTCGATGTGATCATCAACGCCACGCCGGTTGGCATGGGCAATACCCGGGAGACTCCGCTGCAGGAAAAGGAAATCAACGCCCGGTACGTCTTCGATATGATCTACGACCCTGCCGAGACCCGGTTGCTGCAACTGGCGAAACAACGAGGGGCGCAGATCATTCCTGGAATTGAGATGTTTGTCCATCAGGCAGCCAGGCAGTTCGAAATCTGGACAGGGAAGCCCGCACCTCAGGAGGACATGCTTCAGGTCGTAACCCTAGCCCTGCAAGAGCGTGCCAATCGCGCCGCCGCCGCGGCCGAGGCAAGGAAGAAGTAGTAACGGCGGATGCGGCGGGACGTTTCGTGTTGCGAAACCCCACGTCATTGCGCCAAAAGCCACAAAGCCGGGCTGGTTGGCCCGGCTTTCTCTTTCGTGGAACTGAGCACGGCAGTGTTTGTTTCGTCAGCCGACCCAGAATGTCAAAGTCTTTTCGGCGCAGCCGGACCACGGGGGCCCGGAAGCGCAATTCTTACATCACCAAGGCGAGGTTCTCCAGCTCGTGCTGCAGAACCGGCAGAGCGCAACCAGCCATCTCAACCCGGCCAGCCGCATCGAGGGCTGCTTTGGGCGAAACCCCATATCCCCGCCCCATCAGAAAAACCTGTAACAGTTCGGCGGCCTCGTAAGAATCGATCATGCCACCCTCCAGCAGATCGCTGCGCAAGGCTGCCAGTTCACTTACCGTGAACCTGTCTTTATCGTTATTGATTCTTTCCGTCGTCACCGCATTTTCACGCATGGCCGTCATCACCTCCGACTCCGACCTACTACCACATTTGGCTATTAGACTCATCGGCAGCCATTCAAGTTGCATGCAATTCTGCTGCCGCTTTTACCCTCTTGCTTCATATACGTACGGCAAGCCGGTTTAGATCCATAAACCCCTCTATCCATCGGAAGTTGCACGCAAACCGAGCAGCGCGATGGCGCCGGCGAAGAGTCTCTTAGTGCCCTTGGCTGTCTCAGAACTGACACGAAGTGTCATTTCGGGCGGATTTTGGAAAGGCTGCCTTCACGAATTTCACGAACCGTCTCTCGAAAAATCAGGAAACTCGAGGATACAGAAGGGAAGGCTTCAAAGGCATGAAAGCGGCGTGAAAGTTTGACTTCAAGTCCATGCGGACCCGGAGGATGCGACCCATCGAGCTGCGGTCTCGCTCTGCTTTCGCTGGTCCGAGTCAGGCATTTTCGATGGTCGCTTCGTCCACCAGCATAATGGGAATATCGTCCTTTACCGCATACACTCGATGGCACCGTGTACACTTCAGGCTCTCTGGATTTCGACGATACTCCAGCGCTTCTTTGCAGGCCGGGCACACCAGAATCTCCAGCAACTCCTTTGCAATCATGTGAGGCATTGTACTCTAGGCAAAATCAGGTCACCAGCGGATGGCACGAGTACCGAGTGCCACTCGGTACTCGAGACTCTCGGGATCGCGGCTGTGCGATAGAATCTCAAAGGAATTGAAACTATGTCTGCCAGAATGCTCGACGGTGTCAGCATCGCGAACGAAATCCGCACTGAAGTGGCGGCCGAAGTCAAGAAAATGGCCGGGGCCGGAGTTCGTCCCGGCTTGGCCGTCGTCCTGGTGGGCCACAACCCCGCATCGGAAATCTACGTTCGCGGCAAGGTGAAGGCCAGCGAAGAAGTCGGCATTTACAGCGAACAGCATACTCCGCCTGAAACTTCCACCACATCAGGACTTCTCAGCCTGATCAACGATCTGAACCGGCGCGATGAGATCGACGGCATCCTGGTGCAGCTGCCTTTGCCCGCCCAGGTCGATTCCAAAGCGGTGCTGATGGCTGTCGACCCGGCCAAGGATGTCGACGGCTTCCATCCTGTCAACGTTGGTTTCCTTTCGACCCAGCGCCCGGGACTCGTTCCCTGCACGCCGGCTGGGGTGATCGAGATTCTGAAGCGAAGTCACATTCCCATCGCCGGACAGGAGGCTGTGGTCGTGGGACGCAGCGACATCGTCGGCAAGCCCGCCGCAATGCTGCTGATCAACGCCAACGCCACGGTGACCGTCTGTCATTCCAAGACGCACGATCTGCCAGCGGTCTGCCGCCGCGCCGACATTCTGGTAGCCGCCATCGGCCGTGCCGGCATGATCACGCGCGATTTCGTGAAGCCGGGAGCTACCGTGATTGACGTAGGGATGAATAAGGTGACGGATCCCGCCGAGTTTCAGCGTCTGTTCGCCGGCAACGCGAAGCGGGAACAGAGCTTTCGGACGAAAGGATCGACGCTGGTCGGCGACGTGCATCCCGAAGTCGCGGATATGGCCGGAGCCTTGACACCCGTTCCCGGCGGAGTGGGCCCGTTGACCATTGCGATGCTGATGTATAACACCGTGAAAGCCGCAAAAATGCGTCGCAGCGATCGCGTGCCCGAGCTTGCCAGCAAATGAAAACCGCTCACCACAGAGACACAGAAACGCAGAGAAAACATAGGAAGAAAAAAGGAAATCGTCCCCTGTGCCTCGGTGTCTCTGTGGTGAAGTTTCTTCATCTGGAGGCCGATTGCTCAAAGTCGGCCTAACCGGCGGCATTGCATCCGGCAAAAGCGTTGTAGGCGAGATGTTCGTTGCGCTGGGCGCATATCTGGTGCAAGCGGACCGCATTGCGCACGAGTTGATGCGGCCCGGTCAGCCGGTTTACAACGAAGTCGTGCGTCACTTCGGTGGGGCGATTCTCAATCCCGACCTCAGCGTGAACCGCGCCAAACTTGCGGAAGCGGCCTTCGGTCCAGGCCCTTCATCGCCGCCGTCAAAAGATTCCGCAGCTTCATCCCCAATCCCATCCCGGGTTGAGGAGCTGAACCGCATCGTGCATCCAGCCGTGATTCGCAGCCAGGAAGAGTGGATGGAACAGATGGGGAGCCAGGATCCGAATGCCATAGCCATCGTGGAAGCCGCCCTGATTATCGAGGCGGGTGCCGCGAAACGATTCGACCGCTTGATCGTCGTGACCTGCCATGACGATCAACGCGTGGCCCGCTTCGCTGCCCGGCAAAAGCTGAGCATCGAAGTCGCGCGCAAAGAGGTCGCGCGCCGCATGGCCGCGCAGCTTCCAGAGGAAGAAAAGATCAAAGCGGCCAACTACCTGATCGACAATTCGGGCTCGCTCGAGCAGACCCGCGAGCAGGTTCGCCACGTATGGCAAGAACTGCGCCAGGAAGCCGCCACCGCCCAGGGATAGCTAGTCTGACTGACTACGAGAGAAGTTTACCCGGTCGGGGTACAGGATTCACTGTATACAGCGGCTTCGCCGTGCATCCCTATTATAGGTAGCTACATTCGAGTCGTTTTTGGTCGTCTGACCGCTGCAGCTTACGGAGAATACTCCCCCCGTGGTGAACCCAGGCCAAGAGTAAGGGCCAAAGTGTCTTTTCGATAGGATGAGTTTGAGAACCTAATGATCCGGGTGCTAGTCGTTGATGACCACGAAGTCGTTCGCAGGGGCGTTTGCTCCCTCATCCTGAGCCACTCTAACTACGAAGTGTGTGGCGAAGCGATTGACGGACAGGATGCGATGGAAAAGGCTCGACAGCTGAATCCTGATGTCATCGTCATGGATGTCAGCATGCCCAAGCTGAACGGTTTGGAAGCCACTCACCTTATTCGTGCCGCGCTTCCGGATTCCGAAGTGCTCGTTCTCAGCCAGCACGAGTCCCCTGAGATGATCCGCCAGGCCGCCAAAGCGGGCGCTCGCGGATATGTAGTGAAGTCCTCCATCGCAAGAGACTTGCTGGTTGCCTTGGACACGGTCAGCCGGCACCTTCCTTTCTTTGAACCAACGGCGCCTCAAGCCGGCCAAAGTTCTCCTATCGATTCTCAGGAGATCCTGCAACGCAGTTCCGCCTTGGAGCAGGCGCTGCGCGAGAGTGAGGATCTTTATCGATCCACTTTCGAGCTTGCAAACCTCGGAGTGGCGCACCAGAGCCCCGATGGCCGCTGGCTGCAGGTGAACGATAAATTGTGCGAGATCGTCGGCTACAGCCGCGAAGAATTGCTGCAGACCAGATTTCAGGACATCACCTACCCCGATGACTTGGGAGCCGACCTTGCGCAAATGGAAAAGATGACAGGCGGGCTCGCCGATACCTATGCCAGCGAAAAGCGCTACATCCGCAAGGACGGCTCAATCGTGTGGATCAGTCTGCGGGTTTCCACTGTTCGCGGGCCGGATCGCCGAGTCAAGCGTTTCATCGTGGTCATTCAGGACATCTCGGAGCGTCGCGAGGCCGAGCAGGCAAAATATCGGCTGGCCGCGATCGTCGAGTCGTCCGACGATGCCATCGTGTCCAAGAATCTGAATGGCATCATCGCTAGCTGGAATGCCGGGGCCCAGAGTATTTTCGAATTCACTCCCGAAGAAGCGGTGGGACAACCCATCACCATCATCATCCCACCGGAACTGTACGACGAAGAAAAACAAATCCTACGACGGCTGCGAAACGGCGAACGCATTGAACACTACGAAACCGTTCGCATGACCAAGTCGGGCAAGAGGCTCAACATCTCTCTTACCGTATCTCCGATGAAAGATTCAGCCGGCCGGATTATCGGAGCTTCGAAGATCGCTCGTGACGTTACCGAGAGCAAGCGCATTGAGCGGGCGCTGCGGGAAGGCGAAGCCCGGCTACGAGCCGCATTCAGTCAAACCTATTCCTTTCTCGTATTGCTGAATCCGGACGGAACGATCATTGAAGCGAATCGGGCAGCCTTGGAAGCTGCCGGACTCAATCGGGAAGAGGCGATCGGCCGCAAGTTTTGGGAACCCTGGTGGTCCCGTTTGCCCGGTGAGGTGGCAACTCTGAAGAAGAGTGTGGGCAGAGCCGCCCGCGGCGAGCTGGTGCAGGAAGAATGTTATTTTTGCCTTGCCGACGGAACGCTTCGCTTCGCCCATCGAACGCTGAGTCCGGTGCTGGACGAGGGGGGGAATCTGGTGATGATCGTGGCCACTGGATTGGACATCACTGAGCAGAAAGAACTTCGCGAAAAGCTGGAGACGCGGGTCAAGCTGCGGACTCAGGAGCTGGAGGGAAAAAATGCAGCTCTCCTGGAGCAAGCCGAGACGGTGCGTGAGCTTTCGGGCCGGCTGCTGCGCGCGCAGGATGAGGAGCGCCGCCGCATCGCCCGCGATCTGCACGACAGCTCCGGACAGATTCTGGTCGCGGTGCAAATGAACCTGGCGCCGATTGAAGAGGAAGCGCGAAAGATGAACGCCAGCTTCGCGCAAGTCATCCGGGAGAGCATCGGTCTGGTGGAGCAGTTGTCGAAGGAGTTGCGCACTGTGTCGTATTTGCTTCATCCTCCGCTGCTGGACGAAGCCGGCCTTCCCTCAGCGCTACGCTGGTATGTAGAGGGCTTTGCCGAGCGCAGTAAAATCGATGTTCAGCTCGAACTGTCGCCGGACCTCGGCCGTCTTCCGCGCGAGATGGAGATGACGATATTCCGCATAGTGCAGGAATGCCTCACCAACATTCATCGCCACTCCGGGAGCCAGGAGGCGAACATCCGCGTGGCTCGCTCCGCAGACGAAGTTTGTCTTCAGATTCAGGATAAGGGCCGAGGCATGCCGGTTTCGAACAACGGAGGCTCTTCCTCCAAACTCGTACGATCGGGCGTTGGAATTCGGGGCATGCGCGAAAGGGTGAAGCAGCTTGGCGGCCGGCTCGAAATCCAATCGAACGAAAACGGCACTGTGGTGACTGCCAGTATGCCGCTCGCCTCGCCGGTATCACAGTAGCTTTCGATTCCGTCTCACTCGCGACGATTTGGGCTGGCCGTCTCAAGCGGCGTGCCTGGGGGCGGAAGTTTGTTTAGAATCAGGTCAGGACCATCTGGTCCTCTGACTTCGTTCCGGTCCACGTGCAGCAAGGTTGCACTTATGAAACTCATACGACCCGCAATGTTCGCGCTGCTGATTGCTGGCGCGTTCTTTTACTTTACGACCTGGCGTTCAAACTCGCACCTGAGCCTTCTCCATCCCACGGATTGGTTACATCCCACGCAGGTTGAGATTACCGAAGCTTCCGGGAACGAGAGCCTCGACAGCGAAGAGCAGAACAATATTCTCGTCTATCGCAAGAACATTCCATCGGTGGTGAACGTCACATCGCGCGCCATGACCTTCGATTTCTTCTACGGTCTCCAGCCCCAGGAGGGGCAAGGTTCGGGCTTTATCATCGACAAGGACGGGCACATTCTCACCAACTATCACGTGGTCGCCGATGCCCGGCAGGTGGAAGTCACGCTGCACAATCGCAAAAAATACAAGGCGACGATTGTAGGCACCGATCCGGCGCACGATCTGGCCGTGATTCAGATCAAGGCGCCCGACCTGGTTCCCGCAGTGCTAGGCGACTCGCACAACTTGCAGGTTGGGCAAAAGGTATATGCCATCGGCAATCCGTTTGGGCTGGCGGGAACGATGACGCGGGGGATCGTCAGCTCGATCCGCCCCGTGCGCGAGCCGAACGGCGCAACCATTGACGAAGCCATTCAAACCGACGCCGCCATCAACCCGGGCAACTCGGGTGGACCGCTGATGAACTGGCACGGCGAAGTGATTGGCATTAACACCATGATTCTGTCGAGCGTCGGCCAGAATGCCGGGATTGGCTTTGCCATTCCGATTAACACTGCCAAGGCCGTGCTCAACGATCTGATGACGCTGGGCCGGGTGCGGCGTCCGGCTCTGGGCGTGCGCACCATTCCCATCAGCGCCGAACTCGCCGACGAAATGGGGTTGCCGGTGGATTATGGTTTGCTGATCGTACAAGTCATCCCGGGCGGCTCGGCGGACCTGGCGGGCCTTCGCGGCGGCACCGAACGGGCCTATCTGGGCAACATCCCGATCATGCTGGGCGGAGATCTGATCGTTGCTCTCGACGGCGAAAAGGTGGAAGACGAGGATGACCTGGCGCAGATGATGAACAATCACCGCGCGGGCGACACAGTGAAAATCACCATCTACCGCAATAAGAGAAAACTGGACGTGAGCGTTGCCCTGGGTGAAGCGCGGGAACAAGTGTGAAGGAAGAAGCTGTTCGATTGACCGTGCGACGAGAATTGAATTGCGCGGAAGGCGCCGATCCCGCTATGCTGTTTTCCTGCCTATGACTGCTGTTCGCTAAATCCGCAACTTGCAGCTGAACGAAAGCACGCCGATGTGTGCTTCGTTCGCGCCTTTCATCGTCGTTTAAAGCCAGAAAGGACATTCGACATGCAATTCGTGGATAAGGCATTAGCGCGCCGTTTCGAGGCGTGCGAAGAGATGCCGCAGGTTCTGTACGCACGGGCATATCAGAAGATGAGGCCCGAGATTGGGGCTACAGAGGAAGAGATCTGCGGCGGGCACATGGTATTTGCGGGGCTGGGATCGCCGATCGGACGGGCGACTGGCTTGGGCTTGGACCGGGCCTTTACGGCAGAGGATCTGGATCGGATTGAACAGTTCTATCGTTCGCATCACGCTCCATCGCAAGTGGATCTATGTCCGCTGCACGATCCGGCGGTGTTTGAGATGTTCAAGCAGCGCGGCTATGGCATCGCTGAGTTGAACAACGTGCTCTACCGGCGACTGGATCCAAAGGAGACGTTTCCTGCTGCGTCCGCGGGCTGCGAGATTCGGCGAGGCCGCCCGGAAGAGGCGCGAGAATTGGGCAGCATCGTGGAACGTGCATTTTTCCCAGATGGCGCACCGGAGGCATTTCAGGATTTGTTAACGCCGCTCTACCAAATGGAGGGTGCCTTAACGTTCGCCGCGAGCGTGGAAGGCAAATCCGTGGCCTGCGGAGCGGGGCTCGTCATTCCGCAACATCGTGTATTTGCACTATGCGGGGCCGGAACGGCCACGGAGTTTCGCGGGCGCGGGCTGCAGTCTGCCTTGCTCTGCGCGCGTTTGGCGGCAGCGGCCGAAGCGGAATGCGAGTTCGCGGTTGTGGTGACGAATGGCGGTTCAGCTTCGCAACGGAACTGCGAGCGCCTGGGGTTCCGCGTAGCTTACAGCAAGGTCACGGTGATCAAGGAGGCGGAAAACACCTAGGGAAATTCACCACAGAGTCACAGAGGCACGGAGAAAACTTGGGCATGTTCTCTGTGCATTGGTGAATAATGTGCAGATCAGAGTTGCCAAGTTTGCAGGGATGCATTTCAAAATCTGCTCAATAAAGTTGCATTTTGGGGCTGGTTAATGCGATTCAGACTTCAAACGCTATGACTGTAGACGCGATTCGCGAATTTTGCCTGGCGTTTCCCGCGGCGACGGAGAACCTGCAGTGGGGAGACGAGCTTTGCTTCAAAATCGGCGGAAAGATCTTTTTAATGCTTGGCCTGGACAATCCACGGCTTTGCTTTAAATGTACGCCGGACGGTTTTGCGGAGTTGATTGAGCGGGAAGGTATTCGTCCCGCGCCGTATGTGGGACGCTACAAGTGGGTGATGCTGGACCGGATCGATGCGGTGCGGTGGGATGAGCTACAGGAATTGATTCGGGTTTCGTATGCGATGGTGGCGGCGACCGCGCCGAAAGGAAAGCGACCACCGAACAGCAGAAGGTCCGCGAGCCAGAAGAAAAAAAAGTCGGCAGGTTCGGCGCGACGCAGACGCAAGACCTGACGAGATTCCTCGCCCCGCTGATGAAAGCGCGGGGCTTCGGGATGAGATCTCTGGAATGAGGTCAAACTGACCCCTTTGCCACGAACCGTTCTGATTTGACTCTGCTTGCCGCGGTCGGCTAGCCTCAAGAGTCCGCCCATTCCGGATACTTCAATCTGATGCGATTTCGGCACAAATTATTGATTTTGCTGCTGATGGCGGCTGCCGCGATGCGCGGGGCACCACTCGGTTTCGGTTCTACGCAACCGGTTCACGCGGGGCACGGAATCGTGGTCAGCTCCCAGGAGTTGGCTTCGCGGGCGGGAGTCGAGATGATGCAGGCCGGGGGCAATGCGGTGGACGCCGCCGTGGCTACTGGATTCGCTCTGGCGGTGGTGCATCCGGCGGCGGGAAATCTGGGTGGCGGCGGCTTCATGCTGATCCGGATGGCCGACGGCAAGGCGCATTTCCTCGACTACCGTGAGAAGGCTCCGGCGGCGGCGAAGCCCGACATGTATCTCGATGCGCAGGGCAATGTGATCGAAGGCGCCAGCGAGATTGGATACAGGTCGATTGGCGTGCCGGGATCGGTCGCGGGCATGGTTTACGCCGAGCACAAATTTGGGAAACTGACGCTAAAGCAGGTAATGGCTCCGGCGATGCGGCTGGCACGCGAGGGTTATGGGCTGAGCTGGAGCGAGGCGCGCGATCTGCATGACAGCTATTTGAGCCAGTTTCCCGAGTCGCGGCGCGTCTTTCAACGCGATGGCAACTACTACCAGCCGGGAGAGATTTTCCGGCAGCCGGATTTGGCGCGCACGCTGGAGCGGATCGCGGCGAAGCCAGATGATTTTTATCACGGCGCATTGGCGCGAGAGCTGGCCGTGGCTTTGCAGAAAGGTGGAGGCCTGATCACCGCGGACGACCTGGCTCATTATGACGTGAAGGAGCGCGAGCCGGTTCGCGGGACCTATCGCGGGTATGAAGTGATCAGCGCCCCGCCGCCGTCTTCGGGTGGGACTGTTCTGATCGAGTCGTTGAATATTCTGGAAGGGTACGATTTGGAAAAGCTCGGCGACCGGTCGGCGGAGTCGATTCATTTCACGACGGAGGCATTTCGGCGGGCGTTCTTTGATCGCGCGGAATTCCTGGGAGATCCGGACTTCGCGAAGCTTCCGGTGGCGCAACTCATCGACAAGAAATACGCCGCAGCCTGGCGCGATTCGATTGACGATGCCCGCTCCTCGGCCAGCAAGGACTTGAAGCGCCCTGCCATTTTCAGCGAATTGGAGCAGTATGCGGTGGCGCATCCGCAACCATTGGCGAACCATGAGTCGCCGCATACCACGCACTATTCGGTGGTGGATGAGGCTGGTAATGCGGTCGCCGTGACGACCACGATCAATGATTGGTTTGGATCGCGTGTTACGGCGGATGGACTGGGATTCCTAATGAACGACGAGATGGATGATTTCTCCGCGAAGCCGGGTGTGCCGAATGCCGACGGATTGATTCAGGGCGCGGCGAATGCTATCGGACCCGGAAAGCGACCGCTGTCGTCGATGACGCCGACCATCGTGGTGCACGAGGGGAAAACCTTTCTGGTCCTGGGTTCGCCTGGGAGTTCGAAGATTATCACTACCGTGGCGAATGTGCTGATGGGAGTTGTGGATTATGGAATGAATATTCAGGAGGCGGTGGATGCTCCGCGATTTCATAATCAGTGGCTGCCCGACGTGCTGAACGTGGAGCGGTGGTTTTCACCAGACACGGTGAACGTGTTGCGGAAGATGGGATATAACGTGGAGTTCGGTTTACACGACGATGGCGACGTTTCTCCTTATTGGAGCGATGCGGAGTGCATTGCCATCGACCCGAAGACCGGCGAGCGGCTGGGGGCCAGCGACTACAGGAGCAATGGAAAAGCGGTGGGCTACTAGGAAACGAAATTATCGACCGAAATCATTGATGAAGGATCCGGCATGGTGAAGGCAGTCTCAACTTATTTGTACGTGAAGGAACGGCTGCATCCTGGAATTCTGGATGGCCTGACTCGCAGCGGAGTGCAGGCGATTGAAATCTTCGCAGCGCGGCAGCATCTTGACTATGCCAACCGAAAGGCTCACGTCAAAGAAATTGCCGAGTGGTTTCGCGGCAGTGGGGTGCCGCTGAACTCCGTGCATTCACCGCTCTATGCGGATTACGAGTGGGGACGCGCCGGTGCGCCGCCGGTGAACATCGCATCCACCGATCGCGCCGGGCTGGTGGAGGCGATGGATGAAGTGAAGCGGGCGCTCGAGATTGCGGAACAGATTCCGTTTCGTTTTCTGGTTCAGCATCTGGGTGTGCCAAACGAAAGTTTCAGCGAGAAGAAATTCGAATCGGCAATGACTGCGATCGAGCATTTGCGAGCTTTTGCCAAGCCGCTGGGCGTGCGCATTGCGCTGGAAAATATTCCAAACGACCTTTCCACGCCGGAGAGGCTGGTGGAGATGATTCATGCCGCTCACTTTGACGATGTGGGAATCTGTTTCGATTTTGGCCACGCGCACATGATGAGTTCGGTGAGCCAGGCTTTCGCGATCCTAAAGACGCAAATTTGCTCCACGCACGTTCACGACAATGATAAGGTGCAGGACTCTCATAAGTGGCCGGGACAGGGGACGATCGACTGGAAGGAAGCGATGGAACTGTTACGATCCGCTCCGCAAACGCCGCCCCTGATGCTGGAACTCGGGGAGGACGAGAAGGCGAATCCACTGGAAAAGCTGAGGGCAACGTTCGAGAAGCTGGAAACGGCTTAAGGGCTTTCACCGCCGAGAACGCGGAGAGCGCCGAGGGAAACAGATCACGTTGTTTATTTTCTCGACGGCCTCGGCGAGCTCGGCGGTCAGTGAATTTGAAAACTATGTCATCACCACTCAGTACGATTGCTGAAATTGGGAAGCATGAGGGACAGTCCGTCACCTTGCGAGGCTGGCTTTATAACTTGCGCGAGAGCGGGAAGCTTTTATTTCCGCAGTTTCGCGATGGTTCGGGCGTGATTCAAGGCGTGGTCCCGAAGAACGCGGTTACGCCGGAAGTGTTTGAAGCGATCAAGACTCTGACGCAGGAGTCAAGCGTGATCGTCGAAGGTAAGGTTCGTGCCGATAAACGCGCGCCGGGCGGCTACGAGCTGGATGTGATGAATGTGCAGGTGGTGCAGCGCGTGCCGGAGTCGGATCCCTATCCGATTACGCCGAAAGAGCACGGAACCGAGTTTCTGATGGAGCACCGGCATCTGTGGGTGCGCTCGCAACGGCAGGCGTCGATCCTGCGAGTGCGCGCGGAGATCGTGAAGGCGGTGCGCGATTTCTTTGACGAGCGCGGTTTTACTCTCACCGACCCGCCGATTCTGACTCCTGCAGCTTGCGAAGGCACGAGCACGCTTTTCCCGGTTGATTATTTCGAGGAGCAGGCGTACCTCACGCAGTCCGGCCAGCTTTATATCGAAGCGACCGCGATGGCGCTGGGCAAAGTGTATTCGTTCGGTCCAACCTTTCGGGCGGAGAAATCGAAGACGCGGCGTCACCTCACCGAATTCTGGATGGTCGAGCCCGAGATTGCCTACGCGCAACTTGACGACCTGATGGACCTGGCGGAGGCGTTTATCAGTTTTGTGGTGAAGCGATGCCTGGAGCGAAGGCGCGCGGACTTGCTGGCAATCGGCCGGGACATTTCGAAGCTGGAAAAAATCGAACCGCCGTTTCCGCGGATCAGCTATGACGATGCGGTGAAGAATCTGCAGGAAGGACACGCGAAAGGCGCGCTCGAAGCGAAGTTCGAATGGGGCGGTGATTTGGGTTCGCCCGATGAAACTTATCTCTCTGCGCAGTTTGACAAGCCGGTGATGGTTCATCGTTATCCGGCCAAAGTAAAAGCTTTTTACATGGAGCCCGATCCGCAGCGCCCGGAACTCGCGCTCTGCGTCGATGTGCTGGCGCCGGAAGGTTATGGCGAAGTTATTGGCGGGTCGCAGCGTATGGCGTCGCACGAATTGCTGGTGCAGCGCATCCACGAACACGGTTTGCCGGAAGAGGCATTCAAGTGGTATCTGGATTTGCGCAAGTATGGCAGCGTGCCCCACAGCGGATTCGGCATGGGCATTGAACGCGCCGTAGCCTGGATTTGCGGTTTGGAGCATGTGCGGGAAACGATTCCGTTCCCGCGAATGCTGCATCGGCTCTATCCGTAGGAAATGAGCGATCGGGAGATCGGGCGATGTAAAACCAAATCTTTGACTGGTTGATCTTTAAGCGCTAAATCGCCCGATCGCACAATGACGCAATCTCTATGACCACCATCAACACTACCAACATTGCTCCCAAGAAGATTCGTGTGATCGGAGTGCCTCTGGATCTGGGGCAGTCGCGGCGTGGCGTTGATATGGGCCCATCGGCCGTGCGCGTGGCGGGACTGGAGGCGCGGCTGGAAGCGTTGGGACATGAGGTGGAAGATGGCGGCAACGTGGCCGTTGCCATCCCGGAACAGAAAAAGGAAGGCGACACTCACGCCAAGTATTTGAAGGAAATTACGGCGACCTGCACCAAGCACGCGGAACTGGTGGTGAAGACGCTGGAAGCCGGGAAAATTCCGCTGGCGCTCGGCGGCGATCATTCGATGGCCGCGGGCACTGTTTCCGGCGTGGCGGAATTTTATCGCCGTCAGAACCAGCACATCGGGCTGATCTGGATCGATGCGCATACCGACATTAATACGCCCGACAGTTCGCCCAGCGGCAATGTGCACGGCATGCCGCTGGCGGCGCTGATGGGGCTCGGTCCGGCAGAGTTGTCCAACATCTTCGATTTTTCTCCGAAGGTGAAGCCGGAGAACTGCGTGCTGGTGGGCGTGCGCGACATTGACGCGGTCGAAAAAGAACATGTGCGCCGCGCCGGCATCGGCGTTTTCACCATGCGCGATATCGATGAGCGCGGCATGCGTACGGTGATGGAAGAGGCACTGCGCATGGCCGGGCGCGGAACTGCCGGTTATCACATTTCGCTCGACATGGATTGGATCGATCCCGAAGATGCGCCGGGCGTAGGCACTCCCGTCCGCGGCGGCGCGACATACCGCGAAGCTCATCTGGCGATGGAAATTATTGCCGACCACGGACGCATGCTGAGTTTCGAGATCGTCGAAGTGAATCCCGTGATCGATGAGCACAACCGGACTGCCGATCTGGCTGTGGAGCTCGCGCTCTCGGCGTTTGGGAAAAAGATCCTGTAGGAATTCACGACGTGCCAGACTTCTTCGCGTCGTGACGGAACGATTATGAAAAAGTTGCGTGTCGGGATTCTTTTTGGCGGGCGCAGCGGGGAGCATGAGGTTTCGCTGCTTTCGGCCGCCTCGGTTTTGCAGGCCATCGACAAAGACAAATATGAGGTCGTGCCCATCGGCATCACGAAAGAGGGGCACTGGCTGACGGCTGCCGACGCCGAGAATCTGCTGCAGGGCAAACTGGTCATCGAGCCGCGTCATTTACGCGCCGGCGATCCTGAAACTACGCAACCCGCCGCGGTGCTGGCACAGGGCGAAGCTGTAGTGGTGCCCCCGGAGCCAGTTCATCGGCAAAGCGGGCTGGTGCCGTTTCAGACGGAGGCGCCACTCGCGCGGCGCGCCAGCGATCGCGCCATCAACGTGGATGTGATTTTTCCTGTGCTGCACGGCACGTTCGGCGAGGATGGAACCATTCAGGGCTTGCTCGAACTGGCCGACATTCCGTATGTGGGTGCGGGCGTGCTGGGCTCGGCCGCGGGCATGGACAAAGACATTATGAAGTCCTTGTTTATTGCCGCGGGGATTCCGATCGTGAAGCATGTAACGATTCTCCGTAACGCCTGGCAGAAAGAGCCGAAGAAAGTTCAGAAGCTTGTAGAGAGCAAGTTGAGGTATCCGGTTTTCGTGAAGCCGGCGAACTTGGGGTCGTCAGTGGGAATCAGCAAGGCGCATGATCG
This sequence comes from uncultured Acidobacteriaceae bacterium, assembly GCA_963779525.1. Classification (GTDB taxonomy): domain Bacteria; phylum Acidobacteriota; class Terriglobia; order Terriglobales; family Acidobacteriaceae; genus Sulfotelmatobacter. Next base: position 322,687 of record CAVZZB010000006.1, read on the forward strand.
AAAAGAACTTGGACCTGCTATTGAGGAAGCGGCGAAATTCGACCGTAAAATTGTCATCGAACAAGGAGTGGGAGGAAAGAAGAACAAAGCGCGCGAGATCGAATGCTCGGTGCTCGGCAACGACGAACCGGTAGCGTCTCTGCCGGGCGAGATTGTGCCGGTAAAAGAGTTCTACGATTACAACGCCAAGTATCTGGACGAAGGTTCCGAGCTGATTATCCCGGCGAAGCTCACCAAAGCGGAAACGAAGAGAGTTCAGGAACTAGCCATCCGATCGTTCAAAGCCGTGGATTGCTCCGGCCTGGCGCGCGTCGATTTCTTAATGGATCCGCAAACTCGCAAGATTTATCTGAACGAGATCAACACGATGCCCGGATTTACGGCGATCAGTATGTATCCCAAGCTGTGGGGGGCTTCGGGGCTGGACTATTCGGAGTTAATCGACCGCTTGATCCAGCTCGGGCTGGAGCGGCACGCCGATAAGAAGCGGAACCAGTACAGCCGGTAAGTCTGGCGCTCCGGAGTTCTCCGGGCGTCACCAGGCGAGCCAACTAGTAGTAACTGCAGAAAGCAGCCATTCTTGCCGATGGGCAGGTATGTCCGGGAATCGCCTGCAATACATGACTCGGAACGATTGGGTCTTAATCCAGGCGAAGGCGACGCGTCGCACCTTCAAACTCGGAGAAGAGATCATTCGAGAGGGTGGCTGGGGCGAAGTGATCTTTATTATTCGCCGCGGACGAGCTTCCGTGGAACTTGCCGGCACAGGTACGAGGACGATTGTGGCTTCGCTGGGGCCGGATGATGTTTGCGGCGAAATGGCCTTTCTGGAACAAGGCAGGGCAACCGCGGCGGTGATCGCGAGCGAGGAAGAAGTAGAAGTCGACGAACTGGGAGCGTCGGAGTTGCGCGCGATTTTTAAAGCCTTTCCCGGTCTCGCGTCACGCTTTTATCTCTCGCTGGCGGTGATCCTGGCGCAGCGCTTGCGAGTTACTTCCAAGGAATTGGCTCGCGAGATGACACTGCGCGATCGCCGCGAAAAATAAAAGTGCGCTACGCCGACCTCTGCGCTTACTTTACTGCGACACTACCAGCGGCAATTCGATGAAGCTCGCCTGCCCGGGAGCGTGATAGACGCGCTGCGCAGCCTTGCGATAGTCCTCCGGCTTTGCCCAGAAAATGTTGGGAACGAAAGTTTGCGGATTCCGATCGTACAGCGGGAACCAGCTGGATTGAATCTGCACCATGATGCGATGGCCGGGCAGGAAGACATGGTTTGCCGTAGGAAGGTCGAAGCGATAGAGCAGCGGCTGGCCGGCGGCAATCGGCTTGGCGGTCTCCAGACTTTCGCGATAGCGGCCGCGAAAAATGTCGGCGGAAATCATCAGTTGATAGCCTCCCATGGCGATATCGCCGGCAACTTCGTCGGGATAGACGTCGATCAATTTCACTACCCAATCTGAGTCGGTGCCGCTGGTTGAGGCCACGAGATTGGCGACCGGCTGTCCGCTGATTTTCATGGGAGAAGCAAGGACGTCCGAAGTGAACACGACGACATCCGGACGGCCGGAAGGCTCGCGCTGATCGTCGACCAGCCACAGAGGCCACGTAAAGCGGCCGCCATATCCCATGGGCTGAACGGGGCGCGCGCGAAAAGGCACAGGCTTGGCCGGGTCGGAAATATATTCGTCGAACGCGACATCGCCAGTTTTCGGTGCGGTCAGGCTCAGCTTTAAACCGGCGTTCAGATAAAGCGGCGTCGGTTGCAAGGTGCAGCCGCTCGAGCATCCAGCCGGCCACGTGGATAATCGACGCCAGGTGTTGGTGCCCGTTTCAAAAGCAGTGACGGGCGCGATGTCGGCCTTAGGCGCGCCATCCTTGAGATATTGATCCAGGAACGGGCGCAAAATTTCCTGTCGGAAATAGAGTCCCGTATCGCTGTTGAACTTTATGGCTCCCAGCGAGCTGCCATCGCCAATCTCCTGGCCGTGATGCCATGGACCGAGCACCAGAAAAAACTTATCGTTGTTCGCGTCTCTCGCTTTGAGCGCTTTGTAGACTGCGGGCGCGCCGTAAATATCTTCCTGATCCCACAGGCTGTCGACCAGCATGGTCGGGACTTTCAGAGGCTGCGCGGCAAGAATCCGATCCATGGCCTGCTCCTGCCACCAGGAATCGTAACTCGGATGTTCGAGAAGTTTGCGCCAGAAGCCGACTTGTTCGAGTCCATGACGGCGGCCGAGCTCGCCAGCGGAAACGGCTTCCATGAAGACGTCGTAGTCATCGAAGTGGTCGGTCCACCATTTTTCTTCGCTGCTGCGCGTGGCCTCCTGATCGTAAATGTAGCCCATATTCTGTTCGCGGAAGGCGCCGTTGTGGAACCAGTCATCGCCCATCCATCCATCGACCATGGGATTCATCGGCACGGCAACTTTCAGCGCCGGATGCGGATTGACCATCCCCATCAGCGTGGTGAATCCGTCGTAGGAAATTCCGAGGATGCCGACCTTGCCGTTACTCTCCGGAACATTCTTCACCAGCCAATCGATGGTGTCATAGGTGTCGGTGGAGTGATCGACCGGCGTCGGATTCAAGGGGCCGTGGAGCGGGCGGTTCATCACGTAGTCGCCTTCGGAGCCATATTTTCCGCGAACGTCCTGTACCACGCGAATGTAGCCGCCTTCGACGATCACGTCGGTTGGATTGTCATAGCCTTCCAGGATGGGGCCGAGATGCGAACTTTCGGCGTGGCTGGTTTGCGCAGTCGCGCTGTAAGGAGTGCGCGTGAGCAACATCGGCGCATTCTTCGCTCCCTTGGGCAGAACGATGACGGTGTGCAATCGCACGCCATCGCGCATGGGGATCATCACATCGCGCTTAACGTAATCAAAGCTGGAGGTAACGGGAGTAAATGTGGCCGGAGTTTCGCTGGGCAGATCGGAGGATGAGGCATGTCCCGCACTCTGGGCGGAACACGGTTGAAGGACGACGCCGAAAATAAGGGCGAGAGCAAATGCGTCACGCAGGCGAAAAATCGTGGACCGCTTACTCTTTTCCCAGAATCCAACACGCTTTCCCAAGTTTCCCATGCTCACCTCGCGAATGAAGAGTGTACCGATCGTCAGCGCTTGGAACAACTGGCTGGGTCAAATAGCGAATGCAGAAGTGTGGAGAAACAATATGGATGCAGTGAATTCTGATCGGCCTGTTTGTGATTACCGGAGGCCCGGGCTCGCGCGCCGGAATGACAAGGGGGTTGACGAACCCGGGGCTGCCGTGTAAAGTCATAAAGACAAGTTTGCCCTTCGGGGCAGACCGGAATTTCATGCAGAGTGGCTGAGGGACGAGCCCTATGACGCCACGGCAACCGGATCGGTATCATATATCCCGACCGCCAGGTGCCAACTCCCGCCCGGAAACGGGGAACATGAGATTCGGATGCGAAGCTTAAGCTTATTTGCATTCCGATAACCTCTTTTCCTATTTCCTGGAAAAGAGGCCTTTCAGTTTTAGGGCGTTTTTTCCCGGCTCGTCCCCAGCTATTCGCTATAGCAGAAAGCGAGTAGCAAATGGCTCACTACGAATTGCGCTGCCGGGAATGCGGACGCAGCTGGGGCAACCAGCCCCGCTCCATCTGCGACGAGTGTTTCTCTCCTCTCGAAATCACTTACGACTACGACGCGATCCGGGCGCTGAATGCCAAAGGAACGTCTGCCCAGGGAACGTTCAGCCGCGAGCGGATTTCCCAGCGGCCGTCCAATATGTGGCGCTACTCCGAATTGCTGCCGTTGCCGCCGGGCTTCGAACCGCGGCTTCCGGTAGGGTTCACGCCGCTGTTCCAGACGCCGCGGCTGGCGGCGCGGCTCGCCGGCAATCAGCGGGACGGCGACGCCGCCGCGCAGAATCTCTACATAAAGAACGATGCCGTTTGCCTGCCCACGCTCAGTTTTAAGGATCGTGTCGTGGCTGTGGCGCTGGCCAACGCGCAGGCTTTTGGTTTCGATACCGTCGCATGCTCTTCAACGGGCAACCTGGCGAATGCAGTGGCAGCGCATGCCGCGCGCCTGGGTCTGAAGGCCTGGATCTTTATTCCTTCCGATCTCGAGACTGCGAAGATTCTTGGCACGCAGGTCTTTGGTGCGAACGTAGTGCGCATTGCCGGCAACTACGATCAGGTAAACCGCCTGTGCTCGCAGATTGCTGAAGAGCGGCGCTGGGGCTTCGTAAATGTGAACCTGCGTCCTTATTACGCGGAAGGGTCGAAGACCGTGGGCTTCGAAATTGCTGAGCAACTGGGCTGGCGCTTGCCCGACAACGTGGTCTGCCCGATGGCCGGTGGATCTTTGATTGTGAAGATCAAGAAGGCCTTCGACGAACTGAGCAAGCTCGGGCTAGTGGAGGAGAAGCCGGTGAAATTCTTTGGGGCGCAGGCGACGGGATGCTCTCCGATTTCGACTGCGGTGAAAACCGGCAGTTCGGAGATCGAGCCGCAGAAGCCTTCGACGATTGCGCGTTCGCTCGCCATCGGCAATCCGGCAGACGGGCACTACGCGATCAAGACCATCAAGCAGAGCGGCGGCTGGAGCGAGGACGTGAGCGATCCTGAAGTGATCGACGCGATCCGCCTGCTGGGGGAGACCGAAGGCGTCTTCACCGAGACTGCGGGCGGCGTGACTGTGGGCACCGCGGGCAAGCTCTATCGCCAGGACCGCATTCTGCCGGAAGAAACGACCGTGCTTTGCATTACCGGCAATGGCTTGAAGACAACCGATGTGCTCGCGGGCGTGTATGAGATCGAGAGACCGATTGCGCCGAAGCTGGCCGAGTTTGAAAAGTATCTGAACGAAACGCTGGACACGGTTGCGGTTGGGAACGAGGCAGCGGACGCGGTGAGCGCGTAAGCGGAGGAGTCGATGGCGATTACTGTACAAATTCCGACCGCGTTACGGCGGCACACGGCGGGTGTAAGCTCGATTGCCTGTTCCGCCACGAACCTGGAAGAACTTTTCTCGGCTCTCGATGAGAAGTTTCCGGAACTGAAGCCGCACCTGCGCGACGAAGCCGGGCAAGTGCGGCGGTTCCTTAATATTTATGTGAACGAGGAAGACATCCGGTTTCTGGGCGGCCCGGGCTATGCCTTTCAGGATGGGGACGAAGTTCTACTGGTGCCTTCGATTGCCGGCGGGGCGCGGTAACCGGAGCGTCCAACTTTCCAAATTCTCCCTTGCAATTCGATTCCTGCCTGTTATACTCAATCTAACTAACTAGTTAATTAGTGCCATGAGAAAACCGCTTCGTCTTCGTCGTCACCCCGCCCGCATGGGTTCGCGCGGCCAGCCGGAGGAGAGCCGCGCGGCTATTCTGCAGGCGGCGGCGCGGGAGTTTGCCGAGCACGGCATTGCCGGCGCCCGCACAGACGCCATTGCGCACGAGGCGCGAGTCAACAAGGCGCTCCTCTATTACTACTTCAAGGATAAGGAAACCCTCTATGGCGCAGTTCTCGACCATGCATTTTCAGGAATGAGGGCAACTATCTTTCAGGCGCTGGACAGCGGCTTGCCGCCGCGCGAGAAATTGATGGCCTACGTGGGAGCGTATTTTGATTTCATTGCCTCCAATCAGATTTATCCCAAGCTGATGCAGCGGGAGATGATGCGGGCGCGCGAGGGCAGTTCGCTCCACATCGATCGGCTGGTCAGGACCTATTTCAAGCCAATCTATCGTCGCTTGGGAGAACTGCTGCACAGGGGAATTGCGGATGGAGAATTCCGCAGGGTGGATCCGGCACACTTCGTTCCTTCAATGATTTCCATGATCGTTTTCTACTTCAGCAGCGCGCCGGTGATGCGGCGAATCGTGCACTTCAATCCGCTTGCGCCCCAGCGCATCGCCGAGCGCCGTGCCGCGGTGATGGATTTTATTTCCGCCGCGCTGTTTGTGCCGAATACCAGCGCGACGGCGTCGTTTCGCAAATCGGGAGCTCGCCAATGAGTGCTCGTAATAAGTTTTTTATTCTGCTTGGCATCATCTTTGTGATCGCCGTGGTGTACTACATTTTTTCCACCGACCATTCCAAGGACCTGGTGCTGATCGGTACGGTCGACTCGAATCAAGTAATCGTCAGCGCACAGGTGGAAGGGCGCATCCAGAGGTTGTTGGTCGATGAAGGTACTCCGGTGAAAGCCGGAGACCTGATCGCGGTTCTCGATCCCTCGGAATTGCAGACGCAGGAAGCCGCGGCCGCCGCGAACATTGCCAGCCTGCAGCATAAGGTCGCGGAGATGGAACACACGGAACGCTCCACCGCGGGCTCGACTTCCAGTGACGTGGCGAATGCCCGCGCCAAGCTCGACTCGGCCAAGGCGCAACTGCTCCAGGCGAAGGCTACCCTCGATCGCACGGATAGCGACAGCCGGCGCATGATCGAATTGGCCAAGGCAGGCGTGCAGTCGGACCAGGATCGCGTTCAGGCTGAAACCAACCTGCAGGCCGCTCAGGCGACTGTGCAAGCGCAGCAGGAACTGGTAAAGGCGGCGCAAGCGGACCTGGCCTCCGCTATTGCGCGTACGCAGCAAGCCAATGCGGCGAAGAGTACGGTGGAATCCACTGAGGCTGATCTCAAGAATGCCATCGCGCAGAAAAATCAGGCTGCGGTGCGGCTGGGCTATACCAATGTTTATGCGCCGGTCACCGGCACCGTTTCGGTGCGCGCAGCGCGGCAAGGAGAGGTGGTCAACATTGGCGCACCGATTGTCACCATCGTAGATCTCACGGACACGTGGGTGAGAGCGGCAATCCCGGAAACCTATGCTGACCACATTGGTTATGGCGACGTGATGCGCGTTCGCCTGCCGGGCGGGACCATCACCACGGGCAAGGTATTTTTCAAAGGCGTGGAAGGTGACTTCGCCACGCAGCGTGATGTGAGCCGCCGCAAACGGGATATCAAGACCATCGTGCTGAAAGTTCGGCTGGACAATCCAAAAGGCGCGTTCGTGCCCGGAATGACCGCCGAAGTGCTGGTTTCGCCGGCGCAGATGAAGGGTGAAACCAATCCGCAGAGCGCAGCGGCGGTGGGGCAGCCATGACGGCCGAAGCAACCTCCAAGATGAATGGTTCCTCGACTGCGATCGATACGCCTTACGCCATCGAAGTGCGGCACATCGTCAAGAAGTACGGCGACTTCACTGCCGTTGACGATGTTTCCTTCAATGTGAAAGAAGGCGAGATCTTTGGCCTGCTCGGTCCAAACGGAGCGGGAAAGTCGACGCTGATCCGCATGATGACGACGCTGATTCCGATCACGTCGGGCACCGCTTGCATCGCCGGAAAAGATGTCGCGAAAGATCCAAATGCAGCGCGGCGCATGATCGGAGTGATCCCGCAGGCACTGACCAGTGATCTCGACCTCACGGTGGAAGAGAATTTGAACATCTACGCCAAGCTGTATGACGTGCCGGCGAAAGAAAGAAAACGTTCCATCGACGAGCTACTCGGTCTGGTTGACCTAACCAAGTGGCGCGACGCGCAGACCAAGACCCTCTCGGGCGGTATGCGGCGGCGATTGGAGATTGCGCGCGGACTGGTGCACCATCCGAAGATTTTTTTTCTTGATGAGCCCACCACAGGATTGGATCCGGTTTCACGCGTGGCTGTATGGGAGATGCTGGGCAATATCAAAAGCCAGCGGCGGCTCACGATTCTGATTACTACGCACTATATGGATGAAGCCGACCGGCTCTGCGACCGGATTGCGATTGTCGATCACGGCAAGCTAGTCGCGCTGGACGCGCCCATGGCTCTGAAGGCCAGCGTGCCGGGATCGAATGTGATCGAAGTGCAGTTTGAGAATCCTCCGGAGGATTGGGAGCAGCGCTTGCATACGCTTGACGAGGTCACATCGGTACAACACGAGGGAGCCGGCATGTATCGGGTGCTCACCGGCAACGGCTCGCGCACCACAACGGAACTGGTTGAAATGGCAGTTCAGGCCGGCGTTGCAGTGAAGTCACTTTCGGTGCAAAACACGACATTGGATGACGTCTTCGTTCATTACACCGGCAGGCAGTTGCGCGACGAACTGCAGAAGGCCTACGCGTTCGTGATGCCGCAGAGCCCGGGGTTGCGACCATGAGTGTCGCGGGGTTCAACCTATGAACCGGATGATGGCGATCGTTGAGCGCGAGATGCGGAAATTCTTCCGCTCGCCGGCGCTGATGATGGCGTCGATGATCATGCCGCTGGTGCAACTGATCATTTTGGGGAATGCGTTTGGGGGAAAAATTCGCGATGCCAAAGTTGCCATCGTCGACCAGGACGGAGGCACACAGGCGCTGCGGATTCGCGAAGCGTTCGACTCGGTGCGCGCCAACATTCGTACCTTCGTGCCGGTTTACTACGACAACGAAAAACATGCGATGGAGGACGTTCGCAACGGGAAGCTCGACGGCGCGCTGATTATCCCGCCGCAGTTTTCGCGGCGAGTTTACGAGGAGAACCATCCGCAGATTGCATTGGTCGTGGATAACAGCGACAATTTCATGAGTTCCGCGGTGGAGTCGGAGCTCACCGATCTGGTGAATTCGCTGAATCAACCTACGGTTGAGCCGCGCATCCTGCAACAGACGGCGCTGGAAATTGTCGAACTTTATCCCTACATCGAATACATGAAATATCTGCTGCCGGGCTCGCTCACTTTGGCCATGTTTGTTTCGGTGATGATTGGCGGCGGCATGTTGTATATCGATGACAAGGCGCGCGGAGTACACGAGGGTTACCTGGTTACGCCGATCACCAAGCTTGAACTTGTGTTGGGCCTGAACCTGGCGGGAGCGATCAAGGCCGTGATGACGGGCGTGATCATTTGCGTGATCGGGGCGCTGATCGCAGGCGTGAGTACAATCTTCAATCCGATCACCATGCTGGGATTGCTGGTGATGATTGTGCTGACTTCGCTCGCCTTCAACACCATGATGTTTCTGCTCATGGTGCGCATCGACGACCCGCTGGTGCCGCGAGCGATGTTTGGCATTCTGAATACGCTGCTGTTCTTTCCCAGCGGGGCCATCTACCCCATCCAGGCGTTTCCCCCGTGGCTAAAGGCGATTGCCCAGGTTGATCCCTTCACCTACGCGGTGGACGGCTTCAAGTGCCTGCTGCTGAAAGAAACGACCTTGGCGGCGGTACGGACCGACATGCTGTTCCTTACGATCTTTGCGGCCATCACCCTTGCCGTTGCGATACCGTTGTTCAAGCGCACGCTATAGAAGAAGAAATCGGGTCATCTGGGATCGAGTCATCGAAGGATCACCCGTTGAACCGATCTTCGATCGCCTGATTTTTTCGGCAACTTTTGACTTGCTGGCGGCGTCCGTTATGCTAGTAAGCCATGACTCTACTGGACGCCAAAGAGTACCATCCCGAAAAAGAGCGCAAGAAAAAGATCCGGATTGTTTCCGCGATCGTTTTGATTGTGGTCCTGGCCTTTGTGGGCTGGTGGAACCGCTTCTGGCCGGAAAAACATATCGCCGGCAAATTCTTTTCTGCGCTGCAGAAACAGGATTTTGAAACTGCTTACGGTCTGTATTACGCCGACCCCGGATGGAGACAACATCCGCAGAATCACTCGCAGTATCCCTTCAACGAATTCATGCAAGACTGGGGACCCAGCGGCCAGTGGGGGATCATCAAGACCTTCCAGATTTATGATGACAGCAATTGTCCTGGTGGCGGGAGCGGAGTCGTGGTTGACGTGGTGGTGAATGATCGCGCGCAGCATGCGCAGTTGTACGTGGACAAAACGGATAAGACGATCAGCTCGCCGCCTTGCGATCTGGAATTTCACTGAGTCGATTTTAGGCGAGGCGTGGCTGGAGGCCACGCCCTTTCAAACTAAGCTGCGGAGCGGGGCTTCTGCAGCCTGCTAGGTCTCGAACTCTTGCAGTGCTTTGGTCATCGATGCCTCGTCGGCGACGTTCAGGCATGTCTTCGAGCGGTCAATCTGCCGCATTAGGCCGCACAGAACTTTTCCGGGGCCGATCTCCACAAAAGTCTGCACACCTTTTTCAATCAGCACGCGCATGCTCGGCTCCCACTTGACTGAGCCGGTCACCTGTGCGACCAGAGTTTCGCGGGCACGGATTTCATCACCAACCAAGGATGCATCTACGTTGCATACGACCGGATAAACAGGCTTCTGCATCTTCAGCGCGGTCAGGTCCGGTTCCAGGCGATCCTGTGCGGGCTTCATCAGAGAACAGTGGAAGGGCGCGCTCACCGGCAGCAATTTCGCGCGTTTGGCTCCGCGTTCGTCGGCCAGCTTCGTTCCCCGTTCCACGGCGGCCGTGTTTCCGGAGATCACAATTTGCTCGGGAGAATTGATATTGGCTGGAGAGCAGACTTCTTCCTGAGCGGCTTCCTGACAAATCGCCGCGACTTTTTCCAACTCCATACCCAGGATTGCCGCCATCGCTCCAACGCCGACTGGCACAGCCTCCTGCATATACTTGCCGCGGTTGCGCACCGTGCGCACGGCGTCGGCAAAATTCATGGTGCCCGAAGCCACGTGGGCCGAGTATTCTCCCAGGCTGTGGCCGGCCACGAAACAGGGCTTGGGAACTTTGCCCTCAAGAACTCGCAATGCAGCAACCGACACGGTGAGAATTGCCGGTTGTGTGATCTCGGTAAGGCGCAACTGCTCTTCCGGCCCATCGAAGCAGAGCTGCGACAGTTTGTAGCCGAGGGCCTCGTCAGCTTCTTCAAAAGTCTGCCGCGCGATGGCGAATTTCTCGAAGAGTTCTTTACCCATGCCGACGGCCTGCGAACCTTGGCCGGGAAAGATGAATGCGATGTGTTGCGCTGCGAGGCTGGATAGGTCTGTAGATTCGGTCATCGTTTCGATCGTGTCACGAATTACTGAGCCGGGGCAGCTTCCACTTCGGCGAGCGCGGGACGAACCTCGGCCAGTCCGCGCTCGATCGACTCATTGATGCGCCGCGCGGCGAACTCGGCTGCTACTCTTACCGCATTTTTGATGGCGTTGGCGTTGGAGGATCCGTGCGTGATGATGCACACGCCTTTCACACCCAACAGGGGCGCTCCACCATATTCCGTGTGGTCGATGCGCTTTTTGAAATCAGAAAATGCGCTGCGCGAAAGCATGTAACCGACCTGGCGCGTGATGGTCGACTTCAGTGATTCTTTTAAGACTGTACGCACCAGGTTCGCCACGCCTTCGGAGATTTTGAGCGCAACGTTGCCCACGAATCCGTCGGCTACGATAACGTCGACGTGGCCGTTGAACAGATCGCGTCCCTCTACATTGCCCACGAAGTTCAAAGGCAGGCGCTTTAGAAGCTGGAAAGACTCGCGCGTCAATTCGTTGCCTTTGGTCTCTTCTTCGCCAATGGAAAGCAAGCCTACGCGCGGCCGCTTTGCGCCGAAGCCAGGCCGGCCTACTTTGAGATCGCCAAACATGGAGCGGAAATAAATCTCGCCCATCACCGCAAATTGTTCAAGGTTGTGCGGCTTGCAATCGACGTTCGCGCCGACATCGAGCAAGATGGCAGCCGCCCCCGGAGCTGTCGGAAAAACCGCAGCCAGCGCTGGACGGTCTACGCCTTGCAGCGCGCCCAAGACCATCTTGGCGGAAGCCATAGCGGCGCCGGTATTGCCGGCGGTCACGAACCCGGCAGCTTGTCCCTCCCGAACCAGCCGGAGGCCGACTCGCATGGAGGAGTCGCGCTTGGCGCGCACCGCCTGCACGGCTTTGTCTTCCATGGTGATAACTTCGCTGGCATGGACGATCTCAATGGGCAGGCGGAATGCCGCCGGATGGCGGTCAAGCTCGGCTTTGATGGTGTCTTCCGGGCCGATGAGCAAGACGCGGACGTCATAATTGCGAGCAGCATGAATCGCGCCTTCGATTTCAGGCTTGGGCGCCCGGTCCGAACCCATCGCATCCAGCGCGATCACGCTAGGCATGTTGGCAGGGAGTTAGCTGGCTTCTTCGACTTGCACTACTTCGCGGCCCTTGTAGTAGCCGCACTTGGTACAAGCGCGGTGCGGCATCTTCTTTTCGTGGCAGTTCGGACACTCGGAGAGCGAGTGGCTCTTCAAGGCGTCATGGGCGCGCCGGGTAGAGGTGCGCTTCTGGGAGTGTCGTCTTTTTGGATTCGGCATGTTCTAGATTCCTCTCGCCGAGGCCATCCGGCCTCGCCTGTGTCGATATCTCGAGCGTAATTCCTAGTGCGCCAGTTTGCTGCGAATTTCCTTGAGCGCGGCCCACCGAGGTTCTTCCAGGGTAACGGCGCACGAACATTTTTCCTGATTCAGGTTCTTGCCGCAGTGCGGACACAGACCCTTGCAATCTTCGCGGCAGGTGACCTTCAACGGGACGGCCAGCAGGATCTGCTCGCGGACCACATCGTCCAGCAGAATCCCCTCCCCTTCATAATAGCTGATCTCGGCCTCAGCGTCGGTCACAGACATCTCATCGCGCCCGGCATCAGCCCCTTGCGGACGATAAAGCAAGTCGAAGTCGCGGTTCACATCCTGAGTCAGCGGCTCCAGGCAGCGCGCACAATTCGTTTCCAGAGTGGTGCTCAACCGACCCTGAATGCGAATGTCTTGGATGATCTTGTGCTTGCCGTGATGCTCTTCGACCAGATCGGCTCGGCCGCTGCTCTTCACGGCAGCAATCTGGCGGTAATCTGGTCCCAAGTCGATGGTGCCAGGCTTAAACTTCTCCGCAAACTCAATCGGATGAAGTTCCAAGTCTTTGATTTCGAAGAACATCGGCAACCTCCGCGACGCGATTAGTGGCCGCGCCTAAAAGCCCGCGGAAGCACGTCAAGACGACGAAGTACCGCAAGGATCAAGGATTAAGATTAAGCATAAAGGCGTGGGGAAAGGAGTGTCAAGCGGATATGATACCCTTTATGGCCATAGGACTATGCTATAGTATGCATAGGTAATACCTATGGCGACACTCTATGTGGAAAACATTCCGGATGGTCTTTACAAGGCTCTACGAAAACACGCCCGGGAGAACCGCAAGTCGATCGCGGCGGAAGTGATTTCTCTGTTGGAGCGACATATACCTACAGCGGAAGAATTACAACGCCGCAAGAAATTCTACGAACGAATGTCGGAAATTCGAGCGGCGCAGACCGGGAACTCGGGTCAGTTTCCAAATGCTGAAGACATGATTCGCGAGGATCGCGGTCGTTGATCAACTTCGTCCTCGACGCCAGCGTGGCGGTGAAGTGGATGATTCCCCCGGCGGGCGAAACTCTCACCGCCGAATCCGCTCGACTTCTGAAGCGTTATGCGGACGGTGAGATCGACTTCATCGTTCCAGATGTCTTCTGGGCCGAGGTGGGCAATGTCTTGTGGAAGGGCGTCCGCCAGCGAAGGTGGGCGCAAGGCGTTGCCGAATCAGCCGCGGCGGAAATGAGCCAACAGAAGTTCTTCACCGTATCATCTCTTAGCTTGCTGTCCGAGGCTCTTAAGATTGCCTTTGCTCATGAACGCAGCGTCTACGACTGCCTCTACGTGGCTTTAGCCATTCAGTCCAATACCGATATGATCACCGCAGACGAACGCTTGGCGAATGCTTTGGCGGCGCGGCTCCCGGTGAAATGGCTAGGGGCGTTCGGACTCGAATAACCACGATGGCACTTTCACAGGCTAGAAACGAAGCTCCCGTGGATGCTGCCGAATCATGGTTCCGTAGCCGTAGCAACGCCGCCGCAGTTTTCGTTCTTTTTCTTGGATTCCTAGCGCGCCTGTGGGCCGCCTCTGGAACTTTCCTCAATCCCGACGAGGCGCTGCATTTTCGCTTGGCGAACCAACCGTCGTTGTACTTGGCATACAAGGCCAGCCTCACCGCTTCACATCCTCCGCTGCTCACTTTATTGCTTTACTACTGGCGCGCATTCGGCACATCGGAACTCTGGTTGCGGCTGCTGTTGGTTCTCGCCAGCGTGGTTTTTTGTTGGGTGTTTTACAAGTGGCTAAGCAATGCTGCGGGAAGTCTTGCCGGCTTCATCGGGCTGCTTTTCGTCGCCTTGCTTCCGCCGATCGTCCTGCTTTCGGTGGATATCCGGCAATATCCTTTGCTGCTCGCATTTCTTGCCGCCGCTCTGTACCTCCTCGACGAATCCTTCGCGAAGCAATCTATTGCGAGAATGGCAGGCTTCACCCTTTGCCTTTACCTCGCCATGCTGTCCCATTACTCAGCCTTTTTGTTCGCTGCGGCCCTCGGCATTTATGCCGTGCTCAGAATTTTCAGAGAGCGGCCGCCCGCCAGATTGGCGCTGGTTTGGGCAATCGGACAACTTGGGACACTGGTGCTCGCTATTTTTCTGTATAAGACGCACATCTCGAAGCTGGGAGTGGGCGAATCAAGAACGGCTCTACAAGGCTGGATGAGCGAATTTTTTCTTCGCCACTCCTACTTCGATCCTGCGCATGACAACCCTCTGCTCTTCCTGATCGGTCATTCCTTCGGAGTGTTTCAATATTTTTTTGGGCAACTTGCGGTTGGCGATCTGGCAGGCATCCTGTTCATCGTGGGAGCGTTGCTTCTGCTCGGGAAAGGTTTCGCGTACAACCAAACATCTTCGCGCCGCTTGGGGATTTTTTTGCTATTGCCGTTTGTGGTGGCCTGCGGCGCTAGCTTGGCACACGTTTATCCCTACGGCGGCACGCGACATATCGCATTCCTGATGATCCCGGGTGTGGCTGGCGTCGGCATTGCTGTTGACCAGCTAATGGATCAGCGCTGGTTTCGTGCCGTCGGATTTGCAGGCCTGATCCTCGCGTTGTGCATTGCCTTCGGTAAGCAGCGTCAGCCGTACATGCGGCGCAGCGACCAGAGCCGCACCCGCATGAACGAAGCTAGCGACTTTTTGCGTGAAAGGGCCAGGTCTCCTGAGGTCGTCTTCACCGATTACGAAAGCGACCTGATGCTGGGTCATTACCTGTGCCGACAAAAGCCAATCGCTTTTCAGTCGTCCACCCCGGATTTCGAAGTATTTTCCTGCGATGGAGTCCGAATCGTCTCCGCCGGTTACAAGGCTGCCACCCTCTTCGATGGGAATCATTTCTTCAACTCATGGGATCGCTTGCTGGAGACTTACCAGCTCAAGCCCGGAACGATTGTCTGGATTTTTCAGGCGGGATGGGATGTGAATCTTTCCGAAGATTTGCAGCGGCAATATGCGGAGTTCCGCAACCTGCGCATCGAGTCGTTCGGCAACAATATCAAAATCTTTAAGCTGACTGTGGGCCAGCCGATGCCGGCGGTCAACTCAAAATCGGCAGCTCCCTGATCCGCTTTTTAGTCGCGGAATAAATCGCGTTGCAAAGGGCAGGAGCCAGCGGCGGCACGGAGGGTTCGCCAATGCCTGTCGGTGATTCCGTACTGGGCACGGCATAGACTTCCACACCCGGAGCTTCGTCCATGCGCACGGGGGCATAATCGTCGAAATTTCCCTGCACCACCCGTCCCTTCTCAATCGTGATCTTTGCGCGTAACGCATTGCTGAGAGCATAAACCACTCCCCCCGGAATCTGTTGCTCCAGAATGCTGGGATTCACGACCTGCCCGCAATCCACTGCGGCCACAACTCGGTGTACTCGCGGCCCATCGTTCTCCATGCTGAGTTCCACCACTTCCGCTACGTAAGAAGAAAAACATCCGAAGCAGGCAATGCCTTGAAAACGTCCTGCTGGCAGCGGCTTGCCCCAAGCCGCTTTGTCAGCCGCCAGTTGGAGAACGCCCCGCATTCGCGCAGTTTTCCATGTCGTCGCGAAGAATGGGATGTCCTGATTCTTCGCTAGCATGTGCAGCCGATACTCCAGCGGATCTTTTCCCGCCGCTGCGGCTAGTTCATCGATAAAACTTTCGCTGGCAAATCCGGCCTGTAGCGCATATACCGAGCGCATCCACCCCAGCGGCACGGGCGTTTCGGTGAGCACATATTCCAACGAAACATTGGATAAGCCGTAAACAAATGCCGCTTCGTCCGGCAAATCTGGATCGATTCCATTGGGCCCGGGCTGACCTTTTTGTCCGCTGATCGAGGGTGCAATAATCCGGTGGGTGAACGCGACGGGCCAGCCGGATCCATCGAGCACCGCACTCAATTGATGCAAGCTTGCGGGACGATATGTGGAGGACCGCATGTCATCCTCGCGCGTCCACAAAACCTTTATCGGAGTCTGCGTCGCCTTCGAAACCAGCGCCGCTTCCACTGCATAATCGTGCTCAAGCCGCCGCCCAAAGCCACCGCCCATCAAGGTGACATTCACCTTCACCTGATCGGGATCCAGGCCGACCGCCTGCGCCACCGAGTCGCGGCAATCTTGCGGCACCTGTGTGGGAGCCCACAACTCGCACTTAGTCCCCTGATAATTTGCGGTGCAGTTTCCCGGCTCCATCGGTGCGTGCGCCATAAACGGCAATTGATATTCAGCCGAAACCCTTCTGCCCGCAACCTTCGAAGCGTCGCCCACAGAATATAAGCTCGCACCTTTCTTGGCTGCGGCCTGCTTCAGCGACTCGATCACCATCGCGGTATTCAATTCTTTGTTCGGCCCGTCATCCCAATTCACATTCAGCAGACGGCGACCTTCCATCGCGCCCCAAACACTATCGGCCACCACGGCCACGGCTGAATCGCTGATCTTGCCCACATAGCTCACACCTAAGATCTTCATTGATTCCTTGTCGTCGAAACTCAAAACTTTCCCGCCAATCGTCGGACAGCGCGACAGCACGGCGTATTTCATTCCCGGCATGCGAAAGTCGATTCCGAACACCGCCTCGCCTTTTACCTTCGAAGGCGTGTCCACGCGCGCCAGGCGTTGCCCCACAAGCTTGTAATCCTTACTTTGCTTCAAGGTGA
Organism: uncultured Acidobacteriaceae bacterium; assembly: GCA_963779525.1. Taxonomy (GTDB): domain Bacteria; phylum Acidobacteriota; class Terriglobia; order Terriglobales; family Acidobacteriaceae; genus Sulfotelmatobacter. Next base: position 339,600 of record CAVZZB010000006.1, read on the forward strand.
CATCGGTAGGAATGGGTAACGTGGCGGCCTTTTCCGCCAGTTCGCCGTAGCTGAGTTGCCGCTTGGACGCCGCATGAACAATGTTGCCGTTCTGCGCAGCGCAGGAGGAACGTGTTACTCCCCACTTCAGGGCTGCCGCTGAAATCAGCATCTCGCGCGCAGCCGCACCCGCCTTGCGCATGGGATCCCAGGTGGTTCGCACGCTGGCGCTGCCGCCTGTCGTCTGATCGCCGTACAATGTGCTCGCCCCAGCCTGTTCAATTTCAATCTGCTTCCAATCGGCTTCCAGTTCCTCCGCCAGAATCATGGGCAATGCTGTGCGGATGCCTTGACCCATTTCCGAGCGCGCTACGACGATGATGATTTTGTTATCCGGTGCGATTCTCACATAAGCATTTGGCGAGAAAGCCTCTTTGCGCTTCCCGCCATGCGGCAGGTAGAAGCCCACGACCAGGCCAGCGCCGGCCGCGACTCCTGCGACGACGAACTCGCGCCGATTCAAACCGGAAGCCTTGTTGGTCACGCTCGTGGTCATTGCGCGCCTCCCGCTACAGCGGGGCCCGCTCCGGCCGCCCGGTGGATCGCCTTCCGAATCCGCTCATAAGTTCCACAGCGGCACAGATTTCCGTTCATGGCTTGCGTAATCTGCTCGTCGCTGGGGTTCGGCGTTTTCGCCAGCAACGCGGCCGCCGTCATGATCTGTCCCGTTTGGCAATAGCCGCATTGCGGCACTTCCTCGGCGATCCACGCTTGCTGCAGGATGTGCAAACCGTTTGCACCCAGGCCTTCGATGGTGGTGATCATTTTTCCTGCAACCTGCGAGACCGGAGTCGAGCAGGAACGAACCGCATCGCCGCTCACATGAACCGTGCACGCGCCGCAGAGACCGGCGCCACATCCGAACTTTGTTCCCGTGAGCTCCAGCGTATCGCGCAAGACCCACAGCAGCGGAGTCTCCGGGGGAACACTGATCTTCTTCTCGCTACCGTTAACGCGCAGTGTGATCTCTGCCATAGTTTTTCGAGGTGTCGTTTGCAGGTTGGACAACATCCTATCGAACCTGCTGCAAAAGTGGAATGGGCTCGTCCGAGACCCCCGACGATAAAGCTTCGCCGTGGTCTCGCCGATGGAAAGATTAGCTTTGCCAGCCGAAAGAAGAAGGCCAACCGTGCTGCTCTCATGAGACCGCCCGTCGAGCAGAAATTCGAGGGGTAAAATATGGAATCTCAGAATCAACCTGGAACCCGCTTCACCCAAGGCATGACCGACGCGCGGCGCCACCCCCGTTTCAGGCTGAATGTTGACATCAGAATTGATTCCCGAACGGCGGGGGTGCTGAAGGGCCGTAGCGTCGACATCAGCGAGTCTGGGATCTCAGCCATGTTGAAGCTGGAGGTGCCAGTGGGCGAGTTTGTGGAGCTGCAGTTTGTGCTTCCGTTTGGTCCGGTCAGGGTCTATGCCACCGTTCGCCAACGAAATGCCTTTCGATACGGTTTTCAGTTCGTCGAATCGCATTCCGCACACAAGATCATCCAGGAAACGTGCCGCTGGCTCAGCGTTGCGCAATCGCTCAGACGTGCGCGGTAAACACCGCACCAAGCACAAATAAGGAAGAGGGAAACGAGAGGAAAAGAGGTCGTGCAGCTTGAGTCCTATTTCAGTTCCGCCAGTTTTTGGGTCGCCAGCTGTCCGGCTTCCGTGCTGGGATTATCTTTCTTGATCTGTTCGTAGAGGCGCTTGGCATCGAGAGGTTGGTTGCTGGTCTGGTAAAGTTCCGCTAACTGCAACTGGGCAGTAACTTTGCTCACCGACGTCGTCGGCTTGTTGATCAGTTCCTTGCAAAGAGACTCCGCTTCTTTGACCCGGTTGGTGTTGCCATAGAGAGTGGCCAACGCCAGTTTTGCCATGGATGACAGCTCTTTGTTGCCCGTGGACGCAACCGCCTTGAAATCGGCTTCAGCCGCAGGGTTGTCGCCTTCGGTGGCTGACGTCACACCCAAGAAGTAACGGGCCATATCCGCCGAGTGCGTGTGTGGATATTTGTCGATGACACTCTGGAATTGATTCCTGGCAACTTCAGCGCGTTCCTTGGCGGAAGCGAAGCTCGGAACTCCGGGCTGCGCGGGCGCTCCAGCTGGGCGAAGCGGCGCTTGAAGGGCTCGGATGGCCTGCGTCATCTCCAGGCTCGCCTTTTCATTTTGCGCACTCAAGTAGTACCATCCGCCCGCTATGAGCGCCACGATCACTACGAGGGCGATGCCGGCGGCGGCGACGGTGTTACGGTGTTCCACACTCCAGTGAGCAGTCTTCTCGGCGGCCCCAATCGTCACCCGGCTGAATGCGTCCTGCTTAAGTTGATGGCGAGTCTGTGCGCGCACGAAGATCCCTTCTAGTGTCTGCGATGGAGGGTGGAGCGATTATGGCGAACCAACAGTTTAACAGGATGAAAACGAGCGCGTCAAAAAGACTGGCACCTGGAGCGGCAGGTAAGCTCCTGAAAAGCCGAGCGCCACGCGATGTAAATCGCGGTCGCTACCGGGAAGTTTCTTCGAGCAAACCCTGTTCCATCTTTTCTTGGCACTCGATGCAGTGGCGCGTCCACGGCACCGCCTCAAGCCGCTTGGCATTGATCTCTTTGCCGCAGTGGATGCACTCGCCGAAGTTTCCCTCACGGATGCGCGCCAGCGCTCGATCCACCATCTGCAGGAGCTGCCGCTCGTTGTTGCTTTGACTGAACAGGAATTCCTTGGTGTAGGAACTGGCGGCGCGGTCGGCAATGTCCTGAGCCGTGTCTTCATCGGCCGAGCGGCCATCAGCCTGAGTGCGGGAGACAGTGCGGCGCAATTCCTGCTGCCGGGTCTCAAGCCGTTTTTTAAATGCTTCTAACTTCTTCTTATCCATAATTTCACTTAAAAATCCTGCGGCCAGCAGCCGCTTCGCAAGGTAAGGGCCAAACGACGATGATAAGCGCCAAAATTAAGATGCGTCAACAGGGCCGATGGGCTGCACCGCTGCGAGCTCCCAAGGCAACCATTTGCGGAGGGCGTAAGTCTAAGCCTTGCCGCCTCAGTGCGCCCTGAAGTGTTCATCGTGATTCGCCCTTGTCGTTCTCTCCTTTTACTAATTGAGCTACAGGTGTCGTGCGCTTTGAGCATTCGGAACCTGGCGGCATGCGGGGGAGGGCTCGCTGCTTCAATGCCCCATCTCGCGCCCTGGTCGAACGCTGGGGGGCGTTCTGCCACGGACTTCGCAAGGAGCAATGAAGGCGGAGATTGTTTAGCGCTCTGAACTTCTACTACGCGAAGCCGCGCTGGTTTTCCGGGTCTGCGAAAAAAGTCTCCCCCCTGGGACAAGCATGAGCGCCGGCCGGTTTTTCTAAATCGCTTCTGCGGAAAACCGCGCTCGGAAGTCGCGGTGAAAGCCGGAGAGGTGCGCCTCGAACTCAGATAAGGTCATATCAGCGGTCACGTGCACTCTGGGCAGCGCAAATCTTGGCAAGGCTGCGCCGAAGCCCCCTCCGATGTTCATGAAGGCAAACTGGAAGCCAGCTTGTTCGGCCATCTGCAGCTCTCTTGCGGTCACTGAGGCCGGATCGCCAAATGGGTAAGCCAGAGCCCAAACTGGTTTTCCAATGGCGCTCTCGAGCAAGGTACGGCTCTCGGAAATCTCCCGCCACGCTAATTCGGAACTCTGTTGCGAGAGTATCGGGTGACTCATGGTGTGAGATCCAATGCTCATCCCCTCGTCTACGAGCTGGCGCAAGTCTTCCACCCCGAGCAACGAGAATCGCTGGCGCTGGGCCTCATTGTTCCAGCGTTCTGTGTTCCACTCGTCGCTTAATCCGAATTGAACACGAAACGTTTCGAGAAGACGGCCCCGTTGCGTCTGGTCGTACCCCGATAACTTCCGTACCAGACTCCACCAGGCGGATCTTCTTTGCATCCGATCTCCCAACTCGACGCGCAGTTCCGGGGAATCGAAAGAATAGTTGCCTGCGGGCGCCGCCAGCAGCAAGAGATAGAGTTCTTCGAACCACAATATCCTGGAGTTTGCCAAGGCCGACTCGCCTAACACGAAAAAAAGACACGACAAACCTTCTTCTCGAAGAATCGGCGCCATATCAGTAAAGGCATTCCGCAGTCCGTCGTCGCAGGTAAGCAGAACTGCACGCTCGGGCAATTCTTCCCCCCCAGATAGCCAGTCACGTACCTGGTCGGGAGATACGACGTGGTAGCACTCCTTCAGCAAACGCAGTTGAGCACGAAGATTCTCCGCGCTCACCAGACAACCGTCCTGTTGGGGAACGTCGGAGTGATATCCGGCGGGAATTACTCCATGGTAGGTGAGTATGCAAAAAGCTCCAGCGTTCGCACGTCGGCGAAGATATCCGGAGTTGGCCAGCGCCGGATATACGACACGCTTCAAAATCGGACTGACAACGATCACCTCACGATCTCACCACAGAGGACCAGCGCCGGGGAGTATCTGTCTTGGTCTCCCGGGGCAGGGAGCGCGGATCGGCGGATTCTAGCGACCCACGGAGCGGAGGCGGTGGTGAAATCCGCTGAGGTGAGCCGTTAACTCGGCGAGCGTCATATCGGAGGTTACGTGAGTGCGCGGGAGTGCATAGCGGTTCGAGCTTTGGCCCGGCCAGTATTCCACGTTGACGAATGCGCAGGAGAATCCGGCTTGCTCCGCAAGGCGAAGTTCCCGCTGTCCCATGGTCGAAGGGTTGCCGAAGGGGTAAGCAAAGGCCCAGACCGTGTGGCCCAGAGCGCTCTCGATCTCCGATTTACAGTCCTGAATCTCCTGACGGGCTTCTTCATCGCCGCACAGCGATAGCACGGGATGTGTGCGGGGGTGCGCGCCGATGCTCATTCCCGCGTCGGATAGCTGCTTGAGCTCGCGGAGGTTTAAGAGGCGCCATCGCTTCTCGAAACGGGCGGGTGCCGTTCCACGTTCATGGCGAACACGATTCATCCACGCTGCTCGCGCTTCCGCGTCCAGTTGCGACGCTCTTCTCACCGTGCTCCACCAGAGAGAGTGAATGTTATCCGAAGCGCGGAATCCGCCGCTGTTGTCTGGGGGAAGCTGCAAAGCCGCATCACGCAGCGGCTGGATGCGCATTAGATGGTAAAGCTCTTCGTGCCAAAGCATTCCTGGGTTATCGCTGCAAGAAGCTGCGGTCACAAAAAAAAGGCAGAGAACTTCCTCCTCCCGCAATATCGGCAGCATGTCGGTCAAGGTGTTGAGAAGTCCGTCGTCGCAGGTCAGCAGAAGGGCTCGCGGCGGGAGGGGTTCGCGTTGCTCGATCCATGCCCGAAGATCCTCGGGAGCAACGATCTGGTAATGGGCCTTCAGGAACTGGAGCTGCTTTCGAAGGACCTGCGGTTGAACCAGGTCTCCATCGAGAAACTTTTCGCCGTTGGAATAGCCGGCAGGGAATACCCCGTGATAGTTGACGACTGCGAAACCGCCGGGCGGCATCATGCGGTCGAGCCATCCCGTACGATGCAAGGCTGGATACACCACGCGCTTTAGTAGCGGACTGATGAAGCGCATTCGTTTGAGAAGCTTGTATTGTAGCAATCCGGGCGCCGGGAGCAATGAGGCTATTTTGGAAATAAGGGAATGGTCCAGCCGAAAAACCTATCAACCATGTCGACTGGACCGGTAGGAAGCGATGACTAACCTGCTTTAGTGATGGTTGTCCCAGTTCTGTTCGGTTTCCCAGCGATGTTCTTTCCCGTTCCACCACTGGTGATACTGATCCCAGCATCTCTGCCGTTCGGCATTCAGATCGCGCCGGGGGTCTTCGGCTTCTCGGCTGTGTTCGCCGTTGTCGTGGATTGCCTTGTCCAGTCTCGCCTCCGCTTTTTCGATTGCGTGTTGGCAATGGGAACGGTCATCGGCGTGGGCCTGGGGCGCGGCGGCGACAAACCACATAAGCGCTGCGGCGATAAGGGCTGCTACTCCGGTTTTTTGCGAATCTTCTGTTCAAGATTGATCCCCTCTCGTTTCTATGCTCGTCAAACTTAGCGGATTCTATGGGCAAAAGGCGCGGCGCTTCGATACGGTTCATCCTGTAGTAAGCTTCGAGATGGAATGGTTGATTGAACTTGATGAATCTTTACGCTTTTCTACGCGCATTCGACGTTCACTAGTCGCTGAGCCGTCATCCAAATAGAGCAAGTGCCCGCGCATGATATGGATGTGGCAGAAACGAATGCTTCAGACCCGGACGCTCAGTATTCCCCCGCTTTTTACCACTTGCATCCCACGGACGCGGTCGCAATTTGCGACGTTTGTGCTGTGGATTGGAGTTGCTATCTGCTGGCAGGGCTGTTCCCGAAGGCAGCCTGCGCCGCCTGACGGCGCGACCCTCTTTGCTCAGAAGTGCGCTAGTTGTCACCGGCCTGACAACGACATGCGGGCTACCGAGCCCGCGGCGCTCCGGGAAATGTCGAAGGCCTCGATTCTGGCTGCGCTTGACACCGGCAGGATGAAATGGGAGGGGAAGTTTCTCTCCAAAGCAGGCTCACTGGATGGCCATTTGCGCGCTTACGACACTCGTAGTGGGAAGGTGCTCTGGGATTTCGATACCTCGCAAGAATTTCAGACCACCAACGGAATCAAGGCGCATGGTGGTTCGCTGAATGGGGCGGGACCTGCAATCGTGAGCGGTATGGTGTACGTGAATACGGGCTACACCAATGCAATGGCGGGGAATGTGCTGCTCGCGTTTTCGGTCGATTCCCAGTAATTAGCATTTCCCACAAAGTAGCTTCTTCCTAATCAGACTTTGAGCTTCTTATCGCGGCAGAGGCTCTTTCATGTTGGCCAGGGCGTAGGCCAGCACGGCCATGGCGGCAGCGTTTTCGCGAAGTTCGCCGGGAACGATCTTGTCGAGAGTATCGGCGGCGGAATGATGGTAATTGAAGTAAGTTCGGCCATCTTGCATCACGCCAAACGCTGGAACGCCAAAATCGGACATAGCGGCGATGTCGGCTCCGGGAGGATACGAGCTGGGTTGGAAGACCGTGGCGCCAATGCTCAGCAGCACACCTTGCACCGGCCGAAGAGCGTCGACGGCTGCGGAAGTGGCTTTCACGTCGAAGCCGAGAGGATGGGCGGCGCCGGCGTCGCTCTCGATGGCAGCGACGTGGTGGACGAAGTCGGCGGAATATTCGTTCGAGTAGGCTCTGCTGCCTGCGCCTCCGGTTTCTTCGTCCATCCAGGCGATCACTCGGATGGTTCGGGCCGGGCGCAAGTGAAGGCGCTGGAGAATTTCGGCAGTCTCCATGGCGATGACGACGCCCGCTCCATCGTCGATGGCCCCGGTCCCGAGATCCCAGGAATCGAGATGTCCGGAGACGACGACGATCTGCTCAGGATGTTCGGAACCTTTGAGGTCGGCAATGACGTTGTACCCGGTCTCGTCCGGAAGCTTTTCCGGAGTGAGGATGAGATGCATGCGCACCTTGCCCTCAGAGGCGAGGTGGACGACGAGATCGGCATCTTCGGCCGTGACCGCGCCGGCAGGAATTCCTGCAGGAAAACTGAATCCGGTGTGGGGAAGGCGGTAGTCGGCGTTGCCGACCGATCTGATCAAAGCTGCGACGGCGCCAAGATCGGCTGCGGCTTTGGGTCCCGCTCCGCGATAGCGGACCGCCTCGCTATAGGCCGCGAATGCGAGCCCGGCAGCGCCTTTCTCCTTGTCGAAGAGCTCGTTGAAGAGCACGATTTTTCCGGCAACTTTGCCGCGACCGAGCGCTTGGAGTTCCTCGAAAGAGTTGACCGTGACTACATCGGCCGTAAGGCCGTCAGCGGGGGTGGAGGGGCTGCCGCCAAGAGCGGTCAGAACGATCTTCTGCGAAGTTCCGGAAACCATGCCGGGATACTCGACGAGCGTGGCGGACTCCGCCCCGCGGACCCAATGCGGCACGATAACCGGCTGGAGGCGAACTTCGAGCCCCAGTTGTCGAAGTTCCGAAGCCACGTACTCGGCCGCAGCGCGGGCTTGCGGTGAACCGCTGGGGCGAGGCCCGATGTTCTCGGTGAGGTGGGCGAGCTCGCGATAGGCATAATCGTCATTCAATGCAGCGGCTTTGATGGCCGAAAGCTGTTGCAGAAGAAGTGGGGGAAAGTTTTGTAGGTCGGCTTGAGAGGCTTGTGGCGGAGAGCCCCAGGAAGGCATCGACTGCGGCTTCTGGGGCGGGTTCTGAGCTTCGGCAAGGGCAGGACATATCGACAATGCGATGAGGGAGCCAATGGAGAGGCAAGCGGCCTTGGTCATAGATGCAGGCAGTGTATCTGACGGCCGCTAACGAGGAAAGCCGATCTTCACGCTCAATCTAGGGCGGGGACCTGATGGGGCTGGCTCCTGGCACATGCTAGCGTGAGGGCATGGACAAGAAACAGATTAACGATCCTAGGATGACTTTGAACTTCCTGATCTGGGTGGGCGGCGTCTTTATGTTGTTGTTATTCGTGCTGCTGGCGCATTTCGTGTGGAGGGTCTTCTAGGCCCTTTTCTGGGCAGCAACGAATGTGGCCCCATTTCTGGGGCCACGTTGCAAAGAGGCAAAGTGGTAGGCGATTTCTGGAAAGGCTATGCAAGTCTCCGTTCCGGCCAGCTGGAACGGTACTTCGGGAAATGTTTCGAAGAAGAGAAGAGAGTGAGGGTCATTTCTTTAGTTGCGGCCTCTTTCATTACACCAGGAAGAAGCATTTGCGGAGCCAAAGCAATAAACCCGGCTTTAGCAAATACGCACCTGCCTAAACGAAAGATATAGCAAGGCTTATAAACATTCAGCGGGGGCGGAAGAGGTAAGGCTAGCTGCAGGAGACACTTCGAAGGAGTGCAGAACCATGCACATTCAATGCATGCCGGTGCTGACCATCTGGGAGCCATTCAAGCCGCCGAAACGAGCCGGCGGCCCGAACGATTCTAACTAGCTATTTCCAGCCACGGTGCGCAGCTTCCCCGGCAGGAAGTGGTAGGGCGGCCACGGACCGCTGATGGCTACCTGGCAATTCTTCAGTTGCTTAGCCGCCGTATTGTAGCGGTTCTGGTATTTCTCCACCGACTTGGAATCGATAAGATGGGCGATGTCAATCAGCATGCCCTCGGGCGCAACCTTCTTGCAGCTCACTTCTTCTTCCAGTGGATTAAACAGCTTGTGGACCTGCACCGACAAGGCGCGGGCTTTGGTCTGGCGCTCGCGCTCGCGGGAAGCCTTGACGCGGAGCTTTGAGAGATAGTCGCCGCCGACCGTGTCGGGCAGGATGACATCGATCATAGCCTCGCGTAGCGAGCCGTCGGTGACCATCAGCTTGATGTGCATTTCGGACTTGCCGCGGAGTTTGGCGACGCTCACGCCGAAGGCTCGCCGGTTTACTCGGACCGCTTGGCGGAGGGCGTCATCGCTCTCAAAGATGGTTCCGAAGCGGAAGGGCAGCACGGTGGAATTGCGGAAGCAGCCGCTGACGACGCGGGCGTGGTCGATGGCCGCTTGCTGATCGAGTTGTCCGTTATTAGGATCGTATTCGCTCACAATCACAGCGAACTCGCCGCTGGGATAGCTGAGGACAGGGGCTCCATTCACGCCTTGGATATTCTCAATTACGAAAGGGCGTCGGGAACGGGTACCGTTGGGCAGGGTCTGGTGCTCGGTAAGGCAGTATGCGTACCAAGACATATTGAACTCTCCGAACCGGGACGGAGGCTGACGAACCGCCTCGTTATGTTGTTTTGCACAAGCTGACGCGACCTGGAAGTTTACTTAGCAGTACAGGACCGATCCGGGAAAGCTACTGTCGGCCCCGTAATTCATATTACTTCCGATTGAATGGAAAATGCAACTTTTTCGTTGCAAGCGGCATCGCTCCGGAAATTTACTCGTAGCGCAGGCTTTCCACAGGGTCGAGTTGAGCGGCCCGGGCAGCTGGAACCGTGCCAAAGATCACCCCGACTACGGACGACACAATGATGGCGATGATGGCCGACAGGCCGGAGATGGGGATGCGGTACTCGGTAAGGAAGCGCACCGAATAAGGGATGGCCAGGCCGATCACGATTCCGGCAAAGCCTCCGATCAGCGAGATCAGAACCGCCTCGGCGAGAAATTGAAAGCGGATTTCGCGATTGGTGGCACCTACGGCTTTGCGAATCCCGATTTCCCGTATGCGCGAGGTGACCGTGGCCAGCATGATGTTCATGATCCCGATCCCACTGACCAGCAAAGTGACCATGGAAATGAGCAGCAGAACCCAGGTCAGGCCGTTGGCCACCCGGTCCGTCATGACCAGCAATGCGGTCAGGTTGGCTACGTCGTAAACTGACTCCGGGCGATGCCGGGACTGCAGCACGTGCTTGATCTGTGACGTCGCCGAAATCACCATCGAGGGGTCCTCCATGGAGAAATATAGAAGTTTGACGTTCGGGGTCTCCATGAAATAGCGGCTCACGGAAAAAGGGATGAGCATCGTGTTGTCGACGATCTCGGTCTGCCCGAAGGTCTCCACCCGCTCCTTGAAAGTCCCGATGATGTAGAAGGGCAGCCCTGTAAGCTTGATAACCTTGCCTACGGCCGCCTGCGACGAACCATAGACTTCCACGGCCATTTTCTCCGTGATTACCCCTACTTTGTTGTGGGCCTGAGAATCTTGCTGATCGAAGAATCTTCCCGAGGGGATGACCAGGTTGCGCACGCGCACGTACTCGGGGCTAACGCCAAGAATGGTGACGTCCTTCTCCCGGCCATTGCCAACAGGGATGCGATCGGAAAGTTGTGTTACCGGCGACGAAGCCACAATGCCAGGCACGTTTTGCTGCACGGCATGTAGGTCATCAATGGTGAGAGGGTCAGGGTTCGAGTTGCTGATGTGCGGGGCTCCCCCGAGATATTCGGCCCAGATTTCGTTCGTGCCAATCGCCTGGATCTGATTCAGGACAAATTGGCGGCCAGTCATCCCGATCGTGACGACCAGGATGAGAGATGCCGTGCCGATGACCATGCCCAGGGCTGTCAGGATGAACCGCACCTTGTTGCTGCAAAACGTGTCGTAGGCAAATGCGATGATCTCGCCGAAGGCCATGTTCGGACGAAGGCGTTCGGGCATTAGGGCAGCGGCCATCTCATTTAATGCTACGTAGCTGAAACGAAAGTCGCAAGCGCGAGGCAGTATCAGGTAAGGTTAGAACGCAGGTCAGAAATCGTTAGAAAAACAGACTTCCGATAGTGGTTGTGGCAAAGTAAGGCGACCATCCCGCCGCAGGTTGCGATCGCAGCGGTCGAGTGAACGAAATTCTTTCTGACAAAGACAAGTCGCGGGATTTTCTGTGGCTGCTATTGTTGACGCTGGGTGCCTTGCTGGTGCAGGGCTACCATCCCTTCGCGGAAGATGCGGAAATCTACCTCCCGGGCGTGGAGAAGATTCTGCATCCGGAATTATTTCCCGTGGGGCGGGAATTTTTCCTGTCGCACGCCAGCATGACGTTGTTTCCCAACGTTATTGCTTTTTCTCTCCGCCTAACCCACTTGCCTATGGCAACCGGGTTGTTCTTTTGGCACATGGCGTCCATTTTCTTGCTGCTCCTGGCTTGTTGGGAATTGTCCGGCCTATTTTTTCCTAGCGCGAGAGCGCGGTGGGGAGGGGTCTGCCTGGTTGCGGCGCTGTTGTCGCTTCCAGTTGCCGGAACTGCACTTTACATCATGGATCAATACCTGAACCCGCGAAATCTGGCGGCGTTCGCGGGAATATTCATGGTGACACGAACCCTGGAAAGAAAATATCTGCGGGCGCTGCTGTGGCTGGGCTTCGCCGTGTGCATGCACCCGCTGATGTGGGTGTTTCCATATTCGTTCTGCCTGTTGTTTGTGGTCATGGACAAGTTCGAAGGCCGTTGGAAGAGCATGAACGCGGCCGTCCTCGCCGGTCTGTTATGGTTCGGAACGCCTGTGTCGCCTGCGGCTATTCCCGCCTATCACGAGGCTGCGAAAAGGCACGCCTATCACTACATCCAGAATTGGGCATGGTATGAGTTGGTGGGAATCGTTGCCCCGCTGGTGCTGTTCTGGTGGTTTGGGCGGGTGGCGCGGCATCGACAGTGGCTCAAGGTCGAGCGGGTAAGCCGTGCCTTCATTTTTTATGGGTTGATCTACCTGGCGGGCGCCGTGGTAGTCGATTTTCCCGCGCGCTTTGAAGCTCTGGCTCGCGTGCAACCTTTGCGCAGCCTGCACTTTCTTTACATCGTGATGTTCGTTATGATCGGCGGTTTTCTCGGCGAGTATGTACTGCGCGACCGCGTGTGGCGCTGGCTGGTGCTGTTTGTACCCTTGAGTATGGGGATGTTCCTGGCGCAGCGCGCCCTTTTTCCGGCCAGTGCACACATAGCATGGCCGGGCTCAGCCCCTAGCAATCCATGGGAACAGGCTTTCGTGTGGGTCCGGCAGAACACGCCGGTGGATGCGGTGTTCGCTATCGACCCGTATTACATGGATATCCCCGGCGAAGATGAAGTTGGATTCCGTTGCTTGGCGGAGAGAAGCCGCCTGGCCGATGGGGTCAAGGACAACGGTGTGGTGAGTATGTTCCCGCCCTTGGCGGAAGCGTGGTGGGCTCAAGTCGAGGACCAGATGCCGTGGAAGAATTTCCAATTGCAAGACTTCGAGCGCTTGAAACACAAATACGGAGTGAGCTGGGTGGTCGTACAGCAGCCGGTCGCAGGACTCGATTGCCAGCACCAAAACCAGGCCGTGCGCGTCTGCCGGCTTCCTTAGGCGCAAATCGGAGGGTTGACCGATTCAACCCACGAGAATGCCGATGAGCCCCAGACTGCGCACATGATCAGCTACAATCCTAAAATTAGGGTTGGCATCACACATGTCCAGGGCGCAAGCAATCCAAGACGTTTTTCGCGATAGCGACGGCCTTTTCCCCTACGAAAAATGGGAAGCGCGGTTGCCGGCTTTAGCCAGGCAGTATCGCGAGAACCACCCCTGTCCGCATATTCTCCTGGAAGGTTTTCTCAATCCCGAGGCTGCGATTGATATGGCGGAGCAATTTCCGCAGTCCGGCAGCGATGCCTGGACGCAGTACAAGCACGCTAACGAAAACAAGCTGGGCTTGGCCAAGCGGCAGCTTTTTCCTCCGGCCATCGCGGCCGTTGCCGATGAACTGAACTCGCCAGAGTTTGTAGCGTGGATTTCGGAGTTAACCGGCATCCCCGGCCTGAAGGCGGATCCGATGCTAGAGGGAGGCGGCCTGCATCAATCGGGGCGCGGCGGCTATCTAAACGTGCATACAGATTTCTCGATGCACCACTTTGTCCCGAACTGGCACCGCCGGGTGAATCTGATTTTGTATCTGAATCCGGGGTGGTGCAAGGAATGGGGCGGTGCGCTGGAATTGTGGGAAAAGAACATGGCTCGTTGCGGAGCAAGGTATTCGCCGCTGCTGAATCACGCGCTGATTTTTACGACCGACGAGCGGTCGCTGCACGGATTTCCCGATCCGCTCACCTGCCCCGAAGGCCAGTCTCGCAAGAGCCTGGCTCTTTATTACTACACGATCGAAGAGGGTAAGAAAGTCGTGGGACATTCCACCGATTATTTTGCGCGGCCGCAAGATGGCTGGGGAAAATCGGCGATGATCTGGCTGGACAAGAAGGTGCTTGATCTTTATTCGCGGGCCAAAGCAAGATTCGGTTTTTCAGATGAGTTCGCCAGCAAAATCTTGGGTTTTCTATCGAGGAAGAGGAAAAAGTAGTCTACGATCGATGCCGGCAAAGCAGACACTTTTCGAGAAGATATGGAATGCGCACGTGGTGGCGCAGCCGGGCGGCCGATCGCCAATCATTTACATCGATCTGCATCTGGTGCATGAAGTAACTTCGCCGCAGGCCTTCGATGGTTTGCGTGCCGCGGGAAGAAAAGTGCGGCAGCCGTCTAGGACGGTGGCCACTGTGGATCACAATATTCCCACCGAGCCGCGGGGAACTCCCATCACCGATTTCATTGCCGCCAAACAGATTGCGGCGCTCCAGGCTAACTGCAAAGAATTTGGCGTGCGCCTGTTCGACATGGATTCGCCCGAGCAGGGAATCGTTCATGTGATCGGCCCCGAGCTTGGGCTGACGCAGCCGGGAATGACGATCGTCTGCGGCGACAGCCACACCAGCACGCACGGCGCGTTTGGAGCACTGGCCTTTGGCATTGGAACCTCAGAAGTTGAGCATGTGCTGGCGACGCAGTGCCTGGCTCAGCAAAAGCCCAAGACGATGAAGATCGATGTGCATGGGCGCTTGGCGGATGGAGTCACCGCCAAAGACCTGACGCTCGGAATCATCGGCCAGATCGGTACGGACGGCGCGACTGGCCACGTAATTGAATATGCCGGCGAAGCGGTCCGCGGACTCTCGATGGAGGGCCGCATGACGCTTTGCAACATGAGCATCGAGGCGGGTGCGCGAGCCGGCATGGTCGCGCCGGACGAAACGACCTTTGCCTACGTGAAGGGAAAGCGTTTCGCTCCCAGCGGCCGCGACTGGGAGAAGGCGGTCGACTGCTGGCGCAGCCTGCCTACAGATGACGGTGCGACGTTCGATAAGGTCGTAGAGATTGATGCGGCGCAACTTTGTCCGTTCGTGACCTGGGGGACGAATCCGGGAATGGTGGCTCCCGTGACCGGTCGTGTTCCGGAGGCGAACGGTCTGCAAGAAGCCGATCGGCGGGCGACCGAGCTCGCGTTGCAGTACATGGGACTTGAGCCGGGGGAGCGCATCGAAGATATCGGAATCGACCGCGTGTTTATCGGATCGTGCACGAATTCTCGTCTTGAAGATCTGCGAGCGGCAGCGCGGGTTGCCAGGGGACACCGTGTCAGCGGCAAAGTTCGCGCCATGGTTGTGCCCGGATCGCAGGCCGTGAAGCGCGCGGCAGAGCAGGAGGGCTTGCACCAGATTTTTCTCGATGCCGGATTCGAGTGGCGCGAGTCGGGATGCTCGATGTGCTTGGGAATGAATCCAGATATTTTGCAGCCAGGTGAGCGCTGCGCGTCGACCAGCAACCGGAATTTCGAAGGCCGGCAGGGGCGCGGCGGGCGAACGCATCTGGTAAGTCCGATGATGGCCGCCGCGGCGGCGATTGCGGGCCACTTTACAGACATTCGAAACTGGAAATTTCAATGACGATCACAAGAGACGCGCGATGAAGCCATTTACTGTACATCGTGGCCGCGTGGCCCCGCTCGATCGTCTCAATGTGGATACCGACCAGATCATACCCAAACAGTTTCTGAAGCGGATTGAGCGTACCGGCTTCGGTCAGTTCTTGTTCTACGATTGGCGCTTCGCCGCGGACGGCAAGAAGAACGCGGGTTTCATTTTGGAAGAACCGCGCTTCGAGGGTGCCAGCATTCTGGTTGCGGGCAAGAATTTTGGATGCGGCTCCTCGCGCGAGCACGCGGTGTGGGCGCTCGCCGATTTCGGTTTTCGCGCCGTCATTTCGTCATCGTTCGCGGATATCTTTGCCAACAATAGCAGCAAGAATGGATTTCTCACGGTGCGCCTGAGCGACTCCGAAGTCGCCGAGCTAATGACTCGAGCCCGCGACGTCCACGATTACCACCTGACCATTGATCTGGAGCGCTACGAAGTCCTTGACGAGCAGGGCTTTTCGGCGAAATTACCGATCGACGAATTTGTGCGTCATTGCCTGCTCAACGGCCTCGACGATATCGGTCTCACTCTGCAACACGAAGCGCAGATTGCAGCCTACGAAGCTCTCCATCCGCCGCCGTCTGCCCTGCAAATGCGTCAATCGTGAAAAGCGGGTAAAGATGGGTAAAGATTTGTAAAACGCCCGCCGTTACCTTGACCCGCCTGGGCGAACAGTTGATGCTGGTTTCATAAGGTTCTACTATTGATTCTGCTGCTTCTGCGTTGTGGTTCTACCTGAGTAACGTCTCCGGCGGGAGAACCTCGACATAAGACGATGTTCTTCCAGCAGATTTGCCGAAACCGAGTGCAAATGAAAACGTCTAATGAAGGGCAGTTTCACCGCCGATCTTGTGGACAGCCGCTCCCTACAAAAACCGTGAATACACTTTCTATGCGTTCTTATCTTGAAGCATTTCCGAACTTCTCTCGATCCTGGTTTTCACTCGCTCTGGTGGTTGCGCTGATCTGTTGCGCATCTTTCTTCGGCTGCACCGGTTCCGATAAACAGCAGAAAGCGCAGGCAGCAAGCCCGCGCGCCGTTTCGGTGTCGGTAGCCAAGGTGGAGGAACAGGAGATGCCGGTCTACCTGGTCGGGCTGGGATCGGTGACCGCCTTCTACACAGCGAATATCAAGAGCCGCGTCGACGGGCAGATCATGCGCGTTAACTTCCGGGAAGGGCAGATCGTGAAGGAAGGCGATTTGCTGATCGTCATTGATCCGCGTCCCTACCAGGTGCAACTCGAACAGATGCAGGCGCAGTTGTTCAAGGATCAGGCGACCCTGCGCGATGCCAGACTGAACCTGGAGCGCTACACCACACTCATTCCCTCCGGGAGCATTGCGCAACAGCAGGTCGATACGCAGAAGTCGCTCGTGGATCAACTCGACGGCCAGGTGCGCACCGATCAGGCGCAGATCGATAACGCCAAGCTGCAGCTGGTTTATTGCAACATTACGGCTCCGTTCACTGGACGCGTCGGTCTTCGGCAGGTGGATCCAGGAAATATCGTTCACGCAACTGACACCAATCCGATGCTGGTTCTCACCCAGTTGCAGCCGATCGCAGTGATCTTCACGCTTCCTGAGGATCAGTTGCCTACTGTGGCGCAGCACATGAAGAACTCGACCCTGCAAGTGGAAGCTTACAGCCGCGACTACCAGACCAAGCTGGCGACCGGCAAGCTTCTCGTCATCGACAACCAGATCGATCAAACCACCGGCACTGCCAAGCTGAAGGCGGTCTTCGATAACAGGGACAACCAGCTTTGGCCCAATCAGTTCGTAAACGCGAATCTGCTCCTCGAAACGCGCAAGAACAGCACCGTGCTCCCAACTGCGGCGATCCTGCGCGGTCCTCGGGGGGCCTACGTCTACGCCGTGAAGAGCGACCAAACCGTCGAAGCGCGCCCGGTGACGATAGCGCTCACCCAAGGCAATACCACGGCGATTACGAGTGGGGTCAATCCGGGAGAGATGGTGGTGACCGACGGCCAGGACAAACTGCAAACGGGCAGCACGATTGAGCCGCGGCCGAGCAGCCCCAGCAATACGCCTAGCGCCAACCGTAACGCATTCATCCCAGGAACTCCGGCTTCATGAGTCCTTCACGCCTATTTATCCTCCGGCCGGTGGCGACCACGCTGTTGATGGTGGGCGTGCTGCTGGTCGGGTGGGTTGCATTTATGCAACTCCCAGTCTCCGCTCTGCCCGAGGTCGATTACCCAACCATTCAGGTTGTAACGTTTTACCCGGGCGCAGACCCTGACGTGATTGCGTCGTCCGTTACCTCTCCACTCGAGCGGCAGTTCGGACAAGTTCCCGGGCTGAGCCAGATGACCTCGACAAGTTCATTTGGCAGCTCCGTGATCACTTTGCAGTTCGGCCTCGATCAGAACATCGACGTCGAAGAACAGCAAGTGCAAGCTGCGGTGAACGCGGCCGCAACGTTCTTGCCGGCCGATTTGCCGAATCCTCCGATTTACAACAAGGTAAATCCCGCCGATTCTCCCATCCTCACGCTGGCCATGACTTCGGATTCGCTGCCCCTCCCGAAAGTGGAGGATCTTGCGGATACCGCCCTGGCGCAGAAAATCTCGCAGCTGCCGGGAGTAGGCCTGGTTTCGATCAGTGGCGGTCAGAAGCCCGCGGTTCGAGTTCAGGTAAACCCCACGGCTCTTGCTTCCTACGGATTGAGCCTGGAAGATGTTCGCAACGCTCTCGCCGAAGCGAATGTCGACCAAGCCAAAGGCGTCATCGACGGACCGCGCCAGTCCTACACGATTGGCGCCAACGATCAGCTCTTCTCCAGCGATCAGTACAAGCCGATTGTGGTGGCCTATCACAACGGGGCTCCCGTTCGGCTCAGTGATATAGCGAATGTGATTGATGGCACCGAGAACGCGCGCCTAGCGGCCTGGATGAATCTGACTCCTGCAGTCATCGTCAACATCCAGCGCCAGCCCGGGGCGAACATCATCAGCGTAGTCGATCGCATCAAAAAATTGCTGCCCCAGTTGCAGGCATCGCTGCCCTCGGCCGTGAAAGTGCAGATTCTTACCGACCGGACCACCACGATCCGCGCCTCGGTAAAAGATGTGGAATTCGAGTTGGCGCTGACCATCGTGCTGGTGGTTATCGTCATTTTTTTCTTCCTGCGAAATTTGCGCGCTACATTCATTCCCAGCGTCGCCGTTCCACTTTCCATCGTGGGGACGTTTGGTGTGATGTACCTGCTCGGATACAGCCTCAACAACCTGACGCTCATGGCGCTAACCATCTCCACCGGCTTTGTGGTGGACGATGCCATCGTCATGATCGAAAACATCGACCGTTTTCTGGAAGCCGGGGATTCGCCGTTAGATGCGGCCCTGAAAGGATCCGGCCAGATCGGATTCACCATCGTCTCGCTAACCGTTTCGCTGATCGCCGTGCTGATTCCGTTGTTGTTCATGGGCGACATTGTCGGCCGGCTCTTTCGAGAGTTCGCGGTAACCCTGGCAGTCACGATTCTGGTCTCAGCAGGGGTTTCACTCAGCTTGACGCCCATGATGTGCGCCAAGCTGCTCAAGCATCGCAAGGAAGGCGAGAAGGGCCGCTTTTACGAGGTCACGGAAGACTTTTACAACCGGGTGATTGCCTTCTATGGCCGCACGGTGAAATGGGTGCTGAAGCACCAGACGGCAACCTTGTTCGTCACCTTCGGAACTCTGGTTTTAACGCTCGTCCTTTACGTGGTTGTTCCCAAAGGATTCTTTCCAGTGCAGGATACCGGCGTGATTCTGGGAATTTCCGAAGCGCCGGACAACATCTCGTTTGACGCGATGTCGCAACGCCAGCAGGAACTGGCGAAGGTGATTCTCAAAGATAAGGATGTGGAGAGTCTGTCCTCATTCATCGGTGTGGACGGCACAAACACGACTCCCAATAGCGGCCGCATTCAAATCAATCTGAAGCCGCGCGATGAGCGCGACGATGATGCTTCGGCGATCATTCGGCGGCTGCAACCCGAGTTAGCCCAAGTGAACGGAATCACGCTTTACATGCAGTCCGTGCAGGATCTGACCGTGGAGGATCGCGTAAGCCGCACGCAATTTCAATACTCCATTGAAGACGCGGACGCGCAAGAGCTGGCGCAATGGACGCCGAAACTTGTGGAAAGGATGCGCGCGGCGCCGGAACTGCGCGACGTAGCAACCGACCAGCTCAACGGCGGTCTGCGCACCAACCTGACGATCGACCGTGATACGGCATCGCGGCTGGGAATCCTTCCGCAGGCCATCGACAATACACTCTACGACGCCTTCGGGCAGCGGCAAGTTTCGATCATCTTTACCCAGTTGAATCAGTACCACGTGGTGCTGGAGGTCCTTCCCAACTTTGCCAAGACACCGGAGGCGATGAACGACATCTACGTTCGCCCTGCCAGCACGATCGCGAACGCGGGTGCGCCCACTGCCAATGCGGCCACAGCAACCACCAGCGGCTCCCCGGTTCCGCTTTCCACATTCGTGCGGATGCAATCGACGAATGCGCCGCTCGTGGTCAACCATCAGGGACAATTCCCGGTGGTCACACTTTCCTTCAACCTGGCGCCGGGCGCGTCTTTGGGAGATGCCACCAAGGCCATCCAGCAAATCGAAAAAGATATTCAACTGCCGGCGAGCATCCATGCCTCGTTTCAGGGAACGGCGGCGGCATTCCAGAATTCGCTATCGAGTGAACCGTTCCTGATTCTCGCCGCCATCATCACGGTCTACATTGTTCTGGGCGTGCTGTACGAAAGCTATATTCACCCCATTACGATTCTCTCCACCTTGCCCTCCGCGGGTGTGGGCGCGATTCTGGCTTTGCAGATCACGGGCAACGATCTCACCGTGGTGGCGCTCATTGGCATCATCTTGCTGATTGGCATTGTCAAAAAGAACGCCATCATGATGATCGACTTCGCGCTCGAAGCCGAACGCGAAGAACATAAGCCGCCGGAGGAAGCAATCTTTCAGGCGTGTTTGCTGCGCTTCCGCCCCATCATGATGACCACGATGGCGGCGCTGCTCGGCGGTCTGCCGCTGGCTTTGGGATCAGGCACCGGCGCCGAATTGCGACGGCCTCTCGGCATCACCATCGTGGGCGGTCTGATTCTCAGCCAACTGCTCACGCTCTACACCACGCCGGTGGTTTATTTGTGGTTTGACCGGCTGGCGCACCGGTTTGAGAAATACAAGATCGGCAATCCGATTCCACAGGAGGAGATGGGGGATTAGAGGGAAAAGTCAGAAGGAAAAAGTAAGAATGCAAAAGTGGAGAACGTTGCTTTTCACTTCCGCATTCTGACTTTTTTACTTCTGCATTGCGATGAGTATTTCAGCTCCATTCATCCGGCGACCGATTGGCACCTCGCTGCTGGCAGCGGCGCTGCTGCTCTCGGGGATTCTTGCGTTCAATTTGTTGCCCGTGGCATCGCTACCGCGAGTGGATTTTCCTGTCATCAGCGTGGGTGCACAGCTGCCGGGCGCGGACCCGCAGACTATGGCTTCCGCGGTGGCCACGCCGCTGGAGCGGCAGTTCGGACGCATCTCCGGCGTGAACCAGATGACCTCATCGAGCCAACTGGGCTCGACCGCCATCGCCCTGCAATTTGATTTGAACCGGAACATCGATGCGGCGGCGCGCGATGTGCAGGCGGCAATCAATGCGGCGCGTAGTCAACTTCCTGCAAACCTCCCGAGCAATCCGACCTATCGCAAAATCAACCCCGCAGACGCGCCTATCCTGATTCTGGCGCTCACCTCGGACACGGTTCCGGTCGCCCGTCTGTATGACACCTCAGACTCGATTCTGGCGCAGAAGCTTTCGCAGGTGGATGGAGTGGGCCAGGTATTCACCTACGGTTCGGCGCCGCCAGCGGTGAGGGTCGAGGTCAACCCGATGCTGCTTAACAAGCTCGGGGTGGGGCTGGATACGGTGCGTAACGCCCTCAATCTGGCGAATGCAAACCAGGCGAAGGGCCAAGTCTCGAACGACACAACCTCTTGGACGTTCAGCGATAACGACCAGCTCTTCACCGCCGATCACTACCGTCCGTTGATTGTTGCTTACCGCAACGGCGGGCCAGTGCGGCTCAGCGACGTGGCGGAGGTGCAAGACTCGGTGGCAGACGTGCACAATCTCGGCCTGGCCAATGGCAAACCCGGCGTGCTGGTCGTTATATTCCGGCAGCCGGGGGCCAATATCATTCAGACCGTGGACCGCGTCCGCGCTCTCATGCCCTATCTCCAGTCCTCGATTTCTCCGGCCATCAAGCTGGAAGTGGTGATGGACCGCACGGTCACCGTCCGTGCCTCGGTGAAGGACATTGAAACGACGCTGCTGATTTCGATCGTGCTGGTGATTTTGGTCGTGTTCCTGTTCCTGCGTACGGTGCGGGCTACGGTGATCCCCAGCATTGCCGTGCCGCTTTCCCTGGTTGGCACTTTCGGCGGAATGTATCTGTTGGGCTATAGCCTGGACAATCTTTCATTGATGGCCCTGGCGATCTCCACCGGGTTCGTCGTAGATGATGCCATCGTTGTTCTGGAGAACATCACCCGCTACGTGGAGCAGGGGATGGACGCGGTGAAGGCCGCATTCAAGGGTGCTGCCGAGATCGGTTTCACCGTCGTTTCCATGAGCACGTCGCTGGTGGCCGTCTTTATCCCCTTACTCCTGATGGGCGGAATTGTGGGGCGGTTGTTTCGCGAGTTCGCGGTCACCCTCAGCATCGCCATCGGAGTTTCGCTGCTGGTCTCGCTGACCACCACGCCGACGATGTGCGCCAAATTCCTGCGACCATCCCAACCGAACCAGCGCCATAACGTTGTCTACCGCGCCAGTGAATGGTTCTTCGACAGCCTCCTGGCGACTTATCGGCACACGCTCAAATGGGTGCTGGGGCACCAAGCCGTGACCCTGGCGGTAACCATCCTTGTAGCCTGCCTGAGTGTCTATCTTTATATCCAGGTGCCCAAAGGATTTTTCCCGCAGCAAGATACAGGACGGATCATGGGTTCGGTTCAGGCGGCACAAGATATCTCATTCCAGGCCATGAGCGGCAAGATGGAACAGTTCGTGACGATCGTGAAGAAGGATCCGGCAGTGGACACGGTGGTCGGCTTCGCGGGTGGAGGCTCGGCCACAAACCAGGGCCGGTTCTTCGTCATGCTGAAGCCACTCCAGCAGCGCAGCCCCTGCCAGACTCGCCATTTCTGGCAACCGTGCCCCAACATCACGGCCGACGATGTGATTAATCGTCTACGCGGCAAACTGGCGGTGGTTCCGGGAGCTACCCTGTTCCTGCAAGCGGCTCAGGACCTGACGATTGGCGGACGTTTCGGCGCAGCGCAGTACCAGTTCACGCTGCAAGGGGAGGATTTGAATGAGCTGAATAGCTGGGCGCCGCAACTGTTCCAGAAAATGCGCGCCCTGCCAGAACTGCGCGACGTAAATACCGACCAGCAGGATAAAGGATTGCAAGCGCAACTGGTGATTGACCGCGACACCGCCAGCCGCCTGGGGGTTGCCGCACAGGATATAGACAATGCGCTCTACGACGCTTTCGGGCAGCGTCAGGTTTCCACCATGTACCGGCCGCTTAACCAATACCATGTCGTCATGGAGGTCGCGCCCCAGTTCCAGCAGACGACCGAAGCCCTGCAGAATATTTACTTGCGCTCTTCCAGCGGAACCCCCATCCCGCTGGCGGCCTTCACGCGCTTTGTTCCGTCCAACATCCCGCTGGCGGTAAGTCACCAGAGCCAATTTCCTTCGGTTACGATTTCCTTCAACCTGGCTCCTGGAATTTCTCTGGGTCAGGCGACACTCGCCATCGACAAAGCTCAGCGTACCATTGGCTTCCCCAGCACCATCCAGGCAAGCTTTCAGGGCACGGCGGCCGCCTTCAAGGATTCGCTCTCCAGTGAACCGATCCTGATTCTCACGGCTCTGATCGCGGTGTACATCGTGTTGGGGATGTTGTACGAGAGCTACATCCATCCCATTACCATCCTCTCGACGCTGCCGTCCGCCGGTGTGGGAGCTTTGCTGGCATTGATTTTGACGCACAATGAACTCAATGTCATTGGCACAATCGGCATCATTCTGCTGATTGGTCTGGTAAAAAAGAACGCCATTATGATGATCGACGTGGCGCTGGACGTGGAGCGCACGCAGGGAAAGAAACCGGTCGATGCCATTTACGAGGCCTGTTTGCTTCGCTTCCGCCCGATCATGATGACTACCATGGCGGCTCTTCTCGGAGGTCTCCCGCTGGCGTTGGGCAGGGGGACGGGCTCTGAATTGCATCGTCCTCTGGGTATCACCATTGTCGGCGGACTGATTGTCAGCCAGGCGCTGACGCTATTCACCACTCCAGTGGTGTATGTTTATCTGGATCGTCTGCGGCTGGCATTGCGCGGCGGAGAGAACCTGTCTCTATCCGGCGCTCCTCGACCCAGCCCGGCCCACTCCGCAGATTAGAGCGCGCTTTCGTGAGGCGCGGGCGAAGGAGTGGAGCCGCGTGCAACCCGATTTCGGCAGCATCGCATCGCAGCAGTCAGCGGGTTGCGGCCGATCCACATTTCTTCCGGCGTTCACCGTATGATAAAAACGTTCTGTCTGCAAGCCGATTTCCCGGCGTCCCGGTATTATTGTTCTTCGCTTTCAAATTCTCTCAGGAGTTGCGGATGCTTCAGAAGGCACTGGTCCTGGTATTTGTTTTAGCTGGCGTGGCTGGTTTTGTCAGTTGCGGGAAGAATGCGAGTCACTATGTCTACGCAACCGTTCCCGCCGCAAGTCAACTGGCGGTCTTCCGCGAAGATCCTTACTCGGGTGTCCTGACCCAACTTGATACAAGTCCTTACTCGGTGGGCAACGGAGCTCAGTCCGTGGTCATCCATCCATCCGGAAAATATTTGTATGTCGCAAACGCCGGTCAGGGCGAAAACGATGTTTCCCTGTTCGACATCAACGGTGATGGCACGGTAAGCGAGGTGACCCCGAGGACCCCGGTTGGATCGCTCCCATTTCTGCTGGCGATGGATCCTTCGGGCAACTACTTGTACGTGGCGAATGCTTTATCGAACAATATCTCGGTTCTCTCGATCGCCAGCAGCACAGGCGCGCTGTCGCCGGTCGCGGGATCGCCATTTCAAATCAATTTGTCGCCCAAGAGCATGGCGATATCGCCGTCGGGAAATTTTCTCTATGTGAGCGCGCCGAGCTCCCCGAGTGGGATCATCGCGGTGTTCAGCGTCACTGCTGGAGTGCTCTCGTCCACGCCGGTGGGCACCACCAACACTGCGGATAACAATCCCGCCGGGCTTGCCATTGGCTCAAGCGGCGCATATCTGTATGCCGCGAATTCGACCGCCAATTCCATCTCCATCTACTCGATCGCTTCGTCGGGAACTCTAACCCAGGTTCCTCAGTCGCCTCTCGCCGACCCCTTTCAGAACCCGGTTACACTGATCGTGGACCCGACCGGAAGCTATCTGTATGTAGCCAACGAGGGGTCCAACAACATCGCGACCTATTCCATCACGGCCAGCACCGGTTTTCCTGTGGAAGTTACGGATTCGCCGTTTGGCGCGGAAGCGCATCCCAGCTTTCTGGCAATCGATCCCAATGGAAAATATTTGTTCGTGGGAAACCAGACCGGGTCCGCGGGCATTCAGGCTTTTGGCGTGAGCGCCGGCAGTTTGAATTCGATCGCAACCTACACCGTGGGCAACTCTCCCACTTCGATCGCGATATTGCAGTAATGGAAATCAGGCATAGTCGTGGGGATGTCTTTGCTCGCTCCGCAGCGTATGTGATAGTGGGGAGTTTTTTAAGTGCAGAACAACCCCAAAATTCCTCAACTCTGCGACAATACGTACGCCGGCACGAGACATCCCGTTACAACCGGGACGGGATACTCGCCATCTAATCGAAAACGTTTTGTCAGATTCGGTCAGCTTAGGGGCGGGTTCCGTGCCGAGATTAAGGTCAGGACCCACAACCCATGAAGATCGCAAGCGCGGCCAGCGCGTTCCCCAAGCATTACTACTCTCAGA
Source organism: uncultured Acidobacteriaceae bacterium (assembly GCA_963779525.1). Classification (GTDB taxonomy): domain Bacteria; phylum Acidobacteriota; class Terriglobia; order Terriglobales; family Acidobacteriaceae; genus Sulfotelmatobacter. The sequence continues at coordinate 364,912 of CAVZZB010000006.1, forward strand.
AAGTTCTCCTGGAGCGCCTGCAGGATTACTGGGGAGCTCAACTTAAGAATCCTCTGTTGTTGGCCCGGTTGCACCGCAACGTGACCGTGGATGGCCGTTACCTCGCGATCCCCGCGGAAGAGTATGTGGACATTAAAACCTGGGGAGAGGCCAACGACATCTGGATCAGAGTAGCGCAGGAACTAGGAGAGAAAGCTCTTTGTCTTGCCCTTCACAATGCCGGAATGAAGCCCCAGGACCTGGGAGCCTTATTGTTCACGACTGTCACCGGAGTTGCGAGTCCCTCGATCGACGCTCTGCTGATCAACCGGATGGGCCTTCCCGCGAACATCCGCCGCACGCCGATTTTTGGCTTGGGATGCGTGGCGGGAGCGGCTGGAATCGCGCGCGCTTACGATTATGTTCGTGCCTACCCTGCCCAGGCAGCCGCTCTGGTATCGGTCGAGCTCTGCTCGCTCACGTTGCAGCGCGAGGATCTGTCGGTCGCGAATCTGATCTCCTCCGGGCTTTTCGCCGATGGCGCCGCCGCTGTGATCGTTACCGGCAGGGATTTCGCATCGTCGAATGGCGGGATTTCCGGGCCTACGATTCTCGCCACACGTTCCGTCTTTTATCCCGCCACCGAAGAAATGATGGGTTGGAAGATTTCTGAGACGGGTTTCCGCATCATACTTTCTACGGAAGTTCCGACTTTGATTCGGGAAAATCTGGGACGGGATGTGGATGCTTTTCTGGCCGACAACGGGTACCAGCGCAGCGATCTCAAGAGCTTCGTTTTGCACACCGGAGGACCCAAGGTGCTGGACGCCTCGGCGACTGCCTTGGGATTGCACAACGGAGAACTCGATGCCTCATGGGACTGTTTGCGCAAAGTAGGAAATCTCTCTTCGGCTTCGGTTCTGTGTGTACTGGAGGATGTGATGAAGCATCGGCGTCCCAAGCCCGGCTCTCTTGGTTTGCTGGCCGCGATGGGACCCGGTTTTTGTTCCGAGCTTCTTCTTCTCCAATGGTGAGGGCAAGTAGTTGCTGAACTCGACAGATGTCTTTGTAATCGGAGGTGGTCCGGCGGGGCTGGCAGCGGCAATTGCCGCGCGACAGCAAGGATTCCGCGTAATGCTGGCTGACGGAGCCAAGCCACCAATCGACAAGGCTTGTGGCGAGGCACTAATGCCCGATGCGGTTGCGGCTGTGCAAGAGCTGGGAGTTGCCCTGCCGGCCGCGAATTCATTTCCCGTACGCGGTGTGCGTTTTCTAAGTTCGGGATTGTCCGCGGAAGCGGACTTCCCTTCCGACCGCGAGAGCCTCTCGATTCGCCGCATCGTTTTGCATGACCTTCTGACCGAACATGCAGCGGAGCTGGGCGTCGATCTGCTATGGCAAAGCGCGGTCACTCAGATTTCGGGCGACGAGGTTTGCTTGGGAGATCGCAAAATCAGAGCCTCATGGATTGTTGGAGCCGATGGCTCCAACTCACGCGTGCGCAAGTGGGCCAATCTGGAGTCGCACTTATCGACTGGTTTGCGATATTCCTTTCGCCGCCATTATCGTGTCACCCCCTGGACCGATCGCATGGAAATTTATTGGGGAAAGCGCAGTCAGGGATACATGACGGCCGTGAACGGAGAGGAAATTTGCGTGGCCGTGGCTTCGCGCCAGCCGGAATTGCGCCTGGACAACTCTTTGCCCGACTTCCCTGAACTTAACGCGCGGTTGGCGGGAGCAGAGTCGAGTTCCGCGGAAAGAGGAGCGCTAACTTCCAATCGCAACTTGAAACGAGTCTGGCGCGGGAATGTTGCGTTGGTCGGGGATGCTTCGGGCACAGTCGATGCCATCACAGGCGATGGACTCGGCCTCTCTTTTCGCCAGGCTTTGGTGCTCGCGAGTTCTCTTCGGAGCGGCAATCTTGTCCGCTACGAGGCCGCACATCGCAGTCTCGCGCTGCGGCCCTGGCTGATGGCGCGGTTGATGCTGACGCTCGACGGGCGTCCCAGGTTTCAGCATCGGACCATAGGAGTCTTTCGAAAGCATCCGGAAATCTTTCGTAAACTGCTGGCCCTCCACGTAGGGAAACTCTCTCCACTTAACCTAGCTCTGGATGGGCTCACCCTGGGATGGGGAATGCTGACCTGTTGTCCCAACAAACTATGAAGGAGGGGGTCCGAGGCTTTTTGTCGGGTCTGCTCTACCCTGCTCGCCAACGTCGGCGTGGTCCTTCTTCTTGCCTGCCTTTTTGGCTGCCTTTTTGCCGGCGCGGCAGATGCTGCGCAGGACGTAGCCCTGCAGTTGGATCCGCAGCATACGACCATCAATTTCACACTCGGGGATGTGCTCCATATGGTTCATGGAACATTCCAGCTGAAGCGCGGCGGATTGCAGTTTGATCCCGCATCAGGAAGGCTCAATGGCGAAATCGTGGTCGATGCCAAGAGCGGCCAGAGTGGAAACGGAATGCGCGACCGGAAAATGCATCGCGAGGTGCTGGAGAGCGATCGCTATCCGGAAATCGTGTTTCGTCCGGACCGCGTTGAGGGAAAGGTGTCACTATCGGGAAAGTCTTCTGTCCGGGTCCATGGAATTTTCAGTATCCACGGCGCGGACCATGAAATGACCGTACCGGCCGAAGTGAAGGCGGCCCCCGGCTATTGGACCGCGACACTCCGTTTCGTTGTGCCTTATGTGCAGTGGGGGATCAAGAACCCGAGCACCTTATTCTTGCGGGTCAGCGAATCGGTCGACATCGATGTGACTGCTTCGGGAAACCTGACTGCACCGTGAAGCGATTTGCTTCTCCGTTCAATATCCATCCTGCGCGGCGATTCCCTTGCCTTCGGTGCATTCGTAGCATCGGCCAGCAGCCAGATTTGTGAACTCTTCCGTTCTGCCGCTGGGCCAGGTGATGACGACCTGCTCGACTCGGTCATGCTTCTCCAAGCCGAAGGTGAGCGGAAGTTCCGACTGCGATAAATAGCTGGACCCACTCTTCACCATGCGTGACTGGCTTAAGCCGCCAGAGACAATGCGCACGGTAGCTCCGATCGCATCGCGGTTCGATTTGGTTCCAATCAGCCGGAAGCGAATGCTGCGGTTTCCTGTCAGCCCATCGTTCCGGTACAAATAGGCAGCGCCGTTGTTGGTCGTCAGCAGCAGGTCGAGATCACCATCGCGATCGAAGTCTGCGTAGGCGAGTCCGCGACCAACCTTGGGCCGTTCGAACCCTCCTCCAAGCTCGGCGGCGACATCGCGAAACTTGCCTCCTCCATCGTTCAGAAACAAAAGCGGTGGCTGGGCGTATCCCACGTTGCCGCGAATATTGCGGACGGTTTCGTCGATGTGGCCATTGGCCACGGCAAGATCGAGCCAGCCGTCCAGATTGGCGTCGAGAAAGACACATCCAAAGCCCAGACTATTCTTGGAAGCCATGCCCACGCCGGTCTGCGCCGCGATGTCTTCATAAGTTTTCCCAGCGAACCTGTACAAGCCAGTCATCTCATTATCGAAGTTCGTAATGGCTACTCCCGATCTGCCGGAGTTCGTGAAATCGCCGGCATCTACGCCCATCCCCGCGCGGGCCTTGCCTTCGGTGCTGAAAGCTAACTCCACCTCGACCGCAGCGTCTTTGAAAGTTCCGTTGTGCTGGTTGCGATAGAGTTTGTTGGGCTGGGTGTCGTTCGCGACCAGCAGGTCGGGCCAGCCGTCCTCATCATCATCAAGCATAGCGACGCCGAGCGATTTCGAACTGCTGTCGAAGATGCCACTGGAGGCGGTGACGTCCTCAAATGTTCCGTTCCCGCGATTACGAAACAGCCAGCAAGTCTCGCCGCGGTAAGCTTCCGGCGTGCAATAGGACTTATGCTTGCCGTCGAGACTGCAGAATACGTCGCGCTCCGGCGACCACTTCACGTAGTTGCAGACAAAAAGATCGAGCAGGCCATCGCGGTCGTAATCGAACCAGAGAGCGGAACTGCTGAAGGCCTGGCGCTTCCCCAGGCCGCTGGAATTGGTTACATCGATAAAGGTGCCCTTGCCGGTATTGTGGAAGAGCCGGTTCTGTCCCACGCAAGTGATCAGAATGTCGGGGAAGCCGTCGTTGTTGTAGTCGCCGACGGCAACCCCCATGCCGTACATTTCAATATCCAATCCCGCGTGGGCAGTCACGTCAGAAAAGGTTCCGTTTCCGTTGTTGTGATAGAGGCGGAGCGTGGATCGTCGCTGCTTGTGGCCGGGCCAATCCATTCCATTGACCAGCAGAATGTCTTGCCAGCCGTCGCGGTCGTAGTCGAGGAAGGCGCAGCCAGAACCCATAGTTTCGGGAAGGAACTTTCCCCCGAAGGCCCCGCTGTTGTGCTGGAATCGAATGCCGGCGCTGGACGTGGCATCGACAAATCGAAAGCCGGGCGACGCAAGACTGGGGCTGACTGCGCCGAGGGCCCGCAACAGCGGCGACTGTGAAAGACATGCGAGCCCCGCCAGGTTGCGCAGAAAAGATCTGCGATTCACGGAACGTTCACCAGCCCCGCGCGAATGGCGTAAACCACAAGCTCCGCAGTCTTGTGAATGCCCAGCGCGTTCATGATGTTCGCGCGATGGACGGCAACTGTATTGGCGCTGAGATCGAGAGCCATCGCAATCTCTTTGTTCGACTTGCCATCGACAATCATCTGTAGCACTTCGAGTTCGCGAGGCGTCAGCCCACTGCTGCGTTCGCCGCGGAGCATGGAATGCTGCTCCACCTGAGGATCGAAAATCGTTTCTCCGCTGGCGACGCGCCGGACAGCCGGGCCTAGCTCGAGGTTCATCGCATTTTTCAGAATGTATCCCTTGGCGCCGGCTTCAATCGCCTGCCGCACCCATGTGCTTTCGGAGTGCATGCTGAGCATGAGCACAGCCGCCTCTGGCAGGTCCCCAAGAATCTGCCGCGTCGCGTCGAGGCCATTGGTTTTCGGCAAAGCGCAATCCATGACCACAACCTGCGGCCGCAATTCCCGCGCCAGTCGAATGGCCTCGTCGCCATCACCGGCTTCGCCGACCACCTCCATGTCGGGCTCGTCCTCCAACATGCGCCGGAAGCCGCGCCGCACTAACGCATGGTCATCGACTAACAATACCGTGATCTTTTTTGTCATGAGGGTTGGTTTCGACGTCTGGGCCTTCGATCTTCTCGCGCGGAGCGGTGAGGCGCAACAATGTTCCACCCGCGGGCGGTATGGAAAACATGATTCGACCGCCCATCAATTCTGCACGTTCACGCATTGCGACCAGCCCGATTCCTTGTTTGACCGGTTGTCCGTTGAAGCCTCCGCCGTGATCTTCCACCTCCAATTCCAGCTCAGACGGCAGAAATCGCAATCGCACCCAAGCCTGCTTTGCGCCGGAGTGCCGGGCCACATTGTTCAAGGCCTCTTGCAACACGCGATAGATTTGTACCGCCGCTTCCGCCTCAACGGCGAACGGCGCCCCCTCCTTTTCATAGGATATGGCAATTCCCGTCTGTCGTTCCACGGTTGGAATGTACCAGTCGAGCGTGCTCTCCAGGCCCGCCTCTTCCAGCATAACCGGATGCAGTGCCTGGGACAGTGTTCTGACACGATCCAGCGTGTCCTGCGCGATCTGGCGTACTTCCTGCAAGTCGGTCCGCAGAGCTGAGCCCTCCGGGGCGTGCCCGCCGGCGCGGCCGAGCATCGCTCCCATTGCCGTCAAGATTTGGCCAAACTCGTCATGCAACTCTCGCGAGATATACCGCAGCGTCGACTCCTGGGTCGCAATCAGTTTTTGCGCCAGCTCGCTGCGCCGCTCGGAAAGTTCCGCCATGCGCGCAAACAGCCGCCGGTTCCAGCGGATCATGGAGAATCCAGTTAACAGAATCGCGCCCAGCGTCGCGGCCAGGAACACGTACACTTGCAGCTGCACGCGGTCATAAATCTGAATGATTTGCTGCGCCGCTCGCTCTTCGTTTTCACTATTCTGCACCAGAAGCCGGGCCACGGTTGTGCTCAGCGCTGCCTGCCGAGCCTGTAGCGAAAGTTGGATTTGTGCCCGCGCCTCTTTTTCCCGGCCCGACCCTGCCAGCGCAAAAACGCGGTCTACGGCATTCCAGAATTGCGCCAGCGATGCGCTTAAGGATGCACTCTGCTCGGTCGTACGACCCACTGGCGCCAATGCCGCTTCCAGGTGCATGGCATCGTCCAAGTCGGTGCGAATGCGCTGGAACTGCGCCGACCATGCCGTAAGCGGATACGGTTCGTCATTGTCAATCATGTCCCGCATAGCAACCGCGAGCAGGTTCAGGTCGTTCTGGATGCGAAGCAACTGCAAGGAATCTTTGCGGTTGCGATCGATCAGTTCGGATTGCAGCTTGCGCAGCCCCCCCACCTGCCAGGTAATGTACGCCGAATAGGCCACGACTGCCGCGAGTGTGATCAGCAGGCCGAGCAACAAGCCTGGGGTGGGAGAATGCTCCGGCGAGGACTGGCGAGACACGCCCCGAGGATACAACGGCTGGCCCGGACGTGTCACAATGCTGTGATCGCCATCCACTAATAATGAAGCGAATCGGGTTTGGCGGGAGTCCAACAACAGATTGAGTACCGATCTTAAGGCAGGCCTGAAGAAACCCAAAGTCGAGAGACTCCGCGCCATCCTGCCGGAAGTCTGGAAGCTGATGCGCCCACGGCGTGGGCTGCTCGCGCTCGGCCTCGGGTTGATGGTGATCAATCGCGTTGCCGCGCTTGTGCTGCCTTACTCCTCCAAATTCCTGATCGATACCGTCATCAACAAGCACCGCATGGATAAGCTGGAGCCGCTGGTGCTGGTGGTGCTCGGGGCAACTCTGGTGCAGGGCGTTACGTCTTTCTCTCTGACTCAGTCGCTATCGAAAGCGGCGCAACGCCTGATCATGGAACTACGCCAACAGGTGCAGGCCCACATCTCGCGCCTGCCCGTTGCTTTTTACGACGTCAACAAGACTGGAAGTTTGGTCTCCCGCATCATGAGCGATGTGGAGGGTGTGCGTAACCTGCTGGGGACGGGGCTCGTGGATTTTGCCGGAGGTTTGGTTACCTCCGGAATTGCGTTGGTTTTGTTGCTCCGCACCAGCGCGCAGCTGACGTTGATTGCCGTCGGATCTCTTGTTTGTTTCGGCATCGCGCTCAACAAGGCATTCGCGACCATCCGGCCGATCTTCCGGGAACGCGGCAAAATTAACGCCGAGGTTACGGGGCGGCTCACTGAATCGCTGGGCGGGGTGCGCGTGATCAAGGGCTATCACGCCGAGCAGCGCGAGGAAGCGGTCTTTGCGACCGGCGTCCGCCGCCTGTTGGATAACGTGATGCGCACTTTGACCGCAACCTCAGTGATGAGCCTTTCGGCAAGCGTACTGCTGGGAGTAGTGGGCGCAGTCACCATGTATGTGGGCGCGCACCAGATTGCTTCTGGCACGCTGACGGTTGGAGGATTCGTTTCCTACACATTGCTGCTGGGCTTCTTGGTTGCGCCCATCATGCAGATCGTTTCCATCGGAACCCAGCTTACCGAAGCGTTGGCTGGTCTCGAACGCACGCAGGAAATCATGCAGGAGCGGCCCGAAGATCAAGATCCCAACCGCTACGTTCCCCTCTCTGACATTATCGGGCAGATTGAGTTCGAGCATGTGAGCTTTACTTATGACGGCATTCATGACGTCCTCCGCGATATTTCATTCCGCGCCGACCCCGGAACCGTGACCGCGCTGGTGGGTTCCTCGGGTTCCGGCAAATCCACCACCATTGGCCTGATTTCCGCTTTCTATGTACCCACCAAAGGTAGGATTCTGCTCGATGGCATCGACCTCAGCACGGTTAGCCTCGACTCATACCGCACGCGCCTTGGAGTAGTGTTGCAGGAATCTTTTCTTTTTGATGGAACAATTCGCGAGAATGTTTCGTTTTCGCGTCCAGATGCAAGTGAAGAGGAAATCCTGCGTGCTTGCCGGATCGCGCGAGTCGATGAATTCGCGGAAACATTCGCCGAGAAGTACGACACGGTGGTCGGAGAACGCGGCGTGAAACTTTCCGGGGGGCAGCGGCAGAGAATTTCGATTGCCCGCGCCATTCTGGCCGAGCCGCGCGTCCTCATTCTCGATGAGGCAACCTCGAGCCTGGACTCCGAATCCGAGCAGATGATCCAGCAAGGACTCTCCTATCTGATGAGAGGGCGCACGACTTTCGTGATCGCGCACCGGCTTTCGACCATTCGTCGCGCCGATCAGATCCTGGTGATGGAGCAGGGACAAATCGTGGAGCGAGGTACGCACGAGCAGCTCTACGCGGCCCATGGCCGCTACTACGACCTTTATACGAGGCAACATGGCGTGCAGGAGAACTTGTTCCTCGCTCCGGGCGAGGGGGATTTGCCTGACCTTGATGTGCCTGGAAATGGCATGCCCGGCAATGGCAGCTCCGGCACACCAGGGAACGGCGATGCCAAACCCGCCGACGCAATAAGCATTCTGAAGGGAGAGGTTCGCTAGCCAATGAGTAGCGCGGGCAACTCCGAATCGAATGGCGCTCCGGCGATTCATGTCGAGCAGTTGTGCCGCCACTATCGCATGGGCGAGACGGTGATTCGCGCCGTGGATGGAGTCACATTGGAAGTCCGCGCCGGCGAATTCGTCGCGCTTCTGGGTAGTTCGGGCTCAGGTAAGTCGTCAATCCTGAATCTGATTGCTGGTTTGGACCACCCTACCTCCGGCGGCGTCACTGTTCACGGCCGCAATCTCGCGCAACTTTCCCGCGAAGAGCTAGCGCGATACCGTCTGCACACAGTTGGGATGGTATTCCAATCATTCAATCTGATCCCGAGCATGACGCTTTCGGAAAATGTTGAATTGCCCATGCGTTTCGCGGAGATCGAACGCGGGAAGCGCGACAGTCTTGCCCGAGAAGCACTCACGCGTGTCGGCCTGCAGACGCGCATGAACCATCGTCCCAGCGAGCTTTCTGGTGGAGAACAACAGCGTGCCGCCTTGGCTCGGGCGCTCATCAACCGTCCTCAACTGCTGCTTGCCGACGAACCTACCGGCAATCTCGATAGCCGTACTGGAACCGAGATCATGAACATGCTCCGAGAGTTTAATCAGCGTTTGGGAATGACAGTGGTGATGGTGACCCACGAGCGAGCTCTGGCGGAACGCTACGCCCAACGTCTAATTTTTCTGGCAGATGGCAAACTGGTGAGCGATGAAGCCAATTCAAGCTTCGCCGCTAGCGGCGGAACGGGGCGAGAGCGACGATGAAACTACCAGACCTGGCCGAGCTCGCCATGCGGAATCTGCGCGAATCTGTGTTGCGAAATTCGCTCACGACCATCGGCATATCTGTAGGCGTGGCGTCGCTGGTCGCCATGCTCTCTCTCGGCATCGGATTGCAACAGCTCGCATCGCGCCGCCTGATGAAATCCGGATTGTTCGATACAGTGGTTGTCACCTCCCGCCGCGATCTGCGCGGATTCAATCGTGAGCAAGAAAACAGCGGACCTGCACCCGGCGAGAGCCGCATCCTGGACGAAGCGACGCGACAGGAGATCGAGCACATGCCGAATGTGCTCGAGGCCTATCCTGATATCCGCTTCATTACCGAACTGCGCTACGAAGACAAGCCGCACTTGACGATGATTGCCGCGTTGCCCTCTTCCGCCCAATTGACCGATGCGTTCGATTCTCTCCAAGGACATTTCTTTTCGTCCGACACCGCTCCCGAAGTGGTCATTCAGAAAGCATTCGCGGACGAGTTGCTGGGTAAAACGCCGAAGGCTGGTCTCGACGAAACCAATGTTGCGACGCTCGCTGCACCCCTTCTGGGCAAGGAACTGACCATGCGCTACGCGCAGCGCGAAACAGCGCCGGCTGCGCCCGGAATCACCGCGAAGCAAAACGCTGCCGCCGATCAGGGGCTGGCGGGCGCTGCTTATTCTGTCGTCTCACGCGAGCTGAAGCTGAAAATCGTCGGGGTTGCCGATCTTGATCCCGAAAGCATGCGCGGACCAACCCGCGCCCGAGTTTTTCTTCCACTCAAACTCGCGGAAAGCTTGCACGTGATGCAGCCGACGGATCTGCGTGAGATTTCGCGCAGTGCCAGCGATCAGCCCGTGTATTCATCGGTGAGTGTGCGGGTGAAAAATCCAGGGGTGGTGCAAACAGTGGAAGATGCGATCAAGAGGATGGGCTTCAATACTTTCTCCATCCTTGACGCCAGCCGCAGCATACAGCAGTTTTTCAAAGTGCTCGACGTCTTTCTGGGAATCTTCGGCAGCCTTGCCCTGGCTGTCGCTTTTATCGGAATCGTAAATACGCTGGTCATGGCGATTCTCGAGCGCCGCCGTGAAATTGGAATTATGAAGGCGATCGGGGCCAGCGACGGTGACGTGAAAAGAATCTTCTTCGCCGAAGCAGGCGCCATGGGCATTCTCGGCGGCGTCGTCGGGGTTGCCCTGGGTTGGGCGATCGGACAGGTCATCAACCTGGGGACGAATGTCTATCTCCGGCGTCAGTCATTTCCGCCGGAACATTTCTGGTCGGTGCCGTGGTGGCTGGTGGCCTTCGCCATAGTGTTCTCTTTCTTGGTCAGTCTCGCAGCCGGCCTTTACCCGGCGGGGCGCGCCGCCCGGCTGGATCCCGTGCAGGCCTTGCGTTACGAGTAGACTGAATCGATGCGTCTTTGTTGGCAAGCTGTCCTTCTGCTAGCCGCTTCGATTCTTTCCCTCCCAGCGCATGCTCAGAGCCGGATCGACTGCAACGCGCTAGACAGCAAAATTCTCAAATATCCGGTGCACTACTGCGTTTACTTGCCGGCCGGCTATGACGCCGGTGCTAAGAAAACTCCACCGCGGCGTTACCCAGTGCTCTACTTCCTTCACGGACTCGGCGACAACGAGCAAACGCTGTTTAACAGCGGCGGATGGACTTTGCTCGACGACCTCCGCCAGAAACATAAGGTCGGCGATTTTCTCATCGTTGCGCCCGAAGGCAGAAGGAGCTTCTACATCAACTCCGCCGATGGTTCGGTTCGCTACAGTGACTTCTTCCTGCAGGAGTTCATTCCCGCGATTGAAAAGAAATACCGCGTCAGCGGCGGCCGCAGGAACAGAGCGATCAGCGGCATCTCCATGGGAGGCTATGGTGCGTTGCGCTTCGCCTTCAGCCATCCGGAATTATTTCCCGCGGTTAGTGCGCAAAGCGCCGCGCTGATTACCGAATCTCCCCAGGAACTCGATGCGGCGGACCGCTCCGGCGCTTCGCTCGGAAAAACGCTGGCTGCCGTTTTCGGAGACCCGATCAACGTTTCCCACTGGAAAGCTAACAGCCCGTTCCTGCTGGCTCGACGGAATGCTGCTGGGTTGCGAAAGATGGCCATCTACTTCAACTGTGGACAAGACGACAACTATGGCTTCGAGAAGGGTGCGGCCGAACTGCACGATCAACTGCAGAAAGAAGGAGTGAAGCACGAGTACCATCCTTATCCCGGCGACCACAGCCTGACCTATTTTCTATCTCACTTTGAAGAGGTGCTCATGTTTCATTCGCGGGCATTCGGTCTCCTCCAATAAAATACAAACGGTCGACGAAAGGACGCAGCAACGGTATGCGAGGCTTGCGCGACAAACGAGTTCTAATCACCGGGGGCGCGAGTGGCATTGGCGCCGCGACGGCCGTGCGCTTTCTGGAGGAAGGTTCGCGGGTTTGCATTTTAGACCGCGATGCCAACGCGTGTGCAGCCATTCGCCACCAACAGCCGGGACTGTCCGAGGCGATCATCGCCGATGTTACCGACTTGATGCAGGTGGAAGCCGCGCTGGCTGACGCCATCCGGGTGATGGACAGAGTAGATGTGCTTGTCAACAACGCCGGCATCAGCATCCGTCACAGCTTTCTGGACATCACCCCCGAAGAATGGGATCAAGTGATCGCGGTAAACCTTACTGGTGTCTTCTATGTGGCCCAGACGGCGGCACGCTACATGATGGAGCGTTTTTCGGTCGAGCCGGGCACCGGAGTGATTCTCCAAACTGCCTCCACCAATGGCATCATGGGCTATCCCTACTATGCCGATTACAACGCAACGAAAGCGGGAGTGATCGAGCTTACCAGGAGCATGGCGCTTGAACTCGCGCCCAGGATTCGTGTATGCGCGGTGGCTCCCGGATACGTCCTGACTCCGATGCAGCGCGCCGAATACTCGAATGCGATGCTTGACGAAGTGAATAAGAAAATTCCGCTTCGGCGCCACGCTCAGCCGGAAGAGATCGCAGGATTGTTTGCATACTTGGCGTCGGACGACGCCGCCTACGCGACCGGCCACGTTTACACCATGGACGGCGGTGAAATCGCAGGAGGGCTGGCCAGCCGATGAGGTCGAAGGGAATAAAACGAGTCAATCGCGCGCGAATCTTGATGCCAGCCGTGCAAGCCGCACCAATCGATAAAGAGGGAACAAAGCTTTCGGAAGACGGATCGTTGCCCACTCCCCCGGACCAGGAGTGAAAGTCAGGCGTAGGAGGAACCGCAATCGATCCGTCCGCCGTTCGCGAAGCCGCATCATGAGGCGGAAGTACGAAACCTGCTCTTCTCCATAGGTAGCACCCTCGGCAACCGCCCTGCTGATTTTTTCACTGAAGGCCAAAGCTGCGCGATCTGCGTGGACTGCGCTTTCGATGGGCGCAGGAATTTCCATGTTCAGAAGCTGATTCGTCTGCAGCAGCGTGATGTGCAAAATACGCTCGATGCCAAGTTTCCGGGCTTGAGATTGAATCCACCCCCAGTTCAATTCTTCCCGCTTCACAATCCGGACAATATCGCAGAGCCAGATCAACCGTCCCCAGACATGTTTCGAGGCATGGAGGGAAAGTACCAACAGCAGATCTTCTGGAGACAGTGTCTTGACGAGCCTTCCCGCAATTGGCACGGTGACTGCGCGCTCGAACAGTCCGTCCATATCAAAGTCGACCGCGCAAAAGCGCGGCTGCAATGCCCACTGCAACTCCAGCAGGTTTTTTCCGGCGGCACAATCAAAGGTATATTCGCATCCGGTAGCGACGTAATCGTCTTCGGCGTCTTCAGGAATCGCGACACGCGGCGTGTAGCCGAGATCGCCCGCTAATTTTTTGGTCCGTAACACGTCCCGTTTGCGTACGAACAAATCCATATCGCCGCATTGGCGTGACGCCATGTCTCCGTAATACGACTCCGATAAGACTACCCCTTTGTAAGGAATCGCTTCGATGCTTTCTGAATTGAAGCAATCCAGAATACGAATCAACTCGCGCATGAGGAAAAGCGACTTATGAACGTTGTGCTCGTAACTTCGCCGAAGCGCTGTCAATACGGCAGGCGGAGCGACGTCGAGAGGCATCAGATTTTGGTAGAGCAGCGCGGTCGTGCCGTGGCGATCCGCAAGGCGCAGTACATCCTCCCAGTCCAAAGATTGCTCCAGCAGAGTCCGAATATGGTTAAGAAGGCTCTGCGATGGATCCGGAGAGCTCGCCGCCAGCAGGAAGTTCCATTCGTTGGCAGGCAACGCTCCTGGCGCGCGAGGGCCCACCCAGGCGTGAGCTGCACTGGTTTGGTTCACGGATATGGAGCATCTTAACAGGGCATAGCCGCCTTGCTAAAGCCGCCGAATGGCGGGGACGCCACGGTTCGGCGCACGAGTTACTTCGGTTTCGTAATTTGCTTCTTCGCCGAAGCCCATAAGACCAGAATTCTGTCAAACTAGTGTGTTGGCGGATCGCCCATGGAAATAACTACTCCTAACGCGACGCGGCGCAGCACGCGAGTTCGGGTTGAGATCCCTCTTACCGTGACCAGTCTTGACCGCGTTCATCCATTTTCGTCAAAGTGTGTGGCTCTGGTGGTAAGCGCGCAGGGATGCGGATTTCAGGCCCCACAAGCATTCCCCCTCGAAACTCCATTGCTGTTAAGCGATCTGCCTGGAGGCGGCAGCGCATCTGGCCGCGTGGCGAATTGCCTGCCCTTGGGAAAAGACGGAAAACAGTTTCTCATCGGAGTGGCGCTTTACAACCCTGGGAATGTATGGGGAATTTCTAATCCGCCAGAGGATTGGAACAGCGTCTCGCATTCGACCAATGCTTCCGCGACTGCGACGAAAAATGCGCCAGCCAAGAGCAAAGACGTTTGGCCTTACAATCTCTTTTCCGGCCATAGCGAAGCTCATCCCGGAAGAAAATAGTTGTCTGACAACCTGACAGTCGCGGAAAACGACGAAGCCCACGGGACCGAAAAGCTTTAATTTCCTTCCCTACCCGATGGATATACGGCTTCTCCTTCTTTCGTAACCTCGTGACCTAAATGACGAGGTGGCATAATTCACTCACGATGTCCCAAACCCCGGAATCGCCCGCACTAGAAATCAAGCCGTCCGCATCCGGCCTCACTCCGCGCCCATTCCGGGTAAAGCTTAGGGGCTCGATCCTGGCGCTCATGCGACTGCCCAACAAGCGCGAGGTGCGGGGCAAGCTCCATCAGATTTCCACCACCGGCGGACTGCTGAACGTCGAGACCCCGCTCGACGAGAAGCTGCGAGTGGACCTGATTTTTCATCTCGGAGAAACTACCATCCGCGAAAAAGCCGAGATGATGTTTCCCATGTGGGCCACCCAAGGATGGTTGCAGCCCTTCCGATTCATCGAGATGCCCGAAGCCAACAAAAATGTTCTTGAAGCAAGTCTTCAGGCATTCGTGCATCAGACGCAGGAGACGCCGTAAGTCAGGAAGCACCCGACCCAAGAGTATGGTCAGCCTAGACTTGCGCAGGGGCAGTACGTTTTGCATCGTACCGCCCCCTTGCAACACGAACGCGACCCATCCTAGAAGTGAAACCCAATTTCCGCGGTTAAAGTCCTGGGAGTCACATAGTGGGTGCCGCTGAACGTGGAGAGGAAGTTGTAGAGCGCGTAGTTATTCGCCAGGTTAATGACGGTCAACTGCGCACTCCATTTGTACTTGTCGCCATGGAAAAGATTGTCATGGCCGATTGAGAGATCGAAGAGATTCCGCGCTGCGATGCGCGGTGGGTTATGGTCGTCGTTCTCGGTGTTCGGGGCTGGAACCTTGATGAGCGCGGAGCCGAACGCCGATGCGGGGCAATTGAATGGCAGGGGTGCCGTTGGGGTTGCACGTACGCCGTTGCAAGTGAACCCCGCCTCGGACTCCTGGTCGGCAGAAAGCGGTATCTCACCCACATTGGCCGCGCCCATGCTGATGCTATTAACGCCACCGAGAACGACAGACCCTGGGCAATCGTTGTATGGGACGTTCGACCCAAAGCACGGCGTTGCGCCCGCGACCAGTCCGCTGTCGTAGCGCCAGTTGAAGCCCATCCAGGGTCCGCGTTTCCACGGTTGGTATTGGATGTGAGTTGTCTGATTGAATTTTTCGTCGTGATCGATGCGGAAAGGAAGTCCGGCAGCGGTGGCGACGGTTGCCCCGGCGCCTCCAATCTGTGGCTGAAAGAATCGAGCCGCCACACTGGAAAAGACCATGAGGGCAGAAAACCCGTGAATTTCGGGCACGCTGAGCCGTCCCGCGTAGCCAGGGATTTTCGAGTTATGCCATTCAATGGGGAAAGTGATTGGCGTGTTGCCGAGTACGCTGAAATCGTAACCGTTGTGCGTGTACTTCGAAATCCACTCACCGGAAAAAACCAGGTACTTTCCGAAAGCCTGTTCGAGACCAGCATGGAATTCATTGCGAAAGCCCGGACTCAATGGATTCGTAGCGCTCGAGGAGCAGAGCAGCAGCGGGTTTAGGACGGCATTCGCACATCCGATGCTGGAAAGCACAAGGTTCTCGTTGAACGGAGATTCCAAAGTACGAGCATAGGAAACGCGAAGAATCGTGTTGGTCTTCTTCACGTTGTAAGCAATCCCGACCCGAGGTTCGGCTTGCCGCGCGATAGTGATCCCGTTATAGAGATCGCCGCGTATCCCGAGGTTGAATGACCAGTTTCCTTTCGTGATCACGTCGCGAATATAGAGGGCTAGTTCCTTGACGTCGGTGTGGCCGTTGAAGGTGTAAGGAATTCCGCCTCGCGTTAGGTCGTACGGAGCCAGGATCGGATTGTAATTTGGGTAAAACGCCGCATTGGCGACGGGGTCGATCGAGTTAGGCGAGCCGGGCGCATTCGTGTTGGAAGCAACGTTAGGCTGGTAAGGGCCGGTGCAGTTTGCCGGATTGGTGATTCCCGGTGCTGGCGCCGCGACATACGGAAACGGATTCACCGCAGTTACGGCCGCAGCCACGATGCAGGGTGCGTTGTAGGTAGGATCGACAATGCCGAGGGTGTCGATTTCATTGAGGAACGTTTGTTCGTAGGTAACTCCCGCCTTGATCTGGTTAATCCCTTTGACATAGGAAATATCGGATCGAAGCCCGGCATTGGTGAGAGTGCGGTGTTGACCCACGGACTGTCTCTGGAGGCTCGGCGGCCCAAGGTCCGCGAAGGGATCGTCGCTGGGGTAGTAGTTGTAATCGTCGCGGCGGACAAAGGCTCCCAAAGTGAATACGGAATTGGCAGTCAGCACGCGCGTCCAGGAGGGAGCGATGTTGAAGGTTCCAATCTTGGATCGCTGGTCCGTCGGTCCGACGATATTTCCATTTGGATCCAAGCCATTAAAAGCTGCCATTTGCGGCTCAATCCCGTACAGTCCGCTCCAGGGCGTTGCGTTTTCGGCGTCGAGGTTATTCGGTGTCTGAAACCAGCTCCGGCTGTAGCCGAAATTCAAGTGGATCGAATCGGCGCTGTTTATCTGGTAATCCACTCGGTCGAACAGGTTTTCTTCGTTGCCCTTGTCGTGGAATACCGTGAACTCGGGGGGATCGAGGAAACGGCCGGTGTTCAATCCGTTTACGGAAATGAAGTTGCCCCAGTTCTTCCCGCCATAAGCCAGCTCGGCCGCCACGTTGGAGCTGCCGAACGACCCGTAAGAAGCGGTCACGCTGCCATGGGGAGTAGTTACACCCTGGCCTGAGCGCGTGGTGGCTACAATTACCACGCTGGTCTTTCCCCCATATTCAGCGGGAGGCGCGCCGGAGATGACTTCTAACGATTGCACCGAATCGAGCGGGATCTGATTCGAGAAGACTTTGCTCTGCTGATCGGTAATGGGCTGGCCATCGACGGAAAAAGAATTCTCGGCATGGTCTCCCAGACCATGGAAGAGGCCATTGGAATCGGCGGCGATTCCCGGAGTCGATTGCGTGACCGCCGCGCTCACTGAAGATGTCGAACTCTCCAGCGGCATCCGGATTAACTCATTTCTGTCAATGTCGGAGTGGAAGGTGGAATCATTCTCGACTAGATCCCCTCCGGCCTCAACTGTAACCGTGGTCGATGAGCCGGAGACTTGAAGATTGATCTTGAGGCTCACTGGTACGACCGACCGGACATCTACATCCTGCGCAGTTGGAGCGAAGCCGCCTGCGTTCACGGTCATGTGATACGGATTGAAGGGCACGTTCGGGATGCTGAAAGTTCCTGACTTATCTGTAGTGGTCGACTGGTCGAAATGGCTGACCGGGTTATGAATCTCAACCTTGGCGTCGGGCACTACGGCGCCGGTGGGATCGAGCACGGTGCCGCTGATCGTTCCAGAATTTCCTCCTGACTGTGCAAAGAGGTTGAGGCCGAAGGCCAAAAAGAAAATCAGCACGGAAGCCGCGGGAAGCGACTTCTGGTAAGAAGCCAGCATGATTCCTCCATAAAATCCGGTCGAAAAGACCGTGGAATTAAAGACCAGGGAATCGGTTCATGGGAAATGAACCGGGCCTACACTCGGCTGAAATCTGATCTTTAGACGCTGGGAGGTGGGCGGACGTATAAGGCAAAAGCAACCAGTCGCTGCTTGGCGTCAGTGGCCTGTGGACGGAACTGAAGCACGCGCCGGAATACCGGCTTGGGCGACGGGGGAACACTTGTCGGCGACGCTGAGTGCGCCGCAACGCAAACCTGACAGGTGGTGGACTCATCCTGGCTCGAGTGGTGATGCACAGCAAACGCCAGTGCCGACCAGATTGTCAGCAGCAGCGAGAGCCATGCGATTCGCTTCGAGATTGACTTCATAGTACCCCAGAGTCCTGTGGTCGAATTTACAATGAAAATCCAACTGGCGCAACGAGAGTAATGACCTTGGATGCTCGGAACGTACTGCAAGAGGCACTATATCCTGAAATATTCGCAATCACAGGCCCGGGTGTGCAACGTCACAGTGCGATCTACCCCATCCGCGTATCGTTTTTAGTTACGAACTCCCATGTTCTCCAAACACTACCAAACTGCCTGCGAAAAGGTCTCTGATTTCCCCCACGCCCGGATAGGATCCTTGGACTCACTTCGGCCCACGGTAACCTCCGACTATGCGCCTGTCTTGTGGAGCCAAGAATTCGGACAAGGTGGCGAATTGGATCGAGCCATCCTCGCCCGTTCTGCCGAGGTCAAAGCTGCGCTTTACGGTGGCCAAGTCTTTGTGATCGTTCCCATCTATGTGACGAGCATCTGCCAGGAGCAGTGCCTCTATTGCAATTTCCGAGGAGGAAATAAGGGGATCGAGGTTGAGCGCAGGCGATTGACGGAGAATGAGCTCGAGCAAGAGGCGACCTTTCTCGTCGAGCAGAAGGGCCACAGAGTTCTCGAGTTGGTGTACGCAACCGACCCGCGTATGCGGGTCGATGCAATGTGCCGCCACGTTGAACTTCTGCGACGCGTATTAGAGCGTCACGGGGGTGGCTTGGTCGGGATCAGTGCCGAGTCGTTGGAGGAGAGCGACTACCGTCGCTTGGTCGACGCTGGCTTGTGCTGGTCGGTACTTTGGCAGGAAACTTACGACAAAGATCGATATGCTGAGCTTCATCCCGGCAAAACTAAGAAGTCTAACTTCGAATACCGTCTTGACACCTATGAGCGGATGCTCACGGCCGGCGTTCAGCACGTTGGCATCGGAGTGCTCTCCGGCCTGTCGGACTGGCGGCGAGACTGGTCGATGCTCATGCTGCATGAGGAATATCTAAAACAACACTATGGAGGGGGCGCTACGATTCTGGGTACTCCGCGCCTGAAGCTGGCTCCCGGAGCCCTTTTGCACAAGGCCCCTTATACTCCCACGCGCCAGGAATTTCTGGCGACGATTGCGCTTCATAACCTGTTTTCTCCCACTACCGCAGCCTTTGCGAGCACACGAGAAGACTGGGATGTGTGCGTTGAGATGGCGCGAGGAGGCGGTTGTCTCTTCACATTGAATTGTGCCACCACCCCGGGCGGCTATTCCCTTCAACATGGTGGATGCCAATTCACCTCCGGTTCGTTCGACGCTCCCGTCTACGCCAGCAAACTAACGTCGGAAGGCCTGAAGCCGGTTTTCCATTGGAGTTCCGAAGACTTGTCCCGCGCCAGTCAGCTGGCCGCCGCCGTGCTCTGTGGAGACGCGCTGAGGTGACGAGAGGCTTCTAGATACCTCGAACCTATACGATCACGACATCTGTAGAGTCAGCGGTGGAAGCGGCAACCCCTCGACCTCAACTTTCCAGAGATCGCCCCTCTCGGCCTGATGTCCGGCCGTAAGCGTACCGGAGCTGACGATCTCGCCGGTGCTGAGCGGATCTTCCGGGAATCTTCGTGCGATGGCTGCGCCGAGCTCCGCCAGGCATGAGGCGGGACTCTTCAAGGAATTTCTGCCCGATCCTTCTTCTACAAACTCTCCGTTCTTTGACACGCGCACCTTGAACCTTGGCAACTCATCTACAAGCTCCGGTATTATGTCCTGGCGTACCTGAACTTTGTCTCCGATCGCTAGCGCGGCATGAAGCCCGAAGGATGCCACGAAATCGCCAGGTTGAAACTTCCATTCCGGAAAGGGACAATCAATGATCTCGAAACCAATCGCCAGCCAATCTGCGGATCGAAGCGCCGCGGCCGGATCCAGGTCCTGCGCGGTAACGGCCTGTTTCATACCGAAAACGATTTCGGGTTCAACCTTCAGAGAACGAGGATGCGGGATTACCAGCGTCGCGGCATTGCCATCACTGAAGTGCACCGTGTCCTCATACATGTGAGCCCAAACCAAGGTTTCCAGTTTCAGAACACGCCACATTGCTTTGTTGGCATAGCCCACCTTGCGGCCTACGGCTCGATGTCCTTGAGCTTCGCGGAACCGCTTCAGAGCCGCTTCCACCCCATACGCTGCGTCGAGGTCAAAGCCCGGCCGCTCCGATAGCGGGGTTGGGACCATGTTCCCCGTCTCATAGGCGGAGAATAATTCACGGGCCAGGATGTCAACTTCGTCTTGCGACATAACTTGGAAGACCTTTCTGCGACACCGTTCTGCGAACTCTGGTTGTTTGGCGAATGACCCAGGCGCGCGCGGGACGTTCGCATGCTACACCAGGCTGCGTCCTCAGATAGGGTTCTGCGGAACCTTAGATCCTTGACCTGTCTCTAGTCTGACAACAGCATTCTGCAACGAACAGTTGGGATCAATTCAAAAGGATGATAACTTGACGGTAACTACAGTCGCTAGTTATCAGAACTCCGGTAGCCATTGGGGTGACGATCATGAAACCCCGCCGCAAGTAGGAGGAACTATCAACCTGCCGACAAGATTTTCGTTATCGAAGATTCCGCAACAACAACCCTCCAATCACTATATTTACCTGTTGCTGCTGCTTCTTTTCAGCCTGCACAGCGCTCCAGTGCTCGCACAAACCGCCTTGGTCTTGGTAGGGTCCGGATCCAGCGTCCCGGCTCCTATGTACAACCGATGGACACAGGAATATGGAAAGCGCAACCGCAGTATTCAAATGCGCTACCTGCCTGTCGGAACCGGCGAAGGGATCAAGCAGATCTCTCATGGCGTGGGTGATTTTAGCGCAGGAGAAGCCCAGCTTACGGAAAAGGAACGTAAAGAAGGTGGTTTGATCGAACTCCCAGTCGTGCTCATTGCCATCGTGCCCATCTACAACCTTCCTGATGTCCATCAGGAGCTTCGGCTTTCGGGGGAAGTGTTGTCCTCAATATTCCTTGGGGATGTGAAGATGTGGAACGCGGCACCGATCGCGAAACTCAATCCAGAGATCACTCTACCGAGTCTTCCAATTCAGGTTGTCAATCGCCCGGCGGGAAAAGGCTCCAACTATGTATTCACCGATTTTCTCTCCAAGGCGAGCCCGAAGTTTCGCGCGCAGGTTGGAGTCTCTCCCTCCCCTAAATGGCCGGTTGGAGAACCCGCGGAACGTAGCTCCGATATGGCGGACAAAGTAAAAAGCAACCCCGGTTCCATCGGCTTCGTTGAGTATCAATATGCGGTAAAAGCGAACCTCGCCCAGGCTCTGGTCCAGAATGCCGCCGGAAAGTTTGTTAAGGCCTCTACCGAGAGTATTGATGCGGCATGCAAAGCGACAGAAGCGCCGCGATGGAATAACTTCTCCGCCTCGCTCGCCGGTGCACCCGGAGCCGACTCTTTTCCTATTGCGAGTTTCACCTGGATTTACCTGCGAACTCAATCCTCGGATTCCGCTCGCGAGGCCGCGTTGATGGATCTCTTGGGCTGGATATACACAGACGGCCAGCAATACGCCGCACAGGAAGGCTACGCCGCACTGCCCGCTCCACTCCTGGAGGCCGTGCGAAAGCGAGTCGACGACCTGCGATAGATTCCGTACCTAAGCCCTGTAACATTGGTTCAGATTCAGTGTCTTTCCGGTGGGAAAAAATATGAAAGATTGGCTTGTATTCCTATGTATCGTGGGGTTGACGTCTATAGCTCTAGCGCAAACCCTGGCTACTCCGACGCAAACCACGCCCATCCAGGCGACGCCCGCTAAAGCTGCCGACAGAGGATCACATAGCGGTGCCTCCGCCGCCACCAGCCTCGAGCAAATGTTCCAAGCGAAGATCAAGCAGGAATGGGAAGCTATCAAGAATAAAGACAAGAAAGCGTATGGCGATTTGTTGGCGGATGACTACCAGGGAGTCGAAGTCGACGGCAAGGGCGAGCGGACTAAGCTTCAAGCCTTGAATGAACTGGCAGATACCAACGTTTCTAACTATACGTTATGGGGGTTCAAGCTGATTCCTCTTGGTCCTGACGCTGCCTTCGTCATCTACGAAAGCACCGTCCAGTTCCCGCCTAAGTCGGTAATACGATATTCCCGGGTGTACATTAGCGAACTCTGGCTGAAGCGCGCCGGGCAATGGAAAGAAGTTCACTATCAGGAAACTCACGTCAAGTAGCCTGCAGCTCTCCCACAAATTAAAAACAACCTCTGCAATAGTCGTGCCATCCCATTCGCAGAGAGGATAATTCTATGAGAACCCTTTTGTGTGCGTTGTTGCTATCAGGCAGCTTTCTATTGGCTCAGGACAGTGCCCCAGCCAACACCAGCCAACCAGCCGGGAAGGATTCTAAAGGGCAGGTAACAATTCGCGGCTGCGTCAGCCGCTCCAATGGCGATTACACGTTAATGAAACAAGATCCAGGTATAACCTACCAGCTGCAAGGCAGCCACAAGGTAAGGCTCAGCCACTATCTGGGACAGCGAGTTGAGATAACGGGTAGCGAGTCGCCAACGATGGCCACCAGCTCCGATGCCATGAACAAGGTGGGTTCCGCTGCTCCGGTGACTCTGACCGTAACCTCAATCAGGACCATCGATAAGGACTGTTCGGCTCGAGATGTGTCGAGATAGGCAGGGTTGCAGGTTGTAGCTGAGGTTTGCCACCCTCACTGACAGTCAGGGGGCATAGCCTGAATCTCCGCCTCGGAGTCACAAGGCGGTTTTTTCTTGGCGGGCTCGAATCGCGATGGGTGATTGTATCGGAGAATCCACAGGCCGTCGTTATTCGTGAGATAGATAAGCCCGTGGCCGCCGTCGGGAAGAAGACTGGTGACCTTGGCGAACGTCTCAAGAGTCTTTGGATTAGCTGGGTCGCTCAGATCGAGGACCCGTACAGTTTCGGTAGGATGGCTATTGCTGGTCAAAGTAGTCGGTGTCTTCTCCGGAGCCTCGGCGATCGCTACATCGGGACTCACGACCTGCAAGTTTCCAGCGGTGGCCTGATTTGCTTCCGCCGTCCTTTTCAATAAGCTGGGCTCATCTGGCTTGCTCACGTCCACGATCATGAACCCCTGTTTCCCAGCCTGTTGCACGTACAGATATTGT
This sequence comes from uncultured Acidobacteriaceae bacterium, assembly GCA_963779525.1. GTDB lineage: Bacteria > Acidobacteriota > Terriglobia > Terriglobales > Acidobacteriaceae > Sulfotelmatobacter. The sequence goes on from CAVZZB010000006.1 coordinate 388,109, forward strand.
TTTCCTTTTTCCTTCTGCAACAGCATTTGACTACCAGTGGCATGTGGCAGAGGCAAGTGAGCGATCACGGTTGCAGGGACGTCCGTCGGTTTTGCGGCGGGTTGCTCACTTGCGCTTGTCAGCGAGGCAAATAACAGCAGAAGCGAGCACGTAAGCACCGGAGTGAAAAAAGAGCCCTTAGAATTCTTCATAATCACATCCCAAACCACGACGCGAAACTCACTCGAGTTTCGCGTCTGTGGTCAACTATAACACCGGCCGAACCTCTTTATTGCTCGGCAGCGACGCCAACGCAACCGGCGGAGGCCAGCGTCGAACAAACCGTGCCAGCCTGAAGCGGCACGAAAGCGTGATTCGTGCTCGGATCTACCGAGATGCTATGGGCGTTCGATCCGGTCGGCATGTTTGCCAGCCACTGGTTGGTTTTCGCATCAATTACGCCCATGACCGCGCTCGGGAGGAAATCGCGCGCCGCCAGATAATACTTGTTGTCGCCCGGGTTGTACCAAACCTCGTCGACGCCGCCGACCTGTGTGATTTCCAGGCAGTTGGCGTTCGCCGGTGCATTCGGTATTCCGGAATTCGGAGGCACGCAGGCTACATTGCCGCTGGCTGTATTGCTGATGATGTATTCATTAGCTGGAAATGTTTGGCCGTCATGGTCAGCGCACCCGACGAGGAGATTATCTCCCGGGCCTGGCACGATACTGGTGGGCATACAGTCGTACATGGGGAAACTGTTTACCACTACAGGCCCATTGGCAGTAATTTGAATTTCATCAAGGCTGCCGATTTGTGTGGTAGCGACGGAGTTTTCGTTGGTCAGCAACCAATTTCCGGTGTTCGGATCATAGGTCATCGCGCCTAATCCGGCCGGCGCTATAGCCCCAGTACAAGTGGGGTCCGCAAACGGCGGGGTTTGGCTGCAAAACGCCCCGTTGGCGTAGCTGATGATGGGGCCGTGATGGCACGGAATTGTATAGGAGACACCCATCGGTGTTGTACCGATGCCGGGCAGACCGGCCGGGCCATCAGCAGCCGCAGATCCCGATACGCCGCTGAAGACGTGCGGATTCGAGGGATCCGGGCAAGGAGCTGCGCCTCCAAGCGTGTCCACCGGAATGCTGCTAGTCAGCCCAACTCCCGCTGCTGCGCCACCGACGCCGTCGTAATAGATCTGGCCAATAATGCATCGAGGGGGATTAAACGAGCCGCCGACGCTCGGATCCAACGCGGGCGACGGGAGGGGGTTGCCATCTGGTCCGGTTCCGGTTCCCACGATCCCAGTTCCCGTTCCTTGCAGGGGATAACCAAAAACCCCGGGTCCCACGCCAGGGTAGGGATAAGAGCCAAAGGTGCCAGTCGTCGCATTAAACGCGGGACTAAATCCGACGGGATAAGGCCCATAAGCCAGCGCTTGGTCAATTGGCAGGCAATGCAAATCCCCCTGCCCAGTCGGGTCGGCGGGCGATGTTCTCGGTGGCGTTGCGCCCACAATGTACTGCATGTCGATGAAAGTGATGAAGGGGAGCCCCGGATCGCCGTTGATCACTGCCAGCACGTGATGCGTGTCGTCGTATGCCATTTCGTCGGCGCGGTCATCGCCGCAATCCGCCGCTGAGCCCGCTTCGCCGTTCCAAGACGCGATACAACCCGAGATTCCTTGCGGCCCGTCGTAGTCGGCGGATACACCCGTAGGTATGGTGGCAAGCATAGTCGGTGGAGTGACCGGATTGGTGCCCAGATTCATCGTGGTCAGGTCGAAAACTAGAACGTTGGAGCTGCCGTTGCCGACAAAAAGAACCTTTCCATCCGCGGTGGTGGTGTTGCCGTCTGGTCCAGACATGGGGTTCACACCGTTGGCGCGTGAAGCGCAGCACTGGGCGCCGGGGAATCCCCCGAGGTTGCCGCTGGGACCGAAGCCCGTGTTCAGATGGAATCTTGAACCGTTCGCCCAAGTCATATCGGTCCTGCAGGCATACCGGACGAAATTGCCAAACACATCAGCGGTCGGCGGAATAATCTCCACCGTGGGTGTAGGAGGGGCCCCGGTGTAGTTGGGCTGAAGCTCTGTTGGGCATGGGCTGGCGCCATTACCAGCGTCGGAGACGCCATTCTGTCCCTGAATCGAAAAAACGGCTAGATCCTGAGACGTATCGATCACCTGCATAGCAATGCCGATACGGTCGGAAACATAATCGAGGTAGTGACCCGAGACGAACGGATTCGGCGCGATCGTGCTGATGTCGAAGGAATTGAACGGGCCGCCGGGTTCGCCCGTCGGGTTATGCTCGGGCACGGGGATGACGTTGATGATGGCGTAGGCGCCGTTGACCGTGGTACCGCAAGTCGGACAACCCGGCGTTGTGCTACAGCCGCTCATAATCACAAACAATGCCGTGATAAGAATGCTCAGCAGAATCCTCGGTCTCATCAAATTCCCTCCTGCGATTTCCCTTTTAGGACCAGTTGCAACCAGTCCCGGTATTTACCGAACTTGTTAAACCGCTGCGTTCCGCAAATCGACATCCGAGCGGCATTAGAATCTGAACTGTAGTTGCTGCAAAACCACATAATAATTCTGTGGCACCGCGCCGATGGTGCTGGGATCTTTCAGCTGATCGATACCCAGATTGACCTGATACTTCACCCAATAATTGGGATACCAAGTCAGCCCTGCGGTGATCTCGTCGGTGTGGTAATTAAACGTAGGAACAAAACCCGGCGTGTAGTAGTTCAGGAAATTCGCGCCCGGTTCGTTGGCTTGTATACCCATGTATCGGACGCCAACTCCCCACGCTCCCAAGCCGCGTCCTTTTCCACCCGGCGTGTCAGGGCCGAAGAGCGGATGCTTCACCCGGGGTGTGCCGTTCTCTGGCTGCTTTTCTCCCGTGATCAAATAGGTTGTGCTGATGTTCCAGGCCTTGGCGATGATCGACGGAAGACTGATAAAACCAAGCCCTCCCGCCTGCTCGGAGCCGGTATTGTTACGGGACATATTTAGCTGATCGAATTCGCCGCGTACAGCGAGCGCCGACTTGATGTAAGTAAACTCACCGTTGTAGCGCTGGATCGGCCCGTTGATAGCAAACTGTGGGAAGAAATCATAAACTGATCCGGGCAGAGTGCCGTTAAAGCTTTGATCGCCGGAAAGACCGCGGGATCGCGCTCGGTCGATGGCTCCGCCAAGAGCCAGTTCCTTGAACCAACTGCTATTCGATTTGCGGAAGGGGTAGAGACGAAGCCGCCCAACAACCTCCGGTTGATTGGTCGTGTTGGCAAGCGCATACCCTTTGCCGTTAAACGCTCCCACCCAGTACTGCAGCACTCCGCCGTCGATATCTCCATGTAGAGCGATTCCGGGACTTCGGAAGGCTGAGGCGGCAGACGGATACAACATTGACTGGAATCCGCGCTCTACGAAGTCCAGGTTAGTAGCGCCGGTTCCGGCTTCCTGGGCAAATGGCGTCTTGAACTGGCCGGCTTGGAATTGGAACTCACGCCGGATTCTTACGTTGAGGTAAACGTCGCGTACCACCGATCCGGAAGTCGAGGCTGCATCGGTCAGCAAAGCAAAATCGAAGTGGGAACCGTAGTTGCCCTGGAAGCCAAAACGAGCCCGGCGCAGAATAAACGTGTCCGCAGGTGCACCGTCGCCCTTATAGGCACGGTAGTCAGTATCTACATATCCGTAAGGGCTGATGCTGAACTGTCCGTCTGCGCTCCGGATGAAGAAATGCTCTCCGTTCCATCCCGCGGCCAGTGGAGGCGCGTCTTTCTTGGGGGAGGCTGCATTTTGACCAAGCACCGGCGGCGGTTCAGGAGCGGCCTCGAGCAGAACCGCATTCATCAGTCGGGCGGAGCTTTGAGCAGCGACCGGCTGCGGGTTCGCGCTGGGCGAAGCAGACTCTGCCACGGGCCGAATCTGAACTGAATCGCTAGCGGCGGCTCGAGTCTTTCCATCTACCAGTTTCTCGACCAACACTTTCAGTTCGTCGATGGTTTTGCGCTGCGCGGCAACCTCGCTCCGCAACTGATTGACTTCATCCTCGGTCGCAGCCACAGAGGATCCAGCGGCTTGGCTCGCGGGTTTCGTGCCCTGAGATTGGGCAAGAGCATTTGATGCCAGGAAAGCGATTAGAAGCACTAAGAACGCAGTTCGCGAGCGCATGTGTTTCCTCTCCGAGGTGATGTGCTAAAAGGGCTCTGCCCTCCAGCGGTCAGGCGCACAGGCGAAGCCCCGCTTCATTTGGTCGGCCGAAAGGCTATAAATATCGCAAGAATGCGAAGTGGATTTCTTAGCCGGTCTGAAAAGCGGACCATTACCACCGCGGCGAAGTACTACTACATCAGTGCAATTACTGTCAAGAAATTTTTGGCAAACCGACCCGTTGCTTCTGCGGCGAAGATATTCGTGGTTTAGCACCGTGATTCAAATCACATTGGTCGAGTCATCAGAAGTAACAGCTTGCACTAAGGACGGGGTAAGTTCGAGACCTAAAGAGACAAACTGCTGATAACGGAAAATTCCTGATAAATTTGTTGCCGAGCTTGGTTCGCCGTCCGGGGCTGCTGCGGATCTCTGAATCGCGCTCCTCCGCCCGGTATGAATTTACATCTCGCCCAGGCCATCTTCCTGTTTTTCGCCGCTGTCATCGCGGGCACGCTGAACGCGTTAGCCGGCGGGGGCAGTTTCATCTCCTTTCCCGCACTGCTGTTCATTCGGATTCCTCCCGTGTTGGCCAATGCCACAAACACAGTTGCGCTGTGGCCTGGCTTGGCGGCTAGTACCGTGGCCTACTTGAAACGCTTGAACGCACCGGCGCGTGTGTTGGTTCCCCTGATCTTGACCAGCATTGGCGGCGGCTGGGCGGGAGCGTTCCTCTTGCTCCACACTCCGCAGCATACTTTCCTGCGCCTCGTCCCCTGGCTGTTGCTGGGCGGAACTCTATTATTCGCCTTTGGCAATTCCATTCGTTCGATCGCCGGCAAGACCGCAATCGTTGATGATCTTCGCCACACATCGTGGCCCGCGATTCTATGGACTTCGGTCGTGGAACTGCTGGTTTCGGTCTATGGCGGATATTTTGGCGCGGGCATCGGATTCATGACTCTCGCCATGTTAGCGATGCTCGGGATGAAGGACATTCACGCCATGGGGGCGATCCGGACGCTGTTGGCCGTCGCCATTAATGCCGCGGCCGTGGCTACGTTTATCGTGGCCGGCGCCGTCTTGTGGCCGCAGTGTGTGGTTATGATCGCGGGCTCACTCGCCGGAGGTTGGTTTGGTGCGCATTTCGCGCAGAAGGCCGACCCAGCGAAGGTACGGCTTCTGGTAATCGGCATCGGAGTCGCGATGAGCGCCTATTTCTTCCTCACGGTGCGCTGATCCTCTAAATCTCACTCCGCATCACAGAACGTTGTGATCCTGGGGCGTCCCGCGCATTTTCCCATTCTCGCACTGAGTGCCGGGAGTTATAATCCCGGCGGTGATCTCTGAGCCAGTTGCTCGAAATTCACCCTCTGGCAGTGGATCTTGAAGCCATGAACCCGCAGGGCATGAACTACGCGCCCGCCGATCTGAACCCCGAGAAAGACCTTCCAAAGGGTTTTCTCGAATTTCTCTTGCCCCTCCACAAACAATTCACACCCTGGCAAAAAAGGCTTATCGCCAAGCGCGCGGAAATATTGCAGGCGTCCCATCGCGGGCACCCGCCTGATTATCTTCCGGCCTCGGAAGCGACGAGGAGTGATTGGCGAATCGATGTCCCTGACTGGTGTGCCGACCAGCGCAATCAGATGACGGGCCCTGCCGACGACGGCGAGTTGACGGTGAAACTGCTCAACTCCGGGTCGCCCGCCGTCATGATTGACCTGGAAGATTCCACGGCGAACACGTGGGATCACATCATGCTGGCGATCAACAATACCCTCGCCGCCTACAAATACGAACTTAGCTACGACGACAAGAAGCGGCAAAAGAAAGTCACGGTGCAACGCTCCAGGACCGTGACCTGGGTGCGCCCTCGCGGCCTGCACATTAGCCAGGGCGGGGTCATCAAGAACGAGATCACATCGGCTTCTTTGTTCGACCTTGCACTGATCTGGTATCAGATCGATCCCGCATGGCTGCCGCACAATTTTTCTGTGTATATCCCCAAGAGCGAATCTGCCGACGAAGCCTTCTGGTGGCGCGATCTTTTCCAGGCTTTCGCCAAGCAAAAGGGCCTGCCGGGGGACTACATCAAATGCATGGCACTGGTGGAGGCTCATCCGCTGGCCCATCAGATGGAGGAATTTCTTTTCAATCTCCGCGACCATTGCCTGGGGTTGAATCTCGGCCGCTGGGATTACATGGCCTCCCTCATTCATTTCATGATCGAAGATCCCAACTGGATTTTGCCCGATCGGAACACCATCCCGCATGACGTGGCATTCTTCCAGAATTTTCGCACGCTGATGCCTGAAGTCTGCCACAAGCACGGAGCCCACGCGATCGGCGGAATGACCGCGCTCTATCCCAGTCGCACCGACCCGGAATTGAACGAGCGCGCTCTCAAAGTGCTCAAGCAAGACAAGAAGAATGAAGCTGACTGCCTGATGGATGGAGCCTGGACGGGTCATCCCGATCAGAATGAAATCGCGGTGGCACAATTTCCATTTCCCAATCAGATCGCGAAACGGCCGAAGCTGCCGAATGCGCATCCCGACCTGCGGCCCGTCCCCAAAGGGGTTGGCGCCACCACTCTTGCCGGAACCCGTGCTGCCGTTCGTACCGTGATTCGTTATCGCAACGGAGTGCTGAATGGTAAAGGCGCGAGCCTGCTCGATGGCTATATGGAGGATCTGGCGACAGACCGCATCTACCGCCTGATGATCGCGCAGCGTGTGAAGCACAAAGTCAGAGTGAACGGCGACAATGGAGAATCCCTCGAACACTCTGCCGGATTGGTAACCCGTATTTTTGACGAGGAGCTGGCGAAGATTCAAAAAGATCTGCCGGCCGAGATTGATCGTAAAGCCGCGGCGACTCTTCCCGAAGCTCGCCGCATCGCCGAGGAAATGATTGTGAAGGGACATCACTCGCCGATTTAGGCTTGCCTCGCGGCGGTTCTGGAGATTCTTCACTCCGTGCCGTAATATTCTTACTTGACCTTAAACCCGAATCGAGGAATATGAGCGCCATCGAACAGACCATCGCCCCTCACTTCCCAGCCCTGCAACCGCCGCGCCGCTACTTGTTCGGTCCCGGACCCAGCATGGTTCACCCACGCGTTTATGAAGCGCTGTCGAAGCCGATCGTGGGGCACCTCGACCCTTACTTCATTCAGGTGATGGGAGATGTTCAGCAATTGCTCAAATCAACCTTCGGAACCAGTGACGGGGCCACGCTCGTGATATCCGGTACGGGCAGCGCAGGCATGGAAGCTGCCGTGGCCAACTTCGTCGAGCCCGGGGCCAAGTTCGCAATTTTTGCAAATGGATATTTCTCCGATCGGCTCACCGAGATGGCGAAACGCCAGGGTGCGAGCGTCGTGCGCTTCGAAAAAGGTTGGGGAGAGATTTTCTCGGATGAAGAAGCCGCGGAGTTCATTCACCGGGAAAAGCCCAAGGTCGTCGCCTATGTTCACGCCGAGACGTCGACCGGCGCTTTGCAATCAGGCCGTGCGATCTGCGCCGCTGCTCACGATGTTGGGGCTCTGGTGATCGCAGATTGCGTCACATCGCTGGGCGGAGTTCCAGTCGCGTTCGATCAGACCGGAATCGACGTCGCCTACAGTTGCACGCAAAAAGGATTGAGCTGCCCTCCCGGTTTGTCTCCGATGGCGATGTCGCCGAGGGCCATGGATTATCTGCGCGCGCGCACGACTCCGTCGCGCAGTTGGTATCTCGATCTGAAGTTGATTCACGACTACTCGACGGTGTCGCATCGCTACCATCACACGGCACCGATCTCGATGTTTTACGCGTTGCGTGAAGCGCTCATGGTAATCGCCGAAGAGGGAATTGAAAACCGCTGGGAGCGTCATCGCCGCTGCAACCGGGCCTTTGTCAAAGGCATTGAAGCGTTGGGGCTGCGCATGCACGTTCCGGAACCGAATCGAATCGCAACCTTGAATACCGTATGTGTGGCTCAAGGGGTGGACGAGGCGAAGGTTCGCAAACGCCTGTTGGACGAGCCGGGCATCGAAATCGCCGGCGGTTTCGGGCCGCTTGCGGGCAAGGTCTTTCGCATCGGCGTGATGGGTCCTTTGGCGACGGAAGACAATGTGCAATTTTTTCTGAAGGAATTCAAAAAGGCCTTGAGCTTAGAGGGCTATTCAATCTAGACCGAGAAGGTCTTCCAGCGCGTAATGAAGGACTAAAGCCGCCGCTCCCCTTTCGTTTGGCGGACAACACGTAAAGTCGGCTCATCATCCAAAGGAACCGCCTAAGAGGCGAGAACGAATGACACTCAAGTCGGCTGACACTCTTCTTGACGTTTTACATTTCGCCGATAGTCATACGGCAATCGTTGTCCCCGAACTTGGAATTAAAATCACGTATGATTCGCTGCGTCAGCAGGTTTTGGCCATGGCAAACGCTTTGGCATCCGCCGGCATCCGCCGTGGCGATACTGTGGCGATCGCGCTGCCCAACGGATTGCCTGCGATTGTCAGCTTTCTCGCGGCCTCCATCGCCGGGACTGCAGCTCCCTTGAATCCGGCGTATCCCTATGAGGAATTTCATTTCTTTCTTGGAGATACCAACGCCCGCATTCTGCTTTGCCCTCCGGTGGGAGCCGAGTTCGTTCGTACCGCGGCGAAAGATCGCAACATTCCCGTTTGCTCCGTCGAGATGAACGAACAAGGCAATGTGCGTATCGTCGATGCTCCCGGTGGTGGTGCCGCAACGGAGCCCACTCCCGACGACATTGCTCTCGTCCTGCACACCAGTGGGAGCACCGGACGGCCGAAGCGTGTGCCGTTGCGTCATTTCAACCTGGCAGTTTCCTCGGCCAATATCGCGAACACATACGCCCTTACTCAGGCAGACGTGTCGCTTTGCGTCATGCCGCTGTTCCATATTCATGGCTTGATCGGTTCAACCATGGCGACATTGCTTACCGGCGGTACCGTTGTCGTGCCCACCAAGTTCAACGCACTCTCCTTCTGGCGCACGGTGCGCGAAAATCGCGTGACCTGGTATTCGGGCGTGCCCACCATGCACCAACTCCTTCTGGCCCGGGCTCATCACAAACCTGCGGAAGCTGCCACTCTGCGTTTCATCCGTTCCTGCAGCGCGCCATTATCAGCGGAGCTGATTCACAAAATCGAGGGACTGTTCGGCGTTCCTTTCGTCGAAGCCTACGGAATGACCGAAGCTGCGCACCAGATGACGTCGAACCCTCTTCCTCCGCGGCATCGCAAGCCGGGGTCCGTGGGTGTTGGTACTGGTCTGCGCATCAGCATCATGGATGCGGAAGGCAATCACCTCGGCACCAACCAGCGCGGCGAGATCGCAATCCAGGGAGCGAACGTTTTTCGCGGGTACGAAAACAATCCCGAGGCCAATGCTCGCGCCTTTGCAAATGGATGGTTTCGTACTGGTGATCAGGGTTTTCTTGATTCCGACTGCTATTTGCATCTCACCGGACGAATCAAAGACATCATCATTCGCGGCGGCGAAAACATTGCGCCTCACGAAGTGGATGAAGTTTTATTGCGCCATCCCGCGGTCGCGGCCGCGGTCACTTTTGGGTGCGTGCATCCTACGCTGGGTGAAGAAGTCGCCGCGGCTGTAGTCTTGCACGAACCTCATGGCGCCACGGAATCGGCACTCATCAAACACTGCCGCGAACATCTGGCGGAATATAAATGTCCGACCAAGATCTTTCTGGTCGAGAGCATTCCCACCACCGCGACCGGAAAAATTCGGCGCCGCGCCGTCGCCCGCGTGCTCACGGATAATCAACAATGAAATTCCTGATCGCTGGGGCCGGAGCCATTGGCGCATACATCGGTGCGTGCATGGCACACGCTGGACTCGATGTCACGCTCTTTGCGCGCGGCCCACATCTTCGCGCCATGCAGCAGCACGGCGTGCAGATAAAGAGTCCCGAGGGAAACTTTGTGGCGCGACCCGCGATCGCCGCTTCCCTCGCAGAAGTGGGCCCAGTCGACGTTGTTATCCTTGGTGTAAAGGCTCACGGCCTGCCGCAACTTGCGCCGCAGTTGAATCCCGTTCTCGGCCCGGATACAACCGTGGTCAGCACGCAAAATGGAATTCCATGGTGGTACTTCCAGGGCTTCGGCGGCGAGTGGGAAGGTTTGCGGCTGGAGCGTGTCGATCCCGCAGGCGTGATCTCGTCGGCGATTCCAGCGCGGCAAGTGGTCGGATCCATCATTTATTTCGCGACTGAAATTTCCGAGCCCGGAGTCATTCAGCACACTGAGGGAAATCGAATTACGCTCGGCGAACCGGACGGCACGCGCTCTGGCCGCATTCGCGCCATTGCGGAAGCCCTCATTGCCTCTGGATTTCGCTGTCCCGTCACCACCCGCATTCGGCACGAAATCTGGGTCAAGGTTTTGGGAAATTCATCATTCAACCCGGTCAGCGCCCTGACCCGGGCGACCCTGACGCAGATGGCGCGCGATCCTGGAGTTTGCTCTGTCATTCGCGGCATCATGCAGGAAGTAGAAGCGGTTTCTCTCAAGTTAGGCATGGAGTTGCCGATTTCCATCGATCAGCGAATCGCGGGCGCGGAAAAAGTTGGCGAGCACAAGACCTCCATGCTGCAGGATTTGGAAGCAGGACGGCCCATCGAACTGGAAGCGCTGGTCGGATCGGTGGTGGAACTGGGAGAACGCGTGGGGCTGCCGATGACCTGTACTCGAACCATATACAACTGCACAAAGTTGCTGGCGCAATGTGCAATTCGGCAGCAAACTCAAGGCCGCCCATCAGCGGCAAATCAAATCTGACCCTCGTTTGCGGTATGATGAGGCGCGCTGCCTCTGACCAAAAGAATTTCCCACCTTGCTCGGGGCTTGACAACGGGCGTATACTCGCTTGGTCTGCTGGTCCACTTATCGGACCACTTGGAGCCCACGTTGGCTACCCCCGTCAAATCCGACTTCGAAGCGGTTCGCAAGAACAAAGTCTACGAAGAAGTAGCGCGACAGATCGAGCGCCTGATTCTGAAGAAGCTGAAACCTGGGGACAAACTTCCGTCGGAACGAGAACTCGCGGAAATGCTGCAAGTGAGCCGCAGCTCCATTCGCGACGCCATTCGCGGGCTCGAACTGATGGGCATGGTCGAACCGCGCCAAGGCGCCGGCACGATCGTCCGCGAAGTGTCGGCGGATGCGTTGGTGAATCCTTTCGCGAATGCCCTGAAGCAGAAACAAGTGGTGGTCGGCGAACTGCTGGATTTCCGCAAAATGCTGGAGCCGCCTCTGGCCGCCCGTGCCGCCACCCACGCCTCTCCTGATGAAATCTCGGAGATGGAAGAAATTCTCCAACGGCAGGAAGCGAAGCTGCTCCGTGAAGAAACGACCATCGCCGAGGATGCGGAATTCCATTACAGCGTGGCGCTGGCTTCCGGGAATAACGTCGTTCTGAAAGTGCTCGACATTCTAATGGATCTGCTGCGCGACACGCGTGAGCGCTCGCTGCAGGTTGAAGGTCGTCCCAAGAAATCTCTGGCCGGCCACCGCAGGATTCTTGCTGCAATCAGGCGTCACGACGCGGAAGCCGCAAAGGCGGCCATGCGCCGGCATATCGAAGACGTCGAGGAGATCGTGCTCGACGAGATAGAGTAGACAGCTCTCCCTCGTAGTGGATTATTCGTGACTCGCCATCATGTGGGATGGCGGTCGCGGTGCAACAAATGGCGGTAAATATCGCTAGAAGTGAACGGCAGGCCGTCGCGCCTGCGAATCTGGGGTTCGCAAATACGTTGCGTTTCTTGGGGATCGTTTACTGAGGAACATGGATTGTCCGAACTGGCAAATCACATAGCCGGGGCTGGTGGCGCGTCCGCGGCCTCCCCGTCGTCGCACGCAGCGAACCTGAAGCTGCGCGTGGCTGAAGCGCGTATTCAGGATATCGGCCATGGCGTCGCGCGATTGTCGCCGGCCGACCTGCGACGCGTGAATGCCAAGCCTGGCGACGTGCTCAGGATTGTTGGCAGCACGATCGCTGTAGCGCGTGCCGAAGTTTCCAGCGAAAGCTACGAAGGCATGATCCAGATTGACGGAACCTGCCGCAGCAATTGTGGTGCGGGATTGCAAGAACAAGTGACCGTGACTCCCGTCGAGCATGCGCAGGCAGTGGCGGTGAGGCTGTCGCCGCTATGGGTGGGCGCTGCGCCCGCCACCATCGCGCCCGATCGCATGCTTGAGGATCTGGTGGACGTCCCCGTCATCGCGGGCTGCGTGGTGCGAGTTCCGACCTTTGCCAAGGCGGTGAACTTCCAGGTCGTCCGCACGATTCCCTCCGGACCTGTCGTTATCGGCAGCCGCACCGACATCCGCATTGTGGATGGGGACCAGACCATCGCCCGCGCTCCCGCGGTTTCATACGAGGATATTGGTGGACTCGAACGGGAAGTCGCGCGCGTTCGAGAAATCATCGAACTGCCTCTCAAGCACTCGCGCATCTTTGAGCAACTAGGAATTCTCGCCCCGAAAGGCGTTCTGTTGTATGGCCCGCCCGGAACGGGCAAAACCCTGCTGGCGCGTGCCGTGGCGGCCGAAAGCCGTGTGCATTTTATTCACCTCAACGGCCCCGAGATCATGCGGAAGTTCTACGGTGAGAGCGAAGCCAAACTCCGCGAAGTCTTCGAAGAAGCGGCACGCCACGCTCCGGCGATCCTCTTCATCGATGAGATCGATGCGGTAGCTCCCAAACGCACTGACGTGGCCGGTGAGGTGGAGAAGCGCGTGGTGGCGCAACTTCTCAGCTTGATGGATGGCTTTGTCGCCCGCGGCCAGGTCATCGTCATCGGCGCGACGAACATTCCCGAGGTGCTGGATCCAGCCTTGCGCCGCCCGGGCCGCTTCGATCGCGAAATCGAAATCGGCGTTCCGAACACGCAAGCGCGCCTGCAAATTCTCCGGATTCACACTCGTGCCATGCCGCTTGCCCCTGATGTCGACCTCCGCGAAATCGCCGAGCATTCGCATGGCTTCGTGGGCGCCGATCTTGAAGCGCTCGGACAGGAAGTCGGCATGATCGCCTTGCGCCGCTTCCTCTCCAACGCTCCACTTGAAACCGATGGCGCTACGTCGGCTGAACTTGCTGCGCTGCGCGTCACGCGCGAAGATTTTCTGGCGGGCCTGAAAGAAGTCGAGCCCAGCGCCACTCGCGAGTTCTTCATCGAGAAAAGTTCGTCGACCTTTGCCTCGCTCGGAGGCCTGCACGAGGTCAAGCGGATGCTCGATGCCGTGGTCGAGCACTCCCACATGCGCGACGAGATCTACGAGCAGGTTGGGTTGGCGCCGCCGCGGGGCATTCTGCTGGTAGGACCGTCGGGCACCGGCAAAACCGCGCTGGCACGGGCGCTCTCCGGCGAAAAACAGATTCCGCTGATCGCCATCGATGGCCCGCAACTCTATTCGAAGTGGTTGGGTGAATCCGAGCGCGCCCTGCGCGAGGTTTTCAAGAAGGCGAGACGCGCCGCGCCCTGCATCCTGTTCTTCGACACGCTCGATGCGCTTGCGCCCAGGTTCGGTGCCGATCAATTCGGCTCGGACGTCTTTCAAAGAATTCTCAGCCAGCTGCTTCGTGAGATCGACAACCTGCGCGACGTTAAGGGAGTAATCCTGCTGGCGGCCAGCAATCGTCCCGAGCGGATCGATCCTGCGCTCATGCGCAGCGGGCGCTTCGATTACATACTTCACTTCGAAAAACCCGACGCTGCCGATCGCGCCTCCATCCTGCGCCTGAGCTGCCGCTGTGTGCCGCTGGCCCGCGATGTTGATTTCGATGAATTCGCTGGGCAGACGGAAGGCCTCACTGGAGCCGATATTGAGAGTCTCTGCAAGAAAGCCACGCTGTTGGCGATTGCGGAGTTTCAAGAGGGCAAGCGCGGCGCGCCCTTCGTGGTCCTGCGCAGTGATTTTATGCGAGTCATCGCTTCTGATCGCTGCTTCTCCGCGCAATTGAAGAGTGCAAAAGATCTGAGCACCAATGCCCAGGATTTTTGTCCCGAGGCATCTGACTGAGTCATAACGAGGGCTGATCATGAGTTACACCGAACTGACTGTTTGGACACGCGGCATCATCATGGACAAGGAAGGCCGCGACATCGTGAATTCCATCTCTGCCTCCGCCCGCCTCGAAGGCAAGTACGCTCAGGCGATGGAAAATTACGTCGACAATCCCGATCGCACCAACTGCCCCACGCGCAAGTATTGCCGCGTAAGCGACGATGTGCTTGAGAACGAACTGACGTACGAAAATGACAACCCCAACATCGTCGTGCTCGTGGAAGGCACGATGGTCAAGGGTTGGGATTACATGCGAGGCATGCCTCCCGGCGGAACGCTGGTGATTAACACGCACTACACGCCCGATTACATGATTCGTTTCGTGCCGGGCCCCGAGCGGCTGGCGCAACTCGTTTGCGTGGATGCCGCTCACCTCGCCGATCACAAGTGGCTCTACTACCGGCTCGGTGAGCTTGGTCTTGATCGACTTTCGACTGAGGGCGCGGCCGAGCGCAATAAGTCGATTGCGCCCGATATCGCTGCTCCGCTCATCGCCGCCGTAGTGAAGACGACCGGCATCGTGAAGATGGAGACCATCGAGCCCATGATCGCGAACAAGCGGGCATTCGAGATGGCGCTTGACCAGTTGCACATCATGAAGCTGAACCCAGTGGCTGTATAGGAAGGATTAGAGGATCACATGTCGACAAAAGGCACACATATTCCCGATCGCCTCAAGATCCCGTTCGCAGGCATCACGCCTGCTCCAACGCAGGAAAAAGGGCAAGATCTTTTCCCCACCGGCAACTGGCGTTCGATTCGTCCGGTCTACCGCGACAAGTTGCCACCCTGCAATAATGCCTGCGGCACCAACGAAAAAATCCAGGGTTATCTCGACCTGGTGAAGCGCGGCAAGTATCTCGACGCCTACGCTCTCATCAAAGAAGACATGCCCTTCCCGTCAGTCACCGGCCGCGTGTGTTATCACCCATGCGAGCAAGCCTGCAACCGCGGTAAGTACGATGAGGCCATCTCGATCCGCGCCGTCGAACGTTTTCTCGGCGATCTCGGACAAGCGCTGCCGCACGACGTGGTCAAACCGGGCAAGCCGAACGGCAAGAAAGTCGCGGTCGTGGGATCGGGTCCCGCTGGCCATAGCGCCGCATATCAACTGGCGCGCCTAGGCTACAAAGTGACCATCCTGGAGAAGTCGCCGAAAGCCGGCGGCCTGAATCGCGGCGGAATTCCTGACTGGGTTCTTCCGCAGCATGTGCTCGATCGCGAAATCGAGCGCCTCGTCGAACTCGGGATCGAAGTGAAGACCGGTGTCGAAGTCGGCAAAGACGTCACCTGGGATGATCTGAAGAAGAACTACGACGCGTGCGTCCTTGCCATCGGTCTCACCGAACCGAATAGTGTTCGAGCCGAAGGCGAAAACAAAGACGGCGTGCTCTACGGACTTCCCTTCCTGCGCGATATCGGCATGGGCACGTCGAAGGTCAAGCTTGGTGCCCGAGTTGCCGTGATCGGCGGAGGAAACACCGCGATCGATTGCGCTCGTGAAGCCCTACGGCAAGGCGCTGTTGAAGTGACGATGATCACCGTTGAAGGCAACCGCCAGGAGATGCCGGCCTCGCCCGAAGACCTGCACGACATGTTGGAAGAAGGTGTGGAACTCGTGCACGGCAAGGCGGTGACGGCCGTTCATGGCAACGGCAAAGTCGAGAAGTTGCAGCTGCATCCTGCTCGCTTCTCCGGCGCGATTAATGCTTCTCCGATCACGATTGATCAAGATGTTCCTGGCGAGCACTTCCACGTCGACAACGTGATCATCGCCATCGGTCAGCGAGCATCGATTGCATGGCTACCAGCCGAGTTCAAAAACGAACGCGGCACTATCAAGATCGACAAGTTCGGCCGGCTCGGCGACACGAATTTCTTCGCCGCCGGCGACATCGCGCAACTCGGTTCCGGTCAACCGCTGATGGTGGTGAATGCCGTGGGCGATGGCAAGCGCGTGGCCTTCAATCTGGACAAGGTCATGCGCGGCGAGAAGTTGCAGCCGCGCACGATTGCGGTGGACGTCATCTTCGATCTGAACCGCATGAACATGACGTACTTCCCGCACTTCCCGCGCCTGCATCAGATCATGCTTGCGCCGGCCAGCCGAAAAAAGACGCAAGAGGAAGTCATCCAGGCGTTTACGGAAGAGCAGGCGGTCGAGGAAGCGGGCCGCTGCTTCAGTTGCGGTACCTGTAACGCTTGCGACAATTGTTATCTCGTCTGTCCAGAACCGTGCATCGCACGTCCGGAACGTTCGAACGGGATGTACAAAATTCTCGTCGACTACTGCAAAGGTTGCCGCGTGTGCATCGAGGAATGTCCGACAGGATGCCTTGAAGGCGTTCCCGAACTCGACTTCGATACCGGCGTCGTGCGCATGGATACAGCCTTCGCTATCTCGCCCGGGTTGCACGGGCGGCAAGCGGAAGAACTGAGAAACCTGGGCGACCGGGCGGCAAAGACCATTTAGAGCGGAGCGAATTATGCCAACAGCAACGGCAGTAAAAAAGAGGACAGTCCGAATCAATGGCTGCGTCGCGTCGGCGCAAGCTGCGAAGTATGCCGATGTCGATGTGATCGCGGCTTACCCGATTCGTCCTTACACCGCGACGATGATGGCGCTCGCTCAAATGGTCGCCAATGGCGAGCTCGACGCCGAATACATCGTCGCCGATAGCGAGCACTCGCAACTGAGCATCGCTCACGGCGCTGCGTCGGCCGGTGCGCGCGTCTTCACCGGCAGTTCGGGAGTGGGCGTGCAGTTTGCCTATGAACTTTATTCGCCGATCTCCGGCAGCCGCATGCCTGTGCAGATGATGATCGCCGACCGCACGCTCGATCCTCCGGGCGATTTCGGTTCCGAGCACACCGACGCGCTCTCCACCCGCGACATGGGTTGGATCATGGGCTGGTCCTGCGATGCGCAGGAAGCGTTCGACAATCATTTGATCGCCTATCGCATCGGCGAAGATCGGCGCGTGCTTCTCCCGCAAATGGTCTGCCAGGATGGTTTCTTCGTCTCCCACATCACCGGCGATGTCGAGTTGCCGGACACGGGTCAGGTGAAAGAATTTTTACCGCCTTATAAGCATCCTTATCCGCTCGATCCAAGGCATCCGGTATCGCACGGCCCGCAGATCATGCCGGAGCAAGGGCCGCCGCTGCAGTTGGAGCGAGCGCGCGCCATGGAGGAATCGATGGCAGTCATCGAGCAGGCGCACGACGAATTCGCCAAGATTTTCGGTCGCCGATACGATCCCTGGATCGAAGAATTCATGACCGATGACGCTGAAGTAGTTTTCTTTCTGCAAGGCGCGCACGCGGTGACGGCTCGCTTCGCTATTCAACACATGCGCGACCGGGGATTGAAGGTTGGCATGGCACGGTTACGTACGATTCGCCCGTATCCAACCGATCGCGTCAAAGAAGTCCTCAGCAAGTTCAAGGTGGTGGGCGTGATCGAGACCAACATGGGTCTGGGCGGCGTCAGCAGCGGAGGCGCGCTCTATGCCGAAGCCTGCGCCGCTCTCTACGAAAGCCAGAAGCGCCCGCTGGTGCTGTCGTTCATGGCTGGCATGGGCGGCGAGGCCATCGTGCTGAAAGAATTTTATTGGATGACGGAGAAAATGCTGGACGCCCAACGGCGCGGAAAAATCGAAAAGCGCACGCACTGGGTTGGATTCGAAGAGTAATCGCTTTTGGGAAGGGCACGGCTTGAGCCGTGCCATCCAGAGCCAACTGAGATTAGTAATACAGGGTGTAACCCTGCGATTGGAGAATTGATATGGCAACCATAGAAGTTCAGCGGCAGCTCTTGCCGATTCTCGATAGCCCGAATCAGGGTGCGCGTTTTTATAACCCGGAACTGCCCTCCTCCGAACCGTTCGTTCCGGGGCATCGCACCTGCGCCGGCTGTGGGCCCTCCATTCAATACCGAATGACGAGCAAAGCAGCCGGCGACAATACCATCCTGGTCGGTCCGACGGGCTGCATGTATGTCGCGAACAGTTCTTACTTGTGCACGCCTTACAACGTGCCGTGGGCGCACACCCAGATTGGCAGCGCAGGCAGCTTCACCGCCGGCGTCGCCGCTGCTTATGAAGCGATGATCCGCAAAGGAAAATGGCAGGGCAAATTCCCGAACATCATCTGCGAAGCGGGCGATGGAAGCGCCTCCGACATCGGCCTTGCCTCCATCTCCGGCGCGCTCTATCGCAATCACGATTGCCTCATCATCTGCTACGACAACGAGCAATACGCCAACACCGGCATTCAGGCTTCGTCGCGCACGCCCTACGGCGGCATGACGACCTTCTCGCCTCCCGGCCCCGAGGTTCCCGAAGGAAAGAAGTTGTTCCCCAAAGATCTTGCGCGCATGATGGCGGCTGGTCATCCTCATTGTTATGTTGCGACCGCCAGCGTGGGCTATCCCATCGACCTGATGAACAAGGTTCGCAAGGGACTCAACCACAAAGGCGCCGCGTACCTGATGGTCTATACCCCATGCCAGAAGGGCTTCGTCTACGAGACGCCGCGCTCGATCGATCTGGGCCGCTTGGTCGTGGAATGCGGGCTCTATCCCATGTGGGAGTGGAACCCCGAGAAACGCGCGTTCGATTACAGCTTTCGTCCGGCGAGCATGCGTCCGGTATCCGAATATTTGAAATTGCAAGGACGCTTTGGCCATCTTCACGCCGAACACATTGCCAGCTTGCAGAAGTTTGCTAACGAGCAATGGCGAATGATGAATGTTGAGCTACCCGAGGCCCTCATCCAGGCGGCGGATGCCAAGAACCTAATTAACATGGCGTCGGCAACCGAAGCTGCCGCCGTCGCGGAGACCGTATGAACGCTAAAACGCGTGCTGCTAATCCGGCTGAGCCCGAAGTCGAGCCTGAAGGACGGGAAAGCTATATCGTCACCGAAGGTAAGAAGCGCGGCTCGACGCGCGACGTGCGGCCCGAAGCGGCCTACGACCGCTACTACACCGTGCTGCGTGTGCACCCCGGCGATGCGATCCTCACCGACAACTGGCACACCAACGAAGTGCTTAGCCATGCGCGCAATAACTTCGAGGGAGTCACCTTCGCCATGCGCACGCTGGAGGCCTGGGGCGCGATGATCGAAAATGACCACCGGGCTTATTACACTGCAGGAGGTCGAATCTGGATGATGGATCTCGATCCCTCCGAAGGCAAGAAGCCGCGGCTGCCGGGGACTGGTCCAACTAAATCTGCGGCGGGTAAGAAGTAGATTGCCGCGCATTTTGCTGATCGACGATACTCCGGAGATCGCAGAGTTGCTGACGTTTTCGCTGCAGGATCTCGGCTACGAGGTTTTCGCCGAGGGATACACCAGCGCCATCAACGAGCATGTGATCGAACGCCGCGCCGATGCGGTCGTGCTCGACTGCACCGCTTTCGATATGGCCGAGGCCCTCTTCGACAGCGTGCGTCATCACCCCAACCACGCCGAACTTCCGGTCGTCATCGTCAGCGACACGCCGGAGCAGGCGGAGGCCAGTCTGCGTTCCCGGAAGGCGCGCAACGTTCTGTTAGTTCCGAAACCGTTTACTGGCGCTCAGGTGGGAAGAGCGCTCTCCCAGTTGCTTGAATAAATATGCCCTTGTGGAGCATGGACGATTGGCAGTTCCTCGAACGCGAGGTCGTCACCGACCCGAAAGGCAGGCAGTGGACCGTCGCTCTCATGGACGTGCTGGGCCAGGAAGGCGATCCTGATATGCCCAACAAGTTGCTCGAACTTCAGTATTCCAGCGGCCGCTATTTCACGCTGATCTACGCCGACGGCGGAGCTCTTCAACGGGAACGCGGCTATGCATCACTTCCCGAAGCGACGAATGCGTATGGAAACTTGCTGGTGGGTGTGATCGACGGAAGCGTCGATCCCTCGCAACCTGTTTTTCGGCAGGACCTGGAAGATTAACCCATCTCATAATGAGCCAACGCTGCTGGTTCCCTCAGGGGCTAAAGCCCTCGTCGCCATTGGCTCCAGGCGGCACGACTGAAGTCGTGCCCTACCCGAAACTATTTATGAGATAACTTCTAGTCTCGCGACTATCGGCCGGGATCCAGATCTCGCATCACCACCCGAAGCACCTGCCCCGCCAGTCGCGCATCGCGCTCCGTAACTGCCGTCTTCGTTCTCCCGCTGCCGTTGACGTCGATGGAATCTCGATAGGCCCACGCGACTGCTGGCAACCGCGCGCAGCCGCCGCGAATCAAGCCCGCCCTCTCCGCGACCGTGAGCCGCGTCTCGAACGACCAATCGCCTATCTTCTCGGCGGGCGATCCCGCAGCAAGCAGCGCACTCAGCCCCTTGTATTCGAGCGCATCGGTGACGATGGCCTCCAGGATTCCGCAGGTAGTGAGCAGCGCAGTCTCGTAATCCTGATGCTCCAGCGCGCGGCGGCTATCGGTATAAGCGCGTTCGACAACTGGACGAAGCTCGGCATTATGGACAAACTCGAAACGGCGAGGAGGAAGTGCTTCCGTAGACGCGGCAACCAGCGATCCATGATCAGACTGCGAGAGCGACGCGACTGCCTGCTCGAGAACCCCGAGCAGCCGCTGCACGATCTCGGCGGGTGGCGCCGCTTCCACCGCATGACCGGTCCCGGAGCGCATCAGGAAGGCGTCGCTGAACGAGCGCGCCAGCCAATGGGCCTTGCTTCCTCCGGACAATTGATTGATGGTTACTCCGCAATCTTCCTGCCACGCGCGAGTCGCGGTGATCGCAGCTTCATTCGCCGGATCCGCCCTCAACCTTTCGCGAACCTCGCCGCCGCGTCGAATCAAGCCATTCAGGTGAGACAGGTAAGTCTCGATCTGCGAGCGCAGGCTTTCGTCCATCACTTCCATCTCACGCCTCCCGCCTAGATCGCGGGAAGTCCGCGGCTGTCAGGCACTTCGGATTGGCAGTCGAGAACTCTTGACAGTCTGTTGGAAGCATGCTAACTTTTCCACCCGCAAGTGGTTCGATGACTGGACCAGTATATATCACTGGTCCCGGCGCGAGCCAGTTCATCTCCGTTCACGACCACGTGGGGTGGCTGCTAAGAACGGATCCGGATTGTGTTCATAAGCGAGGAATATTCGCCCGCACTTTACCAATGGTAGCTATCGATCACTTCCAGGAAGAAGTCGATAAATGTAGGGAAAGTGGCTGGTCTCCGATGTGATTTGTTTCCTGAGGGAAGTGGAGGCTGACACCGCCTGATTTTCGACCATAGGCGGAAGGAGCCGACACCTTGAACTCCCGAGGGGAGAAAGTCGCGGCGTGGCTGGCGTTCTTGCAGTGCGCTGTTAACGTATAACGCGCCGTCATGGAGGTAACACCTATGGCCGGATCTCCGTCCGCCCTGATTCACCCCTCGCGTATTCCCAATCGTTGGGTCCAGCTCATAGCCGGCATCTTCGCGATGATGGCCATCGCAAACCTGCAGTACGCCTGGACTCTTTTTACCAAACCGATTCAAGCGCATCTCCACGTCTCATTAGAGGCTGTCCAGGTAACGTTTTTTATCTTCGTTGCCCTGGAAACCTGGCTGGTACCTTTTGAAGGATTCCTGGTCGATCTGATCGGACCCCGGTTCATGTTGGGCATTGGTTCGGTGCTGGTCGGGCTGGGCTGGATCGGATCGGGCTACGCAGAGTCGATTGCCGGCCTCTATTTCTGGTATGGCGTGGGCGGCATTGGCGCCGGCATCGTCTATGGTGGTGCCATCGGAAACGCCCTGAAATGGTTCCCTGACTACCGTGGGCTTTGCGTCGGCCTCACTGCCGGCGCGTTCGGCGTTGGTACTGCGACCACAATCGCTCCGATTGCCGGCATGCTGAAGGCTTCGGGCTACCAGCACACCTTCATCGTCTGGGGAATTGTTCAGGGCGTGGTCGTGCTGGCATGTGCACTCTTTTTGGCCAAGCCACCCGCGGGTTGGACGCCTCCGAATTGGGTAGCGAAAGAAGCCAAGATCAAGGCCAAGGTAAACACCTCGGCCGTCGACATGACGCCGTGGGAGATGATGCGCCAGCCGTCCTTTTATCTTATTTATGTGATGATGGTCATGCTGGCGTTTGGCGGTCTCGTAGTTACGGCACAACTCAAACCGATGGCATCCTCATATCACGTCGATAAAGTCGTCGTGATCTTTGGCATGACCGCGTTGGTTCTGGCCATTGAAATCGACCGAATTCTGAATGGATTGACCCGTCCATTCTGGGGATGGGTGTCCGACCATATCGGTCGCGAGAACTCTATTTTTATTGCTTTCGTGTTGGAGGCACTCGCGGTGTTTTCCCTGCTCCAACTTATCAGCCGGCCTGTTTGGTTCGTGGTTTTGTCAGGTCTGTGTTTCTTCGCATGGGGCAATATTTTCTCGTTGTTCCCGGCGATCACCGGCGACCTTTATGGCAAGAAGTGGGCCACCACCAATTATGGAATTGTGTACACCGCCAAGGGAGTTGCCGCCTTGTTTGCGGCTCCCGGTGCCGCTTGGTTGTTTGAGAAAACGGGTTCCTGGACAAAGGTTTTTTGGGCGATGATTGTCTGCGACTTGGTAGCTGCCTTCATGGCGTTGCTGTGGCTGAAACCCATGGCAGCCCGTGCCGTCAGAAACTCGGGGCAGGCATCTCCAGTAGTCGACTCGGCGGCTCCGGCTAAAGCCCGGGGCGTTGCATAGCGCAGTTGAGCGATGACTCTACGAGAAAACACAGGAGGCTTTCTCACATGAAAGCCTTCTCACGGATGGACACTTGTTCATTCGGTCAAATTTCGCACCGGTAACCCTCGATCATATTGACGCGACTTCTTTAACTGGACACTCTCCGGCTTAAGTTCTTGTCAAATAAGCTGCTTACCGCAACTCCGCCCTCAAGAACAATGGTGATTTCGCCAAAATGTCACATTGAACCGTGATTCGAATCATTGCGCCGTTCTGGGCCTAGGCCTGAAATGGAATGGTCAGTCATCAGACCACTCCGATGCTAAGCGCTGAATCACCCGCGAAGGCCGTCTTCGAAGCCATCCCCAGAAACAAGGTCTATCAGGAAGTCGCTCGTCAGCTGGAGCGGCGCATTGCCGAAGAGCTGAAACCAGGCGACCTCCTCCCCCCAGAACGTGAGTTGGTCCGGACGATGGGCGTGAGCCGCGATTCCGTGCGGAACGCCATCCGGACCTTGGAGCTGATGGGGCTTCTGGAGCCGCGCCAGGGCATCGGCACGGTGGTCTGCAGTCCCGCCGCAAAACAAAATCCCCTCGCGACCGCTCTCCTCGAGAAGCGAAAGATGGTGGCCGAACTCATCGATGTGCGCAAGATGATCGAGCCGCCGCTGGCCGCCCGCGCTGCTCTTCACATCTCTCGCGACGCCATCGCTGACATGGAAGGCATTCTCGTCCGCCAGAAAGCAAAAGTGCACCAGGGTCAACTTGGGATCGAAGAGGACTCCGAATTTCATTACGCCATCGCCTTGGCGTCGGAAAACAGCGTGATTTTGAAAGTGGTGGATGTGTTGATGGATTTGTTACGTGAAACCAGGGAGAGTTCGTTGCAGGTGGAAGGGCGGCAGGAGAAATCGCTTGCCGGTCACCACCGAATTCTGTCCGCTTTGAAGTTGGGCGACGCTCCAGCCGCTGAGGCTGCCATGCGTCGGCACCTGCAGGAAATTGAAACCGTCGTACTGAAAAAGCTCTAAGAGAATGGAGGTTGCCAAATGGGTCTGTTATTCGCGGTTGAAGTTATCTACCGAGGAGTCTTTCAAAAGACTCTCGCGAAGAACATTACGCGCGACATCGTTCTAGCCGCGCACAACGAAGGCAAACTGGGTATTTCCTTTGGCCGTTATGGGGATGCTCCTGAACGCAACGGCATTCCAGCCAAGAGTTTCGCAATCGTCGCCAATGACGAACTGACGCTCGAAGCCGGGATGGCGCAATACGAACCCAAGCAAGTCGATCTCACCGTGGTTCTCGACGACACGCTCTGCAAGGGCGCGGAATCCTGGGCCTGGTACGGACTGCAGCCTGTGCATCACGCCCTGAAGCCGGGACACACCCTCATCGTAATTTCTCTCGAGGATGCGCCCACTCTGCTGAAGAGTATTCACCGTCGGGAAGAGCCTTACAAGCTGGGAATCATCAAAGGTCTGGCCAGCTTCTCTGGCATGTGGGTTTTCAAAGATGACCACACCGACGTCCGCATCCTCGGCGCGATTGCCAAGGCTCTGCCGGAAGTCTTTGGCTTGAAGTCGGTCGAGCAATTCATCAACGAGAAGCTGAAGAGCGCCGTTAAAGTCACTTCCGCTCGCACCGCGTTCGAGAAATTCACCACCGTGCCGGTAAAAGCTGGACAGGGCAATCCCGAAGAGCCGTTCAAGTTCGAACTGCCCGGTTGGGGAGATATGCGTTCCGGCGTTTCGATTAAAGGCCAGCCGCAAGGTGGTCCGTATCCGGATCCAGTTACGGGCAAAGTCGGAGGCTTCCGCCCCGCCCGCAACGAACTATTCAAAAAGTATTCCACGCGCACTCTGCGGCCGGTCATTAACTTCTCGACCTGCACCAAGTGCACGCTGTGCTGGCTCAACTGTCCGGATGCGTCCTTCGACGTTACCCCGGAAGGAACTTACGATGCCAATCTTGAAGCCTGCTGCGGTTGCGGCATTTGCGAAGAGGTTTGCCCCGTCAAGGATTGCGTCCACATGGTGAACGAGTCCGAATTCAAGGACAACAGCAGCCAGTGGGAAGCCTACCAGAAGGACAAAAAAGCCTATTTGAAGTGGTTGGAATCCACCATCGAAAAGGCCGAGCCGATCAAGGAGCGGTCTCATGGATTCCGTTATCGCGGTCAGTATCAGGAACAGGTCCCCGAGGCCCTGGAAATCGCTAAAAAAGGCTAGCGCGGGCAACTTGAAGACGCAGCCTGAAAGCTTAGCCCGAAGAACAAGGAGATTGAAATGGCGACATTAACACTACCTGTTGAGGAAAAGAAAAAAGGTACCGAGCAGGAAGCCCTGATCACTGGCGCCGAGGCCATCGCGATTGCATGCAAATTGGCCAACGTCGACGTGGTCACGGCTTATCCAATCCGGCCTTATGACACGGTTATGCAATACATCAGCCAGCTGGTTGCAGATGGCGAAATGGATTGCGAATATATCGTGGCGGAAGGCGAGCATTCTCAATTTGAAATCGTGAAGCACGCGTCGGTTTGCGGAGCGCGCGTGTTCTGCGGTTCGAGCGGCGTGGGCTGGATGTATGCCATGGAATGTTTGACAGTAACCCCGGCGCTGCGCGTCCCGATGGTAGCCATGGTGGGCAACCGGGCGTTGGACGATCCGGGCGCCTTCGGCGTGGAACACAACGATGCTTTGGCAGTCCGCGACCTGGGCTGGCTGTTGACCTGGGTCGATAGTGCGCAGGAAGCACTGGACACGGCTCTGATCGCCTATCGTGTGGCAGAAGACCGCCGCATGTTCGTACCGTTGGCCATTAGCTGTGACGGCGCGTTCCTCACCCACTCGCAAGCGTTGGTGAAAATCCCGACGTCCGAGCAGGTCAAGAAGTTCCTGCCTCCTTACAACCGCGGCGATCTGCTCCTCCATCCCGACAACGTGATTTCGGTGGCCCCGCAGGCCAACGAAGATTGGGTCATGGAGATTCGGCGGCAGAACTACGCAGTCACGGAAATCGCGTGTGATGTGATTCGCGAAGTCTATGCCGAGTTCGAAAAAACGTTTGGACGCAAGTACGGCAACCCGTTCTTCGAAGAGTACATGACCGAAGATGCGGAAGTCGTTCTGCTGGGCATGGGCACACTCTCCACGCCGGTCAAAGTGGCCATCCGCAAGATGCGCGAACAAGGCAAGAAAGTTGGGTTCGTTCGTCTGCGTTGGTTCCGTCCGTTTGCCGGTCACGAGATTGGCAAGTGCCTGGAGCGTTTCAAGGCCATCGGCGTACTCGATCGCGACTTCTCGTTCGGTTCGCCGGACCTGAGTGGCGTAGTGGCGACCGAAGTTCGGTCCGCCATGTACAGCAACAGCGCAACCAGACCGCCAGTCCTGGGCTTCATCGGCGGGTTGGGCGGCCGCGAAGTGACCGTACCAGACGTGGAAGAGATGACCGAGAAAGTATTCCAAGCTGCAAAAGGTAAGGCGCAACCCCTGACGCAATGGATCGGGCTGCGGGGATAACGCCAGTTGACGTGGCGCTATTCATAGCCGGAAAGGACAAACTAATCATGAGCACATTTGTAGATGAAAAACCGACGCAAGAGCTGGAAGCCTTCAAGGGAGTAAAGAAGGTTCCACACGAGGAGTACTACACGTCCGGCCACCGCACCTGTCAGGGCTGCGAGTCTGCGCAAATCATGAAATTGATGGCGAAGGCCGCAGGTCCCAGGACCATCGTTCTGGGAAGTACTGGGTGCATGTACGTGGCTAACACCTCTTACTACGCCACTCCCTGGGGCGTCCCCTGGATGCATACACAGCTGGGTAGTTCCGGATCGGCTGCGCTGGGTGCGGCAGCTGCTTTCCGCGCTCAGATGCGTAAGGGTGCGATGAAAGATGAACCTATCAACGTCATCGCCTTCTGCGGCGATGGCGGCGGCGCGGACATGGGTCTGGGAGCAATCTCAGCCACCATGTGCCATCCCGATTACAACCTGCTGATCCTGATGTACGACAACGAGTCTTACGCCAATACCGATATCCAGATTTCCGGGGCATCGCCCTATGGCGTCAACACCTCGTTCAGCACGCCAGGAAAAGTGAAGCGGATCATGAATCACCGCTGGAAAAAGAACATGGCGCCATTGATGATGGTTGGCCATCCCACAGTGAAGTATGTAGGAACCATTTCTACTTCATACCCGCTGCAGGCGATGAACAGCGTTCGCAAGGCGCTTTCAATCGGCGGCCCTACCTTCATTCACTGCCTCAATCCTTGCCCCAAGGGCTGGGACTTCGATCCGGTTCTCTCCTTCGAGCTCGGCGAACTGGCCGTCAATACCGGCATTTGGCCTCTCTACGAGGTCGAGAACGGCAGGCTGAAGCTCTACGGGAAGACCGAGCAGATCGCCAGCGGCAGATTCAAACGTCTGCCGGTGCGTGATTATTTGCTCAAGCAGGGAAGGTTCGCGCATTTCATCGATGAGGATATCGACTACTTCCAGAGCAAAATCGATGACATGTGGAACAAGTGGCTGGTGCCGGGAATCATCCCGCTCCAGAAGGACCTGGAAACCGAATAACTACCCCCGCCCCCGATAAAAAGGGGGCGGATTTTTCTTTACCCGGACGTTTCGGCAAGGAGCGCTAGGCGTATCGAGACGAGCAAGAGAAGCAATTGTGATTGTTAGCTAGGAGGGTACCCGTGGCCACGAATGTGACCTCCTTAGTTCTTACAGAATCCGCGATTCCTAATCGACGGATTCGAACGCATGCCGGCGGGTTCGCGATAAGCGTCATCTCTAACCCGCGATGCGCCAGCTCACTCGTTCTCAATTCGCCAGCTCCAAGCCTACACACCAACCTCGCTGTCCTCGTTCATCACCATCCAGCCGAACTCCTGAAGCTATTCCAAACACCCAAGATTCGTTTTTCCCCCAGGGTCGGTCGGATTCGCGATGCATTTGGCAATGCGGGGCTTCACCACAAGTGCGGGAGGGAATCCGCATTGTTCCACTAGGAGAAAGAACTCATGGCTAGCCAAACTTTAGTTCCCGGTCAGCGAGACAGCGCAAAAGAAGCCTACGGCAGCATCGCCGGCAACCGCTGGATCCAGCTGGTATGCGGCATCATCGCAATGATCCTCATATCCAATTATCAATATGCCTTCACGCTTTTTACTCCAGGCATGAAGCTGACATTCCCCGGAGTGCCCTACGCAAAAATCGCGGCAGTATTCTCCGCTTTTATTTTGTTTGAAACCTGGCCGATGCCCGTCTCCGGATATTTTGTCGATAAATTCGGCATCCGCAAACTCATGACGTTCGGCGCGATCTGCATCGCGCTCGGCTGGGTGCTGGGAGGCACCGTCGCCAAGTCCCCCGTCGATCTCTACATTTATTACGGCGTAATTGCCGGAACTGGGGCCGGAATCATTTACATTTCCTGCGTTGCCAACGCCTTGAAGTGGTTTCCGGACCGTCGGGGATTGGCTGCTGG
Organism: uncultured Acidobacteriaceae bacterium; assembly: GCA_963779525.1. Lineage (GTDB taxonomy): Bacteria > Acidobacteriota > Terriglobia > Terriglobales > Acidobacteriaceae > Sulfotelmatobacter. The sequence goes on from CAVZZB010000006.1 coordinate 416,550, forward strand.
GCTCACAGCCGCAGGCTTCGGGGGGGGAGCTGCCCTAGCCATCATGCCCATCGCCGCCACGATCCGCAATATTGGATGGGCGCACGCGATGGCCATCTGGGGCCTCGGCCAGGGCATCATTGCAGTGGGCGCAGCCATGATCCTTCGCCATCCCCCCGCCGGCTGGGTTCCAGCCGGGTGGGACCAGAAGGCGAAGAAGGTAAATAAGGCGGTCGCGCAGTCGAAGGTGAATTTCACCTGGATTCAAACTCTGGGAAGGCCCGAGTTCTACCTGCTTTACACGATGTTCTTCTTTGCCACCGCCGGTGGGCTGATCGCCACCGCGAATCTTTCGCAGATCGCCAAGTCGCTGCATGTCAGCGACGCGAAGGTTTGGGGCTTCGCGATTGTTCCGCTCGCTGCAACCCTAACGTCAGCCTGTAACGCTCTGTCGAGAATTATTTGGGGCTCGGTCTCCGACAAATTAGGGCGGGAACGCACCATGTTCCTCACCTTCGGCGTCGAAGCCATCCTCGTATACCTGGTGACCAAAATCGCGGGAGCTCCAATCGCCTTCGTGCTGTTGTTCGGGTTCATTTTCCTCTTCTGGGGCGAGATCTATTCCTTGTTCTCGGCAACCACGGGAGACATTTTTGGTCCCAAGCACGCCTCTGCTAATTATGGCATGGTGTATACCGCCAAGGGCGCAGCCTCCGTGTTCGCCGGTTTTGGAGCGGCGGCGATCGCTGCTTACTTTGGTGGCTCCTTTTTCGTGCCATTCTATATTTCGGCTGTGCTGTGCGGCATCGCGGCACTTTGCTCCATCCTCGTGCTGAGGCCCTTGCTGAGGAGCAGAATTGCGAGCGAAGCGCGAACCGATGAAGGAAAGGCGCTCACGGCAGCCTTGAAGCAAGTCTCCGCGCCTCCGCAGCCGGAGAAACATCTGACCGGTACAGGCCGCTAGTCATCGGCTTGAACCGATCTGAAGACAAAAAAGCACGCGTCGTTCGGGATAGCTCAACCTCGACCGCCGCGTGCCTTGTTTTGCGCACTTGCCTTCACATGGAATCGAGCTGACGCGCTGAACCCCAACGCTGTAGCAAGCGCTGCCGTAACTCCATCATCGGTTATGATGGTTTTGCGGGCCCGTAGCTCAGCGGTTAGAGCAGTGGACTCATAATCCATTGGTCCAAGGTTCAAATCCTTGCGGGCCCACCAGATGTTTCGCTACCGGAAGCTCGGCTTCGGCGGCGTGCACACGGAGTCGAACCAGCGGCTGATGTACACCTGGGCATGCGCCTCGCCACAGTAATGCCGAGCTCCGGGCGCTGTCGCCGACTCAGAATTCCATCGAACGACGGTAAGCTCGGTGTCTCCGCATCGAATCACGAACCAGTGGAGAGGATTACTGGTCACGGTTCCGCACACTTCACAGCGGAATTCCTGCAACGATGTCACGTTTTCGCTCCGTGCTAAGCGGCTGGCTCAATTACTTTTTACTTTGAGGTAGAGGCTTGCCGCGGATCCGGCGTCAGTACCGTCAACTCGCCGATCTGTTCCCTTTTTACGCTACCACGAAGGTGGGGAGCATGATCCATCATCCAAAGCTCGGGAATGATTTCAGCGACCAGATGTCCATGACAGAAAAGTCGTACCACCGAACTCTCCGAAACCACAATGCCAACCGCCTTGGTCACCGCGCTCATGTTTGCGGCGGCAATGTGACGGCTGCCGAGCCCCAACGGCACATCCACTTCCGCGGCCACAGCGTCCAGGTAGCGGCACGCCGAAAGCACAATTCCATCATGACTCACCACGAACCCGCCATCCAGCTGCGCCAGTTCTTTGATGGTTCCTCGGAGATTGAGATTGGTGACGTGGCGCGACGACTCAGGATGCCCGAGCAACGGATCCAAAATCAGCGCCCGCGATCGAGCCATCACTGCCGCTTCATCGCCCAGCGTGAACAGCGTGCCAATGCGTCTGCCTTCGCGACCTTCGCGAGCAATCTCGACGGCGAGCCCAATCAGTGGCTCGAGAACCTCCGGATTGTATTCCGTTACTTCGCAGAGAATGCTATCGAACATCCATCGCGCTCCACGTGTCAGGTAACCCCAATTCTGATTTCGTCGCCGTCACAACTGTGCGCATCAGTTAGGGGCCCCCGCTAATGGCAGCCACACTTGAAAACGCGTGTCCCCCGGTTTGGAATTAACCTGAATATTTCCCCGGTGCTTCTTCACAATGCGCTGGACCGTATCCAGGCCGAGGCCCGTGCCTTCCCCAACTCCTTTGGTGGTAAAAAAGGGCTCGAAGATATGAGGCTGCACCTCCTCGGGAATTCCGGGGCCGTTGTCGCCAATTTCAACCACCACGCAACCATCTTGTTGGTAAGTTCGGATGCGAAGCTCGCCTTTTCCGTGCATCGCGTCAATGGCGTTATCGATAATGTTGGTCCAGACCTGGTTGAGCTCACTGCCAAAAGAATTTACCAGCAGTGGAACTCGTTGGTAATCGCGCGACACCGCGACTCCTTGTTTCAGTTTGTGATTCAAGATCGTAAGCGTGGTTTCCAGGCTCCTTACAACGTCGACATTGAGCACCGGCGCCTGATCCATGTGCGTGTATTCCTTGATGGCGCCAACCAGATCCGAAATCCGCGAGGTGCTGTTCTCGATTTCGCTCAACAGAGTCGCGATTTCCACTGATGCGGCGATCCTGATTAAAGCGGCCCGCGCCGTATCCCCATCGAGGATCGCAAACAACGACTCAACCACTTCTGGCTTTATGTTCCGTTGCGCCAGCCCTGCCGCCAGCAGCCATAAGTCGTTCTGCCCATGACTGCGCAGCAAAGAATCAATCTGCTCTTCCAGATCGTTCATAGTTAGCGGATCCGGCGGAACTACATCCGGCTGCGTAAACGAAATTTCCAGCTTTTCGATCTCTGCTTTCTGAGCCGGCGTGAGATCACGCTTTCCCAATTCCAGGCTCGCGTTCCTGATTTTCGTGAGCATGTAGCGTAATTGGCTGGCGGCTCGCTTCGCAGCCGAGGCCGGATTGTTGAGTTCATGCGCCAGTCCCGCAGAAAGCTTACCCAGAGAAGCCAATCGGTCTCGCTGTTGCTCCAGGCGTGTGGTCTCACGGATGCGGTCGGCCATCAAACCCACCAGACGTTTGGTGAGCTCCGGCATCTTTTGTATGAGCTCGGGGAACTGCGAAGCAGGAAACCGCAAAGCGCGACCGTCCGTCTCAGCGCGCAAGCCGACCTTGAATTGCTTCATCCTGGAAAACGGCAGTATTCCGGTAATGTCACCCGGCTCCAGGTTGAAGATGAAGGTTTCGCCTCCCAGTTCTCCGCGTCCCTGGAGCAGCCCCTCAAGAATCACAAACATGGCATCGGCTGGATCGCCCTGCCGTGAATAGGAGTCACCTGCTTTGATATTCATTCCTTGCGATTGGCTGATGAACCAGTCGAGTTGATCGTCTGGCAAATCAGTGAACTCGGGGACGCGACGTAGTTCTGATTTATCGACCATTTATACCTTGCTCAAATATTGATGGATGAACTGCACTGCCACCGATCCTTCACCCACGCCGGAAGCCACTCGCTTGATGGACCCGTGGCGAACATCGCCCACAGCAAAGATGCCGGGCACATTGGTCTCGAGCAGAAACGGATCGCGATCCAGCGTCCAACCTTTAGGCCGTTGCCCATCACGGATGAGGTCGGGACCAGTCAACAGAAACCCGCGCTCGTCCCGTTCGACGACATCGGCCAGAAAATCCGTCCGCGGCAGCGCTCCAATAAAGATGAACATCGCGCTCGCCGGCACTCGCTCCGTCTTGCCGGTATCGGAACAGAGGACCGAAATTTCCTCCAGATGCGTGTCGCCGTGCGCTTCCGCCACCGAGGCATGGGTCCACAGCTGAATGTTCGGAGTCTCCTTCACCTGATCGATCAAGTATTGCGACATCGTGCTGGAAAGCGATTCGCCGCGCACAAGAATAATGACGCGCTCTGCGTAGCGCGCGAAATTCATGGCCGCCTGGCCGGCCGAGTTCGCCCCGCCCACCACGTAGACAATCTCCCCTTTACAGGACAAAGCCTCGGTCGCGCCGCCGCCGTAGTAAATCCCCGCTCCCTGCAACCTATCGATCCCCGGAGCCTGCAGCCGCCGCCACTGCACTCCAGTCGCGACCATCAATGCGTGGCACGAGATCTCGCTTCCATCCGCCAGCTTGATAATCCGATAGGGCCCTTCCGTTCGGACGCCAACCACTTCCTGCGGCGAAAGAATTTCAACTCCGAACCGCTGCGCCTGCACCACCGCCCGGCGAGCGAGATCGCCGCCACTCAGTCCGGTTGGAAATCCCAGATAGTTCTCGATGCGAGAGCTCATTCCGGCCTGACCGCCGGGCGCCTCCCGCTCGATCATCACTGTATGCAAGCCCTCCGAAGCTCCATACACCGCAGCAGCCAAGCCCGCCGGGCCCCCGCCGATAATGGCCAAGTCATAGAAGCTAGTTTGAGCCCGCGTCCGCAGCCCGACTTTTTGCGCCACGTCCGCCGGAAGGCTTTCAAGCAGCTTCGTCCCGTCCGGAAACAGAACCACCGGCAGACTGGTCGCCTCCGGCCCCAGAGCTTCCATAAGGCGTTTGGTCTCCGGATCATTTGCCGAAAGCTCAACGTCGATCCACTGATAGGGAACATGGTTTCGCGCCAGGAAATCTCTCAGCTCATAGGATCGCGGCGACCACCGAGTGCCCAGGAGCCTGATTCCCTGAAACGTTGGACGAAACGAAGCTTGCCAGTCATCGAGCAAATCATCTAATTGCGGATACAGATGCTCCGTTGGAGGATCCCACGGCTTGAGAAAAAAATAGTTGATGCTGGCCTGATTGATAGCGCTGATCGCGGCATTGGTATCGGCGTAAGCGGTCAGCAACGCCCGCTTCGCCTCGGGAAAGATCGCCATCGCCTCCTGCAGGAATTCCACTCCGTCCATGCGCGGCATGCGCTGGTCCGCAAGAAGCAACGCCACACTGTCATTTCGCAATTTCAACTGTTTGAGAAGATCAAGCGCTCCCTCGGGCGAATCGCTTCCTATCACCCGGTATTCAGCGCCGTACTGCGTGCGGAGATCGCGCTCGATCGCACGCAAAACATCAGAGTCGTCATCCACGCTTAGCAGAACTGGTTTGGCCATGCTCGGTCTCGGTCCCAGGTAGAAAGATGATTACACACTTCTGACGTTCTCTCGCCGACTAGGTTAGATACAGAAATCCGCCATTCGGTCGCGTAAATTCCTGTTATCCCCACGCCGCTCCGAAATCTGCATGCGTTTGCCCTGATGTTCCTCAGAGTGGGACAATGCCTAATGCATAAATCCTTTACCGCAGCTGTAAACCTACTCGCGGCTGGAATGCTGCTGCTAGGGAACGCCTTGGCACAACAGACCCCACCAGCGACGACTCAACCCTCCACAACATCCCCAGCGAAACCAGCCAAAGCACAAACCTCCACCGCAAAACGGCCGGCCACCGCGCCTAAGACCGCCACTGCCCTGACTCTCAAAACCCAGACAGACAAATTCAGCTACGCGGTTGGGATGAAGACGGGTCAGAGAATGGCCGAGAGTTTTAAGAGGCAATCGGTTCCCTTCGACACAAACATTCTCGCCCGCGGATTGAAAGACGGCTTGTCGGGCGGCAAGACCCTGCTCACCGACGAAGAAGCGCAGGCGGCCATCAAAGCCGTACAAGAGGAAATCGGAAAGCAGCAGCAGGAAAAGATGCAAGAAGCCGCAGCAACCAACAAGAAAGAAGGAGAGAGCTTTCTGGCCGCGAACAAGGCTAAGGAAGGCGTGGTCGCATTGCCCAGCGGTCTACAGTACAAGATACTGACAGAGGGCACCGGCCCTAAGCCGACGGCGAGTGACACAGTGGTATGCAACTATCGCGGTACGCTCATCAACGGCACAGAGTTCGATAGCTCCAGCAAGCACGGGCAGCCGGCCACATTTCCGGTGAGTGGAGTGATCAAGGGATGGACCGAGGCTCTTCAGCTCATGCCGGTCGGCTCGAAATGGCAACTCTTCATTCCCTCCGACCTCGCCTACGGAGATCGTGCTGCTGGCGGCGGCGACATCGGTCCCGGTTCCACGCTCATCTTTGAAGTTGAACTTCTCTCCATTCAGGAAAAGACCAAGGACAACGCCCAGAAGCCAAGCGAGGACTCGAATAAGAAATAGTTCTTGAGCGGTCGTGAGCTGCTGGTGGGAGCGGAGCCCCTAGGCTCCGCTTTTGCGTTTTACGCCGTGCGGCAGCCGATTACCACTTTGAGGCGGTGCCGCTTCGAATTGTTGACAGCCTTTGTGCGGCAAGAGTAGCGTGGCCTCAGTTTCAGCAAAGTCCCTACTGCCCGTTAGCCCAAGGAGCTCCGGCAATGTTGTGCAGACTTCTGTGCGCTGCGGCGATCTTATGTCTGACGGCAAGTTCTGCTGCGGCGCAAGATCCCACCAAGGTGGAACCCAAGCACTACCGGCTTCTTTTTGAAAATGACCGGGTGCAGGTCGTCAGAGTCCACTATGGTCCGCATGAGTCGTCGGAGATGCACGATCATCCTGGCGGTGTGGTGGTCATTGTCAAGGGAGGGCACCTGCGGTTCACTGACCAAAACGGCAAAGTGACAGAAACCTATGCCAAAGCCGGTGAAGCCCGTTGGTTTCCGCCCTTCAAGCATAAAGTCGAGAACGTCGGTGACGAACCCTACGATGCGGTGTATGTAGGCATCAAGGGCAACGTCACGCAAGTAGGCGGGAATCAAAACCATGACTCTACAATCACTCCCGAAGAGCTGGCAAAAATCCTGGCGCAGTATGCCGAAGCCACAACCAGCCGCCAAGCCTTGAAGTAGTTTTCCCGCCTCCCACCTCTGCTACTGGTCAGCGCAATTTGAAGTTTCGAAGACTCAGTGGGATATTGCGTTGGGGTCCGTGAACTTCCAGCACCCGCACGTGCACTCCGCGTGGCTCTTGCCCAATCTTCCCTTATAATTAATCTTTTAGCTGACCAATACAGAACGAAGGAAGTCTATGGCCCACACTGTATTTTGCGTGAAATTGAAAAGGGAACTGCCTGGCTTGGATGAGCCTCCCTTCGATAACGACCTCGGTCGCAAAGTCTACGACAACGTCTCTCAGGACGCCTGGAGGATGTGGACGGAACATTGCAAGATGCTCCTCAATGAATACCGCCTGAACCCGGCTCGGCGTGAAGATCAGGAAGTCATCGTAAAGCAGTTGGAGCAGTTCTTTTTCGGCGAAGGCTCGGCCGTGCCGAAGGAATACGTGCCGCCGACTCAGAAGTAGTTACTTACGTGACGCACCCTTTCGCGGCGAGGAAAACCGAGAAGACATTCATATCGCTGTGACAATTGGCCCGTTCTACCCCACTAAGTCATTCTCTAGCCAGTGGTTATTCCGTTGGTTACTATTGCACTGATTTTGATGCAATGTTCATCTCCCCGTAACATTCCTTGCCTACGATCGAAGTATGGATCCGCCCGTGTACAACACGCTGATCCTTTCCGACCTGCACCTCGGCGCGGAGACGAGCCATGCGCGGGAAGCCACTCGCGTGCTCAAGGAAAATATCTTCCACCGTTTGATTCTTCTCGGTGACATTTTCGCCGACCTTAATTTCGCCCGGCTCACCAAAGAGCACTGGAAGTTTCTCAGCTACATCCGCAAGCTCTCGAATCCGAAGCGCAATGTGGAAGTGGTGTGGGTGGAAGGCAACCACGATCACGGCCTCACCAACATCATGTCGCACCTGGTGGGCGTGCGGGTTTACCAGCGCTATGCCTGGAATTTTGCCGGGCAGCGACACATCGCCATTCACGGCCACCAGTTTGATGGCTTTCAGGTGAATAACGTCCGCCTCAGCCAGTTCGGCACATCGCTCTATCTGAAGTTGCAAAAGTTGGATTTCAAGAACAAGCGGATCGTGCGCCTTATCGACCGACTCAACACCCGCTGGTTGCGCATGTCCTCGAAGGTGTCTGCGGGAGCTTTTCAATATGCCAGGCAGCACGATGCCCGACGCATTTTCTGTGGCCACACCCATGAAGCCCTCCATGTCGAACAGGATGGAATTCATTACTACAATTCAGGCGGCTGGGTCGATTCCCGTCTGACGTATTTGACCGTTGATGAACAGGGGGTTCGCATCCATGACTACAACGAACGAGCTGACGATCGTGATTCCAGCCAAGAACGAGGCGAAGCTGATTCCTCGTTTGCTGACTTCGCTGATGAATCAGGACTATTCGAAGATGTCGCATACGAAGGTGTTGGTAGCTGATGCCAACTCCACCGATGGCACGCCCGAGGTCGTTCTCGATTTCCGCGACCGCCTGAACGTCAGCGTGATTCGTGGAGGAATGCCTTCGGTGGGCCGCAATCTGGGAGCGGCTCAGGCCGATAGCACTTTCGTTCTCTTCCTCGATGCCGATATTGAGCTCGCGCACCCTTCGGTGGTTCGGCGCGCCGTGGAGTTGGCCCAACGCAAGCAGCTTCACTGCGTGACCACGAACATTCTCTGCCGTGACGGCAACTGGATCGACAAGCTGTTCTACGCCGGCAACGATTTCTTCCAATATCTCTCGCGCCTGCACCATCCCTTTGCCACGGGCATGTTCATGCTGTTCCATCTGCAACAGTTCCGCAAGCTTCGGGGATTTCACGAGCAAGTGGCCTTCGCCGAAGATTATCTGCTCAGCCAGCAGGTGGAGCGGAAACGCTTTGGCATCGTGCGCGGCGGTGTCTACACCACCAACCGCCGCTTCGAGAAGATGGGTCATTTGCGTGTAGGATGGCTCTTCCTGAAAACCGCAATGAACTACTGGAACCAGAACTACTTCCTGCGCGATCACAAATACTGGCAGACCTAAACGCGCGGACGCACCCAAACTTTCACAAGAAAAACTTCGCAACGGATTTTATTCGTTGCCACAAAACAGGATTCGGCTAACCGGCCAAATCCTGTTTTGCTTGAAGAAGTCTATCTGATTGTCCTCCTAGAAACGCACCACAATACCCGTCGACAACCTGATGTCGTTCTGGGTGTCGCCAAAGAAACGCGTCTCTACGTAGTCACCCTGAAAGCGCCACGCGATCGGGCGAATGATTTTGTAGTCCAGGCCGCCACCCAGCGCCCACGCGAAAGAAGTATCGTTCGGCTGGTTAAAATTGGTTGCCACAGAGGAGCTTTGGGCGGTGGTGATATGCCCGACGCCAAATAAAGCCTCCGCGAAGGGACGAAACTTTCCCACGCCGGCCGAAATTCGTGGCCCAAACATAGCTGTAATTTCATGGCCATTGACGCTCACCGGCGTATTGATTCCGCCAACATTGAACTCATAGTTCTGAGTTCCATAGTGACCCGCAACGTCTGCCACAAATCCCAGCAGGGGAAACACCTTCCCTTCCACCGAAGCCTCCCATCCATTCAGGTTGGCGCGCGTACTGTTGGCAAAACCCAGCGTCGAGGAACTCGTATTCTCGTAGGAGTAGCCGAAGAAAACATTCCCGCTGGTGGGAACTTGAGCGCTTGCTAGACCCGCGAACATAAGCAGTGCGAGAAAAATGAATCCAACTTTTCGCATAGATATCTCTTTACCTTTCCAATGTGCTTGAAGTGGAGTTGCTGCCAAAACCTTAGATGCCTAGGCGCAGCAATGGGTCACGCGGAACAGGTAGGATTGTGGGTCCCGCAGGCCTGCAGATTGACAAAAAATTACAGAAAATCTCCGGTGGACATAGGAAGGCTGTCTATCTCAGAATCGATGACTCTCAGAATCGCCAAACCAGTCCGGTCGATCCCCGGATATCATTCTGAGTGGCGCTCAACAGGTGGGTGCGCGTGTAGTCGAATTGCAGGCGCCAGGAAAAGTGCTTCATGAACCAGAACTGGAACTTGCGATCCACACCGCCGCCGGCATCCTCCGCGAGGGGATAATGCGAGACTCCGTCCGATGTGGCGCGTTGCGCTCCGACCATAATGTGAACGAACGGCCTCCACTTCCCGTAGTTAAACGAAAGCCGCGGCCCCAGAAAGAGGTTGTATTGCTGCACTCCGAGTCGGTAAAAACCGCTGCCATCCACCACCACTCCGAGATGGGGATGTCGGGTGAAGTAGAAATCTTCGAATGAGGCATTCCACCCACGAAACGTGTAGCGGTTGATTACATCGACATTATCGCCATAAGCCACTCCCACGTAGACGTTTCCGCTGGGAAGTAACTGCGCCCTCGAGCAGGTTGCGAACAGTAGGAAGCTCAGGAATGCCAGCACCACGGCCGCGGTTTTTGACACGAAAATAATTCCTCCCCTGGCAATTGTTATGCCAGCAGCAAATTCTACCTGATTGCGTGAAATTCGTTAGATGCAGTGTACCCGAGGCTCAAGATGCCCGCGCCCAAATTTGTCCCAACGCAAATTTGGCATGCACGTACCACAATAATTTACGTTCTTTTTATGATTCCGAAACCCTTGCTGCAGCGTCTATCTAATAGCATGCAATTTATCAACAGCATTTGGCAAACACGTCCGCCGGGGCGCGAATTGGCTGGCCCTGGATTCAAACCAAAGGAGTCGAAGTTGAAGCTTAGCCTGGAAACTCGATATCGTGGCGACGTGCTCATCGTTCATTGTCAGGGCCGCATCGTCTACCGCAACGAAGCGGTTGCTCTCTCCAACCTCGTGGGCGAAGTTCTGGAAAATCAGGGGAAAGTCATCCTGGATCTCAGCGGCGTCAGTTCCATCGATAGCGCGGGCATCGGCGAACTGGTGCTGCTTCACACCTGGGCGCGTTCCAGAAATGCAGACTTAAAGTGGGCCAGCCCCAGCCCGTTAGTGCGAGAGTTGCTCGATCTGACCCATGTGGATTCCGTCCTCGAAATTCATCCCAGCCTGGGGGAAGCCTTGGCCGCGTTCCAAAGGGGAGAAGTCTGCGCCGACTGCTGATTTGAGCAAACACCATGTTGATCGTTGGGGGGAGCAGGATGACGGAGGCTCGCCATGCCCTAACTCTCTCTCTGAAAACGGTAGCGGCCGCCTCTCTCGGTTGCCACGGCCTCGGCCACCTTTAGAAGCGCCCGCGCCGCGTGGGTGAGTCCTGCTTCCTTTCGGTAGATCAAACGTAACTTCCGTTGCACGCGTAGTTCCCGCACCGGAATCCCGACGAGTTCTCCACGCGCTACTTCCGTTGCCACGCTGATCTCCGGCATCAGCGCCACTCCACTTCCCAGCGCAACAAATTGTTTGATAGCCTGCAACGTCGGCAGCTCAAGATCCATATGCAGCGGCGTCTTGTATTTCTGAAACGCCTGAATCACTTTCTCGCGATACGGCGACGAAACAATGTGCGCCACAAATGACTCGGCTCCCAGCTGCCGGATGCTCACCTCCCGTGCCCCAGCCAGCGCGTGTTTCGGAGGAACCACCAGCACCAACCCGTCGAGATACGTCACTACAGAATGCAGCCGCGGCTCTTCTGGTTTGTACGACAGCACTCCCAGTTCGGCGCTGTGCTGTAGCACATCATCGGGAATGCGGCTGCCCAGCGCCCGCTGCACCGTGATTTTGATCATGGGATGGAGCCGGCGGAACTCCGCCAGCACGGGCAACAAATAAAGGGCAGTGAATTCGTTGGCCGCGATCAGCAGCTTGCCCTTGTGTAACTCCCGCAATTCTGCGAGAGATTCGTGGGCGTCATGGCGCAAGTTCAGCAGCTTCTCGGCGTATTCATAAAGCACTTGCCCGGCATCGGTGAGAATGCCTTCGCGGGATGAACGGTCAAACAGGCTTTCCCCTAGTTCGTCTTCCAGTTTGCGAATCGTTTGGCTTACCGCTGACTGCGTGCGGTAAAGTTTCTCCGCGGCGCGGGAGAACCGCCGCTCCCGTGCGACGCTCAAAAATACTTCCAGCTGCGAAAGTTCCATAGAGGATACCCCATCATGCAATGTACTCACTCCATTAGTAATACTTATTATAGAAGGAGTTCTAATGATTACGACACAATTATAAGCATTGGTTAAATCGCTGGTGCCCGTACCATAGAGCCTTATACGACGAGCTCTTCTCGAGGGAGATTTATGGCGGCAGAGCAGGTTCGCATCATTGTTTTTGATACCACCTTGCGCGACGGAGAACAGTCGCCCGGCTGCAGCATGAACCATGCGGAGAAGCTGCGCCTGGCTCGCCAACTCGACCGCCTCGGCGCCGATGTCATCGAAGCCGGGTTTCCCATCGCTTCTGACGGCGATTTCGAAGCCGTGAAGGCCATCGCCGATGTCATCCGCCGGCCCGTCATCGCCGGATTGGCCCGCGCTTGCCGCCCCGATATCGAGCGCGCCTGGGAAGCTCTGAAAGGCGCTGCCCGCCCGCGCATCCATGTCTTCCTCGCCACTTCCGATATCCACCTGGAGTACAAGCTGCGCATCACGCGCGATCAGTGTCTGGCGCAGGCCCGCGATGCCGTTCGCTTCGCCAAGTCGCTTTGCGATGATGTTGAATTTTCGCCGGAAGACGCCACCCGCACCGATCCGGATTTTCTCTGTCGAGTGCTCGAAGCCGTGGTCGAAGCTGGCGCCACTACGCTCAATATTCCCGATACTGTGGGCTTCACCGTGCCTGCGGAATTCGGCGACTTGATCGCAACCATTCGGCGCCGCGTCAAGGGAATTGAGAACGTCACTATTTCCGCTCACTGCCACAACGATCTCGGCATGGCGGTAGCCAATACCATGGCCGCCGTTGCAGCGGGAGCGCGTCAGGTCGAGTGCACGGTCAATGGCATTGGCGAGCGTGCCGGCAACGCAGCCCTCGAAGAACTCGTCATGGCGATCCGCGTCCGTCGCGACCGCTATCCCTACGAGACCGGAATCGTAGGCGAACAACTCTTCCCGGCCAGCCAGATGCTAAGCGAAATCACCGGCGTCCCCGTCCAGCCCAACAAAGCTGTGACCGGCCGCAACGCCTTCGCGCACGAAGCCGGAATTCACCAGGATGGCGTGCTCAAGAATCCGTTGACCTACGAGATTATGACGCCGCAATCCGTCGGCGTTCCCGATTCGAAGCTGGTGCTGGGCAAGCATTCCGGCCGTCACGCGCTGGGCATTCGCTGCGAACAGCTCGGCTACCAATTTGATCGCCGCGCCCTGGACGACATTTACCGCCGCTTTGTTCGCTTGGCCGATAAGATCAAGCGCGTCGAAGATCATCACTTGATGGAATTGATTCGCGAAACCCACAAACCGGCGGGTTCGGCCACGCCGCTGTTCGAGCCGACTCCCGCCGCTGCTACCGCCGGTGCCAGCGTCTCAGCGCAGGACGCGCAGCGCTTTCCTGCGGTTCCGCAGACCAACGCGTTCGGCGTGCCGCCCGTTCCCGCCGACCAACACCACGATCAGGAAGATTATCTCTGGGGTGTTTAGGATTTATGTAGGGACAGCCGCCCCTTCGACAAGCGCGGGGCGGGCTCCCGGGTGCCCGCCGAGCGCAGCCCGGCCCATGCAGCGACGCAGAACCTGCAACATGAAAGCGCTTTCTATTAAACTAATCCCCGCATGTTTCTGAACCTCACGATCCTCCCCGGTGACGGAATCGGCCCAGAAGTCACCGAGCAAGCCGTTCTTGTTCTGCAGGCCGTTGCCGACGCATTTGGCCACGAGCTTCAACTCCAGTACAAAAACATTGGCGGTGCCGCGCTCGCGGTTGCAGAGGATCCTCTGCCTCCTGATACGTTGCAGGCTTGCCGCTCGTCTTCCGCCGTGCTGATGGGCGCGGTAGGAAATCCGGCGTTCGATCATTATCCTAATCATCTTCGTCCGGAAGCAGGGCTCTTACGCCTGCGCCGCGAGCTTGGCGCCTATGCAAACTTGCGCCCAGCGATCTGTTTTCCTGCGCTGGAAGATTGCTCTCCCTTGCGCGCCGACGTGGTTCGGGGAACCGACATAATGATTGTGCGCGAGTTGCTGGGAGGTCTTTACTTCGGCGAGCCACGTTCCATTGCAGGTATGTCGGGATCCCGCGTCGCCACCAACACCATGACTTACGGCGAACCCGCGATTGAGCGCATCGCACGCATCGCCTTTGAGTTGGCTAAGAAGCGGCGCAATAAAGTATTGTCTGTCGATAAAGCCAATGTTCTCGAGTGTTCCCGGCTGTGGCGTGAGGTCGTCATGCGCTGCGCCAAGGATTTTCCTGGCGTCCAGCTTTCTCACATGTACGTGGATTCGGCTGCGATGTCGTTGGTGCAGCGCCCTAGAGACTTCGATGTCGTGCTCACCGAAAACATGTTTGGAGACATTCTTTCCGATCAGGCCGGTGGTGTCGTCGGTTCTCTGGGATTGCTCGCCTCGGCCAGCATCGGAGGCCCGGTCGGCCTGTACGAGCCCGTCCATGGCTCCGCACCTGACATTGCCGGCAAGGGAATCGCGAATCCTCTAGGCGCCATTCTTTCCGCCGCCTTGCTGTTGCGTCATTCGTTGCACTTGGAACGCGAAGCTGCTTGCATTGAAGATGCCGTCGCTGCGGTGCTGAATCAGGGTTCTCGCACAGCCGATCTCCTTGGCGCGGGACAGAAAGCGGTCACAACCTCGGGCATGGGGCACAACGTAGTCGATGCGGTAAAGGCGTCGCACCCGAAACAGAAATCAGCCTAGAGGAAAACTCAGACCCGGGGCCCCGGTCGCCCCGGCAGCGTTTCGGCCGGTTGTGCAACCACCACGGGATGTCCATCATATTTCCCCGTCATGTCGTACCAGCGGACACGTAACATTTCTTCAACCATGCGGGTTCCGTCGATCAAAGGATGAATGCGGGTGTCTCCGCTGTGCCCCCACTGCACGGGTACTTCGTCCACGCGGAAACCGAACTTGCGCGCCAGAAAAAGAATCTCCGGGTCAAAGCCCCAGCGCTCGATGCGCTGCAGCGGCAGAATCGTCTGCGCCGCGCGCCGCGTAAATGCCTTGAAGCCGCATTGCGTATCTTTGAACTGCAGCCCAAGAACCATCCGGAGGGCAAGGTTGAAAACCCTGCCAAAAAACTGCCGGTGCAGCGATTGCCGCTGGGTCTGCAATTCCGCGCGCAACCACCGCGATCCGATGGCGATATCCGCACCCGCCGCCAAAGCCTGCAACAGCTTCGGGGTCTCTTCAATCGGAGAAGACAAATCCGCATCGCTGAAGACCACGACATCGCCTCGGGAATTAAGGATTCCGTTGCGCACGCTGTAACCTTTGCCGCGATTGCCCGGGTTCTCCACTAACCGCACCATCGAATTGTTTTTCGCGAACCCGCGCACGATCTCCGCCGTGTTATCGCGTGACCCGTCGTTTACCACGATCACTTCCGTATCCCATCGCTGCTGGCGCACATAGGCCAGCACCTTCTCCAGGGTTGCTCCAAGACGCGCACTCTCGTTGTAAGCCGGGATGACGATGCTGTAGGTCATGTCTTTGAACGGGTCCATACACTCCGGATCAACCGGAACGTTTAAGATGTTACTTTCTGCAAACCCGTTGCCGCGAAATTTGCTTCGCCATTGTACGTCGGATCAAGGCTGTTGCGGGGAAATTGCGAGCTCACAGCAGGCTGAGCTTGGCGCTCACGCCACGCGGCGCTGTTCGAGCAGCATACCGAAAAACTCATTCACCAGATCGCCGTCCAGCAACCCCAGGTGTGCCTTTTCAATCATCGTCTGCACTGACTGATCATGGCCGATCGCCGGCTTGTAGGGGCGCTCCGTGCGCAACGCGTCGTAGACGTCAACCACCTGCAAAATCCTCGCCAGGAGCGGGATTTCGCCTCCGGCCAATCCATCGGGGTATCCCGAGCCATCCATGTGCTCGTGATGGTGCCGGATAATCGGCAGCACCAGCCGCAGCGACTTCAGGGGTTTGCAAATAGTTTCCCCGGTCAATGGGTGCTGCTTCATGACCATCCACTCTTCCGGCGTCAGGTCGGCGCCTTTTTTCAGAATTTCATCCGGCACGGCAATCTTTCCCAAGTCGTGCAGATATCCGCCCCGGCGCAGCGCCAGGATCGAATCCTCATCTAATCGCAAATGCCGCCCTAACTCCGCCGCGTTCAGCGCCAGCCGCTCGCAGTGCCCTTCGGTATAAGGGTCGCGGCTTTCCACGATCAGACCAAGCGTGCACAGCACCGAGTCCGCGGTCTCCAACTCATCTGTAAATTCCTTCATGCGCAGCAAAGACTTCACCCGCGCCGTTAACTCTTCGGCAAGAACCGGCTTGTTCAGAAAATCGTCGGCCCCCGCCTCAATGCCATGCAACTTCTCTGCGCTGTCCGTCAATCCCGTGATCAGCACAAAAGGAATCAATCGGGTTGCCGGATTCTCTTTGAGGTCACGGCACAACTCATAGCCCGATTTCCCGGGCATTCTCACGTCCGAGAGGATCAAATCCGGTGCCTGCCGCCGCACCTCGGCCTCAGCCTGCTGCGCGTCGCCGGCGGTTACCACTTCGTAGCCTCGCATGGTCAGCAACTGGCTCATCAGCGCGGCAATGCTGGCATTGTCGTCCACCACCAGAATCCGCGCAGGTTGCCGGCGCTGCGCAACCTCGTCCATGCTTTGATCAGAAGCCCGTTCTCGCCGGGAAGTTGTACGCGGGTCACTACTCAAAATCAGGCGGGAATCGCGAGGAAGATTCATCAGTCCAAATGCTCCTTGTGATTCTACTGCAAGTTGAAGCTGGGTTGCCTGCGATCCAATAAAATATGCGCTCAGATCACCAGCGAATCCCATTTCCGAACTAACTCGCTGAATCTGTGACGTCTACCCTTGCTCTCTTTCTCGACTTCTGCTTAATCTCGGCCATGCTCCGCATTTTTCAATCTCGCATTCAGATTT
The DNA here is from genome assembly GCA_963779525.1 of uncultured Acidobacteriaceae bacterium. Lineage (GTDB taxonomy): Bacteria > Acidobacteriota > Terriglobia > Terriglobales > Acidobacteriaceae > Sulfotelmatobacter. Next base: position 433,467 of record CAVZZB010000006.1, read on the forward strand.
TTCTTGCCCTCATATTCATCTGCGGTTTGACCGACACCGCTTATTCGGTATCGAAGCCACACCTCATTACTTTCAGGAAATGGAGCACGGTTCCGTGGTCTCCCGGCAGCACAACCGGAGAGAAGCCCTTTCTCCTGAAGGTTCGCCCTCTTCTCGTCGACTCCCGCATCAAGGAATTCACCATTGGCCCTGCGCACGACGTTACTGACCGCTTGTTCGTGGTGCGGCGCGCCTTCCGCGTGAATGACGGCCTCCCCCAGGAATCCGCCTCACCGCCGCGCTGGCAATGGCAGCGCGGGGGATGGCTTCTCGTCGACCGCATCACCGGCCACATTTCTCCCGTCTACCTTCCCGAGTTCGACGTGTTTTATTCCGACGCAAGTTGGTATCGCGACTACGCGGCCTATTGCGGTGTCTCCGAAGATGGGAAGAAGGTCTACGCTGTGGTTGCCCAAATCAGCCTCCGTAAGCCGGTCTTGAAGAACCTTATCGATGGCGAGAGTGTGGCCGCCGAAACGAAAGACGCATCTCCCGACTCCGCCTGCGCCACGCCCGCATGGCAGCGCACTCCCATCCGCGTCACCTTCGAACCCGCAGCCGCAGCCAAGCTAACCTTCGCCATCCACGGCCACATCGTCGACCTGATCACCGAAGAAGAAGACGAGGGAGAAACGACGAAATAGCTCGGGACCCTTAGTGGGCGCGAAACGTTCTAATTTTCTGAGAATTGAGAATTGAGAATTGAGAACTGAGAACTGAGAACTGCTCTCAATCCCCCGTCGCTTCCACTGCCGGCAATTGCTCTGCGACGGCCCTCTCTTTCACCTTCGCGCTGGTCACCAGTATCACCGAGAGCACGACCACGACACTTCCCATCCCAATAAACCGGTCTACGCGCTCATGCAGAATCAGCCAGCCCAAAAACACTGCGACCACCGGATTGACATACGCGTATGTCGACACCTTCGATGTGGGCACGTGCTCCAGCAACCAAATATATGCCGTGTATCCAATCCAAGATCCGCACACCACCAGATAAAGCACCGCGCTCACGCCGCGAGTTGTCCACACAACCCGCGAAAAATCTCCGTCTGCCAGCGCGAACAGAAAGTTAGCCACTCCCGCCGCGGTCACCTGCCATCCCGTCGCGCTGAACACATCCATCCCTGACTGCCAGCGTTTCGACAGCACCGACCCCAGCGCCCACGAAAATGAACCACCAATCAATCCAAGAGAGGCCACCAGTTCGCGCCGACCGACCGTTGTTCTCGAATGCAGTTCTGGCCAGAACAGAATAAATAGTCCAACGATCCCTAGCGCCAGCCCCGCCTTGCCCCGCCATGAAATGCGATGGTGCCCCAGTAGCATCGAGTCGAGCACCAGAAACCACAACGGGGTGATCGCAATGATCAACGCCGCCAATCCTGAAGGCACCGTCTGCTCTGCCCAGGAAAGTGTCAGGTTCCCACCCATCAAAAGCAGAACGCCGACCACGGCCGCCAGTGCGATCTGCCGCGCCGAATACCGGATCCTGCGCCCCGTCGCCGCGCACACCCCCAACATCACCAACCCGGCGATCGAAAATCGCATGGCGCACATCAGCGCCGGCGGAATTGTCTGCACCGCAATGTCAATGGCCAGATAGGTCGAGCCCCAGAATGAATACACCAGCCCGAAGGCAAGAATCACCGCAAACCGGCTCGGGCTGTGTGCCTTAAGCATGTGCGTGAGAAGAGGAAGTTAAAAGATATCAGACAAATCAGGGAAGGAATCGATTTCCAGGTTGGGGACAGCCGCCTTGAGCTTGCCCTGAGCGAAGCCGCAGGGGGGACGTCCAAGCGAAGGACCGGCCGCCCTTCTCAGGAGGCCCTGACCTTCCGCATTTTCCCCAATGAAAATGGGGGTTACGCCGCTCGCCCTCGCCACGTATAATGGTGATGAAGAAATGATTGCCGATGCTGCACAACGTTTCCAATTCGCAATTGCCGAACTCGCATCTGCCCGACTGCTGGTTGCACTTTTTGGTGTCTCCACGGCGGTATCGTGCGAACCTGCCTTCTCTTCTTCGTCCCAGTCTCTTCGGTAGTGACTAATTAATCCTTCGCCTGATGCGCTTCGGCCTGCGTGCGCCTGAACCAGGGCAGCGTATTCCGAGCTCTCCATCACTCACACTCGCAGCTCACTACTGAGAGCTGCTCAGGAGGATTCCATGACCACGAAGACTATGACGACCGCAGGTCCCGCCGTTATCGGACCCAGGATCACGACCGCACTGCCCGGTCCCAACGCGAAGCGCGTGCTCGCAAGCGACCAGAAATATATCTCACCGTCGTACACCCGTTCCTATCCGCTCGTGGCGAAAAGTGGCCGCGGAGTCGTTGTTACTGACGTCGACGGCAACGAGTTCTATGATTTCTCCGCCGGCATCGGCGTGACCTCGACCGGTCATTGCCATCCCCACGTCGTCGCCGCAATTCAAAAGCAGGCGGCCGAGTTGATCCACATGTCGGGAACGGATTTTTATTATGAAAACATGGTCACACTGGGCGAGCGCCTGTCGAAAATCGCGCCAATGCCCGGACCCCATAAAATTTACTATGGCAACTCGGGTGCGGAGGCGATCGAGTGCGCGCTCAAGCTGGCCCGCTATCACACCAAGCGCCAGAACATTATCGCGTTTTTCGGCGCTTTCCATGGACGCACCATGGGCGCGCTTTCGCTGACCGCCTCGAAACCCCAGCAACGTCGCCGCTTCGCCCCGCTCGTGCCGGGCGTGACTCACGTGCGTTATCCCGACGTTTATCGCGGATGCGTGGGCGGACAACAGGATGCCGATGCTTTTGCTCTAGGCTGCGCCCGCTTTATCGAAGAAAAGCTGTTCAAGACTACTCTGCCTCCGGAGGAAGTCGCCGCCATCTTCGTCGAGCCCGTACAGGGAGAGGGTGGCTACGTCGTCGCGCCGACCATCTTCATGCAGGAACTGCGCCGCATCTGCGATCGCCACGGAATCATGCTGGTCCTCGACGAAGTCCAAAGTGGCATGGGTCGCACCGGCAAGTGGTGGGCGGTTCAGCACACCGGTGTTGAGCCCGACATGATCTGCATCGCCAAGGGAATTGCCTCCGGCATGCCGCTGGGAATTACCTTGACCCGCTCTGAAATCATGGACTGGGTGCCCGGCTCCCATGCCTCAACCTTCGGTGGCAATCCAGTGTGCGTGGCGGCTGCGCTGGCTACGCTCGACGTGATTGAAAAAGAAAATCTGCTTGATCACACGGCCGAAGTGGGTGCCCACATGATGAAGCGCATGTCCAGTTGGCCCGCAAAGTTCAAGTTGGTGGGCGATGTGCGAGGCCGCGGATTGATGATCGGCGTCGACATCGTGAAGGACAAGACGACGAAAGAGTACGGCGCTGCCGAGCGCGACCTGATTGTCGAGAAAGCCTTCGAACATGGCGTGCTTTTCCTTGGCTGCGGGCCGAGCACGATCCGCCTGTGCCCGCCGCTGGTAGTCACGAAGGAAGAAGCGGATGTTGCGCTGGATGTGCTGGAAGAGTGCATCCAGCAAGTAGGCAGGTAGTTCAGCGCTGCTCCGCCTGAAAAACCTGCTTCCCTTTTAGGCCACCCTTGCCCGGCGGGGGTGGCTTTGTTGTTTCGCATGCTTAGGCGACTTTTCATGGCTCGCAGCCACCATTTTCTTCAGCGTAAGGGCGTTTGCGGCCGCGTACCCGCACTCATCATTGTCGAAATAAACGTAGACGGCTTTCAGGTCGGCAGACCATTCTCCGATTTGGCGTGCCCATTTGAGCAGTGACTCATCCCCGTAGCTGCCCTGATATTTTCCGGCATCGGGGCCATGCAGGCGGATGTAAGCATAGTCAGCCGTAAGTCGAAGGGGAGCATGGTACCCCGCAAGTTCGTAGATGCAGAAGGCGGCATTGAACTTTCTCAGTATGGTATCGACCTCTGGGTTGAGCCAGGAGAGCTCGCGAAATTCGAAAGCGTAGCGCAGTTCCCGCGGAAGCGCTTTAAGCAGACCCGCAAGGCGCGCTGGGTTCGTGCGCCAATGAGGTGGCAGCTGAAACAGGATGGGGCCGAGCTTTCGTCCCAGATGTACTGCCCGTGGCAGAAGATTATTCAGCTCATTCTCCGGGTCTTTCAGCTTCTTGTTGTGGGTAATGAAACGGCTGGCCTTCACGGCGAAGATGAAGTCCGGTGGGGTGCTGTTGCGCCAGCTATCAAAAGTTTGCGCGGTGGGTAAGCGATAGAAACTATTGTTCAGTTCGACCGTGTCGAAGTGTTGGAGGTAATAATCCAGCAACTTGGAGTCGGGGATTTTTGGCGGATAAAACGCCCCCTTCCAATGCTTGTAGTGAAAGCCAGACGTTCCGATGCGGATGTCACAGTTCATGCCAGGGAATGGATGGTTGCGGGCAGCGGAGCGTTGTCGCTCCAGGGATCTTTTCGCGGGAATCGGCCTTCTGCCTCGAATCAGGCCTGGAACTCGGAGGCTTCCGGGAAGCGCAGGTTACACTTGGCCAGCGCCAGCGCGAGCAATTCCTCGATCTTGGTTTCTTCGCAGTTTCGGGACATCGCCAGCTCACTAACCAGAAGGTAACGGGCGCGTTCCAGCATCTTCTTCTCGCGGAAGGAAAGAGGCTTGGCCTGATGCAGGGCGATCAGGCTCTTAAGCACCCCGGCGACTTCGAACAGGGACCCGGTACGCATACGGTCGGAATTTTCCTTGAAACGGTCTTTCCAGTCGGAGGGGCTCAGGCCGTCTGCCACGGACAAGAAATCGAGGATCTTCTGCACCTCCCCGTTCCGCACCACTCGCCGGATCCCCACGCTACCCACGTTGTTGCAGGGCACCATCACCTTCAGGCTGCTGGCCTTGATATTCAAGAGATAGAACTTCTCGACCGTGCTGCCTATGGACCGGCTGCTGATTTGTTCAATAACGCCGACGCCATGGTTGGGGTAGACGACCTTATCGCCGATGTGGAAATTCAAGTCAGCGTTCATAAAATGCACCCGGGCAGGAAAAGGGCATAGCGAGGAGGAACGTTGTCTTTACTATAAACATACTATCCCGAAATGGGACGAAAAGCAAGGCGGACGGCCTCTTCTCTGTGCTCCGGGACTGAGTGGATCGAACTGGGAACCTCCACGCCTATTTGAACGAACTGTAAGTAATTGTCGAACCGTAACTTAAGCTTAAACCGAAATCGCTATAATCGCACCGTGACTTTCGGAGAGCCGAAACCCCAAAGACCTTCAGTGACCGAACCTGCCCGGTCGCAACCATCGAGCTGCCCTTCGGCCCATCCCTCCTCGGGTTCGAACGAACACCCAGCTGGAAGAGTACTGGGACTGGACGTCGGTTCGAGACGGATCGGACTCGCAGTATCGGACCCCCTCGGCATTACCGCGCAAGGACTCGAAACGCTCCAGCGCCGGAACAAACGCACGGATCTGGCAGCCTTGCAGCGAGTGATCCACGAGTACGCCGTCAAGGAGATCGTCGTTGGTCTGCCCCTGCGCATGAGCGGCGCCGAGGGGACACAATCCGACAAGATGCAGCTGTTTGCCGAGGAACTCCGGAAGCGTTTTCGGCTGCCGGTCCATCTATGGGACGAGAGGCTGACTTCCGCAGAAGCCAACCGCCTCCTGCGCGAGACCGAGTTATCCATAGAAAAGCGCGCCAAAGCCGTGGACCGTATGGCAGCCGTGCTCATCCTGCAGGGCTGGATGGAAAGCCAAAGCCGACAGCCAGTTCAGCCATTGGAGTAGGGGCCTTGGACTATCTTCGTAAGGTGGCTTTGGATAGGGCACGGCTTCAGCGTAAGGTGGTTTTGGGTAGGGCACGGCTTCAGCCGTGCCATCCGGGCCCACAAACCGCGCGGGCTTCAGCCCCTGACGGAACAGTTTGACTTGTTTTCGCACGTTGTGAGATAGCCGCTACTGTCCTCGCATCGCCCGCCGGTAGGCCGCCACATTCTTATCGTGTTCTTCCATGGTCCGAGCGAATTTATGGTGGCCTTGGGCGTCCGCTACGAAATAGTAGTAATCACTCTGCGCCGGATGCATCGCCGCCTCCAGCGCGCTCTTGCCAGGATTCCCGATTGGCCCAGGCGGAAGCCCGGTGTGCGTGTAAGTGTTATAGGCTGAGTTGAAGCGCATGTCGTCGTGGTGCAGCGCTCCGGTGTAGGTTCCGGCTAAGAGTTCGGCATAAATAACGCTGGGATCGGCGTCGAGCGCGATTTTCTTTGCTAATCGGTTGTAATAGACACTCGCCACCAGCGGACGCTCTTCAGGCACCGCCGTTTCCTTCTCGATGATCGACGCCATTATCACCGTCCGTGCGAGTTCCGTGGGCGGCTCGTTCGGCAAGATAGGGCAATTCGTGATCCTAAGCGTCATCCGGCCCGAGCCTACGGAGGTTGGAGGGCCAGCTTCCGTGTTCTCCGCTGTCGGGGATTGGGACAAACCGATTCGTTCCGCCACCTGACGGAATTGATTGACCATCGCGGCCGCGATGTCTTGCATGCTCATCATGCGGCTAAATTGATAGGTGTCAGGAAACAGGTAGCCCTCGAGTGAATGCGCGCCCGGCGCCAGATCGCAGATGAGTGCCGTGTCATTCTCCGCCACCTTCAGAAAATCTTCAGCCGGCCCGAGTCCTGCGGCTTCGATGGCCCGCGCAATGTCGAACATCGTGAAGCCTTCCGGAATAACTACTGTATGGAAATAAACGTCGCCGCGCCGCAATCGCTTCTGAATGTCAATGATGTTCGCCGGCTTGTCGAACAAATATTCCCCAGCCTTGAGCGAACGCCGTCGGCGAAAGTAGTGCCACAGGATGAACGCATCCTCACTACGTATAATCCCGTTCGTCCTGAGCTCGGCGGCAATGCGGCGGGTCGAGTACCCGGGATGTAGCATCACAAAAGTGGGCCCGGAAGGCTGCACCGGCGTCAGCACCGCCCACGCAAACCACCCGCCGAATCCGAGCGCCGCGATGAGGACGATCCAGGCAAATTTACGCACGATGGCTGTAGTGTAGATGATAGACCGCTGCCCGGCGTCCAGTCTGAACCTGATTTCTCGTTAACAAGCAGGTTCTCAGGCTTCGGCCAGCTCGAATTTGAACCCGCCTGCAGTTCTTGCACCCTTTCCGGCGCGCTATACTCAAATGTTCTGGAGATCATCGAGTCCTTCATGAGACGTAGCTCGCCCTTTTGGAGTTTGCTTTTGCTCTTCGCGGTACTGCCCACTACAGGCTGTCTGTTGCGTACCCGTCCGGTCGAGGAGACCTATTCCAAAGCGCCGTTAAAGGAAGCGTCCCAATCGGAATTGATCGACCGCATCAACCAGCAAGCCGAAAAAATCCAGTCGCTGCAAGCTACCGTCGACATCGATACCTCCGTTGGCGGCGCCAAGAAAGGTCACGTAACCGACTATAAGGAGATTCGCGGCTACGTCCTGGCCCGCAAGCCGGCGATGCTGCACATGATCGGGCTGCTACCCATCGTCCGTACCACCGCCTTCGATATGGTCAGCGACGGGCAGCAATTCAAGCTCTGGATTCCACCGAAGAATCGTTTTGTGATTGGCAACAACCAGGTGCACTCATACAATCCCACTCAGCCCATGGAGAGCATCCGGCCGCAGGATATCTACGATGCCCTGCTGATCCGTCCCATCAGCCAGTCCGAGATTGCCGTGCTGGAAAACGGCGAAGAGATTCTGCATGACGTCAAGGGCCATCGTGTCCTCCAGGAAGACTATGAGCTGATCGTCATCCGCAAAGTAGGCGAAAATGGAGGACAGCTGGCGCGCAAAATTCTTTTCAGCCGGGTCGATCTCCAGCCCCATCGCCAGTACATTTACGATGATCGCGGCATTCTCGTGACTGACGCCCGCTATGCCAACTACAAGGATTACGATGGCGTCAGCTTCCCGTCTCGCGTTGAAATTTTCCGGCCTCAGGAGGAGTACGATATCACCCTCAATCTGTTGAAGCTGGAAATCAACAAGCCTCTGCGCGACGATCAATTTGCGCTGCAGCAGCCGCCGGGCGCGGAAGTGGTGCGTCTGGACCAGCCGCAGCCCCAATCCAGTGCCGCTGTGCCGCCGGCGGGAGAACAATAATCGCTCTCCTCTCCAACTTCGCTCGGACTTCTCATGACAAACAAGCATGATGAATAAGATGGTGGTGGCTAACCTGGTGCAAAGGCCTATGCGTTCGCTGATCAGTGTCAGCGCCGTGGCCCTGGAAGTAATACTAATTCTGCTGATTGTGTCCTTTTTCTATGGCCAGCTGAATGGTTCGAAGGCCAGCCAGCTGGGAGTAGGCGCTGACGTAATGGTGCAGCCCCCCGGCTCCTCCGCTCTCGTTGGAGTTACCGGCGCGCCCATGCCCGTCAAAGTAGGGGATAAGTTGCGGGCCCTGCCTCATGTTGTCGTAGCCGCTCCCGTGATCTGGGAATTGACCACCAAGCCCACGCTGGAAATTATTTACGGCATCGACTTCTCCAGTTACAACAGTATTTCTCCCGCGTTTCGTTTTCTTTCAGGAGGTCCGTTTCAGGGCCCGTACGACGTGATTGTCGATGACTATTTCGCTAATTCGAAGCGGGTAAAGGTCGGAGACTCGATCGAGATTTTGGCTCATAACTTCCGCATCCGCGGCATCGTGGAGCATGGGAAAGGCGCTCGCAAGTTCCTGCCACTCGCTACTCTGCAGGACCTGATCGGTGCTCCGGATCACGCATCGGTCTTCTATATCAAGCTCGACGATCCCGCGAATGTGGACGCCGTGGTTGATGAAATCAAACATGTTCCAGGCATGGCAAACTACTCGGTTCGCTCCATGCAGGAATACCTGTCGATGATGACGCCCGAAAACCTGCCGGGCTTCGCAACCTCCATTCGCATCGTGATCGCGATTTCCATGATCATCGGATTTCTGGTGATCTTTCAGTCGATGTATACGGCAGTCATGGAACGCACGCGGGAGATCGGGATTCTGAAATCCCTGGGCGCATCCAAGCTTTACATCGTGAACGTCATACTGAGGGAAACCACACTGCTGGCGATTGTCGGCATCATGGTAGGCACCGTCGTCAGTCTGCTGGCGCGACGCGCGATTTTGATGGAAATGCCCACCCTGCGCCTTTTCTGGAGCGCCGAGTGGGTGATCCGGGCCACCTTGATCGCTCTGACCGGTGCGCTGCTCGGAGCGCTATATCCCGCCTACAAAGCCGCGCAGAAGGATCCGATCGAAGCACTGGCGTACGAGTAAGGAATTCATCCGCGGGAGTTGTGCCCTTTGTAACTCGCCGTTGACAATCCCTCGCGCCCTACGGTATCGTTAAAGCTTTGGGAAGTCTCGCGGTTGCCCGCCTGATCGTCTGGCGTCCTCGCCGGGGAATCAACGAGCGGTCTTCTTTGTTATTTCAATCGCGTTTCGCAATTTTTTCAGTCTGGGAGAGTTCCGATGTCTACCTATTTCCCCAAAGCGGGGGAAATTGTGCGCAAGTGGTACGTCGTGGATGCCAATGGGCAGACGCTCGGCCGTCTGGCTTCGCAGGTGGCGCGCATTCTCATGGGCAAAGAAAATCCGCAGTACACGCCGTTTCTGGATACCGGCGATCACGTGATCGTAGTCAACGCCGAGAAGATTAGAACCACCGGTGTGAAGTCGGAGCAGAAGCAGTATCACCATTACACTGGCTATCCGGGTGGCCTGCGCACTGAAGATTATCGCAAGCGTTTGGCCCGCAAGCCGGAAGCAATTATTGAAGATGCAGTGCGCCGCATGCTGCCGAAGAATAAGCTGGCGGCTCACATGCTTTCGAAGCTGAACGTCTACAAAGGCGACAAGCATCCGCATGAGGCGCAGAAACCTCAGGCGCTGCAGTTGGAAGTTCGCGCCTAAGAGTGAAGTGCAGGCATAAGAGTTCGGCTAGGGCACGGCTTTAGCCGTGCCGCTAAGATCGCGAAAAGACAAGGGCTTTAGCCCCTGAGGGCCTCAAAGCTCAAACCCAAAATGCAAAGCTCGCTTTGGCAAGGTTCAGGCCAGAAGCTAAGAGCTAGGAACTGGAAGCGAAATGGCAGAGCTGGTTCAATACTACGGCACGGGACGGCGGAAACGGGCGATTGCGCGCGTGTATCTTCGTCCAGGCAGCGGCGAGTTCAAAGTGAATGGCCGCGCGTTCGAAGAGTATTTCGTCACTCCGGCGCAGCGTTCGGCGGCGAAGGCGCCACTCGCGTCCACCGAGACCGCAGCTTCGTTCAACATTGTCGCCAGTGTGCTGGGCGGTGGCGTCCGTGGTCAGGCCGACGCCGTCAAGCTCGGCATTGCCCGCGCCTTGATGCAATTCAATGCTGAGTTGCGCGGCAAGCTGAAGTCCGAAGGCATGGTCTCCCGCGACTCGCGCGGCAAGGAACGCAAAAAGTACGGTCAGAAGGGCGCACGAAAGCGCTTCCAGTTCAGCAAGCGCTAGGTTCTAAGGTTTGGCTAGAAGCTTAAGAGCCAGTTGTAGGTGTTCAATTCTTCCTGTGCCTCGCGGCGCGGGGCAGGGAATGGCAATCCGGAGCGGTTCTTACGCGAAGGATGCAGACTAAATAAGGAGGTTCATTGGCTACTATCACCATGAAGGAGTTGCTCGAAGCGGGTGTTCACTTCGGGCATCAGACGAAGCGCTGGAATCCCAAGATGAAGGAATACATCTTCGGAGAGCGCAATGGGATCTACATCATCGATTTGCAAAAGACGCTGAAGATGTTCAAAGAGGCGTCGAAGTTTGTCCAGGAACTGGCGGCCGACGGCAAAATTGTGCTGTTCGTGGGAACCAAGCGCCAGGCGCAGGACGCCATCGCCGAAGAGGCGACGAAGTGCGGCGGCTTCTACATCAACCAGCGCTGGCTGGGCGGCTTGCTCACCAACTGGGTCACAGTGCAGAAGTCGGTAAAGCGGCTGAAAGAGCTCGACGAGATGGCCACGGATGGTCGCTACGAGCTCCTGCCGAAAAAAGAAGTCATCAAACTCGAGCGCGAGCGCAAGCACTTGCAGGCCAACCTGGCGGGCATCAAGAACATGAGCCGGTTGCCCGATGCGATCTTCGTGATCGATTCGAACAAAGAGCAGATCGCGGTGCGCGAAGCACGCAAGCTGGGCATTCCGGTGGTCGCGGTGGTCGATACCAACTGCGATCCCAGCGAAGTGGATTACGTAATTCCCGGCAACGACGACGCCTTGCGCGCGATCCGTCTGTTCACCTCGAAAATCTCGGAGTCGATTGCCGAAGGCGCGCAGCTGATGAGCGACAAGCAAATTGCCGACATGACCGCAGCCACGGAGCAGGCGCAAGCTCTCGAAGCGCAGCACGCGGAAGACGCGGCAGCGGCACTCGAAGCGCATGCCCAGGAGCATGCGGCTGCGTCTGATTTGGCGGATATCGGCGAAGACATCAGCATGGAAGAAGTGCTGGGTCCGGGAACGCATAAGAAGCCGGTCGCCAACGAAGACGCCGAGATTCACAAGGTCGAGAGCCAAACGGTTTAGAAGCAGTGTTCGGTCGTACGTTTTTGATCGAGAAGTTGGCGGAAGAGATTTTGGGTGGAGCAGGTCTGGGTAGAGCAAGGCTTTAGCCGTGATCCAGAAAAGACGCGGGCTTTAGCCGCTGAGGGAACTCTCTTAGGCGAGGTTCCGGCAAAAACCGGGCATCAGGAATCAGACCCGCGCGGGTCGTCCGGCGCGGGTCAAAGTTTGTAAGACGTAGTTTCAGGTTTCCAGTTTCGAGTAGCCTGGAACAAGAAGATATATTCTCAATACTCGAAACTAGAAACTAGAAACCGATTTTATGAGCACTACTATGGCAAACATTTCGGCGGCACAAGTAAAGGATCTCCGCGAAAAAACCGGAGCTCCGATGATGGATTGCAAACAGGCCCTTACCGAAGCCAAGGGCGATATGGAGCAGGCGGTCGTGATTCTTCGTAAGAAGGGCGTTTCCGTGGCGGCCAAAAAGGCCACTCGCGTAACCAGCGAAGGCGCGGTGACCAGCTACATTCACGCCGGCGGCAAGATTGGTGTGCTCGTCGAAGTGAACTGCGAGAGCGATTTCGTGGCCCGCACCGACGACTTCAAGGAGTTGGCGCACGATATCGCCATGCACATCGCGGCCAGCGATCCGAAATTCGTGCGCAAGGAAGATGTGACCAAGGCCGACTTCGACCGCGAAAAGGAAATCTATATCGCGCAAGCCGTTGCCTCCGGCAAGCCGCAGAATATCGCGGAGAAGATGGTCGCCGGCAAGATGGGAAAGTTCTACGAAGAAGTCTGCTTGCTCGAGCAGCCCTTCATCAAAGACCAGACCGTCTCGATCGCACAGCTGATCGCGGCGAAGATTGGCAAACTCGGCGAGAACATCAGCGTGCGCCGCTTCGCGCGCTTCAAGGTGGGCGACTTGGGCGCGACGGTCGCGTTCACGTCGCAAAAGCCGGAAAACGGCGGCGAAGCCGCCGCTCCGGCTGTGAAGTAAGTGGCGAAGTAAACGAGTTTCCAGTTTCTGGTTTCCATTGTCCTGTAGTCCTGGCGGTGGACAGAACCCGAAACTGGAAACCGGAAACTCGAAAACCGATGCCAACCCCTGCCTTCAAACGCGTTCTGCTCAAGCTCTCCGGAGAGGCCCTTGCCGCCAATCAGGGCTTCGGTGTGGACACCAAACGCATTCACGAAGTCGCAGCAGAACTCGCCGACGTCCACAAGCTCGGCGTGCAGCTTGCCATCGTCGTGGGAGGCGGCAATTTCTTCCGCGGCGTAGCCGACCAGGCCAAAGACATGGACCGCGTTTCCGCCGATCACATGGGCATGTTGGCCACGGTCATTAATGCTCTCGCCCTGCAAGATGCCCTCGAAAAGCAAAATGTCTACACTCGCGTGCAAACCGCCATCGAGATGAATCAGGTTGCCGAGCCTTTCATTCGCCGCCGCGCCATCCGCCATTTGGAAAAAGGCCGCGTAGTGATCTTCGCCGGCGGAACCGGAAATCCCTACTTCTCCACCGACACGGCCGCCTCGCTGCGCGCCATGGAGATCAAGGCCGACGCCATTCTCAAAGCCACCAAGGTCGATGGCATCTACGATGCCGATCCCATGCAAGTGAAGGACGCGAAGAAATTCACCGACATTACCTACATGGACGTTCTCAAGCTGGGACTGAAGGTGATGGACTCCACCGCCATTAGCCTGTGCAAAGACAATAACCTGCCCATCATCGTCTTCAATTTGAATAAGCACGGCAACATTCGCCGGGTAGTTAGCGGAGAGAAAATTGGTTCGACCGTGAGCGCCTAAAACTTGCCACAACGATTCCACGGATTCACACGGATTTTTCTTTCACTCTGATCCGTGTTGATCCGCCCAAAATCCGCGGCCGGCTTTGGGTTGGGTTTATAATTCAGCGTTTTGATACTTGATATTTTTACGGAGCTAAAACTGTATGGCTCAAGCATCCATGGCCTCGATTCCGGGCCTGAAAGAAACTTACATCCAGCTCAAGACGCGCATGGAAAAAGCAGTGGAAGATTTTCGCAAGGCGATGGCCGCCACCCGCACTGGCCGTGCCTCGGTCCACATGCTCGATAGCGTGAGCGTCGACTACTACGGCTCACAAATGCCGATCAACCAGATTGCCCAGGTCCACGCGCCGGAACCGCAGATGATCACGGTGCAGCCTTTCGATCCTTCCTCGCTCGGCGCCATCGAGAAGGCGATTCGTTCCGCGGAGCTCGGTCTCAATCCCATGAACGATGGCAAATTGATTCGCGTGCCGGTGCCTGCTCTCACCCAGGAACGGCGACAGGAGATGGTGAAACACCTGAACAAGGCGCTGGAGGAGCATCGCACCGCCGTGCGCAACATCCGGCGCGACGGCAACGATGCGATCAAGAAGGCGATGAAGGACAAGAAGATCACCGAGGACGACGAAAAGCGCTCGCTTGACGAGATCCAAAAACTCACCGACGACGAAATCAAGAAGATGGAAGAAATGAGCAAAGCGAAAGAAAAGGAAGTCCTGGAGATTAAGTAGCCCCGCATTTCCCGAAGCGCGCTGCAAAACTAAAGTACATGTACCCGGGCGGCCCACCCTGGACCGCGCTTAAGTCCCTCAAACCCCACTACATGGCCGTTCTCCCTGTCCGGGCGTTCGTCCGGTAACCATGACCGGAGGTTACGCGACATCCTCACAGAGCCTGTGTTTCCATCATCGTGAAGAAATTGCTGCTCTTCCAAGAGCCTTCACAAAACCCTGGAATTGGAGTCTGCCATGAAACGATGTTTGGGGATTACACTCTTGCTTGCGCTTTGCCTGTTGGCAGCGAGCTGCGGTTCTTCATCCGGCTCGTCCTCGGCAACCTCACCTTCCTCGCAATCGGCGGGGGCAGTGTTTGTGACCGGCGAAGATGCTCCGCTGGCCTCCGTCGTCGGCTTCGACGTTACCATCAACTCGATCACTCTGAACGGCAACAATAATTCGCCGCAAGTTCTGTCCACGGCCACCACGGTGGATTTTGCGCGTCTCTTGGGATTGCGGTCACCGCTGGCGTTTAGCTCCGTTCCCGCCGACACTTACAACAGCGCTACGTTTTCACTAACGAGCCCGGTGATCTCTTATGTGGATATGACCACCAATCCGCCGACCTTGAATACCATCAATGGCACGTTCAGCCCTACCACTGGCTCCGCCACTCAGACCACGGTGACCGTAAACTTTCCCTCGCCCATGGTTGTCGGCAGCACGGGTCTGGCGGGACTGAGGATGGATTTTGACATTCGCCAATCCGTCGCCGTCGATGGCAACGGCAACGTTACGGGTGCGGTAAACCCGACGATTTATATCAAAGCGACGCGCGCCAGCGATCCTGACGGCCAAGTCACCGATCTCATGGGCGGATTGGTGTCAGTAAATGCCGCCGGCAACTCCTTCGTTATCCAGAGTCCCTATGGCCACCAGCTAACGATCGATGTCAGCAGCACGCAATTCAATAGCGGATGGAACATCAACAATCTGGCCGCTCCGGCAGTCGTTGCAGTGCAGGGATACTTCCAGGCCGATGGCAGTCTGATGGCCAGCAATGTTGAAGTCATCACCACCGCGCAAGCCTTCCTGTCCGGCCGAGTGTTGGCAGTGAATCCCACGTCAGGACCCGTGCAGCAGATCACTCTCTGGGTGGGTGAAACCAGCACCGATCTGGTCAGCGATATCGATACCATCCAGACCATCAACGTAAGTGCTGTAACCCAGTACGACATGTGTTTCTTCGACAACTTCTTCACCAATGCTCTGTTCAACAGCTCCACGGTCATCGTGGGCCAGCGCATTTTCATCGGCGGCAGCTACTCCAGCAACGTCTTTACCCCGCAGATGATTTCGCTGCGCTTCCAGGGCGTATACGGCACGCTTACGCCGAAGAGCGTAACCATTGCCAACGGCAACCTGGGAAGTTTCCAACTCCAGAACAACGCGTTGATCGGTTATTCGCTGGGCGGCGCACCGCTGACCGTCGACACCGGCAACATCACCCTGTTCATCAACACGACCGGCTTGAGCGAGTTGCAATCCAGTGGAGCGATTCCGATCGTGGCAGGCGGCCTGCTCTTCGTGAACCCGAACACTCAAACGCCGGAACTGGCAGCTGCGGTCGTAGCCGATCCACCGCAGTCGCAATAAACCAAACTACACCACATCAACCTACGACGGGCGGCCAACCAGCCGCCCGCCTTTTTTGCCAGTGGATTGAGCGCGAAATTACGAGTCGGACACTCCGGTGAAGATCGTACGATTGAGTCTGATAGGCGTACAATCAAGCCGCTTTCGAATCCAGATGAAAATCTCGGGTACCAAGGAGGAGCGGACATGAAGAGAAACGTGACGCTGTGTTCACTCGTGTTTGTCTTGCTGGGAAGTGTTGCGTGGTCGCAAGCTGGCACGGAGAAAGCCGTGGCAGCGCTGGAACAACAATGGCTCCAGGCACAGAAAACAAATAATCCTGAGCTGCTTGCGCCACTGCTGGCCGACAAAGTCGTGATTACGGATAATGATGGGAAAGTCAGCGGCAAGACGGAGACGCTGGCCGCTTATAAGAAAATGAAGTTCGACAGCGCCGAGTACAGCGATGTGAAGGTAACCGTCTTCGGCTCAACTGCCATCGCAACGGGAAACTTTAAGGGCAAGGGTACCAGCGCGGAAGGAAAGCCTTTCGATGATAATGAGCGTTGGACCGATACGTGGGTGAAGATGCCCAGCGGTAAATGGCAGTGTGTTGCCAGTCAAACCTCCGCAATCAAGATGTAACCACGCGCGCAATGCGGAATCGATAAGGCCGCCCTTCGCTGGCGGCCTTTTACTCCCCGGCCTCGTTCGGGCCCTCCCTTATAATCAATGGCGTGAAACACGTCGTCCATGCCGCGTGCCCGCACGATTGCCCCGACGCCTGCGGTGTGTTGATCACCGTAGAGGACGGCCGCGCCACCAAGATCCAAGGCGATCCCAGGCATCCGGTGACCCGCGGATTCCTGTGCGCGAAAGTGGCGAAGTACCTAGACCGCGTGTATTCGCCGGACCGTGTGCTGTATCCCATGCGGCGGATCGCGGCGAAAGGGTTGGGGGCAGAGCAGCGGAGCTTCGCTCCGCTTGAACAGCCGGGGGCAGCTGTTCCCACACAACCACAATCCGGACAGGTTTGGCGCCGCATCACCTGGGACGAGGCTCTCGACGAAATCGCAAACCGCTTTCGCGCCATCATTGCCGAATTCGGTCCTGAAGCAATTTTGCCTTATTCCTACGGCGGAACGCTCGGCGCGCTAAACGGCGCTTCCATGGATCGCCGCTTCTTCACTCGCCTCGGTGCTTCCGAACTCGAGCGCACAATTTGCTCTTCCGCCGGCGAAGCCGGACTCGAGTCTGTGATGGGCGTCAAGCTCGGCACCGAGCCCGACCAGTTCGTCCACTCTCGCTACATCATCGCCTGGGCCTCAAACATTCACGGCAACAATGTTCACCTGTGGCCCTACATCGTCGAAGCGCGGCGCAGGCGTGCGAAGCTGGTTGTCATCGATCCCTACCGCACGCGCACCGCCGCGTGTGCCGACTGGTACCTTCCCATCAATCCCGGCACCGACGGCGCCCTCGCTCTCGCCATGATGCACGTGATCATCGCCGAACACCTGCACGACGCTGACTACGTAGCCAAATACACGCTGGGGTTCGATGCCCTGCGCGAGAAAGTAAAAGCCTACCCGCCGGAACGCGTCGCGCAGTGGACAGGAATTTCAGCCGAAGATATTCGAAAACTTGCTCGCGAATATGCCACAACCAGGCCCGCCGTCATTCGCCTGAACTACGGCGTGCAGCGGTCCGATGGGGGTGGCATGGCCACGCGTGCCATTTCGATGCTGCCCTGCATCATCGGCGCCCTCAAAGAAGTCGGCGGCGGAATCCATCTCTCGACCAGCGGTGCCTTTGATCTGAATAAGATTGCCCTGCGGCGCCCCGACCTCCGGCCCCATGGTCGCAAACCTCCTCGAGTCGTAAACATGGTGGAACTGGGCAAGGCACTCAACACGCTGAATGACCCGCCGCTTAAGGCGTTATTCGTCTATAGTTCGAATCCCGCCGCGGTCTGCCCCAACCACAACGAAGTCGTGCGCGGCCTCAAGCGCCCCGACCTTTTCACGGTGGTCCATGAGCAGTTCTTCACCGACACCACCGACTACGCCGACATCGTCTTGCCGGCCACGACATTTTTCGAACATAAAGATTTGCAGACCGCATACGGCCATTACTATCTACAAATTTCCGATCAGGCGATCGATCCGCTGGGAGAATGCCGCTGCAATGTGGATTTATTCCGCGGCCTCGCCGCGCGCATGGGATTCACCGACGCATGCTTCAGCCAGAGCATCGACTCCATGATCGAGGGCGCGCTGTCTTCGAACAATCCCTGGCTGCAAGGCATCACCCGCGAGCGTCTGGAGCTCGAGGGCCACATACGCCTGAATTTCGCCGCGTCCGCGGGCCCCGCGGACCAGCCCCAAGCTGCTTCGGCTCCGTTCCTTCCTTTCGCTGAAGGCAAGTTCCGCACGCCCTCGGGCAAGGCCGAGTTCTATAGCGAAACCATGCAAGCACTCGGTCTCGATCCCGTCGCCGACTTCAAGCCTCCCGCGGAATCGCGCCACGGAACCGAGCGCGCCACGTTTCCGCTGGAACTTCTGGCCCGCAAGGCCGATAACTTCCTGAATTCAACGTTCACCAACCAACCTTCGGTTCAGCAGATGGAACAGGTTAACCTGCTGGAGATGCATTCCTCAGACGCCCGAGCCCGTGGAATTGCTGACGGAGAGACGGTGCGAGTATTCAACCGGCGAGGAGAAATCTTTCTGAAGGCGCGAGTCGATGGCTCGGTTCAGCCGGGAGTAGTGTCGGCGCGCCTCAATTGGGCGAAGTTGAGCCCCGAGTTCCGCAACATTAACGTACTGACTTCAGAAAAACTTTCTGACCTGGGCAACTCCGCCACGTTTTATTCCGTCTTGGTTGATGTGGAGCCTGCCAAGTCCATTCCATGAAGCCACCTGCAAGAGTGGCAGACTTGGACGCTTTTTCTATCTCTACCGTATAATGATCGTTTTCCCACATCCCAGAGGCTGAGGTCGTAGCGATTCATCTTCGCTTTCATTCGCACATCGTTGTGCCCGAGAACGGCTGCGGCCTTTCCGGAGCCACTTTCGGCCCATCCCCTTCATTCGCACGGCCTTGTCGCCGAATGAGGAGTCTTCGATGGGCCTTGGGTATGGTGCTGGTTGTCCTTTTCCTTTCTGCCGCCTGGGCCCAGACCGACGTCATCTCCGAGATCGGTGTTACCGGCAACCGCCGAATCCCTTCCGAAACCGTTAAGGCCCGCATCTTCACCCATCCCGGCGACATCTACGATACTGCCGCACTTGAGCGCGATTTCAATGCCCTGTGGAATACCGGCTACTTCGAAGACATCCGCTTCAGCCGCGAGCAGTCTCCCAAGGGCTGGCGCCTGATCATCCAGGTCAAAGAAAAGCCGACCATCCGCGAGATCAATTACGTAGGCCTCAGTTCCGTCTCCACCAGCGACGTGCTCGATCGCTTCAAAGAAGCCAAGGTTGGCTTGTCCGTCGAGAGTCAGTACGACCCCACCAAGCTGAAGAAGGCGGAAGTGACGATCAAGGGTCTCCTGGCGGAACACGGCCGGCAGTTTTCCACCATCCGCACCGAGATTCGCCAAATCCCGCCCGCCGCCGTTGGCATCACCTTTGTGATCAAGGAAGGTCCCAAGGTTAAAGTGGGCAAGATCAAGTTCGAGGGCAACAAGAACGTCAAGACGCGCGTGCTTCGCTATGCCATGAAGAACCTGCGTCCCATCGGCATTCCGCACTCCATCTTCCTGGAAAACCTCTTCGCCCGAACCTACGATGCCACCAAGCTCGACGAAGATACCGAACGCGTTCGAAACGAATATCAGAATCGTGGATATTTCAAAGTCATCGTGAACGAGCCCAAGACGCAGATTCACGATACCGGGCATAAGGGTCCTCGCATTCCACTCCTGCAGAGTGGTCCCGGCAAAGCTGTTGACATCACCCTTCCCATTGAAGAGGGCGACCGTTACACGCTTGGTTCCATCAGCTTCAAGAACAATAAAGCAGTCTCGAACACCAAGGCGCTGCGCAACCTCTTTCCCATCAAGGATGGAGATATTTTCAGCAAGGAAAAAGTGGCCAAGGGTCTGGAAAACCTGCGCAAGGCCTATGGCGAGCAAGGTTATATCAACTTCACCTCGGTGCCGGAAACCAGATTTGATGACGACAAGAAGCTGATCTTCCTCGACATTGATGTGGATGAAGGCAAGCAGTTCTATGTGCGCCGCATCGAATTCCAGGGCAACACCACCACCCGCGACAAGGTAATCCGGCGCGAAATCGCGCTCGAAGAAGGCAACATCTACAACTCGCGGCTTTGGGAACTGAGCCTGCTGCGGTTGAATCAACTCGGATACTTCGACCAGTTGAAGCCCGACGATCCTAACGTGACGGATCGAAAACTCGACGAGAAAGACGGCCTGGTTGACTTGACGCTCAAGGTCAAGGAAAAGGGCAAGAACAGCATCGGGTTGAATGGCGGCGTCAGCGGACTCGAAGGCGCCTTCGTCGGAATCAACTACTCCACCAACAATTTCCTCGGTCTCGGTGAAACGCTTCAGGTGCAGGCCAGCCTGGGGAACTTGGCGCGCAGCGTGCGTTTCGGCTTCACTCAGCCGTACCTCTTTGACCGGCCTTTACAGTTCGGCTTCAACGTCTATTTGAACCGAGTCAGCTATAACCAGGCCCGGCAGCTCTCCATTTTCAGGGGAGAAACCTTGAATCTGCCAAACACCGTTCTGCAGAACCTGCAAAACTACACGCAGTCGAGCGCCGGATTTACCACGTCATTGAGCTATCCACTACGCCGCTCTTTCAAACGCCTCGGAATCACCTACTCCTTCGACCGCTCCTCTTTGCTCGCGCTAAGTTCTGCCTCGCGGAACCTTTTCGAGTTCATCGCCTTCCGCGGAATTTCCGGTCCGAACGCGTTGCAAGGAATCATCACCAGCAAAATCTTTCCCAACTTCTCTTTCAATACGATCGACAGCCCAATCTCCCCTCACCACGGACAGCAGTTCACGCTCGGCGCGGAAGTGGCGGGGATCGGGGGCACGATTCGCTCTATCCGGCCGATCGTGCAATACAAGCGGTTCATCCCGGTCCAGAACCGCCGCAACGCGCTTGGCTTCAATTTTCAAGGATCCTTCATCACTGGCTACGGAGGGTTGGTGGCTCCGCCGTTCCAGCGCTCCTACATGGGTGGCGAGAATGACCTCCGCGGCTTCGACATCCGCTCCGTCTCGCCCGTTGCCTTCCTGCCCAGTGTGGGCGCAATCACTCTGACCAATCCGGATGGAACTCCAGTTCTCAAGAATGCGCAAAATCCCCTCCTCGGGAATTTGGCCATCCCGATCCCCGTGGACCAGATCACCTTCCCCGGTGGCGACCTCAGCGTCGTCACCAACTTTGAATACCGCATTACCATCTACGGACCCGTGGCTCTGGCCCCATTCCTGGACGCCGGTATCGATCCCATTCTGCGGCCCTCCCAGTTGCAAATTGCGTCGCAACAATACAATGAGGTCATCACCGAACAGTTCGGATGTCCGGCCCAGGATCAGGCCACGGCTACTCCGAGCGGCACGGGCTGCACTCCCGGCAGTATCTTGAACCCTCCCCCCAAGCAGCAACTCGAGGTGTTGGGATCGACCAACTGGAGGCCAAGAATGTCCACCGGTCTTGAGCTCCAGATGTTCCTGCCCATCATCAATGCGCCCTTCCGCATCTACTGGGCCTACAATCCACTGCGCCTGGATAGCCCGGCCACGCCGCCAATTCCGATTACTCGCTCCATGTTCCCCAACACGGCTGCCGGTGATTACACCTATCACCTGGCGGTTAATACTTATGCGCCGACTTTCCTGCTGCGCGAGCCGCGCAAGACATTCCGCTTCACCGTGGCCACCACGTTCTGAGGAGAGAGGTTGTTTCTGGCTGGACGTCCGATCTTGGAGTGCAGCAGTTCCAGGTTGGGCGGCTGACGCCTCGGATTTGGGGTGGCGCAGCGCAGCGCTGCCATATATGAGATCAAATATGGGACCAAAAAGAATTACGGCTTTAGCCGCAGGGCCCAGCAGACTTTTGCGCCAGCATGATGGGAGCCCTTTGGTTTGACGCAGGCTGAGAAGGGTATCTATAATTGCTTCGATCCACACCATTGCTGAAAGATGAACAGGGGTGGACGATACGTCCGCAACCCCGGCGTGTGAGGCTCGCAATCCGGTGCGCCCGGTCCGATAACGCCTGACGGCTGCTGGTTGAAGTTAGACAATAGAAGACCTCGTGAGTACGGTCCAGTGTTGCCTGAAAGAGGCAATCTGAGTTCTTGCCCGGCACCGTATTTCCCGAAACCACGTTTACTGGAATCTGATTTACGGAACCTGATTTTCGGAACAATGTTCCAAGGAGTTTAAGCGATCCAATGACAAGCAAGCTTCTGCGTTCTTTCCTGGCCATTGCGGTTCTCTCCATGATTTCCGCCTGGGCCCAAACCGCCAGCACATCAGCTCCTGCCAGCATGACTTCCGCCGCCTCCGCTCCATCCGCTTCTACTCCGGTTGCGACCGGAACCGGGACCAAGCTCGGGACCATCAACATCGAGCAAGCCGTAATGGGAACGAACGAAGGCCAACGCGACTTCGAAGCTTTGCGCAAAAAACTGGAGCCCAAGCAGAACGAATTGAAATCTCAGAACGATGAACTCGAAGCGTTGCAGAAGCAACTGCAGACGCAGGGCGACAAGCTGAATGAGGACGCCCGCGCCACGCTCGTGAAGCAGATCGAAACCAAGAAGAAATCTTTTGACCGTTCCGTGCAAGACGCTCAGGAGGATTTTCAGAATCAGCAGAAAGAGATCTTTCAGCGCATTCTGCAGAAGATGGCGCCCGTCATCGTAAAGCACGCGCAGGATGGCGGCTTCGCTCTGGTGATGGATACCTCCAACCCATGGCCGCAAAGCCCGTTGCTCTGGTATGGCGAACAAGGCGACATCACCAAAGCCGTGGTGGATATTTATAATGCGCAGTCTGGCGTGCCCGCGCCCGCTCCTGCCGGTGCTGCTGCACCCCGGCCGGCATCGCCCAAACCGGCAACGCCGAAGCCGGCAACAGCTCCGCCGTCCAAGTAATTCTTCACGACACCTTGTGTGTCGCAGAAGTTCCCGAAAAGGCCGCCTCCTAGCGGCCTTTTTTATTTCTCAAGCGCGAGCTACCAGAGAACCTCCCGGTGTCCTTAACAACATCTTGATCAGGAGGACACCATGTTTTCTGGAACGTCGTTGGAGAGAACAATGTTTGCGGGCACGCTCGATTCTTCACGGGCGGAACGTGTATGCCGTAGCTGGACGACCATAACGTCATTCGGATTGCAGGCTTTGATTGCCGCTCTATTGCTGCTCTTGCCGCTGCTGCGTCCCACCGGCTTTCCATCGTTTCATCGGCTCTCGACACCGATCAGTGTGGGCCAAGCGCCGGCAGAACCTGCCGTGGGGCGAGCGCACTCCGGCTCCAATCCTCTCCCAGACCATCCGGCCGTGGTCTTTTTCAGGCGCCCCGCGCCCATCCATGTGGGCCCTCGCCCTGTCGGCGATGACGGCCCGCCGCAAACAACGGGCTTGGGTCCCTATATCCCGGGCGCACCAACAGGCGGCGATCCCCGTGGCCTTGCGAATCTGTTCGAAAGCGGCTCTCGGCCGGTTTTGCCCACGCCCCCACCCTCCTCAGTCGCTCGCCCGCTTCGTCTCTCGCACATGAGCGAGGGAGATCTGATCCGCAAAATCCAGCCAACCTATCCCGCCCTGGCGCGCAGCGCACGCATTCAAGGGATCGTCGTACTGCAGGCCGTAATCAGCAAACAAGGCACCATCGAGAATGTCACGGTCCTGACCGGCCATCCGATGTTGGTTCCAGCGGCAATCGAGGCCGTGCGCCAGTGGCGCTACCGACCCTACCTCCTGAACAACGAGCCCGTCGAAGTGGAGACGCAGATTGCTGTGAATTTCTCGTTGGCTGGGAACTGATGAAACTAGAAACTGCCTGAGCAATCAGCCAGGAGTAGCCCAAGCGTAACCTGAGCTCACGCGCCGCTCCCGCTATAATCGACCGCAGTGGCCAGCACAGTAGAAATCATGAGCCGCGTGGCGACCCGCCCCACCTGGGCCGAAGTTTCCCTCGTCGCTCTGCGGCAGAATTTTCGCACGGTTGTAAAGCACACAGGCGCGAGTGTGACCGTGTGCGCCGTGGTGAAAGCCGATGCCTACGGTCACGGCGCCGTCGAATGCTCTCGCGTTCTGCAGGCCGAAGGCGCGAAGTGGCTGGGCGTCACCTCACTCGATGAGGCAATTCCCCTGCGCGAAGCCGGCGCCGATTCGCGAATTCTGTTGATGACCGGTTTCTGGCGCGGCGAAGAAAGCGAGATCGTCCGCTTGAAGCTCACTCCAACCGTCTGGGAGCCGTGGCACATCGAGTCTCTGGAGGCCGCCGCTGCTCACGGAACCACGCGCCACGCCGTGCATTTGAAAGTGGACACTGGAATGGGCCGCCTCGGCGTTTCTCTTGAGGAACTCCCGGCAGTTCTGAAGGCCTTTAGCGCGGCGCGTCATCTTTTTCTCGAAGGGCTCTCAACCCATCTGGCTTCTTCCGAAGTCATGGACGCACCTTCCGTCGCAGAGCAGGAACACCGCTTCGAGCAGGCTCATCGCATGGTGCGCGCGGCCGGATTCGATCCGGCTCTGGTCCACATGGCCAACACCAGCGCCCTCATTTCCCGGCGCGAAACCTGGAACAACATGGTTCGTCCCGGCGTTGCGCTCTACGGCTACTATCTGCCGTTCCAGCGTGCGGGAAGAGAAGTAAGCGGTGGTACGTTGCGCCTTCCGGTGAAGCCGGTACTGACCTGGAAGACGCGCATTCTCTCTATGCGAAACTTCGCCGCTAATCAGGCGCTAGGCTACGGCGGAACCTACGTTACGCAAGCGCCCGCGCACGTGGCCGTGCTTCCAGTGGGTTATGCCGATGGATACAATCGCCAGCTCTCCAACCGCGGCCGCGTCATCGTTCGCGACCACTACGCCCCCATCGTCGGCAGCATCTCCATGGATCTCACGCTGGTGGATGTGACTGGCATTCCCGGCATCGCCGTCGGCGATGAAGTGATCCTGCTCGGGACCAGCGACGGCCTAAGCGTCGATGCGCTCGAACACGCCCGCTTGGCCAACAGCTCACCGTACGAAATTCTTTGCAACATTTCCAAGCGCGTGCCACGGAAGTACGGTAACTGATAGGCGTCATCCTGAGCGCAGCCGCTTTTTAGACGGAGCGAAGGATATTCTGCGCAGACGACCCGTGTGTCAATTACATCATCTGAAACCGTCTTTCCATCCCGCAGTTCAACGCCAAATGCCAATTGCTAACTGCTACCAGCCGCCGTTCGCTGATTCGCGCACTCTTCACGGCACTTCCACTTGTTACACTGAACAGTTGCCCATGCCCTCGCGCTACGCACAATGGATGTATGACTGGGAGCACCGCCTCACCTCGGTGGACAACAACCGCGTGGTACGTCCTCTGGACTGGGGCTTGGAGTACGCTCAGAACTGGCCGTGCCGGAATGGCCACCGTCCGGGTCAGGCCGTCGATAATCCCGAGAAGTTCCTCATCGATTTCAACCGCCGGATCGTTGCCGCCAGCGACGAGTTTTATTCCTACAAGACGCCCACCGATTTCCGCCTGGAAAAACGGGAAGTAAAAGTTTTTTCGACTCGCGAGGTGCCTGACCCCAAGCTCGAAGCCAAAGTGAAGGGAACGTTTGCCGAGTTCCTGCGCTTCACAGCGCCGGTGAACACGCCTTATCCGGAAAACAATCTCGTGAATGCGCGCTGGTTTCCCACCCCCGGCCGCCGCGCCATCGTTCTTCTGCCTCACTGGAACGCCGACGCGATCGCTTACGTCAGCCTCTGCCGCGTGCTGAACCTGCTGGGCATCTCCGTATTGCGGCTGAGCATGCCCTATCACGATATCCGCATGCCCGCCGAAACCAGCCGCGCCGACTATGCCGTCTCCGCCAACATCGGCCGCACCCTCGATGCCGTGCGCCAAGGCGTGGTCGATGTCCGCTGCTGTCTCGATTGGCTGGAGCAGCAGGGCTACAACAAGCTGGGCATCGTGGGCACGAGCTTAGGTTCCTGTTACGCCTTCATTGCCGCCGCGCATGATCCGCGCCTTCGCGTCGCGGCCTTCAACCACGCCTCGACTTACGTTGCCGACGTAGTCTGGCGCGGACAATCAACCCGCCACATCCGCGAGGGCATCGAGTCGCAGATCACTCTCGAAACCCTGCGCCAATCCTGGCTCGCCGTAAGTCCCATGGCCTATTTCAAACAGTTCTCGCGCTGGCCCAGAAAGTCGCTCATCATCTATGCGAAATATGATCTGACCTTCCTGCCGGAGCTCTCGCGCGACGTGGTCGTGGAATTCGAGCGCTACGGACTGGATCACAAAGTAGTTGTGCTCCCCTGCGGCCACTACACCATGGGCGAAGCGCCCTACAATTACATGGACGGCTGGCAACTGGCTTCGTTCCTGCGAACCGCGTTCGACTAGTCTTCCAACGTGCGCCAAGAAAGGCGCTGTAGCGAGCGACGCGATAGAATGTGGGCATGGCGACCGGCAGCACCATCGATTCCGATTCCGTGATGGAGTACCGGCGCGGCGAGTTTCTGATCAGCACCAGCCGTGAGCGCCTGAATCTGAACATGGTTCACGGCTTTCTCACCAATTGCTACTGGGCCAAGGGCATCACGCGGGAAATTGTGGCCCGGTCGATCGAGCACTCGCTATGCTTCGGCATTTATGACCGTTCCAGCGTGCAAGTCGGTTTTGCTCGCGTAGTCAGCGACTTTGCCACCGTCGCTTATCTCGGCGACGTGTTTGTCCTGGAGTCCCATCGCGGACGTGGATTGAGTAAGTGGTTAATGGAGTGCATCGCGCAATATCCAGCACTCCAGAACTTGCGGCGCTGGATTCTCTTAACCCGCGATGCGCACGGACTCTACTCGCAGTTTGGTTTTACTCCAGTGAAGGCGCCGGAACGATACATGGAACTTCACCGGCCCAAGGTATACGAAACGCAATAGGAAAAACGACATGAAGAGTTCCTCAGTTTCAACGAATATGTACCGCCCGCTCTACGAGGCCGATCCACAGATCGCCGCTGCTATCGACAACGAAACTCGCCGCCAGCACGAGGGCCTGGAGCTGATTGCCTCGGAAAACTTCGTCAGCGAAGCCGTGCTGGAAGCCGCGGGCTCCGTGTTCACGAATAAGTATGCCGAAGGCTATCCCGGCAGGCGTTACTACGGCGGATGCGAGTTCGCGGATGTGGTCGAGAACCTGGCGCGCGATCGCGCCAAACAATTATTCGGCGCTGAGCATGCCAACGTGCAGCCCCACGCCGGCTCGCAAGCCAACATGGAAGCCTATGCCGCGGTGTTGCAGCCGGGTGACACGATACTTGGATTGAACCTGGCTCACGGCGGGCATCTCACGCACGGTCATCACCTGAATTTTTCCGGGAAGACTTACAAGATTGTTCCCTACGGCGTCACCAAAGAAACCGAAACGATCGACTACGACGCATTGGAAAAGCTGGCGGAGGAGCATCGCCCGAAGCTGATCATTGGCGGCGGCAGCGCCTATCCCCGCATCATCGATTTCGCCCGCATGCGCCAGATTGCCGACAAAGTCGGTGCCCTCTTTCTTGTCGATATGGCGCATTTCGCCGGGCTCGTCGCCGGTGGCGCTCATCCTTCACCCGTGCCCCATGCCCAGATTGTGACTTCGACCACGCATAAAACCCTTCGCGGACCGCGATCCGGCCTCATCCTTTCCAAAGCGGAATTCGCTTCAGCCATCGACAAAGTAGTTTTTCCCGGCATGCAAGGCGGCCCGCTGGTTCACATCATCGCCGCCAAGGCAATTTGCTTTCACGAAGCGATGCAGCCCGACTTCCGCGACTACGCCAAGCAGGTTGTAGCGAACGCAAAGGTCTTAGCGGAAACGCTCACCGGAGAAGGCTTCCGTATCATTTCCGGCGGGACCGACACGCACCTGATGCTGGTCGATGTCTTCTCGAAAGGCATGCTGGGCAGTGAAGCGGAGAAAGCTTTGGGCGAGGCCGGAATCACCGTCAACAAGAATGCTATCCCCTTCGATGTCAACCCGCCGCTGAAGCCGAGCGGCATTCGCATCGGCACACCGGCCCTGACTACCCGCGGAATGCGGGAAGTCGAGATGCGCCAGGTAGGACGTTGGATCTCCGACGCGCTACTGCACCGCAACGACGGACCCGTGCTGTCGAGAATCCGAAAAGAAGTGCTCGCCCTTTGTGAGGCCTTTCCGCTATACGCCGAGCGCAGGGCCAAGGCGCAGACCGAAGTCCGGGCTTAGGTCCTGCGTCCGAATTCTGCTGTCAGCTCACGCCGTCTATGGTTAAATTCCTTCCGTGAAGATCGCGATCGACATTCGGCGGATGACAGAGTTCGGTGTCGGCACCTATATCCGCAACGTCGTCCGCACCCTGAGCCGTCTCGATCACGAGACCACCTACATCCTTATCGGCTCCCCGGACAAGGTGAAAGAGATCGGCCCTCTACCGGCGAATTTCAGTGGCATTGCGCTGGCCGAGCCTGAGCGCTCCCTGATGGGCTACCAGGAATTCCGCGCGGTCGTAAAACGCCTAGATTGCGATCTCGTCCACATTCCCAATCTATTTTCCATACCGCGCGGCCTTTCTTGCCCCTACGTTATGACCGTCCACGACATCCTGGAGCATCTATCGCGTGCGCGCGAGCAAGCCGGAGCGTGGCGATTGTTGTATTTCCAGCTGACCAAGCGAGTTTTGAGCGGCGCCGCGCGCATCTTCGCGGTCTCCAACTTCACCAAAGTAGAGATTGAAAAGCTGTTCAACATTCCTCCCGGCCGCATTGAAGTCGTCTACAACGCCATTGACGAAAGATTACTGCACGGTCACGCGCGCCCCAACGACCGCCAGTTGATCGTCGAGCGCTATCAGGTGACCTATCCTTTTCTCCTTTATGCCGGAAGAATCAGTCCCCACAAAAACGTCGTACGCATGATCGAAGCTTTCTCCGCTCTGAAAACGGAGCTGGAAAGGGATCATCTTTATCCGGATTTGAAGCTCATCATCATTGGAGACGACGTCTCCGGCAATCCTGACTTGCGCCGGACCGTAATCCGCAGCGGCGTGCAAAACGATGTGCGCTTCCTTGGGTTTGTGCCTATCGAAGTGTTACGCACTTTCTACGACACGGCAAAGATCTTCGTCTTCCCATCCTTGTATGAAGGTTTTGGTCTGCCTCCACTGGAGGCGATGGCGCATGGAACGCCGGTGGTGACCTCAAACGTGTCTTCGCTGCCGGAGGTAGTAGGAAACGCGGCAGTGCTGGTTCACCCGGAGAACGTATTCGAAATCATGCGTGCCTTGCACCGCGTCCTGCTGGATCAGCCCCTGCGCGACAAGATGAGGGAACGCGGTTGCCGGCAGGCGGCCAAATTTTCCTGGGAGAAATCCGTACGCAGGATCATGGATGCCTATCGCGAAGTTCTGAACCCGAAGGGCAATCCGGAATCGCCCGGCCAGTCAACCGCCCAAGGCAGCGAGACCACCGCGGGCGTAGCCTGACTCCGAGCCGTTAGTCGCGACCCGGATTCATCAAAGCCATGAAACGGGATCTACTTCACCAAAGGTTGACCTGGCGAGGCGATAGCGAGCTTATGTAGTTTTGCGGTGATCCGGGTGCGGTCGGCCTCGGTCTGGGCCGCAGCGAGACGTTTGCGGAGCGTGGTGATCTTGTGCTGGCGGGCGCGGCGTCGACGAATCTCCGGCCGGCGGCTGGGAGCGGACATATATTATTCTCTCCTGAGTAAACGAACTAGATTTGCGGCTACCGCACGCTCAACTCACCGTGGCAGGCCGCTACAGTCATTGAATCTGAGACCGCCGCAACTGTCAAACGACGTTCGATAGTCGTGCTGGTTGAAGATCGAGCAGTGCCATTCGTTTTGCGTCATCCCCAGGTCCGCATCCTCGCCGGCGGGACGGGGAATCTCCCCAACTAGATGCGTTCGGCGTCCACTTCAGCCAGAACTTAGTGCGAAATC
The DNA here is from genome assembly GCA_963779525.1 of uncultured Acidobacteriaceae bacterium. Taxonomy (GTDB): domain Bacteria; phylum Acidobacteriota; class Terriglobia; order Terriglobales; family Acidobacteriaceae; genus Sulfotelmatobacter. The sequence continues at coordinate 463,386 of CAVZZB010000006.1, forward strand.
GTTATCGCCGGCCCAAGCTCCGCATCGGCTGCCCACTTCCAGGCGCGACGCCCATTATCCAGTGCGACAGGCTGCGCTTCCCCGTAAGACACCAAACGATTCAGCACCGTAGTGACTGAGGCCATGGGATCTTTGTGGCGTTCCAGTAAGGGCGGAAGTTGTCTTTTGATCTGCTCACAGACATCCCGCGCACTCAAGGCGCGGTTGGACTCCATCAAGATCATGCGACACGCCTTCGTGAACCCGGGTTGGCGCCCACTGCTCTTGCGGTCGACCAACTCCAGCAGTTCCTCGTTCAATACATCATCGCCAAAAAGGTTGGCCAGTCCGGCAATGGTTTGCTTGATCGTCCCAATGCGGCGCATCACCTCCGCACGCTGTTGCAGCAACTGCCGTAGCTCTTCATGAGCCTGCCGCACTACTTCCTGAACATGTCCATGGCTGTTAACGGTTTCATTTGGGTTCGGCTGACTTTCCATAGGCCCCTCCACCACATAGATACCCTGACGCCAGCGCTTCCGCGGCCACCGCCTCTATGGACGATACGCAGCCAGCCGCATAAGTGTTCCCCGATTTCATATCCGGGGTCACCCCACACGCCAGACCCTGTCCCTTAGACGCACGAACTTAGAGATGGTTAATCCCCGGACCACAAAAGTGATTCAGGAAATCCGCCAGCCCTGCCCCCATGCAGTTTTTTCCATGCCAGCCGATGTGAGCAGAGTAGGGAACTGCTTCCGTGTCGACCGCAGCCCAACTCGGGACTTCGCCAGGTATCTTGCGAGTATTACTGGTCGGAAACCAGGAGGAAGACTTCTTTCTGATTCGCGAGATCCTGGACCGCCATTGCAGCACGCTGTTGGCGGAGCTCGATCACACCTCCTCCCTCGAAGAGGCTCAGGCCATGTTGCAAGGAAGCAACTACGGTCTGGTTTTGTTCGAGCATGAAACTGGAGACGCCGCCGCCACCAGCCTGCTGGCAGATTTTCTTCAGACTGGGCGCGCCATCCCCTTCATCGTCCTGACCGAGCAGGCCGATGAGAAGGCCGTCGCAGAGATCGTCCACGCCGGCGCCTGGGACTGGATGGAGAAATCGCAGCTCAACGGGGCCAACCTCCTGCGTACCATTCGCTGCACCCTCAATCTGCACGCCATGCAACAGCAGCGGCAGTTGGCGGAATACTCGCTGCGCAAGCTTTCTTGCGCGGTCGAGCAATCTGCCGACGTCATCATGATCACCGATAGCGAAGGCGTCATCGAATATGTGAATCCGGCCTTTGAAGCGCTAACCGGCTATTCGCAGCAGGAGGCCGTCGGCCAGACTCCGAGAATTCTGGCCTCTGGCCAGCAGCCCCCAGCTCTTTACCGCGAGTTGTGGCAGACCATCGCCGTTGGCGGCGTTTACCGCAACATCCTGGTAAACCGCAAAAAGAACGGCGAGCTCTATTACGTCGACGAGAGCATCAGCTCCATCCAGGATAGTAATGGCCGCATAACATACTTTGTTTCCAATGGCCGTGATCTTACCAAGCCAATGCATCTCGAAGCACAGTTGTTGCAAGCCCAAAAAATGGATGCGGTTGGCCGTCTCGCTGGCGGCGTGGCCCACGACTTCAACAACCTGCTTACCATCATCACCAGCTACTCCGAGTTGGCCATGGACTCGGTAGCTTCGGGCAGTATCACCCAGGAGCGGCTCAAGGAAATTCTCTCTGCCGCACGGCGCGCTGCCGAGTTGACCCGGCAATTGCTGGCCTTCAGCCGCAACCAGCCCCAGGCCTTGCGCGTCGGCGATCTGAATTCGGTCGTAAGCGGCATCGTCAGCACCTTGCACCGGCTCATCGGAGAAGACATTGAATTAACCTTTGTTCCAGGCGTGGGATTGGGCGGCATTCGTTTGGACCCCATGCAGATCGAGCAAATTCTGATGAATCTCGCGGTAAACGCCCGTGATGCCATGCCGGAGGGAGGCAAGTGCACCATCGAAACCTTGAATGTCTGCTTCGACGAAGAATATCTTGGCCATCACAAAGAAGTAGCGATTCCCAAGGGCCGCTACGCCACCCTGATCGTCAGTGATACAGGCGCCGGGATTTCTCCAGATCATCTTCCGCACATTTTCGACCCGTTTTACACCACCAAGCCCTCGGGCAAGGGCACCGGCCTTGGACTCGCGACGGTTTATGGCATCGTCAAACAAAATCATGGATTCGTTTGGGCTTACAGCGAAGTTGGGGTCGGCACCGTGTTCAAAATCTACTGGCCGTGCGTGCGGGATCGCGTGACAACCGTTGACCCTTCCGACGGCACCGTGGAGACGGTATCCGGCGGGACCGAGACCGTACTTCTGGTTGAGGATGAAGACGCACTACGCCATGCCACCGCCGAGTTTCTTGGCCTTCGCGGATACAATGTTCTGCAAGCGAGAGACGGGCAAGACGCTCTGTCGATTGCCAGGAGTCACCGGGAATCGATTGACCTCGCCGTTACCGACGTCGTGATGCCTCGTGTGAGCGGCGGGCAACTGGCGAAAGAACTGGCGCAGGTGCGCCCCGAGACACGCGTGCTGTTCGTCTCCGGTTACACAGCCCAAACCGTCATCGACCACAAAGTCATCGATGTGGAAAGCAACTTCCTGCAAAAGCCCTTCACCCTGAAACAGCTGGAGGGAAAAGTACGCGCCGTTCTCGATCGCGGTAATGCCCTCCCGACGTAGGCAGCGAGGCGCACTAAGAACTAATTCGAGTGAGCTTGCCGTTTTGCAATCGAAAGCGTTCGCCGCGCCAGGTCACGCCATGGCCACCAAGACTGCTGACCCATACCGCGACAGCAATCAAATCCCGGAGCGGTATCAGCCACACATATCTCAAAACTTCGCGGCTCCGCAAAAGTCTCCAGCCCACAACGTACGCAACCGCGAGCCGTAGACAAGAAACAATCGCCAGCAGGGCCCAGGACCAAAGTAATCCCGCACTTGCCGCCACAGCCAGCAGCGCCCACAAAATCCCAAACGTGAAAATCAGTCCGAAGTATCCGCCTGCGCGCGCGTCGCGCACTCCGCGCGCCCAGCGCAGCTGATGCGCGAAGAAATCGCGCAGCCGGTAAGCTGGAAGATAAGTGTCCACCACCACGTCGGAGAGCTCCACGTCAAGGCCCAGGGCCGCAACCCGCTTTCCCAATTCATAGTCGTCGGCAAGATAATCGACGAAGGAATCAAACCCTCCAATCTTCTCCAGATCGCCCCGGCGAAATGCTAGCGTGGAACCGAGTCCAAAACGAATGCCGTGTTCAAGCCCACGCGCCGCCAATACGCCGGCGCAAAAATCTGTGGCTATGCCCAGACTCTCCAGCCGCGAACCCAGAGTCCTACTTGCCACTCCTCGATAAAGGCACGTCACCATTCCGACGCGCGAATCGGCTAGCGGCGCCGTCACTCGCTGCAGGTAATCGGGCTCCACTCGAATATCGCCATCGTTGACGATCAAGTAGCTATAGCGTGCATTGGTAATCATCTGCGCAAGATTGCTGACCTTCATATTCGCGCCCAGGATTTTCGCGCTTACTATCATTTGAATCCGCCGATCGGGAAACTCGCGCTGCAACCGTCGCACGCTCTCGATCGCTGGATCGTCGGCATCGCTGACTCCAAAAATGATTTCGTATTCGGGATAGTTCTGCAGGCAGTGGCTGCGAAAGCTCTCGTAAATCTCCGGATCGATTCCCTTCAAAGGCTTAAGAATGGAGATGGGTGGCAAAGCTCCCGCGGAGCTGCGGCTCGCCTTTCGCTCGCGCAAAAAACCTAACGCACTCCAGAGGCAGAGGAAGTAGTACAACGAACTGGAGACGATGCCGACAACCGCGATGACTTGAACTGTAGCGAGAATAGAGTGCATCATGCGGGCGGGCCAGGTTATTCGTACCGCAGCGCCTCAATCGGATCCAGATTTGCTGCTTTCCACGCGGGATAAATGCCAAACACAAGTCCCACTCCCGCCGCGGAGGCGAAGCCAAATACCGTCCAGAACATCGACATGTGTGCGGGCAATGACGGCCAGAATTCCGGAATAATTCCGACGATGATTGCTCCCAGCAGGACGCCGATCATCCCGCCGACCGCGGTAAGAATAATCGCCTCCAGCGTGAACTGCAAAAGAATATCCCGCTTGCGGGCGCCGATGGCCTTCCGAATCCCGATCTCCCGCGTCCTCTCGGTGACGCTCACCAGCATGATATTCATCACGCCCACGCCGCCCACAATCAGGCCTACGCTCGAAATCGCAAACATGCCCACGAAAAGCATGCCCGTGAGTTGGTTCCAGACGTCTGAAATCGAATCGGAGGTTAGAACAGCAAAATTGTCCGGCTTATCGGGAGGAACTTTTCGCCGCCGCCGCAGCAGTTCACGGATTTCATCGATCGCCTTGGGCATGTCTTCGTGGGAGGTGGCCTTGGCGCTGATCCAGTGATCTTTCAGTTCAGGATGGAGAGTCTTGAAAGTCATCAGCGGAAAGAAGATTCGGTTGTCGTTCGGATCTTTGCCCCCACCAAACACTGACTTCAGTTTCGCCAACGTGCCAACTACTTCAAATAATCGCCCGTCGATGTTGATTTCTTTTTTCAGCGGGCTCTCCGCGGGAAAAAGTTCCTCCGCCGTATCAAAACCGAGAACAATCACCGTAGCGCGCCGATCATCGTCGCTCTCTGTAAACCATCTCCCCGAGCCCATCGGAAGATCGTAAACATCTTTTACCGATGCCGTGTCGCCTTCGAGAATCGTATTCTTCACCTTGCGGTCCTGATACTTCACGGCAAATGTGCCAACGCCGAGTTCGGGCCTGAAGAAACGAATCCCTGCCGAAACGTACTTGACGTGGGGTAACTGCTTGATCGCTTCCGCATCTTCGAAGGTCAATTTTTTCCGGGTGCGCATTTCTTCAGTGGGACGGCCGAAGGTGAAAGGCTCCAAATGATAGGCAAAGATGATGTTGGAGCCGATACTGGCAACCACGTTGCGAACGTTGTCGTCCAAGCCGCGTCCGATAGAGGAAACGCCAATCACCATGGCTACACCAATCACAATTCCAAGCACGGTCAGCGCCGAACGCATCTTATTGCTCCGGATAGTATCCGTCGCCATCTGGACGATCTCACCGAACTCGTCTTTGCGAATCATGAAGAATTGAGTGATTTGGTGATCGGGCCATCTGGAGATCAGATTTCAATCGCAAAATCACCCGATCGCCCGATCTCTAGGTTTCGAACCTCAATGCAACAATCGGATCCAGCTTCGCGGCTTTGCGCGCGGGATAGACCCCGAAAAATACTCCAACGCTTGCGGACACGAGAAGTCCGGCCGCTACTGCCCACAGCTTGATGGCGGAAGGCATCCCGATCAGCAGCGTAACCGTCTCTGCAACTGCCACTCCAGATAAAACTCCGAGCGCTCCACCGGCAAGCGCAAGCGTGACCGCCTCGATCAAAAATTGCAGCAGTACGTCCTCACGCCGCGCCCCGAGCGCTTTTCGTATTCCGATCTCGCGGGTCCGTTCCGTCACCGCCACCAGCATGATGTTCATGATGACAATGCCGCCCACCACCAGAGAGATACAGGCGATTCCAATCATCGCGATGAAAAATGTCTGGCTGAAGTTCGTCCAGATTCCGAGCAGGCTGGCATTGGTTTCAATGTCAAAACTATCGTCGCCTCCCGGCGCATCATGACGCTTGGCACGCAGCGCGGCTCGCGACTCATCAACCGCCTCATCGAGCGGAACTCCGGCGCTGTACGTCTTCCCCGAAATCCGGATGCTGTTATTGTGCGCGCCATATTGCTTAAGGTACGAAGTGATGGGAATCATCACGTAATTGTCGGCGCTCTGGCCGAGCGTCGTACCCTTCTTCGTGCCCACCCCGATCACCTGGTAAGACCAGCCATCGAGCCGGATTTCCTTGCCCACCGGGTCCGTGCCAGCCATTAGATGATCGACGATGTCGGTGCCCACCACCGCAACCGGCGCGTGATTGTTCAGGTCCGTCTCATTCAGCATGCGGCCCGCGCTCAGATCGGTATCGTAAATCGGCGCCATTGAGGGCGTGATACCGCGTACGGAAGTGTCGCTGATCGACTGCTCGGCATATTTCACATGACCGCTTTCATTGCGCAAAACCGCCCCAATGTATTGACAGTGGCGGCAAGCGTCTGCCACCGCCTGGTAATCGTCCATGGTCAAATCTTTGCGCTTCTCGCCTTCGAGAAAATGGTCGACGTTTGTGACCGCGGGAGAGACCTTGAAGATGATGAAGACGTCGGCGCCCAGATTGAAAACCTTCTGCGCCGCGTAATCGTTGATGCCGGATACGAAGGTGACCACGGCGATCACTGCCGCCACTCCAATGACCACGCCTAGCAGAGTTAATACCGAGCGCAGCTTATTCACCCAGAGCGACTGCAGCGCGATTCGGATGGCTTCAGCGACGTGCATAAATTCGGCGGCCTGCCCCGCCGTGCTTCCGGAAGTGAATCAAGTCTATCAGTCCCGTTGAAGCGGAGGCCGAGAGTGGGCGTCCAAAAGCCGGAACCCAAGGTTATAATGATCGTGTTGGCAGCTGGACCGGACGGCCGCTTTTCGCGTCTTCGGTCGCGGGGAGAGGAAAGTCCGAACTCCAAAGAGCAGTGTGCCGGATAACGTCCGGGAGGCCGGGTTCAAGCCCGTCCGACGGAAAGTGCCACAGAAAATATACCGCCCAAGTCTTCACCGACGCGGGTAAGGGTGAAAAGGTGCGGTAAGGGCGCACCGCCGCTGCAGTAATGCAGCGGGCATGGCAAACCCCACACGGAGCAAGACCAAATAGGGAGGGAGTCCGCGACCTGATTCTTTGAACCAGGTTTCGGGCACGTGCCGGCTCGGTGCGTCCAACCTTCGGGTAGGTCGCTAGAGCCTCGCAGCAATGCGTGGCCCAGAGGAATGGCCGTCCCACCGGAGCAATCCGGCGGACAGAATTCGGCTTACAGGTCCGGCTGCCATAATTTTGTCAACGGCTTGTTAACTTTGCTTCCATCTATCCCCGCGAGAAAACCATAGCTTAGGGCCACTGGATCGGGACAGCGCATGGTGTAAGGCTCTTCGCAAGCGATCTTGCCGTTGACTGCCCTGATAATAGCGATTGCGAGGTCCTCATAGTATGTGTCGCAACCACACACATCTGCTTCGCTTCACCTTGGCGATTCTGCTCGCATTTGGATTCTCGTCGGCTGCGGTCGCGCAATGGTCTGCCATGAACCCGGTGGTTTCCGTCCAGCCTCAGGCCGACGGTGTGACCTTCTCCATGAAGTCCGGAACCCTCCGGCTGCAGGTCTGCTCCGACTCGATCGTCCACCTGCTCTACTCTCCAACTGCGTCTTTCCCTACGAGCCATCCAGATCCTGTCGTCATCAAGACGAGTTGGCCGGCGACGAAGTTCGCCATGCAGGACAACGCCGGCGAGATCACACTGTCTACCTCCCAACTGAAGGTCGTCGTCACTCGCAAGGACGGCGCCATCACCTATCGCGATCTTTCTGGCAAGCAACTGCTTCAGGAAGCGGCCAGAAAGCTGACGCCTGTGACGGTAAATGGCGAGAATACTTATCACGCTGAATCTGTGGTGAACATTTACGGCTCCCACGAAGCTTTCTATGGACTCGGCCAGCACCAGGCTGGAGTTTGGAACTATCGCGGCGAATCGGTCGACATTTCGCAGGACAACAGCAACATTGCCGTGCCTTTTCTAGTATCGAGCGACGGCTACGGAATCTTCTGGAACAACGATTCCCGCAGCCGCTTCAATAATCGATTCGCCAACTATCTCTACATCAGCTCCGAAGTGGCTGACGTGATCGACTACTACTTCTTCTACGGCCCCGATCTCGACAAGGTTATCGCTGCCCATCGCGAACTCACCGGCCAGGCGCCATTGTTCGGTAAATGGGCTTACGGTTTCTGGCAGTGCAAGAATCGCTACAAATCGCAGGAAGAGATTCTCGGTGTCGCGCGCAAATATCGTGAACTCCACATCCCTGCCGACAACATTGTGCAAGACTGGTTCTGGTGGAATCGCAAGGGCGAATTCGTTTTCAACAAGAATTATCCCGATCCTAAGGGCATGGTCGACGAACTGCACCGCGAGAACTTCCATCTCATGATTTCCATCTGGCCCTTCTTCGAGCCCGGATCGGCCAACTACGCCTTCATGGACAAGAAAGGCTGGTTCATCGACAAGTTCAAATTCGCCAAGGCGCCTTTTCATGCCGACGCCATGGCGGTTTATGACGCGACCAATCCCGAAGCGCGCAAATTCTACTGGGATCAGGTAGACCAAGGTTTGTTCAGGATTGGCGTCGATGCCTGGTGGATGGATACGACCGAACCGGAAACAGAAGGGCAGCAAGAAAACATTCAGCTCGGCCACAAGCTAGCCATCGGTAGCGGCGACCGCTACGCAAACGTCTATCCTTTATTGGATACGGCAGCTGTCTATGACGGTCAGCGCGCCGCCTCCGACCAGAAGCGCGTCTACATTCTTTCGCGTTCCGCGTTCGCCGGATCGCAGCGCAACGCGGTCACCGCTTGGTCCGGCGATATCAATTCCGATTGGTTCAGCTTTCGCCGCCAGATTCCCGCTGGCCTGAATTTTGCTCTCTCCGGCATTCCTTACTGGACCACCGATATTGGGGGCTTCGTCTCGGGCGATCCGGACGATCCGGCATATCGCGAACTTTTTGTACGCTGGTTCCAGTTCGGCACGTTTAGCCCCGTCCTCCGGGTTCACGGCACCCGTAAAACAGATCAGAACGAACTCTGGTCCTACGGTCCCGACGCGCAGAAGATTCTCGTGAGCTTCGATCGTTTGCGCTATCGCCTGCTGCCTTACACTTACTCGCTCGCCTGGAAGACGACGAGCGGCAGTTACACTCCTATGCGTCCGCTCGTGATGGATTTTCGCGACGATGTACGCGCTCAAAATACGGGAGATGAATTCATGTACGGTCCTGCGTTTCTCGTGAGCCCTGTGACCGAGCCCGCCGCTACCAGCCGCCGGGTCTACCTGCCGGATGCGCGGTGGTGCGATTTCTGGAATGGCGTATCCGTCGAGGGAAATCGCGAGATCACTGCGGAAGCTCCGCTCGACGAGCTACCGCTCTACATCCGTGCCGGCTCTATCGTTCCCTTCGGACCCGATGTCGAATGGGCAACCGAAACGGCCGCCGACCCGATCGAGTTGCGCATTTACCGCGGCGCCGATGGCGAGTTCACACTTTATGAAGACGAGAACGACAACTACGATTACGAGAATGGCGTCCACGCCACCATCGCTTTTCACTGGGATGACGCCAAGCGCACTCTGACCATCGGCGATCGACAAGGAGAGTTCCCGGGCATGTTGACCAGCCGCACGTTCCGCATCGTTCTCGTCAGCGAGAATCACGGTATTGGCGTCGCGCCTTCCGATACTCCCGACAAGGTTGTGCAGTATTCGGGAAAACAAGTCAGTGTGACGCCGTAACTCGCCCTGCAGTCTAATTCTCATGCCAGAATTGCCGGACATATCGGCCTACATCACTGCTCTTGAATCCCGCATCGTCGGGCAGCCTCTGCAGCAGATACGGCTGGCCAGCGCTTTCCTGCTGCGAACCGCTCAGCCGCCTCTTGCAAGTGTGGAGGGCCGTACCGTTCGGGAATTGCTGCGGGTCGGCAAACGCATCGTAATCGGAGTCGACGGCGACCTCTGGCTGGCGCTTCACTTGATGATTGCGGGCCGCTTGCATTGGCGCGCACCCGAGGCAAAACTGGCCGGCAGGCAAACTCTCGCTGCCTTCGACTTCCCCAATGGTTCTCTGGTTCTTACCGAGGCCGGCGCGAAACGCCGTGCCTCGCTGCACGTAGTCTCTGGCCGAGAGAGCGTGCGTTCCCTCGATCCTGGAGGAATCGACGTTCTTTCCAGCGATCTCAATTCCTTTCGCACCGTACTCTCCGCCGAGAATCACACGCTCAAGCGAGCGCTCACCGATCCACGCCTGGTCAGCGGGATCGGCAACGCCTATTCAGACGAGATCCTCCACGCGGCGCAACTCTCCCCCATCGCGCACACGCAGAAACTGGAATCACTCGAGTGGGAAAAACTGTTCGCCGCTACTCAACACACGCTCGGCTTCTGGATCGACAAACTTCGCGCCGAGGCGCAAACCGTCTTCCCTGAGAAGGTCACCGCATTTCGAGAAGGCATGGCCGTCCACGGCCGCTACGGTAAGCCCTGCCCACGATGCGGCGATAGGGTGCTGCGAATTCGTTATGCCGATAAGGAGACGAACTACTGCGCGCGCTGCCAGACCGGTGGCAAAGTCCTTGCCGATCGAAGTTTATCTCGGCTGTTAGGTTCGGATTGGCCACGAACCCTGGAAGAGCTAGAAGCTCTCAAGCGTCGTTAAGGGGAATCGACGAGTCCTTACTTCGATACTCCCGCAGCGCTCCACGATTATCCTGGCGGAAGTAGCATCCCTTTCTCCAAATGCCGCGTGACGTGCGCGTATGAGGCCGCGTGCGGATCGTGTGTCACCATCACAATGGTTTTGTGGAAGTCTTCATTCAGCCGCTTCAAAATTTCCAGAACTTCAGTCGCCGAATGACTGTCCAAATCGCCGGTAGGTTCGTCCGCCAGCAGCAGCGTCGGGTCGCTCACAATCGCGCGCGCAATCGCTACCCGCTGCTCCTGGCCGCCTGAAAGTTGCTTGGGTAAATGATTTACCCGTTCCTCCAGCCCCACCAGCTTCAACGCAGTCATCACGTGGTCGCGCCTCTGCTGCTGGTTGAGCTTGGTCAACAGCAGCGGCAGTTCGACATTTTCAAACGCCGTCAGCACGGGAATCAGATTAAACGTTTGAAACACGTACCCGATATGCTCATTCCGCCAATGCGCCGCCTGCGAATCGTTGAAGCGGAAAATATTCTGATTCTGCACCAGAAGCTCGCCCGAGGTGGGCCGGTCAATCGCTGCGATCATGTTCAGGAGCGTCGTCTTGCCGGAGCCCGAAGGCCCCATCAGCGCGAGGAACTCCCCGGCCGCAATATCGATCGAGACGTCGTCCAGCGCTTTCACTTCAAACGCATCGCGCTTGAAAACTTTATTGACATTGCGCGCCTGAACTACCTTCGTTCCGGTTGCCACGTTGGCTTCAGCAACAGTACTCATGAAATTATCCCTTCACCTTAATCGTGTCCCCGTCCTTCAGATCCTGCGGCCCTTTCGTAATTACGCTTTCGCCGCCGACTAATCCGTCGACCAGAAATCCATCCGTGCGCTGGCTCAACACATGAACCTCGCGCATTCGCGCCTTCCCGTCGAAAGCCAAAAACACGATCTTCTTGCCGTCGTGATCGCGCACAGCCGTGGCGGGTACGAACGCTCCCGCGGGTTGTGTACCGGCACTCTTCGGCTGATCCGCGATAAAGTTCACCGTCGCATTCATCTCCGGCCGCAGGAACACATCTGGAAATTTATCCGGATTCAGCACTTGCACTTTTACCTGCACCGTGGCTTTCTGCCGATTCGCCTCGGGAGAAATCTGCGCAATCACGCCGTCATACTTCTTGTCAGGATACGTGTCCGTAGTGACGATGCCTTTCTGTTTCGGACCGAGCCGGGCGAAGTCCGCCTGCGCAATATCCAGCTCAACCTGCAGATCGTTCAAGTCCGCCAATGACACGACCGATCCCTGTGGGCCGCCCGCCGCCGCGCTGGCAAACTGCGCCGTAATCAATTCTCCTTTTTCCGCCGTGCGGTCCAGAATCGTCCCGGTAACCGGAGCCCGAATCACCGTAGCGTCCAACTGCGACTTGGCATAATCGGCAAGCCCTTGCGCCTGCGCCACCGATCCGCGCGCACGGTCGATCTCCTCTTGCCGAGGCCCGATTTTCATCAACTGGAATGCTTTCTCCAGAGAGTTAACTTTCTCCTGGTCCGATTCAAATTTTGCTGTGGCATCGTCCAGGGTCTGCCGCGAAACCACGCCGCCGGCTGAAAGTTCTTTGGTACGGTCCAGCGTCAGCTTGTCGTTCACCAGCGTGGCGCGAGCCTCGTCAAGGTTGTGTTGCGCCTCCTGAATCTCCTCCGGACGCGATCCATGTTCCAGTTCCTCGAGATAAGCCTTGGCATTCTCCAACGCTCCCTTCGCCTGTTCGTAGGAAGCGCGGAATTCTTCATCCTCCAAGCGCACCAGCACTTGCCCTTCCTTAACCCTGTCGCCTTTCTCCACGCCGATCCACGCCAAGCGTCCCGTGACTTTTGAATTCACGTTAATGGTGTGATGCGCAACAATGTAGCCAGTAGCCGATAGCACCGTGCCGCCCACGTCGCTGCTCTCCGCTGCCGCCCGCGTGACTTCCACCTCCGGCACATCGCGGGCGAGCATCCGGTAGGACAATGCGCCCAAGCTTAATATCACAACCACCACAATGCCGATCATGATGTATCGACGCGCCCAGGCCGGTGGTTCCCCGTCGCCCGTACCGCGGGCGGTTCGGTCGATTCGCAGGCTTTGCAGGTGTTCGTGTTTTGCGTCAATCGGCATAGCTATGAATACGCAGAATGTAAGCCCGTGGTTTCCTGAAACTAACCTCGCAACGCAGTAAGAATATTCTGTCGTGCGGCATGCCACGCCGGAAACAGGCCGCCAAACAGTCCCATGGCCAGCGCAAACAAAATCGCATACGCGGCGACCACTGGCGTAATTTGCAAGCTGAACACGACTTCGCTGAACGTCACCGCATTCGATGTCCCGGTCTGCAGCCCATTAAACGGCAGCATCAATAAAATCCCCGCGGCCGCGCCCAGCAAGGCCAGCAACAAGGATTCCAGCACGAACGAAGTCAGAATCGCCGGACGTGAAAATCCCAAAACCCGCAAGGTAGCAATCTCGCGCCCGCGGTACGCCACCGCCGCATACATCGTATTCATCGCCGCAAAGCTCGATCCAATCGCCATGATGATCGCGACTACGATGCCGATATATTTAATCGGAGCTCCCGAACTGGTTTGCTTCGCGTAATAATCTGTCTCCAGCATGCCCTCGAGTTTCAGCCGCTGATCATCGCCCACCCGGTTCTTCAAGGCGTCGGCGGCAATGGGATCGGTCGCCCGCAAGTACGCCGATGAATATCCGCCCTGCCGGTCAAAATCCGATGCCATCTGGTTCACATCGCTCCAGATCTCCGATTCATAAGCGGAACCGCCGGCATCAAACACACCCACAACCTTCCACGAGCCCTTGCCGAACTCCATGCTGTCGCCAATGTTCGCATGCGAAAAACGCGAGCGGATCGATTTGCTCACCACCACTTCCCGCTGCCCGGGCTGAAACCAGCGCCCTTCAATCAACTTCGCGCTCGGGCGCAGCTCCAGCCCATCCGGCATCATGCCGCGCACCGTCACGTTTACTTCGCCGGTACCATCTTTGCGCGGAAGCACAATCACCACCACCCACTCGCCGGAAACCATCGGTTCCCCATGACTATCTTTCGCGATTCCAGGCAGAACCTTCAGAGTCGGAAACAGCGCCGCGTCAAACCCTCCCGAAAGCTCCGCCTCTGATCCTTTGCGCAGGACCAGCACATTCAGCGGATTGCCGCTCGAAACGAAAGCCCTATGCAATCCCGCCAGCAGCGCCATTAAAAAGATCGCCGTCGTCACCGTGAGCGCGATACCCAGCGCGGTCATGATCGTCAGCCCCTTGCGGAGTTTCAAATTGCGGACGTTATAACTGATCGGTATCGCCATAAATTCACTTTCTCAACTCATCCGGACTGCTCAAGCTGACTGCTCAACCAATGTGGCGCAATCCCTCGACAATATTTGTGCGCGACGCGTTGAATGCCGGCAGACATCCGCTGATGAATCCCACAGTCGCCGCCACGAACAACGAAACCAACATCGTCGGCAGTGTAACTTTCATCTCTGCCGGAATTCCGATCGCAACCGGAGAATGCGTCAGCCAGCGAATGAGCAAGGTTGCCCCCAAAACTCCGAACGCTCCACCCGCCACCGACAACGCGATGGCCTCGCCAACGAACATGGACAACACGCCTTGGCGCGTGAATCCCAAAGCCTTCAGCACCGCAACCTCGCGTGTTCGCGCACGAATCGACATGGCCATGGTATTGCCCGAGACCAGAAGAATCGCAAATACCACCGCTCCGCAGATGCTGAGAATGAAGGCCTTCACATTTCCCAGAGACGATACGAACGATAACCGAAACGCTTGCTGGCTCTCGGTCTTGGTATGCTGGGGGGCATTGCGGAACATTTCATCGATCGCCTTGGAGACGGGAGCGACATCACTCGGCGCAGCCACCTGCGCGACATACCATCCCGCCTGTCCCTTGAACCAGCCCACGGATTCTTCCAAATACTTGGCGTTGAAATACAAAGCCCGAACCGGCGGATCGACCGTGTAGATTGCACGAATCGTAACTTCGGGATGCACCGGAAAATAAGGGCTCTGCAGCACCAGATGGTCGCCGATCTTCCACCCGAACTTCTTCACCAGTTCGACATCCACCATCGCCCCGGTGCGGTCGCGTTGCCACGCCAGCACCTGGTCCGGAGGGACTATCTTATCCGGCGCAACCTTCAAGTACTCGTCCGGATCGGTCACCACCTGCGCAAACGAATTCGTGGCCCGGTCATCCTTATATACGTTGCCGAAGTAAGTCATCGGAGCAACCGCGACCACGCCTGGCACGGCGCGAATTTTGTCGCGGTAATACGCCGGTAGAAAAAATGCCAACGAAACCCGATCCCGAGTAATGATGGTCTTCGCGGCATTCGGGGGACCTTGGTCGATATAAAAGGTCCGCCAGATCGACATCATCATCGTCAGCAATAGCAGCGAAAAACTGATGCTCAGCATCGTCAGCATACTGCGCCGCTTGTTCCGAAACGTATTGCGCACCACAAACCCGCCTAACGTCATAAAGTCATCCGATATGCCGCAACCCATCCACTATGTTCACCTGCGAAGCGTGATACGACGGAATCAGCGAACTCACCAGGCCGACCAATCCCGAGACGAAGACGGCGATTACCCACATCGCCGGTGTCACCTTCATATTGAAAAAGCTAAAGAACTGCGGGGAGTGCGTGATCGCGTAGATCAATCCGTACGCCAAAGCAACACCAATGACCCCGCCCGCCACCGCCAGCGCCACCGCTTCGCTTACGAACAGACCCAGCACACTCTGCCGCGTAAATCCCAAGGTTTTCAACACCGCCACTTCCGTCGTTCTCTCGCGGATCGACATGGCCATAGTGTTCGCGGAGACCAGCAGCGTGGCAAACACCACCGCCGCACAAATCATCAGGATGAAAGCCTTCACATTGCCCATCATCGCCACAAACTCCAACCCGAAAGCCTTTTCGCTCTCCGATTTCGTGGGTTGCGGCGAGTTGCGGAACATATCGTCCACCGCGCTCGCGATCTTGCTCACATCCCCGGGAGAATCGCCAAGAATGCTGAAAGTCCCGGCCTGCCCTTTGAACCACGAAACCGCTTCTTCCACATACTTCGTGTTGAAATACACTGACTTATTGTCCGGATACGAAGTAAAAATACCTCGCACATACAACTCCAGGTTGACCGGATAAATCGTGCCCTGCAAAACGATCCGATCGCCCAGCTTCCAGCCGAACTTTTTAGCCAGCGTGTCGTCCACGATCACGCCCTGCCGATCCCGCTGCCACGCGATCCGTTGATCTTCCGGCATTTGTATATCCCGATAAACTTTGAAAAATTCCTCAGGATCGGTGCCGAACTGCGCAAAGAAGTTCTCCGGTTTCTGATCTTTGTAAATTCCCCCGAACCACGAGACCGGCACTACCGCCACCACCCCTGGTATCGCCCGAATCTTCTCCCGATAAAACCCCGGTAAACTGAATGTCAAAGAGACTCGGTGCCGCACCACCAACCTCTCCGCCGACTCCGCGCTTCCCTCGTCGAGATAGAAAGCTCGCCAGATCGTCATCATCAGAGTCAGCAAAAGCAAAGAAAAAGCGATGCTGAGCACCGTCAAAATGCTGCGTCGCTTGTTGCGGAAGGCGTTCTTGGTGACGAATCGGGTCAAAGTCATGTTTAGAACCCGAGGAAGAAACGGTGTGCCGGACTGCGGGTCAGCTTAGTCCGTACATCACCCAAGAATAAACGAATGACCGCGCTCCCCACAACCAGCCTCCGAACTCTAAAACTCACGGAACCGCACTCTCTTATCACCGCAAACATTCTTCATCCCATCGTCCCCGGCCGCTAGTGGAGATCGTCATCCGGCCCGCATGACAAATGTCATTCCCGGTTTCTGCTAACTGATTTAACTGTTCTGTCCGGTGAAAGGTCACGTTGCTCTGCAAGGCAATATTCCGCCATCCCCGTGCCCTTCTCAGTCTGAAAAGCAGTGGAAACCCATCGTTCCGGCGCTCTTTATTTTCAGTACTTTGGTAACTCGAACCATCAACTCAAGAGCGCTATTCTAACCGTACCCTGCCCCCGGGTTTTGAAACCCTCGCAGCTTCTAAAGGAAACTGCGCGGCTTTTTTTGTGATGAGGCACGGAGCAAATGTCCACGAAAATCGGCCACTTCGAAATCCTGAGTGAACTCTCAAAGTCTGCTACGGGCGCGGTCTACAAAGCCAATGACCCGCAGACCAGCCAAACGGTAGCCCTTAAAGCCATCCAGTTATCGGCCTTCGGCGAACGCGCCGGCGATCTGGAAAAGTGCCTCCTGGAAGAAGCTGAGACCACCAAAGCTTTAAGCAATCCCAACCTCACTCCGGTTTATGGCGCCGGAGAAATGGAAGGCCAGTTCTGCGCCGCCATGGAATATATCCAGGGCAACAGCGTTGCTACCATGCTGGCCCGCAGAGAAGGATTTTCCATCTGGGACTTGCTCGATATCGGCAGGCAAGTCTGCAGCGGCCTCGATCACGCTCATTCTCATAAAGTTTTTCACTACAGTCTTGAACCCGCCAAAGTCATGTGCGGCTGGGATGGCACCGTCAGAATTCTCGGCTTCGGCGTCTCCAGCGTGGGCAAGTTCACCGCGCAAATGCCAGACGTTCCATCGATCCTGCATTACATGTCTCCCGAGCAGATTCGCGGCGACGAGATCGACGCGCGCTCCAACATTTTCAGCCTCGGCGCCCTGTTTTATGAAATGGTGACCGACCGCAAGGCTTTCGACCGCGAGGATGCCGAATCCCTGCGCCAGAGCATCCTTGAAAGCACGCCCGTGCCTCCGATGCACGTGAACTCCAAACTCCACCCGCAGCTCAGCGATCTCATCATGAAGGCCTTGTCTAAGGACCCGGCCGAGCGTTACCAGAGCGGAAGGGAATTGCTCGACGATCTGGAAAAATGCAAGGAATCAAAACCGCAGGCCGCGAAAGCTGCCGCAGCCGCAGCCAAGGCCTCAGCGGTGGCAGCTCCGGTGAAAGCCGCAGCGCAAACCAAGTTCGCTTCTTCTGCGCCGCCCCAAAAGCCCGTAGAAAGGAAACCGGCCGTCCAGCAGCCGCCCGCACCGCGCCCGGCAGTGACGCCGCCCGCAGTTGCGAAACAGGAACCCGCGCGAAAAGCCGCCGCCGCAGCAGCCTCGGCGGGAGCCGACCTCGAGACCTTCACGCCGTATCGCGAAACTCCCAATGCTCCCGCTCCGCGTGCCAGGTCGATCGTGAATGATCCTCCGCCATCGGCTTCCATGTCGTCAGCCGTGCTCGATGAGCCCGCCGTCGAGGCGCCCAGCGAAGAGCCACCCAGAATTGCCGTCGACCCCATGATGGCTGGTGACGCTCCAGCCCGCAGCGGCGTCAGTTTTTCCGAGATGACGGAGCTCCCTCCGCTGAAGGAGGTTTACGTCGCTCCGCCTCCTCCGCCCTCTGCCGCGCACGAGCCCGAACCTTCTCTCGCGCCCAGTTTTCGCTCAGGCTCCGAACCAGAGAAGCCGAAAGTTCAGCCCCGTGAAGTCGCAGAAAAAGCAATTAAGGAAATCAAGAACGTTCCGCCCAGCTTGATGGTTTATTCCATCGCCGGCGCAGCGGTCCTGATTCTCATCATCGCCATCGCTCTCGTCCTGCACATCAATCATCTAAATAGCGACGATGATTCTCCGCGCCCGGTCGAGCAGGCCACGCAAGCGGCACCCAGCCAGCCCGCACCGCCCTCACTACCCGTGCAGGCGCAAGCGCCTCAACCCGCTCCACCCGCGCAAACTCAGCCTGTGGAGCCTGAGGTCGAGTCGCAGCCCGCGCGCACTCACGTCGCTGTCGCCAGAGGCAGGAACGCCCGCAAGAAACCCGCTGCACCCATTGCTCCCGCCATCGTTCCCGGACAGATGGCCATCGACTCTACCCCGCAAGGCGCGCAGGTTCAGCTCGACGGAAAAACCGATCCCTCCTGGGTTACGCCGTTCACCCTTTCCGGTGTCGGCCCCGGCCAGCACACCGTTACTGTCAGCAAGACTGGTTACTCTTCTGACACTCGCTCCGTCGCTGTCAATTCCGGCACTAAGTCTTTTGTCGTATCCCATCTGGCGCAGCTCATGGCAACTCTTTCCGTTACCAGCACGCCCGCCGGAGCCAACGTTTACATCGATGGCCGCGATACCGGCAAGCTCACCCCCGCGCAGGTTTCCGTGGATAAAGGTCAGCACGTCGTTCTAGTCCGCAAGGGCGGATACATCGACGAGACCACCAGCGCGCAATTCATCCTGGGTCAAACCGTCGGCTTCTCGCCCGCTCTGCGCTCGCTTGGCAACGTCGACGACATCAAGACCGTCGGTAAAATGAAAAGACTTTTTGGCGGCAAGGAAGCCCAGGGCATGGGCACGGTCAGTATCAAGACTCAGCCCAAAGGCGCTCAGGTCGCCATCAACCAGCACATGCTGGATAGATCTTCGCCTGTCGATGTCCTTCTCGATCCCGGCAACTACATCGTCGACATCACTCTCACCGGCTACGCGCCCCTCCACAAAGTCATCACCGTGGACAAAGGTGGCAAAGCCGTAATCGACGAAGTCCTGCAGCACGAATAAGCCAAGAGACAGTCATCCCGAAGCCCCGCGTTTTCACCAGCGGGCGAGGGATCTCCCTAAGCAAACAGCCGTTTGATTCAAACTTCACTACTACCATCCCTCCCTCGGTTTGACTCTCGTATGCGAATGTTGATAGCTTCGCCGCCAATGAGGAGTCAACCCATCCATGCACCGCAGGAATTTTTTGAAAAGCTCACTTCTCGCAGGCGCCAGCGCTTTAGTCGCAAACCGCGCCCTTGCCGCCAATTCTTCCTCTCGCGAACAACCTCCAGGCCCTGAACAAATTCCGGGCTCAATTTCGTCCTCCGAGATCGCCGCCGCCCGCTTCCCCAGCGGCTTCCTCTGGGGCATGGCCTCTGCCGCCTACCAGGTCGAAGGCGCATGGAACCTCGATGGCAAAGGCGAATCCAACTGGGACCGCTTCACGCACACCGTCGGCAAAATCAAGGGCGCAGCCACCGGCGAAGTCGCCTGCGATCAATACCACCGCTATAAAGAGGACGTTGCCATCCTCAAGCGCCTCAATCAGAAAAGTTACCGCTTCTCCACCTCATGGTCGCGAATCCAGCCCACGGGCACCGGGCCAGTCAATCCAAAAGGTCTCGATTACTACCGCCGCCTCACCGACGCCTTGCTCGAAGCCGACATTCGCCCCTTCTGCACCATCTACCATTGGGATCTTCCCCAAGCCCTCGAAGAGCGCGGCGGATGGCCGAACCGCGACCTAGCCGGCTACTTCGCCGATTTCGCCGCCATCCTCGCCAAAAACCTTGGCGATCGGATCTCTGTCTGGGCTCCCTTCAACATGCCCTGGACCTTTACCTATTTCGGTTACGGCGTCGGCATCTTTCCTCCTGGCAAATCCGATTTCAGCCGGTTCCTGAAAGCCGCCCACACCGTCAACCTCGCACAGGGCGAAGCCTTCCGCGCCCTCAAAGCCGCCTCGTCCAAGGCAACGGTCGGCAGCGCCTATGGCATGGCTCCCGCCTATCCCAAGACCGATAGCGAAGCCGATCGCGCCGCCACCGCCCGCTACCACGCCATGAACAATCTCTACTTCCTCAACCCCGCCATCCACGGCGAATACCCAAAAGCCTTCGTCGGCGAAACTCCCTACGAAGCCATGGGATTCAAGCCCGGCGATGACAAGATTATGCAAGTTCCTTTGGATTGGCTGGGATTTCACTACTACACGCGCCGCATCGTCTCCGCCGCGAGCCCCGGCACGCAATCAAGCGCAGGAGGACACTTCGGTACCGAAACCGAGGGCGAAGGCGGCTCGTCCGGGCGCGATCCGCTGACCCAGATTCACGTCGAGATGCCCACCGAAGGCCCTCTCACCGAAGCAGGACTGGAGATCTGGCCGCGCGGCATCTACGATCTCGTCACCCAGATTTCGCGCGAGTATAACCACCCCATCATCGAGATCAGCGAGAACGGTTGCTGCTATCTCGACAATCCTGACGAAACCGGCCGCGTTCCCGACACGCGCCGCATCGCCTTTCACCGCCAGATCCTAGCTGAGCTGGCCCGCGCCATCGCCGACGGAGCCCGAGTCCGTGCCTATCACGCCTGGAGCCTGATCGATAACTTCGAATGGACGGATGGCTACACCCAGCGCTACGGCTTAACCTACGTAGACTTCCACACCCAGAAGCGCACCATAAAGGATTCCGGCCTCTGGTACAGCCAAGTTGCCACCGAGAATCGCCTGATTGTGTAGACAGTCGTGGCGGGCGGTCCATCCTGACCGATGGGGGTGTCCCATCCTTGACGTTCTTTGTCAAGGATGGGATTCCACGGTCCTATCCCTAGTGGGTTGTGATTTTGTTCCCGTCGAGCTTGCCCAAGAGCTGCGTATTTCTCCTCCGCCCACCGCCCGCGATTCACAGCCGCACGTGACATCTAACCTTGCCGCGCGACAAAAACCCGTCCATTATCGCTAAGCGATGCCAGTGTAGCCTCCCAGGTCCAGAATCGATATAAGCCCTTTGTTCTCTGGATTTTGACCTCTAAGCTCTTTGCCATCTAGATTTTGCAAAGCACTTTTTGCGAAACCCGCGCCCAGCAGGATTTCCAAGAGGTAGGGGGGAGGGGGTACCCCGAAAGGAATGAAAATCAGGCGCGTCGCTCCTGCTCGCGAAGACCAGAGACGCAAAATTATTATCAACGGGAATTCACAGCCCTAAATTTGCAGGTCACAGGAGGCAGAACCGGAGCGATAGCTTTTCAGTCGACAATCGGATATCGCAAAATCGGCAATCAACGATTCGCCGCACCTCGATGCAGAGAACTGCACCCGCTTTATTGCGGCAACTTGAAGTTGATCGTGACTTGCGTTTGGATCTCGACCGGAGAACCGTCGAGCAGATAAGGCTTGTACTTCCACTGCCTCACCGCATCGACCGCAGCGCGCGCCAGCGTCGGATCTCCACTGATGATCTTCACCGCCGAAATATCGCCCCTCTTAGACACCGTCGCCAGCAATTCCACCGGCCCTTCAACCCGAAGCCGCAAAGCGCTGGTCGGATACGAAGGCGCAACTTTCTTGAGGATCAGTCCCTGCGAAATGCCCTGCGAAACCTTCACCGCCTGCAGCACCGGAGTCGGCGTGGCGCTCACGCCGTCCATCAGGTTCGGCAACGACCCGCCATTTCCCGCCGGAGCAATGCTGGCAATGCTCGGCGCGGCAGTGTCGTTCGATGCGACAGCTTCCGTCCTCGGCTGCGCAATGCCATTCTTGATCACGATCGGCTTCGCCGTTGCTGTCGGAGCCTTGTTCACCGTGACGTCGCTCTCCTCAGGCTTGGACGACTCCACTTCAAGCTTAGGTTTGCCCGGATGCGATGGCGCATCGCCGGTGCCAGAAATGCTTTTCCCGGCCGGCGAAAGCTTTGCCGTCGCAGTTGGCTGCACGGCTGCGGAGCTCGGAGTAATCGAGGGAACGGGCGCAACCGCAGACGGAACGGATGCGGCAGAAGAATCAGCCGAAGATGGCGCAACCGTCGTGCTGGCCTGCGGAACCACTACAGGACTTGTCACCGGCCGCGCAACATTGGCTGCGGGCGCACGCATCGCCAGAATCGAAGGTCCAAACTGCATCCACGCGGCGTAACCAGCTGCCGCAATCAGCAGAACTGCGACCACCGCCAGCAGAATCTTCTTGCTCCCGCTGCCTTCGGATTTCTTGCCGCTCTCGACCGCACCTCCAAAGGTGAAGGAAGGCGCAGGTACAGCCGTCTCCTCCGCCGCGGAACCGCTTGCGCTCGCCGCAACTTTCTCAACCGGAATCTCATCCTCAGGAATTGCCAGAGGAGGTTTCCCTTCAGCAGGGCTGCTTGCCTTTGCCTCTCGTGCCGGCGCTGCCGCGCTCGCCGAACCCACCGATGTTCCTACCGAAAATCCGGTAATTGCTGTCTTGGGCGCGGTGACTTCAGGCGTGCCGGAGGTAATCTCAGATTCGGGTACAGAGGCCGCAGGCGGCACCATGTTTGCCCCAGTCGCTTGCGCCTTCGATGTTGTGGTCGATGGCGATGGAACCTGCTTTGGAACCGCAACCGCCGAGTCTGTAGATTCCGCGACCTCACTGATGTCGCTGGAAGCGGAAGCACTAAAGCTCGGCTGTGGCGCGCTCTTCGGTGCAGGAATCTTCGGTACAGGAATCTTCGTCGGTGCCACCGGCAAGGTCGGCCGCGAACTGCTCACAATTGGCATGACTTGCGTGGGCTTCGCGTGCGGGGCGGAAGCCGCGGGCTTCACTGTTGTTGCCGCTGGCTTCGCCATTTCGTTCTTGCGCAACAATCCTCGCGCGACGCGCAATGTGCCTTTAGCCTGCTCAACGTTAATCGGTTTGGTGAGAACCAGGTTCGCCCCAATTCGGAAGGCTTTCGCCACTCCCGCCTGTCCCTCGACCACCGCAACCGCCAGCGCCGACTGGTTGTTCGGAGCATTGCGTGCGCTCTTGAACAGGAGCGTGGCATTCTGCTCGTTGTCGCAGTCCACGACGACGGCGTCAAAATGCTCGCCCATCAATTTCTTCACTGCGGCGAATGGTTCGGTGCAGGAAATAACTGCGAAGTCCAGCTCGCTGAGAACCTGTGTAACGGTACGAGCCGTCTTCTCGTCGGGACAGAAGAGGAGAGCTTGGTAACCCATATTGAACTCATCGTAGGTACACCCGTAAGCTGCATCAAGTTACGGTGGTAATTGCAGGTAAGCCGCTTAGAGCTTGTCAGGCATGGCTTTTAGCGCTTGTCGGCCCGGGCTGCTCCGGCGAATACAATGGCATCTCATGCGCATCCCGTTATCAATCAAGCTACTGTGGACGGCATGTGTGATCGTCTGGATCCCTCTGTATTGGCGACAGTACGGGCTGCAGAATTTTCTCTTCTTCTGCGATCTCGGCAATCTCTTTATTGCCGCGGCCCTGTGGCTGGAAAGTCCGCTGATATTTTCCTGGCAGGCAAGCGGCCTCTTGCTTTTCCAGACTCTATTCACTATCGATCTTGCCGGAGTTCTGGTAAGCGGTCGGCACCTGATCGGTGGCACGGAGTTTATGTTCGATCCGCACCTACCGCTATCCATTCGCTTGCTAAGCCTCTTTCATGTGGTGACGCCGCCTTTGCTGTTGTGGGCGATCTGGAGCTTAGGCTACGATCGGCGAGGTTGGAGGTATCAAACGCTGACTGCTTGGATTGTTGTTCCAATCAATTATTTCTGGCGTCCGCAGGACGACGTGAACTGGGCGCGCGGGCTTTTCTTTCGCGAACAGCATCTAGTTCCCGGCTTCGTGTATCTGGTTGCCTATCTGACTATTGTTCCGGCCATGGTTTACTACCCGACGCATCGCTTCCTTGCATGGTTCAGCCGGCGCTGGCACGCTGAGTCCTGATTATCTTTTTTCGATGCTCTTTTCAGCATCTCGCTCCTGATTAACGGACGCGGACGGTCCATGCGCGCTGCGGCTTGAATCCGTAATTTGCTGAAGAGAAGCCTTCGTTTTGTTTTTGTCGAGTGCTGAGTCTTGGTTCAAATAGAATGTCTGCGAGGGCGATGCGAGCTTCGTTCCAGAATCTTCCACCAAATTCATGATCTGCAACAGCACGCCTTCCCGGACGGCGGCGAATTCGTCGAAATCTCGCGTCAACACATAGCAAACCAGCTCTACGTTGAGCGCGCTGGATGCGAGTTCAATCAGGCGCACTCGAATCGTCTTGTCCTCGATCTTGGGATTGCCGGTCAGCACCCGGCGGATTTCGGAAAGCACCTCGCCAAGACGCTCCCGGGAGGTCTCAAGGTGCAGTCCGAGAATGGTCTTGAAAAGTATCTTGTCACGCCGGCTGAGGTTCTCCACATTGATCGTTGCTACCGTACCGTTGGGAATGGCCAGCAGAGTGCGCTCTTCGGTGCGCACCCGAGTAGAGCGCAGTCCAATATCCTCGACCGTTCCCGTGCGATCGCCGAACTTGCAAACATCCCCCACGCGGATGACCTCATCGCCTAATACAGAAACGCCGCCGAATAAATTGGCGATGGTCTGCTGCGCGCCAAAACCGATCGCCAGGCCTCCAATGCCCAGTCCCGCCAAGGCCGTAGTCAAATTGAATCCCAGCACACCGAGGACGAAGAACACCGCCATTACGAAAATGAAAGCTTTGATTAGGCGCTCGCCAAGCAGCATCAGCGACCCTGTACCTGCGCGACCACGAGCCAGAGCCCGGTTTCGCACGCGGCGCATAAACCAGCGGATTATTCGCCACAGAATCCAGTTTGTGCCGATGATAACCGCAACTTCCGTGACCTGCGTGTAGTAGTGGCGCTGCAACAACGGCATGCCCAAGTAGACTGTGAGAATTCTGTGGATGAGCGTCCCAACCAGCAACCAAGCCGCGCCGGAAACGCCCCACGATTCCAGTTCGCTCTGTCCATGCCTTCGAGCCCAGCCGCGCAAGGGAATTTGCAGCACTACCAGCAACAGCCAAGCAGCGCCTGCTGCCAACGGAATAAGTAGGATTAACGCGAACCATTGCCACAGCGGCATCCCGGCCAGTTGATGTTTCACCAGCCACTTGGGCAATCGCGTTTCCACCTGGCGGGCTTCGACTTGATCATAAAGCTCCGGCACTTTGGCTAACGTATCGGAAGCGATCAGCCAGATTTTCCCCGCGGTCGGATCGGAAACCCGCACCAGTTCCAGTTCCGCTTCTACATCCCCCGACGAAATGGTCCCCAGCTTTTGCCGGTCCGCCGGAACTCCTTCCTGAAGCGCACCCTGGGATTGCGTGCTCACATGTTTCAGGCTGCCGGCGAAAGCAGTGTCCATCACGGCCTTCAACTTCTGTGCCAGTTCCTCGCCTTCGGTTTGGCGGCGTGCCGGGCTCATCTGTAAGTATTGCGCGGCGATGGCATAGTTCCCGGCCTGCGCGGCCTCCAAAAATCCGAAGACGGTGCCATAGGGCGTTTCACGGCCGAGAGGGTCGGTCTGAGTCTTGGAGGAATTGCTCGCGGGTGGGTTGGACTGCAATAACTGGCTGAGAGCGCCTTGCCCGGCGAGCGGCAAAGAAACACAAATAATGAAAGCTAGAAGGGCGATTCGTCTGGAAAAGTTGGCCATGAAATTTTTTCCGCCCGGCCTTGTGCGGGCAGCCGGGCGCGGCAGTTACACAAATCCGGCAATTGAGAGTTTATTGTAGCGGAAGCAATTGTCCGCAAGAGGCTGCGTGTCTGCACGCAACTATCCACGTTTCGGCCGGAAAACGTCTGTGCTGGTGCCAAAGAAAACCTCAGCTGCATTCATCACCGTTTCCGAAAGCGTGGGATGCGGATGAATTGTCATCGCCACATCGCTGGCCAGCGCAGCCATTTCGATGGCCAACACTCCTTCGGCAATCAGTTCGCCAGCCCCAGCGCCGACAATGCCCACGCCCAATACGCGTTCGGTCTTCGGGTCGATGATCAACTTCGTCATGCCTTCGGGACGGTCGAGAGTAACCGCTCGTCCCGATGCGCCCCAGGGAAACTTCGCAACCTTGATTTCGCGATTTTCTTTTTCCGCCTGTGTTTCGGTGAGGCCGCACCAGGCAACTTCCGGATCCGTGAAAACAACCGCAGGAATGGCATTGGGCTCGAAGGCGACTTTGTGTCCGGCAATGGCTTCCGCGGCGACCCGACCTTCGTGCATCGCCTTGTGCGCCAGCATGGGCTCGCCGACCACGTCGCCGATGGCGTAGATGGACGGGTCGGCGGTTTGCAACTGCTTGTTGACTTCGATGAATCCGCGCGAGGTGATATTTACGTGGGTCATATCGAGTCCATGAATCTCCGAGTTCGGCTTGCGCCCCACTGATAGCAGCACGCGGTCGAAAATCTTTTCCCGCTCTTTTTCCTGCAGCGATGTGCCCTCGAAGGTTGCGCGAATTCCTGCGTTCTCGTCTTTAAGTGACGCCACGGTGGTCTTCAGCAGGATTGTCTCGAACATCTTCTCCAGGCGTTTGTGCAGCGGAAGCACGAGATCGCGGTCTGCGCCCGGGAGCAGGCCGGGTAGCATCTCCACTACCGTGACCCGGGTTCCCAGCGCGGCGTAGACCGAGCCAAGTTCAAGGCCGATGTATCCACCGCCAACCACGAGAAGACTGCCCGGGATATCTTCGAGATTGAGCGCTCCGGTGGAATCCATCAGGCGCGGCGAATCCAGCTTCAGAGTCGGAATAACCGCGGGACGCGAACCCGTGGCGAGAATGATACGGTCGAAGCTGAGAACCACCTCGGTGGAATCTGTCTTCCTGATGCGCAGGGTCGTTGCATTTTCGAATGCGGCGTGGCCCTGAATGTATTCCACGTGGCGCTGCTTGGAGAGTTGTCCTAACCCGCCGGTAAGCCTTTTTACAACGCCTTCTTTCCAGGTGCGCAATCGTGTGAGATCGATTTTCGCGGGTGGAAAGTCGATGCCCCAATTTTTCGCCTGCTGTGATTCTTCAATCAGCTTGGCCACGTGGAGCAGCGACTTCGAAGGAATGCACCCACGGTAGAGGCACACGCCGCCCGGGTTCATCTCCGGGTCGATTAGCGTAACTTGCATTCCCAGATCAGCCGCAAGAAAGGCTGCTGCGTAGCCGCCCGGTCCAGCGCCAACCACGGCGACGCGAAGCTTCTGAGTTGATCCCGAACTTTCTTTGGGCGATTGGTCGAGTGCTTCGTTCATGAAGTGACTTTCTCTGGGATTCGGCTCGCTTGAAGAGAATCTATCCTTGCACGGAAAGCAGGAAAGGCTGCTCGAAGGCTTCCGCAACCCAACGCAGAAAACGCGCGGCATCGGCGCCATCGATCAGGCGATGATCGTAAGATAGCGAAAGCGGCAGGATCAGCCGCGGCTCGAATTTCCCGCCGATCCATTCCGGTTCCATGCGCGAGCGTGAAAGCCCGAGGATGGCGACTTCGGGGTGATTCACGATCGGCGTAAATGCCGTGCCGCCGATGCCGCCGAGGTTGGTGATGGTGAACGTTCCACCTTCCATATCGGCGACGGTAATTTTTTTCTCGCGCGCCTTCTGCGAAATTTGCGACAGCTCCACCGCCAGCTCGACAATATTTTTCTTGTCCACATCGCGGATCACCGGCACCAAAAGTCCGCGGTCGGTATCCGCCGCGACACCGATATGAATGTACTGTTTGTAGATGATCTCTTCTTTCTCCATATCGATGGTGGCGTTGAACTGCGGAAAAACTTTCAGCGCAGCGGCGCAGACCTTCAGAGCAATCGCGGTGACGGTCATTTTGCCGCCGGCCTGTTCCGCCTTGGGAGCAAAGCGCGCGCGCAATTGTTCGAGTTCGGTGATGTCGGCGCGGTCGTGCTGTGTGACGTGCGGAATTGTATTCCAGGACTCGGCGACGTGCTCGGCGGTCTTGCGGCGAACCCCACGCATGGAAACCCGCTCGATCTTTCCCCACTTGGCGAAATCGGGCAGCTTGGGAGCGGCGAAATGTCCAGCGCGCGCCGGAGCTTGCGCGGCCGTAGCCATCGCGGCAAGCGCGGCCTTGGTGTGTGCCTTCACATCGTCTTCGCTGATGCGTCCGCCGGGCCCCGTGCCTTTGATTTCGTAAATATCAACGCCGAGTTCGCGGGCGAGCCGGCGCGTGTGCGGAGCTGCGGGAACGGCTTCGCGATTTTCAGTTCCGGCCACCTTGCCCAATTGCACGGGCATGGAGAACGCAGGAGGCTGCGGCAGCGGCTGGTCGGGAGGCAGCGCTTGCTCTTCGGTTTTGCCCTCTGCCCGAATCGCGGCCTGGAACGCGAGCCGCGCGCCATGCTGCCCGGAAACGTGCTCGACCGGTTGGCTCTGTGGACGAGTGGTTTCGATGCTAGAAGAGGCTGCGCCTCGCAGCGTGAAGATCAGCTGGCCAACCTTGATCTTTTCGCCTTCTTTGACTTTCACTTCCTTCACAATTCCGGTGACCGATGATGGAACCTCAACCACCGCTTTCTCGGTTTCGAGTTCCATGACGGGCTGGCCTTCGGAAACTTTGGCGCCAGGGGCGATCATCAGGCGCACAAGGTCGCCCTGAGAAATGTTCTCTCCGAGTTCCTGCAGGCGGAATTCGCTGGCCGGCGCGGCATCGGTCGAGCGCATTCGTTGCGGCGCGGGCTGAGATTCAGGCAGCTTCGATACTGGCGCCAGCGGTTTTTCGATTGCTGCCGTAGGCTCGGCCGGAAGTGGCTTTTCAGGGACAGGAGCGGCCGCTCCGTTGCTGTCGGCCGTGAATACTACCTGGCCAACCTTTATCTTCTCCCCTTCCTTAACCAATATCTCCTTGACGGTTCCGCTCACCGACGATGGGACTTCCACGACCGCCTTGTCGGTTTCAAGCTCCATGACGGCCTGGCCTTCGTTGACAGTCGCGCCCGGCGCAATCATCAAGCGCACCAGATCGCCCTGTTCGATATTTTCACCAAGTGCGGGAAGTTTGAATTCGATCACTAATTCCATTCCTTCATTTTGTCGAGTGCGGCAACCAGCCTTTAACTGACGGCGGGATTTAACTTCGCGGGATTGATTCCCAGGTCCCCAATTGCTTTCTTCATGACATCCAGTCCGATTTTCTTTTCCCTTACCAACGCGCCGAGTGTGGCGAGGACAATATGCTTCGCATCCACTTCGAAGAAATCACGGAGCGCCGCGCGGCTCTCACTGCGGCCAAAGCCGTCAGTGCCGAGCGAGACGAGCTGTCCCGGCACCCACTTGGCTAAAGACTCGGGGAGCACCTTCATGTAATCAGATGCGGCGATGAACGGTCCGGGCGCATCTTTCAAGGTCGCAGTGATGAATGGAACTTTCGCAGCGTCGCCAGGATGCAGCATGTTCCAGCGCTCGCAATCGTTGGCATCGCGATAGAGTTCCTTGTAGCTGGTTACGCTCCAAACATCCGCCGCCACACCGTATTTTTCCCTGAGGATGGTTTGCGCCTTCAACACTTCGTACATGATGGTTCCACTGCCCAGCAGTTGCGCGCGCAACTTGGAATCGGGCGCATCCGCCGCCTTGAAGCGGTAGAGCCCCCGCAACACGCCTTCGCGCACGTTTCCGTCTTTCGGCATCTCAGGCATGGGCAGCGGCTCGTTGGTTACAGTGAGATAATAAAAAATCGACTCCTGGTCCACGTACATGCGCTTGATGCCGTCCTGAATGATGATGGCAATCTCGTAGGCGAATGCCGGATCGTACGCCAGCAGGTTGGGAACCGGGAGGGCGAGAACGTGACTGTGACCGTCCTGGTGCTGCAAGCCCTCGCCGGCCAGCGTGGTTCGTCCCGCGGTGCCGCCGACCAAAAAGCCGCGGCAACGCATATCCGCTGCAGCCCAGATCAGATCGCCAATGCGCTGAAAACCGAACATCGAATAATAAATAAAGAAAGGAATCGTGTTGATGCCGTGATTGGCATAGGCGGTGCCCGCTGCAATGAATGAGCACATCGACCCGGCTTCGGTGATTCCTTCTTCCAGAATCTGCCCGTTCTTCGCTTCCTTGTAATAAAGGAGCGTGTCCATATCGACCGGTTCGTAAAGCTGCCCAACGCTGGAGTAAATTCCGACCTGTCGGAATAGGGCTTCCATGCCAAACGTTCGAGCTTCGTCGGGAATAATCGGTACGATCAACTTGCCCACCTCCGGATCGCGCAGCAACTTTCCCAGCAGCCGCACGAAAACCATGGTGGTGGAGGCTTCGCGGCCCTCCGTGCCTTTGTAGAATTCCTCAAAATAAGAATCGGGCACTGGCTTCAGCGGCGTGGCGCGAACCTTACGTGTCGGCATATAACCGCCGAGTTGTTGCCGGCGCGCCTGCATGTATTTGATCTCAGCGCTGTCATCGGAGGGGCGATAGAATGGTGCATTCTGCAATTGGTCGTCAGGAATCGGAATTCCAAAACGCGACCGGAACATCTCCAGCTCTTCTTCATTCAGCTTCTTTTGCTGGTGGGTAATGTTCTTGCCTTCGCCGGCTTCGCCCAGGCCATAGCCCTTAATGGTCTTGGCCAGAATAATTGTTGGGGAGCCCTTGTGATCGACCGCCGCACGGTATGCAGCATGCACTTTGATGGGATCGTGCCCGCCGAGCCGCATGCGCGCCAGTTGCTCGTCGGAAAGATGCTCCACCATTTTCAAAAGGCGCGGGTCGGTGCCGAACAGATTCTGTCGGAAATAAGCTCCGCTCTCCACAAAATATTTCTGATACTGGCCGTCGCTGATTTCTCCGAGTCGGCGCACCAGCAGCCCATCGCGGTCGGCGCGAATCAGGCTGTCCCAATCCGAGCCCCATACAACTTTGATCACGTTCCATCCCGCACCGCGGAAGATGGCTTCGAGTTCCTGAATGATTTTTCCGTTGCCGCGGACTGGGCCATCGAGGCGCTGCAGGTTGCAGTTCACCACAAAGATAAGGTTGTCGAGATTCTCGCGGGAGGCCAGCGTGATGGAGCCTAGTGCTTCCGGTTCGTCCATTTCGCCATCGCCCATGAACGCCCACACCTTGCCGCCCGTCGATTGCTTTAGCCCGCGATTTTCCAGATAGCGGATGAAGCGCGCCTGATATATGGCCTGGATCGGTCCCAATCCCATCGAGACCGTGGGGAACTCCCAGAAATTCGGCATCAACCACGGGTGGGGATAGGAACTCAACCCACCGCCAGGCTTCAATTCGCGACGGAAATTCTCCAGTTTTTCTTTCGGAATGCGGCCTTCGAGATAGGCGCGCGCGTACATTCCGGGCGCGGCGTGGCCCTGGAAATAAACTACATCGCGATCGCCGCTTTCGGTCTGCGCCTGAAAAAAATGATTGAACGCAACTTCATACAAAGTCGCGGCCGAAGCGAATGTCGAGATATGTCCGCCAATGCCTTCCTGAATTTTGTTGGCGCGCACCACCATGGCCAGAGCGTTCCAGCGCACCAGGCTCTTGATGCGCCGTTCCATCTCCTGACTTCCGGGGAACGGCGCCTGTTGCATGGAGGGAATCGTGTTCTGGTAAGGCGTGGTAGCCGAGAAAGGAAGATTCACTCCCGCGGTGCGGCGCGCATGCAAGGCGAGCTGTTGCAGCAGTCGCCCGGCGCGTACGGGACCACCTTTGGACAACACATAGTCCAGCGAGTCCACCCACTCTCGGGTTTCCAATACTTCTAAGCCGTCAGTTTCCGTCTGAGCCACGTCTCATCTCCGTCTGATTATGCCGAATCATCCATAATATTCAATTATGCGGAATCTTGCTGGACGAAGGTCGGAGTCCACGTTCTACAATGCAGAACGTCGGGATCGAAGCAAGAGCGACGTCTCCAGGTTTGTGCAAGCCGCCTTTTGTGGAGGTTTCTCCATGTTGAAGATTGTCCTGCTGGTTTTGCTGGTTGTGCTCGTCGTGTTTTTGGTTCCGCGTCTTTTGTCGAGTCCCCGCGCGGCGATTCCGGTCCCCGGAAGCCCGGCGCCGGAATTCACCTTGGTCTCACAAGAGGGTAGTTCCGTCAGCCTGAAGGATTATCGCGGGCTATGGGTCGTCCTCTACTTCTATCCCAAGGATCAGACTCCGGGCTGTACGCGCGAGGCTCACAACTTTCAAGTGGATCAGTCCAAATATGACGCCCGCAATTCCGTCGTTTTGGGTGTAAGTGTGGATAGTGTGGATTCGCACAAAAAGTTCTGCACGAAAGAAGGGTTAAATTTCAAGCTACTGGCAGACGGCGATGGCAAAGTGAGCAGGGAATATGGGTCGCTGACCAATCTGGGAGTCGTAAAGTTTGCCGCGCGGCATACTTTCCTGATCGATCCCAGCGGAAAGATTGCGAGAACGTATGTCGACGTTGACCCAACCCGCCACAGCTTGGAGGTTGTGGCTGCGCTTGACCAGTTGCAGAAGTAGGCGCATCAGGCGGCGTTTGTTGCGTTCGTCGCGGGGTAGACTATTGCAATGGCAACCGCAGCGCGGCAATCAGGAGTAGAGCCTTCGCGAGGGCATGTCGATTATCATTTCCCCTCTGGCTTCCAGCGTAACCTGTTATGGTTTGCCTTCCGCAAATTTCGCCCCGCGAATCATATTCTTCTTTTTCAACATCTCGCCAAGACCTACGGCGATATTGCGCACTACAAGATCGGGCCGAATCATATTGTTTTCTTGAACCATCCCGAGTACATCCGAGAAGTACTCGTGGTGCAGAACGACAACTTCATCAAGGAACGTACGGTGCAGCGCACCAGGATGCTGCTTGGCGAAGGCATGATCACTGCCGAAGGAGCCGCGCACCGCGCTCAGCGAATGGCTGCACAGCCAGCCTTTCACCGCCAGCGGATTAGCGAATATGGCGGCATCATAGTGGAAGAGGCGGCATGCATCCGAGATTCGTGGCGTGCAGGAGAACAACGCGATATCGCTGCCGACATGATGCACTTGACCCTTAACGTTGTCGCCCGCACGTTGTTCGCGACGGAGCTGCGCGCGGAAGTTTACGAGCTTGCGGCAGCAATCAACCGGATCATGGGTCTTTACAATTTTCTGGTGATGCTGCCCGCGGCGGAATGGCTGGTGCATCTCCGTCCACCGGGCTTGGCCGCGTTTGTAAGGGCGCGCCGGCGCATCGACGCCGTGGTCTACCGCATGATCGACGCCCGCATCGGGGACGCGCGTCAGCGTAGCGGTATTGATCGCGGAAGCCTGCTGGATCTAATGCTTGCGGCCTCGCCAGGCAACGACGAAGCGTCCCGGCAGTCATTGCGGGATCAAGTCATCACTATTTTTCTGGCCGGCTACGAGACGGTGGCCAATGCTCTGTCCTGGACGTGGTATCTGCTATCACAGAATCTCGATTGCGAAGGCAGGTTCCATAAAGAAGTCGACCAGACTCTGAAAGGAAGGCTTCCTGTTGCCGACGATTTGCCGCGTCTGCGTTACACGGAAAACGTGATGGCGGAGTCGCTTCGTCTGTATCCGCCAGCGTGGGCGATGGGCCGTTACGCTCGCAATGACTTTGCCCTTGGCGACTATTTCCTTCCGGCGCGAACCACCGTGCTGATCAGCCAGTTCGTTACTCATCGCGATGCCAGATTCTTCCCTGATCCATTGCGCTTCGATCCCGATCGATTCTCTGCGGAGAGCAAAGCCCAGCGCACGAAATTTACGTATCTTCCATTTGGCGCCGGACCGCGGCAGTGCATTGGCGAGTCGTTTGCCTGGATGGAAGGCATGCTGATTCTGGCCACGCTGGCGCAGAGATGGAAACTGCGGTTGGTTCCAAATCATCGAGTTCAGCCGCAACCACTCATCACGCTGCGCCCTAAATATGGCGTGCTCATGCAAGTTGAGCCGCGTTGAGATCTGTTGGGAAAGCGGCCGCTGGAAGATAGAGAGGCTAGTTAACTTTCGTTCGTCGAATGATCGTTACTGCAATCCGTTGAGTTGCTGCCAGCGTGGTTCGTTCAATTGATCCACGGTTCGGGCCATGATTTCGTCGGGGGATCCCTTGGCGACGATCGACACCAATAGTCCAAGATCCTTATAGAACTGGATCAGTGGCGCCGTACTTCGCTCGTAAGCGTCAAGACGCACGGCGATCGATTCTGGCCGGTCATCCTCGCGTTGATAGAGAAAGCCTCCGCAACGGTCGCACACACCCTCGATCTTTGGCGGGCGCTCGGTCACATGGAAAACCGATTTGCATTGTTCACAGGTACGGCGGCCGCTCAATCGCTGCACAATTTCGTCGGTCGGCAGTTCGTAATTCAGCACCGCGCTTAGCGAAATCTTCTCCTTCTCCATTAAGTCTTTCAGCGATTCGGCTTGCGCCAGCGTGCGCGGAAAGCCATCGAGAATGAAACCACCGCAATGAAGAATGCAAGCGCAGCGTTCGCGCACCATCTCCCATACGGTAGAGTCCGGCACCAGGTCGCCGCGGCGCATGTACTCCAAAGCTTCTCTCATCGCCGGAGACTGATCACACTCGCGGCTCTTGGCGGCTGCCCGAAACACGTCTCCAGTCGAGAGATGACAAGCACCCAGACGGTCTGTCAGGAGTTCCGCTTGCGTCCCTTTGCCAACCCCGGGCGCGCCCAACAAAATCAGTCGCCATGGGTGTTTGCGATCCGCCGAAACCGTCGCACACTTGGCTGAGGGTCCCTGCAACCACGCGATGCGATCATTCTTGGCTGGAGCGCCCATGCCTACGAATCTACGCAAGGGGGCGCGCCGTGCAGTGACGGCGGTCACACAAGGCGAGAAAGGACTGCTATCGAGGGAATACGCGCTCGGCATTGACTGATTCACAACCAACTGCCTGGGTGGCAACCCCGGCAGCGGGAATGGATGTTATCCGCCGCTGAAAGCAGGTTGCGTGCAGCGGATTCGTTAGTTGCCCATTTTTTTGATGGCTCCCAGCGGCGTCTGCAACGTTCCGTCGTAATTGACGTCGAAGCCGTAGGAAAATGGTGTGAACGATCCCGCCTTGTAGAAAACGACCTTGCTGTCGCCGACGAAGCAGTCGAACAGCATCTCACCACCCAGTCCTTCCGTAATCGTGGCTTTGCCGGAACGGAAGACAACCGTCATGCCGCCCATACCGGAGACGTGCTCCCACCGGCCTTCATATTTGCCCGCGCAACTCGTCAGTCCGGGCTTGGGAGGTTGCCCGGCTGCCCGTTGGGCGGGAGGCGGAGGCGGAGCTGTGGTCGACATGCGAATATTTTCGGGGGTCGTATTTACAATGTCAGAGCCGAAGCCCGTATCTACCCCGGGCACCTTTATGTCGTACATGTTGAGATTCTGCCCACGAATCTCACCCTCCATCCACCGGCCATTCACCAGAACTTGCACGCGATCGTGGAGATCGTATTGCCCCATCGAGTGGTCCTCTGCCGTGAGTTTTCCAAGTCGACGCACTTCCATCGGCCAGAGTTTTGAAACCTCAATACCATTGGGCAGATGGACCACGTAGGAACGGCCAAGCACTTGGATGACCGTGGCTTCCTGCCAGCCGTCGATCAGCACCCGGACTGTGTCCCCCACCTTGAACCCGCCCAGGCCGGTTTGCGAATTGGCTGAGCCTGCAGACGCGGAAGCGCCGCTGCCAGCCCCCGCACGCGACTTAAACGGAGAAGGAGCCGGAGGAATCTCGCCGCGGTGAGGATCGGCTTGTGCTTCGGCAGGTGTTTGCGCGTGGCACTTCGCCGGCAGCAAAGCTGCCAGTTGTACGCGCAGAGCCTCGCCGCGCTGGTACGCCTGTCCCTTTTTATAGTTCTGATAATCGCAAGCGCCGGTGGCCTTGTCGCAGGAAAAAACCTTAAAGCTTTGGCCGTCGGCGCACACGTAAATAACGTTCATTTGCAACGCCGGGGTCTGCGCCAGTGCGCTTGCCATCGGCACAAGCAGGAGCAGACTTCTCAAAAATGTGCGCATATCGTCCAGCTCCATTCTTCATGCGTCATGTGCGCGGAGGCTAGGCCGTCTCATGGCCCCGGGGAAAAACGTTGTGTGCGGAAGGGTATCACAACGAAACGGTGGACCTCCGCTGCGATGACCGAGGCTGCACCTCATACTCGTTTTCAAGCCAGTTTTGCACAGCTGAGGAATCACGTCTGCCTCTCCCACGGTGCGCGCGTGTAGGGTATATTGCGATGATCATCTGAACCGGCGGCGAGCAGGTTCGGTCATACGTACCCAAGAATTCGCGTTTCCGAGAAGAAATCGTGCTTGGGTTTTCTTAGGTGTAGCTTGGAGACGTGCAAATGGGGTGCTTCGTCTGTATTCATTGTCATTTCTACCAGCCGCCACGGGAAAATGCATGGTTGGAAGCGGTCGAATCGCAGGACTCCGCGAGTCCCTACCACGATTGGAACGAGCGAATCACGGCGGAGTGCTATCTGCCGAATGGCGCGTCACGCGTGCTCGATGGCCACGGACGTATCACGAAGATCGCTAACAACTACGCTCGCATCAGCTTCAACTTCGGGCCAACCCTGTTGTCCTGGATGGAAGAGCGCGCTCCGCAAGCCTACGAGCAGATCCTTAGCGCCGATCGCGAGAGCCAGAGAATTTTCTCAGGGCATGGCTCCGCCATGGCGCAGGCCTACAACCATCTCATCCTCCCCCTGGCCAACTCGCGCGATAAACGCACGCAGATTCTTTGGGGGATCCAGGATTTCCAGCATCGTTTTGGGCGAGACCCCGAGGGTATGTGGCTTCCAGAAACCGCGGTGGATCTGGAAACCCTGGAAATCCTGAGTTCGCTGGGTATCAAGTTCACTATTCTTGCGCCGCACCAAGCCGGCAAGCTGAAGACCGACAAGGAAACCGAGTGGACCAATCTTTACGGCCAAGGAATTGACTCCCGGCGCGCCTACACTTGCAACTTGCCTTCCGGACGCGACATCGGGCTCTTCTTCTATGACGGAGTCGTTTCGCGCGCGGTTGCCTTCGAAAAATTGCTGTTCAGTGGCGAGAATCTGGCGCGCCGGCTCACCGGCCGATTGGATCCCGAAGGCGATCCCGCACAGTTGATCCACATCGCCACTGACGGCGAGACCTACGGTCACCATCATCATCGCGGCGATATGGCGCTCGCCTATGCTCTCGATTACATCGAGCAGAACAAGCTGGCACGCATCACGAATTACGGTGAATATTTTGCCCAGCATCCGCCTTCGCAGGAAGTTGAAATCCTGGAGCGCACCTCCTGGAGTTGTATGCACGGCGTTGCCCGTTGGGAGAGCAACTGTGGTTGCAACTCCGGTGCGAATCAATACTGGAAGCAGGAATGGCGCAGACCGCTGCGAGACGCTCTGGATTGGCTGCGTGACGAACTCGCCCCAATGTACGAAGCCGGCGCGAAGAAGTTGTTCAGGAAGCCGTGGGCTGTCCGGGAGGAATATGCCAAGGCCGTCATTGATCGTTCGCCCGAGACAGTCGACGGTTTTCTGCGCCAACATGCGGTGCGGGATTTGTCCGCTGAAGAGGCAGTGCGGGCTTTAAGGCTGCTCGAGATGCAGCGACATCTGATGCTGATGTATACCAGCTGCGGATGGTTCTTTGATGAACCGACCGGGCCGGAAACCGTCCAGGTCCTTCAGTATGCCGGTCGAGCCGTGCAATTGAGTGAACAATTATTCGGTGGTGAGCGCGAAGAGCAACTCCTGAGCCGGCTGGAGAAAGTCTGGAGCAATATCCCCGAGTTCGGCAATGGTCGGAGTATCTATGAGAAGTTCGTCCGGCCTTCGATGTTGGACCTTTCAGGCGTGGCCGCGCATTACGCCATCAGCTCGCTGTTCGATGGCTACCGCGATCCGGATTCGCTCTACTGCTATCATGCACGGCTGCAGGAAGTGCAGCTTTTCGAGAAGGACGAAGCCAAACTTGCGTTGGGTTCTGCCGAGATCACTTCCCGTACGACCCGCGGCCAGCTGAAGTTTGACTTCGCAGTTCTGCATTTGGGAGGCCACAAATTGGTTGCGGGCATCTGCCCGTGCCACGCGGGCGGTGAATTTCGCTCGTTTGTTGAGCAGGCGACCGGAGCGTTTTCGGCTGGCGATCTCGCCAGATGCTCACTCCTAATCGACGAACAATTTCGAAGCGCTACTTACTCGCTGAAGTCACTCTTCCGCGACGAGCGGCAGAGATTTGTGAAGCAAATCGTCAATTCCACACTCGCGGACATCGACGAGATCTATGCGAAGGTCTATGAGAAAAATGCTTCGCTCATCAACTTTCTCTCCGAACTTCATCTGCCCATGCCGGCCATCCTCCGGGTGTCGGCGGATTTTGTGCTCGGGAACGCCATCCGGCGCTGCTTGGCTGTCGAAAAACTGGACGTTGATTACATTCGGAAGCTTCTCGATAAGGCAAAGCCGGACGTGAACAACTTTGCGGAAAACTCGCTTGGAGCGGCTCTCCGTCAGCGTCTGGAAGTGGTTCTCGACCGCTGGACGCGAGATCCATTCGATTTGAACAAAATCGAGGTACTGGAAGCTGTCGCTTCGCTGGCCCAACTTCCAGCCTTCCAAGTGGACCTCTGGCAGGCGCAGAACCTTTACTATGAACGGCTGCAGATAATGTCCCGTGAGCAACTCTTGCAGATCGGTGAAAAATGGCTCCGGCATTTTCAGAAACTCGGTGAGCTGTTGGGAGTCGCGGTTGGCGAATTCGCGTCTGCTCGAGGCTCCGTGTCCCTTGCAGTCGAACCGGTGTGTCCGACTTCCGACTTCGTAAAAGAAGGGGGCATGGCGCCGGAGGCAGCGATGATCGGTCCTCCTGACCTTACACTGCCCGGAATGACCAGTGCCTGAGTGGGAGATTTGATTTCTCGCGTCGCCCTCGCTGGATCGCGCTCATTTATCCATATCCGATAAAGCGAACTTCCCCAGTAAGAACGGATGAGAAATCGGTGGAGCGCTGTTGGGTCCGGCCGCCGGGTAGGGATCTTGCGTGAGCGTTGGAAATCCCCAAACATTTCCGTTGCGCATATCAATCACCACTCTTCCCAGCATCTGCCGGCTGCCATCCGGAGCGCGCAGCATGGCGACACCCGGCTCGATATAGAACGGATGCCCCTCGCCGGATTGCGCTGCTACGACCGGAGGAACTGCGAGGGGACGCAGCGCGATCATGCCCAGGAAAACCCCAATGACTAGCAGAAGAAACTTCACGAACCGATCAATTTTCATCTTGTTCCTCTTTAAACCGGATTGGCCATTCTAACCATGCTTAGGGCCCCGGCACACGCTGTCTTCGAGCCACAATCAACTTCTCTGCATCGAAATATCATTTCCTCGAATCCCATGGGTGACCCTGGTGCGCTTGTGCCGCAACAGGCTGAGTTGACAACCTGTAGTGAGTGAGAGTCGAATCTCGTTTTGAGAACATTCAATTCATTAGAGGAGACTTTATGAAGACAGCTTGGTTTGGGGTAGCCCTGCTGGTAGTGATCGCTTTGCCCGCCTTCGGGCAAAAAAAAGAACAAGAACGCGTTGAAAATGCTGGACATGTAATGCAGGAAATCTTGAACATTCCCGACGACATTCCGCAGAGTGTGATCGACAAAGCGGATTGTGTTGTGGTTTTACCGTCCGTGCTCAAATTTGCTATCGGACTCGGCGGAAGCTATGGCCGAGGTGTTATGACCTGCCGGAAGGGCGAGAATTTCAAAGGCTCTTGGGGCGCTCCGACTATGATGGCGCTTGAAGGTGGCAGCTTTGGTTTGCAGTTGGGAGGTCAGGCGACCGATTTCGTATTACTGCTGATGAGTCCACGTTCGGCCAGGAGCATTCTCAGCAGCAAGGTTAAGCTGGGGGGCGATGTGTCCGCTGCGGCCGGTCCTGTGGGACGAAACGCGTCTGCCGAAACCGACGTAACCCTGCGTGCCGAGATACTTTCCTATTCTCGTGCCCGTGGCTTGTTTGCGGGGATTTCGCTTGCGGGCTCTACCCTTCGTCCCGACAACGACGCCAACAAGAGTTTATATGACAAGGAAGTGAGTGCGCAGGACATCGTGTTCAAAGGTGCGGTGCCGCCGCCTCCGTCTGCAAAGCTCTTGTTAGATGAGCTCAACAAGAAATCTCCCACCAACAAGTCCACAAGTTAGCGAGTCGGGGTTACAGCCTATTGAGTACCGGGAAAGAGAATCCAGTACTGGTGCTGGCGTCGGGAGACGATCCGCAGTTCGCAATGCTGAACGATCTGCCGCACACAGTCTGTGGCGACGTTGCCTCGTGTGCCCACGCCGCGAAGGATGCGACGGTGATCCTGCAATGGTCCGGCTCGCGGGGGTTGCTGCGCGCCGTGTTCGGGATAAGCCGGAGGCTGCGATGGATACACTCCAAGGCTGCCGGCCTGGACAACCTGTTGTTCCCGGAACTCATCGAGAGCGATGTTGTGCTGACCAACGGCCGCGGCGTGTTTAGCGCGTCGCTCGGTGAGTTCGTGTTGGCCGCGATCCTGTATTTTGCTAAAGATTTTCGCCGGATGATTCGCAACCAGACGGCAGGGTTGTGGGAACCGTTCGATGTGGAAGAGATCAGCGGACAGACGGTGGGAATTCTGGGTTATGGCGACATTGGCCGTGCAGTAGCGAGCCGGGTCCGGGCCATGGGTATGCGCGTACTCGCCACCAAACGGCATCCTCCCACATCCGCCGATCCGCTGGTGGAGCGCTTTTACAAGCCGGAGGAGCGGCGGGAGATGATGGCTCGCTGCGACAACGTTGTGGCAACCGCTCCATTGACCGAGGAGACGCGGCACATGATCAACGATGCGGAGTTCGCGGTGATGAAGTCTACGGCCGTCGTCATCAATGTGGGACGTGGGCCCGTCATCGACGAAGCGGCACTGCTGCGCGCGCTAACCACTGGGCGAATCAAGGGAGCGGGGTTGGACGTCTTCGAGCACGAACCGCTCCCGCCCGGAAATCTGCTCTACAAGCTAGAGAATGTATTGTTATCGCCGCACTGCGCCGATCACACCGCTGACTGGCAGGATCAGGCGATGCGCTTCTTTCTGGCGCAGTATGCCAGGTTCGAGCGCGGCGAACCGCTCGAGAACGTCGTGAATAAGCGGCTCGGATATTGAGAGAAGACGCAGTACTTTGAAGAGCCGAGGGGGGAGCCTTTTCGACTCCCCGTCGGCGAAAGTGCTGAATGCTCAGAAGTTGAACTTGGCCACGAACTGAACGATCCGCGGCCGGTTCACCGTGTCGAGGATTGAACTGGATCCAGTCGCAATGTTGATCGCGCCAAAATTGCCGCTCGAGCCACCCGTGTACTGGCCGTACGGGCTGTTGGGCCCGGACTGCGGACTCGCGAACGAGGGGTGGTTAAAGAGGTTGAAGAAATCAGCCCCAAATACGAAGTTCGTCCTTTCTGTGATTCTCGTGATCTTGTGAACGCTGAAATCCCAATCCTGCTGGAATAACCCGCGGAAGAGGTTGCGCCGAACATTACCATCCGCCGCCAGTCCGCTTGTGCAGCTGGGATCCGAGACCGGGATTCCCAAATTGTTGCCTTGGTCGTCCACGCACAGCCCACCGGGAACGAAATCGTTCAGGTTCACAAAATTGGCAATTTTGTCAGTTGTGCTTCCCCTGGTTAACACCGTTGAGAGCGGCGTGCCCGGAACAAGGGTCGCAAAATTGAGGCCCTCGATACCCAGCGGGTCGGAAAGCGAGAGCGCAGAAGAGTCGTAGATGTTGAATGGCGTGCCTGACTGGAATGTCGTGGTGCCCTGCAGCGTCCAGCCGTGCGCCAGCAGGCCGATTCCGTGCGTACTGCCGAAAGGCAGGTCGTAGGAATAGCTGATGGCCAGCCGATGGGTGCGATCGAAGTCAGAAAGCCCCCGGTCATCGTTGTAGTTCAGCAGGTTGCCGAATTGTTCAAGTCCATTCAACTCATCGCTCTGCTCCGAGCCCGAGGCATTGTCGATGGATTTCGACCAGGTATATGCCGCCTGGAAGTAGAGGCCCTTGCCGAACTGATGGATCAGAGTGGCCTGGAGCGAATGGTAAGTGGAGTGAGAGTTGTTCTCCTGTATGAAAGCGAACGGGCTTTGGGTGCCGAGGTACGGCACGAATACCCGCGCATTGACGTTTGCGCCCGTACTCCCAGTGATGGAGACGCTTCCGTTAGGATTCATTACGACGTCCGGCGTTCCGGCAGCAGGAGGGGTGAAAGTCGATGACAGTGCCGACGCCGGGATAACGCAGGGAGACGAGAGCGTGCAGAGTTGGCCGGCATTCTGGGCGCGACCTGGGCCAACCAGGCGATCCCCGGCGGAGCCGACATATCCCAGCTCCATCATCCACCCAGGAGCTACTTCGTGCTGCAAGGTCAGGTTCCACTGCTGGGCATAGGGCGGAACAAAATTGCGCACGGGGAAGAAGAAGAACTGGCTGTTGGGAGCATTCCCAGAATTTCCGAAGGTATTGTCAAATAACGGGTTGCCCGTGGAGTCAAACCCGCTCAATCGTGGGAACCCTGAAGGAATGCCGAAAGCTGTCGGTCCCAGCGTATTGCCGTTTGGTCCTGGCACTAGCGCCAGCGGGAAATCCGAGTTGGGCAAAAGCTGCGGGAACGGGTTCCCCGACGTAACCGACCCCGGAGTTGCGGCGAAGGTCACGTTGAATGGAGGTCCACCAGCCGACTGCAATTGCGCCTGGTTGGACACGCGTTGGAAATAGATTCCATAGCCGCCCCGCAGAGCCGTCTTGTGATCGCCAAATACATCCCAGGCAAAACCGACGCGAGGAGCGAAGTTCTTGTCAGCAAAACAATGGAGTTCCGTGCAATCGCTTACGCCCTTCGTACCGAAACCGCCAGGAGCGCCGGACGGATGGATGTACTGCAAAGGCGGTGCCGAGAATCCGTCTGAATTACAGCCGCTGTTCCCGCAATCAGCGATGCCCCCCAGGTTGGTAAGGTAGTTGCCTAAGACATGAGCTGTGTCGATGCCCTCCCAACGCACCCCAAGGTTGAGAGTAAGACGGGGAGCGACCTTCCAGTCGTCCTGCACGTAGG
This sequence comes from uncultured Acidobacteriaceae bacterium, assembly GCA_963779525.1. Taxonomy (GTDB): domain Bacteria; phylum Acidobacteriota; class Terriglobia; order Terriglobales; family Acidobacteriaceae; genus Sulfotelmatobacter. Next base: position 506,511 of record CAVZZB010000006.1, read on the forward strand.
CTGCAGCGTCGGTGGCACGGAAGTAAAAGGTGTCAAGGCCGGCTTCTCCCGCGGTAGTGTTGACGTTTCCCAGCAGAAAATTCTGAAACCCGTTAAGGCCGGGAAATGCGCTGGGGTTGGCCGCGAATGTCACCACCCCCCGCTTCTCATAATGGTTGTAGCGGTTGAGTTGCCAGCGGTCGATTTCCCCGCCCACGCGTAGAGTGTGCTTGCCCAGGGTCTTCGAAAGATCATCGCCCCAGACAAAGGTGTTGTCCCGGGTACCGCGATTATCATTGGCTCCCACTCCGATGGAGAACCCTCCGCCTGTGACATTGGGTTGCCAGGCGCCCGGGAAGTTAGCCGAATTGGGGCGAGTTGAATCGATGTCCGACAGCGAAACTGGTTCCGACGGCAGGAGATCGAATCGGTATCGGGAATAGCCGAAGCGAAAGTCATTTATCGTGGTCGAGGAAAAAACGTGGGTCAACCCGAGCTTGATGAAACGGTTGCTCAACGGGTTGTTCTCGGCGAACGGGAGAGAGGCTGCTTCTCCAAACGGCCTATCCGCGATGGCATCGTCGAAAAACCAGCGCGCCGTGAATGTGTCCTTCGAGCCAAATTTCTTGTCTGCGGTGACCGTGAACTGATTGTCGTGGAAGATGCCCACTGAGCTAAGGTTTAAGGTGGCCAAGTTCGTGACACCTCCAACCACCCCCGGACTACCGGGTAATGTGGGAATGCAGTGCGTTCCGTCATTGAATCCCGGACACTTGGATGCCGGAAGGTTCAGCCATGCCAGGGCGACGGGATCGATCGTCGGAACTCCAAACGCGGCCTCCAAACTCGCGGCCGAGCGATCCGATGGCAACACAGGAATTTGCGTGTTAATGGTCGTGCCCGTGGCAATCCCGGAGGCTTCCCGCACGCCCGAATAGTTGCCGAAGAAGAAGAAGTTCTTGATGCCGGGCACAGGGCCGCCGATGGAAGCTCCAAAGGCATTCTGGCGCAACGTGGGGGCCGTGTTCGACTCTCCTGCCGCTATCTGCGATCCCTTCAGGAAATAGTCGTTGGCATCAAGCAGGTTATTGCGGAAGTACTCAAAGACATCCCCGTGATACTTGTCCGTACCCGACCTTAAATTAACCTGCATGTTGCCGCCGCCGTTGCGACCCTGTGAAGCGTCATACAGCGAAGTCTGGGTTTTGAACTCCTCTACGACATCGGGATTGGGCAGGTTGACGTTGTCGAAAACGGGCAAGCTGACGTCGTTCGCATTGATTCCCTCCAGTTCATAGTTGTTGTTCACCGGGCGCTGGCCATTGACGATGATCGTGGTCACACCCCGGCCTAGAGCGGTGGTATCGGCAAACTCGCTGTTGGTGCCAGCCGAGAGCGCCAGCAGGCCAAGAAAGTTCCGCGTGGCGAGCGGCATTGCCCGGATTACATCGCCACTCAGCGCTTCTCCTGTCGCTGCGTTGGTTACTTCCACCGGAGCGGCGGCGCCGCTGACCACGACCTCGACACTCGTTGTGCCAACTTTCATTTGCACGGGCACAAAGCTGGTTTCTGACACTCTGACGGCGATGCCCGGGGCCGCCGTCTTACTAAAACCCGCAGCCGTGACCTCGATCCGATAGGTGCCCACCGGCAGCAGCGTGGCAGAGAACGTGCCCTGCGAGCCGGTGCTGGTCGTCCGCTCGGTCACGCCCGTGTCTTGATTCGTGATGGTAACTGTGGCGCTGGAAATTACGGCGCCACTAGGATCGGTGACGGTCCCGGTGATCGCGCCACGGGCGCCACCCTGGGCAAATGCGGCCACGGCAAACAACAACGGCACCAAAGAAACCATAGCGATGAAAGATGCTCGTCTCATCTGACTACCTCTCTTTCTCTTGTGCTCTCGACTTCGCGCCGTAGGCAACAACTCGGCGATCACCAGCCGTAGGAATGCGACCTAAGCGGAGCGCGGATTCATTAACATCGGGTAACTTCTTTCTCTGGACGTTCGTCCGGCGGAATGGCTTTATCGAGAAATTCGGGCCATTCGCCTCAGGGGTGCTATCGTCTCTCAACTGCAGGGAATCCTTCTTCCGAGAGGCGAGGCAAATTTATCGCCATCAGTCTACTCTTTTAGCGAATCTCTGCAAGAGGATCTTGTAACTATCGAGGAGCTTCTGGTTTACGGTCGGAAGCGGCCCACTCTGAATCCAGAACCAATGCGGCGCCCAAGACCGCAGTTTCCTTTCAAAACGGCGTGCCCAACGTGTTCAGTACTGGCCCGGCCGCGGCCAGTTCCTTCCGCTACGCCTATCCAGGAGAATCCGGGGAGCGCAATAATCTCCGCGGCCCGGGGTATTCTGGCGTGAATATGAGCCTCGCGAAGGCGTGGAAGATCACAGAGTCCCAGGGTTTGTGCTTTTCCTGGGACGTTTTCAACGTGACTAACGCAGTCCGCTTCGACGTAGGCACCTTGAATCAGTATTTGCTATATGGAACGACGCTGGGCAACTTTTCCGCTACACTCACCAAGTCGCGAGTGATGCAATTTGGCTTGCGCTATAGCTTCTGACAGGGAGGGAGTTTGAAAGGCAAGTTGCGAATGGTCATTGCGTTTCTGGTTTTGTTGCTGGGATTTTCCGCGCGGCCCGCTCTTGCCCAGCTCAAGACCCGCAATGTGGTGCTGATCGTAAGCGATGGTTTGCGCTGGCAGGAGGTATTCACCGGCGCCGATCCGAATCTGCTCAATGAGAAGCACGGTGGCATCTGGGCTACCCCCGAACAGTTGCGTCACGATTATTGGAATGACGATCCCGCCGAACGCAGGAAGATGCTCTTCCCGTTCCTGTGGGGGGTTGTGGCCAAACAAGGCCAGATTTTCGGTAACCAGAATAAGGGCAGCACCGCACGTGTCACCAACGGCATGGCATTCTCCTATCCGGGATACAACGAGATGCTGACTGGACGTCCCGACCCGCGCATCAACAGCAACGAGTTCGGGCTCAATCCGAACACCACAGTTTTTGAGTGGATGAATCACTTTCCCGAGTTTCACGGTCAAGTTGCGGTGTACGCCACCTGGGATGTCTTCAAGAACATTTTCAATGAGCCCCGCAGCCAGCTCGTGATGCAATCTGGGTGGGACCCGCCCGGAAAGGGCAGTCTCACCTCGAGGCAAGAACTGTTGAACGAGTTATACCGTACGACCACCAAGCTCGACGACGAAGACGTGTGGGACTCGTTCCTGCAGATACCGCTGCTCGACTATGTAAAGTCCGCGCATCCGCGGCTGCTCTTTGTGGGTTACGGAGAAACCGACAATTGGGCTCACGCCGGCCGCTATGATCTTGTGCTCGAGAGTGCGCACCGAATGGACGAATTCGTGCGTCAACTGTGGGATACGATGCAGGCCATCTCAGAATATCGCGACCGAACAACTTTTATCATCACCACCGATCACGGCCGCGGCAGCGGGCTGGAAGAATGGAAAGAACACGGGGTGGACCAGAAGGGTTCGGAGAATATCTGGATCGCCATTATGGGTCCGGATACGAATAAGCTGGGCGAGCGCGCGAACACGAGCCCGGTCACGCAGTCCGAAATTGCCGCGACCATCGCTGAGCTCCTCGGCAAGGACTTCCGCCAATCTTCTCCCGCCGTTGCTCCACCGCTGCCGGATGTCGTGTCCCAAACCGCGACTGCCACCAAATAGAAATCCTTGCAAAGCGACGTTTGGGTTGGGCGCTAACCGTCTCCGTTCTGCTCCAGTTGGCCACGAGGGGCCTTTTTGAGGGAAATCGAGAGCCTGTGACTGGGGTAATAGGGATGTTGTTATCTTTCTCTGTTCCCATCTAGGGCAACTCTATAATTCCGGTGTGACCAGACCATCCAAAGGCGCCCAGGTCTTTCCCATTATTTTTGGCCTGATTTTTATGGCCTTTGGACTCGCTTTCGGAAGCGGCTTTCTCTTCGGGAATCCCGGCCAAGTCCAAGGAAATCGCTGGGTGGGAGTGCTGATCAGCTCGATCTTCGCTCTGATTGGGGGCGGGATCATTGGCGCCGGCATTTACGGCACCCGCATATTAAAACAGCAAGCCGCAGCCGAGCAGTCTAATCCCGACTCCCCCTGGCTATGGCGGAAGGACTGGGTGGCTAGCCGAGCCGAAAGCAAGAACCGCAATAGCGCCTTCGGCCTTTGGGCGGCAGCAATTTTTGTCAACGGGATCGTCTTTACGGTGGCTCTCTCCGTCGTACCTCAGTTCTGGCGCACCTCCGGACCCAAAGCCTTCTTCGTACTTCCCTTCTGTGTAGCTGCAGTCGCTCTGGCGGGCGCGGCCATGCGGGCCAGTATTCGCCGGAAGCGCTTTGGCCAAACCTGTTTCGAGTTCGCCTCGCTGCCCTTTTCCCCCGGCCGCGCGCTGAAGGGCACGATTCACTTGCGCTTCAACACCCAGGCCAGACATGGCGTCGACCTGCGCCTTTCGTGCGTCCGCCGGGTTGTCATCGGGTCGGGCAAAGACCGTTCCACTCAAGAGATTGTGCTTTGGCAAGCGGACAAGAATGTGCCGCAGGAATTGCTCATGCCCGGACCCATGGGTGATGCCACCATCCCAGTCGAATTCAATATTCCAAGCGACGCTTACGAATCGAATCACGACGATCCAAACGACCAGGTGCTCTGGCTGTTGCACGCCCAGGCTGACGTACCCGGCGTGAATTATTCCGATGATTTTGAGGTCCCAGTCTTCCGTCTGACGCCATCATCGGCTCCGGCCGCCGAGCCGACGGCAATTTTTCTGAGTGACGCGCCGGGCGCACCGGCTTCCCCTGCCTTCCAATCCGATCCCTCCGACGTGACCGCTCCCCAGAATCCGAAAGTTGTGGTCTCGACCGGAATGGACGGCAGCACCGAATTCTATTTCCCGGCGTTTCGCAACCCGTCCCAGGCCCTGGTTTCGATCTTCTTCACCGCAGTTTGGACAGCCATCGTCTACTTCCTCGCACGGTCTAAAGCTCCTTTGTTCTTTACCGTGGTATTCGGACTGGCCGAGCTCCTGCTGATCTACGGACTTGTTCAGGCGACGCTGGTCTCATTCCGCGTCCACGTGGGCAACGGCAAGATTGTCCGCCGTAGGGGTCTGCTCGGCATCAGAGGGGCCCGTGAATATCCCTTCTCGGACATTGCTCAGATCTTGCCTGTCACCACGGCGCAACAAACTGGAACAAAAGCTTCTTACTCTCTTCGGCTGCAAATGAAAAATGGAGAGAAAGCGACGCTTGCCGACATGATCGACAATCGTCAGGAGGCGCGCTGGGTCGCCGCCCAACTCGAGAAGCTCGCCGGCCTCAAGCTCGACGCGCACGTCGCAGTCGACGCCGGCTTCGGGACCTACGGTCCCCCGCCGCAACGTGGAAGCGCACCATCAGGATCTCTGCCGGCCTTTCGCCGCAATAGTCCAGCCGCGATCGCCGTGGCGATCGCGTTCTTCTTCGCCTGGACAGGTTTCGTCGGCTACCGTGTCTTCTCTCGAAATTACGCCAAGCCCACCCGTTTATCCAAGGTTCCAGCACGAGCCAGATCTTCCCCGCACCGGATGTCTCAGTCGCTGCTCACCGACATTGATCTGCAAAATCTGCAAACGCTCCCCGAACAGTCTCAGGCGGAAGAGTTGCTTGACCGGGCAATTCACCATGATGCCCGCGCACTCGACTTGTTCGAGCAGAATATTGGCCTCTGGCACGATCTCAGGCGCACCGCGGAAATGAACGAATTGGAGAGGCGTTCCCAGTTCTCCACCGACCTGCGGGTTCGCTACGCCAATGCGGATCTCAACCTGGTAATCAACGGAGTGCCAAAAACTGAGGTCTCGGCGGATGCCCTCATCACGCAAGCGCAAGCCGACCCCGCGCATCGCGCCTACAGCGTGTACGCCATGGGAATGCTGGCTGGCCGCGGCGTGGGCTACGATCGCATTTATCCGGTCCTGGTGGATTACGCCAGGAATGATTCCAACCCGGAAGTGCGCCAGTGGGCCGTTGAAGGCATGCGCTACCTTGGCACCGATGAAGCCCTGGATCAGCTCTTCGCTTCCTTTACCCGCGACCCATCCGACGCGGTCCGCGACCGTGCGGGCTGCAACGTATCTGATTGCGGCAACTTCACGCGCAAACAGCGCATGCGGATGGTGGCCAAACTGATAGAACTGGCCGCAGATCCCCAAATTACCCCGCAAATGCGCAACTGGACGTTCCTCGCGTTGCGCGAGATCACCGATGAAACGCTGCCTGCCGATGCGTCGGCTTGGCGAACCTGGTATGCGCAACACGGCGCCGAAAAGCTGGCCGAGTTCGAACAGTTGGATTGGTGGAGAGTCCGCGGCGATCAGTAGCACCACTCCCTGAGACGGCACGGTCGTTCGCGAGTCCCCTGAGTAACCCGGAAATTATTCCGCTCTCTTCGAGTCAAAGGAAACTTTTCGGTTGACACTGTTCTCTATCGTTTTATAATTGTTCTCATCCGATAATTATGCGTCTCACCCATGAGCAGTTCCGTGAACTGGCCGCGAAGCACGGCTTGGCGGTCACGCACCAGCGCCAGGTCGTCTATGAGGCCGTCATTGCCTCACACGGACACTACTCCCCGGAAGACATTTACGCGACGGTCCGGCGCCGCATTCCATCCATTTCTCTCGCCACGGTCTACAACAATCTGCGGCTTTTCATCGAATGTGGATTGCTGCGAGAGGTCACTCCTCATGCGTCCACCTTGCGTGTGGACGGCAATCTCGAACCTCATCACCACGTGGTCTGCTTGCGCTGCAAATCGGTGCGGGACGTCGAAGGAGAGTTCGTCGATTTCAAACGTCTATCCCGGCAACTGCCGGACGGCTTTGATCTGACGCAGCCGTTGATCGAGGTCTTTGGCCTCTGTCGCCGCTGCAGCACCAAAAAATAGTTTTTTCACGTAGTACCTAGTCATGATTCGAAGGATGAAAACATTATGGAAAACACACTCGCAAGTTCGTCGGGGAGCGTTGTCCCCGAAGCCAAGGAAAAAAACACCGTAGCCGAATCCAAGTGCCCAGTAGCTCATGGCGTTCGCAAATCCCACGCGAATGTTGATTGGTGGCCGAATCAGGTGAACCTGAAGGTCCTGCACCAGCATTCCCCAAAGTCCGATCCGATGGGCAAGGAGTTCGATTACGCACAAGAGTTCAAGAGCCTCGACCTCAATGCCGTGATCAAGGATCTGCGTGCCTTGATGACGGATTCGCAGGAGTGGTGGCCGGCCGACTTTGGCCACTACGGGCCTCTGTTTATTCGTATGGCGTGGCACAGCGCGGGAACGTACCGCATCGGCGACGGCCGCGGCGGGGCCGGTTCCGGTCAGCAGCGCTTCGCTCCACTCAACAGCTGGCCGGACAACGTGAACCTCGATAAGGCACGCCGGCTGCTTTGGCCGATTAAGCAGAAATACGGTCGGAAAATCTCCTGGGCCGACCTTATGATTCTCGCCGGCAACGTCGCCCTCGAGTCGATGGGTTTCAAGACCTTCGGTTTTGGCGGCGGGCGCCCGGACGTGTGGGAGCCGGAAGAGGAAATTTATTGGGGACCTGAGGGCACGTGGCTGGCGGACGAGCGTTACTCCGGCGATCGTGACCTCGAGAATCCTCTCGGCGCGGTGCAAATGGGGCTGATCTATGTGAATCCGGAAGGGCCCAATGGCAAGCCGGATCCCATCGCCGCGGCGCGCGATATCCGCGAGACTTTCGCCCGCATGGCAATGAATGACGAGGAGACGGTTGCTCTCATTGCCGGCGGACACACCTTCGGCAAAACCCACGGCGCTGGCGTTCCCGCCCAATATGTAGGTGCCGAACCAGAAGGCGCCAACATCGAGGATCAAGGCTTGGGGTGGAAGAACAAACTTGGCAAAGGTTGCGGTGCTGACACTATCGGCAGCGGCCTGGAAGTCATTTGGACCACCACGCCTACAAAGTGGAGCAACAACTTCTTCGATAACCTCTTCAAGTACGAATGGGAGCTGACGAAGAGTCCGGCCGGTGCACATCAGTGGACACCGAAGAATGGCGCAGGCAGCGGTACGGTTCCGGATGCGCACGATCCCTCAAAGCATCATGCGCCCTCCATGCTGACCACGGACCTCTCGCTGCGGTTTGACCCCGCTTACGAAAAGATTTCGCGACGCTTCTACGAACATCCTGATCAATTCGCAGACGCGTTTGCGCGAGCGTGGTTCAAGCTGACCCACCGCGACATGGGACCGATCGCGCGTTACCTTGGTCCGCTCGTTCCAAAGGAGGCGCTGGTCTGGCAAGACCCTGTCCCTGCCGTGGATCACAAATTGATCGGGGAGAAGGACATTACCGCACTCAAGGCGAAGATCCTCGCCTCCGGACTGTCGATCTCCCAACTGGTCACGACTGCTTGGGCGTCGGCGGCGTCATTTCGCGGCTCCGACAAGCGTGGTGGGGCGAACGGGGCGCGCATTCGCCTGACGCCACAAAAGGATTGGGAAGTGAACCAGCCGGCCGCACTAGCGAAGGTTCTCAGGAAGCTGGAGGCGATCCAAAAGGAGTTCAACGGCTCCAGCTCCAACGGGAACAAGTCGAACGGGAACAAAGGGAAGAAGGTCTCGCTGGCTGACCTGATCGTGCTGGGCGGCGACGCAGCCATCGAGGAAGCTGCGAAAAGGGCCGGGCACAAAGTGAAGATTCCCTTCTCGCCAGGGCGCACGGACGCTTCGCAGGAGCAGACCGACGTGCACTCGTTCGCCGTCATGGAGCCGGTCGCTGACGGGTTCCGCAACTATCTCCGAAGCGGACAGATTTTCTCGGCTGAGGAGTTGCTGGTAGATCGGGCGCAGTTGCTGACACTGACTGCCCCGGAGATGACAGTACTCGTCGGTGGCATGCGCGCCCTCAATGCCAACTTCGGCCAGACCAAACACGGCGTCTTCACGGATCGGCCTGAGACGCTGACGAATGATTTCTTCGTCAACCTGCTCGACATGAAGACGAAGTGGGAGCCTTCCTCTGCCTCCGAGGGCGTGTATGAAGGGCGCGGTCGCGCGACCGGCAAAGTCAAGTGGACTGCCACTCGCGTCGATCTCGTGTTTGGTTCGAACTCCCAGCTCCGTGCGCTCGCGGAAGTGTACGCGTCAGACGACTCGAAGGAGGCGTTTGTAAAGCAGTTCGCGGCCGCGTGGAACAAAGTGATGAACCTTGATCGCTACGATCTTGCCTGAGGTTGGCGGAAGAGGAAGCTGTCAACTCGCGCGGTTGTTGTCTTTTGGGCCGGCCGAAGTCCTTGCTCTGCCGGGGCGCATCACGCGCCCCGGTGCCTCTTTAGCCCAGGCAGTCTTGTGCGACGGTTTCAATAGCGTCAGGCGGATGGCCCGAGCCGTAGCATGCAAACCTTCGCATGCTACGCTTCTTGGGCGCTCGGTCGAACCATCTGGGCGCTCAACCTAAGCGGCCGTCTTGGCGGCTTTCGCCTTTGTGATCCGGACAATCCTGGGTTCTGCGAGTTTCACTAGATCGCCCCAATCCATCCGCATGAGCTCGCGATGCGTGCCCGCGTTGAATGTGATCTCCTTATTCTTGGTCAGACTCTCGTCCGCGTAGACGGCCATCCCGTAGAGGTTTCCGAACGGCGGCATGGCGCCAGGCTCGCAATCCGGGAACTTGTCTTTGAACTCCTGCTCTGAAGCAAGCGTTGTGTCCCGTGCGCCCGCAGCCTGTTTCAGCAGTGGGAGATCGACATGATGCGATGCAGGGACTACCGCCATCGCGAGATCTCCGTTGATTTTTACAATTACCGTCTTGGCTAATTCATTTCCCGAGATGTGAGTCAGGGCGGCGATGCCCTGCGCCGTATAGGCGAGTGAGTGAGAGAAAATCATGTACTTGATATTGTGAGCGTCGAGAAACTCCCGCAGCTTATTGAGCGGCATGGCAACCTCCTTACTATTCGAGACACGAAACCATCGAGGGTCTACTTACCCAGCTCTTCCTGCTGGCACATCGTATTCGCTATGTACTCCGATTCTCAGTGACTAGGGTCACGACCGTTGAGCTGAATATAGTATTTTTGCGAAAACATGGCGCTTGGTGATGTGGATCACTGCAACCAAGGTTATTGGTGAGAAGAATGGAAAATGTAGAAGTATCCTCAACATTCGGTCCGCTATCCACGGCGGCTCGTTTTCGGTCCTCTTGCTGATCCCTAACAAGCGACCGAGCGATCCTCTTTCACAGTGTTGTGTTCGAAGGAGGGGTTATGAAATCCATTCAGTCGCTAAAGCACAAGGCTGAACCGCCGGCCACGCTTTTGTGCCCACGAAGTCCGGACATCCTGAAAGTGGAGATGCAGCCAGTGCAACTCGCAATCGCCCGCAGGGCGTTCGAACTGTTCGAAAAGCGCGGAAGTGAACTCGGTCACGACTGGGAAGATTGGTTCCAGGCGGAGTCGGAACTATTGCGTCCAGTATCGATCGTAAGTTTCGAATCAAACGATCGGTTGAGTCTTCGCGCCTACGTTCTCGGCTTCGGAGAAGGTGAACTGCAAGTCAGTATTGAACCCAAACGGGTCGCCATCTTCGGAAGAAGAGAGGTCGCCGTCACCCGGAACGGGGACCAAAGGATCGAGTACATCGACAGCTATCCCGATCAGGTTTTGCGCCTGATCGACCTTCCCACCGAGGTTGATCCGGAGAGAGCAGTGGTGGAACTGCACGCCGGGATGCTGAAGTTCGAGCTCCCTAAGGCTGCAAAGCGGATCTTGGAAGGCATGGCTGCGGGAGCGTGAGAAGTTAGGACATCTCAAAATGCCAAGCATGCCAAGTATAAGGAGGTGCGCCATGAAACTTCCGCAGATCGTTATGAGCGTCGGACTGGTCCTTCTCGTAGTCTTGATCTTCACCAGTCCCCGGCATCGTGCGCCAGCTTACACCGCCTGGAACGAGGTAACTGTACAAGGCACGGTGGAGGACGTGCAGGAGTTCTACTGCCCTATTAATGGGAACGAAGGAGCTCATATGCTGATGAAAACGGAAAGCGGCTCCATTCAGGTTCACCTGGCCCCTACGCGGTTCCTGCGGGACAAAAACCTGAGCTTTAGCAAAGGAGACGTCATCCAGGTGGTCGGCTCGAGAATAATTTACCAGGGACGGGATGCCTTGATCGCCCGCACGGTGATCCGAGGCAGGCAGACAATGGCGTTTCGGGAGCAGAACGGGAAGCCAGTCTGGTTGGAATAGGAGCAAATATGCAGAGGCACTTTTCAAACCGGGGCGAAGCCCTCTCTGAAGCTGCTGCTGCCAAGGCAAGCGCTAGGCGAAAACCAGGTGTGAAGTCAATGGCTTCACGGTCGGCACGGCGGGACGCGTTCGTTCAATGGCGCTGGCAAGTGCCCGATGCAAAAGGCGGTCACAGCTCTGTGGCGAAGGAACCGGAAAACGACTCCTAAAGCTGCTGGCAACATCAGAGCTTTCGGCTTAGCCCCGATACCAGTCTTCGCGAGTCAGCGGCAGACCAGTGGGCCGTGCAATGGCTTCGCAAGCAGAGTCTGGTAGAGGTTCAGGCGCCCACTTTGGAAGCCATGGGCGGCACCTGCCATGTAGAGGCGCCATGTGCGGTAAGTCCTTCGAGGGTAAACCCGCGCAGATCATGCCACCGTCGGGATTGCTCTAGTCATTGAGAGGACAAGCCCGGCATCTTTCAGGGCGAAGTATCTGTTCTTCGGACAAATCGAGATGTCGCACGACGAAGTCGCCCGACTCCAGTGTTTCTGGCCGGCCTGCATCGGCCAGGTAGTCTCCCACCAGTTCCAGCGCGCGATACTTTGTGGGCGCTAGCAAATAGATGCTGTCAGTGCCGTGCAAAGTGACTTCATAGATGTTCATAGCCTTCCCCGCAGTCTCCTTCCTGGCGTCCGATGCTCACTCGTTTGCCGGGCAGCGACTCAATAAGGAATGGCAGATTTTCTCCAGTCCTGCTTGAGCTGCTCCAGAATGTCGTCCGCCATTATGGTTCTGTCAGAGGCCGAGGATTTCTTGGTTCTCCAAATGACTTCCTGGGAGCGACGATCCACAAGCGTAAGCTCTACAGTCGTCCGCCGTATATAAACCTTGGCCGGCACGAATGTGGTCTCAGCTTGACAAGTGAGAATCGCGTCCGCCTCCTCGGCCCTTGGAGTAATCTCCACGGCCGTCCATTTCTCGAGACGAGTCTTAAGCAAGAGCACAAAATCGTCGGAGGACGGGGCCACATAGATCGTCTTTACTTGATGCAACAACAAGGGTCCCGCTGTAATGATGGCTTGCGCGGCAAGGGAGCCTGCTGAGGCCAACAGCAAAATAAGGATGAGCAGGATCGCCCGGCCGATGGACGATAGCCGTAGACCTAAAGCTCTGTAGTTCATGAGGGTCCACCTTCCCTTTTGGTGTTTCTGAGGCCCGAGGGGTTGCACGATTCCACTTTGCTGTAGCGTTCGCATCGACTCGATGCGCCCGCATTTTCCTCCGGCCTCGGCATGGCCTTACCGCTCAGCTCGCTATGGGCATCGGCTTGTCTTCGGACGGGGTTTCAATATCCTCCAATCTCTGCCTGCGATGCAGGAACACATAGACAGCCAGCAATGTGAGCATGAGTAACGAGCAAATCATCACGAACAAGGCGAAAACAGTCACATTCCGAATGGGGCGTGTGATTTCGCGACCTTCCTGACTGGCAATGACGATCCAGGGAAGTTTGGCGTAGGCGTCCTTCAACCCAGTATCGGCGAACCCAACGAGATAGGAGTCACCTTTGGAAAGCCGGGTGAAAAGGTATCCGGTTTCTCTCCCCCGCAAGTTCCCCATAGAATCGCGGATCGCGGCGTACTCTTCGGAACGCATCTTCAGGGATGGAGCTACGCCGGATGCCTCAATCACGGTTCCGTCGTCACGCACCAGGAACAAGCGCCCGGTGCTGCCGATCTGCTGCCGGTTCAGCTGAGCAAACAGCGGCGACACATCCATCAGAGCGGTGACCGCGCCGATGAACCTGCCTGTTCCTTCCTGCAGGATAGGGTAGGCGATGCTCAGGTAGTAGAGCCGGTTCTGTTCGTCGTAGCGCAGATCAGCCACGTCGAGTGCGCCTTGTCCCTGGGAATACAAACCCCCCCAGTACGTACGATCCGTCTGAAAGTAATTCGTAGGCTTATCGGTTGCCGCGACGGTGGCGCCGACGGTATCCGCAACCGTGATTTTCAGCAAGTTTGGATTTAGCTCCCGCATGTGACGGAGTTGGTGCGCCAGGTCGGAGGTGAGGATATTTCTAGCCAAGGTATCGCTCTCCGGGCTGTTCCATTTCAGTTCGATGGCCCCGAGTTTGCTGGCGATGGAGTCCTCTGCTAGACGCTGATACTGGTGGTTCGCGGAGCTGACCGCTTCAACAACACTCGGGTTGTTGGCGATCACGCTCACGTTCTTCACGGACTCTCCGATAAATTCGGAAGTGAACTCAGCTGCGGTGCGGGTAATGGATCGGATGTTTTCACCCGCCATCTGGCGAATCTGGCTGTCTCCCTGTAACGCTACATAGAAGCCGAACACAGTGAGCGGAACCAGAATCAAAATGAGAGCGCCAAGCACTCTTTGAAGGGAAGCACGCAATTCTAGGGAATCGAGGGGCATGGGATCCTCCTCTTTAACGGCCGGACGGCCGTCGCACATGAATAGCACCTGCCGTCCCTGAGGGAGCGTAAGAAGCAGGTGAACACCTCCACATTAGCCGCTGCTGACTATTATGTCTGTGACGAGCCGCACAACCAGGTGGGCTGAGTAGGATTGGAACAAAAGCTGGTGGAGAGGGAGGGATTAACATCCACCGCCTTTGTTTTGCGATAAACGATGGCAAATTTCTGCTTTAACCGCCAACGCTACCAGTCATTTGCGACCGAGCACGCCTACATTTTAACAATATCGATAGCAAAATAAATAGGGCACCTCTTGGTAGCAATGGTAGTCAGCTCTCGGGGCATCGTGCGAGCGGAGCAGGCGGTTGGGAATCAATCAAATGACTCGAGATTATGTACTTCACTCAATGTAATCTCGTACCATTCGCTCGCGCGCGGAAGGCCGGGATACTATCGGACCGGTGCGAAAACGCAAAAGACGGTAAGTCGGGCGTGCGTGACTATGTGGGCGTGGCTGGTCCCTGCGGAATGAACTCAATGGTTGAGAGAATCGGTGGGTGGCTTGACAGAATCGATCCCGGCTTCCATCGCCGAGTCAAGGGCCTGCGACTTGTAACCGCATACGGCATTGCGGCGATGCTGGGGGCGCTGCTCCACAGCTCGTATCACATCTCTGGCGGTTCGTTCCTCAGTTACCTGGCCGCCGGCTTCGGCCTCTGGGCGAGCGTTTCGGAAGGTCAGGCAACTCGCTGGTTGTCCACCCGCGATCTTGCGATCCTGAATGGCGCCGCGGTGGCGGGCGCAGTGAGCTTGATCGGCCTTGCCCCGATCTTGGTTCGCCATGGGCGGCTAGGTCCGGAGTGGATTCTGATCACGGGCGCGTTTCTGGTTGGATATCTCAAGCGATTCGGGATCCTTGGCGCGGGGATCGGGTCCCAGATCTATATCGGCCAGCTTCTAGGCTACTCAACCGGGATCACTCGCGCCGATCTGGGACTGGTAGCGCTGGCAGGATTAGTAGCCACGGTGGCCTCGGTTGTTCCTCGCTTGCTCAGCGGACCAGCGGAACATCCGACGCCTGTCTCGGTTGTGGATGGTTCGATTGGGGAGGGGCAAGCATCACGAGAACTGCGGATGGGGTTACAGGCAGCAGTGGCCGCTTTTCTCATTGTTGTAGTAAGCAGCGTAATCCACCTTCAAGAGTCGGCATGGGCGATCACCGCGAGCACTTATGTGATCGCTGGGTCCGCATCGGGGACTGCGGATCGCGTTCGCCGACGCATCGTTGGAACGTTGATCGGGGTCCCGCTCGGCATCGCATGCGTGCCGATCGCAATGCACATACCGCCGCTGGCGTGGATACTCGCTGCAATGGCAATGATTATTTACGCCATGGCATTGCCAGAGCGCTACGACATTGCCTGTGCGGCCTACGCCTTTACACTGATGGTAACGTTAGCGATCAGTGGAGAAACATCGATTTCGGTCCTGGGGGCGCGCGCCTGGGAAACGCTGCTCGGCGGGTTACTGGGAGTGGCGGCCGCGAAAGTCATTCTTCCTCTCCCGGGCTATGCCCGAAGTGACGATGCGCGAAAACAAGGAGACAGTGTTTCGCGCCCTCAAGGTTTCGAAGGTGGATAGAACAGCACGAGCGATGCTGTAGAGAAATTAGCTTCATGCCGCCGTGGGCCGGGTGGTACCCGCTGTTCGCCCGCTTTATGTCAGGGTCACACGCTTTGTGACGAATATCACCGACTTAAAGGGCGGACTGCCGTGATTATCTATCTACAACCGTGGTAGCTTCGATCGGTCAGCACTAGGAACGACATTCAGGTTAGAATCATGCCGACCGAGAGGTATCGTCGTGCAGGCTGAACCCTTACTCTCCCTCGCAGCACAGGTAGCGGGCGAACACCACACGGCCGATGTTCTGAGCGCGGTTGTTCGGGGTCTTGCAGCACAACCGGGGGTCGCACTGGCACGGGTTTGGTTGTTATCACCCGGGGATCTCTGCCAAAGCTGTTTCCACAGGACCGACTGCGCCGACCAAACACAATGCCTCCATTTGGTCGCAAGTGCCGGCTCTTCCAAATCCCTTCCTGGCGAAGACTGGTCCTCTCTGCATGGCCAATACCGCAGGATTCCACGGGGCCATCGAAAGGTCGGAGAGATCGGCACCACAGGCAGATCGATCTTGATTCCAGATGCTGCGGCCACCAGCGAGTGGATCGGGAACAAGGAATGGGCCAACCGGGAGAGCATCCGAGGTTTTGCGGGCTATCCACTCGTCTCCCGTGGAGAGATCCTTGGAGTCTTAGCCACATTCAACCGCGAATGCCTCCGCCAGCAGGATTTTTCGTGGCTCGAAATCTTTGCGAATCAGGTCGCGGTAGCAATTACAAATGCTCGTGCTTTTGAGCAAATCCACCGGGGCGAGAACGAATTGCGCGAAAGTGAAACCAAGTATCGTTCCTTGGTGGATCTTTCTCCCGCCGCCATTTTGGTACTGAGCAACGACGGGAAATTCATCTCGGCCAATCCTGCTGGCCTCAGACTGCTGAAGTGCAGTCTGTCGGAACTTGAGCAAATATCCATTCTGGACACGTACTCGAAGGAGGACCTAGCGCACTATCCGACACCGCCCGAGAAGATCCAAGGAGGTCTCTTCCGGTTCGAGCGCACATTTGTTGGCAAAGACGGAAGCCAGGTGCCCGTGGAGGTCTCCCTTTCACCGCCCTTTCGCGGGGGGCGCCAAGCTGTGGTACAGGACATCAGCGAACGCAAGCGTGCGGAAGAAGCCGCGCGGCAGCACGCGAAGGAACTTCAGCAGGTGATTGATGTAGCTCCCTTGCACATGTTTCTTTGGGAAGCCGATGGGAGCGGGTCGCAGGGCAATCTCACATCGGCTGACTATTTCGGCACGATCCCGCCGAAAGCCCCCATGGAGTTTCTCGACGTGGTCACGCATCCCGAGGACGTGGAACAACTCAAAGAAGGCATTCGCACCGCCATGGCCAGCGGCGAGTCCTTTTCGATGGAAGCGCGCATGCGTCGACACGATGGCGAATACCGATGGTTTGTATACGAGATTCGGCCGTTGCGGAATGAGGCCGACCAGATTACGCGCTGGTGCGGTACCCGTATCGACATTGACGATCGCAAACGTAAGGGAGAAAGAGCCGAGAAAGAGAACCTGGTTCTACGCGAGGAAATTGACAAGGCCTCGATGTTCGAAGAGATCGTCGGCGCGTCGCCCGCGCTGCAAGCTGTTTTAGCCCGCGTCTCAAAAGTGGCCAAAAACGACACTACCGTATTGATCACGGGAGAGACGGGAACAGGGAAGGAGTTGATTGCCCGCGCGATTCATAAGCGTTCTCTGCGCGCTTCGCGTGCGTTTGTAAGCGTGAATTGCGCGGCTATTCCCCGCGACCTGATCGCCTCGGAGTTGTTCGGGCATGAGAAGGGAGCCTTTACCGGAGCTTTGCAGCGACGTCTCGGCCGCTTTGAACTGGCGGAAGGAGGCACGATCTTCCTCGACGAAATCGGAGAGCTTCCCGCCGAGACGCAGATTGCTCTCTTGCGGGTTCTGCAGGAAAGAGAGTTCCAGCGGGTCGGCAGCAATCAGACCATTCGCGCTAACGTCCGGGTGATCGCGGCAACGCATCGGGATTTGCCGGCCGCGATTAAGGCCGGCACATTCCGCAGTGATTTGTATTATCGCGTCAACGTATTCCCCATTGAAGTCCCCCCACTCAGAAAGAGAAAAGAAGATATCCGCTTACTGGTTGGGTACTTCATCGACCGTTACGCCAGCAAGTCGGGCAAGAAAATGATGAGCATTGATAAGCGGACGATGGAGAGTCTGCTGTCTTACCCCTGGCCAGGCAATATCCGTGAGCTGCAGAACGTGATTGAGCGGTCGGTTATCGTAAGCGACACCGATGAGTTCGCGGTTGACGAAAGCTGGTTGTGTCATGAGCCAAGCAGCGCACGGCCACTCACGGAAGATCTTGAAGATCAGGAGCGCGAGCGAATCGAAGCTGCGCTACGCCGATGCAGAGGCCGCGTATCGGGTCCGACAGGAGCCGCAGCTGCCCTGGGCATGCCGGCTTCGACTCTGGATTCAAAGATCAAGGCCCTGAAAATCGACAAACGTCGTTATCAAAGCATGTGAAGCAAGATGCCGGCGATCAGTGGGGCAACGTGCCAGCCAGTACCCAGATTTCAGTGCTGATCAAGATTCGATTCCTGGCTTGTCTTCTCCGCGTCGATCCACTCCCGGATGTAGGCCGGATAGTTTCGCAGTTGGGCTCCGCGGACTTCGCAATCCGCCAGGAACCGCACAGCATCCCGATCCACCAGTCGCACGTCTGTGAGATCGAGGATGAGGTGCTGAACAGCCGCCTCCGATCCAAACGCATCTTCCAACTCGGTCAACTGATTCCCCTCCAACCGGCCGATTAGCTTTAGGACAAGCCGGCCCCGATGCTCTATCCGTCTAACTTTCCACATGAGTGATTTCCACCGCCTGCTTTCGCGAGTTCTCCAAAGTACCCTGTAGTTTGCAACTACGAGGCCAACGCCACACGGCGAAAACAAAGTAGTTCCGCGCTGCACAGAACCCAAGGCGAAGCCTTCTCACGATTCTTCGTGAAAACGATCAGAAATTGCAGGAACCCGGGGTGCGAGGCCCCGGGCCTTCCCCTGTGATGCGGGCTCTCACTCTGTTTGATACGAAGAATCAATCAGATCACGGCGACGCCCCCTCTCACGAGGCCCGCTTCGAGGTACCGCCGGCTCTTACCGCGAGAATATGCACCTTACTCTAGGTCATCCACCGCCATCTGCACCCTCCTCCTTGAATTGCTGACTCACGAACTCTCGGGAAATTCGTGAAGCAGCGCAGCTGAGAATCTGGCTAAGTGGTTGTTTATGAGCAGTACAGCTTTGGCGACTGCGTTGCGTTGATCCATTCACGATGGGCCGGTCGATCGGCTCCACAAGAATCCGAGAAAGGTAAAGAAAATGAAATTATCTAACTTTGCATTCGCAGTGTTGCTCGGAGCAGCTTCGATCGGCGCTTCCGCAGCCGACAATTCAATCTCCGACCGGTCGGCCAGCTTGTCCTCGGCCAACCGCACAACCAAAGGTCACGATGAATCTGATGTATTTCGAATCGTAAAGCCCCATCTTGGCGAGGGAGTCAGTGACACGACGACGGTAAAGGCCGTCCTCCGTGTCGGCGATGGCATTCTTCCCGAATCACTGCGGGTTAAGTTAAACGGGAAAAATGTCACCTCGCACTTCCAGCGGGGAGAGTGCGAGAAAAATGCCTGTAAATGGACTGCCGATCTCACGAAAGCCAACCGCCTGCTGACCGGCCAGAATCAGCTCATCGCACTTGCCCGTAACTCGCGCCGCAATATTGAACTAGCGCGTGTGACCTTCAGTTACTCTCCGGGCGTGACCTCGGGCGCCAGTTATTACACGCCCGACGCCGTCGGGATCTCCCTCACCGCAGGTGGTGCTCAGCCGTGGGTTTCTGTGACCACGGGCACTCCAGCCAATCTGCAGGACAACCTCAATGTGGACGGCGTTCAATTCCCGTACCGCGACGCTACGTTTCCCGCGGCCACCGACACACCATGCACCTCACGCTATCAGGTCGTGGTGCTGAATCGCCAGACTCCAACCCAGGAAGATGGATATATGTGTCCTGCAGACGCAGCTACACTCAAGAATGATCTGGCTGGCTTGACGAAAGGGACCGAGATCGTGCTGGTCGGCACCACGGAGTATCACAGCGCCGACGCCGGTCTGGATACGACGGCCATTGGAGGAACCAACTATTCCAGCTATCCCGCGAGCTGGCAGCCGCAGGGGTATGCTGCGATTGGCGTTCCGGGAGCCGCATCGGGCAGTGCATACGAAAGCTACTACCTTGCGTCCGACGTGGGCAAGTCTTACCAACAAAACCCGTTCGCCCAGGGTCTCCTGTCATTGGATAGTAATTCCAACTACAACTTCCATGCAGGCAACAACCTTCAGTTCGAGGCCTATCCGAATAATCCAAATCTCAGCATGTCTACGTTTACTGTGAATTATTACGGCGCCTCGACCTTGCAAATGTTGCCACCGGTCGGCTCTACGAACGGCATTTGGCTTCTGGTGCTCGATCGGGTGACTTTGCAACCGATCGATTACTCCGACCAGGGTCCTTGTAGCGGCGCCGGTTTCTTTTGCGGGCAGTTTTTCCCCACGGGCAGCAGCGACTCTACCGTTGCTTCACAAGCAATGACTAGTCTGAACGAAGCGCTTAGCCAACCAACGTCCCGTCAACTAGTCGTATTAATGACGGTAGGGCAGCCGTTCCAGAGTGCATCGATCGCAAGTGGCATGGTCGTGCCAATGAACTGGTATGGCGGAGCTGGCTATCGCATGGAAGCGCTAACGAGTTCCACCTCGACCTATACTCTTGTGTCTCCCGGACGTCGTGACTGGACGGGCACCTGGCCGCCACGGCCCAAGTCACCCTTTGCTACCGGCGTAGTCAATTCGTCGTCGGTGTTCAGTCTTGGCCAAGGGAATGAGAACCGGCAGACTGGTATTGTGCGAGGCGTCATGGCTCGCGACAATAACAGCCTCTATTTTCCCACGGTCGTATCGCAGGAAGACGGGAAAGCCAACGGAGAGGGCGCGCAGAGCCTCAGCATCGATTATGACTTCTACTCGATCAGCACTCAAATGTCGATCGACTGGCCGTTGACCGACACTCCTGGACACATCGCCGCCTATCACTATGTTAGCCAGAAATTCCTGGCCAACCATAACAACGAGACTGGGCCGAATGCTTACGATGTGCGCTACTTTTATCCGGGAAGTCCAGACCTGGGAGCATACAACACGAACTTTCTGTGTGCCCAATTCCCGAACATTGCAAACTGCGTGTATCCCAGCGGTGATAACCCCGGTTTCACCGAGCAGGATCTGGCGGACGCCAATGCCGAGCTCTACCTCGAGTTGACGGCCCTCAACACGAGTAACTCCTATCTGGGCAACACCACAGACAAGAATGGACTGTACGGCCTGATGCTTGAGGGCAGTACTCCCGGCACTTCGGTGTCCGATCTGGTCATTGATGCGACTTACGAGGTGCTCGACGGACAGGTGGGCGCAGTACCCAGCACCAACGTGGGAGCCAACTCCTTCGATTGGATGAACCTGATGGCCGGAATGACATCGATCGGCGCTGCCGCCCTGGGCCCGCTCGATGCGCCTCTGGCAGCGGCTGCGGTCGGCGTAACGAGCGGGGCCCTTTGGACGGGATCTGCCATGGACCCATGGTGGCAGGGTAGCGACGCGGACACTCCCCCGAGCTACGAGAATACGTTCGATACAACCCTCGGGAACCTGGAGCAGAGCGCGGCTGTATACGCAGGCAACATGGCAACTGGGTATGGCACTGCGCTCAACAATATCTACAGCGATTGGGGAAGGCTGCAGGCCACGGGAGCCAAAACATCCAACACGGCCACCGGATGGTACTTCTCGAATCAATTGTCGGCTGAGGGCATAGCTGCGCCAATGGCAGCTGGCGTCCGGCGGTCGATGTATCTCCAACTGGTGCCGCAGTTTTTCTGGGCGGACACGTACACCCAGCAGCCGGTGTCAGACCTCGACCAAATCGGTATGTTTGAATCGATTCCCTTTGGCGAAACCAGAAAGATCTTTAGCAATAGTTGCTACAACTCCTACCGGACGAGCACGATCTCAAACCCGTTTGCGTTCAGCACCTTTGGTTCGCCCGGCGGCGCGGCCCAATATGATTTCTTCGTACTGGGTGGCGCGATCAACAATCAGAACACGCCAAACGTAAATGAGACTATGCCATCGGACCTTTTGCTGAATACTTTGTTCGCAGCGCCCACCGGAACTGAGACGCCAGGCACGGGTCCCCTGCACATTCCGCAGGAACTCGTATACGGCACCGCCGTCTTGCCTGAAAGGAGCGGGCCAAGTATGGGCAGCTACGATGGCATAACTCAATGCTATAAGCCGGGTTGCTCAGACCAGACGTTAGACCCGACGAAGAGCAGCTGCATCAACCCGTAGCCAGAAAACCCGCTTCGGTGCTTGGCAATGGCCCTCTGCAGAAATGCCGGGGGCCATTGGCTTTTGTCAGTTGCGGAGCAGCATTGATCCATCCGGTCTGTCTGGACTGATTGAACAGAGATTCTGCGTTGGTCGAAGGAGACTTTTGCCCAAGATGGGTTGTTGACAAAAATTCCCGATTACACTTATTAACGCCACAATTGACCCCACCGAAGCGGCGCTCTGAAGCGCGGGACCTATTGCACTTGGGGCGTCTTTCCAAAATTCTCGGCTTCTTCCCGATGAGAAGGCGCGGGTTCGTCAGGTTTTGCGTTACAGCCGGACCGTCCAGAAACTTACCGTGTTGACGTCCCTCTGCAGCAGCCAGGCCGACGCCTGCGACATCATGTCGGCCATGTCGTCGTGCGCCGCGCTCGGGAACATCGTGATCTACTGGATGAAGGGTTCCGTCCAGGCGGCGTTTCGGTCCACGTACTAGTCTCCCGCCTGCCACGCGGCCGCGGCGGCGAACATGCGGGCGACCTTCCCGCCCCGTGCCCGCGATATTGCGCGCTCTCCAGCGTGTGGTCGACCAAGCTATTGAAGTGGCCGTGCTGCGCCTCGCTTTTCGAGAGCGGCTTGCTGTCGCTCGCGGGGCGCGTCGAGTCATTTCGCTTTGCCATCGCGTTGCTCCTTTGCTCCTTAGATGATCGTGTTGCCCTCGCGGAATCGCGTGTGCTGCGTCGAGCGCCGGACGTCGCTCTCGATCTGGTTGCGCCGGGAACGAGTCGGCGTCCGGCGTGCATTTCAAAATCGCGATCGCGCTTATTAACCAGCCTAACCCTTCAATGTGTAACCGCCTGTTCATGCCACCTACGTTCCGATTGCTATAGAATTTTCACCGGTATCGACCGACACTTGACGACGCGCCAAACACCCGACATGCCAACGTTGAAGCAGATTCTTGGTGCTCTGGAAAACAGGTGCTGGTTGGAAGGACTTACCTGGACGCGGCGACGGGTCTGCTGAAAGCTGATCCTGTGCTCCTGCAGGAGTCGGTACTGCCTTCGGCAGAACTGAAGCATGCCTTACGCTACTCGTGTGGGCCGCGCAGACGAAGTCTTCGTCGCCTTGTTCGCTGACTTCCATATAGTCGGCGATCCCTTTGCAGTTCGAACGATGACAAAGAATCAATCGATCCGGTGGATGGTCAAGGCAAAAGTATTTCATGAAATCCTCCCAGGAGTATGAGGGCGTGAAGCTTAAACAGCCAGAGTGGGAGTCCTTGGACGGGCGCCAAGTTTACCAAAGCCGTGGGCAGCCACTATAGAGCACCACGCACTTACTTAATGTCAGCTTCCCTGGACTCACGTGCGGTCGGAATCTTCACTTCTGTGATGTGAATTAAATCAATGTCCGGGTAGACGTAACCTTCCACGTGCACGTAGTGACCTTCGTGCCCCTTAAGGGTCTCCGGATTGTCCACCTTCCAGGCCCTCTGCTCGGTTACGAATCTCAATCTCTCGCCGTTTTCCTGAACTATACCCATGATGGTTGTCAGCCGAACCCCAATGTCCGCCGGAGTCTTCGGTGCCTGATTGGGCGCGTCCTGCGAGAGAGCGACGACGACACTTAGGGCAAAGCAGAGAGATAAAATAGCAAACCAAAGAGTTTTCAAGGAAAGGGACCTCCGTTCCAAGCGATCAGTGCCTCGGTACTTTATTAAAGCGAGAAGGCGGAGTTAACCGCCCTCTCGCGCGAACTCACAAAGCTTTAGGCTGTTACGAGATCGTGCTTGGGGAGGGTTGAGGTGACAACGTCAAAGGTGTGAACCTGCGGGGTGCCCTCGATGAATCTCGCCAGCGTCTTCAACACCTGCGGATAGGTATGGGCGTTATAATTTTCGGCATCGTTCTTGTTATCCCACAGGCTAATCGCGGTTACATCGACTCCGCCGGAACCGGCGAGTGTGATTTCGTCTTTAAAGCCATTTTGCTTGCGAAGCAAGGGAAGGATGTCCTTCTCAAAAGTTCGCGTGTAATCAGACAACATATTGGATTTCAAATGAATCGAGACATTGCGTGCATACATAGGCAACCTCCTAGGGTTGGGGTCGCTAAGAGAGACAACTTCAGATGGGCTGACTTAGTTCAGGAAACCTGAAAGAGTAAGAAGAGGTAGCTTGCTCAATCACAAGACTAGGCTTCTAAACGACCAATGTCAAACACTGTTACGAATTGACATTAACCGGATTACCAGCAAAAGGGGCGCTTCTGACGCGATTGGGTGTAGAGCATCCTTCGCTCTTGGCCGCGTTATCGCCCGAGGGCTTCGTAGGGTCGGCAGCACGCTAACCCAAGTATCGTGCCAAGGGGTAACTCGTCTTCGATCCCTCGATGCAATCGGGGCGTTCAGGAAAGGCTTCCCGCACTCCAAGCAAACCGCTTTCGACCTCGGCGTGATCAACCCACATGCCGGATACATTCTCTGGGATGCAAACCCAGCCACCTGCAGTTTCAGATGGGCGCGTCCTGTAGAACAACCCAAAGGAAAATACCACCGCAAAAAGACTGACGCCAATCCCGATTGTATTCATCGACTCACGCTCCTTCGAATCCTGATCCTCTGCCCCGACAGCCGTACAACCATAGCCGCATTCTCATCACCCGGCTAGATGCCCTTGTAAGGCTCATAAGGCTCCTCGGACCCCACGGGCTTCTCGGCGTATGGTTTATAAGGCAGCGCCGGCTTGTTCCTGTAAGGCTCGTAAGGGACCTTGGACCCTTCTATCTTCTCGTATGGTTTGTACGGAGGCTCAGGCAATGGCGGCCGTTTGGCGCGCTCCGATTCAACAGCGGCTCCGGGATGCGCCAGAGGCGGTTCATCAGATTTGTTTGTGATACGGGCCGAGGTTAACATTGTTATGCCGATCTGAAGATTTGATCTGAACTCAAGATGCGCGTCTCCGAGATATCGTGATGGTCATAATTGCTCATTTCTGAACATAAAAAACGTTACCCGCAGAATAGCGAGGGAAAATCGCATGGAACAAGGCCCCACTTTCCTCGACCCCGTGACCTGCCCCCCATCTTTAGTCCAGGGATAATGAGACTTTCTCCGGTTTCTGTTCGCCCCGCGTGCCAGTCTCGGTAGCGGGGATGGGGGTGTGGGGCAAGGGGTCGGCGTTTGAGACCCCTTGCCCCACTCCATCTGGATAGAAGCTCACTGCTGACTGCGCTGCGAACTCCACCGGGGTACGGTACTGCAAGCTGCTGTGCGGACGCTCTTCGTTGTAGTCTTGCTTCCACCGTGCAATCTTCTCCCGTGCGTCGCCCAGATCGCTGAACCAGTTCTCGTTCAGGCACTCATCGCGGAAGCGCCCGTTGAAACTCTCCACGTAGCCGTTCTCCATCGGTCGTCCGGGTTGGATCGTGTGCCACCGCAGACCTTGCTCGTAGGCCCATTGATCGACCGCTCGGCTCACGAACTCGGGTCCGTTGTCGCTGCGGATCTGCCGCGGCAGTCCGCGTCTCTGCTTCAGTTCTTCCAGCACGCGCACCACGCGCATTCCGCCCAGCGAGGTGTCGACCTCGATCGCCAGGCACTCCCGCGTGTAGTCATCCACGACGTTCAAGGTACGAAACCTCCGCCCCGAGCTGAGCGCATCCGTCATGAAGTCTACCGACCACACCTGGTTGGCTGCCACTGCCTCCGGCAGCGGCTGGCGCACCGTGCTGCGCTTCCGCCCACGCTTGCGCCTCAGCGACAGCTTCTCTTCGACATACAGCCGGTAGATGCGTTTGTGATTCACCTGCCACCCTTCCCGCTGCAACAGGATCTGCAGACGGCGGTAGCCGAACCGACGCCGAGCTTCGGCCAGCTCGCGCAGCCGCACCCGCAGTCGCTGGTCCTCACCCCTCCGCCTTCGATACCGACACGTCGCACGATAGAGTTCCATCAGCCCGCAGGCGCGTCGCTGGCTCAGCTCGACTTCTACCTGCATCACCAGCACTGCCTCTCGCCGCATCTCCGGGCTCACCACTTTTTTGCCACTACCGCCTTCAACGCCCGGATGTCCACCGCCTGTTCGGCCACGATGTGTTTTAGCTGCCGGTTTTCCTCCTCCAATGCGCGCAGCCGCTTCGCCTCGCTCAGTTCCATCCCACCAAACTTACTCTTCCACCGATAAAAACACGCCCGTGTGATCCCGTGCCGCCGACACAGTTCCCCGGTTTCCACCCCGGCCTCTGACTCCTTCACCACGGCGATGATCTGTTCTTCGCTGAATCGACTCTTTCGCACGACTCCTCCTTTGACCCTGGGCGGGTCATCCTAAATGGAGAAGTCACATTTTCGATGGACTAATTTCTGGGGGGCAGGTCACCCGAAAGGTCGTCACCTGCAATTCACCGTGGCGACTTGCTTTCTGGCGGCGCCTCTTTGTTCGACGGACGCACGAGACCGCACGAAATGCGATTCGAACTGTTTCGCAATCATTTCGAAATGCGCTCCAGCGGGAAAAGCGACGCTTATATTGCAGTGAAGCATCTTTTCGCGCACGAGTTCGGGGAGTTGCTTGATCTCGAGTGGCTTTACGATGACTTCGTCCGCCTAGCTACATGAAATCGATGCAGGCGGCAGCGGCAGCATAGCTACCGACGGAAGCGGATTAGACCCTTGACTTCGCAGGCCTTGGCCTCGCCCAGTCACAATTCAGGAAATGATTCAGCCTAGTTTGTCGTATTACGACCGACGGGTTTGAAATAGCGCACCGTCACATCTTTTCCCATGTGAACGACTTGATGCTGTTCGGCGGAACCCCGATGCGGTACGAGTTTGGCCGTGAAGTAGCGCACCGTCACATCTTCTCCGATGTGAACAACTTCCTGCCCCGCGAACCCCATCCGCCCGTTGGGTTTGGCAGTCCTGGCCCCTTCCGCTGGAATTGGCGCGGTGTGGACCTTGGGCTTGTATTCCGCCAGCATCGTATTTTCGAGTGGTAGGGATACCTGCCCCTCAAGGGCAGGCGTTCTCCTCATATCGAAAGATCCCGAGGACGAAACCGTGTGGTGATCGCTGTAGGCAATCCAGCAACTTAAAACGAGGACGGCAGCAAATGTTGCCACGTCCACGTTCCGCGGCCGCCTGGGCCAGGGTAAGAGCTTCGCCCGCTGCATCAGCACTTGGAGCGGGTTGGGCGGTGTGGGTTTCAGCGACTGCGAGCCCGCTGACATCTTGTCTTCGCATGGCTGGATGATCGAATGCCTGTTTGCTGGGCCCGGTGTAGATGCCCTGCCGGTGAGAGGCTCCGTCGCACCGCAGACCTTGAGGACATAGCACTCCTCATGAACCGCCTGCCCGTTCTCATCAGTCCTACTGGTCTCAAGGGGAACAGGGCTATTGCAAATACAGCAACCTGGAAGCTGCCGCGTGACTCTGTGAATGGGTGCAGTCATCCGACAGCAATCACCGAGCTGACGGGATGCAGTTGCCGCAGAGAGTGCGACTATCGCCCGCATTGTCGTTCCATGACCATTCGACTCTATTTCCAGTCTGCCGTTCAGTTCGTGCAAGCGCTCGCGCATTCCAGCCAAGCCAACACCGGTGCCCGCGCCCAGTCCGGAAAGCAATTGTAGACGCTCTTCAGGTATGCCCTTTCCAAAATCGCGCACTTCCAGAACCACCGCATTTTCTTCATGCTGAAATAGGATGCTGGCTTTCGAAGCGCCGGAGTGGCGATGCACATTGGTCAAGCTCTCCTGCAACACACGGAACAAAGCCGTCTCTATCCGCTTGGGTAGCCGCGGGTGCGAATTCACGATGTCGGCTTCGATCTCAATTCCACTACGCTTGGCGAACCCCTCGATATACCACTCGGCTGCACACGCAAAACCCACTTCGTCCAATAATGGAGGATGTAGCAGGTACGACATCGTTCGAATCTCTCCGATGGCTTGATCCGCCAGTTGCGCAACGTCGGAAACCATCGCCAGCGTTGCCGGGGCGTCAATGCAGTTCTCCTGCAGTAGCGACAGACTAATTTTCAGCGCAGCCAAGGTCTGTCCGGTGCTGTCGTGCAAATCGCGCGCTATCTTGCGCCTCTCCTCATCCTGCACCGTAAGCAGACGCTGAGTAAGCCTTTGCAGCTCTGCTGTGCGTTCCAAAATCAACGTTTCAAGTTCGGAGTGCGCTTGTGACAACCTCAAATGCTTTGAAATCCACATAAGTCCCCCTGGGGAGCGGATGGAGGAGACAGACAGGGTCTCTCGGTTCAAGTGTTTGCATTGTTCCATTGGGGGAATCAGGAGTCTGGTCAATAGTGCACATGCTACTGGGGCAATCCGTCGCGCCGATACGCGGTAGAGATAAAGAAACGCGGATAGGACTTGGACGAAGGGCGGCGGTGCAAGCCGCGCATGGCCGAAGGGCGGTTAATAGAAAACATCGACTACAACGCTGGGGGCATCTGCAATCCTTGAGGGATGCAAAGGTTTGCCTATGAGCAATTCTGCACAGAATCGAATCACATCGCTCTGGTAAATTCCCTTTAATTATGGGGGAAGTATGAACGCATTTCGCATTCTGCTTGCTGACGATCATCCAATCTTCTGTTTAGGTCTGCGTTCGGCGCTCGGTTCCCACCAGAGTTGGCAGGTTTGTGGCGAGGCTGCTGACGGACGGGATGCGATAGAGAAGTGCACGCAGTTGAAACCCGATCTTATTATCTTGGACGTTTGCATGCCGAAGCTAAACGGCGTGGACGGGGTACGCGAGATCCTGAAAGACAATCCGCACCAGAGAATACTGATTCTCACCGACGCGGATTCAGAGAAGGTGGTCCGAGATTGTTTGCAAGCGGGGGTGCGTGGGTGGGTTCTAAGGTCCGACGGAGTTGACGAAGTGACGGCAGCGGTGGAGGCTGTGCAAGAGACCCACTGGATCTTAGGGATGCGAACCCCCGCCACCCTCGTGAGCGGCCGGTGGAAGGGAAATATTGGCCCCATCGGGGTCCCGGCACCCCAACTATCGCCCCGGGAACGCGAGGTGTTGCGGCTCCTGGCTGAGGGCAACAGATGTAAGGATGTCGCCGTACTTCTGAATATCTCAGTGAAGACGGCGGACACACATCGAAGCAATATTATGTCCAAGCTTAATCTTCATTCGATCGCCACGTTAGTGGCTTATGCAGTGAGAAACGACGTAATCCGGGTGCAGCTTCCAGCGAGGCAGGATGGCGATCGCCAGATGTTGACTATGGAATCATCCACTGCGATTTCCGCACCCAGCGAACCCTGATGAGTCCCAGGAAAATTCCCGGAATCTACATTGAACAGCGCCCCAAGCGCGGCAAGAAGTATTCTGGCTGAGTCCGAAAACACGTTTCACTGCACTCAGTACCAAGCTTCCCAGCTGACCTCGCAACAGGCTCCCAGCAACACACCAATGCACGACAAAACGCAACCATCTGTACGGGCCGCGCCAGCAACACCCTCTTCGTAATTCGGAGGGGACTACAGTCTGTCATTGCGGTGGCAGACACCATGCGGGGAGATTGAACGCCTACAGAGTCCTCGCCAAAAAAATCCTCATCCAAGAAGTCACGGCGACGATGGACATAGATTCCGGCAAATCAATCTGGGAATGTAAGCTAGGAGCACTTCATTGACTCAAGCTTCGGAGTGAGGTCTTCCCTTCTTCGTCAGTGCGACAGCCGCCGTATTGCTACGCTTCACCGCCCCGCCCGATAGACCCTTGGCCTCGGACCTCAGGCCGCCGAGCACGTCCATGAACTGCTTTGCTACGTCGCCCTCAAGTACGATTGTGTGTTCGGGCTGGAAGTAGATAATGACCTGGCCCGTCACTTTCTCATGGTTTACTAGGCGGACCTGGTCGAGGTTGATCGCCTGTTCTCCTCCGCTACCACCTGTGAAGAAGAAATTTGCCATCGTCTGGCGCTCCTAAAAAGGTGTGTGACCCTTGGGGTGGTTGAGAATGAAGCCCATGATTCAAGACAGATCATCCGGACGCGCACTTGCCACGCCCAGGGGTTCATAGAGCGCGGATGATTACCACGGTTACTGCTATCACGACAATCGTCCCCAACAAACCGTAACCTAGCATAATCCCTCCAGTGTGGGAGAATCTGCAGCAAGTATGATGGTAGATGATAAGGCTTCGCTGCTCAGTTTTGCTCACCATGTAGAATTTCGAAACGCGGCGAGGACAAGCAGCAATCAAGACCCATCAAACAATGATCTGCAGGCTCGGAAAGCATGGCTCCGCTGATCCAAACCGCTCAGTCCTGACGACACTCGTTTCGCAGCAGGCAGCGGCCTATCAAGACAGGCGCAGACTCGTGAGCGAGGCGCGAGCCGCTCCTCGACTGATGTCAGGCACAATGACCAATTCAAGAACGGTGACAGCCGAGAGTGCAACTTGAAATTCCTCCACCTCGCGGATTGCGTTAGGAGGACTGAAATTCCATTGCTGGCGCACAATCTCTCGAAACGAGCGCCCTTCATCCGCAGACCATCGCAAGACGAACTCTTGCGTGCGCTCAGTTTTTGCTTCTTCGAAGACGAGCGAGATGCGTTTAAGGCTTTGCGGCTGATCGAAAATCAGGCGGATGGTTTGGGCGCCAGAATCGGCGGCACGCCAGCCCTGTCTTTCCCCCGACACCAATGCGGACTCGACTGGATATTCCTTATCTTCCGATGTGACCTCGACCAGGGCCGCTGCGTCGAGGTCGAGCCAGCCCCCATCTGGAGCCGGAGCAGTTTGTGGAATTGCAGCGATTAGGTTCTTTCGCATAATGCCAGTCTACGTTTGGTTCCGCCGCTGTGACTTCTGCTCTTCAGCATGTACGAAAGTAGTGTCCGCAGGCTGCTCAATATCGGACATTTTCCAACGATCTTGCTGGACGCAGTCTTTTGGTGCAACTCAGATCGGCTTTAGAAACTTAGTCGCGACGAGCACTGCCAATATCGTCGCAGTATTGCGAACATTTCCGGCAATTTTCACGAGTGCTTCTGACACGGGCGGATGTTGCTCAGCCAGTCCCTCAAGTCGAGTACTGACGTTGTGGAGCTGATCGACTTCGTCCAGAATCGCTTCAAAAGCCATGGGTACACCGCTCTTTCGTTGAAAAACCTAAGAGGGGAGAACTTCAGATGGACTGGCTTAGGTCAGAGGACCTGAAAGAGGAGAAGGTGATAACCACCCCATCTGCCATTGTAGGCGTTCTAATCGTGGAGAACAACACCGAGAAGTGAACTATGCACTTCAAGCTCACCGTTGTAGCGAATGAAGCCTAGCTTCCTGAACCTGTTCATGAAGAAACTGACCCGCGAGCGGGTCGTGCCAACCATCTCTGCTAGAGTCTCCTGACTGATTTTGGGAATTGCGACTTCGGGCTTTCCGTCCTTCCCGAAGTGCGCCAGCAGCAGAAGAATACGAGCCAGCCGCTTCTCACTGGAATTGAAAAGCAGGTCCACCAAATCTTCTTCGTAGCGGATGTTCCGTGTCAGCAAATATGCTACGAACATATCGGAAAATGCGGGTTCCCGGTGCAGCATGGCCATCATAGACTTCTTGTCGATTCGCATCACGGAACAATCGGTCACCGCGGTTGCGGCGGACAGGCGAAGTAACTGCCCCGTCAAGCAACCTTCTCCAAAGAAGTCGCCCTCGTTGAGAATGCCGATGACGGCTTCCTTCCCGGCCTTCGACACGACGGTGAGTCTGACTTTGCCTTTCTGAATATAGAAAACAGCATCGGACGGATCGCCCTGAACGAAGATCGTCTGCTTCTTGGGGAATGCCGCGAGTTTCCTGCCGCCGCCGTCGACGGTCGATAGGAATATTTCGGGATCGAATTTGCGGAGTCTCTTGGCTGCTACCATCTATGCGATGACCTCCAAAGCCTTTCAAATATCCAGAGGGCAAATTTCTATGAAGGATTGAATGAATGCAGTATAAGGCGAGAGCAACGTCAACTTTGGCGGGCACAACCGCGATCCTATCGACGAAATGATGATTTCATCCTTGGTCTCGAAAGTCAACGTTTAGCAAATCACCTCGCCGGCAATCTCAATTGGCGCAAAATCGCCTTTAGACTCATGACCCTTGCCAACGGGATAATCGCCTGTTCAAGAAGTCGTCTATTCATTTTCGACGGAAGTGTGCAATATTGACCAGCTACTGAAACCCGCAGCGGGTATGCTTACGTTAACTGTTTAACAAACGGAACACGGTCATGGGTTAGCGACTGTACGTCATTCGACCCTCACGACCGGTTCAAACTCCGGCTGGATTCAATCTTTGAGTCCAGCCTTCTTTCTTCCAGCGTACGCGACTCGTTCACACCCATGTCAGTTGCCGCAATACCGCCATATCACCTTGACCCGGCTGTGCCAATTCTCAATGGGTGTAAACGCCCGGTTTCGTAAACAAAGCAATCGCCTGAAAATCATGTCTAATCTTGTCCAAAAGTGGGCTCGCTCGAACGCGTCGCGAGGGATGGAACTGCCTTGGTTAGTGTGCAATCTTGACCAGACACACATCTGAGAACTATCTAGAATTAGCCTAATTACAAAGACCCACCGTGCTGTACTTCCGCCCACCTTGAGCCCTTGCGATTGAAAGAGAGGCGCTGGCCCGAGCGCAGACGCTTACAAAAGGAAATTCGATGCGTGGCCTATTTCTCTCATTCTCGCATCCGTCCCCGATTGTGTTGGTCGGATTGCTAGTGCTTTCCACACATTTCTTGTGGGCGCAGAGAAGCTTGCCTCTAGAGGAGATCCCGATCCAACTTCTTGATACACCCGCTCCGTTTGCGAGAGCTTCAGAAGTCCAAACACCTCTGCATCTCACCTACAGAAAATTGCCCCTGACCTTCGAGCACAATCAGGGTCAGAGCGACTCGCGGATGAGATTCTTTCCTCATTATTCAGGCGACTATCGCCTGTCTACGACTACCAATGCCGCGCTGTACCCAGCCACAAGAACGGCGGCCGAACGGTCGGGCAAATTGTGGGACAAAGAAAAGTACCTTATTGGCAGCGCTCCGAGCCACCGGCGGACGTTTGCTCTCACCTCCGGCAAGATACCTCGTGAGACGATTTGTTGCGTCGGGAACCTGGAGCACTATGTGCACCGGGTCCCATGGGCTGGCTCCATCATCCTACGACTCGTCCAACAGGCTAAGGCTCACCCGCATGTCACACGTGTAATCACGGTACTCAAGCCCCAGCTCTGATTGTTCGCTTGTCCGTTGGCGCAAAATCGCCATCGCACTCATTGACAGGTTTTGAGTGTAATCGCTTGGTTACATAAACTATCGTGGATTCTCGTCGGCAGCGTGATCGGCGCAAACATGGGACTTAAACTCTTTGTCGCGCTGCAACTCGAAATTGCGCATCATTTCATCGAAAGATTCGCCTTCAGGAGCACCCGAGGGTTTGAACTGCCATCCACATTCGGAGCAACCAAAACCCCGAAAGCGCTTCAACTCAATCCATACCAGCTTCCTGCTCATGGCTGCCTCTTGACCTGCCCCCAGCTTTCGTTCACGTAAGAATACGACAAGTTACAACTGCCCTATCTCCGGTTTGAGCGGGGATGGGGGTCTGGGGCAAGGGGCCGGCGTTTGAGGCCTCTTGCCCCAGTTCAGCTCTATAGAAGTTCGCCGCCTGAGCTGCGGCAAATTCCTTCGGTGTTTTGTATCCCAGACTACTGTGCGGTCGCTCCTCGTTGTACTCCGTCCGCCACGCCGCGATCTTGCGTCGCGCGTCGAACAGATTCTGAAACCAGCTCAGATTCAAACACTCTTCCCGCAGCCGTCCGTGAAAACTTTCGACGCGCCCATTCTGCATCGGCTTTCCCGGCTGAATGTGCACTAACTCGATCTGCCGCTCCACGCACCACGCCAGAAAATGCCGACTGGTGAGTTCCGGCCCATTGTCGCAGCGGATCGCCAACGGCTGTCCGCGTTCCGCCACAATTGCTTCCAGCACTCGCGTCACTCTCCGGCTGGCGAAACTGGTGTCGACTTCCAACGCCAGACACTCTCGCGTGTAAGCATCCACCACGCTCAGCACGCGGATGGTTCGGCCGCACTCTACCGCGTCGTGCACAAAGTCCAGCGCCCAATCCTGATTGGCCGAAGTTCGCACCACGAGCGGCTTTCCCTCCCGCACGCAATGCTTTCGCTTCTTCCGCCGGATCGCCAATCCCGCCTCCCGATACACCCGATGCAACCGCTTGTGGTTCACGTGCTCTCCGCTTCGTTGCAACAGCACCTGCAGTCGCCGATACCCGAAGCGCGGCTTCTCCCGCGCCAACTCCACTAGCTTCGTCCGCAACGGCTCATCCGTTCGCAGCGACCGGTAACGATACGTCGTCACCGCCATTGTCATCAGTCGGCAGGCTCGCCGCTCGCTGAAGGCATATTCTTGCTGCACCTGCTCGATAGCTGCCTTCAGCGCTACGAGCTCCAACCGTTTTTTCGGATCACCGACTGCAGTGCTTCCTTGTCCAGACTCAGATCCGCCACCAGCTTCCGCAGCTTCGTGTTCTCATCCCGTAGTTGCTTGGCTTCCTGCGCCTGGCTCACATCCATCCCACCGTATTTTGCTTTCCATGCGTAGATCGTGTGTTTCGATACCCCTGCCTCTCGCGCCACGTCTTCCGCTTTACGTCCCGCTTCCAGTTGTTTCAGCACCCCGATGATCTGCGCCTCTGTGTGCCTGGTCTTCGACATACCCGCTTCCCCTTTCGTTCGCTGAAATCATACTCAGCTTTGTGCGGAAAGCGGGGAGCAGGTCACTCTGTCGCGCCAACGAGTCCTAGCGTGCTGTCATAGGGATTAAAGACCGCAATGTACATCGCCAGTTTTGCTGGGTCTGTAGGGCATCCTACATACCTAGATTTTGTTCCGGCGCACGCGAGACTTCCCCCCTTGGGGCGTGCTCCAAGGGCGTGCTCTACCACCCTGATCGCGGTCTTCGCTACGTGTCTCTTGCTTGAATGTGCGTTATTGCTCAGACTCGGCTTTCAAATCCGAGGTAGCTTTGTGAAAGGTGAGAGCAGGAGTCCCGCCTATGGCGCCGCACCTTGAGGAGGGGATTGGAGATCCATCGCAGAACAGGCTAGTAAAAGGACGGACCCGCAGAAGCTGATGATCCTAACTGGGAAACTTAGCTGCGCGTTAGAGGGTGAGCACGGAGAAACTGTCTTTGGGAGAATGGGCCTTGGTCTTTTCTCCCAATTAGGCGAACATACGATTACCCAAGAGGATGATTTATGGAGGCCCAGCGTCGTCGTCTTCCGCATAGACTCGGTATGTGCCCCACCAAGGGAGCTTTTCAAACCGATACTCACCTGTGTCGTTCGATCTCGTGCGGGGAAGCACGGTGCTGAGCGGCACCCCTTGAGGGCGTGCCTCGACGGTGATCCCTTTTGCGGGACTACCATTGGGGTCGACTACGATTCCGTAGATCTGACCATTAGGCTGATCTTCATTTTTCTCCTGCGCGATGGCAGCAGGCAACAAAAACAGCCCAAGGAAGACAACGATTGCCTTCATATTCTGAGATGCTACCACTCCGTTGTTGCGAACTGTTGTTATCAGGCGTTAGCGCTCGTTGATAACCGACTCCGGCCAAATGAGTGTAATCAGGATATTTCAACAATTTGAAACGTTCCTGCTTGGGTGTAGGATTTTGTTTTCTGGGAGGGACTTCTTCAATGCGTAACCGACTCCCAATATCCGCGATGTTATTTTTGGCGTGCGCTCTGCATGCTCAAGAAAGTCCCGCTCCACGCCCGACTGCTGATGTAACGCAAAGCGACTTTCGCACGCTCCTATCTCAGGCAGAGTCGGGCGACCGAGAAGCCCAATATCGGCTCGCGCAGCGCTACGAATACCCAGAAGACATTTCAGTACCCAAGAATGATGCAGCTGCTCGTGAGTGGATGCTCAGGTCTGCGGAACAGGGATATGCCCCCGCCGAGGTCGGGATAGGGGTGATTTACATGGGCGCATCTGGTGACCGCGGCAAGGCCGAGACGTGGCTACGGCGAGCGGCTGAGCAGGGTAATACAGAAGCGCAGTTTTGGCTTGGCGCCGCCTATGAAGAAGGCCGCTTTGGAACGACTGATTATCAGGAGGCATTCAAGTGGCTTGTGAAGGCCGCTGAGCAACGACATCCCGACGCGCAGGTCATCTTGGGAGAGATGTACGAAGAAGGAGAGTTCGTTTCTCAAAACTACGTGATGGCTGCCAAGTGGTATCGAAAGGCGGCGGAACACTCCCCAGACATGGGAGGAGCGGGACAAGGTCGCAATCAACTAGGAATGCTCTACGAGGACGGCTTAGGAGTTCCCAAGAATCTCGTCTTGGCTTACATGTGGTATTCACTGACCCAGTTTCAAGAAAACCTCAAAGATATTGAGTGCGATATGACTCGCGCACAAATCGCTCAAGCGCGAAAAATGGCCGTCGTTTGGCTAAAAGCGCACCCTGAGGAACACGATACAGTGGCACAGCGAAATATGCGATAGAGCACTGGCATCGCTCTTCCAACTGGCTGAGCTTCGATCAACTGTTGTAATCAGCCTGTGGGTGTTGAAAAAGTCCCTCAACAGAACGCCTTTTCATCTGGGAGTATGCCGTCGCCGGTTTTCTTGTCTCCGCTCGACTAAGTGGTGGCCGGCAGAACCGGTGTTGTCGGCTGACTGAGGAAACGCACCAGTCGCTTGATGTTCTGAGCTACCGCTGCCAGGAAGAACTGCTCGCGCACGAACCTAAGTCTGCGCAGACGCAAGCGCCGCATTCCGATCTGATTCTTCAGTTCCGCGAACAGGGCTTCCACCTTCTTTCTTTCTTTGCCGCTGTGCTTTGGCGAACTCGGGCGTGTTGACCAACTCCCGCGCACGTTGTCGGGCTGGTTCGTTCTGGTGGATGATCAGGCCACGGAAGGCAGCACTGGTGCATTGTGGTCGGAGCGAGCACGGGCCACACTTTTTGCGTGTCCCGATGTAGTTGTAAGCGCGGTTCCGATGAACCCAACCGCCCTAGTTCAGGAACTGGCCCG
This sequence comes from uncultured Acidobacteriaceae bacterium, assembly GCA_963779525.1. Taxonomy (GTDB): domain Bacteria; phylum Acidobacteriota; class Terriglobia; order Terriglobales; family Acidobacteriaceae; genus Sulfotelmatobacter. Next base: position 543,377 of record CAVZZB010000006.1, read on the forward strand.
CGGGGCAGATATAGCGATCGTTTTCCGCTTCGTAAGTGAAGCGCTCGGGGCCGAAGAATGGACTCCTCTTGCGGTGGATACTGTCACGGGTCCGCATGTAGGGAGTGATGCTCCGATCGGCGAGCCATTGCAAGAACTCGCCATTGCCATAAGTCGTATCGGCCGCCACCGATTCCGGTTCTCGTCCTTGCCATTGAGCGAAACGGGCGAGCATGTCTTGCGCGGCAACGGTTTCCTGGCTCATGCGCGCCGCCGTGGCCTGCACCCCCACGATCACACAGCTGTCGTTATCCACCAGGTAGTTGTCGTAGTAGCCCAGCCGCGCCGGTGTGCCGCCTTTGGTGGCATAGGTCGAATCGGGATCGGTGGTGGATACCTGATCCTGCTCGTGCACCGGCTCCTCTACCGGATTCTGCTGCTCCACTTCCTGCAGATACTGGCGCACGGTGTGGTGCACTTGGGCAGCCTCCGCCAGCTGCTCTCGCGGAATGCGACTCTCCTTGGCCGCATTGGCTTCGACAAAACTGCCATCGACCGACAGCTCCTTCCCTCGCACCAGCCCGACTTCCACGCACTGCTTCACGATCCGTTCGAATAGCTGCTCAAACAGCTTCGATTCCTGAAACCGCCCGTGCCGGTTTTTGGAGAATGTAGAGTGATGGGGAATCTCCTGATCAAAGCCCAGGCCAGTGAACCAGCGCCACGCCAAGTGCATGCGTAGTTCCTCTACCAGCTTCCGCTCGCTGGTGATGCCGTACAGATAGCCGATCAGCAGAATGCGCAACAGAAGCTCGGGATCAATCGAGGGTCGCCCGCCCTCGCTGTAACTGTCTCTTAGTTGCTCTCGCACAAAATCGAAGCTGATGAGCTTGCCGATGAGCCGTAGCAGATGGTTTTCAGGAACCTGATCTTCCAGGCGGAAGTAGTAGAACAACGCTTCTGAGCGGTCGTGTTGCCCCATCATGATCAGCAGGCCTCCGAAGATAGAAATCCAGCGAAGCATGGGACGGATTCTTCCTTCTAACATGCTTTCGCTAAATCTCAGCCGCCAATCTCAGTGACTTTTTCAACACCCACGCCTGTTTTCAACAACTATTGGAATACGCTGCCAAGTCAGCATAGAGTGAAGACATGAGAGCGATAGGTGCGCTTATATTGATGGCAGCCTTTCTGCCCGTTCCTGTGGTTGGGCAAATGGCACAGAAAACAAGTACCTTCACAAACTCCGACGGTGCATTTCGCTTCGTTTATCCCGCTGATTTTCAAGTTTGCGCCCAAGCAAAGATCGACCCCTGCAATCAGTCCTTCATTCCCGTTTGCGAGCCCGACAGTTTCGTCTGCGTCGTTTATCCTGTCGAACGGTTCAAAGACACGAATTTCGGGGCAGCGTCGTTTCAGGTGAGTGAAATTATTACAGCGCAAGAGATGATGACCGCCGATGTGTGCGTGACACCGTATCCGCAGAAGGACGGCGATAGAGCCTCTAACTGGCCGGGCTTCCTGATCTCGGCCGAGCACCCGGTCGAACTGATCGGTGGTGTGCAGTTTGTGCACGGAGTCGGAGGCGGCGCTGCCACGGGCCATTCCCTTAGCATTGACTTATACCGCGTCTTTCACAAGCAAAGATGTTTTCAGCTAAGCGTTAGTGAAACTGAGACAGATCCGAGCGTCTACGACCCACCGATGAAGACGCTTACGCCCGCGCAGAGGAAGACCTTGGATCAGGCAATGTCGCTGATCCTCCACAGCTTCCGCTTCTCAGATTAGAACCAAGATCGCCTAACTGTTGAAATATCGCGATTACACTCATTGACCCAATCGCCTGTTTACAGCCGTTGACCAATTCGACCGGACGAGCCAGACGGCGTATAAGGGAGAAAATGCCGTCTAGCGAACTGACCTTCGGGAGACTCGTTCGGCGATTCCTTTTATATTCCGGGATTGCACTGGCCGTTCTAGTAGTCTTCGCTCTTGTGTTCACAACCGTAGTTTACACAGGGCACGCTGGACGCATATCAGGCAGATGGATAGCTCTGGTGGTTTACACGTCCGGCCTCTTCTGGGTGACTGTCAGGCAATCGAGAGAATATTGGCGCAGCCCAAACTTTTGGCTGGCAATTGTGGGAATGCTGGTCATACATTTGTTAGCATTCGTCGCCATTCTGCGCGCTTCTCCCCAATGGCAGGGAATCTGGTTCATGCCCATCGTGATAGTCGAGGGTGGGTTGTTCGGAGCGATTCTGTACCTGTTGTTTGGAATCCGCAGACATAGCCGGAAACAACGCAACAAGCAGGCGGATATTTAGAATCCAAGCACACGCTTGTCTGAATTGGCGTTAAATCCTGATTACACGCAATATAAAAAGGCGCCCACTTTTGCGATAGGTTGTGATTGTTCGAATCGCCAACCCTAGCGAAAGGAGCGCCGTCATGAATCAAGAAAAGTATATTGGCATGGACGTTCACCAGGCAACGATCTCGGTTGCCATCATGAACAACTCGGGCCAGCTGATCATGGAATGCCTGCTGGAGACCAAGGCGTCCACGATCGTCGAGTTCATCCAAGGACTGCACGGGACTCTGTCTCTGACCTTCGAGGAAGGAACCTCGGCTGCCTGGTTACACGATCTCCTGAAACCCCATGTCAGCCGGCTAGTAGTCTGCGATCCACGCAAAGCGGCTCTGTTGAAAGAGGGCAACAAGAGTGACCGAATCGACGCGCGAAAGTTGGCGGAGTTGTTACGCACCAACCAACTCAAGGCGGTGTACCACGAAGAGCATGGAATACGGGCCTTAAAAGAGTTGGGGCGGAGTTATCTGACGATCACCAAAGATGTGACCCGGGGGATGAATCGGATTAAGGCCCTGTACCGCAGCTGGGGCATTCCCTGCGCTGGCAGCAGCGTCTATGCTCCCCGTCATCGCGCCGAGTGGCTGACCAAGCTCGTGGAACCAGGAGTTCGGGTTCGAGCTGAGCATTTATACCAGCAACTCGACGGTCTGCAACCCCTGCGTCTGGAAGCACGCCGCGAACTCCTGGGGGAAAGCCAAAAGCACCGTGCGGTGAAGTTACTTCGCCAAATTCCTTCCATCGGTCCGATTCGCGCCGCTTTGTTGGTGGCATTGCTGCAGACACCGCATCGTTTCCGTACCAAGCGGCAGCTCTGGGCCTACAGCGGTTTCGCGGTCGAGACTCACGACAGCGGTGAGTACCGCTGTGTGCGTGGCAAACTGCAACGCAACCGCGAGCGCATTACGGTGCGCGGTCTGAATGACAACCACAATAAAGATCTGAAGAGTCTGTTCAAAAGTGCTGCTATCTCTGCCAGTACACGTCCTGGTCCGCTGCACGACTTCTATGTGGCTCGGGTGGAGAAGGGCATGCGGCCGACGATGGCCCGTCTGACCCTGGCACGCAAGATGGCTACGATCACCTTAACGATATGGAAGAAAGGAGTGAGTTTCGACCCCAAACAGTTGCCTCGGCAAGTGCCGCTTGAGCCTCTCCGGTGAAGCAGGCTTTCCATCTCGGGAGTTCCCTCTGATGATGGGCGGTCGGGTTCTGGAGATGCTCGGTTCGAGAGGAGTATCAGTCGATGAGATCGGCCCCGTGTGCTTCGGCACCGAGTCACCCATTACACGTTATGCCCCCTCGGATAACCAGAAATAGCCATAGGCCACGAGCCTCGGATAGAACCATGGTTGCCTCAGAAGCAACCAGTTCTCGCTTGCCGCTCTTTCGAACTCGATGGCATCGTTACATCAGCGGAGGAACTTATGAACATGGCAATCGGCCAAACCTCCCCAGAGAAGTGAATCGACAAGTGGGCTGGATCTCGAGAAAGAATCTCCACTCCGGTCGAGGCGGAGCTTTTTTTCTTGACATCCCTTTTTATAGAACTCATTGACCCGGACGGGAAGCTGCCAATTCTCAATGAGTGTAATCGCCTTCCATGAGAAGGCCGGTCGGAGTCAAGTGGGTTCTACTGTTTTTTCGTTGGACAATGTTTTTCTCCCACCGAGTCGCCACTGTCGCCACCCTTCCATCCGCACTCTTTATTGAGCGATTTTGTTCGCTCGGTGCAAGTTGGGTGTTCTCGTTTCAGTCGATGCTGCCACCTGATTATCGACCTTTCGTCCATCCTTTGATGGAAGTGGGCCAGGCGATTAACGCAGTCACCGAAACTCGGCTTTGGGCTTTTGTTTTTCCTTTCGCGGAGCGCCTCTTGGTTTTATGCCGCCGCCGGCATGGCTCTCTGCTTGCTGTTGTGCAGCGGTTCGTAGACTTCTCCGCTCACCCAAAGGTGATGCAGCAACACGGCTAGCTTTCGCGCCGTGGCAATGATGGCTCGTTTCTTTCCGCTCTTTCCTCCGTGTCCGGCCAGCTTCAGACCCCAACGCCGCAGATCGCAATCCGGTCCGAACGGCCCCAGAATGTGCTGCGCCCCTTGCACCAGCAGCGTCCGTAGATAGGGGTCGCCTTCCTTGCTGATGTGCATCTGGGGCTCGCTCTGCCCCGAGTTTCTCCGCCCTGGCTGCAGCCCCAGGTAGCAGCCCACGTCCCGACTCTTGCGGAAACGATGCGGATCTTCCAGCGTCAGCAAGAACGTCAGTGCGATCAGCGTCCCCACACCCTTGATCTGCTTCAGCAGCGCCACCTGCGGATAGCTTTCCTGCGCCAGACTCTCGATCCGTTCGTTGTACTCGCGGATGCGTTCACGCAGCGATTCGATCCCTGCCAGCAACGGCTCCAGCGCGCGTTGCAGCTCCGGGCTCAGCCCCTCAGCTTTTTCCGGATTCATATTGCGCACGTTGCACCCGCGTAGTCGTTCCCCGTAGCTCCTGGCCAGTCCACGGGCCGTGTTGAACAGCGCTGTGCGGGCTCGCACCAGTCCGGCTCGCGCCCGGATCACTGCCAGATCTGCCTGCGCTTTCGCGCTGCGATGTCTCACCGGGCACAGCAACTGGGGATCGATCCTCGCTAGCCGCGCCAGAGTCTGCGCGTCCAGACGATCATCTTTTCTTCGGCTCTCTCCGATCAGCCGCACATTGCGGGCATGGGCCACGATCACTTCGTGTTTCAGTTCGCTCAGCACCCGGCTTACCCACGGCGAATGCATCCCGGTTTCCAGCGCGATCCGGCAGCGCGCCATTCCGGCAAACACTTCCTTCATGGCTTTCGGAGTCGTGCTCAGCTTCTGCTCCAGCAACACATTGCCTGCTTCGTCCAGCACGCAATACCAGCTCGAACGATCTCCCAAATCCAACCCGATGGTTAGCTTCTGCTCGGAATTATTCCTGCTCTGCTTCACTGCCGCGGTGCTAATCTTCTTCATTGCCGGTCTCCTTTATCTCTGTGCTTCGAGCACGTCGATAACTTGGGAGCGTATCGCATCCCGTCGGAGACCGGCCTTCTCATCCCATCTGGTTTCGTCAGTCTGTCGCGACGCAAGATATCCGCGACGCAAACGATAAAGCCGTCTAAAACATCGGACGGTTTAGGCCCCTGCCATCAAACAGAGAATTTGATCCGGGATCGGTCGCAGTTACCGGCCCCGGATCGCAATCACGACCTCAGAAACTGAACCGCTCGACGAAGACCTGGCATGCCGACGCGGTGTTTCCCGTGAAACAGACGTTATTCCTTCCGTCGGGCCAAGCCAGAAAAATGTCGCCGGACTGCAGACGCACGGAGACCGTCGCTGGCGCAGGGGTGTAGACAAGGTATTGTTCCCCTTGATTACCGGGGTCGACCAGCAACGGATAACCGTTCAGCAGCCAAAGGCTGTTTCCCGATGCATCTACATCCTGCGCATACACGTCGGAGTTGGCTTCGCAGGAACTCAAGCCGGGGTAGTTGCGGCAGTCCGTCCACATCACGAGGGCGCCACCGGTTCCGTTCGGCTGGAAAGTGGGAGCAAGCTGCAGATTGGGTTCCTGGGAAATATAAACTTGATTCGTGCCCCAGGTTGTCTGGCCGCTGGCATTGAGGTGCTGCATGGCTATGTTACAGTTGGAGCCCTCATTGGGGCAGTCTTGCCACGCCGCAAAAGCTCCACCCGAACCATCCGCGAGCGCTGCGGGATTAAGACCGACATTTGTCGAGTTTGAAACGGCCATCCCGGACTGAGACCAGGCAATGCTGCCGGTGGAACTGATCCGCTGGGCGAGAATGACTGGCACTGTCGCGCTTTGAGGCTGCCAGGAGGCGACGATTATTGCTCCGCCGGAGCCGTCCGTAGTCATACCGAACGTCTGCGTTCCCGTGCCGTTGGGGTCGGATGCACTGACACCCGGCACTGCAACTGGTCCAGAACCCCACATTAACTGCCCGTTCGCGGAAACCCGCTGCGCTGTCAAGGAAATCGTTGTGGAGGCACCGTTCGAGGTGACATACCAAGCTCCGATAGCGCCACCTGACGCATCCGAGATTAGTTCGACCTGCGCGGTCTGAGGCGTATCGTTAGCGTTCGGTTGCTGGCCGAAGAGGACTCCGTTTACAGGCCACACGGGGTTCCCACTGGCGTCCATCCGCTGGGCGTAGACGGTCACACCTTCGCCTTCTCGGCTATCCGAAAAAGCAACAATTGCCCCTCCTGCAGCATCACTGACCATCGCGAGGCCGCTAACGCCCTGGTCATCATTTGCCGCCGTCGACACAGGTATCCCGGCCGCCCCCCACAGCAAGGCTCCAGCGGAGCTCAGCCTTTGCCCATAGATCTCACACTGAACCATAAAGGACTCGTCACAGGAACCCGCACGTCCATCGAGCCACACTACGATCACTCCGCCAGCGCCATCACTTACCACTCGCGGCATTGCTTGATATCCCGTCCATGGATTTGTCACGGGAATGCCGCCCGCTGTCCAAGTCGGCTGGCCGCTTGCATTCAGGTGCTGTGCGAGAATCTCAACTGGGAACCTGTGTTCCCACACGACGTAGGCCCCCCCGTTATCGTCATCCGCCACGCCGATGCCGGGCGGTATCTCGCTATCGAAAACCTCCCCATCATCTCCGCCCGGAATGCTCAGATTTGTTTCATTCCACACAACCGTGGGTGCCATGATCGCGCGAATCGTTGCCTGGGCGGGAGCAAACTCCGTCGAGTTTGCGGTGGCAACCGCTTTGATGTTCACCGCCGCAGGGTTAGGTACTAGGGCGGGAGCTGTGTAGAGACCCGCCACAACGGTCCCGACGGTGCTATTGCCGCCCGGCACATCGTTCACAACCCACTGCACCGAGGCGTCGAAGTTTCCGGTTCCCGAAACCGTAGCGCTGAATTGTTGTTGTTGGGAAACCTGCAGGTCTGCCGTGGTCGGCGAGATCGATACTGAAGTGATCATCGGGCCCGACTGACTTGATGTTCCTGAACCGCAACCCAGAAGGCTTAATGATGAGCAGAATGCCGCCATGCAAATGGCTCGGCGCAGCGAGGTACTCATATCGGAGGTTCTCACCTACTGGGGGAAGGGATGAACTTCGAGGCACTAACCGAGCGGAAATCCTACGTCTGGAGAGTGGGGAAGTCAACTGAAGACTGAGGGAGGGTGACGGGACTGATGTGTGGTTGGCGGAAAATCCCGATTTCACTCATTGACCCAGGGCAAGAGTCAGAGTCTCGCCGTTTCTTGAAGGGAGACGACCGTTATTTCACCCACGCGGGCCGACCACGTCAGTGCCATGCCGAGCACTCACTTCTCCCACGCCCCTTCTCGTACTCACGCATGAAATCCTCTACTAATCGCGACTCCTCATCCTGCGTCAGCCGCTCTCGTCGCGGACGCGAGTTTACTTTCATCTCGGCTCGCACTTGGGTACAGAATGCGCAAGGACGTCCAGGTCGCGATGTGCATACCACGCTCGTCATCGTCCCTCCCTCTTCGGAGGCTTTACTAAAGCTCGTGGAGTCGGATTGGACATCGATTGCACGCCCTGTTGCATAAGCCATTTCGCGATTGCAGCCGAATCAAATCTGACACAGGAGCCAACACGGAACGACGGAATGCTCCCGCGCTTAGCCCGTCGCAAAATCGTGAGTCGTGAGACCTTGAGCAATTCAGCAAGTTCGTCAGCCGTTAAAGCACGATGAATTGCCTTGATGCGCGAGGCGAGGGACATCAATCGATGAGGATTTGGGCTATCGAGAACGCTAGTCTGTGTCACTTTTGAACCTCCTGGAATGTAGAATTCACTTTGTCCTTCACCGTTTGACTCCGCGATGGCTTGAGATAGCGCATCGTGCTCTCCATGTCAGAGTGACCCAACCACATCTGAACTGTGCGGAGGTCCACTCCGTTCCATAAATGCCGCGTGGCGAAAGTCGCCCGGAACTTGTGGAGCCAAAAGTTGTCTTCATCGAGTTCGGCACGCTCGGCAACGGCCTTCAGATCATCGAGAAAATTCATTTTGACGTTGCAGCCCGAGGTCGGAAAAACCAAGGGACAGGTTTTATTCGCCTTCGCCTTCCATGCCTTCAGATTCTTGACCAACTTTGCAGGGATTGGAATCTCGCGCTCTTTGTACGCCTTAGGCGTCCATCCACGGTCGGACTTGTGACTGACCCGAACTGTGGCATGGGTGAAGTTCACGTCCGACCAGTACGTGTGCATGACTTCCTGCTCCCTCATGCCCGTCATCAGGAAGAACTCGTACCAGAGCCTCTCTTTCGCATCACACGCAGCGAAGAGAGAGACCAGTTCCTCATCCTCGTACGTGTCAGGTTCCTCCTCGGTGTACCGCGGCCAGTCGTTCTTGCCCGCGAGACCGCGAATCCCGTTCGCCTTTAGGAACGTCATAACGTTTTCAAATTTGTTGTAGACCGAACGCGGGGCTTGTTCCTTATCGTCACGGAGGAATGCGGAGAATTTCAGCAAATCCCTGCGTTCGAGGTCTTCGAGGTAGAGCTTGGGGCAAGATTCCTGAAAGTAGCCCAGAGCCGTGCGATACGCCGAGAGCGTCTTCGGCTTCTTGGTGAGCTTCGTTTCTTCCAGGAAATCAGTCACCGCTCCCGCGAGCGAACGACGCCCATCGCCATTCTCGGGCACAATTTCAAGCCCGTTGTTCATGGCGTTCAGTTCGGCTTCTTTTTGTTGACGTCGGGCGGTCGCAGTAGACGCATCCTTGCCGACCGAGAGGCGCATGAGCCGCTTCCCGTCGTACCAGGAGATGTAATACGAACCTTCGGAGTGCCGTTCTTCTTTGCCGTTGACTAGGACCGCGTCAGGCTTAATCTTTCCGTTTGCGGAGAGAACGACGGGACAATAGCGAAGGCCTTGGGGTGTCTGGACTCGTTTGCTGACGCTGCATTCGCGGTTCAATGGCGATCCTCCACCTTGATATCAGGTGTAATATCACCACGTCGCAAGTGCTAGATAACAAAAGTAATGGCGGAGAGGGAGGGATTCGAACCCGCCCTAGAACGTAAACTCAATGACATGCAAGGCGACGGATGGCATAAAAGCACACAGAAAGCATCGGTAAGCCAATGAACGGATTGCGAACGGATTGCGAGTGAAACTTGCGTTGGATTTCTCACCTCTCAAGCCCAGACTTTCTTTCGTCGTGGTCGCATCAAGAAGGCTTAACGCTTGCTAAAACCGCGATGCTGATAAATGTCGTTACTCCTCAGTAGGGTCCGCCTCCGCTGAGATAGTGCACGATCCCCGCGACTCCCAGTACTAGAGACACGACAATGAAAAGGATGCCCATTGGTCCCGATGCGGGTAGTCCCGAGAGTACTAAGCAGGCGATCAGCACTGCCAGAATCCAGCTCGTCCCGGCCATGATGGGTGTTTCAGAAAAAATCCGCTTCTCTATGAATCCCACGCAGACCAGGAGTACGACAACCAACAGGCCTGCGGTGCTCGGATGCGCATTCATGAGTGACCTAATCATAAGCAAAGGCCTCGTGCCCCTCTCACCAGCTACCGCTGAAGGCTGTAACGTTCCTGCACATGAATTTGGCTTGTGCATCGATCGAGCAACGTTCCGTAGAGCGTCGGTATCAAGCTCGCCATACCGGTTGCTTGAACGCCTGCGGTGCTGCCAGCGGCCTTGAATGCCGCCGCAGTTGCGACTTTCGCACCCTCGGTCAGGACCGTTGGCAGAATTGTGTCTGACGGGTTTGCGCTCGCGCCTGATGCAAGTGGCGTGAAGCCGAGAAGACTAAAACGCCCCACGAACTTCGACGTGCCAGCGCCGTACTGGCTATTCAGAAAGCCGATCTGACAGTTTTGGTTCTTGAACCAGTCTGGCTGCTTGGGTTGTTGCGTGCCGTTGTTTGCGGCAGGCCACATACACTAGCTGCAGACGCCATCGTACCTCCATCCGCGTCCGTCGTATCGTTAGAGGGAACGATCTCCACTTTCAGCAATCTTCCGTTCTCCCATGAATTTCTCGACAACAAGAAGAACCCAGAGGATGAGAACGAAGTCCACCGTGGCGAATCCAGCAACTGCCCAGCCGGGAACCCACTTCATAGTCCAAGGAACAAACAGAATCAGCGGAACATGAAGCGCCGCGATGACCGTCATAGTAATCCAAAACCACGCGTGCTGCCTCAGCTTCCATTTGAGGTAGACCACGAAGCCAAGCGCGGAAATAGTAATGGTCAAGGGCATCGCCAGTTCTAAGCCCCCATAGAGAGCGAACAAAAAAACCATTGGCGCACCAATGAGAACGATGAATAACTTCGCACGCCAAGACAAACGCCGATTCTTGAGCTCCTGAATTTCACGCTTCAGTTCATTTATTTGGGACATTGATAAACCTTATGGTTTGACCGGCGTTCAAATTGCCGCCGCTGGCAGCAGTAACAGCCAGACCTGGCAGGTTTCCGGTCGCATCCAAGACCTCCTGGGCCTCATGCACGTCGGTTTTTGTTGCAGCACCAGCCACGTCAGCTACGCCGCTGACAGTCGTTGCCGAGCCACCTATAACAGCACTGGCCACTATCACGCCACCTGCGACACCCCCCGGAACATCTCCAGCCGCTACCGTCGCAATCAGCCCGATTCCCAAGAGAATCTTCCCACCTCCTTTGGCATACTGCGCCGTGCTGCTCTGATTTTGCGCCGAGTCTTACGCTGACCTAGGAGACCTCCTTCATTCTGATATTTCAAGCGACTTGAATCCCTGTCCAGTTTTGTAATACAGGGTGCCTGCCGCCTCAAGCTTTAAAACGGCTCATTCGTCGATGTGACCGTTAGCTGCTTACCCACGCAGTTCTGGGTACATGACAGGAGGTTCTTCAGCTCTCCTGTTGCCGGTGGAACACCTTTCTTGTAGTTGGGATCGTCAGATGACTTCTGAGAGTTAGACTGCGGCTGACTTTGTTGGGGTTGCTGGTTTTGGGCTACTTCCGTATTCTGCGCCTGCTAACGAGCAGAGGCCCCCCTTGAAGCCAGTCGGCTTCCAGCCCTCCACAAACAAGTCAAAATTAGCCCGACCAGGAAGTACAACGCGAAATTCGTGAATGCTAAGAACGCGGCTCCTTCCACCCATTCAGTACGTGTAGTAGTCGCGTTATCTAGCGCCATAAAGGCAAGGCTGGTGGGCCAGAAAATAAGCTGTAAGGAGGATAGCGCGTGAGTAAAAGTGGAGGCTAGCAGGAAAAAGATCGCTACCCCCAAGCCGACTAGCCCCCAAATCACTGCTTTCCTCAACACCGAACGCGTCGCCGCAAAACGCATCGCAACCTCCCAAATCACCCAGCATTATTCGCTTTCCTTGATGCCAGCACTTTCAAGGTGCTACAAAGAAATAGTCGGTCGGTTGTGATCCTTTGAGATCCTGAACCAGATGGGCAGGCAACACGTCATTAGGGACGTTCTGTACTCCTCCCGCCCTAAGTGCGGACTCGCAAAACTGAGCGCAGTTCGAATGATACAAGTTGTAATCTGGTGGAGACTTTGTCGCCTTATCCAGGAATGTTTGTATCTTGTCCGCCTGGTCTTTGGTAACGGGAATTACAGCCTTGTCTTTTACTTCTCGATTCGGGTCAACTGGCCTCACAGCACCAGGAGTCGTTTTATCCTCCAGCGCTGCAGATGCGGAATCCTTTTTCTGTTCGAGGCCGACCGCCTGTTTTCCATCGACGCTGATTGCGGCGTGGTCAGCGACATAGGCTCCTTGCCCCTTAACCTGTTCGACCGTCACAGTACTTTGCGCCAACTACTAACCGCTTAACACCTCCTTCTCGTTGCTCTAGTAAGGAATGTCTAGCTCCCCAAACGCTGAGGTCTTGTACTCGGCAGCCGGGTACTCGCGCCGGAGCTCAGACGCAAGGCCCTCATCGCGAGTGTAAACATAAAAGTAGTGATCGTCGGCCAGCCTGATCGTCGCATCCGCACTCAGCATGGCAGCTTTGTCATCGTCGGCCCCTAATCCTTCCGGCCCTGGCGTTCTTGAATAGAGCAAAAAGAAAGCCCAATCGTACTGAGTCGCATCCGCTACCTTTCGCAAGAATTCATCGCGTCCAAGCGCTTGTTTCTCGTGTCGCATTAATCCTGGGCAGGCCCCTATCAAGTCCAGTGCGACCACCACGGTCACCGCAAGCCTGCGAATAATCGGTTCCACAAATGATGCGACACTTGCGCCCGAAAGGCCCTGAGGATCGGTTACGATAATCTGGTACCAGACAGAGCTTGCTATTTCAGCCACGGTTTCCTCCGTTCTTTGTGTTAATCCTGCGGGACAGGCTCACCAGGGCCGGGGCGCACGGATGCGGGCCCAGTTGCTGGATGGAAGTGCGGGTTCACATGATCCCCTCTGCCGTGATTACTTACATCAGTTCTGCCAGTGAATCGTCCATTTGAGTCAAATGTTGCGCCTTGCCTATATGGTTTGCCGTCGCTTCCTATTCTGGTTCCCGTTGTGCTGTGTGCTCCTTGAGCATCAGGATGAGGAACGTAATTACCCGCTGCATCGCGGGGCAGAGTGCTTCTTGAAGAGTTAATCGGGCTGTTATCTACCGCCCCCTGCTGTGATGTCGAAGGCGGCGGGCCGTGAATGGTGTCTTTGTCTTCGGTGGCCGTTGTGCCGGGGCTGACTAGGTAGTCTAGGATGATTAGCGGCGCTGCGAGGGTTTCAATTAGACCTCCAACTAGGTCTTTCGCCGCTTCGCCCAAAGCAGGCAGGACGATGGGGGCAGGTGGGGCCAGCGGCATGGTACTCGCATTTTGCGCCCCCTGAGCTTGGCTGTTCGCCTGCTGGCAGGAGTTTGCGTTGCTGCCACAAGCCGACTGCATGTCTCCTGGGTAGGATTGGAAGTGCCCATCTGCGTCAATTCGATTAAGGGGCTCATTCTCAACGTAGGTATATAAGTTCAGCGTCTGTGGATCGCCAAACTTCGCGTAAGGCACGCTGATAGGTTTGGCTGCCCAGTCCGGCGTCATGAACCGACCTAAACTGGAAGCATTATATCGCGCCCCGAAGTTATCTAGCCCTGACTCCGTGTCCCGTTCTTTGCCGGTGAACTTGTAGTTCTGAGCAACAGTTGGGCAATAATCGTTCTCCACCCCGCCGTAGGGGTAATAGTCGATGTCCTGCTCGCAGACACTTGCGGTAGCGTTCTCCACCACGCCGTGCGAACCCAAGTGATCGGAGAAATAATAGTGGACTGCTCCGGCACTGTCGCTGCGTGCGACTCGCTGCCCATCAAAGAATATGTAGTTATTTTGGACGTTCCCCGCCAAATCCGTCTCTTTCAGGGCATCACTTTCGGCGTTGCCCCTCCAGTATAGAGTTCCCGTGGCACCCGTGGCACAGGTCCCCGGCGTCGTGCCTTCGGTACACTTCTCTACCCGCTGGCCATCGCCGTCGTAGAGATACGAGTATCCCGCAGTAGCAATTAGCCGATTCTCTGCATCGTAGACATACGAGATCGAACCATTGCTGACCATGTTTCCGGCGGCGTCGTACCCGAAACCAGCGAGTTGATTGTTCGAACCAGCGGACGTGCTGAGCCCTTCCGAGTGAGTCTTTCCCGCGATCCCCGCCTCATTCGTCATGTTGCTCCAAGCATCAATGGTAAACGTCTCCCCCCATTGAGTGCCGCTGGATTGCCCGCTCACGATGCGATTCAAGGCGTCGTAGGTGAAGCTCTGCGCCCGGGTATTATCCCGGTTATTTACGACCTGATAGACATCCCCATTGTCGCCCAGCGCGCTGGCCGAAAACGAGCAAGGTGTCGTATTCACGGCGACGCCCAGATGGAAGTCAAAACACTCGCTGAAAACCGGATTCTGACCGGCCACTGCAGCAGAAAGCAGAATAGGTTGCAGACGATTGTTATAAGCGTTGCTAGTCACGATTCCGGTAAAGCTCGTAGTGGTACCCATAGTCATCGTCGCTAGTTCGCCAGGTGGAGCGTATGTAGCTGCAGTGACGAACTTCGTGGCGGGGCTGGTTCCATAATTTATGGCAGAGACCGGCCTTGCGGCGGCGCTGTAAGTGTAAGTGACGGTATAGCCGAGGGTAGCAACGCTTATGGGAGAGCCATCTAGATTGTAGGCGTCGACCTCGTAGTCACCCACTGCTGCGCCAGTCGTACGTCGTTGTTGCAATATTCTGCCCATCCTGTCGTGCGACCAAGAGCTGCCGCCAGCCCCGTCGCACATAGCTGTGCGCCGCCCTATTGGGTAGGTGTCAGTCAACGGTTGAGGCGCGGTTGTGCATCCGGTCAGGGCTGTAGCGTCGTATCCATACTGGACTGTTGGAGTGCTCCCGTCATTGTAAGTTTTCTTCGACGTTCGGTTAAGCGGGTCATAGGTGTAACTGGTCTGTACCGTCAACGTGCCAGTCTGGTTGGGCTTCGGGGCTGTCTTGGTAGCCACGTTGCCGTCGGCGTCGTAGGCATAGGTGAGCGCGCCCGACTCGGGATTCGTAGCGCCGGTAAGGTGGGAAAGTGAGTCGTAGACAAAACTTCGTGTTCGAGGAGTGTTGCTGTTACTGCCATTCTGGGTAACGTTGTTGAGGTCGTCCAAGGCGTCGTACTGGTAGAGCGTCTGGTAATTTAGGTGTGGCGACGAGCCGGGGTCCTCCAATACGCTGGTCATTCTTCCCAAGCCATCGACGCACGACTGTCGCGATTTTCCCGCTTCATCGGTCACCGTAGTGCAATTTCCCGTGTACGCTGTCAATACTTGCGAGCCGTCCGCCTCAACCACACTGGCTACCCGGCCTAGCGCATCCTCGTTTTTCGTTGTAACGCCGTACGTGGTATCGCTGGCCTGGCAATAGGGGTTCGAGACTGTCGTATAAGCTCCGGTTGTCGTTGTCGTGCTGGAGTTGTAGCCGTAGCCATAGTTCACATAAACTAATCCGCTCGTCGTGTGGCAGTTTGGATCGACGAGTTGTGTCTGTGACACTCGTGCTAAACCGTCTAAGACGGCTGTCTGAACGAGGTTCAAGGTGCTGTTAATTGCCTTCGTCACTGTAACGCTCGCGGGTATCGAATCGGTGTAGGAATAACCGGTTGAGCCCCCGTCAGGATAGCTGACTAGGGTCAGACGCCACGAGGGATCGTAGGTGTAGCTGGTTAGCTGCTGGTTAGGATCAGTGGTGGTGAGCAAAAGGCCGGTGTTGAAATCATACGTATTAACGGTGCTTTGACTCAACGCGTTGGTGATAGTTGTTGGCAAAGCTCCGGCATAGGTCGATGAGTAGAGAAAAGTCGTAGGATAGCCGCACGGATCGCTGCTTTTCTGAACCTCTCCAGTGTCGAAGAAAACCTTGCTAGAAACCACATAGCCGCTCGATACTGGACAGGAGCCCTGCGCCACAGTGCTGCCAGTTAACCACTTGTGTGCAGAGGTCTGATTCCCACGATAGGAACCGTTGACGGGGCTTGAATCGTGTTGCGTGCTTATGCCGGACGACTGGAGTCCGACTTCGTCATAGCCAAAATAAGTGTATGCGCAATAGGTGTTCGCCACGCCCTTACACGAGTTTGCGGTGCTGTCGTAAACAGCAACCGAATAAAGCGGATCGAGGATGTTGTACGTCAAGTAATTCGCATTGGCAAATGCCTGGTAATTGTTCACTGTGCTGACCTGCTCCCCGCTTTCCGCACAAAGCTGAGTATGATTTCAGCGAACGAAAGGGGAAGCGGGTATGTCGAAGACCAGGCACACAGAGGCGCAGATCATCGGGGTGCTGAAACAACTGGAAGCGGGACGTAAAGCGGAAGACGTGGCGCGAGAGGCAGGGGTATCGAAACACACGATCTACGCATGGAAAGCAAAATACGGTGGGATGGATGTGAGCCAGGCGCAGGAAGCCAAGCAACTACGGGATGAGAACACGAAGCTGCGGAAGCTGGTGGCGGATCTGAGTCTGGACAAGGAAGCACTGCAGTCGGTGATCCGAAAAAACGGTTGGAGCTCGTAGCGCTGAAGGCAGCTATCGAGCAGGTGCAGCAAGAATATGCCTTCAGCGAGCGGCGAGCCTGCCGACTGATGACAATGGCGGTGACGACGTATCGTTACCGGTCGCTGCGAACGGATGAGCCGTTGCGGACGAAGCTAGTGGAGTTGGCGCGGGAGAAGCCGCGCTTCGGGTATCGGCGACTGCAGGTGCTGTTGCAACGAAGCGGAGAGCACGTGAACCACAAGCGGTTGCATCGGGTGTATCGGGAGGCGGGATTGGCGATCCGGCGGAAGAAGCGAAAGCATTGCGTGCGGGAGGGAAAGCCGCTCGTGGTGCGAACTTCGGCCAATCAGGAGTGGGCGCTGGACTTTGTGCACGACGCGGTAGAGTGCGGCCGAACCATCCGCGTGCTGAGCGTGGTGGATGCTTACACGCGAGAGTGTCTGGCGTTGGAAGTCGACACCAGTTTCGCCAGCCGGAGAGTGACGCGAGTGCTGGAAGCAATTGTGGCGGAACGCGGACAGCCGTTGGCGATCCGCTGCGACAATGGGCCGGAACTCACCAGTCGGCATTTTCTGGCGTGGTGCGTGGAGCGGCAGATCGAGTTAGTGCACATTCAGCCGGGAAAGCCGATGCAGAATGGGCGCGTCGAAAGTTTTCACGGACGGCTGCGGGAAGAGTGTTTGAATCTGAGCTGGTTTCAGAATCTGTTCGACGCGCGACGCAAGATCGCGGCGTGGCGGACGGAGTACAACGAGGAGCGACCGCACAGTAGTCTGGGATACAAAACACCGAAGGAATTTGCCGCAGCTCAGGCGGCGAACTTCTATAGAGCTGAACTGGGGCAAGAGGCCTCAAACGCCGGCCCCTTGCCCCAGACCCCCATCCCCGCTCAAACCGGAGATAGGGCAGTTGTAACTTGTCGTATTCTTACGTGAACGAAAGCTGGGGGCAGGTCAGTGCGTCGAAGTACAGGCCCAGGAGCTCCTGAACCGTAGTCGAAATCCGATTCGGACATTACTTTTCCGTATAAGCCTGTCCAAGTAGAATCGTACGTGAAGCCGGAATCGTACCCTTTCCGCACTTGACTGGTTTGGCCGTTCGCCCAAGCCGTAGTGATAGTAATCGGTACGACGTTCACAACTGAGGCCCCGGCAAGTGCGCCGGGGTTTGGTTGAGCATACGGATCGGCATTCCACGAGTAATTTGTTGTGACTGTCTGTAGCAAAGTTCCGCTTGAGCTTGATCCCTGATACTTCTGTACCTGTGTCTCGTAGTATCGGCATGTAGGATAACTCCCACTCGTTAACCCTGTCAGGGTATGGACTTCTTGATTGCCAGCCGGGTCGGTAACTGTCCTGGTCAGCGTTGGTGGGACATTTCCAGCCAGGGAACCCCCATAGCTCCAGACGTGCGGCCCAGTCCCATCATTGGCATTAATCGTTCTGCTAGTGACCGTCGAAAAGAAATTCTGCGGTAATGCTCCTCCCACAACACACATTTGCAAGATGCCAACAGCATAGGAAATCGTCCCACCCGTGGGAAGGGTTATTTGCGTCAGGTCTGCGGCTCCGTCATAGGTGAAACTCCACGATTGTCCGTTTGGAAGCACGATGCTTTGCAGCATTACGGGCGTGAGTTTGAAGGGCGTGGTCGGGGAGAAGCTGCCAACTTTAACGTCGACGGTGAGATTGACAATAACAAAACGTGTAGGTGTCTTGTCCCACCCGAAGGAGCGGGAACATTCCAAGCGTACGCCGTTGCCACCGGCAAGGCTCCGGTCGGGCAGTTGGACAGATTACCGGCAACGCCACCAGTGGACTGGGCGGAACCGGAATTGCTCTTCCTAGGGTATCAGTCCATCCAGTCGAGTTGGTTGTAATTTGATTGCCGTTAGTGTCCTCGACCAGGGACACCCCACTGTTGCTTATCGAATATCTCGTGCCATCGGGGTCCGTGACCGTCCCTGGGATGAAATTCTGCGCGGTCGAGTTCACCAACCACCCGCTTGCATCGGTCGCCCGATAGTTTGCGGTTCCTGTGATATTGCCGGTTCCATGCGAACTGCCGTCCGGCATGTAAATAATCGGATAGTCTCCATTGCCCGAATACGTATCATTGGCTGGGTTCCAAACGCCTGTCGGAATCAAGGTGATTGCGTTGAAATCGGCAACTACACTAACTCCCCATGGTCCCGGCTTGGTGAAGTTCGAGGAGACGTTATAGGTGCAGGGCGGTGGCGGATCACCGGGGTTGCATTGCTTGTTCAAAGTGTAGCCAGGATTGTTGTATCGAATTGTGAAGTTCATCTGCAGCTTGCCGCGCTGTGGATACGAAAGCAGCGGAATATGCAGGTCGAGCTTGCCATTGCGTTTGCAATCTGACGCGTAGGGAGCCGATTGGCAGCGGCCCTTCTTTGTTCTGAATCGGAAGACCGCAAGGCGTCTATCACCGTTTTCTTCGGCGGTTTAATTCTGAACTTTCCACTTTGCAGGAAATCCAGCAATGCTCCAGAATGCTGCACGAATTGATGCTGCCACTCTGAGTCCGGCGTCATTATGACCTGTTTTAAGACCGCTTCAACCGCAAACGGATCCTTAGCGGCCAGTAACGGTTTGACAATTTTCGGCCAGTGATCCTCTACCAGAGTCACAATATTGTCGCGGTTAAGCAGTAATTCCGTTTCGTCAATCCTCTCTAGTGGACCAGGCTTCTTTTCACTAATGCTGTTCAAGGCCTTTTGGAAGTGGGGAGGCATCACGCCTGACACACGGTCAACCGCTTCTTCCAATTCTGCAACTCTCACTTCCAGAATGGCGAGTCTGCTTTCCAGCGATTCTTTCGGCCTCCCGCCGATAGCTGTCAAGGAGTCCCCCTGATTTTTCGTCCGCATGTTAGCAGCACCTTTAGCGTTTCTGCCGTGAGTCATTTCCTGTTTGCTCCGAAATTCCGTGAGTTCAATTCTCCGATCTTTCCCGGATAGGCCGCTTTTCAAAAACCAGCCTTATGATGCCCTCGTCTTTAGAGATTTATCTCTAAAGGCCGTGAGCACAATCCGCGAAGGACCGAATGAGGACATTTTGAGACATGGACAACGATAAACCAACAACGAACCTGTTGAGACGCTTTGGACGAAGAGTTACTGAGTCCACCAAGAGCGCTCAAGAACAGCAAGAAGAACCCTTGGAACTCAAGCCAGCCATGCCAGAACTTGGCACGGCTCCTTGCCCGGTCTGTGGGCATGGCGTTGCCGTATTCGTGACGCGGACCAAACGGCCTTTCATTAACTGCGGCTTCTGCTCGGCTCGCATCTTTTACAACGGCTCCCGTTCGATGGGAATACTGAAAGATCAGATCAAGGCTCCGAAGAAAGGCGGGTGGCTCAAGTGAACGCCCCTGGAACCAGCACACTCGCAAATCATGTCATCTCGCTCCGTCTTCCATCCGTAGTAAAAGCGGCTTTGGCACGATCCGCTGCCAACGCAGGCGGTTCCGTCCCCGAGGGCTTGGATTGGCTGTTACGGAATTCCTTCGGGAATTGTCAGATTCTTCGCCCGTTGCCCGATTGCCCCGACGCTTGGGATTCGAAGCTTGATGCCCGCATTCCGACCGGCACGTTTGAGCAACTCAAATTAACAGCCGGGGAATTGCACACTTCTGTTTCTGTCTACGTCCGCAAGCTTTTGTATCACTTTTACGTGTCTAAGCGCCTTACGTATGTGCAGTCGGATGGTCATTACACACTAGCAGGCCGCCATGACTAAACAAGAGGTCCTAAACATACTTTCGCGGCACGGTGGTTTGATAACGCCAGATGCTGTTTGTAGACAATTACGCGGATTTCATCACCGTTGCTCTGTCTACAGCTACCTGTTTCGTCTACACAAACAAGGCTTACTTCTGCGCCAAACGGTATATGGCCGAGTTGCATACCAGATTTCGCAACGGGGAATCGATCGGCTGAATTTTCTCCGGTCGCGAACAAAGCCAGCGTCGGAAGGTGTCCTGTGATCACTCAATCGACGTGGATGACGGCGACCGAGGCAGCGGGATACCTCAAGGTGAAGGTTCGAACACTTCTGCTCTGGGTTCGCCAGGGCAAAGTGAAAGCCTTTGCACTGTCAGGAACGAAGCGCCGCGTCTGGCGCTTTCGACAGGCCGACTTAGACGCGGCGCTTCTGGAATCCTCCGTGCTACCATCCGAATTGCCATCCGTGCGCCCTGAAGAAAGGACGGCTCAATGAAAAGGGCAGCACGGCACAAAACTGGAAGTGTAGCGTTCGACAAACGACGTAAGACTTGGAATTTCCTGTGGTGGCAAGAGGGGAAACGGCGATCGAAGTTGATCGGAACCCGGAAAGAGTTTCGCACAAAGGGGGCCGCGCAACAACAGGCGCAGTCTTTCCTGCCTGACGTGATCGGGCAGCCCCCGGAAAGTCTCAAGCCGATAGAAAGTGAGACTTATACCGTGCGGGAATTGGCGGCACGTTACGAGCAGGAGCGCTTGCCTTCGCGTCATTCAACGGCGCGCATGTATCGTTCCTGGCTTCGCAACCACATATTGCCGAAATGGGGAGACAGACCGATTGGCGAAGTGCAACCGCGTCCGGTCGAGCTTTGGTTGCGCCAATTGAATCTGTCACCCAAAAGCAAATCCCATGTGCGGGGCATGTTGCATCTGCTCATGGAGTTTGCTATGTGGAGTGGTGGGCTGGAGATTTCCCGAAACCCCGTTGATCTTGTTGTGGTCAAAGGGGCGACCAAGCGTACTCGCCAGCCGCGCAGTCTGACGGTTGACGAGTTCCGAAAGTTTCTCCAGCATCTGGAGGAACCATTCCGCACCATGGCGCTGCTCTGTGTCTGTTTCGGTTTGCGAATCAGTGAATGTCTGGCTCTGAAGTGGTGCGACGTGGATTGGCTGAACGGCATGTTGCGGATTGAACGGGGAATTGTCCGTCAACGTGTCGATGATGTGAAGACGATCTACTCGCAGAAGCGAATGAGCATAGACGCCGAACTATTGGAACTTCTCAAAACATGGAAAAGGACGACGCAGTTTCCGGCAGACGGAGATTGGCTTTTTGCATCTCCCGTTCAGCTCGGACGATTGCCGTGGTCTTATCCGCAGATATTGCGAACGTTCCACAAGGCTGCAAAGAGTGCAGGAGTCGGGAAACTACCGACTCACACGCTGCGCCACAGTTACCGCTCGTGGTTAGACGCCGTGGGAACCCCCATCGCTGTGCAGCAGAAACTCATGCGGCATACCGATATTCGCACGACGATGAACTTGTACGGTGACGTGGTAACGGATGAGATGGCGCGAGCTCACTCTAAGGTCGTAGGACTGGCACTGAGCAGTTCAGACTAACGGATTGCGAGAGCAGATCGCGGGTCTCGCAAGTGCTTGAAAATATGGCGGAGAGGGAGGGATTCTATTACCGCCGTGTTCGCTATCTGGCTGTGCTACCTACACTTCGGAGATAATACCCTCTGTGTTAGCTAGTTACAAGCGAATCCGATCTCAGGCTCGAGTTTCTACAGTTTCTCTAACCGGCTGTAATTCCCACGAAAACGGTATCAGTGGTATCAGCTAGAAAGAGCGAGAAAGATTAAGTACGTGGGAGACTCAGACTCCTGACCTTGGTCGTGTCAGTTTTGAGGCGCACCCCCTCGAACCGGTAACAAACCCTCCACTCCCCTTGACCATCACTGCAGCTTCGCGTACTCGGCTTTGGCTTGCTTCAGGATAGGTATGTCTGGGTCGGCATCTCTCCAGAGAGTGAGGAAATCCTGGTAGGCTTGGCGAGAGTTCTGTAAGTCTCTTGAGGACTTGTAGGCGCGAGCGAGTCCTAGATGAGCCAGCGCTCCTAGAGGGAAATTCAATAGAAGCCCGGGGTGGTCAGTAAACTTCCTAAATTCCGTAGCCGCCCTCGGACCGTCGCCCATCGCCAAGTAGGCCTGCCCACGCACATAGGCCGGATAAAGGGTTGAGACCGCGGTTGATCCAGGGTTCGCAAGCTCAAGAGGCGTCGCGACACCCAGATCATCGATAGCTTTCGAAAATCGCGCTTGTCGCAGGTCGATCTCCGCTCGAATGGCGGGCAGCCAATATTTCTGAACATAGGTGCCCTCGGGCCAGTTTTTGTCTAGTTCGTGCGAGAGGGCTTCGGCCTGATTGACTCTTCCGATCCGAACTAGAACGGCCGCGGCAAGCGTTGTGACATCACGCCCGTGCGACATCTTCTGCGTCTGAGAAATATATTCTTGAGCCTGTGCGAATTCTCCGACTTCGCTCTCGCGAAGTGCCGCCTGGACCAGGTATATGGCAGCCGATTCTTTGTCACCGTCGCGTTCCATCAGGCTTTCAGCCGCGTGCGAAAGCTCACGGGCCTTCTCGAAATGGCCGTGATAGGCCGCAGTATTGGACTGCTCGGATAGAAGAACCGCCTGAACTCCCGGCACGTCAGCTGACCGTTGAGCCAATTGCTCCATTCCCCTTTCGTCGTCATGAAGAAAGGCTATCCAGTAGTGCGCTTGCAACAGCGAATCGGTCCGTAAGCCTCGTTTGTCGGCTTCCGCTAAAACCGCGGAGGCTTCTTCCACCCGGTTCAGAGCGAGCAGGCCTACTACCAAGTTTGAGTATGTCGAGGCTCTCGAAGGGTCAAGCAGCAGGGCCTTGCGAAAGCTTTGGACAGAATGTTCGTAGTGGCCGAGCTCGCCCTGTTCATTGGCCAAGTGGTTGTAGGCGCCCGCAGATTCGGGGTAATTCTGAACTGCAACAGCATAGACTTCCTCCGCCTTCTCCAAATTACCCGTTACATAGGAATAGTAGCGCCCCTCAATGGCCTCCCGTTCAGCTTCAGTTACGTGATCCCTGAGTTCGTAGGCTTTGGTGGCATTCTCACGGGCAAGTTCAGATTCTCCGAGATTGTGGTTAATTGTGGCCAGTGCGCCATAGGCCATGGCGAAGTTCGGATCCAGTTCGATGGCTTTCTTGAAAATCGGCAGCGAGTCGCGGTCGCCCTTTTTATCCCATGTGGATAGAGCTAGTCCATAAGCATTGAGAGCCCCCAGCGAAGACGTGGTGGCCTGTTCAAGCGGAACATCAAATTTCCGCACAGTAGCCAGCGATTCTCCCAGTTCGCCGCGCAGTTTGGATGCCGCCTCCCCGAGACTATCTAGCACCTTCTCCTTGGACGCGGACGTAACCTGTTCCTCCGCCAGTATGTCTCCACTCTGACAATTCATAGCTTTCAATCCCAGCACATATTCGCTGCCCAGGCTGCCGATCGCTCCAGCAATGTAAGCTTTGCTGCCGGATCGCTGGCAGAGCTCACGGGCAACCTCGGGCGTGAGTTTGGTATCGGCCGGGCGGGTCATCTGGCGGAGGGTTTTCGCGACATTGCTGTCGGAGAGCACATTCAAGAAAGGCGATTGCCGCAGAGAAACGCTGAGCGCCGTTTTGAGAGTATCGTCAAAGACCGAATCGCCTGTGCTGTTAGCGAAGTCGGCGAGGACGATGGTGTCTCTCGTAGTCAGCAGTTTGTTTCGACGCGAACGGTCGTAAACCCCGCCCGCGATCAGCAGGGCAACCAGCAGAACGGGCCCCGCAATCTTCCAAAGCGTCGCAAGCCGAATTGCAGGAGCTTCGGCCACGGCCACCGTGCCAGAGGTTGTGGCAGAAAGGCGTCCGCTCTCGGAGTCCCGCTTGAGACGCTGAAGATCGGTGCCAATGTCGGAAGCGTGCTGGTAACGGAGGTTCCGGTCTTTCTCCAAGCACTTATTGATGATCCGTTCTAAATCGGCAGGTACATCGGGATTCAAACGCACCGGGGGAACGGGCGTCCGGTTCAAGATGGACTCGAGGACCAGCCCCGTGCTTTCACCGCGGAAGGGCAGCGTGCCTGTAGCCATCTCATACAACACTGCGCCGAAGGAGAACAAATCCGTCCGCGCGTCCAGTTCCTTTGCCCGAACTTGCTCCGGCGACATGTAGGCAATCGTTCCCAAGGCCGTTCCCGGACTGGTCAGGTGCTCTTCCAGCGTCACCGTCGATTGCGCCGTTGCTCCAACCGATTCAGGGTTGCTGACGGGGGTCAGTTTGGCCAAGCCAAAGTCGAGAACCTTGGCATGTCCGCGCTTGGTGAGGAAAATATTTCCCGGCTTGATGTCACGGTGGACAATGCCCGCGCAGTGCGCAGCATCGAGCGCGTCGGCCATCTCAATCCCCAGCGAAAGCACTATCTCAATCTCCAGCGGTCGCCCTGCAATACGGTGCTTCAGAGTGAGGCCGTCCAGAAATTCCATGGCGATGAAAGACTGGCCGTTTTCCTCGCCGATTTCGTAAATCGTGCAGATGTTTGAATGATTCAGTGCTGAGGCAGACTTCGCTTCGCGCTGAAAGCGGCTGAGGGCGTGCGGGTCTTTGGCTACGTCGTCGGGCAGGAACTTCAAGGCAACAAACCGTCCGAGCTTTACATCCTCTGCTTTGTAGACCACACCCATCCCGCCACCGCCGAGCTTTTCAACGATGCGGTAGTGCGAGATGGTTTGGCCAATCATTTGAGCTCAGTCTCCGCCCGGATGGTGAGTATGGTATGGCGGCTTCAGGCCAACTATCCAGAAGCGGCGAGTGATGATTCCTGCCAGGTATCCCCGGCGTCGCGCCGGGGTCAGAGTCGCTCTAGTATCTCGCATGGAAACCTCCGCCATCGGAAACGTGCGAGAGTGGAGTTCGCAGATCGGATAGGGATTTATCGGGGAGCTGTTCACGGGCCGTACAAAACCGATAATTCGCCGAATCCTACACCCACGTCTTAAGCCGCGCAAATATCAGCCACCTGCTGGTAGCGATGTATCCCTCGCTTTCTGCCAGCCGTCGGCGCCACCGCATACTTGGGTAGTGCGTTTCGGCACGCAATCGTTACATATAAGAGAGCAATAGCAGTTGCGGCTCACTTGGAGGGAACCGCTGGATCATGCCGCGCACGCTTTGCAGTCTAGGCCCGTCTTCTTACGTCGGATTTCAAATTCAAATTCCGGATCAGCCGGTGCAAATACTTTGGGTGAATTCCCAGTAAGCGCGCGGCCTCAACGTGATTGCCGTTGGCTTCGTCCAGTGCCGTGAGAACAAGTTGTTTTTTCGTCTGGCTCAAAGTGTTGTGGTATCGCGCCGCAGCCAATCCCGCCGATTGTTCCTCCAGCAGAATACTGGGCAGGTCTTCGGCGAGAATCTCGTCGGTCAATCCCAGCACGATCGCATGTTCGATGGCATTCTCTAATTCGCGAACGTTGCCGGGCCAGCTGTATTGCATCAGCAACGCACGTGCTTCAGCAGCGATGCCTTTGAATCCGCGATGGCACTTGGCCGCATATTTGTCGGCAAAATACAGAGCTAGAAACGGTATATCTTCGCGATGCTCGCGCAGTGAAGGCAAAGCTACGGAAACCACATTCAAGCGGTAATACAAGTCCTGCCGGAACTCACCCCTCTTGATCGCCTCTTCCAGGTTTTTATTCGTTGCAGCCAGGACCCGCGCGTTAAACGGCAGTAAACGGTTTCCCCCGACTCTTTCGAATTCACGTTGCTGTAAGACCCGCAAGAGCTTGGCTTGCAATAGCGGAGCCAATTCCCCGATTTCGTCGAGAAACAGGGTCCCCTCCCCAGCTACGTCGAGCTTGCCCTTCTTGCTCCCGACCGCGCCAGTGAAACTCCCTTTTCGTGGCCGAACAGTTCGCTCTCCAGCAAGGCTTCCGGTATCGCAGCGCAGTTGACAGCGACAAACGGCTTATCAAGTCGCAAGCTGTTGGCGTGAATGGCGCGGGCCACAAGTTCCTTGCCTGTTCCACTTTCGCCGCGAATGAGCACCGTCGAATCGCTCCTAGATACTCGCTCAATGAACTCACTGACGCGTTGCATCGGCCTGCTCTCCCCGATGAGGGTGCGGTCGGCTTTAGCTTCTGCCTGGAGGCGCTGGTTCTCTGCTTTCAGAGAGTCCAGCTTCGACAGGTTCTCCAGTGTGACTGCGGCGATGCGGGAAACCGCGCTGAGGAAGTAGGCGTGGTCCTCCCCAAAGGCAGGCAAGAAGCGGGTGAGCTCAGATAGATCACCCCGAGGATTCTCTCAACAGCCACCAAGGGCACACACAACACATGCTCTCCGGAATCGGTTTCACTGGCAGCCGCTGCGATGACGGCACAGTGTTCCCAATCGCCTGCTGCACTAAGTCGTCCCGGATTAGCATGTCCGGCGAAGCGACGACGTCTCTATTCCACATACACGGTAGACTAGATTCCTCACTCGCGTTCGGCCGAAGCGCGATTGCAGCCTGTGAGGCCGGGATCACTTCGCAAATAAGCTCCAGCAACTCGCGCTGCAAGGCTTGCACGTCGCGGGTGGAATTGATCATATTCGCAATCCTGAAAAATGCAGTTAGGTCGCGCGCCATTCGACCCACCCCTGAGTCATCAGTGGGTAGGCCGGAGCGATCAAGAGACATCGTCTTTATTTCCGAGTTCGTCGCAGAGTTGCCGGAGCGCGATGATAGTGGGTCTGTCACCTCATCAGGACCGGTGAGGAATACAAACTCGCTATTTCCGACACGAATCCGATCTCCATGCTCGATGGTCTGGCGGCTGACTCGCTCTCCGTTGACGAAAGTCCCATTGTGACTATCGAGATCCGCGATCTCAAAAACACCGCTAGATACCTCGCTCACCGAGCAATGCTTTCGTGAAACCGAAGGATCGCCAACCCCCAACTGGTTCGAGGGATCCCTACCCAGAATCAGCGGACCATCCTTCACGATCCGGACAGTTTCCTTGGGGCATCCGGAAATCGACAGCAGTCTCGGGTTGATCAACTCATCCTCCGGTTGTTCAGTGTAGCCGAAACTGGAGAAGAAACATCGGCCGAATCGAATTCGGCTTGCGGAACCAAAAAGCTACCCGCCGGTAGCCGTTCAAGTACCACATGGCCTGCCTGGGGAGAATTCCAGTGATGGAGGCCGGACTCATGTTGTTGCAAAACCAGCAGAAAGGATCCGTGAGGAAGCTCAGTGGGGCTTGGCACGAAGCATGCAATATCTCGTGGTGTCACAGCGAGCTTCCAGCGATAGCGAAGACGGGCTTCAGCGACAATTTCAGTTTGGTTCCACTGCAAGGAACCCAAGGAGGATGTCATGAAACGCAACCTGATCGGGACCCTTTGCTGGTAGTGATGTCGGTGATACTCAACACCACGGCTCACTCTCAGTCTTCTGTGAAAGCTGACGTGCCATTTGCCTTCAAGGTTGGGGCGGCGGAGCTTCCGGCCGGCACCTACGCCGTCAACACCCTGGGCTCGAGCATAATCGAGATCCGGACCCTCAGACCAGTGCGGGCGCTTTGTCGATAGCCATGCCCGAGTATCAAGGCGACTCGGCCACCAAGCTGGTATTCCACCATTTGGGTGACCAGTATTTCCTGTCGGAAATCTGGAGAGGTGCTGGCACCAACGGGATGGTGATCGCGCCTTCCGAAAAGGAGAAGAGCCTGAAGAAGGAACTGCAGCTCGCCTAAGCTCCCGCAAGTGACCGCGAAAAAGTCGTGATCGCGCTTAAGCGAAAGCTGTCGCTTAAACCACCCAGCCGGAGCCGAGCGCTCCGGGTTTCGCTTGTTCGGGACAAGATCGATCGCGGCCAGCGGATTGAGTGCGTAGATCTCGTGAGTATGAGGCCGAAGAAGTGGTGCAGGTGTTCCAGGGAGAGGTTATGGCGTTCTTGGTAACAGGAGATCGCGAGCCGGGAAGGCGAGCGCTGATGCGAATTATCGAGAACCAAGAGAGTGTGCGATCGCCTGCGTAACCGCAAGTCTTCCAGTTGACGGGCTAAGCGGGAGTTATGCCTCGGACGGATTCTCAACGACGCTGGTCAGAAGTCTGGTTGTAGCTCCCCGGATCACTTTACCGGTTCCCAGCCCTCGGGCAGCATATCGAATGCCAGCGTGTCACGGTAGGCGTACTGATTGCCTTCCAGTACTGCCACTGGCGTCAACATATGCCAGATGCAGTCATCGTCGAAGACATAACACCCACCTGTCCCGCGCATTGTGAAGCGATCCATTTCGTGTTTGTCATTGTCGGTTATGATGACTTCGCCACCGCGAGCGCCGCAGCGGCCCAGTAGATGCGTGGCGATGTACTTTTCTCCGTCTTTGTGCAAGCCCGGCGGGCTGGTGTCGCACGGACGACCCGGCGTAGCCGTGAACCTTATTAGATGGACGTTGACCAAATACCTCCTACCCAGACCCGAGAGCGGCAGGTAATGAAGGTGGTGAGCAATCATCTTGCGAACGCCCATAGAAGCAGCGATCGCCGAGGGCAGCGGAGCATACTCTCGCTGTACCGCCCAGTGTCGCGTTGTATTTCTTCAGCTGCACATAGGGCGTGTTCTCCTCGCTCGGCTAAACTTTTACACCGCCCTCAACAATCTCGGCCCGAAGGCGATTTAAGGAACGATACCTGTCGCCTGCGTCATAGTACTTGTCCTTTGGAATGGACCAATCTGAATCCGTAAACGCTTCCAGCGAACGCGCTATGTCTACATCAATTCTGAGCGGCTGACGACTGAATCCGCGCTCAACGACGTCGTTTCGCGACTTGGCATTGTTTGCAACCGGAATGAAGGTATCTTGACTCATGATTCCTTTGACTCGGATTTGCTCAGCGGAATGGTCCGGTAGGAGTCGTGCGCCCTCCCGTGGAAATAGTGTGCTTTGAGCTCAGCACCAGTGAGCTCTCAGTGTAAATCACTGGTTGAGCCTGTCCCCTCTGATTGCGACCATCTTTTATATTGTGGAGCAGTCGGGCCAGAGCCTGCCGTCGCTTGATACAATCCCTCACGAGGGGGAACTCAATGAACAATGTAACTGGAGTCATCCAGTTGTTAAAGAAGGAACAAGAACGGTTGACGAAGGAACTTCGCGGGATAGGTGCTGCGCTCGCAGCTTTTGGCAACGCATACGGAAACGGAACAGGCACCAGAAAGGTATCCGCAACATCTCGGGCACGGATGGCGGCTGCACAAAAAGCAAGGTGGGCCAGGGTTCGGGAAACGGCGAAGGTTGTCCCTATACGGGCTAAACGCACGCTGTCGGCAGCCGGCCGCAAGAGGATCGCCGCTGCACAACGGGCGCGATGGGCAAAGGTGAAGCGAGCATGACGGGTAATGGGGCCGCGCAGTGTTATGCTATGCGGAATGGAAGACGAAAGTGACAAGCTGGTGCCGCGTGACTATGTCATAGAGTCAATTAAGGCGGAAATCGAGCTGTCTACGCCGTCACGCAGGCAGCGCATTTTCGAAGCAATCGCGCTTGCGGCTCTAGGAAGCATTCCGTGGGTAGGAGGCGTCATCGCTGCGGCTTCGTCGGCCATCGGTAAGTATAAAGATGGAGAATCGCAAGGCCAACGGGACGATCTACTTACAGAGTGGCTACAGGAACACCAAGAGAGGTTGCAAAAGCTGCGGGCGACACTCGAACAGATGGTACTGAGGCTGGAGGGATTTGGCGAGGAAGTTGAGGAAAGAATACACAGTGAAGAATATCTGGCGCTTGTGCGAAAGACTTTCCGTCAGTGGGATGAAGCTGATACTGATGAGAAGCGTCGACTACTCGTGCAGCTCATAACGAATGCCGCCGGGACGAGAGTCGCTGATGACGACATTGTGAGATTGTTCCTGGACTGGCTGGATACCTACCACGAAGCTCATCTTGCGGTCGTGCGGGAGATTTACAAGAACGAGGGACCTACGCGCTACGATATCTGGCTGGCCGTGTACGGTGAACCGGTACCGCGCGACGATTCGGCTCAAGCCGACCTATACCGTATGCTGATTCGAGATCTATCGACGGGCGGCGTAATCCGCCAACCGAGGGAATCGGATGGTCATGGAAGGTTCATGAAGAAACGTAGACCTCCACGACGTGTTGCGGCTTCTAGCACTATGGAATCCTCCTTCGAGGACAGCAAGCCGTATGTGCTCACCGAACTGGGTAAGCAGTTTGTGCACTACACGATGACTGAGCTAGTCTCCCGCCTAACCCCCGGGACACCC
>CAVZZB010000007.1:0-473123 GCA_963779525.1 uncultured Acidobacteriaceae bacterium
CCTAGCTCCGGGGATGTACTTCCGGGTGATGCTGATGCTCAGAAAGATGATGGGAGCAGGTACGCCGAGGGCACTTCACGATGGGGCGGTACACTATACGGACGTTCTAGCTTACGGGGCGGCATCGGCCGAACGCCGCCCCTTGCTCTAGCCCGCGGACCAAAACTGATACCAAACAACGCCATGAAGCCGACGCCAGGCTTCGTCCAAGCGCGGCAGTAACTCTGAGCCAATCACTCCATTGAAGTCTGCCTTGGCACCGACCTTCGATCCGTCCGATGCACCACTCTCCATGCCTGCCAGTCAAACATGGTCAAGATCGCGCGGCAAATAGCGCCTTGACCTGGAATCTGTGGCCCGTTTTGATCGCTAGGTGGCGGGGAATGGATTCATATGCCAAACTGAAAACAAAGACTTAATGCTGGTCGTTGCATTAGAGATCGGGAGAATATCGAAGTGAATGGAAATCGTTCTCTGCCTGCGGTGCTTTGCCTTTTCCTCAATGTGATGGGCGCTCAAGCTGCGACCAAACAGGAGTCTGTGCTTCGGACGAGACTGGACAACGGCCTTCGCGTGGTCGTCATCCACAACTCGCTTGCTCCCGTGGCGACCGTCGAGATGAACTTCATGGTTGGAGGTGACGAAACTCCAGTTGGTTTTCCGGGAATGGCTCATGCTCAGGAGCACATGGCGTTTCGCGGATGCTCAGGTATGACAGCAGACCAGACGGCAGCCATCTACGCGCAGCTCGGCGGCCGAAACAATGCGGACACGCAGCAGACCATCACGCAGTTCTTTGCCACCGTTCCAGCGGCGGATCTTGACGTTGCTCTTCAGGCCCAGGCGGCATGCCTGCGCGGTATCGACGATTCTCAGCAGCAATGGGCGGAGGAGCGCGGCGCGATTGAGCAGGAGGTCGCTCGCGATCTCTCCAATCCCACCTATAAGTTCATCAGCCGCCTGAACGAAGACATGTTTGTCGGCACTCCGTACGCACACGACCCGTTGGGTACGAAGAGTTCGTTCGATGCAACCACCGGAGAGATGCTCGAGGATTTCTTTAAAAAGTGGTACAGTCCCGGCAACGCAATCCTCATAATCGTAGGAGACATCGATCCTGCCGCTACGCTTGCAAGGGTCAAGGGATGGTTCGGCAATATTCCTGATCATCCAACCCCCGCCAGGCCGACTGTCGACATCCAGCCCATTAAGTCGGAAAGTTTTTCGCTCGATAGCAATCTCCCATATATGCTGGGGTTTATTGCTTACCGGTTTCCCGGAACTGACTCACCGGATTACGCTGCCAGCCAGATTCTCGCCGACGTGCTGGCCAGCCAACGTGCCGATCTTTATGGAATGGTACCGGCAGGGAAGGCCCTGGCAGCGGAGTTCGGAATGGCGGAAACCTACCCGAAGGCCTGTGTGGGTTACGGAGTGGTGGTTCTACCCTCTGAAGCGAACGCCGACGGCGCCGTTAACGAGATGCGTGGCATTCTTGCGAACTATGCCCAGAAGGGCGTGCCTGAGGATCTGGTCGCCGCGGCCATTCGCAGTGAGGTTGCTCAGGCCGAGTTTCAGCGGGACTCCATCCCCGGCCTGGCCAACGTCTGGTCGAATGCGCTGGCGGCGGAAGGGCGTACGTCTCCCGAAGAGGACATTGAAGCCGTCAAGCGCATCACTCTTGCCAGTGTAAACCGCGTTGCCAAACAGTACCTGGCTGACCAAAACTCGATCACGGCGATCTTGAAGCCGGTCCCGACCGGAGAGCCAGTCGCAGGCAAAGGTTACGGCGGCGCCGAAGAGGTTACCTCAGCGCCGACCAAGCCTGTGGAACTCCCCGCGTGGGCGGCAAGCGCACTGGCTCAGTTCAAGGTTCCTGCACATTTCATCGAGGTTTCCGACACAAAGCTGCCCAACGGGATTCGGTTGATAGTTAAAACGGATCGGACCAGCCCAACCGTGTCGGTCGCAGGCGCGGTCAAGCACGACTCCGATCTGGAAACGCCGCCCGGGCAGGAAGGCGTCTCTGACATTCTCGTCGGCCTCTTTTCCTATGGAACGCAGACGCTGGATCGGCTGGCATTCCAGAAGGCGCTAGACGACATTGCCGCAAACGAGAACGCGGGTTTCCATTTTTCTTTGGATGTGTTGAAAGAGCATTTCTCTCGTGGTGTCGAACTCCTTGCGGACAACGAGCTTCATCCGGCGCTGCCGGCTCAGGCGTTCACCGTCGTCCAGCAGCAAACGACGCAATTTGTTGCAGGACAGCTCCGTAGCCCAGGGTACCGAACCTCGCGCGCCCTCGATGTGGCGTTGCTGCCGGCCGGCGATCCCGCCTTAAGGGAGGTGACCCCGGCTACTGTTGGCAAAATCACTCTTGACGATGTGAAGAAATTTTATGCTGCTACCTTTCGGCCGGATCTGACCACCATCGTTGTCATTGGAGACGTGACGGCGGAGGAAGCCAACTCAGTCATCGGCAAATGGTTCGGCGATTGGAAGGCCGCAGGACCGAAACCCAACGTCGAGTTGCCACCCGTCCCTCTCAACAAACCCTCCGCCGCAAATGTGGCCGACAGGCAAGCCGTGCAGGATTCAGTCACTCTTTCAGAGCAACTGAATCTCAATCGCTTTAATCCGGACTACTATCCGCTGCAACTGGGCAATCACGTCCTGGGCGGAGGCTTTTATGCCACGCGCTTATATCACGACTTGCGGCAGGTGACGGGCTATGTCTATACCGTGGACGTAAGTCTCACTTCATCGGAGAGCAGGGCTACGTATTCCGTCGTCTATGGTTGTAACCCGGAAAATGTCTCAAAGGCGAGAACGCTGATTCAGCGCGATCTGGTACAGATGCGGACTCAGGACGTCTCTCCCGGCGAGCTTCAACAGGCTAAGGCGCTGCTTCTGCGGCAGATTCCTTTGGGAGAGTCGAGCGAGGAGTCGGTTGCGGGAGGAATTCTTGGTAGAGCACTAATCGGCCTGCCGCTTGACGAGCCGATACGGGCAGCAAAGCGATACGCAGAACTGAACGCAGAGCAAGTGAAGGCCGCATTCGCAAAGTACATTCGTCCCGACGATTTTGTTCAAATCGTTCGTGGGTCGGCTCCGCAATAGCATCCAGAGGCGCCACCGATGACCCACAAAATTGCTCCGCCTGCGCCTTTCCGCAATAGAGGTTGAGTCGCATCCCACCTAAAGGTGGAGCGAGCGAGGTGAGGTCAGCAGGCGCTCGGTCGGCGCCTCAATAGCCCATGTGGCGTAAGCCCGCCACTACTGCGGCGGCGGCGAGGCAGTACATACCGAAGAGATACCAGCGTCCGCCTTGAAGCCATCGGCTTAGCCACTTCAATGCAAGAAGGCCAGCGAAAAATGCAAGAACGGCGCCCACCACGCTTGGAAACACGGCAGAAGCCAAGCTTGCGGCCCCGCTGAGGTGCTGTGCGTGAATGAGGCGCATCGCTTCACGGAGGACAACTGGAGGAGTTAGAACCACCGCCAGAGCGAAGCTAAAAGCCTCCGCACGCGACTTTGCTACTCCGGCCAGCATTGCGGCAGAGATGGTTGCACCCGAACGGGAAAAGCCACGAAAGGGCAGGCACAGTCCCTGAACCGCCCCGATCAGACCAGCCCGTCGCATGTTCAGATCGTTCGTTTCGGACCGACTTCTTGTTAGCTGCTGCTTCTCAAGAATTCCCGCGATCAATATCAGCAACCCGGCTGCGGCAAGCGCTGGAGCAATGAATTCGAGGTGGCTAAAAAGCTCCTCAATCTCAGCGTCGGGCGCACCTCGAAGAAGCGTCTTTTCGATGATCTTGATGATTATTTCTCCGACAACTCCCGTAAGTACTGTCGCCAAGATCAGGAATCTAGCAAACTTTTTGAAAGCCGCGGAGCTCCGGAAAAATGTGTCACGCCACATGCGCCAGAAGTAGACGATTACAGCAAACATCGTACCCGTATGGAGCATCACCAAAAGTAGAGTCATGGGCGGCGACGATGGATCAACGCCCATGAGTTTCTCTGCGACGATAACGTGAGCGGAACTCGACACCGGGAGCAATTCAGCCAATCCTTGCAGGATTGCAAGGACGATCACATTATGCAATGACATCTATCGATTCTAAACTGCCAATCGAACGGCGTATCCTTTGGAAGCTCGTCCAAAGCGACGCCCAAAGTGGGCTGATAGATTTTACGAACAAGGAAAATCCGTCTGGATACCAGCTTGCGGTTTGCCCGAGTTCAAAGACAATCTGGAAGCGCAATCTATGCGTATAGCGTGGCAAATTCCCTCTGATTCCTGTGACATGACACGTTTCGCATGTATCGCCGCACTGCTTCTTAACTCGGTGATTGTCCTTGCGCAGCAGCTCTTCTCGGTCCCCGGACAGGGCCGCTCCATGGTGGTCACGAAGTTCGGCATCGTGCGCGAATGACAATTAACCCATGATTGCAACCGCACAATTCTGGAAAACTCTGGCTGACAATCGACGTTGCTATTGGAGGGACCGGCATCAACCTTTGGTGAAGTTTGTCGCATCGTCGCAGGAGTATTGACGCCCGTGCTGGCAAAACACTCGAAGTCGTGTTATCTCATCGACTGGCATCTCCAGCACTTTCGATTCGCTAAAGTGCGTCACCTTCAGCCGTTCCTTTTTTGCCCGCCACAAATCATCTATTCGGAACGTCAGTAAATGAGTTTGATCTCAATCGATTGCTCTGGTTGGTTTAGCCAAAACCTTGCTTCATCGAACGGCGGCCCCTAAAAGAAATTCAGGCCTTCCGGGTGACAATCAGTGCAAGCACGCTCGGCAGGTAGATGATGGAAGCATGTAAGACGCGGGTGGCGAAAGCGTTGGAAGTGGACTGTGCCAGCCTGATTCCGTGATAAAGCAGAAAGATTCCCGCCAGGGAAGCGCCACTCAGATAAATTGGATCTCTGCGATCGAGTATGGGTACTATCGTGATGATGATTAGAACCACAGTAAAACCAACAATCTCTGCGCGGGTGAAACGGGAATCGAGATCACACTGAGGCAGCATCTTATAGCCCGCCTGCGCGTAGTCGTTCCGGTACATCAAGGCAATTGCGAGGAAATGTGGGAACTGCCAAAGAAATACAATAGCGAACAAGAACCAGGCGTTTCGGCCGATACTCGCGGAAGCTCCTGCCCAGCCGATCAGAACTGGCATTGCGCCGGGAAAAGCCCCGACCAAAGTGCATAGTGGGGTCTTCCGCTTTAGCGGAGTATAGACAAGCAGATACGAAAGTAGTGTGAAGATTGCGAGTAAAGCCGCCAAGCCGTTGACTGCGAATGCAAGATACAATCCTCCGGCAAAGCTGAGAAGAATCCCAAAGATCAATGCTTCGCGTGCAGATAACCTGCCAGAAGGCAACGGCCGGTTGGCGGTGCGGCGCATCTGGCCATCCCAAACGCGCTCCATCCACTGATTCAGCGTCGCGGTACCACTCGCCACAAAGAGCGTACCCACCAGCGTGTTTATCAGGCCGACGATCCGGAAAGGTCCGCGGGAAGCAAGATAGTAAGCTGCCGACGTTGTCATCAGAATCAGGAGATTCACTTCGGGTTTGGTGAGGGTGTAGTAGTCCCGAAACTTGGAGGTGAACCGATTCGTCAGGCTCGGGTGCATCGTCGTGGAATTGGTCGCCATGCTCTTCTGCATTTAGCCTTCAACTTCGTCTGCTGGTTTTGCTAGAGATTCGTCCATAGCACCCAGAACAGATAGAGCCAGAGGATGCCCATGAAATGCCAATATTGCGCAGCTGCGGCAAACGTGCTCCGGCGCAGAATCGAACGATGAAGTTTGCTCATGACATAAAGCAATCCAGCCAGACCACCCATCACGTGCAAGGCATGCACACCCGTAAAGACATAAAAAAATGAGCTGTTCGAGTTGGTCGCAAGGTAAAACCCCGCAGCCTTCAATTGCAGCCATGCTATGTACTGACCAACGACGAAAAGCAAACCAAGCCCCAAGGTGGCCGCCAGCCAGGGCATGGGCGCAGCGGTCTGGCTCGGGATTCCGCCAGGGTAGTCCACGATCCGACGCCGCGCGAACTCCAGGGTAAGGCTGCTGGCGAGCAGAAGAACCGTATTGGCGTAAAGAATGGGAGGCAGCGTCAGATGATGCCAGTCGAGTCCGGCGCCCTGGCGGACCACCAGAGCACTGGTGAGCGCGGCGAATGACATGGTAATTGCCGCCAACCCAACCCATACCCCGGTTTTGGCGAGCGCCGGGGAGTGGTCCCCAACTGCAAGCAAACTACCTTCCGCCGGAAGCAGATTCCGACCACCGCCATTTCCAGACGGACCTCCACCCGGCAAGCGGCCTGCGATCTGCGGTGGTTCGTGAACCGTGGTAGCCATACTGTAGACTCCTCGATACTTGCAGTCATCGCGTTTCCCAGTTGGATGACTGCCCGTTTCTTATTTGCAGATTTTGATTGCCAGATCGCTCGCGGTAGAAGCTTCAAACTCGCGGTGATCCACAAACTCTTCGTTACACAGGTTGCGCCTGCGGTACACGAGGCGCGCGAACAAGCCCGTCATCAGCAGCGGTGGAATCATCAAGATCACAATGCCATTCTTTAGCGCGTGGATGAGAC
Source organism: uncultured Acidobacteriaceae bacterium (assembly GCA_963779525.1). Lineage (GTDB taxonomy): Bacteria > Acidobacteriota > Terriglobia > Terriglobales > Acidobacteriaceae > Sulfotelmatobacter. The sequence continues at coordinate 6,635 of CAVZZB010000007.1, forward strand.
GGGCGCCCGATGCAGCAGCACTCTGATAACACATGGCGCAACCCTGCGCATGCAGGTGCGTGGGACGGACCAACAGCAGAATGGCCAGTGCCGCTAGCTCCGGTCTGAAATACGCGCTCATCTGTTTGGCAAGGCTCATTCGATCTCCTTCACGCGAACCACCCACAATCGGTTCATCTCCCCAAACTCATCCTCGCCATGCGGAAAGCATCCGGCCACAAGTAATTCAGGAACAAGAGCACGAAGAGTGTGGCGGGAAAGACGGTCCAGAACAAAAGCCGGTTCTCGTACTTCACATGCATCAGGTACATGACCCCCACGAACGCCTCCACGCAGGCCAAACAGAGCAAAGAAGCGAGCAAGGTTCGCGTTGGCAGATGCTGATAGGTCAGAACTACTTCAATCCCCACGATGATCATCAGCCCGATCACGATTCCTGCATTAGAACCCATGCTTAGCTCTTGTTTCGAAGTCATGACGCTCTTCCTCCTGGGCGAGTTTCAATTCAACGAGAGGCGTTCATTAAATACATCATTGGAAAAACGAACATCCACACCAAGTCGACAAAGTGCCAGTAAAGGCCTGCGGTTTCGACGTGGCTGCTATCGTAGCGACCGCGGTTGTATCCCCGCGTGATAATCAGGAGCGCAATCACGCCGCTGACGACGTGCGCCAGATGGAGCCCGGTGACGCTGAAGAAGGTCGCACCAAACTGAGCCGCGCCACCGGCAGGATTGGAGAAAAGCCCCCAGCCCTCGCCAAACATCTTGAACCATTCGCGCAGGTGTAGGGTCGCGAACACCGTGCCTAATAACATGGTTAGGCCCAGCCATTTTCTGGCGGATCCTTTCTGCCCAGTCTGCGTTGCCCGTACGGCCGCCAACATGGTTAGGCTGCTGGACAGCAGGATGAAAGTCATGACGATTCCATTTAAGATCGTCGAGAACTTGAACGGCGTCCCCCAATTTTGGCTGCCTACGCGCATGTAGCCGTAGCCAAACAGAAAGGTCGCGAAGGTTAAGGCGTCGGAAACGATAAAAACCCAAATCCCTAGCTTCTTCTTGTCGATGCCGTAAGGAGAACTTTCCATCACCACTTCGTGGCCGGTTTCGATGGTCAGTACGGATTGATTCATGCCGCCTCCCTGCGATTGATTCACACTTGAGTCGCTATCATGAATAGCGCTTTAAGTCCCCGCGATGGATTCTTCCTCTGACGTCTGCATTACGGAGTGGTCGCCGTCGTATTCCATCGGCCCGTGATGAATGGTCATTTGCCGTCCGCCAAAGTTATCGAACGGTGGCGGCGAGGTTGTATCCCATTCCAGCGTAGTAGCCTGCCACGGATTATCGGAAGCCTTCGGTCCTTTGAAGCGGCTCCAAATCGCGTTATACAAGAAGATGAACTGCACCGCGCCCAACAGCAACGCTGCGACAGAGATGAACCGGTTCGTCGGCATCAGCGGCGCCATGAAGTCGTCCACAAACGCGGAATAGCGACGAACCGCGCCCGTGAAGCCCATCAAATGCATGGTCATGAAGACGAGGTAGACGCATACGAACGTCAGCCAGAAGTGCACTTTGCCCAGTCTCTCGTTCATCATGCGGCCCCACAATTTCGGAAACCAGTAATAGAAGCCGGCGAAGGTCGCAAAGATGGCAGAGAGTCCCATGGTGAAGTGGAAGTGGCCCACGACGAAGCTGGTGGCATGGAGATAGGAATCAACCGCCGGCTGCGCCAGGAAAAATCCACCGATTCCCCCGCTGATGAACAGAGAGATGAACCCCAGGCAGAACAACATCGGAGTTGTAAAGCGAATGTTTGCGCCGTAAAGCGAGGCCGCGAATACCAGCACCGCAATGACGGAGGGAATGGTGATGATCAGCGTGGGCACGGAGAACACCATCGCCATGTAAGGGCTCATCCCGCTGACGAACATGTGATGACCCCAAACCACGAAGCTAAGCGCGCCAATCGCCGCCATGGCAAAGGTGATCGCTTTCCACCCTCCGACCAGCGGTTTCCGGATGAAGGTCGGCATCACGTGCGCGACGATTCCAAACGCGGGCAAGATGATGATGTAAACCTCGGGATGTCCGAAAAACCAGAACAGGTGCTGGAACAAGAGCGGCGAACCACCGGAGTGCGAGAGCATCTTGTCATTCATCACCAGTCCGCCAGGAATAAAGAAGCTGGTTCCACCCAGGCGGTCGAGCACCAGCAAAAGGCAGGTAGGTAATAGCACGGCAAACGCCAGCAAGCTTACCCACGCGTTGATAAACCACGCCCAAGTCGAGAGCGGTAGCCGCGACAGCGTCATGCCCTTGGTGCGCAGATCGATGGTCGTCACAATGAAGTTGAGCGACCCGAGGAGCGACGCGATACAGAAGATTGCGATCGAAAGTCCCCACAAATTTTGGCCCCAGCCCTGACCTGGACCCGCGGCCGAGCCCACTGCGCTCAAAGGCGCGTAAGCAGTCCAACCAGAAAGCGGCGGACCATCAGGAATGAAAAAAGTGGCGCAGGCTAAAACAAACCCTACGAAGGTGGTCCAGAAGGACGCCATATTCAGCCGCGGAAATGCCATATCCGCAGCGCCTACCTGGATCGGCAACATAAAGTTGCCAAATCCTGCCATCGGCGCGGCGGTCAGCACGAAGAACGCCATGATCGTCCCGTGCATGGTCATCAATGACAAGTAGTACTCCGGCGTAACGATTCCTCCGGGAGCGCCATTGGGAGAGAGTGCACCCAAGAGAGGAATGGCGGCCGTCGGCCAACCGAGGTGAATGCGCATCACCCAGGAAAGGGCCATGCCGATGAACGCCGCGACAAGGCTCAAGGTTACGTACTGGATTCCGATTACTTTGTGATCCACGCTGAAGACATACTTGCGAATAAAACCCTGCGGCGGTGCGTGGTGCGTAAGCGGGTGCGCCGATATATCGTGCATGTGATCTCACCCCACGAGAGAATGTTTCGTCCACTTCGTGTCGAAAGCAGACGTAGTTCAGTTATTGCATGGCCGCCTGCTGCTGCATCCAATGATCGAAGTCAGCCTGGGACATCACGTCGAGATAGGCCTTCATGTTGTAATGCCCGAGACCGCAGAGTTGCGTGCACACAATTTCGAACCTGCCCGTCTGGGTCGCCGTGAAGTGGATCGGGATTACGATGCCAGGCACAAAGTCCTGCTGCACGCGCAACTCCCGCACATCGAAGGAGTGCCCCACATCCTTGGAGTGCAAGGTGAGCAGCACCGGCTTGTTCACCGGAATCGCCAACTCCGCGGTGACGATGTCGTCCTTCGCATCGGCATCGTGGTCCGTATCGAGACCAAAGAAATTCTGATTTCCTTCGTTGATGAGCTCCGGGTGAAGCACCCCGAAGGTGCCATCCGGTCCGGGATAACGGAAGTAAAAAGCAAACTGCCCGGCCTGAACATCGACGCGCAATGAGTTCGGGTCCGGCGGTGTGAAATAAACCGAACCCCAAGCCTTGGAACCGACAAACGAGAGCACCAGAATCTCGACGCCCACCACAACACAGGCAAAGACGATGAGAGGTTTGGCGCCCCCGGGGAACGACTTCATCTTGCGCGTGCCCTTGCTGTCGCCATAGAGAAAAGCAAATGCTGCCAGCACCAGTTGTCCGGCAACAAACAAAATGCCTGCGCCGAATACCGTTTCTTCGATCTGATGATCGATATTGGGGCCGTGAACAGAAACATCCACAGGCATCCACCACACGTGAGTGCCTACGCAATAGCCGATCGCCAGCGTGATGATCACCACTACGACGGCAAACACTTTACCGGGCATGTGTTTCCTCGCTTTAGTCGATCTTGGATCCCCAAACTACTTTCGGGGCGGCCCCACAGTCGCGCCGCCCCAATTCCCGATCTTCTTCAGTTTCCTACTTTGCCTTGAAGGTGAAATTGACGGTGGCCGGCTTTCCGGCGGCAACCGTTATATTCTGAGTCTGCGTTCCGTAAATTTCTTGCCAGGCCGTCAAGGTGTAATTTCCCGGCGCGAGGTTCTCGAGCTTGAAAGAACCGCTGTCGTCGGTCACTCCGTAAGGGCCCTTTACGACCACGATGTAGGCTTGCATCCATGGATGGACGTTGCACTTAACCGGCACTGGGACTTCTTCGTTGGCCCAAGTCACGTCCAGAGGTTGGCCTCCCGGCATCTGTGACTTATTCCACGCGGCGTTCTTCGTGGCTTGCGGGTGAATGTTGTGCAACGCCTGGTCACTGTTCAGTATCTTCATGTGCTGGCCCACATCCACTGCCACCACGTGGGGGAAGTACTGACAGCCCTTTTGTTCCAGCTGGACCGGCTGCGAGGAAGGAGCCTCAGTACCGCTCAGGCCCTGGCTTACATAAACGACGACGTTGGCCAACCCTCCATTCGCACCAACAACCACGCTTTCCATCGTGGCCGGCTTATCCTTGTGAGCTGCGGCGCAACTCGGATCCTTTGACATATCAATTCCCCTTTGGTGGGGAGCTGTGCCGTCAAGCTTGACCGTGCCCGTGATCTGCCCGGGGGAAGCCGCACTGACGCTTCTTCCCGAATGCAACAATCCGAGCGCGAGAACCAATACGGTTGAGGCTACTGTTACAACTTTATGTCCAGCTTTCATTGAATTCTTCTCCTCCGTTACTGTGCTGTGGTTAAAGCTAAGACGCTCGCTGGCAAAGCCAATGGCACAGACTGCCGACGGCCAAACCATCTTTCGATCCCACAATGACCCATCCGCTAGTACTGCTCTTCGATCAGATAGGTTGGCGAGAGGCGCGGCAAATATTAAGGCATGGATAACAGGAAGTCTGTGAGTTGAGTCACGATTCAATGTGACCAACATCACAAAGAAGGATCGCGAGCGATGGCGGCTCTCTCTCAAAAGCCAAAGGAGGCCCTCAGTGTGAGTTTGCGCAAATGATGAAAGCTGGGGTACAAAAGGTGAAAGTCTGGCCCCAAAAGATAAAACAAAAAAAGTCCTTTAGAAACAGGGCGATCCGTCAACTGGACGGCGGCTCCAACGCCGGCTGCACTTGAAGACGATTTGGAAGGCGATCGCACTCGCGAGCTGCGCGATGAACAACATGCCCTCCGAACATGTGGGCAAGGTCTTCGTTGTGGTCCGTGGCATGCAGCGATGCCTGATCTGCGACCGCATGTTTGCCCCAAGCGAAGCTGCCGAGCATGCCACAGAGCCATGCCGTCCTGCGCCGGATCATCGGAACACGAACGCAGCAGAGCAGACTTCATACATCTCACCCACTATGAATCGCTGCTAAGGACAACTAGGCGGCATCCGCAGCACGATGATGAATGCCGAGTGCCTTACGCTCGATGCTTGCGGCAAAAAGAGGCGTTTCACGTCGGTTGTGATCCCCACCATCTCGCTGTCTGGCCGCGGCAGCATCCTCAAAACTTATCTTGTGCTTCGCGATGAACTCCATGAACTCTGCTGTCGGATGTGCAACCACGCTCTTTGTGTATTCACATGTCCGGTCATCAATCCGCTTTACGCTAAGAGTCCAGATGACCTGGCTTCCAACGCTACGCGACCACAGCCGACGCTTTCTCGACTGGCTGCTTCGCGGGAGCCAGCGCGACCAGCGCTACACCGACAATTGCGAACACAACCACTCCTGCGAGTTCTCGGCGCTCGATCACATTCCGGTATTCCTGCGCTGCCATTACTCCAGCATGCGCAAGATTTGCCCATCCGCCGAAGGCGATCAGGCTGCGGTTCGCAGTTGGGTCACGCACCGCCAGCAGCAAGAAGATTCCGAGTGTGACATAGATGCTCATGATCATTGGCACCGCAGGCTCTCGCGAGAAAAACATCGTCAGCGGGATTACTCCGGCTGTAAACAACAATCCCACCACCACAAGCACGACCTTCAGTCCCCGTTCTCGAACCATGCTGACCTCCTCTCGAATCTACTTTGTCTGTTGCACTTCGACCAGATGTTCGGCTAACGCTACCCATTGCCCGTGGCGGCGGATGTAGGTCAGCGGATCGAAAGCTCCACGTACATTCACGGCTTCAACTCGATCCTTCCTGCGGGGTTTTACCAGTTTGCTCCCGGATTGTACGGCTTTTCGGGAGCGAATTCTCCGCGTACCGCACGTTTATGCAATTCCCAAGGCGATGCGCCCTCCTCGCGTGCCGCGACCATCTTGTCGGGATCAACGTGGGCCATCATCATCCCGCGTGAGACCCTCAGGTGCTCTATCGCCGTCCACGCATCGCTGTAATTGCTGGCGTTAATCTCCACCCTGTTCTGATCCGGGTCTTCATAATACAGCGACACCCCAACACCATGATCGGCAGCCCACAGCGGTAGGATTCCGAGATTCTTCAGCCGGACATAAGTGCCCAGCAGATCGTCAATTGTGGTGCAACTGAAAGCCACGTGTTGCAGTCCAGTGTGGCGGCGTCTGTCGGGGTCTACCGTGGCTTCAGGGACTTCAAAAAATACGATACGGTGATCCAGTTCATCATTGCTGACAAAACCGAAAGCAGAAAACGGTGGTCGCTGCTCTGCTCTGGCGGGTATTTGCGCACGATGGTTGATCGTCATGCCGAGTACCTTTTGATACCAGTCAGTCATGGCATTCAGGTTTGCCGTGGTAAGGCCGTAATGCTGCAATTTGGGATGGACGGTGATCTCGGTGTTCATGGAATCCTCCTTCAAGGTATAATCGTTAGGTTCCTAACGAATAGATGTTAGGAGGCTAACAACGTTTCATGAATTGTTTGGCTCAGTGGGCGTACTGTTGGCTCACAAACGAATGCATTTGATGTTTCAAGCAGATAGCGCCGACCTCATTCGGGAGAAACAAGCATGACCATTCCAAGCGCGGCCGAGCGTCCTTTCGGCCCACCACTCGAAGTTCTACAGAAGATTCGCCAAGGCTTCTCAAGGCGAGATGTGCAGGGGCTGACAGCGGTCTTCACCTTGCGGGGCACGGCGCAACGTGTTGACAACGCTATCAGCGAGTGGATGTCTGGTTCGGTAGGGTCAGCCGCACGTTATCAGGTACTAATGGCACTCTGGGCGAGTGGAGGGAAGGGCATCTCGCATACGGAAATCGTGACGGCGATGGGCGTGACCCGCGCAACCGTGTCCGGCCTGATGGCAGGTCTTGAGCGCGATGGTTTGGTGAAATCGTGCGTAGACCCTGTGGATCGCCGCAAACAGATCGCCCGACTTACTCAAAAAAGTGAGGCGGTAATCAAAAAGCTGCACGCACTGAATGTCGCCAAGTTCGGTGCGGTTTTTGCCTCCTTCACTTTGCAGGAATTGGCCAACCTGACGGAACTTCTGCACCGTTTCGAGCAGGCTTTCGCCAATCCTACTGAAGAATCAGTGCGGCTTCCCTGAGGATAAGTGATGTCACATCTCCCCATTCGCCACACCTACACCCGAAGTGAAGCCATTTGGGGCAAACCCAAGAGAATCATCGCTGGTCAAAAAGGGGTTTCCCCCAGCAACGCCAAACGAATGATTCTATTGATGTGAAATTTTCAAAGTTGCTAGTCCGCCCGGTATACCTTCTGACATCCCCTTGCGTTTCGTATCGTCGGCGATGTGTGCGGTCACAAGTGGATACCAGAAAACCAGAGCCGCCGAAGTGCCGTTCAACTTTCTGAATAACGCAGTAGCCGCTGCCACTCCAACCGACTGAAGCAGCGATGAACCCCGACACATCTAACGGACGGATGCCCGCAGGAGATTTCCTCATGCGCCCGCGTTGACACGATGCACGATGGCGAAGTAAATTCGAAAAATCTGCACACTAGTGGGGTCGGGGAGATAAATTCGCAGGGGCTGTAATTGGGAAGCGGAGCAGGGGAGGCATAGATGGCTACCGAATTCTGCCAGAAATGCAAGCAGGCGCATCCCGGTCGAGCCTGCGATTACGATGACCAAGGTGACTGCGCCGAGACGGTCAATGTGGATGAGGCGCCAGAATCGTCCGGCGAAACATTAAGAGACCCGAAAAAGCCGTTGCCGGATCGCTGAAGAAGTTTGCCGCGCGGGGGGATTCTCAGTGCTCGGCAAGGGGAGTCTTCCGCATCGATGGTCATTGAGAACTCGCATAGCAAGACAAACGATTAACGATCCAACAGGCGAGACACAACGACCCGTTGGCTTGCGAGGGCTGACACGACTCTTAGCAGCGCCAGTCGGATGCAGGCTCTTGCTCAGGCACTAGACTTAACAAACTGGTTGTACAGCCAAGCGAAAACCGCTCCGGCGATAAGTCCGTCCACGAATCCATAGAGAGTCCCGACGATGACCTCTGCAATGCTACGAGTCGCATGGTAGCCGAAGTAGACCGACGCCATTGTCTGGAGAAACTGCTGACCATAGCCACTCCAGATCAAGTTCGCCAGACCCATGCCTAGCATCGCCACTCCCCATAGGATTCCCGACGCCAACGCCAGACCCTTTATGCTCAATTTCATGGCTTGATCCTTTCCCTAGTCTTGAGACTCGAAAGGCCACGTCCGATACGCTTGCCGCTATACATGCTTCAGTTGCTCTTCGGTCATCCCAAAATAGTGCCCCAGTTCATGTATGAGAGTCTGACGAATTTGATGTCGCACTTCAGCCTCATTGGAGCAGACCGCTTCAATGTTCTTCTGATAAAGCACGATATGGGCGGGACCCACTGATAAATCAAAGACGCTCTTCTGCGTGGCGGGCACTCCGTGAAAGATGCCCAGAAGCAATCGCCTTCGCTGCCCCGGATGGGCTGGTGACTGGTTCGCCGGAAAATCCTCTACAAGAATCGCGACGTTCTGGATACGGCTGCGGAACTCTTCAGGCAGCGAATCCAAAGTTTCTTCAGCAACGTTGATGAAATCTTCGCGCTTCATTCTTCACCCACTGACACAAATCAGGGAACGCTCACTCCGAGTAGCCCGTCGTCTGTGTCTCCATCCTCGTCATCCTCCTTGCGGTCGCCCTTGTCTTCCTCTTCGTCTTCTTCCTCGTCGGGCTCTTGTCGATGGAGGACATCGCTTCGCGCCGAGCGATCCGAACAGTCTGCGTCGAGGCGATGTGGGCGTATTCTGCTCATGTCCACATGGTACTCTGTGCCCGTGCCTAGAGCAGCGGGTGTCAGGTGCGGGCGCTGCCGGGATCGACTGGCCGAGGACGAATCGCTGGGTACATCCAGCGGAGGAGGCATCATGTCGCCACGCACAATCTTTCTAAGCAGGCTGATCGGTCTGTACTGCATTGTCATCGCGCTCTCGATGGTGACTCGCAGGCAAGCTACGGTGGAAACGGTGACCGCGCTTCTTCAGAATCCGTCGATGATTTTGATCGTCGGCATAATCACGCTCGCGGCTGGGCTAGCGATAGTTCTTGCTCACAATATCTGGTCGGGCAGTGCGCTCGCGGTTGTGGTCACCCTCGTCGGCTGGATAACGCTCATCAAGAGCCTATTCTTCTTATTCCTGCCGCCTGAGATGGAAACGAGACTTTTTCTTAAGCAGCTTCACTACGAGCAACTCTTTTACCTGTACTCAGGTATTTCGGTCGTTCTCGGTGCGTACCTGACCTACGGCGGATTCAGGTCACGATCCAGTTAGCCAGTGTCCGAAGGAAGCTGCCTCGCTTGTTTGAGGAAACACTTGTCCCGATTCACCACGCATACCAGAGCGAATGCAGCGACCATCGGCTGGACTGTCGCAGCACCACGTCCCGAACTGAGCGTCTAGGACTCCTACTTGACGATCCCGGTGACTTGCCGCGTGCTGAAGATTCCTCTGGTCTGGGTCATACAGTCCACTTGGCTGGAGCCATTCTTCACCACCGGAGCGGGGATGACCGACCGTGTTCGCCCCAGATTCCTAAAGTGGTTCGCCGACCTGCTTATCCTCGGATTCATAAACTTCTGGATACGATATGGTTTCTTGCGCGGTGTAAACAAAACGGCAAAGCACTTCGGCGTCGAAGGGTATAAATCAATCTTTGCGTTTTGGCGGGGGGACATCACGCTCGTCGCCGAGCCTCCAGAATTTTCGGGGATGAAGCTCCCGGCCGATCACTATTACGTCGGTCCGTTGATCGCGAGACAGGATTTTCCACTCCCGCCAGAGGTCACGAGTATTCCGCGTGACAAGCCTCTGATCTATTTCGCAATGGGAAGCTCTGGGACGCCGGAGATCGTAGCCAAGATTCTGGCGAGCTTCGAAGGAAAACCGTACCGCGTGATTGCCCCGATCAAATTTCAGCTACAGCAGCTTGGAGAAGTTAGCATTCTTTCCAACGTCATGGTGACGGATTGGCTGCCTGCGCTTCAAGTGAACAAAATGGCAGACCTTTCCCTGATTCACGGAGGTATTGGAACCGTGATGACTGCCGCCTACGCCGGGAAACCTGTGGTAGGCGTGGCATGCAGTTTGAGCAGGTCGCGAAACTTGCATGTTTAGTTCGGAAAGGTTTTGCCATTCGAGTACCCAAATCGTCGAATCCTTCTCATAAGGTGCAACATGCGATTCGCGTACTCTTACGCGACGACCAAGCAAAGCGCAAAGCTGAGGAGTTCGCCCAAATCATGGCGCAGTCGGATGGTTCGAAGACCTCGGCTGAAATATTGTTTCAGAAGTTCGGGCAATAACGATGACGTTCCAGCAGCATCAATCGAGTGTCGGGTGACTGCCGTCACTGCTCGTCGGTTCCTTCGGCGGCGACAATTATCGAGGGTTCGACACTACCCGAACCACGCGAGAGAATCCGATGACTCTTAAATCGAGATTGGCCCTCCGCTTGGTATTTATGCCAGTGATGTGGGGGTCTCTTTTATTCCTGCCCGCTGGCACCTTCAGGTTTTGGCAGGGCTGGGTCTATTTCATAATTACGCTTGCCTTCATTCTCTCCATTCTTGGTTACTTGTATAGGCACGATCCGCAATTAATCGAGCGCCGGCTGAGAGGGGGGTGGAGGCAGGAAACTGTCCGCCAACAGAAGCTCATCATGAAGTTGATCGCCGCGATTATGCTGATCGCCTTCCTGCTCCCCGGCCTCGATCACCGGTTTGGCTGGTCGCACACACCCTTGTGGCTGACGAGGGTTGCGGAGGCATTCGTTCTCGGCGGCTACCTGATGATCTTTTGGACATTGAAGAGCAACAGTTTCGCTGCCAGTACGATTCGAGTCGAGGCTAGTCAGCGAGTTATTTCCACGGGGCCCTATCGCATCGTCCGCCATCCCATGTATTTGGGCGTGGACGTATGGTTGTTGTCCACGCCAGTGGCGCTCGGTTCGTACTTCGCCTTACCTGTTTTTGCCCTCCTCATCCCACTCATCGTTATTCGCCTGCTGAATGAGGAAAAGGTTCTTCGCCAAGAACTGCCCGGCTACTCTGAATATTGCCTGCACACTCGCTTCCGGCTCGTCCCATTTCTCTGGTAAGAGATTCATTCTCTAAAGCATGTCGATCACGATAAGAGTGATGTCGTCTTGCTGGGCTGCGGATGCAGGCTGGCAGTGACGGAGTTCGGAAAGCAATCGGTCGGATAATTCAGAAGAGGGGTATGCCAGCGAACTTCGCCGCGCAGAACTTCCCAGCCTGGGAAATGGGATTGGCCTCCTGCAGCCTGATGGACTTGGTGTCGGATGCTAAGCGTCACAATCCTGGAATCCAATGAATGGCATTGCTGCGAAATATCTTCTGCATGACCGACTGCGGCAGGTTCAATCCATGCACCTGCTTGCCCTCCACGTTAAGATCATCGCCGGTTGCTAGGAATTTCCAGTCGCGCGCGTAGGTGGACTGCCAGTCTTTCAAGGCATCCGGGAGGTTGGCGCCCGGAAGCAAATCCAGATCGGTGCCGTAGAGGATGCGGTCCTGATACTTGATGAGAAATGCGCGCACTTTTTCTGGGGGCATCAACATGAGGTATTCCATTCTCCCCGCTGTGTCGATGGCAAAATTGGGATACTTTTCGAAGTGGTCTGCGATGTTGTCTAGATTCCGCTCCATGCTGCCCAGATGGACTCCCACCATTCGTAGTCGGGGATTGTTAGCGAGTATGTGATCGCGCGCTTGGAGAATCCTCTGCTTGGACGGGAAGCCGGGCGAGTTGGCGACATACCATTGCGGATTTTCCTGATAGTAGGACCAGGACGGGTCGGCCGCATCCGGTGGTCCCCAAGCTACATCGGGTTCGGCCAAATGTGTCATCAGAGTTTTGCCGTGGCTGGCGATGTCTTTGTAGATCGGCTCGAACTTAGGATCGTCGGCCATGATGTATTGGCCGCTACTATCCTTAATTTCCATCCCGATATTTTTCCAGATCTTGACCGCCACGGCTCCCCGGTCGAAGTCATGGTTAATCTGCTTGATGGAATCGGCACCGAACGAAGCACTATCAAACCTGTACGGATCGAAGGTCGTACACAAGGCAAAGTGGCCACGGCTCGACCGGACGAGTGCCAGTGCATCATCAATCTGCGGTTGCAGCCGCTTGCGATACGAGACAGTGTCGTCCGTCACAAGGATATTCAGCAGTTTCAGGTTCAGATGTTCGAGCATCTGCTGAAATGTGGGATCTGTCTTGAAGACATGAACGTGGACATCAATGGGATGGATCGCTGCGAACGCACGAAGAGCGCTTTCTTCGCCGGAGGATTTTGTTGGAGCAGTCGCCGAGGTTGGCGCTTGAGCTCTAAAAGACAGGGCGATTGAGAGACCTAATATGACTTGAGCGATAGTTCGTGTCAAACCTGCCATAGGAAACTCCTTCCATCATGCAGAACGGCACACTCCATCGATTGGCGCGCCCTGAGCATGAGAGAGCAATGGCGTCAGTAATGGTAAGAGAGGCACGCGAAATTGTGTAGCCGCAAAGCTCCAGATGCAGAAAGCGGTTTTCTCTTTTGTGGGAATCAAAACCCTTTTTGCTCGGAAATCGGAAACTGCTTTAACCCAGCCCTTTGGTGGCAAGCTCGATTTGTCGCGCGTTCCTCCCAGAGGCCCATACCCAGGTGGAGACTCAGGGAAGGATTGCCCTGATTCCCGTGAGTTCACAAAAATCGACTAGCGCCGGATATAGATCTTCGCCGTACCCGAGGCATGCATATTCATTCGTCCAATGCTGGAGCAAAACTTCGATGTCACAATGCGCAGTCACGAAACCGTGCGGCCAGAATGGGATGCCACACTCGTTGAGCCGTTTTTCTATCTGACTTGGTGCCGGCTCGAAGATGCTGGCTCGAGCAATGACCATTTGAAACTCCCCGCTCACTCTGCCGAGCCGGGCCAAGACTCCTTCTCCCACCTTGCAGATCAACTTTACCGAGAGACCACCCGCTTCGCCTTCCGTCGGGATGCCATGTTCAGAGAAACCGGCCGGCCCAAGTTTGCCGGCCAATGAAGGTGGGCACGCGCCATCCCCGATGATTTTTATTTCTTTTGTCTTCTTATCGATGTGCTGCAAATCGCCGTAATACACTCTCTCCTTGCTCAATTTGGTGAGCAGAAGAACCGTGAGGGCGGTATTGAAATCGCCCAGCGTAGAAGTGGGAACACCATCCTCAAGCATCATGCTCTGCGCGAAGCAAGTGGCGGAGTAATCGCTGGCTAGACCAGGAAAAGATTGGATGGTGTAGAAATCAAACTTTTCCTTCGCTACAGCTTTTTTCAGAGCGAGATATAGACGCATTGAGTGCTCGGTCACTGCATTCCGATCGGGTTCCTTGCCAAACAACTGCTTCAACCTCGGCTGCAGGTCATCCAGTTCGCTGGCAGAGATTTTTTCAGCAGCTTGCTTCAACTCCGTCGTGTCTCGGGAATCGATATCCACGCCAAACACTCTCATCCATTGAGAGGGATCGGCCACGCCGCAGGTCTGCCCCATTCCACGGCCACCAAATATACCGAGGGTCGACATGTTGAGGAGATTTTTCAGATGGGAAGCCCGAGCATAACTGACGATCCTGTTTACAGTATCTGGTTCCTCGATGCTTCCGTACACAAATCTGTGCGGGACACCGATTTCGAGCAAACCTCCGTGAAGCACGAATCCGCCAACGGGCCGCCAGCCTTGAGAGCCCGGGTGCGTCCACAGAAGCAAGCCTTTGCCACTGGCGCAGAAATCGCGAATCGCGCCAACCAGGTGCGCCGCCCAAACCCAGGTTCCAGAAAATAGGATAACGGCATCGATGGCATCATCGCATTTCATTTTCTTGAACGCCGTCCGAGCTTCTTCTTTGCTGGCGACAACAACGTTATGCTCGATCACCGTCAGGCCCGCAGCAGCCAGGGCGCTTTTGGCGTGCTGAACCAGCGCATCGTCGATGAATGGTGTACCGGACGGATCCTTCAGGCCATCCTTATGAACTCCGAAGACTATGAAGCCGATTGTGGGTTGGATCACCGTTCCTCCTGCTGACCAATTGAACTTTTATCGCCTGTGATCGCTGTCAGCGAAGCGCGAACATAGCGGTATTGTTGGACTTGTTGCGAGTAGGCGGCTGCGGTTGCATTGTCGGGTGAGATCGTCGAAACCTCGTGGATGACAAGTTCCACTGCCTCTCGGAAGCTTCCGTATTCTCCCGAGGCAACGCCGGCAAGAATGGCTCCACCGAGACACACAGATTCTGGGCACTTCATTACATGAAGCTTCCTGCCGGACAAAGCCGCACGTAATTTTAGACCGAGCGCGGAACGCGAGCCCCCACCCGTGACGTAAACGTCGCGAAATTCTCCCACTGCTGTTGCCAGAATGTCAGCCATCTGCGACATTTCACAGGCGAGGCCTTCGAGAATGCCTTTGTAAATGTGGCTGCGGGTAGTGTTCGGGCCCAAGCCGGAAATGATTCCACGTGCATGTGGGTTGAAGTCCGGATTGCAGGTACCGATCAGATTGGGAGTAATGCAAAGATGGGTTGGACCGTGTGGCGCTTCTCGTTCCAACCTCGCGTAGTGGATGGATTCCGGGTAAGACGACTCGCCGTTCTGAGCGAGGGCGCTTTCTCGGTACTCTTCTGCGTACAACAGATCGTGGAACCACTTAATCATGATTCCCGATGGAAAATACGCCAGCGTGACGAACTTGTCTGGAATCACATGGCAATAAGAGTTGAGAGAAGCAGCTAGCGCCGCGTCCGTTAAGCTGGGCTGATCGGAAGCCGCCAACAGACACTCGTAAGTGCCCATCGAGTTGGCCACGCGGCCCGAATCGATCACGCCAACACCCAATGCTCCGCAAGGTTGATCGTGCCCTCCGAGCACGACCATCGTTCCCGGGGATAGGCCGAGTTGACTGGCAACGGATCCGTCTAACTTTCCCGCAATCGTTCCGGCTGGCACAGGTGTGGGCAAGCATTCAACATTTATTTCTGCGGCGTTGAGAATCTCGTCGGACCAGCGCCGCTGCCGTATATCAAGGGCCAGATAGCGGGAGGCCAAAGAGTAATCGACATAAGGGGGTAGTCCTAATCGCGTAAGGACATAACCAATGACAGTAAGGAAACGAACCGAGGAAGCAAAAATGTCAGCCCGGTGTTTGCGCAGCCAAAGAAATTTTGGGACCGGATACATGGGATGAGCGACAAGACCGCTGATTTCGAATAGTCGCTTTCTTCCAAATGTTCTTTCGAGCCACGCCGCCTCTTCCGTGGCTCGATTGTCCTGGTTGAGAATGGCCGGAGCGATTGCCTCGTTGCGTCCGTTTACCGGAACGAAAGTTTCGCCGTGCGAGTTCAGGCACAGCGCTCGGACGGGATCAGAAAGATTCTCAGATACCGTTCGCGAACCTTGGCACACCGCCTGCCAAAAGTGCTCGGGATTTATCTCCGCGTGCGAAGGAGCCGGGAACTCAGGTGTGTACGCGCAGGCGTGCTGGCTCAGTATCTCACCCGTCACCGCAAATACCACCGCTTTGCATCTGCTCGAACCGATATCTATGGAAAGCAAACTCATGATGGTTTTTGATTGCCACTTACTTTGCCGCGAAGGTGTTTCATCCAATTGCTGGGACACCTCACGAAGCGCGCAAGGCAAGACATCGCTTCATAGGAATTTATTTGCCGCGACTGAAAGCTTTCGGCCACGAGCTCCGGACTCGACAACATCGATCCTTCTGTTCGTGATGGAAACACTCGCTACGCCACGAAATATCTCTGGCACTTCAAACAACAAAATCAGAAACCGGACTTGAGCCTTGGATTTGGCCAGAAGCCAGCGATACGTTGGTTCTCCGAACAGCGGACCTTGCCCGATAGTTTCACGTCGCGGAATAGAGAAGGGGGTTGTGCTGAACTCCAGTCCTCTACAGAAAGTTTTTCCTCGCCACGGGGCTGATGTTCGGTTGTATCGTTCTTCCCAATTGCCCACCCAAGGGAAGTCTGCCCGTCGAAATGCGTACACCACGAGAAGCTTCAGGCGAGGGTTACACGCCGCGATAAATCCGATCTCAAGTTTCGGACTCAGCAATTGCGCCGTGTAGTGGCCGAAGCGCTGCGCGGGCGTGGTGCGCAGGTTCAATCGCTTGCGATCTTTTGTAGGTGCGTTGGGCCAGGTAAACTCAGCGTCCGGCTGAAGAGAAAATCGAGGGCTATAGATTGCGGGACAAACTTTCGCCTGCGTTGCCGGCATGTCGAACCATGTGGTTCCCGCTTCCAAAAACGGTGGTCCGAAGGTTACATGTTCGTTCCAAGAAATGGGCCGGTCGTAACGGCTGAGGTTGACCGCTTCTTCTTCGCAATAAATCACAGGAGTTACGCGGTCAAGTGTCAGGCTTCTGAGGAAACTGATCCCAGCTTCGGGAAGCGTGCAATCATATTGCAACTGGGGCTTGGGCGCGTCCACTTGCTTTTGCGCTCTCCAGTTCATTACGGGCGCTTCGCCGTGGGTACTGAGCCCTGCTGACGTTTCTTCCGACGAAGGCGGCCCGAAGTGATCAAAGCTGAGGCTATGGCCCGCAATGCCGGATAACAACCTGCCATCCGGCGGAGGTCCGTACTTGCGGGCATGCTTCGCAGTCGAATACTTGAAGGGATCGATCGTCGCCCATGGCGGGCGCCATAGCGGGTTAACTCCGGAACGCGCGTTCAGATTCAGTTCGCAGATGTGGCCTCCGCCCTCAAGAACTGAGATGTGTCCCCAATCGGCGCGCAGGCGGAATCCGCCGCGACCATCCAACACATTTTCATCGCGAAAAACCGCGGGTGTTGAGGGACCCGATTTCTTCATGGGATCGCGTGATCTTCAGAGTGCGCCGCTCCGTCAAGAGCAGCACGCGCCTGTTTTAGAAACTTGCCAATGTCGTCGGCTTGGAAAACATTGCGGCCAAAGAAGACACCGGCCGCTCCCGCCGCGGCAACTTCACGGACAACGTCAAGTGCGCGTTCGTCCGAGGCATGACGGCTTCCACCCAGCACCAAAATAGGTATGGGACATTGTTTTACTACCTGACGCATCGACGTTATATCGCCCGTGTAATCGGTCTTTACGGCATCCGCGCCAAGCTCGACTGCAATGCGCGTGTGCAGGTTCAACCATTGGGGATCACCCGGATTCTGCACATCCTTGCCGCGGGCGAGAGATTCGACAATCAACGGGATTCCAACTCGTTCACATTCGCGGGCGATCTCGGAGTTGCGAGCGATCTCCTTCATTTCGAACTCCGCGTCTCCGGTACCCACGACGAGATAGGTGAGAACAGCATCGGCGCCGTGCCGCAACGCTTCCTCAGGATGCGCGACAAGCGAGCTGTACAAAGCGCCGCTTTTGTTTTGCCCAAGGGCAGACCAAACCGTGGTCCAATCCATGCGGGCGATTAAGGATGGTATTGAATCGGTGGCCCCTGAGTTCGCGAATTGGCGAATCAGTCCGAGGTTCAGGAGTAGCGAATCGATATCGGCTTGGCAGAACTGGCGAATTTTTTCTAAGGGGTCTTCCGTCCCAGGAATCGGCCCGAGCACCAGGGCATGATCGAAAGCCACCACCAGGGCACGGCGCCTCGAGCCACCCAAAACCCGATTCAATCGAATTTTCTTGCCGCAATCGCTCAATTGCCTCACAACTCCGCCCGAGCTAAAAGCCGGGCCTCAAACTATCTTGCGCGTGAGCGATTGTCAACTAATTTGTTCTAATATATTCGTTTGTGAGAGATTTTGCGTGCTATCCGGCAATTCTGCAACCAGCACTTCCACACCCGCCTTACGCAAGCCCTTTATATATTTTGGATCGGTGCCCGAGTCGGTCACAAGAACCTGAATGTCTGACACGGGGCCCACATAGGCGAAGCTCTGAGTGCCAAACTTGGAATGATCCGCCAACGCGATCCTGGTTTTGGCAGCTCGCGTGATCATCTTCTTGATCTGTGCTTCGGCATGGTTTGCAGTGGAGACGCCATAGGAAAGATCAATTGAGCTCACTCCCAAGATTGCTTTGTCCAAGCGAATCTCGGAGAGCGCGCGCTGAGCCCATTCGCCGGAAAAGTAGAACGTATCTTTTTGAAGATCGCCGCCGGTGCAGAGCACGGTTACTCCGGAACTTCTTTGCAACTGACAAACGATTGTCGGAGAGTTGGTCACGACGGTCAGCCGTTGCCGCTGATTTAAGCCACGGGCAAGCTCATAGACCGTGGTGCTTCCCTCAAGAAAGACGGTCTCGCCATCAAGCACCAAATGTTCAGCCGCGCGTGCAATCGCCTGCTTTTCAATGCTGTGGCTATGCGATAAAGTCTCGTAGGAAGGTTGGAAGTTGGTGCTGGACATGCGGGACACCGCTCCCCCATGAGAACGGACCAGGACGCCATCCTGCTCCAAGGCTGCCAAGTCTCGCCTCACCGTCGCGGCCGTGACCCCAAGAGCGGCGCAGAGGTCAGAAGCGGTAATCGTGCGTTGCCCGGAAAGCATCTCTCGAATACGAAATCTGCGCTCTTCTGCGAGCATGTTTGCGTTCTCCGGTCCAGTCAGGGACTCTGCGTCACTCATTCTATTTCGGATGTAGATGTTTTGTAGCGCAAAAAGTGAAGCTCTGGACCACAAATCGATCAGAAACAAACAATCCGATTGACAAAACAAGCAGACTACCCGTAGATTCGCGCAATCGCGAGGGGATGCCGCGACCACATCGGACTGGGCCGACCTGACCGCCTAATAATAATGAAGAATGAAGCGCACCCTCACCTGACCCGTGCCTTTGGTTTGCTCCCGGCCACGGCCCTCAACATGGCCAACATGGTTGGGATCGGGCCTTTCATCACAATTCCACTGTTGATGGCTTCCATGGGTGGTCCGCAATCGATGCTGGGCTGGCTGACGGGTGCGATCATCGTAATTTCCGATGGCCTGATATGGAGCGAACTGGGGGCGGCATTGCCGGGCTCCGGCGGCAGCTACCATTTTCTTCGCGAGGCTTACGGCCATCAAACCTGGGGCCGCTTGATGGCTTTTCTTTTTATCTGGCAATTCGTTCTGAGCGGGCCTTTGGAAATCGCCTCTGGGATGATCGGATTCGGAAACTATTCCACCTATCTATGGCCGGGATTGAGCGGTCGAGGCCAACAATATGTGGCGGTGGGTGCCGGCCTCGTGGCTTTGTTCCTGTTGTGCCGAAAAATCACATTCTTGAGCAAGGCTACGCTCATTCTTTGGGTGGGCACGGTGCTGGCGATGGTGACCGTAATAATCACCGGGTTTCCTCACTTCAACCCTCACATGGCTTTCGACTTACCTCCAGGAGCACTGGCCTTTAATAGAGGTTTCGTGCTCGGGCTTGGCAACGCAACTCTGATCGCCGTGTACAACTATCTGGGATATTACGATGTGTGCTACATCGGGGACGAAGTGCAGAATCCCGCTTACGTAGTACCGCGATCGATTTTATTTTCGCTCGCCATCTGCTGCGTGGGATATCTTGCGCTGCATCTCGCCTTGATTGGAGTGGTTCCGTGGCGGGAAGGAATTCATTCGAACTTCATCGTTTCTGATTTCATGGAGCGCCTTTACGGCAGGGGCGCAGCAATTGTGGTAACAATTTTCATCCTGTGGTCGGCCTTCGGCTCGGTGTTCGCGCTTCTTCTCGGTTATTCGCGAATTCCTTATGCGGCTGCTATCGACGGCTATTTCTTCCGTCCGTTTGCCCAACTGCATCCCACGAAAAACTATCCGCAAGTTTCGCTTCTGGTCCTGGGCGGGGTATCGATTGCTTGCGCGTTTTTTAAGCTTGATCAGCTTGTCAGCGCATTAATCACTACGCGGATTTTGGTGCAGTTTCTAGGACAGTTATTTGCCATTCCACTTCTGCGACGAAAGCTCCCCGACAGCGCACGGCCCTACAAGATGTGGTTTTATCCTGTCCCCATTGTCATTGCGTTCTTCGGCTGGGCATATGTTTTTCTGACCTCGGGCTGGCTCTATATCAAGATCGGTCTATTGACCCTGCTAACCGGCGCTCTGGTCTTCTTCATCTGGGCAAAATGGAAGGCTAGCTGGCCGTTCAACCCGAGGCCGAATTCTGCGTGAAGGCCAGATCAAGATCCCGCGCAGACAGGACGAATTCATGATCAGACATCCTTCTCGCGATTTTCAACTCTCCAAAAAATTGGCCGGCAAAATCCGCCTGGTTCAGAGCGCGATTGCCCGCGGGCTGGCCTTGGTTGAAGGCGGTCTGGGCATCTAATTCCCAAGCCAAAGTTGCCGCCACGATTTGGGTTGGTGTTGGGAGTTCCCTATAACCGGATACGCGGCTTCCGACCTGATCCGATTCGAAATTCCTCCGGAGTCTCAGTAAGCCGGGAACATCCCTAGACCTGAATCGAACAACTGGCTCGAGTTGGATGATTTATTTGATCGGCTCGTACCGGGACGGTGGCTGCAGGACCACGTTCCCTTGTACGGGAATGGAGACGCTCTTTTGCTCTGCAATCCCGTCCACGCCTTCCACAACCAACTTGACTGTGAACTGTCCTGCCATCGTATACGCATGTCGCACCTGTCTGCCGTCTTCGGCTGTGCCGTCGCCGAAGTCCCAGTGAAATGCCAGTGCCGGAACTCCCGCCGCATCCACGTCGCAGGCTATCGGGAGTTCTTCGCCAATTTTCGCGGTTTGCGGAGCACGAATCGTGACGGACGGGGCCGCTGCCGGGATCGACGTATCGATAATCTTGATCATCCTTACAGAGTGCGCAGGCTGTTCTATCTGAATCGAATTATTCTCAGTAGAGAGATGGAGCGAGGGGTCAAAGACATCCTTAAGTTCGTAAGCTCGACCCTGCGCCAGATTCAGGTCGGAAAATGAGAAGCGATGAGATCTCGATTGATCCGCCCAGTTGAACACTGAAACGATCGACTGGCGGGTGTCTTCGTGCAAAAGAAATACGCTCGGTTGCTCATCCTCGGGTCGATAAGTGAGGAGGTCGATGGGAAGCGAGGAACGGCCGAGTTTTGCCATAGCTAACAAATCGGCATTCTTGACGAGAGCCACCCGGTCTGCGTCGGCTCCCAACTGGGGAAGGTCGTCACCGATCTCGTACATTCCTCCCGAGACTGCCGAGAGGGCGATCGATACTTCAGCCTCGTTCAGAGTGAGGGGCGCCTGAATCTCCCGTTCTTCCAGGAGTTGCCGCGAAACCGTAAATGCATCCGGATCATTGATAAAAAAGTTCCGGTGCATATAGTAGCGGGCTGCGATTCCGGGTGCGGCTTCTTTGCTTCGCTCGAAACTATGTCCCGTATCCTGTGACACGCGGCCGTCGTCGACAATGCCCACGGGATTCAGCATGGGGCTGCCGTCCTTGTCCAGCAGGACGTCGTTCCCGACAGCGTCGCGAATGATCTGTAAGCCAATCCGTTGGGCTTCCAGTGCAGTTGTGTGGGGGCGATAGTAATAGCCTTCGATGGCCGTGTTATCCATGAAGTCGAGCTTGATATATCTCACGCCCCATTGCTGCACAAGAACACGGTAGGTCTGCCGCAACCATTCCTGGGCTTGCGGTTGCGTTGTGTCCAACACGAACACCCGCTCGCTGGGGATTTCTTCGTCCGTGGTGACCTGAATGGGGTCGCCTTTTGCATTGTGCACTAGCCAATCTTTGTGCTGTTGGCAGATGAAGCTGCGTTCGCCGACCTCGAAGGGTGCGGTCCAGATACCGATCGTTAAGCCGAGGCCCTCGATGCGTTGGGTGAGCAGGCGCATGCCATGGGGGAATTTCGACGCGTTCGGAATGGAGTATTCCCCTCGGGCATAGGCATATCCGAAATCAAAATGGAAGTAATTGTAGCCGAGTTCCTTCAAGTGCTCAGCCAACCAGAGGGCATTCGTGAAGGTATTTCCCTCCGTGATCTTCATGTAGAAGGCGGTCCAACTCCACCAGCCGAGCATATTGTCCACCGGGATGCGGCTGTGATGCAGTTCGCGGATAGCTGCCCCGTAGCTTTCAAGCTGCGCGTGATAGTCCGATCCCAAGGAGAACATCAGGCGTTCGGACGAGAGGCTGGCGCCATTCTCAAGAGGCAGGCTCAATTCGATTTTGTTTTCTGCTGGGCCCTGACGCAGTCCCGATTCTTCGTCAGTCGCCTGAATCTCGGTGGTCCCGGTGGAATCCACGGTGAAGCTGGTGATCGTTGGTCCTGCGGTACCAGGTTTTGTGTTCAAGTGGAGAATCGTCAGCAGGCGGTCCGAGGTGAGCGCACCGAAGAACGCACTCTCCTGGCTCCGCCGATTGTAGATAAGCTGGCTACCGACCGCGCGGTGCATACCATTCGGCGCTTTTCCGAGATCAAAGATTTGAAGCGGCGGCCAGTCTTCGCTGTAGCTGTCGGATAAAACACGGTCCGAGCTTGGGTCGGCATGAAGATCCAGAATTTGGTTGCCGATGGCTTCCAAACTGCGAATGCTCTGAACCTCGCATGCTCGACCGGAACGATTCTCCAAGCGCACTTGAACCTCGCCGAACGGGTGGTTTTCGTAGACGCGAATCGTGTAGATCAGGTCAGGCCGTTCCGGTAAACCGCTCGCCGTGAAGGTGGCTTGGTGTCCCTTTCCGAGGGCGTCGTCGAACGCCGAGTCGGTTACGTCATGCTTGGGATAATCGGCAAAGCGAATCCAGAGATGATTTACCTCAGCCGCCACTCCTGCCTGAAGGGCTGGCGCCGCTCCCACCCGGGCGATGGAATAGGTGCCATCCACGGAACTAACCCGGACATCCAGTTCAGCGCTCTTGAGTTCCGTGTCAGCGGAGTACGCAAGAGATGTGAGAAGGGTTGTAAGGAGCGCCGTAAGAACAAAGTGATGAAGGTAGAATTTGCCCGCCGAGCAAGAGGTGGTGCACCCAGCGTTGAGACGCCGCGGGAAACGCACTGGCCACCTCGGATTCACGTTCCGCGATCCGTCAATTCGAAGCAGTTCAACGGTAGGGTCCTTGGAAAAAAGTTTTGTGATTTCTTTTCGGGACTCGGCATTGCGTTTCATAATTGTCCTCTTCGACAAATGACGGAACTTCCCCGGAGTGTTTTTCTTGCGGCTTGCGAACTAGAAATAGAACTTCAGCGCGAACTGGATGAAGCGTGGATCACGCGCGGCAACTGCCTGCCCGAACTGCGGCGTGCCGAATTCGACTGCAAACGGTTCCTCGCTGATTGCGCCTATTGGACCCAGCAGTGGATTCACATGGTTCCAGATATTAAAGAACTCGGAGCGAAACTCGGCGTGCACTTTCTCGTGAATAGGAAATATCTTGAAGATGGAAAAGTCCCAGTCCTGCAGGCCCGGTCCGCGCACGATGTTCCTGCCCGCATCGCCAAAGGTGAAGAACGTCGTGTTATCCGCGAAAGCGCAGGTGTTAAAGAGATATCCGTGGGCACATGGCGTTGCATTGGGATTGCCCGCCAAGTTCGGCCGGACTTCGTAGTAGCCAACGACTCCACCGCCGTCGGCGGTGGAAACGTTGGTGATCGAGTCAGTGATGGTGAACCAGTTGCCGGTTTGCAAGCTGGTGATGCCAGCCACCTGCCAATTCCCGATAATCTGGTTCAGAACTCCGCCAGCGCCTGCACCGAATGCCCTCCCACGACCAAAGGGCAATTGATAAGCGTAGTCGATGACGAAGCGCTGGCGCACGTCGAAATCCGCATTGCCATACTCGAGCCACGGATAAAGTTGGTTGCGGAAGTCGCCGTTGTTGAGAGAGCCAAGACTGGCACTGGAAGCGTCATCCAGTGCATGAGAGTACGTATAGGAAACCCCAAACTGCAGACCGCGTGTGAGTCTTTTTTCAAGATGCACTTGCAGCGCGTTGTAGTTGGAGAAGTCGTTAGCACGAAGGGTGTCGATGCCGGCATCGACTGTGGGGAACGGTCGCCTCGGAGCTGTCGGGCAGTTTTCCGGAGTGTTGCCATTCGTGGTACAAAAAGTCACGTTCGGCTGAGCCTGATTCCCGTTGTACATGCCGTACAGATAATCACCCTTTGATCCTGCGTAGGCAATATTCAGTAGCATTTGGCTTGGCAACTGATATTCAAACCCAAGGTGCCATTGCTGCGTGAACGGGGTTTTCAATGTCGAACTTTCGGAGAACAGGGTAGGCGTATTCGGATCTGTGAGTGAGTTAGCCGGAAAACCTTGCGAAAGCGAACTGAGCGGGACATTTCCCGGACCAACGACCGCGCAGTTCGGTTCGTTCGGAGCGGGATTCGCGGCGGGCAGGCCACAGGGCTGGGTGAACTGTTCGGTGACGAAGAATGGCGGATTGAAACCTGGGCTCGGGTTCGAAAATGGTCCGTTCTCCTCGCCGCCGTAGAAAATTCCATAACCCGTGCGAAGAACCAGCTTATCTGTAATCTGGTAGGCAAGCCCGATGCGGGGCGCGACAGTGGTCAAGTCGGGTGAAATCAATCCCGGAGTTCCGTTTCTCTGAATCGGAATCAAGGATGCCAGGGTCGGAGTCAACACCGCTTGCTGGCCCTTCGGCACAACCAGAGAATCGGTGGCAAAGTCGAAATTGGCCTCTTCGTTGTCGCGTGCCTTTACCGTCGTGAACACTTCGTAGCGAAGGCCGAGATTCAAAGTCAATCTCGGTGTTGCGCGGACGTCGTCTTGGAAAAACCCCGCGTAGTCGCCCCGGTGATAATCCACGTTGTGCTGGTTGGTGATCGTCGCGCCATCGGTTATGCCCAGCAGGAAAGTCGCGAATGCTTCTCCTCCCGTCGTCGGAGCTGCAGCGTTGTCGGTGAGGTCGCTGGCAAAATCCATTGTTCCGCGTGACGCTGCGGGCTGGAAGATTGTGAACTCGATGAAACGCAACTCCGTGCCGACTTTGATCGAGTTCCGTCCGTGAACCTTGGTCAAATTCTCATCAATCACATAGGCATTCTGTTTTTCGATCGACGGCAGAAAGCCCGAGCTGCCAATGGTTGCCGTGCCATCGTCAATGGTGATGTTCGGCAGGCCGCCGTTGTTCGGCCCAAACGGCACTCCAGGAAAACCCAACTCCGCAGCAACGTTGGTGTCGTAATTCAGTTGAAAGCGATGGGAATTGATGCGGTTGTAGCCGAAACGCAATTCATTGACCATGCTCGAGGAAAACGTGTGGGTTTCGCTGAGCGCTACGCTGCGGTAGGAATTATCCTGATAACCATCCTGGAATGCGCCGCCATCAAGCGCGTTGTTGAAGGGTGAGGGGGTCAAGCTCGGCTGGTTTTCGTAACTGAAGCGGCCGAAAAGTGAATCGCGGTCACTGATGTTATGGTCAATGCGGATATCGAAGTTGTTTTGGCTGAGGTTCCTTTTCGGTTCAGCCAGATAGTTGGAGCCATTGATGCTCACATTCGGCGCAGGGAACAGAGCGGAAAGCCGCGCGGCCAGCGGATCGATCAACCCCTTCGGGAAAATATTGGTCGGAGCGCCACCCGCGCCCACTCCGATCGGTACTCCGCAGTATCCGTCTGGATTCAAGGTCGAGACTTGTGTCTGGTAGTTATTAAAGATCTCTCCCTGGTATGTGGGGTTTCCATTGCAATCGAGCGCGACTTGGTTGGTCTGGTTGCCATTCATGTCCACGGCCATCACCGGAGTTGTCGTCAGGAACGAAGAAAAATTGCCGCCGATCTCGGCCGGTGTCGGAACCAGAGACAGCTGCGGCAAAGCCTGGCGTATGCGAAGACCCTCGTAATCGCCGAAGAAAAAGGTTTTATTCTTGATGATCGGCCCGCCAAAAGTTGCACCAAATTGATTCTGCCGGTACTCCTGCCGGCCGAATATATCGAACGCATTGCGGGCGTCGAAAATGTCATTTCGCAGAAATTCGTAAGCGTCACCGTGGAACTGGTTGGTGCCAGATTTAATCACGGCATTCATCACGGCGCCGTTGCCGCGTCCGAACTCAGCGCTGTAGGCATTGGTTTGAACTTTGAATTCACCGATCGCGTCGACGGAAGGCTGGATCACATATGCGCTTCCGTTGAGCACGTCGCCCAAGTCGGAGTTGTTATCGATTCCATCGAGCTGAAAATTGTTTTGCAGCGAACGCGCGCCGTTGGAACTGAAACCGTAACTCGTTTCCACGCGAGAACCAGGCTCGCTCGGGCCTACACCGGCGGCGAGTAAAGCCAGTTGGGCGTAATTGCGGCCATTCAGCGGAAGCGTTTCGATGGTGTGGCTGTTCACCACCTGACCCAGCCCAGAGGTTTCCGTCTCCAATTGCTGGCTGGTGGACGTAATCGTCATGGATTCGGAGATCGTGCCGACTTGTAACGTGACGTCCACAGCCGGCCGCGACTGTACGTCAACCGTAACTGGACCGACCACAGCTTTTTTGAAGCCAACTTTCTCGATCGTGACGTTATATCGGCCGACCTTCAGCGGACTGGCCAGATATTCACCTTGCGCATTGGTCTGGGTCACCATTTGCGTTCCGCGGTCAATATCAGTGATGCTCACCCTGGCGCCTTCGACCACGGCATTCGAAGCATCCTTCACCAATCCGGCGATACTTCCGGTGTCCTTTTGTGCCACAACGGGAAGGCAAGCAAATACAATCAGAACGGCTGCGCCGCCGAGAGAAAAATTCTTGATCAAGTTTTCCAAGGATTTAAGTGACAAGCAGTTCGATAACCTACGCATGATGCACCTCTCGTTGAAAACGCGGAATTCAAGAATGAATCAGAACGTTTTGCACGACCCGGCTGATGGCGCCGTTGGGACTCGGACAATCCGGCTTCAAGCCGTAGCGAAGTGAGCAAAACAATCCAAGCAGTTGCCCAAACATCACATCCAATGGCGGACGGTAATCGTCCGCGATCGTGCACGATTGCGAGTGCAATAAAACATGTTTAGCCAAGCTGTTCAACCGCGGACTCGTCACTGCGCTCACCACTGCCCGAGCTTTAACCAGACCTTTTCTGGCGATTTCCTCAAGCAAATCTATTTCGTAACCCAGGACCTTTCTGTCTCCGGAAAGAAAGGCGACGAGGACTGTTTGTTTATCCAGAGCGGCCATCGGCCCGTGACGCAGGCCCAGCGCGGATTCCGACATCGTCTGAATCTTCCCGGCCGTAAGCTCCAGCACTTTCAATGCGGATTCGGTTGCGATGGCTTTCAAAGGCCCGGAACCGACGAAACATGCCCTGCTGATATTTTCGCTCGCAAGTTCTGACGCGCACGCCGCGGCAGGGTCCAGAAAACTGGTTCCCGCTTCAACGAGTTGGTGCAATATGTAGTGATATGGTTCGTGGCTTTCTATGTGTGCAAGACATTGCCCGAACACAACCATGTTGGAAAACGAACTGGTCATGGCGAGCCCCCGGTCGTTCACCTCATCCGGCAAAACAATTCCCAGGGCACCCTTGTGTCCGTCAACCATTCCGAGCATCTTGCCTTGGGAGTTGCAAGTGACAATGAGGTGATGAATGTCTGGATGTTTCTCCAGCGCTTGCTCAATTACCGCGATGCCCTCTGGGCTCTCTCCTGAGCGAGAAAACGAAATCCAAAGATAATCTCGGCGCCGCACGAGCCATTGCTCGGAGTGGGATAAAAGATCGGTGCTGGGGACAGCGAGCACTTCGCATTGCCAATGCCGTCTCAGTAACTGCGCCAACGAGCGCCCGATGTAATCGGAAGTTCCCGCACCGACTAGGAACACAGTGGGCCGGCATTCCGAGTCCCAACCCAGCCCGGCAGATTGAAGGAAATGAAGAATCTCTGAATGGCGTTCGAGAAAACGCTCGTAAGTGGCGAGCCAGGTTTGCGGCTGCTGCGCGATTTCTTTTAGGGTATGTGAAAGCCCGAGCGACTGTCTCTCGTCCGGCGAAAGCGCCAATAGACTTGGCAGAGAGTTCATGGCGAAGGTTCTATTCGAAATAAAACGCAATAAATCCTAACAGATCATAAACAAAAAAGAAACCGATTCTTGTCTGCCGTCTATCCATCAGCTTGGTTTGCTTCCCATCACAAGAGCGGCGACCGACATTCGGATTCGCGAGGGCCCGATCAGCCGAGCTTTTGTCGGACGCTCCTGAGGATTTCCTCTGAGAATCGCGGATTCTGCACGGCGCGAGCCAGTACTACGCCACCCATCATAGCCGCTGCCCGAAAGATGGCTTCTTTCCGGTCCCCACCTTCAGCGGAGAGCATGTTCTCAAGACCCTGCTCGAAGGCGGCAGTTGACAGTTGATTTGATTTGTTCTATTATGCAGAAGAAATGAAAAGAGGAGAACTTCTTGGATCTCTGGAGCACATAATCCTGCTCGCCCTTGTGCGTCTGGATGGTAACGCTCATGGGATGATCGTGCGACGCGAGATTGAAAAGCGTACCGGTCGCAATATTTCTATCGGCGCCGTGTACGCGACTTTGGAGCGGCTTGAGGCAAAAGGCTATGTCAGCTCATTAACCGGCGAACCGACGCCGGAGCGCGGGGGCCGGGCCAAACGAATGTTTCGCGTCGAAACGGCTGGTAAACGGGCGCTGGAAGTATCGGAGCAAACCATTCGCAGCATGACGGCTGGTCTGAAGGACCGCTGGAGGACGATATGAGTCGCTGTTCGCCGCCGACATTCGCTTGCTGGCTTCTCGAAACTGTTGTGCCGACCCCTTATCGAGAGGCCATATTAGGCGACCTGATCGAGGAATACAGGCTTCGCACCGAATCCACTTCGCGATTCACCGCGTCTCGTTGGTTTTGGAGTCAAACCTGTCGTTCTGTCCCTTCCATGGTCTGGTCCTCGCTTCGGAGCCGCGATTGCCTCATCAGCATAAGCACCGCTACGGGCGTGTATATCGTCATGAAAATCCTCGAGCATGCGGCCGAGCTGGCCATCTCGAAGTGGGTTGCCCCACAGCCAACGACGTACGTCGTTCTTGCGCCAGTTGTGTTTCTCACGTCCTGCGCAATCGGTGGTTGCGTCGCCGCGCGAATTCGCCGTGGCGCAACGAAGTTCCTCGCATTGATGGTAATGATCACGGTTGCCGTTTTGATCGACCTAAAGGTTTGCACAATACCTGTGCCGTGGTGGTATGAATTTGCGTTTCTAACACTGGGGCCTCTCGCGGTGATCATCACGCCGACACTGTTTGGACGCCTAAAGCAACAAGGAGCTGTCGCGTAAGTGGCTGGCTTGGGGCCATCGAACCTGATCGCGGACTAAGGATTTGCCGCAGAAAGCAGAAAGGTGACTATGAGAATCAACTCTTGGAGATTGAAACGTTGGACTGTTTGCGTCATCGCTATGGTTTCCTTTGGCGCTGGATCGCTGATTACTGCCCGTCTGGCCCACATTAACCAGGTGAGGGCCGATAGCAATCGCGTTTTTGAGATGCACGTTTACCATACTGTGCCGGGCAAAGTGCCCGCACTGGAGTCACAGTTTCGCGACAGACAGTCAAAGCTACTCGCCAAACACGATCTGAAGATTGTGGGTTACTGGGTGCCCGAGGGGACGCCCGATTGGGACAACACTTTCATTTTCATCGTGGCTCATTCCAGCCGGGAGGAAGCGAAAAAGAACTGGGATGCTATGCGAGCCGACCCAGATTTTCAAGAGTTGATCAGAGAGAACTCCGAACAGGCTAGCAAACTCGTGGAAAAAGTAGACGTGTTGTACATGCGTCCGACAGACTTTTCGCCCATGAAGTAGTCCCGGATCCTTTCGAGTCTAATTCTTGAGTTCGTTCGGGGTCGATGAGTGAAATCTCCTGTTTTCGTCAAGAATCAATCCACCAGCGTCGAACAAGCGGAGGAAGCGAAACCAGTCAATCTCGGAACGCGAACCGCGCGAAGGCGCACGGCGTCACGTCGCCACAGAGGGATTTTGTGTAGCTCGCGTCGCCGGCTCGGGCAGTTGCTGTCCGCAATACGCGCAATTCGTCCAAGTGGGCTCAACGGGCTCATTACATTTCGGGCACGGTGGCTGCAGCAAAGTGCCGCAGTGCGGACAGAATGAGAACTTTGCCTTTTCGAGATGCCCGCAGCCCGGGCACGGCTTCGGCAGAGGGTCGCGGAGAATGAAGTACAAGATCATCCCGATCGCATTCGGAATGAAGATCGCCAGCAGCGTCCACGTTACGTACCGCATCTGCCGCCGCTTCGCATCGCCGTAGACGTATCCGATCAGCGCAACCCAAGCCGCCACGAACAGGAACATCGCGCACACGCACAGCGCTTGTCCCCAGCGCGGCCATTTGCCTACTACCGGATCCGTTGGTGCCATCGAGAGGAACAACGGCAGTGTGAAGCACAAATTGGCGAACCCTGCAACGATCCACGCTGCCTTTGGGATCACGCGCAATTCCTTTGTGAAGCGGCTCATACCAGCCTCCTTTCGCCGCGCTGCCGGATTGCCAGCATTACTGCGGCCACCCCTCCCGCGAGCCACTCTAGGGCGGTGAACGCGGCAAAACTGATCCACGTATGGCTGAACTGCGGCCCGAGCAACCTCTCGAAACGTCCGCTCACAAAGTGGAAAACCGCCCAGCTTGCAATCGTCAGCAGCCACGCAAAAGCCACGACAAAAATGATGACGTGGCGGTTCCAGTCGTGCTCGGCCTGTTCCGTGAACTTCGCCTCGGCACGCGCCAGCGTCGCCTGCACCAGCCACGAAGAAGGCTGGGGCGTCGGCAATCGGCGGAGTTCGCTCGCAATCGGCCGCCAAGCCTCCAATTCGTTCGAGCAGGCGATGCAAGACCGCACATGCTCCGCAACCTGCTTTTCTTCCGCGCTCGTCAGCGCGTCGGCTGCGGCCAGCGCCAACAGTTCTCGAATCTTGTCGTGCTCGTTCATTGCCAGGTACCTCCGGGATGCCGCGCTTCGAGCGCGTCACGCAACTGTTCCAGCGAACGTCGCAGCCGCGACTTCGCCGTTGATACCGGCACCGCTGTAACCTGCGCGATTTCCTCAATCTTCATCTCATCCTCAAACCGCAGTGTGAGGACTTCGCGATAGATCATCGGCAGCCCCGCCATCGCTTCGCTGATCTCCGTTCGGCGCTCGGCCGCGAGCGCGTGATCGAGCGGCGTGTCGTCTTTACACGGAATCCGGTCCGCCACGGTTTCGCTATGCCAGCTGTTGGCGAGCGGCTCGTCCAGGCTCTGCGGACGAATCCGGCGCAAATGATCGATCGCCAGGTTGCGCGCCAGCGTGAACAGCCACGCGTCGAAATTGCGGCTTGCATCAAAGGAACGAATCTTTTCGACCACTCTCAACCATGTTTGCTGGAACAGGTCTTCCGCCTCGGCGGGCTGCCGCACGATGCGCAGCAGGTACCGATACAGCGGATTCTGGTACCGGGTGATCAGTTCCGAGAGAGCGTTCAGGTCGCCTCGGCGAAGCCGGACCACATCCGCATCCACTGCCACAAGCCCCTCCAGCGATAGTGCGGTCGTCCCCACCATACTCGTAATACGGATGAGTGCCCAAAAAAGACGCAAGAGATGCAGTTGCCAGATTGGTGTTGCTAGGTATCTCAATGACAGAAATTTTCGGAGACTCCCTCGTACCTTGCATCCTTTTGAGGTTCTCGCCCGTATTTCCCAAAGTGCTCAAATCCACAGTACAGAGCGCAGGAGCGCAACTCAGATCCTGCATTGCTCTTTCGTAGGAGGTTGACATGCATGACACAAAGGAGCGGTTGTCTCAATTGTGGCTCTTCGCGTTACTCAACTACCTGTATGCGGACGTGCTTGCCCTGTTCGATATTGTTGGCTCGCAAGATCCAGCCCCACATCTCCCACAATGGGCTCTGCTGGGGGCAGCGGTCTTGATGGAAATACCCATCGCCATGATTCTGGCGTCTCGACTGCTTCCGTTTAGGGCGAACCGGCTGGCGAATATCATCGCGGGTGCCATTGAGACGTTAGCCGTCATTTCGATGCAATTCGTTTACCCTTTGACCAGCGGTGCCTGGCACGAGCATATGTTTGCATCGTACATTTTCTTCGGGACGATCGAAACGGTATGCACCTCGGTCATCATCTGGAAGGCGTGGGCTTGGTCAGGGGTTGAAGCCGCCGTTAGTTCGGAGCGGATCGTCCGCCAACCTGACGCCAGGGTCACTTCTTCTTAGAGCCGCTGCCGCGCTCGCAACAAAATTCGCTCAAAGGAGGTGAATGTGAAAAGAGAACGCCTGACACAGATCGTCCTGGTGATCGTGGGGCTGTTGAATCTGCCCCAGATTTATTTTCTATATTTGGATCTGTGGCATTCCAGCTGGCTTTTGGAGGGGAAGTGCGAGTGCGGACCGATGTTTCTGAGCTTTTTTATTCCGGTCGGGGTCTTTCTACTCATAGCCGCAAGGAGACCGTCTGAGCATCGCTCGATGATCGCTCTGGCAGCTTGGTGGAACATCTCCCATGGCGGGGTAATGGCCATTCAAACTGTGGAAGCTTGGAATCACGGCGTCCACAGGAACTTTGCTGATGTGATCGTAAACCTTGTGATCGGAGTTGTCCTGTTAGCGCTTCTGCCAGCAAAGCGAGAGGCAGTCGCGCCGGGAGTTGCGTGAACGAGCGCAGAAACACCACTCGTCTTCTTTTCACGCGTTTCTTCCCGAGGGGATGACAGTGGTAGCGCAGCGGCTCTGCGGCAGATTGGCGTTAAATGGCTATAGCGCTCACGACCCGGACTGGCTGCTTTCGGATTCTGGGCAGATCACGGGCCACTGGGAAGTTATCCCAGGATCACCCCGGCCAGCGTCAGTACATGATGGTGCGGGTGAGGTGATGCGGCCAGGGCGTGGTGTGGTAGTGCGTCCACAGGCGCGCGTCAATTTGCGGAATGATCACCTGCTGATCCGACGGACGCAGCTTGTTGATCTCATCCGCCAGCAGCGCGGTCGCATACAGGCAATGAGCGCGAATTTCGATCTCCTGGCGGCTGTCACGCGGAATCAACTGATAGGTGTTGATCTCGTGCTCCAGTTCCGG
The DNA here is from genome assembly GCA_963779525.1 of uncultured Acidobacteriaceae bacterium. Taxonomy (GTDB): domain Bacteria; phylum Acidobacteriota; class Terriglobia; order Terriglobales; family Acidobacteriaceae; genus Sulfotelmatobacter. The sequence goes on from CAVZZB010000007.1 coordinate 40,040, forward strand.
CGAGTAGCTGGTCATGCCCATCAGGCGTAGCGCAACCGGCACAATGTAGTCGGCAAAGGCGGTCATTTTCTGCGGATCGTCCAGACCGAAGCCTCCCGCAGCCCCCAACCCTGAATAGATCTGCCAGAAGCCGAGTTGTGTCAGCTTGTAGAATTTCACTTCGTACCCGTCGTACAGGCTCACGTCGTTGTAGCGTGGGAACTCCAGGGCCAACCGCTCCACCAGACCCTTGCCGTTGTCATAGAGGCGCGGAGGACACGAGCGGATGAAGTTGTAATAACGCCCACCATATTTTGCCACCAGCACCGCGCCAATTTCGCGGAAGAGCCCCATCTTCTCCTCCAGCATGGGGATTTCCATATTGCCGGCAAAGATCTTCCCCATGTCGGGGCGCGTGATGCTCGCCAGAAACTTGCCATCCAGAATGGGAATCCCATTATCCATGGCGCGTTTCAGACAGGCGAACATGGCCTCGGAATCCGACACGTGAGCACCCGCGTAGTCGGTCTGGAATTTCACATGAGTCTTGAAGTCGGTGAATGCCGTATCAATGGTATTGGCCACCATGACGAAATCGATGGCGATATCGGGAGTCTTCTCCAGTCCATAAGGCACCGCCAGATTCGGCATAGGCAGTTCTTCGTATGCCATCCAGCCTGCGATCTCCACGATCTTTTCGTAATTGGTGCGCACATCGCGCGAGTTCGCAATGACCGGCCGTAGGCTCTCGGTGACGGGACTGCCCAGAGGCCGGGGCCAGTGAAGTGAATCGGACGGGCTGGATTTTATGGACTGGGCCGCAAATGCAGAGGGTTTGCCAGCTGCTGCAACCGCGGCTAACGCAGTAATTCCCTGCAACACCCGACGGCGGCTGAAATTCACTGTTATTCCTCGAGGGGTCTGGTTGATCCCGCAGAATCAAAGAAAGTTCTAGGCTCTGCGTGTGCACGAGTGTAGCAAATGACTGAGTAGTCGCGAAGAGTTTACCGCCAAGCCAGCTAACCAAAACGTTTCTGACCCGATGACGCTAATGCTTACGGGCAAACCAGCAGCAATCTGCCCTGGACGAAGGAACCTCGAGCAGGTAGTCAATCCCGCTCCCGACAACAAGAAACCGGAACCAGCGAAGGTTGAAGCATTAGGGGCACCGACGAAAGCATCGCCGGTGTGAAGAAGTCTCTGTGAACCTCACGAACGCTTCACCATTTGAGCGAGGGTTAGCAAAAAGGGTTTTGGTTTCGTCCGCGAACGATCGCCGAAACAGGTTCACGAAAACCCGTGTCCGTTACGAGCCTTTAAGGGAATCGCTGGGTAATCGATAAACCAAAGAAAGAATGCGGGCTTCAGTCCAACTTCGCACACTCTGTTTCGGCTCCCTTTTAGGATGGAAGATCTGCTCGCGCAGATCAGTTGGGTAGTTCGATCCAGTCTGGGTGTTTCTTCTCGCGCTCGTGCCGTCAGCAAGTACCTTTTCCAGCCAGGCCGCTTGTTTTTCGGCAATCTTTCTATCCGCGAACGCAGGCTGGAGCACGATTTTCAATCGGCAAGAATTTGCGCACATCGTGTCCCGTGTAGACTTGCCGCGGACGCGCGATCTTTTGCTCTGAATCGGTCAGCATCTCCTGCCATTGCGCCAGCCAGCCGACTGTGCGCGGGATGGCAAACAGTACGGTGAACATCGCCGGCTTGAAGCCCATGGCCTGGTAGATGATCCCGGAGTAAAAGTCCACGTTGGGATACAGCTTGCGCTTGATAAAGTAGTCGTCCTCCAGCGCAATCCGTTCCAACTCAAGGGCGATATCGAGCTTCGAATTGCGGCCCGTGACTTGAAACACCTGCTCGGCTGTCCGCTTGATGATTTTGGCTCGTGGGTCGTAGTTCTTATAAACGCGATGCCCAAAGCCCATCAGCTTGCCATGCCCTTCCTTGACCTTTTTGACGTAGGCAGGCACGTCGTCCTTCGAGCCAATCTCGTCCAGCATTTTCAGGACTTCTTCGTTTGCCCCACCGTGTAGTGGTCCCGAAAGCGCTGCGGCCGCTGCGGCCGTGGTCAGGTAAGGGTCGGCGTGCGAACTGCCTACGGAGCGCATCACGTTCGCGCTGCAGTTCTGCTCATGATCGGCGTGCAATATAAACAGGACGTCGAGGGCCCGTGCCAAAACTGGATTGGCCAAGTATTTCGGCTCTACCATCTTCCATAGCATGTTCATGAAGTTCTCGGCATAGTTCAAATCGTTGTCCGGGTATACATAGGGGAAACCCAGACTGTGCCGGTAGGACATTGCCGCGATTGAAGGCATTTTCCCAATCAAGCGCTTGCTCTGAAGGAGGCGATTGTCGGGGTCGTGGATATCTCTGGCTTCTGGATAGACAGTAGACAATGCCGCCACTGTGCTCACCAGCATGGCCATGGGGTGGGCGTCATAGCGGAAGCCCTCCATGAACTTCTTCGTGGTTTCGTGCAGCATGGTGTGGTGCGTGATGTCGTGCACCCAGTTTTTTAGTTCAACCTGATTCGGCAGATCTCCGAAAAGAATCAGATGGGCGATCTCGAGGAAGTTGCAGCGCTCGGCCAGCACTTCGATGGGATAGCCGCGATAGCGCAAAACACCACGTTCTCCATCAATGAAGGTGATGCTGCTTTGGCATGAAGCAGTGTTCATAAAAGCCGGATCATAGGTCATGAGTCCGAAGTCTTCCGGGCCAGTCTTGATCTGACGTAAGTCCATGGCCCGGACGGTTTCCTTCTCGATGGGAAGGTTGTAAGTCAAGTTCGTGCGATTGTCAGTAATAGTGAGACTTTCTTTCGTCATCGTAGATATCTCCTTTTGTCCAACAGGGCCTGGGACGTTCAGAGTGAAGTCGGGTGTCGCTCTTTCTTTTGGAATCCTTGGGTCAGTAGAAGATCGGGATTAGCCTTGATCTCAGGCGTTACCTTGGCGATCTTCCAAGGGCTCCTGGATGTCACCTGTTTAGACCAACCTTCAATGTACCGAGTCCACGACTTCTGGTGTAAGAGTTCGCCATCCGCCATCAGGCGGTAAGTGACTTCGCAGTACTCTCCGGAATTCGCGCTGCGCCGGACATAATCTGCGATGGGTTCGCCGTGTACGGAGATCTTAGCCATACGATACCTGACCGCTAGGCGGCAATCGATCTCGTCTGGACCGACGACGCTACAGTGGTTCGCTCTTCGAGAAGAAGGCGGCGGATCGAGCGCAGATCATTCAGGATTCGCTGGCTTTTGCTCATGTGGAACTGAAGTTTTTCCACGTGATACAGAGCGAGCCGCAATGCCTCTTGGCGCCGTGGGAACTCCGAGTCCGATTCGCCCTGGACGTCCGCTTCGATGTCGCGCTTGGCCTCTACGATCGCCTCGTTCAACAATCCGACGAACTCGTGGGCACTCTCGATACTGTCAAAGGTGATTTCGATTCCGTGATTCATGGCGGTTCTCCTTGTGCTTCTAGCCAGACATCGTGGTTAGGCTAGCGAGATGCGCGGAGTCCGACCCCTCGCCGTTGAATCATTAGAGAATCTTCGAAGCTCCCTGTCTGTGACTTGCATCACCCGCGCCGCTGGAATTGCGGCTTTTGACGCGATCAGGCCTGGGCCACCACGCATCCGAGAGTGCCTGGGCCGCCACCGTCCTAGTAATTGGTGTGATTGCGCTGTTGACTTGAAAACGGAGCATTCTAGCGTTTTTCGGTATGCGCCCGAAGTGGGGACGCAACGGCGCCTAAGATCAGTCCGCCCAACCAACCAATCGCAACACCAAGGCTGCCAATCATGAACGCGGTTACAAGCACAACAACAACGGATTCCATCGCGTCAGATACATGTGTCCAGCTGAGAGTATGGCTGACCGCCATGCTGTAGGTTCCAACGAAGAACCCGGCCGCACCACCGAGTAATGCACCGATGCCCGCCGACTTCATGATCCACTCGTGATAAGCCATAGTCCCCACCCCTTTGTTTGCGCTTCCAGTAACCCTAATTTCAAGATGCCGCGATCAGAAGAGTCAGACTTGCCAGAACCACGACAGAAGCAGCAACAGCGCTTAGAAAATAACTACTAGTGAGTTTGCCCGTCATAGTAGACCTTCTTCACAGGCGGAAGCAGGACCAGAGTCGAGGTCGATCATTCAGCAGCGAGGGGTTCCGGCCTCGATCGTCATCGACGATACAAATACTAGATGAGCCGACGTTCAAAGCTCTCGCCTCAGGGGGTGTGCACAACGTGGTGAACTGCTCTTCGGTGAAGCGGGATGTTTTGATACTTCACATGAACGATCGCGCAATGTCAGTGACACGAGTCACACCCGATGCACAGTGGTCCTCCATGACTTGTCGGGTGCTGTTTGCGCTTCGCATACCTTGAATCACTTTGCTGAGGGCATACAGCAGTAAGACTTCCCGAAATCTAATGATGCCTGCAGGTTCGGTCACGTGAAGCTGTGACTTCAATCACTGACAGCGTCATGGGGTTGGACCATAAGTGCTATCACGTTCGCAAAGTGCTTCGGCACGGCGAACGGGAGCGGGCCTAAATCGAACGAACGTTCGATAAATGCCCGGAGGTGGATTGTGGAAATTCCTCTCGCCACCGCCTGGAAAGACGCACCCCGTCTGGCCTATTTTCGTCGACCATTACATCAAGAACAATCTGCGGGCCTCCCTGGCGCCTATCACCGAAGGGTGGAGTTCGGATTGGAGCTGCGGTCTTTTCTGGAGGGGAAGGCTTGCTGTATGACGCAATGGGTCCAGAGATAGTGCCAGCAGGTATGGATGCGAACGCGGCAATAACAGATTGTGAGAACCGAGAACAGAGCAGCACCAATTCAAGTTCGGTAGGAGGTACAACATGGCAGCTCGACTTGCCGCAGAATGGTTTGCTATATGCGGAGGGTGCGAGGTAACCATCCTCGACATCGGTGAACCACTCCTAGATGTACTCAAACAAGTGCAGATCGTACACATGCCGGTTCTGATGGACCACAAGCTCTACGGCCAAACCGGCGAAGGTACAGAGATGGAAATCCCAGCGGCGGATGTCGGGCTCATATCTGGTGGAATCCGCAGCGAAGAACACAGGAAACTGGCGCAGGAGATGCGCAAGAAATGCAAGACACTGATTTCTCTGGGTTCCTGCGCGTGCTTTGGTGGTGTACCGGCGTTGGCGAACCAGTTCAGCACGGAAGAGTTGTTGGAGAAGGTCTACCGTGACAGTGTGACGACCGAGAGGAACGGTCTACCTCATGAGCAGATTCCCGCCCTCACCGATAGGGTTTACGCGGTCCACGAAGTGGTAAAGGTGGATGCCTATTTGCCCGGATGTCCCACTACGCCAGAGATGGTAGCCGGTGCGCTGCTGGCTCTCCTTGAAGGCAAGCCCCTGCCCGTTCTCCCCTCGAAGAGCGTTTGCGACGAGTGCCCGACAAAACGTGAAAAAAAGGCAGTCACCACCTTGAAGCGTCGCCTGGACGCGCCGGACTTCAAGCCGGGAGCGCCCTTGGCCGAGATGCGCTGCCTGATGGAGCAAGGCATCCTGTGCCTGGGGCCAGCGACCCGTGCTGGCTGCGGCGGAAGTGAGGGCAACCCGCGCTGCATCCGCGCCTACATGCCATGCGAGGGTTGCTTTGGTCCGCTGTCAGAGAAAGCCAATCCGATGGTGGACATGATGGGCGCTCTGTCTTCAATTGGACTCGATCCGAAACAGATTCCGGATCGAGCCGCAACTTTCAACCGTTTTTCTGGCGCTGGCCGCCTGCGGCCGATGCCTCGGAGGTGATCCATGGCAAAGACAATCGTCATTCAACCTGTCACCCGTATTGAGGGCCATGCCAAGGTGACCATTCAACTCAACGATGCCGGAAACGTGGACACCGCCCGAGTGAACGTGATTGAACTGCGCGGCTTCGAAAAGTTTTGCCTCGGAAAGCCGGTGGAAGATCTCCCGCGCATCACGCCGCGCATTTGCGGTGTATGTCCGTGGTCGCATCATCTCGCCTCGGCCAAGGCTTGCGATGCGGTCTTCGGAGTCGATCCGCCGCCGGCAGGCAAGAAGCTGCGCGAACTATGCAACAGCATCGCTTACATGGAAGAGCACATCCTCCATTTTTATTTTTTGGCGGGCGCCGATTTCCTGCTCGGTCCGGACGCTGACTACTCGATCCGCAATGTTATTGGCGTGCTGCAAGCAGCGCCGGAGATTGCTACAAAGGTGGTGAAAGTACGCCACCTCTGCGCCAAGATGCTCGAAACCATCGCCGGCAAGTCCATCCATCCGCAGGCCGCTGTTCCTGGTGGATTTAGCAAGCCTCTGGCTTCTGCCGACCGTGACGAGTTGCGCAAGCATGCCGATGAGACGCTGGACCTCGCTAAATTCTCCATTGCTTTTGCCAAGGAGAATGTCTTCCCCAAGTACCTCGATGTGGTGAAGTCGCTGGGAGTGATCAACACCGGCTTCATCGGTACCGTCAAGGAGAATGGCGCGCTTAACCTCTACGACGGAAAGCTTCGCCTGATGGCCTCCAACGGCGCATACCAGGACTTTCCGTACGATCGCTATACCGAGTTCATCTCCGAGCACATTGAATCGTGGAGCTACTTGAAGTTCCCCTACGCCAAGCAGTGGGGCGAGGGCTTCTCCATGGATGTCGACAATCCCAAGGGCGTATATCGCGCCAACACGCTGGCACGCATCAACGTCTGCGACTTTATCGACACGCCGTTGGCGCAGGCGGAGCTAGAGGAGTTTCGTGCGAAGTTCGGGCGGCCCGCGCAGCTCACCCTGCTCTATCACTGGGCGCGCCTGATCGAACTGCTCTACAACGCGGAAAACACCATCCGCTTGCTAGACGATCCCGAGATCACCAGCACTGAAACCCGGGTGAAGGTTACGCCGCGGGCGGCGCGAGGCGTAGGTGTGACCGAAGCGCCACGCGGCACGCTCATCCACGATTACACCACCGATGCCGATGGTCTCATCACCAATGTCAACCTGATTGTCGGCACTACGCATAACAACGCTCCCATCAATATGTCGGTCACACAGGCCGCCAAGAGTTTGATCCATGACGGCAAATACGACCAGGGAGTGCTAAACAGGGTTGAGATGTCGATCCGGGCCTACGATCCATGCTTGTCCTGCGCGACCCACCGCCTGGATGGGAAGCTCTCGGTGAAGCTGGATATCTTCGACGCCGAAGGCAAGTTGCTCGGCTCGCTCGCCAACTAAAACGGCAGCGAAGAAGGAGTAAGTATGTGGGAGATCGAGCAATCCCAGAGCGATCAATCTGAGGTCGACCAATCCGATCTTCCCGACTTCTGCCGGAAGCCGACCGTAGTGCTAGGCGTTGGCAACATTCTGTTTGGAGATGACGGCTTCGGGTGCGAGGTAGTGGACTATCTCGAGTCACACTACCAAATACCTGAAGCTGTCTGTTTGCTGGACGCCGGCACCGGCGTTCGCAAGCTGTTGTTCACGCTCTGCCTGAGTCCCGCGCGTCCGCAGCGCTTGCTCATTTTAGATGCGATCGATGCCGGGCGCACTCCCGGCGAGATATTTGAGATGGATCCCGCAGAGATTCCTGTGGCCAAACTGGATGATTTCTCGCTGCACCAGTTGCCTACATCGAACCTGCTGCGCGAGTTGCAGGAAACCTGCGGAATCGAAGTTCGAGTGCTGGCCTGCCAAACCGGGCCGTTGCCGGAAGAGATCTCCCAGGGATTGTCGAAAGTAGTCAGCAGCGCCGTGCCGCAAGCGGCGGAGTGGCTGGTCCGCGAATATTTCCCTCGCATCGCGTCGTTAGCAAGAAACATTTACGCAGCACCATGCGCGCGCGGCTGAGGTCCACTATGAGCCCGAATCTCGCAATGATTAAGGACGGAAAAAAGTTCATGTGGGATGGTCAGCCTTACCTGAGCAAAGAACAAGCATCGCGCGCAGCCGAGTCCTATCAGAACGAAAACTTTCAGGTCCAGCTGATTGAGGAAGATGGAAAGTTCCTGGTCTACACCAGGAGGACTGTCAAGGAATGGTCCGTCGCTGTGCAGTAGCGACACTGTTCGGTAGAGGTGGCAAATGGCCGCAGGCACATTGCCGGTTCAAAGTGATCCCACACTGCTGGCCGACATCCGTCGGTATGGAAAGTTCGATCCCACAGGCTGCTACCAGTGTGGAAGTTGCACGCTCTCGTGTGATCTGGTGGGGGATTCTGCAACCTTTCCCCGCAGAAGTCTGCGCTTCGCCCTGCTCGGACTGAGGCAACCACTCGTCGCAAGCCTGGACCCCTGGGTCTGCCACGACTGCGGCGACTGTTCTCTGGTCTGCCCGCGGCAATCGGAGCCCCGGATCTCCATGCTCACGCTGCGGCGCTTTCTTACCGCGCAATATGACTGGACGGGCATTGCCTCCAAGCTGCTCCAGTCCAAGGCGTGGTATCTCGGCTCCTTAATCTCCGTGGCGTTCGTTGTCCTGCTTTTGATCATTGGCTACCACTTGTGGTACGTCGGAATGGCGGCCAGGGATTTAGCCACCACTCCGTTTGGATTGGATCACATGTTCCCGCTCATCACTTACTACACCCTCACCGTGATCCTGGTTCCCCTTTTGCTTTTGTTCTCACGTGTCTTCCGCATCTGGCGACTTACCATAGGTGGCGAAAGGCAGGCCCACCCGCCGCTTTCCCTCTACGTGTTCGAGGCCTGGGTCTACGTCTACCAGACCGTGAGCGAGTCGCTGATGAGAAAGTGCCCGCAAAAAGGCCGGTGGCTGGGGCATTGGATGATGGCCAGCGGCGTGGTCATAATGCTAACCATCAAGGTCTTCGCGCTGCGCTGGTTTCAAACCGACAACATCTACCCCCTGTACAATCCGCAGCGCTGGCTTGGATACCTCGCCACGGGCCTCATCCTCTATGGTCTCGCAGACATCTTCGCCGGCCGTCTGCGCGCACAGAAAGAAATTTACAAAGAGTCGTCTTTTCAGGATCTCATCTTTCCTATCCTGCTGGTGTTGACCGTGTTCAGCGGTCTCGCCGCCCACACGTTTCGCTATGACGGCTTTGCCCTTACCTCTCACTACATGTACGCCCTGCACATCATCATCGCGACGCCCATGCTGCTGGTAGAGATGTCGTTTGGAAAGTGGTCGCACATGGTCTATCGGCCGCTAGCCCTTTATTTCCTGGCGGTCAGGGAGAAAGCCGCGCAGCGGGCGCCGGCGGTGGAGGTGATTCCCCATGCGCTCTAAAGAATCCCAAACTCCGCCGGTGGGTGCTGCCCTGGTCGTGGGAGGCGGTATCGGCGGCATGCAGGCCGCTCTTGATCTGGCCAACGGAGGCATCAAGGTTTATCTCGCTGAGAAAGGCGCGGCCATCGGCGGGGTGATGGCCCAGCTCGACAAAACTTTTCCCACCAACGATTGCGCCATGTGCACCATGGCCCCGCGCCTGGTCGAGATCGGCCGGCACAAGGATATCGACATTCTCACCTTGACTGAGGTGGAGCGCGTCGCAGGGCAGCCCGGAAATTTCACAGTCAGTCTCAAGCAGCAGCCGCGTTTTATTGACGCGACGAAATGCACAGGTTGTGGCGCTTGCACCACGGAGTGTCCAGTAACGCTGCCGTCAGAATTCGATCAGGGACTAGGGCAGCGCAAGGCGATCTACCGGCCGTTCCCGCAAGCCGTTCCCAACATCTTTACTATTTCGCGTCGCGGGACTTCTCCCTGCGAGGCCGGATGTCCCATCCATCAAAGCGGGCAAGGCTATGTAACTCTGATTGCGCAAGGCCGCTTCGCCGAAGCGCTCCAGGTCATTCTGCGAGACAATCCGCTGCCCTCGGTCTGCGGCCGCATCTGCACCCATCCGTGCACCGCCACCTGCACCCGCAACAGCGTCGACGACCCGGTGAATTTGCCCGCGTTGAAGCGCTTCATTACCGACCGCTTCTCCGACTTCAAGTTGCCGCGACCCGCCGCGCCCGAACGTCCGGAGAAGATTGCCATCGTGGGCTCAGGCCCGGCCGGCCTGCTCTGTGCCTATGAGCTTCGGCAGAAAGGTTATGGCACCACGATATTCGAAGCTCTCCCGGTAGCAGGCGGGATGCTCGCGGCCGGCATTCCTTCCTTCCGCCTACCCCGTCCTTTGCTGAATGCTGAGTTGGACCGGCTGCGCGCGATCGGAATCGAGATCTTGCTGGATACGCCCGTCGGCCGCAGCATCAGCTTCGAAGAATTGCGCAAGAGTTATGCGGCCGTCTTCATCGCCATCGGAGCGCACGTGGAACGGAGACTCAGAATTCCCGGCGAAGATCTGCCGGGCGTCACTGGCGGTGTGGAGTTCCTGCGGCGTGTGAATCTTTCCGGCCGGGCAGCTCCGGGGCAGCATGTGCTGGTCGTCGGTGGCGGTAACTCCGCACTGGACGCGGCCCGCGCCGCCCTGCGCTGCGGAGCTGCCGAGGTCACCATCGTCTACCGGCGAACCCGGGCAGAAATGCCCGCAGACCATCGCGAAATCGAAGACGCGGAATGTGAAGGTGTCAGGTTGATGTTCCTCGCCGCGCCCAAATCATTCCATGCGGGTCACGGTGGCCGCGTATCCGGCCTTGAGTGTACGAAGATGAAGCTTGGTCGCCCCGATGCCAGCGGCCGGCCTGCTCCCGAGCCGATTCCCGGCTCAGAGTTCGTCATCCCCTGCGATGCCGTCGTGGCTACGATTGGCCAGGTTCCAGAAGTGAATGGTTTGGGCGAACGCCTCGGTCTCGCGACCACAAAATCGGGAACGCTTCGCGCCGATCCGACGACCCTCGAGACCGCACTGCCCGGCGTATTTGCGGGCGGCGATTGCGTGACCGGTCCCGACGTGGTGGTGACGGCCATGCTCGCCGGCAAAAAAGCCGCCAATTCTATCGACCGGTGGCTCAATAGCCGGGACCTCCGTGTGGATCGCGAAATGGAGGGTCCGTATCACACGGCGTACACCGTGGACACGGCTGCCGTGCTGATGCAGCGCCAGATACCCGTGCAAGCCCTCGACCCCAAGACCCGTGGAAGAACCTTTGCCGAGGTTCACGTCGGCTACACACCGGAAGAAGCCATCGCCGAAGCCAAGCGCTGCCTCGCCTGCGGAATCTGCTGCGATTGTCATCTCTGCCAAACCGCGTGCCAGGCGAATGCGATTGACTATTCTCAGGCACAGAAGACTCGCCAGTTAAAGGTAGGCGCCATCGTCCTCACCCCCGGATACGAGATTTTCGACGCCCGGTTGAAGAAGGACCTGGGTTACGGCCGCTTTCCGAATGTCCTCACGTCGCTCGAGTTCGAGCGGATTCTCTCTGCCTCTGGGCCCTACTCCGGCCACGTGAAACGGCCCTTCGACCAGCAAGAGCCCAAGCGCATCGCCTTTTTGCAGTGCGTTGGTTCGCGGGATTTCGACCGCGACTACTGCTCCTCCGTCTGCTGCATGTACGCGACCAAGGAAGCCATCATCGCCAAAGAACATCTCGGCGAAGGTTTGCAGTGCGATGTCTTCTTCATGGACCTGCGTGCCTTCAGCAAGGGCTTTGAGCAGTATTACCGCAGGGCTCAAGAACTCGGCGTGCGCTATATCCGTTCTCGCGTGCCGAAGATCGAAGAAGTCCCAGGCACGCGGAACCTGATCGTCAACTATCTAGGCGAGAACGACAGAAAGCTCTCCGGAGAATATGACCTGGTTGTTCTGTCGGTGGGCATGCAGCCACCGAAAGAAGTAAAGGTGCTAGCGGAACGGTTCGGCATAGCTCTGAACGGGTTCAACTTCTGCCAAACCCCGACGTTCCGGCCTGCAGAATCGTCGCGGGAAGGAATCTTTGTGGCCGGACCATTTGCCGAGCCCAAGGACATTCCAGAAACTGTGATGCAGGCCTCGGCGGCCGCGTCCCAGGTGCTCTCGCTCTTGCGCGAAGCCCGCGGCACATTGATTACTTCCAAGGTCTACCCACCTGAAAGAGAGGTGAAGGGAGAAGAGCCGCGCGTCGGAGTTTTCGTCTGCCACTGCGGCACTAACATCGCCGGCGTGGTCAATGTCCCGGACGTTGTGGAATATGCCAAGACCCTGCCCAACGTCGTGTTCGCGGACGACAATCTTTACACCTGCTCCAACGATACCCAGGATCGGATTAAGGAGAAGATCGCGGAACACAATCTGAATCGCGTGGTGGTGGCCTCCTGCACGCCGCGAACCCACGAGCCCTTATTCCGCAACACAATGGCGGAGGCCGGACTCAATCCCTACCTGTTTGAGATGGCCAACATTCGCGATCAGTGCTCCTGGGTGCACATGCACGAGCCGGAAAAGGCCACGCAGAAATCCAAAGACCTGGTGCGGATGGCGCTGGCCAAGGCCCGGCTGCTGGCGCCGCTCGACCGACAGACGGTCAGCGTAGAAAAATCCGCCCTCGTAATTGGCGGAGGCGTGTCCGGAATGACCGCGGCTCTTACACTGGCACGCCAGGGCTTTGATGCCTATTTGGTCGAGAAGGAAAATGAGCTGGGCGGAAACTTGCGCCATATTCATTACATGCTGAACGGAGACAAGCCACAGCACGAATTAGCGCGCCTGCGCAGCGAAGTTGGACAAAACAGCAGAATCCATCTCTTTACCGGGGCGGAGATTGAGAAGATCGACGGCTCAATCGGCAACTTCAAGACAACGATCGCAGCCAAGGGCCAAACCACTGAAGTCACGCACGGTGTCGTAATCGTAGCGACGGGTGCGAAGCAGTACCAACCAAAAGAGTATTTGTTTGGGCAGGACGACCGCGTCATTACGCAGCGGGATCTCGAAGCCCGACTGGCTTCCGGAAATGGCTTCCTGGCGAGGGAAGGCAATCAACCCGCAAAGACCGTCGTGATGATCCAGTGCGTGGGCTCACGCGACCCCGACCACCCCTACTGTTCGCGGGTATGTTGCGCCGAAGCCATTAAGAATGCACTGAGGATAAAGACGCTCTCGCCTGAAACGAATGTGTACGTCCTCTATCGCGATATCCGTACCTACGGCTTCAAGGAGAGCTACTACACCAAGGCGCGCCAGCAAGGCGTCGTCTTTGTGCGCTTCGACGAAGACCGCAAACCGGACGTGTCACAAAATAGCGAAAAACTGGATGTCATCGTGCATGACCAGACTCTCGGGATGCCAATAATGATCTCCGCCGACATGGTAGTTCTGTCTGCAGGGATCCATCCCCACGAAGACAATCGCAAGATCGCGCAGTTCCTCAAGGTGCCGCTCAACAGTGAGGGATTTTTCCTCGAGGCCCATATGAAATTGCGCCCCGTAGACTTCATGACCGACGGCGTCTTCCTGTGTGGTCTGGCTCATTCTCCGAAGAGCGTCGACGAATCCATCCTGCAGGCCCAGGCAGCCTCCGCGCGAGCTGCATCCGTCCTCGCGCAGGATCGCCTCGAACTGGGAGCGAATATCTCGCAAGTGGTGGACGAGAGTTGCGACGGTTGCGCCTACTGCGTGGACACCTGTCCCTACAAAGCGATCACCCTGCTCGAATACAAGTGGCAGGGGTCGATCAAGAAAGTCGTCGAAACCAACGATTCCACTTGCAAGGGCTGTGGCTGCTGTCAGGCTACGTGCCCGAAGAAAGGCGTATTCATTCGTGGATTTACCCTCGAAGAGATCGAGGCCCAGATTCATGCGGCTTTGGGAGTAGAGTGATGGACGACAACTTTCAACCCTTGATTATCGCCCTGTGTTGCAACTGGTGCTCCTACGCGGGCGCGGACTTGGCGGGTGTCTCCCGCAGCCAATACCCGCCCAGCATCCGCATCGTGCGTGTCATGTGCTCGGGAATGGTGCATCCCAACCTAGTGATTGATGCGTTTACCAAAGGTGCCGACGGAGTTCTCATGTGTGGCTGTCATCCTGGCGACTGCCACTACCAGGATGGTAACTTGAAGGCGGAAAAACGCGCGGAAGCCATCCGCCTGATGCTCGCGGATTTCGGTATCGAGGAGGAGCGCTTTCGCCTGGAATGGGTTTCGGCTGCCGAAGGTCCAAGGTTCGCACAACTGGTCCGCGAGTTCACCGATCAGGTGCGGCAGTTGGGAGTTAGTCCCTACAAGTCATAATGTGATCAGCCAGTGGTTAGCGTCGATTATTGTTTGGAAAGTGCTCATTGACTGTTTTCTAGCGGTTGCTGGCTTCTTGCTTGCCGAATGAATAACTTTCGTTTCGAAGGATCGCCTCCAAAAGGAGGTGAGCGGTATGGTCTTCATCATCATCGGACCCGCACAATCGGCCAGAAACACCCTCGGCAGACTCCTCGCAGAAGCCTTGGGATGGGAATTTGTCGATGCTGAGGATCTTCATCCTCTTGGCAACTTCGATGCAGGCAGTCGCAGCACTTCGCTGGCTGATGCTGACCGAATCTCGCCGATGAAAACATTGACAACCGCGATCAACTTCTGGATCTATGAATGGCGCGACATAGTGGTTTCATGTCCGGCACTGACGGAAAACGATCGAAGGCAACTTTCCCAGATTTCCTCGCTGGTCAAGATCGTCTCGCTGGAGGCATCGCTTGCAGCCTGTCGCAGTCACGTCTCTCATCGATCAGACGCCGTTATAAGCTCCCAGGTGCCTACTGCTCGGCGGACAGCATGCGGCCAGGGACAGGATTCGCTCAGTCGAGATTCATCCCCGCTAGTGGAAGAGATCATCGCAGACTTGACGGCTGTGCTATTCACATCAAGTTGTCACGGTCATAATTAGGATTCCAACTCCCTCGAGCATAGGCGAACAAAGTGAGCATGACCGGAATTCTTCCGAAGCGCCCACGCTTGCGGTTAGATCCCTACTCGTAGAAGGAGCTTTGTCGCCATGTCTTGGCGCGAGACAACTGGAGATGCCAAGTCTGCGGCTCAAGAAATGATCTGCAGGTTCACCACCAGCAACTACGCAGTCAGTAGGGGTCGGATGAGGATTCTAATTTAATCACGCTGTGTGCGGCTGCCATGCAAAACTACGTGGCACTGAAAGTTATTGCTAAGGGGAATGAGACGAAGTTCCGGTGCCAGAGCAGCAGGCGTCCCGGTCCATCCATCCGGGTTTGTATGTTCGAACTGCTGCAGCATTTCCGGTGGCGCACTCAATAATCAGAGCCCGTCACGGCCAAGTCGTGTCAACCTTGGGATCAAGATCAAGATTAGACCGTAGAACAAAAGGGAAGCCACCAGGGATGCAGCACTGCCGAAGCGAAGGTCTTCAAAAACCAGTTTGAGGGTGCCAAAGGTTATGGCTGCATAGGCAACCCACAGTAGTTCTGCGCGTTTTAAGCGCGAGCCGGCAAAACCAAGGATGAGAGCGGCTGAGCAGACTACCACAGTCCGGACAACCGACAGACGCGAGGCATTGAGTGTTCCGGTCAAGGAAATAAGCTTCACGCTCACCGTCACTGCCAGGGCCGCTGCTACACCAGCTGCGAGCGCGGACGGAACGATCCAGAGCAACCGCTGTTTCCGCTGTTCAGTCGAAGCATGCGAACCGATTCCGTAGCAGAGACCGGCCGAGACCGCGACTACCCACACGACTGCGTCCGGAGCCGGAGGCACCTGTCCGGCCAGAGCATCCCCGACCAAACGCAAGAGGCCAGAGAATATCGCCGCCGCTGTCAGATAGAGGGACACGTGTAAGCCGAGGCTGAGCTTGCCAGTGCGCATGTATAAGAAAGACGCGGTAAGTGCGGCCACACACAAGAAAAACGTCTGCAGGCTTGAGGGAAAGGCGAGAAAGCTGCCTGTCAGCAGAAGTGCGACCGCAAAACTCGCGTACACCCGGCGATCCAAAATGTGCTCGTCGGCCGCGAAGCGAGATAGCGTGCCCCAATAACACAGCATCGCAAGCAGCAGGAATAAAACTCCGAGCGCTGCGCCGGAGCCAGGACTGGAGCGCATAATACCGAAAGTCGCAAGCACAAAAACCATAACGACCTGCGCTACCTCGAAGATCGTCAGACGCTGGCGCAACCCTAGACTGCGCGTGCCAATGCTTCCCCCGTAGATCGCAAGCGTCGCCAGACATGACCCGGTGATTGCCATTGAATCGATGGGCCGATACTCGGACGGAATTCCCTCTGGCAACGTCATCACATAGATGAGCAACCACAGGGCGAAATCCGCAGCGACTGCCGGAACCACCCTGATACTGAGCCGGTGTCGGAAGTCAATCGCCTCGGCAACCAGAGCCAGAACCAGCAATCCCGCGGTAAACGGGAATAGGTCGCGAGTCGCGATGCTGAGCGCAAGAGCCGTGGCCACAGCCGCCACAGTCGTCACCCACGGAATCGCTTGCAGGTCTTCCCGCCATGCCAGTGCCCAGGCCAGCATGGGGAATGCAACCAGCACTGCTGCCGTGAAGGGCGGCCAGAGGATCTGAAATCGCACCGTAGATTCCCACAGTAGTGGACAGAGGATGGTTGTCGCCGTGATTGCGTACGTCACGCTGGCTAATGTATTTGTGGTGCGAGTCCTGACGGCCCAAACCAGCCATAGGTACGCGTACCCAATGGCGAAGATCAAGATTGGCCACTGCGGAAGGGCTCCCGACTCAGCCACCGCACGCAACAGGTATGCCCCCGAAATTCCGAGAACTGCCTTGCCGAACAAGGGTAGCGTTCCCGTGGGCACGCTCGCCCCTGGGAAGGCGCGCAGAGTCTGGGGAGCCGACGATTTTGGAGCCTCAACTCTCGCAGATACGGTCAGGGAAGGGATTGTTCTGGTCGGCATGTTCTCTAGCACAGAAACCCGACGTTCCAGTTCCCGCACGCGTTCGCTAAGGAGTTCGGTATCTGATGCGATTCTGTCGAAAGGTTCTGCCATTCGCTCCTCCGCATCTGCCCCGATGAAACAGGGCCTAACTGGTTCCGTGCGCTGGAGCGGCGCCGGAGTTGGGCGAGGAGGCTGACTCCGGCCAAGGTGGCAGGAGTTTCACGAGGACCCACAGAATAATGAAGGGAAGAATCATGAGTACGAGCGCTGGCAGCAACCCTTCCCGCGTGGCAAAGCCCATCTTGTATGTCGTATAGCCGAGAAAACTCTTGGAGAAAAGCTGACCGCCGATCACAACATTCCAGCGCATGGCAAAAATGCCGATCACCGTCAAGCACCCCGCGAAGGCGTAAATCCGTTTGCGTGCAGCTTCCGTGAGCTTTACCAATTGCATCAAGCCCAACAGAGCAATCGGAGTCACCGTGCCCAGCAAAATCTGGACGACCACCTGGGATGTCCACAAACGTGTGTGCACCATGAAATCGAGACTGCGAAACGATTCATCGGCTTCATAAATTCGCTGCAGCAGATCGAGCATCTCCAGGCTGAAGTCGATGACAAATGTGTACAGCAAATACTGCGCGATCTTATCCAGGCAGCGCATGTCGATTTGTTGCCCGCGCAGCCGTGTCGAAAGCATGTAGAGCAACATGACAGCGGCGATTCCCGAGACCATCGCCGAGAACACGAACACGATGGGCATCAGCGGCGACGACCACCAGGGATTTGCTTTTACTGATCCGAAAATGAAGCCAACATATCCGTGCAAAAGAAATGCGGAGGGAATTCCAATCAGCGTTATGAAATACCCGAGCCGGTCATCGATCCGCAACGATCGTTCACTGATATTGCTGGAACCCAAGGTCAGGAGCCGGTAGAACCGCCGCTTCCAACCGTTCGTGGTCTGAGACAACAGGACAATTTCACGCCGGTAGTCGAGCCATATCTCCAATAACAACACAGCCATCAAGTACCAGAGATAGACAAATCCGAACATCGCCATGGCGGACGAGCGGTGGGGTGTCAGATACATCTCAAACGAGCGCTCGGGGTGTCCCAGGTGCAATTGCAGCGGCAATGGCGCAACCAACAAGAAAGAGAGTGCAGTAAGCAACGCCAGCCGGTAGGTAGGCTTAACCGCCTCGACCCGGAACACACGTTCGAGCGATGCCAGAATGAAAGCGCCCGCGACGAGCCCCGTGATGAAAGGGTAAAGGACGATCAGGACGCTCCACTGGAGTTCCACTTCGTTCGGGTACATGAAGCCTTCAACGGGTATCTGCACGAGCCTCCTTTGCGCACCGACTGATCAACCTCACCTTACCGGACTGAACCATCCATGCCGTTGTAAAAAACCTTAGCCCCAGTCGCCATGTGCGGTTTCAGAACCTGAACCGTGTGCGTTCTCAAGAACTCATGAATCGGATCTTTGGGATTCTTCAAATCGGCGAGCTGCCGCGCGCCCGTAGGACAGACTTCGCAGCAGGCGGTCGTCAGCCCCTTGGTGATGCGGTGATAACAGAGAGAGCACTTCTCCGCAGTGCTGGTTCTCGGATTGATGAAGCGGCAACCGTAGGGACACGCCTGCACACAATACCGGCAACCCAGGCAATAAGTCTTGTCCACAAGCACAACTCCATCTGGCGTAATAAAGGTTGCTCCTACTGGACACACCTGCGTGCAAGGAGAGTCCGCACAGTGGTTGCAGAGTTTGGGAACGAAGAAGTTCTTGCCGTCATCATCGGCGTGAGGGGGGAAGCCGTCCTTGCCGCCATTGGGGGATTCCACCTCCGGCCTTTCGATCCTCCAGTCGGCCACGTGGTAGCGCTCAATCCAGGTCCGGAAGTAGCCTTCGGGAACGTCGTTCTCCTCGGCGCAGGCGCGCACACAACTACCGCAACCGATGCACTTGGGAATGTCGATCAGCATGGCCCACCAGTGCTCGGTGAGCTTGTAATTGGGTGCGTTTTCCGGAGTTCCCGCGAGCACGAACTTCCACGCCACTGCAGCCGCGGGCAACAGCACCAGTAATCGACGGCGGGTGATATCCATTATTTCTTTCCTTCCGTCACAAACTTTGCCGTCCCAGCCTTCTCCGGTTCAGTTTTCTCCGCTTCAATCTTGGGGTGGTGCGGCTGGTGGCAGGTATCGCAGGCGACGCCTCCGGAGTGATCGGCCGTTACGACCTGAGGAAAGTCTTTCGGCTTGGCCGCGTTGGCCTCGTGACAGCGAGCGCACAGGACGGCTGTATCCAGTTTTGTTGGTTGCACCGAACCGGGATCATCGGCGTGCTTGGCCAAAGCACCGTGACAAGCCTCGCAAGCGACCACCACGTGCTTGCCAAGTTTTTTCTGTTCCACTACATCGGTATGACAGGACTCGCAGGTGGCATGCCCCGCAAACGCAACCGGCCGGGACGCGATCTCATTGATCGCCGCGCCTCGGTAGTGACCATACTGTCCGAAACTGCGCGGCACTACTGCCGCCCGCAGGATCACGAATGCCATCAGCCCTATTGCGAAGACAATTGCCAGCCGGAGGAGGTGCTCGATGTCCTTGAACAAGGATGCCTTCCCTGTGCTCTAACGCCTGCCGGGATCTGCGCCCGAGACTGCGCAATGTATCTTGGATATCCAAGATTCTTCTCTCGAGCGATGATTGAGCTCACGGGAGGCTGTGACGGTGGTCACCTCCTCGGACAGCCCATAAGGAAGAAAGTGATTTCTCAACTTGTCTTCGCCTTTTCTAGAGGATCTGAGAGCGACCGCTGGGCAATTACTTGCATCGGGCGCTGTTCAATGATCGAAATCACAAGCACATGCGTTACGGGATCACGCCCCGTCCCAATGTAGGGCGATGAAAGATGGAACTCGTTTCTGCGTTGGAATGTTTTCCCGCAAGCTAGACACCTGGACGCGAGACAGCAGCCAAACGGGACGTAGCTCCGGAAGGAGGGTTGGACATGACCATGATCACGTCTCCTCGTGATTGTCCTCACTGTATGCGCGGCATCGTGAGAATAGATTAATGTCGTTGTCCTTCCCCTGTGCGCCCGGAAGTTGGCGTTTGTCCCTTTTTCCTTCCCCGACGAAAGTGGCGCCTATGGACAGCATGAAGCCCGCGAAACCAGATTTCTCTTGGCATGTGGACTTGCTTCTACGTTCCCGATCGTGGCATTCGCACGTCTTGCCCTGACCGTCGTTCACCCGCTGCGGTTTACTCGCTAAAGGGGGCGTCCGATGCGTATATTGACCCTTCTACTGATGATTCTGCTTAGTTCGCCGATGTCCGCGAAGACCGTTCCCCAGTCCAATCCAGACAAGGCAATCGATCGCATCTTCGAGAGGGAACGCGCTCTGGCTACTACCCTACGGAACTATAGCCCGATGGTGGAAACTTATCTCCAGCGCATGCAACCTAACGCGGCTCTGGGTTATGTCCCCTTTGAGGACCGCTATTTCTTGGGACGGGTGCAGTTCGAGCAGTCGAACGAAGCGTTCTATCTGGACAAGCGACTGATTGAACGCATGGCAGGAGCATTTTCCAAATTTTATTCGCTGAGCCCGGTTGGCTTCTCCAGTATGATCCTTGTGGACCGGACTGGATTCGACCGCCACAATTACCACCTGCGCTACATGCAACGCGAATTTCTGGGAGCAGTGCGCTGCCTGCTGTTCGAGGTTACCCCCCAGAAAGAACAATCGAGTCGCTTCAAGGGCGTGATCTGGGTGGAAGATGAAGACTACAACATTGTGCGGTTCAACGGTAGTTACGGTACCTTCCACATTGACAGTTGGCGAATGAATCTTCGCGCTGGAGTGTGGCTGCCGGCGGTCGTCTACTCCGAAGAGTTTGATTCCAACAAGCCGCAAATGCAACATCCACATCTGAAGGCACAGACGCGGCTCTGGGGCTACAATCTCGGGCCCGCTGCCCGGGGACAGGAATTCACGGAAGTCGTGGTGGATCCTCAAACCGCGAAAGACTCCACAGAGCACCCCGACTTGAGCCCGATCGAGATTCAGCGTTCATGGCAGCGCCGTGCCGAGGACAACGTTATCGACAAACTGCAGGAATTGGGACTGGTGTCGCCGGAAGGCGAGGTCGACAAGATTCTGCAGACGGTGCTCAATAATCTCGAGCTTACGAATAACATCAGCCTTGACCCTGAAATCCGCTGCCGCATTCTTCCGACCGCGCCCATCGAAATTGCTACCATCGGCCACACCATCCTGATCAGCCGCGGCCTGCTCGATGTTTTGCCCAACGAAGCTGCACTGGCGACCATGCTGGCCCACGCTCTGGCGCACGCCGCTCTGGGCCACGAACTGGATAGCAGCTTCGCTTTCAACGACCGCATGTTAGTCCCAACTTACAAGCAGTTGCCGCGCTTCGACTTCAAACACTCCGCCGAAGAGGAGAAAGACGCCGACACGTTGGGACTGAAGATCATTGCCAATTCGCCCTACAAAGACAACCTCGTCGAAGCGGGACTCTTCCTCAAAGTGCTGGCCGAGTTCAGTGCGAAAGTTCCAAACCTCATTCGGGCGAATCTGGGCGAGAGTTTGGTCACAAACAATGAGGTTTCGTTCATGGCCCAGGTTGCGCGAGACGCGCCGAAGCTCCAAATGGACAACCCGCAACAGATCGTCGCTCTGCCACTGGGCAGCCGCGTAAAACTCGACCCTTGGGCCGGACAACTCAGGCTGGTGAAAGCTCAGCCACCCAGAATCTATTCAGCCAAGGACAAGCTAGCACTGCAAGTCACTCCGTTCTCGCCCTATCTGACACGGGTCAAGCCGTCCGGCGGAATCGGTGCCACATCTCATGATTCGAACGCTGATGTTTCCAGCGATGTTCGTTGATGGAGGTCCTCCATGACTTGCCGGGTTCTGCTTGCGCTTCGCATAGTATTAATAATCACTTTGCCGAGTGCATACCTATGCAATGCGGCTGAACACCCGACGCGGGTCGATGAAAACTCCAATTGCTTGGAATGCCACGCCAATAAGGTCGAAGGAAAATATGTTCATACCGCAATCAAGCAGGGATGCACTGTCTGCCACCTAATCGAGAACAAAGATGAAACGACGTGCGTGACCGTCAAGCAATCTCCGTCGGTCTGTTTTGCTTGTCATCAGCAAGAGGTTTTCCTTTACGAACATCTCCCTTACTCCTCGGGGTGGTGCTTGCGATGTCATGATCCCCATGCTTCCGGTAGCCCGAATCTTGTGAGAGGCAACGTAAACGACCTTTGCTTGGCATGCCATCTTAAATCCCCAGAGCGTGTCGCATCGCGTGACCTTCCGACGATTGTCTTGACAGTCGACCGCACTATGGGACACCCGTACGCCCAGCATCCTGTGAGTGGCAAGTCCGATGCTCTGACGGGCCTTGAACTCTCGTGTGTCAGTTGCCACACGCCTCATGGAGGAGCGAAGAGGCCCCTTCTGAAGATGGGTGAGCAGATTCCCGAAGATGCGGTCAATCAAACTACCGAAACAAACGACATGTGTAGGAAATGCCACATGGTCCTGTGGGGTGTGGCTCCCAACCTCTCTGCTAAGAAGAAGAATATGAAAGGGGAAGAGAAGTAAGAAGCTCAGCCGCCTTCGGAGGACGACAAGTGACCTAGATGGTCAAACACTGGGCAACCATGTCTGACCTGCTCTTTATTAGTGATGAAAGCGCAATGCGCACAACGATCAATCTGTGCCACCTTGGTAACGTTGTCGTCTGGATGAACGCGCTGCAAGAATTATCTTGAGGATTTGAGTTATGTATCGCTGTCGCGCGTTGATGTGTGTTATCACAGTCTTGGTTCTAGAAATCGGAACTCAGGCGGCGTCCTTTGTGGTGTTTCCTAAGGCTGGCCAGCTGCCGTCACCGAATGGTCGCTTCGTCATCCGTAATACTGACCGTAAGGCCCCTCTCACAGAATACGTAGGTACATTTCATTCTTTAGTTCTTGAGCAGACGACCAGCGGTATTTCCAGAGAACTCTGCGAATACGTAGGTGTGGCCGCAGTGGCATGGGCCGGGAACGACTTCATCATTGTGACCCAGTATGTAAGCAAGCACACTTCCCGTGCGCTGGTTTTTACCGCCGATAATTCGCGCGATCCAGTGATGATCGATAAGACATTGCTCACCAGCCTGGTCCCCATCAGCTTACGCCCGCAACTGCGCGAGAACGAACGTGTGTTTATCGAGGGGGCAGAAATCAATGGTGAAATGCTCACGCTTCGCGTGTGGGGATATGGTCAGCATGACGTGAACGGCTTTAACTGGTTGTGCCAATACAACCTGCTCGAAGGTGGGATTTCCTGCGAGCAAGGGCATCGCCCATGACCAAGGGTTTATTCCGCCACCTAATCAGGCCTGGTTGTCGATCCTGTACCACTCTCGTGAAGGTCTTCCGATCCGCGGGAGGCTAGTGAAATTGCCTTAGCGCTTAACGAGCCTGAGTCCTCAACCTTTTGGACTATCCATCATCCTTGAGCGAGGCCTGAACTTCCGGCCTGATGTTATTGGCTTGAAAGGAAATAAATTCTCGTGGCCAGAAGATCGGCCGAATACTTTCGGATAGAACCTGGGGAAAGCGCGCGCCAGGTTTTGTGAGTCATTTTAGCGAGCATGCCCGAAAGAATGAGCCTTAACTTGGAAGGGATGAGGTCCGGCCGTTGTGTGATACGGGTCACATTCACCTGTGATCTCGCATGCTGTCCTCCCGACGCGCTGCCGTTAAGCTCTTCAGGCTAAAGGTTGACGAACACCGGTCGGGCGGGGCAAAATTCGCCGGTCCTGAGCCGAAAGACGCGTACTACAGAGACTATTCGACGCAAGAAAAGATTGCTTTCTCTCAAAGTGACTGAAAACAGGCACATAAAGTCTGATCTAAGTGAAAAGGAATGTGGCATGTGATGTGCGATGCATTATCAGAACCGCTTAACCTTGCAACAATCGCGGATCGAACGGAGAAAACGACGAATGCCAAATGAAACAGCCGAGCAGGGAAATAGCGGATCCGCCTGGAAGGCGAAACAGGCTTATGCCATGGCCGCTCTCTGCCTGGTGGTGGGCTTGGCGCTTGGCTACCTTTTCCGAGGCTCGCAATCTCCAGCGCCACCCAGAGAAGCAGCTAATCCACAACCGGCGCCAACAGCAGGCGGCGTGGCGGGACACATGCCTTCCCTGGAAGAGATGAAGAAGATGGCAGACGCCAAGGCCGGGCCACTAATTGTCAAGTTGAAAACCGATCCCAACAATATCGATCTTCTGACTCAAGTCGGAAACATCTACAAGGCTACACATCAATTCAAGGACGCAGCCACTTATTACGGTAAGGCCGTGCAGATCGATCCCAAAAATGTTGCCAGCCGCACCGAGCTGGCTTCGTGCCTTTATTACAACGGCGATGTCGACGGGGCTCTGGCCCAACTCCAGCAGTCGCTGCGTTATGACCCTAAGGATGCCAACTCGCTCTTCAATCTGGGCGTGATGAAGTGGCAGGGCAAGCAGGACGCGAAGGGTGCTTTGACCGCCTGGCAAGAATTGCTGAAGACAAATCCAAACCTGAGCGCAGACCGCAAGGCGATGGTGGAGAAACTGATGGCCGATGTCCAGATGAAAGGCAAGAGCTAATTCCGAGGCTGGAAACCAAAAGATATGAAGGAGCATGATGAAATGACGGATAAGAACCGAACAACTTCCATCGAACAATGGACTAGCGTGCAGGCATACACCTTGGCGGTCATCTGTCTGCTGGCGGGAATCGCGGGTGGATGGTTCATACGAGGATCCCAGACTCCGGCAGCAGCGGCGGCTCAAGGTGCCACGGAATCCGTCCCGGCCGGAACCCAAGAAGGCAGGAACCAGGCTCCAACTCCCGCCCAGATGCAGAAAATGGCAGATACGCAAGCTGCACCGCTAATCGAGAAGCTAAAGGCCGATCCTACCAACGCAGCACTTCTCGAAGGGGTTGGCAACATTTACTATGACGCTCAAATCTTTCCCACAGCCATCGACTACTACCAGCGTGCACTGAAAGAGCAGCCAGCCAATACTGGCGTCCGCACCGACATGGCCACGGCTTATTGGTACACAGGCAATGCGGACACGGCTATCGCGGAGTTCCAGAAGTCACTGTCTTATGAACCCGACAAGGCCAATACGCTGTTCAATCTCGGCGTAGTCGAGTGGCAGGGCAAAATGGATATCGACAAAGCGCTTGCTACCTGGCAAAAATTGTTGGATACAAATCCGACGTATGAAGGCAAGGATAAAGTTCTGGAATTGATGGCGCAGGCAAAAAAGCACGCGGGTGTTAAACCGGGAACGCCGGCAAAGCCGCTGCAATAAACTCCCAAGGCTCAAAGCTACTTACGTGCTTTCCCGACGCGCTGCGCGGTCGCAAACATCAAGGCAACCGTGTTCATATCCTTCGGGTGCACTTTTCCCGCGGGGATACGCGTGTGGGTGAGGTCTTCGAGCTTCATCAGCAAATCCACCAGCGCCATCGAGTCGATTAATCCAGAGGAGACCAGCGGGGTGTTTTCGTCAATATTCAGACCAGGCTTTCGGATCAGCTGAACAATGTGTTCAATCATCTGTTCTTCTAGGGTCATGCGGATCTAATCTCCCAAGACTCGACGTTGAGTTCCGGATGCTCTTTGAATAACTTTTCCCGTGTGGCAGAACGCGCTGCCTTGCCGGCGGTGCTCTTCACTATCCATTTGGGCGGCTTCAGGAAAATCGTTCGAACAGCAACTCCAATACCTGCGACCACCAGATTGCGAATCGCGCGTTCGATCTCCACAGTGTTTGTGAGAAGTTCTTCGCGCTCCACCTCAGCAACCACAACGATCTCCTCAGTCCCAAGATCGGAATTGTAGACACCCATCGCAACCACGCGACCATCATGAACGGCCGGGTGGCTGGCGACGATCTCCTCAATGTCTTGCGGGTAAAGGTTTTCGCCGCCGACAATGAGGAGATCTTTCTTCCGCCCGATTACGTAGAGTTCGTCCTCCAGGGTAAAACCAAGATCACCGGTGTGGTACCAGCCTCCGACAATTGCCTCGGCCGTTAGATCAGGACGGTTATAGTAGCCCGTAAAGAGGCTGTCGCTCTTAACGAGAATCTCGCCGATGCGGCCCGGCGCAAGTAGCGCGCCGGAATCGGATACGACTCGAATCTCATTATTGGGCAGCAACTGGCCCGACGATGTGAAAGAAACCGCGCCTAGAGTTCCTTCTGCGACAGGGGCGACGAGATGCATGCTGCGGAATCGTTGACCGTCCGCCCAAATCCGGTTGGGGCCTGAGGGCCGATTGATGTCTGACTGGGTCACCGCAAAAACATTCTCGGCCATTGCATAGGAGGAATGCGGGGCTCCGCGCTGGAGTCCGATGGTAGAGAAAGCATTCTCAAATTCCTGCATGCTGCTCGATCGGACTGGCTCGGAGCAATTGATCAGGGCGCGAATCGACGATAAATCGTATTGTGCCCAGCGGTTCGGTGGCGTTCGTCGCGGGACGAATTGAAACGCAAAGTTCGGCAGCCATGCCAGTGTGCACTTATACTCGCTAATGATCTGCAGCATGGTCTCCGGACGCATCACCCACTCCAGCGGCGATTGCATCACAACACGCATGTGGCAAACCATGGGCAACATGAAGCAAGCGATCAGCCCCATGTCGTGGTAAAGAGGCAGCCAGCTGTAAACGCTGTCCCTCGCTCCGTCAATCTTCAGTGCAAGTGCCAAATGTTCGAGTTGCCTCAGGACAGCGCCGTGACTCAGCGCGACTCCCTTTTGAAGTCCGGTTGTGCCGGCTGAATGCTGGATGAATGCCAAGCTCCCGCGATCAATCCCCAAGTCAGGCAGGTCGACTTCTGTACGCAGATTCTTGCTGTCGCCGACTCGAAGCAGAATTGCTTCCTTGCCAATGTGTATGTTTTCCAGCATTTCTTCAGGGAATGCATCGTCGATGACCACGACCCTGGCCTGAAGGTTTGCCGTAACTCCAGCCAGCCCGGCGCGGTACTTAGAAGCCTCAATTTTAAAATTGGGATAAGCAAGAAATGCGGGTACCGCGCCCAGCATCATCGCACCAACAAAGGTCGTCATTGCCGTGATGCCCTGTGGCATGAGGATGATCACGCGATCGCCCGCGTTCACGTCATATTTCCAAAGTACTTTGGCTTGGGACCGCGCGCGACGTCGAAACTCCGCAAAAGTCAGCGTCTCTTGCTCGTCCTCGTCGATCCAGGCAGTGACGAATGGACGATCGCCGGGAGCGGCGCCGAGCGCGTCGATAAGAGTGCGAAATCCGGTCATGCTGCCCGGCCATTGTAGCCGGTAAGACGCAAATCCGCGACGCAGATCACAACCATCCGGGGTTCGTGCCGGTATGCGAGAAGGCATATCCGCGATCAACTCGAATGCGTGATAATGCCATGCGCTCTGAAGTGATCGTTTAGTCTGTGATGCGGGTGAGGAATGTTGCTTCGAGGTAGCCTGTACTTTCTGATTTTTCTGCTTTGCGTAGTGATCTTTGCCAGGATTCGCTCGCGCGCAGTAAGACAAGCCGTTCTTCTGACCGGCTGCTGCGCACTCTACCTCACGTGGGGTGCTTGGTTCACTGCTGTTCTGTTTGCGTCCACGGTCCTCAACTTTCGGTTAGGAAAATGGCTTCAGCGAAAGCCTTCTGGAATTGTCCTCTCAATCGGTATTCTGCTGAATCTGGCGCTGCTCGGAACCTTCAAGTACCTCCCGGCCATCGCGATCAACGTTCCTATTTCGTCGTTCCAAAGATTCTCGTATCTTGCCCTCCCGCTGGGGATCTCGTTCTGGACCTTCCAGGCGATGAGTTACCTCTTTGACCTTTACCGTGGCGAGGAGCTTGACCCGTCACTCATGGAGTTTGCGTTGTACATGTCGTTTTTCCCGGTCATGATTTCAGGGCCAATTTGCCATATGCCCGAAATGCTGCCGCAATTTCGCTCCAAGCAGACCACATCTTGGCAATCCATCGGATGCGGGCTACGGCGCATTGCAACGGGGGTTTTGATGATGCAATTAGCGCGATTGTTGGGGCAGGGAATCCTGGCAGGGGACGGCATCAACTCGGGCTTCGACCACGTTACTCACTGGAGTGGCACGGACGTATGGTGCCTGGCGTTCGGATATGGATTGCAGCTTTTCCTGGATTTCGCCGGCTACTCGCATATCGCCATTGGTGCTGCGCAGGCGCTCGGATTCACCGTTCCCGAGAATTTCGCTCGTCCGTTTCAATCGACCAGCCCATCGATTTTCTGGACCCGCTGGCACATGTCGCTCTCGTTCTGGATTCGCGACTACGTTTTCCTCCCGTTGGCGGTTGTGCGCCGCGAAATCTGGTGGCGAAATCTCGCGTTAGTGATTTCGATGATTTTGTTCGGATTATGGCACAAAGCAACTTTGCTCTTCGTGCTCTGGGGCTCTTATCACGGAGTGCTGCTTGTCTTGCATCGTCAGATACAGCAACTGCAGCGCAAGTTTGATTGGTCTCCTCCAGCACTCTGGACGCCGATCTCGTGGGCTGCAACGATCAGCCTCATCAGCTTGGGCTGGATATTCTTCCGTGCCAATAATTTGCTTCAGGCACGGCAGATGCTATCCGCGGTCCTATCGCCAGCAAGCTATGTTTCACACTTCCTGAGTGGCAACCTCTATCTTCTGATTCTAACGTTGGCCTTGGGATACGCCGTTGTCCTCTTGGTGGTCGAGACCTTGAACGGCTATTCGGTTGAACTGCAGCCTGCGAGACAGGCATCCCATCTGGGATTCATCGCACTCATGGCTCGCTGGCGCTGGTATTGGATCCCGCCCCTTTATGTGCTGGTATCGCTTTTCTTATTGATCGTGACGTTGAACCAAAATGCCAGCACGTCTCAGTTTATGTACCGGAATTTCTAGCACTGAAAAGTCTCTGGTTTTTGGTAGCGCTGCGCGTTCCGCACTATGATTGACTCGCGTGATCTTTATCACAAAATGTCGTGACAGGTGCCACTGTTCTGGCTACTTACGCTGGCTATTGTTAACAGCAACGAGTTGGACTGGACGGGAAGGTCGCCGCTTCGCACCGGCTGCATTCGGTGCGGGGATGGTATTCCTGCGTGTCCCCACGAAAGCTGAACACCATATAATCTAGTGCATCACCGAGAGCAGAGATGACTATACCTGCAGACGCGCAAACAGAGGAGGCAGTTCCGATCCCTCGCAGCGGTTCTTGGCGTCGCTGGTTGAGCATCTCGGCGGCTGCCGTTCTGGTCCCGATGTTATTGCTCATGGTCGCCGAGGTGGTGCTGCGCGTTTGTGGAGTGGGAACACCAACCGGCGTAATGCGCCCCTGCACAGACCAGGGCCGCCCTGCTTATTGCGACAACCAATTTTTCGCCGCACCCTTCTTCCCTCCAGGCATGTACCGGACACCGCGGCCGTACGTGATTCCAGCAAAAAAGGCCCCGGGAACTTATAGAATTTTCGTATTGGGCGAGTCGGTGGCATGGGGTGACCCCGATCCTACCTACGGGTTCGCCCGGTACCTCGAAGTGATGCTCCGAGAGCGCTTTCCCCGGGTAAAGTTCGACGTTGTGAATGCCAGCATCACTGCCATCAACTCGCATGTGCTGCTGCCCATGGTTAAGGACCTGGTGCATTACCAGCCCGATCTTTTTGTCATTTACGCGGGCAACACCGAAGTTGTCGGTCCTTTTGGGCCAGGGACGGTGTTAACGCCTTGGGACTCGAGCCTGCCCGCCATCCGCGCCAGAATCGCCCTCAATTCCACCAGATTGGGTCAACTCGTTGCGAAAGCCTCTGGCGGAGGCCAGAACAACGCGGCCAAGTGGCGTGGCATGGAGATGTTTCTAGACAGGCAGGTGCGCGCCGATTCTCCACAAATGAGACCGGTGTATGAGAATTTCGCAGCCAACCTGCGTGATATGGGCGCGGTCGCCCGCCGCTCGGGATCTCATGTCCTGATCAGCACAGTAGCCACCAACTTAAAGGATTGCGCTCCTTTCGCTTCGCTGCATCGCGAAGGTATCCGACCGGATGAATTGAAATCCTGGGAGGGGCTAGTCCAACGTGGCGCAGTTCTAGAGAACGCGGGATCGTATTCGGAGGCCCTCAAGCTCTACCTCTCGGCGGCAGATATAGATCCTCAGTACGCTGAACTGCAGTTTCGTATCGCCCGTTGTCTATGGGCCATCGGTGATTTTGCCGGGGCCAAGGAGCGCTTCGTGCGCGCTCAGGATCTCGACACGCTTCGCTTTCGCGCTGACAGCAAGCTGAACGAAATGATTCGGACTGTAGGGGGCGAGAGTTCGGGCGTCGGCTTGGTGGACGCAGCCGCTGTACTTGCCGGCGAGAGTGCGCACGGCGTCCCCGGCAGCGACCTCTTCTACGAACACGTGCATACGAATCCGCGCGGGACCTACCTGCTGGCGCGAGCCTTCTTCCAACAGGTCGTTAGCATCCTCCCGCCAGAATTACAGCGCGGCGCGGCGGGCACGGACGTTGCCTCCGAGGAAGATTGCGAGCGTCTGCTTGCTTTCACGCCTTATGATCGGGTGCGAGTCGCTGGCCTGGTCCTAAGCAAGCTGGAGCGACCGCCATTTACCAACCAACTGAACCATTCCGAAGAGGTGTTGCGGCTCAGAAGCCAGACGGAAGGAGTAAGTCTAGAATACGGCGAGATAGTGGCCGAGTATCAGTGGGCCATCATTCGAAACCCTCAGGATCGTCTCTTACATCTCAATTATGGCTTTCTCCTGCATCGCTACGAGCCGGCCGCTGCTGAAAGGGAACTGAGCGCAGCGTTGCCTTACGACAACGCCCCAGTCCTGTGCAACTGGCGCAAGTTTGACTGAGGCCACAGTGTGGTCCGGTAGTCCGGTGTGATCTGCATCACATTCGTGAGTGACGTACAATGCTGCCCATCATCTCCTTTGCCCTTAAGGTAATTAGCAAGGTCAGCGGTTGCTAAATCTCTTGAGGGAACGCTAGCGCAATCCTGACCGCCAGCGAAGGCTGGGCTCCAGATACGAACCATGGGTCAGTAGAAACTCGACATTGCGGTTCAGCCGCCTAGAGTGATTGCTTCGGGCTGTGAGTGTTCTCGAGGCAAGTGCGTTGAGGAAGGTCAGATCATATGAACCACAACTATCTTCTTTTCAGCAACTGCCGGTTCGTGATGGCCGTGCTGTTTGCACTGGGCGTCCAATCTGCGCTGGCCAATGATGCTCCCCTGGTTTCGGGATCTTACCAAGTCGTGCAAAGCAAGAATCTCGGTTCCCAATCGCAGATCCAGATGCGCATCCATCTGGTGAATCACGGATCGTCTGACTTGGCGATTCAGCGAATGACTCTTTGGGATTTCTCCCATGCCGACAAGGGTGGAACAAGCCCCTGCACGGTTCCTCTCCGCGCCCACTCATCCGCAGAGACGACCCAGCAATTCACCATCCGGCGTTCGGACTACCAGTCGTGGAAAAAGGGATTCCGACCGCGACTCGTCTTGCAGATCGCAGGCCCAGGCCGCGCTAAGAACAGAACAGTGGTCCGATTGGACCGAATTTCTGGCGGGGAGGCCAAGTGATCATGCGTCGCCAGAATTCACACTCAATGGTTTCTGTTGCTCTAGCGCTCGGCCTGTTCGCGCCCCATGCTTTGCTTGGCCAGTATGTCATCAGTACAGTCGCTGGCGGCGGACCGAATAATCTAACCGCGCTGACTGCCAGCATCGGCTATCCGGGCGGAATCGCGCTAGATTCGGCGGGTAACGCCTATATTGCGGATTCACATTCGAGTCATGTCTTTAAGGTCGATACGGCAAACAACCTTACCGTTGTGGCTGGCAATGGGACACGAGGCTACGCCGGGGACGGAGGAGCCGCAACGAGCGCGGAGCTCAACGGTCCTGAAGGCCTGTTCGTGGATGCTTCGGGAAACCTATTCATCGCGGATACACAGAATTCTGTGATTCGCGAAGTTACAGCTTCGAACGGCAACATTATCACGGTCGCTGGAACTGGCGTGGCTGGCTTTTCTGGCGATGGCGGGCTTGCAACCAGCGCGCAACTCTATGATCCTTACGGTGTCTTCGTGGATAGTGCGGAGAACATATTCATCGCGGACACCGACAACTGCCTGATCAGGGAAGTGAGCAGCGGCAACATCTCTACCGTCGCGGGCAACCCTCTCGCATCACCGACGCCCTGCGGCTATGCGGGGGACGGCGGACCGGCCACGAGTGCACAGCTCGATGAACCGTTCGGCGTTTTCGTCGACGGCTCGGGAAACATCTATATTGCGGATACCGAGAACTCTCTGATTCGCGTTGTCAATTCGGGGACGCAGCCGGTCACGATCGCTCAAATTACAATCCCGGCAGGCGACATCCAAACCATCGCTGGCATTTCCTACGACGCTGGCGAAGGCGCTTCCTGCATGTTTACCGGGGACGCCGGTCCAGCCACTAGCGCTTACCTGTGCCAGCCTGACGGAGTCTTTGTGGATGGCTCCAAAAATATTTTCATCGCAGACACCGCCAACTTTGCGATCCGTGAGGTCGGAACTAGTGGCAACATTTCTACGGTTGCGGGCACGCTCGGAACGGCTGGCTACAGCGGAGATAAAGGGCCCGCGACCAGCGCGGAACTGAACTACCCGAGTAACGTTGTCGTCGATGCTTCAGGCGATATTTTTATCGCCGATACAGACAACTTTGTCATTCGCGAGGTAACGGCCGGCACGATTCAGACCATCAGCGGAAATAATACTCTAGCCTATTCCGGCGATGGTGGCTTGGCTCTGAATGCGGAATTGAACTCGCCCTCAGCCGTGGCGGCTGACATCTCGGGAGACATCTTCATCGCCGACTCGGAGAACTCCGCAATTCGCGAAGTGGTGGCAACCTCCGCCGACATCGAAACCGTAGCTGGCACTCACACAACATGCGCTCCATCTACCGCAGCCTGCGGAGATGGCGGAGCTGCCACCAGCGCGCAACTCAACAACCCACAAGGCGTGTTCCTGGATGCCTCTGGAAATATCTTCATCGCAGATACTGCAGACAATCGCATTCGCGTTGTAAATACCAGCGCTGCGACGATCACGGTTGCCGGCATCGCGATTCCGTCACTCGCTATTGCAACCGTTGCTGGCAATGGAACATCCGGCTATGTGGGGGACAACGGTGCAGCCACGAGTGCAGAACTCAGCAATCCCTATAGTGTTTTTGTCGATAGCGCGGAGAGCATTTTCATCGCGGATACCGGAAATAACGTAATTCGCGAGGTATCCTCGAGCGGAACCATTACCACGGTTGTTGGCAATGGCACGGAGTGTACTCCAGCTAGCGCAACCTGTGGAGACGGAGGCGCAGCCACCAGCGCGCAGCTAAGCTCTCCAGGGAGTGTCTTCCTCGATGCGGCGGAAGACATCTTCATCGCCGACACTTTCGACAATCGCATTCGCGAGGTCACAGCATCGACCAACGCCATTAATACGGTGGCTGGGACAGGAGTGCGTGGCTATTCCGGTGATGGGTCTGTGGCTACGAGCGCCCTCCTAGATACTCCTTACGGCGTGTTCGTCGACGCTGCGGGCGACATCTTCATCGCCGATACCGACAATTTCGTGATCAGCGAGGTTTTTGCAAGTACCGGCAACATTCAAACCGTAGCAGGGAACAACACGCAAGGCTTCTCCGGCGATGGCGGCCAATCCACCCTTGCGGAGCTTGACTCACCTACCGGCCTATCTGGCAATGCCGCCGGTAACCTTTTTGTCGCGGACACAGATAACGCGCGCATCCGCCTGCTGGTGCCAGCCATCTTCGTGACGCTTTCACCAAATCCAATCAGCGTGGTTGTGGGCTTGCAGCAGCAATTCACGGCGACGGTAGTCGAAGCCAGCAACCCGGCGGTCACGTGGTCCGTCAACGGAACGCTGGGGGGCAATTCGACGGTGGGGACAATCTCGACGACGGGTCTCTATCAGGCGCCTGCGGCCATCCCGACCCCAGCCACAGTCACGGTCACCGCAGTTTCTGCAGCTGATGGCAGTACGACGGGATCCGCCACCGTAACGATCGTCACTGCGCCGAGTGCGGCCCAGCCTGCGCCTCAGACGATCTCTCCTGGAGGTACGGCAACCTACTCACTTCTGCTGAATGCAAACACAGGCGCGGCCGGCCAGCCGCTCACGCTTTCTTGTTCTCAAGCTTCACTACCCCCGGGTGCGACCTGCAGCTTTTCGCCTTCCACAATAACTCCGGGGCCTCAGGCCGAAGCGTTCTCACTGACCATCACCGTTCCCACGGGCTCGGCAGCCCTGGAGAAGCCAAGCGGGATGGGGCTGCGCCTTTACCTCGCTTTTTTCCCACTGGCCGGTCTCTTGCTCGCCAGCGCCGGACCTCGAAATAAACTGCGTCACTGGCCGTGGCTTGCTGGGGCGTGCGTTTTTCTATTGATGCTGGCTGCTTGCGGTGGGTCAGGGGGCTCGAATTCTTCTGGCACCAATCCTGAACTTGGCACCTACAACGTCAAGGTGCAAGGGAAGACGTCCGGGCAATCCACTCCTGTGACGATCACGACCGCAGGTCTGACAGTGCAATGACCGTGACCGGCCCTGAGCAAAGCACGGCCTCGGATTCAGTTCGTTCACCCGGCGTACTCCCCACCTCAGCCGCGCATGAGAAACTCCGGAGCATGAGTTTCGCCCAAGAGCTATGGGCGCTAGTGCAGCGACGGCTCATTCAGATGATCGTCCTCACCGCCTTGCTCACCACCGTAGCAGCCCGCGCCATGCTGTTGAAGTTCTCCGTTCTCGATCTCGATATCTGGTGGCATTTGAAAGTCGGCGACTGGATCATCGAGCACCGCGCCTTGCCTCACACCGGAATCCTCTCGCGCACGGCCGCCAATCGTCCGTGGGCCGCCTACAGTTGGGGTTATGAAGTGCTGCTCTCGCGCGCCTATGCCTGGTTCGGCCTGGTCGGCGTCGGCATCTATGGCACGCTGCTGACGGTGGCCGTTGCGTACGCCGTGTACTGGATGATCCGCAGACTCTCGGGCAAGTTCTGGGTGGCGTGCATTCTGGCTACCATCAGTTGCTCCGCATTTCTGTTCAGCCTGATGCCGCGGCCAGTTTTTCTGTCTATGATCTTGTTCGCGGTGACGCTCACACTATTGCTGGAATCCCATCGAACCGGCCGCGTGCAGCTTTTGTACTGGCTGCCCTTGGTGTTCTTAGTCTGGGCGAACTGTCACATCCAATTTATTTACGGTCTATTCGTAGTTGGGTTGTTCGCCGGAGTGCACCTGCTCCAGCATCTAGGCGTGCAAATCGGAATCTCTCCCGACTTCCTCCTGCCCTCAAAACTACCCGCCGGCAAAGTGCTGCTTGTCCTGGCTGCCTGCGGGCTAGCCACCTGTTTAGGCCCTTACACCTATCATCTCTATCCCGTAGTCTTTGCCTATGCAGGTTCCAAGTTTCCTTACGTCTTCATTCGCGAATTTCGCGCCCTCACCTTTCGTGCGGTTAGCCACTACGTGGAACTCTTGCTCGCCGCCGCTGCCTTCTTCACTCTGGGTCGGCCGAAGCGTTTCGATCTTTTCAAACTGTCGCTACTCACAGTTGCCAGTATTGTCGCCTTCCGCACCATGCGGGATTCATGGTTCCTCTGCATCACAGCTGTGGCCCTTATTGCCGACTCCCGGGGCGAGGATGCGGAACGCGAACCCAATGAGACTTTTCCGGAAAAGGCTGGCCTGGCAACTGCTCTGGCTTTCCTTATCTACCTGATCGCCCTCAATACCGGATTCAACACGCGTGGTCTGGACGCCGCCATGAGCAGCGAGTTTCCGATCAAAGCCGTCAACTTTCTCCGCCAAAACCCGCAACCGGGGCCGCTCTACAACACTTTCGACTGGGGCGGCTTCCTCACCTGGTATATGCCCGACTATCCCGTGGCGATTGATGGCCGCACCGATCTTTACGGCGACGAACTCGACTTTCTTTTTTTCAATTCAGAAAGAGGCGAGGACTCCTACGTCAGCGATCCTTATCTGAATGAGGCGGGCGTGGTTCTCCTGGACAAAAGTAAACCCCTTGCCATGATTTTGCGCGGGGATCAACGCTTTCAGAAGATCTACGAAGACGATCTTGCGGTGGTGTTCGTCCGGCGCTAGCGAGCTTCATGCTGTCATTTTCATCGTGGGGCCATCCCCGAGCATCGCAAAGGATCTGGGTATGACGAGTGGCGAAAAGGAGGGCGTGGAAAAGTATTTGCCCCATTTTCTGGTGTTAGGCGCGTACCTTCTACTGGGCGTGCGTTTCTTCGCTCTCATCTCACGGTACGCCGTCAATGTGCTGTTCTCGGACCAATGGGACTTTGACGACGCCACTCTGTTCCAACATCACTCTGTTTGGGAGATGTTCCGCTGGGAGCACGCGCCGCACCGACAGGGCCTTGGCGCCTTTCTTCAGAAGATAATCGATCCCTGTATCCATTGGAACAGCCGCGAGGAAGCCTTCTTCGTCGGCGCCATTATTTTCATTGCAGCTTTAATGGCGCTGCTTCTCAAGGTGCGTCTCTATGGCGCCATCGGCTACAGTGACGTCGTAATCCCGTTACTGTTTCTCACACCCATGCAGTATGAAACGCTCGTAGTGACGCCCAATTTTGCGCACGGCTCCCTGCCGTCGCTTCTGGCTGTTCTTTATTGCTTTTGCTGGTTGATCCGGCCCTATCGGTGGAAATACGTTTGCGTCTTGTCAGTGAATTTCTTGTTGATCTATACGGGGTTCGGGATATTTATGGGCCTGGTAACCCCAGCATTGCTTGCCCTCGATTACTACGGAAACACCCGGCATTTCGCACTCAAGTATCGCTGGGGCAGTGCCGCAGCCTTGACAATCTCGATCGCCTCACTCGTATCCTTCTTTGTTGGCTATAAATTTCAGGCGGCCGTGGATTGTTTCTCACCCGCACCCAAGAATCCCATCGTATACGTCTGGTTTGCAGCCCTCATGTTCGCCAGTGCTGCCGGTCTCAAAATCTTAAGCCTGATTTTTGCAACTTTGGCCGGTTCGGTCGCGTGGTTAGTGGTCGTGGTTGGGCTTTTAGTTACGGTCAAGAGATTGCTGGCCCAAAAGTCCGATACCTGGCCCCGCGATGCTGCCGTCGCTGCGCTACTGGCCTACTGCGTGGTCTTTTGCCTCAATACTGCCTATGGACGGATGTGCCTGGGACTCGCTGGCGCAGGGGCTTCGCGGTATACGCCGTACGTGGTTCTCGGCTTTTTTGGTTCGTACTTGTATGCTTCATCAAATCAGGGCCGAAGACTAGGTATCTCATTGGTTCTGGTTTTGCTGGTTTTCTCCATCCTCAGTGCGCGGCCTCTAGACCGCAACGACGATCGAGAGATAGTCTACTTCGGTTACGCTAAGCGCGTCTGGCGGGAGTGCTACCTAGCTCGGCACGACATCGATGAATGCACTGCTCTGACCGGTTTCCGAATCCACCCCGATCCGGAGAAGACCCGCTTGCAGGAAAAACTGGACTTCCTGGAGCGGAACCATCTGAATCTCTACGACGGCTCGCAATGAGGCGATCTTACTCGTTTCCCCCAACAGGCCGGAATTCGACCACCAGGATCTCCTCGAACTCTCCGAGAATCTGCGCCGCGAATGAGCCGCGCGAATAGTTGTCGAGCCACTGCAACGTCGGATACGACGACGGTGGTACGACAAAGATGAATCTCTGGTGCCGCTGTGCGGCCGCCAAAACCGCTTGGCTTGCAACCCGGATAGTCTCATCGTTCAGATCCATGGGAAGCAGGACGACCGAGCCATGCAGGGGATAGTAGTCAATTTGCGAGAACAGTGGATTTTCGCCATCGCCGTTGCCGAGCGCAGTCGAATAGTCGGACTCGATGAACGCACTGCAAACCAGCACCGGAAGGCTGCTTTCATCCTCCGCAATATTCGCATTTACGAAGGCATGCGCCTGTTTGAAATTTAGTTCGTGCCGGCGGGAGAGCGGTGAACTGTAGGCTTCAAACACAGTGAGGCCCACCAGGCCCACGCAGAAGATCTGCCGCACCACCCGCGAATCGATATAAGTTGTCAGCAGAGCCCACGTCAGCGCGCTACCCGGCGCTGTAACAGTGAGATAGCGTGGGATGACCAGATGCACCGGAGTCGCAGCGCTCACCACGAAAAAAACACCGGCCGGGACCAAAGCCAGCAAAGGGCAGAGCATAATTGGCGGGAAAGATTCGCGTCCGGGAAACTTTATTTTCCGCAGCAGAGCCGCAACCAAAGCCGCGACTCCAAAACCGATCAGCGTCTGCATCGGTGCCAGCGTGTTCAGCGCCGCCAGGCCGGGATGCCGCAACTCCTGAACAACGTGGGTGGCCTTGCTTTGGTATAGACCCAAAACGCGAAAAGCCAGCGGAAGCGCCACCACAATAAAAGTGGTTATCACTGCGGCCAGTTGCCGCAAATCCGTTTTGATCGCTCGATATCGCGTCGCCAGATAGTAAATCGCAAAAGCCGGCAGGATCGCTCCAAACAGATAATGGAAGTAGAGAATCCCCGCCGCCGCAGCGCCGAACAGAATCGCTTCCCGCATCTGTCGTCGCGTCATCCAGCGGACGAATGCAAAGATCGCAAGATTTGTCGCCAGCAATGCAAATGCGTACGGACGCGCATCGCTGGCGGCAAAGATCACGTTGTATTCCAGACTGAAGAAGATGCAGCTCAGAAATGCGAACTCCAGATCAACCAGTTCCCGCGCCGCCCGAAACAAAAAGTAAACTGCGCCCAGCATCGCCAAAGTAGACGGAATCTTGAGCGCGATTTCGCTGTTGCCAAGAATCGACTTTGCAACCCACAGCGTGTAAAGATAGCCGATCGAAGAGGGCATGAGCGCCGAGCGGCTCCAGACCTTCCCAAAGCCGCTGCTGACTTGCCAGTAGGCGAGTGTCTCATCCAACCACAGCGGCGCTCTGATTGCCAGAAACCAGATGGAGAGCGACGCGACCAAAGCGACGGGGTAAGTCAGCTTACCCACAATGGAGACGGGTTTTTCGAAGCCGGTTGCCACCGCCGTTGCAGTCGCCATCTTCACGTCCTCACTTCTTCAGCACGTTGCCCCGAATCGCGGGAGCGACGGTGCCGTTGGGAGAATGCAAGGTATTGTGGCAAGTCAGGGTGCATGTGTTGGTGGCGCGGTTGTAAGAGATCGGAGCGCCGCCATTCGGAGCCACCACGTTGACGTCAAAATTGACCAGCCGTTGGCCGCTGAGATTCGGGTTGACGCCTCCGATTCCGTGCGCGGTGTGACATGCCGAACAGGTGAAACCGGCGGAGATATGGCTCTGATGCTGGCTGAAGCTAGTGTTCGCCATGATACTGGAGAGACTGTGGCATTTGCCGCACATCGCGTAAGGCCCGTTCACACTGAGATCGGGATTCTGAAAGAGATTTGTGATCAGTTGGCCCGGCGCCACCGCCTGGTTGAATTCGTAACGGCGTTCCAGAATGTGGGTCCACTTGGAACCATGCGGGCCGTTTGGGCCAGTGCCCCCGAACTCTCGGTTGTCGTCGCTATTGTGGCAGTCCGTGCACAATATCTGCGTCCCCATAGCTCGCCCCTGCGTTATGCCATCGAGATTCAACATCGTAGTCAGCAGGCTGGGCTGCGGCAGAGAACTATTGCTAACGTGGGTGACCGGATGGCTTGACGAAGCGGTAGTACTGAATTGGGGAATGATGTTCAACGGATCTCCAGCGGAAGCCGCACGCACCGGCAGGTATCCGTACATTGGCCGAACCGCTTTTCCGGAGCTGCTTCCATGACAACGGAAGCAATTCTCGTATTGATTTACCACCGGCGCTACGATGGACATTCCGTCGGTCGCACTGATTCCGGTGGTATCTCTTTGGGAAACACGGACCCGGGGAGGAAGTGGAAATACTCCCACTTGGGCTGACCCATGCCCGTTGTGACAATCCACGCAGGTGGCGTGCCGGTTGTTATTCAGCAGCACGCTCTCGCCGGCATCGTGAGGATTTGTTGTTGTCGGGAAAGGGTGGCCGACCTTGGGCGCAGCGTACTCGGAGAAAACGCTAGGCGGCGCTGGCGTGATATTCGCACCCCCGTTGTGGCATGCGATGCAATCCTGCTCGTTGGGTCCTCGAAGCAGCCGCGCCGGTCCCTGGGCATTGTGCGGGGCATGGCAGGAAATGCACGCATCCTGCCCCACCGTGTTGTAGCTTCCCACATTCGCCTGTGGCGAAATCTTGTTCTGAACGAGGGCGTGAGCACTCGTGGCCCAGTCTGCGAGCGGGTTCACTTTGCCTGCCATCTGGCGCGTCGGATCGTGGCAAGCCAGACACATCTGGCCGTTCGAACTATCGCGGACCAGAAAATTCTGCGAGATCAGATCCTTCGCCTGCACGTGGGCGTTATGGCACGACGTGCATTCAACGTTGCCGTTGATAAGACGAACCGCCCCGGTTGGATCTCCCGTGGCGCCCTTCGCCGCCAATGATGCGATCAGATCCACGCTATCTTTCAACGGCAACGCGAAAGCTACGGGATGCGACGGCTGCAGGTTCGTGCCAAACACGTCGTAGTTGTACATCGATCCGAACATCGTGACCTGCCCAAATGCCGCCGTGGTTCCGGGCGCCACGGTCCCGTCGTGGCAGGAGAGGCATAGATTGCTGTCGGCTCCCATCATCGGCTGGGTTCCACGATTTGTTTCCGTATCGCTGGTGTACAAACTGTAGCTCTGGACCGTCAGCTTCTGATTCCATAGCGGTGTTCGGCCTCCGACGCCATTGTGCGGCTCGTGGCAATACATGCAGAAATCAGTACGGGCGCCGGTGATGGGCGATTTGCTGCCTGGCCCGAGATCGTGCGAGCCGATCACGTCGCCGCTGAACTGGGCGTGCAAAGTCCCCGCCGCCAGAATCACCGTCAGGCACACGCATGAGAATTTGAACCTCACTACATTCCTTCCTTGGTTTTCTTTAAACCGAAATAATGAAAGACCTGAATGCGGCGATTGAAGGAATCCACCACGAAAATCCGGTCCTCGTGGTTGATGAATAATCCCGCCGGCAATTGGAACTCGCCCGCGTGCGTGCCTCTTTTCCCGAAGTAGTAAAGCAAATCTCCTTGGCGATTGAACACTTGCACCACTCCCCACAGGCCATCGACGATGTACAAATCGCCTTCGGAGTCAACTCCAATACCTTTCGGCCGAAACACGCTGCCACTGGTGTCGCCGACTTTTCCGATGGAATAGCGAAAGGCTCCTGACCGGTCCAGTACTTGTACCCGGAAGTTCATCGCGTCGACCACGATCAGGTTGTCGCCATCCAATCGCAGCTCGGTCGGCAAATTGAATTCCAGATCGCCATCGCCCTGCTTTCCGATGGTTTGCAGAATGTTCCCCTGCATATCCATCATGAAAATCTTGTCCCGCAGCGTGTCCGTCACGTAGATGCGCTGTGTCGCCGAGTC
The DNA here is from genome assembly GCA_963779525.1 of uncultured Acidobacteriaceae bacterium. Taxonomy (GTDB): domain Bacteria; phylum Acidobacteriota; class Terriglobia; order Terriglobales; family Acidobacteriaceae; genus Sulfotelmatobacter. The sequence continues at coordinate 81,458 of CAVZZB010000007.1, forward strand.
CACAGCGATGCCGGTGGGACGCTTGAAATATCCTTCGCCGCCTTTCAGGCTGCCGATCGCGCGCTCATATTTTCCGCTGGAGTTGAACACGAAGATCTTGCCCGTCTCCGAATCCGTGACGTAGATGTTGTCCTGCGCGTCGACCGCAACGCACTGCGGTCCGAGCATCGCATCCTTCCCTTTGTCGCGGCGCTCGATAAACTTGTACTTCTGTTGTGCGAAATCAAAAATGTGAACCCCAGCCGCGCCCGGATCCGTGACGATGATCCGCCCATGCGAATCCACCGCAATGCTGTAGGGCCGGACCAGATTCTTGAACTCCGGCTCACCTGCTATAACGTCCACCAGCCGGTTCCAGAAGCCGCGCTTCGGCTTCACTTCGCGTTCCGAGCCAAAGCTTCGTTCGTAGAGCAGCTTCCGGCCTCCCTCCAGTTCGAGCGTAGGAGGTCCGAGTTCATCTGCATTGGATTTCGGTTGCCGCGAGGCTGCGGCTGGAATTCCGGGCGCCAGGAGAAGCGGCATCAGAACCGCCAGCGTCAGAACAACCGCCATTCTTAAATCAACAACCGACTTTAGCCGGCGCACGACCCGCATCTTATATTCGCTCTCTGCTTCTGTTTGGAACATCACGGCGGGCTAGAAGAAGTTGAACCATCTCGACACCCCGAAATAGAACGCCGATATCTTCTCCGGCGCTGTGCCGGACACACTGAAGCCCTGGTTCAGTCTACTGTACCCGCCGGTTACGTACATCTTACGGAATTGATACTGAAAAAGGGTGTTGATCTGCTCCGTGTTGTTCGACGAGGTGATTCCGACCACGTTGCTGTTCCCGTAGGCCCTGGCAAAGCTCGATGCAATGGTCAGCCTGCGCATCGGATTGCTGGCCAGGCCAAACGAATAGCTCGAACCGCCAAAGAGAATAAGATCATTCGGCGCCAGGATCGGCTGTGGCGTTGGCGTGGCAGCCAACCCAGCTCCCGTCTCGATTCCGTTTCCGTTCGACTTCGAGTAGGACGCATTGAGGTTGATCCAGGGCGAATAACTCAGGGAGCTGTTGTAACTCTGGCTGCTGCTCGAGGTCCCTGCCTGCTCGGTCAAGCCAGTCTTGTTGAAGCTGGTGCCCGCGCTCCAGCCGAACTTTCCCCAGCGGCGCCGGATGTTGCCGCCGTATCCGTAATACGAGGACGTGTAGGCGATCAGAATTGTCTGCACATTCTGCGCATAGTTGGCAAATACGCCCGCCGTCCAGCCGTCGAATCTCTTGTTGTAGTTGACCGTGCCACTGAACCCGAGTTCGTTCGCGCTCGAAGTGCTGACGGTATTTTCCGTGAGGGTCAGGGCGGTGTTGAGGTTGCCGCCCCACAAAACCCGCCCATAGGTGAGGCCGCCGCCATAAGAGTCGGCTCCGTAGCTTTTGCCCTCGAAGAATTGCTGACGGTGATCCGCCGAGGCCAGCGCTTGCAAGTTCGGCTTCACCGCATAGCTGGCATAGCCGAGCAGATCGAAAGCGTGCGATGACTCCCCTTGCGATGGCGGCGTGACAATTCCTCCCGTGCTGGTGATCGCCTGGTACAAGCTGCCCGAAAGATTGTCGGAGTAATCGGTGCTAACCGAAAAGTTAAATTTTTGTGTTGGCTGAAAGGCTGCGGTCCCGGTGTAAGTATCAATGGTGCCGTTGTAGCTGTAGCCGAGAAAGTTGGAATCAACATCGGAACGGTTGACGTTTGCCGAGAATCCGCCGTGAAGCGGAAGTTGGTGGCCCGCGGCAAATCCATAGCCACGGTTATTGGAAGTCGCGGTTTCCGTCTGCGACGAACCCTCAAGAACTTCCGGAATGTTCGAGTGCGAGTCGCCATCAGAAAAGTAGGCGCTCAGGTTAAAACCACTTAAGAGGTAGGATGACCGCAAGCTGAAAGATCGCGAATTGCTGCTCCCGTTGTCGTTCGAGCCATAGATTGAATATTGGTTGCTCCCTGTCTGGAAGGTGGCCGAGAGGCTCGGCCAGTCCGGTACGATCTCCGACCAACCGATCCCGAAGGTGTCGCTATTGCCATGCGTCGTATAGTTGGCCAACCCGGGGACCGCGTAGTTGCCTTCGCTGTTGTCGGCCTTGGAATAGCTGATGGAGCCGGGAAATTTGCTGCCTGAGAAAATCGAGGTGTTGATATTCACCCCGCTCGCGTCGGAGAGGGATTGAAACGATGAGTTGTCTCGCGCCTGGTTCACGTAAGGGGAAATTGTGTAAGAGAGGAAGTTGGGATTGTAGTAAAAACCGGACAGCGTTCCCGTGCCTCCGAAAGCCAAGCTGTGGTCGGAAGGGACCAGATTTCCGTAATCTGCGTTATACCCCCCGGAGAGAGTACCGCTCAGGTTATTGCTGCTCTCCCCAAGCTTGAGCTGAGCCTGAGCCGGCAGTACGAGCAGGAGCACTCCTGCCAAAGTCAAAGCGGTATTTCGGTAAGCACCCTTCACACCCACCCACTTCTTCCAGTCTCCGGACTGGTTCAGCATCTGCTTTTTCCTGGCTTCCCCACAGCGGCGCGACTGCGGTCCCGCTCCTATATCTGGCTGCCTCAAGGTGGGTGTGGCGCTTCCCAGTTGAATGGCAACCGGCATCGCTTTCCTCTAATGAAACAAAAGCACGTACCCCGCCAGCAGTGGCACTTGGCTAAACCATTGCCCAGCAATGAGCTAAGCAGTTTGGAAGAAAATTAGAGCCCCGGTTCTGGGGGATATAACCCAGCTAAGCTCAAGAGGACAAGGCATTTGGCGCAAGCGCGGGCCTGAAGGAATGTCTGGTTATTTCGGCGGGAGATCGGCCCTTTAGGCCGTATTGACGCAATCCCGGTAGGGCGGCCCTTCAGGGCCGCGTTTAGCGATCTAAAATCCCGCGGGCTTTAGCCCCCGCGGTGACAAGGGCTAAAGCCCAAAATCATTGCGTTCCGACGCGGCCCTGAAGGGCCGCTTCCACGGAATTCCATGGGTCCGTGGCGCGAGGAAAAGAAAAGACCTGCGCTCTGGCGCAGGTCTTTCGCATAGGGGGCGGCTTACATCTCTTCGACTTTGGCGCTGTTCCGCAGCCTCTTATCCAGGGCCGCGCGCACTGCATTCTGCTTCCGCTGTTGCAGTTCCTTCAGCAGCGTATCCTTCACATCAGCAAACTTCAGTTTCCCCGCCGGAATGTACTGGTTCAGCCGGACAATGGTAAAGGCCTGCTCGACCTGGATGATGCCGGTGATTTCGCCTTCCTTAAGGGCGAGCAGCGCGTCCACCACCTGCGGCGCCAGTTTGGCGCGGTTCACTCTTTTGTGGTCTCCCATCATTACCCGGTAGTCGTCTTCCGAGATTTTTTCCGCCAGCATTCCGAATTGCTCGTAGTTCGTCGTCGCTTTAGCCTGCTTCAGTGCATCTTCGGCGCGCTTTCGCTCTTCCTTCAGGCCGTCGGGCGTGGGCTTCTCCGGCGGTAGGAAGGAAATGGTTTGAATGGCAAAGCTTTCGGGATATTCAAAACGGGCCGGATTCTTGTCATAGTAAGCTCGGGCCTCGGCCACCGAGACCGTTGACTTGGCATCGACTTCAGCCTTGAGGAAGGCATCGATCAGCAGCGACCGTTTTATCTTCTCGTCTAGAGCCTTCTCCGAACCTTTAAATTCTGAAATCAGAAATTGATGATACTCAGCCGGGCTGTTGAATTGGCCCCGGAAGTCGCTTTCTGCCGTTTTCAACTTGGCCGGCGGTACCGTCATCTGGCGGCGCAACGCTTCCTGGTACACGAGTTCCTCGAAGACAATCATTTGCAGGGCGCCCTTGCGGATCTGCGGCTCCATCTCTGGGGGTATCTGACCGTTGTGCTGGGCCGCGTAGGGAAACAACGTAAACATCTCACGCTGCAGATCACGATCGGTCAATACGCTTCCGTTGACTCGCGCCACGGGCTTGCCCGTGACTTGTATCCCGGCGTCGGGTTGAGACGCCACGGCGGTAGGCGTGTGGGAGACAGCGAGCTGTTGGGCCGTCGCTGTCACAGTCATCGCCAAGGTTATCGCGATTAGGGTCACAGCGATTGGCGTAAGGGCCGCCAGAATCAGGGTTCTTATGGATGGTTGGCGCTTCATAAGTCTATCCTCACACAGAATTTGGTCGAAAAAATAGGGGAGAGTTTATCCTCTCCCCCGTGTGTACGAGCTGACAGCTTAGAAGGTGGTCGGAATCGTGCCTCCTCCGTTCGACTCGTTTGCTTCTCCACCGTGGCACTCGCGGCAGAACTGCGCGGTCTGGTTCGATCCAGCCGTGCCGCTCGCCGGGTTGTAGGGGCCGCGTACGAAGAACATGGTTGCGTAATAGCCGGTCGGCAGGCCGGAGGAACCAGATTTGTAACTTCCAAGGCCGTTGGTCACGCTGACAACATTCATCAGATGCTGGTTGTGGCAGCTCGTGCAGGTAACCACAGCCGTATTGTTGTAAGCCGTGGGGGACACGAAGAAGCCGTAGTTCGTGACGAACTTGGAGGAATTCGGGCCGTTCATGTAGATCGTGCCGTTGGTCTCGGTGCAATCCCAATTCCACTGTCCGCCGCAAGCAACGGTGGCATTCAAGCCCACCGGATGGTTGGCCAGGTAGTTGCCCGCGCCGTCGCCGTCATTGCCCAGCAGGGTCGGAATCTTGTTAAAGGTTCCGTAGGTGGTTGGCAGCGTCTCATAGACCTGGTTCTTCATCATGGCGCCCTGGGCGTAGTTGCCGTCATGGCAGCTAAGGCAGGTGATCAGGCCATTCACGTCGGGGGTAGTAAGGGCCATGCTCGCCGGCAGAACCTCGACGGTGTTGCCCGCGGTGATGATGGTCTTACCATACAAATTGCCCGTATCCTGGCCCCAAAGGATCGACTGGCCGGAGGTGGTGTCGCCCGAATGGTTGGCGCCGTTGCCCCATGCGCCGCTGTGTGGTGCGTGGCAAGCTGCGCAGCCACGGCCGTAATTGAGGTGGGCGCCGAGGACGTCAGACGTCGGCGCTTTGATCTGAGCAGCAGCAAACGCGGCTACAGCCAGAATCATTAGCAGGACTAAAAAGCTCTTTTTCATATTAGCTCCTTTATGAAGTGTTGCAACACGTTCACATCTACCGCTTGCTTCTACTGCTGCACTCTTGGAACTCTCGAGGTTCATAAGATCGCGGAGGTTCTGTAAACCCTCCCACATGTGTGATTGCACGAGAGCCACCGAAAACTTCGGGCGCGGCCACTCTTAGTCGGAATTTGTAAGTAATTGCCACAGTTTCACTTAGAACCCATTTCGGGAAGCGGTCCCACTTTGGTAGCACTATGGGCCTTGGACTGTTGGGTCTTCTTCCACAGTGGGATTGGGGAAATGCCCCACGTAGCGTGATCGCTAACTGCCGCATTTTTCAACAGCAAAGATATGCAACACGTCACGTGGACTCTCCTCCCGGAGGCCATTAGATATTTTTTAAGATCCCGGTTCTAGGACCGCCCTCACGCCTCAGTGTGACGCTTATCACTTTTTGCGCGACGACATCAGAGTTGTCGAGTGAGGGCTATGACGCAAACGCCTCGGCATAGGAGCCGAGGCGTGGGTCATTTAACCGTGTTGTCGTCAGTTCGGTTTCGGCGCAGGTGTTGGAGGTTGCTGGGCCGGCGCCGGAGCTTCCGCTGGCTTCTGCGTCGACGCTGCCGCCGGTTGCTGCGAGCTGTCGGTCGCAGCTTGCTTTCGCGCATCTGCCGTCTTCGTCAATTCCGCCTGACGTCGCGCCCGCTCCGCGTCCGCCTCCGCGTCGGTGATGTAGCGGAACATCTGCATGCGGCCGGGATATTGTTCGGTGGTAAAGACGCGATTTTGTTTGTCAATCGCAATACCGACCAGCGCTTTGAACTGGCCGGGACCGTTGGCGTGAGTGTCGCCAATATAGGTCAGCAATTGCCCTTCGCGGTTGAACACCTGCACCCGGTCTTGGTATTGATCGGCGACCCAGATGTGCCCGTCACAATCGATCGCGATGCCCTTGGGGCGGAACAAGTATCCCGGACCATCGCCGGCTTTGCCGAAGGTGCTGATGAAATGGCCGTCCGCGTCGAATATCTCGACGCGGCTGTTTAGAGTGTCGGTGACGTAGACATTGCCATCATTGTCGAGCGCCACATTGGTTGGCGCAGCGAAGTCGCCCGGGGTCGTCAGAGAGTGCTTTTTGGCTAGAGTTACCGCGGTCCCGATTTTGCGCAGCAGCTTGAGGCTATCCGCGTCATAAACGAAGACCTGGTCCAGCTGCTCGTCGACAGCATAGAGAAGACGGTTTTCTTTGTCGATCGCTAGCCCCACGGGATCCACCAACCCCTCCACGATCTGGCCCTCGACTGCATGTTGAGCGTTGAAAATCAGGATCCGGTGCATCTTGCCATCGGAGACGAAAAGGCGGTCGCCATCGTCGATGGCTAGGCCGTTGATCCAGCCAAAATGAGCGTCGGTTCCGTTTTTAATGAGGGTGGCGTCGTGGGTCTCCGTGTTAAAGATGAAGATCGCTCCGACCTTTTGATCGGCCACATACACCAGTCCTTTGGAGTCGATCGCGATGCCGTAGGGTCCCAGCAGTTGCCAGGGAAAGGTCTTGAGCTTGTCGATGTTGTCTTCCTGCTTGGCGCCGGCCACACGATCCATCCAACTCTGTTTTTTCTTCTTGGCTGCGGGCGGAGTGCGGTCGATTTTCATGCCCGCGTAGTAGTTCAGCCAGCGGACCCGCGCGATGTTGGGCGGGTTCGGCCAAACCAACTTTGAAGTATCAATATCCAGCTTGGGAGTTTCGGTTGGCTGAGGGGCATCGGACTTCTTTTTCTTCTTATCGCCGTACATCGAAACCGGGGAGGCCAGGCAGAGAGCTAGCAGGACCACAAGCGCAACCAGCATCCTGGCGTTGCAATTCGATTTGTAAGGAAGGGCAAACATTTTCTCTTCTCCTGTCTAGCTAATTTCCCGGCACCGTCGTATCTCGCATGTTCGTTCGATTCTTATGGCAGCTGTCACAGAAAGCCATATTGTTTTGCTGATCTTTGACGAGCAGGCCAGGTTGCGCCGAAGAGTGCGGCTGATGGCAAGATAGGCAAGTCAAGTGAGTCTTGACTTTGGTTATATCCGACGGATTCATCACGTCTCCCACGGGATGACCTTCCACCGGATGGCCCAGCCCGTATCTCAGCGGCAGAATCGCGACCTTATTCTTCTTGTAGTAGTCCTCGGGCAATTTCACTTTTCCGTTGAAGATTGTTAGCACATGCTCGGCTTCGAGCTTCTGTGGCTCCGAGTCGGGGCCGTGGCACTCCAGGCACAGCGCATTTCCATTGGCTCGTAGTAGATGATTGTTGTCCCCGCCGTGCGGCTCGTGACAGGTTGCGCAGCCCTGGACAAAAGCGGGCTGATGAAGAACGCGCTTCTTGGACTGTTCGGCCTGATCGCTGTGACAACCCAGGCAGATATCCACTGCATTGGTCTTGGGAAGCCCGGGCTGCCGGCTGGCGTGCGGGCTGTGGCAGTCGGTGCAATCGCCGGCCGCTCCCGGATGCTGCACTTTTGCCTTCTCGATAAGCTCAGCCTTGTCCGAGTGGCAGGTCACGCACAGTGCCTTCGCATCGGACTGCGTGAGCACCACTTTTCCGTCCTTCGCCGGAGCATGGCAAATGTCGCACTGCTTGTCGGCGAAGGGCGGGTGCATGAACTTGGCCATCAGCTTGGGTGCGTCTGACTGGTGCGGATCGTGGCACGTCAGGCAATCGGCCTTTTCAAACGGTTGATTCTGATGCGCCTTCTGCAGGTCCGCACCCTTGGCATCGTGACAGTCCAAACAGAGGGCTGGCGCCGCCTTGGTCAAATGAAAATCAAATTCGGCCTTCCCAATCTCTCCAGTCTTATGGGTGACGTGGCAGGTGTCGCATCCCATATCTAATGCGGCGTGTCGACTGCCCTTTGCCGGGACATTCAATCCGGTGTTGTGGCAGCTCAGGCAGAGGTTCTCTTTCTGATCGCCGGACTCCGGCTTCAGCAACTGGTTCTTGTTATCGGAGACGTGAGGGTCGTGGCACTTGAGACAGTCTCGCACCGCCGGGGGATGAACCTTACCTTTTATGTCGGCGGGATTTTTATCGGCGTGGCAAGTAAAACACAGTGCCGATGGAGTGGTCGTGATCAGTTTGACGTGCGTTATGTCTTTGACTGTACGAATCTCGTGGCAGCTGGTGCAGCCCATGGCGATCGCCGAATGCACCGACTTACCCTTGGTTTTGTCTTCATGGCATGCGAGGCAAGTCGAAGGATCCGCCTTTGGGTCAAGAGGTACTGGGTGCTGCACCGCGAAGGCTCGACCGGCACATACCGTGGCTAAGAGGAAACAGCCCAAGCCGTTGAGCATCAAGCGCAGCCGTACATTCGATCTGAAAGATTCCAGAGCCACTCCGGCCTACCTCCGTAACAGAAGCGTTTGCACGAATCTCGCCTTTATACGCCGCCCCTGTGGATTACAAAAGCTCTTTGTAAGGGCTTGCAACAGAGCACTTTGGCTGTCTTGGCCGCATTGGTCGATGAATCGAGTCGTTGAGAAACTCATCAGCGTCGCGGATTCTCCCACACTCCAATGGTTAAATGACGCAAGTAATCGTGATCTGCAACCGCCGCTTTTAGGGTCGCATTTTTCGATTCTGCGCGAAATTTCGGACGAAGCCTAAATCTGTTGTGTGATATGCCTCACATTTTCCTTGTGTCCTTCATCGTCTCAATCGCACATCTTCTTCGGTTTCAAGCACTTCACCGAATCGCCTTCGATGGTTGAAAACGTGCCTTCCTAGGTATGAAGGGGAGGAATATGGCCGCAGATTCCCGCACAATCCCGCACAGAGTGTGGCGTACCGTTGCTTCCATCCAGACCGGGGTGGTCCTGCTCATCCTTGTCGTGATCTTCGCTGCGGTCGGGACCATCGTGCTGCAACGGCCGGTCACCGATCCGGAAGAAATTCAGCGCGCCTACTCGCCCGAGGTGTTACGAATTTTGGACAAAGTCGGATTAACCGACGTGTTTCACTCCTGGTGGTTTCTCGGGCTGGTTCTGCTGGTCAGCGTCAGCATCGTGGCCGCTTCCATCGATCGCTTCCCCAACGCCTGGCGCTACTTCTCGCGTCCCTACAAATATCCGGATGAAGGCTTCCGCCGAGCTTCTCATCCCCAGAAATTGCTGGCCATCGCGGATGAGGAATCCGGATTGGTGGCAGCCGAGCGTGCGCTGCATTCGCTCGGATACAAACCGGAACGCGTCGTGCACGAAAACAATTTTTCTATTTTTGCCGAGCGCAGCAGAATCTCCGAGCTCGCGGTCTATATCGTCCATGCCAGCCTTTTGCTTATTTTCTTCGGCACGGTGGTGGACGGTATCTGGGGCTGGGGCGGTACGTTGAATCTGAATGAGGGACAAACCTCCAACACTATCGCATTGCGCGATGGGACTACGCGCACGCTTCCGTTTGCTATTCGCTGCGATGCCGCCGGCCAGGAAAACTATAAGGATGGCACCCCGAAGAAATGGTGGTCCAAGCTGGCCGTGGTCCGGGACGGACGGGATGTGCAGACGAAAGAAATCGTCGTCAACGATCCTCTCCTCTACGACAGAGTGCGCTTCTACCAATCGAGCTACGGCCAGAATGGAAAAGTCGAAAAGCTCCTTGTTGCTGCGACTCCAAGCAAGGGCGGGGAAAAGCGGGAACTCGGGCTAGCTATGAATGAAACCGCTTCCCTCGATGCGGACACTACGGTTCGCTTCGCCGAATTTTTCCCTGACTATGCGGTTCAAAATGGCCACGTTTATCGGAAGTCAAACGACTTGGAAAATCCGGCTGCCCATCTGGTGGTGACCTCGAAGAGCTCTGGGAAGGACTTCGACGTCTGGTTCCCGGAGATCGAAGGCATCGCCGACAACTCCAAGGCACCTTATCTGTTAGAAGCCATGGATCTGAAGATGGGGCACTTTACGGGTCTGCAAGTCTCACACGAACCCGGGCAGTGGGGAGTTTGGGCGGGTGTGGTCTTGATGGTTGTTGGACTCGCTTTTGTCTTCTACGTAGTTCACATACGGATTTGGGTGGTACCGGTTCTCGATCTCCAAACCGGCGAGCATTCGTTGTGGGTCGGGGGCAGCGTTAACCGCAACCGCGATGCTTTTGAGGAGCGCTTCAACACTCTCGTCGCCAAGGTGACGGAAGAACTGAAAACCATGCCCAGCGCCTCTCAGAGTGAGAAGGTCGCTGTGGTCGCGGGAAACTGAACCGGCTTATCGGAGGAAGTAAATGGCACGAGCAAAAGCAGAAGCGCAGCAAACGACAACTGGCATGACCTTGATTGTCATGGTCGGACTGGCGATTGTGTTCCTGCTGTTCATGGCATTTCTGAATGTGGTGAAGAGCGGCAATGTATTGAACGAGACGAATTTGCTATTTGCCGCTCTCATTTTCTACGCCGGCGCAGGAGCGTTGTACCTGGGATTCGGTGTTACCGGCGTTGAGTCTTACGTGAAGTTCGCCTCGCTCGCCACTTCGCTGGGATTGGTCGCGAATACCGCGGCTATCGCCCATCGCTGGTATGAAGCCGGCCATCCGCCGTTCTCCAGCGTCTATGAAATGCTGCTCAGCTTCGTCTGGACATTGGCCGTACTCACCCTGATAGTGGAAAAAAAATACGGCGTCAAAGTCATCGGCACAGTCACCATGCCAGTGGCGATTGTGGGTGTGGTGCTGATGCAACTTCTGCGAACCGAAGTGCACCCCCTCGTTCCTGCGCTCCAGTCGACGTGGCTGCACGTGCACGTCACGCTGGCCATGCTCGCTTATGCCGCGTGCGCGCTAAGTTTTGCGCTGGCCACGATGTTCCTGATCCAGGACAAGATGAAGACCGAGACTTTTCTCGCTATAACCAGTTCCTGCACCGTCGCCATTTATGCAGCCATCGTTCTCACTCGCTTCGAGAAGTGGGGTGGCCTCAGCCTGGTGGCTTGGAATCCGGAGTCGAAGTCAGAAGTATTTCTATCCCGGGGCGTACGGTTGTTTGTCGATGTTCCCGATCTTGGCTGGCTCATGACGCTGGCGCTTTTGGTGGTTGCATCTCCATTAGTCTGTTACGGGCTGGCACGCTGGAGGAAGAACGATGGTTTCCTTACGCTCGCCAACCGCGCCGTGTTCCTCGGCATCCTTCTCCAGGTGATGGCACTGGTCATGTTTCTGCTGCGTGCCTATGATGGCCGCTATGCTTCACTCGATGCCGAAGGTTTATTTCCCACCAGCCTGGCCGCGAGTCCATTCATCCTCTCCGGTCTGGTGGGAGGAGTATTTATCTCATTACTTTATTTGCTGCTGCTTTGGCGGCGTTCCGATCTCGAGCGCCTCCTGCCTAGTTCTGACAACCTTGACCGCATCACTTACAAAACCATCTCTCTAGCCTTCCCCCTGTTAACTCTCATGATCGCTTCCGGAGCGTACTGGGCGAACCAGACCTGGGGCTCCTATTGGAGTTGGGATCCGAAAGAAACCTGGGCGGCGATCACTTGGCTGGTATACGCAGGCTATCTGCACATGCGCATCACCCGCGGATGGCGCGGCCGCCGTGCCGCGTACTTCGCCATTCTCGGCTTCGTCGTCGTGATGTTCACCTTCTTCGGCGTCACTTACCTGCTTCCAGGACTTCACTCCTATGCCTGACCAAGTCCAGTTCCCGGCCAAATCGATGACCAGTGCGGCTGAGACAACCGCGATGCCCCACGATGCTCCACGCGCGTCGGCTGGGGGCGGGCCCACTGTATCCGTGCCTTCGTCGCAGGCCCAGGATTTCCAGTCAAGTTCTGTTCGTATGAATTGGCAACTGAAGGCAATCTTGCCTGTCGGCTTCGTCCTCCTCGCAGGATTGATTCTTTTCACTCTCGCAACCGTCTCCCTGCGCGACCCGGACCGGCACGCCGTTCTGATCGTGGCCGGAGCGGGAGCCGTCGCCATCTGCGCCGTCTCCATGTTCATGCTCGCCTACCTGGTTCAACGGCCCATGGTGGAATTGCAGGAGAAAATCAGCCAGGTGAGTGACGGCAATATGGACGTATCCGTCACCTTTTCCCGGCGCAATGACGAGATCGGAGACCTGGGGCGCAAATTCAACTACATGATGCAGCAGTTGCGCGAGAGCCGCGAGGAGATTGAGCGCCTGCATCGCACCCAAATGTCACGCGCGGAGCACCTCGCAACCCTCGGTGAGCTTGCCACAGGTCTGGCCCACGAGATTCGCAATCCTCTCGCGGGCATCGCCGGCGTGATCGAAATCGTCGGGCGCGATCTTCCCCCCACCAGCCCGGCGCGGGCAGTCATCAAAGATGTTCGCCTGGAAATCGCGCAGATCAACCGCATTGTCACCGATCTTCTGGAGACCGCGCGGCCACATCCTCCACAGATTCGTCTGAGTAATCTCAATACAACCGTGGAGCATGCAGTGATGCTAGCCCGCCAGCAGGTCCTCTCCAAACCGATCAAGATCGAACTGCAGAAGGCGCCAGACCTGCCTGAAGTTGAACACGACAGCGATCAGATTCATCAGGTGCTTCTGAATTTGTTGCTGAATGCAGTACAGGCCGTGACCGGCGCCGGGACCGTGAATGTCGACATCGCTTCGCAAGAGGGGTACGCTATCGTTGCGGTCAGCGACACCGGACGGGGAATTTCTCCTCAGCACTTTTCCAACATCTTCCGGCCGTTCTACACCACCAAGGGCAACGGCACTGGCCTGGGCCTCTCTCTGGCGCGCCGCATTGTGGAAGAACACCACGGCCGCATCGAAGTTGACAGCGTCGTCGGGAAGGGAAGCAAGTTCACGGTGCTGCTCCCAATCCGCACTCCCACCGCACAAACCGCCGCTTCCTAAGTATGTGTAGCCGTCCGAGGATCCCGACTCAATGTTTGGGGGATTGTTTCTCCCAGTCACTGTCGCGGATCGTGTCCGTCGAGTCGTAAAAGACCTACGCGATTGGCCTGAGAATCCACCACGTATAGGGAACGGTCTGCGTCAATCCACATGCCGGATGGGTGGCTAAAATTCGCGACTTTGATTTTGCTCGTATCCAATGTGAATACCTCATGCCCGTCCTGACCAAAGACCTGAATTTTGCTAAGAACAGGGTCACTCACGTAAACATTACCTTGGGCATCTACGGCCAGTCCGGTGCGACGATCTGCGTATGGCAGGTTCAGGACGCGCAGGAAATGGCCTGCTATATCCAGAACTTGAATCCGCGAGTTGCCCACATCCAGCACGAACAGTTCACTGCCAGAGACCACGACCTGGGTGGGGAATCGGAACTCTCCAGGACGTTCACCACCGCCGCGGATTCCCAATTTGCGAATAAGCTTCCCGCGCTCGTCCATAACAATGACCATGTGCCGTTGTCTGTCGCAGACATAAATATGTCCCGTCGCTCGATCGATTGCGATCCCGGTTGGGCTGGCGAAGTACGACTCTCCACCTCTCAGTCTTCCAAAATAATGGCGAAACTTTCCTGCCGAGTCGTAGACGAATACGTTTCCATTGTTCTGGTCGCCCACATATAGATTGTCTTGACCATCCACGGCGAGCGAGACGGGATCCTGCAGGCGGTCGCCTCGTCCCTCCACACGGCCGTATCTCGAGTGAATAAAATCGAAGATGTGCACCGTCTTAGCGCCGGGATCGGCCACGAAGACACGGTGCTTCGAGTCGGTCGTCACCGCGGATGGTGACTGCAAGGCATCCACGCGAGTGTGAGGGTCTGCCGGCCCCGCAATGATGTCCAGCGAGCGGTCCAGAATAGGGTGCGACGGTCGTACATCCTCAGCCGAGGAAAATACACGCAGAAAGGTAAGGCTCACTGGAACAGGCGGGACATTTTCCTGCGCGGGTTGCGAAAAATGCGCGAATACCACATCCCGGGTCGCGGTGAGATTGGGCAAGATACAAAGCAGGGTCAGTCCTGATACAAAAACCGCAGGACCGAGTTTGCTCCAGACTTGACGTGAAAACATGCGCTGCCTCTAACCAAGAACGCGCGCTTCCATCAATTCCCCATGAACCCATTTTTGCACGTTTTGTCGTTTGGACCGACTCTTAGTTCAGCGCGTGGTACGATCCCCTATGAAGCAAGGCGGCGCTTTCTTGCGAACCCTCGGCGCCATCCTGCTGGTATTGCTGATATTCCAATCGTGCAACTCGCTCAATCCTGCGTGCGGTAGTGCTCGGCCAGCTCCAACCGTTGAATCGCTTTCTGTCAGCACGATTACGCTAGCTCAAGCGCAAGCGGGCTTTGTTCTGACTGTAAACGGTAGTCACTTTGTTTCAGCTACTGTCGGAGTGATAAACGGGACGACGCTTAGCACCTTGGTCACAAGTAGTACGCACTTGCAGATCACTATCACTGCTGCACTGATCTCCGCTCCCGGAACAGCAAGTGTGACGGTCAACACTCCGAGCGGGATCTCGGGCGATTTGGGTTGTACGAGCGGCGGGACGAGCGGCGCCCTGGTCTTGACCATTACTTAACCGGTAAGGACCAGGCTGAACTCCTCACCTTCGTTGCTGAAGACCGTGGGCTTTAAGGCGGGGCTAGGGACGTTTGAGCATCTTGGACAACACCTGCTCAATCTCCCGCACGCGGCTGGTGCGCAGTTCAATAGCGGCTCGGTCTAAGTCGCTGTTGCCGTCTCTCTTCGCGCAAAGGGCAATCTCCCGCAAATCCTCGTTTCCTGTCGAAGGATGGACAGTTCTTCCAAGCTGAAAGGCATCACTTTGGCTAACGCCTTAACTGCAAAGACTTTCTCCACAGCAAGCGAGGAGGCTGGTCCGCTTATACGTCGTCTGTGTCGGAGGAACTATGCAGCTTCAGTGTGCTGCCAGGCGCTTCTGAACGCCCGCAAGGCATACAGTGCGTCTTCTAAGGCGTCTTTTTCTTCCGGGCTTCCATGATCTAGAAAGATTTCTCGTCCCCGTTTTATCACGGCTTGTTCAGCGTCCGAGACTCGTTGTGGGAGGAGGGTTTTGTTGGTTTCCAGAATCGCGACTCTGTAGAGCGTCTGCCATTCTGTACGACTCAGGCAGGGGGGAGATGCCGTGTTCATAACTAAACTCCAAGTCGAGGAGAACGTGACCGAGGGGCTTACCTCCTGTTTTGGCACGACAGGACCGTCTGCTTCTGACCTTAGTCCGATTGCCAAAGAAGTCAAGTCAAAACCCCGAGAT
This sequence comes from uncultured Acidobacteriaceae bacterium, assembly GCA_963779525.1. Lineage (GTDB taxonomy): Bacteria > Acidobacteriota > Terriglobia > Terriglobales > Acidobacteriaceae > Sulfotelmatobacter. The sequence continues at coordinate 96,739 of CAVZZB010000007.1, forward strand.
CATGCATTTGCGGTCGGTAACGGCAAACCGGAAATGATCTGCAACCGGGAAAGCCCAGCAGGATTGTTGACGAAACAAGGGAATTTGCACCCATTGACCTTTGGTCGGACCCCGCCTCGGTGTTGGCCAGCGAGATGAAAAGCACGCCCCAACTGCGAGGGCACTGGATTTTAGTACCTTTGGTCACTTAAGGCTGGTGCCTTTCGTTTGGCGCGGATTACACCTTTGGGAAGCGACAGAGTACGCCGGTTTGGGTTTTCCTTATAGAGAGCGGTTTTTGTCAGGTTGGGCAGAACGATTCCAGGAGGGCCTATGCAGCGAGTAGCTTGGCAGGTTTTCTTCGTCGTACTATTACTGAATGCAGCCACACTAATCGGGCAGTCCCAGACCGCCGATTCTCTGGGAGAGGTGGCCCGTGCGAACCATGCGAAACAGCAGGCACTGGAAGCAGCCGGGACGACGCCCAAAATAATTACGAATCAGGATCTTCCCTCGGACCCGTCGGGAGTTCCGGAGTCCTCGGAGCCGATGACAACGGTCTCCGGCGTGAAGAGATCCGCAGATAGCTTTTCGGAGCAACGCGTGCATCAGCGACTGGTGGCCGAACAGCGAGCCGGCGAGCAGTGGAAAGCGCGGATCCAAGATCAGGAAGCCCGGATTGCCATTCTGCAGACGCGCATCGACCGCGTAAATGAGTCGATGCGGGCGGCGGTTGGTACGGCACAGTACGATACCCCGGTGAACCGGTATCAGTCGATTCAGATGGGACGCCTGGCTCACATGCAGGAGATGCTGGACCAGCAGCAGCGAAGACTGGTGATGATGCAAGACGCGGCCCGGCTCACGGGCATGGGACAGTAGCGAAACCTCGGCACGCAAAGGGAAGCCGAGGGGAAACCGAAGATGAGATGTTCCTGGATTTTCCTGAGAGTCTGCGCCCTTGCTGGGACGAAAGACCGGAAACGTTCCGTCTATCCCCAGATTCTTACAAACGCGAGCGCGGCTCACCCCTTGGCCTGTCCTTGCTGCGTCGCCAGACCTGCAGCTCACTCGGCGCAGGTTTGACGAACCTGTGCACCGAAGAGCCTGCCAAAGCAAGCCACCTGCGTTTCGTAGTAAATTAAAAACACGCATGCCTGCAGAGAAAATCATGGTCGTGGACGACGAGCGCCTGGTGCGCTGGTCGCTTCGCCAGAAGTGTGAGGAGTGGGGCTATCGCGTGATCGAGGCCGATTCAGGGGAGCCTGCCCTCAAACTGGCCCAAAACGAATCGCCCGATCTCGTCCTGCTCGACGTCCGCATGCCCGACCTCACTGGCATCGAAGTGCTCGACCAGCTCAAAAAGAATGGAGACGCGCGCGCCGTCATCATGATCACCGCCGATCCGCAACTCGACGATGTGAAAGCAGCGCTCAAGCTTGGGGCCTACGATTTCGTAGGCAAGCCGGTCGATTTCGATGAACTGCACGTCACCATCAAGAACGCCCTCGAAGCCACCAGCCTCCGCACCGAAGTCCAGACCTTGCGCGGCGAAGTGAGACGCACTTCCGGTTACAGCAACGTGATCGGCGTTTCTTCCAAAATGACGGAGCTCATGAACTTCGTCAAAAAGGTTGCCTCCAGCGAAGCCACCACCATTCTGATTCAAGGTGAGAGCGGTACCGGCAAGGACCTCATCGCGAAAGCGATTCACTATGAAAGTTCCCGCCAGGAGAAGCCCTTTATCGCCATCAACTGCTCGGCTATTCCCGAGACTCTGATGGAAGCCGAGCTCTTTGGCCATGAAAAGGGAGCATTCACCGATGCCAAGCAGATGAAGAAGGGTCTGTTCGAGGCCGCAGATGGCGGCACACTATTCCTCGACGAAATCGGCGAACTCTCTCCACTTCTGCAAGCCAAGCTGCTTCGCGTGCTCGAGGATCAGGTCATTCGACGCGTGGGCGGCGTCCGTGACATGCAGGTGGATGTTCGCGTCATCGCGGCTTCCAACCGTGATCTCGAGAAGGCGGTGCGCGAAGGCCAATTCCGCCAGGACCTTTATTACCGCCTGGCCATCATCGCAATCTTTATCCCGCCGCTGCGCGACCGAAAAGAAGACATCATGCCTTTGGTCGACTTCTTCATCGACCGCTACAACCGCCGATTCAAGAAATCTATTCGCGGTATCACCGAAGAAACGCGGCGTCTCATCCTCAGTCACAATTGGCCAGGCAACGTTCGTGAGCTCAAGAACACCATCGAGCGCGGCATGATCCTGGAAGAGGACCCGCTCCTGCGTCCATTGTATCTGCCATTTTCCGTGGGAGAATCCGGCGGTCGAACGGCTTTCGAACGTACCTCGCCTGCCGACGGCGGACAGACCTTACCCAACGGCCGCATGCTACCCCGCCTTTATATCCCGGAAGGTGGAACGTCGCTCGAAGAAGTTGAGCATGCCATGGTCGAGTTGGCTATGCGCCAATCCAACGGCAACCAGACCCATGCCGCCAAACTGCTCGACATCAGCCGTGACGCCTTGCGTTACAAGCTGAAGAAATTTGGTTTGATTCGCGGCGATGATGAGAGCTATCAGACCGTGGCGGAGGATCAGTAGAGTTCTTAAAGATGGACATCGGGAGGGCGCAGAGATTAACTTGATTCCTCAATGCCGCATCAGTCACCGGCCTTGTTAGCATCCTGGGACCACGCCTCCCACAGCACGTCGAAAGAGTCGCCCTCGAACACCGAAGCTAACCCGCTCCTCTTAAACAAGTCCCTGATGCGCTCCTTGGGATTGGCAATCTGCAAATGGCATTTTGTCCTTCTCGCATGTACATAAACCGTGACCAGCACCCCGAGACCGGCACTATCGACATAATCTACGTTCGCCAGGTCCAATACGACGCGGCCGCCCTCGACGATCAGATCTCGTAGCGTGCTCTCCAGCGCACCAGCCGAAGCGATTACAATCCGCCCCCTGGCCCAGACGGTTGTTGTCGAGTTTTTCTTCTCGGTTTCGAGTTTCAATTCGGGGCTGCGAGTAACTGGGTTGGTAGCCAATGCGGACCTCCCTTACCGTTCAATTCGAAATTACCCGAATGATTGTTTGTGAGTTCCCGGGGAAAAATGATGCCCTAACTCGGCCGGACCTCTGGGAACGAAACCGCTGTGGACTTGTTCGGGTAAAGATATACCAATCCGCCGCAAAGTCAAGCCGAAGCCATTCCACTGTGGGATGCGGCACGCACTACTCCGGCAATGCTTTCCGCCGGGTTTCCGTTCCGAAGGGAATAACCAGCAACCCGATCCCAAAGGCAATAGCGGTAAACGCAACTGGCTTGCCCAGCGTTCCCATCTGGCTGACCAGCGCCCCCACTCCGAAGTTGACTCCGGCGGCGATGAAACGGCCAAACGATGTGGTGAACGCAAAGGCCGTCGCGCGTACTGTGGTTCCATATTGCTCCGGCAGCCACAGACTGAAGAGCGCGAAGTTGCCGCCGAAAAACCCTAAGAAAAACAGCACCGCAATAAACGGATAAAGCCCACGCGGCAAGTAAAACGCCCAGCGGAAGCTGAGCAGGATGCAGGCTGCCATCCCCACGTAATAAAAGGTTAGAGTTCGCTTGCGGCCAATGCGTTCAGCCAGTAGTGGAACCGCGAGACATCCCAGGATGGTCCCCAGGGACAACAAGCCCATCCCGAACGAGGACATGCGCACGGCCTCGGGTTGTGACATTCCTGCCCGTTTCGCCAGGCTGATGATCGCCGTCGGAGCGTACACAGCGGCCGCCCACAGCCCGCAGATGGCCGCGGCCAGCAGCACGGTATTCACCAGAGTGCGTTGCGTGTAAGGTGGACTGAAGATTCGGCGAAGAGAAGATATCCCGCCGACCGTTTTCAGCTTGGTCTTTTGCCAGCGCTCTGGTTCCCTGACACGGAGCAGGACCATGAATGCCACGACAACCGGCGTCAACCCGCACCAGAACATGGCGCGCCAACCGTAGCGCGTCGCCACCGTGTAGTTGAGAGCCGACGCCAGAAAAAAGCCAGCGTAATAACCGGTCTGCAGGTATCCCGCGCCCATCTTGCGGCGATCTTCCGGCCACGCCTCCGCTACGTATGTGCCTGCCAGTGCCCATTCACCGCCGATTCCAATTCCCGCCAGCAGACGAAATAATCCCAGTTGCCAAACCGTCTGCGACAAAGCCGCCGCTCCCGTGAAAATTGCATAAACGAAGATGGTGGCAGCCAGTACCCGGCTGCGGCCAAACCGGTCCGCAATCGGCCCCCAAATCAAAGACAATCCCCAGCCCACCAGAAACAGCGCAAACAGTGTCGATCCCGCAAAGCCCACGTTGGCGGCAGTGGCTTTGTACCCCGACTTTGGAAGCAACTCTGTAAGAGCGGGACTGAGGACGAGCGCGTAGATCACTGAATCCATGCCATCCAGCGTCCAGCCCGCCCACGCTCCCCAGAATCCAGTGATTTGCTGGCGTGACAGCTTGGTGTGAACAGCGGCAACTGAGCGGGTCACCACTTCATCGGCCATGGCGTTATCCTTGCGTCGCAGGAGGATAACACGCCCTGGCGAGGCACTTCAGAAGTGTCTACACATCAGCGGCGCCGTGCCCATTCTGAAACAGCGCCACCAACGCTGGTTTCGTCACCTTCCCCATCGCATTGCGAGGAAGTGCATCCAGAACCAAAAGACGCGATGGCACTTTATGAACTGCCAGCAACTCCTTCGACCACTTACGAAACGACGCGAGGTCCATAGCGCTGCCATCGTTCAATACCACCGCCGCCGCTACTCGCTCACCCCACTCCGGGTCGGGCACGCCCACTACGGCACACTCTGCCACCGCAGGATGTTTGCGCAGCGCTTCCTCAATCTCCAGTGCAGAAACTTTATGTCCGCCCGTCTTGAGGATATCAATGCTCGTCCGGCCAAGAATGCGATAGACGCCGTTCTCAACCACTGCAGTGTCGCCAGTGCGAAACCAGCCGTTACGAAACGCAGCTCGCGTAGCATCGGGCTGGCCCCAGTATTCGGTGAATGCGCTGGGCCCGCGGACTTCGATCTCGCCCGCTACGCCCTCGGCAATGGGTTCGCCGTTCTCTCCAACCAGTCGAACCTCGACGCTCGGCAGCGGGGTTCCAACACTGCCCGGCACTCTCCTGCCCCGCAATGGGTTCGAAAGCGCCATGCCAATCTCCGTCATGCCGTAACGCTCCAGCAACGTGTGGCCGCTGATTTCTTTCCAGCGCTCGAGCGTACGAACCGGCAGCGCGGCTGATCCGGAAACCATCAGCCGCAAACCCCTGGAGGCTTGACTTAGCTTCGCGCGCCGCTCCAGCGAGGCCGCTTCCCAGGCAGCGATGAGCTTCACATAAATTGTCGGCACCGCCATGAACAGAGTTACGTCTCCTCTAGCGATGCAATCCCATACCACGTTCGCGTCAAATCGCGGCAGCATCTCGCAGGTCGCGCCGGCCCACAAGGAACACGAAACCACGTTGATAATTCCGTGCACGTGGTGTAGCGGCAGACAAAGAACAATGCGATCGTCAGCTGACCACTCCCAGGCCTGCACCAGACACTTGATCTGCGCTGCGATATTGTCGTGAGTCGTGACCACCCCTTTCGGCTGGCACGTCGTGCCGCTGGTGTAGAGAATCATGGCGCGGCGCTCGCCAGCGATATAAGGGTCGGAATAGCGATCAATGTTCGGCAACAGCGGCGCCTGGCGAACGATCAGTTGTTCGCACGATAACGTGCGAATGTCACGTGCCGATAAAATTGGCGTTAGAAGGGAAGCGGCTTGAGCATCAAACACCACCGTCGACAGCCGTGTATCTTCAATGAAATATTCCAGTTCTGGCTTCGCCGAGCCGAGGGGCAACGGAACCGCAATTCCACCCGCGCGCCAGATTCCCCAGAGCGCAGCCACCCAGGCAAATCCCGGCGTGATCAGAAACGCGACCCGCTCTTCGCGAAGATCCCTACGCCCCGCAAGCAACGCATTGGCTACGCTGGCCGCTGCATCCAGCAACTGGTCGTAGGTGTAAGCCCCTTGCGAATCAACGATAGCGATGCGTCCGGCATGCCGCTCGGCCTGAGCGATAAGTGGAAGATGAGTGGGGCGGCGGCTCACAGGCAGACTGTACGTCGTCCTCCGCCGAATTGTCCACTGGCGGAAACTTGCTTACGATATGGTGCCGGCAATCGCCGTTTTAGGCGCTTGCAGATGGAACAGCCGCTGCAGTGCAGTGGTCATCTGTTCCTGCTCCATCTTCTCTGGAAGTTCCTTGAGTTCACGGGCCAGGGACCCTGCAATCCTCTGCGTCATTCGGGACATGACTGCGCTTAACATTTCGTCCTGGTCCACGGAAAACGGCCCGCACTCGTTTCGGAAGGAATCCAGTTCTTGCCGGCAAATTTCATCCAGCCGCTCGCGCAATGCAACGATCGTCGGTACTACGCGCTCCGCCAACAGTCGCCGACGGAAGCCTTGCGCCTCGGACTGCAGAATTTTTTGCGCCTCGGTCGCGGCCACTTCGCGCTCATGCGCGTTGTGGTCGACCACGTTCTCCAGGTCGTCGAGATCATAAAGGAAGACGCCCTTGACCTTGCGTACTTCGGAGTCGATGTCGCGCGGCATGGCGATATCCACAATTACCAGCGGCCTGTCCTTGCGCCCGCGAGTCATGCTCTCGGCTTCCTCGCGACTCAGAATCGTATGCGGACAGGAAGTCGAGCTGATGATGATGTCGGCGTTCGACATGTGTTGCCAGCGCTCTTCGAAGGGTATCGCGGTTCCGCCCAGTTTCGTTGCCAGCTCCGTGGCATGCTCCAGAGTGCGATTGATCACGCAGACCGAAGACGCGCCCTGGTTGAGCAACCCACGGGCGGAAAGCTCGCTCATCTTGCCCGCGCCTAACAGAAGAACCTTCTTGTTTTCCAGCGTGCCGAAGATCTGCCGCGTGAGTTCCACCGCCGCATAAGGAATGGAAACTGCCGCATTGCCAATCGCCGTCTCCGTGCGCACACGCTTTGAGACGGTAAGTGCCTTCTGTAACACGGCATCGAGAAACCGTCCCGTAGTGCTGAGCTTCTGTGCCTGCTGCCACGCCTGTTTCACTTGCGACACCACCTGGGGCTCGCCCACCACCATCGAATCCAGACTGGAAGCAACTCGGAAAATGTGCAGAAGCGCAGCTTCGTCCAGCAAACGGTAGAAATGCTTCCACTCGCAAAGCATCAGTCCGTATTCGGCACCGAGAAGCCGCATCACAGAGTTCGCGGCCAGCGTCACGTCGCTCGCCCACAGCCAGAACTCAGTGCGGTTGCAGGTAGCCATCACAATCAGTTCATCGATGCCCTCTGCCCGGGAGAGCTGCACCAGGGCTTCGTAGCAGCGATTCTCGTTGATCCAGAAACGCTCCCGCACTGCCACTGGGGCCGTTCGATAATTCAGCCCAACCACCATGAGAGTCGGTTCCACGGCGCAACTCCTCCCCCACATCCTTAGGAAAAGCACCCCTTGGGCCAAAGGCCGACTCGATGCCATAACAAGAATAGTATTTATTTTCAGCTAGTTAGGAGAGTGCGGGATGGAATAGAAGTCTGGCTCGGGAAACCGCTTAGTGGGATATCACACTCGCATCGTGTCTTTTGGCCCGTCTAGGAGTTTTCACCACGGAGACTCAATGCACACAAAACCAATCCCAAATTACTCAGGGGGAGGACCGATCGAGTGATTTTCTCTCCGTGTCTCCGTGGTGAAAAGCCCTTCCGTGAATGCTCAGCGAACCACTTCCGCGGGCGCGATATCCTTTTCCTTCAAGATCTTGGTGTGCGGTTCGTATACGCAAAACGGTTCCTCGTCCAGATAATTGCCGTTAACGGCAAAGGCGCGCGCGCGGCAACCCATGCAAATATTGCGAAATTCGCAGCACCCGCACTTTCCCTTCAGGTTGTTGGTATCGCGCAGTTGATTGAACACGACAGAGTTTTGCCAGATATCGGCGAAGGCCTGCCTCTTCAAATCTCCCGCCAAGGCTGGCAAATATCCACAAGGATAAACTTCGCCTTGATGAGAAATGAAACAAACGGCCGTTCCCGCCAGGCATCCCTTCGTCATGGCGTTCATGTCCGTGGGATGAGTTCCAGGGTGTCCCACGGCCTTGCCGACACCGTGCGGCTTCAATTCGATGCCGGTCGAACCGGGCATCGCCATCTCAGTCGGGCCAATGCTAGGCGAACCATTACCCGGCAAAACGTGTGTCGCTTCGGGCAGAGCATGCGCAGCTTCCGCCGCAGCTGCGGAACGGTGTTCCGCCACCCGCCGTTGTCGAACCACGCGGAAATAATGCGGCGCACAAGTGGCCTTCAACTCGATGCCACCTTCCAGCGATCGATCGTAAAACCAGTTCAGCATCCGCTCATACTCTTCTGGAGGAACCATCTGCTCGGCGGCGATATCCACTCCGCAACCCACCGGTACCAGAAGAAAAGTATGCAGCGCATCCGCTCCGAGAGACCTGGCCAGCGCCAGCACGTCCGGGAGCTGATGCGCATTGTGACGGGCGATCGTGGTATTGATCTGCACCGACATGCCGAGATCTTTGAGGTTGTGGAAGCCGGTAATGGCTGCATCAAACGCGCCCGGAATGCCGCGGAATGTATCGTGAGTGGCCGCATCGGCGCCGTCCAGGCTGATGGCCACACGCTTCACGCCGCTATCGACAATCTTCTGCGCGACTTGTTTCGCAACCAGAGTTCCATTCGTAGCCAGCGCCACACGCAGCCCCTTGTCGGTTCCATACCGCGCCAGCTGAAAGATGTCCGAGCGGAACAGTGGCTCGCCGCCGCTCAGCACCAGGATCGGAGAAGACACTTCGGCGATCTGATCGATGATGTCGCGCGCCGCTTGCGTGGAGAGATCAGACGGCGAACTCAACTCGGTCGCGCTGGCCCGGCAATGGATGCAGCGAAGATTGCATCCTTTCGTCAACTCCCAGAAAATCAGCCGCGGCTTTTGCGTTCCCTGATTTGGATGCTGCCCCTTGCCGTTTGAACTTGTCATGTGTCCTCCCAGAACCCGGCGCTGTCGCGCCAACCCACGGCGCAACCATAAAAGAGAAGGGAACTCGCAGCGGTGATGATCATCACTACAAATTGTGATTACCGTCACGCGCATTCAAGTTGTTAAGAATGTGCTAGTTAGACGGGCAAAAGCCTCATTTTACGAAAGATCGTGATAAGGCCTTTTCACCTAGTTCCGGTTTGCGATATCGCGCAGCGCCGAGGTATTACGAATGACCAGAGTCGACCCTTTGGATTGCAGAATCTGGCGCTTCTTCAATTCCGCAAATAACCGCGTAACCGTCTCCCGCGAAGTCCCGATCATCTGAGCGATTTCTTCGTGGGTGAGCCGCAGCTTCAACCGGGGTTCTGGTTTGGCGCCTTCCCCGTTCTTGGAGCTCCATTCCAGCAGCAGCTTGGCCAGTTTCTCGGCTGCGGAGTGCGACAATCCCAGCGACCGCACTTCCTTGCAGGCATTGTGATACTTTTCGCCCAACTGCTCCGCCACTTTGAAGCATGCCTCGACGTCTTCTTTCAAGAACTTAAGAAAGTCCTCGCGTTTCACGAAATTCACCTGGCAAGGATCGATCGTCTCGGCCGTCACTTCGTAAGGCTTGCCCGAGATCGTCGCGCTCAAGCCCAAAACCTCCCCGGGCTCCGCCAGTTTCACGATCATCGTCCTGCCGCTTGGCGAATTGATCGAAAGCTTCACTCCACCTTTGCAAAGAACGAAGATGCCTCGAGGCAGCTGCCCTTCTACAAACAGCACAGCACCCTGGGGGTAGGCGGTCGCGAATTTGATATTTTCAAAGTTCTGCAGCGCGGTGGGCGGCAGATCGCAAAAGATGCGGTCAGCTCGCAGCTTGCAGGTTAGGCAGCTTTCCACAATCTCCATTCCGTACGGCGATAGCATAAGAACCTCCTGAAACCACGTCGTCTGCAGCAATCTCGTGTCAAGTACCACGCGTTGGCCCGTCGCAAATCAGTATTCCGCAGTCGCATCGAGCCCGTCTTCTGCCGCTAGTGTCGGTCCAGATCAACCGCTTGGCTGTGCTGCAAGATACAAAGTGGTGTGACGTGCCTCACAATTCCTCTTTCCGACCCGATGTGACGGAGATCACATTCGTCTGTGACCTGTCTAGCTGCGCTCTACCCGGTCAAAGGTTCATCCTGATACCAGCAAGTGGGAATAATCAAATCACCCATTCCTATCTGTAGGTAAAGGCAGGCCAGTGCTCATGAAACGCAAGTTCAAGACCATGGATGCAAACGAGGCGGTCGCGTACGTCGCCTACCGGGTTAATGAGGTCATTGCCATTTATCCCATCACTCCTTCTTCCAACATGGGCGAATGGGCCGACGATTGGGCGTCTCAAGGAATCCAGAACATCTGGGGCACCGTGCCTCATGTCATCGAGATGCAAAGTGAAGGCGGCGCCGCGGGCGCGGTTCATGGCGCGCTGCAGACCGGTTCGCTAGCTACTACCTTTACTGCCTCGCAGGGTTTGCTGCTCATGATCCCGAACATGAACAAAATCGCGGGAGAGCTTACGCCCACCGCGTTCCATGTTTCGGCGCGCACCCTCGCGACCCACGCCCTCTCGATCTTCGGCGATCATTCCGATGTGATGTCCTGCCGCGCCACCGGCTACGCCATGCTGAGCTCCAACTCCGTGCAGGAGGCGATGGATATGGCGCTCATCGCCCACGCCGCCGCCCTCGAGTCACGCATTCCTTTCTTGCATTTCTTTGACGGCTTCCGTACTTCGCATGAAGTCAACAAGATCGAAATGCTTTCCGAAGATGACATGCGTTCCCTCATTAATATGGACCGCGTCTTCGAACATCGGCAACGCGCACTTTCGCCTGATCATCCCGTCCTGCGCGGTACCGCCCAAAATCCTGACGTTTTCTTCCAGATGCGCGAGCGCGCCAACTCCTATTACGAAGCCTGCCCGAAGATTGTCCAGTCCGTGATGAACAAGTTCGCCGAGGTTGTAGGCCGCTCTTATCACCTCGTCGATTACGTTGGCGCCCCGGATGCCGAGCGGGTGATTGTGATCATGGGCTCTGGTGCCGAAGTCGCTCACGAAACCGTCGAGGCCCTCAACGCGCAAGGCGAAAAGCTTGGATTACTCAAGGTACATCTGTATCGCCCCTTCCCGGTGCAAGCGTTCCTCGCGGCCCTGCCGGCCAGCGTGCGCAAGATCGCCGTCCTCGATCGCACCAAGGAATCGGGAGCGATTGGCGAACCACTTTATCTCGATATCGTCAACTCGCTTCACGAAGGAATCAATGCTGGTTTCGATGGACGAAAAACGGCTCCCGTCGTCGTGGGCGGACGCTACGGCCTTTCTTCCAAGGAATTCACGCCCGCCATGGTCAAGGCCGTCTATGACAATCTGAAAGCGGACAAGCCCAAAGATCACTTCACCGTCGGCATCCACGATGACGTCAGCCATACCAGTTTGACGTACGACGCCAGCTTCTCGATCGAACCCAAAAGTGTTGTCCGCGCGATGTTCTACGGTTTAGGTGCGGACGGCACCGTCGGCGCCAACAAGAACTCGATCAAGATCATCGGCGAGAACACAGACAATTACGCGCAAGGCTACTTCGTTTACGACTCGAAGAAGTCGGGCGCGGCGACTATTTCCCACCTTCGCTTCGGGCCGCAGCCTATTCGTTCCAGCTATCTGATTTCCAGCGCGAACTTCGTCGCCTGTCACCAATGGATTTTCCTCGAGCGCTATGACATGCTCAGCGCCCTGGTGCCCGGCGGCACTTTCCTGGTCAACAGTCCCTTTGGTCCAGATGAAGTTTGGGACCATCTGCCCCGTACCGTCCAGCAACAACTCATCGACAAGCATGCGAAGCTCCATGTGATCGATGCCTATCAAGTGGCGCGCGATACCGGCATGGGCAGCCGCATGAATACGATTCTGCAAGTATGCTTCTTCGCGATCTCGGCCGTTCTCCCCGCAGATGAAGCCATCGAAGCGATTCGTGAGTCGATTCGTCACACCTACGGCCGCAAGGGAGAAGAGATCGTCCAGAAGAATATGAAGGCCGTCGACGAAACTCTGTCCCACTTGTTCGAGGTGAAAGTCCCTGCCCAGCTCACCAGCACGATTGAGCTGCCGCCGCCATTCTCCCCTTCGGCCCCGGAATTCGAGCGCGATGTGTTGGGAACCATGTACGCCGGACGTGGCGACGAACTTCCAGTCAGCGCATTCCCTGTCGATGGCACCTTCCCCACCGGAACCGCCAAGTGGGAAAAGCGCAATCTGGCGCTCGAAATTCCCGCGTGGGATTCGAAAATCTGCATCCAGTGCGGAAAGTGCGCCATGGTCTGCCCGCATTCTGTAATCCGCATCAAGGTTTACGACTCGAAAGAACTGGAACACGCTCCCGCAACCTTTAAGTCCACCGAGAGCCGCGACAAAGAGTGGGCCGGCCTGAAATACACGATCCAGGTTGCGCCCGAAGACTGCACCGGTTGCGGCATCTGCGTGGAAATTTGTCCAGTCAAGAACAAGGCCGAGACACGCCTCAAAGCCATCAATATGGTGCCGCAACCTCCACTGCGCGTGCCCGAGCGCGAAAACTGGAATTTCTTCCTCAATATTCCGGAACTCGACCGCCGCAACATCAAGGTCGGCAACATCCGCCAACAGCAGGTGCAGGAGCCGCTGTTCGAGTTCTCCGGAGCCTGCGCCGGTTGCGGTGAAACCCCTTATCTCAAGCTGATGTCACAATTGTTTGGCGACCGCGCCATTATCGCCAACGCCACCGGATGCTCTTCGATCTACGGGGGCAACTTGCCCACCACCCCCTGGGCCAAGAACGCGGACGGCCGCGGACCCGCCTGGTCCAATTCTCTTTTCGAAGACAATGCCGAGTTCGGCCTCGGTTTCCGCCTCTCCATCGATAAACAGACGGAGTTCGCGCAGGAATTGGTCAAGCGGCTGGCAGGAACGATCGGCGAAGAACTCGCGACGGCGCTTCTTACTTCTCCACAGAAAGACGAAGCGGACATCTACGAACAGCGCCAGCGCGTGGATCTACTGAAAGAAAAACTGCAAAGCGTAAATTCAGCGGATGCAAAGCAACTCCTCTCCGTAGCCGATCTGCTGGTCAAGAAGAGTATTTGGATCGTCGGCGGCGACGGCTGGGCCTACGACATTGGCTACGGCGGCCTCGATCATGTGTTAGCCAGCGGCCGCAATGTAAACGTGCTGGTGCTCGATACCGAGGTCTACTCCAATACTGGCGGCCAGGCGTCGAAATCCACCCCACGCGGCGCGGTAGCCAAATTTGCCGCTGGCGGTAAGCCCGGTCCCAAGAAGGATCTCGGCCTCATCGCCATGAGCTACGGCAACATCTACGTGGCCAGCGTGGCCATGGGCGCAAAAGATGAGCACACTCTGAAGGCATTTCTCGAGGCCGAGGCCTACAACGGTCCCAGTCTTATCATTGCCTATTCGCATTGCATCGCCCACGGCATCAACATGACCACCGGCATGTCGGACCAGAAAGCCGCCGTCGATTCTGGGCAGTGGTTGCTCTATCGCTACAACCCCGAACGAACGGCTCAAGGCGAGAATCCGCTGATTCTGGATTCCCGCACGCCCACTCGCAAAGTCGCGGATTTCATGCAGATGGAAACCCGCTTCAAGATGCTCACCAAGAGCAACCCCGAGGAAGCCAAGCTTCTGTGGGATGAGGCACAACAGGATGCCACGGCCCGCTTCCATCTATACGAATATCTGGCGCAGCGCAAAGGCGACAAAGAACCGGCAAAGCACGAATGAGGCGTGTACACCGCAATACGAATGGCATCCGGCTGCGCCGATGCGGAGAATTCCTTACTAAATGACGGCGGCTTTGTTGGTTCCAACTTGTCCGCTTGCCAGGAGCAATCATGATCGATCTCAAGACGAATTATTTAGGGTTGCAGCTGCGTACTCCTTTGGTGGCATCAGCCTCCCCGCTCTCTCAGGAATTGGACGGCATTCGGCGCCTGGAAGACGCTGGCGCTTCTGCCGTCGTGTTGTATTCGCTGTTCGAAGAACAATTACGACAGGAAAGCTTCGAACTCGAATACCATCTGTCCGAGGGCACCGACAGTTTTGCGGAGGCAACCAGCTTCTTTCCCCAGCCCAACGAGTTTCACTTGGGACCCGAGGGATATTTGAATCACATCCGCCGCGCCAAGCAAGCAGTGAAGGTGCCGATCATCGCGAGCCTCAACGGCACCACCGTCGGGGGCTGGACGCAATATGCCAAACTCATTCAAGAGGCGGGCGCGGACGCACTGGAGTGCAACATCTACTCAATCGCCGCCGATCCTGACTTAACTTCCCTCGCGATTGAGAAGGAATACCTCGACATACTGAAAGCGGTAAAGTCCGCGGTTAAAATTCCCGTCGCCATAAAGCTGAGCCCTTACTTCAGCAACATGGCCAACATGGCCAAGCGGCTGGACGAAGCCGGCGCGAACGCACTGGTCCTGTTCAATCGCTTCTACCAGCCAGATATCAATCTCGAGGAACTGGAGATCCAACCCAACGTGCTGCTCAGCGGCCCACAAGCGCTGCGCCTCCCGTTGACCTGGATCGGCATCCTCTACGGGCGCATCCGCGCGAATCTGGCTGCCACCAGTGGTGTGCACAGCTCAGAAGATGTCGTCAAACTCCTCATGGTGGGCGCCGATGTGACCATGCTTTGCTCCGCCCTCTTACGAAACGGCATCGAGCATCTACGCAAAGTGGAAGCGGGCTTGCTGGAATGGATGGAAAAGCACGAATACGAGTCGGTCCAGCAAATGAAGGGCAGCATGAGTCAGATCCGCTGTCCCAATCCTTCAGCCTTCGAGCGGGCTCAGTACATGAAGGCAGTGAAGAGCATCCAGCACGTTGCCGTCATCGGCCGCTAAGCTTCGGGGGCCTTTCCCGGCGGCAGCTCAAACGTTGAGCCGCGCAAGTTCGTCGGAATTGTCGCAGAACAAGGAAAAACGGGCGCGATCTGCAATTCGCGCCCGTAACCTTTTGCCCAGTTAAAGCGAATCCTGCCTACGACTATTTCTCTTGTATGGACTCGATGTAGTGGGTCAGGTTCGCCACGCGTTGCTGCACTTCGCCTTCGTGTCCACGACTCATATTCCAGAACAACTCTCCCCATACTGGCATATCTTTGGATCCGTGTGCGGGAAGATCAGACGTGCCGCGAATAGTGGAAGTGACTTTCAACGCAGGAAATTTACCGCCGTTGTTCTTGCTGAGCTGGGTGAGGTCCGTGGGAGGAACTTTTAAAGCGCTGGCTGCGGGCCCTCCGCCTTTGCCGTCGGTTCCGTGGCAAACTGCGCAATACGCCTTATACATCTCTTTGCCGGAAACCGGCGACGTGGTCGAAATCGGAACATGTTGAATGACGGTTTTATTTTGCTCCGACGTTGTATCCTGCGCGAGCATCATGCAGCTGAATGCGATCAGGGCAGGAAGTATCAAAATCAATTTCTTGCAAGACATTGCATTTTCTCCTTTTAGGCCGAGGGCTCTTACGGAAACCCAAGCGTGCTCAGTAACCGACAACCGACTACGTCGCTACCAAAGAAGTAGCAGGAGAAGAAGATGAGCGTTCTTTTCTCTCAACCTATTCATAGTCCACCGCTTCACGCGTGGCTGTGATCAAAGACACAACCGACGATGCCATTCGTCACCAGAGATACTACTCCGGCAACCCCAGAATTTCGAGAAAACTGTGACGTTTCTCTCTATTCGCGCCTACCTGGCGTGCGTTCCTTCACATACATCTGTGACTCGTGTCACACCGAATCTTACCGCCGCCAGTCATACTGACCAGGATTTTGTGGGGTCTTCTACCGCTTCTGCGTGGAGTTCTCATGGCAAAAGGACGCGTTTCCATCGTCGTCGAGCATTGTAAATCCTGCGGTTTCTGCGTGGAGTTTTGTCCCTCCCATGTGCTCGCGCTCTCTTCCGCTTTCAATTCCAAGGGCTACCATCCGCCTCATGTGGTTCATCCCGAGAAGTGCAGCGGATGTGACCTGTGCGGCATGTATTGCCCCGATTTTGCAATCTTCGCCACCAAGACTCCGAGCGACAAGGCTGGTGCCAAGGCTGACGACAAGGGAGGTAAGAAATGAAAGCCGATCCTCGTGGAGTTCTCACCGGCATTCACTTCATCGACGGCGACCACGCCTGCTGTGAAGGCGCCCTCGCGGCTGGCGCACGATTCGCCGCCGGTTATCCCATCACTCCTTCCACCGAAGTTGTCGAGCGTTTCGCTTCACGCGTCCCGAAAGTGGGCGGAACGTTCATCCAAATGGAAGACGAGCTCGCCGCCTCCATCACCTTGCAAGGCGCGGTCTGGGGCGGCGCCAAGGCATTCACCGTCACCTCCGGCCCCGGCTTTTCGCTAATGATGGAGCACATCGGCTACGCGGCGATGACCGAAACTCCCTGCGTCTTCGTGGATGTGCAACGCGGTGGCCCGTCCACCGGACTGCCCACGCTCCCCGCGCAAGCCGACATGATGCAGGCGCGCTGGGGCTCGCATGGCGATTACGAAATCATTGCGCTCTGCCCCAATTCTCCGCAGGAGTGCTTCGATCTCACTATCAAGGCCTTCAACCTCGCTGAGGAATTCCGCGTCCCGGTCATGTTCATGATGGACGAAGTCGTCGGCCACATGACGGAGAAAGTCGTGATCCCGCCTGCCAACGAGATCGAAGTTCAGCGCCGCAAGCACACTCATAAGTCCGTCGAGGACTACCTGCCCTATGGCACCAATGGCGACCAGGTCCCGGAAATGGCGCACGCCGGCGAAGGCTACAACTTCCACGTCACCGGCCTGACTCACGACGAACACGGTTATCCCAACATGACGCCGCCGGTTCAGGACAAGCTGGTGCGCCGTCTGCAAAACAAAATTCGCGATGCCGCCGACCGCATCGCCATGTTCGAGGAAGAGCAACTCGACGGCGCCGATGTCGTGGTCGTTTCCTACGGAATCACGTCTCGTGTTGCGCAGCGAGCCATCGAGATAGCTCGCGAACAAGATCTGCGCGTCGGCAAGTTGCGACTGATCACGGCCTGGCCCTTCCCGGAAAACAAGATCCGCGAACTCGCAGCCCAAGTAAGAGCCTTCGTCGTCCCTGAACTCAATCTCGGCCAGATGGTGCGCGAAGTCGAGCGAGCCGCCGCTGGCCGCGCAAGAACATTCGCCGTCTCTCACGCGGGTGGCGGCGTTCACCGGCCCGAAGACATCCTCAAAGTAATCGTGGAGGCCAGCAGATGTCAGACAGTTTGATCGATATCGACACTAACAATCCCGCCGTGAACCCGGTCGAACCTTTCCTGCGCACGGACCGCATGCCTCATATCTGGTGCCCGGGATGCGGCATCGGCACCACGGTAAATTCCTTCGCCCGCGCCCTCGTCGATTCGAAAATCGATCTGGGATCGCTCGCCCTGGTCTCCGGCATCGGCTGCACCGGGCGCGTCGCAGGTTACGTGAAGCTCGATTCGTTCCACACGACGCACGGCCGCGCCATCCCGTTTGCTACCGGCCTCAAGCTGGCAAACCCAAAGCTCAACGTCGTCGTCTATTCCGGTGACGGTGATCTTTCAGCCATCGGCGGCAATCACTTGATCCACGCCGCCCGCCGCAATATCGATCTAAAAGTTATCTGTGTCAACAACCTTATTTATGCGATGACCGGTGGCCAAACCGCACCCACCACCCCCGATCATTCCACCACTTCCACCAATCCCTACGGCACTTTCGAACCTTCGTTCAACTTGCCGCACCTGGTCGAAGCGGCGGGTGCAGTCTACGTCGCGCGCTGGACCACGTTCCACGTACGCCAGCTCTCCCGCTCCATCAGCGAAGCCTTCAAGAAAAAAGGCTTCTCCTTTATCGAAGTCATCTCACCCTGTCCCACGCTCTATCAGCGCCGCAACAAACTGGGTGACGGCCTCGACACCATGAAGTACTACAAGGAAAAAAGCAAAGTCCGC
Source organism: uncultured Acidobacteriaceae bacterium (assembly GCA_963779525.1). Classification (GTDB taxonomy): domain Bacteria; phylum Acidobacteriota; class Terriglobia; order Terriglobales; family Acidobacteriaceae; genus Sulfotelmatobacter. The sequence continues at coordinate 114,847 of CAVZZB010000007.1, forward strand.
AACGGAGCTCCCACCAACGAAGTCGGCCTCTCCATGACCGGCGAAATCATCGTCGGCAAGTTCGTCGACCGCGATCGTCCCGATTATGGCTCGATGATGCGCGCCCAATTTGCTGAATCGTTAGGTGACAAATTCGTAGAACAGGACGAAAAAGAGGTACCGGTATGCAGCTAACTGAAATTCGAGTCGCAGGCTTCGGCGGCCAGGGCGTAATCCTCTCGGCCATTCTCCTCGGCAAAGCCGCCTCCATTCATCAAGGCGCCTTCGCCACAATGACCCAGAACTTCGGTCCGGAGGCCCGCGGCGGCGCCTGCAGTGCCCAGCTCGTGCTCTCCGATTCGCCCATCCTATACCCCTACGTCACACAGCCCGACATCCTCGTCGTAATGTCGCAGGAAGCTTATGTGCGCTTTGTTCCGGAGCTGAAAGACGGCGGCATCCTTATTGTTGAACAGGATCTGGTCCGCGTCTCCGATATAAATAAGGAGATTCAGGTCTACAGCATCCCTGCCACCCGCATTGCCGAAGACCTCGGAAAGCGCATGGTACTGAATTCTGTGATGGTGGGATTCTTCACCGCTGTCACTCATCTTCTGGAGGCCGACGCAGTCCGCAAAGCCGTGGCCGATTCCGTCCCGCCCAGCTTCCTTGATCTAAACCTCAAAGCCTTCGAAAAAGGATTCGAGTACGGCATCAACGCATTGACCGCGACCACCGAGAGTGCGGATACGCAACTGCAGGCGCAGTACTCACCGGAGTAGCCTCAAAGTGACTGCGATGCTCATGTGGCGACAGCCGCCCAAGCCTGTCCTGAGCGGAGTTGAAGGGGCTCTCCAAGTCGAGCGAAACTCGACTGTTTCTCTTCATCAAAATCAGCTGATTGAGCAGTCGGCCGTTGCATTCTTCAGCTTTCGCTGTTGCAATCTGCATCTTTACCAGCTCCGTCGTAAGTAATTGATTGCAAAGCTCGATCATTTCTTTTCATCGCAAACGCTGCAAACATTGGCTTTAGTCCGTTGCGATTTCCATCAAGCCGCTGTTGCCAACTTCATCGCACACTTTCGCGTTTTATCCTCACTACTCGTCTATGTATCTCATTCAGCGGTAGATGGCAGCCCTTCGCTCACTCGCTCGCGCTCTGCCTCACCTTGGCATGGCGATTGCCTTTAGAAAAGTGTGAGTGGCTCGCAAAGACAAGAAGTAGACGGCCCTCCGACGAGGTGACTTATGACAGTCCTACTGGTTCTCTTCACATTCGCAAGTTTTTTGCTGATCGATCATTTCCGCAGCCGCCACGCCGTTGTGCAACCGGCACTGCAGGTTGCCGCAATCCAGGAAGCAAAGGCGCCCCGCTTGCAGCCCGCCCTGGTCGGCGGCTTCGCAGTCCCGGAGAATCTCCGCTATCATCCCGGCCACACTTGGGCGCTGAGTGAGAGCCCCAGCCTGGTCCGCGTCGGCATGGATGACTTCGCCTCCAAGCTGACCGGCAAGCTCGAGAGCATCACGCTTCCGCAACGCGGCCAGTGGATTCGTCAGGGCCAGAAGATGTGCACCATTCATCGCGACGGCCACACCGTGGACCTGGTTTCGCCCATCGAAGGCAGCGTCTCCGACATCAACGAAGCCATCGTGAAAGATGGCAAGCTCGCCCTCCGCGATCCTTACGGCGAAGGCTGGCTGGTCACCGTGCAGGCTCCCGATGCCAAGACAAGCTTCCGCAACCTGCTCGGCGGCGCGATGGCCCGCTGGTGGACCGAAGAGTCCGCTAGCCGCCTGCAGCGTCACCTGCCCATGCAAATGGCCGGTGCGATGGCCCAGGACGGTGGAGTCGCCGTAGACAACGTTTCCGCCCTGATCCCAGACGCAGAGTGGCTGCCCTTGGCAAAAGAGTTCTTCCTGTCATAAGCACACCGCGAGTCAGCGAACACTCGCGGAGGACCGCAGCAACACCAGCCGCCCGGATCCAAGGCTAACCAGCCAGGATACCGGGCGGTTGGTGTTTTGTAAGCAATGTCATCCTGAGCGCAGCTGGAACTTCACGAAGTGAAGCTCCAGCGGAGTCGAAGGATCCCTTCCGCCTCATCACCAGTAAGGCCGAGCAGGGGAGTTCTCTCCATAAGTGCCGATGCCAAATACTCATCCATGCGAGCTGTTGTGCCCCTTGAGACAGGCGTGAAGAAGATCTCAGAAGTTTCGTACGGGCTGGACGCGGGTTGGCTCCGCTGCACTCTGGCACGTCGTGCACAACACGCTTTCCTTCAGATCAATCCACTCCACCGCATGAGACGACGCCATCACGCAGCGATAATCGTCGCAGTGAGTCAAATTCAGCGTGTGTCCGACCTCATGCACCGCTTCCTTGATCAGACGTTGGCGAAACAGCTTCCGGTCGGAGGGTAATCCATAGAATTCCTGCCGCAGACGATGCGCCGAGACCACCGCGCACGGACCCCCCACCTGCGCCTCGCCAAAAACAAAAGTGAGAATTGGGATGTACATATCTACAGCCCCAATACCCAGCATCCGCCAGGAGTCCGCAGTCAAAAAGCTCTGCATGCGCTGCAGAATTTCGGAAGAGTGATACTGCTGCCGCTCGCCGTGAAATGCGAACTCCGGATCCAGGCGCACCGGGAGCACCCTGCATGGAACGCGCAGAGCTTCTTCAATGGGCCGACAAAGATCTTTCAGCAGCCCGTCCTCCACATTCCCGATCGGCAGCAGATGCAGTAGCTTCATCGCGTGCCTTCATCGGGCAACTTCGTCGGCCTTCTTCTCTCGATCCACCGAGGTGCGAGTCCAGCCATATTTCTTCAGCTTGTGATAGAGCGTGACTCGATCGATGTCAAGCAGTTCCGCCGCACGGCTCTGATTACCGCCACATTCCTCCAGTACCCGCAGGATGTGGCTGCGCTCGATGTCCTCAAGGCTCTTGCTCGCACCGTTGGAGCTTGTTCCGCTCTGCGATTTGAAGATGAAGTCTTGCTCCTTCAGTTCCGGCTCCTGCCCCACCACCATGGCGCGCTCAACCGCATTCTCCAGTTCGCGCACGTTGCCCAACCAGGGCTGCTGCTGCAACAAGTTCATGGCCGCAGGCGCTACCCGAGTAATGCGCTTGTTCATGGCCAGTGAAAGCTTACGGACAAAGTGATCCACCAGCAGCGGAATATCTTCGCGGCGTTCGCGCAACGGCGGTAATTCGATACGGAAGACGTTCAGCCGGTAGAAAAGATCGGGACGGAACTTGCCTTCTTCGATCAATTTCTCCAGATCCTTGTTGGTAGCGGCGATGCAACGGAAATCGACCTTGATAATCTGGTTTCCCCCCACGCGCGTGATTTCGCGCTCCTGCAGCACGCGCAGCAAATCAGTCTGCGTCTTGAGAGAAATATCACCGATCTCATCCAGGAAAACCGTGCCACCCTCGGCGATCTCAAACTTACCTTTCTTCCGATATTGCGCACCAGTGAATGCGCCCTTCTCGTGACCAAAAAGTTCACTCTCCAAAAGCGACTCGGTCAGCGCACCACAGTGAATCACGACCAGGGGATGAAATCGCCGTGGGCTGGCCTGATGAATCGCACGAGCTAGCAATTCCTTGCCCGTTCCACTTTCGCTGGTGATCAGCACCGTAGCATCCGTGGGACCCACCGTCTCAATAGCATCAAAGATCTTGCGCATGGCAGCGCTTTGGCCGATCAGATCTCCTGGCCGCGCCACTTCTGCCACGGTTTCCCGCAGTAGAACGTTCTCCTGCACCGTCCGCCTATGCGCCAGAGCGTTCTTCACTAGATGTGCGATCTCGTCGGGATCAAGCGGCTTGGTCACATAATCGTATGCACCGTTCTTCAGCGCCGTAACCGCGGTCTCGACCGAGGCATAGCCGGTCATCATAATCACGATCAGCTCCGGATCAACTTCATGCATGCGGCGCTGCAGTTCGATCCCATCCGTACCGTGCATCTTGATATCGACTAGAGCGGCATCCCAGCGTTGTTCCGCCAGTCGTGTAAGTGCGTCGCTGGCGTTCTCCGTGGTTGCTACTTCATAGCCTTCTTCGCGAAACCATTTGCCCAGCGAGTCGCGTACACTCAGTTCGTCGTCCACGATCAGCAGCTTTCCCTGTGTGCTCACTTCAGTCACCTCACCTTCATTCCCTCATGCTCGGGGCCAACGGGTACCAGCGCCTCGTCTGCCGCTTGCGTCGGCAGGCTCACGATGAAGGTCGTTCCACGGCCCAACTCTGACTTCACATCGATGTGTCCGTTATGCCGCTCCACAATGCCACGGCTAATGGCCAACCCCAGTCCGACTCCGTGCCCGTTTTCCTTTGTGGTCAGAAAAGGTTCGAAAATATGTGGCAGGATGTCAGGCGCGATGCCCGATCCATCGTCACGAACCTGAATCTCGATTCCGCCCTCATCCTCGGTTAACTGAACTTCAAGCCAGAGATTGCCGCCGCGCGGCATGGCATCGATGGCATTCATGATGAGCGCGATAAGGACTTGTTCAATCTGCGCCGGGTCGCAAGGAATGCGCGGAACATCCTGCGCAATTTTCAATTGCAACTCAATGCTTGCCAGATCTAATTGGTGACGCACGAGCAACAGGCAACGATCGATCACCACACGCAAGTCTGTCGACTGAACGTTCATCGGCGCGGTGCGTGACAGGCTCAGCAAATTCTTGATCAGTTCGCCGCAGCGCCGGCTTTCCGCGGCGATCATCTCTAGGCTTTGCATTGCCTCTTCGCGTTTTTCGTGTTCGGCTTGCCCCGACTCCACCCACTTTCGCAGCAGCTTGGCGTAGGTCAGAATGCCAGAGAGCGGGTTATTCACTTCGTGCGCCACCACCGCCGCCATCTTGCCCAGAGACGCCATCTTCTCCACGTGTAGCATGTGATCGTGCGCGCTTCTGAGTTCTTTGGTTTTCTCGTCGACACGATCTTCGAGAGTCTTCGCCCACGTTACGATTTCTTCATTGGCCGCACGAAGCTGCAGACTCATCCCGTTGAACGAGCGAGCCAAATCCCCTACTTCATCACGGGATCGCACTTCGATCTGGTAACCAAGCTGCCCCCGGGAAAGATGTTCCGTGCCTTTCTCGAGTGCCTTGATGGGTCTGCCGACCACTCGCCACACAAACAACCAGCTCAACAGTGCCACCAGCAGCATTGCCGCCGCAGTGTAAGCCAGCATGCGTGTGCTACTGACCGTTAGCTGCGCGTCAGCTTTCGCCAGAGACAGGTTGGTATCCAACACGCCGAGGACTTGCTGGCTGGCAGGATGGGCGTGGCACTCGGCGTTCGCGCAACTGTGTTGATTTTCGATGGGTGTGATGATTCCGAGCACCCGGTGCCCGCCGCCATTGCGATAAATACGAAAGCTGTCAGGACGATTCAAACGCGCCAGCGGCTGTGATTGATTATGGCAGCCGTAGCAGGCCTCTGCCGTCTTGTCGAGAACGTGGCTGACTTCCGTTGGATCAGTGGAGTAGCTGACGCGCCCCTCCTGGTCCAGGATGCGAACCTTGACCATGCCGGGCTCATCTGCCATGGTTTGAATCGCGTGGTAGAGCCCCTCGCGATCGTTGCGCAGCATGTAGTACGCGGTGCTGCGCTTGATTACATCGCTGACCCGCTCGGCGCTCGCCAGAGTAGCTGCTTCCAGATGTTGCCGGTGCAACCGGATGTTCAAGTATCCGAGGAGGGCGAAGATCACCACCATCACCGCCAACAGGGACCCAATCAACTTTGCACTAATGCTATACGTTAGCCGCTTCCGTCGTAGAGCGTCGCGAGTTGTTTCAATCTCCAGCATGACTCAACACCGCTGTAGCAACCTCGGGCACGCTTTCGCTTGGTAGAGTGCTCTTCACGGCATGTTCTTCTTCGGGGAAAATAGGCAAGTATCGAACGGCTACACCAAACAGCGCGAAGCCCAGCGCAATAATCATTAGCGTGACCGAGAACTCCGTCCACTTCGGCATGTAGTGATGGCCGACGTAAGTCTCAAATCCTGTCAGGCTGACATTCAGACGGTTGGTGATAAACCCGAGCAGACTGAACACGGACGCCAGATACAAACCGCTGGGCGATAGCCGGACCTTCTTGAAGCTGAGCATGGTAATTGGGATCACGAAAGCTAGCGTCAGTTCGAGCCACAGAAAATACGCTTCGTAGCTGGGTTTGATAATTTGTCCCAGCATGCCGCGATGGAAGTAATCTTCGAAGCGCAGCAGGGCATTCACCCACAGAGCAACCAGGAGCGCGCCACCCAGTTCGACCAGCACCGGCAGTTCAAGGTGACGGCCCAGAGCCTTCGCGCTCTGCGTAGACTCGAAGATGGTCATTGCCAGACCCACCGCAATCGCCGATCCGAAGAAGAGAAAGGGCAGTGCGGGCGTGTACCAGAAGGGATGCAGCTTGCTCGGCATAATCAGGTAAAGCGAACCGAGAGAGCTCTGATGCAGTGTCGAGAGCAGAATGCCCAGCACCACCAGCACGGCGTAGATCTTTTTTATCCACTTGATGGGCGTTGTCAGCTTAAAGCGCTCCAGCACATTCGGAAGAAATTCGAAGAACAGCACCGTCGTATAGGCCATCACGCACATGCCGACCTCGAACATGACGGAGTGCGGATTCATATAGATCAACTGGTGCCAGATGTACCAGGGCCGGCCCAAGTCAAACAACAAGCCAACGATGAAAAGCAGATAGCCGAGAAACGCCGTCAACACCGCAGGCCGCACCACGCTATGCAGTCGCTCCACATTGAACAGGTAGACCGCGCCAATCACGCAGAAGCCGCCCGCCGCCAGCATCACTCCGCAGAGGCAATCGAAACCGATCCACAGGCCCCAGGGAAACTGGTCGGTCATGTTTGAAACCGCACCTAAACCGCGAAAATAGCGAATAAATGAGGAGTACAAGCCCAGGGCCATAATCACAAGAAACACAACCCTCCAGAAGGTCAGCTTGATCTTCATTGCTTGCTCCCGTTCTTCTTTTCACTACCTTCAACGGCGGCTACTTCCTCGCGGCGATGTGAGATCCAATAAATCCCGCCCAGCACGAGTGACCACACGGGGATAAAATCCGGAATCTTCTCCATCACGCGGCCGGTATATTCCGGCATCGGAGTGTCGCCAATCTTCGCGGAGGGGGGATAGCCGTACTCTTCCACATTCATGCTGGAGAGAATCAGGACGCAGGTTCCACCCACTTCGTGAAGGCCATAAATCCGCGGCTGGTAGTTCGAGGGGTTATCGCGGATGCGGGCTTGCGCTTCCTTTATCAGGTCGTCGCGATCCCCGAACTTGGTGGCACCCGTGGGGCAAATCTCGGCGCATGCTGTCGGCTTGCCGGCGACCACGCGGTCGGGACACATAATGCATTTGCGGACCCGCGGATTCAGCGAACCCCATTCGTACTTGGGCTGAGCGAAGGCGCAGGCCACCATGCAATACCGGCAGCCGATGCACTTCCACACGTCGTAGACGACCGGGCCTTCTTTTGTTTTGTGAAAAGCTCCAACCGGACAGACCGACGCGCACGCGGGACGCTCGCAGTGCATGCACAGCCGGCGCATGAACTTGTCGTCCTTGGTCATGACGACGGTATATTTATGTTCCGACTGAACCGACTCCGCCGCCACTTTATCGTTATAGGGCAGCTTGTTTTGCTCTGCGCACGCTACCTCACACTGCTTGCAGCCAATGCACATCGTTGCGTCATACAGCAGCGCTTTACTCATGGAAATTTCTCCTCGGCGCTTCCCCGCGGGCCTTCCGTTCCAGAGAAATTAAGTATGAGTGCGTAGGATGACGGAGCCAGATTAGGAAGCGCGCTGAATGCCCTCCGCGAACTAACCGAAATAAAGTACCGGGCCCGGATTGGCCAGCATCCGGAGCCCGGCGAGCTGTTCCATCTGGCGAAGCCAATGAGGAAGGAGACTGTCGGCCGGCAATAAATCGGCAGGATGATGCTTCCGTCCGCCGAATTGAGCCGGACATCTTCATACTCCCTCACGCTTCTTGCCCGCCACTCGCAAGTTCGCGACGATGGCGGCGCGCAACGAGGAACAGCCAATTACGGCTACTACTTCTGCAAGCTCCGAACGTAGGTCACAATCGCTGCCGCCTGGTCAGGAGCCAGACTCTTGACGCCGGCTGGGTGCTTTGCCGTTTCCGTGATCTTCTTGGTCAGGTCTGCGTCGGAAGCTTTCTTCGCGTCGTCGGAAACCAGGCTCGGAATCTTCGCGGCCGGCTTGCCAGTTGCATCCGCTCCGTGGCAGGCTGCGCATTTTGTTTTGTAGAGGGAGGCTCCGTCGTCAGCAGCCCATGAGAGATTAGGGATCAGAATGAATAGCCCTACCGCGATCGTCATTACCAGCATCACCAGCTTCGTGGTCTTCATGATTTCTCTTCTTCTCCTTGTATAGTTTTGCAACCAAATGAAAGCAGCGACTCTTCTCGCAACTTGAGCTCCGTCCGTTGCGGAAGTGAACACTGATACGGAAACAACTGGAATTTGCTTATGTAAAAGAACTCAGCAACAAATCGCTGCCTAGTTGAGATTTTCAACATTGGCGAGAAATGCCGCAGTGATCCAGGTCACCCACAGCGGTGACTCGCTGAGGGTAAAGACTCACGCTTGGGAGATGCGGAAGTCCTTTAATTACATCGCCATGTGATGACGATCACAGCGTGGCTGCCAATTCGGAAGGAGAATGAATCGAAACGGGGCCAGGGAGCCAGCGGTGCTGGCTCGTCTCACGTTGGCCGTTTTCGGCCTCGAGGGGATTCCATTGATCATCGCGTCGGCTCTGGAACTTCCCACATCCGCGTGTCGAATTAAAGCGCGTATCTCGCGCCATAAGCAATTCAGCATCATCTCTTCCCTAATCCGCAGTCTTGTCGTTGCAGGTCAACGGGCACTCGAGAATTCATCCGCTTAAGGAGAACTACATGAGCACGCTTCTGCTGGATACCAATAAAGATAAGAAAGCCGACCTGGCCGGACCGGGAATCGGCGATTACAAAGAATTAGAAAAGGTGCTGCCGCGTGGTTACCGTTCTTTGCTCAACCCCAAAGAGACCCAGCAAGCCATCTTCCAGGTTAAACGCTATATCGAAGATAACCTGTGCAAAGAACTCAATCTAATGATGGTCGAAGTTCCGCTCATTGTCGATGTCGAGAGCGGGGTCAACGACATGCTGGATCGCGACGGATCGCGCACGCCCGTACAGTTTCACATTTCGAACGATCGCAATCTTCATCCCATCGATGCGCAGGTGGTGCAGGCCGCAACCAAATGGAAACGCGTGGCGCTCAAGCAATTCGATTGCAAAGTCGGCGAGGGCATCTGCACCGACATGCGCGCCGTGCGCAAGGACTATTTCCTCGATCACGATCACTCCGCCTATGTCGATCAATGGGACTGGGAACGCGTCATCATCAGCGAGCAGCGTAATCTTGAATTTCTGAAAGACACGGTTCGAAAGATATGGAAGGTGATCGTCGGAGCAGAGAAGTTCGCCCAAAACTTATTCCCGCAATTAAAAGATTACCGGTATCCCGATCTGCCGGAAGAGTTGACGTTCCTGCATGCGGAGGAAATCCTCGATCTCTATCCTGACCTGCCGCGCAAGCAGCGCGAGACCGCGATTCTGCAAAAGTATCCCGCAATCTTCATCATCGGCATCGGCTGGCAGTTGAAAGATGGATATCCTCACGAGATGCGTGCCGCCGATTACGACGACTGGGTCACTGACACTCACGATCAAACCAGCAAAGACACGCACGGCCTGAACGGCGACATCCTCGTTTGGAATTCCGTGACCAAACGCCGCCATGAACTGACGTCAATGGGAGTTCGCGTCACGGCCGAGACTCTGAAGAAGCAACTCACGTTGTCGAAACAAGAAGACTTCATGCGCCTGCCCTACCACAAGGCGATCTTGAACCACGAGATCCCGCTCTCCATCGGCGGCGGCATCGGCCAGTCGCGCACGCTGATGCAGTTGCTCCGCAAAGCTCACCTCGGGGAAGTCAGCGTCACAGTGTGGCCAAAGGTATTGAAGGAGATGTGCGCGAATAAGAACATTTTTGTGCTGGAGTAGAAAACTGGAGAGCGTGTGTCGTGAATTTATTGGGTAGGGCACGGCTTTAGCCGTGCCGCCCTAGGCCTCTAAAGACACGGGCTTTAGCCGCTGAGGGACTCGCCCGCGATAAACGCTATACCCCGAGCGGAAGTTCCAAGGCAACTGACGCTGGCATGTGGGCCTTCACCGCCGTAGCCAACCGCCCAATCCCTTCCCGTATCTGCTCCGGCGCAGCATTCGAGAAGTTCAGCCGCATGTGCCGGCTGCCTTCGTGCGGATCGTTGGCATAGAAGGAATTTCCCGGCACGAATGCCACGTTATGCTCGATCGCCGACTGGAAAATCGCCTGCATGTCCAATCCTTCGGGCAATGTCACCCATAGAAACAGTCCGCCATGAGGATGAGTCCATGTGACTGTGGGAGGGAAGCTTTCTCGTAAAGCCTGCAGCATCACGTCTCGCCGTTCGCGATAGACCTGACGGATCAGTCTCACGTGCTTGTCGAGGAATCCATCGCGCGCTACTTCGAAAGCCACAAACTGAGTAAAAGTAGAAGTGTGCAGGTCGGCCCCCTGCTTCAGTTGTGCCAGCTTTCCGATGATCTCAGGCGGAGCGACAATCCATCCCAGGCGCAGCCCCGGAGCCAGGGTCTTCGAGAAGGTGCTTAGATAAATGACGTTGCCAATTGAATAGCCACTGTCGCGGCGCAGGTTTTCGCGGTCCAGCACCACCAGAGGCGGAAGATGCTCGCCTTCGTAGCGCAACTGGCCATAAGGGTCGTCTTCCACAATCGGGATGCCGTACTTATCCGCCAGCAGAACGAGTTGGTGCCGGCGACCCTCCGATAGCGTGGTTCCGGCCGGATTCTGGAAGTTGGGCAGGATGTACATGAACTTCGGGCCCGAACGCAAAGGCTTCTCCACCAAATCCGTTCGTAGACCGTCATCGTCCACCGGAACCGAAACATATTCCGCGCCATACACGTTCAAAGCCTGCAAAGCGCCCAGATAAGTCGGCGCTTCCACCAGCACGCGGTCCCCGGCGTTGATGAAAAGTTTTCCGATCAGGTCCAGCGCCTGCTGCGAGCCGGAAGTGATCAAGACATTTTCCACTTTTGCCTTGATTCCGTAGCGCGCCATGTTGCCGGCAATCAGTTCGCGCAACGGCTCATAACCTTCCGTGGCCCCATACTGCAACGCCGAAGCCGCCTGCTGCGTAAGCACTTTGTGGCATGCTTCCTCGAAGCGCTGGATGGGAAACACGTCAGGAGCCGGCAGGCCTCCAGCAAAAGAAATCATTCCCGGCCGTTGCGTGATCTTCAACAACTCGCGAATTTGCGAACTGGTAATGTTTTTGCTGCGCCGTGCGTATCGCGCTGTCCAGGCTGTGGACATTCTGCGCCTCCATGAAAGGTCTGTTCTGATTTCCCAGTGCTGAACCAGCCGCGTTGTCTAGGCGAAGCCGTCAGGCTGACTCACCGCGCCCACGTGCGCCTGCTCATCGATAAAGAGTCGGCCCGCGGCCAGCGCCTTGCGGTCAATCTCGAGCAGGTCAAGCTTTTTTACCTTGTCTTCGAGCACGCTCAATGCCGTGCCGGCAGCCAGGCACTCGGTCTCTTCCAGCAGCGCGCCCATCATCACAACATTGGCGGCCTTGGTGGATCCCAGTTTGTCGGCAATCTCGGCTGCGGGAATCGCCACAACTTGCACGCCCGGCGCAGAAAAATCCGCCGGCACACTGCTGCCGTTATAAAGGATGAGTCCGCCGCTCGGAACTTCGTGAGCAAACTTCCGCAACGAAAACTCATTCATCGCTACCAGCACGTCGGGATGCGAGACCAGCGGCGATCCGATCCTTTCCTTCGATAGACACACATGACAATGCGCGCTGCCCGAACGCATCTCCGGCCCATACGACGGTAGCCAGCTCACCTCCAGCGTCTCCCGCATGCCCATTTCAATCAGCAGTTGTCCCAGCAGCAGCACGCCTTGTCCGCCGAATCCGGCAATCTTGATCTTGACGTCTTTGAAGCGATGCGAATGCTTCACGACGCAGGCATCATTGGCCCGATCCTTCGGCGTGATTTCGAGCACTTCGGCAACCGTTCGCTGCGGCGGTTCTTTACCTGCAGGATTTTCCGGCTTGCGGTCGCGGAAGACACTCAGCGGAAAAGTTGGGATCATCTTGTCGAGAACCCAGCGCCGCGCCTCCACCGGATCCTTGCCCCAGATCGTCGGACACGGCGACAAGATTTCGACAAACGAGAAGCCCGTGCCCTCCCGCTGGATTTCGAGCGCCTTGCGGATCGCCCGCCGCGCCTTCATGATGTTCTTGTTGTCCGAGAGCGCCACGCGTTCGATATAGGCGGGCGCCTCCAGCGTGGCCAGAAGTTCGGCCATGTGCAACGGAAAGCCTTCATTCGAGGGCCGCCGGCCCCACGGCGAGGTTGTGCTTTTCTGTCCGACCAATGTGGTGGGCGCCATCTGCCCGCCGGTCATGCCGTAAATTCCGTTGTTCACGAAGAAGACGGTAATCTTCTCTCCGCGGTTGGCGGCATGCACAATCTCAGCCGTGCCGATCGCTGCTAAGTCTCCGTCTCCCTGATAGGCAATCACCATCTTGTCGGGGCACGATCGCTTGATCGCCGTGGCGGAAGCCGGCGCGCGACCGTGCGCCACTTGCACATTGCCGACGTCGAAGTAGTAGTAGGCAAATACCGAGCATCCCACCGGGCTCACGAAGATTGTCTTGTCCTGTACTCCCAAATCCTGCAGAGCTTCGGCAATCAGCTTGTGCGCCACTCCGTGTCCGCAGCCGGGGCAGTAGTGGGTTTGGTGTTTCAGTTCAGATTTGCGCTCGTAGAGGTCAAAGAATAGCGGCGACTTGGCGTGAACCACTTCATATCCATTATTGCTCGGCGGTGGTGCAGCCTCGGCCTTCACTTCGGAGTCGATTTCAGGACCTTCTAACGTAATTACCTTCTCGTCTCCCATTGTCGCTGTCCTCTCCGAATCAACGCCTCATCAGAACCGGTCTCATACCCTGACCGCCATGCGGGCCAACACCTGTTCCTGCAACTCCGCGACCGACGGCACGTTACCACCAACGCGGCCGTAGAACTCCACCGGTACTTTGCCGTTCAGCGTGAGGCGCACGTCTTCTACCATCTGCCCGTTACTCAATTCGACGACGATAACCTTTTCGACTTTCTTCGCCGCCTTCGCCAATGCCTTCGCAGGATAAGGCCACAACGTGATGGGACGGAACAATCCTGCCTTAACGCCCTCTTTCCGCAAAGCTTCGACCGTGGAGAGCAACACGCGAGAAACAATTCCGTACCCCACCAGCAGCACCTCGGCGTCATCGGTGTGGTAGAGCTCGGAACGCGGCTCGGCTTCCTTCGCGCGAATGTACTTGGCCTCCAACTTGCGTTGCTGTTCTTCCAGTTCGTCGGTTTCGAGAAAAATCGAACTCACCACATTGGCCCGCGTTTCTGCCGTACCCTTGACTGCCCAAATTTTTTCCGGCGCTTGAATCTCGCGATATTCAAGATCCAGCGGTTCCATCATTTGCCCAACGAATCCGTCAGTCAGAACCACCGCGGGATTTCTATACTTGTCGGCAAGATCGAATGCCAGCATAGTGAGCTCGGCCATCTCCTGTACCGACGAGGGAGCCAGCACGATGTTGCGGTAGTTGCCGTGGCCGCCGCCCTTCACCATGGCGAAATAGTCGCTCTGCTCCGGAGCGATGTTGCCCAGGCCGGGTCCGCCACGCATCACATCGACAATCACGCAAGGCAGCTCCGCGCCCGCCAGATAGGACATGCCTTCCTGCATGAGGCTGATCCCTGGACCCGACGACCCCGTCATCACGCGCATCCCGGCTGCCGCCGCGCCGTAGACCATATTGATGGCCGCCACTTCGCTTTCCGCCTGCAGAAATGTTCCGCCGACTTGCGGGAAGTAAAGTGCCGCCGCTTCTGCGATTTCGCTAGCCGGAGTGATCGGATATCCATAGTAGGCGCGGCATCCCGCCAGGATTGCCCCTTTCACCACCGCAACGTTGCCTTTACAGAGCTGCCGCATGTTCTTCTCCTTGCGCCCTCGCCACGGCTTTGCTTTTGGCTTTTATGCGGTAGACCGTAATCGCCCCAGGTTCGGGACAGCAATAAAAACAGATTCCACACCCAGTGCATTCTTCGCCCGTATAGCGAGCGGGATGCGCCCCATAGGAATTCAGCTCTGGTGCCAGCTCCAGGCATTTGGGTGGACAGGACTCCACGCAAAGCCCGCACCCCTTGCATTCCTCTATATCGACCGTGACCTTACCGCGCGCCTGCCCCGCCATGTCTCACCTCGTCGCAGCAGCCTCCGGAGTTAAAGGTCGTTGCAGCCATTTTGTTCTTTCGCAATATTCGTAGAGCTCTTCTCGAAACTTGGGATGTGCGATGTCGATCAACGCCTGCGCCCTTTGCCGAATACTTTTGCCGTGCAAGTACGCAACACCGTATTCGCTCACCACGTAGCGGATCAGTCCGCGCGAAGTGACCACCCCTGCGCCCGGGCTCAGCATGGGCACAATCCGCGAGATGGTTCCGTTCTTGGCCGTAGATGAGATGGCGATGATCGGTTTGCCTCGCTTGGAGCGCGAAGACCCGCGCAGGAAGTCGACTTGCCCGCCGATGCCGCTATAGAACTGATTCCCGATGGAATCGGAGCAGACTTGTCCAGTAAGATCGACCTGCAATGCGGAATTGATCGCCACCATGTCGTCATTTCGCGCGATCGATCCCGGGTCGTTGGTATAAGCCGTGGGATGGAACTCAAAGATCGGGTTGTTGTCCACGAAATCGAACAACTGTTTGGTGCCCAGGGCGAATCCCAGAATGATCTTGCGCGGCTTGAAATTCTTACGCGCACCGGTAATCACGCCAGCCTCGATCAAAGGAATCACTCCGTCCGAGACCAGTTCGCTGTGCACTGCGAGATCCCTGCGATCCATCAGAAAGGGTAGAACCGCATCGGGAATTCCCCCAATACCGGTTTGCAGAACTGCTCCGTCGTCAATCAGACCGGCGACGTTCCGGGCGATCGCCTTGTGCATGTCGGTAATTCGCGGCAGCTTAGTGGCGCACAATGGGCGGTTGGAATTCACCACCGCATCAATATCGGTGACATGGATGAAGCTGTCTCCATAGGTGCGCGGCATTTGATCGTTAATTTGCGCCACCACGTAACGCGCACACTTGGCGGCCGTGAGCGATGTATCCACTCCCACTCCGAAGCTGCAGAACCCATGTGAATCTGGGGGCGAGAGTTCCAGCAGCGCCACATCGAGCGGCATGGCGCCGCTTTCGAACAGGCCTTCGATCTCGCTCAGATAGATGGGCGTATAGTCCGCCCGGCCGTCGTTGATTGCCTCCCGGACATTCGCCCCAATAAACATGGCGTTATGCCGGAAGTGTCCCGCCATCTCGGGAGCCACATAAGGCGCAGCTCCCATGGTCATCATGTGAACGATCTCCACGTCTTGCACGAAGGGACCGCGGCGCATGAGCGCCTCTACCAACGTCTCCGGCTCTGCGCAACCCGGTTGAATGTAGACCCGCATTCCGGACTGCACACAGCGCAGAGCTTCGTCCGCCGTTCGCAATTTTTTCTTGTAATCCGCTTCCCAGGTCATTCTTCCCCCATCTACCGGGTACTATCCGACCGCGTTGATCATCTGCCTCAACTTAGCTTCCTCCGACACATAGCGCTCGTAACCCACAGCCGCATAGAAGATTGCACGGTCGAAAAATTGATCGACCAGCTCTTCCACTTCAAGCTCGCCGGCAATCTCCACGGGCTGATCCAGTACCGCCTCCTGTTTCACAAACTCCCAGAGGTTCTTCTTCGTCAAAATGATCGCCCAGATCAGTTGGCTCAGCGGCACATCTTGCCGGGCCCGTTTGGCTCCAATTTCCAGGTACCGCTTTTCGACGTCCATGTCGCCCTTACCCAGCAGCCACTCCGCCAGGTGCTGATAAATTTCACGGACGCGTTCCCTCAGTTCCTCGGATGGCACATTTTTGTAGTCGGGGAGCAGAGGGGAATGGCTCGTTCTTTCGAGCAGCATTGCTGCCAGCTTGTCCGAGTGGGTCTCAACCAGTCGGAGAAGCCTATACGCAAGAATCATTGGCGCCCCTCCTTAACTCCTTGAATCTTCGACCTTAACCTTGAATACAGCTATGACAGGAGGCACGGCTGGGTGTGATATGGGTCACAGCAACTCCGATCTGGTTCTTCCGTCATTTCGCTCGCAGCTTTCGTGATTGATCAATCCCCAGCCAAGGGAAAAACCTGGCAGCTCGAAAGCGGTGAAGAAACACCTAGTGATGATAGTCACTCCGGAAAGTGCTCCGGGTCACTTCGACCCCTGAAATTGCATAGTAAGGTAGCTACTGGGAACGCAGGCCAATTGCATCTTCCTGGGCGCATTGCTTCTGACCTTGGAGAAGTGTGATGGAGGCGGGTCATGGTCTCGAAGTGCGCGAATCCCTCCTGCTCGGCCACCTTTCGATATCTGCGTGAAGGCACCATTTTCCACGTAGCGTCCGAAAAAAACAGCCTTCCCCAAACACCCACTCACGAGCGTTTCTGGCTTTGTGGCGAGTGCTCGCCGAAGATGACCGTTATTTCCGACGACTCCGGAATTCACGTGGTCCTTCTGCAGGATCTTTCGGAAAAGCAAACACAGCAACGGGCTCGCGGCATGGCGGCAGGAGCGTTCCCCACTTCGTCTTCATGACTGCGGCGCCTGGCCCTCAAAAGGAGGCCTATATGTCAACCATGACGGAGATACGCGATCAGAAAAGCATTGCATTCCAGCATGTACTCATGGCGACGGATTTTTCCGATGCTTCCCGGCGAGCCCTTGATTTCGCCGTGGCGATCGCACGCAGGCACGGCTCCGAGCTTTTTGTCGTGCACGCAATTCCAGCCGAACCGATTGACCGGATTCCGATCGGTCCTTCGCCCCATGGATTGGATCGCCGCGCTCTGGACGCGGAAAAACAAATGCAGCATCTTCAAAAAGAAACCGCCTTCAAGAATGTGAGCCATCATTTGGTCCTTGAGCGAGGCGACGTGTGGGCTGTGCTCGAGTCAGAAATTCAGCGCAACCAGGTTGATTTACTTGTCCTCGGCACGCGGGGACGCGGTGGCTTGAGGAAGCTGGCCTTAGGTTCGGTTGCGGAGGAAGTTCTGCACCTGGCTTCGTGCCCGGTGCTTACCGTCGGTCCCCACGTTCCGCCCGCGGGCGCCGATGTATCCGATTTCCCGCGCATTCTTTTCGCAACTGATTTCGGCCCAGCGTCCAGTAGAGCTTTTTCTTGCGCTCTGTCTCTGGCAGTGAATTGTGCTTCCAAGCTGTTCCTGCTGCACATGGTACCCCCGATGCCGGGGACCAATCTGGGGGCGGCAGCTTACGGACCCTCGATTTACGCCGCGGAAGAATTTACCGCCTGGCAGCGTACCATGCGAGACGAAAGCTTGAAGAGATTGAGAGAAATGATTCCGCCGGGAACGGAGCTTGCAGTCGAACCGGAATACCTGGCAGGGATGGATTTCTTGCCGGAAGGAATTCTCAGTATCGCAACAACCCGAAACATTGACTTGATTATCATGGGTGCGGATCGGATTTCCTCACCACGCATTGCTGCCCACATCCCTTGGGCGCTGACGCATGAAGTTCTATGCCATGCCAAATGTCCGGTTTTAACCGTATGTAATTGAGGGAGCGGAGAGACCTAAGGGAGACTGCAGAGGAAGGGAATTACAGCGGTCAGGAGTTGACCATTTTTTGCAGCGCAGGTTTGTTGCGAATGAACAGTGTTGCGCCCTTCAGCTGCACCAGTTGCCGCTTCTTGAATTCAGAAAATAACCGGCTCACGGTTTCGCGAGTGGTGCCAATCATCTCCGCGATTTCCTCGTGGGTCAGTGTCAACTTCACTTGCAGAGGATCGCCGTTGCCCGCGGAATTCGACCAGCCCAGAAGCAACTTCGCAAACTTTTCCGACGGCGAAGCCGACAGCCCCAGCGTGCGGATCTCTTCATACGCGGTGTAATAATTGCGGCTCAACTGCTCCGCCACCCGCACCGCTACTTCTCCATACTCACGCAGGAAGTGAAGCAACGCATCCCGCGCAATAAAATTTGCCTGCCCCGGCTCGATCATCTCGGCCGTTACTTCATAAGGACGGTTGGAAATTGTGGCATTGATGCCGAGAACGTCGCCCGGCTCGGAAATTTTGGTGATGATCGTTTTGCCTTCAGCGGATGAGGTCGAGAGTTTGGCTTTCCCGGCGCACAGCACAAACACGCCTCGCGGCTGCTGGCCCTCGATAAACAGCATGGCGGATTTTGGATAGACCGCGGTCGATTTGATGTCGTTCAGTTTCTGCACCGCAGCTGGCGGAAGATTGCAGAAGACATGCTCTTCCCGCACCGGACAGGTAAGGCAGTTATCGAGAATATTCAGCCCGTAGGGAGCTCGCATTGCACCGCCTTCAGCCGAATTGTATCACTTAGTACCCCGTGATTCCGATCACTAAAACCCGTGACTCCGGGCATGGTATCTCCGCAGTCATGCATCGAGAATAAACAGTGCACGCAAGCTGTGGAAGCTGTGCATGTGGAGGGTCCATGAGCACCGCAACCGAAGTCAAAGAGCCGGAAATTAAAAAGCCGGTCGGGGTGGGGCGTACATCGCAAGTTCCGCCTGCACCGCAGCAAGTCGCAGCCAGGCCGATGTTTGCAGACTCGTTGCTCGAGTCAGGGGGCGTCAAACGCGGCCGGCGCACCGTTGCTACCGTAGTTTCATTCATCATTCAGTGTGGGCTGTTGGGCGTCGCAATTCTTATACCTCTTATGTTCACCGAAGCTCTGCCCAAGCAGCAGTTACTTTCGTTTCTGGTGGCGCCACCTCCTCCGCCTCCCCCTCCGCCGCCTGCTGCCGCAGCCGCTCCCAAGATCGTTCAGCGCATAGAGAGCGAACTTCTGAACGGTCACCTGCGCACCCCGGGAAGGATTCCACAGAAGATTACGATGATTAAAGAGGAAGAGGCGCCACCGCCTGCCTTCTCAAGCGGTGGAGTCATCGGCGGCGTTCCCGGTGGAATTCCCGGCGGTCAAATGGGCGGCGTTATCGGCGGAATCATCAGCGCTACCTCGAACCTGTCGTCCGTTCCAAAACTGGCGGCTCCCAAGCGCATCCGGATTTCGCAAGGTGTAACCGAGGGCCGGCTCATTCAGAAAGTTCAGCCGGAATATCCGCCGATCGCACGCGCTGCCCGAATTCAGGGCCAGGTTGTGCTGAGTGCCGTTATCTCCAAAACCGGTGAGATCCAAAATCTGGTTCTGGTCAGTGGACATCCCATGCTGGTTCCGGCTGCCATTAGGGCCGTCCAGCAGTTTCGCTATCGGCCATTCCTGCTGAATGGCGAACCGGTGGAAGTGGAGACCACCATCACCGTAAACTTCCAACTCTCTTGATGCTGCGAGAGCTGGAATCGGGCAACGCGGGAGGTAATCACACCGTGGAACAAGCCGAGCAGTTTCGAGTGCTTGCCTGGTGGTCTTCTGGCCGCAGTGGCATAGCTCAGTCCGACTCGGCCCCGAACACGATTCACTTCGCTTCGCCGCCAGCGTTCGGCGGTATGGACGGCCGATGGACTCCGGAGGACTTGTTACTGGGCGCCATCGCCAGTTCTTATACCACTACGTTTCGGACGCTGGCGGAAAATGCGAAATTTGAGCACACCGATTTTCAGGTAGAGGTAGAAGGTGTCGTCAAGAATGCTCCCACCGGCTACAGCTTCACTGAAATCGCTATCCGCGCTCATCTCGTGATTCCTGATGAAACGGAGCGCTCCCGGGCCCTCAAGCTTCTGAACACCGCCAAGAATCTGTGCCTCGTTTCGCGTGCTCTTGCGGTTCAGCAAGTTTTCGAACCTGTGGTCGCCGTTGCCGTGCCCATCGCCTAAGGCCGCACAATTGTTTTCTCCACGCCACACCACTACTTACGCTATCCTCGACACGTACCTTCTCAGTCCAATCGAGGAAGTGTCATGGAATTGACCCGCACTCCTATTGCCAATGAAGAGCAGCAGACGACCCCGCAAAAACACGGCCTGGACGCAATGTTTTCCCCAGCTTCGGTGGCCGTCATCGGCGCCACCAGTCGTCCCGGCACCGTAGGTCGCACCGTTCTGGAGAACCTGCTGCGCGATACCTTTCGCGGAAAAGTCTATCCCGTTAACCCCATGCACGACGAGGTTCTCGGACACAAAGCTTACAAGAGCATTCGCGACATCCCTCAGCCAGTGGACCTGGCCGTAGTCGCGACCCCGGCCATCACGGTCAGTCCCATCATTGCAGAGTGCATAGCCGCCGGGGTCAAGTCCGCGGTTGTGATCTCTGCTGGATTCAAGGAGCGTGGTGCAGAAGGCGCTGCTCTCGAACAGCAGATCAAAGAACAATTGAAGCGAAGTTCTCTTCGTCTCATCGGACCTAATTGTCTGGGAATCATGAATCCGACGATTGGATTGAATGCTACCTTCGCCAAAGATCCACCCCAGGCCGCCAGCGTCGCTTTCCTTAGTCAGAGTGGAGCGCTCCTGAGTGCCATCCTCGACTGGAGCCATCGCGAGCAAGTCGGTTTCAGCGCGATCGTCTCCACCGGCTCCATGCTCGACGTCGGTTGGGGAGATTTGATCTACTACTTCGGCGATGATCCGCACACCAAGAGCATCCTGCTCTACATGGAGTCGGTGGGAGACGCACGCTCGTTCTTGTCCGCAGCGCGGGAAGTCGCCCTCACCAAGCCCATCATCGTAATCAAAGCCGGCCGCTCCGAAGCCGCCTCGCGTGCCGCCGCCTCTCACACCGGAGCCCTCACCGGCAGCGACGAAGTGCTGGATGCAGCCTTCCGCCGCTGCGGTGTGTTGCGAGTACACAACATCGCAGATCTCTTCTACATGGCGGAAGTACTGGGCCGGCAGCCCCGTCCCAAGGGCCCGCGCCTTACCATCCTGACCAACGCCGGCGGCCCTGCTGTGCTCGCCACTGACGCGCTGGTAGCCAATGGCGGAGAATTGGCCGACCTCTCTCCCGAGAGCCTTGACCGACTGAATGAATTTCTTCCCGCCCACTGGAGTCATAACAATCCCATCGATGTTCTCGGCGATGCCGATCCCGAGCGCTATGCCCGCGCTCTTGAAATTGCTTCCCAGGATCCGCACAGCGACGGCCTTCTCGTCATCCTCGCTCCTCAGGGAATGACCGACCCTTTTCACATTGCCGAGCGCCTCCGGCCTTACGCCAAAGAATATGGCAAACCAGTGCTTGCCAGCTGGATGGGAGGAAACACCGTCGCGGAAGGTGAAGTCGCCTTGAATTCAGCGGGTATTCCCACCTTTCCATTTCCCGATACCGCTGCCCGTGCCTTCACCTACATGTGGCGCTACACCTACAACCTGCGCGGACTCTACGAAACCCCCGCCCTCACGGAAGTCTCCGAGCTCAACGATGCCTCCCGCAAGCAGGTCGAGCAGATCATAAACAACGCCCGCAATCGCGGACGAGTTATCCTAACCGAGCTTGAGTCGAAGCAATTGTTGTCGCATTACGGCATCCCCACCGTAGAAACGCAGTTTGCGCGCACCGAAGATGAGGCAGTCGCGCTCGCTTCGAAACTCGGGTTTCCAGTCGTGTTGAAAGTCTTTTCCGAAACCATCACCCATAAAACAGATGTGGGCGGAGTCAAACTGAATTTGTCGGATGCAGTAGCCGTCCGCTCCGCCTATCGCGCCATTCAGTCCTCCGTGGCCGAAAAAGCCGGCCTTGATCAGTTTTCCGGCGTCACTGTCCAGCCCATGGTCAAACTTGATGGCTACGAATTAATCCTCGGCAGCAGCCTCGATCCGCAGTTTGGCCCGGTGATTCTCTTTGGCTCCGGAGGTCAGCTGGTCGAAGTGTATCGAGATCGTGCTCTCGCGCTTCCGCCGCTGAATACAACTCTTGCGCAAAGGATGATGGAGCAAACAAAAATCTTCACCGCGCTGAAGGGGGTTCGCGGTCGTAAGCCGGTGAACATCATGGCCCTTGAGCAGCTGCTGGTCCGCTTCAGTCAACTCGTGCTCGAACAGCGTGCGATTGCGGAAATCGATATCAACCCTCTGCTGGCCTCACCGGAACGCTTGCTCGCCCTCGATGCCCGAATCGTTCTCCACGCCCCTGCTGTGGTCCTCGACGATCTTCCCAAACCTGCTATCCGTCCTTACCCCTTGCAATACGTCGCGCCCTGGACGATGAGAGATGGAACTCCAGTTACCATCCGTCCCATTCGCCCGGAAGACGAACCCCTCATGGTCAAGCTGCATGAAACGCTCTCCGATCAAAGCGTTTATCTCCGATATTTCTGTTCTCTCAGTCTGAGTCGCCGCATCGCTCACGAGCGGCTGCTGAAAATCTGCTTTGGAGATTACGATCGCGAGATGGCCTTGGTCGCCGAGCTCGCTGATCCGCTTACCCGAGAGCGCCGGATTATAGCCGTCGGCCGCCTGAGTAAACTGCATGGCAAGAACGAAGCCGAAGTCGCCGTGCTGGTTTCCGATCAATATCAAAAACATGGCTTGGGACACGAATTGCTCCGCCGCGTAGTCGAAGTGGCGCGCGATGAGAAACTGAGCCAGGTCTCCGCGGAAATGTTGACCGACAACGTAGCCATGCAGATCGTCATGAAACGCATGGGCTTCCGCGTCCGTACGGGCGAAGACATGACCTCGGTGCGAGCCTATCTAGACCTTTAACACTGGCCACGCCAAGTTCGCCGGAATGCTTGGAAAAGGCACGGCTTTAGCCGTGCCGCCAAGCTCCGCATAAATTCGTCTGCGGCTTCAACCGCCATCGCGTGACCGCAATCACGCTGGGCTGTGACATTGCGCATGGCCGACTCTCGGTTGAAGTGCAACCCTGAACTTGGGTGCGGAGGTGTCGTATGGCAGTCCTGGATGATAAGCAAAACCCACCCGCAACTGAGAAGCGATCCGCCGCGATCTCCGTTAAGAACGTCCTCTTCGCAACCGACTTCTCGCCCACATCGGAATCAGCCCTTCCTTACGCTACCGCCATCAGCCGCCGCTTTGGCGGCACGTTGCACGTCGCGCACGTCATCTCTGATTCCAGCGTGCTCCTGATGACCGGTGGAGTTGATTACGTGAGTGTCGGCACTCTGTACGAAGACGCTCATAGTGACGCCCAGGAGAAGATCCAGCGGATCACAAGCAGGCTCGGAGGAATTCCTTACCGGACTTATGTCCGCCATGGGCAGGTTTGGACGAACCTGGCCAGCATCGTGAAGGAAAACGCCATTGACTTGATCGTCGTGGGAAGCCACGGTCGCACAGGATTAGGCAAGCTTCTGCTGGGTTCGGTTGCCGAGAACATTCTGCGCCACTCACCTTGCCCGGTTCTGACCGTCGGACCCAAGGTCGGCGGGCGAGCCAAGCTTCAGGAATTTCAGACCAAGGGCGGGGAACTTGCGCCGGTCGAACTGGAACTGCGTCAGATCCTATTCGCCACTAACTTCACGACCGGTTCAATCATTGTTGCCCCAGTCGCAGTAGGTCTGGCAGGGCAATTCAGGGCACAGCTCACGCTCATGCACGTAATCGAGGAGTACGCTGACCTGGACAACCGCCCTGGTCCGATTGAGGATGGAGTCCGGAAACTGCAGGCGTTGGTCCCGAACGATGCGTCACTGGCGTACGCGCCGGAGTTTGTGATGGAGTTTGGCCCAGCGGCGGAATGCATCCTCAACACAGCTGCTGAGCGCGAAGCCGATCTGATTGTGCTCGGAGCGCGTCCCGCCGATGGCACAGTGCACCTGCCTTGGTCGACCGTACACCGCGTCGTGGCTCACGCCGCCTGCCCGGTTTTGACCGTCCCTGCTTAGTCGGCGGTCTTCGGGTTATGGTCGTACATGTCATCCTGAGGCTTTTTTTCGCCGAGAGCCTGCCCGGAGCGAACCCGAAGGGGACCTGCGCGAGTGGTGGCCAAGATACAGCCTGCTCGGCGGATGCCTTTCCGCGAACGGCTGAATGTCCATGGAATGCAGGCTAAACAAGCAAACTCTCCCACCTTGCTCACAGGCACTTGTGATCTTGGTCACTGCCGCTCTGGCCCTGTCCACTCAGAATCAATACGTGATTCGCTAAACCGGAGCGCCCGTGTTCAAAATCATCCACGCACAATTCCTCGCCCCCGGCATCAAACGTTTCGTCCTGGAAGCTCCCCGCATCGCCCGCAAACAGAAGCCAGGTCAGTTTGTGATTCTCCGTATTTACGAAGAAGGCGAGCGCATTCCGGTGACCATCGAAAACTCAGACCCGGAACGCGGCTCCATTAGCATCGTAGTCCAGTCAATCGGCAAAACCACCCATCTGCTCAATTCGCTGAATACCGGCGACAGCATTCTTGACGTGGTCGGCCCCCTCGGAAAGCCCTCAGAAATCGAGAAGTTCGGCACCGTGGTCATGGTCGGCGGCGGCGTCGGCACGGCCATGGCCTATCCCTCCGCGGCAGCCTATAAGCGGGCGGGTAATCGCGTAATCTCGATTGTCGGCGCTCGCACCAAAGAGCTGGTAATTCTCGAGCAGGAGCTTCGCGCCGTCAGCGACGCGCTGTTGATCACCACCGACGACGGCAGCTATGCCGACAAGGGTTTCGTCACTGACAAACTTCGCCAGCTCATCCAGAACGGAACCCGTATCGATCTTGTGCTTGCCATCGGGCCGATCGTCATGATGCGAGCCGTGGCGGAACTCACGCGCAAAGAAAACATCCGCACGATCGTCAGCCTGAACCCGATCATGATCGATGGCACGGGAATGTGCGGCGGTTGCCGCGTTCCCATCGACGGCAAAAGCGAATTCGCCTGCGTCGATGGACCGGAGTTCGACGC
Source organism: uncultured Acidobacteriaceae bacterium (assembly GCA_963779525.1). Taxonomy (GTDB): domain Bacteria; phylum Acidobacteriota; class Terriglobia; order Terriglobales; family Acidobacteriaceae; genus Sulfotelmatobacter. Next base: position 139,953 of record CAVZZB010000007.1, read on the forward strand.
CCACAAGGTGAATTTCGAAGTGCTGGTGCAACGCAACTCGATGTATCGCGATGCTGAGCAACGCTCGCTCGCAGAGTACCAGCGGGCGATTGCCGAGAAAGCTGCGCCCAAAGCAAAAGAGTCCGAAGAATCCTGCGCCGTTGCGCACCAAGGTGAACGATGAGTCCGACCGCGAAAAACTCTCTCAACCCGTTGCCCATGAAAGAGCGCATGAAGGTACCTCGGCAGCTCATGCCCGAGCAGCCCGCCGACGAGCGCAACAAGAATTTCAGTGAAGTGAATCTCGGCTACAGTCCTGAGCTGGCGCGGCAGGAAGCTTTACGCTGCCTGGAATGCGCCAAACCCACCTGCACGAACAACTGTCCCGTCGGAGTGAAGGTGAAGGAGTTCGTCGAACTCATCGTTGCCGGAGATTTTCTCGGCGCTGCCGCCAAGATTCGCGAAGACAATGTGTTGCCCGCTGTTACGGGAAGAGTCTGCCCCCAGGAAGATCACTGCGAAGGCAAGTGCCTGCTGTCGAAAAAAGTGAAGCCGCTCGGCATCGGGTATCTGGAGCGCTTTGTCGCCGATTACGAGCAGCGCATGGGTACTCACGTTCTTCCTAACATTCTTCCCACCGGAAAGAAAGTTGCGGTCGTGGGCAGCGGTCCGTCAGGCCTCACCGTGGCGGGTGACCTTATTCAGAAAGGCCACAAAGTACGCGTCTTCGAGGCTCTTCACGAACTCGGCGGAGTGCTCGTCTACGGCATTCCCGAGTTTCGCCTGCCCAAGCAAATCATTCGCGAACAACTCGACTACATGCGCGAGATGGGGGTTGAGTTTGAGACGGATGTAGTCGTCGGCCGTACCGTCACCATCGACGAGCTCATGCAGGAAGAAGGATTTGACGCCGTCTACATCGGCACTGGCGCCGGTCTTCCGCAGTTCATGGGCATTCCCGGCGAACACTTCAACGGCGTCTACTCGGCTAACGAATTTCTCACCCGCATCAACCTGATGAAGGCCTACAAGTTTCCCACCTACGACGAGCCCATGGTCGACCTGCACGGAAAAGACGTTGCCGTGATCGGCGGCGGCAACACTGCGCTCGACGCGATCCGCTCGGCGCTGCGCCTCGGTGCGCGCAAGGCCTACGTAATTTATCGCCGCAGCGATGCGGAAATGCCCGCGCGCGCTGAAGAAGTTCACCACGCCCGGCAGGAAGGTATCGATTTCCAAATGCTAACCGCGCCCGTCGAATTTCTCTCCAACGAGAAAGGCTGGCTGACTGGAGCCCGCTGCGTGCGCATGGAATTAGGCGAGCCGGATTCTTCCGGACGCCGCCGTCCCGTCCCCATCAAAGGCTCCGAGTTTGATTTGCCATTATCTGTCGCCGTGATGGCGATCGGAACCACCGCCAATCCCATCGTCCAAAGCACCACGCCGGGTCTAGGCACAGACAAGCGTGGTTATATCCAGGCCGATTCTGAAACTCAGCGCACCACCCGTCCCGGAGTCTTCGCCGGCGGTGACATCGTCACCGGCGCCGCTACCGTCATTCTTGCCATGGGCGCTGGCCGCCGCGCCGCCAAGTCGATCCATGACTACCTGACAAACGGCCAGTGGTGAAGCCGGCAATCGGGTTCATCGCCCCGCTGTGACTCGGGTCACCCATCCCCGAGACCCTTATCACTGCCAGTCCTCAGGACCCGGACTTTAATGAAGCCGGGAGCGCGGTGAGAACCACCCGTCGGCCGCGTCCTCCCGGGGGTTGCCATGGTAAATGACGATTTAGTGAAGTGTCCGCTGTGCGCTGGTTTCACCCACATCAATAAACCGGAACTGTTGGCGGCGTTGCGCGATCCCAAGATTCGCCTACAAGTTGAGAACTACGTTGCCAGCCTGTTGCAATCTCGGTCCCTCGAACTCACCGGTGTTGCACCCCAGTCGCAAAGCAGGGACTTCAACCAAGAGGTTCACCACTGGAACCCGAACGTGCCTGTGTGGCGGCGGAGCCCGAAAGAATAGAACCCGGCCACCGGAAACCGGGGTCGGGGCAGCAAGAAAAGATCACGGAGGAAGTAATGATCACCAAACAGCAAGCTTTGGATTATCACAGCAGCCCCCAGCCCGGAAAAATCGAAGTCACTCCCACTAAGCCCTGCCGTACCCAACGAGACCTTAGCCTCGCCTACACGCCGGGCGTGGCTCAGCCTTGTCTTGCCATCAACCAGAATCCGCATGACGCTTTCAAGTACACCGGACGCGGCAACCTGGTCGCCGTTGTAACCAACGGATCCGCCGTCCTGGGTCTGGGTGATATTGGCGCTCTCGCAGGCAAGCCCGTCATGGAAGGCAAAGCCGTCCTCTTCAAGCGCTTCGCCGACGTGAATGTCTTCGACATTGAACTCAATACCCACGATCCCGAAGAGATCATCAAAGCCTGCCAGCTTCTTGAGCCTACTTTCGGGGGGATTAACCTCGAGGACATCAAGGCCCCGGAGTGTTTCCACATCGAAGAGACTCTGCGCAAGACCATGAAGATTCCGGTCTTCCACGACGATCAGCATGGCACCGCCATCATTACCGGAGCCGCGCTGCTGAATGCTCTCGAAATTGTCGGCAAAGATATCGGCAGCGTTCGCATCGTGTTCAATGGCGCTGGCGCCGCTGGCGTTGCCACCGCCGAACACTATGAGCGGCTGGGCGTAAAGCACGAAAACATTCTTTTCTGCGACACCAAGGGCGTTATTTACAAGGGTCGCACCGAAGGCATGAACCCTTACAAAGAGCGCTTCGCTCAGCCAACGAATTGCCGAACCTTGGCCGACGCCATGCAAGGGGCGGACGTGTTTGTTGGGTTATCTGTAAAAGGCGTCGTTACCCAGGATATGGTTCGCTCCATGGCTGCCAATCCCGTCGTATTCGCCATGGCCAACCCCGATCCGGAGATCACCTACGAAGACGCGAGAGCCTGTCGCGCCGACATCATCATGGCTACGGGCCGCTCCGACTATCCCAATCAGGTCAACAACGTTCTCGGTTTCCCCTTCATCTTCCGCGGCGCACTGGATGTGCGCGCTACTGCCATCAACGAAGAAATGAAGCTGGCGGCAACTCGTGCACTGGCCGCGCTGGCCAAAGAGGATGTTCCAGATTCAGTCTGCCGCGCCTACGGCGTTGAAAGACTAAGCTTCGGTCGCGAGTATCTGATTCCGACCTTATTTGATACCCGCGTGCTGGTATGGGAGGCGTCCGCCGTGGCCGAGGCCGCGATGCGCACCGGCGTGGCCCAGGAACCCGTCGATCTCGCCGCTTATCGCGAGCAACTCGAGAATAGGCTGGGCAAGGCTCACGAAGTTGAGCGCTCCATGATGCACAAGGCGCAAGCTCATCCCAAACAAGTGGTATTTCCGGAGGGAGAAAACGAAAAGATCCTCCGCGCCTGCCATGCTTTGGTTGAAGAAAAAATCGCCAAGCCGATTCTGCTCGGCAACTCTACCGCCATTCAAGCCCGGGCCAAGGAACTTGGCCTCAGCCTCAAAGGCATGAAGATCGTTAATCCCGGCGAATCGGAGCTGCGCGAATTTTACATTCAGGAACTGTTCCGGCTGCGGCAGCGCCGGGGTGTGACCCTGAATGAAGCACAAACCCTCATCAACGACAAAAACGTGTTCGGCTCGATGATGGTTCACATGGGAGATGCCGACGCTCTCGTCTCCGGCGTGACCCAACATTTCTCGGACACCATTCGTCCGGCACTACAAATCGTGCGCATGCGCGAAGGCTTCCACCGGGTTTCCGGCTGCTATGTCCTGATTACGCATAAAGGCGACGTGCTCTTCATGGCCGACGCCAGCGTGAACATCGAACCCACTGCGGAAGACCTGGTCGAAATCGCCCTCTGCACCGCGCACCTGGCGCGCCGTTTCGATGTTCATCCCCGCGTCGCCATCTTGTCCTTCTCCAGCTTCGGCAGCGTCGATCATCCCATCTGCACTAAGGTTCGAAAAGCGGTCGAGTTGTTGCACTTCGCCGATCCAACCTTGATCGTTGATGGAGAGATCATGGCCGACGAGGCACTGTCGCCGGAGATCATCGAGCAATCCTATCCCTTCAGCGCGTTGAAGGGCGGCGCCAATGTCCTGATCTTCCCCGACCTTGCTTCCGCCAACATCGCCTGCAAGCTGGTGGCAAAAATCGGTGGATGCGAAACCATTGGTCCAATTCTCATGGGAATGAGCCGTCCCGTGCACGTTCTGCACCGAGGCGCTCAGGTTGAAGAGATCGTCGACGTGGCCGCGATCGCCGTGGTCGACGCCCAGGAGAACGAATCTTACCTTCAGCTCCGCAAGGCCGAAGAGACTGCGGAGCCAGTAACGGTGGAAGACTAAGAAGCCTTTAACCGGGAAGTGCAGTGAGGGAAAAATGATTTGGAGTGATGCCACGGCACCCACAATGCCTTGGCGTCACTCCGAATCTTTTACCGAAGAGGATGCTGCTCGCGGCTAGACATCGGCATTTCGCTTGCTGTGAGGTGGTATATGACTGGAACAATTTTGGTCGCTATCGTAGTGATTACGCTGGCGGTGGGGTTATTTATATTTCGCGCAATCCCCGCCCTACGAGCTTATTTTGACTATCGCGGCAAGCGTCTCATCACTTGCCCAGAAACTCACAAAGCTGCGGCCGTGAATGTCGCCGCGCGTGAAGCTGCCGTCGGCGCATTTCTCTCCGAGCCCAGGCTGCGCCTGACCGAATGCTCGCGCTGGCCTGAGCGGAAGGATTGCGGACAGGAATGTCTGAAGCAAATTGAAGTGAGTCCGGAAAACTGCCTGGTTTGGAATATCGTTTCGCATTGGTATGACGGCAAGCAATGCGTCTTCTGTCACAAATCTTTCGGTGAACTTCACCACTTGGACCACGCCCCAGCCTTACTCGGTCCTGACCACAAGACCGCCGAGTGGAGAGAACTGCGTCCTGAGCAACTCCCGGAAATCTTCTCCACGCATCGCCCAGTTTGCTGGAACTGTCACGTCGCGGAAACTTTCCGTCGCCTTCATCCCGAACTAGTCGTAGATCGGGAACTTGAGCCCAAGCGCATCATGTAAGCGCTGGCGCTCGACCTGGAATCTGTTTTGAAAGGGCGCGGCTTCATCCGCGCCGCAATCTCAAAACGAACTTTGTCATTCTGAGCGAGTGCGAGCGAAAGCGAGTGCGAGTCGAAGAATCCCTAACCTTGCTTCACTGCCGACCATAAGCTGGACTTGCGCGACCCCCCAGCGGCCGCCCCGTCAATCTCCCAGAACTCCATTCCCCCGGGATGCCTCTCACTTAAAAAAAACACGTCAGCGACCCTCCCAAGTCGATAACTAACGGGGTTCCTATTCCCATTCGCGCGATTGCTTTACATCCGCCGTTCTGCGGTAATCCAAAGCTGAGGACGTTTCTCCAAATATTCTATGGACATAGCTTTGTTACGAAAAACGGAGTTCGTCGAAGACCAGTGCGGGCCGCATCTCCAGCCAGTTTATGTGCGCTCTCAGGCCGTCGTTTCACGCCGCATCTCCGGAGAAACTTTGATCGTTCCCGTGCGCGGCAAGGTCGGAGATCTGGCCTCGATCTACAGTTTCAATGAAACCGGCTCTTTGATCTGGCAGTCGATGGAATCGCCCAAGTCCCTGGCCGACTTGATCAGCGCCGTACAGCAAGAATATGCCGTCAGCTACGAGCAAGCCGAGCGAGATGTGAAGCAATTTCTGAATGACACTCTCTCGGTGGGTCTGGTCGAAGAGCGTCAGGAAGTCTCGCTAGCTGCCTTCAATTCTTCACAACGAGAAGGGATGCAATCAGGCTCGCGATGATGATGCAGCGGATAGTGGACGCGCGCCACTCGGACAAGTCGTCAGTCGAGGATCCAGGGGGACCATGGAGCAACTGAGTTACGGCGCATTCAGCGCAGACCTGCATCACCGTCAATCCGGCCAACGCGCTCCCATGCAGGTATCCATTGAAGTTACGCGCCGCTGTCCGCTGGAATGCCACCACTGCTACAACAATCTCCCCATGGGCGATCAGGATGCCCGCAGCCGTGAACTGACCACCGAGGAGCACTTCCGCGTGCTCGACGAGTTGGTCGACATGGGCTGTTTCTGGCTTCTCTACACCGGTGGCGAAATTTTCGCTCGTAAAGATTTTCTCGAGATTTACACGTACGCCAAGAAAAAAGGTTTTCTCATCACCCTCTTCACCAACGGCACGCTCATCAATGAAAAGATTGCGGACTATCTGGTCGAGTGGCCGCCCTTTGTCATCGAGATCACGCTCTACGGCCGCACTCGCGAAACCTACGAAGCCCTGACGCAGATCCCCGGCTCCTATGATCGCTGCCTGCGCGGAATCAAACTGCTGCGCGATCGAGGCTTGCCGCTTAATTTGAAGACCGTTGCCACCAGCATCAACAAGCACGAAATCTCCTCCATGAGGCAATTTGCCGAACAAGAACTGGGTGTGGAATTCAAAATCGATGGGCAGGTCAATCCGCGTATTGACTGCTCTCAGAGTCCGCTGGCCGTGCGACTCACGCCAGAAGAAGTTGTGGCTCTCGATTTGCACGCCCCGAAAGGTGTCAGCGAATATCGCAGGCTGGCGAAACACGACTCGGAACATCCTCCTAATCTGGAGCAAGGTAATACGGTTTATTTCTGTGGTGGAGGCATGAACTCTTTCGCCATTAACGCCTACGGAGAAGTCGGTATCTGCGTGATCTCGCAGCAGGAGACCTTCACCATTCGCGACGCCGGAGTGCAGAAGGTTTGGGAAGAATCTCTACTGCGATTGCGACAAAGCAAACGGACGCGAGTAACGAAGTGCATGCAATGCCGCATCCAGTCGCTCTGTGGGATGTGCCCTGCCAACGGAGAACTTGAGAACGGCGACCGCGAGAGTCCGGTGGAATTTCTTTGTCACGTTGCGCACCTCCGCGCCACCGCGGTCGGAGCGGAGATTCCAGCACATGGGGATTGCGAATTCTGTGCCGGTGGCAGTCGCCACGAGGAAATGATCGAGTCCGTGCGAAGAATTCAAAGCAAGGAGATTGATGTAGACAGCTGGGTGGGCCCACAACAGATCCTGCCAATCTTGAATAATCCGGTGGCATCAGCTGGTTGCGGGAACTGTGGAAGTCACTAAGCACGGCAGAGGTGCGCCGATGAATCAGGAACCGAATGAACTCGATGGTAAGAAGCTCTATAAGCCGCCACTATTGATCACGATCAGCCTGCGCCCGGAGGAGGCAGTTCTAGGGAATTGCAAGATAGCGGGTGGCAGCGGGGGCCCTACGCCTCCTACCTGTTCGGCCCTGTTTTGCCATTCCATCGGATCGTAAGCATTGCGAAGTCAGGTGATCAGAAAAAATGACAGGGGAACTTGCTTGCGCGCCACTTGACGAGGCAGGGCTTGAGCATAGCGCTGGCTTCAGCGTCGGCGGAGTTTCCGCACGGCTCACCGCTGCACGCTGCAGCGATGCTTCATTAGATCCGGTTCTGGCTCCATTTTCGACAGCTGCCGCCATCCCTGACATCAAGATTCAGATCGATCGCGTATCGTCGCTTTCTGCAACCGCTGCGCCCGAGCTCTTTGATTCCGGCTCTCTTTGGCGACTCTACGAAGACGATGCCGGATTCCGCTTCGATTTCACCGCTGCCATTTTTGGAGACTCTCCCTACAAGAGGCTGCTGGTGGATAGAAGATTCCGCGAGGCAACGGTCCAGATGAGCGAGGAGTTTGCTTCTGCCAAAGGCGTGTGGCCTTTGGGTTATCCCCTCGACGAACTCCTGATCATGCATCGCCTCACGCAGGAACGCGCGATCGAGTTGCATGGGGTCGGCATCATCGGTCCCGACGGCGCCAGCAACTTGTTTGTCGGCCACTCCGGCGCCGGCAAAAGCACCACCGCCCGTCTCTGGTCTTCGCTTCACAATGTTGAAATCCTCAGCGACGACCGCATCATCGTCCGCGAACATTCGATTGCCAAAAACGACAGGCAAATTTTCATGTACGGCACGCCCTGGCATGGCGAAGCCGCATTCGCTCTGCCGCAGCGCGCTCCCCTGCAACGCATCTTCGTCCTCGAGCACGGCCACGGCAACGTCCTGACGCGCCCGACCCGCACCCAGATGATCGCAGAGCTATTCGCCCGCGCCTTTGTCCCATTTCATCGCCACGAATATGTCGACTCTGCATTGAGCTTTCTGGAGCGCGTCGCCGATGCAGTCCCTTGCTATCGCTACTCGTTCGAACCCGACGAGCGGGCCGTCAACAGAATTCTCCACTTCCATGTTTAGCAAGCCATGTTAGAAACCATGTTTAGAAAGCATGATTAGCAAATCATGATTAGCAGCGGCTCTGATTCAGAAAGCTTCGAGGCTATCAGCCGCGAGCTGTTGAATCGCGGATTGAGCGTGCGCTTCGAAGCCCGCGGCGCCAGCATGTCCCCCTCGATCCGTGACCATCAGATTGTCCATGTTACTCCCGTAATCGTGAGCAAATTACGAAAGGGAGATATCGTACTTACGAAAGGTCATAGCGGCTTCCGCGTTCACCGCCTCGTGTTTACCGATCATGATAAGAATTTGTTTATTACCCGCGGCGATTCCGGACAGCAAAACGACCTCCCAGTTCGCGGCGACCAGATTCTCGGCCTTGTCGTCGCCAAAGAAGTGAAGTTAGGAAAAAAATCTGTGCGGACAGAACTAAAAGGAATCGGCGGCAGATTGCTGCAGGCGGCGGCGCGCGGGCAATCCCTGGCGAGCAAGCTCCTGCGTAGATCGGGACTTTTGCTCGGTGCGTCAGGTCTTATTCTCGCTCTGTTTACGCCTGCCTCCCGCGCCCAGGTCGCAGTGGATGCGACCACTTCCAGCTCAGCAAGCTTGGCGGGCACCGGCACGCCCACCCTTACCTTTGCTCACACTACCACCGCAACGGCAAACCGCGTCCTCATCGTTGGCGTCTCCATCAATATTACGAACGCTCCCACAACTAAGGTTTCGGGTGTTACCTACAACGGCACAGCATTAACTTTCTTAGGGGCGCACAACGACGCGGGTAGCACGCGGCGGGTAGAAATGTGGTATCTGCTAGCTCCCGCCAATGGCACGTTTAACGTTGCGGTTTCGGTGAATATTCCCGCCGCCGTGACCGAAGGTGTAGTTGCGGGCGCCACCACATTTACGGGTGTAGATCAGACCGTGCCGCTAAGCTCATTCGTATCCGCTGACGGCGCCGCCGCCGCTTATTCTGAAATCGATGTGCCCAGCGTCGTAAATGGCATGATCCTGGATACGCTGGCGACAGATGGAACTCAAACCGTCACCATACCCGGCCCTCAGGTGCAGCAGTGGAATGCGCGCAGCCAAAACAACACAAACCCCGGTATAAGAGGCAGCGGCACCAGCCGCACCGGCGCGCCCAGCGTTCCCCTCTCCGAGACATTCAGTGGCACCTCTAACTGGTCACTGGGTGCCGTCTCCATCAATCCCACCGCCGCGGATATCGGAGTCACCACCACCGTCGCCAGCGCAGTGTTCCTGGGACAGAACACCACTTACACCATCAACGTCTTCAACAACGGAACTTCCGCTGCCAACGCCGTTACGCTGTCTGACACTTTGGCCACGGGAATGACACTGGTTTCGGCGACTCCCAGCGTAGGCACTTGCGTCACCACCGGTAACCCAATCACCTGCAGCTTCGGTGCTCTGGCGAGTGGGGCAAACGCCACCGTGACCGTCGTGGAAACCGCCTCGGCCGCAGGTTCGTATACCAATACAGCCACTGTCTCCGATTCCGGGACGCCGCCTGATCTGAATACCGGAAACAATACTTATGTGGCTGTTGCCACCGTGCAGTCCGCCGCTTGCGCAGCAGTTTCACAAGCGACGGTAGGAAATAATCTCACTGGAGTTCTCAACACATACTATCCAGGAAGCGCGAGCGTAGCGGCGGGAGCAACTTCCATTACCGTGGGTGCGGCGACCGGTGCCGGCAGCGCGATCGCCGCCGGAAATCTCCTGCTGGTAATCCAAATGCAGGACGCCAGCATCAACGACTCAAACACCATTGCGTATGGGAATGGCTACACCGGTCAGGGGTTCACCGCCCTGAACAGCGCGGGCGACTATGAATTTGTGACCGCGCAAAGCGCAGTCCCCGCCACCGGTGGCACACTCACCATTTCCGGCGCAGGCTCCGGTGGCGGACTCGTCTTCGCTTATCACCACGCCGCCGCCTCCGCAACCGCAGGCCAAAGCACCTATCAGGTCATTGTTGTCCCGCAGTACACGACCGCTTCATTCAACGCGACCACTCCGCCCACTGCCTTGGCGTGGAATGGTTCCACCGGTGGAGTCCTCGCCTTAGACACTTCAAGCACTCTGACTCTCAACGGCGCAACCGTTGCGGTAGATGGCCTCGGTTTCCGCGGCGGCGCCGGAATGCAATTAACCGGCGGCGGAGGTGCCAATACGGATTATCGCCAGCCTTCTCCCGCTACATATACGGGGGCAGCCGGGGGTGAGGCTGGTTGGGATGCGCCAAAAGGAGAAGGAATCGCAGGCACTCCCGAATGGGTCGAAACCGGCGGTTCGTTCCTGCACACTAACACCGGCTACCCGAGCGGCACCGCAGGCACGGACGGAAGCATGGCGCGCGGCGCTCCGGGCAACGCAGGTGGTGGTGGCACGGACGCCGATCCACAAGCTGCCTCTCCCGGCGGCAATGACCAGAATGACGGCGGCGGTGGCGGCGGCAACGGCGGAGCGGGTGGTTTTGGCGGAGATTCGTGGAGCACAAACCTGAGTCTGGGCGGCGAAGGCGGTACTGCTTTCCCTGCCACCATCAACCGCATCGCCATGGGTGGCGGAGGCGGCGCCGGTACCCGCAACAACTCTGACGGCGACAATCAGGCCAGCGGCGGCGCCACTGGCGGCGGCATCATCATCATTCGTACCTACGGACTCAGCGGAACGGCCACCCTGACAGCCAACGGATCTTCCGCCTACAACGGCACCGCCAACGACGCGGGCGGCGGCGGCGGGGCCGGCGGCAGCATCGTTATTCTCTCGGCAAATGGCGGGGAAGGTGGTCTCACGCTGCAAGCCAATGGCGGAAGCGGCGGCGATGCCTGGGCTTCCGAACCCTTCAGTCTCGGCAACCGTCACGGCCCCGGCGGCGGCGGCGGTGGCGGCGTGGTTCTGGTTTCCGGCGCTCCCGCGAGTATCAGCGTGAGTGGCGGGACCAACGGTCTAACCGAAAATCCCGGCGTCGCCTACGGATCAACCCCGGGCGCTGCGGGCACAAGCGTTACCAATGCGTCGATTACATCGACCTCCGGCACACAGTCGGGCGCTCAATGTACCCCCGATATGACTCTCATCAAGAGTCATGCTCCGGCCTCGTTTACTCGTGGCTCGACTGCCACTTACACCATCCCCGTCGAGAACTTGAGCCCCTACGGTTCCACCAATGCCACGGTTACGGTGAACGACACTCTGCCCCTCGGTGTCACTCCCACCAGCGCCAGCGGCACTGGATGGTCTTGCTCCATCGCATCCCAAACCGTAAGTTGCGTCAATTCGACCGTCCTGGCTGGGAATAGTTTTTACCCATCAATCACCGTCAACGCCAATGTCGCGCAGACCGCTCCGGCCACGGAAACGAACACGGCCATCGTCGGCGGTGGCGGCGAAATCAATCTCTCAAACGACACTTATACCGACATAGCCAATGTAGTTTCTAGCGCGGATCTCAGCGTGACCAATACCGCGTCCCCGAATCCGGTCGCTGCGGGCAGCAACATCACTTACACCCAGGTCGTCACGAATAATGGTCCCAGCGCCGCTGATAACGCCTCATTGATTGAGGCCATTCCTGCGAACACCACGTTCGTTTCCCTGGCTGCGCCCGCCAGCTGGAGTTGCACTACGCCACCCGTCGGCAGCACCGGCAATGTTGTTTGCAATGATCTGAATATGGCCGGCAGCACCGCAGCCACTTTCTCTCTGGTCACAAAAGTCACGGCGGGGACTGCAAGCGGCACGTTGATCACCGATACCGTCTCGGCCAGTTCCTCAGTGAATGACCCGAATTCTGCGAACAACACGGCCTCCGCTTCCACCGTGGTTGGCACGACTACGGGAGCCCAGCTATCAGTGACGAACGCCGCTTCGCCGAATCCAGTCGTGGCCAGCAACAATATCACCTACACGCAGGTCGTCACCAACACCGGAACGGCAGCGGCCACGGGCGCCACCTTCACCGAGGCAACCCCGGCGAACACCACGTTTGTGTCGATCACGGGCGCGACCGGTTGGACCTGCTCCGGTTTTCCCACGGTCTGCACCAACGCCAGCGTCGCGGCGGGTTCCTCCGGCACTTTCACCGTTGTTTACAAAGTGAGTGCTACCGCGGCAAGTGGCACCATCATCACAGATACGGCGACGGTCAATGCCACGAACCAAGCCTTCGGCGCCATTTCCGCCACGGCCACCGACATCGTTGCATCCTCTTCCGCGCAAGCCGACGTCGCACTCAGCACATCGGCCACGCCTCTCACCGTCTACCCTGGGAATAACATCACCTACATCCAAACGGTGACGAACAATGGCCCCGGGCCAGCTTCGGCCGTAAGCTTTCTGGAAGCCGTCCCCACTAATACGACGTTCGTCTCCGTCTCCGCTCCCGCTGGCTGGACCTGTACAGCTCCGGCAGTAGGCGGGACGGGCAATGTAACCTGCAGTGACCCAACCTTGGCCGCGAGCGCGTCGGCCACCATCATCGTTGCCGTGAACCTGGCTCCAAGTGTCACGGCCACTTCGATCACCGCGAATTCCTCAGTTTCTTCTACTACCAGCGATCCGAACTCAGCGAACAACAGCACGACCATTACTACGCCGGCCATTGCCGTGTGCGACCTTGCCGTCACGAACAGCGGCACGCCCAGCCCGGTTCAGGTTGGCGGCACCATCACCTACACGCAAGTCGTGACCAATAGCGGTCCCAGCAATTGCAGCACCGTGTCTTTTAATGAAGCGATTCCAGCGAATACCACGTTCAGCTCATTCAACGGAGCTCCGCCCGGATGGACTTGTACTTCTTTTGTCTCGGGTTGCACTAATCCAAGCGTGGCGCCTGGGTCGATCAGTACCTTTATCTTTTCAGTGACTGTAAACGCTGGTACGCCAGTGGGCACTATCATCACCGATACCGACACAGGCACCACCACCTCTCGCGATACGAATACAAATAACAACTCCGCCACACTGAACATCGCCGTGGCCAGCGGCACGCAAGCCGATCTCAGCGTTACCAACTCAGGTAGCCCGAATCCAGTGACGGCCGGTAACAACATCACTTACGCGCAGACGGTAAGCAACGGCGGTCCTGCCGCTGTGACTGGCGCTACCCTCACCGAAACTCTTCCCGCGAATACTACGTTCGTATCGTTGTCTGGGCCGGCCGGTTGGACCTGCACTTCCGCATCACCTTACACCTGCACCACAACGGGCAGCCTCGCGGCGAATTCCACGGCGAACTTCACCTTCGTAGTGAAGGTGGCCACCAACGTCGCTTCCGGTTCTACTATCACAGATACCGATTCCGTTACCTGTGCTGCCAGCGATCCCACCTGCACCAACAACACCGCATCAGCCAGCGTGCAGGTTGGAGCGTCGGCCGACTTGTCAGTCACAAACTCGGCCAGTCCGGTTCCAGTTCTTGCGGGCTCCAACATCACCTATACGCAAGTTGTAACCAATGCCGGCCCCAGTGCGGCAACCGGCGCCAGTTTCACCGAGACCACGCCTGCGAATACGAATTTCCAATCCATCACCCCACCCGCGGGATGGTCTTGTATCACTCCTGCCAAGGGTGCCTCCGGGATCATTCTTTGCACAGATCCCAGCTTCGCCGCCGGAACCGCCACTTTCACCATCGCACTCCAGGTGAATGCCGCAACCGCAGCCGGGACGGCGATCAATGACACGGTCACGGTAAATTCGTCGACCACCGATCCCAACTCGGCCAACAATACGGCAACCGCTGCGGATGTTGTCGCCACTGCGGCGCAATCCGATCTGATCACCACCAACTCAGCCGCTCCCACTTCGGTTGCCGCGGGCAGCAACGTCACCTATACGCAAAGTGTCACCAATAATGGCCCGCTAGCGGCGGCATCTCCCAGCTTTACCCAAAGCACGCCGCCAAATACCAGCTTCCAATCCATCACCGCTCCGGCGGGCTGGACCTGCACCACCCCCGCCATCGGAGCCGCCGGCACCATCACTTGCACAGCCAGCACCCTCGCTCTCAATGCCACCGCCAACTTCACCTTGGTGCTGCAAGTGAGTTCCAGTACCGCTTCCGGCACAAATATCGCCGAGACGGCCACCGCCACCGCCACCAACATTGTTCCCAATCTCACCAGCAACACCGCGACCGCGATGGTAGCTGTCGCCAATGCAAACAGCACAACCTTGACCATTTCGAAGACGGCAACTCCAAGTCCTACTGTCCCCAGCGGCGACACTCTCACTTATAGCCTCCTCGTGACGAATACCGGTACCGCGAGCGCAACCAATGTGATCGTCACCGATCCCTTGCCCGCCGACGTCACCTATCTCTCCGTTATCACGACCGCGGGCACATGTTCCGAGGCGGGCGGCACTGTGACCTGCCTGTTGGGCACGCTCACTAGCGGCAACTCGGCGACCGTTACCATCCTCACTCTCGCTGGGGCGCCTGGGGTCGCTACCAACACGGCCAGCGTGACTGCGGACCAGATGACCTCACCCAACACCTCCACCCAGGTTGAGACCATCACCGCCGCGACAAGCATCAAGTTGGAATTCTTCTTGGCTCAGCGCGGCCAGGACCAGACCGGCGCGGACCGCGTCCTGCTGCGCTGGAAGACGGGTGGGGAATCGCACAATCTCGGATTTAACGTCTACCGTGAACAGAACGGCGAACGCGTTCAGTTGAACTCTTCGCTCATCGCCGGATCCGCCCTACTGATGAGTGGAGCTTTGCCCAAACACTCTGGCAAGACGTATAGTTGGATCGATTCGTCTCCCAACGTCGCTGGCGGTACTTACTGGCTTGAAGATGTGGACGTAAACGGTACTCGCATACTCCACGGACCGGTTTCCGCCGCGCCTGCCAACAGCACCTCGCTCACTGCCGATGTCGCTTCCGCCGCCACCATGCATCAACTCAGCCAGATGCAGCCTGCTGCCGCGCTCAACAACCTGAGTCATCCCGTCGAGAATGTTCTGGCCGACACGATTCCCACCGCTGCCCAGTTGCAGAAACAATTCGAACTCGCTGCCCACCCGGCGGTGAAAGTATTTGTGAAACATGAAGGCTGGCACTGCGTAACCCAGCCCCAACTCATCCAATCTGGCATGAACCCGAATGTAGATCCGGCGTTCCTCCATCTCTATGCCGAGGCCATCGAGCAGCCCATACAAATCGCCGGCGCCTCTGCTGGCCCCGGAGGTTTCGGTCCTCAGTCCACCATCTGCTTCTACGGCACCGGAATCGATACTCAATACTCCGGTACCCGAGTCTACTGGCTTGCGTCGGAGGAATCGTTCGGCGCGCGCATCCGCCGTTTGCCGCTCTCCGCTGGTTCCAATCAGCCTCCGGCCAGTTTCCCCTTCACGGTGGACCTTGCTCCGCGCACCACATACTTCTCAGCGCTTACCACCGCTCAGGGCAACAATTTCTTTGGTCCGCTCGTTTCTCCCACGGCCGTCAACCAAACACTGCGGGTGAACCACCTCGACACGACCTCGACCGAACCCGCGCGTCTGCAAGTGATTCTTCAGGGCGTTGTACTCGGCATTCCACACGATGTAAACATCGTGCTGAATGGCACTACGCTGGGCGATCTGACTTTTACTGGTCAAGCCAAGGGAACATTCAACGCGAACGTTCCGCCGGGCCTCCTGCAGAACGGAAAGAACATCGTCACCCTGACATCGCAAAATGGCGAATACGATATCAGCCTGGTGCAGTCGATCCAGATTACTTATCCGCACTCCTACGCTGCCGATTCTGACGCCTTAATTTTCACCGGCCGCGCCGGGGATACGCTCAAACTAAGCAGCTTCACTCGATCCACGGTGATCGTTCTCGACATCACAAATCCCGATCAGCCGGTGCAGCTCACCGCCCAGATCACGCCGGATGCGACTTCAAAGACAAACTACGTGGCGGAATTTCAAGTACCATGGACCACCACCAATCCGGCCGCCCCAACCCAGCACACGCTGATGGCTTTAGCGGATGACCGCATCGATTCAGTGGCCGGGATTCGTGCGAATCATCCCTCGCAGTGGCACGCCGCGCAGCCCGGCAGCGAGATCGTGATGGTGTCCGCGGAGCCCTTCGCCGGGGCACTCGACCCGCTGTTGCGTGCTCATAAAGCGCAAGGTCAATCATCCGCGGTTGTCCTGGTCGAAGATCTCTACGACGAGTTCAACTTCGGCGAGCGTACGCCCCAGGCCATTCGCGACTTTTTACACACCGCAGTCAAGGTGTGGCATACCGCACCCCAATACCTCTTGCTGAATGGCCGAGCCTCCCTTGATCCGCGCAACTATCTCGGCTTCGGCCACCTGGATTTCGTTCCCACAAAAATCATCGCTTCGACTGGCCTCATGACTGCTTCCGATGACTGGTTCTCCGACTTCAACGACAGTGGAATGCCCACCATCGCAACCGGACGTTTGCCCGTGAGCACATCAGCCGAAGCCCAACTCGTGGCCACGAGGATCGCCACCTATGAGGGATCATCCACCAATGGCGCTTGGACATCGCAAGCTCTGATGGTCGCTGATGTCAACGACACCGAAAACTTCACCAAGGACAGTCAACTGGTCCAGGCCCAGCTGCCTTCATCCGTGCTGGTCACGGATGTCTTCGCCACCACGATGACTCCACCCGATGCGCAGCAGGCGATTCTATCCGCTATCAACTCAGGACAATTATTAGTGAACTATGCTGGACACGGCTCCGAAGATGAATGGTCCGGCAACGATATTTTCGACACTACCGCCGCCAACTCGCTGACCAACGGAAGTTCTTTGCCGGTATTCCTCATCATGGATTGCCTCAATGGATACTTCCAGGATGTTTACGACGAACCGCTCGCCGTCACTCTGATGCTTATTCCCAATGGAGGCGCCGTAGCCGTGCTTGCCTCCAGCGGCCTGAACGTGCCGGCTCCTCAGACCACTCTCGACAAACTCATCGTGCAAGACGCCATGAGTTTGCCCCACCCAGCTTTGGGAGATGCCATCCTCAAGGCGAAGGCAGGCATCTCCAGTCTCGCCGTGCGCAAAACCTATAACCTGCTTGGCGATCCCGCCATGCGAATCAAGCTTCCACAAGCCCATTCCGCGCAGTAGTCTTCAGGGCCTAAGCTCTCGCCATGTCCGTAACCACCGCGGCCCGCCGCAGCGGCTCTGCGATCGCCTTCATCACCTTCTCGAATCCCGCAAAATCGAGCGACTGCGCCCCGTCCGATAGCGCACGCTCCGGGCAAGGGTGCACTTCAATGATCAGCCCGTCCGCTCCAACCGCGACCGCCGCTCGCGAGACCGCGGCAATCAAACTCTGCTTTCCGGTTCCATGCGACGGATCGGCGATCACCGGCAAATGAGAAAGATCGCGCGCCAGAGCCACGGCGGCGAGATCAAATGTGTTGCGCATTTCGGTCTCGAAAGTCTTGATGCCACGCTCGCAAAGCACAACCTCATTGTTTCCCCCGGAAAGCAAATACTCCGCGGCGAGAAGCCATTCTTTCACCGTCGCCGACGGTCCACGCTTCAACAGCACCGGCTTCTTCACTGTTGCCAGCCGCCGCAACAGCGCGAAGTTCTGCATATTTCGCGCCCCCACCTGGAGCATGTCCACGTGCTCGCAAATGATCTCTACATCTTCCGTACTCATCACTTCCGTCACCACCGGAAGGCCGGAAAGCTCGCGAGCTTCTTGCAGAATCTTCAGCGCCTCCAGTCCTAGCCCCTGAAAATCATAAGGAGAGGTCCGCGGTTTGTAAGCTCCACCGCGCAGCATGGTAGCCCCGGCGCGCTTTACCGCATGTGCCGTATCCAGCAGCTGTTCGCGAGATTCTACCGAGCAAGGTCCGGCGATGATCACAACTCCCGGGCCGCCAATGGGGACCCCGCCAACATTCACCACCGATCGCTCCGGCCGAACCTGGCGGCTCACCAGCTTGAAGGGCTGCGCAATGGCGACCACATTCTCCACCCCCGGCGCCACCTGTAGCGCCTCGATCTCATGCCGCCGTCCGTTTCCCACTGCGGCCACAATCGTCCGCTCCACTCCGCGCGTAACGTGGGGCTGGTAACCCGCCTCACGAATGCGCTCGATCACGTGCCCAATCTCCTGCTCGGTCGCTTTCTCTGACATGTTGACGATCATGGCCGCGCCTCCTGAGTTTTGGTTGCAAAACAAAAGCCGCGATTCTGGATCGCGGCTCTTTTGACTGAACTTGCTTGAATCTAGTCGATCATGGCTGATTCGATCTCCCTGCAAGTCCCGCCGCAGCCGCTACCCCGGTAAACCAGTAGTAGCGAAACTGCCCGGTAAAGTAGGTAAATCGCGCCATAAAGAAATATTCCCGCCTGCTATCGCGAGCGTTGCTGCTGTGCAATTCGTCCAGACTACTGAATCGAACTGGCCGCGTTCGAAAAAACATTGTTGGCGTTCGATCCAATCAGCCGTATCGTCCCCACGACCAGAACCAGAATTACCGCCAGCATAACTGCATACTCAGCGATATCTTGCCCCGAATCCTCTAACCACAGCCTGCGAATGAGCTCGGACATGCTTTCCCTCCACTCCGATAAGTTATCCCACGAGGGAAGAACGGAAACCGGTTGACCCATCATGCCGCAGCTTTGGGCGCTTGTCAAACCTTAGTATTGGGGATTTTCAAAAGCACTCCGCTTTTCGTTACAGAGGTTCACGTGGCCCTAAAACCGGCGCGGATAAAGAGGTTTCAGAATGAGAATGTTGAACCAGTTGCTGTGCCGAGTCCTGCGCAAACTGCAGTACGCGGCCGGGAAATAAGCCGAGATAAAGCGTCGCCAAGATACAGCAGACCAACGCGAGACGAAGCGCCAAAGGAACAGGCGTAACCGGAACTTCCTTTCGCGATTCCCGCATATACATCACCACGATGATGCGCAGGTAGTAATAAGCCCCGACGCCACCGTTGAGCACGCCGATGATCGTCAGCCAGATCAAGTTAGCTTTTACCGAGGCGCTGAAAACGTAGAATTTCGCAAAAAATCCCCCGGTCATCGGAATGCCGATCAGCGACAGAAGAAAGATGGTCAGAGTCGCCGCCAGCAATGGCGAACTGCGCCCCAAGCCCTCATAATCCTCCAGCGTAACGTAGCGCTCTCCGGCGTTCGCAAAATGGCTGATCACGGCAAAAGCCCCCACGTTCATCGCCGCATACGCCGCCGTATAAAACATGGCCGCCGAAATCCCTAGGACCGGCGCTGCTGCGAGGGCAACCATCAGATAGCCCGCGTGCGCGATCGAGGAGTAAGCCAGCAGTCGCTTCACATTATTTTGCACAATCGCCGCCACGTTACCGAGCGTCATCGAGAGCGCCGCCGCAACCCAGATCAACCAGAAGGTTCCCGGAACCCTGATCACAAACACCAGCCGCAGCAAAACCGCAAACGCCGCCGCCTTCGGCGCCGTCGACATCAGCCCCACAATCGGCGCCGGAGCTCCTTCGTATACGTCCGGCGTCCAAACGTGAAATGGCGCCGCCCCCACTTTGAATCCCAAACCCACGAACATCAGCGCCACGGCTACGAACGCCAGCAACGGCATCGGTCCAGCCTGCAGCGCCCGGCTGATCTCGTCGATGTTTGTCGATCCCGTGGCTCCGAACATCATCGCCACTCCATACAGAAAAAACGCCGTGGCGAATGAACCCAGCAGAAAATATTTCAGCGAAGCTTCCGTGCTTGCAGCCGCGTGTCGCCGGAATCCTGTCAGCACATAAGAAGAGATCGACGAAATCTCGAGCGCAATGAAAATCAGAACCAGTTCCACCGCCGACGACATCAGCGCCGTACCGACGGTACCGAAGAGAATCAGCGCGTAGTATTCCCCCGCGCGGATCCGCTGCACTCTCATGTATTCGTAAGAACTAAGGATAACCACTCCCGCAATCGCGATCACCAGAACATGAAAGAAAACGCTGAATCCGTCCACCTGCACCATGTTCCAGAACGCCAAACCCGGAGCTTGGGCCATCAGCCATGTCGCCGCAATTCCGGTTAGCGCGCCAATCAGTGCAACCACGCCCAGAATCTTCTGCCCTCTTTTTTCCTCGAGCAACGGTTCCAGCATCATCACGATGATGCCGAAGACTGACAGAACGATTTCCGGCAGGATGCGAACGTAATCCGTGCTCTGCGGCAGCACCTGCGAATAAGCCGGGACGAGACCCACGATCACGGTCTCCGCCGTCATTGTCCCACCATCCTGCTCGCCACTCGCGCCAGAGGTGTGAGGGCCGCTTGCACCGCCGGATCAATCGCTCCCAGCCACATGATCGGTGCCACACCCATCACCAGAGCGGTTACGGCGCACGGCCACACTGCCCATTTTTCGAATCCCGAAAGGTCGCGCAACGAGTTGTTCACATCGTGCGTAACTTTGCCGTAGAAGACTCGCTGATACATCCAAAGCAGATAAATCGCGCTCCAGATTATGCCCGTGGCGCCTAATATGCCGTAGACCGCCTTGTCTTGAAACGCTCCGCTCAACACCAGAAATTCACCGATAAACCCATTCAGCAAAGGCAGTCCCACTGATGCCAGCACAATCACCAGGTATGACGCGGCATACACCGGCATCGGCGAAGCCAATCCGCCAAAATCTCGAATTTCATACGTGTGGCGCCGTTCGTGAATAATTCCCGCCAGCATGAACAGTGCTCCCGTGGAAACTCCGTGCGCCAGCATCACAAACATCGCGCCATTCAATCCCGCCTGGGTGAAGCTGAAAATCCCCAACACCACAAATCCGAGATGGCTCACCGAAGAATACGCAATCAGCTTCTTCATGTTGGGCTGGACCATCGCCACCAGCGCGCCATAGATGATCCCGATCAAGGCCAGAATCATGATCCACCAGGCGTTCTGCCGCGACTGCTCCGGAAACAGTCCAAGGTTGAAGCGCAACAACCCGTAGGTTCCCATCTTGAGCAGCACGCCCGCCAGCAACACTGACCCTGCCGTTGGCGCCTCCACGTGAGCATCCGGCAACCACGTGTGGAAGGGAAACAACGGAACCTTCACCGCGAACGCCAGGAAAAACCCGAGGAAGAGCCACTGCGCCGCCGCCGGAAATTTCGGCAGGGCGCCGCTCATGATTTGCTCGCGGATCACCACAAAGTCAAAGCTGCCCGTATGCGCATAAAGCCACAGGATCGCCGCCAGCATGAACACCGATGCAATCATCGTGTACATGAAAAACTTGATCGCGGCATAAACTTTTCGCTCGTGGCCGAAAATTCCAATCAGCAGAGCCATCGGGATGAGCGTCGCTTCCCAGAAAAAATAGAAAAGAAACAAATCCAGCGACGTGAACACGCCGATCAGCACCGTTTCCATGATCAGCAGCAGGATGAAGAATTCCTTCACCCGGTCGTGAATCGAATTCCAGGAAATCAGCACGCATAGGGGCGTAAGAAATGTCGTTAGCACTACCAGCCACAGCGAAATTCCGTCAATCCCCATGTGGTAGTGGATATTGGGGGTCAAAACCCACTGCCGGTCGATCTCAAACTGAAAACCGGTCTGCGCACGATGAAAGTGAACCGGCAGGTGTAAAGACATCGCAAAGGTAAGAAGGGAAATGACCAGCGCAAAAACTCGAATGTCGCGGTCGCGCCGGGGAAAGAACATCAGCAGCAGCGCTCCCGCCAGCGGCGTAAACGTCACCAGAGTAAGAATGATGGATTGAAGATCGTCGACGCCCCTCATCGCACTCCCATCCAGATCATGAACCCAATCACCACCGCAGATCCCGCCGCGATCCATCCCGCATACGAACGAATGTTGCCCGATTGCATGTGTCGGACTTCATCGGAGACATGACGCGCTCCGTCGCCCGCATCATTGACTGCGGCATCGATCACCTTGCGATCCACGTCCTGCCAAAGAATCCGAGTCGAGCCATTGATCAACGGCCGCACAAAAACCGCAGCGTACAATTCGTCGATGTAGTACTTGTTTAGGACTGCCTCATAGAAGCCATCCAGCGAATCGGCAATCTTTTGCGGAAGCTCAGGTCGCGCGCAGTAGAGCCAGTAAGCCAGCCACCATCCCAAGATAGCGACAACCACAGATACGCCCATGAGCAACAGTTCGGTGGCACGACTCGCGGCTTCGGCAGTCCCTACTGTGCCAAACACAGGAGCAAGAAAATGCTCGAAGTGATTGCCAATCCCCACCAGCCCGCCCACCAGCGAGAGCAGCGCCAGGATCATCAGTGGCACGAGCATCACCATCGGGCTCTCATGCGGCTCCCCATGTCCATGCTCGCCGTGGGCAGGCGAGCTGCGTCCGTGCTCATCCACATGCGCTCCGCGGTAATCGCCAAAAAACGTCATATACAACAACCGGAACATATAGAACGACGTAAGGAATGCCGTGATGAGACCAATCAGCCAGTAAACCCAGCTGACCTGGTACGCCTTCCACAGAATTTCGTCCTTGCTCCAAAATCCCGCCAGTGGCGGGATGCCGGAGATAGCCAGCGTCGCGATCCCCATCGTCAGAAATGTCCACGGGATATACGACTTGAGCCCGCCCATCTTCCGCATATCTTGCTCGCCGCCCACCGCATGAATCACCGAGCCCGCTGCCAGAAACAGCAGCCCTTTGAAAAATGCATGCGTCATCAAGTGAAATATGCCCGCCGAGAACGCTCCCACGCCACATGCCATGAACATGTAGCCCAGTTGCGAGACGGTTGAGTACGCGAGAACCTTCTTGATGTCGGTCTGCGCGATGCCGATAGTCGCTGCGAAAAATGCAGTGAGGGTTCCAATGATCGCAACCACGGTCAGCGCCTCGGGCGCCCGCTCAAAAATCACATACGAGCGTGAAACCATATACACGCCCGCGGTGACCATGGTTGCGGCGTGAATCAACGCGGAAACCGGCGTCGGACCTTCCATCGCGTCCGGCAGCCAAACATATAAAGGAATCTGCGCCGACTTTCCGCAAGCCCCCACCATCAGCAGAATCCCAATCGCGGTCAGCAGCCCCGCTCCAGCCGTCTCCCCCGGAAGCGGCGTAATGCTCTGAAATACCTGATCGAAACTCAACGAGCCAAAATGTTTGATCAGCAGGAACAGCGCTATGAGAAAGCCAAAATCACCAATGCGATTAACGATGAACGCTTTCTTGCCCGCAGATGCTGCCGAATCTTTCGTGAACCAGAACCCGATCAGCAGATACGACGCCAGCCCCACGCCTTCCCATCCGATAAACATCATCAGGTAGTTGTCCGCCAATACCAGCGTCAGCATGAAAAACATGAACAGATTCAGGTAGCTGAAGAAGCGGTAGTAGCTGGGATCGTCCGCCATGTACCCGACGGAATAAATATGAATAAGAAATCCAACCCCCGTGACGACCAGCAACATGACCAGCGAAAGCTGATCGAGATAGAACGCGAAGTCGACGCTGAAGTTACCGGAACGAAGCCAGTGGGCAAAGTATTCGTGGTAAGGAAGGGTCAACGACGAAAAACGCATTGCGGCCAATAAGGCCCACGCAAAAGCCGCACCACTGAAAAACAGTGCAATCGTAGTCACGGCCGTTCTCGATGATTTCTTGCCGAGAAAGCCGTTGATCGCAGCCCCCGCCAGCGGCAGAATCGGGATCAGCCACAGATTGAGCATCGGATTCATAGCTTGAGCAGGTTCACCTGATCCACGTTCAATGTCTCGCGCGTGCGATATACCGCGATAATGATCGCCAGTCCCACCGCCGCTTCCGCTGCCGCCACTACCATCACAAAGAACACAAATACCTGGCCAGCCAGTGCATGCCAGTGCGCCGCAAACGCCACAAACGACAGGTTCACTCCGTTCAACATCAGCTCAATCGACATGAAAATGGTGATGATGTTCCGTTTGATCAGAAATCCCGCCACGCCGCATGCAAACAAAATCCCGCTCAACACCAGGTAATAAGAAAGCGGCACCATCAGTCCACCCTCCCCGCCGTAGCTTCCGGCTTGCTGGCCAGGACCACGGCACCCATGATGGCGATCAGAATCAGCACCGACGTGACTTCAAATGGCAAAAGAAAGTCGTGGAATAAAAGCTGCGCAATATCGGTCGGATGTCCCGGCAGCGCGCCGATCGCTACTGCTTCGGTCCCGGAATGCCGTACCACCACCCACGCGATGAGCACGCTCCCAGTCAGCACACCCGGCACTCCCAATAGCACAGCGACGCGGCTGCCCTTGGTCTCTTCTTCTTCGCCCGCGTTCAGCAGCATGATGACGAAGACGAACAGCACCATAATCGCGCCCGCATACACAATCACCTGTACCGCGGCCACGAATTCCGCGCCCAGCAGCAGGTATTCGCCGGCCAGTGCGGCCATCACCGCAATCAGCGACAACGCGCTGTTGATCGGGTGCCGTTGCGCTAGCAGATTCACCGCTCCGCCCACGCAGACCGCGCCGAAGACCAGAAATAAAATGAGATGAAAGCTCATATCAGTACCTAGTCGCAAGTACTCAGTCGCGAGTACTCAGTCGCGAGTAAACTACAGCTTTTCTACTGGCAACTGGGTACTCGGTACTTGCAACTGCTGTTTACCACGCTACAGCAATTGCCGTCGCCACCAGATTCGCAATCGCCAGCGGCAGCAGAAACTTCCAGCCAAAAGACATCAGTTGGTCGTAGCGGAAGCGTGGCAATGTCCCGCGCACCCAGATGTAAAGAAAAAGAAAACAGAAAACCTTGGCGCCAAACCAAACTATGGGCAGCAAAGCCCGCACCATCGGCGGCCCAAACAGCGGCCCATTCCACCCGCCAAAGAATAAGAGCGTGGCCACGCAGGCCACTGTAATCATGTTCGAGTATTCCGCCATAAAGAACATGGCAAACTTCATTGCGCTGTACTCGGTATGGTATCCCGCCACCAACTCCGTTTCCGCCTCCGGCAAGTCAAAGGGAATGCGGTTGGTTTCCGCATACGCCGCCATCAGATACACGAAGAAGCCGATGAACTGTCCGTGAAAAATATTCCACCGGGGAATGAAACCCAAAAACCGTCCACCCTGCGCCTCGACGATCGTCCGCAGACTGAAACTCCCCGACTGGATCAGCACACCCATCAGCGAGAGCCCCAGCGCAATCTCGTAGCTCACCATCTGCGCGCTGGCTCGCAGTCCGCCGAGCAGCGAATATTTGTTATTCGATGACCACCCCGCCAGCGCCACACCGTAAACACCCAGCGAAGTCACGCCCAGAATCAATAGCAGCCCAATGTTTACGTCGGTAATCTGCAGCGGAATATTAATGCCGCCGATCGTGATCGAATTCCCGAATGGAATCACCGCAATCGAAGTCAGCGCGAAAATCAGCGCCATCATCGGCGCCGCCAGAAACAGTGGCTTGTAGACGTGCGGCGGCGTCAGGTCTTCTTTAAACAAAAACTTCAGCCCGTCGGCTGCCGGCTGCAGCAATCCAAACGGCCCCACCCGCGTAGGCCCCCACCGATTCTGCATGTGGCCCACCACTTTGCGTTCCAGCCACACCGTGTAAGCAACCGCGGTCAGCAGCACGATCAGAACGATCAGCGACTTGATCACCGACACGAGTATGAATACGCCAACCGACAAGGGCTCTACTTCCTCTCCCAATGCTGCGAATCTTTATTCATTACCCGAAATTAGTTACGCGAGTCAGTCTGCCGCAACTTCGGCGGGCTTCACTTCGTGACTCTCGATTACCGACTGCAACGCGCGCGAATAGCGTCCCAGAGTTCCGGAACTGAAAAGACCGTCATTCGCCGGAGCAATCGCCTCCGATCGATGTGCAACTCCAGTTCCGCCCTTGCCCAGCGAAGTATGCTGGCTATTCCCCGCCAGCAGTTCTACGCGGGATACGTCATAACCGGGAACCAGTCGCTGAATCTCATCCAGAATCGCCGTCGGATCGAACGGGCTCATCTTCGGTTCCAGTCCATGCGCTTCCAGCCACACCGCGTGCCGGTCGGCCTCACCCGACTGTGCCCCGCGCGATTGTCCCATGTCCGCGCGTGTCCCCCCGCCAAAAGGAACCAGCTTGCGAACATCAAAGCCCATCGCGTCCGCGACCCGCACGATCATTTCGAAATCGGACTTCGTCCCCGTCACCTCGCCGGCTTTTTTCACCAACTGCACATCGCCGCAAGTATTGGTGAACGTCCCCAACTTTTCGTAGGCATTCGCAGCCGGCAAAACCACATCGGCCATCACCGCAGTCTCGGTGAGGAACATATCTTGCACGACCACGAAGCTTTTCGAGAACGCGAATGGATCGATGTTCAGCCGCCCCACTGGATTTGATCCCACCACATAAAGCGCCTTCAACTTGCCTGCTTTTCCCGCCTGGACCATCCCCGGCAGATCAAGTCCAGCAGCCTGGGGAATCTCGCCCCACTCCTGATGAAACTCGCTGTTGCCGCTGGTTGGGTGATATCCCGGCACTAGATCGGGATACAACCCCATGTCCGCCGCGCCACGCGAATTCGCATAGTCCGCGAGACACACAAACTTGGCGCCAGAAATGCCAGATCCAAACTTCACCAGACTGGAAAGATCATCTCCCCGAAGCTCGGAACCAAAAACAATCACCATCCCGTGTTCGGCGCGCAGTTTCTCGCGCAGCGCGATCCAGGCTTCCTTGTTCATCGCGGAGCTGACTAGCCCATCCGCAGCCGAATCAGCACTATTCAAAAACGCCGCAACTGTCCCTTCCGCTCCCGCCGGAATCTCCGCAAAGCTCGTCGCCTGCCGCCGGAGCTTGATCGAATTGGAATTAATCACGTACAACCGTGCCCGATGCAGCCGCACATTGTTGCGAATCTGCCACGCCAGCAGCGGATGCTGCTCCGTCGGATCGTTCCCAATCAGCAGAATCGCCGGCGCGGTAAACACTTCCGCCATGCTGGCCGTCAAATCCTTTTTCCCATAAACCGCAGTTGCCAGGGCAGGGAAGTCCGCCGTCCGGTGATGGTCGACATTATTTGTTTTCAAAACCACGCGGGCAAATTTCGATAGTAGATAATCTTCCTCATTCGTGGTTCGCGTCGAGCCGATGACGCCAATCGCCGCCCCGCCCTCCCGATCTCGAACCTCCGCGAATCTCTTGCCAATTAGCTCAAACGCTTCCTCCCACGTCGCGGGCGTCAGCTTGCCGTTCTTGCGAATCAGCGGCCTTGTCAGCCGTTCTTCATGATTCGCAAAATCAAATGCGTATCGTCCCTTGATGCAGAGGAAATCTCCGTTCGTGCCGCTCTTATCGCGATTGTCTCCGCGAACAATTTCCATGCCTGTCTCGGCACGCCGCACGCCCAAAGTCGTCTTGCACCCGTCTCCGCAATGCGTGCAGATCGTGCCCACGTGTTTCATCTCCCACGGCCGCGTCTTGTAGCGGTACGCTCCGGAAGTCAGCGCCCCAACCGGGCAGATATCGATGCACATCCCGCACTCTTCGCATTCCAGATGATCTTTTTTATTCGGCGCAATGATCGAACTCACGCCCCGGTTCTGCACCCCGAGCGCCCAAACGTCCATGCCCTCGCCACAAACGCGCACGCAGCGAAAACAAAGAATGCACCGCGGACGATCGAAGAAAACCACCGGCGACCACTGCTGCTCATCCTTATGGTTCTTGGCCTCCATGAACTTCGATTCGGCCGCGCCATAAGAAAACGTCATGTCCTGCAATTCGCATTCGCCGCCGGCATCGCACACCGGGCAATCCAGCGGATGATTCCCCAGCAGCAGCTCGACCATCCCCTTTCGCGCCTGCTTGATCTCATCGCTATCCGTAGTGACGACCATGCCTTCGCCGATCACCGTGGTGCACGCAGTCTGCAACTTGGGCATCTTCTCGATCTTTACCAGGCACATCCGGCAAGCGCCCTGCAGCGAGAGATTGGGGTAATAGCAGAACGAAGGCACCTCAATGCCCGCAGTTTTACAAGCTTCAATCAGCAGCGTCCCCGCCGGGGCCACTACCTTCTTGCCGTCGACTGTAAGTGTTACGTCAGCCATAAAAAATTAGCGATTTTGTGATTGCGTGATCGGGTGATTGAAAAAATTAACTGCGAAACTGTTTCCTTTGTTCAATCGGAAAATCACCCGATCAATCAATGACTCAATGCTTCCAACTCTTCCACCGCGCCCTCTTTTTCATACGGGCACGGCCTGCCTTCCAGATGATCTTCAAACTCTTTTCTGAACTTCTTCACGAACGCGATCGTCGGCATCGCCGCCGCGTCCCCCAGTGGGCAGAACGTCCGTCCCAGCATGTTCTCGGCGAGATACTGCATGTTGTCGATATCCTTCTTCAGCCCGCCCCCGCGATGAAAACGTGTCAGCGTCTTTTCCAGCCAGTCCGTACCCTCGCGGCACGGAATACACCAGCCACAACTCTCGTGCTTATAAAACTTCATGGTCCGCAGCGCGAATTTCACGATGCACTGCGCGTCATCAACGACGACCACGCCGCCCGAGCCTAGCATCGAGCCCGCTTTCGCAACCGAATCAAAATCCATCGCTACATCGATTTCATCCTCGGTCAGCGCCGGACACGACGATCCTCCCGGTACCACCGCCTTCAGGCCGCGCCCATTCGGAATTCCGCCGCCCACTTCATAAATCATTTTTCTCAGGTTGTACCCCATGGGCAGTTCATAAACTCCAGGCTTCGCAATATTTCCGCTAAGGCAAAACAGCCGCGTCCCGCCATTTTTCGGCGTGCCCAGCTTGGCATACCACTCCCCGCCGCCCAGAATGATGTGCGGTATGTTCGCCAGTGTCTCCGCATTATTAATGACCGTAGGCCCTCCCCACAGTCCCACCACGGCCGGAAATGGAGGCCGAATCCGCGGAATCCCGCGCTTGCCTTCGAGCGACTCCATCAGCGCCGATTCTTCGCCCACCTCATACGCGCCCGCGCCCCCGTGCCAATAGATATCGAGATCGCGTCCGCTGCCAAAAATGTTCTTCCCGATGAACCCCTTCGCGTAAGCGTCGCGAATTGCTTTCTGCATGATGACCGAGAGATATCGATATTCGCCGCGAATGTAGATATACCCGCTCGCCGCGCCCACCGCCAGCGCCGCGATCATCACGCCTTCGATTACGGAATGCGGGTCGTGCTCAAATATCAGCCGGTCCTTGCAAGTTCCCGGTTCGCTCTCGTCGCCATTGCATAAAACATACTTCGGCTTCGCCGATTGCTTCGGCACGAACGACCACTTCATCCCCGTCGAAAATCCCGCGCCGCCTCGCCCCCGCAGCCCCGAGTTCTTCACCTCGTTAATAATGGCGTCCGGCTGCATGCCAAGCGCCTTCTGCACGGCTTTGTAGCCCTCCAGTTCGAGATACCGGTCAATATTCGTCGCGCCCAGTCCAAACCGCCGCGAGACGACCTTTACCTCATCGGGATGTGAAACCAGAGTTGCCATACCAAATTGAGTAATTGTGTAATCGGGTCATTGCGCGATTGAAAACGCCCGACCTCGCGACCTTTTCAATCGCCCGACCACCCGATCGCAAAATCGCTAAATGTCTCTCTTTCTATATTCGTCCAGAACCTTGTCGATCTTCTCCGTCGTCAGGTTCTCGTGAAAGTCGTAATTTACCTGCGCCGCCGGAGCCCAGCTGCACGCTCCAATACATTCCACTTCTTCCAAAGTGAACAATCCGTCCGGCGTAGTTCCTTTGTTCCCCACGCCCAGCTTCTTCGCGCAGTGCCGCAAAATTTCTTCCCCGCCGCGAACCATGCAACTGATATTCGTGCAAACCTGCACATTAAACTTGCCGCGCGGCTTGGTAGTCAGCATCGAGTAATAGCTGATCACGTTTCTTACTTCGAGCTCCGTCAAATCCAACCGCCCCGCTAACTCGGCAATCACTTCATCGGAAAGGAATCCAACTTCATCCTGCGCATAGAGCAGCGTAGGCACCAGCGCCGACCGCTTCGTCGGATAATGCGGCACCATCTCCGCAAACCGCGCCTCGAACTCGTCCGAGAACCTCATCGGTCTATTTCCCCGAGCACAATGTCGATCGATCCGATGGCCGCCACCACGTCAGCAATCAGCCCGCCTTCGCACATCTTGGGCAGCGTCTGCAGATTTGCCAAACAAGCCGCCCGCATGTGCACACGATAAGGTTTCGCCGTCCCGTCGCTTACGACGTAATATCCCATCTCCCCGCGCGGCGATTCCACCGCCTGATACACCTCGCCCGCCGGCACCGCAAAGCCTTCCGTAATAATCTTGAAGTGATAGATGAGTGCTTCCATCTGCGTCTTCATCTTCTCGCGATCAGGAAGCACAATCCCCGGAGCATTTGCCTTGATCGGGCCTTCCGGCATCCCGTCCAGCGCCTGCTGCACAATCTTGTTCGATTCCCGCAGCTCCGCGACGCGGCACATATACCGCGCGAACACGTCGCCATCTTGCCTCACCGGAACCTTGAACTGGAACTTCTCATAGCTCGAGTACGGCATATCGCGCCGCAGATCAAAATCCACCCCGCTCCCGCGCAGCGTCGGCCCGCTCGCTCCCAGCGCAATCGCATCTTCCGCCGTGAGTTTCGCCACGCCCTTGGTCCGCATTCCCCAGATCGGATTTCCCGTCAACAGGTTCTCGTATTCGTCGATTTTGCTGGAAAAATATCCCGCGAAGTTCCGCACGCGATCAAAAAAATCCAGCGGAGGCTCCAGCGCCAACCCGCCCACCCGAAAATAGGAAGTCATCATCCGCTGTCCGCTGATCGCCTCGAACAGCTTCAACACCACTTCGCGCTCGCGGAAGCAGTACAGAAATACGGTCATCGCGCCGATATCCAGCGCGTGCGTGCCCAGCCACACCAGGTGCGAGTTGATCCTCGTCAACTCGTTCATCAAAATCCGCATCCACTGCGCCTTCGGCGGAATCTCCAGCCCCAGCAACTTCTCCACGGCGAGCACATAACAAAGGTTGTTGGTCATGGGACACAGGTAGTCGATGCGGTCGGTCAGCGGCACGACCTGCTGGTAAAACTTCGCTTCGCAGGTCTTCTCGATCCCCGTATGCAGATAGCCAATATCCGGCATGATCCGCACCACGGTCTCACCGTCAATCTCCAGCAGAACCCGGAGCACGCCGTGGGTGGAGGGATGCTGCGGCCCCATATTCAGGATCATGGTTCGATCCTGCCCAGGCTCTAGAACCGGCGTCGGTGTCAGGTGCGCCATCTAGCGGTAGCCCTCCACCGGGTAATCCTTCCGCAACGGATAGCCTTCCCAGTCCTCGGGCATCAAAAGCCGCAGCAAATAAGGATGCCCCGTAAACCGAATCCCAAACAGATCGAAAACTTCGCGCTCAAAGTAATTCGCCCCCGGCCACACCGGCGTCAGCGACTCCACCACCGGATTGGCGCTATCCAGCCGAACCTTTAGCCGCACGCGTTCTTTGTGGGAAATCGAAAGCAGATGATAGATCACTTCAAACCGCGGCTCTGCCGGGTACCAATCCGCGCAGGTGATGTCGGAAAGAAAGTTGAAGGCGCAGTCCGCATCGTCACGCAGCAGCGTGCACGCCTCCCGGATACTTGCGCGATCGATAGAAATCGTCATCTCGTCGCGGTCGAACTTCACTCCCGTCACGGTCGCCGGATTCCATGCCAGCAGTCGCGCTACCGCGGGATGACCCTTGAGCTCCTCAAGGTTAGTGATTGCCGGCGCCAAAGCCATCAGCGTGCTCCCCGCCGCGCCGCATCCGGACCCCAGTCCAGCACACCTTTCTTCCACACATAAAAAAATCCCACCAGAACGATGCCGATATATACCAGCATTTCCCACAAACCAAAATGTTTGAGATCCCGCAAAATCACTGCCCAGGGATAGAGAAAAACCGCCTCGACATCGAACAGAATAAACAGCATCGCCACCAGGTAAAACTGCACCGAGAACCGCCCCCGCGAATCCCCCACCGGCTGCATGCCGCATTCATAGGCTTCCATTTTCGCGCGCGTCGGCTTTCGCTGTCCGATCAGCCAGGAAAGCGTGATAATGGCAGTCGCAATCCCTCCCGCCAGCAATATATGGATCAGGAACGGCAGGTAGCGAACGAAGTAATTGTCGGGCATAGGAGAGCGTATATATAATTCGCGCCAAGCAAGTTACGTAAACATTCTAGATTAGGTGCTGGTGCGCGCGAGTGTCAAGGGAAGCAGGAACAATTTGATGATCGTGCGATCGGGTCATCGGGTGATTGAAATTCAAACTCCCGGACATCCACGCAAACGTTGTAAGCTCAGGCTGTTAAGCTTTTCAATCGCAAAATCACCCGATCCCCCGATCGCAAAATTCTTATGATTTTCGGCTTCAATACGGACGTCAAACACGGCGACACCATCTACCACGTGCAAAGCGAAGCACGCGAGAGCGAAAAACTGCTTCAGACCCAGGTCTTCGTCCGCGGCCGATGCGTGGGTAAAAAAGCGGTCTCCTACGCGAACTCAGCCGCGGATGCCGGTCTTGGCGACTCCCAAAAAGAACAGCAGTTGCGCGACCAGCATCGCCTCGTGCTCGAAGCCATTCGCGAAGGCAAATTGGAGGACGTCCTCGACCGTGCCGAAGCCGAATCCCTCGCCAACGTCAAGCAGTTGGACGTGGAATGGGTGAATGCCTCTTCGGTCCACACCAATCGTAGTTTGACTATGCAGTTGCGCGTGACCGAAGCCGGAACCGCGATCCCCAATGCCCGCCTCATCTTCCGCTTCGCCCGTCCCGACGTCGCTCCTTTTTATACCCAGGCCTCCACCGATTCCGCCGGCAGCGCCGAAATCTCCGTCGAGGTCGAGGAATCCGCCTTGCCTGACTCCTCCATCATGGTGCAGGCCAACCACCAGGGCCGCACCGTCACTCGCAAATTCGCTCTGCGCAAGGCCGAATAGCAGAGTTGTCTTTCCCGCGTGAGAAAATTGAAGCCATGACACTGCACATCAACGGCGATGCCCGCAGCTTCCCGGATCCGGCCCCGCCCGCCCAATTCACCCTCGCTGCCTTGATCGAAGCCCTGAACATGAAATCCGACCGCGTCGCCGTCGAACTCAATCTCGAAATCGCTCCCCGCGACCGCTGGCCCAGCACTGTGCTTAAAGATGGCGACCGACTGGAAATTGTCCACTTCGTCGGCGGCGGCTCGTGCCCTTTTTACAGTCGCGGGTAGTCAGGAGGTGCATGCTGGCGCAGCGCTTTGAAAGGGCACGGCTTTGAGCCGCGCCGTTAAAACCGGCCCAAAATGACCGCTGCGGCTTGAGGGACACTGGCCCAATACTTCTTCCGAAAAATTCGCTTTTGGGTGGCGCCGCGCTTCAGCGCCGCGAATAAGGCTGGTTTTTCCTGAGGGCTCTAGCCCCCGAGGATTCAGCCAGCATCACCGTCATGGCCCCTGCACTCTTCTAGTTACTCCCTCCCACACGAATCCTCATTGACTCCCGCCCACCCATGTCTAAAATGTTTGAAACATTGAACCTGTAAATTGTTTCAAACATAGCTGGGGACGAATGCAAGACCGCTTTCCATCTCACGACGTAATCGCCCTGACCGGCATCACCGCCCGCCAGCTCCAGTGGTGGGACGAGCGGGGCGTCGTCAAACCCGAGCGCCAGGGCCATCGCCGTCTCTATTCCCTGCAGAACCTCACTGAAGTCGCCGTCATCTGCGAACTGCGCCGCAAGGGTTTCTCGCTGCAAGGGGTACGAAAGGTCATGCGCTTCCTGGCGCAGGAATTCGGCAAAGGCTTGGCCGATATCGTCAGCCGCACCTCCGATGTTCACCTTCTCACCGACGGCACTCACCTCTATCTCGAAACATCGGCGCGGCAGATCGTCGACATCCTCAAAAATTCGAATCAGCCGATTCTTGGCGTTTGTCTCAGCGACACGGTTCGCCAGGTGCGCGCCGAGGTCCTAGCCAGAAAATCGAGTACTTCCGTAATACCGCCCGCTGGGCGTCGGCGTGCTAAAAAGGCTTCTTAGGGGCAGGGGATTTGCTTCACCAAGCTGGTTCACAAGGGGGACACATGGTCGGCGAACTGGACATCCTGAACGAATGGATCCCGGAACAGATGCAGCCCGGAACCGTCTTTGTGTTGGAGAACGCCGGCGAGGTCGGCGAGAAGGAAGATCCCTATTGGGCCGTGCTCGCCTGCCCATCCTGCGGCATGCTCGGACTGATCACGCGCCGCCAGATCAACGGCCTCGTCCCCGTCATCTGTGGCTCCGAACAATGCTCCGCGCAATTTTTCATTCGCGACGCCGAAGTCGTCGTCCGCAAACCCTTCTAAGAACTTTTGGGTGGCGCAGCGCTTCAGCGCTGCGATTAGAGCCGCGGTATTTACTGGAACCAATAAATCCGTATGTGCACAACGGCCGCAATGACACCGAAAAGTGCGCATACAATTCCGAGCATCTTGAATCGCCACCCGTACCGATCCTGACTGAGGTCCCACCCGCGAAGCACCCAACGCGGATAGCGGTCCACCTTTGACCAACGTAGCCATCGCATGTATGTAGCTGGCCAGACGGCAATTATCAAACCTACCGCCACGAACCCAGCCGACACAACGATAGATAGGAAAAAACGAAAGAGGCGAAAGGCTAGGGAGTGCATGGCCATGAATAAGTAGGTATCGAGACTTAAAGAGCCCAACAGTTCTGTGCAAGGGCGAGATTCCAGAATTACTCAGATAACCCGGTCTATTTGTTAGCAGCCGATTCTGCCCCGCTCAACTCCACCGGAACCTGATCCACAATCTCAATCCCGAATCCCTCGAGCGCCGCCACCTTCTTGGGCCGATTCGTCAGCAGACGGATCCGCCGCAAATTCAAATCCGAAAGAATCTGCGCTCCAATCCCAATCTCCCGCTGCGTCTGCCGTTCGTTATCCAGCAACGCCGGCAATTTTCTTCCTCGATGGAAAGTCAGCGCCGTTCGCTCCCCTATTTTCTCTTTAGAAAATCCCTGCGACGTCTGATGCAGATACACCAAAACCCCGCGCCCCTCCTGCGCAATCCGCCGCAGCGCCCCTTGCAGAGTGGCGTGACACTCGCATCCCGTCGAGCCAAACACGTCGCCCATCAGGCAGTGCGCATGCATGCGCACCAGCACCGGCGTATCGCTGCCCTCCACATCGCCGCGAGGCATTTCCCCTTTAATCAAGGCCACGTGTGACTCTCCGCCATCCACTTCGCTCTCGTAAGCGATCAGCCGAAATTCGCCGTACTGCGTATCCACCAACGCCTCGCCCACGCGGTGCACATACCGTTCATGCGCCATCCGGTACCGGATCAGCTCCGCCACCGTCAGCATCTTCATTTCATGCTCGCGGCAAAACTCAATCAGATCCGGAACCCGCGCCATGGTCCCGTCATCCTTCATGATTTCGCAAATAATCCCTGCCGGAACCATCCCCGCCAGCCGCGCCAGATCCACGGAAGCTTCCGTCTGTCCCGCTCGCACCAGTACCCCACCTTTTCGTGCGCGAAGCGGAAACACATGCCCCGGCCGCGCCAGATCCGATGCCTTCGTTGCCGGATCGATCGCCACCTGAATCGTGCGCGCCCGATCGTACGCCGAGATCCCCGTGGTCACGCCGACTCGCGCATCGATCGCCTCACAAAATGCCGTCCCATATTGCGAAGTGTTTTCCGCTGTCATCGGACCGAGCCGCAAATGATCGAGCCGCTCCTCCGTCATCGCCAGGCACACGAGCCCGCGCCCATACTTGGCCATGAAGTTGATTGCCTCAGGCGTAACCTTCTCCGCCGCCAGCGTCAGATCGCCTTCATTCTCGCGATCCTCGTCGTCCACCACCACAATCATGCGGCCGGCGCGAATCTCCTCGATCGCGGTTGGAACAT
Organism: uncultured Acidobacteriaceae bacterium; assembly: GCA_963779525.1. GTDB lineage: Bacteria > Acidobacteriota > Terriglobia > Terriglobales > Acidobacteriaceae > Sulfotelmatobacter. The sequence goes on from CAVZZB010000007.1 coordinate 176,210, forward strand.
CGGCAAAGGTAGCTTGTGGGCCCATACAGCAGCGATTGTAACAAAGCTAATACGAGCTTCGCGCAAGGTCTCAGCCGCTGGGGCAATCCGCTCTACGGGCGGCTCTTCTAGATGTTTTCGTGGAGTGAGTCGCTACCTTCTCCCGCGAGGTTTACACAATTGTTGCCCGTTTTGCGCGTCAGGATATCTAGAATCTTCCTGCCTAGGCTGCGGGTGGGTTTGAAGTCAGCTTCAGCCGCGTCTTCAGCACGTAGCACTCCTCATGCACTGGTCTTCCATATTCGTCCGAGTTGGCACTCTCTAGGCTTAGCGGCCGGTTGCAGATCAGGCAGCGAACCGTCTCAGATTTGAAGTTGAAAAGATTCGCCGCCGAAGGCGGGATGCGACCGCCAGGAGTGTCCACAGCAAACTCCCTTATTTCGATCCCCTAAAACTAGTCCTCTAGGCTAAACCCGTCTGTCCGCTAGCGTACACAACCTGTCGATATCGACGTATGTGTAACCACCGCCCGTCCACTTCCAACCGTTGTTAAAACATAAACTTCAGCGCCACCTGAATCACGCGCGGACCCACATCGGATTGGACTTGCCCGAAAGTCGGCGATTCAATATCGCTCACCGGCAAACGAAAATTCGTAAGGTTCAAGACATTGAATAACTCACCGCGGAATTGAAGTTCCTTTGATTCCGTGACCCGAATGTTCTTGAACGCCGATACGTCCCAGTTCAAATATCCGGGTCCTTCAACGGCATTGCGCCCTTCGTCCCCGAACACTTCAAACCGCCCCAGCGGATCGGGTTGCAGTTGCTGGAAGGCGCTCGTGTTGAACCATTCCGACACGCTTCGCGGGCCGGAGTTCGGATTGCCTATCACGTTCGGTCGATTGCTGGAAAACCCCGAAATCTCTGGCGCCTGCCCCTGCAGCGAAACGTCATTCGAGTCAAACACCGTGAACGGTGTGCCGCTCATGGCAGTGAAAATCCCGTTCAACTGCCAGTTTCCTAGAACGTGCCCATACCAGTTGCTCGAATGTTGAAAGATGGGAAGCATCCACTGATAACTCAACACGAATCGATTGCGCGAATCGAACATCGACGGGCCGCGCTCCGCCGCTAGATCGAAAGGATTCTGTGCCAGGTCATTTTCTCCCGCCACCGGCTGCGACGCCGACCCGGTAATGTTGAAGGAAGACACGTCATCGATCGAATGCGACCAGGTGTAGGACGCGAGGAATGAGAGTCCATGACTGAAGCGCTTGCGCAAGCTCGCTTCCAAAGCGTTGTAACTGGAGTTCGCAATGCTCGCGATCTCGCCCACTGAACTGTAAACGCAATTGTTCGGCTGTGCCAAAGTGCATCCCGAATAGAGCCGCCTCTGGTTCACATTATTCTCGGTGGAAATCGGACACGGGCTCGCCGCCGAGCAGCCAGCGCTGCTAGTGTCGACGCCTGGGACGAATACCGCCGGATTCCCTTCAATGAACCGCGGCAGCCTTACTCCCGTCGTTCCCACGTATCCAATCTGAAACAGCCAATCCTCAGCAAAAGACCGTTGAATGTTCAGATTCCAATCCTGCGCGTAAGGCAAATGCAGATTACGCGCCACTACAAGCAGTGTCATCGGCTCGGGGAAAGCTTGGTCAAAAGGGTTTGGCGTATAAAACGGATTGGCAAACGAATTGACCGGAAAACTGATTTGCTGCGTCTTCAAATAAGGAGGTGAGCTCACCGGATCCTGCAGCGGCCCTCCTTCTCCCGTGTAGTAAGGCTCGTAGAAAATTCCGTACGCCGCGCTGACTACCGTCTTCCCCTCGCCGCGCGGGTCCCACGCAACTCCGAAGCGCGGAGCAAAAGCAGTTTTCTGCGCTGGAATCAGGCCCGCCGGGACGCCGCGATCGCCGGGATAAAGAAGCCCCGGTGGCGCGTTGGGAACCACCGTCGACTGCGCGCCCGGAACAAATAAATTCACCCGGTTCTTGTTTTCGGTCGAAGGGAACGGCAGCTCATAACGCAATCCCAGGTTCAGAGTCAATCGAGGCGTCACCTTGTAACTATCCTGCCCGTACGCATCCAGAGCGCGATCCCGGATGTTGCGGCTGAAATCTCCGCCGCCCTGGAGAAAGACCACAGGATTTCCTGACAGGAAGCTGGCAAATCCATCGCTGTAAGGAAAGTTGGCGAAGACAAAAAATCCGTTGCTGGCGATGCCCTGCAACGCATTGATCTGATCCCGCCGATACCCGCCGCCAAACTTCAGGTCGTGGCGTCCACGGATCCAACTCAAAGACCCCGAGAGATCAAACGTATTCTGAAATGTGTTCCTCGGTCCGGTGATAGGATCGCCAACCGACGCGTATCCCCCCACCTGTATAAACGGAGGTCCGGCCGCCGAAGCCAATGTGGGAGCATACTGAAATCCCAAATCATTCGCCGATTCGTGATTGATGTGCTGGTCAAGCAGGAACTTATTCCGCAGGTAAGAAAACCGCGCCACGCCGATTGTGCTTGGCGAGAATACGTGAGTCTCCTGCGTGACAAAGTTCTGCGCGCGATCGTCCTCCCCTACGGGAAAGCCAGGAACATTCGCGCCTACCGGCGAAAGCGGATCCGTAGTTGGTCCACTGCTATACATGTAGCGGAAATTCAACGTGTCCTTCTGAGACAAATACTGATCCAGCCGCACGCCGAATTGGTCATTATTCTCGCTTAACGTTTGCGTGGCCACGAACCCATTCGCCCCATTATTCGGCAGGGGAAAGAAGGGCAGCACATTCGCCGCAATCGGATTGATGGGCGTGAAGAGCGTCATCTGGTTGAACGGCACCGGCGTTCCGAAAAATGTCAATTGCTGCTGCGCATTGCCGCACATCCCGTTGGTGTCGAAGCCAGCTGTGCACTCCTCCCCGAAGTTGCCTTGTCTCTCCGCCAGCGAAGGCACCGTCGCCGGAACAGTTTCACCCTGCCGATTCCGGAACCCTTCGTAATACCCGAAGAAAAAAGTCTTATCCTTACGAATCGGACCTCCGAAGGTCCCCCCAAACTGATTTTGCTTCAAAGGCTGAACGCTTCGAGTAAAGTAATCGGACGAATCCATCGCATCATTGCGCAGAAATTCCCAGGCCGCTCCATGAAACGAATTCGTCCCTCCCCGGGTCACGATATTCGTCGTGGATCCGGTATTGCGCCCGAATTCCGCATCGGCGTTGTGGGTAAGGATCTTGAACTCGGCAATGGCGTCAATGGGCGGCTTCAGAACAAAGCCCGCGTCGACCGCGTTGACGTTGTCCGCGCCGTCGATCAGAAAATTGTTCGACTCCGGCCGTTGTCCATCGACCGCATAAGCCTGCCCGTCTCGCGCCGGACCTCCAGCCTCGAGAAGTCCGGGCGTCAAAGGCACAACCCCCGGTTGCAGCAGTCCTAACTGAGAAAAGTTGCGCCCATCCAGCGGCAGGTCGAGAATCTCGTGCTCCATCACGGTTTGCCCCAGACTGCTTACCGTGCTCTGCACCAACGCAGCGTTTGCCATCACCTCAACTTGCTGCGTATCCGCCCCCAACTTGAGGCGAATACTAATCGTCGCAGTCTCGTTCACATCCAGTGAAATCCCTTGCTGCAAATACTGTTGAAAGCCCTGCGCATGCACCTCTAACTCATAATGACCGATGGGAAGTTCGATCAGCACATAGGCGCCTTGATGATCCGTAACCGCCGCACGAGTCAAACCGGTTTCAGTCTGTTTTGCAATGACGCTTGCGCTTCGGACAACAGCGCCGGTCGGATCGAGCACGGTTCCCTGAATGCTTCCAGTGATTTGCTGTCCCGCGAGATCCACGTTGGCAAGGCTCAAACCCGCAACCAGGGCGACGAGTACAGACGAAAGCTTCCTCAGACTACTCGCGCATTTTCCCATTCTTCCCCACACTCAGCTGTTGCCGGTTCGCGATGAACCACATCTGCGACGGGCAAGAGCTCAAAATTTCAATCGAAGGTGAATCCACAGAATCTGAAGTGCGGCGATTATAGGGATGCGTAACGGCAGGTCAATAATTGGAAAGAAGTATCCGCGCCTATGTAGGGACAGTCGCCCTCGGCTGTCCTTCCGAGCCCAGACCGAAACTCGTGTAACTTGCAAGAAGTGGGCCTTCTCGCGAGAGAGTCCTCACGCCATACAAAAATAAATCGGGCCGCCCGTAGGCGGCCCGCATGTTTGAGCTAGAAGCCAGGAGAGCGGTTAGTCTCCCGCCACCGGCTCGGCAATCTCCGGCTTAGCAGCAGGCGCGCCGTTGCCATTTCCGTTTCCGTTTATTTTTCCGAGCGCCCCCAGCGGAATGAATCCGTTCTCCGCCACCGCCGGCTTCTCCTTCAACACCACTTCACGGTACAAGGAAGCCATCCGCGTGTTGTACGCCTCGTCGTTTTTCTGCGGCCCACGATGACCCGGAACCGGAGTTTCCGAGTGGTCGACAGCCAAAGCTGCCTTCGCATCTCGCGCCCGCTTCTTCTCCTCGCGCGCCGTCTTCGCAATGCCCAGCTTGTCGAGATCGTGCTGCAGTTCGTTGGTCACGATCTCTTCGCGCAGTCTCAAGTAGTCGACATGCTCCTCTTCCATCTTTACTTTCTTGCCGCCAGCGAAGATTTCATGCCGTCCATGTTCCTCATACCACTTCGTCAGCGTGGCCGTCATGTGCATCTTCTCGATAATGTTTCTCCAGCCCACGCCCGTGTTGTAAGCGCAGAACGAAATCTCGCCTTCCTGCGTCGCGTAGGGAATGATGCACTGCTCCGTCCGCCGGAAATCGTAGTTGAACAGATCCTGGAACCACATGCCCGCGATGAACAGGAAGTTCCAGCGATCGTTGGTGCGTCGCTTCATCACATCGTCCAGCGTACGATCACCGCCAACCTTCCCGTAATTGCGTCCCGTAACGTTGTAATTCTTGTCAAACTTCTTCAACAAATCCATCATCTTGAAATGCGTCGGCGCCTGATACGGATCGTAATTCTTCATCAGGCACAACGCCATTCCAAACCCCGTCAAAAATTTTCCGCGCGAAGCGTCATTCACCTTCGCAATATCTTTCGCCAGCTGATCCCCCGCCAAGAACGCGGTCACCGGAACCGCTTCCTTAGTTTCCTTGTCAATCATCACCGCCATGCCAGTCCCGCAATTCGGGTGGCAACCGCACGACAGCTGTCCCCAGTCGTTTTTGACGTCGTTGGCGTGCATTAAATCTGCCCAATCGCTGAAGGTGCCCATGAAGCTGATCGGGAACCAGTCGCGGCTTGGCTCGCCTAATCCCGTTTGATTTTTTACGTCGTGAGCTAAATGAGAGAGCGTGTAGCGCTGGGCCTGGCGGCGCTCGTCGGTGACAGCTTCGTCGCGGCCGGTAAAGCTTACGGGCTGGAAGCTTAAGAAGCTGATCGTCTTCGGATTATCCAGCGCGAACTTGATGATGCGTCCGACTTGTTCGTTGTTGATGCCGTTGACGATGGTGATGACGGGAACGATTTCGACTCCCGCCTTGTGCAGATTCTCGATTGCTTTTAATTTCACATCGAACAAGTTGCCGACGGCGCGGTGCGCGTTGGCCGCATTGCCGATGCCATCGAATTGCAAATACGCGTAGCGCATGCCGGCTTCGACTGCTTGCTGGCAGAATTCAAAACTTTTTGCGAACTCGATTCCATTCGTCGCCGCCTGCACCGAGTTGTATCCAACCTTCCGCGCGTAGCGTACGGCGTCCAGAAAGTACGGCGACAACGTCGGCTCGCCGCCGGAGAACTGCACGCTCATCTGCCGGCGCGGCTTGATCGTGATCGCGTTGTCCAGCATCGTCTTGATTTCTTCCCACTGCAGTTCGTGGACGAACCCAACCTGGTTCGCGTCCATAAAGCACGGATCGCACATCATATTGCAGCGGTTGGTCAAATCGATCGTCAGCACCGACCCGCGGCCATACTTCACCGTCGACGAGCCGTGATGATGCAGCTTCTCGTCGTTGTGCGCCACAATGTCGCGGCCCGGAAAAACATCTTCCAGATGCTTCGAGAAATCCGCGTCAATCGACATCACGTCTTCGAAGTGCCCGTGCTTCGGACAATCTTTTACCATCAAGATCTTTCCATTTCGTTCCACGATGGTGGCTTTGATCTCGCCAACTTTTTCGTTCATCAAAACTTCGTGCGGCAGTTTGCCGTCGAGAATCTGCTGGCGGATTTCCGGCACACACTTCGGGCATAGCGAATCGGTGGAGCGGGGCCAGCCGAGCGGTGGCTTGGATTTTTCGTAGGACTTGAGCAGAGGCTTGTCGGACCATTTCGGCGTGGGCGACGGGTTAGGCTTGATGCGATTCAAGCGGTCGAAGACAACCCAAGTGCCTTTGGCGGCGATGGTGACTGCTTTTTCTACGTACTTGATCGGCTTGCGCATGGTAGCTTCTGGCTCCTGACAATCTCGGTTGTAGGTTGTTCGCTCTCAGGAAAACGTAGCCGAAACTTTCCTCGGCTTCGTGAAATCCTAGCTGACAAACCCCGCAACCTGTGGCTCTCCCCGGAAATTGAACCTGGTTGATACACGCTTCCCTGGGTCTTGAGCTGAAGCCATCCTATTGGAAGCGCAGGGGATGGCGCATCCTTAAGACAACGAACGGGAGAAAAATGGGGTTTAGCGGTAAAATAGGGGATTGGGCGGAGGTAAGTTGTTGAAAGGAAAAGGCACTGGTGGCGCTGAGGAATGCAAGTTCGTTTTGTTTTGTCGATCCTCAGACTGAGGACTAGAATCTGGCCATGTCTCGAGAAACCGACGAACTGCTTCAAAAAGCTATGTCGCTGCCTCCCGAAGACCGCGCCGCGCTGGCTAGTTCGCTAATTGATAGCCTGGACCAAACGGCGGATGAGGATGCCGAGATAGCTTGGCAGCAGGAAATCTCGCGTCGCATGGACGAAATTAGATCGGGCAAAGTAAAAACCATCCCGTGGAGCGAAGTGCAACGAAAGGGCCAAGCGGCGCTCCAGCCCCAGAGGGGCGACATAGGATAGCCCCGGACGCAAGTCCGGGGTAAGCTCGAAAAAGTAGGAACCAAGTCCCGTAGGGACGGCAGAAGCCACCACCTTACTCCGGCAATCCAAGGTCCGGAAATGACCCCACAATCTTCACAGTCTCCACGCTGACGCTGATGACCTGCCCTATAAGTCGGAGGATGTATTGCGGATCGTCCAAGCGGTTCGGATCGTTGGTGATGCCGCTACGCTTGTCGGTTGAGATCTGGTACTGGTCGATAACCCATTCCAGAGCCGAGCGGTTGCCCAGGCGGTATTCGTAAGTCTCTTTTGGAATGCCGCTCAGCGTCAGGAATTGATTGTAGATGAGCGTGGTCCTGTCCTTGCTCAACTTCATCTTGGTGACGCGATAGTCAAGTTTCTCGCCGGCCTTTTCCACCTTCGTCAGCTTGTATTCGGGTTGCTGTTCGTAGTGGACGTGAATTTCGGCTAGGCGCTTGCCAGCGGCAACGAACGAGCGGAAGACTTCAGAATCCGTTCCTGCAAACGTTTTGTCATTCCGACCGGAGGGAGGAATCTGCTGTTCGCCAGCAGCCGGCAGAACAGCAGGTTCCTCACAGGGCTTAGCGCCCGGTTCGGAATGACAAGAGATGGTGGAATCGGCGATGGCGCTGACAAACGGGATTCGTGGCAATTCGCGGCGGAGGTTGGCGGCGTAGCGCTCGCGGTACTCGGGATGATGCAGGACGGCGTAGATGTAATAGAAGATGCCCCACTTGGTGATGGAGGGATCGTGGTAGCGGGCGCGAAATTGTTCCAGAGCCCAGTCGGTGATGTTCTCCCGGCGGTGGGTGCCGTCTTCGGAGTAGGTGTAGAAGGGGAAGCATTGAGTGCCTGATCCCGCCCCCGTGAGGTGATAGTTCGGTATGCACGCGGAGGCTAGAGTAAAGAATGGCTTCTCAGAACCGACTGCCGTGACGCAAACGCAGACGTTCTTGCTCCCATCCGCGGGAGGGAAGACGCTTTGCATCTTCCCCATTTCGTCAACTGCGATTTCCCCATAGAACACGTAGGCTGTTGTAAAGGGCCTATACAGGGATGTGAGTAGCAGGTCGGAGTTTGGCTCGAGCCGATCCAAGTTTCTAGGATGTCGCTTGAGATTGCGGCTCCATTTCAGCTTTTTGTAATCCACAAATGCGTCGAGATCTTTGGGCCTTCCCTTGCGCACCCATCGGTCTGCTTCCGAGTTGTATGCCTCCGCCAGTCCTCGCACCGATTTCAGCAGTTCCGAGTAGTTGAAGTTGTATACGTCTGTGTCACGCTGCGTGTTGATCCCGTGGCTGTATTCTGCGAATATCTGGCTCCGGTCCTCCTTCTTAGAACCAAGGCCGAGAAATGCGTCGTACTCCGAATGCAATCCAGAGCGAAGCCATCTATTTCGGGGATCAGGCTGTAGTTTGGTCCAGTGAACATTTTCGCGTGTCGCGACTCGCTCTAAAAAACCGTACTTCTGCTCCCTGCGCCATGCGGCCTCAAGGGCGGAGTAAAAGACTCCTCGCGCGCCTTCCTCCGCATGGCGGTTCTTCACGAAAAAGTTCACGCTCACACCCACCTGTATTCCGAAGACATTGTGCGTTGTGCCCGACAGCTTCGGATTCTTCCGGACGTTTCCGCCGAGGTCCAGGATGTATATAGAATCAAATTCCTCGGCCAGGCACTTGCGCACTCCGTCGAATGCGACCTGGTCGACGAAGCTGTTTTCGACACGAAGGCGACAACTCCCTCGTGCCCGATTCGATCGCTGGCCCATCGAAACGCTTTCACATAAGGATCGCTTAGGCTCGTCATCAGCGTCGCGCGGCCAGCGGAGGAATATGTGTCGGCGACCCGCTTGGTGATCCCTGTGTACTTCCTGTTCTTGTTGTTATCGTTCTCATCCACCTGCCAGGCGTTGTACGGCGGGTTGCCCACAATAACGAAAATCTGCTGCTGCTTTTGTCGCTCGACTCTCTCAGTGTTTTTCTCGGTGAACATCGGTACTTGCTTCGATTCCGCCAACTCAAAGGTGTCCACCAAGCAAATTCCCGGGAACGGTTTATACTCGCCAACCTTCTCAAAGTACGCGTGCTCGATGTTCATGCTGGCGATGTAGTAAGGCAACAGCATGACTTCGTTGCAGTGCAATTCGTTCTCGTATTTGTATTGCAGGTCTGTGGCTTTGATTTCCTGCATGATGCGGACGATGAAGTTGCCGGTGCCCACGAAGGGGTCGAGGATGTGGACGCCTTTATCGCCGAGGGAGCGGCCGAATTCTTTTTGCAGAATCTCTTCGACGCTGCGCACCATGAAGTTGACAATGGGCTGCGGGGTGTAGACGATGCCGTGGGTATCGGCTTCTTTGGGCGAATAGCCCTGAAAGAATCGCTCGTAGACTTTGTTGAGGAACGCCTGCTTTTCGGAAAAGCCAGTGGTGTTTTCCGCGCTGACCTCGATGGCCTTGTAGAAGCGGTCGAGCGGGCGCAGGAACTCATTTCGATTAAACGCCCGTTTGGTCAGCTCGACGATGACTTTCTCGATTTCTGCAGCGACGACGTTGCGGCGAGTGAAATCCGGGTTGTCGAAAATTCTCTCGAAGATGCACTCCGTCAGCAGGTGCTGGATCAACATGCGCTCGACCGCTTCTTCTGAGAGATTGGGATTGATGGCCTGGCGGCAAAGTGCGTAGAAGTCTTCAAAACTCCGGACAAACGCGGGACTGTGTTTGCGCTCGGCGTCGATGATCTTCTTTACGGCCTCGGCAAGTTCGGGGATGCGCTCGGAAAATTCGCTGACAGCTTGTTCCCACTCCTCGATGTGAGGGGCTTTGTAGTCGAAAAAGTGATTAACCAGTTGGGCAAGGTAGTCGGGCTTGGAGATATCTTCGTCGGCGACGCGGGCTCCGGCCTGATAAAGCACTGCGCGCTCGGGAGCCTGGAAGATGATGTTGTCGCGTGGGTAGCCTTTGTCGAGTTTGGCTTTGATCTCGCGGTCGAGGTCGTCTTTTTCGTCCTTGGCCTCCCAGTAGCCGTGGGCAAGGTGAAAGGTATCGAGTAGGGCGCCGTCGACGATGACGCGGGTTCTGGCCCGCTGGATGGGGAATTGGGGGATGAAAGCGAGATGGAGCTTCTTCCCACAGTCGGCAAGAAGCTTAGCGAAGGCGTCGCTGACCTGAGCTTCGTTGCTGAAGTGAAGCTGTCCGACTTGGTTAAGCGCCGTGTAATAGTTCTTTACTGCGGCGTGGGTCGGCTTGAGGGAGAGAGACATCTCTGGCGTCTAAGTTTACATCGGGGGTTTAGGTGGTAAGGATGGCGGAGGTGGTGCCGCAGCTCAATGGGTGAGCAGATTCCTCGCCGGGCTTTCAGCCCGGTTCGGAATGACAAGGGTTGATTAAAGGGTGGGCTTATCGCAGCGCTGAAGCGCTGCGCCACCCAAAGGCTGACATTCCGATACACGTGGGGGACTGACGCGAGCCCATTGTGCGTGCGTTCGGGTGCCCACCTTTCGAACATCGCGAAAGGTGGGGCAGCCGTCTGTTCTCTTTTTTCGAGTCTTTTCGGCACGACTAGAAGTCGTGCCCTTCCCGGTTGTGCGCTGTGGGGTTGCGGCGCTGCCGACGATCAAGGTCAACAGCAGATTCCTCGCCGGGCGCCCGGTTCGGAATGACAAGGGTTGATTAGGGGGGTGGGCTTATCGCAGCGCTTGAAGCGCTGCGCCACCCAAAGGCTGACATTCCGGCACCGGTGGTGTCTCTTCGGGTGCAGTCGTTGCACGGTGGGGATCCTTCGACTGCGCATGGCGTCCACTGCGTGGACGTCATGCTTCGCTCAGGATGACAGGGTGGGCGTCATGCTTCGCTCAGGATGGCAGGGCTCTCTGCCGGATCGGGATCGAGTGCGTAGCCTTCTGGGTAATCTTCGTCGATGCTGGCGTGGATGGTTAAGGGAGGGTCGAGGAGGTGCCAGGCTTCGCGGCATTTTTCCAGGCGCATCTTTTTGGCTTTGCGATGGGGATAGAAGCGGAGCATGGGCTGGGGCGTGCAGACTTCGACGGGGATGATGTACCAGATGTCGAGGGGGACGACGTGGGCGGCGATGAAATCGATGTCGCGCTTGGTGTAGACGGCGCGAGTGTTGCCGGTGGTGTAGGTGGCGCGGGTTTCGTAGGCGTCGGCGCGGAGGCAGTCGGTGCACTTGATCTGGATGCGGAAGAGATGGACCGCTGGTTGAGGACGGTTGTCGAGGATGAAATCGTAGCGCTCGCTGTCGCCCCAGGGCTTGGAGATGGCGAAGCGGCGCTGGCTGGCCTGATAGAGGAAGGCGGCTTCGGAACGCTCTCCGGTGCGCTTGGTGTTGGGGCGGTTAGGATTGTCGGGCTGGGGGCGCGGCTTGCGTGACTTGGACATCGCGGCTCCTGAGTTCGGGACGGCGGCTGAACCTCGGGTTCCTCAACTGTTGGTTCTTTCGGAGAGCCAAGCAGCGGGGAACGAAAAGGCGGAGCCGGTGAAGGCTCCGCCTGGATATGGCGAAATTGTTATAAATTGCTCATAGTTATTATAGCAGGGGCGTCAAGAAGAAGCGGGCGAGCCAGGCGAGATTAGTTCTGCGCGATGCGTTGCGGAGCAGGAGATTGGGTCTTGGCGTGGGCGGAGGCAGCCTTTGATGTCGGACTCTTCTTCGTAGCAGTCGCAGTGGCCGACTTGGCGGCAAGTTTCTTTTTGTTGAAGTCGCGCACGATGCGAGCGACGTAGGCCTTGGTTTCGTAGTAAGGAGGAACGCCGTTATATTGTTCGACGCGCTCGGGTCCGGCGTTGTAGGCGGCGAGAGCTTTGATGAGATCGAAGTTGTAGCGCTCGAGGAGTTCGCGGAGATATCGCGTGCCGGCATCGACATTGGCCTTCGGATCGAAGGCATTGCGCACGCCGAGTTGCGAGGCGGTGTGGGGCATGAGCTGCATCAATCCCTGGGCGCCTTTGGGAGAGACGGCACGAACGTTGAATCCGCTCTCAGCGCGGATGACGCTGGTGACGAGATCGGGATCGAGCTGGTAAGTTCCGCTGGCGTCTTTCACTGCTTGATTCAGATCGAAGGGATGCGGATTGATGGCAGCTGAGGGTTGCAGCTGACGCGGAGCAGGAGTGGGCACCGGTGCGGCAGGCGCGTCTGGGATGGTTTCGAAGTGGTCGATCTCAGCGGTGGGAATGTCGACGAAGCTGGCTTGATCGCCGTCTATATAGAGGCGGGTGATGTCGCCGATGACGCGACGTCGCTCGTGGCGGATGGAAAATCCATTGCGGAGGATCGCGGATTCGGCAGCGAAGGAAGGAAGCGCGATTAGCGCGAGGAGCGCGAGGAGCGCGGTCCAGAGTGCGAGTTGGATCGGCTTGTGCATGAAGGTCTAGACCACAGCCGCTACGGCTGCGGCGACGCCGCATTGGTCGTTGCCCAGGGTCAGGCTCCAGCCGCGGGAGCGGAGCTCGTCGCAGGCATTCCCCATGATAACCGGATGGCCGGCAAACTCAAGCATTTCGACGTCGTTGTGGTTGTCACCGATGGCCATGACCTCCTCGCGCCGGAAGCCGCGGTGGGCGGCCCAGCGTTCGAGAGCGTGGCCCTTGGAACAGCCGGCATTCAGGACGTCGATCATGGAGAGATCGCGCTGGGGATATTCGGTGCGGAGGACGGTGATGCGGTTGCCCATGCCGGCGGTCTTAAGAGCGCGCAGCGCCTCCGCCATGCGCGCCATGGAACCGCAGAACATGGCTTGCACGGGATCGGTGAGCAGCGCGTTTTCGATGGGGATGATGAACTCGATGTACTCCATGTTTTTTTCGAGCCAGCGGCGGATGCTGCCGTTCAGATCGTCGAGGTGCTCGAGCACGATGGCGCCCCTGGTTTCCTTGTCGAAAGTGAGAACGGTGTGGCCGCGAAAGTCTTGCATGGCGGTGACTAATTCGCGGCAGACTTGACGGGGCATGAGGTCGCGGTGAAAGGTTTCGCCGGAGAGCGAGCGGGTGACGGCGCCGTTGGAGCTAATCAGCCAGAGATCGAAGCCGAGCTGTTGGGCGATGGGAAGCGCGAAAGTGTGGCGGCGTCCGGTGACGAGGACGATTTCGATGCCGGCGGCGTGGGCGCGACGGAGGGCGGCAAGATCGTCGGGAGAAATTTTGAATTGAGGATTGAGTAAAGTGCCGTCGATATCGGAAGCCAGGAGACGGATGGAACCGGGCTTGGGACTCGGGGTTTCGGGCTTGAGCAGAGAATTCGCGGTTTCTATCACTTGGTTATTGTTACATACGCTGCTGTGGAGAAGCGGGCGGGCGATGCTCGACGGGACAGCCCCTTCGACATCGCTCAGGGCAGGCTTGGCTGTCCACACAATGAAGATCTTAAGCTTTCTTTCTTTTGTCCATGGCGGCGGGAAAATTTATCAGGTTGTAGGTCGAGACGTTTTGCGCCTCGCCGATAAGGGTTCGGATGGCGGTGCGAAGCTCCGCGATCGCATTTTCAAGTTCCGCTCCCTCTGCAACCGATACCAAGGCACACAGTTGCCGGATTTGCTCCTCCTGGGAAATTGCCATCATGGAAGCATGGCAGAAAGCATGCAAAAATTCTGTAGGGTAATTCGCGTAGGTGTCCTAAGGGACTTTGCCGCCGACGGAGGCAGTTGCCCGCCGCCGACGTGATATATTGCGCTTCGCATGGGACTTCTTTTCTTCTTTTTTCATTGGTGGGGAATTTTGCTGCAGGCGGTGGCGATTGTGCATTTCATCCGCCGGCGGCCAGACACTTATTGGATCTTTATCATTTTATTTTTGGGATGGATTGGAGCGGCGGTTTACATTGTCGCGGAAGTGATTCCGGATGCGGGGCTGCTGCGTGGTTCATTTCAAGTGTTTCCGCGGCGGCGAAGGATTCATGAATTGGAGCGGGCGATTCTGGACAATCCTTCGGCGGGGAATTACGAAGAGCTGGGATTGCTGTATCTGGATGATGGCGATTTTGCGAAGGCGCGGGGATGTTATGACCGGTCGATTTCGCAGCGGTCGGATTCGGTGGATCCGTTCTACCGGCGGGGAGTGGCGGAAGTTGAATTAGGAGACTTCGCAGCGGCGGTGCCGGACCTGGAACGAGCGATAGCGACCGATCGGACTTACGACTTTCATCGAGGTGCGGGGCTATTGGCGCATGCTTACGCGCAGACCGGGCAAGCGGGAAAAGCGGAGAAACTTTTTCAGCAGGCTACCAAGATTTCGACGAATTCGGAGACCTACTACAACTACGCGACGTTTCTGCAGGCGCAGGGAAGAGTGGAGGAAGCGCGGGAGTGGGCGCAAAAAATTCTCGACAAGCGGGCGACGATGCCGGGCTATCAGCGAAGGCGGGAGCGGGTGTGGTTTCGGCGTGCGTACGCGTTGATGGCACGGTTGCGGCTCTGAGCGCAGGGGCTAAAGCCTTGAGTTGTCTGGATGCTTGACGCGGTGCTGAAGCGCCGCCCTTCCGCGTGACCCCTGGTCGGTGGATTTCGGCCGACACTCGTGAAGCTCAAAGGGATCCCTCGACTTTCGCCGGATCATCCGCTTCGCCGATGATCCGGCTACGCTCGGGATGACAGATTTCTATGGACGATGCTCACAATCAAGGTGCCTCAATAGCGGTCGTTGGTGTCGATGTTGAAGCCGAGAATGGCGTTGACTTCGACGGGCTGGGCGCCGCGAGTGGCGGGCCGGAACTTCCAGCTGGGCAGGGCGGCCATGATTTTCGCGATCATGGTGGCGGGGCCGGGTTCGAGGACTTGCAGATTTTTCAGGTTGCCGTATGCGTCCAGTTTGCATTTGATCACGACCCGGGCGTGAGGAAGGTTTGCGGGGAGATCGGTGCGCAGGCCTTCGGGTCCAGTAAGAGGTCCGGCGTTGGCATGAGCGGCAGGATCGACTTCGGCGAATTGCATGACGACGGTGCCGATTTTGGTATCGACGTAGACGGTGTAGTTGTCACCGGGGAGCTTGCCGTAGAAATCGAACGCGCCACCGGAACGCGAGGTAGCGACGATGGTGATGGCGGGACCGGGATCGCCTTTCACCGAAGAGCGGCCGGCAAGGCTCGGAGCGTTGCTGCTTCCGGACCCGAAGCTGGGAAGATTGACCACGGTGCTGCCGCCGCGAACGTCGACGCCAGCAGCGGCAGGATATCCGGTAGGAGCGGAGCCGGCGCCGCCAGGGCCGGGAGTGGGCGAGATTCCGCCGCGAGCGTTGGGGTCGGAGCCGCGACCGGTGCCAGATTTGCCTGCGCCTGTGCTTTCGCCGGTCAGGCCGCTGCCAGGGCCGCTGCCATTGCCGATTCCCGACCCTCCACCAGCGCCGCCGAGACCGGGCGTGTTGCCGCCCGAGGGGGACAGGGCAAGCGATCCTTTTCCGGCGTTGCCGGGCATGCCGGGCGAGGAGCCCGGATTGGTCGATAAGACTACTCCGGAATTTTCTCCGCTGCCGCCGCCTTTGGTTGGAGCTAGAGCTGAGCCGATGTCACCGGGGCCGCCGAGACCATTGCCTCTTCTGCCGGAGCCGGAAAGGCCCGAGCCTGAATTTGCTGAAGGTGGCGGCGGGATTATGTTGCTGGCGAGAAGAGTTCCACCGCCGGAGCCGCCGGAATTCTGTCCTGAACCTCCTCCTGGGCCTGTGCCCGCGACGGAAGGAGGCGGCGGGATGACGCTCGATCCGCCGAGTGACGATCCCGAATATTTTCTGGATGATGATCCGGCGCTGCCTGAACTTGTACCAGTTACAGATGGAGGCGGAGGGATCACATTGGATGCGCCTTGAGAACGGCCGGAGGGTGAACCCCCCGGAGTGGTGCCGGAACCGAGGGAGGGTGGAGGCGGAATGACATTGGCGCTGAGCGAGGTGCCAGATCCTCCGGCGGAGGTGCGAGAGGTTCCGGCCGCGCTGGCCGAAGAGACCGAGGGCGGTGGCGGAACGACATCCTGCGTGCCGAAAAGTTTTCCGATGATGGTGCTGACGAAAGATCCATTGGCGGCGGAAGTGGGCGGCGGAGGAATCACGTTGGGTGCGGAGGAACGGACACTGCCGCTTTCGAGGCGGCGGAGGTCCCGGGCATCCGCAGAGGGTGGTGGGGCGACGACCGAGGGCGCGGGCAAAGTCAGCTTGGCGGTGCGCGAGGAGACACGTTCGGGCGCGGAGACGGGCGGAGGCACGACCGCAATCTCATTCATCTCGACACGCGAGGTAGAAACTTCGTGGGTTACGACGGAGGGCGCTGGGCCGATCACGCTGCCATTCAGAGCAGGAGCGGAGCGCACCTGATCGCGCGAAACACGTTCGGAAGCGGGTGCTATGACCGTTGAACTCAAGGAGGGCGCAGCGCGGGTGCGGTCGCGAGAGACATTGGGAGCCGGGCCGATGATGCTCGCGTCGAGCTTGGGAGCGTAGAGCGTGTGCTCGGATGGAGCGCTGGGCGCGGGAGGAACGATAGCCGCGCTCAAAGCGGGCGCGGAGCGAGATCGATCGGCTGAAATGTTGGGAGCGGGGGCAATCACGCTGGCGGCAAGACGCGGCGCCGCAAAGGAAGAGTGCAAACCTTCGGCGGCTGCGGGATCCGGCGGACCGGGCCGAGGCGTGGCCGATTTAAAGGCGAGTAGATTGGCGACTGCGCCGGGGGAGGAGGGAAGTTTGAGGTTGGGAGCGTCCACGACTTTTTCTGCGAGTGAAGCGCCGCGAGCGACTTTGATGGTCTGAGTGTTGTGATGGGCCTGGTGACCGCCGGCGCGGCCGGAGGCGCCGGATTGGGCACCGCCTAAATCCTCGGTGCGAGGGAGTTCGTCGGCAGAATAATAAATGACTTCATCGGGCTGGAGCCGAGGTGGGGCATAGGGCCGGAGGCGCTCAATCTCGCGGGGAAGAACCATCAAGGCGAAGAGTAAGAACACCTGCACTGAGAAGGACGCGACCAAGCTGCGGTAGGGAAGAATTCCGTGAGGAGCTTCTCCCGCCAGGCGCGGGCTGGAGCGGGCGAAAGCGGGACCGATGGAGCTGGTGAACTCCTGCCAACGGGGCGTCCATTCGATGAGGAGCCGGGGCTCGTTGTGGAGATACACCAGGTCTTCGAGTTGGAGAGTTTCAGTCACAGATGAGACTTCAATGTGTTTGGATCGACCTCAGGGGCTAAAGCCCATGTACCCCGGGGATTTACGCGACGCTGAAGGGCCGCTCTTCCACGGTATTCCAAGCATTCGAGTTGTTTGTCGAGGATCCGAAGGCCTCCATTGCGGTCCTCATCACGCCGGATGAGGGAGCTGGCTTCTAATCGCCCTCCTTGAGGTTGATTTCGATCTTGTCGCCTAGTGCGGTTCCGGTTTCGGCTACGGTGTGGCTCGGCAACTCCAGAACTGAAGCGGCTTGCAGGCGGATGGGGGCGAAACGCCAGGGCTGCAGATTGGACTCGAGGTGCACGACGGAGCCGTCGCGATCGAGATAGACTACATCGATCGGGAAGCGCATGGCAAGAGTATGAACTCCTCGGCAGGGACGAATCCAGAGGCCGCATCCATTACGAAAGTCATGTTCGGCGGCTCCCATGAGGCCACGCAGACGGGACCAGTGCGTCTGGGCCACGGCGAGATCGGTGGCTAGATAGCGCTGCCGGCTTTGGTTGAAAGCGCGGCCCTGGGGAATAAGACCCGACATATTTCTCCTGAATTTAGAACGTCCGCTTCCGTCACTTCTGCGCCTACTTGGCAACCAGGGAGTGATAGGCCTGGATGAGTGCTGGACCGACGGTGACGAAGAGGAACGGAACCAGAATGAAAATGACGAGGGGAGGGACCATCTTGATGGTAGTTTTGGCGGCCTGCTCTTCGGCACGTTGCCGGCGGGCAGTTCGCAGAGAATCGGAATGAACACGTAAAGCTTGAGCGATGCTGGTGCCAAAGCGATCGGTCTGAATGAGAGTGCCGACGAGGGAGCGAATGTCATCGACTCCGGTGCGGTCGACCATGTTGCGGAGGGCTTCGGCGCGCGGCTTGCCGGCGCGCATCTCGAGATTGACCAGATGAAATTCGTCACTGAGGTCAGGATGGGCGTGATGCAGATCCTGGCCGACGCGCATCATGGCCTGGTCGAGGGCCAAGCCGGCTTCGATGCAAATCACAGTGAGGTCGAGAGCGTCAGGAAGCCCGATGCGGATGCGCTGCTGACGGTCCTTAATCATGCGCTTGAGAAAAAAGCGAGGAATAAAGAAACCGAAAGCGGGCACGCAGACGAGCAACGGGACACTATCGACTCCGGAAAAAACGATGACGCCGACAAGCCCCACAAAAGCAAGGGCGAGGCGTGAGCCGAAATAATAGCTGACATGACGGGACTCGCGGAGGCCAGCCTGAATGAGCCAGGCGCGGGTGCGGGAGACGTCAGAGGAAGAAAGCGGGATGGCCTTGCTGAGCGGATCGAGTGCCTGCTCGATGCGTTCTCTCACTTTTACCGCAGGCTTTTCCTGCGCCATTGTGGCTTGGCCACCGAGAGCGCGGAGGCGCGCTCCCAGAACGGAGGTGGGCGTCACGGCGGCTGCGCCAAAGGCGAAGACCACCAGCACGACGGTGACAAAGGCGACGATGGTCAGGATCAAGGTCATGATCAGACTTGAATCTTAATGATCTTGCGAATCACAAAATAGCCAACGGTTTGTAAAGCAATGCTGGCAACCAATAAGGCGTGGCCAATGGGATCGTAAAAAAGCGGCTTGACGAAATCCGGGCTGAAGACGGCAAGGATAGCGACCACGGCGGGAGGCATGGCCATGAGCAGAGCCATGGTGAGGCGGCCCTGCGCGGTGTGGACGCGAACCTGCCGCTGGATCTTGAAGCGCTCGCGGATGACGTAGGACAAGTTGTCAAGGATCTCGGCGAGGTTGCCGCCGGTTTCGCGCTGCAGCATGACGGCGGTGACGAAGAACTTGATATCGACCAGGGGCACGCGCTCGGTGAGATTCATGAGAGCGTCACGCACGGGCATGCCGAATTTCTGCTCCTCGTAGAGCTTGCGGAATTCGCTGGCGAGCGGCTCGGCAGTTTCGTTGGAAATCATCTCCAGTGCGGTGGTGAAGGCGTGTCCCGCGCGGACGGCGCGGGCCAGAGTGTCGATCGCTTCGGGGAATAGCTCTTCGAATTTCTCGAAGCGCTTCTGGCGGCGGTAGGAAACGAGAGAATAAGGAAGCACGGCGCCAATGACGAGCGCAGCCCAGCCGATGGCGGGATTCTTGGTGTAGATAATTGCCCCGAGGCCGGCAAGCGTGCCGCAGAGCACGCACAACATGAGGAAGTTGCCGGCGCGGAATTTCATACCGGCTTGCGTCAGAGCTTCCTGGATGGCGGAAACCCGGGCGGAACGGCGCAGCAGAGTATCGAGTGCGGGAATCTTGCTGAGTTGCTCGTCGCGGAGAAGGGCAAGTTCCTCGTTGGGTTCGCGCTCAGGAGCCTTGTCTACCGTGGCGAGGCGGTCCTTGATGAGGCGGGCGCGGGCATTGCGTTCGTCGATGAGGGAGCCCACCGCGAAAGCGGCGAGGGCAACCACGATAAAGACGAGAAGTGCGATCAGCGCTGGCATAAGAAACGGCTCGGCATTTCCACAGTTTTAGAAAAACGCTTGCTCCGGATGACAATCAAATTCATACTTCGGATCTCGACTCGAATAACGCGGGACGGATACGAGCCCCGAAAGTGGCCAGCCGATCGGCAAATTGAGGACGAACGCCGGTGGCGCGGAATGCGCCCCGCACTTTCCCGCTTTCGTCGACGGCGCGGCGTTCGAACACGAAAATATCCTGCATGGTGATGGATTCGTCGTCCATGCCGGTGACCTCAGAAATCGAAACGACTTTGCGCGTGCCATCCGACAAACGGGCAACTTGCACGACCGCGTGAATGGCCGAAGCAATCTGGCTGCGCACGGCGCGCTCGGGAATATTGAGATTGGCCATGGAAACCATGTTCTCGATACGGGCCAGGGCGTCGCGCACGGAGTTGGCGTGCACGGTGGTGAGCGAGCCCTCGTGACCGGTGTTCATGGCCTGCAACATATCGAAGGCCTCTTCACCGCGGACCTCGCCGACTACAATGCGGTCGGGACGCATACGCAAACTGTTGATGACAAGCTGGCGCTGGCGGACGGCGCCTTTACCTTCGATGTTGGGCGCGCGGGTTTCGAGGCGAACGACGTGCTCCTGCTTGAGCTGAAGTTCGGCGGCGTCTTCGATGGTGACGATGCGCTCCACGTTGGGAATGTATCCGGAGAGGACATTGAGCAGCGTAGTTTTACCGGCGCCGGTACCGCCGGAGATCAGCAGATTCAACTTCCCCTTCACCATGGTAGAGAGAAGCTCGAGCATGGGCTCGGTGAGGGTGTGATTCTCGATCATGTTGCGGGCCGTGACGGGGTCGCGGCCGAAACGGCGAATGGAGAGGCAAGCGCCATCGAGGGCGAGGGGTGGGATGATGGCGTTGACGCGGGAGCCATCGGGCAGGCGGGCGTCGACCATAGGCGAAGACTCGTCGACGCGGCGGCCGACACGGGAGACGATGCGCTCGATGATCTGCATCAAGTGCTGGTTATCTTTGAACGACAAGCCGGTCAGTTCGAGTTTGCCAGCGCGCTCGATGTACACCCGGTCATAACGGTTGACCAGAATGTCGGAGATGGTGTGGTCCTTGAGCAGCGGCTCGAGCGGGCCGAGGCCGAAGATCTCATCAAGGATTTCGCGGGAAAGGCGCTCGCGCTCGGTGAAGCTGAGAGGAACGATTTCATTGTTGACGGCATTGCGGATGAGAACGAGAACTTCTTCGCGGGCGCTGTCACCGGAGGAGCGGCCGAGCTTTTCGAGGTCGAGACGATCGAGGATTTTGCGGTGCAGGTCGGCCTTTACCTGCTGGTACTCGCTGTGCTCGAAGGTCTGCAGGTTGGCCATAAAGTCTTAAACTTCCTCGACAGTCTTCCTCAATAATCTTACACAGTTTTAAATAGCGACCAGGCGGTGCGCTTCACATCGACATCGTTGCGGGTGAGTTCTTGCGCCAGCCCGGCAAAACAACGGGCGATTTCAGTGTGACTCTGTTCCATCACCGGAGCTCCGCGATCGATGGCGGACGAAATAGCGAAGTATTGGTTAGGAACGCGCCACACCATTTTGATGCCAGCGGCATTTTCCGCGTCCGCCTCGGTGAAACCGGGAACTTTGCGGAAGCGGTTCAGAACCAGACGGAGGCGCTCGCGGTTCCCGGTCTCTCCCAAGTATTGTTGCACGCGAGCGGCACTCCAGAGAGAGGCGACATCGGTGCAGGCGACGATTAGAACGGCTTCGGACAAATTTGCGACCAGGCGGCTGGCGGCATCGAGACGAGAAGAATTATCGACGACTACGTAGCGGTAGTGACCGACCAGCATGTCGAACAGGCGAACGAACTCCGCGGTGGAGGGTTCGATGGCCGCGGGGGCGTTGGTTCCGGCCAAAAGCTGCAGACCTCCGCTGTGACGGGTCATGAAGCTTTCGAGCAGGGAACTGTCCATGCGGTGAAGATTGCGGGTGGCGTCGGAAATGTTGAACAGCGGCTTGACATTGAGATGCAGCGCGGTGTGCCCGAGAGGAGCGAGGTCGACCAGGGCGGTCTGGCCGTGCGCGGATTGCAGGGCGAGGGCGAGGTTGACGGCTACGGTGGTGGCGCCGCTGCCGCCCTTGGCATTGACGACGGTAAAAACTTTTCCGCGCGGACCTTCCTTTTGAACGCGACGCTGCGCGGCGGTGAGGCGAACGAAAGCTTCCAGCAAGTCGGTGGTGGTGGTGGGGCGTTCGATAAACTCGCGAGCGCCGGCGCGCATGGCGTTGACGATGATCTGGGGCTGGTTGAGACTTCCGATGGCGAAGACCGCGGAATCGGGCAACTCCTGGCGAAGCAGTTCGATGGCACGCATGGCGATCGCGTGATTGTCGGCGGGGATATCAACGAGGAGTACGTCGGGATTGGCAGCCTGCACCCGGCGCATGATCGGGTCAGACGCGGCCATAGGGAAGCTGGCACAAGTATGAACCGTGCTGGCCACGCTGGTGCCATCGACCAGTACTTGAAGTACAGTGCGCTGTTCGTTATCGATGGCGACGATGACGACTGAAAGCTCAGGCATAACGCCCTAGTTCTCCTGCCGCAAATCCAATTCCAACGCGCGTGCCGTCCCAGTGGGACTCAGATCAGACTAATTTCAGTTTAGCTCTCGCGCAATTCCTTCGCCCGACTGGCTACTTTCCCCCAGGCTTGGTTCCGGACTTGCTACCGTCAAATTTATCCTTGTCCATAAAGGGCTGAGGATTCTTGGGGCCAGCCGGTGTCTCCTCATTGGGAGAAATGCGCCGAACGGTACAAAGAACCATCAGTTCGGAATTGCTCTTTTGAATGCTCTTGCTTTTGAAAAATGCGCCCAGGATCGGGATGTCGCCTAACCCGGGGACTTTGTTCCAAATGTCGGTGACACGGTTGTCGATTAAGCCAGCGATGACGAAGCTTTGTCCGTCTCTCAGTTCAAATTCGGTTTCCGCTTTGCGCGTGCTCAAAGCGGGAACGGTAAAACCGGAAATGGTGAGGGCATCGGCGAAATCGAGAGTGCTGACTTCCGGCGCTACGGTCAGATGAATATTGCCGTTCGGCATGATGACCGGGGTGAATTCGAGCTTGACGCCGAACTCCTTGAAGGAAATGGTGACGGCCGTAAATCCGGCTCCGGGTTGCACGATGGGAAATGGGAACTGACCGCCGGCGAGGAAACTGGCCTTCTTGCCGTTCACGGCGATAAGGTTTGGCTCGGCCAGAATCTGGAGCAGGTTCTTGGTCTGCAGAGCCTGGATCACCGCGCCGAAGTGAATGTCAGGACGAAACAAGAAAAGGTTAAGGACATTGCTGACGCTTTCAGTGGAAGAAAAAGGACCGCCCTGGCCTACAGTTTGGCTGATGGAAGGCGGGCCGAAGCCGCCATACTGGCCGGTAGTGGTGCTTCCGACGGTGTTGCCAGCGCCGGTGGAGAACAAGTTGGCTCCAAGCGTGGTGAGAGCCGTGCGGTCGACTTCGGCGAACTTTACTTCCAGTAAAACCTCCTGGGCGCCGACCGGACCAAAGGTGAGCACGTTGACCACATTCTTGGAATAGGCAGCAGCCAGTTCTCCGGAACGCTTGGCAACGTCTTCGGTGGTGACGTGGCCGGAGAGAACGATAGCGGACCGGGAGGGGGTGACGGTAATCTGTTCATCGGGAAAGACGCGATGTTCTTCTTCGGCGCAGGCGCTGACATCCACGTCGACGCGGAGATCGAAGCTGCGCGAGCGCTCGAGTTCGTCCCAGATAAGCAGCGAGACTTCGCCCGGAGAACGGCCATGAATAAGGATTTGCGTGGGAGTGATAACCGTGGCGTAAGCGACGGATGGGTCTGTGACCGAAATGCGCTTGAGGCGTTCGGTGGTATTGATGAGCAGAGACTTATCGACCATTACGCGCAAAGGAGCCGAACCTTGGGGCTGTGCAGACTGCGGAGGAAGAGTGGTCTGGGGTGCGTGAGTAACATCTTCCTGAGGAGGAGCGCTGGGAGTGGCGTCCTGGGGTTGGAGCCCAGGCGCGGCCCAGACGCTGGCCGGGATCAGAAGGCAGAGAGCGATAGCTATTAAGAAAGATGGCGAGCAAAACTTCATCGTGTTCCTCTCCACTCCACTTGAGGAAACCTGCAACATCATTTCAAGATGTGAAACGCGTACGGCGAAACTCTCTCCGAACTATTTGGGCTCATCGCCAGCTTCCGGAAACTTGACGTCGGGCTGTCTCTTATCACCCTGATAGACCTCGACACTCAGGACCGAAGGAGGGGGAGCCGATTCCTGAGCCTTCTGCTGTCGTACGGGACGGGAGTGAACCACCGGCGGAGCCGCGGCCGGTGTGCCGCCTTTGTAAAGTCCCTTGGCATTGGCGGCGGCAACTTCTTCCTGTTGAGTATCGAGGGGGTTCCGTAGAGCAAGTTGAATATGTCCCTCGGAACTGGCCAGGGTGAGACGTTCAGCATCGTCGGGCGAAACCAGAAGAGTGATCACCGGTGTGCTCTGGGCTTCGCCGGCGGCATTGCGTTCCAGGGTGTGACCTGAGGCGATGACTGCTACATTCTGCAGCACGGTGGTGGTCTGATCTTCGGAGCTGCCGTTGGGCGTGCCGGTAAGAAGGATATCGACGCGAGTGCCGGGGCCGACGAAGCCGGCGACGGAGACAACCTCATTCACGCGAACCGAGACGGCGCGCATCCCCGGAGGAATGAGAGAAGGCAAACCGGCGCCAGCATTTTCGGGAGCGAGCTTGCTGGGCAGGATGAACTCACCCCTGGAAATGGGAAGAATGACGCCGCGGCCGAGCACTTTGCCGCGAGCGCTAAAGGTCCCGGCGGGCAGCGCGGACGCCGGATACTTCACGATGCGCACGTCATGTTCTTCGACGCGAGCTCCGACCTGAATGTCGTTGGCGGCCACAACGACATCTACGCCCGGCTCGCTGTTGGACACGCCTCTGCCTTGCAAATTCTTGTAGACGACGAGGCTGACGACGACACCGAGCGCCAACGCAACAGCCCCAATCATCAACAAACGCGTACGGTTCATTCGCACTCCGTAAAACGGACAAAGACATTTCGCTCACCGTGGAACTGGCGAGCGGAGCCCTTGCCTTATTGCGCCGAGCAGAATCTTACTGAATCGAGCTGGCTACGTTCGAGAAAACATTGTTGGCATTCGAACCAATCAGTCGAATCGTGCCGACAACGATGACCAGAATGACGGCGAGCATTACGGCGTATTCCGCAATGTCCTGGCCTTCATCGTCGCGCCATAGTCTGTAAAGGTGGTGCATAGAGAGTGGCCTCCTTAAAACAATCAGCACAGTTTCTCACCAGCTCATTGGAACAGACAAACGCCTATCGCCTCCGGAGGCACCATCCTGCCGATTGTTTCTTCTTGTCCTGACGGAGGATTGTCCAAAATATAAACCATAATACCCTCCGCTGTACCCAACGGATGCAATAAATTGCATACCGAGAGTAACCTTCGAGTGGGCTCTGGGCGGAGCTGTTGCCTCCTTCAGGCGGGGGTGGAGGGGCGGGAGAATGGATTGCGACCGGGTTGGAGGTGACGCGGTAAAGATAATCGCCTGGGGATCCTGGTAGGCAACGATCCATCCGGGAGCGGCGCGTAAGCCGGTGGCGAGAGCGGAATCCGGCGGCACAATGATGGTCTCGATATGCCAGCGCTGCAGGATCTGTTGCCACAGACCTTTGAGCTGATAAGCGTCGGCAAAGTCGTGAAACAGCTGCGCACCGTAGAGATCAGCGCGGCCGTCGATAAATACGGGCGTGGAAGGGGAAAGTCTCCAGATCAGGTAACCTCCCCAGTCGTAGTCATTGAAGATTGGACCGGAGGGGGGATGAGTTTGGAGGAACGAGACGGCTTGAAGAGGGAACTGAGCGGCCTCGGCCTGGGTTTGGCGCCGGATCACGCTGGCGATGTGGACGGCGGCGAAGATCGAAATGGCGAGGAGGATGGCGGTGTTGAAAAAGACGCGAAATGGGGGTTGGTGATGAGGCTGGTGAACCGTTTTTGGCCAAACCCCGAGGCGACGGGAAATGATGGGAGCGGCAATCAAAATGAAGAAGGGCATCAGGCGGATGGAAACGAGGCCGGCGTAGAGGCTGACAAGCAATAGAAGAAGGTCGCGCGGACGAATCGGGACTCGGGACCAGCTGAGCGTGGCGAATGTGGCGAGCACAATGAACAGGAATGGCCAATACTCGGCGCGATGAAAGTTGGGTGAGGCCCATTCCACGATGTAGTTCTGCATGGTGGTGGAACGAAGCGTTTCGAGGGGGTATGAAAACAGGCGCACGCCATTCGGATTCAGAGGGACGGCAAGGAGATCGAAGAAGAGAATTGATGCCGAAATCCGCCAAGCTGGGTTCGGGGCGGAGTATTCGAGGAAGCGCTCCAGCAAAGCTCCGACGAGAAATAACACTGACAGGCCTATGCCCAGTGCGAATCCGGCGTGGAGGTTGACCCACAGGACGGTCAGAGGGACGGTCCACCAAAGGAGTTTGGGATTGTGGTCGGAGCGTTCGAGGATCAGAAGCCAGAGGCTGGTCAGAAGGAACGACAGAACCTGAGGGCGTACACCCCAAATGGGCCGCGTGGCCCAGGCGGCGAATAAGGTTGCGATGCCGGCGATATAGGGCGCGGGACCGCAGCGCAGGTAGAGCAAGTAAAAGGCTGCGGAAAGGATAGCAGCGAAGATCAGGATCAGGCCGGCAAATCCAGTTGTGCGTTGAATCTGGTAGAGGAGAAAATCGGTAAGCCATTCGTGTGCAACCCAAGGCGCGCCGGCGCGAGTGAAGGAAAAGGGATCGGCGTGAGGGACGGATTTGTGCGCAGCGATGTACTCACCGGTTTTGAGGTGCCACCAGATATCGGGATCGGTGACATTGCGCGCGGCCATGGCGAACAGACCGATGAAGAGGATTGCGAGAAAGACGCGGTCTTTTCGGAGTAGCGCATTCATAGCGGGAATCATAATGGAGGGCCGGGATGGGTTCGGCTCGGCCAGATTCGGACGCGAATCAAGCAAGACAGCGTTACCAGGACTGCCAACGGCAATATCGGGCTGGTGTACAAGGGAAGGTCCCACCAGCGGAGAAGTGCATTCAGCGGGAACACGAAGGCTGCCAAGGTCAAACCCGCGGCAGCTATCCAGGGCCAGGCCAAAAGGAGGCAGAGCGCGAGGAGAACGAACCGCGCTGGCCGGATTGACCAAAGGACGCGACGGTTGCAGTACAGGCAGAACAGACCGGGCAGTAGCAGGAGGTGGGTGTGGGGAGCCAGGGTTGGGATCGTGGTGAGGGTTGCGGCCAGCATGATGCCGATGATCAGCAGGAAGGCTGGCGAATCTGTGCCGAGGCGCCGGTATGGCCAAGATATAGCGAGCACTACCAGAAGAAGTGCCGCCGCCGCAAACGGGCCGAAGCGCGGAGAAAACCAAACGTCAAGCAGGGAGTGGCCAAACGTATACTGGCGATAGGCGTGCACTACCCGTAGAAAATCGCCAATCCAGCCGGGTTGCATCCATTCGCTCGTTCCCACGAGCAATAGCATGCCGGTGAAGAAGGCCCAGGCAAAAGACTTTCGCCGATGCCAGTCGCTTGCGGCCCACAAAACAAGCCAGGGCGCCAGCACGACAGTGAATTGCGGCTTGAACGTGGAAGCCGCGAGGAAAAAGCCAGCCAACGCCAGATGCTCAGTGCAAAGCAACACCACCGAGAGCGTGACGAGCGACGCCGCGACCAGGCTGAGGTTCTGCAGATGTATTCCCTGCAAAACGGGGAAGCTGCCCAGCGTGAAGAATGTAAGAGTGAGCCACTCGACTGGCGGTCCACGGAAGTGAAAGGCACGAAGCCAGAGAATGATGCTACCCAGGGTCACGGCTGCGGCGACGGAGATGAAAAGAGGCTGCAGCACAGAAAATGGCAGGCGGACGGTTGGCCACATCAAGAAGGTTGCATAGAGCGGATAAGAGAATCCGCCCGCCAGTTCCGTGTAGTCGCGGCCGGTCTGCGCGGCTACTGGCGCGCCGTAAATCATGGTCTGAATTTCGCGCGCCACGGCCGGGCTATAGGGATTACGAGCGTGCAAAAAGAGCTCATGCGACGCCCACCAGGGCGCGTAGAGATCGGAGAAACGACGAGGCTGACCGGCGCTCCAGATTCGGGCTACGTAGAACTGCATGCATGCGGCGGAGGCGATGGCCAAGAGCAGCCACAATACGGGCTTGAGGCCGTTTTGCGGGTCGCTGATCAAGATGCGGGCGCTCCTTGGCGCATTGGCACGTCCGAATCGTGGCGAGCCCAGGTCCTGCGAACGGCGGAGAAATCCGTGATGGTCAATGAAATTCCCGCGACCATAACGCCGGCGATGATGTCCACAACGTAGTGCCACTCCAGCAGAAGGATAGCGATAATGAGGATGGCATCATAGGCGCAGAGGACAATCACGATTCGTTTCCAACGGCGCAAAAACCACATCACGACGAGTGGCTGGGCGATATGCATGCACGGAAAGGCGATGAAGTAATCGGTGGAAATGCGGCGGATGGGGAGACGGTTCCACAGCGTCAGGGCGTGCGCGATCAGGAATTTCTGAATGGAGTAAGCCTGTAGCGCGCGCGGGAACCGCGAGAAGTGATCGGGACATAAGTAGTACGGGCCCTGACTCGGCCACAGAAAAAACAATCCAAGGGCAATGTAATACGCCAGGAGAATTGCTCCCACAAACTGCAGGGCGCGATTTCTTCCGTCATAAAGACCAAGCAAGATGATGGCAGCGCCAATCTGAGGAAACATGCCAAAGTAGATAAACTCGAGAAACTGAAAAAAGGAAAGTGGGAACGTCCGCACTGCCCAGTGGGACAGATCTGAAACGGATCCTCCGCGCAGAAGCCAGCGGTCCATCGCATTGAAAGCGGGGTCGTACGCGAAGTTGAAGCGTACCGAAACGATGACGTCGTTGTAGGCGAGCACCAGCAGGAAACCGGCAAAGAGATATAGAGCAGGCAGCAGAATCGCAAGGAGGGCCGGACGCAGTTCATGAGTCCGCCGCCGCTCGCGGAATTCGAGAATGGCGGCAATGTCGACCGTCAGAACCGCAGCCTTGACCCAAGTAAAGGCCCAGCCGAGGACGACGAACGAGAGCAGCAGGAGACCTATGCGGAGCGGTTCTCGACGGTAACGTTCGAGAACAGGGCCCATCGCATGCCTTGACCGGCCGATGAGACAAAGCAGAGTCGCAACAAAAATAGACTGCGCGGCCAGCACAAGCCAATATGCCGTGGCGAGAGTTGCCCAATCAAATCTCACGGGAAGGCGGAGCTTTTCCAGTACAGGAATGAGAGCCCCGCCCAGCAGCAATCCAATCGAGTAATGCCAATAGCGCGGCCTCATGGAGTGGGCCAGCCAGGGAGGGGAGTCGATGCGAAAGTATCTGGCGGTTGGTTTTTTCTGAAGAGCACCACTGCCAGCATGGGCAGATAGATGAAGAGGACTGCCCAGCGTCCGACTTGGGTAAAGTTATGCGGGGGATGGTACCAGCGCCAGAGGCCGGCTCCCCAGCTCAGAAAGACGGTCCATACAATCTCGCGGCGTGACTTGGGAATGAGCCAGAGAATAAAGCTGTCGAAAAACCAGCGCTGGGGCATGCAGGATGCGAGCAAGAGCAAGATCGCATCGCGGTGCCGATAACGCCAGAGAGCGAGGAGTAAAAGAGGTCCGGGCAAGACCAGGAGCGGGACAAAGTGTTCGTAATTGCCCAGCTGTCGAATCCAAAGCAGGGGCCAGCGGGGCATGAGGATGAGGCTTAAGGCTGCGACGATCAGGCAGGCGAAAAGGCCGCGGCGGCTGAGGTGAGTAAGAAATATGGGCAGCCCGATCTGCGGCTTGGCCATGGTTACGGGCAGCAGGAGCGGGAAAAAGGCGCCGGCTGCAATGATGGGAGACCACTGCACGGTGAGCAATCCGGCCCAATAAGGATAAGCAAGAAATATCAGAAGGCTACGATAGCTGTACCGCGTGAGGGCGAAGGCGAGTGTTGCCGTGCTGATTCCGTAGAAGAGACCAGCGGCCACTTCGGGCTGGAGGCGGACAAAGGGAAGCGCGAAAAGGCTGGCGGTCAGGGGATATTGCTCAAAGGGCGTGTCGTACGGGTTGTGCCGGTCAAGAATATCGTGCGCGAGATGCAAGGCCCAGCGGAAATCGGCGGCGTCCTGATGAAGATGCTTCATCAGGAACCAGCAGAAGATGCCAGTGGCCAAGCCCAGGGCGGCGGAAACCACGAGACGCAGCTTCATGGAAAGTTCTTCGAAGCATTAAGTTGTAACATGGACGCCCAGGGAAGTGGACGTTCGCGTCGAGCCGAGAGAGCGAGGTCGCGGTTTCTCTAGCCACTTTGCACAAAATCTCTCAATTCGGACTGGCGGTTGCGCTGCTTTGCGCGGCAAGCATGTGGTTCTATGTCCAGCGGATCCTCATCCCTTATGAAAGGGCTGAGGCGGTGGTGCATGATCGTCCGCGAGAAAATTTGTCTGATCTCTATCCGCGCTGGCTGGGCGCGCGGGAATTGTTGCTGCACCGGCGGAATCCTTATTCTGAAGGCGTTACAGTGGAGATTCAGAAGGGATATTATGGGCGCGCGCTGGACGCTGCGCGGCCGAATGATCCGAAGGACCAGCAAGGGTTTGCTTATCCAGTCTACGTGGTGTTTTTGTTGGCGCCGCTGATTGGGTTTCCGTTTCACGGTGTACAGATATTTTTTTACTGGTTCCTGGCTGGGCTGACAGCGGGGAGCGTCTGGTTGTGGCTGCGAGTGATGCGATGGCGACTGACGCCTGTGGCAATTATCGCGATTGCGGTGCTTACCCTGGGATGCTTTCCGGCAGTACAGGGAATCAAGTTGCAACAGCTGAGCTTGCTGGTAGCGGCGCTGCTGGCGGCTTCGGCGGCGAGCGTGGCAAGCGGATCCTTGTTCTTGGGGGGCGCGTTGCTGGCTTTGGCAACCGTCAAGCCTCAACTCGCCGGTCCTTTGGTGGCGTGGCTTCTGGCGTGGGCGATGAGCGACTGGAGAGCGCGGCGGAGACTGGTGTTTGGATTTGGAACGGTGATGGGGATTCTGCTGGGCGGCGCAGAAATCATTTTGCCGGGCTGGTGGCGAATGTTTGCCGAGGCAGTGGGGAAGTATCATCGTTATACCCAGAACCAATCAGTGCTCGATATGCTGGTTCCGTGGGCTTACGCGGGAAGGATTTTGGCTGCCGGAGCAGTGTTGGCGTGCGCAGTTTTCTTGTGGAAACTGCGTAAAGAACCCGCGAATACGGCTAAGTTCGGCCTGGCGACGGCGCTGGTGGCGGCGTTAAGCGTGATGGTTGTCCCGATGTATGCGCCGTATAATCAAGTTCTGGTCTTGCCGGCGATTCTGGTGTTGGTGCGGGATCGAGGGTTTTTTCTTTCCCGGGCGCGTGGGGTTCGGTTTTTATATCTGGTGGGAGCACTTGCGGTAGCGTGGCAGTGGGTCGCGAGCTTAAGCTTGAACGCGATCTATTTTGTGGTGCGGGACTGGGCGGCGGCCGGGTGGTGGTGGCCTTTCGTGGCGACTTTTGCCTTTCCGGTGCTCACTTTTTTGCTGATTTTTCTGGAAGTGCAGGCCCAGGATGCGGGGCGATTCGGGAGAGGGGAGGCGGGATTAGCCTCAAAGACTCTTCCCGCAAGGGCATGATTCCTGTCATTATGCATAGCGGCACGATGGATGGTTTAGGTTTCTGGCAATTCCCCACCTTACGGCAAGAAGCGCGGGAAGGGTGGGGCACCCGCTTTGGGCGCGAGATCTCATGGTTCTAAATGCAATAGGGCGTCCCCAATCTTCCGGTTCGGGAGTTTTTCCAGCGTTGGTGCTGGTGCAGGGGAACGAGCAGAAAAATATCGTCCTCAACCGAACTCCGTTTAGCGTGGGTCGTAAAGTGGATAAGGATCTGGTGATCGCCGATCCTCGGGTGTCGCGCGACCACGCGCTGATCGTGCTGGAAGAGGACGGATTCTTTCTCGTCGATCAGGGGAGCAAACACGGAACTTTCGTTAACGGAGAACGGATTCAGCGGCAAAAACTGGATCGCAACGATCGCCTGGAATTTGGGGCGCGGGATTCGACCTACGCGATCTTTAATCCCGCGCATGGGACCTCGAACACGGCGCGGGAGTTTCTGAGCCAGATTTCCGGCATACAGATTTCGCAGGAAGCAACCGACCTGGAAAAGTTGACGCTGTTTCTGGAAGCGGCTCGCAAACTGAATACAGCCGGGGTGCTGGACGAAATCCTGATGACCATGCTGGAGGTGACGCTACGGCTGACTCGAGCCGAGCGTGGATATGTTTTTCTGAAAGACGACGACGGGAGTCTACGGCTGGCGGCGGGGCGCAATAGCAAAGGCGAGGCGCTGCTGGATGATAAGACGATTTCGCACTCCGCGTTGGAAGAGTCGCTGCGGTCGAACAAGGAATTCTTATTGACGGATACGGGAAGCTCGGCTGATCTGGCTGGGCGGCAAAGTATTGTGGCCTACGATCTGCGGACCGTGGTTTGCATTCCGTTGCGCAAGCGGCAGGTGCAGGCCACGCGCGAGCAGCAGACGCCGGCGCCGAATGCGGCCAGTGAGGTGACGGGAGTTTTGTATGTGGATTCGCGATTTGCTTCGCGCGAATTTTCCGGAGTGGGGCATGACATTCTGCGGGCGATCGCGACAGAAGCCGCGTCCCTGATCGAGAATGCGCGGCTGGTGCAGGCGGAGGAAGAGGCGCGGCGCTATCAGCAGGAATTGACCATCGCGGCCAGCATCCAGCAGCGGCTGATGCAGGTGAAGATTCCGGATGTGCCGTTTGCCAAACTTCGCGGAAAAAATCTTTCTTGTAAGGAAATTGGCGGAGACTTCTTTGATGCGGTCAACACCAAGGAAGGGCTGGCGGTGGTGCTGGCAGATGTGAGTGGCAAAGGAGTTTCCGCGGCGCTGCTGGCTTCCACGCTGCAGGGAATGATTTATTCGCATTTGAGCTCGGGGATGCCGTTGCTGGACGTGGTGGCGGCGGTGAATCACTTCTTTACCGAGAAACTGGTGGGCGAAAAATACGCCACCGTGTTGCTGGTGCGACTGCGGCGGGATGGCGATCTGGAATATGTGAACTGCGGGCACGTGCAGCCGCTGCTGGTTTGCGGCGGCGAAGTAATGCGGCCGCCGCACGGCAATGTGCCAGTGGGACTGATACCGGATGCGACCTTTGAAAGCGCACGCTGCCAGCTGAAATCGGGGGATCGCTTCATCCTGGTGACCGACGGTGTGACCGAAGCGGAAAATGCCATGGGCGATTTCTTCGAAGATTCCAGACTGGAAGCAGCGGCGGCGAAGGCTCCAACGCTGGAGGGAATATTCTCGGCGGTTTCGGAGTTCTGTGCGGGGAATCCGCTCAGTGACGATTGCACGGTCGTGGAATTGATTTACTCGAGCACCGCCGCCGCGGAAGCGTAGGTTGCGCGCCGAGATTTGGCGACTCGAAAGTCGTGAGCCAAGAGATGCGTGACCAAGCTTCATTCCCGCAAGTCTGCAGTTCCTTCATCCATTGGGTTAGCGCGTTGTGGCTCGCGCTTGGTTGCCTGGCATACGGGCAAACGTATTACCCCAATCATGAAATCCGGCTCGACGATTTGCCGATGCTGACGGCAAAGACCAGGGACGCCTCCGATGTGCTGGTGACTTCGTTAGAGATCATTTTCCGCGACAAGGAGATTTGTTGCGGAAAGGACTCGGCATTGGAAGATAGCGCCCAGCGGGCGGATCCGAAATCCTTCAAGGACGTTGGCGATAGGTTGCGCGGACGGCATCTGTTGAGTGACGGACGCCCGATCATGATTACGGCGGAAGTTTGGCCAGCGGCAGCGGGAAACTCCAGTTCGGGCAGTCCGATCAGCGAGATCATGGAGAAACGGGCGCTGCTCATGCAGTGGAATTTGCACTGGTATGTGGTTTATGGAGTGACTTACGGCGTGATCGTGGGCGATGACGGTACGCAATCGCAAACCATCCTCAAGCTCTGGCTGCAGGATGCCCGCTATTCCGATGAGCGCCGGAATGTTTCCTTTGATCGACAGACGGACGATTGGGGGAAGGTGCAAGGGCTGTTAATACTGAGATCGGCGCCGCAATAGCGGTGGCTGCTATTCCACCGTTACTATGAAATCTGTGCCCTCCCAGCGATTTTCTTGTGGCCAATAGAAGGTGAAGACAACCTGGCTGCCGCCCGGCAGTGAAGCTGTGGGCACATCGAGGATGTAGGTGCCCATGCCCGTGTCGCGAGTGTTGGTATCGTGCCAACTTCTCCAGCCGTCGATACTCCAATGCACCATCGCCGGATTCAGAAGGGCGATGCGCAAGGTTTTGTTGCGCGGGACGGAGCGGGACTTATTGTTAAATCTCCAACCAAAGAATTGCCGGGCCGGCTTTTCCACCTGAAAACGTTGCACGGTTTGCGGCGGCTGATCGAATATCTTGCCGTCACGCAGGGAACGGCGAAGCTTGATGTATTCGGAATGGGCCCAGACCAGGGGACAGGCAGAGCCTGTGGGCTTTCCGCGGAAGAGTTCCAAGGCGGGGATATCGTTCGCGTCCCACACCTGTTCAGGAATCAAACGGCCGTGGCCGGCGATGGATTTTTCCATGACGGTGAGTAGAGACTCAGCCTCATTGTGCCGTCCCGCGGCAAGTTCGTAGTGGGCGCGCTCGCCGGAAAGCAGCGGCCAGGGGCGGCCAATACCGCTGCCATCGAAAGGGGATCCGTCCTGGTGTTCGCCGTATCCGTCGCCGTTGTAGCGATACCAGCACGGGCCTTGCGGCAATTGCACGCGCAACAGAGCGTCAATGACGCGGATAGTGTTCAAAATGCGAGGATCGTCAGGGGCACGCAATCCGAAGCGCACCAGAGCCAGAGAATCGGGGCTGACGATGCGGAAGGCGCGCTCTGAATCCTGGCCGGGAGGACGGTTCTTGATGGGGACGAAGCCTTGGGTTGGCGAAGCGGCGGCATCGGTGACCGGCGGGGCGATCCGGACATAGTAGCCTTCCACGCCGACTTGTTCGGCGAGATCTCCACCGGTGGCGTAAACCCAGCGCTCGATATTGTCGTTCCAGGCATCGGCCACTTCGCGAAGATAGGTAGCGGAGTCGGTATGGCCCGTGAGTTGGGCGATATCAGCGGCCGCGAGCAGGGCGGAGATTTCCGCGGCCAGCGTGAAGGGAGAATAGCCGCCATCTTCTTCCCAGCGATCCTGCTGCGTAACTGGGCCATTGCGCACAACAAAGCTGGCGGCCTTACGCACCATGGGCCACCAGCGGTCGAGATTGCCCAAGTCTTTGGGGGCTTCCCGGCGGAGGAGATCAAGCAGCAGGACGGGGAAGGCGGTTTCATCCATCTGGATGCCACCCCAGTAAGGACGGCCGTCAAGCCAGAGATTTTGCGCCCAGTTGCCGGCTGCTTCCTGGGTGGCTTCTAGATAACGCAAGACTCGGATTGCATCGTTTACGGCACCGGCAGCGAGCAAAGCCCCCGCAGTTTCGACCAGATCGCGGGGCCAGACCAAGTGATATCCGCCGAGGTCCTCGTCGCCCTTGTTGAAGCCCCAGGGGATGGAAAGGCTGGCGATGATGCCGCCGAGAAAATCTTTCGACTCGTGAGTGCGGAGGACGGCAGTGGAGGCACGATAAAGATCGTCCTCGCGACAAGGTTCATCGAGCTTGATCAATGTGCTCTGCCAGTTTTGCCAATGGAAGACGTAATGCCGGCGAAGCTCGTTGTAATCTTCGAGCAAAGTCGAGCGGACTTGCTGTCCAGCCTCGGTGACGATGGCGCCGAAGCCGAGGGCCAGCACGAATTCTCCGTTGCAAGCGGCAAGGTCGATTTCACCGGTGCAGGCGATGTTGCCGTTCTCGGCGCGCGGGTATGTCCACTGCATCTGGAAGTGCTGGGAAAGATCCTGCCAGCCGTCGGAGAATCCGACGAAGCCGACCGACATCTTCTTCCAGGGCGCGGAACAACCGAAGGCCAAGGCGGCGCCGTCATGATGTGCCAGAAACATGGGCACGCCTTTGTAGTCGCCCACCCAGCCGGTATTGTGATCTCCACAATTAGCCAGATGAGGCGAAAGCAACGCGTACAGCCGGTAGTCGGAGAGTTGGCCCTGAAGCGGTTCGAAGCGAGCCTTTTGCAAGACGACGTTGCGGTAAGGGTCGGTGAGGATTTCCTTGTGAATGCGATAGCGGCCGCCAATTTCAGTATTGATCAGCTCATAGGCGGGAATGCCAGGTTCGAACGGCCTATTGTCGAAAGTGCAGTGGCGTTTCTCTTCAGAAAAAAAGTCGCGGCCATTGGTGACGACAAAGCCGAGATCGCGGGTGCAGGCCTGGTCCACCCGCGGAAAGTAGACTTCATTCAGAATGCCGTGACTGGTGGTGAACCATACTTTGCTATGCTGGTTTAAGGCGGTGCCGGCGGCGGTCTTGGCGCTCGAAGTCCAGCGGGGTGGAATCCCGGGCCAGCCGGGGGCGTAGGTGGAGGAATCGCTCATGCAGTTTTCGTCCTGGAGACCCTAGGAGGTTACAACCGTCCAGCCACAACTGTAATCTCGGCAGGAAAGCACCTGACTGCCACAATGGCGTGGACACAAAGTTGATGAATAGCATCGAAGAAAAGAAACAAAAAGAAATCTTGCGCTTTCCGTGGAACGAAGGATAATTAACAACCTAACCTGATTGCCATGCCTTTTGTCAACCAAACGCGTAGTTGGTCGGCGTTGAGTATAGTAACAACCCTCTGGCTCAGTCTCGCATTCTGCGGGTCCGCAAGTGCAACTGCTGGACCGGATGCGGTTCCGAGGACGGCATTGGATCGCGGGTTTATGGGCCTCTATAATCTGGACTTCGCCGGGGCTCAAAAAGATTTCTCGGCCTGGGAAAACCAGCATCCCGATGATCCGGTGGGGCCGGTCAGCTCGGCGGCGGGATTTCTGTTTTCGGAATTCAACCGGCTGGGAGTGCTCGAGGGACAGTTCTACGATAACGATAAAGCCTTCACGGACCGTTCGACGCTCAGCCCGGATCCAGCGGTACACACTGAGTTCGAGGCGGCAATCGGCCGTTCGGAGCAGCTGGCGCACGCGCGGCTCAGCAAGAACGACAAAGATGAGGATGCGCTGTTCGCTCTGACTCTTTCATCGGGATTACAGGCTGACTACGCCGCTCTGATTGAAAAACATAATTTGGCGTCGTTGCACTACACCAAAGAGGCGTCTACGTGGGCGCAGCAACTCCTGACGGTTTGTTCGAATTGTTACGACGCGCAACTTGCGACGGGTTTCAGCAAGTACATCATCGGTAGCATGGCGGCGCCGGTGCGCTGGCTGATGCGCATGGGCGGATTGCCTGCGGATAAGCAAGGAGGCATCGCCGACCTGCAGTCGACGGCGGCGCACGGTCGTTATCTAGCGCCCTTCGCCCGCATCTTGCTCGCAATCGCCTACGTGCGGGATAAGAACAAGGCTCGCGCACTCGAGCTGCTTTCGGCACTTCACTCAGAATTCCCCAGCAACACACTTTTTCCGCGAGAAATCGCGCGTCTGCAGAATGGCCACTAATTAAGATTGAAGCTTCTCCGTGGCTAAAGCCCTGATGTATCTCGAGCGCTCGGCGCGGCGCTGAAGCGCCGCTCTTCCACGGCGCGGCCGACAATAAACGTGGCTTCCTGAATCAATTCAGTGGAGAACTCGTGTTGTTGCCCGCCGACCCATTCATCAGAAATTCACTGGTTTGTAACCCTCCTTTAACATAGCGCCGTTAGAACCAGAATATTCATTCGACGAGGAGCTACAAGACTGATGCGAAGAACCATGCTCGTTTTGGTATGCGCGCTTCTTGCTTTCCCCGCAATTGCTCAGACGACACTCAACGGTGCTGGAGCCACTTTCCCCTATCCGATGTATTCCAAGTGGTTCAGCGAATATCACAAGCTGCATCCTGACATTCAAATCAATTACCAGTCCATTGGCAGCGGCGGGGGGATCCGGCAAGTAATTAACGGCACAGTCGATTTCGGGGCGAGCGATGGCCCGATGACCGACGAGATGCTGAAAGAAGCCAAGACGAAGATTCTGCACATGCCGACAGTGTTAGGCGCGGATGTGCCCGCCTACAACATTCCTGGCGTAACCGCTCAGCTCAACTTTACTGCGGAGGCGCTGGCCGGAATCTTCCTGGGGAAGATCACGAAGTGGAATGACAAAACGCTGACCAGCGCAAATCCGGGCGTGAATCTGCCGGACCGGGACATCATCGTGGTGCATCGCTCCGACGGGAGCGGCACGACCTACATCTGGACGGACTATCTCTCGAAGATCAGTTCCGAGTGGCAAAGCCAGGTGGGACGCGGGACCTCGGTGAAATGGCCGATCGGACTGGGCGGAAAAGGAAATGAAGGAGTCGCCGGTTCGATCCGGCAGTTACAAGGATCGATTGGCTACGTGGAGTTGATTTACGCGGTACAAAACAACATCAACTACGGCAGCGTGAAGAACGCGGCGGGGAATTTTGTGAAAGCGTCGCTGGAAAGTGTGACGGCGGCGGCGGCTTCGGCGCCCAAAATGCCGGCAGACTTCCGGGTCTCGATTACGAATGCGCCGGGAAAAGACGCATATCCGATTTCCAGCTTTACCTGGCTGCTAATTCCCGAGCAATCGAAGGACGCGGCGAAGGGAAAGATCCTGGCAGATTTTCTGAACTGGATGGTCACCGATGGGCAAAAGATGACAGCAGCACTTTCCTACGCTCCGCTCCCGGAAAGCGTTGTGCAAAAAGAGAAGGATGCAATCAAGCTGGTTCGATAGTTTGAGCGCTGAGGAATTTCTCATCATAGATAGAAAAAACAAGGAGAGTGTGATGAATTCTGTGGGGAAGTGGTGTGCAATCCTGTTTTTGGCTACAAGCGTGGCGGCACAAACCAGTACGCCGCCCAAAGCCAAGAAAAAGACTAGACCGGCGACGATAACGGCGGCTGACGTGCAGGCGTTGAGGGACGCAATCGCCTCGCAGCAGGCCGCGCTAGCGCAACAGCAGCAGCAAATTCAGGAACTGCGCGATGAGCTTCATCGCAAGGACCAAGCCGTCACGCAAGCGCAGACGGCGGCGACCGATGCGGCCAGCAAAGCGGATGCAGCTCAGGCGACGGTCAGCCAGCAGCAGGCGACCGTGGTGGAACTGAAGAGCGATGTGACAGACCTGAAGACCAATGTCAACAACACGGCATTGTCGCTGCAGGAGACTCAAAAGAATGTAAAGGAAGAGATCGAGAGCCCGTTGGCGCTGCACTACAAGGGCATCACGATCACGCCGGGCGGATTCCTGGCGGCAGAAACTGTGCGGCGGTCGAGGGCGCTGGGATCGGATATCAACACGCCGTTTAACTCTTTGACCATGCCGGGAGCATCGCAAAGCGCGATTTCCGAGTTCTTCGGATCAGGACGTCAGTCGCGTATCTCAATGCTAGCCGAAGGACGGCTGAAATCTGCCAAGTTGAGTGGCTACGTGGAGACTGACTTTCTGTCGTCCGGCACCACCTCGAACAATAATGAGAGCAACAGCTACTCCTTGCGACAGCGGCAAGCATGGGGGCAGGCGGCTTTGGATAGCGGTTGGTCGGTTACCGGAGGCCAGATGTGGAGCCTAGTTACGGAAACCAAGCACGGCATGGACAACCGCACCGAGGCGACACCGCTGACGATCGACCCACAGTATACCGTGGGCTTCAGTTGGGCGCGACAGTATGGACTGCGCCTGGTCAAGAATTTCGACAATAAGGTGTGGTTCGGCGTGTCGATGGAAAATGCGCAGGCCACAGTTTCAAGCCACAACAACGGAAACAACTTCCTGATCGGTTCCGCAGGCGCTGGCGGCGGCCTTTACAATGCCGCTATCACCAATTGCACCACCGCCCTCAACTCCACCGACACGGCTGCCACCACGACCTGTACCCTGGCGGCGAGCTATTCCTTCAACCCGTCCCCGGATATCATCGCGAAGGTCGTCTTCGAACCGGGATTCGGACACTACGAGGTATATGGGTTATATGACCGCTTCCGTGACCGCGTCTTCCCGTGCGGCGAAGTAGCCAGCAGCACTACGCTCTGTGGTGGCGACACTACCGCCGGGGCCAACGCGCTGGGAGCCTTCAATTCCTCGAAGAACGGCGGCGGCATCGGCGCTAATGCCCGCTGGTCCTTTGACCACAAGCACATCGACTTCGGTTTGCACGGTCTAGGAGGAAGTGGAATCGGCCGCTACGGCACGGGCGGTCTAGCCGATACGTCGATCCATGCCAACGGAGCCTTCGATCTGGTCCGCAGCTTGCAGGGTCTGACGACGCTGGAGTGGCACGGACCAAAGCTGGACATCTACCTCAACGCTGGCGCCGAGTACGCCGCCCGCGCGGCGGATTTCGATCCCATCTCGGGCAAATATGTAGGCTACGGGGCACCCTTGTTCAGCAACACGGGCTGCTACGGCGAAACCGCGCCGAGTCTTAGCGGTGGGTTCTTCCCTGGCGGCCTCTCCAATTGCACGGCCG
Organism: uncultured Acidobacteriaceae bacterium; assembly: GCA_963779525.1. Lineage (GTDB taxonomy): Bacteria > Acidobacteriota > Terriglobia > Terriglobales > Acidobacteriaceae > Sulfotelmatobacter. Next base: position 216,551 of record CAVZZB010000007.1, read on the forward strand.
ACACGCGAGCGCTCATAGAGGGTACGGCGGGTTTTTGGCACCGTATCTATAGCGGGCCCAAAGGCCGGCTCCAGTGGGGGCTCCAGTATTCCTACGTAACTCGCCAGACCTGGTCTGGGGTTGGACCGGCAGGGAAGGGACAACCTGGAGTAGAGCCGGAAGGTCTGGACGGAATGGTGTTCTCGTCGTTCCGCTACTACCTGCCGTAAACGGATTTTCTTTTGCGGTTTCATCGGCGCATCGGACGGCGAATTTTGCCGTACTCGATGCGCCGATTTTTTTCAGGCTTCTCTCCTAAGACTCCGGTCGCACGACTTGCTTGCCTAGATTCGCTCTGCTGCGCCTTAGCGGCCGATGTTTTATACTGTGCGAGTGGCTAGTTCCCCCTGGTGCGGACCGGATCCCAATTAACAAACTTAGAAGATTGAACCCCTAAGACTCGCAGATGGCTCGCCTTTCGCTGGAAAATCCTGAGTATTATCTCAACCGCGACACCTCATGGCTCGCGTTTAACAAGCGTGTGCTTGAAGAGGCTGAGGATGAGGGCAACCCGCTTCTGGAACGGCTGAAGTTCCTCGCCATCTCCGCCAGCAATCTGGATGAATTTTTTGAAATTCGGATCGCGGCGATGATGCAGCAGATCGAGGACGGCTACAACGAAGCCGGGCCCGATGGTCTGACCCTGACCGAGAAGCGCGATGTTCTGGCGCGGCTCACGCACAAGTTCGTGGATGAACAGTATGAATGCTGGAACACATTGCGTCCGGCGCTGGCGGAGCATGGTATCCGGGTGCTGGCATTGCATGAGTTGGACGCGGATGCGCGACGATTCATCGAAGAGTATTGCGAGAAAGAGCTGGATCCTCTGCTCACGCCGGTGACGGTGGATCCGACACACCCCTTTCCGCGAGTAATCAACAAGGCGCTGTGCCTGGGTCTGCTTTTGCGGCGGCGGCGGCGCTCGGCTCTCACCTATACGGGGGTGGTGTCGGTGCCGCGGGCCCTGCCGCGATTGGTGCGGCTGCCTTCCGAGGAGACGACGGACTACATATTCCTCGCCGACCTGGTCGCGCACCACGCGCAAAGCATGTATCACGGGTACGACATCGTGGCCGCGGCGCCTTTTCGAGTGACTCGGAACAGCAATCTTTATCTGCAGGAGGAAGAGGCACGCAATCTTCTCGAATCGGTGCGCGCGGAGTTGCACAACCGGCGCAAGGGGGACGCGGTGCGCATGGAGATTGAAGCGGACGCCGATCCCGAAATCATCGAGCGCCTGCGCACCGTGTTTGAGTTGGACCCGTGGCAGGTTTTTCCGGTGAATGGTCCGGTGAACCTTTCGCGGCTGTTCAATGTGTACGATCAGACGAAGCGTCCCGACCTCAAAGATCGCACATTCGCGCCGCGCGAGTTGCGGCTCACGGCCAAATCGCAAAACCTGTTTGAGGAGCTGCGGCGGCACGACATTCTGCTGCATCATCCCTTCGATTCCTACGATGCCGTGGTTGCTTTCATCGAGTCAGCGGCGGAAGACGACCAGGTGCTTTCGATCAAGCAAACCCTCTACCGCACCAGTGAACGCTCTCTGATCGTGCAGTCGCTGGTGGACGCGGCGGCGCGGAAGGAAGTGACGGCGGTGGTGGAGTTGAAGGCGCGATTCGATGAAGCTCACAACATCCGCTGGGCGCGCGATCTGGAAGATGCCGGAGTGCAGGTATTTCACGGCCTGGTGGGGCTGAAGACACATTGCAAGCTTTCGCTGCTGGTACGGCGCGATCCTGACGGTGTGCCGCGAAGTTATGCGCACATTGGCACCGGCAACTACAACGCCGATACGGCGCGGATCTATACCGACCTTAGTTTGTTCACGGCGAATCCGGAAATCACCCGGGCGGTGCATGACGTCTTCAGTTTTCTGACCGCGTACGCCGAGAATCCCAGCTACGAGCCGCTGCTGGTAGCGCCGCTTGACCTGGCGGAAAAGACGATTGCTTTGATCGACCGCGAAGCCGAGCACGCGCGCCAGGGAGAAGCGGGACGAATCATCGCGAAAATGAACGCGCTGCTGGATAAGAATGTGATCCAGGCGTTGTATCGAGCCTCCCAGGCGGGAGTGGAAATTGATTTAATTGTACGTGGCATTTGCGCGTTGCGGCCGGGAGTGCGCGGTTTGAGCGACCGCATCAAAGTGCGCAGTATTGTGGGCCGCTTCCTGGAGCACAGCCGTATTTATTATTTCGGAAATGCGGGCGAGGAGGAGATTTACATCGGCAGCGCTGACTGGATGCCGCGCAATCTTTATGAGCGGGTAGAGGTGCTGGTGCCGCTGCGCGATGAATTCCTGCGCGAGCGCGTGCGCCACGAAATTCTGGACGCTTACCTGGCCGACAATCGCAAGGCTCGCATCCTGCTGCGCGACGCGACGTACATCCGGGCATGGCAGCCGGTGCACGGCAAGCGGAACCGCAAGCCGCCTACGGGCGCAGCGGCTTTCAGCGCACAGGATTTTCTGATCAGCGTGGCCGAAGGCAAGCAGTTGAACCCCGCTCCACCACCGGTCCCGGCGAGGAAGCGCAGGACTCTAGCAGGAAGGGAACGATAATTCTCGATGATTATTTATTTTCTGCGGCATGCCAGCGCCGGGCAACATCTCGTGAATCCGAAAAAAGACGAGAAACGGGCTCTCGACAAGGAAGGCATCGAACTATGTGGGTATGTGGGCCGGGCACTGGCTGCAATCGACGCGCAAGTGGACCTGATCATATCCAGTCCGCTGAAACGCTCGACGCAGACGGCATCGCTGGTAGGAAATGAGATGGGTTACGAAGGCAAGCTGCAAATTGATGCCGGACTGCGTCCGGAAGCGACCCTCGCCGATTTTCGCCGGCTGCTGGAAAAATATGCAAGCCAGGAATCGATCATGGTGGTGGGACACAATCCCAATCTGAGCCAGTTTCTCGGCACCGTGATCAGCGAGTCTGGATGTGAAGCTTCGGTGGACTTGAAAAAAGGAGCGGTAGCGCGGGTTGACATGCGGCGCAGCTCGGGCACGCTGCAATGGTGTTTGACGCCGAAGGCATTGCGCACTTTCTACACCGCCGCGGTGGAAAGTTCGCGTCCGAACACTTCGCGAAAGTAAGCGGCATCCTTCTCGATCGCCCACAATTCCAAATCCACCCCCATGCGGCGGCGTGGAATCAGCGCGAGGTGCACTTCGGCGGCGCGATGGCTGACGCGCACTCTCTGCACCGCGCGGCTGCGGCCCAGGTTCAGAGCGCGTGCCAGGCGGAGAAGCATGATGGCTTTTTGCACCCCTGGGCGATCGGCGGGGTCGAGAGCCTTCATGGGCGGCTCGTCCAACGTGGGGCGGGACTTTCCGAGATAGCGGGCGATGGCGGCAATCAAGCGGCGTTGCTGCGGAGTGTAACCCAGAATCTCCGAGTTCGAAATGATGTAGTAGGTGTGCCGGTGATGGCCGTTGCGGTTCACGTAGTCTCCGACCTCGTAGAGCATGGCGGCGGCGGAGAGCCATTCGCGGAATTCCGGCGGCAGCCCGTGTACGGGTCGCAGCGCGGAGAACAGAAACATTGCGGAGTCGCGGACGTCGAGGGCGTGTTTCATGTCCACATGATAATGAGCGACGGCACGGGTGATGGACTCCCAGCGTTCGGATTCAATCTGCCTTCCAGAGCGGGTGCTGCGGTCATGCTCGGCCGCCATTTGCGCCAACAAGCCATCCCGCAAGCCCAAAGGGGAATAGCGAAATCCCTTGAGATGGCAGCGATCCAGCAATTCCTGATAAACCATGGCTCCGGCCACCACAATTTCAGCCCGCCGGAGGCCGATGCCTTCAATCTTTCTGCGCTCTTCCACGGGCAGGCGGGCCAGGCGCTTGGCAAGGCGAGTCATCTCGGCGCGAGAGACAAGCATTCGCTGGCGTGTGCCATTCTTGCGGAGATGGCCAGCGGCAGTGGCTAAGGCGGCGGCGGTTCCGGAAGTGGCGATCACATTCTTGACTTTCGCGGCAACGACGCGAGCGGCGATGCGATTCACTTCCCGGGCGACGAAGCCTTGCAGGCGTTTAAGCTCACCTTTGCGGGGAGGGTCGTGGCGCAGGAATTCGTCGGTGAGACGGACGGCGCCCAGCGGCATACTGACGAGGTCGCGAATGTGCCCACTGGAAGAGACGGTTAATTCGCAGCTTCCTCCGCCGAGATCCATCATGAGCGTAGGCGAACGGTCAATGCGGAGATTGGAAACCAGACCCAGGTGGATGAGGCGGGCTTCTTCAAGTCCGGAGATAATTTCGACGGTCCAGCCGGTGGCGGAGCGTACCCACTCGAGAAAAGCCTGCGAATTGCGGGCGTCGCGCAGAGCGCTGGTGGCGACGACGCGGACTGGGTCGGTGACTACCTGTTGCGTGGCCCGATGAAAACGGCGCAACACCTTCACGGTTTCAGCCATTGACTCAGGGGTGAGGAATCCGGAGCGAAACACACCCTCGCCCAGACGGGTGACTTCGCGATCCTCGTGAATCGGGCGCAGATGGCCGCGGGTGAGGCGGGCGATCTTCAGGCGAACAGAATTGGAACCAATATCAACCGCGGCAAAGGTCGGCATTGAGGCAAGGCCAACAGTTTACATGCCGAGGGTCGAGCAGTCATCTCGTCTGCGGAGGTTGGCCTGCGGGAAATTTTCTTCAGGGAGATTGGGGCTTGATCTTGGACAAGGCGTCGAGCAGGTTGCGGGCGCAGAGGTTGCAGCATGACCCCTGCTGGCGGGAGTTTCCCTGGTCGGAAAGAATACTGAACTCCAGCACGGCAGGATTCATGGAGCACAGATCACATTGCCGTTGACTTCTGGCCGCCTGGAAAGTCATCAGGTCTTGCATACAAGGCCCCTATCAATAACTCAGAGCGGGACCTTGGACGCTGTGATTGCGGTTACAGTTGTATCTGATCAGAATCACAATAGGGGGACTGGACGAAAAGAGGATGAAATATCAGCCCTGCGATGCGGCTATCGTTCCTCGCAGAGTTCGTCGCGTTCTCGAATAAAATGTCACCTGAGAGAGAGCCTCCAGAAGGTTATGAGCACAGAGCGGGCGGCAGTAGCCATGCTGTTGCGAGCTTCCCGAATCGGAGCGGATGTCGAATTCAAGGGCAGCCGGATTCACCGAGCAGAGCTGGCGCGGAGTATTCCCTGCGCACGCGAGGAAAGTCATGGAGTCAGGCATAAATCACGCTCTTTGACTTCGATTCAAACGCTAGGATGACAAAGCGTCAATGCTCGAACGGGCGTTCATGTGTCAGCAAGAGTACACACGGGCTGGCACTCAGAAATCTATGGAGAAGAGACAAGGATTAAGCCGCAGAGGCGGTTGCACGGGTTGCCGTTGCGGGGGGCTGCGCAGGGGCCTTCACGGCAGGCTCGGACTTGGAAGGCGGTTTGGTCCGCAAGCTGGAGAGCACGGCGACTCCATGGCGAAATTTCGCACCGGTCACGTTGTGGAGTTCCGCAACCAGAGGCGACTCGCGGACGCCGCCCAGGCGCTCAGAGGCGGTGTAGGTCAAGGTGAGCCAGTCATGCCAATCTCCCAAGGCATCCTGGATGCGCTTCATCTCGGCGACGAAATGCACAGCTTCCTTGGAGGGGCTGGCAAACTCTGCCGCATAGCGTGCGCGCTTGGTGAGAATACGGTATTGGTGCAACACCGGTTCGGTCAACAGCGCACCCTCGCGTTCCAAGGGGTTCAGCATGCTTTGGGCAACAACCAAAGGATCGCGACCGGTTTCAGGATTGAAGTGCTTGGCTGCGCGTTTCAAGCGCTTGCGGATCTCGCGAACGGCTGACTGGTTAGCCTCTTTGCGGAGCTTCTTTTCCTGTTGACTGCGAAGATCGATTAGCTGATGAATGAGTTGGGTCTTGCGCCGGGGCTCGCGGGGAATCTTCAAGCTGCGCAGCGCCGCCAATTGGACATCCAGATCGCGGACTTTGCCAGCTCGTTTCCGGATGTGGCCGAGGAGTTTCAACAGTTTCTTTTCGTTGCGGTCGAGTTTGGGAGAAAGCTCACCCAGCAATATCTGCAAGCGGCGCGTGCCGGTGCGAAAGCAATGGACAGTTTCCGCCTGAGGTTTCGAGGAAAGCTTGATCAGGTCCCTTTCAAGCTTCTGAAAAATCACGCGGCTGCGCTTGGGATCAATGGACATAGACAGAAGCGAGTGGAACAAGAAAATACAGGCTTGCCGGCGAAAAGGCAATCCGAAAAGCTTGGTCATTTTAACACCCTGTTAACAGGATTCTGATAAGGTGAGGCGAATGGCCAACGCTGCCCGACCACGGCCTGATATGCCTGCTCCGCAACCCGTTGAAGTGACGAAAGTTAGCGAAGTCTCCTCAAAGGGAAGGCGGGGCGTGCTCTTTTTTGGATCAAACGGCGAAGTCGGGGACCAAATTTTCAAGTTCGCTATGCTGCTGTGCGGTCTGGCTGTGCTGGGGACCCTGGTCTTGATCGTTTACCAATTGATGCTGCGCTCGGGGCCCTCCTGGCACGCGTTTGGAATGAAGTTTTTTGCCGCGCGGGATTGGGACCCGGTAAACGAGCAATTTGGCGCTTTACCGTTCATTTACGGAACCCTGGTGTCGTCGCTGCTGGCGCTGATCATTGCCGTACCGCTTTCCATTGGGGTTGCGGTATTCACCACCGAGATGTGCCCGCCGATGCTGCGTGGGCCGCTATCTTTCTTCGTAGAGTTACTGGCTGCCATTCCAAGCGTAGTTTATGGCCTTTGGGCGATCTTTGTGCTGGTGCCGATCCTCAGCGGCTATGTTGAACCGTTCTTGTCGAAGACGCTGGGCTGGACGGGATTGTTTACCGGGCCGCCTTATGGCATCAGCATGTTGGCGGCGGGGATCATCCTCGCAATCATGATCGTTCCGATTATTTCGTCGATCGCCCGGGAAGTGCTGATGGTGGTTCCGCAGCATCAGCGGGAGGCCGTACTGGCGCTGGGCGCTACACGGTGGGAAATGATCCGCGTCGGGGTGCTGCGCAACGCGAGAGCGGGCATCATGGGTGGCATTATCCTGGGACTGGGTCGGGCCCTGGGAGAGACGATGGCGGTCACGATGGTGATCGGGAACCGGCCGGAGATTTCCAAATCGCTGTTTGCGCCGGGGTACACCATGGCCAGCGTTCTGGCCAATGAGTTCAGTGAAGCCACCGGCGACTTGAATCTGGCGGCTTTGATCGAGATCGGGCTGGCCTTGTTCCTGGTAACGATTGTGGTGAATGCGTTGGCCCGCTTCCTGGTCTGGACCGTGACTCGCGGCCAGCCTTCGAGGTCCAATGCCTGACAAGAAAATCTCAGCGCACACTGTGCCGCCGATCTCTTTGCGGAGACGAATCACCGACCGCATGATGACCGGCGTGGCCGTGCTGACGGTCATCCTCGTGCTGGTGCCGTTGTTCGCGATATTTGCCTACCTGGTTTACCGCGGTGTGGGATCGATCAACTGGGCCTTTCTGACGCAGACGCCGAAGCCGGTGGGCGAATCGGGCGGTGGGATGGCGAATGCCATAGTGGGATCCGTGTTCATCCTCGGATTGGCCAGCGTGATTGGAGTTCCTCTGGGAGTGGGGGCCGGCATCTACCTGGCGGAGTTCGGACGCAACCGTTTCGGCGACTCGATTCGCTTCACTGCTGACGTGCTGAACGGCGTGCCTTCGATTGTGATCGGCATTGTGGCGTACTCTATTGTGGTTCTTTATCAGAAGCATTTCTCTGCCCTGGCTGGGGGCGTAGCACTAGCCATCATGATGATCCCAACGATCACGCGTACTACGGAAGAGATGCTGCTGCTGGTGCCGCAGGCGTTGCGGGAAGCTGCTTACGGGCTGGGGATTTCGCGCTGGCGGACGACTCTTTCGATTACGCTGCGCACGGCGACTTCGGGCGTGATCACGGGGATTATGCTCGCGTTTGCACGGGTCGCGGGAGAAACCGCGCCTTTGCTATTCACAGCATTCGGGAACCAGTTCTGGAATCTTCGAGCCGACCAGCCGACCGCGGCGTTGCCGCTGCAGATTTTCAATTATGCTATTTCTCCGTATGACGAATGGCACCGGCAGGCGTGGGCGGGAGCGCTGGTCCTCATTATCCTCATCGTCTCAGCGGTAGCGGCGGTGCGTTTCGCCGTACGCCGGGGCACGTTCGGAGCCGCATAGTTTATGGGCGTGGGCATCCAGGTCGAAAACTTGAACGCGTGGTACGGCAAGAACCAGGCGTTGTACGACGTCCAATTGACGATGGCGGCGAACCATGCCACCGCGCTGATTGGGCCGTCGGGCTGCGGCAAGTCGACATTTATTCGTTGCCTGAACCGCATGCACGAAACCATTCCCGAGGCGCGAGTTTCGGGCAGCGTACGCATCGGAGAAATCGATGCCTACGACGGAACTTCAGCCACGCAGCTGCGGCGGAGGGTGGGGATGGTTTTTCAAAAGGCCAATCCATTTCCAACCATGTCGATCTATGACAACGTGGCCTCGGGATTGAAGCTGAATGGTTTTCGCGACCGCCGCAAGCTGGATGAAGTGGTCGAACGCTCATTGGCAGCGGCTGCATTATGGGAAGAAGTAAAGGATCACGCGCATAAGAAATCGGGCGCCAGCCTTTCTGGTGGCCAACAGCAGCGGCTTTGCATTGCGCGGGCGCTCGCGGTAGAACCGGAAGTTTTGCTGATGGATGAACCCTGCTCGGCGCTGGACCCGATTTCGACCGGTAAAATTGAAGAGTTGATCTTTCAGCTCAAAGAGCGGTATACCATCGTAATTGTGACGCATAATATGCAGCAGGCGGCGCGGGTGGCGGAGTTTACGGGATTCTTCCTGCTGGGCAAGATGATCGAGTTCGATAAGACGGAAAAAATCTTTACCAAGCCGACTCACAAGCGGACGGAAGACTACATCACCGGAAGATTCGGATAAGGAAGGTTCGGAGAATGCGCACGCGCTTTCAGCAAGGGCTCGACGATCTGCGCCAGAAATTGCTCCGCATGGGTGGGCTGGCGGAGCAGGCGGTGGATCGCGCGCGGCAGGCCTACATCGACCGCGATCTCACCCGTTGCCAGATGGTTCTGGAAGGCGAGAGCCTGATCAATACTTCCGAACGGGAGATCGACGAGGCCGCGTTCGATTTGCTCGCCATGCAGCAACCGATGGCCGTGGATTTACGCTTCATTCTGGCGGTGACCAAAATCAACTCCGACCTGGAGCGCGTGGGCGATCAAGCCGTCAACATCGCCGAACGCGTGATGGACATGGTGGACCTTCCCACCGTGGATTTACCGGTGGATATTGCGCGCATGGGTGCGGCGGTCAGTGCCATGGTGCGGCGGTCGCTCGAGTCGTTTATCGAAGGCAAGGTCGAACTGGCGCAGGCCGTGCTCGAAATGGACAACGTGGTTGATCGCATGAAGGATGATGCGTTCATCCAGTTGGTAAAGACGATGAACCAGCGTCCGGAGGTAGTGCGGCAGGCGCTCGATGCGCTGCTGATTGCGCGCAATCTGGAGCGCGTCGCCGACCATGCTACCAACATCGCCGAGGATGTGATCTTCTGGGTGCAGGGCGCCGATGTTCGCCATAACGTTGGGGCAGCGGCGGAGGAGCATCCTGCGGCTCCGGCCCAGCACGAAGGCACTACGCGAGCTTCCGGAGCCTAGGAGAGTCCGCGTTTCTTTGTTCGGAAACTGTCTGCAGAATTTTGTAGATGTTCTAAACTACCCTCTTTGACCACGGCTTGCCGGCTGGATTAGGCTCATCTTTCTCCAAATCTTCAGCAATCGCAGGTTAGTCCGCGGAGGCCTTGTGATTCGATTCTCCCGCATCGTATTTCTGGCCGTATTTGCCACGCTTGGGATGGCGGCTGCGCCCGCGCAGGAACCAAAGTCCGACGGTTCGTCGATCCCCTTGCCCACAAGCAAAATTCTGACGATTCCCGCGGCTGGACGCATTGGCAGCACTAACAGCTTTCCCGCCACTATTGCGATCAGTCCGGATGGGCAGTACGCGGCCCTGTTGAATGACGGTTATGGCACGCAGGAAACCACCGCCACGCAGTCGATTGCCGTGCTTGATCTGAAGACGAACCGGATCGCCGACTATCCTGACCAGCGCTTTGGAGAACAGGTGCACCAGAGCTATTTCCTTGGTCTAGTGTTCGGGTCAGATGGGAAGCATCTCTACGCGTCTGTGGGTTCGATCACCGATCCTAAGGGTGAGAAGGCGGGCGATACCGGGAACGGAATTGCGGTCTACAGCTTTAGGGCTGGCAAAGTCGCGCCGGAACGATTCATCGCGATCGAACCACAGACGCTTGCGGCGGGAAAGAAGGTTGCGATCGGTTTGCAGAAGACGCCGCCGGGAACCGCGATTCCTTATCCCGCGGGGCTGGCGCTCATCTCCGTTGGGGGCCACGATCGGCTCTTAGTGGCGGACAATCTTTCCGATAACGTAGTGCTGCTGGATGTGGCCAGCGGCAAAGTGATTCACCGTTTTGACTTAAGTACGAACGAACTCGTTCCGTCTTCTTTTCCATATACAGCAGTCGCCACGCGCGATGGACGGCGTGCGTGGTGCAGCTTGTGGAATGCGTCGCGCGTGGCAGAACTTGATCTGATGGACGGGAAAATTGTGCGCTGGATCAAGTTGAAAGAGCCGGAGGATCCGATAGCTCCCGGCTCGCATCCCACGGCAATGCTGTTGAGTCGGGATGAAAAGTCGCTTTACGTGGCTTTGTCGAACATGGATCTGGTTGCCGTGGTCTCGACTGAGAATGACGTCCCGTTTACTCTGCTGCGCACCGCGATCAGGAACCAAACCGTTGCGGGAACGTATCCCATTGCTCTCGCCCAATCCGCAGATGGCAACCGTTTGTTCGTTGCCGACGCATCGCTCAACGCGGTCGAGGTTCTCGACGTATCCACTGTCGCTCACGGTCCACAATTCCCCGACAACGTACTTTGGGGGCCCCTCGGTTTCATCCCCACCGACTGGTATCCCAGCGCGCTTGCCGTCGACGGTGATGATCTCCTCATCGCAACGGCCAAGGGCGAGGGCACGCGTCCGAACAAGGGCTCGGGCAAGACCGCATGGGAGGTACGACACCACGAGCACCCATACATCCCCACGCTGCTGCGCGGATCGATTGCGCGGCTCAATATTCCTGACACCCTAAAAAAACTTCCAGAGCTAACCCGCATCGTCGAGCACGATAACCTGCTGCATAACGATCCCGGAAAGATTCAATTCGCTGCCGGCGGCAATCCCATCAACCACGTGATCTACGTGATCAAGGAAAACCGTACGTATGACCAGATACTCGGCGATCTGAAGGTTGGCGACGGTGATCCGTCGCTCACGATGTATGGCGCGGACATCACGCCGAATGAGCACAAACTCGCTCTACAATTTGGCGTACTCGACAACTTTTACGATAGCGGGGAAGTTTCCGGGGACGGACATCTTTGGTCAACCGCCGCGATCACCAGCGACTACAACGAAAAGACCTGGCAGATCGCGTACCGCGGGAAGGAACGAACTTACGATTTTCAGGGTACGGTCGCCGACGAATTTCCGCTCGACCACAAAGAGGCGGATATCGATGATCCGGGTACCGGTTTTCTGTGGGACAACGTGGCTCGGCATGGGCTCTCCTACCGCGACTACGGCGAATATATGAGCACGGCGTGGTGCAACAAGATCCGCAAGGCGGCGTCGCCGAAGCAGGGAACTCCTTCCGCACAGGAAGCGCCTTGCCCTCGTACCGAACTGCAACAGGGGGATGCTCTGCCCCCGAATATTGGGGATCCGCATGGCGGCCCGAGCCCGTTCCCGTGGGCTGTGCCTCTGTTCAAGCGTGTTAAGGCGACCAAGGCCGTGCTGCGCGATCACTTTGATGCGCTTTACCCTGATTTCAACACGGACTATCCTGACCAGCTTCGCGCCGACGAATTCCTGAATGAATTCGCCGCCTACACGCGGGGGCGGGAGTCGAACGAGAGCCGGGATTTTCAACTGCCGCAATTCGTGCTGCTTTATCTTCCCGACGATCACACGGGGGGCACGCGTCCCGATCGTCCACGACCGGCGGCCTCCGTGGCGGATAACGACCTTGCCCTCGGCCGCGTGGTCGACGCGGTTTCGCATAGTCCTTACTGGGACGACACGGCTATCTTTATCCTGGAAGACGATGCACAGGACGGCGGCGACCACATTGACGCGCATCGATCAATTGCCTTCATCGTCAGCAAGTACTCGCCGGGAGCAGCAGCCGCGCCTTATGTGGATCACCGCTTCTGCACCACGGTGAACATGATCCACACCATGGAGATGCTGCTGGGCTTGCCAGCGATGAATCAGAACGATGCTTACGCCCCAGCGATGGGACCCATGTTCTCCGGCGCCGGGGACCAGCCGCCCTTCAAGGCGGACTATCGCAATCTGAAGAACGGCCTCATCTATGAAGTCAACCGGCGCGATGCCCAAGGTGCGAAGGAATCGGCCAAGATGGATTTTTCGCGTCCTGATGCCGCGGGAGCGGCGCGGCTGAATAATGTTCTGTGGCGTGACCAGAAAGGCGATACCCCGGTGCCCATCCCGAGGCACACGGTGTTTCCGGCGGGAAGCGAGTAGTAGCCGATAGATTCGCTCATCCAGAACGGGAAAGGCATACCGAACCGGGACTCTGCCCGGTTGTGAACTAATTTTAGTTCTTGCCGATAGGTGTGTCATGAGCACCGCCATGCGAGAACTACGGTCTGCGGTGATGATTCTGGTGGAAGCGTCGTGGGAAGACGAAAGTGGAGCGGTGAAAGCAATTCCCGCGCGTATGGAGGACAGGTCTGCCAGCGGGGCATGTATACGGGTCAAAACGCCGATCGGAGTGGGAGAGAAGCTGAGAATTCAGTGGCGGTTTGATCAGTTCTCCGGGGTTACGAAGTATTGCCGCAGCGATGGACGGGAATTTCTGGTAGGCATTCTGCGGGACAAGAGTTCGACTCCTGATCCGCCGGCCAAGACTGAAATGCCACTGCTGACCGGGAAGAAAGAGCCGACTCAGCCACCGCGGGCAGCGGAAATTGAGAGTTTGCTGGTGAAAGAAAAGCAGCCGCGCGAGATTTCGGCAACGGCAGCGAAAGTGCAAAGAGAGCCGGCCATAGTCATTGCTCGCTCGGGACATTTGCTTGCGACCGGGATGGGCGAAATGGAGAGCCGGCATAAGCTCCGGATATCGCGGCTGCAAGGTTCCAAAGTTCTTCGACGGACGGAAGTCCGAGCAAAACAGCCTTCCAGGGAAAGGGAAGGCGGCAAAGAGAGGAAACCGATGAAACGCAAATGGCTCGAACTGGCATCCTGGCGCAGCAAGCAGGAGGGCCTCAGCGTGAGTGGCGAGGTGAGCGGTGAGGCAGCCGGCGGTGGAGAGAGCAAGGGTGAGCGCGGAAGGGAAGTCGCGGGGCCGCGTATATCCTGGTCTGCGGCAAAGTCTGCGGCGGATATGAAGGAAGGCGTCGCGAGCGTTCCGGTGGAACTGTCACCGATCGAAGATATTTACGCCGTAGCCGGGATCGCGAATCCGCGTGGGGGATACAGCGTGAACAAGGTAGTCGATATGCTGCACAGCGAGCACATCCGCGGTTTGTCTGCGGAGATGAAACGGGCCGCGGTACTGATGGCGCTGGACGCGGCGGGGGTGACCATAGGCCAGATTCAGCAAGACGCCAAGACGCGCCAGAGTGCCTTGGATGCCTATGAGGCCGAACAGCGGAAACAGGCAGAGGAGGAGTGGGCGCGCAAGGCGGAAGAAAACATCCAGATTCAGTCGGAACTGGAGCGAGTGAAAGCTCAATACATGGCGCGCATTGCCCGTAACGAGGAGGGCGTGGCGCGGGAGAAAGCCAAATTCGAGACCTGGCAGGCGGCGAAGAAGCAGGCGAGCGCGAACATGACGGAAGTGGTGGATCTGTGTTTGAAACGGACTGCCGCAGAGCAGCCGGACAGTCCGATGTTGGCAAAGGCGGCCGCGGTTGGCAGCGGCGTCAAGCCGGTCTAACGGAAGTCGACAACGTCGACGAGGATACGGCGAAAGCTGCTTCGCGATCCGACCGGTTCATGACTTAATGAGCTGTTGCCGCAGGGGCTGCTTGGCCTCCGACCACCCGGGCTTTACACTAAAAGAGTGAAGATTGCGCTCGGCCAAATCAACCCCACGGTTGGAGATTTTTCCGGCAACGCTGCCAAGATCGTCGAGTTTTCCCGGCGCGCGCGCGCGGGCGGCGCCAGCCTCATCTTATTCCCAGAGTTGTCCGTCTGCGGCTATCCGCCGCGCGATCTGGTGGAACGATCATCCTTCGTTGCTCGCAATCGCGAGACCGCCGAGAAGATTGCGAAGGAAACGCGCGGCGTTGGCGTGATTTGCGGGCTGGTCACGCCTGCGGAGTCGGAAACCGGCAAGTCTGTGATGAATTCGGCGGCGCTGTTGCAGGATGGGAAGGTCGCATTCCTGCAGTCGAAGATGCTGTTGCCCACCTATGACGTCTTCGACGAGATGAGAAATTTCGCGCCGGCGAAGAGCCAGAGCTTGTTCTCCCTATGCGGAAACCGGGTGGCGCTTACGATTTGCGAGGATGCCTGGAACGATAAACTTTTCTGGCCGAAGCGACTGTACAACGTCGATCCCATCGACACGCTGGTACGGGCGGGCGGCAACATCATCTTAAATATTTCTGCATCGCCGTTCTGGATCGGAAAGCGCGAAGTGCGGCGGGAAATGCTGGCTTCCATCGCGCGCCACCATAAGGTCCCGGTGGCGATGGTCAATCAAGTGGGGGGCGATGACAGCTTGATCTTCGATGGATCGAGCATTGTTCTCAACGGGGAAGGACGAATCATCGCGCAGGCCAAGTCCTTCGAAGAAGATCTGATCTGCTTCGACTCGGAAAGCCTGATCGGCGATCTCCATGAACAGATCGAAGGCGAGGAGGCCAGCGTGTACGCCGCTTTGGTGCTGGGGACGCGCGACTATATGCACAAGTGCGGATTCCGGCAAGCGATCATCGGACTGAGCGGCGGCATTGATTCCGCGCTGACGGCAGTGATCGCAGCTGACGCGGTTGGGGCGGAGAATGTGATTGGCGTGGGCATGCCCGGTCCGTATTCTTCCGCAGGTTCCATCGACGATGCGCGGACTCTGGCGGAGAATCTTGGCATCCGCTTCGAGTTGCTCTCGATTGATCGCGCGTTTGAAGCTTATCGGGAAACTTTGAAGGGCGTGTTCGCGGGCAGGAAAGAGGATACGACTGAGGAGAATCTTCAGTCCCGAGCGCGGGGCACGCTGCTGATGGCGCTCTCAAACAAGTTCGGCGCCATCGTGCTCTCCACCGGCAATAAGAGCGAATTGGGAGTAGGCTACTGTACACTTTATGGGGATATGGTAGGTGGACTGGGCGTCATTTCGGATGTGCCGAAGACGCTGGTTTACCGGCTAAGCCGGTATGTCAATTCGCTCCGGCCAGTGATTCCGCGGGCCACTCTGGAGAAGCCGCCGTCGGCCGAGTTGCGGCCTGACCAGAAAGACAGCGATTCATTGCCGCCCTATGAGATTCTTGATGCCGTGCTCGAGGACTATGTGGAAGAGGCGCATTCGGTCGAGCAAATTGCGGCAGATCATGGTTTTGATCTCGAAGTGGTGCGGCGCGTGGTAAGAATGGTGGACCGGGCGGAGTACAAGCGCCAGCAGGCGGCGCAGGGCATCAAGATTTCTTCCAAGGCGTTCGGATATGGGCGGCGGTTTCCGATCGCCGCCAAAAGCGAGGTTTGAATTTCTGTCAACCTCTTCTGTGGGACCTGCTTCACATAAAGTTTGCGATTTTGAAATTGAAAGGAAACCATGCGGCCTTTTCTGAAGTCGGTTGTTATCTCTTTACTAACTTGCGGCCTGGTTGCGGCGCAGTCGTCGAAATCGTCGAAAGCGACGGAAAAGCCGGCCTCGACGCCGTCCGTCAATCTGCCGTCGGAAGCCACGGTGGAGTCGTTTATGCAGCAGATGTTTGGCTATGAGCCGCAGGTGAGCTGGAAAATTTCGGTCATCAAGCCAGCCCCCGTGCCAGGATTGGCTCAAGTAGACGTTATTCTAGCCAACCCGCAAGGACAGCAGCTTAGCCGGTTTTACGTCACGGCGGACGGTGAACACGCCATGGTGGGCGACATTCTTCCATTTGGCGCCAAGCCTTTCGCTCCGGTGAGAAAAATACTGGAGAACGGCATCAGTGGCCCGGCCCGTGGACCGAAAGATGCGCCGGTTACGATTGTAGAATTCGGCGATCTGCAATGTCCGGCTTGCAAGGCGGCACAACCGGAAATCGAGGCGCTCGTCGCGGCTGAACCGGGCGCGCGGTTTGTTTTCCAGAACTTTCCGCTCGAGATGCACAATTGGGCGGCCAAAGGGGCGGATTACGCAGAGTGTGTCGGGGAGGCCTCCAATGAGGCTTTCTGGAAGTTCGTTGCGAAAGCATACGAGACACAGGGTGACATAACGGCCGAGAACGCCGACGAAAAACTGACGGCGCTGGCCGATGCTTCCGGGGTGAAGGGTGCGGACATTGCAACCTGCGCCAAGAGTCCGGCGACGAAGGCTCGCGTAGAAGCCTCAATTGCCCTGGGTAAATCCGCGGGCGTGAACTCCACGCCTACCCTGTTTATCAATGGGCGCAGCATCGGAAGTGTAAGCCAAGTTCCGGCTGATACGTTGAAGGCGCTGGTGGATTTCGCGGCGAAACAAGCGAAATAAACGGGACTCGGGGTTAGCGGTTTCCTTACTTCTCGGTGACCCAGATCGCATCCGTCTTCCGGCTGTGGTTGGCTACGACGTGCGGCGTGATGATGATGAGCAGTTCGTCGTCTTCCTTCATCTTAGTGTTGTCGGCCAGAGCCTGGCTTAGACCGGGAAGGGATTGAAGTCCGGGAATTCCGGCCATAGAATACTGATCATTGGTGGTGATTTCGCCGGCGACCACGGCGGGTTCGCCGTCGCGAAGGCGTATCCCGCCCTCATATTCCTGGTTGGAGATTACCGGCACACCGTTCGCACTGGCTCCGGTCAGCGAGCGCATCTGCAAGTTAAGCTTCATGCTCACTTCTCCGTCGCCGTGGATCACGGCGGTGGTCTTGAGATTCAACCCCAGGTCTTCGTAACTCACCGAGGGAAAGGGGGGAACATAACTCTGGTTCCCCAATACCTGGGAGATCTGCGGTGAATTGTAGATGGGTGCGTAGGAAGCGTTGAGGATGGGATAGCGTTCTCCGATGTGGAGAGTAGCTTCCTTGCCCTGTCCGGCGCGGAGAGTGGCCCGGCTTACACTGCGCTGCCACGACTCATTGAGGGAAAGAGCCGCGGTGAAGTGATCGAGGCTTACGCCAGAGAAGGTGAGCCCACCGCCGAAAGTAGCCAGCGGCTGGCTGAATATGGAATTCGCCTGCCCCTGCAATTGGGCCAACAGACCGGAGAGCGCGGAACTTCCGGCCGCATTGATGCCTCCGGAAGAAATCAACTGGTTGACGAGAGATTGAATGCTCTGCCCGCCCAAACCCACCAGCGCCACTGCAGGAATGTTGTACATGTTAAAAGTGTCGGGGATGTGCAGACCGATTTCGCGCATGAAGTTGTGGTTGATCTCGTAGACCTCGACCTCAAGGGAGACCTGCGGAGGCTCACTGGTCAACTGCTGCAAGAGCGTGGTGCAGGCAGCCAGAGTCGCGTGCGGGGCGCGCACTTCGATGGTTCCAAGTTGCCCGGAGCTGATTTTCTGGAACTCGCAGATATTGCGAAGGGCGGTGACCATTTCGGTGGCTTCCTGCGCCGTGGCAGTTCCGGGCAGGCTGAAAGTGGCGAGCGACATGCGATCGAACTGCTTGTGGTTTTCCGGCGTGTCGGCGGCTACCAGGAATTGATGTGCGTCCAGAGCCGTCCACATGGTCTTGCTGACCCGGCAGGCGAGGTTGAGGGCGGTGAAGAAATCGATATCATCCACAAAGAAGCGCACCGTTCGACTCTGCACCGAATCGTCAAACTCGGGCGTAACTCCGTAAGCGGATGCCAGTTCGGCAAAGAGGCCGCGAACGTCGCCGCGATAGTGAAAGGTGGCCCGTTGCGGCTTGGGGTCCAAATGGAGTTCCGTGGATTCAGAGACCAGGGATGGAAGGCTGCGGGGAGCTGGGGCAGCCACATCTCGTAGAGCTTCCGCCAGACGCTGCTGGATGTAGGAGTTATCGGGGTCAATCCTCAAAGCGGAACGAAATTCGGCTGCAGCCGGCTCGCGCTGTGCGTTGGAAAGGAATGCCTCACCGCTCGTCATGTGCTGGAACACCAATTGGGACTTCGCGACTTCGAGAGCCGAGAAGAAATGTGTATCCCGTGGAGCCAGGCGCGATGCTTTGTCGAATTCGGTGAAGGCTTCCGCGAGGCGCTTGTGTTCTTCCAGTTTCAATCCGCGGGCGTAAGCATTGTGGGCTTCTTTCAGATCATTCTTGGAGGGCACGCAGTTGATGCCCCCCGGCACTCCGTTACCGCAGGAGATGGCAGGAGGGTCGACTGGAATGTCGGTGCCGGCAAACACAGGAATGCTGGCGAGCGCGAGCAGAACGCAAACTCGGAGAATGGAGGGCGCGCAACGCATCCGGTTGATTTTACCCCGGCGAGCCAGTTCCCGCCGATAGCTCGGTAGTGCCGGGTACCTTCGGTCGGAAGTTAACCCGAAAGAAGGGTAAACGGCGAACCTAGAACGGGGTCGCAGGCGTTTCTTGCGGCAGGGAAAATCAACTCAGCATCAGGCGCTCGATGTCCCGGGCTTTGCCGGTCTTCTCGTCACAATCGATCACGACGGCGCACAGGCGGATGTCGCCAGTGGCGGGCTCGAAACGCACCGGCATGCCGTTGAGAAACTTGTTGACGACCAGTTCTTTCTTGACTCCGATCACGCCGTCATAGGGGCCGGTCATGCCGACGTCGGTGATGTAGGCGGTTCCCTGGGGCAGAACCCGTTCGTCCGCCGTGGGGACGTGGGTGTGCGTGCCGACTACGGCGGTTACCCGGCCATCGAGATACCAGCCCATGGAAATCTTTTCCGAGGTCGCTTCGGCGTGAAAGTCGACCACGATTATTTTGGAGTCGATGCTTTTCAAAAGCTGATCGGCAATGCGAAACGGGTCGTCGTTCGAGGCCATGAAGACGCGGCCCTGCAGGTTGATCACGGCATAGGGAATTTTTTCTTTTAGTCCCTGGTACAGGCCCCAGCCGGGCATGTCTGCGGGATAGTTGGCCGGGCGCAGAACGCGGCGAGCCGGAGCGTTGCCGTTGCCTTCGACCATCTGGAAATAATCGACGATTTCCCGCTTGTCCCAGACGTGATTGCCCGTGGAGATGACGTCAATATTCAGCTCAAACAGTTCTTCGGCGAGCGCGGGCGTGATGCCGAAGCCGGCGGCAGAGTTCTCGCCGTTGGCAATGATCAAGTCGATGGCCTGATCGCGGACGATGTCGGGCAGGCGGTCTTTGACGATGGTACGGCCGGGACGTCCAAAAATATCGCCGATGAAGAGAATTCGCATGGAGAGCAAAGCTCGATGGTAACACGCGTTATGGATGCCTTTATTGAGAGCAAGCCACTGGTTTGTTGTTAGAGCGACGCTCGTCTGGATGATTTACGGATTCTTGTTGGGCGCCAACTCCGCGGTGCGCAGGAAGTCGTAGTTTCCTGCGGGATTGAGTTGCAGATTGCGGACGCGCTTGTTGTGGACAAGAACATTGTCCAGATACCAGAGATCGATGTAGGGCAGTTCCTCGGCCAATATGCGCTGGAGTTCGGCGTAGGTTGACTTGCGCTTTGCCTGGTCAACTTCGCGACGGGCTTGATCGATCAGGGCATCGACCTTCGGATTCGAATAGTAGCCACGGTTGGCGCCATTCGGGGGAAACTTTGCCGAATGAAATGCGTATTCAAAAATGTCCGGATCCTCGTTGCCGCCGATCCAGCGTAGCGAGTAGAGCTGAAAAATCCCATGGGTCACGTCGGCGAAAAAGGTGGCAAATTCGAAAGTGCGAATGTCGAGAACGATCCCTACTTCACGGAACTGCTGCTGCATTACGGCGACCATCAGGCGAGTGTTTTCATCGGTGGACGTTTTCATGGTGAGATGAAAACGTACGCCGTTGACTGCAGGATATCCTGCCGCATCGAGCAATTTTTCTGCTTTGCCGGGATCGTGATCATAGACGGGGACATTGCCGTTGTAGGCCCAACTCTGGGGAGGAACGATGCTGCGGGCGGGTTGAGCTTCGCCGCGCCAGAGATACTCGATCATCGGCTTGCGGTCGAGAGCGTAGGCGATGGCCTGACGCACACGCACGTCGCGCAGGATTGGATCGCGCAGATTGAATCCCATGTAAGCGAGCACAGTTCCGGGAGCGCGTTCCACCGCGAGTTCCGGATTACGCTGGAGCGTAACCACAGTGTCTGGAGTGAGCGCGTTGATGGTGGCGTCGGCGCTGCCTTTGCGTAGTTCAAGGGCGCGCGTGGTGGCATCGGGGACCACGGCAAAGCGCACGCGCGCCAGTTTGGGCTTCTCGTTCCAGTAATCGTCGTTGCGCTCGACAATGACTTCCTTGTCGACCTCAGCACTGACGAATTTGAACGGCCCGGAGCCGATCGGATGGGTTGCGATTTCACTCCCGCTGCCAAAAGGGACAATGCCAATGGCGCCATCGGAAAGATTCCACAGCAGAGTGGCAGACGGTTCCTTCATGTGGAAGATCACGGTGAAATCATCGGGAGCGTCGATGTGAGCGACGAAGCGATACACAGCAGCTTTGGTGCTACGAATCTTGCCCTGGAGTAGAGAATCGAAGGTCCATTTCACATCACGAGAGGTGAGAGGGCGGCCGTCGTGGAACTCCACGCCGTGATGGAGATGAAAGATGTAGGTAAGCGGGTCGGGAATCTCCCAGCGCTCGGCGAGGCCGGGGGCGACATCGAGGTTATCGCCGCGCGAAAGAAGGTCATCGAAGACGAGATTGTCGATGCGCTCGGATTGTGCGTCGACTCCAATCCGCGGATCCAGATTCGTGGGGCTGGACTCAATGAGCATCACCAGCGTGTTGGGATCGGGCTTGTGCGAACAAGCGAGCAGGCTGCCTGTCATGGCCAAGGCGATAACAGAAGAGATGGCCTTGCGGCGCATCAGCGACAGTCCTTGCACATCTGATGAAGGGTATTCACGGTTTTCCAGTTGCGAGTGGTGGCTACGACAGACAACACGCGGTCCAAAGGAGTCTTCCACAAACTGCTTTTAGATACTCCGTCCGGAAGATAAAGATAAACCGCGTTGCCGACACAGCAGGATTGATCCGGTGCTTTGGTCAGGTCCGCCAGCTTTTTCAGGCCGGCAGTGTCAGGCGATTCGGACAGAAAAGCAACATGCAGCTTTTCGGCATCTATTCCAGGCTGGGTCACGAACGGATTGTTGGTGAGCGTGTTTTCGATTTCGGCGACGGTTCGTGAGATAACGGAAACTGGAAAACCAAAGTCGCAAAGAATCGCTTGTTCGATCTTGCCGGAGAGTGCGGCCGGGGAGAGCTTCGGTGCTTTGAAGATTGCATTTCCACTTTGGATGTAGGTTTTGACTTGCGAGAAACCCAGCGCTTCGAGGGAAGAGCGAAGGCGGTCCATCTTTATTTTCTTGTTCCCGCCCACATTGATTCCTCGCAGCATGGATACGTAAATCGGCATAAGTTCGAGAATTCTGGTGCCACTCTTGACTTAAGGATATGAGATTTTACCAAGCACCGCCGCGCGTTTGGCACCGGTCGCGGAAGGCATGTTGGATGGTCGCCGCAGCCAGGTCTCATACGCGAGGACGGCGAAGGCCACCGCCTCTTTCGCCGCCGAGGGCAGGCCAAACTCATCGGAGAATCGCAGGCGCAATCCGAGGGGTACGAGTTCGTTGCTCAACATGTTCACGAGAGTCGAGTTTTTGGCTCCGCCACCGGAAAGAATCATTTCTTGAAAAACAGGCTTCGGTCGAGGAACTGATTTATGCGCCGTATATCGGCGCACGGCGTCGGCAATCGAGTGCGCGGTTAGCGCCGTTGCCGTAGCGACGACATCTTGTTTTCGGCAGCGTCTGCAACGCCGCAAAAAATCGCGGACGAAGTCGCGTCCGAATTCCTCCCGCCCCGCAGTCTTGGGAGGAGTCTGGCGGAAAAAATCCCGGCTCAGCATCTCGCGAAGAATTTGGGGGAGAACTTTTCCGGAGGCTGCGATTCGTCCGCCGCGGTCAAACGGTTGGCCGAAGAGCTTTTCGGTTATGGCATCGATCACCATGTTGCCGGGGCCGGTATCGAATGCGACGACTTCTTTGAGTGCGGCTCGTGCCGGGATCGCGGTAAGGTTGGCGATGCCGCCGATGTTTTGCACGATTCTTCCGATGTGCGGGTCGCGGAAAAGAGCATAATCGAGAAAGGGAACGAGCGGCGCGCCTTTGCCTCCAGCGGCCATGTCGGACGGGCGAAAGTCTGAAACGACGGGAGCGCCTACTCGCTGGGCGACGATGGCCGCCTCGCCCGTCTGCCAGGTGGCTGCGATCTTGCGGCCCAGGAAACGCAGCGGCTGGCCCTGGTGATAGAGCGTCTGCCCGTGGCAGCCGACCAGGTCGGTTTTAGCCCGAAACTGGCGCTCAGTGGCGAGCACGGCATCGGCGTAGAGTTCTCCAAGCAAGAAATTCAGGCGGGAGAGATCGGCCACAGTCGCGCGCGGAGCATTCATTGCGGCCAGCACGGCCTCGCGAATCTTCTTTGAGTAAGAATATTCCGCGTGGCCGAGTAATTTGAAACCGGGAGGGGCAGCGTTGGCGTGGCGTGAGCCGGGATGTCGCTCCATGCGAAGCAGGGCAACATTGATGCCGTCCGCCGAAGTTCCGCTCATTACTCCGGCAACGATCATGGCTTTCTTCGTCATGCCTCTGGTCATGCGCGCGGCCGCCCATTCTCTGTGCGGCTATCGTCAGCCTGGATGAGACCTTGCAACCGAACCTTCTCGCCGAATTCCCACAGCTTTCGGGAGAGCCTCTCGAGTGCAGCGCCGGAAGGAGCTTTCGTTACCTGCAAGATTCTCGCGGATTTTCGTTTGAACGCGAGAATTCGTTGCGCAGATTCGGCAACACGTTTGGCGAACTGAGGATCATGCTCGGTTTCCTTAACCAATGCGTCATAAGCTTGCGTGACGTAATCTTCGCGGTGGCAGATGAGACACAAATCTCCTCCGGCGCGAATGTGCTCTACAGCCGCCTTCCCTATGGGAGCTGCCGACAAGACCGCGCCCATTTCCAGATCGTCGGATACGATCAGGTTGCGGTAGCCGATGCGTTTGCGCAGGATGCCGGTAATCCACTTCTTCGAAAGCGAAGCTGGAGTCTTATCGTGGGTCAGCGCTGGATAGGCCGCGTGCGAGACCATCACCATGGGCAACTGCGCTCGGAGCACGCGATAAGGAAGCAGATCCTGGGACCAGAGTTTGCTTAGAGACTTCTGAATTACCGGCAGCTTGAGATGGCTATCAAGTTTGCCTTCGCCGAGGCCGGGGAAATGCTTGCCGCACCCCAAGACACCGGCGGCGCGAAGTCCGGCGAGAAATTCGCGAGCAAACGCGGTGCTCTCTTGCGGCTTCGCTGACACTGAGCGCGAACTCATCACGCTGTGCGACGCTTCGAAAGCCAAGTCGAGCACGGGAGCGAAGTCGACGTTAAAGCCCAGGGCGCGACAGTTCTCTCCGATCACCTGCCCATGCTTGCGGAAAAGATTGTGATCGCGGGACGCGAAGACATCGGCGGCAGACGGCGCTGGGCCGAGGACGTCGCGAAATCGGTCGACGCTGCCGCCTTCGAGGTCGACGCAGGTAAATAGCGGGGTGCAAACGCATTTCTGGCAATCACGCAGCAGGTGTCGGATCTGCTTGGCAGTCTTGATATTTCGCGCGAACAGGATGACTCCCGCTGGCTGCAATCGCTTGAGCAGGGAACCGAGGCGCGGCGTCATCGCTATACCGTCGAAGCCGACAATCAGAAGTTGGCCGACTTGCTGGAGCTCGCTGTTCGCGGTCATAGTCGAGTGCATCAGTGGCGCGGCAAATCTGTTAACTGCTTCGGCGTGTTTTGACACCGCGGAAAAGACGCCGAGCCACAAGGCTCACCACGTACCACCAAAATGTTCCAAGTATCCCGAAGTTAAGCAATTGATTTACATCCCTGAACATCAGACCCGCGAGTACGACTGAAAATGGAAAATCGATTATCAGCAAGTATTGCCAGCCGGCATTTAGGTGCCCGAACCAGATCGCTAGGACGGCACCGAGGTGCATGAATGGCAAGATATAAACTAAGAAGGGACTGCTGCTGGAAGCGTCAGAATTCCTCATAGATTTAGATTTCTTTCTTCAGCTCCGCGAGCAGGTTCAGCGCCTCCAGCGGCGTGAGACGGTTCAAGTCTACCGCGCGCAGCTTCTCAAGAACCGGCTGCGAGAGCGGCGTGAAGATAGTCAGCTGCGTCGGCGGAGGAGACGCTCCGGGCGAGAGATGGCCTGTTAGTTCGCGCTCCGCCATTTCGTGTTCAGTCAGTACCTCGCGGGCGCGTGTGATGACTTCATTTGGCAAGCCTGCCAGCTTGGCGACTTCGATGCCGTAGCTACGGTCGGCGGCGCCGGGCTCAACTTTACGCAGAAAGACGATGCCGCCTCCGGTTTCCTTCACCGAAACGTGATAGTTCTTCACTCCCGCGAGTTGTTCGGCTAGTTCTGTCAGTTCAAAATAATGAGTGGCGAACAGAGTTTTGGCGCGCACGTTTGCATGCAGATACTCAATGGCGGCCCAGGCGATGGCGAGGCCATCGTAGGTGGATGTACCGCGGCCTACTTCGTCGAGCAAAATGAGCGACCGCGCGGTAGCAGTATGCAGGATGGCCGCGGTTTCGGTCATCTCGACCATGAAAGTGGAACGGCCGCGCGCAAGATTGTCGCTGGCGCCAATGCGAGTAAAGACGCGATCCACCAGGCTGAGGCGAGCCGAGCGCGCGGGAACGAACGAGCCAATTTGTGCGAGGATCACGATCAGCGCGGTCTGCCGGAGGTAGGTGGACTTGCCGCCCATGTTGGGTCCAGTCAGCAAAAGAATGTTGTGCGTGGACCCGTTCAGATAAAGATCATTGGGGACGAAGCGCTCGCTGCCTCCGGCCAACTCTTGCTGCTCGATCGCGGGATGGCGGCCTTCGACGACTTCGAGATCGCCGGCCTCGCCCTCGGCCGATGCGATCAATTGAGGGCGGCAGTAGTTGCGCAGTGCCGCGATGTGGGACAGGGAAGCAAGCACGTCCACTTCGGCCAGCGCCAGCGCGGTTTGCCGAATGCGCTTGGCCTCAGCGGCGATTGCGGAGCGCAGCTCGGTGAAAAGGCGGCGCTCGATTTCGACGATCTTTTCCTGTGCGTCGAGAATCTTCGCTTCGTACTCTTTCAGTTCGGGCGTGGTGAAGCGCTCCGCGCCGACAAGGGTTTGTTTGCGCTCATAATCCTGCGGCACCAAGTGCAGGTTCGGCTTCGAAACTTCGATGTAATAGCCGAAGATGGAGTTGAACTTGACCTTGAGCGAGGTAATCCCGGTTCGGCCGCGCTCACGCTGTTCGATTTGCGCCAGCACCTGCTTGCTGTTGCGAGAGAGTTCGCGCAGTTCGTCGAGATCGCGGTCGACTCCTGCCGCGATAACGCCGCCGTCTACGAAGCTCAGCGGGGGCTCGGGGACGATGGTTTTCTCGATGCGCTCTCGCAGATCGGAAAGTTCGTCGAGCGATCCGTGCAGAGTTTCCAGCCGCTCCGCCGCTAGTTTGGATAACGCTGACTTAATCGCCGGAATTTTTGCCAACGATGCAGCCAGAGCCAGGACGTCGCGCGGATTCGCGGTTTCGAGGGTGACGCGACTGAGAAGGCGCTCCAGGTCGAGGACGCCATCGAGAGCGCGGCGCAATTCCTCGCGGGCAATGGTCTCCTGCACGCCTGCCTCCACGGCGTCGAGGCGGGCATTGATCTCGGCGAGATCGAGGGAGGGGCGCAACAACCACGCCCGCAGCAGGCGCTTGCCCATGGGAGTGACGGCGGCGTCGATGGAGCGGAATAGCGTGATACCGGCATCCGTCCCGGCAAACAGCGGTTCGATCAGCTCGAGATTGCGGACGGTAACTGCGTCGAGCACGAGACAATTTTGGCGCTCATACCAGCCGATGCGGTCGACGTGGGTAAGCGATCCGCGCTGCGTGGATTGCACATAGTAGAGAATGGCTCCGGCTGCGGCGGCTGCGGCGGTGCGGCCAGCCAAACCGAAACCTTCGAGAGACAGGACGCCGAAGTGATTTTCCAAAAGCGGGATGGCATGGTCGGGCGCGAAGATCCAATCGTCGAGCGGGGTCTCGGTACAAGTTGCTCCCGATGTACGAGGCTGAGGAGATTGACCCCTAGTGGTATTTGCGTCGAACAGCGGAGCCGCTGATCCGTACAAGAGTTCCTTCGGCCGAAGTTGCTCCAGTTCTTCCTGCACGCGCCGCAGTGCGCCTTCCCCGGAGAATTCTGTCGCGCGAAATTCTCCGGTGGAAAGATCGAGTGCGGCGAAGCCAACGTGATCGCCGACCTGCGCCAGTGCCGCAAGGAAATTATTTTCTTCTGAGCCCAGCAGGGAATCAGCAGCAGTGCCGGGTGTGACGACACGGGTTACCTCGCGCCGCACCAGTTTGGTGCCGACCTGCCTTTTCACCAACCGCGGGTCCTCCATTTGTTCGCAGATGGCCACTTTGAAGCCTTTGCGAATGAGCTTGCCAATGTAGCCTTCCGCCGCGTGGTGAGGAACTCCGCACATGGGCACGGCAATACCTTTTTCTTTGTTGCGGGAGGTCAGAGTGATCTGCAGTTCTTTCGCGGCCACGATGGCATCGTCAAAGAAAAGCTCGTAGAAGTCGCCCAGGCGGAAGAATAATAGGGCGGTGGGATGCTCTTTCTTGACGGCGGCATATTGCCGCATCAGCGGAGTGGACGGCTCGGTCATTCTCTCGGTCGGATAGCGGGCTTGGCGCGGATTATAACAAAGCCGAATCTGACCTTTTCTGCGCGCGCGCAACTTGTAATCTCGAAATCGTAGTTGACGCCGGTTCTTCCCCGGTGTTTAGCTGAACCATGGAACTGCGCAAGGATCCCATCACTCGTTCCTGGGTTATCACCGGAGATAATCCGGTCGAGCACAGCCCGCGTCCGGAGAGTGCCTGCCGTTTTTGTGCGGATGCGCCCAATCCCACGCAGGTGATCTCCGCTGTCCCGAGTGCGGGGGCATGGTCGGCGCGATCGATGGTGCATCCTACGCCGCTTTACC
Source organism: uncultured Acidobacteriaceae bacterium (assembly GCA_963779525.1). Lineage (GTDB taxonomy): Bacteria > Acidobacteriota > Terriglobia > Terriglobales > Acidobacteriaceae > Sulfotelmatobacter. The sequence continues at coordinate 244,059 of CAVZZB010000007.1, forward strand.
ACATCGAGGGTGAACCGAGCCGGCGCGGCGATGGCATTTATGACCGCATGAGTTCTGTGGGCGCTCACGAAGTTCTGGTGGAGAATCCGAGGCACGACCGGCATTTGTGGAATGCCAGCGATGACGAGATTGGGCAGTTTCTGCGTCTGGCTGCCGAACGCATTCTGGACCTCAAGCGCGATCCGCGCATCAAGTACGTAAGCTTCTTTAAAGACTATGGTTCGAATGCGGGGCAGGAATTCAGCCATCCTACATCGCAAATCACGGGCACCACGTTCGTACCGCGACGCGTGCTTTACGAACTGCGGGCCGGGCGTGAGTATTACGTCAGCAAGGAACGGTGCGTGTTTTGCGACATCCTCACGCAGGAGGAACGGCAGGCGGCACGCGTGATTGAGGCGCGTGGCGACTATGTTGCTATTGGGCCGTTCGCGCCGCGAGTGCCCTATGAAAGCTGGATCATGCCGCGCAATCACGAGGCGTCGTTCGAGCGCACGGGATTGCTAAAGCCGGGACTGCGAGTGAATCTGGCGGCGCTTTTGCGCCGGACGCTCCAGCGAGTACGCACGTTTACAGAAGATTTCCACCTTGTGCTGCATACTTCGCCCAACAGTCTGCATCCCTCCAAGACGCTGGGATATTGGAAGACGATCGATGACGATTATCACTGGCATATTGAAATCATGCCGGTGCTAGCGACGAAGGCGCGGTCTTATACATTCAAGGAAGTGTATTACTCACCGGTCAGTTCGGAGACCGCGGTAAGGCAGATGCGCGAAGCGAAGATTGACGGATGAGACTCACCGGAGGCGTTTGAGCTTGCGCTAGGGCCTGCCGCCAGCGTGGCGCAATAATCGGCTGACGTCATTGTTATTTCGGGCGAGGGCCCAGGTAAGTGCTGTGTAGCCGCCGCGACTGCGGAGGTTAACATTCGCGCCAGCGGTGATGAGGGCCTTGACCAGTTCTGGACTTGCCTTGGGATTCTGGCAGGCGATGATGAGCGCGGACTGCCCGCCTTGGTCTAGAGCATTAACGTTAGCGCCCGTGGTTTCTGAGAGCAACTCCTGTACCGTTTTCAAGTCGCCCTGCGCCGCGGCTCGCATGAGAGGCGTTTCGTCGGGATCCTCAAGCGTGTCGCCGCCACTTCCGAGGCCGACTGGCCAGGCGATGGGAATTATTTTGGTCACTTTGACGCTGACATCCCCGTTCATCTTCTGCCAGTCGTTGAGTTTGAAATAGTTGTGCAGCAGAGGCTGAATTTCGACTTCAACAATCGATCGCAGCGCAGAACTCCCTACCGGACGCCAGGCGGCTGCAGCTTCGTCCCAGTTTTGCAGGTGAAAAACATTGAAGCCGTCGGCTGAATTCCACTCGAAATGCGCGTCAAGGTTTCGGGTGAAACCTTCCGGGGCTACCCAGACGAGAGCGCAAACTATCAGCAACGCGGCTACAGCATAGGGCCAGGAGCGCCGGCCCGACAAACGTGATAGCAGGACGGCCACGGCACCAATCAGGGCCAAGCTCGTCAGCAGCAAGCCGGAGCCAGTAAGGATTTCGGCTGCGAGGTTCCACCAGTGCAGCCGCCAATCCAGAAAACCGCCTTCATCGAAATGCCAGAACGGATTGAGCCAGAGGAAGGTCAGGCCAAGGATAAAGAGGGCGACGCCAGTCTCCAGACCGCCAATGACCCAACTCGCGCGACGCATGTGCCTGGCCGTTGGATTGAGCACAGATGTCTACCGGACAGATGAGTATAGACATTGTGAAGAAGAATAAGGGAAGCAAAACTGAGAGTTGTAAGCGGCGAGAACCTTAGCGATTACGCTCCGGTGCCTTTCGCATGCGGGGCCAGAGCAGCTTCGCGCAAGAGTTTGCTCGCCGCTTCCGGCTGAAGCGGCGGCGAGAAGAAATATCCCTGGCCGAGGTCGCAACCAAAGTCGCGAAGGCGTTCCAAATGCTTTGCGGTTTCAATACCTTCCGCAATAATTTTCAACTTCAATTTATGCGCCAGCACAATGATCAGCTCCACCGTGTCGCAGGTTCCGCGGTCGGCGAGCATTTCATTCACCAGGGTCCGGTCGATCTTCAAGGCGTCCACCGGAAACAGCCGCAGCCCGCTAAGAGAAGAATGCCCGGTTCCGAAGTCGTCCAGGATCGCTCCAATTCCCATGTGCTTTAAGTAAGAGAGGACGGTGACGGTAAGTTTAGGATCAGTTACGGCGACGGTTTCGGTCATCTCCAGCTGCAGGCGGGAAGGGTCGACGCCGGTCTCGCGGATGGCAGCTTGCAGTTCGTTGACGAAGCGGGCATCGGCGAATTGCTTAGCCGAGAGGTTTACGCTGACGGTTACGCTGGCCATTGCGGGATGCTCGTGGCTCCAGGTCTGCAATTGCCTGCAGGCTTCGAGGATGAGCCAGTGTCCGGCGGCGGACAAGAGGCCTGTATCCTCGGCGGCATCGATGAAATGGTAGGGCGAAATCAGGCCCTGCTCGGGATGCTGCCAGCGGAGCAGGGCCTCGAATCCGGTAATTTCCCTCGTCCCAAGTTGCACGATGGGCTGGTAGTACACGCGAAACTGTTGGTGCTCGATGGCCTCTCGCAGTTGGGTTTCGAGCTTGAGCCGATTCACGGCGCGCGTGTGCATGGCCTCGTCGAAAACTTCGCAGCGGGAACCGCCCAGAGCTTTGGCGCGGCGCATGGCAACGTCGGCATCCTGCAGCAGATCTTCGGCGCGGGCGTGGGTAGTGGCGCTCACGGCAATCCCCACGCTGGCGGATGTGCGCACTTCGTGGCCTTCCACCGGAAACGGTTCCGCAACCGCGGACAGAATGCGCTTGGCGACTCGCATCGCATTGCTGGGATCGGACACGTCTTCCAGCAGGATGGTGAATTCATCTCCGCCCATGCGCGAGAGAACGGCATTCTTCGTAGCAACTTGGTTCCGTGAACGCGAAAGGGTGTCCTCGTCGCGAAGCCCGGCTTCGATGCGGCGGCCAATTTCGACAATGACCTGGTCGCCGGCAGCGTGGCCCATGGTGTCGTTGAAGGCCTTGAAGCCATCTAAATCGACGAACAGGACGGCATACTGGCGGTTGGGGCTGCGTTGGGCTCGCTCAAATAGCTGCTGCAGCCGATCGAGGAAGAGACGCCGATTGGGTAGGCCGGTGAGACTATCGTGAAAGGCGTTATGCTCGGCTTGCTGTTCGGCCCGTTTGCGCTCAGTCACGTCACGGTTGACAATAACCAGTTTGGCGACTTCGCCTTTCTCATTGCGGATGGTGCCGGCGACCGATTCGAGCACTCGCCAGGAGCCGTCCTTATGACGGATGCGGTATTCCAGCTTCCTTCCTACTCCGCTGGTGCGCGCTTCGCGGGCGGCCTCCAGAACCTTGAATCGATCGTCGGCGTGGATCTGATCAAAGGCCGAAGTCTCTCCCAGTTCCGCCGCGGAGTAGCCGAGCACTCGCTTGTAAGCCGGGCTGTTGTAAAGACGATTGCCCTTCACGTCGACCAATGCAATCATATCGGCGGCGTTTTCGGTGACGATCCGGAACAGTTCTTCACGTTTCTTCGACTCGATGTGAATGCGGTAGATGCGGATCTCCTGACAAACGACGGCGGCGACTAATGCGCCAAGTGCGATCCATAGCCAATGCTCCATTATGACGAAAGAGAGGTCTTTCAAGAAGGATATCGGCGGATCGGAGGAAGAAACTTAGTCCGATGTGATGCTGAGCTACACTTCCGTACGCGCCAAGGTTTTCAAGCACATGGGCGGGGGCGGGACAAAGCTCGGGGGATGCGTTCATAATGTCGGCATGTCTGCCGAAAAGACCCTGCGCCGCGTGAAGACTTATGCTGGCACGCAGGGATACGTTTATCAGTACTATTTTGTGGGGAGAAGGGCGGCGCTGGCCGATGATCCCGAAGCTCCGGCCACGGAGTTTGTTTTCGACGTTACTTCCGATCGCAAGCTCACCTACGCTGTAAGCGTGTTCCTGCCGGAAAAATCGGTGAACGCCTGGTCCTCGGTTCATGGGCGTTTGCTGACCGATGCGGAACAGTACGCCGCGGCTAAGCTTCGCTTGTTCCGCGCCTTTGACGAACTAGAAGATGTGAAGGCGAAGGGACGGCGGCTGGTGATTGATGAGGGTGTGCTGGAGGAAACGCTGGCTGGCTTAGGAGTAGAGTAGGAGCGCCTCGGGTCTTCCAAAGGCATTTTCTGAATTTAGTGGCAGCGGCCTGCTGCAGGTCCGTTTTGTGATCCAGATCACATTGCTCGGTGATGCTTGGCGTTTCTCCGCCGGACTGCCTCCGGGCAGAATATAATGCGTGGAAAGATATGGGGTGGCTGGGGCACGACAGGATTTACGAACTCATTCTGATTTTCATTAAACTCAGCGGACTCTGATACTTACCTAGCCTATGGCATTGCTTTGGTTGCGTTTCGCGCTGGCTTGTTACTTCATCGGGCTGATCTATGCCTTTTTTGCGCTCAGCCGGACCAGCGAACTTTTCAGCCGGATCGCGTTGCATGCGGCCAGCATGGGCATGGTCTTCCATTTTGTTTCGCTGGCGGAACTTTTCCTCTCCGGACACGTGGTGTGGGCGTCGGTGCACAACGGGGAGTCGCTGCTGGCTTTCTTCTCGATGACATTTTTCATGATCATCTATGCCATCTACCATACGACCTCACCCGGCGTAGTCGTCTTCCCCATCGTATTCTTTCTTACTTTTGTTGCCGCCTTGGACGAGCAACCGGTGCTGCTGACATCGTTTGTCCAACACAAGGGATGGCTGATCGCGCATATCATCCTGATCTTTACCGGGTATGCGGCATTGGTGCTGAGCTTCGGAGCCAGCCTGCTCTACTTGCTGCAGGAGCGGCGGTTGAAGGCCAAAAAGCCCAGCAGCCTGATTTCGTTCTTGCCGGCGCTGGAGGTGATCGACCAGATTGGCTATCGGTCTTTGCTGCTGGGGTTTCCGTTTATGACGCTGGGCCTGATTACGGGCTCGATCGTGGCGATGTCGACGTATGGGCACATCGACTTTGAGGATCCTAAGATTCTGCTCTCGATTCTGATGTGGGTCGTGTACATGATCATGGTGATCACTCGCTGGAACTCGGGGTGGCGAGGACGCCGAGCTGCGGTGCTGGCCACTTTTGCATTCGTCGCCGCCATCGTAGCCTGGGCGGCGAATTATTTTTCGACGATTCACAGGTTTGCTGCCTCATGAGATATCAGCTCATCGGCGTGAATCATAAAAGTGCTCCGCTCGAAGTGCGGGAGCGGCTGGCGATTCCGGAATCCCGTCTGCCCGACTGCTGCCGCGATCTGACCGCTCATCCCGGAATCGAGGAGGGAATGATTATCTCCACGTGTAATCGCGTGGAACTAGTGACCCACACCAGCAATGGCTCGGCCGACCTGCGCGGTTTTCTGCATGATCACTTTCATTTGACGGCGGAAGAGTTGGACGCGCATTTATACGAGTTCCGCGAAAAAGACGCCGTGCGTCACATCTTCCGCGTGGCTTCGAGCTTGGATTCGATGGTGGTGGGCGAGGCTCAGATTCTGGGGCAGGTGAAAGAGGCTTATGCCACCGCGCGGGCGGTGGGCTCGGTGCGCGGGCAACTCGATCAGCTGTTCACTCGCGCGTTTGCGGTGGCCAAGCGAGTGCGCAGCGAGACTGCAGTAGGATCGTCGTCGGTTTCGATCGCTTCGGTTGCGGTGGAACTGGCGAAGAAAATCTTCGGTACTTTGCAAGGCAAGAATGTTTTTATCGTGGGCGCGGGCAAGATGAGCGAACTGGCAGCCCGGCATCTGATGGCCCATGGATGTGGTTCGATTTTTGTCGCGAACCGAACCTACGACCGCGCCATCGGCCTGGCGCAGAAGTTCAACGGTCAGGCCATCAAGTTCGACGATCTTTACAATACCTGCGACAAGGCTGACATCGTCATTACCTCAACCGGTGCGCCTCACGCTATTTTCCGCCGCGAGCATGGAGAGCAATTTCTCTCGCGCCGCAAGAACCGGCCGATGTTTTTCATCGACATTGCCGTGCCGCGAGATGTTTCGCCGGAGATGGCCAAGCTTGACGGCATCTTCGCCTATGACATCGACGACCTGCAGCAGGCCGTCTCGAGTCATGTTGCGGACCGTCGTAAGGAAGCCGAGCTTGCTGAAGCCATCATCGCCAGCGAAGTGGAAAAATTTGAAGCTCGGGCCCACACCCTCGACGTGGTGCCGACGATCGTTTCCTTGCAGGACCATCTGGAAACCATCCGGCAGGCGGAGATCGATCGCGTGCGCGGACGCATGGGCGCGCTGACTCCGGAACAGGAAATGGCGGTCGAAGCGCTGACCCGGGGCATCATCAACAAAGTGATGCACACGCCGATTACCACGCTGAAGACCGCAGCACGAGAAGCAGAGGCGACCACGGTGATTGATGTAGTGCGGAGACTGTTCAATCTGCGCGAGAAAGACGGAGAAATGGCGGCGGAGGCGAACAAGAATAAAGAAGTGGAGACGCGCCACTGATGCCTAAACTCCGCATCGGCTCCCGCGGCTCGCAGCTCGCCCTCTGGCAGGCGAATCATATCTCCACGCTGCTGCGCGGGCGCGGACACGAAGTGGAGATCGAAATCATCCATACCACCGGCGACAAGATTACCGATGTTGCCCTCGCCATGGTCGGCACCAAGGGCATGTTCACCAAGGAGATTGAAGAAGCACTCGCCGCCGGCCGCGTTGATCTCGCGGTGCATTCGTTGAAAGATTTGCCCACTGAGCTTCCGCCAGGATTCGAAATCGCCGCTATCACGGAGAGGCAAGATCCGCGGGACGCTTTCTGCTCGCGAAAGTATTCTAAAGTCGAAGACCTGCCGAAAGGCGCCCGCGTGGGCACGTCCAGCCTGCGACGGCAGGCGCAACTAAAGGCGATCCGGCCTGATCTGCGGATACATCCGTTGCGCGGCAACGTCGATACGCGCCTGCGCAAACTCGAGCAAGGGGATTACGATGCCATCATTCTGGCCTCGGCTGGACTGAAGCGCCTGGGCAAAACCGAGTTGATGAAGCAGATCATCCCGGCCGAAATCATGTGTCCGGCGGCGGGGCAGGGAGCGCTGGGCATCGAAATCCGCCTAGGGGATTCGGCCACGCGCGAGCACCTTGGCTTTCTGAACGATCCAGCCGCTCGCGCCGCCACCACCTGCGAGCGCGCGCTGCTCAACCGCCTCGGCGGAGGCTGCCAGGTTCCCATCGGCGCTTTCGCTGAAATGCAGGACGGAAAGCTGCATCTCGAAGCCATTGTTGCCGATCCCGACGGCTCGCGGCTGCTCCGCGAATCGCGCGACGGTGACCTGAACCATCCCGAACAACTGGGCAACGCTGTCGGCGATACCCTGCTTCGCCGCGGCGGCGACGAAATCCTCGAAACCGTCTACGGCCGCGGGCTGGCCATCCCTCCCCAACCTTGATCCCGTATCATGATCCAGCATGAAGAGCGGCAGCGTTCTCCTGCAACTTCTCGGCGGCACCAAGAGCTCGCGTGCTCTGCGCCGCTGGATCAACTTCTGGCCTCCGTTTCTCGGCATGGGCATACGAGTGAAGTACATCGCGGCCGACATGAGAGCCGTCGACGTCGAGATGAAGCTGCGCTTCTGGAATGCGAACTACGTGGGCACACACTTCGGCGGATCGCTCTTTGCCATGACCGACCCGTTCTATATGCTGATGCTGATGGCGAACCTGGGAGGCGACTACATCGTGTGGGATAAGGCCGCGAGTATCCGCTACCGAAAGCCGGGGAAAGGGACGGTGCGCGCGGAATTTCGCTTGTCGGATAGCCAGATCGACGACATCCGCGAGAAACTGAAGACGCTGCCGAAATATGAACCCGTATTTTCGGTGGAAGTGAAAGATGAGTGCGGAGTAGTGATCGCCGAGGTCGAAAAAGTGATCCACGTGCGACGGAAGGAAACCTCGGCACCGGCAGTAAAAGTAAGGGATTGAAGCGGTGTATATTCCTGAACATTTTCGTTTGCGCCACGATGGCGAGGCGGTTGCTTTCATGCGTGCGAACCCCTTTGCCATTCTGATTTCGTCCACCGACGCCGGCCCTTTTGCCACGCACCTGCCGCTATTCGTGCGCGAGGAAGCAGAAAAGGTTTTTCTTCGCGGCCACGTAGCCAAGGCGAATCCGCACTGGCGATATCTCGAACAGCAGGCGCAGTGTTTGACGATTTTTCACGGGCCGCACGCCTACATCTCTCCTGGTAATTACACGGCGCAGGAAAGCGTTCCTACGTGGAACTATGCGGCGGTGCACGTCTATGGAAGCGCTCGACTGTTCTCCTCCGACCAGGATGTGCACCAGATGCTGCATGAGCTGATGGAAACGTTCGAGCCAGCTTATCGCTTGCAGTGGGAGCAGTTGAGCCAGAAATATCGCGAGAACATGCTGCGGCAGATTGTGGGATTTGAAATTGTGGCAACGAAGATTGAAGGAAAGTTCAAGCTCAGCCAAAACCGCACTCGTCAGGATCAGGCAAATGTAATCACTTCTTTAGAAAAGGCGGAGGATTCCGCGGTGTCGGGAGTTGCGCGCATGATGAAAGAGCAGCGGCTAGGCAAAGTTGAAGGCGATGAGGAGAGCGAGTGATGAAGCGGGCAGCGACCGGCAAGGCGAATTCCCGGGCGCTTTCCGGCGTTCGCGTGCTGGTGGGGCGGGCGCGGCATCAGGCGGGCGCGCTCTCGGGTGAATTACGCAAGCTGGGCGCCAAGGTGTTGGAGATTCCGTTCATCGAAATCCGCAAGCCGCGATCCTTCAAGCCTTTGGATTCGGCTCTCAGAAATCTTGCGGGTTACGACTGGCTCATCCTCACCAGTGCGAACGGAGTCGAGGCGATGTGGGAGCGGCTTGCCAAGCTGGGTTTGCGGAAAACGAATCTGAAGCGCTTGCGGATTGCCGCTATCGGCCCGGCGACGAGGAAGGCCATTGAGAGGCGCGGCGTCGATGTAGATGTGGTTCCCAGAGAATATGTGGCCGAGTCCGTGGTGCGCAGTCTGCGGCGGCGCGTGAAAGGGAAGCGAGTGCTGCTGGTGCGCGCTAAAGTTGCGCGTGACGTGATTCCCAAAGAACTGCGCAAGGCGGGAGCGCGTGTGGATGTGGCGGAAGCCTACGAGACCGTTGTGCCGAAGTCTTCGCGTGTGCGGCTTCGGAACGCGCTGAAGAATCCACAGCGACGGCCGGACGTGGTGACCTTTACCAGTTCCTCGACTGTAAGAAACTTTGTGGAACTGCTGGGGGCGGCCCGCGGCAACCTTGAGGGGATGCGGCTCGCCTCAATCGGGCCAGTTACGTCGTCTACTCTGCGTGAGGTTGGTCTTCGTGCGGATATAGCGGCGAAAGAATTCACCATCCCGGGATTGGTGAAGGCGATCGTCTCCGCGGTATCTTCCGATCGACTGTAGCTATTCCGTCAGCGAGCAACTGCAATCGGCTGGGGGCACGTGCGCCTGCAGGAAGTCGGCGACGCGCTTGTAGGCGTCAATCTGATTCTCCACGCGGGCAAAGCCGTGGCCTTCATTTTCATAAATTTTGTACTCGACCGTTCCGCCGCGCTTCCTGATGGCGTCGACTACCTGCAGCGTTTCCTCCTTGGGGCAACGCGGGTCGTGTCCTCCGGCGAGAAGCAGCAGCGGTGCTTTGATCTGATCGATAAAGTTAATAGGCGAGCGGTCTTCATAGAGCGCTTTGTTCTTCACCAGATCGCCCATGGTTGCGAGATCGGATTGCTGTAGCACCGGATCTTCATTTTCGATTTCCGTGAACCAGTTCACGAAGGGCACGATGGGAACGCCCGCGGCCCAGACCTCCGGAGCTTTTGTTACAGACATCATGCTGAGATAGCCACCATAGCTGCCGCCCATCACGACAATCTTCTTGGGATCGAGATGGCCGGTCTGCTTGATCCAGTCGACACCGGCGAGCACGTCCTGCAGATCGCCGCCGCCCATGTCGAATAAATTTGCCTGCTGAAATTCTTTGCCGTATCCCGTCGAGCCGCGATAGTTGGGCGCCAGCACCATGTATCCCTGATTGGCAGCGTACTGGATGAAGCGGTTGAAGGAATTCATGGTCTGCGACGTCGGACCGCCATGGATATAGACAATGGCGGCGTTCTGGCCGTTGCGCGCCATGTTGTAGGGGATGTAGAGAAATGCGGAGATGGTCCACTTGCCGTCGCGGCTGGGATAGTGCACCAGATAAGGCTCAACCATATCTTCGGAGTGCACGCCGGCAACGAGCGAGTGCGTGACCTGATACGACTTTCCGGTGGCCAGCGTGTATACCCAGAGATCGCCGGGCGCGGTGGGGCCGTTGTGATAATAGAGCAGGCGAGAACCATCTTTGGTGAAGGCGGAATGGCCGCCGGCAGGTTCGTTAACGCCCTTTGGAATCGGTAAGGCAGTAGACTTGCCAGTGGCGAGATCGTGCAGGTAGATGTCTTCATCGCCATCCACGTTCGCGCCGAAGGTGATGTGCTTGCCGTCGGGGGAAAATTCTCCGCCATGGATCTCCCATTTTTCTTTGGTGAGCCAGGAGATCTTTTTGGTAGCGATGTCCAGCAGGCCAACGTTCTCATGGCCGTTGGCGGCGTTTGAAGTGAAAAGAACTTTCTTGCCGTCTGGCGAAATGTCGTTGTTCGCGAAGCGCAGCTCGCCTTCATGCGCAGTGAGGAGTGTGCTCGTTCCGGTTGCCACGTCGGCGATGAAGATATTTGAGTCCGTGCCCTTGGCTTGCTCCTGTGTGTAAACGATGTACTTACCATCTTTCGCCCAGAGGGGATTGTAGTTACCCTTGTCCTGCGCCGTGTTGGTGGTGAGGTGCTTGATTTCCCGCATCAGGGTGTCGTAGATGTCGATCTCATAGGCGGCTGAGGTTTTCGGTTTGACCAAATATGCTAGATAGCGGCCGTCGGGCGACCAGGTTGGATCGGTTTCGGCGATCTCGTGCGTGCTGGTGAGGTTCACAACTTTGCCGGTTTTCGGCGAGACCAGAAAAATGTCCCAGAGTTCGTCGCCATCGTAATCGGACTGGTAGGCGATCCATTTCCCGTCGGGCGACCACGCGGGCGCGGTCTGGCGCTGATCGCTGACCGTGAGTTGCACCGGCCATCCGCCCTCAGCAGGAACAAGCCAGAGGTTGTTGCGTCCGCTCATGTTGGAAATGAACGCGATGCTCTTGCCGTCGGGCGACCAGGTAGGACGGCCGATCTGGCGGGTCATATAGAGCTTTTCGATGGTCAGGCTGCGGGGATCGACTTGCGCGTTCGGCTTGGAGGCGATCTGCTTGGGATCGGTGATGGCCTGGGGCGCCGCGAGGGTTTGGGCGGCAGCGATGCTTTCAGTGATAACTATGCTCATGAATATGACGATAGCAAAGGGGACGATAGTGCGCATGGAGTGAGTGGCCTCGGACGGGGAAAGTTTAGCAGAGAGGCGATGCCGTAGTGCCAGCAGCAAGTTGCATAGGTCCTTCGCTCCACTCAGGATGACAGAATTATCTTGCGCTCGACCCCGGTGTCATAACGGGAAGCTAGGGCATTATGGTCGTTCGTCACAATCAAACTGCCCCTGCTTTTGTCATCCTGAGCGGAGCGAAGGACCTATGCAACCCTTTACGCCAAGGACGTATTTTGCTTATGGCGGAGCCACGACAGATCAGGCCTTCGCGTTCTCGTGGATCTCCACGGTACTCCAGGTTTTGTCAGCGGCGTGGCAGATATTTTCCAAGGCGCAGTCGACACACTTGGGTTTGCGGGCGATGCAGAGCTTGCGGCCGTGCCAGATGATCTGGTGGGAGAAGAGAATCCATTTCTCGCGCGGAATGATGCGCATCAGGTCTTGCTCGATTTTTGGCGGATCGGTGTTCACAGTGAGTTCGAGGCGTCGCGAGATGCGCTGCACATGGGTATCGACGACTACGCCTTCGGCTTTCTTGAACCACGTGCCCAGCACTACGTTGGCAGTTTTGCGGGCGACGCCGGGGAGGGTCAAGAGCTCGTCTATATCGTCAGGCACCTGACCGCCGTAATCGGCAACGATTTTTTTCGCGGCGCCGACCACCGATTTGGACTTGTTGCGGAAGAAGCCGGTCGAGCGGACATCGGGCTCGAGTTGTTCTGGAGTGAGTGCGGCGAAGGCTTCAACGGTGGGATACTTGCGGAAGAGTTCCGGCGTGACACGATTCACATTCACGTCTGTGGATTGGGCGGAAAGAATAGTCGCGACCAGGAGCTCCCATGCGCTTCTGTGAGTAAGCGCGCAGGTGGCATCGGGATAGAGTTGGTCGAGGCGCTTCAGGATCTCCGCGATTCGATCGGGAGCCAGGGGATTGTAGGCGGTACGCTTCGTCCCTTGAGGAGCCTTCGGGACTTTGGAGCTGCCCGGATGGCCGATGGCGGCCGTCCCCACATGAGTTCCCCGGCTTCCGCGCGGCGGTTTGGGCGCGGGCTTCTGGGGCGAGGGCGCCCGCGCCACACGGTCTTGCCGGCCGGTGCGGGCGGGTTGGCGGGGCATATTTCCGCGGGGCATGAGGGCAACATCTTAGCAGACACCTCGGTAACCACGAGAAGGATTGACTCGCCAGTTATCCCTCGCTAGTCTGAAGCTGATCCACTTCTTCAGAGAGTCTATCTATGGCTGTAACTTCGATCCAACTCGGGCAGGTGTGGCGCAGCGATGCTGACGGTCAGGATTATTTGGTCACCAAGGTGTACAACGAAGTATTCGCCCAGTATGCCATGCTGCGGCCTGCCGGGATAACCGCTCCGGATGCACCGACCGCCCGCATCAAAGTGACGAAGACGCCGCAAGGCGCAGCGTTGCCTGGCTATACGTTTACCCAGGATGGCTCGTTCTAGAGCAAGGCCTCTATTTCTTAATTTCCGATAAACTAATCTAGTTCCCGGTTCCCAGTTCTCAGGATCAGGGACGACGGTTGTGCTGAGAACCGAAAACCGCTTTCATGTCCGAAAAACTGCTGGCCATCATCTTCGTGTTTATTAATTCCGTGGTCAGTACGACTGGCTACGCGGGCGTCGTGCTGCTGATGGCAATCGAGTCGGCCTGCATTCCGCTGCCTTCGGAATTGATCATGCCGTTTGCCGGTTATCTGGTGTTTACCGGAACGTTCAAACTGCTTTTGGTGGCGACGGCGGGGGCCCTCGGGTGCAACCTCGGGTCTCTGGTGGCGTACGAAATTGGGTGTTACGGCGGGCGCCCGCTAGTGGAGCGCTATGGGCGCTGGATTTTGATGGGACGCCGCGAGCTCGACTGGGCTGACCGATTCTTTCTACGCTGGGGATATCTGGCGGTATTCGTCGGGCGGCTGCTGCCGGTGATTCGCACGTTTATCGCGCTGCCAGCGGGAGTGGCACGCATGCCGCGAGCGCGGTTTCACATTTACACATTTCTGGGATCATGGCCATGGTGCCTGGCGCTAGCGTATTTCGGGATGAAGCTGGGCCAGAACTGGCGCGAGCTGGGAAAATATTTTCACAAGTTCGACGCGGTGATTTTGGTTGTGCTGGTGGCCGCGGCGGCGTGGTTTGTGTGGAGTCACTGGCAGAATCGCATGAGCGGGCAGGCGACGGCGGTCGGGAGTCGGTAAGCAACTTTACGATACATCTTTCGCCAGTTGTGACCCCACGATCTGCCACCTGCCGTCGCGTTTCATGACCACGTCCATGTAGACGTAGGAAACCGGGAAGCGCTGCCCACCTTGCTCAACATCATCTTCCTCAGAACCATGGACGATGGCTACGTCAGCGCACAGCAATCGGATCCGGCGGCCGGTCGAGACCATCGAGAGGTAGCGAATCACACCAGACTTAAGATTGTTCAGCACTTCCTGCCTGTTACGCGCCTCTCCGGATTCGTCGTATTGAATGTAGTCGTCGGCGAAGATACGCGAGAGTTCGGCGAGGTCGGCGGCGATCAGAGCTCGGTCTCCGTCTTCGAAGAGCTTCAGGATTTGTTGTTCGTCGTTTTCCACTGGCTTTCGTTTCTTTCCGCTGCTCCTTTATATTGCGTGCTGTTAGTGTACAAGCGAATATCGACGAGGAGGATTCCGTGATTCGAATATCTCGTATGTTTGCCTTGGCGCTTTTCTTCACAATCGCTGCGCCAATTGTTGCCCACGCTCAGTATGCATCGCCGGCAACGTCCGACAAGCCTTTTGTAGTTGAGTATTACTACAAAGCGAAGTGGGGACATGCGGACGAATTTCTGAAGCTGTTTAAAAAGAATCACTATCCGGTGCTCAAAAAAGAAATGGAGATGGGGCGGATTGCGAAGGTCTGGATGGATCAGCCGCGCTATCACACCACCGAAGATGGCCGCTGGGATTATCGCGTGACCATTGTCTTCAAGAACGCGACCGTGGCGAATGAACCGTTCGATGAAGCTGCGCTGCAGAAACAGATGTATCCAGACCAGGAGACGTTCCAGCGGGAAGAGCAGCGGCGGTTCGAGATCCTCGACGGGCACTGGGACTTGCCGGTGAAGAGTGTGGATCTGGAGAAATAGTAACTAGCGATGCCGGAGCTGCGAGGAAGATGTTAAATGAACGTAACAATCGTGTGGAAAATTCTGCATGCGTGTCATTGAAATTTAACGTTAGACATGGCGCTGCCATGGTCCATACTGTTAAGCATGAACACCTTCATTTCAGTTGAGGACTCACATGTAGATTTGCTGCACGAGATCGGCAACCGGCTGGCGACGGCGGATGGCTTTCATGATGTGTTGACTCGTGTGGTCGATTTTGCTTCTGCCCTGGTGAAGTGCGATTCTTGCCTGGTCTATGTTCTTGAGGGAGAGGATCTGGTTCTGCGAGCCTCGAAGAATCGGCATCCGGAGGTTGTGGACCGGCTGAAACTGCGGCTGGGGCAGGGCATTACGGGATGGGTGGCCGAGCACAAGGAGCCGGTCGCGGTCGCAGAGAAGGCAGCGCTGGATCCGCGGTTTCAATTCTTCCACGAACTACCGGAAGATAGTTACGAAGCTTTTCTATCCGTGCCCTTGATGTGCCGCGGGCGAGTGGTGGGAGTGATTAACCTGCAACATCGTGCTCCTCACGTCTACCGGCGGCGGGAGATCCGGCTGATTTCTACGGTGGGATTTCTGGTGGGGGCCGAGATCGAAATGGCGCGGCTCGAGGATGCGAATACGAATCTCTCGGAGCAACTGCAGACGCGAAAAATCGTGGAGCGCGCCAAAGGAATTTTGCAGCGCGATCTGGGACTAAGCGAGGAGCAAGCTTACCTGGCGCTGCAGCGCCAGAGCCGGCAGAAGCGCAAGGCGATGAAAGAAATTGCCGAAGCAATTGTGTTAAGCGAAGAAGTGAAAGGAAATTCCCGGACGACTGGTCCGTCGTAAGTCGTTGCCGACAGCCGAAAATATCTGCGAATGTCGGTCAAGCCAAACAAAATAAAAAACCGGGAGCAGATCCATGGCTGATCTGCTCCCGGATGCCGGGCAGTTAACGGGCGGCGGAAGCGGTTTGCATCTCAGCCATTACCTTCCCTGAGTTTGCGGGCGGCGCGAAGTGCAGCGCGACCTCAAACTGGGGAAGGTTCATGGCGCTGACGTAGCGTTCACCGAACCGGGTGTCGATGACCAAACTTGCGGCCTGGGAACTGTCGGCAACGCCGGTATCATTCACCAGCAACATGAACGACCGAGGCGTCCCTGAAATCCTTGTCAGCGTTAGCATTTCCGAGGGCCCCATCGAGCGGAGCGTGAACTTGTAATCTCCAGCCGGCACCGACGTATTCTGCCAATGCACCTCTTGAGGTAGGGTGAACCTTCCGGCCTCGTCCTGGGCGGAAGCCAGGCTGGGTGCGAAGTTGAGAGCGCTCAAAGTCAAAACAGCGGCGTAGGCGAACTTGCGAATCCATTTCATGGGAATCTCCTGTTCTTGGTCTGAAGAGCACACTACCGGCGCGCGGCCGAATGGCGTGGGCTCAGATTGAGGTGGAGATCGACGAGGTCAGAAGACTTGCAATACCGACAGCGGGGCCGACATGCAAACATCAGCTTCGCGAGACCGGCTGCAGAGCTGGTTTACGAAGTGATTTCACTATGCGGGAAGCGCCGACCAGAGTCCAACGCAAAAAATCTATGGAAGTCATTCGCGGCTGCGGCTGACCGCGGTAACGTTACTTCGAAACAGAAGTTTTGCGAAACCTCTCCAACCGATGTCCACTATGCTCCATTGAATTGATTTTCTGCGCGTCTGGCTCCTGTCGTTTGCAAAAGCCCCTTCCAATGCGAGAACATACAAAGTTTGCACATCCATACAGATTCTTACTGAGGAAGCGGCCAACCTATATGGCGACACCTAAGAAGTCCGTAAAGGCAGCGCGAATGGAAGTGAAATCAGAAACTAAGGCAAAAAGCGGTTCGTCGAACAACGGCACGATCCAGCCCGCGAAAGGGAAGTTGGGAGTAATGATTCCGGGCATGGGCGCGGTGGCGACGACGTTTGTTGCCGGGGTAGAGGCGATCCGCAAGGGATTGGCAAAACCGATCGGGTCGCTGACCCAGATGGGTACGGTGCGGCTGGGCAAGCGTACCGATGGCCGCTCGCCGAAGATCAAGGAGCTTGTGCCCCTGGCCGGACTCGACGACCTGGTATTCACCGGCTGGGATATTTTCGAAGACAACATGTACGAAGCGGCTTCGAATGCGGGCGTTCTCGATCAGAGACTGCTCGATCAGTTGAAGCCTTTTCTTTCGTCGGTGACCCCGCGCGCTGCGGTATTCGACCACAATTACGTAAAGAAGATTGACGGGCCCAACGTGAAGAAGGGCAAGACGAAGATGGATCTGGCCGAACAGTTGCGCGACGATATCCGCGACTTCAAGAAGACCAGCGGGGCGAGCAGGTTGGTCACGATGTGGTGCGGATCGACCGAGTCTTATATCGAGGCAAGCGAGGCGCACCAATCGCTGAAGGCATTCGAGAAGGCGCTGCGTGAGAACGACGAGCTGATTGCTCCTTCGATGATGTACGCCTACGCCTCGCTGATGGAGGGGGTTCCGTTCGCCAATGGCGCGCCGAATTTGACGGTGGATCTGCCGGTGATGCTGGAACTGTCGCGGCAGAACGAAGCACCCATTTGCGGTAAGGATTTCAAAACCGGGCAGACCTTGATGAAGACGATTCTTGCACCCGGCTTCAAGGCGCGCATGCTGGGACTGAACGGATGGTTCTCGACCAACATCCTGGGCAACCGCGACGGCGAAGTGCTGGACGACCCGGGATCGTTCAAGACCAAGGAAGAGTCGAAGCTCTCGGTGCTGGAGCACATCCTGCAGCCGGAACTGTACCCGGAACTGTACGGCAATATGTGTCACAAGGTACGCATTAATTACTATCCGCCGCGAGGTGACAATAAAGAGGGTTGGGACAACATCGATATCTTCGGTTGGCTGGGCTATCCCATGCAAATCAAGGTCGACTTTCTGTGCCGCGACTCGATTCTGGCGGCACCCATTGTGCTCGACCTTGTGCTGCTGACGGATTTGGCCAAGCGGTGCTCGCAACTGCGTGGGCTGGGGATTCAGGAATGGTTAAGCTTTTACTTTAAGTCGCCGATGACAGTGCCCGGGCTGTATCCGGAGCATGATCTGTTTATTCAGTTGATGAAGTTGAAGAACACGCTGCGGCACTTGAAGGGCGAAGAGTTAATTACGCATCTGGGGCTGGAGTATTACGACTGAAGGCGCCGAAAACGCAGCCCAGATTGGGTGGTGAAGAAGAGGGTTCAGTTCTTAGTAAATTGTGCGCAACTTATCCAGCACAATTGAAGACAGGACCGCGAGCAAACAGGCCACGCTGATCGCGATCAGAAAGCGCCAACCCGTAGCCATGGCGCTGTGGTGACTAAGCCAAATTTCGGTTGCACGACTTCCCCCAAGCACGACCAACCAGAAAACGAGTTTGTCCCAAAACGGTCTCTTACCGACATTGTGCTCATAGCGACTGCGACCTGCGCCGTAGCTTTCGCGGAGTTGGCTCTTGAGATCCATAATCTCGGGGACAGGTTCGGAAAACGCGCAATGCAGCCAACGCTTAGCCGCCGTCCTACCACACCGTCCTGAGCAGCGGGCTTCTACGAATTTTCTCGTCGTGCGTGATCAGCGTCAGGCCTTCGGCGCGGGCTGTGCCGCCGATGATGCGATCGGCGGGGTCGCCGGAGTAGTCGCGCGGAAACTGGGCTGCCAAGCTGGCGATCTCGGGCGTAATCGGTAGCACGGTGACGCCTTCGATCAGCAAGTTGAGCGAGGATTGAAGCGTGCCGTAACGTTGAATGCGTCCGCGCGCCAGCATGGACGCGAGTTCCCAGATGCTGATTGCGGAAATTGCAATCCCGCTTTGCCGCCGGGCGTGGCGGATCGCGGAAGCGGCGGGACGGGAAAGAGACTTCGAATTGTCTACCGCCCAAAACAGGACATGCGTGTCCAGTAGGATCAAAACGCCGACTCCCACTCCTCGGGCGGATCGGCATCAAGATCTCCGGACACTTGAAACACACCCTTCAGCCGGCCGATGAAGTCATCCTTTGGTTCATCGATGGGTACCAGTTTCGCGACCGGTTTGCCGCGTTTCGTAATTACGAGGGGGCGCTTGGTGGAGCGTACGTCCTCCATTAGAGCGAGGCACTGAGCCTTGAAGGCAGCTGCAGGAATTTCCTTCATGGACACATTGTAACAGACATGGTCAAGTTGAAATGACCACCTCGGTTGTCAGGCATTTTTCTCCCGCTTGTACTCGTCAAACTTCTCCAGAAACCGGTCGATGTCTCTCTTCTGCAAATAGTAAGGAGTCGACAACCGCAGCTTGTTCGGGTCGCCGCCGCGGATGCGGATCTTATGGGTCTTCCACATCCAGTTTTCCAAGTCCATGCGTGGAACGGGGGGGACGTTGACGGTGACAATGGCGCAGCGCAGAGTGGGGTCGGGCGACGTCCAGGATTCGGCGCCGCGCTTTTTCATTTCGTCGAGCATATAGTCGGCGAGCTCGCGATGGCGGCGCTCGATACGGTCCATGCCAATGTCATTCGCGAGTTGGATAGAAGCGCGGAGACCGCAAAGCGCCGGCACGTTGGAGCTGCCGATGCGCTGAAAGCGTTCGGCGCGGAGCTGAGGCTCGTCCCAGCCCTCGGTGACGATAGTGTTCCAGAGGCGGTCGATAACTTCGTCACGCACGTAGAGAAAACCCGAGCCTTTGGGGGCTTGCAGCCACTTGTGCGGGCTGGAAGAGTACATGTCGCAGCCGAGGTCATGCAGGTCGAGGCGCATCATACCGGGCACGTGAGCGCCGTCGACTGCGGAAAGGATGCCCTTGGAACGGGCTAACGCACTAAGTTCTTTTGCCGGCAGAACGGCCCCGGAGAACGTCGTAATGTGGCTGAAGAAGATGACGCGCGTACGAGAGGTGATGGCATCATTGAAGAGATTGAGGACCTGGGAAGTGTCCTTTACCGGGCGGGGCAGGATGACGCGCTTCACCACGATGCCGTAGCGCTTGGCTTTCAGGTTCCAGGGATGCTCGCCGCCGGGATGCTCCTGGTCGGTCATGAGAACTTCATCGCCTGGCTTCAGATCGATGCCATTGGCGATGTAGCTATTGGCTTCTGTGGCATTGCGAAGCAGAGCAATCTCATCGCGATGGCAGCCTACGAAGGTGGGGAGGGGATCGCGGAACTCGTTCCAGGCAGCGTAGCCCCAGATGGGATAGTCCTCGGGATCCTGCTGATCCATCTTCTCGGCAGTGGTGTAGCCTTCGAAAATGGCGCGCAGCACGGGCGCGGGACTGGAACCGACGGTCCCGTTATTCAGGTAGATCTCATCTTCGGGGATGAGGAATTGCTTGCGCATTTCCGCCCAGTAGGCGTCTTCGTTCTTGTCGAAGAGCGCGGAATCGGGAAGCTTGGCTGGGACGCCAGCAAGTTGGGCGAGCAAATTCCGGGGTAGAGTCGTTACGGCGGCGAGGCCGGTGGCGGCGGTGGCGAGGAAACGGCGGCGATCGAGCAAAGGCATCTCCTAGACTGACAGGAACTAGAGTGACAGAAAAACGAAGGGCCCATGGTACGACTGTGTCGGAACCGGGGCAAGGGTAGCGGGACTGGAAATGCACTGTTTCGCGAGGCCCGTACTTCCTGAAACTGGATAACCCTCGGGGAAATCGGGGCGTCTAAAGGAAACGAGGAAGTTCTGGCTGAGAGTGTTCCCGTGGGGCGTATAATCCGGGTAAGAGTGGGTCGCAAAGGAGTTCCTATGAAGTTCCGTGGGTTGGCAATCGCAGTGGGATTGGCGGCGTTCAGCGCGGTGCCCTGGACGATGGCGCAAACACAGCAGCCTGGTCAGAATCCGAGTCAGACTCAAAATCCCGGTCAGACCCAAACTCCGACGCAAACCCCTCCGGTTCCAGATCAAGATAAAGGCCAGCCGAAAGCCAGTGACGTGCAGAATGCCCCAGCGCAGCCGCCAGCCACTCTACCGACCCAGGAAGACAGCCAGATCAAGCACGACGGTTCGAAGACGGACGTGGATGCGGTGGGGAACCGGAATGTGGGTTGCGGCCGCGGCGTAGGGAACTGGTACAGCATCGAGAAGCAAGTGGCGATGGGCCGGTCCTACGCGCAGCAGATTGAGTCGCAAGTCAAACTGGTCAATGATCCGGTCGTGACGGAGTACGTAAACCGCATCGGACAGAATCTAGTACGGAACTCTGATGCGCAGGTGCCGTTTACGATCAAGGTGATTGATTCCGACGTAGTGAACGCCATGGCCCTGCCGGGCGGATTCTTCTACGTGAACTCCGGGTTGATCCTGGCGGCCGACGAAGAAGCCGAAATGGCGGGCGTAATGGCGCACGAAATTGCGCACGTGGCAGCTTGCCATCTGGCTCGCGAGCAGACGCGGGGGACCTTGATGCAGCTCGCCACCATTCCTCTGATTTTTGTGGGCGGAGGAATCGGCTATGGAGCCTACGAAGCGGCGGGACCGGCGGCGATGCTGGGCTTTCTGAAATTCTCCCGCGGTTTCGAGGCGGAAGCGGACTACCTCGGCGTCGAATACATGTACCGCGCCGGCTACGATCCGTCCGCATTTGTTTCCTTCTTCGAAAAGATTCAGGCGATGGAGAAGAAGAAACCGGGTACGTTGGCGAAGACCTTCGATACCCATCCGCAGACTCCAGACCGCATTGAAAAGACCCAGGAAGAGATTCGAAAGATTCTGCCGGCAAAGAATGAGTACATTGTGACGACCTCGGAATTTGACGATGTAAAGGCGCGGCTCGCGTCGATCGAGAATCGGCACAAGGTCTTGGATCAGAGAGATGAGAACAAACCCAGCCTGCGCCGGACTTCTGCCAGCGGGGACAGCAAATCGGGCAGCAGCAGTCCTGACGATGACCGGCCGACCTTGAAGCGGCGAGATGATTCCTCGAACTAAAGTGCTGTATAGGTTAGCGACCGGCGGCCATGGCTGCCGGTTTTTGTATTTACGGTCCGCCAACGTGGATAATGAGGGCTGCCCGAGCCAGCGATGTACTATGGTCACGGAGCCGCGTGATCCGGGTCACAGCTGGTCCTGGGCAAAGCTAGTAAGGGTAGATTACGCTGCCGCTATCGCGACATAATATAGAGGAGTCTCCACTTCCATGCCACAGAACACGCTCACCATCACCGACAATCGCACCGGTCAGACCTACACCATCCCGATCGAGGATGGCACCATCCGGGCGATGAACCTGCGGCAGATCAAAACGGGTCCGGAAGATTTTGGGCTGATGACCTATGATCCGGCGTTCATGAACACGGCGAGCTGCCGCAGCAGCATCACCTATATCGATGGCGACCAGGGCATCCTGCGGTATCGAGGATATCCCATCGAAGTGCTGGCGGAGCGCTGCACTTTCCTGGAAGTGGCATACCTTCTGTTGTTTGGTGAATTGCCGACCGAGCCCCAACTCAAACAATGGGTCTATGACATCACGCACCACACCATGCTGCATGAGAGCACCAAGAAGTTCATGGAGGGCTTTCGCTACGACGGCCATCCCATGGGAATGTTCGTGAGCACGGTGGCAGCGTTGTCAACGGTATATCCGGATGCCAAGCATGTGCACGACGCCAAGAACCGGCTGCTGCAGATCAAGCGCTTGATTGGCAAAGTGCCTTCGATCGCGGCCATGTCCTACCGGCACAATGTGGGATTTCCTTACGTATATCCGGACAACGATTTGAATTATGCCGAGAACTTCATGAACATGCTCTGGAAGATGGTCGAGCCGAAGTACGTGGCCAATCCGGCCATTGCCCGGGCGCTCGACATTTTGTTCATCCTGCATGCGGATCATGAACAGAATTGCGGCACTAACGCGATGCGCTCGGTAAGCAGCGCTCAAACCGATCCGTATCTTTCCATGGCATCAGCGGCGTCCGCCTTGGCGGGACCCTTGCATGGCGGAGCGAATGAAGAAGTCTTGAAGATGCTGGACGAGATCGGTTCGAAAGAAAAAGTGCCGGCCTATATCCAGAAGGTGAAAGAAGGGCACTTCAAGCTGATGGGATTCGGACATCGCATCTACAAGAACTACGATCCCCGAGCGAAAATTATTCGCTGGTGCGCGGAGCAGGTTTTCGAGGTTACAGGCCGAAATCCGAAGCTGGAGATCGCCCTCGAGCTGGAGCGCATCGCTCTGGAAGATGATTACTTTGTGAAGCGCAAGCTGTATCCCAATGTCGACTTCTATTCGGGAATCATGTACCAGGCGATGGGCTTCCGACCGGAAATGTTCACCGTGCTGTTTGCGATTCCGCGCACTGCGGGTTGGCTGGCGCAGTGGCAGGAGCTGATCACGGATCCGGAGCAGAAGATCGCCCGGCCGCGCCAGGTCTACACCGGGCATGAAGCGCGGGAGTTTGTGCCCATGGAGAAGCGAACATCGGCGGCTGTAACGGCGGGCTAGTGGCTTGGCGCGCTAGTCGTTTTTGCAAATGGCCGTAACCAGATTGCGGATTTCCTCCACGTACGTTTGAGAGTCTTTGACGAAGTCGCTCCAGGTTAACTCTGCGGCGAGGGGACATTTCTCTAAGAGTATGTTCCAATCGGCCTCCCAGGAATCGATGGGGTCGGCTGTCTCGAGGTAGCCCACGCCAAGATTCGAGGCGCGGCTGAGCCGGTCGGCCAGGGATACGATTGCCACCAACGCGGGGTTGATAACTGCTGCTGGAACATGGTGGTGACAGAGAATCACTTCCACGAGTTCTTCTGACAGATTCCAGCGGCGCGCCAGCAGCTCTCCACTCTGGCAATGCGTGAAGCCAAGATCCGAACACTCGACCTTACCCACGAAAACGCCCTCCCGCTGAGCTTTCTGCATGGCAGTTCTGGTTTGTTCAGGAAAGACAACCAGGTTTACAATAAATCCGATATCGTGCATCAATCCGGCAAGATAGGCTTTCTCAGGATCGTCAAATGCGACCGAGCGGGCCAGCTTGCGAGCGATGATGGCGCAAGCCAGCGAATGTTGCCAGAAGATTACGGGATCGAGGGCTTTTCGGGAAGAGGAGACAACCTGCAGCAGACCGCAGGAGATAGCAATATCACGAATGCGGGCAATTCCAAGAGTGCGGATGGCGCCGCGAAGAGAATCCATGGCACGGCCCCGGCTATACAGCGCAGAGTTGGCCATGCGAAGGCACTGGGCGGCGAGAGATTCATCGCGACCGACAATCTCCGCCACCCGCAGCAGATTGACGTTGTCGGCCGGCTGGTTGAGTTCGTCGAGCAACGATTGCAGGACCGCTGGAGTGCTGGGAATCGATGCCAGAAGATCGTCTTTTCCCTTCAGGCCCCGCTGCAACGCGGGATTTGCGGCTGCGGGTTGACTGAAACATTCACTTCCTGAAAATTCCTTCATGACTTTTTTGGCCCTAAGAACTGGCGATTCGGTTAGCGTGCCCGTCAGGCATTCCGCCTATCCCAAGCGCGCAGACCACGAGCGTTCAGGAAAGATAGCTTTACACTAAGGCAGGTACAGGAGGATCTATCTGTTTGAAGTTGTGCGCGAGTTACATAAGTGCGCTGTCAGTTCCAAAATGGGAGCGCAGGGGCTCCTGGCAGGGAATTGATTAGATGGCCGTAAGATCTGCCCAAGAAAAAAGCCGCGAACCCTATCGCGGCTTGGTGATATTTTTCGCGAGGTCTGCGACCGTGAGCGCACTCAGGCAGCTTGTTTCGTAGCCACCGCGGCCATATAGTGCCGTCGCTCAGAGGAGGAGGTGATGACTTTCATCTCCTGCCAATCATAAGGAAATTCTTTTCCGCAATTCAGGCAAGCTACGTAGGTTCCCGTCAATACGCTGGCTTGCGGACGCCGGGCCGTTCCGCGAAGGGTTACAGGAAAACTGTAACGAGAGTGTCTACAACCGAAAATCGCATCAATCAATTTGGCTACCATAGAACACCTTCCACCCTGAGTAATTCGCGCGGACTCTTTTGAATTCGGTGCCTACGCGACTGACATTATGTCCTACACTCAACCCTTTAGATTCAGGAAAGTGAGGAATGGTTTCGTATTCTTAAGGGCAGGTTCCGGTTTTGGGATCGAGGTATCCCAAGTTCTTTTTCGGCAATCGCTTGCAGGGAGTGGAGAAACGCTTGATTTTCGATAAAAAAATTAACCTCAGGCATCAGCAGTACGGGAGATGCATTCGCGGGGTTCCGGTCTAGGTTAGATTGAGAGCTTTCTTGATCGTCCCGCGCTCCTTCTGAATCTTTTCCTGCAGAAGCGTAATGCTGTAGATCAGTTGCTCGGGACGCGGCGGGCAGCCGGGAACATAGATATCGACGGGAATGACCTGATTGACGCTTTGCACCAGCGCATAATTATTGAACACGCCACCGGAAGTAGCACATGCTCCCATGGAAATCACCCACTTAGGCTCTGGCATCTGTTCCCAGAGTTGGCGGATCACTGGAGCCATCTTGTTGGAGACCCGCCCGGCAATGATCATCAGATCGCTCTGGCGCGGTGAGGGACGAAATACTTCCGCACCGAAGCGGGCGATGTCGAAGCGCGATGCTCCCATGGACATCATCTCGATGGCGCAACAAGCGAGCCCAAATGTCATGGGCCAAATGGAGCCCTTGCGCATCCAGTTCACGGCCGAATCCAGTGTGGTCAGCACCACGCCTTCGGGGGTGGGATTGCCAAAGGTCAGGTCTTTCACGACCTTCTTGCCGTGCTCGAAATCAACGTACGGGCCGAAGTTCAGTTCGCGCGACATATAGGTATTCTAAACCAGGGAGCACTCTTGACAACCCCGCTCCTTACGGTAAGCTGTGATGCGTCTTCCCTCCTAGAGGTTCAGGCCCCGTCGAATAGGCCGTCCGACCGCTGCGCGTGAAAAGTGCTGCAGCGTACTCTACTAACCCGGGCGCTACAATCTTCGAAGGAGAGATCGATGAGTCCACTGCATTCATTCAGCACCGGAAGGGGAGCAGGCAAACGGCAGAGCCACGTTCCCCCAATCCCTGCCGCTCACTTTCCGGTGCAGGCGTCGCGCGCCGCCGACGCCATTCAACTTCCACATTATCCTTTCCAGCCACTGCCAACCCCGAACGGCCTTGCGCCGTACCGTTTTGATCTGTCGCAGCTGCTCACCGCAGGCGACATCACGAAAATCAAGAATGCCGGCGTCATGGTATTCCACACGGTGGGCGATACGGGAGATTACCGGGACTCCGGTCCGCAGGATCTGGTGGCATCGATCATGACCCAGGACGTTCAAAATTCGCCGGACGGCAAACAGCCAGCCTTTTACTACCATCTGGGCGACGTCATCTATTTTGCCGGTGATATCGACAAGTACGGGGCTTATTTTTATGAAACCTATAAAAACTATCCGGCCTTCATCGTTTCCATCCCGGGGAATCACGACTGCCAGCCCGACGATCCGCAGGACGGCCCGGTCGATCCCAACAAGGTCCCGCTCGATGGTTGGGTGCAAAACTTCATGTCCAAAAATCCGGCGCAACCGGGTTCACTGAAAACCGGCGCGAGTCGCACGCAAATGGACTTGCCCAATGTGTATTGGACCTTCACGACTCCATTCGCAACCATCATCGGATTGTTCTCCAACGTGAGTGAAACCGAAGCGGAGATTCACCAGGATCAAATTGACTGGTTCAAAGGCGAATTAGCTGCGGCCGATCCGAATCTCGCCCTGATCGTGACCATTCATCACCCGCCATTTTCCGGAGATACGGAGCACTCGGGCAGCAGCGTGGCGGATCAGATTCTCTCCAACAGTTTTCAGGCGGTCAAGCGATACCCCAATCTGATTCTGTCAGGACATGTGCACAACTACCAGCGCTTTACCAGCGTAGTGAAGGGTCCTAAAGGCCAGCTTCAGCTTCCGTACGTTGTGGCTGGCGCTGGCGGCTACACTAAGCTCGGAACGCTTCATACCGTGAACGGAGCGCCTCCGAAGGTTCCTCTATCGCTTCCGAACGGCTTGACCCTTGAGCAATATGACCAGACAAATTTCGGATTTCTACGATTCGAGGTCAGCCAGACGCAGATCGTCGGGACGTATCTCTCCGCGCCTTACGTTACGGGTACAACACCCACGGCCAAAGTCGTCGATAGTTTCGTGATCGACCTTACCAAGAACAAAGTAACGACGTCAGCCTCAGGCCAGAGCGAAGTCCGTCGCAGGGGACAAGTCGGGGAAGGGCCCAAAGCTGGCTAAGCCTGCGAAAAAGAAGCACTGAAAAGCAGTGGCCTGTGCTCGGTGAAGAGTGGTTGGTTATCGCCGCACACTGACCGCTATCCACCCACCACTAGTCACTGAATTCCTAAATGCTAAGTACCACTTTTCCAAACATCTGACTGTTCTCTAAGTACTCGTGCGCAGCGCGAATGTCGCTGAGGGGAAACACGCGGTCGACTACCGGCCTCAGCCGTCCGGCAAAGACATGTCTGAGGACTTCATGCAGTTCCCCCATGGTTCCCATGTAGGAGCCGAGCAGCGACAATTGCCGAGCAAACAAATGGCGCAGATCGATCGCTGCATTTGGCCCGGTGGTCGCTCCGCAGGTCACCAGCGTGCCGCCGCTTTTGAGAGACCTCACGCTCTCGTCCCAGGTCGCAGCACCCACGTGCTCGATCACAATGTCGACACCTTCTTTATTCGTGATCTTCCGGACCTCCTCGGAAATTTTCTGCTGATAGTGGTTGATGCCGTAGTCGGCGCCTAGTTCCTTGCCTTTTGCCAGCTTCGCATCGTTGCCTGCGGTAGTGATCACGCGGCAGTGGAAGAGCTTTGCGATCTGAATAGCTGCGATGCCCACACCGGAACTCGCTCCCAGCACCAGCACGGTTTGCCCCGGCCGGATGCCGGCTCGTCCGACGAGCATGTGCCAGGCGGTGACGAATACCAGGGGCACGCTTGCCGCCTGGTTGAAATCGAGCGAATCGGGAATCGGAATCACGCTTGCCGGGGGGACGGCGATCAGCTCGCAGTTCCCGCCATCCACGGCATTGCCGAGCACGGCAAAAGTGCGGCACTGGTTCTGCAGCCCCTCAACACACTTCTGGCAATGCCCGCAGAAATACATGGGGGCGACGAGCACTCGCTGACCAGGTTTGAATCCGCTCACGTATTCTCCGACTTCCGCTACTTCCCCGGCGATGTCGCTGCCAAGGATGTGCGGCAGTTTCACTCCGGGCAGCCCCTTGCGTACCCATATATCCAGATGATTCAGCGAGCACGCCCGTACACGGACCATCACCTGATCCTTGCGCAACGGCGGATCGGGGATCTCCTCATAGCTCAAAACTTCCGGGCCACCGAACTGATGAATGCGGACTGCTTCCATAAGAAGTCTCCTGTTAGCACCAACCAGAGGCAAGCATACTGGCTCGGATCGGGAATTCCCAATCCGTGCCGTATTCGCGAGCTCACTACAAAAAGCGCCGGAGTGGTGACCGGGCTTCTGCATGTCGGAGTTTGACTCCCCTTCGTTCACCGACTGATAATCAAGTCGAGCCGTTCCTGCCTCATGGATATCTACGAACAAATCGTCCAACTCCGACATGAAGGACGCCGGGGCGCTGTTGCCACGATCGTGAATGTGCGCGGTTCGATCCCTTCGTTCCGCACTGCCAAGATGCTGGTACGCGACGATGGATCGATTGTCGGCACCATTGGTGGGGGCTGCGTGGAGGCTGATGTCTGGCAGGCGGCGCGCGAGGTGATGGAATCCGAGAAGCCCCGGACCTTGAGCTTCGATCTGAACCAGGATCCGAAGTACGATACCGGGCTGGTTTGCGGTGGAACGCTTGAAGTTTTCGTCGAGCCGGTGCTGCCTCCAGCGTTACTTTATGTGTTCGGCGCAGGTCATGTCGCCATAAACCTTTGCGAGGCAGCGGTAAGGGCTGGTTTTGACCTCATTGTGACCGATGATCGTACCTCCTACGCTACCAAGGAGCGGTTTCCCGCCGCTCGCGAGGTGCATGCGCTGGATTTTGATGAGGCCGTCCGGAAGTTTGATCCCACTGAGACTTCTTATATCGTCATCGTCACGCGCGGACACCGCGACGACATGCGCCTGCTGCGCTGGGCGGTTCACACGCGCGCTCGTTACATCGGCATGATCGGCTCCAAGCGGAAAGTGATCGGGATTTTCAAAGCGTTGCAGGAAGAGGGTGTACCGGCACATTTGTTCGATCGCGTGCATGCGCCCATCGGACTCGACATCGGTGCCATCACGCCCGAGGAGATTGCAGTTGCCATCACTGCAGAGCTGATCGCAATGCGCAGGCATGCGACCGCAAACCTGCCTCACATGAGCTGGTTCCACGCGCAAGGTTTCCAGCCCGAAGCGGGCGGCAGGCCAAAAGCGGCGGTGGATGAAGAGAAATGAATTCCGGATCGCGGATTCTGGTGAAACGAAAAACTAACAGAATCCCGTGGTTCCTGCTATCTTCGCTGCATGATCCGCGCTGCCAGCTTCGCCGGCATCATTCTTGCTGCGGGAGATTCCTCGCGCATGGGTCGGGACAAAGCCCTGCTGGCTTGGCCGCCTCCGGCCGCTGGCCAACCGCCTTCGAGTGAGACCTTTCTTTCGGCGGCGATTCGTTCGCTCTCCTTCGCTACGGAATTTGTGGTTGTGGTTGCCGGGAAAAATGCCGAGGCAGTCGCGCCAGTGGTCTACGCAGAAGGCGCGTCTCTTGTAGTTAATCCAGACCCAAGCCGGGGCCAATTCAGCTCGCTGCAAGTAGGCCTGCGCGAGGTACTCAATCGTGGACGCGACGCCGCCATGGTGACCCTGGTTGACCGTCCTCCGGTCGGCACTGCGACTTTGCAGGCTCTGCACGATGCATTTGAAAGCTCGGAACAGAATATCTGGCTGGTAATCCCTGAGTTCTCGGGCAAGCATGGACATCCGTATCTGCTCGGCCGCGAAATGATCGAAGTATTTCTGCGGGTTCCGGCTACATCGATCGCCCGCGATATCGAACACGAGCACCAAGAGCACATTCAATACGTGCACGTCGACGATCCGTCAGTAGTGGCCAATATCAATACGCCGGAAGAATACGCAGGGCTGCTGGCACGCTCGTCCTGAGCAACCTGCGTTGCGAATCTCGGGGCAGGCACGTTATCGTCGTAAGATGCATGCCACAGAAACGTTTCTCCCGGTCACCAACGAATTTCTCAACTCCATTCTCCGTCTTCAGCCGCGCGTCGCGGCATTTGACTGCGACGGCACTTTGTGGCCGGGCGACGCCGGGGAGCGTTTTTTTGATTGGGAACTGAAACAGGGGGACGTCGTTGACGCCGCGCTCGATCGTCCGATGCGAGATCGTTACGCCGCCTACAAGCGCGGCGAGGTCGACGAAAGCACCATGTGCGGGGAAATGGTTACCATGCATCGAGGGATTGCCGAATCGCGGATCATGGAAGCGGCTCACCGATTTTTCGACCAGTTCTTCGTCACCCAGATTTTTCCGGAAATGCGGGAACTGGTGCGTCGTCTGCAGGAAAACGGCTGCGAGATTTGGGTGGTCTCTTCCTCGAACGAATGGGTAATCCGCGCTGGGATGAAATATTTCGGAATCCCGGAAAGCCGCATCCTCGCGGCCAAGGTAGAGCTCGAAGGCCCAACCCTGACCGATCGCCTGATCCGTGTACCCTCCGGTGCAGGCAAGCCCGAGGCGCTTCGTGAGAGCGTCAAGAAAGACATCGACGCTGGGTTTGGCAATTCCCGCTGGGACGCGGAAATGCTGGCGATGGCAAAACATGCTGTGGCTGTGAATCCGAATCCTGACCTCGAGGCTACAGCGCGGGAACGCGGCTGGAGGATTTACTTTCCCGAGGGAACTCGCTCGCAGAGTTAGATATGCGACCAGCCTCCGCCGTTTACAATTGTTTTGTCAATGTATTCCGCACAGCTACTCGATCATTTTCAGAATCCGCGCAATGCCGGTGAGATTGCTGATGCGGATGCCGCGGCTGAGATCGAAAATCCCGCCTGCGGAGATGTGCTGCGACTGACACTGAAGCAGAGCGCCGGCCGGATCACACAGGTTCGATTCAAAGCCAAGGGATGCGTCGCAGCGATTGCCTGCGGGTCGGCGTTAACGGAGTTAGTTGCGGGTGAGACGCTGGACGAGGCCCGTAGGGTGGAGCGCGCGGATATTATTGCGGCCGTCGGCGGCCTGCCGCAGGCTTCCACCCACGCTGCCCATTTGGTGCTGGAAGCGCTTACCGTTGCGCTGAGTCGCCTCAAAACCTAGTTGAGATTCATGCCGACCCATACCCCACGCCGGATCGCTTGTCTGCAACCCAGCGCTACCGTAATTCTCGCGGAGATTGGCGAACTGGATCGCGTAATCGCCTGTACAAAATATTGCGCCGATGTGGTTTCTGAAATCAAAACGCAGTCGCGAACGATTCTTGCCGACTCCTGGACGGCCAATGCCGAAGAGATTATCGCGGCTCGTCCAGACCTTGTAATTGCATCCGTGCCGTATCAAGAGAAGGCTGTCATCGAAATTCTCAAGTCCGGAACATCGTTGATTGGCCTCGCTCCGAAGAATTTGGCGGACATTTACACAAATATCGGCATCATCGCGGGAGCAGTTGGAGCCAGCGATCGGGGCGAAGCCGTAATCGCTCGTATGCAGAGGCGAATCGAAGAGATTCGCGTCCTCACGGCGAGCCTGCCGCGGCCCAAAGTATTTTGTGAAGAATGGGGCAAGCCTTTGATCGCGTCGCAGCCCTGGGTTGCGGAACTGGTGGAGGCTGCGGGAGGAGAGTTTCTGGGCTTGCCGGGAAAACAGATCTCTGCCGAAGAAATCGCTGGCATGGATCCTGACATCTTGATCGCTGCCTGGTGCGGTGCGGGGGATCGCGTACCGCTTAACAAAATCATCTCCGAGCGCGGCTGGCAGGGAACTCAGGCGGCGCGCGGTTTCCGGGTTTACTGCATTCGGGATGAATATCTCAACACGCCTGCTCCCACGCTGCTTCAAGGGCTGGATGCCCTGGCCTTTGCCATCCATCCCGAACGTTTTGAGCGAGCGAAAGGTATCCGCCAAATTACCGGCGTTCCATCTTCCATCGACATGAATCCTGTGCCTTGAGTTAAGATTTGCTGGTGCCCACCACCAGCAGAACGGAAGAGGTTCGCAACGAGGTCAACGCGCTCGCGGAAGCTGTGGTAGTGCCCCGAAGTCTGATGCAAGGGGTTTGCAAGCTCTTACATGACCGCATGCTTAAGTACAACTGGGTCGGGTTTTACATGCTGGAATCGGGCGCCCAACCTCCAGTGCTGGTGCTGGATGCATTCGTGGGAGCGATGACTCCGCATACGCGCATCCCGCTCAATCAAGGAATTTGTGGAGCTGCCGCCTCCAGCGGGAAAACGGTAGTGGTCGATGACGTCAGCAAAGATCCACGGTATCTCGCCTGTTCGCTGGAAACGAAGTCGGAAATTGTGGTGCCTATTTTCGTGAAGGGACAAGTCGTGGGCGAACTCGATATCGATAGCCATTTCCCGGCCGCGTTCGGAGTTGACGACCAGGAACTCGTCCAATTCTGCGCCGAAATCGTGGGCAAAAAGCTGGAGCAGTCTAAGTGAGAGTTGAAAACAAGCCGGGCGCTCTCCAGAGGCATGCAGTTGCGGGTGCGCTGTTCGTCATCATGAGTCGCAAGTTATGAAGCGGGTTGTCGCAGCGGTGATCGAGAAGGATGGAAAACTGCTGGTTTGCCAACGGACCCGCCATCAGACCATGCCCTTGAAATGGGAATTTCCCGGGGGAAAGATCGAAGAAGGCGAGCAACCCCGCGACGCGTTACGCCGGGAGTTGGAAGAGGAATTAGGCATACATGCCAAGGTGGGCGATGAGATCGCTCGCGTCCAGCATACTTATCCGACTGGCGCCGCCGTCGAGTTGCGGTTTTTCATTGTGCGAGAATACGATGGCAAGCTGGAAAATCGCATCTTCCGCGACCTGCAGTGGGCCGCACCCAGCACGCTGCCCTCGTATGACTTTCTCGAAGCGGATGCATCCCTGGTAAAGGATCTCGCCGCGGGAAGGCTTCCTTAACTTTCAGAATCTGGCTGCAGCTTTAGCCGGCCCCTCGCAAGGTCCAGAACCACGCAATCGTCAGCCCAATCATCACCACGGTCGTCACCCACGCAATGGCGTTGAACAAATGCGAGTTCACGTATTCGCCCATCAACTCCTTTTTGTTGATCAGCAACAGCATGAAGATAAGCACAAAGGGCAGCACCACTCCGTTCACCACTTGCGACAGCACGGCGATCTTGATCAGCGGAAGGCCTGGAATTAGCAGAACGGCTCCGCCGGCTACGATCAGCAGCGTGTAGAGCCAGTAGAAAAACGGAGCTTCGCTGAACTTCTTGTCTACTCCGGATTCAAAGCCCATGCCCTCACACACGGTATACGCGGTAGAAAGCGGCAGAATTGAGGCGGCAAACAGCGAAGCGTTGAACAACCCGACGGCGAAAAGAATGTAAGCGTACTGCCCGGCCAGCGGCTTCAAAGCCTGTGCGGCATCCGCGGCGTACTTGATGTCGCGGTATCCGTGAACGAATAACGTTGCCGCGCAGGCGACGATGATGAACCAGGCAACCACATCAGTAAAGATGCAACCCGTGATCACATCCCAGCGCGAAGCGCGAAGCCCTCGCCTGGTGACTCCTTTTTCCACAATCGAAGCCTGCAGATAGAACTGCATCCAGGGCGCGATGGTCGTTCCCACCACGCCAATCACCATAAACAGATAAGCTTGCTCGCGAAAGGCCTGCAGCCGAGGCGGCATCAAGGTTGCGCGGCTTGCTTCCTTCCAAGCCGGATGTGCCAACGCCCCGGCAAATATATATGTGATGTAGAAAAAAGAAGCCGCGAGGAAGACTTTCTCCACGCTTTTATATTGGCCCTTCACCACGATGAGCCAAACGATCACGCCGCAAACCGGCACGGTCACGTAGCGCGAGAGCCCGAACAATTCCAGGCTGGTGGCGATGCCAATAAATTCCGTGACGACGTTACCGAAGTTGGTAATCAGGATGCCCAGCATCATCAGAAAGGTGATGCGCAGGCCGAACTCTTCCCGGATCAGGTCGCTTAATCCCTTGCCGGTCACCGCGCCCATGCGGGCGCTCATTTCCTGCACCACGATCAGGGCCAGCGTGATCGGGATCATGGTCCAAAGTAAAAGGAACCCGTACTGGGCCCCGGCCTGCGAGTAGGTCAGGATGCCGCCGGCGTCGTTGTCGACATTCGCGGTGATGATTCCCGGCCCCACTACGGCGAGGAACAGCAGAGTTCGACCCTTCCAACGTTTCCAAAGCCTCATGAGCCCATATCGCAGACATAAGAATTAGAACAACCGAGGGCGGGCTTCGCTCCGCGCGGTTGGCGGCCCGCCGCAAGCCCAAGGCCCATCAGAATACATGGACACGGTACGCCCCGGAAAGGTGAAAATGAAGATCCGTTGAGAAAAAGAGGAAGAGAATCGATTGGGTGAAGTCGAGCAGCACGGGACTCGCGCGGGGTAAGATACTTGCAGGCTGATTATTTAAGAATGACCAAGAACTCGGCGCGCACCCTCTACCTTTTCATCGTCGTTATCGTCGTCTTGCTTGACCGTTGGACCAAGCACGTCGTGGCGCAGCGGATTCGTCTTTATGCTCACATTCAGGTGATTCCCGGTTTTTTTCGCCTTACCCACACGGAGAACACCGGCGCGGCCTTCAGCCTTTTTGCCGATTCCACCGCACCGTGGAAAACGGGGCTGCTGATCGCGTTTTCTGCGATTGCGTTGATTGTGGTGTCGGCCTTGCTCTGGAGAAATCACCACGCCCAAATTGTCACCGGCGTCGGATTGTCGCTGATCATGGGAGGAGCGTTAGGAAATCTCTGGGATCGCCTCGCCCGAGGGCGTGTGATTGATTTCCTGCTGGTCTATGTGAAGCAGTATCAGTGGCCGGTTTTCAATTTGGCGGATAGCGCGATTGTGGTAGGTGCGGGATTATTGATACTGGAGATTCTGTTTCATAAATCGAGTGGCCAGGAAAATACTCTACCGAGTTGAAGCGCCTCTTGCGACGGAACAGAGTCGCAGCTGACCCTTACAAACACTGCAGGCAGTTTAGGAATAGGCTACGGTGTCCCGTACAGCTGCTTGTACACGCTGGCGTTGCGCAGGATGGCCTGAACGTACTCACGGGTCTCGGTGAAGGGAATCGATTCCACGAACTCTTGCGGATCGCGATATTTTCCCTGAGCCAGCCATTCGTCCACGCGGTCGGATCCGGCGTTGTAGGCGGCTAGCGCGTACTCGAAGGATCCGCCAAACTTGTCGACCATGCCTCTGAAATAGCGCGTGCCTAATTGCATATTCACTGCAGGTGTATACAACTGGCTGGCACTATATCGCTTCAACTTTTCTTCCTTGGCAACGAGTTTGCCGGTCTTGGGCAGCAGTTGCATCAGGCCAACCGCATTGGCCCGCGAAACCGCATAGGGATTGAATTCCGATTCCTGGCGGATCAGCGAAGCGACGAGATAAGGATCCAGTTCATTGGCCTCTGAAAAGCGCTTCAGATCGTTCCAGTAAGGTTTGGGGAAAAGCGCCTCCCAATATTTTCTCGGCAAATCAGGAATGTCGAGGGCAAAATAATTGGGCGCAGAATGCTTCATGTATTCGATGGCGCGGTCGTAGTGTCCAGTCTCCACGTAGAGTTGCGCCGTCTCCGCCGGCGCCCAGCTTCCCCCATCATTCGCCGCAGCCGCCTGCAATTCGCGCACGGCAAAATCGATTAGTCCACCATTGCTCAGCAGTTCTGCCTTCTGCACGTGCAGTTCATCGGTTGGCGGGTCTGACTCCGTCACTTTGCCGCTGCTGTCGAGCGG
This sequence comes from uncultured Acidobacteriaceae bacterium, assembly GCA_963779525.1. Lineage (GTDB taxonomy): Bacteria > Acidobacteriota > Terriglobia > Terriglobales > Acidobacteriaceae > Sulfotelmatobacter. Next base: position 279,618 of record CAVZZB010000007.1, read on the forward strand.
AGGGACGCGATCGAGCAAGGCATACTCGGTGGTCGCATCACCTGCGGAAGGGAGATGCTGCAATCTCTCTCTGCCTAATTCCGCATAATAGAAGTTGCGATAACGGTCGGAAAGTTTCTGGTAAAACGCCCGCGCCATGCCGAACTGGTTATCTTCCTCCGCCAGACGGGCGCGCCAATAGAGAGCTGCGGGAGTCTCTCCACCCGAAGGATAGAGCGCGATTTGCTCCTCGAAGGCTTTCTTGGCATCCTCGTTGCGGCCCTGGCGCAACGTCAACCACGCAGCTTTCCAGTGGACATAGGAAGCCCGCGGCCCATTCGGGAAGCGCACTTGAGCCTCGCGGAATGCATCGAGGGCTTGGTCATACTCGTGGTGCACGAGATGCAGGTTGGCCGCCGACAATAACGCTTGTTCGAGCCACGGACTGGTCGGATCGGCCTGCCGCAACTCATCGACGGTGCGGTAGAAGGTGTCATTGTCGTTCGCGGCAAAGGCGACTTGGCCCATCAGATACAGCCGCTGCGCGTTCACTTCGCCGCTTACTCCGCCCAGCGAATCGAGCACCTGCTTGGCGTCGCGGTTCCTGCCGCTGCGATGCAGCGCATCCGCCAGGGCAAGTTGCATCTTTGACCGATCTTCAGGGCTGGCCAGGTTCACCAGGTTGCGATATTCGTCTGCTGCCTCCGCATACCGCCGGCGGCTCAGCAATCCCTCAGCCCGGGCCTTCAGTTGAGCAGTTGTCGGCGGGGGGACGGACGGTAGCTTTCTTAGTTCGGCATAGGCCGAATCAGCCTCGACACTGCCTGGCATGGTGTAGTAAATATTCGCCAGCGTCTCAACCGCCTTCGCCGTTTGCCCGGACGCGGCATAGGCGCGACCTAAGGAGAATTCCACATCCGAGTGAATCGGCACGCGAATCCGTTCCAGCAACGATGCCGCTTCCGCCGCTTGGCCTTCGAGCAGCAGCGCATCGGCGTAGCTCACTTGGGCGTCGCGTACCAGTAAGGAATCAGGATGCGCTTTGGCAAAGTCTGACAGGTTGGCGAGAGCTTCCGCAATGTGTCCTGTCTGCAGGTAAGAAACTCCAAGGTAGTAAGCGACGTAATCCCCCAGATCCCCAGCATGAATCTTGGCGCGGTTCAGCGGGTCAATCGCCTTGGCATACTCTTTATCCAGCACATGGGCATAGCCGAGCACGAGCCAGGCCAGCGCTCCCGCATCTTCTTTGCTGTGGGCGTGGGCGTAGGCCTGGACTCCGGCATAAGCAGGCGGCGTACGATCCTGCAATAATTGCTCCGCCATGGGCCGGAGGCTGGCCGAGGCCACAAATGCCTGGCGCATGCGCCGGACGCGCGGAGAAATAGTCCGCCGTCGAGCATTGGTATAGCGGCGTTTGGCGCTCTTGGAGCTCGTTTTCTTGCCTGCAGCTGTTTTCTTCGCTGGCTTCTTCTTTGTAGTGCTAGCGGCAGGAGCGTCTTGGGTCGGTTTCGCAGCAGATGCCTCGGCTTGATCCTGATGTGAGCTGGACAAACTTGGAGAAGGCATCTCCGCCGGACTCCGCAGAGCGCCAAAGGAGCTGCAGAGAACAGCAGCGGCGAGCACCCACCAACCCTTGGAAACTGATCGAACCACTTTTTACTTTTCGCGTAAAGACAACTGCCAGAAATCGCAAAAGCTAGCGGCGGAAATTCGGCCCCATAATCGAAAGGTCGTCTTCCGCCAGACTTCGCACCAGTTCGTTCTGAAAATAATCTCCGCTGGCAGCGACCGTGCTGCCGTAGCGCTTCTGGAACGTTCCCCGGCTCTTATCGATGTCTTCCTTCAAACGGTCGTACAAATCCTTGTTACGCCGCCCCTCGGCTACTTTCGCCTGGTTATAGAGCTTGATCTCATCCACCAAAAGTCGGGCGAAGCGCTGCGCCTTGCGATGGACATCGGCATCTTCCGCAGAAAGACCGGCCAAAGGATCGGTCGCCACGGCGGGGGCAGCGGCAGCGCGGGCCGAGGCGACTTCCACCACCTCCGGTTCGGGCGCGGCCGGAGCGCTCGCGGGCACGTGCTTGGGCGTGTGAGCCGCAAAGGGATCGGAATACGAAGAAACCGTATGCACCGCGGGGGTGGCTCGCTCGACCGTGCCCGCCGGCACGTCGCCATCATCCTTAGGCGCGGCATGCTTGCGCAGCGAAATCACTTCCAACCAGGCGCTGGTCGCGAGCACCAGCAATTCCAGGGCGTCGGAGCTCAATTTGCCAGTGTCGCCGCCATCGGCGTAAACCAGAGCGGCAACCTTGTCCTTGAGCGCCAGCGGCAGGACCAGAATCTGTTCATTGTCCGGACTGCCGAACTGTCCCACGAATTGTCCGCCCATTTCTGCTATGTTTCCCGGCGTTGCCACTCGATTGTGATAGGTGTGGGACACGGGTCCGGCATTCAAATCGAGAGGGAAATCCTTCACCGCTTCCTCATCGCCGAAGCCGCGAGATTGCCATCCGGAGGCCGCTCCAGCTTTCACGACGAACAGCGCGATGCGAGCGCAGTGCTCGCTGCCAGCGTCCAACAGAGCCCGCAGGACTTCCTTCTGCGTAGACCCCGCATGAATCTTCGAAACCGCATCAACCAGGCCGCTGGAGCCGTCTTGCGGGATACCGCGAGGTTCACTGACGGGAACCGGCAACGCCTCGAAAACCTGCTTAGCAATCTGCTCTTCTAATTGTGGGAGTTGGTCCCGAAGGGCTTGGGAAACGGCGCGCGCTACGATCTGTTCAATCTCAGCTGAGTGCCCCTCGTTCTGTTTCCGATTCGATTCCGCCATGCCTGAAGACCGTTTTCCCTGTAGAATCGCGTCCGTTCGTCTTGCGCAGCCGAAAGGCCGTCCCTAACTGCTGATTATACGGCACTTGGGGGACTGTCCCAGAGTACGTCAGGACGTGTTCGACCGCGTCAACTCTTCTGTTCGACTGTATCGTAAACCTCATTGCGCCGAAACTGGAAACCGATTGGGCAAACACTCCGGTTACCAAGTAGAATAACAGCTGAACTTTTTCGGTTGCAGTGCTACGGGTCATTGTCCGCAAATCGCTGTCCGCAAAATACTGCATCGTCGAGAGAATGGGAGCCATCCAAAACAAACTAGAAGAGCCTGTCAGTGATGAACTGGCATTGGTGCGTGCGGCCAAGCAAGGCGATGACTCCGCTTTCGAGGAGTTGGTTCGCCGCTACGATCGCAACGTCTTCCGGATTGCGCAACACATCACACAAAACCGCGAGGATGCGGAAGATGTGGTGCAGGAGGCGTTTCTCAAGGCCTATAGCAACCTGGCGAAGTTCCAGGAGCAGTCGAAGTTTTATACGTGGCTGGTGCGCATTGCCGTCAACGAAGCGTTGATGAAATTGCGCCGCAAGAAGCCGGAGCGTACGGTTTCGCTGGACGAGGATATTAAAACGGAAGACGATTCGCTTCCGCGGGAGATCGCGGATTGGAGTCCGAATCCGGAACAACAATATACCCAGGCGGAATTACGCGAGATATTAAGTAAAACGATCCAAGGCCTTCCCCCAGGGTTTCGGACCGTGTTTGTACTCAGGGACGTGGAAGGATTGTCCACCGAGGAAACTGCGGCGGCACTGGAATTGAGCGTGCCGGCAGTGAAATCGAGGCTGTTGCGCGCGCGTTTGCAGCTTCGGGAGCGGTTAGGACGGTACTTTCAGAAACGCGAGAGTGGAGATGGCGAACAGTGAAATGCTCTGATTTTTTGCTCGAGCTGACCAATTATTTGGACGGCGTCCTCGACGAACCCACAAAGGTTGAACTGGAAAATCATCTTTCCTGGTGCCACAACTGTTACGTGGTCTGCGACACGACCAAGAAGACCATTGAGATCTATCGCGATTCCCAACTCTACGAATTGCCCGAAGATCTCCGCACCCGTCTTCGTTCGGCCATCATGACCAAGTGCCAGCAGCACAAGAAGCGTGGTCCGGAGAGCGTGTAGACGCCTCTTTTAATCCTCAATTTCACAGCAACCCCTAGCCCGGGATCGCATATAATGAGCATCACGCCTCGGGGTGCAGTATGCGATGCCTTAGGAGCAGAGCTCTTCTCGCCTTCCTGATTCTCTCCACGTCCTCTCTGCTTTCCGGCCAGCTCCGAACTGCGCAGTCGGATTCCGCGAAAGCCGCTGGCGACCAAGCTACAGCAGCGGTTCCAGCTCCGATTTCACCCAACGCGCCCCGTATGGCGAAGCAGACCCGTTACGAAATCATTCGCGACTTCGAGACCCAGCTGGTTTACGCTCGCACGGCTTTCCCGATGGGCACGAAGGGTCTGCAACTCAAGCAGGGCGTGATCACTCCAAACGGCGAGGAATTACAGCAGGCGCTCAACCTCTGGGGCCCGGCGATAAAGCCGGGAGATCCCGCACGCATTTCTTTTGTTCAGATCAAGAACGATCACATTCATTTCGAGATTAATGGCGGCCCGATTCGCAGACAGAAGTGGTATCAACGCGTACAGGTCTCCGGGACCTACGGTCAGCCAGTGACGGGCGGGGAGGGTCCGCAATCCAACCCGCATGGCTCCTATGTTGACCTTTATTTCTACAAGTATGTTCCCGAGATGAACATCGCACAGTTGCGCAATTTACTGTTTCCGGTTCTCGACTTTACCGCTCGCAACAAGGAACAAGCGTATCTGGACTCTGTTCCTCCGAAAGTGAAAGAAGCGATCCAGGCGCATCACGTGCTCGTGGGCATGAATCAGGAGATGGTGCTGCACGCCAAGGGCAAGCCGCCAAAAAAGGTGAGGGAACGAGAGGGCGAGACGGATTACGAAGAATGGATTTATGGGGAGGCCCCGGCTGATGTCGACTTCGTTCGCTTCGTGGGTGATGAGGTGGTCCGGGTGGAGACCATGAAAGTGGACGGCACGAAGATCGTGCGCACGCAGAGAGAAATCGTCCTGGACCAGCCGGACAAGAATAAAGAGGCGAAAAAGGAGGAGCAGCAGCCAGTGAATGCTCCGAGCCTCAGGCGTCCGGGCGAGGATTCACAAGACGTGCCCAAGCCCGCAGATGGGGCTGCCCCGCCGCCTATGATGCCGCCGCCGGACTTGCCCCAGCCTCCGAGCGGACCGGGCGGGATGGTGGCCACGCGGTAAGGCCGCCACTGTCGCCAAGTTCCTCCAAGGCCCGACGAGAGTTATTTCATCGCGACCGCTGCCCCTATGTCAGCAAACGAGAAGGCTAAGGATACATTCGGATACTCTCGTCCATCGACTTCCACATAGGGATAGACAAAATAATTGATCGGCTTACCATCCTGCGGAGGATTCAAGCGCAGGTCGCGGCCCATGCTGAACTGCACCCGGTTCACATCGTGCGAACCGAAAAAGTAGTCGTGCCTCTCGGGATGCTTCCAGGCTTCGGAAATGTCGACCGGAATCCAGCCCTTGCCATCGATGTAGAAATCCGACCAGCAGTGATAGCCGGCAATTTCAGCAGAATGCTTATCCGAAGGTAGCGGAAATCCGATCTCAAAGCGCGCGGGTATGCCCTGGGAACGGGCCATGGCAATGAATAAGGAATGGAAATCAGTGCAATTGCCCTTCTTCGCATCACAGGCATAGAGAACGTCGCCATGCCCCCAGCCAGTGCCGGTCTTGTCGTAGCGCATGGTGGTGAACACGTAGTCGTAGATCGCACGAGCCTTCTCCAGCGGCTGAGTCTTGCCTCGGGTAACTTTCGCAGCGAGATCGGCAGGCAGGCCGGTAACCGGTACCAGCGCGTCGGGCTGAAGATCCTGCCGCTTCTCTGCGGATGAGAGTGAAACTGAAATTACATGGGCCGCCGATCCGAGCGCCAGGCGCTCGTGGCGTGTCACTTCATATTCGATATCGAAGTGCAACTCCGGCTGCGCCGCAACAGTTTCCGCATAATAAATCTGATTTCCGTACTTTGATTCGCTGGTTTGCTTCAAAGGCAAATCGCCGCGTGCAGAGACCACTTTTACTTCCTGATAGGCGTCCGAGTGCGCCTCGGGGATCCAGATGCGAATTTTTTGTCCGGCGGGAACGTTCTTCACTGTGAAGGCGTAGTGAAAGGTGAAGTGACGGGAATCCTGGGCGGCGGCGAGTGACAGGGCCGCGGCGAAGATCACAGAGCCGAGTAAGCAAAGCTTGCGTAGCATAGGCGACTTCTTTCCATGTTCTCAACGGAGAACGGGAGAACTCATGGCTGGTTGAAACGACACACGAGTCGCTTAGGGGGTGCGCCGTCAAGTGAAGCCGCGCTTGGGGATGCGCATGAGAAAAAAGATGCCGAACATAGATTCGGCGATGCGCTATTTTAACAGGATGACCGGCATGGAAGCTGGAGCCTGCGAACTACCGCAATCCGGTCAAGTCGGTGCATCCGCGCGTTCCATAATTTCGCTAAAATGCCTGCATGCCCATCGCCATCCAATGCCGCGACCTGCGCAAGACCTACGACGGCAAGGTCGAGGCAGTGCGCGGCCTGAATCTCCAGATCCAGGCGGGAGAATGCTTCGGACTGCTCGGTCCCAACGGGGCAGGGAAGACCACGACCATCGAAATTCTTGAAGGCTTGCTGGAGCCGACTTCGGGCGAGGTCTCGATTCTTGGGCATAGCTGGCATGAGGATGCGCGCGAGATGCGGGAGTGGCTGGGCATTTCGCTGCAGGAGACGCGTCTATCCGAGAAACTGACCGTGCGCGAAACCGTGGAGCTGTTTGCCAGCTTCTATCGCGAACCGCGTTCGTCCGATGAGGTGCTTGAGCAGTTGCAATTGACCGAGAAAGCCGACGCCTGGGTGGGTAAGCTTTCCGGCGGACAGAGGCAGCGGCTGGCGGTGGCAACGGCGCTGGTTTGCAATCCGAAAATTCTTTTTCTGGACGAGCCGACCACCGGCCTTGATCCGCAGAGCCGGCGTCAACTCTGGGACATTATTCGCGAGTTTCAACGCGACGGCGGCACCGTGCTGCTCACCACGCATTACATGGATGAGGCCGAGCGCCTCTGCGACCGGCTGGCGATCGTCGATCACGGACAGGTCATTGCCGAGGGTTCGCCCGCGGATTTGATTGAGCGGCTGGGCGGTCATCACGTGGTGGAGTTTGCCGTGAGCGGGAATTCTGACGGCGCCGCCCTCGAGGTTTGGCGTGCTTTGCCCAGCGTGGAATCTGTTCGCGAGGACGATGGCATGTTGTCGCTCAATGTGAAGGAGCCGCACTTGGCTATTCCGGCGCTGTTGGATGCGCTGGGGAAGCGGGGAAGTGAGTTGCAGCACTTGACTACGCGTCAGGCAAGTTTGGAAGATGTGTTTGTGCGGCTGACCGGCCGGCATTTGCGAGAAGAGTGACATGAGGTCGTTGAGGATGCACACGAATGTGAGGGGATATTTTCGTTGCGTAATTTTTCTGGCCGGAATGACGGCCCCGATGTTTGCTGGAGAGTATGCCTTCACGCAGACTCCGGCGGCTAGCCCAAGGGCCGAGTTTGCTCCGCTCGAGCAGTGGAGGGTCGCGGTTCTCGCGGGAGACGCTGCGACCTTAAAGGCTCTCTACAGCACTGACCCGGCGCCGAAAGTTCAGGCGAACGGGATCTTCACCAGCGCGGATGCCGACGTGAATTTCTGGCTGGCCCTGAAGGCAACAGGCATGCAATTGAAAACGGTTGCCGTACTGGACCGCCCTTGGGGCACAAGCGTGGTTTTCAAAGCTGAAGTGCAATTGCCGGATGGCCAGACTCTGAACGTAACCGATGGCCAAGGCTGGAAAAAACAGGGAGACCAGTGGCGACTGATCAGCTCGGAGCGAGCCGATGCACCTCATCTGAAACAGCCTTCCGACATGAACAAGTATATCTATCCGGCGAATGCGGACGCACACGCAGAGATCAAGAAAGCCGAGGAGCAAGCCGCAGCCGAGCACAAGCGGGTGCTGCTGGTTTTCGGGGCTAATTGGTGTTACGACTGCCACGTGCTCGATCTGGCCTTCCACCGGCCCGACTTCGCATTGGTGATGGCGGGCTATGAAGTGGTGCATATCGATTTAGGGCCAGATGAAAAAAAGAATGCCGACCTTGTGAATCAGTTCGATATCCCGTTGAATAAGGGCATTCCCGCCTTGGCAGTCGTTGAGAGCAATGGCAAGCTGGTCGTGAGCCAGAAGAATGGTGAATTCGAAGACGCACGATCGCTCACGCCGCAAGTGTTGCTGGAGTTCCTGAATAAATGGAAGCCGGAAGCACGGTAGGAAATCGTCCTATGAGTGTCGTGCAGCGAGCACCAGTTGCAGAACCAACGGCTCTGCGAAATCGGCCGCCGAAGCACAATGGCCGTTGGTCCGGCTACCTTCATCTTCTGATGGCGCGCATGCTGGAGTTAAAGCGCGAACCGGAGGTGGTCTTCTGGGTTTTCGTGTTTCCCCTGCTGCTGGCCGCGGGTCTCGGAATTGCCTTCCGCAATAAGCCCGCCGATGCGTCCTCGGTTGCAATTGTTGCCGGAGCCGGAGCGGAGCGAGCGGAGGAATTACTGCAACGTTCTCCGCAGCATGGATCCTTCAAAGTCGACGTGCAAGACGAGCCGACGGCGCGAAAAGGATTTCGCCTGGGGAAATACGATCTCGTAATCGAACCCGACGGAAAAGGCGGACTGCGTTATCGCTACGATCCTGCGCGTCCGGAGAGCGTCCTCGCAAAGACTGAAGCAGACAATGCGCTGCAGGCGGCGGCTGGGCGTAAAGATGTGGTGGCAATCACCGTGGTCACATCTTCTGAACCGGGCTCGCGCTACATCGACTTTCTGATTCCCGGATTACTCGGCATGAACCTGATGAACTCGGGAATGTGGGGCATCGGATTTGCGCTGGTCGACATGCGTCAGCGCAAGCTGCTGAAGCGCTTCGTGGGCACGCCCATGCGCCGGGGAGATTTTTTGCTTGCGCTGATGTCGAGCCGTCTGGTGCTGATGATTATTGAAATCGGGTTGCTTCTGACCCTCGGAGTTCTGGTGTTTCACATGAAGGTACTGGGATCAATTTTCGCCATCCTATTCATCGGAGGGCTGGGTGCGATGTGCTTCGGCGGAGTTGGATTACTTACCGCGAGCCGGGCACAAAAAATCGAGAGCGTAAGCGGCCTCATGAATCTTGTCATGATGCCTATGTGGATTTTCTCTGGAGTGTTCTTTTCTTACGAGCGCTTTCCGACGGTCATTCAGCCGTTGATCAAAGCGCTTCCACTTACCGCGCTGAATGACGCTCTGCGCGCCAGCATCCTGGAAGGAACTCCACTGATTCATCAATGGCCGCGCCTGTTCGTGATGTTTCTTTGGGGAGGAGTTTCCTTCGTTCTGGCGCTTAAGTGGTTCCGCTGGACTTAGAGGCGGTTCTGGATCGGAGGGTCAGAAAGTCTGATTCAACCAGGATGACTTCCGAGCTAAGGCCTCGTTCGCAAATGTGAGGCTACGAACGAGGCCGGCTGCGGTGCTTGCGAGAGCATGACAGCAACTTACGACTTCGCCAGCTTGGCGTTTGCCTTGCGGACCTTCGCCCAGCGTAGCTTTTGCGCTTCAGCAATTCGTCTGCGGGCTTCTTTGCTCAAGGTACGGCCTGTCCTTTTGAGCTTTGTCTTCTTACCACCAGCGTGACGTAGAGCATCCAGCGCTTTCCCTACCTGTCCCATCTCTTTTTCAAGACGGGAGTACTCCTTTTGCAGGGAAACAACAACTTTGTCAATGATCATTAATACCCCCTTGTGTGACTTAGGCTAACACGGTTCCGACATCCAATAATGGATTCGATGTGATTTTTCACTAAGGCAAGCTTATGCAGTGACAAATCGGGATTACTTCTGCAATCAGGACGAGTAAGAGCGACTTCTATCCGGCTGCGATCGTCGACAGGAAGCGTGGGGATTGTCGAGCTTTTGTGGTCTGCTCAAAAGCGTAGGCCAGACGGATCAGAGTAGGTTCACTCCAAGCCCGGCCAAAGAAAGAGATACCGACTGGCAGGCCGGAGATGAAACCGGCAGTCACGTTGATATTCGGGTATCCGGCGACCGCCGCGGCGTTTGAACTGCCTCCCGCCACGTGGTCGCCGTTGATTAAGTCCGTAAGCCACGCGGGGCCGCCGGTGGGCGCAACCATGGCATCGAGGTGATACCTGTCCATGGTGGCGTCAATGCCTTCGGTGCGGGCAAGTTGGTGGTTCTTCGCCAGCGCATCGAGGTAAGCTTTCTCAGTTAGCGGGCCCTTGCTTTCGGCTTTGAGAAATAAGTCTTGTCCGAAATACGGCATTTCTTTTTGCCGGTTGCGATCGTTGAAGTCGATGATGTCTTGCAGCGTCCGCACGGGAGCATTGGGGCCGAGACCGGCTAGATACGCGTTCAAGTCCGCCTTAAGTTCAAACATAAAAACCAGCAGTTCGCTTTCATCGAACTTACCCAAGGTTTCAATGTCCGCCGGATCAACAAGTATGGCTCCCTGCTTCTTCATGGCATCAAGCGAATGCTCCATGAGAGCATCGACCGAGTCACTGAAGCCAAAATACTTTCTCGCTACCCCGATGCGGGCGCCTTTTAGACCATTGGGATCGCAGAACTGAGCGTAGTCTGTGAACGACTTGCCTTGACTGGCGCTGGTTGCGGAGTCTCGGGGATCGACTCCAGTAAGAGCGCCCAGCAAAATAGCGGCGTCCCGGAGCGTCCGGCACATGGGGCCAGCCCCATCCTGGCTGTGAGAAATGGGGATGATGCCGGCACGGCTCACCAGTCCCACCGTGGGCTTGATACCGGCAACGCCATTGGACGATGAAGGGCAAACGATAGACCCGTCGGTCTCGGTACCGATAGCCGCCGCGCACAGATTGGCAGAAACTCCCGCTCCGGAGCCGGAGCTCGATCCGCAGGGATTGCGATCCAGCGCATAAGGATTTTTAGTGAGGCCACCGCGGCCACTCCATCCGCTGGTCGAGTGGCTGCAGCGGATGTTGGCCCACTCGCTGAGATTCGTCTTCCCTAAAATGACGGCGCCGGCGGTCCGCAGCTTCTGGGCAACGAAGGAATCATGAGACGGCTTCGAGCCGACCAGGGCGAGCGAACCGGCTGTAGTCATCATTCCATCGGCGGTATCAATATTGTCCTTGATCAAGATCGGGATGCCGTGCAGCGGCCCGCGCGGTCCTTTCCTTTTCCGCTCCTGATCGAGAGCGTCGGCAATGGAGAGTGCGTCGGGGTTTAACTCGATCACGCTGTTAAGGGCGGGACCGTGCTTGTCGATCTGGTCGATGCGGGCAGAATACGTTTCCACCAGAGAGCGGGCCGTGAACTTGCCGGACTTCATTCCATCCTGCAGGTCGGAGATGGTTATTTCGTCGAGCTCGAACGACTTGATGTCAACGGTTGGTTCGCAAGTCTCTGTTTCGCGCGCCGCCCCCAGAGCGGGATAGAGAGGAGCGATGGTGGCAACCGCGCCTCCAACGACGGCGGTTTTCAAGAATGAGCGTCGGCTGTCGCCGCTCGCCGCATCGATGTTCTTTCGACTCATAAGTTAGAGTCCTCTCAGCTGACTGAAGAATGGCAAATGGCAACGAACATAGTAATTCAGTGCAATGGAAACTGCTGAGGGACCAGGGAGTCCTGACACCGCGCCCGCCGTAACCCCGAGTGTTCACGCGGACCTAAGTTCGCTTATTACCGCGGCGCGCCGCGCCAACGGCCGCGCTAACTCCTACCGGTGGCTTGGCGACAGCGGCCAAGAGATTTTGATGGTCCTCGCATGGATTGTAGGCTTCGTCCGGGAACCATGTGCCAGCGAATAGATCCCCTTGTCGTGCCACGGTACAACGCTGCACATGCACACTGTCGATGAAGCTGTGCTTAATGTGAGGAGCTCCCCAGTCCCCGCCCCAGATCATTCCGCTGCTCTGGGCCAGCTGCCCAAGAAAAGAAAAATCTCCTTTCCACGACGGCTCGCCGTTTACTACGCGCACAATGTCACAAGCCAGGCCATAGTGGTGCACTCCGACGGTGCGAAGTTTTGTCGCCCCGTGGTTAAACAGGTCTTGCTGGCGCTCCTCGCTGCGGTAGGTTTCATAGATCATCAGCTCGATTCCCATCTGGCCGGCGGCAGAGACGATACCTGCCACGAGTTGCCGGGTGGACTGCTCCAGCAGGGAAGGGTCGCTGACGCGACTGACAGACTCGAACCGCGTGTCTTTGGAGATGACATCAGTGTAAAAATTTCCCATGGAATACCTCCATGACTTCGAAGTCGATTCGCAGAAAAACCCGCGTGGCTTCCCATCGTACGCCGCTTCTCAGCGCCTTCTGCCCGTCCCAGACTCACTTGAACATTTTTGTGTGCAATTTTGGAACATCGTGTATAATCGGTTCCAGCTAAGTTTGACTCACACGCAATTGAAGGTCGGTATCGCCAACCAGCGTCACCCCCTCACTAGCAGAGAATCTTCCATAGCACATTTCAAGAAACAGGAATAGGACTATCAATGGCAGAACAAGGAACAGTGAAGTGGTTTAACGACGCCAAAGGCTATGGCTTTATCAGCCGTCAGAATGGCGAAGACGTTTTCGTGCATTTCTCCGCGATTCAGGCTGGCGGCTTCCGCAGCCTGCAAGAAGGCCAAACCGTGCAGTTCGACGTGACCAAGGGCCCTAAGGGCTGGCAAGCGGAGAACGTTCAAGCGGTCTAAGCGAAAACGCTCTCGAAGCTATCACTGAAATGCCCGTATTCGAAAGGATACGGGCATTCTGTTTTGCTGAACGAATTCCTCGGCTTCCTCGCAAGTTTTCAAGCTGGGCGCGCACCCCGCACCATCTCCACCAGAACTTGCCGAGCTTCACTTGCGCTCTGAACCTCTCGCAGGAACCCGATACGAACCCCACGAATCCCGTCGGCGGTTTTGAGGCGTGCGTGAAATCCGAGCCGGTCTACGGCGGTCATCGCTGCTTCTTGTGCCTCCACTCCCGCGTGCGCCCGAGCCAGTTGGACCAGGGCATCTTGATGATCGGCGTTCATGTGCGCAATGATTCCTTCAGCCGCGTCGGCGAGTGGATCGGTCTGTGCCAGGTCGTAATCCCTCGCCTGCACCCAGCCCATCACGCCGAATCCGCCAACGTAGTAAACGTCTAACACGTCCATGCGGTAAAAAGAAAAATCTTCAAAGTCCACCCAATATTTGCTGTTGGCATAACGCGCCAAATAAAGCCTGCGAGCAACGGAGACTTCTTCTCCCGGTATCGTCGTCACATTTCCCACCAGCGTAACTCGTGACCCACCCAGCGGATCGCCATCTCCGGCAGGTTGTGAGATCAGCAGACTGGCGCGCGGATCGCCCTGCAGATTCTGGGTGTGCATCGCCATGGTGCTGATGAGGAATATTGGACGTCCGCGCTCGTCGAGTCCGTAGGGCATCACCGATCCGAAAGGGAAGCCCGGCTGCTTGCGGGAAATCGTGGAGAGGCTGCCAATCCGGGCCAGGTAGACCAGTGTGCGCGCCCGTTCCGCGAAGGAAGGCTCGGGAACCGCCGGCCGGTTGCTCGCCACCCCTGAGGAGCCGTGTTGTCGAGTGGAAGAATCTGACATTGTGATCTCTTGAGCCAGTCTAAATGAAACGAGAGATTGCGCGTCGTGAGTTGCACCCGCGATTGTCTCCGGCGCCTTCGGATGCTAGACTCTGATTGACCTACAAGCTGATATCTGCCTAAGCTTTTCGAGTGAGCGGGAGTAGTTCAGCGGTAGAACGCCAGCTTCCCAAGCTGGATGTCGCCGGTTCGATCCCGGTCTCCCGCTCCATAATTTGGAATTGCGCGAAAATGCCCCAAAAAGCCACTGCACTCACACCCATGAGTGACTCAAATCACAGACCGAAAGAGTCGATTCAAGCGATAACCAATTGCGTCGGCCGGGATGGCTGCAAGCCGGACGGCGCTTCGGAGCCTTAGGTTTGTAGGTGCGAATACGGGACCGTGTCGTCGCGCATTCATGCAAGACATTCATTCTGAATCATAAATAGAGCAGCGCGCCCACATCGGTGTCCTTCATAGCCTCCCTTCCTTTGCGACTCCGCAAAATCGAACCCACTACGTTTGCGAGATCACCGGCGCGATCCCTGGGGAACGCCGAAGGCAGGAAGGCCTATGTCCAAACATCCAACCATCGCAGAACATCTGAAAGCCAGCGGAGTCTCCCGCAGAAGCTTCCTCCAGCTGTGCGGCACGCTGATGGCAACCGCGCCCTTTGGCTTGGCGCTCACCGGCAAGAAGTCGATCCTGCAGATTGCCGACGCCATCGGCAAAACGAAGCGGCCGTCTGTGATTTGGCTGCATTTCCAGGACTGCACGGGATGCACCGAGACGCTGTTGCGAACTTCCGCTCCCGACGTTGCTCATCTCATCCTGGACGTGATCTCTCTCGACTATCACGAGACGCTGATGGCCGCGTCCGGGGCACAAGCCGAGGCCGCGTTGCACTCCGCCATGGCCGAAAACGCCGGGAAGTATGTCCTGGTGGTGGAAGGCGCGATTCCCACCAAGGACGACGGCGTTTACTACGAAATGGGCGGCCGGCCGGGCGTGCAGGTTTTGCGGGAAGTCGCAGCGCAGGCTGCCGCAGTGATCGCTATCGGCTCCTGCGCCTCATGGGGCGGTGTGCCCTCGGCCGACCCGAATCCCACCGGCGCCATGGGTGTAAGTTCGGTTGTCTCCGGAAAACCGATCGTCAATTTGCCGGGCTGTCCTCCCAATCCTTACAACTTGCTGGCCGTAGTTCTGGAATACGTCACCATGGGCAAGCTTCCGGCGATGGACGAATTTGGCCGGCCGCTGTTCGCCTACGAGCGCGTGATTCACGAGAACTGCCCACGGCGAGCGCACTTTGACGCTGGCCGCTTCGCCTACGCCTTCGGCGATGAAGGCCATCGCAAGGGCTGGTGCCTCTACAAACTCGGCTGCAAAGGACCGGTGACTCACGCCGCCTGCTCCACGCGCCACTTCAATGAAATTCCGGGAGTATGGCCGATCGGCCTCGGAATCCCCTGCGTAGGCTGCACCGA
Source organism: uncultured Acidobacteriaceae bacterium (assembly GCA_963779525.1). Taxonomy (GTDB): domain Bacteria; phylum Acidobacteriota; class Terriglobia; order Terriglobales; family Acidobacteriaceae; genus Sulfotelmatobacter. Next base: position 294,702 of record CAVZZB010000007.1, read on the forward strand.
GAAGAGTGTGGTGTGGAGGATGAGCACCGTGGAAACCGTTCCCATTCATCTGGCCACTCCGCCCGACACTTATCCGCCGATTTACAGCAGTGCGGGTCAGTTGAAAGTGGGTGCTGCCGCGCTGGTGGGCGTAATCGCAGGAGCCGTCGGAGGCGCCACCTGGGTGGCTTCGCAGCGCTTCCAGAGCAGCCAGGAAGCCGGTGTGGCCCGGGTGATTGCGGACCGAACGCACGCGGAGAAACTCAAGCTGTCGTCCGAGAACCAAACTCCGAAGAAAGAGGACTGACGTGGCCATCACCCGGCGAGAATTGTTTACCACCGTCGCCAAGGCCGGAGTGCCGGCGGCCGTGGCCCTTACCGTTGGCCCAAAGGCTCTGCAGGCCGAAGAGATTCCGGTTCCCAGCGCCGCTGTCGGATTGCTGTACGACGCCAGTATCTGCATCGGTTGCAAGGCCTGTGAGGCTGCCTGTTCCGAGGCCAACAATACCCCTGAGGACATTCGCGGCGATAGCTTGCATCAGGCGCCCACGGATCTCAACGAACTCACCCGCAACATCATCAAGCTTTATAAGCCAGAAGATGGCTCTGCCTTTTCTTTTGTGAAGCGCCAGTGCATGCAGTGCCTTGATCCGGCTTGCGCTGCCGGCTGTCCCTTCCAGGCGCTGCACAAGAACCCCGAGACCGGCATCGTCAGTTGGACGGCAGATAAATGCATTGGCTGCCGCTACTGCACCATCACGTGCCCGTATCACATTCCGCGCTTCCAATGGCAGGGATACAATCCGCGCGTCACGAAGTGCGAATTGTGCAGCGACCGGCTGGAGAAAGGCTTGAAGCCGGGATGCACCAGCGTGTGCCCCACCGGAGCCGTAGTTTTTGGCCCGCGCACCGTTCTGCTCGCCGAGGCGAAGCAGCGCATCAAGAATCATCCCGGCCGCTACTATCAAAACCGCGTATACGGAGAAAACGACAACGGCGGCACACAAGCTTTGTATCTCTCCCGTGTGCCTTTCGAAAAGCTTGGGCTTCCCGAACTCGGCACCGAGTCGGTGCCGGCCAGAACTCTGCGTTGGCAGAGGCGGCTCTACCAATATTTTGCGCTGCCCGCTTTGTTATATGCCGGCCTGGTGCAAGTAATTCGTACCAGCTTGAAAGGCTATGAGGATGAAGCGCATGAGCACGAGAAAGAGACTGGATTGAGGGCGCAACTCTGAGGTCACAAATATGAGCAGCACAACCATCACCAATGCGTCCGCCGCTCAAAGCCGCTGGGAACGGGCCGTGCCGGTATATGGATTTCCCGTGGTCAACCGGTTCTTTCTGGGATTGATCGCCATGACTCTGCTGGCGTTCATTTTGACGGCTTACCGCGAACTCGCGGGCCTCGGTCCGGTCAGCGGCATGAACGACGCATTTGGCTGGGGAATTTGGAAAACCTTCAATGTGATGGTGCTCACCGCGTTGGGTTCCGGCGCATTCGCGGTGGGAATCGCCGCATGGGTGTTCCGCCGCAAGCGCCTGCATGCGCTCATGCGCATGGCCCTGCTCACCAGCTTCCTGGCCTACGCCTGCGGGCTTTTGTTACTCGGTATCGATGCCGGCCGTCCCTGGAACTTCTACTGGATCGTTTTCCCCTGGAAATGGAATATGCACTCGCCGCTGGCCGAAGTCGCGATCTGCATGTCGATCTACGCCATGGTCCCGCTGGCCATCGAAAACATCCCTCCCGTCCTCGAAAGACTTTGGTATTTCGATTCCCGCCTGCGGCCCGGAGTGGAGCGTTTGGAGCGCCGGCTGCATTATTTCTTTCCCTGGATTATTGCCGCCGCCTACTTGTTGCCGGGCATGCATCAATCATCCCTCGGTGCCTTGATGCTGCTGGCGGGCGAACGCGTCCATCCCTTGTGGCAGAGTCCGTGGTTGCCATTCTTGTATCTGGGCGCGGCCACTTTTATGTCGTTCGGGTGCGTGGCCGGAACCACCATGTTGTGCTGCCTGGTCTGGAAGCGTGCCATGGACATGGAGGTGCTGGACGAAGCCGCCCGCATCACCGCCTGGCTGATCTTCGGATGGATCGTGTGGAGGCTTCTGGACATCCTCTTTCGGGGCGCTCTGGGCACTGCCTTCCACTTCGATCGCTTTGCCGGTGTTTTCTGGCTGGAGATGATTCTGATCGGGACGGGCGGCTGGATGTTGCGCCGGTCGTTGCAAACCCATCAAACCCGGACAATGTTTCTGGGCTACATTCTCAGTTCGCTGGGCGGAATGATCTATCGCTTTAGCCCCACGACATTAGCCTTCCGGCCCAACCCCGAATCTCTCTATTTTCCGAGCACCATCGAAATCCTGGTCTCTCTGGGCTTTATCGCCATGGGAGTTGCGGGATTTCTTCTCATCGTCAAACGGTTCGCCATTCTTCCGGCTCCTCTTTATGACTGGCACGATATGGCGAGCTACTTCCGGTTCCGCAGGCCCTACATTCGCTGGACGGGATACTTCAAGTACGGGCACTACGGCGAGAACGAGACTGAGGCAACACACTCTGATTAACAGCAGGTCTTATGGCAAAACGAATCACGATCGACCCGATTACACGAATTGAAGGTCACCTCCGCATCGACGTCGAAGTGGATAACAATGCGGTCAGCAATGCATGGGCTTCGTGCACCATGTGGCGCGGCATCGAAAAAATTCTCCGGGGCCGCGACCCGCGCGATGCCTGGCTGTTTACCCAGCGTTTCTGCGGCGTGTGCACCACGGTGCACGCGATGGCCAGCGTGCGCGCGGTGGAAGATGCCCTGAAGCTCGAAGTGCCGCTGAACGCGCAGTACATCCGCAATCTGATTCTGATTGCCCACGCATTGCACGACCACATCGTTCACTTCTACCAGCTGTCCGCGCTCGATTGGGTCGATATTCTGCAGATTCCCAAGGCCGATCCCGCTGCCACGCAAAAATTGGCGGAAAGCATTTCTCCCTGGACGCGCAATTCCCGCAACGAATTCAAAGCCGCGCAGGATCGCGTAAACGCCGTCGCCGCCAGCGGCCAGCTGGGAATTTTCATGAACGGATACTGGGGCCATCCTGCGATGCGGCTCTCGCCCGACGTGAACCTGCTCGCCTTCACGCATTACATCCAGGCCCTGGAGTACCAGCGCAAAGCCCTGCAGGTCGTAGGAATTTTAGGATCGAAGACCCCGCACATCCAGAATCTGACCGTCGGAGGCGTAGCCAATGCCATCGACCTGGACAGCGCCAGCGCGCTGAATATGGATCGTCTGGAGATGATCCGCGTTCTGTTAGACGAAGTCGTGCAGTTCATCCATCAGGTTTACTTCGTCGATGTCTGCGCCGTCGCCGCCATGTATCCAGAATGGTTCAAGATTGGCAGCGGGGTCCGCAACTACCTTGCCGTTCCCGATCTGCCGCTGGATAGCGCTGGTAGCAGCTACGACCTTCCCGGCGGATACATCATGGACGGAAACATTGCCGGGATGCGCCCCTTCAAGACGGCTTCGGACAAGGTGTTTCGCGACTCCGTCAGCGAAGATGTCACTCACGCTTACTATCAGGGCAAGCCCCTCCATCCCTGGTCCGGAGAAACCGAGCCCCAGTTCACCGGATGGGATGGGGAGCAGAAATACTCCTGGGTTAAAGCGCCGCGCTTCAACGGGCAGCCCATGCAGGTTGGCCCGCTGGCGCAAGTGCTGGTCGGCTTCGCGCAAGGCCATCCGCTAACAGTGAAGTATGCCACGCAGGCGATCAGCAACGTGCAAGCGGTCGGCGGAGTCCGCGTGACTCCCGACATGCTTCACTCCACTCTTGGCCGTCACGCCGCACGCGCCATACGCGCTTCCATGTTGGCGGAGCTCGCGCAAAAGCATTTGCAGCTGCTCACCGATAACATCGCCAAGGGCGACTACACGGTTCATAACCAGCCGGTATTTCCCAGCCACGAAGTGGAAGGTGTAGGAACTCACGAAGCGCCTCGTGGAACTCTTTCCCACTGGATCGTGATCGAGGACGAGAAGATCAAGAACTACCAGGCGGTTGTGCCCTCAACCTGGAACGCCAGCCCACGCGACGCCTCCGGCGCTCACGGCCCGTACGAAGCCTCTCTGCTGCACACGCCGTTGGCAAGGCCGGAAGAGCCACTGGAGGTTTTGCGAACGGTGCATTCGTTCGATCCCTGCATGGCATGCGCTTGCCATGCCTTCGATCCCTCGGGTAAGCAGATCGCCAAAGCAAAAGTATTATGAGGAAGAAGGTTCTGATCGGCGGGATCGGCAACGTCTTGCTGGGAGACGATGGCGTCGGACCCTACCTCGCGCAGCTTCTCTTGTCACGTTATGAATTCGGAGAAGGTGTGGAAGTTATCGACTTGGGAACGCCGGCGCTTGATCTGATCGATCGAATCTCGGGAAACGATGTCGTCATTCTGATCGATTCCGTCGATATCGACGCAGCCCCGGGAATGGTGCTGCTCTATCGCAAAGACGAGATTATGCAACACCGCCCCGCAGTGCGCACGGACCCTCACTCCCCCGCATTGGTCGACACGTTGCTCAGCGCCGAACTGTTCGGAATCGCCCCGGCGAACGTGCTGTTGGTGGGAATTGCTGCCGAGTCTTATGAAGCAAGCTGCAGTTTGAGCGAGCCCGTGAGAGCGGCGCTGGATCAGGCGATTGCAGAAATCTTGCGCGAACTGGATCGCAACGGCGTCGAATATCGACCGCGCGAACAGGCAGCAGCCATTGGAGCTTGGTGGGCGACCGACGAGAAGATCGATTTACGGCTGCCCATGTAAGGCTACCACGGCCTCTCAAGCCTTAAGCCACATGACGGGAAATCCATGGCCGAGCTTGCGGAAATCAGAATCACTGGTCACCAGCGTAGCCTTAAATTCGATCGCCAGGGCCGCGGCGAAGCTGTCCACGTAGTAAAGCTTGTATTTAGCCTTCAACTCTGCGGCTTTGAACGCCCTCTGCGGCGTGGCGTCCAACATCTCAATAGGTAGCGGACTGATGGCGTGCGCAGCAGCGTGCGCCTGTTCCGGTCCGTATTGGCGTAGAAGCAAGCCGTACACTTCTCCGTAATTCGCCGCCGACATCAGCAGTTTTGCGCGCCCACGCCTGGCCTCTTTCAGAAGTTCCTCAACCTTGGAAGCCCCAGGCTTGTCCCGAAGGAAGGCGAACAATGCACTGGCATCGAACACATACGTTTTCACTTATCGTGTTCGCCCTCTTCACGATGTTCTTTTTCCCAGAGCGCCAGTAGGTCCGGCCCGTCTGCGAACATTCCCCTTACGCGGTCGATGTACTCATCGGTAATGGGTTGCAGCACAATGCGCCCGAACTGGTCCTCAAAAACTCTAGCCTTGGTACCAGCTTCGATCTTGTGTTTGCGGCGAAGCTCCGCCGGAATGACAAGTTGCCCCTTCGAGGTAAACGTCACACATACGTCCTTCATGCCTTACATCATATAATAAGTAAGGCATGCATGCAAAGGTATGTGATTCCTAGCAGATGCGCGGTAACTGGTCCCCTGCCAGCATGTCCACTACGCGCGTAGTCCCCAGCGGAGTTTTCATCGTCACCAGTCCGACATTCTTCTCCGTCACCGTGCCAATGATCTGCGCTTCGGTTCCAAGCGGATGACGCCGTATCGCCTGCAATAACGGTTCGGCAACTCCGGCCGCCACAATCGCGATCAACTTACCTTCGTTGGCCACATAGAGCGGATCCAAGCCGAGCAACTCGCAGGCGCCTTTAACCTGTTCATGGATGGGAAGGGAGCTTTCCTGCAGCTCGATTCCCACCCGCGACTGCTGCGCGATCTCATTCAGCGTGCTGGAGACGCCGCCGCGCGTGGGGTCGCGCATGCAGCGAATCTCATGGGTTACCCCGAGCATTTCGGCTACAAGGCCGTGCAAAGGTGCGCTGTCGCTTACGATCTGAGTTTCAAATTCCAATCCTTCCCGTTGAGCCAGAATCGCAATACCGTGATCCCCAATCGAGCCGCTTAGGATCACCTTGTCGCCGCGTCGCGCGCGGTCGGCGGAGAGCTCGAGTCCGTTCGGCACAAGTCCAATGCCTGTCGTGTTGATGAAAAGTTCATCGCCTTTGCCTCTCTCGACGACTTTGGTATCGCCGGTCACAATCTGCACGCCTGCGCCTGCTGCCGCTCGCTGCATCGAATCGACCACGCGCTTGAGCTCTTCGATCGCGTAGCCCTCTTCGATGATGAAGGCAGCGCTCAGGAATAGCGGAGTTGCGCCTCCCATGGCCAAATCGTTCACCGTGCCATGAACCGCGAGAGAGCCAATGTCGCCGCCGGGAAAGAACAGCGGTTTCACAACAAAAGAATCCGTGGTCATCGCCAGACGCTGCCCATTCACGTTTACGATTGCCTGATCATCCAAACGCGCCAGCACCGGGCTCCGAAACGCCGGCAGGAACACATCCCGAATCAGCGCTGCGCTAAGCTTGCCGCCGCTCCCGTGTCCCAGAAGGATGGTGTCCTTGGCGGGGAGCGGCGCCGGGCAGCTGACTCCGAAATTTATATCGACAATGGTTTTCGTGGGCACGCGCTCTCCTAGGTTGCCACCGCATGGCGCCGGTAGTGATAGTAGGCGGCGCAGGCTCCTTCGCTCGAAACCATGGGCGCTCCCAGCGGATTTTCCGGTGTACACCGCATGCCAAACGCCGGACAATCCGTTGGCTTCTTCAATCCCTGCAGAACTAACGCGCTGATGCACTCAGCTGGTTCGTCCACGCTAAACTCGCCGAGATCGTAGACCTGCGCGGCATCATACGCGGCGTATTCTGCACGCAAGCGTAAGCCGCTCCGCGGGATCGGACCGATGCCGCGCCACTTCTGGTCGGCCACTTCAAACACCTCGGCCATGATTTCTTGCGCCGGCACGTTTCCTTTGTAGCTCACCGACCTCGCGTACTGATTTTCCAGCTTCGCCTCACCCGCCTCGAGTTGACGGACGAGCATCAGCACCGCTTCCAGAATATCCACCGGCTCGAACCCTCCGACCACGATGGGGATTCGGAAATCGCGAACCAGATTCTCGTAATCCTTGCATCCCACCACGGTGCAGACGTGCCCCGGCGCAATGAAACCTTGCACGCGGTTTGTGCTGGAGACCATCAGGGCGCGGATCGCCGGTGGAACCAGAACGTGCGAAACCAGCATGGAAAAGTTCTTGAGCCCCTCGCGCTTCGCCTGCCAGGCGGCCATCGCATTCGCAGGGGCCGTAGTCTCGAAACCGATCGCCAGAAAAACAATTTTGCGTTCAGGGTTCGCACGCGCAATCTTTACCGCCTCGGTCGGCGAGTAGGCGATGCGAACGTCCGCACCCTGTGCCTTGGCGCGAAGCAGATCGGTGCTCGATCCTGGCACCCGCAGCATGTCTCCATACGAGACCAGGATGACCTCAGGCCGCGCCGCCAAAGCGATAGCTTTGTCGACGGTTTCAAGAGGAGTGACGCAGACCGGGCAGCCCGGTCCGTGGACGAGTTCGATTTCGCGCGGCAGTAGTTCATCCAAGCCGTAACGCATGATGGTGTGAGTTTGCCCGCCGCAAATCTCCATCAGTACCCAGGGTCGCGTAGTTCGCTGAGTGATCTCAGAGGCTAATGCCCGAGCGATGCGCTGGTCGCGGTATTCGTCAAGATATTTCATGCTATGAATTCAGATTGAGACTACTCTTCCGCGGGCGGCAACTCGGCTTCCAGCGCCCCCATCTCTTCCAGCAGCTTATACGTGCGTTCTGCTTCCAGTGAATCTACCCGGCTGATGGCGAAGCCCACATGGACCATCACATAATCGCCTAGCTCGGCCTCAGGGACAAAGCTTAATGACACCTGGCGCACAATCCCGCCAAACTGCACGCGGGCAGCCCGCATCGGTCCCATCTCCTGTATTTCGAGTATCTTTCCCGGTATGGCAAGGCACACGGCGAGTTTCTCCAGAGTTAGTACAGCACCGGTCATTCCTCCATACTGTGATGGACGTCACAACGTAGAGTGATGAACGCTACCTTTTGGCCGAGGTGGAGGAAAGCGCGCACAACTGTTAGCATATTTTGCTGGCATTTATCAGAGCGAGCTAACTCGCTCAATATACAGGTGGCAGGACGATGGTAGTCAATGAAATGAGCGAGAAAGAGTGCCGCGGGCTTTTGTCGCGCACCTCCATTGGCAGACTTGGATGCTCACAAGCCGACCAGCCCTATGTAGTTCCGATCTATTTCGCCTTCGAACCTGATTATTTTTATGTGCTTTCCACCCTCGGCCAGAAAATCGAATGGATGCGCGCCAATCCCAAGGTCTGCATCGAGATCGATGAAATCGCGGGCGAATCTCAGTGGGCGAGTGTCATTGTAAATGGCGAATTTCAGGAACTAGTCGAGCCCCAATATACCGACGAGCGTGCCCATGCGCGAAAGCTCTTGGAAAAACGCTACCTGTGGTGGCAAAACGCTTTAGGCGAACGGCAATTGAAATCGGGCCAGGACCTGATTGCGCCCACCTTCTTCCGCATTCGCATCAATTCCATGACCGGCTTGCGTGCCGTTGCAGAACACTCCTAGTGCACGAAGACATTTCGGCCGCCGTGCGATAAGACTTTGTCCCCTCTCACCATCTTCGGGCTGTTTGCAGTAACCGCAATGCTTGTCTGCTACGCGCTGGAGGCGCGAAGCCGGTGGTTTATTCTCGCCTTTGCCGGCGCCTGCGCGCTCGGCTCGATCTACGGCTTTCTGCAAGGGGCCTGGCCGTTTGGAATTGTTGAAGCCATTTGGTCCCTGGTCGCGATACGTCGTTGGGCGGTCGCGCCACGGTCAAACTGATCGGCTGTCGGCAGAGACAAACTATCTGCGCCGCAGTTCTTCCAACATCTGGGGATCGATGTTGCCGCCGCTTAGGATGGCCACAGCCGGGCTCCCGGCCGGGAGTTCAGGAGCGTGGAAAATGAATCCAGCGACCGCGACGGCGCCGCTGGGCTCGGCAACCGTAGTGGGGTTAGCGCTCAGATATTTCACCGCTTGGCGGATTTCATCCTCGGACACGGTAACGATCTCGTCCACATAACGGCGGATATGCTCGAAATTGATCGGGCCAATACTCTGCGATCGCAGGCCGTCGGCGATGGTACGCAAAGTTTCTTCCGCAGGGAATTCAACAATCTTGCCCGCTCGCAAGCTGGCCTGCGCATCGGCGGCTAACTCTGGTTCCACGCCGATCACTTTTACGGAAGGCTTGCTCAACTTGATCGCCGTAGCCACGCCGCTGATCATGCCTCCCCCACCGATGGGCGCAAGAACTGTTTGCACCTCCGGCAGATCTTCGAGGATCTCCAATCCCATCGTCCCCTGGCCGGCGATGATCTGCTCGTCGTTGTAAGGAGGCACGATCACATATCCATGCCGCGCGGCCAGTTCTTCCGCCTTGATCTGACGCTCGCTGCCGCTTGGGCCGACGACGACGATCTCGGCGCCCAGCGCCGCCGTGGCCTGGCGTTTGACCGCCGGAGCGTTCTCCGGCATGACAATAACGGCCTTCACTCCCAATGCCCGCGCCGCGTAGGCCACGCCTTGCGCGTGATTGCCGCTGGAGTAGGAAATGACGCCGCGCTTGCGCTCTTTGTCAGACAGCAAGGCAATCTTGTTGTAAGCTCCGCGCAGTTTAAATGCGCCAATCGGCTGCTGATTTTCTGGCTTGAGGAATAAGCGGCGCGGGTCCGTCTCACAGAGTTTGAATTCGATTAGCCGGGTGCGGGCGGCGATGCTGTGTAGCCGAATTTCTGCTCTGCGAATGTTCTCAAGAGTGATAGTGGGAGCCATTCGATTGGTTGTAATACTTGAGCTGAACTCTATCCAGCGTGAATCAGTGAAGTCTGTGGCAATCCTAAATCTCTAGTATCACCGGCATGATCAGCGGCCGCTTTTGTGTCTGCCGCGAAATATAGCGTTTCAAATCGGCGCGGATCTTTTCCTTGATCACTCCGTAATCCGCTTTTTCTTCTTCGCTGGAGTGCGCCAGCGTGTCTTCAACAATCCGCCTGGCTCCATCCAGCAACCCGTTATCGCCCGGATTGAACCCTCGAGTGACAATCTCCGGCGCCGTCTCCACCCGTCCCGACAGCTTGTTAATCGCGATGATCGGCAGAACAATGCCATCCTCGCTCAAATGCCGGCGATCCTTGATAATGAGGTCTTCCACCACATCGGTCCGCGATCCGGAATCGATGCAGACGCGGCCCACGTTGACTTTTCCCACCTTGCGGGCATTGTGCTCGTCGATTTCGAGAACGTCTCCACTCTCGATCAGCATTACTTTTCCCACGGCGCTGTGCATCGCGCCAGCCATTTCCGCGTGCAACTTCAGTTGCCGGTACTCACCATGAATGGGAATGAAATATTTCGGCCGCACCAGGTTGATGATGAGTTTGAGTTCGTCCTGGCTGGCGTGCCCGCTCACGTGAACCGGGGGCGACGTGCCATCTTCGTAAATCACATAGGCTTCCCGCCGGAAGAGGTGATCGATCATCCGGTAAATCGTTTTCTCGTTCCCGGGAATAATGCGGGACGACAGCACCACAGTGTCGCCCTTCTCGATTTTGGCGTGCTTGTGATTATCCACCGCCGCGCGCGACAGAGCGGACATGGGCTCGCCTTGCGTCCCGCTGATCATCACGCAAACTTTTTCCGGGGCGAAATTCTTCATCTCGCCGGGGTTGATCACTAAGCCTTCGGGAATTTCAAGGTAGCCCAGGTCTTCAGCAATTTCGGCGGAGTTGTTCATCGAACGGCCGACGAAGGCTACTTTGCGCCCGTGCTGGTGCGCCAGTTCTACAGCCAACCGGATGCGATGAATCGAAGAAGAAAAACAAGAAATGAACAACCGCCGTTGGGTGTGCGCAAAAACTTCGTCAAACTTGCGCCGCACGGCTCGCTCGCTGGGCGTGTATCCCTTGCGCTCAACGTTGGTCGAATCCTGAAAGAGCGCCAACACGCCCATCTTGCCGTACTCGGCGAAGGCGTGCAGATCGAACAGATGATTGTCAGTAGGCGTGGGATCGACTTTGAAATCCCCGGTATGAATGATCACACCCAGCGGCGTGTGGATCGCCAGCGCAACGCAATCCACCAGGCTGTGCGTCACTCGAATCGGATGGATGGTAAACACGCCGCACTTGAAGCGCTCACCGGCGCGAATTTCACGCAGATCGGCATCATCCAGCAGCCCATGCTCTTCCAGCTTATCTTCCACGTAAGCCAGAGTGAATTCCGTCCCCCACACCGGCACTTTCAGCTCGGAAAGAATCCACGGCAACGCGCCAATGTGATCTTCATGCCCGTGAGTGAGGATAATCCCGCGAACCCGCTGGCGGTTCTCGATCAGGTAGGAGATATCGGGAACAACAATGTCGACTCCGAGCAGCTCGGCTTCGGGGAACATGAGCCCCGCGTCCACCACAATGATATCGTCGCCCCAGCGGATTGCCATGCAGTTCATACCGAACTCGCCGAGGCCCCCCAGCGGGACAACTTGCAATTTTCCAGTTGGCATGGAGTACTCATGATGCTAGCAGACTGCGTTACATACCGTACAGAGTGATTCTCCCGGTTCTCCTCCGCGGCGGATGGCATTCCGCCCCTCTCTGAGTTAATGTTGAATAAGGTTGAGAATGGCGGCGGTGGAATCCAAGTCGTGGCTTCGAGTTCGGGCGGAGAAGGCTCTGGTCAAGGGGCTCACCCGCGCCTATTCGACGGTGCAGGTTGATCCCGCCAGATTTCTGGTGCAACTTCGCACTGCGTATCGTCTTCCCGTCAGCGGTTATCACGGCACGTATTCGCTGGATATTGGCGAACTCGATGTTGTGGCCGACGATCTGATACGTGGCGGGATGAAACTGGCGGCTGCGGAGGGCGCCGGTTTTGGCCTGGGCGGCTTGATTACCGTTATTCCTGATCTTGGCATCCTGTCCGCGATAACCATGCGCACCATCCAGAAGCTCAGCCTTGTCTACGGCTTTCAATTCAATACCGACAGTGAAATCGCCGAACTGTGGATCGCCGCCGCGAGTGCGGCTGGAGTGGACATCAGCCGCGACCTGCTGGAAAAGGAAGTGATTAACAAGTTTGTCCCCCGAGTGATCCAGCGCATTGCCGCCAGCGCCAGCGCGGAGGTGGTGGAGAAATGGGCAGGACGCATGATTCCGCTGATCAGTTCCGCCATTGGCGCCGGTCTGAACTACTGGTTCGTGCGGGCCTGGGGCGACCGCGCCAAGGCGCATTTCCGCGCCCGGCATCTGCAACTGCGACAGCAAGTCCAGCAACAGTCCTTGACGCCGCATGAGCCGCCCACTTTGCCGGCCGTAACTGGCTAGTTTCCCTCTGTAATGGAAATCTGGGTTAGAAAAACGATGACTTCTTTTCACTGTTCCGCAATTCTCTTCGATCTCGACGGTGTTCTGGTAGATTCCACGGGCTCCGTCGACCGCCAGTGGCGCATCTGGGCGCGCGAGCGGGGCATTGACGAAGACAAAGTGATGGCCATCGCTCACGGAGTTCGCGCCGTTGAGGTGGTTCGCACCGTTGCTCCTCATCTTGACGCGGAAGTGGAGGTGGGAAAGCTGGAAAGCCGGGAGGCTGCAGATCACGACGGCGTAGCTGTCATGCCCGGGGCGATTGAGCTTATCCACGCGATTCCTGGCGGCCGCTGGGGCGTAGTCACTTCCGGCAGGCGCCACCTGGCAACTGGTCGGCTAAAGCTTGCCGGAATATCGATTCCGAAAGTCATGGTTGCCGCGGACGAAGTTGCCAACGGAAAGCCGCATCCAGAGCCGTATTTAAAAGGGGCAGAGTTGTTGGGAGTCGATCCCAAAGATTGTTTGGTGATCGAAGACGCCCCCGCCGGAATCAGATCCGCGCACGCCGCCGGGATGAAAGCGCTTGGGCTCACCAGCACCTATCCGGCGTCCGCATTAACCGAAGCAGATGTGGTGATCTCGAGTCTCAATCAGCTTCACGTCAATCACGACGGCGGACGAAAGCTTGTTATCACTGTCGCCGAGATCCCGTAGAGGATAGCTTTGTCATTCCGCAGGCCGGCAGAGCGTCGCCAAAGCGCGGCGAGACAAGAGGGGGATTGTGCTGTCTACGTGATCTTAACTGCATTATGTGGCGACGAACTACCGCAGCCAATCTTCTAACTCAATTCCACGATCCGTTTTCTCATCACGATATTTCACGATCACCGGGGTATACAAAGAGATTCCTGAGTCGGCGGCTGCGCCTTTCTTCACCGCCCGCGAGCCCGGCACAACCACGGCATCTTCCGGGACTTCCAGCGGCGCTTCGGCAGTCGCGCGGTAAACCTCGCCGCGCACCAGGTCATAAAGCGGCGTCGATCGTGTCAAAATTGTGCCCGCCCCCAGCACTGCTCTTGCCCGCACCAGCGTGCCTTCATACACTCCGCAGTTGCCTCCGACCAGCACATCGTCTTCGATGATCACCGGAGCTGCGTTAATCGGCTCGAGCACGCCGCCAATCTGTGCCGCCGCACTCAAATGCACACGCTTGCCCACCTGCGCGCACGATCCCACCAAGGCATGAGAATCCACCATGGTGCCTTCGTCAACATAGGCTCCTACGTTGATAAACATCGGCGGCATGCAAATCACTGAGGGCGCCACATATGCCCCTACGCGCACGGACGAGCCTCCCGGAACGAGGCGCACGCGATCCGCCACGGAAAACTGCCGGGCAGGGAAAGTGTCTTTGTCTACGAAACTCAACCCCGGTGCGCCCATCTCAGCCAGTTCACCCAGCCGAAACCCCAGCAGAATGCCATGCTTCACCCAGGTGTTGACCACCCAGCGGCCATCGATTTTTTCCGCCGCACGGATTTTTCCGCGCGTAAGTGCTTCCCGGAATTCGAAAAACGCCGGACGTGCTTCAGGATTATGTTCGACCTCGCCCAGCGCGGCCAGCCGCTCGATGGAAGCTTTGAGGGATTGCATGCGGGGAAAGTATAAAGGAAATACAGAAGTTACAAACTAGAAGTCAGTCCACATCTCGCGGTTAAAAGGGATTATCGGCAAATCCCTGTGATAAAGACTTCGGGTGTTCGTGCCGGAGTGTGTTCACCGGAAGGGCCCTGATTCTTAAGCTGGAGGCCGGCTGCCCTTCGCAGTTGGGACGATGATTCCGGAGAAGCCAGAGGCTCGGAAGGCTGCGCTGCTTTTAGACCGCCCGAGTGCGCACCATGTCTTCCTGTCCGTCCGCACGGACGGCACGTCGTGGCCCGACCAACTTTTTCATTTCGCCGGCAGTGGTCCATGCCAGAGTAGTAGCCGGTATGCGATAGACTTTGAGGGGCAGACTCTCGAGATATTTTGACAGCGGCCGGAAAGATCCTTTCCCACCGTAGTCGTGCCAGAACACATAACCCCGGGCCGACATCATGGTTGCCATCTTCAGCGTGTCGTTTCGGACGAATTTCTCGGCGTGTGCGCCGTCGATGAAACCAAGCTCGACGCTATCCGCGAACGGCCCTGGATCAAAGTTCATAGAATCGCAGTAGATTTGCTCGTAGCGCTGGCTCAATCCCGCGCGCTTCAAATAGCCCTCGGGACTGCGATCTTGCACCAGGCCAATATCGGTTGGCAGGTAGTCCGGCAAACTTCCTGCTTCAGGTGGAAGATCAAGCGTGAAAACCTCGCAGCTGGGATGCGAGTTCAGAATGAAAACGGCAGTCGTTCCACCATTGTAGGTGCCAATCTCAAAAATACGCTTCGGCTGCAGCAGCTTGGTGACGGCCGCCAAGATAAGAATCTCACGAGCTTCAGTCCCCCCGCCGCTCTGAAAACGCAAAGGAATGGTCAAGGTCTCGAGATCGGTGGGAGCCAGTTCTGGGAGGGGTCCTTTCGCGGGCAATCCATTTCCCATGAGGTCATCATATCTTTTGAGACAAGACGACACGTAGCTGCGAAACACCGACGGCTTTCGAGCCGCCAAACCAAGGGAGCAGAGGTTAACCGCTTTTGCAGCCTCTATGGCTTCTTGGAGGCGCTGGCCGATGCTCATGCTGGACCCATAATTCGGCGATTCTACCGCAAACTACGTCAAAACTAAACATTTTGTAAGCGAAACTTCGCACCGCGCTTTGGCTAAAAAACGATAAGCCAGAAGCCCGAAGAATGATGTGAATGTGAATAGGGGAGGGGGAACAGATTGGCTGGGCGGTTCGTACCTTCACTCGCTAACGAATTAAAGTCAAAAGTAAAACTCCACAACCCGCATCGTCACATCTGCATTCTCCCTTCGGCCTTTTACACGCACTTACACTCGCTGCGAATCAGAACGCCCGTCATTCCGTGGGCAACTTCGCGCCCCTGGACTAAAGTTGCGTAGGGCCCGTGCCAGCGCGCATGGTTGGCGTCGTGCCCGGAGGGACGGCCTTTACCCTGATTGCATTGCCCGCACGATCCGCGATGCAGCACGATCTTGTGCGGCCCAGCCGCCCAGTTTTCGTAAATGTAAAATTCTGCCGCGTCCGGAGCGGCGCCTGCCGGTTTCGCGATCAGCCCTGCTTCCGTGGCAATCCTCTGCAGCCGCGATCGTGTGTCGCGCCGCATGGGCAGCAACGGCAGACGGTAGTTCTCTTCAATCTTGCCCATCATCGCAAGCACTGCCTTCACCGGGAGGGGGCTGGATTCAATGAAGTTTCCCTGCATGAGGGCGAGATATTTTCGATGAATGCGGCGCGCCGTTGTCCAATCGTTATCGAGCGCGGCCCGGGTCATCGCTGCCATCTCGTGTGGAATTTCGTTCGCCGCCACAGAGACAACACCGACGCCTCCCAGCGCAATCACCGGCAACGTGACTGCATCATCACCGGAGAAGACTGAAAACGATTCAGGCACGGCATTGATCGCCTCGGCAACCTGCGTCATGTTACCGCTGGCTTCCTTCACTCCGACAATGTTGGGAATCTCCGACAAACGCGCCAGCGTTTGCGGTTCGAGATTCGCTCCCGTGCGGCTGGGCACGTTGTAGAGAATCACCGGCTTGTCTCCCACCGCCTCGGCGATGGCTTTGAAATGCCGGTACTGGCCCTCCTGCGTGGGCTTGTTGTAGTAAGGAGAAGCGGTGAGAATGGCATCAACCCCGGGCCGGGTTGCAACTTCCTTCGCTTTCTCGACAGCATCATGTGTGGAATTCGACGTCGCTCCCGCCATGATCGGCACGCGCCCGGCCACCACCTCGATGGTCGTATCAATCACGTACAGCCATTCGTCATGAGTGAGGGTTGGCGTTTCGCCCGTAGTTCCGCAGGGCACAAGAAAATCTATGCCCGACTCCACCTGCCACGCCACCAGATTGCGTAGGGCAGCCTCATCAATCGAGCCATCCTGATGAAACGGAGTGACCAGTGCCGTACCACAGCCACGAACTTGCATGCTAATAAGATAGCGCGAATAAGCTGGTGTGGGAACGGCTGCCGGCTACAGCTCCCGCCACACGTCTTTGAAATTGTAGAAGCCCTTCTTGCCCACAATCCATTCGCCCGCGCGCACGGCGCCATCGGCGAAGCCCTGGCGTGACTTGGCATCGTGACACAGGTAGATTGTGTCGCCGGCAGAGTCCAGGACTAGCTCGTGCATCCCTACCACATCGCCCTCGCGGAATGAAACAATCTCAAGGCCTTCTTTCTCATGGCTGGTTTCCTGGACCACGCGCTGGATGGCGATGGCCGTTCCCGACGGCGCATCTTTCTTATGAACATGGTGCCGCTCGAAGATCTGTCCACCGTAGCCATGGCGCAAGGCCGCAGCCGCGGCGCGGGCCACATCGAGAAACAGATTTACTCCCACTGAGAAATTTGCCGCGTAAACGAATCCAGTTTTTCGGCTCTCGACTAGCTCCCTGATCCGGTCGATCTCTCCGTACCAGCCGGTGGTGCCGACGACCATGTTCTTGCCTGCCTCAACACACCTCTCAATGTGGGCCAGGACGCAGGAAGGAGCAGTGAAATCAATCACCAAATCAATTCCGCGCAGCTTTTCCGCCACCAGCATCGCACCTCCTGCGTTCTCCGCCTCGCCCGCCACGTGAATGTCGTGTCCACGCCGGCGCGCCACTTCCGCAACCAGCGATCCGGTCTTGCCCCGGCCTAGCAGAAGGATGTTCATGGAAAGTCCTCGGATGCAGAGTAGCGGAGAAGTGCGGTGGAGTTCCAGCCCTAGGCGAACACTTCCGGATCGAGGTCCCTAAAAAACGTATTGTGCAGGCGCTGGATCACTTCCGTCACTTTATCTTCCTCGATAACAAAGGTCAGATTAATCTCCGAGGCCCCCTGCGAGATCATGCGAATATTCGTGCCCGCCACTTCCGCGAAAACGGCAGCGGCTACGCCTGGCTTGTCGCGAAGGTTCTCGCCTACCAGGCAAATAATCGCCTTGCGGCCTTCATATTTCACGTCGGCCATCTTCGCCAGATCCGCCGCCAGCGCCGGAATTGCCTGGTTGGAATCCACGGTGAGCGAAACGCTCACTTCCGAAGTCGAGACCACGTCGACCGCTACGTTGTGCCGGTCAAACGCCTCGAAGATCGCACGCAGAAATCCGTGCGCCAGCAACATGCGCGGCGCTGCCACGTCCACAATGGTGATGCGCTTCTTCACCGCAATTGCTTTGAGGATATTTTTCCCCTGCGGTGCGCGGGTCGTAATCTTCGTCCCTTCGCAAGATGGGTTCAGCGAATTCAGAACATAGACCGGAATATTTTTCTTGATAGCCGGCAGGACTGTCGCCGGATGCAGTACTTTAGCCCCGAAATATGCCAATTCCGCCGCTTCATCAAAACTGATTACCTTGATGCGCCGCGCTTCCTTGCAAATGCGCGGATCGGTGGTGAGAATGCCGTCCACGTCGGTCCAGATTTCGATTCGCTCGGACCCTAATCCCGCACCCACGATGGCAGCGGAAAAATCGGAGCCGCCGCGTCCGATCGTCGTAGTGATTCCCGCTCGGTTGGCTCCCACAAACCCGCCCATCACTGGAACCTTGCCCTGATCCAGCAGCGGCTTCACTTTGCTTTGCAGCCGTTCATTCGTTTCTTCGGTCTGCGGAACCGCCTGCATGTAACTGCTGTCGGTTACGAGAATCTCCCGCGCGTCCACATGCGCGCTGTTCAGGCCATGCGCAGAAAACGCCGCCGCTACAATTTTGCTGGAGAGAATCTCGCCGAACGCCGCCACATGATCGGTGGTCCGCGGCGTAATCTCGCCCACCGCGGAAATGCCGCGCAACAATTCATCCAGCAACTCGAAGTCGGCACCCAGTTCCGAGTGAAAGTCGGTGAATAGCGCGGTTCCCAGCAGTTCGCTGGCGGTATTGTAGTGGCGTTCCTGAAGGGAGCGGCAAAGCTTGAGAGCCGTCTTGCGCTCGCCGGCTCCCGCGGCCCGCGCCATGGTCAGGAGCGTATCGGTAACCCGAGCCATGGCGCTGACCACTACCACCGGCTGCTGCGGCACGCGTTCTTTCACGATTGCGGCTACGCGCTCGATGGCCTTGGCATCTTCCACCGAAGTGCCACCGAATTTCATCACGATCATCGGCGTGACTTCCAGGCAGGATTACGGGAGTGCGGTTGCGATCTCAATCGAGGTAGCCCTTGGCCTTCAGCAGTTCGGCATTCAGCACAGCCGCGCCGGCCGCTCCGCGGATCGTATTGTGCGAAAGGACCGTAAACTTCCAATCCAGCACGCCACACGGTCGCAGCCGTCCAACGGCAGTGGTCATGCCCGCACCCAGGTCCACGTCAAATCGCGGCTGCGGACGATCACTGGCTTCCATGTACACAACCGGCCGGGCCGGCGCACTGGGCAGCTTCAATTCCTGTGGAGCACTCCGGTAGTCGTTCCACGCAGCAATGATCGCGGCCGGCTGAGCCTTTGTCTTCAACCGCACCGAGATCGACTCCGTGTGCCCGTCCTCTACCGCAACGCGGTTGCATTGCGCGCTCATGGCGAATGCCGCGGGGACCACCTTTGTTCCGTTCACTTGCCCCAGCAGCTTCAGCGTCTCCTCTTCCATTTTTTCTTCTTCATTGCGGATGTAGGGAATCACGTTGCCTAAAATGTCGAGCGAGGCCACGCCAGGATATCCCGCGCCGCTCACCGCCTGCATGGTCACGGCCATCACCGCTTCCAGCCCAAATCGCTCCTGCAGCGGCGCCAGCGCCAGAACCAAACCAATGGCCGAGCAATTCGGATTGGTCACCACATAGCCGCCTGATTTTTTCCGCCACGCCTGCGTGTCAATCAGCTTGATGTGCCCAGCGTTAACTTCGGGAATAACCAAAGGCACGTCCGATTTCATGCGGAGTGCGCTGGAATTCGAAACCACGAAACAGCCAGCCTCCGCGAAACGCGGCTCCATCTCAGCTGCGATCGAGGCATCCAAAGCCGCGAAAATAATCTTGGGCGCGCCTTCGGGCGTGGCTGGTGAAACCTTCATCGCCGCCACATTCGCCGGAATCGCCGTTTTCAGCCGCCAGCGCGCGGCTTCGGCATAAGTCTTCCCCTCCGACCGGTCGGAAGCGGCCAGCCAGGCTACTTCAAACCAGGGATGGGTCTCCAGCATCTGGATAAACCTCTGCCCAACCACGCCAGTCGCGCCAAGAATTCCGATCGGAAGTTTGCTGCTCATAAGTTGAAGGTCGTAAAGGTACTTTGAATTCTACAACAGCCATCGCTTGGAGATAATTTGCCGAAGGTAACCACTGCTTTCGGATGGCGCCAAGGCACGAAAGGCGCAGGCTGCGACGCTCTCGTCACTGCAGTCGATTGTTTGCCCGCCGATAGGAACACTAGAGGACGATCATGCCGGAGTTGCGACAGAACTTCTTTACCAAGGAATGGGTCATCATCGCCACCGAACGCGCCAAGCGGCCTGAGGGGCTGGCCACGCATCGGATCCTGCAAAACGCACCCGCCTATTTGGAGACCTGTCCATTTTGCCCGGGGAACGAAAACAAGACTCCGCCCGAGGTGGTGCGCTTTCCGAAGGATCCCGGCAAGCCTTGGGCCGTGCGAGCCATCCCTAATAAATTCGCCGCGCTTTCCAGCGAGGTCCAGCCGACGCGTAACCTGCAACATTTGCGCCGCCGCATCGATGGTTTTGGATTTCATGAAGTGATCATCGATAGCCCTGACCACTCTCGTTGCATGGCGTTACTACCGGACGCGCATGTCGCCAAGATATTGGGGGTATTCAAGGATCGATACCACTCGTTAAGTGCCGACCAGCGCGTCAGCCACGTCACCATTTTCAAAAACCATGGCGCGGATGCCGGCGCCAGCTTGCAGCATCCTCATTCCCAGATTATTGCGACGCCGGTCATTCCCAGCCAGGTGCGGCATCGCCTCCACGAGGCGCTGCGCCACTTTGATGACTCGGGAGAATGCATGTTCTGCCACATGGTGGAGCGCGAAGTCGAGGACCAGACTCGTATCGTGATCAAGAGCGAGCTCTTCGTGGCCATGGAAGTGTTCGCCTCGCCCACACCGTTCGCCACTCACATCTTTCCTCTTCGCCACATGGCCAGCTTCGGCGAGATCACCGCTGCCGAAATCGTCGACCTGGCACGGGTTCTGCGGACCCTGTTGGCCAAGATTTATGTCGGGCTGGAGAATCCCGATCTCAATTTCACAGTGCGCAGCGGGCCCTCGGACTACGTTGGCGCCCGGCACTTTCACTGGTACGTCAGTGTCATTCCCCGGCTCACACGCGTGGCCGGCTTCGAGCTGGGCTCTGGCATGTTCATCAATACCGTTCTACCTGAGGCCGCGGCTGAATTTCTTCGCAAGGTGAGTGTCGAGAAGGCTGCCAGAGCTAGCGGCTCCGCCGGCTAGCAGCGTACGAGCGAAGGGAAGTTGGAAAGCCGGGAGGGGAAACCGGAAACTGAGAACTGAGAACTGAGAACTGAGAACTGAGAACTGAGAACTGAGAACTGAGAACTGAGAACTGAGAACTGAGAACTGAGAACTGAGAACTGAGAACTGAGAACTGAGAACTGAGAACTGAGAACTGAGAGTCCTACTTCTTCAGCCCGATCTTGTTGCCCAGCACGTATTCATCCAGCGGACCGAACTTTCGTTTCTCCGCATACAGGCGCCATCTGCGGAACACGATGCGCAAGCTCGCCATCACAGGAATCGAAAGAAAGATGCCAAGAATGCCGGCTACTTCGCCGCCTGCCATCACGCCGAAAATGGCCGCCAGCGGATGCAGTTCCATGCTGTGGCCCATGATGCGGGGAGAAGTGACATAGTCTTGAATCAGTCGCCAGACGCCGAGAAAAATGATCAGCACGAACCAGTGTGGATAGCTGACCAGCAAAGATACGCCCAAGATGATAACCGCGGCCACCAGCGGACCGACTACTGGAATGAACTCCAGCAGGCCACCCAAAGTACCCAGCACCAGCGCGTAGGGCATTCTCAAGACACCTAGCATCGCCGAATACATCACCAACGTGAGGGCAGCCAGCGTCAATTGCGCGCGGATAAAATGCGCCAGCATCTGATTCAGATCACTCAGCACGCCCTGAAGCAATTCCCGCTGCGGCCTTGATTGCACTAGGTCCAAAAGGATCTGGCTGAAACCTTGGCCATCTTTTAGAAAAAAGATCGATAGCAGCGGAACTACCACCAGCAGCCAAGCTTGCTTGGCCACATCCGCCACGCGAAGCCCTATACCCTGCGCCAATTTCGCGATTTCATCACTGTGACTGGCCAGGTAGTCCCGCGCAAGGTCGACCATGCGGGCGTTCCAGCCATGTTCTTGTCCCAACTGTTCCGCGATCTGTCCGGAACTCAACTTCGAGAGGGCAGGCAGAGACTGGCCTAAGCGCGCGCTTTCCCGAGCGATCCGCGGTCCCGTGGAGACGAAAAACAACACCACCAGACCCAGCAGCAACGCGTAGATCACAGCGATGGCGCGTCCTCGCCCCCGCAAAACCTTCTCCAGGTACGAAACCAGAGGGCTCATCAGGTAAGCGAAAAAGATGGCAAACAGGAAGGCGACCAGCGTCTGCCGAGCGGCGTAGAGAAACCCCAACCCCAGCGCGAATAACAGCACTGTGATTAAAACCCGAGCCGTACGTGCATCCGCCACTGGCAAAATGTCGCTCCGAGCAACGCAGCGTCAAATCTGGAACACGTCGCGCCTGTTCCTAATCCCGCAATACTATCGTGTTATCGTCCGGGATTTCGACGCGCATGAGCTTAAATTGATCTTTTTCGTCTACCCAAAGGGTCCAGGAGAAGGATTCCCCCGTAAGATTCAAGCGCAACAGTTCGCGTTCCGTTCCGCGGATCATTACTTTTTCCCGTCCCACGAGTTCCAGGCGGACGCGCATCGAAGTTCTGTCCTGCGGCACCAGCACTCCGAACTCCACTGGACCCTGCTGACACTTTAGATCGCCTTCAGCACCATGACAGTTGGTTGCCAAATAACGCCAGGCGAGCACTTCACGGTGAATGAAGAAGTTGTTGTCCAGGATAGCCGAGGTGTTCGGCATCAAGAACGGCTGTTCGGCTGGCTTCGAGGACCCCGGAGCGGTGATCTTCTCCAGCAGGAATTCGTCTTTCGGCGTCACCACCAGCGAGCTGCTGCTATCGCTCCATTCGTAACGAACCAATTCGCCGCTGCTGGTCATTTCCAGTTCCGACCTTTGTCCCGCCCCCGGATTGCTGCCGGTTTCCTGTAGCTTCGACTTCACGATGCTGATGCCATTCTCCTGCCGCACGCTGAAGGTCTCAGTCACCACTTGCTGACCCTTGACAAAAACCCCGAAGGAGCCCGAATCCACGCTTTGAGCGTCCTTCGGGTTTTCCTTTTTGTCCCTGGCGTAGGCCATACTCGCGCACGCCAGAACCGCGACCATTGCCCATCTGAAGTGCGCTATCGAAGTCACTCGTTTTCTCCTTGTTTCCTGCCGCGGCGGCGAAGCCCAAGAGCATGCACCAGCTCAACCGCAATCTCCTCGACTGCTTTCCCGCCGGTTTCGTGTCTTGACCGTGCCTTCAGGTAATACGGACGCCGCTTTTCGTAAAGTTCACGGAACCCTTCCACCCCGCCGAGCAACGGCCGCTCCGTTCCCGCCTTTGCCGACTCTCCCACGCACCGCCGCCACAGTTCATCCACTTCGGCGTCGAGGAAGACGGTCGGGATTCCCGAAGCCCCAATTAACCCGGCATTGGATTCTTGGATAAATGCTCCTCCGCCAAGGGCGATCACAGCCTCGGAGCCTGCCCGCAACTCCTCCAGCAACTGCTTCAGGGCCTCGTGTTCCTTCCGGCGAAATTCAGTCTCCCCGGAAAGGCGAAAGATCTCCGCTATGCGTCTCCCATCGCCTCGTTCAATTCGCAGGTCGAGATCTTCAAAGGTCCAGCCGAGTCGTGCGGCGAGAGCCCGGCCCACACTACTCTTGCCGGCGCCCATGAAGCCGACCAATATAACCGCCCGGATATCGTGCGGACGCCCTTCTCGCTGCCTCAGGTTTCTCTTCTTTTTTATTGTTTTTCGGAACGTTTTCTGAGATGGATTTTACCACTGAAGGTTCGCAACACTACCGTGGATGAGACCGCAACTCGCCCCACGGTACCTGCGAAGGCACGCCCCTTATCGAGCGTGAAATATGTATGAGTTTTGGGTTGCAGCGGAATGTCGTCGCTGACTTCGCCGCGCACCGAGCGGGCGCTGACGTCGGCCGAAGTCCATTCCGGAATGGTGGCGTTGATGTCGCCGCTATGGCTGGTCAGCCGGTATTCGCCACTATTGCCGAAGTCTCCGATGTAATTGATTCGACCGCTGGTCGAAACCACCTGTACCAGCGAACCATTCACTCCGTTCAGGGTCACTTCGCCGCTCAACGAATCGACCTCGACGTGTCCGTTTTGTATGTTGTCCAGGTTTACCGAGCCATTCATCGTTTTCACGTGTACGTGAGCGTCGGAGATGTCACGAACATCCACGGCCGCACCCGGACCTTCCAGATTTACGTCCCCATGCAACTTCTCGGCGTGCAGCGATCCGGTGCTGGAATGCAAGGTGACGCTGGCGTCGGGCGGCACCAGAATTTCATAATCCACGCGCCCGGATTCGGAGTCGGCGCCGGCCAGTAGGTGGGTTTGAATATCAACCCGGTTCCCGCTCTGGTTGTTGTCCACTTCCACCTTGTCGGAGTGCAACGTCGCCAGAACGGTTACGATATTGCCCGGCGCGGGCTTGACCCAAATCGAACCATAAGGATTCATCACCGACACGCCGGCTCGCGGACGCACCGTGAAGTGCAGTTCTTTCTTGCTCTCCGCCACCAGTGCGCCCACCATGATCACGATCACGGTTACGGTGACAAATTTTGCCGCGCGTTTCCTCAACATAGTCGAGCCCCGCACTGATCCTCGCGTAAAGCGGTTCTGGAAAGTCTCGCTGCTATAGCAACTAGTGATCCATCGCCATCTCAAATAGCATGGATTTCTGCTGATAGGCATCCATCAGCGATCGCCTCGCGTCTTCGTCATTCGGATTCTCATTTACCAGGCCCTGCGCGTCCCGGATGGAATCGTTGACCCGGCGCAAATTCTCTTCATATTGCCCTTGCATCGCAGGAGTCGTGGCGGCGACTTCCTGGAGCAAGTCATCATCGTTCAATCCCGAGAGATTGACCGGCATGACTACCGCTGCCTGTTGATGAGTCGGAGCCGGCAAGGATGGACGACGTTGGTGGACTCCTACCAGCAACAGCAACATCGCCGCCGCGGGCACAAGCCATCGCGCCGCTCCCCAGCGCGCGCTGAAGGAGGGCACAGCCCCTCGTGGGTCTTGATTGTTGCGCTGCGGACGAATCAATCCTTCCTGCCGCAGCGCAATTTCAATGGAGTTCCACACTCTCGGGCTGGGTTCGTCGCTGGCCTGCAACTCCCCAGCCGAGGCAACGATCTGATTCAAGTCTCTCAGCAACGCCGAGCATTTCGGACACGCTCTGAGGTGGGCGCGCTGCTCCAGTGTGCTGCCGTTTTCCACTTCCGCCAAGCTCTGCTGCAGCTCAACGCAATTCATACAACCTCTCCCCGAATCTGCTGCGGCCTTCGCAATCAACCGCAGCTCGAACGCCCCTGCTGAGGTTACTAATGCTTCTTTCTAATGTTTCTAACCAGTTTCCTACCCTACTCGAGACTTCCCGGCCTTTTCGGCTCTATTCATCTTGAGCAGGTCGCGCAACTTCATGCGCGCCTTGTGCAATTGCGATTTACTGTTGCCGATCGAACATCCCACCAAACCGGCGATTTCATTATGCTCGTAACCTTCTACATCGTGAAGAACAAAAATCGTTCGGTAGCCGGGAGGCAGATCGTTCACCGCCCTCTGCAGCTGCAGCCTGTCAATCGACCCGGCCAATGCCGTATCATCAGCCCCGAAGTCCTTCTTCGGCGAGTCATCCTCGGTACCTTGAGTAGTCTCTTCCAGCGAAACCACGGGAAGGCTCTTCTTCCTTAGATGCATCAGCACGACGTTTACCGAAAGACGATGCAGCCAGGTGGAAAACGCCGACTCTCCGCGAAAGGTCCCGATCTTGCGATAAAGCTGCAGGAATGCTTCCTGCGCCAGGTCTTCCGCCTCGGCGGTGTTCGCCGTCATTCGCAGACATAGTGAATACACTCGTCGTTTGTGCTTGTCATAGAGCACCTGGAACGCTTCTGCGTCCCCAAGCTTGGCCCGTTCAATGGCTTCGGCTTCACTGAGTTCGGTGGCTTTGTTCTGTCGTGGCTCGGTCAACTCGTCTTTCCCGGCCGCACTCATTGGGATGCGGCATAAGTAGTTTGTGTTGTATTGTTTGCGCGCCTTCGCCGAACCTGAGGTGCGCCTGTCTGGTTCCAGAATATCAGAGTATTTCTACCGAACTTCGGATGCGCTTTCCGGTCCTCACTCGCACTTCTGCCGCTTCCAGAAAGCCTTTGCATTCTGAGGGTTGGCGTATCGGTCTACCCCGGAACCTTAAACCCGGATCAGAGCGAAGAGTCGCAATCTTCGGAAATCCGTAGCCCGCGCGGTTGGGTCACCCCTTAGCGGTGCCCGTAGTAATCGTCTCCAGGCCATGCCCGTGCGGCCCCAGTTCCCGCTGCCGCAGCAAAAACGCGAAGACCACACCGAGGATTCCCAGGATCGAGAAGATCCACATGCCCAGGTCGTAGCCCGCCGGATTGGTGGCGTCGGCATGGCTATAGTTATTGGCCCATCCCACCAGCAGGTTCAGTCCAAACAATCCGATGTTCTGGATCATGGTCATTAACCCATACGCTGTTCCCAGCTTCGACTGATCCACGATGTAAGCCACCGACGGCCACATTACCGCTGGAATCAGCGAGAAGGCGACCCCCATCATCGCCATCGGCACATATAAATTGATGTGGGTATAGGCCATCATCAGGTAGACAGGAATCAGCAGCAACGATCCGAACATCATCAGCAGCGCGCGCTTGCCCACCCGATCCACCCATAGACCAAACAGCGGAGTCGCGATCATGGCAAACAAAGTCAGCATGCTCGACAAGAATCCGCCAAACTCGCGGGATGTGCCATGCGCTTCCATGAAGAACTTCACCGCGAAAGTCTGGAACGGGAAGATGGCGGAGTAGAAGACAATGCACAGAGCTACGATCAGCCAGTAACTCACCCCGAACTTCCAAAGGTCGGCGAAGACCACTTTATCGGTCGAAACTTCTCCTAGGTGGTAGTTCTTCTCCGCGTAGACTTCCAGCATCCAGTAGATGATTGATCCCACAACGCACATCGACGTGAAAGCCAGCGCGATGAGGAACGGAGTTCGCCAACTGGCATAAGCCGCACGCGCCCAGGTTGGAGAGTTGAGCGCGGCGAAAGTGCCCAGGCGTGAAGCGGTGAGGTTCAGGCCGAACGCGAAGCTCAATTCCTTACCCCGGAACCAGCGCGCCAAGGCCGCGGTGACCGCAACGTTGAGCGACTCCGCTCCCATCCCAAAGATAAGGCGACCCGCAGCCATGACTGACAGGCGCCCGGTGGCCACGGTGATGGCCGGACCGACGAAGCAAAGCACGCCGAAAATCATCAGCGATTTGCGCAGTCCCATGCGGTCGATAATGAAGCCGCCGATGAGTACGGTGAAAATATTGGGAAAGCTATAAATGGCCTGCAGAAATCCAATATCCAGATCCGTGAAGTGCAGTTGCTCTTTCAGCACGTCGGCCAGAGGACTCAGGGCATCGTAGGCGTAGTAGCTGCCGAACATCGCCAAACTGACAAAGATCAGAACCAGCCACCGGAACAGAGGAGTCGGTTCAGGACGCACCGTTTCCGTCATCCACGCTCTCTATCTTTCAGCAGATTAAACTCCAGGATGCGCGAGCAGAGAAGAGTAGCAGATCAAAGAGCTGTTCGCATTGCTCATGTAGGGACGCTTATGTAGGGACAGCTACACCTTCGACTCCGCTCAGGGCTGGCTCTCGGCTGTCCAGTCGGGCAAAGCCTGTCCTCTCTTTTTAATGGCTTGTCATTCCGACCGGAGCCGGAGCGGTGGCGACGGCGGAGCGGAGGAACCTGCTTTCGCGTTCGCTCTCCGGCCGTGAACCCTAATACTTCACAATCGCGGCAAACGATTTAGGCTCGAGCGACGCTCCGCCCACCAACGCGCCATCGATTTCCTCTTGCGCCATCAGCGCGGAAGCATTGTCCGGTTTCACCGAACCGCCGTAAAGAATGCGCAGCATTACAGCAAACTCCGCTCCGAATATTTCCGTAGCCTCGCTGCGGATCACGGCATGCGCTTCGGCGGCAAGTTCCGGCGTCGCTGTCTTTCCCGTGCCAATGGCCCATACCGGCTCGTAGGCCACGACCATGTTCGCGGCCTTCTTGGCCGAGATGGCATGGAACGCCCGCACGCACTGCCGCCGCAAGACATCGTCGGTCATCCCCGCTTCGCGTTCCTGAAGCACCTCGCCTACGCAGCAGATCGGCTTGAGACCCGCCTCCAGCGCCGCTTTGAGGCGCAAGTTCACCGTGTCGTCGGTTTCGCCAAAATACTGCCGCCGCTCCGAGTGCCCGATGATGACGTGGGTCACGCCCAAGGCCAGCAACATCGCTGCGGAAGTCTCTCCGGTAAACGCTCCCTCCGGCTTCCAATGGACATTCTGACCGCCAATAGCCACATTCGATCCTTTGGTTGATTCCACTGCCGCCGCGAGATCGATATCCGGCGGGCAAACGACGATTTCATCTCGCTCGTGACCGGAAACCAGCGGCAGGAAATCGCGGAAAAACTCGCGCGTCTGATCCGGCGTTTTGTACATCTTCCAGTTGGCGGCAATAACTTTTTTTCTCATGAGGAGGCCTTTTCGATTCGGAGTGGATAAGAAGTCCTAGAGGAAAAGAATTTCTCGACGGCTCGCTCGTACGCTCTTAATGTTGCGGCATCAAAGAGAACAAATCGAACCCGGTCGACCGCGTTCGCGGAGGCCAAAGCCTCGACGCTCGAGGCAATGGCGATAGGTGCCGCTTCCGAGACGGGGTATCCGAAAGCTCCGGTTGAAATCGCAGGAAACGCTAAGGACGCAAGCCCGTTTTCATCGGCCAGGCGAATGCACTCGCGGTGACAACTGGCCAGTTCTTCGGCCTCTCCGCTTTCCCCGCCACGATAGATCGGACCGACGGTGTGGATCACATATTTTGCGGCGAGCCGTCCGCCGCTGGTGATAACGCCTTGCCCGCTGGCAGCCTCCCAATCTTGCCCACAATATTTCTACACTCGGCCAGAATGGCAGGTCCACCGGCGCGGTGAATGGCGCCATCCACTCCGCCTCCGCCCAGCAGAGATGAGTTTGCGGCATTTACGATGGCACCAGTAATCTCCCGCGTGATGTCCGCCGGCCCGAACAACTCAACCTGCTTATCACGTCCCAACCCGTCGCGCTCCAGCACCAGTCGAATCGTGAATTGCACGCGCGTGTCCAGACCACTCACTTTTTGTCGGTCAGTGCCTCGACCCCCGGCAGCTTTTTCCCTTCCAGAAATTCCAGCGACGCTCCGCCGCCCGTGGAAATGTGCGTCATCTTGTCCGCCACGTCCGCGGCATGCACCGCGGCGACCGTATCGCCGCCGCCCACAATCGAGATGGCGCCTACATTCTCTGCTACAGCGCGGGCAACCTTGAAAGTTCCGCGCGAGAATCCCGGAACCTCAAATACGCCCATCGGCCCGTTCCAAACAATGGTGCGGGCGCGCGAGATTTCCTCCGAGAACAATTCGATCGTCTTGGGCCCAATATCGAGCGCCATGCGGTCCGCCGGAATCGGCTGCCCCTCCCCGATCTGCTGCACCACGGCGTTGGCTTCGGGCTTCATCGCGACCACGTGATCGATGGGCAACAAAAACTTCACGTTTCGTTGCTTGGCTTCCGCCAACAGTTGCCGAGCCAGATCGACTTTATCGGCCTCCAGCAGCGATTTGCCGATCTCCTGTCCCTGGGCCTTTAAGAACGTGTATGCCATGCCGCCGCCGATAATCAGCGAATCGACCTTGGTTATCAGATTCCGGATCACTCCAATCTTGTCGCTGACTTTCGCTCCGCCGAGAATCGCGACAAATGGCTGCTCCGGATCTTGCAGGGCCTTGCCCAGATATTGCAGCTCTTTTTCCATCAGCAGGCCCGCTGCCGATTTTGGCAGGAACTTGGTGATTCCCACGGTGGAGGCGTGCGCCCGATGGGCAGTGCCAAACGCATCATTGACGTAGAAATCCGCCAGAGTTGCCAATTGCTTCGCAAACTTCTCGTCGTTCGCTTCTTCCTCGGCATAAAAACGCAGGTTCTCCAGAAGCAACGTCTGGCCCTTTTCCAATTGCGTGGCAACTTCTTCCGCCTCGGGTCCGACGCAGTCCGGGCAGAAGCCCACATTTTCACCACGCGCCAATTCCTTGTCCAAAACCATCCGCAGCCGCTCGGCCACCGGCTTCAGACTCATCTTGGGATTGGGCTTGCCCTTGGGTCGACCCAGATGCGAGGCCAGAATCAGCCGCGCCCCATGCCGCAGGGCATATTCGATCGAGGGCAGGGTTTCGCGGATGCGCGTGTCATCCATCACGCGTCCGTCTTCCAGAGGAACGTTGAAGTCGACGCGCATGAAGATACGGTTGCCATTGAGCGGGAGATCGCGAATGGAAAGCTTGGACATTGGCCGGTCGTCCTTTAGGGGGCTTGATTTTTGGGTAAGCATTGAGTGCGGAGCCGCCTGGCTGCCCAATGGCACGGCGGCTCCGCAATGTTGTTACAGGCCTTTGCCGGCCATATAGTGAATCAGGTCGCGCACGCGGCAGGAGTATCCCCACTCGTTGTCATACCAGGAGATCACCTTCACGCAGTTTCCGCCCACTACCAGGGTCGAGGGCGCATCGACAATCGAGGACCGCGGATCGCCTTTGAAATCCGACGATACCAGTTCGTTTTCCTCGTAACCCAGATATCCCTTCAGCGGTCCGCTCTCCGACGCCTTCTTGAGCGCCGCATTCACTTCTTCCTTAGTCGTCTTCTTTTCCACCCATACCACCAGATCGACCACGGAAACATTCGGCGTGGGTACGCGCATGGAAAATCCGTCGAGCTTGCCGGCCAGCTCCGGCAGCACCAGCTTCAACGCCTTGGCCGCGCCCGTGGACGTGGGAATCATCGACAGCGCCGCAGCTCGCGCTCGCCGCAAGTCTTTGTGCGGAAAATCGAGAATCACCTGATCGTTGGTATAGGAGTGAATGGTCGTCATCGTCCCGCTGACAATCTTGAACTCGTCATTGATCACCTTGGCGATCGGCGCCAGACAGTTTGTGGTGCACGACGCGTTCGAAACAATGTGATGCTTCGCGCCATCGTACTTCTCATGGTTCACGCCCAGTACCACCGTGATGTCCTCATTCTTCGCTGGAGCCGAAATGATGACTTTCTTCACCGAACCGCGCAGGTGCTTTTTGGCTTCGTTGGCGTCGGTAAAGCGTCCAGTGGATTCAATCACCACCTGCGCGCCCACCGAGTCCCAGGGCAGAGCGGCCGGATCTTTCTCTTTGAATACCTTGATGACTTTTCCATCCACCGAAATGCTGTCCGCGCCGGCGCTGACCTTGTTAGGCAGATTGCCCAGCACAGAATCGTACTTCAGCAAATGAGCCAGAGTCTTAGGATCGGTTAGATCGTTGACGGCCACGAATTCGAGATCCGGGTCATGGAGCGAGGTGCGCAGAACGTTGCGGCCGATGCGTCCGAAGCCGTTGATGCCAACTTTAATTGCCATGTTCTCTCCGTTCTTATGAATGCCATCGCGGAATTTTATTTTTATACGACAGATGATGGTAGCAGGACGCGGAACTCGCGTAAATGATCGCAGGCCCTGATCGGGGAAAGCTTTATTCCCATCACGGAACTCTGTGCGTTTGATCCTAGACAGCGATGGTGAAAAAGGTTCTAAGGAAACGTCAGCTCGATGTAAGTATCCGTCCTGTACCAGATCAGCGGCAGCCGTGCCGCCCAATACTTTCGGTGAATGGCCTGGCGGGCGCGCGTGTGTTCTTCCTGTGGCAGGATCCTTGCCGAGGCTTCGAATTCAGGCCCGGTTACTTTTCCGCGGATCGTACATGGAGCCACGCGCACGCTTGGATTATTGCGGATGCGCTTGGTTTTCCCCATGTCGCTGCGCGTCATCACGTACAACTTGTCGCCATCCTCTCCGAACCATACCGGAGTCGCAACCGCGACGCCGCTTTTCCGGAACGTAGTCAGAGAAATGTATTTCTGACCGCTGATCGCCGATGGAATCGCCTCAGACATCATCGCCATTGTAATGGGTTTGCATCGCGTCCGGTTCCTCGCCTTTGAATCGCTTCCTACCCTATCCGGCGTGGTTCGTCGGACCTTCAACGCATTGATCCCACACTCTCTTCCGTGTTAAAAACCTTGCATGCGCAAATGGATGCGCGAGCGCTTGCAGCGCCGCAAAAAATCACCTGCCGGGCCATCCGATCAACCCGCTCCTCCTCCCCTTCAGCCGGCATATTTTGACGCGGAACAAGCTCCCGCCACCGCTTCTGAGCCAGAAAATCGCGCGCCTGAGATTTCACCTCCGCCCGCTTCGGCTGCGCAAGATCGACCAGTTCGAGCTCGGCAAATTGGTTCCGGTTCAGAAGAGCTTCCGTCGGAAGATCAAGCCTTGCCTTCGCAGGGTGCTCCTGGCAGCTCTGCCGCTGGCCGCAGCCGGCGCCGCCGCGGAGGACGGGGCCGAGGCGGTCGAGGCCGCGAGCAGGCGGTTGCACAAGCCTTCACTCCCGCTGCCGCGAAGGGATCAATTCCTGCCTTGGCAGTGGCGTCGGAAGAACAACTACCCGATGCTGAACTCGACAGTCAAACCCCTGAGCCAATCGTTGCGACCGCGCCAATTCCTCCCGCTCCTGCCGCGATCTCGCCGCGCCCACCCAAGGGTGTAGTCGTGCTGGCCATCGGATTGCCCGGCTCGGGAAAAAGTTCCTGGTTCAAGCGCCACAGCGTGGTACCGCTTTCCAGCGATATGGTGCGCGCGTTGCTGTTCGACGATATCCGCGAGCAACGCTTCCAGGATCTCGTCTTCTCCAATCTGCGTTCCATGCTCAAGGCGCGGCTCATCGCCAAACGTCCCATGAACTACGTGGACGCGACCAATCTCACTCCGCAAGAGCGCCAGCACTGGATTAAGCTGGCCAAGGACTACAACTATGAGGTCCACGCCGTCTTCTTCGACGTGCCGCTGGAGGTGTGCATCGAGCGTCACGCACGCCGCGACCGCGTCGTTCCCGAAGATGTGATGCGCCGCATGGCGGCCAAGCTGAAACCGCCCACGTTTGAAGAAGGCTTCGCCAAGATCACCGTAGTGCGAGTCAAGAAGAAGGAATCGGAAGCAAGTTAGGAATTCCGGTGGAAGACTTCTTTATCCCTTGAGATAGGGCAACATTTCCTTGAACGCCGGAGACGCCGAAGAACGCATTAGCTCATAGATCATCATCTCGGTCGAAGAAATTACCGCTCCCGCGGCGCGCATCCGCTCCAGTCCGATTTTCCAATTCCATTCCGTGCGCGAGCTGACTGCATCCGAAGCAACGTGAACAATGTAGCCGTCGCGCAAAGCCGCTAACGCCGTCTGGGTTACGCAGATGTGACTTTCCATTCCGCACAGTAATAAGGTATTGCGGTTTCCCGGCAAACGCTTGAGCAGCGTGCAGAAAACTTCGCTGCCGAAACAGGAGAACAGATTCTTGTCGATCGCCTCGGTTTCCGGCAGCAGGGAAGCGACCTCCGGCACCGTCGCGCCCAACCCCTTGGCGTATTGTGTGCTCGCGAGCGCAGGAATTTTGAGAACGCCTGCTGCGCGAATCAGCAGCTGCGCGTTGCGCACCAGTTGCTCTTTCTGGAAAATCGGCGGCAGCAGCTTCTCCTGAATATCCACCACAACCAGAGCGCAGCGATCGGCCTCTAGCGCCTGACGCGCCACTTCAGCATAGTCGACAGCGGGTGCTGCTATGTTTTCAAGAGTGCGTGACATGAATATCCTCCTGGGGCGAGTCTCAATGTCGATTCTACTGCCCACGGAAGAAGCTGGCGTATGGGGACAGCGATCCTCGGCTGTCCAGTCGAGTGCAACTCGAGAATTTTTCCATCACAACCGGCAAATTGGGCCACCTCCCGAGAGTCGATTTTGTTGACCGCCCTCCTCCTCAAACCATAGAATCAGTTTGAGCTGATGTTAAGTCGGCTCTGCCCGCTGCCCCCTCGTTCAACGGCTAGGACACCTGCCTCTGGAGCAGGCTATCGGGGTTCGAATCCCTGGGGGGCAGCCAAATCTCCTGCGCTTCGCCCCTTCCGCGCTCAGCGTTCGATTTACCTCACCGGAGCATTCAACGCTGCTATCAATTCCACAAAGCTTGCCGCATGCACCGCACGCTCAACCGCTCCGTTGTTGCTGAACAGTTCACTGGCGTCCGCCAGAAATGAATGATCTAAGGCCACAATTGCCACTAGTGCACCCCAGCATGTCGTATAGGGAGACGAACCCGCCCGCAGTCAAGCGATCACCCTATGGTGAAGCCATCGCCTCAAGGTTAAAAAAGTAGAGTCCGAGGGATTCAGCATGGAAGACTCAGTTGAATGAGGCGACAAACTTATGGCGCATCAAGCAATTCCCAACCCAGCCGATCAAAAGCGCTGGAAGCAACTTTTCGAAGGATCGCTAACCAGCCTGAACGGCGGATCGGTACCCATCAAACAGCAGCCCATCCTTCGGCTCCGACAGAATCGCGCGAACGCTCTCGAAGCCGACACCTCGAAGGCCGCACTGACCATCGCGGCCAATTCACTGGCAGCACTGTGGCAGATTTCCACTTCCAGGCGTCCGCATCGGAGCGAATAAACGGGGAGGGTCAACTGAAGCGCTGGCCCTCTGTCCCGTTTGTCCTCTACTCAGCCCATGGCCAAAAAAGAGACTCGCTGCCCCTACTGTGTGGTCGATGGTAAGTTCCGCGTTATGACTGTTCTTTCTAACGGCCGGTTAATCTGCGAGACCTGCGGCCATATCATTTTCCCAGACGATCGGGCTTTTCGGTGTCCTTGTCCAAAGTGTTTGGAAATTAACTTCCATCCCAGGGTTCGTCGGATGAGAAAGCATTAGCGTCGCCGCCGACAACCCACGATAAGGATTCAATCTCTAAAGCGCAGGAGGGAACATCATGGCAGCGAAGAAAAAAGGCTCGCGAAAAAAATCCGGCCACAAGTATGGCCAGGCTGCAAGCAAGAGAGTAGAGAGCACCATGCGCCGCAAGAAAAAAGGCACTCTGAAGTCCGGTCGCGGTGGCAAGGGCGGCACGGTAAAGAGCCGCAAGCAAGCCATCGCGATTGGCTTGTCCGAAGCCCGCAAAAAAGGCGCCAAGGTTCCGAAAAAGAAATCCTCATAGTATCGGCTTGAGCGCTCGATTTAGCTTCCAGTATCGAGCGTACCGCGAGCGGCAATCCGTTCCGATCCATCATCGTTTTGCATTCTTCCGGGCCTGCTTGATTCCCGCGCGCAGGCCTCGGACAATAATCTCCCGGTAGCCTGCACGGTCCAGTTCATCCATCACCGCGGCCGCGATTCCGCCCGGCGTGGCCGCTTCACGTAACAAATGATCGAGAGGCAATTCTCCTTCGCGCCAGGCTAGAATTCCATCCGCTAGGGCGTGAGCCGCGGCAACTCGTGCACTCGCGGCGTTCAGTCCGATCGCTTCGGCTGCCTCAATCAGCGTCGCCAACGCGAGATATCCATGGCTGCTGGAATAGGTGACTGTGAACGCATCGAACTGGCTCTCAGGAATTTGCATCACGGGACCCACCAGCGAAAACAGTTGGTGCACTTGGCGGCGCGCGGCTGCGGACAGGCCCTGGCTGTAAGTTACTGCCGTCAGTCCTCGGCCACTGCGGGAGGCAGGACTCGGCATAGCGCGCACCCATCGCACCGGTCGCCTCAATCCCGCCTGCAGGCGGGCCAAAGGAATACCGGCAGCCAGACTCACCACAGTCAGCGGTCGACGGATCTCCCCAATTTCTTTCAGCAATTCGCGAACCGAATCCGGCCGTACCGCCACGAGCAGAAGTCCGGCCGCCTCCACTGCACGATGCAGATCCGGTTCGATGATCACCCCATACTGACTTTTCAGCTGGCGCAGCTTCTTAAGATTGCGGTCGTGTACGACGATTGGCCGCTCATACTTTGCCAGTTGCAGTCCGGCCACGAGAGCGCTGGTAATGCGCCCGCCTCCAAGGAAAACGGTTGCCTTCACGAGAGTGCCGAGCAGGCTTGATCTGCAGCAGCAAGGAGCGCCTCAACATCCGCATGCGTGTGTGCCGTCGAGATAATCCAGTGCAGACCGTTCGACGGAGTCATATAGATTCCGAGCTCCAGCAGCCTATGCACGAACTGGGAATAGCGTTTCGCATCCACATACTTGCAATAGTCGCGATAGTCGCAAATCGCTTCGCGATCAGTGAAGTAAATCTGGAACATCGGCCCAAAGCCTTGCACGATTGCGTTCATCTTGTGCCGGCGAAAAACTTCCCGAAGCCCGGCAACGGCGGCATTCCCGGTGGCATGAAGCTTCCGGTAAGCCCCTTCGGCGGCCAGCAGATCCAGGTTCGCGGCCACGACTTTCATGGTCAGTCGATGCCCGTTAAACGTGCCGTAGTGTAGAACCATGTTCTCGCTCCACTGCATGCGATCCAGAATCGACCGTGGTCCCGCCACTGCACCCACGGGAAATCCCGCGCCCAGGGCCTTGCCGAACGTGCTGAGATCCGGCTGGACGCCGTAATATTCCTGGCAGCCGCCCGGAGCGTAACGGAATCCCGTGACCACCTCATCCAGAATCAGCAGCGCTCCGCACTCTCGCGTAAGTTCTCGCAAACGCTGCAGGTATCCATCCCGTGGAAGGATGCAACCCATGTTAGCCATGATCGGTTCGGTAATCACCGCGGCTAGTTCGTGCCCATGTTGCTTGAGAACTCGTTCGAGTGCGAGGGCATCGTTCCACGCTGCCAGCACCACGTCGTCGAAGGTTGAATCCGGTATGCCCGCGGAATCGGGAATCCGCGCCGGATTCTCCACCGTCCCCAACTGCTCCGGCGGATGACTGTGCGCGTTTAACAGGAACGGATCGTACCACCCATGATAGTGTCCTTCGAACTTCAGGAACTTGCGGCGCCCGGTATGTGCCCGGGCCAACCGCAAAGCCAGCATAGTCGCTTCACTCCCGGTATTAGTAAATCTTACCGCTTCGGCGGAAGGAACCATGCGACGAAACTGTTCTGCAGCTTCAATCTCGGCCGAAGTTGCCGCCGCAAAGTGGGACCCTCCCGCCATCGCCTCAGAAACCGTCCTTACCAGCGTCGGATGCGCGTGACCCTGAATCAGCGCTCCGAACGACATCATGAAGTCCACATATTTATTACCGTCCGCATCCCAAACCTGCGCCCCCTGACCGCGTTCCAGCAGGAGCGGTCCGGGTGTGTAAACGGCCGCGCCGCGTGAAGGCGAGTTCACGCCTTCGACCAGCGATTGCTGTGCCCGTTCAAACCACTGCTTCGAGCGCGTGCGGTTTTGCGTCTGCATTGTCTGCGTCATGGAAGATTCTTAACTCGATCCCGCTAAGCCGCCGCCGTCAACCACCAACGCCGTTCCGGTGATAAACGACGACGCATCGCTGGCGAGATACAGCGCGGCTTGAGCAATTTCCTCTGGTTTGCCCACCCGGCCCAAAGGGCGTTTGGCCGCGCCCGATAGAAATCGGTCCTGAGCTTCGCCCAATTGCACTGCCTCCGCGCGCAGCATCGCCGTATCGGTGTCGCCGGGGCAAATGCAGTTCACTCGAATCTTCTCTTCGCCGTGGTCAATTGCCATCGCCTTAGTAAGCAGCACCACAGCGCCTTTTGATGCGCAGTACGCCGCCGCCCGCGCGCCGCCTGCCAGTCCCCAGCCTGCAGCCGTATTAACGATTGACCCACCCCCTGCCTTCGCCATGATTGGAATCACTTCGCGGGACATAAGGAAGATGGATTTTACATTGACCGCCATCGTCGCGTCCCAATCCTCCTCGCTGATTTCCGTCACCCTCGCGCGGCGGATGATGCCTGCGTTATTGAAGAGCACATGAATGGCCCCGAACTCCTGAACGCTTCGCTCGACCACGCGCCGGCAGTCGCTGGCACGAGTCACGTCGGCCTCTTCGAAAAATTGCCCGTCCGCCGGAGGCGCAAATTTCGCCTTCGACCTCGAGCCCCGCGGCCCGGTTGAGGTCGACAATGGTCACCGCCGCGCCTTCCCGAGCGAAAAGAAGTGCCGTAGCCCGGCCGATTCCACTCGCCCCGCCGGTAATCACTGCCGTCTTGCCTTGAAGTTGGTTTCCGCGCATTTTCTCTCGCAGATAGAAAGCGAGCATGAAATGAAAAGAGAAAGGCGGGGAAGCGACTTGCTACCTAGCTTCCCACATACCGCGCATACAAACTTCGCGCCACGCCCGTATCGGTCGTTCCCTTGATGATGGCGCGCCCGTCGGGAAACAGTGTCATCTCATAAGGGTCGTGCCAGAACTTCAACACGAACTCGTTGTGTCGTACCACTCCGAGCTTCTCCAACCGCCGCTGCATCTCTGCAAAATCAATTGGCCGTGCCTGCTCATGAATCTGCACCGAGTTTCGCCCGCACATCGTGATATGCGGACGCCCTTCGCCCGCCAGATGAACAAAATTTCGCTCTCCACATGCCCGGCAGCCCGCCCGTGGTCTGCTCGCCGCAATCTCAGCTTGCTCGTTGGTCCACACATCCATGGACCACAAAGTCGTCCGCAATTTTCTCAGTGCCTCGCCGCCCACCAACATCTTTATTGCTTCGCTCGCGGCCACCGAAGCGACCACATTCACGGCCGTGTTCAAAATTCCCGAAGTTTCGCAAGTCTCCACCATGCCGCGTGGCGAGTCAGGAAAAATGCAGGCCAGACACGCCGTCTTCCCTGGCAAAACATTCAGTGTCACCCCGTAACTGCCCACCGCCGCCGAATAAATCCAAGGCCGCGAAGCCTCCACCGCAAAATCGTTCACCAGATATCGAGTCTCGAAGTTATCCGTTCCATCTAGAATTACATCCATTTCCTCAAGCAATGCGTGAATGTTGCCGGGAACCAGATCTTCGACCTGGGTCTCCACAACAATCGCGGAGTTGAAGGCGGAAATCTTTCGCGCGGCCGCGATCGCCTTCGGCAACGATTCGGCCGCATCTTTTTCATCGAATAACGATTGCCGTTGCAGATTGCTGGGCTCCACATAGTCCCGATCGATGATCCGCAACGTTCCCACTCCCGCGCGGGCCAGCAGTGACGCCAGAGCGGACCCGGTTGCTCCGCATCCCACAATCGCAACCCGGCCCGCGCCCAGCCGCCGCTGGCCCTCCTCGCCGATTCCGCGAAACAGAATCTGCCGCGAGTACCGTTCTTCGATCTTTTCTTTTTCCACCGTCCCGCCTCTAGTAGGTCATCAGTGATGAGCCGCAAAACCCTTATTATAAGGTGGTCGCTTAAGCCGTCAGGATACCGGACAACGAGGATCCCTGCGCGCTTCATCGAAGCAAAGAGCAAAGAACGGGCCAAGGACTTTATCTGCTGAGAACGTACGCATCGTTGCTAATGTTTATGATGATTTTGTTTGCTCCGGCTGCCCGTGCCGGAACACCCCCGTCTGATCCCTCCAGCCAGGAGCAGCAAACCGCGACTTCTTCAACCCTTACCTCCATGTCCGAATACGTCGGACGCACGGTCAAATCGATCGCCCTGCCCGGTGTTTCAGGTGCCGACCGTTTCCAGGCGCTGCTTCCCCAAAAAGCCGGCCAGCCTTTGGACCGGGACCAGGTCCGCGATAGCATCCGCATCCTTTTTGCCACCGGTCGCTTTGCCGACATTCAGGCGGAAGTCACTCCGTCGGGCTCAGACGTGCTCCTTACGTTCACCACGTCGCCTAACTTTTTCGTCGGTGCGGTCGACGTGGAGGGTGCTCCCAGCCGGCCCAATCGTAACCAGATCGTGAACGCTTCCAAGTTCGAACTCGGCGAACGATATACCCGCGACAAACTAAGCCGAGCCTTGCAGAACATCCGTCAACTCATGCAGGAGAACGGCTATTACCGTGCGCGAGTGACGGCAGAAAGCACCGCCAACGCCGCCACCCAGCAGATCAATATTCTGTTTCACATCAGTGCGGGTGAGCCGGCGCACGTCGGTGAAGTCACGGTCACCGGTCATTCGAAATTTTCTCTGGGCCAGGTTCAAGACATTGCCCGAATGCATCCTGGCGAGCGGGTCACCGCAAGCCGTGTCACCAACTCCCTCCAACGACTGCGCAAGAAGTTGCAGAAGCAGCAACGGGTCCTGGCTCAGGTTTCCATCGCCGAACAGAAATACCATCCCGAATCCAATTCTGTCGACTTTACTTTCCTGATCGATCCCGGCCCTGTAGTCGTGGTATACACCCAGGGTTTTTCCGTGAGCCATAGCGTTTTGAGAAGAGAAGTTCCGGTTTATCAGGAGAACGCCGTGGACGATGACTTGCTTAACGAAGGCAAGCGCAACCTCCTCGATTACCTTCAGACTCGCGGTCACTTCGACGCTACCGTCGATTACCAGAAGTCGAGCGGCCCTGACTTCGTCCAGGTGGTCTACCACATTAATCCCGGCCCGGTGCACAAGCTGGTGCGCATCGAGATCACGGGGAATAAGTATTTTCCCCGGCGAATGCTCCGGCAGCGTCTGCAGATTCAGCCCGCTGGATTCTTTTCTTCCGGGCGTTACAGTGAATCTTTGCTCAAGAGCGACGTCGGCAATTTTCAGGCGCTTTATTTGTCCAACGGATTCCGCCAAGTTAAAATTCAAACCAAGGTCGACGACGATTACCATGGTTCCGACAATCATCTCGCAGTTCACGTTCAAATCGAAGAAGGTCCGCAGACTCTCGTCGGCGCTTTCCACGTCGTCGGAAATGAGAAGATAAACCTAAGCGCAAAAGACTTTCCTGAGTTCAAGACTGAGACCGGTCAGCCTTATTCCGAACAAAATCTCGCGGACGATCGCGAGGCCATTCTCAACTACTACTTCAATCACGGATTTCCCAACGCTGTCTTGGATATCGCCACCAATCCGGCGCTAGGTAGTCCGAATCGCGAGGACGTTACCTTTACCATCCAAGAAGGCGAGCAGTTCGAGGTTAATCGGGTGCTGGTCGCCGGACTCGACCACACCCGTGACTATGTGGTGCAGCGCGAAGTGCAAGTGGTTGCGGGCCAGCCCTTAAGCCAGCAAGACCTCCTGGAGACCCAGAGTAAGCTGTACGATCTCGGTATCTTCAGCCAGGTCGACACTGCAGTCCAAAATCCCAACGGCACCGACCCCGAGAAAAATGTGCTGGTGCAGGTGCAAGAGGCCAAACGTTATACCTTTACCTACGGCATCGGCCTGGAATTCGAAACCGGCTTGCCCTCCGGCGCCAAAGCTCCTTCTGGCTCGACCGGCGTCAGTCCCCGTGTTGGTCTGGACATCACGCGCCTCAACGTGGGCGGCCGCGACCAAACCCTCATCTTCCAGTCTCACGTTGGAACCCTCCAGCAACGCGGTCTGGTCAGTTATGAGATTCCCAAAATCTTCAACAATGACCGCTTCAAGCTCGTCTTTACCACCTTTTACGACAACAGTCTGAACGTGGCCACTTTCACCTCGCAGCGTCTGGAAGGAAAGATCGATCTCCGCCAGCAGATTGGCAGGCTGCAAGCCAATCACTCCACGTCGATCATCTATCGCTTCGACTACCGCCGCGTGGAAGCCACCAACTTCGCGTCCGACTTTTCACCGGCGGAGTTCAGTCTGTTTTCCCTGCCGGCTCACGTTGGCGGTCCGGGATTTACCTTCATCCGCGACAAGCGCGATAATCCGCTCGAAAGTACCAAAGGCCAATACTTCACACTCGATGGTTTCGGCGCATCGAGCTATGTCGGCTCTCAGTCGGATTACGGCCGTGCCATCGGTCAGGATTCCACCTATTACGCTTTCGGCAAGCTCAATCATAAATTCGTTTTTGCTCGCTCCACTACCCTGGGCCTGGAGCAGGTTTATGGAGGCACCAGAATCCTGCCCCCGGGAAGCTGCCCACTGAATAACCTACAAACCGCCTGTCAGTCGAACATCTCCATCATTCCGCTGCCCGAACTTTTTTTTGCTGGAGGCGGCAACTCTCACCGGGGTTTTGGGTTGAATCAGGCAGGACCTCGCGATCCCGATTCCGGTTTCCCCGTCGGCGGCTCGGCGCTGTTCGTCAACAGTGAAGAACTGCGCTTTCCTTCGGTCAGTCTGCCCTATCTCGGGGAGGGCTTCGGCTTCGCCATCTTTCACGATATGGGAAATGTCTTCACCGCGGGACACGACCTGCTGAAAGGCTCTCTGCGCTGGCACCAGCCCGATCCCGCCCAATGCTTGCTGGCCGGGGGAGCGCCTATTCCTGCCTGCATCACCAGTTTCAACAACAGCGGGTACGATTACACTTCTCACGCCCTGGGCGTCGGCTTGCGCTATAAAACTCCAATTGGCCCCTTGCGCTTCGACTTCGGGTACAATCTAAACCCAACCAGTTATTTTCAAGGGACCTCGTTTTCCAGTACCGGACAGGCGCAGGCTTATGAGACACCGCGCCTGCAACACTTCAACGTATTTTTCAGCATAGGACAGCCTTTTTAATGAGACTTCTTGGCAAAAGTGTAGTGACCGTGGCGCTGGCGCTGTTTATGCTTTTGCTTACGCTCGTTTGTGTGTACCCTGCCCTCGCTGCTCCCGCTCCGCAGGTCATCGATCGCATCGTCGCTACTGTGAACGGCCACGTGATTCTGCAGTCCGATTGGGATGAAGCCCTGTGCTACGAAGCGCTGCTTAGCAACCGCTCTCTGGCGGACTTCACGGAAGACGATCGCCGCGCCGTCCTCGACCGCCTCATCGATCTGGAACTACTCAGTGGACAGATGAAGTCCGCTGACTTCCGTCACGCTACCGATGCCGAGATCGATGTCCGCATCGCCGAGGCCCGTAAGCAATATCCTCAAGCCAGTTCCGATGACGCCTGGCGCTCCCTGCTCGCCTCCTACCACCTCACGGAAAAAGATCTATACGCCCACGTGCAGCAGCAGATCGACGTTATGCGCCTGGTTGACGCCCGCCTTCGGCCCGCTGTGCAGATCGATTCCAAGTCCATCGAGGCCTACTATCGCGATCAGTTCGTCCCGAAATTGAAACAGGCTGGCGCCTCGGAAGTACCCCTCAACGAAGTCGCCGGCAAAATCCGCGAACTACTTACCGAGCAGAAGGTAAGCGAAATGCTCGTCTCCTGGTTGCAGACTTTGCGTTCGGAAGGTCAGGTACGCGTTCCCGGCGTTGCGCCCTCGTCCAGCGACGCGGGAGTCCAATCGCAGTGATCGAATCCGCCAGCAAGCCCGCTCGCCGCTGGTGGAAATACCTCCTCATCCTGGCTGCGACGGCCTCTCTTCTCGCCCTTGGTCTCACCATCTACATTAATACGGAATCTTTCCAGTCGCTGGTTCGCCGCCGCCTTGTCGCCGAGGTCGAGCGTATTACCGGAGGCCGCGCTGAAATCGGCAGCTTCCATACCATTCCGTTCCGCTTGCAGGTCGAGGTCAGGAATATCACGGTGCATGGCCGCGAGGCCGCCACGGATGTCCCGCTGGCTCATGCCGATAACGTTATTGGTCGATTGAAGATTAGTTCTCTGCTTCGCTCCGAACTCGCTTTTCACGAGTTGGTCTTCGACCATCCCGTGATCCACGTCGTTTTTTATCCTGACGGCACCAGCAATTTTCCCAAGCGGTCAAGCACCTTTACTACGCAAGCTTCGGTCGAACAACTTTTTGCGCTCTCCATCACTCACCTGGAATTTCGCCAAGGGCGGATCCTGTGGGACGACCAAACCATTCCTCTCGATTTCTCGGTACGCGATACTTCGCTGCAGATGGAGTATTCCTATCTCCACGAGCGTTACAATGGCCGTCTCCTGCTCGGTTTGGTGGACACGAAGTTGCCGGATTGCCGGCCCTTCACGTGGATGAGTTCAGCGGATTTCACCCTGAATTCCGATTCCGCGGCCTTCTCTCAGCTGAAATGGAATTCCGGGCACTCCAATTTAGCCGCGACCGGCAAGATCACGAACTTTCGCCAGCCCCGTTTTCAAGCTGCTTATGATGCTCGCGTCGATCTCACCGAAGCGGCTTCCATTCTCCGCCGTCGCGAGCTTCGCGCCGGATCTCTCGAAGTGAAGGGCGACGGCAACTGGTCGCTCGATCAGTTCGCCTCGAATGGATTGCTTACCATTCACGATCTCGCCTGGCGCTCCGATCAGGTTTCCTTTGCCAAAGGGTCGCTCACCACCGGTTACTCGATCAGCGATGAGCAACTCAAACTGTCGAAGATCGACGGCAGGATTTTCGGCGGCAGCGTTACTGGTGAAGCCGAACTGAATCAATGGCTCGCCGCGGATCAACACCTCTCGCCCGCGGCCAGAAAAAGTCTCGAGACCGCTACCATCTCCGCGGCTCAGCCGCTGAGCAAATCGCGGCAAGCCGTGAAGCCCATCCCGCCAGCCATCCAAAGCGCGCTTATCGTTCTTCACCTGCGCGATATCTCTGCCGAAGAACTCGCCGTCGCCCTCAACGCACCCACTCACCCGCTGCAGGCATTGCGCCCCGCTGGACTG
The DNA here is from genome assembly GCA_963779525.1 of uncultured Acidobacteriaceae bacterium. GTDB lineage: Bacteria > Acidobacteriota > Terriglobia > Terriglobales > Acidobacteriaceae > Sulfotelmatobacter. Next base: position 339,136 of record CAVZZB010000007.1, read on the forward strand.
GCTTCCGGCACTATCGAAACTCGGTGGAAGGGAACTCGTCGCGACGCTGATGTCCGGTTCGCTCTCGATGTCGCTCCACCCCCGCGCATTGCCCCAGCACAGCTACCTCTCACTGCCCAAACTTCCGGCTTTTATCACGCCGCCACCGACACGCTCGATCTTCCGCAATTCAACCTCACCACCCCCACCAGTCACGTGCAGGCCTCAGGCACGCTTTCTTCCACGTCGACGGTTCGGCTGTCCGTTTCCACTTCCAGCCTCGAGGATTGGCTGCCTTTTGCCGCCGTTGTGCGCGGCCCCGCACTTTTTCCGGTAGTGCTGAATGGCCGCGCCACTTTCAACGGCAATATGAGCGGTTCACTCTCCTCCCCTCAACTTGGCGGCAGCTTCGCGGTAGACGACTTCGAAATCAATGTTCCTGCCACTTCCAGCACCCCTGAACTTAAAACTCGCTGGGATTCTCTTTCGACATCGATCCAGCTGTCGTTCCGGTCCGTCGCTCTTCACGGCGCCACTTTGCGTCGCGACGACACCTCCACCGAATTCGATGCCTCCGCCACCCTTCAACATGGACACGTCACCGGCGACAGCAACTTTACCCTCCGCGCCAATCTTCAGAACATCGATATAGCCGCTCTGCAGGCGCTGGCCGGATACAAATACCCAATTGCCGGCACTGGCGATCTTTTTGTGCAGGCGGCGGGTACGGAGTCCAATTTAAAGGGCGAAGGACGCATTCATCTCAATCACGCCTCCGCTTACGGCGAGCCGGTTCAGCAATTCGATTCCGCTTTCCGCTTTTCTCCCGGGGAAATCGCGCTCGATGACATACATCTTTTCCACGATGACTCAGTCATTACCGGCAGCGCGGCCTATAATCCGTTGACTCAGGTCTTTAATCTCGATGTGGCCGGGAGTAATCTCAACCTCGCCAGCGTCCGCCAGATCCAGTCCGGCCGTTTACCGGTTGAAGGACGCGCCGATTTTGAGCTCAAGGCTTCTGGCAATCCGGGCGCGCCTGCCGTGAGTGCTGACATTCGCATCCGCAAACTCGTTCTCGATCGCGAACTCGAAGGGGATCTCGAGTTGCAAGCGGTTACGCAAGGCAGAGAGATCCATCTCACCGGCAAGTCGCAACTGCCGCTCGGTTCACTGCTCATCAGCGGAAATGTGCAGCTCCGCAATGACTATTCAGCCGATCTTTCTTTTCACATGGATCAGCTCGATCTTGATCCCTTCTGGCACGCCTACCTCGGCGCGCAGCTCACCGGACACTCCACGGTCGTTGGCACTCTCGATCTCCACGGCCCACTCTTCGAGCCTTCTCGCTGGAACGTCCACGGAGAACTTGCCGCGCTCTCTCTCGACCTCGAGCACGTTAAACTCACCAACCAGAATCCCATCCTGTTCGTCATCGCCAACCAGTCGATCAATATCGAGCAATTCCACATGCTAGGGGAGGGAACTGACCTTACCGCCCACGGGTCCGTGCAACTTTCCGGCAGCCGCGCCCTTGACCTTGCGTCGGACGGCCATCTCGATCTCAAGCTGCTCACTGGCTTTTACCCCAACTTGACCGCCTCGGGTCTGGTTACAATGAACATGACCGTCGGCGGAACTCTTGCCGACCCCTTTCCTCAGGGTCGTCTCCAATTTGTCAATGGCTCGCTTTCCTATTCGACCCTTCCGAGCGGCTTGAGCGAGGTAAGCGGCTCTCTTCTTTTTACTCGCGATCGCTTCCATATCGAAACTCTCACCGCCCGCACTGGAGGCGGCACGCTCAATTTTCAGGGGGATGCCAGTTATCTCCATCAGCAGCTGAATTTCAACCTCACCGCCTCCGCCAAGGACGTTCGCCTGCGTTATCCGCCCGGCGTCAGTTCCACCGCGGACGCCGATCTGCACTGGGTCGGCACTCGCTCCGATTCGTCCATTTCGGGCCGAATCACTGTAAACAAGATTGCCGTAACTCCCGGCTTTGATTTCAGTTCCTACTTGGAGCGCGGACGGCAGGGCGGGGGGCTCGCAGTCTCCAATTCTCCGCTCAACAGCATCAAACTCGATATCCATGTGCAGACTGCGCCGGAACTCCAAATGCGCACTGCCATCGCCAGGCTCTCCGGTGACGCCGATTTCCGCCTCCGTGGCTCCGCGGCACGCCCCGCCGTTCTTGGCCGCGTCGATGTCCTCGAAGGCCAAGCCACTTTCCACGGGACTCGGTTCACCCTTGAGCGTGGCGACATCACTTTCGCCAACCCGGTTTCCATCGAGCCCCAACTCAACCTGCAGGCTTCCACGCACGTTCGCAACTACGATCTGAACATCACCGTCACCGGCACGACGGATCGCGGCCTCAACATCAACTACCGCTCCGAACCACCCCTGCCGAAATCCGACATCATCGCCCTGCTCGCTCTCGGCCGCACCGGCAATGAGTCTACGCAACTCCAGGAACAGTCGGGCCAGAGCGTTTTTTCCGACCAGGCAACTGCCCTCATCCTGAGCCAGGCCCTGAATACGACCGTGAGTAGCCGATTGCAGCGTCTGTTCGGCGCCAGCAATATCAAGATCGATCCTCAGGGACTGACCACCGAAACCAATCCCATCAGCAACGGCCCGCAGATTACCATCGAGCAGGAATTCGCCAATAACGTCTCCTTGACTTATTCCACCAACGTCTCGCAGAGCTCGCAGCAGATCATTCAGGGCGAGTACTATTTCAATCGCAACCTTTCGGTTGTCGGCACCCGCGATCAGAACGGGGTCGTCAGCTTTGACCTGCGCGTGCGCCGGCGTAAGAAATAAAAAAACCAGTGGTCAGCGGCGGGTGATCGACCACCGGAGCTATTTCTTCACTGCCCACTGACCCAGGATGTCCCTGGCGAACCTTTTCAACGCTGTAACGAACACAGGCGCAACCGTGGAAGAGGAGCGCCTTCAGCGCCGCGTAAAGCTACAATAGATCGGGCCTTAGCTCCTGAGGTTAGCCCCCCAGCGCCCCATGACCATCTCCGCTCGTCAGCAAATGGTCGATTCGCAACTCCGCGCTCGCGGCATCTCCGACCCGCGCGTCCTCGATGCCATGCTCCGCGTTCCACGTGAGAACTTTGTTCCCGAACTCTACCGTGCCGAGGCCTATGAAGATCACCCGCTGCCGATCGGCGACGACCAGACCATTTCCCAGCCCTACGTTGTTGCCCTCATGCTCCAAGCCCTCCAACTCACCCCCTCTGATATTGTTCTCGAAGTCGGCACCGGCTCCGGATATGTAACTGCGCTTCTCGCGGAACTTGCAGCACAGGTTTTTTCCATCGAGCGTCACCCGGCCCTTGCCGCTGCTGCTGGCGAAGTCATCGCCAGGCTCGGCTATTGGAATGTCAAAATATTTACCGGTGACGGCACACTTGGTTTTCCCGCGCATGCTCCCTTCGATGCAATCCTCGTCTCTGCCGCCGCTCTCGAAGTTCCTCCCGCATTGCTCTCTCAACTCCGCGAGGGCGGACGGATGATTGTCCCCGTAGGCCCACCCGAGTCCCAGCAACTCCTATTCATCCGCATGCTCAACGGCCAGCCCATCCTCTCGCACCGCGACTCGGTTCGCTTCGTCCCCCTGATCTCAGACCAGGCACGATAGTGCTCGATGGACCGAGAACTGTCTTACAATCTTTCTGTGCCTGTCCTTCACAACCTCCGCGCCACCCTGGAAATGATCAAGTGGGAGCACTCCATCTTCGCGCTCCCATTCGCTCTCTGCGGAGCCATGCTCGCCGCCTCCGGCCTTCCCACCGCTCATCAACTTTTCTGGATCGTCATCGCCATGCTGGCCGCTCGCTCCGCGGCCATGGCTTTTAACCGGCTCGCCGACGCCACCATCGACGCCGCTAACCCCCGCACCAGCACTCGAGCCTTGCCCGCCGGACATCTGTCACCCACTTTTGTTGCCGCTTTTGTTTTCGTGTCGTGTGCCGTCTTCATCCTTGCCGCCTCGCAGTTGAATCGCCTGACGCTCTGGCTCTCGCCGGTAGCGCTAGCCGTTTTGCTGCTCTACTCTTACACCAAGCGCTTCACCCGTCTCTCGCATCTTGTTCTGGGTTTCGCGCTCGGCATCGCCCCTGCCGCCGCCTGGATCGCCGTCCGCGGCTCTTTGGATCCGCGCATTTTGCTCCTCACCGCAGCCGTCACTTTCTGGGTGGCGGGCTTCGACGTCCTCTACGCCTGCCAGGATTTCGAGTTTGACCGTCATGCCGGTCTCCATTCCATCCCTCGCCACATCGGCATCGGCCCCGCTCTGTGGATCGCCCGCGTCTTCCATCTCATCATGCTGATCCTTCTCGTCGTGCTGCTTCCAGCCTTTGGTCTGGGCAAGCTCGCCTTGGCTGGCGTAATCGCGGTCATGCTGCTCCTGCTCTATGAACATTCACTGGTAAAGCCCAATGACCTTAGCAAACTCAACGCCGCCTTTTTCACGATGAATGGTGTAATCTCCGTCGTCTTCGCCCTCTTCGTAGCCGCCGATCTGCTGCTCCGAAGATAGCCAAAAACAAAACAGGCGCTCTCACTCCCTGCCCTGTGAACACCAGGGCTTGAAGATCGAACTACCGCTCTAACCACTCCGGATCGCACACTTGTCATGGCATCCCCGAGCCGGGGTCATGTCATGTTCGTGTTTTCAATTTGTAAGGAATTAGGTGCTGGGATACGAGCCCTTAACGTTGAACGAATTGGAGGAAGACCCATCCTCAACCGGCCTGTCCGCGTGGAAGTACTTGCGATAGGCGGCGATCCAGTCAGTCGAAATATCGCGCTGCGCGGTTGCCAGATCCACATCCCCGCGGCAGACCATCCGATGCAGGCGCTGTTCCAGTTGATCCTTGACATGAGCGTTCCACACCGTGTCCTGGTAAGGTTCGGGCCATAGGTTCCGAATGTCGGTCGCGCCTCCGAGTTCTGGAGTGATCAGATAATCCACTTCGTAGGCGTCCGGCCGCGCCGGAGTGACTCCATACAGCTCAAGCACCTGGCGCTCCAAAGAAAGCGGAATCACCGCAGTTGCCCTCGCCGATCCCCCTCCGCAAACCTCGCTCGCGGTCACCGCCACCGTCGCCCCTGGAGTCAAGCGCAAATTCGGTTCATCCCTCAGCGCCCGCGCAGATTCAGACCACCCCGCCTGACGATTAAGCCCGATCGCCAGCATCAGACACACGAGTGCCCCAACGCCCGCGAACGTCAGTGCCTGCCGATGCTGAATCAGGGCCTTCCACACTGAACTCAATCCGCGCTCCCGTTCCTGCGTGGCCAACTCCGCCAGCCGTGCCTTGAGCTGCGCCCGCGGGATAGCAGCGGCTGTTAACTCCGCATCGCAAATGTTCCCATAACTCTCACCGAACTCCGCCAGGGTATGATCCATTCCCTTCAAGCGCGCCCGGCAAGCCGAGCAGCGTCCAAGATGCTCCGCCACCCGCGCGCTGCGGCCAGTCGGCAATTCCCCCCCGGCATGCAACAGCAGTTCCTCATCGGATAAATGCAGATACTTTGCCCTCATGTCCTAACTTCCATCCGCCCGGCTCAGTCTTGCCAGCGACCGTGCCAGCGATGTTGCTACCGATCCCAGGGAAATTCCCAGAACCCGCGCGATTTCACGGTAGCGCAAACCCTCTGCGCGCAGGCAAAGGCAGGATTGGTCCTGCTCCGGCAGCGCGCGCATCACCGCCAATAATCGCATTTGTCTTTGTCTGCTTCGCAACTGTTCTTCCGGGTTCGGACTGCGGTCCATATGCTCCGGCAAGGCCTCATTAAACTCGACGATTCTCCGCAGCCGCTGCTGATTCGTGTTGCGCTGCTTCAAGGCCAGATTGCGCGCCACGCGAAACACCCAGGCACGAAGATTCTGGCGCGATTTTCCCCGCTGCAAATGCTGGAATAGAAGTAGAAACGATTCCTGAATAATCTCTTCGCCATCATGCGCCGAAAGCCCCACAACCAGCAGATAACGCAAAAGACGGTCGCGCAACTCATCAAACAGCTCTACCACTTCTGCTTCGGGAGAAGAAGAAACTTGCGAGTCCGCATCAGCGGGCCTGGAGAGCGGCCAGGAAAGAACGAAGTCAGAAGAAAAGGGCAAGCCAGCACCTTCGCGTTGTAGATGCGGAGAGAAGCTGAGATTAACACATTCCGTGGCCGCTATCTCCCTCGTGGCGATTACCAAAGCTGAAAATAATGTCTGAACAAATTGCTTCTGAAAGGAATATTCATAGCAATGCTGCCCCCATCGGCCAGGGCGGAGGGAAAGCCTGTTTTGCTCAAAAGGATACAAGGCTAAGGTAACTTCTGCTGAAATGCCTGCGTGCGCCAGACTGAACCAGCATCCAACACCGTTGCTCATGAAAAGGCCGATCTTCTCTCTAGCCGTTTTCTTATCGATTGCTCTCCCGCTCCTCGCGCAGAGCAACACCGGAGAACTTCGCCTCAAAATCACCGACCCCGCCGGCCTTGCCCTGAAAGCCACGGTCGACCTCGTAAGCCAGGGCAATGACTATCGCCAAACATTCACTACCGACGATCAGGGCAACCTGGATGCAAAACGCCTGCCCTTTGGTATCTACCAATTCCAGATTCAGGCGCAAGGCTTTGCTTCGGCTTCCGAGCCGGTTGAAATACGTTCCGCCCTCCCCCTGGATCGCACGATTCGGCTGAAAGTGGCTTCGGTTTCCGAATCGGTAAAGGTGAATGCGTCCCGTGCCTTGGTCGATCCTTACCGTGCAGGCTCGGTCAATGAAATTGGTGCAGAGACGATTCAGAATCGGTTGACTGCGCTGCCCGGCCGCTCCATGCAGGACCTGGTGAACTCACAACCTGGCTGGCTCTATGAGGGCGACTCGGTTCTCCACCCACGCGGATCGGAATATCAGACGCAATTCGTAGTGGACGGCGTGCCACTTACCGACAACCGTTCGCCCAGCTTTGGCCCGGAGCCCGCCGAAGCCGATGACGTCGAATCCATTAATATTTATACCGCCGGCATTCCGGCGGAATTTGGCAGGAAAATGGGCGGCGTAGTTGAGGTCAACACTCTCAAGAACCAAGATCCGGGATTTCACGGGCAGCTCACCATGTTCGGCGGCACTTATGATACGGCTGGGATCAACACCCAGGACCAATACACTTGGGGGAAAAACACCTTTGGGTTTAGCGCCTCCGGCAACATGACGGGCCACTATCTTAACCCCGTGGTCCCCGAGAATTACACCAACAACGGCACCACCGGCAGCTTTTCGCCAAGCTATGAACAGGATTTAACGCAGAAAGACCGCTTGACCCTGATTGTGCGCCATGAACTCGTGCGATATGCAATTCCCAACGAACTGGTGCAACAGAATGGAGCCTATGTGCCCAACGCGGACAACACCGTCGGCTGTCCACCCGGTCCCGCCGAAGTGCAGCCGATCGACTGCGTATTTATTCCAGGCGGGCAGCTGCAGACGGGCGATAACTTTGAAACCATGGGGATCGCTTCTTACCAGCACATTTTTTCCTCCGACGCTATAGCCTCACTGCGCGGAATGGCTCGGGATAACTCCAATGATTTTTATTCCAACCCGTCGTCCTGGCCCCTCATTGCTACCCAGCACAACGACTTCAAGGAGATCTATTTCAACGGCAGCTTCTCCGTTCATCATGGCAGGCAAGAATTTAAAGCGGGCATCGAATCCGACGCCATATTCCTGCACGAAAATACCAGCTACGTGATACCCGACTGTGCAGATCCTACCGATCCGCGATGTCCTATTAATCTTGGGATCTTGGATTCCGGCGCGACAACCTTTGCCTTCCAAGCCCATCGTCCGGATCTCGAACAAGCAGCCTATGTTCAGGATTTAATCCGCCTCGGCAATTGGACGGTCAATGCCGGCCTCCGCTGGGATCACTACCAACTCTTGCTGAATCAGAATGCAGTCAGCCCGCGCCTTGCCGTCTCGCACTTTTTCGCCGCCATCGGCCTAAATATTCACGCCTCCTATGATCGGATCTTCCAGACGCCATCCTTCGAAAACATACTTTTAGCCAGCTCTCCGGCTGCGGAGGCGATAGACACCAGCGGGCCCGCACTGCAGCTGCCGGTCCAGCCTTCTCACGGCAACTATTATGAATTGGGAGCCGCGAAAGCCCTCTTCGGAAAACTGCGGGTCGACACCAATATGTTTCGTCGTCAGGTAAACAATTATGCCGACGACTCCCAAATTCTGAGTACCGGAATCAGTTTTCCTATCGCATTTGACCACGCCATTCTCTACGGCGCCGAGGCCAAATTCGAGCTTCTGCAGGTGGGACGCTTCTCCGGATTCGCAAGCTACTCCTATATCGTTGGAAATGCCTGGTTCCCGGTGACGGGCGGATTGTTCTTGGGAGACGATGCGATTAACCCGACTACCGGACATTTCCCCGACTCGCAAGACCAGCGGAACACGGTGCGCGCCCGCGTCCGCTATCAGATCGCCCCACGGCTGTGGGTCGCCCTGGGAGCCGATTACAATAGTGGACTGCCGTTTCAACCGGATTTGACCGCGCAACAATATGCCACGGAATACGGTCAAGTGGTGGTCAATCACCTCAATTTTAATCTCGGCCGCATCAATCCGTACTTCACGCAAAATGCTTCGGTGGGGGTCAATCTCTATCAGCACGAAAAACGCTCGGTTCGCTTCCAGGGCGACGTCGCGAACCTAGGCAACACACTCGAACTCATCGACTTCGGGGGATTGTTTTCTGGCAACGCAATCGGTCCGGCACGCCAGTACACCTTCCGCCTGGTAAGCACATTCTAAAAGCAGAAAGGTCCAGGTCGGGATAGCCACCCAAGCCTGCCCTGAGCGCATCCCGCCTATCCTGCCCGCTTGAAATACTGCACTGCCCGCTCATGTTTTTTGGCAGCCGCCAGAGAAGAAAAAGTCCCCAGATTTTTCCGCTTTCCCGTTTTCTCATCTTTCTTGCGGGAATATAAACGATACTCGCCGGATTGTAGCTTTCGAATCATGACAGAAAGATGCTTTTCTCCAGTCGCGGGTTGGCAAATGAAAAAGGACGCTCGCAGAGCGTCCTTCATCTGCCTTGTCATCCTGAGCGAAGCATGATCGTCCGAAGAACGATCATGGCGCAGTCGAAGGACCCCTTTCATCAAGATGCCGCGATAAGCCTCACAGGGAGTTCCTACCACCGCACCCCGGAACCGTGCATTCGCAGCAAATCTGTTCTACACCACAAAATACTTCGCCCCCGGATGATGCACCACCAGCGCCGACGTGCTCTGCTCTGGCTCCAGCAAAAACCCTGACGTCAGCCGCACTCCCACATTCTCCTCTGGCTTCAACAGCACAAATAATTTCGTCTGATCCTCCAGGTTCGGGCACGCCGGATAGCCAAACGAATACCTCGACCCACGATATTTCTGATGAAACAGATCGCGAATCGCCGCCGCATCCTCGCCCGCAATCCCCAACTCCTCCCGCATCGTCTTATGATGCAGCTCCGCCAGCGCCTCCGCTGTCTCCACGCTCAGCCCGTGCAGATACAAATATTTCGTATACTCCCCGCCCTCGAACAATTTCTGCGTTTCCATCGAAGCCTTCGCTCCAATCGTCACCAACGAAAATCCAAGCACATCCATCCTCCCCGACGACTTAGAAGCAAAGAAGTCAGAAATACAAAGCCGTCGTCCCTCCCGCTGCCGAGGAAAAGTGAATCTCAGTAACTCTCTTGCTCCTTCCCCAGTCTTTGTCATTCCTCGCGAAAGCGAGGAACCTGCTGTTCTGCCGGCAGCGTCTTGGCTCGCTACTCGCGACTCGGTACTCGGTACTTCATACACCAGCACATCATTCCCCTCACTCTGGCAAGGAAAATATCCGTACACCACTTTCGGATCAAACAGCGCCGACTCCGCCACTTCCTCTTCCAGCTTCTTCTTGATCGGCCGAAACTTCTCCTCCACCAGCCGCACGTAATCCGCCTGCGACGCCGTCTTCAGCTGCCACTGATTCTTGAACAGCGCCGTCTCGTTGATGTACGGGAAAACATCACGCACATCGTAATGCTTCACCCGCACTCCCCAGAATGGAGGCTCCGGAATATTCGGCGCGTCCGTCACCACTGCGCTCCGCTCCGCAAACACCGGCCCGGTCTCTTCATCCACCGCCGCGGCTTTCGCGTACTCCTTCACCGTCCGCCCGTCCTGCAAACGCGCCTCCCGCGCCCCATCTTCCGTTACCAAATCTTCCATTACATGCAGCCCGGCAAAAGCATCTTCGGCGTAAAATACCGCATTCGCGTACTCCCGCCGCAAATCGTCTTCCACATACTTCCGCGTCAACGCTGCCCCGCCGCAAATCACAGGGAACTCGAGTTTCTGCCGTTGCAAATCCTGGATCACATACTTCATCTCCAGCGTCGATTTCACCAGCAGCCCGCTCAACCCAATCGCATCCGCTCCATGCTGCTGCGCCGATTTGATGATCGTATCGCCTGCTTGCTTGATCCCGAGATTCACCACCTTGAATCCATTGTTCGACAAAATGATATCCACCAGATTTTTTCCGATATCGTGGACATCGCCTTTCACGGTCGCGAGCACGATCGTCCCTTTCTGCGAGCCGCCCACCTTCTTCTCCATCTTCGGCTCAAGATAAGCCACGGCTTGCTTCATCACCCCGGCCGAATCCAGCACAGAAGGCAGCTGCATCTTGCGCGCGCCAAACAAATCGCCCACCGTTTTCATCCCATCGAGCAAAACGCTGTTGATCAATTCCAGTGCGGAGTACGATCCGAGCGCCTCTTCCAGCAATTCCTCCAGAGATTTCTTATGCGCGCCTTCGCCAACCGACTTCTCGCCGTTGATGATGGCAAACTTCAGCTTGTCCTCCACCGACAGCGTATCTACATGCGCCGTCGTCGAAGCCGCCGGTTTGCCCTTCAGCCCGGCAAAATGATTCATGTATTTCTGCAGCGGGTCGCCATCCGATACGTCGCGGAAAATCAGCTTCCGCGCCAGATCCACTTCTTCCTGCGGAATCTTGTATAGCGGATAAATCTTCGTGTAGTTCACGATGGCCATATCCAGGCCGCGATTCACCGCCTCGTGCATGAATACCGAATTCAAAACCCGCCGCGGATACGCATCCAGGCCAAATGAAATATTGCTGACGCCTAGAATCGTCCTCACGTTGGGCAATTCCTTTTTGATCCGCTCCACTGCCTTCAGCGTCTCGATTCCCGCGCTCCGGTATTCCTCCTGCCCGGTTGAAATTGGCAGCGTCAGAGCATCGAAAATCAAATCCGTCCCATCCAGTCCATACTTTTTCGTTGCCAAATCAAAAATCCGGTGCGCGATGGCCGTCTTCTTCTCTGCGGTTAGCGCCATTCCATCTTCATCAATGGTTAGCGCAATCACGGCCGCGCCATACCCCTTCGCCATTGGCAGCACCAGCGACGTTCGCTTCTCGCCATCTTCCAGATTGATCGAGTTGATAATCGCCCGCCCGGGAATCCGCTTCAGCGCTTCTTCCACCACGTCCGCCTCGGTCGAATCCACCAGAATCGGCGCCGGAACCCGCGTGGCAATCCTCTCCAGAATGGACGTGATGTATCCCTTCTCATCCTCGCCGACAATCGCGCAACACAGATCGAGCATGTGCGATCCGTCATTCACCAGTTTCTTGGCCAGCGCCAGAATGTCGTCGTACTTCTTCCCCCGCACCAGATTCCGGAAATGTTCCACGCGGGTCGTCGTATTCATTTCTTCGGCGACGATCAACGGCTTCGGTTCCAGATCGAGAGGAACCGATGTGTACGCGCTCGAAGCCGCTCCCACGCGCTTCACCTCCCGCTTCGCAGGTTCCACGCCGGAAACTGCGTCCACCACCGCTTTCAAATGCGCTGGAGTCGTTCCGCAACATCCGCCAACAATCCGCACACCGTAATCCACGAGAAAATGCTTGTGATACTCGGCGAGTTCCTGCGGCGTCAGCTTGTAGACCGCATGTCCGCCTTCGTTGTGCGGCAGCCCGGCATTGGGGAGGACTGATATTTCTTTCGTCGAATTTAGCGCAAGGTAGCGCACCGCGTCGTTCATCTCCTTCGGTCCCGTTGCGCAGTTCAGTCCGAGGATGTCCACATCAAACGGCTCCAGCGCCGTCAGCGCCGCGCCAATCTCCGTACCCAGCAACATCGTGCCAGTTTCTTGCAACGTCACTTGCACCGCGACCGGCAATCGCTTTCCCGCCTTTCGCAGCGCCTCCAGCACGCCGATGGCTGCAATCTTCGCCTGCAACAAGTCCTGGCAAGTTTCGATCAACAACACATCGACGCCGCCTTCGATCAGCGCGGAAGCCTGCTCTTCATAAGCCGCAACCATCGCCTCGAACCCAATATGTCCCAGCGACGGCAGCTTGGTCGTCGGTCCCATCGATCCCGCCACAAATCGCGGGCGGTCTTTCGTCGAGAACTCCTGCGCCACTTCCCGCGCCAGTTGCGCCGCCTTCACGTTGATCTCGCGCACCCGATCCGCCAGTTCGAACTCACCCAGCACGATCCGCGATCCGCCAAACGTGTCGGTTTCCACGATGTCGCAGCCGGCCTTGAAAAAGTCCGCATGAATCTCACGAATGATGTCAGGACGGCTCAGCACCAGCACTTCGCTGCAATTCTCCTTGCCCCAATAGTCATCCAGCGTAGGATTGCGCGTCTGAATGTTCGTCCCCATCGCGCCGTCATAGACGACCACGCGCTCTTTCACGGTCTGTAAGAAGTCAGCCATTGGCACGTACCATTGTCATTCCGACAGGCGAGCGAAGCGAGCAAGGAGGAATCCCTTTCCCTTCATCCGCCCTCGTCCGAACCCCATATACAAACGCCGGCCCTCTAGGACCGGCGCGATGGATTCGATATTGGAAACCTTAACTCCCCGCAACCATCTCCTTGGGAGCCCCACCGTCCACATCGGCCTGATTGAACACAACGTTCGCTCCCATATGTGCTGGCCGGGGGGCCAGCATTTGCTCCTTGCGGTAAACCAGATTGCTGGCGTTGAACGTCGCCAGCTCGAACCCATGCCCATGCGTAATTGCGTCCGTAGGACAAGCCTCCACGCAATAACCGCAAAAAATACACCTGTTGTAATCGATGTTGTAGACCTTGGCGTAGCGTTCGGCGCCGCTTACGCGATGCTCGTCAGTGTTGTCGGCAGCCTCGATATAGATGCAGTTCGAGGGACAGTTGGCGGCGCAGAGAAAGCAGGCGACGCACTTTTCCAGTCCATTTTCGTCGCGCTGCAAGACGTGTGCGCCACGAAAGCGTGCTTCGATGCGGGCGCCGCGCAGCGGGCCTTCGCCGTCGGGATAGTTTTCTACCGTCGTAGGCTGGAACATCTCCATGAAAGTGATGCTCATACCCTTGGCGATGGCAGCGATGTTTTTCAGGACTGGCATACTTTTCTAGTATACCGAAAGCAGCGGAATGGAGGCGTCTCCAGGCGCGGGACGCTGGCGGCTGTTCAACCGCCCGATGTCAATCTGCTGCGCGTAAATCAACGATCAGGAGGCACTTGTTCAGGGCACATTCCGGGCGTATACTCCCGGCCTGCGGGAAGACAAGTCCGAGCAAAACGAAAGTGAGGGCAGACGCCCATGAATTGGAAAAGCAAGCTGATCCTTGGTGTGCTGACGGCTCTGGCGATGATGTTCCTGACCTATACGCTGCCAAGAGGAGGCGCGTTGCGCGACGCGGCCTTGGTGCAGTTTCCGTTAACCGTTGGCGTATGGTCGATCTACGTTTTGCTTTTCGTGAAGCTCAAGTAAGCGTCGTCTGCAAGACGCAAAATTCTGTCTGGCGGCCGGGCAACTGTTCATGCAAAACTCTCAAAGTTCCACTGGCAAAGTTTCAACCTGCGCATGAAGCCTTCAACCCTGCTGGTCATGCTGCCGCTGTTGCTCTCCCTTGTCGCCGCGCCCCATTCCAGAGCGTCCGACGGCGGCAACAAGCCGCCCGACACCGGACCTCAAGCGCAGTTCTCCGCCGCCGACTTCGACTGGCGCCAGATGGTTCCCTATCTTTTCGCGGCCGCCGCATTGCCCGCAGACCAGGGCATCAAGGCGGTGCTGGAAAACTCCAAAGTGCTTCGCGTCTTTGTCGGCAATGAAATTCGCGCGGAGTGCATCCCGGATAAGGGCCGCTGCGCCGCCAAGCGCGAGGGTTTTACATTACAAGGGGAAGTGAATAAAAGAATCGACGAGATCGTGCGGGAAGAGATGGTCCATACCCACAAAACCGCAAGCGTGGATTACCCTTTGCAAGGCCAGCTTTTTCCTTTCTCCGAAATTGCGGCGCTGAAAAGCGAAAACCGGCAAGATGCCTACCTCATTCTGCAGCTCGCCGACCACAGCTACACCGCCACTCAGCTACAAGACAAGTACGGTGTCCCGTATGACACCAACATTTTTCAGTCGCACAGCGTGTTTACCTACCGGCTTAACGGCGCGGATTACACGAGCAGAGCGGTGTTCGAGGTTGATCCGGTGGATGGAGCCGTGATGAAGATCGCGATCAGTTTGAAAGCCAAGAAAAATAAGAAGCGGGACTAAAAGCCAATCTCATAAATCGCTCTTGGGACGGGCAGGACCCTCAGTCGCGCCGCCCAGAGCCAATGGAGACGCATGCTTTAGCCTCTGAGGAAACGGCTTTTCGCCTGGGTTGGACGTGAAATTCCTGGTTTTCGATCCGCGTCCTGCCGACCCTCGAAATCTTGTCAGGAGGGGAAATGTGAGCTTTTTCGGTTAAGTGCAAGATTAGCTGGGAGATATAAATGTGAGTTTCATGTCCCATTTACCCCCAGCGGTTTGGTATTCTGAATATAGGGTAAAAACAAGCGGCACAGGCCTACCAGGTCTGTGCCATTCGTGTTTTTGGACCCAATCAGAATCATCCGAACTAAGGGAAGTGGGGCAAAAGTATGAAAGTGAGAACGCGTCCTTCGCTCGAGAATCAGCTCGCGTCAGACGGACAAGTGAGCGGGGCGGTCAGGGAGATCAAAATCCCCACCCTCCCGCAAAGAACGCGGGAAGGGTGGGGCACCCGCGAAGGCCATTACCGATATAGGTGCCCCGTCCTTGTCCCTGCGTTTTTTGCAGGGACAGGGCGGGGACTTTGATCTTCAGGCACCAACTGCGGCGTGATGCCGAGTAGCTCTCTTCTCCGCGCCGTCCACTGCGATTCAATTTCCACGACGCCCTCCACTCCCGAGACATAGTGACGAAAGCTGCTCCACGCCCACTGCTCGGGGCTTCGCACCAATCCTCTGCTGACCGGATTGCGATGGATGTAGCGCAGCTTCTCAATGCGTTTGGCTTCGCTCCAGACATTGAAGTCGTAATAACGAGGGAGCCAGAAAGGCCCACCCTCAGGCTCGCGCAGCTGCCGAGCTACGTTCTGCTTGAGCATTTGCAGCGCGACCGAAAGTTTCGCCCGCTCCGGCTCGGTTATGAGCAGGTGAACGTGTTCGGGCATGACCACATATCCCGCGACGTAGACTCCGTACCACTGGCGTACATTTTCCAAAGTTTGTTCAAGGATGTCGCGCGAGCGGGGAGTGCCCAGGCGAGCTTCGCGGTTGCTGCAACTGAAAGTGATGAAGTGCAGGCAGCGCGCTTGCTGAAATCGTTGGAGACTCCAAGGCATACCGGATCATCGTATGCCCGGCTGGAGGACACGGGTTCAGGCCGAGGGAATAATACTGTCAACTTTTCCGGGAATAGGAAAAAAAACCGGAGATCAAAATTCCCGCCCTCCCGCAAAGAACGCGGGAAGGACGGGGCACCCGGATCGATATATACCGCGGGTGCCCCGTCCTTGTCTCCGCGCCCTTTGCGGAGACAGGGCGGGGACTTCGACGTTCGTCCCGCACCGGATCACTCGATTCCTAACTCTTTCGCTAGCGCTTTCCATTTGCTGTCGACCAGGGATTTCGTTTTGGCGTCCATCACAATTTCATCAGGCCAGGGGCGGGTGAAGCCTTCGGTGGGCCATTTGCGGGTGGCGTCAATGCCCATCTTGGAGCCATAGTTGGCCAATCGGCTGGCGTGGTCGAGCGAGTCGATAGGGCCGAGCGTGAATTGAATGTCGCGCTCGGGATCGATGTGGTTGAGAACTTTGAGAGTGACATCGGCGAGATTCTGCACGTCGACATCTTCGTCGACCACGATGATGACCTTGGTGAACATGGCCTGGCCGAGCGACCAGATGGCGTTCATCACTTTGCGGGCCTGGCCGGGATAAGACTTGCGGATGGAGACGATCATTAAATTATGAAACACGCCTTCGATGGGAAGATTGATGTCGATCAATTCAGGAACAGTGAGGCGCATGAGCGGGAGAAAAACGCGCTCGACGGCTTTGCCCATGTAGGCGTCTTCCATGGGCGGCTTGCCGACGATGGTGGTCGAATAGATGGGATCTTTGCGGTGGGTGATGCAGGTGACGTGAAATACAGGATAAAGATCTTCGAGGGAGTAGAAGCCGGTGTGATCGCCGAAGGGGCCTTCGGTGCGGAGTTCGTCGAGATTAACGTAACCTTCGAGGACGATTTCGCTGGTCGCGGGGACTTCGAGATCGACGGTTTCACACTTGACCAGTTCGACCGGCGCGGCGCGAAGAAATCCGGCGATTAAATATTCTTCGACGTCCGGTGGCGCGGGGACGATGGCGGAGAAAGTCACGGCAGGATCGGTGCCAATGGCGACCGCGACTTCCATCCTGCCGGAAGGGTGATTACGGTCGGCGATGACTTGACCGCCGGAGGTACGGGCCATGAGATCGACAGCGGAGGATTTTCTTCCGGCGGAGTCAAAATCCCCACCCAAGCCAAAAGAAGGCTTGAGTGGGGCAGCCGCTTCTGATGAGTTAGTTGCATTCCGCATGCGCTGCCGCGCGTGTTCGGCGGCGACCTTCTGCCTCTGCCAGTGGGCGCCGGTCGTGGTCGCGTCGTAGACCTGTAGGCGGTACATTCCTACGTTCCGTTTGCCTGAGTTGGGGTCGCGGGTTACTACGCAGGGGAGAGTGATGAAGCGTCCAGCGTCTTGCGGCCAGCATTGCAGGATGGGGAAGTCGAGCAGGGAAAAGTTGTCGCGCTGGATGACTTCTTTGCAGGGGCCGGTGGGAACGGTCTTGGGGAAAAACTTTCCGGCTTCGGTGAGGAGCGGGAGCATTTTCAGTTTGTCGAGAAAGCCTTGCGGAGATTTGAGGTCCATGAAGACCCGGATGCGGTCGGCGAATTCGTCGAAGGAGTTGACGCCGAGAGCCAGCTTCATGCGGGCTTCGGAGCCGAACTGGTTGATGAGAACTTGAGAGCCGGGATGGTTCTTTATGTTTTGAAAGAGGAGGGCGGGGCCACCGGGGCGTCGAGCTACGCTCGACTGGACAGCCGAGGGCGGCCGTCCCCACATATACATTTTGCTGACGCGATCGGTGATTTCGGCGAGTTCGAGGATGGGATCGACTTCGGTTTGGATGCGTTTGAGTTCACCGGCGCGCTCGAGAGCGGCGATCCATTGGCGAAGATCATCGAAGGGCAAAGGGTTCTCCTGGGAAGTGACGATTATAAACAGTTCGCGGTTCCCAGTTTTGGGCGCGCGCTCGTTTACGGCTGAAGCGGCGCCCTTTCAAGACTTAGAGTTTGCTGCGGAGCATGGTGATTACGTCGTCAGAGGTGATGACGCCGACTAATTTACTGTGTTCGTCGATGACGGGGAGAGTAACGAGATTGTATTTGTCGAAGAGTTCGGCGACCTCGTTGTCGCTGGTGGCCTCGTGAGTGGAGATCAGCGGCTCGGAAGTCATAGACAGAAGCGGCGCATCAGGCTTGGCGATTACCAGTTTCGCAAGTGGAACGGCGCCCGCGAGGGTGCCTTTGGAGTCGACAAGGTAAATGGTGCCGACGGTTTCAACGCCGCCTTCGAATGCGCGGAGCACACCGATCGCATTTTCGACGGTGGCGGTTACGGGGAGAGCAAGGAACTCGGTGGTCATGCGGCCGGCGGCGGTTTCCTCGCGGTGTTCGAGAAGTTCGACGACCTCCTGGCTGGCCTCGGGTTCCATCTCGACGAGGATCTGTTCGGTATGATCCTGGGAGAGGTCGCCGAGAAGATCGGCGGCGGCATCGGGATCCATCTCCTCGACGATGTCTGCGGCGCGCTCGGAGTCCAGGGACTCGACAATCGACTTCTGAATCTCGGGTTCAACCTCTTCGAGAGTCTCAGCGGCAACTTCTTCATCGAGAGTGCGGAAGACGGCTTCGCGCTCGTCGGGCGCGAGTTCTTCGACGATGTCGGCGATGTCGGCGGGATGGAGCTTGGCCAGGCCTTCATGCGAGATCTTCAGCTTCACGCGGCGGGCAGGATCGGTTTCGATGAGATCGACAAAGTTCCAGGGGATGGTGCGGGGAGGAATCTTCTCGACCAAGAGGTGCAAGGCGGCGCGAGGAGCGATACCTCGGAGGAGGCGGCGTACGGCGCCACGGGCACCGATATCGATGGAAGTAACCCGCAAGATGGTGCGGGCAGTTCCACCGTCAGTTACGGAATCGATCTGCAGTTCAACGTCGTTAACCCGGACGACCTTGCGGCCGTTGATGTCGATGACCTGCTGATCGAGCAGATCGCGATCGAGCAGGAATAAGCCTTCGGAACCGTTGGCGGCAGGCCACTCCGCAGGGTTTGTGGAAGTGTGAATACTAGCGTCGATGGCCGAGATAGCCGAGAAGGGAAGGATGCGGCTGCCGGTTTTGGTTTTAACGATGAGCGAGGCGACGCGAGTGCGGTCTTCCTGCGGGGCAAGCGTCACTTCGCGCACGCGGCCGGTTGGCGCGCCAGACGGGTCATAGACCGTGGCACCCAGAAGCTCGGAAAGAGGCAGCGTGTTCATCCCGGCTAGAGGATAGCGAAGTTTTGCGGGAGAAAGAAATATTTTGTGAAATCCGGAGAAAATATTTTTGGCGATCGAGGTCGGCTATGGCCTGAAAGCAGTATCGCCGCGCACGGTCAAGACAGGGCAGCAGGCCTGGCAAGCGATCTTGTAAGCGTGCGGCCAGCCGTGGGGATGTCGCAAAGAAAGCCGAGGGCGTAAACCAAGAATGATCAGGCCGACGCGTCCTTCCTCGGCAAGTTCGAGAATGGTTTCATCGACCGGCCCGAGCTGCGTACGGAAGGTCCAGTCGTGAGGAAGCCGGCCGGGGGCATGCTTCCGGAAGTTGGCTTCAAATTCACGCTCCCGTTGTTCGGAGGCGGCGTCGCCGGGGCGCTCGGCAACGTGGACGATGGTCAGGCGGGCTCCATGCTGCCGGGCCAGCGACTCGGCGTAGCCCGCCGCTCCCGCGGACTCCTCGGAAAAGTCAGTGGGATAGAGAATGTGCCGCACCCTTGCATTGGGCGGGGGATCGGAAGGGGCGCACGGACCAACCGTGAGGACGGGGCAGGAAGCGTGCCGGAAAATGGCTTCGGCCACAGAGCCAAGAGCAACTTTCGTCAGTCCGGTGCGGCCGCGAGTGCCGACTACCAGCATATCGATATGTTTTTCCTCGACTACCCGATCGATTTCCTTCCACACTTCACCCTGGCAGACCTCGATCTCGTGCTGAACGCCGCTCAGCGTGCCTGCCGCCATCAGGCTTTCTTCTAGGCTGGAGAGATCGCGCTTGGCCACCTCGGTTGCCATTGCAATCGTGTCTCCTCCCGCGAGCGTGAAGCCCAGCGCAGAAACCACATGGGTTAGATAAAATCTGGCACCATAGCTCCGTGCGATGGCGACGGCGTGGTGGAGAGCTTTCTCGGAAGTCTCAGAGAAATCGATGGCGACGAGGACCTGATGAATGCCGACCGCCGCGGGCACCATTTGCAATGACATGAGACCTCCTCCTGAAGTTGCTCACCTTGCAACGGTTGAGTTTTCTTCTACCGGCGAAGTGGTTCGAGCTGTGATTTCCTTGGCCAGCGATGTCATCAAGAGGCCCTTGGCTACGAGCTTCGCGCCATGCGAGACCATTCGCGTTAACAAGGCCTTACCCTTGTCATCGACAAAGCTGACGCTGCTCAGATCCACGAAAAGGCGGTTCACTGAATCATAGTTCCGAGTCGAGATCCAGCACCTTTCGAGCTCCTGAACCCAGGTGCCGATCAACTTGCCTTCCAAGCGGAAGATGATGCGATCATTCTTTTCTTCTACGGTGATTCGCAACATTGTTCCTCCTCACCCTAGGTAATGCGCAGCCATTTGAATGCGGGGGTGCGAGCCAGACGTGGACCGGTCGACATCTCCGCCAGGGAGTAGTCGAACTTCGCACCGCAGTCGCAACACACTCGATAGGTTTTGCCCCCAATGGTGAAAACCCGGCTTAAATTGCCGTGATGACAGCCGAAAAGAAAATCCAGCGCCGAAACCAAGCCTGCCATAAGAACCTCCTAATTTGCGGGGCCCCTTTGTCTGTTCTCAAGGGTGCAGTTTCGCAACCAAAACCCCGGAATCTTTGATCGACGTAACTTATTGTTGGCTTTAGACGTTGCTTTAGAAGCGGCAAGGCAGGCATGACGAAACGAAGGCGTTTTGCGTGGTCCGTCATGTCAATGTGACGGAGTGTCGTCGTCTCATGCGCTGCACGGGCTTTTTTCTGCTGGATTCTCAATGAATTTCGATTTCTCTACGATTTTTATTTTGGAAGAGAGAATGCTTGCGGATTCAAACAGAAGAGGCAGAGTAAGTGCCGTGGCGAGGGTGCCTCGTGCCAATACCGGAATCAGCAGCGGGTAAAGTGCTCGGGCGAGCAGGAAACCAATTCCTCCCGTATGGGTTCGACTCCCAAGATTCCGACCAATCCGGTGTTTCCAGGCACCCTCTCCGGAACGAATGGCGTATGTTGTTTATATCGCGGCGACCGACTTCATGAGAATCGCCAGTTCTTTGATGCTTTGCGACCCTAGGAGCCCGATCACTTGAATGTCACGAAGCGCGCTAAAATCAGTGCCCTTGGTAGTTATGTTCCTCCGCGAGTCCTGACCAATCAGGAACTTGAAAAAATGGTAAACACCACGACCGAGTGGATCCTGGAACGAACGGGAATCCACGAACGTCACCTGGTGGAACCTGGGGTTGCGGCGAGCGATCTCGCAGTCGAAGCAATCAAGGACATGGTGAAACGCTTCCGGGTGGATCTCACCGACGTGGAAGCCATCATTGTCGGCACCGTCACGGCCGACATGGCCTATCCTTCAACCGCTTGCCTGGTGCAGTACAAGTGCGACATTCCCAACGCATGGGGTTACGATGTTTCCGCCGGTTGCTCCGGCTTTGTCTATGCTCTGACGGCGGGGGCAAAGCTGATTGAGAGTGGAGCGCATCGCAAGGTGCTGGTGATCGGTTCGGATGTGAATTCCTCCATGACGGATTTCACCGACCGCGCCACCTGCATTATCTTCGGCGACGGTGCGGGAGCGGTTCTGCTGGAACCGGCAGGTGAAGGGGAAGACTTCGGATTTATCGATTTTGTCCATCAAATCGAAGGCGTAGGCGGACAGTATCTTTATAAGCCGGGAGGAGGCAGTTTACATCCTGCAAGCCACGAGACCGTTGATCAGAAAATGCATTACATTCATCAAGATGGGCGCAATGTCTTCAAGTATGCGGTGACGAAAATGGCGGAAATCACCGAACGCGTGCTGGAGAAGAACAAATTAACCGCGACCGATGTGGATTGCTTCATTGCACATCAGGCCAACCGCCGCATTATCACCGCTACGGCGGAACGGCTAAAGATGCCGCTGGAAAAGGTCATTATTAATATCGACCGCTATGGCAACACGACGGCCGGAACAATCCCGCTGGCGATGCAAACCGCGTTGGATGAGGGCAAGCTTAAACAGGGCGACATGTTGCTGATCGCATCCGTAGGAGCTGGCTTTACCAGCGGAGCGACGTTGTTGAAGTGGGCATTCTAGATATGCAGCCCGCTCGTCAAAATGACGATGAGATAGAACGGGGTAAAATGAAAAGTCGCTCACCGTGAAATGACCGATTTGGATCAGAAGTTCGTTGGGATCGACCCGGATCGCTTGGTCCGGGAACACGAACGCTTCCGGTTACTGCTCGAGATCAATAACACTTTAGTTCGAAAGCTCGATTTGCGAGAGCTGCTGGCGCAAGTTTCGGGTTGCATTCGAGGTGTGCTGCAGCACGATTACTCCAGCCTCTGTTTATACGATCCGCTGAGCAAACAACTCAACGTTCATGCCGTCGACTTTCCTGAAGGGCCTGGGGCGATCCGGCAAGAGCTGGTTTTCCCGGTGCAGGATTCACCGGCAGGAGAAGCTTTCTCCACCGGGAAGCCACTGCTCGTTGATCGGCTGGATGCTCAGACCTTCCCGTCCGAAATTACAGAGATGCTCATCAAGGATGGCATTCGTTCGGGATGCTGGCTGCCTCTGGTGGGACGGGAGAGCACTCTGGGAACTCTGAATGTGTGCAGCTTTCAGGAGTCCAGGTTTACGAAAGCCGACGTGGATCTTCTGAGCCAGGTTGCGAACCAGGTAGCCATCGCGGTGGACAACGCTTTGGCGTTTCGGCAGATTGCGGAGCTGAAAGACAAGCTCGCGGAAGAAAAAAGCTATCTCGAAGACGAAATCCGGAGTGAATACAATTTTGATGAAATCGTGGGAGAGAGCCCGGTGTTGAAGCAGGTGCTAGAGCAGGTTCGAACGGTAGCCGGAACCGATTCGACGGTCCTGATCCTGGGAGAAACGGGTACCGGCAAAGAGCTGATTGCGCGCGCCATACACGATCTCAGCCGGCGCCGGGATCGCACCCTGGTGAAGTTGAATTGCGCGGCCATTCCTACGGGATTGCTGGAGAGCGAACTCTTCGGCCACGAAAAGGGAGCGTTCACGGGCGCCATTGCGCAGAAGATCGGGCGGCTGGAGCTGGCGAATAAAGGGACGCTATTTCTGGATGAGGTTGGCGATATTCCACTGGAACTCCAGCCCAAGCTTTTGCGCGCCCTTCAGGAGCAGGAGTTTGAGCGGCTGGGATCTACCCGGACCATTCACGTAGATGTGCGGCTGGTGGTGGCGACCAACCGCAATCTGGAACAAATGGTGGCGGAACACACGTTCCGGCAGGATCTTTTCTACCGCCTCAATGTTTTCCCGGTGTGCGTACCTCCTCTGCGGGATCGGGCGGGCGACGTTCCCCTGCTGGTGCACTACTTCGTAAATAAACATGCGCAGCGCATGGGCCGTCACATCGAACGAATTCCTGCGGAAACCATGCGTGCGCTATGTCACCGGCAGTGGCCGGGGAACGTTCGGGAGTTAGCCAACATCATCGAGAGAGCAGTCATCTTGTCGCCGGGACCGGTGTTGAATGTTCCGTTAGAAGCGTTGGGAACGGGTGCGCCGACGCGTTCCGAGCCCGAACCTGCGAAAACCTTGCAGGCTTCGGAAAGGGAACTCCTTCTACGTGCGCTGCGGGAGGCAAACGGCGTGGTCGCGACTGCAGCTTTGAGGCTGGGAATGAAGCGGACAACCTTGAATTCCAAAATGCAAAAGTTGGGCATTTCACGCAGCGATCTTTTTGCCGAATGAATCATCAGAGCAAACCGAAGTGTTCATTCACAATCTGGCAATCACATAATTCAGGGCTGAGTCGAGAATCAAGTCGGCCACGGGCATCGCCGGCAGTGAAACGTATGGGCCCCAGAGCTGGCGCAGCATCTGGTTCAACCGCTTGCGCAGGCCAGCTTTAAAGCTCTGCAAATCCGCGATCGGAACATGGCTCAGCTTCAGGCCATCAAGACGCGAATCGATGGGATGGATGTCGCTGCCGGTATATCGAAGTGGGCCGAGGGCGCCGGGCTGGGCGAGTGCGGGATCGGTCAAAACCTTCCGCGCATTCGTTCTTCCCACGTCGTAGTCGTGGTCGCGGAATCGCTGGTCGAAGAACCCCAGAAATGCCTGCAGTCCTGCCCCCGCCAAATCGCTCGCCGTGGCGATCACACCGTAGATGGTCATGAGGTCGCGCGCTCCCAGACCCGCAGCGGTTTCAAAGGCGAGCACGGCGTCGCGAAATGCGTCGGGTTGCCCGAGTAGGCCTCTGAGAGCATTTATATCGTCCTTGTACTGGGCGGCAATGCGAGTTTGCGCCTGAGCTAGTGTCTCCGGCTTTGTGGCACCCGGAGGCCAATGCTCGCCATTCACGAAGAACAGCTTCAGCAGCGATTCGGCCGTCGTCGCCAGGCAGGGCACGTCAATGTCGCCGCGCAAAACCGCGTCTCTCAGCCCTGCCGCTCTGGAGTCCAGCAGCGCGACGCGTTCATTCACGCCGTTCGCCGTAATCCAATCCTCAAATCCGGACTGCCCCATCACCACATCGAGCAGACGCTGCGTGAGATGAAGATAATCCGCGCTCGCCGCATGGAAGGTGTCATTGGCCTGCGGATCTTTCGCATGAGGAGACACGAAAAGATAGAAACGCTTTTGCTGCTCCAGATGCTGGTCGATCATATCTACAAGGTTCTTGGCCATGCCTAAAGGCTGGTTCTGCAGAATGCCGCCATCGGAATAAGTAAATGTCGCGGGATCCTGGTCCCAGGGCTCCAGGTTCTCTCCGGTGTAATCGTCGGGCTCAGCCTTTGCCGAACGCTGAACATCCTGAGCGCGAAAGGCCACAGGAAAAGCTCCGCATGCCACCGCCGCCTGACGCAGCGGTTCCCAGAAATCAGCGTTGTCGCTGTTCGATCCAGACACCTCGTGAGTTAACTGGTCGCCGTAATCGAGGTAGACAAATTTGCCGCCCGGGGTCACGGGATAGCCGTAGCCCACGCCGTTCAGGTTGGTCAGCGCGACACCGACGCGGATCGACTCTCCCACGCCTGCGTGCCGTTGCGGCGGAGAAGGTGGAGTCGTCGCATAGCGCGCTTTGAGCGCCTCGTTGGAAATGGTTTCGATCAGGTCGGAAGAAAAAAGCGAATTGAGTGCGGGCTCGTCGTCTTCGGTTGACTGCAATCCAGCCAGGCTGATGCGCTGAACCCAGAGGTTATAAAGAGGATTGTCGTAGGGACCGTGAAAATCGCCCGCGCAATACAGCAGCTTCTGGGCGAGGATGATCGCCGTCATACCGCCGGCTGAAGCTCCGGTCAGAACATCGATCACGATTCGGTCGTCGTCCACAGTTGCCGGATTACTATTGTGCTGCTGGATTGCATCCAGTACTTCATAGAGAACTCCGGCTTCGTAACTGCCTAGCGAGACAGCTCCCGCGATCGTGATGGCGAGCTTCTTCGGCATACAACAATCCAGCGTTCCTCTTTATCAGGAGGGATTTGCCGCGGGATGCAGTTCGATTGCCATCCAGATGCAATCCGTATCGGCATAATAGCGGTGCCAGGGATAGCTGAAGCTGCGATCCTCCGCCACGGCGAAGAACGGGTCGTGAGTGAACCCCGGCGGCATCAGCACGTCTTCGTAGAGCGTGGCGGCATTATTCTCGCGAAACTTCTGCATGTGGCCGGTGCCCAGGATTTGCGTGTGTACTTCCAGAAACTGGTGTCCGGTATGAATTCCGCAATCCGTTTCTTCGGGCGTATACCAGAGGTTGAGCTTGAGTTGATATCGCCGTGGAGATGAACCTGCGCCCGTATGCCCGAAGGCGAGTGGATCGAGCTCTACTTGCCCAATGTCGTCCTGCGAGGAAATGTACAGCGGAGTGCCACGGGGAAACTGTGGATTACGCTGGCCGTACCAATCCCAGGCCAGCGCCACGCCTCCCAGATTGGTGCGCTGCCGCACGTGCAACAGAGCCGCCGCTTCCGCGCTCTCGATCGTGCAACGGCGCAGCATCGAAGACTTCCACGGTGGGATCGTTCCGTGCTCCGCTCCGGCCCGATAGCGCAGGGCGGCGGTGGAAAGGTTCACCACAATCGCATCCTCAACTTCCATGTCGCGGACGGTGTTCACAAGCAGGCTTTCAATCCAATGATTCGAAAAAGAGAGAGCACGTCGCTGGTTGTATTCGGGCATGGGATTCTCACCGAACAGATGCGGAGCCAACCCTGCGACCGCCAGCAGCTGCGAGGACTGCGACAGAAACGTGCGTCGGTTCATGTTCGCTTCCGCTTGGAAGGTCGGCTGGATTATACGCCCGGGCACGCGAGCACGCCGGTCGCGGGCGCGATGATCGGCCGCGGACCTAACCGACGGGCGCGCTCGCCATCAGCATAGGAGTTCGCATCCCGCCCGGTCGGAGCGTAGAATGGCGCGCATAACGGATAACACGAGGAGGTTGGGTATGCAGCTCACTGCGGGACAGCTGATCGGAAAGGCTCTCAAGGCATACGGAGTTCCTTATGTGACTGGCCTGCCGGGGCACGGCAATTGGAGCATGATCGACGCCTTCAACGATCCGGTTTCCAAGCTTCCGTTCATTCAGGTGATGCACGAGCAGAACGCTGTCCACATTGCCGATGCGCATTACCGGGTGACTGGCCAACCCATTGCAGCTTGCACATCGATCGGGCCGGGCGCGACCAACACGATCATCGGCTTAGCGACCGCTCACTGCGACTCGACCGCCCTTCTCTTGATCACGGGCAGTGCTGCCACGCACATGCGCGGACACGGCGTCATGCAGGAGCTCGATCGCGTGGCCTCGCCCGATTTCCCGCACCTTGCCGCGGCGGTGACCAAGCGCACCTTCGATGTGATCCGCGCCGATCAGATTCCTTTCGTGATGCATCGCGCCTGGAATGCCATGCTGACGGGTCGTCCCGGCCCGGTGCACATGGAGCTGCCGCTGGATGTCCAGGTGGAATCTACTGACATTGACATCGCGGAACTCGACAAGCGCCTGCCGGTCGGAAAGACACGGGCCGACGCCCAGGCTATCGAAGCGGCGATCCGGCTTTTGCTTTCGGCCAAGCGGCCGTGCGTCGTTGTGGGCGGCGGAGCGATCACTGCGAATTCGACTCCCGAGCTCACTTTACTGGTCGAGAAGCTTCGCATCCCCGTGGTCTTTACCTGGAACGGCAAGGGAGCGATTGCCGAGGACAACCCGATGTGCGCGGGTACGGTTGGGTGGCCGGGATCGCTGCCCGGCAATCACACCGCGGCCAACGCCGATGTTCTCCTCTCCCTCGGCTGCCGCTTCACGGATTGGTCGGCGTCCTCCTACCGCAAAGGTGTAAGCTTCTCGATTCCCGATACCAAGCTCATTCAGGTGGACATCGATCCGCGCGAGATCGGGAAAAATTATGCGGCCGAGGTCGGCATCGTGGCCGACTGCAAGCTGGCGCTGGCCGACATCCTGGCGGGAATCTCGGACGAGCAGGCCCGCAAAGCCCGCGAAGCTCGGGCGCTTTATCTGAGCGATCTGGAAGGACTGAAGCGGGAGTGGGAGAAGAAACTGGAGCGACGGCGCTCCTACGCCGGCATTCCCACCACCATGCTGCGCACTTTGCGGGAACTGCGCCGGGTGCTGCCGCGTCACGGAATCGTTACTGTAGGTTCCGGTCATCCGCAGAGCACGACCAAACAAGCCTTCCCGGTTTATGAGCCGCGAACCCACATTACTTCGGGATCATTTTCGTCGATGGGCTTCGCGCTTCCTGCCGCTATCGGCGCCAAACTTGCCAAGCCGGATGCTCCGGTTGTGTGCATTATTGGTGATGGCGACTTCATGATGTGCGTGCAGGAACTTGCCATGTGCGTGATGTACAACCTCCCGGTCGTATTTCTGGTGCTGAATAATTCTGGCTACATCTCGATTCGCGACGGGCAGAGCTATCTCATGGGCCGGCAGATTGGCTCTGAATTCAACCAGCATAGCGGCGACGGTCAACCCTACTCGGTGGACTTTGTGGCGCTGGCAAAATCGTTTGGCTTTGAGGTCGCGGCCAAGGTACAGGCCGCCGATGAAATCGGATCGACCATCAAGCGCGCTCTCGATTCCAACGCTCCGGCTCTGATCGAAGTGCCAATCACGCGCGACGCTTCCATAGCCGCTTCGGAAGTGGTCGGCTGGTGGGACTTCCCGGTGCTGCCCACCGCATCGGATGCGGTGAAAGCTGATTACAAGGCAGGCTATGCCGCGGAGCAACATCAGTGCTCGACCAGCGAGGTCGATCTCACAGAACCGGTCTCGGCGGTTGGGTAAGTGCAGGGAAACTCGATCCAGGCTCGATTTGGGTGGCGCAGCGGTTCACCGCTACGGCATCTGCATTGATTCGGCGGCGACTCTAGCCGCTGAGGTCGCACCACGCCTTAACAGGAGGGCCCATGCCACGTCATCTGAAAACCGGCCGCACGCCCGAACAAAAAACTGCCGAAGCCAACAAGGTCCGCGACATTGTTACCGGCATTATCGAAGACATTGAGAGTCGCGGTGAAGCCGCGCTGCGCGAAATTTCGGAA
Source organism: uncultured Acidobacteriaceae bacterium (assembly GCA_963779525.1). Taxonomy (GTDB): domain Bacteria; phylum Acidobacteriota; class Terriglobia; order Terriglobales; family Acidobacteriaceae; genus Sulfotelmatobacter. The sequence goes on from CAVZZB010000007.1 coordinate 367,617, forward strand.
AAGTTCGACAAATGGAACCCGCCCGCGTTTCGACTTTCCGAACACGAGATTGCAGACTGTCTGGCGCAGCTTTCCCGGGAGAATCTCGATGACATCAAGTTTGCTCAAACTCAGGTACGCAACTTCGCCCAGGCGCAGCGTTCGGCGCTGCAAGACATCGAAGTAGAAACGCTTCCGGGAGTCATTCTCGGTCACAAGAATATGCCCGTGGATTCGGTGGGCTGCTATGTTCCGGGCGGGAAATATCCACTGGTGGCTTCCGCGCACATGAGCGTGGTGACGGCGAAAGTTGCGGGCGTAGCGCGCGTGATCGCGGCCTCACCGCCTTATCATGGCAAGCCTAGCCCGGCGGTAGTCGCCGCTATGCACCTCGGCGGCGCGGATGAAATCTATTGCATGGGCGGAGTGCAGGCGATCGCGGCCATGGCGCTGGGAACTCAGAACATCGCTCCAGTCTCTATGATCGTTGGACCGGGCAACGCTTTTGTGGCCGAGGCGAAGCGCCAGCTATTTGGTCGGGTCGGAATCGATTTGATCGCCGGCCCCACCGAAACCCTGGTGATTGCGGATGAAACGGTAGATGGCGAACTCTGCGCCACCGACCTTCTAGGCCAGGCTGAACACGGATTCAATACGCCGGCCATCCTCCTTACTACCTCTGAGAAACTGGCTCGCGAAACCATCTCCGAAGTCGAGCGTTTGCTGTCGATCCTGCCGACGGCTGAGTTGGCTTCCGTTTCCTGGCGCGATTATGGCGAAGTGATCGTATGCGACTCCGATGAAGAAATGGTGCGCGAGGGTGATCGTATTGCATCGGAGCACGTCCAGGTCATGACCCGCGATCCGGACTACTTCTTCCAGAACATGAAGAATTATGGAGCGCTGTTTCTCGGAGCGCGGACGAATGTCGCCTACGGTGACAAGGTGATCGGCACCAACCACACGCTGCCCACCGGCAAAGCGGCGCGCTACACCGGAGGCCTATGGGTGGGCAAGTTTATCAAGACCTGCACTTACCAGAAGGTGCTCACCGATGAAGCCTCCGCGATGGTCGGCGAATATTGCTCTCGCCTGTGCGTGCTGGAAGGTTTTTTGGCTCACGCGGAGCAGGCTAACATCCGAGTGCGCCGCTACGGCGGTCGCAGCGTGGTTTACGCGGGAGCGGCGGATTAGCGCACGATTAGGAAAGGAAGAGATTTTCTTCTACTTTAAGTGTTCGACCAGGAATAAATCAGAAAGGTTACGCACGTATCCAAAAACGTAGTGCTCTTCGTCGCCGGCGATTCTAGGGCAGGCGACTCCAACCACTCCCGCCAGGTCAGACGGCCCGACCGTTTTCCACGGAGTTCTTGTGCCCGTGTGAATATCCAGACGCCAGACGGGACAAGAGGTTTCGCCGCGGTCTCCGACAAACAGTGAGTTCCCAGCTTTCCCCCAACGCAAGGGTGTGTCGTTGCGTACGGAACCCGGGACAAATTGCGGATTGCCGCCATCCACAGAAACCAGAGCAATGCCATTGCCGGTAATCGTGGCAACCTGTTTTCCGTCTGGCGAAACAGAATGGGCGTGGGTGCCCAAGCTGAATCCTTCGGGAGTGATAGGACGCGGCGGACCACCGCTTAAGCTAGCAACGTACACCCGCGAGGCATGTCCCGGCTCATGACCATCAAAAAGGATCCGCTTGGAGTCGCCCAAGAACTGGCCGCCTGAAGGAATCACGTTGCTGGTCGAAACTGCTTCCTGTTGTCCCACGCCGGTCGGAAGAAGTACGAAATCAGGCGGCGACACATTCTGTCTTAAGACCAGAGCCCACTTGTCGTCGGGTGATAAGGCTACGGCCGAGCCCTGGCCCAGACGAACCGCGGAGGTGCCATCTGTCTCGCGGCTGAATACTGCATATTCGCCACCGCCCGCTTCGCCGGCCTCAATGAACAACATGAGCTTCCCGTCTTCGGAGATGTCGATGGGGACGGTCCAATCCTGCCAGCTTAGATCGCGTTCCTTGTTCTCCCCCGGCGCCAGCCCGATCGCGCCGGCGCGCAAGGCGTCGCGCGAAATCAAAGCCCGCCCGTCGGCGCCGACGTCGTGCAGAGTAAGCGTGCCGGGAGCGCTGAGCAACTCCCGAACCTTGCCCGATACGGTGACGCCACGCAGGGAACGACTGAAACCAGTGGCGGTGGCGGTGAACCAGATCTCATCCCCCGATGGGGACCACGCGGCTCCAAAGGCGCTCGCCCACCGTTCCGTCAGGTCAGACTTCTTGCCTTTAAGATCAACCATGCTGATGGTACCGCCGTCATCGCCCAGCAAATTATGGTCGATAAAGGCGAGGCGGTCCCCCTTGGGCGAGAAGTGCAAGTCGCTGATCCAGCCGGCGGTTTCGTAGAGCACTTTGCCAATCGGGTACTCGATTCGGCTTTGGCCATTCACGACATGGACCGCGGCTAATGCTTCCCCGCCCGGAGCCCAATCCGCAGCTTCCACATTGTCCAGCAAGTCGCGGGGCGCATCTGCGCCGATGGAAACCTGAGCCAGCGTACCGCGATGGGTGAAATGGTTGGGACTGACGCTAAAATGACGCATCACCGCCATCTGTCCCGTCGGCGATACCGCTAAAACCTCCGTCTCAGGCAAACCGAGATCGCGAGATTCGGTCGAATTGGCGGAACTGATAAATACGGATTCGGGGTTGCCCTCCCAACTGGCGCTGTACACCGCTGATCGCGGGTCTGGAGCGAATCTGGCTGCCCGCAGGGAACCGCGACGGAAGCTCAGTTCGCGAAATGTCGGCACGGGCGCCGTGGAACTGCGCTGTCCCGCGACGAAACTGACGATTGCTACCGCGACCACCGCTACTAAAGCTGCGCCGAGAAGCAAGAGCATATTCGCTCGCTTGGCGGGAGCGGGAGGAACGAGAGGGATTTCCGGCGAGCTCTCGTGTGGCTTCGCAGTGGCTACGGAGGAGCCGGATTCTGCGACAACGGCAATCTGTCGGGAAGACGGATGCCAGTCGCGCTGCAGGCGCTTGAGATCAGATCGCACTTCGGCTGCACTCTGATAGCGCAAGTCGCGATCCTTCTCCAATGCCTTATTGACGATGCGCTCCAGTTCCGGCGGGAGCTTCGCGTTTAAGACCAGGGGCGCGGTTGGGGTTTTGTTAAGAATCGCATTGAAAACTGCGGCCGATGTATTGCCGTCGAATGGCAGCTGGCCAGTGCTCATTTCATAGAGCACCACGCCAAAGGAAAACACATCCGTGCGCGCATCCACCTCTTCTCCGAGCGACTGTTCCGGACTCATGTAGGCTACGGTGCCGAGCGCAGAGCCGGGCGAAGTAAGTTGCTCGGGCGCGACTTCCACCGTAGGTCCGGCGGTGGGATCTCCCACGCCGGCGAACTTGCCCCGTTCGGCGATGACTTTTGCCAATCCAAAATCAAGAATCTTGGCGTGATTGCGCTCGGTTACGAATATGTTTGCCGGCTTAATATCACGGTGAATGATGCCGCGGGCATGAGCCGCTTCGAGAGCATCGGCAATCTCAATGGCCAGGGTCAGCAGCAGGCCCACCTCGAGAGGCCGGTGGGTGATCCGGTGCTTCAGCGTGATCCCGTCCAGAAACTCCATGGCGATAAAGGACTGGGTTTGGTGCTGGCCGATTTCATAGATGGTGCAGATGTTGGGATGGTTCAAGGCAGAGGACGCCTGCGCCTCTCGCTGAAAACGAAGCAAGGCCTGGGGGTCGCGGGCTACTTCATCGGGCAGAAACTTCAGCGCGACAAAGCGGTGCAGATTCAGGTCTTCGGCCTTGTAGACTACTCCCATACCTCCGCCGCCCAACTTCTCAACGATGCGGTAGTGCGAGATGGTCTGGCCGAGCATGCGGAAGGGAATAGTTTACGAGTGGATTTATATTACGGACGCGACGCGGGCACGTCAACGAATGGGTAACTCTGGCGCGGTAGTTGAACCGCGAAAACCTGAGCTTGACGCGTCGGCTAGGAAGATGTTCTGTTTCCAAGGGAAATTGATTTGGAGGTCGCCATGGCTTCTTCTCCTGACGTAGTCATTATTGGCAGCGGCATCGGCGGGGGAACGCTTGCCAACCGCCTGGTGCAACACGGTCTCACGGTGACGATGCTGGAGCGGGGAGATTACTTGCCGCAGGAGCGTGAGAACTGGGACGTCGACGCCGTTTTCGCAAAACAAAGGTATGTGCCGACCGAAACCTGGCTCGACAAAGACGGTGTGGCCTTTCGTCCCGGCACTTATTACTACGTGGGAGGCAGCAGCAAGATGTTTGGGGCGGCCATGCTTCGACTCCGGGAGAAAGACTTCCAGGACCTCGAGCATGCTGGAGGAGTTTCACCGGCCTGGCCGATCAGTTATCGTCAGCTTGCTCCTTACTATGACTTAGCGGAACAACTCTACGGAATCCATGGCGAGGCTGGAGTTGATCCAACGGAACCATCCGATATTCCTCGCTATCCGTATCCCGCGCTCGAACACGAACCCGTGATCGAGCAGGTAGCGTCGGCACTTAAGAACCGCGGGATCAAGCCTTTTCCGCTTCCGGTTGCAGTACAACGTCACCCGGGAGGACCCTGCATCCGTTGCAAGACCTGTGACGGATTCCCGTGCCAGGTGCATGCTAAAACCGATGCAGAGATTGCGGCGGTGCGGCCAGCCTTGGCGTCAGGCAGGTTGACGCTCAAGACAAATGCTTTGGCAACGCGTTTGGTGCTTTCGAGTGACGGCAGACGCGTGAATACCGTCGAGTACCGGAGCGACGGACGTATCGAAAGCATTACCGCGCCAATCATCGTGCTCTCGGCCAGTGCCGTTAATTCGTCAGTGCTGTTGCTGCGCTCGGCTTGCGACAAGGCTCCTCATGGAGTCGCCAATTCTTCTGGTGTAGTGGGGCGCCACTACATGGCGCACAACAACACGGCGCTCATGTGCATCGGCTGGAAGATCAACGACACCAAGTTTCAAAAAACCATTTGCATCAATGATTTCTATTTCGGCGACCGCGACTTCAAATATCCCATGGGCAACATTCAAGGTCTCGGCAAGCTGCAGACCGGAATGCTTACCGCGAAGCAGAAATTTCTTCCGAAATTCGTTGGCGACCGGATGGCGGAGCGGAGTGTGGATTGGTGGATTATGTCGGAGGACCTGCCGGACCCGGAGAACCGCGTGCTCCTAAAGGGAGAAACAATTCGGCTTCACTACAGGGAAAATAATATGGCCGGGCACAAGCGCCTGGTCGAAAAAGCCCGCTCGCTGATGAGCCAGATCGGCTTCAACCTGAATATAGCCAAACACATGGGAGGGCTCTCAGTTTCCCATCAGTGCGGGACCGTGCGGTTCGGCAGCGATCCCGGCAAAGCGGCTCTGAACGAGGTCTGCCGCTCCTTCGACCACGAGAATCTGTTCGTGGTGGATGCTTCGTTCTTTCCTTCGTCGGCTGCAGTCAATCCGGCTCTGACTATCGCGGCGCAAGCGATCCGCGTTGCCGATCACATGGCCAAGAATGATTTTGGAATAACCGGAATTAGCCACGCGTTGCAGGCGGGGGTTGGGCCGTAATACTCGCGAAACGCTGCTCGCTGAGATGATCCCACGCTCCTGACTCAGCTCTTCTACGACTTCACGGGAGGACCCAGCGCGACGGCCGCTTCCGCGGTGAGCATCAGGAATGAAAAAGTTTCTTGCAGGTACAAGCCGACAGTGGAATCGGTATGGTTTAAATAGCCAATGGAAACGTCCTGGCCGATGTGCAGATCGAAATCGCCGCCACGCGTGGTCAGCACAAAGGCGCCGCGGATCGCAGGAGCCCAGATGATTTTTCCATCGACGAGCCGCTTGACATGTTCCAGTACCGGGTAACCGTGATCGCTGGTCTCGGCGAGCGCGGTGTAGGCGTCGGCGCCGAGCAGCACCGAGTAGGGGCCGTTGACGCCGACGAGCCGCAACCGGCTCAAGCCTTGCGCAATGGCTCCCGGGTACTCTCGCACATCATGGGGGAGGGTCATCGCCGGATTGCTGGTGCCTGTCCGCATGCCCACAATGCCGGCGGCCGCATAGCCTTCGAATATGGCCCCGTCCTCGGCATAAGCCAGCTTGCGTGCCGCGTCCTTGGCTGGTTGCCAGTCTGAGTCGTTTGCGCCGCGCTCCACATCATCAATGGCCTGGCGCTCCAGCTCGAAAGGAACCCGCAGCTCCACCAGCGCCTTTACCTCGCGTTGGCGGGCGAGCACGCCGTCGCCCGGGGCCGAAATGGTCCGCAGATGTCCGGTGCCGACGGCGGAGAGGCCTATGCCTGCCGGCCCATGCATGTCGACCACGCGCCGTCCCGCGAGGTGGCGTTTGAAGGTGCGCGATGTCTCTTCTTCGATCTGTGCCCACGCGGCATCGGAAATCGGGGCAAGCTCGCGATGCAGATTATTCATGGGGGATCTCTCCTTTAAGGGAACCAATGCCCAGCGAACCATTATTATCCCGCGAGGGCGTAGCAGTTTCGACCTTTAGCTCGGCGGAAGGCGCTGCCTCCGCAGGCTCGTCTTCAGATACGTTTTCCAGAAAAGTTGCCGAAGGTACGAAAAACAAATTTCCAGTGACGGCACGGCTAAAATCAAGCAGCCGATCGTAATTGCCGGGCGGGCGGCCAATGAACATGTTGTCGAGCATTTGCTCAATCGTACTGGGCGAGCGGCTGTAGCCAATGAAATAGGTGCCAAATTCACCCTGCGCAGGGCTCCCGAAGGGCATGTTGTCGCGCAGGATCTTGATCTCTTTGCCATCTTCGACGATGGTTGTGAGTGCATTGTGGGCTGAGCTCGGCTTGACGGAATCCTCCAGTTCGATGTCAGAGAGCTTCTTGCGCCCGATGATGCGTTCCTGCGCTTCCGTGGAGAGTGCGTTCCATCCATCAAGATCGTGGAGATACTTCTGCACGATGACGTAAGTTCCGCCGGCGAACGCGGCATCTTCGCCGCCGATCACGACGGCATCGCTTGCCGCGTCTCCTCTCGGATTCTCGGTTCCGTCGACAAAGCCAATGAGATCGCGGTCGTCGAAGTAACGGAATCCCTGCACTTCATCCACCGGCGAAACGGCACCCCCGATGCGCGCCATGATTTGGCTGGCCAGCTCGAAGCACAAATCCATGCGCTTGGCGCGAATGTGGAAGAGCAAGTCGCCGGGTGTGGAGACGGCATGGCGCGATCCCGCACGAATCTCCCGGAAAGGATGCAGCTTCGCCGGCCGCGGCGGCCCGAAAAGCCGATCCCAGGCGTCGGACCCAAAGCCGAAGACGCAGGATAGTCCGCCTTCGATGTCGCGAAAGTCCACCGCGCGCGACAGCGCAGCGAGGTCTCCGCAGAACGAGCGAATCGTCGTGCGATGGGCGGGATCCGGCTTTATCGTCGCCACCAGGAAAATTGCGGCACGGGTGAGTGGTGCGACTACCGCCTGTGCGACCTCGCGGAAGCCGCCTGCCACTTTGGTTGTATCAATCGGAGCGGAAGCCATCGGGCGTCATCCGGCTGGGCCGGCCGAATTTCGCTCTGCGAATATCCGGCGTGCCTGGCGTGTGAACAATCAGACCGCAAGCTTACCATCGCCTGCGGAGGAGCGTCCATCCCGCACTCGCACTCGAACTATTGTGTTACCCAGACGCGGCGGTTGAGAGTCGGGACCTTGTGAGTGACCGTCCCCACCCTTCATTGACTTGGTCTCTCTTCGCCCCTAATATGGTCGCGCACGGAGCATGCCCTTTTCAGTGACCGCCAGATGATCGGCCAGACCATCTCACATTATCGGATTGTCGAAAAGCTGGGCGGCGGCGGCATGGGTGTGGTGTATCGGGCCGAGGACTTGAAACTCGGTCGCTTCGTTGCGCTCAAGTTCTTGCCCGAAGAGCTGGCTAAGGATCGCCAGGCCCTGGATCGCTTCCAGAGGGAAGCCCGTGCGGCTTCGGCGCTCAATCATCCCAACATCTGCACCATCCACTCCGTTGACGAAGACAATGGCCAGGCCTTCATCGTCATGGAGTACCTGGAAGGCCAGACCCTCAAACACCGCATCGCTGGCCGCCCCCTGGACACGGAAACGCTGCTGAATCTGGCCATTGAAATTGCCGACGCTCTCGATGCCGCGCACTCCAAGGGCATCATTCATCGCGACATCAAGCCGGCGAATATCTTCGTGACCAAGCGCGGGCAGGCTAAGTTGCTGGATTTCGGTTTGGCGAAGCTCGCTCCGGAACACCAGGGAGCCGGTTCGGAATCTGCGCTGTTGACCGCTACCGAAGGCGGGATGATGACAACGCCCGGTTCTACCATCGGAACCGTGGCCTACATGTCGCCGGAACAGGTTCGCGCTGAAGCTCTTGATCCGCGCACTGATCTCTTCGCGTTCGGCTCGGTGCTGTACGAGATGGCGACTGGCACACTGGCTTTTCCCGGCAGCAGCAGCGGGGTGATCTCCGAGGCGATTCTGAACCGCACTCCGCCGATTCCCTCCATTGCGAATCCCAGCATCCCTGCCAAACTGGAGGAAGTGATTTTCAAGGCGCTGGAGAAAGAGCGCGAGTTCCGTTATCAAACGGCCGCCGAACTGCGCGGAGATTTGAAGCGCATCAAGCGCGCTCTCGATACCTCACGAGTGCGGGCAGCGAGTCCCGCCGCTGCCTCGCCGCAAACCCCCGTCACAGCGGTAGTGGAAACTGCCAGCTCGGGAAGGCCCGCGTTGCTTACAACATTGGCAGCCGCCGCCCTCGCGCTGATCGTCGGCCTTGGGGCTGGACGGTTCCTGCTGCAACGTGCCCCGGCGCAATCGTCGCTGCCCGTCTACCATCCGCTCACGTTCCGCCGAGGCATGGTGCACGCCGCACGTTTCGCTCCGGACGGTAAAACCATCATTTACAGTGCGGCCTGGGAAGGTAAATCTCTTCAACTGTTCACCACGCGCCCGGAAAGCCCCGAATCGCATGATTTGGAGCCCGCCGGAGCCGACGTTCTGGCGGTCTCTTCTACCGGCGAAATGGCACTGTCGCTGCGCAGCCATCCCGTCGCGCAATTCCTCTATTCCGGCACGCTCGCGCGCGTGCCCTTGGTTGGCGGCGCCCCGCGCGAGATTATGGATAACGTGGAGTGGGCGGATTGGTCTCCCGATGGAAACACTCTGGCCATTGTGCGGCAAGAGCAGGGGCGGCACCGTTTGGAATTCCCTCCCGCCAAGCTTCTCTATGAAGCCGATGGATGGATTGGTCACATTCGCATTTCCCCGAAGGCGGATACCATCGCCTTCATTGACCATCCTCAACTGGGCGACGACGGTGGGGCTGTCGCCGTAGTGGATCTCGCCGGAAAAAAGACGACTCTCTGCACCGGCTGGGACAGCATTCAGGGAATCGCCTGGTCGCCCGCGGGCGACGAGATCTGGTTCACCGCTACCCGGACTGGTGGCGATCGCTCTCTTTATGCGGTGAACCTTTCTGGCACGGTGAGATTGCTGGCGCGCGTTCCCGGAGAATTGACGCTGCTCGACGTTGACCGCGATGGACACGTGCTGCTGACGCGCGGCAACGATCGTGCCGGAATGATTGGTCTGGCTCCCGGCGAGTCCAAAGAGCGAGACTTATCCTGGCTTGACTGGTCCACTCCGGGTGATCTGTCGGCCGACGGTCGAACTGCGCTTTTTGCTGAAACCGGCGAGGGCGGTGGACCGAAGTACGCGGTGTACCTCCGCAAAACGGATGGTTCGCCGGCGATCCGTCTGAGCGATGGAATCGGCACGGCTTTGTCGCCGGATGGAAAGTGGGCGCTGGCCCGGCCCAATATCACGCCCTCCCCTCTGGTTCAGCTTCCCACCGGAGTCGGCGAAGCGAAACCTCTCACCCATGATTCCATCAATCACCTGCTGGGGCGGTGGCTGCCCGACGGAAAACATCTGGTGTTCTCGGGGAATGAAACCGGACATGGATTTCGTTTGTACGTGGAATCACTGGACGAGGGAAAGCCGCGTCCCATCAGTCCGGAAGGCGTGAACCCGGCAGTGGTAATTTCTCCCAAGGGGGACTACGCCGCCAGCGTCGGTCCGGATCACAAGATTTATCTATACCCGATTGCCGGAGGCGAACCCGTACCAGTCCCCGGTACGGAACCCGACGAAGCGCCCACGGGCTGGTCAGCTGATGGCAGGTCTATTTACGTCTTCCGTTTTGGCGAGATTCCGGCCAAGCTTTTTGAAGTGGAGTTGTCCACAGGAAAAAGAAAGTTATGGAAGGAACTGGTTCCGGCGGACGCGGCTGGAATCGACACCATCCGCGGAATCACCATCACTCCGGACGCCCGGGCTTACATCTACGGCTACATCCGCACTCTGTCCGATCTCTACCTCGTGGAAGGCTTGAAGTGATTCCAAGTCGAGTGCTCATGGAGAAATTACTCTGTTCTCTAAATCCTGAGCCGCCTGCGCCACGTTCTCCGGCCGGCCGAGATCGCGCCAATAATATTGGTCGGCGCGAAAGGAACTGATTTTTTCTCCCTGGGCCGCGAGGCGCAAATAACAATGAATGATCGAAAATGCACCTTGCTCCGCGAGCATCGGAAGCAGGCGAGGCGAGATCAGGTGAACGCCCGAAAAGGCCAACGCCTGCACTGACTGGGAAGGTCGAACCAGTTCGGGCATTTGATCACCACCCGCACGCCGGCCACAAAGCTGATGCTTCTCGTCAAACAGAAGATAGCGGGAGGTCTCACGCTCTTGCACGGCCAAGGTGGCGAGAGCCTGAGTTTCAAGATGATGTTGCCTCATGCGCTCGAGATCGATCGCACTGATGACATCAACGTTGTGCAGAATGAAAGGCGCTTCTTCTTCGGACTGCCCATCCGGAAGCTCAAAGAACCATGAGGCTTTTTTCAGACCGCCACCGGTATCGAGCAATACATCCTCACGCGAGACTTCGATGTGCATGCCGAAATTATTGTTTGCGTTTAGATAGTCGACCACCATATCGGCAAAGTGATGCACATTGACGATGACCTGCTGAACTCCGAAGCGGCGCAGCCGCGAGAGCGTGATCTCCAGCAGAGTGTGCCCGCCAACTTCCACCAGCGCCTTGGGACGATCATTGGTAAGCGGACGCAAACGTGTGCCCAGTCCCGCCGCCAGAATCATGGCTTTCATTGCGCTAGTTTCTCCAACCTTACTTTTGTCATTCCGAATCGGGCGAAAGCACGGTGAGCCCGCCCTGAGCTTGCCGAAGCGAACCTGCTTTTAGGCACTGGCAGCTTCCAGTTCGCGATGATGAAGCAGCACGTCCACTCCATTGCGCCCGCGCAAGCGCTTGGCCAACTGCTCTGCCAGAAAAACAGAACGATGCTGGCCGCCTGTGCAGCCAAACGAAACCATTAAACTCTTAAATCCTCTTCGCTGATATTCGTTCACGCTCGCATCCACCAGCGACATGACGCTCGCTAGAAACTGATGAACGCTGTCTTGCTGATTCAGATACTCAATCACCGGTGCGTCTTTCCCCGTCAGCGCCTTGAATCGTTCTTCGCGGCCGGGATTCGGCAAGCTGCGCCCATCGAAAACAAACCCTCCACCATGTCCACTCTCATCCTTGGGCATTCCGCGATGAAACGAAAAACTCATGATCCGCACCGTAAGATTGTCCGCCTCGGAGGCCAGTCCCTGCAGCTTCTCCGAGGCCAGCATGCTGTTGAATGCTTCCATCAGCGTCGGCAAGGCAATCGGCAACTTCACGTTGTGCAGCAGCCAGCGCACGTTTTTCAGCGCGTACGGCACGCTCTGCAGAAAATGCACCTTCCGCTCATAAAATCCGCGAAAGCCATAAGCCCCCAGGGCCTGCAGAATGCGCACATAAACATAGGCGTAGAAGTAATACAGAAACTCTTCGCGCTCGATCTTTACGAAATCGCCCAGCCGCTCGATATAAAGATCGAGCAATTGCTGGCGCAGTTCGGGCGGCAGATCGGCTTTGGCATCGTAGAGCAGGGAAGCGACGTCGTATTGCAGCGCGCCTTTGCGGCCGCCTTGATAATCCAGAAAAGACGGCTCACCCTTCCTCAGCATGATGTTGCGCGACTGGAAATCGCGACACATAAAATAATCGTGATCGGCGCTCAACAGAAAATTCGTCAGGCTGTCGAAGTCGTCTTCCAATGCCTGTTCGTTGAATGAAATTCCCGCCAGGCGGAGAAAGTAATACTTGAAATAGTTCAGATCCCACGCGATGGATTGCCGATCAAAACTTCCTCGCGGATAGCACACGCTGTAATCCAAGTCGCGTCCAGCCTCCACCTGAAAGCGTGGCAACACAGCCACCACCTTGCGATACGCTTCCACCGCCGCCGGTGCAATCTTCTCGCCCTCGCGATTCTTCGATAGAAACTCGAACAGCGTCGTATCTCCAAAATCTTCTTCCAGATAAGCGCCTTGATCCAAATCTTCCGCGTAGATTTCCGGCACGGGCAACCCGTGCTTGCGAAAGTGGCGGGAGAATGTGAGGAACGCGACGTTCTCCTCTCTCACGCCATACAGAATGCCAATCGCACTGACCTGGCCGCTCGCCAGGCGGATAATCTTTCGCCCCGATCCGCCCAGTTCACCTTGCAACGGACGTATCTGCGTCGCCGAAGTGTGAAAGCGCTGCTCAAACAGCTTCTGAAGAACGTCCATATGAATGGTTACTTCACCTGCAACCACTCAAGATAACATCGAAGACTTGCGCCCAAGGATGCAGAATATCGACGATGGAGCGACTTGATAACCTCGCCTGTCATCCCTATCCTGAAACAAGCATGACCCAGCGCCTCTATTATCGCGATCCCTTTCTTTATGACTTTGACGCCGAAGTCCGGTCCGTCATGGAAACGCCGCGGCCAGCGCTGATTCTGGACCGCACTGCTTTCTATCCGACGAGTGGCGGCCAGATCCATGACACGGGTTGGATTTCACCTGAAAATTCCGATGCCAGGTTCCGCGTCACCGAAGTCGCCGACACGGAGGACGGCAAGGTTGTTCACTATCTCGAAGCTCCGCTAAAAGATCTTCCGCCCGGAACCCGCATCCATGGCGAGATTGACGCCGACCGCCGCCGCGACCACATGCAACAGCACTCGGGGCAGCACGTGCTCTCGGCCGCATTTGTACGCCTGTTCAGTATGCAAACCGTGTCTTTCCACATGGCCGACGACTACTGCTCCATTGACCTCGAGACGCCGGCGATCGCGCAAAATCAGATCGAAGCCGCCGAACGCCTGGCCAACGAAATCATCTTCGAGAATCGTCCAGTCGACATACGCTTTGTCACTCGTGACGAGGCTACGAACCTTGGCCTGCGGAAAATCCCTCCCGCCGAGCGCAACGAGCTGCGCCTCATCGACATCCACGACTTCGATCTCTCCGCCTGCGGAGGCACTCACGTTGCCCGCACCGGCCAGATCGGCGGTCTCCTGTTGCGCAAGTACGAGAAAGTCCGCCAGGGATACCGCGTTGAATTCGTTGCCGGACAGCGCGCTGTCTCCACCGCCCGCCGCGATTTCTCAACACTCACCGAAGCCGCTGTGCTGTTTTCGTCACACATCTACGATGTTTCGCAGCAAGTACGGAAGTCGCTGGACGAGATCAAGTCTCTGCGCAAGCAGCGCGAGCAATCTCTGGAGGAACTCGCCGCTGCCCAAGCCGCAAACTTGCTGGCCGAAACTCCAGAAACCAATGGCCGCAAAATCATCGTTCACACGCTGATCGGACGCGATCTCGACTTCCTCAAACTCCTGGGCCAGAAGTTGACCCGGCAGTCGCCCGCTGTAGTGGCACTGCTCGCCAACGACTCACCACAGCCCGCGCTCGTCTTTGCGCAATCCCCTGGCCAGCCCCATGACATGGCCGCGCTCCTCAAGAAAACTCTAGCCTCACTGAACGGACGCGGCGGCGGCAGCAAAGATCTGGCGCAAGGCGCCGCTCCCCAATCGATCGGCCTAGCGGCCGCCCTGGTCGCCGCCCTGCAATCGCTTACGCCCTAATGCTGGCGCGGTCTCTTCGCGAAAAACTGCCACCCCTCGCGGTAGACTTCAAATTTCGATCGCCGCCTCCGGCTTGCCGGGAACAACTTCATCGAGTTGATTCTCCGAAACACCGATACCGGAACCACATACCACAGATCTTCCGGCACGATGTAAGCCACCAGTACATCGATTTCCTTCCAGCTATATACTTTCTTGTTCTCGTTCCCATGTGCGTGAAACGTGTACCCTCCGTACTCCCCGCACCGGTAAGCCGATTTCACCTGCACTCGCCACAACCTCCGGCCCGAATCCAAAATCAAGTCATACGGATCGCTGTCTCCCCATGGCTTCGCCACCCCAAAACCCAGCCTGGACGCCTTATGCAGAAACGCCGCCTCCGCCATCTCTCCGCGCCTTTTCCGCGTCAGCCCGCGCCACCATGCCGCGTCCCGCGCTCGCCACTCCCACGGCTCCTCCGCCACCGCCATCAAATCCCCAACGAAGTAATCCTCAACCGCCCCTTCACACTCCATTTACGTGACCCCTTCTCTCTCTATTTTGTCATTCCGAACCGGGCGACAAACTAAGCCTTGTCATTCCGAACCGGGCGTCAAGCCAAGCTTTGTCATTCCGAATCGGGCGTCAGCCCGGTGAGGAACCTGCTTTTCGATGCAGCCACCACTCATTTCTCCCAGCAAATCAAAAGCCCCCACCGGGGCCGAGTCCCGTGGAGGCCACTATCGCCACATTTCGCAGCAATACTAAAATTCTCCCATTTCTTTCCAATAGCGTCAAGCAAATTCGTAGAACGCTTCTATAGCCGGGTGCCCCATCCTGACGTCGCGCCTTTTGCGACGTAGGGTGGGGACTTTGACTTTCGTTCTACACAGAAAATCCCGGCCTGTCGACTTGGCAGCACCGCTAATTGACTTCGCAGCGCACCGCCACCGCCGTCGCCTACGACTGGCACAACGAGCGGAAAGTCAAAAGGGAGCGAGTCCCCCGTGGTAGTATGCGGCGTCTTTGGAAAACATCCCACGTGACAACCTAAGGAGAGTCTATGAAACGCATTTCGTGTTTGCTAGGGATTGCTTTGGCTTTCGGTGTCGGATTGGGGTCGTTCGCCAGCCGGAGCGCGAATGCTCAGGAGAATTTGAAAGGTGGAAAGGTAATTCAGAGAACCGATTTGAAGGCGGCGCCCGGATGGGAAGCTATCCTGGTCGAGCGCACTCTGCCGCGCGGTGCGGAGAGCGGCAAGCACACGCAAGCGGGGAATGAGATTGTTTACGTGCAATCAGGCTCGGTGATCTTCGAGGCTGAGGGAAAGCCTGCGCAGACCGTTAAGGCTGGAGAGGCGTTCACCACCACTGCGGGCGAGGTGCACAACGTTAAGAATGCCAGCTCTACCGAGCCCTGCAAAGCACTGGCTTATTATGTCGCCAAGAAAGGCGCTCGTCTGGAGGAGCTTTCGGTTCCGGCGAAGTAGGAGCTCAGGCGGGTGCCCCATCCTAACGTCGCGCTCCTTGCGACGTCAGAGCCTACCCTGAGAAGCCGAGGGGGTGGGGCTTTTGACTTTCGATCTACACAGAAAAATCCACGCGCAAGCGAAGCCTAGACGGGGCATCCCCGCGATTCGATGTGACAGTGTGGGCCACTCCCGCCCGCTTTCCCAAAACGGCACACTGCTGTGAAGAATACGCTCGGGAAGGGCACGACTTTAGTCGTGCCATATTAAGCTGCGAAGAGAGCGGCTGCAGCCGCTGAGGTACGCTCTTGAAGCCGATTCGGGACCTCAATCCACATGGAACGTATTTCGTGACGTTCTCAGCCTGGCAACGCCGCAGGCTCTTCATCGTCGAACCGTACGCGCGACTCTTTCTGAAGACGCTCTACGCCTATCGCAGGCAGGGACGATTCGAACTACACGCCTTTGTCCTAATGCCCGAACACGCCCACCTGCTGCTCACTCCAACTCCCGGCATTACGTTGGAGCGATCAATCCAATTCATCAAAGGCGGCTATTCTCACGCATTCGGAGTGGAGTTGGGTCGAAAAGGCGAAGTATGGCAACGCGGATTCACCGACCATCGCATCCGGGACGCCGCGGACTTTGGCATCCATCGCAGCTATATCCACGAGAATCCGGTGAAGCGTGGGCTAGTGGAATCGGCCTTGGAGTATCGCTATTGTTCTGCTTACCCAGGCTTCAAACTAGACGGCTGGCCCTCAGCGGCTAAAGCCGCGTGACGCGGGACGCTTTTGCGGCACGACTGAAAGTCGTGCCCTTCCCGAGCGTGATCGTGGCGAATGTATTTTGCGCGCGGGCAAGACCAGGAACGGAACGAGTTTACTCGTGCCGAAAGAACCCGAGAAGAGAGGGCGCGGCTTTAGCCGCTGAGGGTACGCTCGCCGGGTGCCCCACCCTTACGTCGCGCCTTTTGCGACGTAGGGTGGGGATTTTGACTTTCGATCTACACAGAAATCCCCGCCCAAGCAAAGCTTGGACGGGGCACCCTCGGGATATGATGCCGAAGCGGTGGGCCAGCCCCGGACGAGGGAATCCCTGCCTCCAGATTACCATCTAAGAAGCGTGGACAAGAGTATCTACCTGGATACTAATCTGTGGAATGCGCTCTGCGATCAGGCCGTTGATCAGGAGCGCCTTGCGGCGTCGCTCGCCTCGAAACGTGCAACCCTAGTGTTAGGAACCCAATGTATTTACGAAATTGCAAAGACATTTCGCAGTTCAACGAAAAAGGCTGCCGATCGCGGTATCACGCTTTTCTCCTATCTCAAGCGATTTATTGAGATCGACACTCCGTGCGCCAAAGAAACCATGGAACTCCTTGCCGCGGAAATGCGGGCACTGAAATGGGAGGTGCGGTCAATTAACCAGTTTCTCAACGCCAATGACTATGCGAAGGTCCGACAGGAAGTGAATAAACTCGCTACTGGAGTATTCGACGGGCGCGCAGATGGTTTCATCGAGGAACGCATTGCCTTCGCGCGCGCTACGCGAAGCAGCCAGGCGGGCTATCTCCGTCTTCGGGCGGACACCAAGAGCACGCTCAAGGGTGTTCCTCCAGAGAACCTCGCGCAATGGCTCCAAGGCGAGACGATGACGCGGGCCGGCGTCGCACTTCTCGCAGGCCACATTCAAAGGCAATTCCCCAAAGCTCCGCCGCAAGAGGTGGCGGGTTGGTCCGTGGCACTATTGAACGCGCACCCATTCCGCGTCGCGAAAGGTATTGTGAGAGCAGACCTGTACCACAACTGGCGCTGCGCTCATCGAGAATCTAATCCAAGCGACCTGGTTGATGACATAGTCCACGTGCTAAACGCGATTTATTGCGATGTGTACGCCACGGGAGAGTGCGGACAGTCCGAGTACGCTGGATTGCTGCTGACAGAGGGCACGAAGGTAGCCATTTACGACGGCAATGAGAAACTAGATCAGTGGCTTGGGGCATTGGCTGAAACCGGCCGAGTCCACAGGCACCTCCGGTTGGCAAGGTTTCCAAGGTTTCTTGTCCTCCACGAATAAAAAGCCCCGCTCTCGCGAGCAGGGCTTTGGATTTTGCGCCGAAGGCGCGTCTGCCTGGACGGCCAGTCCTAGTACATGCCTTCCATGCCGCCGCCGCCGTGTCCGCCGCCGCCCATCGGAGCTTCCTTCTTTTCCGGAATCTCCGCGACCAGGGCTTCGGTGGTCAGCATCAATGCGGCGATCGAGCCGGCGTTGGTCAGTGCAGTGCGCACCACCTTCGTCGGATCGAGCACGCCCGCCTTGACCAGATCTTCGTACTCGTCGGTCAGTGCGTTGAAGCCGTAGTTGGTCTCCTTGGAGTCGAGCACCTTGCCGAGCACGACCGCGCCTTCCTGGCCGGCGTTTTCGACAATCTGGCGGATCGGCTCTTGCAGGGCGCGCTTCACGATGTTCACGCCGATCTGCTCATCCGGATCCTCGACCTTCAGCTTGTCGAGAGCCGCAACGCAGCGAGCCAGTGCCACTCCGCCGCCGGGGACAATGCCTTCTTCCACGGCTGCGCGGGTTGCATGCATCGCATCTTCGACGCGGGCTTTCTTCTCTTTCATTTCGGTCTCGGTCGCGGCGCCGACTTTGATCACGGCCACGCCACCCACCAGCTTCGCCAACCGCTCCTGCAACTTCTCGCGGTCGTAGTCGCTGGTCGTCTTGTCGATCTGGCTGCGAATTTCCTTCACGCGGCCTTCGATCTCGCTGTGCTTGCCCTTGCCTTCGACCAAGGTCGTGTTGTCCTTGTCGATGGTGATCTTTTTGGCCTGGCCGAGGTCCGAGACCTGCACGTTCTCGAGCTTGATGCCGAGATCTTCCGTGATCGCTTTGCCGCCGGTGAGGATCGCGATATCCTGCAGCATCGCCTTGCGCCGATCGCCGAAGCCGGGAGCCTTGACGGCCGCGACTTGCAGCGTGCCACGCAGCTTGTTAACCACGAGAGTCGCCAGCGCTTCGCCTTCCACATCCTCTGCGATGATGACGAGTGGTTTGCCGCTCTTCGCAATCTGCTCGAGCAGGGGAAGCAGATCTTTCATCGAGCTGATCTTCTTTTCGTTGATCAGGATGTAAGCATTCTCGAGCGCAACTTCCATCCGCTCGGGATCGGTAACGAAGTACGGAGACAGATAACCGCGATCGAACTGCATGCCTTCGACCACTTCCAACTGCGTCTCCAGCGTCTTCGACTCTTCCACGGTAATGACGCCATCCTTGCCGACCTTCTTCATGGCTTCGGCAATGATGTGCCCGATGGTGTCGTCGTTATTGGCGGAAATGGTGCCGACCTGCGCGATCATCTCGCCAGAAACCGGCTTGGAGAACTTGTCGAGTTCGCCTTTAGCGCGCTCGCCAGTCTTCTTGTCGATGGCTCCGCAGACGAGGGATACTGCTTTCTCGATGCCGCGCTTGAGCGCCATTGGGTTGGCGCCGGCAGCAACCGTCTTCACGCCTTCGCGATAAATCGCTTGGGCAAGAACGGTGGCGGTGGTGGTGCCGTCGCCGGCGACGTCAGAAGTCTTGCTGGCAACTTCGCGCACCATCTGGGCTCCCATGTTCTCGAGCCCGTCCTTCAATTCGATTTCTTTTGCCACGGTGACGCCGTCCTTGGTGATGGTCGGCGAACCGAATTTCTTCTCGATGACAACGTTGCGGCCCTTGGGGCCGAGGGTAACCTTTACAGCGTCGGCCAGAAGATTGACGCCGCGCAGGATCGCCTGCCGGGACTCTTCGCCGTGTACGATTTGTTTTGCCATTTTTTCTTCTCCTGATGAATCTGTTTTAGTTGTCTGTTCTCAGTTCAACAACCTGCACTGAGAGTGCGGATGAGCTCGAGATCCTTCGCGCAAACAACGCGCTCAGGATGACAGTGCTATTTTTCCGCGATTAGCGCTTCGAGCCGGCGAGTTCCTTCTTGGCCGGTGCAGCGGCGCCAGTGAGGATGCCGAGGACTTCGTCTTCTTTCATGATGATGTAGTCTTCGCCATCAATCTTGATCTCGGTACCGGAATACTTGCCGAAGAGGATGCGGTCGTCTTCATGAACGGCCAGAGGGAAGGTCTTGCCTTCATCGTTGGTGCGGCCTTTGCCGGTGGAAACCACGATGCCCTCTTGCGGTTTGTCTTTTGCGCTGTCGGGGATGATGATGCCGCCTCGGGTGGTGGAAGCTTCCTCGACGCGCTTTACCAGAATGCGGTCATGCAGGGGGGTAAATTTCGCCATGGTTGCAACTCCTTTCAAAAGTTGTGTAGAAGGGTTGATGGTGCGTAAACCTATGATTTAGTTAGAATTGGGAGATCTGTTAGCAGTCTCGCCTATCGAGTGCTAATTGTACGGAGTTGAGCGGGATCTTGTCAAGAGGCCAGGAGGCCTTGAAAAGTGCATGCGCTGCCTTTATATACCTTGACAAGTATATACTACATGGAGTATATCAGCAGAATGGAATCGGTATTCGACGTCATTGCGGAGCCGAACCGCCGCGCGATATTGAGCCTGCTGGTTTCGTCCGAACAGTCGGTGGGAGAGATCGAGCGTCAGCTTCGTATGCCGCAGCCGACCGTGTCCAAGCACCTGCGAGTGTTGCGCGAGGCCGGTTTCGTGGAATCCACGGTGGACGCGCAGCGCCGTCTCTACCGGCTGAAACCCGAACCACTCCAGGAGGTGGACGCCTGGCTGGCTCCGTTCCGCCGGTTCTGGTCCGCCCACGTGGATGCTCTCGAACGCTACCTCGATCGAATGGAGCACGACCGCATGGGGCATCCTCAATCAGCGACAACGAAAAGAGCACGAACGAAAGGGAAGACAAAGGAGAAGACGACGCGGCCCAAACCGCGAACGTGACAAAGGAGAAGCGAAATGAAAATCAAACTGACCAGCGTATACGTGGACGACCAGAACAAGGCCCTGCGCTTCTATACAGAAGTACTGGGCTTTGCCAAGAAAGCTGATTTCAGTCAGGGCCCATTCCGCTGGCTGACCGTGGCCTCGCCCGAGGAGCCGGACGGCACTGAGCTGCAGCTGGCGCTGAACAACAATCCCGCGGCCAAAACGTATCAGCAGGCGATCTTCCAACAGAACCAGCCGGCGGCCAATTTTCTCACCGATGACGTTAAGGGCGACTACGAGCGGATCAAGGCCCGCGGCGCCGAGTTCACGATGCCGCCCACCGACGTGACCGGCTCGACCATTGCGATAGTGAACGATACCTGCGGCAACCTGGTTCAGCTTACCCAGCTGAAGCGTTGGTCATGAGCGATCGCGAGCAGTACACGCCGGGTCCGGCCAACGGGGCGCGGGTACAAAGGGAACGGGGACAAAACGGTGAAGAGAAGTGGACACTCATTCTCGTCAGAGAACTGCGCCACTCGCGGGAAAAAGTCTGGCAGGCGCTAACCGACCCGGCGCAGCTGCGGGAGTGGGCTCCGTTTGTGACCGATGGGAGCCTGGGGACGATTGGAAGAGTGAAGCTCACCTGGGTAGGAGCGCCCGCGGCGCTGGAAACAAAAGTGACGCGAGCCGACCCTCCGAGCCTGCTTGAGTACGGAGATATCCGGTGGGAACTCGAAGCCCTTGAGGGCAGCACGCGCCTGACGCTGTGGCACAGCATCGATCGCCGCTTCATCTCGTGGGGCGCCGCGGGCTGGCACATCTGCTTCGACGTGCTTGATCGGTTCCTCGCGGGTGAGCAGATGGGATCCATTGCCGGCGTCGACGCCATGAAGTTCGCGGGCTGGCAGCGACTGGTCGGCGAATATTCAAAGCAGTTCGGCGTGGAAGCCCATGGTTGGACGCCCAGGGCTCAAAAGTCGGGAATTGATAAATCCAAGGACTGACATCATGGCCGCATCAGCCAATGCAGCAAACATTATGAACCGAAGCATCACACGGACGATTTTTCGCTGGATTCACATCGTTCTTGCCATTCCGATACTCGGCTACATCTACAGCCCGTTCGACAAGATTCCAAGCTATGCATTCAAGACTCGGTATGTCTTCGTTCCGATCCTTGTGCTTTCGGGATTGTGGATGTGGAAGGGCCATGTCGTTCGACGACTTATTTCGAAAAAATCGGCGAGTGGCGCAAGTTCGTATGCGAGGGTGTGATGTACGATATGCGACTGCGCAGCAGCATCGCCGGCTCTTTTAGGTTGCGAGAGTGAGGTGGCCTGCCCAATCGCCCCGTTATCACTTGAGTCATCCAGAGGAAACGTGACATCGAATGAAGCAGGAGAAAACGATGGCAAGGGTCGAAGGCGTTGATCCGAAACAGACGTCTTTCCTGATGCGGCAGGTCTTCAAGAAGGTGCGGAAGACGTTGGGCCGCGATCTCACTCCCCAAAAAATCGCAGCCCGGGTACCGCGTGTGTTCTGGCTGAATGGGCTGGCAGAATGGCTGCTAGGACAGAAGGCGGCGATCCCGCAACGGCAGCGCATGCTGCTGACGCTGCGGACCGCGGTGCGGGTTGGGTGTCCTTTCTGAATTGATGCCAATTCTGCTGGAGGCAGAATGTATGGTTTGAGCGATGACGAAATTGCGGCCATTCGCGAGGGACGGCTGGAAGGATTTGCGCCGGCGGAGGCCGCTTTATTGCGCATGGCCGACGCCATGGCGGATACGCCATCGAGCGTGAGTGATGAGCTCTATCAAGAGTTGCGCCGAAACTTTTCAGAAGAGCAACTCATCGAGCTGGCGGCGAATGCAGCGCTCGAAAACTTCCGTGCTCGATATAACCGCGTGTTCGATGTGGGGAGCGACGGTTTGTATCGTCAAGGCCTGAGGTTTAAAGAGCGGCTTTAAGGAAAGACAGACCTCGGTTCTATTGCATGTGCAGATATATCTGGCCTGCGCATGTAGGGCCTAGCTTCTGGAATTCTTTGATCAGTGTGTGAAACCTATGTCAAATAAAAGCCTCTCAAAAAAACAACGTGAAGAGATACTCGGAGTATTGAAAACCCGCTTTGAGAAGAACATGAACCGCCATAAAGGCCTTGCATGGGCTGAAGTGCAAGCGAAGCTGGAAGCGAACGCCGAAGGACTCTGGTCACTCAGTGAAATGGAACGAACTGGCGGTGAACCGGATGCGATTGGTCAGGACAAGAAGACGGGCGAATACATTTTTTATGATTGTGCCGAGGAGAGTCCGAAGGGCCGCAGAAGTATTTGCTACGACGGTGAAGCGCTGGAGTCGAGGAAAGAACACAAGCCGAAGAATAGTGCGATTGGCATGGCAGCCGCGATGGGCGTTGAGCTTTTGACCGAAGAACAATATCGAGAGCTGCAGAAACTCGGGGAGTTCGATACGAAAACGTCGAGCTGGGTGAAGACACCTTCTGCTATCAGGAAACTCGG
Source organism: uncultured Acidobacteriaceae bacterium (assembly GCA_963779525.1). Lineage (GTDB taxonomy): Bacteria > Acidobacteriota > Terriglobia > Terriglobales > Acidobacteriaceae > Sulfotelmatobacter. The sequence continues at coordinate 390,535 of CAVZZB010000007.1, forward strand.
AGGCGCTCTCTTTTGTGATCGCCGCTTCGACACGGTTTTCACGTATCACAACGGTGCCGAATCCTACTACGCCGGCAGGGCGTTCCGAGGGTGGCTGAGGGTTTAGCGGGGAACAACCTCATGGCACACACGTGGGCGGCCTATGGTCCGAGAGTATTTTCGCTTGGACGCTCGCGCCTTCGGGCACCGATAGCGGGAGGATAAAAGGATGGGCGGCCCGCCCGGTTTTCACCGGTGTGGGAGATCTCCTGGTGTCGGCAGCAACGTGCCCAGCTTTGCAAAAGAACCAAAGCTGGGGCAGCCTCGCTTATTGGTGGCTGGCGAGATGGGCCAGCCATGGCGCGATCGCTACGGCTTTCTCATTGCACAACGCCGTGCAACAGATCAGAAAAGAACGATCGTGGTCTTGGGTTTTCTGGCCGCTTGCAGTTATTTTCGCGTTGGTTCTCCTCGGTGTAATTGCGCTTATTACGCTCCTAATTTATTACACTGCATTTCATCGTTCATTTCATCGTTAAGGACCCTCGGGAGTTGTTCAAAACACTAGCACCTTGGTTGCTTCCTCGGTCCAGCTGCGAAGATCGTCCAGAGTGCGGCGGCTAATGCCGGTGACGAGCGAAGCATCATCCATCCCGCGCGCCTCCAGACAAGTGCGGCAGGCGTCGATGGAGACCCCTTGCGCAGCCAAGAGCCGCAGCATTTCCTGAGCGTTATAGGACGCATCTGCGGGGGATTGCATACGTAATCCGCTGACCACCCCGTCTCCCAACAAGAAGATGGAGACTTGCGTGGCCGCGCCCTTCGCCAGCGCGCCGGCCAAGCGGAGCGCGTTGTAAGTACGCTGACTTCCGTAGGGTGAATCGTTCAGGACGAGGAGATACTCCATGATTCCTCCGCTGCGCTGGCCGGGAACCGATTACTGCGGCAAAGCTATCCGAGATCTTCGTTTAGCAGCTGCCGCATCACGCCGGCGATCAGCTCGCTCATCTTCAGGAATCGTTCAGGAGTCACGCCCAGCTCTTTCAAGCGCGGCGAGGGCTCAAGGACGACCTGCCTGGAATCGACCAGCGTGCGATGAGGCGCAGCTGCGGCGCGGCATATCTCCAGGAACTGCTCCGGGGTTACGCCGAGTTCTTCGGCCCGGAATGCAGCATTCAACAGGGCAGTGAAGAGGAATGCATGGTCTTCCTCACGAGCGGTGAGGAGTTTTGTGGGGGTTCTGGACGGTTTTCCCGCGGGGACTTGGAGCGTGCTTGCCATGATGGGCTCTCCCTTCGCGTTTCGCGACCTTATTTCGAGTCTAGTGAGAGGGCTGGAGAGATGCGGTGATGGCTATCACGGCTGAAGGTTTGCTGGCCACCCCAAAACGGGTGCACGAAAAATGCGGCAGGGCTGCCAAACTGGGGTAAGATTGAGGCATGCCATACATCTTGGAACACCTCTCCAGCCTTCGTCAGGAAATCACGGATTTGCGGAACATGAACGCCCGGTTTATAGGTAAGGGCTCAGACCACCAGATCGACCAGTCGGCCATGGAAATGCGGGCCCATCGCCTGGCCGAGATCAAGAAGGAACTGTCGCAGATGCTGAACCGGCCAGAGGACCCGGCCGTGTGGTGGGAAAAAGGCGGACGGCGGAATCGGGTGGCGTAGCGAAAAGAAAAGCCTGAAGGAGCAAGCAGATTTCCTTCGACTTCGCTCAGGGCAGGTCTCACCGGACTTTCAGTCCGGTTCGGAATGAGAAAGAGATTTGAAGGCGTGGCTTTAGAGCCACGCTTTTTTGTTGCCGTAAACGTTGCTTTGAGAGGATAGGCAAAAAAGGCGGACCCACGGGTCCGCCTTTCCTGACTATTCTTGAGACGCCTATTTTGCCTTGGATAAGGACCGGACGTAGTTGACGAGGTCCCAGTTCTCCTCTGGTTTGATACGGTCGCCTTCGGGGGGCATGTCCTGATGGCCATTCCTGATGATGTAGAAGATCTCGCCATCGGTGCGATCTTTGAGAGTGGTCGTATCGGTGAAGTCGACGAGCTTGAGCTTCATGTCGATGGCCAGACTGCCTTTGCCGTCGCCGTTGGCGTTATGGCACATGGCGCAATCGAGAGTCCACCATTTCTTGGCGCGAGCCAGAGATTCGGGGGTGGACTTAACGGGATTAGCCTGTTTGGCGGCTTGAACAGGGATGGCAGCGTAAGCCGGCGGCGTCGTCTTCGGTGCGGGTTGCGTCTCCTGAGCGGGGGCTGGCGGCGTTTGTTGAGCGGAAAACGTCGCTACGAAAATGAGTACGGGGAAGAGAAAGAATCCAAGCTTTAATATCGGTTTGGGGATCAGGTGCGACATCGGAGCCTCCGATGAAACCAATAACTATCGAACTCAAGGCGATCATAGAGCGGGGAGCGGGAGGCGGCTGTGACCTAGATCACAGCGCGAACCGATTGAGAACTAAGGCCGGACTTGTTTTCGGAGGCATCTTGGCGTCGCTTGCAAAATGAGCGGGAGTCGGGCACCCTCGATGGCATGGTTCGAACGAGCGGATTTCTTACTTTGCTTTTCTGGATCACGGTGGCGGGGCTGGGATGGGCACAAAACGGGCCGGAACAAGGCGGAAACGAAGTACAAGCCTGGGTTGGCGGCGGCCACTCGGTGCCGGGCGGGACGCAGAACACGGAGGCTTTGGATGCGGGAGTGCGCTACGGCTGGGTGATTACCGGTCCGCATTGGCCGGGAATTTTGCGCGGACGATTTGAGTACGCCGTGGATGTGGTGCCCGTCTATCTGATTTTTCAGCCGGCGAATACGGCATACGGGTGGGGATTCAATCCGCTGGTGCTGAAGTGGAATTTTGAACGGCACGGCCGATTCTCACCCTATTTTGAGCTGAGTGGGGGAACTCTGTTCAGCAACCAAAGTATTCCCACGTATACGAACACGGTGAACTTCACGCCCAGCGCGGCCTTGGGGACGCACATTTTGGGCGAGAAATATAGCTGGAGCGTGGATGTGCGCTATCTGCACATCTCGAATGCCGGGCTGGGTATGTACAACCCGGGTCTGAACACGGTGCAGGTGCGGCTGGGAGTAGGGCGGTTTTGGAAACGGAAGTGACGCCGAGGCGAGTGCGACAGTAGGCCACCTTGCCTCAGTGGGTTGGTCCCGCTATTCTTCACACTTATGTCAACGCTAGTGGAATGTGTGCCGAATTTTTCGGAAGGGTGCGACAAAGGCAAAGTTGATGCCATTGTTGCCGCCATGAAAGTGGATGGAGTCTACCTGCTGGATCGCGAGATGGATGCGGACCACAACCGGAGCGTGATCACGCTGGTGGGCGAGCGGGAAGCCGTTCAAGAGGCGGCAATTCGCGGCGTTGGGAAGGCCGCGGAGCTGATCGACCTGAATATGCATAAAGGAGCGCATCCCCGACTAGGCGCAACCGATGTGGTGCCGTTCATTCCGATTGACGGCCTGACGATTGAAGATTGCGTGGCTATGGCGCGTCACGTTGGGCAAGAAGTGTGGAAGCGGTTTCAGATTCCGGTGTATTTCTACGAGGCCGCGGCGACGACACCGGAGCGGCAGAATCTGGAGAACATACGGCGCGGACAGTTCGAAGGGGTAAGGGCAGAGGTTGCAACAAACCCGACGCGACGCCCGGATGTTGGCGAGGCCAGGTTGCATCCGACCGCGGGCGCGACGGTGGTGGGAGCGCGAAAGTTCCTGATCGCTTACAACGTGTTTTTAAACACGCCGGACGTTGAGATCGCCAAGAAAATTGCCAAAGCCGTGCGATTCTCGAACGGCGGAATGAGATTTGTGAAGGGCGCGGGATTTCTGGTGCGGGGGCTGGCGCAGGTTTCGATGAATCTCACGGACTTTGAACAGACGCCGGTGCATCGCGTATTTGAAATGGTGAAGCGGGAGGCGGCGCGGTATGGAGTTGCTCCGGTATCGAGCGAGATTGTGGGACTGATTCCGAAGAAGGCACTGGAGCAGGCGGCAGAGTGGTTTCTGCAGGTGGAGAATTTTGATTCGTCTTTGATTCTGGAGAACCGTCTGACAGCGGTGATGAGCGGGAAGATGGTGGCGGGCGGCTTGCGAGGTGGAGTAGAGCCTTTCGTCGAACAGCTCGCTGCGCCCACGGCTACGCCGGGCGGTGGCAGTGCGGCGGCGGCGGCGGCGGCGATGGCTGCGGGACTGGCCACAATGGTCGCATCGATGTCGCGGGGGAAGAAAGCCTATCTGCAATATGAAGCGGAGTTGAGTGCGGCGATTGGCAGGTTGGGACCTTTGCGGGAAGAGTTGAAGACGGCGATTGATGCCGATGCGGAATCTTATAACTCGGTACTGAAGGCTTACAAGCTGGCGAAGACGTCGAGCGCGGAAGAAGGCGACCCTTTGATCGAAGCCGCCTTGAAGCAAGCGACAAGTGTTCCGCTGAGCGTGGCTGGGATGGCGCAGGAAATATCGCGGATTGCGGCTGGTTTGGAAGCAACCACGAATCCGAATATGAAATCGGACTTAACCACGGCCCAGGCCCTAGCGCGGGCGGCGATTACCGGGGCGTTGGCGAATGTGGAGATTAACCTGGCGTCGGTGAAGGATGCCGGATTTGTGGCGGAAGTCCGAAAGAGGGCGGAGATCGCCAGTAGAACCTGACGTTTCTTCCTAATCATTGGCTATTTTTCGGTTAGTCGCCCGCGCTGGTAGCTGGCGCTGCTTCGTCTCTGGATCGAGAGTCCCACCAGGACTGAAAGCCCTGGCGAGCCAGTTTTAAGATGGTTTTGCGATTTTCCGAGATTACCTTCCACCATGCCCAGCGGCCGAGCATGGGGAAGTAGATTCCGCGGAAGCAGAGGCGCGCGATCAGGATGTTGATGCGACAGCCCAGCGGTTGATCGGCGATGGAATCGATGGCCTGGGCAATGGCCTCGGCACCGTAGGAATGGGACCAGCCGTAGTTCACCTCTGCGTGCGCTTCGTCGATGGTCATCTTCAGCGGGGTGTGCGCCATTGCGAACGGAATGAATTCCTGCCAGTGCTTCGGCCGGGTTAAGCGGTCGGCGACTTCGAGACGCTTGTAGAGCGGCGTTCCGGGCAAGGGAGTGAGCAGGCCGAAGATCGGAAGGCCGGGCGGCCAGGTGCGAACTTGGGCTAGCGTCCGTTCGGCCGCTCCCACGGTGTCATTGTCCATGCCAAAGATGAAGGAAGTGATGGCGTAGACATTGCGCTGAGCCAGCCGTTGCAGGACTGCGGAATACTCTTCCGGCTTGTTAAAACCTTTGTTCATATCTTTCAAGTTAGCGGGATCAATCGATTCCATGCCGATGAAGATCCATTTGCCGCCGGAGGCGGAGATGAGGTCGACGAGTTCCTGATCGCGAAGCAGGTTGGCGCTGATTTGTGCGACCCAATTCAGTTGTGCACCGGCGGCGATAATATCGCGCAGCAGCGATTTCGTGCGCTTGAGGTTGATGGCAAAATTGTCATCAATGAAGAAAACGGCGATCTGTCCGCGCTCTTTCCGGGCTCGCGCTTTCAACAGCAGGAGTTCGTTGACCACACTTTCGTTGGTACGGAAGCGGATGGAGTCGCCGAAGAATCCGGTGACAGTGCAAAACTCGCATCCATAGGGGCAGCCTCGTCCGGACTCGACGGGGATGATGCGAAACGTTCCCCAGCCTTCGCCATGCTTCTTTAGCCAATGATTAAAAACCTGAGGGACGAGATTGAACTGCTTAAGGTCGATGGTGTCCCAGGGAATGATGGGGTATTGCTTAAGGGATGGTTTGAGCTCCTTGCCAACGGCATCGAGGGGTGCGTAAATCTCTTTCAATTCGCCGCGGGCGGCATCCTCCACGATTTGCGGCCACGTATTATCGGCTTCCCCGAGAGCTACGGCGTCGGCGTGACGCGTACCGCCATCGCGGCCGAGGGCTTCATCGGCCATTTCGGTGACGTGAGGCCCTCCCATCACGACCGGCACACCCACGGCGCGCACCGCGTCTGCCATGCGATAGGCCTTGGCGATCATTCTGGTCATGGCGCCGATGCCGACCAGATCTATTTTCCGTTCGAGCACATGGCGGGCAATGCTGCCTTCATCCATGGGCTGGGCGTTGCCATCGATCAGAACAACTTCATGGCCGGCGGGAGTAAGAGATTGTAAGAGGAACATCCAGAGGTGCGGCATGAAATTGCGCGTAACCCCGTTGTCGGGGTTATAGAGTAGAATTTTCAATAGTTCCCTAATTTCAGCTTGCGGTGGATTTCTTGCGCCCAGAAATGCGCCGAGTGTGGAATGGTGGCTGGGTCGAAATTGATCTTACAACCAAATAGACGGTGCGTGACAAATAAATGTTCGCCACCGTACACAACCGTTTAACGTACGTCAAGAGCGATCCTACTTGATCATGGGTCTAGCACTTTTGGCTGGGCGGGGAGCCGGTTGGCGGGCTTAAAATGAGTGGACGGATAACAGGAAAGCCTGAGCTGGCATCTAAGTCGCAAGATGTGGGCGTGAATGTGTTCAACGTTTTAGTAAAACCCTGTATGAGGTCTGTAACCGTTATGAGGAGCTTCAGCGTTTGTCTGAGTTACGTGATAGTGGTCGCAATGCTGCTGGGCGTCGGGAATGCCATGCCGTTGAATTCCTCGGCACGCGCCGTGATTCCCGCGGATTTGCAGCAGTTGATTTCTGTCGATTATCGCACTCTGAAGGACTCGCCAACCGCGATGCAGTTAAAGCAGCAGGTGCTGCCGGACAACATGAAACAGTTCGAGGCAGCGCTGAAGGGAATCGGAATCGACCCCGATAAAGACGTGGACACGCTGGCATTCGCTTCGTTCCGAACGGCGAAGATGGGGATCAAAGGCGTGGGTGTAGCGTCCGGCCCGTTCGCGATGAAGGCCGTGCTGAAGAAAATGACGGTGCAGAAAATCAAACCGACGAAGTATCGCTTAGCGAATATTTATCCCATGGACGGCGGCATGGTGATGTGTTTTCTGGATGACAGCACGCTGCTGTTTGGAGAGATCTCGGCTGTAAAGATTGCGCTGGATACGCGCGATGGCGAGGTCTTAAGCCTGGATACGAATCAGACGATGGCCGACATGATGTCGAGCGTAGATTCGTCCCCGGTGTGGAGCATCCTGGATCAAATGGGAACGCAAAACGTAATGCGATCCGCGCTAGGAGATGCCGCCAAGATTGCCGACTATGAGACCATCAAGAAACGTTTGCTGGGATCGCGTTACACCATGAGTTTCAATAGCGGCGTGAACTTTGATTTGACGGTGGTATCTTCCGATTCCCTAACCGCGGCCACTTTGTCATCGCTGGTGAAAGCAGGGCTGCTGTACAAAAAGATGAGCGCCAGCGCTCCCGAGAAAGTGGCGATGGATAACACCAGTGTGGATTCCGACGGTTCGGATGTGAATTTCCATTTCAAGTCGACTGACCAGCAGTTTCAGTCAATCATGCATTCGGAGTTGTTCGCGGCAGTTTCGCACTAAGGCAGCCTTTGATTTAGCGCAGAAGCACCGAGAAAGGGGAAAACCCGGGCTCGGTGCTTTTTTATTGGAAGGCTTTCTTCTGAGCCTGCCATGAACCGAGTGAAAGGTGAACTTTATTTTGTTTTGCGGCTGCGTTTTGCACCGGCCCAGCCTTCTTTTGTAATTTGTCGCGAGCGGCCTATGGCAAGTGCATCCGCTGGGACATCTTCGGTGATACAGGAGGCGGCGGCCACGTAGGAGCCTTTTCCCACTCGGACCGGCGCGACCAGGGTGCTATCGCTGCCGACGAATACTCCGTCTTCGATGATTGTGGCGTGCTTGTGAACTCCGTCGTAGTTGCAGGTGATGGTTCCGGCGCCGATGTTGACGCCCGATCCGATTTCGGCGTCGCCGAGATAAGTAAGGTGATTGGCTTTTGACCCCTTGCCCAGTTTGATCTTCTTGGTCTCGACAAAATTGCCGACGTGCGCTCCCTCGCCGATGTCGCTGCCGGGGCGCAGATGAGAATAGGGACCGAGAATAGCGCCAGGGCCGACGCGGGCTCCATCCAGAATGCACCCGGGACGGATGAGTACGCCGTCCGCCACTTCGGAGTCGCGAATCACCGAGTAAGAGCGAATGCGGCATCCTGAGCCGATGCGCGAGCGGCCGAAGATCTGAACAAAGGGTTCAATGACTGTGTCGTTGGCGATTTCTACATCGCCGTCGATCACGCAGGTTGCAGGAAAGAAAACAGTGACACCCTCGGCCATCAGTTCGTGGCACTTGCGCATACGCATCTGATAGTCGATGAAAGAAAGTTCGGCGCGGGTGTTGGCGCCAAGAACTTCGACGGCGTTCTCGGTTTTCCAGACGACGACGCGCTGCCGGGCCTGGCGCAGAACTTCGGCCATGTCGGTCAGGTAGTACTCCGCGTGGAGATTGGCGGTAGAAAGCTTCTTGATATGCTCGAACACTAGCGGAACCGCGAAAACGTAGAATCCGGCGTTGATCTCATGAATCTTTTTCTGGGCCGGAGTGGCGGCCTTTTCTTCTACGATGGCCTGAACTTCAGCGCTGCGAGCACTCTTGCGAACGACGCGTCCGTAACCCGTGGGGTGGTCGAGGTCAGCGCTGAGCAGGGTCATCGCGGCTTGGTAGTCGAGGTGGAAATTCAACAACCGAGCGATGGTTTGAGGTGTGATCTGCGGGGCGTCGCCGGAGAGAACGATCACCTGATCGTAGGCGGAAAGGGCCGATTGCGCGACCATTAGAGCATGGCCAGTGCCGCGTTGCTCAGACTGCAGGACAAAGTTCACCCCCGTATGGGCGACCGCAGCACGCACTCGATCGGCTTCGTGGCCGATGATCGCGAAGACGTCCGCTGACGGTACTACAGCTGTGGCTGCGGCGATGACGTGCGCCAATAGCGGCTTCCCACCCACTTCGTGCAGCACTTTAGGGTGTGCTGATTTCAGGCGGGTGCCTTTACCCGCAGCCATTATGGCAACGGCCACGCGAGGAACGGAGGCGCAAGAGTTGGAAGACTCGGAGGTGCTTTTATTCTTCATGATCGATAACTCAATATATCGAAACGCCGGATGCCAGGAGAAGATGCGAGCCGGGTTCCCAGTTACGGCGCAGTGCTTCGACGTAGCGTTTTAGCGCCGCGAGAATCCATACATTCTCCCTATGTCTTTCTGGACGAAGGCGAGCGGAATGAGAAGAACGAGTCCAGCGTGAAAAAAGAGCTGAATTGCCATCGGTGTTATGCGATGCTGCGATCCAAGGCGCGAACCGCAACTCCAGGCTGGCAATTCAGCTTTCCCTAATAAGGTTGCATCTCTCTTCGCTTGAGTGGACAGCCGAGCTGGCTGTCCCTGCAGGAGTCGCGCTACTCGATCCAGACGGTTTTGATGTTCATAAATTCACGGATACCGTTGGCGGATAACTCGCGGCCGTGACCCGAATGTTTGACACCGCCGAAGGGGATGCGAGGATCGGAAGCGACCATTTTGTTGATGAAGACCATGCCGGATTCGAGTTCGTTGATGAAGCGTTCGCGCTCGCGGTCGTTGTTGGTCCAGGCGCTGGCGCCGAGGCCGAAGCGGCTGTCGTTGGCCAAGTGGATGGCTTCGTCGATGTCTTTCACGCGGAAGAGCGAAGCGACGGGGCCGAAAAATTCCTCGCGATAGGCGGGAGATTCTTTTGGGATATCGGTCAGAACCGTAGGCGCGTAGTAGTTGCCGGGAAGATCGAGTTTGTGGCCACCCGTTAGGAGTTTCGCACCGGCTTTGACGGTTTTCTGCACGTCGGCGTCGAGATCTTTGACGGCGCTGGCGGTGGCGAGCGGGCCGAGTTCAGTTTTCTCGTCGAAGGGGTCGCCGACGCGCAGATTCTTCATGCGGTCGACGAACTTTTTTTCGAAGCCGGCGGCGACGGATTCGTGGATGATGAAGCGTTTGGCGGCGATGCAGGATTGGCCGTTGTTGATGACACGAGCCTCCACGGCGGTGGAGACGGCGGTGTCGAGATTGGCGCTGGGCATGACGATGAAAGGATCACTGCCGCCGAGTTCAAGAACAACTTTCTTGATGCGCTTGGCGGCCGAGACTCCGACTTCGATGCCGGCCTGCTCGCTTCCCGTGAGTGTGGCGGCAACGATGCGGGGATCGTTCAGGATGGCGTCGACTTGCTGCGAGCCGATGAGCAAGGTTTGAAAAGCGCCCGCGGGGAATCCGGCTTCAAGAAAAATCCTTTCAATTGCGAGAGCGCACTGAGGCACGTTGGACGCATGTTTAAGCAAGCCGACGTTGCCGGCCATCAGGGCGGGAGCGGCGAAGCGAATTACCTGCCAGAAGGGGAAATTCCACGGCATGACCGCGAGAATGGGACCGATGGGGCGATAGCGGACGAAGCTTTTTGGGGCACCGGTCTGGATGGCCTCGTCGGCGAGTATTTTTTCGGCGTTCTCGGCGTAGTAGCGGCAGGCGGTGGTGCACTTCACGGCCTCGGCGACGGCGGCTTTATAAGGCTTGCCCATTTCGAGGGTCATGAGGTGAGCGAATCGTTCTTTGTCTCGTTCTAGGATCTCGCCTGCCTTCAACATGCGGCGGGCACGCTCGGAGAAAGGGGTTTTAAGCTCAGCGTGGAAGGTATCGACGGCCAATTGAAGTTTTTGTTCGATTTCGGTGCTGGAAAGAGGGTGGAAGGTCTGTAGCGTTTCGCCGGTCGCAGGATTAATGGTGGCAATGGGCATGATGAGTCGTCCTTGGGAAGTCGATGTAGAAGTCTTGGGAAGTCTAATTGTCCGCCGGCCACAATTAGGAGATCTTTGCGGTCATACCACTATACCACTGACAGCTGGCGCTGGCTTTCCCAGTATTGATGGCTCCAATGTTTAACCCCGGGACGGCTCGGTCTTACTTCGGGGAGGTCTTAGCTCAGCAATCTTATGAAAGCTCACGCGGAACGCTTTGTGAGGAACGACAACTCACTCACATTCCGCGTGGGCTCGATTATGCGAACAGCATTCTGTTCAAGCTACGGCCAATTGTTCACCAGATTCGTAACATTAGGACTGCCTAGTCCGGTTACGAAATCCCATCCTGGGGTGGTGGAATATGCGGGCTGGAGAGTGGTGTCCGATAAAGAGAGGACGCCATATTCTTCCGAGACCGGGAGGTAGCAATTGTTCGTGCCGTAGCAGGGAACATCATTGTTCCCGGCGGTCACATCGTGGAAAATGCAAGACCCTCCAACTTTATTGCCATTGTTGGAGTTGCACTTCGTCAAGTTGGAGGTGTTGGGAGTGGTTCGACCGCCGTATTCCGACATGCCCAAGTCGTAGTAGATCGGGGCCGGATTGCCCTGCGGACCCCCCGCCTTCTGGTTAATGAGCGCCTGGATGCTGGCAAACTGAGGAGCGGTGAAAGACGTGCCGCCCGCGCTGTTGAAGAACACGTTTATCGGTTTGGAATAGTTGCACGGAGCGCCGCCTTCCTGCGCGTCTGACATGCAGAAGATGATCGCGTGACTGTAGAAACCGTTCGATGCAAACAAAGAGGCATCTGGTAAATCACGCTTACCATCAGCTGGCACGCCATAGACCGGGGATTGCCAATACGGCTTGCTGTAAACAAAGCTAGGACCGCCGCTGCCGCCTACGATATTGAGGAATCCCAAGCCAGTGGAACTGTTGCAGAAAGAGACGCCGCTGCTATATCCAAACAAGCTGTACAGTACGTTGCTGGCGCAGGAATCGTCCCAGGGGATTTCCGGAATATAAGACTTAGCCGATTCTCCGGTCGTACTGTTGGTCTTGCTCCAGTAGGTGCTGTTTTTGTTTTCGGCGGTGTCGGCAAAATCGGTACCGCCGGTGGCAAAATCGTAGGGCGTCGAGGCGAGAGCATTCACCGCGATGCCAGTGGTCGCAACATTGGGAGAGAGATCAAAGTTGTCGCAGCCTGCGGCAGCATTGTCGCCGGCCGCCACGAAGACTGATACCCCCTCAAGCGCTGCTTGTTGCCATAGGGCATTGACGAAAGCATTGCCCTCATTCACAAATCCAGGGCCGTTATCCGTTTCGCACTCCAAGTAACTGAGGCTCACAATCGGCGGTGGACTGCTAGTGTCCAGCAAATTCTGAGCGGCGATGAATGCGCCGAAGGCTGTCGCCGTATTGGCGCAAGAGGCTAGCTCGACGTCGGCATTGGGAGCGACCGCGCCGGACCACTCAGCGTCCAGAGCAGCTTCCCCTTCCGCGCCGTTTTTACCGGGATCGGTGCAACCGGTTCCGGGATGGATTTGTTTGAAAGTGCCCGAATACGCGGTAAGACCGAAAGCCGAGCGGAAGCTTTTCACGTCCGCAGGATTTACATCGGTGACTTCAAGCACAGCCACGGTTTGTCCCTTGCCGGTGATAGGATTGCTCGCCTTGTAGAGGGGAGCAACGTTGTAGATGGTGGCGAAATCGGGAGGGGCTTCGTCATATTGTTCGGTATTGTTGAAGCCGTCGGGGCATCCGGTGCAGGGAAATGAGAAGCCGTCTCGTGGTTTCTTCAGCAGCGGTTTCGGCAAGAAGTCGTTCAATGAGACTACGCCGACTACGACAGGAGCGAGTGCGGCAGGAATCTTCGGATCGCTGGCATTCGCGATATGTTGCTCGCCGTTTATGTTGTAGCGGTGAATTTCGGTGTGGAAGGCTTCGCTCACCTGCGCCGCGGTGCCAGACACGTCGATCGTCATTCCACTCTTGTGAACCAAATTGACCTGCAAGCCATGTGAGGTCAGCCAGCGGACAACGGCTTGAATATCCTCCTGGGTTGGACCAAACCTTTTGCCCAATTCCTCGGCAGTGAGCCACTTGTGATAATTCTCGGAATGCGGATTCTGGAGTTTGGCGATTAATCGTTCCAGCGCCTCTTCCTGCTTCGGACCGCGGCTTAGTACTACGAAGAGATGGTCCATGCGTAGGCTATCCGCTACCAGTCCCTGATCAAATTTTGCAAGGGCGAGGCGATGGGTATTGCCGGTGAGCGTAACCAGATCCGATTCATTCAGCGGGGCCACAATTCGGTTGGCGGAATCGGAAGGGGCACCATAAGCCAGCGGGGCTAAAGTGCTCAGCGCAAGAAACAGCAGGACGGCAGGAAGCAAGTGGATCAAAGTGGAGCGTCGAGCAGACATAGAGTCTCCTTAGGTGAAAGTTGGATTCGAACACTGAGGCCAAAATCAGAGGCACACATTACCGCCTGAGACTGGTTGAAGAACTGAAAACGGTTGGACAACGGGTGAAGTTCGGCGCCGGAGAATCCTATTGACGCGGTAACTCAACTGTCAAGGTGGAGGGAAGTGTAGGAAGAAAGTCTCCGGAGGGGTTAGGACATTTGGGGGAGAAGCCGCAATGGCAGCAGATTGCGCGCGCGATCGGGATTTATAAGGAATGCTCACTGCGTCGACTGGAGTTCCGACGAAAGCTGGTTGACGGCAGAAACGTCGAAGAAGTTGGATAGATCGGCATGGCCTGCGAGAGTGTCGCGCTGCTTGCCTTCCACCAGAATTTTCACTTTCAAAATTCCAGGTATGTTGGCAGAGAGAGTCTGGACGAGAGACGCGATGGTGAGTTCTTCGGCGAGGACGCCGGAACGGTGACCGTCGGCGAGGGCGGCATTGACGTCGATGACGGCGAGGCCGGGGTCGACGAGGTAGACACTGCGAATCTCGGACCCAGGGGGCAGGGGATGAGGGGAAGATTTGTCGAGATAGAGGGCGACGAGAGCACGGAGAACTTCTTCGGCGCGCTGCTGGCGGACAGACGGCATGGGGATCTGAGCAGATTGAGCGTGGAGGATGCCGATGTCGTCGTAGGCCACGTACAGAGTAACGGACTCGGTGGCACCGGCGACTGGAGGAACTACGGGACGGACGTCGGCGGAGGGGATGGGAGTGGCGGCGGCGCGTCCGCGCATGTGCCAGGCGTAGAGGCTCATGCCGAGGACGGCGGCGAGGAGGATGGAGAGCGCGATGAAGAAGTGGCGGGGAATCATGGGGACATCGGGAAATCTGGCGATCGGGTCATCTGGCGATTGAAACACCTAACACCTTAGACCTTACGTTCTGAATTTATCAAACTATGCGATCACACGATGACCCGATCACCCGATTCAGGGAGCGGCCGCTAGTTGGGGGCGGATAGCTGCGATTCCGTTGGCTATTGCGCCGGCGATGAGTTGCTGGTAGTCGGGCGAATTCAGGGCGGAGATGTCGGAGGCGGGTGGGGCGACTTCGACGGCGATGGCGGCAGTAACAATGTTATTGAGCGGACGGAGAGGCGCGGTCAGGATGCGGACGGGGACCTGAATTCTTTTCAGCATTGAGGCGATGCTTGCGGCAACGGCCTGGCTGAGGGGGATGAAGGACGACTGGGCAGTCGGCCACGCGCGGAAGGGACCGTCGTCTTCGCTGGCGGGATAAGGAAGCATCGCGGTGTAGAGGCGAACGCCGTGGCCGCTGGATGCGGCATGGAGGGCGACGTAGACGGCGGCATGGGTGGTGTTGGCAAAAAAGGCGCGATCATCGAGGGAGAGGTTGGCGTCGGAGTCGCGGAGGACGAGCGTGGAGATGCCGCGACTTTCGAGTTCCTGGCGAAGCTGGCGGGCGAAAGCCAGGGTGACGTCTTTTTCGGCGATGGTGGGGCTGAGAGCTTCGCCGCGGTCGGCACCGCCGTGGCTGGCGTCCACGATGGCGAAGTAGCGTCGGAGAGCGGACGACGGAGGGGGCGCGGGAGATGGAGTCGCCGCAGGATTTTGCGGGGGAATCGAAGGTGCGGTTGCCGTTTGGTTTGCCGCAGGTTGCGATTTCGCAGGAGTTGGGGGAGCCAGAGTGATGGTGCGGCCGTCGTGGCTGAAGCTGGCCATGAGGGGAACCGTGGTGGATACGGTGATTTCGGCGGCGCCGTTGGTTTCGGAATAGGCGGCGGACGGGATCAGTTTGCTGGAGAAAGTCAGCGTGGGCGAGGCGGGCGCAGTGACTGGTTCGTGATTGAAGGTCAGGCGCACTTTCCCTGGCTCAGTGGCGACGGAAGGATTGACGGGTGCCGTGAATTGAAAGACGAGATGTGAAGGATCGCTTGCGGCAACGGAAGCGGTGAAGTGGGTAGCGACGCTACCGATGAAAAGGCGATTGGACTGTTCGTGGAGGGTCGCGGGACCTCCGAGGAATCTAGGGAGAAGGGAATTGAGAGAAGACACGGGAACGAGACCGCGTCCGTTTTCAAGGATAAATTTGGCGGAGAGATCGGCGTCTCGTCCCTGGACGCGGGCGCGGGTTTTGTCGACGGTAAATTCGCCGAGAACATTGTTGTAGTGCAGACGCCAACGGGTGCCGTCCTGCTTGGCGCTGACGGTGCCGAGAGGTTCGAGAAGTTCGAGGAGGCCGACGTAGTCGCGGCCCTGGTTCTGGACGATAGGCAGGGAATAGTTGGCGGCGGTGGAATAGATAGAGAGATGTTTTTCGGGAGTGGCGCCGGGGAGCGGGAGTGCGAGGAACAGGGTGACGGCGAGGGAGAGCAGTAGGCGGCTCGTACGGGCGAGATGCTGACGAAGGAGTCGTCGGCGAGGGTTGCCGGGCTTTGCCCGGCTGGACAACCGCGGGCGGCTGTCCGCACACGACCTTCGCCGCACATTCCGCCCATTAATCGAGGGCATAGACGGTTAGTCCGCTGAGGAGCTTGGGGTAGAAGTCGGTGGATTTCTGAGGCATGACTTCGTTGGCGAAGGCGATGTCGCGGACTTGCTGGACGCGGCAGGGGTTCATCAGAAAAACGATGTTGGCGCGAGGGCTGTTTTCCAAGTGCGCGAGGGCCTCGGCGGCATCGCGGACGTAGGAGATATTCTGCTGGTTGCGGATAGATTCTTCGGTGAGACCCAGGACATTTTCCAGCAAGATTTTGTGCAATTGGACCACGTCGAGGGACTGTTGGCGCATGGAAAGTCCGGCGAAGAGGTGGACGGCGCTGGGGTCGGGGTGATGCAAGAGGAAGGCGCGGTTCGGAGTGACGGCCAGAAGGGCGGTGCCGGCACGTCCGCACTGATGGAGCATAGCGGTGGCGTGGGCAGCGTCAAGGGAGGAGTCGACTTCTTCGATGTCGAAAAACTTGTGGGCGGAATCGCGGAAGTCTTCCTCGTTAAACGCGGGCAGACTGTGAACGACCCGGTGCGTAGGAAGGATTGTGAGGGCGGGGCTGTTCAGGTTGACGAAGGTCATCATTACGAATTCGGAGGGAGATGTAATGGGGGTGATGGTCGCTTTTGTCTTCTCCCGGCCCTCTTTTTCTCGATTTTCGTTGCGGAAATTGAGCGCAGTTTCGTAGCGGTGGTGCCCGTCGGCGATGATGAGTTTCTTGTCGGCCATGGCGGCACGGACGGAATCGATAAGGCGCGGGTCGGAAATTTGCCAGAGTCGATGGAGGACGCCGTATTCGTCGGTGACAGAGATATCGGGACCGGCGGGAGTGGAGAGCAAGGATTCCACCTGGCCGGAATCTTCGTAGAGCATGAAGATCTGGCCGAAATGGGCGTGGGTGGCGCGGAGCAAGTCGAGGCGATCAGCCTTGGGCTTGGCGAGGGTTTGTTCGTGGCGGAAGACGACGGCGGAATAATCCTCGATGCGGCCCAGGGCGATGAAGCCGCGGCGTTCGAGTTCTTTGCCGGGACCTTGTGCGTTAGAGCCGGGCAGAGTGAAGCGCTGTGAATAAGAGTAAAGGGAAGGGCGGGAATCCTGACGCAAGATGCCCTGGAGGCGCCAGTCGCGAAAGCTGGCGGCGGCCCGGGTATATACATTATTTTCCGGATTGTCATTCGGTTCACGTCGACCGAGGATGATCCGAACGAGGTTATATGGGCTGGCCGCGTAATAGCGTTCTTGGATCGCTGGAGTGATCTTGTCGTAGGGTTGGGTGACCGCCAGAGCGGGAGAGACCTGCTGGGGATCGTAACGAAACGCGCGAAAAGGATGTATGTCAGCCATGGAAACCTTTGATTGTAACAAGGTAGCGGCGGATTTCCGGAGGGGGATTCAGCGGAGTGGAAAAGTCGGCTGAAACCCGCGTCCATTCTGGGATTGTCTCCAGGATTTGACAAAAATATCGGCGCCGCTCAGGGGAAGCTGTGATACTATCGCGGCCAAATGAGGTGCTTATGTCCGCAATGGATGAGCGCCGGGTATCTCACCCTGGGATCCGAGCTGAGAAGTTCGGTTTGATTCGACCCTGGAATCTGACTGCCGTCCGATTGCGGACAATTCTGTGCGGTCGTTCTAATCTTTCCCGTGTGTTGACAATCTTGATGTGGCTAGTTTGCGTATGCCTGGGCGGATCGGTGCCGGTTTTGGGGCAGACGGACGTGAACGACGTTCACGTAGTACCACGTCCCGTCGAGAAGGCAAAAGCGGAAGAAGTCACAAATGAAGGCATCGTTCCTTCGTCTTTGAACACGCACATACGGCCCTTGAAGGTGAACGCGGATTTGGTACTGGTGCCGGTGACGATAACAGACCCGATGAACCGATTGGTGACTGGGCTGGAGAAGGAGAACTTCCAGCTTTTCGAAGGCGGTTCGGGGCAAGAGATCAAATCCTTCTCGAGCGAGGATGCTCCGGTTTCGCTGGGAGTCATTTTCGATTCCAGTGGAAGCATGGCCAGCAAGATGGACCGGGCGAAGGACGCGGTGGTGGAGTTTTTCAAGACCGCGAATCCTCAGGATGAATTTTTCATGATCACGTTCTCGGACGAACCGGAAGTGGTCAGCGATTTCACCAGTTCGGTGGATGAGATCCAGAGCAAGCTGGTGTTTGCCGTGCCGCGAAGGCGGACTGCGTTGCTGGATGCGATTTATATGGGCGTCACCAAGATGCGGCAAGCCAAGTATCCGAAGAAGGCGCTGCTCATCATTTCCGATGGCGGGGATAACCATAGCCGGTACACCGAAAACGAAATCAAGGCGCTGGTAAAAGAAGCGGATGTAATGGTATACGCGATTGGCATTTACGACCGGTACTTCCCCACGGAAGAAGAGCGACTGGGGCCGGCGCTTTTGGGCGAGGTTGCCGAGTTGTCAGGTGGACGGGCATTTACGGTGGAAAACCCGAACGACTTGGCGGACGTAGCGACAAAGATTGGAATTGAATTGCGGAATCAGTATGTGCTGGGCTATCGGCCGCATAACGACTCGCGAGACGGCAAATGGCGTAAGATCAAAGTGAAGTTACTGCCCCCGAAAGGATTGCCGCCGCTACGCGTTTATGCCAGGACGGGTTATTACGCGCCCGAAGAATAAGGGTTCCAATCGTTTTATTTTCCTGAAGTGGCTCTTCGTGATTCTGGTCGCGGGGCTGGCGGGAGCGATCGCCGGGCCAGACCGTTCCCAAGCACAGCCTTCCCCAGTTCAAGTTCCGCCGGGTCAGGCTCAGCCCGCACCACCCGCTCCGCCTTCAACCCAGCCTCAGGCGCCTCCGGACAACGGAACCTTTGTCATCCGCACGGATGTCGATGAAGTTCTTCTGCACGCCACGGTGGTGGATGACAAGCAGCGCATCGTCACCGACCTGGGGCGGAGCGCGTTTTCGGTGTTTGAAGACGGCAAGCCGCAAACCATCATTTCTTTCCATCATGAAGACATTCCAGTGGCCATGGGGATTGTGATTGATAACTCCGGATCGATGCGGGAGAAGCGCGCTAAGGTGAACGCGGCAGCGCTGAATCTGGTGCGGTCGAGCAATCCGCAGGACGAAGTGTTCGTGGTTAATTTTAACGACGAATATTATCTCGATCAGGATTTCACCAACGATCTGCTGAAATTGAAAGAAGCTCTGGAGAAGATCGACGCCAGAGGGGGGACCGCGCTTTACGAGGCGGTGGTGGCCTCGGCGGATCACCTAAAGAGGGATGCCAGGCTGGAGCGGAAGGTTCTATTCGTAGTGACGGATGGAGAAGATAACGCGAGCCGCGAGACTTTAGAGCAGGCAGTGAAGCAATTGCAGGAGGAGAACGGGCCGTCGGTGTATGCGATCGGAATCTTGGGAGATGAAGAGCATCCCAAGCGAGCCAAGCGCGCGCTGGAGATTATTGCGCAACGCACTGGCGGCATAGCTTTTTTCCCGAAGACGCTGGACGAAGTGGATGAGATTAGCCGCCAGGTGGCGCACGACATCCGGAATCAGTACACGATTGGATATAAGCCGACGAACCCGAAAGGCACGGGAGGATTCCGTACTATCCGCGTAGAAGCCAAGGCAAAGGGGCATGGCAAGATGTTGGTGCGGACCAAGAGTGGGTATTACGCAGGGACGCAGACAGCCGCAGGGACAAAGTAGAACCTCGCACCAGTCGGTTTTTTCGAGCAACCGAAAGCGAAGTAACGTCGATCTAAGGCTTTCGTTCCATTGACGATTTCGGACCGTCCCCTTACCCTGAAGCGTGCATCAGAAAACACTCGAAGTTTCCCACCTCGGGGTCGCCGACGACATTACGGATCTGGTCGGCGGCACTCCCATGTTGCGGCTGAAGCGGCTGGTTCCGGCCGGGTCCGCCGACATCTTCGCAAAGCTTGAATACTTGAATCCCGGCGGAAGCGTGAAGGATCGCGCGGCGATCGGGATTATCCGGCGGGCGGAGCAGGAAGGGAAGCTTGCGCCTGGGGGGACGATTGTGGAAGCGACGGCAGGGAATACGGGGATTGGGCTGGCGCTGATCGGGGTGAACCGCGGATATAAGGTGAAGCTGTTTGTGCCGGAAAACTTCTCGCAGGAGAAAGTGATCATCATGCGCGCGCTGGGCGCGGAGGTGGAACGCACGCCGGATGAAGAAGGGATGAGCGGAGCGATCCGACGGGCTAAGGAAGTTGTGGCTGGCGATAAGAGGGCGTTTATGGCGGGACAGTTTGAGAATATGGCGAATCCGGACTATCACTACGAGACAACGGCGGTGGAAATCTTTGAGCAGATGGGCGGAAAAGTGGATGCCGTAGTTCTGGGGTGTGGCACTTGCGGGACATTCACCGGGATCGCGCGCTATATGAAGGAGCATGTGCCGGGAGTGCGGGCGGTGGCGGTGGAGACGCAGGGATCGGTGTTGGGTGGTGGAGAACATGGGCCGCACAAGGTTGAGGGGATCGGGGCAAGTTTTGTTCCCAAGACGTTCGATCGATCGGTGTGCGATGAAGTGATTGCGGTGAGCGATGAGAATGCCTTTGGGATGGTGAAACAGTTGGCGGCGAAAGAGGGTGTGCTGGCGGGATCTAGTGGAGGGGCGGCGGTGTTTGCGGCTCTGGACGTGTCGCGGCGGCTGGGGGCGGGGAAACGGGTGGCTACTATTATTCCCGATTCGGCGGAACGGTATTTGTCGAAGAAGATTTTTGACGGTGGGATTTAAGATTTTTAGAACAGTAACTAATGATAAATGCAAACAACTTTGTGTGTGGCGAGGGTTGTGCGGACGGTAGGGATTCTTCGCTTCGCTCAGAATGACAAATCTAAGGTCTTCATGAAAAGAAATCGGCAGGCTGGGTTTGCTACGCGCGCGATTCACGATGGGCAGGAGCCGGATCCTTTGACCGGCGCGGTCAACGTGCCCATTTATCTCAGTTCTACTTACGTACAGCAGGGGATTGGGGAGAACAAGGGGTACGAATATTCGCGGGTGTCGAATCCTACGCGGGATCGGCTAGAAGAGAATTTGGCTTCGCTGGAAGGTGGGGTGGCGGCGCGGGTGTTTGGCAGCGGAATGGCGGCGATCAACGCGATTGCCAGTATGCTGAAGGCGGGCGACCACGTGGTGTGTGGCGATGATCTGTATGGCGGGACGCCGCGGCTGTTTAACCAGGTGCTGACAAATTTCGGGCTGGAGTTTTCTTATGTAGATACGTCGGTCGCGGAGAACGTGGACCGCGCGATTCGAAAAAATACGCGCCTGGTGCACGTGGAGACGCCTACAAATCCGCTGATGAGGTTGAGCGATCTGCGGGCAATCAGCCAGATTTGCCGGCGCAGGAAAGTGGAACTGGTGGTGGACAACACATTCATGTCGCCCTACTTTCAGCAGCCGCTAGCGTTGGGTGCGGACATGGTGGTGCACTCGACTACCAAGTTTTTGAATGGGCACAGCGATGGGCTGGGCGGCGTGGTGGTGTGCAGCCGGCCGGAGCAGGCGGAGAAGCTAGCGTTTTTGCAAAAGTGCGCGGGGGCGATACTGTCTCCGTTTGAATGTTTTCTGTTGCTGCGCGGGGTGAAGACGCTGGCAGCGCGGATGGAGATTCACGACCGCAATGGTCGCGTGGTAGCGGAGTTTCTGGCGAAGCATAAGAAGGTAGGGGAGGTTCTTTATCCGGGGCTAAAGAATCATCCGCAGCATGAGTTGGCGAAGCGGCAGATGAGCGGATTTGGAGCCATGATTACATTTGAGACGGGCTCGCTGAAGAATGCCAACAGAATGCTGAAGAAACTGCGCGTGTGTTCGTTGGGAGAATCGCTGGGAGGAGTGGAGACGCTGATCTCGCATCCGGCGACGATGACGCATGCAGCGCTAGGTGAGAAGGGGCGCAAGGCGATTGGGATCACGGATGGAATGGTACGGATTTCTGTGGGAATTGAGGACGTCGAGGATATTTTGGAAGACTTGGAAGTGGGACTGGGCGCTATATAGAAGCGCGTCGCCAAGGATTTGCGCGGATCTTTACGGATCAAACTAATTTAGGTTGTTCCCTCCTTCTCTATTTCTTTTGCTCTCCGCCAATCGATTCGCCGATCCATTGCAAGTAGTGGGATGAGCCGTCTTCGATGGTCAGGCAGATACATTCTGGCAGGTCGTAGGAGTGGAGTTCGGCAATCGCCTGGCTCACTGCTGCGAAAGCCGCAGCGGTGGTTTTGATGATCAAGAGCCATTCGCGAGATTCTTCCACTTCATTTTGCCAACGATAAATCGACACAATCTGTGGGACGATGTTGACGCAAGCGGCCAGGCGCTCTTCTACAACATGGCAGGCAATTCTGCGCGCTTCTTCTTCTGAGCCCGCGGTGGTGAGGACGATTCGTTTGTCGGTCATATCGAGATCAGCCATCAGCAATTCGCAGAAATCATGGTAATGCAGATCGGGTTTGACGGATCGGAAGGCGCTATATGACCAAGTTGGTTCGCATTATGCTCGGCAGGTGAACTTTCGCTTGACGGCGGAGGTGAGGACAAGTTCACTGGAAAGTTGAGATTTATCCGAGGGAGTTGTGTCGGCGTTGGGTGAGCTGAAGCAATGGACTTTCGAGTAAAAAATCTGGCGGACATCCGGCGATTTACCAGTCCGCAAGATGGGCTGCGAGCGATTGCGGAAAAGGCGCCGCAGGCCGAGGCGATCGCGGTATCGTGGGCGGGGAGACTGCGTCCGGTATTTACCCGTGTGCATGCGCTGCGGCGGCGGTTGGCGACGATTGCGGTTGCAGTGCTGGCGGGCTTGCTGTTTGTACACGTGATGTTTGGGGCGAATGGGATGGTTGTCTACAAGCAGAAGCGGGCGGAGTATGAATCGCTGCAGAAGCGAATCGTGCTGGAGCAGAAGGACAACGAAATGTACACGCAACAAATTCAAGGGCTGCAGACGGACGCGAAGGCGATTGAGAAAGAAGCGCGCGAGCAGTTGCATTATGCGCGCCCGGGCGAAGTCGTGTATGTTCCTCCGGTTCCGGCGGTTGCTACGCCACCGGTGAATCGTTCAGCGAAAAAGTAGGCCCGATCGCACCGCAAGCTGATTTTCCGGTAGTAGCAGAGCTCGAAAGCGGCGACTGGGTCGGTACGGGAGATTCCTCGTCCAGCTGGTAAAAACCCGGCACGTCGGAATGACACCAGAAGTGGTACGCATCCCCGCGACTGGGTGACAATCGGGAACATTCTGTGTGGTATAGTTCGTGCAATCGACGATCGGTGGGCGTGTTGAGTCGCTTCCGGATGTGCGATTAGAATTCCTACCATGCGGCGTGGGGCCGCGATCGGAAGATCAAATAAGGAGAAAAGACGGCCATGAGAAAAGTGCTGGTACTTAGTCTTGCGATATGTTTTGTGTTCGCCCTGACAGCGATGGCGTTTGACGATATGGGCAAGAGCACCACCGTCAACGGGTGGGTGAGCGATGACAAATGCGGCGCCAAGGGCGCCAACGACAAGGCTGAGGCGTGCACCAAGAAGTGCCTGGCCGCGGGTGCGAAGATGGTGATCGTGACCGATAAGGATCAAAAGGTGCTGATGGTGGAGAATCCGGATGCGCTCAAGGACCATGTGGGACATCACATTGCGGCGACTGGACATGTGATGGGCGATTCCATTCATGTGGAAAGCGCGAAGATGCTGTGATTTTTAAGAGAAGTGAAAGAGGGCGGCGGCTGCCGCCCTCTTAATTTTTGTGTTGGGGATTCTTGTGAGTGGGGTCTGCTCAGACAGCTGAGCACCTCAGGGGCTAAAGCCCAGGTACATCCACTTCTTTTTCTTTATCGCCGCGCTGAAGCGCTGCGCTATGCAGAAGCGCCACTTAGAAGGAAGAGCCGGCGAGGACGCTGGGCGCTACGGGTCGAGCTACGCTTGGCGACCGGGTCTGAGACCCGGTCGCACACAACCTATCGGACTACGCCTTCCAGCGGGGAACTGGCGGTTGCGTACAACTTCTTTGGCATGCGGCCGGCCAGATAGGCTTGGCGTCCGGCTAGGACGGCATGGTGCATGGCTTCGGCCATCAGCACCGGATCCTGGGCGTTGGCGATGCCGGTGTTCATTAGAACCGCGTCGGCGCCTAGCTCCATGGCGATGGCGGCGTCGGATGCGGTGCCTACGCCGGCATCGACAATCAGCGGGACGGCGGTGATCATCTCGCGCAGGATGCGGATGTGCGCCTCATTTTGAATGCCCATGCCGCTGCCAATGGGCGCGCCTAGCGGCATGACTGCGGCGGCGCCAGCGTCGATCAGACGCTTGGCGAAGACGATGTCATCGGAGGTGTAGGGCAGGACGGTAAAGCCTTCGTTGACCAGCGTGCGTGTGGCTTCGAGCGTGGCTTGGACGTCAGGGTAAAGCGTGGCCTGGTCGCCGATGACTTCGAGTTTGACCCAATCGGAAAGGCCGACTTCGCGGCCCAGGCGCGCGGCGCGGACAGCTTCGTCGGCGGTGTAGCAGCCCGCGGTGTTTGGCAGCAGGAAATATTTCTTGGGATCGATGTAGTCGAGCAGAGATTCCTTGCTGCGGTCGAGGTTCACGCGGCGGACGGCGACGGTGACCATCTCCGCTCCGCTGGCCTCGAGGGCGCGGGCAGTTTCCTGGAAGGATTTGTATTTTCCTGTACCAACGATGAGGCGGGAGCGGAAAGTATGGCCAGCGATATGGAGTGCGTCTGTCATGACTTTTCATTGTAAACCGAGTTGGAAGAATGTGGAGCTGTCTGCCTGCATGAGACTTGGCGAGAGCGGGATTGGCGCGCGCGGGAAAACAGGTTCCTCAGCGGCTGCGCAGCTTCGCAATGACAAGCTTTGCTTGATTACAACCGCTTCGAAATGATTACGGCTCACTTGTTGAGGCCGCTTCGGAATGACAAGAGCTAATTAATGCTATTTAGCCTTCGCGGGCTTCGGCTTGGGCGTAGAGGTCGTCGATCTGGCGGCGGTAGCGGTCTTCGACCACGCGGCGGCGGAGTTTCAGGGTGGGGGTCAGAGCGCCGTTGTCGGCGGTGAATTCATCGGGGACAAGAAGAACCCGTTTCAATTTTTCGAAGCGGGCGAGGTTTTTGTTGATTTCCGCGACAATTCCGTCGTAGAGCGTTTGAACTTTCGGGTTGGTGACTAGTTCGGCACGCGAAGAGAAAGGAACGCTATTCGACTGGGCCCAATTTTCCAGCAGCGCGAAGTTGGGGGAGACGATGACGAAGGCGAACTTGCGCCTGTCACCAATGATAGCGGCGGTTCCTACCAAGGGATTCAGCTTCAGGGAGTTTTCGATGGGCTGGGGAGCGATGAACTTTCCGCCGGAAGTTTTGATGAGTTCTTTTTTGCGATCGGTGACGGAGAGATATCCATCGGCATCGATGTGTCCGATGTCGCCGGTTTTGAACCAACCATCTTGAAATGCGTTCTGAGTTTCTTCGGGACGGTTCCAATATCCCTTGAAGACGGAAGGACCGCGAACCAGAATTTCGCCATCTTCGGCGATGCGAGCTTCCAGATTGACCAGGAGCTTCCCGACAGTGCCGATGCGGTGATTGACCGGAGTATTTACGGCGATGACAGGAGAAGTTTCGGTGAGGCCGTAACCTTCGTGGATGCGGACGCCAACGGTGGCGAACCATTCAGCGAGTTCGCGGCCCAGGGGCGCGCCGCCGGAGATGAAGGTTTCAACCTGGCCGCCCATGCCGGCGCGAATTTTCGAGAAGACCAATTTGTTGGCGAGCTTCCAGTTGGCTGAAGTAGGAGTTTCTCCGGCGAGAATTTCAGACTTGTGAGCGCGGCCGACGGAGAGCGCCCAGCGGTAGATGGCGCGCTTGGGGAAGCCGCGGGCCGTCGACTCAGTTTTCGCGTAGATCTTTTCGTAGACGCGGGGCACCGAAACGCAGAGTGAAGGACGTATCTCGAGAAGAGCTTGGGGAAGATTCTCGATGAAGGGGCAATAGGCGAGTGTGACTCCGTGGTAGAGCAGCGCGAGATCGACGTGCCGCGCGGTGACGTGGGAAAGAGGAAGGAATGAAATGCTGACCAATCCCGGGCGCATCTCAAAGCCGAGCATGGAGCAGGCAATGTTGGAAGCCATATTGCCATGACTGAGCATTGCGCCCTTAGAGGTTCCGGTGGTTCCGGAAGTATAGATAATGGTGGCGAGGTCGTCGGGCTGAATAGAGCGAGCCAGGGATTCGGTTTGGGGATCGAGGGTGAGTGGTCCTTGCGACATGAATTGATCCATGAGCACGCTGCATGTGGCGATTTCGCCGGAAAGCTGCAGATGATCCATGACCACGATTTTATTAATTTGAGTGCGAGCGAGAACGGACTGGACCTTGCGCAGTTGATGTTCGCTGGAAACAAAGATTACGGTGGCGCCGGAATCACTCAGGGTATAGGCGGTCTGCTCAGGAGTTAAGGTCGCATAGACGGGAACGGTGACGGCGCCGAGCAGCAATGTGGCGAAGTCGGCGATGGACCACTCGGGGCGATTCTCGCTGAGAATGGCAACGCGGTCGCCTTTCTTGATGCCCCATTCCTGCAAGGCATGGGCGGTGGCGGCCACGTTGCGGCGCAAGTCGGAAGAGGAGATGGGCAGCCACTTTCCGGCTTCGCGGTAGAGCATGGCCTGGTCGAGATTGCGCTCGGCGGCGGCGAAGAAAATGTCGTTCAGGGTCACGAGACTCATGGCGCTGGCTTTTGTCCGAAACTGAATTTACTGGTTTCGGGTCGCATTCGGCAATGCGAAATCATGGGAAAGCAGGTACTGATTGGCGTCCTGAGGAAGCATTGCGCAACTGAAAAGTACAATGTCTCGGCGGGGCGTAGGCTATCATTCCGCTAGGAGGATTGTAATGCAGAAAAGACTATCGAGCGCGTTGGCGGCATGCTTGCTTGTGGGTGCGTCGGCAATCGGCAACGTGGGGTCGATTGCCGCGCAGGCAAAGCCGGCCAGTGGGACGCCCGGGCTACCCAAGGTTGGAGAGCTGGCGCCGGATTTCAAGCTGAACTATTTCGACGGGAACGACCTGAAGTCCGTTTCCCTGAGCCAGTACCGCGGGAAGAAAAACGTGGTGGTGGCATTCTTTATCTTCGCTTTCACCGGTGGTTGAACGAAGCAAATGCAAGCTCTCCAGCATGATCAGAAACGGCTGGAAGCTACCGACACCCAGGTTCTGGGTGTGAGCATGGATAGCGCGTTCGCGAATAAAGCATTTGCCGATCAAATTGGAGTTACATTTCCTCTGCTGAGCGATTGGGGCGGAGATGTTACTCACAAGTATGGGATTTATGTGGATAAATACAAAGCGGCACGGCGGGTGAACTTCTTGATTGGGAAGGATGGAAAGATTCTGGAAGAGCAGGTGGATCAAGATGCGATCGATCCGACGAAGATTGTGGATACATGCGAGAGGCCGAAGTTGAAGAACTAAAGTGCTTCGGGCTAAAGCCCACATCGTTATGGTGTGGTTATCGCAGCGCTGAAGCGCTGCGATAACCAAAAGCGAAGAGCGGAGCGTCCAGAGTCGAAGAGCGGAGCACCCAAAATCGAGATGCGAGCTGCCCAAGATATTGCGGTGGACAATTGCTTCCGTCTACACTCCTGACGTTCAAGGTCAAGATCAGGCGGTGGGGAGTTCGAAGGAGAAGACTGAGCCGCAGCCGAGTTGGCTGGTGACGCTGACTGTCCCACTGTGTGCTTCTACGATGGCTTTGGCGATGGCTAAGCCCATGCCTGTGCCCTGGACGCTGTAGCGCTGATCTCGACCGCGATAGAACTTGTCGAAGATCAACGATTGTTCAAAATCGTCGATGCCGGGGCCATGATCGGTGACGCTGGCGACGATGCGATCTCCTTTTCGCTCCGCGGTTATGGTGATGGGGGCGGCCGGTGGTGAATATTTAGCGGCATTTTCCAGCAATTGCTTGAGGACTTCCGCGATCCGGTCGGAATCCACCTTCACCTTGGGCAGCGATGGGGGGACGCGCACTTCCAACGGATGTTGGCCGAGAACCGTTCTGGATTCTTCCACCGCTGACTCGATGACAGTAGCAATATCCGCCGGCGCCATATGGAGTTCCACCTTGTGGGCATCGAGCTGGGCCATCTCGGTGGCTTCGCCGACTAGACGATCGAGGCGATCGGTTTCTTCGTTGATGACGGTGAGCAACTCCTGGCGCTGGGCTTCGTCGAGGTTGTAATCGGAGAGCAGGCCGGTGACGGCGGCCTTGATGCCGGTGAGGGGAGTACGTAGTTCGTGAGTGACGGAATCGAGCAGAACGGCGCGAAGGTTCTCGCTCTGGTGAGCGGCTTCGGTCTGCGAGAGTTTCTCCATGGCACCGGCGCGCTCGATGGCAATCCCGATCATGCTGCCCAGGGCCTCAAGTGTGGCGCGGGAGAGCGCCGCTCCCGCGATGCCGACGGCTCCGGTCGTGCGCGTGCCCAGATGTAAAGGGGTGAGTGAGACTCCGCGCTTGGAATCGATGACGGGCTCGCCGCGCGAGCTGACCATTTGAAGATCCTGCAGTGGAAACCATGTGACCTTCGGGTCGGTGCGGTAAACCTGCTGGGAGCTGAGCAAGTAAATGGCGGCTGCCTTCGCGGCGAATCCGTCGCAAACGTAAGCCGGAATTGAATTCAATAGTTCCGCCACGTTGTCGGTGGCGAGCAGGCGTTGGCTGAATGCGTAGAGCCTTTCGACATCGCGACGGCGCTGGACAGCGTCGGCAGTTTGGCGGCGGGCACGGTCCGCGAGTTCGCTCGCGATGCCGGCGGTGACAAGAAAGGCGAAAAGCGCGACCCAGTTCTGCGGATCGGCGACGGTAAAGGTTCCAACGGGGGGAAGAAAAAAATAATTAAAGGCGAGCGTGGCGAGCAAGGCGAGAAAGACGGAGAAGCGAAATCCCCAATAGGCGGCCACCCACAGGACCATCAAGAGGTAAGTTAAGGCCACCGTGGTGGGGTTTACCTGCACGAAATGCCGGTAGACCAGCGCCACCAGTTCGGCGGCCACGAGGCAGGCGACGTAGCGGAACAAGTGCTGCGGCCAGTGCGGCTTCACGGGCACGATTGTAACTGCATGAAGGGCTTTTCACCACAGAGACACAGGGACGCAGAGAAGGCGACTGGGGAGCAGAGAGCCGAGAGCAATTGGAGGGTTTCTCCGCGTCTCCGTGGTTAACTGCGGGTCCCGATCAAATTCGACAATTCTCCTTCCGACGTGGAGAATAGCGGCGATGGCTAAGAGTCCCGAAGAGTGGCTGAAGGAAGTGGACACCGAGCGGCGGCCGGCGGTGTTCAAGCTGTTTCTCGGCTATGCGCCGGGTGTGGGAAAGACCTATGCCATGCTGAGTGAAGGCGTTCGGCGGGCGAGTCGCGGCGAGGAAGTGGTGATCGGCGTGGTGGAATCACACGGGCGTAAACCGATTATGGAACTTTCGTCACGCCTGGAGACGGTTCCGCGCAAAAAGCTGGAATACAAATCGACCATCTTTGAAGAGATGGACGTCGACGCGATACTGGCGCGGAAGCCGCATGTTGTGTTGGTGGATGAACTGGCGCACACGAACATTGAAGGCAGCAAGCACGCGAAGCGCTATGAAGATGTTTTCGAGTTGCTGGATGCGGGGATCGATGTTCTTTCGACGCTGAACGTGCAGCACATCGAGAGTCTGGCGCCGACGATTCGAGGGCTGACGGGCGTGCAGGTACGGGAGACGGTGCCGGATTGGGTGATCCGGCGAGCGGGCGAAATTGTGATGGCGGACTTGACGCCACAGGCGCTGCAGACCCGCATGCGACGGGGAGACATCTATCCTCGGGAGCGCGTGGAACGGGCGCTGGCGAATTTTTTCCGAAATACGAATCTGGTTGCGTTGCGCGAACTGGCGTTGCGCCAGGTGACGCAGGCGGTCGATCGCACGCTCTCGGAGCTGAAAACCGAGGATGGCCAACTGCTGCAAGTGCGTGAACGGATTGCGGTGTGCATCAGTTCGAATCCGGCGGCGCAGTATTTGATTGCGCGCGGAGCACGGATGGCGCAAGCGCTCGACGGGGATTTGTTTGTGTTTTATGTGGACACGGGAACGGACGAGAGCGATGAAAACCAGCGAACTCTGGCGGAGAACATACGCTTTGCGGAGAGCGTGGGCGCGAAGGTGGTAAAGGCCGAGGGCAAAGTGGTGGCGGAAAAAGTTGCCGAATTCGTGCGCGAGAATCACATTACGCAGGTGGTGTTCGGACGTTCGGCCACCAAGGGATGGAAGCGATATTTTTATCTTTCGGCAATTCATAAGTTTCTGCGCGATACGCCGGCAGTGGATGTTCACATTGTGACTCAGGAAATGCGGTGACGGAACGATGACGGACGAGCACCGGCGAATTCTGGTGGTGGATGACGAGGCGCAAATTACGCGGGTGCTGCGCACTACGCTTACGTCGCAGGGTTATGACATCCGCGTGGCCAATGACGGAGAAATGGCGCTGGAGTTGATGAA
The DNA here is from genome assembly GCA_963779525.1 of uncultured Acidobacteriaceae bacterium. Classification (GTDB taxonomy): domain Bacteria; phylum Acidobacteriota; class Terriglobia; order Terriglobales; family Acidobacteriaceae; genus Sulfotelmatobacter. Next base: position 420,750 of record CAVZZB010000007.1, read on the forward strand.
GAACTGGACGCCCCATGTATTGATCACGGACCTGGCCATGCCGAATCTGGACGGGGTGGAACTGTGCCGGCAGGTGCGGCAGACGTCGCAGGTACCGATTATCGTGCTCTCGGTGCGTGGACAGGATCGCTCGAAGGTGGAGGCGCTGGATGCCGGCGCCGATGATTACGTTACGAAACCGTTTAGCATGAACGAGCTGCTGGCGCGAATCCGGGCACAGCTGCGGCGGAGTCCGGCGGCCGAGGAAGAGCCGAGCACGATCACGGCGGGAGATTTTTCCATCGACATGGATGCGCGCTCAGTGAAGGTGGTTGGGAATGAGATTCATTTAACTCCGAAGGAATTTGACTTGTTGGTTTATCTGGCGCGGCGGCCCGGGAAAGTGGTGACACATCGCACGCTGCTGGCTGCTATCTGGGGACCTAACAGTACCGAGCAGCCAGAATATTTACGCGTTTTCATTGGACAGCTGCGCAAGAAAATTGAGAGTGATCCTTCTTCGCCGAAGTATTTGCTCACCGAACCCTGGGTAGGGTACCGCTTTGAACCGGGCTCATAGTAGGGTTCTTCTGTCGATTTTTCGGTAGCACGCTTTTACGAACATTTTATGGACCCTTTATTCGAACTTTCTGCGATTGCGTGTCCAATGATTGTGGGAGCTGGAAAGGCCCCGAGCAGAAGATGCGAATTCAAGGGAGATCAATGATCATGTGGATTAACGAAGTGGCACCGGAACGATTGGCGGAGCTTTTCCATCACTATCACCAGGCGCTGATGCCGGAAGTTGCGGGCAAGGGCAGCGAAGGGCGCGGTTCGTGGAAGGAGGTTTCGCAACCGGAGAAGAGCCGCCTGGTGGCGGCGGCGCGGCTGGCGCTGCTCGAACTGGAGTCGATGACCAGCGAGCGAAGTAAGTCGCGGCAGTATTTTGCTCAGCCGGGTGAAGCGGAATGGGGCTGCTGAAGGCAGCCGGAGCAATTGAGTTATAGCGATTCTCGAAATTGGGTAGCGTTTCTGCCTTTATGAATTCCTTACGAATTCCTTAAACCACTCTTACAAGTGAAATGGTCCACTGATACGTTTGCGTGGAGGTCTGCGCCCCGGCGGAGGAGGCCGACGTATGGATGCAGCGTGGACAATCGCAGCCATCGCTCTTTCGGGCGCGGGTTTTATGCTGTGGTTTCTGATTGGATTGCTGCGCGAGAGTCCACCTGCCGTCTGCTACTGGATTGTGCCAGTTCTGCAAAAGCCTAAGATAGGGAAAAGCCTCGAAGGGTTGAAGCGAATTTATATGGGCGAGGATTGCCACGTGATGGCGGCTAAGCACGATGAGTGCCACGGGCAATTTCTGGAGAGCGAAAATCATGAGATGGAAAAGTGCAAATCGGGTCTTATTGCTGTCGACGTGCGCGCTATCTTTGGCAGGTTGGGCTGGCGCGCAATCCACCCAAAGCATGTCTACTCCTTCCGCGAAATCCGACACCGGTAGTTCAGTTCAACGAACGGAACAGCAGGAAATGCGGGAAGAATTGAAAGCCCTGCGAGCGGAAGTGGAGCGGTTGCGCGCGGAGGTTGAGCAGCGCAAGGGCGCCACGACTACTGAGGACCGGGTTGACATGGTTCCGGCCCCAAAAGGCGGGCCAAATGTGCCGCCGGTGACGGCGGAAAACTTTGCGAGCCCAGCCGCTACGGCCGTGGCCGCCAGTGCTGCTGCCGATAACCGGGTGGCGAAGAAGGCGAAGATCGATCCGTTTTCCGACTGGGACTGGACCTGGCTGAACGGGAACCCGCGAAACAAAGACACGGCTTTCGATTCAAAGTTCTTCACCCCGGAAATCCGAGCCGATGTGAATTACGTGTATGACTTCAACAAACCGAGAGATAACTCGATGGGCGGGTCGAGCGAACTGTTTCGTTCCAACGAGATCCAACTGGAGCAACTCGGCATAGGTGGCGACTTCCACTACGACAACGTGCGCGCCCGGTTCATGACCCAGTTTGGTATGTATTCCACCACAACTGTGCGAAACGATCCCAGTCCCGCCAAGGGACAATGGGATCTGGGAAATGCCTACCGGTATCTATCGGAAGCTTACGGCGGCTACCACATCAATGCGTTGAACGGGATCAACGTGGACGCGGGCATCTTCCTTTCGTACATCGGGCTCTTCAGCTATTACAACTTCGACAACTGGGCCTATCAACCTTCGTACGTTTCGTCGAACACGCCCTGGTTTTTCGAGGGATTACGGGTACAGATTTTTCCCAACCCGCACTTGAAGATTGAGCCGTGGTTCATTAATGGATGGCAATCCTATGGATCGGCCAACTCGAGGAAAGGCGTGGGAGGGCAGATCAAGTGGACTCCCTATCCCTGGATGAACGTTATTTCCAACAACTACGGACTGGGCCACGACGACCTGTACATACCGAATCGCGGGCGAATTCATACCGATGACAGCATCGAGATCAAGTATTACGACAAACCGGAAAAGTATCTGGACAAGATGGCATTTTCATTCACTGGAGATTTGGGGTGTGAATTTGGCGGCGGGGTGAGCTGCCATGGGAATACGGCTGGCGGACCAAAGCAGAGCTTCGTCGGATACATGCTCTACAATCGCACGTGGTTCAAAAAGGACCGGTATGGATTTACGATCGGCGGTGGCCAGATCAACAATCCCGGACGATATTTGGTGCTGATCCCTCCGATCAACGGGGAGACGGCGCCTTCGGCGGCGATTAATTCGCCGTACTTCACGGGGAATCCTGGAGATCCGTTTAAGGCGTGGGACACGTCGGCTACATTCGACTACATGCCCAAGCAGTTTCTGACGTTCCGGTGGGAATACGACTATCGCCATGCCAGCGTGCCGTACTGGTCGGGTTCGGGAGGAATTACGCCGCCTCCGGGCAGCAACAATGGATTCCCGCAATACTATGCCTGCAGTAGCGGGGCTTCGTCTGGGCAAACGAGTTTGAGCGCAGCGGAGACGGCTTGCGGTGGAGGGCCCAGCAGTGTCTGGTTTCCGGATCTGCGGCGAGACGAGCAGTTCATCGATATGGCGATCCTGGTCAAGTTTTAGTGAAGTCGTTGGCGCCCTGTGAGTGAGATGGTAAAGCGCGATCCGAGACACTACGGCTCGCAACGCAAACTGGGGGAGAGTTGAAATGGAGGATGTGATTTTTCTTGCGGTGACGGTTTTGTTTTTTGTGATTTCGCTTGCGTATGTGCAGTTCTGCGAGCGGGTGCGCTGAGGAGCATATGGGATCGATCATCATGCTGATCATTTGCGCGGGATTGCTGGTGTATCTCGTGTATGCCATGTTGCGACCGGAGAAATTCTGATGACGGCGAACGGATGGCTGCAAATCTTTTTTTTCCTGCTCGTGGTGTTTCTGGTGACCAAGCCACTGGGCGGGTACATGGCGCGCGTGTTTGGGCGCGAGCGAACCTGGCTCGATCCAGTGATGCGGCCCCTGGAGAAGATTCTCTACAAAGTCACGGGCGTGGATGAAAGCCACGAGATGGATTGGAAGGTATACGCACTGGCGCTCATTTTGTTCAGTGGCGTTTCCATGATCGTGCTTTATGTGCTGCAGCGGGTGCAGCAGTGGGCGTGGCTCCCGTGGAATCCGCAAAAGCTGCCGGGAGTGGCGCCGGCGCTGGCGTTCAATACCGCGGCTTCGTTCACCACGAATACAAACTGGCAGAACTATGCACCTGAAACCACCATGAGCTACCTGACGCAGATGGTGGGGCTGGCCTATCACAACTGGGTTTCTGCAGCTGCGGGCATGGCGCTGGCGATTGCATTCATTCGGGGCATTTCGGGGCGCGAGCGGAAGACGATTGGGAATTTCTGGGTGGACCTGGTTCGCGGGACTCTGTGGATTCTGGCTCCGCTGTGTTTGATCGGGGCATTGGCGCTGGTGTCGCAGGGAGTCGTGCAGAACCTGAAGCCATATGACACGGTGCAGCTGGTCGATCCGTATCAGACGCCGCAACTGGGGTCCGATGGCAAGCCGGTGAATGGGCCGGATGGCAAACCGGTGATGCAGACGGTGAGCCAACAGGTGATTGCGCAGGGGCCGACGGCTTCGCAGGAAATTATTAAAGAGCTGGGAACGAACGGTGGCGGGTTCTTCAATGCAAACAGCGCGCACCCGTTTGAAAATCCCACGCCGTTTTCGAATTTCCTGGAGATGTTCTGCATTTTTGCGATTCCTTCAGCCCTCACATTCACGCTGGGAAAAATGACGGGCTCGCCTCGACATGGATGGGCAGTGTGGGCGGCGATGGCATTGATGTTTCTGGCCGGAGTGACGACGGCGTATTGGGCGGAGGCGCGTGGAAATCCTTTATTGACGGCGGCGGCGCAGCATGGCTCGCTGCATGCGGCTGCGGCTGTGCCGGTTGCCGGCAATCTCGAAGGGAAAGAGGTGCGGTTTGGGGTGGTGAACTCGGCGCTGTTCGCGACGGTGACCACCGATACGAGCTGCGGCGCGGTGAACTCTCAACACGATTCGTTCACGCCGCTGGGCGGAATGGTTCCGCTGATCAACTTGATGTTGAGCGAGGTGATCTTTGGTGGCGTGGGCGCGGGGATGTACGGGATGCTGGTATTTGTGATCCTGTCCGTGTTTATTGCGGGATTGATGGTGGGACGTACGCCGGAATATTTGGGAAAGAAGATTGAAGCTTACGACGTGAAGATGGCGATGCTGGTGATCCTGATTTTTCCGCTGGTGATTCTGGTGTTGACGGCGATTTCAGTTTTGTACAGCTTCGGCACATCGGCGATGGCAAATGCGGGACCGCACGGATTTACCGAAGTGCTTTATGCGTTCACCTCGTCCGTGGCTAACAATGGCTCGGGTTTCAACGGACTGAGCGGGAACACGCCCTGGTACAACACGTCGATGGGGATCGCGATGCTGCTGGGACGCTTCATGATGATCCTTCCGATGCTGGCGATCGCAGGGAATTTGGCGGGGAAGAAACAGGCTCCGGTGACCTTGGGGACGTTTCCGGTGACGGGACCGCTGTTTACGGTCTTGCTGATCGGGGTGGTGGTGATTGTGGGAGCTCTGACATTTTTCCCGGCGCTGAGTCTGGGACCGATTCTGGAACATTTGTTGATGGTAGCGGGGAAGACGTTTTAGGGGGCTTGGGCGGATGCGTGTTGACGTTGGGAGACATTAGGCGGTCTTGCGGAGGATAAGAAGTGGTGGAGCGGGTAGGGATCCTTCGACTGAGGTTGTGCTTCGCGTTCTCGAAGCACAACCTCCGCTCAGGATGACAAACCGCTGGATGACAAGGCGCTGGATTATAACGCCGGGGTGATAACAGGAGAATATGGCTAGCAAGAAAGCAAAGCGCAGCTTGTGGGACATGAAGATCGTGCGTCGTGCGGCGTGGGATTCGCTGGTAAAGCTGCATCCCGTGACCATGATGCGCAACCCGGTGATGTTCGTAGTGGAAGTGGGCAGCGTGGTGACCACGGTGCTGCTCTTTGTGGAACGAGGCAAGGGCGGATTCGGATTCAATTTGCAGATCACGCTGTGGCTTTGGTTCACGGTGTTGTTTGCGAACTTTGCCGAAGCCATGGCGGAGGGCCGGGGCAAGGCGCAGGCCGATGCTTTGCGGCGCGCTAAAGCGGAGACGATGGCGAACCGGCTGCTCGCCGACGGGAAGACGGAGACGGTACCGGGTTCCAAGTTGCGCTCGGGAGACATGTGCCTGGTGGAGGCAGGAGAGTTTGTCCCCGGCGATGGCGAGATTGTGGAAGGCGTGGCATCGGTGGACGAATCGGCGATAACGGGGGAATCGGCGCCGGTAATTCGTGAGGCGGGCGGTGACAGGTCGGCTGTGACGGGCGGAACGCGTGTGCTTTCGGATTGGGTGAAGGTGAAGATTACCTCGAATCCCGGCGAGACTTTCCTTGATCGCATGATTGCGTTGGTGGAAGGCGCGGAGCGGCAGAAGACTCCTAATGAAATTGCGTTGAACATTCTGCTGGCGGGACTGACGATTGTATTTCTGCTGGCCGTGGTAACGCTGCAGCCTTTCGCGATTTATGCGCGCGCGCCACAGACGGTATTCGTGCTGGTGTCGTTACTGGTGTGCCTGATTCCTACGACGATTGGTGGATTGCTTTCAGCGATTGGCATTGCGGGCATGGATCGGCTGGTGCAGCACAATGTGCTGGCGATGTCGGGACGGGCGGTGGAAGCTGCGGGCGACGTGAACACGCTGCTGCTCGATAAGACGGGGACCATTACTTTGGGCAACCGTGAGGCGACGGAGTTCGTGACGGCGCCAGGCGTGACGGAGGCGATGCTGGCCGATTCGGCGCAACTTTCGTCGCTGGCGGATGAAACTCCCGAGGGACGGTCGATTGTGGTGCTGGCGAAAGAGAAGTACGGGTTGCGCGGACGGGAGATGAGCACGCATGACGCGGAATTTATTCCGTTCAGCGCGATGACTCGGATGTCGGGTGTGAATCTGGATGGGCGCGCGGTGCGGAAAGGTGCGACCGACGCGATCGCGAAATATGTAGAAGAGCAGGGCGGCACGTTACCGAAGGAAGTGCGCGAGGCGGTGGAAGCGATTTCGCGCTCGGGTGGAACTCCGCTGGTGGTGGCGGAAAATGGGCGGGCATTGGGAGTGATCCACCTTAAAGACATTGTGAAGGGTGGGATGCGGCAGCGGTTTGATCAGCTGCGGGCGATGGGCATCAAGACGGTGATGATTACGGGAGATAATCCGCTGACGGCGGCGGCGATTGCGACCGAAGCGGGCGTGGATGATTTTCTAGCGCAGGCGACGCCGAAGGATAAGTTGGATTTGATCCGGCGCGAGCAGGGGCAGGGGAAACTGGTTGCGATGACCGGCGATGGTACCAACGATGCTCCGGCGCTGGCCCAGGCAGATGTTGGTGTCGCGATGAATACGGGCACGCAGGCGGCGAAAGAAGCCGGGAACATGGTGGACCTGGATTCGAATCCGACCAAGCTGATCGAGATCGTGGAAATCGGTAAGCAACTGCTGATGACTCGGGGGGCGTTGACCACGTTTTCCATTGCGAATGACGTGGCCAAGTATTTCGCCATTATTCCGGCGATGTTTGCGGGGACGTTTCCGGTTTTGCAGGCCCTGAACGTGATGCACCTGACGACACCGCAGTCGGCGATTCTGTCGGCGGTCATCTTTAATGCGCTGATTATCGTGGCGCTGATTCCGCTGGCGCTGCGCGGGGTGAAATATGTTCCACAGGGAGCGGCGGTGCTGTTGCGGCGAAATCTGCTGGTCTATGGGCTGGGCGGAGTGATTGTGCCGTTTATTGGAATCAAGTTGATCGACCTGGTGATTGTGCGGGCGGGATTGGCGTAGGCGACTATGAAAAAGAATCTGATTATCGCTGTACTGATGACTGTGGTGACGACCGTGTTGTTTGGGTTGCTGTTTCCGCTGGTGATTACAGGGCTGGCGCAGGTTTTATTTCCGAAGCAGGCGAACGGAGAATTGGTAACGCGGAATGGCAAGCTTGTGGGATCGCGATTGATCGGACAATCGTTTTCTTCGCCGGGATATTTTCACTCGCGTCCCTCGAGCGCGGGGACGGGCTATGATGCGGGGAACTCGAGCGGATCGAACCTTGGGCCGACGAATCAGACGTTAATTGCGCGAGTGCAGGGAGATGCGGACCGGCTGCAAGCAGAGAATCCAGGGGCGACGATTCCAATCGATTTGCTGACGACCTCGGGTTCGGGACTGGATCCTCACATTACGCCGGAGGCAGCGGAGTTTCAGGTGCCACGGATCGCAAAAGAGCGCGGGTTGAGCGAGGATGTAGTTCGCGAAGCGGTGCGCCAACATACGGAGCCGCGACAATTCGGGTTTCTGGGTGAACCGCGGGTGAATGTGCTGGAACTGAATCTTACCTTGGATGAGATTTCGCCGAAACCGGGGAATCGATAGCAGCTCTCGTTCGTATGTCGAGCGGGGCCTGACTACGCGGGCTAAAGCCATTATCAATTTTCGAGTCCTACGCGGCCCATTCGACTCCGCTCAGGGCAGGCTGCTGAAGCGCCGCTCATCCACGGTACTGCTCGCGTTGCCAAACTGCGAATCTTCGCTTCTTTCAGCAACTGATCATCCCTTGCAGATGCCTCCGCGATGCTTACTATGGGCCAGGCCTGGCCGAAATCCACCACCCACAGTCACGAAACTAAAGTGCTCTACAGTGTTTATACGGATAGAGATAGGATCGTCGACGAAAGGCGTTTCCTGACCTCAAAGATCGCGGTTTGTAAGGGGAGAGAGAAGGTTATGAAGACACGAAAGCAGTGGTGGGGCTGGGCGGTTGTAGTGGCAGGCTTGGCGTTCCTACTGCGGGCGCCGCTCGGGGTGAGGGCGCAGGATGCGCAGGTCGCGCCAGATTCACAAGCGGCGCAGGGGCCACAGGATTCAGATTCACAAGATGTGAATGCGCAGGATCCTCCGGGGCGCGTGGCGCGGCTGAATTATATGGAAGGATCGGTTTCGTTTCAGCCGGGGGGAGAAAATGATTGGGTCGATGCGGTGCTGAATCGTCCGTTGGTGACGGGCGACAATCTTTGGGCGGATGAAAATTCGCGGGCCGAAGTACATATTGGATCGACTGCGCTGCGGCTGGGGGCGAAGACTGGGATCACGTTGCTGGAGGTGAGTGACCGGGCGGCGCAGATTCGTTTGGCGCAGGGATCGCTGATTGTGAGAATCCGGCACGTGGACGATGAGGATTCCTATGAGATCGACACTCCCAATGTGGCGTTCGTGGTGACGCAGCCGGGGGACTATCGCATCGATGTGGATGCGGACGGCGGTCGGACGGAAGTGACGGTGTGGCGCGGACGCGGCGAAGTCACGGGCGGCGGTTCTTCCTATACGGTGGTGGCAAATCAATACGCAACATTCACTGGGACCGATCAGTTGGATTACGAACTTGGCCAGATTCAGCCGCAAGATGGATTCGATAGCTGGGCTCTGGATCGAGATCGAACGGAGGATCAGTCAGACTCGGCGAATTACGTTTCGCGCGAGATGACGGGTTATGAAGATCTCGACGAGTATGGCGACTGGAGCTATGTGGCGGGCTACGGGATGAGTTGGCGGCCGCGGGTTGTGGTGGCGGGATGGGCTCCGTATCGCTTTGGGCATTGGGTTTGGGTGGGGCCTTGGGGCTGGACGTGGGTAGAAGACGAACCTTGGGGATTCGCTCCGTTCCATTACGGCCGATGGGCGTTCGCCGGTGGAGCGTGGCTGTGGGTTCCGGGACCAAGCGTAGTGCGGCCGATGTACGCGCCCGCGCTGGTAGGTTGGGTCGGAGGTGGACCGGGAGTCGGCTTCTCGTTTTCGTTTGGAGCGGGAGTGGGATGGTTCCCGCTGGCTCCGGGAGAAGTGTTTATTCCTGGGTATCGCGTGAGCCGGGTTTACGTAAATAATGTGAACCTTACGAATACACGTGTGGACGTATCGAGGTTGACGAATGTTTACAACACCGTGGTGATCCACCGGAACGTAACCGTGAACAATTTTGTGTATGCGAACCGAAGTGTGAACGGCGGGGTAACGGTGGTGTCGCGGGAGACGTTTGTAAACGCACGGCCGGTTGGGCGGAATGTGGCATCGGTTCCCGCGAGAGAAATCGCGGCGGCGCCAGTAGCAGCCAGGGTAGCGTTTGAACCGGTGCGGAGCAGCGTGCTGGGAGCGGGAAGGCCGGTGGCGAACCGGCCGCCGGCGGCGGCGATGAGCCGTACAGTTGTGGCCTTGAGGACGCCGGCTCCGATGCCTCAATCTTTCGATCAGAGGCAGGCGCAGGCGGGAGGACACCTGAATCAGCAATCGTCAACATTGGTGCGACAGCAAGCACCGGGACGGCCGGTGGCGGCGGCTCCGGTGACGCGGCCACCGCAGCCGCAGGGAGACGAAGGATTCCGGTCGTTTGGCCAGCCCAGCGGCGGAAGCACGCCGGCGAAAACGCAGCCCCGAGTGTGGGAGGCGCAGGGGACTCCAGAGCCGGAGAGGAGCGCGCCAGTTCAGCCCGTGAATCGGAATGCGCAGCTGCCGCAGCAGCAGAGGTCCAATCCTCTGGTTAAGCCGGTGGCCCCCGTGCACCAGGGGAACGTACAACAACAGAAAGACGAAGAGCAGAAATACAGCGCGTGGCACCAGCAGCAGAAGCCTGCCACGGCTTCAGGGCATTCGGCGCAGACTCACGAGAGTGCGCCCAAGAAAGGACATTGACGCAAACCGCTGGACTGCGGTGTGATAAGGTTTGCATGGCTTGTGACTGCAAGCGGATTGAACTGAAAGCAGGGAAGTAAAATAGCGCCGGGAGATGGGTGGGAAACCCGATCCCGGCGCGGATTTTTTGTGCGGTCTGATTATGAGCGAAGAGAAGCGTCCGGCGATTAACTGGATGGATGTACTCTGGCTGCTGTTCCTGGCCGGACTGGCAGCGCTGCCGCCGGTATTTGAGATTCACAAGCAATTGGTGCTGCTGGCGTTCGGGCTTTTGCAGCTGAGCGAAGGCTGGGTCTTAAGCAAGGCTCCGCAACGAGGGGCCGCATACATTGTTCTTCTAAAAATCGCTCTGGCGACATTGCTGATCGATCACACCGGTGTGGTTGGGATCAATAGCACTTACTGGCCGATCTATTTTCTGCCGGCGGTAACGGCGGCGGAATATTTCAGCCCGTGGGCTACGCTGCTGTGGACGGCGCTGGCTGGGGCGGCCTACTGCTCTTATCTTTATCCGGCACTGGAGGAATATGAAATTACCAGAGAGGGATATGGGATTCTTGCCATCCGCATTCTTTTCTTTTTTCTGGCGGGCATGGTGGTGAACAGGTTCATGGTGGAGAGTCGCCGGCAGACCAAGTTGTACCAGACCTTGGCGGAGACATTGACGGAGACCAATCGGCGGCTGGAACAGGCGCAGGAGGAGGCGCGGCGATCGGAACGGCTGGCAGCGCTGGGGCAGATGTCGGCGGGGCTGGCGCACGAGATTCGCAATCCGCTGGGAGTGATTAAGGGATCGGCGGAGATGCTGCATCAGAAGTTGGGAGAATCGAATCCGCTGGCTACGGAATTGGCGGGGTACATTTCGAGTGAGACGAATCGGCTGAGTGCCCTGGTGACAAGGTTTCTGGATTTCGCGCGGCCGTTGCATGCAGAGTTGATGCCGCAGGACATTCGAGCGGTACTGGATCGATCGCTGGATGCGGTGTCGCGAACGCACAAGAACGGAGATGGAGTTGTGCTGGTGGAGCGGGAGTACCAGGACGGCTTGCCGCTGGTGCCGTTGGACGAAGGTCTTAGCGAGCAGGCATTCGTGAATTTGATTCAGAATGCTTACGATGCCATGGGAAGTGCGGGAGGGACGTTACGGGTGAGTGCGATTCGGAGCAACGACGCGAATCGAGATGGGGTGGAAGTGCGAGTAGAAGATACGGGGCCGGGAATTCCTGCTGAACTGCGGGAGCAGATCTTCAATCCGTTTGTGACGACGAAGAAAACGGGAGTGGGCTTGGGATTGTCGATTGTGTCGCGAATTGTGGATGGGCATCACGGGACGATTCGGGTGGAAAGCGCGGAGTCGGGAGGTTCGGGCGGGGCTCGATTTGTTATTTTCTTTCCTGCGGGTGAGGCTGAAGGGAACGGTAAGGGCTGAGCGCGGTGAAGGCGGCAGGGATTCTTCGCTTCGCTCAGAATGACAGAAATGTATATTTACGGATGCTTCGCTCAGAATGACAAGGATCAGATATGCCAACGATTTTGATTGTCGAAGATGAAGCCAAGATGCGGCGGCTGCTCGAATTGAATCTTGGGGAGGATGGCTTCCACACGGTTTCCGCTGGCGACGCTGAGAGTGGGCTGAAGCTGCTGCACGAGAGCGACGTCGATCTGGTGGTGACGGATCTCAAGCTGCCGGGGATGAATGGGCTGGATTTTCTGCATGCGATCAAGGGACAGAACGCGGCGCTGCCGGTGGTGGTGATGACGGCGTTCGGGTCGGTGGAGACTGCGGTGGAAGCGATGAAGGCGGGGGCCAGCGATTATGTGCTGAAACCGTTCTCACTGGGCGAGATGAGGATGGTGATCCACAAAGAGCTCGACGTGCGCAAGCTGCGGGAGGAAAACCGGTCGCTGCGGGAGGCGCTGGGGAAGCGGTATGAGCATCCGAACGTGGTGGCGCGGAGCGCGAAGATGCAGGAAGTGCTGGCGACGGTGGAGCGGGTGGCGCCGACGAATTCGACGGTGCTGCTGGGTGGGGAAAGTGGCGTGGGCAAGGATTTGATTGCGCGCGCGGTGCATGAGAAGTCGCGGCGGGCCTCCGGACCATTCATCAAAATTAACAGTTCGGCGATTCCGGAGAATCTTCTGGAGAGTGAATTGTTTGGATATGAGAAAGGCGCGTTCACGGGCGCGGGCGCCAGCAAGCCAGGAAAATTTGAACTGGCGGATAAAGGGACATTGTTTCTGGATGAGATTGGCGATGTGCCGCTGGCGATCCAAGTGAAACTGCTGCGCGTGCTGCAGGAGCGGGAGTTCGAACGCTTGGGTGGGACGCGGACGGTGAAGGTGGACGTGCGGCTGATCGCGGCTACGAATCGCGATCTGCGGGAGGCGCTGGAGCAGGGAACGTTTCGCGAGGATCTTTATTATCGGTTGAACGTGGTGCCGATTGACATTGCGCCGCTGCGGCAGCGGAAGGAAGACATTCCGGATCTGGTGAATCTTTTTATCTCGCGCTTTGCGGGAGATTCCGGAAAGCCGGTCGAGGGAATTACGCCGGAGGCGATGCAGATTCTGGTGAACTATCACTGGCCGGGGAATGTGCGCGAGTTGCAAAACATCATCGAGCGGGCGTGCGCGCTGGCCAAAAGCGCGGTGTTGAAGGTGGAGGATATCCATCTGGATACGCGTCCGGCGCGGTCGGTGAATGGGAGTGGCAACTTTCTTCCCGAGGGCATGACTTTGGAGCAGTGGGAGGATGAGATGATTCGCGAGTCGCTGCGGCGGGCGAATGGAAATAAGAGTCAGGCGGCGCGTTTGCTGGGGTTGTCGAGGAATGCGCTGCGGTACCGGCTGTCGAAGATTGGGATTGCGGATGAGGGGGAGAAGGAAGGGTGAGTCGTAGTTCGGTTCTCCGGAATTATCCGATCACACGATAGGGGCTTTCGTGTTTCTGGGCTTGGCTGCTCTGTCTCTTCTCTCGCTGCCGTTGGCTGAAAACCACCAGCTTGGCTGAAGGTAGCCACCGACTTTCGATTGGACGTTTGCCTCCTCTTCCAAGATCGACGCTACTTCCTCAAAACACACGAGTTATTCTGCTTGCCGCTCGGCGATTTTTGGCATGGCAGTTGCTTTGTACGGTATCGGACTGATCGTTCATACTGCAGGTTTGAGTCACGAAGTAGGGCCGATCTGATCAACTTACACGTCATGAAAAACAAGATCATCAGATGTTTTGCGGTGTTGACGCTGGCGGTGGTTGGAGTGTTTACCGTCAGCGTGCTGGCGCAGACCACGGAGGAAGGCAAGGGGCCTTCCGAACAGCCGAGCGCGCCGATGGAGATTGGGCAGCCACAGTTGGCGCCTGCGCCTCCGCCGGGACAGCCGGGGCAGGCTGGGCCGCCGCCGCAACCCGGACAACCGCAGGGTGGACCGCCCCAGCCGGGACAGCCGCCGCAGATGGGAGAAGAAGGTCAGCCGATTGGGCCTTCGGGCGAAGGTCCGGCTAAGGTTGACCAGGGCGTTGGCCGGATCAGCATGATTCATGGGGATGTTTCGACGCAGCGCGGAGATTCGGGTACGTGGGCAGCGGCGGTGTTGAATCAGCCGGTGGTGAACGGCGACAAGGTTTCTACGGCGGCGGGTGGGCGCGCCGAGGTGCAACTCGATTACGCCAACATTCTTCGGCTGGGATCGAACTCACAGGCAACCATTGCAAACTTCACGCACAAATATATTCAGATTCAGGTGGCGCAGGGCTTGGCGAATTACTCCGTCTTCGGCGAAAGCGAGGCTGAGCCGGAGATCGATACGCCGAACGTTGCGGTGCATCCGGCGCATACCGACGGTGTCTTCCGCATTGAAGTGCGGCCGGATGGCGACAGCATCATCATCGTGCGCAAGGGCCAGGCGCAGATTTCGACGCCGCAGGGAATCGCCGATATCAAACAGGGCGACATGGCGACGGTGCGCGGTTCCGGGGCGGATGCGCGTTACAAGATCAGTCCGGCTCCGGAGCGGGATGATTGGGACCGGTGGAATAGCGATCGCGACCGCATGATTCACAACGCGGATGCATGGCGGCACACGAACAAATATTACGTTGGATCGGAGGATCTGGACGCGTACGGCCAATGGGAGGATGCACCGGACTACGGTCAAGTGTGGGTACCGAACGAACCGGACGATTGGGCACCCTACCGTGACGGCAACTGGGATTGGGAGCCTTACTACGGCTGGACGTGGGTTGGCTACGAACCTTGGGGATGGGCGCCTTATCACTATGGGCGGTGGATGTGGTACAGCGGCGCGTGGGCGTGGTGGCCGGGACCGGTTTGGGGAGCGGGATTCTACCGCCCGTTCTGGGCTCCGGCTTATGTTTCGTTCTTTGGATTCGGAGGCGGGTGGGGATTTGGTTTTGGATGGGGAGGATGGGGCGGTTTCGGATGGCTGCCCATTGGGCCTTGTGACCGGTTCTACCCGTGGTGGGGCGGATATCGCGGGCGGTTTGGAGTGGCGGGGTCCGGTCGATTTGGCACTTACAACCGGGTCGGCGGGATTGCGCCGCTGCACGGGGGGACTCAATTCTCGAATCTGGCGCATATCAATGATACGCACATTAGCCGCGGGGTATCGACGGTAGGCGCGGGGAAGTTCGGGGTGGGAGGAACGACCGCTGTTGCTGCGACTCATGAACAGTTGAGTAGCGCGCGAATGATGACGGGGAATCTGCCGGTGGTGCCGACGCGCGCGAGTTTGTCGGCGAGCGGAAGGGCAGCTGCTCCTTCGACGATTCACAGCGGCGCGGCGCAACATTTCTATGGCACACAGAGTACATCGCGGCCGGAATCATTCCAGCAGCAGACCGCGCATCTGCAGCAGTCGATGCAGCAGAGCCACTTCAGCCCGGTGACGGCTGGACGTAGCAGCGGCGGGCTGGAATCTCGAGGTGCATCGTCTTCGGCTGCAGCCGGCGGGAAGCCGAGTGCGGGGACGGTGTCGTCGAGTGGGGAAGCGAATAATTCTGTCGGCAGGGGTGCATCGGAGTCGGCAGCGTCGACGCGGGGCGAACCGAACCGCAGCGAGTGGAAAGCTTTTACGCCGCCGTCGCACGGTAATGAGTCGGTGGGGCGCAGCGGAGGTGGCGCGGAGACGGCGAGCCGAGGCGCGAGTGGAAGTTATTGGAATCGAACGGCTCCCAGTTCCGGCTACTCTCATGGCGGTTCGAGCGGCTACGGCGGTGGCGGGTATTCGCGTCCGCAGCTGAACATGAGACAGCCGATTGTGCAGCCGCGGTCGTCGGGAGGATATGGCTCAGGAGGATACGGGGGCTATCGCGGTTCGCCAAGTTCTGGCGGGTCGCATGGCGCTCCGAGTTCCGGGGGCGGTCATGCTGGCGGTGGGGGTGGAGGACATTCCGGAGGCGGAGGTCACCGGTAGACTCGGCGACGATTCGCAGAAGTTGATTTGAGTGAGTAAGGTGCTGTAAACGAAGTGAAGAGAGCAGAGGCAGGAAGGGCGTGCTAACCGGCACACCCTTCTTATTGTCGAAAAGCTTGTAACCTGCCTGGCCAAGATTCGTCCGCAGTTGAGTATCGGCCTTATGGGACTACCGTAGAATAGAAAGCTTGCCGGTTCCTGCAGAGTTCGATCGGTTGCGCGTAGTGCTGGTGGATGTGAGGAATCCACTCAACATTGGCGCGGCCGCGCGAGCCATGAGCAATTTTGGATTTCCGCTTCTCCGGTTGGTGAATCCTTACGAAGTAGCGTTTCGGGACGCTCGTTCGGCGGTGGGCGCGGCGGCCACGCTGGCGGCAGCTGAAGTGTATAAGACGCTAGCAGAGGCGGTCGCCGACTGTTCGCTAGTGGTTGGAACTACGGCGATTGGGCATCGCGACCTGCAGCATTCTTTAGTTCCGTTGGAAAAAGGCGCGAAGACCATTCGAACCCATCTCGCTGCGGGACCCTGTGCGCTTTTATTCGGATCCGAAAAATTTGGGCTTTCGAATCTAGATATGAGCCATTGTCATTGGCTGATGCACATTCCTACGCGCGATGAGCATCCGTCGATGAATCTAGGACAAGCCGTCGCTGTGTGCCTGTACGAACTGAGGCGCGAGGCCAGGAAGGTGGGTAAACTGGCAAAGGGAACTCCAGCTTCGTCCGCAGAGGTTGAGCGGGTTACTGATACGTTGCTCGACGCGCTTCGGGCCAGCGAGTATCCGAAGCTAAATACGTCAAAAACCTTTCACGGCGCCGTGCGGCGATTGGTGCGCCGACTACACCTGCAGCAAGGGGATGCGGAATTTCTCCTGGGCATGTTGCGCCAGATGGTTTGGAAGATGAAGAACAACGAAGACGGCAGATGAAGGGCTCAGCGCTTTATTTGCGCCGGGAAGACCTGGGTTGAGGTTCTGCCGAAATGGAATCGGAGAATCCACTCGCTGGTGGTTGCTTGCCCGTCGGTTTGGGGCGGCTTGAACCTCCAACGTCGTGCCGCGGCTAGAGCCTGGTTCGCGAAGTACTTGCTCGGGCCCGGAGAAACTAGTTTTGCTTCAGAGACCTTGCCGGAAGTATCCACCGAAAGCTGAACGCTGACTTTTACGTGGCCTTGGATCGTGTTTTGTGCGCTTCGCGAAACTTGCGGCAGAACCTGCTGAAGCACACTGCCTGGAGCATTTTCCGCTGGGGTGGGCTCCGCTTTCTCGGGAAATGGGGTTGGGGCCTGAGCGGCGGGAGGGTTCGCGGGAGCAGGTTGAGATTCCGTAGGATGGGTTTCGGCGGCCGGAAGTTGCGGCTGTTGACCCACGAATTTTCTGCCAAACCATATCGCTAGCAGCAACAGAGCGACGATCGGCAGGATGAGCCACCGATTCGCGCGTTTCGTAGATTGCGGCTGCTCTGGTAGTTTCGGACGTGTGTGTTCTTGTACTTTGAGCTTGCTTAAGACTTCGCCCAGAGCGCTGCGCCGTTGCGGTTGGATGACCAAGCACCCTCTTACGATCTCGCGAAAGGGCTCGGGAACAGTCTCCGACACCGAAACGTCACCGCGCTCTATGCCTTTCACTGGTTCTTGCTGGGTCAGGACGGCAACCAGCGTCGCCCCAAGGGACCATAGGTCTGCAGCGGGGGAGAATCCCATGGAGGCCAGCTCGGGTGCGTCATATGCAGTTGACTCTCTGTTTTCCCGCTCACCCGTTTTGCGAAGATGGTCTGCGGAGATTTTAAGCTGGTTATTCACTGCCATGACATTCGAAGGCTTTATGTGTCCGTGAACGAATCCGGCGTGATGCAGAAAAG
This sequence comes from uncultured Acidobacteriaceae bacterium, assembly GCA_963779525.1. Lineage (GTDB taxonomy): Bacteria > Acidobacteriota > Terriglobia > Terriglobales > Acidobacteriaceae > Sulfotelmatobacter. The sequence goes on from CAVZZB010000007.1 coordinate 438,331, forward strand.
TCAGAGCATCGACCGTAGGTGGAAGCATCTCCCGAACTTCTCCGGGCGAGAGCGAACGCGAGGGAAGAATCTGTGCCAGATCTTCTTCGGCATACTCCATAACGACATAGAGAAGATTTGTGCCGTCAATCTGGCAGCGACCCGACTCAAACAGCCGAATCAAATTTGGATGAGAGAGCTTGGCAATGTCAGCCCAGCGAAAAAGTTGATCCTCTTCTTTAAGGTTCTCGGCGGAGCAAGATTCCGCGGGAATCAGTTTGATGGCGGCTTTCTGGAATCCATCTGCGTTGCGCTCAGTAAGAAATACCGCGCTACGTGCTGATCCAGCGAGCAGCTTTTGCAATGGGAACTTGCTATCGATGAGGCGGCCTTCCCATTGTTTCGAGATGTCGATCAAACTACTCATAGGACAGGACTTGCCGAACCGTTATTCTATGCCAGCTGGGGATGATTCTTGCCGAAATTGTGCTCTTTTTTGTGTTCCTACGGAGATTTTCCGATTCGCTGTCCAGTTGGGTCGGGAGGTTGAGCAATGGATTCGGTTATCATCTGGGGATTGCCATGCGGCGAAGCCCGGTGGTTGACGATCGTGCGCTCATCCAGATTGTGGATTCCTCATTCGCCGACGCCACGCGTCGCAGCGGGGAATGGCTGGTCTGTCGCCAGGGATGCACGCAATGCTGCATTGGAGTGTTCGCTATCAATCAACTCGATGCCCAGCGATTGCGGCGAGGGTTGGAGGAGTTGGACGCAAATTCGCCAGAGCGGGCGGAACAGGTGCGCGCCCAGGCTCGGGAAGGAGTGGCTCGGCTAACACCGGGCTTTCCGGGCGACCCGACAACCGGATTGCTGGATGAAGGCGCTGCAGACTTTGCGGATTTCGCGAATGATGAGCCGTGTCCTGCGCTCGACCCCGTGACCGGAAGTTGTGAGCTCTACGAATCACGACCTATGACCTGCCGTGTTTTTGGACCGCCGGTGCGCTCCGAAGGTGGACTGGGAGTTTGTGAACTCTGCTTTCACGGCGCGACGGACGAGGAAATTGCTGCTTGCGAGATGAAGCCTGATCCTGACGATCTCGAATCTAGATTGCTCGAGGACGTGGAAAATAGCACGGGGATTCGAGGAAACACGATTATCGCTTTTTGTCTGGCGTCTTGAGGCCAGACTCTTATCCGGTTCCTGCAAAAGTCCCTCAGGGCGCGCACAAACGCCCTCAGCGGTTAGAGCCGCATCGATTTTGCGTAATTTGCGGCACGAGTGAAACTCGTGCCTTTCCCGATCATGCTCGATGCAAGAGTTTTTCAGCAGCCTGTTAGCTTTTCTTTTTTTCGAGTTCCACCCAGCGTGCGTAGAGGGCATCTACTTCGGCCTGGGCTCGTTCCATCTCGGCGTGAGCAGTGATCACGCGCTGACTATCGCTGACGATTTCGGGATCCTCGAGTTGAGTTTGCTTTCCCCGCAGCACATTCTCAGCGTCGGCGACGCGCTGTTCGATGGTTTCATATTCGCGCGCTTCCAGATAGGAGAGCTTCTTTTTCTGCGGAGCTTTCGGCTTCTCATCATTGTCGGGGATGCGCGCCGCAGAATCTGCAGCGGACTTGCTTAAGGCAGTCTTTGCGATCTTCTGGGATTGCGCCAGCCACGTTTCCCATTGCGAATAATCCGCAAAGAGTCCGACGCCTTGACCATCGAGGCCTAGAACAACCGTTGAGACTCGATCGAGCATGTAGCGGTCGTGCGTGACCAGCACAAGAGAGCCGCGAAACTCCAGCAGACTCTCTTCGAGGATGTCGAGGGTTGGAATATCGAGATCGTTCGTGGGCTCATCAAGCAGAAGGACGTCGGCGGGCTGCAGCATGAGTTGAGCAATCAGGACGCGAGCGCGTTCGCCGCCGGAAAGTTTTCCGACGGGCTGATTGAGCTGCTCGCCAGTGAATAGGAACTTTGCCGCCCAGGAGGCCACGTGAACTTGCCGATCTTGATAAATAACGGAATCGCCTTCTGGCGCGAGGGCGCGGCACAGAGTTATATCGGGGTCGAGTTGGCGAGTCTGGTCGAAATAGACGATGCGCAGGCGGTCAGCACGGAAAATCGTTCCACTCGCGGCAGTGAACTCGCCGCGAAGCAGGCGCAGGAGACTGGTTTTGCCGCTACCGTTCGGCCCGACGAGTCCGACTCGGATTCCGGCGGTGATCACGAAGTTGAGGCCGGAAAACAATGTGCGGCCGCCGACCTCGCAGGAAACATTTTCCAGTTCGATCAGGCGCTTGGTCTTGCGGCCGGTGACCGAGAAGTCGATGAGGGCGCTCGCGGTGCGGGTTCTGGAGTTGAGATCGGCGAGTTCGCTCATTAGCGCACCGGCCTTTTCGATGCGTGCCTTGGACTTGCGGGTTCGCGCCTTGGCCCCGCGGCGAAGCCATTCGATCTCGCGATGAACCAGATTCTCCAGTGCTTCCTGGCGTTTCGATTGCGCGTGCAGGAACTCTTCTTTTTTCTCCAGGAAGTGGGTGTAACTACCGGCGACGCGAAGAAGTCCGTCGGGATAGGTTCGGTTCAACTCGGCCATAGTGGTGGCGATGTTCTCCAGAAAATAGCGATCGTGGCTGACCACGACGCAGGCGAAGCGCGCCGCTGCAAGTAAACCTTCCAGCCACTCGATACCGGCGAGATCGAGATGATTGGTGGGTTCGTCGAGCAAGAGGATGTCGGGCGACTGAACTAAGGCTTCTACGATCGCCAGTCTCTTCTGCCAGCCGCCAGAGAGTGCGGATGCCTCGGCCTCAAGGTCTTCGAGGCCGGCACGGCCGAGGGTCTCGGCGAAACCGGTGCTGCGTTCGGACTCGGGGATGGCGGCTCGCCCTATCGCGTTCTGGGCCACCGACCTGACAGTGTCGCCAGACTTGAAGTTCGAATCCTGCTCCACATAACTGAGGCGAATCCGCTTGCGTATGGCGATCTCACCGGTGTCCGGGCGCACGGCACCGGCGAAAATCCGTAGTAGCGTGGACTTACCTGAGCCGTTGGGGCCGATCAGTCCAATGCGATCGCCCTCCGAGACGGTGAAGGAAACGTTCTGAAAGAGTGGATTCGCACCGAAAGATTTCGAAATTCCCTGCGCATTGATGATGGGCGGCAAACGATCATGCTCTCCTAAATATGCAATTTGAGACTATCAGCAAAACAGATGACATGGCGCATGGGCGGCGGTTTAGGACCAGACCGGCGCCCCTGCTAAAGCTCTTCCAGTTTTTGCCGATGTGCCAATGACGGGAGTATTGAGGCAATGAGTGGGTTGTGCTCCCCTTTTTGGAGGCAGGTGTGAATACTAAGAGCTTCATTCCGAACGCCGAAGAGATACACAAGGAGTGGCTTCCGGTGCTCGAGTTGGCCACAATAGAAGTGTTCGAAACCATGCTTGCTTGTCCGCTGACTGCGTCGGCAGAGACCTCGACGGATACTTTAAATGTTACTGCCATGGTTGGATTGGCAGGGATGTTATGCGGAGTGATGAGCGTCCGCTGCCAGCAGAAAGCAGCGGCGCTGATGGCGTCCAAGATGCTCGGGGTAGAGTTAGAGAAAGTTGATCATGAGATCGCGGATGCTTTGGGGGAAATCTGCAACATGATAGCCGGAAACTTCAAGAACAAGATTTCCGGGCTTGGGGATGGGTGCATGCTCTCTCCACCTTCGGTGATCACCGGCGACGACTATACGGTGCACTCGCAGCCAGAGAGTCCGACCATGGAGGTGAGCCTGCTGTTTGAATCCATGCCCCTGGCGATCTCTCTGCATATTCACAGCTAAGGACAAGTGGAACGTATGCGAATCTGGAAAGCAGAGTCATTTAATTCCATTTTTGCAAGCTTGTTGATTGAAGCATCGAGGTGACATTCGCCTCGCTTAGGCCGCAAATCTCACTATCCTGCCTTCCTTAGGTCCATGGCTGAGCCAAAAAAGGCGGCTTCTTATCGCCAAGGCGTTTGGCAAACCGAATTATTGCGGCCCACTGCCCGATAACCTGCCAGAGCACCTTGAGTAAACCGCGCAAATCCAATTGGAATGATAAATAGTTTCAATTTCCTTAAAATGATGGTTGACGATAGAGTGAGCGCGGGCCGAATTGGGTTCGGCTGATTTCGCTCCGATGGCGGCGATTGCGGATAGTCTCGCGAGTTTCAGATGCAGTGGATTAAAGATTTGGGCGGTGCGGCGGTTGGAGGGATAATACTGGCATCGGCCAATGCGGGAGGTCCAGCAAGCACCCGAGGCTGATTCGAGCTCGAGAAAAACAATCATGACGAAAGTGGAAGCAGTCATCCAAAACTCCAAGCTGGAAGCGGTCAAGAGTGCGCTGCAGGAGATCGGCGTCGAAGGCATGACGGTGATCGAAGTTCGCGGCCATGGTCGGCAAAAGGGGCACACGGAGGTTTACCGTGGGCGCGAGTACAGCGTGGATCTCATCCCCAAAACCAAGCTTGAAATGGTGCTCGCCGATGCGATGGTGGAGAAGGCGGTGCAGGCCATTGTGGCGGCGGCGCGTACGGGCAAGATTGGCGACGGGAAAATTTTCTTGACACGCGTAGATGAGGCGATCCGCATTCGCAATGATGAGCGCGGCGAAGGGGCACTGTAGGATTGCGATTTGGGGATCGCAAGCGACGAGAGATACTGGGGAACCCAGAGGAGCATTCTACCGGGACGCGACCGGACGGCATCTTTAAAGCCACGTGTCACCGTAAGCGGGCTATGACATGCGGCACGAGAGTGGCAATCCATTGTCATCATGGCGGCGTCCTTACTGATGAGTGAACTGCGAAGTTCTCTCGCCGAGGAGTCGGCGCGAATGGCGCGCGACTTCGCGGCCACCGGAGATGGCCGTGCCGCGGTTGCTCAACGAACCCAACTCATCGAAGACATTCTCAGACGGTTGTGGCGGGAATGCATCTCCTCGGACGAGCGTGGCCCGCAGGGTTTCGCGCTGGTAGCTACGGGAGGGTTCGGGCGCGGCTGGCTGTTTCCTTACTCCGATATCGATGTGCTCTTTCTTTTTGCCGATCGAGGTGGTGAGACGGCTCATAAGGAAGCGGTTCGGCGCTTCTCGCAGGAGCTGTGGGACCTCAAGCTCAAGTTGAGTCCGGCCTCGCGAACGCTGGCGGAATGCGACCGCTTTGATCCTAACAATACCGAGTTCACTATATCGTTGCTTGATTGCCGTTTTCTAGCAGGGGATGGGGAGTTGTTTGCGCGACTTCACGACAAGACGATTCCCAAATTGGTGGGGCGGGAAGCGAAGCCGCTGCTGCAGGGACTGGCCGAGGTAACTCGGGAACGGCATGGAAAGTTCGGCCAAACGGTATTCCATCTTGAACCGAATCTGAAAGAAACGCCAGGCGGGCTTCGTGATTGCAACGTGGCTGCCTGGCTGGCGTTGATTTCAGCCATGGGCAAGCTCGGCGATTGGCCCGGGACTAGTTCGCTGCGAGCCCCGGTGCGTAAGCAGCTGGATGCGGCGCTCGAGTTTCTAATGGCAGCTCGTTGTTTCCTGCACTTTCGACACGGGCGCGACGACAATGCTCTGAGCTGGGAGGCACAAGACGAAGCAGCAGCGAGGAAGATCGGAGCTTCGGATTCGGCGGAGCTTACGGCTGCGGATTGGATGCGGATTTACTTCGGACACGCGCGAGCTGTACAACGAGCGGTGCTGCAGTTGATGGAGGAGATTCCGGAATCGTGGTCGGCGCTGCGGCGGCAATTTCAGGGATGGAGATCGCGGCCGTCGCATCCGGATTTCTCCGTGGTGGATGGGTTAATTTTCTTGCAGCAGTCGTCCTCGCTGAAGGATCCTGAGATGCTTCTGCGCCTGTTTCATTTCATGGCGCATCACGGGCTGAAATTGAGTGCGACCACCGAGCACCGGATCGAGCAGTCACTTCCGTCGCTGGCGGTGACTCCACCACGAGGGGCGGAGCTCTGGCTTTACCTGCAGGAAACGCTGTTGCAGCCGCATGCAGCCGAGGCCCTGCGTGCGATGCATTCTTTGCGCCTGCTCACTTTGTTGCTGCCAGAATTAAAGCCCATTGACTCGTTAGTGGTGCGGGATTTCTACCATCGCTTTACCGTGGACGAGCACTCGATCCTGGCGATTGAGAGTTTGCATCGCTTGAACCAATCAAAATCGGAATGGGACAAGCGGTATGCGGAGTTGCTGGGTGAACTCGAAGATCCGGAACTGCTCTACCTGGCGTTGCTCCTGCACGACACCGGCAAGGGAGTGCCTGGCGTCAATCACGTGGATGCCAGCTTGGAAATTGCCGGGCGGTGCCTCGATCGGCTGGATGTTGATCCCGCAGAAAGAGCGGTAGTGCTGTTTCTGATTGCGAACCATCTGGAAATGTCAGCGCAGCTACGGCGGGATATTTTTAATCCGGAGACCGTGGCCGCTTTCGCAGAGAAGGTGGGCACTCCGGAGCGTTTAAAACTCTTGTGCTTGCTGACCTATGCAGACATCAAAGCGGTAAATCCGGAGGCACTCACGCCGTGGAAGGCGGAGAGCGTTTGGCAGCTCTACATTGGGGCAGCAAACTATTTAAATCGCAGTGCCGACCAGCGGGTGCATAGCAATGCGGCAGACGAGAAACTTGCTCGCCTGCGCAGTCTGGCTCCGGTGACGGGCGCGAAGTTCCGGGATTTTGTGGAGGGGTTTCCGCAAAGATATTTGCAGGTGCATTCCGCCGAGGAAGTGATGCGTCACATGGAAATGGCGGAGCAACTGGGCCACGATGCCGTGCAGGTGGACCTGAAACGGGGACGGCATTGGTATGAACTCACACTGGTCACCCGGGACCGGCCGTCGCTGTTTGCGACGCTCACTGGGGTGCTTGCCGCTTGGGGCATGAACATTGTGAAAGCGAATGCATTTTCGAACCAGGCAGGAACCGTGGTGGACTCGCTCTATTTCACAGATCGTTTTCGAACTTTGGAGTTGAACTTATCCGAGTGGGATCGGTTCAAGAAAAGTATCACTGCGGTTTTGGCGGGCGAAGCCGATCTGGACAAAATGCTCCGCGATCGTCAGCGCGGCGAGAAAAGCAGCAAGATCAAGGTGATGGTGGAGACGCGTATCGATTTTGACGATGAATGTTCCTCGACCAGCACGCTGCTGCAGGTGATTGCGCAGGACCGGCCCCGGTTGTTGCACCGGATCAGCTCATGTCTTTCGCATCAGCGGTGCAATATTGAAATCGCATTGATCGATACGGAAGGACAGATGGCGATTGACACCTTTTATTTGACGTCGGATGGCAAGAAACCTTCGGTAGAGCTTCAGCAAAAAGTGCGGAAGGCGTTGCTTCATGAGTTGAAGGGGCTGGAACTCGGGTGAGCCTGCCTCACCGCAAAGCGGCCTGATCGTCTGGAGGCTATTGCTGGATGGCCGTCTCGGTGCTCGGCGGTTTTTGCGCGACTTGGCCAGGGGTCGGCAGTTGCGAAGCATTCCAGCCGCCGCCAAGCGCTTGCACCAGCGCCACCGCGTAGGTCATTCGTTGCACCTGAAGAGCGTTGAGGGTCTGCTGATCGGACAAGACTGTCGTCTGTGCAATGAGCACGTCGACGTAGGGATCGATACCCGTCTCGTAGCGTGCTTGTTCCAGCTTGAGATAAGTTTGCGCCGAATCTACCGCCTGCTGCTCCTGCCCGATTTCTTTGGACAGGATGCGGACTTCGGCAAGGCCGTCTTCCACCTGCTGGAATGCGGTGAGCACAGTCTGGCGGTAGCTCGCAAGATCCGCATTGTAGGTGGCGACATACTGTTGCACGGTAGCGCGACGCAGGCCGGCATCAAAGATCGTTTCCGAGAGCGACGTACCGACGGAGAAGAAGCGGCTCGGCCAGGAAAGCCAGTTGCCGATGGCGGAACTCTCAAAGCCGGCTTCTCCCGTCAAACTCAAACTGGGAAAGTAGGCGGCGCGGGCGATGCCGATTTCTGCGTTGGCCTCGGCCATGGTGCGTTCGGCGGCTGCGATATCGGGACGGCGCTGGAGGAGTCCAGACGGAACACCGATCGGGATGGGAGGCGGGACAATGGTCATCGGCTTTACGGGGATGGAGAAGTTGGAGGCTTCTCTGCCGAGGAGCACAGCGATCGCATGTTCATACTGAGCGCGAGCGACTCCTACGTTGGTGGCTCCGGCTTGCGCGCTCTGCAAAGTGGTTTGAGCTTCGACCACCGAGATGTAGTCGTCGATGCCGGTTTCATAAAGGCCGCGGGTTAGATCGAGCGCTTTTTGGTCTGCGACAACAGTCTCGTCGTAAATCTTCTGCAGTTGGTCCTGACCGCGAATCTCGAAAAAATATTCGGCGAGGCTGGCCTGTTCGGTTAGGCGTTCATTTTCAAGATCGGCTCCACTCACCTGGGCGGCGTATTGTGCTTCTCGAACTGTGTTGCGGACTTTGCCCCACAGGTCAGGCGCCCAAGAGGCTTCGAGAGGCAGAGTATAGATTGTGCTCTGCGTGTTGAAAGTGGTCCCTGTTCCATTGGCGCTGACAGTAGTGCTCCCTTTCAGGTTTTGGGAAATTCGGGAGTGGCTGACTGAGGGCGCAGCCGACAGGGTGGGGAAGTATTGCGAACGGGCCTCGCGCACGATCGCGCGGGCTTCCATAAAGTTCTCGAAGTATTGCTTGATGTTCTGGTTGTTGATATTGAGTTGCTCTTCAAGAGCGTTCAACTCGGGATCGCTGAAGACTTCCCACCATTTGCCGCGCAGCATGCTATCCGAAGGCTGGGCTGCAATCCAGCCGCCACTTTCCTGAGGCTGAGTGGGAGTTTCCTTGTAAGCGGGAGCGGGCGGCTGGGGCGGCGATGGAGCATGATATTTTGGTCCGACTACGCAGCCCGAGAAGGTCATCGACAGCGCGGCCGCACAGAATAAAATCGCAAAGCGCAGCGTTTTGTGGAAGATTGTCATAGCTCTTCTGCCTAACATTTTTTGCCTCACCAACAGTTTCATCTCATCGCATTAAACAGTGGACTCCTTAACTGGCCTCGGGCGCGGGAGACGGGAGCGCGCCCTCGGACCTCTTCTGAAACCTGAGCCGCAAACGATCAAGGAATAGATAAACGACGGGTGTTGTATAGAGCGTCAGCATCTGACTCACGATCAATCCGCCCACGATGGTGATCCCGAGCGGCCTTCTGAGTTCCGAGCCCGTACCAGTGCCAAAAGCCAAGGGCAGCGCACCGAACAGGGCTGCCATGGTCGTCATCAAGATGGGACGGAAGCGCAACATACAAGCCTCGAAGATGGAATCCGCTGTGCTCTTGCCTTCCTCACGCTCGGCAACGAGTGCGAAGTCAATCATCATGATGGCGTTCTTCTTCACGATGCCGATGAGCAGAACAATTCCTATGATTGAGATCACGCTCAAATCGATTTTGAAAATCATGAGCGCGAGCATTGCCCCTACGCTCGCCGAAGGCAGCGTGGAGATGATCGTCAGCGGATGGACCAGGCTCTCGTAGAGAATACCCAGCACAATGTAGACGGCTAATAGTGCGGTCGCCACCAGCATCGGTTCTGTGCTCAGCGACTGTTGATAGGCTTGTGCCGTTCCGGCAAAAAACCCGCGAACCGTCGCCGGTATGCCCAGTCTCTGTTCCATCTGAGCGACGCGCAGCGTCGCGTCGCTCAGCGAAACCCCAGGAGCAAGATTGAATGATACGGTTACGGAAGGGAACAAACCGGTATGGTTCACGGCGAGGGGAGTGGTATTCGCTTCGGCGCTTGCGACGGCCAGGAGCGGCACGTTGCCGGAGCCAGGGCGGTTGCCGCTGGTCGATCGGTTGCCACCCGACGCGCTGCTGGCGCTGGTAGCGGTGCCGCCGGTCGTTCGCAGATAGATGTCTTTCAGGCCTTCCGGAGTTTGCCAGTATTGCGGAGCCACTTCGAGCACAACATAGTATTGGTTAAGCTGTGTGTAGATGATGGAAACCTCGGCCTGGCCGAAGGCATTGTAGAGCGCGGAGTCAAGGGATTGAGCGGTGATTCCCAGCCGGGCAGCAGAGGTGCGGTCATATGTCAGCAACTCTTCCAGACCGCCATTCTGCTGATCGGAGTTGACATCCTGGAGGCCGGGAATTTTCTTCATCTGGGCGAGAAGAATTGGCCCCCAATGCGAAAGATCCTGAACATTATCGGACTGGATGGTGTACTGGTAGAGCGCGGCACTTGATCGGCCGCCGATACGTAGATCCTGGGACGCCTGCAAGAACGCCGATGCCACCGGCAGACGATTTAACTTCGGGCGAAGCCGGTTGATGATCTGCGCGGCGCCAATTTTACGTTCATTGAGCGGCTTCAGTGCGATGTAGATAAAACCAGTATTGGTAGCTCCATTGCCCCCCGTGTAGGCGTTTACGTTGGCGACGCCGGGATCGCTTTTGATGACGCCGACCAGTTGCCGGATGGAATTGTCCATCGCGGGAAACGAAGAATCCTGCGGCCCTTGCACAGCTCCAACAATGGCCCCCGTATCCTGCTGGGGAAAGAAGCCTTTGGGGATTCTGATGATGAGCACTACATTCAATGCAATCGTGACCAACAAAATCACCAGCATGAGCGTCGAGTTATCAAGCGCCCAGAGCAAGGTACGACGGTAGGTCTCAAGCATCCAGGTGAAGAACTTTTCGCTGGTTCGATACAACTTGCCGTGACCTTCTGGCTGCTCTTGCTTCAGGAGGTAAGCGCACATCGTGGGAGTGGTGGTCAGCGATATCACCATCGAGACCACGATGGCAGTAGAAAGAGTAATGGCGAACTCCCGGAATAAACGGCCCACAATTCCACCCATCAGCAGGATGGGGATGAAGACCGCGATCAGAGAAACGCTGATGGAAAACACGGTGAAGCCGATCTCTTGTGCGCCCTTGAGAGCCGCCGCGAAGGGGGCCATGCCCTGTTCAAGATGGCGGGAGATATTTTCCATGACCACGATGGCGTCATCGACAACGAAACCGGTGGAAATGGTCAGGGCCATGAGTGAGAGATTGTCAATGCTGTAGCCGAGGAGATACATTACGGCGAAGGTGCCGATCAACGAGACTGGAACCGCAACACTTGGAATCAGCGTGGCACGACCATTTCGCAGGAAGAGGAAGACCACCAGAATGACCAGAACCACCGAAATGATCAGGGTGCGTTCCACGTCGCTGACGGAAGCGCGAATCGTGGTGGTACGGTCGAGAACGATGGTGGCATCGATGCCTTGCGGAATCGAAGCCTTGAGGAATGGTAACTGGCTACGAATATTATCGACGGTCTGAATGATATTAGCGCCAGGCTGGCGGAAAATGATAACCGTGACGGAAGGAATGCCGTTGAGATACCCCGCGGAGCGGACATTCTGAACCGAATCCGTGATGGTGGCGACATCCTCGAGTCGAACCGCTGTGCCGTTGTGGTAACCGATGATGATGGGTTTGTAATCTTCGGCTTTTGAGATCTGATCGTTGGCAATTATATCGGCGGTGGTTGAACCATCGGTCAATTGGCCCTTGGCAAGGTCAGCATTCTGAGTGCTTAAGACGGCCTGTATGTTGGCCAGGGTCAAACCGTAGCTGTTGAGCTGGGTGGGGCGAACGTCGACGCGGACGGAGGGCAGGGAAGCGCCGCCGACAACGACCTGTCCGACACCCTGAATCTGAGAAAGCTTCTGCTCCATGATGGTGGAGGCTTCATCGTAGAGTTTGCCGGTGTCGTATTTCTTGGAGGTCAATCCCAGAATCATGATCGGGGCGTCGGCGGGATTCACCTTCCGATAGGTGGGATTGGCGGGAAGGTTGCTCGGTAGATAGCTGCGGGCCGCACTGATTGCGGCTTCCACATCGCGCGCCGCGCCGTCGATGTTGCGGCTAAGATCAAACTGAATCGTGATCGATGTGCTTCCCAGCGCGCTCGCGGAGGTCATTTCGGTGACTCCAGCGATGTGGCCGAACTGGCGCTCTAGCGGCGTGGCTACCGAGGAGGCCATAATCTGGGCGCTCGCGCCCGGAAGTTGCGAGGAGACCGAGATGGTCGGGAAATCAACCTGAGGCAGTGGCGAAACAGGCAGCACGGTGAAAGCGATCGCTCCGGCGATGGCGATGGCGATGGTGAGCAACGTGGTTGCCACCGGGCGCCGGATAAATAGTTCGGAAGGGTTCATGGCTGTTCTGCCGGTTGCGCCGGACCGCCCGGAGTTTCGCCGGGGCTGTTTTCGCGGGAACCCGCTCGGGAGAATCTACGGCCCAGGTTGTCGAAGAAAATGTAAATCACTGGCGTGGTGTAGAGCGTAAGGGCCTGGCTCAACAAAAGTCCTCCCACCATCGCGATTCCCAACGGACGTCGAATCTCAGAGCCGATGCCGGTTCCCAAAGCCAGTGGAAGTCCTCCGAGCAACGCCGCCATAGTGGTCATCATGATGGGACGGAAGCGGAGGAGGCTGGCTTCATAGATGGCGTCGGTCGCATTCTTGCCATGTTGACGTTCTCCCTCGAGCGCAAAATCGACCATCATGATGCCGTTTTTCTTCACAATTCCGATTAGCAGGATGATGCCGATGATGGCCACTACGCTCAAATCCTGGCCAAACAGCATGAGCGCCAGCAGCGCCCCCACGCCGGCGGAAGGAAGAGTGGAAAGAATAGTGACGGGGTGAATGAAACTTTCATAGAGCACCCCGAGCACGATGTAGACCGTGACCAAGGCGGCGAGGATCAACAACGCCTCGTTCGACAGCGAGTTCTTAAACGATGCTGCCGTGCCCTGGAAATCGGCCTGCAGGCTGGCCGGCATGCGCATGTTTTGTTGCACTTTATCGATGGCGGTAATGGCGCTTCCCAGGGCAGCATTGGGCGCCAAGTTGAAAGAGACGGTGACCGACGGAAACTGGCCTTGGTGGTTGATGGAGAGATTTTCGGTAGTGTGCTCGAAGTGAGCAAAAGCGCTCAATGGCACGGCATTGCTTAGGGTGGAGCTGGCTGAAGAGTTCGATGCACTCGCGGTGCTGCTGGGGGATAGCGCATTCGCAGGTGGGGAGAAAACGCCGGGAGTGGCGCTGGGCGTATAGAGCACCGAGGTTGTGGTGGCGTTCGATCCGGCGGAGGACGAACCGGAGGATGCGAAGGAAGAAGAGGCTCCGGGGCCGGAGGTTCCGGAGGAAGCGTTGGCCTGAATATAAAGGTTGTGCAGCGTGTTCGGGTCGTGCTGAAAGCTGGGTTGAGCTTCGAGGATCACGTGGTACTGATTGAGCTGTGTGTACATCGTGCTGATCTGGCGCTGCCCGAACGCGTCGTACAGGGTGTTGTCGATGGTTGAGGGGGCGATGCCGAGCCGGGAAGCGGTCACGCGATCAATGATCAGAGAGACGGCGAGGCCTCCGGTCTGCTGGTCGGTGGCGACATCTTCGAGTTCAGGAAGACTTTGCAATTTTGCGACGAAGCGATTGCTCCAGTCGTTCAACTCGTTCTGGTCGGGATCTTCGAGCGTGTATTGATATTGAGTGCGGCTCACGCGGTCGTCGACGGTGATGTTCTGCACGGGCTGCATGTAGAGAGAAATTCCCTGAATTTTCTGCAGGCTGTTCTGGAGACGGCGCACGAGATTCGGCGCACTGATGTTGCGGTCCGCAAGCGGCTTAAGATTAATCGAGAACCGGCCGCTGTTGAGCGTGGTGTTGGTGCCATCGGCTCCGATGAAAGAGGAAAGACTCTCGACGGCCGGGTCCGCGAGGATGATCTTGGCTAGTTCCTGCTGCTTCTCCGCCATGGCGGCGAAAGAGATCGTTTCCGGAGCTTGCGAAATGCCCTGGATCACGCCGGTGTCCTGCACGGGGAAGAAGCCTTTGGGAATCACGATGTAGAGAAATACAGTGAGGAGCAGAGTGCTGAGGGCGACCAATAGCGTAATGGTCTGATAGCGCAGCACGAACTTCAGGGTGCGCCCATAGAATGAAATCATGCGGTCGAAAACGCTTTCGGACCAGCGATAGATGCGCCCTTGTTGCTCCTTGGGTTCGTGCCGCAAAATTCGTGCCGCCATCATGGGAGTGAGGGTCAGCGATACCACGGCGGAGATGACGATGGTGACGGCTAGAGTTACGGCGAACTCGCGGAAGAGGCGCCCGACGACATCGCCCATGAATAGAAGTGGGATCAACACGGCAATCAGCGATACGGTCAGCGACACGATGGTGAAGCCGATCTGTTCGGCTCCTTTGAGCGCGGCATCCATTGGCCTGTCGCCTTCTTCGATGAAGCGGGATATGTTTTCAATCATCACGATGGCGTCGTCGACCACGAATCCAGTGGAAATGGTAAGAGCCATCAGCGAAAGGTTGTCGAGGCTGTAGCCAAGCGCGTACATGGCTGCGAAGGTTCCTACCAGGGAGAGCGGAACGGCGACGCTGGGGATGATGGTGGCGTAGAGACTTCGCAGGAATAGGAAGATCACCATGACCACCAGGCCGATGGTGAGCATCAATTCGAACTCGACGTCATCCACAGAGGCTTGAATCGCCGTGGTGAGATCGGTAAGGGTGGTGACCCGGACGGATGCGGGAAGATTGGCTTCGAGCTGCGGCAACAGCTTCTTAATGCTTTTGACCACGCTGATGGTATTAGCGCCGGGCTGGCGTTGGATATTCAGGATGACGGCGGGCGTGAGGTTCATCCATGCGGCTTGATTCTGGTTCTCCACCCCATCGATCACTTCCGCCACGTCGGTGAGCATAACGGGAGAGCCGTTGCGATAGGCCACGACCACCGTCCGGTAGTCCGCGCTGCTGATGAGTTGATCGTTGGAATCGATCTGATAGTCCTGATGAGGGCCGTCGAAGTTGCCCTTGGCGGCGTTCACGCTGGCTTGATTGAGAGCCGTGCGCACGTCCTCGAGATCGATGCCATAGGAGGAGAGCGCGGAAGGGTTGACGCGAATACGAACGGCGGGCTTCTGACCGCCGCTGATGCTCACCAGCCCGACCCCGTTCAGCTGCGAAAGCTTTGGCGCCAGCCGCGTATCCACCAAGTCTTCCACTTGCGGCAACGGCACGGAATCAGAGGTAATAGCAAGTGTGAGGACAGGAGCGTCGGCTGGATTCGTTTTGCTATAGACCGGCGGTACTGGCAGGTTGGAAGGCAAGTAACTCTGCGATGCGTTAATGGCGGACTGTACTTCTTCTTCGGCCACATCGATGTTGAGGCTCAAGTTAAACTGCAGCACGATGACCGATGTGCCTCCGGAACTGGTGGAGGTCATCTGGCTGAGTCCTTGCAGTTCGCCGAACTGCCGCTCAAGCGGCGCGGTTACGGTGGTTGCCATCACGTAAGGGCTGGCACCGGGATAAAAAGTGAGCACCTGGATGGTCGGATAGTCGACCTCGGGCAAAGCCGATACCGGTAACTGAGTATAGGCAACGATACCGACGAGCAAGATCGCCGCCATCAGCAGCGCGGTCGCAACGGGCCGCATGATGAATGGGCGAGACGGACTCACGGAGCTTGACTCGCAGTAGAGGCAGCGGGCAGAGGCTGCTTGGAAACTACGATCTTCGAGTTGTTTTGCAGCTTGTCAAAGCTGCTGTTGGCTACAACGTCTCCGGGGTTAATGCCGGTCACGGCGGTGTTGCCGGCGTCCGCGACGCCAGTCTTAACGGTCCGGATCTGGGCCGTGTCATTCTGAATGACATAGACGAAAGCGGTCTGGCCATTATGCTGAATGGCAGAAGTAGGAATCAGCGTGACGTCTTGCAGCGTGTTCACCAGGAGCCGTGCGTTTACGAACTGATTGGGAAACAGGGCGTCGTTTTTGTTATCGAATAACGCCCGCATCTTCACCGTGCCGGTGGTGGTGTCGATTTGGTTATCAAAGGTCAGGAGCTTGCCGGTCCCAAGCTTAGTCTGCTGTGCCCGATCGAAGGCATCCACTGATAGCCGCTTTCCATGTCGTGTTTGGGCTTGTACTTGAGGGAGGCTATCCTCTGCGATGGTGAAAATTACGGTGATGGGCTGCAATTGGGTGATCACGGCCAGCGTCGTGCCTCCGCTCGATTGCACGACATTGCCTGGATCCACCAACCTTAGCCCTACGCGCCCGTTGATCGGCGAAGTGATATGGCAGAAGCCGACTTGGACCTGGTAGTACTGCACCGTGCCCTGGTCGTTTTTCACCGTGCCTTCGTCCTGCAGCACAATCTTTTCCTGATCGTCCAGCGTCTGCTTCGGAATCCCATTTCGCGCCCATGCCTCGCGGTAACGCTGCAAGTCCATCTGGGCTTGGGCGAGCAGGTTGGTGTCGCGCTCGAGCGCGCCTTGGGCCTGCAGGAGTTGCGCTTCGTAAGGCCGTGGATCAACATCGATCAACGCTTGAGCCTTGCGAACGAGTTGGCCTTCCTGGTAGTGCACCTGGGTCACCAGGCCGGTGACTTGGCTAGTGATTGAGTCGGTATAGACCGGAGTGACGGTGCCAATGGCTTCGAGATAAACTCCAATATTTCCCTTTTGTGCGGTAGCGACGGTAACGGTTACCGGGCCAGTGGCGCCGCGGCGGGGCGATGCGCTTTGGGTTTCATTGCCATGGCGAAACACGAGAAAGAGAATAACGGCAAGAACCAGCAGCAAGAGGACCCACACGAGAATCCGCCGCCACAGGGGCTTAGGCGAACTACTTGCTGGTGGTAATTGGTGCTGCGGGTCAATGGATGAAGCAGGAGATTTGGTTTCCATCCGAATTTTAGTAAATCGGCAGATCTAGACTAATGATTCCGAGCAATACCCAAATCGAGGCAATTATTGACTCCCGTTTCGAGCCAGATTTTGCGAGCTCTGAGTCGTAAGCGCGAGTGTAAGAATTGCGCCGTTCATTATAGCGTCCGGCAGAGCTTCCTGGTGTTTTTACAGTCTGCGAATCTCAGGCCCAGCCAAAGGCTAGCGTTACAGGGCAAACGGCGCGCAATCGATCTACGCTTTGTTGCCTCCTGCTTGCAAGGTGTTGCTTTGAACGAGCTTAGGAAATCTGCTTTCTTAATCATTGGCGATCGTCCTGCCCTCGAGCTCAGCCTCTGATGCCCGATTCAATGAACTCACGCAACCGCTCCTGTAATGAAAACACCTCTTCTCTGTGGGAGGCGTAAAGAATCGGTAATGGAAGGTAAATGTTCGTAAGCAGCAGAAACCAGGGTTGGCGGTAGGGCCCACGATCTGATGGAAAAATGAGTAAGGTTTCGTCAAACTCTTCTATTGCAGGATGCCGGCATGCGGGGGCGCACTCGATTAAGTAGGACTCTTGATCAGGCAACGTCTTTCCGGTAGACTCAGACCGTTTTATAGTGGGTATTCCTGGAGAAACATCAATCATGGGCTCCACTGGAGTTTTTAACCAGATCCGAGTTGAGGTCCGTCTTGCCGCGGCGAGAAACGAGCGTCAATCAGAGCGTCTGCGACTGGAGAAGCTCAAGAGCCGGCTGCGGGAGAAAATGGGAGCGACTGCCAGCGAAGGAAAGAACGAAAACTACACACAAGTTCTCCCTCGAAGTTGATGGAGTTGGCCGCTTTGCTCATGTAGTGACACTCAATTTTTCTAAGCTCGATCATAAAAACGAAAAAACAGCGACTGTTTCGATACGGGCTGTGCCTTTTCTGTAAGCGCTGTCATTTGTTGCTGGTTAAGCGGAGTGAACTCTTGCGCCAGTTTGACGTTCTGTTCTAATTGGCTGATGGAATCGCAGCCAATGATGACGGTACTGACCGGAAGAGACAGCGAATAATACATTGCCTGCCGCATATCGAGCGTTCCCGAAGTAGGCGCCAGCACCATTCCTTCCCACATGTGCTTCTGCTGCTCGATGGGTGGCGGTGTCCACGACGAAAGAATGCGTCCCCGCGCTGGGACTTTCATGCCAATAATGCCCATCTGTTTCTCAACCGCCAGCGGCAGCAATTGCTGGGAGAAGCTGTAGTGATGGGGATCGGCAGCATTGACGGCCATCAGGATCGTGTCGAATGAATAGCGGTGGATGGCTTCCATCAGGGCGTCGGGCCGGTAGTGTCCAGTGATGCCCAGATAACGGACGACTTTCTGGTCGCGAGCTTGGAGCAGAGCCTCCATCGCTCCGCCTTTGGCGAAGATCTCATTGATGTCCGTCATGGTTCCGATATCGTGCAGTTGCCACAGGTCGACGTGATCGGTCTGTAACAGCTTAAGGGAGGTTTCGATCATGCGCATGGAACCATCGCGCGTCCGCTCCTTGGTCTTGGTGGCCAGAAAGGCATCGCTGCGGCGATGCTTCATTACTTTGCCGACGTATTGCTCACTCCAACGTTCGAGGCCGCCGTAGATCGAAGACGTATCGATGTAGTTCACGCCCAGATCGAGAGCTCTTTCGATGATGGGGACAGAGGCGGCTTCATTGTTAGGCTTCTCGAGCGCAGCTTGACCGCCCAGACTGAAGATGCCGACTTTGTAGCCCGTCTTTCCGAGATTTCGAGTCGGCATGGAATCTGAGGCTGGATGGGGAGAAGGCGCACTCGAGCCGCTCACGACGTCGGGCAGCGCAGCGGAGCCAAGCACGGCAGCGCCCATGATTCCGCCCACCTTAAGAAAACTTCGTCGGTCGCTGATGGTTGGGTTCTGTTTTGAATGTCTCATGTCTCACTCCCTGCCCGCGTCGCACTCAACGATAACTCCAACGTAGATCGAAATCTACCTCATTCGAACTGTTTTGTCTCAGGGTGACTCACGCAGTCATCCCAGCCAGTACCCCTCGCATATAAGCGAAGCTGGCGATAACGCCGGGCATCGGATCGTCGGGATGGATTTCGTATTCCAAATCTACGAAGCCTGGGTACTTTATGGCGATCAGGGCTTCAAACATCTTCCGGACGGGCATCAAGCCCTCGCCCACCGCGACTTGGCTCTCTTTGTTTTCGAAATTCGTAAGATCCTTCATGTGTACGTTGAACAGTCTTGGACCTGCTTGGTGAATTGCCTGAACCACATCCGTTCCAGCACGAACCGTGTGCCCGACGTCGATGCAGCATCCCATGCGCGGATCCATACTCTTGACGGCACTCAGCACATCCAATGGAGAATGCCATAACCTGTCCTCGGGGCCATGATTGTGGATCGCGAAGCGAATGTCGTACTGCTTGACGAACTTCTCAATTCTCGGCAGAGTTTCCGACGCAGGGTCGCCGGCGACGATAACGGAGATGCCTGCTCTTTTGCAGTACTCGAATTTAGAGCGGATGTCCACATCTTCATCTTTCGCGAAATAAATGGCGCCGGCGGCGTGAAGCTTGACACCCGCGGCGGCGTAGTCAGCGAGAGCGGCGGCTTCCTCCGGAGGATTCATCGGGAGATGATCTTTGACGTCTTTCACATTCAATTCGAAGACATTGAGCTGCTTCATGAATCCGATCAGCTGGGAGCGAGTGAAATTACGGAAAGTGTAGCTGGCCAGACCTAAACAAATCGACGATGCTCCGACAGAAGATTGTTGAGCCAGCGCCCAGATGTTACCCGGAGCCGCCAGAACCCCCGCAGCTAACGCCCCGGCACGAACGAAGTGACGACGCGAGAAAACACTCTTATACATGTGGTGCCCATCCCTTCTCGTACTCGCGTCCCCACATCTTCATTGCTTCCAGATCGTCCTTGATTCGTCCAGCGTTCGTATCGAGATTCAGTTCGCGATTAACTTCCCAGGCGATGTTGGAAAGCTGCAGCATGGTAACGGCGATATTGCCGACGGAGACTGGAGAGTTGAGTTTCTCGCCTTTACGGATTCCGGCGATGAAGTTCGCGAAGTGAGCGTCGGTCATGGAATCGCGCCCGACCAGATCAGCCGATGAGGTCGTGGTGCCGGCGCGAAATACCCCGATCTTGTTTCCTTTGAGGTCATAGATCTCATAGCCATCGCGATCGACCAGAATCGTGGCTTTGGTTCCCATGATGGCCGAACCGCGATCACGACCGTAATATTTCATACCTTGGCAGCTCTTGCCCTCCCATGAAATCATCATGTCGTCGTATTCGAAACTGGTCACTAGCGTGTCATAAAACTGCCAGTCGTCTTTAAATTGATATCGGCCTCCCGTGGCAGTGATGCGCTTTGGATAATCGACGCCGAGTGCCCAGCGGCAAACATCGACCTCGTGCGTGCCATTGTTGAGAGTTTCACCGGTGCCGTAGATTTTGAACCAGTGCCAGTTATAAGGATGGACGTTGTCTCTATAGTGGCGCCGCGGCGCCGGGCCCTGCCAGAGATCCCAATCAAGCTGCGCTGGCGCTGGAACTTCCTTGCCTATGCCAATTGATTTTCGGGTATTGGAGTACCAGCACTTTGCGAAGTAGGGCCGGCCAATCATGCCTTGACGAATTTTGTCGACGACCTCGATGGTGTGCGGTGAAGAGCGCTGCTGCGTGCCCATCTGCACCAGCTTTTGATATTTCTGTTGCGCCTCGATCAGCATTTCTCCCTCGGCAGGATTGTGGCTGCAGGGCTTCTCCACATAGACGTGCTTGCCCGCCTGTAAGCCGGCGATCGCCATTGGCGCGTGCCAATGATCCGGAGTAGCGATGGTGATCGCATCGACTTCTTTCTGCGCGAGAATCGTGCGGAAGTCTTTTTCGGTGATCGGAGCTTCGCCCATTTCTTGCTGCACATTAGCAGCGAACTTCTTGAGAATGTTGCCATCCACGTCGCAGACATGTGAAATCCGCGCTGCGCTTTTATTGGCCTTGAGCGACGACAGGTGGGCATAAGCGCGGCCATTCAATCCGATCACTGCGAAGTTGAGCCGGTCATTTGACCCAACGATCTGGCTATAGCTTTTTGCCGTCGTGCCCACGGCAAGTCCCGCCGCGCTGATTGCGAGTGCATCGAGAAATTCACGTCGCGTAACCATCATTCCTCCTTGAAGCCGGTTGGAAGAGAATCGCTCTGGGTATCTTGCACGAGTCTCGCGGGCCCGGCTTCGATCAGCAAGAAATGCCAGCCTTCCTAAGCGTCTTCTTGAGTCCATCCATACTGATGCGTGTAGAAGCTTCAGGCGTTCCTGCACCGCGCCAGTGAGTTTCAAGGCTTAATCCGTAGTGAAAGCCGTCGCGCTGCAAGGCTCGCAACTGCCCGACCCAATCCACAATGCCGCTTCCTACGGGAGCCCAATCGTATTTGTGGTCTGGCTTGCGCAACACGTCCTTGCAATGGCAGTGTCCGATACGATTTTTGGGCAGCAATTGATAGCCGGCGGGATAAGGCGTGCTTCCTATGGCTGCGGCATTACCGGGATCCCAGTTGAGCATGAAGTTCTTGTTAGGAATCGCATTGAGCACGGCAGCCGCTTCCTCGCCTGTTGCCGTGTTGCAGGACATCTCATTTTCGAGCAGGAGCATGATGTTGTCTTTGGCACAACGTTTCGCGGCCGCCTGAAGCTTCGCATTGATTGCGGCCCGGTACGGCTTCTGATCATCCAGACGCCAATAGTCGAAGCAACGAATGCGATCCGTATTGAAAGACTTGCAAAGCGAAATGCAGCGCTCGAGCAGCCGCTCTTGTGCCTTGGCATCAAAGGTTGCATGGAACTGGTCGCGGGTTTCGCTCTGTGAGGAACGCGGAGCGCCGGGCCAATCCGTCTTGAACAGCGGGCTGGCAATATCGGTGACTTGCAAATTGTCTTCGTGGAGAAGTTTTCGCGCGTCCTCAACTTGTTTTGCGTCGAGCTCGGTCACGTTCTTGTTCCACATCGATCGGAGCTCAATCCAAGGCAAGCCGAAATCGGAGGATACGATCCGGCATGCTTTCTCGAAGTCCTGAGTGATCTCATCGTTGATCACAGCCAGTCGAAAAGGACATGTGGCTGTGTCCCTGGACGACATCTCTGCCCGCGAAGATGCGGCGGCCATCTTGAAGAGGCGCGGTGTAGCCGCTCCGAGTCCCGCCAGTCCTAAGCCCGCGAGCACTCTGCGTCGCGTGTATGCCATGAACCGAACCTCCAGCGATCCGACGATTCTTTCTAGCGGCGTTCGACTATCTTAAGCCATTTGGCTCAGGGATTTTGCTTCACGAAAAGCTACTGGTTGACGCCGCTGGCGAGAAAGCCTCCGTCTACGACCAAGGTCGCACCGGTGACGAAAGAGGCGGCATCGGAGGCGAGGTAAATGGCAGCACCCAGAAGTTCTTCAGTCTTGCCGAAGCGGCCCATCGGCGTGCGGATCAGCAATTCCGCGCCACGCGGCGTGTTGTTGAGCAAGTCAGCATTCAGGGCCGTATGGAAGACGCCGGGCACTATTGCATTCACGTTAACGCCCTGCCTTGACCACTCCACGGCAAGCGAACGTGTGAGTGAGATGACTCCAGCCTTGCTGGCTGCGTATGCGGCGACCTCTTTGAACGCAACGAAACTGCTGAGAGAGGCAATGTTGATGATGCGGCCGTAGCCGCGCTCCAACATGTGCTTGCCGAATATCTGGCAAGCACGCAGGGTCCCGGTGAGATTCGTGTTCAGAATATCAATCCACTCTTCTTCCGGCATGGTGAGCGTGGGCGTGCGCTTTATGGTTCCAGCGCAGTTAATAAGGATGTCTACTTTTCCGAAGCGCTGAAGTGAGGCCGCCAGAAGTTGTTCCAGGGACGAGCGATTGCGCGCATCTGAACAGAGCCGCAAGGTCTGGCGCCCCCGCCGTTCGATTTCCGCCGCAGTCTCATCGACTTGTTCCTGTCGGCGCGCAGAGGCGATGACATCGGCTCCCGCATCGGCAAGGCCGAGGCTGAGGACGCGCCCGATTCCAGAGGTGCCGCCGATCACAACGGCGGTTTTACCGTCGAGGCTGAAGATGTTGCTGGTCACGGTTTCGACATTTTCATTCCCTTGCGGTTGTTCATGCGTTGAGTTGCGCCTTCCGTAGCCCAGGAGCCAACACAGATAGCGCGGCCAAAGCCAACAAGTAGGCGATGGACGCGATGCCGAAGAGGCTTGCATAGCTGTGCGTGAACTGGAGAATGTGGCCGGCGAAGAAGGCAAAAAGCGCGCTCCCCAAGGATCCCACCATACCCCCAATCCCGACGACCGAGCCGACGGCGGTGCGTGGAAACATATCCGACGGCGTGGTGAAGAGATTGGCCGACCAGCCCTGATGAGCTCCCGCCGCGAGGCTGATCAGCGCGATGGCGGTCCACTCTGATTTGACGCTGCTGGCGGTGTAGATGGGAACGACCAGAGCAGCACAGAAGAGCATTGCCGTGAGCCTGGCGTAGTTGGGCGAGAGTCCAAGGCGACGAAAAGGCGCGGGCAACCAGCCTCCGCCGATGCTGCCGACGGCCGATGCGTTGTAAACGATGATGAGTGGGAGCCCGAGATGCGAAAGATCCAGATTGAACTTCGCGCTGAAGTATGACGGCAGCCAGAAGAGATAGAAATACCAGATTGGATCGGTAAGGAATTTGGCGATGGAGAAGGCCCAAGTCTGCCGACATTTCAAGAGTTCTCGCCAAGGCGCGGACGGACCCAACTCCGTAGCTGCCTCATGGTAGATATGCCGCAATTCCGCGCTTGTGAGGATGGCGTGATCCGTGGGCTTCCGGTAGTAGCGGAACCACCAGAGAATCCAGAGCACGCTGAACAGGCCAGTGGTCAGAAACGCCGCATGCCATCCAAGCCGGAGCGTAACCCAAGGCACAATCGCCGGAGCCAGAATTGCTCCAACATTTGCGCCCGAATTGAAGATACCGGTAGCGAGTGAGCGTTCGTTATGCGGAAACCATTCGGCCACGGTTTTGATCGCAGCGGGGAAGTTGCCGGATTCCCCAAGTCCGAGGAAGAAACGTACGAATCCAAATTGAAGAACCGAGTTCGCCAGCGCGTGGCCAATGGCGGAAGCGCTCCAGACCGCCATCACTAACATGTAACCGATGCGCGTTCCTAACTTGTCCATTAACCGCCCAGCGCCCAGAAGCCCAATGCCGTAGGCAATCTGAAACGCATCCACGATGTAGCCGTAACTCACTTCCGTCATCCCAATGCTGTGTTCGAGGGTGGGCTTGAGGATCGCAATCACCTGACGATCCATATAATTGATGGAAGTAGCAACGAACAGCACGGCGCAGACCGTCCAGCGCACGCGACCCAACCGCGGTAGAGATGTGCCGCCCTCCAGTTGACGATCGAAGACCGTAGCGTCCTCCACCTGGCGATCCCTAAAGTCGATACGCTTTTTTCACCAAGTCATAGGCGAGTTCCTGCGCCACATCCAGAGCCTCATCTTCTTCGAGGCGATGCTCCGCGACCAACTTCGCCAGAAAAGCGCAATCCATTCGCCGCGCCATGTCATGGCGCCCGGGAATGGAGAGGAAGGCTCGAGTGTCGTCATTGAAGCCGACGGTATTGTAAAAGCCCGCCGTCTCGGTGACCTGCTCGCGGAAACGTATCATTCCTTCGGGACTGTCGAGGAACCACCACGGCGGCCCTAACCGCAGGCAAGGGTAGTGGCCAGCCAGCGGCGCCAGTTCCCGGCTGTACGCAGATTCGTCGAGCGTGAAAAGAATGATGGTCAGACTGCGCTCGTTGCCAAACTGATCGAGCAAAGGACGGAGCGCGTCCACATAATTCGTTGCCGTAGGGATGTCCGCACCCAGGTCGCGACCGTATTGCTCATAGAGCTTACGGTTGTGGTTGCGTGCGCTCCCTGGATGAATTTGCATGACTAGTCCGTCTTCCAGGCTTATCCGCGCCATTTCGGTCAGCATCTGCGCGCGGAAAACTTCTTGCTGTTGAGCATCAGTCCCACCTGCAATTACCTGAGCAAACAGCTCTCCGGCGTCTTTTGCTGACAGATTCGCAGTTCGGGCAGTGGGATGCCCGTGGTCGGTTGCGGTGCATCCAAGTGCACGAAAACGCAGGCGGGCTACACGAAGTGCGCTCAAGTATCCCGACCAGGTCGACGTGTCTTCCCCGGTATTCTCGCCGAGTTTTCCAACGTTTTCGACAAATCCAGCAAATTCAGGATCGACAACCGGGTCAGGCCGAAACGTGGGTAGTACTCTCGCCTTCCAATTCGAGTTCCGGAT
This sequence comes from uncultured Acidobacteriaceae bacterium, assembly GCA_963779525.1. Lineage (GTDB taxonomy): Bacteria > Acidobacteriota > Terriglobia > Terriglobales > Acidobacteriaceae > Sulfotelmatobacter. The sequence goes on from CAVZZB010000007.1 coordinate 463,426, forward strand.
CGCTTCGTGATCGGACAATGCATCGAGCGGAGAATCGGTCGTCGCCAGCACTTCCAAATTGAAACGCTCGTAAAGAGCGCGTGGCAAGAACTCGGGCGTACGCAGCTTTTCTGAAATCGTGTCGAAGTAGAGATCAGAGGTTTCTTCCGAGAGCCGTTGCTTGAGTCCAAACAGTTCCTGGAAGGCGAAGTCCAGCCACATACGAGTCGGCGTTCCGCGAAACAGATAGTAATGACTGGCGAAGATCCGCCACACGTTTCGGGCATTTTTCAGTTCCGGCCGCCTCATCTCCAAATCCTCCAGCGAGGTCCCCAGACTGTAGAGCATTCGAATGATGTAATGGTCACGGCGGACGAACAACTCCGCCGGATCGGGGAAGGGTTCATTTCTCGCAAACCATGCTGCCTGCGTGTGCCCATGTGGACTAATAATCGGCAACGTGCACACACGCTCGTAGAGCGTTCTAGCTATCTTTCGTGCACCGGGGTCGACAGGAAACAGACGATCAGGATGTATCAGCATAGCTCTGACGGTGCGTTGGCGCCTCGTATCTGCGAATGCAAACGGGGAACGGCGCCGGTTCAGAGCAACAGGATACACGTCTGGCTGACTTTCTTTCGCGATCCTCATAAAGCGGGGTTTATGTCGACTTGTGCCGACTTCCATTTCAGAACAGGCGAGAACTTGATGTGCTATCAGGCTCGATTCCCAGACCGTATAATCAGGTGGAATGCGCCTTCTTTTCGATATCTTCGGGCAAACGTTGCGAACGCTATGGGGACACAAACTGCGGTCGTTCCTGACCATGTTTGGAATTGCCTGGGGAGTGTTTTCCTTGTTGCTGTTGGTAGGACTGGGCGAGGGATTTCGCTCGGGAAATAAAAAACAGTTCGATACGCTGGGCGAGAACGTGATGTTCATCTGGTCGGGGCGAGCTCCAGCGGTACAAGGCAGCTTCACGGCCTTGCGGCAGTACTATCTCACGTATCAGGACTACCTGGATATTTTGCGTGAATGCCGGAGCGTGGGAGCAGCGGCGCCGGTCATTTCGCGAAACGACATCCGCGCGGTGAGCGATTTCTATCAGGCCAGCGGGCAGATCAATGGTGTGCTCCCGATGTTCAACGAGATTCGTTACCTGCCAATTCAGGACGGGCGCTGGCTGGACGCGATGGACGATGCGCAGAGACGGCCTGTGATCGTCTTGGGCGACGAGGCGCGGCGAACACTATTTTCGGGGCGGCCGGGGGTGGGCAGCACGATCCTGCTGAATGGAGTCCGGTTTCAAGTGGTTGGAACGCTGCAGCGGATCGGGCACGGGGACAACAATAATCAGAACCTGAAGTGCTTTATTCCCTACAGCACGATGCGTGAATATTTTCCGCCGACGAATGTAGGCGAGGCGGAAAATGTGATCTCGCTGATCGAGTACCAGCCGAAGTCGCGCGCTTTGCATGAAACAGCGCAGCAGGAAGTCCACCGGGTAGTTGCGCGGAACCATGGGTTCGATGCCAACAACCCGGATTCGTTCGACGAGTGGGATACGGTGAATACAGTGGATCAGGTGGGGAAGATATTCGATGCGATGAATGAGTTCCTAGGAAGCGTTGGGCTGGTTACGCTGGGGCTGGGGGCGATTGGAATCATCAACATCATGCTTGTGGCAGTTGCAGACCGGACTCAAGAGATTGGATTGCGGAAGGCGCTGGGAGCGACGAACGCGAGCATTATGTTTCAGTTCTTTGTAGAAGGAGCATTTTTGACCTTGCTCAGCGGAACTACGGGAATCGCTGCGGCGGCGGGAGTGATGGCGCTGCTGTCGGGAGTCTCGTTAGGAGAAGGTTTCGATCCACCGAAATTGGTGGCGCGGACCGCGGCTTTGGCGGTGACGGCACTGGCACTCGCAGGGGTGGCGGCGGGATTGTATCCGGCGCGGCGGGCGGCTTTGCTCCAGCCGGTGGAGGCGCTGAGGAAAGAATAGCTGGTCGCGAGTGCCGAGTGCTGGCTACCTAGTAGCTAGTATCGAGATAAGGCGTCGCCAGGGCCAGCGGAGCGAAATCCTAAACACAGAGGACACGGGGGAACACAGAGTAAAGAACAACTATGCATCGAGATTTATTAGCACAGGCGTTTGCGGCGATGCGTCATGATTTGCGCAAGACTACGCTGACCATGGCTGGGATGGCGTGGGGAATTGCGACCGTTGTCTTGCTATTGGCTTATGGAAACGGGTTCGGGCGGGCGATTGAGAATATTTTTCAAAGTTTTGGGGCGACAGCGGTGGGAATATTTCCGGGACGCACGTCACAGCAGGCCGGCGGCAACAAGGCCGGCGAGCAAGTCCGATTCACCAATGATGATATTGAATTGCTACGGAATAATGTGCCGCTGTGCAAGCATGTGGTGCGAATGTCGCAGAAGGATTCCTCTGTCCAGAACGGGAACCGGACATTCACCATGCCGGTGATGGGGATGGACGCGGCGATCGGGGAGATATGGAATCTGGATGTGGGGGAAGGACGATTTCTGGACGATGAGGATAACGACCGGCACCGTTTGCTGGCAGTGATCGGTTCGGAGGCGAAGGACAAACTCTTCTCCGGGATGCCGGCGGTGGGGGAGGATATACGCATCAATGGTGTGGAGTTTCAGGTGGTGGGAGTGGTGAAACCGCGCATGCAGGAGGGCGACGACGACGATAATCGAACCATCTACATTCCGTATAACGCTATGAATGTTCTGAAGGACAACCATTATCTGGATGGGATCTGGATGGATTCGCAGGGGCTGAATCATGACAAGCTGGATCAAACCGTGCGAGATACGCTAGCGGCGGCGCACAACTTCAAGGCGGATGATAAGCGCGCAGTTTTTGTATTTGACGCGCAGAAGCAGCTCTCACAGTTTGGCATCATTTCCTTAGCGCTGAAGGTTCTGCTGGGATTTATCGGAACTCTGACGCTCGGGATTGGCGGGGTGGGCCTGATGAACATGATGCTGGTGTCGGTGACACAGCGGACACGAGAAATTGGAGTGGAGAAGGCACTGGGGGCGAGACGGCGAGACATCTTATTTCAGTTCCTGGCCGAAGCCATGGCCATTACTACAGTGGGCGGGGTGCTGGGAATCGGGCTGTCGTATGTTGTGTCCATGTCGGTGGGCCGCTTGACGTTCTATAGCGCGATGGCGCAGCATGCGGAGGCAGGAGACATCCGGTTGATTGTATCGCCGATGATTCTGTTGGTGGCAGTCGGAATACTAGCGGTAGTGGGCGTAGTAAGCGGAATGGTGCCAGCAATGCGTGCGGCGCAGCTTGATCCCATTGAGGCGTTACGTTACGAGTAGCGGTAATGAGCAACCGGGCAATGACCGCATCCGACGACATCCTGACTCTGGCGACACCGAAGCCTGACAGGCGGGTGTCATACGGGAGCGATGCAAACCAGTTTGTAGATCTCCGAATGCCCAAGGCGGGCGGGATGCATCCTCTCGCCATTTGCATTCATGGCGGGTTTTGGCGGGCAAAATATGATCTGGGATATTTGGGACATCTGTGCGCCGCGTTGACGGCAAAGGGCATCGCGACCGCTAACTTAGAATACCGGCGCGTGGGAAATGCGGGCGGAGGATGGCCGGGAACATTTGAGGATATTCGGACGGTGTATCAATTCTTGCTGCAGAATGCACGGCGGTACCGGTTCGATGCCAGGCAGGTGGTCGTGCTCGGACACTCGGCCGGAGGTCAACTTGCGCTTTGTCTGGCAGCGCATGAGCCGGGAATAAAGGCAGCGATTTCCTTGGCTGGAGTTGTCGATTTGCATCGGGCATACGAGCTGCATTTGAGTAACGACGCCGTAGTGGAGTTTCTGGGCGGGATGCCAGCAGATGTGCCGGAGCATTTTCGTGAAGCGGATCCGATGAAACTATCGATTCGTACTCGGCAGGTGTTGGTCCACGGTACAGAGGATGAAATTGTGCCGCCGGAAATCAGCAAAGATTATGTGAGTGCGAAAGGGAAGAGCAACGAAGATGCGCGGTTGGTGGCGATTGCCGGGGCCGGACATTTTGAGTTGGTAGATCCACGATCGGGGGCCTGGGTGGACGTGGAGAAGGTTGTGGTCGGTGGCACGGGAAGCGCTTAGGCAGAGCGGCACCTGGAGCACGGGTGAGCTTTCAGTGCTTTCGGGGATCAAGCGACTTTAGGGTTACGCTTCTTTGACCTCGATCGCGGACGGCCGGCGGAGTGCTCGGGATTGCCGCCAGGCTCGGGAAAATCGGAGTCGGCGTCTTTCAGGATCGGGTCTTGATCGCGGTGCCCGAGTTGGCTGGCGAGTCCAATATTTCCGTCGTGTTGATGCTGTTCGTCATCCGTGGCGCCTTTGGCGCGGTCGGGATCGTTATTAGAAATTTTGGTCATGGCTCCTGCTTCGAGAAGTACCGTCTCGGGGAGACGGCTGAGTTATTCGCCGGAATGGCCGGCGGGAGAGACTCCGAGTTTGCGTAGGCGCTCGCGGGCCTGCAGCGCTTCCGGGGAACGCGGATAGCGCTGGATCACGTGGCGGAGTTCCGCCACTCCGTCATCCTGCTTCCCGAGTTCGATCAGCGAGAACCCCTTTTTCAACTGAGCGGAAGCGCTCTTGCTTCCGGTAGGAAAATTCTGCAAAACCTGATCATAGTTCTGCGCGGCCTGCTGATAGTTTCCCTGACGGAATTGAATTTCGCCCAGATAAAAATAGCAATTTCCGGCGAGATCGGTGTTGGGATAAAACTTGACGTAATCGGAAAACTCCTGGATGGCAAGGTCGTTCTTGGCGCCGTTGTAATCGCGCAGGGCGTTGTTGTAGAGAACATCGGGCGGAGGGGCCTGAGCAAGGGCCTGCTGCTGGGCTTGTTGTTGAGCCGCGGTGGCTGCAGCTGTCTGCTGCTGCGATTGCATATCTTCGAGCTGTTTGCTGACTTTGGCGAGCCGGGCCTTGAGCTCGTCGAGACTGTCGTTGAGCGCCTGGATCTGGCCGGAGAGCTGGTCGACGTGCGAGGCCGAATCGCCCTGCTGTTTTTGCAACGTCGATTGCAGGGTGCTGATGGCGGCGGCGACTTTGCTGACGGCGTCGGTATCCTGCTGGACCAGATTATTCATGACGCCCATGCGCTCGTCGAAGCTGCGCTGCATGGCGGTCATCTGCTCCTGGAGTTGCTGAACTTGGGTTTGCAGTTGAACCATTTCTTTGCTAACGCCCCATGCGGGCATGGTGGCGAGGCAAAGCGTGGCGAGAAGGGCTAACAGAGTACAGCCGCGTCGTAGTTTCATAGGCAAAAGCTTCCTGGAACCATTTTAGATGGATTGAGGGTGGTGTGGGTTGTGAAGTGTTGCCCGGAACATGGAAAGTCAGGGGCGGAGATTTCTCCGCCCCCTGGCCAGAAATGACCAACTACTTCTGATAGACGAAGTGGCCGCGGCGATTCTGCTGCCAGCAGGCTTCGTTTTCTTCCATGCAGAACGGCTTTTCCTTCCCGTAGCTGATGGTTTTAACGCGGCTGGCGCTGACACCGGCAGCCACCAGAGCATTCTTTACAGAGGACGCACGCTGATCGCCCAGGGCCAGATTGTATTCGGTTGAGCCGCGGGAATCGCAATGTCCCTCGATCGTGAAGTTGATGTTGGGATGCTGGCCGAGGAATTGAGCATCCGCCTGGATATCCGCCTGTTGATCCGAGCGAATATCAGACTTGTCGTAGTCGAAATAGATGTCCTTCACGTTCTGGCCGAAAAGATCCTCGTCCGTCGGTGACGGAGTGGCCGCCACAGGTGCCGGCGCCAGAGTGACGGTGAGACGCGTGGTGGCATCCTGCGTCCCGCCGGCCCCTTTAGCCGTCAGGTGGTAAGTCGTGGAAGCCGTCGGGCTGACCTGCTGCGATCCGTTGGCTTGAACAGCGCCGATGCCGCCGATGGAAACATCGGTGGCGTTGGAGGTCTGCCAGGTCAAAGTTGCGGATTGTCCGCTCTGGATCGTGTCGGGACTGACAGAAATGGAGGCCGTAGGTGAAGGCGGTGGTGGTGGAGGCGGTGGTGGTGGCGGAGCTGCTTTCTTCTTACAGGCCCCGAGCATGAGTATTGCGCTCAGTGCGATGACGGTGGCGACAGATTTGAAAAGTTGACGTTTCATGTTAATCCCCTTCACGTTAAATCCTCCTGCGAGCTCGAAATCGGTCTCGAGTTCAGACGAAGTGTTTACTTCCAACTCCAGTTCGGTTGCGAATTACGTCCTGTAAAAGTGAGTTGATGGAGCTTGGTGCCATCGGCCAGCATTTCCCAGATTTCTTCCTTGCCGGAGCGGCTTGATTGAAAAACGATGTGGCGGCCGTCCGGGGCCCACCAGGGAAAATCGTTACGGCCGCCATCGTGGGTGAGCTGCACCCACTGCTTGCTGGCGATATCCATCAGATAGATGTCCGAAGAGCCGGGTTCGCCGGGACCATATTTACGGATCCAGGCGAGGGTGAGAAATTGGCCGTTCGGGGACCAGTTCGGTGAAACGGCATAGCCTTGGTCGGTCATGCGCTGCTGGTTGGCGCCATCAGCCTCCATGGTGTAGACCTGGGGCAATCCAGTGCTGCCGCCGACGAAGGCGATTTGAGCACCCGTCTTGCGATTCCAGGTCGGCGAAACGTCCGGCCCTCTGCCGGTGGTCATAGGATGGAGATTCGCGCCGGAAGCATCGCACACATAAATTTCTGAATGACCGTTGCGCGAGGAGGAAAACGCCAGACGAGCGCCATCGGGAGACCATGAGGGCGAGAGGTTAGCACCGCCAAAATGCGGAAAGCTGACCAAGCGGTTGAGATCGGTAGAGAACATCAGGATCTCCCATCCCGACTTGGTTAAAGAACTGAAGGCGAGGCGGGAACCGTCTGGCGAGACGCGGGGCGAAAGCGAAATCGAGCCTTGGTGAGTTACCTGGTGCTGGTTGGAGCCGTCGTAATCCATTACCCAGATTTCTTTGTGGCCCGAGCGGTCGCTTACGAAATAAATTTTGCTTTCTGCGATGCCGGCGATACCTCCGCCCAGACGGAAGATGATCTCGTCCGCGAAGCGATGGGCGATGATGCGAGCCGCGTCGTCGGTGGGGACGTCGGTGTATTGCTTGCCGATCACCAGCGGCGATGCCGTGTTCTTTACGTCATAAAGCCAGCCCTGGACGGTAAGCTTGCCTCCGGCAACTCCAAGATTGCCAAAGGCCAGCATAGCGGCGCTGGGAGGTGGAGAATTCCAGACTCCGAAGGTTACCTCGGCGGGTAGTCCGGGCACCTGCAAAGGATAAAAGCTCTTGGAGATGAGTTCGACGACTCCGGAATTGTCGAGGTCGTTCCAGAACGTATCGTTGAAAGTCTTAAGCAGAGCCGTATTCTGCGGGTCGCTGCTGGAAGGCTTGAAATCGGGGACAGCGAGACGAACCTTTTCAACGCCTACGCCGGTGCCGGTGCGAACCCAATCTTGAGCAAAGGAAGAAGTGGAAGCGAGGAGCAGAACGAGCACAAGCAAGGAGCTCAGCCCAAAACCCCTGGCGCGAATAGCGAGCGAGCTTTGTCTATGGCTATCGTCCATCCGTTTGGAGCCGTTACGCGAACCCGGGCAAAAGGATACTTCAAATGAGAATATCGTACTCCGATATGTTATTAATGGCAAGTTACTGTCGACCATACTCATGAATGTGGAACCTCAAGAATAATCAAGCAACAAAACAATTTACCGCTTGTAATCGAACCAAAACTCCACCGAGACCTTACTACCGGAATAATCCTGGGGTAACGGTCCGAAAGTGTCGATCCGCTGAACTGCGTACCTTGCGGACTGATCGAGCGACGGAACTCCGCTGGATTGCTCCACCTGCACGTTGGAGGGATGCCCGTCCCGAGCGATATCAAACGAGATGTAGACACGATTCGCCGACGTAATGGCAGGGTCTACCTCATACTTCAACCAATTTTCGGAAACCTTCTGCTGGATGATGTGGACATAGTAGGCATAGAGAGTGCCGAAATCGCCACCGCCGCCAGTGACGCCGAAACCGCCCTTGGCGTCTCCAGCGGCGAAACTGCCATAGGGCCCGCTGACTGGGCCGCCTTCTCCGAAGGCGACCTGGTTGGTTTCTTCCTCGGGCTCGGGCTGAGGCTTCGCTTTGGTCGGGGTGGGGGGCTTCTTGGGCTTGACCTTCGCATTCTTGCCCTGAATCTCGATGGCGTCGGGTTCTTTCTCTTCCACCTTCGGCTGGGACTTAGTGACGCCCTTGGATTCGTTGGCGAGAACATTTTGGGTTTGGGCGGGAGCGGCGGGCAAAGGCACTGAACTGACGAGAGTCACTCCCATGGCTTCGCCACCACCACCACCGCCCCAACCTTGGCCGCTGGGTCCGGCGAAAAAGACGGCGTAAACCACGATGAGAGCGGTGACCCCTAGATGGAACCCAGCGGACCAAGCTAAGGCACGTCCCCAACTATCGTGTTCGAAAAAAATCTCAGCGTTTTGCGCCATGTTCTTCTAAAGGCTGAGTGACGATACTCACGTTGGTGATGCCCGACTGCTTGACCGCGTCCATGACAGTAGCGAAGGCGCCGAAAGGAACGTTCTCATCGGCACGGATAAAAATAAACTGGTTGTGAGGATCTCGAATCTTCTGGCGCAGCCTGGCGGCGATCTGGTTGATGTTGATGGCATCATTGCCGAGGAACACGCGCTGATCCTTATTAATAGTGATGACGGTCCGTTCTTCCGTGATCTCTTTGACGGTGCGGGTTTTGGGAACAGTCACTTCGATGCCAGACTGCAGAATGGGAGCAGTCACCATAAAGATGATGAGCAGCACCAGGACAACGTCAACCAGGGGAGTGATGTTGATATCGGCGAGAGCGGACTGGGTGCGGCCATTGGACGAAGTAAAAGCCATTAACGCCTCACTTCGGCAGCTTGCGGCTGAATGCTCTCGATGGCATTCAGCACTTCAAGGGAGAAATCATCGCCGCGGGCGGCGAAAACGCGAATGGAATTGCCGATTAGGTTGTAGGCGATAACGGCGGGAATGGCGGCGGCGAGGCCAGCCGCGGTAGTGATGAGAGCCTCGGAGATGCCGGGAGCGACAGCGCGAAGAGTTGCCCCTCCCGCCGTGCCGAGGCCGTGAAAAGCGTCGATGATGCCCCAGACCGTGCCAAAAAGACCGATGAATGGAGTAACAGCGGCAGTGATCGCGAGCCATGGAACGTTGCGTTCCAGGCGCGTGATTTCTTCCGAGGCGCCGATTTGCATTCCGCGCTGTACCGCGGTAAGGCTGCGAAGCGTGGCGCCAGGATTGGAAAGTTGGCGCTTGTATTCCTGGTAGCCGCCCTCGAAAACTCCGACCAATGGGCTGGGGCGGAACTGATCGGCAACCGTGGCGAGGTCCTGCATGCGCTGAGCCTTGCGGAAAGCACGCAGGAAGCGTCCGCTTTGCACGCGGGCGCGGCGGAGCAAACTCCACTTGGTCAAGATGATGGCCCAGGAGATCAAGCTGAAAGCCAACAGCGTAAGAAGGACAAATTTGGCGACCGGACCCGTGCTGGAAACGAGATCAAGGATTTCGCCGCCGACGAAAAAGGCAGAGTATGGAAGCAGTTGCATCTTGGTTTGGGGAATACCTTGAAGCGATTATAGATGATTCAAGGGGCCG
>CAVZZB010000008.1:0-104909 GCA_963779525.1 uncultured Acidobacteriaceae bacterium
AAGCCGACTTGAACGAAGCCGCGTTGCGGGGGACGCATTCGCGTGTTTGCTGAGCCGACGGTGGAGTTGATCTGAGCTAGTTTGTGTCGCAGAGGAGGAACTCTCTGTGACCCATCTACGTCAGCTCATGCTGGAAGAACTAAGACGCCGCAACTTCGCCGATTCAACCATCCGCTCGTACCTTCACGGGGTTGAGCACTTCAGTCGCTACTTCCACCGCCGACCCGATCAGCTTGGGCCCGAACACATTCGCGAGTATCAGGCAGCGCTCTTCACTAAGTTGAAGTTCAGCCCGAACACTGTGACCCTGCGGCTAGCTGCTTTACGCTTCTTCCATATTCAGGTTCTGAAGAGAGGCTGGAGCATTGCCGAGACGCCGTATCCGAAGAAGGTTCTGCACCTGCCCGAGATACTCAGCCAGGACGAAGTTGCGCGTCTGATTGACGCGGCCGAGTTTCCCTTTCATCGCATCCTGTTGATGACGCTGTATGCCACGGGCGCACGTCGCGCAGAAGTGGCACACCTGAAGATCAGCGATATCGACAGCCAGCGGATGATCATCCATATCCGGGGCGGCAAAGGTCGCAAGGACCGCGATGTCATGCTCAGCCCGAAACTGCTCGATGCATTTGCGCGTCTATTGGCGCGGGCTCAGGCACAAGCCAACGAACTGGCTGTTTCCCGGCAACCGATGGCATACCGCAAGTTATCCGGTCACCACCAAGGTCCTGTGGACTGCCTGTCAGAACGCCGCCCAACGCGCTGGGCTTGAACACAAGCACATTCATCCCCACACCCTGCGCCACTGCTTTGCCACGCATCTGCTCGAAGCCGGTGCCGACCTGCGCACCATTCAGATGCTGCTCGGGCATCGCGACCTTGAGGAGACGACGATTTATCTGCATCTCTCCCGGCGACATCTCAGCGCCACTGGTAGTCCGCTGGATGCACTTACGATTCGAGAACAAGGAGAGCCGACGCCGAGCGCATGAACCGGCCTCCTCTGGAGGTGGCCGACATCGTTCGTTGTGCGGGGCCGTTGTTTGTTGAACGCAGTCGCCGCTGGATCACCTGGCAGCATCAGAAGATTTTGCTGGCCCTTGCTCGTTGCCGCACCGCCGCGCTAGGCGGGCATCGCGATCACTGCTCGGACTGCGGATATTCCGCCATCTCTTACAACTCGTGTCGCAATCGGCACTGTCCCAAGTGTCAGGGCAATGCACGCCTGCACTGGCTCCAAGCGCGGGAACGGGAGTTGCTGCCCGTCAGCTACGTGCACGTCGTCTTCACGCTGCCGCGGGAACTGGCTCCGCTCGCGCTGCAGAACAAACGGCTGATCTACAACCTACTCTTTCGCGCCAGTGCTGCAACTCTGCTGGAGATCGCCCGCGACCCACGCCACCTGGGAGCCGAGATCGGCTTCTTCAGCGTGCTCCATACCTGGAACCAGCGGTTGCAACATCATCCTCATGTCCATTGCGTGCTGGCTGCCGGCGGTCTCGCTCCGGACCACTCCCGCTGGATCTCCTCGCGCCGATCTTTTTTTCTTCCCGTCAAAGTGCTCGGCCGAATCTTCCGCGGCAAGTTTGTCGCCGGGCTCAAGAACGCCTTTCAGTCCGGCGCACTCCAGTTCCACGGACACCTCTTACCGCTCACGGAACCGCGAGCCTTCGCCTCCTGGTTGCGGCCACTGTTTCGTCACGACTGGGTCGTCTACTCCAAACGGCCTTTCGGCGGGCCAGAACATGTGCTGCGCTATCTCGGCGCATACACCCATCGGGTCGCCATCTCGAACAACAGGTTGGTGGCTCTCTCCGAGGGCAACGTAACCTTTCGCTGGCGCGACTCCGCTCACGGCAACAAGAAGCGGCTCATGACTCTGCCCGTCGATGAGTTCTTGCGCCGCTTCCTACTTCACTCGTTGCCGCGTGGCTTTATGCGGATCCGCAACTTCGGCTTCCTCGCCAACCGACAGCGAGCAGAACTCCTTCCACTCTGTTCCCGATTGCTCCAGTCATCCGATCGGCCAGCAGCAGACGCCACATCATCCGCGTTTCCCATTGGTTCGCTGTGGCAATGTCCGCTTTGCGGCGGAATCATGCGAGTGGTCGAACGCCTCTCCGCCGCGCAACTGCTCCTCCGATCCCCGCCTCATCTCAGCCCGTGCGCCGCATGAATCCACAACTCCAACGTCGAATCTCGCTCGTGCATCGGCACGCACACTGGTTCTCTGTCTCGCACTTGTCAGAATGCAGTATGGTGCTGCGACCCAGACTCTCCGATGCGCCGCCCCACACGAATTCTCTCTGCCGCCGGCTACCGAAACCCAAGCACTCTGACCGCAACGACAAACTCGCAAACGATCAAGACCGGCTCATCCTGATACAAATCCCATAGTCCCGCGGGGCGGCTTCCTTCAAGTCGCTGTATCCGAAGCGCCCTTGCACAGCGTCTCGCATCCCAACTCTTCGCTCGGGGGGCGCTTCAGATACAGCCCTAGGACTTGCGGGGAGTAATCTCCCACAAGCCCGTTTATGGCTAACTTCCGTGTAGCCGACGAGCCGGCGGGTGATGCGCGTCGATTGTAGAACCAGCCGAGAAAGGTCCTCCTCTAGCCTAAAAGGGTGTGCGCGCTGGCCTTCCCGATTGCGAGTGCGTTCTGGTCGCTTTCCAGAGCGGTCAGATATGAGTCGACCAGATGAACGAGTTCTTGCTTCAGAGCAGGAGATCTCAGGGTTCCTCTGCGGGCGGCATCGTGAACCACTCCCTCGATCGCAGAGGAGAGCACATGCGCTCGGACCTCGCTGCGTGGATTCGCGCAGGATCGTTCGCTTGCCGCGATCAGCTTCGTGTAGAGGTTCGAGTATTCATTCTCAAACTGCTGGTGTACGGATTTTGAGATCTTCCCGCGCGGAACATCTTCCAGCAGCACGCGATGAAGCGAGGGATGAATGGAATGTGCTGCGATCATCCCCGACACCAGACCTTCGATGCGTTCAATGCGGGATGTATGTTCGTCTGCAAATCGCAGCGCCGAGAGCACATCGTCCAAATGACGCCGCAGGATTGCCTCTACTAGTGCCAGCTTGTTTGGAAAGTACTGGTACAGCGACCCGATGCTCACACCCGCTGCTTCGGCCACCGCATTGGTGGTGAATCGCCCCCAGCCTTGACGGCCAAGAATGCGAGCCGCGGCCTCCAGAATCGCCTCCACCGTTGCGCGAGCGCGCTCCTGTCGCGGTTCTTTTCTCATTCTTCCCTGCTCCAAAATGCGAGTAGTCAAGAATGCATCTCCATGGGAATATGAGCATGATGCTCGCATTTGCTCAGGTTCTTGTCAAGAGCCCGCGGCAAACGAAATCTCCCGTACAGGAGTATCCATGACCACTCTGCCAAGAACCAGTCGAGAAGTGAGATTGGCTGTCCAGCCCACTGGTCTGCCCGGGCCAGAGCACTTTGATGTCGTTGAGGCCCCGATGCCCATACCACGGGTTGGGGAAGCACTCATTCGGAATCGATATTTCCGGATCTCCGCCTCACTCCGCATGATGATCAGCGAAGGGGCCGAACGCGTAGAGGGCGTACCATTTCCAGCTCTGCGTCCCGGGGACACGCTGTTCGAGGAGACGGTTGGCGAGGTTCTGTCGGCTCCAACTGGTTGCGGGTTGTCCCCCGGCGATAAGGTCCTGCACAATCTGGGATGGCGTGAGTTCGCGGCGGTCCCGGTTTGCGATTGCACCTTACTCGATGACGCGCTCCCGGATGTGGCGGCGCATCTGGGACACGGGTGGACGGCCTACGCAGCCCTGACTCGCAGCGTACAGATTCTACCGGGCGATACCGTGTTCGTAACCAGTGCGGCTGGGGCGATCGGATCGATGGCGGGACAGATTGCGCGACTGTTGGGAGCGGGCCGGGTGATCGGCAGCACGGGTTCGCAGGAAAAGGCGAGACGATTGGTTTCAGAGTTGGGATATGACAGCGCGATAGTCCGTGACGAAAAGCCATTGGCGGCTCAACTTGCCCAGGTTGCCCCCGATGGAGTGGATGTTTGCCTCGATACAGTGGGCGGCCCGCAATTGCAGGCAGCCGTCAAGGTTGCTCGAACCGGGGCTCGCTTCGTCGTGGTCGGCGCGTTGTCGGGACAACTCGCCGCTCAAGGTACAGGCAGGACCGCGCCAGTACAGCTTGATTCGTTCGACATTCTCCTGAAGAAGATCACGATTCGTGGTTATAGCGCAGATGACGATCCGGAGGTTCGCAGTGAATGGACGCACCGCTTTGGCGATTGGCTCCGATCTGGTGAGATTTGCTTCCCGCATGTGACGACTGACGGCCTGGAAGCTGCGCCTGGCGCGTTAAGAGATGTGATCGAAGGGCGGCATTTCGGGGTCGTACTAGTGAGGCTTTGATTCCTCCCCATCACAAACTTTCGGTGCAGCGATACTGACTGAATGCAAACGTCCGCGCAACAACGAACCGCTGGCGATGCAGTCCTTCGGTCGGATAACGGCAGTCGGAAGTTATGCTACGGAACAAACTTTCAACGGCGCTGTCCCGAAGTCGGCTTGTGGGAGGGTTCACAAGATCGGCACTGGGAAACGCGTAGGCGACGCCGATCCTCAATGAGGTCAAGATCTTGCGGATTCCAGTCGCTATGCCGACTCCTCATTACAAATTGTCTCGTCATGGTTTGGAAGAACGAAATCCGTCAGGCTGATCTGCAGTTGCCACCTGGAGTTTTGGGCTGTGTCTCAGCCACACCGAATTGGAGAAGTCGCCTCTAACGAGCTGCGTCGGTAACGACAAACGCGCACGGGAACTCCAATCCGAGTGTACTCTGTGCGGCCGGAAGGATGATGCCACCCCGACTCTTCGGCTGAGTGAAATTGCGATTTGGCAGCAACTGATCTCCCGCCACGAGACCTTCTTTCTCTGGCCTATTGACTTGGTTCGTTCGGAGGTGTGGCGGCCGCCTCAGGAGCGGGAGAGGTTAGACTGGGCTACCTACTGCGCTGAACTCACAGTGAGCGTCGTGTGAACAGCTCTGGAACGCACTCGCAGCTGCGCGGCGACGATCGCGTGTGTTAGCAAGTAGAAGGGCACAAGTACCGTGGGCACCAGCGACAGCGGCAGGTACTGCATCGCCTGCGACCCCACACCGGCGTGGATCAGTTGCAGCGGGCTGCCCGCCGCCGAAGTAATGCCCAGCCCAACGGCCACAACGAGGTCAAGCGTTCCAAAGGCGTTCCATCCCGCAATCGTGCGCACCGAGAGCTCTTTGGAACGGGCAATGCTTAGCGCAAGCGGAATGGCCAGCGCGCCAGTGATCATGTCGCCCAAACCTGCAAAGAATGGGAATGGTCCACTCAGGCTTCCGGCGATAAAGTCCAGCAGAAAGAGGACACCGAGGATGCGCATCGCATTCAAGCCGACGAGCAGTTGCGGCGGAATTCCGAGGAGGGTGGCGCGTACCTTTTCGCTGGTCAACGCCAGCACGCCCGCCGTCAGCAGCGGCACGGCGAACAGAACGCCGATCAGCGGCGCGGGAAGGTTTGGTGAGAACGCCAGCTGGCCGGATGCGCCGAGGTACACCGCCAGGCCTACCCATCCCCCGCCAACGGCCGCAATCACGAGGCGGCTGGCGAACGAGCCCGAAAGCGCCTGCGTCACCGCAACCAGATCAACCGCGATGACAGCCATTGTGACGATCGAGCCGGCGAAATCTAGCGGAATCATTGAATGAGACATCGAAGTTCTCCTCTCAGGTCATAGGATGATATGCGTCATCCTATGGATTCGGATTTTTACGGCCCCTCTGGAAAAAGTGGATTGAGCCGTGGGATGACCACCGGCATCCTATAATCAGTCATGCGTTACCGGTCTGAACATAAAGCGGAAATCCATCGGCAGATTGTGAAAGAGGCCTCCCGGCGCGTTCGCGCCGAAGGATTGCATGGTGCGGCCGTTTCAACCGTGATGCGGGACTCTGGTCTGACCCACGGCGGCTTTTACAAGCATTTCAGGAGCAAGGACGATCTACTGGTAGAGTCGTTGCGCGATGGCTTCGCGGAGATCGCCCGTATCCTCGTTCGCGCGGCCGAACAGGCGCGGCCAGGCCAGGAGTGGAAAGCCATTGTGAAAACCTATTTGCGCCCGGAAATGTGCGACTATCCCGAACGCGGCTGTCCGCTGCCGGCCCTCGCGCCCGAATTAGCGCGGTCAGATCCGGCGATGAAGGCTCAGATTGTCGGGGAGCTTGTGAAGTACAGGGACCGCATGCTGCCGTTTATGCCTGGCCGGCGCGCTGCGGACAAAGAGCGGGCCTTCTTTGCTATCTTTTCAACCATGATCGGAGCAACGGCCCTCAGCCGCATCCTTCCTGCTCAGGCGCGAGCTCGAGTGCTTGCGAGCGCTCGTGATTTTCTTCTGCGCAGCTTTGATCATCCATGGTCAGCCTCATGAGCCTTCGCCCCAGCTTTCCTTACTGACTGATTACGAGCGGCTCGCACTGAGAGGGCGAAAATAGGTCCCCGGGAACGGGCATGTCGTCAATTGATTCCCGGTTCTCGTCGACTCGCTAGCTGCGCTGATAACGAACACGATTCCATCAAGGAGTTTCGTAACTGTCTCGAACCGGTACTGATGGGGCCGGTTTTCGAAAACGAGGGTTTGCCGAGAGTGCCGAAAGAAAATCCGAACTACCGGAACCCGCAAGCTGGAAGTCGAAAGCCGATGCCGGAACCCGCCACTACGGTTTAAACTCCACCGCAACCGTCGTCTCCGCTACCACCGGTCGCCCGTCCACCCGGTAAGGTTCGAATCGCCACCATCGCAGCGCATCCGTCGCCGCCTGTGCCAGGATCTCGGGACCGTTCAGGGCTCGCACGTTCACCACTGAGCCGTCGCGTCCGACGACCACATCCAGCACAATCACTCCGCGCAGATTCTTTGGCCGCGCCGCTGCCGGATAATCCGGATCCACACGGTGCTTCACCAGCTTCTGCATCACGTCGGCGGGTACTTGAGCCTGAGGGCGGGTTGTGGACGGGTTTTTCAGTCCGGACTCCAAATTCTCCCAACCGCGATTCCAGCGCCACCACCAAAGCCCGGCCAGCAAAACTGCGGCCGACAGCAGAAAGACCATCCACGTCCGTCCGCGCGCCTTGGGTACGTGCCGCGCCGCCTCTGACCTTCCAGCCTCCAAACTTTTATCGGCCTCAATCGGAGCCTTCGGACTCTCCCTCTCACCCGCCGCCGGCTCTGCCTTGGTCCCTTCCGCCCAGCTCCTTATCGACGCCTGCTGCTCCGCCGTCAGCCCAACAAACTCCATGCCGCAGCGCAGCTTGTCGTGATGTCTTACCAGCGCCCGGATGCGCAGCGAAGCCGCGGCTGAAGGCAGCTGAATTTCCACTCCCACCGCCTCCCCCGGCAACAATTCCCCCGCCATCACCGCTCCAATTCCAAACAAACCCAGGTTCTCCGACCGCCCTGGAACCGTGTCTGGAATTCCAGACCGCAGCACGGTCACATCCAGCGGCGCCTGCACTCGATATCGCAAGCCGCGCCTTCGCCGCACCGGTTTATCCGGCCCTTTTGTCTTTGCGCCTGCTGCCATCTCAAGAATAGAATTCGAGCAAAACTGTGCCTTATTTGCTGCCAGCCCGTAGCTCTACAATCTCGCCTCCGTCAGCCACGAGCACCAGGCTGGCCATGCCAATGAAGAGCCCATGCTCCACCACTCCCGGCATGTCGCTAAGCGTTCGCGCCAGCCTGTCAGCATCTGCAATTTGTCCGAAGCGGCAATCCAGGATGTGATTGTTCTCATCGGTAAGATATGGCTTTCCGTCCTGGCCCAGTCGCAGCTGCACGGCCGCGCCCAGCGCCTCAATCTTCTTCTTTATAAGCGCCTGAGCAAACTTGATCACTTCCACTGGCAGCGGAAACTTTCCCAGCACCGGAACTCTCTTCGTTGCATCAACCACAATCACCATCTGCCGCGTAGCCGAAGCCACAATCTTTTCCCGCAGCAGCGCTCCGCCCCCACCTTTAATCAGGCGCAATTGCGGATCCACTTCGTCCGCCCCGTCCACCGTCACATCGATCTGCTGACATTCGTCCAGCGTGGTGAGCGGAATCCCCAGGCTCGCCGCCTGTTCCCCCGACCGCACCGAACTCGGAATCCCCCGTATCCTCAGTCCATTCTTCACCTGCTCGCCCAGCAGTTGAATGAAATGGGCAGCCGTTGATCCCGAGCCCAGCCCGACTACATAACCGTCTTTCACAAATCGCAAGCTGGCTCGCGCCGCCGCTTCTTTTTCCAAATCATTGGCCATAGTTGCCTCGATGGCAGCAAGCTAAGTTTAGATTCCCGTCTCTCTCTCTCTCTCTCTCTCTCTCTCTCTCTCTCTCTCTCTCTCTCTCTCTCTCTTTTTTTTTTTCTCTCTCTCTCTCTCTCTCTCTCTCTGCCCTCCGCGGCTCGGCTCGGAGCTCTCTGCGTTCGAAGACGTTGAACTGATTAGCCAGCGATAAAGTCTCGAAGCGCCGACGTAACCGGCGGATCCCGCGGGGAACCAACGTTCTGTCACCCCAAACTTTTCTCCACATAAATCAAATAACCCGCCAGCGCCAGCCCGAACAGCACGGTCAGAACCGTAACCAGATCCACAATGAATCCCGCCGGCTCAAACTTCCCCTCGTCCAGTTGCGACCGAGTTTTTCGGTAGCGCATCAACCCTGCCACCACCATCGCCACGCCCGCCATAATCGAGATCATTCCCATCCAAACTGAAAGCCCGGTCGTCTTCGCGACTTGCCCCTGAAACTTAGCCAGCTGCCGTAGGGCAATGGCGAACCGTCCAATCGCGAATCCAAACACCACAATCGCGACGCTGGTCCGAACCCAGGCCAAAAACGTGCGTTCGTTGGCTAAATGATCTCGGGCTCGATTGGAATTTTCCATCTCTCCGGCATCACTCCGCAGCCTTCGCCACCAGTGCCCCCACCCCCGCAATATTCTTGACCAACTCCTGCGGCACCGCGTGCCTTTGTTGCAAGTACTCAGGAGTGTTATATGAAATCCATACCTTGCCGTTTTCGTCCTCTGAAACCAATACTTTCAGCGGCAGATCAATGGCAATCGTAGGCGCGGCCACCATCACCGGCGTTCCGCCCTTCGGACTGCCAAAAATCAGCAGCTTGGTCGGACGCATCTTCATTCCAACCTTCGCCGCCTCGCCACAGTGATCTACTAGCGCGAACAACTGCAACCCACGTTCCGCCAGAATCGATTCAAGCCGGTCGACAGTTTCGTCCACGGTACGCTTGCTCGCAACCTGCATCAAACCATTTCCTTCCATACCTCACTCCTTCACAAAGACGGACATCTTCCCCAAGCCTTATTTTGCCTTCAAACCTCTTTGTGATTCGCCATCATCTTGCCCAGAATTTCCTTCAGCATCTTCGCTGCCACTGTCGCCGTCAGGCCCGACACATCCTGCACGGGGTTGAATTCAACCAGATCAGCTCCAACCACCGTTCCCTCAATCGCGTGCAAATGCGCAATTGCCTCCCGCACCGTCATTCCGCCTGGTTCACGATGTGAAACTCCTGGCGCAAATGCCGGATCCAGCACATCCATGTCGAACGAAATGTAAACCGGTCCGCGAAACTTGAGCCGTTCATGCGCGGGCAGCGCCGCCATCTCCACCACGTCGACCCCGAATCTCTTCGCCTGCTCCCGCTGATGCCCCACCATGGTTCGAATCCCCACCTGCACCAGCCGTTTCGCCAATCGTTCCTCCATAATGCGTGCGAAAGGACAAGCATGGGACATCCGGCTGCCGTCGAATTCGTCGTACAAATCCGGATGCGCATCAAAGTGGACAATCGTTAGTTCACGATATTGTCGCGCAAATGCCTTCAGGATGGGATAAGTAACCGAATGGTCGCCCCCCAGCGATACCGGCCGCTCACCTTTTTCCACCAGATCCAAAATCGCACGCTCAATTTCTGCAAAGTCGTCGGCGACTTTATCCCGCGAATCGCTCAACTGCAGGTCTCCCGCGTCCGCATAGCTGCCCGCTGCTCCCACGTCCACGCTCAATTCCGACCACTTGTTCGAAGCATCGCAGCCCCAAGCCTCGCGAATCTTCACCGGCCCTCCCGCAGCTCCGCGCAGGTACGACGAGTTCACATCCAGCGGTATCCCCAGAAGAGTCGGCATGCGTCCTTGTATACGACAGTAAGGGCCATAGTCTACATCGCTCGCTGGTGAACGGCTCGAACTCCCGCTTCTATCATCTGACCTTGCTTCCCGCCGATGCCACCGGCAAGCCCAACGGCGGGCCTGCCGACGCTCCACCTTTCCGTCAAATCGGCACCGATGGTGGTCTGCTGCCCGGGAGATGAATTCCGCTACGTCCAGCATTGCCACGTCCTCGAGCACGAAGACAACGAAATGATGCGCCCCTACAAAGTCGTAGCCTGAAGACATATTGTCGTCAAGGTGTGCTGTCATCCTCAGCGAAGTCGAAGGATCCCTATTCGTCCACGAATGCCGCAGTACCGACGAACGTCAGCACCACGAACGCCGTTAGCACCCACCCATGCCCGTCAGCACCACAAACGCCGCACCTCCAACGAACGCCGCACCTCCCACAAACGCCGACACTACCGTGGAAGGGCGGCGCTTCAGCGTCCGCGTAAGTCTCATTCGACGAGTTTGGGCTTTAGCCCCTGGCTCGCGGTTCACGCTCTCGAATCTCCCGTATCCCACCCCGCATCCGTTATCCTATTGATGAGCTAATATGCCTACCCAGAAATCCAAGTCTTCCAATGGCGGCGCGGGAGCCGCCGTCATTGAACCGTCCACTAACCCCGAACGCGAACGCGTCTTCAGCGCCTTTCGCCAATGGGGATACCTCGAAGGCGATCTCGATCCCCTCGGTTTTCTCCGCCCGCGTCCCACCGTCGAACTTCAGATCGACAGTCCTTATACCGCCGAAGCTCGCGCCATCTATTCCTCCACCATCGGCGTTGAAATCAACCACATCTACTCTCCCGAGCGCCGCCGCTGGATCTACGAGCAGATGGAATCGCCCTCCCAGGGTTTCGAGGTCACGGAGAAAGACCAGCAGCGCATTCTCGATCTGCTCATCCGCGCGGATGTCTTCGAGCAAGTCATGCAGCAGCGCTATCTAGGCAGTAAGCGTTTCTCGCTTGAAGGCGTAACCGCGCTCATCCCGCTGGTCGATGAAATTCTCGATACCGGCTCCCGCCTCGGCGCCATCGAGCTTGTCATGGGCATGAGCCACCGTGGCCGCCTCAACGTAATTGCCCACGTTGCCAGGCGCGATCCTGCAGAAATCTTCGCCGGCTTCGAAGACGTCGACCCTCGCAGCGTTCTCGGCTCTGGCGACGTGAAATATCACATGGGCGCGACCGGTCAATACATCACTCGCGGCGGCGGCAAAGTTCACATCCATCTGGTTTCGAATCCCAGCCATCTCGAAGCCGTCGATCCCGTCACCGTCGGCCGCACTCGCGCCAAGCAAGATCGCACTGGCGAAGGCGGACGCGAAAAATATCTTCCGCTCTTAGTTCACGGCGACGCGGCCTTTGCCGGACAAGGCATCCTCGCCGAAACCATGAATTACGCTGACCTGCCCAGCTACAGCGTTGGTGGCACCATTCATGTCGTCGTCAACAATCTTCTCGGCTTCACCACCAGTTACCTCGAAGAACACTCCACGCGCTTCGCCGCCTGCATTGCGCGCCGCCAATCGATTCCCATCTTCCACGTCAACGGCGAAGACGTCGACGCCGTCGTCCGCGTAGCCCGCCTCGCCACCGAATACCGCTATCGCTTCGGCACGGACGTAGTCATCGATCTCATCGGTTATCGTCGCCACGGCCACAGCGAAGTCGACGATCCCACCGTCACCCAGCCACTGCTCTACAAGAAAATCAAAGAGCATCCTCCACTGTGGGAAATTTACGCCGACGATATCGGCGCGACTGACGCCCCCGCACAAGCCGCCGCCATCAAAGCTGAGTTTGAAACCGCACAAAAGGCCGCCGGCAAACTCACCAAGAAGCCCACGTTGCGCGACTTGCCGAGTTATTGGGATAAATACTATGGCGGCCTTTACCAGCCTGCGTACGAAGTAGAAACCGGTCTCGCTCAAGAAGAGCTGGCGGATCTCAGCGCTCACCTCACCACTTATCCCGAGGGCTTCCACATTCATCCCAAGGTAAAGAAGCTCCTGGAACAGCGCGCCGAAATGGGAGCGGGGAAGCGGCCCGTCGAGTACGGCATGGCCGAAGCTCTCGCCTTTGCCAGTCTGGTAAAAGCCGGTGTTCCGGTTCGCCTCTCCGGTCAGGACTCCCGCCGCGGCACCTTCAACCAGCGCCACTCCGTGCTCATCGACATCGAAAATGAGAACGAATACGTCCCACTGGAAAACATCACGCCCGATCAGGCCCGCTGCGGAATCCACAACTCAACTCTCTCCGAGCCCGGCGTGCTTGGCTTCGAATACGGCTACAGCCGCGACTATCCCGAAGCCCTCGTCCTCTGGGAAGCCCAGTTCGGTGATTTCGTAAATGTCGCGCAAGCCATCATCGATCAATTCATCTCCGCCGGAGAAGCCAAGTGGAGCCTGCTCTCCGGCCTCGTCCTGCTTCTCCCCCACGGCTACGAAGGCCAGGGACCGGAACACTCCAGCGCCCGCATCGAGCGCTTCATCCAGCTCGCCGCCAAACACAATATCCAGATCACTCAGCCTTCGAACGCCGCGCAGTATTTTCATCTGCTCCGCCGCCAGGCCCTGCGCCATTGGCGCAAGCCGCTGATCGTCTTCACCCCTAAGAGCATGCTGCGTCATCCCGACGCTTCTTCGCCCATCGCAGATTTCACCCGCAAAAATTTCCAGAACGTGCTCCCCGACACGGAAATCGGCGAAGCCGACCGCATCCTCGTCTGCACCGGCAAGATCGGCCACGAACTTCAGGCCGAGCGCAAGAAGAGAAAAGACACGAACACCGCCATCGTTTTCCTCGAACAGCTCTATCCTTTCCCGGAAAAAGAACTCATCGCCGAATTCGCCCGCCATGGCGAATCCGGCGACATCGTCTGGGTACAAGAAGAGCCCGCCAACATGGGCGCGCTTTTCAACATGCTTCCGCGCTTGCAGCGCATCGCCGGCAATCGCCACGTGCTCTCAGTAAAACGCAGTTCCAGCGCCAGCCCCGCCACCGGCAGCGCCAAAGCTCATGAAGTGGAACAGAAAACGCTGCTGACGCTGGCCTTCACCACGAAGGGATAAAAGGGATAAATACGAAGGGATAAACGGGAAGGTTAAATACGAAGGGTTAAATAAGGCTGGAAGCATCTCAGCTCCTTGTCATTCCGAACCGCGCAGCGGTGAGGAACCTGCTGTCTGCCGCCACCATCACAACTCATGTAGTGACAGCCGCCTCGGCTGTCCACCCGAGCGAAGCTCCGTCCCCCCGCCAATTGTTACAATCCGATGAAAAGCCGCACTCACGCCCACCAACTCGGTACTCGGCACTAGGTACTCGCAACTCCCTTCGTTACAATAAAGCCGTGAAACCAAGCATCTTCGTCGTCGAAGACGATCCTGATATCTCTCGCCTCGTTCGCCATCATTTGGAGAACGAAGGTTTTTCCGTCCGTGTCTATCCCAATGGCTCCACTGTCATCGTTGACGCCGAGCGCCAGCGGCCGGCGCTCTTCGTGCTCGATATCATGGTCCCCGGCAAAGACGGTCTCGAACTTTGCCGCACCGTCCGCCAAACCCAGGGACTGGCCGCCGTACCTGTCATTTTTCTGACCGCCAAAAGCAGCGAAGCCGATCGCGTGCTCGGTCTCGAGATCGGAGCCGACGACTACATCGCCAAACCTTTCAGCCCCCGGGAACTCGTCGCCCGCGTGAAGGCCGTGCTCCGCCGTTTCGAGCGCCCTCTTCCGCCCAGCCCGCTCAAGGTCGGCGACATCGAAATCGATCCTTCCGCCATGGTTCTCACCGTTCGCGGACAAACCGTCCCCACCACCGCCACCGAGTTCCGCCTGCTCGATTACTTCGCTCGCCATCTCGGCCGCGTCTTTTCCCGCGATCATCTCCTCGATTCCGTTTGGCGCGATACCTCTTACGTTACTCCGCGCTCGGTCGACGTTTACGTCCGCCGCATCCGGGAAAAAATTGAGCCCGACCCGGAAAATCCCCGCTATCTTAAGACCGTGCGTGGCGCGGGTTACCGCTTCGAGACCCCAAAGTGAGAAGCCCAAAGTGAGAGACAAGAAGTGAGAAACGGGATTTTCCTGAAGCTGATGGCGGCCTTCGTGGTCGTCATTCTGGCCGCTGCCGTATTGTTTGACCTCATGCTCGGCGGCGCCTGGGAGGCTTCCCTGCGCTCAGAAATCCAGCGCAACCTCATTCAAAAAACTCAACTCATTGCTCACGGCGTGGAAACCGATCGCAGTGGCCACTCCCTGTCCGACATCGCCGCTCAGGAAGGCCAAGCCGCCGGCGCCCGCGTCACCATCGTCGATGTCGCAGGAAATGTTCTTGCCGATTCCGAATCGAGTCCCGTCTCCATGGAGCCGCAAGCCACCCGTCCCGAATTCGCCGCCGCTCTCGCCGGTCGCATCGGCACCGACCAGCGCCGCAGTTCCACCATCGGCATTCCATTTCTCTACATCGCCGTGCCCATCTCTGGCGGGGCCGTCCGCCTGGCCTATCCACTTTCCGACGTCGAAGGCGTCTCCGCACAGGTTCGCCGTCGCCTCGAAGTCGCCTCCAGCCTGGCTTTCCTCTTCGCGCTGTTCGTCGCCGCCATCGCTTCCAATTGGACCGCACGCCGTCTGGAGCGCATCGTTGACGTAGCCGCTCGCATCGCCGATGGTGAGCTCCAGGCGCGCATCCACGAAGCTTCTCAAGACGAAATCGGACGCGTCGCCAGCGCCATCGACAAAACTGCCCGCCGCGTCGAACAGAGTTTTGCCGCCGTCGTCTCCAGCCAGCGCCAGCTCGAAACTCTGCTCAACAGCATGCAGGATGCCGTGATTGCCGTCAGTGACGATGGCCTCGTCCAATGGGCCAACCGTCCCATGAACCGCCTCGTTCCCCAGGGCACGCGCCTGCAGCAGCCGGTCGTCGAGACCATTCGCGATCCTGATTTTCTCGCCACCGTTCGAGAAGCCACCAGCGCGCACGAAGTCAAAACTGCTCGTGCCACCTCCATCGTCCCCGGCCGTACCTTCGACGTGACCGCCGCTCCTCTGCCTGGCGGAGGCGCAGTCGCCGTGCTCCGCGATTTAACCGAAACCGAACGCGTGGAAAAAACTCGCCGCGACTTCATCGCCAACGTCTCCCACGAACTGCGCACGCCCCTCACTTCCATTCAGGGTTACGCGGAAACTCTGCTCGACTCTACTCCCGAAAATGGCGCGCCTACACGCGAGTTCCTGGAAATCATTCGCAAGAATTCCGGCCGCATGTCCCGCCTTACCGAAGATCTCCTTACTCTCGCCCGCGTCGAATCCGGCGAAACTCGTTTCGAAGTCGAACCCGTTCCTCCCGCCGAACTCCTCCACGACGCTGAAGAGAGTTTTCGCGAGATTGCGCCTACCCACGGAATCGACCTGAAGATCCACGACTTTGATCTCAAGGAATCGCCCAACGTGGACGCTCTTCCGCCCGTTCTCGCCGACCGCGAAGCCATCCATCAGGTTTTTTCCAATCTCATCGACAATGCCCTGAAGTACGGCGCTTCCGGCGGACGAATCGTGCTCGGCGCGCGCCCCGTTTTCCACGCCGTCGAATTCTATGTCCAGGATTTCGGCGCCGGCATCGCTTCCGAACACCTGCCGCGCCTCTTCGAACGTTTCTATCGTGTCGATAAAGCCCGCTCCCGCGAGTCCGGAGGCACCGGCCTTGGGCTGGCTATCGCCAAACACATCATGATTGCCCACGGCGGCTCCATCCGCGCCGAAAGCGAACTCGCCCACGGTTCCACTTTCCTCTTTACCCTCCCCACCGCATAGAAGTTACGGCCGGAACCAGCCGAACTAAAGTAGTGGTGCAGCTTGAAACTTAGTAATCTTATCTGGGCGGCGTCATCCCGAAGTCCCGCGTTTTCACCGGTGGGGCGGTGGATCTCCCTAAGTAGGCGGCCGCTTGGGTCAACCCTGCACCTCTCGCCAAAAAAACTGGCTTTCCGCCACGGCACTCCTTCGGTGTAAGATCGCTTCAGCCTCCTCCCCTTTCGGAGACATCATGAGACGCGTTTCGACCTTCATCCTTCTAATCGCCTGCGCCCTAAGTCTTGCGTGGTCCATACCGGCTTCCGCCGAGCGAGAAAACCGGAGTATCGGAGAAAACGGCATCGAGGCCCGAAAGGCCGCCAAGCATCAGCAGAAACTGGTGAAGAAGAATGCCAAGAAACAGCGGAAAGCCATGAAGAAAGCTCAGAAAGCGCAGCGCAAAGCCGCCAAAAACACGCGCTATCGGACCCGGTAGGCTCCGCGACCGGCCAGTGAACCCGAGACTCCGTCTGACGAAAAATCACGAAAAATTCACAGCCTCGTAACCCATCCTCCCTGAATAAATCCTATGCTTGGCCGTTGACCTTCTCTTTATGGGTACGGCAAAATCAGACCTAATCAGCGCAACCCGTTCCAGCCAGCGCGCTAGGGATATCCTCATGAGTACCGCTCGCGTCGAAAGCCTGCCCCCCGAACCGGCCCATCATCACATCGTGCGCCGCACCATCGAAGCCTGTCGTCTCGCCAAGGAAGCCGCCGGCGCTGCGGCCGAAGGCATCGCCACCGGCTCCAGCCCATTGCTCAATTCTCTACGCCAGCGCGAGCGCGAGCTCGATACTCTCGATATGGAAATCGACAGCGCCGTCACCTCCATCATTACCGACGTCGAGCCCACCCAGGCCCGCGAGCTTCTTGCCTGCATGAAGTTCATGATCAGCCTTGAACGCATCGGCGACCTCTTGCTCAGCTTCGCCAACAGCGCCCAAGCCGCCTCCGGCCGCATCGATTCCGATGACACCCGCGACCTCACCCACATGGCCACCATCCTCGAAAAGATGCTCACCGACGTGGGTGACGCCTTCTCTGCCCGCGACGTCGGCAAAGCCGTCGACGTACTCCGGGCCGATTCCGAAATTGATCGCCTCCGCAACCTCATCTTCCTCCGCCACATCGAGAATCCCGAAAACATCGCCCGCCAGGCCAGCCTGCAGATCATCTTCATGACCCAGTCTCTCGAACGCGCCGGCGATCACGCCAAGAATCTCGCCGAAGAAGTCTGCCACTTCGTCAGCGGCCACACCGTCCGCCACGTCCTCAAAACCTACGACAAGCCCGTCGAACAAATGTTCATCGACTACCTCCGCCGCCGCGAACAGCCCTAACTGCCGTCGAAAAAACACGACTGTCGAAAAGCTGTCAGAAAGCCCGTCTTCCGGAAATCCTGACTCTCAGACAATCCTGACTCTCAGAAAAACTTGTCATTCCGAGCGAAGCGAGGAACCTGCTTTTTCCTTCCGCCACCCCATACGTGCGGGACCAACACTTCTTTCCCCTGCTCTCAAATCTTCCAGATCGTTTACCATCCTAAGAATCCAATCAAACCCGCATGGATATCTACCTAATCGACGGAACCTACGAACTCTTCCGCCACTTCTACGCCCTGCCCTCCGCGTCAGATACCAACGGTCAGGAAATCGCCGCTGTCCGCGGTGTTGTAACGTCAGTTCTGTCCATGATCGAGCACGGCGCCACCCATCTCGGAGTCGCCACCGATCACGTGGTCGAGTCGTTTCGCAACGACCTCTACCCCGGATACAAGACCAGCGAAGGCGTTCCTCCGGAGTTGCTCTCCCAGTTCCCCATTCTCGAAGAGGCTCTCACAGCGATGGGAGTACTCGTCTGGCCCATGGTCCACTTCGAGGCCGATGACGCTCTCGCCTCCGCCGCCAGCCAGGCCGCCAAAGACGAGAGCGTGAACCAGGTTTTCATCTGCACGCCCGACAAAGACCTCAGCCAATGCGTCGTGGGCACTCGAGTCGTGCAACTCGATCGCCGCCGCAACCTCGTTCGCGACGAGGCCGGTGTCGTCGCCAAGTTCGGCGTGAAGCCGCAATCGATTCCCGACTACCTCGCCGTGGTCGGCGACAGTGCAGATGGCTTTCCGGGCGTGCACGGCTGGGGCGCGAAAGCTGCAGCCGCAGCCTTATCGCAATACCCGCATCTCGAAGACATTCCCAAGGATTGGCGGGACTGGCATCCCTCCATCCGCAAGGCGCGCGTGCTCTCAGAATCGCTGTTCAGCGCGTGGAACGATGCCCTGTTGTTTCGCACCCTCGCCACTCTGCGCCTGGATGTCCCCGTCTTTGAAACGCTCGCGGACCTTCGCTGGCATGGGCCGCGCCCCAACTTCGAAGAGCTCTGCAAGCGCCTGAAGGCTCCTGATCTGCCGCGTCGCGCGGCATCCGCGATACCGAAAACCTAGCAATGCCCGTGTGGGGCGGATACTCCTGTCCGCCTCTATCCAGGATCAATCTCTTCAAGCCCTGATACCCTCAACCCAGCAATCGGACCGCTAGCCCTTGCTCAAATACTTTCCCAGCACCGCAGCGCAGGCCTCGACAAAATCCTTCTCCGCTTCCGTGAACGTGTTCGTAAAATAACTCTCAATATCGAGCTCAGCCGCCAGCTTATTCGTCACCATGATGGGGACAACGATTTCTCCCTTCACCAGCGGCGATCCCGCCAGATAACGGGAGTCCTTAGACACGTCGTGCACCACCACCGTCTTCCCACTCGTGGCCGCCGCCCCGCAGAGTCCAGCACTGAGCGGAATGCGAGCGTTCGGAGTGAAGCTCCCGGCAAATGGTCCAACAATCAGCGCGCCCGGGTCCGCCGGATCGATCAAATAAAATCCCACCCAGTTGTACCGCGCCATCTTTTCATGCAAACGCTCGGAGATTCGCTCCATCACAGCCTTGTCCGTGGGAGCGGTTCGAGCAAAGTCCTGAAACTCGTGCAGAAGTTCTTCGTGCAGCGGCGTCATTCGGTTCGTTCCTCGAGGGAGTGCAGGAAGCTCTATTGAGATCCAAAGCTCGCTTCAATCCCAACTCAGTCTACGCGGATCGCGGAACTTTGAAGAATGCCTTCGATGGGACAGGGATGTTACAAGTTAAGAGCAGGACCAAAGATGGTTCACGCGGTCCGGGGCACTCCCGTGGTCTGCGCGCCTATTTCAACCCATCCACCACGTAAAGGTCAGACAAGAACCGGCCCAGCGAGTAAGCATACGATTTCCCGTCCGCGCTGAACCGCAAGCTCGGTATGCTTTGCGCTCCCGCCGGATCCGCGGGCACGATCTCCTTGAAGGGCTCTCGCCGCCCAGTTGCCAGATCCACGCGGGTAATCTTCGCAGGCACCGACCGAGTGCGCACCAGCACGCTTTTCCCGTCGTCGAAAAATCGCAGGACAAATTCGTCAGGCGCCAACTCGAAATTCATCTTTCGTGCATCCCCGCCGGCAATCGGGTAGAGCGCGTACTCGCGTTTGCTGTTGGCGGCAAGAACGTATTGGCCATCCGGCGTGACCAGTGAACCCGACGTTCCCTCGGGAGTCACTGCGCGCGGCGTGCCCCCCGCTTCAATACTCTGTACATAAGCCCGACGTCCGTGCCCAGGCTCGGTGCTGGTATAGACGATCGACTTTCCATCCGGCAGCCAGCCAACATTGAAATGATCGGTTTTGTCATCGGTGAGCTGACGCGGTTCTCCCACTCCCGTTGGTAGAAGCGTCAGCTTGCTGGGATTGCCAGATTCGGCCACCACCCACTTCCCATCCGGAGAAAGCGCGCCAAACCCGCCCTCCCCTAGGCGAATGGCCGGCGACCCATCCGTCTTGCGGAGAAAAATGCTGTAATTCGTGCCTACGGCTTCGCCCGTCTCCGAGAAAACGATGGTCTTCCCGTCGGCTGACATGTCCTGCAGCAAAGACCAGTCAAACCACGACAGACTGCGTTCATGCGTCTCGCCCGGCGCCAGCGCGAACATCCCCAGCCGGGTTTTATCGGCTGTGAGCAGAACCAGCCCCGCGCGGCTGACGTCGTGCATGGTGAGCCCACCCGGCGCACGATAAATCAGCCTCTCTTTGCCGGAAAAATCCATTCCATAAATTGATCGCGCCGATCCCGCGGGCACCGCCGAAAACCATACTTCCTTGCCATTCGGACTCCACGCCAGCCCTTCCACGCTGGAATAAAACGAAGAACTGACTTTCCGGTTTCCCTGCGCATCGAGAACTACAACGCGCCCATCGTCGCCGCCTGGGACATGATCGGCGATGGCGATCGAGCCGCCGTCAGGCGAGAATCGCACGTGGCTCACCCATCCCTTCGGCTCATAGATCACCTTGTCGATGGGATATTCCAGATGAGAGAGCACGCCGGGAGCAGGCCGAATGATCGCCAGAGATTGCCCGTCGGGCGTCCAGTCCGCCCACATCACATTATCGACCACCTCCCGCGGAGCTCCCCCCGCCAGCGCTACCCGCGCCAAAGTTCCCGTCTGAGCGAAGTGCGCATACGACTCGGGATGCAGGCAGATCGCCATCTCCCCCTTCGAAGAGATGGAAAGAATCTGCGCCGCCGGCAACCCCACACTCCGCGAGTCGGTGCTGTCAAAACGTGTAGAGAAAATTTCCTGCGGCAATCCGTCCCACGCCGCGCCGTAAATAATCGTCTGCCCATCCGGAGCAAAGCGCGCGTCCCAGATGGTCCCATTGCGGAAAGTCACTTCGTGAAAAGTGGGATTCGCCGCCACCCCGCGCCGCGCCAACCGATAAATCCCCGCCCACGATGCCAGCAATAGCAACCCGCCCAGCACCGGCAGCAGCCAGCGCCGCGCCTTCGCCGACTCTTCCTCCAGCCGCACCGCCTGCGCCCCGCTTCGGCTGGAAGTGGAAATGTCGGTGAGCGCCTCCAGATTGAACGCCACATCGCGCGCCGATTGAAAACGCTCTGCGGGATTTTTCTCCAAACAATGCCGCACAATCCGTTCGAGCGCCGGCGATACATTGCGATTCGTCTCCGACAACTCCGGCGGATCCTCTTTGAGGATGGCGCTCATCGTATCCACCGGCGAGTCGCCGTGAAACGCACGCTTGCCCGAAAGCATCTCGTAAAGAATTGCTCCAAAGGCAAAAATGTCGGCACGCGCGTCGGCCGCCTTCCCGCGCACCTGCTCCGGAGCCATGTACCCGACCGTTCCCATCACCGTTCCCGCGTCCGTAGCAATCTGCTGCGTCGGCGCATCGCCGGAGTTGTCCATCTCCGGCCGCGTGAACTTCGCCAACCCAAAATCAAGAATCTTGGCCCGCCCGTCCTGAGTGATGAAAATGTTTTCCGGCTTCAGGTCGCGATGGACAATCCCTTTCTCATGCGCCGCCGCCAGCCCGCTGGCCACCTGCCGCGCATAGTCGATCGCCTTCCGCGAAGCGAGCGCCCTGCCGCGCAGCCGGTCGCGCAGCGTCTCGCCCTCCAGCAATTCGGAGACAACGTAAGGCGCGCCGTGATCCTCGCCAATATCAAAAATCGAAAGAATGTTGGGATGGTTCAGCGCCGCCGCCGCGCGGCATTCCTGCGCGAACCGCTGCAGCCGGTCCGGGTCGCTCGAGAACGATGCGGGAAGAATCTTGATCGCAACCTCGCGATTCAGCCGCGCGTCGTGCGCGACATACACCTCGCCCATCCCGCCCGCCCCCAGCGCCGATCGAATGTCGTAAGGTCCAAGCTTCGTGCCAGAAGTAAGTGCCATGTGTGCGGGCCATTATAGCCTGACCATGGCGGCCTCCTCAGTATTGTCATCCTGAGCGGAGGCTGTGCTTCGCGAAAGTTGAAAAACTCAAAAATCGAATCGATCTGGCGTCATCCCGAAGTCCCGCGTTTTCACCAGCGGGACGAGGGATCTCAGCAGGCACACCCCTGTGAGTCCAACTACACCAGCATCCCATTCACTCCGCTCAGAAACCCGCCCAGATGTCCCGTCAATGCAACCAAAACAACCCCCAGCAGTTCCAGCGGAATTCGATACCGTGGCCGCTCGCCTCCGCCGCGCCGCCCGCGATAGTGAATCCACCAAACCACCCAGATCATCACGCTCGACAAGCAGGCAAATACCAGATGCATCAGCAGAATCCCCTTCAGCCGTTGCCCCTCGAGTTGCCACTGCCAGGCCAGCAGCCCCGAAGCCACGACCGGCAAGGTTGCGAATGCCGCTATCAGAAAGTTGAAGTAAGCCGCATCCGCCAAGCCGGCGCGCTTCAGCCATTGCCCACACAAATCGAAACCCACTCCGCTCACAAACAGAGCGATCGGAAAGTGGACCAGCACAACGTGCTGTGCGTGCTTGGCCAGCAGAGCAGTTCTCGGGTCAAATGGATGCATCGCTTCCCCGGAATCAGATGTCTCAATCCGAAAAGCCTTAACGATTGACCCCCGGCGTCATCCCGAGGTCCCGCGTTTTCACCAGCGGGACGAGGGATCTCCCATGCCTGCACAGCCGTCCTTGTCAAACCGAACGACGACCCCGAATCAGCGGCGTCACCGCACCACAATTTGCCCCGTCATTTTCGGATGCAGCGAACAAAAGTAGGAATACGTCCCCGCCTTGGAAAACGTGTAAGAAAACTTCTCGTCCGTGTCGAGAGCTTTCGATTTGAACACCAGATCGGAGCTCACCACCGTATGCGGAATGTCATCCCGGTTCACCCAAGTCACCGTCGTTCCAGCGGCCACCGTGATGCTCGCCGGCCCGAAGCTGAAGTTGTCGATCTTTACCTCCGGTATTGCCGCCTGCTGCGCGTCGACGCTCCGCCCCAACCCTCCCAGCAGAACCACCGCAATCCCAACCAATCCTCCGAAAGCTATAACTCGCACACGTTTCCTCATCTTCAATCTCCTTCTAAAATTTCTTGATTGGATTGCGGCTCAAGCCAAAGTCGAATCGACCACCGCCAGAAAATGTTTCCTCTCGACGAAGTTCACGTCAGTGATTCCCAAAACGCTTTTCAATTGATCGGCGGGAACCTTCATCGGTCCCGGTGAAGGCGCCTTTCCCGGCTCCGGCTGCGGAAATGCAGTGGACCTGGCGGTATGAAACGTGACGTTGCCTTCCACCTTCTGCATGATCTGGTGAATATGTCCGTTCAGCACCGTCACCGAGCCAAATTTCTTCAGGTAGCTCAACGCCTGCGCGCTATCCTCCGTCCCCCAACCCCACTCCGGATACACCGACCAGAGTGGAATATGCGCGAACACCACAATCGGCGTGCTGTGCTTAAGATGTTGAACGTCGTCTTCCATCCACTCCAGTTGTTCCTGCCCCAGCGAGCCCAGACCTCCCGCCTTCAAATTCACCACGTTGACCAGCCCAATAAAGTGCACGCCTTTTTTGTCGAAGCTGTACCAACCCGCGCCCTTCGCGTTCTTCCCATACCGTTCGAGATAGGCTTTTCCGTTGCCGTCGTCGAGCAGGTCGTGTTCGCCCGGCACATAAAAAACTTCCTTGGCATTGGCGCTCTTCAGGATCTGCTCAACGTTGTCGAACTCCTCCGGTTTGGAAAGGTGGCTGATGTCGCCGGTGTGCAGCAGGAACTCCGGTTGTGTAGCCAGATGATTGATCCGGTCGATCGCGGTTTTCAGCGTGCCGGTCACATCCGTATTCGCGGGTTTATTGAACCCCATATGGCTGTCGCTGATCTGAACGAACGTGAGATCGCTCGGCTTGCCATGCTTTCCCACACTCTTGGCAAACGCCTGAGAAACCGGAACCCCTCCACTCATGGTCCACACCAGTCCCGTGCCCGCCCACGCCATGCACTTGAGAAAGCCGCGACGGTCAACCCCGTCCTCGTGCGTATCTGCCGACTTCGAATCGTCTTGCTCCTGGTTCATATATCCTCCTGAGGTTTGCGGTGCTCGCACGCTATAACTCAGGACGGCGAATTTTATTCCTGGCAAAGTTCAGAAAAATTCACATTCGGCCGGGGAGCGAAACCCCACCGACCAGTAGTGACGCAGATCACAGTTAGCCCTTGCTTGGAGGACTAGAATTAGGTCCGCATAGAGCCAAGTTGCTCGAAGCGGAGGAATGTTCATGAGAGCTACCGCTGTCGGAGCCCCCGTCGTTTTTCTGATGTGCCTGATTTTTGTCGCGTGCAGTTCCACCCCCACTTCGTCCAACCCCGCCCCCGCCCCGCCTGAGAAAAAACAGCCCGTGCTCTACACCGGCAAGAGTTGCTTCTCGCAGATGGCCAGCGTGGCCGCGCGCTGGTCACCGGACGCGATGCCCGTTCACTTGGAGTCCGGCCTCAATGCAGAGAGTACTGGCCTGGACGGGAAATCCACCATCTGGCACGCCATGTTCGCCTCTCCCAGTCGTAGTAGCTGGCGATCTTTCACTTGCTCCGGCAGTCGCCTCAATGACCAGCCGGCCATGGGCGTCACTGACACCGTCGAGAGCGCTTCCTCACCAGAAATGGCCCGCTCCATGTTTGAGTCGCTTCTCTTGATCGTCGATTCTGACAAGGCTTTTGCTACCGCCCAGGAGAACGGCGGGGAAGGTATTTTGAAGAAGAATCCCCAGCAGCCGATCCTCTATGCCCTCGATTGGGATTCCAAGAACAGGCAATTGGTGTGGTCCATCATGTACGGAACTTCCCACAGCGATTCCAAAGGCATCGGCCTGGTCGACGCTACCTCAGGTAAGTTCCTGCGTGCCGTCAAATAGAATTGGCCGCCGCTGTAGAGGCTAGAGAAAAGCTTGGCTTCCGCAAGCCCGCGCAGCACTCGTGCTCTAAGGTTTCTTCTTGGGCGCGTAGTATCCTTTGCGGGCCTGCACGGTCAATTTTGAACCACCGTTTACCGTGACCTTCAGTTTGTGGAAGCGTCCATCGTACTTCATATCTTGCGGCGAAAAGGCCAGAACATACGAATATTCCGGCCTCGCGCCGACGCGCCTGAATCCCTCGTCAACGTCATTGTTGTTGCGGAAGAACACTCCCCCAGTTGCATCGGTCAGTTCGTCCAACACCGCCGATTCCGCATTATCGCTGAGGGTCTTGTACGACATCTTCTGCGGATCCAGCTTTCCGGTTCTAATGTCAAACGGCGGGATAAGGCCCCGGGGATCCAGAGCGCTGATGGTCACGTCGGAACGCACCGCCAAGTCCATGATCTCGACCTGCTCCAAATCCTCTGGAATGAAGAATCCTGGCGACACGACCACGATGATCCTCTGTCCCGGCGCCTTCGACATGCCTTGCAGCAGCGCCTTCAAGATGCGAAGCGAGGCCAGCGTCTCCACCCGGCCCGTGTCAATTTTTTCCCGGGCGGCCGAACTCGCCATCTGCAGCGCCGCCTTTTTGAACTTTTTATTCCCGTCGAACCCGCACGCCAACGCGTCATTCGTCGCAACCTGCAGCGCGTCGGCGTCTTCCTTATTCGCGATCAGGTCCGCCATGTAGTAGCTCATCGTCGGACAATCCGACGCTATCGTCTTTCCCTGCGGCTCGAGGTTCGCCAGGATGTCATGCAACTTTGCCCGATCCGCCGTGAAGTCAACGCCCTTCCTCCCCGACGTGGTGAAGATGGCCGCGCGTTCGGTTCGAGGTGAGAGTGACGCCAGCTCGCGGTCTGCCGACTCGCGCACTTGCACCAGGTCATTGCGCTCCAGGTGAAGGTCATCAAAAAGAAACGCAGTAAAGCGCGCCTGCGCAGCGGCTGCGCCATGCATTTCTCCGGGTTGCGCCGGCCCCCGCGCCGTTCCCGCGGCCGCCGCCTCTACCGAAAACTGCGTTATGACTTGCGCCTTGCCTTGGTCGAAAACTTGGAAATCATCCTTGCCAAGGTTCCCCACCGCTTGCCCGTGCGCATCTCGTACCACCACATGCACCGGCACAAGCTTTACGTCCACCTTAAACGTGGTCGCAGGATCAGACCCCGAAGCTGCAGGGGCACTCTGTGTCGCGGCCGTCAACGAACACATCAGGACCAGGACGAAGCAAAACCATGCGCGCAAGATCAGCACTCCTCGACGGAATCATTCCGTGGGCTGCAATTATGCCTGATCCGATTCCCCTCGGTAGCATGTTTAGTTGACCCTTGCAGCCCTCCACAGGATTCGAAGACAGCCTCTCACGACGCGCTCTTCAGAACCGCAACGCTATTCTCGCCAGTCACTGCTGGCGCCGTCGCACTCGGTACCTTCACCGCCCGCTCTCCCCGCCGGATCAGCACGATCGCTCCTAGAATCGCCACCGACGCCAGCACCACTCGCATCGACAGCGCCTCATGCGCCAGCAACCATCCCAGCAAAACCGCTACTACTGGATTCGCATACGTATGCGTTGCCACCAACGCGGGAGGAACCCGCTGCAGCAGCCATATATAAGAAGTGAACGCCACCACCGACCCGAAGATGATCAGGTATCCCAACCCAACCATCGACTTCAACGAAATGCTCGCCCAGTGTGTCCGTTGAAACTCTCCCGCAACCCCGGCCGCGATCAGCAACATGGCCCCGCCGCAAATGGTCGGCAGCGCTGTTCGGCCCACCGGGTCAGAAGGCAGCTTCAGCCGCGGCGAAATCACCACTCCCGCCGACCACGCCAATGATCCCAGCAACACCGCCAGCACTCCCGGCAGGCTCGAACCCTTTACCGACAACTCCGCTCCCATCAGCATCGCCACACCGGCGACTCCCACCGCTAGTCCCAGCGCGCTCACTCGGCTGATCTTCTGCTGTCCCATCATCCAGCCCAATACAAGGATGAACATTGGTTCGGTCGCGATCAGCAGCGCCGCCAATCCCGATCCTACATACTGCTCCGCCCAGAACAGCGACCCGTGGCCAATCAGGAAAAAGAATGTTCCCAGCGCGAAGCCCGCCAGCCATTGTTGCCGCGTCGGCCGAAACCCGCGCCCCCACGCCCACGCCAGCATGATCCCGCCCGCAACCGCCTGCCGCACTCCCACTGTCACCAGCGGCGGAATCGTCTCCACGGCATAACGAATCGCGAGATAGGTTGATCCCCAAATAACATAGATCGCCACAAAGGCCAGCGCCAGTTTGATGGCGAGCCCTCGTTCATGCGTCATCTCGCGTTTGCGTGGATTCGGCACAATCACGGGTCTGCCTCCTATGTTTATCATCTTGCCGCTGCGTATCAGAGCCATGATTTGTGCGGATGAATTAAGGTCCATGATCTAACCTCCAAAGTAGTAAACATAGGTTATGCACAATCTAGCTCAGATCGTATAACCTGTCAATACAAAAGTGATGGTTATATCATTTATTGCGTAAGACGTTTAATATCTAAATAAGGAGGGAACGCAAAAGACATTGACCCAGTCGCAAACCATGGAAAACCACAAGGCTTCCCGCCGGCGCCCGTCGCGCTTCGATCTGATCGCCGGCAACGTCTCTCTCGATTTCGTCAATACGCTCGACGATCGTCACATCCAGCCCAAGGAGTTACTCGAGCACTACGACGATCTCGCCCGCTTCGGTGAAGATGCCGGCCTGCTCACTCCCAGCCGCGTCGATCAGCTCGTTGCCCGCAGCTCTAAAGATCCTGATCGCGCGGAAGAAGCCCTGCGCCGGGCCCGGGAACTTCGTGAAGCCATCCATGATGTCTTTTGGGCGCTCATCAACCATCGCTCCGTGCCGGCTGAAGCTCTCGCCACACTCAACGACGACGCTCGCATCGCCGCCGAACACCTGCGTCTCGTCCCTATCAACGGAGGCTTCGAATGGCGCTTCGACGACCTGGACAACTTCGATAGTCTCCTCTGGCAGATCGCCCGTGCCGCCGCCGACCTTCTTGCCTCCGATCAGATCCCTTTTGTCCGCGCCTGCTCCGCCAAAGATTGCGAATGGTTTTTCCTCGACACCAGCAAGAACCACCATCGCCGCTGGTGTGACATGAAGCGCTGCGGCAATCGCGCCAAAGTGCGGAAATTTTACGCCAAGAAAAAGACCACTTAGGTTTTCCTCAGCTTGCGCGATGTGTATAAAGTGTGTATCATAAACTAGACGGCGCGAGGAAACGTGCACAGCCGGGACCTCATCAAGGAACTGAAAAAGGACGGCTGGTACGAGGTGAATCAGGCCGGGAGCCACAAGCAATTCAAACACCCCACAAAAAAGGGAAGGGTTACGGTGCCGCACCCGAACCGGGATATACCGATCGGCACATTGAAGAGTATCGAGAAACAGGCGGGCATCAGGTTGTACTGAGCAAACTCGGGGATCCCGCGCAGCATGGGAGCAAAGTCATGGAATATATAGCCTATCTTCATAAGGACCGTAATTCCGATTACGGCGTGAGCTTTCCCGATTTTCCAGGTTGCATCACGGCCGGTAGGACCCTCGATGAAGCCGCACGGATGGCGGGGGAGGCACTGGCGCTTCATATCCAGGGCATGATCGAGGATGGAGACCTGGTGCCCGAGCCATCGAAAGTCGATGACATCGCGGCGGACGCAGCCAAGCGCGGCGCTATTGCCTTCCTGGTGAGCATTGACCCTCCAGATACAACCGTGCGGGTGAATATCACGGCGCGTGAAAGCCAGCTGGCAAAAATCGATGCCTTGGCCGCAGCCGCTGGCCTCACGCGCTCAGGCTACATGGTGCGCGCTGCCATCGGCGAAAAGAATCAGAGTGCGCGCCCGCGAAGGGCGCACCGCGCTGGCAAAACACAAATAATCAACGAAGCCTTCCATGCCAGAAAGAAGGTCCGGTAGTGAGATACTCTTCGGGCTGGGACTTTTACGCCCGGCTCGCCACATACCCTCGACACCAATAGGCTCGACTGCGTTGGTTGTGGTCAGAACTCCAGCCGCGCCTGAAATGCAATCATGCGCGGAGTGCTGTCCCCGCCTAACCCGACGCCCAGCAGTCCAGTCGGCGGAGAAGTCGTGTACGTAAGCGCTCCGAATCCAGTTTGCGTGGAAGGCTGTCCCGGAATCCCGGCCTGCACCACGCTCGGCAAGCCAAAATTCGGATGGTTGAAGACGTTGAAAAACTGTCCTTCGAACCGCAACTTCACCCGCTCGGTCAAGGGAAACCATTTCGTCAGATAGAAGTCGCTCCACAGGAAATCAGGACCGCGCAGCGAGTTACGCCCAAGATCGCCGAACTGGCAGTTCTGCGCGCTGTCGCCGCCGTGGCACTCTCCCGTGCTCGGATCAACCGTCGACGCAAAGGCATCCGGATTGAGCCACTGCAGTGTTCCCGGCTGTGTCACGCCCGGAATCGCATGATGTCCATAAAGTGGAACGCCCGGAACCACGCTGGCGAACTCCGGCCCGCTGCCTTGCACAATTCCGTTTCCCCCCGCGGAATACGGCGTGCTCACCACCGAGAAGGGAACTCCGCTGTGCCAAAACAAGGTTCCAGAAATCTGCCAGCCATTCAGCGCATAGCCCAGAGAATGATTCCGCACCTTCACCGGCAGTTGATACACATACTGCCCGTTGAGATTGTGCCGGATGTCGTAATCGCAAGGTCCGTAGTCGCGCCCCAGCTCTCCCGGCAGTGGTGAAAGAATCCCTCCCGCCGAGAATTGCAGAAAACCTCCATTCGAAACCGTGTCCATGCACCGGCTGAATGTGTAGTTAATTTGCCCCTGCAGCCCGTGTCCCATACGTTTCATTGCGGTGAGCTGCAGGCCGTTGTAGTGACTGTTGGCCCCGGTGGAAAACTGTGTGACCGCGCCGAATCGTGCGTCAGTCGGCTGCAGATAGGGAAACGGCGCGAAACAACCCTGGCATACCGTTTGGTAGCCGTTCACTTGGCTCGAGTATGGTTGATTCACCGCCCTCGTGCCCACATATTGCGCTTGTACACTGCCCGTCGTTCCGAATTGATGTTCCATTCCCAGGCTCCACTCCATGAAATATGGTGCGTGGAGTTTTTCATCCGGGATCGCTGTCATCGCCACCGGTGGAAGACATGCTGTCGAGTTTGTCTGAAAAGCCGCACAGGAAAGTTGACCCTGGGGAAATCCCGAAGTAAAAATCTGATTCGCTGCAACAGTTGCGCCCACCGCACTGTTTGCCACATTGGGCGCGATCGCCGTACCGCCCACCGTTCCCAGCAGCCCTCCCTGAAACGTCTTATCGTAGGGCGGATTCACCCCGATCAGATCCGCCACGCTCCCCGGCAAAATGTCGCTGAAAATTCCGAAACCGCTGCGCAGTACCGATTTCGGCTCAAACTGCCAAGCAATCGCCGTTCTCGGTTGCAGAATCGCCACTGGTGTAGAAGAAAACAGATTGCCCAGACCAGTCTGAATCGCCGCGTTCAGCGGCTGATTCCCATCATGCGAGATCGAGTTGAATGACCCGCGCAGACGCGCAACCTGATCATGCGGATTCAGCGGATTCGAGTTGAACGTATCGCGCAGACCGAATGTCCACGTCAGTTTGTGCGTCACCTTCCACGTGTCTTGCGCGTAGAGATCGAGGTTGAGAAAGTTGAAAGGCTCGTTCGCATTTAAAGGAAACGTCTTCGACGCGGTGTTCGCCACTCCGTAAATAAATTGCTGCAAGTTCGCGTACGTCACCGTGGGAACCGTGCCTTCCCCAAAATCAAAATCGTTCAAGCGAAAAATTCGCG
This sequence comes from uncultured Acidobacteriaceae bacterium, assembly GCA_963779525.1. Taxonomy (GTDB): domain Bacteria; phylum Acidobacteriota; class Terriglobia; order Terriglobales; family Acidobacteriaceae; genus Sulfotelmatobacter. The sequence goes on from CAVZZB010000008.1 coordinate 30,739, forward strand.
TATTCGTTCCAAACCGCAGCTCATGAGCGCCATGGCTCCACGCCAGATTGTCATTAATGAAAAACCGCGTTGCCCGCCGGCCTTGCACCCATGTGTTGTCTAACCCTCCGACCGGAGTAAAGGGATTTACGCCGCTGCCCTGTAACACAATCGGAAACGCCGCCAGCGTCTTCTGAAAGTTGTTTGGCTCAAACAAGCTCTCATACCAGGAAAACGCCGGGTTGAAATAGTTCACTACATTCTGTGAAAACACATGCGTGTGTCCTGCCGCAAACGAATAGAGCGGCTGCGGAGAGGTCGCGTTGAACAGCGGGTTGATCGGATCCGTGTAGGCAGCTTGCACCCCCGTGTCTGCCTGAAACCGAAACCATGCCGTATCCTTGGCATTGATGTTGTAATCGATGCGCGCCGTCTGCACCTGCTCGTGATCGTCGCTCGAATGCGACACGCTCTGCCGATTAGCGCAACCGGCCGCGATCGGGCAACCGAGGATCGCAGTAGGTGTACCGCCCGTGTTCTCGTAAAGCGAGAACATCTGCTGATAGAACGGCACCTCCTGCGGTTCCGCCGGATAAACAATATTCCCGGCGCTGTCCTTCAGTCCCAACGGAAGTTGCTGCAATACATATTGCTGGAAGGCCGCACTCGGGACAATCGTCGGCGTGACGATGGGCAGCGCGATCCGTACCCATTCGCTGTCGAAGAAGAAAAATAGTTTGTTGTGCAGGATCGGACCGCCCAGGCTGCCTCCGAAGTGATTCACGGTCGCCCCCGGCTTGTGATTGCCCGGGGTCGCATTCGTAAAATAATCCGCCGCATTCAGCACCGCCCCATTCCACAGCTCATACAAATTCCCATGGAACTGATTCGTCCCAGACTTGGTCACGTAATTCACCTGGGAAGCTCCATACCGTCCTTGATCCACCGAATACGAAAGCGTGTTGACGGTTACCTCCGAGATTGAATTCAATCCCAGAACCAGGTTGGTGGAAAGTCCGCTGTTGAGATTCGTGAGCGGATCGTTCGTTTCCAGTCCGTCCACGATGTACCCGTTTGAGAGGGCAGGCAATCCGTTGAACTCCACGTTGCCGTAGCCGTTCGTCCCGCCCACAAAATCGTTACCGCTGCCCGCCGTGTTGATCAACGCTCCCGGCGAAAACTGCAGCGGATAGGTCAGGTCGCCGCCCGGATTCGGCAGGTCCTCGAGCGCCGGTGCGCTCAACGTAGTCGATGTGTTGGCATCCGCCGGGTTGATGAGCGGAGCCTCGCTATTCACCTCGACAACTTCATTCGATCGCGCCACCTTGAGTGTGAAATCCACGTTCTGCTTCTGTCCCAGCCCGGAAGACACATTGTCGTTCCGCTGTGGTTCGAACCCTTCCGCCTTCACGCCCACCGTGTAAGTCCCCGGCTTAAGTTGTGGAAAGTCGAACCTCCCGGCGCTATCGGTCAGAGCGCTGCGCCTTAACCCGGTCTCGTGATTTGTGATCGTCACAGAGGCGCCCGCCAGTACCGCCCCGGTCGCGTCCTTTACTTCGCCGACGATAGCACTGGTGGTCTCCCCCTGTGCATGTGCGTGACCCGGAACGAGCCACACGACAAGCGCCAGAATGAGCATCGGCCGCAAGCGGCGCATCATCGTCCTGCACTTCATTTTCTTGGTTCCCCGAACCCGCGGCGGAGCTTCAGAGGCCCTCTCTGCATGCCATCTGATTAACTAGGGCTGATCATACACAGTTAACTACAGTTAATCAAGACGGAACCGGGGAAAGAGTTGAGCGAGCTCCACTGCCACTTTTTCGCGATCACGAAGTACAATCGCAACATTCGCTCGGAGGCTCCTGTGATCTCTCGCTTTCTTATCGCGCTGCTGCTGGTAGGCACGGCCCTCGCCCAAAACACGGTTCATTACACTGCTACCAACGCCAACGTAAAATATCTCTTCGCCACGGCCGAGCCCGTCGCTCACCTCAAGTCCGGCGACATTCTCGACACCAATACCCTCGATTGCTTCGGCAACGTCCTCCGCAAGCCTGGCGATACGCTCAGCATGGTCAAAGGCGACAATCCCCTCACCGGACCATTCTTCATTGAAGGCGCGGAGCCCGGCGACACCCTCGCCGTCAAGATTCTCTCGCTCGATGTCGATGGCGACACCGGCGTGGGTGCGTTCGCTCCCGGCTTCGGCGCCCTCAACGAGACCAACTACACTCCCATGCTGCACGCGCCGCTGCCCGAGCGCATCTGGTACTACCACATCGACCACGCCGCCAACACCGCCACCTTCCAGGCGCACGACACCGATTTCTCCGTCAAAATCCCCCTCCATCCTTTCTTCGGCTGCATCGGCGTTGCGCCCGCCGAAGGCGAAGCCCGCAGCTCCGTCGTCCCCGCCGAATTCGGCGGCAACATGGATTCCCCCGAAGCCAGCGTCGGCAACACCGTTTATTTTCCGGTAAACGTAAAGGGAGGTCTCTTCTACATCGGCGACGGACACGCCGCCATGGGCGATGGAGAAATCGCCGGCACCGCCATCGAAGTTCCGCTAAAAGCCCGCGTGCAACTCAGCGTCATCAAAGGCCGCACCATCGCCTGGCCGCAATTCGAGAACGACGACGCCATCATGACCGTCGGCGCCTATCGCCCCCTCGACGACGCCCTTCGCATCGCCTTCACCGAGCTCGTCCACTGGATCCACAAAGACTACGGCCTGTCCGAACTCGATGCCTACGAACTACTTTCGAAGGTAGCCAAGATTCACTTGAACGAAATGGTCGATCCCAACTACGTGATCGTCGCCTCGATTGAAAAGAAATACTTGCCGCCGAAGAAAAACTAGCGCTGCAATGCCACTACTTTGAGCCGTGGTAGAGCGGCGCTTCAGCGCCGCGTGAGGTTTGCACAATCAAGCGGGCTTTAGCCCCTATGGTCGCGTTCACTTGCGAACTTTCTCGCCAAGCCGTTCCCAGTCGCGACGCAAAGCCGAACAAATGGCAACCGGGGCTCCAGCCGCCGACTGTCTGCCCGGCAAGAGTGTTACCATTTCCTGATTCAACGCCGAGATCCCCATGGCCGTCAGCGTCCACACTGCGAATCAAGCTTGGCCCGCACTCCCCCTCGCAGCCTGGCAAGACACTTACACCACTCTCCACATGTGGACCCAAATCGTCGGCAAAGTCCGCCTCGCTCTGAGCCCGCTCGTGAATCACTGGTGGGAAGTTCCTCTCTATGTCAACGCCCGCGGCCTCACCACTTCCGCCATCCCCTACGGCAACGCAATCTTCGAACTCCAGTTCGATTTCCTCGATCATAAGCTGACCATCCAGACGAGTTGGAATTCCTCGACGAGCATCGCCCTCAAGCCCCAGACAGTCGCCGCCTTCTACTCCGAATTCATGGCCGCGTTGAAATCTTTAGCCATCGAAGTGAAAATCTGGACCATGCCGGTCGAAGTCCCGAATCCAATAGCGTTTGAAAAAGACACCCAGCACGCTTCCTACGATCCTGAATACGCCCACCGCTTCTGGCAGATCCTGATTCTTTGCGACACCATCTTCAAGGAGTTCCGCGCCGGCTTCATCGGCAAAGATAGCCCAGTCCATTTTTTCTGGGGAAGCTTCGATCTTTGTGTGACGCGCTTCTCCGGCCGCCGCGCCCCTCCAAGGCCGGATGCCGATTTCGTCACCCGCGAAGCTTACTCCCATGAAGTCATCAGCGCCGGATTCTGGCCCGGCGGCGGTGAGATCGCTGGGCCGGCCTTCTACGCCTACGCTGCCCCCGAACCGGCCGGTTTTTCCCAGCAACCGGTGAAGCCGCCAGCCGCTTCCTATCATCCACAACTACACGAGTTTCTCCTGATGTATGACGACGTTCGTCAGTCCGCGTCTCCGCGCGAGGCCCTGCTAAGTTTTCTGCAGAGCACCTATGACGCCGGAGCGAACCTCGCGCACTGGGACCGCAAGGAACTCGAAAGAAGTTAACCTGAGACTGTGGGAGAGAAAGAATGTCAAAATGCAAGCACCTGGATCAGATTAAAATCACCACCACCAACACGCACGTCTGCGAAGAATGCGTAAAACTGGGTGACACCTGGGTTCACCTCCGCATGTGCATGGTTTGCGGCAACGTCGGCTGCTGCGATTCTTCCAAGAACAAACACGCCACCAAACATTTTCGCCACATCCACCATCCCGTCATGCGCTCCATCGAGCCCGGGGAAAAATGGATATGGTGCTACCTCGATGAAATGATTGCGGGCGAGGTCGCCGCGTAACTATCGGAAATTCACGAATCGCGATCGGCCACGGCTCAGCGCGAGAAAACAACTCCGTGCGGCACGCCTGTTCCCCTCCAGCCGTGCGGCCAATCCCGGTTGGAGAAATTGAAGCCAGGCTTTCCGTCAGCATCGTGAAAACCTTCGTCGACGGAAATGGCGCCGCTTGAGGGATCGAATTTCAACATGTAGAGCCGAGGATCGCCCATCCCGCCCGTCGTCACTACAACGCGGCTCGTCTTTGAATCCCACCCGGTCCAGTGTGGATAGAAATTGTCGCTAATTTTAACCCTTGAGACCTCCACCGGCTTGGCTCCATTTGCAATATCGAGCACGATTACGGTGTGCAGGCGTGAGACGCTCTGCAGCAAATAGTGCCCCACAATGCTGGGTACTCCACAAAATGATGCCGCGAACGTGTAAACCAACTGCGATTTAGGTTCGTCCTTGTCGACCCCGGTGATGCGCTCCAGTCCGCAAGCCAGGGTTTGCACGAAAATCGATCCATCCGGAGCCAGTCGCGGCTCTTCTGGGCTGATTTGGCCGTAGCGATTGCTGCCTTCATCGAAGTACGCAGTCTTCAACAGCTTCAGATCAGAAAGCCGCCAGGTCTGGTAGCTCAATCCGCGAAACACATCTTCATCGTCCATGGCTGAATTCGTTGAGACTACGCGGTCGAGTTCGGGCAGGACAACGAGGCTGTAGGGAGTGAGCAGCGCGCCAGGAAATGCAGGATCAGCACTGCTGGCAGAGCGGATGACCTTACCAGTGTCGTCGATTTCGACCAGGCCACCGTGCTTGCCCAGCGTTTCGGGATTCATGCTGTCGTGCGAATGTTGAAACGTTGCCAGCACATGCCCGTTTGGCAGGCGCAAATAAGAGTGCGGGTGCATGTAACCGGACATATCGGTGAATGAGGTAGCGATCTTAGGGTGCAACGGGTCCCGCACGTTAAAAATAAAAGTGCGTCCGGCCTCGTGATCATTAGCAAAGAGCATGCCGCTCACGGGCATGATGTATTCCGTGTGATGGACGAGCTTCGTCTGCTGGTCCGTGGCGAGCGTTGTCATCAGGCGGCCATACGACGCCGAGGATGGATCGGCATCGATCACCGCGAGAAAGTCATTGCCCTTTTTCGCCTCGTCGCCAGCCCAGGCAAACATGTAGTGGCCCGCTGTTTTTTCCTCTTGGGAGAACGCAGGCAGGTAACTTACACAGACGGTCAGGAGCACAGCGATAACAAAACGCGGCATTTTTGGTTTCATTTTGAGTGCGGAGAGGATATCAGCTCGGTCGGCAATTCCTTTAAGACTTTCTTGGATAAGCGGAGGCGAAAAAGGCGGGAAAAAATTGAAAGGGCCGTGACATTGGTTATGCTCTAGCTGCCAACTCCTGCGAGGGAGTCAACCGCGTGGACGCATGTACCGTCACAGCCCCTTGATGCGATCACTGCTTTCACAGTCCCAAACCCCAACTGCCCCTCGCAGAGCCGTCGGTTTTTTCAGGTTTGGCTGCCCCGCAGGTTGCCCTGCTTGGCTGATCACCCAGTCTACTTCGGGTCAGCAAGGTTTATTTCGCTGTCCCTTTCAACCGTCGACGGAAGCAACCTTAACAGAGCATTCATAAATGTCAACGCAAACAATTGGTGCAGTGCCGCAGTGCGACCCTGTGCATAACGAAAGATGTAACTCATTCTATTTTCATCGTTTATTAATTTGCATTTTCAATTCGGACCGATTTTTCACAAAAACTTGCACAACTCCCGGGCACTCACAAAATTGCACAGGGTGAACCAAAGATTCATCTTGACTGCGCAACCGTCTCGGCGCATCTTGCTGAGAGTGGGCCAGCAGTGATGGCAGAACTCGTAGCCTATGTGGACGGCGGCTCCCAGGGAAACCCGGGACCGTCTGGCATTGGAGTCGTCATCGATGGCTGCGACAGTGGCCCTATCCGCATCGCCAAGTGGATTGGTCATCAGGATAACAACGTCGCCGAATACGTCGCGCTCATGGAAGCCCTGCAGTGCGCCGTCTCCCTCAACGCCAAGGCCCTGCACGTCTATTCCGATTCCGAAGTCGTAGTTCGCCAGATGCGGGGCGAATACATTTGCCGCAGCTCCCGCCTCTATTCGCTCCATTGGACCTGCCGCAAGCTGGCTCGTGCTCTCAGGTTTTCCATCTCTCATGTCCCCCGCGAAGACAACGCCGAGGCGAACCGCCTGGCCAACAAAGCCGTGCGCCAGCGCCCCATTTGACTCTCATCCCGCCACGTCATCCCGAAGCTCCGCGTTTTCCCCGCGAGACGAGGGATCTCATCGAGTAATAACTGACCCACTCCCAATTAGCGTTGGGCTGAATCGCAAACTGAGGCCGCTTGAGCCCGTGTGCTGATGGCGAACGACTGACGCCTCGCTCTAGGTACTTTCGTGCTACCCGATTCTTGACACCATGCCCTCTCCGAGCGAGACTCCAATTAACGCATCCTGAAAATTGGGAAAGTGAGTCCTGGCAAGGCCGATCGCGCCTCGTCTTTCCTCGACTCCAGAGCGGTTGCAACGCGCGCCATGGATCATTACTCAATACTCGACCAGAGTTCTTCATCGCCTGCGATGGAGGGAGATATGCCGGGCACGGGTACCAACGGATCGACGATCTCCAGCGTTTCGGCCGCGATCGCCGCTGCTAACTCGCTTCTGCCAAATCCTTCGGAACCCGGCCTGCGCTTCCCGGCCGAAGACGCTGGTCGCTCCCTTGCCGAAATCGCTCACGCCGATCTTGATGCCGCCCTGCAACTCCTCGCGGAGCGCGCCCAGTACATAACAGGAGCCACTGGCGCCGCCATCGCCCTGCGTCGCGGCGAACGCCATGACATGCAATGCCGCGCCAGCGCCGGCTCCAATGCCCCTGAACTCGGTGCTCTGCTTTCCATGGAATATGGACTTTCCGGCGAGAGCGTGCGCACTCGCCAGCTTTTGCGTTGCGACGATGCCGAACGCGATCCCCGCGTCAACCGCGATATTTGCCGCGAACTCGGAATCGCTTCTGTGGTCGTAATGCCCGTTGTCAGCGACGATCAGGTGCTCGGGGTCTTCGAACTTCTTTCCGGCAAGCCTCGCGCCTTCGACGAGCGCGATCTTTCCGCCCTCCTCCGTCTCGGTGAGATGGTGGAAACTGCCGTGAAGCACGCCAGGGTCGCACAACCTGCGTCCGCGCTTCCGGAAATTCCACAGAGTCAGTCACCAACCAATGAGGTCGCGCCCAAGGCCGCAGAGCAGAAATCGAACGCGTCTCAATTGACTCCGGCCGAATTGACTCCGGCGAAGCTCACTTCCGTTCCCCCGTCTTCGGCGCCAGTGCCCGAGGCTCAGCATCCGCCAGAACCAGAGGCCGCGGCAGCTCCCAGGAAGCCTCTGCTCTGGTCGGCTGCCATGCGGGCTCAAACCACCGCACAGGGAAAGGAGAGTCCTGCAACCCTGGCCGTTCCTCCCGCTCTGAGAAATTTGCAGAAGTGCCAGGCCTGCGGCTTTCCCGTTTCCCAAGGCCGAACGCTCTGTGTCGATTGCGAAGAAAAGCAATGGCGCGGACAGCGCCTCCCCCAGCCCGACGCAAGTCCGCAGAATATTCCAGTTCCCCCGCCAGAGTCGAAAGCGGCCATCGCAGTTGCGGAAGTACGGGCAACTTTCGTGAAGGGTTCCCCCGCCGATCAGCCTCCGATCGAAGTTTCTCCCGGCAGTGTCTCAGCGGACATCACCAAATCAGCCCCTGCTGTCGAACTGGCCGTCCCCGATGCTCTTCAGGAATCCGCGCCTCCGCCGGTTGAAATCCCAGCCGAAATTATTGTCCAGGAACCCACGCCGACGGCTTCCACTGTGCCATCGGAGGCGACTGGCACAGAAGACTCCACTCTCTTTCTTTCCTCCGCGCAATCCGAATCATGGTTCGCAGCCAATAAATACATCCTCGGCGTGCTCCTGGTCGTCGCCATCGTCCTGGCCGCCATCGCCTGGCTCCGCTGATTCATCTAGAACCGTGTGGAACGGACACTCCTGTCCGTTGCCCTTGACCTTGCTGTTGCCCTTGCTCTTGCCGGCCAACGAGCCAGAGTACTTAACAACCGCCTGCACGAGCGTGGAAGAGCGGCGCTTCAGCGCCGCGTCAAGCGGCTAAACTGAACCGGGGCTTTAGCCCCTGATCGATTTGCGCGATTCCTCCGCCCACAACCAATTACAATCCCCTCCTGACCTTGAACTCATCTCCGGGAGCTCGAATGCCGATACCGCCGAACCAGCGCCCTGCAGGGAGAATCCTTCTCCTGCTATTTCTTCTCACCACCTTCGCCTCTGCCCAAAGCTCCGAGCAGCGCGCCGCCCGCTACCTCGATTCCGTTCGCAAACAGCCCGGACTCCTCCTGGCCTTCATCCGCGACCTGCCCAAAGGTGGAGACCTCCACAACCACCTCGACGGCGCAATCTACGCGGAGGACTTCATCGATTTCGCCGCCTCCGGCAACCTCTGCGTCGACCGCACCTCCTCCCACCTCCTCGCCCCGCCTTGCGATTCCTGCGAAACCTACACTTCCAAACCCGCGGCCCGTTGCGCGTATGTCGATCACGTGCTCTACGGCCAGATGATCGACGCCTGGTCGATGCGCAACTGGAAGCCGGGCGACGAATCTGGTCACGATCATTTCTTCGCCACCTTCGACAAATTCGGGCTGGCCGCGCACAACCACTCCGCCGAAGGCATCGCTGCCGCCACCAATCGCGCCGGCCTGGACCATCTGCAGTACGTCGAATTCATGCACTCCGCCGACGCCGGTGGCGCCGCTCTTCTCGCAGGAAAAGTCGAGTGGAATCCCGATTACGCCAAGACGCGCGACGCCCTCCTCGCCGCCGGCATGAAAGAGGTCGCTATCGATACCAGCAAGCGCCTCGCCGCCGACGATGCCCGCGCCAAAGAAATTCTCAAGTGCGGAACCCCAGACGCCGCTCCCGGATGCACCGTCACCGTCCGTTATCTTTCTTACGCGCTCCGTGGACTGCGCCCGGAAATCGTCTTCGCCCAATTGCTGCTCGGCTTCGAACTGGCCTCCTCCGATCCCCGCTTCGTCGGCGTGAACCTTGTCCAGCCCGAGGACTGGTACGTCCCCATCCACGACTTCAACCAGCACATAGCGATGATTGATTACCTGCACAGCGTCTATCCCAAAGTTCACATCGCGCTTCACGCCGGAGAACTCGCCATGGGCCTGGTTCCGCCCGAGGATCTCACATTCCACATTCGCGCCTCGGTTGAAAAAGGCCACGCCGAGCGCATCGGCCACGGTGTTTCCGTGATGTACGAAAAGGATCCGATCGCTCTGCTCCATGAAATGGCTGAGCGCAACGTGCTGGTCGAAATCGCCCTCACCTCAAACGACTTGATCCTCGGCGTCGCCGGAGATGATCATCCGCTCCCGATTTACATGAAATACGGTGTCCCCGTAGCCCTGGCCACCGACGATGAAGGTGTCTCCCGCTCCGACATGACCAACGAATACCTGCGCGCCGTCGAGACCTACCACTTGTCCTACGCCGACCTGAAACGCATGGCCCGCGAAAGCCTGGAGCACAGCTTCCTTCCCGGCCAGAGCCTGTGGACCGATACAAAACCAGTGTTCCGCATGGTTCAGCAATGCGCAACGAGTACGTTCGATAAACCCTCCTATGCTTGCGTGGGAGAATTTCTTGCGGAGAACGAACGCGCCCGCGCACAGTGGCAACTGGAATCCGAATTCGCCAAGTTCGAGAAAAAATATTGAAGCGAACTCTGAAGCGATTTTTTGAAACGGGTTTGAGAGGGCACAGCTCAAGCCGCGCCCTAATGATGGTTTTGAAAGGGCACGGCTTCAGCCGTGCCGTAAGATTGATCCGGATTCTGGGTGGCGCAGCGCTTATAGCGCTGCGATCAATGTGCCGAAAAATACACGGGGCTTTAGCCCCTGCATCCGCTAACTTTATGAACGATCAATTCCCGCTCGCCGAAACCGCCGCCCAATCCATCCTGCAACGTACCGCGCTTCGCCCGCGTATCGGCCTCGTCCTCGGCTCCGGCCTGGGCAGCTTCGCCGACTCTCTCACCGACGCAGCCAAAATTCCGTTCGCCGAAATCCCTGCCTTCCCTCGCTCCACCGCCATCGGCCACGCCGGACAATTAGTCATCGGCAAGTCAAACACCGTTCCCGTCGCCACCATGCAGGGCCGCGTCCATCTCTATGAAGGCTACACTCCGCACCAGGTCGCCTTCCCCATGCGCGTCTTCGCTCGCATGGGTATCCGCTCCGTCATCCTCACCAACGCCGCCGGCGGAATCAATCTCAACTATCAGCAAGGCGCGCTGGTTCTGATCCGCGACCACATCAACCTGCAGGGAACGAATCCGTTAGTCGGCCCCAACGACGACCGCTTCGGCGTCCGCTTTCCCGACATGACCCACGCCTACTCCAAAGACTATCGCGCGATCGCCCGTGACGAAGCCGCTAAACTCGGCATGACGCTCCACGAAGGCGTCTACGCCGCATTGCTCGGTCCCAGCTACGAAACTCCCGCCGAAATCAACTATCTCCGCATCATCGGCGCCGACCTCGTCGGCATGTCCACCTCCTTCGAAGTCATCGCCGCCCGCCACATGCAAATCAAAGTGCTCGCTATCTCCTGCGTCACCAACATGGCCGCCGGAATCCTCGACCAGCCGCTCTCTCACCAGGAAGTCATCGAAACCGGCGAACGCGTCAAGTCCAGCTTCGAATCCCTCCTCCGCGCCGTCCTTCCACGGATCGCAACCGATCAAGCGATGGCAGCCCAAAGGTAACATTGTCATTCCACGAATTAATTTGTCATTCTGGAAACTAATTTGTCATTCCGGAAATTAATTTGTCATTTCCGGAATCAATTTGCCATTCTGGAAATTAATTTGTCATTCCGAGCGCAGCGAGGAACCTGCTGTTGGCCTGCCGCGCAACCGACTCATTAGTTCGCCACATCTATTTCCCCGCCCGCCCAATCCACAACTCCACCGGAGGCTTCACCCCATACACCGCCGCAAAACTCCCCTGATTCACTGCCAGCGCAAACCGTCCCCGCGAGTCGATGTATAAGAGCGGTTGTCCCAGCGGCACATCGCTGAACGTCCGCACGAACTTGATCTTCATCTCTTTGTCCCCGATCCTTACCGGAACCTCCGACCCCCGCTGGTACCCGAGCTTCAGAAAATCCTCCGCATCCACGTTCGTCACCAGATTCCCAAACGGACCATCCGTCGCAATCACTTCCCCTGAAACTCCGCGATCGTCCACCCGCGCCGCCTTCAAATCCAACCGCACCAGCGACCCCACCGCCATCTCCGGACCAGCCTTCGTCCAATCGTCTCCCCGCGCCACGTGTGCGCCCGCTGGAGAAAAAATATCCCTCCCATGAAACGTCGACGACATCTTCGTCCCAATCATCCAATCCGGATTCGTCACCTCATGCACGCCCTCAATCCCGTCCCGCTGCTCCACCAGCGTCAGCAGTCCGTTATCCGGCAGCACAAAATACTGCCCGCGCTTCGACTTGGCCACAATCGCCTTGCGCGTGCTTCCCACCGTCGGATCGATCACCACCACAAATACCGTCCCCGCCGGAAAATAAGGCGTCGCCCCATACAAAAACCGTGCCCCATCCAGAATCGAAAACGGCGTCACCTCGTGCGTGAGATCGACAATCCGCACCTCCGGCATGATCGAATACATCACCCCCCTGCACAGCGCCACCGAATCGTCCACCACCCCGAAGTCCGTCATAAACACAATCGTCTGCGGATATTTCCCCGTCTGCGCCACGCCCGTCGCCGAAAGCAAAACCACGATCGCCAACAATAAAAAGGGAAGCACACGCCCCCTGCCGCCGCCGCCCGCACTCCCGTGGAAGAGCGGCCCTTCAGCGCCACACTTCGATGAATCCGGTTTAGGGTGGCGCAGCGCTTCAGCGCTGCGATAAGGGGAAGGTTTTGTTTTGAAAGGGCGCGGCTTCAGCCGCGCCATCAAGAACCAGATCGGACAATCGGGCTTTAGCGTCTGAGGGATCTCCCCTCCTCGCTCCGCAACACTCATTCGCCACACTCCTCTCGCTCTGCAATCATGGTCAGCCAGAATACTCACAATCGCCGCCCCGCCGCAAATCCGCCACTCCGCAAAACCGGTGCCCCGGCGCTCGCGAATCACTCAATTACCGAATTACTCAATTACAAAATTCCCCCCGATCTATAATGTCCTGACAATTCATCGCACCAGCGCAAGGAGCTCTTTATGCCGGAATCTATCCCCGAAAAATATCGCGATCTTTTTCAGAAACGCGCCTTCGCCAGCCTCGCCACGCTCATGCCCGATGGCCGTCCCCAGGTCACGCCCGTCTGGTGTGATTATGATGGCGAACACGTCATCTTCAACTCCGCCAAGGGCCGTCAAAAAGACAAGAATGTCCGTCGCGACCCGCGCGTGGCCATGGCCGTCATCGATCCCGAAAATCCCTACCGCTATCTCGAAATCCGCGGTCGCGTCGTCGAGATCACCGAAGACGGCGCCAGCGCCCACATCGACAAGATGGCCAAGAAGTACCTAGGCGTCGATAAATATCCCTACGGCCAGCCCGGCGAGGTTCGCGTGATCTACAAAATCAAACCCGAGCACACCCAGGTCATGGGCTAGCGCTGCATTCGCCACGGATAGCTTTGAAAGGGCGTGGATTCAGCCGCGCCATCGAATATTTGCAATTGCGACGCCAATCTTGTGGGATTTGGGGTGGCGCAGCGCTTCAGCGCTGCGATCAGCGGCCAGTCTCTAGAACCGGCTTTAGCCGCGCCGCGCGGTTCTGGCCTTTGGGTGGCGCAGCGCTTTAGCGCTGCGATCAACGGCCAGTCTCTGGAACCGGCTTTAGCCGCTGCGGTGGCCGCGTGGAAGGGCGAGACGTTTCAGCGTTACCTGAGGGCCGAGCCACGGAATCATGGAATACCGTGGAAGAGCGGCGCTTCAGCGCCGCGTTGGGATCGCAAATTGATTGGGGCTTTAGCCCCTGTGGAGACCCGCATTCACACCTACAACCTCTGCTTCCTCGGCTTCGGCAACGTCAACCGCACGCTCGTCGAACTCCTGCGCAATCGCGAATCCGAACTCCGCGCCCGCCACGGAATCTCCTACCGCATCACCGGCATCGCCAGCCGCCGCCTAGGCTGGCTTGCCAATCCCGAAGGCCTGGATGCTCATGTGGCGCAGCCGCCCTCGGCTGCGATTTCCCAAAAATCTGCTCAGACGCCGTCGACCATCCCAGCCTGGCTCGCCGTCGCCCAAGCCGACGTCCTCTTCGAAGCCACCTCCCTCAACGTCCAAACCGGCCAGCCCGCCATCGACCACATCCGCGCCGCCCTCACTCATGGAGCCCACGCCATCACCGCCAACAAAGGACCCATCGTCCACGCTTACCGCGAACTCCGCGACCTGGCCGCCGCCCAAGGCAAGCTCTTCCTCTTCGAATCCACCGTGATGGACGGTGTCCCCATCTTCTCTTTTTTCGACCAGCTCCCCGCCATCCACCTGCGAGGCTTTCACGGCATCCTGAACTCAACCACAAACGTAATCCTCACGGAAATGGAAAATGGTCGAACCTTCGACGAAGCATTGAAGAAAGCGCAATCCCTGGGCATCGCCGAGACCGACGCCACCCACGATATCGACGGCTGGGACGCCGCCGTAAAAACCGCCGCCCTAATCACCGTCCTCATGGACGTTCCAATCAAGTTGGAAGACATCAACCGTGAAGGAATCCGCAACCTGACTGCCGAAGCCGTCCAGGCCGCAAAAAAAGCAGGCCGCCCCTACAAACTAATCTGCCGCGCGAAAAAAACGGAGAAGGGAATCGAACCCACCGTCCACCCCGAACAAATCCCCCTCACCGATCCCATGTCGCAAATCACCGGCACGTCTTCGTACATCTATTTCGAAACCGACATCTTCCCCGGCCTCGCCCTCACCGAAGAAAATCCCGGCCTCTACGCTACCGCCTACGGCATGCTCGCCGATTTCGTCAGGGCCGTGACGAAGTAGCGCCGGCGTCGCCGCTGCAGTCGTGTCTTGCAGATTTTGTCCGGACCGTTTGCCTCTCGTCTGCGAGACGCACGAAAACAGCTCGGCGGAGAACCGCCAGATTACCTCCGCAAGTGTGCGGGCGAGACCGTTCCGGGAATGTTCCGCGTCCGAAGGACGCTTGACAGTAGCCCGGCGTTTCAACGCCGGGTAAGCTGAGCTATAACGAATCCGTCCCGTAGGGACGGCTGAAATTTTGCGGGAGTCCCCATGGCGCACACCTACGTTTCAGAGCTAATCCACTGCGTATTCTCCACCAAACAACGCCGCAATCTAATCTCGGCGGAGGTACAACAGCAGCTTTGGGAATTTCTCGGCGGCATAGCCCGCAAGAATGGCTTCAAAGCCCTCATCGTTGGCGGAACGGAAAACCATGTGCACATGCTCTTGTCTCTGCCCGCAACGATGTCGCTCGCTAAAGCGATGCAATCGGTAAAAGGAGCGTCGTCCCACTGTATGAACGAGAAATTCAAGGCAGACTTCGCCTGGCAAGAGGGATACGGCGCGTTCACCGTCGGCGTATCGCAGAAAAGCGACACGATTGCATACATTCAGAGACAAGCGGAGCATCACCGCAAGCGTAATTTCGAGGAAGAGTTCCTGGCGTTTTTGAAAAAGAACGGTATCGAATACGATCCGCAACACGTGTGGGGATAATTACTGCCGGCTTCAAGTGCCCCTACGGGGCGCGGTGGATTGTGTGTGTGTTCGCCCTCTTTGTGCGGCGGAAAATGGCCCCATGATTCAGTTCGGATTGTCGGTTGCTCTTGCGTCCGGAGGACGCCTGACAATAGCCCGGCGGTTCACCGCCGGGTATCCATGCGATCGAGGAGCAGCATCCCGTAGGGATGCTTGAATTCGTTAACGAGCGCAGAATAGCCCGAGTATCGCGCAGGGGAGCGTTTCAGCCGTCCCTACGGGACGGGGGTCACCCCCAATCGAGGCCGTACCCCGGCGTTGAAACGCCGGGCTATTCTCAAACGTCCTCCGGACGCACCTTCCATGATAAAACTAGATCGAAACCATGTTCTCAACCGAAACTCTCGCCCCCCCTGCCCTCGATCTCACCTACATCCGCGCCCAATTCCCCTCGCTCGCCCAAACCGTCAACGGACACCCCGCCGTCTTCCTTGACGGCCCCGGCGGCACACAGGTTCCCCAGCGTGTCATTGACGCCATCTCCAACTACCTGCGCCACGACAACGCCAACACCTGCGGAGCCTACTCGACCAGCCGCCACACCGACTCCATGCTCGCCGAAGCCCGCGCCGCCATGGCCGACTTCCTCCACTGCGCCGCCGACGAAATCGTCTTCGGCCCCAACATGACCACCCTCACCTACATGATTTCCCGCGCCCTCGCCCGCGCCCTCGCCCCCGGCGACGAAATCCTCGTCACCCGCCTCGATCACGATGCCAATGTCTCCCCCTGGCTCGCGCTCGAAGAAAAAGGTGTGACCATCCGCTGGGCCGAAATTCACAAAGATGATTGCACGCTCGATGTCGAGGATCTCGCCGCCAAGCTCAACTCGAAAACCAAACTGGTCGCGGTCGGCTATGCCTCCAACGCCGTAGGCACCATCAATCCCGTGAAAGAAATCATCCGCCTCGCCCACGCCGCCGGAGCCCTGGCCTACGTCGACGCCGTCCACTACAGCCCGCACGGCCTGATCGACGTCGCCGCCCTCGATTGCGACTTCCTCGTCTGCTCCACCTACAAATTCTTCGGCCCGCACATGGGAGTCCTCTTCGGCAAGCGCGAGCACCTCCAGCGCCTGCGCCCTTACAAGGTCCGCCCTCTCACCGACGCCGTCCCCAACCGATGGGAGTGGGGCACCCTCAACCACGAATGCATCGCCGGCATTACCGCCTGCGTCGACTACCTCGCCGACCTCGGCCGCCATGCGCTAAAAAATTTGGGAGGCACCTCAGCGGATGTAGGAACTACCACCGAACATGTGGGGACAGCCGCCCTCGGCTGTCCATCGAGCGAAGCTCGATCCTTGAATAGCATCCCCCGCCGCGCCGCCATAGTAGCCGCTTTCGAAGCCATCCACCGCCACGAGCGCGGCCTCATGGCTCGCCTGATCGCCGGCATCGACCAAATCCCACAACTGAAAATCTACGGCATCACCGACCCCTCCTGCTTCGACTGGCGCTGCCCCACGCTAGCGGTCCGCGTCGGCAATCAAACCGAAAGCCAAACTCCGCTAGCCCTCGCTACCAAACTCGGCGACCGCGGCTTCTTCACCTGGGATGGAAACTACTACGCCCTCAACCTCACAGAGAGTCTCGACGTGGAAAAGTCCGGCGGCTTCCTCCGCATCGGCCTCGTCCACTACAACACCGCCGAAGAAGTAGATCGCCTCCTCCAAGCTTTGAGAGAAGTTGTAGAGTAGCGTCGCCGTTCCGGCCGATATCCGCGATTCCCCCGAGTGGAAGGAGCTCCGGAATAGGAGGCGCTTCCAAACGAGAGGAGCTCGGGAACGCGAGACGCTGCGGAGGGAGAAGCTTTGAAAGGGCACGCCTTCAGGCGTGCCGTCCAGCAGGGATCATAATCGGGGCTTCACCCCGAGGGACTTGCCTTCGAACCTATTCTGAAACGTCGCCTGCCGCACGTCGCATGCGGCACCGTGGAAGAGCGGCGCTTCAGCGCCGCGTCAAAGGCTTAGAAGCTATAGCGCGGCTTTAGCCCCCTGAGGCCCAAAAACACCACAGCCCGGGATAAAATCCCAGGCTGAGAAGAAAACCACTCCACCGTGCTGAACCCACGCGGCGAGAGGACCAACAAATTTCCCCCGAAACCTACGGCCAGCGCTTCGCCGTATCGTCCCATCCAGCTGCGCGCACCGGCTGCGCCGCCGCCACTACCGGGGGTGCCGGGATGCGAATTGGCTGCTGCGGCCCATTCACTGCGGTGGCCAGGGCCGGTTTCCCTATGTCGGAGCTGACTTCCTTTTCCTCGGACAGCAATGGAGCCACCAGCCGCAGCGCTTCCACTTCCTTCTCCAGCCGGGTCAACTCCATTTCTTTCTGTCTCAGAACCTCATAAACATTCTTCATAACCTTAAGCACCTGCGAGTTGTTCGATATATGCAGCTTTTCTCGCACTTTAGCAGACTTACCCGCATTGTCAAGCCATTAAAACGCGGGCGATTTTACAACCTGAACCCCTCCCACCCACTTGCTGGAATCCGCGAAATCCCTTGTCTGGCAGGGCTTTTACACGATATTCACAGACCCGTCACAGTCGCAAAACTCTGCAACCTCCGCTGCGCTCCGGTCCCGCATGGCCAAAAACTGCGTTACCCTCCGCTCTGCGTAAAATCCTCTCCGCCGGCTGCACAAAATCCTGTCACCTGCCTGTGGACAGCCTGCACTCCGCTGAAAACAAACGACATAAATTCGCGCTCTTTTCGTTGACTCAAAATTTAAAAGGAGTACAACAAGATCGTTCTTTGACAGTTTCTTAAGTTTTTCCGGTTGGTGCGGCGTCCGGGGCTCAAGCTTTGTCACTCTCCCCACTGCAAAGTGCGGAGGGAAGGCGAGCAAGGGTCTATAGCAAAGCGCTGGTCGAGGAGAACGAGAAACCCAGTCGAAGGCAGGATAGAGTTCCGAGGCGTTGAGTAGGTTTATCCGGTTGGCGGTGAGCCCGGAGCCCGAGCGAAGATCGCAGGCAGCGCGCCCGCAAGGGAAGCAGCACAGCAGGTCAAGCAAGGGTCTAACGCGAGCTACTGGCCGAGACGAATGGACTCAACACCACCTCGGAACTCTTAATTTTTCGAGCAGTAGCGCACGGCTTTCGGGTAGCGCACGACTTCAGTCGTGCTATTAGAAGCCAATAAAGACGCGGGCGTAGCCCCTGAGGTTCTGCATCGAGCCCGGAATCTTAACTTCCTATCCCTTCTTCCTCGCCACAATCACCCACACCGTCCCTCGCCCTTCGCAAAACCGGCAGCGCTCGCCTGAGGACGTTCCTGTTCCGCGGCACTCCAGGCAGTTCGCCACAATATGCAATTCCTGCAGCGAACTCTCCGGCAGCTTGGCCGGATCCTTGAATGTTTCGGCGTGATGGTAGTCGCGCAGCCAGAAGACCAGCTTGCCTTCGAGATTTTCGCGATCTTTCTCGCTGAGTCGCGCGCACCGCTCCGGCCACCATTCACGAATGCAGCCGTAGCAAACCAGTTCGCCCGCATCAAACATCGCCCCAGGTTCGGTTCGGCGAAGAAACTTCTTGCACCACGAACACGCGCTGACTCCCAACAGCCCTAAGGCATCCTTCAGCCGTTCAATCTCCAGCGCCTGCCCCGCCAACATCCTTTCCACTTCACCGTCAAATTCATCTGGCATGAGTGATCCCGCTCGCAAGACGTGTACGCGTCAGGATATACCGGCCACCGCCTCAGAAAAGAAAACTGAAAAACTAAAAAAGAGAACCAGAACTGCGAACTGCTCTCAATCCACGTGCTCTCCCAGTTCAAACGATTCCTCCGCCATGGGCAACACATCCCGCTCGCCCGCTACCCAAACATAAATCGTCGGCAGCAAGAAGACGCTCATCACCAGTGCCGCGATCAACCCTCCAACAATCACAATCGCAAACGGTCGCTGCGAATCCGATCCAATCGCGTGCGACAAAGCCGCCGGCAACAATCCCAGCGTCGCCACCAGCATCGTCATCATAATCGGACGCAATCTCAGCACAGCACCCTCCACCGCCGCATCTTCAACCGTGAATCGCCGTGCTCGCAGCTGGTTGATGTATTCCAGCATGATCACTCCCGTCTGCACCGACACGCCAAACAGCGCCAGGAATCCCACGCCGGAGGAAACACTGAAATTCGTCCCCGTGAACCAAAGGGCCAGCAGACCTCCTATCGGCGCGATGGCAACATTCACCATAATCAGCAGCGCCCATTTGAATGACTTGAACATCGTATAAAGAAGAATGAAGATGATGAGGATCGTAATCGGCAGCACGATCAGCAGCCGCGCGTTCGCTCTCTTCTGGCTCGCATATTCCCCTTCCCACCGCAGGCCGTATCCGACGGGCAGTTTCACTTGCTCATTTACTTTCTTAATCGCCTCCTCCACCGTGCTGCCCAGATCGCGGCCCCGCACACTGTACTTGATGGCCACATAGCGCTGGTTGCCCTCGCGATAGATTTCAGAGCCTCCGTCGGCTTCCGTGATCTTGCACAGCTGCGCTAATGACACCCGCTCCCCGCTCGGCGATAGCAACCGAATGTTCTCGATCGCATCCTGCGTGTTCCGGTATTGCGGCAGATACCGCAATGTCAGGTCATACCTGGCTTCGCCCTTCAGCACCTGCGTCAGCGCATTTCCGCCCACCGCCGTCTGAATCGCATCCTGCACATCGGCCACGTTGATCTGATAACGCGCCGCCGCCGCCCGGTCCACCGTCACATTCAGATTCGGTTGCCCCAGTACGCGCAACACTCCCAGATCCTCGATGCCATGAATCTTCGACAATACATTGACGATCTCTTCGCTCTTCTGCTCAAGCACTTTCAGGTCGTCGCCAAAAACCTTGGTGGCCAGCGCGCCCTTTACCCCGCTGACCGCTTCTTCCATGTTGTCTTCAATGGGCTGCGAAAATCCCCACACTGCGCCCGGAATTTTGTCCAGCTCGCGCTGCATGGCCGCAATCAATTCGTCTTTATTCTCGTGAAACACCGGGCGCCATTCTTCTTTGGGCTTGAGGTCGACGAAGAATTCGGTATTAAAAAAGCCGGTGGTGTCCGTGCCGTCGTCTGGCCGCCCGGTTTGACTGGTGCATTGTGGAACCTCGGGAAACGAGCAAAGTATGATCCGCGCCTGATTCGCCACTCGGATGCCTTCGTCGGGCCCCGTGCTCGGTGCCAGCGTTCCCCGCACCCACAGGGCGCCTTCATCCAGATGCGGCAGAAATTCGGAACCAATCGTTCCGCTGAACGCCAGATAATTCCCCACCACCACCATGAAAAGGACCACCCCGACCGTTACCGCGCGGTGGCGAATCGCCCACCGCACAGCGACTCGGTAGCGCTCGACCACAAAGTGCATGACCGGATTTCGCCATTCGCTCGCTCCCTTCGCGAAGGCAAAACTCGCCAGCACTGGCGCTATCAAGATCGAAAAGATCAGCGCTCCCAGCAGCGCAAATGCCACCGTCCACGCCATGGGATGAAACAGCCGGCCCTCCACCCGCTGCAGCGTGAAGATCGGCAAATACGCCGTAATAATGATGGCGATCGCATAAAACACCGGCCGCTGCACTTCGTGCGACGCCTCGCTGATTCTTTCGCTCGGAGTTTTTCCATCCTCGGTTTTGTATCCCAAATGGCGGACGATATTTTCCACCATCACTACCGCGCCATCCACCACCATGCCGAAATCCAGCGCGCCCAGTGACAGCAGATTCGCGGGAATATGTCTCAAGTCCAAACAGATCGACGCGAACAGTAATGAAAACGGAATCGTCGCCGCCACAATGAAAGCGCCTCGCACATTGCCCAGAAACAAAAACAGGATGATCGATACCAGGATCATCCCTTCCGTCAGATTGTGCAGCACGGTGTGACTGGTGAAGTGAACCAGATCGCTCCGGTCGATGAAGGGAACAATCTTCACCCCCGGCGGCAGGATATGGTCGTTCAGTTCCTTCACTTTCTCGTGAATCCCCTGCAGCGCCGTATCCGCCGCCGCGCCTTTGCGCAGCAACACGATGCCCGACACTACATCGTCGTTATCGATAATCTTTCCATCTTCCCGGTGAATCGCCTTCGCGAACTGCCCCAGCCGAATCTTCGGACCTTGCGAGACCACCGCAATGTCCTTGATCCGAAGCGGCGTCCCGTTCTTGGTCAGAATGACCGTCTCCCCAATATCCTGCGAGCGGTCGACCAGTCCCACCTCGCGCACGTTGATCTGCTGCAGACCTTCTTGTATGAAGCTGCCGCCCGCGTTGGTATTGTTGTTGGTGAGTTGCTGCTCGACCTGCGCCAGGCTCAGGCCGTAGGCGATCAATTTGTTGGGATCAACTCTTACCTGATATTCGCGAGTCGGTCCACCGAAACTCGATACATCGACCACGTCCGGCACGGCCTTGAAATTCTTTTCGACCACCCAGTCTTCCAGCGACTTCAACTCCATCGGGTCGTATGCCGGATTCGTGCTGCGCAGCGTGAAGAAATAAATCTGTCCGACCGGGCTCCAGTCCGTGCCCATCTGCGGCACCACATTCGGCGGCAGCGTCACTTGGCTCAGTCGCTCCAGAACCCTTTCCCGGTTCCAGTTGTTGTCCGATTCATCGTCGAAGATCAGCTTCAGGTCGGAGAGTCCGAACAGCGAGAACGACCGCAGATGCACTACGTGCGGAATGCCGTTCATCACGATCTCGAGCGGAATCGTTACCTGCTGCTCGATCTGTTCCGCCGAAATTCCCGGCCATTGCGTGATCACTTCAACGTAGTTGTCCGCCACGTCGGGATACGCTTCGATCGGAAGATCGCGGAACGCGACAATGCCACCGGCAAACAGAATCAGCGCAAACGCCAGCACCAGCCAACGGTTGTTCAGAGCAAAATCGACGACTCTGCGAATCATCTATTGCTCCACCGTGTTCTGTAGTTGCAAAGCATTCGAAACCGCTTGATCCCCCGGCTTCATCCCTGAAACCACTTCTTGCAGGTTGTTGGGAAGCATCTTTCCCGTCACCACTTCCTTGCGCTTGAAGTGCCCGCCGCCCAGCGGCGTGTACACCCACTGGCGGTCATGCAAATGCAGAATCGCCGTCGACGGAATCGCCGCATACGTTACTGCCTGCCGGCCGTAAAAAGTTGCTGTCACGAACATCCCCACGCGCATCAGTCCTGGATTTTCCACTTCAATCCTCACCTTTGCGGTTCGGATATTCGGATCGAGTACCGGCAGGATGTTGTCGATGCGTCCCTTGAATACCTTCTGGGGAAACGCGCTCAGGCGAATGTCCGCAAATTCGCCCACGTGCACCGCGTCCAGATCATTCTCGTAAACATCGCAAATGATCCACACATAAGTAAGGTCCGAGATGGTGAAAGGATTCGGCGAGCCCAATCCTTGCACGCCCGCCGCATTCGTAACCTGCTGGTCAGTAATGATCCCTGAGATCGGAGCGAAGATGTCGACAATCCCCGAGGGATGATCCTTGTCCACGCCCAGAATTCGCAACTGTTCCGTGGCCGCATCCAGATCGGCCTGCGCATCCTTGGCCACGTCTTCCGCCTGTTCCAGAACGCTCTTTGCTACCGCGCCTTTTTCGTAAAGCGTGGTCTGCCGCTGCAGATTCAATCGCGCCAGCAGTTCGTCATTCACCGCTTTGCGATAGCCCTGATAAGCTCCTGCCACATCGTTGCTCTGCACTCTGAGGAGCAACTGTCCTTTTTTCACCACATCGCCCAGCCGAGCCTTCACTTCCACCACTCGTCCGGCTGCCAGCGAAATCACCGGCACCGCGCGCGCAATGTCAGGTTGCACCACCCCCGTCACGTCGAGAACCGGCGCCGCCTTATACTCAATCGCCGTGGACAACGGAAATAGCTCGGGATGATCCACCTTGAAATTGTTCGAGTCCAGATCCGCCTGCACCACCGGTGCGGGTGGCGCCTCCGCCTTCTGGTCCGCCTTGCCTTCATTGCATCCTGTGACAAAAAGCAGCGAGGCAAATAACCCAACCATCGCCGAACAACGCATCCCACACCGAGAACTCTTGTCATTCCGAACGCGCGCGAAGCGCGGGTGAGGAACCTGCTGTCCGCCGTCACTGCCGCGAAGGCCGCCCGGCCCAACCCCGAACCCTGAGCTCAAATCCATCCATCGCATCGTCATTGCACAACCTCTTTGCCCACGGCCTGGTTCAATTGCGCTGCCGCCGTCAAGTAAGATCCCACCAGATTTACGTAATTCAACTGCACGCTGCGGTATTCGCTCTCGGCGTTCAGAAAATCCAACAGCGAAGCCCCGCCATGCTGATAAGAAAATAAAATCGTGTCCCGCACCCGCACCGCCTGCGCCAGATATTTCTGCTTGTAAGGCCGAAGCAGGATCAGGTTGCTGTTCACCGTGGCATACGCCGAATCCACGTCGCTGAACACCTGCGCCTGCGCCGCATCGCGCAGCTTTTCGTTGCGCGTGATGTCCAGCTGGCTATGCAGCTTGTTTCCCTGGTTGCGATCGAAAATGCGCAGCGGAAAACTCACGTCCACGCCAAAGTAAGCGTCAATCGGAGGATTTCGCCCTACATCAAAGCTGAACGTCGGGTCCGTCGATCCGTTCGCCACCGCCAGTTTGTAGTTGATCTGCGCCTGTTCCACCGATTGCATCGCCGCCTTCAAATCCGGACGGTTATCCAGCGCAATCTGCCGGTACGTATCCAGCGCGTCCATCTGATCGTTGAAATCAAACACGCCCACCAGATCGAACTGGTCCACCGGCGTGCGGTCATTCAACAGCATCAGCATCTGGATCTTCGCCGTCCGCAGATTTACGATCGCCGTCTGTACATCCGACTCGTACTGCACCCGCTGCAACTCCAGCCGGTCCAGATCGATCTGCGCGATGTCTCCCGCCTGAAACCGATCCCGGCTGATCGTCAGCACGTGGTCGTAGTACTCCAGATTGTCTTTCGAAACCTGCAGCACCGCCTTGGCCTGCAGCGTCTGCACAAACGCGCTGCGCAGGCTGAACAACAATCCTCGCTCCAGATCGTCCTGCTGCGAAATCGCGATCGCCGTCCCTTTCTTCGCGCTCTCCGTTCGCAACTCGCGCTTGTGCGCCCGCTCGTGCAAATAACTCACCGTTGCCGAAGGCAGCCAGTAGGCAAACGGTCCGTGGTCAGGCCCGCCCTGAAACGGATCGATCTGATCCGCCAGCAGCGCCAGGTTCGGATTCGGCCGCAGGTGCGCCGTAATCTCGTCCGCCTGGAATTCGCTGATGTTCAACTTCCCCGCCAGCAGCGTCGGATTATTCAACTCCAGCCGTTCCTTCACCTGCTCCCACGTCCAGGCCTGCGGCGCGGGGTGCGGCCCCGGAGCCGTCGCCGCTTGCGCCGCCAGGTTCGCGACCGCGCTCACCGCAAACAGCAGTCCACAACTTCCCGCTAACGTTCTTCGCATCAATACCTTCGTCACAAAACACCTTCAGCCACTAGGGTTGGGATCGATGGAGAATCATCGGCCGGCTGCTCTCGGAAGGCTCGTCGCCTTCCTGTATCCGGTTTCCGCCGTCAGGATTTCCTGAAGATGAAAGGCCTCTCGCTGCCGATTGATTGTTTCCGATCAGCGATTCGACGGCCGATGATTTTCGCCAGGATGATTCGGCGAACTAACCAAGGGAGGAACAAGGAGGTGCGCGCCCTGCATGCAAACTGCAAGGCATCGCAGGTCCCGCCAAACTTCGATCGCAAACTTCTAGCCGCCCGGCTTCCGGCGCTGTCTCGACCATTGCACTTGCCACTAACGCCGGAGGCCCCTGCAGCCGGTTCACCCAGGCCGAATGCTTTTCGCTTCCGGTCTGCCGTACCGCCCGTTTGCTCGTGCCCGATTCTTCCATCTCGGCGCGCATCGCGTGCAGATCGTCCGTAGCCGAGATCACCGGAAACAGCAGCACCACCGCGCAGCCCAGCGCCAGCAAACACTGCAGCGCCGTTACCTTCCGCGTCGCCCGCGCTCCCGCGCCTCGCCGCCACAGCCAGTATGCCGGCAACACCAGCAGCACCCACGCCAGATTAAGCAGCAATTCCATACGCGAATAGTCCGGCTGCAAACGCAGCACCTAAGTTTTTCAGAAATCGCAAATTCAAGTCAATGTGACCATCGTACCAGCAGGTCCCCGGTCGCCAGGGTTCAGTGACCCGTAAAATAAATCCACGCTCGCAAACCGACCCCCGATCCCTGATCCCTGACCACTCTCCTACGGCCCCACCACCACGTGCAGCGGCCCCGGTGTCTGCAAATGCTCGTGGTAGATCGCATTCCTCTTCGCCACTTCCCCCGCCACGTTCACGTACACCACATAAGCTCCGTGCGGCAGCGTGTCGCCAAACGGCAGCGCCATGTCCATCGTTCCGCTTCTGAGCGGAAAATGTTGGTACCCAATCTCCGTCGCCCGCCCATTCTCCGCTACCGCCTTCACGTCAAACGTCAGGTCCACATCATCCGCCGTCAGGTTCGAAACCTCCACGCTGCCCTCGATCCGGTTCACATTCACCCGCGGAGGATTTTTCCATTTCACCGTGATCGCCTGCACCACTTTGATCAGAAATCTTTTCTCCACCACCTGTTGCGGTTGCCCGCCATCGCGCACCACCACGCTGAACGCAAACTCGCCCGTCCGCTCCGCCTCTCCATGCAGCAGCCCGTTATCCTCCAGCCGGATCCCCGGCGGCAACGCGCCGCCGCGCAACTGCCAGCGTAGCACCGGCACATAGTTTCCCCGCGCATGCAAGTGCACCTGATACGTTCCATGCGGATACGTTACCGGCAACTCCTCCGGCTCAATCACCAACCCGTCCGCATTCTGTCCCGGGCCGGCATTCCCCTGCGCCCAGGCCGCCACGCCCAGCGCCAGCGCCAGCGCACATGCCGCACCTGCAGTCCTACACACCCGAACCCCCAAGCCACACCTCGTCGTCAAAAAAGCTCTGTCATCCTGAGCGCAGCGAAAGACCTCATCCAGCGTCTCCTGCAGAAGGCTCTCGCCGTTAGCAAGGCTGAAGTCTCACTGTCATCCTGAGCGTAGGTTGAGCTTCGCAGCAGCGAAGGTCAACCGTAGTCGAAGGATCTCTATTGCCCGCAAAGCCGCTAAGCGCGCCCCACCATGCTACCGGATTTCTCCCCACCTTCCGCAAAATTCCTCTACCCACGAATTCACCCGCTCGACCCTCCGCCGCTCCCCGCCCGCCTCTTCCTCCAGAATGTAAAGTTATGTATGGATTGCACTTGGCCCACTTTTTTTTCGCACCCGTGCTACTTATTTTCGTGGTTCGGGTTCTAAGCAAGTGGATTCGCCTGTGCTAACCTCAAACCACAGGTGACCAAGGTCAAGCCAGTTTCCTCCAGGGGGAAGTTATGTCAGTACGCAACGCAACCATCCTGCTCCTCGCACTTTCCACTCTTCTCTTCCTAGCCGCGTGCGGCAGCAGTGGCAGCAGCCCCGCCACTCCCGTAGCCCCGCCCAGCGGCAACTTCAGCAATAGCAATCTCAACGGTACCTACGTCTTCTCCGTCTCTGGCACCGACAACACGAACTCGAACGCGTACACCATCACCGGCACCTTCACGGCCAACGGCAGCGGCGGCACTGGCAAAGGCGGCATCACCGGCGGTACGATCGACATCAACGATCCGAGTGAATTCAGCACTCCCGCAGTCGGTGTATCAATTAGTAGCAGCAGCACCTTCAGCGTCGGCGTCGATGGACGTGGACAAGCCGTAATCGGCACCAATATCGGCAACGGGTTCCCGCCTCTTACCTTTGATTTCGTCCTCTCCTCGAGCTCCCACGGTCTGATCACGGAGTTCGACACTTTCGGCAGCGCCAGCGGAACCCTCGACTTGCAGGCATCTGGCGTTACGCCCTCGGGTTCCTACGCCTACAGCTTTTCTGGAGCTAACTCCAGCGGAACTGCTGCATTTGCCTCAGTGGGTAACTTTACACTTGGCTCTGGCGGAGCCATCACGGCTGGTCTGGCAGATTTTAACAGCGGAGCTCTCACCATCTCTCAGAACCAGCCACTAACTGGCACCGTGGCCGTGAGCTCGCCTCCTTCGACCGTACTAAGCACTTCACAGTACCCCACGCTCGATTTCGATGTGTTCCCAATCGACGCCACGCACTTGAAATTTATTGAGGTCGACACAAACGGAACCTTATCCGGCGATGCCTTTTCTCAGACGAGCACGGCCATGCCAGTAGGCACCATGGCCTTCACCTTAGCAGGGATAACCTCAGGGAATGCGCCCGTCGCCGCCGGCGGCTTCATGGCGACTGACAGTTCCGGCGACATCACGAACACGTCAACCGAAGACTACAACGTAGGTGGAACTCTTTCTCCCTCAACGCCCGTGCCCTTTAGCGGCAGCTACGCCGCCGGTGGAGCTGGTCGATACACTCTGACCAACTTCTCCGGCTTTACTCCCGCAGGCGTAACCTTTGCCGCTTACCCTTCCAGCGGCGGGTTGCTCCTTCTGGAAATCGATCTCCTCGGAGTCACAACCGGCGCGGCATACACCCAGACCGCCGGCGCCACCTTGGCTGTGTCGCAAGGCTATGGTATGAATCTCACGGGTGACAATCTTTCCAACAGCGTTGAAGTCGACGACATCGCCGAATTCACCACTGCCACCGGCGGCACGCTCTCGTCAGGCATCATCGACGAAAACTCTGCCCCTGGGGGCGGCCCAACCCTGGGCTTAGCGCTCAGCAGTGGCACCTACGGCGCTCTGGACTCTCAGGGCCGCTACGGCATCTCAGCCACCGCAGGGAACAGCACAACGACCACCTTGCTCGGCGGGTTCGATATCATCGCCTACACTGTCGACGGCACAACTTTCCCGTTCATGGAATATGACGCCGGCCAAGTCGCCACTGGAGTCGTTGTTCTCCAGAATCCTTCTTCGTCTTCACCCGCTCTGGCGCACCCTCAAACAGTAATGGTGCGCTCGTTGGTCCATCCACACATCGCTCATCCGAAAAAGAATTAAACCATAAATTGATGGCATAACCCTCGGGCGCGGCCTCCAGGCGCGCCCACCTTATTTGTCCCCGTCCATCCACCCTCCCCACTTCGTGACCTTCGTTACCTTTAATAAGTAACCTCTCATCAAGCACAATCTCTCTAAAGTTCGTGCGCATCGCGGGAGAACCAGAGTGCTCTGCCAACGCCTTCTACGTCTTTCGATTTTCGTGATCGTCGCCGCTTCCCTGGCTGCCGCACGCGATCTCGCCCTTGTTTCCAACAAATCCAATGCCGTCGGCGCCATCACCGTTAGCGATCTGGTAAAGGTTTGCAAAGCCCAGACCAATCGCTGGCCTGACGGCAAGCCCGTCACCTTCGTCATGCGCTCTCCCTCTTCGCCGGAAATGAAAGTGGTCCTCGAGAAGGTCTACGGCATGTCCGAGAGCGAACTCAACAGCCTCATCGTGACTTCCAATCACGCCCGCGCCAACCACCCCGCCATCATGGTCGCTACCTCCGACGAAGAACTCGTCAACAAGGTGGCCTCCACTCCCGGTGCCGTTGGTGTCGTGGACGTGTACTCCATCAACAGCAGCGTTGCCGTCGTCAAAGTAGGCGGCAAACTGCCACTCGAACCCGGCTACCTGTTGCACGGCAACTAAGGGTTAGCTTTGAAAGGGTGCGGCTTCAGCCGCACCGTTACAGATCCAGGAGAATGCGGGCTTTAGCCCCTGAGGGACCGAGCCCCGAAAATTTTCGCGACGACCCGGGCAATTTTGTAATCGCGTGATTTGGTAATTCTGAAAACTGGGTCTTCAATTACCAAATTACAAAATTACCCGATTACCAAATTTCAACATGGCAGCTCCTGGCAAAAAATTCGGCCCCGGCCACGTCCGCCGCTACCCGCGCTTCGCCATCGACGTTCGCCTGCAAGTCCGCATGTTCCAAAACGGCGAATTCCAGAGCTGCTGGGGACGCTCCACCGAACTTGGTCCCGATGGCATCGGCGCCACCCTCACCGGTGAACTCGAAAGCGGCGAAATCGTCTCCCTCGAATTTCCTCTGCCCCTCAGTCCCTACCCGCTAAAGGTTCGCGCCATCGTCCGCTACCGCCAGGGCCTGCGCTATGGCTTCGAGTTCCTCACCCTCAGCGAAGCCCAGCGCGATACCATCCGCCGCGTCTGCGACATGCTCGCCACCAAGTCCTGAATCCCTAGCCTCCATTCCACCCCCGTCATCCTGAGCGCAGCCGCTTTTCAGGCGGAGCGAAGGATCTCCTCCATCACCGAATCTTCAGTGCCATCCAAATTTGTCTTCATCCTCACTGAATCCGGCGATTGCGCCATCCGCTCGCCTGGCAATTCAAAATTCGGTCGCCAGATCGCCCGGTCTCCCGATCGCGAAATTCTAATTACCTCTGTAACTTTCGAGTAAACCTACCCCGTTCTACTATCGATTTTGCTGGGCTTCAGAGGGGGAGCCAAGGATGGGTGGTCGTGTCACCCGGTCGCAATCCAGGGAAATTCTGCGCGCCAAAACTCTGCAGCAGGCGCTTGAGAGCGGAGCATCGCCCTCTTTCCTTCCCCCAACCACTCCCAGCGCCGCCGAACCCTCTTCTTTATCCTGGAATCCTCCCACATCCAATCCCAACGTCACCACCCAGGAAGATCCTCTCGACCTGCGCCGCCAATATCTGGAACAGCTCTTCGAAAAATCGCCCGATGCCCTCATCGTTGTCGACTCTTCCTTCCGCGTGCAGTGCGTCAACCGGGAATTTCAGCGCATGTTCGGATATTCCGACGCGCAAACTCTCTCGCAGCCCATCGACTCTCTCATCCTTCCTCCCGATCGCGCCGCCGAAGCCAACTGGATCGCGCAATGTTTGCAGCGCGGAGAACAGCTCACTCTCGAAACCCAGCGCCGTCACCGCGATGGCGCCCTGCTTGATGTTTCCCTTTCCACCGCTCCCCTGGTCATCAACGGCCGCAGCGCCGCCTTCTACTTCATCTATCGCGACATCTCCGACCGCAAGCGCGCCGAAGCCCTGAACTCCGCCCTCTACAGCGTCTCCGAAAAAGCCTGCGCCACTCAGGATCTCCAGCAATTCTTCGCCGCCATTCACGGCATCGTCGACGAGCTCATGCCCGCTCGTAATTTCTCCATCGCCATTCACGATTCCGAATCGCAATTGCTCAGCTTCCCCTACTTCGTCGACGAGCAGGAGTCCGTCCCCGCTCCCGCGAAAGCCGGCCGCGGCCTGGTCGAATACGTTCTCCGCACCGGCGAGCCGCTGCTCTGCACCCCGAAACTTCTGCAGCAATTGCAGCAGCGCCGTGAAGTCAAGTTTGCCGGCCGCCCCGCGCTGCAGTGGCTCGGCGTCCCCCTCCAGGCCAACCACCACGTTTTTGGCGCCATCATTCTCAAAAACTATTCTGAAAATTCAGTCCTCCGCGAACGCGATAAAGAAGTTCTCGCTCTGATCTCGCGCCAGTTGGCCGCCGTCATCGATCACAAACGCAACGAGCAGGCCCTCCGCCGCTCCGAAGTCCGCTATCGCTCGCTGGTTCAAACCGCGGTCTACGGAATTTATCGCTCCAGCCTCGAAGGCGCCTTTCTCGACGTCAACCCAGCTCTCATCGGAATGCTCGGTTACAACTCCGCGCTCGAAGTCCTCGCCCTCGATCCGCAAGAAGACGTCTTCCTCGATCCCGGCGAATACTCCCGCTTGGTCGAGGAATTCCGCCGCACCGGCCGCATGGATGGTTTCGAGGTTCGCTGGAAACGCAAGGACGGACGCTCCATCACCGTCCGCATCAGCGGCCGCGCCGTCGCCACCGAAGACGAGCCCGCCGACGTTCTCGAAGCCATCGCCGAGGACATCACCGAGCGCCGCGTCCTCGAAGATCAATTCCGCCAGTCACAAAAAATGGAGGCCGTCGGCCGTCTCGCCGGAGGCATCGCTCACGACTTCAACAATCTGCTCATGGTCGTCAGCGGCTACACCGAGGTTCTCCTCGACCAGCTCACCGCCGAAAATCCGCTGCACGCCAAGGCTGAAGCCATTCAGCAAGCTTCCGACCGCGCCACCACCCTAACCCGCCAGCTCCTCGCTTTCAGCCGCAAACAGCATCTCGAACTCAAAGTCATCGACGTCAACGCCATCGTCGCCGACATGGAACGGCTCCTCCGCCCCCTCATCGGCGAAGATATCGAACTCACCACCAGCCTCGCTCCCGCTGTCGGCTGCACCCGCGCCGACGCCGGACAGCTCGAACAAGTCATCATGAATCTCGTCGTCAACGCCAAAGACGCCATGCCTAACGGCGGCAAAATCTGCATTCGCACCGCCAGCGTCACCCTCGACGACTCTTACCGCCCCGAAAATACTTTTATCAAGCACGGCCCCTACGTCATGATCTCCGTCGGCGATACTGGCCAGGGCATGGACCGCGAAACTCAGGCCCGCATCTTCGAGCCGTTCTTCACCACCAAGGAAAAAGGCAAAGGCACTGGCCTCGGACTCTCCACCGTTTACGGCATCATCAAGCAAAGTGGCGGCTACGTCTTCGTCCAGAGCGAGCCCGGCCGCGGCACCGTCTTCACCATTTATTTTCCCTGTGTCGACGGGCCTTCCGAGGCCCACGGCGCTGCTCCACTTTCTCTCGCCACCGGCGGCGGATCCGAAACCATCCTCCTCGTCGAAGACGAAGAGTCCGTCCGCCAACTCGTTCGCGAAACTCTTGAGTCTCGCGGCTACCGCGTTCTCGAAGCCGCCAACGGCAATGCGGCTCTCGCTCTCGCCGCCAGCCATCCCGACACCATCCACCTGGTCATCACCGACGTCGTCATGCCCGGCCTCAGCGGCCACGAACTCGTCCAGCAACTTCTGCCCACGCGCCCCGACGCCAAGGTTCTCTATCTCTCCGGCTATGCCGAAGACGCCTTTGCCACTCCACTCGCCTCCGAAGATCAAAAAGCCTTTCTGCAAAAACCCTTCACCCTGCAAAGCCTCTCCCGCAAAGTCCGCGAAGTCCTCGGCCCCCCCGCCAACTAAAACTTTGTCATTCCGATTTAGGGTGGCGCGGCGCTTCAGCGCTGCGATATCCAGCGCTCCCCAAGATACCGGGGCTTTAGCCCCCGCACACTCCCAGCGCCCCCACCGCCCGCGCCACCGTGGAAGAGCGGCGCTTTAGCGCCGCGTCACGATAGAGCGACACCGCAATCCCGATTTAGGGTGGCGCAGTGCTTCAGCGCTGCAATATCCAGCGCTCCCCAAGATGCTGGGGCTTTAGCCCCCGCGCACTCCCACCGCCCCCAGCGCCCCCACCGCCCGCGCAACCGTGGAAGAGTGGCGCTTTAGCGCCGCGTCACGATAGAGCGACACCGCAATCCCGATTTAGGGTGGCGCAGCGCTTCAGCGCTGCGATATCCAGCGCTCCCCAAGATGCCGGGGCTTTAGCCCCCGCACACTCCCAGCGCCCCCACCGCCCGCGCAACCGTGGAAGAGCGGCACTTTAGCGCCGCGTCACGATAGAGCGACACCGCAATCCCGATTTAGGGTGGCGCAGCGCTTCAGCGCTGCAATATCCAGCGCTCCCCAAGATGCCGGGGCTTTAGCCCCTGCGCTCCCCCGGTGTAAAATTCTCTTCGCAACCGCGACGCCGCTCCTCATCATCAAATTTCAAGAAGCCGCTTCGCCTGAATCCGTACCCCTGGCCCCGTCATCAGTACAATAAGAACTCTGGAGGAAAAATCATGGCTCATGAACTACCGCCCCTGCCTTACGATTACGCGGCGCTCGAACCCATCATCGACAAGCAGACGATGACCCTGCACCACGACATGCATCATGGTGCCTACGTCAAAAATCTCAACGCAGCCATCGAAAAACATCCCGAGCTGTCCAAGAAAACTGCGGAAGAACTAATCCGCGATCTGAACGCCATCCCCGAAGACATTCGCGCTGCAGTCCGCAACAATGGCGGCGGCCACGTCAATCACTCCATGTTCTGGAAAATCATGAAGCCCAAAGGCGGCGGCGATCCCAACGGCCCCATCGCCCAGGTCATCACCAAAACCTTCGGCAACTTCAAGGATTTCCAGGCCAAATTCAACGATGCGGGCGCCAAACAATTCGGCTCCGGATGGGTCTGGCTCGCCGGCAAGCCCGGCGGTGACGTGCACATCATGACCACGCCTAATCAGGACAACCCCATCACGCAAGGTCATTTCCCCATCTTCGGCAACGATGTCTGGGAGCATGCCTACTACCTGAAATACAACAACCGGCGTCCGGAATATCTCGCCGCCTGGTGGAACGTAATCAACTGGGACGAAGTCAATCAGCGCTTCGAAGCCTTCAAATCCGGCAAGCACGTTCACGAGCCAGCCATGGCCGGCCGTTAACTGAATTGTCATCCTGAGCGCAGTGGCCGCTTCGCGCAAGCGGAGCGGCCACGAAGCCCAAGGATCCCTACCCGTCAGCACTCTGTCAGCGCTTTCATCGTTAGTTCTCCGCGCGCACCACTACCGGCGACGCAAGAACTGGAAACTGGCAACTGAGCTCTTCCCCCTTTCTGCATTTCCTGTGCACCCCCTGTGAACATTCCGCCTCTTCCCTCGCGCGCACTTCTTCTCCCCCGCCGGCCACAAACACAACGTCCGCCCTGCACGCGCCTTAGCCACACCTCTTCGACAACCTTTTCGTCCTCGCGAATCCGCCACAGCTCGCATCTAAGATTTTCCTCAACTGCACCAAAAATACTGAATTGACCCCGCGCTCTTTCGCTCGTACATTCGTTCTCGCCCTCTACATAAAAGCTTCCATGAACTCAGCCAGCGACGGTAACCGGCATGAGCTAAAACCGGGGCTCATCCGTAACATCCGTTAACCATCACGATTCAGGTCACCATCGCACCACAACAACGGTCAGCACTCATGAAAGCATCAAGTCCATGGATCACGTACCGCACCCGTTTTCTGGTCAAAGCCAAACAACTCACCACCAGCCTCGCCTTCACCGACGTGCTCGGCCGTCAACACTCCGGCCGCAAGGGCGACTACCTCGTCGAATCCTCCGACGGTGTTCTTCGCATCGCGCCTCGGCAAATCTTCGAGGATATTTATGTCCCTCTGCTCGCCGGCGAAACTCCCGAGCCCATCACCACCCCGTCGCAGGAAAATTTACCGTCACCCGAAACCCGGCCGCGACGAGCTCCCATTGCTTTCTCTCTTCCAGTTCGCAAACTTCCTCAACCCGACCGCAATCCTCCACCCGGTCTGCGCTCGCTCTGCGATTGAGCTGGACTCGATTTGTCTGCACAGGATCAGACCCGCGAGCAATGCTAAAAGAACTCGGCCGCCGCGCTTTTTTCCGACGCTGCAACGATGCACGAATGGATTGCCCAGCCGCTTTTGGGTGGCACAGCGCTCCCAGTACCACGGCATTCAACCGGCCCGAGGCTTTTGGGTGGCGCAGCGCTTCCAGCGCTGCGATGAAAGCCTTTCTCTTGATTCGGGCTTTAGCCCGCGAGGTGCCTAAAACCCCAAACATCATTTCTTCCAAATCAACCTTAACCTCTACGACCACCACCGCAGTTCCGCACCAGCTTCAACAAACACGGCCGCGCCACAACCGCCTGCACAACCGTGGAAGAGCGGCGCTTCAGCGCCGCGTAACCCATACCAAAACGATTGGGGCTTTAGCCCCTGCGCCGATTTGTGAACAGAACATGAATCCGACTTGTGGAAAAACCGACCACCGCCCCCGCATCAAGCCCGTCATTGCTGGAGATACAACCTGTAGTGTTTCCCCCTTGACAGCCACAATAAGCGGGAGTAACTTTGCAATCCCATAACCTTTGAAATTCGCCTCGCGGGAACGGGGCGACTTTCGGCAGGTGCAGTGAGAAGAGAGTAGTGAGGACGGCATGGCGCCGGGCCAGAGGTGACCCGGCGCCATGTCCGTAAAATTAACAAAACAAAACGGTAATCTCGATCCGGCGGACGGAAATCCGGAGGCCGGATCGTAATCACCGAAGGCTACTGGGTGCGGTGGCCGTTCCCCCGATCCTCCCCCGGGTGAACGACTTCAGAAAAACCAACGGAACTGCTGGCGGCACCGTGGAAGACGCCGCTTTAGCGGCCACCCGGGAAGGCCACGACTTTCGTCGTGCCCTCCGCGGTGGAAAAGATTTGGGCTTTAGCCCCCGATGTCCCTGAATTGAGGAGCCCTGGATGGAAGCTTTAACCCGTCTCGTCACTGACTCACTGGCTCGGCACGGCTTCGATCGCCCGATCGACCCGCGCCGCCTGCAATGGTCCAACTGGTTCCGTTGCGACTCCCCCCACAGCCTCCTCGTCGTCCCCAGTAAGCCCGGCATCTTCGCCATCGCCGAGGAGATCATGGATTTCTGCACTCCACATGTAGGGACAGCCGCCCCCGGCTGTCCGGCCGAGCAAACCTCGGCATATATCTCCATGACCGCGACCGCTGGCCGGAGCGCGGATCGGGAAGGGCACGACTTCAGCTCTGACCCTGCCCTGGGTCAGCCAAGTGAGCCTTTGGGTGGCGCAGCGCTTCAGCGCTGCGGTTCCTCACAAGAAACCGGTGCGGCTTTAGCCGCTGAGGTAACCAAGCGCATGCTCGCCGTCCTCCAGTTCTCCGAAGACGATGACATGGCCTTCACCCTCGACCGCATGTTTACCCGCATCAATCCCATGCGCGCCCGTCTTACCTCGGGAAACTGTTTCCTGCGCTTCGTTGTCATCCAGGACCAGGCCCAGCGCCGCAGCATCTGCAGCGCTCTCAATCAATGGATGCTCTCCTCCGCCGAAAAAGCCAGCGGCATCCCCGCCGGCTTCTCTTCGTCCTTGGAAGTAAGCACCACAGCAGAAGCGGTTGGCGTTGGCACACCTCGTGTGGGGCGGACACTCCTGTCCGCCGATGCCGATACCGTTCCAATTCCGGCGGCAGCGTCTCCGCAAAGGGCGAATGTAAGCCCGCTCCCGCATCTCGATTCCGGAGCCAATAAGAATCTCCACTGTCCTCATCCCCTCCCCTTCGGGTTTTAACCGAATGGGATTGAGGAGTGCAGGACCCGTTCGGATTTTGGGCGGTGCAGGTTTGCATAGCGCGAAGGATCTGGGGTTGCGACAGCTCGCACGGCGCGAAGGCTTTTGGACTGCGCTGGTTTTGCATAGCGCGAAAGGTTTTGGGTGGCGCAGCGCTTGAGCGCTGCGATTAGCGAGCGATTTTGAATTTGGGCTTTAGCCCCCGAGGTCCAGAAGTACAGAGCTCTTCCGAAGCGGGTGGCTCCGATGACGTAAGCGCAACCGTGGAAGAGCGGCGCTTTAGCGCCGCGTCAGAATCAAAAAGATCCGGGGCTTTAGCCCCTGAGGCAGTTAGCCCCGCAAGGGCACAAGCTCTTTACAACACACGCTTCACCCCGAACATTTTCCCGTTCGGGAACGGCCTGATACCAGCCCCCACCCCCGTGGACGCCGAATCAAGCCGTGCTCTATAGAATCTAATTACTAATGGAGAAAGCCATGCCCGAACTGAAAGCCAACCCCGTTGATTCCCCCGCGGCCGCTCCCGCAACCCCCACCCAAAAGAAGACTGCCCCCGGTCTCTCTTTCCGCCGCTTCTTCACCAAGCCTGGCGTCTCCCCCTACGACGAACTCGAATGGGATCTCCGTCTCGCTCAGATCACCGACGCCCAGGGCAACGTGATCTTCGAGCAGAAAGACGTCGAAGTCCCCAAAGATTGGTCCATGACCGCGACCAACATCGTCGCCAGCAAATATCTTCACGGCAAAATCGGCACGCCCGAGCGTGAGACCGGCGTACGCCAGCTCGTCACCCGCGTCGCCGAAACCATTCGCAACTGGGGACTCGCCCAGGGCTACTTCAAGACTCCCGAAGACGGAGCCACTTTCCACGACGAGCTCGTCCACATCCTCGTTCGCCAGTATGCCGCCTTCAATTCGCCCGTCTGGTTCAACGTCGGTTGCGATCGCATCGAGCCCAACTCCGACGCCCGCAACTGGCACTGGAATCCAAAAACGCAGCAAGTCGAATTCGGCATCACCGGCTACAGCAAGCCGCAATGCTCCGCCTGCTTCATCAACTCGGTCAAAGATTCGCTCGATTCCATCCTCACTCTCGCCAAGACCGAAGGCATGCTCTTCAAGTGGGGCAGTGGCACCGGATCCAATCTCTCTCCGCTGCGTTCTTCCACCGAAGGCCTCAGCGGCGGAGGCACCGCCAGCGGCCCGCTCAGCTTCATGAAAGGTTTTGACGCCTTCGCAGGCGTCATCAAGTCCGGCGGCAAAACTCGCCGCGCCGCCAAGATGGTCATCCTCAACGTCGACCATCCCGACATCGTCGACTTCATCGAGTGCAAACAAAAAGAAGAAGCCAAGGCTCACGCCCTCGTCGCCCAGGGATACGATGGCTCGCATCCCGATTCCGACGCCTACTCCTCCATCTTTTTCCAGAATGCCAACAACTCCGTCCGCGTTACCGACGACTTCATGTACGCCGTTCTCCGCGACACTGATTTCTCCACCAAAAAAGTGCAGGACGGCAGCGTGATGACAACTTACAAAGCCAAAGAATTGATGCGCAAAATTTCCGAGGCCACTTGGCACTGCGGCGATCCCGGCATGCAATACGACACCACTACCAATCGCTGGCACACGTCGAAGAACACCGATCGCATCAACGCCTCGAATCCCTGCAGCGAATACATGTTCCTCGACGATTCCGCCTGCAACCTCGCGAGCTTGAACTTGCTGAAGTTCGCGCCCAACGGCACCTTCGACGTCGAAGCCTACCGTCACGCCGTCGATGTCCTCATCACCGCGCAGGAAATTCTCGTCGACAACGCCGGCTATCCCACCGAGATGATCATGCGCAACTCGCATGACTACCGCCCGCTAGGTCTCGGCTACGCAAATCTCGGCGCGCTCTTAATGGCCGCAGGCCTGCCCTACGATTCCGACGCTGGCCGCGACTATGCCGCCTGCGTCACCGCCATCATGTGCGGCGAAGCCTATCTGCAATCCAGTCGCATCGCCGAACAATGCGCCCCGCTCACTCCCGCAACCGAAACCGTCTCCACTCGCCTCGGCATCGCCGAAGCCGCGAAGATGCCCGGCTCCGCCTGCCCCGGCTGGTACATCAATCGCGAACCATTCTTAGACGTAATTCGCATGCACCGTGCCAGCGTCAACAACATCAACAAAAACAACGTCCCCACGTCACTCTACGAATCGAGTAAAGCCTGCTGGGACGAAGCCCTGGCCCACGGCGAAAAGCACGGCTATCGCAACAGCCAAGTCACAGTCCTCGCTCCCACCGGCACCATCGGCTTCATGATGGACTGCGACACAACTGGCGTCGAGCCCGATCTCGCGCTGGTGAAGTACAAAAAACTCGTCGGCGGCGGGATGATCAAAATCGTCAACCAAACCGTGCCGACGGCGTTGTTCAAGCTCGGCTACGACCACGATCAGGCCAACGCAATCGTCAGCTACATCGACGCCACCGGAACCATCGAAGGTGCGCCGCATGTCAAGGACGATCATCTCGCCGTCTTCGATTGCTCCTTCAAGCCGGCCAAGGGCACGCGCTCGATCGCCTACATGGGACACTTGCGGATGATGGCGGCGGCGCAGCCATTTATCTCCGGAGCTATATCGAAGACCGTCAATCTTCCCGAGAACGCCTCGGTCGAGGACATCATGGACGCGTATCTGCAGGCCTGGAAGCTCGGCCTGAAAGCGGTCGCGGTCTATCGCGACGGCTGCAAGAAGGCGCAACCACTTTCCGCGGCGGGAACGAAGACGGCGAACTCCACGAAAGATGATGCGCGCAACGCTCTCTCTGCCGCGACCCAGGAGCCCGAGGACATGAATGCGCCTCCGCGCGCGGTGCGGCACAAGCTGAAAGAAGAGCGGATGTCGGTCACGCATAAGTTCAAGGTCGGCGATCACGAGGGCTATCTCACCGTCGGACTTTATCCTGACGGCAGCCCCGGCGAGATATTCATCACCATGGCGAAAGAAGGATCGACGGTCAGTGGTCTGATGGACAGCTTCTCTTGCGCCGTCTCCATCGCCTTGCAGCATGGCGTGCCTCTAAAGCTACTGTGCGAGAAGTTCGCCCACAC
The DNA here is from genome assembly GCA_963779525.1 of uncultured Acidobacteriaceae bacterium. Lineage (GTDB taxonomy): Bacteria > Acidobacteriota > Terriglobia > Terriglobales > Acidobacteriaceae > Sulfotelmatobacter. The sequence goes on from CAVZZB010000008.1 coordinate 70,064, forward strand.
CCGCTTCGAACCCAGCGGCTGGAGCGGCAATCCTGACATCGGCTATGCCAAGTCGATGATGGACTACATCTTTCGCTGGCTGCAGTTGCGTTTCCTGACGGGCCAGCAGCAATTGCTGTTTGACAATTTGCGGCCAAAGTCCTGGTCCGCGCCGGGCGAATATGATCCGAGTCAAGGCCCTCTGCCTGAAGGTTCCGGCTCTATGGATGCCAGCACGAAACAAATGATTCCGCCGGGGCATGGCAACGTGCACGCCGCCGACGCGCTGGCCGGCATCATCGACCTGGGCGACGCTCCCACCTGCAGCTTCTGCGGCAGCATCATGACCCGCAACGGCAGTTGCTACCGCTGCGGAAGCTGCGGCAGCACCAGCGGCTGCAGCTAGATTTGAGATTTTTGTCATTCCGACCGAGCGCATCCTTTGCACGACCGAGGAATCTGCTGTTGATTTCGGGAAGGCTACAGCTAAGCTTATGCCTCGGCTCTTAGCGGTGACGGATGCACTTCAGGATTGTCGGTCCGATTACCGACGTGGAGATCATCGCGGCCGGCGCCGCGATTCGCGAGCGAAAGCGCCTCTGGAAGAATTATGGCAAGGGGCGCTGGCGGAAGTTGAAAGGAATCGCGACCGTCGAATTCACTGATGGTACGATGTGCGAGGCAGAGATTCACTGGTACGAAGCTCATGGGATTGGCGCGAAAGAATACAAAATCAAGTGGATCATCGAGTGATCGCGATACGGGCGTAGCGCGCTTCGTGCTCTGCGTGCGCAATCGCGATTATCCCGCGTCTCTGGAACTACGCAAGGTCTATCGGCTGCTGAAAGATGAGCACGCATCGAAGCATGGTCAGGTGCGCGTGATCGACGAATCCGGCGAGGATTATCTCTATCCGGAAGAGTATTTCGTTCCGATCAAGTTGCCGCAGGCCGCGGAGCGAGCAGTGCTGAAGGCTATCTGAGCTTCTGCAGGACCAGCGGATGCGGCTGAGCAGCTTTTTGATTTTTGTCATTCCGACCGAGCGCGTCCTTTGCGCGACCGAGGAATCTGCTGTTGACCTTGGGAAGGGCACGGCTTCAGCCGTACCAAGGGCCGAACCAATCTCGACGGCTTTAGCCGCTGAGGTCGAACTAAAAGCGATATGAACGTACTGTGAGGGGGGGGCACGGCGCGCCGTGCCCCCTTTTCGATTTGCATGGATTTGTATGCGCCTAACGCAACTTGTCATAAGGAATTTCCGTGGGCTTGAAAGAATTGAGGTGGCCTTTGATAACCGAGTCAACGTAATAGTTGGGCCTAACGCGGTGGGCAAGACCACGGTTTTGGAAGCGATACGGCTGGCGAAGGCCTTGCTCGCTCCGCGCAGTCAGAATGAGGCAGGCCAGACGCTTCAGTCGCTCCGGATCGCCGTTCCCCACTACCCTCAGCGTATTTTCCCTGGTGCTGTAGCGCGGGATGCCGCGAAAAGCATAGAGATTCGTTGCCGCTATGAGTTCGGTGAGATCGAACTTGGTCGGCTCGACGGCGGCGTACCGCAAATCGCGACCGGCCTAGTCCTCGCCGGCCTTGGCAGGGCGTTTGGAAATTCCGCCGAGAACATCCCGTTTCTATCCTCGCCACAAGGACTGCAAATGCTATCGGGTGCCGAGTCCCAGCTGCGGCAGGCGCTATCGGATTTTCGCGACAAGAAAAGGGCGTGCAACCTGGATGTTGCTATCGACCCTTCAGGGAGATTCGGCGGTGGAGACCCCGTCAGTTCCGCGATGTTCTCGTTCTTGGATGTGACCCTTCCACCGAGCGAGACGATCTTCAGCTACTTCCCAGCCGACCGCGCTCTGCCTTTCGGAGAGCCCCCGGTGCAGCTAGGTATCGCCGACGCGTCTCAGCAGATTGAGTCCTATGTCTCGCAGCCGCAGCTGAAATACCAGCGTCTCAAAAACACAATATTCAGTGCGGTCATAACCGGCAGAGCCGAGCGCGACTCTTTGTGGAAAGATTTTCAAGACATCTTTGACGGTGTGTTGAAGGGACGAAGGTTCGAGTCGGTCGGCGTCAACGAATATGGGCTCCTGTCGATTAAAGTGCAGGATACGGAGACGGGCCGCTTCTTCGATCTTGACGGAATGAGCAGTGGAGAAAAGGGTCTTGCGTGAAGGATGGGACACCCGCCGGTCGTGGTGGCTTCGGCAAACAGCAGGTTCCTCACCGGGCTTTCAGCCCGATTCGGAATGACAAGGATCGACAAAGTTATGAAATTGATTTACACATCTGAATGTGTAATAATCTACACATGGCGACCAACCTAGCTCTAGACGATCGATTAATTGAAGAAGCCCAACGCGCAGGGAAGCACAAGACCAAGAAAGAAGCCGTGACGGCGGCGCTGGCTGAGTACATCCAACGGCGAAAACAGTTGCGCATCCTGGAGGCGTTTGGCAGCTTCGAGTTTGATCCGCGATACGACTACAAGGCGGAGCGGCATGGCCGCAAGCGCCAGGCGCGGGCATGAATGTTCTGGTGGACACTCCCGTTTGGTCGCTGGCGCTACGCCGCAAGGCGGCTGACCTGAACGCGCGCGAGCGGGTGCTGACCGGAGCTTTGGCTGAGTTGATCAGGGAAGGCCGGGTACAGATGATGGGAGCGATCCGGCAGGAACTGCTATCTGGCATTCGCGAGCAGGAGCGGTTCGACAAGCTGAGGAATTATCTGCGAGCTTTTGGCGAGCCTGGAATTGAGATTGCGGATTATGAGGAAGCAGCGCTCATGCACAATCTGTGCCGGGCGCGGGGAATTGCTGGATCAGCAATTGATTTTCTGATTTGCGCGCTGGCGCAGCGGCGGGAGTGGGATATTTTTACGACGGATCGCGACTTTGAACGCTATGGGCGAGTCCTGGGGCTCAGGCTGTATGCGGTATGAGGTCGGGTATCGCCGTTTCCTGTCAAGGGGGTAACACCCTACAAATCGGGGTCATCCTGATGAAAGCAAAGCAGAAATATTCCTGGCTAATATGTCCCAATGGGGGTATGCGGAAGGCTATAATTAGATTATAGGGTAGAACTCTAACCCGCAGAACGAAGAATTTCACGAATCGCGGCCTTTATGGCCGCGATTTTTATTTGCGGCAGAAAGAGGTTAAATCGATGAGGCGGAAAGCCGATCGACTTGCTGGCGGCAAGCTGAAAGATCCCAAACAGCGCGGAGAGTGGGCGGAACTCTACTTCATGATGCTGGCGGCGGGGTGCGGAATGACGGTCTCCCGGCCGTTTGGCGTGGCAAGGTACGACGTAGGAATTGACCACCCCACTCGCTCGCTGCGCGTGCAAGTCAAGTCCACCATTCACTGGCGCCCAGGTCATGGTTACAGCCTGAAGCTGGTTGGATCGAGACGCAAGAAGTATGCGCCCGGCACCGTAGATTTTTTCGCCATCCTGCTCATCCCCATCGATGAGTGGTACATCATCCCCTTCGAGGTGATCGGCGAAATGCATTGCAGCCTCCACTTTTCCCCGCGCAACCAGCGGCAGAAGTACGGAAAGTATCGTGAGGCGTGGGAATCGCTGCGGGGCGAAACTGGACTTACGATTCACGCTTGCCGGGAGGATGAGTGGGCGGACGCGGATTCCTCGCTCCGCGCGGAATGGGAAATCTTTTTCAGCGGAGCCAAGGTTTTCAAGGAAGATCGCAACGTCCGTGGTATCCCAGCTTTCGCAAAGACGCGAAAGCTCGGGCAGCCCTGGTTCCTTAGCTCACCGCACAACCTAACAAGATCGCGGGAGGTTCGAGCTCCAGCTGTCAGCGATGATCAGCCAGGCGCCCAGGCGACGCCAGGCGCGGACGTACTTGCCGCGGTCGGCCTGCAGCGTGCCATCGGGCTGGTGGATGGCGACATTGTAGCGGCCAATCTCGACGGCGATGTCGGCAGAGTATTCGACGCGAATGGTCTCGAGACGAAGGTCCTGATATCCGGCGTCGCCCAGCTGGCGGAGCAGATGCTCGACCGCCTTGGGGCCGTAAGCGAGGTCGTGGTGAGGAGCCATGAGGGCGCCGTCGGGTGCGAAGAGAGCGGCCACCTGGTCGTAGTTGCCGGTGTTGAAGGCGGTGACGAAGTCTTGGACGAGGTCGCGGATCAAGGACTGAACGTCCAGGGGCGGACGTGAGTCTGCCAAAGAATTGGAATACGGCCGATACATCTACTACCTCCTGGGGGAAGGCAAAGAGCGGGTCCGCAAGCAGGGAAGACGGCGCTCTTCAGTGCATCCGCATTCTAGCGCAAGAAACTGTGGAAAGCGCAAAAATTTGCAGCGATCGGGTGGATCGGGTAGATGGGGGTGGGAAAGGACAACAGCATCCGACGAGGCGAAGGGCGGCATCTGATTCAAGCCCGGAATTGGAGGCAAAGCAGAAGCTTGCGCGAAGGAGATCTATGAGACTTCAAGACGTGAGATTTAAGAGCTGGAGTGCGGGATTGATGGGAATGGGATTGCTGGGAATGATGTTGATGACCGGCGGAACCGCCAGAGCCCAGGACGCAAAGGATGATGCGCGACCGCCGCAACAGGAAGAACCCAAGCAGGATGAAGCCAAGCCAGACGAAGCGAAGCCCCGGCAGGACGAGGCCAAACCGCCGAAAGAGCAGGCGCCGGGAAAGGCGGAGGACGCAAAGCCGCCGAAGGACGAGAAACAGAACGATGAGATGAAGAACAATGAGATGAAGCAGAACGATGCGATGAAGTCAGGGAAGGAGAATCGTCCGCAGGAAAATAATGGCGGAGATCATGCGACGCGGGCCTCGGCGCAGCAAGGGCAGAAAATTCCCGACGACAAATTCCGTTCGCATTTTGGGCGGCAGCACACCTTCCGAGTACACACAACCGTGGTGGAAGGGCAGCCGCGGTTTCAGTATGGCGGGTACTGGTTCGCCCTGCAAAATCCGTGGCCGGCGGGTTGGGCCTATAGCGATGATTGCTACGTTGACTACATCGATGGAGAGTATGTGCTGATCGATTTGTTGCATCCCGGCGTGGAGATTCCGCTGATTGTGGTGGTGGCTTAGAAGGATTGAAGCAGCGTGCCGACTAGGCCTTCCGGCCCGGAGATCGAATCCGGATCGGAAGGCTTTTTTCCTTTGCCGGGCGAGAGATCGCCGAAGCGCAGGAAGACGGATTTCCACTTGTGCGCGAGGCGCGAAAAACGGTATGTTGCGCGGATGAACGGGAACGAACCAGGGCCGGAGGCAGGGAACGACCGGGACGAGAAGCGCGCAGATGCTGGACGACCTGTGGGATTTCCAGAACAATTTTGTCCGAACTGTTCGGCGCAATTGAGAGAGAACCGGTGCAAGTTGAGTTGTCCGCGATGCGGGTTTTATTTGAGCTGTTCGGATTTTTATTGAGACCCGACGGACGAGAAGGCTTGCGGCGCAGACAGGGTGATCGGTCTCCGTCTACAATGGAATCGAAATTTAATTTTCGATTCGTGATGAGGAGAACGTGATGGAACGCAAAGCGAGCGCGGTGTGGAAAGGCGGGCTGAAAGACGGGAAGGGAACGATTTCGGCTCCGGGCGGAGTGTTAAAAGATACGCAATATTCATTTACCTCAAGGTTTGAGAATGGACCGGGCACAAATCCGGAAGAGTTGATCGCGGCGGCGCATGCGGCCTGTTTTTCCATGGCGCTGTCGGCGCAGTTAGGAGGCGCGAATCTGACGCCGGAGAGCATCAACACAAATGTGACCTTGACCATGGAAAAGTTGGATTCGGGATGGACGATTACATCGAGCCACATCGATGTAGTGGGGAAGGTTCCGGGCGCAGATGCAGCGACGTTCCAGAAATATGCCGAAGCGGCAGAGAAAGGTTGTCCGGTGTCGAAAGTGCTGAACGCGAAGATTTCGATGACCGCGAAGCTTGCGTAGTCGATGTTGCTCCGTCGCGAAGGTTGGTTTGACAGTGTGTGACAGCGCTGTAGAATAGAAATGTTCTTCCTGACACGGCGGCACTTCGTGCCGCCGCTGCATTGCAATTCAGATTGCCATCGTGGCGGAATTGGCAGACGCGCATGGTTCAGGTCCATGTACCGGCAACGGTGTGGGGGTTCGAGTCCCTTCGATGGCACCACACATTCCTCTGATCGTCCTTCCTGAATAATTTCTGTAATAATTTCTGTGCTTTTCTTTCGCGGCAGTTTTCTTTTTCAAAAATGCCTCCGCCGTCCGGTACACTCTGCTCATGAAATGTTGGTTTCGCATCTTCAGCCTCAATATTTTCCTGACATTGTGCGGCTTGTGCGCTGCGCAAAAGCTGGCTATCACGTTTGACGATTTGCCTCGGAACGGCACGTTGCCGCCGGGAGTGACGCAGGAGGAGACGACGGCCAAAGTGCTGGCGATTCTGAAGAAGCGGCACGTGCCTCCGGTCTACGGATTCATCAATGCAAAGAAGCTGGAAGGAAATCCGGATGGCGCCGAGGCGTTGAAGGTGTGGGCGGCGGCGGAGCCGGTGGGGAATCATACGTATTCGCACATGGATCTGGAGCAGAATACGGCGGAAGCGTTCGAGCGCGAGATTGAGCAGAACGAGCCGGTACTAGAGTTGTTGACAAAGGATGACTGGCACTGGCTGCGGTATCCATATTTGCATGAGGGAGACACGGTGGAGAAGCGGCGCGCGGTGCGTAGTTATCTGAAAGCGCATGGATACCGGATTGCGCAGGTGACGCTGGACTGGGAAGACTATTTGTGGAATACGGCATACGCACGATGCGTGACGAAGAATGATACGAAGTCGATGGATTGGCTGCGGTCGAGCTATTTGAGCACGGCGTCAGAATTTCTAGATTTAGGGCGGGAGCAGGCAAAGCTGATTTTCGGACACGACATTCATTACGTTCTGCTCATGCATTTGGGAGCTTACAGCAGCACGATTCTGCCGGATGCCCTGGACCTGCTGAAGAAAAAAGGATTCCAGTTGGTGACGTTGCAAGAGGCAGAGAGTGATCCGGCGTATGAGAGCGATCCGGATGTGGGGCTGCATGATGCGGGGACGCTGCTGGACCAGTGGATCCAGGTGAAGGGGATCAAGGCGCCAGAGCACGCGGAGAAGCCTTATAAGGAGCTTGAGAGCGTTTGCCAGTAGGGAGGCGGGCGACGATCTCAACCGGAATGTTGCGCCAGATGAAAAAATCTGGGAGAGCCTTTGGACTTATTGTCTTTCCTGAGCGAAGCCATTAGGATGTCGGCACCTTTTGGGTAGTCCAGAATTGCTGCGGCTCGCAGCGTGAGCAGCGGAGCTGGATTCAGAAGGTTGGCTTTACCGCACTAGAGTCCACGGAGGACCAATGTCTCAGGAAAAACTAGCTCTATCTCCCCCAGCTTACATCGACGGAATGAAAACGATGGGGCTGAGCCTGGTTGTACTGATGTTAACCCTATGCGCGACAAGGCCGGCAAATGCGGCTTCCGGACAGTTTGTGGCACATAACACCCCCAACTACGTGGCGACGGCGAAGAATTTGGGAACGGAGGATCCGTCGAAGACCATTGAAGTAAGCATCTGGTTGAAGCTGCATAACCGTGCGGAGATGGATGCGGTGGCCCGGGATTTGTATGATCGAACCTCGCCAAATTATCGTCACTGGCTGACGCGGTCGCAGATTGCGGCGCGATTTGCGCCAACCGCGGAAGAAGCGAAAACAGTGCAGGAATTCTTTGAATCACACAATCTAAAAGTGGTGCGGGTGGGAGGAGACAATTTTTTTGTGAGAGCGCGAGGGACGGTGGGGGATGTGGAGAAAGCGTTCCACGTACAACTCAACAATTATCAGGTGCGGGACACGGTGATCCGTGCCAACGCGGGTGATCCTTACGTCGAAGGGGACGCGGCTCCGCTGGTGAGGGTGGTTACGGGACTGGACTCGGGAGAATACGAGCATCCCGCGGTGCAGCGAGGAGCGAAGGTTCCGGCGAGCAAGTCAGACTTGTCGATGATGGCTTCGGCCGCAACGCCCGCGGATTCGAACTTCTATTCTTCAAATTGCTTCGATGGAGTGGTGACGGAGCAGTTTTCGACCAACAATGACGGGGAGCTTCCGAGCGGGACCTACACGGGGAACCATCTGAATCTGCAGAGCCTGACCAGCGCAGGTTGCGGCTACACGCCTCAGCCGATCCAGACGGCTTACAATCTCACGAAACTGTACGCTGAAGGATATAAAGGGAAGGGACAAACCATTGTCATTCTCGACTGGTGCGGTTCGCCGACCATTCAGAATGACGCGAATGCGTTTTCGGCGATGTTTGGATTGCCGCTGCTGGGGCCGTCGAACTTCAGCGTGATCTACACGCCAACGGCGAGCCTGTGCGAGGCTCCCGACAGCGTAGAAATCAACATCGACGTGGAATGGGCACATGCCATTGCTCCGGGAGCCAACATCGATCTGGTAGTCCCGCCCTCCGCGAGCTTCCAGGATGTGGACCAGGCTCTCTTCTACGCGGTGAACTACGGGTTGGGTAACGTGATTTCCGGCAGCTACGCTTCCATCGAGTCCTATACTCCTCCGTCGGTGCTGGAAACCGAGAGCCTGATTGCCGAGACTGCGGCAATTTCAGGAATCTCCACCAACTTCTCTTCTGGAGACGTGGGGGATTACACGACGTACGGTATTCCGGCTGCGGTGAGTGCTCCGGCGGATTCTCCCTGGGCGACCGCGGTGGGGGGAGTAAGTTTGGCGTTGAATGCGAATAACTCAATTGCTTGGCAAGCAGGGTGGGGGAACAACCAAAGTTTGCTGGCCAATGCCGGGTTCGTGCCTGATCCTCCGGAGGCCTTCGGGTTTATTGGTGGAGCAGGCGGTGGACCGAGCAACTGCGCCGTGCAAGACAGCAAAGGGGACTGCTTAGCTGGGTTCCCCAAGCCCGCGTTTCAAAAACAGCTGGCGGGAAAATATCGTCAGGTGCCAGATATCGCGTGGCTGGCGGACCCTTACACCGGAGTGGTGATTGCCATCAGCGTCCCGGGACAGATTCCGGAACTGGTTTGGCAGGTTTGGGGAGGTACAAGCGTGGCCTGCCCGATGTTCTCCGGGCTGTGGGCGATTGCGAATGAGGAGGCAGGGACGCCGCTTGGGCAAGCCGCGCAGTACCTATATTCTTTACCTCCGGGAGCGATTAGGGACGTTGTGCCTGTCGCTTCGACAACCAACGTGAAGGCCTCGATTGTGGAGTCAACGGGGACGAATAATTACACGCCGAGTCAGGTGTTGGGTGGGCTAAAGTCCGTGGCACCGGCGAAGTTTATCAGTGCAATTTGGGATTATCCTTTTGCCGAGGATACATCGCTGGTGATCTCGTTTGGCACGGACTGTTCGGCCTTGCCTAGCAGTGCAGGCGACGGCACATCGTGTAACAGTTCGACTGCGCTGCATACGCAAGCGGGTTGGGATAACGTTACCGGAGTGGGAACACCGAACGGGAAGGCATTCGCGGATGCTTTCAAACCCGAAAAGACTACCGTGAAGTGAGCCGGAGCGGTTGAAACCTTGGCCTCCGCTGCCCGCGAGGGTGGCGGAGGCTTTATTTTTTGGCGTTTTGGAGGGCGGAGTAGGTTGGAGCTTTAGTCTTCTATAATTGCAGGACCTTGTATGACAGCCTTTCTCGATCAGATTGTAGCGACGACGCGGCGCAAAGTGGGGGAAGCGAAGCGTGACACAGATCTGCGCGAATTGGAGCGGCGCGCGGAACGGCATGTGCCGCGCGGGTTTCGGCGGGCGCTGGTGGAGAAGAGTGCGGGCGGCGTGGCAGTGATTGCAGAACTGAAGAAGGCGTCACCCTCGAAGGGATTAATCCGGGAGATGTTTTGTGTGGAGGAGTTTGCGGTTGAGTTGGAGGCGGCGGGAGCGGCGGCGCTTTCTGTGCTGACCGATGAAGAATTTTTTCAGGGCTCGCTGGAGAATTTGCGGAAGGCTTCGGCGGTGGTGAAGGTGCCGTGTCTGCGGAAGGATTTTATTGTGGATGAGTTTCAGGTTCTGGAGGCGCGGGCGAATTCGGCAGACGCGGTGTTGCTGATCGTGGCGGCGTTGACTTCGGATGAGCTGATGCGGCTGGCGTTGGGCGCGCGCGCGCGTGGCCTGGATGTTTTGTGTGAGGTGCATGATAAGGATGAGCTGCAACGCGCGGTGGATGCGGGATGCGACTTGATTGGAGTGAACACGCGCGATCTGCGAACGTTTGAGGTGGATGGGGAGACGGCGTTTCGGGTAGCGGAACGGATTCCGAAGAATGTGGTGAAGGTGGCGGAGAGCGGGATTCGGTCGGGAGAGGATATTCGGCGGCTGCGGACGGCGGGGTATGAGGCATTCTTGATTGGGGAGACTTTGATGCGGGCGAAGCGGCCGGGAGACGCTTTGCGGGAGCTGGTTGCGGGTTCGGAGTCGCGGGTGCCGAGCGGCCGGTGAGTGCAGTTTGCCAGAGCCGAGGTTTCGTGGAGCGAACTCCTCTGCGGGGCGCCGGAGCTGTCGAGGCGAAAGGGATCCTTCGACTCCGCAAGCACTTCGCATCGCGAAGTGCTTGTTGCGCTCAGGATGACACTCGGCTTCAGGATGGCAAGGTTTGAAATGACGTGGATCAAGATTTGCGGGATGACAAATTTGGAGGATGCGCTGGTGGCTGTGGATGCTGGCGCGGATGCGGTGGGATTTGTGTTTTACGAGAAGAGTCCGCGGAACATTACGGTGGACGCGGCGCGGGGTATCGTGGAGAAGTTGCCGGAGAGTGTGGAGAAGGTGGGGGTGTTTGTGGATCTCGATGCTGAGCGGATTCGCGAGATCGTATTGAAGGCGGGGCTGACCGCCGTGCAGTTGCATGGGCGGCGATCGTTGGAGAGCGTGTGGAAGGACCAACGACCAGCGGCAGAATGCGTAGGCGTGGCGAAATTGATCTTGATGGTTCACGGGGACGCGCTGAAAGATGACGACTTTCTGATTCAACAGCGTGCTCATGAGAACTGGTTCGCAATTTTGTTGGATTCGCGATCCAATGGAGCCGCGGGCGGTACTGGCACGACGTTCGATTGGGAAGAGACTCGAGGAGCCGTGCAGGCGATGAGCATGATGGCGCCGGTGATCGTGGCGGGCGGACTGACCGCTCTCAACGTCGGAGATGCAATCAACACGTTTCAACCATTCGGAGTCGACGTTGTGTCTGGAGTGGAGGCGAGGACGGGGAAGAAAGATCCGGAGAAGGTGCGTGCGTTTGTGAGGGTGGTGCGCGAGATGGATCGGCGGACGGCGTAAGGCGAGTGGCGTGGCGGCGGATTGGACAGCAGGTTCCTCTCCGGCTTCGCCGGTTCGGAATGACAAAGGATTGAGTTAGAGAGTGGCTACGTTTCCAACTATTATGAGAAGTCAAAATTCCCACTTCTCGCGCTAAGAGCGCGCGAGAAATCGCGCACCCGGCGCGGATGGCGTAAGGTGCCGTGTCGCAGCTGTACAGCAGGTTCCTCGCCGCCGCTTCGCGCCGGTTCGGAATGACAAGGTCCGTGAAGAATATGGCTACTGTTGCTCGAACTACGAAAGTCAAAATCCCCACCCTAGCCGCAAAGAACGCGGCCAGGATGGGGCACGCGCATTCGAAAAGTTCAACGGCAGAGCCTGGGCGATTTGGGGTTTACGGCGGGCGGTATGTGCCGGAGACTTTGATGGCGGCGCTGGATGAGTTGGAGCGCGAGTATGAGAAGGCAAAGCGCGATCCGAAATTTCAGAAGAGATTGGACGAGTTGCTGAGGAATTATGCGGGGCGTCCTACGGCGTTGTCATTTGCACAGCGGCTGACGGAGAAGTTGGGCGGGGCGAAGATTTATTTGAAGCGGGAAGATTTGCTGCATACCGGGGCGCACAAGATCAACAACTGTTTGGGACAAGCGCTGCTGGTGGAGCGCATGGGCAAGCGGCGAGTGATTGCGGAGACGGGTGCGGGGCAGCATGGGGTCGCTACGGCGACAGTTTGCGCGCTGCTGGGATTCGAGTGCGTGGTTTATATGGGCACCGAGGACATGCGGCGGCAGGAGTTGAATGTCTTCCGCATGCGGCTGTTGGGGGCCGAGGTGCGCGGGGTGGACGCCGGGTCGCGGACGTTGAAAGATGCGATCAATGAGGCGATGCGCGACTGGGTGACGAATGTTCGGACCACGCATTATTTGTTGGGGAGCGTGCTGGGGGCGCATCCGTATCCGACGATGGTGCGGGATTTTCATCGCGTGATTGGACGGGAGGCGAGGGCGCAGATTTTGAAAGCTGAGGGGAAATTGCCGGCGGCGGTGATCGCGTGCGTGGGCGGAGGGTCGAATGCGATCGGGATTTTCTACGAGTTTATGAAGGATAAGAAGGTTCGGTTGATTGGAGTGGAAGCGGGTGGGCGCGGCGAAGGGCTGGGAGAACATGCGGCGCGTTTTCGAGGAGGGTCCCCGGGGGTTTTGCAGGGGACTTACTCGTACGTGCTGCAGGATGCGGCGGGACAGATTGCGAATACGCATTCCGTGTCGGCGGGGCTGGATTATCCGTCGATTGGGCCGGAGCATGCGGCGTTGCGGGATGCGGGGCGGGCGGAGTATGTTCCGGCGTCGGATGCGGAGGCGCTGGAGGCGACGACTTTGCTGGCACGGACGGAGGGGATTATTCCGGCGCTGGAATCGGCGCACGCGGTGGCGGAAGTGGTGAAGCGCGCGCCGAAGATGAAGAAATCGGACGTGGTGATTGTGAATATTTCGGGGCGCGGGGATAAGGATATTGGGATTATGCGGGAGAGTTTGACGCTGGATTGAGATTGAGAGGGAGGCTTCCTGAAATGCCCGGTGTGCTTGCGGGCAGTGAGGGAGTGCAAGGGATTCTTCGACTACGGTTGCGCGTCGCATTCGCGAATCGCGACCTTCGCTCGGAATGACAAATGCCTTTATCTTTTTACAAAAAGCCTGGGTTGGTGGTGTATGTGACGTGCGGCGATCCGGATCTCGCAGCTACGCGCGACGTCGTGCTGGCGGCGATTGAGGCGGGCGCGGATGTGATTGAGTTAGGCGTGCCGTTCAGCGATCCGGTGGCGGACGGTGCCGTGATCCAGCGCGCGAGTGAGCGTGCGCTGAAACACGGAACTTCCCTGGCGCAGGTGCTAACCTTGGCGGCGGACGTGCGGCAGCATGCGCAGTCGACGGGGCTGGTGGTGTTTTCATATTTGAATCCGATCCTGCGGATGGGCATGGAGAAGTTCTGCATGGTGGCGAGGGCCGCGGGAGTGGATGGCGTGCTGGTGACGGATTTGCCGGTGGAGGAAGCGGGCGAATATTTGCGAGCGATGGGGGCGCATGATCTGGCCCCCGTATTTCTGGCGGCGCCGACCAGTCCGGATCAGCGGTTGAAGCGAATTGCGGATGCGTCGCGGGGATTTGTGTATGCTGTATCGCGGACGGGAGTGACGGGAGCACGGCAGCAGTTGGCGGACGATGCGCAGAAATTGGTGAAGCGGTTGCGTCGTGTTACCAGGTTGCCCGTTGCGGTGGGGTTTGGGATTTCGAATGCCGAACAGTTCGCGAAAGTCGGCGAGTTTGCGGACGCCGTGGTGGTGGGCAGCGCGATTGTGGAAACGATTGAGCGGAATCGAGGACGGGAAGCGGTGGCGGTGGGAGAGTTTGTGCGGAAGCTGACAGCGGTGAGTGTTCTGGGGCGGGTTAAGGTGGGAGGGAATTAAAAATCGCCGCGGCGGTTGTGAGAGTACCCTGGGAGCCGCGAAAGCTGTGGTAGTGCAAGAGATCCTTCGGCTGCGGTTGTGCTTCGCTGGCGCGAAGCACGATCTTCGCTCAGGATGACAAGATTGACAAGGTGCGCAAGAGTGTCAACTAAGAAATCCTATGGATATTGCGGATTGGCGGAAGAAAATTGATGAGCTTGACCGGCGGCTGGTGGAGTTGCTGAGCGAGCGGGCGCGGGCTGCGGTGGAGATTGGACGGCTGAAGCGGGACACGAATTTGCCGATTTATGAGCCGGAGCGGGAGCGGATTGTGTTTGAGAATGTGCAGAAGATGAATCGGGGGCCGTTGCCGGGGAGGGATTTGGTGAGGATTTTTGAACGGATCATGGATGTAATGCGCAATATTCAGAAGGAAGGAATTGGGGAGACACCGGAAGCAGAGAAAGCGGAGACGGAGTTGGATTCGGAAGTGAACGATTGAAGCCGATCGGGAGCGGTGGCGATAGACGCGAAACCCAGATTCCTCCCCCTCGGCTTCGCTCGGGGCTCCGCCCTTCGGGCTCCGGCACGGACGCTCAAGGAATGACAAAAAGTTGGGCGGAATGACAATGAACTGGTAAGAGCTAGAAGCTAGAAGCAGAGACTTTCCTATGATTGTTGCGATGCAGGACATTGCGGATGAGGGGCAGATTCAGCAGGTGATAGAGCACCTGGTGAAGCTGGGGTTTGAGGTCCACCGGTCGACTGGGGCGCGGCAAACCGTGCTGGGAGCGGTGGGAGCGGGAATTGAGTTTGATATTCGCAACCTGGAGCTGCTGCCGGGAGTGCAGGAGGTCCATCGCATCAGTTCCCCCTACAAGCTGGCGGGAAAGAGTTTCCGTCCGGAAGGGACGATCGTCAAACTGGCCAACGACGTGGACGTCGGCGGCAGTGCAGTGGTGGTGATGGCCGGGCCGTGCACGGTGGAATCGAGAGAACAACTTTTCACGACGGCGGAGGCCGTGTCGAAGGCCGGAGCGCGCGTGCTGCGGGGCGGAGCGTTCAAGCCGCGAAGTTCTCCTTATTCTTTCCAAGGACATGGGGAGGATGCGCTGAAGTTGCTGCGGGAAGCGGGCGAGAAGTTCAAGTTGCTGGTGATCAGCGAGGTGATGGAGATCTCGCAGATTCCGATGATGCTGCCGTATGTGGATATTCTGCAGGTGGGCGCGCGCAACATGCAGAACTTCAATTTGCTGCGCGAGTTAGGAAAGGTGCGCAAGCCGGTGCTGCTGAAGCGCGGGATTGCGGCGACGATCGAGGAGTTGCTGCTCTCGGCGGAGTACATTATGGCGGGTGGGAATTACGAGGTGATTTTGTGCGAGCGCGGGATTCGGACGTTTGAGACTTATACGCGGAACACGATGGACATATCGGCGATTCCGATCATCCACAAGCTATCGCATCTGCCGATGACGGCAGATCCTTCGCATGGAACGGGGCGGCGGGATAAAGTTCCGCCGATGGCGCGGGCGTCGGTGGCAGCGGGAGCGGACGCGCTGCTGATTGAGGTGCATTGCGCGCCGGATAAAGCATGGTCGGACGGAGCGCAGTCGCTGTTTCCGGAGCAGTTCGCGAAATTGATGGACGAGTTGCGGATGATTGCGCCGGCGGTGGGAAGGAAGATCGCCTAACTCTTTTTCACCACAGAGTCACAGAGACGCAGAGGAACGCAACTGGGAAATCTGAACCTTACTCACTTCATGGCATTCCCATGCGCGGCGGGATTTCGATCTTAAGATTTTCTTTTCCTCTCTGTGTCTCTGTGACTCTGTGGTGAGATGTTCTTATGCCAATCCGGCAAATCACGATTATTGGGACGGGGCTGATCGGCGGGTCATTTGCGCTGGCGCTGCGGAAGCGGAAGTTCGCAGGGCGCATTGTGGGATGCGACCGCGAGGCGGCGCTGAAGCGGGCGAAGATGTGCGGGGCGATTGACAACGGATTCTGCGAGCCCGCCGATGCCGTGCGGGGCAGCCAGTTGGTGATGCTGGCGACACCGGTTCTCGCGATTGTGGATTTGATTGGGCGGTTGGGGCCGGCTCTGACGTCGAGTACGTTGCTCACGGACGTGGGAAGCACGAAGGCGGAAGTGGCGAAGCAGGCGCTGAACGTGTTTGGGAAGAATGCGCCGAAGAGGTTCTTGGCGGGGCATCCCATGGCGGGGAAAGAGAACAGCGGCGTGGATCATGCGGATCCTGACTTGTTCCGGGATGCGGTGTGGTTCCTGACGCCACTGCCGGGACAGAGTTTGCGGGAAGGATTGTTCGCAGAATTTGTGGGATGGATTGATGACATTGGGGCGCGGGTGGCGATGCTTGCGCCGGAGGATCACGACCGGCTGTGTGCGTGGATCAGCCACGTGCCGCAGATGATTTCCACGGCGCTGGCGGCGGCGCTGGTGGAGGAGTTTGGCGAAGAGGCACGGCTGCTTCCAACGGGTGGGCGCGCGCTGAAGGAGATGACGCGGATTTCGGCGAGTCCGTATTCGATGTGGCGTGATATTGCGATCAGTAACAAGAAGAATATCGAGAATGCGCTGTTCAAGGTGGAGCAGCGGTTGGCGCATATCCGGGAAAATCTGACGACGCGGCAGTTGGCGGAGGAGTTTGAGCTGGCGCATGAATTGAGGAAGAATGTGGGGAAGAAGGAATAGTTCAGCGCGGAGATAAGGAGAGACGCCTAGCCGATCGGGGCGTGTGGAACAATAGAGATCCTTCGACTCCGCATTAGCTCTTGCTTCGCGAGCGCTGATGCTACGCTCAGGATGACAGGGCCTATGAATAAAGTTGTGGCCAATGCGGATGAGGCAATTCGGGATGTGGGCGATGCCGCCGTCATTATGATTGGCGGGTTTGGGCTGTGCGGGATTCCGGAGAATCTGATTCGGGCGCTGGTGCGGAAGGGATCGAGGAATCTGACGACCATCAGCAATAACGTTGGCGTGGATGGGTTGGGGAACGGGCTGCTGCTGGCGGCGGGGCAGATTGTGCATCACATTGGAACCTATGTCGGCGAGAACAAGCTGCTGGAAGAAATGGTGCTGACGGGAAAGATTCATCTGGAACTGGTGCCGCAGGGGACGTTTTCCGAACGCATTCGCGCGGGGGGAGCGGGGATTCCGGCATTTTTTACTCCGACCGGCGTGGGCACGATTGTGGCGGAAGGCAAAGAGACGCGCGAGTTCGATGACCGGACTTATGTGATGGAACATGGGTTGAAGGCGGACTTCGCTTTTGTGAAGGCGTGGAAGGGCGACCGGATGGGGAATCTGGTGTACCGGAAGACGGCGCGGAATTTTAATCCCATGATGGCGACGGCGGCGAAGGTGACGATCGCGGAGGTGGAGCATCTGGTGGAAGTTGGCGAGCTGGATGGGGATTCGATCCATACGCCTTCGGTGTACGTGAAGCGAATTTTTCAGGGGGAGCTATATGAGCGGCGGATTGAGAAGCGGACGGTGAGGAAGGCGGGCGGCTAGTCGTTACCGTTGGGTGTTGTCGCGAAAGCGCGGGGTTCGAGACGGTGGAAGCGAAAAGCAGGTTCCTCGCTTTGCTCGGAATGACAAATGCGCTCTGGATGACAAAGACTTGGCTGACGACGTCGAGAAGGTTCCGGTGGTGTTGAGCTGTTAGGGATCCCCTTCGGCTTCGCTCAGGGCAGGCTTTCGACTGCGGTTGTGCTTCGCTGGTGCGAAGCGCAACCTTCACTCAGGATGACAAGTGGAAAGATTATGAACAGAGTTGGTAAGGATACTGAGAAGCGCGAGCGGATTGTGAATCGGATTGCGCGCGAGTTGCGCGATGGGTTTTATGTGAATCTGGGGATTGGGATGCCTACGCTGATTGCGAATCATGTTCCGCCGGGGATGGAAGTAGTGTTGCAGTCGGAGAATGGGATGCTGGGGATTGGGCCGTATCCGATCGAGGGCCAGGAGGACGCGGACCTGATCAATGCGGGCAAGGAAACGGTGAGCGAGATGGCGGGGACGTCGTATTTTTCGAGCGCGGATTCATTTGCCATGATTCGCGGCGGGCACATTGATTTGAGCGTGCTGGGAGCGATGGAAGTGGATGAGTCGGGCAGTCTGGCGAATTGGATGATCCCGGGAAAGATGGTGAAGGGGATGGGCGGGGCGATGGACCTCGTTGCCGGGGCCCGGCGCGTGGTAGTGGCGATGGAGCATACGACGAAAGACGGTGCGCCGAAGATTTTGAAGAGGTGTACGCTTCCACTGACTGGGGTCCGAGTGGTGGATACGATTGTGACGGAGATGGCGTACATACGGGTCACTGGGTGGGGACTGGTGCTGGAGGAAGTGGCCACGGGGCTGACGGCGGAGGATGTGCAGCGGGCGACGGAGGCGAGTTTGGTGGTGAGTGAGAGGTTGAAGGTGATGGAGGGGTAGGATCGCCGCCAGGCGAACCTCAGGGGCTGAAGCCCATTCAATTCTAGCGGCATTCTATCGCAGCGCATAAAGCGCTGCGCTAACCAAAATCCAAATCTTCCGCGGACTTAAATTCTAAATGGCGCGGCCAGCAGGCGGAAGGGGAGCGTGATGGCGAGGAAGACGATTTCCAGCACCCCCTTTACGGCGATGCCGACGATGCGGAACGGAAGCAGCAATAGCCAGATGAATGGATAGGCAATCAGCGCCAGCAAGGCTAGCGGCCAGCAGATTACGAAGAGGATGCACCACAGGAGGAAAGTGAACATTGAGACCTCCTTCTTTCTAATCCTTCCATTTCATTGTACGGCGGAGAGGCGGGGAAAGTTCCGTGTGAGAATTCCCGTCGGAGCGGGCGGCTGTGGTGGCGGGTAGGGATTCTTCGACTCGCGCTCGCTTTCACTCGTGCTTCGCTCAGAATGACATTGATTTGGGAAAGCTGATTATTCGTAGCGCAGGGCTTCGGCGGGGAGGGTTCGGCCGGCGGACCAGGAGGGATAGAGAGTGGCGATGAAGGACACGCCGATGGCTACGAGGGCAACGAGAACGCCGTCCATGGGGCGCGGAGCGAAGGGGACGTAATCGATGGAGTAGACCTCGGGCGAGAGAGAGATGATGTGGTAGTGGCCTCCGGCGTAGGAGATGGCATAGCCGACGAGCAGGCCGATGGCGGTGCCGATCACGCCGATCAGAACGCCTTGGGCGATGAAGATGTTGCGGATTTGCGATTTGCGCGTGCCCATCGAAATGAGGACCGCGATGTCTTTGGTTTTTTCCATGACCATCATGATCAGGGAAATCAGAATGTTGAGCGCGGCCACGAAGACGATGAGGCCGATGGTAATGAAGGTGACGAGGCGTTCGAGACGGAGGGCGTGGAAGAGAGCCTGGTTCTGCTCCATCCAGTTGGTGGTCATGAAGCCTTTGCCGGCGGCGTCTTCGATTTCTCGCGCGATCTGATCGGCCTTGTAGATGTCATCGACCTTGAACTCGATGACCGAGATCAGATCGCCGAGACCGAATAGGCGTTGCGCATCGGAGAGGCGAGTAAAGGCCCAGGAAGAATCGTAATCGAAGAAGCCGGAGTTGAAGATTCCTACAACGCGGAAGCGGCTGTATTTCGGGACCATGCCGAAGGGGGTGAGTTCGCCCTGTGGGCTGGTGACGAGGACGACGGAGCCGACGGTCGCGCCGAGATTATCGGCCATGTCTTTGCCGAGAATGATGGGAGGCATGGCAGCGATGCGGGCGTGGACGCCGGCGAGATCGTCAGGAGACTCTTCTGGCGCTGGCGCGCCCGGGACCGCCCCTTCGACTCCGCTCAGGGCAGGCTTAGCGGCTGTCCCGACATGGTTATTCTCTGGAATCTGCGTTTCATCGAGAGCGTCGGCGGATCCTTCCTTTATTGTCTTGAGCAGGTCGCCGATTTTGCGCTCGTCGGCGGGGATCATGCCTTTCAGGACGGCGCCGCGGGCGCGGGGTCCGCGGGAGATGAGGACTTGCTCGAAGATTGCGGGAGCGGCGGCGACGACGTGCGGCTGTTTGGAAAGGCGTTCGAGGAGAGGAAGCCAGTCTTTGATGCCGTCGTCGGCCACGCGGAGCAGGCTGATGTGCGAGGTGGACCCGATGAGGCGTTCCTGCAGGTCCTGGCGAAATCCGTTGTTGATGGCGAGGGCGACGATGAGCGAAGCGACGCCGGCGGCTACGCCGAGGATAGAGATGCCGGTGATGATGCCGATGAAGGCTTGACGGCGTTTGGCACGCAGGTAGCGAGTTGCGATGAAGAGTTCGAAGGGCATGGGGTTAGCTGTCAGCTTTCAGCCGTCAGCCAAGGTGGATTATAGCGACTAAAACACAATCTCAGCGCAGAGGGCGCGGAGTACGCCGAGTTGGAGTTGGCCGGGATAGATCTGCTCACCATCCATTATCTTAGCTTGGGCAGAACGGCGGGCACGGTTGATCGATATCGGCGATAATCTTCGCCGAAGCGGGCTTCGAGTTCTTTATCTTCCATCCTGATCATTACTGTGCCGGTTACGATTGCGAATGCTGTGAGCGCCCAGCAGACGGCGAGGCCTGTGCCTACACTCCAGGCAAGCATCTCGCAGAGATGACCGAGATAGACGGGATGGCGGAGATGGGCGCGGATGCCGGTGGTGGCGAGGCGTTGCCGACGCTGGCCGCGGAGGATCTCGGATAGTCCGCCGAGCTGCGCCAGAGTGAAGTGGTGATGGGAAAGTTTGTAGAGCATGAGGCCGGCGCAGAACAAGAGCCCTGCTGGAAGCCACGTCCAGTTATTTGCGTAAAGCAGATGGCTGCGCCACGGGGCTGTCATCGCGGCTGCGGCAATCCACATTGCCATCCAAACGGGCAGAAGTATTTTGTAGGGCGAGCGGCGGCGCGAACGCCAATATTCTGCGCGCGGATGAATCAACAACCAGAAGGCGGGAATCGTGGAATAGACGACGCAGGCGATCCAGGCGAGGGTGCGCAACAAGTGCATCATTTAATTTTAGCGGGTGGCGTAATCGAGCGTTGCTCGATTGGACAGCCGAGGGCGGCTGTCCCTACATGGGCGGTGGTCATGCGCGGAAGTTTGTTCTGTGGCACATTAGAAGATCCATGCCATCTCCCGCCGACGCCAGAGCTGGACGGATCGCGTTTACGCATCCGAGCTTTGTGCTGTTCCAGATTGCACGATTTCTGATTGTGGCTGCTGTAGAGATGCAGGCGGTCGCGGTAGGATGGCAGGTTTATGACATCACGCATCGCGCGCTCGATCTTGGACTGGTGGGGTTGGCGCAATTTCTTCCGGGCATATTGTTGTTTCTGGTTTCCGGGCATGCATCGGATCGATTCGACCGGCGGAAGGTGCTGGGCACGTGCTATGCGGGATTTGCACTGTGCTCCGGGCTCTTGCTGGCGCTGGCGGAGCGGAGCACGCATACGATGCGTCCGATTTATGCGGTGCTGATTTTGCTGGGGGTGGTGCGCTCGTTCAACGGAACGGCCAGCCGATCGATCCTGCCCCTGCTGGTGCCTGAGGAACACTTTCCGAATGCCGTGGCCTGGAACGCGACCACGTTCCAGGCGGCCACGATTCTGGGTCCATCTTTTGGAGGAATTTTATACGCGGCATTTCACGGTCCGTCGACGGTGTACGCGGCGGCCATGTTGACTGCGATGGGAGCACTGGTTTCCACATTTCGGATCAAGACACAGGGGCAGGCGCGGCGACGCGAGCCGACGACGATGAAAACAGTCTTCGCAGGCCTGCATTTTATATGGCGCCAGAAGCTGATTCTGGGAGCAATTTCCTTGGACTTGTTCGCGGTGCTCCTGGGCGGAGCGGTGGCGCTGCTTCCAGTGTATGCGCGGGAAATTCTTCACACCGGGCCGTGGGGGCTGGGATTGTTGCGAACCGCTCCCGGCGTGGGCGCGGCGGTGATGGCAGTGGCGCTGGCGCATCGACCGTTGCGCGGGCGCGCGGGACCGATCCTGTTGTGGTCGGTGGCGGGGTTCGGAGTGTGCACGATTATTTTTGGATTTTCGAGAAGCCTGGTGCTTTCGCTGATTTCGCTCATATTGCTGGGAGCGGCGGACATGATCAGCGTAATCATCCGGGCGACGCTGGTGCAGTTGCGCACGCCCGATGAAATGCGTGGGCGGGTGATGGCCGTGGACATGGTTTTTATCGGAACGTCGAATGAACTGGGGCAATTTGAATCTGGGCTGACGGCGCAATGGTTTGGCACCGTGCCGGCGGTGGTTTTCGGCGGGGTGGGCACTCTGGTGGTGATTGGGCTGTGGGCCTGGATGTTTCCGGAGTTGCGGCGCACGGGAGCGCTCAGCGCCATGAACAGCAGGATTGAACAGGAAGCCTCGGAGGCGGCGGAAGAGATGCGGTAGGTTTTGGGCGCGCTCCGGATGGTCTATGGATCAGGGAACCACTACCTCAACTCGATTCGAGTAAACACTTTCCTTTCCGCTCGAATTGACCGCGGTGGTTGCGTAGTAGTAGGTCTTGCCGCCGATTATTGCCGCATCTGTATAGCTGGTATCCGGATCAAGGTTCGAATTGATTTTGGTGAGAGTGCCGCTCGCCGATGTGCCACGGTAAACGTTATAGCCCGAGACCTGCGACGTGCTCGGGTTCCAGGAAAGAGTGACGTAGAGAGCCGTAGCCGTGCCGGATAACGGTTCGGAGGCGGGGGAATTGCCGGCGTTGCTGGTGAAGGAAAGCGTGGCTGATTTTGTCCCGCTGCTCTGCGGCTTGAACTCAACATTGAGTGATTGTTCGTGTCCCGCGTGGAATGGTCAAGGGAAGCGTGGCACCGGCAACCGTAAATTGCGAATTGCTGCTGGAGACGGACGAAATGGTCACGCTTGCGCCACTGGCGCTCAGGCCAAGCGTTAGTGTCTCCGTGGTTCCCACACCCACATTGCCAAAGCTGAGAGTGGCTGGGCTGATCGGCAAGCCGCGGCTTACTCTCGGTGGCGTCGCCGATGCCTCCTACGGCTAGAGAAGGGTCCGGTCGGAGGCGTTGCTGATCACGGCGACATGGCCGCCGACCCAGCCCTTCCCCGTGGGCGACGAAGGTTACGTGTCATGTCAAGAGTTTTTCCTGCGGCGAGGACCGTCGGCAACGTCGGTTTCGAGACTTTGAACTTGCTGTTGCTTCGAACTGATCTCGGAAATCTTCACGCTCGACTTTGCCGTGAGTTGGTTACGGCGACGACAAGGGTGCGAGTGTGGCCTACGAGCGACATCGCCAAAGTGCAGACTGGTGGGCGACAAGGTGAGTTCGGTGTGGCTGCACGCAGCGCTTAAGGAACAAGATGGCGCCGAGGGCGAGCGCGATCATCAGAAACTGCGTTTGCGGAGAGGCAGCGCGCATTTTGATTGGGGGAGTGGCACAAGAGACAGAAGCTACAGGCAATGCAGAAGTGCGCGGAAGATATCAGAAGGACATGCGGGCTGGCGTAGTTCGATTGGCTTAATCGACTTCCAGACCCGCTGAGAGTTAGTGTTTCTGAATCACTCTCGTGATTCGCTCAAAGGCCCAGTCAATCTCTTGACGGCTGATGATGAGGGGCGGGGCGATGCGAATCACGCGATCGTGGGTTTCCTTGCAAAGAATTCCTTCTTCTTTCAGTGCCTCACAGTAGGGGCGTGCCGGGCTGTGGAGCTCGATGCCGATCCACAGGCCTTTACCGCGAACTTCTTTCAGGTCGGAGCTGCGCAGAGTCTGTAGCAAGGTGAGAAAATAGGCGCCGAGCTCGGCGGAGCGCTCGACCATTTTTTCTTCGACGAGGACGCGAAGCGCGGTGCGGGCGATGGCGCAACCCATGGGATTGCCGCCGAACGTGCTGCCATGGTCGCCGGGATGGTAGACGCCGAGAATCTGGCGAGAGGCCAAGACGGCTGAGACGGGATAGAAGCCGCCGGCGAGAGCTTTGCCGACGATCAACACATCGGGCGTGACCGGTTCGTGCATGTAGGCAAAGAGCTTGCCGGTGCGTCCGAGGCCAGACTGAATTTCATCGACCATCAGCAGGACATTATTCTTGCGGCAGATGTCCGCGGCTTCGCGAAGAAATCCTTCGGGAGGAATAACGATTCCGGCTTCGCCTTGAATGGGTTCCACTAGAAACGCGCAGGTGTTGTGAGTGATGGCTTCGCGGAGGGCGCGAGCGTCGCCGAACGGGATGACTTTGAAGCCGGGAGTGAAGGGGCCGAAGCCATCGCGATATTGTTCGTCGGTGGAGAAGCTGACGATGGTGACAGTGCGGCCGTGAAAATTGTTGGCGCAGACGATGATCTCGGCTTTGCCTTCGGGAATGCCTTTGATTTTGTAGCCCCACTTGCGAGCTGTCTTGACGGCAGTCTCGACGGCCTCTGCGCCTGAATTCATGGGGAGCACCATGTCGAAGCCGGTCAGGTCGTGGAGTTCCTTGCAGAGCAGCGGGAGTTGATCGTTGCGGAAGGCGCGCGAGGTGAGAGTAACTTTGCGGGCCTGGTCTTCGAGGGTTTGAAGAATCTTGGGATGACAATGGCCTTGATTTACGGCGGAATAGGCAGCCAGGCAGTCGAGGTAGCGCTTGCCTTCGACGTCGTAGACCCACACGCCTTCGGCGCGCTCGAGGACTACGTCGAGCGGATGGTAGTTGTGGGCGCCGTACCGGTTCTCGAGCTCGATGTAATCATGTGTGCGTAAGGGCTGCTCTATGAATTGCGTGGTCATAAGTTCCTTTCAATCGTTTCCTGATAAATCGACATTCGCCTGGCTTTATTTCTGCCACGGCCGCAGACGTGGTAGCCAGCGCGGTACATTGCGGCAATATTCCGCGTATTGTTGGCCAAACATTTTTCGCAGGGTTAGTTCCTCGTAGAGCTGCACGAAGAGAGCTACTCCGAGGACTACGGCAACGGCGACGGCAATTGCCGGCCAACTCGCGCGGCCGAAGACTATCCAGAGGCCGATCCATCCTACGAAGAAACCGACATACATGGGGTTGCGTACGTAGCGGTAGAAACCGACTACGACCAGGTTCTTCGGAGGAACCATGGGTGCGGGGGTGCCGTGTCCGGTGCGTCCGAAATCGTAGACGCAGCGGAGGGCTACGGCGAAGCCGAGCACGGAGGGAAGGGCGGCGATCCATCGCCAGTGCGCGGTCTCAACGCGAAAGCCGAGCCACGGCGGCAGTAACCAGAACCACAGGGCGAAAAATGCGGCGCCGACGATTAGCGATGCGATGGTGGTCGGCCATTGGGCATCGTGATCTTCCGAGCGCAGATTCAGAATCGTTTTTGCCACAGAAATTCTCCGCTCATGCGGTTTTCTTACTCCAAAAGCATAGTCAATAGAGCCATGCGCACATAGAGGCCGTTCCGGGCCTGGCGAAAATACATGGCTCGGGGATCGGCATCGACGGACTTGTCCAACTCGACGGTGCGCGGCAGGGGATGAAGGATCAACGCATCGGGCTTCATGCGCTCGACTGTTGTCGAGTCGATGGCGTAGCGTTTGAGGCCGTGCGTGTCGTGCATGCGCTCGGGACGGATTCTGGTCTGATAGACCACATCCACTTCGCCGATCACACGGTTGATCTCCGATTCCAGTTCGTAGCGGACACCGTGTTCATCGAGATAATCCAGAATGTCCGGCTTCATCTGGAGTTGCGGCGGGCTGACGAAGAACATTTTTACGCGCTCAAACTTGGCGAGCAGATAGGCCAGCGACCGAGCGGTGCGTCCCTTGTCGAGTTCGCCGATGATGGCCACGCTGAGGCCATCGAGCGGACGCTGGCGGTAAATGGTGTAGAGGTCGAGCAGGGCCTGGGTGGGGTGCTGGCCGCCGTTTCCGTCGCCGGCGTTGATCACTGGGACGGGGGACACTTCCGCGGCGCGGCGGGCGCCGTGGTCTTCGGGATGGCGGATTACGATCACGTCCGAATATCCACCGATGATGCGGATGGAATCCTCAACCTGCTCGCCTTCGATCTCGGACGAGAACACCCCGGCATTTTCCGTGGCCAGGACGTGGCCGCCGAGCCGATGCATGGCAGCTTCGAAACAGAAACGAGTGCGCGTGGAGGGCGCATAGAACATAGTGGCCATGATGCGGTTCTGATAATCGAGGGAGCCGCCGCGCGCCACCACGCGCTCCATGCCGCGCGAGCGCTCGAACAGTTCCATAAGCAGGGGAACGGTGAATTGCTGGGACTCGACGACATGGTTCAATTTCATTCCGCCGCGAACCGAGTTTGGAACAGGTTGGGTCGGCTTGACGAGGTTGATGGTTGAGTGCATCAGCGTCCTCCCACCGGGAGATGAAGTTCGGCATCCCGTTCGAGCTTCGCAGAGTCGTGGTCGGGAAAAATGTGTGTGCCGGCAGAGCCGAGGATTGCCTGGCAAAGATTCTCGCAAGAAGTGATGATGGCTTCCTTGCCGCCGCCGCAGAGAAAACGCAAAACGGATTCGATTTTGGGGCCCATGTTTCCCGGAGGGAAGTGTCCGGCTTTGGCGTAGGTTTCCAACTCGGTTGCGGTGAGCCGCAGCAGCGGACGCTGCGTGGGCTTTTTGTAATCCAGGTAGACGTAATCGGTGTCGGTGGAAATGACGAATAGATCGGCGGCAAGACGAGAGGCGAGAAGGGCAGAGGCGCGGTCTTTGTCGATGACGGCTTCGACGCCCTGCAATCGGGAGTGGTTCGAGACGACGGGAATGCCTCCACCACCGCAGGCAATGACGATGACGCCTTGCTGAACCAGATCTCGAATGACTTCCAGTTCGACAATTTCAAGCGGCTCGGGTGAAGGAACGACCCGGCGATAACCGCGGGCGGCGTCCTCAACGATCTCCCATCCCAGGAGTTGCTTACGTTCTTCGGCATCGGCGAGCGAGTAGAACGGGCCGATGGGTTTGGTGGGATGGAGCATGGAGGGATCGTCGGCTGAAACGATCGTCTGGGTGAGAACCGTGGCGACCGGGGTGTGGAGGCCGGCCTGCCGCAATTCGGTCTGCAACGACTGCTCGAGAAGATATCCGATCTCGCCCTGGGTGGAAGCTCCGCAGACGTCCAGCGGGTGGCCGGGAACCTGGCTGGCGCCGCGCTCCGAGCGCAGAAGCGCGGCTCCGACTTGCGGGCCGTTGCCATGGGTGAGAACGATTCTGAAGCCGTTGCGGATTAAGCGGACAATTTGGACCGCGGTGCGCCGGGCGTTGGTGCGTTGCTCGCCGATGGTTCCTTTTTCTCCCGCACGAATGAGAGAGTTTCCGCCCACGGCAAGAAGCATGGTCTTCATAAAATAGTCGCAGCTTACACGTGCATCAACTCCTGCAGTTCCTCGAGCCCGGGTAGTTTGACGAATTCACCTTTCATCAGCTCCAGCATGATGGCTTTTTGAGCATGCAGCCGGTTCTCGGCCTCTTGAAATACCAGGGATCGTGGCGAATCGATGACTTCATCGGTTACCTCTTCGCCGCGATGCGCGGGAAGGCAATGCAAAAAAATCGCATCCCGTTTGGCGCGGCGGAATAAAGTTCCATCCACCTGGTAGGGAGGGAAGATATGACGTCGCTTCTCGGCTTCGGCTTCCTGCCCCATGCTGGCCCAGATGTCGGTATAGATCACGTCGGCGCCGGAGGCTGCTTCTTCCGGATCGTTAGTCAAGGTGCAGGTGCTGCCGGTCTCGGCGCCGCGATCACGGGCCCACTGCACGGAATCGCCGTCGAGTTCGTATCCGGGAGGCGTGGCCACCCAAACCTGTGCGCCGAGCTGGGCTCCGGCAAACATCAGGGATCGGGCGACGTTGTTGCCATCGCCGATGAAGGCGATCTTGAGAACCTCGAGATTGCCTTTCGCTTCCCAGATGGTGAGGTAATCGGCCATCGCCTGGCAGGGATGAACGAAATCGGTGAGTCCGTTGATGACGGGGATGCAGGTGAAGCGCGCCATCTGCTCGACCACATCGTGGGAGAAAGTGCGGATCATGATGCCTTGCACCATGCGTTCCAGATTCTTGGCCACGTCGTAGACGGACTCGCGTTTGCCGAGATTGATTTCGGCGGGGGATAGGTAAAGGGAAAAGCCGCCCAACTGCTGAATGCCAACGTCGAAAGTGACGCGGGTACGGAGGGAAGGTTTCTCGAAGATCATGGCCAGGGTCTGGCGTTTGAGAGCGTTGCTGAAGGCCGTTGGGTCAGCCTTCACCTGGCGCGCGAGAACGAGCAGATACTGGATCTCCGAGGGAGAGAAGTCTCGGATGGTGAGAAAATCTTTACCATTCATTTTCTGGCTCCCGCCAGAGCTGGCTCGTGCTCGTGCGTGAACTGTACAAGCATTTCGGCCAGGCCGGGCTTGGTGAGTTCTTCCACTTCATAGGTCACGCGAAGATTTGGTTTGTCGAGCTTGATGACGCGTGCGAGGTCGATGGGGGTGGCGATCAGAACGAGATCGCAAGGAGTGCGGCGGATGGTTTCTTCCAATTCATGCCGCTGCAGGGCGCTGTAGCCCATGGCGGGTAAGAGGTTCGTGAGGTGCGAGAAATGCTCGTAGGTGCCGCGGATGGAGCCGACAGAATAAGGACGTGGGTCGACCAATTCTGCTGCGCCACTTTGCCGTGCTGCGACTACGCCAGCACCATAGGGCATTTCACCGTGAGTCAGTGTGGGACCGTCTTCGACAACCAGCACTCGCTGTCCCTTTACCAGCGAGGGCTCGGGAACCGAGACTCGGCAAGCCATTTCGAAGACAGCTGCCTTGGGATTGTGGAGTCTGACGTTGTAGCGAACCGTTTCGACGTCGCGCTGGAAGGCGGTGTCGACTTTGTTGATCACGATCACATCGGCACGGCGCAGATTTACTTCGCCGGGGAAATAAGACAGTTCGTGGCCGGCACGGTGCGGATCGACCACGACGATTTCCAGGTCGGAGACATAGAAGGGTGTGTCATTGTTGCCACCATCCCAGAGAATGACGTCCGCTTCTTTCTCGGCCTGGCGCAGGATTTTTTCGTAGTCGACTCCCGCGTAGACCACGGTTCCCTTGGTGATGTGTGGTTCGTACTCTTCGCGTTCTTCGATGGTGCATTGCTGCAGGTCGAGGTCTTCGAGCGTGGCGAAGCGTTGCACGGCCTGGTCCGCGAGGTTTCCGTAAGGCATGGGATGGCGAATCACTACGGTCTTTCGTCCCTCGCGGCGCAGTTGCTCGGCCACAAGGCGAGAGACCGGACTCTTCCCGCAGCCTGTCCGCACGGCACAGACGGAAATGACCGGGACCGACGAACGGAGTTGGGTGTGTGCGGTTCCTAACAGCCAGAAGTCCACGTCGGCGGCTACAGCGCGCGAGGCGAGATGCATCAGGTTCTGGTGGGAAATGTCACTATAGGAAAATACGACGGCATCGATCTCGTGCTCGGCGACCAGCCGTTCCATGTCTCTCTCTTCGAGGATGGGGATGCCTTCGGGGTAGAAGCGTCCGGCGAGCTCGGCGGGATAGCGGCGGCCGGCAATATCGGGAATCTGGGCGGCAGTAAATGCGACAACGTGATAATCGGGATTATTGCGAAATACAACATTAAAGTTATGAAAGTCTCTGCCTGCAGCGCCCAGAATCAAGATTCGTTTCACAAACTATCCCTCCAGAGAAGATTGTTTTACTTCCTATCTTCTCGCCGGGTCGGGAAGGGCCGCAGTACCGGGAATCACAGCTGCGGGTGATCTTTTGGCAGAAAGACTCTACTGAAACGGTTCTAAACGCTTTATTGCGATCATCCTGTTCCGAGGGCTGAACAGGTGATTTTCGCGGATAGCTAAGAGCGGCAAGAAGAGTGGTGGTGCGGAGTTAATGTGCCCCGGAGGCTGCTGAGGGAATTAGTAAGCGTTCCGGCTGGAAAACATCCGCAGCAAAGTCATGGTGATAATTTGAAGATCGAAGGTGAGACTCCAGTTGCGAAGGTAGTACAAGTCGTATTCCACGCGTTTGGCAATGGACGTGTCTCCGCGCCAACCGTTGACCTGGGCCCATCCGGTGATTCCGGCCTTGAACATGTGACGAGAGTTGTAGCGATCGAACTCCGCCAGGAACCGTTCGACAAAGAAGGGACGCTCGGGACGAGGGCCAACGATACTCATGTCGCCTCGAAGCACATTCAGAAACTGGGGGAGTTCGTCGAGATTGGTGGTGCGCAAAAAGGCCCCGACCGCAGTGCGCCGGGGATCTTCTTCGCAGGTCCAACGCGTGTCTCCCTCCTCGGCGCTGCCCACATGCATGGTCCTGAATTTGTACATGCGGAAGACTCTTCCGTTGAGGCCCACACGATCCTGAGCAAAGATAATTGGACCGGGGCTGCTCAATTTGATAGCGAGAGCGATGAGCAGGGTAACGGGAAGAGTAAGCAAGAGAATCAGCACCGACAAGGCGACGTCGAATATGCGCTTCTGGAAGAGATAAGAACCGGTCTCGGCCAACGTGGGACGGAGATCGAGCATGTGGATCCCGCCCAGGTCGATGAGGCGGTCGCGGAGGACGACGC
The DNA here is from genome assembly GCA_963779525.1 of uncultured Acidobacteriaceae bacterium. Lineage (GTDB taxonomy): Bacteria > Acidobacteriota > Terriglobia > Terriglobales > Acidobacteriaceae > Sulfotelmatobacter. The sequence goes on from CAVZZB010000008.1 coordinate 100,319, forward strand.
CTTCCCCCAGATCGACGACGACGCGCGTGGGGACACAGAGTTTCTCAAGGACAGGCGTAATCTTCTGGACGTCGCTTAGACGAGCTGCGGGCAAGGCAATGATGATGTCGTTGATCGAGTTGCCATTGGAGAACACGGGAATCTGATCAAGCTCATAGACCGGGCCGTCGACGGCAACTTCCTGATCGGGGAGGCGGACAAATCCCACAATTCTGCAAGGCAGCACCTCGCCGTGAAGAAGCGAAGTGCCGACGCGGCGAGCGAAACGATCGGTGCCCACCACCAGAATTTTGACTTCGTTCCTGCCATCCTTGCGTACCAATTCGAGAGATACGCGGAATGCGATGCGAGTAATGGTGGCCAGCACGAACAAAGCGACCGCACTGATGGCGATGACGACGCGCGAATAACTGGCTTGGCGATATAGAAATCCCGCAGCCATGACTACCGCATAGGTAAATGCCAGAGCTTCCAAGAGGCGGCGGGTTTTGCCGCCGGGAGCGTATAGCTGCTCGACGTTCCAAAGCTCGGATTCTTCAGCGGCGATAGCCCAGACGATTGTGGTAAGAAGAAGAATTCCCCAATAGGAGGGAAGTCCAGCTGGGGCGGAGTGCGACAGCAGGAGGTTGAAACCGAACCGCACCTTGACCGCGATAAAATAGGCGCAGGCCGGCAACAATAAAGTCAGAATTCTCAAATACAACCGTGCAAAGCTAAGGCGACTGCGAATCATACCGAACGGCTCTTTCTCCCCCTCCAAGCACTTTGATGTCTCCGTATGATTTTTATGTAGCTCCTAGTGATATTCTGGTCAGCGCGGACCTGTCAAGCACTATTGGTTAACGATAGCCAAGAGAATAAGCATGCTTCCCAATTGAACACAAGCGCGAGCAAATGGTTTCGCTCTAAAAGCATCTGATTCAGAGAAAGATCCTGCTACGTTACTTTCGTTTGCGACAACGAGGCCTGTATCATTGGTCCGAAACGTTCCGCGAAAACCCTTTCGGCCAAAAAGACAATTGGACCGCTGAGGTAACGTTAGACTGCCTGCCAGTAGCGATCACGGGGAAATTCCACATTTCGTATTGCACAGAGGCCGAGAGGCTGAAGCTGGAGCGCGGCCAAAACTCTGCCCGGACGCTGGCATCGGCCAACGTGCCTCCATTGGGTATGAATTCGTGGCTAACCTTCTGATGCCGAAATCCGAACTGGAGTTTATTGCGAGGGCTAAACCAATAGGTCGTCCAGGCCTGAGCGCCCTGCCCCTGGCGTCCCATCCAACTCCCCATCAGATGACCCGCATTCTGAAATCCAGTGATCCAGCCACCGTCCCAGTAGAAGGCGCCATACGCGACGTCGCCTCCGCTGCTGGGAGGATCGGTATATCCTCCCTCCACGCGGAAATCCAGTTTCGGGATCCTGGGAAGCCGGGGAATGTATATTCCAGCGAGCCATGCGGCTACGTCGGGGCCAAGAAGGGGAGTGACTTCGTCATGTTCGGCCAGGCCTTCGGCGTAGAGAGTCGCTCCATCGCGGAGTCCGGGAATCCGATAACTGAAATCCATCCCGGAGCGACGCGCGCCCGGCTTGTTGGGGTTACCGGCCAGTGTGTTACCGGTCGAGAATACACTCCTCAGAAAGGAATGCAGGGTCAGTGGATAGCCGGGACCTCCGTAATCGGTGGTGCGGGAGAGGCCAATTTCAAGGTTCGAGGTGGGCTTAAAACTGATTCTCTCGCCATGGACAATTGGCTGCGGATTCAGCGACTGACCGTACTGGCCGACCAGCCCCAGGGGACCATTGAGGAATTCGTATCCCGAGTATTGTCCGATGAAGGCTTCCAGTCGCATGGGTCCGAGGACACCCAAGAAACTTGGGAGGGTGAAAGGGGTGACCCGGTTGACGCGGAACATTCTGATCGGCGCGGCGTTGTCGCTGAACATCAAGGGTCCGCCTTGGGAAGGCCCCCACCATATACTCTGATTTCCGTAGGAGAGTTGCCAGTCTGAGAGATTCAAAGCGACGTACGTATCCAGGAAACGGCCTTGGTTGAACGCGGGGGTTGACGTGTCAGGGGGCACGGGGAACGGCGTGGGGACGCCGCTGCGGCTGAAATCCGCCTGGGAGATAGCATCGCGCGCAGTCAGTGGCAGAGCGGGGGCGGAGGGGGAATGCTGCAATTCGCCGCGGGCATAAACTGCGAAGGGACCATACTCGGCCCATCCCGACAGTCCGGAAACGTCGTTGAAGCCTTGCTCCTCGGGGCGACCGTAATCGTTCACGATGGTCTGTCCAAAGTGATCGCCATCGGTCAGGGGCTTGCCTACGATCTCCGTGCTACGGGTATAGGCTGATTCCAGTTGGAATTCGGCATTCTCTCCGCCATTGAGCAACGTCACTTCGCGAGCAAACTCCTTCTGCAACGCCTGGTAAAGCCGGGCCGCTTCACTGGATGGCGATTCGTCGTTGGCGATAAGATCGGACGCTTCCTTGATCTGGCGAGCGCACTCTAAGCGTGTCCACGGACGCATGTCGGCGAAACCAGTATGAATGTAGCCGAGAGCGGTCAGACGATCCATGGCTGGGTAGACCCAGCTGTCGAGGGGCACGTAGGGCGATCCCATATTCCGGGCTTCGCGGCTGGTATCGGTGTCGCCTTTGCTGAAAGTACCCCAGCGGGCGATTTCCGCATCGCTGTATTGAGAGTGGGAGCGGAAAACCTGCCGCCCGAGATACCACCCCAGGGCGCTGCCTATGATAACGTCCGAGGCGAAATGCTGATGCCCTACAATCCGCGCCGCGCCAACGCCGGTTGCCAGGCCGTAGGCCAGAAATTGGGTCAGAGGGCCGGGATATTCGTGGGCAATCACGCTGGCAATTGCCCAACTGATGGCCGCGTGTTCGGAAGGAAATGAGGTTCCGCCCTGAAAAAAATGTCCCTTTCCGCTGCCGGTGAAAGGACGCTCGCGTCCGAAGGCATATTTGAAGACTTCCGTATCCAGGAGTGCGTCGATGCCGGCCTCTCCGCTGAGAATTCCGGTTTCGCGTTCCTGGTCGTTGTTTGCGTAATGACCCAACAGGAACATTCCACCGCCGATCCCCGCCATGGCGCCCAGTCCAGCATTGGAAGCGGTCACCGCATGGGAGACTGTCGAGGGATTTGTGGGTACGTGCTTCTCTATAGCAGTGTCGCTGGCGATCAAGGCTGCTCCCGCGAAAGCGAGCGGGACCACCAAGTGGAGGTCCGAATCGGTCATGTGGAACGGGGTCGTCCAGAAGCTCTTCTGGTCTTGAAACAGGTTGCGCGGAAGGGATTTCAAATCAGATGGTTCCGGTGAGAGCTGGGGAGACTGCGGAGCCGGAGGCGGAGGCGCATTTTTATCGTCTGCGGGCGTTTGTGCGCAGACTATCAGGCTTCCGCCGACGACCAGTGCCGCTAACAGGCAGGAAGTCGCCAGGGCCCGGGCAAGGAAACTTCCCATTCTTGGCATTGTTTCAGCCAACCTCATTTCCTGTCCTTCGAAAATAACCGATCCCATAAGCGCTAGACAGCGAATCTGCATCTCTATCGTCAAATATTACGCACTGCGAGCCGTCGGGAAATCGCTTCCCGCATCGGTTGCCAGAGTTCGGACCGCTCAAAGCTAGCACGAAATTGAAAGTCAATCAGGAAGAACTGGCCGTGAGGGCCATTCGGATTGCACACAGAGTGTCTTAAGATGCACGATTCGGTTTTGAAAGGGCCTGATAGAATCACTTTTTATAGGGTTCCTTTATGGTAAAGCGGCAAGTCATGCGAACATGATGATTCGAACAGAAATCCAACCTGAACCGATTATCGACGAAGGAAAGCTCGAACCTCAGACCGAAACCGACGTTTCGGTTCTCGATATTCTGGTTCTTCTTCTGGAACGCAAGCGCTTTGTTATGCGCTTTGTGTTGGGCGCCTTTGCGCTGGCAATAATGGTTTCCCTTCTGCTGCCAGTCCGATATGAGGCGAAGGCTGTGCTGCTTCCTCCGGCGCAGAATTCGTCTATCGGTTCGGCATTGATGGGGCAACTGGGAAACCTGGGAGCGCTGGGATCGCTGGCATCGTTGGCTGGGGGTGGTCTTGGCCTCAAGAACCCGGCCGATATGTACGTCTCATTGCTGACCAGCCGGACCGTCGAAGATGCAATGATCCAGCGCTTTGGCCTGATGAAGGAATATCACGAAAAGCGGATGTCGGATACGCGAAAGGAGCTGGAGCGTCGCACAACGGCAGTTGCCGGGACCAAGGATGGGCTGATCCGCCTTTCGATCGAGGACCACGACCCGAAGCGGGCTGCCGAGTTGGCCAACGGATGGGTGGAAGAATTCCGAAAACTCTCCGCCTCGCTGGCGATTACCGAGGCTGCGCGGCGCCGGCTGTTCTTCGAACAGCAATTGCAGCAGGCCAAGGACAAGCTGACCGAGGCCGAAGATGCGATGACCAAGACTGAACAAACCACCGGCGTTCTGCAGATTGATAGTCAGGCAAGAGCCCTGATTGAATCCGCCGCTATCTTGCGCGCCCAGGTGGTGGCCAAGCAAGTGCAGATTGAAGGCATGC
>CAVZZB010000009.1:0-255540 GCA_963779525.1 uncultured Acidobacteriaceae bacterium
GCGATTTATCAACAGTGATACGGTTAGAGTCCGTGGCGAACGTAGAGGAAGTCGCAAACACCCACGATTATAGCCATAAGTAACGCTACGGATGCGGCCACGAACGTGGACCGAAGGCCACTTCGTTCATAGGCACGCTTGTGTAATTTCCAAATTCCGTACACCCCAAGAAGATTGTTAGAGAAGTGCCAATCCCACGGACTGATTTGCTGATTGCGGAAACGAGCGTGGTGCACTTGTTCTCGCATCCTCACTTGCATGAGCGAAAGCGCGCCGAACAAGATAACCGCTGCGACGAACGCGACTTCGTACAGTGGCATAATGCCTAATTCTAATCCCCATTCGGTAGATATTGAAAACAGATGGGATGAGAAGGCCGGTCTCCGGACGGGATGCGGTGTACGCTCCCAAGTTATCGACGTGCTCAAGGCACAGATAAAAAGGAGACCGGCAATGAAGAAGGTTAGCACCAGAGCAGCAGCGCAGAGCAGGAATATTTCGCAGCGGAAACTGACCATCGGATTGGACCTGGGAGATCGCAACAGTTGGTACTGCGTGGTGGATGAAGGCGGCCAGATACGGCTGGAGCAGCGAGTGCGGACGAATGCCGAAGGGTTGCGCGAAGTGTTCGGGGCGATGCCGCGCAGTCGGATCGCACTGGAAATCGGGACGCATTCCCCCTGGATCAGTCGCTTGCTCAGCGAGTTGGGGCATGAAGTGATCGTGGCCAATGCGCGCAAGGTACGGCTGATCGGAGAGAGTCGCCAGAAAGATGATCGTTTGGATGCGCAGACACTGGCACGGCTGGCCCGGATCGATCCCGAGTTGCTGTATCCGGTGAGGCATCGCAGCGCGAAGGCGCAAGCCGATCTGACGTTGATTCGGGGGCGCGGTGGACTGGTGCGGGCCCGCACGGGGCTGGTCAACACGGCTCGCGGTCTGGCCAAGAGTTACGGGGAGCGATTGCGCGGATGCAATGTGCGCAACATGAATCGGGAAAAAGCGGAAGGCTTGAGTCCGGAACTGCAGGCCGCACTGGAACCCCTGTTGAACGCAATCGAATCGCTGAGCGAACGCATTGTGGAGTACAACGAGCGCATCGAGCAACTGGCGCAGCAGAGTTATCCGCAAGTGGCTCTGCTGAAACAGATCAAGGGCGTAGGCACGCTGATCGCGCTGACGTTCTTGCTGACGCTGGAAGACCCGCATCGCTTCCGCAAGAGCCGCGACGTGGGCTGCTATCTGGGGCTGCAGCCGGGACGGCGCAACTCGGGGCGGAGCGAGCCGCAGTTGCATATCAGCAAAGAAGGCGATCCCTATCTGCGAACGCTGCTGGTGCAGGGAGCACAGCACATCCTGGGACCCTTCGGGGTGGACTGCGATCTGCGGCGCTGGGGTTTGAAACTGGCCGAACGCGGCGGCCAGAGCGGGAAGAAGCGAGCGATCATCGCCACGGCCAGAAAGCTGGCGGTGTTACTGCATCACTTGTGGGTAAGCGGAGAAGCGTACGAACCGCTGCACAACAGCAGCCGGCGAGTCGTGCCGCTGGCAGCCTAGAGTCAAAACATTCTTAGGAAAGGAAAATCAAAAGCCAAGAAGCCGAGTTCCGGTGACTGCGTCTATCGCCTGGCCCAGGTTCGACTCTTCAACGGTGGAACCACAGGGCGCCAAACAGATGGCAGCACCGGCTGAAACGAGAACGCCCAACATGCACCGAGCGAAGAAAATCGCTCCTCGAGAGTGCGGATGGAAGCATGGCGACAGCGGCCACTCGGCGGGAGAAGAAAACCTTGTTCAATGAAGCCAGCAAAGAATCGACTTGACTCCGACCGGCCTTCTCATGGAAGGCGTTAGCGCTCATTGACCTGACAATGAGTGAAATCGCGATATAACGTCAACAATCGCGGCGCAATGAACCGGAGTAGGTCCTCCACTGGAATTCCAATCGTACGCTGATTGTCGGCAACCTCATCGGGATCTTTTGCTGATGATTCCAAATCGCGGATGAGCGCCGAGATCGAGGATGATAATGCTCTCCGTGAAGAGGGCATTTCCCAGTAGACCCCGAGCCCAATACTGTGTGCGAAGGGTATCAGGATGGGCCGGTTCCGTAGTCATCATCGGATTCCGATAGACATGATTCCCTATTTTCAAATCGCCGGAAGCCAGGGCTCCGATAAACTCCTCCTCACGCCCCCAAGACTGTGCGCTGGAATGAGTGGTGGCGTCCTTCGTGCCGGTTCTACCAGTGCTTTCTTGCCAGAGGTCTAAATCAACGTCAAGCTCATCTGGACTCGATCCTGTGTCGTAGAGAATGTTGTCTAGTTTCTTGCCATTGAGATCAAGGTCCACGAATAGTTTGCCGTGGCGTATCTCCGCACCGGCCCAATCCGCTGCACGTGTCAGGCTCTCTGGCAAGTCGGCTCGTTCCATGAGGCAAATGCGTCGTTTGGGAAAATCAATGACAAAGGCGCGTCCGATGAGGGGCTCCAAACCAACTGTGCCGTGAGGATTGTGCTCTTGCGGCGGATCTGAGGTGCCCTTCATCGGGTATCCTAGAATTGAGGAGAAGTGCATCCCTGCAAAACGAACATCGGGAATCCGAACGGCGTCTCCCCGTGGAGACCATCCCTTCTTGTCAGTCGAGCCGTAGGGAACCACGACATCCGCGCCCGTATCCAGCTGATACCAGTACCGCTTCCCATTTAGTGAAATCGGCACCAGCATCGCAGCCTTTTCTGAAATGTCGGCGGAAATCCATTCGAACACGCTGCACGAAAGGCCATCCGTGGTGGCGCTGCTTCGTTGGGCTTGGCTTGAGGTGCGGCCTAGCTCGGTATCGCCTGACGACTGCCGCACCCGGTGAAAAGTATCAACTCCAGAAATTGCGGAACCTCCGGCAATTAACACGAGAATAAGTGGTGTCGTAAGCAATTGGAGCCTGGGAAAAATCATGAGATGACGATAAGCCGAGAAACGCAAATAACCAAGTCAATGACGTAATCAGATAGCGCTCAAAACCCCCGGGCTGGGGGTCGGTAAGTGTAATCGGGATATTTCATCATGTAGGCGACATCTCCAACGGGGTTCAGCCCATGTGCCTACGCGGAGGTTCTCCGAAGCCACCAACGCAGGATCAAAAAGGTTTCGGAGCAAAGAACCACAGTGCAGATCGCGACGGCATACGGAAGGTTCTCCCGGATCGCAGTAATCAGAGCGGAGATGCCGAAGGCTATGGCCATAAAAAAACCGAAGGCAGCGCCCATGCGGGCGCGCAGACCTATATCCTGATGGCCACTCAGCATGAGCACACCCGATGCCAGCAATTGGCCCCCCACCGATTTCCATCCCGTTCCGACTAAGGCTATGACAAACGAGTTCACTGAGATAACCATGCCGTTACTTTCTCGCGCGTGGCCGGATTGAAGTTTCTCGCCGTTGCGAAGATGGGTCGACAGCGTCGCGCCATCAGGATTGTAGCTCTTAGTTGACGAAGACAGATGGGATGAGAAGGCCGGTCTCCGGACGGGATGCGGTGTACGCTCCCAAGTTATCGACGTGCTCAAGGCACAGATAAAAAGGAGACCGGCAATGAAGAAGGTTAGCACCAGAGCAGCAGCGCAGAGCAGGAATATTTCGCAGCGGAAACTGACCATCGGATTGGACCTGGGAGATCGCAACAGTTGGTACTGCGTGGTGGATGAAGGCGGCCAGATACGGCTGGAGCAGCGAGTGCGGACGAATGCCGAAGGGTTGCGCGAAGTGTTCGGGGCGATGCCGCGCAGTCGGATCGCACTGGAAATCGGGACGCATTCCCCCTGGATCAGTCGCTTGCTCAGCGAGTTGGGGCATGAAGTGATCGTGGCCAATGCGCGCAAGGTACGGCTGATCGGAGAGAGTCGCCAGAAAGATGATCGTTTGGATGCGCAGACACTGGCACGGCTGGCCCGGATCGATCCCGAGTTGCTGTATCCGGTGAGGCATCGCAGCGCGAAGGCGCAAGCCGATCTGACGTTGATTCGGGGGCGCGGTGGACTGGTGCGGGCCCGCACGGGGCTGGTCAACACGGCTCGCGGTCTGGCCAAGAGTTACGGGGAGCGATTGCGCGGATGCAATGTGCGCAACATGAATCGGGAAAAAGCGGAAGGCTTGAGTCCGGAACTGCAGGCCGCACTGGAACCCCTGTTGAACGCAATCGAATCGCTGAGCGAACGCATTGTGGAGTACAACGAGCGCATCGAGCAACTGGCGCAGCAGAGTTATCCGCAAGTGGCTCTGCTGAAACAGATCAAGGGCGTAGGCACGCTGATCGCGCTGACGTTCTTGCTGACGCTGGAAGACCCGCATCGCTTCCGCAAGAGCCGCGACGTGGGCTGCTATCTGGGGCTGCAGCCGGGACGGCGCAACTCGGGGCGGAGCGAGCCGCAGTTGCATATCAGCAAAGAAGGCGATCCCTATCTGCGAACGCTGCTGGTGCAGGGAGCACAGCACATCCTGGGACCCTTCGGGGTGGACTGCGATCTGCGGCGCTGGGGTTTGAAACTGGCCGAACGCGGCGGCCAGAGCGGGAAGAAGCGAGCGATCATCGCCACGGCCAGAAAGCTGGCGGTGTTACTGCATCACTTGTGGGTAAGCGGAGAAGCGTACGAACCGCTGCACAACAGCAGCCGGCGAGTCGTGCCGCTGGCAGCCTAGAGTCAAAACATTCTTAGGAAAGGAAAATCAAAAGCCAAGAAGCCGAGTTCCGGTGACTGCGTCTATCGCCTGGCCCAGGTTCGACTCTTCAACGGTGGAACCACAGGGCGCCAAACAGATGGCAGCACCGGCTGAAACGAGAACGCCCAACATGCACCGAGCGAAGAAAATCGCTCCTCGAGAGTGCGGATGGAAGCATGGCGACAGCGGCCACTCGGCGGGAGAAGAAAACCTTGTTCAATGAAGCCAGCAAAGAATCGACTTGACTCCGACCGGCCTTCTCATGGAAGGCGTTAACGCTCAAAACCCCCGTCCGGCGTCAAAGAGTGAAATCAGGATGTTTCAACAGTTATGATGGACTGGACGCCACGCCCTTCACTTAGGGATATGATTTACCAAGATGAGAACGGATAGGACAATGCGAGCACGTGTGGCTCTCTTGAGCGTTGCGGTCGTCGCGGTAGCCTCTGTGATAGTCGGCTACAGCCTTCGCGACAGCTTAACGGACCGCCTTGCGTTCATCTATTTCGGACGCGGCGCGCAACTCTCAAAACAGGGCGCAGACAAACTGGAGCTGGACCTGAAGTCTGATCCAAACAGCTTTGCCGACCGGATTGAACTATTGACGTTTTACAGCTTCAAGATTACTGGGGATGGCCTCACACCCGAAGAGCTGGCAAACCGTCGAGAGCACATACTGTGGGTTATAGCGCACCAACCCGCATCGACTTTTGCGGCTGACCACTCAGCAGCATTCGATCCATACGGTCGTGATCCCGAAGGGCTACAACAAGGCAAGAGGTTGTGGTTGCAACAGGTTCAGACGAAGCCGACGGATACTCGCATTCTGTATAACGCAGGTCGGTTCTTCGCGTGGGTGGACGACTGGAAGCAATCTGAAGAGTTGCTGGAACGTGCCTACGCAATCAAACCTACGACCCATGACATCGCGTCTTTTCTGGCGGGACTCTATTGGAGAGATGCAAAACATTCTTCGACGAGCGAGCAAGTCGCAGGTATGGCCGCAAAGTCTCTCGAGGTTTTTGAACAGGCTTTAAACGATACCCATGATCCGCGTGAGCGTTTGAATGATTTGCCTGATGCAGCGCAGGCGGCATTCGAAGCAGGAGAATACGAACGAGCAGCCGCCTACTCCAAAGAACTGCTGAGTCTTGCTGAGCAACCCGAGTATGCTGACAACAATTCGGACGCAATTCACTACGGTAATATCGTCCTCGGCAGGATTGCTCTACGACAAGGAGATGTCACCGCTGCATCGGCGTACCTTCTGAAAGCCGTCAAGATAAAAGGGAATCCGCACCTGGACACGTTTGGGCCGAACATGATGCTGGCCAAAGAGCTGCTCGAAAAAGGTGAGCGCAAGTCAGTGTTGGAGTACTTTGACTTATGTGGCAAGTTTTGGGGGGATGACGACAAAAAATTAGTTCAGTGGCGCTCTGCGGTGATCTCAGGGAGCGATCCTGGCTTCGCAGCCAATCTTCGCTATTGACGCTTGATGATACCAGTCCAGAAAACCTAGGGGATGTCCCGAATCGGATAACTGTTGTAACCAGGCGATTTCACTCATTGACATTTGGCCGGGCTGGCCAGACCGGGCCCGACATGGACTTTGGTGTGCTTGCATGCACGAAAATAAGGCCCCATAATCCCGTTGTCCGATCCCTTCTACACGGAGACAACCCAACATGAACCGCCTCGCACTCGGCTTGAGTGTCGTTCTCTTTTTCACTCTGTCAACCAATGCACAAAACAAAGAAACTCCCGGGGACGATGCGTCGGCTGTGCGTTCCACGGTGACGAACTACATCGAAGCCTATTACACCGGCAACGCTGACCAGATGAAACAAACGCTACATCCGCATTACCTGAAGCAAAAGATTCACGGGAATATTCCGGTGAGGGAGCAAACGGGCGCGGATTTAGTGCAAGCCGCACGGAGCGGGGAAGGCACTCACCTGACACAAGCAGAGCGCACGGAACAGGTTACTGTGCTTGATGTGGCGGGAAACATTGCATCCGCCAAACTCGTCACTCCCGGGTGGACGGATTACATGACGCTTACAAAAATCGACGGTGAGTGGAAGATTCTCTACGTGGTGCAACGATTCGACGACTAGAAACGGCCTTCGACGCACAGTGCTCGCCAGACAGCGCTCGTTCCTTCGGACGAGCGTTTTTTGTTTGGTCCATAGTTGATGTAATCAGATGGGATGAGAAGGCCGGTCTCCGACGGGATGCGGTACGCTCCCAAGTTATCGACGCGCTCGAAGCGCAAGAGATAAAGGAGACCGGCAATGAAGAAGGTTAGCACCACGGCAGCAAAGCAGAGCAGGAATTTTTCTCAGCAGAAGCTGACGATCGGGTTGGATCTGGGCGATCGGTCAAGCTGGTATAGCGTGTTGAACGAAGCGGGTGAGATTGTCCACGAGCAGAAACTCAGCACAACTCCGAAAGCCATGCGCGAAGTATTTGGCGCTATGCCGCGTAGCCGCGTCGCGCTGGAGACCGGGATGCATTCGCCGTGGGCGAGCCGACTGCTGAGCGAGTGTGGGCACGAAGTGATCGTGGCGCACGCGCGCAGCGTGCGCTTGATCGGAGAGAGCCGCAAGAAAGACGACCGGCTGGATGCGCAGACTTTGACTGGCCAGGATTGATCCGCAGTTGCTGTGTCCGGTGAAACATCGCAGCGCGAAAGCGCAGGCAGATTTGACGGTGATCCGGGCACGAGCCGGACTGGTGCGGGCACGCACGGCGCTGGTGAACACGGCCCGCGGACTGGCGAAGAGTTACGGGGAGCGGCTGCGCGGCTGCAATGTAGGCAATATGAATCCGGAAAAAGCGGAATGCTTGAGCCCGGAATTGCAAGCGGCGCTGGAGCCACTGTTGAACGCAATCGAGTCGTTGAGTGAGCGTATCGCCGAGTACAACCAGCGAATCGAGAACCTGGCGGAAGAGAGTTATCCGCAGGTGGCGCTGCTGAAGCAGGTGAAGGGCGTGGGCACGCTGATCGCGCTGACCTTCCTGCTGACGCTGGAAGATCCGCATCGCTTCCGCAAGAGCCGCGACGTGGGTTGTTATCTTGGGCTGCAGCCGGGACGAAGGAACTCCGGCCAGAGCCAGCCGCAGATGCACATCAGCAAAGAAGGCGACCCCTATCTGCGCACGCTGCTGGTGCAGGGAGCGCAGCACATCCTGGGGCCGTTCGGTGTGGATTGTGACCTGCGACGCTGGGGTCTCAGGCTGGCCGAGCGCGGCGGAAAGAGCGGCAAGAAACGCGCCATCGTAGCCACGGCCCGAAAGCTGGCGGTGTTGCTGCATCACCTGTGGGTGAGCGGGGAAGCGTACGAACCGTTGCACAACAGCCATCGACACACGCTGTCGGCGGCAGCTTAGAAAGATCTGCGTAGAAGAAAAAGATGAAGCCCAAAGCCGAGTTCCGGTGACTGCGTTCAACGCCTGGCCCACTTCCATCGACGGATGGACGAAAGGTCGATAATCAGGTGGCAGCACCGACTGAAACGAGAACACCCAACTTGCACCGAGCGAACAAAATCGCTCATCGAGAGTGCGGATGGAAGGGTGGCGACAGTGGCGACTCGGCGGGAGAAAAACATTGTCCAACGAAAAAACAATGAAACCCACTTGACTCCGACCGGCCTTCTCATGGAAGGCGTTTACATAACTCATTGACGCCTTCACGTTTTCGGATTGGTCGGCCAGTAGCCGGTATTCTCATCATCGTCTTCCAAGAACTTCAACAAGCCGAAGCAAACGAGAAGGACGACGATTGAGCCAACGAATAGCAGAAGTCCGGTACTTGTTCTCATCGGGGCAAGAAGGAAAACGACTGCCGCAATTCCGGCTACAGTTTTGATCGTTCCCCGAATTAGGCGCTTGGCTATCGGCACCATATTCGCACAAATCCAGCGTGCTCGAACTGCGTAACTGTTGTAAACGGCCATTCCACTCAAACTCCCACCCAGCCGTTGGCGTCAACTGATCTGCGATTCTGTGGACATCTGACCTTGTCGCTAACCCCGAAGGAGTCCATCATTCCGAGAGGGCATCGTATGCGAGACGGCCAGGCTTGCATCCCTAACTAATCTATTTTCAATATTTTGCCCGTAACCTGTTGCAGCTCTAAGATTTTTTCGCAAATTCCCGCCAGCAGGCATTAATATACTTGCGGAATCATCACCTAGAGGCGCACAATGGCCTCTAGGGTTGGATTTGGGCATTCGACTGACAGGCTGCGAGCCTTGGTGTCGGGTCTTCCTTCCTCGAAAAGAGGATCGCGCAGAGTGACCACGTTCCAAGCGTTTGTTGATGATAGCGGAAGCGGTAAACCCGTTTTCGTGCTCTCCGCCTACATTAGTCGCCTTGATTGGTGGGAGGACTTCTCCGACCGCTGGCGTAGTCTGCTTGATGAACCTCCGAAACTCGAATACTTCAAGATGCGCGAAGCTGCCCAGCGGTTCGGCGGCAGAATGAAAACCGACTCTCGAAATCGGCGCATACGAAAGTTCTTTTCGCTAATCAAAATGGCGGCTCACGCTTCGATGATTTCTGTCGTGCCGATTGATATCTACAAAGCAACAATCAAAGGGAAGGTTCATCGTGAGTGGGACGACCCATATTTCATGGCCCTTTTCGATATTGTGATCAGAGTTCTGTGGAACCAGATCGCTGAAGAGTCGCCGGACACCGTGGATTTTATCTTTGATGACAATCCTCGATTAGCCGCAAAGGTGCCGCAGTGGTACCAATTGACCCGGAGAATGCTGCCGCCACAGTATCGGCACCTGATTTCCCCCTCTCCGAAATTCGAGAATGATCTAGAGTTCCTTCCATTGCAGGCTGCCGATGCCCAATCTTGGTACATCCGAAGACTGTTCGCTGAGCGCATGTGCAAGCAGAGTTTTCCCGACGATCTGCCAAAGGGAGAATTCCAAGATTTAGATCGCGTGCGAACAATGGCCTCTGTCTGGACTCGAAAAAAGTGCGAGCATTTTGCAAATGCAACGCAGGAACCGGACAACGGTGAGCCTATCCCCGAAGTGAAGAATATCCACGATATGCTAGATATTCTGGAAAAAACCGGTGAATTTTAATGGCTGAAAAGAACAGCGAATTTGAGAACTTCGACCGCACGATGCGTGACCTGATGAATGTCTCGCACGATGAGATCAAAGCCGAACTCGATGCGGAAAAGGCTGCGAAAAAGCCCAAGCGGAATGCTAAACGGAAACCTTCCGCTTCGGGCCGCGACGATGGGGATAAAACCGATTAGAACGGCGTTTCCCCATCCTTACCAGTGACCTCCGAGTAGGTGAGGCGCTTGCCCACGAACATCGGCAGAGCTGCTTCAAACCGCTCTAGGTCGGTCATTGGAGTTTTCTGATCTTCGTGCTTGCAGTGGTTATACCGGAACACTTGCTCATCGACGTAGCGTTCAAGATGAAACGGCTCGACAGCAACGTAGGTGCCTCGCAGAGTCCGCTTGAGCAGGCTCCAAAAGTTTTCGATCCCATTGGTGTGAACCTGCCCGTTGACATAGGACTCCATGTGATTCACAACGTCATGCACGAAGTTGTAGCTGACCTTGTCGTATCCAACTGCCTCATCGGTGTACACGTTCGAGCCGTGCTTCACCTCTTTCAGCAAGGTCGCCTGCAAAGTCTCGCGCTTCAAGTTCGGGATAACCTTTCGCCCGGACTTGCCGCAGATCGCGGTCGAGCATTCCCATGACGATAGTTTTCCCCATAGTGCCGCCCGGACCTCCGGTTTTCTGGGAGACAAAACGTGCGCGGCGATCTCTGTGCATGTTGCTCAGTTTTCCACCGACGAAAGTTTCGTCTGCTTCGACAGGACCAGAGCCGCCGCCGATCTTCCGTTTGGTTCCAAACTTCTTGGCGTTGAGCGAAAGTCCCAATCGAATGCGGTGCAACATAAACCATGCCGACTTCTGGGTGACACCAATCGCCTTTGCCACTTCATAAGACGAAACGCCGTTTTTGCAGTTGGACAGCATCCAAACGGCGATCAGCCACTTGTCGGCAGAGATCGGCGAATCCTCCATCGCGGTGCCGACCTTCGCAGAAAATTGGCGGTGCTTGTGAACGCTCTTGCACTGCCACTTCCGCTGGTTTTTCAGATACACAACGTCAGTCCGGCCACAGAACGGGCAATAAACCTGTCCGTCGGGCCAGCGAAGGCGCTTCATGTACTCCAGCGCATTGTCAGGATTGGAGAAAAACAAAATGGCATCCTGTAAAGTCTTGGGTTTGTTTGATTTGCTGTCCATGCGTGTAATATCGCACACATTTTGTGATTCGTCAAGTATATTATTGCCCGCCAGCATCATGATTGCAATAGACCGAGGGGGAGGGGTTCCCCGTCGTCCGGCCCAGTTTTTCCGAAACCGCTCACCTGCATCCGCCCCGACGGCGTAACATCCAATAGGTGAGATCGATTATGGGAAACACTTTCAAGACCGCGTTTCTGCTGACCGCGCTTACGCTGCTTCTGATGTTCATCGGCCGCTACTTCGGCGGCCAGAATGGCATGCTGCTCGCGCTGGGTATCGCTGTGGTGATGAACTTCGTCTCCTATTTTTATTCCGACAAGATCGCGTTAGCCATGTACCGCGCTCAGCCCGTCACCCGCGAGCAACTCCCGCGCGCCTACGCGGCCGTGGAGCGCCTCACCCAGAAAATCGGCATCCCCATGCCGAAGATTTACGTAATCCCCACCGAGTCGCCCAATGCCTTTGCCACGGGCCGCAATCCGAAGCACGCATCGGTAGCTGTGACTCATGGGATTCTGGGTTTACTCAATGATGAAGAACTCGAAGGCGTGCTGGCGCACGAACTTGGCCACGTGAACAATCGTGACATCCTTATCAGTTCCGTGGCGGCAACCATTGCGGGCGCTATTACGATGCTTGCCAGCATGGGCCGCTGGGCAATGATTTTTGGCGGCTTCGGACGGGGCGAGCGCGAGGATCGCGGAGGCGGAGGCTTGGCCGGACTGCTTATGCTGATCGTGGCTCCCATCGCGGCCAGCCTGATTCAGCTGGCGGTATCGCGCTCACGCGAATATCAGGCGGATGCTACCGGCGCCCATTTCACGGGCAACCCCTACGCCCTCGCCAGCGCCCTGCAAAAGCTCGACGCATATTCACGCCGCGTCCCAATGGCAGCCTCGCCCTCGACGGCGCATCTTTTTATCATCCAGCCGCTGCTGGGCATGAATTTCGGAAACCTGTTTTCTACGCATCCTCCAATTGCCAAGCGAATCGAGCGCCTCACGGGCCGGCCCGCCGAGTTCATGCAGTAAGGCTGCTTCTAGCTGCTGGGTTCAAGCGCCAAGTCTATGCAAGACGCGGTGATGACGGCGTTCTGATTTGTAGACATGCTGACACCAAGGTTCGCACAATATGCGAGAGCTAGAAGCCCGTGGCTGGAAGCTGAAGCCCCGTGACATCGGTAACTCCGCCGCCGAGATGCCTGATAGTAAAATCCATCCAATGTCTTCCGAGACTGCAATCGCCGTATCCCACAAAGCCGCCGAACTGGAAAAATCGCTTCGCCGCGTGATTCGCGGCAATGACAATGTGGTGCGGCTCGCGCTGGTCAGCATCTTTGCCCGAGGACATCTCTTGATCGAGGGCGTTCCCGGCGTCGGCAAAACCACCCTCGGACAAGCTCTCGCTCGCGCCATCGATTGCACCTTTCAGCGCGTCCAGTTCACCAGCGACATGCTCCCTTCCGATGTGATCGGTATCTCGGTGTATTCCTCAATGGAGCAGGAATTCGAGTTCAAGCGTGGCCCCGTCTTCACCAATGTTCTGCTGGCCGATGAAATCAATCGCACCACGCCAAAAACCCAATCAGCGCTGCTGGAGGCCATGAACGAAGGCCAGGTTACGGTCGACGCTCATTCCTACGAACTGCCGCAACCCTTTCTCGTGATCGCGACGCAGAATCCGGTAGAGCATCACGGCACCTACCCGCTGCCCGAATCGCAGTTGGATCGTTTCCTGATGCGGGTGCGAATGGGATACCCCGATGCGTCCGCCGAACGCGAGATTCTGCGCTCCGAAGCCGGCGCTGCGCACCTGCAGAGTTTGCGACCGGTCCTCACCGGCGCTGATGTCCTCGAGATGCAGGAGGCAGTGAAGCTGATTCGCGTCGACGAGTCTCTCGTTACCTATGCGCTGGAGATCGTGCGCCGCACACGCGATTCCGAATATCTTTCCCTCGGCGTGTCGCCGCGCGGCGCGCAAGCTCTTTACCGCGCCGCCCAGGCCATGGCATTTCTCGAGGGCCGCAGCTTCTGCACTCCCGAAGATTTCAAGCCGCTGGCCGTGCCGGTGTTCGCCCACCGCGTAGTCGCCAACGGGCAGTACACCTCTACCATGAAGAAGTCCGAGCAGGCCGACCAGGTGCTGCGTGACATCGTAGAGAATGTCGCTGTGCCGGTGTAGATTCTGGGTAGGGCGCAGCTTCAGCTGTGCTACTCGAAACAAACCCAAGGCTGGCTTTAGCCCCTAAGGGCGGCAGCGCTCCCGGCCTCCGCGTGAGGATATAATTCTCACTCTATGTACTTCCTCCGCTTCCTCATGTTGCTTTCGCTCGTGGTCTGGATTGGCGGCCTCATCTTTTTTTCCCTCGTGGTGGCGCCGGCAGCTTTTTCTGTTCTCCCAACCTCGCATCTTGCCGGAAGCGTGGTCGGACGCTCGCTCGGCAAGCTGCACACGCTTGCGATTATTTCCGCTGTCCTCTACCTGATCAGTTCGCTGCTCTACAGCCGCCTTACCGAGGGCACCGCGCACGTGTTCGCCGCGCGCCACATACTGCTCTGCTTAATGCTCGCACTCACCTTGATTTCGCAATTCGGCATCATTCCGCGCATGGACGTCTTGCGTGCCTCACTGGGCGAAATCAGAGCCGTGCCGGTCGACAATCCCCAGCGGATTCAGTTCGACGCTCTGCATCTTTGGTCCACACGCCTGGAAGGCTCGGTGCTGCTGCTGGGGTTGGTAGTGGTGTATTTGACTGCGCGGAGCTTCTAGCTCTTGGTTCGTTAGCTCTTGGCTTTTGGCTCTTAGCTTGAAACCTTCGGATTTACGGCACCGCGCTCCCTGCCGCACTTGGGCAATCCTCGCTGCATCATTTATCCTGAAATGTTTGGCCATAGCTCCTGACCGCTTCTGGTTGCATCACCCAGCGAAAAGCCAGGAGCTAAGAGCCAAAAGCTAAAGAGCCTTTTATGAAAACTGGCATCATTGGCCTGCCTCAGGTAGGCAAGACATCGTTGTTTCGAATTCTGACCAAAGCACATCTTTCCGATCACGCCCACGCGAACCCCCGCGAAGCTCACATCGGCGTCGCGAAAGTTCCAGACGATCGCCTTGACCGGCTCGCCGCCCTCTACAACCCGAAAAAACTCACCCACACCTCCGTTGAGTATGTAGACGTAGGCGCCATCGGCCAGGAGGCTCTGAAAGATAGCGCCTACTCTGCCCATCTGCGTAATGTCGATGCGCTGGCCCACGTGGTTCGCGTCTTCGACGATCCTTCGGTGCCGCTGGCGGGAGAAATCGATCCCCTGAAAGACATCAAGAATGTGGAATTCGATCTGCTGGTGAACGACCTCGGCCAGATCGAGAAGCGTCTGGAGCGGCTGGAAAAAGATCTCAAGAAGATGAAAACTCCCGAGCTCGAAAAAGAATTCGAGTTGCTGAAGCGCGCCAAGGCGCAACTGGAGTCCGACAAACCGCTGCGTGAAATGGAGATGACGCCGGAAGACAAGAAGCGCATCAAGGGCTTCATGTTTCTCAGTGAGAAGCCAATTTTCTATGTGCTCAACATCGGCGAGTCCACCGAACTAGGCAAGGAACTGGAAGAAGCCGTGAGCAAATATAAGCTGACAGAAATTGCCGCGCGCCCAAACGCCGCGGCCACCGCCATCTGCGGCAAGGTAGAAGCCGAACTCGCCGAGATGACCGATGCGGATGCGGCGGAATTTCTCTCCAGTTACGGGCTGACAGAAAGCGGTCTGGTCCGGCTGATTCGCACAACCTACAAATTGCTCGGGTTGATTTCATTCTTCACCGCTGGCGAAGATGAGTGTCGCGCCTGGCAGGTTCCTGCCCACTCGCGCGCCCAGGAAGCGGCGGGAGCCATCCACTCCGATCTGGAGAAACATTTCATTCGCGCAGAAACCATCCGCTGGGATCAACTGCTGGAAGCCGGCTCCGAAGCCAATGCCCGCGCCAAGGGTACCCTCCGACTCGAAGGCAAGGACTATATCGTGCAGGACGGCGACGTGATGCACATTCGGCACTCCGGGTAATCTCACCACAGAGGCACAGAGACACTGAGGAAAGCCAATTCTTGCTTTTCTCCGTGTCTCTGTGCCTCTGTGGTGAATCCGCTCTGTTATGATCCTCGCCAACTGCACATGAGCGCCATTCTCATCAGCATCCTGCTCGGCCTCACCGCTGCTGCCGCCAACGTCTTCGGCGGCGCGATCATTGTGCAGCGTAACTGGGAGCGCCGCTACCTGCGCTATTTTGTCGCGCTGGGCGCAGGATTCATGCTGGCCACGGCCTTGGTCGAGATGGTTCCGGAGAGCCTGGAGCTCCGTGGGCGGAGCGCGGCTTTCTTAATTCTGCTGGGTTATCTGATCATTCATTTCTTCGAACACACGGTTACTCCTCACTTCCACTTCGGCGAAGAAACCCACAAAGACGAATTCATCCACTCGCACAAGGGATATTCGGTGCTGTTCGGTCTGATCATTCACACATTTTTTGACGGCATCGCCATCGCCTCGGGATTCCTGGTTTCGAATGTCCTCGGCTGGCTCATCTTCTTCGCGATTTTTCTTCACAAGATTCCGGAAGGCTTTACCGTGAGCTCCGTAATGCTGGCCAGTGGCCGCAGCCGAGGCACCGCCTGGTTCGCATCGGTGATTCTCGGGGGGGCAACCTTGGCCGGCGTTCTCACCATGGCCGTACTTCGCCATCACGTGAGCGCGGGGCTGCCGCTGGCGGCGGGCGTCACCATCTATGTGGCCGCCTCCGATCTGGTGCCCGAAGTCAATAAGGAACCAGCCATGAAGATGGCGCTTCTAGTCTTTGTAGGCACTGGAGTATTTTTCTTGCTGGAAGCTCTGTTTCACTTGCACTGAGAGCGGATCTCGACACATTCGGTTTCGCAAGAAAAAAGCGCGGGCAAGCTGCCCGCGCTCCCACAAGTCGTGACGATTTACGCGTTCGCCAAAACCGGCTCCACGCCATAGATCGAATGCCAAGAGGTTGCGGCTTTCAATTTGCTGTTGACGTTGTTGATGTTCTTCACGCCTTCGGTCTCCAGCCATTTGCGGAACGCCGCCGCGCCCTGTTTCGCATAGATCGGGATGCCATCTTTCCATGTCGCCCGGCCGCATAACACGCCGTTGAACTTCACTCCCGATTCGCCCGCGAGTTCAAGCGTCTCGCTGAACTCCGCGTTGCTCACTCCGGCAGAAAGATAAATAAACGGTTTGGTCGCCACGTTCGCGGCTTTGTGGAACAGGTCGATGGCTTCTTTTTTCGTATAGGCTTTTTGTCCGGCGAAAGACTTCGTGCCTTCCACGAACTTCATGTTCACCGGCACCTCGACTTTCAACACATCCACGCCATAACGATCTTTACTGAACTCGCGCATGCTCTCGGTAACGATGTGCGGCTTTTTCTTGGCGTAGTCCAGTCCCTTTTCATCCGCGCCCTCGTCGTAGCCGACAAACTCGAGGAAGTATGGAATGTCGTTGGCCCGGCATTCGTCGCCGATGCGTTCCACCCACGCATGTTTCTTATCGTTTACTTCCTTGGGATCAAACGGGGTGTAGTAAAGCAGAATCTTCACGCAGTCCGCGCCTGCTTCTTTCAAACGCCGCGCCGACCAGTGATCCAGCAGGTCCCCCAATCGTCCCGGACCAGTTTTATCGTACCCGGTCTTTTCATAGGCCAGCAGCAAACCGGCGTTCTTCGCGCGGCGCTTTGACGCCGGCAATCCCCACTCCGGGTCCAGCAGGATGGCGCTGGCATGCGGCGTCAGCACCTCGGTAACCAGTGTTTTGAATTCTTCCATCATGGCGTCGCTAACTTCTCCGCCTTTTTCTTTGCCCAGCGATTTTTGCAGCGAACCGCGTTGATCCATGGCTGCGGCTGCGATCACACCATGTTCATTCGAGACTTTTCTGAGACCGGCAAGTTTTCCAGGGGTGAGCTTCATAAGTTCCTCCAGGACTGCATCGATAAAAGATGAGTGCGCGAAACAAACAATTGTAAACCAAGCGGAAGCGAAAGCGGCGATAGGCGCGCAAACTTCAAACACAAGTTTCCCAGATCAGGTGGAATTCGGGTCGAGCCTCGATCGGCTTAATCCACCGAGTGCTTGGCGGTGTAACCGTCGCGGGCCACAACCTCGATTTTCTGTTCCTTGCCTTTCTGGTCCTTCACCTTGAGCGGTGCGCCGTCGGGGGCAACGACCTGCACTTTCAGCTTGCGATAAGTGCCGTCGAGCTTGTCGTTGGTCGGGCGATAGGTAAGTGAATATTGATTACGGATATCCTTACCAATCTCCTGAAAGTCCTCACCGTATTCCGCCTCGAAGCGCGGAAAGTAAGCGCGGCCGCCGGTCATGGCCGCGAAAGTGCGCATTTCATTATCCGCCTGCAGATAATCCATGTTGCTCACAGGAATGCCTATGCCATGCGGCGCCGCGCGTCCTCGAGCTTCATACATCTCTCGGATGATCCATCCCACGCTGATCGGGAAGATGGTTACATCTTTCGTATCCTTTACCTTCTTCATGATCTTATCCAGCGTGAGCTTGCTGAAGGTATCGACACCGGTGGAAACCAGGATCACGTATTTCTTCCCTTCAACTCGATCCAGACGATCCAGCGTGTCATACAAGGCATCGAACAAGTTGGTCTCGGAGAATCCGGGAATCCGCAACTGATTTAGCGCTCCATAAACCGCCTTTTTGTCCTGCGTGAAATCAACCAGGATATGTGGCTGCATATCGTAGTAAGCGACCGCGATCCAGTCGTCCTTTTGCAGCGTATTGGCAAACGCGTAGGAAGCCTGCAGCGCATTGATCATGAAACCATAGTTAGTGGCTGCATATTCCACCAGCAGCACGGCGGTGATGGGTGCCTTCGAAACATTGAAGGTGTTGATAGCCTGCGGCGCTCCGTCTTCAAACAAGCGAAAATTGTCTTTCTTCAACCCCGGAACGAACTCCCCACTCTTGGTCGTGACCAGCACGTCCACGTTCACCAGGGGCGCATTCACGTGGATGGAATAATCCGGCATGCCCTCGACGTTCTTCGGTGTAGGGGGCGGTGGCGGCGGTGGAGCTTCCTCGGTCGTCTTCTTGGGGATCGTGTAAGGCCCAATGTCGCCCCCGGGGCCACCTGCCTCGGGGGTGACGTCCTGCTTGGGCTTGCCGTTATCGTCCGTCTGCGGTGGAGTCTGGGACTGACCCTGGCTCTGGCCCGAGCCCGCCGGGACAACCAATAGCAGGGTCAGCGAGACAGCCATCGCCAGCATCCACGCGGCGAAACGCTGCGGTTTTGAGCGGCGGTTTCTGGTGAAGAAATTAGCCAACATAGGGACCCCGAGGAAGAAAATAGACCATTGGGAGCGAAATGCCCCTGTGCTAGTATAGACGCTGGGATTCGCGATTGGGATGTTTTGCCCGGCTCCCTTGTTCCCCTCCTGGCAACGACTTACAATCTGGCGAAGTCTAACCTACTAAAGCGGGGCTCGAGCGGTCCCGCCGGGCGCAGTTCATGAAAAAATTAGTCTTAGCTGTCTTCGCCGTTTGCCTGACTTTCCCCTTAACTATCGCTGCCCAGAAGGCTGATTCCACCCCGAATCCGCCCACCATCCCGGTCAGCCAGATTCATGCTGGCATGCGGGGCGTCGCCTATACGGTCTTCCAAGGAGTGAAGCCGGAGGCCATGGAAGTCGAGGTGCTCGGCGTGCTGCACAACGTGAATGGTCCAAAAGGCGACGTCATCCTGGTGCGGCTGCACGGCCAGAAGGTGGAATACACCGGCGTAGTCGCCGGCATGAGCGGCAGTCCCGTATATATTGACGGCAAGCTGGCGGGCGCGCTTGCCTTCCGCATTGGAGAATTTTCCAAAGAACCGATCGCCGGAGTTACGCCCATCGCCGACATGTTGGAGATCAATGCGCTCGATCGCTCTCCTGCGGAAGAAACTGCCGCGGTGAAACCCACTTTGAACGCGGTTGCCGGAAAGACGAGCGCGCCCGGTGAAATCTCCGCCCTTCCGGGTTCGGTGCAGGATTCCCCGGGTTTCGCGAATTATCTCAAACCGATTGAAACCCCTCTCGTGTTCAACGGCTTCTCCGAACAAGCCATCCAGCTTTTCGCCGGCCAGCTCGGAGCGGCTGGCATCGTGCCGGTCATGGGCGCAGGATCGGTCAGCAACGACAAACAGCCCGAGCCGGTCGAACCCGGTTCTGCCATCAGCGCCATTCTGGTGCGCGGCGACATGGATATCGAGGCCACTTGCACCGTAACCTACGTGGATCCGCAACGCCTCCTGGCCTGCGGGCATCCCTTGCTTCAATTCGGCTCCGTCGATTTGCCCATGAATAAGGCCGAAGTTCTGGCCACGCTGGCATCCCCGCTGAACGCTTTCAAAATTGTTAACACCACCGAGCCGGTGGGGACCTTCGTCCAGGATCGTCATACTGGCATCATGGGCGTCTTCAACCGGCAGCCGGAGATGATTCCGGTTACCTTAAGCATCCACAGCAGCACCGGCGTGAAGCAGTTCCATTACGAAGTGCTCAACAACCCCAAGCTGACTCCGGTCGCGCTGATGGTAACGGTATTCAACGCGCTCCACGGCGTAAACGAGTTTGGCGAGGAAATTACTTACCGCCTGACTGGCAGCATCGGCGTCAAGGGATTTCCTGAAGTCACCATGCGCAACATGTTCGCTCCCACGGAAAACGCACAGCCGGCGGCCATGCAAGCTGCAATTTCTTTAGGCGAACGCTTCGGGCGCATCTATGACAATCCTTACACCGCGGCCGCCGTGGCCGGCGTCAAGCTGGATTTTGACCTGGTCCGCGAGCGCCGCTGGGCCCGGCTGGAGAGCGCTCGCACTGACGTCACCGAGGCTCGTCCCGGAGAAGAGATCATGCTGGAAACCGTGCTCGCTCCTTATCGCGGCGAGCGCATTGTGCAGCAGATTCCAGTCAAGATTCCGACTTCCGCAAGCAAGGGCACGCTGCGCATTCTAGTGAGCGACGGCGATACGCTCGACCACATGGGCCGTTCGAACCCCGCCTTCGGCCGCAAACTCGATCTCGCATCCACCATCTCGCTGCTGAATAAAGAACATTCCAACAACCGCGTCTACGTCTCTTTGCTGGAAGCCGACCCCGAAGCCCGCGTCGCCGACAAAGTGATGCCGACCCTGCCCATCTCGATCATGAATGTGATGGATGGCATGCGGGGCAATCAGGAAATGATCGTCAGCGGAGAATCCAACGTGGATGAAACCGCAACTGCGCCGCTGGACTATGTCGTCTCTGGAGCGCAGTTGCTGACCGTGACCGTAAAGTAGTCGCTGTGAGCACGGGCGCAATGATTAAAGACTAGTAAGGATCCTCAGACAAAACCCACGGAACCCGCGTAGCGAATTCGATTGCAGCAACAGGTCCGCTGAAGCAAGCGGGAGGGCGGGGAAACGCTGGCTGGAACCAGTATTGAAAGCCATCTACTTCGATTAGGCGTTCACCCGGCTCAATCAGCTCACCCACAAAGAAGAACCATCCGCCGGTAGGACGGATTCTGTCATCAAACGGTCCCATTTCGTCGAAGACTTCTCCTTCCTTGTTCGGATCAATTCCCAGGTTATCGAGAAGGATGCGAAAAGCCTGCGGATAAACCTGGGTGCGCTGAGCAGCGAAGTTTCGGCAACAAACGCAACCACAACAATTGGCTCCGCCGGCGGGAAGAGCCATATATGCCGCTACTGTAGCTTCGCGATCATAGCGAACAAGCTGATCGCCTAAGTGAAGCTCTTCCATAAATCAGTCCACAGTAGGCCACGCCAAAAACTCCCTACGCCCCCATCGCTTCCTGCCCACCCAGCGGCAAAAAATATTGCGTGCCCTTGATCGGCTCCGTCACCTTACGCAGCAACTCCTGCAAGTCCTCGTTGCGGTCGACGAAATCAATGTCTGACGTGTTCACGATCAACAGATCCGACGATGTGTAATGAAAAAAGAAGTGTTCGTATGCCTTCACCACTTCTTCCAGATATTCGTCGCTTACCGCTTGCTCGCCGGGAGCATTTTTTTTCTTGAGCCGTTTTCTCAACACGTCTGTCGTCGCCTGCAAGTAGATGACAAGGTCCGGCGTGGGCAACTGCTCGCGGAAATGGTTGTAATACCGGTTGTAAGTATCCAGTTCCTGGTCGGTGAGATTCAGGCAGGCAAACAATTTATCTTTTTCGATGATGTAATCGGCAACCACCGTCTTCTGCGAACTCGCCCGCAAATCGAGCGCCTGCAACTGCTCGAACCGCCGCACCAGAAATGCAAACTGCGCTTGAAAAGCTGCCCCGCGCTCGCCGTCGTAAAAAGCCCCGAGAAAAGGGTTCGATTCTGGCTCAATCACGCGCTGCGCATTCAGACGCTCGGCCAGAATCCTGGCCAGCGTGCTCTTGCCTACTCGAATAGGACCTTCCACTGCAATGTAACGGGGAAGTTCGAAAAGATTCGCCATGGCCTCGCAATATTTCGGAACAGGCAGGATAGCTCGGATATCGCCCAGTGGCAATTGAGGGAAGAGTTAACAGCAGCAATTTTGCGATTGAGCAATTTGCGATTGAGCGATTGAGAGGCCAAGCAGCTTGCGGCAATCTTCAATCGCCCGCTCGCTCAATCACTCAATCGCTCAATGAAATACAATCCCCACATGCTCGCGCTCGTCCTGTCCGGTGCCGTGTCTACTGCCGCGGCTCTTGCCGCCGGTTACCAGTCCACGGCGCCGACGGGTCAATGGTATGGAGAAACCTTCACCGGACTCGCTCGCCCGTCGCGCCAGCTCGCACTGACTTATGACGACGGTCCTAACGATCCCCACACCATGCGCTTGCTCGAAGTTCTCGCCAAACACGGTGTGCACGCAACTTTTTTTCTGATCGGCCGCTACGTGCGGCAACGCCCCGAAATTGTCCGCGAAATTGTTCAAGCCGGGCACACCATCGGCAACCACACCTTCACGCATCCGCTGCTCACCTTCAAAAGCGAAACCGAAATCAAAAAAGAACTCACCGGATGCCGCGCAGCTCTGCAAGATGCCATCGGCGAGCCGTCCAATCTCTTCCGTCCTCCTTTCGGCGGACGCCGTCCTGCCGTGCTCCGCGCGGCCCGCAGCCTGGGATTCGAACCAATTATGTGGAACGTGACCGGCTACGATTGGAGCGCTCCTCCTGCCTCAGTGATTGAGGGCAAGGTCGCAAATTATATCCGCGGCGGCGACGTCATCCTGCTGCACGACGGAGGCCATCAGCAAATGGGTGCGGACCGTTCCCAAACCGTGATCGCCACCGATCGCCTGATTGCCCGCTACAAGTTGGAAGGATATGAATTTGTAACCATACCCCAGATGATGATAGCCGGACCCAGAAGGGGTAGGGTGCACTGTGAAAACTCAGCGATCTAATCGGTTTGGCGTCATCCCGAAGTCCCGCGTCTTCACCAGCGGGACGAGGGATCTCCCTGGGTACAGCGCCGCGCGGGTCAAACTACAACACACGGCAACGGCACG
The DNA here is from genome assembly GCA_963779525.1 of uncultured Acidobacteriaceae bacterium. Lineage (GTDB taxonomy): Bacteria > Acidobacteriota > Terriglobia > Terriglobales > Acidobacteriaceae > Sulfotelmatobacter. The sequence goes on from CAVZZB010000009.1 coordinate 22,596, forward strand.
ACGTTTAGTCGTGCCGCTAAGTCCGTTTCAAATATGTCCGCGCTTCAGGGCCTGAGTTCACCTTTCGTCCGCCGTCCCCAGCCTCTTCAGCTGCGCCAAAGCCCCGATAGAAACTCAGGCTTTTAAACCTGAGCGAGCGGGTAGTTACTCCTGTCAAGACTCCGCGTCCTATCCTTTCACTGCAGCGAACGCTCCCTTCGCCGCCGCAATCGTCTGCTGCACATCTTCCGCTGTATGTGTCGCGCCCAGGAAGGCCGCCTCGTACTGCGATGGCGGCAAATACACTCCACTATCCAGCATGGCTCGGAAGAATTTCCCAAACGCTTCCGTATCCGACTTCGACGCCGAATCCCAATCCGTCACCGGCCCCGCCGTGAAGAACCAAGTAAACATCGAACCAACCCGGTTGAAGCACAGCGCTACGCCCGCATCTTTGGCGGCTGCAGCCACGCCCTCTACCAACTCTCCACTCAGCTTATCGATCTGCGAATAAATCTCCTGCTTGTGATCGCGCAAATGTTTCAGCATGGCGCATCCCGCCGCCATCGCCAGCGGATTGCCCGAGAGCGTCCCCGCCTGATACATCGGTCCCAGTGGCGCCACCAGGTTCATAATCTCGCTCGGCCCGCCATAAGCGCCCACCGGCAGCCCGCCGCCAATAATCTTGCCCATGGTCGTCAGGTCAGGACGAATATTGTAAAGTTCCTGCGCTCCTCCGAACGCCACTCGAAATCCGGTCATCACCTCGTCGAAAATCAGCACAGACTTTTCCCGCTCCGTAATCAATCGCAGCGCCACTAGATAATCGTCCGCCGCCGGAACACATCCCATGTTCCCCACCACCGGTTCCACGATCACGCACGCAATCTGGTGCTTGAATTTTTGAAACGCGTACTCCACTGCCTTGATGTCGTTGAACGGCAGCGCCAGCGTGAATTGGATGAACTCGTCGGGAACGCCCGCCGATCCCGGAATTCCGAGCGTTGCCACTCCAGACCCCGCCTTTACCAGCAATGCATCCGAATGCCCGTGATAGCAGCCCTCGAATTTCACAATGTATTTCCGTTTGGTATAAGCCCGCGCCAAACGAATCGCCGACATCGTCGCTTCTGTTCCAGAACTCACGAAGCGCACCTTCTGCACATGCGGAAACGCCGAAATCACCAACTCCGCAAGATCCGCCTCCGCTGGTGTCGACGCTCCAAAGCTAGTCCCGTTACACGCGGCGCCCACAATCGCATCCAGCACATCAGGCGCGGCGTGCCCAAGAATCAACGGTCCCCACGATCCCACGTAATCGATGTACTCGTTTTCATCGGCGTCCCAAATGTGCGAACCTTTTCCGCGCACGATAAATGGCGGATCTCCGCCCACCGAACCGAACGCTCGCACCGGTGAGTTCACTCCACCCGGAATCAGGCCTTCGGCACGCTGCTGCAAACGGCGCGACTGCTCAACCTTTCGAGAAGTTGTGGACGGCATCAAGGCTCCCACACGCAAAGGAATGTTAGTACAGGACGGCGCGCGCAACCGATTACTATACCAGCGTGATGCAGAATGACTTAGATCGAATTAACCAGATATTCATCCCACAGCCATCATTTTGCAACATCGCTCCAGTAACTTAAGGTCATCAAGTTGCCCTTCTAACCGGGAGGGTTTAAGGACGGCTTCGGGGGCTCCGGGCTGTCCTTCTTTTCTTTTGCTCGCTCATTCGACGCGCTGATTATTTCAAATAAGCGCGCACCAATCCGATCAAGTCTTCGCCCAACTCTTCCGGCGACTCCATTTCGTGATCCGGGTTCATCATATGCAGCCGGATGTGATCTTCCAGAATCTCCGCCATCAGCCCGTTCACCCCTCCGCGAATCGCCGCCAGCAGCATGAGAATATCGGCGCATTCGTCTCCCGCCGTCAGCGCGCGCTCCACGGCCGCAAACTGCCCCCGAATCCGCTTGATCCGGAACAGCAGCTTTTGCTTCTCTTTTGAAATCACCGGAATCTTATCCTGCATGTTTCTCCTTTCCCCGCACTTTGTCGTTGCCTGTACCCTAGGGGGGTATGATATAAGATGGTTGGTGGGAAATCCAGCACCAACAACAACGGCATTGTACGCAAATCTTTATGAACTCTTTACCGCCCGGGTACGCAACATGACATCGAACCGGGAGATGGAAATCTATAGAAAGGAGGGCAAAACCAATGGCTTGCATGACTCTCTTCGCACCCCAGGTGGCGATGGCGACGACGCAGCTCTCGCGCGTGATCCGTTACGAACAGTTCGTTCCCCGACAGTTGGAACAGTACACGGAACAGCAACCTCTGCGCATGAACTGGGTCGTGGTCACCGACAGGAACGGCAGCCGGCGGCTCCGCATGCGGTGGGCAGCTTGTGAAATCTAGACAGAGTTGCCTGTAACATTCCTTTAACCATCTCTGCGTAGGCTCATTGGATTGGCTGAATCGTCCGTGTCAGCATGCGGACGATCCGCCACTCCCAGAGCCGTGCCAATATCTCAATCAGTGAATGCGTGGCGCTCGTTGCGAAGCATCGTCATTCCACGGCTGGGCAACGCTGCCCCGATGCAGGCTCTCTATACGCTCGAACCTTGAATTATGAAGTTGAGATTCATCTCCAATAACTCGCGGCCTGCAAAATCACGACCTGCAAGCTTGGGTAACAGCGCAGGTTCGGCAGGTTCTTCTCTGCCGCGCGTAGTCGGACCCTGCCTGATTTTTCTCTCGATGATCGCCTTTCTCTTCATTTCACCGGTGCTTGCACAACAGGCTGACACCCCCGTCATCGCTGCGCCCAATACCCCTGCTCCGTCCCACTCGAACAGCGTTGCCGATCCGCCGCCGGACGAATCCACCGAAGCCATGTTTCCCCACTTCAAGGACTCCCGCTTCTGGCTCTCCGGCCAGGCCAACTTTATCTTTCAGACTCATCCGCCGTTCCACGCCGACTACAGCGGCACCAACAGTCTCAATCCCAACTACCAGAAGGCTACCTCCCGCGTGCTCACGCTTTACACCGGAGTGCGCCTCAACAATTCCACCGAGCTTCTGGTTGATGTTGAAGAGGCCGGCGGATCCGCCCTCAGCCTGGGCCTTGGGCTCGCCGGTAATACTGATCTCGATATCGTCCGCAATCCCTTGTTAAGCAAAGCTCCCTACCTGGGCCGCGGCATGATTCACAAGGTTTTCGCCCTGAGCAACGATAAGGTCGAAAACCAACGCAGCTTTCTGTCGCTCTTCGACGAACTGCCACGCCGTCGCCTCGAACTCCGCTTTGGCAAATTCAGCATGCCCGATTTCTTCGACATAAACTCCGTCGGCTCCGACACTCACTTTCAATTCATCAATTGGACTACTGACAACAATGGCGCCTACGACTACGCCGCCGACACTCGCGGCTACACCGTCGGCCTCACCGCGGATTATGAAGATCGCAATTGGGGTTTCCGCTTCGCCGAAGCGTTGATGCCGAAAGTGGCCAATGGCATCGATCTCGTGTATCGTCCCTGGCAAGTTCACGCAGAGAATTTCGAATACGAACTACGCCACGGCTTCATCCCGAAGAAATCCGGCGTCGTCCGCCTTCTCGCCTACACCAACTACGCCAACATGGGCATCTATCGCGACGCCATCGTTCAATTTGAAGATCATTCCACACCAACTCCAGAGTCAGTCCCGGAAATCACCAATCATCCCTGGCACATCACCCGCAAGTATGGCTTCGGCATCAATCTCGAGCAGAACCTCACGCACTATCTAACCGCGTTCGCCCGCTTCGGCTGGGACAACGGCAAGACAGAGTCTTTCGCCTACACCGAAGTCGATCAAACTTTTGTCGAAGGAGTGGGAGCGAACGGCTCCTGGTGGCATCGCAAACAGGATCGCGCCGGCATCGCCTTCGTCTCAAACGCGATCAAAAAAGATCATCAGATCTACCTCGCCGATGGCGGGTTAGGCTTCCTGCTGGGCGACGGCGCACTCGACTACGGCCGCGAAAATATTCTGGAGACGTACTACACCGCCCACGTCTGGCGCGGCATCTACGTCGCACCCGGCCTGCAACACATCAACCACCCAGGCTACAACCGCGACCGCGGCCCCGTCCTCGTCCCCTCGTTCCGCCTCCACGTCGAGTTCTAATCTTCGACCTGCTGCTCTGAACATTCGGAAATCCGAGATCGGGAAGGGCACGAATTCAGTCGTGCCGCAAGCCTTTCGATTCGACTGCGGCTTTAGCCGCTGAGGTAAGCTCCTTCTACTTCTCCACCCTCACGCCCTTCCAGAACGCTACATACCCCTTGATCTGCTTCGCCGCATCCTTCGGCTCCGGATAGTACCAGGCCGCTCCCGCATTGCGTTTGCCATTCACTTCCACGTCGTAATAACTCGCTGTCCCCTTCCACGGACAAACGCTATGCGCATCGCTCGCCTTGAAATATTCCTTGCGAATCGAGGCCGGCGGAAAATACTGATTCCCTTCCACCTCAACCGTCGCGCCGCTATCGGCCAGTACCGCACCTTCCCACATTGCTTTTGCCATAATGCCCATATAGATTCCTAACAGCCACCGACGCTTCACAACCTTACTCGAGGAACAAATGCCGGAAGCAGCCACAGGAACTCATTTCAATGGACACTCGATGGTCGGCACCCTCGAGCGGGTTATGGTCTGCTCGCCGCGCACCGCAGGCTGGGACCAGCCCGAAATCGCGTTTCGCTGGCAGGAATTAGGATTCCACCACGCTCTCAACTTCGCCGCCGCCCAATCCCAGCACGACGCTCTCTGCCGCGAATTGAAATCAGCAGGTGCGGAGGTCGTGGAAATGCCTCCCGCTCCCGACCGGTCGCTCGACGCCGTCTATGCCCACGACGCCTCTCTTCCCACCGATCACGGTTTGATTGTGATGCATCCCGGCAAGCCGAACCGCGTCGCCGAAGGCCCGCACCACGCTTCGTTTTGCGCTTCTTTGGAGATACTCACGCTCGGCGCTATCACCGCTCCCGGCACCACGGAAGCCGGCGACATCGTGTGGCTCGATTCCAAAACTCTCCTTGTCGGCCACGGCTACCGCACCAACGCCGCCGGTATTCAGCAACTACGCGCACTGCTCGCGCCCCGAGGCGTTGAAGTTCTTTCCGCACCCCTTCCCTACGGCCCCGGCCCGTCCGCCTGCCTGCATCTGATGTCGCTGATCAGTCTGCTCGACGAACGTACCGCGCTAGTAGACCTGCCCTGGCTCGCGGTCGAAACCGTCGAACTACTCAAATCTCGCGGATTCAAATTCATCGAAATCGATGCCTCGGAGCGCGACACCCTCGCCTGCAACGTCCTCGCGCTGGGAAATCATCGTCTGCTCGCGATCGAAGAAAATCGCGGCACGAACGCCCGCCTGAGCCAAACCGGATTCGACGTCCGCACCTTCCCTGGCAGCGAACTCTGCATCAACGGCAGCGGTGGCCCCACCTGTCTCACTCGCCCGCTGTTGCGGGGATAGATCTTGCGCGCCCATGGACTTGTTTCCAATCTACGTCCGCCAAGGCAAATCTCGAACGCGCTATAAAGTTGGCTACATCAATGTCAGTGGCTTGGTCGTGATCGATCCGATCTTTGATGATGGAACTCGTTATTACGAAGGGCTTGCTTCGGTCAAGGTCGGCCGTCACTGGGGTTTCATCGATGCCTCCGGAAATTTTGTAGTTCCACCAACCTTGGCGAGTTGGGCGCGTTTTCGCGAAGGGCTATCGATAACGCCAATGGGAAGGAAGGGGCTTCACGCTGTTATTGACAAAGCCGGGAACGTCGTAATTCCAGCCAAATATCCTTATTTAGGCGATTTTCGCGAGGGCTTGGCTCTCTTTAGGAACGGCCCAGGGGATGCACTAACGAGATTTGGCTTTCTCGATCGAAGTGGAAGGGAGGTTATCCCCGCGGTATTTCACAGCGCCAAGTGCTTCTCCGAGGGACTGGCCGCCGCAAGGGTGAGAGACCGCTGGGGCTACATTGAACATTCCGGCGTCTTCAACATTACGCCACATTTCGACGCTTCACGAATCGGGCCATTGCGTTCCGAGGACACTGAAATAGGAAATTTCAGCCAGGGTCTCGCTTATGCTTGGGGTGCAAACGGATACGGGTTCATTGACAAAACTGGCAGCTTCGTAACGAGAGACGATTTCGAACAGGCAGATGATTTCCGTGAGGATCGGGCAAGAATCAGGCTCAAGCAACAAAAGCGATTCGGCTACATCGATCTCTCAGGGTCGATTGTAATCGAGCCACGATTCCCTTCCGCATCCGTGTACTTCTCAGACGGGGTGGCCTCAGTCAAGGAAAAAGAAGACAGACCCGACTATTCAAAAGGCCTGGCTTCCGTCAAACTCGATCAGATGGCCCCGCGTGGCTTTATCGATCTGGATGGAAATATGGTCATTGAACCAAGATTCTTCAGCACCCAGAGTTTTCACTCAGGCCTTTGCCTGGTCGAGACCCAAAAAACCATCGGGTACATTAACAAGAAAGGCCAGTACGTTTGGGAAGGACCATACGTTGAATATGGAATAGCTCTTTAGACAACCCGAAGAAACAAACCACGGCATCGAAACCCGACCGCGCCGGCTCCTGCTAAAATAATTCTGCATGCTTCTTCCCTTCGTCCGCGAACTCTTCGTGGACGTAGAAAAGCTTCCCGCCTTCGCGCGTGTAGCCTCCCACCTCAAGGAGGGCACGGGGCGCATTCGTGTATCTGGCCTCACCCCCACCGCAAAAGCATTGCTGCTCGTGCTGTTTCAGCGTGCCGCCGGACGCCCGCTCATCTTTGTCGTCAACGATAACCGCGCCGTCGAAGATTTTCTTCCCGTCCTCCGCGGCTTCTGTGAACTCACCGCCGCCTGCGATCCGGAGTCGATCATCTCCCTCCCCGCTCGCGACGTGCTTCCCTTCCAGAATCTTTCGCCGCATCCCGAACTCCAGGAAGAACGCGCCACGGCGTTGTGGAAAATCGCCACCGGCGCGGCATCCATCGTCGTCTCCCCCGTCGCAGCCACCGCCATCCGCCTGCGCTCCAGCGACTACTATGCCGATCTCGCCCGCACCATTCGCCGTGGCGAAACTTTCGATCTCGATTCCCTGCTCGCGCACCTCAACACCGTTGGCTACACCTCCACCGATGTGGTCGAGATGCCCGGGCAATACGCCGTGCGCGGCGGTATTCTCGACGTTTACTCCCCCGAGGCCGATCGCCCCCTGCGCATCGAATTCTTCGGCGACGAAGCCGATTCCATTCGCAAGTTCGATCCCGCCTCCCAGCGTTCTTCGAATCCCGTCGACGAAGCCGTGCTCCTCCCGCTTACCGAAACTCCCATCAGCGAACACCTTCTCGGCGCAATTCATACACGCCTTAGCGGCAAGCGCATCACCGGCAACGAAGAAATCGTAGAAGCCGCCGTCCGCGCCGGTGGTCTCAATGTTTTTCCCGGATGGGAGTTCTACACCCCCGTCGCCGGAGCCGATCGAACTATCTTTGATCTCATTCCGCGTGCCGCCGTTCTCCTCGACGAGACCGATCAACTCTCGCAGGAATTCGACCGCTTCTGGACCCGCGTCTCCGAAGCCCACGAGCGCAGCGGCGTCGGCAATCTCGTGCGCCCAGAAGATCTTTACCTCGCGCCGGAAGATTGGTGGCAAAAAACTGCCGAGCTTCCCGGCGCGAATATCGAGCACCTCGGCATCACCCGCAGCCTCGATGACGCTTCCGAAATTTCCTTTCTCACCCAACCCTCGCCCCGCTTCCACGGCGCGGTTCCCTCTATGTTGGAAGAAGTCCAGAAGCTCAACGCCGAAGGCAAACGTGTTCTCTTCGCCGTGCCCAACACTGGCGAAGTCGAGCGCCTGGCCGATGTCTTCACCGAATACAACGTCTCGTTCCGCCTCGGAAGCCGCACCCGTGGCGGCGAGAGCTACGCGGATGAGACCAGCTACTTCGCCGGCGAAGTGATCACCACGACGCTCGCCACGGCTTACGTCCCTGACGGCGTCTTGCTGCCGGACGCGAGTCTCGCCATCTTCGGCTCGCGCGATCTGTTCGACGAATCCGACGCCGTAGCCTCCCGTCCTCAACGCTCCAAATCCAAAGTCTCCGCTTTTCTCTCTGACTTCCGCGATCTGCAAGTCGGAGACTACGTCGTCCACGTCGAGCACGGCATCGGCCAATATCAAGGGCTGAAAGAAATCAACCACGGCGACGGCCCCGCCGAATTCATGTTGCTCGAATTCGCCGAAGCCGCTCGCCTCTACGTCCCACTAACGCGCCTCGATCTCGTCCAGAAATATCGTTCCTCAGAAGGCGCCAAGCCGGTTCTCAGTCATCTCGGCACGCAATCCTGGTCCAAGACCAAAGCCCGCGTGCGCAAGGCCATGAAAGACATGGCCGACGAACTTCTCAAACTCTACGCCGAGCGCAAAACCGCCGTCGGACACGCCTTCCCACCCGGCAACGAATGGTTCCGCGAGTTTGAAGACGCCTTCGAATTCAGCGAGACGGAAGATCAGTCGCAAGCCATCAAAGATGTCCTCCGCGACATGGAATCTTCCCAGCCCATGGATCGCCTGCTCTGCGGCGATGTCGGCTACGGCAAAACCGAAGTCGCTATGCGCGCCGCCTTCAAAGCCGTCGCCGATAACAAACAAGTCGCCGTCCTCGCCCCCACCACCGTTTTAGCCTTCCAGCACTTCGAAACTTTCAAGCAGCGCTTCGCGCCCTTCCCAGTCACAACCGAGATGATCAGCCGCTTCCGCTCGCCCAAGCAGCAAAAAGAAATCCTGCAGAAAACCGAAGCCGGCAAAATCGATATCCTCATCGGCACGCACCGCATCCTCTCCAAGGACATCAAATTTTCCGATCTCGGTCTGCTCATCGTCGACGAAGAACAGCGCTTCGGCGTGCGCCACAAAGAACGCATTAAGCAAATGCGCAAGCAAGTCGACGTGCTCACTATGTCGGCCACGCCCATCCCCCGCACGTTGCACATGTCGCTGGTCGGCCTGCGCGACATGAGCGTGATCGAAACTCCTCCCAAAGACCGCATGGCAATCCAAACCGTCGTCGCCAGTTGGGACGAAAAATTAATCCAGTCCGCTATCGAGCAGGAACTGGAACGCGGCGGCCAGGTTTATTTCGTTCACAACCGCGTCGACACCATCTGGGAAATCGCTGCCAAGATCCAAACTCTAGTTCCGAAGTCGCGGATTATCGTCGGCCACGGACAAATGTCGGAAGGCGAGCTCGAAAAAGTGATGCTGAAGTTCATGCACCACGAAGCCGATATCCTCGTCTCGACCACCATCATCGAAAACGGCCTCGACATCCCGCTCTGCAACACGATTCTCATCAACCGCGCCGATCGCCTCGGCCTCTCTGAGCTTTATCAGCTTCGCGGCCGCGTGGGCCGCTCCAACCGCCGCGCCTACGCCTATCTCATGCTTCCCCCGGAGGTCGAACTCACGCCCATCGCCCGCCGCCGCCTGGCCGCGCTCAAAGAATTTTCCGATCTCGGCGCTGGATTCAAAATCGCCGCCCTCGATCTCGAACTCCGCGGCGCCGGCAACATGCTCGGCGGCGAGCAAAGCGGACACATCGAAGCCGTCGGCTTCGAGTTTTACACCCAAATGCTCGAGCGCGCCGTCCGTGAAATGAAAGGCGAGGCTGCTCCCGAAGAGGCCGAAACCCAACTCAACCTTGGCCTCAATATTCGCATCCCCGCGGATTACGTCCCCGAAGAAAATCAACGGTTGCAAATGTATAAACGCGTAGCCCGCGTAGAAACCGAATCGCAGCTGACCGATGTCACCGCCGAAATGCAAGACCGCTACGGCCCGCCTCCGCCCGCCGTTCGCAACCTGCTCGATTACGCTTCGCTCAAGCTTCTTTGTTTGAGAGTTGGCGTCAACGCCATCGAGCGCAAACGCGATTTTGTCACGCTGAAATTCCAGCAGAACGCCGCCGTCGATCCCGAGCAGTTGGCCCGCTTCGTCTCCGCCCAGCGCGGCGCGCAGTTCACCCCCGATGGAATGTTGAAATTTGTTCTGAAAGCCACAGCAGCGGAAGAAGTCCTGCGCGCCCTCCGCACCGTGCTAGAGCAACTGGCTAGCGTCGAAGCCGCATCAGAAGTTCGATCTGCCATCGCGCCAACTTAAGTTTTCCTGGGGACAGCCGCCCTCGGCTGTCCAGTCGAGCGAAGCTCGACACTTTTTCCCGCGAAAAAATGGGGCTTTAGCCGCCACGTTCGCTATCTCCAAACCCCACCATTTACAATTGTCCGGCAACCGAAATCGCGCAACGAACCACTAACCACATTCGCTCGAATGACGAACGACGAACCGCCGCCCTTATGACCATGAAACTCCGCAAAGCCGTTTTCCCCGCCGCTGGCCTCGGCACCCGCTTCCTGCCCGCAACCAAAGCCCAGCCCAAAGAAATGCTTCCGCTCGTCGATAAGCCCATCATCCAGTACGGCGTGGAAGAGGCCATGGCCTCCGGCTGCGATCAGATTCTCATCATCACCGGCCGCGGCAAGCAGGCCATCGAAGACCACTTCGACGTCAGCTACGAACTCGAAACCATGCTGGAGCAGCGCAAAAAAACCGACCTGCTCAAAATCGTCCGCTCCATCTCCGACATGATTCACGTCGCCTACGTCCGCCAGAAAGAGGCTCTCGGCCTCGGCCATGCTGTCCTCATGGCGCGCGAACTCGTCGGCAACGAGCCCTTTGCCGTTCTTCTCGCCGACGATGTCATCGACGCCAAGGTCCCCTGCCTCAAACAAATGGTCGAGGTCTTCGATCAGACCCAATGCTCAGTCCTCGCCACTCAGGTCATCGAAGGCAAAATGATCTCTTCCTATGGCGTGCTCGACGTGAAGCCAGTGAAAGACAGCCGCTTCGGTGACCGCCTCTTCGAGATCAAGAACATGGTGGAGAAGCCTAAGCCCGAAGAAGCCCCCTCAAACTTGGCCATCATTGGCCGCTACATTCTGACCCCCGCCATCTTCGACTGCCTAGCCGAAACTCCCACCGGCGCCGGCGGTGAACTCCAGCTCACCGACGGCATGCGCCTCTTGCTGCAAAAAGAAAAAATGTACGCCTACGTCTACGAAGGCCGCCGCCACGACACCGGCGACAAACTCGGCTTCCTGAAAGCCACCGTCGAATTCGCCCTCAAGCGCAAAGACCTCGGCGACCCGTTTCGTGAATACCTAAAAGGATTGAAACTGTAGTGTGTTCATGTAGGGACAGCCGCCCTCGGCTGTCCCCGAGTGAAGCGAGATATCTCTGTTGCACTCTCTTGGTTACCTTTGCGCGGCGAAACTTTGGTTTCTTGAGAAGAACTCCCTCCCTCGCTATTCTGTTAGCAACTGTAAGTCCTTAAACCTCCTCCTATCTTGAAGATAACGAGGTTGCTCGAACTGATGGGCAGGCGCATCCAGCCTCGCATGCAAATCGCAGTCCCGGTACGTATTTTCGGCACCGACGTTCGTGGTCAGGTCTTTTCTGAGAAAGCCCTCACCGTCAACGTCAGCCGCAACGGGACCGAGCTGGCCGAGGTTCGCCCCGAGCTCGGCCTCGATGAGATTGTCGGTCTCACGTACGGCAAGAATCGAGTCCACTTCCGCGTGAAGTGGATCGGCCGGCCCGGAACTCCAACAGCCGGCCACGTCGGTCTGCTCAACATCGCCCCGGAAAAGCCGCTCTGGGATTTCCCTCTGCCTCCCGACGCCGTCGATGAGCACCAGCCGGCGAGCACAGAACTCCGCAGCAACCCCCGCTTCCGTTGCCAGAATTCGATCGAGGTCCATGTGAACGGCGGCGCTTCTTTTTGGGGCACCGTAGCCGACCTCAGCCTGAGCGGCTGTTACGTCGAAATGCCAATCCCTCTCGAGCCGGGAACCAGGCTCAAGGTTGGCATCTGGTTCGGGCAAAGCAAAGCCTGGGCCCAGGCTCAGGTCGCTCACCGAACCCCTGGCTTGGGAATCGGCTTGAGCTTCCTGGAAATTTCTGACGCAGACCGCGATCAGATTCGGCGTTTCCTCGCCAGCCTCTCACCTTTCGCGAAAAAAGCCATGCGCCCGGTCGGACGCAAATAGGAACCTCAGCTTCGCATCCCGGAAGCGCACCGGCTAACCCCGCGACGCCACAACTTTGCAGGTTGCAAAAACGCCTTCCGCCTCTTCCCCTTTGAAAGGCAGCGGCTTCAGCTGTGAAAACTCCGGCTCCAGCTTGGAAAAGAGTGGCTCCAGCTTTGAAAGGGCGCGGCTTCAGCCCCGCCGCAAATGGCTCATAATTGATTGCAGCTTTAGCCGCTGAGGAACCTACCCGCCCAACGAACTCTTCAACTTCTTCGACTTCTCCTCCACCCCGCGCGCCAATTTCTCCTTGTGCGCTTCCAGCTTCTTTGCGACCGCCGCGTCGCCCAAACCAATCATCTGCGCCGCCAAGATTCCCGCATTCGTCGCACCCGGCTTCCCAATCGCAACCGTCGCCACCGGAATCCCCGCCGGCATCTGCACCGTCGCCAGCAGAGAATCCATCCCCTGCAGCGAAGTCGAAGGAATCGGCACGCCGATCACAGGCAAAGTCGTATGCGCCGCAATCACGCCCGCCAGATGCGCCGCCCCGCCCGCACCCGCGATGATCACTTGAACCCCGCGCCCCGCGGCCTTTCTCGCGAACTCGGCCGTCCGGTCAGGAGACCGGTGCGCCGAAGTCACATCGATCTCATACGCGATCCCAAACTCGTCGAGAGCCTTCCCCGCCTCGCGCATAATCTCCAGATCCGAATCACTCCCCATCACAATCGAAACCAATATCTTGCTCATTCATTCCCTCGTGATCAAAATTGCCTCTATAAAATTGTCATCCTAGAAATTGTCATCCTGAGCGAGGATTTTGCTTCGCGCCAGCGAAGCAAAACCGCAGTCGAAGGATCTCTACCTCTCCCTATCCTCAAACTGCTATTTTTTCAGCGCCCTCCCCGCAATATCCCGGCGATAATGCGCTCCGTCGAATGCGATCTTCCCGCAAGCCTCATACGCCCGCCCCACCGCCGTCTTCAACTCCTCCGCCCGCGCCGATACCCCCAACACTCGTCCCCCCGCCGTATAGAATTCTCCATCCCGTTTCGATGTCCCCGCATGAAACACCTTCACTCCCTCGATCTCGGCAGCCACATCGAGTCCCGTAATCTTCTTCCCCATCTCAAACGTTCCCGGATATCCTCCCGACGCCATCACCACGCACACCGCCGCATCCTCTGCCCACTTGAAATCCCCTTCGCTCACCCTCCCCGCAATCGACGCCTCCAGCGCATCCACCAGATCGCTCTCCAGCCGCATCAGAATCGGCTGTGTCTCTGGATCGCCAAACCGGCAATTGAACTCCAGCACCATCGGCCCGCGCGCCGTCATCATCAGCCCGCAATACAGAACTCCCTTATACTCCGCACCCTCCGCCTTCATCCCAGCCACCACCGGCTTTGCAATGTGATTCACCAGCCAGTCCCGCATCGTGTCATCGATAATGTCAGCCGTCGAATACGCTCCCATCCCCCCAGTATTCGGCCCCATGTCGCCGTCCCCCACGCGCTTGTGATCCTGCGCCGCCACTAGCGGCGCCACCCGCTCCCCATCGCTCAACACCAGGAACGAAAGCTCGTCGCCCTTCAAGCACTCTTCCAGCACCACTCGCGCTCCGGCCTCGCCCACCATCTTTCCGTTCAACATCTCCCCGGCAACGACAGCAGCTTCTTCTTTGCTTGCCGCAATCACCACTCCCTTGCCCGCCGCCAACCCGTCCGCTTTCACCACCACCGGTACATGAAAGTGCGCCAACCCCTCGCGCACTTCCTCCATCGAATCACAAATCGCATACGCTGCCGTTGGAATCCGATGCCGCTGCAGAAATTCTTTTGCGAAGCTCTTGCTCGATTCCAGCTGAGCTGCCGCCTTCGTCGGCCCAAACACCGGCCAGCCGCGCCGCGCGAATTCGTCCGCTACTCCTAACATCAGCGGCAGCTCCGGACCCACCACGGTCAAATCCGGCTGCAGTTGCTGCCCCAGGGCCACCATCGAGTCGACGCTCTTCAAATCGACCGGCAAGCACTCCGCCTCATCCGCAATGCCACCATTCCCCGGCGCGCAGTAGACCTTTGAAACCCGCGCCGACTGCCGCAGCTTCCACACCAGCGCATGCTCTCGCCCACCGCTACCTAGAACCAGAATTTTCATAGCAGAGAAAGTTAAGGTTAGGGGAGTGCCACAAACCTGTCAAACGCGGACGTCGAAAAAGCACTGTCATTCGGAGCGAAGCGTGAGCGCACGCGAACGCGAGTCGAAGAAGCCCCTCTCCTGACCCGATTCTTGCCGGTTCGTTCTTCCCGTGGTTCCTCACGTCCTCCGCCAGTTAACCATGCTTAAGTCGTATAATCTCCCCCATGATCACCGTCTCCAAAGAGGACTACCTCAAAGCCATCCTCGAAGCCGAAAGCGAAGGAGAATCCGTCATCTCCGCCCGCCTCGCCGACTGGCTGAAGGTTTCCCCTCCCGCCGTAACCATGGCCGTGCGCCGCCTGAAAAAAGATGCTCTCGTTCGGGTCCAGGGCGATGGCCACTTGCGCCTCACCGCCGCCGGCCGCAAGATCGCACGCCGGCTCACGCTTCGTCATCACCTCATCGAGCGCATGTTGGCGGAACTATTCGGCATGGAGTGGTGGAAGGTGCACGACGAAGCCGAACGCCTCGAACACGCCGTCTCCCCCGACTTCGAAGCCAAGCTCCTCGCCAAACTCGGCAAGGGAGGCATCTGCCCTCACGGCAACATGAGCGAGATGGAAAGCCCCGATAGCCGCCGCCATCGCGGACTGGTGCTGCTCGCCGATGCCCAGCCCGGGATTACTTACACCGTCAGCGGAATCTACGAACGCGACCGCCGACTGCTCGAATTTCTCGAAGCCCGCGGCATCCGCCCCGCCGCCAGGCTGCGAATCCTCGAACGTAACTACGATCAGACCCTCACTCTCTCCACCACATCCGGCAACATCTCCCTCGGCCGCGCCGCCGCCGAACGCGTCTGGCTCTCCCCGACCGATCAGCGCTCCGCTAAGTAATCGCTGTCATCCTGAGCAGCCCTTGTCCCCCCTAGATAATTCCTGTCATCCTGAGCGAAGCGAAGGACCTATGCAACTCGCCTGAGCCGCCACAGGCGCCGTTGTTCTACGCTCGCCTTCAGCCCGTCCCCAAAGCTGACTTAAGAAGATGTCTTTCGCGTTTTGCTGCCTTCCGCCCGCGCCGTCTGCACACCCGTGGAAGAGCGGCCCTTCAGGGCCACGTCAGATTCCTAAAGATGGCGGGGCTTTAGCCCCGCTACAAACCATTAACCATAGTTTATTTCTTCGTGTATACTTGCGCTAATCTCTGCCGGGGTTCCCCGCCGAACCAAATCGAGGGAGATTTCGCTGCACCCTGCAAGTTCCAACCGATGAAGCCGGTCGCCGCCCAAAACGAAGACGAAGTCGTCGTAATAACTCACGAAGACATCGACCGTGCCCATGATCGCATCCGCGTCTCCGCTGCCCGCGCTCAACCCGGCTTTTCTTCCCGCGCCCGTCTCCTGTGGTTGCTCGTCGGCCCCGGCGTCCTCGTCATGCTCGGGGAGAATGACGGCCCCAGCATGCTCTCCTACGCCGCTACCGGCGCCAAGTTCGGTATCGGTTTCTTCATTCCCTTTGTCGCCCTCACCTTCTGCATGGCCATCGTCGTGCAGGAAATGACCGTTCGCCTCGGCGCCGCTACCCATCGCGGCCACGCCGAACTCATCTTCGATCGCTTCGGTCCTTTCTGGGGATGGTTCTCGATGATCGACCTCGGCATCGGCAACTTCCTCACCCTCATCACCGAATTCATCGCTGTCCGTGCGGGCCTGGGCTTCTTCGGCATTCGCCCTTGGATCGCGATCCTTGTCGCTCTCGTCATTCTCTACGCCGCCCTGATGAGTCACCGCTACTGGACCTGGGAACGCATCACTCTCGCCGCCGCCGCTTTCAACTTGATCTTCATTCCCGTCGCGCTCATGACCCACCCCAGCTGGCCCGCGGTCGGCCATGCTTTCATCACCTGGCAACCGCTTCCCGGTTTCAACAAGGATGTTCTCCTCATCGTCCTCGCCGACATCGGCGCCACCGTCACGCCCTGGATGCTTTTCTTCCAGCAGAGCGCCACCGTCGACAAAGGCATGACCACCAAAGATATTCGCTTTGGTCGCGCCGACACCGTGATCGGCGCCGCTCTCGCCACCGCCGCCGCCATCGCCACCATTCTGGCCACCACCCCGCTCTTAGCTCATGGAATGACCGCCGACAATTTCGAAGCTGCCCAATTCGCCCAAGCTCTCCAACCGATCATCGGACGCTTCGGCGCATCCCTCTTCGCCCTCGGCATGGTCGAGGCCGGCATCGTCGCCGCCATCACCATCTCCACATCTTCCGCCTACGCCTTCGGCGAGGTCACGCACAAACCGCACAGCCTCAACCTTCCCATGGGTGAAGGAAAATCCTTCTACGCCGTGCTGACTCTCTGCGCCATGGCCGCCGCCGCCATCGTTCTCATCCCCGGCCTGCCGCTTGTCTATGTGGTGCTGATAGTAAACGTGGTTGCAGTTCTCGCCATGCCGCCAGCGCTGGTCTTCCTCTTCATGCTGGTGAACGATAAAGAAATCATGGGCGATTTGGTCAGTCCACTCTGGGCAAACATCCTGTCCAGCGGAGTGGTTTTCATTCTGACTACCGCCGGCATCCTCTTCGGCATCAGCGTCATCGCTCCCAACATCTTCGCTGCCCTGGGAGGAAAGTAGTCGCGCACCGGCGCTCCGGCCGGCAGGATGAGAGTTAAAGCAGCGGTAGCGTCCGCTTTAACTGGCGCTAGTCGATCCGCAGTCGGCGAGTCAACCGTTCCTTCACCTCCGGCCACTCCGCTGCGATGACGGAGTAGCGCGCCGAGTCGCGAGCGATAAAGTCTGCCGCCATGCGGTGGGCGCGGAGAATGCCCTCCAGCCTTCCTCCGATGCGTTCAAGGGCGGCGCGGGACCGCTGGTTGCGGGCGTCGGCGTGGAAACAGACGCGGAACACCACCCACGCTTCGAAGGCGTGAGTCAGCATCAACAGCTTGGCTTCGGTATTGGCTGCGGTGCGAATGGCGGAGCGAGTAAACCACGTGTAGCCGATCTCGCAGGCATCGGGAAACCTGCGCCCGTGTCGCGCGTGTCCTTGCGGCCACGACCACCGTTCCAGATTCCAGAAGCGCGTAGAACCGATGACCGCCCCGTCCTTCATGCGAATGATCGCAAACGGTACGGCAGTCCCCGCGTCACGCCACGAAAGCGCGGCGTCGATATAAGCCCTGGCTTGCACCTCGCCTTGCGGGACGGGACTCCACTGGTAGAGCGAGGGATCCGCCGCAGCAGCGGCTACCAAGCCCTCCATGTGGCGATGGTCAAGCGGTTCGAGACGCACGTGTTTTCCCGACAGCGTGAAGCTCTCTGTTTCCATGAGTCCAGTATCCGATGGACCATAAGCTGGCGGCAATCGAGCTTCGCCCCCAGGCACTGGCTACCTCAACTTTATTCAAAAATTTCCCTTGACGTGACCCATTAGTCACGTTAGTATTAGGTCACGTAATGTTGATTTCGTGAAGGAGACGACGGAAATGAAAGTGGAAGACCTGACGCTCGAGGTTGAGCAGCATATCGAAATGAAAGCCACGCCGGAAAAGGCGTTCGCGGCAGTTTTGTATCGCCTGGGAAAAGGCAACACCAGGCCGGACGGGCAATCGCTCGACCTGGAATTGGAGCCCAAGGCCGGCGGCCGCTGGTATCGCGATCGAGGAAACGGCATCGGCCATCTCTGGGGATTCGTGCAGGCGATTAAGCCTTCTACCCTGCTCGAACTCAGTGGGCCGATGTTCATGTCGTATCCAGCGATCAATCACGTCGAGGTGAAGATCGAACCGATCTCGGGCGGTTGCCGCGTAGCGCTCCGGCATCGCGCGATTGGAATGATCGATCCCGAGCACCGAAAGAACGTGGGCACGGGTTGGAGCCACATGTTGGGCAACGTAAAGAAGGACTGCGAGCAGCAGTGACCCAAGTCGCTGCCCGTTCCGAGGCCGACCTTGACGGGGTGTGGAAGGCGCTCTCCGACCCCACGCGGCGCGCGATTCTGGATCTCTTGCGGGCTCGTCCCCGGACCACAACCGAGATCGTGGAATCGTTTTCGCGCCTGACCCGCTTCGGAGTGATGAAGCATCTCGAGGTGCTCCGGCAGGCCCAATTGGTGCACACCCGCGAGGCAGGAAGGCAGAGGGTGAATTCGCTGAACGTGGTGCCCATCCGGCAGATTTACGAGCGCTGGGTCGGCCCGTTCCAGGAGCTTTGGACAAACGAACTCCTTCGCATCAAGGAGATCGCCGAAAAGGATGCCGCAGGCGCAAGACAACAAGCCTTGCGCAAACCAAAAAAGAGTTACGTTGCGAAATAACGGATTTGGGGCGAAGCACGAGAACAATAAATCACAAATAAGGAGAATCCGCATGACCACACTAGCCACCAGCACCGGGGTTCGGGAACACGAGGTTGTGTCTCCCAGGGAATGGATTGCAAGTCGAAAAGAATTGCTACGCAAAGAAAAAGAATTCACAAAGTTACGGGACGAATTGAGCCAGGCGCGGCGCGAACTGCCCTCGGAGAAAATTGAAAAACAATATGTCTTCGATGGTCCGCAAGGCAAGGTCACGCTGGCTGATCTGTTCGGCGGCCGCAGCCAGTTGATCGTCTATCACTTCATGTTCGGTCCGGGATGGGAGCAGGGTTGTCCAAGCTGCTCCTACCTCGCCGATCATTTCGGCGGAAGTCTGGTGCACCTCGCCAATCGCGATGTCACTCTCGCCGTGGTTTCGCGAGCGCCCATTGACCAGATTGAAGCCTTCAAGAAACGCATGGGCTGGCAGTTCCGCTGGGTCTCCTCTTTTGCCAACGACTTTAACCGCGACTACCACGTGTCGTTCACCAAAGAAGAAATGTCGGGCGGCAAGGTGAACTACAACTACGAGATGATCGAGTTCCCCAGCGAGGAAGCGCCCGGCGCAAGCGTGTTCTACAAGAATGAAGCGGGAGAGATTTTTCATACCTATTCTACTTACGCACGCGGCCTCGACATTCTGGTGGGCGCTTACAACTTCCTCGATCTCGCGCCCAAAGGACGCGATGAGGATGGATTAACCTTCACTATGGCCTGGGTTCGACATCACGACCGTTACACGGACGGTTATTTTGTCGACCCGAAGGCGACGTACGTGGCTCCAAAAGGTTCCGGATCGTGCTGCGCGGGGGAGCACCACTCGTGAGTGGTGATTGTTGTTGTGCGGCGCTTTCGAATCCCAGGAAGCGAGTAGCGGCGGCGACGCGGATCACCAAGCATGGTCCGCGTCCTTCGTCGCTCACCCGCCGCTTTCTCGACGTTGCCGGCTGGATCGTTCCCGGCGGCATCCTCGCGCTGTTGCCAAAGTGCCCGATCTGCCTGGCTGCTTACTTGGCGCTGGGTAGCGGGATCGGAATCTCCGTCTCAACCGCAACTTACCTTCACGCGGGACTCGTAATGCTCTGTCTTGCTTCGCTGTCGTACTTTGCAGTAAGCCGTGCGCGCCATTTCCTGGCGCGCTGAACCTTAACGGTCGGAAAAGTTGTCAATAGGCAAAAACCGCGTGATCGCATTTAAGTGGCTCTCGCCAAAGAAGAAATAATTCTCGGAAAATGTCCCAGCCACCCTTCTCAAGTTGATATAATAGAACTATAGAGTAAAACTTTAAGAAAACGAGGCGCGGCCCACGGGTCGCGCCTTTTCTTTTGGCGCTGACTATTAACCTTGTCATTCCGGGCGCCGAAAGCGGGCAAGGAACCTGCTGTTCCAGCACCCCAGCCTCACAGGAGCGCGATGGATGAATTCAAAGTTTTCCAGACGTTCAAGCAGCGCGGCGAGTGGGTCGAACTCCGCTTCATGGCCACCGCGGCCGAGCGCGGTTTCTGCGTCCTGAAGCCGTGGGGAGACACCCGCCCCTACGACGTCGGCATCGACCACGGTCCCAACTTCCTGCGCGTGCAGGTCAAGTCCACCTCCTGCCGCACCGGCACCGGCTACTTTTGCCAGTTCAAGCCCCACTACCTCAAGAAACAGGACTACACTCTCGCCCAGATCGACCTCTTCGCCGCCTACGTCATCCCCGTCAACGCCTGGTACATCATCCCCGCCGCCCTGCTCCTCGGCACCGAACGCAAACAGGGAATCATGCTCCACCCCGTCGAGCCACTCAAGAGAGACCGCTACAGCTACGAAGCCTACAAAGAAGCCTGGCCCCTGCTCTACAAAAGCCGCAGAGCTCTAGCCGAGCGAGTCCGGGTACACGGAAAGAGCGTCCATTGAAAGGATGTGCTTTGAAAGGGCGCGGCTTTAGCCGCGCCGCAAGCTCAGTCAGCCCCAGAAGAGCGGCGCTTCAGCGCCGCGATCACCGCTACAAATTGATCTTGTCATTCCGAGCGCGCCGGAGGCGGGCGAGGAACCTGCTGTTCCACGCGTCCGAGAGGACCATGTGGAGCGGACACTCCTGTCCGCTGCCTTTGACGTTGATCTTGCATTTTCACCCCTGTACCAGAGCAAAGAGATCGAATGCCGGAGCACTACTGGAACAGCGGCGCTTAAACAGCCTGCTCTGACCGAAGCCGGAATGGGCCCCGATCACCGCTACAAATTAATCTTGTCATTCCGAGCGCGCCGGAGGCGGGCGAGGAACCTGCTGTTCCCCGCGTCCGAGATAGACCATGTGGAGCGCACACTCGACTTAAACCCCCACCGTCTCCGCGCTGGGTTTCGCCGTCAGCAACTGCCTCAACACATACTGCAAAATCCCGCCGTTGGCGTAGTAAAGCGCCTCCTGCGGCGTATCGATGCGCACTAGAGCGTTGAACTCTCTAACCTTGCCATTCGCGGTGGCACGCACTTTCACTTTCTGTCCGGCAGCGTAATGCTCGATCAACCCGCGGATGCCGGTAATCTCGAAAACTTCTTCGCCAGTTAGCCCCAGCGACTCGGCGTTCTGTCCCGCCTCGAACTGCAACGGCAAAATTCCCATGCCAACAAGATTCGAGCGGTGGATGCGCTCGTAACTTTCGGCGATGACGGCGTGGACGCCGAGCAGGCGCGGGCCTTTCGCCGCCCAGTCGCGCGAGGAGCCCGAGCCATACTCTTTTCCCGCGAGAATGATGAGCGGCGTTCGCTCGGCCTGATATTTCTGCGAAGCGTCGAAGATCGACATTTCCTGATTGCTGGGCAAATGCCGGGTGAACCCACCTTCCACGTTGACCAGTTTGTTCCGCAGACGAACGTTGGCGAAAGTTCCGCGCACCATCACTTCATGATTGCCGCGCCGCGAGCCGTAAGAGTTGAAGTCGCCAGGCTTCACGCCATGTCCTTGCAAATATTTTCCGGCGGGGCCATCCTTCTTAATCGATCCCGCGGGAGAAATGTGGTCGGTGGTAACGCTATCTCCCAATACCGCCAGTACGCGCGCAGAGTGAATGTCTTCGACCGGCGAAGGCTGTAGCTTCATGTCGTCGAAGTAAGGAGCGCGGCGGATGTAAGTGGAATCTTTTTCCCAGGCGTAGGTCTGCCCTTTGGGGACGGAGAGGCCGCGCCAGCGCTCGTCTCCGGCGAAAACTTCGGCATAACTTTTCGAAAACATTTCCGCGGTAACGGAGTGCTCGATCGCCTCCTCGACCTCGCGCTGTGTGGGCCAGAGGTCGGCGAGGTACACCGGGTTGCCTTCTTTGTCCTTGCCAATGGCGTCTTTGCGGAGATCGGTGTCGATGCGCCCGGCAAGGGCAAAGGCGACGACCAGCGGGGGCGACATTAAATAATTGGCGCGAACTTCGGAGTTGATACGGCCTTCGAAGTTGCGATTGCCGGAAAGAACACTCGCCACCACAAGATCTTTTTCGTCGATGGCCTGCGAGACTTCAGTGGGCAGTGGTCCGGAATTGCCGATGCACGTCGTGCATCCGTAACCCACAATGTGGAATTTTAATTTTTCGAGATAAGGAGTGAGCCCGGCATTCTCCAGATAATCACGGACAACTTTCGATCCGGGCGCGAGCGAAGTTTTTACCCACGGCGGAATCGACAGGCCTTTCTCGACTGCCTTTTTCGCAAGTAATCCCGCGCCGATCATCACCGATGGATTCGAAGTATTGGTGCACGAAGTAATCGCAGCGATTACGACGCTGCCGTGTTTGAGCGAATTCTTCACCGTCGCAGGAACGTGTTCGTGGACGTTCGGATCTTCAACGCCGATGGCCGCAGGGCTCCCGCCTTCCTGCTCCCAGCGTGCGGAATTGGCGCCTGGTGCGGTTTTCGCGGCGGACTTCGGCTTGAGCAGTGTCGGGAGAGCTTTGTTGAATGAATCTCCAGCTTGCGAGAGCACGACGCGATCCTGTGGACGCTTGGGGCCGGCGATGCTGGGCTCGACCGTGGCCAGATCGAGGGTGAGCAGCTCGGAGTATTCCGCTTCGTGAGTTTTCTCGTCGTGGAACATTCCTTGCTCGCGGCAGTAGGCTTCAACCAGCGCGATCTGTTCTGCGCTGCGGCCGCTGAGTTTCAAATATTTTAGGCTCTCTTTATCGACAGGAAAGATGCCGCACGTAGCCCCGTATTCCGGCGACATGTTGGCAATCGTAGCGCGATCAGCCAGCGGAAGATCGCGCAACCCAGGCCCGAAGTATTCGACAAATTTTCCGACCACGCCATGCTTGCGTAACATTTCGGTGATCGTCAAAACCAGATCAGTAGCCGTCGCCCCTTCGCGCAAACGTCCCGTAAGCTTCACTCCCACAACCAGCGGAATCAGCATGGAAACAGGCTGCCCGAGCATCGCGGCTTCCGCTTCGATACCCCCAACGCCCCATCCCAGCACCCCCAACCCATTCACCATGGTTGTGTGGCTGTCGGTGCCGACTAGGGTGTCGGGATAGGCTGTGCGCTTGCCATCGAATTCGTCAGCGAAAACTACGCGGGCGAGGTATTCGAGATTGACCTGGTGGACGATGCCAGTATCGGGAGGAACGATGGCGAGGTTGTGAAATCCGGTTTGGCCCCAGCGAAGAAACGAGTAGCGCTCCTGGTTGCGCTGGAATTCGAGGAGGGCGTTCATGTCGAAGGCAGACGGGGTGCCGAATTCGTCGACTTGCACGGAGTGATCGATTACTAATTCGACGGGCTGCAGAGGATTGATGAGCGCGGGATCGCCGCCGAGTTGCTGCATGGCATCGCGCATAGCCGCGAGATCGACGACGCAGGGGACGCCAGTGAAATCCTGGAGCAGGACGCGGCTGGGAGTGAAGGCAATTTCTTTTTCGGGCTTGGAATTCTTGTTCCAGGATGCGAGCGAGCGGACATCTTCTTTCTTAACGTTGCGTCCATCTTCAGTGCGAAGAAGGTTTTCGAGAAGAATACGCAGGGAATAGGGAAGATGTTTGGTGGATATGCCTTGCTGGTCGAGAGCGTCGAGGCGATAGATTTCGTAATCCTTCTTGCCGACTCTTAAAATGGAACGCGACTTGAAGCTATCTAAGGACATGATGCCTTCCTGACGAAAGATGCCGCGAGACGGATGGCGCCGCACAGCGGACTGGAGCGAATATCGGAACCAATAAGTTTAGTCGTTTTGGCGCAGAATGCGTAGAGGAGAATTGACGGAATGGCCTAGCGCGCGGCGGTCCAGACCTGGTAGGTAACTACAGCCATCATGAACAGAAGATAAATGCGCAGGGACCAGAGGACGATGAGTTCAGGGCCTTTGAGATGGCGGCGGGGAATGTGGTGCTTCTTGGCGCCAACGAGTTGATCGTGTTCGAGGGAGGACAGCACCAGGTTTTCGTCGGCGGAGGAGATGGCAGGCGGAGTGGTGTGGGTTTTGGTCATGGCGAGCGCGCTCCGAGCTTCCAAAGCTCTAGTCTGCAAATTCAGTCTAGCATTCTGAACAGCATGATGGGTACGCGTCCCGGTTTGATTTGTTTCTATGCCAAGGTGTACTGGATGTCGATTCCGCGTTTGGACATCTCGTCCAAAAAGAGCTCGGCAGGAACATCCCGCTCCTGCAATACGCCGCCGCGCTTCGTGATGGCTCCAGAAGCGAGCATTTGCAGGACGATCGAAGCCGGAAATGCGGTGGTGCGCATCATGGCGCTCATATCCGTCTTGGAATCATAGTGGTCGACCAGGGTGAAGGCGGCAACGCGGCCTTTGAGGCGCCCGCCGAGCAAGCCGCGAACACCCGGAGAACGCACCGACTCGTGCGCTTCGAGGCGCATGATGCAGACATCCGGCCCCTTGCCGGCAAACTTTCCTTCGAAGATTTTTGACATCACGGCTCGCGGCGTAATCTCGGTTCCGTTCACTTGCATTTTCTCGCTGGAGAAGAGGCCGAGCGCTTTCAATTCGCAGAGCAGATCATAATGTCCCGGATAGCGCAGGGTCTTTTCGAAGCACTCGCCGACCTTTCCTTCGAAAGTTTCCGGCAAGGTGGAAGTGCCACCAGAAGTCTGGAAGGCGATAAGAGGCGCGAAACCCGGCATGTGAAATTCTTCCGGTTCGGTGAGCGCCTCCACCGTGACCAGCTTGCCTTTGCGGAGAATGCGCGCCGGCTCCACGTACTCGTTAATCAGACCTTCCACGGAGAAAACCAGCTGGTAGTGGAAGGGCGGCATGGGCTTTTCGGGCAGGCCTCCGACATAGAGTTTGAGCGCATCGGCGCGGCCCCCGAGACGGCGCACCAATTCCCCGCCGAGGATGGAAGCCATGCCGGGAGAAAGGCCGCAATCGGGAGCGATAGCGACTTCGCGCTTCTCCGCCTGCCTGGCGAGCGCGAGTTCCTGGCGGACTACCGTGTTATTGCCTCCGAGATCGGCGAAGTGGCAACGGGCTTCGATGGCGGCTTTCGCGAGTCCGAGATTCAGGCGGTAAGGGACCGCGGAGAGAGCGCCGTCATGTCCGCGCATCAGCCGGGCAGCGTCCTTTTGATTGCTGGCGTTCAGCGCGACTGCCCGAACTTTCTTTTCGCCCGTGATTTTGTTTACCCGAGCCGCGACTTCGCGAGCACGTTTCAGATCGGTATCGGCAAGGGAGACAGACTCCAGTTGAGACTGCCGTGCCATGTCAAACGCCGCTGCCGAACCCATCATGCCGGAACCGATGACCAGGAGCTTCATGCATCACCTCGTGCTCTAGACAATTCACTCTACGCCTTCGGCGTGAAGGCCCGTCAGTGACGGAAAGCACGCTTGCGAGGTTGCGACTCGCGCTGGGGGCTGTGGGTTATAAGCACGGTGTTCCCGCCTTTCTTTTTTTTACGAACTGATCCTTTAGGTGATGCCCTACGTGGAGTCGAAGAGCCTCCCCGCAGAGGCGCAGAGAAAACCGAAACAAGGAATCTAGCTTTGAGGTTCGTGGTTCCCACCCTTCGAAAAGCGCGAAGGGTGGGGCAGCCCACTAATTCTGAAGTGCCTTTGCACTGCTATAATCGAAGATTGTGCCCATGTCTACGAAACGCCTGATTCGATCCACAACAGTTTTGTCGATCCGCCGTAACGGCAGCGTGGTGCTCGCCGGGGACGGACAAGTCACGCTTGGGGAGTCGGTGATCAAACATACGGCGAAAAAAATTCGCCGCCTTTACAACGACAAGATTCTTGCGGGATTTGCCGGGTCTACGGCCGACGCCTTCACTCTCTTCAGCCGCTTCGAATCGAAGCTGGAGCAATATCACGGGAATCTGGGACGGGCCGCCGTCGAACTCGCGAAAGATTGGCGCACCGATAAATACCTGCGCCACCTGGAAGCCTTGCTGCTGGTGTGCGACAAAGAGCAGACCTACCTGCTCAGCGGACAAGGCGACGTAATCGAACCCGATGGCGGAGTGGCGGCGATCGGCAGCGGAGGCCCTTACGCGCAGGCTGCGGCTGAAGCGCTGGCTCGCCACACCGAGCTCTCCGCCCGCAGAATTGCCGAGGAAGCGATGAAGATTGCCGGCAAAATGTGCATCTATACCAATGATGCGGTAACGATTGAGGAGCTGTAAGAAAGTGGTAAGGGCTGGTGATCAGAGTCCAGAAATCCGATACGAGATATTGATCACTAGAAGCCATCTCATAATGAAGCGAAGAAGTAAACCGGCGAGTCCCTCAGCGGCTAGAGCGGCATCTTTATTGATTCTGGACGGCACGACTAAAGTCGTGTCCTTCCAAAACCATTTATGAGATGAGTTCTAGCCACTAGCCACTGAACACTAATTTTATGGCCATTTACTTACCTAGCAGCGCTGAAGAAGAGCAACTCGCACTCGACGAACTCACCCCGCGTGAGATCGTCGTCGAACTTGACAAGCACGTGATCGGCCAGAAGGATGCGAAACGCGCTGTGGCCATTGCGTTGCGCAACCGGACCCGCCGCCAGAAACTGACTCCCGACCTGGCCGAAGAAATCATCCCCAAAAACATAATCATGATCGGGCCGACGGGGGTGGGAAAGACCGAAATTGCGCGGCGGCTGGCGAAGCTGGCGAATTCTCCGTTCTTGAAAGTGGAGGCTTCGAAGTTTACTGAGGTGGGATATGTGGGGCGTGATGTGGAGTCGATGGTGCGCGATCTGGTGGAGATTGCAATCGATAATGTGCGGGAAGAGAAGTTGGAGGATGTTGCGGACAAGGCTGAGTTGAATGCAGAGGAACGGTTGCTGGATATTCTTCTGCCGCCATCGCCGCCGAGCCGGCCGGGAGACGGCAGCACGACTACGGCAGGTGGAGTAGTGATCGATGGCACTACTTCGCTGACTGAGTCTTCTTCGCGGACGCGTGAAAAATTGCGGCAGCAATTGCGCGAGGGGAAGCTCGACGAGCGGCAGGTGGAGATCGATGTGCGCGAACGGAATTTCCCGACGTTTGAAATCATGAGCAACCAGGGCGTCGAGGAGATGGATATCAACATCAAGGACATGTTGCCGAACATTTTCGGGGCGCGCACCAAGAAGCGGAAGATGAAGGTGAACGAGGCGTTTGAATACCTGATTCAGGAAGAAGAGCAGCGGCTGATTGACATGGATCACGTGACGCGGATGGCGATCGACCGGGTGGAGAATTCGGGAATTGTGTTCCTGGATGAGATCGACAAGATTGCAGGACGCGAGGGCGGACATGGCCCGGATGTTTCGCGTGAAGGCGTGCAGCGCGATATTCTGCCGATTGTGGAAGGGACGACGGTGAACACGCGCTATGGAATGGTGCGGACGGATCACATTTTATTTATTGCGGCGGGCGCATTTCACGTTTCGAAGCCCAGCGATCTGATTCCGGAGTTGCAGGGGCGCTTTCCGATTCGGGTGGAGTTGCAGTCGCTGACGATGGAAGATTTTGTGCGGATTCTGACCGAGCCGAAATCGTCGTTGGTGAAGCAGTATACGGCGTTGCTGGAAACCGAAGGAGTGAAGCTGGAGTTCACGCCGGAGGCGCTGCAAGAGATTGCGCATTTTGCGTTTCGGGTGAATGAGAGCACGGAGAATATTGGAGCGCGGCGGCTGCATACCATCATGGAGCGGGTGCTCGACGAGTTGAGCTTTGACGCTCCTGAGCGCAAAGGCGAGCACGTGACGGTGGATGCGGATTATGTGCGCAAGATGTTGACGGATATTGTGAAGGATCAGGATTTGTCGAGATACATTTTGTAAGCGGTGATTTTGAAGCCAGTGGTTCCCTACCTTTCGAAAACCGCGGAAAGTGGGGCAGCCTCAATTGTGTTGGGCAAGGTCGGTCAGCCTCTGAAACCCCTATCTTTCTTTCCCTTCTGCCGTAGTTCGCTTTTTCTATCCTTTACCCACGTCTGGTATTCTGCCTCGTCATGAAAACCATTGATCGAAAACGGCTGGCGACGCTGATGGAGCGCGAGCAGAAGAAGTTTGTCGAGGAGCGTCCGAAGTCCAAGGCTTTGTTTGAGCGAGGGCGGAAGTCGCTGCTGGCGGGCGTTCCCATGAACTGGATGGTGAAGTGGGCGGGAGCGTTTCCCCCGTTTGTGCGGGAGGCGCAGGGGGCGCATTTTTTTGACGTGGATGGGCATCGCTATATCGACTTTTGTCTGGGCGATACGGGAGCGATGACGGGGCACTCTCCGTTTGCCACGGTGAAGGCGGTGGAAGAGCAGGCGCGGCGCGGGATTACGCTGATGCTGCCGGGGGAAGATTCCATTTTTGTGGGGGAGGAGTTGCAGAAGCGTTTCAACTTGCCTCACTGGCAATTTGCGCTGACGGCGACGGATGCGAATCGATTCTCCATTCGCTTCGCGCGGCAGATTACGGGGCGGGCGAAGATTCTGGTATTCAACTGGTGCTATCACGGGACGGTGGATGAAACCTTTATCACACTCGACCGGAATGGAAGGGCAGAGGCGAGGCGCGGGAACATTGGGCCTCCGGTGAATCCGGCAGTTACGACTCGGGTGGTCGAGTTCAACGACGTTGCCGGGCTGGAACGGGCGCTGGCTGCGGGAGACGTGGCTTGCGTGCTGGCGGAGCCAGCGATGACAAATGTGGGCATCGTGCATCCGGAAAAGGGTTTTCATCAGGCGTTGCGGGAGTTGACGCGGAAGCACGGAGTGCTGCTCGTTATGGATGAGACGCACACGATTTGCGCGGGGCCGGGGGGATATACGCGTGCGGAAAATCTGGAGCCGGATGTGCTGGTGTTTGGAAAGGCCATTGGAGGAGGGATTCCGGGGGCGGCGTACGGATTTTCGCAAGAAGTGGTGGACAGAATTGTGGCAGCAGCACAGAATCTGGAAGACTGCGATGTGGGCGGGATTGGCGGGACGCTGGCGGGGAATGCGTTGTCACTGGCGGCGATGCGCGCCACTTTAACGAAAGTTCTGATCAAAGAAGCGTTTGATCGGATGATTCCGATGGCGGAGCGCTGGACGTTGGGAGTGGCGAACGCGATTGCGGAGGCGGAGTTGCCGTGGCATGTGACGCGTCTGGGCTGCCGGGCAGAATATATGTTTGCGGAGAAGGCTCCGAAGAATGGAACGGAGGCGCATGATGCGATGGATTTTGAGCTGGAGCGGTTCATGCATTTGTATGCGATGAATCGGGGGATTTTACTGACTCGGTTTCATAATATGGCGTTGATGTCGCCGCAAACGGAAAAGGACGATGTGGACGAGCACAGCAAGGTGTTTCGGGAGGCGGTGAGAGAGTTGGCGGGGTGAGCAGGGGCTGAAGCCGACAATCTACTGTGTATGCGACGCGGCGCTGAAGCGCCGCTCTTCCACGGTTGCGCCAGCGTTTGGAGTATTCGAAGATACTTTCGCATGAAACTTTTGATAGGGAAATTGTTGCTGGTGGCGACGGCAGCGGGTTGGCTGGCGGGGTGCGCGTCGATGGGGCCGCCGGAAGCGCCTTCGCTGGAGTTGCCGAAGCCGCCAACCGATTTGCATGCGGCGCGGAAGGGCGAACAGGTGACGCTGACGTGGACGATTCCGGCGCGTACGACGGACCGGCAGAGGACGCGCTATCTGGGAGAAACCAATATTTGCCGGAGCGTTGGGGCTGCGCTGAAGGAATGTGGAACGCAGGTGGGAGAGGCCGCGCCGCCAGCGGATTTCGAGCAGACGGCAAAGAAAGCGTCAGGGAAAAGACTGAGTGGGAGTTTCACAGACACCTTGCCGGTTGCGCTCGAGCAGGAACATCCGACTGAGTTTGCGAGCTACGCTGTTGAAGTGCTGAATACGGCAGGGCGCGGAGCGGGGATTTCGAATCAAGCGCGGGTAGCGCTGGTGCCGACGCTGCCGGCTTTCGGGGATTTTTCCGCGCACACAACGGCGGCTGGCGTGCTGATCTCATGGAAGTGTCCGGTGACAGCGGAAGGAAGAAGGGGCACTGGATACCTGTTCCGGATCGAACGGCGTGCGGAATCGAGATCGAACGAAACCAAGGTGGCGGACGTGCAGGCTACGGAGTGTGCTCTGGGCGAGGACGAGAGCAGTTCATCTTTTCTCGATTCGACGTTCGAGTGGGAGCAAACTTATTTCTACCGGGGCACTGTGGTGAGCGTAATCGAGACGGCGGGGAAGGCGTCGGTTGAGGTGGAAGGGGATGACACGCCTGAGGTGAAAGTGTTCGCGCGCGATATATTTCCTCCGGCGGTGCCTTCGGGATTGCAGGCGGTGTTTTCGGGACCGGGGCAGCTGCCGTTTGTTGATTTGATCTGGACTCCGGTGGCGGATGCGGACCTGGATGGTTACAACGTTTACCGTCATGAAGAGGGCGCGGCAGCGGTGAAGATTAATTCCGGGTTGGTGAAGACACCGGCGTTTCGGGATACCAAGGTGGAGGCAGGTAAGGCTTATTTTTATTCGGTGTCGGCAGTGGATCAGCGTGGGAATGAGAGTGCGAGGTCGGAGGAAACGAGCGAGAGTGTGCCGTAAAAACCACCTCAGGGGCTAAAGCCCTTAGTCGCGCAGGAAGCTCATCGCAGCGCTAAAAGCGCTGCGCCACCCAAAGTCTCAAGCGGCCAATTTTTATTTGGTACTGGCGGTGGATCAGCGTGGGAATGAGAGTGCGAGGTCGGAGGAAACGAGCGAGAGTGTGCCGTGAACCTCAGGGGCTAAAGCCCTCGGTCTTGCAGGAAGTAATCGCAGCGCTGGAAGCGCTGCGCCACCCAAAGGCTGAATCCCAAGCGTGCGCGCGGGGGAGGTGGGCAACTGCGGAGGTCCTTCGCTCCGCTCAGGTTGACAAAGTTTCGAGGATCGATGTTGGAGATTAAAAGCTTTCTGCGGATTTCCTGTACTCGTGGTTAGATAGATGACAATGAAATATTGCCGCTTTCAACTGAACGAAGAGGCTCATTATGGGCTGGTCGAATCGGTGGCGGGACACGATTCGATTTTGAGGATCCTACTGACGGCGCCGGAGGAATCGGATGGCGACGTGGAGGGTCTGCGTACGCGACGGATCGAACCGATTGCATTGGACGAGGCGACTTTGCTGCCGCCGGTGAGGCCGACGAAAATTGTGTGCGTGGGGCGGAACTATCGGGAACATGCGGCGGAGTTGGGAAGTGAGGTGCCGACGGAGCCGCTGTTGTTCTTTAAGCCGAACTCGGCGCTGCTGGCGCCGGGCGGGGTGGTGAAGCGGCCGAGGATTTCCGAGCGCGTCGATTTTGAAGGCGAGCTTTGTGTAGTCATGGGAAAAAAATGCCATCTCCTGCCGGAGGGCGAGGATGTGCGGCCGTATATTCTCGGTTACACCTGCCTGAATGATGTCACGATGCGCGACATCCAGAGAAAAGAAGATCAGTGGGCGCGGGCGAAGGGGTTTGATACGTCGTGTCCGGTAGGGCCGGTGGTGGCGGATGGGCTTGATCCGTGGGCGGGCGTGGGCGTGGAGACGCAGGTGAATGGGGCGGTGCGGCAGTCGGGGAATACGAAGGATTTTATCTTTCCGCTGGATGTGGTGGTTCGATTTATCTCGCAGGCAATGACGCTGCTGCCGGGGGATTTGATTGCGACGGGGACGCCTGCGGGCGTCGGTCCGGTGATGGCGGGAGACGTGATGGAGATAAGCGTGGAGGGAGTGGGGACGCTGAGGAATTCGGTGGTGGATGAATAACGACGCGCGCGTGGCGTCGGGAGTTTTGCCAGTGATCGCCGCGTTCCGCGAAAACACCTCGATGCGATTATGAGGGGGTAGGGATCCTTCGACTGCACGAGCCGGTTCGCTTCGCTCAGGATGACAAATAAGTGCTGACCGACGGCTATTGCAGGCGGAAGCGTTCGCGCATTAGTCGTTGTAGGCGGGGCTTATAGAGAAGGTCGTAAGCGAGTTCTTTGTCGGGGAACATGGCGAGGGCGGCGCGCTTGGCGCCGGCGGCGAGTTCGGAGGCTTCTTCGACGGTGAGGCTGGAATCCTGGCTGATAACGGAAGAAACCATGCTGATCATCAACTGCAGGCGGCGGATTCTGCGCGCTTCCTCCTCGGCCGCGATTTCGGCGGCTTCTGGCCGGGCGAGTTGTGGAAGTTTTTCATGATCGGAAGGTTCCCCAGAATTCATAGTGATCCTTTGCTTTCCCCGGAGCTTTCTTGTCCACAGGTTGGATGTTCGGGTGCGGTTCGACGTTGCGCCGCTTTGTTGAGCATCTTGCGCCTATTGAGGGCGAAATGAAACGGCCCGAAAGTGCTGGTCCTAGCGAGAAAGAACGGATCTGCTGCAGTCAGGGGCTCGATTTCTTGCGACGCGATTTTGGCGACGTTTGTGGTGGGCTTTGCGCGTAAGAGTTAGAATTTGAGGAATGCGGCGTCTGGGCTTTGCTGGTTGGCGCAGCGGCACGGGAATGGAGAGCTACCATGGCAGATCAGTCGAAAGTGACGGCGGAAAAACAGCGGCCTAATCCGAACGAGAAACTGGTGAAAGTGTTTGACAGCGAACAGGAGCCGGAGGCGCTGGTGGTGAAGGGGCTGCTGGATTCGGCGGGAATTGAGAACGATCTGCAGTCGGCCAGCTTCTTGCAAGATGCGTTTCCCGGGCTCGGGGGGATGATTATTCTGGTAAGGGAAGACGATGCGAAGAAGGCCCTCAATCTGATCATGGAATACCGGGAGTCGGGTGCGGCTGCGGACGACGTGGATGACGATGAGACGCAGAGTTGAGGGGTCGGGGGCTAAAGCCCCACATTCTCTCGATGCTTACGCGCGCTGAAGCGCCGCTCTTCCACGAATGGCCGGCGGTGGTGGTTTGACGGCCCCTTCTCCCGTAAGACTAATGGACAGTCCGACAGAGGCGGTGAAGTAAGCAGCCTTCCGAAACGGAATCTCTCTAATTGCTCGATGGCAGCGACGGGGTGACGGAGTGGCCGTCGAGGAAGAAGGTGACGGCCCCGTTCAGGTCGGTGCGGTAGGTACGGACTCCGGCGGCTTGCAGGCGGGCGAGGACGTCAACTTTGGGCAGGCCGAAGGAAGTGTGGAATCCGACGGAGATCACAGCGAATGTGGGCTTCACAGCTGTGAGGATCTCGGGTGTGGTGGATGTGGCGCTGCCGTGATGGCCGACTTTCAAGAGATCCGCGTGCAGGGGGTGAAGGCTGGCGATGCGGCGCTCGACGGCTTTTTCGGCGTCGCCTTCGAGTAGTACGGAAGTTGCGCCGTAGGCGACGCGCAGCACCATGGAGTCGTTGTTCTTGGGCTCGAGGCCGACAGGCCAGTTTTGCGGCGGAAAAAGAACGTCTACTTTCGCGCCGCCGAAGTCAAATTCATCCCCTTCCCAATGGCGTACGACCCTGATTCCAAGCGCATGCGCTTCGGCGATCAAATTGTCGAGAGCTCGACTGGGGGGCAATAGGCCGACCCATAATTCTTTGGGACGAAAATCTTTCAGGATAGCGAACATACCTCCGATGTGATCGGAGTGGCCGTGAGAAATTGCGACGGCATCGAGGCGGGAGAGGCGGCGCGTCCAGAGGTAGGGCGCGACCACGTCTTCGCCGAAATCGAGTTGAGAAGCGCCGCCAAAGATGGGGCCTCCGGCATCGATGAGCAGGGTGCGGCCTTGCGGCATGATCAGCAAGATGGCATCGCCTTCGCCCACGTCGATGGAAGTTACTTCGAGAATTCCGGCTTGGGTTTGGGGACGGGGCGGAACGAAGGCAATCGCCAGGGAGGAAGCAAGAATCGCGAGCACGCCTACGAAGGCGAACGAAGCGCGATGGCGAGCGAGAATCATCGCCAGGATCAAGGCAGCAGAAGCTGCGGCGATCATGACCAGAGATGGAGTGGCGACGCGAAGATCGGCGAGGCGGAGGGTTCCGAGTCCGGCACCGTGCCGGTGATCGCTCGCAGGGCGAACGATGTGAGCACGGCGGGAAGTTTTGCGAGCAGGGGGGAGATATATGCGGAGGAAATCGCGACGACGGCGGCGGGCATGAGGAGTTGGGTGAGCGGAACGACGGCGACGTTAGCGGGCATGCCGATGGTGGTGGCGCGGTGAAAGTAATAGGCCATGGGCAAGGCCAAGCCCATCTGCATCACGGCGGAGACGAGAAGCAATTCAAACCCGCGAAGCGAGATTATTATCACAGCCCGTATAAGGCGGAAAGACCATGGTTCGTCGATAAACCGCGCTACGCGACCGGCGATGAGGCGCAGATCCGCACGGAACCGGGCGACCCGCGGTGGCAAGAGAGCGCCGTAATCATCGGCATCCCAGTGGGCGAGGGCGCGGCGGTGGAGGCGCGAGGTGCGCTCGACCAGGGGCAGTCCGATGGCGGCGACGATCAGGACACAAAGGAAAGTCATCTGGAAGCTGGCATTGACAAGCTGGCGGGGATCGAATGCGAGGAGCCCGAGAGCTGCTGCGCCGAGAGCGTTGACCATGCAGCGGTCGCGGTAGAGCAGGCGGGTACCGAGGAAGATGGCACACATCAGCGTGGCTCTCCACACCGGGGCGCCGACTTGGGTCAGGAACGCATAGGCGACGCAGAAGAGGATGGTCAACAGAGTTGCGGGAATGTCGCGGACATGCAGACGGCGAAGGGTCCAGAAAACGACGAAAGCCAGGATGGTAACGTTCATCCCGGAAACCACGAGTATGTGATAGGTGCCGGAGCGTTGGAAATCGACTCGGGTATCACGATCGATGAAGGCTTCTTCGCCGATCACCATGGCGTCGATGAGAGCGGCTTGCGGAGCCGGCCAGAGAGCGTGAACCTTGGCGATGATGCTGGAGTGAATGCGGGTACGCCAAAGGCCGAGGCGGGTTCCGGTGAATCCGGAAAGGAGTTGGACGTCCTCCGCTTTGGCTGACGCCAGGGCGGCGATGCCGTTGGCGGCCAGATAGCTTTGATAGTCGAAAGCTCCGGGATTGCGGAAGTTGCGAGGCAGCTTAAGCTTGACGGGAAGGCGAATGCGCTCGCCGTAGCGGAAAAGGCGCATGGGGAGTGCGGAGGCGACATCGGTTGAGCCGTTTGGGCCGACGCCATATAGGCCGACGCGCACACCGGAATGGGCGGGAAACCGCGAGCCGGCGTCAGTGACGATTTCTTCGGTCTCGACGTCGAGGGTCTGCGCAAGTTCGCCGGCAGACGCTTGCCGGAATCGGCCTTCGCGGGTAACGTGCGCGGTCATCTCGATCTCTGGGCCGTAAGCGAAGGGATCCAGACTGCGATCGAGGGGGCTGGAAGAGCCTGTGACTTGAAGCTGGAATGCGCCAGCGAAGAAGAGCGCACCGAGAGCCAAGCATCGGGCAAGCCACCATCTCTTGTGCATGAAGTAGAGGGCGGCTGCAACGAATGCCAGTCCTGCCAGCGCCCACGTCAAAGGTGGGCGAGAGAGATGGGTGGCGGCGATTATTCCTGCGGCGTAGGAGATGGCGGCCCAGAGTATCGGTTGGCGCGCGGGCTTGAATCGGAAATCGAATGGGATCGGAGGTGGGGAAGGCGGCGCGAGTAGGGGAAGAGGCGGCATGCGGGCGTCTTATGAGGGACCTCAGAGGCTGAGGCGCTTATCTTTCAAGTGCGCTGACCGCAGCGCTGAAGCGCTGCGCCACCCCAAAGGCGAAATCACTGAAGGATCAGTTTTTCCCCGGCGAGCAATTAGCGGACCAGGTGCAGCACGCTTTCGAGATGGTAGGTTTGGGGGAACAGGTCGACGAGGTGTGCCTCCTCCACCCGATAACCGGCGGCCTGAAGCGGCAGCAGGTCGCGGGCCAAGGTTGCGGGATCGCAGGAGACGTAGCTCACGCGAGGCGCGTCCAGTTCCGCAAGTAGACGCGCCACGCGATCGCCCAAGCCGCCTCGCGGCGGATCTACGACCACCAGATCAGGCGTATGGAGGAGGACTGCCCTATTCCCGGCCCGACCGCTATCACCGCGTTGGGCCAGGTACTGGTCGGCCGCAGTATGAAAAACCTGCGCACTCAAGGACAGATTGTATTGAAGATCGCCTACAGCAGTCTGTGACGACTCGACAGAAACGATGTGACGGATACTACTGGCGAGGGCTGTGGAAAACAAACCGACGCCGGCGTAGAGATCGAAGGCCAGTTCGCCCGAGCGGCCGCGCGTCACAATATCGACAAGTTCGTCGATTAGAAAACGGTTGGTCTGGAAGAAGGCTCCAGCACTTACGCGGTAAGCTGCCATCTTGGTCTGGTAGGTCAGTTCGGAGGCGCCGACGGCGACAAGGGGCTCCTGCACACCTTTTTGTGGCTCGCGGAAGGCGGTGACGCCAACGATCTGAGGCATCGAGGCACATAGTTCTTCGGCCCAAGCGCGCACGGCAGCGCGTCGAGCCTCGGGAGCGCATAAGAACTCGACCAGGATTCGGGAATCGTCACTGTTGGCAAAAAACTCGGCTTCGCGAACGCCTTCGACGGATTTGCCGGCTCGTCCGGCCTGCCAGAGGGCGGCGAGAGCGCGGTTGATCAGAGGCGAGCTGATGGGACACTCTTCGACGGGAAGCAATTCGTGCGAGGAAAATTTGAAGTATCCGGCGGCGAAGTCAGGGCGCGTGCGCAGCTGGAAGCGCGAACGATTGCGATAGTTCCACGGCGGCGAGGGATGGACGTGAATTTCATGCTTTAATTCGAGCTTGGCGATGCGGCGGAGGTTCTCGCGCAGGATGTCTTTTTTGATCTCGAGTTGCTGGGCGTAGGTGGTCTGCTGGTAGT
Source organism: uncultured Acidobacteriaceae bacterium (assembly GCA_963779525.1). Lineage (GTDB taxonomy): Bacteria > Acidobacteriota > Terriglobia > Terriglobales > Acidobacteriaceae > Sulfotelmatobacter. Next base: position 59,454 of record CAVZZB010000009.1, read on the forward strand.
GGCATCCGCCGCAGCGGCCAAAGTGGGGACAGGGCGGCGGAACGCGGTGTGGCGAGGGCTCGATGATCGCCGTGGCCTGGGCGCGGGCGAAGCCGGGCTTTTCTTCGGTGAGGGCAGCTTCGACCTTCTCTCCGGCAAGAACGAAGGGAACAAAGACGGCCTTGCCGCGTCCGCGAGCGTCGGCGGGAAGACGAGCGAGTCCGTCGCCGCCGTAGATGAGCTTTTCAATGTTTAGGAGCAAGAGTTGATTCTACGGCATGGGGGCGTTGGCGCTCACCCTCGGTTGACGAGCCCAGCGGGATCCGGACTTGCCCTGAGGGCTACTTCTTGAAGTACATCCAGGCGGCAAGCGCTATCAGAACAATCACGACAACCCAGAGGGACGAACTGCTCATTTCTGTCTTCTTTGACATAGACGGCATTTTAACCCGACACCGGCGTTATGCAAGAGCCGGATTTGCGCATTGCCTTATCGGCGGTGCCTAAGTGATTACTTCAGCTAAGTGGGCATAACTTAGAGCGCCCGGCCGGCGGCGGCGCCTGACGACCAGGCCCACTGGAAATTGAAGCCGCCGAGATGGCCGGTGACGTCTACGACTTCGCCGATGAAAAACAGGCCGGGGACTTTGCGGCTCTCCATGGTTTTGGCGTAGAGCTCGGCTGTGTCAACGCCGCCGGCGGTGACTTCGGCTTTCGCGTAGCCTTCGGTTCCAGAGGGCGAGATCGCCCAGGCGTGCGCTTGATTTTCCCAGGTGGCGAGGGCTTGATTCGTCCAGGAAGCTGGAGCGTGGAGATCGAGCCAGCGGTCGGCGAGACGATGTGGGAGGAAGTTTCGCAGCTCAGTTCGTAACGTGTTCAGGCTTCTTGGCGTTTTCGGATCGCGAAATGTTGCGGTAAGTTCGCGTCCGGGCGCAAGATCGATCAGGATGGGCTGCGGCCTTTGCCAATAGGAAGAAATTTGGAGAATTGCTGGGCCGCTTAGGCCGCGATGCGTGATCAGCATTTTCTCACGAAATTGCTGAGTGCCGTGCGGGGTAATCGTCGATGCAATCACTTCGGTTGAAACTCCGGCGAGGTCACAGTAGTCGGAACAAAGTTCGGAGTGCAGCGTCAGCGGAACGAGTGCGGGCCAGGGATCACGGATGGCAAGGCCGAACTGGCGGGCGAGATCATAGCCGAACGAAGTGGCGCCGATTTTCGGAATGGAAAGGCCTCCGGCGGCGACTACGAGGGTTGGCGCGCGGAACTCTGCGTCTTCGGAGTTGGCGATTTTCGAATGAACGATAAAATCGGCGTTTCTGTCGACTTGGTGGATGTGCGTATTTAGAAAGATGGTGACGCGGGCATCGCGGCATTCGGCTTCGAGCATGGCGAGGATGTCGCGGGCGGAGCGGTCGCAGAAAAGCTGGCCTAAAGCTTTTTCATGGTAGGGGATGCCGTGTTTTTCTACGAGAGCGATGAAGTCGGCGGGAGTGTATCGGGCCAGAGCTGACTTGGCGAAGTGAGGATTCGCGGAGAGAAAATGTTCGGGCTGGCAGTAAAGATTGGTGAAGTTGCAGCGTCCACCGCCGGAGATCAGGATTTTCTTGCCGAGGCGATCGGCATGTTCGAGGACGGCGACGCGGCGGCCGCGCTTGCCGGCTTCGATGGCGCACATCAATCCCGCGGCGCCACCACCGAGAACGAGTGTATCGAAGGAGTGGGACATCACATGTAGAAGAGGCTCAAACGCGGCAAGCCGTATTTTTCCAGAAGACGTTTGTGAACGTATTGCTTCTGCAGTTGGTCGATTTGCGGCGCCGACATCTTACGACGGTAGGGCGAGAGTTCGCGATCGGCCTGGGCGCGGGCGGTCACAATTTCATCGTCGGGCGTGGCAGTGAGCAGGGCGGCAAAAAGTTTTTCTTCCAGCACGGTGAGGTGGCGCTCCAAGTCCTCTAGTCTGGAAGGTTTCACCCCTTCGATTTCCCCGGCCAATTTGCGGAGTGTGGACGCGGACTCCTGCGCGATGGCGTGGACTGAGACTCCGGCATTGCGCGGCAGCGTGGCAGCCTCAAGAAGGTCTGCGTTGCGGCGCAGGAATGCCGCAATCGTCGAGGGCTCAAAGCCTTGGGCTGCGGGTGCTTTAGTCGACGATGGATCCCCGGGAGAGGCACCGACCGCCGCTTCTTTGATGTCTTCCGCGGCGGCAAGAACTTCCTGGGAACAATAGGCAAGGCTATTCACTTTCCTGGTTTTCGACGGGCGGGCGTCGTAGCGATCGAAGGCAGCATCGATTCCGCGAAGCGCAGCCTCGAGAGGAATACCGGCGTCCTTCCAGGTTTCGATGAGAGCCCAGTCGAGCGTAGTGAGGAGCAACCCACCGCCGCGGCGGCGCAGGAACTGCTCCTCGATTTCAGTAAAGTAATTGAAGTAATTTTCCACGGCGGTTCAGCGGGAGGAACGCGGCGTGGACGATGAGTGTTCGCCGTTCTTCGGTCTGGATTGTGGCTTTTGGGCAGGCTTGGTCGCAAGGGCCGGCCGGGCAGCGACGTTGCGCTCCCAGATGATGCGCAGGCCTTCGAGGGTTAGGAAGTCATCCACCTGCTTGATGTATTTCGATCCGGTGCCGATCATAGGACCGAGGCCACCGGTGGCGACCACTTTCGTTTCTTTGCCGAGTTCTTCGAGCAGCAGTTCTAGGATGCCATCGACCAAACCGAGGTATCCGTAGTAAAGGCCGGATTGCAGGCTGCCCACGGTGTTGGTCCCGATGACGCGGGCGGGCTTGCGAATCTCCACGCGGGGCAAGCGCGCGGTGCGCTGAAAAAGCGCGTCGGCCGAGATGCCAATGCCGGGACAAATGATTCCTCCGAGATATTCGCCCTTCGCGGAGACGCAGTCGAAGGTAGTCGCGGTGCCGAAGTCGACGATCACGCAGGGGCCACCATATTTTTCAAATGCGGCCACGGCGTTGACGATGCGATCGGCGCCAACTTCCGCAGGATTGTCGTAGTGCACGGGCATGCCAGTTTTTACGCCGGGTTCGATGAGAAGAGGCTTGGAATTGAAGTAGCGCTCGCAAACCTGGCGAAGCACGGGATCGAGCGGCGGCACAACGGATGAAATTACAATGCCGGTGATGCCCGAAGCCTCAAGACTCGCCATGGAAAATAAATTGCGAAACAGGACGCCGTATTCATCCACAGTGCTGCCTTGTTTGGTGGCGACCCGCCAGTTCGCGACCAAGCGCTCGTAGCGCAGAGAATCGTCGGAATCGGCGCCAGGGTGGGCTTTCGCGACCCGGGCGAAGACTCCGAGAACCGTGTTCGTGTTGCCGACATCGACGACAAAAAGCATGAGTCCTTACTCTACACGGCACGGCCGAAGCCGCGCCCTTTCAAAACATCTCACTGCGCCCTCACTGTGCCACTTAGAATCGTCTGCACGCCGTGCTGGGTGCGGACCTGGAGAAAACCGCGGTCATCGAGGCCGTCGGTGGTTCCTTCCACTCTTGAGCCATTTTCTTCGATGCGAACCTGCTTCCCGCGCACCCACGTTGAATGCTCGGTAAATCGCCGCAGGATGGATTGGCGCGCGCTCCTAGGTTCTGCCAGCTGACGATATTCCTGGTCGAGCGATTTTAACAAAGCGGCAGTCACTTCCACGCGCGACCATTCACTCCCGGTCACCATGCGCAGGGAGACGGCTTCGTCCTCGAGTTCCTTCGGAAAGCTCGAATGATTGACGTTGATGCCGATGCCGACGACAACGTAGCGGACGCGCGTGACTTCGGCATTCATCTCGGTGAGAATGCCACAGACTTTCTTGCCCTCGATGAGCACATCGTTGGGCCACTTCAGGTCCGGGGTTGCACGAGAGTTGACCTGTTCGATGGCCGCGCGCACGGCCAATCCAGCCGCCAGGGCCATGACCAGCACATCGGAGGGTGGGAGGGCCGGACGTAAAACAACTGAGCAGTAGATTCCAGCGGACCGGGCCGACTCCCAGGAATTCGCGCCCCGGCCACGGCCTGCCGTCTGTTCTTCGGCAAGAAACACGCTGCCCTCCGGCGCGCCCTGGGATGCAGCAGCCATGGCCGCGGTGTTGGTTGAGCCAATTTTGTAGAAGTGATGAAGTTGAGCATCAAAGATGGTGCCGCGAATCAGCGGTCCGAGGATTTCAGGCAGCAAGAGATCAGGCACCGACCTGAGTTGATATCCGGTGGCGGGATGACCGGCGACATCCACGCCGAGACCGCGCAGTTGCTGAATCAGTCGCCAGACTTCCGAACGGTTGGAGGAAATCTCCTGCGCGATTTTTGTGCCGCTCACGACAACGGTAGCGTGCTCCATCAAGAGGCGCACAATGCGGCCGAGACGAGCGTCGGTGACTGGCTCGTGAGGTGCTGGATTTATCGCGCGTGGAAAGCGAGGCTTGCGCATTGTGGTCGGCTTCGTAATAACGGAATTATGCGGGAGCGGGGGGAAAAGCACAAACGGGCGGCGGGCGCTTTATCTCGTGGTCAAGGTGTCAAATGACTTTCAGGCTGGAACGACTCGCATACTCAGATCAGCAGCGTGAGTCGAGTGAGTGAGCAGGCCGATAGAGATGAAGTCGACTCCAGTCTCGGCGTAGGCGCGAACATTCTCAAGACGAATTCCGCCGGAACATTCGATAGGGATGCGGCGCTCAAGTTTGGCACAACGCTCGACGGCCCGACGCACTTCTTCGATCGACATGTTATCGAGCAAAACGGCTTCTGTGCCGTGGGCGAGCGCCTCTTCGAGCTCTTGAATCGTGCGCACTTCGACCTCGATGGGCTGGGAGCCACGGCGGTTGCGATGGGCGCGCTCGAGAGCGGGCGCGATGCCCCCGGCGAGAGCGATATGGTTGCTCTTGATGAGGACTCCGTCGGAGAGATCGAGGCGATGGTTCTGGCCGCCGCCGCAGCGCACCGCATACTTGTCGATGACGCGCAGGCCGGGAGCGGTCTTGCGGGTGTCGAGAATGCGGGCTTTCGTACCGGAGACGGCTTCCACGAACTTGCGGGTCAGCGTGGCGATGCCGCTCATGCGCTGCAGAAAATTCAGGATGACACGCTCGCAGGAAAGAATCACGCGCGCGTTGTGCGTGATCACGGCGACGGACTGGCCCTTGTGAAGGCGGATGCCATCGAAGATCTCGGGATGAGTGGTAACTTCGTAGTGCGAAGTGACGGCGCCATCGAGGACGGCGTAGACATCGAAGATGCGGGCAATCACACCGATGCCGGCGAGAATGCAATCTTCTTTGGCGAGGATGGTGGCGGATGCGCGTTGATTGGGATCGATGCAAGCGTAGCTGGTGGCATCGCGCGTGGCCCGGTCTTCGAGCAGCGCGTTCTCGATGATGGCGGTGATGCGTCGGGAGTTAAAGTCCATAGAGCAGTTGTCAGTTCTCAGTTCCCAGTTCTCACTTTAGGCGGTCGAGTCCGGCGCCGTTCACGCCCTCCAGTTGACGTTTTATCTTTTCGCGCAGGGCGACTAATTCTCCTTCACGGCGGCGCAAGCCTCCGACTACCTTTTCCGGGGCCTTGGCCAAGAATTGTTCGTTGCTCAATTGCCGCTGATTGTTCGCGAACTCTTTTTCGATCTTCTCCAGTTCTTTGTTCAAGCGGTCACGCTCGGCGGCGACGTCGACTTTTCTTTCATAGATGACGTGGACGTCAAAACGCGCGGTAGTGCGGGCACCGGCTTGTTTAGCTAGCGAGCCGTCTACGAACGTAATCTTCTCGACATTCGCCAAGCGCTCAACAGCGCCGCGATTCTGTTCGATCATGGAGCGAATGGCGGCCTCGTGGGCAAAAACCTCGATCGGGACTTTGACTTTGGGTTCCACTTTTAGTTCCGCTCGGACATTTCTTATGTTCACGATCAGGTCCTGCAGGATTGCCATCTCGGTTTCGGCGGCAAGATCAAACTGTTTCTCGTTGGCTTGGGGATATGCGGCAAGGGCAATCGATTTCAGCGGCGGCCGTCCGTCATAAATTGCCTGCCAGATTTCTTCGGTGACGAAGGGCATCACCGGATGGAGCAAGCGCAGCGAGGCATCGAAGAGGCTGACCAGGTTGGCGCAGGCAACGCGGGCTTGAGTTTTGTCCGCTCCGTCTTCGAAGTTCAGACGAGACTTGATCAGTTCCAGGTACCAGTCGCAGAACTCACCCCAGAAAAAATCGTAGATGCGATTGGCAGCTTCGTGAAAGCGGTAGGTTTCGAGAGCATCGTTCACTTCCGCGGTCACGCGATTGAAGCGAGAAAGAATCCAGCGGTCTTCGAGGGTGGATAGTGCAAAACGTTCGACTCCCGGCTTAGGGCGCCCGGGACTCTGTCCCGGCTGGACAGCCGAGGGCGGCTGTCCCCGCACGAATCCGATGCGGTCAACATTCATGAACATGAATCTGGCGGCGTTCCAGATTTTGTTGGCGAAGGCACGGTAACCTTCGGTGCGGCTTTCGTTGAAGGCGATGTCGGTGCCGGGCGCGGCCATGGCGGCCAGAGTGAAGCGAGTGGCGTCGGTGCCGAAGCGTTCGATGATTTCGAGAGGATCGATCACGTTACCCTTGGTCTTCGACATTTTTTGGCGGTCGGCGTCGCGCACGAGCGCGTGAATGTAAACCTGGCGAAAGGGAACGCTGTCATTCTTTTTGTCGGCCCAGCCGCTGGCTTTCTTGATCACGGGATCCTGTTCGTGTCCCTGCATGAAGTGGCAGCCGAACATGATCATGCGGGCGACCCAGAAGAACAGAATTTCGTAGGCGGTGATGAGCAGCGTGGTGGGATAGAACACGGCCTGATCACGGGTTTTCTCGGGCCATCCCAGAGTCGTGAAGGGCAGAAGGCCGGAGGAGAACCAGGTATCGAGCACGTCGGTATCTTGCTCGAGCTTTGAGCCGTCACATTTTGGACACTTCGTGGGCGTCTCGCGAGCAACGATGATTTCGCCGCAAGCGCAGCGCCAGGCCGGGATGCGATGTCCCCACCACAACTGGCGTGAGATGCACCAGTCGTGGATGTTATTCATCCAGTTCAAGTAGATCTGCTTGTAGTTTTCCGGGACGATGGTGATTTCGCCGCTTTCGACGGCTTCGATAGCTTTTTGCGCCAGCGGCTGAATTTTGATGAACCACTGCTCGGAGAGGCGCGGCTCAACCACAGTGCCGCAGCGCTCACATTTGCCGACAGAGAGGGCGTAATCTTTTTCGGCCACGAGAAAGCCTTGTTCCTGCAAATCGGCGAGGACGCGCTTGCGGGCTTCATATCTATCTAAACCCTTGTAGCGGCCAGCATTCTGGTTCATGTGTGCGTGCTCGTCCATGATGGCGATTTGCGGCAGGTTGTGACGCTTGCCGGCTTCGAAATCGTTGGGATCGTGGGCGGGCGTAACCTTCACGGCACCAGTACCGAATTCGGGCTGGGCGAGTTCGTCGGTGATGATGGGGATCTCGCGATTCATCAGCGGCAACATGACGCGTTTGCCGTGTAGGTGCGTGTAGCGCTCGTCATTGGCGTTGACGGCGATGGCGGTGTCGCCCAGCATGGTCTCCGGACGAGTGGTGGCGACAGTGATGAATTCGGGCCTTTCTGAGGAAGAGCCGCCGATGACGGGATAGCGAATCTCCCAGAGCTTTCCGGCGACGTCTTCGTGCTTCACTTCGAGATCGGAGATGGCGGTTTCGCAGCGCGGGCACCAGTTGACGATGTATTTGCCGCGATAGATCAGGCCTTCTTCATAGAGGCGGACGAAGACTTCGCGCACGGCACGGGAAAGATTCTCGTCCATGGTGAAATATTCGCGGTCCCAATCGACGGAGGCGCCGAGGCGCTTCATCTGGTCGAGGATGGCGCCGCCGTAGTGGCGCTTCCACTCCCAGACGCGCTCGATGAATTTTTCGCGGCCGAGGTCGCGGCGCTTCTTGCCTTCCTTGGCCAGGTCGCGCTCCACCATCATCTGCGTGGCGATGCCGGCGTGATCGATACCGGGCAGCCAGAGCGTGATGAAGCCGCGCATGCGATGCCAGCGGACGATGATGTCCATCTGCGTCTGGTTGAGCATGTGGCCCATGTGCAGACGGCCGGTGACGTTGGGCGGCGGCAGCAGCAGGGTGAAGACGGGGCGGGTCTCGCCTGCGTGCGGCGTGGGGACGGAGAAAAGCTTCTCTTTGATCCAATACTCGGCCCAGCGCGTTTCAATCGCGCCGGGTTCGTAAGATTTGGGCAAGTCGTGGGGCATGAGTCTTGAAACCAGCAGTTCGCATCTGGCTATTGGCGAAAACCTTCACCACAGGGAGCACAGGGGATCACAGCAAATCTTTAATCTGTGTCCTGTTTTGCCCTCTGGAGTTAGGACGATCGCCATTAATGCTGATGAAGTTTGATCTTACAGGCGCGGGAAAAGAAGGGTCAAACGGCGGGCGGGGGGATAGGGATTCTTTTATACAGAATGCACGCCCGACCTTCCTAGCGCAGCCACGGGAGCCGCAAATAGCTGATGTTAGCCCTTGACAACGATGCAATTGGCCGGGCAGAGTTGTGGAGGTCCAGCCGAGTCCCCTTGCTCAGCAAGGGATATGGCCCGACTGTACCGTCCTCGGGGTTCAAGTCCACGTCGAAAATCTAGCGAGTCGAAAGTCGCAACGACAAAGGTCACTTCACCAAAGATACAAAGATAAGGAGACCCAACCATGAAGTTTCTACGATTGTTCCAGCTTGTTGTTTTGATCACTTGTTCAATCTTGCTGACCCAGGGGAAGTTGAGCGCGCAGGATGAGCAGAGTGCATTGCCCAGTATACGGTTGGAGGTCCGCTCGGCCGACCAGGTCGCCGCTTCCAGCACCTCTGACTATCGCGTTCACATGCGTCTGAAGATTGCGAGCATGAATCGCTACTCGCCATTTCCAATCAAAGCCGCCGTACCAGGTCCTTCAACCGTCCGACCCGATGATTCAGCGTCGGCGCCGGTCAGCGACGCTACCATACCAGCCGTGCCGCCACCCGGCTTCTATCCGGCGGATTTATCTCACCTATACGGCGGCCCCGTAGTTACAACGGCGGAGTCCAACCCCGTCTACGTCGACTGCACGAGTTCTTGCTGGGGGAACCCGGCTGCGTTTCTTAGGAATCTCGGCAAAGCAACTTCATCCACGTAGCGGACCAGTACGTGGGCTTGACGACGGACAATCGTTACACGGTGGGCACAGCCGGGGTTATCTCGTATCCGATCCTGACGGCTCTGAGCGATAATGACGTTCTGCAAATCGTGCATTCCGCCGCCAGCGTCCTGGGCACGGGCTACACCCACATCTACCACATATTTCTCCCCAAGGGCGTAGACGAATGCTTCGTCGGAAGCGGAGAGTGCTACTCGCCAGATAATCTCTCGACCTTCTTTTTCTGCGCCTATCACAGCAGCGTGACGTTCAGTGATATCGGGCACGTTCTGTTCACTGTCGAGCCGTATCAAAATGTTCCCGGGTGCAGCATGCTGCAGCCGAGTCCGAACGGGGCGCTCGTCGATTCAACGAGCAGCGTGCTGGGGCACGAGACGTTCGAAACTATCACCGATCCGGATCCTCCGACCGGGTGGATCGCGGTCAATTCGAATGGCGTGTATGGCGAAGAAATTGGCGACCTGTGTCCTGGGATTGACCTGACCGGACCCTACTTCAAGGACCCGGTTAGCGTGCTCAACGGAGACAAGTACGAAATTCAACCGATGTATTCGAACACGTACCATGCCTGTTCCTTCGCTCCTTAGAAGCGCGCAGAAATAGCCGACGGAGAACTCCTTGAGGCCAAGTCAACTGGCCTCAAGGAGCCTCTGACGGGCCACGCAATCGCGTGGCCCGCAAGAATGGTTCTTAAGGGGGACTTTCGCTTCTGGACAGGTTTTGAAATGCTAATGAAAGGACGGGCTGTGCGCCCGCCCTTTCTATCTACATCGGCTTATCGTTTAGGCTTGGGCTTGGGTCCCGGCTTGTTCCCGCCGACCGGAACCTTGGGGTTGGTGATGCGCCGGTTGCAGGTATCCCCAAACGTCCAGTCGCCTTCCAGCAACGCGGTTACGATTCCTTTGTTGGGGGGAGCATTGTTGGCGTTGACCGTGCAAGGGCTTCCGCTGAACCATGGGCCTCCTACTGGATTCGCTGGAGCGGTGATGATGCAACTGTTTGAACTCGCGTTGATCCATTGGAATTGCTCGTTGACGGTGACTCCGCCGTTCGGCCCGTCCGTAACCGCGCCGGTCGATATATCCACTTGTGGCATCGACGGAACGTTGGCTGGTTTACTCATGTGAACCTCCTCCTGGATATTTCCTGGGACCCATCGACTTCTACTTTTGCTGCATCAGGGCCTGATAACGCGGGTTGTCGTGCAGATTGTCGAGGGCTGCCGCCTTGCCGATCACTGACTTCGAATAGCCTGCAGCCAAGGCTTTGCTCAACCACTCCAGAGCGGTCCCGGTTTCGTGCAGTTGGTTGTACACCAGGGCTGCATCGAAAAGCAACTCCTTGTCCTGCTTGCCAACGAGGGAGCGATCGAGATAGTCGAGGGCGCGGGTTCGGTCGCCGAGCATGGACCAGTAACCAGCCAGATCGCTGAGAACATCACTGTCACGAGGATTGATCTTCAGCCGCTGCTCGGCCATGGAGATAGCTTTCTTGTAAGAGTCGATTGCGGCTGATTTGTTTCCGCCGTAGTAATAGGCATCGCCGAGGTTTCCCCAGGTCTGGTAATCGCTGTCGTCGAGCTTCAAGGCTTCCTGGGTTGTCCGGGCAGCCTGGTCAAATTTGCGCAGCCGAAAATATGCCACCGCAAGGCTCTCGTAAGCCTGGTAAGAAGGACGGATGGCGATGGATTTCTCAAGCGCTTTCGTAGCCTCCTCATCACGGCCTTCGTAGAGCAAGGTTCCGCCAAGGTTGCGGTAGTTGCCGAAGCTATCGGGCTTGAGGCTTACGGCCTTCTCGAACATGGCTTCCGCCTTGTCGTATTCGGCCTGGCTGAAGTAGAACGCTCCCAAAGAACTGTATCCGCGCCAGAATTCGGGGCGGACGCTGATGGATCGTTTGTAGGTTTCTTCCGCCTTATCGAGCTGGTTCAGGTTCTGATAGGCATCGGCGAGGTGGCGATAGCCTTGATCGTTGACTGGATCCAACTGGACGGCCTGCTGAAACTGCTGGGCGGCTTTCTCGTACTGGCCGGTGCCGTTGGCGACGGTTCCGAGGCAGATGTGACCTTCGGCGCCGGCGTTGCCTAGGGCGACGGCCTTGGTACAGGCCTGTTCCGCGGTTGCGATCCAGCGCTTCTGCTTCGTTATGTCATACAGATACCAGTAGGTTTCGCCGAGGCCGGCTTGTGCCGGACCATAGTTAGGGTCGACTTTGAGCGCTTGCTTGAAAACGGTCTCGGCGCTGGTCAGCGCGTCGGGTTTGGAGTTTTGTCTCAGATAGCCGACGCCTTCGACAAAATATCGGAAGGCCTCGGGCATGGTGGTGGCGTGGGCGGCGAGGGCTTGACGCTCATCGGCGCGCAGGGAAATATGCAATGCGTCGGCCACGCCGCTGGTGAGTTTATCTTCGATGGTGAAGAGGTCAGAAACTGGTGCGGTGATGGAGTCTCCGGCCACATTCATGTCGGTGCTGGTGTCGATGAGACTGTAGGCGGCGCGAACCAGGTCACCATCCTGCTTAAGGGAGACGGTGAGGCCCAGATTGACGCCGAACTCTTTCTTCGCGTCGGCAAGCGTGGTAACTTTCCGGTCCTCGAGAGCGCGGGGAGAGATCACTTCCAGATCGTGGTTGGCGCTCAACTCCGAGAGCTTGGCGGCTACATCTTCGAGCAAGCCCTTGCCGAAGAAGGTGAGCTTGGGATCGTCGGCGATGGCAGCGAGCGGCAAGACTGCGATGCTCTTCCTCGCAAATACGGTTGGTGCGGCGGGATTAGTGGCGGCCGAGCGGAGGCGGTGCAGAGCCTTGGGCAGCCAAATTACTGAGACGACAAGCAACGCAAGGCAAGCCGCTGCAAGAGCAAGCTGGAGCTTTCGCTTGGGAGACCAAATGGCCGCGCTGCGACTCGATTTCAGGCTCTTTCCGGATTCATAGTCTTTCTTCAGCTGGAGCAAGTCGCGATGCATATCCGCGGCGGTCTGGTAGCGCAAATCTCGATTCTTTACGAGAGCCTTGTCGATGATCTCCTGCAAGCGGTGAGGCAGTCCGGGCATGGACTCGTTCAACGAAACCGGAGCCTGGCCGAGAATGGCGTGCACTGTCACGGCCCAGGTGGGGCCGGAGAAAGCCTGCTTGCCGGTGGCCATTTCGTAGAGGAGGACGCCGAACGAGAAGAGATCGGTGCGTGCGTCGAGAACTTCGCCGCGTGCCTGCTCCGGCGACATGTAAGCCACGGTACCGATAGTTGCGCCGGTGTGCGTGAGATGAGACTTCATGGACACCGTTGGATCGGTGGAATTCGAGAATGCGGTGGGAGTGAGTTTGGCGAGGCCGAAATCGAGAATCTTCGCCTGATCGCGCGTTGTAATGAAGATATTGGCGGGCTTGATGTCGCGGTGCACGATGCCCTTGGCATGCGCAGCTCGCAAAGCGTCTGAGATTTGCAAGGCCCAGTCCAGCAACTGGGCTAGGGGCACGGGTTGGTCGCCGATGCGATCGGCCAGGGTTTGTCCCTCGAGCAATTGCATGGCGATAAAGGGACGGCCGTTCTCTTCGTCGATCTCGTAGATAGTGCAGATGTTGGGATGATCGAGAGCGGAAGCGGTGCGGGCTTCGCGTTTGAAACGCTCCAGCGCGTGCGGGTCGACGGCCGAATTCTCGGGAAGAAACTTGAGCGCGACGAGCCGGCCCAGACGGATGTCCTCGGCCTTATAGACCACTCCCATTCCTCCCGCGCCCAGTTTTTCCTGGATGCGGTAGTGCGAAACGGTCTGGTCTTTCATGACGCGAAATACTCCGGAGCGGTAGAAAGAATGGTACTCAGTTTAAGAGGAGAGTTGCAATAGCTCTAAGGCGTAGTCGTGGAATGATGTTAGGAGACGGGAGGAATGGAGAGCGGCCGTGCGCTATTTTTTCTCCGCCATCTTGCGAGAGATCTCGGCCATGAGCTTGGGGCGAAGATCGGCCAGCACGCTATCGACGATGCCGGCGATGTCTGCGGGAGACTCGGCGGCGGCAGCGGCGGCCTCGTGAATGCTCTGCTCGGCACCGGCGGCAACGGCCATCGCAGCAGCCGTGGTCTCCGCAGGCGCGGAGGCAGGTACATCGAATTCCTGGCGAGGAGGTTCGGCCGGGACAGTCTTGGCATCGTCGGCGTCGCGAATCTGGCGCCAACTCGCCCATGCGGCGGCGGTGCTCTTGACGGTTTCGGAATCCTCTTCGTGTGCTGCCCTGGGTTCTTCAGCAGGCTCGGTATCACCGATCGGTGCGACGGAAGAGGTCGGAGCGGCCGCGACTTCGGAAGAAGTGGTTCCGTTTGCCGGAGCGGGCTGCGAATCCTGAGATGCAGGGATTGCTTCCGCTGTCTGGGCAGGAGAGTCTGCGAGTTCGGCGACCGGCTCACGACTTGCCGCAGCTGGCTGAGGCTCCGCCTGAGGTTCGGAATGCGTTTCTCCGGCGTGGACTTCTTGAGTGTTACGCGCTTCTGATGGTGCGTCCAAGGCTGCAACCGGTTCGGTGACGGTTGAAGAAATATCGGTCCGGGACTGAGTCAGGGATGCCTGAGGTGAATCAGCGATCGGCTCGGCTGGTGCGAAGGAAACGACCGCTTCGGATGGCGCGGAGGGTGTTGATTGAGTTTGCCTCGGGTCAGCGGTTACGACCTGCTGAGGTTGCGACGCATAGTGCAGCTCCGGATTCGACATCGCGGCAACGGGGAGGTGTGGTTCGGCGGGCGTGGCGGAGTTTTCAGAAGCCGCGGCAGAGGCTGCTTCCGAGGCTGATACTTCAGCCGCGAAAGCAGCATAAACCTTCTGCATTTCCTGGTCGAGTGAGATTGCGGCTTCATCACCTTCCAAGGCAACCGACACGGCAGTCCATCGGGAAGCGCCCTCGTGAGCGAAGGTGGTTGCTTCCGTGGTCGCGGCCATGGTCACGGGCAAGTCCTGCGGCTTTTCCTCCTGATCGTCCTGATTCCTCAGTTGGTGGGTAACAGGAGCAGGGATCTCGCCGCGGGCGCTCTCGATCTTGCTTTCTTCCCCGGATTCGTGAGTCGGTTCCGAATTCAGCGCAGAAGTTGATTGGGGATTGAGGTTAGTTGCCTTGTCGGAGGGCTTAGGCTCATCCTTGATGGTGGCGTTCAACATCTGGATCTGCGCGGCAGCGGCGGCGATGGCGGCAACTTCTTCCGGCGTCACATCCTTAGGCAAACCGGCAGGCGCCAGGGCAGCTACATCCACATTTGTTTCGGCCCCTTCAGCAGCTGATTCAGCATGGTGAAGCTTCTGCTCCTGCTCGGCAGCCCTATCGGCGGCCAACTCAGCCGGAGTTTCGACAACGGTGCGGAGGTCGCGGTTGACGGGGTTGTAGATAGCAGCGTCGTCCGCGACTTTTTCTTCCGGCTCCGCTTTCTGGTGTGGGAATCCGATGCGGCTTTTCCATCCGTTCTCTTCCCCAGACTGGCTTCGGACGGCGCGGCTGACTTCCTCGGCGGCGGCGACGGCGCGGGCGAAACGACCGGGCTTGGAGGGTTCAGCGCGGGGCACAACTTTATCTTCGAGTTTGGACAAAGCGCTGAGCAGCTCGCTGGCTTCAAAGGGCTTGACGATGTAACCTTCGGCGCGCACGCGTTGCGCCTCCTCAGGCTTGAACGGCTCCAGTTTGCCGACGGACAGAAGAACGGGAATGTGGGCGGAGTCGTGCGATTCCTTGAGGCGCTGGCACACCTCCAGACCGCTATAACCAGGCATATAGACATCGAGAATAACGAGATCAGGCTTGATCTCGGCGATCTTCTTCAAGGCGGCGGAGCCGTTGTTGACGGCAAATACCTCATAACCCGCGTCCGCGAGAATCTTGCGTCCCATGTTCTGGGCGGTCACGCTATCGTCGGCGAGCAGTATCTTCCGAGCCAAGGGAATTTATCCTCTTATGAGGGGAGATATCGCGAAGGTAACCTGCCCGGAGATGTAAGTCAATGATCGGACGGCAGGTTACCTGGTTACTAGGGGTCAGCGTCTAGCGCGTTCCTGAAGGTGCGTGCAGCCGGACGGGGACCCTCGAAGCGATGAGCCGCGATTTTGAGGATATTCTGACCAGTCAGGGTCTGTATCCAGACGAAGCGCAGGCCATGCTTGAAATCTGGCGCCAGTCGTGGTTCGAGGAGGGCAGCCGTTTGTTCTATATCGTGCCGAGCCGTTTTCTAAACACGATTTTGCCGCTCACCATTAATCCCGCACCGTCACAACGGTGCGAGTTTTCGTCAACAGACTGGAGCTGATTACTCCGGCGACGACGCAGGCAGTGGAGAAGATACTTGCCGCTCACGACATCAGGGGGCTAAGGAAATACGATCGCTTGCTGGAGCCGATTCTCAAATGGATGGAGGAGGCGAATCCTGCGGGTGCCGCACAGATAGAAAGAGACCTGGACACAACCTACCAAATGGAAACAGCTCAGACGCAACCCGCAAAGTGATCAATCAGACGGACCTGGCAGAGCTCAGCGGCCAGCCTGAGCAGCGTCACTTTAGAACGATATAATTTTCTTCAAGCCTTTCTTTTTCTTCTTCTTGCTGCTCGAAATATCCTTGTCACTAGCCAGCGAAGAACTGGAGTCAGAACCAGCAGTGGCAGAGCTGCTGGATGCAGACTGGCCTTGGTGGATCTCATTGACTTGCACGGGAGCGGGTAGAGGTTGGTCGCTAGCCGCGGTCTGAGCGTCGGGAGATGGAGTTAACTCGTTGGGGTCGGATGGGCCGCTGGGTTTGGCAGCGGGAGTGGGGGTGAGTTCGTTCGGGTCGGGGGCAGCCGCGTTGGCGTGGGCGAAGGGACTGGCATTCGCCGTAGCAGGTACGTCGGACCGAGGAGCCGGTTCGTTGGCGGCGGGAGGGCCGGACTTGACTGCTTCCACGGTAAGATTATGCTCACCTCTGGAAATCCCCATCGCCCGCATGGCGGTCGCTCCGGCGTCCTGGTTGGCTGCCACCGGCGTAGGATCCACCAGCGTTGGTTCTCCTATTTTCGCAGCTTGTTCAACATCGGGGCCTTTTTTCACCACGCTCAACAAGCGGTCATACGTGCTGGCCTCGCGACGGCTGTCTTCCTCTCTGCGGTTCTGCGCCACGGCTGCTTTGGTGGGCCGCGGAATGGGCTGATGCAAGGCGGCCAAACGTTTCTTGGCGTCCTCCTCGCGATCCATCAGAGGATATCTGGTAATGATTTGCGAATAGGCCCCCGATGCCTCTCTGGTCAATTCTTCAAGCATACTGGCTTTGATCTGCTCTCCGATGCAGCCCGGGTGAGGGCTGGTTTTGACGCAGGTGGGGCGCGCATGCATCTGGGCGATCTGACCTTCGTAGTTTTGGCCGAGCAGATACAACGCCTCGTCAGCCTTGCTGTAGAGCGGATATTTCTCGATCAGCGTTTTCAGCCGGGCGATCGAAGCGGGATATGACATGCGATAGAAGTAGAATCTTCCAATGTCGAACTCGCGCTCCGCCAGAACCTCCTGGACTTCCAAAAGACGCTCTTTGCCTTCCTTGACGAGCTTGGGATTATCGGGATACTGCATGATGAGGTTGCGGTATTCCTCCTCAGCCCGCTTGGCGTGGGTGAAGTCGCGATCGGCCTTTTCCATCTGCTGATACTGGATGTTGGCTATCTTCAGCTGCGCTTCGGCCGCTTCCGGCATATTGGGAAAGAAAGTCTCGAAGTCGCGATACTCCTGCTCGGCCTGGGCGAGCGAAGCGGTGCCACCCTCGGCATACCAGGAATCACCCACCGCCAGTTTGGCGCGGGCAATGAATTCCGAGTCGGGGTAGGTGTTGATGAGAGTTTGCAGGGTCATGCGAGCCACGTCGAAGCGGTTGTGCTTCATCGCGTCCATAGCCTTGTCAAACAGGACCTTATCGGGTTGTTTCGACCCGACATTCGCCAGGGGATTGACGGCCTTCTTGTTGGTGCAAGCCGCCGTGATCAGCAGCAGCACTGCGAGCACCGAAAGCAATGAAACTCGATGTGACATAAGACCTCGGATCAGGATTGCGGATTGTCAGTGCCCAGCGGCTGAAGCCGCCGATCGTTTGTGGCACTTGCGGCGCGGCTAAAAGCCGCGCCCTTTCAAAAACCGAGTCATTCAGCAAATTCTAGACTTTAACGAGCGCCGCTTCGGTCGCCGCTTTCAGGAGCGTCTCAGCATTCTTCCTTGGATCGTCCTTACCGAATACCGCGTTGCCCGCTACCAGGATTTCCGCCCCAGCGCGCACCACGTCGGCTACCGTGTCGAGCGCTACGCCACCATCTACTTCGATGCGGTAGGCGAGCCGGCGTTGGCTGCGAATCTCCGCCAGTCGCCGCATTTTGTGCAACACCCCGGGAATGAATTTTTGGCCGCCAAAGCCCGGATTTACTGACATCACCAGCACGTAGTCGACGATATCGAGGACTTCACTCAGAATATCCACTGGCGTGGCGGGATTGATGACTACACCCGCCAGGCAGTCATGACTCTTGATCAGATGCAGGGTTCGATTCAAATGGCGGCAGGCTTCCTGATGGACCGAAATCCAATCGACTCCGGCTTCAGCAAATGCGGGAATGAAATCGTCCGGATTCTCAATCATCAAATGGCAATCGAGGGGCAGTTTCGTGACCTTGCGAAGCGATTTGACGACGGGCGGGCCGATGGTGAGGTTGGGAACGAAGTGGCCATCCATGATATCGACGTGGATGACACTTGCGCCGCCTTCGCAGGCGGCGCGCACCTGCTCACCGAGACGGGCAAAGTCCGCCGAAAGAATCGAGGGTGCTAGTTCAATCAACGTGGTCTCTTAAAACCTGGGCTTTCGGGGTCGGAAACCTTGTAAGGAGTTTACCATCACAAGGCAGCTCGGAGACAGTGATTGTGGGCTGAGAGAACGGCTGATTTTTCTGACGATCTGCAGGTGTCTCGAAGGCAAAACCGGCCATGTTACCCTCGTCGAGCATGGATGCTTCACGCCATTTCGCAACGGCGGCTTATGGCCTGGCTGCAGTGTTGGCATGGGGAACCAGCGATTTTCTTGGCGGCTACGCTACCCGGCGCGCGAACGCGTTCGTATTTACTACGATCGTGAACATCGGCGGGCTGCTTCTGGTGGGGACTCTGGCCACAGCGGGTCATGCGCAGTTTCCGTCAGGGCGAAGTGTGGCATGGGTGCTGGCCGGTGGCATCTCGGGAGGAGCGTCGCTGGCAGTTTTCTATCGTGCGCTTTCCTCGGGAAGAATGGGATTGACGGCGCCGGTGGCCGCGGTGCTGAGCGCTGCGATCCCGGCAGTTTTTTCGATGTTTACCGAGGGCTTGCCCGGCCCAATCCCGATCGTCGGATTCTTTCTTGCCGCCGTCGGACTCTGGCTGATTACGCGCGCCGAGGATGGCACTACTCCCGAAGGGATTGGACTGGCCCTGATCGCGGGCACGGGATTTGCGGGGTTTTATCTTTGTGTGCGCCAGGCCGGTGACAGTTCCGCTTTGTGGATTGCAAGTTTCACCCGAGCTGGCGGTTTGCTAATCACCGGCGCGATCGTCTTGGTGCAACGAAAGTTCAGCGAAATTACAGCCGACGGCGTGCGCTGGGGCATAGTTACAGGCTGCATAGACTCTTTGGGGACGATATTATTCGTGCGCGCCAGCCAGAGTGGACGACTGGACGAGGCGGTGGTGATCTCGTCGCTTTATCCGGCAGTCACGGTGCTCTTGGCGCGAATGTTTTTGAAAGAGCATTTCACCCGGTGGAGATTCGTAGGGTTATTGGCGGCACTGGCGGCGGTGCCGATGATTGCGGGAGGATAGGGACCGAAACGATTAGGTCGATTGTTATTCCTTATTCTAGAATATGGAATATATTGATTATTATGATTAAGATAGCTATTATATTAATGTATTTCAAATTCTGGAATATGGAATAAAGTGGCCCTTCACCCTCAAGATGTGGTAGTCGTGCTGAAGCTCATCGCCAACCGCGACGCGAGCAGGCGGTGGACGTACGCCGATCTGAGCAGAGATCTGTTCATGAGTACTTCACAAGTGTTCCGCTCAGTAAACAGGGCCGAAGGAGCCCGCCTGCTGAACGCGCCCACGGTTCCTCCTCCACCAGGCTCTGCCGAGGACCAACCACGGGTGTGGCTATGGCCAAACAACAACAATCTCAAAGAGTTCCTGATTCATGGAGTTAAGTACGCCTTTCCGGTTGAGCGCGGAGGACCGACTCGAGGGATTCCGACCGCGGAAGCTACTCACCCTCTCGATCGGCACTTCCCGCAGGATTTCCCGCTTCCACCGGTTTGGCCATATGCAGAAGGCCCGCTGCGCGGCATCGCTTTTTCGCCGCTCTACAAGAATGTTCCGCAAGCTGCGTCGCGAGACTCCAAGCTATATGAACTCCTTGCGCTTGTAGACGCGATTCGCGAAGGGCGCGCACGGGAGCGGGAGATCGCGATCCGTGAACTGACCGCGAGAATTGACTCCCAGTGAGCACTCCTCCGCAGAATCCAAATCTCAATCAACTCATTCTTGCCGCCACCAAACTTGAGCCCCTGCTTGATGAGATCGCTTTTGTCGGTGGGTGTGTCACGGGCTTGCTGGTCACGGACGCAGGCGCAGCTCCGGTCCGCGGAACCATTGATGTGGATGTGATCGTCGAAGCGGCATCTTATGCGCAGTTTACTGTCCTCGAAGAGCACCTGCGGCGACTTGGCTTTCATGAATACTGCGTAGAAGACGCGCCGATTTGCCGGTGGGCGAACGGAGACTTGGTTCTTGACTTCATGCCAACCGATGCTTCGATCCTCGGTTTTAGCAATCGTTGGTACGGGCCCGCACTCGCAAGTGCGGAAAAAGTCCTCGTGGGAGATCATGAAATTCGTGTGACCACAGCGCCTTATTTTGTAGCGACTAAGTTAGAGGCCTTTCACGGGCGCGGTAAGAACGACTTCGCAATGAGCCGCGACCTCGAAGATATCGTGACCGTCATCGACGGCCGATCGGAACTCGCGGACGAAGTTCGTCACGCTCCAGCGGATCTGCGGAAATACCTCAGCAAAGAGTTCGGAGATTTATTATCGAATCGCAGTTTTCTGGAGGCACTTCCGGGGCACCTATTGCCTGATGCTGCCAGCCAGCAGCGTCTGGAACTGGTGCAGAGACGAATGAACCAATTAATTTTAGAAGGTTGATCATGGCGCTGGTCGAAATCCGGAATCTGACGAAGATTTATTCGCAGGCGGAATCTCCGCTGAGCGGAAAGCTGCGCGGAGGGAATGAGGTTCGGGCTGTGGATGATGTTTCGCTCGACATTCATTCAGGCGAAACACTTGGACTGGTGGGCGAATCGGGCTCGGGCAAGAGCACACTGGGGCGCTTGATTTTACGCCTGATCGAGGCGACGTCGGGCAGCATTCGCTTCGAGGGGCAGGATCTGCTTGCAGCCGGCCGCGGCGAAATGCGCCGATTACGCAGCGACATGCAGATTATTTTTCAGGACCCTTTCGCATCGCTGGATCCCCGGTTTCGAGTGGAGGACATTATCGCCGAGCCGCTCATTATTCATCGTGGCCGCGGGAAAAACGGGAATGCGAAGGATGGAATTCGGGCTCGCGTGGTGGAACTGCTAGGGGCCGTCGGGCTGGATGAATCCATTGTGCGGCGGTTTCCGCATGAATTCAGCGGAGGACAGCGGCAACGGATTGGTATCGCGCGGGCCCTCGCGCTGCGGCCAAAATTCATTGTGGCCGACGAGCCGGTTTCGGCGCTTGATGTCAGCGTGGGGGCGCAGATCGTGAATCTGTTGGCGCGACTGCAACGCGAGTTCGGGCTGACCTATTTGTTTATTTCCCACTCGATGCCGGTGGTGCGTTATCTCTCGACGCGGATTGCCGTGATGTATCGCGGGAAGATTGTGGAAGTGGGGACGAGCGAGCAGATTAGCGAAAGGCCGCAGGAGCCGTACACGCGCAGCCTTTTGGCGGCGACGCCAGAGGTATCGGCTTAATGACACGCGCCTATCCTGGCCGGGCCCGCGATCTGCTTGAATTGATTCTCGGCTATGGGCTGATTGTAGGGATTATATGGGCGCCGGAGTCGCTGCAGCGCATACTCTCGCCGATCGCGCTGGTATTGACCTTGCTAGTAGTGCTGGCGCGAGGAAAGAGTCGCGACGAATTGGGCGTGGGGCGGCGGGGGTTCTTGGAGTCGCTGTGGATTTTGCCGGCGGCCATCGCGCTCTTTGTTTTGAGCCTGTTCGTAGCAGCGAGAATCGGCACGCTGCATCCGCTCTACAAAGGGGACTTCGAGCACGTCGCCGGCTACGTGCTGTGGACGATTTATCAGCAATTTCTTCTGCAAGATCTTTTCATGGACCGGCTGCTGCGGCTGGTTACGAATGAAGCCGCAGCGGTTACTCTCGCCGGGACGCTGTTCGCCGCCGCACATTTGCCGAGCCCGCTGCTCACAGCGGCCACCTTGGTGTGGGGCGTGGTTTCGTGCGCATTGTTTCTGAGATACCGCAATCTATGGGCGCTGGGCCTGGCGCAGGGACTGCTTGGGCTATGCTTCGCGATGTGCGTGCCGGATGCCCTGCATCATCATTTGCGGGTGGGGTTGGGGTATTTGCGGTATCGAGGCGGGCAATAAGCGGCCAGTGGCGTGTGGTCGTTGGTCAGCACAGGTGTTCAGAACCACAGCCCCCACAACCAATCCACGCTAGTATGCGTGATAGTCGAGGCCGGCACGCGGCGATTTTCGCGCCAGGCTCTACCGTAGAAAATTCCGGCGATGGTGGCTAGCAGCACATAGCGCCAATTGAAGTGGACGGAGCGTTTGTTGAAGTGCGACAGGCCGAACAGGATCGATGCGATCACAAGCGCTGCGTGGCGACCGACGCGGCGCTCCAGCAGGTTCTGGACCCAGGCGCGGAAGAAAAGTTCTTCTGGCACGGCGGTGAAGAAAAAAATCAATATCCAACGCAGCAGCGCGACGCCGATGCCGGGCAGATTGCGATGGGGATGGATGAAGCCCAGCGCCAGGCCCAGCGCGATGACGACGGGCGCGAAGAAAGCGAGCTCACGCAGACCGGTTTTGCAGTCGCTCCACTTCAGACAGAAATTGAATCCGGTGCCGCTCAGTTGGCGGATCGCCAGAAATCCATACAAGCCGGCATCCACTAATAGCAACTCGTTCAGTGCCGCCAGACCGCTGGGCCAGGCGCCTGCGAACCAGCGCAGATCGACTGCCAGCCCCAGCACCAGCAGGATGAAGGCGTCGCGCCAGTCGCCGCGTTGGTCGGGGTCAGACCGCGCAGCGCGCATCAGCAGACTTGCGATGGCCACGGGCAGCAGCGCATAGAGCGCAAACCATGTCCACTGGAAAATGTGGCCGGAGATGGAGACCATGGCGTAGGGCACCGCGAGCAGAGCTGGAAGGCCCAAGCGCAACGCCACCGGCCAGCGCTCTACCGTGCGAGCGACGCGCTCGGCCGAGAAGCCAAACAAGGTTGCCGGAGCCAGCTCGAGGGCGAGGGCTACTACGGCGACCGGGGTTACATTCTGCATTGGTTCATCTTAAACTCGCCAGTGTCTACCTGTTTTGTCTGGCTAAATTATTCGGACCGCTTGTGTTGCCGCTCCCTCGCGGCTAGAATTTCTTGGCAACGACGACCAAAGCAAGCCATGCAACCAACCTTGTTGGGCTTAGGAGATTTCAGATGAAAGGTATTTTTGTCGCGCTCTTGTTCGCAGGTGTCTGTCTTACCAACGGATGGGCACAGACGATGGCGTCGTCCACGCCAGCATCTCCGCAAACTGCCGCGCCGGTGAAAGACCCGGTGGCTAGCTCGTTGCGCATGCTTCTGCCGCGCTCGCAGAAAAATATTCTGGGCGCCATCAGTGCCATGCCCGCGGACAAGTTCAATTACAAGCCGACGCCGGAGCAGATGAGCTTTGCGCATCTGGTGGTGCACATAATTGGGTCGAACAATGCCCTGTGTGCCAAGGCGGCGGACGTTGCCGCACCCAAAGTTGAGGAAGTAAAAGAAACTGATTCGAAAGAGAAGATGCTGGCAGCAGCCACGGCTTCGTTCGATTTTTGCGCGGATGCGTTGGGAAAAATGGATGACTCCAAGCTGGGCGAGAGTATTGAACTTTTTGGCGGACACCAAGGTCCGCGGGCCATGGCTGCGCTCGGCCTGGCCAGCGGATGGGCTGATCATTATGCCGCGGCGGCACAATATCTGCGTTTGAATGGGATTCTGCCACCGTCAGCGCAGCCCAAAAAATAGATCTTCAGGGGCTAAAGGCCCAATTCTTCGTTGTGCAGTACGGCAAGGCCGAAGCCGCGCCCTTTCAAAGCAGTTCGCGCGCCCTCGCGGCTGAAGGCCCGCCCTTTCTAATCGGCTTCAATTCGCCCGCACTGGCGAGGCCGCCCTTTCAAGTCAGTTCACTCGATCGAAACGCCGGAGGCCTACTTGATTTGTACCAGTTCGCCAGAGGAAACGGCGGCGGGGGTGGATGGAGCGGGATGCTGCGGAGCGCGCCAACTGTCGAAGATGGAGACCTGATGGACGCAGGAGACAGTGCAATGCGGCGCGCAGGATTTTTCTGTTATGTATTCACGGCCCATGTCCTCCCGGGTGTAGGTGGCGAGCGGCACGCCGGGATAGCCGCGCTGCTGTGAGCAGTAGTGAACTAATCCATCTTCACAGATGTAGAGATAGCGGGCCCCGGCGCGGCAGCGCCAATCATTCGGCAGGCCTTGCGCGATGTTGTCCTGAAATTTGTTGATGCGGGTGAAGCTGCGCTTCTCCCACGACTTCATCTCTTCGTAGATGCGACGTTCTTCTTCGCCCAGCGGCTGCAACTGGCCGCTGCCATCGTGAATGATCCCGATAGTCGAGGTGAATCCGAGTTCGATAGCACGTTTGCCGATGACCAGCGCATCCTGCGGATGGTGAATGCCGCTGCCCACCACGGAATTGATGTTAACGTGAAAATCCGCGTGCTCGGCGAGCAGTTGCAATTTCTTGTCGAGAACTTTCAGGCTCTTCTTGGAAACCTCGTCGGGATTCACGTTGTCGATGGAGATCTGCAGCCACTCGAGGCCGGCGCGATTGAGACGCTGAATGCGATCCGCAATAAGCAGGTAGCCGTTGGTGATGAGGCCAGCGATCATGCCATTGGAGCGAACGCGGCGGATGACATCGTCGAGTTCGGGATGAAGCAGCGGCTCGCCGCCGGAAATTGTGACTACTGCGGTGCCAAGTGCGCCCAGCTTGTCGATGCGGCGAAACATTTCTTCGGTGGGCACTGGCTTTGAAAAATCGTCGAACTCGTTGCAGTAGGTGCAGGCCAGGTTGCAGCGGCGGACGGGAATGATGTGCGCCAGCAAGGGGTGGTCGGTCGAGGTGAGGGCGCGCGCGGCCATGGCGGCTCCGCGCAGGTTGCGGTGCAGCGCTTTGGCGCGGCGGCGGAGAGATGTGATGGGTGATGGCATGTTGAATGGTTGCTTCTCTATTACAGCATAGGCGCGGGTTAAGTGGAGCCTTGCGACAGCGTCCGGCGAAAACGCGCGGGCGAATGGTGGCGTCAGCGGGCTGGGGTGAACCGACAGACTCCGGAAGCGAGCACTAAAAATCAAAGGCGAGCCGAGCTGGGCTCGGCCAGACAGCCGAGGGCGGCTGCCTCCACATTGTTCTTAGCGCGGCAAGAACTCGTGGCCAGCACTGCCCAGAGCGCGCAACGTTGATGCAGCAAATTCCTCCTGCACGAGCACGTAGTCCGTGTCGTAGGTGGAAATGGCGAAGATGGGGACGCAGTTGTTTGACAGCGGCGCGATGAATGACAGTAGGACTCCGGTTTGCGAGAAGGGGAACGGGCCTTCGAGTTTGAGACAGATCCAGAGCGGGCCGCGGGCGAGGTCTTTCGGGATGTTGTCTAGCGGGCAGACGATGGAGAGTTCGTCGGCGGTGCGGGTGATCGAGGTGAAGTCAGCTTTCGTAGCCCAATCAGGGATAGAGGCGTCCGGGTTGAGACGAACGATGACGTAGAGGCCGGGGAGTTCACGGAATTTCAACATGGGATGAGCCGAGTCTAATACATCGTCTTCGTGGATAGAGCTCGCAGGCAGGAGTGCCCGCGCCACACAATCACCTCGCTGCGGCTTGTGTGGAGATGGCCGCCTCGGCTGTCCAGCCCACCGAGGCTACTGCCCCAGGCAAACCTCAGCCCTCAATCGCCTTACGGACCGCTGCTTTCGCCAGCAGGCGCGTGGAGTCCAGCGTGGGGAGCGGCGAAGACTCTGGCGTGACCAGCAGCGGAACTTCAGTGCAGCCGAGGACGACCGCGTCGCAACCCTCATCTTTAAATCCCCGAATAACTTCTACGTAATATGCGAGCGAGCGCGGGAGGAATTGGGCGTTGACCAGTTCGTCCATGATGATCTGGTCGAGGCGTTGGCGCTGTTCGGCGCCGGGAGTGCGGTGCTCGATGCCGGCAGCTTTCAAAGCTTCGCGGTAGACGGGGCCTTCCATCAGGTAACGCGTGCCGAGTATGGCGAGCCGCTTGAAGTGCCGGTTCTGTGCTTCTTTCGCCAATTCTCTGGCGATGTGCAGCCAGGGACGCGGCGAGCGGTGCTCGATCAGGTCAAAGGCCTGGTGGATCGTGTTGTCGGGACAAATGAGAAAATCGGCGCCGGCGCGAGCCAGTTTTTCAGCCGATGAGAGCATGAGCTCGGCCACGCCTGCCCAATCGTTGGCGCGGATGTGTTGCATATATTTCGCAAGCGAGTGTGAATGCAGCGAGACTTCGGGATGATCGTGCGGTCCCAGCATCTGCGAGCCTTCGAGCGAGATGGTGCGGTAGCAGAGGGCGGCTCCCTCCGTGCTGCAGGCAACGATGCCGATGTGGAGAGGCATTCCAGGTCTCAGGTCTCAGGTCTCAGGTCTCAGGTCTCAGGTCTCAGGTCTCAGGTCTCAGGTCTCAGGTCTCAGAAGAGACTAAATCAATGACCGATTTCCGACTGACAATTTTATAGTCAGGCCCCGATTGCCGGGCTTTGCCCGGCCGGACGGCCGAGGGCGGCTATCGCTATACGGTCTTATCTTGCGGCGGCGGCGTCGAAGAGGTTCAGGAATTCTAACTTCTTTTCAGCAGGCAGGAATGATGCTTCGAAGGAATTGCGGGCGAGTTCGCGGAGGTGCTCGTCGGTGAATCCGAAAGTCTGCTGGGCGATCTGGTATTCGCGGGCGAGGGTGGTTCCGAACATGGCGGGGTCGTCGCTGTTGAGTGTGATCATCACGCCATGATCGAAATAACTTTTTGCCGGATGATCGTTGAGGTTGGGGCAGAGTCCGGTGCGCAGATTGCTGGTGAGACAGATCTCGACCGGGACCTGGCGCTGGGCAAGCTCTTCGACGAGATCGGGATCGTGAAAGGCGGTAAGGCCGTGGCCAATGCGCTCGGCGCGCAGGTTGAGCGCTCCCCAGACGGATTCCGGCGGGCCGGTTTCGCCGGCGTGGGCGGTGAGGCGCATGCCGTGGTCGGCGGCCCACGTGTAGGCGTCGCGGAAAAGTTCGGGCGGAGCTTTCTGCTCGTCGCCGCCGACGCCGACGCCAACGACTTCGCGATCATGATAACGAACGGCGAGGTCGAAGACCTTTTGCGCGGCCTCTGCACCGAGTTGGCGGACGGCATCGAAAATCCAGATGAGCGAGATTCTGAAATCTCGCGCGCCGCGAGCGCGGCCGCGATCAAGGCCTTCGAAGATCGCGGCGAAATCCTGCTTTCGCCAGAGGCAGACTCCAACTGAAATATAAACCTCCGCGTGCAGCACGTTTTCTTCTTTCAGGCGCTGCATCAGGCGGTAGGTGATGAGTTCGTAATCCTCCGGCGTGCGCAGGTGCTCGGTGATGTTCTTGAAGGCGAGCAGGAAGCCGGGAAAATCTTCGTAGCGATAGAGCGCATCGACTTCGGCTTGTGTGGCGCGCTCACCGTGACGCTGGCGGAGTTCGAGCAGCGTGGCGGGTTCGATCGCGCCTTCGAGGTGCAGGTGCAACTCGGCCTTGGGGAGCTGGCGGAGAAAGCTGCTTGGCAATCGGTCGAGCGTGGACATTGTTCTGATTGTAGATTCTTGGGCGGAGATTTGCGAGGAGGAGCTTAGGACTTCGGGGGCGCGGGGCTGCCGGCAAGTCGAACCCGTGGTGGAGACGCCTTGTTGGGCGGCGTTGGAGAGACAAAGGGATCCTTCGACTAGGCAGGCCGATTCGCTTCGCTTATCGGTCTGCTCCGCTCAGGATGACAAGGCATTACTTTTTGGCGAACTCGCTCCTGTGGCGGCTGTAGAAGATATAGATGAGCAGGCCGAGGCCAAGCCAGATCACGAACCGCAGCCACGTGATCACGGTGAGCCCCATCATCAGGCCTCCGCAAAGAACAATCGAGATCAACGGGAACCATGGGACAAACGGGACTCGGAAGGCGCGCTTGCGATCAGGCTGGCGGCGGCGGAGAAGGATCACACCAAGGGAAACCAGAACGAAGGCGAACAGCGTCCCGATGTTGGCTAGGTCGGCAGCGTCTCCTATGTCCACCAGGCCGGCGGGAATTCCTACTGCGAAACAGGCGATCCAGGTGGAAATGTGCGGCGTCTTAAATTTTGGGTGCACCGCGGAGAACAGTTTCGGCAGCAAGCCGTCGCGGGACATGGCGTACCAGATGCGGGCCTGTCCGTACTGAAACACCAACAACGAAGAGATCATGCCCGTCAGCGCTCCGATGACGATGACCGAGCGGAAGAACGGGTGCACACCCAGATACTTCATCGCGTAGGCCACGGGCGCTTCGGCGGCTGCACCGGACACGAAGGTTGTGTACTTCATCATGCCCAGCAATACGACGGCGACGCCAACGTAGAGCAGCGTGCAGACCACCAGCGACATGATGATGCCGAAGGGCAAATCTTTTTGCGGATTGCGCGATTCTTCGGCGGCGGTGGAGACCGAATCGAATCCGATATAGGTAAAGAAAACGATGGCCCCTCCAGTAACGATTCCGGAAAAGCCAGAAGGCGCGAACGGCTTCCAGTTCGCGGGCTTCACCAGCATTCCACCGACTACAAGGAAGGTCAGGATGGCCCCGATTTTGACCGCCACCATGATGTTATTGGTCTCCGCCGACTCCTTCACTCCGCGCACCAGCAGCAGCGTGAGAACGAAAACAATGAGGAATCCGGGAAGATTGAAATAGGCGCCCGTCCACTGCCCGCCAGCCCAGACCGGACTGGCAAATTTTTCCGGCAAGTTGATGCCGAATACCGCCAGTTGCGCTTTTGTATAACCGGCAAAGCCCACCGCGACCGCGACGTTGGAGACGACGTATTCGAGGATCAGATCCCAGCCGATGATCCAGGCAAAGATTTCGCCCAGCGTCGCGTAGGAGTAGGTGTAGGCGCTGCCGGCGATGGGGATCATTGAGGCCAGTTCGGCGTAACACAATCCGGCGAAACTGCAAGCGATCGCGACCAGGAGAAACGAAATCGCGATCGATGGCCCGGCGGGCGGGCGTCCGTGCATGAGCGCTCCCGCCGTGCTGCCGGTGCGCACGAAGTTCACGATTACGTCGAGGGCCTGCGCATGCAGCAAGGATGGGACCTGGAAATATTCGCCCGCGGCGGCGGTGCCGGTAAGGATAAAAATTCCCGAACCGATGATCGCTCCGATGCCCAGCGCGGTCAGCGACCAGGGGCCGAGAGTTTTTTGCAGCCGTTGGCCTGGGGCCTCGGATTCGGAAATCAGCTTGTCGATCGACTTGCAGCAGAAGAGCTGATTGTCGGAGGTGCGAACCGTGGCGGCGGGTTCCGTGGTTGGTTGTGACAAGTGGTAGTTGTCTCCTGAAACAAGCCTTTAGCCATTAGCAGTTAGCATTTAGCCAGATCGAGTTCAGTGATGTGCTACGAACCTTTCCCGACCAAATGCCAACTGCCTATTGCCAATTGCTGTCTTACCGCTTCGACTGGCCGCGAGCCAACTTCTTCACCTTGCGTTTCTTCGATCCGCGGGCGTAATCGCGGGGCTTCTTCGGCTTCTCCGCTTTTGATTTCTTGCGGGCGGCGCGTTTTGATTTCTTGCGTTCTTCTTTGGTTAATTCTGCTGTGTTTGCCATGAGTTGGATTAATTCCTCTTTCGCTTACAGATTATTCAAACTTGCCCCATTCTGTACATTGAAATTCTATGCGCCGCCGGGTCTTCGCGTTCGCCGCAGCGATGATCGAACGAGGAGAGCGAGTTGGAGCCAAAGAAGGGCGCTGAGTGCGCACCCAAGGACAATCCCCTCGATAAGGCCGTCCGCAATCTTCCTCGTCAGGACGCTGTTGCCTTCGACTCTTCCAACGGCGCCTGCAAAAGCGAAGACCCCCAGAAGAAACAGACAGCCGAAAAATGTTCTTTTGAAGATCGAGCGCCGCTGTTCAATACTGCAGTGATCCCACTCGATCCGGCCCGTGGAGTATTCACCTCCACAGCGGCATACACGCTTCTCTTGCCCGACCAGTGGCCCACCCAGCCTGCTTCTTTCGCGAATGAACCTGGTCAAATCTGCGCCACACAGGTCGCAAACGTACGCCAGCCCACGCCCACTTTTCGTGGAGTTGCGACGGGCGCTCTCGGCATCAGGCCCGCTCCAGTTGCGCGTATTTCTCCACCAGCTTTTTCAAGCCGAAGCGAGGAAATTGTACAGTAATCTTGGCTTCTTCGCCTTCTCCTTCTCGCTGGTAGACCGTTCCTTCGCCATATTTTGGATGGCGAACCTTCTGGCCGGGACGGAATCCGCGCTTGCCGGTAGGTTCTTCGGGAGGGAGTTTGGGGACGGTGAACTTCTTGCCGCGGCTGGCGAAGAACTCGGCGATGTTCTCGATGGAGTTGTAGGGCTTGGCTGGGACTGAGCCGCGGGGCTGTGCCCCGCCGGACAGCCGGGGGC
Organism: uncultured Acidobacteriaceae bacterium; assembly: GCA_963779525.1. GTDB lineage: Bacteria > Acidobacteriota > Terriglobia > Terriglobales > Acidobacteriaceae > Sulfotelmatobacter. The sequence goes on from CAVZZB010000009.1 coordinate 89,634, forward strand.
GGCTGTCCCCACTTGGACTTTTCCAGCTTGCGCTTTGGTCCTCGTCTTCGTAGGAGTAGTGGACATCGGCGTCGTAGGCTGCGGGGCTTCGCCCCGCTGGACGGCCGAGGGCGGCCGTCCCCACATGAGCCGTGCTTGCACTCGACCTGCCACGGCGTCCGCCTAACTCTTCGATCAGCTGGATCGGAACTTCTTCCAGAAAGCGAGATGGAACGCTGGCTTCGGGCAGGTCTGTGCCGTAGCGGCGGCGGTAGACGGCGCGGGTGAGAATGAGCTGGTCCATGGCGCGAGTCATGCCGACGTAGCAGAGGCGGCGCTCCTCTTCGACGTCATCGGGCTGAAGCATAGTGCGCGAGTGCGGGAACAATCCTTCTTCAAGGCCGCTGAGAAAGACGAGCGGAAATTCCAGGCCCTTGGCGGCATGGAGGCTCATGAGCGTGATCTGGGAGCGCTCGTCATAGTCGTCGGCGTCGCTGATGAGGGCGGCGTGGTCGAGGAACTGGTCGAGCGATTCGCCGCGGTCGCGTGAGTCCATGGCGGCGTTTACCAGTTCGCGCAGGTTTTCGATGCGAGAGAAGGCTTCGGGAGTGTCCTCGGCCTCCAGAAGTTTGATGTATCCGGTGCGGTCGATCAGAAACTTAAGGATGTCGGCGGTTGAGGGGCTCGTGGCGCCAACATCTTGCTGGCCCGAAAGCGGGCGGGTCGCTGGCTCTTCTCTTGGCGAGGCAACCGGCGAGACGCTGGCGCTACTATCGGCCTCTTCGCCAGTGTAGGCCCCGCCAAAGTCAAAGGCCGTGTTTTCGAATTCGTTGGGATCGAAAGCAGCAGCATGGTCCGCGGATGGTATATCTTCGTCGACTTCAGGATTGACGGGCGGAGACGCCGGACTTTGTTCTGCACTGTCTTCCAGGTGCTCGACAAAAGTTCCTGCCAACATCGCTTGCGCGTCGACGATCAGCTGTTGAAAACTTTTTAAAGCCGCGAGTGCGCGTTGGGGAAGAAGTTGGCGGCGGATGGCTTCACCGAGCGCGCCCCAGAGCGACAGACCGGTTTCCAGAGCGAGACGCTCGAGGGTATCGATGGTGCCTTTGCCGATGCCGCGGGTCGGCGTGTTGATAACGCGCAGGAGTGAAATCGAGTCATCGGGATTCTGAATAACTTTCAGGTACGAGATCATGTCTTTGATCTCGGCGCGTTCGTAGAAAGAAAATCCTCCGACGACTTTGTATTTCAGGCCGTATCGGCGCATGGCCTCTTCAAACAGGCGCGATTGCGAGTTGGTGCGGTAGAGCACGGCGGCGCGAGGTGTCTCGCCGTGCTGAACTGCTTCGCGCAGATATTTTGCGACGTGATCGGCAGCGAAGAGCGCTTCATTTTCGCCGTCGGGCGCTTCGTAGTAGCCGATCTTGGTGCCGCCCTGGCGCGAGGTCCAAAGATTCTTGCCCTTACGGCGAAGGTTATTGGCAACGACCGCGGATGCGGCCTGCAGAATGTTCTGCGTGGAACGGTAATTCTGTTCCAGGCGGATGATCTTAGCTTCAGGAAAATCTTTTTCGAATTCGAGAATGTTGCGGATATCGGCGCCGCGCCAGGAATAAATCGACTGGTCCTCATCGCCGACGGCGCATACGTTGTGCTGCTCACCGGCCAGCATGCGCATGAGCTCATATTGCGGACGGTTGGTGTCCTGATATTCGTCGATGAGCAAGTATTGAAAGCGGCGGTTGTAATACTCGCGCACCTGCGTGGCAGTCTTCAGCAGGCGCGTGGCTTCGAGCAATAGATCATCGAAGTCAAGGGCATTGGCTTTGCGAAGTTCTTTGCGGTACTCCTCGAACAGATGGGCAATTTTTTCTGTCTTGGGATCCGCGGATTGCAAATAGAGCTCCTGCGGATCGAGCATGTGATTCTTGGCCCAGGAAATGCGCGAGAGCACGGTGCGAGGAGTGAGCTGCTTGTCATCGACGCCGAGGCGCTTCATGACACCTTTGACCAAGGATTGCTGATCACTCTCGTCGTAGATGACGAATTTTTTCGTGTGGCCGATTGGCGGCTGGCCGGGTGTGGCCGAAGGAATCTGCAGAGCTTTTATGTCGCGGCGAAGAACGCGTACACAGAAGGAATGGAATGTCGAGATGACCGGTTTGGCGATGCTGAGTCCGCCGACAAGTTTCTCGACGCGCTCGCCCATTTCTGCGGCGGCCTTGTTGGTGAAGGTCATGGCCAAAATGGATTCGGGCAGCACTCCTTTGCGCTCGATCAGGTAGGCGATGCGGTAGGTGATGACGCGCGTCTTGCCGCTGCCCGCGCCGGCAAGGATCAGTACTGGTCCTTGGGTGGTTTCGACGGCTTCGCGCTGCTGCGGGTTCAGTTGATCGAGAAAAGACAATGCGGGAGTGGCTCCGAGGCTGATGAATCAATTTTACAGGATCGGCATGGGAGATCGTTTCTCGCGGATGCGCAGGAGGGCATTTAGACCACGCAGCCCAATACTTGAGACTCCTCCACTTCCCATTTTGGAGTGTCACAAATTCAGATATATCGTCCAAGTGTGATTCGTTGCTCTGAATGGCGCATAGACTTCTGGCTGGGCCCGTGGTGTAACGGCAACACAGCACCCTGCGACGGTGGCAGATGCGGGTTCGAATCCCGTCGGGTCCACGCTTCGATTTTCGGAGCGCAGGTTCTGTGGGGAGCGAAGCAGAGATAGCTTCCCTACAAAAGTAACTTGACTGAAGAGTGGGGCGGCCTATACTGAAATTGTCGCAGGGTGCTGTATTACCCAGATTTGACGGGCCCCGAGGAATCGGGGCCTTCGTCTTTTCGGACTCACTCACACCCATGCGGCCATCAAATGTCCCAGCCCGCCACGGACCAGCAATCCATCGGTCCGGCCGCTAAAGTAGCGCGCGTTCAGTTGCTTGCCTTGGAGAAATTCGGTGCGGCTGAAACCCATGGCCCTGAGTTCGTGCTGCAAGTTTTCGGGATCGAAAAATAGCCGAAACGGCTCTCCGTATCTGGCCACGCGTTCCGAGAGCGCCGCGAGGGCCTGTCGCTGGCCATCATTCAGGAGCGCGGGATCGATCGCAAAGTCAAAGACAACGCCACTTCGGGCGGGGATTTGGGCGATCCAGGCGAGGGTCGCCATGCAGGCCGCGCGCGTGAGATATGGCGTAACCCCCAACCAGGAGAAAAACGTCGGCGCGGTTTTGTCAAAGCCGAAGTGAGGAAGCTCTACGAGCGTTTGGCTCTCGAAGTCGATGGGGACGAAGGTCAGGAAGGATGGGACTAGAATCTCGGCCGCATGCAATTGTTCGCGCTTCCAAGCCTGCGTAGCCGGGTGGTCGATCTCGAAGACGCGCAGTCCAGGATAAGGATTGCGGTAGGCAAAGGTGTCGAGGCCGGCACCGAGAATAACGTATTGAGTGACGCCAGCAGCGACGGCGGAGGCAAGTTCGTCCTCAGCGTAGCGGCTGCGCGCCGCCATAAAGGCGCGGAAGGCGCGGGCAAAGGCGTGGTGCTCTTTCGCATTGGATCGCAGTTCATTGGCCCCTTCAGCACCAATGATCCGGAGCGCCAGAGGATCGTCAAGCACTTTGGGGTTGTCCAGTAACTGGTGAGCGGCCCGCCGCATGGCCACGCGATATGCGGTTCTGCTGAAATTGCCCTCTTGCATGGAAGGCTTAGCCGGCTACAGCGCGCTCAACCCTGCACTCCGGGCAGGGGCAAACTTCCCGCAGGAATTTCCAGGAGTAAATGCCGAGGTCATGGTCGTCATTCCAGGCAAACCGGATGGCGTACTTACCGATCCCTTCCGCGGAGAGGGGCTTAGCCGCAGCTTTGAACATGGGCAGCATGCCGGGAGCAAGTCTGGCGGGCTCGCCGGGCTTGCGTCCGGATTTGTCCCGTTCTTCGTTGCACATGGCGCAGGGGCAGGCATCGCGGAGATAGACAAAGTCGTAGTGAGAGACGTGCCCGTCTTTCCACTCGATATCCAAACCCGTACCGGAGGTGAGATTCACCTTGACTGACTTGGGATCGGTGGCTGCAGTGGGGGATTGAAGCGGGGACTGCATGATTTCAGTATCGCACACGCCAGCATCCGGGCGGCCCGCAGGAATGTGCGTTCTAGTGGCTGGTGGTGCTTGATGTGCTGGCTTTAGGGGTGGTAACAATACCAATCGCCAAGCCGCCGATGGCCCCGGCCAGAATACCCATCAAGGCCAGCACCAAGGCGCTCTCCACCAGGGTTGCGTTTCCACGATTCGCCATAGATTCCCTCCTTCGATCGCGGGGGAAAGAATTCTCCCTAGTATACCTTGGGAAGGCTCAGAACGAAAATTGCTGAAGAAGGCCTAAATCCCGTATAATGAGCGTTTCCATTCAAAGGTTCTGAAAGGATGTACGGCAGTCATGGCTCAACAGTGTGACATCTGCGGCAAGAAGCCGCAATCGGGAAATCGCATCAGCCACGCTCACAATGTGACCAAGCGGCGCTGGAATGTAAATCTGCGTCCGGTGCACGCACGTGTAGGCGCTACCACCAAGCGCATGCGGGTATGCACTGCCTGCATTCGCAGCGGCAAAGTGGTCAAGGCGTAAGAATAACAGCCGCCGAGATCGCCAATCCCGCGAGAAGGCAATTTCACTCCCTGATCTAGAATTAGTATCTCGCTTGGCGCGCTCCGCTTGCTCGGCGGCAGATACTCTACTGCACACCCAGCAACTGCACATCGAAAATGAGAGTCGCGTTGGGCGGAATCGGGCCACCTGGAGTACCTTCAGCGCCGTAACCTAGAGCGGGCGGGATGCGCAACTGGCGCTTGCCTCCGACTCTCATTCCAGAGACTCCTTCTTCCCATCCCTTGATCACCTCGCCGTTGCCGATGGTGAAATCGAAGGGCTTGCCAGCATCGACGGAGCTGTCAAATTTCTTGCCGTTGGTTAGCCAGCCAGTGTAGTGCACGCGGACGTGGCTGCCTTCCTTGGCGACTTCGCCGGTGCCAACCCGGATGTCCCAATATTGCAGTCCGGAATCTGTTTTCACCCCCTCGCCGGTCACTTTGCTAGGTGCGTTTGTGTTGGGAGTGGTGGACTTCCTGGCAGTTTGGGCGACAACGGAAACGACAATCAAAGCGAGAATAATGGCAACAGCCGCAACGTACTTGGTCATTCTGAGCTCCTTTGCATCGCCATTCATCTTAAACACAGAGGGCACGGAGGTACACAGGGGTTTGTCGCATGCCTAACGATTCCCCTTTTCATTCTCGTGAGATGCTTGCTACTGTATCGCGATCACATCAATTTCCACCAGCACGTCCTTCGGTAGGCGAGCCACTTCCACGGTGGAGCGAGCCGGGGGCGCGGTGCTGAAATATTTCGCATAGACCTGGTTCATGGCGGCGAAGTCGCTCATGTTCTTCAGGAAAACCGTGGAGCGGACCACTTTGCCGAGTCCGCTGCCGGCCGCTTCCAGAATTTCAGATAAATTGCGCAACACACGATCCGTCTGCGCGGACACGTCCCCAGTAACGACTTGCTGCGTCGCGGGATCGATGGCCACCTGCCCGGAGACGAATACGAATCCGTTGGCCTTGATGGCTTGCGAATAGGGGCCGATGGCCTGAGGAGCGTCTTTGGTGGAAATGATTTCGCGCATGGGAATCTCCCACGTGATTAACGCAGATGCGCGCAGGGGAAGTCAAACGTTATGAATTGTTGTGTAGCGGTCAAGGCTTTGCCCACGTTACGGAGCACCACGTCCTCGCCATCGCTTCACCAGATCGCCTGCTGCCTCAGGCCAATCGGGAAACTGAAACTCAAAACCAGCCCGTAGCAGCCTTCCGGGAACTACGCGGCGGCTCTTCAGAATAAGCTCGGTTTCCGTGCGCAGAAGCAGCGCACCCAGTTCGAGCATAGAACTGGTTGCGGGCAGGCCGATGTTGGTTCCCCACGCCCGCCTCAGAGCATGCATGAATTCGCGATTGGGCAGCGGGCTGGGCGCGCTGAGGTTAACTGGACCATCGAACTCCTCATGGGTCGTCAAGAACTCGATGCCGCGGATAAAGTCTGTATCGTGAATCCAAGAAACAAATTGTTCGCCTGAACCTGCAGCTCCTCCCAGCCCGAAGCGGACAAGTCTCGACAACGTGGCGAAAATGCCGCCTGAGTCGGGACTCATCGTCATCGCACTCCGAAGCGCGACCTTGCGCGTGCCGGGCGTGACTGCCGAGAAAAAAGCCTCTTCCCAACTGGTAGCGACATCAATGCTGAAGCGCCAACTGGCTGGACAGTTCCTTTCATTGCCGCCAATCTCGCCAGTATCCTCATCCATGGGGCGGTCCAGAGAGTGGCGATAAATCGTCGCGGTGCTGGCGTTCATCCATAGGCGAGGAGGGTGAACCAGCCGGGCAACGGCTTGACCGAGTAGCGCTGTGCTCTGCACCCGCGACTCCTTGATTGTTCGTCGGTTGGCAGGCGTATATCGACAATTGACGTTATGGCCCGCAAGGTTGATGAGAACATCGGCACACTCGAGTTCGCCGGCCCAATCCCCCAAGGTGGATCCATCCCACTGAACAACCCGCCAAGGTGCGCTTTGAGGGGAGCGGGCGATCACCACAACCCGATGCTCCTGCTCACGAAAATGACGGGCGAGCAAAGTGCCGATCTGTCCGCTTCCGCCAGCGAGTACGATTTTCATGGGATCGCCTCGGGGAGCGAGGGCTCCTCCTCGCCGTAAACGATCTCAAACAGATCTGTGGCCAGCCTCCGAACTGGCCGCATGAGCGGCAGACTCGAAAACCGTATGAGGTTCACCACAATCGAAAGACTCTTCTGAAACAACAGCCGGGTTCTTCCTAGTTCCGGCGAACGGTCGTACACCCAGAACAGCATCAGCCCCATTTGATAGAGCCACAGCAGCCGCGGGAGGTGAGTCTTCAGGTCACCAGGAATCCGAACCTTCGATCCATCAATTGCGGCCGACAGGAATGCAATATCCCGTTCGCGAATAGCTCGGGTTGCCTCGCTGAAGGGGGATAAGGGATGTTGGGGATCGATGTGCGCAGAGAGTGCTCCCAGCAGTTTCCGGTTTGGCGCAAAGTACTGGAACTTGACGTCAATCGCGGCTTGTAGACGTTCTTCCAGTCCTTGTCCTTGCGTTTTCGAAAGAGCATTCTCGAGCAGAGGAGCGAGATCGTGCTGTGCGCGCTCATAGAAGCCCATCACTAATGCGTCCTTCGAGTCGAAGTAGTAATAAGCGGCGCCCAAGGCAACATTCGATTCCTGCGCGATGTCTCGCATGGTAGTGTTCTCGAAGCCACGTTTGCGGAACAACGCGAGCGCAGCTTCGAGAATGCGAGCCCGCGTCTCCTCGGATTTCCTGGTCACTTTCGTGGCTCGACTCATGGCTATGTCCGGGTCGCCGTATTTGCGAAAGAGACATCCAGGCCGGAGTTCGCCCGTGAGCGTTTGCGCATGCGGGAAAAGACGTAAAGGTTGAAGAAGTGCATCCCGCCGAGGACGAGCAGCACGATCCCAATCTTGTCACTCACGAGTTCGATCGCCGACCGGAGTGTGACCAGATTTCCATCCGTCCTCAGAGCAAGCGTGACGTAGCCGATGTTAATCAGGTAGAAGCCCACTACCAGCAAATGGTTCACCGAGTCGGCGAGCTCGGCATTGCCGTGGAATGCATCCACCAGGAATACCCTACCGTTCTTATGCAGCGTCCGCGCCACCCACACCGTTACGGCCAGACTGATCATCAGGTAGATTACGTAGCATCCGACGATATACATAGCTCCTCCCAAAATCTCTATTTGAACATGTTCAAATACAAGATATAGCGGCAGGAAAGGCCTGTCAAGATAAAAATGAACGCGTTCAAATCATGGGACTTACCGGCCATTAAATCTTCTGCAGCCGCTGCACCTCGTGCACACCCGGAATCTTCCGCAGCCCGGACATGATCTGCTCAAGGTGTTTCAGGTCAGAGATGTCGAGAACGATTTCCACGCTGGCCTGGCTGTTGGCGGTGTGGGCGCCGATGTTGCGGATGTTGCTTTGGGCGTCGCCGATGACGCTGGTGATGTTTTTCAGCATGCCGAAGCGGTCGTCGCAATAGACGGTGAGCTTGACGGGGTAGGCTGTTGGGGTGGTCTCGTCGCGGGCCCATTCCACGTCGATGCGGCGTTCGGGCTCGTACATCAGGTTGGTAACGTTGGGACAGCTGACCGCGTGAACCGCAACTCCCTTGCCGCGGGTGATATAGCCAACGATGCTTTCGCCTCGGATGGGATTACAACAGCGGGCGCGGTAAACCAGCATATCGCCCTGGCCTTTGACCATGATGGCGTTATGATCGCCAAAGACGCGGCGAACCACGCTCGCAATAGCGCCGGGTTTATTGCTTAACCCCTCGGCTTCGATGTCGCCGGCCATCGAAGGCGTGGCTCCGGAAGGCAACAAGCGTGCCAGCACTTGCCGCGCGGAATATTTGCCGTAACCGATGCCGGACATGAGGTCATCAACCTTACCGAGCCCATACCCCGAGGCAACCTTCTGCAGCTCTTCGTCTTTAATTTCTTTCAGCGCGATGCGGTATTTGCGGGCTTCTTTCTCGATCACCTTCCGCCCGATTTCAATGGAGCGTTCGCGCTGGTGGACGTTGAGCCAGTGCTTGATCTTGTTGCGCGAGCGTGACGACTTGACCAGACCGAGCCAGTCGCGGCTGGGCTTGTGGCCGGCCTGAGTGATGATCTCAACAATATCGCCGGAATGCAGTTTGTGGCGGAGGGGCACCATGCGGCCGTTGACCTTGGCGCCGACGCAGGTGTGACCCACTTCGGTGTGGATGGTGTAGGCGAAGTCGACGGGCGTGGCGTCCCGTGGAAGGACCACAACTTTGCCTTTCGGAGTGAAGGTGTAAACCTCTTCGGGATAGAGATCGACCTTGAGGGCCGATAAGAATTCATTGGGGTCGCTGACGTCGCGCTGCCACTCAACCACTTGGCGCAACCAGGCGAGGCGCTGCTCGTCCTGCGCGGAGACGGGGCCGTCCTTGTATTTCCAGTGAGCGGCAATTCCCTCCTCCGCCATCTTATGCATTTCCTCAGTGCGAATCTGGATTTCGAAGGGAGTGCCATCATCCGTGATCACTGAGGTGTGCAGCGACTGATAAAAATTCGGCCGCGGCATGGCGATGAAATCCTTGATACGCCCCGGCACCGGCCGCCAGATATTGTGAATGATTCCGAGCACGGCGTAACAATCTTGCAGGGAGCGCGTGATCACGCGCATGGCGAAGAGGTCGTAGACCTGATCGACGGAGATGCGCTGCCGCTGGAGCTTTTTATGAATGCTGAACAGGCGCTTGATGCGGCTGTCGACTTTGGCCTGGATGCCGGCCTCTTTCAGCTTATCGTTGAGGATTTGCTGCATCTTGGCGAGAAAGGCTTCGCCTTCCTTGCGGCGGGCGTTGACGGATTTGGCCACTTCTTCGTAACCGGCGGGATCGAGGAAGCGAAAGCCGAGATCTTCGAGTTCGCCGCGAATCTTTCCCATGCCCAGGCGGTGGGCGATGGGCGCGTAGATCTCAAGCGTCTCCTCGGCAATTTTGCGCTGGCGATCAGGCGGCAGATGCTCGAGCGTGCGCATGTTGTGCAGACGGTCGGCGAGTTTGATGAGCACCACGCGGATGTCGTCGACCATGGCCAGCATCATCTTGCGCAGGTTTTCGGCTTGCGCCTCCTCGCGTGTGGCAAAGTCAATTTTACTGATCTTGGTGACACCCTCGACGATGTGGGCAACCTGCTCGCCGAACTCTTTGCTAATGTCGACGATGGTGACGGAGGTGTCCTCGACCGAATCGTGGAGCAGGCCGGCGGCGATGGCGACCGGGTCCATCTTCATTTCGGCCAGCACCAAGGCGACTTCCAGAGGATGCACCAAATAAGGTTCCCCCGAGGCGCGCAGCTGGCCTTCGTGGTGTTTCAGGGAATAGTCGTAGGCTTTTTTGACAATGGACAGATCGTCCTGGGGACGGTTTTCCTGGATCCGCTTCATGAGCTCGCGGAATTTGGTGAGCGTAAGAGCGGTGGTCGCGATCTGTTGGCGCAAGCTCGCCATGTAGGATTATAGCCCGCGCAGAGAGCCCACTCAGAAGGGAGGCAAACGGAACGCTGGCTTGATTATACGTTTCGGGAAAGTATCGGCGCTTGCTGGAGGGGTACGCTAAGCGGAACAGATCCCTCTAGGCCAGATCACTCTGAATTTCCCGCGCCCGTAGACAGCGAGAGGCAGACCCTGCCGTTAGCATTCGCCTCATGCACATAGACCGGCGCATTTCTGGCCAACCAAAGGCCAACCTCGGTGGTAGTATTGCGGACCGTTTCGGGCACCATAGCAGGCGCATCCTCTAGATGTGTGTCTTCGTAATTGTCTACCGCCCATTCGGAGGGAACCGCATGTTCTTCTGTCAGATGGCGCACAAAATCCCAGGTGTCGCGACTGAAAGTATTGTCAGCGAATTGAAGGAACGTCTGGGGCTGGCCGTCTGAATTCGTCAGCCATGGGTAAGGAGAAAGCAGCATTGTAGTTCGCAGGCCATGGGCATTTCCCCATTGGATCGCCTGCACAATAAACCTCTCATAACCCGGCCCGCTTCCGCCGGTTAGAAAGAAGTGCGGCGGAACGTCGAACGCGATTGCTTTGCCATAAAGCGCCTCGTCGCGCTCCAGTTCATAGAACGGGTTCGTCTCAAACACATTCTCCCCTAGTTTTGGTTCGCTGGGATCGTTGGGAGCCACTATCGGAGCTACGGATTCGATGCCCACGGTTCTCGCCGCATCTACATACTCGCGCCACTGCTTCAGGTCCTGTTCTAACTGTCCCGGAGCAGCTGAATCTGACGGTGTGTTCACATTGGCTTCGGAGGGTCTGAGGCCATTCTGTATGTACTGCGCCTGGTAGTACCCGTAGCTTGGGGGAAGGGTGAAATAGTTCCAGCCCACCTGGCCCAGCTCAGCTTCGCCCGGTCCGGTCCCGTGAAACGCACGCTCTATGGCTTCGAGGATGGTTGGTGGCTTCTCCGCTGCGCTTATCGCATTCGCATGCTCGTAGAGCCCCACATGGCCGGTTTTGAGAAGCTCTGCGAACTGATCGCCACGGCCGAGCGCGTCGAAACCAGCGGTGCCGCCGACGAAAATGTATTGTCCTAAGTTTGAGCAGAAGCGATATTCGTCCGGATCGCCTGCCGGATTCTCTTGAGCCGCAGCACGGGGCGCAGCTGTCGCGGCCATAAGAGACGCGGCCAATATTAGAAAACGGCAGAAATATCGACGGGCAGGGCTGCGCATGAAAACCCCAGCAAACAAGCTTCCTGATATAGCGTAGCCGTCGTGCCGCTTGGATTCAAATCGGCAATGCGTTCTCGCCCGAGGACAACAACACCTCTGCCGCCCAAGCCCTTACGGGGAATTGGTCACTGAACATCTCGTCTCGCTACTTCTTGCTCGCCAGCGCCTCCGCATGGGCCTGATTTACTGCATGTGCCAGGCCGTCGCTAACGAAGATCTCCTCGTAGGCGTGCTCGCCGTGGATGGATTCATCCAAGCCAATTTCTTCGCTCATCTCGCTGACTTTGACGGTGGTGAATGCATCGATGATCCGGAGCATGGCGTAGGTGAAGACGAAAGCCCAGACCGACGAGAACGTCACAGCAACAACCTGCTTCAACAGGAAGATGGGATCTCCGTAGAGCAAGCCATTCGCGCCTTCGGGGTTGTAGGCCTTGCTGGCGAAGATTCCCAGCATGACGATGCCGAGGAAGCCTCCAACACCGTGGACTCCCCAGACGTCGAGTGCGTCATCCCATTGCAGTTTGTTCTTCATCTCGACCGCGTAGTAGCAGACCACGCCGGCGACTAATCCAATGATGACTGCCGTGGTGGGAGAAACGTATCCGGCCGCGGGGGTTACCGTGGCCAAGCCAGCTACCGCACCGGTAAGCAAGCCGAGGAACTTTGGCTTCTTCTCGTTGAACCAGGCTACGAGCAGCCAGGCCACGGCCGCGAATGACGCGGCGACATCGGTGTTCAGAAATGCGGTGGCAGTGACGGAATCCACGCGCATTTCGCTGCCGGCGTTAAAGCCGTACCAGCCAAACCAGAGGAGCCCGGTTCCTAAGGCGACGAGCGGAATGCTGTGCGGGCCGCGATCTGCGGTGCGGCGCCGGCCTACGTACAGCACGGACGCCAAAGCAGCAACGCCTGCAATGTTGTGAACCACGATGCCGCCGGCGAAGTCCTTCACGCCCCACTGTTGCAGAAAGCCTCCGCCCCACACCATGTGGACGAACGGGAAGTAGACGAAGGTCAGCCAGCCGGTGAGGAACAACATGTAGGCCTTGAATGTTACCCGGTTGGTGAAGGCCCCCGAGATGAGTGCCGGGGTGATGATGGCGAACATCATCTGATAGGCGATGAAAACAAATGCCGGGATGGTCTGATTGGGCGATGGAGTGTTCAGGCCGATGCCGCGTAAACAAACGTTATGAAGGTTGCCGATGACTCCGTGCCAGTCGCCGCTGAAGCACAGGGAATATCCGTAGAGGTACCAGATAACGGTGGTCCAGCCCATGGAGACGAAGCTCTGAATCATGATGGCGAGGACGTTTTTGCGTCCGACCAGGCCGCCGTAAAAGAAGGCAAGGCCGGGCGTCATCAGCATGACCAGGCTGGTGCATAAAATCATGAAACCTGTATTGCCAGTATCGAGATGCAACATGGAATCTCTCCTGGAACAAGAAGGTAGGAACGGATTAGTGTTGAACCTGGAAATCAGGATGTTGAAAAAGAACCATTCGCTTGACGCTGCGCTTGCGCGACGGAACGAGCCGCTAGGCGGTCGATTAAGCGACGGAACAACGTTCCGACACTGAGTCGGACCAGAGAGGCCCCTAGCCTCCCAGCGTAAGGCTAGCCCTCGGGGAAGAGCAGAATCTGTGAGGCGGGTCACGTTTGTCGGTGCGGATGCACACCGACCGGATCAGGACGCGTTTAGGTCAGTGAGCGTTATCGGCGTTAGCGCTCATTGAGAACAGACGGTCAAGTCTGGAAAGGGGGCTGACCGACTTGACGCCGACTAAGCAGAGCAGACTGGCGGAGAGCCATCAGGCGGCTAGTTCATCGATTTCCCGGATGACACCTTCGGGCGGACTGACAGGATTGCTTTTCGCGATCGCCCATCGAGCGGATTGTTCGATTTCGTGTCTGTACCGCGGCGGGATTTCTTCCCAGCGGATATGACTGCCCCAAGGATTCGCCGCTCGCCAGCGTGCGAGGGCGGCCTTCAGATATTGTGCCCCAAGCGATGTCTCAACCATGGTAACCACCTGCACATTACGATAGTCTGAATGGCCGCACTTTTGCAGTGATTGCTCGCACACGGGTAAATCCGGTGATTTGACGCAGTTACGCGCTTATCGACAACTCCAATGGTGCAATCGCCCGGGCAGCACCACGGATTGCTCCGCCGCCAATCCACTCTTGGTCGTCCGCTCGATGAACTGGTAGAGTGGCAATCTGCTCATGATTTCCAGAATCCTTGTCAGCGGGGTTTCCGGGCCGATTGGAGCCGCTCTTCTTCCATCGCTCCGCACGAACGGATGTTCCGTCGTCCGGTTGGTGCGGGGTAGTGCAACCGGCGAAGACCAGATCGCGTGGGATCCATCCGTTCCCCTCACACCGGAGACGGTTTCCGGTTTTGACGCTGTGATCCACCTCGCGGGCGAAAGCATTTTTGGACGATGGACCGCGGGCAAGAAGTCGAAGATTCGAGACAGCCGGGTGGTGGGCACGTTCAACCTGGCATCGGCTCTGGCGCAAGCGGAAGACAAGCCACGGGTTTTTGTCTGCGGATCGGCGATCGGCTATTACGGCAACCGCGGCGATGAACTCTTACGCGAAGAAAGCACGCCCGGGACCGGGTTTCTCGCGGAGGTTTGCCAGGACTGGGAGGAAGCGACTACACCGGCCGTGCAGGCCGATATTCGCACGGCTCATATCAGGACTGGCATCGTGCTCAGTCGCAAAGGTGGAGCGCTGGGGGCGATGCTGACGCCGTTCAAGCTCGGACTGGGCGGACGTCTTGGCGACGGTCAGCAATGGATGAGCTGGATTGACGTGCGCGACATGGTAGGGGCGATCCATCACATTTTGAAAAACGACCTGATTCAGGGACCGGTGAACCTGGTCGCGCCCAAGCCCGTCAGGAATGTGGAGTTCGTTAAAACGCTGGCCAACGTGCTAACGCGGCCGGCCATCTTTCCCTTGCCAGCGTTTGCCGTGAAGCTAGCTTTAGGAGAGATGGGCGAAGAACTCCTGCTGGCAAGCCAGAAGGTGGGAGCCAGCAAGCTGATTTCGAGCGGGTATCCATTCCGTTATCGCGACCTGCGGGCGTCGCTGGAGAGCGTGATGAAGATGTAGCGGCGGCCAACTACCGCCTGTGACCCTCGTCACTGACCGCACCGTCCCTCCCTGTCAAGCTTGCTGAGTCGTGACAGGCTCTGCAATTACGAGGAAGTTGCTCGCGGTGGTTGTATTGCTTTCCTTTTCTGGCGGAGTCGTACCGGCTCGCGCAGCCACCAGCAAGTCTCAGCCAGTTCAGAGTATGCAGGACCACTCCTGCTGCCCTCGAGTTCACCCGGCTTTCACATCGCCGAGGGCGATAGATTTTCTGCCGGAGAGTGTTCCGTGCCGTGAGCGTCCCTGTTGCGTGAGCCACCGACCTGCCGTTCCTCCCGGTTTGCCGGCAGCATCCGGGACGCGCGGGCCGAGCATGCAGCAGGCATTCGGCGAGAAAAGCGATACAGAATTCCAGTTTCGGTTTGCGCACGTTCCTTCGAGCAGCACCTTCCTCCAGCCTTACTTCTCATCGAGCATGGTTTTTCGCATCTGAGGCCCGACCTCGCCTTAGTGCGTACCCACACAGGAGTTGAGCACGTCGGCGCAGGTAAGCGTCGACTGCTTGATGCCGGGATGAACCTGCAACGAGATTCCGAACAAGATTGCTAATAATGGAGATTGAAAAGTGAAACTTAAATTCATCGCTCTTATTTTGGCCCTTACCGTCGTCTCATGGGCCCAGACCGCAACCCCAAACACACCTTCCACTTCCCAGAAGAGTACAGCTCCCGCCGAGGCGAAAGCGTGCGCCTGTTGCGATAAAGGAGCAGCTACTGAGACGAAAGCCCCTGCGTGCTGCGCACGTCACGCTATGGCTGCTAACGACGGGAAAGAACCGGCATGCTGTGCAGGAAAAGATAAGGCAGCCTGCTGCACGGGCAAGGATGCTAAGTCGTGCAAGCGCAACGCATCAGACAAGACGGCCGCTGCATGCTGTAGCGGCAAGCAGTGCGGCAAGGACTGTGAGAAAGAGTGCCGCGCCAAAGGCGAAAAGACGGCCAAGTCTTGCTGTGGCGGACATTGCGGCGATAGTGCGTCCGATCACGCATCAGCGGGGGCCGGGAACTAGCTCGCTACACCCCAGAAGCCTCAGCTGTAACCGGCTGGGGCTTCTTTCTTGCCAGGCTTTCCACTTTTGTTTGCAAGCAGGATGAGACGGGAGCCATTCAGTCAGGGTCGCAGCGATTCATCTCTTCTTGAAGTTTCTGTAGCAGTTGCGCACGCTGCTCCGTACTCAACTCGCGCTGCAATTCCTCCAGCGCCAGAGCCACGATGTGGTAGTGGTGTGCTCCGGCATACTTGGGATCGGTGGTGATATCGAGCCAGAGCTTGTGCATGAGCTCCACATCCTGCGGGCGCAGCCGCGGATTGTGCGGGCCAATCGTGTACTCGCGCACAGTGCCGTCAGGAGCACAGACTTCAAGGCACAGGCGCGGACGCGGCTCGGGCATGCGTTCCCAGGCATCCCCCGTGAGCTTGGCTTGCTCGTCAGCGGATAGCTTGTTGGAAAGTCCGCAGATGACCCGAACCGAATCCAATCGCTGGGCGGTTACCATGATCGCTTCGAACACGTCTGTGGCAGGCACAACCAGAAGAGAGATTGGCTTGCCTTCTTTCTCGGCAACGGCCACGGCGGCGGTAAAAAGCTCCTGCTCGTAGTGATCGAAAACCTGATTGGCCTCAAGCACCGAGCTGCCGCTGAAGCTGTGCTCGCGGTGGTAGAGTCGGGCGCTCATGACGACGACATCCTGCTTGGCGGTGTTGGTGTGGGCAAGCACCTGACGCAGGTAGTAGAGATTGCGGGGATCGCGGACTGCAACCAGGATGCTTCCTGGCCGCACGCCCATGGCGCCGCTGCCCAACTCCTGATTGCCATAGACGCGGAACTGATCGAGTTGCTCGGGTTTACCGTGGCGCTCCCTGGCTACATGGCGTTCCGAGAGTGTGAAGATAGTGAAGAATACCACGCTAAAAATCACTCCCGCGATGGTGGCTTGGTATTTTGTAAACAGGTTCACCACGGCCGTGATCAGGAGTACCGCGGAAATCAGGATGAGCCCAATGGGGATTTCGGTCTTGCCGATGTGAAAGTTGCCGGGCACCTTCCAGGCTCGATTTCCCGGTTCGGTGAAGCGCAGGACGAGCACGGCGATGGACTTCATGGCGAAGCTCCAGATCACGCCGAAAGCGTAGAGCGCCGCCAGGACGTATACATTTCCCAGGCTGAGGAAGATGACCAGGAGTTGCAGGCCGACGATCAGGTTGATGATGCGATAGCTGGTGCCGTAGCGGTTATGCGGTTTTTGAAACCAGCTGGTGAGAACGCCGTCTTCGGCCACGCGATTCAGCACACCATTGGCGCCCACGATGGAAGTATTCTGCGCACCCGCCAGAATGAGGACGCCCACCAAAACCACGAAGGCATGAAAGAGCAGCTTTAAACTCTCCGGCCCGGCAAGATACATGGCGATGCCGCCGATGAGGTTGGCGAAGTAGTCGGGCCGCACCTTGTCCGGGATAATCATCACCGCGAAGAACGAGACGAGCGATGTAAACAGCAGGCTGTAAATGAAAATTACAAGCCCTGTCTTCTCCAGATTCTTCAGCTTGGGATGTTCGATCTCGCGATTCACCTGCGCCAGAGTCTCTTCGCCGCTCATAGCCAGCACCGAGTGGCCGAAGCCCACGAAGAGAATGATCCAGGTGATGTGACTGAACCAGGTTCCGTTCAGCCAGCCCAGCGATTCCTTGTTGAGCGGAATCACGCCCGGATGCAGTGGGTTGGGCGGCAGCACAACGGGAGAGCGCAAAACCGTGAAGGTGCACCAGACCAGCAGGATCACCACCATTACGGTGGTGATGATCATGATTTGCAGTGCTTTCTGGCTGGACTCGTGCATGCCTTGCGTGTTCTTCCACCAGAAGTAAATCACTACAATCACGGCCAGAACGGCGGCGAAGTGGTCATCAGAAAAATGAAGCGGGCGGTGCATATACACGCCCATATCCTTGATGAAGCCGGCAAGATATTGGCCTGCAGACACGGCGCTGATGGGGCCGGTTAGGACGTAGTCGAAAAGCAGGGCCGAGACGGAGAACTTGGCCAGGGTTCCTCCCATGGCCTCTTTGACGACGCGATAAACGCCGCCGCGCACGAACATGCTGCTCGATTCGATGTAAAGCGCACGAACCGCATAGCTGAAGAGCATGACCGCCAGGATGAACCACGGGGCGCTTTTGCCGATGACTTTTTCGGCATCGCCGCCGGCGTAATACGCGGAAGAGGCAAGGTCGGAGAGAACGATGGCGGAGGCTCGCCAGAAGGAGATGAAGGTCAACATCACCGTGGTGGCGACGAAGACCCTTATGGCCGGTTTTGAGCCTTCAACGGATGTAGCCATGCCTGGGAGAAGAGCCAACTAGAGATGCAGATAAACCTTGAAGATAGCACAGCCGAGCGGGTTGGAGCGCACCAAGAGCGATGCGAAGGAGTGCGAACGTTTCTAAACTGTTCGATCTGTAGTGGGAAGACTCTGCCGCCTATTCACCGCCAAGTACGTATGGGTGATGCGATCATGCCAGCACAGAGCGTCTTCATCGAGGAAAACCCATCCGTATCCCATGCCCAGAGAGATCGCCGAGAGGTAGGATGCCAACACGCGCCAGCGGCGAAGCCGTCGGCCAGCAGGGCTCCCATCAAAGCGGGTGAGTTCAAGTCCGGCCAGACGGAGGCCCGGAGTCGTGCCGGCGTGGACCACGAGCAAGTATTGGTAGACCGCCCAGAGCAGGCCGGAGAGTCCGACAAGAAACCCAACCATCTGCAATCGCGGAGGCCGGATCGCAGTTAATTTCCAGAAGATGAAGGCGAAGAGCGCGCCCGCCGCGGCGATGATGACGGTATCAACGAGGGCAGAAAGCAGTCGCCGCGCGACGGGCCCGCTTTGCAGAGGGATATCGATGCCCGGCCGCTTCTCCAACTCAGGAGCTTGAGCAGGTTCAATCGTGATGCCCCCAAGCGCTGGAGGGGGCGGAACAATCTCCGGAGCCTCCAGGATGCGAGGACGGGTGATGACAGGCTCGGCCAATTCGTCGTGAGGCGCCGGAGGCGGAGTCCAGGAGCGGGGAAACTCGATAATCTTTGCCGTAACTGAGGCGGCAACCGGAACCGCGACCGGCATTGTGATCGCCGTGGCCAGGACTGCGCTGGCTACCTTAGGGTCAATCTGTTCGGAAGGAGGTAGCAAGGGGCTGTCCTCAAGGGATGGCCCAGTCTGGGGCGAAGAATTGGAGAGAGACGAGCAAACTTCAGCACTGAACTCATCCAACGCCAATGCCTGGTTAGAGAGCAGTACTTGAGAAAAAGTGGAGGATTCAGCGGAAGCCCCATTGGCTGAATTCGGATTTCCCTCGAAGCACAGGCGGAGAGAGGGGTAACGAGGAGGACGGGGCTTGCGTCGAGAGTGATAACGATTCAGTCGCACAGCCACTTCTTGACGCCACGCCGAGGAATCCTCGTGCGCGGAGGCAACGGCAGGGCTGGAAGAAGCAACGTCAGCGGCTGCGGGCGGATTGGGCTGGGAAGACTCCTCCCGTTCTGCCATCGTGGCAGGATGTTGTACGTTCCAATCGTCCGGCTCCGGGTGCCAACGTGGCGCGGCAGTGGATCCGTCTTCGGAAGAGCAGCGGCAGATGTCACCACAAAACGAACAAGGCATGAATAAATCTTATGAGAGCGCCGAAAGCCGAAAGCCGAAGACAACTGGATAACCGCGAAGGGGACTGCGGAATCCAATCCAAGGAACGCCTTTGCCTCGCGAGGCGCAGCCGTGCTAAGTTCACCACGATTGTTGCCACCAAAAGCTTCGGAGCGATAGTCTTGAGCGCTTCGGGTGACAGCGTTCCAATGATCTTCTTCCGATGACTCTCCGCAACAGATTCCTTATCACGGCGACGCTGCTTTGTCACCTGCTTCTCATCCCGCCGTTAGTTACCAGCCAGTTGCCGCCTGTGAATTCCGTTGGCGCAACCCAAGTTGATGCTGGGCCGGAAAAATCGGCGACTGCTTCGACCAGTCCTTGCGCTCATGCCTTCGCGGAAGAATCCAACAATCACCCCACCATCTGCGCCATCCAGCAGGAAAGAGATGGCGATATCTACAAATTGCATGGCGCAGTTGAAATCTATTACGAAACCTATGTTTTGAAGGCCGATGAAGCGACCTTCAACTCTGATACCAACGAAGCCACGGCCAGCGGACATTTTGCACTCGACGGCGGTCCGAACGATGACCACATTCGCGCGACGCGCGGCACTTACAACTTCACTTCGGAGACCGGCAAGTTTTACGAAGTAACGGGAACCACCGGCCTGCGCTTTCGCGCCAACCGCGTGATTCTGACCTCAACCGCTCCCTTCGCCTTCACCGGCAAAGTTGTCGATAAAACCAGTCCCGATCATTACCTCGTATATGACGGCACGATTACCACCTGCGAATTGCCCCATCCCAAGTGGCAATTCGACGCGCGCAAGGTGGATGTGGACGTAGGCGGCAATGCCAAAATCTATCGCAGCGCCTTCGACCTGCACGGCATTCCGATGCTTTATTTTCCATACGCAACTCACCCCGTGGAAAAGGAATCGCGCCAGTCCGGGTTTCTGATGCCGTCGGTTGGACACTCTTCCACCAACGGCTACATGGTCGGCGATGCTTACTACTGGGCTATTAACCGGATGATGGATGCCACGGTTGGCGCCGAGTATTTCTCGCTGCGCGGAGGGTCGCAGCGCGGCGAGTTCCGGATCCGGCCGAGCGCAACCTCGTATGCTGACTTGAATTATTTCGGAGTAATTGACCGGGGAATCGGCTCGCCTCCCCTCAAAGAAGGCGGCGAGAACGTTCGCTTGAATGCAGCCGGAAACCTCGACGGGTTTCGTGGCGTGACCAACATCGACTACTTGAGTTCATTTCTCTTTCGCCTGGCCTTCAACGAAGTTTTCAGCCAGGCAGTTTATTCCGAAGTGAAGTCGCAGGCATTTTTGTCGAAATCCATCGACGGCTTCACGATGAACGGATTCACGGAGCGCTACCAGAACTTTCTCAGCACCGCGCCGGGCCAGGTGATCACAATTCTGCACGCTCCGAGCTTCGATTTTTCCGGCGTAGATCATGAAATATGGCACGCGCCGCTGTACTGGTCGTTTGACGCCTCGGCGGCCGGACTGTCCCGCAGCGAGCCGGAGCAATGTTCGACCGCGGGCTCGCCTCAGTCCTGCATCCCGGCCTTCCGTACGGCAAATTTGCTGGGGCGATTCGACGTCAGCCCGAAAATTTCTCTGCCACTTTTATTTCGAGGATGGTCCCTGCGTCCAGATTTGACGCTGCATGA
This sequence comes from uncultured Acidobacteriaceae bacterium, assembly GCA_963779525.1. Taxonomy (GTDB): domain Bacteria; phylum Acidobacteriota; class Terriglobia; order Terriglobales; family Acidobacteriaceae; genus Sulfotelmatobacter. The sequence continues at coordinate 110,488 of CAVZZB010000009.1, forward strand.
AAGCTATTACACGCAGCGGCTGGTCGGAGCGGTTGGGGAAAATCCCGGAGAGGCTGTCGACCATGCGATCGACCGCCACGCCGTCGAGACCGCAGTGGAGTTGCGGCCCCCGACTCTGGAGCGTGTCTTCGATAAGGAATTTCTGGGAAGGAAGTGGAAGCATGTGATCGAGCCGCGCGCCGTCTACCGTTTCGTGACCGGGGTAAACAACTTCGCGAACGTTTTGAAATTCGACGACCGCGACATCCTCACTGACACCCACGAAGTAGAGTATGGGTTGGTTACCCGTCTGTATGCCAAGCGAACTTCGAATCCGCCGGAGGATTGCAGCAAGATCATGACGGCGCTCACGGTGGGAAACGCGGCGCCGGAATCGACTGTTCCCTGGCAGCATACGAATCCGCTGACGGGTCCCGCGTGTCAGCCCGGGCCACCGGTGCGCGAAGTTTTGACCTGGGAGCTGGGACAGAAATACTTCCTCGACCCTACATTCGGCGGAGCTTTGATTCCGGGTCTGCGCAACGTGTTCACCACTACCGCCGACCTCACGGGAATCGCGTTTCTCACCGAGCCCCGCCATCTCTCACCGCTGGTTTCGCGGTTGCATGTGGAAACCACGGCGCGTACGGACGCGGAATGGGACATGGATTACGACTTCCAGGGCAATCGCTTCAACGCGAGCACTCTGCTATTCAACTATCACATCGGTCAGGTGACGCTCGGGGGAGGGGACGCGATTTTGGAGATACCCGGGCAAACCGCAACCTCGTCCTCGGGCACGGCCGAGCCGGCACGGTTCAACCAGTTTCGGGCAGCTTTGGGATACGGTGCCACCAACAAACGCGGCTTTAGCGCTGCCAGCAGTTTCGGTTTTGATGCCAATGTCAATCAACTGCAGTTCGTCAGCGCGCAGGCTAGCTACAATTGGGATTGCTGCGGCATGACGGTTGAGTATCGGAGTTACACCGTTGCGAACGTTCGCAACGAAAATCTTTTCCTTTTCAACTTCACCTTGGCAAACATCGGTGGCTTCGGCAGTTTGCGGCAGCAGGGGCGGCTCTACTAGCAATTTTCGTGGCACCGCTGTTCGTGAAGGAAGCATCCAACCCTGCTAACATGATGCCTATGTTCGCCGGAAGCAATGAACTTGCGTCCAAGAGGGCGCTGCTACAAGCCAGCCTGAGGAAGCTTGGGCGGCTCCTCGTGGCATATTCCGGCGGCGTGGATTCCGCTTACCTCGCTTGGGCTTCGCATCAGGCTCTGGGAAGTGGAATGCTGGCCGTCATCGCAGACTCTCCCAGCCTCGCCCGCACCCAACTTTCGGATGCAATCGCTTTTGCCAGGGAACAAGGTATCCCTCTGGAGCGGGTTACAACCTCGGAGCTCGACCGCCCGGAATACGTTCGCAACGATTCGCAGCGCTGCTTCTTTTGCAAGGAAGAACTCTTCACGCTGATGGAAGAACTGCGCGAGGTGCGAGGGTTCGACGCCATTGCTTACGGGGTAAACTTGAACGACCAGGGAGATTTCCGTCCCGGGCAGAAGGCGGCGGTGAATCACCGCGTGGTGGCGCCTCTGCTTGACGCTGGGCTGAACAAAGACGACATTCGGGCTCTCGCCCGCGACGCTGGACTGCGGGTGTGGGACAAGCCTGCTTCGGCTTGTCTTTCGTCACGCATCGAGTATGGACGGCCGGTTACACGCGAGGCCCTCGCAATCGTGGAACGGGGCGAAGACGCGGTTCGAGCCCTAGGGTTCCGGCAGTTCCGGGTGCGTCATCACGGGGACATGGTTCGCATCGAAGTTTCGCGGGAGGAATTGGGGCTTGCGCTCGATCCCGCAATGGCCTCGCAGTTCACCAGCATTTTCAAATCGTTGGGCTTCAAGTTCGTCACGCTCGATCTGGAAGGTTTCCGGTCCGGATCGATGAACGATTTGCTGCCCGCGGAAGAATTGCTACGCCGAACCGGCTAAAAATCCCGACTTCGATGCCCGCGTAGACGCTGCTTTCCAGCCGCCTTACTTCTCCGCCCTTGCCAACGCTGTGAGATAATCAACTCTAAACTCGTAAATGTTCAGGCGGTTCTTAGTGACTCTATTCCGACGCTCTTTTCTTTTGCTGCTGGTCGTTTGTCTGGGCTGCGCGGCTCAATCCGTTTCTCCCGAATTAGCCCAAAAGATCGAGCGTCAGGTTCGTTCCTACTACAAGGTTCCTTCGGACCTTAAGGTGTTGGTGGGGACCGCCTCACCCAGCGCCGACTTTCCCAACTACGACTCGGTGGTGGTGACCATCGACAGCGGGGAAAAGAAGCAGGACCTCAAGTTTCTGATTTCCAAAGATCATTCTCAGATGATCCGCATGGTGAAGTTTGACCTGAACAAAGATCCTTTCGCCGAAACTATGAGCAAGATCGATGTAACGGGACGGCCAACGCGAGGGGCGAAATCATCCAAGGTGGTGGTGGTCAATTTCGATGACTTTGAGTGCCCGTTCTGCTCGCGGTTGCATCAGGAACTGTTTCCGGAAATTTTGAAGGAGTACGGCGACCGCATTACTTTCATCTACAAGGATTATCCCCTGGTGGAGATTCATCCCTGGGCAACGCATGCCGCTGTGGATGCGAATTGTCTGGCTGCGCAAAACGCCGATGCCTTCTGGGATTTCGCTGATTACATCCATGCCAACCAGCATGAGGTCAGTAACGAGAAGACACCGGCGGCGAGGTTTGATGCGCTCGACCGGCTCACCGTGCTGCAGGGGCAAAAGCACAATGTCGATGTGGTCAAGTTGCAGTCTTGCATCAAGGCGCAGAACGATAGCGCCGTAAAGGCATCGATGAAAGAGGCGGAAGGAATTGGAGTGGAGGCGACGCCCACGTTATTCGTCAATGGCGAAAAAATAGATGGAGCAGTGCCTCCCAGCGAACTGCGCGCGGCTCTGGATCGCGCGCTGAAAGATGCCAACCTGCCTGTACCGGATCATGCGGCCGCGTCGCCGGCGCCCGCCTCACGGTAAAGACTCGCAGGCGATGTTGACCAACAGTTTAGGAGAGAAACTCTTTTGAAAAATAATCCGGGATTGGTCCGGCTCATGGCACTGCTCGCCACTGCCGTTTTGCTGGCAACGCTGCTGGGCTGCAAATCGCAAGTAAGCGGGGATGTAATGGCCACCGTGGACGGCCGCAAAATTTTCCGCTCCGACGTAGACAAATATTATGACAACCAAGTGGCGAGCGCGCAGCAAGCGCCTGCCGGCGAACAGGCCACGATTCTGCGGCTCAACATTCTCCGCCAGTTGATTGACGATGAGATGGTCATGCGGCGCGCGGAAAAGCTCGGCCTGCTGGCTACCGAAGAAGAGGTCGACCGCAAGCTGAACGAGATCAAGTCGCCTTACACGCAGGAGGAATTCGATCAGCGGCTGAAAGAAAAAAAGATCACGCTGGAAGACTTCAAGCGCGACATCCGCCGCTCCATCACCGTGGAAAAGGTAATGAACAAGGAAGTGGCTTCGAAGATCAACGTTACCGACCAGGACATCAACAACTATTTTGCTCAGCACAAGTCAGAATTCAATCTGATCGAACCGCAATACCATCTGGCTCAAATCTTCGTCACTCCTACGCCCAATCCCCAGGTCCACAACCAGAACAATAAGGCACAGAACGAGGCCGATGCCCGCAAGAAAATCCAGATGCTTGCCAACCGTCTGGATAGTGGCGATGACTTTGCCACGCTGGCCATGAATTATTCCGAGGATCCGGAAACTTCCGGTAACGGCGGTGATCTGGGAACGGTTCCCGAGTCCTCGCTGCGCAATACCGATCCCGGCACTCGCGACACCGTGATGAAGCTGAAGCCTGGTCAGTACAGCCCGATCATCACGGTGGTGAATCCCGAGAACAAACAAGCGGTGGGATTTCGCATTGTTAAGCTGGTCTCGAAGGAACCAGCGGGACAGCGGGATCTATCCGATCCACGCGTGCAGCAGGCGATCCGCTCGCAGCTTCACGACCGGCGCGAACAGTTGCTCAAGGCCGCGTATTACGAGATACTGCGCGACTCCGCCAAGGTCGAGAATTATTACGCGAAGAAGATACTGGATAGCAACGGACTTATGAAGTAGGCGATTGATACGGGAAGTCAGATTTCTCGGGCGCGTGGATTCACTCGATGATGGCGAGCACGTCGCCGGCATTCACGGCCGCACCCTCCGGCACAAGAATTTTTTGGACAGAGCCTTTCTTCGGCGACTTGATCTCGTTCTGCATCTTCATCGCTTCAACCACCGCAACGCCCACGCCCTGTTCTACGGTGTCTCCGGCACGTACTAGCAGGCGCACAAGCTTACCCGGCATCGGGGCGACGATCTTCTTAGGACCGCGGTCGTCTCCGGCACGGGTGCGGCCACGCAGCGAGCGCGGATCACGGACTTCCGCTGCAAAGCGCGTACTGCCGACCCACAAGTGCCAGTCGCTCGCTACCCGCTCCGACTTAATTTCGTAGGCCAGGTTTCCGATGCGAAGGGAAAGGACATCCTTTCGCGTGAGAACGGCGTCGACTTCCAACTCCTGACCGTTAAGACGGCAGAGCCAGCGACCCTCGGCGCGGTTAAGATCAAGCCGATAATTCTTGCCGTCAATAGTTACGTCGTAGAGCATAAGCACTTACGCAACCGCAGGAGGCCGTTATCGAAGCGCCTCGCCGCGAGCGGCACTTTTCCAGTTCGAAGCAACTTCGTTTATTGTTCCTCTGGCGGCGGCGGCGTTGCTCACGCCAGCCGTCGATGCGCTGATTTCGGCAAACATGCCTGCCGCAATCGCAGCCACTTCCGCTGCTTTCGCATCCACCGTCTTATCCTCAGCGCGCTTCAACATTCGGTCGAGAAATCCGGTATCAAGGTTAGCCGCACGAAAATCGGGATCGCGCAAGATACGTCGGAACAGCGAAATGTTGGTCTTGATGCCGCCCACAAAATACTCGCTAAGCGCTCGCGTAAGCCGCGAAATGGCCTGATCGCGATCGGTGCCATATCCGATCAGTTTGGCCAACAGCGGATCGTAGTCAATCGGGACGCTCCAGCCTTCGTACATCCCGCTGTCGCGTCGGATACCCGGCCCGGAGGGGGCCAACAGCAGAGTGATCTTGCCGGGGCTGGGGAAATAATTGTTGTCGGGATCCTCAGCATAAATGCGGCATTCGATAGCATGCCCGCGAATGTGGACCTCACTCTGCGTGAAGGGCAGCTTTTCCCCAGCTGCAATTCGAATCTGGAGATGAACCAGGTCCAGGCCCGTGATCAGTTCGGTTACCGGATGCTCTACCTGCAACCGCGTGTTCATCTCCAGGAAGTAGAAGTTTTTCTGTTGATCGACGAGGAACTCGACGGTGCCGGCATTGGTGTATGCCGCTGCCCGGGCCACGCGCACGGCAACTTCGCCCATGCGGCGGCGCATGTCAGGATCGACAATCGGCGAAGGCGCTTCTTCCATCACTTTCTGATGGCGGCGCTGCAGCGAGCATTCGCGCTCGCCGAGATAGACCGTATTACCGTGCTCGTCGGCCAGCACCTGCATCTCGATGTGCCGCGGGTTGATGATCGCCTTCTCGATGTAAACTTCGCTGTCGCCGAAGGAGCGCTCCGCTTCGCTGCGGGCCGCCTCCAGTGACGACTTCAGTTCCTCAGGTGTGTGCACCAGGCGCATGCCTTTCCCGCCGCCACCCGCCGCAGCCTTCAACATCAAAGGATAACCGATTCTTTCGGCCACCTGGTGCGCTTCCTCGAACGACTCCAATCCGCGCGATGTACCGGGCACGAACGGCACTCCAGCCTTCTCCATGGCTTGCCGCGCCCGCGTTTTCGAGCCCATGGCATTCATAGCTGCCGCAGTAGGGCCGATGAACTTCACGCCTACATCGGCGCATGCCTGCGCGAACTTCGCATTCTCCGATAGAAATCCGTAGCCAGGATGGACAGCATCGGCACCGGATTGCCGTGCGACATCGAGAATTTTCGGAATGTTGAGATACGATTCAGAGGCCGCAGCCGGGCCGATCGGATACGCCTCGTCGGCTTTGCGCACATGCAGCGCGGCGCGGTCCACTTCCGAATAAACCACGACCGCGGCAATCCCCATCTCGTGGCAGGCGCGAAGTACGCGGACCGCAATTTCGCCCCGGTTGGCGATGAGAATTTTCTTGAACATCAGGCGGTTCCAGACAAACGGTTCTGCGGACTCACGATTTTACCGGAGATTTCAAGTCCGCAACGGGCCTTCTTTCTACTCAATCCGATGACATATCCCCGTGACCCGGGTCATATTCAGGACGAGATTGTTTTCTCGATTGCAGCAGCAGGAATACCCCCAAAATCACCAATGCAGGCTCGATGGGGTGACGGTAGCGCGCGTGGGGGAACACGAAATAATAAGTTGTCGGGTAGGTCAACAAGAGTCCCGCAAAAAGCCATGCTTCGCGGACTTTCTGGCGGACGGCTCGAACCGCGCCCCAGACCCCCAGCACCGACCACGCCAGAAACAACGAATTGCGGAAGTCCCATGGGGCACGGCTGTCGGTGGGTTTAGGTACGCCGTTCCAGTAATAGAAAAATCTTCTCAGGCTGATCACGGCGAAGCGTTTTGGATTTTCCCGGACCCATTCGAACGCGATCCTCTTACAGTCTTCCGCGTAGGCGAGTTCGCCCATGCGTTGGAACCTTTCAAACTCAAGCTTGTTGAGGTTGGGCTGAAGGTAGGCCATCAGCATGCCTTCAGCACCTTTCGAATTGCCCAGGCGAAACTGTAATCCGAAATCGTCGCGCAGGAAAACAAATCGCCCAAACACTTCGTAGTTCCGGAGTAGCCACGGCGACAATACAAGAAAGAAAATCACAGATGACAGCGCGACGCCAGCGAATGAAGGCAGACCGTTTTTGAATCGCTGGCGCCAAATCCAGAGTCCACAGAACGGCAGGAATGCGAGCATTGACGGGTTGGCCAGTGCGCCCACCCCCCACAGGCAGGCGAATATCACCCAACCTTGAAAGCCGCGCTGGTCTTGCAGTTCCAGCGACGCCAGAAAGATCAAGCTAAGTATCAGCGGCGTAAGGGTCGTGTCCCAGATCCAGTGAATCGACCAGTACCAAATGTAAGGGTTGAGCGCCCACGCCCACGCCGACCAGATTGCAACGCGCTCGCGAAATGTTCGGCGTGCGATCAGGAATATCGGAATCGTCGTGAGCGCCGCGAAGAGGCTGTTGATGGTGAGCAGGACCCACGCCGAAGCATACGTATAAATGCCGAAAAGCTTGAAGACTCCGGCCATCAGGTAGGGATAAAGCGGAGGCTCCCACGCCGTTGGACCGGTATTGTCGCCGTAAGGATTGCTGAAACCCTGCCCCAGAGCGATGGAACGAGCGACGCGGCCCATCTCCCAGCCGAAGGCAAAATGATCCTCTTGCGGGCGCGTGCGATATTCGCGAAAGACGCCGATCATTGCTATCTGCAGAACGAAGGACCACAACACCAGCCAGAACACAGAGTTGGGAATCGGAGTGGAAGAGGACTTTTCCATCGAGCGGAAGTGTATCAGGGGACTGATAGCGGATAACGGGCGCTTATCCCGGGGGCAAGCGAACCGCACTCACGGGAAACGGCGATCGTCGTTTGACTTCCGGAGTGATTGGATCTTCCCATCGCGACCTGCGGCTGAAGCGGTGGCGCAGTAAGGTCCAGATGGCTAGCCAGCCATCCGAATGACGAATCTTCTTTCCTTCTCCGGCCGAGCGCGGAGCATAGCGGACGGGCACCTCGGCGATTCTTTCGCCCATGCGAGATAACTTGGCAGTCACCTCGGGACAAAACTCAAAGCGATGGCACTCGAGATGGACCTGCGTGATCAACGATCGCCGAAAAACCTTGTAGCAGGTCGCTTCATCGTGAATACCCGCACCGTAGAGCAGATTGGCGAGGTGAGTGAGAAGTTTGGCGCCCAGAAAAAACCGCAAGCCGCGTTCGGGACGATCGGGGCGCACGCCATAGACCACGTTCGCAGCGCCCGTTTCCAAAGGTTGCAGCAGTGCAGGATAGTCCTGCGGGTCATACTCAAGATCTGAATCCTGAATGAGAACATATTCCCCTCGAACGTATTCGAGCGCGGTGCGGATAGCAGCGCCTTTGCCACAGTTTTTCGCGTGGAAAACTACAGTTACGTCTTCGGGCAGTGGCATGGCCTTGAGTTTCTCTCGCGTCCCGTCGGTGGAACCATCATCCACGATGATGATCTCTTTCTTCACCGGCGAAGCTTGGATGGCCTGCAGCAACTCGTCCACGTGCGCGGCCTCGTCGAAGACGGGCACAATTACCGACACGCATCCCCTCCAGCGTTCGCGTTCCAGTGAGCCGGTAGTCTCCGAGCTGTGATGTGGTGACGCTTCCAATGACGCAACACTCATGGTACGAAAAGCCGCCATGCAGAAAACCCGCTTAATTGTGGGCTATTCTTAGCATAATATCATTTGGATTCCGCACTCTCGCTCCAACATCCCGGATGCTGCCTCCGAATACGGCCATAGATAGGGCGAACAATGACGCGAGCAAGGCAGTGCCTGCTAACTCCGGGCAGCCGCTATGGACGCGCGCTTCAGTGTTCGCGCTGGCTTCATTGGCGGCTGCAGCGGTGTTACGCTTTGCCTTTCTCGTCCGCAAGCCCTTCTGGTTTGATGAGTGCTTTAGCGTGGAGGTGGCCCGGCTTAGCTGGCGCGACTTCGGGCTGCTGCTGTGGCGGCGCGAAGCGAACATGTCGTTGTACTACCTGTTGCTGCGGGGATGGCTGCACTTCGGATCCAGTCCGTTTTTCATTCGCAGCTTGTCGGTGATTATTTCTCTCGCAAGCTTGCCTGCCATTTACTGGCTGGCCGGAAAGTTGTTTGATCGGCGCGTGGCTTTGCTCGCGGCGGCATTGATCGGCTGCAACGCGTATCACATTCGTTACGCGCAAGAGGCACGCAGCTACTCGCTGTTTGTGCTGCTGGCCACGCTTTCGAGTGGATTTTTCGTCGCGCTCCTGCAGAGCCCGTCGCGCGAGAACCGCGGGGGATACATTCTTGCCAGTGTTCTCGGGTGCTACGCCCATCTCTATGCAATGCTGTTGGTTGCCGCACAGTGGTTGTCAGTTCGCAGGTGGGATCGAACCCAAGAACTGGTGCGTTTTCGCCCTCTGAGCCGTGCCTGGATCTGGATCGGCGTTGCGTCGCTGCCACTGGTAATTTTCGCGGCCAAGACCGGCGCTGGTCCGATTCGCTGGATCCAACGGCCCCGGCTTCACGAAGTGGTGGAATTTGCAGAACATTTATGTGGAAACGATGGAATCGTTTTGGCGCTGCTCTACGTGGCCGCTTGCATGGCGGCGATCATGCCGCTAGGAAAAGTGAGGCGGATGTTTCGCCCCGATATTGGGTGGGACGTCTGGCGTCTGCGTTTCCTGTTGACCTGGCTTATCTTTCCGGTGGCATTGGTAGTGCTGCTTTCGCTGGCACGTCCACTTTTCCTGGGACGATACTTCATCTTTTGCCTGCCGGCGATGGTGATTCTGGCGGCGGCTGGCATCGCGCGGTTGGGGAGACCATGGGTGATAGCTGCCAGCCTTGCGACCATGCTAGCGCTTTCCGTGCAGGGAACATTTTCTTATTACGATCACGATTTTGACCTGGAGCGCGACGGTTCCGAGGCTGCTATGAACTACATCCTCGACCAAGCGCAACCGGGTGATGCCATTCTGTTTCATATAGCCGAGGCGCGTGTGCCTTACGAATTTTTCAGGTCACTCCGCGCCAGCCACGGCGGTACCAGTGGGCCAGAAATCATCTATCCACGGCATGGCGACCATCTTGACTATCGTGACTTCACTGGCAAGCCTACCGTGGAGTTTCTGCAGTCGGTTCCGGCTCACCACTCTCGGGTGTGGGTAGTGCTCATGAGCAACGGAAGTCCTGGCCATCCCGACGCGACGACGGAGTTGCTCAATCAGGCGCTGGGCGGGCGCTTCCCGCACGTCGAAGAGGCGAAATTCACCCAGGTGGAAGTGCGACTCTACAGCAAGCCTTAGGCCAGCGAAACCCTGACCGCTACAAATTCTGCATTTTTCGCGCAAGTCTTTGCACTTGGCGAGCCTTCGTCACACTGCGAACGCTTACAAACAGGCGCGAAACTCAAGAAGAAGCTGGTGGCAGTCTACCTGCTGCGAATTGAAGCATCTAAGTCTCGCGGGAGGTTCCCATGCGTACACTTCCGGTTCTGTGCTCTGTGCTTCTGTTCACCGCTCTGAGCTTCGGTCAAAACGGGCGGGCGTTTCCGGGATATTGTCCCTACGGCTGTGGGCCGTATATCCCGATGCTCACGACTCCAAGCCTGACGTTCACAACTATTTCACCGAACCCGACAGGCGCCACCAATGCCACAGGCGGATTAGTAGCGGGCGCCACGAATTCGACGCTCTCCGAGGTTTCCGGCAATAGCGACGCAGTTTTCACAATGCCGGTTTGGTATTCCGGCGGACAGACGCCGCTGATATCGCCCGTATCGGCGGGATCACCCCCATCGGCAGGAGCGCCGATGCCGCCCGCATTGCCAAGAATGATGAACGCCCCCGAGCGACGGAGGGAAATGCGGCGTATGGAAGGGCCGGAAGAGATGCAGGGTGAGGAGATGCACGGCCAACCTGCGACGCAGCAGGCGTGGGTTTATTTCACCGGAGCCGGACCTGCCGGAGAGGCAGCGTCAGGGAATGCACGGCCGGCCACGCGGACCTATTCGAATCAGGATGTCGCCCGGCAGGAAGAGCGGAATGGGCTAGTGAAATACGACAGCAAGACGGAGAAGATCCAGTAAACCAGTCCTGCTGCTGAAGCTCTGGTTGGATTTGGAAAGAACGAAGCCGAAGGTGTTCCGCGCCCTACACCCGGAATCCCTTCGGCCTTTGTTATTTCGGTTGATCCATGGTGATGCCGTTGGCTCCGGGCTGCTTTTCGGCCTTGGCTTTCTTGGTGATAAGAGTCTGATCGACCCAGTGATCGGCGGTCTTTAGATCTTCTTGACGGGCGGCAAGGTCGTCGCATTCGACATCGGCCTTCTCACGGTACATCAGATTCAAGTAGGCCATGGCGTCGTCGTAATCGGGACGAAGCTGAATTGCTTTGTTCAGGCTATCGATACCTTCCGAGATGAGGGGCCCATTCTTCTCCTTCAGTTCAGAGCAGACCTTCTTCTCATCTTTGTTCTTGGGATTCAGATTCTCATCCGGCTTCATGCCCAGTTTGGCCCGCTCTTCCATACGCGGCTGATAGCAAGCAGTCCAGTCGATGACGCCGATCGAGTAATAAGGTTCGGGATCATTCGGATCGATATCGGCGGCCATGCGGTAATACTTCTTGGCATCGTCGAATTTCTTCATATTCAGATAGAGGTAGGCAATGCCTTTGGCGGCGTTTACTTTCTGATCGCGCGCCGGATTCATCTCCAGCACGTGCTGGTATTGCTCGATGGCCTGCTCCGCCATTTTGTTGTTATCCGGAGTATCGACGCCAGGAATGTATTGCTGCGCGTAGGCGGTAGCTAAGTACATTTTGGCGTTAATCAGACTGGGATCGAGGGCAACGCTTTGTTGGAAGTGGTCAATCGCTTCTTCGAACTTGGCGTTCTTGTAAGCGGTAACGCCCTTGTTCAATTGGTCGCGGGCGCGCAGCTTGCTGCAACCCATGGAGGAAAGGATCGCCAGCAAAGCCGCCGCCAGCGAAAGCAGTCGAATAGATTTATTCATTGCGGTATAAGTCTCCCTTGCCAGAGCATCGTAGGCCCAGAGACAGCAATTTGACAAGCGCTGGCAGCACGCGGCACGGGAACCTGGACTCCCGTGCGCGGCTGAATGCGATAGGCGGCGATCTTCCGGGCGCTTCTGAAACGCGGACGCAAACGCAGAAACTGCGTCTAGCCGCCCGCTTCAATCTTCGCCGTAATCAGACCGACCTTATCGACTCCGGCGGCGTGCGCGATGTCGATCACATTGGCCACATCGGCAAAGGGGATGGGGTCATCGCCCTTCACGAACATGACTTTTTCGGCGCGGGTTTTGTAGATGTCCGCCAGACGGCCTTGGAGATTGTCCCAGGTAGCATCTTCCTGATTGATCTTCAAGCCGGGGTCCTGGCCGGGACCGCGATCGATGAGCTGCACCACAATGGTGCGGTCGGGTGTGTTGTTCTTGGGCGCGTTGGGCGGGGGCGGCTGGGGCACCAGCGCATCCAAGCCTTTCGGCGTCAGCGGCGTGATCACCATGAAAATGATGAGCAGCACCAGTAGCACGTCAATCAGCGGAGTGACGTTAATGTTTGCGCTCTGGCCTCCGCCGCTTCCCATTGCCATACTCATAATCGGTCTCCTCCTATTTCGCTCACATCACTGCCCGGCCGTCGGAGCGACGGGTGGAGCGCTTGGAGTGCTCTTTCTCTGGTCGGTAAGCAGACCCAGATCGTCCACGCCGGCGGCACGTACGCTATCCACCACCTGGACCACGTTACCGTAGTGGGCGCGGGCATCTGCCTTCACGTAGACGCGCTTGTCGGTGCGATTGGCGAGGCGATCCTTCACCTTGCCGGTCAAGCTGTCGACCGAAACCTTATCGGAGCCGAAATAGACGGTTCCGTCGCGCATCACGGAAACCAGCAGAGCATCTTCCTTGTCCGCATCAGCCATCGGCGTGGGGTTGTTCACTTTCGCCATATCCACGCTGATGCCCTTTTGCAACATGGGCGTGATCACCATGAAGATGATCAGCAGCACCAGCATCACATCCACCATCGGAGTTACATTGATGTCGGAGTTGACTTTGGCGCCTTCGTTTCGTTTTGCCATTGCCATAGCGTAAATCTCCAGTACTTCCAAGGTTTCCGCGAGAGTCGGGAAGGCCGGCGCCAGGATTTGATCCCGGCGCCGGACGAAAGCAACTCACAGCGGAGGTCCCGCCTAACAGCTAGGACCTAGGAACGGCGAACATCCCGCCGCTTCAGGAAGTAGTCGATCAGTTCGCTGGACGAATTGTCCATTTCCACATCGAACGCTTCGACGCGGCCGGTGAGGTAGTTGAACATCATGACGGCAGGAATGGCCACCAGCAGCCCGAAAGCGGTGGTTACCAGCGCTTCGGAAATGCCGCCCGCGACCGCGCCCAGACCGGTAGCCTTCTGCTCAGAAATACCTTTGAAGGCGTTCAGAATGCCCATCACGGTGCCGAACAGTCCCACGAAGGGTGCTGTCGAACCGATGGTGGCCAGACCGCCGAGGCCGCGCTTGAGTTCGGCGTGGACGATGGCTTCGGTGCGCTCCAGAGCGCGCTTGGAAGCTTCGATGGTCTCGCCGGGGATAGCGCCGGGGCTATCCTGGTGGGCCTTGAATTCCATCAAGCCAGCGGTAACAACCTTGGCCAGATGGCTCTTCTTGTTGCGCTCGGCGACCTTGATGGCCTCGTCGATGCGGCCATCGCGCAGAGCTCCGGCGACCGCGGGAGCGAAGGCACGAGACTGCTTGCGAGCCGCGTTATATGCCATCGCACGATCAATCATGACTCCGATCGACCAGCCTGACATGATGAACAGGATGATAACCACGATCTTCGCAATGATGCCCATCTGCTTCCAGAGCGAAATCGGGTCCCATCCCACTGCGCCACCTTCTTGCACAATCCAGGCGGCTAGCCGGGGAACGTGATGAAATGCTGCTACTGCAAAGTTAGCTAACATGAGTTGCTTTTCCCTCCTCGGAACTTCCTAAACTTTGATGCGAGATTTGCACACTACGCAAAAGCAGACCACAGAAACTCGGGGGTCGCGCCTTGCTCTTTTGGAGGCAGAAAGGTGCGGCGACCGGGCCTGCCGAACGGACCCTCCCGACGCCGGTCATTGGGCGGGAAGGAGGGCCATTTCGCGATCACTTTCTAACGTCGCTGCTCACAACCACTGTGTTACGCGCACTCAACACATTTACTCAGGACGCCGGCCGCGGTCTAGCCTCCGGCCAGCGTGAAGTTTACCTGTACTTCGGTGTCCACTTCCACGGGTTCCCCGTTAAGAAGGTAAGGCTTGTACTTCCACTGCTTGACGGCGTCGATGGCCGCGGGAGCCAGCATTGGATGCCCGCTCACCAGCGAGAGGTTTTGGATGGAGCCATCCTTGCCGATGACAGCCCGCAGGATGACCGTTCCCGAAATGCGAGCCTGGCGGGCCAGCGGCGGGTAGGTTGGGTTGACCTTGCGGATTAGCAGTCCGGCAGAGACACCCTGGGAAACGCGAACGCGTTGCGGGGCAGCCACTTTAGGCACGGCGACCGGCGTGGAACTGATGATTCCGCCAATTACGCCGCCCATCTGGCCACCGGGAATCCCGCCCGGAACTCCGCCAACCACGCCAGCGGAGGCCATTGCCGGCGGGGCCTCATCTTCCTTGATCATCTGAATCTTCTGAGGAATCTTGGTGGGTGTGCGCAGAGCGCCGTTTACGATATCGGTCTGAATCTGGTGCACCACGTGCACCGGCGCGGCAGCCGGCGGAGGAGGTGGCGGAGGCGGCGGAGGAGCCACCAGGAAGGTCATGAGTTGTTGCTTCGGCAGGGCTTCCGTGAAGATGAGAGGCATCAGAACCATGAGCCCGATCAACCCGATTTCAAGGATGATCGCGAAGGTCGTGGTTCGTCCCCGCTTGGTCTTCAGTCTGCCACCGGATTCCAGAAGGCTATCTTCAAACATAGTTATTTCTCCCCACTTAGAGCCTACGTAAACTTAGACACCGACATATTCCCCTTTGCTCCCAAAATCGACTCCATCGCCAAGATGGCCTCGCGCCCTAATCTTACGAGCGTGGTAAATGGCGTATCACAAAATCCGCTGCCCTGGCTATACAGGCAATCACTTGGTCCGGACAGGCATGGCCATGGGGCGTTTGCCTTTACTGATTCGCCAGTCCTGATAAGCCACTAAGATCGGGGCCGCTATGGCGATCGAAGAATACGTCCCGATTAAGATACCGATTACCAGTGCGAGGCTGAACCCGCGAAGCACCTCGCCACCGAATAAATAGAGTGCGAGTACGGTAAGGAAGGTTAGGCCGGCTGTCAAGATGGTTCGACTTAAAGTTTGGTTGATGCTGCGATTCACGATATCTGACAGCTTCTCGCGCCGCATGAGTTTAATGTTTTCCCGGATGCGGTCAAATACCACGATCGTGTCGTTATTAGAGTAACCAATCAAGGTTAGAATGGCGGCAATCACGGTGAGGGAAATGTCTTTATTGAGCAGGGAGAACGCGCCCACGGTAATCAGAGTGTCGTGAAACACGGTGACCACGGCCGCCACGCCGTAAATCCATTCGAAACGGAACCCGAGGTAAATCAGCATGCCCGCCAGCGAATACGCCGTGGCGAGCAAGGCTTGCCGCCGCAACTGCGCACCCACCTGCGGCCCCACGATCTCAACATTGCGTACGCTGAAATCAGACAGGAAAAAGCCGTCTGGCAGGGAAGCCACCACGGCTGGGTCGACCGAACCTCTGAGCTGGTCGAACGAGGTCAGCACTCCGCCTTGCCCTTTATCCCGGGCATCGACGATCGCTTGAGACTGCTGGGTATATTTCTGGTCGGCGTCTGAGCCCAGGTGCATGGGGTCTTTATCCATCAGGTAATTCTTGATGGCCAACGAACTGGCGTTGTTAAGATCCACCTTGCCTGGGGGAGCGTTCGTCTCCAGCGTATTGATAATCCTAGTCTTGCCATTGTCGAGCGCCTGCTCGCTGGTCTCCTGCACGTCGAGATCGATCAACACCTCGTTATTTGAAGGCACGTCGTAGCGCTGGATTTTGGCGTTGTGGAGACCAGCGCGGTCCATGGCCGCCCGCAGGGCATTGTCGTTTGGAGTGTGCGAGAACTTCACATACACCAGAGTACCGCCGCGGAAGTCGACGCCATAGGGGATGCCGTGCCAGAACAACATGGAAAGTATGCCTGCTACGCTGAAGACCAGCGAGAAGGCGAGAAAATACCACTTTTTGCCAAGAAAATCTATGTTCGTATTGCGAAAGAACTCCACCGGTTGTTGCCCCTTATCTTGATCTGGTGATTTGCGATTTGGCGATTTTAAATCAGCCGATGAGTCGATCGCCCGATCACCCAGTTTCGTTAAATGCTCAGCGCTTCTCCCCGCTGTTTACGGCTTAGGATCCAGTCAAAGATGACGCGCGAAACAAATACGGCCGTGAATAAGTTTGCCAGCAAACCGAAGGTGAGGGTGACGGCAAATCCCTTCACGGGCCCGGTTCCGAAGAGAAACAGAATCGCTGCCGAAACGATGGTGGTGACGTGGGTATCCACGATCGTGATCCAGGCATGGCTGAAACCCTGATCCACGGCGGATGGCGGCGTCTTGCCGTTGCGTAATTCTTCGCGAATGCGCTCGAAAATCAGCACATTGGAATCCACGCCCATACCGACCGTAAGGATGACCCCGGCGATCCCCGGCAACGTCAGCACGGCTTCAAAGTAACCCATGAATCCGAGCAGGATGATGAGGTTCAGCAACAGTGCGACGTCGGCATTAATGCCTGCCGCGCGGTAATAAATCAGCATGAAGATCAGCACCGCAAGCATGCCGACCACTGCCGCCCGAATCCCAGCGCGGATTGAATCCGTGCCCAACGACGGCCCGACCGTTCGCTCCTCCAGATACTTAATCCCGGCAGGCAGCGCGCCCGAGCGCAGGATCATCGACAGATCTTTGGCCTGCTGCTGGCTCATGCTGCCGCCGCTGATCTCGCCGGTATCGCGGATGGCTTCTTTAATGTTGGCGACTTCCTGGACTTTGTTGTCGAGCACTACTGCGAGACTGTCGCCCACATGCGCGGAGGTGAAGTTGTAGAAACGCTGGCCACCCTCACCCGTTAACTGGAAACGCACATTGGGCTGGCCATTCTGATCGGTGCTGGGCTGGGCATCCCGAAGGTCTTTTCCCCGGACCGCGGAAACGCGAGACACCAGATACCAAGCCTGATCGCTTGAAGGGGCGCCTGGAGCCGCGTGCCCCGGCAGCAGAATCGCATCCGGCGGCAAAACTCCACCTTTGTCCTGGCGCGCGGCGTCTTCGCTGGGATACGGTCCCCCCAGAACCTGCTTAATCTCAAGCATGGCAGTGGACTGCATGATGTCCTTGACGCGCGCCGGATCGTCGACGCCGGGCAATTGCACCAGAATCTGATATTGGCCGAGGCCGTGCTCCTGGATGGTTGGCTCACTGACGCCGAGGGAATCGATGCGGTTACGAATGGTTTCGATAGCCTGCGTAACCGCCTTATTCTTCAGATCACTAAGGATCTGCGGCTTCATGGCGAGAGTCCAGCTATTGTCCGCGCCCGAAGTCAGATTGTATTCAGACAAGCGATCGTTCGCGATATCCAGCAGATCCTTGCGCGCGTCCGCCGGGACACCTTTCAGGACAATTCGATCCGGATTATTTTGCGGATCGGGCTTGGAAATATCGGCGAAACTAATCTTGCGCTTGTTGAGCTCTTCTTTAAGAACTTCAACTGCATTGTCGGAATCCACATTGATGGCATCGTTCACCTGCACCTGCAGGATCAAGTGAGTTCCGCCGCGCAAATCCAGGCCAAGATGAATGCGGTTGGTCATGGCCGCGAGCAGGCCCTGGCCCGAAAAGCTCTGAGGAATGCCGAATATCCCGAACAGAAAGACGAGCAGGACGCCGACGATGAGTACCACCTGCCAGAGAAGATTCTTATTCATGGAAAAATTAAGTCCAAAAAAATCAGGGTCGCCGCGATTACTTAGCCTTAGCCTCTTCCTCCGCAGTCGTGACCTGAGTCACGGAGGCTTTGGTCACTTCTACCCGGAGATTATCCGGAGGAAGGCGAAGATGCACCGAGTCGTCCTTTAGCGCCACAATGGTTCCGCGTAAGCCGCCGCTGGTCACAACCTTGTCGCCAGTCTTGAGACTATCCAACATGGCCGTCCATTTTTTCTGACGGCGCTGTTGCGGCAGGATCAGCAAAAAATAAAAGATGGCAAAAATAAAGATTAGCGGCGCGATGCTTAACCATCCCATTCCGCCGCCAGCCTGTACCGCCAAGAGAAAATGCGTGTTCATCTACGTACGTTCACCAGGTTCTATCACCAGTTTAACCGGATATTCGGAATCTCGTCCGCGAACAACTGCCCACGCCTGCCTAGCGCTACGAGCCTGCCATTTCGCGACGGGGGGAAGAATCGATTCCGGCCGGGTCTTTAACTCCTCAACCCGACTGCTCGGGCTTGAATCCGGAAAGGTCTTTCCAGGGAAGTCACGCTTTCAGTTGAGACCAACCACTAGAGAAAACGGAACTGTTCCCCAAGTCGAATAGAATGACGTACCCGCCGCATAGTGTCAAGATAGAAACTCAGGTTGTGGAGTGTATTTAGGACTTGAGCCAGCACTTCATTGGAAGCGTAAAGATGCCGCAGATATGCCCGGGAATAGCGCTGGCACACGCGGCAGGCGCATTTGGGATCGAGCGGACCCGCATCCTGGGCATACCGCGCCTGCTTGATGGAAATTTTTCCTTCTGAAGTGAAAAGCAGACCGTGTCGCGCGGCCCGCGTGGGCAAGACACAATCCATCATATCGACGCCAAGATTGGCGTACTCGGCGATCTCCTCCGGCGTACCCACTCCCATCAGGTAGCGGGGCTTGTCTTTGGGCAAATGTTCGAGGGTGGCTTCGACTATTTCACGAGTGCGGTCGCGCGGTTCGCCAACGCTGAGGCCGCCGATGGCATAGCCAGGAAATCCGATGGCAATAGTCCGCTCCGCGGATTCTTTTCTGAGAGCCAGATCCACGCCACCCTGGACGATCCCGAAGAGAGATTGGGTCGACTCCTCACTCAATCTGTCATTCCGAGCAGAGCAGCGAGGAATCCCGGTTTGCTGGCCGCTAGCCACTGCACACTGACCACTGCCCCGCCACGATACTTCGTGTTTGTGTTCCTCAAAATACCTCTTACTGCGCTCGGCCCAGCGCAACGTCAATTCCATCGAAGCCTGCGTCCGCGAACGATCAGCCGGATACTCTGTGCATTCATCAAACGCCATGATGATGTCGGCGCCCAGCCCGATCTGCACCGCAATCGAGCTCTCCGGGCTGAAAAAATGCGAAGAGCCATCGAGGTGCGAGCGAAACGTCACTCCTTCCTCGGTCACTTTGCGAAGCTCGTTTAGGCTGAAGACCTGGAAGCCACCGGAATCGGTGAGGATCGCCCGCGGCCAGGCCATGAATCCATGCAAGCCTCCGAAGTTGCGAACGGTTTCGACGCCTGGCCGCAGGTAGAGGTGATAGGTATTGCCGAGAAGAATCTTGACGCCGAGTTCTTCGAGAACATCCTGCGGCACGGCTTTGACGGTTCCAGCGGTGCCTACCGGCATAAACACGGGCGTTTCGATCTGGCCATGAGGTGTAATCAGGCGGCCCGCGCGGGCTGCGCCAGCGCGGGCGTCGACATGAAATTCAATGGACATTCTGGCGATTGTAGCAATGGGCGGTGAATCAGTGGCTAGTGGCCGGTCGTCAGAGTCACAATCTCGCCCCGCACGCGACCATCTTCCAAAACTAACTTGCCGAGGCTCACCGGAAGTTTGAATCGTCGCGGACCGGCGCTGCCGGGATTGAAATACAGCACTCCATCCCGCGTCTCTTGTTTCGGAATATGACTGTGGCCGCCGACCACAACTGCAAACCCTGCGGCCCTGGGCTTGAGATCTAACTGGGCTAAATCGTGAAGAACATAGACAGTGATGCCATCCAGTTCGAGAACATCGGTTTCCGGCAGATTGCGCGCCCACGCATCTTTGTCGATATTTCCTCGCACAGCGGTGACAGGAGCAATCTTGGCAAGTTGCGCGATGATCTCGGGCGCGCCGATATCCCCGGCATGAATGATGCGATGCGATCCGCGCAAGGCTTCGACGGCCTCGGGACGCAGCAGGCCGTGGGTGTCGGAGATAACGCCGATCAGGATGGAACACCTTCAGGTTGCATCTTGTAACGCGACCTAATGCTTCAACGGACTGGCATGTTTTGGTTCGTATATTCCTACTTTGCCACCGCCAGGCAGGATGAAGCTGGCGGTTTTTCCCCAGCGCTCCTCGCTCACCGCCGAGATCTTCACTTTTTTCGATCGCAGATCTTTCAGAGTCGCCGTAAGATCGTCGCACATGAGGTAAAGCTCGTGGCGGTCATTGCTTTCGGAATCATGAAACGCAGCTTCCAGTGGAGGCATGGCGAAGATCAACCAGCCGTGTCCGGCATCGACTGATGGAAACCCAAGTACATCTCGGAAAAAAGCGCGGTCCGCTTCCGAATCCTTGGTGTAAATCACGATATGCGCACCGTTGATCAAGATGTGGCCTCCGCTGTTCAGACGGTTGTGGTCATATGTTCAGACGGTTGTGGTCATACTCTATTTCGCAGCTAAGTTCGCAAGGGAAACTTCGAACTCACTCGGCTTCTAAATTCTTACTTTGCGCTTCGCCATTCCGCTTCATCCTTTCCACAAACTTGCCAATGCTAACAATGGCGCGGCCCACCGTGCCACAGCCAACTTCCTGGGCGTCGTCGCGCGCTGTTACGCGCACCACGTAGAAGCGCCCATCAAATGCTTCCAGCACAGCTTCGGCCTTGATCCGAGAGCCGATGCCGCTCGCGGCTCGGTGCTGGATGTTGATCGAGGTCCCGACCGTAATCTCGTCGCCCTCGCAATAGGGCTGGAGCGCATGGAAGGCCGCGGTCTCCATCAGGCGAATCATGTCGGGAGTGGAATAAACCGGCGGCAATTCGGGATGGTGGGCCGTTAGCGTGTGTTTAAACTCGACAATCTCGCTGGCCTCACCGCGCGCCCCGATGGGAATCTGCTTTGCCATGCTGATGTAATTTTCCTTTCAGGCTTCAAACACGATGAGCCAATGATTGCGGAAATGTCCGCGGAAATCATTGGCTCAAAATGCTTTTGATCTGGTGATCACACTGCGCAGGTCATTCGGGCAGCATCGATGCCATCCAGAGCCTGCCACAGCAACCGGGCGGTATTCTCAGCCGCGTCCAATGCCGCCTGTGCCGTCTCGGGTTTCGTTGCTACGCGCTTCTCCAGTTGCTCGCGCCAGACGTTAGCATGGAAGACATCAGCGGTGGCGTGGACGTCGAAATAGCCGCAGGTCTTGTCGTCGGCGCCGTACATTTCTCGCAGCCCGCGTTCTTTTTGTTTGGCTATTCGAGGGACCTGGGATTCGTAGGCGTAAAACGAAGCTAAGGCTTCCTCGGCGGTACCTTCACTGGCCACTTTGTGGAAGTACCGCGTCAATTCGTTGATTTGCTTGACCGGCAAATGCCAGTGCATGTCTCGTCGCGCCCCCATGCCTTCGGCAAAGTCGAGCCAAAGCTCGGCGTGAGGCACAGCATCCTTCCCGGATTTTCCGGCGCTGCCCTTCTCGTCCACCATGTTGGCCAGCACTGCACGCCTCAATTCACCGTCATCCAGACGGAGGGCAAACTCAGCCAGATAGCAGGGAAACGCCTGGACATGATGGTAATAGTGGCGGGCATATTCCCGCAGATCATCGCGCGTCAACTCGCCGGCTTCCCACGCCCGGTAAAACGGATGGCAAAGTAAGTCGTACCTGGCGATGGCTGCCTCGAGCTGCTCGAAGAACTGAGTGCTGGTCATGAGTGTCCCCCGGGTTTTTCTGGTATGAGCCATTACTATACGGTCGGCCTTGCACGGCGGCAAGTGATTGAGATCACGAAGGCAGCCAACTTGTTAGAATGAAAGCACAAAGGCCGGCACAGTAAAAGACTGGGGATCGGGTCAAGTTAATTGGTTTTGGTGGACCTTCAAAGATGGAGTTCACGGAAAAGTTCGATGTAGTTGTCGTGGGCGCCGGCCATGCCGGATGCGAGGCCGCGATGGCTGCCGCACGCATGGGATTGAAGACCGCGCTCTATACGCTGAACGTCGACCTCATTGCACAGATGTCATGCAACCCGGCGGTTGGCGGCATTGCCAAGGGACATCTGGTCCGCGAGGTCGACGCACTTGGCGGAAGCATGGGCGAGATCACAGATGCGGTCGGCATCCAATTCCGTCTGCTCAACACTTCGAGGGGCCCGGCGGTGTGGTCGCCGCGCGCGCAGTGCGACAAGCAAGCTTATCGCCTTAAGATGCGTGAGGTATTGGAGTCGCAGCCGAATCTGAAGATCAAGCAGGCGGAAGTGGCAAATTTGATCGTTCAAGACGATCAAATTTGCCATTCTGAGCGAAACGAAGGATCTCCCGCTCCTCGGAAGGTTCTCGGCGTTACCCTCCGCGACGGCCGCACCGTGGGCGCCCAGGCCGTCATCATCACCACCGGCACTTTTCTCAACGGGCTGATTCACTGCGGCGAGCAGCAATATCCCGCCGGACGCTCCGGAGAACCAAACGCAGTTCTACTGGGCGAGGCTCTGAAAAAGCTTGGCTTGCGCGGCTGCCGGCTGAAAACAGGAACGCCGCCACGCCTTGACGGGCGCTCCATCGACTGGTCGCGCTTCGTGCTGCAGCCGGGCGATGCGGACCCTACGCCCTTCAGCTTCCGCACCAGGCGCGTGGCGCATCATGACTCGCAAGTTCCTTGTTACATTGCGTGGACTTCGCCGGAAACCCATCGCATTATCCGCGAGAACGTGCACCGCTCGCCGATGTATAGCGGGCAAATCCATTCCATCGGGCCGCGCTATTGTCCGTCGATCGAAGACAAGGTCGTGAAGTTTCCCGACAAGGAGACGCACCAGCTCTACCTAGAGCCCGAAGGGCTGAACACGCACGAAATCTACGTCAACGGCATGAGCACTTCGCTGCCGGTAGACGTCCAGCTGGCGATTTTGAAATCGATTCCCGGCCTCGAAAGCGCCGAGATGCTGCGTCCCGGCTACGCCATCGAATACGACTCGATCGACCCCACCGAACTGCGGCGCACCTTGGAAACGAAGAAGATTGCCAACCTTTTCCTGGCGGGCCAAATCAACGGAACTTCCGGCTACGAAGAAGCCGCGTGCCAGGGGCTGATGGCTGGGATTAACGCTGCTTTGCACGTGAAGGCAGAGCCGCCGCTGATTCTCGACCGAACGGAAGCCTACACCGCGATTCTGATCGATGACTTGATCTCGAAGGGCACGAATGAGCCTTACCGGATGTTCACATCGCGGGCGGAATTCCGTCTGCATTTGCGCATCGACAACGCCGACCGCCGGCTCACCCCCCACGGCCGCCGCGTGGGATTGATCTCCGGTGAGGCGTGGCACGATTTTCAAGCCAAGCAACAACGGCTGGAAAGCATGAAGACTTTGCTGGAGCGCACAAGGCTGACGACTGACATGCTGGACAAGATTGCCGTTTGTGAATCCATCGCCCTTAGTCATTCGGAGCAACGAGGCGACGAGGGACTTACTTTCGACTGCAGCGCAAGCGGAACGGTTCGCGACCTGAGTTCGGCGATCAGTCAAACCCTGTCGCAATTGCTGAAGCGGCCGGAAATCACGATTGAGAAGTTGACGCCCATTCTGCGTGATTTGGATCCTGTGTTCTTTGAAAGAAATGGAATCCGTGAGAACTCACCTGAATCCATGCCCGCACTTTCGTCCGAGCTCTGCAACGAACTGAAGTCGGTGGAAACTGAAATCAAGTACGAAGGCTACCTCCTGCAACAGCAGCGCGCCATGGAGCGAATGAAGAAGTCGGAGCAGCGCGCCATCCCCGTCTGGTTCAACTACCATTCGGTGAGCGGGCTCTCGCGCGAGGTACAGGAAAAGCTTGCGCATGTGCAGCCCCGCACCCTGGCGCAGGCCTCGCGTATTCCTGGAGTCACGCCGGCAGCGGTCTCGCTAGTGAACGTTTACATCGAAATTCAGGCGCGGCGCCGCGAGCAGGCGGCGATCTAGGACAATTTCCGGTTTCTGGTTTCTGCTTTCCGGTTTCAGTGTCGGCAGTACCGGGAAAATAGAAACTGAAAACCTGAGACTGCTTCTCGGAAATTAATACTGCGTTAACAATCGGAGCTTACCCAACAGTTAATATCTCCCGCATGCCACAAGATTTTCTCCACATTGATGACCAGGCCGGAAGTCAGCCAGGGCAGCGGGTTTTGCGCTTGGAAGGGGCTCTCGTGATGACCACCATGTTCCAATTCCAATCGACGGTTCGAGCTGACACGTCCCGCTCCCTGATCATTGATTTCACCAAGGTTCCTTACGTGGATTCGGCCGGAATTGGGGCGCTCGTGGGCGCCTACGTCACACGTCAGCACGGTGGGCGAAATCTGGCTCTGGTCGGCGTAAGCGAACGCATCCACAACGCCCTCAAGGTCACCCACGTCGAACAGTTCTTCAAGTTTTTCGACTCGGTCAGCGCGGCGGAAGAGGCGACGGTCGCTTAAGGGAAAGTTGCCGGCGATCAGTCCTCAGTGGCCAGAAAATGCTAGGGCTTCCTGACCAATGCCCCACTGGCCACTGATGTTTGACTGCTCTTCCTAATCCCTCCTAAGATAAGCTTTCCCACTCAATCCACTCATGATCGGCCAGACCATTTCGCATTACCGCATCATTAGCCAGCTGGGAAGCGGCGGCATGGGAGTGGTCTACGAGGCCGAAGACCTTGACCTCGGACGGCGGGTAGCTCTGAAGTTTCTGCCGCCGCAACTTTCCCGCGATCAGAATGCCCTGGACCGCTTTTTACTGGAGGCTCGATCTGCCTCGGCACTCAACCATCCCAACATTTGCACGATCTACGCCGTGGAAAAGGTCCAGATCGAGAACGAGATTCAGTCGTTCATCGCGATGGAGTTGCTCGAGGGTGAGACTCTGGACCGTCGCCTGACCGCCGGAGCCGTGCCGGTGGATCGGCTGCTGGAGTGGGGAATTCAGCTGGCGGATGCGCTCGATGCGGCACATGCCAAGGGGATTATCCATCGCGACATCAAGCCAGCAAACATATTTGTTACGCAGCGTGGCCCGGTGAAGGTGCTGGACTTTGGACTCGCTAAGCTGGCGCGTCCGGAAATGGAGATGGAAACTATTGGGGCCACGATTGATTCAGCCCGCCCGGGAAACCTGACCAATCCGGGCGCCACCGTGGGCACGATTTCCTATATGTCGCCGGAGCAGGCGCGAGGCCAGGAATTGGACCCGCGCACGGATCTGTTCTCTTTGGGTGTCGTGACTTACCAGATGGCGACGGGGCGGTTGCCATTTTCTGGCGCTACATCAGCGGTCGTTTTCCACGCGATTCTTGAACTCGATCCGGTTCCGGCGCTGCAGTTCAATCCCACACTGCCACCCAAGCTGGAAGAAATCATCGCGAAGGCTTTGGAAAAAGATCGTGACCTGCGCTATCACTCCGCTGGGGATTTGCGCGGAGACCTGAAGCGGTTGAAGCGGGACATGGAATCAGGGCGCAAGCCGACGCAGGTTGCGCCCACGAGCGCTCCCCCTGCTAGCGTCCCAGGAGTTCCGGCCTCGGCCCCATCGGCAGGCGCTTCAGGCATAGCGCCAGGTCAGCAAGCTTCGGGAAGTTCAGCAGCGACATCGGTGGTCCGGCAACATAAAATCAGCGCTGGAGTTGTGGCGGGGATTGTATTGGTGCTGGTGGCTGCGGCCGCCTACGGAGTCTATGCCTACATCACGCGCACCCGTCCGGCTCCTTTCCAAAATTTCACAGTCACCAAGGTGACCGATGGGGGAAAGTCGGTCTTGGCAGCTCTCTCTCCCGACGGCAAGTACATCCTGAATCTGGTGCGCGACAAGGGCCTAGCCAGTCTCTGGCTGCGCAATGTGCCCACCAACAGCAACACGCAGGTTGCGCCTCCAGCCGAGCTCTATTACAACGGCCTGCGCTTTTCTACAGATGGCAATTATTTCTATTTTGGCCGGAGCGATCCCGGCAATCCGGACCTGAAGTTCTTGTATCGCGCTCCGCTGCTCGGTGGCGCACCGCAGAAACTGCTCGCCGATCTGGACTCGAATATCACGTTTTCCCCAGATGGGCAGAAGTTCGCGTTCATGCGCTACGACAATCCAGAGCATGGCAAGTACCAGCTCAACATCCGGCCGGTAGAAGGGGGAGACGAAAGAGTATTGAGCAGTGGCCCGACCGGCAACGGACTCTACCAGCCGACGTGGTCGCCTGACGGAAAGATGATTGTCTGCCAGATGCTCGATGTGGCGAATGGATTGATCAGGCTGGTAGCGATCGATACCACGAGCGGTGAGCGTAAGCCTTTCTTCAGCACGAACGAGCGCATTTTCGACAAGCCGACATGGCTGCCCGATGGCAGCGGCGTGCTGGTCCTGGGAAAAGAGCAGAGCTCGAATTTCACTCGCACGCAAATCGGTTTCGTTTCTTATCCCAAGGGCATATATTCCCCGATCACGCGGGACACCCATAGCTACTCTGATCTCAGCGTTTCCAGCAGCGGACATATTCTGGCTACGGTGCAAAACGAGTACCGGTGGAATTTGCAGGTGATGCCCGCCGGCGCGCCAGGGGCGCAGGCGAGATCGGTGACCTCCGCGGAAGCCGACACGAACTTCACCTGGACGCCGCAGAACCAGTTAATTTCCGATCAGTCGAACCTGCTGCGTCTGATCGATCCGGCAACAGGCAATAAGACGGTCATACCGGGTCAAGCGGTGAGCAGCGACCCTTCGGCCTGCGGCGAAGACGGATCCATCGTCTTCGTAAGACTCCAGGGCGGAGCGCAAAATGTCTGGCGCATGGATGCGACGGGGAGCAATTTCAAGCAGGTTACGGATGGGAAGCTGGACATGAATCCAGTGTGCTCGCAAGACGGCAAATGGGTGTTCTTCAAGGAGCGCGGCGGGGGACAGAACCTGGCCAAAGTACCGATCGAGGGCGGATCCACACAGGTGGTTTCCCAGTCGCCGATCTCCGGCGATTTTGACGTCTCGCCCGATGGCAAACTCGCCGCATTTCCCACGCTGCAACATTCCGGAGAGCACAAAGAAATGCTAGCCGTGGTGGAAACGGACGGCAGTAACGCCGCCAAGCTGCTGGAGTTCGAGCATCCGCGCTCTGGCCTGCTGCATTTTTCGCGCGACGGCAAAGCGGTAATTTATCCAGTGCGTGAGAATGGCGTCGACAATCTGTGGCTGCAGCCGCTCGATGGCTCCGAGGGCAAACCGATTACGGATTTCACCTCCGAGCACATTTTCGACTTCCACTGGTCGTTCGACGGAAAGCAGTTGGCATTGGTTCGCGGCCACACGGATGCAGACGTGGTGCTGATCCGAGACCAGAAGTGAAAGATCGGATCATCTGGTCATCGGATCATCGGGCGAATTGAAAACCCATTCCGGTTCTTAGATCGCCCGATGACCCGATCGCCTGATCACACAATAAAAGAGGCGGCCATCTCTGGCCGCCCCTTTTTGCCTCTGCGGATTTTTAACTGCGAAGTGGTTTATGCACCCTTCACGTTCTCGGCCTGCCAGCCCTTCGGGCCTTTGACCACGTCAAACTGCACCTGCTGACCTTCCTGCAGGCTGCGGAATCCGCTCGCCTGAATGGCCGAGAAGTGCACAAATACATCTTCACCGTTCTGGCGGCTGATGAAACCGTAGCCTTTGGCGTCGTTAAACCACTTCACTGTTCCTGTTTCCATGGTGTTGCAATGTTCCTTTGTCTTGATATAGCGCTGAAACTTTGGAAGGGTTCTTCTGCAGGCAGGTCACGCGCTGGTAAGCGGAGAAACTGGGTACTGCGAAAAACTCTAAAGTCAAACGCAAGCCGATTGTATTGCAAGTGCCCCAAAATAGCTACAAGTTTTCTTCCAGCCGCCATGTAACTATCGTCCATTCAGTAATTTGGAGACCTTTGGCAAACCGGGCAATCTCCGGCATCTAAACGTTATCCAGAAGCGAATGACAAGCGCAAGAAAGGTATGATCTACGACATGCATTTCCGCAAGCTTTTAATTCTGATTGCTTTGGTAATCCCGGCATGGGCCGGCGTGGTGGAGGACGTCCGCGGCGCCCTGGCCCGGCATGACTTCACGGCAGCCGATTCGGAACTCAAATCTTATCTCACCGGGAACGGTGTCAGCGGGGAATATGTCGAAGCCTACTCGTGGATGGCCCGGGCCGCCCTGAGCGACGGCGACTATGATCAGGCTGCCGCTTACGCCAAACAAACGAAAGCATTGGCGTTACAGTTGCTCAAGCAGCGTCCTCTGGATTCCGAAGCGCACTTGCCCATCGGACTGGGCGCGGCGATTGAGGTACAGTCGCAAGTACTGGCAGCTCGTGGGCAACGGACCCAAGCCATTGCAGTTTTACAAACCGCGCTGCACACGTACGGCAACACTTCGATCCAGGCACGCTTGCAGAAGAATCTGAATCTGCTTTCCTTCGAGGGACGCCCAGCGCCCGCTCTGCGAGCTGAGCAGTTCCTGGGATCGAAACCACCGGCGCTGGCCCAACTGAGAGGTTCGCCGGTGCTGCTATTTTTCTGGGCACACTGGTGTGGAGACTGCAAAGCGGAAGCTCCGATCATCACGCAACTGCGCTCGGAATTTGCGGCCAAGGGACTGACGGTGGTCGGCCCAACCCGGCTCTATGGCTACACGGCGCAGGTGGAGCACGCCTCGCCTAGCGATGAGCTTGCCTACATCGATGCAGTACGCCATCGCTTCTACGCCGGACTCCTCGACATGCCAGTTCCCATCAGCACGCACAACTTCGACGTGTACGGCGCCTCGACTACGCCGACGCTCGTGCTGCTTGATCGTGCGGGGAAAGTTGCGATGTATAATCCGGGCGCGCTGCCGTACGACCAGTTGAAGGCGGAGATTGAGAAGGTGGTCGCCCGGTAGGATTCTCAGTCGAACTTGACCTCGCTCAGCGCGCCCGTTTTCACATCGTAAATAAATCCCCGCACCGGGATGTGTTTCGGAATCCAGGGATGCGTTTTGACGCGCATAACCTGCTGACGCAAGTTTGTCTCAAGATCGTCGAAGGCGTAGAACTGGGAAGGCTCGCTTGCGATCGTACCCATTTTGCTGGTCAGGTGCGCCCTGAGTTCGTATTCCTTCACTTTTAAAAGGCCGCAGTCGGTGTGGTTGATGATAATGAACTCCTGCGTATCGAGCAGGTGATGCGAAACGATCAGCGACCGCAACGCATCTTCGGTGGCAATCCCGCCGGCGTTACGGATCATGTGCGCGTCGCCCGGCTGCAGTCCCAGGCAACGCTCAAAAAGGATTCT
Source organism: uncultured Acidobacteriaceae bacterium (assembly GCA_963779525.1). Taxonomy (GTDB): domain Bacteria; phylum Acidobacteriota; class Terriglobia; order Terriglobales; family Acidobacteriaceae; genus Sulfotelmatobacter. The sequence goes on from CAVZZB010000009.1 coordinate 139,871, forward strand.
GGAGTCCATGCAGGCCAGCACGGCCACGCGGCGTCGCGGCTTGACCGCCAGATCTCCCAGATTGAAGTTCTTCACAAATTCCTGATTGGCTTTCAGCAGTTCGTCGGCGACTGACAAGTTCCTGGCCCTCGCTTAAATTTGCGCCCGAATGATTTCCCGTTGCAATATCGGCCGCTGGTTGTCGCCCTAGTGTAACCGCTACAATCGCCCGGTGAATATCGACGACACGATCGTCGCCATCGCAACTCCGCCGGGTCGAGGCGGCATTGGGGTGGTGCGCATCGCCGGAGCACAAGCTCGCCAGATCGCCGAGCCGATGTTGCAGCTAAAACACGAAATGGAGCCGGGCCGGGCGATCTTCGGAAAACTCGTCGAGCCAAGTGCTGAGACTGCCGAGCTACGCCTGGCCGGACAGCTGGGGGCGGCTGTCCCTACGCGCATCGACGAAGTCGTCGTCACGTATTTTGCGAAGCCGCATTCCTACACGACCGACGACATCGTCGAGATTGCGGCCCACGGCTCTCCAGTCGTGCTACGCCACGTTGTCGAGATGTGCATTTCTGCCGGCGCGCGCCTCGCGGAGCCCGGCGAGTTCACCATGCGCGCGTTCTTGAATGGACGCATCGACCTCACGCAAGCGGAGGCGGTGCGCGATCTGATCGAGTCGCAGACTCTTTACCAGGCAAAGGTCGCCGCGCAGCAGCTCGAGGGAGCTCTAGCGAGGCGCTTGCAGCCAATGAAGCAAAAACTGGTCGAGTTGATTGCTGTGCTTGAAGCGGGCATCGACTTTGCCGAAGACGACGTCTCCGTCGTTCCCAATCCTGTGATCGTCGAGCGCATCTCTGCTGTGCGCCAGCCACTGGAACAACTTGCCGCGAGTTTCGCCTACGGAAAGCTCGTGCACGAGGGCCTGACGCTGGCGATTGTTGGACGCCCCAATGTGGGCAAGTCCAGCTTGTTCAACCGTCTGGTGGAGCGCGAGCGCGCCATCGTCACGGCATTTCCCGGGACCACGCGCGATCTGGTCAGCGAGACCGTGGCCATGGGTGGCATTCCGATCCAATTGGTTGACACCGCCGGAATCAGGCAGGCGCTGAACGAAGCCGAGTCCATCGGCATCCGAAAATCTATGGAAGCCCTGGCGGATGCTGACTTGGTGCTGGTTGTTCTTGACGCTTCGCAGCCAGCCTCAGCGGAAGACGGGGAACTACTGCAGCAGACACAGAATCGTCCGGCAATCGTCGTGGGGAATAAATGCGATCTGGAACACAGCAGAGGGTGGTCGGTAGCCAGTGGCCCCATTCCAGTCGTTCTCGTGTCAGCTCTAACAGGCGATGGCATTGCCGACCTGCGCAGCGAAATTCTGCGGCACGTCGGTGGCGAGACCGGCGCGCAAGCCGAAGCCGGATTCCTCACCAATGCTCGCCATCAGGGATTGGTAAAAGACTCGCTGGCAGGGCTGGACGCAGCTACGGCGGCGGTTGCGGGCAAAGTCCCGCATGAGATGCTGCTGCTTGATCTCTATAGCGCGCTTCGGCCCCTCGACGCGATCACCGGAGCGACTACCGCCGACGACATTCTTAACCTCATCTTCAGCACGTTTTGTATCGGAAAATGAGGCAAGAATCCAAACCAGCCGTCTCTAGCCACTGGCTCTCTTATGCGACTTTAAGCCTGGCGATCACCGTCGTGCCCGATCCCTCAGATTGAATCTCCAGGCTTCCGTCGAGCTGACGGAGGCGCTCCCGCATACCGCCGAAGCCGATGCCGGCGCGGCCGGATTCGAGGAGTTCGCGTTGCTTCTCCTTGGGAATTCCTTTCCCGTTATCGCGGACTTGAACCGTAAGGCGGTCCCTTTCCGGGTAGAGGCCAATGGCAGCCGTGTCGCTTCCGGAATGACGATGAATATTGGTCAAACATTCCTGCACGATACGAAAAATAGCGATCTCTACTTCCTCCGGGAGACGGCCGAAGTCGGCCGGAATATCGAGATCGACTTTTATCTTGCTGCGTTCGGAAAAGCCATCCACATACCAGCGAAGCGCCGAGGCGAGCCCAGCCACATCCAGCAGCGGAGGATGGAGCAGGTGAGAGATAGTACGAATCTCTTTAGAAACCTCTTCCACTAACATGGCATTTTCGGAAACGGCCCTGGCTCCATCAGCGTCGAGTTTGTGGACTTGCGATTGCACGACGCTGATGTTCATCCCAATCGCGGCCAGCAACTGTCCCACGCTATCGTGCAGTTCGCGAGCAATTCGCTTTCGTTCATCATCCTGCATCCGCTGAAAGCGCGAAGCCAGGTCCACTTGCTCTTTTCGGGCAGTCAGGTCGCTGATCAGAACTCCGGTAGCCAACTTATCCTTCGACAACAAACTAAGCGAGAAATGAGCGGCGGTGGAGGAGCCATCCGCGCGACGCAGATGCATCTCGCCTTCGCTTGATCCCGTCCGAGCGTCGCCTAGCAATTGCTGATATTTCGGGTGATCTGCCAGAGGCAGGAAATTTGTCAGCAGAAGGCCGATGAGCTTCTCCCGCGGCACACCCAGCAATTGCGCCAGGCTGTGATTGGAATAGATAATGCAGCCGTTGGCATCGAGCATGGCCGCGCCTTGCTGCATCCTGCGCACCAGCGCGCTGTAAGGCAGGTCCGAACCTTCCAGGGTGTAAACGCGGTGGCCCTCCGGCTCCCGCACCACGAATGCGTCGACCGCACCGTCCCGGATCGCGCGCAGTGTTTGTTCCGCCTCATCCATCAAGTGAAGGTCTCGCGAGATGTTATGTTCCATTTTACTTTTCCTGTCGAAAGCTCCGCCTTCAGCTAGCTTTTTCCGGAGCGGCCGGTCGCAGTTGTAATCCCACCAAGGCGCGTTCAGTATCGCGCAGGTCCCCCACAATCTTGCGCAGCGGTTGCGGCAACTTCCGCACCAGTGTAGGAATCGCGAGAATCTGGTCCCCGGCAGCCAACTGAGGGTGCTTTACCAGATCGACCACTTCAATATTGTATCGCGCAGCCAAGTGGTCTTCGCAGATTTTCTTAAGATTCGCGAAAGCCGCCACCGACCGCGGAGTTTGGCCAGCCACGTACAGACGGAGCTCCCACACGTCACCGGGCTCTGCTCCTTCTCGCGCAATCTCTTTAAGACTCAACGGCTGTTGCGAATTAGTATTTGCTGACTTTTTCATTCTGACCTCTGATTCTTTTTTTCGAACGGCTGGAACCGTTGGGTTCGTCAGCCCGGCGGCTGCGAGCCATGGCGTTGCGTTCTTCTCCAAGAATGCTTTCTCGCGCTGATTCCTGGGCGTCGAGGGTCGCCGCTTCTTCTTCCTCCGCTTCGAATTCCTTGCGCAGAGCCGCGATGCGGGCTTCCAGTGCCTCCCGCTTGCGCTTCCGCTCGCGGTTCCTGCGCTCGGCTTCCTCCTGACGAGCCAACGCCTCCGCCTTCTCACGCGCTTCCTGCGACAAGCGGGATGAACCTGTCAGAACTCCTTCGGCCCCCACATACACGTCCAGCAGATCGACTCCGCGTTCGGTCAGGAGGAACTCGCGAAGTTGATTGGAATGCGCAGTGCCCCGGGATTTGAGGACATACATAGCGCGGTTCCGCTCGCCACCCAGCTCAATATCCCGCACAAACAGCCAGCTATCGACAATCGACGAAATTTCCACGTCGGTTCGCTCCATCGCATCTCCGCCGCCGGTCAGATTGGTTAAAAAGGCGGTGATCGCTTTCTGCTTCAGAAAATCGATCAGGCGTATCAACATAACGTGCGCGTCGCGCCGGTTCCCTGCCTGGATCAGACTGCCCACCGGATCCAGAACCACGACTTGGGGCTGAAACTCCTGAACAATCTTGTGAATGATCGCCAGGTGCATCTCCAGGCCGTAGAGCGTTGCCCGGCTGGAATGGAAGCGAAGCAGATTTTTCCTGGACCACTGGCCGAGGTCCAAGCCAATGGACTGCATATTACGCACGAGTTGGCCCGGGGATTCCTCGAACGAGAAGTAGAGGCAGCGCTCACCGCGGCGGCAAGCAGCATCGACGAAGTGCGCAGCCAGGCTGGTTTTGCCGGTTCCTGCCGTGCCGGAGACCAAAACCGTGCTGCCACGGTAGAATCCTTCGCCGCCCAACATCGTATCCAGGCGCGGAATTCCGCTGGAAATGCGCTCGCTGCTCACCTGATGCTGCAGTCCGAGCGAGGTGACCGGCAAAACACTGAAACCATCTTCGTCGATCAGGAAGGGATATTCGTTGGTGCCGTGCGCCGTGCCGCGGTATTTGACGATGCGCAGACGGCGAGTGGAAATTTGATCGGTTACGCGGTGGTCGAGCAGGATGACGCAATCCGAAACGTATTCTTCGAGTCCGTGACGGGTGAGCGCGCCCTCTCCGCGTTCGGCCGTAATAACCGCCGTCACGCCTTTATCTTTGAGCCAGCGAAACAGGCGGCGCAATTCCGCCCGCAGGATTCCCTCATTCTGCAGTCCGGAGAAAAGATTCTCGATGGTATCGAGGACCACGCGTTTGGCGCCGACCCTGTCGATGGCTGCAGCCAGCCGTATAAACAATCCTTCCAGGTCGTAATCGCCGGTTTCATCAATCTCGCTGCGTTCCACCCGGACAAAATCGATGGCCAGCTTCCTTTCTTCGACCAGTTCATCGAGATCGAAACCGAGAGAGCGAACATTCTGCGTGAGTTCCGCCGCAGTCTCTTCGAAGGCCATGAAGACGCCCGGTTCGTTATACTCGGTCGCACCGCGAACCAAAAACTCCATCGCCAGCAGGGTCTTACCAGCACCTGCACTGCCGCAAACCAGTGTGGGTCGCCCGCGGGGAAATCCTCCACCCGTGATCTCGTCGAGCCCCTGAATGCCGGTCGGGGCCTTGGGCAAGCTGCGAGAGGCGATACTCTTTTCCTCGGTTGCGTTAGTCTTTCGGGTTGTCACTGCCATTCTCTTTCAACGCTTTGCTTCAATCTTTCGGCTCTTTCCTTCTACCCAGCCCGCGCAGTGGGACCGGGATCATAGCAAACAACTTCGCTGCCGTCTGTCCCGAATTCACATAGACTTTTCTGCGGACTCGCCGCTAGTGCAAGCAAGGCTCGATTCAGCACCTATCCTGGCTTGGAAAGCAGAGAAACCAGCCCCAATCTATTTACGTAACTCAGGATCGGTCTATACAGTGAACTCTGTATGCTCTAGCACAGAGGGCTGCAACTTCGCGGGTGAGATTCGCGGTTTCCCAGGATTCATAGAACTCGCAAGGCCGAAGTAAAAGCCGGCGCCTACCAGGCGGGTCCGGACTAGAAACTAAAACGAGCCTGCAGTTGCACTGTCCTGCTGCAGTTGGCCGGAAGTTTGAGGAGGAAAGGGATCGATTAGTGCGCCGGGGTCGCAGATGCCTTGGCGGAGTTGTCCGGCCGGAAGCCAATCTTGTCCAACATGGGTTGGATCTCCGGATTCGACATAAACATTTTCCAGATCAATCCGCTACGATAATTTTCGACCATGACCACGATGGGGGCCTGGTCCAGCCCCATGTAGACGGGGGAGAACCAATTCTGCGTCAAGTTGAAGGCGTCGCGCGGTCCGTAGACTCCCCAAAGCCGGTCGCCGAGCTGGCGATAGAAAAATTTCAGCGCCGACATGGAAGCTTCGGGCGTGTAGGGAAATGAAGCGAGCGCACCGGTAGGCGTGATCGTGCCATTGTCGGTCGCACGGTCGGGAGCGTGGGCCAGATAACCTAACTGATCGTCGCTCGCCGTCAGGCCCCAATCGTCAGCACCATAACCGAGGAAGTGGCCGGGATTCGATTCGCAGTAAGCGAGATCGATGAGCGCCAGATTGCGGTTGTTGTCAAAGTAATCCGTATAACGGTCGTGGATGCCCTTGGGATCAAAACCGAGGAACGAATATTGCGTGAAGAACAACGGGCCGCCCGTGCCGACCCCCACGTCGAGCTTGATGCCGAAGTAGGTGTGGCCGTTGATATAGCGATCGCCTTCGTTCGAACCGGACCACCCGCTGCGGTATGCGATTGCGGCCTCGGACTGCCCGGCCCAGCCGGTGTAGTACAGGCTGGCTGGAACACTATGCGTGGGTGACGCGATGGCCAGGAGATAAGTGATCATGGTTTCGTTGAAGCCGGTCAGCCGGTGATCGATGAACCACGACCACTGCGGCGACCAGTGCCACAACAGCGCGTTGTTTTGAGGAGAGCGCCGGTACCAATCCCATTCCACGGTTTCCCAAAGGTGAGTAATTCGCTGATAGATGCTCTGGCCGGCTTCGCCATCGTCCTTAAAGTATTGTCGCGCGGCCAACAATCCTGCCATCAAAAACGAAGTTTCCACCAGATCGCCGCCGTTATCGAACATACCGAAGACAAGCATGGTCTGCGCCGTGTCGCCGTTCATGAAGTGAGGCCAGGCGCCGTGATAGCGGGGAACCTTTTCGAGGAAGTCCAGAATCTTCGTCAGACGCTCAAGTCCCTGTTCGCGCGTGATGAAGCCACGATCCACTCCCACGATGAGAGCCATGATGCCGAATCCACTGGCCCCGGTCGCGACGATGCGCTCGTCCCCTGGAATATTTTCCAGCGTCGCGCCAGCAACTGGATGCGCACCCTCCCAGTAATAACGAAAGCAGGCTTCCTGCAGCATGGTCAGCAACTCATCGTCGGACAATTCTTTGGTCGACGCCGTCGCCGGCCCCGAAAGGGCAGACTGGCGGTACGAGCGATCCACAGCCTTAACCCGGTAGGTCGCGGTCACTCCCGAGCGTCCAATAAAATCGGTGTAGCGATTGATGTCTGCACTCTGAATACCGATAGGCTGGAACTTGTGCTTTCCGATCGACCGATAGATCGCGTAACTCTGTAAATCTTGATCAGCGACCGGATCCCAACTGACGTCAACGTGCCGATCATATCCTTTGGCTTGGACATTCTTGGGCGATCGCGGAGGGCTGCGGACCACGGGGGTAGCGGAGGTTCGGTCGTCGATCTTGATCTCGTCGATGATTAAGGTATGAAGCGTATCGTCCGCAGCGCCTTGACTAAAATAAAGGCTATGGAGCGACCGCGCCTGAAAGGGGTGGACAGAAGCCGTCTCAAACTCGCTGAGCGGAAGCCTCACCTGAAACCAGCGTTTGGCGGGCACGTCGCCCGAAATGGCTTCGAGCTTTACCGGTACCGTAAAATTGTGCTGCTCATCCTCCAGTTGCAGCATGGGAAGATTGGCGGCAGGAATTGCTTCCGGCGAGTAGCACCACATGTAGAGCGTATCGCCGCGGAAATCGGTGAGGCGGTTGCGCATGCTGACTACGCGCAATTCCGTTTCCCAGCTTCCGCCTGCCACGGAACGCCACTGCAGGCGCAATGCGTTCGGCGCGGTGAAGAAGTTTTTCTTTTCCACCGGTAGGGCGCCGGACAAGAGTTCGATCGTGCTGGGAAACACCGCTCTTCCGCTGCTGTAATAGTAGTAGTCGGGAGTGATGCTGTTATCGAACACCACGTGGTTGTAGTAGTCCGTGGGCGCTGCCGCACAGCAGGGCAAAACAACTAGGATTAAGAAGTAAAGAAAGAAGAAAGACGAACGCACACTTGCTCCCGCTCCTGGCAGATGGAGAGAGTTTTCTTGCACCCAGACTGGCAGTTTAACATACCGGAATGTATGCGCTTTCCCGAGTAAAGACGGGCTGATGATAAATTCAGGAATAGCTTTTCGCCTAATGCTGGTGGCATAGGATTTGAGGACCCTGTCCAGTTGACAACGAAAATTCCCGCCTTAAGCTCCACACTTTCAGAGCGGTCCCCAGCGATCAGGAAGACACAGATCGTAGGTGTTCTGATTCTGTTTGCCGTGGTCTATGTCGGCTCGCTCTTTTCTCCCGGATTGCAGGACGATGCCGATTCCACTCATGCGGAAGCCGCGCGGGAAATGTACATCACGCACGACTTCGTGACACTGAAAATCAATGGCAACCGCTATCTTGAAAAAGCTCCGCTCATGTATTGGGCAGTTTCTTTCTGCTACTTCCTCTTTGGCACGAACGAATTCGCCGCGCACTTGCCGGTTGCGCTGTCGATATTGCTGCTGATTCTGCTGGCGATACGCTGGGGACGTCGGGCTTTCGGCGATCGCGCAGCAGTATATGCGGGACTTTTTATTACAACCGCGGCCGGTTGCTATCTTTTCACGCGCATTCTGATCCCTGAATCGATCCTTAGTTTTTTTCTCGCCGCATCATTTTATTTTTTTGTTACCGCGCTCGAAGACGGCGACACATGGCGCTGGTATGGCGGCTACGCCTGCATGGCGCTCGCGGTGCTCACCAAGGGACTGCTGGCTATTGTCGTAGTCGGACTGGCATCGCTCGCCTATAATTTAATCAGCGGCGAATGGAGACGCTGGCGCGAGTTCCATCTCTTCACCGGCACGCTGCTCTTCCTCGCGATTGCCGCTCCCTGGCACATTCTGGCGGGCATTCGCAACCCACACTTCTTCTGGTTCTATTTCGTGAACGAACACTTCATGCGCTTCCTCGGCAAGCGCATTCCCAAGGACTACAACAAGCAGCCCAACTCCCTCTATTGGACGCTGCACCTCGTATGGTTGTTTCCCTGGAGTGTGTATCTGCCGGTGGCGCTGCGCCGTCTGATTACGGAATGGAGGGCGCGCCGTAAGTTGGGTGGGGCCAGGCCACCGCTCACCTTCCGTTCCCGAACCGAGTTGCTGTGCTTAGCTTGGGCCGGAGTTACGCTCGTATTTTTTTCCTTCTCCACGAATCAGGAATACTACACATTCCCAGCGTACCTCCCGATCTTGTTGCTGCTTGCGGCCGGCCTCGCAGACGAAGAAGAATTGGGTTCGCGGCCCTGGCTGGTGTGGAGTGCGGGCGTGCTGGCGCTAATCTGCATCGCAGCCTCGGCCGTGTTGACCGTGGGATTGTGGAACTCGCGCCACATTCCGTTTGTGCCCGACATTGGCACGGTCCTCGCTAAGCCGAACTTGCAAGCCGAAACGCTTTCCATGGGGCACATGCTCGATCTCACGGGCGAGTCATTCGCCGCGTTGCGCCTTCCGGCGATCCTGGCCGCTATTGTATTGCTGATCGGCCCGGCATTTGCATTCCGGCTGCGGCGGCGTGGCGCCCAACTTGCCGCGACGTGGGCAACTGCCGTCACCATGGCAGTATTCTTGATCGCGGCACACATCGCTCTGGTGCGCTTCGACCCGTTTCTTGGATCGCGACTCATGGCTCGCGAAATTGCTCCAGAACTCAAGCCGACGGACCACGTGATGATTTACGGCGATCAATCATTTGGCTCGTCGCTGCTGTTCTATTTGAAGCGGCCGATCGAGCTGGTCAATGGAAACACAACGTCTATGTGGTGGGGATCCACCTATCCCGACGCTCCGCACATTTTTCTGAATGATCAGGAACTGCTGCAGGCGTGGAATTCCAAGGAACGAATCTTCCTTTTCGTGCCCGAATACGAGCGCCAGAAAGTGGAAGCGCTGCTCCCCGAACCGCTGCACATTGCCAGCGAAGCATCAGGCAAGGTGATTTTTACAAACCATCCTTAGCGCCGGGAGATTACCGGAACTCCCTGCTTCACGGTCGGCAGCGAGTAGCCCGACTTCACTGCATCCCTCCGGAACATCTGCACCGTTTCCTGTGAAAACTCGTGCAGATCTTTCCCTGTAAGCGGGAGTTTCTTCAGAATGTCAGTGGTGGCAGTGATGACATGGCATCCAATCTCATCCGCCTGAAAAATGTTAAGCAGTTCGCGCGGACTGGCCCACATCAGTTGTGCATTCGCGTCGTTGACCATAGCAACCGCTTCGCGCATCAGCGGCACCGGATCGCGGCCCGTGTCGGCGATACGGCCGGCAAAAACGGAAACGAAGGCGGGCGCGTCCCCTTTTAATGCTGCGCAAACTTTCCGCACCTGCTCGAGGGTAAGCAAAGCGGTGACGTTTAATTGGATGCCCTCGCCGGAAAGAGAGCGGACGAGGTCGTAAGTTGGCGCGCCCTTCGTGTTCATCACCGGAACTTTGACGAACACGTTTTTGCCCCATGCCGCAATGTGCCGGGCCTGTTCCTCCATCTCATCTTCTTCATCTGCGAACACTTCGAACGAGATCGGCCGGTCTTGAATGGTCGCCAGCAGATCGAGGGCAAACCCGCGATAATCCGTCACTCCCGTAGCTCGCATCAGCGTGGGATTGGTTGTGAAGCCTTTGATATAAGGCTGGCGGTATAGCTCGAGAATGCTGGCTTTGTCGGCCCCGTCGGCGAAGATTTTTATGCGCAGGTCGGATACAGACTTCATGCAGGATGCGCTCCTTTAGGAGTGGAACCGATGATCCAGTCAGCCGCTTCGCGGAGTGACCCTACGCGCAAGTCAGGCACACGGTCTGGAGGTCTCTCCGAATATCCGTAATCTATCAGAATAGTCTTACATCCAGCATTATAACCGGCCTCGATGTCGCGCCAGCGGTCGCCGACCATGAAACTCGAAGACAAATCGATGTTGTGCTTGCGTGCGGCTTCGAGAAGCATTCCCGGCAAAGGCTTGCGGCAGTCGCACTGGTCCCGCTCGGTGTGGCAACAGACGAGGATATCGTCGAGGGGAAGACGTTCGAGAAGACCCTGATGCATCGCATCCAGCACCTCCCGCGACTGCTTTCCTCGCCCCACGTCGGGCTGGTTGGTGACCACGAGCAACTCAAATCCGTGCGATTTCAGTTCACGCAACGCTTCCGGAACACCAGGAAGTATCTCCAATTCTTGCGGCGTGGGCGGCGGAAATGGCTTGCCTTCGCGAACAAAAGCACGGTTGATGACTCCGTCGCGGTCCAGGAAAACTGCACGCTGTTTTCCCGCCGAGGCCATTGATTCCCATTTCGTCGACTGCATCTTTACCGCCGGATGCGAAACCAGCAGATGCCAGACCACCGCCTGGAAGGCTTCCGCGTGCGGTGTGATGTGTGCCGGGTTCACCGTAGGAATCAGCACGCAAGCATCGGCAACGGTTGCCGTATAACCGCCGTCGCGGCCTACGACGCCGATGATTTTTGCTCCAACCGTCTTCGCATATTGCAGCGCGGCAACGAGGTTCGGGCTTACGTTTTGCGCAACATTTCCGCCGCCCACGGAGAAAATCAGCAGCAGATCATCGGACCGCAGGCGGCTGGTGCGCAGCCAGCTATCGAAGATCGAACTCCAGCCTTCATCGTTAGCGCGCGCGGTAAGTTCTGACACGTTATCGGTGGGTGCGTAAGCCTCAATGCCCGCGATTTTGCGGAAATCGTTGACCGCGTGCGAAGCATTGGCGGCGCTTCCGCCCACCCCGAGAATGAACAGTCGTCCGCCGATGGCGCGAGTGCTGGCGATGAGGGCCGCTGCCTTTTCGATGCTGGCCAAATCCAGCTTCGCGATGATCGAGGTCGCTTCGGCGAGAAACTGCTGGGCAAAGCTTTGTTTATCAAGGCCGCGGCTGCTCATTTCCGCACGGCCCCGGGTCGACTCAACAAACTTCCCGTCTCTTTCAATCCTGCGGGGGAACCGATTTCGTAAAAGCGCTCGTGCACCTCCACGGCGGCCAACTGCCCATTCTTGAGAAGCTCTCTATAAACATCGGCCAGGTCCGTAGCGTCAGTTTCAACAAAAGCTTCAGCCCGGAAGACACCCAATCCGTAGTCGATATACCTCATACGCGATGTGCGATTCTTCTTGCTGTAGGCCAGGATGCGTCCTGCTTCAAATTCCACATTGCTGGCGTCCCACCGCCCGTCGTTGCGGAACACTGTCATCAAGCCCAGCTTGTCGCTCTCCAAGAATTCACTCTCAATTGCGGCGTAATCGCAAGGTAGGTAGGAATCGCCATAGAGTACGAAAAAGCTTTCTCCTAACTTGGATAAACCAGTGCGAATCGCTCCAGCCGTGCCCAGCAGCGTTTCCCCATCGTAGGAGTACTCGACCTTCACCCCGTAAGCACTGCCATCCCCAACGGCGTCCTTAATCATCTCACCCAGATGACCGACACATAGTATTACTTGTTGGATGCCGCTCGATTGCAGGAGCCGCAACTGGTGGGCGATAAACGGCTCGCCGGCAACTTGGATCAATGCCTTCGGCACTTTCTCCGTTAGCGCTCCCAGGCGCGTCGCCAAACCTCCGGCAAGTATGGCCACAGGTAGCATTGGTCCTCTAGGAATGCGCCAGAACTGAAGTTCCGCTGAAGTCGAACTGCAAGCGCACTTCACGCAGCCCCGCCCCTCGCATAGCGGAACGGAGACGAGTTTTGTCTTCCGTGTACAGCAGGAGGAACCCTCCGCCACCGGCGCCGATGAGTTTGCCGCCAAGCGATCCGTGGGCCCGCGCCAACTTGTACATCTCGTCGATGAAACCACTGCTCATTCCCGGTGACCGTTTCTTCTTGTGCTCCCAATGCACGTGCATCAGCTCGGCAAACTTGCGCAGATCGCCCGCCAGCAGCGCGTCCCGGCTTTCGTGTCCCAGTTGTTTTGTGAAGTGCAGATTCTCAAGCATCTCGCGAGCATTCTCCCGAGTCCGCGTATCCTGGTCGCGGAGTACCTCTCCCGCGGAACGTGACGCACCGGTGAAGAACATCAGCAAACTATCCTCGAGATTGGCCAGAGTTTCAGCAGCAATCTTCAAAGGTTCCGCGATGACATGGTCATCCGGTAGAAACTCGAAACAGGTAATGCCGCCGAATGCCGAAATGTACTGATCCTGCTTGCCGACCGGTTCTTTCAGTAAATCGATTTCGATGTGACAGGCTTGTTCGGCCAATTCCTGCGGAGGAACAAAATTCCGTTTCATCGTATGCAAGGCACGCAGCAGAGCGGTCGTAAAACTTCCGGATGAACCCAATCCCGTACCGGCCGGAATATCCGAGAGGCTCACGATCTCGAGGTACGGCCCCATCACACCTGTCAACTTGAGCGCTTCCCGGATGATGGGATGCTGAATATCGTCCCACCGTTCTACATCTTCGAGCTTGGAGTACTTCAAGATAATTCGCGGACGAAACGCCTCGTTGATGGTGATGTAAACGTATCGATTAATCGCTGCGGAGAGCACGAAGCCCCCGTGCTTGCGATAGTACGATGGAAGATCGGTGCCTCCTCCACCCAATGAAATTCTGAGCGGACTTCGCGTGATGATCAAACGATAGGTTCCTTACAAGGGCGTAAGTATAGCGTACCTATGCCTCGACCCTCACAGCTCCACCTTCACTCCGGTGTCTGCGCTTACGGATTTGATCGTGGCCAATACTGCTTCCTTTATAGTCAACTTCGGCCGCCATCCGAGGGCACGGATGCGTGAGCAGTCCAGCAGAATGAATGGACTATCCCCGATCCAGCCCCGTTCCCCGCCGGAGTAAGTCAGCTTCGGATGCAGGCCGAGATGCTGGCAAATCCAACCGATGGAATCGTTGACCTCGCAATATTCGTCCGTGCCCAGATTGAAGGTGTTCACCTTACCATCCGCCTTGTCGATCGCGGTAAGAATCGCATCGATACAATCCTGGACGTACAAATATGATTTTTTCTGATGGCCGTTGCCCAACACATGAAGATGCTCGGGATGTTCGGCAAGCTGCTGGTAGAAATCGAAGACGTGCCCATGCGTGTAACGCTCACCCAGAATCGATACGAATCGGAAAATGTAACCCTGCATTCCGAAGCCTTCGCAATAGGCCTGAATCAGGCCTTCGGCGGCCAATTTCGATGCTCCGTAGAGCGAAGTCTGGATCGGAAAAGGACAAGTCTCCGGCGTGGGAAAAATCTCTGGTTCCCCGTATACCGATCCCGTGGAGGAAAACACGATCCGCTGGCATCCCTGCTCACGCATGGCCTCCAATACATTCCAGGATGCGATTGTGTTTTGATCCAGATCCTTGCGAGGATGTTCCGTGCCGAAGCGAACGTCCGCGTTGGCGGCAAAGTGCATTACCAAATCCGCGCCTTTTATGGCCTGCGCGAGAGCTTCGCGGTCAAGCAGATCTGCCTTGTGAAAAACAAATTGAGGATGCCTGGCGGCGCCCTGCAAGAAGCGCTGCTGTCCGGTGGACAAGTTGTCGAAGCCAACCACCCTGTGTCCCGCGGACAAAAGTCGATCGACCATGTTGCTGCCGATAAAACCAGCCGCACCCGTAACGAAAACCCGCAATCCAACCTCCAGTAACAGAAAGATTCGCAAACGATTGATAGAGAGTCCGCTAACCTCGATTCGAGGATGACTGGCGCAATGCGATTCGCGTACCCTTCAATTCAAAGCGACTGTCGCGCCACACATAACGCAACTTCAAATAGCTGGCAAACCAAACCGCGAAGCCGAGCAAGTCGCGTAGCGGATAAAGCCATGGCGCACGCCTTATCAGCGGGTCTCGGACCACTGTCCAGCCTACCAGCCACGCTTCCATCAGGCGATTCAGCACGGCAACGCCAAGCAGGATTGCTCCAAGCTTCCAGTGTCCCAACCATCCCGCAGCCATGAATCCGAGCAGACCGTAAGGCATTGCAAAAATCAGCCCGCTCCCGAAGTGGCCTTTGGGTCGCGAATAGCGCGTAGTCTGCGCCCAGCGTAACTGGTTTTGCCACATGTGGCGGAACGACTTCTGGTTCACTACATGATTGATGACATGAGCCGACAGAACAACGCGATAGCCCGCCTTCGCAATCAGGTTGCCGATGGCGAAATCGTACGCAATGTAGTCTTGCAAAGCGGTGTAGCCGCCAATGCTGGCCAGCGAATCCTTGCGTACCACGGTCGTCGGACCTAATCCAAACTTCATTCCTTCGAGCAGATTCGCCACCAGGACTCCCGCCGTCATCTCCACCGACATGCCAATGGCCGTAAGGCCGGAGAAGAACCCGGCAGCATTCTTGCCGCGATAAACGCACGTCACCATGCCCACTTTCGGATCGAGCAACGGCGGGACGATTTCGCGCAGATAGTGCGGGTCGACCTCAACGTCGCTGTCGGTAGTGACCAGAATTTCGTGCGCCGCTGCTTGCGCCAAGCAATGGAATGAGTAGACCACGGGATTTGGCCATGGGGTTCCCGTTACCAGAATGCGGGTACGGATGTGCGGATAGCGAGCGCAAACTTCCCGCACCACCTCGAGCGCGGCGTCGTCGGCCTGATCAGCGGCAAACAGAATTTCGTAGTCGGGATAATCCTGCCGGAAGAAACTTTCGATGTTCTGCTTGAGTTGCGCTTCCAATCCGTGCACGGGCTTGAGAACGGAGACGGGAGGCAAGTGAGCGTCGTCAGGAATGGAACGAAGCTGACGGCGAGCGTCCGCGTGAAATCGAACGACTCCGACCGCAGTAAGGCCAAGAAATACCGCCGAAGACAAAGTGCCTACGATAGCCACCCCTAGGACGAAATATAGAATCAACCACATTCAGTTTGCCTTGTCCTCGCCGAATCAACCGCCCCGGGTGCAATTTTTTTATTTCACACTCACTTGGAAAGTCCTGCAAGCGTTGCGCGGAATATCGCATCAAACGATCCGGCTTTGCCATTCTTCACCACATTCCCCAGCGCCTTCTCGGCTGCGGGTCGCAGATAACCAAGGTTCAGGAGAGCCGATAGAACATCCTCTTCCATTGCGCTCATGACAGGAACGGTGGGCGCCGAAGTCCCGGCCGCTTCAGGCAATTTATCGCGCAGTTCCAACACCATTCGTTCGGCGGTCTTCTTCCCGATGCCTGGAATCCGGGTTAGGCGCCCCAAATCGTTGCCGCGGATCGCGGCGGTCATTTCGTCCGCTGCCATCCCGCTTAAAATCGTGATGGCAAGCTTTGGTCCGATGCCGCTGACGGTGATCAACTTTTCGAACAATTGCTTCTCG
Organism: uncultured Acidobacteriaceae bacterium; assembly: GCA_963779525.1. Classification (GTDB taxonomy): domain Bacteria; phylum Acidobacteriota; class Terriglobia; order Terriglobales; family Acidobacteriaceae; genus Sulfotelmatobacter. The sequence continues at coordinate 155,770 of CAVZZB010000009.1, forward strand.
GCGGGCCGCAGAAATCCGTAAAGCGCGATCAGATCTTCCCGCACATGCGTATATATGTGCAGCGCCACTTCTAGGCCGTTGGGGGGCAGTTCGGAAAAAGTAGGCACACTGATGTTGACTTCATAACCAACACCGGCCGTTTCCACCACAATCTGATTCGGATGCTTGGACAACAACCTTCCACGCAGATGCGCAATCATGCTTAGGCCATTGTATCCGCTGGAGTTTCGTTTGCTTTGCGCCGGCAAGAAAAACGGCAGGGCCGACCCCCTGCCGTCTTCGTGATCGAAGTTCTCGGTCTTACTTTTTGTTAACCGCTTTCTTCAGTTCGGCCCCAGGGGAAAACTTCGCAACCTTGCGGGCGGCGATTTTGATAGTGGCGCCCGTTTGCGGATTGCGCCCGTTCCGAGCCTTTCTCTGCGATATCGAGAAAGTGCCGAAACCTATCAAAGCCACCCGATCCCCTTTGCGTAATGCCCCAGTAATGCTGCTCACGGCAGTGTCAATCGCGGTTGTAGCCTGCGCCTTGCTGATTTCGCAAGCGCCAGCGATCTTGTCCACCAGATCGGCCTTATTCATAGTTTCTCCTCGCAGGTCTCGTTCATACCCAGCACAATACCGGGAGGACTACGTTGGTGTCTGAGTTGGGAAACCTGTCGGGAGGTATTCTCCTCCGTTCGCAGAGAATGTCAACTGTGAAAATCCGCGCCCGAAGCCTGTTTCGCACCCCCTGGTGACGGATTGGGGCGGGGGAAGCGGGTTTTGGCGAAGGCGTGGTCAATCGCCAATGATCAGGGGCCGCTAGGTTCACAACTGGGATCTTTGGCTGACTTCCACGACCGCCGGTCAAAGTTTTCCTCATCCCTGCACAGGCGTCCTACTGTCTTCACAGGTTGTGCACAGAACTCCGGCCTTAGCGCCTTGCAGGAATCGAGCGTTTGGGTGCAAAGTCAAATAGACACTTTTCTCGAAGGAAGGGTTGGGAAGGTTGAACGCAACCAGAATTGCTGCCGAGGTTTGTCCTCTTTGCGAAGGCACCGGATGGAAGACGCTACCAGCCGATCCGGGCTCGCCCAAAGATCGGCGGGTTACACGCTGCGATTGCCAACTTCGCGCGCGGGCTCAGACCCTGCTGGCAGCCGCGCGGATCCCCAAGCGCTATGAGCATTGCGAGCTAGCCAGTTACACCACGGATTTCCCCGGCGCAAATCCCTCGCTGGCTCTGGCCCATCTCCAGGCCGCCAAGTTCGCACACGAGTATGACCCTCGCGATGGCACCGGCCTTCTCATCATCGGAAAGATTGGCACGGGTAAGACCCACCTGGCGGTTGGAATCACGAAGGAACTCGTCCTAAATAAGGGGATTTCATGCCTGTTTTACGACTACCGCGAATTGCTGAAGGAAATTCAGAATTCGTATAACGCCACTGTACAAACCACCGAACTCGACGTGCTTCGTCCCGTGTTCGAAACGGACGTGCTGGTCCTGGATGAACTGGGCGCGGTAAAACCAACCGAATGGGTTTGGGACACGGTCAGCCTGATTCTCAACACACGCTATAACGACAACCGCACCACCATCATCACGACGAACTTCGAGGATCAGCCCGCCGCTGGAGCAAATGGCGGAGGTTCTGCGATGCGGGCCGCCACACGCGCCGAAAGCTTGGGCGACCGCATCGGAGAGCGCATGCGCTCGCGCCTGCATGAAATGTGCCGCATCATCAAAATGGAAGGCGAAGACTTCCGCCAGAAATTCCGCAGCGCCAGTTTTCGATGAAGCACCTGAGAATTGTCATTTGCCAACCCTCGACGGACAGCCGAAAATGGAGCCCGTGGCCGGTTTAGAAGGATTTCAATGTCACACCTGCGGAAAGTGGCACGAGGGACTCCCTCTCGTCTACGCCTATGACGCACCATTTTATTGGTCCGAAGGCTTGCGGTCCGACACTGATTCCTTCCTCAACTCCGATTTCTGTGTTATCAAGAAAAAGGATTTCTTTATCTGGTGCTTAATCGAAGATCCTGTGATCGGACACGACGAGCCTTTTCGTTGGGGCGTTTGGACTTCTCTGAACAAGAGCAACTTCGACAAGATGGTGAACCTTTGGCACGACCCCAGACTGCTCGACGAAACCCCGTACTTCGGCTGGCTGAGTAATTCAATCGATTTATATCCTGAGACTTTGAGCTTGAAAGCGAACGTCCACAGCAAGACCCTCGGCCAGCGCCCGCATCTCCTTCTGGAACCAACAGACCATCCCCTAGCAATCGAACAACGTAGTGGAATTACCATGCTCCGCGTTCGCGAGATTGCGGAGCGCTCCTTGCATCGCTGACCTCAGTGCCGCTGTGGCGAAAACCTGCTTACAATGTCCTCGTGCTGAACCATCGTCTGGAATTCGCGCCTGAACGCGATGCGGAGGTCTTCTCCGCAGTCGCGCCTTCTCCGGCTGTCTTCTCGCTCCGCGGTGACGATCCCCGAACTGAGCCTTACGTCAGCAAGACGGCGAATCTTCGTCGCCGCCTGCAGCGACTCTTGGGGCCGGTGGAAGAGCGCACGAAAAAACTCAACCTGCGCAATCGCATCCGGTCAATCGAGTACTCTCCAACTGGCTCCGACTTTGAATCCGGATTTGTTCTCTACCAAGTGCTGCGTTCCACCTTTCCCGAAACCTATTCGAATCGGCTGCGCTTTCGTTTCGCGCCGCTCGTGAAGCTGCATCTGGAAAATGAGTATCCGCGCGCTTCCGTCACCACGCGGTTGGGACGATTGAAAGCCCGCTCTCTATACTACGGCCCATTTCCCTCGCGCACTGCTGCCGAGAAGTTCATGAACGACTCGCTGGATTTCTTCAAGATGCGGCGCTGCGTGGACGACCTCCATCCCGATCCCGCCTTCCCCGGTTGTATCTACTCCGAAATGAAGATGTGCCTGGCACCGTGCTTCAAGGGCTGCAGCGATGAACAGTACGCCTCCGAAGTGGCTCGCGTGCAGGCCTACTTCGATACCCAGGGAGAATCGCTGGCCCGGGATTTTTCAGCACAGCGCGAGGTCGCGTCGGTGAATCTTGCCTTTGAAGAAGCCGCCGCAATTCACGTTCGCCTGGAAAAATTGAAGCCGATCCTATCCCAACTTCCCGAGATCGTCCGCCGCCTTGATCGACTTTCCGGTCTGATCGTCCAGCGAAGCCATCTCGCGGACTCGGTCAATTTTTTCCGCATTGACTGCGGAACCATCCACGGCCCCACGCCGTTCTGCATCCAAACGGCGGAGCACATGAAATCGCAATCAATGGAGTCGCGCGTGCAACAAGTTCTAGACTCAGTTGTGCCCTCGAAACTGCCCGCCGCGCTTGAAACCATGGAGCATCTTTCGATCCTGAAGCGCTGGTACTATCGCAGCCACCGCATCGGCGAAATTTTTCTGGCGGATGATAAAGGAATCTTCCCCATGCGCCGCATCGTACGCGGCATTGGTCGCGTGCTTCGAGGCGAGGGTCCGGAAGAGAATCCCGCCACGCAGAATCAGAATCGAACTTGAATAAGCGAAATCCCAGGTTGAAGCAGGAAGGAAGCACGACGAAATGGCAACGGAAAAGTCAGAAAACAAACTACTACGAGAGCATGTGGTCTACCTGCTCACCACCGGCGGCGCCCATGCCGGCTTCGACGACGCGGTGAAGGGAATGCCAGAAAAATTGCGCGGCGTGAAACCGGAGGGGCTGCCACACTCGGCCTGGATGTTGCTCGAACACCTCCGCCTGGCGCAGTGGGACATTCTCGAATTCAGCCGCAATGCGAAGCACAAGTCTCCCAAGTGGCCGGAGGGCTATTGGCCCAAAGCGGAAGCTCCGTCCCGTACGGCCGCGTGGGAGAAAAGTATCCAGCAATTCCACGCGGATTTGAAGGCGATGAAGGAATTGGTGGAGGACCCGAAGACGGATTTGTATACCCCGCTTCCCTGGGGCGATGGCCAGACTGTTTTGCGCGAGGCGCTGCTGGTAGCGGACCACAATGCTTATCACGTGGCGCAGCTAATTGATGTGAGACGACTGCTGGGCGCCTGGAAAGGGTGACGGCGAGACTAGTCGCGTTCAACTGGCTGCACGATCGAATAATTCGTTTCCACTTCTCGCGCTCCGCTCCGCTCGCTTCCGGAACACGACTTTTACTCCCTCCCGCCAGCGCTCGTCAATGCCCACGAACATCCACTCAATCTCCGGCGAGAGATAACGCAGCAGAGTATCTGTAGTCGGATGCACGTGCAACGCCGGGGCTACCAGAAATAGAAGGGGCTTTTCGGGCGAAAGCTCCTTCCCAGAGAAGTATCCGAAGCGGGGAAACTCGCCGCGGGCGTGATGCCATTCCACCCGCGACCAATAGTCCAGACCTTGGAGCGGCAGATGAATATCCTCGTCGGCTTTCAACTCCACCACGGCCAACCGTCCAGCGTACGTGGTGGTGAGCACATCGATCATGGCGCGATCGGCGGCGGAGAATGCGGGAACCTGCGAATACTGGCACGATGCATCCAGGCGGTCATCCACCACGCTAACATCGCCGACAACCAGCGACTCCAGCCAGCGTTCGGGGCGCAAGCGCCACAGCGGTTTTGCCGCGGGCCATAAGGATGACGCGTGTCTCGCAAGCAATGAACGAGTTCGCAAAACTCAGCTTCGTTTAGCTTCTCCAGAACCCGCTCTTCAGCGCCGACTCCGAAGATAATCTCCTCGATGCTGTGAAATGTTCCCGCGACCGTGCTCAGCCGCGCGCGGGCGAACTCCAACCCGCGCCACCGGAAGACGGTCTCCGCCGCCGAAAGCACGCAAACCTCACACCCGGGCAAAACCTCCTGAATGGCCGCAATGGATTTTCCAAAACGCTGATGCACTGCTTCCCCATCGGTAGCATGCACCAGCCGTGTCGACACATTACCGCGATCCGTGCAATCGATCTGCACCAGGGCATCGTGCCGTTCGTCCAGTTCGAACAGCAACCACTTAGCGGCATCGCGGTTCAAGTTCGTCATCCGTTCCCGCACTAGACTGGAAGTTCCCGCCGGAACAAATAGTTTGAGCCCTTCGGCCAGGACATTCGCAGGCTGCGCGCTCCGGCAAACGTCCAGCCATAGAATTCCGAACGTGAGAGCGGCATCGATGGACGACTGCGTTTCCTGCCCGTTCACTCCGAGTATTGCAAAAGCGCTGTGCCCCCGCCGTATTAATCCTCGGGCATAGATTGGTCCAAACGATTTCTCCAGATCTACCCCACTCGTGAGCCTGATAATTTTGAACTCCGGAAAGTGCCGCTCCAACGTTCGCCGAAGCTTTTGCTCGTAGGCGGCGCGTCCCGCGCGACGGGTCGACGGTGAACGGCGATCCCGGTCTCGGCAAATTTCCAGCCTTGAAGGCCGCGCCTGGCCCATTCTTTGCACTGCAAGCCGCAAAGTCCCGTTCTTGACCTCGGCCTCCAGCACCCGTCTCACCGCATTTCGCTCCGCCGACCACAAATGAAGCAGGCACCGGTTGTGCTCACCAGAAATTGAATACTTGGACTGCGCCAGATCAAAAGCGACTGCGCCATTTTCCAGCACGAGCGCACCCGCAGCCTCGCTGAGGAAGTCCTGCAGGGTGCGAGTTAGAGCTTGCGGCGTCACCGGCATTTGCCATGGACCATGCCGGATTGTCGGGCGCGGACGGCGTAACCGTCTGTGACATGTGACCATCGTCATATCTGCGTTGCCGATGTTCCTCAACTCGCAACTCAACCTCCTGTGGGATAATGAACAAATCCGCTCAACTGAGTCCGCGTCCAGGACGGCGGCATCTAAATTTTGTGAGTAAAAGTTTGGACAAGAAATCTCTGGATAAGCAGCGTTTTTTCTTCGACCGCTACGGGGTCACCGAGAACGATCTTGAGCATTACCTCTCGGCCGCCCTCTCTGCCGGCGGCGACTATGCCGACCTCTATTTTGAATACCTCTCTTCGACCTCTCTGATGGTCGATGAGTCGATGGTAAAGTCGGCGTCCCAGGGCATTTCCGCAGGTTGCGGCGTACGCGTGGTTTCCGGCGAGCGTACCGGCTACGCCTATACCGACGATCTTTCCGCGAGCCGCATCTTACATGCAGCGCGCACCGCGGCGTTGATTGCCAGCGCTCCAGCCAAAACTCCTGTTGCAGGGTTTCAAAAAACCGCTGCTCGCAGCCTGTATCCTGTGACTTTGCCTTCGGTCGACGCCGAGATCACCGCGAAGGTTGAGCTTGTCATCCGGGCCGACAAGGCTGCGCGTGCATATGATCCGCGCATTCAGGAAGTTCGCGCCAGCTACTCGGACGAGTTGCGGAATATTCTGGTTGTCGCGTCTGATGGTACTTTTGCCGAAGATTCGCAGCCGCTGGCGCGCATGAATGTTTCCTGCATCGCCAAAACCGAAAACAACTCCGCTCGGGGCGGCTCCGGGGGCGGCGGACGAGTGGCCCTCGATTTCTTCTTCGGCGATAAGAATCCCGAATATTTCGCCAAAGAGGCGTCGCGGCAGGCGATCCTGCAACTCGATGCGCGCGAGGCACCTGCCGGCGATATGGAAGTCGTCCTCGGCCCGGGATGGCCCGGCGTGTTGCTGCATGAAGCAGTCGGTCACGGACTGGAGGCTGATTTTAATCGTAAAAAGACTTCTGCCTTTGCGGGGCTGATCGGAAAGCGTGTGGCCAGCGAAGGTTGCACCGTCATCGATAACGGGACGATGCCCTGGCGTCGCGGTTCCTTGAACGTGGACGACGAAGGCGAGCCCACACAGGAAACCGTGCTCATCGAAAAAGGAATCCTGAAGGGCTATCTGAGTGACAAGCTTTCTTCGCGCCTGATGGGCATTGCAGATACCGGCAACGGACGTCGCGAGAGCTACGAGCACATCCCCATGCCCCGCATGACCAACACATACATGCTGGCGGGCCAGGACAATCCCGAAGATATTATTCGCTCGGTGAAACACGGCATCTACGCCGTCAATTTCGGTGGGGGCCAAGTAGATATCACCAATGGCAAGTTTGTATTTGGAGCTTCCGAAGCCTACATGATCGAAGACGGGCAGATTACCGCGCCGATCAAAGGCGCGACGCTGATCGGCAACGGTCCTGATGTTCTGACGCGAGTCTCAATGGTAGGCAACGATTTGAAGCTCGACGAAGGCGTCGGCACCTGCGGCAAGGATGGGCAAGCTGTGCCCGTCGGTGTGGGCATTCCGACCATAAAAATCGATCGGCTAACCGTCGGCGGCACCGCGAAGAAAGATCCCGGCGGCTTCATGCAGTAAACTGCGTTCTCACCACAGAGGCACAGAGACACCTTTTATCCGGGGTTTGCTAGTTCTTGTTTTTCTCTGTGACTCTGTGCCTCTGTGGTAAAGAATCTACTTATGCCCTCTACCCAACTAGAAACCGGAAACCCGAAACTGGAAACCGACCTCCGCGAAGTCGCCCAGGACATCGTCCGCCGCGCTGTGAACGGCGGCGCCACCGCTGCCGAATGCGTAGTTCGCGAAGGCGATGAATTCTCCACGCTCGTCCGCCTTGGCCAGGTCGAAACGTTAAAAGAATCCGGATCGCGATCCATCGGCGTGCGCGTCTTTAACGGCCAGCGTGCGGCCAGCACCTACTCCAGCGATTTCTCCCGCGAAAGCCTTGACCGCATGGTGAAGTCCGCGCTGGAGCTTTCAAAGATCACATCAGAAGATCCGTTCGGCGGCATCCCTGAGGCCGCGCAGCTTGGCTCACTCACCGGCGATCTCGATCTCTACCACGAAGACGTTTATTCGCTTCCCGGCCCGGACCGAATCGACTACGCGCGTCGCGCCGAAAAGGCAGCGCTCGATTTCGATCCGCGTATCAAGAATTCTGAAGGCGGATCCTTCGACGCCGCCACCGGCCACAAAGTTCTGGCCAACTCGCACGGCTTTGTCGGCGAATACCGGCGGTCGTATTGTTCCGTCGCTGCCGTTCCGATCGCGCAAACCGACGACGGCGCCATGCAGCGCGACTATTGGTTCGCAGTAGCGCGCACGCTCGGCAAACTGGAATCCCCCGAGCAGGTTGGCAAAGTTGCGGCCGAGCGCACGCTGCGCCGCCTGGGCGGGCGCAAGGCAAAGACGGCCCAAGTGCCGATCATCTTCGATCCCATGGTCGCGACCTCGATCCTCGAGCATATTTTCGAGGGCATCAACGGCGACTCGGTCTATCGCGGTGCTTCGTTTCTGGCTGGCAAGCTGGGCCAGAAAGTCGCCGGAGACAATGTCACCGTCATCGATGATGGCACCATCCCCGGAGGCTTTGGCACCAGTCCCTTCGATGGCGAGGGCGTGCCCACACGTCGAACGGTGGTGATCGAGAGAGGCGTGCTCAGTTCCTACTTATTGAATACGTATACGGCGAAGAAGTTGGGACTCAAGACCACCGGCAATGCTTCCCGCGGCCTTGCCGGCACTCCGGGCATTGGACCGGGCAATTATTTTCTGCAGCCCGGGACCAGGACGCCGAAGGAATTGATTTCGGACGTCAAGGAAGGTTTGTACGTCACCGAATTTCTCGGCCATGGCGCTAACCTTGTGACCGGCGACTATTCCCGCGGCGCGTCGGGCTTATGGATCTCGGGGGGAGAGTTCGCTTACCCTGTCGAGGAAATCACCGTGGCCGGAAATCTGAAAGAGATGTTCTTCAACATCTCCGAGATTGCGAACGATCTGGAGTTCCGCGGCTCGGTGGCCTCGCCTACGCTGCGCATGGACGGCCTCACCGTGGGCGGCGAATAATCGCGACCTTGTAGGCGGAATATGAAATTCGCCAAGATTGTGTTTGGATCGCTGGCATCTGGGGCGTATTAGTGCTCACGCCGCTTTATTTCATGTTCGATTTGATCGGACAGAAAGATCCGCCCCCGATTACGCACGCCGCTTTTTACTACGGCTTCATCAGCGTGGGCTTAGCCTACCAACTAGTTTTCTTCGTCGTCGCCGGAGACCCGGTGCGTTTCCGCCCGATGATGATTCCTTCCGTGCTGGGGAAGTTTGGCTATGGCGCGTCGCTGATCGTCCTGTACCTGCAACATCGGCTGCACCCACAAGATCTGGCTCTCGGCTGCGTCGATCTGCTGTTCGGCGTGCTATTCCTGACGGCCTTCTTCAAGACCGGCAATTAGCGTCCAGAGTACAATCGACTGGCATGGGCGGCTTGATCCAACCAAGTCCGGTAACTGAAGAACCCGATTCGAGTGGACGGACGATTGCTATCGCGGTTGTGGTCGTCGTCGTCGTAGCCGTCGTGGCCGCCTTTCTCCTGCGAAGTAAGCCGAAGGGACCGACCGGACCACCGCCGTACGTCGCCAATATTAAGCTCTCCGATCTGCGACTAAGCGCCGAGCAGAATTTTGTTGGAGCAACCATCAGCTACGTTGACGGAATTGTGACCAACGCGGGAGACAAGACCGTAACACGAGCAATTGCTGAAGTCGATTTCAAAGATGACCTGGGACAAGTGACCCAGCGAGAGGAACTTCCTCTACAGATCTTGAAAATGTCGGGTCCCTATCCGGAGGCGGTTCCGTTTAACACCTCTCCGCTAGGCCCGGGCCAAAACAAGCCTTTCCGGCTTACGTTCGAAACCATCTCCGCGCAGTGGAACCATTCTTATCCGGATATAAAGATCACCGACGTTTCGCTGAAGTAGCGTACGGCTGAACCTTCAGTTGGCCTCTGCGAACTACGTTCCCGTCGCACTCACGGGTTAGGGAAGGGCATGGCCTCAGCGGTTCAGGCAGGACGCCCTTGCTGCTATTAGGTGATGACCCGGCACCCACTACTCAGGACTCAGTACAATAGCTTCGTGGCTGATGCAAAACCATTTCGCCTGACGGAGTCGGTAAAAGCTGCGGGTTGAGCGTCCAAGCTGAGTCCGGCGGCGCTGGACACGGTGCTTGGGAAATTAGCCCGGCAACACGACCCGAATGTTCTGGTCGGCTTCGACCACGCCGACGACGCTGGAGTGTATCAAATCGCGCCCGAGCAGGCGCTTGTTCAAACTGTCGATTTCTTCACCCCGATCGTCGACGATCCTTACACTTTTGGCCAGATCGCCGCGACCAATTCGTTGAGCGATATTTACGCCATGGGCGGAAAGCCGCTCACCGCGCTCGGTTTGGTCTGTTTTCCCGAGAAGGCGGACTTGGAGATCCTCGAACGGATCCTCGCCGGTGGCCTCTCGAAGATGATCGAAGCCGCTTGCGTCGTGATTGGCGGCCACAGCATTCGCGACGAGGAAACCAAATTCGGATACGCCGTCACTGGACTCATTCATCCGAAAAAAGTGTTGGCCAATGCGGGCGCTAAGCCAGGTGACGCTCTGATCTTCACCAAGGCACTGGGCACGGGGGTGATCTCCACTGCCATCAAGAAAAACAAAGCCGAGCCAGCGTGGATCGACGCGGCAGTGCGCTCGATGACCACTCTCAACAAGCGCGCCGCTGAGGTAATCCAGCAAGGAGAATTCCGCATTCATTCCATGACCGACGTTACCGGCTTTGGCCTGATCGGACACGCTCGCGAAATGGCATTGGCCAGCAACGTGGCGCTGCAATTCTTTTCGAAGGACATTCAGGTCTTGCCCGGAGCTCTCGAATGCATTCGCGCTGGATATATTCCAGGCGGCCTCAAGAACAACCGTGACTTCGCCGAGTGCATGGTGGGCTACGAAGCGCCGGTCACCGACGACCTCAAGACTCTGCTTTTCGATCCTCAGACCGCCGGTGGGCTTCTTATCTCTGTCGCCGAGGAGGATCGCCAGAAACTGGTTCTCGCACTAGAAGCGGCGGGCGTTCCGGCGCGGCACATCGGCAATGTCACTGAATCCCACAAGCCGCTCATCCGCATCTATTAGCTAGCCATCTTCATACATTCCAGCAGGCTTTCAGAAAGGAAATCATCATGCAATTTCGTGAACTTGGACGCAGCGGTCTTGAGGTTTCGGCCCTTGGCTTAGGCTGCATGGGCATGTCGGAGTTTTACAGCGGACGGGACGACAACGAATCCATCGCCACGATCCATCGCGCTCTCGAAGTCGGCATCAATTTTCTCGATACCGCAGACGTGTACGGGCCTTACAAAAACGAAGAACTGGTTGGTCGCGCCATCAAAGGCAAGCGGGACAAGATCGTGCTTGCCACAAAATTCGGCATCGTCCGCGATCCTACCAATCCATCGACCCGCGGGGTGAATGGTAAACCGGATTATGTTCGCCGCTCCTGCGAAGCAAGTTTGAAACGACTGGGGGTTGAGACCATCGATCTCTACTATCAGCATCGCGTCGACCCGGCCACGCCTATCGAAGAAACCGTGGGCGCGATGGCTCAACTTGTGCAAGAAGGAAAAATTCGCCACATCGGACTCTCTGAGGCGTCGCCGAAAACGCTACGCCGCGCCGCCAAGGTTCATCCCATCACGGCGCTGCAAACCGAATATTCGCTCTGGAGCCGTGACCCCGAAGAAGAGATTCTAGGAACCTGCCGCGAGCTGGGCATCGCCTTCGTGGCCTATAGTCCCCTCGGACGCGGCTTTCTGACCGGGCAATTCACACGGTTCGAGGATCTGCCGCAAGACGACTATCGAAGGAGCTCTCCGAGATTTCAAGGGGAAAACTTTCAGAAGAATCTCGACCTGGTTCGTGGAGTCGAGGAAATAGCGAAGGAGAAAGGCTGCCAACCCGCTCAGTTGGCGCTGGCGTGGGTGCTGGCTCAGGATAAGAACATCGTCCCGATCCCAGGAACCAAGCGGCGCAAGTATTTGGAACAAAACGTTGCGGCTCTCGACGTGAAGTTTACCGAGGACGACTTGCGCCGCATTGACGAAATCTTCCCAACTGGCGTCGCAGCTGGAGATCGCTATCCAGAACACGTGATGAGCCTCGTGAACGGATAGCTGTCGTCGAAAGAGTCAGGGCGGCGCAACGCCGCCCTAACTCTAAACACGAAGGCCGCTGGTCTCACTTACTGGTCATGTAGCGTATTCGAGTGAGATAGTCGCGATGCCCTTCGCGCTCGGTCAGCGCCCGCATGGCGTCACCAATCGCCGGGTTGCTGAAGGCTTCTTCAAATGCCTTGTTCGCTTTATCCAGAGAGGCTGCATCCGGCACCGTGAAGTAATCGTAAACCGTGCCCAATTTTCCCGTGTGGTAGTCTTCGGTTAACTGACCGTAGGACGTAATCGTACCGTCTGCCAAGAGCTTCTCCAGCACCGGCACAAACGCGGTCTTCGTGAGTTCGGTGTAGGCGTGCATCTGGCCCGGCTTGACTTCCCACTTCGACCAGGTGAGATAACCCGTAGAAGATCCCGCCTTGGAGTTGTAAATATCCCCGGTAAGAATCTGATCCCAATGTTTGGACGCGCCCTGCACCGCAGCCCCGATTGACGCGGGCTGAGCATAAATTGCCTCCAACGCCTTCAGCAGGTTGCCCTCGGACATTGCGGTGAACCAGCTGCCGTGCGTGGGTTCGCCTTCCTGGTGAATCAGGTTGTAATACGAGCCATACCCGACAAGGGTACCGTCGGCGACCAGTTTGTCGAGCAAAGGCTTATCTTGTTCGTCAAGTTTCGCCATGTCGCCCCATTGCGCACGAGGAACATCCCATGTGGCAACGTAGGTGTAGACCGGAGGCTTGCCTTTGGCCATTTGCCCCTGCAGCGGACTGGCTACGGCCAATGCAAGACAGAAAGTCAAGAAACAAACACCCCAAGTAGTTCGTTTTCGCATAATCCCCCCACTGTGTTTTGGATTCCGACGAGGTTCAACCCTCGCCGGTATGATGCCCGAATGAAACAGGGCCCGGCGGACTTAAATGAGGACTAACAGAATATCCGTCTTTGGAATGTGAATCGGGCGGCGCAATTGTACATGGCCGCGAGGCCGTTTGTCTTTTCTGCGCTCAATAAAGTAGGGCGGCCGAAGCCGCCCTGAAAACTGATGATTGATTTGTAGAACTACGCCCGCGCCGGACTCTCTCCACCCTTCACGATTCCTCGTCCCGGCTCCGGCTTCAGCACTTGCTGCACGCCGTCATCGGGCTTGGAAGGAGACTTCATGGGAGGCAGTTCCTTGCCCTCCACCAGCAACATCACCTCGGAAGCATCCAGAACCTCTCGCTCCAACAGCGCCGCTGCAATCTTCTGCAGCGTGTCGCGGTTGCCTTCCAGGATGTTCTTCGCCGTGTCGTAACCCTGATTGACCAGCTTCCGGACTTCGCCGTCAATCTTGATGGCGGTGTCCTCGCTGTAGTCGCGGTGCTGGCTGATTTCGCGGCCCAGGAATATCTGCTCTTCTTTCTTGCCGAAGGTCAGAGGCCCAAGATCGCTCATGCCCCACTCGCAAACCATCTTGCGCGCCATTTCGGTGGCCCGCTCAATATCGTTTCCAGCGCCGGTGCTCATCTGGTTGAGGAAAAGTTCCTCGGCCAAACGTCCACCCATCAGGATGGCCAAATCGGTCTTCAGATATTCCCGAGTGTAGTTGTGGCGATCATCGATGGGCAATTGCATGGTTACGCCCAAAGCCATCCCACGCGGAATGATTGTGACTTTGTGTACGGGATCGGATCCCGGCAACTTCGCAGCCACCAGAGCGTGCCCGGCTTCGTGGTAGGCCGTCACTTTCTTCTCCTCGTCGGAGAGGATCAGCGACTTGCGCTCCACGCCCATCAGGACTTTGTCTTTTGCGACCTCGAAGTCGAACATCAGCACGGCTTTGCGATTCTGTCTCGCCGCCGCCAGGGCCGCTTCGTTGACCATGTTGGCCAAGTCAGCGCCGGAGAATCCTGGAGTTCCACGGGCCAGCACGGAGAGATCAACATCCTCGGCCAGAGGGATCTTGCGAGTGTGCACCCGAAGAATCTCTTCACGGCCGCGCACATCAGGACGGCTCACCACCACGCGCCGATCGAAACGGCCGGGGCGCAGCAACGCCGGATCCAGCACATCCGGGCGGTTGGTCGCGGCCATGAGAATGACGCCTTCGTTCGATTCGAAGCCGTCCATCTCCACCAGCAACTGGTTCAGAGTCTGCTCGCGCTCATCGTGACCACCACCCAGGCCAGCTCCACGATGGCGTCCCACGGCATCAATTTCGTCGATAAAAATGATGCATGGCGCGTTCTTCTTCCCTTGCTCAAACAGATCGCGGACGCGGCTAGCGCCGACGCCCACAAACATTTCTACAAAATCTGATCCTGAGATCGAAAAGAAAGGAACGTTCGCCTCGCCCGCCACGGCCCGCGCCAAAAGTGTCTTGCCGGTTCCGGGAGGCCCAACCAGCAGCACTCCCTTAGGGATTCTCCCGCCCAGCTTCTGGAATTTCTGCGCCTCGCGCAGGAATTCGATAATCTCGCGCAGCTCTTCCTTGGCCTCTTCCACTCCAGCCACGTCTTTGAACGTGACTTTCTTCTGCTGCATCGAAAGCAAACGGGCCCGGCTCTTTCCGAACGACAACGCTTTGTTTCCACCCGTCTGCATCTGCCGGATCATGAAGAACCATAGGGCGCCCAGCAAAATAAGCGGCGCCCACGTCCCCAGCAATTGCAGAGGCCAGCTTCCACTGTTGGCGTCGCGGAAGGTCATGGAGACGCCTTTATCGTGGAGCTCCTTGATCATTTCGGGATAGTTCGCCGGCACCGTGGTGTGGAAGGCCTGCCCGTCGCTATATTTCCCATGCAACTGCATGCCGTCTACCAGGACCTCATGTACCTTGCCCTGATCTACATCACTCATGAACTGAGAAAAATTGACTTCTCTGTCCTTTTGCCCGCTGCGACCGGCCTGAATCACCTGCCACAACAGCAGCGCGGACAAACCAATCACCAGCCAGAATGCTACGGTTTTGACTGTCGAATTCACCAAGAAGCTCCTAAAGAAACCGGGGGCCGATCAAACGTGCGAAGCCTGAGGCTCCCCCACCTAGATTAGATGCGGTTCAAGCAATTTGGATAGGGAAAATCCCTAAGGTCCTTATTCTAACGCTTCATTCTACCTTTTCCTTCGGAAAAAGGCGCGCGGATCTCTCTATAACTTAAGTCATGTGAGGAATAGGCGCGGCCGCCAGGTAGGGCAGATTGCGATTCGTCTGCTCCGCTGCGCCCAAACCATAGCCCACAAGAAAGACGTCATCCACCAGGAAACCGAAATAATCCGGCTGCAAGGCCACTCGCCGGGCCGACTGCCGATCGAGCAACGTCACTAATTTAACCGACGCCGCCCCGCGGGCGCGTAGGTCGTCCATGAGAAAATCGCTGGTCACGCCGGAATGCACGAGCCCCTCGACCAGCAAAATATGCTGGCCCCGAATATCCGGCTCGTGGCTGAAGAAAATTTCCGTAATCTCTCCCGATTGGTTGCTGGACTGCGTGCTGTACTTCGGCTTGATGAACTGGCAAATGACGGGGACGTCCAAGGCCCGCACCAGGTCGGCCATGAACATGAATGCATTCTCCAGAACGGCGAGGGCCTGGATGGTCTCTCCCTTGTAGTCGTCGGAGATATGCCGTCCAAGCTCCTTCACCCGCTTTTGGATCTGTTCGGCCGAGATGACTTGCCGAAGCGGCTCAACTCTCGCAACGTTCATGAACCCGCGTTCCTCCTGCATCTCTCGACTTGAACTTCCATCCGGTACCGTTTTAGACTGGGTCTTCGTCGCCCGCCTTCGGCATTTCCCGAATCAAGATTGCTTCCTGGTCCCGTTTCGCGTGCCAAGCGGCCGAAACAGGAAAACCGCGCATCCACACGATTTCGTCGCCATTCACAATGACCGGCCATAGCCTGCGCTGGGGCTGGGGGACGTGTCGCTCCTGCAGCAGTTCTTTTACTTTCTTGGGGGACTTCGTGTGGGCTGGCCAAAACCGGTCACCCGGACGCCAGTTCCGCACGGTTAACTCCTTCCGCAATAACTCCGCTGGAAGAAGTTGCTGCGGATTATACTCCGCGATCTGGAATTCCGGACCGGCGGGCACTGCTTCGACAACTGTTCCCAGTTCCGCCACAAAAACACTCCCAGGTACAGGGAATGTGTATTCGTAATCTGGTACGCGCTCGTTCCGGCGCAAATCGGGCGTCATAAAAAGGATCGACTCGGTCTCGCGAACAACTTTCCAGCCGAGGGGAAGTGATAACGCTTTTCCCGCCGGACCATCCTCGGCCGCAAACCGCAAGATTTCTTCGATGTGCTTGAACTCCAGAGGAATCCTCGCCTCGTCACCGATCGCCTTGAGTACCCTTCTTTGCACAGCTCGGGGTTCGGTCAGCAGCCACGGACGGCTCACGGAAGCATTCGCCACTGCGGGACCGGGCTCCTCCAGCCGAGCCAGTAAATCAGAATCGTGAACCTTCGGTTGTGACGGCAGAATTTGCACCAAAGAAGACGAGTCGCCGAAGCCCGGCAGCCCGCGAGTCCATTCCGGCTGCAACCATTGCACCACCGTCCCCATCCAACCGGAGATTTCATTTTCCCAATAATCTTCCTCGTCGCGAGCGATTTCCGCCAGTTCGGCCAGACTCTCGACCACCGCAGGATTAAATTCCCTCTCCAGCATGGGCAGAATCATCTTGCGCACTCGATTGCGAGTAAACTTGGCATCGGTGTTGGTCGAGTCTTCCCGCCAAGGCTGCTTGATGTCCGCTAAATACTGCTCCAGTTCGCACCGCCGGATTCCCAGCAGGGGACGGATGATCTCTCCGTGGCTCTCTTCGTCGTCACTTTCCATCAGGATGCGGGGATAGATCCCTCCAAGGCCTCGCAGTCCAGTCCCACGAATTAACCGCAGCAGCACGGTTTCAGCCTGGTCGTCGAGCGTGTGGCCGGTCGCGATTTTGTCGAGGGGAGGATCTGGGAGGAGCACAGCTTCAGCCGCGCCGATAGGGTCTCTTCGGGATTCGGGCTTTAGCCCTTGACGGTCCTCGCCTTTGGGTGGCGCAGCGCTTTCAGCGCTGCGATACGAGTCGCCATCGATTGCGGCTTTAGCCGCTGCGGTATGCTCGTTATTCTCTAGGAGCGAACGAAAAAATCCATACCGCAACTCCCGCGCCGCAGCCTCCACACCGGAGCCCTCATCATCAGCAAGCTCAACCACGTCGCCGCTCTCGACGAAAAACTCCAACCCATGCTCACGCGCTAGCTTCGCAACAAAATCCTCATCCCCCTCCGACTCGGCCCCACGCAGCTTGTGATTGAAATGAGCAACGGAGAGAACAATGCCGAGCTCATGACGCAGTTCGATCAGCAACCGCAGCAACGCAACCGAATCAATCCCACCAGAAACCGCAACGCCAACCCGGTCTCCGGCGCGCAACAGTTCTTCGTGCCGGATGTGGCCCAATAAGCGGTCTGCCAGTTTATGCACGAAAACATGGTACATCGGCACCGGATACGGCGCGGATCGAGGCGAGCGGGCGCTCGCTCGGACAGCCGAGGGCGGCTGTCCCCGCATAGGCAATTATGATCGCGAGCTTTACAGCCCCGCGCTCTTCTCCGCAATCAGCTTCCGGATCTTCTCCACGAAATCCGCCGCCAGCATGTCCTCAGTCTTCTCTTTCCCGCGCGTCCGCACGTTCACCTTGCCAGCCTCGGCCTCTTTATCCCCGACCACTAGTAAGAACGGCACCTTCTGCATGGCATGCTCGCGGATCTTGGCATTCATCTTTTCGTTGCGCGCATCCACTTCCACGCGCACCCCAATGGCTTTGAGTTGATCGGCAACTTTGTTGGCATACTCCGCATGCCGCTCGCTGATGGGGATCATCGCCACCTGCACCGGCGACAGCCACACCGGAAATGCGCCCGCATAATGTTCGATCAGCACTCCGAAAAACCGCTCCACCGATCCGTACAGCGCGCGATGCACCATCACCGGCTGCTTGCGCGAACCATCCTCCGCGACATATTCGAGACCGAAGCGCTGCGGCAGGTTGAAATCAAACTGCACCGTCGAGAGCTGCCACAGGCGCCCGATGGCATCCACGAGCTTGATGTCGATTTTCGGCCCGTAGAACGCCGCCTCGCCCGGGATAGTTTTGTACTCGATATTCCGCCCTTTGAGGACCTTCTCGAGCGATTGCGTGGCATGGATCCACTGCTCCTCGCTGCCCACAAAATTTCTGCGGTCGTCCGGATTCCAGGTGGATAGTTCAGTCTGGAACTTATCGAAGCCAAAGTCTTTCAAGACATCCAGGGCAAAATCCAGACAACTGGCAATCTCGTCCTCGATCTGCTCGGGCATGCAGAAAATGTGGGCGTCATCCTGCGTGAACCCCCGCACGCGCAACAGGCCATGCATCACACCGGAACGCTCGTAGCGATAAACCGTTCCCAGCTCGCCCAACCGCACCGGAAGATCGCGATACGACTTCAGCGAGTCTTTGTAAATCAGAATATGGCCAGGACAATTCATCGGCTTCAGCCGATATTCGGCATCGTCCAGCTCCATGGCATCGAACATGTTCTGCGCGTAATAGCCCTCGTGCCCCGAGGTAAAAAACAACTGCCGGCGCGCCACATGCGGCGTGTAGACCAGAGCGTAGCCGCGTTTCAGGTATTCTTCACGCATCCAGTCTTCCATCTCTTTGCGAATAATCCCGCCCTTGGGATGCCAGAAAATCAGCCCCGGCCCGGCCAGTTCCTGGATCGAAAACAGATCCAGCTGTTGCCCCAGCACGCGATGGTCGCGCTTCTTCGCCTCTTCCACTTGTTGCAGGTGCGCGTCGAGATCCTTCTTTGAGAAAAACGCGGTTCCGTAAATCCGCTGCAGCTGCGGATTCTTCTCATCCCCGAGCCAATAAGCGCCCGCGATGTTGAAGAGCTTGAATGCCTTGATTTTCCCGGTCGAAGGAATGTGCGGCCCACGGCAAAAATCCGTGAACTTGCCAGTACGGTAAATCGAAATCTTTTCATCGGGCTTGGTGAATTGCTCGATGAAATGGCACTTCATGAAGTCGCCTTCTTTTTTGAATTCCGCCAAGCCCTGGTCGCGAGGCAGAAACTCGCGCGCGTAAGGAAGGTTCTGCTGCACCAGTTCCTGCATCTTTTTCTCGATCTTTTCCAGGTCCTCCGGAGTAAACGGAGTTGGCCGGTAGAAATCGTAAAAAAATCCACTCTCGGTCGCCGGACCGTGGCCGAGTTTGGTCTCAGGAAAAAGCTCCAGCACCGCCGCCGCCAGCAAGTGTGCCGACGAATGCCGATAAACCTCCAGCGCTTCCGGATCGTTCTCTTTCAAAAGACGCAGGTCCGTGTCTTTCTCAAGTGGCCGAGTCAGGTCGATGAGGTCGCCGTTAGCTTTTGCAGCCAAAGCCGCATCCGCCAGCCGCGGGCTGATCGACTTCGCAATATCGAGCGGAGTCGTACCTTTAGGAACGTCCTTCACGCTTCCATCCGGAAGCTTCACATGAATGCTATCTGCCATAAGTTGAGACCTATAGATGTATTGAATCCTTCAGTTTATTGGAGGGATTCAGGAGGGTCAAACTCGTAGAGCAGCTAGCAGCAAAGAGGGAAGGCGGGATGATTCACTCGCCCTCCGTCTCGGATAGAGAACTCTTACATTGCGACGTCCTTCACATGCGTCGCGAAATACCACGTGTTCCCGAAGTCATCGGTTACGGCCGAGTTCCGGTCGCCATAAGGCTGATCCGTAGGTTCATGGAGCGACTTCGCGCCCGCTGCCAGCGCGCGACGATACAATGCGTCGCTATCCGGCACGTAGAGGTAGAACATCGCCGGCATCGGCTCGTACTTGCCATGAGCCTCGCCCATTTCCACCACCGAATCGCCAACACGAATCACAGCGTGATGAACCACACCATCAGGCGAAGCGTATTTGGCAACTTCCAACGCCCCGAGCGCTCGCTTCATGAAGCCGATCAAAGGTTCGGCTCGCCGCGGGTGCAGATACACATTCACATGATTGAGGCCCTTCGGAACGTAGCTCTCGCCCTTGTGAGTGGCGATATACCAGAAGTTCCCCGCCGCATCTTTCACCGTGGCCGAGCGCTCACCGTAATCCTGGTCGCGGGGCGCGTCGAGTGAAGTGGCTCCCGCCGCCAGTGCGCTCTTGTAAGCGGCATCCGCGTCCTTCACGTAAACATGCAGCGCGTTGGGGTGCAGCGTCGCCGGAAACTCTTTCTGGGCAATTCCACCGCCAATCATCATCATCGAATCGCCAATACGCACTTCGCCGTGCACGCCGGTCGGAGTCGCAACTCGCAAAGCTTCCTCTGCGCCAAAGGCCTTCACCACAAAGTCGATCAGCGCATTGCCATCTTCGGCCACCAGATAGGGCGTCACCATTTTGAACCCGCGCGGAACCGGATTTACGCCAGTCTTCTGCTGCGGCATTCGTCCGCCTTCTGGTCCAGTGGTGAGATTTTTCATCCGCCGGTGCATTTCGTCAAGCTGCAAATCTTCCTTCACCGTGTAGATTCCCCACGTGTAGCCAAAAGGATCAGTTAGGGTCGCATCGCGATGGCCGTAGAACTGATCGGCCGGCGGACGCACAACTCTCATTCCGGCTTCCGCCGCGTGCTCGACGAACGAATCCACGTCCTCTACGCGAACCGAGAGCCAAACCGGCGACTGGCCAACGGTTTCAGCGCTGAAGCGCCCGCCCTCCGGCCATTCCTCGGTCAGCATGATGGTCGATTCGCCAATCGTAATTTCGGCGTGCGGGATGCCAGTTGGGGTTTCGAATCGGAAATTCTCTTTCGCGCCAAGCGCTTTCTTGTAGAACTCGATCGCCTTGGCTGCGTCTCTGAAAGTCAACCGCGGTACAGCAAGCATCCGGACGGCCGCAGCTACGGGCACGGCGGGTGTAGATACGGTAAGTGTGGCCATATTCTTTCTCCCTTCGAGTTGTGATTTCAATCGTGCCTTGAAAGTTGCGCTCGGCAGATTGCGCAATTCTGCCGCAATGCGCACCAGTGGCTCGATTTCCTCCTCAACCTTCGGAGCCCGTCCGTCCGTCCGCGCCAGCATCGCCTCGACGGCCTTGTTCACTCGCTCGATCTTCGCCAATTCGATCTTCGCCAGTTCGGCCTTTGTCGGCTCGTTCTTTCCTTGATTCAGAGAGCGCTTAGGCATCGGCACCCTCCATTCGCGTTCGCAAACTCGTAAGCGCACGGAACTGCAGCTGTTTCACCGCGCCCTCAGTCTTGCGAATCTCCTTCGCCACTTCCTTTATGCTTTTCTGCTCCACGAAACGCAGCACCACTACCCGCCGCTGCTCTATGGGCAAACTATCCACCAGGCGAAACAACGTCGCTCGCCGCTCCACTTCTTCGAGTTCCACGCCGCTGGCCGGCGCTGATTCGATCATTTCTGGATCGTCGATCAATTGCTCGCGATTCGAGTGCTGCCAGCGATCCGCAATCAAATTTGCGGCAATCCGGAACAACCACGCCGCAAACGGAATCCCTCGCCACTCAAAGCGATGCAAGTTCGCCAACGCATGATGAAAGACCTCAGAAGTTAAGTCTTCCGTTTCCGCGCGCTCTCCGACCCGACGCACCACGTACGCATACACACGCTCGAAATGGTTCTCATAAAGCTCTGCAAAGCGAGCAGGATCCTTTTGCGCCTCTTCAATCAGAAGCCGCTCGTCTGCTTCTTTCCTCAGAGCCTTCAACGAATTCTCCGCGCGGAGTTGACTTACATTAAGGATAACCGGTGGCAACGGCAAAAGGTTACGCCGGCTGAACGCCCGCGAACAATTATTTAGCAGCCTAGCCAGGAATCGCGGCATCTGATTCGTCAATCGCAAGAGACCAACCGCTAGCCCTTGGCGTTAGCGGAATGTGGTCCCGGCAAAAGCTGAACGAAAGCGGAAAGAGATGGGTCGAAAAATGAAAGCTATCAGCGGAGTGTTTGCTAGTCGGTCTGCCGCAGAGAACGCTGTGAAAGAAATTCGCGAAGCCGGCGTCCCGGACGATCGGGTTACGCTATTGATCCCCGGAAGCATCAATCAGGTCGAACATGAAGTGGAATCTGTCCCCGTCGACGATGCCGAACAGCCCGGCATCGGCAAGGCGATTGGCGCGTTGATGGGAGGCGGCGTGGGAGTTACCGGCGGCGCACTGCTTGTTGCCCTGATACCCGGCGTCGGCCCTATTTCCGCTCTCGGCTTGCTTGGCGCCGCAATCCTCGGTGCGGCCGGGGCAACCGCCGGAGCGGCAGTCGGCGGCAGAGTCGAAGCTTCGTCTTCCGAAGGGCTGCCTCACGACGAGATCTATGTTTATGAAGATGCCTTACGCAAACGCCGTAGCGTGGTGATCGCGCTGGCGGAGAGTGAGGAATCGGCTGCGGCACTCCGTGACCTGCTTGTTGACAATGGCGCCGAAACCATCGACGACGCGCGACACCAGTGGTGGATCGGCCTGCGGGGCATAGAAGAAAGCCACTACTCGAAGTCCGGAAGAAACTTCACAAATGACGAAAAGTTCTATCGCATGGGATTCGAAGCAGCTCTGCACGCCAAGACTCGCTGCCTCGAATTCGATCAGGTCTCAGGCGAAATGAACGCCGCGCTCGAAGATGTTCAGCGCCAGTATCCGAGCGTCGATTTGGATGAAGCATTCACCACTGGCTACCAACGCGGGCGCGAGTATTATCAGCGGCTGTGCGACGAGGGACAAAGAGCGGCCTAGAAGTCGGCGAGCCACGGAGTTCAGCCCTTGCGCGCCTCAGGGGCAGATTTAAGTTGAGAGCGTGGCCGGCAGGTAGTACAAATCTTCGATGGCCTTCTTCACCTTGGCCGACACCGCTTCCAGGTCCCGCATCGTCAGCCCTGCCGTCGAAATCGGCTCGCCCACGCGCATTTCCAGCGGGCGGCATTTGATGTGGTAAGTATCCATCGGCAGCAGTTCGTAAGTACCAACCAAAACCACGGGAACAATATCGACCTGTGCCTTAATAGCGAGAAAGAAAGCTCCCGGTAGAAACGGCTTGATCTCGCCATCCGGAGTGCGGCCGCCCTCCGGATAAATCACCAGCGGCATCCCGCCCTTCAAACTTTTCACCGCCGAACGGATCGCCGCAATCGAGTTGGTTGGCTTCTGCTGATCAATGCAGACTTGCCCCGACCGCTTCAACTGCCACCCCACCACCGGATACGCCAACAGCTCCTTCTTGAAAACGATGCGGAATTGAAACGGAAGGTAAACGTAGAGGACCGGAATATCCATCGCCGAAGCGTGATTCACCGCATAGACGTGGGGCTTCGCCGTATCGATCTTGTCGAGGCCGGTGACCTTAACCGGTGACAGGATCGTTTTCATGATCAGCCAGGACCATGTCCTGGAAAACCAGTGCAAACGCCGCCCGCTGCGATCAAACAATCCGCCGGGGAGCGCAAGCAGGCCCAACACCAGCGTGTAAAACCAAATCAGCGGATCAAGGATGAAGTACGATCGCAGGCGGCTCAACCACCCGTAGTTCTCCCCCGGAATCGCGTGCGGACTTTTCCGCGCCGCAATCAATGGGGCCGATCGTGCGCCGCCTTCCACTTCCACCGATGAATTCACTTCCTGCACACTTCTATTTTAGGGGAAACCACCCGCCCACACGTCAGGCCTGCGCTCCAATCAGGTTCATCACTTCGCCCACCAGATAAATCGACCCCGTAATCACCACCACGCTACCGGCCGGCGCGAGCGATCGCGCCCGCTCCACTGCACTTCTCACATCTTCTGCCGTTTCAATCTCGGCACCCGTTCGAGCGCCAGCCTGTTGAATTTCTTCGGGCGGCGCCGCCCGCGGATTCTCCGGCCTAGTAGCGATCACGCGGTCCGCCAGGGGGAACAAAATCTCCGCCATCTCCGAGATTGCCTTATCTCGCATCGCCCCGAAAACAAAAATCAGCCGACGGTCTTCATAGCGTTCCGAAAGGGCCGAACGCAAAGCCCACGCGCCCGCCGGATTATGGGCCACATCGATCACCATCTCGGGCCATCCCGGTCGCGGCGCAATCACCTGAAACCGTCCCGGCCAATGCGTCTCGCGTATTCCCGCCTCGATGGTCTCCGGTTGGATGCTGCTAATTCCCTGGCGGTTCAATTCTTCCGCGGCCGCGATGGCCAGAGCTACGTTGCGCAACTGATGTCGCCCAACCAGCGGCGTCTCCACCAGAATCTGTTGCGCCATGACTCGAAGCGGATAGCGGTAGATAAGATTGGAGCTGCCCGGGTCGGTGCTCGGGACAAGGTAGTCGGAACTCCCCGGAGAAACCGGTGGCACGAACGGAACAGCGTTCACCGCCCGCGCTCCCAGCTCCATAATTTTGTTTCCGATCACGTCATTGGCCTCGGGCTGCTGTGGCAAAGTCACCACAGCCTCGCCCGCACGAATGATTCCCACTTTTTCGCGCGCAATTTCACCGACAGTATTTCCAAGGAACTTCTGATGATCGAGCGAAATGTCGGTGATCACGCTCACCTTCGGTTCCACTACATTCGTCGCATCCAGCCGTCCGCCCATGCCCACTTCGAGCACGGCCAAGCCCACTTTCTCGCGCGCAAAGTATTCGAACGCGATCGCAGTCATCATCTCAAAAAAACTGGGATGCCACGGCAGTTCTGTTTTTTCTACCAATGTCTCCGCAACATGGTCAATCTTGCCATGCAGCTCCGCAAAATGGCAGTCACTGATCTCTGCACCGTTGATCCGAATCCGCTCGTTAATCCGTACCAGGTGCGGCGACGTGTACAAACCAGTCTTCAATCTCGATGCGCGCAAGATGGAGGCCAGCGTAGCTGCCGTCGAACCCTTGCCATTCGTGCCCGCAATCAGCACACTCGGGAACCGCCGCTCCGGATGATCGAGCGCCCCCAAAAGCACCCGCATATGCGCCAGGTCAAATTTGTGCGAGGGCGTCTGCGCCAGCTCGTGCCCGAGTGCAAACATGCGCGTCACCGCGGTTTGATAAGACATATGAGGAAGCCCTCAGACGTTGGCCGCCAGCTTTCAGATTGCATCTCAGAGTATCAAGAAGTGAGACAAGATTCGGACTGTCGCAGAAGGTGGTGGAATCACGGCAATGGCTTTGGCTCACGCAGCCATGAAATCGAGCGCCCTCGCGATGTATGGCTTGAGTTCCTTGCGCGGCACCACCGCATCCAGCATTCCGTGATCCAACAGAAATTCGCTGCGCTGAAATCCGGCCGGCAGCTTCTGCCGAATCGTCTGCTCGATCACCCGCGGACCCGCGAACCCAATCAGCGCGCCCGGTTCGGCAATATTCAAATCACCCAGCATGGCAAACGACGCGGTCACCCCACCTGTAGTCGGATCCGTCAACACGGAAATATAGGGGACCTTCGCCTTATCCAGGCGGGCCAGCGCGGCAGAAATTTTGGCAAGTTGCATCAAGCTGACCACGCCCTCCATCATCCGCGCTCCACCCGAGGCCGAAACGATGATCAGCGGCGTCTTTGAGTCCAGCGCTCGCTCGACCGCTCGCGTAATCATCTCTCCAACCACCGCGCCCATGCTGCCGCCAATAAACCCGTACTCCATCGCACTCACGACCACCGGCCGCCCCAGCAGCTTGCCTTGCGCGTTGATGACGGCATCTTTCAGCCCGGTGTCGTGCTGAGCCTGCCGCAGCCGCGATGAGTAGGGTTTCAGATCCACAAACTTCAGCGGATCGGTCGACGATAAATTTCCGTCGAACATTTCATACTGATTTTCATCCAGCAACAACGCCAGCCTGGTGCGAGCATCGATGCGAAAGTGCTTTCCGCACTTCGGACAAACATTCAAATTCTCTTCCAGATCTTTTTTCCAGATGATCTGCCGGCAATTCTCGCACTTCACCCACAAGCCTTCGGTACGCACCGTCTTCTTGCCCGAAGTATCAAGTTCACCGGATTCGCGCTTAAACCAAGCCATAAGCTCTCATTGATCGTGTGATCGTGCGATTTTGCGATTGAAAATCTTATAGCCGGGCAAATCGCCCGA
Source organism: uncultured Acidobacteriaceae bacterium (assembly GCA_963779525.1). Taxonomy (GTDB): domain Bacteria; phylum Acidobacteriota; class Terriglobia; order Terriglobales; family Acidobacteriaceae; genus Sulfotelmatobacter. Next base: position 181,793 of record CAVZZB010000009.1, read on the forward strand.
TGACCCGATCGCAAATCACCCGATCAATATTCAATCCCTCTCTGCGCCATGATGCCTTTTTCGTAGGCGTGTTTTACCTGTCGCATCTCAGTCACCGTGTCCGCGACCTCAACGATTGTGGGGTGTGCGTTTCTTCCCGTCAAGATGACGTGCACCATCTCGGGTTTCTTCTTCAGGCTCTCCGCCACTTTGGCCGCATCCAACATGCCATAGCTGATCGCGTAGTTGATCTCATCCAGCACCACCAGATCCCACTCACCGGACTGGATTGCCTTCTCCCCCTCAGCCCACGCCTCTTCTACCATCTTGACATCTTCCGGGTCAGGCTTCTCCGTTCCTACTTTCACGAAGCCTCGCCCCATCTGTTTCATCACGAACTTGTCCTTAAAGGCCTGCACCGCATCCAGTTCCCCGTAATGCCATGAGCCTTTCAGAAACTGCAGCATCAAAACGCGCATACCCTGACCGACGGCGCGCAAAGCTGTCCCCATCGCGGCGGTCGTCTTGCCTTTTCCCGGACCGGTGTTCACGATGATCAGCCCACGGCGGACATCACTCATAGTTGTGAGATTCTCGATTCTACTAGAAAGCCTGCCCAAGGACTGGGGAAACCCCGCATCGGAGGACTTGCAAAATTACCAAACTTTCCACGGAACTCTTGCATCCAATCGGCGTATCCGTGTAATAAGCAGATCGTATCGAGCCGATCATTGTCTCCTGGCAGACTGCGGAGGTCTGGTCATGATCAACAAGTGTCTTGTGTTATTGTTTGGGGCTCTCGCCGCCGTACCCGCCTTTTCCGCCCAACACGTTGCGCTTCATCACGCGCCCGGCTTCGACTCCGTTGACCAGGAAACCATTCGCCAGATCGTCGATATGGAGCGCCAATCCAAAGAAGCCAGCCTTCGCCGGGATTCAGAATTTTCCGTGCGCACTCTCGCCGAGGACTACGTCGCAATCACCCCCCTCGGGCAGGTCACGACCAAGGCGGACACCATTTCCGCCCGCCGGAGCGGTCAGCTTCGCTACGAAGCCATGAATATTACGGATATGGTGGTGCGGGTATATGGCGACACCGCCGTCGTCACCGCCCGCGCCGATGTCAAAGGCCACCAACTCGGTGAAGATTTCAGTGGACCCTATCGTTATACCCGCGTTTGGGTTCGCCGCAACGGCGAGTGGCAGACCGTGAGTTATCAGGCCACGGTCACGCAGTAGCAGCTTAATCGCTTTTGCGGATTAAGGGCCAATTATCGTCTCTCGGAAGCGACGCAGCCCTAACCAACATGGAAGATCAGCCGGCCGGCGGCCTGGTGATAGCGATTGTGAATATCCTTCATTGCCGCTCGGGAAAATAAACCCTGTAGCGGAAAACGCGGAATGTCACCCGGCCTGCCCTGTTTTCGTAGACGGCATCGTGGCAGGCGGGTGTAGATCATCCTCTGTCCTCAAGAGCGGCAATGCCACTCGCAGAGCCTCCACCTGCCGCCTCACTTTCAACAATTCCTGTTCTTTCGCCCGCAATAACTCCATCACATCCTTCATGAATCTGCTCCCTAAATTCACCCACTAGTAATTGCGCAGTAGTTAAACATGATCGTACGTTAAGAATGTAGGACGTGCACCAACCAATCACAACTCTCGAAGGTGCACATCCCCAGCGCGTCAATGTCCTGAATGATAAGGATGGCCTTTCAAAATCGTAAATGCCCGGTAGATCTGCTCCAGCAACACCACGCGAGCCAGTTCATGCGCCAGGGTCATCCTGCCTAAAGAGATCGTATGTTGAGCCGCACCGCGCGCCGCATCGCTGAAACCATCGGCCGGCCCCACCGCGAACAGCAGCGACAACGGATTGCGATCCTGATAGTCTCCGAGAAAACGCGCGAATTCTTCCGAGGAGAATTGCTTCCCGCGAGGATCCATCAGCACCAAAGTCGACTTGCCGGTTGCGGACTTAGCTGCTTTAGATGATTGTGCGCGGCCGCACACTTGCAGGACTGAGTCCTCATCGCGCAACGCAACTCCCTCTATAGGAACAAACCGCCCAATCCGTTTCAAATATTCATCAGTAAGCGCTTGGATCGCCGCGTCCTTCGTTTTGCCCACCCACGCAATCCTGATTTTCACGGTTCGATTGTCATTCCGAACGTCTATTTGCTTCCGGATGCCAGCACCACCGACGCCCCAAACTCGATTTTGTCTCCTCGCACGTATTGTCCGATTGCCGCCAGCACCTCGTTGTGGACCTGAGGGCGCATTTCCGCCGGCACACGATCCAGCATTGGACGGAATGGCACCGACACAGCTTGTGCCTGCTCCCAGACTTCCTCCGGCGTCCCCGGCCAGGTCCAGGGCAAAGTTTTGGTTTCCTCCTCGACTCCACGAAAACCAGCGCGGCGCAGCACTCCGGAGAGACTGCCCGGCTCCGCAAAACGAAACGGATCTGGGCCGCCCGGCGGCAACAGAAGACCACCAACACGACGGTGCACAACGCCCATCGTGCTCTGCCAATAAGGCTGGTCGAATGACCCCCACGCCAGAAAACAAGCACGCGCTCCTGCAATCAAAACGCGATGCAGTTCCCGCAATGCAAGCAAGGGGTCAAGAAAGAACATAATTCCGAAGCGGCTGGTTGCCAGATCGAAGGTGTTGTCATCGAAGGGCAAAGCTTGCGCATCGGCTTGCTGAGTGGAGAAATTGTTGAGGCCCCGTTCTTGCGCTCTTCCTTTGGCGATCTCGAGCAGATCGGCGCTCAAATCAAGCGCCGTGATTCTTCCGTGAGATCCCACGAGCATTGCCAAACTGATGGCAGGCTCGCCGGTTCCGCTGGCCAAATCCAGGACGCGCATACCGGGTTTGGGTCGCGCGTATTCCACCAGCGTCGCTGTCACGGCCTTCCCCATCGCCGCCGATTTCGCCTTCCACTTCTCAGAAGCAACCAGGCGATAGGAAGTTCCCCATCCCATTTCCTCGGAAACATTCGGCTTGGAGGAAGCATTCATTTCAGCTAGATCTACAAACAGCGGCAGATGGGGCAAGAAGAAGCCTACGCCTTTTTGCGACGCGCGACGGCCGACGCCGCACGTTTATGCGCCACGGCTTTTGTCTTCACGGCCGTTTTGCGCTTCGTTTCCGGTTTCAACTCCGCCGGTTCCAGCCGCTTCGCCGTCTTCCACAAGCGTTCCAGATCATAAAACTTCCGCGCCTTCTCGGAAAAGACGTGCACTACGAAGTCGACGTAGTCGACCAGAATCCATTCCGCTTGCTTGTACCCTTCCACGTGCGCCGGCCGTAGGCCCGCCGCTTTCAAGCGCAGTTCCACTTCGTCCGCAATTGCCTGCACCTGCCGCGGGTTCGTACCATTACAAAGCACGAAGTAGTCGGTAAAAGCCCCCGAGCCCTTCTCCATTTCCAGGATTGAAAGTTCTTCCGCTTTCTTGTCGAGGCAGGCCTGAATTGCGGCTGCTACTTGTTGTCTCGAATCGTTTTTTTTCATGCAGTAGGATTGTTTGTGGTTCTGATCATTGTAAATGGGAAGAGGTATGAGCGACGAAGTTATGCCTGTGGAAAGCCTGCTTTGTAGAGGCCAATTTTCTTGATGTAGTCCGCCACCGCCGGTTCCACAAAACGGCCAAGTGATTTTCCGGCGGCCGCGGCAGCGCGAATCGCCGTGGAGGAAATGGGTTGGTAGACTTCATCCAGCAAGTGGATGCACGCACCACTTAACACCAGGTCTCCCGTGGCAGCCTGCTTGTGAAATGGCTTCGTGGCCTCCAGTCGTGGGCGCAAGCTCGCGGGGAGCGCATTGGCCACGTCGGCCAGCGAATATCCTGGCCGGCTGGCTACTACGAATTCACACTCGCGAAACAGCGCTTCGGCCTGGTGCCACTTCGCGATATCCATGAAAGCATCTATGCCGATGAGAAGAAAGAGGCGGTCGGCTTTCTTGAATCCTTGCTTCAGGCGTTTGACGGTATCAATGGTGTAGTTCGGTGTTGACGCTCGCTCCTGCTCCTTTTTCGTGCGGGGGCTTCCATCGTCCGGTGCTTCCAGCAATGAAGGCACCAAGTCCTTGTCCTGGGCCGTGGCGACGGCAATCATCGCGTAACGGTGGGCGAAAGGAGACAAAGGTTGGCGCTGCTTGTGCGGCGGAATATTCGCCGGTACGAGCAGAATTTTCCCGAGGTCACAGTGTTTACGCGACGCGCGCGCCAGCGCCAGGTGCCCGCGATGGATAGGATCAAAAGTGCCGCCAAACAATCCAATATTCATGAGCGGCTAGTGTCATCGTTTCCCGGCTCAGTTGGCAAGATCAACTTTCCCGGAAGACCATCTGAATGCTTCGCCGCGCGTAATCGATTTTCGGACATGCGCCAATAGGAAACAGTTCATTGTCTACTTGGACCGGGGATAACTTCAAAGGAACCTCCTTCATGAGAATTTACAAATGAACTCCTGTAATCTCGTGCATCTAAGACGTTAACGTTAGCATCCGTTACATGCGAGTAACCCTCCCCCTACTTCGCATTCAACCGGCCCGTGCGCCCATCCTGCGCTACGGAGTAGCCGTCCTCAGTACTACCCTGGCGCTCATCCCCGCCGTGCTGCTTCCCAATGTCACGGAAAGCCGCCTCGCGGTATTCGCCGTCGCGGTGATGGTGAGCGCTTGGTACGGCGGCTGGAAACCCGGTCTGGTAGCCACTTCATTCGCCCTCACGGTAAGCGCCTACTTCTCATTTTCTGGCGAACGAACCCCGGCCCAATTTCGCACCACCATGATGCGGTTGGCGCTGTTCGTTGTTTTGGCAGCTCTCATTTGCTGGTTCAACGCCGCCCTGCGAGCAACTCAGGAAGGGCTGCGTCGTTCCGAGATGAATTTCCGCTCCCTGGTGACCAACGCTCCCTATGGCATTTGCCGCTGCGACTCCACCGGCCAGCTCTTGAATGTGAACCCGGCATTGCTGGCAATGCTCGGGTATTCCTCTGCAAAAGAGCTGGTAGGGCAGCATCTTGGAGCACTCTACCCGGATTCGCACCAATGGTTTGAGCTGGCGGATTACTTGCGCGCGGGCGCACCCTTTAACGGCCTCATTGCGGAGTGGAAGCGTAAAGACGGATTGGGAACGGTGGTTCGCGTTTCCGGCCGGGCAGTTTCTTTTGCTGACAACGAAAAAGCCTTCGAACTCTTCGCCGAAGATGTGACCGAGAGGCGCGCGCTCGAACAGCAACTCCAGCAGTCGCAAAAAATGGAAGCCGTGGGAAGGCTTGCCGGCGGCATCGCCCACGACTTCAACAACCTGCTCATGGTGATCTCCGGTTACTCCGAATTTCTGCTCGACCGTCTGGGCCCAGACCCCGCTCTTCGGGGACCCGCGCAGGAAATTGCCGGCGCCTCGCAGCGCGCCTCCTCTCTTACCCGCCAGCTCCTCGCCTTCAGCCGCAAGCAAATGCTGGCCCCGAAGATCCTCGATCTGAATGAAGTGGTGACTGAAAACCTGAAAATGCTCACGCGCGTGATTGGCGAGGATATCGATCTGGTGATGGTGCCCGCCGCCGTGCTCGGCTCTGTCCGCGCCGACGCGGGACAGATCGATCAGGTCATCATGAATCTCGCGGTAAACGCACGCGATGCAATGCCCGCCGGCGGCAAGCTCACCATTGAGACCTCCAACGTCTCACTCGACGAGGAGTACGCCCGTTTTCATGCCCCCCTCCGGCCCGGCGACTACGTGATGCTCTCCATCAGCGACACCGGCCAGGGCATGGATTCCGAAACCCAGTCCCATATCTTCGAGCCCTTCTTCACCACCAAAGGCACCAAGGGGACCGGGTTGGGGCTCTCCACGGTTTACGGAATCGTCAAGCAAAGCGGCGGTTACATCTGGGTTTCCAGCGAGGCCGGCAAAGGTACTACCTTCAAGATCTACTTACCGCGCGTTGCCGAGCGCGCCGAAACCGTTGCGCAGGTCGTCACCTCTGAGGAAGCGGTTCCAACCGAACCCGGAACAGAGACGATTCTTCTGGCAGAGGACGAAGCCAATCTGCGCTACCTCGCTCGCCAGTTCCTGGAAAAGCAGGGCTACAAAGTGATCGAAGCCGCGGACGGCGCGGCGGCCATGCAAATCGCCGTCGCCCACGAGGGCGTCATTCATCTGCTCTTGACTGATGTCATCATGCCCGGCATGAACGGTCGAGAACTCGCGCAGCGGATTTCGGAAATTCGTCCGCAGACGAAAATTCTTTACATGTCCGGTTACACGGAAAATGTCATCGGGCACGACGGCACGCTGGATGCCGGTGTCAGTCTGCTGCAGAAGCCCTTCACCCTTCGTGATCTGAAAAGCAAGGTTCGAGAAGTCTTGGATTCTACCCCCATCATCCGTGAGGTCGACATGCCAATGCAAACCGCTCGCGCTTCGGCGCGCCAAAGGTCCGAAGAATCGGTACTGTCTCGCGCACCACGTTTTCAACTTCACTTACCTTTGAAATACCGTCTGTTGAACGAAGAGAAGTGGCACGACGGAGAAACCAGAAATATCAGCCGCTCGGGATTGTTATTCCAGGCGGAAGATTTTATCCAGCCCAATGTGCAACTGGAGATCAATCTGGTCTTGCCCGCCGAGATCGCCGGCCTTTCCCCTACGGAAGTGGTTTGCCGGGGACAAATCGTGCGAACGGTGAAGTCCGCTGGAGAGGAAATGCATCCCGCCCTTGCGGCGAAGATTCTTCAGTATCACTTCCAGCATGGAACGCAGATTCCTCGAGCGTGAAGCTGGACGAAGGGCGAAGCATTAGCCGACTTTGTCCTCTGCGGCCTCGACCTGCTTTAGCGCCTGCTCGCGCAGAGAGTTGACTTCCTCGGCCATCGCGAATTTGAGTTCGTCGATTCCCTTGCCGGTGACGGCTGAGATCTCGTAAAGCTTCAGCTTGTGCTTCTTGCAATATTTCTTGAGCGCCGCCAGCTTTTCTTTGTTGGCTACATCGATTTTCGAAGCAACCATGATCATCGGCTTTTCTTCTAGGTGAGCGCCAAAACTCGCGAGCTCCCCAAGAATCACTTCAACATCCTTCACCACGTCCGGACGGACGCTGGAATCCGAAACATCCACGAGATGGACCAGCAAGCGCGTGCGCTCAATGTGCCGCAAAAACTGTGCGCCCAACCCTGATCCTGCGTGCGCGCCCTCGATCAAGCCAGGAATATCCGCCACCACAAAGCTGATTTCATTGTTGAGATCACCCACCGCAACCACTCCAAGATTCGGCTCCAGAGTAGTGAACGGATAGTCGGCGATCTTGGGCCGCGCCGCCGAAATGCGCGAGATCAACGTAGACTTACCCACGTTCGGATATCCCACCAGCCCCACGTCAGCCAGCAACTTCAATTCAAGCCGGTAATTGTGTTCCTCGCCCGGACGTCCCGGCTCATGTTCGCGCGGTGCCTGATGCACCGAAGTGGCAAAACGCGCATTGCCGCGTCCACCCCGGCCGCCGCGGGCTATCACCATCCGTTGATCGGGCCCAGAGAAATCGAATACCTTCTCGCCCGTCTCTTCGTCGTACACAATCGTTCCCACCGGAACTTTCAAAACCACATCCGCACCTTCGCGCCCGGTCTTGTTCGACCCTTCACCGTGACGCCCGCGCTCGGCCTTGTATTCGGGATTGAAGCGGAAATGCACCAGCGTGTTATGGCGCTCGCTGGATTCCATGATCACATCCCCGCCTTTGCCGCCATCACCGCCCGAAGGCCCGCCTCGCGGAACAAATTTCTCCCGGCGAAACGCCATACAGCCATTTCCCCCGTCTCCCGCCTTCACCCGAATTTTTGCCTCATCGATAAACATGGTCGCTACTCTTCAAGCTACAAAACAAAAGCCTCGTCCCGAAGGCGAGGCCCAAGCCGCTTCGCACAACTCGCCGCGGCCGCTAGCGCAATGCCAGCCCAGCAGATGGACGCAGAACTACTCTGCCACTTCCATCGGCTCGACCATCACAAATTTGCCCATCGAGCCCTTGTTCAGAAACTTGATCCGCCCGGTAATTTTGGCAAATAGCGTGTCGTCTTTGCCGCGGCCCACGTTGAGCCCCGGCTTCACCCGCGTTCCGCGCTGCCGCACGATGATCGTTCCGCCGGGCACGACTTGCCCGCCGAATGCTTTAAATCCCAGCCGCTGCGCGTTCGAATCGCGCCCGTTTCGTGAAGTTCCCTGTCCTTTTTTATGTGCCATAGCTCACTCTCAGCTCTCAGCTTGGATTTTTCAATTTCTCTTACTTCTTTTTCTTGGCTGCGGATTTCTTCGCCGCTTTCTTGGGAGCAGCCTTCTTCTTCGCATGCCCTTTCGCCGCGTGAGCCTCACCGCTCTTCAACTCCGCATGCGACTCATGCTCCGCCGCGGGTGCAACCTTCTTCACCTTCGGCTCCTTCTTCTTCAGCTCCGGAGCCTTGAAGCTCTGCCCGTCAAACGCGATCTCGGTGATGCGCACCGCGGTGTAGGCCTGCCGGTGCCCGCGCAGTTTTTTATATTGCTTCTTCCGCTTGTAGTGAAAAACCAGGATCTTCGCTCCCCGGCCCTCTTCCACCACTTCGCCGACCACGCGCGCTTCCGATTCCGGTTTGCCGATCTTTCCTTCTTCGCCCGAGACCGCCAACACTTCGGCAAAGTTCACATGGCCGTCGGTTCCCGTAGCCAGCTTCTCCACTCGAATCACATCCCCGGGCGCCACCCGGTACTGCTTTCCACCGGCGCGGATGACCGCGTACATACGTCTGCCTCCATCAAAATGTCGTGAGAGTCAGTTCATCGAGTCGCATCCACGCGCACACGCGTGCAACCTGGCACCCGCTGAACTTTCTGTGCTTGCTGTGTTTTCCGCCACGGGCTTCAGCAGCCAAGGCAGGCGTTCCCAGAACGGGTCGGCGAGTACAGGCAAACTCAACTATTTTAGCGTGCGCTGTGGAAATCGGTCAATGCATGCTTTGCAGATCGTTCCTCCGTGTGCGAGAATTCCGCGACCTTCAGATCAAGACAAGCATGAAACGAAGCCAGGAGAACCTCAACAAATGAAGCGCCTTTTCGCCGTTTCGTTGTGTCTGCTCGCTCTGACATTATCCAGTTTCGCTGCGTCACCCAAAACGGCCTCGAAGAAATCCTTGGCCGCTCCTCCTCCCGACAAAGCCTACTTGCAGAAGGTCTGGGACGGCTGGGCGACCCTCGATCCCGCCAACGTGGCGATGTTCTATGCGAAAGGTCCGCACACCTTCTTCGATATCGCCCCCTTGAAATACGACAGTTGGGACGCCTATGAAAGCGGCGTCAAGAACGTTCTATCCGGCTACAAAAGCGCAAAGTTCACACTGAATGACGACGCCGCCATTCATCCTCACGGAGATCTAGTCTGGGCCACCGCGACTGTGAAAGAAGAGATGACCACCAAGGCCGGCAAAGTTGAAATGGGTAACTTCCGATGGACTGCGGTTTTGGAAAATCAGGACGGCAAGTGGCTTATCGTCCACGAGCATGTCTCCGCGCCGTTGCAGTAGGATGTTCGCTTATCCACAAATTTGCAGGTTAGCGTGGCCGGATTCATCGCCCTGACGCTCTTTTGCCGCGGGAATCGGATCGCTCTGGCATTTAAATCGAGCGCGCTCCGATTCTTGATGACTTGCGCCGCGTCCTCACAGCAATTTCTCCCGCCCCGAAGCAACGGATAATTACCTCTGTAATCTCAGTAATGTCGAATCGCTTGCAGAAACATCTTGCCTGCGGCAGGGTTAATAAAAAGTGGGAAAGTGGGGGGATTATCATGCGTGATCGAATCGTCTTTTTGATTACTCTTTTTCTGTTTGCGGTCGCGGTCTGGGGTCAGCAACCATCGGCGAGCAACAGCCAGTCCACTGGCGACCAGAGCATGCCTGGCATGGACATGCCGGGCCACGACATGTCGAACATGAAAGGCATGCCGATGGATGCCGATAAAGACCCCGACACCGGCGTGCATGCCATGCATTCCATGGAGGGTCACATGGACATGGGCCCGCACATGAAGATGACGGCGCTCCGGCCGACGCGGCCAGGTGACGCCGGGCGTGCTCAGGAAGTAGTGGAAGCGGCTCGAAAAGCATCCGCAAAATACATGGACTACCACGTTGCTCTGGACGACGGCTTCAAGATTTTCCATCCTGAGATTCCGCAGAAGATGTATCACTTCACCAACCGTCGCTATGCCATCGAAGCGGAGCTCCACTTCAATGCCGAGCACCCCACCTCGCTGCTCTATGAAAAGCATGGCGACAACTACAAGCTCATTGGCGTGATGTACACCGCACCCAAGCGCTATACCGAAGATGAACTCGACCAGCGCATTCCGCTAAGCGTTGCACAATGGCACGAACATGTGAACTTCTGCATTCCTCCACTTGGCCGATGGAAGGAACTGCGTTCGCCGAATCCGCAATTCGGTTTGCGGGGATCGATCACCACACAAGCGGCTTGTGACGCTGCCGGCGGAACGTTCCGTCCCGTAGTCTTCAACTGGATGGTGCACGTATATCCGTTCGAAAAAGATCAGGCGAATGTTTGGTCGGTCGCCCGGCAGCACGGCGACGCTGACTAATTCCGCGAGGGGGAGAGCCAAGTAGGGGCGTCCGCCCTCGGCAGTCCAGCGTGCGCTCGCCCCGGAAGTTTTTCTGCGCATCCTCAGCAGTTTCCCGACCGCAAACCAGACAGAACACTTTCCTTGTGTTCGCCTCTGGATAGAACAACTTCCATCACGATTTTTGCTACCGGATATCTGCGCCCTTCGTCCAAAGATGCATGAGGGAAACTACCGGAATCGGAAGCATGGAACTTTCGACGAGGTGACTTCGTAGTAGTAGACGTAACGCGGCCAGCGCAAAACCAAGCTGGGCGGAATTTTTTACAAGTGGGGTTCTATCGGGGTTTAGGGGATTCTCTTACTTTCGGTTTGGCGGCCCAGGTAAGAAAACCCCCGTGCGCAGCGCAGACAGGCCTGAGGCCTGTCTGCTGAACCCTAGCGGTTGCATTGTAGGCGATTCGCGGCAAAACACCAACGTTTTCTCGCGTACGTCGTGAACCGGGCCGCCCTAACCGCTTCTCGACCCGATTTCGAGAAAGAAAATAAGGAGCAGCTATGAAGTTCGCGACCGTTTCAAAAAGCGTCGTTCTGGGGTTGGCGATTCTATTGGCATCGACCGCCTTCGCCGCAACCAAAGCCCATTTGCAACTTACCGACTCCGTACTCGTCAACGGAACGAAATTGAAGCCGGGGGATTACAAGATTCAGTGGGATGGCAGCGGCCCCAACGTGGAACTCAACATCCTGCAAGGCAAGAAAGTGGTAGCAACCGTTCCCGCACACGTAGTTGAACTGCAAACTGCAGCGAGCAGTGATGCCGCCGTAACGCATCAGAATCCCAGCGGACCTAACACGCTCGCGGGCGTCCGCTTCCAGGGCAAGAAAACCGCCCTGGAACTCGGAGACACCAGCGACAACATGGAAGGCGGTGGTTCCAGCAAGTAACCTTTGCAAGACAAAAATTAGCGGGAGCACACATTGTGCTCCCGTTGTCTTTTTCCCGAACGCAAGAGCTACAAGGACGGTCTAGTTTTTCACTGTCATCGCATCGGAGTCCACAGCTTTCTTGCCAGTGACTCCTTCGAGCCCGGCTAGCACACCTCGGTAATCGTTCTTGTCGCACTGCATAGCGAAGCCGCCCTTTTTGTCACCGTCGGCCCAGGTCAGTCCCACATAATGCTTCTTTGACTTTGTAAGAGCCATCAGTGCGCCGATACCCAACGAGACTACGGCAAGTCCGATCGCCGCACCCACTCTACGGTGGACATCTTGGCCGTAACTGATCTCCGTAACAGCCGACGCGGGAATTGTTACGACTTCAGTTTTACCTTTAACGAGTCGCACCTGATTCGCATCAATAAACAACTTCATATCGGTGCCAGCCTTTGTATCGGGTACGGATCCTCCGTCATAGATGATTTTGTACCCGTTATCACTGGCAACAACTGTTATTGGCACCACTAAGCACAAGAAGACCGCGAGAAGTTTTTCCACAAGCCTCCCTTACGGGTTCCGCTGAGAACCCGCCAATACTGCCGATCAATTGGGTTGCGTTCTAGGGCCCGGCACGGCCCTCCTCGGAGGGAAGAACAATTTTCGCGAAAGGCTGCGCGGGGAGAATTGTCGAATCAGCCCGCATCCTTGTCAAGTAACTCCGCGCGAACATCCCAGCCAATCAGTCGGATAGAAGAAGGAGGGTCGTGATATCCAATCTAGGTGACTCCGATCTTCTCCTCGGTCAGCTTCTTGTCGGCCTCATCCGTGCCATTCAGTTCGAAAGAGTTGGTAATGGCAGCTTTCCCTTTCTCCACGCTCGTGATCACGTAGGAGCAGCCGAACCAGTGGGCTTCGGCGAGATCGGTCGGCGACCAGCGGGCTGGATGGTCGGGATGGGAATGGTAGAAGCCGATGATATCCTCGCCGCGCTCGCGGCCTTCGCGCTGGATGTGGACCAGTTCGCGCGGATCGATGTTGTAGCGGTTTTGCGGCGAATCGGTGCGCGTGTTTCCGCAGCGCGCGGTGGAAGTCACGATGCGCGCGCCATCGTCGTCCATGCGACCAAGCAGGACACCGCAGCACTCATGCGGGTAGGTCTCTTCGCCGTGGCGGCGAATGGCTGCGTAGTCTTGCAGGCTGAGTTTTAGCATGAAAAGTCATTCACCACAGAGTCACAGAGACACAGAGAAAACCATACTTAGTGGAATATCATGGCTGAGCGGTTTGATTGCTTTCATGTTTATCTCTTTAGAAGTTTTTTCTCTGACTCTCTGTGACTCTGTGGTGAAAAAACACCTCATCCTTCCGTCCAGAATCGTTCACTCAAATATTTTTCTCCGGAGTCGCACAGGATGGTCACGATCACGGCTTCCTGCTCTTTTCTTAGTTGGAGTTGCTCCGAGATCCTGAGGCTGCCGGCGATGCCCGCCGCGGCAGAGATACCGAGCAGCAGGCCGTCTTCACGGCTCATCCGGCGAGCTGTATCGTAGGCGTCCTCGGTTGCGATCTCGAGGTTCTCATCCGCCAGGCTGGGATCGTAAATTTTAGGAACGATGGCCGTGGCCATGTGCTTGGCTCCTTCGATGCCGTGAAAGGAAGAATCAGGCTGCAGCGAGACGCAGCGGATGGCAGGATTCAGTTCCTTCAAGCGGCGAGTGGTGCCCATGAAAGTGCCGCTGGTGCCAAGCATGGCGACGAAGTGAGTGATGCGGCCTTCGGTCTGTTGCCAGATCTCGTTTGCCGTTCCGTGGTAGTGTGCCAGCCAGTTGGCGTCGTTCGAATACTGATCGGCGTAGAAATACAAGTCGGGATGTTTGGCGGCAAGCTCGCGTGCCATGCGAATAGCGCCATCCGAACCTTCGCCGGGATCGGTATAGAGAATATTGGCGCCGTAGGCTTGCAGGATTTTCTTGCGTTCGGCTGAGACGTTGGTCGGCATGCACAGCGTGACGGGAAATCTCTCTGCCGCTCCCAGCATGGCATAGGCGATGCCAGTATTGCCACTGGTGGCGTCGAGAAGAATTTTGCCAGGAGTGAGTTTTCCGCTGCGGCGGCCCTCAGCAACGATGTTGGCAGCGGCGCGGTCTTTCACAGAGCCGCCGGGGTTGTACCATTCGGCCTTGCCCAAAAGTGTGACTCCGGGCAGGGCAGCGGTCAGCCGATCGAAGCGCAACAGCGGCGTGTTGCCTATGCGATCCAGCAGACTCTGGCCCGGGCGCGCCATCTCGCGTCCGGGCGCTTGATGCGCCGGGAAGTCTGCATCCAGTTTGACTGAGTTGTGCCCCATATTCGAATTATCTTCTGGTGACTATCGTAATATGCAAGAACGAGCGAAACACGCTATGTAGTATGGTGTCCTTAGATGAGTCGGATTGCAAGTCAGATGCAGCGGCAAATAAGTGTCGCGCATTTTGCGTAGAGGCTGCATCCAAATGAAGGAAGAGAAATAATAATGTCGAAAGCGATTGAAGCACGAACCTACGAAGAAGCGCTGGCGTGGCTGCGCGACCACGGATTCGATGTGACCGAAGCACCGGGAACGAACGGGCGCGTGTTCCTCAGAAAATTCAACGTGTCAGCTGCAATTCAAAAGACGGACGACGATGGCGTAAAGATTTTTGCCTATCCCGGCTACTTGATCGGCAGCGAGATCTCGAAGTTGGTCAACCGCGGGTACCAGCAGTTTCTGAAGACTTCGAAGACGGAAGTGCCGGCTACCGCCGACCATTTGAAAGCGTTGCAGTTGTTTGCCGAAGAGCTCAAAGTTGGCCTCGGTTTGCCGAGCCTCTACAACGAATCGCTGGGGACAGTGAGTGATTCCTACCACTACGATCGCCTTAAGGACGACGATAAACCGCGCGTGGACCGTCCCAAACGTCCCTGGGAAGTTGCCGGGAAAACCGTAACTGCCAAGGCTGTGGCCGCGAAGAAGGGCCGCGTGTAAGTAAGTCTTTCGAGTCGGTTCGAAATCCTCCCGTTATTCTGATGCCCTCGTGCGAAACTAGGGCACTCTTTTTAGCCAGCGTGGTTCGCCAGAGCCGGAGGTGTGCATGAAGAAGCCATTCGTCCGTTCTTTCGTTTTTTTCGCCCTAATCATTTTTCTCACCATTATCGGTCGAGGCGGTGCGCAGACCGCGTCGGGCAGTGCGAAAGCCGAGGTCGAACACATGCTGCGCGTCCAGCAGCAAGCCTGGAATCGGCACGATCTCGATTCCTTCATGGCCGGCTACTGGAATTCTCCCGAGCTTACATTTTTCTCTGGCGGGAAAGAGTATGACGGATGGCAGGCCGCGATGGACCGTTATCGCTCGGTGTATGCGAGACCGGGACACGAGATGGGGAAGTTGGAATTTTCCGCCTTACGCATCGAGATGCTGGGTGCGGATGCAGCCTTTGTGCGCGGGGCGTGGCAGGTGACGATGTCCGATGGGAAGACGCCCCACGGGCTATTCACGCTAGTGTTTCGCAAGTTTGGCGCCGGATGGAAGATTGTGCACGACCACACATCGGCAGCGGAATAACGCGTTTTCTCTCCGAGCGCGTGGCGAAGTAGAGATGCTTCGACTACAGTTGGACTCGCATTCAGGGAAGCTCAATCCTTGCTCGGCATCTGAGAATGCGGAGATGTCAACACTGCCACGAGGTTCTAGCTTCTAGCCACTCTTCCCATGCCTTTGTCCATGGCTTCATTCGCGAGGCGATCGGCTTCCGTATTGTGCTCGCGGAGGGCGTGGCCGATCGAGAACCATTCGAGTTGGGCGATTAATTCTTTGGCGCGGCCGTGGAGATCTTTCAGCGTTGCGTTTTTCACCTTGTAAATCCCTTTGATCTGCCGGACCAGCAACTCGGAATCGCTGATCAGCTTCAAGGCCTTGGGACCGTGCTGGAGACTATATTCAAGGGCTGCGATCAGGCCCTGGTATTCGGCAAAGTTGTTGGTCTGATGGCCGAGGTACTCGCTGAGGTGGGCGATTTTCTTGCCGGACTGATCCTGGATCACGACTCCGTAGCCGGCCGGACCGGGGTTGCCGCGGGCACCGCCGTCGCAGTGCGCGATCAGGTGGTGCTCGGGAGGATTCTCGCGAGAAGAATTCTCTCGCTCCGAAAAAAGAGGCTTGGTGCGGCTGTAGGGCATGGAGACGAGTTTACAACGTGGGGAGCTCCGGTCGTGACCCGGCGGAGGGGCTTGCGTGGTTAGCGCTAAAGGGATCCTTCGCCTCTACCGAACGATTCGCTACCGCAACTCGTTCTGCTGCGCTCAGGATGACAAGCATTCTTAACGGCCGGCGGCCAGGCGCGTGGCTAGTCGGCCTGGCAGATTGGCAGCGA
This sequence comes from uncultured Acidobacteriaceae bacterium, assembly GCA_963779525.1. Lineage (GTDB taxonomy): Bacteria > Acidobacteriota > Terriglobia > Terriglobales > Acidobacteriaceae > Sulfotelmatobacter. Next base: position 197,720 of record CAVZZB010000009.1, read on the forward strand.
AGATGCGGTCTTGCGCGGACTTCAGGTTGTAAGGAGTGCGGTGAAAGTGGATGATCTGGGCTTCGGTATCGAATAGGGCAAAGGCGGCGCGCCAATCCCCATCGCGGGGCTGTCCGACCGACCCGGGATTGATCATGTACCGGGTGGCAGATTTGAGTTGCAGTGGGACCGACTCCGGCTTGCCGACGGTGCGATATTCGGGACGAAAGCCATCGGCGCTGGAACCATTGGCGAAGAATCCACCTTGCAGGTGAGTGTGGCCGAAGAACGTGACGGGGATGGGGTTGGTGATAAGCGGGACGAGCGCATCGCCGATGGAGACCACGTAGGCATCTTCGTCCCCGGGTGAGCCATGCACCAGTTGCACATGCGGATAATTCTCCAGGGGAATTGGGCCTTGTGGCAAAGCCCGCAACCATTCGAGATGCTGGGAACTCAGCTGGTCGCGGGTCCAGACAGCAGCGGCGGCGGCCATGGGATTGAAGTCATCGAGTTCGAGCAGGCCGGTTACGGCTTTGTCGTGATTGCCGCGAACGAAAATTTTACCGAGGTCACGGGAGCGTTCGACAACGTCGTTGGGAGAGGCTCCGTAGCCGACGAGGTCGCCGAGGTTGGCGACGAAATCGTAGGGAGGAGCCGCGGCGAGGCAAGCCTCCAGGGCTTCGAGGTTAGCGTGAATGTCGCTGAGCAGCAGTATGCGCAATGAACACCAGACGGACGGCGATTATAGACCGAACGTGACGAAAGAGGATACAGGGGCGGATTTTATTCCGCCATCGCTATTTTGAATTGACCACCGGACAGCGTGCCCAGTGGGCCGGGCCGATCTCTTCCAAGGCGGGAAATACGCGGGCGCAATCAGGGATGCGAAATCCGCAGCGCGGCTCGAAGGGACAACCGGCGGGCATGGCGTGTAGGGGAGGGACAGTGCCTTCGATGGTCTGAAGTGGCTCGGCGCGATTCGTCTTCAGGCTGGGTACGGAGTGGAGAAGTCCGCGGGTATACGGATGTGCGGGGGCGTGGAAGATTTCCTGTCTGGTTCCCAGTTCTACAACGCTACCGGCATACATGACGGTCACACGGTCGGCGATCTGCGAGACGACTGCGAGATCGTGCGAGATGAAGAGCATCGCCAATCCGAATTTGGAGCGCAGTTCCGCGAGCAAGGCGAGGATCTGGGCCTGGATAGTGACGTCGAGCGCGGTGGTGGGTTCGTCGGCGATGAGCAACTGGGGACGGTTCACGATGGCCATGGCGATCATGATGCGCTGGCGCATGCCCCCGGAAAGTTGATGTGGATAGTCGTAGGCGCGGCGGTCGGGCTGGGGGATAGCGACTTCATTCATGGCTTCAACAGCACGCTGCCAGGCTTGTCTTTTTGGAATGTGGTTGTGCGCCAAAACAGCTTCCGCTATCTGGTCGCCGACCCGCATGACGGGATTGAGGGCGGTCATGGGCTCCTGGAAAATCATGGCGATGCGGGAACCGCGAAGTTCCCGCATGGAGCCATCCGGGAGAGTCGCGAGGTTGCGGGACGAGCCATTTTCTGCAAAGAGGATTTCACCCGAGAACCTGGCTTGCTGTGGAAGCAAGCGCATGATAGCGAGAGAGGTGATCGATTTGCCAGAGCCGGATTCGCCGACCAGGCCGAGGACTTCTCCGGGAGCGATAGCGAGGTTGAAATCACGGACCGCTGGCATGGTTCGCGTGGGAAAAACCGCCCCGTTCTGTCCGGCAGCGAATTCTATGTTCAGGTGGCGGACGTCGAGAAGCGGGGGCACGCAGTCATGTTAGCAGCGAACAGTCGCCCTGCGGGCGACGGACAGCCGAGAGCCTGCCCCGAGCCCGCCGAAGGGGCGTTGTCCCTGCATAAAGCATTGCCGGTCACTGCGAATGAATCTTCCCAATCTGCCGCCGCATCTCTTATGCTTAGACTATGAGCAAGATTCACATCCCTACGCCACTGCGCCAGTATGTTGGAAAACAATCTACGGTCGACGTGAAAGGTGCGACCGTGGGCGAAGCCATGAGCGATTTGCTGGTCCGGCATCCGGATCTGCGCCGGCATCTTTATGCGGACGACGGCAAGTTGCGTGCCTTCGTCAATTTGTATGTGAACGACGAGGACATTCGCTACCTGCAGAAAGAGGCGACCGCGGTAAAGGAAGGTGATAACATTTCGATTGTGCCTTCCATCGCCGGAGGCGCTGTACGATTGGGATTTCGCTGAGATCAGGAATTAGAGAGTTGAAACCTTCCCTCACAAGCCGCTGTTGTTGTCGTCCTTCGTGTTGCTAGCGCTCGTCTGACGCTCCAGAAAATCCAGATTTAAATCGAGGACTTTATGGCCACGACCACCACCGAAATTCCAGTGACACTGAACAAAGACGAAATCCTGCGCTACTCGCGGCATTTGATCATGCCGGAAGTAGGCATGGAGGGTCAGCAGAAGCTGAAGGCGGCGCGGGTGCTGTGTATTGGAACGGGAGGTTTGGGTTCTCCGCTGGCCTTGTATCTGGCGGCCGCTGGCGTAGGCACACTGGGGATCGTTGATTTCGATGTGGTGGATTATACGAATCTGCAGCGGCAGATCATTCACTCGACGGCCGATGTGGGGCGGAAGAAACTGGATTCGGCGGCCGAGAAACTGACGGGGATCAATCCTTTTCTGAATGTGCGGAAGTTTGACACGCGGCTGAGCAGCGAGAATGCTTTGGAACTGTTTCGCGACTTCGACATCATCGCCGACGGAACCGACAACTTCCCCACTCGCTATCTGGTGAACGATGCGTGCGTGCTCACCGGCAAGCCGAATGTTTATGGGTCGATTTTCCGCTTTGAAGGGCAGGCCAGTGTATTTGCCACGGAGGATGGACCTTGCTATCGCTGCTTGTATCCCGAGCCGCCACCGCCCGGGCTCGTGCCTTCGTGCGCGGAGGGTGGAGTGCTCGGCATCCTGCCCGGACTAGTGGGCGTGATGCAGGCCACCGAAGTGATCAAGCTGATCTTAGGAGTGGGTGAGCCACTGATTGGCCGGCTGTTACTGATCGACGCGCTGGGCATGAAGTTCCGCGAACTGAAGCTACGCAAGAATCCCGATTGCCCGGTCTGCGGGACGCATCCCACGGTGACGAAGCTGATAGACTACAACGAGTTTTGCGGAATTCGCGGGGAGGAAAAACCGGTGGCGAATGGGGTTCCGGAAATTCAAGTGGAAGAGCTGAAAAGACGACTGGACGCGAAGGAAGATCTATTCGTGCTCGATGTGCGCGAAGCGCACGAATATCAAATCTGCAACATTGGCGGACATCTCATTCCCCTGAATGATCTGCCGAAGCGCGTGAACGAGCTGGATTCCAGCCGCGAGATTGTTGTGCATTGCAAGATGGGTGGACGCAGCGCCAAGGCAGTGGCTTTCCTGCAGCAATCGGGGTTTACTAAGGTTCACAATCTGGCGGGCGGGATTACAGCCTGGTCGGAGAGAGTGGATCCGAAGGTGCCGAAGTACTAAGGGGCAGTCGTCGACCCAACTCGTTAGCCTGCGTCCTAATTCGGACGTGCGAAGCGGGACGAATCCCGTGCCGGACACCGAGTTTCCCCGTTTTTCACAGCAAAGAAAAGCTCCCTACCCAACCGCAGCCGGACTTCGCTCAACCCCCGAAATGGCCAAAACCATTGTCTGGCGCGGCTTCTGGAGGAAGCTGCTCCATGTTCCTGCACCAATTCCGGTCACCCGCCTGTGGACGCCCTGCACTCGCTTGAAAATACGCAACTTACAACCGCGCTATTTTCGTTGACTCAAAAAACAAAAGGAGTAGAAACATAATCGTTCTTTGACAGCTTCTAGAGTTTTTCCGGTTGGTGCGGCGTCCGGGACTCAAGCGCAGTCACCCTCTTCATGCAAATGAACAGGGAGGGCAAGCAAGGGTCGATAGCAAAGCGCTGGTCGAGGAGAACAAGAAGAAACGTCGAAGGCAGGATAGAGTTCCGAGGCGTTGGGTAGGTTTTTCCGGTTGGCGGTAAGCCCGGAGCCCGAGCGAAGATCGCGCGCAGCATCCCGCAAGGGAAGCAGCGTAGCAGGTCGAGCAAGGGTCTAAAAGCGAGCTACTGGCCGAGACGAATGGACCCAACACCACCTCGGAACTCTTATTGTTTGTGACCGCCTGTTTTAATCCCCAGAAATTCAACCAAATTCACAGCGGAATATTCCCATGCTTCTTCGGCGGATTCTTGTCCCTCTTGGTCTCCAGCATGGCTAACGCCTGGATCAGCTTCTTCCGCGTTTCATGGGGCTGGATGATGGCGTCGACGAATCCGCGGTCGGCGGCGACGTAGGGACTGGCGAAGCGGTCGCGAAATTCCTCGATCTTCTTCTGCCGAACCGCCTCGCGGCTGTCGCCGCCCGATGTTCCGTTTCCTGTGGCCTCCAGTTCACGCTTGTAAACAATATCCACCGCGCCTTCCGGGCCCATGACAGCGATCTCGGCCGTCGGCCAGGCATAATTCACGTCGGTGCGAATGTGCTTCGAAGCCATCACGCAATAAGCTCCGCCGTAAGCCTTGCGCGTGATCACCGTGACCTTCGGCACCGTGGCTTCGGCGAAGGCGAAAAGCAGCTTCGCGCCATGCTTGATGATGCCGCCATACTCCTGCGCGGTGCCGGGAAGAAATCCCGGGACGTCCTCAAACGTAACCAGCGGAATGTTGAAACAGTCGCAGAAACGAACAAACCGCGCGCCCTTCACGGAAGCATTGATGTCGAGCGTGCCCGCCAGCATCGCCGGCTGGTTGGCGACGATGCCCACAGAGCGCCCGTCCAGCCGTGCAAATCCGACAACAATATTTTTCGCGTAATGCTCCTGCACCTCGAAGAAGTAGGCGTCGTCGACCACCGCGTGAATCACGTCCTTCATGTCATAAGGCAAATTCGATTGCGCAGGCACGATTTTGTCGAGCGCAGCATCGGCGCGATCAATGGGATCATGGCAAGGCTTCCGGGGCGGCTCATCCAGATTGTTCGACGGCACAAAGCTCAGCAGCTCCCGCACCATCGACAAACATTCAGCATCGTCGTGCGCCAGAAAGTGCGCCACGCCCGAGGTTTCATTGTGCGTCATTGCGCCACCCAGCTGATCCTTGGTGACGTCTTCGTGGGTCACGGTCTTGATCACATCCGGACCGGTGATGAACATGTAGGAAGTCTTATCGACCATCAGCACGAAATCCGTAATCGCCGGCGAATAAACGGCGCCTCCTGCGCACGGCCCCATAATCGCGGAAATCTGCGGCACCACTCCGCTATACAAAGTGTTGCGCAAAAAAATATCGGCATATCCCGCCAGCGACGCCACGCCTTCCTGAATTCTCGCCCCTCCCGAATCATTCAACCCAATCACCGGCGCTCCCATCTTCGCAGCCAGATCCATGATCTTGACGATCTTCCCGGCATTCGTCTCCGAGAGCGATCCGCCAAACACGGTAAAGTCCTGCGCGAACACATAGACCAGGCGGCCTTCGATACGCCCATAGCCCGTGACGAAACCATCGCCGTAGGGTTTTTGCTCGGCCATGCCGAAATCGGTACAGCGGTGCGTGACCAGCTTGTCGGTTTCTTCGAAACTGCCTTCGTCGAGGAGGAACTCGATACGCTCCCGCGCCGACATCTTCCCTTCTTTGTGCTGGCGCTCGCGACGCTTCGCGCCCCCGCCTTCTTCCGCAAGTTGGTTGCGCTTTTTGAGTTCTGCGATTTTCTCTTCGAGATTCATGGCGGGTAGGATTATAGCGGGACGATGGGCAGGCAGGTGGAAGTAGATTACAGCGGCGTTTGGAGACAGCCGCGTGACAATCGAAGTAGCTGTCCCCGCATGGGCAATGCTTAAGGAGGGATTACTCTAGATCCGAGCCCAGAATCTGGTAGCGATACTTCTTCCCGTCCCAGAAGATCACCGAGGAGGTGGCTTCGCCCTCGCCCTGCTCTTCCATGTAAACGCCGAGGACGGTCCTCTTTTTCAGGGCAAGCTTTTTCATGGTCAGAGTCTTGAAGGGGAGATTGATCAGCAGAAATTTGACTTTCGGCTTATCGGAACGCCAAGCTTCAGGACCCACGCCGTGGACGATCAGCAGAGAAACTCCCTTGCGCTCCGGCGCATCCGAAGCAAACGTCGAAGTGATTTTCACGTTGCCAAAGCCAAGAAAGCTGTTGTAGGGATCGATGACGCGAAAACCGTATTCGGCCTGATCGGCCATGGGATTTTTGCAGCGGGCCGCGATGACCAGATCATCGATTCCGTCGCCGTCAAGGTCGCCGACAAATTGCGGAGGACCTCCGAGCACCGAACAGTTGTCCCCAAATTCCTTGTGCACATATTCATTGGTCACAGCCGGTACCGGCGACGTAACGCGCCCCGGCGGCGGCGGAGGCTGTTTTTTTGCAGCCGCGAGGGTCGTCGACAAGCCAGCAACTGCCAGCGCCATAACCAAAACGCGGAGAGAGATCACTCGGGAGAACGACATGCCCCTACTCTAGTACCGTTCTGCGGGGGAGAGTAGAGACAGTAATGGTGACCTGATAACGAAAGTACCCACTACTTCCGGAAGTGTTCCCAGCCCCCTGGCTTAAGCTTGTGACCCATTCCGTGCTGGTTCATCAGGATTATCTTCCGGAATCGGGTGATGTGCCCTATCTGCGTTATGGGCACTCCCGCAATTTGGGACGGTATGCGCTTGCTGCGGGGAGCCGTGAATAGCAACTCGTAATCCTCACCCCCATGCAAGGCAAGATCGAGATCGACTTCCCGCGTGGGTTTGCCAACACTGGCCCTGGGAATAACTTCAACCTGAAGTTGAGCGCCCACGCCGCTTTCCTCACAGATGTGCGAAAGATCGGTGGAAAGGCCGTCACTGGTATCGATCATCGCGGAAACCAAGCCCTTCTCGCGAAGCGCTCGTCCGAGTTCGACGCGCGGGTCGGGAAAGAAATGGCGCGGATAATCAAGCGGATTCAGCTTCCCCTTAGGCTTCTTTAGCATCATGCCCACGGCAGCCGCCGACCCGCCGAGTTCCCCGCTCACGTAGATTCGATCGCCCGCGCGTGCTCCCGAGCGCAACAGCGCTTTGCCTCCAGGCACCACCCCCACGACAATAATGTCCGCAAGAACTCCGTTGGGCGATTCGGCAATGTCGCCGCCGGCGAGGGTCACATCATACTTCTTCGCCAAGCGTATCAGGCCCTGAGCGAAGCGGGTCACCCACCTTGAAGGCAGCTCGCGCGGTAAGGCCAAAGAAAGGAACGCAGCGACCGGCTTGCCACCCATGGCGGCGATATCGCTTAGCCCCCGCGTAAGGCACCGGTGGCCAACCGATTCCGGCGGATGCCATTCCCGCCGGAAATGAATTCCCTCCAGCGAAAAGTCCGTAGTGACCAGCGTATCCGCACCCCCGCCCCCGACCCCGAGGCGGAGCACGGCGCAGTCATCGCCAATCCCGGTCAAGACCGCGGGATTGTTCGACTTCGCCAGACGGCGGATCTGCGTAACCAGCGCTTTTTCGGCAATCACCACGCTGACCAATATAGCTGACCCGTACAACGGAATCTGCCGCTGCTCCACGCCGTCTCTTACCAGATGGCCCATGGACAGTGGCTCCCTTGCGGTTTTCCTTGAGTAATCCGGCCTTGGATGACTTAGCGTTACCCCCCTTAAGTAACGGGTAATACAGTCCACTCCCGTTGACAGGGGGAACCCAGTTTGTTACCTTTTACCAGTCATTCATAAAGATCTCTGGCCGAGCTAAGTTCTGCGTTCCTTTGGAATTGCAGATTAAGAGTTTGTTTTGAGGCTTTGGCCACCGGTTCCGGTAGGCGACGGGGCACGTTAGGAAGTCTCCATTCCCAAGATGGGAACGCGTGGCCCGGGACGATCAGGTTGTCCGAACAGGCGCTCTGCAACCTCAGAACTTTGCCTGGAGTTCCGGCCCTGATCATTCAAAGCGAAAGAAGGACGGCATTTGCAGAAACGCTTCTACATACTTTTTGTGGCCCGGGGAGACGATGGCCAGTTGCGCAAGATCTCCATTCCAGTCCATTACTTGTATGTATTCGTAGTAGGCGCCGCCATTGGATTCCTCAGCCTCACCGGTATCGCCAGCTCTTATACCCGCATGCTCCTGAAGGTGTCCCGCTACAACCAACTGCGCACCGAGAAGGAGCAACTGAAGGATCGTTATTCCAAGCTGGAAGAGGTTGCCAAAGAACGCGACGTGCAGGTCGCCTCGCTTGGTTCCATTGCCAGTGAGGTCTCAGCTCTTTATGGATTGAAGTCGCAGCCTACATTGGTGACGGCTACGCAGCAGCAGATTCACGATGCCGACGTTACTTCCTCACTGGACCAACTCGGAGCGCTTCGCAATTCAGCGCTTACTGGCGACGCCACCGTGGGTATCAGCCTGGGAATGACTCGCAACGCTACCACTGCCGACTGGACTCGTGCTAACTCACTTCCCAATCTTTGGCCCGTTGATGGCCAGGTCACCGCCAGCTTCGGGGAGCGCATCGACCCGTTCAACGGGGAAGGCGCGTTTCACAGCGGGGTGGACATTGGCAGCAACTACGGTCACCCGATCATCGCTCCGGCGGATGGCGTCGTCACCTTTGCGGATTTCATGGGCGGGTACGGGAAGCTGATCATGATGGATCACGGCCACGGCATCACCACCCGCTACGGCCATCTTTCTGGTTTCGCGGTCACGCCGGGCCAGCACGTCCATCGCGGTGACACCATCGGTTATGTCGGTCTCAGCGGACGCTCCACCGGACCCCACCTGCACTACGAAGTTCGCATCAACGACACTCCGGTCAATCCTTATAAATATCTTCGGATCACCATCGCCCATAGCGGCGCCTTCCAGACCGGCAGCTAGCAGGAACCAGTTCTCGGCCCTAGCCTAACTCTTGCACTCTTATCGTGGCTAAGCTAACGTTCATTGGGACGAAGAAAATGGTTTTCATTCTGAGCTCTCGGAAAAACTACGTGACGACTGGCAGCTTGCAACTGAGAACTGAGAACTGAGGACCGAGAACTGCCCGATGATCAGCTTTTTTCATTCCGTGCGCGAAGATGTCGCCGCCGTCTTCGAATCGGATCCCGCCGCTCGCTCTTACTTCGAGGTTCTCATCTGCTATCCCGGTCTGCACGCGGTATGGTTGCATCACTTGAGCCACTGGCTGTGGCGCCACGGCATTCGATTCCTGGCGCGGCTGGTTTCGCAGCTAGCCCGCTTTTTTACCGGGATTGAAATCCATCCCGGCGCGGAGATTGGACGCCGCCTGTTCATCGACCACGGCATGGGCACGGTGATCGGTGAAACCGCCATTGTCGGCGACGATGTGACGCTCTACCAGGGAGTAACGCTAGGCGGCACCGGCAAGGAAAAGGGCAAGCGCCATCCCACTCTCGGCAATAACATTTCTATCGGTTCCGGCGCCAAGCTGCTGGGAAACATCACCATCGGAGACAATTGCCGCGTAGGTGCAGGCTCGGTGGTGCTGCGCAACGTGCCGGCAAATTCGACGATCGTTGGTGTGCCAGGCCATATCGTTCTGCGTGACGGCAAACGTGTCGTCATCACCGACCCCAAGGACATCCGCGATCCGCTCTCCGATGTGATCATCAAGCTGGCCACGGAAGTCCACGAATTGCGCGAGCGCTTTCAACAACACACCCACGAAGTGCTGGGAGCCGAGCCCTGCCTGGCCATCGATGAAGAAACCTCGACCCCAAACCTCTCTCCCCAGGAACTCTTTCAGGACGACTATCAGGACTACCAGATCTGATCGCCTATTTAGGTCACGGAGCGTGCCACAAAAACTTGTCATTCCGAGCGAAGCGAGGAATCTGCTGTTGTCTGCAGCCACACCGATCTTGATCCGCTCACTGCCTCAACCCCATCCAACTCTCAGACACCACCAGTGAATTCCCAGGGTTGTGCGGATCGTATTTCACCGACGTGGGAAGCCCGAGGCGGCACGAATGCAGGTTGATCCATTGTCGAAGATAAGTAACATCCTGCGAACATTCGTAAGAAACCCCGGCAACGTCATACTTGTAGATGAGAAACACGGCGGCGTGATGGCCGTCGTTCGGCGCTAACTCCTGCACATCGATGACCGTACCATCGGTTATCCGACCGACACCGTCTAACCAGGTGCGGCGTTCGCGTTCAAGATCGGCCGCGCTCTTGGGCTTGCGCCGCAAAAATGTGTACGCGCCCAGAGCAAGGGCGCTGCCTACAACTACAGCTGAATAGAGGCGAAATGAATCCATACCTAAGGTGAGGAAAGCGGCTGCGTTCCGTTATCAGAATATGCCGGAAGAGTCGCTGGTGGAAGTGGTTGCAGAGTTACCGAGGTGCCAGATTCAGCGCCAGCCTGTGGAAATCGATTGCTGTCATCCTGAGAGGGCGTGGCGACCGAAGGGGGTGTCTGGCTCTTTTCCTTACTTTTGCCCGCAAACAAAATCCCGAGCCATTTCGCTGAAGTTCCCTTCCGAGAGCTGCCCGAACTGATCGTCTCGCCGTGCCTTCTTGCTCACAACCAATTTGCCGCTGTGATCTCGCGAGTAAAACCACTCGGAGTTGGGCACCGCGCTGCCGCTGGCGCAATTGAAGTGAACTCGGGCCCGCAATTCCACAAACGGACCGCCCTGCAGCAGCTTCGTGGGCTCCTTAAATTCCACCCGTACCCATGCAGTCCGCAACCCATTCTTCTGCGCCCTGACCGAACTGACTAAAACCTGATCTCCGCCGGCAGTGGCCCCGATCGGACGCCAGTCCCCTGCCGCAAACGCCGACACCCCTACCAGCAACACGGGCGCCAATAGTACGGCAATTGCCACCGGCACGCCCTTTTTTATGGAGGACCGAGATAGGCTCATAAGCACGCCGCACACACTTTGGGCGAAAACCCGGTTTCTGTCAACTGCGATGGCGAGTCCGGGCACCTCCACGGATTCCGCGAGGTATCTCCAACCGAGGCAGTCCCAAATGGCGGATCGTCTGATATCGTAGTCTGCTGCTGGAGATTGGGTTCCTATGGAAGCACTTCACTGCGCTAATATGGATTCGACAATCGGGCCGTTGTTTCTTGCGGCTTCCGCTTCTGGACTTGTCGTCCTGGAGTTCGACGCCAGGTTACCGGGGCAGCAATCGATTCGCCCGAACCCTCGCCATCTTCGCGAAGAGAAAAACAGCTTCCACTTCGACCAGTCCTCTTGCGCATTGCAACCCTACGTCGGTGAGATCGAAGAATATTTCGCCGGTAGGCGCCGCCGCTTCACGTTCCCGCTCGATCTTCGCGGGACAGATTTCCAGCTAGCCTGCTGGCACGCGCTGCAGGCGATTCCCTACGGAGAGACCCGCACTTACGCGGACATTGCCCGTGCTGTCGGCAAGCCGCATGCATTTCGTGCCGTCGGCATGGCCAACAATCGCAACCCGCTCGCCATCGTCGTCCCCTGCCATCGCGTGATCGCTTCCGATGGTACGCTTTGCGGCTACGGTGGTGGGCTCGACGTAAAACGCAAACTGCTGGAACTCGAAGGTGCGCTGACCGGAGTTCTGGCCGCATAGTCGTGCGGTTGTCATTTCGAACAAGCGTTGTTTGCGCAGTGTGGAATCTGGGCGACCCGCGCGAAGCGGCGCGTTCTTTGCGACGTAATAATCGCGCGTTTGGCTCGCTTCCCTATCGAACTGCCATTGCGGAGACCAAAACGCTTTGACCTCCTCCAACAACGCAACCACCCTTCGCAGGGCTGGCCTCTTCTATCTCATATTCGTAATGTTCTCCTATACGACGGGAGGCCCTTTCGGACTTGAAGACATGGTCACCACCTCCGGGCCGGGCATGACCCTGATCTATCTCCTGGTGCTGCCATTTTTCTGGTGCATTCCCGTTTCACTAGTTTCAGCCGAACTCACCACCGCCATGCCCGTCGAAGGCGGCTTCTACCGCTGGACCCGCGCGGCCTTCGGCGACTTCTGGGGATTTCTTGCCGGATGGTGGAATTGGTCCGCATCATTCTTGCTGGGCGGTGCTTACGCCGTTCTTTTCACCGACTATCTGCTTCCTGGAATCACCGCGTGGAAGCATTACCTCGTCTCCCTGGCGCTGATTGCAGTGATCACATGGGTCAACGTGCGCGGCATTCAGATGGTGGGTAAGGTCGCCACTGCGCTTGAGATTTTCATCTTTGTTCCGGTCATGACGATGATTGTGATGGCGCTGATGAAGTGGCATCACAATCCGTTTCTCCCCTTGATTCCACCGCACCAGCCAACCTTCAAAATCTTCGGCGTCGGACTGGCGTTGGGCCTGTGGCTGTATTCGGGATACGAACAACTCTCCACCGTGGCGGAAGAAGTGGAGGACCCGCAACGAGCCTATCCACGGGCGCTGGCGCTGGTTGTTCCCCTATCGATTGCTGCCTACTTTCTGCCCACGCTGGCCGGGCTGGCGTCCGCAGGAGAATGGCAGAACTGGCACACCGGGTTCTTCTCGGACGCGGCCAAAGTCATTGGTGGTCCGTGGCTGGGCACTTGGATGATGTTGGCTGCCATGATCTGCAACGTCGCACTGCTCAACAGCACCGTGCTCACTGCGACGCGCATGCCTTTCGCCATGGCGGAAGATGGATATCTCCCCGCCGCACTGACGCGCAAGCATTCTCGCTATGGCACGCCGTGGCTGGCGATCGTTGTATCGGCGATCATCTACGCCGCCCTCGCGTGGCAAAGCCTTGGCCAACTCATCTCGGTCTATATCTGGCTGCGCTCGGCCACTACAGTTCTCACCGTTCTTTCCGCGTGGAAGCTCCGCAGCACGCAGCCAGAAAAGCCGCGGGCCTTCATGATTCCGGGCGGCCGACTTGGTTTGCTTTATGTGGTGGCCGCCCCAGTCGTGATGGCCTTGGTCGCGCTTCTGGGGAGTGACCGGTTTGCAGCAATTGGCGGAGCCATCGCGATGGTATTGGGACCAGCGGTGTATTTCACGCTGCGACGTCGAGTCATCTGAAAGGCTCTATCGTCCTGAGGTCCCTAGGTCTTTGCGGTCACAAGGATTCCGATAATCTCTGAGGACTCCCTAAATCCTTCGCTTCGGGCAAACAACCCATGATGATTGAAGACGACATGCGGACAAGGCACTCGCGCCCCATAATCTAGCTCACCCAATCCAGAAACTTGTACCAAACTCCCGCAAGCGGCAGGAACCACGGCTTCCCGTTATATAAACCGAGCGGCGCCCCTGGGAACGGAATTCCGACAAACGGATTCTCCGGCTTCTCGCCCGCACTCCTTTCTGCGGCGATCAGTTCCGCCATCTTCTGCCCTTGATACGTAGCCATTGCGACCCCATGCCCCGCGTAGCCGACGGCGTAATACATACCATCAATCTGACCAGCGTGCGGCATGATGTCGAACGCAAAGTCGAGCGTGCCGCCCCAGACGTATTCGACTTTGACGTCGCGCAGCTGGGGATAGACCTCAACCATCCCGCGCCGCAAAATTTCGGCACTCTGCCGAACGGTCTGGTCGTTCTCAGGAAAGAACGCAGCGCGCCCACCGAATAACATGCGGCGGTCGGGCGTGAGCCGGTAATAGTAAAGATAATTTTTCGAGTCGTAGATCATGCGGTTGCGCGGGCTGAGTTCACGCGCCAGCCCTTCCGGTAGAATTTCCGTCGTGATGATGAACGAGCCAATCGGAATAATTTTCTTCTGCAGAGCGGGAGTAGCTTTGCCAGTGTAGCCGCTGGTTCCGACGAAAACATCATGCGCCCGCAGCGGCCCTCGCGAAGTCATGACCTTCCACCCGGATTCACCGCGATTGGCTTCGCGCAGCAAACCATCCACACGCGCATGTTCAAAGATTCCCGCCCCCGCCTTCATTGCAGCCCGCCCCAATCCCGCCGCATACCGCGCGGGATCGACTCCAGCGCTGACTTCGTCTACCATGCCGCCGTAATAGATAGTCGACCCGATTTCCGCGCTCAACTCCCGCCGCTGCACGACCCGCAGTTGATGATTGAACTCGCGAGCGATGACCTCCGCCTGGCGCGCGTAATCATCGAAATGCTTCTGCTTGCAGGCGACTTCCAGATGACCGCATCGAGAAAAACCGCAGTCAATTGCTTCCTCGCGGACGATCCGCTCGACACAATCGATACTCTCCAGCGACGCGGCATACATTCTCTTCGTGAGTTCCCGCCCATACATCGAAATCAACTTGTTCACGCCCAACTTCATCCCGCTCAGAACCATGCCTCCATTGCGAGAACTCGCGCCCCAGCCAACCGTTTCACTTTCCAGTACTGCAACCGAGGCGCCGCGCTTCGCCAGCGTGCGCGCCGCGGAGAGTCCGGTGAAACCCGCGCCGATCACAGCAACATCCACGAGCTCCGGCAGCGGTTGGTCTGTGTTTGTTGTTGGGAATTCTGCGGTAGTGAGCCAATAGTTCTTTTCCAGCAGTGCCATGTCTCCTTTGTGGTGCAACCGCTTATTTGATTTCCGAGCCTTTCTCTTACAAAACGGCGGTTTCGTGAATCAAACGGTTTTCCGCGAAGCGCGTAAGGCTCAGCAAAGATGTATCGATCATTTCCGTCTTTCCCATGAGAATCAGATCGCTGAGAATCTTCCCCGTTGCCGGGGCGTGCATCACCCCATGCCCGCTGAATCCGTTGGCAAGAAAAAAGCCAGGCACACCCCGCGCCTCGCCCAGAATTGGATGGTGATCCGGCGTCATCTCATACAGGCCCGCCCACGCCCGCTTGGGATTCACCGCAAGATTGGCAAAGCAAGGCACGCGATCTGCCGCCCTTGTCAGAATCTTTTCCACAAACGCCGTATCGAAATCCATCTTGAAGCCGGGAGTTTCTTCCGGATCGTTCCAGGCAAGAAGAAATCCACGAGCCTCGGGACGAAAATGAAATCCATTGGACATGTCGATGATCATGGGCGCGGTGTGGGGAAATTCGTCAAAGGGCTCACTGGGGACGAGCATCCGCCGCAGCGGCTGAACAGGTAAGTCCACGCCCGCAAGCCGAGCCACATCCGCAGCCCAAGCCCCAGCACAATTCACCACCTTGCGAGTGGAGAGGAAGCCGCGCGTAGTTTCGACGCCAGCAATCCCCTTGGGGTCGAGCGCAAAACCCGTGACCGCCGTGTTCTTCCACAACGTTGCACCGTGGTCGGCAGCCCAGCTCATGAATCCGGTCATCGCGCTGTAAGGATCGACAAAACCATCGGTCGAACAAAAACTTCCACCGACAATGTCATCTGCGCGCAACTGCGGAAACATGCTTGCGATTTCGTCGCCCCGCAACAGCCGAACATTTTTCAATCCCATTTTCACCTGTTGCGCGAAATTCGTCCGCAGATACGCCATCTGCTTTTCCGATGTGGCGCAAAACAAATAGCCTTGCGGCCGATAGTCACAGGGATAACCCAGCCGCCCTTCAAAGGCAGCGTAGAAAGGAATCGAGTAGAGCGACATCTGAATGCTGACCGGAGTGGAGAATTGAGCGCGCACACCGCCCATGCTCTTGCCCGTGGATCCCTTGCCCTGCGACGTTTCGCGCTCGATGACCAGTACATTGCGACAACCATTCGCCGTGAGGTGATAGGCAATACTGGAGCCAACGATCCCTCCCCCGACGATGACAACATCCGCAGTCTGCATATTGTGCCAGTCAGAACGAACCCAGCATTCTAGCGCAGGCGGCCCGTGGCAATCGTGCATTCCTTGGGCCCGTCCAGTCTGACGTTGTTCGCATCCCAGATGGACATGTACTGCCGAGGACAGCCTTGACCTCCTGCCCACCTCCGTAACTTGCCGCGGTTACTGCGCCTGCCTACTCTGGATTAGTATGCTCTTACGCTGCCTCTTGTTTTCTTCCGACGAGGAGATGGTCAAACCCATCTGGCCGGTGCTTGCGCAGCTGGGCATCGAGGGGGAGTACTGCGGCAATGCCGTCGACGCGGTGGAAAAGGTCACAACCCAACTCTTTCAAATTGTTATCACCGATTGGGAGGATCAGCCCGAGGCGACATTCTTGCTCAAGACAGCGCGGGATCAAAAAGCAGTTCAGCGTCCCCTCACTTTGGCAATCGTCAAGGATGAGGCCAAGTTACCCGAGGCGTTGCGGGCAGGGGCCAATTCCGTTCTGCTCAAGCCCATTCGCCCGGAACAAGTGCGCGACACCATGAGTACGGCCTGCGAACTGATTCGCACCAAGCAGGCGCCGCCGACCCCGCCACCCCAGCTGCCTGCGCAGAAGTTGCGCGCTCCAGAAACACCCGCCAGGACCGCCGGCCCCGCCGCGGCGGCAGCCGCAGCGCCAGCTCCACTCAGCCAGGCTCCTGAAAAAGCCTTTCGCGCCGGAGAATTCCTGCAGTCTGCAAGTCCAGCGCCCAGCGCACAATTCGACACGGAATCCGATTTGCAGAAATCGATGGAGCAAGCCGCAGTTGCTCAGGTGGACGCCCTTACAGAACTCGAGCCGATGGCTGCCTCAGTCGCGGAGGAGCCTGTCCCCGAGCCGGTCGAACCCAACCAGGCGCTCACTGGCTGGGCATCGCTGCAGGCCCGGTTGACCAAATCAGTGCCTCAGACGCTGGTGGAAGCCTCGACGAAGGTGGAAGCCCCAACAAAGAACGAGTTGCTGTCCTACGGAGACACTCCCTCGTACGGCGCGCAGCCCTCTCCGCAAACACAAAATAATCAGCCTGCGCCAGATCACTCTTCGGGAGAAGCGCAATCGGAGGCTGCCCTTTTCTCCTATATGGCGGGAGAATCCAAAGAAGAGGCAGAGCCAGCCCAAGAGTCAAGACCAAAGCACAACAAGATTATCCTGGTGGGGGCGTTGGGGGTTGCCTTTGTGGTTCTGGCGGCCGTGCCCAAAACGCGCCAGAGTTTGCAGTTCGCTTATCGGAGTTCCGTTCGGGCTGGAAAGAACTGGCTCAATCCGCAGCCAGTCGCAGTGCCGCCTACGGTTGTCCAACATGAAACTTTTGGCCAGGAGGGTGACGAGTATAAGCTCCCGGTCGCCGCAAATATTCCAGACGCAACCACGGATCCCTCCCAGATTCGCGTGCTCCCTGTCATCGATCCCACGGCAAAGCCGACAAAGGGATCGGACGCGGCTGGGGCGCAAGGGACCGCAAGCGATGACGGGGCGACAGATCAAAACCAGAGCGCGACCGGCGGAAGCGTCCAGCCTCAAACGGCGGGCAGCCCGGTGCAAGACCAAGCCACTATCTCCGGAAACCCAGCATCGTCTACGGCCGCGACCTCACCTGCCCCCGTTTCCTCCATGGTACCGTCTCAACCAAATCTCACCGCGCCACCATCCGCTGTTTCCCAGCAAAAGCCGCTCCCGCAACCGGTACAAATTCCCACGCCTCTCCATACTGCCTCCGCGGGAAGTAGTTCGGCCATTCCTTCGAGCCTGCGGACTCAGACTGCTTCGATGACTCCGGATGCGAGTGGGGCCAAGCCGTTGGAGGCGGCCATGTCATCGATTGAGCCGGTGAATCTGCCGGAGTCTGCTGTATGGGATCTGTTGGCACAAAAGATCGATCCCGTGTATCCAGATGCGGCAAAGGCCGGAGGCCAGCACGGTAGTGTCGTTCTGCAGGTACTGATCGGGCGCGACGGAACGGTGCAGGACGCAAAGTTCATGCAAGGGTCGCTGGTGTTCGCGCGTTCTGCCATCGATGCCGTAAAGCAATGGCATTTCAAGGCTTATTCCTTGAACGGTCGAGCCGTGTCGGTGCAAAGCCTGATCACGCTGAATTTTAAACCTCCAGCTTAATTAGCGGATGACGAACTGGTGCCGGGGTCGTCTCAACTGTGTGCAAGCCCGAACTTGCGGAGGGTTACGCTTAGGCGAACAAAAGCAGCCAGCGTAACAAAAACGGCATCTACCAGATATAATGATGTTACGTCGGTCGGCAGGTAACTCCTTTTCCAGAAACGAAGAATTTGATGTCCATGAAAACTAAAGCTACGATCCTGGTTTCGTCCTTTGCTGTGTTGCTGTTTGTCGTGGCGGGCTCGCTGGGAGGCGTGCACGCCTCTTCCAACGATGGCTCCTACCGGCAGATGCAGGTCTATAGCGAGGTCTTGTCACGCGTACAAAGCGAATACGTAGAAGATCCCAACATTCCTAAGGTTACGGACGGAGCCTTACACGGCTTGCTGGAATCGCTGGATGCCAACTCTAGCTATCTGACGCCCGAGGCGTACAAGACGCTCAAGGCTCATAAGACGGACGCCAAAGGTGACATCGGGGCAACGGTTTCCAAACGTTTCGGATACGCAGACGTAGTTTCGGTACTGCCCGGGTCACCCGCCGATAAAGCCGGGATCGAGGATACGGACATCTTCGAATCGATTGAAGGGCAGAGCACGCGAGACATGTCTCTGCCGGAAATTCGCGATGCCTTGGAAGGGCCGCCGGGATCAACCGTCAACGTTTCGGTGGTGCGGGCTCGCAAAGCCGAGCCCCAGAAGATGGTAATCACCCGCGATGTGGTGACCATTCCTCCAGTCTCCGACAAAATGCTGGAAGATGGCATCGGCTATATAAAGGTGGATGCTCTGACCAAGGGCAAGACGCAGGAAATTGCCACGAAGATCAAGACCCTGGAAAAGTCAGGCGCGAAAAAGCTGGTTCTCGATTTGCGCAACACTTCCGACGGGGAAGAAAGCGAAGGTATTGCCACCGCCAATCTTTTCCTGAACCATGGCACCATCACCTACCTGCAAGGCCAGAAGTTTCCCAAGGAAGCTTTCAACGCTGATCCTTCTAAAGCGATCACTTCGCTTCCGGTCGCGGTTCTGGTGAACAAGGGAACCGCGGGAGCCGCCGAAATTGTAGCCGCTGCAATTCTGGAGAATGCTCGCGGCGACGTGGTGGGCGACAAGACCTTCGGTGACGGATCGGTGCAGAAAACCATCGATCTCCCCGACGGCGGAGCTCTGATTCTCTCCGTGGCGAAATACTACTCGCCCAGTGGAAAAGCGATTCAGGAAAACGCAGTGACACCCAATGTTCTGGTGGCCGACGATACTGACAACGCAATCTCCGACGACGAAGATCAGGAACCGGCCGCTCCCGAACCAGAGGCCAAGCCCAAGAGCACGCAGGATGATCAGTTGCACAAGGCCGTCGAGGTGCTGAAGAACCGGACGAGTTAAGCCAAGCAACGAATTCCTCGATCGCGCACTGTGAGGTGCGCGATTTCTTTGTTTGTTCTGGTTCTCTTGCGGCTACCAGAGCAATTGACTCCCTGCTATTCTGAACCCACCTCCTCATGAAGTCGCTCTATGAAGATCTTCCTCCGGTGGAGATCGCCGGACGGAAGTTCGTGGGCCGCGTGCTCTTTGGCCTTCTCGTGCTGGTTTCCGCCCTGGTGGGAGCGACCGCCGGTCTGCTGCTGGTTTACACCACGGACCTGCCGCAGGTGGAAGCCCTGGAAGCCTACCGTCCCAGTTCGATCACCGAGTTATATGACGATCACAACCGCGTCATCGGCTCCTTTGCCCTGCAACGCCGGGTAGTCGCAAACTACGACGATTTTGCGCCAATCTTGCGCGATGCTCTGGTCTCCATCGAAGACAAGGATTTCTACCGCCATTCGGGCGTCAACTTCTGGCGGATCATAGGAGCCGCGTACCGCGATGTCGAATCCGGCGGCAAGGTGCAGGGCGCATCCACCTTGACGATGCAGCTTGCGCGTAACCTTTTTCTCTCGCCCGACCGCTCGTTTCATCGCAAAGTGCAAGAGACGTTGCTCGCTATCCAGATCGAGCGCCGCTTCACCAAGCCGCAAATCTTCACGCTATACGCTAACCAGATTTTCCTAGGACACGGCGTATACGGCTTCGAGGCGGCTTCGGAGTTCTACTTCAGCAAGCCTGCCAAGAATCTCACCCTCACTGAGGCCGCACTCCTCGCGGGTTTGCCCAAAGGTCCAGGAGTTTATTCGCCCATCAATCATCCTGATCGCGCGGTGAAGCGCCGCAATCTCGTGATCAACGCCATGCTCGAGGATGGAAAAATCACAGCTGCCCAAGCCGCCGACGCCCGTTCTGCGCCAGTGGTTTTGCATCTGCAACACGATCCCAACTCGCTGGCTCCGTATTTCGTCGAAGAAATCCGCCGCTATCTGGAAAACAAATATGGCGCCGACCAGGTCCACGAGGGTGGCCTGAAGGTCTACACCTCGCTCGATGTGGACATGCAAAAGTCGGCAAACCAGGCCGTGCTCGATGGTTTGGCGGCCTATGAACGCCGCCACAGCTGGAAGGGCCATCTCGAGAATGTCCTCGCGGAAGGAAACACGATCGACAAGTACGAGCATCCCGATTGGGAGGACGAACCGGAAGTGAACGGCTACGTTCACGCCTTAGTCACTTCCTCGCAAATCGGCCTGGCGACATTGAAGTTCGGCCGCTACTCCGCCGCCATCGGACAGGCCGACGTGGCCTGGACTCAAGGCAAGATTCAGAATCTGCTGCATGTCGGAGACATTTGTTACGTGAGAATATTGTCGCTGAGCCCCAACGGCGCCGCCCGCGTCAGCCTGGAGCAGGACTCTGGCGCCCAGGGAGCGCTCGTGGCCATCGACAACACCACCGGTGGAATCAAGGCCATGGTCGGCGGACGCGACTTCAGCGAATCCAAGTTCGACCGCGCCACGCAGGCCTTGCGCCAGGTAGGATCGTCCTTCAAACCATACGTCTACACCACCGTGATCGACCAGGGCGGAAGTCCCGACGATACGATTCTCGACGAGCCCGTTACCTTCGAAACCGGCTCCGGCCCCTACTCGCCGCATAACTACGACGAAAAATTCGAAGGCATCATCACATTGCGCCGCGCTCTAGCCCAGTCGAGAAATATTCCCGCGCTCAAGCTGGCCAGCAAAGTCGGCATCAAGAACGTGATCGACTATGCTGAACGCTTCGGTATCACCGCCAAACTGCCACCCTATCTCCCGGTGGCCCTGGGCGCGGCCGAAATTACGTTGATGGAGCAAACCTCGGCCTACAGCGTCTTTCCCAATGACGGCGTGCGCGTCACCCCGCGCTACATCACCAAGGTGACCGATTACGAAGGCAGAGTGCTCGAAGAGGACTATCCGGAAGTGAAGGATGTGGTTAGCGCCCGCACCGCGCGCATTATGACCGCGATGCTCCGCGAAGTGGTCCTGCACGGCACTGGAATCGCCGCCGCCAAACTGCCTCTCCCGGTAGCCGGGAAAACCGGTACCACCAACGACTTCACCGACGCCTGGTTTGTCGGATTCTCTCCCACGCTGACCTGTGGCGTATGGATCGGATTCGACGAGAAAAAATCGCTAGGAGCCAAAGAAACCGGCGCGCGTGCCGCCCTTCCCATCTGGATGAATTTCATGACCGCAGCCCAGGCGGGAAAAGATGCCGGCCAGTTCCAGCCTCCACCCGTGATGGCCGACGTGGCGCAAAAAGTGGATACGCCAGATGTGGCCCCCGCTGGAGACGAAACTCACTAACCCGAACTCCATAACTTTTGTCATACCGAGCGCGCCGAAGGCGGCCGAGAACCTGTTCGTGGATGAAGACGGGTGAGGGTAGGGATGCTTCGACTCCGCGGCGACTTCCGCTTCGACTTCCGCTTCGCGGTCGTCACTGCTGCGCTCAGCATGACAGGCGCATCCCCCTCTCGCACTATAATCTCAGCATCCCATGAAACCTTTCTTTCGCTTCGCGATTCTGGCGCTGACTTTGATGGTGGTGGCGCTGGTGTCGGCATTGACGGCGATGCGGTTCGCGATTCACGGACAGGAAGTGCAGGTGCCTGCGATCATTGGTCTCTCGCCGTCCGATGCGGGACGGTTGGTGGCCGGGCTGGGATTGCAGCTCGAAGTAGAGCGGCAGTATTACAGTCCGCAGATTGCCGAGGGACGGATCATGTCGCAGCTGCCGCTGCCGGGCGCGAAGGTGCGCCGGGGATGGGAGGTGCGCGCGGCGCAGAGCCTGGGGCCACAGCGGGTGGCGATTCCGGATGTCACCAAAGAAAGCGAACGCGCCGCGGAGTGGAATATACGGCGCCGCGGCTTGGACCTGGCTTCAACCGCGGAGATGCAGTTGCCGGGCACGCCCGCCGACCAGGTGCTGGCGCAGAGTCCGCCGGCAAACGCGGGCCAGGTAGCCGCGCCGAAGACGAGCTTGCTGGTGACGGTAGCAGCCGATCCGCCGGCTTACGTGATGCCGAGTTTTTTGGCGCAACCCTTGGGCACCGCGAGCCGCGCGCTGCAGGATGCTGGCTTCAAACTGGGGACGGTGAGCGTGGCGCCTCCTGCGGCGCCGAGCGCCACTGCGGCGGGAGGCCCCGCGGGGAATAATGCCCCTCCGCCGCCCAGCGCGCCGGCGCAACCTTCGCCGGCCAGCATCATCGTCGCGCAGACGCCGCCCGCAGGCCAGAAGGTTGTGGCCGGGGCGGTGGTCAACTTCGAAGTTAGGTAAATGAGGTAAGGCAAGTTTTGATTACGACACGCTTTCGAGAATTGCGGCGAAGAATCCGTCGCAAGGGTGAACCCCGGGCACGGTCCGCAAGTA
Organism: uncultured Acidobacteriaceae bacterium; assembly: GCA_963779525.1. Lineage (GTDB taxonomy): Bacteria > Acidobacteriota > Terriglobia > Terriglobales > Acidobacteriaceae > Sulfotelmatobacter. Next base: position 220,373 of record CAVZZB010000009.1, read on the forward strand.
AGGTCCGCGTGTGAGCCAAGAAAGATCGCTCCCGATCAGCTCTCCTTGCTGGTGAAGATGCTGAAGCTCAGTTTTGCAATCGACGACGCGGAACGCTGAATTTCCCGCCAGAACACTCTCGACGACACCTTCGTTTTCCTCTTGCTCCAGCGAACAGGTGGAATAGATCGCGCGGCCTCCGACGGCAACTTGCGACAGAGCTGAACCCAGGATCGCACTCTGGCGCGCCTGGAAGTCAGGAAGATCTTCAGGCGTGAGACGCCACTTGATCTCGGGGTTGCGGGAGAGAGTGCCTGTGCCGGAACAAGGCACGTCGGCGAGAACACGATCGAAGCTTCCCGCGAAAGGCAGGTCTCGCGCATCAGCCGCGACGATGCTTATGTTGGCTGCTTCGGTCGACGGATGCTGGGTTCGCACCAAGCTTCGCAACAAGCGGGCGCGATGGGGATGAAGGTCAACCGCTGTAACGTTCGAATCGAGATTACGATCGGCGATGGCGCGAGTCTTTCCGCCAGGCGCGGCGCAACAGTCGAGCACGCGCGCGCCGCGTCCGACGAGAGCTGCGACGAGTTGCGACGCTTCGTCCTGAATGGCACAGAGGCCGGAACGGAAAGCAGATGTTTTTGTGACGTCTCCATGCCGAACCTGCCGCGCGTATGCAAGAAAAGCGCCGGAAGCCAGTTCGATCCCCTCGGCGCGGAGTTGATCTTCGGCTTCCGGATGACGGAGACGGATCATGGTTACGGGAACAGATTGATTGTGGCGGCAAATCTGCGTTGCAGCTTCGAGGCCATACTGCAGCGCCCAGCGTTCGACCAGCCATGGAGGATGGGCACTGCTGGCGGCGAGGGCTTCTACGGAAGCACTGCTAATCGCTGGAGAAGCATACTCGCCGGGCGACATGGCCCCGGAAAGTTTGCGCAAAACGGCGTTCACGAATGGAGCAGCGGAACGTTTGCGAGCGCGCTTGACGAGTTCCACACTCTCGTTGATGGCAGCGCGGGCAGGAATGCGGGTGAGCCAACGGAGTTGATAGACGGCGAGTCGAAGGGCGGTAAGAACCTCGAGATCGAGTTTGGAAAGGGGCTGCGCCGAGCTTTCGGAGACTTGAGCATCAAGTAGCGATCGCCAGCGCAAGACGCCCATGACTAATTCCGTGGCTAGGGAATGATCCACGGAAGTGAGTGAGGAATAAGTTCGCGAGTGAAGCAGTTCCGAAGCGTAGGAAAATTCGCGCTCGACGCGGAGCAGGATATCGAAAGCTGCGGCGCGGGCTGGGGAAACTGCGGGTTGCGAGCGTTTGATGCCTGATTTCACTCTAGCCAGTATGACGGAAGCTGCGTCTGCGGAGTAGATATTCGCCGGTCTACGAGCCCAGTTTCTCGCCGGGTGCTGGATGATAGCCGCGAATGAAGTCGGCGGCGGAGGTGCGCTTCTTGCCTTCCAGTTGCAGATCGAGGATTTCGATTGCAGTGCCCTGGCCGCAGCCAACGAGAACACGATTGCCTTCTGCGTTCAGTTCGGATTCGGGCAATGTGCGATCGGAGGCAACCGCCTGCCATAGTTGCAGATTCTTACCGCGAAACTTGGAATACGCACCGGGCCAGGGCTGAAAGCCGCGCAGGCGGTTCAGAATCTCGGCGGCCGAACGGGCGAAATCGATGAGCCCGTCTTCTTTTTTCAAGATGGGCGCGAGCGTGGCCTGGGAGTGATCCTGCTGGCGGGGATGAATGGTTTCATCTTGCAGACCTTGCAGTGTTGTAACCATGAGATCCGCCCCGATAGCCCCCAACTTCGGAGCGAGAGTTTCCGCAGTGTCATTGGAGCCGATGGGCATTTCCTGCTGCAGCAGAATGCCACCGGTATCCAGGCCGGCGTCGATTTTCATGGTAGTGACCCCGGTGATGGTCTCTCCGCGGGCAATCGCCCACTGGATCGGCGCCGCGCCGCGATATTTGGGTAAAAGCGAAGCGTGGAGGTTGATATTGCCGAGAGGGGGCAGATCGAGCATCCACTGCGGAATGATGCGGCCATAGCCGACCACGACGATGGCGTCAGGTTTGAGATCTGTCAGCTGAGCGCGGAAGTCGCTATTGTTCTTGATGCGGTCGGGTTGCGCAATCGGTATTCCGAGTTGCACGGCTCGCTGCTTGACTGGCGAGGCGACGAGTTCGAGGCCGCGTCCTTTGGGGCGATCGGGTTGGGTAACTACAAGGCGAACGTTAAATCCGGCATCTACCAGCCGGTCGAGTGTGGGCACTGCGAAGCCAGGCGTACCACAGAAGACGAGGTTGAGAGATCGGGGCATCGGGACATCGGGTCATCGGGTGATTGTTTCGTTGGCCGATCAAGAGCTTCGGTTCGTTCGAATCTCGATCGCCCGATCACAAGATCATCCGATCACAGGTTTTTCTACCATTCTCCGGCTTTGACCAGCTTGCGAATTTTACGCTTGATGAGGTCGCGCTTGAGCGCGCTGATGTGGCTGATGTAGAGCTTGCCATTCAGGTGATCGGTCTCATGCTGCAAAGCGCGAGCCAGCAAGTCGTCGCCGGTCTTTTCGAAGGTCTTCCCTGATAGATCCTGGGCGCGAACGGTGACAACCTGCGGGCGGCTCACGTTCTCGCGAAAATCGGGAATGCTCAGGCAGCCTTCACTCTGCGAGTGCCGGCCCTCTTTATGGATGATTTCGGGGTTGATGAGTACGAGCTTGGCCTCCGGATCCTCCTTGAAGGTTACGTCGATGACGGCGATACGGCGCGAAATTCCAATCTGCGGTGCTGCCAGGCCCACGCCGCGGGCGGCGTACATCGACTCGAACATGTCATCGACCAGCTTCTTCAATTCTTCGTCGAAGCCAGTAACTCTTTCGGCGGGCTTCTCGAGGACGGGATTTCCGAACTTAACGATGGGATAAATCATCAATAGCTTTCCAATTGCTGTCGGTACCCCTGAAAGTTGCGCAAGGTCTCGCCCATGGAGTCGCCTCCGAACTTTTCGAGGGCACAACGGGCCAGAGTGAGCGCGACCATGGCCTCGGCCGCAACTCCAGCGGCCGGCACCACACAAACGTCAGAGCGCTCGTAGGCGGCCCGCACGGGTTCACGGGTGGCAAAATCGACCGACTGAAGTGGACGCCGCAAAGTGGAAATCGGCTTCAAATAGCCGCGCACGCGGATCTCTTCTCCGTTGGAAATGCCGCCCTCGATTCCGCCGGCGTTGTTGTGCGTCCGGGTGAAGGCAGTAAAACTCGCCGGCTCACCGTAGCCGATTTCATCGTGCACGGCGGAGCCGGGAGAAGCTGCGGCGGCAACGCCGGAACCGATCTCCACCGCCTTCACCGCTTGCAGCGACATAACCGCAGCGGCCAGCAGAGCATCCAGGCGTTCGTCCCATTGTGCGTAAGTACCGAGTCCGGGTGGAACACCATGCGCAACTACCTCGAAGACTCCCCCCAGCGAATCACCGGTCTTGAGTATTTTGTCGACCTCTTCTTTCATACGTTGCTGCATTTCCACATCAGCACAGTTCAGCAGGATTTCCTCCTGCTTGTAAAGCGCGATAATTTGCTCCCAAGAAACTTCTTTTTGTATGGTCACGTTGCCTACGGCGATGACATGGCTGAGCACCTCGATGCCAAGTTCACGCAAGAGGGCTTTGGCGATCCCTCCAATGGCCACTCGAGCCGCCGACTCTCGAGCCGACGCCCGTTCCAGAACGTAGCGGGCCTCCGGAAAGTTGTATTTCAGGGCCCCCGCCAAATCCGCGTGACCGGGGCGGGGAGAAGCCACTCGCTTATGGCGGGCGGGATCGCCCTCGCCCACCGGCAACGAATCCTGCCAATTTTTCCAGTCTTTATTTTCAAGCTGGACCGAAATCGGCGAACCGATGGTTATCCCATGACGCACGCCGGAAAGAATGTGCGCCGTGTCACGCTCGATTTTCATACGGCCACCCCGGCCATAGCCCTGCTGGCGGCGCCAGAGTTCGCGGTCGAGAAACGCCTGTTCCACCTTGAGACCTGCAGGCACGCCTGAGAGAAAGGCCACCAGAGCTTCGCCGTGAGATTCTCCAGCCGTAAAATAACGCAGCATAAGTGGTCGATTTTACCTGATGCCGCGGCCCTGGAGTGTGTACCATTGCAGGAAGTTGCGTCGCCTCAGCATTTTTCACCCTCACAGAAAGATGAATGATTGCTACAATAAAGGAGCAGCTTGGTTCTTCATCATAGAAGTCTTTTTAGCGTCTGCGTCATTTCGCGAAAATCACTGACCAAGCAAGGAGGAGGAACTGTGTGCCCCCCCGCACAGATGCAAATGGAAATGCCGCGCGGAAAGGTTCGGTGCGTCCTGGTACACGACTACGTTCTCTGGCGCCAGGGTTTACGCCGTTTATTGGAGGATGAGCCGGATCTCGAAGTGGTGAGCGAAGCCGGAGATGCGGCCGAGTGCTTGCGCAAGGTTTTTGAGTTTCGTCCGGATGTGGTAATCGTGGATGCGGGAGCTTTCGGATTGTCGGCGCCCGAAGCGGAAGGGCTGGTGGCGCGGCAGTCGCCCCATACCAAGGTAGTTTTCTTGAGCGAGCAGGAACTATGCGGTTCCGGATTCGATGGCTCGCAAACCTTCACGGAATATTCTGCCGCGCGCCAAACCTCCGTGGAGCAGCTGGTCAAGATGGTTCGCAGCGTCTGCGGCCGGGTGCATCCGGCAGATCAGCTTCCACCTGCGAGCGAACCGGCGGCCGCGCTGCAAGAGACTCTGACATCCCGGGAAATAGAGGTCTTGAAATTGTTGGTGGAAGGGAAAACGGTGCGCCGCGCGGCTACAGATTTGGGTTTGAGCAGCAAGACCGTGGACGCGCACAAGTTCAACCTCATGCGGAAGCTTGGCATCCACAATAAAGCCGAACTGGTCATGTGGGCAATTCAGAAGAGAGTTGTGAAAGTTCCTGCCTAGTCGCTAGGTGAGGGGCCGTGCGCAAGCTCGGGCAAGCTCCCGGAGACTGTGAACTTCCAGGTCCGGGGTGGCCTTCACTGCTTTGACCGCCCCGACGTTTTTCCTGGCCGAGGGGCGATTCACCCACACCGTGGCTAGTCCCAGCGATTGCGCCGGAACGACGTCGTGGTAAAGGCTCTGCCCGGCATGGAGGACACGGTTTGCAGGGAGACCGATACGGCCTAACGCGAGGCGAAAGATCTTCAATGATGGCTTGTAGGCTCGCGCCTGTTGCGCCGTGACGATGTGGCTGCACTCCACTCCCAGTTGAGGCTGGGTGTTCGCGAAGAGATCGTCGTCTACGTTGGAAATGATGCATAGCCGAAAGCGTTTTTGCAGTTCGCGGAGCGACTCGACCGTGTCCGGCCATGGCTTCCAGTCTTTCAAAGAGTCAGGCAGTGAGCGGGCTTCGTCATCCGTCGGAGCGAATGCTAGTTTTTGTCCGAATTGCCACACGACACGCTTGAGAACTTCGCGGTAGCTCCGATATTCGCCTTGTTCCCCGCCGGCTTCGAAATCACCGTAAAGCTGCAGGATAGTGGCATCGTCTATTTCCTTGCCGTGAGCCGAAAGGATACGGCGCATGCAACGAAGGATTCCCTCTTCCCAGTTGATCAGAGTTCCGTAACAGTCGAAGGTGAGAACTTCAAATCGGCTGAAGTCGAGCATGACGAGCGGCTATCCAAAGCTACGATTCAAATCCGGGCAGCGTCGGAGCTTTTTCCTCGGTCGCACTTGCAGGTTCCGTATTCGCGTCGGCGGTAGAAGGATCTTCGACCGGCGGAGCAACCTTGGACGCAAGAAACTTCGCGCTGTTCAGCAGCGGCCGCCCGAGGGAAGCGTTGTAACTGGTCCAGGGGCTTTCCAGGTCAGCTTCGCGCTCGAAGTGAGCGCGCATGGCCTCCATCTTGGAATCCAAGTCATCCATGTAGTGCAGGAGCAAAGCTTCCGGGAACATGGGGAGCTTGGGCGAGCCGAATTCGTATTCGCCATGGTGGCTGATGATCAGATGCTCCACCAGCGTCTTGAGGGTGTCAGGAAACCCCGGGAGCAGCGCGAGTTTGGCCTGCAGCATTTCCAGTTCAATTACCATGTGTCCGAGCAACTGGCCGCGCGTGGTGTAGGTAAACGAGCGGTTGTAGGCGAGTTCGTGAATTTTGCCAATGTCGTGCAGGAAAGCTCCGGTCAGCAAGAGGTCACGGTTGACCTGAGGGTAGTTGCGGCAGACCAGGTCGCAGGAACGAAACAAGGAGACTACATGGTCGAGCAGGCCGCCGATATAGGCATGATGGAGGGTCTTGGCGGCGGGAGCGTTGCGATAGGCAGCGGCGATCTCAGGATCGGAGATGAAGGCCTGCACCAGCGCCTTGAGATGAGGATCCCGGAAGGAAGCGACAAAATCCGTGAGCGCCTGCCAGAGTTCGTCGATGCTTCTGGGGGTCTTGGGAAGATAATCAGAGAATTCGATTTCCGATTCGCCCAGCTTTCTCAGCTTGTGAATGGTCAGCTGGAAACGGCTTTTGTACTTGTTGACCAAGCCTTTGACTTTGAGGAAGTCATCCTGCTCAAAGACATTGAGCACTTCCTCCACGTTGTCCCACATCTTGGCATCGAGCTGTCCGCTGCGGTCACCGAGGGTTAACGCCAGATAGGGCTCACCGGTTTTCTTGGGCTTGATCTGCTTGGAGACCACGACGAAGTTAGAAGTGATGATCTTGTTTTCGTGGCGAACACACTCGCTGATGTAGAAATCCTTCATTCTCTCCATGAGTGTAAACCAGAGGCGAAGAGGTTGCGGAAGAACGGCACTTTCTTGCCTGGCGGCTTAAAGCCGCCGTTGATTTTGCGGCATTTACGGCGTCAGCGGACTCCAAAATCAGGATACTAGAGGATGCCTAACACCTTCTTTTTCTTCTTCTTCAGGTTCTTGGCTTCGGTCTCTTTGGCCGCAGTGGTCTCGATCGGCTTGGTTTGATTCGGGCTGGCACCGGTATCCGTATATCCCTCTTTGATATCGATGTAAGCTTCTTCGCGTAGCTTGGTCAGATAGGCACGGAGCGCGGGCTGCAGCTTCTCGTAGTAAAGAGCGTCCTGAATCTTGGGCTCAACATCTTTCAAGGGAGGGATGCCGGCCATTTGATGATCGGTCACCTTCAAGACGACATAGCCCTGCTTGGTGCGGATCACGTCGGTAACCTGGCCGGCCTTCATGGCGAAGGTTCTGTCTTCCAGTTCCTTGGCCAGAGTTCCACGCTTGAACACGCCGAGATCGCCGCCCTGGGCCGCCGACGGGCCCGCGGAATTCTTCTTGGCGATGTCTTCGAAGCTTCCTCCGGCGCGGATTTGTTTGAGCACATCGTTGGCTTTGGCTTCCGCGGCAGCCAAAGCTGCAGCCTCCTCGGCCTGTTTGGCAGCATCGTCAGTTGCTTGATTGTTTGCATTGTCGCCGCCTGCATTGCTGGAGGGCTTGTCCGCAGGCTTCTGCGGTGCGATTAAGATCTCGCTGAGCCGGATGGATTCGGGTTGCTCCATCTCCGCCTTATGCTCGTCATAGAATTTCTGTTGCTCTTCAGTGGTAATGCTGAGGTGGGAGCCAACCTCTTCGCCGATCACCTTCTGCGTAATGATCTGGTTCCGCATGTTTTGCTTGAAATCTTCGTAGGAGATGCCCTGTGAGGTCGCGGCCTTTTCAAGGTCCTCCATGCTGTCGAGCTTCATATCCTTGCGCATCTGGTCGAGGCGCTTGATCAGGTCGGTATCGCCAGTGATGCCGAGATCCTTGCCCTTTTCGAGAAGCAGCTGCTGGTCGATGAGGTCACGAAGAATGTCCTTCTCACGCTCACTAAAAAGAGTGTCGGCATTCTTCGGATCCTGCTGCTTGACGTCATCCCGAAGCTGATCCTTACTACGCAGGAACTCCGAACGAGTAATGATCTGGCTGTTCACCCGCGCCACAATCTCTTCGACAACCTGCGCGGCAGCGAAAGCCGGCAGCAATGAGATGCCAACAACGATTAGAAGCATTCTTTTCATAGGATTTTCGGTGGGCCGCCACGCTGCCTGGGCTTGCGGGCGAAAGTGGGCTAGGGCCGTTGGGGTATTTTACTACTTCAGGACGGAGCAGACCGCCTTAAATCAATGTTTCTGAAATCAATGTTTTGGATGCGTTTTCGATTTTGCGAGGGTGCAAAGACCCCGATTATGCGCTTCGCACGAAGGCAAGGGCGGTCATATCATCTGGATCCAGGGGCTCGCAAGTGAACTCGCCAACCGCATTCAGAATGGACCCGGAAATGGTTTGGGCACTCTGCGAAGTCTGAGCCTGAAGGCGTTCTTTTACGTGCTCTAGGCCGAATTCCAGATCTTCGGCTTTGTCATCTTTGCAGTGCCCCTCCACCACTCCGCGTGAAACCAGGAGAAGAACCGCGCCTTTCGGCAGGCCGACCGTGGGAGCTTCGCAGGTGGCATGGGAGAACAGGCCAAGCGGCAAACCGGTCGAGCCGAGTTCGACGATGCCGGTGGTGTCGCGGAGCAGCCCAGGCGTATGTCCGGCATTGGTGTAACAGAGAGTGCCGAACTTCTCGTGGTAGCAGCCGATGAAGGCGGGGCATGAGCAGACGCCGTGAGCGGCTTCCATCACGCCACGGTTAAGATGAAGGCAGAGTTCGGTCATGGCGTCGGATTCGTTGAAATCGGGACGCGAAAAAAGTTCCGTTCCCAGGGTACGGAACGCCTTCTGGGCGGCTGAGAGGACGATCTGATTGGTCACGCGCCGGCCGGCAACGTCGAGCAGACCAAACAAGACCCGCTCCGGGCCAACCCGCACGGAATCGTAGAAATCGCCGGCCACTCGCTTACCGTAAGTGGAGGCGGCAATTTCTGCGCCAGCAATCTTCGGAAAATCCCCCGCAGCGGGCTCCAAGGGCGGCAGAGGATCTGGCACACGGGACTGGAACAGGGGGCACATTCGACCGTTGATCAGAAAGTCGAAACTAGCACAAGCGGTGATGGCGGGCAAATGAAGGGTGGGCCCCCGTCCCGCTGCAGAAAACGCGGGACTTCTGGATGACGCCAGACGAATAACCCGGGGTATCCTGAGAAATGAAAGCGCTATTCGCCGTATTTGTCGCTCAGATATTTAGCGAGATCAGATTCGAGCTGGCCGTAGTCGGAATGAATCGTGGCTCGGAGGGCGGCTTCGGTGGAACTGCCCTCGGCGAGGCGTTGCAGAATTCGCTGGATATCGCCCATGCCATAAGAATCATTGATATAAGAAACCGCTGCCAGCGATTCCGCGTAGGCCAGGTAGGCCTGTGGGCCAGAGAAGCGCATGAAGCTTCCTTCGAGCACGTTCAACGGGATGTTGTGTTGTGACTTGAAGAGCACAGCCAGTTGGTGTCCATCGGTGCCGAGGTATTTCGGTTCGAGCAGTTGGGCGATTCCTTCATGCAGCCAGATCGGACAGCGGCCGGCGGAGACTTGGTTGATGAAGGAGTGGGCCAGTTCGTGTTTCAGAACCCGGGCCAGCTCCGGCGTCACGGAACTCAGCCCGTTGATGGGAATGCGGAGTTTGCCATCGTTGAGTGCCCCCGTCCACGAAGGAGCTCGGGTAACATCAAAGAAAGCCTGTTCGGTATAAAGCGTGACCAGAATGTTGTCGTGCGGCGGCGGCCCAAGATCGCGAGCCAGATCGTCATAGTCGGATTCCAGCACAGTGAGGATTTGCTCGCGGAAGGCTTCTGAGGTCTGCTTGCCCTCGTAGTGCAGGACGAAATGGCTACTCTCACGCTGAGCGAAATCGGTTTCTGCATTTTGCTCGCGCTGCGCCTTCGCCAGATATTGCTGGACGTTGGGATCGGGCCGCAGCTCGAGTGAGCGCTTCCACGAAGTTACCGCGTCCTTGGTACGGTCACTGGCCTGTTGGGCGTAGCCAAGTACAGTGTAAGCATCCGGCGAATCAGGGGCCGAGTTCACGGCACGCTGGGCGAAGGACAGTGCCTGCGAAGGGTTGCCGGTGCGCACCAGCAGAGCAGCGTAGTAAGTAAGAACGGTAGAATTCTCAGGCTGAAAGCGGAGAGCAGTATCGAAATAGTGGCGGGCCGAATCGACGTTACCATGTTCGAACTCAAACTTACCGGCGATGAATTCGGCCGTAGCACTCAACTCGGCATTTCCTTTTTCCTCAAGCTTCGCCAGCGCGTCGGGGTCGACTTTGCCATCCTTAACAATTGTCTTGGGCAGGTCCCCCTGGCTCGCGAGACTATCGGCGGGGACGAAAGCGGGGAGTTCGCCGACACTTTTGGCCACGCCCGACGCCACGCTGGCTGGCATGCCGCCGGCCTCGACTCGTTCTACCGAGCTCTTGGGGATAGCATAACTATCGTCGCCGACCTCATATTCATAGTGGCTGCCCTTTTCCTGGACGTGATCAGCAAGGATGGTTCGGCCGTTCTTGAGGTAGATTGTATCGGCCGATGCCGCGGAGGCCAACACCAACCGCATCATTATCAGAATCAGTGCGAAAGTAGTGACACGAAGCCCCATTGAAGCGCATTCTAGCAACCGTGAGCGCCAACCCCTACATAACGAAGGTACTGCCTTTACGATGCCGGATCGGCATTCTGTTGGCCCTTGGCCTGGCGCTTTTGCCGGATCTCCGCGCAACGGGCGCTCAGTCGCCCCCGGCGCAGACACATCAGCCCGGACCAGCCGAGTCGCTCTACCTGCAACTGAGCAGCGTCGGCCTCGATCCCGCGCGAGTCTTTAAGGTACGCGGCAGTTCGCTGGATCGGGCTGCGATCCACATCAGCCTGGACGACGGCACCATCGCCTTCACGCGTGACGTGATGGGCAGGACCACTGGCGCATTTTTTGAGGGTGATGGAGAGGTGCTCCTAATTCCTCCGAACGAAGTGGAACGAAAGTCGATGAGCCTGTTCACCGGGATGGCCATCCTTGAGGAGCGCTTTTCGACCGCTTACTTTCGCTTCAACGACAACACCGCAGTTGAACTTCGGCCCGGCCTCCGAGCGCCGGACGATGCGAAGGCATTTGTCACTCAATGGGACGAAACCGCGCGCAATCTGGCACGAAGCGACGCCATGCGGCTGCTGGCGGATTTGAGTGACATGTTACCCAACGCGGATGGTACGGCTGCGCAGGAATCGCTGAATCCGAGCCTGGCGGGGCCACCGGATCGCATGCTGCATGTCCGAGTGGACGGAAACAATCTGGGCGTCTTTGACGTGATCTTCGATGCAAATGCGGCAGAACAAGTCGAGGCCGGACAGGCCAAAGCCGCAGCCGACGGAACAGTTTATTACGACGTTTGGACCTCGTTTTCGACTGGCGACACAGGACCAAAACGACCGCCGCTGAGTCAGACTCCACAGGCTTTGCCGGCAGAAGCAGAAACTCGCGAAGATCCAATTTTCGTTCGACGTTACACCATTGAGGCTGAGGTTCTACCGCCCAAGGAACTGGATGCCAGAGTTGAGCTCAATCTCGACGTACGGCACGACGGATCGCGTTTTGTGGCGTTCGAATTGTCGCGTTACCTGAAGATTCAAAGCGCAGAGGCAGACGGACAAGCCATCGAATTTATCCAGAATCCGGCCGTCGAGGGCACACGCTTGGCCCGCAGTGGCAACGACGTCGTCGGGTTGATTCTGCCCCATCCCGCACGAAAAGGACAAAACATCAAGCTGCGCTTAGCCTACGGCGGAGAAGTGTTGGCGGAAGCAGGAAAAGGCCTACTCTACGTGGGAGCGCGAGGAAACTGGTATCCCAACCGCGGGTTGGTGATGTCCGATTTTGACCTGACGTTTCATTATCCTCCGGGTTGGACGCTGGTCGCGACGGGCAAGCCCGCGGCAAGCGGTTCAACAAGAGAATTGAACGAGGCCCCGAAAACCGCCGCAGACTACCAGGTGGCGCGTTGGGTTTCAGAACGGCCAATTCCGGTGGCGGGATTCGATCTCGGTAAATATGTTCGAGCCACCGCGCAGGCTGGCACTGTCAATGTAGACACCTACGCCACGATCGGTGTGGAGCGCAACTTTCCCACACCCCCGGAACAGATCAGTCCTGAACCGCCGCACTCGCGGAACAAACTTCCCCCGCCGTCAATTGCCGCGGTCGCTCCATCGCCGGCGAGAAACGCAGCCGCAGTCGCCGAGTCAACCGCTCAGGCAATTCGTTACTATGCGGCGCGTTTCGGACCTTTTCCCTATAGCAAGCTGGCTCTCACCCAGTTGCCGGGGGAGGAAAGTCAGGGTTGGCCAGGTTTGATCTTCCTGTCTTCCTACGCCTTTCTGACGCAAGAGGAGCGCCGGGAACTCCACATGGGCCCGGTACAGGAATTAATGGATCAGGAGGTCCCCGCGCATGAAGCGGCCCACCAGTGGTGGGGCGACCTGGTGACGTGGAGGACGTATCGCGACCAGTGGCTTTCCGAGGGGTTGGCAAATTATTCGGCGATGATGATTTTGCAGGAGAAGAATCCTACGGCGTTTCGGCAGATCATGGACAAATACCGAGAAGATTTGGTCCGGAAAAACAAAGACGGTAATGTGCGAAAAGACGCCGGACCGGTCACGCTAGGCAGCCGGCTGTTGTCGTCACATTTCCCCCAGGGCTATGAAGCCATCAGCTACGGCCGAGGGACTTGGCTCTTCCATATGTTGCGGTCGATGCTGGAAGACGCCGCAACCCAAGAGGAGCGCCAAGATCCGGCCCAGTTTGGGGCAGAGGAGCCTTTTGTGCGGTCCCTGCGCAAGGTCCGCGAGCGCTATGAAGGCAGAGCGATCAGCACTCGCGAACTTCTGGATGTCTTTGCGGAAGACCTTCCGCCATCGCTGCAATATGAAGGTAAGGCCTCGCTCGACTGGTTCTTCGACGGTTGGGTAAACGGCACATCCGTGCCGAAACTGGACTTGCAGAGCATCAAGTTCACCGTGACGCGCAGCGGCGTCTCCGTGACCGGGATCATTCGACAAGAGGCAGCTGAAGAGAATCTGGTAACGTCTGTTCCGATATACGCGGTCGTATCCGGGAAGGCCCCGGTATTGCTCGGCCGCGTGTTTGCGGACGGTGCGGAGACTCGGTTTCACTTGTCTGCACCTGTCGGAACCCACAAGCTCTTGCTGGATCCCAACGGAACCATCCTTACTGCCCCCCGGTAAACGCGGAGAGCAATTCACATGCGTCCCAAATCAGAACCAGAACAAGGCCACAGTCGCCGAAACGGTGCGGTTCTTGTGCGTTCATAATGTGCGCTGAATCCTTTTCGCGCTAAGTCTCTGGATTTGCGGCGGATGGATTGAGCGCAGGATGAATTGGAATGGCAACTGATCTGCTGAAGAAGAGACTACGTCCAGGAGTAAGGCACCTTGAGTTTTCGTACGGAATTGATCGATTCGGCATGCGGCAGTGAAGCGGCGAATTCGTCAGTGGTTGGGCCGTTGGCTTCCACAGAAGTAATCTTCGGCGCTTCTTCGGCGATTCCATCTTTGTGGGGCCAGGAAACGATTCTGCTGGTCGAAGACGAAGCGTTCGTCCGCAAGGCAACTGCCGAAGCGCTGGAATCCGCTGGCTATCGAGTGTTGACCGCGGAGAGCGCCAGCTCAGCGCTACAAGCTCGCTGCGAATATTCAGAGCAGGTGGATTTGCTTCTTGCCGATGTCGTTATGCCGGGAGGTAACGGATACGAACTGGCTGCGGAATTCAAATTTCTGTACCCCGAAATCCGCATCCTGCTGATGAGCGGCTACGCGGAGCAGCCTGCCTCGCTTGAACCTTCTCCTTATCGCAAGCAGTACATGCCGAAGCCGTTTTCTGTTCCGACGTTATTGAAGAGAGTTCGCGAGGTGTTAGACGGAAAACCTTGCGACTTGGCAGGAACCGCTTAGCTGGCGCTGGTCTTTCGGCAGAGCGTGGCCTGGATGATTTCATGAGGAATCTGCGACAGAGGAACCACGCGATCGAGGATTCCCATTTCCGCGCAGGTCCGAGGCATGCCATAAACCGCGGAGCTTTGTTCATCCTGGCCTAAGGTAAAGCCGCCCTCGCGATGAATCGCATTCATTCCCTGCGCGCCATCAGATCCCATGCCTGTCATGATGATGCCCATGGCCAGAGAGCGAAACGAGGAAGCGACCGACTGCATCAGGACATCGACCGACGGAACGTGCAATTGATTCTCCGGTTTGGCGGAAAGACAAATCAGGGTTCGTAAGCTCGTACGGTCCACGGTGAGATGAGTTCCCGCGGGAGCGATGTATACCACTCCGGGTTGAACCGTCTGGCCGTTTGCCGCCTCACAGACGGAAAGTTCGCAAAGGTTATTCAGTCTCTGAGCAAACGGCGCAGTAAATCCGGACGGCATGTGTTGCACGATCAGAATTGGCACTGGGAGATCCGCGGGAAGTGCGGGGAGAATCTCCTGCAGAGCCCTTGGCCTCCGGTCGAAGTGCCGATAGCAACCATCTCTGAAGCGGAAGACGAAACCTGATGCCGGGGCGGGGGCGCTGGCTGAGGAGGCTTGCGGATGGAAATGCACGGCTCCAGTGTCGAGCTTGACTCCGCTGCTGCTTTAACCTTGGCGATCAAATCTTCCCGAAGATGGAGAATGTCAAGGGAGGTAGAGGAAAGCTGCTTGGGTACGTAGTCGAATGCTCCTGCATCCAGCGCATTGAAGGTGATCTCCGCATCGTTTAGTGTGAGCGCACTGACCATGATGACGGGACGAGGGAACTCCAACATGATGCGCCGAAGAGTTTCGACGCCATCCATGCCGGGCATCTGCACATCGAGGGTAATGACGTCAGGATTAAGGGCCGGCACTTGTCGGAGAGCTTCGTGGCCACTAGCTGCGGTTCCGACGACTTCGAGGGCGGCGTCCGAACCCACGATGCGAGAGAGTGCAGCGCGCATGAAAGCGCTATCATCCACAATAAGCACTCTTACCGGCGAAGGTTTGCTGGCGTTGTTCACGTTCGGTAAATCGCGCGGACCAGGCTGTGAACTTCATCCATATAGGAATCCAGTTCGAAGGTAAGCCGGGCCCAGTCAAAATCCTTCAGCATCGTGGAATGATTGGCGAGGAGCGCGAAACCAGCTTCTTCCGCCAGGTTTACTTGCCGCTTCTCTACATACCCGTGGTTCAGTCCGCTCATGCGGCAAAGTAAATCTGCCAGCTGCACCAGGGCCACTAGTCCCCCGTGTTCGACGGCCTTCTCTGGCGTGTGGTGATAAGTGACGACCTCGACCAGTTCCGGGGCGAGCTGCCATTGCTCGGCGAGCAGGCGGCCGCTATCGCAATGCGTGAATCCCATCGCCCGTTGCTCCGCCTCGTGCAACGGAATGCCTTCTGCTTTGGCGGTTTGCCAAGCCGTGCCGAACTCCTTGGGCAGCACCCAAAGATTGACGATGATTCCCAGGTCATGGAGCAGACCAGCAAGATAGGCTTTTGCCGGATCACTAAAATTGATTTCGCGCGCGACCCGGCGGCAAACCAGAGCGCCGCCCAGGGAATGCTCCCAGAAAGCCACCGGATCCAGGCTGGTTCTATCGCTCGGAAGCAGATTCAGCACGCCACACGACATGGCGATGTCGCTGACGTGATGGAATCCCAGGCTGACAACCGCTCCCCGCAGCGACTGTACGCGCTGTGACGGGCCGAAGAGCGGCGAGTTCGCCATCTGCAGGCACTGCGCCGCCAACGACTTGTCTTGCGAAAGCAGGTCGGTGACTTTCTGGACGTCAAGCTGCTCCACAGGCTGCTGCAGGTAGCGAAGCAGAGGAGCAAGAACGCCGGGAATGGTCGGGATTTGGCGCAATCCTTCGAGCCGCTGCAGTAAGACTTGCTTGGTTGCGCTTGCTGCGGTCATAGGGATTTACCTCCCGCGAGGACACGTTCGCCTTTTACATAGGCGGTGGTTCCGGGCAAATGCACCAGGCGGAAGTCATCATTCACTCCGTAGAGAGACTCGGAATGACCGAGAAACAGATAACCATGAGGTAGCAGGTTGTTGTAGAAATGTTGGATGACACGCCGCTTGGAGGCGAGATCGAAGTAGATAAGGACATTGCAGCAGAAGATCGCGTCCATGCTCTTCATGAAAGTCATGCGCGAGTCGTCCGACAGATTCAGCCGGCTGAAGTTAATGTTGGAGCGGGCGATTGGATTCACTTGGAGCTTGCCGTTGAGCGGAAGAAAATACTTACGCCGGTAGGCAGAACTCACGTGGCGCGTACTGTAGTTGTCGTAAATTCCCTCTTGGGCGTGACTCAGGGATCTTTCGTTGAGATCCGTGGCCAGAATTTCTGTCGACCAATCCTTGAGTTGGCCGTTGGCCTCTTCCTGGAGCACCATGCGAACCGTGTAGGGTTCCTCCCCCGTGGAACAACCGGCACTCCAGATGCGGAGGCGGCGGAGTGGAAGCGCAGACTTAACCTTGAGAATGTTTGGGATTACAACCTGGCGCAAAGCATCCAGTTGCGGGTGATTACGAAAGAAGCAGGTTTCTCCGATCGTGATTTCGTTGAGCAGCGCGACCAACTCCGCTTGCCGGCCAGGATGAATGGTAAGACATTCGGCGTATTCCCTCAGTGTTTGAAGTTTGAGCTCCTTCATGCGACGGGAGCAACGATCCTGCAGCAAGCGAAGCTTGTTGTTCGGATGAAAGATTCCCGCTGCCTGGTAGATCACGTCGCGAATACGAACGAGTTCAGGCTCCGCGGGGGCCTCGGTGCCGGATATGAGGTGGGGAGAAGCTGCGGTGGTCACGCAGAAGCCTTTCGGACAGTCAGCAGGGCAGCGAGTTGTGAGTTCGCGAGCAGGCCTGCGGGATCAAGCACAAGGCGCACCTGCCCGTCGCCACTGATGGTGGCCCCGGCGATACTGGAACAGCCATGGAGATAACTGCCTAGCGGTTTGATGACCGTCGATTCCTGCCCGAGCAACTGATCTGCCAGAAGCGCAAAGCGTTTTTCCCCCACCCCGAGAATCACGACTTTCTGACCTTCCTCGCTCTCGGAGGGAGAAGGAAAGCTTTCGGCGCCGGGCAACTTGGATGAGGTCCGCACGGCAAAAAGTTGATCCAGGCGCAACAGCGGCAATGTCTCCCCTCGAAGACAGAGGACTTCTCTTCCCTCCACACGATGCACATGCTTGAGATTCACTTGTGCCGTCTCCGCAACCGAACGCAAGGGCAGCGCATAGATTTCGTTGGCCACTCGAACCAGCAGTACTGGAAGAATGGCGAGGGTGAGGGGTAAACGAAGCTTGACGGTCGCGCCCTTCCCATGATGACTGTCGATCTCGACCGAGCCATTCAGCTTCTTGAGATTCGTTCGAACTACATCCATGCCGACTCCGCGCCCTGAGAGATTGGTTGTCTGCTCGGCAGTACTGAAGCCGGGAAGAAAAATGAAATCAAGAATTTCACGGGTGCTTAAGCTGCGTAAACGTTCCGCCGATACCAACCCCTTCTCCACCGCCTTGCGGCCAATGCGCTCCGGATCCATTCCAGCACCGTCATCGCTGATGCTGATGACGATCTGGTCGCCTTCCTGCCGAGCCTCCAGGCGAATCGTTCCCTGCGACGGCTTGCTGGACTTTTCCCTCTCTGCCGGAACTTCGATTCCATGATCCAGGGAGTTGCGCACCAGATGGATCAGGGGATCCGCGATGAGTTCGGCCATCGTCTTATCCAGTTCAGTGTCTTCGCCGAGTAAGACTAGGGCGACGTCCTTCTTAAGGCAGGCGGCGACGTCGCGAACCAGGCGGGGAAATCTCCGAAAGACGGTTTCGATCGGGACCATGCGGGTTTTCAGACCCGCCGACTGGAGTTCTTCCGTGACGAAACTTAAGCGGGCGGAGAATTGGCTGAGAGAAGAATTCACTTCATTCATGGCCAGCCTGCCTGCCGACAAGTCGCGGCTGAGTTGCATCAGGCGATTGCGCTCCAGTACTAGTTCTCCGATCAGATTCATCAGGTCATCGAGCTTGCTGGCTTCCACACGCATGGTGGAAGCTTCGGAGGTACGGCCCGTTTGGGCAATGTCCTTCTGGCGGACCAGCGCGTCTCCAATCTCTGAGGGAGTAGCCAGACCCTTTTCGACCAGCATCTCGCCTAACTTGCGAGGCTGCGTCGCGGAAGATTGCTCTTCCAGAACCGCGTGCAGCGTGGACGAGGAGATGACATCCTTCTTAACCAGCAACTCTCCGAGGGAGGGAGGGTTCTGCCGGGAATTTTGCGCCGCTTCGAGCCCTTTCAGCAGCGATTCCATCTCATACTGCTTCAGCCCACCCTCGCGAACATCCTGCAACATCTGGCCTAAATAGTCGCGAGCGGCAAGCAGAGCATCAATCATCGGATGCGTCAGCTGGGCTTCACCTTTGCGCAGGGCATTGAGAACATCTTCCGCCCGATGACTTAAACGAACAATCGGCTCGAAGCCGAGAAAACCAGAGGTTCCCTTGATGGTATGTAGAGCGCGAAAGATGCGATTCAACAGCTCAGCATCATGAGGGGTTGCCTCTAGCGCAACCATGTCCTGGTCCATGCGCTGGAGAAACTCTTCCGACTCCACCAGGAAGTCATGGACCAGCGAGGGATCATTTTGAAGGTCATCACTCACGAAGGCCGTTCCTTCTTATTAGCGTGTTGACTATGCGCTGGCCGCCGCCGCGCTACTAGTCTGCTCGGAGCCATCCAGCAGTTGATCCGGATTAAGCAGGATGAGCAAACGATCACCAAGCGTTCCCACGCCAGCGACATATTCGCGCTCTACCGAACTGAGCCGTGGAGGAGACTCGACGGTATCTGCCGGAAGGCGGAGAACCTCGGAGACCGCGTCCACGACAAAGCCGAAAACCGTCCCCTGGATTTCGACGACGACGATGCGGTTCTGCTTATCCGGAGGAACCTCCTCCAGTCCAAATCTTTTTCGCAGCGCGATGACAGGGATGATCTTGCCGCGCAGATTCATCACTCCTTCCATGCACTCTGGTGAATTGGGAACCCGAGTCAATTGCTGAGCTCGAATGATTTCCTGCACTCGCAAAATGTCGATCCCAAATTCCTCGTTGCCCACGTGAAAGCCAACCAACTGCAGCAACTCACGCGGCACCTTCCCGGGTTCACGCGCAACCGAGTTTCCTTTGAGTTTGTCAGCATTCACTCCCATTGTGCGTCAACCTTGTGATCATGGCTTTTCTTGCGATTTGCCGATCGCATACAAGCCTGCGGAATACTCTTCATGTCACCGCTTCGATCTTCCTGAAAGTCCATCGGCAGGCAGAGACGGGACTTTAACTGGAATGCCGTTCGCTGGTTGGAAAGAGTGGGACCCGCTTAGGAGAAAAGTTCACGCTTCTAAGGCAGGCTCGGCGATGGCTTTCCAACCGACATCTTCGAGTGCACCAAGTTTTCGGCATTGCTGTGCTCGTTCAAGATGACAATGTCGACCCGGCGGTTCTGGGCCCGTCCGGAAGCCGTAAGGTTGCTGGCGATCGGGTGATATTCGGCGTAACCAGCGGCCGACAGCCTTTCTGGGGCGAAGCGATGGTCCACGATCAATACGCGGATTAATTCGGTTGCCCGAGCGGTCGACAATTCCCAATTGGAAGTCATCTGAGGGGTGTGAATTGGAATGTTATCCGTGTGGCCTTCGATGCGCAGGCGGCATGTGCGAATGGCAAGGATCGAGGCAATCCGGTCCAGTGCGGGCAGAGATTGAGGGTTGATGCTCGCCGAGCCGCTATCGAAAAAACCAAACTCCCGCAGACTTACAACCAAGCCATCAGTTTCGCGATGTAGCGAGACTTGATGTAAAGCGATTTCGCCGTGCAACGCCTGTTCCAACTCGCTGCGTAGCGTGGTCATATCGGTTTCGTCGGAGGAGCCCGCCAACGAATCCGTGGGCGAAGAAGAGATACGTCCCAGTTCAGCCGTTCGCTCTACGTTCTGAATAGCCTGCACCGTGCTGAAGGGCAGGGGGTCATTGATGTCCAGTGGAATCTGGGTGGTGGAGGCCGGAAAGACGCCGAGTTCCTGAAACGCCACCTGGATGGCCAAAGCAAGTTTGCCGACCTTTCGTTGATCCACTTGGGAAGATGCATAATTGATGTAGACATCCACCACGTTCGTCGAGGTATCGAAAGTTAGGTTCCAGACGTGCTCGATGATCATGGCGCGTGAGACTTGGCGGCCGGCATTCCGCATCAGATATTCGAGGAGAGAAAACTCCTTGGAGGTGAGTTCAATACGGCGGCCGGCCCGCTCGGCGCGGCGTTCCACGCGATCCAGTTTCAGATCGTCCACCACTAGCACGGATTCCGATGGCAGGTGGCTGCGCCGCAGCAATGCGCGGATGCGCGCGGATAATTCCGTAAAAGAAAATGGCTTGGGAAGATAATCGTCGGCGCCGGTGTCGAGACACAACACTCGATCTTCGACGCGGCTTCGCAGGGTCAGCACCAGCACCGGCATACTCGGCCTGCGCAGCCGCAAGTGGCGCAATACGGACACTCCGTCCAGACGGGGCAGACCCAGATCGAGAATGATTAGGTCGTATTCGGTCTCACTTCCCATGGCTCGAGCTTGTTCTCCATCCTCAGCTACATCCACGGTGTAATGTTCCGCTTGCAACCCCTGGCGCACAAAGCCGGCCAGAGCCACATCATCTTCGGCAATCAGAATTCGCATAAGGAGGCCTTAATCACAGCCCGATTCTAGTTAGAAAATGCTCAAGCGCGACGCCAGTCCCTTGAGGTAGAACTTCGCATATCATCAACTTTTCAGGATTGGGGTCCCGGATTCCTTTGGCAAGGCTCGACAAAACCACCGTTGCGGCCATGCTGGCCGGCATGTGCACCTTCCTCAACGTCTACTGCACGCAGCCGTTACTGCCGCTGTTGCGAGAAACTTTTCATGCTTCCGAGCTGAAGGTCAGTCTTACGGTAAGCGCGACAATTTTTGCCACCGCTCTCACCGCGCCGTTCATCGGCATGATCGCCGAGCGGCGCGGACGCAAGAAAGTAATTGTTCCCTCGTTATTCTTGCTGGCGGTTCCTACCGCTCTAGCGGCGACTTCTGGCAGTTTGCGAGCGCTCATCTTCTGGCGCTTCGCCCAGGGAGTGTTCGTGCCGGGAGTTATAGCCGTGATGCTTGCCTACGTGAATGAAGAATGGGCTGGACGCGGCGTGGGAAAGGCTATGTCCTCTTACGTGACGGGAACGGTGATCGGAGGATTTCTGGGGCGATTCATCGCCGGAGTCACCGCCATGCTCTGGCATTGGCGCGCGACCTTTCTAGTGCTCGCCGCGCTCGACCTGATTGGCGCGTTTATGGTTCGCGCCTGGCTTCCTCTGGCTAAGAATTTTGTGCGCGCCGAAGATCTACGGCAGGTTTTGAATCATGCCAGGGAGCATCTGCGCAATCCGCGGCTGCTGGCTAATTTTGGCATGGGCGCCACTATTCTCTTCTCTCTAGTGGGTTGTTTTACCTACGCAAACTTCTACCTGGCAGCCGCGCCTTTTCGTCTGAACTCGGCGGAACTGGGCAGCATTTTCTTTGTCTATCTGCTGGGAGCGGTGATTACACCACAATCGGGCCGATTTCTTGACCGCTTCGGCTTTCGCCGAACCTCCATCTTGTATTGCGTCATGATGATCGCGGGACTTCTGCTCACCTTGGTGAAAGCGCTGCCCGTGGTGATCGTGGGCCTTGCCATTTTTTCTTCTGGAGTTTTCGTGGCGCAGGCGGCGGCCACGGTGGAGACTGGCGCCATCGCGGGGCGTTCCCGTTCCTCTGCTGCTGGGCTATATGTGACGTTCTATTATCTGGGAGGAAGCGCGGGCGCCACGTTGACCGATTGGTTCTGGCGCTCGGCGGCGTGGCCGGGTTGCGTTGCTCTGTTAGGAGTAGTTTCTCTGCTGAGTTTATGGCTGGCCCGGATCAGCAGCAGTCCTCTCGATCAGCTCGACTCTTCGGAAATTGAACTAGTCGGTGATTGAATCCGTCTTCTGCTCCACCCTGGATTTCCGAACCCTTTCGGTCAATTACTCTTGCACCTCACGCGCAGCGATAATCGAAAGACGACGATGTAGAGACTCTGCTCGCATTCACCGTTGCCGCACTCTCGAGAATCATGATCGCCTGGAACAAACCGCGATGAAGACGCTGCTCAGTCCTGCTGTCTGGATTGTGGCAGTGGCCCTTCTGCTACATACCGGGTTGGTGACGCCTGGTGACGCGTTCGTCACCTTTGCCCTGTACGCGGCGTTGATCGCCGGGCTTCCGTTGGCGTGGAAATTTCACTCGAGCCGGATCTTCTTCGCCTTGCTGGTTCTGTTCCTCGCGGAACGCGCGATTTCCTATTTTTCCTCCGGTCATATTGCGAGCGGCGGGCCGGGAAGCACTGCGCTCGGAGCGATAGGCGTGCTCTTGCCGCTGAATTTTGTCCTTCTCTCAGTGGCGCAAGAAAAGGGATTTACCGTCTCAAACATCGCGCCAGCGGCTTTGTTGCTGTTCGTCGAATCGGTAATTGTTGCCGTGCTCTGCCGGCCGGATTCGCTGGCAACGACTGCGAGACATGCCGGGCACCATTCCCTGGCTCCGCAGCCTTTGCCATTCGCTACGGTAATCGCCTTCGCGCTCGCAGCGGTAGTGCTCCTCATTCGATGCGCGCTTCTATGCAAACCAGCGGAGAGCGGACTGCTATGGGCCATGGCGGCTTCGTTCCTCGCCCTCCGCTTCGGAGGCGCCGGGCGCATCCCGTCCGCTTATTTCGCCACTGCCGCGTTCATTCTGGCAGCGTCCATGATCGAAACTACCTATCTGCTCGCCTATCACGATGAACTGACGGCGCTGCCCTCACGCCGCGCCTTCCGCGAGGCGCTCGTTCGGCTGCAACCACCCTATTCCATTGCGATGGTCGATATCGATCACTTCAAACGATGTAACGATACCTACGGTCACCACACAGGAGATCAGGTGCTACGCATGGTTGCGGGCAGGCTGGCGCGGATAACGGGAGGCGGACAAGCTTATCGTTGCGGCGGAGAGGAATTTGCCATCATCTTCTCCGGCAAGACCGCAAAAGAGGTTCTGGATCATCTGGAAAAATTGCGTATCGACATTGAAGCCAGCAGCTTTCGTTTCCGCGGCAAAGATCGCCGGCAAGAGACCCGCGGTCCAGACCGGCGTAATGTGCGCATGCGTGCAAGAACTCAAACCGGCCACGCCGTTCGTCAGCTAGCGAGCGCGATCGAGCCTACGGAACTTTCGGTGACGGCCAGCATCGGAGTAGCGAGTTCCGGTTCAGACAACTCATCGCCAGAAGAGGTTATTCAAGCCGCGGATAAGGCGCTCTACCGTGCTAAAGCCGCGGGACGCAACCGGGTGGAGGTTGCTTCGTCTGCGAAGCGCCGGATGCGCAGCAAAGCTGCCGGCATCGCGTAGCGATTCGTGGAGTTTCCCGGAGCTGAGAGTCGGATGTAAGTTCCAGCGTGCAAACGTCGAGCCCAGGCGTCATCTTAGGGCGGAAAACCATGACCACTCCGGGCTCGTACGTTTTCGCAAGCACCGCAGGCCGTGCGGTCAGCCCGCGGTTTTCGGTGGAGTCGAGTCTTTCCGTCCGCTACCCGCGCAGGCAGGACATTTCGTTCGGATAAACGCGATGCCTTCGGACTTCCCACTGATGTCCACAGGCCTGGCAACATATCCGGTACCGCCGCAGCGCGGACAGTCCTTCGGATCCACTCATCCCCCTCAGTTGCGATGAGTTTTGCATCAAATTTCGCTGGCCTCGCGAAAAAGTGAATTGTGTTACGAAACACGAACACGCTCGGGAGCGAAACGATCGAAATTATGATAAGAAAACTTCGGCCCTCATGAGCCTGCAATCAACTCCACACCCAGCGTGGCCAAGGCGATATCTTCATTCGACGACAAGCCGCTCACCGCGACGGCTCCAACCACTTCACCGTTTTTCCAGACTGGAATCCCGCCGCCCCAGCCCACATATTGCGGGTCGCCGTAGTAAACAATGTCGTGGCCTTTTTCCGGATGCCTGACCTTTTCTCCGATTTCCTTGGTGGGCTTGCGCTCACGCGCGGCGGTCCAAGCCTTATTCGTGGCGACGCGGATGGAGGAGATGGGAGCACCGTCCATTCGGGATAAACAGATAAGATCGCCGTGCGAATCGGCGACAGCCACAACCACGGCCTTTTGCATTTGCAAAGCTCTGTCGACGATCAGATCGACGGCTCGCTTAGCTTCGGAGTAGTCGAGGGAGTGAAGAGTTCTCATAGATAAGGAAGGATATGACAGGCCGAGGGCGATGAACAAAATAAATGCTGGCCATCGCTGGCCAGCACACAGAGACTGCAAGTGAAGTTGTCCCGGGCCAAGAACAATTTCCTGGCCCGGAGAGTCTTTAGAACACGACTTTCAGAGCAAACTGAATCAATCGTTCGGGTGAGGCTACACCGGCTCCCACGGTACTCGTAATTACACCGAAACCGTTTCCTGTCGGAGTTCCGTTGTACCCGTTTCCTGGCACATTGAAATACGGATGATTGAATAGGTTGAAGAACTCCGTCCGGAATTCGATACCGACTCTCTCGTTGACCTTGGTCCGCTTGAAGATCGCGAAGTCAAAGTTGTCGATTCCAGGTCCGCGTAGAACCGGATCCACACGAGCCTCGGTTCCGAACCCCCACTGCGGAGGAGGTGCAAAGCAGTTGGTATTGAACCAGTTGGTGATGTGGCCGCCGCCGCCTTTCAAGTCGCAACCGGAAATGACATCGGGCCGGACGTTTGCGACGCCCAGACCAGCGCCTTCTAAAGCGGTTTGCGGACCAGCCCAATTGATCTTGAGTGGGAAGCCGCGCTGGAAAGTGGTGATGCCATCGACGCCCCAGCCGGAAACCACGCCGTTCGCGATGCCGTTCATATTATTTGCGAACGCCTTGCCATGACCGAAGGGAAGGTCTAGGACGTAACTGATCACTAACCTCTGGGAGATATCTTGCGAGGAGAGAGACCGTTCTCCCTTCAGGTTGTTCCAATCCTGAACTGATCCGACACCGCCGGTGTTGCCTTCGAGCCAACTGGTCAAGGTGTCAGTATTGCTCATCAGCTTAGCATTGGTGTAGGCCACGAGCAGGGTACCGCCGCCCTGGAATCTCCGGGTTACGCTAGCCTGCAGCGAATTGTAATTGCTACTGCAACAGCCATAACCGTTCAAGTTCAGCCCGTTGTACTCGGGGTACGGCCGGTCGTACTGTCCCTCGTGAATCGTGGGGGTTAGGGCTGGGTTTAGCGCGGTATTGGGTGAGGTTAGAACATTTGTAACCAGAGTATCGATTGTGGGCGTTGCGCCTGTAGCTGCTTGCGCGGCAGCCTGCGCTACGAAGGAATCCGCAATTTGGTTGATATTCGTTTGATATTGCTGCAAGTGAACACCATGGGAGCCGGCATACGCGACGTCCGCAAAGAAACCAGCCGGAAGTTGGCGCTGTATGTCGAAGTTCCACTGCTCGACGTATCCGTATTTTGGGCCCTCACCACCATATCCGTAGTAAGGAGCAAGCCCGGGACTGCCGTTTGCGGCTACGAAACTTGACAGAGTCGGGGCTGCGTTACGTCCCGGCGGCAACAAAATCCCGCCGCTGCCAAACGGACCTATTTGAGCGCAGGTAAACCCGTTAGGTCCACGCGGCGTGAACGCCGGCGTTCCCGAAAAGGCGGTGAGCCCGGCCGGCGGCGTGGTGAACCCGCACAAGGCACCGTCCAGATTGGAGGCCGGGGTGATATAGCCGTTAGTCGAGGCCGTGAAGTCGGTGGCGGCAAGATTAATCACGTCGTTGTCCGGATTGAGGGCGAACGAGACGTAGTTTGGAATGAAGAAGACACCGTAGCCGGCGCGAACCACCGTCTTTTGGTCCGCGGAGTAGACAAAGCCAATTCGTGGAGAAAATGCCTTTTTATCGAGAGGCAAATTGTTAGGTGTCGAATTGGGCCCTGACTTCACATACATCGCGTCTCCGGGACAGGCTGATCCAGCCGTTCCGTTACAGCCCGTCACAGTTCCGTTGGTCGCGTAGGGATCCCAGTAGGTCAGCCGGTTATAGGATTCCGACCACGTTCCGGGCAGCTCATAGCGCAAGCCCAAGCTCGCAGTGAACTTCGGCGTCACGTGCCAGGTATCCTCGGCGTACAAGGCGCGGTAGGTCTGCTTGCCTTGCGTCTGTGCAGGCACCTGCGCAATGCCCTCGCTCTGGTTCCCGGCGAACGTGCCCTGGTTCAGCGCCAAACCGAGGAGGAAGTCAGCGAACGCAAATCCTGAACCGTCCGTAGAGGTGGGAGTAGAGGATGTCCAGTTCCCTTGAAATCCGAACGCGCCGCTGGCGATGTTGGTTTGGAAGTAATTATCCAATCCAAGTTCATATTGGCCGCCGACCTGAATGGTGTGCTTGCCACGGATCATCGTGAGTTCCGGGCTCAGGTTGTACTGCGTGTTGTGATCTCCAATGGCGCTGTTGCCTTGGGTGTGGCCAACGTCGTTCGGAAGGTTTGTTTCCGGGGTTGGTGGAGTCCGCATGACGCTGGGTGGAGTGTTGTAGGTTGCTGCTGGCCAGCCCAAGGTACTTAGATCGAAGCCACCCAGAATGGGAGTCCGACCGTAGACAAACCGGCTAGCCGCAAGGTTCACGTCCAGGATCGTCGTCGGTGTAAAGGTGTGGTTTATGCCTATGGCCAGTGCTTTGGTGTGATAAAGCTCGGCGCAGCGGTCCAGGCAGAGGCCCGTGCCTAACGGATTTACAGCCAAGTCCGTCAATCCAAAGTAGGCGAATCTGCCGAACACGTGGGTGTTGCTGCCAACGTTCTGATCGCCGCGCGCCACAAATTCGTTGGTGTTCCCGCCGGCGGGCGCCGCACTCAGGTAATTATTGACCGTACCGGCTAGGTTGGCTGCAGGGTAGTACTTGGCCAGCAATACGCCGGCCGCCGTGCTGAACTCGGTGGAGGGAATCTGGTTATTCGGATAAGGCGTTCGATTTCCAAGGGCGTCGGTACTGAAAGGATCGTAAATCTGACCTGCGGGGTTATTGCACACTCCCGCAGTAAAACCAGCCGTGCATAACGCCGAGAAGTCACCGGTCGTCATCCCTGCCGCTGGAACGCTCGTGGTGAAAGGCGATCCCGTTCTTTGGCGGTATTGTTCCCAGCTGACATAAAAGAAGGTCTTATTCTTGATAACGGGTCCGCCCACCTGAAAGCCGTACTGGTTCTGGGTCCACGGTGGGGGGGTGTTCGACTTGCCGGCAGCTATCTCCGTCCCCTTGTTAAAGTATTCATTCGCATTCAGCACCTTGTTGCGGAAGAACTCATAGGCAGAGCCGTGCCAGCTGTTGGTTCCGGACTTGGTGCTTAGGTTTACCACGCCGCCGGAGAACTTGCCCCATTCGGCCCCCTGATCGTTATATTGCACCTTGAATTCGCCGATGGAATCCTGAGTCGGGATGATGATGGGCAGGTTGATGTAGCCAATATTGAGGGGTTGACCATCCAGGTACTCTGCACCCTGATTTGCGAACGAACCGCCGACCTGGTAGTTGCCCCAACTGAAGGGGTTCTGGCCTACTGGCGAACCACCCGAACCACCCTGCGCGACGGCGGCAGGAGAAACCGTGATCAAGTTGAAAATATTTCGGCCGTTCAAAGGCAGATCGTTGGCTTTGCGTTGTTCGATCACCTGGCCGAGCGCCGAGGATTCGGTTTGCAGCAGCGGCGTTTCCGCAGTCACTTCTACGACCTGGCTGACCTCGCCGACTTGAAGCTGGGAAACGATATGGGTATCCTGCTGAACCTGGACAACGACATCGGCGCGGACAAAGTGCTTGAACCCTTGCTTTTCCACGTCAATTTTGTACTGGCCGGGGAACAGGTTCACAAACGTGAAAAGCCCGTCGCTGCCGCTGGACTGCGTGCGCTTTTCCGACGTGCCCAAGTTGGTCAACGTCACTTTGGCATCCGTGACGATAGCCCCCGAAGTATCGGTGACCGATCCGGAGATCGAACCATAAGTGCTCTGGCCGTAGAGAGAGATCGAAGTAGCGATAAGCAGGACGAACGAGGTGAGCAGCACGAAGAGTTTGCGACTCGGCATAAGTAGCTCTTTCCGGTGCGGAAATTTCCTAAATGTGATTGCGCCCGGATTCTTGAACACCGGGATAACCGTTGTCAAGAATAAAATGCATGATTCCCATTTGAATAAACGTTAACCCTCCCAAACGATGGTATGCTTGCGCCGTCATGCCCGCGACCATGATGGACATCGCGAAGGATGTCAAAGTATCCGTAGTAACCGTGTCAAAAGTACTGCGCAATCAAGGCCGGATCAGCGAGGCGACGCGGCAACGAGTCTTGCGGCGGGCAAAAGAACTGAATTATCAGATGAATTGGGTGGCGCGCAGTTTGGTGACCAGGCGCACATACACCATAGGGTTGTTGCTGCCCGAGTTTGCCCATCCCTTTTTTGGCGAGATTGCGCGCGCGGTCGCCAACACCGTGCGTCCACACGGCTATCACGTTGTGATCTCATCGTTTGAAGAAGATCCTGAGTTGGAAGCCAGTGAAGCAGACTCTTTGTTGGCTCGCCAAGTGGACGGCTTAATTATTGCTTCGTCCCAGTCGCCGCGACATCTGGCAATGTTCAAGCGAGCGCAAGAGCGCAACACACCCTATGTTCTGATTGATCGTCCCATCGCCGGATTGCGGGCCTGCTTCGTGGGAGTGGATAATCGCGCCATCGGCATCTTGGCAACTGAACATCTGATTGCGCGAGGCTGCTGCCGCGTCGCCCATCTGCGCGGTCCCGAAATAGGAATTGCGAAGGAACGAATGGCGGGTTATCGATACGCATTGGCGAGACACGGCTTTCGCCCGCACTCCTATTACATTGTCGCGGGTGGTCACTCAGACGACACAGGATATGAAGGAATGCGGAAGCTGCTGGGAGCACTCCCGCTGCCGGATGGAGTTTTCTGTTTCAACGATCCGGTCGCGATAGGAGCAATGAAAGCAATTTTGGAGGCAGGGCTGACACTGCCCGACGATATTGCGATGGTTGGCGCCGGCAATGTCCGCTACTCTGACGTCCTGACGGTGCCGCTGACTACCATCGACCAGGGAACCTGCAAAATTGGGGTGCTGGCGGCAGAGCTTCTGATTGCGCGGATGGCGTCAAAGCGCTCGTTGCGGCCGCAAAAAATTCTGATCCCGCCTAAGCTGGTCGAGCGCGAATCGACGCGCCGACAGCTGTAATGTGTGGAGAACGGATATCGCCACAGTGCTGGGCGAACGATTGGACGAAACGGCTGGAGGATGGTGCGGAGTTTTCGCGTACGCGATATGCTTTCATTGAAGGAAATCTGAGTTGCCGAACCCTGTCTTTCGCGTAATTTGCGCCCTCACCATGATGCTGTTGGCGGCTGGCGCCGCGGCTCCGGTGTTCGATGTCAAACTGCCGCGCGGGTTGGATTTCATCCTGCAAAATTCTCCCACTCCGCAGAAATATTTGATCGAAACCATGCCCGGCGGCGTAGCTCTGCTCGATTACAACAACGATGGCTTGCTGGATATCTTTCTGGTGAACGGCGGGCGGGTCACCAGCCCGATGCAAACTCCGGAGAATTTCGACCGGCACGATCCGAAGTACTGGAATCGTCTCTACCGCCAGAATAAAGACGGGAGCTTTACGGATGTGACCCAGCAAGCCGGGCTGGCGAATGTCGCCGACGGAAACTATGGCATGGGAGTTGCCGTGGGCGACTACGATAACGATGGCTACCCAGACATCTATGTCACCAATTACGGGAAAAATATTCTTTATCACAACAACGGGGACGGGACTTTCACCGATGTGACGGCCAAAGCCGGAGTGGCCGCCGGGGGATGGTCAGAGTCGGCAGGGTTCGTGGATTACGATAACGACGGCAAGCTTGATCTGTTCGTAACCCGCTACATGGAGTGGGACACAAAACATAACAAAGAGTGCGGCGGCAACTACCATACTTATTGCCCTCCGGAAGAATTCCCGGCGACGACCAACATTCTCTATCACAACAATGGCGACGGAACCTTCACCGATGTGAGCCAGCGCTCGGGCATCGCAGCAAAAAAAGGTCGCGCGTTGGGCGTGGGATTCGCGGACTATGATGGCGACGGATTCACTGACATATTTGTATCGAACGATGGGATGCAGCAGTACCTGTATCACAACAACGGCAACGGCACGTTCAGCGAAGTCGGGCTGGAAGCGGGCGCGGCACTTTCCGAGGACGGGCGGCGAATGTCCGGCATGGGCGTGGTTTTTCAAGATTACGACAATGATGGCCGGCCCGACATTATGGTGACTTTGCTGCCGCGGGAGATTTACGGCGTCTACCACAATGATGGCGACGGTTCGTTTACCTATCGCAGTCTTGAGACTGGACTGGGGGCGCTCACCAGTGGAAGTTCTGGCTGGAGTTTTGGCCTGGAAGACTTCGACAATGATGGATGGAAAGATCTGTTCGTCGCGCAATCCCATGTGTTGGACAACGTGGAGGAAATCGATCCTTCTCTTCACTATCTCCAACTGCCGCTGCTGGCGTTGAATAATCATAGTGGACGGTTTGAGCAAGTCGACTCGGGAAGCACGGTGCCGGTGGCCGCGCGTGGAGCGGCGTTCGGAGACTTGAACAACGACGGATGGCAGGACGTTGTTGTGACCACACTGGGTGGGCATCCTCAGGTGTTCTTCAATCGTGGCGGCAAGGCGCACTGGCTGACGATTACTTTGCGCGGGACTCGCAGCAACCGCGACGGGTTCGGCGCGCGGGTGCAAGTGAATGGGCAAACACGATTCGCAACCTCAACCTGCGGGTACCTTTCGTCCAGCGATAAGCGACTGCATTTCGGGCTGGGCACGGCCGACAAAGCGAAGGTAGAAATTGCCTGGCCCTCTGGCATACACCAAACGTTGAATGATGTTCCCGCTGACCAGTTCCTAGAGGTCCGCGAACCGGAGAAGCCGTGATCCGTGCAATTTTATTTCTGTGGTTCGCCTCCCAGATTGGATCGCCGCAGGCGGCTGAGCACATGCAAGCGGGAATCACCGCCGACAAACAACGTAAGTTCGATGTTGCTGTCACAGAGTTTAAGAAGGTGACAGAACTGGATCCGTCCTTTGCCGACGGATTCATCAGCCTCGGCCAGGCTTACATGGAGAATGGTAATTACGGATCTGCGATCCCACCGCTGAAACGTGCGCTGGAGCTGAATGCAGATTCCATCCCAGCCCAGCAGTTGCTGGGATACGCGCTGCTATCGCAGGGCTATGCGTCCGAGGCGCTTCCGCACCTGCAACGCGCGCCCGACAAGATGGCGTTAGGGATCGCGCAAATTCAAACTGGTCAACTGGCAGAAGCAGTTGACAATTTACGCACAGCGCTGGCCGCACACCCGAACGACCCCGACCTGCTCTATTATCTTGGCCGCGCTAGCGGTCTGCTGGCGAAACAATCGGTCGATACCTTGCTCGCGGCGTATCCCGACTCTCCGCGCGCGCACCAAGCGATGGCGGAAAACTACTTCGTCCTGCGGCGGATGCAGGATGCTGAAAATGAATATAAGGAAGCGCTGCGCCTGCGTCCGGGTTTGCCCGAGGCTCACCTGGCGCTGGGTGAGGTGTATGCTGGCGCTTTCCAGTGGCCCAAGGCAGAAGAAGAGTTTCGCATCCAGGTGAAGCAGCAGCCGGGAAATGCCGAGGCGGCGTATCGACTGGGAGAGGCGCTACTGGAGCAGGGCAAAGCTCACGAGGCTCGGGCAGAACTGTTGCGCGCCGACCACTTGCTGCCTGATATGCCGGAGACGCTCTATTCGCTTGGAAAAGCGGCCTCGCTCGAGGGCGACCCCGCGGCCGCGCAAAAGGCTTGGACCCAACTTCTATCTATCGAGAAGGAAAGCTCGCTAGCGGCGCAAGCGCATTTTGGACTGGCGGGAATCTATCGCAAACAGGGAAAGACGGCCGACGCAAAGCGCGAGATGCAAGAGTTTCAGAAGTTACAAAACAGCTCGGCCCAGCCGGCGCAGCCTTCTGGACAAGGAGATTCGCAGCATTAGATTGACTCATAATTTTGAGACAGGAGCACCTTAATATGGAACCGTCGCGACTTCGCGATCTAGCAACCACCGCCATCTGTCTGCTCAGTTGTTTGCTCTTCACTACTCTGGTCACAAAACCCTTACACGCGGCAGAGCCTTCTGCGCAAGCCATCGATTCGGGCTGGCAGTTCCGCGCCGTCGCCAATACGGATCGAGCCGACGTTAAGGAATGGCACGCCGCGCAGGTTCCGGGAGTCGTGCAAACCGATCTGCTGAACAACAAGCTCATTCCCGACCCATTCGATCGCGATAATGAATTTCATCTTCAATGGATCGGCCTGGCCGACTGGGAATATCAAACTACGTTCCAAGTCGATGCGGCCACCCTCGCCCGGGACCACGTCGACCTGGTTTTCGATGGATTGGACACATTTGCCGACGTCTACTTGAATGACCAGTCAATTCTGAATGCCGACAACATGTTCCGCCTCTGGCGGATCCCGGCGAAGACGATGTTGAAGCCAGGGTCGAATACTCTGCGGATCGTATTTCACTCCGCCGTGGAGAAGATGATTCCTTACGCCAAGTCGCAGCCTTTCATTCTGCCCTCCATCTCTACGCACAGCTACGGAAACGAAGAGAACATCGCCACCGCACCATACACGCGCAAGGCTCCTTACAACTATGGTTGGGATTGGGGTCCGCGATTCATGACCGAAGGCATTTGGCAGCCGGTGCGGCTTGAGGCCTGGGACGCGCTGCGAATCGACAACTTCCACGTTCACCAGCACCACATCACGACAGACCTGGCCGAGGTTACGGCGGACCTAGATATCGACGCGAGCAAGCCCACAACGGCCACTCTCACGCTGGCTCACAATGAAATGCCCGGCAAGGAAAGCGCCGATGGAACCCAGACGCTGCAACTCGATGCCGGCATGAATCATGTTTCCTTCCCCTTGCGCATTGTGTCGCCGAAACTCTGGTACCCGCTAGGTTACGGCGCTCAGAATCGTTATCGATTCTCTGCCGCGATCCGTATCGGTAAAGAAGCTGCGGCTCATGCTGAAACCAAGACTGGATTGCGTTCTGTCGAAATGCGCCGCGTTCCTGATCAGTGGGGCAAGAGCTTCGAATTCGTGGTGAACGGGATCTCTGTCTTCGCCAAGGGTGCGGACGTGATTCCGTTCGACAGCTTTCCCAACCGCGTGACCCCGGAAATTCATCGCAACATTCTGCAAGCCGCTCGCGACGCGCACATGAACATGGTGCGGGAGTGGGGCGGCGGTTACTACGAGTCCGATGATTTCTACGATATCTGCGATGAACTCGGAATCATGGTTTGGCAGGAGTTCATGTTTGGCGGCGACATGGTTCCCGGCGATGTTGCCTTTCAGGAAAACGTGCGCCAGGAAGCCATCGATCAGATCAAGCGTCTGCGCGATCATCCCAGCATTGTGATCTGGTGCGGCAATAATGAAATTGAAACCGGCTGGTACCACTGGGGCGACCGACAGGAATTCAAAGAGTCGGTGTCTCCAACAGACCGCGAGAAAGTCTGGCAGGATTATGTGATTCTCTTCTCCGACATCCTGAGGAGTACAGTCGCTAAGTATACCGATCCCGTGCCTTACACCCCGAGCTCGCCAAGCGCGAACTTTGAAGAGATTCCCGACAACCAGCACAACGGCGACATGCACTACTGGGCGGTGTGGCACCAGCAGGCGCCGGCGGAAGACTACACCAAGCAATTTCCGCGCTTCATGACAGAGTATGGATTTCAATCTTTCCCCGAGATGCGCACCATCCGTACGTTCGCGAATCAGCCTGGGGACTTCGACATTCGCTCCACTGTCATGCAGGCCCACCAGAAGAATAAAGGCGGGAACGAACGCATCCTTACTTATATGCTGCGCGAGTATCGCGAGCCCAAGGACTTCGCTTCGTTCGTCTACTTGAGCCAGGTGCAGCAGGCGGAGATCATCAAGATTGGCGCCGAGCATTTGCGCAGGCAGCGTCCCCGCACCATGGGCTCACTCTACTGGCAGTTGAATGACTGCTGGCCGGTGGCTTCGTGGGCCAGCATCGACTACTACGGCCGCTGGAAGGCGCTCCATTACTACGCTCGCCGCTTCTACGACGATGTGTTGATTTCTCCTTTCCTGCATGACGACAAAGTGGATGTATACGTGGTGTCGGACAAGCTGCAGCCGCTTTCCGCCACGATCCACATGCGCCTGCTCGATTTCTCGGGAAATTCCCTGCTCGACCAGACCAAAGATGTTCAGGTGCCAGCGCAATCGAATGCAATCTATTTCACGGTCGACGAGGCATCTCTGGCGTCCAAAGCTAACTTGCGGCAGAGCTTTCTTGTGTTTGATCTGGATATGGGCGGAAAAGGAGTTTCCCGAAACCTGATCTTCTTCCATGTAACGCACGATTTGGAATTGCCGGTTTCCCCGAAGATCGAAACTACTCTCAGCAAGGCGAGCGATGGCTATACGATTACGGTTCAGTCGCCGAAGTTAGCCCGTAGCGTGTATCTGTCGTTTGGTGATCTCAATGTGCAAAGTTCGGATAATTACTTTGATCTGCTTCCGGGCGAAGCCGTCACATTACAGCTAAAGTCTGCCGCATCGCTGGAACAAATTAAAGGCGCAATGAAAGTAATATCGCTGACGGATGCCTTTAACACGGATTAGCGCATGCGTCGGAAAAAATCATTCGCCGGGGCACGTTTTTTGAGGCAACTCATTTACGTGCTCCGGGACAGGTTTCCGGCGAGCCAAAGGTTTCCGTATCCGATGTTCGGCTGATGAAGCGAGCGTTTCATCCACCCTGCAACTGGTTACCAAACGCCATTTAGAAGAAGCCCAACGCCAATGACGACACGAATAGCGACCGTGGTAAACTGAACTTCCGCACGCCGGAGAGGTGGCAGAGTGGCCGAATGCGGCGGTTTGCTAAACCGTTGTACGGGCTAACACCTGTACCGAGGGTTCGAATCCCT
>CAVZZB010000010.1:0-228420 GCA_963779525.1 uncultured Acidobacteriaceae bacterium
CACCCGCTCCATTTCTGAGACATAGTAGAAGACGCAGTCGAAGTGAAATGGCATTGTGCGGCCTTGGACTGGAGTCCACCTTGGAGGCGGATCATAACCTGCCATCCTATCGGATTGAGTGCCGACGCATGCCGCCAACCCCGGTTCAGATTCCGTTGGGGCGCTGACGGATCAGCGACAGGAACTCGGAGCGGGTCTCGTTGGAATCGCGGAAGCAGCCCAGCATCGAGGAAGTGACGGCTTCAGAGTGTTGCTTCTCGACGCCGCGCATCATCATGCATAAGTGGCGCGCCTCGATGACCACGCCGACGCCTTGCGGCTCGATGACTTTCTGAATGGTCTCGGCAATCTGAGTAGTGAGTCGTTCCTGGATCTGGAGGCGGCGAGAGAAGAGTTCGATGAGGCGCGGTACTTTGCTCAGGCCGATCACCTTGCCGTTAGGAATGTAGGCGACGTGCACCTTGCCGAAGAAGGGCAGCATGTGGTGTTCGCAAAGGCTGAACATTTCGACGTCTTTGACGATGACCATTTCGTCATAGCCGACGGTGAAGAGCGCTCCTTTCAGCAAGGCCTCGGGATCTTCGGAGTAGCCACGGGTTAAGAACTGCATGGATTTGCGAACCCGCTCGGGAGTGCGTTCCAGACCTTCACGGTGTGGATCTTCGCCAAGGCGGACGAGCATTTCCTGGATCAGGTCTTCGAAGCTGGCGCTGGTAAGGGTTGAGAGTTCGGTTGCTGGTTTCATGGGGACCATTTTGTAATCCGGTATTTGAGTAATCTTGTAATTGAAAGTCACAATTGTGCTTCTGCTGCTTCACTCTAACCTTCGTATTCGAACGAATTCATCATGGTTTCTTCCAAGCGTACTCTTTCAAGATGCGCCTGGCGGAAGCCGCGCTGCACTATTTCGTAAATCTGAATACAGAGATTTTCCGTAGTGGGTACTTTTCCGGAGAATTCTTGCAGCGTGTTCAGGTTCTCGTGATCAAAGCGGGAGAGCACTTCCCTTTCCATGAAGCCGTCGAGATCGAGGAGGTTGCAGACCATACCGGTTTTTGGATCGACCTGACCGCTGACGGTGATTTCGACGATGTAGTTGTGGCCGTGTCCATAGGGATTGTTGCACTTTCCGTAGGTCGCTTGATTTTCCTCATTCGACATCGACTCGCTATGCAGGCGGTGCGAAGCGGAGAATAAATAGCGGCGGGAGAGGTGCGCCTTCATAATCAGCTTCTAGCTCCCAGCTTACGTGTCATTCTTCTCCATAGAAATCGACAAAAAGATCCGGCGTCTCGTAAACCCGCACCCGGTGGAGCTTGGCACGCTCGAGCCTTGTGACGAGACGCTGCCAGACTACGATTGCGATATTTTCCGTCGTTGGAATTTGATGCAGGAATTCGGGGACTTCTTTGTTGAGAAAACGATGGTCCATAATATCGAGGATCTCCCGCTGCATAACCTCTTTGAGTTGCTTAAGGTCAATGACGAAGCCGGAGCGGGGATCGACTTCGCCTTTTACCGTGACCTCCAGGACGTAGTTATGCCCGTGACCGTTGGGGTTGTTGCATTTGCCGAAGACGCACCGATTCTCTTCCGGAGTGAACTCCGGGTTGTGATAGTAGTGCGAGGCGGCGAATTCGGCTTTGCGCGTGAGATAGACCATAAGAAAGCGGCTGCCAGCGCTCAGTGGCCAGTTACCAGTACACACGTATCGTCGGAATACTTGCGACCTTTCCACGCCACACTACCCTCGGCGTGCGCCCTGACCGAGCGCAGCAAGAGATAAGAGAACAGAGGAAGACCGAAGAGAGCGAGAATGTTCGCATCCCAGGAAAAATGTGCGCGGCGGATGCGCGTGAGAAACAAACTATAGATGATCAAGCCGAGCACACCGGCCAACAGCGCGGGCTGCCAATGGCCGCGTCGAGCGCTGATGACCGCAACGGCAAAACTGCTTAGGATAAGGACAAGCTCAATCATACGAAGCGCAGCCAGACGGAGCGGCGAGGGGAACAATAGCGCGAGGTTTTTCGTCCAGCCCTCGCGCAACTGGGCGAAGGTGCGATACATGCGGGTGCGGACGGCATCGCCGCCAAAGCGAAAGAATATCTTTCTGCCGGAGCGCTTCACGGCACGAGCTAGGGCCACATCCTCGAGCAGATCGCAAGCAATGGCGGCGTGTCCGCCGACGGCGTCATAGGCTTCGCGCATGATCAGAATGTACTGACCGTTTGCGGCGGCCGCGGGCGATTTGGGGTCGCTTACCAGCGATGGGCGAAATGTAGCAGCCAGGTCCGCAAAAATCACAGGCATGACGGCCTTCTCTACAAAGCTTTTCGCAACCTGCTCTGGAGAATAGGAGAGCATCGCGGCTTCGTGACGTTGGGCTTCTTCGATGCTGTGCGCGAGCGATCCCGGGAGATGGACGGTATCGGCGTCGGTGAACAGAAACCATTGGCCGCGGGCCGCTTTAGAGCCCGCGATGACGGCATTGTTCTTGCCGGTCCAGCCTGCGGGGAGCGGGCCGGCTTCGATGACGTGAATGCGCGGATCCGAAAACGAGGAGGCAATTTCACGCGTACGGTCG
The DNA here is from genome assembly GCA_963779525.1 of uncultured Acidobacteriaceae bacterium. Classification (GTDB taxonomy): domain Bacteria; phylum Acidobacteriota; class Terriglobia; order Terriglobales; family Acidobacteriaceae; genus Sulfotelmatobacter. The sequence goes on from CAVZZB010000010.1 coordinate 2,588, forward strand.
GTGGAATGATCGTCGACCACGATGATTTCGAAAGCGACCCCCGTTTGCGCTAACAGCGATTCGAGACAGTCGCCGAGACAGACCTCTTCATTGCGTGCCGGAATGATCACCGATACGACGGGGTGGCGCGTGGCTAGGTCTGTCGCGGGCATACGCCGAATCTATTATTATAGCGGGGTGCGACGGATTCTTTGTTTTCTCAGCTGTGCTGCCCTGAGTTTCATTCTGCTTTCGTTTTCCGGCTGCTATAGCGGCACGCGACCGCCGCGGATTGGCTCCGCCGCGCCGGACTTCACGGTGCACGACTCCGACCGCACGGTGACTCTAAGCCAGCTCAAGGGGCAGGTCGTGGTGTTGAATTTCTGGGCGACATGGTGTCCGCCTTGTATCGAGGAGATGCCGTCGCTGGTGCAGATGCAGCAGCGGATGAAGGCTAAGGGCGTGACGGTGTTGGCCGTAAGCGTAGATGTTGATCAGGACAACTACCAGCGCTTTCTGAAAGATCACAATGTAAATTTACTTTCAGTGCGTGATGGCGACCAGAAAAGCAATGCGCTCTATGGAACGTTCAAGTTCCCCGAGACTTACATCATCGACCGCAAGGGCGTCGTGCGGCGCAAGTTTATTGGGGCCGTGGATTGGACGGAGCCGGACGTAATGGAGTATCTGGGAAAGCTGTAGGCGCAAGTTCCTGAGGGGCCAAAGCCCAACATCCAATTGGGGAGTTATGCGCAGCGCCAAAGCGCTGCAGCCAGCCAAAATCGACTCTCCAAGACAAAAGTTCAAGGGTAACTCTACGCTCGCATCACAATCTTGCATTTCGCAGGCGAAGCGCATTCGTGATCACGGAAACGGAGCTGAAGCTCATGGCAGCGGCGGCGAAGATCGGGCTGAGCAGGAGTCCGAAAAACGGGTAGAGAATGCCGGCGGCCATAGGCACGCCAATCGCGTTGTAGATAAAGGCGAAGAAAAGATTCTGGCGGATGTTGCGCATGGTGGCGCGGCTGAGATTGCGGGCGCGAAGAATTCCGGTGAGATCGCCTTTGACCAGGGTGATGCCGCCGCTCTCCATGGCAACGTCGGTGCCGGTGCCCATGGCAATGCCTACGTCGGCTTGCGCTAAGGCGGGAGCGTCGTTGATGCCGTCGCCCGCCATCGCGACCACTCTTCCCTGCCCTTGCAGTTTGCGGACGATCTCCAGCTTGCCTTCGGGCAAAACTTCCGCTTCGAATTCGTCGATGCCTAACTGCTTTGCGATTTCGCCGGCCACTTGTGGATTGTCACCGGTTAGCATGACGATCCGAATGCCTAAGCGGCGCAACTTGTTGATTGTGCCCGCGGTGGAGGCTTTGATCGGATCGGCTACGGCGACATTGCCGGCGTACTGCTCATCGATTGCGACGAAAATAGGAGTGGAACCCGGCACCTTTCCGTAACCGATACCTGCCCCTGGCTTGGCGGCGCCGACTTGATGCATAAAAGCCATATTGCCAACGGCCACTTTTTTCCCATCGACTGTACCCTGAATGCCCTTGCCCGGGGTGTAAAGCAAATCCGCCGGCTCAGAAAGCTTCAGTGCTCGTTCGGTCGCGCCTCTCACGATTGCTTCGGCGAAGGGATGTTCGCTGGCGCGCTCGAGGCTGGCGGCAAGCCGGAGCACTTCGTTCATCTCGGATTGACTACTCGCCCCGTAGGAAACTAGTTTCGGCTTGCCTTCGGTTAGGGTTCCGGTCTTGTCGACGACCAGGGTGTCGACCTTTTCCAGAATCTCAAGCGCCTCCGCGTTCTTGATCAGCACTCCAGCGCGGGCACCACGGCCTACACCGACCATGATGGCCATAGGAGTGGCGAGGCCCAACGCGCACGGGCACGCGATGATGAGCACAGCAACCGCGTTCACGAGAGCGTGCGCGAAACGAGGCTGTGGACCGAACAGCAGCCACGCGACGAAAGTGATCACAGCAACTGCCACAACAATAGGCACAAACCATTTCGCCACGCGGTCCGCCAGTTGCTGGATGGGAGCACGGCTACGCTGCGCCTGACCGACGAGCTGCACGATGCGAGCTAGTAATGTTTCACTGCCCACGCGTTCGGCTCGCATGACAAAGGAACCGGTGCCGTTGATGGTGGCGCCGATGACCGGGCTGTCCGGCGATTTCTCGACCGGCATGGATTCGCCAGTGATCATGGACTCGTCGATCGAGCTGCGGCCTTCGAGCAGTAGGCCGTCGACCGGAACTTTTTCTCCGGGACGCACGCGCAGACGATCTCCGGGTTGCACCTGCTCGAGCGGAACGTCCATCTCAGTGCCGTCGGAGTTGAGCAGGCGCGCGGTGCGCGGACTGAGATCGAGCAGGGCGCGAATGGCAGCGCTGGTGCGGCTGCGGGCGCGCAACTCCATGACCTGGCCGAGCAATACGAGGGTGGTAATGGCTGCGGCGGCTTCGAAGTAAACGTCGGGATAGCCTCCCATCCCGCGCAGCGATTCCGGAAACATCTGGGGCGCCAACGTGGCCATCACGCTGTAGCCATAGGCCACGCCGGTGCCCATGCCGATGAGGGTGAACATGTTCGGACTGCGGTTGATCAGCGATGTCCAAAAGCGCTGGAAGAAGGGCCAACCGCCCCAGAGGACAACGGGCGTGGCGAGAACGAACTCGAACCAAGGAACTTCGGCGCCTGCCAGAAATAGGGTGAAGGCGTGCGGCCGCACCATGCTGACCATGGCAATGGTGAGGAGCGGCACGGTGAGTGCGAGGCTTACCCAGAAGCGGCGCGTCATATCGCGCAGTTCGGGATTCTCCTCTGCTGCTGCACTAACTGTGCGAGGCTCCAGCGCCATCCCGCAGATGGGACACGAACCCGGCCCGGGGCGAACAATTTCCGGGTGCATGGGGCAGGTGTATTCGACGCGCGTCGAGGCTACGGGAACGTCCGGTTCGAGAGCCATGCCGCACGAAGGGCAAGCCCCCGGTTTGGTTTCGTGAACTTCCGGGCACATGGGGCAAACATAGGTTGGACCTTGCGAGCCCGGAGCGTGGGCCGCGGCAGGTTGAGGCTTGACCAGCTGCGGGCCTGGGGAAATGTTCGGAAGAGAGTGGGATGGCATCGACTTCGCGGAGCCCAGCATTACCAGCCCCGATGCCTTTGCCGGCGGAATCGCAGTCAGATATTTCTTGGGGTCGGCCTTGAATTTTTCCATGCAACCCGCGCAGCAGAAGTAATAATTCCGTCCGTCATGGGCGTAGATATTCTTGGTCATGGCGGGATCTACATTCATCCCGCAGACCGGGTCGCGTTCGAGCGTCGACGATGGATGGGATGGTTTGGTCGGCATGAATCTGCGGTCGTTTAAGGAGCACCGCGATTATACAAACCGCCGAGCTCGCAATCTCCAGCACGGTTCCACGGAAGGTGGTCAGCCTTGCCGCGAGGATGACGGGAAGGAATGCTCCTGTTCCCTGCTGGTTCGATGGACGATGCTTTATATTGGATTCAGCCATGGCGACATGGCGTTCCTATTGCGGCGTGAGAGGACTTCATGACTTATCTGGATGTCGTTTTTCGTTATGGAGCTGTGCCCGGGGAGACTGCGCTGAAGGCGATCGACGGAATGCGGGAAGTGTATGGAATTCGTGGTGTGAAGTTCAACGAAGCGGAGCGTACAGTGCGGGTGGGATATGACGCTTCGCGACTGAAAACCGACGCCGTGGCGCGGCTGTTGCGCCAAGCCGGAGTCGATATCAGAGAGCAACTGGCGCTAGCGTAGTGAGATTGGGGGGGAGGGCTATCTCTTGCTAATGCAAGGGGCGCCCAAGAGAACCTCTGGCCGAAGTCATCCTTGGAGCGCCCCGTTGCGCGCCACTTCGTCTGCTATATAGGTGTGCAACCGGCTTGCCATTCCGCAAGATACTCAAAAGACAGGCGAGGGCGAGCGAGCCATTTGTAACCCCCTTGTAGGAATTGCTCGTCGCTCGGCAAGATTTACTTTTCGGGTACCTGGGGGTCAGAAAGTCCAGCGAGCCTTTTCGTGGAAAGCCTGTATTGCCAGCTGTTTATCTAGTGTGAACACCTTAGACGATGGGTTCGAAAGAAAGCCAGGAGGATTGCTGTTTGCTGGCGAGATTGGCCCTGATTGAGACCGCCGAAGTCTGGCCACGGCGTTCCCAGTGTCCGGCAACATCCGTTATAATTCCTGAGCGGCTCCAGCCCACGTAATACTGCGCCCTTAGCTCAGCTGGATAGAGCGTCTGGCTACGAACCAGAAGGTCGGGAGTTCGAATCTCTCAGGGCGCACCATCTATCAATAACTTAGAGGCACCTTCAAGCGGTGCCCCTTCGTTTTGTGCCCGTATTGTGCCCATTGGGTTGCCATCACCCATCACAGATTGTTTTGCAGCATCATCCGGATGCAAGCTATCCTTGACAGAATGCCTACGCCACAAGAGTTCATCGAGGATTGGCCGCTCTATACACATGCGGAGATTCTCGACTTCGAATCGCCAGACGCCATTTCGCGGAACTGTGAGGGTGAATGCGAGAAAGAGACGACATGGTCACGGGTCAAGGACGTGGGCGTGAGTTGTCTCCGGTCTTCGCTAGATTTCCAAGCCGTTTCCTATATATGCAATCTTTGCGGCAAGGCAAGTCTCATTGTGCTCTATCGAAGAATCGATTGGCATCGAAGACCGGAGTTAGGCCCAGCGCCACTCGGAAAAATGCACTGGAATGTCCACACAAGGGCGATAGCCGGTGTTGGATATTACTCGGCTAACGAGTGGCAGCACGGCGCTGTGCAGAAGATCGGACAGATCCCCGCCCCCTCGATTGACGTGGATTCACAACTTCAGAAGCTGTTAGGTTCTGCGGCTTTCTATTACAAAGAGGGCCTATTATGTCGAACGCACAATCTGGGAGTTGGTGCCGTCGCGTACATGCGTAGGGTGATAGAAGACAAGACCGACGAACTCATAGATGTGGTGGTGGAATTGGCTAAAACTTACAGTGTTGAAGCGAACGTCATCAAAGCTCTCGCTGACGCCAAGACTCAGATCCAGTACGAAGAGAAACTCCGCGTTGCGTCGGACGCGATCCCAGATGCACTAAAGCCGGGAGGTGTGAATCCGCTCGGTCAACTGTATAAGCATCTGAGCATAGGTGTTCATGGCAAAAGAGACCGACGAGGAATGCATCGTCGGATGCAGATAAGCAACTCCTCCATAATTCATTTCGATGATCTCAAAGAAGACTTCGAATTTGTGTTCCGCAACCTCAAGATCGAAGGAGCCGAACGCGCTAAATTCGTGGAGCGCGTGAAAGGACGTCGAATATCCAAGAAGCTATAGCTCCAAATAGGGGTGTCAGTTTCACCGGGTTGTTGCCGTCGCCATCTGAATCACGCCCTCATCCCGGACAGTCTTGAGGTACTCCGCACGGCGTTCCAGCGCGGCCCTCTGGTCGCGAGTGTCCACGATGTCGTAACGCCTCAGCATGGAGTCCGTCTTGTGGCCCGAGATCGACATCGCAACATGAGCCGAGACTCCGGCCCGGATCAGGTCGCGCACAGCCGAGCGCCGCAGATCGTGGAACAGCCGCCCCGCATAGCTCAACTCTTCCCTCTTCCACGTCGCCGAGCACTGAGCGCAAACGCGCTTCTCATCTACGTCCCCCGAGCACTGCGGGCAAACCAGCTTGCCGACGCCAGCCGCACAGCAGGCACTCGCCCAGGATTTGCGGAACTCCGCAATCGGCAAGCAGCCCCGATGAAAGATCAGGTTAGCCAGCATCACCGTGTCCTTAGCTTTCACCTGCCGAGCCTCGCGCCGTCGCGCGATCAACTCCGCCAGTTCTCCGACAATTGGCAGCGTGCGCCCTTCGCCCGTCTTGGCATTCTCCGCGCGCAACCTGATCGTGTCGCCGTCAACATCCGCCCATTCGAGTGACGCGATCTCCCCGCGCCTCATGCCCGTCAAATACCCGAAGAGCACGAAGTCCCGAAGGGATTCCGGGAGGTTGGCGATCACCAAACGGATCTCCGACTCCGAAAAGAAGCCTCTGCGCTCGTTGCCCTTCTCTGACAACCGGCGGATGCGTGGCGCTGGCAACTCTGCCAACACGTAAGCCTGATGCAGCAATTGAGTCGTGCGATTGATGCTGGCCTTCGCGTAGCCTTCGGCAAGCCGCCGCTCGATGTACTCGTCCACGTCCTCAGCCGTCAGATTCAGCGCCCGGATCGCTCCGAAGTCCGCGCTCACGCGAGCAAGGTTGCTCTTGCCCTGCGCCGTGTTCTTGCCGCGAAGTTCCAAGTCCCTCTTCAAAGCGTCGACCAGATCGGCAATCGTGCGCCGCCTGTCGCGTTGCGTGATGAACGGCTTCGAAGTGTCGCACTCGTGCGCGTGAACTTCTTTCAGCCGCCTGCGGAGATACTTCCGCGCCGTCTCTTCATCGCCCGTCTTGGCTGACTCGCGCTGCTTCTTGCCGTCCACGTAGAAAGCAACCCACCAAATCTCACCGCGTTTCCAGATCATCCCGTCGCCTCTCATTGCTTCCCCTTTCTGGCTTTCGCCTGTCGCGCCTTGGCGCTGGCTTGCGCTGCTTTCTGTGCGCGTTCCTTCCTCTGTTTGGGAGTCATGCGGCTGGCAGCGATCCGCCCGCCTTCACGTCCCGCATCTACAAGAGTCGCTTCGCTTAATTATCATCTGCCAAAGCCTCCTATGCGTATATTAGCTTACCCCCTTAGTTCTGTATATAGGGATAATCACCATCGCCATGATAAAGCTGGCCCAAAGGACTAAGCGCGGCGCTGCCGGAGGTAGTTCTCGATTCCATTCGACGAGAAGCGCAGCGAGCGTCCGACGCGCCGAACGAACGCAAAGCGCGAGGCGTGGCGATACAAGTACGAGCGGCTCATTCCCAGCCGCGTGGCGGCTTCGTCTACGTCTAGCAAGGCGTCGTGTGGCTGCACCTGAGGCGCTGGTGCGCTCAATCGAGCGAGAGCCGTGGCCTTGATCTCCTCCAGATCGCCGAGCAGCCGGGGAAGCTCTTCGGGCGAGAGTCGCCGCGCGGATTCGAGGATTGATTCGAGTTCTGCTCTCAGCTCTTGGTCCCTGCTCTGTAAAGCCGCTGTGCTTCGAGACGCGGCCACACCTGCGATACTGCGGACTCTTCTAACTCGACTACTCGCTCCACCACAAGAGCGATAGAATCGTTAGGATGCTCACAGCAGCGGGGGTTAACGTTTTGAAAAGATAGATGCAGTGATTGCTACACAGCGAGCGCGTATAGCATTAGACGGCGATACGCGCCACGAGCGGAGATACACTACGGCTCAGAGAAGAGGATTGCACGGCGCGGCTCCGCGTGTCGGATGCTGGCAACAATTCCCGCAAGGTTTTCATGTCCCAACAGCCGGACGGCGAATGCTACAGAATACAGCGCTCCTGCTTCGAAAGTTTCTCGCTCGCACTCATAACTTCCTCGAAACGGTTAACAGAGTAGCAGAGTTGTTAGTACGTTAACGTTTAGGCACAACTCGGGCACACTACCCGGTAACTGCTTGCTCTTCAGCGCTTGTGACGGGAACGTTTGGTTGATAAGCAGATGCGCTCTCGCTCTCCGCGAAGAGTCCGCTGGGAGCCGCTCATACACCGCGAGTGGAATCTTGAGCGGCTCGCCGTCTGGCCCGCGAAACACGATGTAGTACTGATCGCCCTGTCTCCGGCCCTCGCTTTCCCCCACTACGACCTTGCCCGCGAGCTTTGACCGCAAGGTCACCCAGCTGCGCAATTCACGCGACTCCTGAAACCATGTTTCGCTACGGCGCGGGCTGCTCAAGTGGCGCTGCATTTTCGCCGTCAAACGCTCTATGGCTGCCGTAAGTTCTTGAAACCCCGTGCTCTTAATAACTTGCGCGGCCGAATCGCGTTATCGATATGACGATGATGACGGAGCACGGAGTCTTTCGACAAACCAAACAAGCGCGCTACTGAAAGCGCTGACTCTCCTCCCGCGATGATACGGCCATCGATCTCAGCCTTGGAAGCGTGCGCGCAGACGGAGCATTTTCTAGGCATTTCTCAGCGGACCTCCGTGTGTAGGGGAGAACAGCTCTGGCAAGTCAAACTTCCATCCTTCTCGCGGTACATGGCGTAGCTTCCGCAGGCTAGGCAAGACGGCAGAGTTCGGGAACGCGGGACTGAATCGCTGATTTGCTTTTCAGTCCCGCCCGGAGTGTTACTGCCTGAATGAGTTGCTCCGGAAACTTCATCCTCAAGCTCTTCTGGGAAACGGGGTGGTTTACTGGTTACCTGGTTAAATGGTTTGTTTATAGGTTTACAGGTTGTTAGGTTAGGGGGTTGTGGTGGTTGCCCTGGTTCGCGTGGTTGTGCTGGTTGGGGTGGTTGTACTGGTTGTCCTGGTTGTGCTGGTTGCTTTCGAGACAACGGAGCCAAACGGAACTCGCGCACGACGCTGTACTGAAGTTCCGGCGGCAAGTCCTGCTCGTCCTTTTTCGCTTTCCAGGAGCGCTTGACTGTTTCCACTTTGATCTCGCAAAGGCTGCCTTCGAACATCTGCTTGAGTGCGGCTTTACTGAGTTCTGGGAAGGCTGGCGTGGATCCGTTCGCTCCGGTACACAGGGCGTAGAACTTTCCCCAGGGCGCTGCATAGGGGTAGTTTTCCCTTCCGGCGAGGGGATACAGCGCGCACAGGTCTCCCGGATAAGCGGGACCGTCGTAATAGAGCGGCGGGGCAAATAGAAACTTCGCCTGGTTGCGCTTGTACCTTTTCGTACAGTCCCAATCGGCGCTGGTGCAGACGGCGTGATAGACCCCGTCGGGAAGCAGGGGGCGAGGTTTCCGGAAGAGGATCACCGCTGCGCCGTTGGGCTTGGGAAGGCGCGCCCGGTTCCTCGTTTCCCTCTCGTGTTGGCCGATGTCTCGCATTCTTTTCCCTGTTTCTCTTAACTCACCCGCAGAGCCTCTCCCAGACCGCCAGTGAATTCGAGGGTTTCACGAGCGGCGCCAAGGCGTAGCGAACCGCATCCCAAAAATGATCGTTGCCAGCTTTGACATCAGGAAGCACAGCGCCCGTCAATCGGTCGGTCCGGTAACTCCACAAACGCGCTTCCTCTTGAGCATGAATGCAGCGCGGATGAATCACGATCTGCTCGAAGGAGCGCAGCACTGCGATGCCGTCCTCGACGCTTCCCTTCCACTTTTCCGCCGCTTCGATTCGGAACCCGCAGTTTTTTATGGAGCTGATCGTCTCGGGGCGAGCGCAATCGGCGCTAATCAGATGCTCGCGCGCGCCAGGAATCTTATCGAACAATGCCGGCGTACGTGCGATCTCTACCCCGATGCCGTGCGCTTCATATTCGACGTATAAGCGGCCCTGCGACTTGCCATACTGCGCACCGCGAATCCAGCACTTCACGAGCACGGTCGGATCATTGGCAAAACCCCAATCCGCGCCGAAATATGGACCGTCAAAGCCTCGCGCTTCCGTTCCAAGACCTCTGCGGGGACAGTGAAAGATTCGACGATGTACTGGCCGCGTAAAATTTGCGCCGATTGATTCGTGCGCGGCTCGCCGCCCCATACACAAACCGCCGATTCGGGATCGACGCGGTACAAATAATCTTTTTCGCGGGCCAGCTCTTCGGGGAACCACGGATTCGATTCCCAATTGATCCGTTTCACGATCGCGCCCGGAGGACAAGCCAAGATGAATCGTTGCCAGACCGGAGCGGTTTCTTCATCCGGGTTAAACGTGGCACAGATTTCGCTTCCAGGCTGGCGAACAGTTGGCAACAGGATCTCAAACGAACGCTCCGAGACACGCTCTGCCTGCTCGATCCAGCAAATGTCGATGCCCTCCATGGACATAATTTTCTCGGGACTAGTGCCTGTGCCGATGAAAAGGAACTCGCTGCCGTTCGTGCCGAAGACGCCCTGCTGTTGGATCGTGAACTTGTGCGCGAGACCCATCGCCCGAATCTGAGAACTGAGAAGCTCATGGCAACTCTCGGAAATCGAATTTTGGAATTCGCGCGTACAGAAGATGCGCAGCTTGCGCTTCGCCGCTTTGAGAATCAGCGCCCGCGCCACGGCCCAGGACTTTCCGGACCCTCTACCGCCGTAGATGATCTTGTAACGCGCCCGCCGAAACAGGCACTCAGCCCAGGGTGGAAACTGCTGCTTAGTCGAATTGTCCAAAATTGGACTCCCTTCCGTTGCGAACTCTTGGCGGCGCCGGGACGGAGGATTGCTGAGTACCCGGCACAGCGAGCGCCGCTCTGCGGCTGAGACACAGCGCGGCGAACTTATTTGAGCGGAGCCGGGGCACACTCGGAAAAACCGGCTCCGGCATCTCTGTGGCCAAACGCGCGAAGGAGAAAACGCGCCGCATGGTGCGCACCACAGAAATCAACTCAACGCGAATCCTTCCGGCTTGCTCAGCTCGCCGGGATAGCGTGACCCTTCCGTTATCAGGCTCTCTAAATTGCGGATAACGAAACGCTGATTCTCCAATGCGTTTTTCAGCTGAGCACACTCGAGGACATTCCCTTCGCGCCGCCGCGCGTCCTCCAGCCTCACGTGCAGGTCCTCGATCATCCTGGTCCAGATGGCGACCTGCTCATCCTGCTTTTTCAATTGATGCGCGGAAGGAAACGAAGTCGGCGGTAAGGGTTTCTGCCACGCCTTCAATTCGGAGTGCGCATTTCTGATCTGCAAAATGCAAAGCGAGTCGTTCTTGGATGGCCCGATTCACTCCGCCTATGCGCGATTCGTACTGGTCGGCTAACTGCTTCCCATACTCCACGGCCTGACGCAAGTTGCTCCATCAACTGAGCCTGTTCCGCTTCCTGCAGCTCAGGCGTTTTACCGGTCTGGCACAAGGCAATGGCCCTGCGCCGCCGTTCGGTCGCTTCGGCCAGATATCGAACTCGCTGCGCCTCGGCATCAGCGGGCAAGGACGTTACTGCGTCGGTGATCATGGAAAGGTTCCTCCCTCTTGCGTAAACATCGTTCTAACTCTCGTGCGAAAAACTCTCGTGACTGTATGTAGCGCGTCAACTCCCCGCGCAGGGCGATGAGATCATCGAGCCGCATCAAATTCTCCTGGCACAGCGCCACTGTTAGGAATCGCGCATTGTCATCTACGGTGGGCGATTTCATTGCTTTGCGCTCTCCCGAACGATGTCTTGCTCTAACTGCACCACGTCGGTCTGCACTTGGTTGCGCAGAGCCTCGCGGCGAGCGACTTCCGCCCAATACTGCTGCAACGTGTAAGACGTGCCGTCGAGCCGGACGAAGATCGGGCGCAGAGTTTTCACTCCGGCACCGACCAGAACTCAGCGTTGCGGCGATTTATTTCCTGCACCGCGCGCACATTGGTGTCCTGCGTGTTTTGGCGGGCGCCCGGTATCTTGTAGATCACCAGGCCGCCGATGGGAGCAGCTTCCGTGGCAGCTTCATTGGCGGCGCGGAACTCCGGGCCAAACGAGCAAAGTTGCTCGTCCTGATCGTCGAAGACTCCGAGTTCATTGCAGTCCGCTTCGTCGCACATTCCCGCCTGGCACTTGCAGAGTGCGCGACAGCCAGGTCGAAACACCGCAACGCGCATGGCGCTGGCCGCCGCGTCCGAAGTCGTCGGCTCGCCGCGTCGAGGTACATGCTGCTTGATCTTATCTTTGGTCATTTTGCCCTTCGGCACTTTCATTTAGTAGCCTCCACCTCTGCGCCGGAGCCGCGAGAAAGCATCCTCGACACTGTTACGCCGCGCGCCGTCCATCATCCCTGCCGCCCCCACGGCCATGTTCGCCACGGCGGAAATCGGTTCCGTGAAAGTGCTGACCGCTTCGTTTATGATTTCGGCCAGCTCCCCTTGGGCAATCGCTTCGCCAACGCACTTCGGCGGAATCGTCTATGGGTGTGTTGCATGGCGCGCATTTCCGTCCCCGCCAAAATGGGCCCATCCTCGCCCGGCTCCACGTCCCACGGCGTTTGCGATTGCCATTCGCAGTTGTGGCGTGCGTTCTCCGCTGCGCTGACGGTCAGCGGCAATCGAGATGCGGGCGCCCGATACTCCACGTCCCGGCCCGCGAATGGGAACACGCTCTCGCCCGTGGGCTGATCGGCTGCCTTCGGATTGAAAGGGCCGCTGGCGGCCGATGGAAAAGAATTCTCTGGCGCGATGCCAGTGCCGCGCTGTGGAATCAACTCATCTCTGGTTCGACCTGCTATCTTCATACGCTCCCCTTTCGCTGCTTTACTATTACGCGAGCGGGCGCTACTATAAAAAGCAAAGGCGCTACAAACGCGCTACAGAGGGGAATGACTAGATGAAATTGACTCTGCCTCTGCTCGTACCGGCATCGAAGCGTTGGGTGCCGTGGGTGATGACCTGGCCGCCTTTGGGGAAAAACGAGCAGCGCCCCATAGCCAGCCGGGCCAGTGGGGTGGCCGAACTCAGCATAGGAGGCAAGCGCCAGTTCAAATACGTGCGCGTGTGGCAGCCGGGGCAGGCTGACCATGCGACTAAAGAGCCGGAGCCGATGGGATTGCCCGCGCTGGTACTTTACCTGCCCCACCGTCCCGCACCTAGAATACGCAAACAGACGGCGGATGCCGACCTGCGAGCTGCCCAGCGGCCTGCGCTATTGTGCGATAGCCCAGGGGCGGCAGCAGCGGTCTACGATTTATTCAAGGGGTTTAAGAAGTGTGTTGCCTGCGGGGAACCGTTCACGCCTCTACGTAAGGATCAAACCCATTGCGACCGCAAGTGTCCGGCATGGAATCGGGAGCGCCGTTTGCAGTCTTACTACAAAACGAAAAAGGTTAAGCGCAAACGGCGCTCTTGAAAACCCCGCTCTGGGCGCGGGTGTGGCCCTTCGGGTCAACTAAGCGCTAGGGGGTCGCAAGGGTGGGCAGGCCAGCGCCGAGAAGGGTAGTGACTACTTCCGCAAGCTGGCCGCGAAGCGCAAAACGCATGGCGGTGGACGATCTCGTAAACAGTCCGAATAATCCCACCCTGTACAATAGGTGTCTTAAAATGAAAAGCCCGGCGCAATGGCCGGGGCGTTTCGATGAGACCTAGACACCCTCATCCTACCCCGCATCGCGCGCAGGTGCAAGTGTGTGATGAGCCAATCCGACAGACCTGAACTGTCTCTAGATATTGAATGCCAGATCGAAGAGGCGCAAAACCAAATCCACGCTCATTATTGGCCTCGCTTTGAGCAGATGCAGGAGCTAACGAGCGCAGCGCGGCAGGACTACAGAAAATTGGGCAAGCATCTTGGACCACCGATGCCAAAACAGCCGAATGCTCTGCGCCTGCTTCTGCGGCAATACGCGATTGCGTTGTTTGACAGCGAAGCGGAATATTACCCAGAAGCTCCTGGTTTGCTGCATTGGCTAGGGTGTTTAGCGGGGCGAATCCATTCGATGGTTCTCGGGAAAATCCTCGAAATAGAGGAAGTGGGGCAGTTTCGTTACTCTACGCTGAAATACCATCTTTCATCAGAACAGATGATAAGGGCAATCAGCGATGGGTTGCAGGAACATACCCTGCAGACTCACGTTAAGCGAGGACTGGCGCAACAATTGAACGAGTCTCAACAACGACTGAAAAGCAGCGCGAATCTATCATCTGCCTCCGCGCCTTCTCGACCTAACAAGCCGCTAGAAGAGCAAAAATCCAAACGTATGCCGAGCACAATCACCTCACTGATTGCGGCTAGAAAAGTTGAAGCATATATCCAACAAAAGGGTATGGGGCTAACGGAATTTGCAACCCGCGCCGGTACTACCGACCGCACCCTCCGCACTTTCCGAAAGACCGGCAAAATTCGTCGCTCCCTCTTCGATGGCATAGTTAAGGCAATGGGTACGACAAGGGAATCTCTTCTCAGCGACTGAGCGGAAACTTTTCCGCGATTCTTCCACTAATTTTCCTCCTCCTTCACTAATTTTCCGATTCTTTATAGATGTTCGCAGGAAGTTATCCGCAATATGTCCGTGTAACTGTATGGAAACGCTGTAGATATTGCGAGAATATTGCGACTGAAAGGAGGGAATGATGCCAAGCGTTAGAGGACCACCAATTCGGTAGAAAAATAGATCAGGGAGGCTGAGGGGCTTCCCTGATTTTACAAGAGCCGGGGCTGAGGGGGCTCTGTCCAATTTTGGACTGTGCCTCTTTTGTGCCCTAACGGGGTGTAAAAGGGGGCAAAACGAAGCTAACGGCACGAATGAATTTCCAGCAATTCCTTACACTTAGTTGCTTGCCGTTGCCTGCACTGGAGTGGGAAAAGCGGCTACGAACCAGAAGGTCGGGAGTTCGAATCTCTCAGGGCGCACCATTTATCCCCTTTAAATACGCGGGTTTTAGCACTATGGGGCCCGCGCCGGGCTTTGCTCCCTGACCGCTTATTTTACCGCAATTTTACCGATCGGGGCCGCAAATTGGTCCTAGCGTGGCTCGACCCCATGGTTCCCCGTTTTCGGGGTATGGCTGAACACAGCTCAGCCTAATTGAACCAAGCACGCCGATTCAGAGTCAACGTGGTGATTAGAGGTACCTATCTTGGTCTCCTCAGGGGGTTCTTTAAGGGCATCTCGATAAAAATTGCTGGTCGTATATTGTGGCTGAAACCAAACTAACTCGGTCATCCCTAGTCGGAATCTTGGAAAAAAATATGCACAGCGCAACCCCCATGTCCGGTTCTAAGATTTGTACGGAGGCGTTCTTTGCGACGGAATATTCTTTGGCAACGCTGCTGCTGTCGGTGATATCGTATTCCGCTTCCATATTCAGGTTTGTGGCGGCTCCGCGACCTACATTCTTGACAACGGCGAAGACGAATTCGGTCTGCTGCGCCTGCGCATCGTCATAGTTCGCAATCGCCCTTCTGTAATCCGCGTTATCGACCGCAGTAATGCCCGGGGTAGACCGAAAGAACGGGTCCTTTGTATTAAGTGTTCGGTAAACGAGGTTTTGCGTGTATGAAAATCTGAGGCCCCGCTCCGTTAGCTTAGTGGCATCGACAGCCGCCTGAGCCATTGCTTGATTCTGGAGAAGCATTTCGTACGTTAATAAGGCGTATACAATGGTGACAGCCCCGATGACAGCAGCGACGTATAGATTAACGCGTGTCGCGTCCAGCGATGTTCGGTGAATCCAATAGAAACCCGCCACCAAAATGGCAGCCACGATCGCCAACCGTGTGAATCTTCCCCAAGACATCAAATGTCAACCTCTTGAGTCGAGGTGAAATCATCAGAGCGCTCGCGAATAGCTTTCATCGCGTTGCGAATGGCTGTCACCACGTCCTCTTCATACTGTTTGGCTTCTTCATCCGTGACAAACGATGCCTTATAGTTTGGACTGACTTGGGTGACACGTACTTTGAATGCCTTCCGAGCATCGGGATTACCCGACAATAGAGAGACGATCGGAGTCCCAAAGCTTCCCATCTTCGCCACTTCCTCGGACGAGAAATCGCCGACAGAAAAGTCGACGTGGTATAAGCCTCCACTTAGTTGGCGATTGACCTTAAGTTTCATCTCTTTTTCCCGTTGGTAGGTTACGCGCAAAGCATCTGGGGGCACAAGCGCAGTGGGAATCTCAACTCTGTGCTCTTAGACTCTTGACGAAAATCAAGGCTGCGCTTGGAGGCGTAGAAAGTGGCCGGGGTGTCCGGCCACTCTCTGTTGCGACGCTTTTTGGAGCGAAGCACGCCGCATGCTTCGGCTGGATTGCTGCGACGTGAGGTTCCGTCAGGCTGCTGCCTCGGGCCGCCCCCACGTCGCACGGTCCAACCGTCGGGGTATGATGCGATGCGGCCCGAAATTCTTAAAGCGAGCGGAGCCGAAGTGCACTTGCCTTACTCGTCTGGCATGATCGCGGCGCCGGGTTCTAACCGTATTGCCGCTCGCTCGAATCGCCTGGGGCTGTTACCGGCTCCGCCTCGCTTGCTGTGGCTGTTTGATACGGCCTGGGAGTAAAACCTACCGGCTCCAGGCCGCTGACCGACAGACTGAGGAAAGGAGTTGTCGTCTTTCCTGTATCCGCAGGCGAGCGACCGGGTTCGGGCGACACAACCTATAATGACCATCTTTGCTCCTCGGTCCTGAGGCTTTTTGGGTTCCAGAGCCACTCCGAATGAAGAAAAAGGTAATCCCGTTGGGCTCGCGTCAACTTTCAAGCGGACAACGCTTTGGGCTGCAGGGGGCAACGCGCATTGCCATCAACTTATTTCTTGGCTTTCACATTCTGGCAATCACCTGCTGGTGTGTGCCGGTAGACGCGCCGCTCATCTCAGCGTGCAGGAATTTCGTCCGTCCTTATTTCTTATGGGCCGGACTATTTCAATCGTGGGACATGTTCGCTCCGACCCCGGCCTTGGCGAACACTTATGTCGAGGCGATCATCGTTTACAAAGACGGCTCAAGAAAGACCTGGGCACTTCCGAGAATGGAGCGACTGAGTCTAACCGACCGATACGTCAAGGAACGTTACCGCAAATTCTCGGAAAACCTTCAAAACGATCGAAACGACCTTTTGTGGCCGGATGTTGCGCGGCGCATCGCACGCATCAATAGCACGCCCGTGAACCCGGCAAAGACCGTCATCCTGATCCAGAAGTGGTCGCCTATTGTGCCTCGCCCGGATGGCTCTTATCAGCCTGAAGCTTGGGAACAGCACGTTCTCTACGGCTATGGGGTAAAGCCCGAGGACTTGCAATGACGCCGAGGGCGTGGCTGAAGGCCTGGAATACCTTCTTCTTTGAGAAACAATCGCCGCTTCCGATTGCTTTGTTTCGCCTTGCCTATGGTGTGCTGGTAATCGCGACTCTGTTGCTGTTGCGTCCGGATTGGCTGACCTGGTTCGGGACACATGCCTGGATCAGCTTGCCAACCATGCAAAGCATCGAGCCCGGTCGACGTCTGGATCTTTTTACGATCATTCCGCAAAGCGACGTGTGGATCAACGCGTTCTTCTGGATTTTCCTGGGCTCGGCGATCCTGCTGACGGTGGGCCTTTTTACTCGCATGAATAGCGTGGTCGTATTTCTGTGCCTGGTATCGATTCAGCAGCGGAACCTGTTCATCACCAACAGCGGCGATACTTTTCTGCGCGTGACCGGGTTCTTTCTGATGTTCGCTCCTGCCGGCGCTGCTCTTTCGGTGGATCGCCTGATGCGAATCCGGCGCGGGAAAGAAGATGTTGCCATCCAGCCGCAGAGTCCGTGGGCGCAACGGATGATTCAGATCGAGCTATCACTGCTCTACTTTTCGGCGTTCTGCTGGAAGGTAAAGGGAGCGCTTTGGCTTCACGGTACGGCGCTGTATTACGTCTATCATCTGGACGCGTTGAAGCGCTTTCCAGTGCCGGGTTGGTTGCTTCGGCCGACGATTCTGAAGTTAGGAACCTGGTCGGCTCTGGCACTGGAATTTTCCTTAGGCGTTCTGATCTGGATCAAGAAGCTTCGCTACATTCTGCTGGCGGTTGGGCTGTTGTTTCATCTCTCTCTTGAATATTCTCTCAATGTTCCGCTGTTTCAGTGGGATGTTCTGTCGGCATACATTTTGTTTGTCGACCCCGCCGACATCACGAGAGCGTGGACCTGGATCAGCGGCGGGGTATTGGCGCGGAGGGATAAGCAACCAACTTCCGCTGAGAACAGATTACTGCACGGCGATGCCCGCCAGTAGTCCGCCATCGACGACGTAATCGCTGCCGGTGCAGAATCCGGCGCGATCGGAAGCCAGGAAGGCGGCCAATTCAGCGACCTCTTCGGGCGTGCCGATGCGGCCGAGCGGATGCGACGCACCAAAACGGGCAAAAACTTCTTCGGCTGGCGAGTCTGGGGAAAAATGCGCCGCCGAGCGTGCCAGCATGGGAGTGCGGATGGAACCGGGGCTAATCGAGTTGACGCGAATCTTATCGGCGGCATGATCCAAGGCCAGGGCGCGCGTCAAGCTATGAATCGCCCCTTTGGATGCGGCATAGGCGACGACGCTGCGCTGGCACGCGTATCCCTGCACGGACGCCAGATTGATGATCGACCCGCCCCCGCGCTTTTTCATCTCCGGGATTCCCAAATGCGCCATTAGGTAGATGCTTCCCACATTTGTCATCATGGCGCGATTCCAGGTGGCGAGGTCGGTTTCCAAAACTGTGCCAAAAGGATGAATCGCGGCAGCATTGACGATGATGTCCAGTCCACCAAACTGGCTGGCGGTTTTCGTGATGACCGAGCGGACCTGCTCGAGGTTGGTCACATCGCAGGTTTCAACCTGCAGGCTTGAGCCAGTTGACTTCGAATCAAACCGTGCCGCCTCGCGCGCCAGATCTTCGTTTGCGGCCGCTTCAATGCCGAGGGCGACCACTTGAGCGCCTCCCGCAGCTAAACGAATTGCAATGGCGCGACCAATTCCGGTTGTGCCCGTTACAAGTGCTACTTTTCCGGCGAATTCTTTCATGGCAGGTGCATCCTTAGCTCACAGGTCATTAGCAATGCATCGCAACTTTTGTGATGGGAGCATTCTAGCTGGTTCGAATGCAGGGTGCCGTCTCAACCAGTGAAAATGAGCGCGGCGTATAATCGCGGGTTCTCTGGTGCTCGCGATAACGTGAAAATCGTCAGGTTAAAGACCGCGGTAGTGGAAGGCAACTTTGATTGGACCTTCGTTCGCATTGAAACAGACGAAGGGATCCGAGGATTGGGCGAGTGCTTTTTCGCTCCCGGCCTCACCGCCATTCTGCGGTCGCTCGAACCCTTGCTGGTGGGCGAAGATGCGCGCGACATTCATCGCCTGTTCCGCAAACTGCAGCTGGCCACTTCGGGCGCCGGCTCGGTGGCCGGTATTGTTTACAACGCGATCACTGGAATCGAAGCCGCGCTCTGGGATGTGCTGGGGCAATGGCTCGACGTTCCCATCTATCGCCTGCTGGGCGGAAAATTTCGCGACCGGATACGCATCTACGCCGATTGTCACGGTGGCGAAGCGCTGGAGAGCCTGGACGAAGTATTGCGTTCACGCGCCGCATCGTGGGAACCGAAGGGCCACAAACATATCGCGAAGGATTATTTTGGCGAGGCCGGTGAGGAGGCTCCTTCTTCGCCAGAGGACTATCGCCGCCAGGCGCTGAAAAAACGAGCGGAGGGATTCACCGCTCTGAAGTTTGACTTGGATGTGCCGGGCACAGAAGGTTTCGATGCTCACAATCGTGCACTCAATAATCGCGCCATCGACCACATGGTGAGTCTGATCGGTGCGGTTCATGATGCGGTGAGTAAGGATACCGACATAGCGGTGGATTGCCATTGGCGCTATAACGCCAGCGACGTGGTGACGGTGGCACATGAACTGGAACCGTTTGGGCTATTGTGGCTCGAAGACCCGGTACCGCCGAACAATACCGCGGCGCTGAAAGAAGTACACGGAAAGGTGCGAGTACCGATCGCAACCGGAGAGAATCTTTTTCTCTTTGAAGGCTTTCAGGAAATCATCGCGCAGCACGCGCTGAGCATTGTTACTCCCGACCTGCAAAAAGTTGGGGGCTTGTCCATCGGGCAAAGCATTGCGCAGTTTGCCGACGTGCACACCATGCCGGTTGCGCCGCATAACATCAGTAGCCCGGTGGGCACGCTGGCTTCCGCTCACTTGTGCGCGGCGATCCCGAACTTTCTTGCACTGGAGTTTCATGCCTCCGACGTTCCCTTCTGGAATGATCTGATTGATGGCTTGCCGAGACCCTTGATTCAAGGTGGATTCATCAAAATGCCCGACAAACCAGGACTGGGCGTGACGCTGAATGAAGAGGTGGCGCGCCGCTATGCGCGTCCAGGAGAAACTTTTTTTTGAGTAAAAAGACAAAGCCATCAGGCAGTAAGCATGAAAAGAGGAGTACGACCGGGAGTACAAGCGCGATGTGGAAGTCTGACGACGAACTTTTCGCCATCGTGCAGCGGGAACTTTTCACTTGTGTTGTCGGCGATGTGATGGACAAGCTGGGTCTGCAACGCCAATTTCTCCCGCCGCAGATTCAGCCGCTTCGCCAGGATATGGTGGTGATCGGCCGGGCGATGCCGGTTCTCGCGGTCGACGTGTTCGCGGAAAAAATCGCCGGCAGCGCCAACAAGTTAATGGACAAGCCTTTTGGCCTGATGCTGGAGGCGCTCGACGATCTCCACCATAATGAAGTTTATGTGAACACCGGCTCCTCCCCCCGCAACGCCCTCTGGGGAGAGTTGATGAGTACACGCGCCCGCAAACTGGGCAGCCGCGGCGCGGTGCTGAATGGCTACGTGCGGGATACCAAGGCGATTTTAAATATGGGCTTCCCCACATTTGGTTTCGGTTCTTACGGACAGGATTCGGCGCCACGCTACAAAGTTGTCGATTACCGCATTCCAGTGGAGATCGGAGCGGTGCGGGTTCGTCCGGGCGATATTTTGTTTGGCGACATTGATGGAGTCTTGCTGGTTCCTGACGAAGCCGAGGTCGAAGTCTTCTCGCTGGCGCTGGAAAAAGCTCGTGGCGAGAAGTTGGTGAAGAAGGCGATTGAAGCGGGAAGCACCGCCGTGGACGCCTTCGACAAATACGGGATCATGTAAAGGGACATGGAGATACCGATTAGAAGTTCAGACCGTATGATTGCAAATCCGCCGCCTCGCGCAGAGCAGATACGCGGCTTTCTTAAGAAAAGCAGTTTACAGGCGTGGATTGCCTGGCGGCCGGATGAACTCCTCATGCTCTCGGGGTACTTTCCTTTCTGGGGAGCTTCGCTGCTGGTTTGCTTCGCAGATGCGGAACCTGTTCTGTTGATCCCGCAGATTGAACCGCGAGATCACATTCCTGCTGGCTTGCGAGTGAAGGAATATCCGTGGGGCGATCTTAAGTGCGCCGATCCTTATTCTGTGGTGGTGTCATTGATCGGTGATGAACTGGGCCGAGCTGGCATCAAGAGTGAGCGGGTTGGCATGAACCCGGGTGCGGCACGAACTTCCCTGCCGATTCAGGCGGGAGAGCAGATTCCCATTCCGGAAGATTTTGCTGGGCAGCTTGCTGTGGTCGCAAACAATCGCGAGGCTCATTGCCGGGCAGGGTTTGCCGAACTCTATTTAAGAAAAACTGCGGAGGAGATTCAGGCGATCCGGTTGGCCAACCGAGTGGCGAATGTTGGGTTGCAAGCCTTCTTCGAGAAGTTGCGCCCGGGAATGACGGAGGCGGAAGTTGCAGCATCGGTGGAGTCGGCCATCCACTGTGAGATTGGCCGCGACGGCATATTTCATTCCAGGGGATGGGCCATGGTGCAGTCCGGGCCTAACAGCGCCTGGGCTGGGCAATTCAATCGCTCGACCGGGCGGCGTCTGGAAAACGGCGACCTCGTGTTAGTCGAACTGGCGACTTGCGTGAATGGCTATTGGAGCGACCTCACGCGAACCGCCGCCGTGGGCTCGCCGACCGCGGAGATCGAACCGGTACTTGCACTTGCGAAAGATGCGCAACAGGCCGCAGTTGACGGCATACGGCCCGGTGTTTCGGCGGCCCACATCGATGCGCTGGCTCGCGTCAAAATCGCCGCGCAAGGTTTAGCTGCTTTCTTCCCTCACCACACCGGCCACCACGTGGGCTTTCGCTACCACGATCCGGGATTTCTGATCGCTCCCGGCGTCGATGCCAAGCTTGAACCCGGCATGATCATTACGATCGAGCCGGGCGTTTACGTTCCCGAGCGCGGTGGGGGCGCAAGAATCGAAGACAACGTCCTGGTTACAGAATCGGGTCACGAAGTACTTTCGCGGACTGAGGGAGCCAGCGGCCATGATCAGCATTGATCTTTCTGGCAAGACGATTCTGATCACGGGAGCGATGGGCGCGATTGCCGAGTACATGGTGAAAAGACTGGCTGCCAGCGGTGCCACGCTCGTGCTCACCGATATAAAAGGAGAGAGCGAAGCCAAGCAGACGCTGAGCGACTGGAAGGTTCCGGCTTCCTCCTATCTTTATTTTCCCGCCGATATTACTGATTCGAGCCTGGTGAACCGCGTGGTTAACGCGGCCTTCGAAAAGTACCCGGGCATGGATACCGTCATTGGCCATGCGGGCGGCTGCGCATTGCATCCGTTCGCGACCACTTCGGAGGCCGAGTATGAGCGCATCTTCCGCTTCAATTATTTTGCGCAAACGTATCTGGCTCGGGCGGTACTTGCACAATGGACCCGAAGCAAGATCGCCGGCCACCTGATCTTCACATCTTCTTATGTGGCTCGTATGCCGCACACTTTGATTCCAGCATATTCTTCGGGGAAGGCAGCGCTGGAGAATTTTGCACGCAGCCTGGCTCTCGAGTATGCGCTGACCGCTATTCGCGTGAACGTAGTCTCGCCGGGAAATGTCGCGGCGGGCAGCTCGCTGAAAGTGTTCGACGAAGATCCTGCCTACCGCGAGTTTGTGCTGCGCGTCTCGCTGGGCAGAAGAAACAGTCCTGAATCGATCGCGGACGCATTTGTTTTTCTTTGCTCGCCGCTGGCTGCCGAAATCAACGGACAGGTCCTTAGTCCTGATTATGGCGCAGGCATCGGAAATCGCTTATGAAGATTGGTCTCGGCCTGTATCGCCACATGCTGACGCGGGATTACTACAATTTCGCGCGCCAGGCAGGCTGCACTCATGTGGTGGTTCATCTGGTGGATTATTTCAAGCAAGGTCCGTCCAATCCGCGTGACAATCAACCGACGGGAGCGAAATACGAAGCCTGGGGCGTGGCTGGTGATCCTAATCTGCTTTGGACAGTGAAGGAACTTCGGACGCTGCGTGCCGAGATCGAAGATGCTGGACTGACGCTGGCCGCAGTCGAGAATCTCGATCCCGCGCACTGGCACGACATTCTGCTTGATGGTCCGCGCCGTGCGCAACAGATCGATCAGGTGAAGACCATCATTCGCCGGCTGGGCGAAGCCGGCATTCCGGTGCTTGGCTACAACTTCAGTCTGGCCGGCGTGTGTGGGCGTGTGACTGCGCCGTTGGGGCGCGGGCATGCCATCACGCTCGGAATGGATGGTCCCGCGGAAGATGTTCCTGTTCCTAACGGGACGATCTGGAACATGATTTACGACCAGAACGCCCCGGCTGGCAGTCTGCCTACGATTTCGCACGAAGAGCTGTGGCAGCGGCTGCAGAGATTTCTGGAAGAAGTGATACCCGTGGCGGAGCAATCGGGCGTGCGGCTGGCCGCGCATCCCGACGATCCCCCGATGCCGACCATGCGCCAACAGCCGCGACTGGTTTACCAGCCGCACATGTATCAGCGGCTGATCGATCTCGCGCCGAGTCCCAGTAACTCGCTTGAGCTGTGCGTGGGAACTCTAGCGGAAATGACCGAGGGCAACATCTACGAGGCGGTGGATCGCTACAGCAAACAGGGAAAGATTGCCTACATTCATCTTCGCAATGTGGTGGGGAAAGTTCCGCACTACCGGGAAACCTTCATCGACGAAGGCGATGTGGACATGATTCGCATTCTGGCGATTCTCCACCGTAACCAATTTGATGGCGTGCTGATTCCGGATCACACTCCACAAATGACTTGCTCGGCTCCGTGGCATGCGGGCATGGCGCACACGCTCGGCTTCATGTTGGCGGCGAAGAAGGTTCTCGAGTCGTCCCAGTCTTACGATGTGCTGCTCTCTTCCTCCACCCAGGGAGGCGATTAACCTGAGCAACTTCTCCAGTGCTGGCCATTCGCGCGTCCCTCTCGTGATTGCCGCCACCGTTTCTACTCTGGGCGGCTTGCTGTTTGGCTACGACAACATCGTAATTAGCGGCGCGATTGGATTTCTGAGCAAGCTGTTTCGACTGGACGCAGCCGGAATCGGCTGGGCCGCGGGCTGCGCGCTGATCGGATGCATCGCCGGTTGCGCTGCGGCGGGAACGGTCGCCGATTATCTAGGAAAGAAAAAAGGCCTTGGATTTTGTGCGCTGTGTTTCGCGCTGTCTTCCGTGGGAATGCTCTTCGCCGAGAATCTTCATCAGTTCGTTCTGTGGCGGCTGATTGGCGGAGTGGGGATCGGCGCAGCCTCAGTGATTTCTCCGAACTATATTGCGGAGATTGCTCCCACGCGAGTGCGCGGCCGATGCGTTACTCTCTACCAGCTTGGGATCGTGGTCGGAATTCTCGCTGCCGTGTTCGTCAACATGCTGATTCAGCGCATGGGCGATGAAGCGTGGAACATATCCTCAGGCTGGCGCTGGATGTTTTTTGCGGGGGTTGTTCCAGCCATATTGTTTGGATTGATGATCCTGCCTGCGGTTGAGAGCCCACGCTGGCTAATGAAGGCCGGCCGTCGGGACCAAGCCATCAAGGTGTTGACCAAAATCAACGGTCCAGAAGTCGCAAATCAGGAAGCCGTCGAGATCGAGAATTCTCTGGCTACCGAAGAGGGCCACATCTCGGAACTTTTCACCACCTTTCGCCGTCCGTTACTCCTGGGCATCATGCTCGCGGGCTTGCAACAAATCAGCGGGATTACTCCGCTATTTTCTTTCCTGCCGGAGATTTTTCGATCGGCTGGGACTGCCACCAGCGACGCCTTTTTCCAGTCTGTCCTGGTTAGTCTAATCAATCTTTTGTTTACGCTGTTGGCGCTCTGGCTGGTGGATCGTGCCGGGCGCAAGACTCTGATCCTGGCTGGCACGGCCGTGCAATTTCTCTCTTTCGCGCTGGTCGGCTGGTTCTATCACATCCACGGGAGTGGGTTGGCAGTGCTGATTTTTGTGATGAGCTTCGTCGCGGGCCACGCTTTTGGCAATGGAGTGGCGTGCTGGGTCATCATCTCGGAAATTTATCCCACCAAGGTTCGCGGGCGTGGGATGTCCATTGCGACCACTGCTCTCTGGCTGGTGGGATACCTGGGAAATCAGATGTTTCCCATCATGCAGAAGCACCTGGGCTCGGACGGGACTTTCTGGTGTTTCAGCGCGGGCGCGTTGTTGACGATTATTCTTGTCGGCTGGCTGGTCCCTGAAACCAAGGGCCGATCGCTGGAAGAGATCACGAAATTCTGGATGGCGGAGAAACCGGCCACGGCAGGGTAAAGATTAATGAGAAATACGCATCACATAGGAGAGGCGATGGAGAATAAAGAAAACGCTCAAGCAGAAACCACGGTATCAGCTCCCGGCTCGACTCGTCTCACTCGTCGTAGTTTGCTGAAATCGGCCGCTGCAGCGGCATCGGCCACGCTCTTCCCTTCCGGACTTTTGCGTTCTGGCTTTGCATTCTCACAAACGAGCGCGCCAACCGGATCCCAAGCGCCGACCTCTCCCGCGCTTGCGAAGAACCCGCGGTGGTACGGCTTTAATCTGCTTGAATATTTTTCCACCGATGCGGATTGGATGAAATATTTTCCCTATAAAAACGATGGGATGTTCCAGGAAGATGACTTTCGCTGGATTCGCGACTGGGGGTTCAACTGGGTGCGCCTGCCCATGGACTACCGGTTTTGGACGGCTCCCGATCTCTTCACCATTCACGAAGAGAAGGTCGAACCGATCGACCGAGCCATCCGGCTGGGAGAAAAATATGGAATTCATGTAAATATCTGCCTTCACCGCGCGCCGGGCCTGTGCATACTCGACACCATGGACGCAAAGCTTACGGGGATTGCCGTCACGAAAGAGAAGACGAATGTATTCACCGACGCTCACACGTTCGAGGCTTTCATTTATCAGTGGGCCTACTTCGCAGATCGCTACAAACCGATCTCCAGCGAAGCGCTTAGCTTCAACCTGGTAAACGAGCCGCTTCCGCTGCCCAGCGAGGCCCAACTGGCGGAGATGAAGAAGCACGGGCCGGTTAAGACAAAAGATCTCTTCAATCCGGACCTTCTCCAGCGACATGCCAAGGCGTACACCCGTTTGGCTAAGACCTCGGCGGACGTGATTCGCGCGCATGACCCCAAACGGCTGGTGGTGACGGATGGCTATCCGGGGGCCGGCGCACCGATCCCTGATCTGGTGGGCACGGGCATGCTGCAGAGCTGCCACACTTACAATCCAATTCAAGTCACTCACCATCAATGCGAGTGGGTACGCGGCATCCTCACGGGCAAGGAGCCGATGCCAACCTGGCCGCTCAAAGACGCGAAGGGAATGGTGATTTGCGACCGGCAGACGCTAGCGACACTTTTTCAACCCTGGGGCGAACTCGCTGCCCAAGGAACTCCTATTCACTTCGGCGAAATGGGATGTTACAAACACACTCCACCGAACGTTGTGTTGGCCTGGTTTGACGACACTCTCGAAGTTTTAGGTGAACTGCATTCCGGCTGGGCCTTGTGGAATTTCCGCGGACCCTTCGGAGTGCTCGACACGGGCCGCTCAGGAACAAAATTTGAGGACTGGCAGGGACACAAGCTCGACCGGCCGCTGCTTACACTCTTACAAAAGCAGATGAAGGCATAACCTACTTCCCGCCGCCGTGATTCCGGTGGAAGAGCCGCAAAGGAGTTTCACTCATGAAAACGTTGTTACGTTATAGTCTGGGTTTCCTGCTGCTCTCCGCTGCCGTATTTGGTCAGGACAGCGGATTTCGTGCCTTGCAAGTGGACGCCGGCCGAGTGACCGGCACCATCCGCTCGTTCCAGGGATTGAATGGACCGCCTACTCCGGTGATGGCGGGACTGCCAAACCTCGTCGAGCAATACAAGACTTTGCAGGTGAACCAGATTCGCACTCACGATCTGATGGGCCCGTCAGAAATAGACTCGAAATTCGTGGAGTCGGATGCTTTGCTGACTTGGCTGATTCCGGATGCGGCGCAGCGTGCGGGAGTGGTGAAGGCCGGCAATGCCAGCATCATTTTTCCGGACTGGGGCGCCGATCCGGAGAAAGCTGCAAGCTACGATTTTGGTCCCACGGATAAGGTGCTGGGCGGCATTCGCGCCACCGGCGCGGAAGTCTATTACCGGATCGGCCGCAGCTGGGGTGCGAACATCAATCCGCCGGCTGATTTCGACAAGTTTGCCGATGTGGTGAAGCACATCGCCATGCATTACAACCGGGGATGGGCAAACGGCTTTCACTACAACGTTCGCTACTGGGAGTTCTGGAACGAGCCCGACGGCCTTTTCTGGTCGGGCACGCCGGAGCAGTTTTATTCGCTGTATGCGAAAACGGCACTGGCATTGAAGTCAGTGGATTCGACGCTCAAGGTGGGGGGCGATGCGAAGGCACTGGCTTCTGACGATAGCGGTTACCGCGAAGGCTTTATCGATTACTGTGCCGCGCATAAGCTGCCGCTGGATTTTTACTCTTGGCACACATACACGGATTCTTCCGCCGATCCCTACGACGCCATCCGCCTGGCAAAAGAGATTCGAAGAATTCTGGACACCCACGGTTTTCCTCACGCGGAAAGCATTCTCTCGGAGTGGAATCTGACGCCTGACTTCACTGAGGCTGAGAGAGTCAGGCTTCAAGGAGTAGAAAACGCCGCGTACATTGGTGCGGTGCTCAGCTACCTTCAGGACGCGCCCGTCGATCACGCGCATTTTTATCGCGGAGATGCGGCATGGATGGGCCTATTCGATCTGCAGGGGCAGCCGTACAAGGCCGCATACGCCTTTCAAGCCATGGGCAGAATGCAGGACACGCCGCAGCGGCTGGCGGTTGAGGGTGCGGACACATTCGGCTTCGCGACGCTCGCGGGACGTTCAGCGGATGGCAAAACGGTTCAGATCCTCATCAGCAATTACGCAGTCCCTGCCGGCTATAAACCGCGCGCGATGCAGATGCCGCCGGAAGTAATGAAGAAGTTGTCGGCGCTCCCGGACTTTTCCAAGATGAAGCTGCTGCCTCCGCGAACCGATATCGTTTATCACAACAATGCCGGCTACAACTTGACCGTCAACGATTTGCCATGGGGAACAAAGGCGTTCACCATCAAGCGTTACCGCATCAGCCAGACGCAGAATCTCGAGCTAGTAGAAGACGAGTCGGGCGCGGGAGGCAGCGTGAAGTTGTCCAATTCTCTCGCGCCCGAAGCTCTGGAACTTATTGTTCTGCAACGGAAGTAGCCAGTACGCTACTTGCGTCGCATCCTGCACCGAGTGCTGCAGCGCTTGTCCCTGCTGTTGCACTTGCTGCTGCAGCTGAGTGTTGGTTTGCTGCAGTTGCTGCAGCTGAGTCTGCTGCTGCTCGATTTGCTCTTGCTGCTTCTTGAGCTGGTCAGTTACCAGCTGCAATTGTTCTTCGACCGTCGGGCCCTTCTTTTTGGCCGCTGCTTTCTTGACGGTAGTGGTCGAGCTCTTTTCGGTTCTCATGAGTTTGCCTCCAAGGATTCGAGCGCAATTCCGTAGCAGATGTGAGACCCTGAGCTAGACTGGGACCCGAGTGAGAAAATCCCACCTTCGAATTGCCACTCGGATGTTAGGGGAGAGGATGAAACGGATCAGGAACGTGGATCACGCTTCAGTGTGATAGTAATCACCTTTTTGGCGCTTTTACGCCAGGCAAGGGAGGATTTAATTGGACCAAGAGTGGAATAGCGATAAATACAGGTTCAAAGACACTCGGATGGGATTGGAAAGAACCGTCAGCGAGTGGCCCTTTCGAGAAGATACATATAGGAGCGATAGATTCGGCCGGTGGCCCGGCTCATCCCGATTTCGCAGGTGCGGCTGCTGGAATAGCAAGAGTCGGGCTGTTGGCTCTGGACCTCGGCTGCTTCCCGTTTCGTGGCGGATTGGGTCAATTCGGGAACGAGGAAGCCTCGGTCGCCCGCAAAGGCACAACAGCCTGCGCTTTCTGGAATCAATACCTGATCGCTGCAGGCCTTCGCGATGCCTTCCAGTTTTGCCGTAATCCCCATTTTCGTCACCGAGCACACGGGGTGAAGAGCGACGGAGTCAGCCTTGGCTTGAATCGTCAGCCTGGGCAGCAGTTCGTCGTGGACAAACTCGATGGCATCCAGAAAGATCAGCCGATCGAAGCGGTTCTGGTTTTCCGGACTCAGATAAGCCCGCGCTGTTTTTAGACTGTAAGCGCATGGGCTGGTATCGATCACTACGGATAGCTTGCCTTCGTCCGACCATCTCCAGAATCGTTCGACCGCTCGATTGACCGCGATGGTGTGGGCACGAGTAAATCCCTTGGAAGAAAATGGCATGCCGCAACAAGTACCTGCCACATCGGAGGGAATATAAACTGGCACTCCCGCGCGTTGAGCTAACTCCACCGTTATTTCGATTAAAGACTTATCCCGCGGTTCGCCGGGCAACCGCCCCATGATCCGCGAGATGCACGCCGGGAAATATACCGCGCGTGCGTTTTCTTTCCGAGTGCGTGGAACGCCGGCAGCGGCGAAGGGAGTGTCAGACATCCATTCGCTCAGATTTGCTCCGCCAAACCTTTTCAGCCAGCCGGTCAACGAACGCAAACCGCCGACGCCGATTACTTTTTCCGCTGCGTGGCCCAGGCGCAGCGCCCAGCGCAAGCCGCTTTCTGTTGCTCCGAAATGATTGACGATGCGTTCCGCCCAACGCTGCTCAGCCAGCGAAGCGCGGACGTTGCGCAAGCGCTTCACCAATTGTCCAGTATCGATGTTGACGGGGCACGCCGTAGCGCATAGCCCATCGGTGGCACAGGTATCGAGCGCCATGTACGGGAATTCGCGGTCTAAAGCGTTCCACAATTCCGAGCCATTGTCTGCGATCTGCTGGCGAGCCATCTCACGGCGCACCACGATGCGTTGCCGTGGCGTCAGGGTCAATTCGCGGCTGGGACATTTCGGTTCGCAGTAGCCGCATTCAATGCACTTATCGATTTCTGCTTCGACCGACGGAATGCGCTTGAGATCGGCAAGGTGCGCCCTGGGATCGGAGTTGATGATCACGCCGGGATTGAGAAGATTGTCAGGGTCCGCCAGGCGCTTCAGTTGGCGCATGATCTGGTAAGCTTCACCGCCCCATTCCGTCTCCACAAACGGAGCCATGTTTCGCCCGGTGCCATGCTCCGCCTTAAGAGCGCCATCGTAGCGACGTACGACGAGCTCAACCAAGTCATCGATAAAACGCGAGTACTGATCGATAGCCGCCTGATCGTTAAAGCTTTGCGTAATCACAAAATGCAGGTTGCCATCCTTGGCATGTCCGAAAACGATCGCGTTCGAATATTGATGTTTAACGAACAGACGGTTGAGATCGTAAGTGGCATCGGCAAGGACTTCGACCGGAAAAGCGACGTCTTCAATAATCACCGTTGTGCCACTCTGACGCACCGAGCCAACCGAGGGAAATATTCCGGCGCGAATCTTCCAGAGCAACGCTTGCTCAGCGGCGGCGTGGGTAAAGCGCGCAGGCTCGAACAGCTTGAGCCCGCCAACGGCATCCTTGGCAAGTGCTTCCAATTCCGTGCGACTGCTCTCTTCCGCGGATTGGAATTCGACGAGTAAGCCGGCGGCTCCTTCGGGGAGCGTTTTGATCGAAGCGGGTATCCCGGCTTGATTCTCGACCGAGCGCAGCGAGGCCCGGTCCATGATCTCGAGAGCTTTGGCGCCAGCCGTGCGCAGCGGGACAATGGAATCGGCAGCGGCGTACAGATCAGAGTAGAGCAAAAGCCCTGTGTACTTTACCGGGAGATCTGGAACGGTATGCATTACGGCTTCTGCGATAAATGCCAGAGTTCCTTCGGAACCGATCAGCAGATGCTGGAAGATATCGACCGCAGTGTCGAAATCGAGAAAGGCGTTCAGCGAATATCCAGTCGTATTCTTACGCTTATATTTGTTGCGAACCCGGTCGCGCAGATCGGCGCTGCGTTCCAGCCTTTGCTTCAACTCCAGAATCCCGCGAGCCAGTTCGGGCTCGTGTGCGTGAAATTCCGCGTCGGCATCGGGTTGACTGGTATCGATCACGGTACCCGAGGGCAACATGAACTTCATCGACTTGAGAGTGTGATAGGCGTTTTGCTCGACGCCGCAACACATACCGCTGGAATTGTTGGAAAGAATTCCGCCAATGGTGCAAGTCGCGATGGACGCTGGATCCGGTCCAATGTTTGCTTTATAAGGAGCCAGCGCCGCATTGGCACGGGCGCCGATCACTCCCGGCTGCAGCCGTATTTCTTTGCCACCATCTTCCACGTTGACGGTTCGCCAGTTTCGGGCGATGTCTACCAGCAGGCCATCGGAAACCGCCTGTCCTGACAAGCTGGTACCGGCAGCGCGGAAAGTCATGGGAATGCGATGTTGCCGGCTGAATGCAAACAAGGCCCGTATTTCTTCCAGTCCCTGGGCCTGCACCACTGCTTTCGGGATCAAGCGATAAAAACTGGCGTCGGAAGCGTAGGCGATAAGTTCGATGGGACGGATGAGGATGCGACCTTGGCTGACAAAAGCGGCGAGCTTAGTCTGAATGTCCTGGGAAGAAAGCTGCAGGGGAACTACTTCGGCCACCGCCATAATTTTCTCCAAACTTCCCGTCACTGGAAACCGGCTATTCCAGTTCTTCCGCCAGGCGCTGCGCGGTGTGTTCAACCTTTATCGGTGAATCTTGCTTGTCCAAGCCGCCACGAATCTGCATGACGCAACCGGGGCAATCCATCACCGCAATCGGCGCTCCGGTCTTCTTTATATTGACCAGCTTGCGCTCCAGGATGGGCGCGGAAATTTCCGGCAGTTTGAGCGAATACGATCCGCCCATGCCGCAGCACATATCCGCTTCGTACATTTCCGAGATCTCATAACCTGCGCGTGTAAGCAATTGCCGCGGCTCCTGGCTGGCGTGCAGCGTGCGCTTCAAATGGCACGAGTCGTGATAGGTAATCTTTCCCAACTGCTGTCCCTCTTTGAACTTCAGCCGCCCTTCCTCGACTAGCTTCTTGACCAGACTAGAGAAGTCGATGACCTTATCGGCCAACTGGTGCGCGCGCGGTAGCGCGTCCGTCTGTCCAAGACTTTCGAAGGTGCTGATGAACTCGTGTTTCAGAGCGACAGTACACGTAGGACAGGCGGAGACTACGTAAGTGACATCGTTGGCCAGCAAGGCGTTGATGTTGTCCGCCGCATTCTGCGCGGCGACTTCATAGGCTCCACTATAGCGGGCGGGCGCGCCGCAACAGGTCTGGCCTTCGGGAAACAGCACCTCGATGCCGGCCTTGTTCATGATCTTAACCAGCGACTCGCCCATCTCCGGGTAAGCGAAGTCGATCAGGCAGCCGGCATAGAAGGCAATTTTCTCTTTGCACGCAGGCTGCTGAATCTTTTTGATCGTGTCGCGCAGCGGCGCTTCGGCGATGGCGGGAAGACTGCGGAACTCCGTCATGTCCGAAAGAAAAAATGGCAGGTGACGAATGAAATTCCCTTTCTGCAGCGGCTTCTGCATCACATAAGCGGCCCGCAGCATCGAGTGGAAGAGCTTCCGGTTGTTGACAACGGAAAAGATAGCCCTCTGCGCCAGCGGCTGTCCTTTTTCGACCGCGATGCGTCGCCGCAGTTCAAGAATCAATCCGGGAATATCGATCTTGCCCGGACATACTTCGGTGCAGTTGCCGCACTGAATGCACAGGCTTTGGATGTCATCCGACGCCTTCAGCGCATCGAACCATGCGGTGAGAATTGTGCCGATTCCGCCGGTATAGATCTTGCCAAAAACATGCCCGCCCACCAGGCGGAAGACGGGACAGACGTTCAGGCACGAAGCGCAACGGATGCATTGCATCGCCTGCTTGAACTTCGGATCCTGCGACATCTCGGTGCGCCGGTTGTCCATCAGGATGACGTGCAATTGCTTGGGCGTTCCATCAGTGTTCGGCAC
Organism: uncultured Acidobacteriaceae bacterium; assembly: GCA_963779525.1. Taxonomy (GTDB): domain Bacteria; phylum Acidobacteriota; class Terriglobia; order Terriglobales; family Acidobacteriaceae; genus Sulfotelmatobacter. The sequence continues at coordinate 35,421 of CAVZZB010000010.1, forward strand.
CGGGCCGCTGATCATGGAGACGTAGCTGGTCATCAACTGTGCCGTGGCACTCTTGGGTAGAGCCGTCAGCACCGGCACCACATCGTCGAACTTCTCCATCAGTTTTTCTAGGCCGACGATGGCCACGTGGATTTTCGGTAGCGTCGTTACGAGGCGCGCATTACCTTCATTGGTAACGATGACAAGCGTTCCTGTCTCCGCGACGGCGATATTCGCCCCGGTGATCCCCATCTCTGCGCCAAGGAATTTGGCACGCAGTTTGCCTCGCGCAAATTTCACCAGCTTCGGGATGTCCGGCTTCTGGCCTTCTTCAACCTGCTCGTTGAAAACCGTGGCGACTTCTTCCTTGGTCATGTGGATGGCGGGCATGACCATGTGCGACGGCGTCTGTCCGGCGAGTTGAATGATCCACTCACCCAGATCGGTTTCGCCAACTTCGATGCCGGCCGCTTCGAGATGCTTATTGAGATGAATCTCTTCCGACGCCATAGATTTTGACTTCACCACGCTCTTCACGCCATTCTCTCGCGCGAGATTCAGGATATAGTCACGCACTTTTGCGGGATCGTTGGTGCGGAATACTTTTGTGCCGCTGGCCTCGGCATTTCTGGTAAAGAGGTCGGCCAACTCGTCAAGATGCGAAGCCGCATAGGATTTTCTCTCCGCTATTTGGGTTCGCAGGGCTTCGAAGTCGTAGCCCTCATAGGCCTTCGCTCGGCTGGTGCGGTAGGCTTCTGAAAATCGTCCGAGCGCGCCGGTGAGATTGGGATTATGAACCGCTTTGACGATGGACTCGCGAAACTTGGTTTCCATCAGTTCACACTTCCCGGCACGTCGAAGAAGATGATGATGAGCTTCTCCGGACCATGCACGCCGATGGTGAGCACGCGCTCAATGTCCGCGGTCCGGCTGGGGCCGGTGATGAAAGAAATGTAATTCGTCTGCTCCGGCCGGATTTTGGTCAAAGCCGCGGGCAGGTCGGGAACCAGGCGATCGCTGCGGACCAGCGCGATGTGAATCAGGGGGAGGGTGGAGACCAGCCGCTTGTTAACAGACGCGGCATCCTGCATCAGCGTTCCGGTGTTGGCGATGGCCCAGTCGAGTTGGCTGATCCCGACCTTCGCTTCCGCGGAAACTTCGCGAGTCGCATCAAAGATCAAGCCCGGCACGCTGGCGGAGATTTGCCCCTGGTCAAGTCCTTCGAGAAACGGACACGAGGCCCACACGGCATAAGCCTGCGGCAGATCGCGCACGCCGGTGTCGTTAAGATAATTGAGGATGAAAGCCAGAGCTTCGTTCTTCTGGGGAAAGTGATGGACTTCGGCATTCACCGCCTCGGCGCGCGCCTTGAAGATTTCAAAGACGGCATCCATAAGTCATCCCTTTCGTAGCTTCGGAAAACCCCTGTCAATCCCGCACATCGCATGGCTCTCGATCAACTCTTCAGCGTAAAACCATCTGCGTGAACGGATACACGTAGGCCATGAGGAACACGAATATGCCGACCAGCGAAGCCAGCGCAATGCTGTGCCAGAAAACGTAGCGCAGAATGTCGCCTTCGTGCCCATACCATTGGGTTGCGGTGCTGGCGACCACAATGCTTTGCGCGTCAATCATCTTGCCCATCACGCCACCGGTCGTATTAGCGGCTGCCATCAGCGCCGGAGAAACATTCACCTGTTGCGCCGAAATTTTCTGCAGGCTTCCGAACAAGACGTTCGACGACGTATCCGAACCGGTTAGCGCAACACCCAGCCAGCCGAGCAGGGTTCCGAAAAATGGATAGAGATGGCCGGTGCGCGCGAATGCCAAGCCCATGGTCGCGTCCAGTCCGGAATAGCGGGTCAGCATTCCGATCGCCAACATCGCGCCGATGGTGAGTAGGGAGAAGCGCACCTTCACGATGGTTCGCCCGTAGATGGCAAGAATCTTGGTGAAGCTGAGTCCCATCACCAGGCCCGACAGAATGCCTGCGAGCAGGATGCCGGTGCCCGTCGCGCTCAGCCAATTCAATCCGAAAACCGCGCCCTCTTTCGTAGGTTTGGGAACAACCGGCGGGACCCGAAGCACCAGATTGTTCAGGGCCGTAACCGGAAACTGCGGATTGGTAATTTTGCTGGGTGGAGTTTTCCAACTGGCCATTGAGGCAAAAGTCTTTTCCGGCGCATTCATGAAGGCCTTGCCGGTCTGCGTGCCCCACAGAAAAACGATCACGCTCAGAATGACCCACGGAACCCAGGCTCGCGTAATCTGGGATCGAGTAAAACCATGATTGGCGTGATGGCCAGTCTTGCTCTCCTCCCCGTCGAACGTCCAAACCCGTTTGGGATGCCAAATAAAGAGAAAGCCAATCAGGCAAATCATGGACACAACCGAGGCCACGACATTGACGATCCACGGCCCGTGTAGATTCGACATCAGCAATTGCGGAATCGCGAAAGAGACGCCAGCCACCAGAATGGCTGGCCATACCTCCATCATGCCGCCCCATCCGGCGAAGGCACACACCAGCCAAAATGGAACGAGCACGCAGAATGGCGTCAAGATGCGTCCCGCCATTGCGCCCAGTGTGATCTCGCTAAAGCCTGTGACCTTGGCCAGTGCGACGATCGGCGTGCCCAGCGCGCCGAAGGCCACCGGCGCGGTATTTGCGATCAGTGATAGGCCGGAAGCTTGCAACGGTTTGAATCCCAGCCCAATCAGCAGAGCAGCGGTCACTGCTACCGGCGTTCCAAAACCGGCGGCGCCTTCAAAGAATGCGCCAAAACAAAAAGCGATGAGCAACAATTGCAAGCGGCGATCCTGCGTGATGCCGGTGAGGCTGTGCTGCAGAATGTTGAATTGCCCGGACTCAACCGTGAGCTGGTACATGAAGATGACATTGAGCACGATCCAGCCAATGGGGAAAAGTCCGTAGCCGGCGCCGTAGACCGCCGTTGCCGCCGCCAGACGCGGCGGCATATGGAAGGCAAAGATGGCCGTCAGCAGGGCAGCCGCCAGACCCGCGAGCGCAGCGTAGTGCGCCTTCACGTGTCCCAGTGCCAGACTGCCGAGCAGCACAATAATCGGCAACGCCGCCAGGATCGTGGAGAGCCACCAGTGGCCGGTAGGGTCGTACCCTTGTAACCAGGGTGATGAAGGGGCTGGGATTTTGAGAATCACGACTGCGGCGATCGCCGCTATGATGATAACGGCCGCAGTAGCAAATAGATTTGCCTGCGGAGGAGCCGGCGGCTTAACCGGGGGCGTAACCGGCGGTTTAGCCGGTGCGAGCGTAGATGCCATGAGTATTACTCCAACTTGGCCAGGACCTATGCATAGCAAGATGCGGGGCAATCGTAGGGCGACGGGGGGGGAGGCACGCTGTGATTTGCATCACTTGGCTTTGTGATCGCTTTAGGGGCGGCTCACCCATCCGCAATTTTAACTCAGGATTTCGCGAGGCCTAGAAGCCAGGTTGCCATCGGCGAAGGGAGTTGATTGCCGGGAGACAGCCTGCTTGGCGATTCGGGTACCTCGGTGCCTGGCAGAGAACGCGAACCGACCCATTCCCGATCTTTATCTGCTAGTCTTAATCCCGCCCTGTTGTTTCTGCCGAATCTGTTACGGTCATTCACCGGAGCGAATCTCCGAGGCTCGGGCTCACAGACGCCATGCACAAGGCTATGGAACAGGAAGTGTCCGTGCTTTCTTCGTCAAAGCAAGGATTGGTTTATCTCACGCCCAACGACTGGACGCTTGTTGCCGACAAAGCAAGCCGAGTCAACTTCCGCAAGGGCGACACACTGGTTCAGAAGGGCAAGAAGTCGGAAGGGATCTACCTTCTTCTGAAAGGGACCGCGCGCGTGCAGCTTTCGTCCCAGACCACGTCTCCCGAGATTGGACCCGGCCAGATTTGTGGTGAGATGTCGTTTCTGGAAGATATGCCGGCCAGTGCCAGCGTGATCGCGGTTCAAGACATGGAGGCTCTTCATTTGGACCGGCCTACTCTCGAGCGTTTATTCGAGCTTTTTCCGCATCTCGCTTCGCGTTTCTACCGATCTCTGGCGATGAGTCTCTCCCGCCGACTCCGAGAGATGATAGAACCCAACCCGACACGATAATCCGAATTCAATGCCAGTTTCGGAAGTCCTTGGAACGTAAGAGGCGCTCCGAACCTCCTTCGAGTTTCGGGCCCTCCCCAGGAACTGCTCATTACGAACCTAGCTTGCCTAAAGGCCGGTAGTACATTACACTTCGGTGTTGTTGAAATGGCCCGACCCGCCTAAGGTTTCGGCGAATTGGCTCCTAAGGCAACGCGAAAGCCAGCCTGGGGACCATGTGAAGGCAAACGCAAAAGGAAGTATTTTGTATGCATTGCTTTGCAGCTTCGGATGGGCTGATTCAGAGCGAATTTGTAGTAAATTACTTACATTCAATGACTTACAATTTCCGGTGGTTTGGCACACGGGATGCTCTATAACGAACGATGCCGTGGAACTCTGCCCCCACGGAGGCTAGACCGGCGGTTGGACACTTAACTGGGTTTTTCACAGGTTCAGGAGGAAGATAGTTATGATGAAGCGGATTTTGTTGATGTCTCTACTCGCATTGGCTTTGCCTCTGGCAGCGTTTGCAGACAATTCAGTGGATTTCCAGAATAACGGCGGAACACTTGCTGGAAGCTCTTCAGGTCTGACCCTGAGCGGGTCTACGTTGACTGCCGTCACTGGTTTTAACGGAATGGGCTTGGTCCAAGGCTCTAACTTGGGTTCGGTAAGCTTTACGACGGCAGGTGAAACCAGCGCCCTTCCCTTGACGGGGAGCGCCACCTTCGCAGCCGGTGGAACTTTTACTATCACCAGCAACGGTATTAACGGGCTTCCGGCCGGTACGATTTTCTCCGGCACCTTCACCAGTCCGGTCACGTGGACAGCGCTTGAGCTGGCAAATGGTACATGGAAATACACCTTGCAAGGAGCCATTTCAGGAACGTGGTACAACGGTGCGCAGGTATTTGGCGCCACGATTCAGATCACCACGAACACTGGCAAGGGCGGCTTTAGTGGAAGCACGAGCATCGGCAGCGGCGATACGAACATCGACGCCCCAACCGTTCCGGAGCCTGGTACTCTCGGGTTGCTCGGAACCGGGTTGATCGGCATCGTAGGAGTTTTGCGCCGAAAGCTGAAAGCCTAAAGATTAGGTTGAATCCGCCTCTCGAAAGCCCCGCATTCTGCGGGGCTTTCGCTTTTCCGATGTTTCTGTTCTATCCGGGTATCTGTCGTAACGGGCCCACCACATGGCTAACCCAATTACCACAGTAACCGGCGGAAGGGGATTACCGTTGACGCCCACAGTGCTGCATCCTTACATTCGCCTGAGGGGGTCGTATGAAAGATATTCATGAAGTATTGCGGCAGAAACAGACCAAGTATGCCCAACTGGGTAAGCAGATTGAGATGCTCCAGCAGGCGGCGGAGAAACTCCGTGAAGTGGCTCCCTTGCTGGCTGAGAATGATGATGAAGACAATGCCGTTTTAATGGAAGTCGACGAGGCCTCACCCAGTTCTGATGCGATGGCTTCGAAAGCAGCCGCAGCCGGTTCAGGAGGGTCCAAAGCAGCCCGGCCCACGGCGCCGCGCTGGCCGTAGCCTCGTCCGGTTAGGCGGGGAATCTCGTTATGACCACCCTTCTGGCATTGCTGATCTCCACTGACGACTCCGCTGCCGAGGTCCTAAGCCGGGTACTTCCGGCATCGGGCATCGCGGTGGAGCGCTTCAGCGATCTCGCCACTGCCATCGACCGTCTTCGACGGCAACGATTTGACGCTCTGGTTATCGATTTCGAAAATGCGAAGGCGGCCGCCGAAATCTTTGAAGAAGGCTGCCGGTTAAACTCGGGAAGCGCGCCCATCACCGTGGCACTGGTTGCAGAGCGCGCCCGGGCCCGCGACATTCTCAGCAGCGGTGCGCATTTCGTCCTATATAAGCCCCTCTCCGAAGAAAAGGCCAAAGCTGGCTTGCGTGCTGTCACGGCACTTTTGAGTCGCGAACGGCGTCGCGCCTATCGTGTTGCCGTGCAAGCGCCGGTCGAACTTAGTCTTCCCGATACTCGCAAGATGGAAGGCATCCTTCTCGACCTCAGTGAGACGGGAATGGATGTTCTGACCGCCGAACCTCAGGTTCCAGGAGCATTAATTAATTTTTGTTTTGAATTGCCCGATGGCTCACTCGAAATCCGGGTCCACGGGCAAGTAGCATGGGCCAAACCCAACGGCCAAACCGGCGTACACTTCCTCGACTTGAGCGAGCCCATTCGGGCGCAGTTGCGCAGCTGGTTACAGGCTGCAGCCGCGGCACACGGGGAGGGTCCGGAGGAAACGGTTCCTCACTGCAAGCTTACGGATTTGAGCCTGGGCGGCTGCTATATGGAAACTGATTCGCCATTTCCCGAACGGGCGTTGGTCGACCTTTGCGTTCGCACCGATGAGATGGAGGTTCACACAGAAGGAATGGTTCGTGTTTCGCATCCCGGCCACGGAATGGGTGTGGAGTTCCCTTCCCGCACCCCGGAACAGCGGGCGCAGGTTGGTAATCTGATCAGTTTTCTGCGGGGCTGTCCGGAATCGTTGCCGGAACTGAGCGTTTCTCCCCGGGCTTTGACTGCGGATTTGAGTCAGTTCGAAACGGCCCCGGAGATAGAAAACAAAATTCCAGAAGACGAACCGCTGCAAGATCCGTTGCTCGAACTGTTGCGTCGCGCGACCACCATGCAACAGGACGATTTTCTAGAGGAACTCCACCGCCAGCGCTCCGGTGAGAGCGTTGCTACATAGTTTTTTCTTTGTATCTCTATCCTTAACCCTTAATCCTTTCCTTATCTTTTTCCGAATCTTTATCTTTTTCCGGCGGAATTCCGGCTCTCTCATCGGTAGTCAACCCAGGACTCTCGCGGCGGGTTTCTGACAGAGCTTCAGGAAGGACGCGAAGGCAGGACACGGGCAGGCAGCGAGGACAAGGAATGCGGGAACGAGAGGCCTGCGATGGGATGTTCGGAGAAGTGAAGAACCCGATACCCCGTCTCTGGCGGGGTTCTTCAAGTCTCCCTGTCTGTTCCACCCCTAGTACACTCACGGTAGCGGATCTCTGTTGCGTGATGGTTGCAGGAATATTAAATCTGGATAAATAAACGGCGGGCCGGGAGGTTACGCCTTCGCTTCTTGACCACGCTTCTGCGCTCGGGTGCGAGGGAATGTCGTTTGTGCGAACATGTACATCGTTACATCCAAGTGAAATAAGCTTCAGCGCCGAGCCGGGTGGAAACGAAACTGTCCGCAACGACAAAGTCGGGTGAGGCTGGCAAGGTCGCCTCTGCACGGTCGAACAAACTGACCTGGGCGCCGCTGTTATCCCTCGCTGCAGCCGCATTTGCAGTGGAAATTCCCTTTTTTTTTCTCGGAACCCCGTCCGGACACGACGTGGAATTTCACTTGTACTCGTGGCTGGAGGTTCTGTCGCAATGGAAGCAGGGGATTATCTATCCGCGTTGGGCCGCCTTGGCACACTTCGGCTATGGTGAGCCGCGGTTCATTTTTTATCCCCCGGCGTCGTGGACTCTCGGAGCGTTCCTCAGTTTAATCTTTCCCTGGGTGGTGGTTTCAGACATTTACATTTGGCTTGTACTGGTAGCGGCTGGCATATCGATGTTTCTGCTGGCCCGGCAATGGCTTGACCTGCGCGATGCCACCTTCGCCGCGGTGCTCTACGCGGTTAATCCTTATCATTTGGTGATCGTATATTGGCGCAGTGCGTTCGCGGAATTGCTGGCCAGTTCATTGCTGCCGCTGCTGCTTTTGCTCTTGCTGCGGATGGACGAAAAGAACCGCCGCGTGCCTATTTTTTTGGCCTTCCTTCTGGCCGCCTCGTGGCTGATCAATGCCCCCGCGGCGGTGATGGTTCATTATTCTGTCGCCTTGCTGCTTGTGGTGATCGCCTGGCAGCGGCGGTCGCCAAGAGTGGTTCTCGCAGGATTGGCTGCGATTGTTCTGGGTGCGGCGCTGGCCGCATTTTATTTACTTCCGGCAATCTATGAACAGAAGTGGGTCAACATTGCACAGGCCATTTCTCCCGGGGCGCGGCCTCTGGACAATTTTCTGTTTGTCCACACGACAGACGTGGACCATGATGCTTTCAACCGCGTAATATCCTGGGTCGCGGTCATTGAAATACTCGTAACGATTGTGGCCGCCTGGTTCGCGCGGCGCTGGCGTGCCAGGGCTCGCAATTCAGAGCTTTGGTATTCGTTGGCAGTGTGGGCGACAGCTTCTATACTGCTCATGTTGTCGGTCTCGAATCCGCTGTGGACTATCCTGCCCAAGTTACGCTTCATGCAGTTCCCCTGGCGCTGGATGCTTTGCCTCGGCGTTCCATTCACGCTGTTTACTGCGTTCGGAGTGCGCAAGTGGTGGGCGCGCGTCGCGCTGTATGCGGCAATGTTGTGCATACTGGTGTGGGTATGGCAACACTTCCAACCGCCGTGGTGGGATAACAAGGCCGACCTGCGCGAGATGCAGGACAATATGGAGACGGGTGTGGGATACGAAGGCACCGACGAATACACGCCCACCGGGGCCGACCCCTCCGCGGTCGACAAAGATGCGCGGCGCGTCTCTGTGGACGGGCCTGCGCACGCGGCAATCCGCGTCACTGACTGGAGCGTCCAGCGCAAGGTATTCACCGCCGAGATGTCCGCTGCGGATCATCTTGTCTTGCATCTATTTAACTACCCGGCGTGGCGCGCGGAAGTAAATGGACGTCCGGTGCAACCCGGTACGCGCGACGGTACGGGCCAAATGCTGGTTCCGGTGGAAGCAGGAAGCAATCAGGTGCAAATTATTTTCACGCGCACCTGGGATCGAAGAGCTGGAGGCTGGCTCTCGCTGGCCGCGCTTTTGCTGGCGCTCATCTTACTGCGAGGAAGTTTGCTGCGGTCCGACGACTGATGATTTTGCAATCGAATTCCTGATGCGAAGAATACTCGTTGCGACTTCTAATCCGGGCAAGCTGCGCGACTTCGCCGGCGCTGCACTCAGACACGGGGTCGAGATCGCCGGGATCCCTGGCTTCGCTTCCCTACCCACTGTCGTTGAGGACGGGCTCACGTTCGAGAAGAACGCGCGCAAGAAGGCCGAAGCATACAGCCGTTATGTTGCCGGGGAGATCGTTGTGGCCGACGACTCCGGGCTGGAAATTGATGCTCTGAACGGCGCACCGGGCGTACACTCGGCCCGCTATGCCGCTCCTGATCTACACAACAAAGAGCCGCACGAGGCCGAGGCCAACACTGATGACGAGGCCAATAACGCACGAGTTTTGCGCGAACTGAAAAATGTTCCGCTTGACCGGCGAACTGGACGATTTATATGCGTGCTGGCCGCTGCTCTAGACGGAAAGACGCTGGCCACCTTTCGCGGGGCCGCCGAAGGAATGATCCTGGATGGCCCGCGCGGCACGAACGGGTTCGGCTACGATCCGTTGTTTTATTTTCCGCGGATCGATAAAACATTCGCCGAGCTGACGGCGGAAGAGAAATCCAAGTACAGTCACCGCGGCGCGGCGTTCCGGCAGTTTCTGGACTGGTGTGATGAGATTGAAGCTGGATGACGCGCAACTGATTCCTTGACTTCACTTCCGCCGCAGCCGGATAATAAACGGTTCTTTTGTCGTCATCGAACCAACTAGCAGCCATAACGAAGAACGAATAAGAATTCATAAGGAGCGATTCGTGGCTTCAGCAGCCAGTTCGACTGCTCCCGGAATAACGAAAGGTGCAGTGCACGGGGTCGCGCCTTTGCGAGCGGGACAGGGTACGTCGTTTTTCTTGCGCCGCCTCCATTCGCTTTCGGGCATTGTGCCAGTGGGCGCATTTCTTTTCGAGCACATTCTGATTTCCAACTCCACTGCGATCAGCGGTCCGGATGCCTATGCCAAACAAGTAGCCTTTCTCGGCGGTCTCCCCTTGGTATTTTTTCTTGAGCTGTTCGGGATCTGGCTGCCCATCGCATTCCATGCGCTGTATGGCTTCTACATCTGGTACCGCGGCGACGGCAACACGATCGAGTACCCCTGGACCGGAAACTGGATGTACACGCTGCAGCGCTGGACCGGCGGCATCGCTTTCTTCTACATCGTCTGGCATACATATACGATGCGTTTCACCGGAACCGATCTGCACGCTTATCCCAATGCTTCTTTCGGAAAAGTGCAGGCGGAATTGATGAACCCCGCGCTACTCGCCTTTTATGTAGTCGGCCTGATCGCCGCATGCTGGCATTTCTGTTACGGCATCTGGCTGTTCGCCGCCAAGTGGGGGATCACGTCGGGCGAAAAAGCGCGGCAACGATTTTTGGCGATCTGTCTCGCATTGTTTGCACTCATGACCCTTGTCGGGTTGGTCAGCCTCTATACCTTCCGGGAACGATTCCCGCAACCGATCGCTGAACCGGGCACGTCGGCGATGCAATCCAATCCCGCGGCTCAATCGAACGACCGAACCGCAGCTTATAGAAAGCCGGTGGAGTGAAGATGGCAGCAGCTCCCAAAATCATTGTCATCGGCGGCGGCCTCGCCGGACTTTCTGCCGTAATCAAAATCGCGGAGATGGGCGCGAGTGTCGATCTGTTCTCCATCGTTCCGGTAAAGCGTTCGCACTCGGTATGCGCGCAAGGCGGCATTAATGCGGCCAAGAATCTGAAGGGCGAGGGCGATTCCACGTGGATTCACTTTGACGACACAGTTTATGGCGGAGATTTTTTGGCGAACCAGCCGCCGGTCAAAGACATGTGCGAAGCCGCCCCCGGCATCATCGATCTGCTCGACCGCATGGGCGTTCCCTTCAACCGCACCCCCGAAGGGTTGCTGGATTTTCGCCGCTTCGGCGGGACTCTATTCAACCGCACCGCGTTTGCCGGAGCCACCACCGGCCAGCAACTTCTCTACGCCCTCGATGAGCAAGTCCGCCGCTATGAATCCGAGGGCAAAGTAAAGAAGTACGAGCACTGGGAATTTCTTTCCGCCGTGCTCGACGGAAACCGCGTCTGTCGCGGCATCTGCGCTATGGATTTGCGGACCATGGAAGTGCGAACGTTCCCGGCCGACGCCATCATCATCGCCACCGGCGGTATCGGAGCGATCTTTGGCAAGTCAACGAATTCAGTCGTCTGCACCGGCTCGGCGCAGTCGGCGCTTTATCAGCAAGGTTGCTACTACGCGAACGGCGAGTTCATTCAGGTCCATCCCACCTCCATTCCGGGAAACGATAAGTTGCGGCTGATGTCGGAGTCGGCCCGCGGCGAGGGCGGGCGCGTCTGGGTTCCGAAGACTGCCGGCGACAAGCGCGATCCGAAGTCGATCCCGCAGAGCGAGCGCTGGTACTTCCTCGAAGAGTGGTATCCCAAGTACGGCAATCTGGTGCCGCGCGATGTGGCGACGCGGGCAATTTTTAAAGTTGTGTACGAGTACAACCTCGGCATCGACGGCAAGCCGATGGTCTATCTCGATCTGACGCACATCGATCGCAAGATTCTCGACCGCAAGCTGGAAGGCATTCTAGAAATCTACGAGAAGTTCGTCGGCGACGACCCGCGTGACACGCCCATGAAGATTTTCCCCGGCATGCATTACACCATGGGTGGGCTATGGATCGATTTCAAGCAGGCCACCAATATCCCCGGTGTCTTCGCCGCGGGCGAGTGCGAGTATCAATATCACGGCGCGAATCGCCTGGGCGCGAACTCACTCGTATCCTGCATCTACGGCGGCGGTATTGCCGGGCCGAATGCCGTGAAATATGCCCGCGGGCTGCAGGCGCTTTCCGACGGCAACGCGTTTTTTGACGCCGAGAAGAAAAAGCAGGAAGAGAGCAATTCCCTGCTCATGAACAACTCAGGGACGGAAAACCCGTTCCGCCTGTGGCAGGAGCTCGGCGAGCTGATGACCAAGGACTGTACCGTCATCCGCTACAACAAGAATCTGCAGCAGACGGATGCGAAGCTGGTGGAACTGCTGGAACGCTTCCGCCGGGTGAACCTGAGCGACCGCACGCAGTGGGCGAATACCAGCGTGGTCTTCACCCGCCAGCTTTACAACATGCTGCAACTGGCGCGCGTGATCGCCCAGGGCGCGCGCATGCGGGACGAATCGCGCGGTGCGCACTACAAGCCGGATTTTCCCGACCGCGACGACAAGAATTTCCTGAAGACCACGAAAGCATATTTCGCCCCGGATGCCGACGAACCGAGATTCGAGTTTGAGCCCGTGGATGTTTCGTTGATACCGCCGCGGCCGAGGAAGTATGACGCAGCGAAGTGACGGCGCTTTGTGGGCGTGAGCGAAGCGGGAGCCCGCAGCCGTCATCCCGAGCGGAGCGAGGGATCTGCCGCTGGGCGGGTCGGGATAGGCACGAGTTTTACTCGTGCCGGTTAGCATGCCTTTCGGTGCGCGGCTTTAGCCGCTGAGGGCTACGGGTTGAGTTTGAATCCGGGAAACGCAGGGCAATAGCGGTATTCGCAGGGATCGGTCACGATGTGCCGCTCCAGTGGATTTCGATGAATGTAATTTTGATGATGCATGAAATCGGCGCCGTTCCGAATCCGATGATCGGTAAACCCGCGCTGCCAGATTTCTTGATTGCGGCCAATGATCGCCCCAAGCTCATGCGAGTAAGCACCTTTTATCAATTGGATCGCGCGTTCAATCGTAAGGTCGTGCGCGGGAGTCAGCAAGATGTCGATCAGGCGACTCATCGCTCGTCGAGGATATGAAGCAGGAGAAACAACTGAGAACCGTAATGGCTAATAAATCCGTCATCATCAAGATCAAACGCCAGAACAACCCGACTTCCAAGTCGTACTGGGAAGAGTTCGAGCTTGCCTACCATCAGGGGATGAACGTGATCTCCTGCCTGATGGAAATTGCCGCGAATCCTGTGACGCGCGATGGCAAAGCCACCACGCCCATCACCTACGACTCGAATTGTCTCGAGGAAGTCTGCGGCTCCTGCGCCATGCTGATCAACGGACGCGCCCGCATGGCCTGCTCCGCTCTGATCGACAATCTCGAACAGCCGGTCAAGCTCGAACCGTTCTCCAAGTTCCCGATCGTCCGCGATTTGGCTACCGACCGCAGTGTGATCTTCGAAAATCTAAAGGCCGTCAAGGCTTGGGTTCCTATCGACGGCACCTACGATCTCGGCCCCGGTCCGCGCATCATGCCCGAAGAGCAGGAGATTGCCTATCCGATTTCCCGCTGCATCTCCTGCACCTGCTGCATGGAGGCCTGCCCGCAGTTCAATGAAGATACCGGCTTCGTAGGCGCGGCGACGATCGCGCAAGTGCGTCTGTTCAACACTCATCCCACAGGCAAAGTGCTCGAGCGCGAGCGACTGGCCGCCCTTATGGGCGACGGCGGCATCCAGGAGTGCGGCTACGCACAGAACTGCGTCGAGGTTTGCCCCAAAGACATCCCGCTGACCAAGTCCATCTCCGAAGTAGGCGGCGCAGTCATGAAGCAGGCCATTGGCGATCTTTTCCGGCGCTGATCATTTCCAAACGAAGCACTATTGGAGGATTGATGACGAAGATCAGCATCTTGTATCCGAACGCCGGGGGCTCGAAATTCGATATGCGCTATTACATCGACACGCATATGCCCTTGGCGGTGGGGTTTCTAAGCGCCCATCCCGGTTACCAGGGCGTTTCCGTCGATCGCGGAATAAGCGGGGTTGAGTCTGGCTCGGACCCGGCGTTCGTCGCCATGTGCCACTTTCTGTTTGATTCGGCGCAGAGCTTCATGGCAGCTTTTCTGCCCAACGCGTCGAAAATCCAAGGCGATATCCCGAACTACACTGACATCCAGCCGGTCATTCAGTTTAGCGAAGTGCTGATCTCGCCTTAAACTGCCGTTTCGTCGCCGATGCTACGCAGATGACGCTTTCCGGCGCTGATTTTTGTCACTTTCGCACAACGGAGCTCACGCCTTCGGTATCTAATCAGCGCTAAATGGTTGCCAACGGAGCACATGAGTTGGGCGCAATCCCGCGCCAGGATTGGCGTTTGGCGTGCTCCATTTCCAGTGCAGCCGTCCGGAGATTTTGGAGAGTAACCAGGGCGTAACCAGCGCCAGGCGACCACCGGGTAACCTTCAGTAACGGTTACCGACAATCGACGGTTGGTCGACTTGACAGCATGGCTTAGAATGTCGGGACGGTTGCAGAGCAAGCTGTAAGGAAGACTAAGAGATAACACTTGCGACCCAAACTACAGCGTCACTTGATTCGTCTATCGTTGCTGGCCTGCCTGTGCGCCCCGCTATTTGCGGCGACGGCCACGACGATGCACAAGCCGGTGCATCACGCCCGGCACCGGCGGCTGCACTGGACGCTGTGGAACCCAATGTTCCGTCCATCGCACGAATCTCTCTTATTGCAGAACGCCGAAGTTGACCGGCTGGAATTGCCCCGTATTCAGGATGACGATGAACTGGAAGCGCTAAAGGCAAGTGGAGCGCTGCAGCCGATCATCGCGGGTGAGTCTCTACGCTTCGATCCTCGGCTTGATCCTTCGCGCCGTTATTGTCGTCCGTGGACCCGCGACTTTGTGCAGGATGTCGCGCAAGCCTACTACAATCGGTTCCACCAGCAGATTCAGGTAAACTCTGCGGTGCGGACAGTCAAGGTCCAGAAAAAACTGCGCCGGCACAATCGCAACGCGGCTCCCGCAGAGGGCGATACCGCATCCTCGCACCTGGCCGGTCTCACCGTCGACCTGCAGCGCCGCGGCATGACCCAGCAACAAATTCACTGGATGGAGCACTACCTTTTCTACATGAAGGCGCTGGGCCTGGTTGAGCCGGAGGAAGAGCGCCGGCAATGGGTCTTCCACATTATGGTATCGGGCCGCTATGCGGATTGGCGCCAGACCCAGGACATCGTTCCCATGGAACGCCCCGAACCGGCTGCCGTTACCGCCGACGCTGTGGGTGGCGCGAACTAACTCCACAGCAATCGATCCTCCTGCCATTCGCTCTATAATTTTTTCGACATGATCGTTCTGATGGCGGGCCTTCCCGGAACCGGCAAAACCACCCTCTCCCGCGAACTGGCCGTCCGCACCGGCGGACGCGTGCTCGGCAAGGATGAGATCCGCCACGCGCTTTTTGCGGCGGACGAAATCGAATACTCCTCCCGGCAGGATGACTTCTGCCTGCAGATCATGCTGGAAACCGCCGGCTATCTGCTGCAACGGGATCTCAAGCGCATTATCTTTCTCGATGGCCGCCCATTCTCGCGGCGCTATCAGATCGACAAGGTGGTGAACGCCGCCACTGACCTCCATCAAAACTGGCGCATCCTGGAATGCGTCTGCCCCGAGGAAATCTGTAGAAGACGCCTCGAACAGCAATCTGCCACGGGCGCACATCCTGCCGGAAATCGCGATTTCCAGCTCTATCTGGAAGTGAAATCAAGATTCGAAACCATCACCATGCCCAAGACCGTGATCGATACCAGCGAACCACTGGAAAGCTGCGTGCAGCAGGCCCTTGCGGTTCTCCGCTGAGCCACTTCCTTACTTCGCCCTCGCGCCTATACAATCATGCTCTCTTGACTCGGTTCCATCCAGGCGCCCAAAGCTATGATTCAATTCCGCGTTCTCCTGCTCTCGATCTTGCTTCTTGTTGCCTCGGGTTTTGCTCAAACCTCGGATGCCTCTGGCCCGGTGGTCAGCGCTCGCGCCCGCGCGATTCAGGATTCTGCCATCGTCATCGACACTCATGCCGACACGCCGCAGCGCTTTCTCGACGAAGGCTTCGATATCGGCTCAACGGATCCCAATGACGTTGGCCACCTCAGCCTTGACAAAGCTCGTCGCGGCGGACTCGACGCGGAATTCTTCTCTATCTGGGTCGATCCCGAAACCAATCAGGGCCACTTCGCGCAACACACGTTCGACCTGATCGACTCGGTTTACGAGCAGGCAGCGCATCATCCTGACCGCATGATGATGGCGTTTTCCGTTGCTGACATCGAACGCGCTCACCATGAGCACAAACTGGCCGCCCTTATGGGCATTGAAGGCGGACACTCCATCGAGAACGACATGCACCTGCTGCGGGATTACTATCGCCTTGGCGTCCGCTACATGACGCTCTCGTGGTCGAACACCAACGAATGGGCCGACTCCTCCGGCGACATCGCTGACCCTAAGATTCAGCACCACAACGGTCTCACTGAATTTGGCAAGCAAGTCGTTCTGGAGATGAACCGGCTGGGCATGATGGTCGACATTTCTCACGTTGCGGATAAAACTTTCTGGGATACGATCGCCATCACGAAAGCTCCGGTGATCGCGTCGCATTCTTCAGCTCGCGCTCTGGTAGACGCGCCCCGCAACATGACGGACGACATGCTGCGCGCGGTCGCCAAGAACGGCGGGGTGGTCCAGGTAAACTTCTTCTCCGGCTTTGTCGACGAGGATTACCGCAAGGCGATGCAAGGTCAGGAGAAAGATCAGGCCGCAGCTATTCAGAAATATATTGATACGCTCAAGGCACAGGGGAAGCCTGTCAACTACCTGGAAGTCGACCGCCTTGAGCGTGAGTGGACGGCGAAAATTCCTCGTCCGCCGTTCCAATCGCTGATCGATCACATCGATCACATCGCCAAACTCGCCGGAGTGGATCATGTTGGCCTCGGCTCTGACTTCGATGGCGTGAGCGGCGCCACGCCTCGAGGCATGGACTCTGCCGCTGACTTGCCGAAGATCACGCAGGCCCTGCTCAATCGCGGATACAGCGCCGACGAGATCAAAAAAATTCTCGGCGGGAACTTGCTTCGCGTCTTCCAGCAGGTCGAAAGCGTCAGCCACGAAATGCAAGCCGAGGCACACTGACGGCTGCACCGTGAGGCATAGCTGTCGTACAATGCAACCTTGTCTCAAACCATTTTGCCATGTCTATGCAGGAGTACTCATGCGCAGCCTCATAATTCCGGCTTTGCTTTTAGCGACGGCCCTCAGTTGGGCTCAATCAAGTTCTCAGGAGGCACCGGCAAAATCCGGCACTGCCGCCAAGCCGCCTGTCCACCATGCAGCAACCGGTCAGCCCACGGCAATCATTGAAACCACGTGTCGGAAACATGACCTGCACGCTGTTTCCCGACAAAGCGCCCATTGGAGTGCAGAATTTCATCGGCCTCGCCACCGGTACCAGGGATTGGAAGAATCCCGTGAGCGGCGCCGCCAAGCATGGAGTGCCGCTCTACGACGGCACCATTTTTCATCGCGTGATCGCCGGATTCATGATTCAGGGAGGTGATCCTAGGGGCGACGGGACGGGCGATCCCGGATATAAATTCAAGAACGAGGTATCCTCTGATCTTTTGTTCGACAAACCCGGTCGTCTTGCTTACGCCAACTCCGGTCCGGACACTAACGGCTCACAGTTTTTTATCACCGAGGTGGCTACGCCGCACCTCAACGGGAACTACACCATCTTCGGCCAGTGTGACGCCGCCACCGTTGCGCTCGTCAAGGAAATCGCGCACATGGCGACGGACCCGCAAAACGATCGTCCCTTCCGTCCAGTGAAGATCATTCATATCAAGATTGTTCGCGGTGAGGCGGCGCCAGCCGCGGCGAAGAAGCCCGCAGCCGCTACAACCAAAACACCACCCAGTTCGAACTAATAGGATTTATGCAGGAACAGCCCTCGAGTTTACCCTGAGCGAAGCCGAAGGGGGCTGTTCGCCTAGCGTAGCCAGGCATTTGTTAATAGCAATTCACGATTCAGAACTGAAAGGACTCCATGACTCGCCAACCCGGACTCTACGCCACGTTTGAAACCAGCGAAGGCACAATCGTTTGCCGTCTCTTCGAAAAGGACGCACCCAAAACCGTAGCCAACTTTGTAGAACTTGCCGAAGGCAAGCGCGAGTGGACGCATCCCTCAACGCGCAAGAAATCCAAAGACCGCCTCTATGATGGAACGATCTTCCATCGCGTCATCCCCGATTTCATGATCCAGGGTGGCGATCCGCAAGGGACCGGCATGGGAGGCCCCGGCTACCAGTTCGAAGACGAGACCAAGGGCTCGTCGCACAAGCTCGACAAGCCTGGACTCTTGGCTATGGCCAACGCTGGCCCCAACACCAACGGTTCGCAGTTCTTTATCACGGTCGCGCCCACCACTTGGCTGACCGGCAAGCACACAATCTTCGGAGAAGTCGTCGAAGGTCAGGATATTGTCACGAAGATCTCCGAAGTTCCGCGCAACCGCCAGGATCGGCCGGCCAAGGATGTGGTGGTGAAGAAGGTGACGGTGGAGAAGGTGTAAGGTGCTCCGACGAACGAACAGCCACCGACTCGTGCGGTGTCTCCGCAATCACTTTGTTCCGTGGTTGGCCGGATGCGTTCTTCTGACTACTCTGTCGAGCTTCGGCCAAGCCGCGCCCGATCCTTGGCTGGTTCTTGCGAACGGCGAGAAGGGATCGATCAACGTGCACACTACGCGACAAGATTTGGTCCGCTCGTACGGGGCGTCTAATGTTGTGGATCAGGATGTGGACGTTGGCGAGGGAGAGATGCAGTCAGCCACGTTCTTATTTCCGAAAGATCCGGAACGTCAAATTGAAATTTTGTGGAAAGATCCAGACACGAAGACCGCTCCTGAATCTGCCGATATTTTGGGAAAAAAGAGCCGCTGGCATGCAGTACGTGGCATCACGCTGGGAACGTCCGCCAGCGAACTAGAGCGCTTCAACGGTCGCCCATTCCACTTTACGTTAACAAATGATGGAAGAGACATGCGTCAAGAACTTATTTCATGGCGAGGAGGCTCGTTAGAAAAAGAGTTGCAAGGAGATGGTCGCGTCATTCTGGAACTTGAGTGGGCTCCCGCCAAAGGGACCAAGCCGAGGGGCCCCCACGACATCGAAACCAATTCGAGCAATCCAGGATGGCGTGCGCAGAATCCCCATGTCAGCCGTATGAGCTGGCTTTTCCCCTCTAATACACGACCGTGAAAGGAGGGCGCGTTACACCCCAATCACGCCCACCAACTCCTTCACTGCCGCCGCGCTCTTATCCAGCCCAGCCTTCTCTTCTGCAGTGAGCTTGATCTCGATGATCTGCTCGATGCCCTTTGCGCCCAGCTTTACCGGTACGCCGACGTAGAGGCCGTTGATTCCATACTCACCCTGCAAAAATGCGGCGCAGGGAAGAATTTTTTTCTTGTCTTTCAGGATCGCCTCAACCATTTCGGTCGCTGCGGCTGATGGCGCGTAATAGGCCGAGCCTGTCTTCAGATATTTCACGATCTCCGCGCCGCCGTCGCGCGTACGCTGCACCAAAGCTTCCAGCCGCGATTTCTCGATCAACTCCGTAATCGGAATGCCGGCAACCGTCGAATATCGGGGTAATGGAACCATGGTGTCGCCATGGCCGCCGAGCACAAAGGCCGTTACATTCTCCACGCTGACCTTCAGTTCATCGGCGATGAAGGCGCGGAAGCGCGCCGAATCCAGCACGCCCGCCATGCCCACAACCCGTTCCCGCGGAAATCCGCTGAGCTTGTAAGCCGCCTGCGCCATGGCGTCCAGCGGATTCGAAACAATAATCAGGATGCAGTTCGGCGAATTCTTTACCACTTCGCCAACCACCGCCTTCATGATGCCGTAATTGGTGTTGAGCAAATCGTCGCGGCTCATCCCCGGCTTGCGGGGAATGCCGGCCGTGATGACTACGACGTCGGAATTCGCCGTGTCTTTGTAATCGTTTGTGCCAGTGATATAGGAATCGCGCTTCTCAATCGGCATGGCTTCGAGCAGATCGAGCCCCTTGCCCTGCGGCACGCCTTCAATGATGTCGATCAGCACCACATCAGCCAGTTCCTTCGAAGCAATCCAGTGAGCCGCCGTCGCACCCACATTTCCCGAACCTACGATCGTCACTTTTTTGCGCATGAATGAGTCCTCTCAGAAAGAATTGTTGACCGGGTGAACTTGTGATCGAAGGCGACAGCCGTGCGAAATTGCACCCTCTGGGACAATCGCCCGATCGCCAAATCGCAAAAATAGCTCTACACCAGCACCGCCGCGCCCATATTCTCAATAATGCAATCCGCGAACTGGCTGGTCTTCACCTTGGTCGCGCCTTCCATCAGGCGCTCAAAGTCATAAGTAACTTTCTTCTGCAGGATGGTGTTCTCCATCCCATGCTCGATCAGGTCAGCAGCCTCGTTCCATCCCAGGAAACGGAACATCATCACTCCCGAGAGCATCACCGAACCGGGATTGATCACATCTTTATCCGCATATTTCGGAGCCGTGCCGTGGGTGGCCTCGAAGATGGCATAGCCATCGCCAATGTTCGCGCCCGGCGCAATGCCGAGTCCGCCGACCTGCGCCGCGCATGCGTCGGAAATGTAGTCGCCATTCAGGTTCGGAGTGGCCAGCACGGAATACTCATCCGCCCGCGTGACCACTTGCTGGAAGATGGAATCGGCAATGCGATCGTTGACCATGATCTTCTTCTTCCACTGGCCTTTGCCGTGCGTGGCATAAATGCGGTCAAGTGTTTCTTTTACTTCCTGCTCCACTGCCTGCCGAAACGCGGGAGGAGCAAACTCCATTCCGGGCTCAACCAGCTCGGCATTCTGAGCCACCGTCAGATTCGGATTCTTATCCTTGTTGTCGAGAATCCAGCTCTCGCGCTCGGTGACAACCTGGTCGCGAAATTCCTGGGTGGCCAATTCGTATCCCCACTTGCGGAAGCTGCCCTCGGTAAATTTTTGAATGTTTCCCTTGTGCACCAGGGTCACACTCTTGCGTCCGGTATCGAGCGCATGACGAATCGCCATGCGCACGAGGCGCTTGGTTCCAGTTATAGAAATCGGCTTGATGCCCACGCCGGAGTCCAGCCGAATCTGCTTCTTGCCGCCCTTCAACATGTCCTTGTTGAGGAACTCGATCAGCTTCACACACTCGGCAGTTCCCTCTTCCCACTCGATACCGATGTAAACGTCCTCGGTGTTTTCGCGGAAGATAACCAGATCCATGCGCTCGGGATGCTTCACCGGCGACGGGACTCCTTTGTAGTATTTCACCGGCCGCACGCAGCCATAGAGATCAAGAATCTGCCGCAGCGCCACGTTGAGAGAACGAATGCCACCGCCGACGGGCGTGGTCAGCGGACCCTTTATGGCCACGCGGAAGTCACGAATCGCGTCCACGGTGTCATCGGGCAGCCAGGTGTCAAACTTCGCTTTGGCTTTTTCGCCGGCGAACACTTCATACCACGCCACGCTTCGTTTACCCTTGTACGCTTTCTCGACCGCGGCATCGAACACACGCAGCGAGGCTTTCCATATATCGCGCCCGGTTCCGTCGCCTTCAATGAACGGAATGATGGGATGGTCCGGCACATCATACTTCCCGTTCGCATAGCCAATCTTTTTTCCATCCGACGGAACATTCACACCGTTATAAGAACCTGCCATTCATGCCTCCCAATTAGAGTTTCGCGCAACAGAGTCGCCAATTTATGCAGAATACCCTTTAGACCTGCACTCCCACTAATCTACACGTCACAGCCATGTGTGACCCGCGTCACCATCGCCTCGTCCCGAAGGATTTGCGAACCCCAACCGTCATATATCGACCCCACGGTCCATTATTACCGAGATCTGCGATGCCCAAATAAGTGTCGCGCGCTCCCAATCGGTCAAAGAGGAAGTGCTGCGTCAGGCGAAACTCGAATCCCTTGTCAATATAGATTCCTACACCCCACGAGTGCTCAATGCCAATGGCGTCCGGCGACCAGGTGTACAGCGTTTGGGGAATGGTCTTGCCAAAAAGGAACGACGGAGCACCAAATACCATGAAGCGGCGCAGTTCTCCCCGGCCAAAGGGGCGCACCTCCAGCATGCCCGATAACATGTAACGGGCGAACATGCTGCACGGCGCATTTACTCCCCCATATTGCCCTGCATTGCCGGCGCAGATGTTCGGATCGATTTCGTTGTGGGGAGGCGCCAAATCGAATTGCGCCCAACCCCAGAACATGTCACGCGGGAAGAACATTCTCTCTCCGCTTCCGTAATCTTGCGGAGAGTTTGCGGACGGCGAACTCTGCGCCCAGCCTAGAGAACAAATCAATAGTGGAAATACAAGAATCCCAGCCAACGTTTTCATCCCGCCTCCGAATCTTTTCTTTTATGAACCGACCGCACCTACCAACGCCCAAGAGTCTCGCCTTCCATAGCTTGCATGGGATCAAGAATGGGGTTCAGTGGAGCGGAACATTGTAACCTGTTGCGGGAAGCGCGCTTGCCGATTCGGTTGCGACCGAGAGTCAGGCGCGCGAATTCCACACTCCGGGAATCAAGGTGGCGAAAAGCTTCCAGAATCCATATTCGGTATTCGGATTTATTCCATTCATAGAATTGATTTACGCCCGCAACAGCGCAAGGCGTGCAGTCTCAACCATCTACGGTTTGGATGACAGATTGCTAGTCCTTATGTACTAGAAGCCCTTGGAGCCACGATGCCACAGGAAGTATCTGTTTCCTATCAGGCCATCAAAAGCAAGGTTTACCGGCTGATCGATACCTTGGTCGTCGGAGAAAAGTCGGAAGTCGAGATTCAAGAGTCAATCCGCCGATGGTGGGAGCTCATTCACCCGACGGATCGTCCGATCGCGCAAAAATACCTTCTGCTGGTATTGGGACGCTCTTGCCAGGCGCTGGATGCTATAGAAGAGGGCCTGACCGACGCTACGAACCATGAAGCATTTCGGCCCGAGTCGACCAGGGCAACATTCAAGTTAGTCGAGAGAGTGGTCAAACAGTCGAGCAAGCACGCGGCATACAGTAGCACCGTGTAAACCAACCCTGAACTTTCTTTTCCCCGACCTCGACGATCGAAAATCAGCGAAAGCGGTAGAGCGCCTCACCTCTAGCTGACCGTCGACAACTGCCGTAACATACATGCAGTGATGCATTCGGCTCGGCAGATGAAGGTTCTGTTCTCGATCGCTCACAAGCGTTTCCCGCTCGTACTGCTCACGCTGTTATTTTTCTGGCCGGCCCAGAGCCGCGGCGACGCTTGGCAATTTCAATCTTCGACTGGTTCAGCTCGCCCGATCCCCGCTACCGACTCCAAGCTCATCGAAGTGAAAGTCACCGGAAGCAAGCGTTTCAGCCAGGCTGACGTTGCCGCTGCTTCCGGACTGCAGTTCGGCACAATTGTGGACGAGGAAGCATTCCGCAAAGCGGCGCGTCAACTGGGTGAGAGTGGCGCCTTTAACGACATCGCTTATACCTACTCGTACTCGTCGGCGGGTACCAAGCTGACCCTTCAGGTCAAGGATGCCAACAAGTTTGTCCCGGCCCACTTTTTGGATTTCGTCTGGTTCTCTGACCCGGAACTGATTCAGAAGATCCACGAACGCGTGCCTCTCTTCAATGGAGAACTGCCAGTCTCAGGACGCTTGCCCGATCAGGTCTCCGATATTCTCCAAGCGCTGTTGGTAGAAGGCGGTATTCCCGGGCATGTTGAATATCAGCGAAGTCCCGGGCCCAATGGTCAACTCGCGTCGTTTGAGTATGCCGTCGCCGATGTCATTATCCGAATCCACCGGGTCGGGTTCACCGGCGCCGGAGCCAGCGAGTTGCCCCTGCTTCAGGCGTCCGGGGAAAAGCTCTCCGGCCGTGACTACTATCGCGCACTGTTGACTGCCTTTGACGAACATGCGGTGCTCCCCGTCTATCGCGAGCGCGGCTACCTGAAAGCATCGTGCGCCCCGCAGCCGCCGAGGCTGGTCAAGAATGCCGTGCCGGACGCGATCGATGACAAGCAGGCCATCACACTTCTGGATATTACGATCGCAATCACTCCCGGAACGCAGTACAAGCTCGCGGGGTGGGACTGGTCAGGAAACACGAATATCCCGACGGACAATCTGCAGTCGCTGATCCACGCCAAAATTGGCGAGCCCGCCAACACGGTACAACTGGCGGCCGATCTGCGGGCCGTTCAGCAACTCTATGGTTCACGCGGTTATGTCACCGCTGGCGTAAAGGCCGACGCTCAATTTGACGATGCCGCCGGTACCGTGGTTTATCAGCTTGTGGTTACCGAAGGTCCCGTCTATCACATGGGAGAGCTGGAGTTTCGTGGCATCGACAATGGTTTGACCGCTAAACTCCGGGCCGCGTGGAAGATTCGTCCGGGCGAAGTCTACGATGCCACCTACCTTAACGAATTCCTGCCGCTCGCCAGGAAGCTTCTGCCCGCTACCATCGACTGGGAAGTCTCCCCGCACGTGACCGCGATGGCGAAGGATAAGACGGTCGATGTGGATCTGCAATATACGGCTAGGGCGCCCCAGTGAACCAAGTTCGTAATGCCGCAGAACTTTGTTATTTCCAACGTTCCCGTCGCGGTCAGGGAATAATTAGATGGAAATGTCAGGAGAACACTGAATGAATCGAAGCTCGCGGTGGTTCGCAGCAACCATTTTCTCAGCAGCAGCATTTCTTAATCTCCATGCCTTCGCCGGTGGTAAGCAGCATACCTTCACCGGGGAAATCGGGGACGCGATGTGCGGCAGAAAGCACATGGAGGGCGAGACGGCGGCAGACTGCACCCGCGCCTGCGTGGCCCACGGCTCCAAGTTCGCCCTGGTGGTAGGCGACAAAATCTATAGCCTCGACACCAGCGACAAAGCCGCGCTGGCCACTCTGGACAAGCAGGCTGGAAAGACGGCCACCGTCACCGGCACGTTGGATGGAGACACCATCGAGGTCAGCTCTGTCGCTGCAAAGTGACGCAGCTGGCACTAGAAGACACTCGCTACGCTGTCGGCTTCAGCCGCTGAGGTCGGCTTCCTCCTGTTCCAAAATCCGGACACAAAAACTCTCTTGCGCGATTTGCTCCCGCTTGTGATACATTCAATCGCGTTTTGCCCGGCGCCCTCCCCCCAATAGTCCGGGCACAAGAGCGGGACCGCGTACGCGGCTTCCCGCTTTTTCTCTCTCTCGGGTTAAATTCACACTTTCTTTACAAACCATTGTGTTAAATTGTGCATTCTCACTCTCATAATTTTTCATTGCCGGAGGCTACAGAGTTGGGCAAAGACATGGTTCCCAAGCGGATGTTCTTCACCAAGGGAGTCGGGAAGCATCGCGAGCGGTTAACGTCCTTCGAATTGGCCTTACGTGACGCGGGAATCGCCGCTCAGAACCTGGTTCGGGTCTCTTCCATCTTCCCTCCGAATTGCAAAATGCTGGCCCGAAAAGAAGGCGTGAAGTATCTCAACCCGGGTGAAGTTGTGTTCGCCGTCGTGGCCGAAAACTCCACCCATGAGGCCCACCGCCTCCTCGCATCGTCGATTGGCGTCGCCATTCCCGCCGACAAAAACACCTACGGGTATCTGAGTGAGCATCACTCCTTCGGCGAAACCGAAGACGCTGCTGGAGAGTATGCCGAGGAACTCGCCGCCGAAATGCTCGCCACCACGCTGAACGTCGAGTTCGACCCTGACCGCTCCTGGGACGAAAAAAAGCAGATCTACCGGCTTTCGAACAAAATCGTGCGAACGGCGAATGTTACGCAGTCGGCTGTCGGCGACAAGCGCGGGCTATGGACGACGGTGATCGCGTCAGCGGTGCTGATTTTCGACTAACAGCCGTTGCCCTTCCCGAACCTAGGTGAGCCGCTTTTATGGGTTATTGTGCCGCTGGGGAAAGGTTCCAATTCGTCCTTCGAGCGATCGTGCTATAATACTACTTTAGTAACCCCTCAGCCCTCCCGAATGTAATCTTCCGTTAACACATTTCCCGTATCATAGAACTGTAGAAAAATACCTGATTCAGGCAAGAGGAGTAGTTTTGGATATCGAAACTCGCAGAAAAAAGCAGCAAGCAATGATGACCGAATTGATCGAGAGGAAGATCCGCCTGCACGCGCAACATCTTTATAATCAGCGCGGTAAAGCCGAAGGCCATGCCTTGCAGGATTGGGTGGAAGCCGAGTCGCAGGTACTCGGAAACAGCATTCTGGCTCCGCTCTACCGCAAGACGCGCGGGGAAGCTGTCTCGTCCGAGGAACTTGAGAATTCGGATGCCGCGCAGTTTGGAACGCCCGATTCTTCCGTCTCCGAGGCTGGCGCCCGCTAGCCCGGCCTCGGGGCGCACATCCCGTCATTTCTTCGCTACGGCATTCTTGCCCTTGCTCGTCTTGCTTCCCTTCTTATCCAGTCGTTCCAGCACCGCAGCGACGATCAGCGGCAATCCGACCGTCGCGTCCACAAACACTTCCCCAAACCTTCCGCCTTCCGCTGGAGGCACAAACTTCCCCCACGATACTGCCTCGCTATAAGGACTGCCCGACAATCCTCCCCAATAAACCGGCTCGGGACAAATTCGCAGGCCGTAGTGGTACCGCTTCAGCGGAACGTTTTCCCCCAACCGCCTGTGCCGTAATTCGCAGAACGGACCAAACTGCTGTGACCAGTTCCGGGGCACGCCACCACCAATCGTTACGATCCCAAGCTTTTTCTGCCGCAACAAAGTCGCCGCAAAGTGCTCCAGATCTTCAAACGGATCGAACCGAATCTTGTGCCTGCCGGTCGACTCCCGCAGACGATTGCTTAAAGCCGTGTCCAACCCCATCTCCGAATCGCTGAACGCCGGCACAAACACCGGCACGCCCATCTCATGTGCCGACTTCAAAATTCCCCGCTGATCGCCGGAATGCTTTGCCAGGTACGCCCCGATCGCGTGGTTCAGCTTGTAGGAACACATCACCTCGTTGTGATCCCAACCCTCCAGCACCGCTGACATCACTTCTTCCACATCGTCGAGGTTCTGCTCTGGCTCGAGCGTGTCATAGACGCGGTTGTAGCCCTGCTCGTAAAGTTCCTCATCGCTGACCTCCGGATTGGCGCGAAAGTGTGCCCGCCCGGTCGCCTCCACCAGCCCGTGCGCCATCAGCGCCCCAGTTGAAACCACGGCATTGACAATGCCGCGGTCGATCAACTCGGTGACGATCAAGCCCTGCTTGGCCACGGTCATCGCGCCTGAAAGCGTCATCACCACAAAGCATTCTTCGTCGCGAGCCATCGCCTCCAGCACATCGGCGGCTTCGCCCAGCTGGCGCCCGGTAAATGCCGTCTTCGACATCGCCCGAACCAGGTCGTCGATCGACTTCACCTTCGCCAGATCGAGCGGCTCCAGCGGAATCAGCCGGTCTTCAATGGGATTGTGCAGGCGCCGTTCCACCCCATCCCCGGCGTGCCCTGCATGATTTTGCTTCGGCTGATGCGAGTTGCCGTGATCCCCGTTCTTCAAGATGATGCCTCCAATCTCGACCGCAAATCTTCCGAACAATTACTTTACAGGATCAACATCAAGCGGTGCCACGAGATGCTCATGTGAGGACAGCCGCCACGGCTGTCCGGCGGCCCATTTTCACCAGGCCACTGCAGCAGAAGCCGCCGCGAATCCTAGTCCCTATTCCCAATGGGAACCGCCGCAGCACGTCCCCTGTGTGACCCCACGTCCTCTGTGTTTAAGATTTTAAAAACCTCGCCCCAAGATTAACAAGCTGAGAGCTGAGAACTGATAGCTGTCCTTGAATGCTATATTGTCGAGCAGAGGAGCAAACCGCGTGCCGCCTGATAAATTTCGCGTAGCGCTGGTTCAAATGTCGTGCGGACCGGAGCCCGAACAAAACCTCGCCAAAGCTCTCGAGCGCGTTGCCGACGCAGCCGGACGCGGCGCGCAAGTCGTCTGCCTGCCGGAGCTTTTTCAGACGCAATATTTTTGCCAGCGCGAAGATCATGCGCTCTTCGATCTAGCCGAGCCGATTCCCGGCCCGTCGAGCGATAAGCTCGCCGCGGCCGCCCACAAGCACGGCGTCGTGCTGATCGCGTCCCTGTTCGAGAAGCGCGCCCCCGGCATCTATCACAACACCGCCGCCATCTTCGACTCCGACGGCTCTCTGCGCGGACTTTACCGCAAAATGCACATCCCCGACGACCCGCTCTACTATGAAAAGTTTTACTTCACCCCCGGCGATCTCGGCTTCCGCGCTCTCGATACCACCGCCGGCCGCTTGGGCACGCTCGTCTGCTGGGATCAATGGTTTCCCGAGGGCGCTCGCCTGACCGCGCTGCAAGGCGCAACGGTGCTTTTCTATCCCACCGCCATCGGCTGGCATCCCTCGGAGAAGGCCGAGTTCGGCGTAGCCCAGCACGATGCCTGGCGTACCATTCAACGCGCCCACGCGATTGCCAACGGAGTCTATGTCGGGGTGGTCAACCGAGTCGGCTTCGAAACCGGCAACATCCGGGGCAAATCCACGCCCGGCCACGGACTCGAATTCTGGGGCGCATCGTTCTTCTGCGATCCCTTCGGCCGCGTCATCGCCGAAGCCTCGCACGACCGCGAAGAAATCCTGATGGGCGATGTCGACCTGAAAGCTCTCGAAGATATCCGCCGCAACTGGCCGTTTCTTCGCGATCGCAGAATTGACGCCTACGCCCCCATCTCCAATCGGCTGCTCGACGGACGGTAAAATCGAGTCACTGAATGTGACCGCCTGGTTACAACAGTAACGGCGTACCTCAGCGGTTTCTGCGGCACAATCATGAAGATATTTGTCTTCGTTCTCGCAAGCGGCGGCTTCGTCATCCTCATTTTCTGCCTACGAATCGAGGATGAAACAAGGGAGGAACCGATGAAGGTTCTGGTGGTCGAAGCGGAAGATGCGGTATTGAAAGCTACTGGCGTTATGCTTAACAGGCTCGGTTATGAGGTTGGCTTGGCGCCAAACTGCAATGAAGCGTTCCGCATTTACTGCGACAACGGACCCCATGACGTTATTATCATCGCTCTGAAATTCCTCCGCAGTTCACGCGCCGGGGGCGCCAAACTTATTGATGCCCTGCGTCAGAAGAATCCTAAACAAAAATTCGCGTTTATCACCGCATCGCCGGTTCTGAAAAAGCCGTTCTCTCTCCTGGAATTGGACGATTTCATGGGCGCGTTTCGGCGGCCCGCGAGTAGCCGCTTTGAATAGGTCCAACGGCCGTCTGGGGAACTGATCCCGATTGGGTGCAGTCTGGGGAGAGGGTGGTGCGAGGGTCAATGAGCGCTAACGCCTTCCATGAGAAGGCCGGTCGGAGTCAAGTGGGTTTCATTGTTTTTTCGTTGGACAATGTTTTTCTCCCGCCGAGTCGCCACTGTCGCCACCCTTCCATCCGCACTCTCGATGAGCGATTTTGTTCGCTCGGTGCAAGTTGGGTGTTCTCGTTTCAGTCGGTGCTGCCACCTGATTATCGACCTTTCGTCCATCCGTCGATGGAAGTGGGCCAGGCGTTGAACGCAGTCACCGGAACTCGGCTTTGGGCTTCATCTTTTTCTTCTACGCAGATCTTTCTAAGCTGCCGCCGACAGCGTGTGTCGATGGCTGTTGTGCAACGGTTCGTACGCTTCCCCGCTCACCCACAGGTGATGCAGCAACACCGCCAGCTTTCGGGCCGTGGCTACGATGGCGCGTTTCTTGCCGCTCTTTCCGCCGCGCTCGGCCAGCTTCCAACCCCAGCGTCGCAGGTCGCAATCCACACCGAACGGCCCCAGGATGTGCTGCGCTCCCTGCACCAGCAGCGTGCGCAGATAGGGGTCGCCTTCTTTGCTGATGTGCATCTGCGGCTGGCTCTGGCCGGAGTTCCTTCGTCCCGGCTGCAGCCCAAGATAACAACCCACGTCGCGGCTCTTGCGGAAGCGATGCGGATCTTCCAGCGTCAGCAGGAAGGTCAGCGCGATCAGCGTGCCCACGCCCTTCACCTGCTTCAGCAGCGCCACCTGCGGATAACTCTCTTCCGCCAGGTTCTCGATTCGCTGGTTGTACTCGGCGATACGCTCACTCAACGACTCGATTGCGTTCAACAGTGGCTCCAGCGCCGCTTGCAATTCCGGGCTCAAGCATTCCGCTTTTTCCGGATTCATATTGCCTACATTGCAGCCGCGCAGCCGCTCCCCGTAACTCTTCGCCAGTCCGCGGGCCGTGTTCACCAGCGCCGTGCGTGCCCGCACCAGTCCGGCTCGTGCCCGGATCACCGTCAAATCTGCCTGCGCTTTCACGCTGCGATGTTTCACCGGACACAGCAACTGCGGATCAATCCTGGCCAGTCGCGCCAAAGTCTGCGCATCCAGCCGGTCATCTTTCTTGCGGCTCTCTCCGATCAAGCGCACGCTGCGCGCGTGCGCCACGATCACTTCGTGCCCACACTCGCTCAGCAGCCGGCTCGCCCACGGCGAATGCATCCCGGTCTCCAGCGCGACGCGGCTACGCGGCATAGCGCCAAATACTTCGCGCATGGCTTTCGGAGTTGTGCTGAGTTTCTGCTCGTGGACAATCTCACCCGCTTCGTTCAACACGCTATACCAGCTTGACCGATCGCCCAGATCCAACCCGATCGTCAGCTTCTGCTGAGAAAAATCCCTGCTCTGCTTTGCTGCCGTGGTGCTAACCTTCTTCATTGCCGGTCTCCTTTATCTCTTGCGCTTCGAGCGCGTCGATAACTTGGGAGCGTACCGCATCCCGTCGGAGACCGGCCTTCTCATCCCATCTGATTTCAACAGTTGACTTCCGGATACCGCGCAGACTCGGACCACTCTTCGGCTAGGATCGCGTAAAGAAAGCTGCTTTTCCATTCTCCGTGAATCTTGAGGTTCTTGACCAAAAACCCTTCCTTACGCATACCCGCTCTTTCCAGCACGCGTGCGGAGGCTGGGTTCTCCGGAAGACACGTCGCCCAGATTCGGTGCAGGCTCATCTCTGAGAATCCAAGCTCTAGCAGCCTTCTCACGGCCTTTGTGGCGATTCCCTTTCCCCACAATTCGGGATCAATCAGATACCAAATTTCACCATCACTGTTGCCCCTGGGGTTGGCTATGCCGCCTAGGCCGACTAACTCGCCGCCGGGTCCACTAACTATCGCGCGCACGACGGAACGCCATGGGGCTGATGGCGATTCCCTTATCGACTCTGTTAAAAACTTCTCGCTCTCCTCCCGAGAGCAAACCGCAAACAGCATATACCGGACAACCTCCATATTCGAGATCAAGGCGTGAACCGCGTCGAGGTCGTCAATCTGCAACCTGCGTAGAGCGATCATGGATTTCTCGCTGGCAGTATAGCCCTGAACGCGGATGAGGCACTCTTGACACGCTCGAACACCTTTGACTCCTCAAACCGCACGTGCCGGTTCTTGGAGAGTGCTCAGTTGGCGGAACATCGCCATATCGCTCACTGAACCCGGTCGAAACGTGTAAACGCCTGTGGGTGTTGAAAAAGTCACTGAGATTGGCGGCTGAGATTTAGCGAAAGCATGTTAGAAGGAAGAATCCGTCCCATGCTTCGCTGGATTTCTATCTTCGGAGGCCTGCTGATCATGATGGGGCAACACGACCGCTCAGAAGCGTTGTTCTACTACTTCCGCCTGGAAGATCAGGTTCCTGAAAACCATCTGCTACGGCTCATCGGCAAGCTCATCAGCTTCGATTTTGTGCGAGAGCAACTAAGAGACAGTTACAGCGAGGGCGGGCGACCCTCGATTGATCCCGAGCTTCTGTTGCGCATTCTGCTGATCGGCTATCTGTACGGCATCACCAGCGAGCGGAAGCTGGTAGAGGAACTACGCATGCACTTGGCGTGGCGCTGGTTCACTGGCCTGGGCTTTGATCAGGAGATTCCCCATCACTCTACATTCTCCAAAAACCGGCACGGGCGGTTTCAGGAATCGAAGCTGTTTGAGCAGCTATTCGAACGGATCGTGAAGCAGTGCGTGGAAGTCGGGCTGGTGCGAGGGAAGGAGCTGTCGGTCGATGGCAGTTTTGTCGAAGCCAATGCGGCCAAGGAGAGTCGCATTCCGCGAGAGCAGCTGGCGGAGGCTGCCCAAGTGCACCACACCGTGCGCCAGTATCTGCAGGAAGTGGAGCAGCAGAATCCGGTAGAGGAGCCGGTGCACGAGCAGGATCAGGTATCCACCACCGATCCCGATTCGACCTATGCCACCAAAGGCGGCACACCGGCGCGGGCTGGGCTACTACGACAACTACCTGGTGGATAACGACAGCTGTGTGATCGTGGGGGTGCAGGCCACGGCGGCGCGCATGAGCCAGGAAACCGTTGCCGCGCAAGACATGCTCGCCCGTTTCGCTCAATGGCAAGGACGAGAACCGGAATCGGTGGCGGCCGATACGACTTATGGCAATGGCGAGTTCTTGCAATGGCTCGCCGATCGGAGCATCACTCCCTACATGCGGACCCGTGACAGTATCCACCGCAAGAGGAGTCCATTCTTCGGCCCCGAGCGCTTCACTTACGAAGCGGAAAACAATCGCTATATCTGCCCCGCGGGCCAGTTCCTGAACTATGGCGGTTGGGTTCATCGGAACCGCGCTTACAACTACATCGGGACACGCAAAAAGTGTGGCCCGTGCTCGCTCCGACCACAATGCACCAGTGCTGCCTTCCGTGGCCTGATCATCCACCAGAACGAACCAGCCCGACAACGTGCGCGGGAGTTGGTCAACACGCCCGAGTTCGCCAAAGCACAGCGGCAAAGAAAGAAGGTGGAAGCCCTGTTCGCGGAACTGAAGAATCAGATCGGAATGCGGCGCTTGCGTCTGCGCAGACTTAGGTTCGTGCGCGAGCAGTTCTTCCTGGCAGCGGTAGCTCAGAACATCAAGCGACTGGTGCGTTTCCTCAGTCAGCCGACAACACCGGTTCTGCCGGCCACCACTTAGTCGAGCGGAGACAAGAAAACCGGCGACGGCATACTCCCAGATGAAAAGGCGTTCTGTTGAGGGACTTTTTCAACACCCACGCCTGATAGCGACAACAATCGTGGAACTTTGTCCGAGGATCGGGGTAAAGTGGTGCCGTGAGGCTGCGATTAACGGACGAGAATCGGCACAGCAAAAGGCTGTGGTTAGTTGCGGTGATAGGCACGTTTTTTATCGCTGCTTCTCTCGTTATTACAGCTGCAGTCGCTTGGAATTTTAATTCAATTCGCACCGCCACGAAGTGGTTCATGTGGCCGCAGCGTTACAAAAGCGAGGTTCTGGCACAACCGGCCTCAACAAGCGGAGAGTTGAAACATATTGATTGGGATGGTTGGGGGTTTCCTGGAGCAGGAGACACCAACGTGTATCTTGTCTTTGATCCGACGGATTCGCTCTCGGTGGCGGCGGCGGATCATGCCCCCGGCAAGTTCAACGGCATACCATGCGAGGTTGCTCAAGTACGTCAACTTGAGAGCCATTGGTACGCAGTGCAGTTTTACACCGATGAGTTTTGGGGAAGGCGTAATGCGCTAGATTGTAGGGGGTTTGGAAGATAACTGTTGAAACATCCTGATTACACGCAATATAAAAAGGCGCCCACTTTTGCGATAGGTTGTGATTGTTCGAATCGCCAACCCTAGCGAAAGGAGCGCCGTCATGAATCAAGAAAAGTATATTGGCATGGACGTTCACCAGGCAACGATCTCGGTTGCCATCATGAACAACTCGGGCCAGCTGATCATGGAATGCCTGCTGGAGACCAAGGCGTCCACGATCGTCGAGTTCATCCAAGGACTGCACGGGACTCTGTCTCTGACCTTCGAGGAAGGAACCTCGGCTGCCTGGTTACACGATCTCCTGAAACCCCATGTCAGCCGGCTAGTAGTCTGCGATCCACGCAAAGCGGCTCTGTTGAAAGAGGGCAACAAGAGTGACCGAATCGACGCGCGAAAGTTGGCGGAGTTGTTACGCACCAACCAACTCAAGGCGGTGTACCACGAAGAGCATGGAATACGGGCCTTAAAAGAGTTGGGGCGGAGTTATCTGACGATCACCAAAGATGTGACCCGGGGGATGAATCGGATTAAGGCCCTGTACCGCAGCTGGGGCATTCCCTGCGCTGGCAGCAGCGTCTATGCTCCCCGTCATCGCGCCGAGTGGCTGACCAAGCTCGTGGAACCAGGAGTTCGGGTTCGAGCTGAGCATTTATACCAGCAACTCGACAGTCTGCAACCCCTGCGTCTGGAAGCACGCCGCGAACTCCTGGGGGAAAGCCAAAAGCACCGTGCGGTGAAGTTACTTCGCCAAATTCCTTCCATCGGTCCGATTCGCGCCGCTTTGTTGGTGGCATTGCTGCAGACACCGCATCGTTTCCGTACCAAGCGGCAGCTCTGGGCCTACAGCGGTTTCGCGGTCGAGACTCACGACAGCGGTGAGTACCGCTGTGTGCGTGGCAAACTGCAACGCAACCGCGAGCGCATTACGGTGCGCGGTCTGAATGACAACCACAATAAAGATCTGAAGAGTCTGTTCAAAAGTGCTGCTATCTCTGCCAGTACACGTCCTGGTCCGCTGCACGACTTCTATGTGGCTCGGGTGGAGAAGGGCATGCGGCCGACGATGGCCCGTCTGACCCTGGCACGCAAGATGGCTACGATCACCTTAACGATATGGAAGAAAGGAGTGAGTTTCGACCCCAAACAGTTGCCTCGGCAAGTGCCGCTTGAGCCTCTCCGGTGAAGCAGGCTTTCCATCTCGGGAGTTCCCTCTGATGATGGGCGGTCGGGTTCTGGAGATGCTCGGTTCGAGAGGAGTATCAGTCGATGAGATCGGCCCCGTGTGCTTCGGCACCGAGTCACCCATTACACGTTATGCCCCCTCGGATAACCAGAAATAGCCATAGGCCACGAGCCTCGGATAGAACCATGGTTGCCTCAGAAGCAACCAGTTCTCGCTTGCCGCTCTTTCGAACTCGATGGCATCGTTACATCAGCGGAGGAACTTATGAACATGGCAATCGGCCAAACCTCCCCAGAGAAGTGAATCGACAAGTGGGCTGGATCTCGAGAAAGAATCTCCACTCCGGTCGAGGCGGAGCTTTTTTTCTTGACATCCCTTTTTATAGAACTCATTGAGCAGATCCGTTCGTCAGGATCAATGTCGCTCTCAGGACTCTATGCACGATTTACCATCCGTGCAATAAACTACGTCCATGCCTCGACCCAAACATTCAAGTAATACTTTAGGTGCTTCCCCGGCAACACTCCGCTATCGCATGCCCGCCGAATGGGAGCCCCACGCCGCCACCTGGCTGGCGTGGCCCCACTATCACGGCGATTGGCCCGGCAAATTCGAGCCGATTCCATGGGTCTACACCGAGATCGTCCGCAATCTCGCGCGACACGAGCGCGTCGAACTGATCGTCAACGATGGTGCAGCCGAACGCCAGGTTCGGAAGCTGCTCGACAAAGCGGCCGCGCCACTGTCCAACACCCGATTCCACCGCTGGCCCACCAACCGGGTTTGGCTACGCGACTCTGGCTGCATCTTCTCGACTGCAGCTAAGTTCCCCACCCTAGCGGCAAAGAACGCGGCTAGGGTGGGCCACCCGCCGAAAGGAACTTGGGCTTCAGCCCCTGAGGGTGGCCTGCTCGCCGCAAACTTCCGCTTCAACGCCTGGGCCAAGTACTCGAACTACCATCACGATGAAAAAATCGGCGCCCTGATGGCAGACGTCGCGACCGCACAAGAAATCCGTCCCCTCTACAACGCCGCGCGCGTAGTCCTCGAAGGCGGCTCCGTCGACGTCAACGGATGCGGCACCATCCTCACGACGGAAGAATGCCTGCTCAGCAAAGTCCAGCAACGCAATCCAGGCATGACCCGTAAAAACTACGAGAAGGTTTTCGCCGACTACCTTGGCGCGCCGCACACCATCTGGCTCGGACGCGGCATTTTTGGTGATGACACCCATGGCCACGTCGACGACCTCACCCGCTTCGTCGCTCCTGATACCGTGATCACCATGGTTGAGAACAGTTCGAGAGATGTGAACCACAAGCCGTTGCGCGACAACCTTCGCCGCCTCAGCGCGGCGAGCGATCAGGCTGGCAAGCCGCTGAATATCGTCGAGCTTCCCATGCCCGGCCCGGTGGTCTTCGAGAACCGGCGCCTACCCGCCAGCTACGCCAACTTCTACATCGCCAACGGCTGCGTGCTCGTACCGGTCTTCAACGATCCCAACGATCGCGTCGCGTTGAACACGCTGGCCGCGCTATTCCCCACGCGCGATGTGGTACCCATCTATTCAGGCGACCTCGTCTGGGGACTCGGCACCATGCACTGCATGACCCAGCAGCAGCCGCTAAACGGATTCTGAGACGCTGTCATCCTGAGCGTAGCGACTGCTTCGCGAAGCCGAAGGATCCCTGCCGGAGCCACGAATCCAATGCGAGAATCGAGCGGCACGGAATTTCTATCAACAAAAAAGCGAGCCGGTGAACCGGCCCGCGCGTTACGAAACCCTAACTGCTTACTGGCCCGGGCCCGAAGGCGAACTTCCGCTGGGGCTCGAACCTGGATTCGCAGTCCCGGGGTTTGATCCTGGGTTCGAAGTACCCGGATTCGATCCCGGATTCGAGGTTCCTGGGTTCGTCGATCCGCCATTCGGAGCCGCGCCCGGATTCGAAGGCGATCGAGGCGTCGTCTGCGTCCCATTGGGATTCGTGCTCGGATTCGGATTGTTCGGGTTGGCGTTCGGATTATTGGGATTTGTCGTAGACGGTTGCGAGCCCGGCGCATTCGGATTGCCTGGAGTCGCTCCAGGATTTTCGCTGCCTGACCCTGTCGGCGGCGGAGTTGTGCTGCCCGTCGGCGGTTGACCCGTACCGGCGGTGGGCGGCTGGCCTGTATTTCCGGTTGGCGGCGCTGATGGTGTCGCCTGCCCCGGAGTTGCCGAACCCGCTGGCGCATGTTGCGCTACAACCCACGTCGCGCAGAACAGCAGCACGGAAAGTAAAGTTAGTCTTTTCGCTGACATCATAAAGCCTCCAGCATTGAATTTTTGCTGATTCCTTACCGTTGTCGGCGAAATGGCCTGGCCTAAGGAATCCATGGCTTCAGTCTGTGCGAGAAGCCTGGCCACGAATATCCAGACGATGCCGTAGGCGCTGGCAGGTGATCGCGTAGAAGCGAAGAAAGAGCGCAGGAGGAAGTGTTTCAGAGAGCCGATCCAGTTTCGGTTTCGCCCAATAGAAACCGGAAAC
Organism: uncultured Acidobacteriaceae bacterium; assembly: GCA_963779525.1. Taxonomy (GTDB): domain Bacteria; phylum Acidobacteriota; class Terriglobia; order Terriglobales; family Acidobacteriaceae; genus Sulfotelmatobacter. The sequence goes on from CAVZZB010000010.1 coordinate 72,574, forward strand.
TTATTTTCTGTACTGCGTGGGCGCAGGACCTCGTTCCAGCATCTCGCGGTCCCAGATCGCGCCTTCACGGGTGTAGGCAGCCAGCTCGAAATCCTGGGTCAGTTCCAGCGCGTCCACCGGGCAGGCGTCCTCGCAGAGGCCGCAGAACATGCAGCGGCTTAGGTCATAGGTGAACGTGGTCAGTTCCTTGCGGCGGGTTTGCTCGTTGCGCGCACTGGAAACCACGATCAGATGCTCGGGGCAAGCCAGCGCGCAGAGGTCGCAGGCAATGCACATGGTTTCGTCAGTATCAGGGTTGGTATTCAGCCGCGGCGCGCCACGGTACCGTTCCGCCACCTGCGGCCGCTCCATGGGATATTGCTCGGTGCAGATTTCCTTGGGATCCTGATAGCGGAACGTAACCTTCAATCCCTGCAGAAGGTCGATCAGAAAGACTTTGCGCAGCAGGCTCGGCATGCCCATAACCCGCTAAGCATAACACTTGCCACTCGCCGCTTACCAGATGGCTGTTCCAGGGAACTTCCGCTGGTTGAATTACGTACCTGCCGGCAAGAGGTTGCGATGCGAGCCTTTCTCGCCAATCTAACTCCCAGAACGCGGATGCTGCTGGCTATCCCGGTCATTGCCGTTGCTTATCCGGTAGTGATGATTCTACTTCCGGCCATCGTTCACGCTTTGGTGCCGAGTGTCGTGCGCTCTGTGCTGAGTTTGATCTGATTGCAAGACGGACGACACATTGATCGGAGCGTAGGATCTGGCTGGGTGCGCGGGGGGGGGCGTTCTTAGCGAACCAACAATCGCGCGTCTGGCTCGCCTCCCTGTTTTTCCTGCCTCGGTGATACTCTGCCTCCTGGAACTTCTCCGTGACGGCAATCAACGACGAACTGTGGATGGAAGAGGCGCTCCGCGCGGCCCAGCGCGCTCTCGAAGCCGGAGAGGTTCCGGTGGGAGCCGTCGTGATATGCGAAAGCCGCGTGGTGGGCCGCGGATGGAATCGCAACATCACGGACTTCGATCCCACCGCCCACGCTGAGATCGTCGCTTTGCGCGAGGCCGGTGCAACCCTCGGTAACCATCGTCTGGCCGACTGCGACCTGTTTGTTACAATTGAACCCTGCGCGATGTGCGCGGGTGCGATGGTGCACGCCAGGATCAGGCGCTTGATTTACGGCGCACCGGATCCGAAAGCGGGCGCGGTTGATTCTGTAATGCAGGTGCTGAATCATCCCCAACTGAACCATCGTATCGAGGTCCGTGGCGGCGTGCTGGCCGGCCGCTGTGCCGAAATCGTGCAGGAGTTTTTTAAAAGCCGCCGCTAGTTGAGCCGTCTGGTGGGCGTAACCCTAATCGAAGTGAAGGGGAAGTCCGCTGCCGAAATCCTGAGCGTGTTGTTGGCGCGAAGGATCTGTAAGCTGTCCAACTCGGAGAGGTGCGTGAGCGGTTGAAACGATCCGCCTCGAAAGCGGACATACCTTAACGGGTATCGTGGGTTCAAATCCCACCCTCTCCGCCAGTTTTTATCGTCATAGGCGGTACTTATTTCGGAAGAATAGTTACAGCGGCAGTTTCTTTGAAGTTTCCACCTACCTAATCCAATCCCGGAGTAATCATCCGGCGTCCAGGGTTCGCTCGGTTCAGCGATATATCCTAGATGGTACGCATCCTGCAGAGATCCATAGCGTCTTGCTTCTCAAGAATGCATCAAAATATTTGCGGTGGAGAATGCGAAAGCACTGGGAAGGCTCCGGGCGCGGGACATTTGCGATGACAGCTCTCAGTGTGCTTCTCTTCGGAGTTACCCTGGCGAACTCTGCTGCGGGAGACTTGCCAGTACAAACGCTTTCAACCGATGCCATCGTTCAAAAACTAATAGCCGCGAATGCGCTTCGCACCAGTAGATTGCGTGGCTACCAATGCAAGCGGATATACCGGTTGGATTATCGCGGGTTTTTCGGTGGCCACGCCGAGATGCAGGTCGAGGCCACGTATCGCGCTCCGGACGAGAAAAACTTCAGAATCCTGTCCGAGAATGGTTCGAGGCTACTGATCCACCAGGTTCTGCTAAAGCTGCTGCAGAGCGAACACGACGCACAGGAGGAGCAGAACCGCAAAGAACTGGAGATCAGCCCGGCAAATTATCAGTTCCGCTTGGATAGCATCCAGCGGACTCCGACGGGGGATTTCTATGTGCTTGATGTAAAGCCCAGGAGCAAGAGCAAATACGTTTACCGAGGCAAGATCTGGGTAGATGCGCGGGATTTCGCGGTCACCCGCATGGAAGGTAGTCCGGCGACCAATCCTTCCTTCTGGGTCAGCCATGTGGAGATTCAATACCAGTGGACAAGGATCGACGGGTTTTGGCTGCCCCTCCACAACTTCTCGGTCACCGACGTTCGGCTGGGCGGCAGAGCCCTACTCAATATCGACTATTCGGATTACCAGATCAGCAGTGAAAATCCGGCCAGCATGCCGAAAGGTGCAAACAAGAGCCCGATCCTTCCGGATCCAGCATCGGTCAGCGCTCAGCCACATTGATGCGGTGAAAGGGGGGGCGCCTTCAGATTTTCTTCGAAGCAGATTTCATCGCTGGTTCGCCAAAGGCCACACACTGGGCGATCAATGCAAGCACCCAGAGATACCATGGAATAGCATCGTGATAATGAAACTGCAGAATGACGCACACAACGAGAAGCAGGCCTCCCAACATAGTTCCTCCTCACTGACTTTGTGCAGTTGCGAACGCGAACTCTAACATAGCGACAAGTCCACGTCAGTGAGTGTGGATACGCGGCAAACCCACCTTCGCTTCAATGCTGAGAGCTTTCCAGTAACTCCTTCAGATATCGCTGCCAGACGGCAGCCCAGCTGTGAGTTCCGTGACCGTGAGTTTGGTCGGAGATGGGAAGCAGCACAAATCGGCCGTTCTTCACCCTTTTGATTTCGCGCTCCGCAATTCCCAGTTCCGGCGGATTGATAAAATCGTCGGCCGAATTGACGAACATCACCGGAGCGATGACCTTCTCGAGCTGCGGCGACGGATCGTAGTTCCGCGACGCATTCAGCGCGTAAAGCAGATCGTTGGCATCGTGACTCGCGGTGAACTGCTTCACGTAGTCCGCCGTCGCAGCATCCGTCGCCTCACGAGTGGGAAAGTTCTTCTGCATCTGCGCGGCTGAACCTGCGGCCATATAGAACATTTCTGCCCCAATTTTCAGTGCCATTTGCGGCTCTTCGGTATATTCCCCATTCTTCCAGGCGGGATCGTCGCGAACGCTGTCCATCACCATTTTGCGCCACATTCGATTTCGTCCCGCAATCGGCACCGGTTGACACGCCAACGGCATCATGGCATCCATGAAATCGGGATAACTTTCACCCCAAATCCAGGAATGCATGCATCCCATCGAGGTGCCCAGGATCAGGCGCAGGTGGTTCACGCTCAGCCCCTTCTCCAGCAACTCGTGCTGCGATCGAACCATGTCGTCATAGTCATATTGCGGAAAACGAGCGTGCATGCCGTCGCTCGGCTTGCTCGATTTTCCGTGGCCGATGTTATCCGGCAGAATGACGTAATAGCGGGCAACATCCAGAAGCTGCCCTGGGCCAAATAGGACGCCGGCAAACTGGGGAATCAGAAACTGGCCGCCGGAACCAGTGGTTCCGTGCAAGAGCAGGACGGCATTCGTAACTTTCCCACTCGCATCGCGGACGGGGGTTCCAAACGTCGTATAGTGCAATCGCAACTCCGGCAGACTTTCGCCCGAGTCGAAATGAAAATCGTGAGAGACGTAGTCACCTTCCTTCGGCGTGGATGACTGTCCTGCCTGCTGCGCCGATAGAGCCGCGACACCACAGATCAAGATGGACAGAAAGATAAACTGAGCCGCTCGCTTGTACGCGTGCATGTACGCACCTCTTTTTCGAGGCAGGGTACCACAAGTTGCACGAAGGTCGTCGGTTCAATCGCTCCTCGCCTTAGACACCATTTCAGTTCGAGTGTGACTAGGCTCATAGGGTCAAGTATCTGCTGACTTAGACAGGAGTTCGTTGGGAATGCTAAATGCGACTCAGATGGGAGGCAGTTGCAGGGGCGACGGCTTCGGGGGAGGGCGTCTCCCTTGTTTACGCGTTAAGCCCTTTACCCGATTCTGCTCTTGAATGTCTACCTGGAAGCGTGGGTTCCCGACTTCCGTGGCCCAACCGGTGCGCCATCCCTCGTACGACTAAGGCTGTCTGCTAAAGCGTCGCTGCTCCGCTGCGCGCTCTTCAGATCCCATCGGCAAAGTACGCAGCGCATCGCCACCGTGTAAACAAAGTGAGCGTAAGCCGGACATCTTGTGTTCGTGCAAGCTTTGGTCATCATCTCAGAACCGCCTCGTCAGCCCCGTCGTTTTTCAAGTGGTGCCTGCATCTAGCACCGACGGTAGCACTCTTCCCTGCTCGCTCAACCCGCATTTTCAATAGCAGATGATCGGATTTATTTATGCCCCTGCTGCTTCGATTGCTCGTCACGTTGTTTGCACCGAGGCCGGCTTCGCTCTTCCGGCTTGCTAATCTCCAATAGCATCCAAAGCCCGAGCGAAAATTCTGGCTCTCGGGAGAAGATACAGAGCGTATAGTTAGCGCTTATACAGGGAGTTGTATGCCGCTGGATGAGCCTGAGGGTTGGCGGTGGCTGTGGGAACGGGCACAACAGGAAAAAAATCCAAAGAAACTCGCCGAACTCATCGATCAGCTGAACCAGTTGTTGAGCGAGCATGAAAAGGCAACAGCGGCGTTCGAGCGACCAGCTAAGAGACTTGAACGCAACGCACGAACAGAATAAGATCAAGTATCCGTTAACTGCTCGATTTTACCCACCCAGGCTGGAACGCAACTCCAGAATTCGGCGCTTTCGCAGCTCGTAGGCTTTCAGTTCTTCCTTTGTAAAACCCTTTAAATTTCGCCCTGCGACCGATTCCACCTGGAGCTGAAGCAGTTCGCAGACCTCACGTGCTATGGCGCCGACCTGTGCCATGTCCATCGAACACATCTACAGGGAGCCATTCCTGACTGCGGTGATCCAACGCAGCATTCCTGGTGACGGCAATCACGCTGGTCACTTCGCTCCGAGGATGCGCTCAATCTGCTGCAAATGGTTTATGTCGTGACCAGCGAACATGTGGACGATGCGCTCAATCGATTCCTGACCGCGCTCGGCATGCATTCCATAATGCTTCCACTGGTCGGGCGTCAAAGACTTGAGCAAGGCGAGATTGGCTTCCCGCAGCGAGCGAAACAGCTCGAGAGATTTCCGCGGATCACGCTTCTCGTAATGCCCGCTGACCACCCATGCGTCCTGGTCGAATGCAGCAACCGGCGTGCCCGGCGCGCCCAGTATCAAACGCATCCGAAAACTGCCAACCATTTCTGCGTCGGCAAGGTGGGCCAGGATCTCGCTGACCGACCATTTGTCAGGCGCAGGCCGCTTGCGCAACTTGGCGGTCGATTTGCCTTTGATCAGCCGTTCCAGTTTCCTCGCTGTCGCTGCCTGCACCGCCAGAGGCTGCTTCCCTTCTGCGTAGCCACTGATCCGTTGAATGTATTGCCGTACCGTCTCTTTCATTGTTTCTGCCCCGCTTGAAATTTCGTCCATGGCCCCGCCTTCATATCGCGCAGCAGCGGCTTTTGCCAAGCGTATTCCGGATGCTTCTCCAGGAAGTCAGCCGCTACAAAATCTGCTCCGCAGGGATGCCCCCCCGCGCCACGATGCTCATCGTTGCCGCCATCTTGCTGTCCGTCGCTTTTCCCTGCACCGCTCCTCCTGGATTGTACGCATCCCAGCCCCATTCCTTCACGCCGCGTGACGAAGCGTCCACATGCCCACATAGAGCGCGCTCGTTCGGCTGATTCTTCTTCTCGAAGCTATCGAAGTGATCCGCCAGGAAATCCTCCGCCATCTCCACGTCGATCGTTCCCTTGGCGTCTGCACCAGTTCATCCGCTCGCGCATGACGCGCATTCATCGACGAGGATGCATCGTTCGGATCGAATCCGCTGGTCTCCTCGCGAATCAGCTTGGGATCGCGGGGAAAGTTCGAGCTGACATAATATCCATCCTTGGTTCGCCACATCGGCGTATTTTTCAAACCCAGTTCGAGATACGCGATCTCGCCCGTCTTCCGGTCGCCGATCAGCCAGTCATTGGCGTATCCGCCATTGTTGCCTTCCTTGATAATGCGAACATAGTCATCGATGCTCTCGGCATACTGCAGCGCCTTCCGTGAGCGCATGAATTCCGGCTTGCCCTTCGGATCCCAGCCTTCGAATTGGGTCATGGTCGTTTCCGTAATCATGATGCCGGCCGCGTTCACGCCGAAATCGTCATCGCTGGTGATCACTCCGGGAAAGCCGTCCATCAGAATGCGCTGCCCATGTTGCGGCAAAATGTCGAAGATGACCACCCAGCGCTCTCCCGCCAAGTAACTGGTCCAGTTATTGTGTGCGATCACGATTTGATGATCTTTGGTGTAAGCGCCCGTCGCAATAAACGCGCTGCAATTTCCGGGAGCCTTCAGCTTGGGGGCACGGGCCTGCTTCTCTCGCTTGTTCAGCCACGGTACGTAGTAGTCGGGCACTTCTTCGAACGCATTCAGCGCGACAATATCGTACACATCAAGATCGACTCCGTGCGCCTTCACGCCATCGGCGATGCCCTGCAGTTCCTGCTGATATTCGGTGTCGATGTGCGGCCAGAGCATCTCGCGCGCTGTCTTGCGGAAGAACCCCCAAGCGCGCTGCGTCTCGTGAGTATCGAACAGCTTTATGGCTTCGAACGCGTCAGCAATCTCAGGCGCCAGCAGATACCCGTGCTGGTAGCCAATGTCCGACGGCGAGCCCTCCAGATGAACGTAAGTCCAACCACCCTGCTGGAAGCGGTAGCTTTTCTCCAGCCGCCCGTTAGAACCTTGCGTGCCGGGCGCTTTGTCCGACCCAGCCCAAGCACGAGGCACTGATAGGGTGGCGAGAAATAAAACCCCGAGTAAGACGATAACGAAAGGACTGAGTAACAAATTGGCACGAGGTTTGAACATTCGCATCCTTCTTGTTTCGGTTTGGCCTTCCAGGAGACCGCCATTGTATCCGAATCCCGGCGCAAGAAAGAGTAGCGCGTCCAACCCGCTTCGAGGTTAAGAGATAAAAGCGAGCTATTGTCCCACCGAGCCGTTCCAGTGCTCCCGGCCGCCCTGATGGAAGCGATGACGCGCCATGCTTTCGCCGATCAGAAAAAAAATTGCCGCCAACAAGAGCAAAAACAGCAGCCTGGCAATCCCAAACCAAACGGAATGTCGTTCTGCGTGAAACGTCGCTTTCATCGACATTACCTCCTTTTACCGGAGTCAGCCTTCCACTGTGCGTCCTAATTCTGATGGATCTCGCCCTGGAAACGGGCGGCCTCGGAAATCCGGGCCGCCCGTGCCTCAACGAGGCTCACCTCCGATGTGCTTAGGATGGCCCGCTCACACTGCTAGTCAGGGTCTGACTATCTACCCGCAGCAGCATCCCGCTGCCAGCCCTCACGTTCACGTTGCCATGGTCCGCCGCCAGCGTGAACTCTCCAACGGGGTTGGTTCGTCCTGCATGCGCGATCGCCAAGTCTGCAAAGCCGTAAGCACCGCAAGCGTCGGAAGAAAATAGCCAGAGCGCCTGCAGTTGATCATTGCCCTCGAACTCGCCCCGGCACTTCGTCCCGGGTTTGCCGGAAACTCGCACCAGCACGCCATTGGGAGTTGGCTTGCCGACCACCTGCAAGCCCTTCGCCACCGGCCCTCCGCCGCGGTAGACAACCTCGCCTCCGATTTGGTCGGTAGTCCATGCATTTTCTGGCGTCCCTCGATCCGGACCAGACTCGGGAATTTGTGCGCCCTCTACTTCCATCATCGACGCCAACGCCCTCAAGTCGGTCGTGATCGGGATTCGGCGGCCGGAAATGACCAGCGTGTCAAAGCGAGCAGAGACTTGTGCACCGTTACCGCGGCTGACATGTGTCACGTGACCGATCAGTTTTGCCCCGGCAGGAATCTTCGATCCGGAAGGCAATGGAATATCCTGAGCAACCCGCGCCGCAATCACCTGCCCGGTTTTCACCTTTCCTGCATTCAAGGAAGAATCCAAGCGAACAGGAAGAATTGTGCCGTCTGGAATTGGGCTTTGCGCCAGCAATTGCGTTGCGAACATGATTACAACGATCCCTAAAACGTGTTTCATAGGTGTTACCTCTCAGATCTGGATCATCGCTCTTCGCCTCTACCTTGACTCAGCCCCCCAGTCTTCACGCCTCCAAATCTCCCAGCTCATTTCCAACTCGTTCCGCATTCCGCAGATAAGCGTCAAAGAAGCGCAACATCACCGGCGTCTGGCTGCCGATTCCGTCAAACAAAAGAATCGGCACGTCCGGACGAATCGACTTGAGTTGCGCCCGTAGTTCGGAGCTTGCAGTGTTCGGCAGATTGTATTCCAACAGCACTCCGTCAATCGCTTGATTGGCTAGCAGATCAATGGCCTGCTCTCCGGTGCTGGCGGGCACTACCTCATAACCAATCCCCTCCAGCATGCAGCTCAGCACCATCATGTACTCGGACTGATCCTCTACACAGAGAATTGTCATTCCGCTCATTCCGTTCTCCAAATACTGGTGTCCACATCGCCGTGGCGTTTTTTTGTGCGGAGTCGCGCCGGACTCAGGCCCGGAACGCTGCGCTAGCATGGAGACGGGTTAGGTAAGTGGAGGCGGACGATTGAAGTGAAAGCCTTCGGTCTGAAGCGTGGAGAATAGCGCTGGCGCCGGTATCAGTTGAGCCGGGCCCGCGCTGGGAGGAAATACTAGAAATGACTCAACCGGTGTGCTCCAACCCGAACTGCTGTTATCGAAGCGAGGCCTTTGGTCGTGGTGGGAATCCGCGCTGATCGAATGACCCGTGTCTGCGGCGCGGAACTGCGCAGGAGCACCCCGCGCAGCAAAAATGGCGGCGACTACGACGGAGGCCAGCATGGCTCGAAGCCATATCCCTCTGTCTCCGCTGCTCCGAGAATGTCGCCCACGCGACATCGGCTCACCCTAACAAATACGATGATCCAACCACAGTTTTGGTTACCAAAAAAGATGGGGCGCTTTCGCGCCCCGCTTTACTCCCACCTTACTATTTCCTATTTCGATTAGCGCCCTCCATGGCCCCCGCCTCCACCACCGTGGAATCCGCCGCCCCCACCATGAAAGCCGCCTCCTCCGTGAAAGCTGCCACCATGGAATCCGCCATGCATTCCTCCCGAAGCCATCATTGGCCCAGAGTGGAAGGCGCCACGCGCCGCTCCTGCTCCCGTGTAAACGCCATGGGAATAAGACCTGCTGGTCGCGTAATGCGGACCCGGTCCCCATGCCCGAACATTCGCCGCGTTAAAAGTGTGGTAGAAATGTCCGCCATAGAATGGGGCTCGGTAAACCAATCCCGGAGAATAAAATCCCCAGCCGAAGGGGCTATAGCAGATTCCGCCCCAAGGCATGAACGTATAAGCCGAGAACCATGGGTCCCAACCCCATCCGCCCCAGCCACCCCAGCCCCAACCGTCCCAGGCCCATCCCGGGCCCCAGAAGCCGTCGCCCCATCCATCTGCGATGATGGTTCGCGCCTCATCCACGTTGGCTTCGGCCAGGTAGTCGGAACGCAGGCTGCTCCAGCGATAGAGGTCGTCGCCGTTCAATGCTTTCTTATCGAACTTCTCCGCTTTCTCAGGTGCATTTGCCGCCAGGCTCAATTCGCGGCCGCCTTTTAGCTTGATCTGCTTGTCACCGTCTTGCACCGTGGCCTTGCCATCGAAGACGCGGATCTGTTTCTGTTGCAGGTCGAAGTCGTAGAGCCCGGGCTTCAGGATTCTAGCCGCGACATTGCCCTCCACAATACGAAGATCGTTATCCGGGTAGATATCGTCCACTTCTACCATGGCATGGCCCCTGGTCAGGTCTAACTCCGTGTCCGTCAGACCCGCCGAAACCACCTTCACCGAGCTGTTGTCACCTTCACGTAGAAAGACTCCGGGGGTCAGCAGAATTTCTGCCTTCCCCGTACCCGTATCAAGCGACTGGCCAACTTCAACCGTAGTTTTACCAATTGAATTGTGGTCAAGGGGCTGGCCGGAAACATAGGCCTGTCCCTCAACATAATTTAGAGTTCCCGGCACTGCTGAATTTGAGCTCGCATTATTGGTAGCCCATGCGGGCGCAGATAGAAGCGCTGCCAGGAATAAGCTTGCGAATCCCTGTGACAGCCTCATAAAGTAATCACCTTCCGACCGATTCTTCCTGGGTCTTTACTGCATTAGATGATGGGCAAGGGCCTCACGATGCCCTCGCATGCCATTGAGCGCGCTAGATTTAATGATGGTTGAAATGCACCAGTGCGGCCAAATTTAACCAATTAGTTAGATATCTGTACGTTGCTCGGCATGACGCTGTAGATACCAGCACGGTAGATATCCCGCCCGCGGGAAGAGGGAGTTCACACAGGTTTGTTGTTGCGGAGGGTTGAAGAGGAATACCGTCTTGCCGCTTTTCTGTTGGACGGCATCATAGCTGGTGACGGTGACTTGCCCGAAACCTTTATTCGCGGCGACTCGGTAGCGAAACACACCGTAATCCACTGCATAAGCGAAAAGCGCGACAGCCGCCGCCGACAATATCGCTGCACCCGCTAAGCGCTTTAGCAATTGCCGGATTCTCGCGCTCAGCACTGGAGTCACGGCGTACAATTATAAGCGCCCGTTCCGCATTAGCTCGTCATCCGGGCGCATTCTCATGTTCCCTGTCCGGCAGTTTCACGCTCTCGTTGACAATTTCTGTTTGCACAGGCAAACTACCGCATTCGCTGCAAACGGCGGACGGCGAGCCTTCTATGGGCAATTCAAAACGACAGGTGCGGGCCTGAGCCGTAATCGATAACCATGGAGCAACTGGTCTCCTATACGCTCGATTCCACGTTGGAAACGGTGGACCATGCGGAAGAAAGCGCTACCCGCATTGCCACCGAGTTGGGCTTTGGAGAAGAAGAAGTCATGCAGATTTCCATGGCGGTGCGCGAAGCCGCGGTAAACGCCGTGCTGCACGGAAACAAATATGCCCCCGATAAAAAGGTGATTCTCGCCTTCGAGCGAACCGGTGAGGATTTTGTCATCACCATTCGCGATCAGGGCAAGGGCATCGACTTGAGCGGAATTCCCAACCCTCTGGCCCCGGAAAATCTGCTCAAGACTTCCGGTCGTGGTATTTTCCTCATGCGTTCTTTTATGGACGTGGTGGAAATCCGCCCGACCCAAACCGGTACTGAAGTGAAATTGATTAAGCACGTCCACGGCTCATCCGTGGGCAACAAGGAGGCTTCTCAGTGAGCATGAAACTTAGCACTCGGCAGGTGGATGGAGTCACCATTATGGACTGCAGCGGGCGGATCACTCTGGGCGAGGGCAGCGTCACCTTGCGCGACACCGTACGCGAATTGCTTTCCAAGGGCAACAAGAAGATCGTCTTGAACCTGGCTGACGTCAACTACATCGACAGCTCTGGCATCGGCGAGCTGGTTAGTGCCTACACCACCACCAAAAACCAGGGGGGCGAACTCAAACTGCTCCACCTCACCAAGAAGGTGCACGACCTGCTCCAGATCACCAAGCTTTACACCGTCTTCGACGTGAAGGACGACGAAACCGCCGCCGTCAAGGCTTTCAAATAGACTATCGCCGTTTCGTCCGATGGCGAGAAAGAACCAGGGGACTGGCCCGTCCGGTCCCTCAACGTTCTTTGTCTTATCGCAGTGATTCATTCCGGGAAAAGTCACACCTTTTTCTTCTTTAGACTCCCGCCGCGGATTCCCTAGCCCATAGAATCGTTTAGGGGAGTATCCATGCATGCCGTTGATATGCCGCCCGGTGGTGCTCATTTGGGGACGGCGAGCCCTTCGGCAGGCTCAGGGCAGGTTCACGGCTGGCCGAACGGAAAAAACCCACCTGCCTCTAGTCCCGTACTGCGATTGATTCTGCCCATGGTGCTTCTGCTCTCCACGGTGCTCGCAGCCGCCTCCGACTGCCTTCCCATCGGTGAGGCTAGCCAGCATGTCGGCGAAACCAAATGCATCACGGGAAAGGTTCTGCACGTCAAAGTCGGTCCCAAAGGAGTGCACTTCATCGGCTTCTGCGAAGATCGGGCGGCTTGCCCGTTCTCGGTGGTCGTTTTTGCTTCCGACCTGAAAGATGTGGGTGACGTGCGCCGCCTCGAAGGTCGCGTTATCGAAATCCACGGCCCCGTCAAGCTCTACGACGGCCGGGCCGAAATCATCTTGAACCGCGTCAGCCAACTCACCGGCGGCTCAACCTTGATTCCTCCGATGCCCAAGAACTACGACGTGGAGAAGCAAGGCCACTACAGCGCCGGCCGCATGCGTCCCACCAAGAAGCCGGCCAAAGTGAAGGGCACGCCCAACACCAGCGCCACCTACGGCAATGAAGCGGACGTAGAAGGCGAGCCACCACAGTGACCTGAGGCAACGTTCTTCCCTGTTGAACTCCGGGTTGTCCCCAGTGTTTAAAGTTGTCTCTTAGGGGTCGATGCTAGCTCGGCCTCATACCATCCCCTTGCGCAACTCCTCCAGCGGATACTTCGTTCCCCGCCACACGATCCCATCATTCCACAGGGTATGAAACATCGAGCGCATCAATGTATAGACAAAGAGCGCCGTGCTCACTGGGTGGAGCAGAAAATAATAAGCCGGAACGCCTGAGCGCAGGGACATGCCTAAATAAATCAGAAACATTGACCCGAGTGCTACGGCATACGGCAATCGCTCCCAACCGTGGGCCAGCCACACGCCCAGAAACGGCATCAGATTCAGGAAAGCGAGCCCGAAGGCCGAGATCAAGGTACGCGGCCATTGAAAGGACAGTACCGCAAAGAAATTTTTCGTCAGATTGTTGACTACTCCCAGCGCTCCATTCGCCCAGCGAATCGAAATCAAATCGCCGCCAAAAACATTGCGCTGCGCGAAACCGGCGTTCTTCACCACCTTGCCGAGTTTCATATCGTCGAGTACCTCCATCCGCAATGCTTCGTAAGTGCCGATGGACTCATACGCACTTCGACGGATCAGGTTGAAAGCCCCTACGCCCATGTGATCCTGCGACTTCGGATCGGCCACCTTCCAGGGCCGGTGTCCAAACACAAACATGGTCTGAAAGAACGCGATCATCATGTACTCGCCGGGAGTCCGCATGATCATCCGCGGAAACAGCACTACGTGGTCCGCCTTCTCGGCTTCGGCGTAGGCCAGCGCCCGCCGCAGCGAATCCGCCTTGAACAAAACGTCGGCGTCGGTAAACAGCAGCCACTCGCCCGTAGCCTGGTTGGTTGCGGTCCACATGGCATGCGTCTTCCCCAACCACCCCGCGGGCAGCTCCTGGTGATGAATCACGCGCAAGCGCCCGCGCGCGATGGCGAGGCCCGCGAGCCGTTCCATAATCTCCCCGGTTCGATCGGTCGACCGATCATTGACCCCGATCACTTCATAGTTGTCGTAGCCGAGTTGCAGGAGCCGGGTCAGCGATTGTTCAATATCGCCTTCTTCATTCCGCGCTGGAACGATGATGGAAACTCGCGGATCACCGGAAGGCCGAACCGGATTGCAATCCCACTCAGGCCTGGAGACGTCTGCGACGCTGGGCATTCCAAACGCGGCATCCACGATGCGCGAGAACCACGCCAGCGCCAGGATGGTGCCGGCAATCCAATAAAGGTAATGCATTCTGCCTAGGCATTCCTCGCTGGCGCGCCACCCAGTTGCACCGCCGGCGCAAATCTCATGCCATAGAACAGTATGGCAGAGGAAGCGACCATGGCGACGACCGGCAGAATAAATGCAGCCTGCAGCGTGCGTTTATCGGCCACGTAGCCCATCAGCGTGGGTGAGGGAACGTCCCCCAGCAAGTGGAAAATGAAAATGTTCACCGCGAGTGCAGTCGCCCGAATGTGCGCGCCCACGGAATTGATCACTGCCGCGTTCAGCGGCGAAGTATTGAGCAGCAAGAAGAAGGCCGCCACCGCGATCGCCGGCAGCATCGCCGGACCCCGCACGAACAGCGCCACGATCATGAACGGAACACCCAGAGCCATGCTCGCCGCGGAAACGAAGTAATACGATCCCTTCATACGCGGAAGCAGATAATCCCCCAGCCATCCTCCCGCCAGCGACGCCAGAATGCCATCCACCACAATGATGATTCCAAACATAAAGTTTGCGGACTCCAGCGAGTACCCGCGTGCCCGCGATAAGAATGTCGGCATCCACACCTGGATCCCGCCCAGGGCAAACGTCATCATCGCCATGCCCAGAGTCGAAGTCCAGAATGCAGGATTGCTCGCCAACCCGATCAGCGTTGCGCGCTCCGGGGTTTCTGTCTCTGTGTCGTACTGCCCGCGCTCCGGCTCAGGCAAAAACAGCACCGCGAGCGCCAGAAGAAATCCTGGTACGGCTGCAATGTAGAAAGGAAATCGCCAGCCGTAGTGCGGACTGAGGTTGCCGCCCAGCAGATATCCCGCAGCGGTTCCAACTGGAATGGCGAGATAGAACACACCGAGAATCCGCCCGCGCTTTTCCTCGGGAAACAAATCGGCCACAAAGGTTGGCGCAATGGTTACGAACGTTGCCTCGCCAATCCCGACCAGGGTGTGACGAATCAGAAGCTCCGTGTAAGTATGGGTAACTGCGGTGAGCAGTGTCAGACCGCTCCAGAAGATCGCGCCTCCCACAATAATCTTCTTGCGCGAATAGCGGTCCGCCAGCGGTCCCACGAACGGCGCCGCAAACATGTAGAACAACAGAAACGCGCTGGTGAGATATCCAACCTGCGTATTGCTCAGCCGAAACTCGCTCTGCACCAGGGGCTGCACCGCAAACAGCACCGAGCGATCCACATAATTCAGCAGGTTCAGCGCGGTCAGCAGTATCAGGGCCGTGCGCGGATAGAGTCTGGCGGAAGTCACAGGTCGAGCGAATATAGCACGGCGCCTGCGTCTAACCAGTCATGAACGCTGCAAGTTTTTCGTTCGCGGCCATCGCGCCACAACCGTCGTCGAAATCCCGCCCCGCGGACGAAAGTCGCCCTTCACTTCCGCCCACACTGGCTTTGCCCAACGCACCACATCCTCCAGCACCCGGTTTACGACGTTCTCCTGAAAAATTCCCAGATTGCGGTACGACTGCAAATACTCTTTGTAAGACTTCAATTCCAGGCACGCTTTATCAGGTTGATAGCGCAGGCTGATCACGCCAAAATCCGGCAGCCCAGTCTTCGGGCACACGGAAGTAAATTCCGGATCGTCAATCACAATCTCGTATCCGGGAAATTGGTTCGGCCAGGTCTCAATCTCCGGAAACCGGGCGTCCAGTCCCGCCTCGGCGTGTTCTGGCGTGTATCGTTTCGGTTTTGCCATAGGTTCATTGTAGCGGTTGGGTTCGGCTTTCCAAGGCTGCTCTCTGCATCGGCCACAACGCGCCCGCATCTAATGATTCAACGGCTTGGAAAGGCGTGCAATTTTTCGTAGCCGCCGCAGTGGTAAATTAATGCTTGCAGTTGTCCTCGCCGTACCCTGAAAGACAACCAGTTGGCAGCAACCTACAATTCGAACGGTCATTCCGCCAAGCCCAAGACGCGCACATGGATTGCCGTCGGTGTGCTCGCGGCGCTCGCAGCCATTCCAATTTTCCACCGCCCGGCTCCGCTCAGAATCACTACCACGACGGTCCAGCGCGGATCCATCCGCAGCCTCATTTCCACCAATGGTAAGGTCGAGCCCATACAGAATTTTGAAGCCCACGCGCCTGTCGCCACCACGGTGAAGCGTCTGTTCGTGAAGGAAGGCGACCACGTCCGAAAGGGACAACTCCTGTTGCAGCTCGATGACGCCGATCTGCGCAGTCAAGCAGCCCGCGCCCAAGCTCGGATAAAAGCAGCTCAAGCCGATCAGGCGGACCTCACCACCGGGGGCACGCGTGAAGAACTCCTCACGCTCAATGCCCAGCTCATAAAAGCTCGCAGCACGCGCGACGAGGCCCAGCGCAACCTCGAGGCTTTCCGCCGCCTGCAGCAACAAGGAGCAGCCTCGGCCGGGGAAGTTCAGCAGGCCGAAGAAGCCTTGCAGCGCGCCCAAGCCGATGCCAATCTGCTAGAGCAGAAGAAGAAAGACCGCTATTCCAAGCCGGAGGTCGCAAGGGTTCAGGCGCAGAGTGCCGAGGCACAAGCTTCCTACGAAGCCGCCGAGGATGCATTGTCGAAATCCAGGGTTCAAGCTCCCTTCAATGGCGTCGTCTACGCCCTTCCCGTTAAGCAGGGCGCGTATGTACAGGCCGGCGAGTTGCTGTTGCAGGAAGGTGATCTCTCCCAAATGCTCGTCCGCACTTTCGTGGATGAGCCCGATATTGGCCGCCTCGCCACCGGACAAAAAATCGAAGTGACTTGGGACGCCCTCCCGGGACGAATCTGGAAGGGCGCGGTCAGTACCGTCCCCGCCGCGGTGAAACTTCGCGGTTCCCGCAACGTCGGTGAGGTTACCTGTTCCGTCGACAACCGCGATCTCCGCCTGTTGCCCAACGTCAACGTGGGCGTCACCGTCATCACCGCCGAACACGGCGACGTGCTTACACTGCTGCGCGAAGCCGTGCACATGGACGATACCAAGCCTTACATTTATGAAGTGGTGGACGGCACACTCAAGCGCCGCGATGTGGAAGTCTCACTGCAAAACCTGACTCAAGTTGAAATCGATGCCGGGCTACCGGAACACTCCGTCGTAGCTTTGTCCTCCATCGATTCCAAGCCTTTGACCGACGGCGCTCACGTGAAGGTGGTTGAGTAATCATGAAGTGGATGAGTATCCAAAAGTCAGGCTCTTGTCATTCCGGGCGAACGCGTCTTGCGCAGCGAGGAATCCGGGCGAGCGGCGCGGAGTGGCGCGTCCTTAGCGACACCATAACCCCGAGTTTGGCCCGGTTGCTCCTGGCGGTGCTCTGCCTCTTGTCCCATTCTGCCGCCGCTTTCGCCGCCGCGCCGCAACAGCTTCTTGACGCTGGTCGCGTAGATCAAGCCGTTCAAAACCTGGAGCAGCAAATTCAGACCACTCCTACCGCCGAAGCCTACAACCTGCTCTGCCGTGCCCAATTTGAGCTCGATGCCTGGGATGCGGGAATTCCCGCCTGCGAAAAAGCTGTCTCGCTCGCCCCTGACAATGGCCTCTATCACCTGTGGCTGGGTCGAATCTATGGCGAGAAGGCGGATCGCTCTAATTTCGTGAAAGCCGCCGGCCTCGCCAAGAAGGTTCGCACCGAGTTCGAGCGCGCGGTCGAATTCGCGCCGAACAATTGCGAAGCCCACACCGATCTTGCCGAGTTTTATCTGGAGGCTCCTGGGATTGTCGGCGGTGGAGAAGACAAAGCCCGCGCGCAAGCCGATCTTCTCTTGCCCTTGAATCCTGGTATGGCGCACTGGGTGAGGGCTCGCATCGCGCAGAAGAACAAAGATATGGCCGCGGCGGAGCAGGAATATCGCGCCGCCATCGAGGCCTCTCACGGCGGAGCTCGCGCCTGGCTCAATCTCGCAGGATTCTATCGCCACACCGGCCGGCTCGATGCCATGGAGCAGGCCCTGCGCACCATGGAGACGAGTCCTCTCGACCATCCCGCCGCGCTTATGGATGGCGCCAGCATGCTGTATCGCACCGGCCGTTCTTATCCGATGGCTATCCGTCTGGTGCGCCGCTATCTCACGTCCGCCACGGATGAAGAATGGCCTGCCTTCAAAGCCCACAATCTGCTCGGCGAATTGCTTGAGAGACAAGGAGACCGCCGGGCCGCCGCCGAAGAATATCGTACCGCCCTCTCCATGGCCCACACCTTCATGCGTGCCCAGGACGGCCTCGAGCGTGTTGCCCAGCGTTAGAAAATAAAATTCATGACCTCGGTTCGCATCGACAAATGGCTGTGGGCCGCGCGATTCTTCAAGACTCGATCACTGGCTGCGCGCGCCTGCGAACTCGGCAGAATCCACTCCAACAATCAGTCCGCGAAAGCTGCCCGTGAAATTCACGTCGGTGACATGTTGCGCGTAACCAATGACGGCGGAGACTTCGAGGTCCAAGTCCTGCTTCTCAGCGATGTACGCGGGCCGGCCCCTGTCGCCCAGACCCTCTATCGAGAAACTGACGCGAGCCGCGAACTGCGCCAGAAAGTCGCAGCCGAGCGCAAAGCCATGCGCCAGTTCGAACAGTTACCCTCTACTCGTCCATCCAAACGCGATCGCCGCAGAATTATTCAGTTCCGTGGCAGGGGCTAAGACCTTCACTTTCTCTCGTCATTCCGACCGGAGCCGGAGCGCCCGCGACGGCGGAGCGGAGGAACCTGTTGTTTGCGGGAGACGGGAAGGTACTTGAGCGCAACTCCGAAGGAAGGATCGTTTCTCTGCAGACGTCCGCGTAGGGCATACTGACAGGAAGCTGCTAAAGAAATCATGCAGACTTCGAACTGAGTCGAATCTCGATCGCTTCCAGCAATCTAGCGCCGGCTTCACCCGCCTCTTGAGTGGAAAACTCGCAGTCCAGTTCGACCACGGGAACTCCCGTACACGCCGTCTGAAATGTCTGCCGCGTCGCGGGAGACGCGTTCATGTCAGGCCCCACCAGCACAAGATCAAAATGCGTGACCCGCATCAGGATCAGAGCGTCACCCAGCCGGCTGCTGGTGTGGACGTCATACCCGGTGCGGCGCAGCAACTCACGTAAGTAGGCGAGCACGTCAGCATTGCAGTCCAGACACAGAACGCTGCGCCCGGTAGAGACAGGCGCTTCGGAGCGGGCGACGGGAGCGTAAAAGGCCGCCACCGCCTTCTCCTCCGATTCGTGCGCGTCGAACAACGCGGCCAGGTGCGACATCTCCAGAATCTTGCGCGCGTGTTCCGGCACGTTGCAGAGTTTCAGGTCTCCGCGCGACTGGCGGGTGCTGGTCAGGCTGCGCACGATCGTGCCGATGCCGCTGCTGTCGATGAATGCAACCTCGCCCAGATGCAAAACGATGGAGCGGCGATCGCGCAACAACCAGGTTACATGCGCCCGCAGTGAATCACTCTCGTTCCCCGCAACAATCCGCCCATTGCAGCGCACGACGGTGACGCGACCGATCTCGCGAGTTTCAAGCGATAGACGCATTGCGGCTTCCACGCGGCTGCCTTCGAGCCGCGAAAATCGCCACATTATATCCTTAAGAGGCACACTCGTGGAATGAAAAGCGCAGGTCAGATCCTGGTTAAGATTGCGGAGTCACAGCCGCCAGAGTACATTATCGGTCGAACGGAAAGTCAAATCCGAATCCCATACGGTAATGTCGAGGAAGAACGTGCATAATAGCGGTCTAGTACTCATTGTTGTGTGTCTGGCGGGATGTCTAACCGCGCAATCGGAAGGACGGCCGGCAAAAATTACGAGTTCGGCGGTGTGGCAAGTATCTCCACAGTTTATGACAGCCGCCCATGCGGCCTGCAACATGTCATCTTCTTCCGGCGAGGGGGAGTGCATGATCGTGCAGATGGCAAAGGCCGGAGCTCCCGCCGACGCCGTGAGTTTTACCCGTGAACTCTACAAGCAGAGCCACGGCGAGTTCGGCGTTATGACCGGTTTTCAAGATGAGGGCCCGGTTGCCTTTGCTTGGATCACATATCCCCTCCGCGCCAACACGAACTATGGCTTTTTGCTGATAAATGGACGGCCGCGGATCGTCAATGTTGAAGACTTGAAGCTGCTCGACAGAAAAACCATGGAACAGAGTACCCAGTTTCGAGATCTCAAGAACCAGTTTCCCAAAGTCGATGTGTGGCCTGGGGATCGTGATGGGAAGACTTGGCCCAACTCGCAAACCGGGCCGAATGGCGGAATACAGTTCGTCGTGGGCTATCCGTTGCGCAACGGATGCCACGCTTGCGAGCACGCCGGATTTGCCATCTTTACCTGGAATTTCGATGCCCAGGGAAAATTCCTCGGAACGACATTTGCGGGGATGACTCCGCCGCCGTTGCAGTAAGTGCGCAAAAGTGACCAGACACCATGTTGGGTTTCGTGCAATCATTTGTGCTCGCGTTCGGCGCGCTGTTGCCTGTAATCAATCCTCTGGGCTCTGCCCTGATGTTTTTGGGAGTCGTTGGCGATGTGCCGGGCGGAGAGTTTCGTCAGATTGCGCGAAGAGTCGCCGTGAGTACGGTGCTGTTTTTGCTGGTCATCGAGCTTGCAGGGGCGATGCTGCTCGCGTTCTTCGGGATTTCCCTTCCGGTCGTGCAGTTTGCCGGCGGCTTGGTCCTGGCCGCGATGGGATGGCAGTTGCTGAACGAAAAATACAAGGACGAGAAGGCCGCAACGGCGGCGGACACCGGTATCGGGCCCGTCGAGGATAAGATCTTTTACCCGCTCACGTTCCCTATCACCGCGGGGCCGGGCTGCATCGTGGTCACTGCCACTTTGAGTGCACATGCGTCTCGCCATGCCGTCGCGCAAAATATTATCGCTCATTTTGGCATCGCGCTGGCCATTGTCGCGCTAGGTCTTGCGGTCGCGGTGTGCTACACCTATGCTCCGCGAATCACCGGTAAGATTTCGCCACAGACTGTGCATGGCATCTTACGGGTGGTCGCATTTGTTCTGCTGTGCATTGGTGTACAGATCGGTTGGAATGGCCTGGAAGCGATGATCAGGGGCGTTCCAAAATAGCTCTTGGAGCCTTATTCCGTTCCCCGACGGCTTTCGCGTCCCACTCCGACTCAGCCTTATCATCTCTCCCGCATCAAATTCTCCGTAGAATCTTTCTAGCCACTACGAAGGTGAGAACAACCATGAGAAATGGATCACGCAGAGGATCAGGCATTTATAGATTTTTGTTGGCGGCGCTCTTGTTCCTTCCGGCATCGCTGTGGGCCGAACCTCTCACGCTGAAACATGCAGTCGAGCTGGCCTTGCGACATGCGAGTGGTATCGGCATTGCCGCGGCTGATCAACAGCATAGCTCCGCCGCCTATCGCGAGTTGCGCAACAGCTACATTCCTCAACTAAACGCGGGAGCGGGAATTGGCTGGTCCGACGGTTTCCCCCTCAGCCTCGAAGGCGCTGCGCCTTCGCTCTTCAATGTCAATGCACAATCGGCACTCCTGAATCCTGCGCTCAAGGATTTCATTCGCGCCGCCCAGTCCGACGTCAAGGTCACCGCTCTGCAAACCAAAGATCAGCGCAATCAAGTCATTCAGGACACCGTTCTCAGTTATGCCGAACTCGAGAAATGGCAACTGCGCCTCGATCGTCTGCGAGAAATTTATCCCGACGTTCAGAGAATGGAAGCCGCCGTCGCTGACCGCGTAAAAGAAGGTATTGACAGCGAGATGGATAACAGCCGAGCTCAATTGTCGGTGGCACGCGTGCGCCTGCGCCTGGCGGAGGCCAACGGCGCTGCGGACGTTCTCCGCGAGCGTCTTTCCAGATTGACGGGACTTCCCGTTACCGCAATCGAGATCGACCCCGACTCGGTACCAGCTTTGCCGGCGCCCCAGGCAGATGAAGATTCCTCCGTCCAGACAACCCAGTCAAACCCCGCCGTACAAGCCGCAATCGAACACGAGCGGGCACAATATCTCCGGGTTGACGGAGAACGCCGGGCCCTATGGCCTAGCATGGACTTTGCGGCGCAGTATGCTCTTCTCGCCACCTACAACAACTACGGCGAATATTACAAACACTTCCAGCCCAACAATGCGACGGTGGGCGTGTCCATCCACCTGCCCTTTCTGAATCTCGCCCAGCACGCCAAGATTCAAGAAGCGGAGGCCGATGCCCTCAAAGCGAAGAAGCAGGCCGAAGCCGCGCGCAATCAGGTCTCCGAGCAAACTCTCCGCCTGGAGCGTGCCGTCACTCAGATGCAAGCCGCCCGTGACGTGGCGGAACTGGAATATGAGATCGCCCAGAAAAATGTGGAGGCCGTCCAAACCCGCATGAAATCTTCCACGGCAAATCTCCACGATCTCGATAACGCTCAAACCCAGGCCAGTGAAAAGCTGATTGCGTTGCAAGATGTCACCTTCGAGTTGGAAAGAAATCAAGTCGCACTGCTGCGCGCCAATGGGACTCTGGAAAGCTGGGTCTTGGGTGCTAGATGATAGGAGCCAGATTCCCTGTTCACTGCATCAAATCGTATGTTCAACGCAGGAACCTGCATAAACACTGCTTTGCGGCCACACCGCCAGCGTGCCAATGGTAAAATAAAGACTCACCTACTATGCCCTTAAAAACACTGTTTCTGAACCCACCCTCCTTTGAAAACTTCGATGGCGGCGCCGGATCCCGTTGGCCCGCCACCCGCGAGATCGAATCCTATTGGTATCCGGTGTGGTTGGCTTATCCGGCGGGGATGCTCGAGGGAGCGCGGTTGCTGGATGCGCCGCCGCATTACATTTCGGCGGAACAGACCATTGAGATTGCCAAGGACTATGAATTCTTGGTTCTGTTTACGAGCACTCCGGGCTTTCCCGGGGACATTGGATTGGCGCGGGCCATCAAGGCGGCAAATCCGAAGATCAAGATTGCGTTTGTGGGTCCGCACGTGAGCGTGCTGCCGGAAAAATCGTTGCGCGATTGTACGGCAATCGATTTTGTGGCGCGCAAGGAATTTGACTATGCCGTGGTCGACTACGCAAAAGGCAAGCCGCTGGAAGAGATTGCCGGCATTTCATTCCTGAAAGATGGGAAAGTTGTACACAATCCGGATGCGCCGCAGATTCAGGATTTGGATGCGCTTCCACACGTCACCGATGTCTACAAGCGCGATCTCGACGTGACTCGTTACAACGTTCCCTTTCTGCTGAATCCTTACGTTTCGCTCTACACGACGCGCGGATGTCCGGCGCAATGCACGTTCTGTTTGTGGCCGCAGACGTTGAGCGGGCATCCCTGGCGCAAGCGCTCGACCGATGATGTAGCGGCGGAGATGTCGAAGGTAAAGCAGTACTGGCCGGAAGTGAAGGAATTCTTTTTCGACGATGACACCTTCAATATCCAGAAGGCGCGCACGATTGAGCTTTGCGCCAAACTGAAGCCGCTGGGGCTTACGTGGTCGTGCACATCGCGAGTGACCACTGATTACGAAACGCTGAAGGCGATGAAGGAAGCGGGCTGCCGGTTGCTGATTGTCGGCTACGAATCTGGCGATCAACAGATTCTCAAGAACATCAAGAAGGGCGCAACCGTCGAGCGCGCGCGGCAGTTCACGAAAGATTGTCACAAGCTCGGTCTCGTGATCCATGGCGATTTCATCATGGGGCTTCCCGGCGAGACGCGTGAGAGCATCAACAACACGATCGCTTTCGCGAAGGAACTCGACGTGGAAACCATTCAGGTTTCCGTGGCCCACGCTTATCCTGGAACCGAACTTTATGACTATGCCGTGAAGAATGGATTCATCGTGGGAGACAACAAGATGGTGGATGAAGGAGGCCATCAGTTGGCCCATATTCAGTATCCTGGATTGCCGGCCGATGAGATTCTGGCCTCGGTGCACCGCTTTTACGACGAGTATTATTTCCGGCCGAAGGCTGTGTTCCGCATTTTGAAGAAGGCCGCGTTTGATAGTAATGACCGCAAGCGGCTTTACCGAGAAGCAAAGACGTTTCTGAAGCTGCGTTCGGCGCGCAACAAGATGGTGAAGAAGCATACCGACGACGCCGCGGCAGAACTGGTCAAGGCCTGAAGAAATTCGCCACACAGGCACGTTGACACGGAGGAAATTGTTGATTGGTTTCTTCTCTTTCTCCGTGAGTCTGCGTCTCGGCAGTGATTCGCTACGCGTGCGCCGCATCTAATCTTCCAGTGAACTTTCGCAAGTATCTTGTGCTGGCCGGAGTCACGGTGTTCGCCGCGGCCGGAGACGCCATGCTCTCGCATGGCATGAAGCAAATCGGCAACGTCTCCCTCAACCATCTGCAAAGCGTTATCTTCGCCATTGTGAATCCCTGGATTGCGATTGGGATTCTGCTGCTGCTCGCATTCTTCGCGACTTATATGACGGCGCTCTCCTGGGCTGATCTTACTTATGTGCTGCCAGCGACGTCGCTGGGCTACGTACTACTCGCGCTGGTCGCTAAATTTATGTTGCACGAGCACGTGAGTCCACTGCGCTGGCTGGGAATTGCACTGATCACCGGTGGTGTGGGATTTATTGCGGGAGGCCCGGCGCTGACGCAGCATCACGGCGTTGCCGAGCCCCTAGGCGAACCGTCTGACACGGCGGCAACGGGGAAATCCCCACTTCTCGCAAAGGATGCGAGAAATGGGGCACCCACCGGGGTGAAGTCATGAAAACTATCTATACCTGGAGCGGAATTGTGGCGATCACCCTGGCTTCGGTGGTGGGCGATGTGCTTCTGGCTCATGCGATGAAACAGGTTGGGGATGTGGGACACTTGTGGCGGAAATCCGGCATGGTTGCGGTCATTCGGCGGACGCTGGGCAATCCCTACTTTTTCCTCGGAGTCACGGCGATGGCCGCGGCTTTCTTCAGCCTCTTGTTCGCGCTTTCCTGGGGAGACGTAAGCCTGGTCGGTCCCGCCGCGGCTTCCCTCACATACATCGGGAATGCCGTAGCTGCGAAAACCTTCCTCCATGAGCGCGTGGACCGCCGAAGGTGGATTGCCGCAATGCTGGTAGCGGGTGGGGTGGCGCTGCTGGCGGGGTGAGCGCCGATTGGGTCCATGTCGAATGGGGGCAGAATCTCGAAGAAGATTGCCGGTGGCGTGAAACTTTTGTGCACAGTGCGTCGAAACGTTGCGCTTTCATTCACCACGGATAGCAACCCGGGCGCAGGTTTCTTTAATCCAATCTGTGCTTTGCGACATGAACGATTTTGTCAACGGGATTGGCAGGTGGGTTGCATATCGTGAGAGCGGGTTGATTCGTAAGTCGCCAGGCGAGGGCACGAATTTAACGCCTGAGGGACTGGGGTATGTTGAAACGGATTTTACCGGTTGGGACCGTTTGGTTTGTATTAGCGGCGGGCTTCGGTGCAACGTGCCAGAACTTAAGTAACTCTCTTCCTGATGCGCCCTCGATACAGAAGGCAACTCCAGCAGTAAAACCTGACGCATTCTTCGTGGAGGCACCTTCGCCGCTGGAACCGGTCGCGGCCATCGATGTAAACCCGATGCGGGCCAACGCATTCGCCGGCTTCCCCGAATCCAGGGAAAAAGAATCCAGAACCATTTTCGACAAGTATCTGGCTCCGGGATCTTCGAAGCAACGGCCGAGCTATCAGCCTTCCGGCGGTGTGCTGGGCAGGGGGGTCTATGCGGTGTCTCGCACTCTGGTGGCGCGGGATGATTCCGGCAAAGGCAGGCTGAACACATCCTATCTGGTGAGAGTGCTGGCTTCGGCGGCCGCGGATACGGCTTCTCGTCCGTATTGGAGACGCTCTGTTGGGGAACCGTTCAGCGATTTGGGTTCGACTGTGGGCAATGATGCGGGGACGAACTTGTGGCACGAGTTCCGGCCCGGCATCGAGCAAGTCATGAAAAGTCACACGCCGAGATTTGTATCTCGGATCGAAGAGCACATTATCCACAATTAGCGCCTGAGCCAAGCGCCGCTTGCATGGGGCGCTCCGCGGTCCTTCTCCGCGGAACTACTTCTGCTGAAGAGATTCCAGGTATTTGGTGACCGCGTCAAGCCGGACTTCTCCCCAATCCTGGTCGGCTTCGACCTGGTGGAAGATTGGCCCCCAAATGGGCATCTCGCTACTGCCGTGGGCGGCGGGCGGGGCAGTTTGCTTTCCCTGAATGATGTCCTTGATCTGCTGGTAAGGAAACTTTCCACCATTTCGCGATGAAATCAGAGTCAAGTCTTGAATCGGTTGTTTGAGGGCCGCCGCGGCTGGGCCGTGGCCGCGTGCGTCGACTCCGTGACAAGCGGCGCAGTGGGACTGAAAAATCTTCGTCCCGTCGAGAGGGATGCGCGCCGGCGAATTCTGGGATGCACCACCGACAGCATTCTGGCCGGGGGAAACCAGGAGCAGCGAGAGCGATAAGAAGAGTGCGGGAAAGAAGTCTTGAAGCATGGGACCTCCATCAAGACTATGGCAGAGTGATCCAGTGAGTATGCTTCCAGCCCACGACGGAGTTGTCTGTGCGCCGGGGCACGCCTGTGAGTGATGGGAGGAATCTAGGTAAACAGGCGCATGAATCCGGAGGCTGGGAGATCGGGAGCGAGAAACCTCTTACTGTTTGCACCTGCCACGCGGATGAGGGCCTCGGCCGCCAGATATCCGCTGCGCACGGCGCCTTCCATGGTGGCGGGCCAGCCAGTAGCGGTCCAGTCGCCGGCCAGGAAGACTTGGGGCCATGGCGTCGACTGAGACGGACGGTAGGCGTCGATGCCGGGGCGGGGCGAGTAGGTGGCGTGGACTTCCTTGATCACGGCGGATTTGAGCAGGGTCGCTTCGCGGGCGACGGGAAAAAATTCGCGAACCTCTTTCAGCGCGAGATCGACGATTTCGGGCCGTGACCTGTCGATCAAGCTTTTCGAAGCACTGACGACGAGTTCGATGTAGCTGCCGGAAGCTTGAGAATCGGCTGCGGCGCGAGTAGTGAGCAAGCGGGATTTGTGGAACATCCATTGAATCGTTCGATCGAGAAGAACGGCATGATCGAGCTCTGTGATTTGGCGATCGAACCAGAGGTGAATGCCGGTAATGGGACAAGATTCAAAGTGGGTGAGGTCTTCGTGTAGGGGAGCGGCGTCGGGAGTTTGTGGAAGCACGGCACCGACCGTGTTGAAAGGGAGGGCGAGGATGAGATGGTCGAACGACTCTTCCCTTTCTCTTTTGTCTTGGTCTGTGATCCGAATTTGGACATGGGGCGCGTTCGACGAAAAAGCTTGCAGCGACGTACGGAACAGGATCTCGCCACCATGGGCGCGGATGTAATCCCCCACTTTATTGTAAAGGTCGGTGAGCGGAATGCTGGGGACGCCCATGTGGCGGGCAGCGGGCGTCTTCATGGATTCGCGCACGACTTGCGCAGCGTAGGAGATCGAGATTCGGTCTAGATCTTCGCTGAGAGCGCTTACCAGGATCGGCTTCCAGAAGCGTTCGATGGCATTTTCTGTCTGGCCATGGTCGCGACACCATTGCAGAAAGGATTTTCCGCTGTCCGGCTGCGCGGTGAGGGTGAGGGCGGCGATGGCACGCGAGATTGCGAGCTTGTCCCTTACGGTGAGAAAGGGAAAGCGCAGGAAAGAGGGAGCGGTGTGCAGCGGAGCCGGCAGGCGTGAGGCGTGCATCAGGCTGGAGCGGCCGCCGGGTTCGATGAAAGTCATGTCGTCATACCAGCGGATTTTGCCTTCCACGCCGATGCGGCGGTAGAACTCGACGAGGTTGGTGCAGACGCGAAAGAGCACGTGCTGACAGTTGTCGACGACTTCGCCGGTGCCGGGATGTTCGTAAGAGGAGGCGCGGCCGCCGAGATAAGGTCGGCGCTCGAAGATGGTGACGCGGAGGCCGGAGTCGGCGAGGGCGCAGGCGGCAGCAAGGCCGGCGAGCCCGCCGCCGGCTATAGCGACAGAAGGTGAACTGGGGTTCTGGCTCAAGTGTTCAGGTGATGCGCTGCAGAAACCCTTTCCCGAGAATCCGCAGCTTTTCGCCAACGGTGAGTGTCACCTTGCCGCTGAAGACGTCGTAGCGGCGCCCCGCGATTTTGTCCAACAGCTTGCGATAGATGTTGATCAATACCCAGAGTGCGGGCTGGCTATCTTCGGAGATATAAGGGATCAGTTGGTCGCCGGCCCGGTAGCCTTCGCGAGCACGGTTGGCTTCGAGAGCGAGCAAGGGCCGAAAGCGGGCGGCGTCCGGCTTGGTAAGCAATTCTGCGGCGGAGAGGCCGAATTTCGACAGGTCCTCTTCCGGTAAATACACGCGGCCCATGGCGGCGTCTTCCTTGACGTCGCGAATAATGTTGGTGAGTTGGAAGGCCAGGCCGCATTGCTCGGCAAGCGGCTCGGCGGCGGGATCGCGATATCCGAAGATGTGAATGCACACGAGGCCCACGACGGATGCGACGCGGTAACAGTAGAGCTTGAGCTCCTCGAAGGTTTTGTATTGAACCGTGACCGGAGGATTCGATGAATCTGGCGAAATCGACGAGCTTTCGTTTTCGCCCGGCATGTCGACCACATCCATCGAGGTTCCGAGGGCAAGATCGTCGAGCAGGCCGGCCGGAATGGAATAGCGCCGCTGAGCGTCTGTGAGAGCGAGGAGGACTGGATCATCAGTGGGCTGGCCTTGCTGGGCACGGTGCAGCCCGTCCAGCCATGAATCGAGGTTAAAACGGCGTTCCGAAACGCGGAGACCGGGATCATCGGCAATGTCGTCACAGCGGCGCATGAAGGCGTACACGGCGGACAACGCCTGGCGCTTGCGCTTGGGCAAAACCAGAAACGCGTAATAAAAATTTTTGGCGTTGGTGCGGGTAATTCCGCGGCAAACCGAATACGCCATGGCGAGTTGCGCGGGAGCAGGACTCCAGGGAACCATGACGGGCTGCGCTCCAGCGCTCATAAGAGTTTGCCCAGCGCGGCACGCGCCACCAGGGCAAACTTGCGTCGCTTGGAGATGACGGGGCGGTTTCCAAGAACGGCGAAGCGCTGGCGCTCGATGGCGTTCAGAATTTCTTGTCCGCCTCGGCTGAACAATTCAAGATCGACGGCTAATTGCGGGTCTACCCTCTTCACCAGCGGCAGGCCGCGTCGAAACCATTCGCGGGCGCGCTGCACTTCAAATTTCATCATGTCGCAAAAGGCGACCGTGTTGCACTTCTGCGCCAGATCCTCCTCGGTGACGGAATAATGCCGCATGTCTTCCAGCGGGATATAGATGCGTCCCTTGGCGTAGTCCACGGAGACGTCCTGCCAGAAGTTGGCCAATTGCAGCGCGGTACAGGTGTAATCGGAGAGTTGTTGGCGCTCGGCGTCGCTGTAACCGCACAGGTGGAGGACGAGATGGCCTACGGGATTGGCCGAATAGCGGCAGTAAGCGAGGACATCTTCAAAAGCCTCGAAACGAGTGACGGTCTGGTCCTGGCGGAAGGCGATGAGCAGGTCGGAGAATTCGTGCTTGGGAATGCTGAACTTTCTCACCGTCTCCGACAGCGCGACGAAAACCGGATGGCGCGGAGTTCCTTCGTAGCACGCATCGAGTTGTCCTTGCCACTGGTCGAGCAGGGCGAGCGAGGCCGCGGGATCGCCTACTTCATCGCCCAGATCATCGGAAATTCGGCAATAGGCGTAAACGTTCAGGAAGTCCTGACGAAGCGGCTTGGGCAGGAACCAGGTGGCGACGGAGAAGTTTTCGTAATGCGAGCGGGCCAAGCGTTGGCAGTATTCCTGGGATTCCTGGAGGGAAGGAGCGCATGGCGGAATCGCATATTCGGCGGGCAGACGGCTCCAGCCCGCGGCATTCGCGGGCGCAGTCACTATGCGAGAGTCGGTTCCGGTTGCGGGAGTCATCCAATATAGGTTCTCGTCAGTTCTGTGTGCCCTGTCAGGCCCTAATCGACCTGGCAATTCGTGCCCTTCCTCCGGGACTAGTAGCGTCTTTCGGGAGCTCACTCACGACTCATGTCCTTGGCTATTCCCTGCCCCAGGGTCTGCAGCACGGACTTCGCCACTGGTCGACCGATCTCTCAGTGGCCGGGAATGATGGCGGTCTTGATATCGCCTCCACGGTTCAGCATGTGGCGAAGCACCTTTTGCAAACTGGAAAGCGGGGCTTCGCCGGTGATGTAGTCGGTGGGACGGATCTTCTTGGCGGCGATCAGGCCGAAGGCGCGGCGCACGGTTTCCGGCGTGTGATGGAACGTAGCCTTCAGCGTAATCTCGGAATAGTGCAGACGATTCGTATCGAGTTGCACCTTGGATCCACTGGCGCATCCGCCGAAGAAGTTCACCGTGCCGCCCTTGCGGACCATTTCGACGGCCCACTCCCAGGCTTCGGGGCGGCCCACGGCTTCGATCACTACATCGCATCCGCGTTTCTGCGGAGTGAGCGATCGCACCGTCTCGACTACGTTTTGAACCTTGGTGGTTTGCACGATTTCGTGCGCCCCCATGTGCTTGGCGGCAATGACTTGCTCGTCGCGCTTCACCAGCGAGATCACATTGCAACCGATGGCGCGAGCCACCTGGACGAACATGAGTCCGATGGGGCCGCCGCCGATGATGGTCACGGTGTCGCCGATCTCCACACCCGTCTCGTGCAAGCCGCGCAGCACACAAGCCAGAGGCTCGGTCATGGCGGCATCTTCGAAGGTGACGTTCGGTGGAATAACCAGCATGTTGGCTTCAACAATGCGCCGCGGTACGCGGATATACTCCGCGTAGGCACCGTTATTGAAGAGCAGATCCTCGCAAAGATTCTCCTGGTGCTTGGAGCAGTAGAAGCACATTTGGCAGGGCGCGGAATTGAGCGCCACCACGCGCATACCTTTCTTGAAGCTATGCACGCCTTCGCCTACTTCCTCGATGACGCCGGCCAGTTCATGTCCGAAGAGCGCAGGAGGAACAATCATTCGGGCGTGGTAGCCACGCTGATACACCTTAAGGTCGGTGCCGCAGGTGAGAGCGACCTGGACTTTGACGAGTACTTCACCCTTTTCCACACGGGGAATCGGCACTCGTTCAATCTTGAGATCTTCCTTGCCGTACAAGACGGCGGCCGTCATTTTTCCGTTCAATGCGAGCTTCCTTCCCAGGACTCACGTTTCCGCGTGCTCCCAGGCTGAATCACGATTTTCATCGATGCAGGCTGCGGATGAGCCGCAAGTTCGAGCGCTCGCGGGCCATCCTGCAGCGGAAACCGGTGGCTGATCAATCGTTCCATGTCCATTTCCCGGTTCATCACAAAACGAACAGAATCGTCCTGTAAATCCACAGATGCGCTGTACGACCCAACCAACGACTTTTCGTCGACGCAGATCGCGGCCGGATCCACCACAACCTCGCCACGCTGGGTTTGCGCAAACAATAATACGCGCCCTCCCGGACGGGCCGCATCCATCGCGGGACGAATCAATCCGTTGCTACCCACAGCTAGAATTACAGCGTCTGCGCCACGCCCCTCGGTCTGCTCACACACCGCAGTGGCCACGTCCTGCTTCGACGCGTCGACCGTATTCTGTAATCCGAGGCTTTCAGCTATTTTAAGCCTCTCGGGATACAAATCGGAAGTAATAACGGAGGCGCCGGCCCGACGGGCCAAGACGCTGAGCATGATACCGATCGGGCCTTGGCCGATCGTCAGAACGGTTTCGCCGGGCTTCAGGCGCAGGACTTCAATACCCTTCATACAGGTATTGACAGGTTCCACGAAGCAAGCCTGTTCGAACGACACACCATCCGGGATTCGTACGGTTCCCTTCTCGACAATCCAGTCCATTACCCGGACATATTCGGCGAAACCGCCACCCGAGGGCTCAAATCCGGCGGTGCAGCCGACTTTCTTGTAGGTGGCGCACTGGGCGAAGGTCTGATGTTGGCAGTAGTAGCATTCGCGGCACGGGATATGGTGAAACACCACGACGCGATCGCCGGGAGTGAATTGACGAACCCCCGGGCCAACCGCAGCTACTACTCCGGAAGTCTCGTGGCCGAAGATGCGAGGCGCGGAATGCGATCCGGTGGCGATCTTCTTGAGATCGGTGCCACAGACGCCGCAGGTATGCACCCGTAGCAGCAGTTCCCCGGCGCCGATTTTCGGGACGGGAACGGTTTCGAGGCGGACATCGTTTACCGCTCGGTAAACAGCCGCCAGCATCGTGGGTGGGATGGATTCGGTTTGATTGTGAACTGCGAACTGATCGGCAATTGCCATTCGGGAGTCTTCTTGTTAGATGAAATACATTCCTTTTCGCTTCATGCCAGCCTTCTCCCGCTCTCTATTTCTGCGGATTCTCCGCGGCTCTTGGGTCGGTGTTGGTGAACTCCACTCCGACCCTCATCGAATCCAGGTAGGGCGAACCCGGCGGAGTGAAGTGATACGCCTTGATTTGAAGAACCACATAAAAGTTGTCCACCTTGATGATCCGCTTTGCTGTCACCGGCACTTGGGTAAAACCGCTCGGAACCAACCGCCACAATGGATCTTTCGGACCGGAGGCGTTCTGCGACGACAGCAAGACATTGTCGTACACAGGATGGTGCAGGTCGACTAATTTTACCTGCCAGGAGGTAATCTCGGTGTCCCCTTCTGGTCCCTGGGGAGTTATGGAAAGCGCGTAACGGTCGTTTCCGCTGGAGTCTTTGATCCGCTCGCGATAAGTGGCATCCTGAGGCGTGAGTTTGACCTCGAATTTTTCTTCGACAATGTGAGTCGGGCCTTGGCGAAAACTTTCGGCGTAGACGGAAGCGGGCGTTGACTGCGCAAGGGAGTATGTGGCGATAAACAGCAAAATCGCCAGCAGTTGGCTGAATTTCATTTGCGGCCTCCGCTTGGCAAGGCTCCCGTAGAGGTGGTGCTTACGAGTTCATTACTGAATGATTCCCCATGCTCGGCTAGCGCGCGGGCGGCTTTGGTGCTGTTGCTAGCGAGCACGGCGACGCGACCCCAGAGCCAAGGGCGAAGCGCTGCGAAGAAGATAAATTCCGTGGTTTGAAATCGACCTTCTGAGTCGATGAAGTCGGCCATCCGCGGCATTTCAAAGTCCAGCTCATCGGAAATCACTTTGATCGCTCCGAACGGAATTCCGTGGGCGTGAGCAGCTGTGGCCACCTCCGCAGCCTCCATATCCACGGCGCGGGCCCCGTAGGCTCGTGCCAGCTTGGCTTTTTGCTCCGCTCCCGCCACTGACATGAATGTGACCAGCGTACCTTGTCCTCCCAAGAGTTGAGTACGGCTCCCATCCCGTGCATCGAGGACTTGAGTCGGCGAGAAAAGATCGCCTACGTGGAGTTTCCCGTCAAGCGCTCCGGCGAAGCCTATTGATTGAATGAGCACGGGGCGATATAGGGCGATGACTGCCTCGGCGGCGCGGCGGGCAGCTGTCAAGCCGATGCCGCCACATATCACGACGGTGTCGCCGCGTTCGAAGAAAGTGAAAGTGCGGCCCTCATGCTCGCGCCGAACACGAGTCCAGTTTCTCACGAGTGCATTGACTTCGCGCTCCAGCGCGGCCACCATGGCGACCTTAGACATAATGATTCGCCCGGAACCAGTCTACGGCTCGACGCAAGGCATCGTCGGCGGGCACCAGTTTCCATCCCAGTTGGCGCTCGGCTTTGGCGGAGCTGGCCCACATTTTCTTCTTTCCCATGCGCACGGTTTCGACGGTGGCGCGAGGCTCGCGGCCCAACAAGCGGCCGGAGACAGTTTCGTCCACCAGCCCCGCGGCATACGCGACAAAGTACGGCAACTTCACTTTGGGCGAGGGCAAACCCGAGATGGCACCGAGCTTATCCAGAATTTGCTTCAGGCTAAGGTTCTCACCGCCCAAAATGTACCGCTCGGCAGTCTTGCCTTTTTCCAGAGCAGCAACGTGTCCGCGGGCGCATTCGTGAACGTCGACCAGGTTCAGTCCTGTTTCCACGTAAGCTGGAAATTTGCCTTTGAGGAAGTCGACGACGATCCGCCCGGTAGGAGTAGGTTTGACATCCTGCTCCCCGACGGGCGTAGTGGGATTCACGGTGACGACGCGCATGCCGCTACGGCCCGCCTCCATCGCGACCTGCTCGGCCATGAATTTGGAACGCTTGTAGTGACCGATCATGTCCGCGAGGGAGACGGGAGAGTCCTCGTCGGCAGGACGGCCGTTACCGGTGAAGCCGATCGTAGCCACGCTTGACGTATACACCACACACCGCACGCCGTTCTTGCGCGCGGCTTCCAGAATTGCGCGCGTCCCTTCCACGTTGGAGCGGTACATCTCGGCCGGATCGCGCACCCAGAGCCGATAGTCAGCAGCCACGTGGAAGACGGTATCGCAGCCAGAAATTGCTTTTTCCAGAGAAGCGGCCTCGCGCAGATCACCGATCGCGGTCTCGGCCTTCAGCCCTTCGAGATTCTTCAGGCTGCTGGCGGGGCGAACGAGCAAGCGCAATTCCGCTCCCTGCTCGGCCAAAACACGGGCCACATGAGAGCCGAGAAACCCAGTGGCGCCTGTGACGAAAGCTTTCAAGGATTCGTTCTCAGTTCTTAGTTCTCAGTTCTCGGTAAGAACCCGTGGCACAAACTGAGAACTGAGCACTGGAACTAGTTCTCCGCTTTCTCCATCACCTTGGCATAGGTAGTCAGCGCGAGCAGTGGGAAGTACTGCCGGTAGAGGTGATATTGCAAATAGAAAACGCGCGGAAAGCCGGTGCCAGTGCAGTAAGGCTCGTCCCACGAACCATCCTCTTTCTGGGTGCTCAGCAGGTGGGCGATGCCGCGAGCCACGGAATCGCTGCGAGTGTCGCCGACGGCGAGCAATCCGAGGATTGCCCACGCGGTTTGCGACGGAGTGCTGGGGCCAACGCCGCGAGTGCTGGCGTCGTCGTAGGAACCGCAGGTTTCGCCCCAGCCGCCGTCCGGGTTTTGCACCATGCGCAGCCACTCGGCGGCCTGCTGAACGCATGGTTCGTGATTATCCATGCCGACGGCCTCCAGGCCGCGGAGAACTAGCGCTGTGCCATAGATGTAGTTGACACCCCAGCGGCCGAACCAACTGCCATCGGGCTCTTGTTCGTTGCGAATGAATCGAATCGCACGCTTCACCGCGGGATGGTTCTTATCGTAGCCATAGGTCGCCATCATCTCCAGAATGCGGCCGGTGATGTCGACCGTCGGAGGATCGAGCATCGCGTTGTGATCGGCGAAGGGCACATATTGAAACACCATGCGGTCGTTGTCCTTGTCGAACGAAGCCCAGCCGCCGTTCTTGCATTGCATGGAGAGGATCCAATCGATGGCACGCTGGACGGACTCGCGCTGATAGCGACCGTTGGGATGTTCGACGCGGCTCAGCGCGAGGCAAACCATTGCGCTATCATCCACATCCGGGTAAAACTCATTGTTAAACTCGAAGTACCATCCACCTGGCTTACCCTTCTTGTTCTTGACTTGCCAGTCGCCGGGATTGCGAACCTGCTTTTGCAGAATCCAGTCGGCGCACTTCACCATGCGGGGATCGTTGGCGGGCACTCCGGCTTCGCCCAAGGCAAACATGGCATAGGCGGTATCCCAGACGGGCGACATACAAGGTTGCATGCGGAAAGTGTCGGCTTCCTCGATGCCCAGCTTTTCGAACTCATCGAGGGCGCGGATCACCTGCGGATCATCGAGCGAATATCCCTGGCAGCGTAGAGCGATGATGGAGTTCATCATCGAGGGATAGATGGCGCCCAAGCCGTCGCTCATTTCAAAACGCTCGAGCACCCACTTCTCGGCTTGCTTCAGCGCGATTGAGCGCAAAGGGCGAATGTGGACGCGCTCAAACCAGTGCGTCAGGCGATCGAGGCAGAGAAAGAAATTGCGCCAGGAGACCAGCTTTTTCGACCAGCGCAGGTGCATGCGCGACTTCTGCATCCCGCCGACGAATAATTCTTCGACGCCCATCTCGCGGGGAATCTTTTTGAAGGGCTTCTTGGCGTAGCAGATTGAGAGCGGAACCAGGATGGCGCGCGACCACGAGGAAATCTCGTAGATATTAAACCAGAACCAGTTGGGAAACAGAACGATCTCCGGCGGAATCGCGGGGACCGCGTCGTAATCATACTGACCGAAGAAACAAAGATAGATCTTGGTAAATGTATTAACCTCGGTGACTCCACCGAGTTCGAGGATTTTCTTGCGGGCGCGATGCAGGACAGGATGATCCGCAGCATAACCAGCCAGCTTGAGCCCGAAATAGGCTTTGACTGATGCGCTGATGTTCGAGGGGCCGGCGGGATAGATACTCCATCCGCCATCTTCATTCTGATGGCGAATAATCCAGTTCGCGGCGCGCTGAAAACGCTCTGGGTCGCCAGTTCCGAGCAGCGTGTGGAGCAGGATGTAATCGGATTCGAGAGTGGTATCGGCTTCCAGTTCGCCGCACCAGTATCCATCCTCGTGCTGGGCAGAGAAAAGAAGCCGGCGAGCCGCAGCAATCGCAGCCGACACACGATCGACCAGACCGTCGATTTTGCCGAAGAACAGTTGAGGTGTGGAGGCTAAGTTGGCGTCGGGGGAGTGTGTACTCATGAATGTGCGGCTCCGTTAATCCGCGGTAGCACTGGCCGGGGCCGCAGCGATCGCTTCAACAATTTCCGGCGGCAGCCCGAAGCGGACATTTTCCGGCATGACTTCCAGTTCCTGTACGTGATCGAACCCCTTAGTGGCAAGAAATTTCATGGTTTCCTCCACCAGGCATTCGGGCGCGGATGCTCCCGCCGTGAGCGCGATGGTTTTCACATCGACCAGCCAAGGAGACTCAATATCCCGGTAACTATCGATGAGATGAGCATTCGTCCCCAGTTTGCGCGCGACCTCCACCAGACGATTGGAATTTGAGCTGTTTTCCGAGCCGACAACCAGTAGCAGATCGGATTCCGACGCTACCTGCTTCACCGCGACCTGGCGGTTCTCCGTCGCGTAGCAGATGTCCTGCGCCGCAGGACCTTTAATGTTGGGAAACTTCTGTTTGAGCGCAGCGATGATGTCTTTGGTTTCGTCGAGGCTAAGCGTGGTCTGAGTCAGATAGGCCACGCGATTGGGATCGGGGACTGATAGCGCCCTGACTTGCTCAGGATTGCCGACAACCTGCGTGACGAGAGGGGCTTCGCCCAGGGTTCCGACAACTTCATCGTGATCGTGGTGTCCGATGAGAATCAAGGAATAGCCTTCTTTGGCAAACTTTACGGCTTCGACGTGAACCTTCGTGACGAGCGGGCAAGTGGCATCGATGACCCGGAGACCGCGGCGGGCGCTGTGTTCGCGTACATCGGGAGACACGCCGTGGGCGCTGTAGATGATGCGCTCACCGTTGGGGACTTCATCCTCGCTATCGACGAAGATAGCTCCTTTGCCGCGCAGTTCGTCCACGACGAAGCTGTTGTGGACGATTTCCTTGCGGACATAGATGGGCGGACCGAAGGCCTCCAGCGCGATGCGGACCACGTCGATGGCCCGGACCACACCGGCACAGAAGCCGCGCGGCTTCAGCAAAAGCAACGTTTTCCCCTGGCTGTTTGGCACCATTCCACTCCCAGCTACTTATGATCTTCCCTGGACCTTCTGCGATGCAAATAGGGTTTGAACAGGATTATGGTCAGGTTACACCATCCTATTCTCCGGGTACTTATAAATTACTGGAAAGCACCCATCTGGTCAACGTAAGCCACAGAAACGGCGGGGATTAGCAGCGGGCGGGGATTGGATGCAGCGAAGGTCGGCCCTGAATTCCAGCCCTTCATCCATTCGCCTTGATCATCTGCTCGGCGTGCTTGCGGGAGGCATCGGTGAGCTTGGCGCCGCTTAGCATGCGGGCTACCTCTTCGGTGCGTCCTTCGGCAGTCACGAGGCGGATGGTAGTCCGGGTGCGGCCGTTGCGATCTTTCTTTTCGATTACGTAGTGATGATCGGCAAAGGTGGCGATCTGCGGAAGGTGGGTGACGCACAGGACTTGATTGAATCGCGCAAGGGACTTCAGCTTCTTGCCGACGGATTCGGCGGCCCGGCCCCCGATGCCGGCGTCGATCTCGTCGAAGACCATGGTGCGCTGCTTCACAGGGGCTGAAGCTCGGGAGGAATTTAGTGCAGTAACGCGGCCCTGAAGGGCCGCTCTTCCACTGGCGCTCTGACTGCCCGACTCCACGCTCACTTTCAAAGCGAGCATCACGCGGGACAATTCTCCTCCCGAGGCGATGTGTTCCAACGGACGCATGGGCTCGCCGGGGTTGGTTGCGATCATGTAGACAACTTGATCGATGCCGGTTGACGACCAGTTCCCTTCTTCTTCGGAGGTGGTGACGTCTATGCGGAATGTTGACTTCATCGCTAGATCGTTGATCTCGGCCTCGACCAGCTTCTCCAGTTTGTGGGCAGCATCCTGGCGTTTTTTCGATAGCGCTCGGGCAGCCCGCAAGTATTCCGTGGCAGCTTTTGCCAGTGCGGCACGCAAGTCACGCAGAATTTCATCTTTGTTTTCGATCTCCGAAAGCTTGCGGGCAACATCGGCGCCGAAGTGGATCACATCGTCGAGCCCGGGACCATATTTGCGCTTCAGGCGATCAAGCAATGCCAGACGGTCTTCCACTTCGGCGAGATGCTCGGGCGAGGCGTGGATCCCACCGGCATAGTCCCGCACCGTGGCGCCTACATCTTCCACGCTGATGCGGGCGGCTTCGAGTGCGGTGAGAGCTTCCTGAAATTTAGGCTCGTAGCGAGCCAGTTCTTCAATCTGTTTCTGGGCCGAGCGCAACGATGCCGAGGTGGAGGCATCACCTTCGTAGAGCAGATCGAACGCCTGCATGGCCGCATTGTAGATTTTTTCAGCATTGGCCAGGACACGTTTCTCGGTTTCCAGTTGCTCGTCCTCGCCGGCTTCCACTTTCGCTTCTTCAATCTCACGTTTTTGAAATTGCCAGAGATCTACCAGCCGCAGGCGGTCTTGTTCGCCTTGCTCCAGCTCCGCGATGCGGGAGCGAATGTCGCGCCACGCTTGGTATGCCGTGGTCACTACCTCAAGCTGGCTTCCGGCAAATCCATCGAGCAATTCCAGGCGCGCCGGAGGATCGAACGACAGGATCGATTCGTTCTGGGCGTGGATAACGGCCAGATGCGGGGCGAGCTGGCGCAGAACAGCGACGGTTGCCGGTTGATTATTGACGAAGACGCGGCCTTTGCCGGCGGGAGCAATCTCGCGTCGCAGAATCAGGGAGCCGTCGTCGGATTCGTCCAATCCATTGCTCTCGAGAATTTTCTCAACAGCCTCTTCGGCGTTGTCCTCGCACTCAAATACTGCCGAAACCACTGCGCGTTCTGCACCGGTGCGTATCACCTCGCTCGATGCTTTTTCGCCGAGCAGAAGCGCGAGGGCGTCGACAAGAATGGATTTGCCGGCCCCGGTCTCTCCGGTCAGCAGGTTCAGGCCAGAAGCAAGTTCCACGGCTGCGTTGTCGATTACCGCGTAATTTTCCAACCGCAGTTCAACCAGCACGAAGTGTCCTAGTAGGATGAGATGTCAAGTTTTGCGCAGCATAGCATGAAAAGCCGTTAGCGGTTGACAGTTAGCCGTTGGGGTACCGATTGTTATTCGCAGTTTTCCAACTCCAGTAGACGCCACTTTGACTGCGGCATTTACTCTGACAAAGTTGTACCATGCAACCCACGACGCAAAAACAGGCTTTGTGCCAACGCGGAATTCTGGAGGGTATGGGTGGAATTTGCATCATACTCGCGAGACATGGGGGCGAGGAGTTAATCTAAGTAGAGGATCAAGGAGGCTAGGTGCGCTGCGGACGATGCGGAAATGAGAATGCCGAGGGCAACCGCTTTTGCGGAATGTGCGGAGCAAGCTTGGTGGTGAAGCCGCAGGCCTCAAGCGCTGCCGCTCCAACTTCGCCGGCGCCTGTGGAACGAAAGGTAGAACCGGCGCCCCTTCGTCCGTCGGCGGAAGCCCGTATCCCGAGAGTTCCCGTCAGCGCCGGCAGAGAGGCAGCTTCCCAGGCTGTCGAAGATCGCGTGCCTCCGCCGGTGGATACAACACCGGTGATTACCGGACCATCTTTTCTCGGACTGAATAAGCCGGGAGATGGACGAGGTGCGGATCCGCACGGGTCGCACCACGAATTTGGGCGTGGCCACAATCCCTGGGAGCGACCCTCGCGCAATGCCGATTATCTGCTCGAAGATGATGACGAACCGCGGCGGGGTTGGGGCAAGCTGGCGATGGTGGTGGTAGCTTTGGTCCTGGCGGGAGGGTTCGGATATCTGCACTGGAAGCAAGGAGGGTTTGACTGGCTAATCAACGGCAAGAGAGCTGCTCCAACGGCGGCGGAATCTCAGCAGAACCCCACGGGGCCTGGGAGTGCGTCGGGGGCGGCTGCAACTCCCGAGGCGGCGAATCCGAATCCGGCAAATCCCAATCCGTCGAATTCGAGTGCATCGAATCCGAATCCTGCAAACCCGACTCCTGCAAACTCAGGGGCGGCCACCGCCGGAACCCCAGCCCCGCCAGCGGCGAGCGGAACAGCAGCGAATGGAGCAGCGGAAGGCGGAGCCGATTCAAGCGCGCCCGCCAGCGCCCTTGCCGGCGGCGCTCCTCCAAATACCGCGGCTGCGCCCAGTACGGCGGCTCAGAACGCACCACCGGCAAATACTTCGCCGGACGGTTCCACCAAGCCACAGCAATCCGATGCGACCCCGAGCTCCGAAACTCCAGCGGGGGGTGCCGGAGTTCCGGCGAGCAAGCCCAGGCCGGATGTGCCCAGCAAGCCGGTCTCACGCGCGCGTAAGCCAACTCCGGTTACTCCGGTTGACCCCACCGCCGAAGCGGAGAGTTACATCTATGGACACGGCGTGCGCCAGGATTGCGAGCGAGGCTTGCGGTTGTTAAAGCCGGCGGCGCAATCCAACGTGAAGGCGATGATATCGATGGGCGCGCTTTATTCCACCGGCACCTGCACGCCGCGCGACTTACCCACCGCGTATCGCTGGTTCGCTCTGGCTCTGCACAAGCAGCCCGACAATCTGGCGCTGCAGGATGACCTGCAAAAGCTTTGGAGTCAGATGACGCAGCCCGAGCGGCAACTCGCCATCAAACTTAGCCAATAGCGTTTGGTTGCCGACGGCGGCATGCAGCTGCTATGTTTTCCCCCATAGTTTTTGAAGCTGGGACCTCCTCGAACTGGCTCCCGTGGCGTGGGATCAGGTGCGAGCGCAATCCACCGGGGGCGTAGACGCGTATATCTGGTAAGGAAGAGCGAGAGCGTTTGTCGAGCCCGCAAGGACAAGACGTTCCGGCGGATCTGGCC
This sequence comes from uncultured Acidobacteriaceae bacterium, assembly GCA_963779525.1. Classification (GTDB taxonomy): domain Bacteria; phylum Acidobacteriota; class Terriglobia; order Terriglobales; family Acidobacteriaceae; genus Sulfotelmatobacter. The sequence continues at coordinate 113,686 of CAVZZB010000010.1, forward strand.
ATTGTGACTGGCCTGAAGACCGGCGATCAGGGAGCGATGGCGCAGCTTTATGATCGCTACTCCTCCGTCGTATATGCCATCGCTCTACGAGTGCTCGGAGATACCGGAGCCGCGGAAGACGTGCTGCAAGAAGTCTTCCTGCAATTGTGGCGCAACCCCAGCGCGTTCGATGCCGCTCGTGGAAGTTTAGGAAGCTGGCTCGCGGTTGTTACGCGGAACCGGGCCATCGACTCCCTCAGAAAGCGTCGTCCAGAAACAGACATTGAGAACGTGGTCCTGTCGGTTGCGCCTGACTTGGCCAGCGCCGCCGAACGCGCGCGGGCCGCAGAAAAGGTTCGTGGAGTGATGGGCGCCATGGCCCCGGCACAACGCAGCGCTTTGGAGATGGCATATTGGGAAGGCATGAGCCATTCCGAGATTGCGGAAAAGACCGGAGAACCTCTCGGAACGGTGAAGACGAGGATTCGCGCAGGGTTGATCGCGTTACGCAAGGCGTTTCAGACTTGAGTGAGTCGGGCAGCTGCAAGAAATAGCGGAGCGGCGCTTCGCGGACAGCCGGGGGCGACTGTCCCATGGAATTTGACGGAATGACGGAGCACGAACAATACGCCGAGGATCTCGCGTTATACGCACTGGATGCGTTGACGGGAGAGGAGCGGGCGAAGCTGGTCCAGCACTTGGCGACGTGCGCGTCATGCCGGCTTGAACTCGAGCAACTGCGTGGCGATACTGCTTTGCTGGCTTTGTCGGCGGCAGGCGCAAGGCCGCCACAACGGGCGCGACAACGCTTGATCGATGCCGTAGCTCGAGAACCTCGAACAGTAGTCACTCGGCAAACCGCGAGACGCTTGGGTTGGCGGGCGTGGTTGGGGTGGGCGGCGGCGGCGGCCGCGTTCATCTTCGCTTTCTCGTTATGGCGGGAGAATTTGACGCTGCGCTCGACGCTGACATCGGCGAGCTCTGAAGCAGCTGAAAACGCCCGGCAACTGGAGGAACTCCGGAAGATCGCAGCACCCATTCTTGAGCCTGAGGCACAGCGCGTAACCCTGGTAGCCGCGAAAACGCCGCCACAGCCGCAGGGCAAGGCTTTTTATCTGCGGAACCGCGGCAGCCTGGTATTTCTCGCCAACAACATGCCCGCTCTGCCTGCTCAGAAGGCGTATGAGTTATGGCTGATTCCGACGAGTGGAAATCCGATTCCGGCAGGAGTGTTCAAACCTGACTCTCATGGAAGTGCGACGGTGGTGAATCCCCCGCTACCGGCTGGAGCCGAGGCCAAGGCGTTTGCCATTACAGTGGAGAATGAAGCCGGTTCCCCAAAACCGACTTCGCCCGTCCTGATGATGGGAACCGGCGAATAGACCTGCCGCGAAATTTCACTAGTTCTGAACGCAGCGGCAGATCGCCTTTCGATAACGGAGCCACAAGACGAATCAATCGTTCTCCAGAACTACGACGGCCTTCTTCTCGAGGACATGGCCCTTCCTGTAGGCGCGGGCAACATCGCCGAGAGGCGTTTCCTGCTTGAGCGATCCGAAATCAACCACTGGCTGCTCGCCTTCTGCATAGCTGTAGGCAGACGTTCCGAGAAGGCTGCTCTCCTGAGCCATGGCGTGCTGAGAAGCGTGTTGAGGATGGTCCGGAACGATGGTCGGCTGTGGAGTGTTGCTAAGCACACTGGCGGAAGTTTGTCCGAAGGCAGCGGTCGCACAGAAAATACAAAGCGCAAAAATTGTGATCTTCATAGTGATCCTAGTCTGAAGCCGGAACTCCGCGAATGGCACGGCTTCCGACGGTATTAGGGCAATCGCCATACCAAACCAGAGGGGCTGGGGTTCGAGTTAGGAGGCTCCGGAGGGGCAAAAGAGAAAGGGTTTGCACATATAGGGAAAACCATGAAACTAGCGAAGTTTGGCACATTTTCGCGCTGCTGAATACAGTTCCCCCCTCTCCGTCCCCAGACAGTTTTGTCGGTCTCTTCTTCTACGAATTTACGAAAAACGAAACCTGAAAATCAGAAGGGCATTTCGCATTGACTTCGAATGGGCGCGCGTTCAGAATCGTGGAACTCTGTCACCCAATAACGCTCTGGCGTTGTGAATTGGCAGGGCGTTCGCAAGACGACCAATGTTCTGCCGTCACTCGTCGCAGGAAAATCCCAGGAGGAATAAATGCGAAAAAAGACAGTTTTGGGCATCGTTGTGCTTGCCTCAGCCAGTATGGTTTCAGGGCAAGTCCGACGAGGGGTCGGCATCGTTCCGGATTCAAGTATTGAGAGACCCGAGGACATTGGCGCAAGGATGCACACCAATTACCTCATCTATGCTCCCGAGGGCAAAGTTAGACCTCTCGCCAATCCAGGGGGCGAGACGCCGGCATCGTTAGGCTGCGTGTATGACCTGGTCTCGAAACCGATCAGCGGCTGCCCGATCGCAACCGCGTCGGAGGTGCCGACCGGAGGCAGCGGCGTCATCGTCATTGTGGACGCCTATGACTATCCGAGTGCGGCGGCTGATCTGGCGACATTTTCCAGCGAGTTCGGCTTGCCCGCCCCGAACTTCGCGGTGAAATATGCCACAGGAACAAAGCCGGCAAATGGATGCAGCAGCGGATGGAATGGCGAGGAGTCGCTGGATATCGAATGGGCTCACGCCATGGCTCCGAATGCGCAGATCGTCCTGATGGAAGCGGCTTCGAATTCGAATAGCGCACTTTACGCGGCGGTCACCGCGGCGAACTCCTACATCGCCGCACATGGCGGGAAGGGTGAAGTATCGATGAGCTGGGGAGGCAGCGAGACCAGCGGCGAGACAGGGTCAGATCACTATTTCACACAATCGGACGTCGTCTATTTTGCCTCGGCTGGCGATTCTCCCGGCGTCATTTACCCGAGTTCTTCGGTGAACGTGGTTTCGGCTGGGGGAACGCAAGTGAATCGCAGCGGAGGAAATTACACCAACCAGACTGCCTGGAGCGACGGTGGAGGCGGGACCAGCAGGTACGAAACTCGGCCGTCTTTCCAGAGCAGCGTTTCGGGCATCGTGGGCTCAAATCGCGGCACGCCGGATCTTTCTTTCGACTCCAGTGGTGGATCGCCCGTAGCCGTGTATAACTCCAACTGCTACGGGGGATGGCTGGAAGTGTATGGCACGAGCGTGGCATCGCCGTCACTGGCGGGAATCATCAACAACGCGGGTACGTTCCACGCCGGCAGTAACGCCGAAAATACCGAGGTTTACACCAACATGAGCAACACCTCCGACTTCACGGACGTCACTTCCGGCAGTTGCGGCACTCACAGCGCAACTACTGGCTATGATTTGTGCACCGGAGTGGGAGTTGATAAGGGATTATTCGGTAAGTAAAATTTGCGGCTTCCCGGAGACCCGCTCCAGCAAGGGGCGGGTCTCTTCTTCTTATTACGGAATGGGAGCGGATCCGGTTGCGCGGGGAACCTCGACGGCACCTGTGCCGCCATATTTCCGAAAAACGGAGTCGCGGGAAACAACGCCTTCCAAGCGACGCGAATCGGCGCGATTGACCACCGGGATGAGCGAGTAGTCATTCACATACCCGATTGCCGAGTCGAGGGGAAGATCCGGGTAGAGGCTGGGAAGGGACTGGGCTGGGAGCACGGACGCCAGCGTGAGTTCACCTTTGCCTTCCTGATAAAGACGCTGAAGTTTTTCGCGGGTAATGATATTCCAGCCGCTGGGATGCATGCGAACCAGGAAAGCGGACTCGGTGGAATCCTGAACGCGGCGGAAATTGGCGTCCACATAGTCTTGCGCACTGAGTATGGTCTTTGGAGCCGGCAGCATGGCGTCTTCGACGCGCAGAATCGTCTCTTCGCGGTCTTCTTCGAGCGAGGGCAGAATGAGGCCATCCTGGCGCGTCAGCAGATCGAAGATGGGGACCGTCTGCAGGCTCCGGGAAACCAGATAAGAAAACGTATTGGCCACGATGACAGGCACGATAATCTCGTAGTTGCCGCTGACTTCGAGAACCATGAATACCGAAGTCATGGGAACCCGCAAAAATCCGGCGAATAACACTCCCATACCCACAAGAACATACGTGCCGGTGGATCCGGTAAGTTGAGGAAAGAAGATGTGTTCGATGCCGCCGACCGCTCCTCCGAGCATGGCTCCAATGAAGAGCGTCGGAGCGAACATGCCGCCGGGAGTGCCGCTGACAAACGATACGGTCGTGGCGATGATCTTGAAAACAGCCAGCAGCGCGAGGATTTTCCATGCGTATTGCCCGTGCATGGCGTCATCCATGGCGCCGTAACCCGCGCCCATGACTTGCGGGAAGCCAACAAAACCAATGAGTCCGACGATCAGACCGGCGAACGCGGGCTGAAAGTATTGCGTCCACCGCGGCAGAGCTTTAAGTCGCGGCCGCAAATAGCCGACGGATTTTGCGAAGATGACGGACGCGACTCCTCCAACAATGCCCAGAACCGCATAAGCCAGGAGTTCGCTGGGACCTTTGAAGGCAGTGACGGGAATTCGGAAGAGCGGTTCGCTACCCAGAAATGAACGCACGATGACCACGCTGGCAACAGCAGCGAGAACGACCGAACCGAGGATGCCGGCGCTCCACCGCCCGATCACCTCTTCGATGACGAAAAGCACGGCTGAGATGGGTGCGTTGAAAGCGGCGGCCAGGCCGGCAGCGGCTCCGACCGGGGCCATCAGACGCAGTTTCTCGCGAGGGATTTCGAGCTGGCGCCCGAGAGCCGAAGCGATGCTGGCTCCGATCTGCAGAGAGGGGTCTTCCGGGCCCAGCGATTGACCAGATCCGATGGCGATACCGGAGCAGATAAATTTTCCGATCGCGGTGCGAAATGGGATGAATCCGTTGAAGATATAAAGCGCGGATTTCGTCTGGTTGACACCACTGCCGCGGATGCCGGGAAATACGTGCAATACAAGTACGGCTACGACCAGGCCGGCAAGCGCGGGAACGGCAAACAGCCGCCAATTATGGGCTTGTGGCATCGGACCGAGCAGCGCAAGATGGGTCCAGTCGATGGCGAGACGAAAACAGACGACCGCGAGGCCGGAGAAAATTCCGATGAAGACACACAGAATGAGGAAGAATACTTCTTCGTTGAAGACGCCTTCCACCGTCGAGAACAATCGGCGTGAAGGCCTCACTCGCGTCATGGAACCGGATGAGGAAACGCTGGAAGGATTGACGACGGGCGCGGGATTGCTCATTGACTTGCAGCCTCGCGCTTCCTCGAAATCAGCAATAGCGCCAAGTCGAGCCCTTCCGGCGGGCCGCAGGTGGCAGCAGTCTGCTGTTCGATTTGAAAGACCACGTCCATAATCGCATCCGGAAGATCGGTCTCCGCGGGGGAGCGCAGTAATTTCAGGTCTGGCTGCGTGAGCAGCCAGCGGGCTTGAAGTCCCGTGAGCGGAGATGAGGATGGCAGATTATTCGTGGCTTTGAGATCGATGCCCGATTGCTGCGCGCAGTGATCGAGGCGCTCTTCGGCTTGAGCGAAGGCGGCCGTGATGCGGCGATTTCGTTCCGCGTCAGAGATGTGGCTGTGAAAAGGATTCGCGCGCAAAACTAAATCGGTGGATGCCAGCAGCTGGCGAGAGGCAGAATCTTCAGGATTGTGATCCACTGCCAGGCGCAGATAATGCTCGGCGACGGTGTAGTTCCCGGCGCGATAGGCGGTTTCGCCAGCTCCAGCCAGAGCTGTGGAGTTGGAGGGATCGATGCGTAGAACTTGTTCATACTGAGCGAGCGCACCGCCATAGTCCCGCGCCTCCCCAAAAAGTTGTGCCGCCTGAAGATGCGCGTTGGGATCATCGGGAGGCAAGGCTGTGACCAGGGCGATCAGTTCCGAGTCCGCCTGAGCGCGAGCATTCCTCTGGAGCAGGAATTTAATGAGTTCAATGCGTGCCCGGTTCCGGTTGCCATCAGGATCAGAGGTCCAGACTCCGTACATGGCGTTGTGGTAATAGCGAGTCGCATTTTCGATGTCACCGCGATGGGCAGCAACCCGGGCGAGAGCCAGATTGATGGCGGCGTCCTGCGGGGCGCGCTGCCAGAGAGCGAGAAGGTAGGATTCGGCTTCGTCCAGCCGCCGAGGGTCATTGCTGTCGCGCAGGGCGCGGGCAAGGCTGAGTTGGTATTGGGAATTCGTGGGATCGCAGGTGAGAGCGGCGCGGAAAGCTGCAATGGCGTCTTCGTAACGGTCGGCCCCGATGTCGCTCTTCCCCTGCGCGTATAGTTTGCGGCCTCGTGCCTGCTGATTCGCGGTGTAACGGGTGACGAGATGGCTTACCGCGGCAAACCCGCTGGCGGCGGCGAGCGTGAGGACGAGAAGAATGATGGGGGCAGAACGCGGAATCAGGTTTGGGACTTTCCACGACATATCTCGTATCACGATATCATTTGGACACGGGGTGGCGCGACGATCACAAAAATAGGCTGAATCGGTTTGGGTCCGGGCTTGGTTCAGGTAAGATACTCGGTCCGCTGGGACACCGGGAATGAACCGCGAATATCACAAGGGATACAGCCAGGAATTAAATCGGGAAATGGAAGCGCTGGCGTTCGGGCACGCCGGCACGCCCCTGCTAGTCTTTCCGACCTCCATGGGGCGGTTTTTCGAATACGAAGACCGGGGAATGACTGGCGTCTTAGCCACGAAAATCGATCGGGGCGAGTTGCAGGTATTTTGTCCGGACGCGGTTGATACCGAGAGTTGGTACAACCGGGGAGTGCATCCCAAGGTGCGCGTGCTGCGGCATTTGCAGTATGAACGCTACATCCTGCATGAATTTTTGCCGTTTATCCGCTGGAAGAATCAGACGCCCCGACTGGCGGTGACCGGCTGCAGCTTTGGCGCGTATCACGCGGTGAATTTTGCCTTCAAACATCCTGACGTGGTCACCCACTGCGTGAGCATGAGCGGGGCGTTTGATATCCATCAATTCCTGGATGGATATTATGACGACGATTGCTATTTCAATTGCCCGCCAGACTATTTGCCGAATCAGAATGACGATTGGTTTCTGAGCCGCTACCGGCAGATGAAAATCGTGTTGGGCTCGGCGGATTGGGATATGTGCCTCGACCAAAACGTGAAGCTATCGGCGATCTTGAATGGGAAAGCTGTACCCCACTGGCTGGATATTTACGGGGATAATTCAAAGCATGACTGGCCGTTGTGGTTACGGATGGCGGAGAAGTATTTTTAGAGCGGCTGACGCTGGATTCTGGAAAAGAAAAAGCAGGTTCCTCACCGGGCTTTCCGCCTGGCTCGGAATGACAAGGTTGAGAGGGTTGCGATGAAAAAAATTGGAATTCTATTTGGCATGGAGAATTCATTTCCGCCCGCAGTGGTGGAGAAGATCAACGCGATGAAGGCCGAGGGCGTTGAGGGGGAGTTCGTGAAGGTCGGCGGTATCCGGATGGATGAGCCCCGGAAATACGACGTCATCATCGACCGGATTTCTCAGGATATCCCTTTCTATCGCGCTTATCTGAAGAACGCGGCACTGCACGGAACTATCGTAGTGAACAATCCCTTCTGGTGGACGGCGGACGACAAATTTTTTAATTACGCGCTGGCGCACAAGCTGGGCGTGGCCATTCCACCAACGGTGATTCTGCCGCACAACAAGCATCCAGAAGGCACGACCGACCGGTCGATGCGAAACCTGATCTATCCCTTGAACTGGCAGGAACTGTTTGATTACGTCGGCTTCCCTGCCTTCCTGAAGCCTTATTCCGGTGGCGGATGGAAGCATGTGTATCACGTGCACTCACCCGAAGAATTTTTCCAGCACTACAACCAGACTGGTGATTTGTGCATGACGCTCCAGCACGGCGTGGTGTTCGAAGAGTATTACCGCTGCTACGTGGTGGGACAGGAAAAAGTCCACATCATGAAGTACGATCCCAGGCTGCCGCATCATGAACGCTACGTGAAGGGGAATCCGCCGCCGTCAACGGAAGCTTTAAGAGCCAAAATAGAAAAAGACGCACTGACTTTGTGCCAAGTGTTGGGATATGACCTTAACACCGTGGAGTTTGCGGTGGAGGGCGGCGTGCCTTATGCGATTGATTTTCTAAATCCAGCCCCGGATGCGGAGATTACGTCGGTTGGGCAGGAGAATTTTGATTGGATTGTGAATGCGGTGGCGGAGATGGCGGTGAAGATGGCTGTAACCGGGGTGGATCCGGCGCGGGAACTACGCTGGGCTTCTTTCCTGGCGGGAAGTCCGCCTGCAGCAAAAACAGCCCGCAAGGGAGAGCCGAAGTGGGTGGCGGAGCGGAAGCGGGGCAAGGCCAGGCAATAATTCTCGACGATCAAAACGTCGATCCACGCGTTTTTCCCGGATCAATTGCTATAATAATTGCGCTTGTAAGAGTACTCCGCTGCGTATAACGCGAAGGTAGCGGATTCCCTCCCTTCTTGGACCGCCAAAAGGATTTTTGCCATGAAGCCGACTTTCACCATCGGGATTGAAGAGGAATATCAGACCATCGATCCGGAGACGCGGGATCTGCGGTCGCATATTCAGGCTGAAATCCTGCAAAAGGGCCAACTCCTCTTGCAGGAGCGGGTGAAGCCCGAGATGCACCAGTCGGTGGTGGAGGTGGGCACCAGCGTTTGCAACAACATCAAGGAAGCCAAGGCAGAAGTGAAGATGCTGCGGCGTGACATTATCCGGCTTGCCCGGGAGAATGGCTTGCGGCTAGCGTCGGTGGCGACGCATCCCTTTTCCGACTGGCGCACGCAAGAGATCAATCCTGACGACCGCTACAAAAATATCGTGGAAGACATGCAACTGGTGGCGCGGGCGAATCTGATTTTTGGGTTGCATGTGCACATCGGGATCGAGGATCGCGAGACCGCAATCCACATGATGAATCATGCCCGGTATTTTCTCCCGCATCTTTTGGCGCTCTCGACGAATTCGCCGTTCTGGCTGGGAATGAATACGGGATTGAAATCCTATCGCTGCAAGGTTTTTGACAAGTTTCCGCGGACCAACATCCCGGACTATTTCCCCAGCTGGGGCGAGTATGAAAACTTTATCAAGCTGCTGATCAAAACAAATTGCATCGATAACGCGAAGAAAATATGGTGGGACATCCGTCCTCATCCATTCTTCAACACCATCGAATTCCGGGTATGCGATATCCCTATGCGTGCCGACGAGACGATTGCGCTGGCGGCGCTGATTCAAGCGACGGTCGCGAAGCTATATAAGCTGCATACGGCAAATCAGGGATTTCGACTCTATCGCCGGGCGCTGATAATGGAAAACAAGTGGCGAGCCTCGCGCTATGGCCTCGATGGGAAGCTGATCGATTTTGGCAAGCAAACGGAAGTGCCGGCCCGAGACCTGATTCACGAGTATCTGGACTTTGTGGATGATGTAGTGGATGAGCTGGATTCGCGCGAGGAACTTGAGTACATCCACACGATGCTGGAGGAGGGCAGCGGCGCCGACCGGCAATTGCGTGTCTACCAGGAAACCGGCGATTTAAAGAAAGTTGTCGACTACATCATGGAAGAGACGGAGATGGGCTTGACGGAAGTTGAGCCGGCTACCGAGAGAAAAGTAGGTTAATGACCATTCCAACCGATACGACGATCGCTCCCGGACTTCGTCAACACTCCGGAGGATGGGGAAAGCGAAAGCCAATTCCAGTCGATCCGGAATACTCTCCCGGCGCTCGCAATGCGGTCGGGGTTTGTCTGCGCGTGCAACCGGAAGAGAAAGTGTGCGTGATCACCGACGAGGCGACGATCGGGATTGCGGCAGCCATTGTAGAAGAGTTGGAGGCTCTCGGTTCGCCGCACCGTGTTTGGGTGTTGGAGGACTTGGCCGAGCGGCCGCTGAAGGATTTGCCGCCGGAGATTCTCGCGGATTTGGAAACCAGCCAGGTTTCCATTTTCGCAGTGTGGGCTCAGCGCGATGAACTACGCTCGCGGATGCAGATGACGGATGTGGTGAATCGGCGCAAGATCCGGCATGCCCACATGGTGAACATCAACCGGCAGATCATGCTGGAAGGCATGCGGGCCGATTTTCTGAAGGTGGATCGGCTGAGCGCGAAAGTGATCGCCATGGTGCGCAAGGCACAGCGGGTGCGGGCCACCACGGCGGCAGGCACAGATTTGACGGCGGATTTGAATCCCGATTACCGCTGGTTGAAGACCAGCGGCATTATCAGTGCGGAGAAGTGGGGAAACTTGCCCGGCGGAGAGATTTTTACCACGCCTGGCGAGGTGAATGGAACGTTCGTCATTGACGGCGTGGTCGGCGATTATCTGTGTACGAAGTTTGGCAATCTGCAGGAGACTCCGCTGACCATTCACATGAAAAAAAACCGCCTCATGGAAGCGCATTCCGAAAACCGCGAACTGGAAGATGACTTCTGGAAGTACACGCACACCGACGAAAACAGCGACCGCGTGGGCGAGTTCGCCATCGGGACCAACATTGACCTGAAGAATGTGATTGGGCAGATTTTGCAGGACGAGAAATATCCCGGGGTCCATATTGCGTTTGGAAATCCATACGGAGCGCACACTGGCGCAGAGTGGGATTCGTCAACCCATATTGACGTCGTCGGGCGGAGGTTCAATATCTGGGTGGACGACCAGCAGATCATGCAGGACGGGAAGTTTTTGGTGGAGGCGTAGGCCGATCAAAGGCAATGGTGGAAGAGTTTAAGGTCGTGCTGCTTAAGAAGGCGTACGCGGCATTTAACCTTCGCGATATCGACTCCGCATTGGCCACTATGCAGCCTGACGTGGAGTGGCCGAACGGCATGGAAGGCGGCGTGGTCCATGGCCGTGCTGGAGTTCGTGAATATTGGACTCGGCAATGGGGCATGGTAGATCCTCACGTCGAGCCAAAAAGTTTCGAACTGGATCAGACTGGGCGAGTTGTAGTTGCGGTTCATCAAGTAGTTCAGGATCTCAATGGGAAGACACTCCTGGATCGAATGGTCGAGCATGTATATTCGATCGAAGATGGCCTCATCCGTAGCATGGAAATCCGCGAGTAATGATTCCCCTCCTCAGAAAACAGTTCAACGCTAGCTTTACTCCCGATAAATATCAGGCATTTTTGCGGCGCATCGATGACGCTTGCGGCGCCCGCGTGCAGTTCCGGCTGTCGGAGACTCCTTGTTTCTTTCCCAGGTCCTTGCTCGACCGCATGGCAGACGACGGGAAAGAACTGATCCGTCAACTCGTAGAGAGTCCCGAGTATCGAGCGCGCTCGGAGGCTTCGATTCCGCAGGAGTTTCGGGTTCCGAATGAGCCGAACCGCCCACTGTTTGTGCAGGTGGATTTTGGATTGGTGCGGGATGCGCGGGGTGAGTTGCAACCCAAACTCGTGGAGTTGCAGGCTTTCCCTTCCCTGTACGCCTATCAGGTGACGCTGGCACAAAGCTACATCGATGTGTTCGGACTGGATCGATTTGAAGCAGGGGAGCAGCTCCGATTCTTCTTAAGCGGACTAGGCGAAAAATCCTACCGGGAACTCTTGCGATCAGCGATTGTGGGCACGCAAGACCCCGAGAACGTAATCCTGATGGAGATTCATCCCGAAGCCCAGAAAACGCTGCCCGATTTTCTCTTAACGGAGCGGATGTTGGGGGTTCGAACCGTCAATATTGCAGCCATCAAGAAGCATGGAACGCAGCTCTACTACGAACGAAACGGAGGACGAGTTCCGATTCGCAGGATTTATAACCGGGCCATTGTGGACGAGTTGCAGCGCAAGCAAGTGAAGCTGGGCTTCGATTGGCGGGACGATCTGAACGTCGAATGGGCGGGACATCCGAACTGGTACTTCCGCATTAGCAAGTTCTCCATTCCTTATCTGAGGCACGAGTCGGTGCCAAAGACGTGGTTTCTGGACAAGTTGGACCAGGTCCCCGACGATCTGCAGAACTACGTATTGAAGCCTCTATATTCTTTTGCCGGGCTGGGCGTGGTCATTGCGCCGAAGCGTGAGGATATCGAAGCAATTTCGGCAGAAAAGCGGGCGGATTATATTCTGCAGGAACGGCTGCACTTTGACCCGGTGATCGAGACGCCGTTTGGCGCCACGAAGGCGGAGGTGCGGGTGATGTATATCTGGCACGAAAAGTTGCAGGCTGTGCTCACCATTATCCGCATGGGGCGCGGTTTGATGATGGGCGTGGACCAGAACAAGAGTATGGAGTGGGTGGGAGCATCGGCCGCGCTATACGCGGGATAGTGGTTAGAGAAGGCCAGTAGCGTTAGCCGATTCTCTTCACAATGCTGGTCTCAAGTTCCCGTCCATTGGGGCGGCGAAGAAAAAGCCGATCGCCCTCCAATCGGACGCGCACCCGGTCCCCGACTTTCCACTCCCCTGGCAGGTATCCACCAGAGGCGGCGACGTTGTACTCCCCCGTATAGACCACGCCTTCGACATTGACGACAACCGCAGGGCGAGAAACTTGAGAGGCGATTTCGCGCATGATTTCGGCCTCCGCCTGGCGCCAATTTTCGAGGTCGTGACCCTGCACTGCTCCACTTCGCCGATATACCTCCTCGGCTCGGGTACGAATCGCCTCCTGCAACACAGCAGGAGAAATTTTGAATTCCTGGTCCATAAGCTTGCCTGGGTTCGTTACGCTTTCTAGATTCATAGTAGTCGCCGCGACCACGGTCGGACACAAATCCAGCTCACAAAAGGACATAGTGGTTGTCAGTTCGGGAAACCAGCCGCTGCAAAACGCTTCTTGGTGGCGGCGCTTGGAGCATCTAAGCTATCGGGGAAAGCTCCAGTTGACCCAGATCACTGGCGGAGCCTAACATTACCGCGGTCGGGAGTATCGTCCTTTCATGATAGGTCAGACAGTGTCCCACTATCGCATCCTGGGAAAGCTCGGGGGCGGTGGTATGGGCGTCGTCTATGAGGCCGAGGACCTGAAGCTGGGACGGCACGTTGCCCTGAAGTTCATTCCGGAAAATCTTGTAGGCGACCCCAAATCGCTGGAACGGTTCGAGCGGGAAGCGAGGGCGGCCTCGCTACTGAATCACCCTAACATCTGCACCATTCATGGGATTGAAGATAACGCCGGACATCCCTTCATCGTCATGGAGAAGCTGGAGGGCGAAAGCCTGAAGCAATGCATCTCCGGGCACGCCGTGGAAACGGAGAAGCTGCTGGACATCAGCATTCAGGTGGCGGACGCGCTGGCGGCGTCTCATGCCAAGGGCATCGTGCACCGGGATATCAAGCCGGCGAACATCTTCCTGACGCCAAGTGGCCAGGTGAAGGTGTTGGACTTCGGCTTAGCCAAGCTCGTGCATAACGTTGGCACCGATAGCGACGGCGTAGCCCTGGATAATTCATTAACCGCGGTGGGCGTGATTCCCGGAACGGCGGTCTACATGTCGCCAGAACAGGCGCGGAGCGAGGAAATCGATTTCCGCAGCGACCTGTTCTCCTTTGGCGTCGTGATGTACGAGATGTCGACGGGGAAAAAGCCGTTCTCCGGAAAGAATTCCCTGCTGACGCTGGACGCGGTTTTGCATGACAAGCCGATTCCACCCGGAGAAATCAATCCCAAGGTGCCGGTGGAACTGGAAGGCATCATCGGCAAGGCGATGGAGAAGGACCGCAAGGAGCGGTACCAGAGCGCCGCGCAAATGAAGGCGGACCTGCAGCAACTGAAGCGCGAAAACGAATCGGGGCAGATGAAGAGTGGGCTGCACTCCTCGAAGCTCCGGATTGCGAGCAAGACATTCGGCCGCACCAGCAGCCGGTGGCAGTTCTGGCTGCTGCTGGGAAGCCTGGCAATGCTGGTCACCGTGCTCGCGGCGGTGGGAGCGTATTGGCTTAAGCACCGTGAAGTGGCCAGTGCGGAGCTGAAGAATGCGATCGCGGTGTTGCCATTGCAGAACATGAATGGCGACATCAGTGTGGATTACCTGAGATTTGCGCTGGCCGATGAGTTGACGAAGGTCCTGAGCTATTCGCGCTCGCTGGACGTGCGGCCTTCTTCGGTCACGCGGAGGTATGTTGAACAGGATTTGGATCCGCACAAGGTAGGTCAACAGCTGCACGTGGGCCGGTTGCTCATGGGGCATTTTATGCGCCAGGGCGAGCAGTTGACCGTGACTCTGGAAGCAATCGACGTGACCAATGACCGGCTGCTTTGGCAGGGAAACGCCACCGCGTCGGTGAACGATTTGATTTCTGTGCAGTCGCAATTGAGCACCCAGGTACAGCAAGGATTGCTGCCTGCACTGGGAGTTGCGGCGGGCACATTGAGCGCGGCAGCCCGCCCGAAGAGCCAGGAAGCTTACGACCTCTACCTGCATAGCCTGGCTTTGCCTCACGATCCCGAGCCGAACAGAGACGCAATCGCCGTGCTGGAACACGTGGTGGGAGAAGATCAAAGTTACGCTCCGGCATGGGAAGAGCTGGGGCAACGCTATTACTATGACTCCCACTTCGGCGGCGGCGGGGAGAAGATGTTCCAGCGGTCGAATGCCGCGTTTGAACGGGCGCTCTCGCTCGATCCGAATGAAGTGTCGGCGGCCAGCAATTTGATCGTCAACCGGGTGGAGCGTGGCGAACTGGGCCGCGCCTACGACGCCGCCACCGATCTGGTGCGGCGCCGCCCGCAAAGCGCCGAGGCTCATTTTGCGCTCAGCTATGTCCTGCGTTACGCCGGCATGCAGGAAAAGGCAGCTCAGGAGTGCAATACGGCGCGGTCGCTCGACCCCGGAAACTTCACTTTCCGGTCCTGTGCCTGGGCTTTTATGGAATTGGGCCAGACGGACCGCGCCATGGACTTCGTCCATCTGGATGCAGGGTCGGAGTATGCCAACTGGACAACTCCATACGTTTATTTGTCTGCCGGAAATGTGGTGCAGGCACGGCTGGCCGCCAAGAGCGTTGGGAAATCTCCGATCTACCATCGAGACTTGCTGATTGCCTGCACGCAGCCGCAACGGCCTCCCGATCTGGACCGAATTGTGCGACAGGAGGAAGCGTCGGTAATGACGGAACCGGATCCGGAGGCGTGGTATCAGGTCGGTAGGCTCATGGCTTATTGCGGCCAGAACGAAGCCGCTTTGCGATTGCTGAAGGCTGCGGTGCAACAGAACTATTGCGCATATTCCGCACTGCTGGACGATCCATTGCTGAAGGGCTTACGTAAGGAGACGGCCTTCGATGAAGTGCTGACCGCGGCAAGTACGTGTCAGGATACGCTTAAGGAAGGGCGCGAACAGTAGAGAGAGTTTACCGCTCTTCGTGGTTGGTCTCAGTTCTCAGTCTGAACGGCGCTCACTTTTCCTCGCAGTCTGCGTTAAATCGGAAACTGAATAGAAAGCGTGAAAGTTATGACGCTCGCGGAAGGGTTCGAGGCAAGAACCTATCGCAAGGTCGACTTGCGCGTAGTTCCATTTCTTTTTCTTTGCTACATTCTCGCCTACCTTGATCGGGTCAACGTTGGGTTTGCGAAGCTCCAGATGCTCAAGGCTCTGTCGCTGAGCGATGCCGCATTCGCCACCGGTGCTGGAATTTTCTTTATCGGTTATTTCTTTTTCGAGGTCCCCAGCAACGTACTGCTTAAGAAGTTCGGCGCGCGCATGTGGATCGCCAGGATCATGATCTCGTGGGGCGTCATCTCCGCATGCATGGTCTTCGTTAAAGGCGAGTGGTCTTTTTATTCCATGCGATTTCTGCTGGGATTGGCCGAGGCCGGCTTTTTCCCGGGAGTAATTTTTTATCTGACTTTGTGGTACCCCTCCAGACTCCGATCGACGAGAACCGCCTGGTTTGTGGCCGCCATCGCCGTCTCAGGGGTAGTCGGCAATCCCATATCCGGCTGGATTATGGATGTGCTCTCCGGCGCCATGAAGTTGGCCGGATGGCAATGGCTTTTTCTCGCGGAAGGCATTCCTTCCATCCTGGTGGGATTTTTGGTGATCCTTTATCTGGACAGCAGTATTGCAGAAGCGAAGTGGCTCACCCGGGAGGAAAAAACCTTGCTCGCGCTGAGTCTCGAGGCGGAAGACAAACATAAAACTGACCATAAATTGGTGGATGCCTTCGCCAGCGGCAAAGTCTGGGTGCTGTGCGCTATCTATTTCACTTTGATGATTGGTTTATACGGCATTGCATTCTGGCTGCCGACGATCGTCAAGGCGTTCGGGCTGAAAGGTTATCTTCGGGTTGGTCTGATAACCGCGATCCCCTATGGCGTGGCGGTGGTTGGAATGATTCTCCTGAGCAATCACTCGGACAAAACCGGAGAGCGGCGATTGCATTATGTGGTCAACGTCATAGCTGGCGCCGTGGGTTTGGTTTTGAGCGGAATCTTTGCTTCGAACCCGGTGTTAGCGATCATTTTCTTGTCGATAGGCACACTGGGAGTCATTGGGTCCATGCCGTTGTTCTGGCCCTTACCTTCTGCATTTTTGGCTGGGACCGCGGCAGCGGCAGGCATTGGCATCGTGAACTCGGTGGGTAATTTGGGCGGCTACGTTGGACCCAACATTCCCATCTGGGCGAGACATTTTCACCAGACAAATCTGCATCTCTGTATGTCATTGCGGGGACTCTCGTGATTGGGGCTGTGCTGACCTATTTTTTCATCCCGCGAACCCTGCGCGTGCGCGTAGGGGCGCCGGCAGAACCTTTAGAGGTGAGGAAAGAATTTGCGTCCAAGCCGCGCTAAGCCCCATCCTTGTAGGGTGAAATCTTTGGAACCTGGCCATCCCGTAGGCCGCTTGCAGCGGCTTTTCCGACGTTTTACAAAAACAGCATCCTTCCGAACTTCGTTCTCGTTCGCGCTGGTGATGTGTCCCTTCCTGCTGGTCGCCTCACCGCAGCAGGCGGGGGAGAGCCCAGCCCATCTGGCGGCGGCAGCGCCGGCTGCCGAAAACCAACCATCGCTGCTAACGGATTTTCCTCAACTCCCGTATCAGGGATCTCCTCCCGAACTCCCGCAGGATGTTGGCGCGCCTGGCTTGCGGCTCATGCTGCGGCGGCTGGGAACGACTGCGGCCCTGATGCAGACGGTAGCGCATCCCGATGACGAAGATGGGGGAATGCTGACCCTGGAATCTCGCGGGCGCGGTGCCAGTGTTCTGTTGATGACGCTCAATCGCGGCGAAGGCGGGCAGAACAAAATCGGCAGCAATTTATCGGACGTACTGGGCGTGCTGCGCACCCTTGAACTGCTTGCGGCCGACGAATATTACGGAGTGCAGGAACGCTTTTCGCGGGTGGCGGACTTCGGCTTCTCGAAAAGCGCGGGTGAGACTTTCGCAAAATGGGGAGGACACGATATCGCACTGGGCGATATGGTGCGGGTGATTCGAACCTTTCGTCCGGATGTTCTGGTCGCGCGCTTTTCCGGAACCGAGCGTGACGGACACGGGCACCACCAAGCTTCGAGCATCCTGACCCAGGAGGCGTTCCGTGCTGCCGCCGATCCCAAGCGGTTTCCCGATCAGATCGCACAGGGACTCGAACCCTGGCAAGCGCAGAAGGTTTACATCGGCAACGTGTGCGGTTTTGGAGCGATGACCTGTCCAGACGCGAACTGGACGGTGAAACTGAATACGGGCGAGTTCAGCTCCGATCTGGGCATGTCCTACGTGCAATTCGCCATGCAAGGTTTGCGGCATCAACTGTCGCAGGGGTCGGCAAACTGGACCGTCGAACCGGGAGATAGGTTCACGTTCTACAAACTGGTCGACTCGGTAAAGCCCGCGAAGCTGGATAAGAACGGCCACGAAAAAGATTTCTTCGACGGATTAGACACCGCATTGCCCTCGCTTGCGGAGCGGCTGGGGCCAGAAGAATCGAAGCTCCCCCAGTTACGACGCGATTTGACGGGAATCGCGAACAATGTCGCGAAAGCCAGCGAGAGCGTGAAGGCGAATAACCTCCCCGCAACCGCAAGCTCTTTGCTGGAAGCTGTGGCTGAGCTAAGGCGGGTGTACGGCGAAGTGGACAAAGCCGATGTGAACCCGGGAGTTCGCTCTGACTTGCTGACGCGGCTAGAGGAAAAACGCGAACAGGCGGAAGCAGCAGTGAATGACGCGTTGAATGTAACCCTACAGGCAACAGTCGTGTCCCGGGTAGGTCCCAATGGCGAAGCTGCAAAGGAACCTGAAAACACTGAGTCTCATGCGATAACCACAGTCTCCCCGGGGCAAGACTTCCTGGTTGGGGTGGACTTTCATAATGGTTCGCAAGAGCGGCTGTTCGTCGATGGCTTGAAGCTGGAGGTTCCTCGGGGTTGGGCGACGATTTCCGACAAGACCAAGCGCGTTGCGATCAAACCGGGAGAAAACGAGCGGGCGGTGTTTCGATTGAAGGTGCCGAAAGATGCGGAATACACGCGACCCTACTGGCATCGCGACAATCCGGAAACCGAGAGCATCAATCACGTGGACAACGAAAAATATGCGACGCTGCCGTTCCCGCCGCCGGTATTGCGCGCTCGTGTGGAGTACTCGGTTGCGAATGCAAGCGGCGCATCAGGAAAAAACGGTATTGGAGCTACCGTTGTAGCAACGTTCAGGGACGATACAGGTAAAGAACTGGCACGTCCTCTGGCCGTTGTCCCGGCTTTTTCGGTTGCTCTGGAGCCGGGAACGCAGGTGATCTCCACCCACAACGGCGCGAGTTCGATCGTCACTGTGGGCGTAACCAGTAACCTTAATGGTGAGGCGCACGCCACGTTACGGCTGGAACTTCCTGCGGGATGGCGATCGGAGCCGGCGGAACTTGCTGTGAATTTCAGACGTCGCGGAGAGAAGCAGGATTCTCAGTTCAAGGTCTTCCCTGCCGGCTTGCAGGAAAGCCGCGCGCAGGTTCGAGCTGTGCTGGAAGCGGATGGTGAGAAATTCAGCGAAGGCTACACGCTGGTGACTCGCGAAGACCTTGGGAGTTTTTACTACTACCAGCCCGCGATTCAGCGAGTGAGCATGGTCGACGTGAAGGTGCCCCGCGATCTCAAAGTCGGCTACATCATGGGCGCGGGTGACGATATTCCCACAGTGCTGAAACAAGTGGGAATCGACGTGACGCTGATTTCACCGGAGAAGCTGGCAAATGAGAATCTGAATTCCTACGGAACCATTGTGCTGGGCATTCGCGCTTACGATACTCAGAAGGATGTGGTCATGAATAATAAAAAGCTGCTCGATTATGTCGCGGCAGGAGGAACGCTACTGGTGCAATACAATACCGGCGTCGGCGATTTTAATAGCGGGCATTTCACACCGTACCCGGCCGAACTGAGCCGCGCGCGGGTTTCCGTGGAGGAAGCTCCGGTGGAGATTTTGGCGCCTGACGATGAAGTGTTTCATTATCCCAATGAGATCACGAGCCGTGATTTTGATGGGTGGGTACAGGAACGCGGGCTCTACTTCATGGACAAGTGGGATGACCACTTCAAGCCACTGCTCGCATGCCACGATCCGGGGGAAGGCGAACAGAAGGGCGGGCTGCTGCAGACAAAATACGGCAAGGGAACCTATATCTACACAGGATACGCGTTCTTCCGGCAGCTGCCGGCGGGAGTGCCGGGAGCGGTGCGGCTGTACGTGAATCTCTTGAGTGTCGGGCACGAGAAGCAGTAAACAGTTGTCAGTTTTCAGTCGTCAGCAAGAGGCGCAGGGCTGAGTCTATGAACCGTCGAGAGCCATGGCGGCCGGTGCTAGATGGCGAGGTTAAGAAGTGGAACGGAAAGTCCTGCATCAATCTCATCGCCGAACTGAGCGATGTACAGTCCTACGAAGTTGAATTTGAAGGGAAGAAATATCAGGTTGAGGTACAACTACTCGAGAATACCGACAGGTATGTGCATGTGAGTCTGTCCGTGGACGACGACAGTATTCCAGCGTCATTCTGTCCTCTAAGCGAGAGCTTCATTCGCCAGAAGTTGAGATCGATGGAAGAACGAAAAACAATGCACGCGATCCGCATTCATTCTTACGGCGGTCCCGATGTCATGCAGTGGGAAGAACTTCCGACGCCAACTCCCGGTCCTGGGCTAGCGTTAATACGAGTCGAGGCAGCCAGCGTTAATTTTCTTGATGTTCAGAAGCGGCGCGGTGAACTTGTTGGACAGGCTTTCTATCGGCGTGGGCGCGAGAGCGAACCGGACCTGCCCGCGACTCTCGGCAGCCAGGGAGTTGGGGTGGTGGAACAGCTCCGTGCCGAGGTTCGCAACGTCAAGGTGGGAGATCGCGTCGTTTTCGTAGGAGACTCGTACGCCACGCATGCTCTCGCACCAGCGGCATGGCTCACTCGCGTCCCTGAGGGCATTGGGGTCCAGCAAGCGGCCGCTGGCATGAATCAGGGATTCCTGGCTTACGCGTTCACCCATTTCGCCTACCCGGTCAGACAAGCAGATTGGTGCCTGATCCACGCGGCCGCTGGAGGCATCGGGCTCCTGCTTTGTCAAATGGCAAAGATGCGTGGGGGTCGAGTGATTGGCGTTACCTCGTCCAGGGAGAAAGCCCACTTTGTAAAAGACGCAGGGGCGGATGAGGTGATTATTTCTAAAGAAATTGATGTTGCCGAGGAAGCAAAGCGGATCACGGAAGGCCGCGGAGTGAACGTTGTTTTTGACGGTGTGGGTAAAGATACATTTGAGGCGAGCCTCAATAGCTTGACTCCTGGAGGATATCTGGTGATCTACGGACAGTCCAGTGGGTACGTGCCGCCGTTTGACCTTATGACTCTGCAGCAGAAAGGATCGTTGTTTCTTACTCGCACCAACGGAAGCCCTTACTTCAAGGAATACCCTCGCTATGTGGACCAGCTTGTAGGGTGGCTGAAGCAGGGGAAACTTTCCATCCGGATTGATCGGACGTATCCACTGGCGGACGCCGCTCAGGCACATGCGGCGTTTGAAAAACGTCAAGTCAGCGGCAGAGTGTTGCTTCTTCCATAGCTGCAGTGACGGTACCGGTCTTACCGAAAAAATGCAGTCTCCCTCTCAAAACGAATCGACTTCCCCCGGCCTGATCCGCGGCATGGGCCTGGGGAGCGCGACTGCGCTCAACATGATCGACATGATCGGTGTGGGGCCGTTTATCACCATGCCGCTGGTGTTGAGCGCGATGGGTGGGCCACAGGCCATGCTGGGCTGGGTGGTGGGGGCGCTGTTGGCCGTGTGCGATGGGTTAGTGTCTGCGGAGTTGGGCGCAGCGATGCCAGGGTCGGGCGGACCCTATCGCTATCTGAATGAAATTTATGGTCCGCAAAAATGGGGACGGCTCATCTCGTTTCTGTTCATCTGGCAACTTTCCTTCAGCGCGCCCCTTTCGATTGCCACGGGATGCATCGGGCTGGCAGGCTACGCTGCCTATTACTGGCCCGGGCTGGAGACGGTATACGCCGCACACACCGCCGCCGTGCATATTCCCTGGGTGGGCGCGTTGCAGGTGAGCTGGATTGTGACGCCAGGGACTGCATTAGCGGTCGTCATCTGCTTCTTCACGGTGCTGCTGCTCTATCGGCAAATCACGGTGATTGGGCGCCTCTCGGAGATATTGTGGCTGGGCGTGATGGGAACGATCGGATGGATTATTTTCGCTGGGCTGACCCACTTCAATGCGGCCCGGGCCTTCGATTTCCCCCCAGGCGCCTTCAGTCTTTCGCGCGGCTTCTTTACTGGGTTGGGCGGAGCCATGCTCGTCGCCACCTATGATTACTGGGGCTACTACAACGTTTGTTATCTGGGTGACGAAATAAAAGACCCGACGCGGAACATTCCCCGGGCTTTGCTGCTTTCCATTCTGATCGTGGCCTGTCTATACCTAATGATGAACCTGTGCATTCTGGCCGTGGTTCCCTGGCGGGAGATGCTCCAGGCAGGACAGAGCAACAACGGATTGTATGTTGTGTCATTGTTTATGCAGAGAATTTATGGGCCGTGGGCGGCGCGGCTGGTTACTGGCCTTGTAATCGCGACCGCATTTGCCTCGGTCTTCTCCCTAACGCTGGGCTATTCGAGGGTTCCGTATGCGGCTGCCCTGGATGGGAATTATTTCAAAGCCTTTGCCAAGGTGCACCCCGTGTACCGCTTCCCGCATATTTCGCTACTGTCACTCGGAGTGGTAGCCGCGGCCTTCTGCTTTCTGCGGCTCAGAGATGCGATCGCGGCTTTGGTGGTCATTCGCTTAATTCTGCAGTTTCTAGTACAAGCAATTGGGTCGATAGTGTTCCGAGTGACGCGGCCCGATGTGGTACGTCCGTTCCGCATGTGGCTGTACCCGCTACCGGCGCTGGTCGCGATTGCTGGATTTCTATTTATCTTATTCAATCGCGCGAACTGGCAAAAAGAAATACGATATGCGGTGGTGATATTACTGGTGGGCCTGGCAATTTATATGATCCGCGCCTGGAGAAGCCACCAGTGGCCGTTCCAATGGCAAACCGAGGGGGAATAATCATGAAAAAGAGCTTTAGCTGTATTGCACTCTCAGTTCTGGCGCTGGTGGTCGTGTGTTCGGCCCAGGAAAGCAAGATGAAGGATGAACATCGGACTGTCACCCAAGTGTTGGACCATAGCGTGACCAACGTCGAGCATGAGTTCACATCTGCGGCGGAAGCCATGCCGGAAGACAAGTTCGGATTCGCGCCGACCAATGGCGAATTCAAAGGTGTGCGCAATTTTGGCGAGCAAATCAAGCACGTGGCTGCCGTGAACTACATTTTTGGAGCGGCGATCCTGAGCGAGAAGGTTCCGGTGGATGTGGGCGATGAATCCGGACCTGCCTCGATGAAAACGAAGGCGGAGATCCTCAGTTACCTGAAAAACTCGTTTGCCTATGTGCACAAGGCGATTCAGACCATCAACGAGAAGAATCTGGTGGAACCGCTCAAGAGCCCGTTCGGACAAGGAACAGTGACGCGACTGGGACTGGCCACCAGCGTTGGCTCCCACTGCTTCGACCACTACGGACAGATGGTGGAATATCTGCGCATGAATGGCATCGTGCCGCCGGCCAGCCGTTAAATCATCTGGCCTTGATCAGGTGCCGTGGACGATCGTATTGGGCTTCCAGGAAATCGGCCAGATGCCGGTGGAAGCTGAGCCCAGGTTCCTGAGCAACTCGATCAGGGTAGGAATCTACGGCCCGAAGAAATTTCTTGATCTCCTCCGAGGCCAGTTCGTTGCACTGCACGAGCTTTTCGCGCGGCTGGACGCGATATTGCATTTTCGACTTCATCTCCACTCACCCCGAAGACACTTGCCCGAGCTTCCGGTGAAGCCGCGACCCCTCATGGAGTGAACACCATTGGGACGGGTAAGTTTCAATTCGGGGGGAACATTTAAAATATCCCGAGTATTCCACCTGGGATATGGCACATTCGTGCCCAGTTGAGGTCACTCTACCACAGGCATAACGGAATGCAAGGATTCTCGAGCAGCCAGCAGTTCAAGTTTAGATTCGTGGAGAAGCAAGGCTTGCGCGTGCTCCATGCGGAGTGATGGAGGTGAGAAGAAGCTCCGCTCGGAATCCTCTGCTGGCAATGTGCGAAGCGACAGTCTTTTCCGTTTTTCGGGCTGAGACTCGAGGATCAAGAAACACCACGACTGACGGACCCGCGCCACTGAGGGCGGCGCCCAGAATCCCGGGAGCGCCCGTCAACTCCTGCAGGCAAGGCAATAGCGGACAGAGCGGAGCGCGATACGGCTGGTGGATACGGTCTTCGAGCGCGGATGCCAGCAGTTCATGACGCCCCTGCGTAAATGCCGCCAGCAACAGCATGGAATTCTGGATGTTGACCACCGCGTCGGCACGGGAATACTGCGCTGGCAGCGCCAGCCGAGCTTCTCTTGTGGATAAGACATGGTCAGGGATGGCCAGCAGCAGCGGCCACTTCCCCTTCGGCTTGATGTTGACCACCTGGGCCTCGGCATCTCCCGACATGCGGGCTACTGTGAGACCACCCATCCAGCAGGCGGAGGCATTATCGGGATGCTGTTCAAGCCGCGAGGCCTCGCCGATAATCTGCGCATCGGTCCAGCGCATTTGGCCGAAATGATTGGCCAATGCTATCCCCGCCAGCCGTGCCGCGGCCGACGAGCCACAGCCTTTGCCGATGGGGACATCGTTCTTGATGCGAAGCGATAACGCTATAACATCGCGACCGCGGTTTTGGAGTATCTGGCGGTAGGTAGTGAGAATGAGGTGGTTTTCCAAGGTTTGGCAGATTTGCGGATCACGGCCAGCAGCCCGAATGGAAAAGTCAGCGGCGCGTCGGGCATCGATTGTGATGTAGAGGTCCATCGCCAGAGCAGCAGCATCGAAAGCCGGACCCAGGTTCGCGGAGGTTGCCGGAAGGGCCAGATGCAGCGCGGATGGACGCTGGGTCTTCTTTTTCTTAAGCGTTCGCTTTTGCATTCGGGTGCGCGGGATCGGATTTCTCGGCCCGTTCCAGGGCCTGGATGACGGCGTCTAAAGTTGCATCGAGAACGATAGGAGGGTGGCGCAACGCATTCAGCGAGTCAATTGCTCGCTCGTGCGGGGTACCGCGGACTGGGGTGTCCGGAAAAAGATCGCCGCGATGGAATTCCATGGTGAAGTCAGGATCCTTGAGCAGATTTCCGGTCAGGACCAGCACGACCGTTTCATCAGGCTTTATAAAACCCTGCCGCACTAATTTCTTCAAGCCCGCGAGCGTAACGGCGGATGCCGGCTCACAACCAATGCCCTCGGCGCCAATTTCTGCTTTGGCCTGCGCGATCTCCAGTTCGCTAACCTGCTCACAGGCGCCCCCGGTAGCTTGAATCGCTTTCACCGCCTTTTCCCATGAAGCAGGATTGCCGATGCGGATCGCGGTGGCGCGAGTTTCCGCCTGCACGCTGACTAAGCGCTTGCCTTCAGCTTCGCGCAAGGTACGCACCAAAGCGTTCGCGTCTTCGGCCTGGATCACCGACAACTTCGGCAGATGAGGAATGAGTCCGATCTCGCACATTTCGAGCAATGCTTTTCCAATCGCCGAACTATTTCCCAGGTTTCCGCCGGGTACGAGGATGTGGTCAGGCGGATGCCAGTCCAGTTGCTCGAGTAATTCAATGGCGAGAGTTTTCTGTCCCTCCAGGCGAAAGGGATTAATGGAATTGAGCTGGTAGACGGGCGCGCGTTTTACCAGTTCCTGAAGCAGGCGCAGGCAACCGTCGAAGTCGGTACGAAGTTGGCAGGTAAGAGCGCCGTAGTCGAGGGCCTGCGATAGTTTGCTCCACGAGATTTTTCCCTCGGGGACAAGGACCAGACTGCGCATGCCTCCGCGGGCCGCATAGGCAGCCATGGAGGCGGACGTGTTGCCGGTGGACGCGCAGGCGACCCAGCGGTAGCCCGCTTGCCGCGCGAAGGTTGCGGCCACCGTCATGCCCGTATCTTTGAACGAACCGGTCGGGTTCATTCCCTGATGCTTGCCGTAGACACGGGAAACACCGCTGATCCGGGACGACAACGGAAGTTCGTAGAGCGGAGTGTTGCCTTCGCGCAACGTGACGACATGCAGGTCCGACCCTGGCACTGGCAATAGTTCGCGGAATCGCCAAACGCCGCTGAGGTCGAGCGTTGCGTTTGACGAGCGGCGTTCCCGCCACGTCGATTTCAAAGCGGCCGCAGTCTGGGCATATGACTTCCAGGACGGGTCGGTAATCTCCAATAAGTTGCTGCACTGGGGACATCGAAAATCCTGAGCCGCAGTGGCGCTAAGCGAACCGCACCCAATGCACCGAAAGCCGAACCCAGCCTTAGGCGGGATCGCTCGATGACCCTGCTTATCCGAGTCTCGGTCAGAAGTGGCGGAGAGCGGCATGGAGTGGCGGGTTATTTCTCGCCCCGCAGATATTGATCGTTTTTGTTGATCCAGTCAGCCCGCGGCGGAGTGAAAACGTCAAGGTCCACCGTGTCTTCGAGAGCCTCGGCCTTGTGCGGCATGTTCGCCGGAATGCACAGCACTTCGCCCGCGTGCACAACGATTTCCTTGCCGTCGATCCAGAATTTCAAGGCTCCATCCAGAATGTAGGTGAGTTGCTCGTTGTGGTGGCTGTGCTCGGGAACGATGCAGCCCTTCTTCAGCAGCACGCGCGCCAGCATAATCTCCTGACCCACGACGAACTGCCGCTGCAGGAGCGGGTTCAGATCTTCCAGCGGGATCGTGTGCCACGGTATGTATTGCGGCGCCGTTTTGCTGGCCGCGTGCTTGGTAACGGCGCGCTGAGCCCGTGAGTGGGACCGCTGGTTCTTCGTTTTTTGGCTAGCCGACTTCTTGAGTTTCACTTTTATCGCCATTGGATTTGTCCCTGGATTTCTCGGAACCGCACAGCTTGGTTAGTGAACTCTGCCTCCGTATAACTTCACGGCGGTGTCGTGCAGATAGGCGTGGGCGAGTTCGAGCGCCCGGGCTTCGTTGATTTCATTTTCTGAAATCATTTCAGCGAGCGCAGCAGCCAATGCCGTTCGCGTTGACTCCGCTCCCAGCCAGTAGCTCTCTTCCGCGCCCAGAACTTCATTGTACGGGAAAGCGTCTGTGCCGAAGGTGATCTTATCCGGGAAAGTTTCCAGCCACATCTTAAGTATGTCTTTGAAGGCAGACGGATATTGCGCCAGCTCTTCGAAGGAAGAATCGAGATAAACATTCTTCATGGCGGTGAGCCAGATCGCCTCGCGCTCCAGCGGATAGCCGCCGTGGAGCATGACAAAGGTTGTGCCGCGGTAACGCGGATCACGCAGCACGCTTTCAAAATTCATGATGTTGCTCTGTGAAAGATTAAAGTAATCGCCGATGCCGACCGCCGAATGAATGTGCACTGGAAGATGCAAGCGGCCACCCTCCAGAATGAGATAGCGGAAAATATAATCCTGAAACGTGCGGTAGTCCTTCTCGCTGGGAATGCCACCAGTCACGTAGCGCTGATAAAGGTCCGCGGCCTTGTCGCGGGTCGGATCGCTGAAGCTAGTTGGCCGAAAGTAGGCCACTTCAAACTTCATGGCGATGCCGCCTTTGCTCCGGTTGTCCTCCAGCACCTGGCTGATGAATTTCAAATAGTCATCCAGATCCGCCGGAAGCTTCACAACGTTTTCCTGCTGCATCCAGCGGTGCAGCATTTTTTCCTGCAGCGGGATGTAGACGCCTTCATCTGTATTGCGCCCGGTCTCGCGCTCATTGTTGAAGGGCCACATGAAAGAATCAACGAAGAAGACCCAGGGAAAACGTTTGGCGTCGAGATAGTCCGGCATCATGGCACGGTTGGCGGCGGAGCTCTCGGTATTGATCTTGTCGAGAATCATGTCGAAATAAGCGGTGCCGGGATATTGTTTCCTCAGCTCGGCCTTTTTCGCGACCAGCCACTTGGCGTGTTCCGGCGACAGATCTGCGTAGGGATAGCCGAAGAGAGCCTTGGCCGCAGCGATCAACTCGGGATTGTCGGCACGGGTACGTACGGCCTCGCTAAAGTCGGGAGGCGCGGCCATGGCGTCCACATCGGGATCATCGGAAAAGCCAGGATGGGCGTGATGGTCGAAAGCCGGGATCTTTTCAATTTGTGGCAGAAGGCGCTGGTAGATCTGCTGCACGTCCGGACCGGGAAAAGGACGCGCCTGAGCAGCGACAGAGGTTGCTGCGCCCGCGACGACGCATAGTAGAAAGGCACGCAAGAGTCGAGACGCCAATTTCATATCTCCCTCGGGGCTGAAGCCCGATTCATTGCAGCGATTTAGCGCGGCGCTTGAAGCGCCGCGCTACCCAAAAGCAAAGGTCTAACTTATTACCAGAGTTCCCTGCCAGGCCGCGGCCACCTTCTTGATTCTTGCCGCCGCCTCTCGCAGATTTTCTACTGAAGAAGCAAAGGAGAAGCGCACAAAGTCCTTACCCGACGGGCCGAATGCGGCTCCGGGGATGGCGGCCACGCCGGCATCCTCCAGCAAAATGCGGCACACTTCCTCGGCGCTGTTGCCCGTGCCGCGAATGTCGACCCAGGCATAAAAAGCTCCCTCCGGAGCCTGGCAGCGAAATCCGGGGACCTGATTCAGGTCATGAGCAAATTGCTCCCGCCGGCGAGCGAACTCGGCGACCATGCGCGGCGTGGTGCCTTCGCGATCGCGCAAAGCATCGATGGCTGCATATTGGGTGAACTCGGCCACGCAGGTGTAAGAATTCACCGCCATCAAGGCCAGTGCGGGCGCCACTTCCATCGGGGCAACCGTGTAGCCTAGCCGCCATCCGGTCATCGCAAAACTCTTGGAAAAGCCGTCAATGATCAGGGTTCGTTCGTTCATGCCGGGGTACTTCAGCATCGAGTGATACTCGCCACCGTAGTTGATGCGCGCATAAATCTCGTCGGAGAGGACCCACAGGTCGTTCTGGACGGCGAGTTCTGCCAGCCCTCGCTGAACCGCATCCGTATAGACCGTGCCAGTGGGGTTGCCGGGAGAGTTCGTAATGAGCATGCGCGTCCGGCGCGTGATCTTCGAGGCGATTTCGGCCAGGTCAGGCTGAAAATGATTGCGGGACGAGAGCTCGAACGGTACCGGAACCGCGCCGAGACCGAGTGTGATGGAAGAATAGGCCGGGAAGCCGGGATCGGGGTACAGCACCTCGTCGCCCGGCTCCAGAAGGACCATCATGGTGAAGAACAGTGCCGGCTTGCAGCCCGGAGCGATCACGATGTTCGCCGCGGATACGTCGACGCCACGCGTGTTTTGCAGGTATTGGGCAATCTCTTGGCGCAGTGCAGGAAGCCCTGCCACGGCGCAGTAACGGTCTTTGCCCTCGGCGAGCGCTCTGGCCGCGGACTCGACCACTGACGCGCCGGGATGGAAATCCGGCTCGCCCAGTTCCAGATGAATAATGGAACGTCCCTGACCTTCCAATTCCTTGGCTCGAGCGAAAACGGACAATGCGCCTTCGCCGCTCATAACCGACATCCGGGATGCTATCGATCGCATGCTTTCTCCGAAAATCTATAAGCCTTTATACATGCCGCCATCTACTAATATGGTTTGGCCGGTAATGTAAGACGCCCGCTCTGACGCAAGCCAGACAATCGTCTCCGCTACTTCGCGAGGCTCGCCCAAACGCTTCAGGGGAGCATCGGCGGACCAGCCGTCGAAAATTTCCTGCTCGCTT
This sequence comes from uncultured Acidobacteriaceae bacterium, assembly GCA_963779525.1. Taxonomy (GTDB): domain Bacteria; phylum Acidobacteriota; class Terriglobia; order Terriglobales; family Acidobacteriaceae; genus Sulfotelmatobacter. The sequence goes on from CAVZZB010000010.1 coordinate 142,854, forward strand.
TTTCCCGAGGTCGACGAACGCGCTGTCGCCAATTCCTTGAGCCGATCCGTTGCAGTAAAACCGGGTCCGACGTTGTTCACCAGAATGCCGTCCTTGCCAAACTCATTGGCCAGGCTCTTCACCAAACCAACCACCGCGGCTCGTACCGCATTCGAGAGCACCAGATCGGTGACCGGCTGCTTGGTCGTAATCGACGTAAGCGTGATAATCCGACCCCAGTGCCTGCGCTGCATGTGCGGGATGACTTCGCGCGCGAAATAGACTGTGCTGAGGAAGTTCAGTTCGAGGGCGCGCTGCCATTCTTCCAGGCTCACCGAGAGAAATCCTTTGGCGGGCGGTCCACCCGCGTTCGTGACGCAAATATCGACGCTGCCGAATTTTTTTGCAACCGCGCTCACGAAAGTGCTGACTGCCCCAGCGTCCGTTACATCAAAGGCTTCGGCCAGGACGTCTACTTTATGCTGCCCTTTTATCATCTCGGCGGCCGCTTGCAGCGTCTGTTGATTGCGCGCGCACATGGCAATGCGGCAGCCTTCAGCCGCGAAGGCTCCCGCTGTGGCGCGGCCAATCCCTTGACTGGAAGCCGCTACCAAAGCAACACGATCTTTCAATCCAAGATTCATGAAGCAGGAATTATAACCGGTGCGGAGCATTCCTTCTCTTGCCGGAGTCCGGTTGCGCAATTAATCTGGAAGCAGCGAGGCATCCATGAAACGGCACATCCATCACTCCGAGACCAAGGCAGTCCGCGGCGCGGCCAATCTGGACAAGAAGAATGGACCGCTCTCCACGCCGATTTATCAGACTTCCACCTTCGAAGTCACCGACAACGATGAAGAATTACGGGCCACGCACACCGACCACTTCTACACGCGGTATGGCAATCCAACCAACACGGTTGCCGAGAAAACGATTGCGGCTCTCGAAGGCGTGGATGCGGCCTTGACCTTCGCTTCGGGCATGGGTACGATCACGACTACCTTGATGGCTCTGCTCCAGAACGGCGACCACGTAGTGGCGCAGCGCGACATTTATGGCGGCACCAACAAATTCCTCTCTCACTGGCTGCCGAAGATGGGGATTGAGACCACGTTTGTCGATACCACGGATTACGAGCAGCATGCGCGGGCGATCCGCCCGAACACGAAGTTGCTTTACCTGGAGTCGCCGACCAATCCTACCTTGCGCGTGGTCGATTTCAAGAAAGTCGCGGCGCTCGCCAAGCAGCACAAGCTGCTCAGCATGATTGACGCCACCTTCGGCACTCCGGTCAACCAGCATCCGGCGGAATTCGGCATCGACCTGATTATGCATTCGGGAACGAAATATCTGGCCGGACACACCGATCTGATTTGCGGCGTCGTCGCCAGCCGCCACGAACTGATCGAACGAATCTGGGAGACGCGAACGACGTTGGGGAATTGCATGGACCCTCACGCCTCGTGGATGCTGGTGCGCGGCTTGAAGACGCTGGCGGTCCGCGTGGCGCGGCAGAACGAGAACGCTCAGCGCGTCGCGGAATTCCTGGTTGATCATGCCAAGGTGCGGAGCGTGCACTATCCGTTTCTGAAGGGCCATCCTCAATACGCCATTGCGCGGGAGCAGATGAGCGGCGGCGGCGGCATGGTCAGCTTTGAGGTGGAAGGCACAGGCGAAGACGCGCGCCGGGTGAGCGAGGCCATGCGATTGTTCACACTGGCGCCAAGCCTGGGCGGAGTCGAGTCGCTGGTGTCGATTCCAGTGCTGACGTCGCATGCCATGATCCCCGGCACAGAGCGCGCCAAGATGGGAGTGACCGAGCAGATGATCCGGCTCTCGGTTGGTATCGAGAACGCGGATGATCTGATCGCCGACCTGGACCATGCGCTGGAAGCTGTTCGTGCTCCCCAGCGCGTGACCGTCGGAGGATAGCTTCAACTGCGGTTGAAAGCGTCGCTAGAAAATAAATTTCAAGCCAAATTGCAGGATGCGCGCAAGATGCGCCGAACCCGCTCGGAAAATAGGAAGCCCGGCGCAACTCGCATCACCCGCAGAATTGTCGCCGCCATAGCATGTGATCTGGTTCGCGTTTGTTTTTGCTCCGCCGTTCGCGTTATCCGCTGCTGACCCCGCATCGCCGCCCAGGTAAGAAAACTCCGTGTGGTTGAACACGTTGAACGCTTCGGCACGGAACTCGAAATACTTGCTCTCGGTCACGTTGAAGTGCTTGATCAGCGCCATGTCAAAGTTCTCCCGCCACGGGTTTCGCAGAATATTTCTCCCCGCGTCTCCAAAAGTCAACCCGGTTGGAGCAACAAATGCTGCGGGATTAAACAGCAACGGTCCGAAACCTGGCAGAGTCCCGGCCAGGGCGCTGCCGGAAACCCCCGACTTCGGGTTTCCAACCAAGTCCGGGTAGGAAAAGCCCGACGCGATGCTGTTCGAAACGCCGGCATTGTCGGCGGGCGCGATCGTGCCGTTGCCTAGGTTATATACGCTGAACGGCGAGCCGCTCTGAATCAGCGTGATTCCCGACCATTGCCAGCCGCCTAGAAGCGCGTGCGTCAGCCCATTCCCCCTAAAAGCAGGAATGTCATAGACGTAGGCGACAGTCATATTGTGGCGCTGGTCGAAGTCGGAACTCGCTCGGTACGCATTCAGGCGGTAGGAATCCACGAACCCCAAATCGTTGTAGTCGGAAGAATCGTCGAGCGAATGGCTGTAAGTGTAGGCCGCGTTCAGCTCCAGCCCCCCAATATTGTGTCGAATCGTCGCTTCGAGCGCATTGTAGTTCGAGGATCCTGTCTGATCCTTCCGCGTGATGCTTCCAATACCCAGGAAGGGCAGATAAGGGTTGGCGTTGTTTCCACACGCCACCGCAAGATTGTTAGCCCAGCTCCCCGTCGTCGTATTGCCGTTCACTGTTGCGGTCGCTTGCCCGCTCACCGGATCGATTGCGACAGTTCCGCAGTCGGTCGGCGTGATGACTTGACCCGGCATGTAGGGATTCAGGTTGGCAGGAACCGCGTGCATCTGGTTGTAAGAGTAAGACCGGGTCAGATGCACACCAGCACTGCCCACATAGGCAATTGTGGCGACCGTGCCCCTTCCAAGGTCGTGCTGCACGTTGAGGTTCCACTGCTGCATATAGGGCCACGTTGCTTTGCTGGGAAGAGATACAAAGCTCAGTGGCGTCGTACCTCCACCGAGGAGGCTGGAATTGAGATTGTTATACCCAGAGACGTTTACAACTGTTGTGGTCTGAGTGTTGATGTTATAGGGTTCCAGCGATTCGGTGTTCGCCTCGTTGCCATTCGTGTGCTCGTAGAAAATGCCATATCCCCCTCGGATTGCCCATTTCCCGTCCCCTTTCGGGTCAAATGCAAAACCGATGCGCGGAGCGGGATTCCACCAATGATTCGTCATGCAGCCCACGGGAACACCGGGCGTAACGCCACAATCCACCCATCCGTTGTAGGGATTACCCACTACCAATCCGCTCGTAGGATCGACGCTGCTGGCGCCCGGAACATAAAAGGCGGGGTCAAAATTCCAAGCTAGATTGTTCTCCTCCCGATACCTGCCGTAGAAACTCATGCGCAAGCCCAGATTCAACGTAAGCCGGCGAGTGGCGTGCCAGTCGTCCTGAAAGAAGGCTTCGTAGATATCGAACGCCTCGTGCATCTTGAAGGCGTTTTGCTCTTGCGTGTAGCTGCCTACGTTGCCCAGCAGAAGATCAGCATAGGCATTGCCGCTCGTGACCGTGTTGCCGGTATTGGAAAAGAACAACTGGCCATTCACGCCGAACTGCGGCTGGGGAACTTCATTCTTGTGGGCGTCGACCACGTAAACGCCGAACTGAAGATTATGGCCTCCCAAGACCTTGGTGAGATTGTCGCGATAAGTGAAGGTCGGATTGGAATTTAGCGGTCCCTGGGGAACGTACCCCGGATCCTCCGAAAAGTTGTAAGTGGTATCTGCGACCGAGATGCCTGGTACCTTACCGCCGAAGCCGTTGTTGTAGACACCGATCGCGGGAAACCCTGATGGACGCTGCCATGGTCCCGTAAGGTTCGTACTGATGTGGTCCGTGGTGTAACTCGCGACAAACTCATTGAGGAGCGTCGGAGTCATATTCGCGGTCAGGTGCGCTACCATGCTCACCCCTGGATTGGTGAAGGCCGTCTGCACCGTCGGAAAGCTGGTGCCGTCGGTCCACAATGGCACCGGATACTGCTGGTTCCACGAGTCGTGGATGTAACGAAAGCTCACTCGAACTTTGTCGCTCAGGTTCTGGTCGATCTTGAACAGCTCTTGGCGCCAATGGGTTGGGAGAGTCGGTGGGTTGTACCATTCGTCGGGGGTGCTTCCTTCGTTGCCAGAAGCCACATTTGGCAGAGGAATCAGGGCATTTAACGCCTGATTGATCTGAGTATTCGCGGCGAAGGCGGGAACCACGTTAAGGTTGGGCGTAAATCCCGCAGCCGGTCCGGAAGCCAGGGTGTATCCCGCCACGCTCGGGCACTCCGCAAAGGAACCCGCCGCATTCGGACATTGGTCGGTGAAGTCCCCCGTGCGATCCGCCACTGTAGGAACTGGCGTCGTGGAAAAGAAATTCGTAGCCGGCACCAGCTCGCGCCGCCATTCCTCCGACCAGAAGAAAAATGTTTTTTGCTTATTCGTGTTGTAGAAGCCCGGAATGTAAACCGGCCCGCCAATCGTGAAGCCAAAATCGTGCTTCTTGTACGCTGGCACCGACGTATTGCCGAACTGTGTGGCATTGAAGGCGTCGTTACGAATGAATTCGTATGCGTCGCCGTGGAACGAACTGGTGCCTGACTTGGTCTCGACTTCCACCGTACCAGAGCCGTTCCGTCCGTAGGAAGCACTGTAATTCGAAGTCAGCACCTTGACTTCGGCAATGGCGTCGATGCTGGGGTACACGTTCAACGTGGTATTGCTGCCGTTATCCTGCGAGTCTCCGCCGTCCACTTCAAAATTGTTATATTCCGTCCGGCCGCCATTGACGCTGAATGCCACCGTAACGGCTCCCGTCCCGCCCTCGTCTTGGCCCGATTGGTTGGTAACACCAGGAGACAGCGCAACCAACTGCGTATAGTCACGCCCATTTAGTTCAAGTTGCGAAATCTCCTTTCCCGTGACCGTACCTGCCAGCTCCGATGACTGGGTTTCGACCTGTGCCACTTCTGAGCCCTGCACCACGACTTCCGTACTAATCGTACCAACCTGGAGCGCCACGTTGAGCCTGGCTTTGTCTGCGACCCGCAGGACGATCCCCCGGGCTTCATACTTCTTGAAGCCTTCGGCAGCGACCGTCAAGTCATACGAACCGATGGGCAATGAGCTGAACAGAAAATCGCCGCGGCCGTTGCTGGCACCTGAGAGATTGATGCCGTGTTCCGAATTCTTGAGCGTGACTTGCGCATTCGGGACCGCCGCTCCGGTCGCATCCGTGACCGTGCCGGTGATGGAAGCCGTATCCTGCGACCACGCCGTCGCGCAGAAAGCCAGCATGACGACCAAAAGGCCGATTCGCTGCAGCATTGAGTTGAGTTTCATGGTCGATTTCTCCTCGTGCGCCGTGGCTACAGGCGTTTCGTCATTGCCTTCGCGATTTCCGCATTCCCGCCATTCATGCGCCAACCAAAAAGCTTTATTAAAACGTATGAATAGTGCTTTTATGAGACATCTGCTGTCAAGAGAAAAAGCAAATCCGACCGGCCAACGGGCTTAAATCAGGTTGCGGGTGGAACCACGAACCACCAGTTCAGGGGGTACTCTACGATGGTGGGCGGAAACTTCCTTTTTTTCCAGCACACACTTAATTCCGTCCAGCACCAGTCCGACTGCGTTTGTGCCCATCGCTTCCATCGGCTGGCGCACGGTGGTCAGCGGCGGCGTGTAGAGAGCCGACGGAGCCACGTCATCGAAGCCGATCACTGAGCAGTGTTCCGGCACGCGCAAACCGCCTTGGCTCAAGGCACGGATTGCTCCAAACGCGGTCATATCGTCGAAAGCCAACAGCGCCGTGAACTGGCGTTCCCCCTTTATCAGGTCTTGGGTCAATTTCTGGCCCATCTCAAAGCTGGAATGCGGGTCGCGAGATTCCGGCAAGTCGACGATCAATTTGGAGTCGAGTTCCAAGCCGCATGCCTTGGCGCAATTGCGAATGCCCCGCCAGCGCGGAGAACTGTCGCTCAAAGTTTTCGGACCGCGAATAAAAGCAATCTTGCGATGACCCAGGGAGCAGAGATGCTCCAGCGCCATATAGCCGCCGACTTCATTGTCAACCACCACTGAACTCATCGCGTCTCCCTTGAGCTCACATCCGATGATCGCGGTCGGGATGCTGCTCTTCTCCAGGTCGGCGAGCAAATTGATGTTGAGAAAAAGCCAGTTGGCCACGATGATCAAGCCTTCGATGCGGCGATCAAGCAACATCTCGAGGTAGCGCTCGAAGCGGCTGCGTTCGTTGTGTACGTCGGTGAGAATCGGCAGGTAGGAAGCCTGGTAGAGCGTGTTCTCAATGCCGCGCAGGATCAGCGTGCAGTAGGGGTCGGTCATGTCAAAAACCATCACGCCAACCGTGTGGCTGCGCTTGCTGCGCAATGAGCGAGCAAATTGATTGGGGCGATAACCCAGTTTTTCCGCTGCTTTCTCGATACGCTTCTTGGTAACCGCGGGAATGTACCGCGCCAGCGGAGCGTCATTGAGCACAATGGAAACCGTGGTGGAAGAGAAACCGCTTTCCTTCGCTACGTCGCGAATCGTCACCATCGAGGCCTTGCCTTGAATTACCGCACTGCCAAATCCTGCACTGCATCCCTCGCGCTTGAATTCATTGCGGAGGTTGGCGGACACTACAGCAGAGAGTGAGACGAGTGTCAAGCGCGCACATCCGGTTGGGATTGCTGGCCTGCATCATGATGAGCAGCGCGGTGGTAGCCCAGCCACGGCAAAGTGCATCCCCGCCGGCGTTGGGCAAGCCCCCAAATTCCGCTCCCACTAGCGCTTCTGGAAGCTCCAGCGACCCGGCTCAGATTTTCCAATCTGGCCAGGAGGCGCTGAATCAAGGCCGGCTGGACGAAGCTGAGCGCGACTTCCGACAGGTGCTGGCGGTAAATCCGCAGGTAGGCGGAGCGTATGCGAATCTGGGCGTGGTCTACATGAAACGCAAGCAGTGGACGAAAGCCCTGGGACCGCTGCGCAAGGCGGAACATCTGCTCCCGCAAGAGCCGGGAATCCGGCTGAACATCGGCCTTGCCTACTTCCGCCAAAGTGAGTTTCTTAAAGCTATTCCACCTTTTGAATCCGTGGTGCACGATCAACCGGACGCGCTGCAACCCCGATATTTGCTGGGTCTCTGCTATTTCTTCGCCGAACGCTGGTCAGACGCGGCGATCACGCTGGAGCCACTCTGGACTCGCGAATCCGAACACTTGAGTTATCTTTACGTCCTCTCCATCGCCGCGCATCGAGCCGGCATGAAGGAACTGGATGAGCAGGCTACGGCGCAATTGATCAAAATCGGCGAGGGCTCACCTGAGTTCCATTTATTCATGGGCAAGGCGCATCTGAATCTTGAGCAATATGATCTTGCCCTCGCCGATTTCCAGGCGGCGGCCCAGGCGAGTCCCAACTTGACTTTCATCCATTTCAACCTGGGCCTGACCTATCTGAAAAAACAAGACTACGAGCACGCGCGCGACGAATTTCTCAAGGATGCGGCAGTGGAGCCCGATCTGGCCTTCAATTACGACAAACTCGGAGACGTCTATGCGTTACTGCAGCAAGACCACGAGGCGGAGAAGAATTACCGCGAGGCGCTCCGCTGCGATCCCCGGCTGGTGAACTCTTATATCGGGCTGGCCAAGATCTACTTGCGCGCACAAAAATACCCGGAGGCGCTCACCGCCATTGATTCTGCCGGCAAACTCGATTCCCTGCGCACCGACATTCATTACGTCCGAGGGCAGATTCTGTTCCACATGGGCCGCAAAGAGGAAGGCAAGAAGGAACTGGAAACCTCCGTACGCATCGATAACGAACGCCGGGCCGAGCGCCAGAAGCAAGTGGAGACCGGCACTGTGCCCTCGCCCGAACTTCTTGGGGAGGATCAATAATGATCAGTACGAAGTTTGTTGATACAACTTTTCCTTCCCTAGCGATAACATTTAACCAGTGCAGGAGAAGTAACCTATGAATCGCAACCTGAAGATCGTGGCGATCATCATTGGCGTTTTGATCCTGGTGGTGATCCTCATTCCCTTCTTCCTCGACGCCAATAGCTTTCGCCCGAAGCTGGAATCTGAATTGACGGATGCTTTAGGACGACCGGTGAAGGTGGGCAACCTTTCCCTTTCTTTGTTGTCGGGTGCGGTAAAGGCCGACGATATTTCGATCGCAGACGATCCCGCTTTCAGCCAAACCCCCTTTGTGCAAGCCAAATCTCTGAGCGTGGGCGTCGAACTCATGCCACTGATTTTTTCCAAGTCGCTCAACGTTACTGACCTCACGCTCAACCAGCCGGAGATCAGTCTGGTGCGCTCGCAAGACGGAGAGCGGTGGAACTTCTCGAGCCTCGGCAGTGCGACCTCGGCGAAGAAAACTCCGCCCACACAGCCCGCACCCAGCGGGGGCGCATCTTCCAATCCCAATCTTTCTGTCTCCAAGCTGAATGTGAGTGACGGCAGATTGACCATAAGCCGCGCGAGCTCGTCGGAGAAGCCGCGCGTCTACGACAAAGTGAACATTACCGTTACAACTTTTTCTTTCACCAAGTCTTTTCCTTTCAAGATGACGGCCGACCTTCCCGCGGGAGGCACTCTTGCTCTCGACGGCACCGCCGGACCTATCGACGCCAGCAATGCCGCGCTCACGCCGTTGCAGGCCAAAGTTACGGTGCACCAGATGAATCTGGCGGCTTCAGGATTCATCGACCCAGCCTCCGGTATTGCCGGCATTGCGGACTTCGACGGCACGGTTTCATCGGATGGGCGTGAGGCAAAAACCATCGGCACGCTCAACGTTGAAAAGTTGCAGGTGGTGCAGAAGGGCTCGCCCGCCGGAAGGCCGGTGCAGGTGAAGTACTCCGTCACGTACGATCTGGCCAAGCAGACCGGAACTATAACCCAAGGCGAAATCGCTCTGGGGAAGGCTGTGGAGCAAATTACCGGAACCTACGACGCGCATGCCAACCCGACTTCCATCAACATGAAGTTGGACGGACAGGGTATGCCGGTCGACGATCTGGAGGCGATGCTGCCGGCAATCGGAGTTACATTACCGCCAAAATCGGAGCTCAAAGGCGGAACAGTGGCGACGCATTTTACGATTGTTGGCCCTGTAGACAAACTGGTCACCACCGGTACCCTCCGTCTGGAGAATTCCACTTTGGCCGGCTTCAGCCTGGGCTCGAGTCTATCGTCCGTTTCGGCGCTGGGCGGCAAGGGCTCGGGAGGCAAGGATACGGTAATCCAGAATCTTAGTGCGAACGTTCGTGTGGCGCCGGATGGAACCCGCGCCGATGACATCAACCTCACCATTCCCACCCTCGGTACCCTCACCGGAGCGGGAACGGTAAGTCCCACTAACGCCCTCGACTTCAAAATGAAAGCGGACGCTATTCCTTTTCTAGTCCAGGGAACTACCTCCGATCCAAAGTTCATTCCCGACGTGAAAGGCATGGCGGGCAGCTTGCTGAATGGCGCTCTGGGAGGTCAGAAAGGACAGAAAAACCCGCTAGGCGGATTAGGCGGAATACTTAAGAAATAAGAAACGAGATCCTGATCAAACGAGATCCTGATCATTTGTCCGAGCGAACGCGGCCCGGTGCGCAACCTTGCGCGTCATCTGCCCCCGGCTTGTATCGACCTCGGAACCCTCCTGAAACTTTGGTAACTTGCCGCAGGCAGTACCTAAGTTGTTATCTTGGAGTTCGTTGACAACCCCAGCGTTCCAGAACATACTCGCGCAAAAGCTATAGAAAATTTTGTACTTGCGGGCCCGCGACTGGAACGAGCGAGGTTTGTCGGCGTAAATCGGCCGCTTCCAGTCACTGTTGACTGAGTAGGTTTCACCGTGTCATCACAGGAGGATCCTGGTGTCGAAACCATCTGCTTCTAGACGGATCTGTACTTCTTGCGTCATCGCCTCGGTTGCCATGATCGCAGTTGCCCTCATCGCTTTTTACCCGGCCAAACATCGAACGGCCTATGCAGGTTCGTCTTCGTCTCTACTATCCCAGTCAAAGAGCATTGCTCCTTCTGCGCGCCAGCACATGAAAGCCAGTTTCGCCAGCCTGCCGCTGGGGTTCGAGCAGAACTACGGCCAGACCGACCCGCAGGTCAAGTACATGGCCCACGCCAACGGCTACACTCTGTTTCTGACGAGCCATGATGCGGTATTCGCCTTCCATGGCAACTCATCTACCAGCGAACGGCCCACGGGGCATGGCCCTCTGGCCTTGCCGGCCAAGAACGAGTCGCAGGCTCAACCCAACTCGGAAGCGGTGATTCGTATGCAGTTGGTTGGGGGAAATTCCAATGCTCTGGTTGCCGCGAGTGACCAACTGCCGGGCAAGAGCAATTACATACGAGGCCAGAATCCCAAAAATTGGCACACGAATGTTTCGCACTACGCTCGCGTTTCTTATAGGAATATTTATCCCGGCATCAACCTGGCCTATCACGGAGAGCAAAGCAAACTGGAATTCGATTTCATCGTGGCGCCGGAATCGAATCCCGCTCCCATCGATCTTGCATTCAACGGTGCGCAACACCTGGCAATCGATGCGTCGGGGGATTTATTGGTTTCATCTGGCGCAGGCGACGTAGTGCTGCACAAGCCGGTGGCTTACCAGCAGGAGGGCACCACGCGTCAGCCCGTCGACGCCCGCTTCGTGCTGAAAGCTGACAAGCAAGTTCGTTTCGAGTTAGGCAGCTATGACCGAAGCCGCGAACTGGTGATTGATCCAACCGTCACCTATGCCACTTATCTCGGCGGAAACACTGAAGACGATGCCTATGCCATCGCATTTGACGGCACCGGCGCGGCTTATGTAACGGGGCAAACAGACTCTTCGACCTTTCCCAAACAGGGGGGGCTGCCAGGCAACACACTTGGCCTCAACTTCGCCGTTTTCGTGACCAAGCTTGCCGCGAACGGACAAAGCCTCGTCTATTCCACTTACGTCGACGGCGGCGGCAGCGACACCGGTGTTAGCAGCGGAAACGCCATCGCCGTGGATGCTTCCGGCGACGCCTTCGTCGCTGGCGGCACAACATCGACAATTTTCCCGGTCACAGGTGGAGCGTTTCAGAACGTCCTCAATGGGGGGCCTTCTGGTTCCAATCCGCCTCTCGATGGGTTCGTGTTTAAGCTGAATGCCACCGGCAATCAGCTTACCTACTGCACCTATCTGGGCGGTTCCAGCGATGACGTTGCCAATGGGATCGCACTCGACGGTTCCGGCAACGTCTACGTCGTAGGCGCCACGACTTCGTCCGATTTCCCCACCAAGAATCCTATCCAAACCAGCCTCGTATCAAAGTCCGACGCCTTCGTGACTGAATTGAATCCGGGGCTCAGCGCCCTCGTCTATTCAACGTGGCTAGGAGGTGGGTCCCTCGATTTTGCGAGCGCGGTTGCAGTGGATCCCTCCAGCAGCACCCCGTACGCCTACGTTACCGGCGGCACGGGCAGCACCGCATTTCCGTTTACGCCCGGGGCATTCCAGACCGCATGCAACTCTTGTACCGGAACTCTGTATAACGCTTTCGTGACAGTGATCAATAACACAGGGAGTGGCTACATTTATTCCACCTACCTAGGCGGCGGGAATAATGATGAGGGTTTCGGCATAGCAGTTGACTCCTCCGGCGACGCTTACGTGACCGGCATGACGAACTCGAGCAACTTCCCGGTAACGGGGTCCGCTTACCAGTCCGCGTTCGGCGGGGGTTCCAGTGATGCCTTCGTCACGGAACTGAATCCCACTGGAACCGCTCAGGTCTATTCGACCTTCCTCGGCGGCGGTGCAAACGACGTGGGCACATCGATCGCGGTCGATCAAGGCGGCAACGCTTACGTAACCGGACAAACCGGATCTACCGACTTTCCGAAGGCGAGCCCGACGCAGAGCAGTCTGGCGGGAGGAAATGATGCCTTCGTGAGCGAAGTCAATTCTGCTGGTTCGGGGTTGATCTTTTCCACCTACCTGGGCGGCGCACTCAATGAGAACACCCCTGCAAACGGAGGATCAGGAGCCTTGGGCGGCATTGCAGTCGATGCAAAGGGAGACAGTTTCTATGTCACTGGAAACACCGCCTCCACGGACTTTCCGTTTACTCCCTCGGCATTTCAAACGACAAATAAAGGCGTTCAGCCCCCAAAAGTCAACGCTTTCGTCGCCAACTATTCGCAGCCTTCGTTCACAGTCAGCGCTTCTGCATTGACCCCTGCGTCGGTAACGCCGGCAGGCTCAGCCACATCCACCGTCACCATCGCCGCAGTGAACAGTTTCTCGGGAAGTGTGACCCTATCCTGTGCCGTTTCGGGTCCGTCGAACGCAGTCTCTCCGCCGACCTGCCTGTTCGCCACAAATCCAGTCGCGGGAGGCGCCGGCACTTCGGGCCTCACCGTTTCCACCACCGCTACGACTAGCGGAGGCGTCTACGCAATCACTGTGATCGGCACTGACGCTTCTGGAATGGCTCACTCGGCCACGGTTACTCTGACCGTGAATGCCGCGAACTTCATGATTTCAGCTACCTCACCCGCCCCCGTGGCGCCCGGAGGCACTGCCACTTCCACTGTCACCTTGACGTCTTTCGATGGCTATTCCCTGCCTGTGAACCTAACCTGCACGGTTCTTGGGAGCGGCTCTCCATTGCCGACGTGCAGCGCGACAAGCTTCTCGGTAAACCCGGTGACTCCGACCTCGGGTGGCACCTCCTCTACGCTCACCATTACCACAACCGCGCCTGGCGCAGCGTTGATCCGTCCGAGGAAAATCTTCTACGCGATGTGGCTACCGATCGCCGGACTTTCCTTGTTAGGCATCGGCTTCAAGACCTCTCGTTCGCATCGCAGGAAATTGCTGGGCCTCCTGCTTCTCGGAATGGTCATGGCTGGCTTGTTCTTGCTGCCGTCCTGCGGGGGCAGCAGCTCGAATGGGGGCGGTGGTGGCGGATCTTGCGCCGCTGCACCTAGTGCGCCGACCGGGCTCGCAGGTGGCTCGACAACCCAGACCGGCACTACGTTGACTTGGACGGCCGCAACCGCTGGCGCTAACTGCAGCGTAACCGGCTACACCGTCTACGAGAATGAGAATGGCAATTACACCTCCATTGGCACAGCTACCGGCACAACCTTCCCTGTTACCGGCTTAACTCCATCGACCACCTACAGCTTCACGGTCGCGGCCAGCGACTCCGCCGGGTTGTCCGCTCAAAGTTCGCCGGCTTCGGTTATGACACTCACAGCCGGAACTCCGATTGCCACCTACACCATCACCATCACTGGAACGGATGCGAACAACCTCACGCACTCCACCATGGTGAATCTAACCCTCAACTAACGCCTCAGGTGATCCAACTCTTCCGGCCGCCTCGCTTGAGGCGGCCGTTGTTTTTTCGGCACCGTTGTTTTTTCAGCACCTGCGATTGGCGCGAGAGGCCACTCTAGTCTAAGATTCTTGTCTGACGCATTCTGAAAAAGGTCTCATATAACATTGTTTGGGCAGCAACCCACAGCCGGCAGGATTCTTTCCTGCAGGCCCGGGCAGCGTTTGCGCCCTTGGAGGAATCGAAGGTAGTGAGTTTCCATCCACCCATGTTGAATTTCAGGCAGGCTATCCGCGCCCTCGTTGGGGCTCTATTCTTGTTCGCAGCGGCTCACGCGCCGCTGGCCGCTGCGCTAAACTTCACGCTCACTTCGACTGGGTTCACTCCCGCGGCGGGCGTGGACTCAAACAGCCAGGCTGTGGCGGTCATCAACGTCAGTACAACAAACAATTACACCGGCGCGGTGGCATTGACCTGTGCCGTCCAAGGCGCTACCCCTCTCCCGGTGTGCACGCCCAGCCCCACATCTGTCACGCCCAACGCCACGCCGTCGATCACGGTTACGACCGGGGGAGTTGCGCCGGGCACATATCCGGTCACCGTAACCGGTACCAGCGGTGGCGAAACAGAATCCGTCACGCTCTATCTCAACGTTGTCGCCACTCCGGCGGCCTATACCATGACCGTATCGACAGCTATCAACCCGGGCACCGTGAGTTCGGGATTCGGAGCAAATGCAACGATCACGGTCACACCCATTGCCAGCTATTCCGGTCAAGTCACGCTGTCCTGTCTCTCCATCACTCCTCCCGTCGAGGCCGCTCCTTATTGCTCGTTCCAGAATGCCACCAACACCGGGTCAACCGTATCCGTATCGAGCGGGGCCCCGGCTACGGCCATGCTCACGATCAACACCTATGGAATCGTGCAGAATCAGACCAAGCGCACGATGCCTCGAATCTTTTATGCTCTCTGGTTCGCCGTTCCTGGCGTGGCTCTGGCAGGCATGGGCGCCGGCCGACGACATCGGAAAAAACTGCTGGGGTTGCTTTTGCTGCTCATAATGGCGACCAGCGTTCTGGTTCTACCTTCTTGCAGCGCAACCAAAACGGTATCCAACAACAGCAATGGCCTGGTTACACCCAAGAATACCTATACGGTTACGCTCACGGGAGTCGATGCGAACGGCATATCTCCGAGCAATACCACCACTTCCACCACTGCGGCCACTGTGAGCCTCACGGTGAACTGAGACGGCCCGTCAAGATGAATATCCGCCATACGGCACCGCACTTCCGTAGGGCGTCGTCTCAGGCCGCCGCAGCCATGCATAGGCGCAGTCGGAGAGCCATTCTCTTATTAGCCATCGCAGTTTGCATGTTAGCCATCGCAGTTTGCATGCTCGCCTCCACGGCGACTGCCAAGAACGATAAGGGTAAGGCCGCTCCCGTCACGGTTCGCTGGAGCGAGAGCCAGCCGGGCTGCACGTTCTCGTCAGGCGATGACGGCAAGTACCGCTACGGACTCTGGTCCGGAGACATTGGCATCGTGCTGGCGGTGGATGCGCGCGAAGTACAGATTATCCGCCACCGCATTGAACCGATCTTCGGAGTCTGGCTCACCATCCGGGATCGTGGTACCGGCGGACTTGACGTTAGCCCTGAAGGGATCACACTGCAGTTCATGAAGCACTTTAAAGTCCTTCAGTCCTCGCTGGATCCCGACGATTACATCCCGAAGATTCAGGCAGACGCCGACGCGGTCGATGACCAGACCCGTCGTCTCATCGAGAAGCGTCCCGAACAGAAGCAGGCTCGCGAAGCGGAGTTGCAGGCCTATCAGAAATCAGTGAGCGAACTCATCGAGTTCCTTGGCAAGCACAGCCTGCCGGCCGCGCATCTGGATCCCGGGAATGCGGAAGCCAGCGGCTGGGTTTTTTTCAATACGGCGAATAAATGGATCGGCGGCTGGAAGGCGCAGGAGGAATTCATTTTGCGTCTGCCGCTGGATGGGAAGACTTTTGAGTTTCCTTTCAAACTGCCACCCAAGGCAGGCGAACTCTTGCTACGAAAGCGGGAGTAATCGAGCTGCGCAGCCAGGAAAGCCCGCTCTCACGATGCCGCGCGCCGACTCTGCCGCTGCATCTCCCCGGCTTGTTGCATCACGACATCCCGCAACGAAACCAATCCGCGAAGCTGTTTGCCTTCCACAATCGGCAGGTGCCGGAATCCGAATTCGTGCATGATGAAAAGACACTCTTCCACGCTCTCATCCACGCTCACCGCACGGGGGTTGGCCGTCATCACTTCTGAGACTGCGGTGTGGCCGGGCGTACGGCCTACAGCCACGACCCGGTTCATGATGTCGCGCTCGGAAAAAATGCCGGCCAGTTCCCCGTTGCGAAGCACCGGCAGGGCTCCAATGTTGTGTTCCATCATGAAGCGGGCCGCCTCCAGCACGGTGTTGGCGGCGTCGATGGAATAAATTTTGCGGTCTTTTAGCAGCTCGCGGAGTGTCAACATAAACCCCTCCCTGAGAAATTCACGCAGAGGATAAGACGAGGCGGCCCGGGCCCCCACGGCACCGGAATTCGTTGGAGCACCTACTTTACCACAACCGCAAAAAGCCAGCGGAGTCTTCGGGTGCGTGCTGGCGGGAAAGAATTTGGCGGCCTCTAACGGCCGCCATCAGGTGGCGCGGAGAAGGGCTAGAAGCGGAATTGCGGTCCCAAACTTACCCGCGGGTTGTTGTGGGCGCCGTTCAGGAAGTAGATGTCGTCGCCAACTTCGGCGCGCACTCCAATCGGTCCGGCAAAGGCCTCGAACCCGCCGCCGGGGTAGACCGCGAACTGCGTGGTGCCACTGCTTAATCCGGCAGAGTTGGTAAATCCTGTAGTCGCGTTATTGTTAGTTACGCTGAAGTTTTCAAATCCGACTTTGCCGGTGACAAAGATTCGAAACGGTCCCGATCCTTTCTGGAATTTCGGACCAAAGAAACCATGCAGTGTCCGCAGTTTCGAGTTCACGAGTTCCGTGGAGATCCCATTGCTGTAAGTTTGCTTGAAGCTGCGCTGGAAGTCGTAAGCCATCTCCGCTTCGAGTTGGATGCTGGGTCGAATACCGACCGCGGCCCGCCCCCCGATGCCCGCGAAATTTTCCACGGGGGTTGTGTTCAGCCGAAAATAATCGGCGAATGCGCCGATCTCAATGTGATTTTGATCATCTTGCGCCAGCAGCGCAGGTGTCCCAAGCAACAACAGGATAATGGTGAATCCTAGACAGCGTTTCATGTTGGTGACCCTTCTTATCTCTTTTTCGTTCGTCCGCACACACTGCTCCCTAAGCCTGGCGGATGGGCGCGGCTTTTGGCGGATTAGCGCCGCCGGCCGCCCGGCACGCTCCGGAACTTCGAGACTTTACTGTAGGTGGTTCACGCGCGCCGGGCTCGCCTCTGCGGTGCTGTCGCCACGTGGTTTGATGGAGACCACAACGTACTCGTGCTCCTTGCTATCACCTTCGACACGCAGCAGCATCTTGTTTTTTTCCAGACGAAACTGCGCATTCTGCCCGATCGGCAGTAGAAAGGGGTGCTTATCATCCTTAGGTCGAATACGATAGAGAACTTGATCGGCCTGTATGACGTACTCCTGGCAGAGAAGTTCCTGCGTCTTCCCTTTCTTGGCATTCTCATTCATTCCGCATTGCACGGAATCCATCTGCAGCAACTTTGCATCCTGGTAGGCCTTGGGTTCCTTGGCATAGGCTGTTGCCGCTAACAAGAGCGATGCCAGCATGATTGACTTAATTCGCACGAGACTCCTCCGTGAGCGCGGAACTGGTAGTGAACGTCTCGCAGGACCAGACGATTCGCGGGCTCGCCGAGACATCCGCACATGAATTGTTTATAATCTGGCAGGCGTTAGTTAGATTACGCAGGTATCGAACGGACGTAACTTGGATCAGGGTAACGCGGGCTTACTGACTGAGGCTGTGGGGCCGGCGAGCATCAGCGTTCTACGAGGCTTTCCAGCATAGTAAAGAACTGGGGGTAAGAGATTGCGGCACATTGGCTGCCATGAATCAGCGTCTCGCCCTCGGCTCGCAGCGCTGCGATGCTGAACGCCATGGCAATGCGGTGATCGCCGAAGGATTCCAAGTCCGCGCCGTGAAGCGTTTGTTCCCCAGGGATTTTCAACCCATCCTCCCGTTCCTCTACTTTTGCACCCATGGCTCGAAGATTGATGGCAATGGACGCGATGCGGTCCGACTCCTTCACCCGCAACTCCTTCGCATCCCGAACCTCGATTCCTTGCTCGGTATAGGGAGCGATGGCTGCGAGTACCGGAATCTCATCGATCAGCGCGGCCGTGTCGGCTCCTGCGATGCTCGCGCCCTTCATGTGGCCACCTTCCACTTGAAGCGTGCCTACGAGTTCGCCGTGAATCTCTTCCAGTTGCGTAACTGAAATGCGCAGGCCCATCTGCATCAAAATATCGAGGAGGCGTGCGCGCGTCGGATTCATTAGCAGGTTTGCGACCGTGAGTTGCGAGCCCGGGAGCAGAGCTGCGGCACAGAGAAAGAACGCAGCGCTGGAAAGATCGCCGGGAACTCGAGCCTCGATGCCGCGCAGACTCTGGCCGCCGCGAATCCGCACTTCGTTTCCTTTTCGATCCAAGTGCGCGCCGAAGGCCCGGAGCGCCACTTCCCCATGGTCCCGCGTTCGCAGCGGCTCTTCGATCTGGGTTTCGCCATCCGCCAGAAGACCGGCAAATAGTAGGCACGTCTTCACCTGCGCGCTGGCGACCGGCATCCGGTAAGTGATGGCCTTCAGGTTGCCGCCGCGGATATGCAGCGGAGGGCGTCCGTTTTGCGATCTTATTTCTGCGCCCATCGCCGTCAGCGGCGTGATCACGCGCTCCATGGGACGGCGCGAGAGCGATTCATCCCCAGCCATTTCGCTGGAAAATCTCTGCCCCGCCGCAATCCCGCTCAACATGCGGATGGTCGATCCGGAGTTGCCACAGTCCAGCGCTTCTTTCGGAGCCGTCAATGACAGCCCGCTCCCCTGCACTTCGATGATGTTGTCGGCGCCTTCCTTGTCCCTGCGCTCCCATTTCACTCCCAGCGAGCGCAGGCAGCCGAGCGTGCTGGCGCAATCCGCGCCCGTGGAGTAATTTTCCAGGCGCGACGGCCCCTCGGCGATTGCCGCCAGCATGGCGTAGCGGTGCGATATCGATTTGTCCCCCGGCAGGCTGACACTGCCGCGCACGTTGCGCGCCGGGCGCACAATCATTTGTGATTCATTTTTCATTCGGAAATCTGACAATTCCTAGGCCAGAGCTTTGGCCTCAGCGGTAGCCTCGCGGAGGATATCCGGCGGAATCTCTTTCAGCCTCAAGCCGAACTCGAACATCGGTGTTTCCACGCCGCGTCCCCAGCGCGCCGGCTCCCAGTGGGCGCGGACAAACTTCACATCGGGATGCGCCGTCAGGTCGAGAAGCAGTGGAGACTGCCCGCAATAAAATTTCTGCGGATAAAAGGCCAGCGGCTTCGCGCCCCACGTCGTACCATCCGTTGAACCGAAAATGCTGAGGTCGAGCGATTCCTGCTCTATGATCTTGCTGATCTCCAGGGTCAGCAGAAATACACGACCAGCCGTCCCGCCGACGTCGACAGCCGGACCGTCGCCCTTCGCACTCACTACCGTTTTGTCGTCTACTAAAACTGTATCAATCATGGCGAGAGGATTCTAACAAAGGCTGAGCCTCCAGTCAGTGCTTCCGATCCACATCCTAGGAACGTTGCTTCTCGCGGCAGTCCTCGCACACACCGTAGATCTGAAAAGTATGGCGGGTGGTCGCGTAGTTATGCCGGCGTCCGATCTCCTGCTCCAGCAAGTCCACTTCGCGGGAAAAAAATTCCACTGAGCTGCCACACTCGGTGCAGACCATGTGGTGATGGCTGCGCCGGTTGTATTGGTGTTCGTATCGCGAAATGCCATCGTGGAAGGCAACCTCGCTGGCTAATCCGCACTCGGCCAGCAACTTCAGCGTGCGATACACCGTGGTGTAGCCGATGCCCGCGTCTTTCTTCTGTACCAGGCGGTGCAGTTCGTCGGTGGAGAGATGGTCGCGGGTCTCCAGAAACGTGCGCAGGATGGTGTCGCGCTGCGCCGTCTGCTTCAGGCCAACCCGCTTGAGGTGCTGGTGGAGGATATCCTGAGCCTCGCGCACCATCTCGCGTGAGATGGAAGGCTGATCATCGATACGTTTCTGCAACATGCGAGGTCAGGATAGCACCGGGGCAAGTTGAAAATGAAATTCATTTTCAGCAAGCGCTGCGCGAGCCGCACCATCCTTTCATTTGTGCCGCGCGCCCGTCTCCCCCTAGAATCAATCTGCTCATGAATACGTTCACCGCAACTGGGGTCCGCATCTCGCGGCGCTCCTCGGGACTTCGTATCTTTTTATGGCTGCTGGGGATCCTGCTGCTGGCCATTGCCACTACTGTTGGTTACGGCTACTACCTCGCCCATGCCGCCCTGCCTCAACTGGACGGAAACCTCGCCGTGAAAGGGCTTTCGGCGCCGGTAAAGGTCACACGGGACGGCCATGGCCTACCGGCAATCGAGGCCTCCAGCTTGGACGATCTATTTTTCGCGCAAGGCTACGTCACGGCGCAGGACCGCCTTTGGCAGATGGATGTAATGCGCCGCTTCGGTGCCGGAGAACTCTCCGAAATTCTCGGCGAGGACACACTCAAGATCGACCGCGAGCAACGCATTCTCGGGCTGCGCGCAGCGGCAAAAAAATCTCTGGGCATGGCGAGCCCGCGCGACCGTTCTTGCTTTGACGCCTACGCCCGAGGCGTGAATGCCTTCATTGAAGCGCATGAAAACGCTCTGCCGATTGAGTTCCGCATTCTGAAGTATCGGCCGAAGCCGTGGCAGGCGGAAGATTCCATCGTCATCGCCAACCAGATGGTGAAGGACCTCAACTTTTACACCTTCCAGGACGCCCTCACTCGAGAGAAAATTCTGGCCAAGCTGGGACCCGAGTTAACGGCTGATCTTTACGTGAATCGTTCGTGGCACGACCGCCCTCCCACCGTCATGCGAGAAGACATCAACGATCAGCAGAACCAGGGCGACTCCGACGACGACGACGATGAGGACGATGATTCCGGCCCGGATAATGCCGTGACCCAACGCAACCGCCCGCTCGAAATCTGGGCGCAACACGCTCCCGAAGCAGTGAACGGATCGAACGATTGGGTAGTCTCAGGGGCGCACACGGTTACGGGCAAGCCGCTGCTCTCGAACGATATGCATCTAGGTCATCAGATGCCGAACTTATGGTATGAAGCGCATTTGAAGTCGGGCGTGCTCGATGTGGCGGGCGTAACCCTTCCGGGAATGCCTTACGTCATCGTTGGACACAACCAGCGTATTGCCTGGGGATTCACCAACGTTGGCCCCACCGTGACCGACGCATTCATCGAAAACTTCAACGAAAAAGACGGAGCATATCAAACGCCGCAGGGCTGGAAGCAGCCCGAACACCGCCTGGAGGTGATTCACGTCAAAGGTGCGCCGGATGTAACGGTAGATATAAAGATCACACGCCACGGCCCCATCATCAGCGAATTGATTCCGGGCGAGACGAGCCAAATAGCACTCCGCTGGACGCTCTATGACGGCCTTCGCATGCCATTTTTCGATGTCGATACCGCGCAGAACTGGGACGAATTCCGCAAGGCATTTTCGCAGCTCGACGCTCCCGGGCAAAACGTCGTCTATGCCGATGTCGACGGTAACATCGGCTACCAGACGACCGGCCACGTTCCGATTCGCGCCTCCGGTGACGGCAGCCTCCCGGTCAGCGGCGCCGACGATACCCACGAATGGACCAGTTACATCCCCTTCGAAAAATTGCCCAGCATCTACAACCCTCCGTCTGGCGTGATCGCCACCGCCAACGGACGGATCACACCCGATGGCTATCCCCATTCCATCAGCGTGGAGTGGGAAGCACCGTGGCGGACAGCGCGGATTTATCACGTGTTGGAATCGGGAAGAAAATTCGCCGCCTCGGACATGCTCGCGCTGGAGAACGATGTTCAGTCGGAAAGCGATCTCTTCGCGGCCGAGCGCTTCGTATACGCCGTCGACCATGCGGCCAAGCCTTCCGCGCGGGCCAAGCAAGCTGCGGACCTGATGCGCAACTGGGATGGCCGCATGCTCGCCGCAGCCACGGCACCGACCATCGCTGTGCGCTCCGCCGAGGAACTGACGCGCTTGTTGCTCGAGCCACGTTTGGGAGCCGCATCTGAAGATCCAAAGCGAGTAGAAACTGTGTTGAGTTGGAAAAGCTACGAGTGGCAGATGCGAACTGTGTGGCTGCAGAATGTCATGCTCCACCAGCCCAAACGCTGGCTCCCGGACAAATATCCCAACTACGAAGAGCTGCTGACGGCCGCGGTGGAAGCGGCGGTCAATGGTCCAGATGCCCCAAAAGACTTGGCTTCGTGGCATTGGGGCAGCGTCAACGCCATCGAGATCGAGCACCCAATCTTAAGCAGAATCCCTCTGCTGCGACGTTGGGCCGCGCCGGGGGTCAATCCACAATCGGGCAGCGGCTACACGGTGAAGGCTGTCACCCGCCATCACGGACCGTCAGAACGCTTTACCGCCAACCTCGCCGACCTCGATCAATCCACCTTGAACACGGTTACCGGCCAGGGTGGAAATTTTCTTAGCCCCTACTACATGGATCAATGGAAAGCCTGGTACGAAGGCTCGACATTCCCATTGCCGTTTACGCCGCAAGCTGTCGAGAACTCCGGGGCCCACAGGTTGGTTTTGCAACCAGCCAGATAAGGCTTGCTGCGATCAGGAAAACGCAATCAGAAAAAGTCGATCGCCTTCACGTCCGTGACTACACCGGTAATGACGATCGTGCCGGTGGTGATGTAATCCGTGTCCAACAGAGTGTCAGTCGTCGTGTCATATACGCGAAGATTGCCGCCTTCAGCAACGTACTCCGCATAACGTGTAGTAAAACCCTGTAGGCCGGTCACATCACCGTTGTCTGGAGGAACCACCACACTTGAGTTGGTGGTGTTGAAGATCGAGAGGCAACCGCGCACTTCTCCCTGCGGATTATTGACATTGCCGATGTTGGTGCAATCCATCGAGCCAATGAAAAGCTGGCCGCCGAGTCCCATGTCGATACGGTCGTGGTAGCCGTCGGTAATGACAGCGCTGCTCGTTACCGTCATCGAACCGAGGTCCACGAGATCGAGGCGTCCGCAGGTGGTGGCCGCTGTGGTCTGACCCGTGCATAAATTATTGGTTGGCGAATTGCCGACCACATACAGAGTCGAACCGTTCAGAAATCCGATCGTTGCACCGTCTACAGGAACTAACGCACCTAGGGTTGGCGGGGTGGAGGCCATATTCAAAATCTCCACGCTGGCTTGCGTTCCTCCGCACTCGGCGCCGCAATTCAAGACGTAGGCCGTGCCCCCATCCGTGCTGAAAACCGCATTCACCGGACGGTCAAACCCCGCAACCGTAGTCGTGACCGGACTGCCGCTGTTTATCAGGGCGGGCGAGACCACCGTCACGGCGTTGGAGTCGTTGCTGAACGCGAGGATTTGGGTCCCGCTTGGATTCGATACCACAGTCTGCGCGCCGGGCACATTGATCGTAGCCGAGACGCCGCCCGACGTGAGATTCATCACCACCACCGCGCCGGGCGAGGTTCCGTTCAGCGGAGCCGATGGCACAGCCGCGTACCCAGCGCTGGGCACCGGCGCGACCATGCTTATGGTGGGGCCCGGAAGTTGAATCGTGCCGGTCAAAGACTCTTTCGCAGTGTCCACCACGTTGACCCGGTTCGTCGCCAAATCAAAAGCCAGCACGACAGTTCGCTGGGGATTTATCGCCATCAGGCCGGGAGACGTTCCGGCGCTGATTCCGCCTCGTCCCAAAGTGTCCAATTCGCCGTCGATGATCACTAGCCCGCCGGCGGCCGTGGGCGTAGAAGCACTCTGCGATGCCAGAACGCGCTCCGTTAACTTACTGGGAGGCGTAGTGATGTGCACTCCTCCGCCACAAGCGACAAAACCAAGCGTTGGGACTACAAGCACGGCGTGTAAAAGAGCGGATTTCTTCAAACGTCAAGCTCCTAACTACAGGAAAGACAGAGATTTAAGTGTGAAATAGCGGATTATAGCAGAGCTTCGGAAACAACCATGCCCCGGCATTCGCGCATACGCCGCCCTTGGTGCCTCGCTGCGAGATGCAAGAATCTGCGTTCATCTTGTATTCTCTACTTTATGGCGGACAACATCCTCCAACGCATCAAACAATCCCCCGTGCTCTGCGACGGCGCGATGGGAACGCTGTTGTATTCCAAAGGCGTCTTCATTAACCGCTGCTATGACGAGTTGAATCTCTCCCAGCCCGATCTCATTCGCGGCATTCATCATGAGTATTTGCAAGCCGGCGCAGAGATTATTGAAACCAATACTTTTGGTGCAAACTCCTTCCGGCTAGCCCGGCACAGCCTGGCCGACAAAGTACGTGACATGAACCGGATGGGAGCAAAACTGGCTCGAGAGGCCGCCAAAAGTTTCGATGTATGGGTCGGAGGATCGGTTGGCCCGCTGGGTACAAGAATCGAACCTTTGGGAAAAACTTCGTTCGAAGAAGCTCGGCAGGCGTTCCGCGAACAAATCGAGGCCTTGGCAGAGGGCGGCGTCGATCTGCTGATCCTGGAAACCTTCGGCTACCTCGAAGAGCTTCATCAGGCGATGCTCGCTGCGAAAGATATAGGAGCAAAATTGCCTTTGGTCGTCCAGGTCACGATCGACGAAGATGGCAACTGCCTGGATGGTTCGGATCCTGAAACATTCACTCCCCGTCTCGAAGAATGGGGCGCGGATGTAATCGGCTGCAACTGCAGTGTAGGCCCGGTGGCCATGCTGGATGCCATCGAACGCGTGCGCGCCGCTACCTCCCTTCCATTGGCTGCGCAGCCCAATGCCGGTATTCCGCGCTCGGTCGAAGGCAGAAACATTTACTTGTGCTCGCCGGAGTACATGGCAAGTTATGCGCGCAAATTTGTCGCCGCTGGCGTGCGCATTGTCGGGGGATGTTGCGGAACCACTCCCGATCACATCCGCGTGATGAAATCCGCGCTTCGGGTCGGCGAAGCCAGAGGAAAGACTGCTGCGGCTCATGTCTCGGGAGGCGCTGCGCCCCTCCGCGCCACACCCGCCCAGTCTATCGAGGAGAGATCTCTTCTGGGGGCGAAATTATCCCGTGGAGAATTCGTCACTATGGTCGAGGTTGTCCCTCCCAAGGGAACGAATATTCGTCAGGAATTGGAAGGAGCAAGATTCCTGAAGTCCGTCGGCGTAGACGCAGTCAACATTCCGGACAGCCCGCGGGCGTCGGCGCGCATGAGTAATCAGGCACTCTCGCTGCTGGTGCAGCGGGAAGCAGGAATCGACGCGATTCTGCACTATACCTGCCGCGACCGCAATGTACTGTGCATCCAGAGTGACCTTCTGGGAGCGGCCGCCGTGGGGATCAAGAACCTGATCTGCATCACCGGCGATCCGCCAAAGATAGGTAACTATCCTGATGCGACGGCAGTCTTTGATGTGGACGCCATCGGCCTGGTGAATATCGTCCACAACCTGAATCGAGGTCTCGACCTCGGCGGCAACCCGATCGGAACCGGCACCGGCTTCGTAATCGGCGTAGGCGCGAATCCGGGGCTCACCGATCTTGACGAGGAAATTCGCCGCTTTGAATTCAAGGTCGCAGCCGGTGCGGAGTATGCCGTGACCCAGCCGGTGTTCGATATCCGCCTGCTGGAAAATTTTCTCCGACGCATCGAGCACTGTCGAATTCCGGTGATTGCCGGGATCTGGCCGCTGGTCAGCGTGCGCAATGCCGAGTTCATGAAAAATGAGCTTCGGGTTTCGGTGCCGGACGCGATTCTGGATCGCATGGCGCGCGCTCAGACGCCGGAAGCGGCCAGAGCCGAGGGTGTGGCGATTGCGCGCGAGATGCTCATATCGGTTCGGCAGATGGTTCAAGGTGCGCAGATCAGCGCGCCCCAAGGGCGTTATAGTTCCGCGGTTGATGTCCTCGAAGCGCTGGGAACAAACACTCCCGCTTCGGCATAGCCCTTCCCTTATAGGGACGTCGAGGTCATTTTCACTAACTGTTTACAAGAAAACACTGGACATCCTCCGCGATTCGTTGCATTACAATAGAGATGGAGCAGAAACCCATTGGCCAAGTTTGAAGAATGTCTCCAGCGACTGGAGAAAGTTGTCCAGGAGTTGGAAAAGGGAGATGTGCCTTTGGAGACATCTCTCACCCTCTTCGAAGAGGGAATGCATCTTTCCTCTGCTTGCCGCAAGGAACTGGAGCAGGCAGAAGGCAAAGTAGAGATTTTGCTGAAGAAGAATGGGAAACTCCAAGCTGAGCCGTTTGAGCCGCTGACGGAAGGGGCGCCTGCGCGCAGGTAGGCCACTGATCCCAAGCTGGTGCTTATTTTCTTAATGTCTGAGGAGTAGCGGTTTCGAACCCTTCCCCGCAGCCCTAGTCCGCCGTTTCTGACGGTGTTAGGTCAGGAGGATCTATGGGCTTGAGTGTTGTAGTTCTGGAAAGCGAACCCGGAGTCGCGCAGTCTCTGGCTGGCAAACTCTCCTCCCACTTTCGCGCAGTCCATGTGACGCACTCTGGCGACGAACTCCGCGAGCGCGTCGTCAAGAATCATCCCGAAGTCGTTGTTCTCGACATGGAATATTCACGTCTCACCGATGTGCGAAGCCTGCATCACGATTTCCCCAAGCTTCCGATCGTGTGTACCCATCGCATCCCGGATGAGCAGTTGTGGATTGATGCCCTGGAGGCTGGCGCGAGTGATGTTTGCCGTGCCGATGAAGTACAGAATGTTCTGAGTTCGGTGTTGCGCAGCGTAGCCATCGCGCACAGCGCGGCCGCGTAACATTCCTTGGAGTCTGGAGTTGAAGTTTCGAAACGAGGATGCCCCACGGCATCCTCATTTTGCGTTCGAAAGAATCGAAAAGCTGCCTAGCCCCCGGCGGCGGCCGCCTTCGCCTTGCCGCCGGAATCCAGTTTGAACTGGCTCACGATATTTTGCAGGTCCAACGCCATGCCCGACAAATCCGTGCGGGCTTTCGCCGTCTGTCCCGCCGCCACTGACGATTCCTGGGTCGCGCTCGAAATCTGCGCCACGCTGGCGTTGATCTGTTCGGTCGCGCTCGATTGCTCCGTTGCCGCCGTGGCGATCTGCGCTATCATGCCGCCCACATCTTCCGCCATTTTGATGATCTCTTCCAGCGCCGCCCCCGAGGCCGACGTCTTCTTCTTCACTCCACTCTCCACCTCGCGATTGCCCAGTTCCATCGCCTCCACCGCGCTCCTGGTTTCCACCTGAATCGACTGGATCATCCCGCGGCAATTTCTTTGGTCGCCTGCGCCGTGCGTTCCGCCAGCTTGCGCACTTCGTCCGCCACCACCGCAAACCCCCGCCCCTGCTCCCCCGCCCGCGCCGCTTCAATGGCGGCATTCAATGCCAACAGGTTCGTCTGATCCGCAATGTCATCGATCACCGCGATGATTCGCCCAATCTGCTCCGAGCTCTTGCCCAGCTCCGTGATCCGAGCCGCCACCCGCCGCGTCGACTCGGCGATGCCCCGCATCGTGGCCAGCGTCTCCTGCACCACCTGCCCGCCCTGCCGAGCCGCCTGCGCCGCGTTGTGCGAGGCATCCGCCGCCTTCTGCGAGTTCTCCGAAACTTCATGCACCGTGGCCGCCATTTCCTGCATGGCGGTTGCCACCTGCGTGGTCTGATCTTTTTGCGTATCGGCTCCTTGCGCCTGCAAGGTGGCCGAGGAGGAAAGTTCCTCGCTGGCGCTGGCCACGTGCGCCGAATTGTCCATAATGGCCACGATCATGCGCTTCAGACTGCCACTCATCTGATTGATGGCCGCGGTCAACTCGCCCAGTTCATCCTGGCTCTCGACCACTAGTTCCTCGCCCGTCAAGTCTCCCGCCGCAATCGCCTTCGCCTGCGCCAGGACAGCCTGCGTAGCCACTGAAACGCTGCGGCTCAGGAAAACAGCTACGAAACTTCCCATGCCCAGTGCCGCAAGTGTAGTCAACGCCATCATTAAGATCAGCGCACGGTCGTCCGCCCTCAGTTCTTCCTTGCTCTGGTCCGCCAGCACCACAATGGAATCCACCATATTGCCCAGCGATTCCTTGATCGAGTTGTTGACCGACACTCCCCTGTCAGTGCACTCATTCCCCGCTCGGACAATCGCGCCGCGTGCCTTGCTCGACGCCAGAGCAATCGACGAGTCTTCCACCCCATGCATAATGACGATCAGCCGCTCAAGTTCCATCAGCCGGTCGCGATTCTCCTGCCGGGACCATTTTGGCGCCAACTCGTTCAAATGGGCCACGTCGCTGTCCACCGCGCTCCACGCTGCCGCCATGGCTTTCTTGGCTTCTCCTTTTCGAGAGGGTTGCGCTCCCGCCAGGATTGCCTGGCGCGCCTTGCTCGCGGTCTGATTTAGGTCCCGCTGCAAATCCTTAGCGGCAGCGAGCGTCGGAAAACGCACGTCGATCTCGAGGTCCTGGGCTTGCTTGATCTCCGCCGACTTTCGGTACGTCATGGCAGCGCTGAAGACCATCAATGTAAGGATGCATCCGAAGCCGAGTGCCAGTTTTTTCCCCAGTGAAAGTTTCATTTTGTTCTCGCAGCCATTTACCGAAACTCAGTTCGTGGAACGCCGTTCGCAAAATCCTCCGACCCTGACGATGGGTTTATCGGCGAGACCTTAGGAGAACTTTAAAGACCAGAAATAGAACGTTTTCTCTCGCGCTACATAAGGACACAGACGTTCGGCGGTGAGATCAAGCCGCAAGCCACGAAGAAAGCAGTGATTTCACTCGGCATCGCCGTATCGACCGAGCAACTCGCTAATCAGCTACATCCCTCTTTGGTGATAATCTATTTCTTCCCGGCGACGGCCGTACCTGCGCTTCGGGCGGCCGCTGAATGCAGTCCGCGCCCGGAGCGCATCTCAGGGATTTCCATCTGAATTCATAGGGGAGTGACGATGAAGATTGGCATGCTGACCGGTGGGGGTGATTGTCCGGGCCTGAATGCAGTGATTCGTGCCGTAGTGCGCAAGGGCATTTTCACTTACGGCGACACCTTTGTCGGCTTCCTGGAAGGCTGGCGCGGCCTGGTCGACGACAACCACATGGTCCTCGATCTCGAAGCGGTTGGAGGCATTCTCCCGCGCGGCGGCACTATTCTCCGCACCTCGCGCACCAATCCTTCGAAGCGTCCCGAAGGCATCGATCGCTGCCTGGCTGCGCTGGAGACAAATAAGATCGAGGCCTTGATCGCGATCGGCGGCGACGACACTCTCTCGGTCGCACAAAAGCTGCACGAGCGCGGCGCGAAAGTTGTCGGAGTTCCCAAGACAATCGACAATGACCTTGGTGGCACCGATTACACTTTTGGATTCGACACTGCATGCAACATCGTTTGTGAAGCCCTCGACCGCGTTCACACCACCGCTGAAGCTCATAACCGCGTCATGGTGGTGGAAGTGATGGGCCGCGATGCCGGATGGATCGCTCTTTACAGCGGCATCGCCGGAGGCGCTGACGTCATTCTGATTCCTGAGCGCCCGTTTGACGTGGATAAAGTTGCCGACTCTATCCGCCAGCGCCATGAGCGTGGTCTTTATTTTTCGATCATTGTCGTGGCCGAGGGAGCCAAGTTTTCCTCCTCCGAACCCGGGCAAGGCGCGCCCGTTCTGCAAGACATGGGCAAGGACGAATTTGGCCACGTCAAACTGGGCGGCATCGCCAACATTCTCGCCCGCGAGATCGAAAAACGCACCGGCTTCGAAACTCGCGCCGTGGTTCTAGGGCACATCCAGCGCGGCGGCTCGCCCAGCGCATTCGACCGCGTCCTGGCCACGCGCTACGGCCTGGGAGCGATCGACATGGTGCACCGCGGCGAATTCGGATGCATGGCTGCCCTGCGCTCCAATAAGATCGTCTCGATTCCGCTGCTCGAAGCCATCTCGCGCAACCGCGTCGTCGATAACGAAATGATTCAGATTGTCGACGGATTGTTTGAACGGGCAGCCGAAAAACAAGGGGTCTGACAAAGCTGACGCTCGTTTAGGTTCTTAGCCGCAAAACCAGCCCGGTCCCAATGCAGAACTTATACGTACGGCTCGCTCCGTATTTGCTGGTAATCATTGAATCTCTGCTGCTGATCGCGGCTTGCGCGCTGATTCTGTTTCGCTCCAAACGTAGTTCCAGTCGCGAACGTCCGGCGGCCTTCGATTCGCTCGAATCTCGAGTCGCCAGCCTGTCACGGCGCAAGCGCCTCTGCCTATTCCTTGTAGGACTCAGCGTCATTACGGTCCGCGTGGGCCTGATTCCAATCCTCGGCCTTCCGCAGCCCCACTTCAATGACGAGTTCAGCTATCTGCTCGCGGGCGACACGTTCGCTCACGGCAGGCTCACCAATCCCACCCATCCCATGTGGATCCATTTCGAGAGTTTCCACATCATCGAGTGCCCCACCTACATGTCGATGTATCCACCCGCGCAAGGCCTCGTGCTCGCCGCCGGCCAATTGCTTGGCAACCCCTGGATTGGCCAAGTCTTGGTCACCGCGCTGATGTGCTCCGCCTTGTGCTGGATGCTGCAAGCCTGGGTGCCTCCGGCTTGGGCATTATTTGGAGCCGCGCTGGCCGTGCTCCGCTTGGGTATTCTCAGCTATTGGATGAATACATACTGGTGCGCCTCGGTTGCGGCATTGGGCGGTGCACTGGTGCTCGGGGCCTGGCCACGTCTGCGCCGGCATGTCCGAACTCGAGACTCTCTGCTGTTGGGTTTGGGCCTCGTGATTTTAGCCAACAGCCGTCCTTATGAAGGTTTTGTCTTCAGCCTGCCCGTGGCCGCCGCCATGCTGTGCTGGCTCGCAGGGAAGCAGCGGCCTCAATTCAAGCTCTCATTCTCTCGCGTCGTCCTGCCCTTACTAATAGTCCTCGCCTGCGGTGCTCTGGCCACCGGCTATTATTATTTCCGCGTTACGGGCGATCCCTTTCGCATGACGTATCAAGTCAACCGCGCCACCTACGCCACCGCTCCCTACTTCCTGTGGCAGACTCCGCAGCCGGAGCCGGTCTACCATCATGCTGTGATGCGCGACTTTTATCGCTGGGAACTGCAGGACTTTGAGAAGAACAGCCATGTTGATCGCCTTCTTCCCAATGCCATGCATAAAGCCCGCTCCTGGTGGAGATTCTATCTGGCGCCGTTGCTAACGCTGCCGCTGCTGGCCTTCCCCTGGGTGTTGCGGGAGCGAAAGATGCGTTTGCCGCTCCTGATCTGTGCGGCCATGGCGGCTGGCTTCGCCGTGCAAACCTGGACTCTGCCTCACTATTTCTCGCCAGCTACCGGCGCGCTTTACATTCTTCTGGTCGAATGCCTGCGTCATCTTTGGCACTGGCGCATCGCCGGCCGCCCAGTCGGACTAGCCTTTGTTCGGGTGATTCCGATCCTGGCATGCGCTATGATCCTGCTGCGCGTTGCGGTTGTAGCCCTTCATCTTCAGATTGAACCGCCATGGCCTCGCGGCAATCTGGATCGAGCCGCCACGGAGCGCGAGTTGGAGGGGATGCCCGGCCGGCAATTAGTTCTCGTTTGCTATGGCCGCCATCATAATGTTGACTGGGAGTGGGTATGGAACGGCGCTGATATCGATGGCTCCAGGGTCGTTTGGGCCCGCGACATGGGGGATGACGAGAACCAGGAATTGCTGAATTATTACAAAGACCGAAAAGTCTGGCGCGTGAATGGCGACATCTCTCCGCCCCGGCTAGAGCCCTATGAGGCGTCACGCTAAATGAAACTTTGGTTCTGGCTGCTGCTGAGTATGTTGGTCAGCGGGATCACTTCGCTTTACATGTACAGGGTTCTGGAACCATGGAACGATTACATCGGAGCGCACGGCGGCGGCCTCAAGGCTCAATTGTGGGACCTGTACCCGCGCTGGGTAGGCACGCGCGAACTCTTTCTCCACGGACGTAATCCGTACAGTCCCGAAGTCAGCCACGAAATTCAAATGGCGTACTACGGGCACATCCTCACGCAGGATTACCGCGATACCGGCCACAAAATCATCGACGAACAGCGCTTCGCCTATCCCGTCTATATCGTTTTTCTGATGGCTCCACTGATCAACGTCGACTTCGCCAAAGTGCAACACTGGGCTCCAGCGGCTCTGGCTTTGTTGGCTGCCCTCATCGTGCCACTCTCCCTGGATATTTTGCGCTGGCGGTTGCCGTGGACGGTACTCGCCGCCATCACTTTATTTACGATAAGCAGCCCGCAAATTGTGCAGGGAATGCATCACCAGCAATTGTCGATCGTCGTAGGACTCTGCCTCGTCGCAGGCGCGTGGTGTGTGTCCAGAAATTATCTGTTCTGCGCGGGGGCCGTCCTCGCGTGGTCGACCATCAAGCCGCAGATGGCTCTTTTCCCGCTCTGCTTTTTCCTGGTGTGGGTCCTGGGCAACTGGCCCAAACGATGGAAGCTACTGGCCAGTTTTCTGGCCGCTCTCACCCTCCTGATGGGGGCCGGCGAAATCGTTCTTCCCGGATGGATCGGTTATTTCCTCGAAGGCGCCTCCGCCTATCGAAGATATTTCCCGACCACTTCACTGCTCCGCATGGCTCTCGGGGATAGCGCCGGAGAAATCCTCGGCGGCTTCATCTTGGCTGCCCTTCTATTCCTGGCCTGGCGGAATCGAAAAGAGCCAGCGGATTCCCCTCAGTTCACTGACGTTTTCGCCGCATTCCTCATTGGCACAGTACTTGTATTCCCCCTCTTTACCCCGTTTAATCAAGTGCTGCTGATTCTGCCGGCAATGCTCATCCTGCAGGATTGGAAGGCTCTGCCGAAACTCGCTCACATCGCTTTTATCGCGTTCGTAAGTTGGCCCTGGATCATCTCCTCGCTTCTGCTGATCGTTCCCCCGCAATTCGACCCGCCCAACGAACGGCCGTTACTGCCCTTGCTCCTGGTTTCCTTCTTCCCACTTCTTCTTCCTGTCTTGCTGCTTACCAGACAAAGCCATCTCATCGCCCCGCAAGCTCTGACCGTAGATTCGCACGTTTCGTGAACCCCGATTGAGTATCATGGGCGGGCGCATGACCTCGACGAAGGTTGCTTCCTGGATGACCGCCAAACGCCTCCGTGCCCACGGCCTGATCCTAGCCATTTGCCTGTGGTCCGTTTATCTATGGAACATGGCTCCGCCCGGCCTGCGTGATCGCGCTGGCAACCTCAAAGGCACGGACTTCCTTCATTTCTACACTCTCGGATCGCTCGCACTCGCCCACCGTGGAGCTGACCTATACGACATGCGCGCACAAGCGGAACTGGCGGCAGAGCGCGTTCCCGCCGCCGCGGGCATCCGCTACTTGCCGCTTTATCCTCCGCAAGTTTCAATTTTCTTCGCGCCTTTCGCTCGCTTGTCTTATCCCTGGGCATTGACGCTCTGGCTGATCCTGAGTGCGCTCCTTTATGGCGCATGCTGCTACTTCGTATGGCTCGCTTGCCCCGGACTATGTAGCCGCGGGCCAACGGTTGTAGTTCTTGCGCTTGCCTATCCCGCCTTTTGGCACCTCCTCGCCTGGGGACAAACCTCCGCCCTAGCTCTCGCCTGTTTCACGCTCGCCTTCTTTGCCCTGCGCAATCAGCGTGAATTCACGGCTGGTCTGGCTTTGGGATGTCTCATCTTCAAGCCGCAGCTAGGCTTGGCCACCGCAATCGTCTTCTTGCTCACACTGCGTTGGAAGATCATCGCTGGCGCGCTTGTCTCCGCCACTACCGAGTTGGCGATGGCCTGGCTCTATTACGGCCCCGGCCCGCTGCGCGAATGGATGCGCGTCTTACTCAACGTTCCCCGGGCTCTGCCTCTGCTCGAGCCCCGGCTTTACCAAACCCACTGCTTACGCACCTTTTGGACCATGCTCCTCCCATGGCTCTCGGTTTCGCTCGCCGCCTGCCTCATGAGCGCGCTTCTGGTTTCTGCATTAGCCGTGGCTTGCTGGCGCAGCAGCGCTTCTTTGTCTCTCCGCTTTTCTGCTCTCCTGCTCGCCACGGTCTTGCTCGCTCCGCATCTCACCGTCTACGATCTCGCGATCCTCGCGCCCGTTTTTCTCTTGCTCTCGGATTGGATCATCGCTCAACCCAATCACCCTGCTCACCCGGCTCTCAAGCTCCTGCTCTATTTCGCCTTTGTGCTGCCGTTGCTCGGCCCACTGGCTCGCTGGACACACGTTCAACTGTCCGTCCCGGTGATGGCCGCTGTTTTGTGTGGGATGTGGAAACTCGGGAGGAATTCTGTTCGTAATGCGCGCAGTCTTGCCTAGATTACTGGCCAAACAAAAACTGCAAAGCCTCAGGAAACCGCGCACTCCAGGCTGACTCATTGTGCCCCGCACCCTCCGTGATTACCAACCGCAAGCGCCTCTCACTTAATACCGCTCGCCGAATAATCGCCCCTAGTTCCCTCACATCATCTACCACAGTGCGACTGCGCTCCGCGTTTTCTGTTTCCGCCGTGCCCACGCCCAGAAATATTCGTTCCGGCCAAATTCTCACCCCGCGGCTCTCTTTGATGGCTTGCCGATTCGACGCCCACAGCGAAGGGCTCTCCAGTAGCAATCGTCCAATCAACCCCGGCCGCGTTGTCGCCGTGTAGAGAGCAATTAGGGCCCCGAGCGACGATCCACCCAATCCCGTGCTCTCTGGCCCACGGGAAACGCGGTAGATGCTCTCTACAAACGGCATGATTTCTTTAACCAGAAAATCCGGATAATGCCGTCCCTGCACCCGCAACATCATGGGATGCATCGACCGGTGTGGCATGTATTCGCGAAGCCGCTCCTTGCCCGCATTGTCTATGCCAACCAAAATCATCGGAGGTACCGCACCTTCGCGGATCAGCCGGTCCGCCGTCTCGTCTACTCCCCATTCCACGCCAGTAAACGATGACGACGACTCAAACAGATTCTGACCATCATGCAGATAGAGCACAGGATAATGCCGCGCAGCGTTCTCCCCATCGTCATATCCCGGTGGCAGCCACACTCGAATAAATCGCGTGTTCTGAAAAACTCGACTGCGAAATTCGTGCAAACGCAAATCCCCCACCGCACCGCTGGCGCGAATCGGCGCAGATATGGCCCCCGCTTTTCCTTTTGTTTTTGGGATCTTTGCCATTCAGAAGAGAATCAGCTGCCGGTTCCTGTGCGCACCTTCAGCACAGTGGCCAGCACCGTAATCGCCCCAATCAACCCGAGCGAACTCAAACACAGCATGCACCAGGTCTCCAATACGTAGCCCTCGATATAAGTCAGA
Organism: uncultured Acidobacteriaceae bacterium; assembly: GCA_963779525.1. Taxonomy (GTDB): domain Bacteria; phylum Acidobacteriota; class Terriglobia; order Terriglobales; family Acidobacteriaceae; genus Sulfotelmatobacter. The sequence goes on from CAVZZB010000010.1 coordinate 177,941, forward strand.
TAGAGCGCAAACACCAACCCTGCGGCCGCAGCCACCAGCAATAGCAACAGCGCTTCTCTTCGCGAGCGGTAAACAGTGGCCAGCGCGAGAAGCACCCCGTACCCGGCAACGCCAATCTCCGCTACCGGAATTCCCATCAAGCTGGAATATTCACTACGATTCACAATGTCGCAATTAAATTTCTCTCCGAAATCGCAAAACCCCGACGCCGATTTCGCGTAGTGGCGTTGCAACGAAATCGCTGAGACAACCATCCCCGCCAGCGACAAGATCGCGATCGCCAAAAACAAGAATCTACGATCCCTCGCCACAGAAGCCGGGTTGGTCGCGGCCGGTTGATCCGAAGTCGCACTCACGGCAGAGCGCACCCAGTCTTTTCAGAAAGTTCTTCCAGAGGAAAGACCGCCGGCACTGGTTTATTCGTCCCAAACTGCCAGGCCGGAAATAATTTCACCCCAGCCGCTGCACAGGCTGGCGCCAGCTCATGCGAGCCTTTAATCGCGCACTCGACGTAAGGGACATATCGAAAGGCCTTCCCGAACATCGCCTTCTGTTCGGCACAATGTGGACACCAATACAAGCCATACATCTTTGCTTGCTTCGACGCCAGACACTTCGCGAATCCGTCGTAGCGATGATTTCTGTAATACCATCCAGCCGCATAAGCCAGAATGAACAACACCACGATCCCGGCCGTGATCAGCGTCTTGCGCGACGGTCCCCCGGATCCCCCTTGCTTGGCCCGCTCCTGTTGCTGCTTTCGTCGTTGCTCAGACATGATCGTTTTCCAACCCGAATGCACTTTTATATCACGCGTTCAAGCCACCACGTTGAGTGCGCCGGGCAACACATCCAAGTCTTCGCAATGCAGCGTCAGGACTTCGCCATCGACCATCACATCCACAGCTTTCTCTAAATCAAATTCCACGCGCCGTACCGCCTTTCGCTCGGCCAGACGATGCTCAATATGAGTACCGTCATAAAGTCCCGGCAGGTTGCGCAGGAGCCCCAGCCTGCCAATCGCACCCCAGCGGACGTATTCAATCAACCCGCTATTCACCTCGGCATTCGGTGCTATCATCATGGTCCCGCCGGTAAACTTGCTATTGTTGAAGGTCAGAAAAAGACAGCGCCGCCGATCGAAATCCGTTTCTCCGTCGGTGCGAACCGGAAATGGTCGCCTCTGCAAACGCGCCAGGCCGAGAAAAATCGAAATGACATATCCCAATTCCCCATGGCCGCTAAAACGCCGGGCGCGCAGAGTAGCCACGTCCGCCGGAAAACCCACGCTCAGCAGATTGATGTAGTGGATGACTCCGGCGCGGTGGCGCAAGCGCAACACATCGCAGCTTCGAACTTTTGTCGCGATCAGCGACTCGATGGCATGTTCCACGCCGCGATCACTAAAATCGCGCAGAAAAGAGTTTCCCGTTCCCAGCGGTAAGAAACCCAGCGTAGGCGCGTCTCCCGCGCTCGCCTCTGGAAAGAGACCGTTCACTACTTCATACGAGGTGCCGTCCCCACCCACAGCAATGAATCTCCGCCGCCCGCTGGCGTACGCTTCGCGTGCAATGCGCGTCGCATCGCCCGCGCCCACTGTGTCCCTCACTTCAGTCTCAACCCCGCCAGCCCGCAATCGCTCCAGAGCCGGCTGCAGCATCTTCCGACTCCGTCCCCCTCCCGCCGCTGGATTCACAATGGCGAGATAAGGTTGTTCCCTGCTCACAGCCCCACCACCGCTCCCCGTTCTACGGTTTTTCCGATTTCTTCTGCCAGCGCTTGCCGCTTGATCTTCATTGACGCCGTCCGCGGAAAATCCTTCTCCCAGATCAGATATCCACCAACCCGTTTGAAGTCGGGCAACCGTCGATTCCGGTTTCCGACCTCCTGCAGCAGCGCGCTGTCGAAGCGCTGATTCTGCTCCAGCCGCAGCACCATCACCAACATCTCCGGCCCCAGTTCCTTCTGCGGCCAAACATAGTTTGCCGCAAACACACAATATTCTTTCACTGGCAACCCGTCGAAGACCGTCTCAATATCCTCCGGATAAATGTTTTTCCCGCCCTCGGTGACGATCATGTTCTTCTTGCGTCCGAAAAGCTGCAGATGCTCGCTTTTGTCGAACCGCCCCAAATCGCCGGTCAGCAGCCACCCATCGACCACTGTCTCCAGCGTCAATTCCGCATCGTCGAGATAATGGGACATCACCGTCTTGCTTCGGACCGCAATCTCTCCGATCCCCTCGTCGTTCGGACTTAGCACACGCAGTTCCACACCCGGCAGCGGCTTGCCAACTGTATCCGCGCGAAACGGTTTCAGATCGTTCAAGGTCAGCGCAGTTCCGGCCTCCGTCAGTCCATACCCGTTCACCACTGGAATTCCCAGATCGTAGAAAAACTGCATAGTTGAAGGTTCCATGAACGCACCGCCGGTAATTAGAGCCAGCAATTCGCCCCCAAATGCACGATGCACTTGCGGCAGCAGGGCCCGGCTCACTTTCACGTGCGGCCGCCTGCGAGTCAGCATCTTGTTCAGCGCAATCATTCGAGTCAGAATCGCCCGCTTCCACGATGGCAACTCATCGAACTTCGCTCGCAGCCCGCGCTCCAGATTCTTCACGATCATCGGCACTAAAGAAACGTAGGTGATCCGGTAGCGCACGAACGCATCCCGCACAAATTCCGGACGCAACGTCCGCAGATGCACCACGCACGCTCCGCACACGAAGGGTCCAATGAATCCCACCATGAAATCGATCGCGTGATTAGTCGGCAGAATGCTCAAATATCGCACTCCCGGCCAGAACGGATACCACGCAGTCAGCGCCCGGCATTGCTCGAGATAGTTCTCATGGGTCAGCACGCAGCCTTTCGGACGCCCGCCCGTGCCCGACGAATACACAATGCAGGCTACGTCTTCGCGTTGCCGCATCACGAAATCCGGCGCGCCCTTGCGCTTGAAATCCTCCCAGCGAAATGCGCCGGCCAAATCGGCACCGGGCGGTGCTTCCGTCACCAGCACCAGCTTCGTTTTGATGTTGTGAAACTCCCGCGCTTGCATAATCGCCCGCCACAGGTAATATTCCACCACCAAAACTTTGGCCTTCGAGTGTTCCAGCAACTGCAACTGTTCAGCCGCCGTTAGTTTGTAATCCAGGGGAACCAGCACGCCGCCGCTGTAAAAAATCGCATACGCCGAAATCAGCCACTTCGACTGGTTCGTCATCAGGATGGCGGCACGGTCGCCCGCATCAAAATCCGCATCCTCCAGCGCCCGCGCCAACGGCAAACTGATTTCTTTAAAATCGGAATAGGTGAGCTGCGTTTTCTCCCGATCGCGGTCCGCTTCAATCAGGCAGGTTTCGCCGGAAAAACGGTCGAGTGCGTCGCGCAATGCAGCGCCCAGACACCTGTATTTTTGGAGATCGAGCATTAAGAAGTTATTTCATCACAGAGAGATGGAGACACGAAGGAGGCCTTAGTTATCAATTCATTACCTGCCTGGGATCGATTGCTTCTGGAAGCGCTTCTCCCGACACGCATCTTCGCTACAGTCGCGCCTGAATCTTTCCCGCCAGCGTGCGAAAGTCGGAGACTCCCTGCAGCTCGTAATCCGGCAGCTCCACGTGAAAATGATTCTCCAGCTTGGTCAGTAGATCAAGTGTTTGCAAACTATCGATCCCCAAAGTCTTGAAAAAGTCGTCGTCCGGAGAAAGCTTCTCCCGCGGCACTTTAAAGTGCGCCGCCGCAAGATTCAATACTTCGTCGAGCGTATGTTCAGCAGCCATCAAGGTAGGACTCCAAAATCACTTTTGTCATTCCGAATCGGGCTGAAAGCCCGGTGAGGAACCTGCTTTTCATGCGGCCTGGGTACTCGCAACTCCCTACGGCAAATACGGCTGCGCATCCGTGCTCTCCACAAACTTCCGCAACCCCGCCTCGACGGCCGGGCGCGCAAACAATTCGCAAAACAAATCGATTTCCCGCCGCAACTCCTCATTCGGAATCGGTTTGATGAATCTTTTCGCAGCCACCGCCGTGGCATGATCAAACTTCTTGAGCTGCGCCGCGGTCGCTCGAGCCGCCCGCAACGCCTCGCCTTCGCCCACTACCTGGCTCACCAGCCCGATCTGCTGCGCCTTGGTCGCGTTGAAACTTCGGCCAGTCAGCAACAAATCTCTAACCACGGCGTTGCCTAAATCGCGCTTCAGACGCGGAATTCCGCCAAAGCCTGGAATCAATCCCAACCGCAACTCCGGGAAACAGAATCGCGCCATCTTGTCGGCAACGATCAAATCGCAAGCCAACGCCAGCTCGAATCCTCCCCCAAATGCAACTCCATGTACTGCGGCAATCGTAGTCAAGGGCGCGGCATCAATCAAATTCAGGACGCGGTGAATGCGCTCCAGAAAATCTCGAACACCCTTGGCGGCCTCAGCTTTGTCCATGGCCTGTGAGCGGTGATATAGTTCGCGCAAATCCGCACCCGCGCAAAATCCCGGCTTCATTTCACTATAAAGAATGAGCGCGTGCGACTCGGCCTGCAGGCCCTCAAGCGCCGTGGCAAATTGCTCGAGCTCTTCCAGCGACGCTGACCCCAGCTCGTTACAAGGCGCGCGATGCAAAGCGAGCTCGATCACGCCACCGGAAACGCTCCACGACAAGGCGTTTCCCCGCCGGCTGCTCGCCAGCTCCGTCTCGCACTTCCCCTCGCGCGCTTTTGTTTCCTTCGTGGTTCCCGGCACTTGTCGCCTCAACTACACCGCCTGCTTCACGCGGTACATGTCCTCAATCTCGGATTTGAACCGCGCCGAAATCACATCCCGCTTCAACTTACCGTTTACCGTCAACGCACCACTCTCAATGGAGAATGCTTCCGGCACCACACAAAACGCTCGCACTTGCTTGTAGTGCGGCATCTCCGGATTCACCACATCCAGCGCCGCCTGCACTTTCTCCGACGTCACGTTTCCCGTGACGATGGCCGAGAGATATCCGCGCCCGTTCCCCACCACCACAACCTGCTGCGCCTCGGGCAGCAGCTTCGCAATCTTGTTTTCGATTGGCTCCGGAGAAATCTTGTGCCCCGATCCCAGCACGATCAGATTCTTGATTCGTCCCGCGATCCGCCAGTTTCCCGCCGCACTCACTTCGCCCTGATCGCCCGTATGAAACCATCCCTCGCGCAGTGCCTCAGCGGTTTGCTCCGGCCGGTTCCAGTAGCCATAGAAAAGATTCGGACCGCGCACCACAATTTCGTCATTCTCCGCTAACTTCATCTCCATACCGGGAATTGCCGGCCCCACATAGCCGACCTCAACTCGATCCGGGTCGTCCATCGTGCAGATGGCAGTCGTCTCCGTCAGCCCATATACCTGCAGTACGCGTATTCCCAACATCATGAAATAAAGCTGCGTCTCAACACTTAGCGGCGCCGACCCGCAAATCAGCGCCCTCAGGTTCTTCCCGATCATCTTTTTTCGAATCGCTGGAAATATCAACAGGTTCGCCAGTCCCAGCCAAATCGCGTCTCCCGCTTTCGATCGTTTCTCCTGCCGTCGCGCCCATGCACCTTTGGCCTTCGAATAGATGGCTTGCGCTACACCGCCAGTCTGCCACAATTGCTCATCCACCGCGCGCCGCATGCGCTCCAGCAACTGCGGCACATTCAGGAAATAATCCGGAGCCACCACTCTCATGTCGTTTGCGATCTTGGTCAAATCCGTATTGATCGTGACCAGGCTTCGCCGCTTCAGAAACGTCAGCAACGCAATCCACGACGCCGCGAATGTGAACGGCAAGTAATGGAACACACGCTCCTGCTGCCCTTCACCGGATGACGAGGATGACATCAACTGTCCCAGCCGCTCCGAGGTCCGGTCCAGCATGAAACCAACATTGGCCGCCGTCAGCACCACACCTTTGGCTTCGCCCGACGTCCCGGACGTATAAATAATCGTTACCGGATCTTCTTTCCTTACCTGTGGCCGCTCCAGCTGAACCCCTTCCTTGCCAGCGAAAATCTCATCAAACAAAAACCGCGCCGGCGCCTCCGGCCAACTCTGTGCAATCGCATCGCGCAGCGCCGCATCCCCGCAGCACACGAGCGACGGCGTGGAATCCCTCAGCATCGCAACCAGCTCGGCCGGGGCTTGCCGCGAATACAGCGGCACCACGATCAGTCCTTCCGCCATCAACGCCAAGTCCATCGCCACCCAGCGTATGCTGTTCGGTGCCAGCAACCCGCATCGGTCGCCCTTCTTGAGTCCTTTCGATGCAATAAAGGTTCGCGCCTTGCGGATGAGCTCCAACAGCTCAGTTCCCGTCACTCCGGTGACTTCGCCCTCGCGAATCTCGGCGAGAATCCGCTTTTCCGCAGCTCCCTGCAACTGCGAAAAGATTTCCCCGATGAATGGAATGAGTGTATTCAAAATAAGACTTACAACACCAAGTTAAGAACCATCCGATTTGTCTTCGCAACCTCTGACAAATCGTTTTCTACGCTTAAAAGCTGTCTCTGGACGTTGAATGATCAGCGCAACCCTGCTAATTGTAGGCCGCCACCAACTCCCGCAATCCTCTACTCATCGGCGGCAAGTAGTCTTCCCAACTCCACTCTCCTCTCCGCGTCTCAAACTCCGGATACCGCCTCTGCACTTCCTCTTCGAAATAAACGCCCATGCGCGCCATCACTTTCAAATTCTTCACCACGGTTTGCGCGATTCCAGCAGCAATCGCCTCGCCCTCGCAACTCAGCTTTTCCAACGCCGCCAGCAGCTTCCCTTCCAGCTCCGGATCGTCCACTGTCATCAGCAGATCCTGATGTCCCCGCTCCCGCATTAGGTTCCGAATTCGTTCATCCATCGTGATCCCGGCCGATGGCACCAGCCCCGGCATCGACGTAACAATCCCGTGATATCGCGACGACGCCATCATATGGCACGCCCGCAGCACGCTCACCAGTTCATACATGTTGTATTCGTCCGCTGTCAGAACTGGCACGCCCCCCAGCTTCTCAGAGATGCGGCGAGCCGGACGCGCGTCCAGCCGCTCCGTCGCCGCCAGGATCACAAAAATGTTTTTCTTCTTGCGGAATGCATCCACTGCGCTCCCAATTGCCGTCCAATATTTCTTGTACGCCTGCTCGGCCGCCGGCCCGGAATTGTGGAAATACACCGTGCGGTAGTGGCTATCCTTATAGGCTCCAGTCAAACTCCGCACCGCATACTTCGCCACCGACGCTTTCACCGGCCATTCAAACGGATTGATCGGACAGACGACCAGCACCGGCGTTCGCCCATCCCAGCCAACTTTCCTGAGCACGCTTTGCCCATACTCCGGCGGCCGCGGTTCAAACGTCCACGCAGTATCCGTTCCCAACTCCGTCGGCACTCCCAACTCGCGCAGCACGCCTCGCGACTCCTCATTCCGCGTAATCACAAATGAATTCTTGCAATAGCGCGCGCACATCTTTGCCACCAGCGGATCCATGTGACCAGCCTCCGCGCCGTATCCCACGGAAAGCTTATTCTGCGCCGCTGCAATTCCCAGCGACCCAATCATCATCGTGGTCAGCGCGTTGGCAAATTTACTTTTGAACATCGACCCTTCGCACGCCACCACCCCATCATGCTGCGGCACTTCATTCGCCAGAAACGGCGGGAAAATATCGGGCAGATGCACTTGCTTTGTCCCCTCGAAGTATCCGCGCGAGAAATCAAAGTTCTGGCTCATCACACTGAACTCCACTCGCTCCGCTCCCAGAATGTGCCGGATTTGCCGCAGCATCTCCTCCACTCGCACATCCGATCCCATATTTCGCGTACCGTTATATCCCGCAAACAGCAATTTCAGCTTCTCGCCCGGCTTCCAGCGGTTGCCCGCGCCCAGCATCCATCCCGCCTTGGCGCGCTCTATCGAACTGCTCACCCAAGCTTCAAGAATGAAGTCCATCATGCGGCTGTACCCCCCGCAGTTACCGGCCACGGCCGATACTTGTACTCAAAATTGTTCTCACGGCTGAACTTCAATAATGGATAGCAATATGCAGAGAACGGCACCGGCTTCTTTCCGAGTTCCTTGGTGACTCGAGTGTTATCAAACACCGTGTTCCACACCAGATACGGCATGAACACTTTCATCAGTGACGCACCTTTTCCAAGCGCTCCCTTGCGGTTTGCCAGAAAATTCACTGACCCCGAAAATGGACGCTCTGCCACCGGCACAAACAACGGCGCGCGCTTATCCTGCGCCGCTGCCAATGCCTGCGTTATTTCTTTAAAAGTCTGCGATTCAATCCCAGAGGAAAGATGATACGTATCGTATTGCGGACGTTCTTTCTGATGCAGCTTCGAAATCGCTTCCGCCACAAAATCCACATTCACGATGTCGATCTTGTCCGTGGGACGAAACGGCAACACCGGCAGCCCGGCAAGAAATACGAACGCCTTTACCATGTCGAACTGCGTGGTCTCGGCATAGCGGCTGTCCCCTAACACGATGCTCGGCCGGAAAATCGTTTGGGGAGTCTCCGGTAACAACACCCGCATCATGTGCTCGCAGAATTTCTTCGTCCGCGCGTACGGATCGTAATCCGACCGCTCCCAATCGATCGACCGATCCTCGCTCACCACCTCATTCTGCCGTTTGCCCGCCACTGCCACCGTGCTTACCTGGCTGAAGCGGCTTAATCCGTGGTAATGTTCTGCATGCCGCGCCAGCGTCAGCACTTCCAATGTTCCCCGCAGATTCACATTCAGGCAAGTTTTCTCGGACTTCCGGTTCAGCGACGCCGCACAATGGATCACCGAATCCGTCGTATGCACCAGCCGATCGTATTCATCGCGCCCTAATCCAAATCCGGCATCGGTCAAGTCTCCGCGGAACACGCGCACTCGGGTTTGCAGATACTCATAAAACTGTGGGAACTGCAGATGCAGTTGCATCGCTTGCCACAGGCGCCCTTCGGCCTCACCCACGTCCCGCGCCCGCACCAACACATTTAGAGCAGCACCCTGGCGCAGCAGATTCGCCGCCACATGTGCCCCAATGTATCCCGTCGATCCTGTTAAGAATATTGCCATTCACCAATCCCGTTCTTCTCGCCGCAACGCTTAGCGGCTAAACAGTTCAACCACCGCAGAACTTATGCCACCTAGACTACCCGTAATAAACACCTTTGGGTGGCCCGGCGCTTCAGCGCTGCAATCAATACCTTAGCTAAGAAAATGGGCTTTAGCCTCTGGGCAGATCTTCACCACGATCCCCCATTTGTTCCCGTCTTCGCCGTCTCACCATTTTCCAAACTCCGCGCCGGACGCGCCTCCAGCTGCCTGCCCTCAATCAGAGGATAGGTCCACTTTCGCAGCGCCGGAATATGCACATTGATCCAGTAGTCCCACCAGTCCAGGAATCGAGCCTTGTATCCGAACTCTTCCCGCTCTTCTTCCACCAGCGCGGCAGACAACTTTTCCACATTGTCCGCTGCAAAATCGTGCTCGTTGAAAAGGATGAACGGCTCAAACAACTCAATCAATTTTTCCAGCCGTTCCAGATTTCTCTCCGCTTTCACCAGTGGCGTTTTCTTCAACGGAAGCGGCGACATGATCCGCTGAATCGATTTCACAATCGCCCTCTGCGCTGGCGCCGACATTCGCTGGTACCGGGTCTTCGAAACCGGAATCGCATCAAACCGCAACCGCAGCCAGGATTCCAACCCTTCCTGCGCCCGGTAATGCTTGCGATGCGCCAGCGACGTCAGCTCAATCGACCGTCCCATATCGCAAGGATTCGTCGCCGATGTCGCCAGTTGGTACAACTCGTCATGCCGCCGCTCCACAATCGCCGCCGCAATCAGCGTCATTCCATTGCACACCGCGTCCACCGGAATAATATCCAGTCGCTTGCTCTCATTCGATGGCAACTGCCTGAAGTACGTCCCCAGCAGATACGATAGCGATGCCGAAGTATTGATCCCCTCATTCCATCCCAGGAACGGTTTCGCCACGGAAGTTTCCACAATCGCCGGTCGAACCACGGCAATCGGCAGCCCCGCGCCGTACTTCACGATCAGTGACTCCGCCAGGCTCTTCGTAAGCGTGTAGGTATTCGGCCAACCCAATTCCTTCGCCCGCCGCGTTCCCGCCTCGGTCAAGTAAGTCTTCAACCATCGGATTCGATTTTTGCGGATCTGATTTTCCAGGGCCGCGCCTTGCAGCCCTTTTGCCGCGTGCTCTTTAGCCAGCGACTGCGATCGGAGCCCGGCCGTCACTTCTTCGCCCTCGGCCTGCACCTCCGCCTTCGTGATATTTTCGTGAAGCGACCGCCATTCCTGCTCTGCGTCAAAGCTCGGCACATGATGCGGTGTGTAGTTTGGAATCAGCTTTTCCGTTACTCGCCCGTCGCGTTCTCCCGCTACATAACAGGTGGAAAGGTGCAACAGCCCCGCATGATCCGTAGCTCGCAAGAATCCCAGGATGCTCATCGCCGCGTCGGTATTGGTCGCCAAGGCATCACGCAAGTCAGGGTTGAAGTCGGTCAACCCGGAACTATTCACAATCAGATCCAGATCCTTCTGCAGCCTTGCGCCAACGCTTGCCTCCAGCCCCAATCCCTCCTGCGTGACGTCTCCCTCAACCACCTCCACCTTCTCACGCAGATATTCTCCGAGTCCGGCTCCGTATTTTTCAAAGAGCGGATCGAACACCGGCGACTCTTCTACGACCTTTTCGAACCTCCGCTGGGCCGGATTCGACTTCTGCCTGCGAATCAACAGGTAAATTCTCCCGATCTTCGGCAACTCCATCAGAGTATTCGCCAGCCAGACTTTGCCAATAAATCCGGTCACGCCGATTAACATCACGTGCTTGCCTGCCAAAGCGTACCTCACCGAAAACCCTGGCGCTTGCTGGCATCCTTCAAAGTGCACAATCGGACGCTCGCGCACCGTCGATTCCCGCCCTGACGGAATCGCCGCAGCCTTCAATTCCTCCAGGCTGATGTCCAGTTGCCGCGCCAGAGTCTTCGGAGCTCGCCGCCCATCCGGAGCCTGGTCCTGCACACGCGCAAACGCCCCCCGCGGCCGGATCACCGGTTCCAGCAGCCGTCCCGTCGCCACGCCATCGCGAAATTCCAACCGGTTCGCCACTATCCTCTTGACTCCCAGATGCTGCGCCAGCGGCTTCATCACGTGTTCCAGGGCTTGGCTCACCAGAATTACGTCGGCCCCCGCGCGCACCAGTTCCTGCACCCGCTCCACCCCTCGCGCCTTCAACTGCGGTTGCAATTTGTATTGAAAATATTCTTCGCCCAGCAGATCGAGCCGGTCCCGGGTCACGCCCCGCAATGCTGTATGCACTACGCGCGTCGCAAATTTCCGATTCGTCGAATAAAGAAACGGTCGCAGCGCCGCCATCACGAAAATCAGACCGCGCCGCCGGAAGCGCTCCGAAAAGGTTTGCGCGTTCCAGGTAAAGAACGCCACCGGCTGCACCACCGTCAAGTCAAGCAGACTCCCCTCCACGCGCCAGTAGACGGTAGGCGATATGCGCGGGCACGCTTCGAGTTGGTGATCGGATGGTTCCAAAACGAGTTCATCCCCACCGCAGGGATTTCCCCACGCAGGTAGACGAATCTTCTATTGTAAACAATGCCGCGCAATACCCGAAGCATCTTAATGGTAGGGTAGTAGCAGTTTGAAAATTGAGCAGCTGTCGAAGGGGACCTCCGGAAGCACAGCCATAATCCGCGGAACCGAAACTGGACCAAACGCTAAGGAGCTCCAGTCAATTCGCTGGAGCTCCTTAAAATTAGTGCTTCCCCCAATGACTAGGAAGCGCGGCGTTGACGGTCGCGTTCTTCCTGCTCGTTCTCCTGAGAAGGATTTTTCCGGTTCGGATCGACATTCCCTTTCTGCTGTTGCCCGGTCTGTCCGGACTGGCCGCTCTTCTCACCCTGGCCGTGCTGGCCCGGTTGACCGCTCTGTTGGCTTCCCTGGCCATACTGGCCGCTCTGTTGCTTATCTTTCTCCATATCGCCTGCCATGTTTACTCCTCCATTGTTTGCAGAACGCGACTTGGCGCGCTGCTGCGGGATTATTGGTGGCATCTGTTACTTAGTTGCCAAGGTCCACGGCAGGGTTGGGAACAATCTTTCTGTCAATCAAAGTGGGTCTTTGTCTTTATTTCGCCGGCTTTACTTCCAGCACTTCGCACTTTTCAATCACCGGAGCCTTGGCCAGCAGCGTTGCCGCATTCGCCATCAATCCGGCTGCAACGCGCCCATTCAAGTGCGCCTGCCGTCCCGCCTCGTCCTTGAACACGTCGAAGATCCCAAAGGTCGATGGTCCCATCTTGATGGCAAACCACTCCAGCGTCTCCGGCTCATCCTCCACCAAAGACAGCGCGCTCCGCAGGAAACTTTCCACCTCTGCTTCCTTGCCCGGCTTGGCCTCAACCCGTGCCAGCAATGCCAATCTCACTTTTGCCATGACTCCCTCCTTAAGGCCTGTTGTGGTTGGATGTGGCTGCACTCCCTTCCGTTTCCACAAAACTCACCTTCTCACGCCGCGAGTCAAATATTTCGCGACGGCTACAGTTTTCACACTCCCGTAACAATCTTTTCGTATAGTCCGTCGATAGCTTTCCGACGGTTCTTAGCTCCCTTACTCGTTTGAGGTATAACCATGGCTACAGCATCGACGACCGTACTCGATCAGAAACTCTCGCGTTCTCCCGGCAAACTCGGCATGTTGGTTTTCGGCGTCGTGCTGGTCATCGGCGTCGGCTATGCCGGATCCAGCCTGCTGCACGATCTTGCCTACGTGCACAATACGTCCGTTCTGCCTTTCGTACTGCTGGGTGTCGCCCTCTTGGTCGCGCTGGGCTTCGAGTTCGTGAACGGATTCCACGACACGGCTAATGCCGTCGCCACGGTCATCTACACCCACTCGCTCGAGCCCCACATCGCCGTCGTTTGGTCCGGCTTCTGGAATTTCCTCGGCGTGCTGGCCTCCAGCGGCCTGGTGGCCTTCGCCATTGTCTCGCTCCTGCCCGTTGAACTGATTCTGCAGGTCGGCAGCAAAGCCGGATTCGCCATGGTCTTCGCCTTGCTCGTCGCCGCCATCATCTGGAACCTCGGCACCTGGTATTTCGGATTGCCTGCCTCTAGTTCGCACACGCTCATCGGCTCCGTCATAGGCGTTGGCATCGCCAATCAACTCATGAACGCCCGCACTGGCACCAGCGGCGTCGATTGGGGGCAAGCGGCCAACATCGGTAAATCCCTCCTGCTCTCGCCCATCGTTGGCTTCTGCTGCGCCGGACTGCTCCTGCTCCTGGCTAAAGCCCTCATCAAGGATCCCAAGCTTTACGCCGCTCCCGAAGGCGCAGCCCCGCCGCCGTTCTACATTCGCTGCCTGCTCATCCTCACCTGCACCGGCGTCAGCTTCTTTCACGGCTCCAACGACGGGCAAAAAGGCATGGGCCTCATCATGCTGATTCTCATCGGCACCGTCCCCACGGCCTATGCGCTAAACCACGCCGTCACCTACAAAGATTCGCAGGATTTCATTGCGGTCTCCCACGAAGCCGCCGACGTTCTTAACAAATACGTCAGCCCCAACGCCGCCATCGGTGACGCGCACGACGACGTGACCAATTACATCCGAGACAAAGAATTCACCCCCAACACCATGCTTGCCCTGCGCACCCTGGTCAGCGACATCGGCAACGAAACCGCTCTCTACAAAGAGATGAAGAACATTCCCAACGATCAGGTCCGCAACTTCCGCAACGACATGTATCTCATCAGCGAAGCCATTCGCCTGATGCAGAAGAGCCACAATCCCACGTTTACCGGTTCCGAAACCGCCATCCTCGCCAACTATAAAAAGCACATCGACCACTCCACCCGCTTCATTCCTCTCTGGGTAAAGGTCGCAGTCGCCATGGCTCTGGGCCTCGGGACCATGGTCGGCTGGAAGCGCATCGTGGTCACGGTCGGCGAAAAAATCGGCAAGCAGCATCTCACTTACGCCCAGGGTGCCGTCGCCGAAATCACCGCCATGGCCACCATCGGCGCCGCCGACGGCTTCGGGCTCCCGGTCAGCACCACCCACGTCCTCTCCTCCGGCATCGCCGGCACCATGGCCGCCAACCACTCCGGCATCCAGTGGTCCACCGTCCGCAACCTGGCCCTGGCCTGGGTTCTCACCCTGCCCGTAGCCATGATGCTGTCGGGATTCCTGTTCTGGCTCTTCCGCAGGACGTTCTGACCGAGTCATACTGAGCGAAGTTGCCGTTCGCGAAGCGGACGGCAACGCAGTCGAAGGATCCCTATACTCATCACAAAAGCCGAAGTGAATCCCCACTCTAAAGCTTTTGTCATTCCGAACCGGGCGCCAAGCCCGGTGAGGAATCCGCTTTCCCGCCACGTAAGGCCGTGCCCTCCCGATTACCCACCCTCCCATCCGTTCCCCGCTAGAATGTAATTTTCACGAAGGACCCCGATCTCATGGACAAACTTGTTATCCGTGGAGGCGAGCCGTTGCTCGGCACCGTTCACATCAGCGGCGCGAAGAACGCCGCGCTTCCCTGCATGGCCGCCGCCCTCCTCACCGACGAACCCGTCATCCTCGAAAACATTCCGCAAGTCCGCGACATTCAAACCACTCGCAACCTCCTCGCCGCCATGGGCGCCGACGTCGAACTCGGCTACGGACGCGCCCACCACCGCACCACCCTCCACTGCAAGAATCTCACCACCCCCGAAGCTTCCTACGAACTGGTCAAGACCATGCGCTCCTCCACGCTCGTCCTCGGACCGCTGGTCGCCCGCTGCGGCCGCGCCCGCGTCTCGCTTCCCGGCGGCTGCGCCATCGGCAGCCGTCCCATCGACATGCACATCAAAGGACTCGAACAATTAGGAGCGAAGATCGTGCAAGACCACGGCTACGTCGAAGCCAGCGCCAATCGCCTCCGCGGCACAGAAATCGTTTTTGATAAAATCACTGTCACCGGCACCGAAGACCTGCTCATGGCCGCCACTCTCGCGGAGGGCGAAACCGTCCTGCAGAATTGTGCCCGCGAACCCGAAGTCGCCGACCTCGCCGCCCTGCTCAACAAAATGGGGGCAAGGATCGAAGGCGCCGGAACTCCCACCATTCGCGTGAAAGGTGTGAGCCGGCTCAAAGGCGCGAAGCACCGCATCATTTCCGACCGCATCGAAGCCGGCACGTTCCTGATCGCCGGCGCCATGACCGGCGGCGATCTCAACATCGCCGGATGCGATCCCGCTCACCTCGGCGCCGTTCTCGGCAAACTGAAGGAAGTCGGCGTCAAGACCAAATCAAACGGCGACTCCGTCCGCGTCATGGGCGACAATCCCTTCACCGCCTCCGATATTTCCACCGAAGAATTTCCCGGCTTCCCCACCGACATGCAAGCCCAATTCATGGCCCTGGCCACGCAAGCCGAAGGCGCCTCCGTCATTACCGAAAACATTTTCGAGAACCGCTTTATGCACGCGCAGGAATTAGTCCGCATGGGTGCGAACATTAAAATCGAAGGCCGCCGCGCCGTGGTTCGCGGTAAAACTCCGCTCAGCGCCGCCGCTGTCCTCGCCAGCGATCTACGCGCCTCCGCATCCCTCGTTCTAGCCGCTCTCGTCGCCGATGGCGAGACCATCATCGACCGCGTCTACCACATCGACCGCGGCTACGAGCACATCGAAGAAAAGCTCCGCGCCGTCGGCGCCCAAATCAAACGCATCGGCGAAATGTTCCCCAAGAAAGCTGCCGCAGTGAAGTAGATCGGTGGCGTGGTGGAATCGCGATTGATCGCCAATTATCAGCCCGCGGAGCAAATTCACTGCCCTGATTGACTTACGCGAATACCAATTCTAAGATTTGCTCCCGATGTTTGGCACGACCAATGCGGCAGCCACTTCCAAGCCGCATGATGCTCCGTGAACGCTTGTGGGGATCGTCTCGAAGAATAAACAACGATGATCATGGAGGCCTCGATGGCACAATCGATCGAACAACTAAAAGCAGCCATTCGGGGACAGCTAGTCCAGCCGGAAGACTCCGGGTACGATGCGGCCCGCAAGGTCTATAACGGAATGATCGACAAGCGGCCAAAGCTCATTGTGCGGGCTTTTGATGTGGGCGATGTGATGGCTGCCGTCCGTTACGGACGTGAGAACGGACTACTGACCGCGATTCGCGGCGGCGGCCACAACGGGGCCGGGCTTGGAACCTGCGACGGCGGATTCGTGCTCGATCTTTCGCCGATGAAAGGGGTTCGGGTCGACCCGGCAGCGCGGGCCGTGCGCGTCGCGGCGGGATGCGTCTGGGGCGATGTGGACCATGCGACCCATGCCTTCGGAATGGCGACTCCTTGCGGTTTCATCTCAACCACCGGGGTCGCCGGACTCACTTTGGGAGGAGGCATCGGGTACCTGACGCGCCGCTATGGCCTCACCATTGACAATCTGCTCTCCGTCGACATGGTTCTTGCGGATGGACGATTCGTGACCGCAAGCGCCCAGGAGAACGACGATCTATTTTGGGCGATACGAGGTGGGGGCGGGAACTTCGGCGTCGTAACTTCATTCGAGTTCCGGCTGCATCCCGTGAGCACGGTCCAGTTCGGGCCCACGTTTTGGCCGCTTGAGCAAGCGGCAGACGTTCTGAAGTCCTATCGCGAATTCATCCTTACGGCTCCCGAAGAAGTGGATGGATTCTTTGCTTTTCTCGTGATTCCTCCCGCACCCATGTTTCCCGAAAACCTTCACATGAAAAAGGTCTGTGCCATTGTCTGGTGCAGCACGGCGTCCGCCGAGGAAACCGAGAAGGCGACCCGCCGCATGCGCAGCGTAGGAGCGCCGTTGCTCGATGCGGTTGGCCCAGCGCCATTTCCAGCCGTGCAGAGCACGTTTGACGGTCTGTTTGTTCCCGGGTTGCAGTGGTACTGGCGTGCCGACAACTTCACCGGGCTGAGCGATGCGGCCATCGCGAAGCACGTCGAACACGGCTCGAAGCTGCCCACAATGCTTTCGACCATGCACCTTTACCCTGTCAACGGTGCAGCCCAACGCGTGGGCAAGAACGATACCGCCTACAGTTTCCGGGAAGCCTTGTTCGCCGAGGTCATCGTCGGGGTAGACCCGGATCCGGCCAACGCGGGGAAAATTACAGAATGGTGCAAGAACTACTATGACGCGCTGCATCCCTACTCGGCAGGAGGCGCCTACATCAACTTCATGATGGACGAAGGACAGGAACGCGTTCAGGCTTCGTTCCGCGATAATTACGGACGCCTTGCGGCCATCAAGAAGAAATACGATCCGACAAACTTCTTCTGCGTAAATCAGAACATCAAGCCAGCGGCGTAGGGCGGATGATTTTCCCGGGCGGGGGTCGACTCATACAGTCACTGTGCGTCAATTGACGAAACCAACGTTTACAGTCATCGCCTCCGCCTACGCCCTCGTCAGCCTCTCAATCACTTTCCGGTGCTCCGGATAAGCCCGCACCAACTCCTCCCGCTTCGCCATCTCAAAATCCTCAAAATCAAATCCCGGCGCCACCGTACAGCCCACCAGTGCAAAGCCTCGCCCATCCTTCACTCGTGACCCAAACCAGCATCCCGCCTTGACCACCGCCTGCAATACCTCGCCCGCCTTCGGATCGTTCCCCAGCAAAATCTCCGAATACCGGCCATCCGCCTCGATCACATAAACAACTACCGTTGTGCCCACATAGAAGTGCCAAACTTCATCGGAGCGCAGTCGATGGAACGCCGAGAAATTCTCTCCCTCGAGCAGAAAGTAAATAGCCGTAGAAATCGCACGCGCCCCTCCAAACTCCCGCGGCAAACTCCCCTTCGCCAAAATCAAGTCAGCCTTGTAGTTCTGCCGGTAATATCCGCCCTCCGGATGCGCCTCCAGCCCGAGTTTCTCAATCCAATACTTCGCGTCCTTGGTCATCGGCCCTCCATCTCGATGCTCACTATAACAATGCGAAACGTTTCCCAATCATCACGCACTATGGGATAGGAGAAACGTCATGCCACTCCCGGAAGTTGCTCTCGCCTATGAATTGGACGCTGCTTGGATCATCGCTCTCTGGCTCGCGATCCACGGCGGTCATCCCGCCCCGGAAATCGCCGCTGCTGAAGCCATCGCCGCCCTGGCTCCGTATCTCGGCGGAGCCCAATCAGCACTTTCGTTCTCGCAGTTGCAAACCCGGGCCGCTTTCGACAGCTGAGGCGACCAACGCGCTGCCACGCCGCTAAACCTGGGCAAACTAAAACCCCAGCGAGATCAAGTGACGGCATAGCTTTAAGGATTCACTCCCAATGCCAGCCTTCGCTTACCCGCAAACCGCTGCCTGATGTGCCGGTAAGCTCCCACCTTTCAGGTTCGCCCACCACCGGCGGGAAGCCCACCCTTGCATCCTCTGCAAGGGTGGGGTTGTTTATCTGAAGTGCCGCGATCCCTCCCGTTCCCTTGTAGGCATAAATTCCGTCCAAAGCTTCTCTTCTGTGCTATTCTCTCGCCGTACCTCGCGGGCCCCGCGCGGCATTTTGGATGCCGCCACCTACAATGAGGCGGCCCTACCTGCGTTCCCTTTCCTCGCAAGGATTCGCGGATGGAGGAGTTGCGAGCACACCCGTGGTGTGCGTGCAGCCTCTATCCGGCCCACACGCCCACCCGGATTCAATCTAAACGGTTCAATGCAGACGGTCATTCAATTTGAACGACGATTCAATCCAAATCACGAGGAGACCAAATGAAACTCAAGAAACTCACGCCCAACCTGGTTGTTCGCAACGTTGAGGCCAGCCTCAACTTCTATCGCGCCGCGCTCGGTTTTCAGCCTGGCTTTACCGTCCCCGAAGCGCCCCCTTATGTCTTCGGTTCCGTAACTTCGGAAGGTGTCGAGATTTTTTTCAACGACCACAGCGTGGTCGCGGAAGAGTATCCCGCGCTCGGTGCGAAACCTATCGGCGGCAGCCTCACCCTGTTCATCGAAGTGGAGGGCATCGAAGATTTCTTCAGTAAGGTGCAACAGCACGGTGCAAAGATCACCATGCCGATGAAAGACCAGTTCTACGGCATGCGCGAATTCGCCTTCGAAGATCCCGAAGGCTGGATCGTAACCCTCGCGGAACGCATTAAGAAGTGACCCTCAAGAGGAAGGCCGCGAGCTCATCGCGGCCTTCTTTACTCTCTACTCTCTCCGATGTTTGGAACCCACTCACTGCAACTGAATCATATTCCCGCTCGCATCCAGAGTTCCATGCACACGAACTTTCTTCCCTTCATACTGTTTGACCTGATCCTGGTGGTCAATGTCATAACTCTTTCCCGAAGCAGCCTCTTGCAGCTTGTACTTATCGCCCGATTTCACAATGGTTCCCACGAAGGTCTGCGTGTCCGACGCCGAAGTCGTCGGCTGAGCCTGCGAATCAGGCGCTGCCTGACCGCCCTGGTTTGGTGTCTGATTCGCTTGCCCCTGCGGTGGCGTGGCGGGCTGTTGCGCGGTCGGATCGGTGGGCTGCGTCGGCTGCGATTGCGGCGCAGCGTTAGGGTCGGTGGATGTTGTCGGTGGCGTTGATTGTTGAGCGTAGAGCGAAGGGCCAACCATCAACATCAAAGCCAGAGCGCCAAGGGACCACAATTTCATCTTCATTAAAATCCTCCGAGGGACGTCAGAAAAGTCACTTCCTCTGACGTCCCCTCGAAGCAACCCGCATGCCAAACCATCGCCTAAGTGTTTCGTCCGCTTCCCCAAGACATGATTGTTCTATCTGCAAGACTTACTGCTGTACCAAAATCTCTTCCCGCTTCCACTCTACGGAACTTCGACGCCGCGATTACCACAAATTCCGTAGTTGCTCGTTGAGGCCTGCACCATGAGCCATACACGCCAGAGAGCAGTTTCTGCACGCTCACGACACAACAAAAGTACGCCCCCAGTCCATCGCCTTTGATCTTGATTTGTCATCCTGAGGAATAGGAGTTGCTCCCGAACGCGAGCGACTCCCGACGACGGACCTATGCAACTCCCCGCTTCAACCGCCGATCAACATGGCGTCGGAAATACGAAAAAAAGCCACGACTTTCGCCGTGGCCTCTTGTTTTCGTTATCCGTGCAAATCCGTGGCAAAGAAGCTAGTGTCTTCCTCCGCCCGGCCCGCCACGTCCACGATCCCGCCCGCCACCACCCGGACGTCCACCGCGCCCGCCGCGTCCACGATCGCGTCCGCCACCCGGACGTCCACCCCGCCCACCACGGTCTCCCCCATGTGGCCGATCACCGTGCGGACGATCGCCGCCGCCCGGGGCTGGGGCGCCTTCGCGATTGAAGTTCGGTTCATCCTCAGGGAAATCGCCACCACCTTCAATCACCATGCTTCCGGTCAGGGCCGGCGCGGGAACCGCTTCCCTTTCCTCGCCCGTGTCAGCTGGCGCGGCGCCGTCGCCGCCCGATGCCATCTTCGCGCGCTGCTCCTTCAAAATCGCCTTGCGCGAGAGCCGGATGCGATTGCCTTCGACCGCCAGCACCTTCACCAGCACCTGATCGCCTTCCTTCAGCTCGTCGCGAACATCCGCGATGCGATGCTCCGCCACTTCGCTGATATGCAGCAATCCATCGGTGCCCGGAATGATCTCGACAAACGCGCCGAAATCCGCCAGCCGCGTGACTTTCCCGAGATAAGTCTTCCCTACCTCGGCCGTTGCCGTCAGATCGCCAATAATCTGCAGCGCCTTCGCCGCCGACGCCTGATCGCTCGACGCCACCTTCACCAGCCCGGAATCTTCCACATCGATCTTGACCCCGGTTTGTTCCACGATGCTCCGGATCATCTTCCCGCCTGGCCCGATGAGGTCGCGAATCTTGTCGACCGGAATCTGTACGGTGTAGAAGCGCGGAGCGAAATCGGAAATCTTTTCGCGCCCGGCAGCAATCACTTCTTCCATCTTGCCGAGTATGTGCAGCCGCCCGCGCTTCGCCTGCGCCAGCGCCTCCCGCATAACCTGCGAAGTGATGCCGGCTACCTTGATATCCATCTGCAGCGCCGTGATCCCATCTTTCGTTCCGGCAACTTTAAAATCCATATCGCCGTAATGATCTTCCGCGCCCGCAATGTCGGTCAGGATGGCGTACTGCTCGCCTTCCTTCACCAGTCCCATCGCAACTCCGGCCACCGGAGCCTTCAACGGAACACCCGCGTCCATCAGCGACAACGACGCGCCGCAAACCGTCGCCATCGATGACGATCCATTCGATTCCAGAATGTCCGACACCACGCGCATTGCGTAAGGCCACGACTCTTCCGAAGGCAGCACCGCCGACACCGCGCGCTCTGCCAGCGCGCCGTGTCCAATCTCTCGCCGGCCCGCTCCCCGCAAAAAAGCAACCTCGCCCACCGAAAACGGCGGGAAATTGTAATGCAGCATGAAGCGTTTCTTGGCTTCGCCTTCGAAACCTTCGAGGCGCTGCATGTCGTCGCTGGTGCCGAGCGTGGTCGTTACCAGGGCTTGCGTTTCGCCGCGGGTGAAGATGGCGCTGCCGTGAGTTCGGGGCAAGACACCCGCCTCGATCCAGATCTCGCGGATTTCGTCGAAGGCGCGGCTATCGGGACGGTGTTTTTTCTCGATGACTTCTTCGCGGAAGATGCGTTCGCGCAGAGTTTCGTAATACTGTTTCAATTTCGCAAGCGCCGCTTCGTCTTCCGCGGGAATTTCGGCTTGCAGCCTTTTCTTGATCTCCTTTACCAGCGTGTGGCTTTCGGCCTTGGGATGCCTTTTGGTATCGAGTGCGTCTGACAACTCCGCGCCGACCTTCTTTTTCAGCGCGTCGTAGTAAGCCTGATCGAATTCCGGCGGCGTGACTTCACGTTTCTTCTTGCCCACCCGATTGCGCAGGTCGTTGATGGCGCCGCAAATCTTTTTGATTTCGGTGTGGCCGAACTCGATCGCATCGACGACTACTTCTTCGCTTACTTCCTTCGCACCCGACTCGATCATCACGATTCCGTCAGCCGTACCCACGACCATGATGTTCAGAGTGCTCTCGCGCATCTCATCGTAGGTGGGATTGATCACGAACTGGCCGTTCAACTGCCCGACCCGCACCGCGCCGATGGGGCCGAGGAATGGAATATCAGAAAGCGTAAGCGCCGCCGACGCGCCGTTAATTCCGAGAACATCGGGATCGTTACTAGCATCAGCCGACAGCACAAACGCGATCACCTGCGTCTCGCACCTGAATCCTTCGGCGAACATGGGACGCACGGGTCGATCGATCTGGCGGCTGGTGAGCACTTCGCGCTCGCTCATGCGCCCTTCGCGCTTGATGAAGCCGCCGGGAAAGCGTCCCCCGGCGTAGGTGTATTCGCGGTAATCCACGGTGAGCGGGAAAAAATCGATGCCCTCGCGGGGATCGGCATTCGCCACCGCAGTGGCAAGCACCACGTTATCGCCCATGCGGACCACCGCCGCTCCGTGGGCCTGTTTGGCTAACTTTCCCGTTTCAAATGTGAGTTGTTTTCCGCCGGCGAGGTCGACTACTACTGCACTAACTTCTGGTTTCATATTCATCCTTAGTTTTCTTGATCAGGAACGCGGTCGCGCTTTCCGGCTGGCGCAGCTTGCTTGGTAGGTTGCGATGCAATTTGCGGGAATGGAAAGGCGCGTAGGCCATGGTTAACGAATGCCGACAAGCGAGTTCCGATGAGCGGGTGCCAATGAGAGCCTGGATCTTGAAAATACGCCTCGACCACGCACGCTGGAGTTGGCTCAATGCTCTACCGGCTTCGAGACGAAGGCGGCTATTCTCACAGATACTTATGGAAAAATCCTCTAGGGGTACAGCTTGTGGTAGCGGCTCCCACCCTGTCGCAAAAACCGCGATAGGACGGGCCAGCCAAATTCCTTCCCATCCAGGTTTTTCCCAGTTACTTGCGGATGCCGAGTTTCCCAATGACCGTCTTATAGCGCTCGGAATCGTATCTCTTGAGGTAGTCGAGCAAGCGACGCCGCTTGCTGACCAGCATGAGCAGGCCGCGGCGCGAGCCGTGGTCCTTCTGGTGCGTTTTGAAGTGATCCGTCAGTTGGCCAATGCGTTCACTGATGATGGCGATCTGAACCTCCGGACTCCCGGTGTCAGTCGCGTGCGTCTGATACTGGTCAATGACAGATTTCTTTTGCTCTCTGGCTAGCACTAACCTGGTGCACTCCTGTTCTGGTTTCGATTTATCTTAGTGACAGTAGGAAGGTTATCATGTGGGAATGGAGGGTGTAAAGGTATTGGGTATGAGTAGCTCACCGCGCGCCGGTCCTCCGAAAATCCGCGACCGGCTCCGGTTTGGCAAGCTCGGCATTTAGGAGCTCGTAGATACGCTTGAGGATCATAAGCAGCGTCAGCACAAAGTTGAGAGTTAAGAACGTAATGGTCGCGGTAACCCAGCGATTCGTGGATATCGGCGGATCAAACATTTTTACGTATGCGGTGGCGCCCATGCATATCACTACCAGGACTATAGCTACCAGAATCGAGTATGCAATGTTGTCGTGAAGCTCCCGGACGAGCATGGTGCGCGCCTTGGCTAGGGCGCTTGGATGAACGGTTTGCGTGGAAAACGTATACACCAGAAGGAGCAGGTTCAACAAAAGGCCCGCGAAAATTGAGTACGCGGTGAGAAGAGCGTTCAGAACGTCGGCACCGAACTTTCATCCTAGCCACGCACCAAAAACGCCCACAGCAAGTGGGATAACGTAAAACACCACGAGATCGAATCGATTTACCCTGGAACGTCCCGTGTCCCGGAGGGTTCTCAGGTGGGCTATAACAATGCGCCCAACATCTATCTTCATTCTCCCTCCTAGACGTACATCTTTGCGATGAGCTTGTCGGCGAGAGCCTCCGCCTCCTCGGCAATCGATTCGAAAGTTGGGTGCCCGCCTCCGCCTAGCTCGATTTTTTCCGTGATGTCGTAGTACGACCTAAGCCTGGGATCTCCGATGCTAAACGTTCGATGCGTCCCCCCGACCTGAGTCTTCACTTTTACGTCATTGTATTCGAAATTTCCGTCGTCAAGAGCGAAGACGCCGGCCCGCTCCCGCTTCTGCAAAAGCTTGGCTACGCGGGCCTGAACACGGTCCGGCAGGGATCCGCCTCTGGACGCCTTTATCACCAGCTCCATACGACCACGGCTCTCCGTGTGTCGTAGGCGTCTGAGCAACGCACCTGTTCGATAACTTGAGTCTGTGTTTAAGTTGGATGGATGAACCGAGAACAGCAGGAAGCGGCACGGAGACGACGGACACGAGCTGAGGTTCGGCAGTTAGTGTCAGAGTTTGTGAACAGCGGTATGCGGCGGAGCGAGTTTTGCCAGAGTCGAGGTTTGAGCTTCAGCACGCTGGATCGCCATCTGAAGAAGCGGCGGTGGAAGACGACGACGAGAAGCGCTCCCGCAGACGGCAAGTTGGTGCCAGTGGAATTGGCCATCAGGAAACCGCCGGCGGAGCACGGAGCGAGTTGTGGGCTGGCCGTAGTGTTGTCGGGCGGGCGCCGGATCGAAGTGCAGCGCGATTTTGATGTCCACACCTTCGAGCGTCTGATGAGTGCGCTGGAGCGGGTGTAAGCCGTGTTTGGATTGGGCCCAGCGACACGGATCTATCTGGCCGCCGGAGCCACGGACATGCGCAAGGGCTTCGATGGCCTCTACGGTCTAGTGCGCGACCGATTATTGTGCGAACCTCTGAGCGGACACCTGTTTTTGTTCTGTAATTCACAGCGCAATCGGTTGAAAGTCCTGGTTTGGGACGGAACAGGTTTATGGGTATGCGCGAAAAAATTACCGAAAGGGTGCTTCACTTGGCCGCAGTCCGGTGATGCGCAAGGCAAAGTAGTTTTGAGTCACGAGGAGCTGTCCTTATTATTAGGTGGAATCGACCTGGCGAAAACGAAAAGCAAGCGGTGGTACCGCAAAGTAAACGGCGAAGGAGATGCTGCCGCATAAAACACTTGTAATCCTCAAGCCGCTCCGTTTATTTAAGAACTCATCGTGAGTGAGGCGGCTCATCCATCGTCGGGGTCCAGGGCCGCAGCTTCTTCGACGTCTTCCGAGCTTGAGCTGATCGAACAACTGAAGCGGCAACTTGCCGGGCCGCTGTTTGCAGCGGTGAGTGATCAGTTCAGCCATCTTCAGAACACTGTCCTCTCGTATCAAAACAAGCTGCAGTATGCGGAACTGAAGATTCGCGTGCTGGAGGAACGACTGCGGCTGGTACGCATCGCGAAGTACGGGCCAGGCAGCGAAAAACTCTCGGACGCACAACTGGAGTTGCTGGAACTGGAGCCGGGAGTCAGCAGTGCGGAAGTGCAGGCGGAGAGCGAGCGCCCGCCGGTCCAGCCCTCGACGAAAACGAGGCGCCAGCATCCGGGGCGGCAGGAACTGCCAGCAAACCTTCCGCGTGTAGAGCGGATCCTGAAGTGCACGCCGGAGCAATGCGTGTGTAAGGGCTGCGGCAAAGAGACGGTTGTGATCGGCCACGAGGAAAGTTCCCAACTGGACGTGGAGCCGGCGAAGTACTTTGTGCTGGTCAGCAAGCGCGAGAAGCGTGTCTGCAAGTCGTGCGAGGAACAGGGTGTGGTCTCGGCCCCGCTGCCCCCACGAATCATCGAGAAGTGCCTGGCCAGTGATCAGATCGTGATCGACACGGTGGTCAGCAAGTATTGCGATCATCAGCCGCTGTATCGACGGAGCGCGATGCTGGAGCGGGACAGCGGTGTGGAACTCAGCCGGGCGACGCTGGACGGTTGGGTACTGAAAGTGGGCGAGTTGCTGATTCCCATGGCCTCGGCGATGAGGCAAGAGTTACTCCGCGGCACCTACATTCAGGCCGATGAAACCCCGGTGGACGTGCAGATGCAGGAGGGCCGCGGGAAGAACCATCAAGCCTATCTATGGCAGTACAGTCGGCCGGGAGGAACGGTGGTGTTCGACTTCCGTTTGGGCCGAGGACGGGATGGACCGAAACAATTTCTGGGACAGTTCGAAGGTCTTCTCCAGACGGATGGTTATGCGGCCTACGATCAGATCGGAGGGCCGAAAATGGTTCACGCTGGCTGCTGGTCGCATGCGGAACGATATTTTTCCGAGGCAGTGCAGCTAAATCTCCAAGATCCGATGGCTACCGCGATTGTAGCGCGGGTCGATGAGTTGTTTGCCATTGACGCGGAGGCCCGCTGCCAAGGATTGAACGTGGAGGCACGCCATGCTCTGCGTCAGCAACAATCACGACCGCTACTGGGTGAGATTCGGAAACAGATCGAAGCGGCACGCTCCATGGCACTGCCTGGGGGCGCGCTGGCCAAGGCCTGCAACTACACGCTCACCCTGTGGGACAAACTCACGCGATTCCTGGAATATCCCGAACTGGAGTTGAGCAATAACCTAGCGGAGAACTCGATGCGTCCCGTAGCTCTTGGTCGGCGGAATTGGATCCATATAGGAAGCGCGCAGGCGGGACCGAAGATCGCGGCTATCCTATCGGTTGTCGAAAGCTGCCGCCGGATGAAGATTCCGGTGCGCGACTATCTGGCCGCGATTCTTCCCGGGCTCGCTGATCTCCCCATCCAGCGCCTCCCTGAACTTACTCCCTCTGCATGGGTCGCACAGCACTCATGACCGGGTGTTGGAGTGAACGCGATTGTCGACAGTAATTTTGTCGAGCAGCTTTCGAGTGGCCGACGATACAGCGGGGATGTACCAGGGGACTCTCACGTGCAGCGGACTTTGTTGAACCATTCCCCGCCGAAAACACATGGTCTCGATCTCAAAGGGCTGATACAGTGCGCAAAGGTGGCATTCTGGCTAGATGAGGTAATCATGCAGACTTCTGCTTTGGGTCAGTCCGCATCAGACCGCTATCCCCAAATCGCTAGCCCGATCCACACGATTTTTGTGCTCGCCGTGTTGGGCGGTTGGGCGTTCTGGCATAAGATTTCTGCGGATCAATTGAGCGTGGCGGCTAATCCGAACCGCGTGCGCTTTTATCTGGTGACTCTTTTCTTTGAATGGCTCTTGTTCGTTCTGGTAGTGGCGGGCGTGCAGCGTAGTGGGGCGTCTGTCCTCATCGTTGTCGGAGATCAATGGCATTCCGTCCGCCAGGTGCTGCGGGATATTGGAATTGCCGTTGGGTTCTGGATCGTTGCGGCGATGCTGCTTTGGATATTCGGCTGGCTCCTGCGCATCGCCGCGCTGGGTCGCAATGTGTCCATGCTCCCCCAACGAGGTATCGAACTAACATTTTGGATAGCGCTCTCCGTTACCGCCGGTATTTGCGAAGAGACAATCTTTAGGGGTTACCTGCAACGGCAGTTCATGGCCCTGACTAAGAGCGCTCCCGCCGGCATTCTCCTTTCTGCCGCAACATTCGGTGCTGCTCACGCCTACCAGGGCTTTCGGATGACGATTCTGATCGCCCTGTACGGAGCTATGTTCGGGATTCTGGCCTATTGGCGCGGAAGCGTTCGCCCGGGAATGATCTCCCATGCATTGCAGGATTCATTGAACGGAGTGCTTGCTGTAATGAGGCATTAGAGTCTGCGTGGTGCCAGTGACCCGCAGTTGGTTGAGCGGGGATGTGGTCCTCGGAGGTCGAAGTGTGTCAACATTGCATGGCGTGGGTCCCCATAAACCACCACGGCGTGTTAACGCGGGCTGCGGACTCAACCTGTCAACCGTGCGCTTCCTCTGACGTTTATCGTGTGTCCTCCCTTAACACTATCGGCTAGGTCGGAGGGAAGCGTGATTCTTATGAACCGAAGCTCCTTGACCTTTCCGTGTGAGTACCGTTCAAACTGCGCGGGGTCCACTATTGGGTCCAAATGAAGACGGAAGTCGACAAAGTCGCGATTAAAGCTGTCATATAGGAACCGATATAGCACTTTTCTAATCCCGTAGTTGCCCGTTCTCTGAAGAATCAACAGGCCCTCATCCACGTCCGTTGGAATCCGGAACATGAAGTAGAACGGGCGCAAATCCGCCTCCTGCTTTTTGCGCTTATGCACGACCTTCCTGGAGACGGTGCTGTAGATATTGCTTTCAAGTCCATACTCCCCAGTCTCGATCATGCCCGAGAGCTGGCGGTCTTCACGCTTTAGCTTCGTCACGCTTAGGACCTGCTGGTACTGCTCGTTGTGCTTCGCCTCTTTCATGAGGCCGAGCTGTTTGGCGAGGTATTCCAAAAAGTCTTCCTCGTCACCTGTGAGATGAGAAAGGATTTCGTCTTCGCGTTCTTTCACGTCTCGGATCTTTACTAAATACGCCGCGAGCGAAACGTTAGTGGGCATAAGTTACGCATTTGGTGTTGAAGGATTCCCGGGGGAAGTCGCATTTTCCGCTCAGGAGAGCGCACTGTCAATGGCTCCTCCAGTGGCCCTTGTTCGGATTTCGTAACAAAACAGCGGGCCGGTGTCCCATCCTCGCATCCTTTGCGAGAGCTTGCCCTGAGCGGAGCCGGAGGGGTGGGCACGATGCTGCAGAGAGAACCCGTCCTTGGGCTCTTTCTTTGCTAAGACTTCCCAGCTGCCGCCTTCTTGGCATCTGCAAATTGGCTGATTTCAACGGTTCCGTCGGGAAACTTTGCAGTGATCTTCAGTTCTCCGCCCATGGCTTTGATGAAGTCTTGCAGCGTGCTCACGTACATATCCGTGCGCCGCTCCATTTTCGACACTGCAGCCTGATTGACTTTGAGAATACGGGCGAGATGCACCTGTGTAATCTCCAGGGCCTCGCGGAGTTCATTGAGCGGCATCTCAGCGCGGTACTTCGCAGCCAGAGCACGGGAACGCTCGCGGGACTCGGGAGACATCCTCTCCCGAAGAGTTTTGAAATTCTTTGCCATATGCATCATCCTTAGTCCTCAGAATCATCATTCGGGTATTGCTATTTTTCTTTCTGCTGTTCTCGCTCAATTTCTTTCAGATGGCGATCGAACAAGTCGTCGGCAATCGGCACAAACTTGTCATACCACGCCGGGTCGTCGGTCTTGTCGCCACCGAGCAAAAGCAGCGCGGTACGTCGAGGATCGAACGCAAACAATACCCGCAGGTATCTTTCCTCAACCTTCCCTCGGAGCTCCTTCATATTGGAGTGGCGGGAGCTTTCGATCCTATCGGCATGGGGGCGGGACAACCTCGGACCACGTTCCTCAAGAAGGGCAACCTTGGCGTCAATCTCTTCCTGTTCCGCTTCCGAAAGATCGCTCCACCACGACTCAAACTCATCGGTGAACTCGATCTCCCATGCCATGCAATTAATATTCCATATAAGGAATAGTCTGTCAAGGGAATAACCGGGGCGGGTAACCCACCACCTCTTACAACAACACTGCAGTGGTGCCCCATCCTCGCGGCCTTTGCGAGAGCCCTGCCCTGAGCGGGGGGCCTAAGGGGTGGGTGCAAGCCTGCCCTAAAGCAGCCCGCGTTTGACAAAAAATTCCGGGTTAAGTCGGGCTGGCGCCAGAACTAGTAAGTTGCATGAAGTCGTTGGCGCCGATGATCCACAGTACGCTGCGCACGACGGGCGGAAAATTTTTGCGTGACGGATCGTGGACGATCTCGGGAGCGGAAAGATCATAATGCCTGCCCTGAGTTTCAAGTTGTGCCCCGCGCGCCGCGAGCACGTTCTTTACCCACTCCGCCTCACGTCCGTAGGTGAGGGCGATCAGGAATCCATCTCGCGTCTTGAAGACGTTAATCGGGGTGTGATAAATGCGGCCGGACCTGCGGCCTTTGTGCGTGAGAATGCCAAAGCCAGGCAAGCGCCCGGCAAAGTGACGCGTAATCCGGTTGGTAACACGCTGATTGAATGCCGCGACCCAACGCTTGCGGAAGCGGATGAACAGAACAGGCGCGCCAATGCCAATGGCAATGATCGCCAAAATCGAAAGCACCACCGCAATTCTCATTTTCGCAAGCGTCCCTATCGCTTATGGTAACAACCGTCCGCTTATTCCTTTGCTGACCCACAGCCCCGCTGTGACATCCAACCTTGTGCCCCGCTCCAACTCAGCTCAATATGGTCAAGGCGGAGGCGGTAAAGGCGCCGCTCCCGCCAGCGCTCATAACCCCTTTGCGCTCTAGATTTTGACCGATAAGTTCTTTGACATCTAGATTTTGCAAACACGTTTTTGCAAAACCCGCGCCCAGCAAGACTTTCAGGCGCGATGGGGGGAGGGGGGTACCCACCCAACTCCATATAATTTCTGTTTCGGAACGCACCTCCTGCCGCCTCACAGACGCGAGTCGACAGAATTATTCCATGCCGATATCCACAAACCTCGGAGAGACTTTCGGGCGAGGAGACGCGCAGGGTCCCCGTTTAGGCAATTGAGCGAACGCGCAGACGAATCAATCCGGAGTGTAGCCGAGATATTCTTCGTGTCCCTCAAAGATCCGTTGCAGCAGAGTGCGGGGTTTCGGTGTCGGAGCCACCGGCTCCGGTTCGCGGGTCGTCACAGTTTTCTTTCGCGATTCAGTCTCAACCTGCGGAACAACTTCTAGGATGGCTGGCATGGTATGCCTCCACTCAAATCAAAAGCAGAATTCGAAGCTCACCATAAAGGTAGTCAACCGGTCAGCGCCGTCCTATGACGAGGATCACAGCTAGCTGTGACGGAGGGAGCAGCTTCTGCTGGCGCTATAATCGCGACCTCGGAGGCCTTGAGCGATGTCCGCAGGCAAGAATGATTCGCCGACTGTTCCGTACGTGGTCGATCCCAGAGTGCGAATCGGCCACGTGCATTTAAAGGTAGCCAATCTGCAGCGGGCCCTGCGATTTTACGCGGGAGTGCTGGGACTCGAAGTAATGCAGCGCTACGGCGATGGTGCCGTGTTTTTATCGGCCGGGGGATATCACCATCACATCGCTTTGAACACCTGGGAAAGTCTGGGAGGCTCACCGCCCCCGCCGGGAACAACCGGGCTCTACCATACGGCAATCCTTTATCCGTCGCGTGCCGCGCTGGCTGTGGCATTGCGACGAGTGTTGGCGGCAAAACTTCCGCTGCAGGGCGCAGCCGACCACGGCGTGAGCGAATCGATCTACCTGAGCGATCCCGATGAGAATGGAGTGGAACTCTACTGCGACAAGCCGAAGGAAAAATGGCCGCGCACGGCCGATGGAAATTTGGAAATGTTCACTCGCTCGCTTGATTTGCATGAGTTGTTGCGGGAGGCGCCCGAGGGAACGGAACTGGAAAGCGGACCTCGCGATTTGTGATCTGGAGTGGAAGATTCTGCTTTTTTCACAATCTGCAACCTCAACTCCCGCGCCTCGCGCTGCAGGTCCTGTGCAAGGTGCCAGTAGTTGTCCTGCTCGACCGTTTCGCTTGCCTGGGCGGCCAGTTTGGCAAGGCGCAGAATCTCGTCCTCAAGAACTTTCAGGCGAGTTTGAAGTGCTTCTAACATCGACGGCTCCTCGGGAAAGTATATCCGAGTTCATGAGCCGAGCCGGAGGATTTCGGATCGCAGGCGCAGGTGTGGCTGGGTTTGACGAAGATAGAGCATTTCGTTTGTGGCGGACTTCGCCCGGATGATTCCGACAAGTTGTCGCTTCTCTTCCGAAGACCAGCGAGCCAAGTCCGGGATCAGCGCAAGAACCAGCGACCAGTTTTCCAGCGACTCGCGCTGGATCTGACTCCAGCTCGCGGGATTCACTCGCAGCGCGCGAGTCACGGAGCCGAAGGAGGCTCGACGGATTTTCTGGCTGTCTCCATCGAACTCGCGCGCCATGCGCCGGTTGACGAGCAGGCCCAGATTGCGGAGGGAAAAAGTATCCCAAGCCCCAAGCTGTCCCTCGACGTCAGGTTGAAGTTCATAAAACATGTGAGCTTCGGCCAAGCGTTTCAAGATTCGCGCGGGGGTTTTGTATTGGCGATCGCCTGCGATTTTTTCTTCTTCCCTTTCACACAATTTCTGCAGATCGGCGCGGCCGGGACGGAAGCCCAACTTCCGGTAAAACCAGAAGGCGCCAGAGTCGATGGCCTCGTCATTGTTCTGGCCAATCTGATAGGGGTAAATCGAGATGCATTGGGCCCCGGTCAAGGCGCGCAAGCAGCGCAAAGCCTGAGCATAGATCCGGGCGGTTTCTCCCTGACGATAGGTGTAGAAGGTGTTGAAGCCGACCTCAATCCATTCGAAGAGTCCGATGGCTTCGATGTAGTTAATCGGCACACCGTTCTTCAGGGTGTATCCCGCAAGATATGCGCGCAGTGGCAGACGGCGCTCGGATGGCAGTCCCCAGAAATGCATGACCACGCCGCGTCCAAGATCTGCCCGGACCACCGTGCGCGGATTGCCGAGCGTGGTGCCGTAGAGTTCCCGGTATCGCACGACCATGACTTCGCGGATGGCGTGCATGACGGCTTCTCCCGCGGTGCGTGAAAGCTTTTCGAATTTTGGCGCGGGCTGAGCGAGTTCGTGCGCCAGAAAGACCTCGCTGCGCTGGAGGAGCGGGGCCGTATGGAAGTAAAAGCGGCGCGGGCGCGTCCAGTTGCGAGTGCGGGAGAGCTTCAGGTTTTCGAGGCTCCAGCGAACTGGGAGACGGAGCGAGTCGTAAAGCTCGGCGCGCTGGCGGTCGGCGAGCGGAAGTTGTTCGAAGCGTCGAATGAGCCACGGCAGCGGATTCTGGCGGCCACGGGCGGCATCGAGCCATCGTTGCCATGGGATGTTGGCTTCGACATCGGCGTCTTCTTCGAGGAGTGGAATGAAGCGCGGCCAGGTGGAACCGCGGGCGCGTTCGGATTGATAGTCATCCCAATAATCGTCCCAGGCGATTTCGACGTGGCGCGGAATACGGCGCACGAGCCAGCGCGCCACGTCGAAAGAAAGCGTGTCTTGCATGGAGGTGCCAGCGAAGCCGGACGTGTCGAAGTCGTCGAACAGGGACATGTCGGCATCCGCGTCGCGGAGTTTGTCGATGCGCTTGTGAAAAGTGTTGAGCAAGCGTTCGACGCGGGGGATATGCGACGGCGCGTGCGGGAATGCTCGCAGGAAAAGCAGGCATTCGTGAAAACGGATGAGGTGATGAGGATCCTCGAGATTGAGCCGCGAGAGTTGGGCTAAGAGTTTGGCGATGACGGCGGCGTGGCTGGAGTCGAAGCGATTCTTGGCGGCTTCGAGTCGGGCGAGAAGCTCATCAGGACCATCGAGATGGGTCGACATGGGCGGCGAGACAGTGTAGCGCAATTCGGCAATGGGGTAGCGCGCAGAAGGTGGAGATTATTCTCAGCGCAGCTCGACTAGCGGTTCTGGAAATGTAGCGTGATTTCGGCGGGGGTTTCGAGTGGCACGCCGTCACAGGTTGCCGGAGTAAACCGCCAACTGTTGAAGAGTTGAAGCGCTTCCTGATTCAGGTCCGCACGCTCGGAAACGTCGATGCTCGCATCGCGAATTTTGCCATCGGTGCGAATCGTGCCGTGAACCATCACTTCGACATTTGCACTGCCTTGGCCGGGTTTAGGTTGTGGCATAAATTTTCCGAACGGACGACGATAGACTGTACAGACGTGCCCGATCATGGTTGCATCCGGAGGCGGGCTGAGAAAATCGGCATCAAACGGACCCTCGGTTTCCTTCTTCGTCTGCTCCAGTTCCATACGCAAATCATTCTGCTCATAGACGATGTGCGCTGGGAGATAGGTGCTGCGGTAGGGGAAAAAGTCGGAGTTCGTAATAGTCTCGTCATCGGCGTGGACGCGGGAAAGAATGCCGAATTGCTCGTCGATGCAGATTTCGTTAGCGGAGGTTTTCTCGCCCTTGACCGTATCGAATTCGATGCACCGAGCCGGGCGACCGTTTACTTCAGTCTCTTTGATGGAGTGGATGATGTCCGATTCATCGAAACGAGCAGTGTATGGGTGATTGAGCCGCGTCATGCGCCGAACCTGTACAGGCGCGCGCGCACGGTCGCCCACATCCGCGACCATAGTCCCATGGACCACCACGAGCAGGCGAAAGTCCTCGAATTCGTATTCGTCTCGATAGGAGCGGGGCCCCTGGACAACGCTAGTGAAGCGGCCCTGCTGAGTGCCAGCTGGGGAGAACGATCGAAACGTGATGGTCTGCTCGTAACTGTGAAATTCTTGCGGAGTGCTGCGAGAATCGGCGCGTTCCAGGAGAGTCTCCGCTTCCTGTCGAACATGGGCATCCTGGGCGGCGGATCGGGCTCCGAGGTAAGCGGCGAACAAAGCGCAGATTAGTCCTAACCTGAGATGCATGGCACTCAACCACTTGGCCGGGAATGATAGCACGCGCCTTCGCTGAGGGGTGGTTTTGTTCAGTCATTCCCCGGCAGCTTCTCATTATGAGGCTGACGTCAGCTGTACCCCCTCCTCTTCCAGACCTCCCAGTCTGCCCGCACCGCCGGCAGCATGGTTTGAGCGGCGTGGTGCAGCCACCTTTTTTCTTGCTTATCCAGATGACGCAAGATCGCTTTTCGCGTCGATGGAGTACCGAGATGGATGTTGGCGGTTTCCCATCCCATGGCGTGCAGCATACGGAGCTCGGTGTCCGGGCCACGCAAAGAAGCGAGCTCGATGCGGGAGCAGTGCGGGCCAAGGCGGCGAACGATCCAGCGGCCGCGCAACTGGACAAAAGGATCGGGGCAGCGGACTGCACGGTTGAGGATGGTCTGATAAAGAATTTCGGCTGGCCCTTTGTCCTTCCGTGACTCGATAGTCTCCGCCCAACAGGCAGCCGATTGGACCAGCGCCTTGGCTTCGCGGGCGATGCGTCCGCCGTGCCAATCCGCGATCGCGACGTAGCGGGCATGGCCGAGACTGCCCAGTCCGGCGACGCGATGCGCCAGGCGATAGGAGAGGCCGGATGCGGGCATGAGGTGTTCAATGGCATCGATGGCACTGATGGGGACTTCGCCCTTTACCGTGCGAAGCGCGTCCATCTTCTGCCAGAAACGGACAGGATTTCGCAGCTCACCCTCGGCGATGAGGCGCAGCCACTGATGTTTCTCGCCCAGGACGAATGCACAACCTTGCTCTTGCATGCTCTCGCGATAACCGTCGAGCAGAGTACCGCAGATGTCTTCGCGCTTGAGGGGAAGACTCCCGGCCTCGACGGCAAGATGAGCGCTGACGGCAAGACGCACCAGATCGATGGTGAAGGCCATGGGCCAAGCTTCGTCGAAGTCGTTCACTCCCCAGATAAGGCGACCTTCGATGTCGCGCCAGGTACCGAAATTTTCGACATGAAGATCGCCCACGGCGAGAACCTGCGGCGCCCTAGCGAGATCAGGGCAGATCTGCGGCCAGAGTTGCGCCCACCGGTAGTAGGTGGCGCGGAAGAAGGGAAAGAGTTCCGCCTTCATGCGAGCGTGCTTGAGTCGAAGGTCTTTCTTATCCAGATGAGTGCGCTGGGCCAGCCATTCTTCGAAATGGCGGGTGGCTTTGACGACATTCATGCGGGCAACGATAGCGACGGGAAGAAGGAGAAGTCAAATTAAGGGAGGAGCCCTGTACAGAGAGAACAAAGTCACAGAGGAGAACTGAGGAAGAATAATTATTAAGTCTTCTCCGTGACTCGGCTATGAAAGCGTTAAGACCACTGGAAAAACCGGTGCAGGGCGATAGATCGGCCTCAGGAAATCAAATCGCACGCCCAGCACCGGAACTGAGCTCCCAGGAGGAAAGAAGGAGCTCAGCGTTTGAAGTGGGCCGCATTGGCTTCGATAAATTGCTTTTTGTCCTCCGGGACATCGTCGACGGCAAGGATCGAATCCGAGGTGCAGGCGGGAACACACGCGCCGCAGTCGATGCACTCCGCTGGGTCAACAAAAAGCTGTTTCGCTTCCTCGAAACCGGGCTCATCCTGCTTGGGGTGAATGCAGTCGGTGGGACAAACATCGACACAGAGGGAATCCTTGATGCAGGAGTCGGTAATTACATAGGCCATGATGAAAGTCTCCAAAAATCAAAGTGGGTTTAGCTGCTCGAATATCAGTGTAAGGGCGAGCAAAGGATGAGGCTGTGATGGTCATCACAGGGCGCTGTGCGCCGTGGCGAAAATCGCATGGAGCGCAGCAGAAAGGGCAAAGCTATGCGTCGGCGGGGACGCAGCTCGGCCACTGTCCGCCAATCAAAGAGCGGTAACTGCTCGGCGGAGCGCCGGGACGCCCCCTAGATGGCTCTCGCGCTCCCTCAGGTTTTCCTTCCAAAGCGAGAAGCCCGGGCCCAAGCCGGACTATGCCCAATGCCTAAGCCTGAAGAATCGTTGCGCGTCAGATCGCTCGTAATACAATAGCCTGCTCGGGCGAAACTGCTGAGGGAGCCATCCCCCGGTTTCCCTGCGGAATGCCAAAAGGAAGCATCCTCTCCAGTCTCTTGAGCGAAGCAAATCGAGGTGAAAAATATGAAATACATTCTGGTCGTTTTGTCCGTAGTGGTACTCGTTCTGGCCGCTTCGGCGCAGGCCCAGGACACGCTGGTCGGCACCTGGAACATAGTCGGCGAGAACTACCCGTTCATCGGGATAACAGTCTTCACCGGTAGCGGGGCGGTCATCGAGAACGACACCACAAACATAAACCCGATAACCTCGCAGAGCATCTCGATGGGAACCTGGCACAAGACCGGGGGCCTGAACTACGCGTTCGACGAGGAGAACTACCTCTACGACACGTCGGGGAACCTGATCTACATTGCGGTCTCGGACTGCACTCTCACGCTGGCCCCGAAAGGGAAGTCCTACAGCGACAGTTGTGCGGTCAGCTTCTACACGTGCAGCCTGAGTTCGTGCCCCGGCACGCTGGCCGGCACGAATACGGTGACGGCCACCGGCACGCGCTTCTGAAGCCCGCAGGGACAAGCCGCTGGCGCCGACCAGCGGCTTTAGGATTTCTTGGCCACTTCGGACGACTCTTCTCGCCTCAGGCCGCGCCTCTCTCAAAACCGACCCCCGCCCAGTCCCTTCCCTTTTTTACTGCTCTTTGTGTTGACCTCACTTTGTCCGCCGTCGGTTCTAAGTAAGGAAAACCAAAACGGGCGTATGTTGACGAGGATCACGCGCAGGCGTGATCGTGATCACCGACATGAAAAAATCACAATGGCAGAATGCCCACATTGAACTAGGCCTTCTAGTTGAGATCGCCCGGCCCTAACCCACAGAACCCCACAGAGCCGTTACCCCAGACGGCAGGGGCCGGGCGCCTTAAATCTTGGAAAAAAGTCAGAGAGATGAGTGAGGTGGCCCTCCCCCCTACTCTTCTGCTCGCGTCCCTTCCGTCCCAAACAATCTCTCGATGATCAATGATCGATGGGCGACGTGTACCCCCTGACACAGTGTTGTTCGCACGCCGCCTCTTCCGCCTGATAGCCCCCTGCAAGGCCGCTTTTCTTCAACGATATGAGGTTTGGTTCTTGCCCTGCTTTTAGTGGCGGAGATAGCACCGGAACAAGGCACCGGGTGGCGATGGAGGGCGTCGGGTGAGCAGTTCGCGACCAGTGGAACTGGTGGCACTCGTGTCCAGCGACGATCCGAAGACTGGCGACGAACTACTGCGCTCCGCCCTGGCACACAACATCGATCGAAGTTCGATGAAGAGCGTGCTGCTGCAGGGCGCGGGACAACCGGCAGCCAGTCTCCTGCTGAACTGGATGAGCGGATATGGATTCATGTTTCCGTCGGATGCAGATTTGAACCAGGCTCGGCAGCTTCGCGACCAGGTTCCCGACCGAATTCACGCGTCGGCAAGGTGGACGCTGGGATATGATGCCAACGATTCCTTGGCGCGCCTGCTCGCCAAGCGGGTGGCGCTCAACGCGAAGGATGCCGGCCTAGTGTTGCGGCCGACGACAGCGACCGTGGATCTGCAGTTGGTGGGGATTCCGTTGCCTTCGGCGGATCCTTGGATCTCGTTGGCCTATGTGGCAGAAACCTTAGCGATGGCCATGCCGAAGGCCGCAGGAGAATCGATGGAGGAGCTTTATGGCGCCGAAACTGCGTTGCTGGCGGAGCAACGCGTGATACCACTATTTCGTCTTCCGGTTGGATATGCATCTTTTCCGAGGCCGGATGATTGGAGGCCTGCAGCGGAGGGAACCTGGCGGCTGGATGAAGTGTGGGTGGCCAAAGATAGACCATGATATTTCGCCGCAAACTGCTGGCCGTCTTCGCGCTGACCGTGATCTTGTCGGTGACAACGGTGGCATGGTTGGTGTCAGAGGTAACGCGGCGAGCGTTCGTACGCAGCGACGATGAAAGAACCGCGGCCCTGGTGACCCAGTTCCGTCACGAATTCAATCGGCAGGGTGACGAGGTCGAACGGAAGGTGGCTTCCATTGCCGGGTCGGAAGCGGTAAATCACATGGCGCTGGCCTTGAGCCACACGCCAGCGGACTCGGGACCTTATTTTGAACTGGCAAAATCGACTGCAGAGAACAGCCTACTCGATTTTCTGGAGTTCGTGGAGAGCGATGGAACGATCGTTTCTTCAGCACAGTGGCCGGCCAAGTTCGGATATTCCGAGGAATCGATTGGAACTCTTCCGGCATTGAGCGAGCAGGGACCGTTCTTGAAGCAGGAGCCGCTGCAAGAAGGAACCGCGCTTGGATTGTTTGCCGTCCGCGCGACCCACGTGGGAGAGCACCCCATCTACGCAGTAGGTGGGCGCCGCCTCGACAAAGACTTTCTGTCTGGACTGGACCTGCCCGCAGGAATGAGAGCTTTGCTGTATCAGAATCGTGGAGACCATTTCTCCTCTGATTTGCTCGTCGATCCTTCTACGGCTTCCACAGAAAAGTTGAGCGAGCCAGAAAAGTTGCAACCCTTGATTGACGTGGTACGCAAGTATGGACAAGAAATCCCGGCGGTTGTGTCTTGGTCAGGAAATCAGGCGGACGACGAGGTGTTTCGCGCGATTCCGCTTTTCGGTGCGGAGACCGGAAAGAGCCGTCCGCTCCTGGCGATTCTGCTGGTCGGCAACTCGCGGCGCACCTACATTGAGTTGAAGCGGCATATCCGCTCGGCGGCATTGCTGGTGGGAGGCGGAGGAATTGTACTGGCCATTCTCCTGAGCAGTTGGGCCGCGGCGCGGGTCACAAGGCCGGTAGAGCGCTTGGCTCTGGCCGCGCAGGAGGTGGCCTCGGGAAATTGGAATGCGCGGGTTGAAGTATCCGGGAGGGATGAACTGGCGCAACTCGCGGATTCTTTCAATCGCATGACTACCGAGTTGCTGGGACAGAGAGAGCGCCTGGTTCAGGCGGAGAGAGTGGCGGCATGGCGCGAACTGGCACGGCGGCTGGCGCACGAATTAAAGAATCCGCTGTTTCCGCTTCAGCTTACGGTGGAAAATCTGGTGCGAGCGCGACAACAGAATCCGGAACAATTCGAAGAGGTTTTCCGGGAGAGTTCAAGAACTCTTCTGGCAGAGATCTCGAATCTGAAAGGAATCATAGGGCGGTTCAGCGAGTTCTCAAGGATGCCGCAGCCGAATTTGCAGCCGGTGCAGGTGAATGATGTAATGCGGGCTGTCACGCAGCTCTTTCAGGCGCAACTACAGACACCCGGGCGTGCGAAGATCAGTTGTGAACTGCAACTCGATCCCTTCCTCGAACCTGCGTTGGCGGATGGGGAATTGCTATACCGCGCAATTTCCAATCTGGTGCTGAACGCCATGGACGCCATGCCACAAGGCGGGGTGCTAACGTTACGTACGCGCTGTGAAGGCGGAAAAGTTCTGATCGAAGTGGCGGATACCGGTTCGGGGCTCACGCCTGAAGAATGCGAACGCATCTTTACTCCTTATTACACCAGCAAGCAACACGGCACGGGACTGGGATTGGCGATTGTGCAATCGGTGGTGAGCGATCATGGAGGCAGGGTCCGCGTGGAGAGCCAGCCCGGTCGCGGCACCACTTTTGTGATCGAACTATCGCGAGCGTGAGAGATGCGGTTTAGTAAATTAACGATGGAGGATGGTTGCCAACCAAAGCACATCTACTGATTGTGGACGATGAAGTGAACACGCTGGCTTCGTTGTCGCGAGCCTTCCGCCTGGCCGGGCATGAGGCCACGGTATGCGACAGCGCGGCCAAGGCGCTTGAGTTGGCGAAAGTAGAGAAGTTCGACGTGATCCTCTCTGATGTGGTAATGCCCGGTAAAGATGGGCTCGCTCTGCTGGAAGAGTTGAAGGCGCAGGGAGTGACGGCGCCGGTGGTAATGACGTCAGGACAGGCCGACATTGAAATGGCGGTGCGGGCCACGCGGCTGGGCGCATTGGATTTTCTGGAGAAACCGATCTCGACCGACAAGCTGCTGCTGACGGTGGAGAATGCGCTCAAGCTGCAACGGCTGGAAAGCGAGAACCGGCAACTTAAACAGCGCCTGGGCAAACACGAAATAGTGTGGCGGGGTGCAGCCATGCAACGCGTGATGGCGCAACTGGAGCGGGTGGCGGCGAGTGAAACGCGGGTTTGCATTCTGGGAGAAACAGGCACGGGAAAAGAATTGGTGGCACGAACGATTCACGACCGAAGTACGCGCGCCGAGGGAGCGTTTGTAACCTTAAATTGCGCGGCGGTTCCGGCGGAACTGATCGAGTCGGAACTCTTCGGACACGAGAAAGGATCGTTCACCGGCGCCTCGGGGCGGCACATTGGAAAATTCGAGCAGGCGAATCACGGCACAATCTTTCTGGATGAGATTGGCGATATGCCGCTGCCTATGCAGGCCAAATTGCTGCGCGTTCTGGAGGAAGGAGAAGTGGAGCGCGTTGGCGGTGAAAAGCCAGTGAATGTCGATGTACGAGTGGTAGTGGCGACGCATCGCGACCTGGAAGCCCGAGTGCGCGAAGAGAAATTTCGCCAGGACTTGTTTCACCGCATTTATGTTTTTCCGTTGGTGCTGCCACCATTGCGCGAGCGGCGGGAGGATATTCCGACGCTGATCGAGCATTTTTCTGGGCAAGTAAGTGCGCAGAACGGATGGAAGCCGGTTCCATTTTCTGCGGACGCAGTGGCGGCGCTGCAGTCGCACTCCTGGCCGGGCAATGTGCGCGAGTTGCGCAACATGGTCGAGCGTTTGATGCTGCTTGTGACGGATGGCCAGGTCGATTTTGCGACCGTGGAGGCCGCGATCCCGAGTACTGCGCTTGGGAGGATTCCCGCCGCTTTTTCATTTTCGTCAGGGCCGCTGGCCGGGCGCGTGGATGCCTTCGAGCGCGAGACGATTCTTGCGGAGTTGAAGCGCAGCCATTCGAACGTGAGCCTGGCTGCGAAAGTGCTGGGGCTGGAGCGCAGTCATCTTTATAAGAAGGCAGAGCATTTGGGAATTGATC
Organism: uncultured Acidobacteriaceae bacterium; assembly: GCA_963779525.1. Taxonomy (GTDB): domain Bacteria; phylum Acidobacteriota; class Terriglobia; order Terriglobales; family Acidobacteriaceae; genus Sulfotelmatobacter. The sequence goes on from CAVZZB010000010.1 coordinate 219,312, forward strand.
TGCGTGCGCTGCGGCGAGAGCAAGAATCGACGCCAGAATGATTTCGGATTTCGCCACAGTGTTCAGGAGACTGGGTTGATCAGAATAGGGCGTCGCCGGGTAACCTCACATCTTTGCACAAGTTCACTCGCTCTTCTTTTCGTTCCTGCCACGGCGCTTGCCGTAGAGACGCCTTCTCCGCCAGCTTACGGGGTTCGGATGGAGCAAGCATGGATTCCGATGAAAGACGGCGTGCGGCTCGCGGCTACGCTTTACATGCCGGATGGCGCCAAGCCGGGAGAGAAATTCCCTGCACTGCTCGAATATTTGCCATACCGTAAAGATGATGGCACCGCGGCGGAAGACTATCCCAAACATGCTTATTTCGCACGGCGCGGATACGCGAGCGTGCGAGTGGATATCCGCGGATTCGGCGCGAGTGAAGGCGTGCCGCCGGAGCGGGAATATTCCGAGCAGGAACAGGTGGATGGAGAGCAGGTGATTGCGTGGCTGGCGCACCAAAGCTGGTCGAACGGCAACGTGGGAATGTTCGGAATTTCCTGGGGAGGATTCACCGCGCTGCAGATGGCCATGCGGCATGCGCCGGGATTGAAAGCAATCCTGGCGGTGGACGCCACGGCGGAACTGTTTCACGATGATGTGCATTACGTGGACGGGATCGCACACATCGATGAATTTGAGTTGAACATGGACATGGCCGAGGGATGGACAGGTGCGCCGGACTACACGCTCGACGAAAAGGTTCTGGGGCCGCGATTTGAAACACCACCATGGTCGTTGCTCTATCTGAAGCATCAGCATGACGGGCCGTTCTGGCGGGACCGGGTGCGGCCGCTGAAGGAAATTACGATCCCGAGTTTCCTGATCGGGGGATTGCTCGATGGCTATCGCGATAATGTTCCCGACATGCTGATGCAGGCGAGCGGGCCGGTGAAGGCGATCGTTGGTCCTTGGAACCACACGTTCCCGAACGATGCTGTGCCGGGTCCGCAGATTGAGTGGCGCAATCAGGCGGTGCGATTTTTTGATTATTGGCTCAAGGGGCGCGATACGGGCGTGGAAGACGATCCGCGGCTGGTCATTTACATGCAGCACTGGCATGCTCCCGATCCGGCCCTGGAAAACGTGCCGGGAGAATGGAGACGGGAAGATGCGTGGCCGCCAAAGGAAGCGCAGTTATCTACGTTATTCTTGCAGTCGAATCACTCGCTCGCGGGAAGCATGCCGCAGCCCGATACACACCAGCTAAAGTACATACCATCGATTGGCGTGGAAGCTGGATTCTGGTGGGGCGAGCTGTTGAGTGATGTGCGTCCGGTGGATGCGTTCAGTTTGGTCTATGACTCTGCGCCATTGCAAGACGATGAAGCCATCTTAGGACGTCCTCATGCTCTGTTGCGGGCCTCGACCACGGCGCCGCTGGCGGATTGGATTGCGCGACTCTCGGATGTGGCCCCGGACGGCACGGTCACGCAAATCACGGGAGCGGGGATCAACGGAGCGCAACGCGAGTCGATGAGCGAACCAAGCGATCTGGAGCCGGGAAAGATTTATCCGCTGGACATTGAGATGCACTTGACGTCGTGGGTATTTCCCAAAGGCCATCGCATTCGGGTGGCGATCTCGAATGCATTGTGGCCAATGATGTTGCCCACGCCTTACTCCATGACAACTTCACTGGAACTCGGTGGGAGCGATGGTTCGAGGATCGTGCTGCCGGTAGTGCCCGAGCACGGCATTGCTCCGCCTGCGTTTTCACCGCCCGAACCGTCTGAGCAACGGGCTGACGTAAAAAGCGAAGGCTTTCCTTGGCCGGGTGAGTGGACGGTCGAGCGCGATGAGGCTCGCCACAGGACGACTGTGCACTGGAAAGGAAAAGAAGGTGGCAAGTATCCGTGGGGTACTGAAGAAGACTACGAGAGTCTGACGTACGAGGCCGATGACGCGCATCCGGAAAACAGTTCGGTGCGAGGCGAGGCAGAGACTGTGTTCGCCCTAAAGGGCCGCACCCTAACCTGGCGCGGACATTTGCTGGTGACGACGGATCAGAAGAATTTTTATTACAAGTACACACGAGAGTTGCTGAAAGACGGCACAATCATCAAATCGAAATCCTGGCAGGAGACGATCGCGAGAGATCATCAGTGAGGTTGATCAGAAGAAGGTTTCCAGCTTACCGTCCCCCTCCTAGTCAGCCGCGGCGGATGATGGCTCCAAGCCCCGCTTGAGATCGGAAGCGAGGAGGCGGTGAAATAACTGCTCTCCGGCCTCGCGGCGCACCGAAAGGCGGCCGGCGCCATAGGCTCTCGACTTCAGACCGCGTTGAACATCTTCGCAGATGCCAAGATCTTCTTCCTGGACGCGATTGCCGATGTTCACCGAGTTCTCGTTGTATTCGCGGCTCGCCTCGCTGATGTCCGCGAAATAGAAATCGAAGACCACGGTGCAGTGGTCGGCATCGACAGGGATTACCAGATTCGTATCCGTGTAGCCCTGGTAGCAGTTGATCATGAGGTTGGGATGCTGCCAGAAATACCAAGCGCGGTCGCCTTTGCGGACAGCTCCAGTGGAAGCATCTTCATCGGAGGCGACCATGGGGCTGGACTGCAGGCAATAACGGTCTTCATTCTCGATGGTGTACTGCTTGTAATCGAGGACCGAGTTCAGGCCTTTATGCAGATGGGGAACGTGATAGCCGCCGTCGAGGTAGTTATCGACGAAAACTTTCCAGTTGCAATGAATGTTGTAGGTGCGGCGGTCAAAGTAGTGGAGTTCGCTGATGCCAAGCGGCGTGACACGCTGGACCAGGCCGCCAAGAAATTCGGTGAGCGGCATGGCGTGATTATCCAGGTTGATGAATACGAAGCATTCCCAGGTTTCGACTCGAATGGGGACGAGGCCATTTTGCGCACGGTCGAAATTCTGCACGCCTTCGAATTCGGGCATACCTTTGAGCGAACCATCGAGGCCGTAATTCCAGCCATGATAGGGACAATGCAGAATCGCGGCCTGACCGCAAGGTTGGGTTACCACCGCAGCGGCGTGATGGCGGCAGACGTTGAAGAAGGCGCGCAGGACACCGTCGTTACCGCGGACTACAACGATGGGCTCACCTGCAACCACAGTGGCGACGAATTGTCCCGGGGCTTGCACCTGATCGGTACGCGCCACCAGCTGCCACGTTTTGCTGAACACGCTGAGGCGCTCAAGCTCGGCAATGCGAGGATCGACGTACCACGCGGCAGGAATGGTTGAAGCCTGCGAGAGTGGCACGTGGTCGTCATAGCTGGAGAGAATTTGCTGGATTGACGCTTGCATGTTTTTGATTCTTCCCTGAGTGAAAGTCTAATTCTGATTTCTGTTGCGGCCGAGTTACGAAGTTCTTGGCTTGCTCACAAGATTCGCGACGGCGATTCTTCGCGGTTCACTGCGAGCAGAGACTGAAGTCGCGGCAAAGGTGCCTACGGCCCTCCGCAATACGGCGAGAAACTGGAGAATGCGAGCTTCTTTCTTCTCCGGCATTTCCCCTTGCTTGCGGAACAGACCCGGATCAAGTTCGGCGGTAAGCAAAGCATCCTGGAACCGCTCCATGGTCCAATCCAGGATGGAAACAATCATTTCTACGTCCATATCTTTTCGCAAATCGCCGCGCTCCAGGCCAAAACGCACAAAAGCAACCGTGCCGTAGGGATCTTCGGCAATGAGAAAGCGGTTGATCTCGCGCTTTAACGCCAAGTCGGTGCCGTAGTTTCCCAGCAGGGAGATGCGATAGGGAATCCAGTCTTCGCGCAGCAGATGTTCGGTGCGGACCAGCCAATAGTGCAGAACATCAAAAAAGCCCGCAGCTCGCACCTCGGCGGGCGCATCCAGATATTTCGGGAACGAACGTACGGCGCGCTTGTAAACCTCGAAGAAGAGGCCGTCCTTGCTGCCGAAATGCTGGAAGATGGAGCCTTTGGCAATGCCCAAGGTTGCCGCCATATCGGCGACGCGGGCGGCGTGATAGCCGTTCTCCGCGAAGTAATGCATGGCGGTGTCGATGATGCGGGAGCGCTTGGCCTCGGACCGAGGCCGGGGGGCGGTGCGGTTTAAGTAGCGTGGCAGTTCAACGGCGTTGCTAGCGATTCCAGCCATGAATGACTCCAAGTCACGGCAGCATACCGAAGAGTCGTCTAATTTTCAACTTCAATTTCGTTGTGCGATGAAGTAAGGTATGGCGTCCGAAGATAGGGGGCGTGACTTCGGGTCAGGCTTAGCAAAGCAAGGTTCCAACTCCATCTACGACGCAATCGTGATCGGTGGCGGCCACAACGGGCTGACTGCGGCTGCGTATCTGGCGCGCAGCGGGCTGTCGGTGCTGGTGCTGGAGCGACGCGAGATTGTTGGCGGATGTTGCGTGACCGAAGAAATCGCGCCCGGCTGCCGGGTTTCTAGCACTTCTTATATTGCGAGCATGCTGCGGCCCGAGGTGATCGCAGAGCTGCATCTCGCCCATCACGGCCTGCGGATGATCCCCTGCGATCCCGCGATTCAAGTTCCCTTCCCTGATGGACACGTGGTTCCGTGGTGGGCCGATCGGGATCGGGCAAGAACGGAGTTCGGGAAGATCTCCGCGAAGGATGCAGCGCGTTTTGTGGTCGTTGACGATCAGTTGAAAAAACTGGCGCGATATTTGCAGCCATTCTTTATGGAGCCTCCGCCGGCGTTGGGTACGTCGACAGTTGGGGGATGGAGCGATTTATTTCGCATGGGCAGGCGCTTTCGCGGAATTTCGAGTTCAGAGATTGCCCAGCTGGTCTCGTTTCTCACGGGAAGCCTGGGCGAGTTTCTCGATCACAACTATGAATCCGAGAAGATGAAGACAATGTTTCTGGCGAACAATGTGTATGGCAAGCACGGCGGCCCGTACCAACCAGGAACGGCGATCGGCTTACTTTTTCACTTGTTGAGCGGAGGCGAGCACGAACTGCAAGGGTTCTACGGGCACGTGATGGGGGGAATGGGATCGATTACCCAGGCTTTGGCGGCAGCTGGAAAGAAGCTGGGGGTGGAGATTCGAACTTCGGCGGCCGTAGCGAAAGTAGAGGTGCGCCACGGTCGGGTGTGCAGCGTGGTGTTGGAAGATGGTGCCGAGATTCGCGGGCGCATGATTCTGTCCAACGCCGATCCGAAGCGGACGTTCTTGAAGATGGTTGAGCCCGGCGAGTTACCCGAGGATTTTCTTTTTGCGGTGCGCAGCATCCGGATGGATGGACCGTGCGCAAAGGTTAATTTTGTGCTGGCGGAAGAACCCCGGTTTACGGGAACATCGCCGCAAGCGACGCGGCTGGAGCGCACGTTTTACACGCTCGTTCCCTCGCTGGAGTTTGCGGAACGGTGTTATGACCTCACAAAATTTGGCGAGATTCCGGAAGAGCTGTGGGTGGATTGCGTGGTCTCTTCGAATGCGGATAGTTCGCTTGCCCCGCCGGGCAAACATATTCTGACCTGCTTTGTGCAATACGTCCCGTATAAGTTGCGCGAGGGGAACTGGGATGAGAAGCGTGAACTGCTGGGTGACCGCGTGGTGAGGAAGATTGCAGAATATGCACCAAACGTTCCGAGCGCGATTGTGGCGCGGCAGGTGCTTACGCCGCTCGACCTCGAGCGAACCTACGGATTGACCGAGGGCAATATTTTTCACGGCGATTTGCGGTTGGAACAACTTTTTTTTATGCGTCCGGTGCCCGGCTGGGCGCAGTATCGCACTCCGATTCACGGTCTTTATCTCTGCGGAGCGGGAGCGCATCCCGGCGGTGGGGTTACCGGCGCTCCCGGGCGGAATGCGGCGATGCAAGCGCTGCGCGACTGGAAAAAAGGGCGGTTCAAGGCGGCGTGAATGAGACTTCAGCCGAATAGAAATTGAAGAGTAATGAACTCGCACATGATGGAGATTACGAAAAGGATTGAGACATGAAGAAGAAAAATATTCTGGAGAGACTGAAAGAAGGTCCGGTGTTGGGAGATGGCGGATATCTGCTGGAACTGGAGAAGCGCGGCTGGGTGCGCGCGGGCCCGTTCACGCCGGAGGTGGTGTTGACGCATCCGGAGGCGCTGCGGGAGTTGCATGTGGAATTTCGCGAAGCTGGATCGGAAGTGCTGCAGGCGCTAACTTTCTATGCGAGCCGCGACAAGCTGGCAACCGTGGGACTCGAGGATCGACTGGAGGAGTTGAATCGCGCCGCGGTTCGCATTGCGCGCGAGGTTGCCGGAGACCACTGCCTGGTTGCGGGCAACCTGAGTCTGACCTGGATGTACGAACCGGATAGCCCAACAGCCGCGGATCGAGTGCGCAAAACCTTCGACGAGCAATTGGCCGTGCAGGTTGAGGAAGGGGTGGATTTCATCATCGGCGAAACCTTTTCCTGGCTGGGGGAAGCGCTGATTGCCGTAGAGCGTGGGAAGAAAACAGGTTTACCCACGATGGTCACAATCTGTTTCGAGAACAAGAACGAAACCGCCGAGGGCAGGAGCGCGGCAGATGCGGCCAAAGCGCTGTTTGATGCGGGCGCCGATATCGTTGGCATGAACTGCTTGCGGCCGCCCGAGCATATCCTCGGCCCCATGGAAGAGATGCGCGAAGCGGTGTCGGGATATCTGGCCTGCCAGCCGGTCGCTTACCGAACTCCCAAAGCGAAGCCGGACTTTACGAGTCTGCCCGAGTTTCCTTACGCGCTCGATCCGCTGCAGCTCACGCGGAAAGAAATGGGAGAGTATGCACAGCAGGCGCGCGATATTGGGATCAACTTCATTGGGGCGTGCTGCGGTACGGTGGCAATGCACATCCGGGAGATGGCGAGAGTACTAGGGAAACTACCGGAAGACTCGCGCACCTGGAAAAAGGGCGGCGAGAAGCCGATGTCGGCTTACGAATATTACGATCACGACAAAATGAAGGCAGGCAGCCGAACGTAAGCGGGTTCCGACCCAGAGAAAGATGCGGACAACATGGTTCCGCGGGAAATAACTCGTTCTATTTACGGTGCAGCGGGAACATAAACCCGGTCGGGGGCTACCAGATCCACGTTGGGCACCTCAGTCCTGATTGTGACCGTCTGCAATCCTGGCTTCTTTGGTGGCTTAGCAAGAAATGTCAGCAAATACTGGTGCGTCAGCCGATGGGCCTGGTCATCCAGATATGGAGCGAAGGCCACGGGCGGGCCCGTCATTCCGATGTAATACGCTTCCCCTCCGGTTTTTTCTGCCACCTTGGCCATGTAAAGCTGGCCCCAGTAAGTGCGGTAAAAACTGTGGCCGAAGTGGCCGATGCCGGGAGAGTAGATGGCGGAAACGATAATGCCGGCGCGTTGCGCATCTTCGATTGCGGCGTCGAGGTACGGATCCAGATAGTCGTCGCTTTCGTAATAACGGTCGATCCCATCGGAAACCATCAGTACTTCGCGGCGCGGCGCGCCTGCCGGCCAGCGTTTCACTAAATCGCTGAGCGAAAAATAGGGACTGCCGTTCACGCCCGGGTTTCCTAAAGGAAGCCGCAAAGCTTTTGCCACCTGTTCGTGGTCGCTCGTCAGGTTCTGCACAATGCGTGCGATGCCATTCTGCATGTAAGCAAGACCTACTTTGGTGGTGGCCGGCTGTGAAAGGATGAACCGCCGAATATCGTCCAGTTGCGTGCCCAGGGTCATGTTCGATGCGTCATCGAGCAGGATGAAGAATTCGAGCCCCGCATGGTCTCCCTGCGCAGGAACCCACTCTGTGACCGCATCGCGTTCTTTCCCTTCACGAACCAGAACGTCCTCGCGGTTGATGGTTGGGAGATTTGCTTCCTTGCGAGCCTCGACCGTAACTACGGTGTGTACGGGGACTCCAGTTGCCGCTGGCGCTTGTGCTGTAACGATTGCGGCTCCAGGCATACCGACGGCCGCAGCAAGTAAAGCGTTCGCAAAAACATGGTGCCGATTCATAACACCTCCGGACCAAGCGATTAGCCCTCGACTTTGATTCAAGCAGCGAGGAAGATCTCTACATTCTTAGATGCACCGGAGATACATATGGAAGGAAGCAGCAAATTATGAGCAGGCTCCGCGGCAGGAGCCTGCCCACGCAATTGCCAGACTAACTTGCGTTGCGCAGCTGCGTATCCTCCGCGTGCACCAGCGGCTCGTCCACCAAGTGCTCACTGAGAAACCACACCTGCAACTCATTGGTGCGGAGTACATCACTGACCACCAAATCGTTGGTGCCGTCATCGCCCAATTCATCCGCACGGCTCGCCAATTCGCGGCAATGACCGATGATGATCTGATGCGCATCAAGCAGACGGGAGATCTGCACCGGTACCTCTTCCCTGCCTCGCGGCGGGCGTTCGATGCGGGTGGTTTCGGCCACGTCAGCGGCCATGGCGATTGAAATTCCACCGAGCAATTGGATGCGCTCGGCGATCGTATCCACAAGTTCCGATTGTTCTCCGTGGTGCTTGTCGAACAAAAGATGGAGCTGATAAAAAGTTGGACCCGCCACTTGCCAATGCGATTTCTTATAGAGGTCCCGAAGAGTCATTGTGTCGGCTAATAAAAGGTTGAGCTGCTCGGTCATTTCCAGACGAACCGGCTCCTCCAAGTCGAGCGGCAACATGTGCGAGACGGTGCCATAGCGTTGAATTTCGGCGGCGCGCTGATGAAGCCGAGGCTGCGCGCTAACCGCCCCTCGCTCCGCGGTGGGTGCTTTTGCGTTGAGATCTTTCTTGGCCATAGATGATGTTCTCCTTAACGGCGAAGCAATGTGAGATTCCTAAGCGTGCAAACTCTGGTGGTTCTTCGATGCAATGATTCAGATCTTGGATGCGGCGAATCTGGTCGGGTAGTTTGAGGAAAACGGAGGCTCGAACCGGGATAGAAGCGAGCGTTTTTCAGATCGATAGTCCAGCTTCCGGGGTGGAAATCTTGGCTCGATGAGCTAGCCAAGTTGCAGATCTCTCGGGGCTAAATGCTTTTATGCCGCTTCAACGACGACGGAAGTTTGACGATGGGGTACCCATTGATTATGATCGAAGTGCGGGGTGGAGCAGTCTGGTAGCTCGTTGGGCTCATAACCCAAAGGTCGGTGGTTCAAA
>CAVZZB010000011.1:0-76094 GCA_963779525.1 uncultured Acidobacteriaceae bacterium
CCTCTCTCCCCGACCAAATTTGTAGTTGATTCGCTTGACTCAATTCTCGCGGTTACCAAAGGTTTTGATCCCAAACATTGAGTTTTGTGTCCCAGTTGTGTCCTCGCTGGCAGGCTGTCAGAGCCGCGCCTAGCCCGTTCGCTCAGGATACTTGCCTCTTCGGTTACTTGTTCGCGTGGCATGACCTGATTCATGTTGAGATCTGATGTCAGTGAGCATCCGAGTTCGCCGGCGTTCCGTCCGACCACTGGCCCACAGGAATCATGAACGTGTTGATGTCCGCTATAGAATCCTGTTGCAAAAGAGCCACCGGGGATTGAGCCGAATTCGCACCCCAGTTGGCAGGGTCCGTGCTCGGGACAAAGAACATAACGTGGGAGAGACTATGGGGCACACGGTCGGTCAGGTAGGCCTGCTTGGACATCATGAAGGCCATCCCTCCCGGCTCCAGCGGCGGGATTTCTTTTTTGGCTTTCGCCGCCTTTAGTTTCTCGATAATTTGCTCCTTGGAGAGCCCCGCCAAAACCATCTCCGTCCGCATTTTGATGAGAGGAAGGACGGTCCGAGCGGCAGGCGGGTTATAGCAGTCTGGACTGCGGTTCTTGGAGTTCCAAAATTCGGGCTCATCGAAAGGCGCCATCCAAGCTCGTTCCACAAGACACACAAAACCGTTCTTGCCCTTAACGGCGGTTTCGTATGCGTGCGGCCCCATGACTAGAACAGTTGCGTCCCGAGAGATGTCTTCGGGAGCGGCGGTCCGCGCCAGGCCGATCTCCGCATCGCGTTCCATCATGTATCGGTCCAATGGAGCCATGTTGGGATACTTATCTTTGTCATCTTGCGCTTGTGTTTGTCCCGGGCTAGCACCGACAAAAGTCAAGCTGAAGATCAAAGCCGCAATTGCTGCGCAATACTTGGCGTTCATCGCTTCCTCCCGACGCGTTCCATACCTAGACTTCGCTGCAGCCATCTGAAGCCACCGGGACTACCCAGGGAAGAAGGCTCCTGTCCCGATCCAGAATTGTGCAAGGGACTTGAGATTTCTCTTATAGGTCCGTGTGACGGTATATTCCTTGCCGCCCTCGACTCGCAGGCAATATTCTCCCGTCGAAAGCGGCCTGATTTCTTCTACAAACAAAGTGTTCACGAGCACAGATCGGTGGATGCGGATGAATCCATGGGTTTCGAGCTTTTCTGCCACCACCGAAATAGACTCACGTAATAGATAGGAATTCGTGTTCCGTTGGAGACACACGCATTTACCCTTAGCTTGAACGGAAACCACGTCGCGCAGATTGACGAAGAGTATCGTTCCCTTGACTTTGATGGCGACTCGCAGAGACTGTGGCTTCGCACGCGCCTGCAACCCCAGGAAAGACTCCGTCGATCTCTTTGTGTTTCCTCCCGCATCGCGTGCTATCGCCAAGGCGGCACACGAATGCTGCGCCGTGCGGTCAATCATAGAATCGCCAGCGCCTTCTGGACTTGAGACTGCATGTCCGGCTCGGCCCGTATTCAGAGTGTGTATCGCGGTGTCCTGCATTATCGACGCAGCCCTTCATCCTCGATTGATTCATTACGTTCAGCACCTGGATCAGCCGGGCCCTAGGTTACTTCTGCCCAGTGCTTACCGCGGACGGAAAGCTGGATTGTGCGCCGAAATAACACTCAATCGATTCCAACTTTCCGTTCTTGATCCGGAGATACTCTACGTTCCGGAACGATTTACCATTCTTGGTGTGGCAAAGATACTTCACAAAAGCATCCTCCGCACCAGTGGTGATCCGCTCCAGGTCAAAATGTTCAATGAAATTAATCTGCGTGTCCCAGCATTGCGTTTTGAAAGTACTCTTGCTGATGTGGTCGTCGCCGGCCGCGCTCGAAAAGGTGAAGTTGTCGGCGAGCAGGGTATCGAATGTGCCCAAGTCCTTCTTTTCCCATGCCCCGTACCAGCTACGGATGATCTCCTCGTTGGTTAAGTTCTGCCCTCCCAATGCGCGCACACTTGCCGATACCGGAAGACTCACGGCACCAGCCAATGCGCAGACTCCCGTTGCGATCAGATTTCTGCGTGACACTGTCATCCTTGTCCTTGTCATTGTTCGCTCTCCTTTTCATGATGCAGTTTGAGACGATTCGCCCGATTGATTTCGGGAAAGGCAAATTTGGTTGAACCGTTAACCTCAGTTATTGCCTGTGCTGGCCATGAAAGCGTTCGGAACTTAATCCTCACCATCAGTCCCTCCGTCCACTTTCGCCCTGGTGCTTGTGCCTGACATACGAACCGGTTGGTATGTATCAATATTCAGACCATCCCTCGGAACCGATGCGATCAGCCCCGCTTGCGGTTGCCCGATGCGCGAAGAGAACTCAGCCAGCTAACGATATTTCTGATTCCCATATTCCATACCTTCGCATCTTGAGCATTCTTTGCCAACACTTCGTAGCCTTCGACCATCGCGATCAGAAAGCTCGCAGTCTCTTCCGGAACCAAGTCGCGGCGGACTGTTCCCTGATGCTGCCCCCTCCGCAAAGCCATGGCAATGCCTTCTTGCCAAGCATGGAAGATTCTCTCCAATCGCTTGCGGAATTGTTCGTCGAGCTGAGACATTTCCTGCGCCAAATTCACCAGGGGGCAACCCGCCTTTAAGTCGCTTGGCCGAGCTGGTATCGCCTGCACAATGCCGATCAAAGCATTGATAGGGTCCTTGTCCTTGCTCCGCTGGAGAGGTAGCAACCAGCGGTCACGGGGGAATGTTGCGACGATCTCTTCGATAATTGCATACCCCAGAGCTTCCTTGCTCTCGAAATGGTAGTAGAGCGCTCCTTTGGTGACGTCGGTGGCGGCCAGAATTGTATCGATCCCGGCACTCTGGAAGCCGTATCTGTAAACCTCGCGAAAAGCCGCTTGTAGCAAGCGTTGCCGCGTACGCTCAGGATTGCGCAACCTCGGTGTTTTACGTTTTGGATTACTCTTGCGTACCATCAACATACCAACCAGTATGTATGGTAGTTTTCACACTGTCAAGAGAAGCATCATCATCCCGGTTTTTGTAGACATTCATCGCAGAACTCTCTGTTTTGGTAGATTCCCGCGTCAACGCAGCCACTCCAACGCTTGGCACTAATTCGCGAATCACGTCTCCCCGTTGACTGTGCTTGTAGGTTCATTCCCGATTTCAGCATGCTCGTTGGTCGGCGCTCAAACCGATCGAGCCCATGGTCATCCGAATGCTATCGCAGATGTCGTATGTGCCCGCAGAGAGTCCTCGATTTTCGAAGGACTGATCCAGAGAACTTCAATGAAGTCCGAAAGGAAGGCATAACATGCTGAACCTCAGTCCGCATCGCCTTAGCGCACGACTTACGCTGCTGGCGCTGGTTGCTTTATCCGCGCTCTTGTTGTGTTCTGTGGCATTCGCCCAGACCTCAGTATCAAACGGCAGCATTTCTGGCACGGTGACTGACGCCAGCGGCGCAGTCGTGCCCAACGCCAGAGTCACCATGACTGGCCCGACGGGGCAAACCGTCCATGCCACCACTAGCGGCGCTGGCACGTATTCTTCTGGCGCACTTGTTCCGGGCACGTATTCCGTGCGCGCGGAAGCCAAGGGCTTCAAGACGACGCAACTGTCGGTGGACGTTCAGGTGAACAACACCGCCAACGGCAGCATTAAGCTTGAAATCGGCCAGGAAAGCACAGTAGTTGAAGTTCAGGCCAGTGAAGTTGGCGTGAACACGGAACAGGCCGAAGTGCAAGGCGTCCTCACTGCGTCGCAAATTTCAAACCTGCCCGTAAACGGCCGCAACTTCCTTGATCTCGCGCAGCTTGAACCCGGCGTGCAGATTCAGGACGGAGCGAACTTTGATCCGACCAAGGTTGGCTATTCTTCGATCTCGTTCGGCGGCCGTTTTGGACGCACTGCCCGCATCAGCGTCGACGGCGTGGACGTCAGTGACGAGACCGTTGGCACCACGACCGAAGATATTCCGGCTAGCTCGATTCAGGAATTCTCGCTGGCACAGTCGAGCCTGGATCTTTCCAATGATTTGACTTCCTCTGGCTCGGTCAACGTGACCACCAAGTCTGGCACCGATACCTACCACGGCGAGGCCTTCGGCTTCTTTCGCGACAGCGCCGTGGGGGCCGCTGCCCTGCCTTCACCCGTCAACCCACTGACTGGCCAGAGAATTCCAACCCCCTGGCAGCGCAATCAGGAAGGCGCCGACATTGGCGGACCGATCATGAAGAATAAGCTGTTCTTCTTCCTCGACGGCGAGCGCACCCTGCAGCATGAGGCCGCGCCGGTTCTCCAAGCAGCTCCGTTCGAAGCTTATTCGGGAACCTTTCAATCTCCTTTTAAAGAGACGGAGCTGACTGGCCGCTTGGACTACTCCCTGACCAAGACCGCGCGTCTTTTCGGCCGTTTCAACTACTTCCAGAATTCAGCCGACGCTACCTTCTTCTCGAGTAGTTTCTCTGTCTACAACAACAAAGACTACACGCGAAATGAAGTCGTAGGCCTGGATTTCAATACCGGCAGTTTTACTCACACCATTCGCTTTTCGTATTTGAAGTTCCAGAACCAGATCGTCGACGCCACGACGGGGACGAACCTGCCATTTGCCAATCTCGGGGTCAATATCTTCATCGGAAGTTTCAGCACGGGCCCGAACGAACTGGCGCCGCAGAGCACTCCGCAAAGCGACCATCAGATCAAGTATGACGGCAGCAGGATCATGGGCAAGCACATTCTGCGTTACGGATTTGGCTTCAACCATATTCAAGGCGGCGGCTTTGCCAGCTTCTTTGGCAGCGCTCCGCAGATCAGTGGAACCACTCCTCCCCCTGACGGCAACCCGCTGGACGACCACATAAGTCAGGTGCTCGCATCGAATGGTCAAGGCTTCTCCACCACTGAGCCTGCCTTGGGGTTCCCGGCGGGCGGCCTGGGACCAGACAATCGCTTGTCCTTCTATGTCGGCGATAGCTGGAAGGTGCGGACTAACTTGACCGTTGCGCTCGGCTTGCGTTGGGACCGCGACACTGGCCGGACGGACAGCGACCTTCCTGCCATTGCCCCCATCAACCAGTACTTCCCCGGACATGGAAATGCGGTGAGAAATCCCAATCGCAACTTTGCTCCGCAATTGGGTGTTGCCTGGGATCCGAAGGGAGACGGCAAAACCGTGGTTCGTGGCGGCATCGGGTTGTACTACGAGAACGTCATCTTCAACAACGTTCTCTTTGACCGGCCCTCGCGTTTACAAAAGGGCGCGTTTTTGCAGATTAAGGTACCTTGTGGAGGTGGCACACCCCTGTTAGGGCCGGATCCAGCGCAACTCGCTTTGGGTGAGACTACGGCCAGTGCCTGCTCGGATACCATCGGCAATGCGGCCTCGACCATTGTGGCGTACGAGAATACGTTCAAAGCCAACACGCCCTTCAGCCTGACGAACCCCAATCCCGCCTACATCGGCAACTACCTGACGCCCGGCAACCAAAGCTTTGGCGCGAACGTAAATGCATACGACAATAGCCAGGGACTGTTCGATTCCAACTACGTCAGCCCGCGCGCAGTACAGATGAATCTCGGCATCCAGCACGAAATCCGTCATGGAATGGTGTTGAGCGCTGATTTACTGCGGAACGTCGAGACCCATGCCCTGCTCGCGGTGGACCTCAACCACGCTGGGGACATCTCCAACTTTAACGCTGCCAATGCTGCAGCCGCGATCTCTGCGACTGAGACAGCTTTCGGACATCCTGGGGACCTTCAAGCGACCATCAATGCGGGAGCTAAGATCGGCGATTTCGTAGGAAACGGGATGGGAAGCCCTCTTGATGCGGGTGGAGCTTGCGCTTGCGCCTTCACAGGGACCAATCCAGCGCTCGGTCAGTTTTACATGGAGGAGCCCATCAGCCGTTCGGTCTACAACGCCCTGCAGATGAAGTTGACACAGAACGTAGTGAACCCGACTCCAGGGCTGAAGGCGGCAAACTTCCAAGTCGCCTACTCGCTGTCGAAATTTGTAAATCCCGAGGCCTTCCAGGGTCCCCCACCCCCGGGGAATCCGGCGGCTCAAAATGATCAGGATTTCGTCCTGACTGCGGCGGACAACAATCAGCCGTTGCGATTCATGGGGCCGTCACTGCTCGACCGCACCCACCAAATCTCTTTCGGCGGAAGCTTCGATGTACCTCATGGCTTCCGTTTTGGGGTGATCTCGCACTTCTATAGTCCGCTGTCAAGCCCGGTGATAATCGGTCAAAATTTTACTCCGGGACAAATCTACCAGACCGACTTCACCGGAAGTGGGATTTTTAACCAACCCATGCCCGGCACCAGGAACGGCGCGTTCATGCGCCAGTTTGGCGTGACTGGACTGAACAACGCAATCAACGGCTACAACGCGACCTACGGAAATGAGCCAACCCCGGCCGGCCAGAAGCTGGTTACCGCTGACTTGTTTACCGTCGCGCAACTGCAACAGATCGGCGCCGTGGCTCCCATAGTGGCGCAGGCCCCACCAAACCAGTTGACTTACCCATGGACCAGAGCCCTGGATTTCAGGGCTAGCTGGGATTATCGGTTCGAAGAGCGATTCACGATCGAACCGAGTATTGGCTTCTACAATGTGGCCAACTTCTCCAACTTCAACCAGCCTCCGGGCGTGATGACCGGCTGGCTTACCCAAGGTAGTGGTTCGATCAACAGTATTGCCGCCGGAAGCACGAGCGCTCAATCCTACCGTGTCGGGAATGGAACGGGCGTATTCGGTCTGGGTGCACCTCGAGTGCTGGAGTTTGGCATGCACCTGACCTTCTAGACCCTGCTGTGAGCTGCATTTCGGGCCGCCAGTCGACGACTGGCGGCCCCGATTCTCTTCTCGGAAACAAGACCCGCCTCGCAATGATTTTGGTGGGAGCAACATCTCAATAATAAGAGGCCAATCGAGTGAGATTTGCCATCCTGCCGTCCGGTGCGAGGCAGAAGGCTACCTATGATCCTTCGGCTTCGGGGTGACCTTGCGCAGAATGAACTCCTGTGCAACATTGGCCAGCGCGCGCTGCGCAGTATCGATAAGGAAATTGCTCAAGAACAGCCCGGCTCCCCGATTGGAGCGAGGATAATAGGCATTGGTGAGGGCGGCCGAGGCCAGATCGCCCCCAACTGTAGAGTAGTTCGGCTGCCAACGTCCGTTGTCTCCCTTGCAGATGAATGGGCTTGACAGCGCGTGCCTGAGCCTTGAGTTTGTCGTGCCCCTGCCTTGGTAGAAGTAGCGTGGGTCCTGGTGCAACAGCGAGGGCAAAATCGCGCCTCCCACCATGATGTCGGTGAAGCTATCGGTATAGGCCGCGCCAAAGCGCTCGCCATAACCCTTGAATCCCTGCGGGTAATTGGGCACATTGCCAGCCTGGTTAATGCCGGCGAAGATCGCGACTCCGGCGACGGTAACGGGGTCAAAAACGACTTTCGATGCGAGCTGAAACTTCAGTTTTGGCGTGAGCGGCGCGACGTTGCGATCATAGACAACATAGAAGTTGGGAATGAAACCGAAAAGACGCTGACCCTCCTCGGCCTTGACCTGTTCAGTCGCAATCTCCTCAGAAGTGGCAGCGGTAGAGGCCACCGTTACCGCGGTGACCGCTTGCTCGATGTGGAGCTCGATTCCCGTCAAGATAAAGTACTGGCTTGGACGCAGGGTAATTGAGGGTGACGACCACTTCGCGAACTCCGGGGCGCTGATACTGACAGTGTAAGAGCTTCCCGGCTCGAGATCCGTGAATTCAAAGAATCCGTTGTCGTTTGTGACGACGGTTTCCGAGACATTGGCAGCGCCTTCGAGAACCACAGCCGCATGAGGAACCGTGCCTCCGTTTATGTCAGTTACAGTCCCGACAATCATTCCCGGTTGGGGCTTGGGAGCTTCTGCCGATGATGAAAGCTTCTGAGCGCGCGTAATCATTGTCCCGCTAAGAACAATCGTCAGTGTAAGCATCCACCATTTCATTGGGCGTTTACCCCGCGGACTATAGAAGACCGTCGACAGTCACGTCTGCGACAGGCTCGCATTCGTCACGAACTTACGCACCGGAGGTGCCAAAGCCTCGATTTGCCGGGGCTGCGCGTTAGCTGCTGATAAGACGTGGCTTTAGCGCCAGCTGGCAAAATGAGCGCGGCACTGTTGTCGAGGGCTTCGAGAAACTTTTCGACAGATGTCGAGACTCCGACACTTTACAGAACCTTTGAGCCGTGCCCTTGCATCAGATTGGACATAGTCGCGTCTGGGGTCAGGAACCGTCAGAAGGCAGCGCCACGGCGAACAATTCCGCACGAATGAGGACGAGCGAGGCCATGGTTACTACTGCGTCAGCTTACCCAGTGGTGGAAGAGCAACGCTACCTCGCGTTGCTGCGCGCAGCTAACGCTATCGCCACATCGGGTGACTGCGACTGCGCTTCCAATGCGCTGGTCGAAAAACTGAAGGAAGTCACCGCTTTCGATTTCCTACATGTAGCAACTTTTGATAAGGAGACCAACAGCACGTGCTGGTCGCTGTTGGAAGCGAATGGCGAAAGGGTGGAATCGGCGGCGCTTGACGACCTTTCTTCCGAGCACTCTCCTATTCCATGGGTTTACGAGACGGGCCTGCCCCTCGTCACGGACGATTGGGGAGCGGAGGCGCGGTTTCGGACCTACGGGATTTTTCTTGCCAACCATGGTGTCGCATCAACTTGTTCCCTCCCCTTAGTTCGAGGATCGCGCCGTCTAGGGGTGCTGAGTTTAGGGCGATCATATCCAAATGCTTACGACCACAAGGAAGTGCATTTTCTCAGTCTAGCCTCGGAACAGATCGCTCTAGCCATCGATGCGGCGGTGAACCTGTATATTTCCCAGCGCGTACAAGAGCGCCTGAAGTTGATTCTCGACCTCTCGAACCAGGTGGTGTCTAATCTGGAGTTTCACGATCTGCTCGTGGCTGCCTCTGCGAGTGTCCGCCGTGTCATGCATTGCGACGCTGCGGCGATCATGTTGGTGGACGCAGAGGGCACTCAACTGCGTGTGCATGCGCTCGACTTTCCCGAGAGCCGCGGAATTTTCATCGAGGGAGTGAAGGTCCCCATCGACGGCTCGATGCCTGGAGATTCCTTCAAAAGCGGCAAGCCCATCGTCCTCAATAAACTTGATCCTGAGGAGATTCCTCCGGAGATGTATGCCAAGGCAATTGGGGAAGGCTTACACTCTTTTTGCGACGTACCTTTGATCAGCAAGAGCCGGATGCTGGGGGTGCTGGCAGTCGCCAAACGGGAAGAGAATGCATTCGACAGCGACGAGGTCTCGTTCTTGATTCAAGTCGCCAATCAGGTGGCAATTGCTGTGGAAAATGCACTGGCCTACGGAAAGATTGCAGAACTGACCGACCGATTGGCCCAGGAGAACCTGTATCTGCAAGATGAGATCCGGGGCGAGATGGACTTTGAAGCGATCGTGGGGATCGTGGGCCAAAGCTCGGCTCTTCGTCATGTTCTGAGCCTGGTCGAGACGGTAGCTCCGAGCGATTCGACGGTATTGCTGTTGGGAGAAACCGGGACGGGAAAGGAGTTGATTGCTCGCGCCATCCATGATCGCAGCAAACGCAAAGATAGAACCTTCGTGAAGCTCAATTGTGCGGCCATTCCCACTGGCTTGCTGGAAAGCGAGCTTTTTGGGCACGAGCGAGGTGCATTCACCGGAGCCATCTCGCAGAAGGTCGGCCGTCTGGAGCTTGCCGATCAAGGTTCGTTGTTTCTCGACGAGGTGGGTGACATTCCAATCGAAATTCAGCCAAAGCTGCTGCGTGCTCTGCAAGAGCGGGAATTCGAGCGGCTGGGTAGTAACCGCACCAAGAAAGTGGATGTGCGACTCGTAGCAGCTACCAACCGTGACCTGGAAAAGATGATTGAAAGGCGTGAGTTTCGCCAAGACTTGTATTACCGGCTGAATGTTTTTCCCATTCGCATCCCTCCCCTGCGCGAGCGCCCCGAGGACATTCCATTGCTCGTTCGTTACTTCACCCAGAAGTACAGCCGCCGTATGGAAAAGCAGATCGATTCCATTCCAACCGCCGCGATGAAGAAGCTTGCCGCCTGGCACTGGCCAGGAAATATTCGCGAGCTGGAGAACTTCATCGAGCGCTCGGTGATCTTGACGCATACCTCTGCACTCCAGCTGCCCCTGGGAGAGATCGGCACCAGCGGAAACGCCCCGCTTATTCCCGGCTCGCGGGAAGTCCACGATCGCGATGAGATCACGCGCATCCTCAAGGAGACCAACGGTCGGGTTGCCGGTCCGCAAGGGGCCGCCGCGCGCATGGGCATCAAGCGAACCACGCTCATTTCGCGCATGAAGAAGCTCGGGATCGAGCCACGCAGAGTCTCCTAGTTAGTATTCTTTGCAGCTTTCGAAGGAGGAAAAGTTCAACTGAGACGATTCGGGAAATGGTTTCTCATCGCATTGGGTTCGCTGGTAGTCCTGTTGGCTATCGCCATCACGTTGACCATCGGGTGGAGTCCGTTTCTCGGCCCCAAGACGCGTGCTCTCACGAACCGCACATTCGAGCGGACGCCGCAACGCCTTGAGCGAGGCCGCTACATCGCGACGGGCTTGAGCGGCTGCATCTATTGTCACACCCCGCATGACTGGACCGCTCCGGGCACGCCCATGTTGGCTGGCATGTCGGGCGCCGGAGATGTGCTGCCGTACGCTGATCTTCCGGGGCGTATTGTGGCACCCAACCTCACGCCCGATCCGGAAACCGGCGCCGGCCATTGGACCGATGATCAACTAGCCCGGGCCATACGCGAAGGCGTCGGCCACGATGGCCGCGCGCTGTTTCCCATCATGCCCTACCAGCACTACCGCAACATGTCGGAGGAAGATCTGGCATCCGTTGTGGTCTACCTGCGGTCACTGTCGCCTGTCCATAATCCGCTTCCCGCCACTGAAATCATTTTTCCCGTGAGGTACCTGATCCGCACCGCGCCCGTTCCGGTTACCGCACCGGTCGCTGACGTTGGCTCCTCCGACCAGCTCCGATACGGAACCCATCTAGCCGACCTGGCCGGTTGTGTCGACTGTCATACTCCTCAAGTGCGGGGACAAAACGTCCCTGGCATGGACTTCGCCGGAGGCTTCTCCTTCACGGGGCCCTGGGGCACTGTCGCCAGTGCGAATATCACGCCCGATCCATCCGGAATCTCATATTACGACGAGGCTCTTTTCTTGAGTGTACTGCGCACCGGACAGGTTAAAGCCCGCAAGCTGAGCCCGGTCATGCCCGTGATGGTTTACAAGAATCTAACCGATGACGACCTTAAGGCGATCTTCGCCTTCCTTCGTACAACAAAGCCTGTGAAGCATCGCGTGGACAACTCCGAGCCGCCGACCGATTGCAAGGTCTGCAAGCAGAAACACGGTGCCGGTAATGAAAACTAGGTAGCGCTGATGTCTTTCCTTCGGGCGGGCTCAGACTGACTGGCTCCCCTCCCCCTCGTCAACTGTCGAAGTCAATTGTCGAAGTAGCCATCGACATTTCTCGACACTGGCTGCCCACAATTCTTGCTCGCACCTATCAATTTCAGTGACTTGCGCGAGTCGTTCACGCGACCTGGCTTTGGCCCGCCTTTTGCTTTGATCAGAAGCGCTGGTCGAGTGAGCAATGTTCAAGATCTCCATCGTTGAAGAGCGCAGCCAGCGAAGGCTGATGCTGGAAGGCAGGTTGGTTCGTCCCTGGACCACAGAGGTCGAGAATGCGTGGAAAAGAGCCGCGGAACAACTTCAAGGCCGGAAGTTAGTAATTGACCTCAAGAACGTGACCTTCATTAGCGTGGATGGCGAGAGCACGCTTTTCAAGCTGATGCGGGAGGGCGCGAAGTTTTCCTGTAAAGGCGTGCTCACCAAGCACGTATTGAAACAGTTGGCTCGCAGGTGCCGGTGTACCGCTTGACCGGGAGTGTTCGTCGAATTTGCGCGGGGTTAAACGACTATCTCAAGCAAGAGCTGGAGGAAAAATGTTCGCTGGAAGAAAAGTCACGAACCGGGTACCGGCGCTATACGCGACGAGAGGCGATTTCTGCCGAATATTCGAGAAGGATATGAACCGCTTGTATCTGCTGTCGTTCTTATTGACCGGGGATCGCACCATCGCCGAGCAATGCTTCGTCGGCGGCCTTCGTATCGCCAAGGAAGGGAGTCAGGTTTTCAAAGAATGGGCGGAATCCTGGGCGCGGCGGGCAATTATTCAGAATGCGATCCGAGTGGTCCGCCCGCGCAAAACAACCAACCCCACACACTCGATGCCGGTTCCCGGTACTGGTGCGCTAACACAGCATGCCGAAATTACCGGAATCGTTGATCTGCCGGCATTCGAACGCTTCGCATTCGTGATGTCAGTGCTGGAACGCTACTCCGATCAGGAATGCTCGCTGCTTCTCGGTTGCGTCCGCGCTGACGTGGCGGCAGCACGAACTCGCGCCCTCGAGCGACTGGGAAAATTCGCCGATCTTCACCGCAAGCTGGTGAGCATCGGCTCGAACCAAGAGACCCGACGAGACAGCAACTCAGAATCTGCGCCGCAGCGGACGGCTGCTCCCAGCCTCGCTGCTTCTGCATAACTGGAAGGCTATTTCAGGAACAAAGGATGGCAACGACGATGCTAAGGACTGACGTTTTCTTTCGTAACGCAAAGCTCGCCCTCGCGGCTGCCGTACTGCTGGCGACCATGGCAGAGTTGCCATGACTTCCTTTTGAGCCCACTGGTTGGCCAACAGATTGGCGCGCGCAGCGACTCTCTCCACTTGACCCAAACTTTGGAGCAGCACGGCATCAACTCCATGTTGGATGTGCGCCAATCCGAGCAGCTTCTATACACTGCCGCCACCGAAATCCCGGACTTCGAGCGCCAGATCGCTCAACAGGAAAATGCAATTAGCATACTTCTCGGCAACAACCCCGGCGATGTTCCCCGAGGACTGAAATTGACCGAGCAACCGCATGCCCCCCAGGTGCCGGTTGGCCTTCCCTCGTCCCTACTGGAGCGGCGTCCGGACATTCGCGCAGCAGAAGCAAACTTAATTGCCGCCAACGCGCAGATCGGTGTAGCCCGCGCCGCGTACTTTCCGCAAGTCTCGCTTACAGGAATTGCCGGCTACGAGAGTCCAGCACTCACAGGTCTCTTCACGGGTCCGGCCGGTGTCTGGAACCTGGCTGCCTCTCTGACTCAGCCTATATTCGAGGGAGGGAGACTCAAGTCGAACGTTCGCCTTACCGAGGCAGAGCGCGACCAGATGGTCTTGACTTATCAGCAGACCATTCAAGGCGCTTTCCGCGATGTCTCGAATGCGCTGGTTGGTTACCGCAAGGAACAAGAGTTCACCGCACAGCAACGAAGCCTGTTCGAATCGGCACAGGACGCGGCACGACTGTCAGAGGTTCGCTTCAAGGCTGGGACTACCGATTACTTGGAAGCACTGACAAACGAGACCAACTCGCTTTCCGCCGAGCTCGGACTGGCGCAAGCGCAAGGCAACCAGCTCATCGCTCTGGTCCAGCTCTATCAGGCTCTGGGGGGCGGTTGGCAATAATGCCATTTTGATTACTGGGTTAGAATTTGGCGTATGCGAGTATCGATACGCGCCCTGCAGAGCGTGAGAATCTATGCAATGTGGCTGCTGATCGCGTATTGCGTGGCCGCGCAGACGCGAGTGCCGCCCAATCCCCCGCCGAATGGCGAAGAGATACAGTTACACTCATACCTCGAACAGGCTGCGGAAGCGATGCACAAAGGCGACAACGCGGCTGCGGCGGAATCTCTCCGGCGTGCATTGAAAATCGATCCGCATTCCATCGCTGCGCTAAACAATCTGGGAATTGTGCTGGCCCGAATGGGAAAACCCGCCGAAGCGATCCCGCTGTACGAAGATGCCTTGAAATTCCATCCCGACGATCCTTCAACCAAGCGCAATCTATCCATCGCTTACTTTAAAGCCCAACGCTACTCGCCGGCATGGCGGTTGCTTCGGCCAATGGCGGCGCAATACCCAAAGGATTTTCAGATTCTCGATCTGGCCGGCCTCTCGCTCTTTGCTCTCGATCGTTATCCCGAAGCCGCCGAATATCTGGAGCGCGCAAACCACGTCGATCCATCCGATCTGGAGACTTTGGACATGCTCGGCAAGGCCTATCTCCGGATGAAGGATTACAAGGCACTGACCGATGTGTTTGCTCGAATCATGCAGCTAAGTCCAAACTCCGCATCGGCTCACATCATGATGGGTACAGCCTATGACCAGATGTCGAATCGAGCGGAGGCCATCAAAGAATATCAAGCGGCGGCAGAAGCAGATCCAACGTTCATGGGTGTGCATTCCGGCTTGGGCTTCGAGTATTGGCGAGAAGGCGAGAACGACCTCGCCGAGAAGGAGTTCCGGGCTGAACTGCAGCGCTACCCCAGCGATCCAGTCTCGAACTGCATTCTGGGCCAGATCCTTTTGGATAAGTCCCGGCCGGCGGAGGCCGAGCCTCATTTTCGCGCCGCCCTGGCGGTGAACCCTCGTTATACCGAGGCGCTATTCGGTCTGGGAAAGACTGAACTGGCGCTCCAACATCCGGCCGCAGCGCTTGAGCCACTTCACAAAGCGATTCAGATCGATCCTGACTACTTCGAGGCGCATTTTGTTCTCGGCAGCGTGTTGCGACAGCTGGGACGGGCCCCCGAAGCGGCGAACGAACAGAAGATCGCGCTCGAAATTCAGGAGAAACGCAGGGCGGCCGCTATTAAAAGGAACGAGAGCCGTTAAATCCCGTCGGGCAGGGTGTTTCGCGCATCAATAGTACAAAGCACAAAGCGCACGCCAGGGCGTGCGCTTTGCGGTACTGGTCCGATAGCAACTAGAAGTTGATCTTGGCGCCGATCTGCACGTTGCGCGGATCGTGCCATCCGTTGACGGTACCGAAGCTCGCCCCGTCGTCCACGTTGGTATCGACCGTCATAGGATTGCCGTGGTTGAACGTGTTGAAGGTTTCGAGACGGAGTTGCATACTGACCTGCTCCGCCAGCCGTGTGTTCTTGATCAAAGACATGTCCCAGACCTGTAATCCAGGCCCGTAGATTGCGCCCACGGGAGATGTGCCGAAGTGGCCCACGGCGTCGGCGAAGGCCGCGGTGTTGAAGAATTTCGCCGCCGTTTTCGGGCCGCTGACGTTGCCGAGGACCTCATCCGCGCGGATCTGTACCGTGCTGCCGGAGCGGGTCATGCCCAGACCCCCGGGATAGAGCGGACAAGAAGTAACCGTGGCCGAGATTGCACAACCACCCACCGAGGTCGGAACTGACACTGCACCGAACGGGTCGGAACTTTGAGTAATGGAAAGTGACTGACCCGTCTGGATGCTGGTGATGCCAGAGATTTCCCACCCACCGAGGAGTTTACCGGTAAAGCCGTTCTGGTTTTTGTAGAACGGCAGGTCGTATACGTAACTGGCGATGAACATCTGCGGCGTGTTCAGGGTAGATGGCCCGTAGCTCTGGCCTAGGTTGTAGGTGTTATAAGTGGCCAAGGACCGGTCCTCCGGACTCGTTGTGAGTAGCCTCGACCAGGTGTAACCAAGTTGCACGGTCAGGCCTTTGCTGAAGCGCCGGTTTAATGAAGCTTGCAGGGAGTTGTAGTTGCTGGTGAAGATAGGGATTCGATCGGTGATTGCACCGTAACCGGCGTATGGGCGGATCCCGTTCACGTCGACGCCAGGGTTCGCCAAGCGCGCACCGAGCGTGGGCTGATTAAACTCCACATCGCCCAGCAGATGCGTACCCTTTGTGCCCACATACCCAACTTCCAGAACGGTGCTGGGCAAAATTTCGCGCTGCACCGAAAGGTTATAGTCCATGTAGCTTGGGACCTTGAAGGTTGGCGTTCCGGTTGCGATCAAACCGTTTGGACCGAGCGGCGGACCCGCAAGCTGCCCACCCAGCGGGTTATCGAACAGGTTAAGGGTGCTGCTGCTGTTGTTGTTTACCGTCACCGTCTGAACCAACGGAGGATCGGTAAAGGCATTCTGCTCCCAGATGCCGTTCAAGAGGCGGTCATAGAAGATGCCGAAACCGGCGCGAACAGCCATCTTGCCGTCCCCGCGAGGATCCCACGCCAAACCCAGCCGTGGTCCCCAATTGTTGTTGGAGTTGGGATTTACGCGGCTGCCGAACGGCGAGCAAGATACCTGTGGCGCAATGGCTTGAGCCGTCGTGCAGGCGGTACCGGTCGGAAAAATAAGACCATTGGCATAAGTTGCTGCGCTTGTCGGGGCGCCACTGGCCGTCACTCCGGTCATACTTCCAGAGATGGGATCGATGACCGCAGCATTGGCCGGATTGAACAGAAGGGGATCGAAGCTATTCAGCGTGTTGTTGCTGTCAGTCGGCGATGGGAAGTAGCTCCACCGCACGCCCGCGTTTATCGTTAACCGGGGAGTGACCTTCCAATCATCCTGCACGTAGACTTCAAAGTTCACATACCTGAGGTGCGGGATTGTGTCTTTGCTCGGTTGCGTATAGCTGTCTGCTTGCCCCAACAGGAAGTTGGCGAATGCTGGGTTGCCGTTTGTGGGGCTAAAGTCGAAGGTCGCGTAACCGGCCGAGGCATTTTCCGTCTTCTGCATCCACATGGCGGTAAACCCGGCGCGGATGGTGTGATTTCCGTGCTGGATAGAGAGATTGTCGAATATATTCTTGTCGATGTTGCGCTCGAAGTAGGGAGCGCTTCCATTGCCAAGACCGGTAAGAGCCGGTACCGCTTGGGTTCCTCCGAGAAAGCTGACGTCGGGCGCACGACCGTTCGGGTCCATGTACTTTGTGTTGTTGGTGAGCTGACCGAGGAAAGTTGGAGAGTTTGCAATTCCGCTAAGTGTGGAATTAATCGCTCCCCACGCGTCCACATATTCAACTTCATTGACCACTTTCGGTGAGATCGTGGCACTTGCGTTCACGACCAGGTTGCGGCCGGGCGCATTCACGGATGTGGTTTCTACTCCTGGGTAGTTTCCGCCGCCCCACAGTGAGAAGGGCTCGTTCTGGGGAACGACATCTTCCATGTAACGGCCGAAGACGCGGACCCTGTCGCCGATGTTCTGATCGAGGCGAATAATATCCTGACGAAAGTTGTTCAACTGGCTGTAGTTCGTGATCAGTTGTCCAGTCGTACTATTCGGCGGGTTGTTCACCATAAAAGCGTTTAGATAGGCGGTGGCATTCTTGCTGTAGCACGAGGGGCTGATAGTAGAGATGCCTCCAGCTGTTGTCACACATCCTGCGGGAGCGACCGTAACAGGACTCGCAAACGAGCCGGCAAGTTCAGCAGGGGTCGGCACATTGATAATATTCAGGCCTGGCGTGCTCGCTTTGCGCCATTCCTCCGACCAGAAAAAGAAGGTCTTGTCCTTCTGCGGGTGGTAAAGCTTCGGAATGAACAATGGACCGCCAAGGGTGAACCCAAAGTCGTTGTAGCGCTCGATCGGCACCGTATCTGCTGACGAGAGCGGCTGCCCGGCCGCAATAGCGGCGCGACCGGCAAACGTATTCGCATTATAGTAATTGTTGCGGTTGAATTCGTAGGCGCTGCCATGGAATGTATTCGTTCCCGACTTGGTTGCAACGACGATTTGCCCGCCGCCGCTGCGCCCGAACGCCGCGTCATAGTTGCTGCGCTCCAGCGTGAACTCTTGGATCGCATCGATGCTCGGAGTATTTAGCAACGTTCCGTTCGAACCGCTGTCGTTGATGTCAGCGCCGTCCACCGTATAATTGTTCGCTCCCGTGCGCGCTCCGTTCACCGAAATCGAGGTGTTGTTCGCCAAACCAAAGCCGACCTTATCGGGCAACTGATTGGCGACGCCCGGTTGCAACAGAATGAGCTGTTCGAAGTTGCGATTGTTCAGCGCCAACTCTCGGACTTGCTCTCCGGTGACCGTCCCGGATTGTTCCGCCGTAGTCGTTTGAATTTGTACGTTCTCCGCCGTCACCTCGACCGTTTCGCTGACCTTACCCGTCTTCAGTTGCATATCGAGAGTGTGTTTCTCGGCGACGTTGAGAATGACGTCATTTGCCACGAAACTTTGAAAGCCGGGATTCTTGACCGTGACTGTGTACCGGCCCGCGGGAAGGTTCGTAATGTTGAAACTGCCAGTGGCGCTGGTAGTGGCTGTGCGAATATCCGAGCCGGTCTCATTGTTGTGGACCACAACCGTCGCGCCTCCCACAACGGCGCCGCTGGAATCCGTGACCGTGCCCGTCAGCGTTGCTGCGAGTTCTTGTCCCAGACCCGCTGCCGATAAGCCTAAGATCACTAGGCAGACCGCAAGCAATGAAGAATGCTTCCGTATAATTCCGCGATCATCCTCGGTTGAGTCTTTCCCCATTCCGCACGTCAACTTCGTCATTGCACGCCTCCTCAAACCGATCTCCACAACCAAAAGCTACAAACCGGCCTATAATCTAAACGCACTATGCTATATAGCACGCGGTAGTTCGTAGTCAAGAAGAAAAAAGCAATCGGCCAGAGAAAATTGTTCGATATCGTCCGGGCGAATCTTTACGAATCTCAACCTCTTTAGCCTGCGAGGATCGACGCCGTATGAAGGTGTAAGTCCGAGCCAGTCTCGAATCAGGAAATGATTGCGCCGAGTCGCCATAAGCTAGGCGTTAGTGGTCAACTCCGGTCGCTCAACACGCTGATCCGCGCGCTGCAGGCGCCTTCTCATGGAGCCATCTTCCAGGACACTCCTTCGCGAAGGACCAACAACGCCATCCCTTTCGAGAATTGTGCCTTTACATCGTACTCCCAATAAGCTATATAGCATAAGGCCCTGCAAGTGGCCGAATCCGGGACTTCACGTATTCTGTCGTCCTTCCTAGCAGGGGCCTCCGTCCCATAGAGCCTGGAAAACGATCAAATATGTCTGGAAATCATCGCAACAGGATGCCCGCCTACAAGAGAATCCAGAGCGAGATTCGCGATCGCATCGCGGCCGCTGCTCTGAAACCAGGCGATGCAGTTGCGTCGGAGCGAGAACTGGCCAAGACCCACAAGGTGAGCCTCATGACGGCTCGCCACGCCTTGGCCGGCCTGGAGCACGAGGGAATCGTTGAACGCCGTCTCGGGGCAGGCACCTTTGTTGCGGTGCCTAGGATCCACTTTAATAGGTTGATGAGCTATACCGAGCAGATGTCGAGTCGCGGTTTGGCCCCGCGCTCCCGGGTGTTGGCTGCAAAGGTGATTGCGGGCGAACCGGAAGTTGCGGCCAGGCTGGGGCTGCCGGCAACCACCCGGGTCATAAAAATCCAGCGCCTCCGGCTTACCGGAGAAGAGCCGTTTGCTATGGAAACCTGCTACTTGCCCGCGGCCGATTTTCCTGACCTGGCATCGGCCCCTCTAGGAAGAAGTTCGTTGTTTGCGATTCTCGAGCACGACTATGCGACAAAACTAGCGTACGCCGACGAAGAAGTCGACGCCTCCTCAGCGGATGCTGACGTTGCGGAGTTGCTTGGC
The DNA here is from genome assembly GCA_963779525.1 of uncultured Acidobacteriaceae bacterium. Taxonomy (GTDB): domain Bacteria; phylum Acidobacteriota; class Terriglobia; order Terriglobales; family Acidobacteriaceae; genus Sulfotelmatobacter. The sequence goes on from CAVZZB010000011.1 coordinate 19,583, forward strand.
GTGCCTCGGGGTGCATCGGTGCTGCGCATTCGCCAGATCATATATTCAACCAAGGGCAAAGCTACGATTTACGTAGTCGGTTTTTACCGCTCGGAACGGCATACCCTGTTTATCCGGCGCTTCCGCTAAAAGATATAGTCAGCGGCTCGCGAAAAAGAGGCCATGATGCATCGAATGGTCGCAGTGATCGTCACAAGTCTTGTTGCGTTGTCCGCCACACTGAGCCGGGCAACGCCGCCGCAAAGCCCGGCTTCCAGATTCGTCAACACACTGATGCCGCAACCGGCGCAGCTTTCCACGCAGGAAGGACAGCTTACACTCACATCCTCCTTTACTGCCATTACGGACCACTATCGGGACGCGCGTCTCGAGGCCGCGATAGCACGCACTCTTGATCGCCTCAGAACTCGCACCGGTCTTGCAATTCCGACAATTCCGTCAGCTTCGAGTTCGTCCGGGACGCTGGTTGTCAGCGTTGATGGACCTGGAGAAGCCATTCAGTCAGACGACGAAGATGAGTCTTACTCGCTTGAAGTCACTTTCTCAGCAGCGCGCCTTCATGCCGCTACGGTTATCGGAGCCATGCGCGGGCTCGAAACCTTGCAACAGCTAGTGCAGTCTGATGCAACGAGTTACTTTGTTCCCGCAGTGTCGATTCGCGATACGCCGCGTTTTCGCTGGCGCGGTCTCATGATCGACTGCGGACGCCACTTCATGCCGCTCGACGTCATCAAACGCTCTCTGGATGGGATGGCCGCGGTTAAGCTCAACGTCTTCCACTGGCATCTGAGCGAGGACCAGGGCTTCCGCCTCGAGAGTCGGGCTTTCCCCAAACTCACTGGCATGGGCTCTGATGGACTCTTCTACACCCAGGAGCAAGCCCGCGAAATTGTCGCCTATGCGCGCGACCGCGGCATTCGTGTTGTGCCCGAGTTCGATGTGCCGGGGCACACCAGTGCATGGTTCGTCGGATATCCCGATCTCGCGAGCGCGCCCGATCCCTTCCACATCGAGCGCGAGTTCGGCGTCTTTGATCCGGTGATGGATCCTACCCGAGATAGCACCTACAAATTCCTGGACACTTTTGTCGCAGAAATGGCGGCCATCTTCCCCGACCGCTTCATGCACATCGGAGGGGACGAGAACAACGGCGTGGAGTGGAAGGCAAATCCTCGTATCCAGACCTTCATGCGCGAACACAATCTCCAGAACACTGCCGCCCTACAGAATTATTTCAACCAGCGCCTGCTGAAGATTCTCGAGAAACATGGTAAGCACATGATCGGCTGGGATGAAATTCTCACTCCCGACCTGCCCAAGGACATTGTCGTGCAAAGCTGGCGTGGCTTCGACTCACTCGCTGCCGGCGCCAAAAGCGGATACAACAGCATTCTTTCCGCAGGCTACTACCTGAATCTTATGAGTTCCGCTGAAGCCCACTACTTAGTCGATCCGCTGTCCCAGGCGAACGATCTTACCCCGGAGCAGCAGGCGCGCATCCTCGGCGGAGAGGCCTGCATGTGGACTGAACAGACCACACCGCAAGACATCGATTCGCGCATCTGGCCGCGCGCCGCAGCTATCGCCGAGCGGCTCTGGTCGCCCCGTGATGTGAATAACGTAGACGACATGTACCGTCGACTCGCCTTAGAGTCTCTGCGACTGGAAGCTTTAGGTCTCACCCACATCTCGCAGGAAGCAGTGAGCCTCCGCCAGCTGGCGGAGACGCGGGAGATCGAACCGCTGCGCGTCCTGGCCTCCGTTCTCGAGCCGGTTACTTTCCACGACCGCGCGCACATGCAGCATCCGAATCAGCTCACGCCGCTCAATCAACTCGTAGACGCACTTCCGGCCGATCCGCCATCGCGGCACAATTTCGAGCTGCTCGTGCGCTCTTACCTGCAGGGTTCGCCAACTCGATTGCAGGAAGAAACCGATCTTACCACCAATTTCAAAACCTGGATCGCGGCTGAACCTGGAATCCTGCGCTTGATGGCTGGCTCGCCGATCCTCGCGCAGGCAGAAACGCGGGCCCAGCAACTCACCGCAATGGGGACGGTGGGAATAGAAGCGATTTCTTATCTCTCATCCGGGCTACCTGCAGCCTCAGGTTGGAAGGCTCAACAACTCGCTGTCCTGGATGAGGCCGAGAAACCGCAAGCGCTGGTTCGCTTCACGGTCATCAAGCCCTTGCGCGACTTAGTAGGTGCAGTCTCCGAGGCGCCTAACAAGTAAGTGCCAATGCAAAATTAAAGCAGGCTGACTTTCTCAAGCCAGCCTGCCGCGGATTAGCCAGCTCCAATCGTTAGTGACCCAGACCTGCAGCCATGGTTTTTACCATCGTTCCATTGGCGTCGTCGTCTTTCAGTGCCCACACATAGGCGCCCCCAAGACCTCCCGGAACCTTCAGGTTGATGTAAATCATTTTCAGGAACGCGGTCGCGGGATCGTCGTAGGTGTAGAAGGTCTCGCCAGTCGGATCGTAGAGAGATACTGCAACTCTTCGCGGATCGAAGTAATTCTTGTACCCATTCGACGTGAGCGCGGAAAGCGTCGAATAAGTCAGGAGTCCAGGAGTTAACAGGGCGTCGCAACCCGCTGTGTCGCCACTTAGGTCCGGACACAAACCTGTTCCGTTTGCCCAGAGAACTGGAGAAGGACCAGTGGAGTTCTGGTACAAGCCGTGATTCACGTTCGGCACGCCGGTCCACCCAGCACCATAGAGAGGCAAACCCATGGTGTATTTAGAAGGCGGCACGCCGGCCTTGAGATATGCGTTTACAGTGTCGTCGATGTCGAGTCCCTGGCCAAACAATGGATCCTGACGGGAATCGAACAGCGGCGACGCGTCATTGGTTTGCGTAACCCATGAACCGGAATAGTTGTAGCCATCGATTGTAATGAAGTCCACTTGCTCGGCGGCTTTGCGAAGGTCGATGTTGACATAGTTTTGCGATCCCGCGGGACCATCAAACGACAGGGTATATTGCTTCCCCGTTGTTTTGCTTAAAGCGTTCAACTGGCTGCGGAACTCTTCCAGCAACGCCGTAAAGTTTTGCGTGTCGGTCGCGGTCGGAAACTCCCAGTCGATATTGAAACCATCAAACAGGCCGGGCGCCGTAACGCCTGCGGCGATGTTGCCGGTGACAAACATGTCAATGCAGGAAGCGGCAAGAGCCCGGCGTCCGGCGGCGGTGCTGGCAGAGGTAACGAAGGCTGCAGTATTGGCAGCCGATGCACCTCCCAAAGACATCAGCACTTTCAGTTTTGGATGGAGCGTTTTGAGTTGTTGAATGGCCGCAAAATTTCCATAGAGCGGCCCAGCGTAGGGAGTCCCGCTCACGCTGGGCAGATATGGAGATTGATAATCGGCCCAGGTATCGGCGATGGCGCACGCCGGTGCGGGGGTTGTCGTCACGTTGCCAAAGGCGTAGATGAGGTGCGTCAGTTTATCGGCCACCCCATTTTCCTGCAGGTTTGCAATGTTGTAGCCAGCGTAATAGATACTCCACTCTTCGAAGTATCCCCCGATAATTTTGCCTTGGTTGTGATTTTGTGCGAATGAAGGGGAGATGCATGCAACGAGGGCCAAGAAAGTCAGGGGAGCCACTCGGAGCAGGCGCGTCAGGGAATGAGTCGACATGGCAAACGCCTCCATAATTCGTAAACTACGAACCGGCGGAGTATAGAGCTATATAGCGGAACTTGCAAGACCCTATTTGCGGGCTGGCCGCGCCTGCCGAAGTTGGGTAGAAATAGAACTAGCTTGGGCAAGACTGAGTGCCGCTTGCGCCAATGGCGAAACCGACATAAAGACGCAGAGCAGGGTGGAGAAAAGTAAAGCCCGCTTCATATTGGCTCCTTGATTCGGGAGATGTGCCGGAGCGATGCTCCCGCGGGTAGGTGATTAAAAGAAGAGTCCGGCTGCGGTTGGATCAGAGTCTGCGTCGTGAGAGGCAGCTCTATTGAACGCTCATAAACGATTCGCAATTTTAAAACTGCTCTAGAGCACTAATGCGGGGAAACGTACTCTGCTTGACCAGCCCAGTCTAAGGAACTTTTTTCCTGTTGCGCAACGCGCACTACAATCCAATCCGCGAGGTAACTAGAAGGCGTGGGCCGTGTAAGTGATGTTTTTCTCAAAGCGACAACTGAGGGATGCGGCCGTTTTGATTTACTTCAGGCTCGCGGCAATTGCTTTCGTCAGGGATGCTTTGACATCGTCGTCATTCAACGCCCAAACATATGCGCCGCCCAGTTTGTGCTTCTTGATGTAGGCCGTCTTCACGGCTACTGCAGCAGGATTATCGTAGGTATAAAAGGTTCCCGTGGCAGGATTGTATAGCGTCGCTCCAACTCTCGCTGAATCGTACCAGGGCGTGTACCCAAATTTATTTGTGATGTTCTCGATGGTCGAATAGGTGGCAAATCCAGCAGTCAATATAACGTCACAGCCCGGCGAAGGCGCGGCTTTGTCCGGCTTCGGACACAGACCCGATCCGTCGGCCAACAGAGCTGGAGCAGGGCCGGTGGCGCTCTGGTACAAGCCATGGTTCACGTTGGGGACACCCGTCCACCCGACGCCATACAACGGCAAACCCATGGTGTATTTGGCCGCCGGCACGCCTGCCTTAAGATAGGCTTTCACCGTCGCATCGATGTACCGGTCATCGGCATACACGGGATCCGCAGCCGTGTCGTACAGGGAAGACGACTCATTCGTTTGCTTTTGATCCGCTTGCGCATAGTCGTAACCATCGATGGTGAGGAAATCCACCTGAGCAGCAGCATTCTTGAGATCGATGTTGACATATTTTGTGGGGCTCGCTGGCGAATCGAACGTCAAGATGTATTTCTTCCCGGTCGTTCTCGACAAAGCGTTGAGTTGCGCCCGGAACTCTTTCAGCAGGGCGGTAAAGTTCTCTTTGTCCGCCGCCTCGGGAAACTCCCAATCGATATTGAAGCCGTCAAACAAGCCCGGAGCAGTGACCCCTCCAGCTATGTTGCCCTTAACAAACATGTCGATGCACGAAGAGGCGAGTGCAGCCCGGCCTGCCGGTGTGGCTGCGCCGGTCACGAAGCCGGCAACGTTGCCCGCTTGTCCGCCCAATGAGATCAACACTTGGAGATCGGGATGAAGCTCCTTCAGTTGTTGGATCGCGCCAAAATTTCCGTAGAGTGGCGCGGCGTAGGGCTTGCCGCTCACACTGGGCAGATTCGAATTTTGGTAAGCGGACGCGGGATCCGCGATGGCGCATGCCGGCGGAGAAGTCGGGGTCACATTGCCGAAGGCATAAATCAAGTGTGTCAATTCATCAGCCACCCCATTCTTTTGCAAATCCGCAATGTTGTAACCGGCGTAATTGATACCCCATTCCTCGAAGTAGCCTCCGAAAATTTTCCCCTGATGGCCTTCCTGTGCAAACGACTGTGAGACGCATGCAAAAAGAGCTAAGAAGCTCGTCAAAACCATTCGGACGTGCAGTCGGAAAAGCCTTGACATGGCTGAATGCCTCCAGGATGAAACGGTTGTCGGGCCGGAATATAGAAATATACAGTAGAGCCATGCATGCGAACTGATTCCTATCTCCGATCGTTCAACGGTTTTCTGACAAAGATCTGCGCCGACGGAATCTTCGCTGTGGATCCTGGAAGATCACGGCATCGTGGAGAATTGTGCCAGGTTTATCGACCGACGTGGCTTAGCCAAATGTAGGATGATAACTGGACCCAGAGGGCGCTATTATCTTTGCCAGGTGTTCGCCTTGGTGCTGGGTTCGGGTAGGAAGGTATTTCGACCTACTTCGGTGCGGATGTTCCCTTAGTCACCTGTTCGTACCACAAGCGGTGATGGGTTCTCGCCCACGCGGTCGAAACTTCTCCACGAATGATCGATGTAAAGCCGCCCCTCACCATCGCTGTACCCATGTAAACATGAATAATGAAGCCGCCGATCGTCGCCATCGCCGCAACCACGTGTACTGTTACCGAGAGGTAACGGAGCCAGCGCAAACTCCACGGGATGGACTCGACAAACCAGAGCCCAACCCCAGAGATCAGCAGCAGAATGATTCCGTAGAACATCAGCCAGAAGAATATTTTCTGGCCGTAGTTGAAGCGGCCCTCGGGTGGAAGATTTTGGTCGTCATTCTCGATGTAGTGCTTGATTGCTTTGTTCCAGCGCCGGTCCGCGTCAGTTGTGGCCATGTCGCGATGCCACATCTTGTACATCAAAAACACGGAAACCGTGAACGCTAAGCCCAGCCAGGGATGCCAGAAGCGAGCCACCGGGCCGCCGCCTACCAGCACCGCCAGCCAGAACATGTAGGGCGACCAGAAAGCCAAGCCGGTTACCAGGCAATAAATGTAGGTCAAGGCGCCGAACCAGTGGTTTACGCGTTCCGCCAGCGTGTAGCGCAGGATGCGTTCGCCGGGCTCGCCTGTGGTTCGTGGTGAGGAGATGGCGTGTGAACTCACGGGTGTCCTCCGTTCCCATCCTTCACCGGATGTACTTCCTTCGGTCCATAGCGGAAGTAATGGAGTGTGACCCCGATAATTCCGCCCAGCATGGCCAGATTTCCAATCCACTTCGCCGGCCCCTTCCAGAAGCGGACAACCCAGGGCACGTGCGGATCTTTTGGCAAACCGCCATACGCCTCGGGATTGGTCACATCATGCAGCACATAGATGACACCCGTTCCACCCACGCCCGCCGGATCATAAACGCCCGCTTTCTCGATCCCATAATTTTCGCGCAGCTGCCGGGCGCGAGTCTCCGCTAGATCTTTCATGTCATCTTTAGTTCCAAAGTGCAGACAGCCGGTAGGGCACGACTTGATGCATGCCGGTTCCAACCCTTCGCTCACACGGTCCACGCACAGTGTGCATTTGAACATCTTCTTAGTGGTGGGATTGAACTTGGGAATATCGAACGGACATCCGCTCACACAGTAGCCGCAACCAATACAGTTCTGCTGCTGAAAGTCAACGATCCCGTTGGTGTATTGCACGATCGCGCCATCCGCGGGACACGCCGTCAGGCACCCCGGATCGGCACAGTGCATGCACTGATCTTTGCGCATCAATAGCGTGATGCTGCCATCTTCCCGTTCATGCTCGTTGAACTTGATCAGGTTCCAGTAGTTCCACGTGGTCGACGGCATCGTCTGGTAGCTGTTGTCGAATACCGTTTCGGTGAAGGTATAGCCATTCCATTCCACGCAAGCCACTTCGCAGGCTTTGCAGCCGATGCAGGTCGTGGTGTCGATCAGCTTGCAGACCTGATAGTCGCGCTCCACGTTGTCGCCGGGAGCAGCGCCAGCGTGTCCGGAAATTCTTTTGATGGATAGTGTCGCCTGGCTCATAAAAATTACCGACTCATCGAGTGATCGGGTGACCGGGCCATTTAAAACTTTTTATCCTGTGGCACATCAGCGGATTTTCCATTTTCAAATCGCCCATGACCCGATCGCCCGATCCTCAATCCCCTCACACCTTTTCCAGCTTCACCAGAAACCCTTTGAACTCGGGCGTGTATGCGTTTGGATCCACCACAGTTGGAGTCAAACGGTTAAGAATAGTTCTTGCGTCCCGCCCCGCATCTTCTTGAATGCCGCGGTAACCCTGATGGATCGGAATGCCGATCTGGTAAACCTTTTTTCCATCGATATTCATCGGCCGAATACGTTTGGTCACGAACGCCTTGGCGATATAAAAACTTCGCGCGCTCGTAACTTTCACTTTGTCATTGCCCTTGATGCCAAGCTCGGCGGCTAACTCCACCGGAATCTCGATGAACGGTTCGGGAACGAGTTGCACGTTCATCTGGTTGTTCTTGGTCCAATAGTGGTAATGCTCGGTGAGCCGGTAAGTAGTGCAAACTATATTAAATCCGTCGCCCGGAGTCGCGTACTTATCGGCCGGTGTTTTCATCTTCTTAACAACTGGGTTATTCGACTGATTCGGGTGCAGCGCATTTTGCACGGGACTCTCGATCGGCTCATAGTGCTCGGGGAACGGTCCATCGGCGAAAGCGGCAAGCGGGCCGAAGATCCGGCCAATGCCTTCCGGATTCATGATGAATGGACCCATGTGGTCTTTGGGATGGGAATCAGCTTTGAAGTCGGGTACATCGTTCCCCACCCACAGTTGCGTCGCTTCGTTCCACCAGACCTGTCTCCGCGTGGGGTCATACGGCTTTCCCGACGGATCGCACGACGCGCGGTTGTACAACACGCGACGATTCGCCGGCCAGGACCACGCCCAGTTTTGATAAATGCCCTGGCCCGACGGATCATCAGTTCCACGTCGCGAGAGCTGGTTCCCCGCTTCAGTCCAGCATCCGGAATAGATCCAGTTGCCGCAGGCAGTCGTGCCATCGTCTTTCAACCAGGCGAATCCCGGCAATTGCTGGCCGCGCTTGATGGTGACCTGCGTCTTTGGATCGGTAAGATCCGCGAGCGCCTTTCCGTTGAGTTCCTTCGCCAAATCGCCGAGCGCGGGATGCAGCGGATTCGTGTAGCCCCACGTCAGCTTCAGAATCGGGTCGGGGAATTTGCCCCCCTCACTCTGATAAAGTTCGCGCACCTTCAGAAAAAGTTGCGCCACAATGTCCTGATCCAGACGAGCCTCGCCCGGAGGAGGCACGGCCGCGTTCTTCCACTGCAGCCAGCGCGCCGAATTGGTCATCGATCCATCTTTTTCCGCGAAGCCGGCGCAAGGCAGGCGATAGACCGTCGTGTTGATGGTCTTCATTTCCTCCGGCGTGACTCCAGGCGACCGCCAGAATTCGCTCGTCTCATCGGGATAGATCTCACCCACCACCAGCCAGTCGGCTTTTTTCAGCGCGTCAATATTTTTCTGTGAATCCGGACCAATAGCCACTCCGTTCATACCGAAGGCAAGCAATCCTTTCACCGAGCCGCGATACATGTTGTCCCAGATCTGCGTCCAGGAATAATTGCGATCCACCTTCGGCATGTAACTAAAAGCGAAGTCATTTTCTTTCGTGGCCGCATCCCCAAACATCGCCTTCAGATAAGACACGGTAAATTTGGGCATGTTCGACCAGTAGTTGAATGAATCCCACGGCTGTGGCTTGGACGGAGTTGGCGTGGTTCGCTTCAGGTAAGAGGCCAGGTCCGTATCGGTGGGATTCGGCACCTTCAGGTAACCGGGCCAAATATCGAATACGCCGCCCATATCGGTTGCGCCCTGAATGTTGGAATGGCCGCGAAGCGCGTTCACCCCGCCACCAGCGCGGCCTACGTTGCCCAGCAGCAACTGCAGAATTGCCGCGGTGCGAATGATCTGTGTGCCAAAGCTATGTTGTGTCCATCCCACCGCGTACATGATGGTCGCGACTTTTTTCATGTCGCCATTTTTGCGGATCGACGTGTACAAATCGGCGGCCTTGAGAAACTGGTCTTTCGGAATGCCTGTGATGCGCTCGACCATCTCCGGTGTGTAGCGCGAATATTGCTGCTTCAACAACTGAAATACGCATCGCGGATGCTGCAACGTAAGGTCATAAGCCGCCTTGGGAGGCAGCATAGGTGCCGGCTTGGTGGGCTCCGAAGCTTTTGCTCCGGACGCGCTCGCGCCCTGATAGCCTTGTCCCGTTTTTCCTTGGCCGGACTGACCCGAACCAAACGTATCGCCAGCTTGCTGAGCGTGCGCTGCAGTAGCAGTGCCACTCGAATGTCCGCTCACCGGCGCGGCCGTTGCAGCAGCGCCGCTCAGGTCTCCACCTTCCTCATAATTCCAGGTGGCCTTGTCGTAGACCTGGGTCGCGGCATCGAAGCCGGAGTACAGTCCATCGTCGGGAAGCTGGAAACCCTCCTTCACGACGAAGGCGGCATTGGTGTAGTTGATCAGATATTCATGCGCGATGCGGTTGTTTTCGATCGCGTAACGGAGCACTCCGCCCAGGAACGCGATATCCGATCCGGCGCGAATCTGGCAGAATAAATCTGAAGTAGCAGCGGTGCGCGTATAGCGCGGATCCACCACGATCATCTTCGCGTTGCGCGTTCGCTTTGCTTCAATCGCCCATTTGAAGCCGCAGGGGTGGTTCTCGGCGGGGTTCCCACCCATGATCAACATCATGTCTGTGTTCTTGATGTCGATCCAGCCATTCGTCATGGCCCCGCGTCCAAATGTTGGTCCCAAACTTGAGACCGTGGGGCCGTGTCAAACCCTGGCCTGATTTTCTACGTAGGTGAGCCCCAGGCCGCGCATCGTCTTCACCACGAGATAATTGAACTCGTTGGTGTCGGTGCAGCCGCCGATCCAGGCCATGCCTTCGCAGCGGTTCACCGTCCGGCCTTGCGCGTCTTTCTCAATGAAGGTGTCATCGCGGGTCTTCTTCATCCAGTGCCCGATCTCGTCGATGGCCTGCGTCCACGGAATATCTTCCCAATGGTCGGAGCCGGGCCGGCGCACCTGTGGCTTGAGCAGCCGTCTTGGATTCAGAATGTCCTGCTCCAGCGATGCTCCCTTGGGGCACAGCGTCCCGCGATTGATGGGATGGTCCGGATCACCTTCCACATGGATCACCTGCGGCGTGACGTTTTTGGCCTTGTCGCCGATCGTGTAGATCAGCACCCCGCAGCTCACCGAACAATACGGGCAAGTGGATCGCGTCTCGGTTGCGCGAGCCATCTTCAATTCTTTAAGCTGCGCCACGGCCGGAGCCAGATCGAATCCCAGGAGAGAGAAACCCGCTCCGCCAACGAGCGCGCCTCTGAGGAAAGTTCTGCGGGAAAGTTCCATTGCGCATCCTCCGACGACCTGACTTTACGCCGAGCGGACTGCACCCCAAATTCCCAAAAATATAATCCTAGCCGTGCCTCCTCGTCAATCCGGCGGAAGACTTATTTCCATTCCAAGCCGATGATGCACGGGGTTGCCTGATGCGAGTCGAAGCCCCATAATCGCCCGGTGCCTCTAACTCCCTGGCAGCAACAAATTCGCCGGGCCGAACGCCTAGCCTCTCAGCATCCCTTCGCTACGGAAATTCTCAGCTTCTATATCCATATCGCGCGTTTCCAGGAAAAGCTCTACCAGCACATCGAACGCGAACCCCGCAAGACTCCAGTTTCTTTATCCGCTCCTCTGGAAGCCCCGCAACTCATCGCGGCCTTCCCGGATTTCCTCACCGCGGTCGAAAGCAACGGCCCCGCTCGCCTCGCCGAAGTTGCTCAGAATCTTCGCATCGCATCGGCCAGCTCCTGGTCCCATTTGCTGAACTCGTGTTGGGCTGCCGCAGCCGAGCCGCCCGCGAATCCTGAACAATTTCTGGCTTCTGCTTTCTTGCAGCCCTATGCCCAGTTTGCCCGCTTGCACTCTCTCCTGCAACTTGAGGGCTACACCTATTCCTTGTGTCCCTTCTGCAATCGCAGGCCCGCGCTAGGCGTCCTCCGCCCACTGGGCGATGGCGCCCGACGAAACTTGCTCTGTGGCTTCTGTCTCGCCGAATGGGAGTTTCGCCGCATCGTATGTCCCGGCTGCGGTCAGGAAGACCACGCCAAGCTTCCGGTTTACACTGCCGAAACCTTTCCGTACATTCGCGTCGAATGCTGCGACAGCTGCCAGACCTACATGAAATCCATCGACCTCACCAGGAACGGCCTCGCCGAGCCTATTGTTGACGAGCTTGCCTCCGTACCGCTTAATCTTTGGGCGCAAGAGCATGGCTATACCAAACTCTTTCCCAACCTGCTCGGAATGTGAGCCAAACCTAGGGCACCATTTCCTCAGTTTGAACTGCCATAGCAACATATTGCCGGAGAATGCATCCATTAGAGGTGTCAGATCGCACTCATGTTCCATGGCCCCTCGGAGACATGGATGAACCCAGGACGACTGCAAGCGTTGGATCCGGCTGGCCGCCGATCGACGATTACGGCATCATCGGTGACTGCCGCTCCGCGGCCTTGGTGTCGCGGCAAGGTTCCATCGACTGGCTCTGTTGGCCAAGGTTCGACAAGCCTTCTATCTTCGCAGCTCTACTGGACCGGCAGCGTGGCGGCTATTGGCGCATCTCTCCCGTCAAAGCCGCCACAATCGAACGGCAATACGTGCAAGATTCGAATGTGCTCGAAACTCGTTTCACCAATCGCTCAGGCACCGCCGTTCTCACGGACTTGATGCCAAGCTCATCCCGATCCTCTCGCCAAAACATCCTGCTACCCGATCACGAGATTCTCCGCAAGCTCACCTGTGTCGCCGGTGAATTAGAGTTCGAGATTGAATTCTTGCCTAAGGCCGATTACGGAAAGAAAAAAGTTCAGCTTCGTAAGTTAGGAAAACTTGGGGTGAGATTTGCCGTGGGCGGAGGCGTCTACTGGCTGCGCAGTAGCGTGCCTCTAACCATTAGCGACGGAGTGGCTCGTGCTCGCGGATCCATCCGCAAAGGGGAGTGCCTGAGGTTCTCCTTCAGTTATTCGGAACAGGCTCCCGCGGTCCTCCCGCCGCTTGATTCTTCCCTGGACGAGCGGATCGATTACTCGACGAAAGCCTGGCAGAAATGGGGCCGCCATGCCGCTTACGATGGCGAATATCGAGACACGGTGAAACGCAGCGCGCTGGTTCTTAAGCTGCTCAGTTACGCTCCCTCTGGAGCCATCATCGCTGCGGCAACTACCTCTCTCCCAGAACTTCTAAGGGGTGATTTGAATTGGGATTATCGCTACTGCTGGTTGCGCGACGCTTCTTTCACCATCCGTGCCTTGCTGGAACTCGATTATTGGGATGAAGCGGAAGACTTCCTCGACTGGCTGTTGCACGCCACCCGGTTGACGCAGCCCCGGCTGAGAATTTTGTATTCGCTTTATGGCGATAAAGCCCCCGTAGAACGCGAATTGGAATATTTGACCGGATATTGCGGCTCCCGGCCGGTGCGTATTGGAAACGCCGCCAGAGACCAACTTCAACTCGACGTGTATGGGGAAGTCATCGACGCGGCGGCACAGTTCGCATTCCATGACGGACATCTCGACCGCGAAATGCAAGGCGCCTTGATCGGATTCGGCAATTATGTGGCCAGGAATTGGGACCAGCCCGATGAAGGCATCTGGGAGCCAAGGTGTGGACGCGAGAACCATACCCACTCGCGACTCTTATGCTGGACGGCGATGGATCGCCTGGTCCGTCTTTGTGAGTGCGGCCTGCTGCCCGAAGCGCCGATCGAGAATTACAAGCGAATCAGCAATTCGATCCGCCGCCAGATCGAAGACCGCGCATGGAATGAACAAATGCAAAGCTATGTGAGTGTACTGGATAGCGATCAGCTCGATTCCAGTCTTCTTCTGCTCTCCTGGTATGGCTTCGAAAAGGCCGGGTCCGCAAGAATGCGCGGAACCTACCGCGCCATCCGTCAATATCTCAGCACCCCAGACGGGCTTCTGTTCCGCTACCAGAGAGCAAAGCCCGAAGGGACGTTTGCTATCTGCAGTTTCTGGGAAGTGGAGTATCTCGCCATGGGTGGAGGTTCGCTGGAAGAAGCTCGCCAATTGTTCGGACAATTGATGAAATACAGAAATGATTTAGGTTTGTACGGCGAAGAAATCGATGCCAATACCGGTTTGGCGCTTGGGAACTTTCCTCAGGCCTTCACCCACGTGGGTTTAATCGGTGCCGCGCTATCCATCAACCAGCGACAAAAGGGGGAACAGCAACTGGCACACCGTCCCCCCACAGCAACCAAACACATTTCTTCAGAGGTGAAGTCGTGAACTGGACAAGCTGGCTGCTATCGGGGTTCCTCGCCACATTGGCCCTGTCGACCTTCCTGTCGGCCAGTCAGGGTTTTGGCTTCACGCGGATGAATCTGCCCTATCTGATTGGAACGTTCGTGACTCCGCAGCGGGAACGGGCGAAAGTCTACGGTTTTCTCATTCACTTGGTCAACGGGTGGCTTTTTTCCATTTTGTACGTGCTCGTGTTCGAGGCGCGCCACATGGCCAATTGGTGGTTCGGAGCGCTCCTCGGTCTGGCACACGCGCTTACGATTTTGACGGTAGGGATGTCGTTGATGCCGGGGCTGCATCCGCGAATGGCCAGTGAACAGCACGGCATCAACGCAAACCGGCAACTCGAACCGCCTGGCTTCATGGCGCTGAACTATGGAGTACAAACTCCCGTCTCCGTTTTCCTCGCGCATGCGGCCTTTGGGGCAATCTTAGGATCGCTTTATCACCTGCGGTAGTCTGCGCAGCAGGGCGCATAATCGTTTCAGGCTGAGCCAAAGCACCCCCGCGTTTGCCGCCGCAGCCGTTTTCTTGTTCCCTCTGGGCTCGGCCTGATAGGCTGGGAGCCGGCCAACGGTTTCGAACCAAACGCGGACACGGAGAATGCAAAGAATTATGCGCTCGAACAAGTGCTGGACCGCAATTTTTGCTAGTCTGATTATTCTTACGACAATCATGCAGGCAAAGACGACTATCACGAAGCAGCCATTCGGACATACCGCAGACGGCACGGCCGTCGACATTTATACGCTGGCCGACGACAAGCTCGAGGCGCGCATCACGAACTATGGCGGGATCATTGTTTCGCTGCGCACCCCCGATCGAAACGGAAAACTCGACGACGTCGTGCTCGGCTACGACTCACTCGACAAATACATCGCCAAGACTGCCTACTTCGGTGCGATCATCGGCCGTTATGCCAACCGGATTGCGCATGGCAGCTTCCCACTCGACGGCAAGACGTATACCCTCCCCAAGAATGATGGCGAGAACACGCTGCACGGGGGAATCATTGGGTTCGACAAGGTAGTCTGGAAGGCGCACGAAATTAAGAACGGAATCGAACTCACCTACGTGAGCAAGGACGGCGATCAGGGTTTTCCCGGCACTCTCACGACCACTGTGCGTTACACGCTTGATGGAAATGATCTGCGGATCGAGTATTCCGCGACCACCGATAAAGACACGGTCCTTAACCTGACCAACCATTCTTATTTCAACCTGGCAGGCCAGGCCAAGCGTGATGTTTTAGACCATGTGGTAAAGATCAATGCATCCAAGATCACTCCCGTCGATGCGACTCTCATTCCTACCGGAGAACTGAAGTCCGTGGAAGGCACGCCCTTCGATTTCCGCACTCCCCACGCCATTGGCGAGCGTATCGATTCCAACGATGAACAGTTGCGCTTCGGTATGGGCTACGACGAAAACTTCGTGCTGGATCATCCGGAAGACCAGTTGTTCGAGGCTGCCGAAGTATACGAACCGACCACAGGCCGCATTCTCAAAGTGTCGACCACACAGCCTGCCGTTCAGTTTTATACAGGGAACCATCTCGATGGGTCGATTACCGGAAAAGACGGCCGCGTCTACAAACCGCGATTCGCGTTTTGCCTGGAAACCGAGCATTATCCGGACTCGCCGAACCATGCGAACTTCCCCACGACGGAGTTGAAGCCCGGGCAGAAATTTCACAGCGTCACGGTCTATAAGTTCAGCGCTGGCTCGCGCTGAAAATTGTAATCAGGGGGCATTGCTCTGAGTTGGGCAGGGAAGACCCGTCAGTTAGTCGATCTTCAGTTAACAAGCCCGAGCCGCCGCAAGTTTCTTGTCCGCTGTTGCCAGGGAGCTTCCGCGGCAATGATTCCGGCTAGTCTGCGCGATTTTGCTTTCTCATCCGCCCACTCTTTCGCTTCTACCCCTTCGCCTTTCTCAGATGCCGATTTCCGTTTGCATCCGCGCTATCCCGGCCAGAGACCCCTGGACGCCACGCTGCTTAAGACAAACGCCGACCTGGACGATTTTGTCACGGAAAAATACGACGACCGGATTGCGGCGATCCTTGCCGAATGGAGTTCGGGTCTGCTTCGCTCTCCGCAGGAAATTCAAGCCATTGAGAGAAGTCTTGTGACGGATTTTTCCGCATCCTCTCTGCAGCCGGTAAACTCGCAACTCCTCCGTTCTGATGCGACGCTGGAAGTTCACCAAAATAAATTCACGCTGCAAACGATTCTCGGGCGAGATTCCTTTCTTAAAGAATGGCGCTCTTGGATGAGCGTTTTTTCGAAAATCCTCTGCGCGGAATTCCAGACAACGAGGATCGAAGCGAGTTCGAACTCCGCCGCTCAACTTCCAGTGGTGCGTACTCGCGTGCGTTACCAACTGGTGGGAACTGGAAACGGTTACTATCGCGAACAGCGCGTAGGATATTGGGATCTCGAATGGGAGGCCGCTGCGCCTCTCTCCGCTTCGCCGCAATTCCGGCTTCGTAAATGGCAGGCGCTCGATGAGACCCGAAGCCGCTCGCACTCGCCCGTATTTCTCGACATCACCGCTTCGGCACTCGGCCACAATCCCAGCTATTCCGCTCAAATGCTTCACGGCGCTGATTACTGGCGAACCGTACTCGACGGCGCCTGCGGTATCGATATCTACGGCCACAATGGAGTCTCAATTGCCGACATCGACAATGATGGCTTCGACGATCTCTACGTTTGCCAACCCGCCGGTCTTCCCAATCGCCTCTATCGAAATCGCGGAGATGGCGCGTTCGAAGACATTACGGAATCCTCTGGCCTGGGAATCCTGGAGAACACCGCATGCGCGCTCTTCGCCGACTTCGATAATGATGGCCGTCAGGATGTCGTGATCGTGCGCGCGAACGGGCCGCTCCTGTTCATGAATGAAGGCGGCGGCAAATTTCGTCACCAGCCTGATGCATTTCAGTTCGCCAATGCTCCTCAGGGAACCTTCACCGGTGCAGCCCTCGCCGACTACGATGGCGACGGATGGTTAGATATTTATTTCTGCTTGTACACCTATTACCAGGGTACCGATCAATACAAGTATCCCGTCCCTTATCACGATGCCGAGAACGGCCCTCCTAACTTCATGATGCGCAACAACCACGATGGAACCTTTCGCGACGTGACCGCACATACCGGCCTGAATCAGAACAACACCCGCTACAGTTTTTGCTGCGCCTGGAGCGACTACAACCACGACGGTTGGCCCGACCTTTACGTGGTCAATGATTTCGGCCGCAAGAATCTTTACCGTAATAACGGCGATGGAACCTTTTCCGACGTTGCTCCTGCGTCTGGCGTCGAAGACATCGGCGCGGGCATGAGCGTCTCTTGGCTCGATTACGACCAGGATGGTGCCGAGGATGTTTACGTCGGCAATATGTGGACCGCTGCCGGAGAGCGCGTTTCCACGCAGGAAAATTTCAAGACAGATGCTCCCGAAGATATCCGCGCTCTCTACCAAAAGCATGCGATGGGCAATTCGCTTTTTAGAAACAGCAAGTCTCGCAACGGCGGTACCTTCGACGATACAACCATGTCGGCTGGCGTTGGAATGGGTCGCTGGGCCTGGTCGAGCGACGCTTTTGATTTCGATCATGATGGCTTTCCCGATCTCTATATCGCGAACGGCATGGTTTCCGGTGGCTCACAGCAGGATTTGAACAGTTTTTTTTGGCGGCAGGTCGTGGCTAAGTCTCCCGATGATGCCAAGCCCTCGCATGACTACGAACAGGGATGGAGCGCCATCAATGAACTCATTCGGGCAGACGGCACCTGGAGCGGTTTCGAAAGAAACGTCTGCTATGCGAACAACCGGGATGGAACATTCTCCGACGTCTCTGGCGCAGTTGGACTGGATTTTATGGAGGATGGCCGCTCTTTTGCCCTCGCCGATTTTGATCAGGACGGCCGTCAGGAAGTCTTCCTCAAGAATCGCAACGGCCCGCAATTGCGCCTGCTGAAAAACGTGGCGGAGAACTTACCTGCGTCGATCTCCTTTCGACTTCGTGGCACGAAAAGCAATAGGGACGCGATCGGCGCGGAGATTAGAGTCGAAACTGAATCGGGTCGGCAGACTCGTCTGCTGCAAGCCGGATCTGGATTTCTCTCCCAGCACAGCAAGGAAGTATTCTTCGGCCTGGGCGCGGCGAAAAGCCCGTTGCGGGTGTCGGTCCGTTGGCCCAGCGGCTTGGTTCAGGAGTTTCATGATCTTCCCCCAAATCACAGAGTCTGGATTGAAGAATCTTCCGAAAAGTTCCGGCTGGAACCGTTCAAGGCGAAAGCTTCTCCACTCGATCAGCTCCCGATAAATCTGCCCCGCAAAGCCGAAACTATTCCTGATACACTCGAGACCTGGCTGCTCACGCCTGTGGCCGCACCCGATTTTTCTCTGCCTGACCTGGCTGGACAAGCGTGTACTCTGGCCGCCCTTCGCGGAAAACCGCTGCTGCTCAATTTCTGGGTTGTGCAATCCGCAAAGTGTCTGGATAATCTGAAACTGCTCAACTCGGTTCGCGAGCGGTGGGCTGTTCGCAATCTCCAGCTGCTTACCGTGAATGTTGACGATTCAATGGAAACAGAAAAACTCAAAGCGCTGGCTCGCGAGCATCGGCTCTCGTTGCCAATCCTTCGCGGATCCGATGACGTCGCCGGAATCTATAACATTCTCTATCGTTACTTGTTTGACCGTCACCGCGACTTGGGATTGCCTACATCGTTCCTCATCGATTCCCGTGGCGATATCGTCAAGGTTTATCAGGGTCTGGTGAACTCGGAGAAAATCGAGCAGGACTCGCGGAACATTCCTCAAACCGACACGGATCGGTTATCTCAGGCTTTGCCTTTTCCCGGCGCAACCGCAACGTTTGAGTTCGGTCGCAATTATCTCTCCTCTGGGTCCGTCTTTTTCCAGCGTGGCTATTTCGATCAGGCCGCTGCATCTTTCCTGCTTGCTCTGCGAGACAATCCATCGAGTGCCGAGGCTTACTACGGTCTGGGAAGCGCTCAATTGAACCAGCAGAAGCTCGTCGAAGCGCGGCAGAGCTTCGAACGGGCCGTGAAGCTTCACCCAACTTACCCCGATACTCTGGCCAACGCCTGGAACAACCTCGGTCTGCTCGATACCCGGGAAGGCCGCACGGACGAGGCAGTCCGATGTTTTCAGGAGGCCTTGCGTTCAAGTCCCGATCATCTGATTGCACTCAACAATCTGGGCAATGCTTATCGTTTGCAAAAACAATGGGAGAAAGCTCGCGAAACTTTTCAGCGCTCGCTTGTAGTCAGTCCGGACGATTCCGAAGCGAATTACGGTTTGGGTATGGTCTTTGCGCAGGCTGACGATCCCGAGCGCGCCTACGACTATCTGCAGAGGGCACTGAAGTCTCGTCCCACTTACCCGGAAGCGCTGAACAATCTCGGAATACTCTACTTGCGAACTCAGCGGCGAGATGAGGCGGTCGCGAGTTTCGAAACCTGCATCCGCGTAGCGCCCGAATTCGATCAGTCGTATTTGAATCTGGCCAGAGTTTATGTTATCGAAGGCGCGCCGGAGAAAGCTCGGACCATTCTGCTCGAACTCTTGAAGCAACATCCGGACCATGCCCAGGCGCAAAGCATGCTGGCGCAACTCCCTCAATAAATTTAGATAGAATCCGCTCCTAATTCTTCGGCGTAGGTGCGATCAGCAGATCCACAAACATCTTGTAGAACCTGTCTAGGTCCAGATCGACCTGTACCTCAACCCGCTGCAATTCGACTTTGGGTTTGTTATTTTCAGTCCAGTTAAGTGTATTGCCGTAGTCGGCGCCGTGATCCAGGTCCACATCCATGAAAACAGTTTCCTTCCTGGTAATCAGCGTCGGATCGAGCCACGCCATCGCCGTCAGTTCATCCCACAAATAATTGTAGTTACCCCACAAGCGCCCGTACTTGCCGATATAGTTTGCCGCCGGAGACTTGCCCGACTTGACACGGTTCATCAAATCGGCGGTAAGTCTCGTCTTCACCGAAATATCCACCGGAGTGCAAACAATCTTCTTCCACGGCGCCAGGAGCACGATGTGAGCCGCTTCCGGATCGAACCAGAGATTAAATTCATGAGTCGGAGAATTTGCAAATTCCGGATCATCCGTTCGCGGATTCAGGCTCGCCCCCATAAACACCAGCTCCTTCGCCAGGCTCGCGAACGTGGGATCGATGGAAATTGCGAGCGCGAGGTTGGTCATGGGACCGCCTTCGTAGATGGTGATCTGGTTCGGAAACTTATGCACCATCCGGATGAGAAAGTGCGCGGCGTCTTCATTGGACGGTTCGAGTGTGGGTTTGCCTTCCGGCATCTCCCCCAACTCATCCGGCGCATGATAGAACCTTGGAGTCCAGGCTCCCAGCCACGCGACGCTGCCATATTGCTGCTCCGCCAACTCCGTTTCCTGTTTTCTCCTCACCAGCGGGAGCTCCGCTCCCGGCACCACGGGAATGTTCGTTCGCCCAATGAGTTCCAGCATCCGTAACGTGTGTGCCACTTCTTCTTTGAGCCACTGGTCACCCGTCACCACTGTGATGCCCAGCACTTCAGTTTGCGGCGATTGGATCAAGAGCAGTATCGACTGTTGATCCGTTCCTGCAGGACCCGCTGCATCCTGGTCAATAATAATCTTTCGCTTTTCCTGTCCCCAGCACGTGCACGACAGCAGCAGTACCGCAGTGAGCAGATACCGCATCCCGTAAGACCGCATCCATGGCCCCTTTGCATTTCGAAGGTAACAAATTAACTCCCACGCGACGGCGTTATGAAGTTACCGTAGAGATTGCAAATGCTGCAAGTCCGTTGATGCCAACGATGGCTTGTGCGCTATATTGTCGGGTCCAGCATGGCAACGAATATTGAGATAAAAGCAGTTCTAAAGAATCGGCGTGCCGTTGGAGCCGCCGCTGCCCGTTTAAGTGATGTTGGCCCTGAGAGGATTCTTCAGGAGGATTTCTTCTTTCGCTGCGCGGGGGCTCGACTGAAACTCCGCATTTTCGCGCCGGACCGCGGAGAGCTTATTCGATACGAAAGAGCCGATGTCGCCGACTTGCGCGGCTCTCATTATCTGATCGCCCGTACGTCCGACCCTCAAATTCTGCTCGACATCCTGACGGCTACGCTGGGCAGAAACGGTGTGGTTAAGAAGACGCGAACCCTGTATCTTGTCGGCCAAACACGCGTTCACCTCGACGAAGTGCACGGGCTCGGGGAGTTCTTGGAACTCGAAGTGGTGCTTCGGCCGGGGCAAAGTGAGGCTGAGGGACAGCGCATCGCAACGTCTTTGCTGTTAGAGTTCGGAATCGGCCAGGAGGATTTGATCGCAGAAGCCTATGTCGATCTTCTGGCGCGGCAAGCGATACAAACTGGAAATCAGCAGAGCCGTCCCCAACCGATTGCGGATCGCGCATCGAGCGACTAGAATTTTGGACGACACGCGCTACCTATGGTTCGCTTCTATATCCACACAGTCCGCATCCTGGCGCTGGCCGCGGCTTTTGCTCCCGTTCTCGGACAATCCACGCAAGCACAAACGCCCGAGGCGCCGGAACGCACTGCGACGGCGACACTCCAAGGCGTCGTACGGGATTCGGCCGGGCATCCGGTTGCCGGTGCTACCGTATGCTTGCGCGTCAAAGACGCTCAGATTCACACTGCGCATACGGATTCCGCAGGAAAATATTTGTTCTCCGCTCTTCGTCAAGGCAGTTATGTCCTGCAGGCAGAGATGCCCGGCTACGAGCGCGCAACTTCCACCTCCATCGTTCTCGCTCCGAACGAAGCGAAATCGATAGATCTCACACTGAATTTTTCAGGTCCAGCTGCGGCGAAGAAATCCTCGCAACCGCAACCTGAGTTTTTTGACGAGCCGCACTTCACTGTGGCGGGTGTCACGGATACTACCAGTCTTGGTGGGCACGGTTCTGACACGATTGTGCGAAACCGGGAAGCCCTGGCCGTGGAAACCGCATCTCTTGGCAAACAGCCTGCCGCCAGCTCCGCCCGCAATTCCTCCAACCCCGAGACGGAGAAATCTCTGCGGGAGGCCGCTGCCCGCCAGCCTCAAGATTTCGATGCAACTTACCATCTCGGCAAGTTTCTCGTCGAGGATGCGAAGGCACACGAAGCTCTTCCATACCTGGAACTCGCTTCCCGGCTGAATCCCCGCAGTTTTGACAATGCCTACGAGCTGGCGCTCGCTTACGACCAAAGCGCAGATTATGTTCACGCTCGCAGCGACGCGCAAGCTCTGCTCGCCGATCAATCCAGATCTCCTCAGGAAAAAGCTCAACTGCATCATCTGCTCGGCGATCTCGACGAGAGACTGGGCAATGCCCTTGAGGCGGTTCGCGAATATCAGACCGCGGCCGAACTCGACCCCAGCGAAACCAATCTTTTCGACTGGGGAGCCGAACTCCTTACCCATCGTGCGGCGGAACCGGCCATTGAAGTTTTCACAAAGGGCAATCGCCTCTTCCCGCGTTCGGCGCGGATGCTTTCGGGTCTGGGCGCGGCTTGGTACTCCCTCGGTTCGTTCGATCACGCCGGGCAGCGCTTCTGTGAAGCGTCCGACCTGAATCCAGACGATCCCAATCCCTATCTCCTGATGGGAAAAATGCAAGCGGCCGAGACTGTCGATTCACCCGCGATCCTGGAACGACTCGCTCGCTTCGCGCGGCTGGAACCTCAAAATGCGCTGGCCAATTACTACTACGCAGTCAGTTTGTGGAAGCGGCGTAATTCGCCCGCGGCCGATGATTTGGATCAGATCCAATCATTATTGGAAAGGGCCGTCCATCTCGATCCCAATCTCGGCCTCGGATACTTGGAGTTAGGCATCGTTTATTCGGAACAAAAGGATATTCCGAAAGCCGTCTCCGCCCTGCAACAGGCTCTCGGCGCCACTCCACGCCTGGAAGAGGCTCACTACCGTCTGGCGCAAATCTACCGTCAGATGGGAGACCCTTCGAAAGCTCACGCAGAGCTGCAACTGTACGAGCAGATGTCGGCTGAGAAAACGCAGGAGGTCGCCCGGCAGCGGCACGAAGTACAGCAGTTTGTCTACCAACTCCGCGACAAGCCACTCGATTCGCAGACGCAATAACTGGAGAGCTCCGCGGCCGTCGATTCCCCAATAAAAAAATTAAGGGCAGACTGGAAATCGAAACCCGCTGCCCTGATCTTGAAAGCAGTCGCTGCCCGTCCTCAGAAGTTAAGCTTCAAGGCAAACTGGACTAGCCGCGCGTTATTTACTGTTTGGTTGATCACTCCGAAACTGGAGGGGGTATTTATGTCCTGCTCTCCGGTGCCGCCGTAGCCGTTCAGGAAAAACTGCGGGTGGTTGAACAGATTGAAAAACTCGGCCCGGAATTGCACGTTCATGCTCTCCCGGAAAAACAAGGGGAAGTCTTTGATCACCGAGAAGTCCGTGTTTACAAAACGAGGGCCATAGACGGGCGCGCGCGGTGCCGTGCCGAGCTCACCAGCCGGTGCCTGTGCGAAAGCGCAAGGATTAAACCAGTTCTGCAATGTGTGAATCTGCGAAGGAGCAGGGCAAGTGGGATTCGCCGCTACCGGCCCGGCCTTGTTGGGATCGCCCACCAGGTTTGGACGCTGAAACGTGTTCCCGTTATAAGAGAAGAAAACTCCCGACCCATCGCCGCTATCGACCACAAACAGCGGGAAACCGGAGGTGGCTCTTTCAATCACGTTCAGGTGCCAATTGCCGAGGATGGTGTTGGTGGCTCCGCTCCAGCCGCTGCCGTATGCCTTGCCCTTCCCAAACGGCAAATCGTAGAGAACGCTGGCCGTAAAACTGTCGTTGAGGTTCAGTTGAGACAAACCCCAATCCAGTTTGTTGAATCCCGGGAGCGGGTAATACATCGCGCCCGGGTTGGTGCCCAGACCATCGGTCAGTCCTGAATCGAAATTGCGCGAGTAAGTGTAGCCGAACAAGGCATAGAGCCCGTGCCGCGTGCTCTTGGTCTCAGCCTTAACCTGCAGCGAATCATATCGCGCGGCACCAATACTGTTATTCGTGTCTACACTCTGAAAAGCTGCGGCGTAAGGGAATGACGGGAAGCCGCAGCCTACGCTGTAGCCCTGAACTACGCCGCATGCGCTGGGAGACGACAAGTTCTCATTCAGTTGACTTACCAGAATGTGGGCGCTGCGTGAGCCACCATAGCCCACCGTGAGCACCACGTTTCCCGGCAGCTGGCGCTCGATATTCAAATTGAATTGCTGAATGATCCCCTGCTTGAAGTCGCGGTTCTGGGATTGAATCGTGCCCGTGTACGATTGAGGGTTCACAGGCGAGCTAAATACAGCACCGCCGGCGACCGGTGTTGTTGAAGGCGTGCCCGCCGCGAGAAGGAAACCGCCAGATAGAGAACCGACGGCGCTGCCATAGGCCAAACAAAAAGTACAGGGATCCACTTCCGCATAGAACGGCGGATTCTGCCACAGTCCCTGCCCGCCCTGATTCCACGCGGAATCGTGGACAATTCCATAACCCCCGCGAATTGCGGTTTTGTCACTACCCATAGGTTTCCACGAAAATCCAATGCGTGGCTCCAAAGAGGTTTTGTCGAATTGAATGCCCACCCGCCCGTCGGTAGGGACGCAGACCGTACAGCCACTCAGTGCGGGGCTGTTTTTCGGGACGTACCACAGCAGGTTTTGGACGTCGAAGTTCGCCTGCCGATTCTGTACCTCGGTTTCTGGCGTGGCCAAAGCCCAGGCAAATCCCAAATTGAGGGTTAAATTGCTGGTTACGCGCCAATCGTCCTGGACGAATGGGCGAATCAGTTTCCAGCGCCGCCCCGTGGTGGCTCCAAGAAATGTTTGGTCGTGCGCGGCGAAAGCGCCTAGCCCTCCGATGAGCGTGCCCGCAATATCGTCGCCGGTTCCAGAGCCATTCTGCACGATAAAGCCGTCCTGAAACGCGTTGTTTCTTACATTCATCTCCTCGGCGCGAAACACGGCGCCGAACCGGATGTTGTGCTTGCCGCGGATCAGGTCCAGCGTATCGGAAGCTGAATAGACGTTAGTCCCTCCCTGGTAAGGGGCATATCCGCGATCACCAACAGAAAAGTAGGCGGTCATATCGAACGAAGTCAGGCCACAACTCACGCACTCCTGGGGCGCCTGATTCAGACTCGCGGGATAACCGGTGATGCTGTCGCACTGGCTGGCCAGATCCGCGCCAGGGATTCCGAGCAGCGCTGCTTCGCAGGTTCCGGTGCCAAAAGAAAGAATGTGATTGAAAATCCGGTTATAGCCAACATTGATCTGGTTAATCATGTTTGCGGAGAAAACGTGTGTCTCCGAAAGCGCCAAATTGCGCCCGTGGTTTTCGATATGCTGGTTGCTGCCAAACGCGTTTTGTTCTGACCATGTGGGCGAGCCGCCGGGAACGAAGTTCGTCGCCTGATCGTAGCTGAAGCGCGCAAATGCCGAGTCCTTACTGGAGAAGTTGTGATCCAGGCGAACGTCCCAAGTGCCTTCGTTGAGTTTTCTGACAGGCGCATTGACGTAGTTGTAGCCCGCCGCGGCCGCATTGGGCGCAGGATAAAGTTGAACCACCTTCGCGGCGATCGGATTGATCATGGCCGCAGGAATTACATTGCAAGATGTGCCGGGCGTTTGGGTTCCATCCGGATTCACTGGCTCGGCTATATTAGTGTTACCCACGCACTGAAAAGGTGCACCGGCGAACGCATTACTGATGTTGGGGAAGCCGTCTGCGTTTAGTGTCGGTGCGCCAGCACCGAATCCAGGCCGCGGCACGCCGGACGGATCATTGGTGAAGTCGTAGTCACCATTGGCATCGGGGGTCGTCATCGCGGTGCTGGGAACAAATCCCGTGAATGGTACCCCTTTCCGCTGCATCTTGGCCTGATAGTCGAGAAAGAAGAATGTCTTATCTTTCTGTATCGGACCGCCCAGCGAACCCCCAAACTGGTTCAGATTAAATTTCTCCACCGAGGTCGCAAAGTAGCTGCGGGCATCCAGATCGGTATTGCGGAAGAACTCGAACAGCGAACCGTGAAAATGATTGGATCCCGACTTCGTAGTAACCAATACCGTAGGACCTGCGCGTTCTCCGTATTCGGCGGAATAGTTGTAGGTCAGAACCTTGAATTCTTGGATGTCGTCGATCGAGGAGAAAATTGCGATCCCGCCTTCGTCCAATTGATTGTTGTCATTGCCATCGAGCAGCCAATCGGTTTCCTGTTCGCGCGAACCGCCTGAAGACAGCGAAAAAGATCCGCGAGTAGCGGCTTCGCTGCTGGCAGCGCTCGTGAAGAAGCTGACTGGGCTGGTCGACGAAGTCGTGCCCGGCGTTAAAGTTGCCAGCTGAGTAAAATTGCGACCATTCAGCGGCAGGTCGGCAACTTCTTCGGAGGTAATGACCTGGCCCAGCGTTGGATTCGTGGTCTCCACAGCCACTGCCGTGCCGCTCACCTCTACCGACGTGCTCACTGATGCCGGCGCAAGCGAGAAATCCAATTCTCGATGCTCGTCGACCTGCAGCCGAATATCCTTCTGCTCCGTCGTCTGGAATCCCTGCGATTGAACTCGGATGGTGTAATTCGACACCGGCAGTAACGGAACTAAGTAATGTCCCGAGTCATCGGTTTTCGTCTCGCGCGAGAGTCCCGTTTCCTGCGACGTGACGGCCACCGTCGCACCCGAGATCACGGCTCCCGCCTTGTCGGTAACCGTTCCGGAGAAACTTCCAGTCGCTTGCCCGTACATGAGGGGACACAACCCAAAGACAAGCAAAAGGAAAACGACACCGAGCAGCGCCTTCTCGTTCCGCATTACAGTACCTCGCGGCGGCCCACGCCAAATGACAAAGAGGGCCTTCGCCACTTGGTGCAAAACTTTTGGGAAGTCTTAGACCGTAGAACGGCCTTATAAATGGCAGGTACTTCCGAAGTCAAGACTTTTCCGCAGTTGTAGAGGTAGTTATGTCGTCAAATTTCCGAACCGGTATAGAAGAATATCCGCAGCCACGTCCCTTACAGTTCATCGTGATTCAGCAACACAAGACGACGAAAGCACAATCGCGGCTAGCCGCTCGGAATTACTCACCGTAAGGAACCCAGATGTTTTTTACCTGAGTTGCATGTTGCAGGAACCATCGGCCTTCACCTTGCTTTGCATCAAACCAGTCGATAACGCGGCCTTCGTTGGTGAAGACCTGTTTCAGATTTCCCACAGAATACGATTTCGCTGCCGCCGCACTCGATTCGTCCGAAAAACACCAGATCGCATCGACATCGTCGTGCTCCGCAACCGTCTTGAGCAGTTGCGAACGATACCCCGTGACGATATTGACAGCCCCGCCCGGCAAATCACTTGTGTCGAAGACCTGGTAGAGATCCCCGATGATTAGCGGATATGTTTCCGACGGAACCGCGACTGCAGTGTTGCCCATCGCCAGCACCGGCAACACGAGAGAAAGGAACCCCAACAGCGGTGCATCATTCGGGCAAATAATTCCGACCGCACCGATCGGCTCATTCATCGCAATTGCGATGCTTCGCGATGGAGGGTTGTGCACCGCTCCATCGAATTTGTCGGCCCACGCGGCGTACGAAAAGATGCGTTCAATACTGGCCGCGACTTCTTTGCCAGCCTCGGCTTCGCCAACTGCCGTCGCTAACCGGCGAGCGATTTCCTCCCGCCGCAACGACAGATTTTCTGCCATGTAATAGAGCACCTGTGCGCGCGCGTGAGCTGTCGTCTTGGCCCAACCTGCCGCTTTGCGGGCGGCTTCAACCGCATTCCGAATATCTTTTCGATTGCCCAGCGGCACTTCGCCCAACAATTCGCCATGCCGGCCACGCACCTCAAAACTGTAGCCGGAATCAGGCCTTGCTTGCTTGCCCCCGATGTAGAGCTTCACCGTTCGATCGATCGCCGAATCCCCGGCTTGACCGTTTGTCGAATTTTCGGGTTTGCCCTCCGAAGCCGGAAGCGAAGGTGCGCGTTTAAACCACGATGGTTCCAGATACTCAAGCAAGCCTTCGCGGCCGCCTTCGCGTCCATAGCCGCTTTCGCGATAGCCGCCGAATCCGCACGCTGCGTCGAACACGTTCGTGCAATTTACCCACACCACGCCGGCCTTGATCTGTGCGGCTACCTGCAGCGACACATTGATACTCTCGCTCCACACGCAGGCCGCCAGACCATAGACCGTGTTGTTCGCCAGCTCTACAGCTTCGGCGGGAGTGCGAAACGTCATCGCGGCGAGTACGGGACCAAAAATCTCCTGCTGTGCTACCACCGACGCCGGATGCACATTGCTCAACAAAGTTGGAGGAAAGTAGAGTCCGCGCGATGGCATCTCGGTCGTTGGTTGCCAGCACGACGCGCCTTCCGCAATTCCCTGATCGACCAGTCGACGAATGCGCTCCAGTTGCACCGGCGCAACGATCGCCCCAATATCAATCGCCTTATCGAGAGGCGGACCGATGCGAAGCGTGCTCATGCGGTCGCGGATCTTCTCCATCAGAGTTTCTGCAACGCTCTCCTCCATCAATAGTCGCGAGCCTGCGCAGCAAACCTGCCCCTGGTTAAGCCAGATTCCATCCACCAAGCCTTCCACTGCGCTATCCAGGTCGGCATCCTCGAAAACTACAAACGGAGACTTGCCGCCCAGCTCCAACGAAAGCCGCTTGTGGCTCTTCGCCGTCGCACTGCGAATCGCGCGCCCGACCTCCGTGGACCCGGTGAATGCAATTTTGTCGACGCCCGGATGTTTCACCAGTGCCTCGCCGGTAGACCCATCGCCGGTGACAATGTTGACCACTCCTGCCGGCAGCCCGATCTCCTGGCAAATCTCGGCGAACGCAAGCGCGGTGAGCGGAGTGAATTCCGCGGGCTTCAGCACTACCGTATTTCCTGTAGCAATAGCTGGGGCAATTTTCCACGCCAGCATCAGCAACGGAAAATTCCACGGAATGATCTGGCCGACAACCCCGCACGCCTCATAGCCGGGGAACTCGGAATCCAGCAACTGCGCCCATCCTGCGTGATGATAAAAATGGCGCGCGACAAGCGGAATGTCGAGGTCGCGGCTCTCTCGAATCGGTTTCCCGTTATCGATCGTCTCCAGCACCGCGAGCCGTCTCGAATGTCTCTGAATGGCCCGGGCCATCGCGTACAAATAGCGCGCACGCGCATGCGGCGTAAGAGCCTGCCACTTCGGAAATGCTTTTCGCGCCGCCTCCACCGCGGCCTCAATATCCGCCGCGGACCCCTCAGCGACCGCCGCAATTCTCTCTCCGGTGGAAGGATCGGTCGTGTCGAAGAATCCGCCCTCGATTGGTTGGCGCCACTCACCGCCAATGAAGTGACCGAACCGGCGTTGATGCCGGTCGAGCCACACCAGTGCATCTTTCGGATCCTCCGGCGCCGGGCCGTACTCCATGGTGAGAAATTTCTCAGCTATGCTCATTTCCGCTTCCGTCCTCAATCTTTTGCGCGCGCATTCTGACTATGCAATCGGATGGCGGTAATCCGCGGAATACCGGCCCGTGGCGTAGTGTTCCAACTGCCGTTCAATGTCGTTTAAGAGTCCGCTCGCACCAAAGCGAAAAAGCTCTGCTCTCATCCAGGAAGTTCCCAATTCCTCTTTCATCAGCGCCAACCACTCCGTCGATTGCTTCGCCGTTCGAATTCCCCCAGCCGGTTTAAAACCAACTGCCATGCCTGTCTCCTGAGCATATTCGCGGATCGCTCGCGTCATCACAAATCCAACAGGAAGCGTGGCGTTTGTCGATTCCTTCCCGGTGGAAGTTTTGATGAAGTCAGCGCCTGCCATCATTGCCACAAAGCTGGCACGTGCTACGTTACGCAACGTGAGCAAGTCGCCCGTGCCCAAAATCGCTTTCATGTGGCAGCGCCCGCACGCCTGCTTGAATTCGGCCACCTCATCGTAGAGCTCTTGCCACCTGCCCCCGAACACATGAGCTCGCGTGATCACGATGTCGATCTCATTGGCTCCCGCTTCCACGGAGCGCCGGATCTCAGCAACTCGCTCCTGAACGGGCGACAAACCTGCCGGGAATCCCGTAGAAACGGCGGCCACTCGCACGCCACTGCCTTCGAGCGCTCGGACCGCAGTTTCAACGAAGCGGTGATATACGCAGGCGGCTGCCACTTTGATGTTCAGCTCTTCGATCTGAAGACGCTCCAGAATTTCACGCTGAATCGGTTGCCGCGCCTTGGCGCACAGCCGGCGTACCCGGTCGTCCGTGTCGTCTCCGGAAAGCGTAGTCAGGTCCATGCACGAAATCGCGCGCAGAAGCCAGGCAGCTTGCCATTCCTTCTTCACCGTTCGGCGCGCGACATGCGTTTGCGCCCGTCGCTCCACCGCACTGGTGTTTACGCGAACCTGCTTTACCCAATCGAGATTTAAAGGAATGCCGCGATTCGATAGCAAAGGATGCCCGGAGAGCGTAGCGATGGGCGACTCGGAGTCAGGCAGGGGTTTGTCCGGCGCCCCGCCATTCGGGCGATCGACAACACCATGACGTCGTTTGTGTTCCTCTGACATCGCTCTTGCATTGTACGGCAGAAGGCCAGGCTGCAGCAGTTTTCTGCTATAGTTTCGTTCCTTGGAGGTCCCGCTTTATGCCCAGAACTGTGCGCTGTGCTTTGATTCAAGCCAGCAATGCGCTCAGCCCCGAACGCCCTCTTGCTCAGATCAGAAAAGCGATGATCGACAAGCACCTGAAGTTGATCGAGCAAGCGGCGCGAAAGAAAACGCAGATCCTCTGCCTGCAGGAGCTTTTCTACGGTCCTTACTTCTGCGCGGAGCAGAATGCTCGCTGGTACGAATTGACGGAGCGAGTGCCCGACGGTCCCACCGTTCGCATGATGCAGAAACTGGCCTCCAAACATCGCATGGTGATCGTGGCCCCCGTTTACGAGGAGCACATGGCCGGCGTTTATTTCAACACCGCCGCGGTGATCGACGCCGACGGCCGCTACCTCGGCAAATACCGCAAGCATCACATCCCGCACTGCCATCCCGGTTTCTGGGAAAAATTTTATTTCACGCCTGGCGATCTTGGATACCCCGTGTTTGAAACAAAGTATGCCCGCGTCGGCGTCTACATTTGTTACGATCGCCACTTTCCGGAGGGCGCTCGCATTCTGGGATTGAACGGTGCAGAGATCGTTTTCAATCCTTCAGCCACAGTCGCTGGGCTCTCCGAGTATTTGTGGGAACTCGAGCAGCCCGCGCACGCCGTGGCGAATGGTTATTTTGTGGGCGCGATCAATCGCGTCGGCGTCGAGAAGCCGTGGAGTATCGGAGAGTTTTACGGCAAAAGCTACTTTTGCAATCCACGCGGCAAAATTATCGCTCAAGCGAGCCGCGATAAAGATGAACTCATAGTGGCCGATCTCGATCTGGACATGATCGCGGAGGTCCGTAAAGTCTGGCAGTTTTTCCGTGATCGACGCCCGGAAAGTTACGGCCCCATCACCGCGCAGACGGGAGAGGCGGCCGCGGCCGACTGAAAGCGAGACAGGTTCGCATCATTTTGTAGCCAGATTGCGAACGTTCCTTCCGGGATTTCTAAAACTCAAACTCATGACCACGCACGACCTCTCTCATCCTCGATCACGCATTGAGTCCAGCTCTCTCTACAATCCCGATCTTGCGCCCGCCAGCGCCGAGCGCCGGCACTGGGGTACGTATAACTTTGCGGCTCTCTGGATTTCTATGTCTGTCAACATCCTCACCTACATGTTGGCGGCCAGTTTGATTCAGGGTGGGATGAACTGGAAACAGGCGGTGATGACGATCTTTCTCGGCAACGTGATCGTGTTGGTTCCCATGCTTCTGAACTCACATCCCGGCGCCAAGTATGGAGTCCCGTTTCCTGTGTTGGCTCGTGCATCGTTTGGCGTGCTCGGAGCCAACGTCGCCGCTGTACTCCGCGCCCTCGTAGCCTGCGGCTGGTTCGGCATTCAGACTTGGATCGGCGGGGAGGCAATGAGCACGCTGCTGGCGACCCTCGCGCCAGGATGGAAGAATTTTCCTTACGCCACGGCTGTTTGTTTTTTTCTTTTCTGGCTGATGAACCTGGCGGTCATTCTGATGGGAATCGAATCCATCCGTATTCTCCAAGGCATCAGTGCCCCCGTGCTCCTCGCGGTCGGGTTGCTGCTTCTGGCGTGGGCCTATCACCGTGCGGGTGGCTTCGGTCCCATGTTGGCCGCGCCTTCGCGGTTCCAGAACTTTCCCAACTTCCTGAAGTTTCTAATTCCAGCCCTGAATGGCACCGTGGGCTTCTGGGCCACGGTCTCGCTCAATATTCCCGACTTCACGCGCTTCGCCCGGAACCAGCGCGAGCAAATCATCGGCCAAGCCGTGGCGCTGCCGACCACGATGACTCTTTATGCGTTCATCGGTATCGCCGTGACCTCAGCCACAGTTGTGATTTACGGAACTGCTATCTCTGATCCCGTTCAGTTGCTCAGCCGTTTTCATTCTCCCGTGGCTGTCGTGATTTCGCTGATCGCAATTCTGCTGGCCACGCTAAACGTCAACATCGGTGCCAACGTCGTCTCGCCAGCGAACGACTTCTCCAATCTGTGGCCCTGGAAAATCAGTTTCCGCACCGGTGGCGTCATCACTTGCCTGATGGGCGTTGCCATGATGCCGTGGAAGTTGCTGGCGGATTACAACACGTTCATCCTCGGCTGGCTCGGTGGCTATGCCGCTTTTCTTGGACCGGTCGCGGGCATCATGATCTGCGATTATTTCCTGATCCGCAAGCGTGTTCTGCAAGTGGATGATCTCTATCTTCGCGGCGGACTCTACGAGTATTCAAAAGGATTCAACTGGCGCGCGGTGATTGCCCTTGCCCTCGGAGCGGGCACAGCGCTGGTCGGGCTGGAGGCACCATCCGTGCGTTTTCTTTATGACTACTCCTGGTTCGTGGGCTTCGCCGTTTCCTTTGGAACCTATTATGCAATGATGAAATTTCAGCGCACGCTGGGACTCTCCCCCCTGGCGACCCGTGATCCTGGCGTTTAGAGCTTTCCGGTTTTCTGGAAGGTCGGTAAAACCTCGCGTCGATATATCTCCAGCGATTCTTCCTCATCTCCGCACATCAGATACAAGTTAAACTGCGTGACGCCGACGCTCGCCAATTTCCGCAATCTCTCGTGATGAGCCTTCACCGGCCCAACCACGCAGAAGCGATCCACCACCTCGTCAGACACGAAATTCGCGTTATCACTTTCGACGACGCAATGATGAAGATAGTCATAGCCGCCGCGATCCTGCACGTAGGAGGTAAGCGCCGCAGGCAAGTCCTCAGGCTTATATTGCCGAATCAAATCCACCACGTGGTTGGAAACCAACGCCGGGAACCAGCGCACGCGTTCACGCGCAATAGTCAGATCATCAGAAACCCAAACCGGAGCCGCTGCCATCACCTCAATTTGATTTGGATCCCGACCGGCAGCGCTCGCACCATCTTTTACGAAGCCGAGGCACCACGAAATTAAATCCGGGTCAGCAAATTGCAAAATAATCCCATCGGCAACCCGGCCCGCCATGTTCAACACCTTCGGACCATATCCAGCAATCCACACTCGCGGAGGAATCTTCGCCCAGGTGAGTCGCGTCGGCTGGCCCTCATATTCAATTTCCTTGCTGCTGGTGAGGTCGCGGAAAATCTTTACTGCATTTTCTAACTGCGACCAACTTACAGGCTTCTTGCCGAGCACCCGTCTCGAACTGTCTCCGCGTCCAATGCCCAATTCCATTCTGCCGCCGGAAATCAGATTCAAGGTCGCAAACAGGCTCGACGTGACCGTCAGATCGCGCACTGCGGGATTCGTCACCAGCGTGCCCAGTCGCATCCGTTGTGTATTCGCTGCCATCAATGTAAGCAGCGGATAAGGATCCATCCACAAGACATGCGAGTCGAAAAGCCATCCATATTCGAAGCCCGCAGCCTCGGCCTGACGCGTCAATCCGAGTATCCGCTCTACCGAAATGTCCGGCTTTAGCGTGATGCCAAACTGCATGGACGCCCCTTTCATCACTTCCTGGAAATTATGAGGAAGTGAAGTGCGGCAGTTTAGCATAGAATTCTTTTTTCATCTCAGCCGCAGTTGGAGACTTCAATGGGCTTTGACACGATCATCGGCAACGGGTCGGTCGTAACTGCAACGGATACCTACGTCGCCGATGTAGCCATCACCGACGGCAAGATCGCGGCGATTGGCAAGAACCTGCCCCGAGAAAATGCCAAGAAAGTTCTGGGCGCTTCAGGAAAATATGTCTTCCCGGGCGGCATCGATGTCCACACGCATCTGGATATGCCCTTTGGCGGCACCACCAGCGCCGACGATTTTGAAACCGGAACCCGCGCCGCCGCTTTTGGTGGCACCACTACGTTGATTGATTTCGCCATCCAATACAAAGGCCAGCCTTTGCGCAAAGCGTTCGACACTTGGATGGATAAAGCCTCAAAAAAGGCCGTCT
Source organism: uncultured Acidobacteriaceae bacterium (assembly GCA_963779525.1). GTDB lineage: Bacteria > Acidobacteriota > Terriglobia > Terriglobales > Acidobacteriaceae > Sulfotelmatobacter. Next base: position 53,915 of record CAVZZB010000011.1, read on the forward strand.
GCGATTATGCCTTTCACTGCATCGTTACCGATATCGGCAATGGACAACTGCAGGAAATGAACGCTCTCGTGAGCGAAGGCGTGACCAGCTTCAAACTTTTCATGGCTTATCCCGGCGTCTTCATGCTCGATGACGCCAGCATTTTTCGGGCCCTCCAGACTACCGCCAAAAACGGTGGCCTCATCTGCATGCACGCCGAAAACGGGAGCGCGATCGACGTCATCGTGCAGCAGGCGCTGGCGGAAGGGAAGACGGCGCCGAAGTATCATGCTCTCACCCGCCCCACCACCGCGGAAGCTGAGGCTGTCTCTCGCGCAATCGCGCTTTCGGAAATGGCGGGTGCTCCCATCTACATTGTGCATTTGAGTTGCAATGATGCTCTCGAGAAAGTTCGCGAGGCGCGCGACCGCGGGCTTCCGGTCTACGCCGAAACCTGCCCGCAATATCTGTACCTGTCGATCGAAAATTTTGACGTGCCGGATTTCGAAGGGGCGAAGTATGTGTTTACTCCGCCCCTTCGCGAAAAATGGCACCAGGAAAAACTCTGGAACGGTCTCAAGCGCGATCACCTGCAGGTGGTTTCCACCGATCATTGTCCCTTCTGCTTCAAGGAGCAGAAAGAACTTGGACGCGGCGACTTCACCAAGATTCCAAACGGCGGCCCTGGGATCGAACACCGCATGAGCTTGATCTATTCCGGCGGCGTGGCTCAGGGACGTTTTAGTGTGAATCGATTTGTCGAACTCGTTGCCACCACTCCCGCCAAGCTTTTCGGTTTGTATCCGCGCAAGGGCACGATTGCAGTCGGCAGTGATGCGGATCTCGTGATCTTCGATCCCAAACGTAAACACACGATCAGCGCCAGGACTCACCACATGCGCGTGGATTACTCCATGTTCGAAGGAATTCAAGTGACCGGCATGCCAGATGTCGTCCTCTCCCGGGGTCGCGTCGTCGTGGACGAAGAGAAGTTTCTAGGTCGTGCCGGACAGGGGGAATTTCTGAAGCGGTCAACCTATTCGCAAGTGAACGATTAGTTCACGGCAGATCGCGCATGATCCTAGCGCACAGCCGAAAACAGAGCTTCCTTCCAACGCCTCGTGTCGATGCTCCAGCAGACTTTCGACTTACGATCAGTCTGCAAAGCCTGCGCCCAAGTTGCTCGGTTGCGTTCGTCCGTTGCTACATCCAGGCGATCCACCAAAGTCAACCCTCGCGTCAATTCGCTTTGCGTCTCCACCTCCACATAGTGTTCGCTCCACTCCGTTCCAACACTGGGGTCGAGGGCGAGGCACATCGTCACCGGATCAGGCAGGCAGATTCCGTCTTCTCCAGTTTGCACTTTCAGTGCGTGACGGGCGTGACTGTTGCATTCGATGGCAAACCGGCCAAGCTCAGTGCCGAATCCTTGAATGATTCCAATATCGCTGTCATTCACTACCGCCTCGCCGCGCGAGAGCTGCCAGCCAATCAGTTCAATGGAAAGGCCGCTCAGCATCACGATGCGCGCCGCCTCAGGGTCCACCCAGATGTTGTATTCGGCCGCCGGCGTCACATTTCCTTCGCAGCACGGAGCGCCTCCCATGACCACGCAGCGGCTGACCTGCGCCGCGATGCTTGGCTTCTTTGTCAGAGCGAGAGCGACATTCGTGAGTGGCCCCAATGTAATCAGGACGAGTCCGGGATTCTCCTCGATCGTACGGATGATCGCGTCGACTGCGTGCAATGGTTCAGGAAGTCGGCGAGGCGCCGGATAATTGTGATCGCCTAATCCATCCCGGCCGTGAAACCAGGTCGCATTCGTGTACGGACGCAGTAGCGGCTTTTCCGCTCCCACATACACCGGAACATCCGCCTTGCAAAGTTCAATCGTGTAGAGAGCGTTGCGAGTAGCCTGCTGCACATCCACATTTCCAGCCACCATCGTGATTGCGGCTACCCGAACATCAGGCGCTCGCAAAGCCATGATGAGAGCTACGGCATCGTCGGACGCGGTATCGGTATCGATTAGAAAGGTTCTTGGCACACCGGTAGCATAGCAAACGTCGCGAAATAATAAATTCCTATAGCAGCATGCCCGCGATCGATGCGGACATCAGATTCGCCATCGTTCCCGCCAGCATGGCTCGAATTCCCAGTCGCGCTAACTCGCTTTTCTTGTTAGGAGCGAGCGCTCCAATGCCGCCAATCTGAATTCCGATGGAGCTAAGATTCGCGAAGCCGCAAAGCGCAAAGGTTGCGATCGTAAATGAGCGAGGATCGAGTGCCGCTTTCATCGGTCCAAGCATCGAAAACGCCACTAGTTCATTCAATACCATGCGCGTTCCAAGCAGAGTTCCAATCACTCCGCAATCATGCCAGGGAACGCCAATCACCCAGGCAACCGGTGCAAACACAGTTCCGAAAATCTTCTCCAGACTTTCTGGAAACCACGCCACCCAGTGATGAATTCCCCCGAGAATACCGTCCGCGAGTGCGATCAACGCCAGGAATGCAATCAGCATGGCCGCGATGTTCAACGCCATATGCAATCCGTCGGTCGTTCCCCGAGCCACCGCGCCGAGCAAATTCTCTTGTTTCTCGCTTTGCTCTTCGTCTTCCGGCATAACCACGCGCCCTGCAGTTCTGGGCTGCTCGGTTTCAGGTACCAGCATCTTTGCCATGAGCAAGGTTCCGGGCGCGGTCATAATCACGGCGCTCAACAAGTGTTTGGGTTCAATGCCAAACGCAATGTAAGCAGCCATGATTCCACCGGAAACATGTGCCATGCCGCTGGTCATCACCGTCATGAGTTCGGAACGAGTGAGATCGGGCAGAAACGGCCGGATCGTTACCGGCGCTTCGGTTTGTCCCATGAAAATACTCGCCGCAATGTTGAGCGATTCTGCACCACTGGCGCCCATCACCCGTGTCATCACCCAGGCGGCAATCTTAATCACGAACTGCATCACGCCGAAGTGATAGAGCACGGCGAAGAATGCGCAGATGAAAATAATGGTCGGGAGCACTTGAAAAGCGAAATAGAATCCGAGATGGGAACCTTGCTTTCCAAGATCGCCGAAAACGAACTGCGATCCGACGTACGAGTAGCCAAGCAGACGACTCACCACGTCCCCGGCTTTCTGAAAAATTCTTCGCCCGGCATCGACCCTCAACACCGCTACAGCAAAAGCGAACTGCAGGCCCAGACCCCAGGCCACTGTTTTCAGGCGAATTGCTCGACGGTTGCTTGAAAAAGCGTAGGCCAATCCGAGCATAGCCAACAGACCGAGGATTCCAGTGAAGCGTCCCATTCAGTTTTTTTCTCCGGTTTTCCCGATCACTCGATGGATCAACGGCCTCTTCTCGCGGACCGGCGCATCGGAAATCTGATAACTCTCCACCAGTAATTGTCTGGCGCGTCCCGCGCGAGTCTCTGCATTGTAGTGAATCGTCGCCAGTGGCTCCCCAGCGGATACAGCATCTCCAACTTTTTTGTGAAGGACAATCCCTACTGCCGGATCGACGGAGTCTTCTTTCCGTTCACGGCCGCCTCCAAGAATCACGCATGCGGTTCCGACTTGCTCGCACCGCACTGACGCCAGATATCCGGCCCTCGGACTCGAAATCATCATCGTATGTTGCGCCTGCGGGAGCCTCTTTGGATCGTCGATCGTCCGTGGATCTCCGCCCTGCAGTTCCACCATCTGCTCAAAGCGCTCCAGTGCTTTGCTAGAAGCGATCAATTTCTCACTCTGCTCTCTTCCGTCCGCCACGGTGACAGCCGCTCCGCCCAGATGCAGCATCCAGCCCGCAAGTTCAAGGCAGAGTGCACGCAAGTCTTGCGGTCCTTCTCCACGCAAAACTTCCACGACCTCCACAACCTCAAGTGCATTGCCAATCATCCGACCCAGTGGCTGATCCATGTCAGTGATGAGTGCAACCACTTGTTTGCCCATTCGCTCGCCCGTTTCCACCATGAGTTCGGCTAGAAAGGCGGCGTCTTTTGCATTCTTCATGAAAGCTCCCGACCCCGTCTTCACGTCGAGGACGAGAGCGTCGATGCCTTCTGCAAGTTTCTTGCTCATGATGGAGGCACAAATGAGATAAGGGCTTTCCACCGTGCCGGTTACATCGCGCAGTGCGTAGAGCTTGCGATCGGCCGGTGCGATTTCAGCCGTTTGCCCGATCATCGAGCAACCACACACTTCAAGCACGCGGCGAAATTCAGCGACAGGAAGATTCACGTTGAAGCCCGGAATCGCCTCAAGCTTGTCCAGTGTCCCTCCTGTATGTCCAAGCCCGCGGCCGCTGATCATCGGAACCACAATGCCCGCCGCAGCCGCCAGGGGCGCCAGCACCAGCGAAGTTTTATCTCCCACACCACCGGTCGAATGCTTGTCGACTTTTCTCGCCGCCAGTGAAGATAGATCGAGCACTTCGCCCGAATGCAACATGGCATCGGTCAACGCGGCAGTCTCGGCGCGACTCATCCCGCGCAACACAACTGCCATCAGCCACGCCGAAACCTGATAGTCGGGAATCTCGCCTCGCGTGTATGACTGCACCAGGTAATCGATCTCGCCTCGGGACAGCTCACCGCCATCGCGCTTCTTGCGGATCACGTCAATGGCGCGAAAAGTCTGCGCTGAAGCACGGGATGGATTCACTGCAGGCGGAATCCTTCCGGAAGAAGTGCGGTGATGTGAGCCTGCTTCGGTCCCTTAGCGCCTTGGAAGAAGATCGTCGCATCAGGGCCAAATTCATAAATGACCTGACGGCAAGCACCGCACGGCGAACAGGGCACGCCTTGATCGTTCACTACGGAGACGGCGCGAATCTCGATCCTAGGGCCCAGCGCCGCGACGGCAGAAAAAATCGCCGTGCGCTCGGCGCAGTTCGTCATTCCGTAAGAGGCATTTTCCACGTTACAACCGGAGAAGATTCTGCCGTTCGAAAGCAGAATCGCAGCACCCACCCGAAATTTCGAATAGGGCGCGTGTGCGTTCTTCATCACTCGCTTGGCAGACCGCAGCAGTTTGGCCGGCACATTGGCAGGCATCGTTTTCTTGCGCATGAAGGAGAAGATCTCGCCATGAGCGAGAAATCGAGGGCCATTGTAAACCCTGGCGCAACCGTGGAGTGCTTTTTGTCGATTTCGACTGAAACGAGCCACGAAAAGAGTTCGCCGCGCTTAAGCAACGTTCGTGCAGGTCAAGTTCGCAAACAGCGCGCGCAATTCTCCTGCATCCAGCTTGCCTTCGCGACGGACGCCGGTGCAAATATCGATTCCAAATGGTCCAACTTCTTGCACCGCCTCCCGCACATTCTCCGCTCTCACTCCGCCAGCCAGAAACAGCGGGATTTCGATCCGCTCCCGAATCTGGCGGCTCAAATTCCAGTTGTGCTTCCTCCCCGTGCCGCCGAGTTCTTTAATGGCAAGCTTAGGATTCCCGGAGTCGAGCAGAATCGCGTCCACGTGCGCCGCCACTGCGACCGCCTCTTCAATAGATTCCTCCCCGGTCACGTGTATGACCTGCACAATCGAAATCCCCGGCAGTTCCCGCCGCAGATCTTCATAGGACCCTTGAATCAGACGATCCACAAGTTGGAGCGTATTTGTACGGCAGCGGCGCTGCTGGGCAATGACGCTTTCCACATCCTGAAGTGCGGTGAGCAAGAACGTTGCGATCGGCGGCGGAACTGTGGCGGCGATCTCTGCAATCTGTTCCTCTGAAATCACCCCCGGGCCGCTAGGCATGGCGGAAACCAGGCCCAGGGCGGCCGCGCCATGGTCAATAGCCATCCTGGCCTCATCAGCGTTTGAAATACAACAGATCTTGACTCTGGGCCGCTGGCTCGCTCGCATGATCAGATTATGCGACTTCCGGCCACCAGGTGCCAGCACGCCCCGATTGATTTTGTTCTCGCTCGGGGCTAGCATATCTTCGTTATTCTCATCCGCTCGGCATCTTAGCTTCACTTCGTGCAGCTTTTCGTCTTATCTTCTCGTTGTCCAAGGAGGACGCATGGGTATCGCAGTCTCGCCGCAAATTCACCCGCAGGTCGCTGAGTTTATCGATAAGCCGCGCAAAATGCTGATCAACGGAAAATGGGTAAACTCTGTTTCCGGCAAAACTTTTCCAACTTACAATCCCGCCACCGGTGAGGTTCTCGCGCAGGTCGCGGAAGGGGATCGTGAAGATATTGAACTGGCTGTGAAGGCCGCACGCAAGGCGTTCGATCAAGGCCCGTGGCGCCGCATGACCGCGTCCGAGCGCGGACGCCTGATCTGGAAGCTGGCCGACTTACTCGAGGCTCACACCGAAGAATTCGGATATCTCGAGAGTCTCGATAACGGCAAGCCTCTTGCCATCGCCAAGGCTGCCGACGTCCCATTGGCTGTAGACTTGTTTCGCTATATGGCGGGATGGGCTACAAAGATTGAAGGCAACACCATTCCGATTTCCGTTCCCTACACGCCCGGCGCAAAATATCTCGCCTACACCCTGCGCGAACCGGTAGGGGTCGCAGGACAGATCATCCCGTGGAACTTCCCGCTGTTGATGGCTGCATGGAAACTTGGGCCAGCGCTGGCTTGCGGCTGCACGGTCGTATTGAAGCCCGCCGAGCAAACTCCGCTCTCCGCGCTGCGTCTCGGCGAACTTATCACTGAAGCCGGCTTCCCCGAGGGCGTGGTGAACATCGTCTCCGGTTATGGCGAAACAGCAGGCGCCGCGCTGGCCGCTCATCCGGATGTGGATAAAATCGCCTTCACCGGTTCCACCGAAGTCGGGAAGCTCATCGTCCACGCGGCGGCTGGCAATTTGAAGAAAGTTTCTCTCGAACTTGGCGGCAAATCTCCCAACGTTGTGTTCAAGGACGCCGATCTCGAATCTGCCATTCCTGGTGCCGCGAGCGCGATCTTTTTCAATCACGGTCAGTGTTGTTGTGCCGGCTCGCGTCTCTATGTCGAAAAACCGATTTTTGATCGAGTTGTGGAAGGCATTGCCGATCATGCAAAGAAAATCGCTGTGGGTTCGGGGCTTGATCCCGAGACGCAGATGGGGCCGCTCGTTTCCGAGGAGCAGCTGAGTCGAGTCTGCGGCTATCTCGAGTCCGGCTTTTCCGAGGGCGCTAAAGCTGTGGTTGGCGGACACAAGAAAGGCGACAAGGGTTATTTCGTCGAACCTACGGTTCTCGTCAATACGCGCGAGAATATGAAGGTAGTGAAGGAGGAAATTTTCGGCCCGGTGGTCGCGGCGATGTCGTTCGACGATCCCGAGGAAATTCTCCCCCGCGCGAACGACAGCGAATATGGCCTGGCCGCCGCCGTCTGGACTCGTGACATCGGCAAGGCTCACCGCACCGCCGAATATCTGCGCGCCGGTACGGTCTGGATCAACTGCTACAACATTTTCGATGCTGCGTTGCCCTTCGGTGGCTACAAACAATCCGGATGGGGTCGCGAAATGGGGCACGACGCCCTTAGTCTGTACACCCAGACGAAGGCGGTTTGCTCGAAAATAGCCTGAAATCGCGGAGCACAAAATAAGGACGGCGGGTTGCCGCCGTCCTTTTTCTTTTCGCCGCAGGTCTCGGCCAAACTACTTTTCCATCAACAGCACCTTCTCCGCGTCATCGATCTCCGTCAACTTTACCTCGATCACTTCGTTCATCGTGGTCTGAACATTGCGGCCAACAAAGCTGGCCTCCACCGGCAGTTCACGGTGGCCGCGGTCGATCAGCACGCACAGCTGAACCCGGCGTGGTCTGCCGTGGGAGAACAGCGCGTCCATTGCGGCGCGCACGGTTCGTCCCGTGAATAGCACATCGTCCACCAGAACTATGTTCTTGTCCTCAATCGAAAATCCAATCTCGCCTTCTTGTACAACCGGCTTCGGTCCCAGCGTGGAAAGATCGTCGCGGTAAAAAGTAATATCCAGGGTGCCCACGGGAACCTCGGCATTGTCGATGCGGGCTATGATCTTTCCTAGACGCTCCGCCAGCGGCACGCCCCGCCGCCGAATTCCAATCAATCCCAGGCCCTTAACGCCGTCATTCTTCTCAACGATTTCGTAGGCCAAACGCACAAGCGTGCGCTCAATTTCTGAGGCGGACATCAATTGCGCTTTCTGATGCAGCGCGGTCTTGCGCGAAGAAGACGTTTTTATGTTCATAGTCGAATCGGCCTCGCGGAGAAATTGTTACAGATAAGCTCACTTCACTTTAGTGGCAACTCGGCATATCTGCAAGGCAGCTTCAAAATCGGGCAGGGTCTCAGTTCGCGAGATGCCCATGGGCAGATAGTCGCCCTCGGCTGTCCGCTCGAGCAAAGCTCGACTGATTCTTTGTTCAAGTGGACGCAACTTCGAATCACAGCCCGTCCGATTTCGTGGGAGTCATCTCCTCGGCAAGGGATTCGCTCGGAACTGAGAAGCCGACGTGATGTACCTTTACCGTCTGCGTCAGAACGCCGGTGTCATTTTGCAGAACTTTCAGCTTGATCTCGTGAGGCGCCGCCAGCGAGCCTTCAGCGGGCAAAATTCCGATGCCCTGATTTCGCCCGCCGGCCTTCGCGCGGTAGAGCGCAGTGTCTGCTAACTCAATGGCCTCTTCCGCGCAAATGGCCTCATAAGCGCGCCGGCTCCACGGGAAACAAGCCCATCCCACGGAACAAGTCTTCCGCACATAAATCCCATGTCCCAGATCAAAAGCCTCTGATGCCATGACATCTAAAATGCGATCGCAGAATGCAGGCGTCCCAGCCGGGTCGGCAGACCGCGACATAATCAGGAATTCTTCTCCTCCCCACCGCACCAGAACATCGGATTTGCGCACTACTCGCCCTAGTCGCTCCGCGACTAGCTGCAGCAGGCGATCGCCCGCGGGGTGACCGTGAAGATCATTCACTTCCTTGAAGAAATCCACGTCTACCATAAGAAATATCAGGTCACGGTGATCCATCTTCCGAATGTCACCACCCCGCGTCCGCTCATAATTTCGCAAGACCTGGCCCGCTTCCGCCGTCAGAATTTCTTCCAGATACCGCCGATTCCATACTCCCGTCAAGACATCTGTATAAGAGATCTCCTGCAGTTCAAGATTCTTTCGTTGCAGTTCTAAGCTATGCCAGCGGAGCGACTGTTCTTTACTCTCCAGTTCGTCCTTCAGCTTGCACATCTCATCAAGGTTATGGTGAGACAAACGCAGCAAATGAAGTAATTGATGGTCCATCCAATTCTGTTTGAGGAAAACCATTATGCCCATCAAGAACATCGCGGCCGCGGTCAGCAAAAGACGGTAGGACCGAACCCGTGGCGGGACATCTCCGCCGAACGCTGCCCAAGTTACCATAAGCGGCGTAGAAAATACCGCAACCATCGCCAACCGCGTCGTCCACGTACTGTGATTCCGTTGGGGTCCCGGCTCGGCAGATCCTCCCGACAATCCACGTGCCATGAAGCCCACCACCGCGAACCACGCCATGGCGGCGACCAGCGGAACGTCATATAAGCTCCCGGTGTAGTACCGGTGAAAATCAATGGCCACACTGGCGAGGATGGAGCCCATGCTGTAAAGCAATGCGGCTTTGAGAAACTGCCCATAGATTGCGCGCCAAGAGCCCTGGCTGCGCCTCCAGACCATGTCGATACCCAGCATCAGGACGATCTGTTCGCAAGCATAGAGCAAATCAAAGCTTCGCCCGTATACGGCCTCATTCGGCGCCACATACTGCCAAGGAATCACGACGAACAGATACAGGTAAAGCCACCATGTCAGCAGCAGAAAGAAATCGACCGATCCCAGCCGCAGAGAATGGTCGTTCTGCCGCAAGTGCGGTTGCACCACTAACGCGGCCATCATGGGGACGACGTGCAGGAACAAAACTACATCGGCCACAAACGGATTCGGCACCTCTTGCCGCAGGAAGACCTCGAAATAGGTCCACAGAACCTGTGCGCAAAGCCACATTCCGCAGCCCAGCCCCATGAGGCCCCAAAAGAGCCGCTCTTTCTTTTCTGGCGTTCTGGTATTTGAGAGGATGCCGATCGTTGCGCATGAAAGCAGAACACACTGGGTGATATCACCAAACGCGGTCAATCCAACGCCGCGACCAACCAGCACCGACACCACGGCATCTACGCATACCACTGCGCACACGATTCCCGTCCACTTGCTCGGTTGCCGCACGGAAATGGTTCCCACTGTAAAAGTGTATTGGCTTGCGTCGGTCGAGTAGGCATTACTGAGGTAACCAATAAAGCTGCCCGGAAACGCAAAAAAAGCAATGTGATTTAGCCAATCGCGGCGGTGAACCGTTCAGCGAAACGAAAAACATCCTGATAGGAGTTGTAGAGCGGAACTGGCGCAACTCGGAACGTATCCGGTTCTCTCCAATCGCCCACAATTCCTCCTCCCGCCAGCCGTTCGCAAAGCTGCTGCCCATACTGCGGAATTCGAATCGAAAGTTGGCACCCGCGCCGCTCTTCTTCTCGCGGTGTGATCATCGAAAAGCTCGCGGATTTTCTCAGAGTCAACAAGAACTCCAAATAGCCGGTCAACAAAACACTCTTGCTCCGCAAAGCTGCGATGCCTGCTTCGTGAAATATTTCCATCGATGCCCGCAGTGCAGCCATACTCACAATCGCCGGATTGCTCAACTGCCAGCCTTCAGCACCACTCATCGCCCGAAAATCCGGTCCCATCTGGAACCGTGATGCCTCGTCGTGTCCCCACCATCCGGCGAATCGTGGCAACTCCCGGGAGTTGGCGTGCCGCTCATGAACAAAACAACCGGCAACACATCCGGGACCGCCATTCAGATATTTGTAACTGCACCAAACCGCGAAGTCCGGACCCCATTCATGCAGCCTCAAACGCAGGTTCCCCGCCGCATGGGCCAGATCGAAACCGACAGTGCAACCCCGCGCATGACCGGCACGCGTAATTCCTGACATATCGAACGCTTGACCCGTTGCGTAATTCACTCCACCCAGGAGGATCAACGCAATCTCATCCCCCGAGCGTTCGATCAAAGACTCAATCTGTTCATCGCGAATACAAGACTCTCCCGGCAGTGGATTCAACTCGATCAGTGAAGTCGCCGGATCGAACCCATGGAAACGAATTTGCGATTTCACGGCGTATTGATCGGAAGGGAACGCGCCGCGCTCAACCAGAATTTTGTGCCTTTCACGTGTGGGACGATAAAACGAAACCATCATCAGGTGCAGATTCACCGTGAGCGAATTCATCACCACAACTTCGATGGGCTTGGCTCCTATCAGCTCAGCGGTTTGCTCTGTAAGCAGCCGGTGGTAGGGCATCCACGGATTCTTCGCATGGAAGTGACCCTCTACACCAAATTCCGACCAATCGCTAAGCTCTTGTTGAATATATGTTGTGGCAGTTTTGGGCTGTAAACCAAGCGAGTGACCGCACAGATATACGCAATCTCTGCCTGCGTGTTTCGGAAACGAAAATCGTTCGCGATAGCCGCTCAACGGATCGCGGCTGTCCATCGCCGCAGCGAAATCTTTGCCGGAACGAAACGGAGTGGAGCTCACGGCTGCAGCTCCAAAGGTGTGAGATCGCGATGTATTAGTTTGTCTGCTTGTTTCCAGTCGAGATCCTCCACCCGATCAATGTCGTCGCAAAGTTCAGCCAGCATCCGGTCCTGAATCGCACCGCGTGTCAGCGCCACGGCGTAGGGAATACGATGAAACGTCACCATCGCATACTTGGGCACGAAGAGCTGAGGATATTTTGCTTCTAGCGCTAACTCCACTTTCTTTCGCAGCAGAAACCGTGCGTCTGCTACTCGATCGCGCATCTCTGTAAAATTTTCGACAGCCATGTCCGCAATGGCATCAGTATTCACCTTGCGCTCATTCTCAAATTCCGCAAAGACGCGCCTCCAGTCTGCGCCGTGGCGATCTAGCAACTCAACCAGACGGCTGCAGTCCTCGAATCCGCAGTTTATGCCCTGCCCGAAGAAGGGAACGATGGCATGAGCTGCGTCTCCTACGAGCAGGGATTTCTCTCCTACATGCCAGGGAGAACACTTAACCGTCACCATCGCGCCGGTCGGATTTGCGGCGTAGTTGTTCCCCAATTCCGGCATCAGACGAAAAGCATCGGGGAATCGATCTTCGAAAAACTGGATCACATCCGAGCGCGTGCTAAGGCTCGCGAAACTATCCGTTCCTTCAAACGGTAGAAATAAAATGCACGCGAATGTGCCGTCGATATTGGGCAAGGCAATCAGCATGTGATTGCCCCTCGGCCAGATGTGAAGCGCATTCTTCTCCAGCCGATGCCCGCCGTTTGCCCCAGCTGGAATCGTCAACTCCTTATACCCGCAATCAAGATACTGTTGGGAAAAGTTGAAGCGGCTCAGCTTGAGCATCTCCGTTCGAATCGCCGATGCGGAACCGTCGCAGCCAATCACAGCGTCCGTTTCCAGAATCCTCTCTTCACTTGTGTTTTCGTCGTGCAGTCGAACCGCACCGGTCCTCAGGTCAAATCCTCTGCAGCGCTGGTTGAAATGAATGGCTGCCCCTCGCTCCTCAGCGGCATCCATAAGAGCGACACTCAGCTCCGCGCGCGAAATCGAGTTGATGACCTCCGTTTCATCTTTCCCATAGGGCTGAAAACTGAGCTCCCCGGCAACCGAATGCATCATTCGTCCCCTCATCGGGATAACGATGCTTGCCATCCGCTCCCACAGCCCAGCCTGCCGCAAGGCGTGAATGCCGCGAGTCGAGAGCGCAAGATTGATCGACCGTCCTGCGCTCATGCGAACTCTCCGCATGTCCGGACGCCGCTCGTAGAGTTCTACCTCGAATCCACGCTGTCTCAGCAGAATGGCGAGAAGAGGACCGGTCAAGCCGGCGCCGATCAGAGTTACCTTCTTGAGAGAGAGTTTCATAGCAGGTAGAACGAAAGGAGTTCAAGCAATCGCGAAACGAGCCGACGCCTCACTCGGTCAGCAAGGTCCTCGCCTCCCACAATTCCGGGAAAAACTTTTTGTCGAGTGTCAGCTTCAAATAAGACGCTCCCGCGCTCCCCCCAGTGCCCATGCGCACGCCGATGATTCGCTCCACGAGTTGAATGTGCCGCAGCCGCCAGCTCACCACCAGTTCGTCGAATTCTGTAAGCCGCTCGCACACGTCGATCCAATCTCGATAATGGTGTTCATCCTTATAAAGTGCGAATACCGCACGGGCACGGGCTTCGAACTGCTCCCGTTCGCTCGAGCCCGCAGCGGCCGGCAACAGTTTCCCGATCGCTTCGAGTGCTCCAAACAATACGTCGCGCAATGACGGCTCCTCCAAACGGCGCTTCAGGCTTGCATAAGCCTCCGGAGTCGGTCGGTGATAGCGCAGCATCTTCTCGTCCTTCAACCCGCACAGGAATTCAATTTCACGAAATTGTTCAGACTGAAATCCGCTGGCTGGCTCCAGCAAACCACGAAAGGCCAGAAAATGCGTGGGCAACATCGTTTCCAAAATGGTGAACTGCTCTACCAGCACCCGCGTGATCTCCGTGCACCGGCGCAGCAGACGCGCTGCTTCGTAAACTTCATCGTGCGATTGCGGAGCCGCGCCTGCTTTTTTCAAATTGTCGACCACCGCATCCAGATCGTGCAGCAATTCCTTGAACCACAGCTCGTAAGTCTGATGTACAACGATGAATAACAATTCATCGTGATGGGTCGGCGAAGACTGCGGATTCTGCAACTCCAGTAATTCTGGGACCAGCAGATACGAGCTGTAGGTCAGCTGCCCGGATTTGGGCTCAATCGGCGACGAGCCGGCAACCGCGCTTGATTCCTTCTCAGCAATCTCACGTGGCTCGCCATCAAGTTTCAGAAACCGCGCCGCGTTCCCGCCGAGCAACTTTGTCTTCGCATTCTGTGGTAAGTGGCTTTGTCGGATGAGCGAGCCCACGCGCTCTTCGCCCAGAGGAAAAGGATAATCCGAGCCCAGCATCACCCGGTCCGCTCCTATCGTTTCCATCAGAAGTTGCAGCGCGCGCTGATCGAACACAGCCGAATCCGTGTAGAAGCGGTTCAGATAGTAACTGGGCGGATGTTCACAGTCACCCCGCGCGACTGGGTGATGGTGCCATGCATTTTCCAGCCGCCCCAGCAGGAATGCGAAACTTCCTCCACCGTGCGCGAAACAGATACGGAGTGAACTCGGCAGTCGATCCAGTGCGCCACTCAAAATCAGCGCCACCACGGAAAGCTGCGTCTCGGCCGGCATGCCCACCGTCCACGGCATCATGTATTTCGGCATCCGCTCGCGCCCAAACATTTCCCACGGATGAACGAGCACGGCCGCGCCCACATCGGCACAGTGGTGCAAGAAGGTCACAATTCCGGAATCATCCAGATTCTTGTTTCCTACGTGATTGCCAATCTGTACGCCCAGATGCCCCGCCTGCATGCATCGGCCAAGCTCCTTGCAAGCGGCATCAACATCCTGCAACGGCACCTGGCAAAAGGATTTCAGCCTGCCCTTTCCGCGGCTGCAAAGTTCAAGCGCCGCGTCATTGAACAATCGCGCGCAATCCACCGCCTGTTCCACCGGACGCTCATAGGCAAACAGCACCGGCGTGGCAGAGATAATCTGCAGATCGACTCCATCGCGATCCATCTCCCGCAGCCGCACCTCCGGATCCCAACACGCCGAGTAAATATGGCGGAAGAATCGATCTCCCACCATAATGTCCGCTTTCCCCGCCTCGCTATGTTTGATCCATGGCCAGTCTGGTGTGCCATAGCGCGCGGCGAGGTCAGGCCATGAATGGGGGAAGAAGTGATTGTGAATATCGATGACTTGCATTCTTTACTTGCCCGGGTGAATCGTGCCGCAGTGTTTGCACTTGCGGCGGCTCTCGTTGCCGTAGAACTCTTCAAAGATAGGGGGAAGGTCTTTCACGATACTCTTCAACTTCACTTCTGCCCGATAAACCAACTGGTAGCAGTTTGGGCAATACCATTCAAATGCATCCAGCGATCCCTCCGGACGCGGCACTTCGATTACCACTCCGATCGTGTCAGCCGGCCGCTGCGGCGAATGGCGCATGTGCTTCGGCAAGAGAAAAATCTCGCCTTCTTTGATCGGAACTTCGAGCGGCGGCTTTCCCGCAGTCTCCATGATTCGCAGGGATATGTTGCCCTTCAACTGGTAGAAGAATTCTTCCGTGGGGTCGTCGTGATAGTCGCGCCGCTGATTCGGCCCACCCACGACTGTTACCATCATCTCGCCGTCTTCCCAAACCTGAGCGTTCCCCACGGGAGGCTTGAGCTTCTCTTTGTTCTCGTCGATCCACGTCTGAAAATTAAATGCCTTCAGATTTTTTATCGATGCCATTGTTTCCCCTATTTCGACGGACTGTAAGCGGTGGCCCTGATCTCGATCAGCAAATGCGGATGCGGCAACTGGTGCACCGCCACAGTGGTTCGCGCCGGACCGTCAAACCCGAAGAACTCTCCATACACCTCGTTATACCCGGCGAAGTCATTCATGTTCACGAGATACGTGGAAATCTCGACAATGTCCTGCAGTCCAGCTCCCGCACTCTGCAGGATGTCGCGAATGTTTTCGAGCACCGCGCGCGTTTGTTCGCGAATGTCGAGCCGCGTTGTACCCAGAGCATCACCTTCTGCCCCTGCAATCGTGTTGTCCGCACGGCGCGCGCTGGTCCCCGAGACGAACAGAAAGTCCCCCGCTCGTTTGATATGCGGATACTTGCCGCGCGGTCTCGCTTTCCCTTCAACGACTTTGCTCTCGAGCTTGTTCATCCTCTGCGGTAATGTCCCCTGGCCTGGCCCAACCTGACACTCGACATCCTTAGAGTCGAATGCAGATATTATTCAACTCCGAATAAAAATTGAGTGAATGCATTCCGCCTTCCCGGCCAATACCGGAAAGCCCCACTCCGCCAAACGGCGTTCGCAGATCGCGCAAGAACCAGCAATTCACCCACGTGATGCCCACATTCATTTGTTGCGCCACGCGATGCCCACGCTTCAAATCGCTGGTCCAGATCGAAGCCGCCAGTCCATATTTCGTATCGTTCGCCATCGCGACAGCTTCCTCTTCGCACTCAAACGGAGCGATATGACACACGGGCCCAAAGATTTCTTCCTTCACGCACCGCGCCGATTCCGGAAGCCCGGTATAGATGGTGGGTTGCACGTAGAATCCGTGGTCGCGATTGTCTCCAAACTCCGGCACGCCTCCGCCAGTGACCACAGTTGCTCCCTCTTGGCGTGCGAGTTGGAAATAGGAAAGAACCTTTTCGCGATGTTGCGCAGCGATCAGCGGTCCCAAATTCGTTCTTTCCTCATTCGGCCAGCCCGAATGCAGACGCTCCGCTTTCTTCTTGAGCGCCTCCACAAACGCGCCGAAAATCTTCCGTTCCACATAAACTCGCTCGGCGCACAAACACACTTGCCCTGTATTCAGAAACACCGCATCGGATAATCCAGCGATGGTCTCTTCAAAATTGCAATCCGCGAATACGATAGCCGCATTCTTCCCGCCCAACTCAAACGAAACTGGTTTTACGGTAGGAGCTACCGCTTTCATAATGGCTGCGCCTGTCCGCGACTCTCCGGTAAACGTGATCGCATCCACGTCAGCATGTTGCGTAAGAAACTCTCCCGCAGATGCAGGTCCGAACCCATGCACTACGTTATAAACGCCCTTCGGAATTCCTGCGTCCTGCATCGCTTCGGCAAGCAGGGTTGCTGTTGCCGGCGTCTCTTCCGAAGGCTTGGCAACCACAGTATTCCCGCAAGCCAGGGCCGGCGCAACTTTCCACGTGAGCAACAGGAGCGGCAAATTCCATGGTGTGACAATGCCGACAACTCCCAGGGGCGTGCGCACCGCATAGTTCAAAGCGTTGGCGCCGTCAGCGGTTTCCGTCTGAAACGATTCCAGCCCCGCCATTTTCACCAAGTCGGCGAAGACTCGGAAATTTGCCGCCGCGCGGGGGATATCGAGCCTCGCTGCCAGTGAAACTGGTTTGCCCGTATCGGCCACTTCCGCCTGAACGAAACAATCAGATCTTTTTTCGATTGCATCCGCAACCCCGTGCAATCGCGCCGCCCGTTCGCGCACTCCGAGCCGTCCCCATTCTCCCCGCAGCGCGCGCCGCGCCGCATGCACTGCCTCATCCACTTGAGCAGCATCGGCCTCAGTCACGTGCGCGATCACCGTCCCGTCCGCCGGATTGATGTCCGCGAACTCCTGTTTCCCGGGCGCGAAACTGCCGTCAATGTAATTGTGAATTACCTTCACAGGATCCCCAGGCGGGCTTTCGCAATCGTAGCAGCCAGGATAAAACGAGGCAATCGGAGCGGCAGTTAATCCCGTCGTTGTTCCAGATATCGCTGCAGGGCGTCTTGCCAGGAAGGCATCTCAATTCCCAGAGCTTGCATTCGGGCAGCTGACAATACGGAATACGCCGGACGCGGCGCAGGCCGCGACATCTGCGCACTACTCACCGGCCGTACCGTTGTGGTAAGCCCCGCGCTTCGGACAATCTCTCGCGCAAATTCAAACCAGCTGCAATCGCCCGCGTTTGTGACATGTACGATCCCGCTCACATTCTGTCTGCACAACTGAACGATCCCCCGTGCCAGGTCGATCACGTACGTCGGCGAGCCCCGCTGATCGTTCACTACGTCCAGCGCCGGACGGCTCACGGCGAGCTTCAAGATGGTGTCGGGAAAGCATTTTCCGCCAACCCCAAACAGCCACGAGGTTCTCACGATGCAGCAATCCGGCATCAACTCCAGCAGACTGATCTCGGCCTGTGCCTTGCTTCTCCCGTACACGCTTTGCGGATTTCGCTCGTCATCGGTTTCATAGGGAGTCGTTTTCTTACCGTCAAAGACATAATCGGAACTTAAAAAGAGCAGCCGCGCTCCAACATCCCCAGCCGCTACCGCAACATTCACAGCGCCATCGCGATTCACGGCGAAGGCCAGGTCCGGATTGCTCTCGCAGCCATCCACGTCCGTGTATGCGGCGGATAACACGATCCACTCCGGATTCGTCGCTCGCACGATCTGTTGTACCTGCTTCGCATCGCGGATATCTGCATCCCGCGAAGCGAGTCCCGTGATTGCATCTCCGCGCCACTCGCGCATCAGTGCCTGGCCCAGCAGCCCGGTTGCTCCAAAAACTGTCACTCTCATGGATTGGCTCGAAAGGTTTACTCGAAGCGGTTTACTCGAAACTCTCGGCATCGGAAAACGCTAAGCCCCGCCGGTCCTTCGCCGATACAATCGGTTCACCCTTCAGTTCCCAGTTGATTTTTACTTGGGGGTCATTCCAGGCCAGTGTCCGTTCATGTTCAGGCGCGTAGAAATCGGTCGCCTTGTACAACACGTGGGCCTTCTCTGAACGCACGACAAACCCATGCGCGAAGCCGGCCGGAATCCAGAATATCCGATGGTTTTCGCCCGAGAGTCTCACCCCTGTCCACCGCCCAAAGTTCGCTGAACTCCGGCGCATGTCAACGGCAACATCCAGAATTTCCCCCTCCACAACCCGCACCAGCTTTCCTTGCGGATGCTTGACCTGATAATGCAGGCCGCGCAGCACATTGCGAGATGAGCAGGAATGATTGTCCTGTACGAAAGTTGCACTGATTCCCGCATCTGCCATGGCCCGCTGATTGTAGCTCTCCAGAAAAAAACCGCGCTCGTCCTCGAACACCCGTGGCTCCAGCACGAACACCTCTGGAAGTGAAGTCGCGATCTTCTTCAAAGCACTCATGGCAGGAAAGGTCGGGAGGCTGGATTTGTCAGAATACCTTCTCTCGCAAAAGTTGAAGCAAGTAGATGCCGTAGCTATTGTTCTTCATCGACTCTCCAATTTTCTCGACCTGTTCCGCCGTAATATAACCCGATCGCAGTCCAATTTCTTCAGGGCAAGCGACCATTAACCCCTGTCTCTTCTCGATCGCCTGAATGTAGAGCGATGCCTCCATCAACGACTCATGGGTCCCGGTGTCGAGCCACGCCATTCCACGCCCCATCACGATTACCTCCAACTGGCCGCGCTCCAGGTATGCCTTGTTTATATCGGTGATCTCAAGTTCGCCGCGCGCACTCGGTCGCAGCGTCTTCGCAATCTTTACCACCTGATCGTCGTAGAAATAAAGTCCGGTCACCGCGTATCGCGATTTCGGTTGTCGAGGCTTTTCTTCAATGCTCAGGGCCCGCCCGGCTTCGTCGAATTCCACCACCCCATATCGCTCCGGATCATGCACGGGATACGCAAACACGCGCGCGCCCTTTGATTTGCTCGCGGCCTCCCGTAAATCTTTCCCCAGGTCGTGCCCGTAAAAAATATTGTCGCCCAACACCAGAGCGCAAGCACTATTTCCTAGAAACGTCTCTCCCACCAGAAACGCCTGCGCAATTCCTTCTGGCTTGGGCTGAACCTTGTATTGCAACCGGATCCCGAACTGGCTGCCATCCCCCAGCAACGCTTGAAATTTCGGCACGTCCTCTGGCGTACTGATCAGGAGAATGTCGCGAATCCCTGCCAGCATCAGCGTGCATAGCGGGTAGTAAATCATGGGCTTGTTGTAAACCGGAAGCAAGCTTTTGCCCATGGCGTGGGTCACCGGATACAAACGCGTACCCGATCCGCCGGCCAGAATAATTCCTTTATAGGTTGTGCTGGCTGAAGTTTGCATTTTGCGAATTACTCTTGAGGCACTCAAGAAGAATATTGCGTTTCAATCCATTTGCGATAGCTGCCGCTGGTAACCCCGCGCACCCACTCGTCGTTTTCCAAATACCATTTCACTGTCTTGCGAATGCCGCTCTCGAAGGTTTCCTCGGGACGCCAACCAAGCTCTCTCTCAATCTTACGCGCGTCCATCGCGTACCGCCGGTCGTGTCCGGGACGATCCGTAACAAAAGTGATCAGACTGCGGCGGGAAGAGGCAAGCTTCCCGGCCATTTCGTCGACCATGTCGCAGATGGTCTCGACGATTTCGAGGTTGCGCTTCTCATTCCAGCCGCCAATATTATAGGTTTCTCCCACGCGCCCTCGGTGCAGAACCGTGGCGATTGCGTCGCAATGATCCCCCACATAAAGCCAGTCGCGTACGTTCTGACCGTCGCCATAAACAGGCAGCTGCTTACCGTTGAGCGCATTGAATATCATCAAAGGGATTAGTTTTTCCGGAAATTGAAAGCGCCCATAGTTGTTGGAACAATTCGTAGTCAGCGTGGGCAACCCGTAAGTGTGATGGTACGCGCGAACCAGGTGGTCAGACGCCGCTTTTGACGCTGCATACGGACTGTTCGGAGCATACGGAGTACTCTCGCTAAAAGGTGGATCCGCTGGCCCCAGTGAGCCGTAGACCTCATCCGTGGAAACGTGAAGAAAACGAAACTCGGCCCGACCCTGCGCATTCAGCCTTTCCCCGTACGCTCGCGTCTCCTCCAGCAGCGCGAAGGTTCCATCGATATTGGTGCGGATGAAATCTTCTGGTCCCCTTATCGAGCGGTCTACATGGCTTTCCGCTGCGAAATGCACGACCGACCTGGGCTTTCGCCGATCAAACAGACTGCGCACCGCCGAACGGTCCGCAATATCTCCTTCCACGAATTCGTAACGACGATCATGCGCAACCGACGCCAGATTGTGCAGGTTGCCAGCGTAAGTGAGCTTGTCCAGGTTTACAACCGAAGCCGTTTCGCGCTCCATCCACCGCAGGATGAAGTTGGATCCAATAAAACCGGCTCCGCCCGTTACCAGGATCGTGTTTTCCATAAATATCAAAGCGGCCGAATTGCAAGGCCCGCCGTGCGGTGAAGAGCATCTGCTAGCTAGCGGGTTTCCCATTGTAAACAAAAAGGACGGGAATGATCCCGTCCTGCTGGTTCTGCATGCGATTTTAGCTGGACTATGACATTTCGCGTGTCTACAGCTTCGATACTTCCATCGGGCTCACCAGCGCCTTGCGTCGGCAGGCCGGGTTCTCTATTTCCACTTGCCCAGCCGACCTGACTTCTCTCCTTCAGGCCATCGCATCGGCTCCCGAGTCATAATCCTCTCTCTAAGTCGCAGCAGCGAAGTGGCCAGCCAGATGGCGACCATACGCCGAATTCATCTCTTTATCCGGAGGTCGCCAAGGTTGTTCTGGTTGAATCCTACGGCCGCGAATTGGTGATTAGCGCCTTCCGCTCCGGAGTCCGCGGAATTTTCTGCCTTGCCCATACTCGGTTTCGCCTCCTATGCCGGTGCATCCAGCGGGTCGCGGATGGTCAGGTATGGGCCAATACCGAGCAACTGAACTTCCTGCTGGATCTCATCTCGGAGGTTCCTTCCCTGCGCGCAATAAATTTCAGTGGACGGCAATTGCTCACCCCCCGCGAAGAACAGGTAGTAGCATTAGTCGCGGAAGGCATGGGTAATCGCGAAGTGGCTCACGAGTTGAACCTCAGCGAGCATACCGTTAAAAAGTATCTGTTTCGCATCTTCGATAAGCTGGGAATCTCCTCCCGGGTTGAACTCGTGCTCTATGCCGTGCATCACGGCGATCCCCGTCAGGCCGAGTGGCTTGCCGGCTGCGACCCTGCCGTCCCCGGGAATAGCTAGCCTTGGAGCCTCGGCGATCCCACAATGTCAATTTGAAAACCCTCTCCAGCGCCTGTATAAATCTGTAAACGGACCTTCGTGCCTGACGACCCATCCAACTCCGGCGGTAATCCACGATCCCGCCGTCCAACGCTCATCGCCGCCGCGCTCCTGCTCGCGGCTCTCGCACTGGTCGTCCTTTATACAACCCGCAAAGCGTTCTTGAGTCCCTTGGCCTTGGTCGTCGTCGCTGCCATCGGCCTGGCCGCATTACTCCTGCAACTTCGTCTCCGTCCTGACCTTTCTTCTTCCATTCGAGGGCCGCTGTGGCTCAACAGCCTGGGTGTGGTTTTCGCGCTGGCCGCCGTGTTCGCGGACTTTCTTCATCTCAACGCCGCGCTGGTGCCCATTGCCGCCCTGGCTGCTGTCGTGTCTTTTGCCCTAAGCGGCATCTTCGTCTTCAGTGCCCTGCGTAAGAAGCGGGTCTGAACGAGGTCGTTATGAAACTCAGTTTAGGAGAAGGAGTGGCGAGTTCGTTTCTGGTCGACGGCGGAGACGACAACGTCCCACAA
>CAVZZB010000012.1:0-85452 GCA_963779525.1 uncultured Acidobacteriaceae bacterium
TTTTGCTGACGATGCCAATCTTTTTTCGACTTCCGGCAGGGGGAGAGATTTCAGATCGTCCTTGGAATCGGGGTTGGACACCCGCCTCGTTAAACTTGGTTCCACGATGAATACTCTCCTGTTCTTGCGGTCGCGAGTCTCGGTAAAACGGGAGTCTGGGGAGATCGTTGGACCTGGTTTGTGAAGAAAAGACTCTTGCGAGGCCTTCAATTCGGAAATTTAGGACGCATACAGTATCTTGCGGAGGCACTGCGGAAGCTGAGCAGTTTTGCTCAGCCACGGCTATCTGGAGACGAAGTCAGCTTCAAGCCAATTTATGTGCGGTCGAAATTTAGCCTTAGCCTAGAAGGCGCGCCTCAAGGCGCGATGCCAAAGCATCGAGGTATTGCAGATCATTTTCTTGTCTTCTCATTTCTCTTCGTGCACCGTGGGATTGATCCATGGTCCGTCACTGGCGATGAGATGGTCAGCCTCGCCGGGCCCCGGTAGCTTCGATTCTGTGCTGCGATCACGCTCTCGACTTGGAGGCAGACCTTTTCGGCCACGCTGACCGCACGCCTACTTCTTGAGTGTCCGGATATAGGCGACCAGTCCCTTAATGTCTTCCGGCTTCAGAGATGTCCCATACTTCGGCATTTTGTTCTTGCCATTCGTGATGGTCTCGGTGAGTTCCGCGTCCGACATTCCCTGCACGGTGGCAGTAGTGAAATCGTGAGCGCCCATCTTAGTCCCCATCGCCGAACCGGCTCCGTCGGCTCCGTGACACGCGGCACATTTCGCCTTGTAGGTCGCCGACGCGTCTTGCGCTTGCGTTGACAACGAGAGAAGAAATACAAAGGCGATCGCCGTCGCCGTGGCGAACACTTGCTTCCTGATCGTTTTCATATTCACGCTCCCTTTGACTGTGATTACATTTGCGTCTTCAATTTAGAGACCCAGTATTATGAAACGCTTTTCACGATGCAGGTCGCCGTAAACACTCTGTAACCGCACGACAAGCGCAACATCAGAATGCGTAACGCAGTGACTCGGTCACCGAGTTAGCATGAAAATAGCGTGGCGCTGTCGGGCCGACAAACGACCCTTCACCGTACTGGTAATAATTCCAGCCCATGTTGTAAGCCCACTTATGACCGAGATCCACGCTCAGGTTGGCCACTGGTTGCTGGTATTTGTATTGCAAGGTGCCGAGAGGTTGCAGAACGTTGAACTGCGGCACGTTGCCGTCAACGCTGCTGATGCTGTAGCCGACGTTAGCCATCACTCGCTTCGCGGGTTTGAACCTGACAGTGGCCATTCCGAAATTCGTGTGGTTGGTGTAGTACGAGTTGGCCATCAAATTATTGGACGTGTCGTTTCCTGCGCAATTGTTGTTAATCGCATTGGCCACGAAGGGAAGGATCACCCCGGTCGGCGGCGTATCGGAGAAGCAGATCAGGGCATTCTGGATCACACTATTGAAGTTGTACGCCAGATCCACTCCGAAACGTTCGCGCGGTGCCAGCGACGCGGTCAGGCCGTAGTTCTGGTTGTGGCCCACGTATTGAGTCTGTGCGTCGGCATTGGAGAGGTTCAGTATGTTGATCGATCCACCCAGCGTCGCCCACGAGCGCGGCGTGTAGGTCGTCTGAAAACGGTAGCGGGCTTCCTTGCGTGGCGACAGGCGGACGAAGACGCCGTTGAAGTTCGTGTGCTCCAGGTCGAAATTCAATCGCAAGGTATGCGTGGGCCGTGCCCAGATCCCGAAGAGCGCCGTTTTTTCCAGGCCCACGAAATGGTCCAAGTCTCCGGGCAGAAAATCGTTGAAGTGGTTGAAGTCCCGGTCGCCGTAGCGGTACCCGATGCGCGCCCCGGCTTTTTTCGAAATGTCCCAGGCCAGTTCGGTCTGATTTCTCGTCCAGGTCTGGTTGAAGGACGACTGGATTGCGGTCGGCGTCGCGACCGGCGGTAGTGACCGGCTGGCGAAAAAACAAAAAATACGCGATTCGCAATCCTGAAGCTGTTCAATATTGCTCACTTGGAACCTAGGGCTTGCCGCTTGCGACGCGGGATTAACCGTGTGTCCCGCTGTCGCAAGCACTGCTCGTCGTCGGAGTTGGCGGGTATGTCCGACCGAAGATCCTCAGTCGCTCGTAACTCCCGGCGCGCCATGATTTGACAGAATTGCTACCACACGAACAAGCGAGCACCGGAGCCCGGCGAGCGGAACCTTCCAGTTTGGACGGAAAGATCGTGGGCGGGAGGCGCACCGTGGTCGGCGCTTGGTAGTTCCGGCCGCGATGCGCTGATTTTTTCGACTTCTACAGCGCCGTGGCGGTTCATAATTTCAGTTGCCGCCTGAGCCTTGTCACCTGAACCGGTAGCGAAGACCATTACGCCCCCCCGCCGTACTCCTTGAACGTAGTCTTCCGCGTCCGCTTCGAGGACCCCGAATGCCGTGAGATCACGAGTCAACCCCACTTCAAAATCGGTGTGTGGCGTACTCATGAGTCCGCTCCCCGCCATCTCCAGAGGCTCTTTCAAAATCCGGACGTCCTTCCGAAGGAAGCCGCTGGCTTCGAGGTCGCGAACGACCTCTTCAGCCGATCCTGAGCTTTCAAACAAACCCACTGCAGTTTTTGCCATATTGGCTCCAATCTAATTTGTCAACGAGGTCTGAATTTTCTAAACAGAAGTTGCTAAGGCGTCGCTGTTGTCGAGACAGCGGCACCTTCGATGTCATCGCGCGGAGCTGTTATTCAGCCTTAGCTACGTGGGCGTATTCGCCAAGCTCTTCTACCAACTCTCGAGCTGAAGCAGGTACCGCAACTTTGCCGTCAAGAATTTCGTGGCGGTTGACATCGTCGCCGTACATGGCCTTGTCACCACTTTTGTCGGCTTGCATCACGGCACCATCCAGGCTCACCCCGGCAAAAATGCCCTTGGATCGCGAGTAAGACAGAATCTCCGCATTCAATTTAAGGTCAGTGCCAGCAGCGGCATTCCGCCCCACGGGTCCGGCCGCTACAGAAGCGTCGGCTCCAAGCTTGAATTTGTCGCTCATCAGGCTTTGTAGGGCATGATCGTTCATGAAGAGCATCACGATGTCGGTGGAAGAGCCCCCAATCTGATAACCCACACTTCCGCTATCAATAGCCACAAACATGGGAGCGCTCCAGCCATGCTCGGTGCGACAGATCGCAAGTCCCCGGCCATAGCTGCCACCGAATATAAAAGCGAACTTTTTATCCCCTGGAACGATGGCGATACACTTCGCCGATTCCAGAAGATTCGAAGGAATGCCCTGATCCGGAGTATTCATGATCTCCTTGAAGACCTGAGCAGCTTTCTGGGTACGATTCACATCATCGTCGCGGTCCGAGGCGACAGCGGTTAGACTTGCAATCGCCGTCAGGATTGTTACGGCCAAAATACGTTTCAACATTGTTATCTCCATTCAAGTTTGAACTTGTTAAAAGCTAAGGGCTCGCTCAGAGCAGAACGGTACATTTCCACAGTGCAAGTCGCTCCAACGCACATCAGTGCGAACTGGACTTGAGTGGTCGCATTTCCTTTTCTGCTGATTACAGCGGCGGCCTCAGAGAAAGCTTAGGCGTACTAACGGGCCATTACTGGTCAATAGTGAGCACTACAACGAACAGATCAGCAAAGACGAACAGCGGAGATCTTCCTTTACTCCGATCGCAGCTGTAGGAAAGAAGCCATTTCAGGATAGGAAGAGCGTGTTTCGGGGACTTTGAAAAGGGAGCTGATTTCTCGTCTAGCGGGCAACGTGTGACTGCGAAGGCAATGGATCTAACCGGCATGTCCGGCGACGGTCGCGTTTCGTCATCAACCGAGGAATTATCCAGAACAGCCTGAGCCATAGTTGATTCACAACTCGATCAATTCTGACCAGCTTTCCGAAGGCCAAACTTTGATACTGGCGATTCACAAGGTGTTCGAGAAGTAAACTAGTCGGCTCCTCCCGGGCACGTTCCGGCATTTGGCAAGTGATTGCCCCCCGCTCTCTGCTCGCTGCCATATAGGCAATCTATAAATTGTCGCCAAGTGCCCAAAATTAGACAGTCAAGAACGGCCGGTTCTGCCACGCTCTCGTCATGACAACGAAGACGATTCCTGAGTACCTTGAGGACGAGCGCCAAAAAAACAAAGACAACGAGCTGCGAATAGCAGAAGAAGCTGCGCGCATTCAACCATTGCGGCATGGCCACCATCGCACTGCGAAACAGGCTGAGCCGGAATTACGATCTCCAGTGCAAGCCGCACACAAAGCGATAAAAACTGCCGTAGCGGCGCGTAAAAAGCCACGTACCGCGCGAAAGGCGGCAAGGAAAACCCGCAACATGGCTTGAACTGTGTTCGGAGACCAGACTTCCCGAGCCCATTTCGCTTTTTCGGGCTGCGATGCGTTCAGGTCAGGCGTCTGCAACACTGGGGAGGCGTGGCCTCTTGGCACGTTCTTTGTCGGGCGGTCCGCCGCGCTCTGGAGGCGGTTCTAAACCTTTTCTGTTACGGGCGGTTGGGTTCTGGGCGCCCGAAGTCATGATTACTCCGTCGTCATCCTGAAGAACAACGTTAAGGAGTGAGCTATGGACGCGCAAGTTTTCGCCGGCGTCGTAGTTAATAAACCCGAGCTTCCGGAATCGGTTCATGAAGAAGCTGACCCGCGAACGGGTCGTCCCGACCATCTCTGCCAGAGTCTCCTGACTCAGTCTCGGGACCGACATTTCGGACACTCCTTCTTTGCCGAATTGCGCCATCAACAGCAAAACTCGCGCCAGTCGCTTTTCGCTCGAATTGAACAGTTGATCGACCAAATCGTCCTGATATCGGATATTCCGCTTCAGCAAGTATTTGACAAACATGGCCGACAATTTTGGTTCCCGACTCATTGCCAGCATCATCGCCTTCTTCTCGACATGAAGCAGGACACAGTCTGTCATTGCGGTTGCAGACGACATGCGGATGACCTGGCCGGCAAGACCGCCTTCTCCAAAGAAATCTCCTTCGCTCAGAATGCCAAGAGTCGCCTCTTTCCCGCCCTCCGATACGACGCTGAGCTGCACCTTTCCCTCTTGGATAAAAAACAGTCCGTCCGTCAGATCCCCCTGAGCGAATATCGTGTTCCTTTTTCCAAACGACAGCATATTCCTGCCCTTCCCGATGGTCGAAAGAAAGGTGCGGGGATTGAAATCGACTACTTTCTTTGCGGGCGTGAGTGGTTTCGTCAATGGCCGTCCTGACTGGAGATGTCGCCACTGTCAATTATGGGGGAAAGGATAAGCCCAAGGCTGGTCTGTAATGCTCACAATTGCATGCAAGAAAGGCCGAACCCTTGCGAGTTCGGCCTAAACGTGAGCATATGAAATACAGTGAAGCCAACGCGGTCGTGAGGGTCTGAACGTCGGTTTCCCGCCGCTAACCCGTGACGGCGTTACGGTTCTAACCGGCCTAGGTTAACGAGTTTGTCGAATCAGCGCGCAACTCGCGCTCTAGAACAAGTGATCGAGCAGCGCGGCATGCCGGAATCGATTCGTTGTGACAACGGGCCGGAACTGACCTCGCGGCATTTCCTGGGCTGGTGCGAAGAGCAGAAGATTCAGTTGATCCACATTCAGCCAGGACGGCCAATGCAGAACGGCCATGTGGAGAGTTTCAATGGACGACTGCGAGATGAGTGTTTAAACGCCAGCCGGTTTCGGAACTTGGCCGATGCCACGGAGAAGATCTCGCACTGGCGGGAGGAATATAACAGCGAGCGCCCCCACAGCAGTCTGGGCTATCGCACGCCCAGCGAGTTCGCCGCGACGTTGAGATCCTCACTTCTACATGGATGAGAAAATCGAGGCGGGTCACACTCATCAAAGGCCAAAGGGCCACTATCCGAATTCCGTCGCTAGGGGCGTATCCGCGAGAATACAGATTTTTGATCTGTCAGGACGCTGCCAAGTTGATATAGCTGGGCGGTGGGACGACACAACACAAGCATCCTACATACCTTTTGGGTTCTCAAAAACTGACCTTCAGGCCGTGGATTTCGGCATAGGACAGGAACACGGCCCAGATATTGCTTTCCGCGATACGGACGGCGCTTTTGTTGCGTGGAATAACGATAGCTATGACTACGAAGAGTTTCGTAAGCCAAACCATGTTTTGATCGGAAACGACTTCCAAGAAACAAAACTATTGGCTGTCTGGGTTGATGAAACATTTGTATTCCGATTTGGTTTGGGCGGTGGAAGCCACGGAATAGTCATATCTACATCGCCCGAGTTTCAGCCCAAAACAAAAGATTAACCCCAAGTTCGTGCATCTTGTGGTCTGTTCTCTTGCTAAGGCTTGAAGCGACACACGCTCTCGTGTTTTCATCTCAAGGCAACTACGAATCGACGTGAGTATCGCTCGTGCCCAGAATCTCAGCCTGAAGGCCTATCATTTTCTCTGGGTTGATCTCAAGGACGTGATCGAACATTCGGGCGGACCCTTTTCGTGTCGAGCCCGGCTATTCGGATACTCACGCTACCTGAAGATCTTGAGTGAAGGAACCGAACCTATTCAGCAGTAGGAACTGATTAGATTGTGTTCGTAGGGCACTTCCTCTCACCCGTTTGAACAGGCCAGGGCAAAGCGAACCGCGTCGAGCCTCGGCCCGTTGCGCACGGCTCAAATCCGCCCGAGAACTAGCAGAATGACGACCACGAAAAGAATTAGCCCGACACCGCCTTTGGGGGTAATAGCCCCAATCTCGACTGTGCGACCACCGTGGCAGCGCTCCAAAAAGTGCCAGAATTAGAATCACGATCAGTATAGTTCCAAGCATGTTTTGCTCCGTTTTCTTTGTGACGAGGGAAAGAGGTGCGGGCCGAAAGCGGCCCGCATTGTCAGCTGTGAATGGTCGAGCTACAGTGTGACGCTAAGTTCGACGTTAACACCCGGATACATCGGGTTGCACAGGTAATACACGCCGTCAATATCGATAACATAAACGTTTTGCGTGTAGAGCCAATTGCTTGGCCACGCGCCAACAAATCCAAACGAATAGCCGCCGTATTGGAAGCTGTGATTTCTGTAATCGCCCTGGTTCACACGAAACGTGTGTCCCTGTCCGAAGTTGGCCTTGTAACGGTCGGCGGGAATAGTTCCCCCTCTGTTGCCACCGGCACGCTGCGCCGGCTGTGCATGTTGCTCCTGCGCGTCCTTGTTTTCCTGCCTGCCGTTCTCCTGCAGCGCATTTTTCTCTTCAGGCTTGGCGTTCTTTTCTTCCTTGGCGTTCTTTTCTTCCGGCTTGGCGTTCTTTTCCGGTTGCACACCCTTCTCATCGTGCTTTGCGGACTTCTCTGGTTGCGCCTTCTTCTCGTCCTGAGTTGGCTTTGCTTTCTGTTCATCCTGATCGTGCTGCTCCTCTTGTGCATATACCGGGGCTGCAAGGATCAAAGACAAGACTGCCGCGCTGATCACTCCAATTAGCTTCATAAGGTGTTGCCTCCATTGTCGATCGTTACTTACGCTTTCCTACTGCAAACTGCCTGTTGTCGCATTGACCGGACTGCCGATGGCGTCGCCGGACACGAGAAGTTCCACTCTGCGGTTCTGCTGCCGTCCCGCGGAGTTATCGTTGGAGGCCACCGGCAACGTGTTGCCGAAACCTCTGGCCGACACCGAACTCGTGGCCACACCCTGTTGCACCAGGTAATCGCGTACTGATCCCGCACGATTTTCCGATAGCATTTGATTCATGGCATCGCCGCCGACGTTATCGGTGTATCCGCCGACTTCAATGTTGAGCCCAGGATAGGCGAGCAGGATGCCGGCGACTTTTGCCAGCTTCTCGCGCGCGCCCGGCTTCAGTGAATACTTCCCGGTGTCGAATAGAACATCGGACATGCTGACGATGAGCCCGCGTGCGGTGTCGCGAGTCTGAAGAATCGAATTCAGTTGCTCAGACAACTTTGCTCGCATGGCTGCCTTGTCGGTATCGGCCTGTTGCGCGTTCAACTGGGCCTGCTGTGCGGCGAGGCGGGATTCGTCAGCATCCGCCTGGGCTGCGGAGAGTGCGCTTGCGGATGCAGCCTGACTATCCGCCATATCAGACTGAACCTTCGCGGTTGCAGCTCGTGAATCAGCAGCGTCAGAGCGGGCGTTTGCCGCCTCCGTCTCTGCCTGAGCCGTTGCCACCTCAGCTTGCGCTGCATCGGACTGGGCCCGCTCTTCGCGTCGGCGGGCATTCTCCGCTTCCTGTTGCGATTGCGCCTGCGCGTCGACTGAATTCTGGCGTTCATTGGCCAAGCGCACATCGTCCATTTTCTTGACTGCGATCGCGCGTGCATCTTCCGCGGTCTGCACTGCTTCGCGGGAAACTGCGATCAACGGCTTCTTGTCGATGTGCTTGTCTGTCGCATAGCCATCGGCGTTGTCCATCAGCTTGACGGCGTGCTGATAGCTGTCGGGGGCATATTGCTCGGCTCCCTCGGATTGAGCGATGCGCAGTGCATTGCGCGCCTCAAAGAATTCCAGCGGCAACTTGGCATTCAGGATCACAGGATCAAACTTGTAGCCGGTGGGGATATAGCCGCCACGTTCCATCAGTTCGTATTTTGCATTTACTGCTTCTGTGGTTCCCTTGGTGCTTTCGCGAACTACGTTTTCGAGAATCACCACATTGCTCGGCTGCCTGACCGCATAGTAAGGTTCTGCCGTAACAATCAATGCAAAGGCCTGAAGGTCGGTGGTTACGTTCACCTTGCTGCGGTGGTTGCCGCCGAGCAGGACTTCACCCAGGTTCACGGCGCGGCCTTCGGGGGAAATTGCCCACAGAACGTACGTCAGATACTCATTGCCGAACGTAGTCGGCTTCTGTAGATCGCCGAATTCCGCTTCGATGGCAATGGACCCGCGCTTGCTGTTTACTTCAGCTACGCCGTTCGCGGAGGGCATCAGGTCGGTGCCGGCAAAATCCAGCTTCGAAGATCCGCTGCGATGCTCGTAGTTGACCGCTTGCACACTGCGGCTGATAACAACTACGCGGAACGTGGGCGTCGAGTTCATGTGCTCGACCTCAACCGTGGTTTGAGAATTAGTCTGCGCTACAGCTGGCAAACTCAGAGCGACTGCGGCGGCTAACAACAGTTTTGTTTTCACACTTCTCCCTTGTGGCAGGTATCTGCCATGCTGCGTGTATCGACCTTGTCTATCTAACTCCGAATGTTGAGTTACGTCCCGATGCGGATATGGGACAGCGAATGAAACATTCCAAATACATTCAGCAGCCACAAAACAACAGCGATCACGACGACGCCGTTCAAGATTGACTTGATGGATGACTGCATGGGGATGAAGCGATTCACCAGCCACAGAAGAACACCCACCACGACTAGAACTTCAAGGAGTTGAATTAAAGGCATGATCTTTGACCTTCCTTTGTTTCGCGAGCTAGCCCTCTCATCCGCTTGGAGGTGCTGCCCGATTTCGATGGTCGAGAGTCTTTAGGGTCGAATCGTGTTTGCCGCAAGGTTTGGCGGCATGCACACGGATGAAGAACGCTGATTGGCCCGACCCCGGCTTACGAATGAAAGCTGCGAATCAAAACTCGCGGCTCGTACTCACAGTCAGTACAAGAAGAATGACAGGTCCAGCATTGTGCGTCTGAGCAAGATAGCTCACAAGTGAAAATCAATGTTCAGATGCTGCCGGCAGCCAAATATGAACGGAAAAATCGACAGCAGTTTCACAAATCCTGTGCTCTCTGGCGACGCTCGCAACTTCCATTGACGTCCAGCCAATCTAGCAGAGAGCGTACGCTGGCCCGGGCCAGAGCGATCGCGCAGTCCGCAGCTCCGTAATAAATATTGAGCGTATCGCCATCGGCGTCCAAGGTGTATCCGCAGGGGAACACTACATCGTCAACGTCACCGTGACGTTCGTACTCAGCCTCTGGCCCAAAGATCCACGAGTCTCCCCGCAGCAGGCATTTCTCGGGATTTTCGAGGGCGAAGAGAGCCAAGCCCAATCGATACAGACAGCCCGAAGGCGTGTGCCGCACTCCGTGGTAGAAGACAAGCCATCCTCTAGAGGTTTCGATGGGTGGCGGCGACAACCCGATTTTGTTTGCGTCCCACCAGGCGCCGCGGCGTGCTTCCAGCATCAGCCTGTGCCTGCCCCAATAGCGCAGGTCAGGCGAGTAGGAAATCCACATGTGTGACCCGAGGGTCGTCATGGGCCGATGAACCAGTGCCCAGCATCCGTCGATTCTTCGTGGCAAAAGGGCAGAGTCTTTGTCGTCGGGCGGCATGATTACGCCGAATCTCTCGAAGCTGCGGAAGTCCTGGGTCAGAGCCAACGACACGCCGGGGCCGCCGCGCGAATAGGACGTGTAGGTGACCACGTATTGCTGCAACTCGGGGACGAATGTAATACGAGGATCTTCAATACCCCAGATCTCCTCCGGATAGTTCTTGGGGTCGGGCATCAAGGTGGGCTCAGTATCGATTTGCCATCCATCGATTCCGTTGTGCGAGCGCGCCGCGCAAAGATGCGACAAGCCGCGGCGATCTTCCACGCGGCAAAGCAGCAGGGTTGTGCCATCCGCCAACAGCGTTGCACCCGCATTGAAGACGCTGTTGATGGGATATGGCCAGTCTTTACTGGTCAGGATCGGGTTCGCGGGATGGCGAAGAAGCAGTGGTTCGAAGCGAGTACTCAACAGGCTCACTGGATTTTCTGCGGGTACGGTCATGAAAGGATTTCCTTTTGTTCTGACGCTTGCAGAGATTGCATTTCGAGGAGCGCCATCAAGAACGATAGCGTCGATTCTGCTCCCTGGTTTTCGTTGGCGCGGTCGGGGTGTAGGCCGTCACGGCAGCCGCCGGTAACGGAATCATAAAGAGGCAGTTGAAGATCGTTGTCGCCGAGGAACCAGTTGAAAGCCGACCAGGCCTCGTTGCGCCAGCGGCTGTCAGCAGTGACGCGGTACGCTTGCAAACAAGCAGACACCGCGCCAGCGGCTTCGAGCGGTTGCTGATCGAAACGGGCCTTTTTGCCATCCTGGCGATAGAAGCCTTGCGAGCCGATCGGCACAAAATGGCGATTGATGTCGCAGTGCTGTGTTTGTGACAGCCAATCCAGCGATTCCAGACCGGCGGAAATCATGCGATCATCTGAGCAAGCGGAACCTACGAGCAGCAAGGCTTGGGGCAATCTCGCATTGCCGTACGCTAGAACGTTCTCGAACCATTTCCAGTCTGGCCTGCGGATTGATTCATACATTTCGAGCAATCGTCGGCTGAGGGCGGATCGCACTTTCTGCGCGTCGCGATCTCCCGGATATGAAGTGAGGTATTCCTGAATTCCGAGCAGGGTATAGGCCCACGCCCGCGGACTGCCGAATTCCACAGACGCAGGGAGAGAGAATTCGAAGAGACGCCCGGCAGCGCCCCTGAGTCCCTGATCTTGGGATCGGCCTAGAACCGTCCCGACGGCCCACAATGCTCGCCCATGGCAGTCTTCGGAGCCTACCGGTTCGTTCCACCGGCGATCATAGCGAAGGAAATTCTTGAATCTGCCTTTCACGGGGTTAAAGGCATGCTCAAGGAACGCTGAATAGCAGAGAGCTGACGTTTCCATAGATGGATTGACCTTCCCACACTGATGCTTTTCCACTTGCCCCAGCAGCACTGCAAGAATGAGCGCCCGCGCATTGTCGTCGGTGGTGTATCCCTCTCTGCGGTTCGGGATGGTGAAGATCGCGTGCTGCAGCATTCCGGTGTCGTCGGTCATCTGGTTGAAATGGTTCAGCTTTAACTTAGGTAACTGATCCAAGAATTTGTGCGTCATTCGGGCCGAGAACTGGACTTTGGGACTCTCCATACGGTCGCTGCGCACTCGCGCGAAGCTTTCCATGTAACCCTGCGCCACTCTTTTCCAGACCATGTCTCGCGCGAACAGATAGGCGCGTTTCCGCATCGCGTGGCGAGTCGCGGGCGTGTCCAGCAGTTCAATCGTCTTTTGCGCGATGGCGCCGGGATTCTGGAATGGAACCAGCGCGCCTCTACGGTCGTCCAATAACTCGATCGCGTGCCAATAGGGAGTCGAGATGATCGCCTTGCCCGCGCCTAGTGCATAGGCGAGGGTGCCGGAAACCACCTGAGCCTCATGACGGTAAGGCGTGATGTAAATATCCGCAGCACCGATGAATTCGACCATTTCTTCGGGACTGACGAAGCGGTTGTGGAAGATTACCTGCGACTCCACGCCTATTTTCTTCGCCAAAGCCTGCAAGCTGGCCCGGTATTTGTCTCCCTCCCGACGCAGAATGTGAGGATGTGTCGCGCCCGCGACGATGTAAGCGACATTCTTGTGTTTGGACAGAATCTGAGGTAGCGCTTGAATTACGTTTTCGATTCCCTTGTTTGGCGAAAGAAGCCCAAAAGTAAGCAAAACCGCTTTCCCTTCCACGCCAAAGCGGTCCTTGTAGAAATTCGGGTCGAGGAACGGCAGGTCTGGGACTCCGTGCGGCACCATGTCGATCTTGCTGCCCGGCACCTTGAAGATTTCCTGCAAGAACTGGGAGGAAAGTTGGCTCATGACAATGAGTCGATCGGAGAGCTCAGCGATTTCTTCCATCACCATGAGCTGGTTGGGATCTGGCTCACGCAGAACTGTATGCAGCGTTGTCACCACAGGCATCTTCAAGCCGCGTAGCAGATGCAGAATGTGGCTCCCGGCTGGGCCGCCGAAGATTCCATACTCGTGCTGCAGACACACCATGTCGATGTTGTTGAAGTTCAGAAATTCAGCAGCTTCCTGGTAGGATTTCACGTCGTCCTGGGCAAGCGACCATCGCACGCGCGAGGGATAGTCGTACCCTTCTTCGGTGTCGTTGACGGGGAGCGCCAACAGTCGAGCCGTCCCGCACTCCGCGGCGATGGCGCTGCATAGGTCGGTGGTGAATGTGGCAATCCCACAATGTCGGGGAAGATAATTCCCGATCACCGCGATCCGACTGGGGAGGGATGGCTTCCATTGCACTCTCCTCCGGGCCGCCGCGGCCTCGTCCCGCATCACGGGACGCGGGCCTACCACTTTTAAATGTGCATTCGGTAGCACTGTGTTTGGTAGCGACATTGTGTCCATGATTTTGACGAAAACCGGTGCTGCAAGAGGCCAATTGTCAGATGGACCCAGAGAATCTACAGCGCTAGTTTGAAATTTGCCTCTTGTCAGTATTCACCGAAGGTGGACTCGCGGACTGGTCACTATTGACCATTTTGCTGGCGAGTGACGGTGCATTGTGTAGCCATGAAAGCAAAAAAGAAGCAGGCCCTGTCGGTGCGCTGTCCTACCTGTGGCGCGAAGCCGGGTGAGAAGTGTGAGCTCAGTACCGGCCTACCCCGCACCGACCCGCATCGGGATCGGCGTTTGGCGGGCTCCGAAAAGTGAGGAACCGGCGTGCTCAGGCCAGCGTGGGTTCGGCGAGAGTTGAGCCGAGACGATCGAAAGCGTGGTTCACGGAGACGGTGGCCGCCGTGCTTTCCTCTACCGTGGGCGTGGATATTTGGAGCAGTCCCTGACGGCCAAGATTCTGCGGCAGTAAAAACGCGTCCTGATGCTGCATGACAAATCCCAGAGTGTGAGCCAAGCCTTCCGACTGGTATCCATTATCGAAGCTGATGCCAGTGCCGTGAAATGTAGAAGGCGACATCCAGTACTCACAAGCCAGAAGCCAATGGCCGCGGGTCAGGGATGACCAGACTTTCAAATAGTCCAGGGTGCCCCCTGGAGCAAAACCGTATTCAATATGAATCAGACCGTCCTCGGCTCCACGCATCAGGTCTGCCCACGACACAACAATGGCTGACTCAAGAATTTGGTCGAGACTCTGATTTCCGTTATGTGCCATACACTGACCCTCCGGCGTCTTGCCTGCGCTCACCCTCTAGCCCATTCCGCATTTCGCTGGGACGCATGCCGCGCCGCGGTGCTACTGAGATAACAGCTTTGTTGCATATGGCGCGAGTGCGCAGAAACGGTTACGTACGGCACACCCAGGAAACGTCTGGCAACAATTTGAGTTACTTCCAAAGCATTGAACTCTTGCTGCTTGACCTTCTCTAGAATCCGCTTCAATGCGTCCTGAATCTTCACTGCTCCGAGAGAGCCCAAGAACGTAACCTTGACTTCTCCTGCCATGAAAAAGAAATTCCAACCGGCGGCATGGATCTTGCGATCGAGAGTGAAGCCATCCAGAACTTTGAGCAGGCTCCATTCCCCGGAACACGGCTCGCTCTCGACGCCAAGACGTTGCGTCATCACGGGCCAATCTTTCATCAGAATCGTGCCGACTTGAATGGTGGGCGGCATACGGCCTCCGGAAAAGAAGGCTGCGAGCGACGTTTCATCCCGCAACCAATCCTGTAGTGTCGTCCATCTCTCGCCGACATACTGAGCAGAAAAGCTCACTTTGCAGATTATTCGATAGTCGCGATTTATGCGGTTTGCGCACCATTCTGCGGACTATACTTGGCGAAGATGAGTGCCGCACTAGCAGTCAAGAAGAACGGCGGATTCGATGCCAACACATTCCTCGCCACCATCGGCGACGGCCGAAAGATTCTGTCTGTTCCAAAGAAGCAGGTGATATTTGCGCAAGGGGACGATGCGGATGCTATCTTCTACCTTCAAAAAGGCAGGGTGCAGCTCACCGTCGTTTCCAAGATCGGCAAAGAAGCGACGATCGCTATCGTGAGCGCGGGGAACTTCTTCGGTGAAGGTTCGTTGGCTGGTCAGCTTCTGCGCATGGGCTCAGCCGCGTCCATGACAGTTTGCGAGATTCTCCGGGTGGAAAAGAAGACCATGATGGAAGCACTTCGCCGCGAGCCTGCGCTCTCTGAATTGTTTGTGGCGTATCTGCTGGGGCGGAATATCCGTTACGAAGAGGATCTTGTCGACCAACTTTTTAACTCTAGTGAGAAACGCCTGGCCCGCGTCCTTCTACTGCTCGCTCATTTTGGCAAGGAAGGCATCCCTGAAACTGTCGTCCCCAAGATCAGTCAGGAGACCCTGGCAGAGATGGTGGGGACCACCCGTTCACGTGTCAGCTTCTTCATGAACCGGTTCAGGAAGCTGGGCTTCATTCACTATGCGGGCGGGACGGAGGGCGCTCTGCAGGTCCATAGCTCTCTGCTCAATGTAGTTCTGCACGATTGAGTGCCTCCACGAAGGCGCCTTTTAGCGAACTGGCGCGGATCGCTTCCACCGCCTCCCATGCGATCGGCAACACATGACACGCGCGCGCTGGCTCGGTTGCTTTGTCCTGGTGGTGGCCGCACGACAGACAGATGGCTCCCACTCGCCGGATATCGATCTCCTTCGATATTTCGTTTTCGCGAACGGCAGTCGAGCCGGCAATCACTGGGCCCGTGCATGCGTCACAAGGGTAAACGGAGAGGTGAAGGTATTGTTTTTTCATAGAGGTGTCTATGCGAAAAAAGATATATATCAAACGCTAGGCTCTCTCCGCGAATCTCTACGCAGTGCGTCGGCGGCCGCTAACCAAGTTGATGAACAACGACCAGCGCCACAACAAGCAGTAGATGAATCAGACCTCCGGCCACATGCAGACCGAAGCCCAGAAGCCAAAGAATCAGAAGCACAACTACAATTGTCCCAAAGCACAGCAATCCCTATGCATTACCCTTGTCGTGCATCCTTCCGCTCGACTGGAAGCGCTCTTAGCGGCCTCCCGCACTCTAAACAGAGTCGCTTGGCTCGCGGTGTGATCAATCCGCAAAACGGACACATCCTTTGTGATCCGACTTGCTGGGCCTGGGGTGCGAGTGTTGACCGGAACCTCCTAAACAGGTCAGCGATGGAAGCCAGCCGTCTACGGAGTCGATGGCGGAACGAACCTAGCATGGGTTCCATCGATGCACCTTCTTCATCTTCCCGACAACTAACCATGACAGGATTGAGTCGGCGATTCTGAGCCGGATTGCTCACATGTGCGCAAAACTCCCACTCGGTTCGGCGAGATCGGCAAACCTGCTGTGGCGTATGGGACCAGAGTGAGCAATTCAGACCAGCTATTCCTTTCTGCCTGAGCGATGATGATTGCAGAGACGAGTACTTTTTATCTCTCTTTCAGGTCCTCTGAACTAAGTCAGCTATCTGAAGCATCCGAAGCCGGCCACCAAGCCCGCGTTGCTGAGGCAAGAGAAGACAGCAAGAAATAAGTTTGAATCAGAACGCGATCGGCAATACGAACTTGTGGCTGGCTGGAACCACTTACCTGTTCCGGCCAGCTCCCCGATACCGGCATCTCGATGCCAATGAGGTTTTGGTCTTTCGAAGGGTGGACAATATGAAAGCTGGTCTCCGAAAATGTTTTTGGGCATCTGTGGCGTGTCTTTGCCTCTGGCCAGTTCTTGGGTTTGCTCAGACGCCTGACCTTTCGCAGAATCTGGCGGCGTGCAAGGCTGGCCGCGAGCCCTGTGATCGGTCCAAGCTGAGTGCCGCGCAGTTGGCGGATGTGGCTCTCGCCAGTCACGC
Source organism: uncultured Acidobacteriaceae bacterium (assembly GCA_963779525.1). GTDB lineage: Bacteria > Acidobacteriota > Terriglobia > Terriglobales > Acidobacteriaceae > Sulfotelmatobacter. The sequence goes on from CAVZZB010000012.1 coordinate 16,546, forward strand.
ACGCAACGTTGCGAACTGCAGGAACCGCTACGATTCCTGTGATCGTTCGAAACTCTCCGAACCTGAGGTCGTAGCCTTAGCCGTGGCCGATCATCAGCGGAATGTATCCGACTGCCACGACGGTATGCAGTCCTGCGACCAGTCCAAGCTGACACCTGCCGAGGCGCGGGAATCGTCCGACGCGGAACGCCAGCGTAACATAGTCGACTGTAAGGCAGGAGCGGGTGCTTGTGACCGCTCTAAGCTGAGCCCATCGGAAGCCGGGATAGTGGATACCGCCAGGAAGCAACTCAACGCATCGGATTGTGAGAACGGCTCTGGGCAATGCGATCACGCTCAGTTATCCCCCTCCCAAACCAGGGACGCGACCGCCGCAGAACGCCAGCGCAACGCTCAGAATTGCCAGAACGGATGGGACGATTGCGACCACTCCAAACTCACTCCGCTGCAAGAGAAACAGACAGCCTCGTCAGAACACCAGCGCAACCTCTCGGCTTGCAAAGACGGACAGGAAACCTGTGACTACACAAAACTGACTGCCCCGGAAGCCAAGACACTGGCCGACGCCGAACACAAGCGGAACTACGCGGCTTGTCTGAAAGGATACGGCTATTGCGATCCTTCTCGTCTCACGACTGAAGAGGCGCGCACGATCCGTCCAAGCAAATAATTCTCAAGAGCGTGAGGAGATGTTTCCTCTGCGAGAGCCTATGATTCAACGACAGTGTCCACACTGCAGTAGCGAACTAGTGAGAGCCAGGCGTGCCGATCAGCAGGGAGGGCCAGTAATCGCTCTCGCCGCATCTCCTGGCTGGCGTTGCAGTGTTTGTGGAAGTGAGTTCACTACGGAACAAATCCGCGACAGCAAACGCGCAAAATCCCCCGCCATCGAGCACGGATAAGGTTGCAGTTAGGATTACTCGTGCCTCTTCGAATGAGGATCTGATGCGATTCGAACACTCTCGAATTCTGTTCGACTTCGAGCGAGCGGCATTCGCCAGTTCCCGAACGCTCTGCACCGCCCTAAGCCGAAGGCTTAGGGATGGTGTCTCTATCTGTCTCGCTCTCTCTCGGCCCGAAACGCTCTGCCCGCACGAAGCGCCGCATGACCTCACTTCAGCTGCGACTCCGATACCGCTTTCTGCTCAGTCCAGAATCCAATCGTAGACGGGAGCACCATATTCCTCGCCTACGCGGCCAATCTAGGTTCCGCATGTCGTTTCGCTTCAGGCGCTAGTGTCCCTCTAGCTTCGTGTAAGAGCTCGGCATTGAATTGGGCACCGATCAGGATCACGAAGCCGGTCCAATAAAGCCAGATGCAGAATGCGAGCGCTACTCCCAAGCTGCCATAGCTCTGGCTGTACACCGAGAAATCCTGGAAGTAGATTCCGAGCAGATAAGACAGTCCGATCCACCCGCTGACTGCGATCACCGCTCCAGGCAACGTGCTCACGAATCTTTGTTTCACATTCGGCGCGACGAAGTAGAGGAGTTCAACCGCGAGAATGGTGCACCCAGTCGCCACCGTCCAGCGAACGTAAGGCCAGAGAATTTTCACTCCGATTGTTTTAGTCAGCCACGCGCTTAAGCTGGGCCCCACAAGCAGCAATCCGAGAGGAATAACAAGCAAGAATCCAAACAAGCAAGTAAGGACAATGGCGAGACCGCGCGTCTTCCAGTACCGATTCTTTGCAACCTGCACCGTGTCGAATCCAAACTCGGTTTTCAAATGCGCTGCCTTGTCCTGGGCATATCGAACGGACTTGCCAAACCTCGCTCGCAGCTTCGGATATTCGATTGCGACAGATTGGTTGACTGCGGGGTGGCCGGCGATATCTGCCGCGTAGTGCGACAGTGCGCCCAGCGCAAAGGCGTACTCGTTGACGTCCTGGCTTTCGAGCAGCAGCTCTCGAACAAAGTCTCCGCTGCGAACATAGTGAACGAGGTCGCTGAATTCTTTGCTGCCGAACGGGTAGTAGCCCAGATCCTGGATGACCGCGCCTCCATAGGCATAGGAGTGCGCCTGTTTAAGTTGGCTCTCCGAGAGGCCCGGATATCGCTTAAGGAGCAGAGGCTGGATCTCTTCAGTCCAGAGCAAGTCGACAATTTCCTCGTGCGTCAGGACCGAGTATGCGGCCGAGTCGCCGCCGTGCATCAGAACGACCAGCAAGAGCGTTGTGACGCGGACGGAAAGCAGGCGCCACCTTCTGGCTGTGGCGCCGTTTGATATTGGTGGGCGGCTCATGGTTCAAATGCGGCCGAGAACCAGGAGAACGACAACGACGAAAAGAACTAGCCCTAAACCCCCGGTCGGGGCATAGCCCCACTCCCGGCTGTGCGACCAGCGTGGCAGCACACCGACCAGTGCTAAGACCAGGATCACGATCAATATAGTTCCAAGCATATCTTGCTCCTTTTCCAGTCCGCTTCCCTTATAGGCGCTCCAGTGGTTTTCTAATGGTCAAAAGTGCTCAATGAAGAAAGCCGGATCGAAAGGGCCATCACTGTCTCGGAAACGCACGCGGAGACGCCAACAGGTGGATCGCATCTCGACGACGCCACATTCCCCTTCGATTCCCTACGTGGAGTCGGATAAAAAATGACGCGGGCCCAAGGATGGGACCCGCGCCGCTACAGAGTTAATCGACTTTCTTACGCCTCAAAGCACTGACGCAATATCTCCAAGTCAACTTACTAATTCCGAGGCCGCTCTTCGGCCTTGGGCGCTTCTTTCGCAGGGTGCGGGGCAGGCTGCGCATGAGCAGTCACTGCCGGACGAGGAGAAGGCTGCGCACGAGGCGCGGCTTCAGCGCGCGGCGCAGTCTGTTGATGAGGCGCCGGCTGCGCATGAGCTGTAGTCGGCTTGGACTCACTGGGTGGACGAGCTTCCTTGGGCTTCGCTGTTTTGTTCTCAGCGGCCTTGTTCTCGTTCGTGCGAGTCGTAGCTGCCTTGTTCTCAGCCGCCTTGTTCTCGTTCGTGCGAGTCGTAGCTGCTTTGTTCTCAGCCGCCTTGTTCTCGTTCGTCCGAGTTGCAGCTGCTTTGTTCTCAGCCGCCTTGTTCTCGTTCGTGCGAGTCGTAGCTGCTTTGTTCTCAGCCGCCTTGTTCTCGTTCGTCCGAGTTGCAGCTGCTTTGTTCTCAGCCGCCTTGTTCTCGTTCGTCCGAGTCGTAGCTGCCTTGTTCTCAGCCGCCTTGTTCTCGTTCGTCCGAGTTGCAGCTGCCTTGTTCTCAGCCGCCTTGTTCTCGTTCGTCCGAGTCGTAGCTGCCTTGTTCTCAGCCGCCTTGTTCTCGTTCGTGCGAGTCGTAGCTGCCTTGTTCTCAGCCGCCTTGTTCTCGTTCGTCCGAGTCGTAGCTGCCTTGTTCTCAGCCGCCTTGTTCTCGTTCGTGCGAGTCGTAGCTGCCTTGTTCTCAGCCGCCTTGTTCTCGTTCGTCCGAGTCGTAGCTGCCTTGTTCTCAGCCGCCTTGTTCTCGTTCGTGCGAGTCGTAGCTGCTTTGTTCTCAGCCGCCTTGTTTTCGGTCGCCTTGTTCTCGGTCGCCTTGTTCTCGGTCGCCTTACTCGCAGCTGCCTTATTCTCGGCTGCAGGAGCCTTGTAAGGTGCTCCCGCCTCTTTGGCCGCTACCACCCCAGAACCGCTAAACTCGCCGGGCTTCGCGGTCGCAGCGACTGCTGGCCGCCCCCGGTTCACGGACGCCAAAAGCTCGTGGTTCGTACTGGCAGCATGCACATGCTGGGTTTGCATTGCGGTCGCCGGAGTGTGATGCTCATGTGCCGCTGTCTCTTCTGCTGCGGTCGGGCGGGCGGTAATTCCACCAGTACCGCCGTTATAGCTGACATGGTTCACCGTGGTTTCGTTGATTACGGTCTTGCTGTAGACATTGGTGATGTTCGTGACGTTCACATTATTTACCGAACGGTTGTAGAAGAAAGCTCCGTTGTTCCAATATCCGCCCCCATAGCCGACACCACCGTAGCCAAAGCCGTAGTTGACGCCGCCGTAGAAGCCGACACTTTGGCCCCAGTAGCCTTCATTCCAGGCAAAAGCATCGCCGCCCCAGCCCCAATAACCGGGAGTCCAGAGCAAGCCAGCGGTAGGCGGCTCGACCCATGTGCCAGGCACCCAGAAGTAGCCTTCATCCCCGTAGGACCAATAGCCGGGCGTCCACAAATAACCGGCGGAGGGGATCATGGGCTGCTCGTAAACAGGCAGCGCGGGGGGAGCGATCGTGATCGACACACCGAGCTGCGCGAATAAGGAGGCCGGTATGGCCATTAACAGAACTCCGAGCAACAGAAAACGGGAGATACGCATTTTAGTCACCTTGCCAGATCATCCTTCGATTGCCCGATGGACCTCGTTGCTACGGGCTGCGTGGAGTAAGGCGACGCGCCAAGCGTCATAGTGAAGGATGTCACGGACGCAATGTCGGGTCTGTGCACTACGGCTCACTTTTTGGGAAAGTCGCAATTAAGCTGCTAAGTCAATTTCCGAGACCGCAGTGTCTATGTACCTTCGGGTCACTCTTGGCATCTGGCTCGAACGAGTTCCAGGAGGGAGATCAGGCCGTCTGGTTTGGCGGAAGACCTCGCCTCCTGAGACACCAATAGATTCGATCATTTCCGCAGCGAATACTGTGCCGAATGGCTCAGAAGGGTCGGATTTATTCACGGCTCAGACGGTTTGCGCCAGGGCGTGCTGAGTTCGTCTATTGGCAGGGTGGGAATGTCACTGGCAAAGTGATGTTAGTGATGCGCCAGCGCTTGCGTAAGCCTGCTACTCGGTGGCTGCTGTATTCTTGGGCGGGTCGGCGCGCCAAACGTACAGGTATTTATCGTCACTCGACGTGACCACGGGGATGTTTTTCTCGCGGGTTACGCGGTTCAATGCAGATCGAAGATTCTGCATCTTCTCTCCGTTTAAGCTTCTCAGCGGGATCTTGACTGCTTGTTCGACGCCTAGCTTTGAGAGATCGGCAAGAATGTCCGTTACCGCCTTCCGATGCTTTCCTTTACGACCCTGCGGAACATCGGACCGATTCACCGCTTTATAGTGAGTATCCTTTCCATTTCCGTTCCGTCCCATGGTAGGCCCTCTGCTCGCATCATATCCTTAAACGGAGAATCCTACTGCAAAAAATCGTAATCCTGCAACTAAAAATCTATGGGGAATCTGACGAGCAGCAGAACCCCCGCCACACGCGTATGCTAACCATAATATTATCAATGAGATGCTGTACCTACGTTGTACTAAGACCTACTAAGACTTTACCCCTACGAACGGAACAGCGCTACCGTAGTCTTACCCATGAGAGCTCGAAACACTATCAAAAAAAATGCCAAACTTCGCAATCGCACGGGGCTCTTAAGAACAGAGATCACAAACATGGCCCGGACGGCAGTGGGTAGGACGGAACGCGAGTTCGACCCCAACATTTTCCTTGCGACGATCGGCGAGGGCAGGAAAATTGTGGCGTTTCTGAAAAAGCAAACGATCTACACACAAGGGGATCGAGCGGATGCTGTCTTCTATGTTCAGAAAGGCAAGGTGAGGCTCACGGTCGTGTCCAAGGCCGGCAAGGAAGCGACGATCGGCATTGTGAGCGAGAGAAACTTTTTTGGCGAGGGAGCGCTGGCAGGGCAACTTCTGCGCATGGGATCCGCCGTGGCCATGACAGACTGCGAGCTTCTCCGGGTGGACAAGAAGGCGATGATCGGTGTGCTCCACCGCGAACACACGTTTTCCGATATGTTCGTGGCGTATTTGCTGGCGCGCAACATCCGCTACGAAGAGGACCTCGTCGACCAACTGTTCAACTCCAGTGAAAAGAGACTCGCTCGGATTCTGCTGCTGCTTGCTCATTTCGGCAAGGAGACTATTCCTGAAGCCATTATCCCGCAGATCAGTCAGGAAACTTTGGCCGAGATGATTGGCACGACCCGCTCGCGGGTTAGCTTCTTCATGAATCGGTTCAGGAAACTGGGCTTTATTCAATACAACGGCGGTGTGAAGGTACACAGTTCTCTGCTCAATGTGGTTCTGCACGATTAAGGCAAAGAAAAAGGGCACCCTGAAACTTCAGGATCGCCATCGACGGGCTCCGTCTCCCTCGCAGTCGGTTCTCATTCATACTTTCTATCCCAGAGACGTTGAAGTCTGATCGATAAAGCCCGGTTGATGATGCTTTCCAGCCGATTGGTCGCGTGCGAAAAAAAGGCCGGGCTCGTTCGAGTCCGGCCTGAAACGTGCCAAATACCTGTATCGTTTGCGCGGTCGTGAGAGTCCGAATGGCGGATGTTCCGCCGCTAACCCATGACCGCGCTTTGACTTTACAGCCTAGAAGCACGGTAGTCGTTAACACTCTGAATAACTGTTCTTTTTTATACATCTCTGGAAATAACGCTGTGCGACACTTTCTTCACTCGTGACGAGAGGCTGTGCCGTATGACTCCGATCGAACCAACCGCTGCTCATAAGGTTCTGCTTGTAGATGACGATGATGCCGTCCGCTCCATGATGAACGCGACGCTTGAACATAGGGGATTTGAAGTAGTCGCAGCCGCCAGTGTGACAGAAGCTCTGAGACACATCGCTACAGAGAGCTTCGATGTGCTCATCACAGACCTCCACATGCCGAACCCCGGTGACGGGTTCACTGTGGTTACTGCGATGCGCCACTCCCAACCAAACGCACTTACCCTATTAGTCAGTGGCTATCCCGACGTGCAGAGCGCCATGGCCGCGATTCTTCTGGAAGCGGACGAAATCATGGTGAAACCGTTTGAGGTTGCGAAGCTTGCCGATCTCGTCCGGGAGAAGATGCTTAACCGAAAACCTGCCGCCCGGCTGGAAAAGGAGAGAGTAGGCACGATACTGCGGCGCTGCATTACGCGCGTGGTCGAAGACTGGTTAGTGCGAGCAAAACAGAGCAAAGAACTCAACCACGTTCCGCTTAGCGACGAGGAACGCACGGGACATCTCCCCAAGTTGGTCGAAGACCTGGTTGTCCGTCTCAGCAAACCCAGCGCCACCGCCAAGGACAGCGATGCCATCTTTTCACCAGCAGCGACGGCCCATGGCAAGTTACGATACAAACAAGGCTACACTCCCGCGATGCTAGTGCACGAATCACGAATACTGCAGGTGACCCTCTTTGGCACGTTGCAGAGCAATCTGAGCTTTCTGGATTTCAGCCTGCTCTTACCCGATGTCATGACGATCGCGGACGAAGTGGACGCACAGTTGACCCAGTCGATGGACAGTTTCATGGACGCCATGCGGACGCCTGCGGCAGCGTAGCGATCGCGGTTCGCAGCAGAAAGCGGCGACCACTCAATCGAACGAGCCCGCAAGCCCTACTGCGGTTTAGACGTTGCGCTCGTCGAGGCCTGAACTGATTGAGTTGAGGCAGCCTCGGGTGAGGCAATGGATTGCATCTGCTTGTTCGGCGGAATTTCGGTCCCGACTGGGTAGATGAAAATCTGCACGGTGCCCCAGCCGGCATCGGGTTTGCCGTCTGTCTGCTTGCCCATTCCCAGCGTTCTAAGTTGGCTATCGTCAAATCCAAAGTTCTCGACCAGATACTCACGCACAACCATGGCCCGAGCTTCCGTTAATACGAGGTCTTTCTGAGTATCGCCTTCCATGCCAGCAGACACTACGACCACCGCAACGCCAAACTGGTTATTGGCCAGGAATTCGCCACCGGCAGTTAGAGACTTGTGGTTCTTCAGCTTGGCCGAATCTTGCTTATCGAAAAGCTGCTTCGCCGAATAAGTAAACTGCTTTGTCGGTGTGCCTTGCGGCAACCGCTCGATTTCATTCTTCGCGAGTTCAGCAGAATCTTCGTAGCCGCGGCTTTTGAAATATCCCCGCAGGAAGAAATTGTGCTTCATGGCCTCCATATTTTCCTGGAAGTCGGTGACCCCGGCTTGCGCCTGCACCATCGTATCCCGCATGGCGCTCGTCGTCTGTTCAAGGTTGTTGTAGAGCGCTTTGTCGTTGACCAGTGCTCCGGCGGTGCCCTGCCCTTTGTCTATCTTGGCGCTGATCGAGTCCAGGTTCGCGGTTGCCCGAGTTGCGTTCTTGATGGCTTGCTGGCTGCTATCCAGGATATCGCTTGTTTTTTGGAACAGATCTGCCATTTCGAGTGGCGGCTCGCTCGAGATGATATCGCCATCCCGCACGTCGCCTGCTCCAGCCGACCCAAACGAAATTGCTAGAAACTGATTGCCCAGCAAACCCTCCGTTTCGATTGTGGCCACAGAGTCTTGCTTGATGATCTCGTGCGTTGACTTGCCGAGATCCATGATGACCGTGACCTTTTCGCCCGGCTTGTGGGGCAACACGATGGTGCGCACCGTTCCGCTGTGAACGCCGCCCACGCGAACGTCGCCTCCAGCATCCAGGCCCACCACGTTGTCGAATTGTGCTTTCAATTGGTAAGTCGAGCTGAAGAGATACTGCTTGCCTCCGATGATGAAGACACCAAGGACCAGAATTGCAAGTGTTGCAACGATGAAAGCCCCTAATCGCGCCGCTCTCGACATGTGTCCCCCTACGAATGCCTTAGAAATTCTTTGACAAACTCGATGTCACTCTCTTGCAGCTCTTCAAAGCTGCCTTCGATTACCACAGCTCCCTCGTTAAGCAGAGCCAGACGGTCCGCAATCGTCTTCGCGCTGTGCAGATCGTGAGTCACCACGATGGACGCCATGTGATGTTCCTCCTGGAGCTTGAGGACTAGATCATCAATCTCCGCAGAGCTGATGGGGTCAAGACCGGCGGTGGGCTCGTCGAGCAGCAGAATGTCTGGCTCCAAAGCCAGAGCGCGTGCCATTCCTACTCGCTTCTGCATGCCGCCAGAGATATCGGAGGGCATCTTCGCAAAGCCGCTTTCCATGCCCACTTCCGCCAACAGTGCGTGGACCCGGTCTCGCTGCTCAGACTTCGACATGTCCTTTTTATGGTGCTGCAGGGGAAAGGCTACGTTCTGCTCGACGGTCAGCGAATCGTAAAGGGCGGCGTGCTGAAATAGGAATCCCATCTTCTTCCTGATCTCACCAAGCTGGTCCAGAGCCAAGCCAGCGATATCTTGCCCCTGAATGCGAACCAATCCTGAGTCAGGTTTCTCCAGTCCGATGACAAGTCTCAGCAATACGCTCTTGCCCGTACCACTGCGGCCCAGCACCGCCAGGGTCTCGCCGCGCCTCACCGCTAGGTTAATCCCGCTCAAAACTTTTTGAGTTCCAAATGACTTATGCACGTCCTCGACGGCGACGACCGGCGCACTGCCGTCTTGCTCGACTTCGTCTGGCTTGCTCGCAACTTGATCTATCGTGTGCATGGTTGTTAGCTGGCTTCTGAATCAATTACGGAAAAAATATAATGATGAGTTTTACCAGTACGACATCGGCCAATATGACGAACAGCGACGACAGGACCACCGAGCTCGTGGCCGCACGGCCGACGCCCGCAGCGCCACCCTGTGTCCGCATTCCCTGGAAACACGCAATCAGCCCAATGATCAGTCCAAACACGGCAGTCTTAAACGTGGGTGGCAGAAAATCGTTGAAATCGGCGCCGTTAAAACCGGCGTTGATGAACTGATGTAAAGAAACCGGCTCGACCATAGCCTGCGTAACCCAGCCCATGAGCAAGCCGCAAAAATCCGCAGCGAGGGTCAGCAAAGGCAGCATCAGAATGCAAGCCAGAATGCGGGTCGCGGCCAGCAGCCGATATGGATTCACCGCAGACGCCTCAATGGCGTCGATTTGTTCGGTAACTTTCATCGATGCTAACTCCGCGCCGATGCCAGCTCCTGCTCGACCGCTCACGACCAGACCCGTAATAATCGGTCCCGTCTCGTGAATCACAGAGAACACAATGGCGGCGGGAAGCAGCGACTTGGCCCCAAATCGCGTCAGGCTATAGCGGGCTTCCAAAGAGAGGACAACGCCAGTTGCGGCTCCGGCCAAAGCAACCAGCGGTAGAGACTTTGATCCGATCTCATCGAGCTGTCGAAAGAGTTCGCCAAATTCAAAAGGCGGCGTTACCGCAGCCCGGGCAACTTGCCAGGAAAAGATGCCGAGATCTCCAAACCATTCGAGAAACTCACTGATTAATCTCTTGGAGGCATTCAACGCGGGGAAGGGAGACAAGGCCCCATGCCCCGGACTGGGAGAGCGAACATCTCCAAGCGCCGTTGAATTCGCGTCGGTCACGGGTTTGCACTCGGGTTTGGATTCGGCGCTGGCGCTCCGTGCCCATTGTTCAGGTGCATGCGATGAAGAAGGGAGTGAGGTCCACTGTAGAAAAATTCCAGGGCGATGTTTCCACCCACATAGCCAAGCATTGTGTAGTTACCCATCCGGAGTGCGTCCTTGGCGTTGTAACGGCCGGGATACCATGCGTACACGGCAGTCATCGTGCCGGCGTAAGGGGCAATGAGGGCCGGAACGGAAAAGACACGATGGCCGTCGTCGCCCCGGCGTGCTGTAAGGGTCGAGATCACGGCATGACGCAACCGTGGAAACACGCCCTTGCATTCACAGCGGTAGTACAAAGTGTCCTCCTTGAATGCTTGTGCCAGCCCATAACGCGTCGTTGTGCTGACCGCTGCAATGCCGAAATCAGACCCAATTCGCTTGGTAAAACCCTCGGCGCCTTGCTTCCACTCCGGAGGTGTGTTGTACGCTTGACCAATACCAGCCGCAAACGCAGCACCCGCGATGGGATATGGGCCGAATGTATCGAAAGCGTAGTTGCGGATCTTCGTTTTCTGCGTAGGACGCGCGTAGATCAGATCGGGTGGGGCCGGCGTTGGGTTTACAACGATCCCAGACGGATCTCCCGCATTGACCAGTAATTGCGCCCCTGCGAGCAACGACATTGCTGGCAGGGCTAGCAGAAAGACCATTGTTAGGCTCGATTTCATTTCGAGATCCTCCCCGGGGAATTCCAACCGCGGACCGTCTGTCCTTATACGGTCAAAGGACAAGCTCGGTGGTCGCACTGGCAGGCAATCTCGACTTCGCTGGATCCCGCTTCCTTACAGGCTTGACCGCAGTACTTATCGCCAGGTTGCGCCGCGCACTTGCATGGAAGGTGTGCACACTTAGTCTGCTCAATCGTTGTCATCGTTGTTCTCCTTTTCAGAAACTGGTCTTTAAAATGATTGTGCTCGCCAGCGCTGTTTGTGTCGTGGTCTGTTTGGCCAGCCAGGCTGCTCCTCTACTCGCCGACGGCCTTTTCAGCACGGCCGATCCATTTTTGAACTTTGCCGGCTTTCTTTTCCGCATTCCCTGAGACTTCCAGATCGGGGTCGTTTGTCGCCTTTCCGACCTCCTCTTTGATCTTCCCTTTTACTTCGTGGAGTTTGCCTTCGGTCCGGTCTTGCGTACTTGGTTTCATCATTTTCCCCTCCGTTCTCTTCCGTTTCGGTCGCTACGCGACTTCTTTTCTCTCGACAGCTACTGGCACCTGCACCAACTCTTCAAACAGAGAGCGGTAGTGGATCATCGCGGTTCTGAGTTCTTCGGTGGTTGCTCCTTCTTTTCCGGCGCGGAGCGCAATCTCGTGAGCCGACCGGTAGTTTTCCACGACACGAGGATGGTCGACAGAAATGTCGGCGGCACGTTGATCGAAATCGGCAAGCGGATAGCCTCGAACCTTCATTACAGAAGACACCAAGTCGTCCGCTTCCGCGATCGCACCCTTCGGCGAATCGACAAAGCGGGACTGCACGGCCTCCCACTCCTTGGAATAACGCTGATGTTCCATCGCATCAAGATCACGAATATTGAGTTTGTCAATCCGTTTCTCGCGATCCGCCAGTCTCGCTTCTGCTTTGGAGCCATGTGTCAGGACCGCGCGGTCGTACTCGGGCCCAAACTTCTGCCGCAAGCCCGCCGTCGTACCCCTTCGTTTTCGCACGTACAGCCAGGCACCAACTGCGACGATCACGATAACGCCGGCGGCTAGAGCTATGAGTCTCGGATCCGTCAAATTCAAGTTCATCGAAACCTCCTCAAAACCGAGTCTGTTCACGACATTTGCTTCATCGTGGAACCCTGTTGAGTCGTCAGTATCCGACTTCCGGCTTCGAAATACTGATCACAATTGACCGCCTTGCGGGCGAATGTTGCGGCGTCGTCGAGTGGAAGCTATTGCACGAGAGCGAAGAATCAAGGTCATCAGAATTCACCACCGCTTGCACACCTCTTTCAAAAACGGAAGATTATGAAAATGATAATGATCAAATTGTGAGTGCAATGGCGTGTTTTCGACAATACAGACGCACAAGAGTTCCGAGCCTGATCAATAGTGCACAGTCCTCAACTCGCCAAAAGGCTACGCTACTCCCGACCCTCCAAAGGAGGCGTTTATGGATAGCCGCTCTTCTCCAGAAATGTCCTGCGCCCTTTGCAACAAGCCCGTAGATTTGCACGCTGATCTGTGTGCTGATGAAAACGGTAAGGCCATTCATGAGGATTGCTACGTCAAGCACATTACGAGCAACGAGGCACGCACAAAGTTAGCTTGAGAGGATGACCGATGAGCGAAAAGTTGATTTCCAAAGCATTCATCGAATTTCTGAATACTACAAGCACTCATTGGGCCGCTAATGCTTGTCCCGACTGCGGATCAAATCTGGAATATCGAAATTGCACATTCTTCTTTGAAGGGCAGACCTGGGAAATTCCACTTCCTCTCTGCGTCAAGTGTCACCCCATTTCACGCCTCGTCGCACCCTATGAAGCCTAAAAGTTCGGAATCGAACCAACGCGATCTGTCGGCTCAGTTTAGTGATGTGAATCAGGACTGTTGGCCTAGGATTTTAGATGTGCCGAAGCGCATTGTTCAGTTGTGGCCGTACGCTTTTATCTTCATTTCCCTTGCAGGATTCGTGTACATGTTCGTTGGCGCTCGTTAGAGTGCACGAAGAGAGAAATTATTCGTTACCGAACAACGTTGCTGGCTTATCCCTGGGCTTACACAGATTGATCCGATAGCGTTTTCTTCACGCGCAAAGGCGTTCGGTCGACCCTCCGCCAGATGTCGGCGAGGTGATATGTCGGTTCGCGTCAACCCACGGAGCTTTGCGGGGTACTCTGCATTCGGCAGACGTGTCTCCCTTTTTCCGCTATTACGAACTTTGACTAAGGGGGGATTTGATCAAAATTGACCATTTTTCGCATCGGTTCTTGTGATCCAATTCAGACCGTGCGCAGTAAAGGCGGCGGACAGATGGTCAAGCGACGACCTGTTTTCAACCCGACAATTTTTCTGACAACTGTTGGCGATGGCCGAAGGTTGATCTCCTTCACGAAGGGACAAACAATCTACGCCCAGGGCGATATGGCTGATTCGTTATTTGTGGTTCAGAGCGGCAGTGTGAAACTCAGCGTGAAATCGCACGCGGGAAAGGAAGCAACCCTCGACATTCTGAGTGAGGCGGATTTTATTGGCAAAGATTCCATCGCCGGTCGGTCCAGCCGTACAGCATCCGCCACCGCAATCACGGACTGCAGTCTCCTCCGAATTACAAAGACGGCCATGAGACTCGCGCTATCGCGGCAAGTGAAGTTGGCGAATCTGTTTTGGGCATACGTGCTGGCCAAGAATATTCGATACCAGCAGGATTTAGTGGATCAGCATTGCAATCCGAGCGAGAAGAGACTAGCGCGGATCCTCCTGTTGCTCGCCCACTATGACGGTCACGCAGGACCCGAAACTACAGTTCCGGCGATAAGCCATGAGACGCTGGCAGAAATGGTCGGGACCACGCGATCGCGTATTTGCTTTTTCATGAACAGGTTCAAGAAATCGGGCTTCATTTACTACGAACATAAAGGCAAGCTATTGCGAGTTCATCGGACGCTTCTTGCTTTCTGCGATCAATAGCTTCCGCACTGTGCAGCCTGGCAAACAACTCTCATCCCAACGACCTGCCGTCACTTTCGTCAGGCCCACACGGATGCACAGACCTCCGCGCAAGTTCCCGGATGAACGGAGTGGGACATGGCAAAGAGTGCGTGGAACTCCGACAGCGAGGCTGCCGGGCGAAAGACTACATCAGCATAACTTACGTGCTGTCAACATAGTGATTTAGTTCGACTCCCGCCGCCTCCACCAAATTCCGTTTTCAAATGATTTAGATCGACTGGGTACAGGAATCGTGCAGGACTTGCTATTCGGCGCAACCGTGAGTGTTGAGGCTTGTCCACGCCATCAAAAAGACGTGCTCGCCTGCTCAGCTCGCAAGAGGTTCACAGCTCAGCAGAGGGTCAGACATCACTTTTCCGCGCAATAAGCCGGTAACCGTCTCCGAGAGCGGCATCGTGCGGCGCGGCGAGATGACGCTGTACCCAAAAGCATTGGCGTAAGGTTCGATCTCAGCCAGCCGATCACAGATCTGACTGTTCCCCTGAGAAGTCTCCCATTGGTCGAAGTACCGGTCGTTTAGACCCTCGCGTATCTCGGCCAAAAAGTTGATTGGGCGAAGGCCGAGGAAGTTGAACACGCGCTCGAGGACTGGCGCCGGATTGGACACAAGTTCTTCGTACTGGATCAGCAGAACATGCCTAAGCTCTGAAACGTCCTGCAAGAAGTACTGGTGGCAGATAACCCAATGATCCAACATCGAAAGAAGACTCGTCTTGCTCCACTTCTGAGTGGCCTCCGTCACCGCGATCGGGTGCCGTACTATCATCACAAACCGGGCGTCTGGAAAGATAGCTTGCAGGAACCTCGCTCTAATAAGGTTGGGAGGCGATTTCTCTACAAGCACTTGCTTGGAGCAATCCCAAAAAGGTTTCCAGGCATCAAGGAGTCGCGCCCGGGTATCCCGCCGCACCAGCCGCGACTTCTCCGTCAGGTGCGCTTCTCGGGAGAATCCGAAGCTTCCTGGCCCACCTATCCTTATCGCGGGAGGATAGACGTTCTGCAAGTGCTGCCCCTCATCTTCAGAGACGTTGGTGTTTTGAAAACAACTTGCTTCTGGATGTTCACCAATGCAGTGTGTCAGCAGCGTAGTGCCGCTGCGATGCAAGCCACCGACGAACACAAAAGCATGCTTGGCTGCGAATTGAGTGGCAAGGTAGGTGGTTCTATTCCCCGTCATTCTTGAACCCCGGCAACTAGAACCGGACCCGCCCGCACTGAAAGCTAGCCCGCTTCTTCTCGGATTATGCACTGTGCGATCCGAGGCGCTGATTGCACTCACGAGTCAATATTCAGACGGCAAGTTACGCACGATTCATTTCAGGGGGGGCTCTTAACGGCGACAACGGAACAACGGAACAACGGAACAGACAAGCGGAGTCTATCATTCCCGGTAAGGCTTGCGGAAGGAAAATAATTCGCACTTACTCATTGCATTGCAAATCCGCCGCTGCACGATACTTGCATAAGTCTTTTATGATGAATAGTTTAGAACGAGCGTCCGGTAGTGAAGCTGCGCTTGATAGTTCGTCAGCCGGGGGCGAGCATTACCAGCCAGTTTCCCGATTACGTTGTGTTTATATGTTGGCTATACGGGCACTTTAAAACAGTGCCAGCCTACCTGCCCTTCGGCTCCGCCAATCTTGCGTTTCGTAGTCCTAACTCATTCTCGCGTCGGATGGATGGTTGGCGCTCGGTAATGGCTAGCATCCAGCAAGTCTTAGGATCATAATTGGACGTGGAGGGAAGATGTTATGACTACAGATGCCTTGTTGTTTGATATCGAGAGCCTTCGGCATAGGTGGGGATGGTTGCTGGTACTTGGGATCATCATGGTGTTTCTCGGCACCATCGCGTTGTTTATCACTCCGGCAGCTACCATCGGCACAGTGCTGGTGTTGGGCTGGCTGCTCGTAGTGAGCGGCATCGTGGAGGCGATCCAATCGTTCCGAGTCCGAAGATGGGGAGGCATTTTCCTTCACCTGATCGGCGGAGTCCTGGGAGTGCTCGTGGGGTTGCTGGTTGTGACTCATCCGGTTGCGGGCGCGCTGGCGTGGACGCTGCTGTTTGCGTCCTTTTTCACCGTTATCGGCCTGTTCCGGTTGGTGGCAGCGATCCGCCTGAAGTTTCCCAACTGGGGCTGGGCAGCCTTCGATGGCGGGGTTACGCTTTTGCTGGGATTGCTGCTTTGGGTGGACTGGCCTGGGTCGGGACTTTGGTTTCTGGGCTTAGCGGTGGGAATCTCCCTGATCTTGCGCGGCTGGTCTTACATCATGTTTGCGGTCGCGGTTCGGACTTTGCCCGTAACGACCGCCATCAAACAAGCGGCCTGACTTGGTTCCGCAAACGATTCCGTCGGAGCATCGAATGACAGGTCTGCTTCCTGGCTCGTCCTCACTGCGTGAGCCTGGAGGGCTCGGTTAGCGGCAAGTCAACGGTCATCGGCGGGTGGTCGGAGATGCGATCTTCGACGGATTCGTTCAATTCCCGCATCGTTACGGGAAAGTTTGGAGCAAAACGGTAGCTCTGGTCCTTGCGCCGCGGATTGTCGATAAACGGTTTGACGAAGATCCAATCCAGCTTGAAACGACCGACAAGGCCACCGTAATCGCGAGTGAACGCGTAGCTGGGAACGAAGCCTTTCCCGGCTCGTTGGTTGCTGTCGGCAAGAGTCCGCTTCCTCGGCGGGAGGGTGCAACTCGGGTCGCCGCGAAAATCGAATGCATGATTGTCGGCAAAGCGGAACTTCTGCATGGTCTTGAACAGCGGCTGCTCGCGGTTATCCCACAAAATTGGAAGATGAAACGCTGTTGGGTCGTTGTATCCGTGGAAATAACGGACCGGGGCAAGCGTGTATTGGAAAATACCCAGGGGATGGAAATGCGAGACTACCTGGCCGATCCAGAATTTGTAGTCCGTAACCCGCGTCATGATTTCGTTGCGGATCGACGTGGGGGTGTTATCGCGGCTCGTAGTGTTTAGATCACCCGCGATGACCACGGGATTTTTGTCCGCTTTCAGATCCGCAAGCAGCGCCTGCATCTGACGGCGGCGGCATTCCGGCGGACACTTATTCTCCAGGTGGGTCGCGACGATTGTGGCTCGCCCGGTAGGCAGGTCGGGCACCGAGATATCCGCGATCAGCGCCATACGTCCACCCTGGCGCAGTTCACGCTCCACTCGTTCCCGGAATAACTTTTGCGCGGACCATCGTCTCCCCTTTTCGAGTTTGGAGATGGCGTTGTACTCCTTGTTGTACCAGTCATAGCAGACCGGTAACCGAAGGATGTGAGCGCTCTCGATGGGATATCGGCTGAGGATGGCTGTTCCATGCAAGCCGCGATATTGCTGCCGGTCCACTTGCAAATCTTGCTGCAGACGCTGGTCTTCCTGCGCATCGGTCAAGTGAACTTGTTCTGTGCCGAGATCGAATATCGGATCTACCTCGACGAACTCGACACCGTAGGCGTAATTCATGTGAAGGGCGGCGGCGAGTTCCCGAGTTACGTTCCGGTATTCAGTCCGTTTCATGCCCCAATCGGCTTCGTTCAAGATCAGAACGTCAACGCCTTGCAGAGTAGCCAGTTGGGACTCGATGATTTCTTTTCGCCGGGAATCGAGATCCTGGCTGGCGATCATGCGCCGAAACTCAGCTGGATCGTTAAGGGCCGAGCGAAGCTGGTCGAAATTCAGGCCTCTCTCAATATTCCACAGACCTACGCGAAGAACGGTGCCGAGGCCGGTTACGCTCGGCCGGTGAGGCTGGATGGCCGAATTCGAGATTTCGCTTTCGACGAAGGGAGTGTTCAGCAGCGCACTGAACCGCGCAGCCAGCGCACCTTCGGGCTTGGCTCCCGAAGCCAGCGCAACGAGATCCTCGAAGGAAAGCACCTCCGGATTCGCGGACTGCTCCGCCCGGGGCTCCGCCGGTGGCGTCGCCGCGGATTTCTCCTGTGCCGCGCAGGAGAACACTGCAATCCCCAAGGCCAAGCCGAAGTACAACGCAGCTCTCGCCCGGCTCATAGCTGGAACCTCCAACATCTGTTTCCCTTGGGAGCTAAAGCCACGTTTCTATTGGCTATGGGCGGTACCCCTTCGGCTCCGCTGAGGGCGGGCTCTTGAAGTCGTGCCCTTCCCAAAATCGCTTATGAGATGCCTCTAGGCGACCTGCGCCTGACTAGCGGCGCCTTCGCCGGGATATGTTCGGTTGAGCCAATAGAACGTGGTCCGCACAATGAACACGTTCAGCAGAATCGAAATCAGGGATGCGATAATCACAGTGCTAAACACGTCCTCCTCTACGATTCCCGCCGATCGCGCGACCTGAACGACCACGAACGACAACTCACCGATCTGCGTGAGCCCTGCGGCCACTGCGATTGCCGTCCTGATGGGATAGCGGAAGAGCCATACAATCGTCGTCCAGACCAGAAATTTTCCCACCACGATCAGAAGAAGCATCAATCCGAGAAGCGGGAGGCTGTGGCGGAGCACTCGGGGATCGATCAGCGTCCCGAGAGAAACAAAGAAGAGCGCCACAAAAGCATCCCGCAGGGGCATCAGCTGCGTGTGCGCATCGTGAAGATCCGGCAAGCCACTAATGGATAGCCCGGCGAGGAACGCGCCCAGTGCAACGGAGAATCCGACCGCTTGCGCCAGGGCTGCGGTCCCGAGGCAGATTGCGATTGCGACCAGAAGGAGAAGTTCGGTGTTGCAGGTTAACTTAACTCGCCGGAGAAGGCGCGGGATTATCTTTATCGCCAGGAAGACAAGAGGAATCAGAAGCAGGAGTGCTTTGCCGAGAGTCCACAGGGCTTTCGCGAAGCGGCCTTCGCCTGAACCCCCAAATACGGGAAGGACAACCGTCATGCAGATCACCGCGAGATCTTCTACGAGCGTGATCCCAATCATGATGCGGCCATGGGTTGTGGCCAGCATTCCGGAGTCGCTCAGCAGGCGCGCCAGAACCATGGTGCTGGCCACCGAGATGGTTGCCCCGATAACGATGCCTTCCGTAAAACTCCACCCCAGGAGTCTTGCAGCCGCGACAGAGATCCCCACTATTAAGAGAATTCCGATAGGAGCGCCGATGAGGGCGACCCACTTTACCCGCATCAGGTCTGGAACCGAGAACTCGACCCCGATGGAGAACATCAGCAGAACAACGCCGACTTCGGCGAATACTTCGAACGTATGCAGGTCAGAGAGATGAGGGCCAGGAGTGAATGGACTGACGACGATCCCGCCCAGAATGAACCCCAGGATCAAAGGCAGATGAAGGCGCCACGCCACGAGTCCGCCAAAGACAGCTGCCACGAAGATATACGTCAGGTCGCGGAATAGAACTGGGCTCGCTTCCACTGCTCTACCCCCACAAGGCAGACGGTCACAGGGCTTTGCTCGGTGGCCCACGCTCCCACCGAAAACCGTGCTGAATAACTATTATCACGCCCGAGGTCTGAGTAAGAAATCAAACCCTTCCGCCGTTGTCTTTCATGCCTGAACGATAAACAGCGGTTGCGCCGATCAATCGGAGCAGGCAGAACCATCCTTCAACCGTCCTTAAGCATCGAACCCAGCCGGAACTCGAACGAGGAGGCCGAATGAGCCACAAGTCATCAGAAGAGATGATGAGTCTGTTGCAGGAGCTCGCACTGCTCAAGAAGTTAGACAACGAAGACGAGGGATCCGTCGTTCAATCCGTTGAAACTCAAGCGCGACAAAAGCGCCGGAACGAAATAGCGGATCAAATCAAAGCTCTTTCTGAAACGGCAGGCTAACGGCGTGGCCAAAGAGACGACGATCAAGTGCGAGTCGGTATGGCAAAACAACACCCTTCACCATTTGGCCGTCTTCTTACCTTGTCGACGCAGAAGCACAACCAGTAGCACGACAACGAAGGATGTGAACAGGAAGTCCATGTTCTCAGGTATGTAAGTTGATTCAGAAAAATCGCCCCCCCGATTCTTAACTTCTTTCAATTTGAGGCTGTAAACCGGCCGGGAAGCGCCACTGCGGCCCTGCGAAGAGGCAAAAATAACACTGCCCTTTTACTACTACCACCCCACGTAGACACTCGTTTGGCCCTTTACCGGCGGACGTCACATAAGGAGGACAAACTTGAAGTCTCTTGAAACCTCAGGGCCGCGCTCGTGAACCGAATTCAGTCTTTGTCCAGATATTCTTCCGGGACGTCGTCTTCTGGCACCTCACGCGTACGAACTTCTTTGTCGTAGCGTCTCCCGGCATCTTCAACACCCGAGATCACTCCCGCCTCGAACGCGTTGCCTTCCTCCATCAACTCGTCGACGCTTTCCGAATCCACACTCTCTACGTTGGACAAGCCCTGCATATCTCCCGCTTGCTCACCTGAGTGCGATCTGGATGTCTCACGCTCGGACGACGAGGGATTCAACCGCCGGCTCGGGCCGCGGCTGCTCTTCTTCGAGGTCGTCCGTTTCGCGACAGCCTTATTGGAAGGGGCCACCTTCTTCGCCGATTTCTTTTTCGCCAATTTCTTGGGACTTTTGCGCTTGCGCGTTTGCTTTTTAGTTGACGCGGTTCTGCTGGCGGCCTTCTTCGCCTTCGTTTTCTTCTTCTTTTTGGTAGCCATGGGCGCAGTCTAGCACTGCCATGCGACTGTGGCCAAGCTGAGAAGGCACTTTTCAACTTCAGGAAATAAATGAGCAGGTGATGCAGCCGAAAAGACAGACCGGGCATGACCAAACGTTTCACCGGAACTTGTGCGCCGGCTCAATCCCGTGTGTAAGATGAAAATGGTTAGTGGAATTGCTTGAAAACATCCCGCTGGCGCCCCTCACGACCATCAGAATCGGAGGTCCAGCCCGGTATTTCGTCGAGGCCAGACAAATTGGCGAAGTGCAGGAGGCGGTTGCGTTCGCGCGCTCGCGCGATTTGCCTCTGTTCGTTCTGGGAGGAGGCAGCAATCTGCTGGTGGCCGACGCCGGCTGGCCGGGACTCATACTGAAAATTGCGATTGCGGGCATCGACCAACAGGGCGCGCACGATGAAAACGGCAATGTTGTTTTTGATGCGGGAGCGGGCGAATCTTGGGACAAGTTTGTTTCTCGATCGGTGATGGCCGGTTGCGCCGGTGTCGAATGCCTGAGCGGTATTCCAGGGAGTGTGGGCGGGACACCGGTTCAGAATGTGGGTGCATACGGGCAGGAAGTGTCCGAAACCATTGCCTCGGTGCAGGTACTCGACCTGAGAGACGGCCAGGTGCGCGACCTTTGCCGCGAGGCCTGCGGATTTGGTTACCGGACCAGCATCTTTAATAGCGACGAGCGTGGACGGTTTATTGTACTGCGCGTCTGCTACGCGCTCACGCCCGGAGGCAAACCCCGCATCAGCTATGCCGATCTGAAGCGCCATTTTGCCGGTCGCGAAACCCTGCCGAATCTGGCCGAAACTCGCGAAGCCGTGCGTCACATACGGGCTTTGAAAGGGATGCTGATTGTGACCGGGGAAGCTGATTGCTTGAGCGCCGGCTCTTTCTTCAAGAATCCGGTGCTGTCGTTGGCCCAGCATGAAGACCTGAAACAGCGGGCCGCGATGCGGGGACTGGCCGTACCCAGCTATCCGGCGCTCGAAACTCACAAGAAAATTTCAGCGGCGTGGCTGGTGGAGCACTCGGGATTCGCCAAGGGGTACGGCATGGGGCACGCCGGCATCTCAAGCAAGCATGCGTTGGCCATCGTGAATCGCGGCGGAGCTACCGCTTCTGAAGTGCTCGCATTGAAAGAGCAGATTCAGCACCGGGTGGAAGAAATCTGGGGCGTACATCTGGAACCGGAACCAGTCATGGTGGGGTTCTAGGGAGTCGTTGGGAACCTACGAGTCCCGATGTCGATTCAGGCTAGCCGTACGAGCGAACCGAGAACGGCGCCGCCCCGGTTCGTGACCCAGCTTTTTGAACTGTGACCCCGAATGGGGTGGGTGCAGCGATCCGGCCCCGACGGCGCCTTACCCTATTCATCGGCAAGTCTTGCCGCCTCTTTAAAAATCTCCACGAACATTTTTCGCGTGAGCTTGCCGGTTTGTGTGTTTTGATTCGAGGGATGGTAAGAGGCTAGTAACACCTTACCATCGGGTAACCGGTAACTGGCGCCATGTTTGAAGAGATAGGTCTTGAAGAGCTGCCGATCGACTTGCGGGTCGCGGCGTTTCAAATAGTTCAGATAGGCGTCGAATCCAATCTTGCCCAGCGCAACCACCACTTTTACTTTTCGTAATCCAGCAATCTCTCGGTCGAGAAACTGGGAGCACTCGGCCAGTTCCGGTGGAGTGGGCTTGTTGGCGGGCGGAGCGCAGCGGACTGCGGCAGTAATGTAGAGATCTTTCAGCTTGAGCCCGTCGTTGCGATCGGTGGCGGCGGGCTGGTTGGCGAATCCGGTTTCATATAACACTGGGAACATAAACTTGCCGGAAGCGTCACCGGTGAAAGGACGTCCGGTGCGGTTGGAGCCGTGAGCGCCGGGAGCCAGACCCAGGATGAGGACCCGCGCCTCGGGATCTCCGAAGCCGGGCACCGGTTTGCCCCAGTATTCGCAGTCGCGATAAGCGCGGCGTTTCTCGCGGGCCACTTGTTCGCGATAGGCGACCAACCGCGGACAGCGGGTGCAGGCGACCACTTCGTGGTTGAGAACCTTGAGCCAGTGTGGCGTCGATCGTGGCGAGTTCCTGATCAATGGTTTGCGGCGCGACTCTTCCCAGAGCAATCTGAGCGAAAGGGCTCTCAGGATAGCACCAACGCAATCCTGGCACGGCCGCGCCCCTCTTTGGAATGTAATATGTTCGTCACATATATGTACGCTGGCGTACGGTATCGATGGTATGGCGCTGTATGGGACTTCTGAGTAGGGTGAACTTACCCTTCCTCGTAGCCGTCGAGCTGAACCTGGCCCGGCCAGCAGCCTGCCAAGGGCGAACTGGCCTGGCTAATGACACGCAGAATTCTAATTGTCGATGACAGCGCCTTGATCCGCGCTTCGCTGAGGTCCTGGATTGCGAAGAATTCGGCGTGGGAGGTGTGCGGCGAGGCCGAGAACGGCCAAATAGCCGTGGAAAAGGTCGAAGAGTTGCACCCTGACGTTGTGATACTGGATTTCCAGATGCCGGTGATGAATGGACTCGACGCGGCAAGACGGATAGGCGTGATGGCTCCCGGGACGGCCATGGTGATGTTCACCATGCATGCCTCGAGTGAGTTGCTGAAAGCGGCTCTGCAAGCTGGAGTCAAAGATGTAGTTTGCAAAACCGACCGGCTTTCCGGTCATCTCTCCACCGTAATGCGAGCCATTTGCGTCTGATCCGGGGGTGCGATGACTCCTACGATTAGACCCAAACCCCTGCCTCTTGACGCAATCTGGAGATGTCCCTGGTCGGCGCACTCCCAAAGAAGCGGCTGTATTCCCTGCTGAACTGTGAAGCGCTTAAATAGCCCACGCGCTGACTTGCAGTACCCGCGTCCATCACGGTCGATAACATGAGACGTCTCGCCTCCTGCAATCGCAGGACCTTCTGATAATGCAGCGGGCTCATCGAAGTGACGGATTTAAAGTGCTCGTGGAAAGAGGAAACACTCATGTGCACGAGTCCGGCCAAGTCCTCGACCTTCATAGGTTGAGAGAAGTTCGCGCGCAGCCAGGAAATTGCCTTCGCCACCCGGTGCACGCTGGATTCCGCAAAGCCCATTTGGGCAATGCGAACACCAATGGGGCTGCGTAACAGGCGAATCAAAATCTCATCGACGGCAAGTGGGGCGAGCAGCTCGGCATCTCCCGGCTGAGCTAAACACTCCATTAATCTTGTCGCAGCATTGACGATGCTCGCATCGACCGGGGCGATGTAAACGGCGCTTCGCTCTTGCACTGGAGGCAGGCCGCGCGGAAACACTTTCAAGACCAGCTCGGCAATTTTGTGCGGGTCGAGGTCCAGTTTGAGAGAAAGGTAGGGCGCGGAATGGCTGGCTTGCGTGACCTGGGCAGCAACCGGCAAGGCGACGGAGAACACGATCATCCGCGATGGGTTGTACTCGAAGACCTCGTCCCCTACGATGACCGTCTTCGCACCTTGTGCGGCGATACACAATGAGGGCAACCGGAGGGCATGCACACATTCCTTGTTGGCTCGTGAAAAGCGATTGGCGTGCACACCGGGGACACGCAGCTCGAAACTGCCGTCGTGCGGGGCATAGGCAGCAATCAAACGGGCCAGCTGCGCCGTGTCTGGTTCGCTTGGATCTGCTCCGTTGCTTGTCCGCCGCAAAGGGATTACTTTGCCGTTGGTTCTCACGGGCTCGAAATTACTCACCTTCGTAATCATAATCGCGGTTCGAGGTTAGCCAAATGTCCCCTGATCAACAAACCCGGCGCTCGGTTAAGTTTTCAGAAGTGCCTGCACGTAGGCGGGTTTCATGGGCAGCCGCCGCATGATTTTTCCAGTTGCGTCGTAGAGGGCAGCTGCAATTGCTGGAGCAGCCAGTGCATTCGCCGCTTCCGAACCTCCGCCATAAGCGCCCACTTTCGGATTGTTAAGCAGCACCACTTTGATCTCCGGTATGTCCGACATGGTCGGGATAGGATAGCTTGCCCAGTCATCCGTGGTGATGCCGCTCTCGTCGAATATCGTCTCTTCGAACAACGCGTGGCCGATTCCCATCACCGCCCCGCCTTCGACATTCCGCTTCAGTTGCATGGGGTTCACGACGATGCCAGGATCGACTGCAATGGTGTACTTCTCCACCACAATCGCACCGGTACTGGGAGTGACGGCGATCTGGCAAACGCAGGCCCAATAGGTGCCACTGCGCAACATCAGCGAAACTCCGCGACCCCGCAGAGGCGTTGGTCCGCTCGAGACGGCATCGGCACGCGGCGAAGGTCGCGTGTCCCAGCCGGAGGCGTCCCGCACTGTTTTCAGCACACCGATGGCGCGCTCTTCGTTCGCATGGTCGATGCGGAATTGGATGGCGTCCGCGCCCGCTAGCGCGGCGGCTTCGCTGATTGCCAGTTCGCGCGGATAGTTCTGCTGAAACTGCCCCGGGGTGCGCATGCTGTGGTCGCGGAGACCGACCCCGAGCGGCGACGCTTTCTGTCCCACCTGGAATGTGCCGTGGCCGCGCTCCGTCACATTTGGGACCGGAGCATAGACCCACGGATCTTCCATACTGTTGACCGTGGAAGTTACACCATCAGAATGCACCTCGGGTGCAGGCATGGTGGGCAGTCCCGCGAGAACTGCACCGATCGGCCGATCGTCCTGCATCGCAGGCATGTAGTGATCGATTTGATATGCGGCCATTTTGCCTTTTTCGTCGACCGCGAGCTGTACGTCGGAGAAAGCAGCGGCCGATTGCGTGGACCACTGCATATCGTCGGCGCGCATCCACTGCACCCGCACCGGCTTGCCGACGGCCTGTGACAAGAGCACCGCTTCGTCTTCTGCGCCGGCGTTTCCGCCGTTTGATCTTCCATAATGGCCCGGTCCGGGATACGAGTGCACGACCACATGATCGGGTGTGGTGCGGAGCATCATGGCGATTTCGCCGCGAAGTGCCTGGGGATTCTGGTTATGCGTATAGATGTGCACGGTGCCATCCGGCTCGACTTCAGCCACAGCCATGGTGGGGCCAATCGGCGCATGCTTCATGTAGGACAACTGATAGGTGGCAGTAAGCTTCTTGTGAGCCGACGCGAGAACGGGCTCCACATCGCCTTTGGAATCCTTACTCTTCTCGACGGGTGCGGAGGTCCAATCAGCCTCCGCCCGAAGGTGCTGGTAGAGTTTGGCGTTGCCGGGCAAGCCCTTCCACTCGGTCCACTTCGTTCCGCTGGCTAGCTGATCGGCCGCCTGGATCGCTTCCCACTCGGTGGGCGCGACCACTGCGACCAGATTGCCCCTCACGATGACTTGCGAATTTGGAAACTTGGTCTTGTCCAGCGCACCGGCAGACACCAGAGTCGAACCTAGCGTCTTCGGATGCACCACGCGCGCGTGCAACATGCCGGGCAATCGCACATCGGTCGCCCAGGTTTCCTTCGCGGCTACTTTCGAACTGATAATCGAATTCTTGAACGACTTGCCGATGACCGCGTACTCGCTCACCGGCTTCATCGGCGGATTACCCTCGATGGTCAATCCGAAGATGCTGGTGAGGTCTCCCTTGACGGGAATGGTGAGCTTCAACTGTTGGTTTTTGACCAGGTCGCCGTACGAAATGCTCTTGCCCCCGCCCGAGACGATGCCGTCTTTGACGGAAAGCGTGTCTTTCGGCACGCCAAGTCTTTCTGACGCAAGATCAAGTAGAGCCTGATACGTATAAGCAGCCGCTTTGCGGATATTCGGCGTTCCACGGCCAAGGAAATCGAAGGCGCCGCTGCCGTCTGGGGTGCGATCGGTGTCTCCCGCGACGACTGTGGTGATCGCTTCGAAAGGCACGCTCAGTTCATCGGCGACAATCTGGCGGTAGGCTGTGAAGGTTGTGCCCTGGCCGAAATCGCTTTTCCCGGTGCGAATCAGGACCGTGTTGTCCGGGTGAATCTCAATCCAGGAACTGGGTAACGTGGGATCGAGCGAGTTCTTTAACGTTGCCGGCTTCTGCGAATCACCCCTCAGCAGTTCCGGGCCAACAAGGCTAAATCCCACGACCAGGGCGCCCCCTGCTTTCACAAATTGGCGGCGCGATAGCGTCGGTCCGACAAAATTCCTTGGGTTTTCGCTCATGGTCGCCATCGCTTATCTCTCCTTCGCCATGATCGTGGCGGCATGTTGTACGGCTTCAATGATGGCGACGTAGGTTCCGCAGCGGCAAAGATTGGGCGACGGCCCGGAAGTGGTAAAAGCCGCCTTGATTTGCGCTAGGGTGGGATTGGGATTGCTTTCGAGCAGTTCGGTCGCCTTGATCATCATACCGTTCTGGCAGAAGCCGCATTGTGGAGTCTGCTCCTCGATCCAGGCTTGCTGCACCGGATGAAGCGTGTTCTTCTCCTCCTCCGCAGAAAGGCCTTTTTGCTTTGCCCACCTTGCGGGCAAACCTTCAAGCGTAGTGATTTCCTGATTGGCGACGCTGGTGACGGGCGTAATACAGGATCGCACCTCTTTACCGTCGACGAGAACGGCGCAGGCTCCGCACTGTGCCAGTCCGCAGCCGAACTGCGGACCGATCA
Source organism: uncultured Acidobacteriaceae bacterium (assembly GCA_963779525.1). Lineage (GTDB taxonomy): Bacteria > Acidobacteriota > Terriglobia > Terriglobales > Acidobacteriaceae > Sulfotelmatobacter. The sequence continues at coordinate 43,674 of CAVZZB010000012.1, forward strand.
ACTGGAGATCGTTGCGCAACACGTAGAGCAGCGGAGTGTCGTCAGGAGACTGGACTTGGCGCCGGACCCCATTTACATTCAGCGTGACCATACAGAACCCCCTTCAAAGGCAAATTCAGAGCTCGGATGACTTTTTTGGCTAAAAACCTCCGTCTCCCCCCCTCCACGACGACAAAATTTATCTTACTCTGCCCAGAGATGCTACCTCGCCACTGATCTTCTCCCTTGGTGCTCGCGGACCATCAGCGCATCTCGGCAAGGACGGCAACGTCGAGCTTTGAATAGTACTTCTTCACGTCGCCGGCCCCGTACTTGGCACGGAATTTATCGGCCACGGCGGCCACCTCTTTGGCATCGGTGATCGGAACCACATTGAATTCTGCCCCGGTGCCTCGCACATCGATGCGGATCGAAGGCTTCTTGAGGACATTTTTATACCACTGTGTATCCGATCCCTGCACCGGCAGCAGGTAAAGCTTATCGTCCTCCAACACGAACCAGACCGGGTTTGAGATACTGCGCCCCGACTTTCTGCCGGTGACCGTGATCTTAATTTCGCGAGATTGTGAAAGGCGGTCTTTGAGGCCGCCGCTCGGCGTTGGCTTATTGCTCATGCAAGTCTCCCCTTACTCGTTAGCTCCGCCATGTTCGTCGCTGACATGTTCTATCCAGTCCACCACCTTGCCGTCCTTCTTTTCCTGAATGGCGATGTGCGTCATGGCCGTGGTCGGCGCGGCCCCATGCCAATGCTTCTCGCCAAGCGCAAACCAGACCAATGATTAAAGAGCTATGTCGAGCGAAAGGACTTTTTTCATGACACACCTTCTCGTCAAGGAGTCGGTCTGATCAGATTTGCAGCTTCGTTGGTCTTCGAATCCGCTGACTTCGACTTCTTCCTCATCCAGACGCCCCAAGTAATCGGCCCGGCTTCTTTATCGGAGATTGGGCGACCCGCCGACTTGAGCGCCAGCTTTATCTGCCCGTGATGGTAGCCTTCGTGCCAAAGCATGTGCTGGAGAAAGAGAACCGGATGGTCATAGTGCAGGTCCATCTCACGGCCAGCTTCCAGCCTGTGCTTTACCGCGTCCCGCACCGCCTTGGCGCTATCATTCAGCATCTCCACCATGCGGCCAGTTTCACGCTCAACCGTCCACTCCTTTTTGCGTAACTCTCTGGCGAACTCGGGAGCATCTTCGAGCACGAACACAAGTCGCACATAATGCATGTGCATGAACAATTCCGCGACGGACGGGCTGCCCTCCATTGCCCTGACTTCGAGCCCGCCATCCGGGAGCGCAAGAATCAAGTTAACCAGGATGGTATTGTTGCGGTCCCACGAGTCGAGGAGAGCCTCAAGCAGGTGAGCATCCGAGATATCCATGGCGTTCATTGCGGGACGAATTGCGATTAATCTAACATGATAGCTCTCACAGACCGGTCATTTTCTCCAGGCGTTCCGGGTATCGAGCTCCCTCCACCTTGATCTTTGCGGAGGCGCTTTCAATGTCGCGAAGATCGTCGGGCGTCAGTTGGATCGACACCGCTCCGATGTTTTCTTCGAGGCGGTTCAGCTTCGTCGTGCCCGGGATCGGAACAATCCAAGGTTTCTGGGCAAGCAGCCATGCGAGTGCGATCTGAGCAGGAGCTGCCTTCTTCCGCTTGGCGATGCTGGCGAGCAAGTCAATCATCGCCTGGTTCGCTTTGAGGGCCTCCGGCGTAAAACGAGGCAGGGTGCTGCGGAAATCAGAGCTCCCGAATGTCGTGTCTTCTTTGATCGCTCCCGTCAGAAATCCCTTGCCAAGCGGGCTATAAGGCACGAAGCCGATACCGAGCTCCTGGAGTGTGGGGATCACTTCCTGCTCCGGCCTCCTCCACCAAAGTGAGTATTCGCTTTGGACCGCGGTGACCGGCTGAACCGCGTGGGCGCGGCGAATCGTCTTTGCGCTTGCCTCGGACATGCCGAAGTGCTTCACCTTGCCGGCCTGAATCAGTTCCTTCACCGCACCCGCGGTGTCTTCGATCGGCACGTTCGGGTCGACCCGGTGCTGATAGTAAAGATCGATGACATCCACTTTGAGCCGCTTGAGCGAACCTTCAACAGCTTGCTTGATGTGCTCGGGCCGGCTGTTCACGCCCGGCGGCGCACCTGTGATTCCTCGAGGATCCTTCTCAGGACTGACGTCGAAGCCGAATTTGGTGGCGATCACCACTTTGCCGCGGAACGGAGCAAGGGCTTCGCCCACAAGCTCTTCGTTCAGGTAAGGGCCGTACACCTCTGCGGTGTCAAAGAAGGTGATGCCACGATCAACGGCGGCATGGAGAAGAGTGTTCATCTCCTGCTTGTCTTTGGGCGGGCCGTAGGAAAAGCTCATTCCCATACATCCCAATCCGAGGACCGAAACTTCCAGGTTGCTTTTTCCAAGTTTGCGCGTCTGCATTGTTTCTCCTAAGTTTGCGAAATTCCCGCTGTGCCTCAAGTTCTACGAAAACATAAGCATAGTTTCGGAAAGGTTGGGCTTCTTGCCTATTCCAATGAAGTTCTTGCCAGATTCTCCGAATCGACCCTTATCGGGAATGCGCTGAGAATCCTCTCTGTGCGTTTGACGGTCCTCTCCTTCTGTCTTTACACTCAAGTAAACGCCGTGTGAAATTCGGTTCCGGTTCCTATGGGGAGCGTCCGAATCAGCGGTCGTGAAAGGCGAATCGTGAGCCCCACAGAGACTACCGACGCGGCAAAGCCGGAAACAAAGAACAAAGACATCAAGCGGGAAATTTCGGTCGAGGTCCCAGTCGCCGAGGTTGCGCGCGAAACCGAGTTGCAGATTCAGCGCTATCAGAAGAGCGCGCGGCTGCCAGGCTTTCGCGCCGGGCACGTGCCAGCCTCGATCATTCGCCAGCGCTTCGGCGATGGCCTCAAGAATGATGTGATCGAAGCCCTTGCGCCACGCTACTTCCGCAGGGAAGCCGAAAAACAAGGTCTGATCCCGGTTTCCCAGCCCCGCATCACCGATCTGCACATGCACGATGGCGAGCCGTTGCGCTTCAAGGCCAGCTTCGAGGTCCTGCCCGAAGTTCAAGTCGAGGGCTACAAGGAACTCCGCGCCGACAAGCCGGAAATCGCCATCACCGATGAGGAGGTCGAACAAGCTCTCACCAACGTGCGTGAACAGCACGCGACCTATACCACCGTCGAGGGACGCACTCTCGCGGAAGGCGATTTCGCGCAGGCCTCGATGGACGGAAAGCCGAAGGATGGAAAAGACGTGGAAGCGGCCAGCGCCAATCCTGTGCACATGGATGAGGTATTGATCGAGATGGGCGGCAAAAACACTGTGCCGGAATTTTCACAAAACCTCATCGGCGCCTCCGCGGGCGAAGAACGCACCTTCGATGTAAGTTACCCGGAAGACATTTCCGACAAGCGGCTGGCGGGAAAGACTTTTGTCTATACCGTGAAAGTGAACGGCATCAAGCAGAAAAGCCTGCCGGAGTTGAACGACGAGTTCGCCAAAGAGTTAGGCGAGTTCACCAGTCTGGACCAGGTGCGGAAGCAGATCCGCGAGAACATGGATGCGGAGCGCCGGCACGACGCCGAGCGCGAAAGTAAAGACAAGCTGGTTGCGGAACTGGTGAAGCGCAATGATTTCGAGGTGCCCGAGTCCCTGGTGGACCGCCAGATTGATCTGCGCCTGGAACGTGGTCTGCGAGCTCTCGCCGCCCAAGGCATGAAGATGGAAGATTTGAAGAAAATGGACCTGCCCCGGCTGCGGGCCGGTCAGCGGGACCAGGCCGTGAACGATGTGAAGTCTTCGCTGCTGCTGGAACGGATTGCCGATCTGGAAAACATTCAAGTCAGCGACGAGGAAATAAACCGGGAGCTCGATGTTCTCGCCAAGCAGTCAAAACAGACGTCGGAAGCAGTGCGTGCTCGTTTGACAGAGGATGGGGGCCTCGATAGAATCCGGATGAGAATCCGCAGCGAAAAGACCCTCGATTTTCTTTATCACCAGTCCGCGTAGGTATTGGATAAAGACGCGGACACTTTCGAACCCTCCCCGAGAAACGAAAACGTTGCTTCGGGGCGGAGTGTGGCAGGTCCGGTGACAGGTCCGGTAAATCATGAAACCAAATGATCCGCAAATGATGTTGGTACCGATGGTCATCGAACAGACCGGGCGGGGCGAACGCGCCTACGACATTTACTCCCGTCTGCTCCGCGACAACATTATTTTCATAGGCACCCCGATTGACGACAACATCGCCAATCTGGTGATCGCGCAAATGTTGTTTCTAGCTCAGGAAGATCCGGAGAAAGACATCCAGCTTTATGTCAACTCGCCGGGCGGCTCGATCACGGCAGGCATGGCTATCTATGACACCATGCAGTATGTGAAAAACGATGTCATGACGCTGTGCGTGGGCCAGGCGGCGTCGATGGCGGCGCTGCTGTTGGCTGCAGGCGAGCCGAAGAAGAGATTAGCGCTGCCTAATTCTCGCATCCTGATTCACCAGCCTTCCATGGGCGGGTTATCCGGGCAAGCTACCGACATTGACATTCACGCCCGCGAAATCCTGCGCATGCGCGAGATTACAAACCAGTTACTCTCCAAACACAGCGGTCAGAAGCTGGACAAGGTGGAAAAGGATGTGGAGCGCGATTTCATTATGAACGCGCAGCAGGCTAAGGAATACGGAATCATAGACGATATCATCTATAAGACCGCAAAAGCGGTATGATCGGCCTTCGCGCTCGACTCTGCACTCTGGGACTTAGGTGCGATACCAAGATGGAAGGGGTCGAAACAGGCGGGGCCCAGCTCATACCAGGAATATGAAGGAGTAGAGCCGAGTGAAAAACAAGACAGGCTCCGATGAGATTCTGCGCTGTTCGTTCTGCCACAAGTCGCAGGACGCGGTAGCGAAACTGATCTCATCGCCCAGCGATTATCCCCGCGCCTATATTTGCGACGAGTGTGTAGCTGTCTGCAATTCCATCCTGGAAGACGACCGCACCGCAACCCCTCCCACCACCACCCCCAATCAACTGCCCAAGCCGCAGGAAGTCAAGACCTTCCTCGACGAATACGTCATCGGGCAGGAGCAGACCAAGAAGAAGCTGGCAGTCGCTGTCTACAATCACTACAAGCGCATCTTCATGAACCGCCAGAAGACGGCGGGTGACGGAATCGAACTGAGCAAGTCCAACATTCTGCTCATCGGGCCCACCGGAACGGGAAAGACTTTACTGGCACAGACCCTGGCCCGCATGCTGGACGTGCCCTTTGCTATTGTTGACGCCACCACTCTAACCGAGGCGGGTTATGTGGGTGAGGATGTGGAGAACATCATCCTCAAACTGCTGCAAGCCGCCGAGGGCGACGTGAGCCGGGCGCAGACCGGCATCATCTACATCGACGAAATCGATAAGATCGGGCGGAAGGACGAGAATCCGTCGATTACGCGGGATGTTTCCGGCGAGGGCGTGCAGCAGGCGCTGCTAAAGATTCTGGAAGGGACCATCGCGAATGTTCCACCGCAGGGCGGCCGCAAGCACCCTCATCAGGAATTCACGCCGGTGGACACGACGAATATCCTGTTCATCTGCGGAGGGGCATTTGTTGGCCTGGAAAAGATTATCGGCCGCCGGGTGGGAAAGAAGTCCCTGGGCTTCCGTGCTGCCGATGAGGCAGAAAAAGAAGAGGCCGTGACCGCATGCAAACGCAACTTCGAATTGCTGAGCGAGATGCAGCCGGAAGATCTGATCAAATTCGGCTTGATCCCCGAGTTCGTCGGCCGCCTGCCGGTGATGGGGATGCTGGAAGATCTCGACGAATTCGCGCTGATCGAGATTCTCACCCGTCCCAAGAACGCGATCGTCAAGCAATACCAGCGGTTGTTCGAGTTTGAAAATGTGCGGCTGAAATTCAGCGACGAAGCGCTACGCGCGATTGCCCGCCAGGCCATGGCCCGCAAAGTGGGAGCTCGCGGGTTGCGCATGATTCTGGAAGAGTTGATGCTGGACTTGATGTTTAACCTGCCCAGCCAGAAGAAACTAAAAGAGTTCGAAGTTACCAGGGAGATGGTGGAGAAACACACCGCCTCTCTTTCGATGATGGAAAAGGCCGGATAGCCAAAGGGCCAGGAAGTAGTAGACTGATTGCGAGCGGCAGGTCGCGGAGAAACGAGCTGTGATTGTCATTCAGCAACGTGATTCGGCGTTAGCCCAGGGAGATTGAGTGACCACATCCAAAGAAAAATTCGAAAGCAAAAAGCTGCCCATGATGCCCATCCGGGACGTGGTCATCTTTCCCCACATGATGACGCCGTTCGTGGTGGGCCGCGAGTCCAGCGTACGCGCTTTGGAAGAGGCCCTGGCCGCCGACAAGAAGATTTTCCTGGCGACCCAGCACGACGCCTCGATCGACGAACCCAAGTCGAATGAGATCTACCAGGTAGGAACCATCGTTAACATCGTCCAGAGCCTCAAGCTGCCCGACGGCAACATTAAAGTGCTGGTCGAAGGCATCGAGCGCGGCCGACTTCTGCAAGCGACGGATGCCGATGGATACATGCAGGCTAATGTTCGGGTCGCTCGCTACCCTGTAGAAATGAATGTCCAGATCGAAGCGGGCATGCAGCGCGTTACCACACTGTTTGAGCAGTACGTAAAGCTCTGCCAGGCGCTCAACTACGAGACCATGATCTCCGCTGTTCGGATGGAGGATCCGGCTAAGCTCACCGACATCATCGCCGCCAACCTGCAGCTTTCTATCGAAGAAAAGCAGGAACTGCTGGAGATTTTCGACCCCTCGGAGCGGTTGAACCGCATCGCCGACGTGCTCGATGTTGAAATTGAAAAGCTGAACGTGGATCGGACCATCCAGTCGCGCGTGAAGCGGCAGATGGAGAAGGCGCAGAAAGAGTATTACCTCAACGAAAAGATCAAGGCTATTCAGAAGGAATTAGGCCGCGGCGAGAAAAGCGAATTCGACGAACTGAAGAAAAAAGTCGAAGCCGCGGGCATGCCCAAGGATGTGAAAGACAAGGCGCTGCAGGAGCTGAAGAAGCTGGAAGCGATGCCACCGATGTCGGCTGAATCGACGGTGTCACGAAACTATCTGGATTGGCTGCTGGCCGTACCGTGGAAGAAACGCTCCAAGGAAATCCGCAATATCTCGCGCGCCGAGAAAGTTCTGAACGAAGACCATTACGGGCTGGAAAAGATCAAAGAGCGCATCCTGGAATTTCTTGCCGTGCGGCAGTTGGTGAAAAACCCCAAGGGCTCGATTCTTTGTTTCGTTGGGCCTCCCGGCGTCGGTAAAACCTCTTTAGGCATGTCGATTGCCAAGGCGACCGGCCGCAAGTTCGTGCGCATGTCGCTGGGCGGAGTGAGGGATGAGGCAGAAATTCGCGGCCACCGGCGCACGTATATCGGCGCACTGCCGGGCCAGATCATCCAGATGATGAAGAAGGCGGGCACGAAGAACCCGGTCTTCATGCTGGATGAAGTCGACAAGATGTCAATGGACTTCCGCGGCGACCCGTCCGCGGCTCTGCTCGAAGTGCTCGATCCCGAACAGAACTTTATGTTCGTCGACCACTACCTCGATGTCGAGTATGATCTGTCACAGGTATTCTTCGTGGCGACTGCCAACGTGATGCACACCATTCCGCCCGCGCTGCAGGATCGCATGGAAGTGCTGCGCCTGCATGGCTACACGGAACAGGAAAAGGTCGAGATCGCCAAGCAGTTCCTGGTAAAGAAGCAAATGGCACAGGCTGGCTTGTCAGAAAAGAACGTGAAGTTCTCCGATGATGCTATCACCACGCTGATTCGCTCATACACGCGCGAAGCGGGAGTACGCAATCTGGAGCGCGAGATTGGAAACGTCTGTCGCAAGGTCGCGCGCAAAGTCGTCAAGGAAGGTGAGGGCTACACGATCGCTGTTACGGGCGAAAATGTTACCGACTTCCTCGGCGTCATCAAATTCCGCGATACGCTGGCTCATGAAAAAAGCGAAGTGGGATTGGTTACCGGTTTGGCATGGACGGAAGTCGGCGGCTCTATCCTTAGCACAGAGGCGACTGTGGTCGACGGCAAGGGAAAGCTCACGTTGACCGGCAAACTGGGCGATGTCATGCAGGAATCGGCGCAGGCTGCGTTGTCCTACGTTCGATCGCGGGCGCATCGTCTCGGCCTCACACGCGACTTCTACCGCAACCTCGATCTCCACGTTCACGTGCCGGAGGGAGCGATTCCCAAGGACGGCCCGTCGGCCGGAATTACGATTGCGACGGCGATTGCCAGCGCGCTCAGCAAGATCCCGGTGCGGCGCGATCTGGCAATGACTGGAGAGATCACGCTGCGCGGTAAAGTTCTGCCCATTGGCGGGCTAAAAGAAAAACTGCTGGCGGCGCATCGTGCGGGACTTTTCGAGGTTATCTTGCCGCGGGACAACGAGAAGGATTTGGCCGAGGTTCCGGAAAACCTACGCAGCGCCATGAAGATGCATTTCGTGGACACGATGGACCAGGTGCTGCAGATTGCGCTGGAGAGTCCTCTACAGTCGATCAGCGAGGAGGAGACCTCGCGACCGATCGCCCCTCTGACCTCCAGTTCCGGGGACAGTCCAACGGCACATCAGTAAGGAATATGATGTGCCGGGAAAGCCGATTTGGCTAGCGCCTTGCCTCACTTGACATGTTCAGCTTGCCCCCATACAGTGATAGCACTCTCCAGTCGCCAAAGCAGCCCTGTAGGCATTTCCGAACAGACTGCTGAAACTTTTGGCCCAGCCATGAGGATTTTTTTCGGTGGTTTCTAGAGAATGGACACGCCAGAAGAAAACCCTCTCTTGGAACTATGGGAAAAGAACATCTGCCCCAACTGTGGTAAACAGATCCCTGCCGGGCACCGTGTCGGAAGCGGGCAGAAAAGTAAGGGTGGCTTCTGCAGCTTGGACTGCTACAGTAATTTCTATCAGTATGAACTGCGAGAGAGGGCACGTCGCATCTCGGAAGCCATTAAGCGACACGGGGAGTCCTGAAGATGTCTGCATCCAACCAAAGCCAAATTGCTTTTGAAAATGGACTGGAGCCGCCGATCGAAAACGGTCAAATCCGTACGACGGGAATACTGCCTTCGCAGGAAATCGATAACCTCATATCTCATGGCCATATCATGGCCACGCCCGGGATAAATCCTGACCACATTCAGCCGGCAAGTCTGGACCTGCGGCTAGGCGACGTCGCCTATCGTGTACGTGCGAGTTTCTTGCCAGGACTGAATAGCACAGTCGACGCCAAAATAAAACAACTCCGGATGACGCGCGTCGATCTCACCGGCGCCCCTGTTCTGGAAAGAGATTGTATCTACATCATTCCCCTAGTGGAGGAGTTGCAGTTGCCGGAAAATATCTCCGGTAAAGCCAACCCCAAGAGCACCACCGGGCGACTTGATATTTTTACTCGCTTAATTACCGACTACAGCACGGAATTTGATCGCGTAGTGGCGGGGTACAAAGGCAAGCTTTACGCGGAAGTCGTCTCACGTACTTTCACGGTTGCGATTCGCGCCGGGATGAGGCTCAGCCAACTGCGATTCGTGCATGGCAGCCCGCGCTCTGGCGATCAGACCATTAGGAACTTGGACAAGGAGGAGCCGCTCGTCTACATCGATGAGCACAGCCCGGTCAAGCCCCTAGTTGAGCGCGGGCTAAGAATTACCGTCAATCTGGAGGCCGACCACGACGGCGAAATCATTGCCTATCGCGCCAAAAAGTATGCTCCGGCGATTGCTCTCGACCGAATCGACTTCTACCCAACCGAGGAGTTCTGGGAGTCCATCTATCAGAATGCCAATAAGAACTTGATTCTCGAGCCCGGCGACTTCTACATTCTTGCATCGAGAGAGAGGGTTCGCGTCCCGCCAGACTTCGCGGCGGAAATGGTGCCGCTTGATCAAGGAGACGGTGAGTTTCGAATCCACTATGCTGGGTTCTTCGACCCTGGATTCGGGTACGGGTCCAGCGACATCAAGGGGACCCCAGCCGTGCTCGAAGTTCGAGCCCATGAGGTACCTTTCCTAATGGAGCACGGGCAGCTTGTGGGCCGTCTGAACTATATGCCTCTTCTATCGCGACCGAACAAGATCTATGGCACGAATATCGGATCGTCCTACCAGCATCAGGCGCTCACGCTGAGTAAGCAGTTTCGTCGCGAAACGTCCCGCTGAGGCACTTTTCGTCGACGGATGTTCGTCGCAACCCGGCTTGCCAATTTCCGCTGCGGCATTGCACACTGGGACATGAGGGTCATCGCCCGATTCATGGCGGCGGCAACCGACGCCGCACAAGTCCCTGCTCCGAGCTTGCCGGAGGTCGCGTTCCTTGGACGGTCGAACGTGGGCAAGTCGAGCGTGATCAACACGCTCGTGGACACTAAACTGGCGCGCACCAGTTCGACGCCAGGACGCACCCGCAGCATCAACTTCTTCGAGGTTCGCTGGCCGGGAAAGCCGCAGCCGGAGGTGATCTTCGCCGACTTGCCGGGCTACGGGTACGCCAAGCTTTCGCGCGAGATCTCGCAGGAGTGGCCCAAGTTTATTGAGCCTTATCTTAACGACCGTCCGACCCTGGCTCTTTGTCTGGCGCTGGTGGACGTCAACGTTCCACCGCAAGACAGCGACCGGCACCTCTTGGATTTTCTGAATGCTTCGGGTCGAGATTTTCTACTGATCGCGACCAAGAGCGACCGACTGTCCAATAATCAGCTGCGCAACGCACTGAAAGGTCTCGCCGAAGCGTATCCCACCGCGACCGTGATTCCCTTCTCGGCAAAAACCCGGGCTGGGAGGGATGAAGTGTGGAACCAGATTCGGCAGACTATCGCGAAATTCACCGGAGCCACGTTCCAATCGTGAACTTCTCCCGCAATAGAAATCGCGCACGCCCTTCGTTAAGCGCCGCTCGCTGTTCCTCTAAGTCTCCCGACTGAAAGGTCCGTAGAGTACGAAGAGAGCCGTTCAAGGCGCCAAGGGTTTCGTTTGTGATCCCGCGCGGGAGCGGCGAGTCTGCAGTATTTCTGCGCGGTATGTCTGAGGAAAACAACGCCGGTGCAGCCTATCTCGCCGCCTTGAAAAGGTCCACACCTCAGGCGGCCGGAGCGGCGCCGGCACGCGCCCCCGTCTCCCCGCCTGAAAATCGAGCCACAGACAACATTTCGCCCGGGCGAGAAAATCCGATTGTCGAGAAGCGCAGAAGTCCCCGGTACCGTTGCCAGGGAAGCGCACACTTGCGCGAGATCAGCAGCGGTGTCGCCACCTGGGCAACGTTTACGGACATCAGCATGCACGGCTGCTACGTGGAGGCCATGTCCACCTTTCGGGTGGGGGCAAGGCTCAGGTTGACGCTCGAGGTGAACGGCTTTCGGGTGGAAAGCGGGGCGGAAGTGCGGGTGGTCTACCCCAACCTCGGCATGGGAATCTCCTTCACCACCATGCCCGATTCAGACCGTGAGCGGTTGTGCGAACTCCTACGGTCGCTATCGCGGCCTTCGGTAATTTTGTCTCCGCAGAGTGTGCCCAATCCTCAGCCGATCCCCCACCTCACTCTGAATCCCCCGCCGTCCAGAATCCGGCGAAGGCTCTGCAGGCGGTGACGGAATTTTTTGAGGAACGCCACATCCTGAGCCGGGAAGAATTCTTTCGGATCTTGCGAAGGTCGCAGACCCCAGGCACGTAGGAATAGCTTCCGTTTTCTCGGTTACTTCTATGAGCCCCAATTCTCTACGAAAACCCGGATGAATTACTTTGGTTAGCGAGCACGCGCAGCTTTGCCCGCCCGAAGGAGCGTTTCGATTGGTTATGATGAAGGACTATGGCACTTTATCTCGTCACCGGTATCGCTGGATTTATTGGATCGTCTCTGGCGCGGGAGTTGTTGCAGCGCAGAGAGCAAGTTCGCGGGGTCGATAATTTTTCGACCGGCAAACGGGAAAACCTCAACCAGATACTTGGACAAATTGATTTTCGTGAGGCCGACATCCTTGATCTCGACGCCATGAAGCTTGCGTGTGCGGACGTGGATTACGTTTTGCATCAGGCAGCAATCCCGTCGGTTCCAAAGTCGGTGCTGGATCCGATCGGAAGCAATCGGGCGAATGTGGATGGCACCGTGAATGTGCTGGTTGCGGCGCGCGATGCGAGAGTGAAGCGGGTGGTCTATGCCGCGTCGTCGTCAGCCTATGGCGATACGCCGACGCTTCCCAAGCACGAGCGCATGACGCCGGATCCGATTTCTCCCTATGCCGTGGCCAAGCTGGCCAGCGAGTATTACATGACGTCGTTCTATCGCTGCTATGGCCTCGAAACGGTGGCGCTGCGCTATTTCAATATTTTTGGCCCGCGGCAGGATCCCTCGTCGCCTTACTCGGGAGTGCTGGCGAAGTTCATCACCCTGATGCTGCGCGGCGAGCAGCCCACAATATTTGGTGATGGCGAGCAGAGCCGCGATTTCACTTATATCGACAACGCTGTGCAGGCTAACCTGCTGGCCTGCAAGGCTCCGGCCCGGCAAGTTGCCGGCAAAGTCTTCAATGTGGCGACCGGACAGCGGGCCACGCTCAATGAGACATTCAAACTCCTGCAGCCACTCACTTCGTATTCCGGCGTTCCGGCTTACGGCGGGGAACGCGGCGGCGATATCAAGCATTCTCTGGCGGATATTTCCCAGGCGGAGCAGCATCTGGGCTACAAGCCGGCCGTGAATTTTGAGGAAGGCCTGCGGCGGACCGTCAAATGGTATCGCAATCCGCAAGCATAACGAGGCTTCAACGGCCGCATTACGTTAGTGATCTACGTGGAGATTACCGCTCTAGGTAGAGTTGGGACATGACACTCTCATCGATGGTAGTTTCGCGCGATTGGCAGGAAGTCAGCGTTCTGGAATGTATTCTCGGCGGATTGCAGATGGATGTTGCGGTGGAGAGCGAACCGCAGCGCGCTTTAGCACGACTCTCAAAATCCAAAATTGATGCGCTCATCGTTGACACCGATCTCAACGGGACGGGCCAGTTTTTTCGTGAACTGCAGCAGGATACCCCGCGCGTGAGTACGGTGCCTCTGGTGATCATGGGCTGCGCGAAGGGCAGACCGGAGATGCAGGCTACGGGCGCAATGTTCGCTTTTGACAAACCGATTTCCGTGGAACAAGCTGTGCGAACACTCTCCGCTGCGCGCAACATGATTCTCGACGGCCGGCTACGCTACCATCGGGCGGGGCTGGAAGTTCCCGTGACGCTGAGCGGCCGCCGTCAGAAACGGGTGGGGGCGCAACTGATCAACCTCAGCCAGGGCGGACTGCAAGTTCGGCTCAATGATGGATTCGATGCGAGCGACCTGCGGCGTGCCTCCTTCGCTCTGCCCGGCACAAAGTGCGGTGTGAAAGCGGAGGTGGAAGTGGCCTGGTCGGACAAGCGCGGAAATGTCGGTATCCGTTTTACCAAGATTGCGGCGCAGATGCAGTCCACACTGCGGATTTGGCTGGCGCAGCAGTATTTTGCCACCTAGAAGAAGCGTTCTCAGTTCTCAGTCATCAGTTCCCAGTTTTTCATTTCCGATCGGTTTCGTTCTCCTAATCCTCTGCGAACGTGGGTCAGCGAAAGCGGTCCGCTCCATTGCCTTCCTCTTCTTCCACGATCAATGCGGCTTGCGCCATGCGAACTCCCAAGCTTGCACCTCCAAATAAGGCAAACAGGGCCCAGTAAGACCCGACGACAAAAGCGGCGGCGGCACTGGCAGCCCCGAGAGTGAGCGGCCAAGCTGGCAGTTCATGAGTGATGGCAAGAAAGATCAGCGTGAACAGGAGCAGGGCTGCAATCACGACCAGGCCATCCACCAGGCACGCCAAGGTTCGTCCCGAGAGCGGACGGGAGAGCCAATTCAGCTGCGCATCCGGTTCGTAGCTATGACTCCGCAACAAGCTTTCCTGCCGATTCGCCTGCAGATTGTTCACCTCGTTCGGCGGCGCAAAGCCGGTATCTGGCCGGATCGAGGGACGCGGTTGAGCGGACACCATCAGCCCGTCGTTTTCGGAGATCGCATTTTCTCCTTCAACGATCAAGCTTGGATTCTCGAAGACCGAACGGTGCGCGGAGGTGCGCTCCATGCCCTCGAGAAGGTTGGCAAAGATCCACTGGTTGATCTCCCGACGAGTTCGCGCCGGCAAGTTCACGAAGCGGATACCGCACTGTCCGGACCGATTGGCCCAGCTGACCTCGCCGTAGCTTTCAACCCGCAGGCGTGGGAATCTCAATTCGAAGCGCATCCGTACGCGCTGTTGCTGACGCAAGGGAGCGACGGCCTGTACGGCAACGCCATCACCGTTGAGGTTGCGGACAATCCCTCCATTGGCGGTATCGAGGGTAACGTAGGTCAGGGTACGCAGTTCATGACGGTAGTGGGTGCGTGCGTGCCGCGCGGGAAATGATACGACCTGCATACTATTCCGCCCAGGGACGGTTCGGATGGGGCCCGTTCGGTAAATTCTAGTTTCCGGGGCCACGGGTTGGCAGTAACTGAGTTGATTCGAGAAGCCTTAAAGACCGGTCTTACCAAAGACCATGGCCGATGGGTCAATGCCCGAAGCGCCCTAGTCGGTTAAAATCCCAGTAAGCACTTGTTAAACTCGGCGGAAGCCGGATTTGGCTGTAACTGCATCCAAGCGTTGGAGATCGCCTAAGCAGGCTAGGCCAAGTGATTAATTGACAAGGGCTAGTTCAGGTAGCCAGACTTCCAAGGCGGATAGGCCCGTCCAGCACGGCATGGCAACGACTCCTACCAAAGCGATGACTGAGATTGCCGCGGCCGCCATTCCGGATGCCGGAGTCCCGTCCTGGCCAGGGGCCCGAACCGCTGCGCCGGCGGAGCAAGGCATAGATCCCCGGAATGCTGCGCCCCAATCCGACTCTCCGCCGGGAGAACGCTTGCGGCCGGTGGGGAGCGATGCCCTACAGGCTCTCTTGGGATTCTCCGCACTCCATCAACAGGTGCGGCAGCGCCGGGCCTTGGCCTCGCGGAATCACGGGTTTGAGGTGGTTGGGCGCGCCTTCGAGTTTGAGCACTCTGAGCAATTCGTTCTGGACGAAGTGTTACAGCTGGTTGCAGAACGTGCCGTAGTCATCACCGGAGGCGATGGGTTAGGGATTGCTCTGGCGGAAAATAACGAGATTGTTCTGCGAGCCTCGGCAGGAACGATCAAGCCGGATGTGGGCGCGCGGATCCAGCGCGACTCGGCATTTTCCGGAGCCTGTTTCCGCACGGCGCAGATCATCCGCTGCGACGACACCGAGACCGATGATCGCGTAAACCTCGACGCGTGCCGGAAGTTGGGTGCGCGCTCCATGGTTGCGGTGCCGCTGTGCGGACGCCGGCGCGTGATTGGAGTGCTGGAGGCTTTCTCGGCCGAGCCCTTCGGCTTCAATGACAGCGACGTCGGCAGCCTGGAACTGCTGGCCGAGTTGATTCTTGGAGCGCTCAAGCCCGAGGATGAAGACCGCTTTGCGGAGTCTGCACGAGTCGCTGAAGCAGAGTTGACCGCGCCGCCTGTCCCACCAATGCCACCCACTCGGGAAGCAGGTCTTTCTGAAACAACCCAGACAGCTAGCGTGACTGAAGCGACTGTCGCGGACAGCGCTGCGGAAGTTTCCGCGTCAAGTGCAGCAGCCGTAGACGTTCCGGAAGCAGCGGCGACATCAGCTTCGATCGGCGAACCAGCGCAGTGCATTACGGAGACGTTTGCGCCTCAGCCTACGGAGGAACTGGTGCCGTTGGAGCGTCATCATCCCGGCATTGTGTTTGTTCTAATTTTGCTGGTGGTCTTCGTTCTGGTGGCAGGTGGAGTGTGGTGGAAGCTGAAGAACGTTCAGATGGGCAAGGCGCTGGTTCAGCCCGCACAGCAAACAACCACGAATTCTGCGGCAAGACCAGCCGCGCGTCCGGGCAATCCATCCGGTTCCTTTCCGTCGAATCCTCTGCCCGGGCAGACGGGTTCACCTTCAACTTCCGGTTCGGCCGACGTCAATGCGCCGTCGGCGCCATCTACGCTTAGCGCAGCGACTCTGACGCCACAAGAACTCGCGAAATTGGCGCGCATCACGGGCATCCGGCATTGGTCTTCGGCGGATTCCAGCACGGTCGTGCTCGACCTGCAGGATCAGGTGCAGTACGAGGCGCATCGCTTGCCGTCCCCGGACCGAATTTACTTTGATTTGCACGATACTTCGCTCGCTCCTGAGTTGGTAGGAAAGTCCATCGAGATCGGCGATCCTCTGTTGACGCGGGTTCGAGTGGCCCAGCCGGTTCCAGGATTGACGCGCGTGGTGCTTGAGACCAAAGGAAACCCGAATTTTTCCGTTAGTCTGGAAACCAATCCTTACCGCCTGGTCGTGGAGGTACGCAAGCCCGGCTCCATCAGCAAAGGCGAAGTGAATCTTTTTCCTACCGCGCCGGGCGAGCGGCAGAGGCTGGCCATCGTGGTTCCACCGCCCACGCATGAAGACATGTTGTTGCGTGCCCGAGTACCGAAAATGCGCATCGTCGTGGATGCCGGCCACGGCGGCTGGGATTTGGGAACAGTGGGCCGGCGAGGGCTGTTGGAAAAAGATGTGGTGCTAGAAATTGCCCAGAGATTGGCTAAGCTGCTCGAGGGCAGGCTGGGCGCGGAAGTGATTCTCACGCGGAACGACGATAATTACATCCCGCTGGATGAGCGGGCTGGAATCGCGAATCAGGCGCAGGCCGATTTGTTCGTCTCCGTACATGCGAACTACAGCGATTTGCCCTCGGCGCGCGGGGTGGAAACTTATTACACAAATTTCTTTTCGTCGCCCGATTCGAAAGACGTGGAGACGCGGCAGGACACAGCGGCCAACAAGAATGGTGTAACGGCCACGCTCTCGCCCGCCGATTTGCATGACAGGATTGAGCAATCACGCCGCCTGGCGGCCAGCGTGCAGCGGTCGCTCTACGGAACTCTGTCGGTGCAAAATCCCGGGCTGCGGGACCGTGGCGTGCGAGAGGCATCCTACGTGGTTCTGACCGAAACTGCGATGCCGGGAATTCTGGCGGAAGTTTCATTTGTAAGTAGCCCCACCGACGAGCAGAAGCTGCGCAGCGAGGGCTACCGGGAGCAGATTGCGGAAGCGCTGTATCGAGGCATTGCGCGGTATGCGGCCAGCTCGCGCGGGGTGAAGATGGCGAGCGCGGCGAAGCAGTAGCGAGTTGCGAGTACCGAGTTCCTTTCGCGTCTTTCCCCGAATCTTTAGTTTCCCGCTGGCACTCCCCCATATTTCTGCAGCCACTTCAATTCTTCCCGCACTTTGATTTTTCCGTGCCAGGGATTCTTGTCGAGCGAATGGCCTTCGCCGGGGAAGATCAGCAGGGCGTTCGGAATGCCTAGCGAGTAGAGCGCGTGCTCGAGCAAGTAATCTTCCAGAACGGCTACGCGGATATCGTCGGCGCCGGCGACCATGTGCGTAGGAGTGCGGACTTTTTCGATCTGAAAGATGGCGGCTTCGTCGTGATAGCGTAGCGGAGCTTCCCAGGGACGTCCGCCGAGAAAGTAGGCATCGTCGGAGGTGGTGTCGTCGTTGCCCCAGTTGGCGAGGTGCTCCACCGCACCCGCGCCGGTAACGGCAGCCTTGAAGCGAGTGGTTTGCGTGATGAGCCAATTCGTCATATAGCCGCCATAACTATAGCCGCCGAGGGCGAGGCGATCAGGATCGGCAATGCCATCTTTCACCAGCGCGTCGACGCCTTCGAGAATGTCTTTGCCAGGGCGTGAGACGATGACGGGAACGATTTGCCCGAGGAATTTATCGCCGTAGCCCGTAGAGCCGCGGTAGTTTGGCTCGAAGACCAGCCATCCGTTGGTAGCAGCGAGTGCGGCCCATTGATACCAGTCAGCTTCGAAGTGGTCACCGTCAGCGTCGGCGGGACCACCGTGAATGAATGTGAGCATTGGCAACTTCTTGGACTCAAATTTTTCAGGGGGATAAATCAGCATCCCTTCGACCGTGGTGCCGTCGTCCGCCTTCCAGCGATATGGTTTGCCTTGAGGGAGGTCGCGTTCGGTGAAGAGATGGTTGAGCGAAGTGATGGGACGCGCCTGGTCCAATTTGTCGGGGCTGTCGGCCAGGTAGACTTCCGTGGGCTTCTGCAACGATGAATACACGAACGCTATGCGCTGCGAGTGAGGAGCGGCCGAGAGAGCTTCGTAGGTGCCTTCCCAGCCGTTGAGTTTGTGCAGAGACTGATTTGGCTGAACCACGGAGTACATGGACACTTCGGTGCCGATACGTGCGGACGCCAGGATGTTCCTCGCGGCAACGGCGTAGTGGTCGACCGGACCGATGAAATCTTTGCTCCATTGTTCAACTGTGCCGGTCTCCGAGTCGACCCAATAAAGATGAGGTTGCAGATCGCGATAAGGCCCCGAGATGTCTCCGACTTCGACGCTGAAAAAGAGGTGGCGACTATCGCTGGCCCAGCGGGGGCGGGTTTCAATGGCCTGGTTGCGGGTCAGGCGGCGGAGAGGGGAGCAGAATTTCTGATCGCCACCGACTGAACTCTGGACTCCTAAAGCACAGACGTAGATTTCCACGTCGTCAACCTTTTCCTGCCGCTGGTTGATCGCGTTGGTCAGGAGGGCAAGTTGATGCCCGTCGGGCGACGTGACGAGGTCATCGACTCGCAACGGCAAGTGCGCAATCTCGTGAGCGCCGGGAGTGCGATCGGATTCTTTATCCGCGTCATTTTCTTTCGTTGGGGCGGCGATTTGGCGGGTAAGCGCATCCCCAAGATCGAGCGAAAAAACTGTGTCTCCGCGTTCGGCAGTGCGATATTGCACCACATCTTTCCATTGCTTTTTGTAATCGTCTTTCTGGGCCTTGGTCCAGGGATCGCGGGTAGCGAAGTATAAAGTACGCGAGTCGGCTGACCAGGAAAAGGTGTGCACATCTTCCTGACCCTGCGTCAACTGAATCGCCTCGCCGCCCGTGGGAGAAATTACGTACAACTGGCTCACTTCTTCTTCCTCTTTATCCGATTCGCCAACGGCTTCGGCGTATCTTTCCCCCGAAGACTTGCGCTCGGAGCGGAACGCGATCCAGCGGCCGTCGGGCGACCATTTGGGATCGACCTCATGTCCGGACTGCGTGAGTTGAATCAGCGATCCGCCTTTGCCATCATCACGATAGAGCCATAGATCGTTCCGGAAGATTTGTTGGTCCCAGTCTGCGCGTTCGGTCTCGATGACGACTGAGTTGCCATCGGGCGAGAGCGTAACCTCGGGGTAGCTTACGGAGTTAAAGAATTCGTCGAGAGTCAGCTTGGGCTTGTCTTCAGCAAAGCTGGACAAAACGAAAGCGATACTGATCATCAACGCGAGGAGGAAATACTTTGGAGTTTTCATAAAGGTCCCGTGTTGCAGGAAGAAGGTTTATACACGGACGGTTTTGTTTTAGGCAACTTTCAGCGACCGAGCTGACTCCAGGTCAGGTGTGAGGTTCACTCTATCAATCTGATCGAGCCGGCTCTACTGTACCGGTTCAGCGTTCTTGAGCGCTTCGTCGAGAGGCTGACCGTTGTGAGACGTAGCTAGAACCACGCGCCAGCCATCGTCATAACAGCGAAAGCTTGCGGTAGAGCGGTAGCGCAGATCGGCATGGTAAATGGTCGCGCCAACTTCGTTGAGCGGAACCCATTTCCAGATGAATTCAACGTCGGCAACATTGCCCTGCTTGGCAATGCCGGTGATCGCCACCAACTCTCTTCCGGCGACAGGAATACTGAAAGATTGCTTTTCCGAATCGCCAGGCGCAATCAGACTTTGAAATGTATCGACGCCCGCTGGCGTCAGAGTGAAATCCCAGCAAGGCGGCGGAGAGACAGATGCCGGGCAGGGCGCTTTCGCTGCAGTCATCCAGCCGCGATGTTGCAGCATTCGATACTCCGGAGAGAGATAGTCGTTGTTGGATAAAACTCCGGTGCGGGCCTGAAACTGTTGCGGGTCGCGGAAAACCGCGGAGTCCGCGATCAAGTCAGAGGCAAGACGTCGCGTGAGAAAATCGCGTGGGGAACAGGACGAGAGCGCCAGCAGAGCGGCGCTTCCGAGCACGATGAGTAGCTTCCGCATGAAGGAATCGAAGATCTCAGATCACTGGTTTTGGATTGTAAACAAAAGCGGCCTTCTGCGCGGCAAGAAAGGGCGAGAGGTAATCTGGCCGTCAAACCGCTCCGACCAGCGTCCGGGAATGGCGGTGGAACACTGGGGGCAACGCCCATCCGACGTGAGGCGATAATCTGCAATGAGGTAGCCGTGGCGTTTGATCAAAGTTTCGCCGCATTGTGGACAGCGCGTATTTTCCCACTGGCCAACCGAGCTGGGAAGGTTTCCCGCGTACGTATAGCGGAGACCGGACTGTTGGCCGATGTCGATCGCTCTCAGTAGATCCTCGGGGCGCGTGTCGCGCGCAACATCATTTTGCATCTTGTAATCGCCGTGAAAAGCAGTCACGTGCCACGGGATATCGGGCGAGATGCCGGCCAGGAACTCGGTCAGGCGGCGCAATTCGTCCGTGGAATCATTGAACTCGGGAATGAGCAGCGTAACGATCTCGAGCCACAGGCCCATGTCGTGGATGCGGCGGATGCTCTCGAGGATCGGGCCGATGCGGCCGCCGAGTTCATGATAATGACGGTCGTCAAAACTTTTCAGATCGACCTTGTATAAATCGATCCAGGGACGCAGGTATTCGAGAACCTGCGGAGTTCCGTTGCCGTTGGAAACGAAGCCGGTGAGAAGTCCGGCGGCTTTCGCTTCTTTGAAAACGGCGACCGCCCACTCGCTGGTGATGAGAGGCTCGTTGTAGGTGCTGACCAGAATCTTTGCGCCTTGCGCGATGGCATCGCGCACCAGAAGCTCAGGCGAGGCTTGTAGTGGAGGCGAAACTGCGTTCGAATCGCGCAAGGCCTGTGACGTAACCCAATTTTGGCAGTATGCACAATGCAGGTCGCAGCCCAGCATCCCGAAACTATAGGCAAGCGCGCCGGGATGAGCGTGGAAGAATGGCTTTTTCTCCACTGGATCGCATTGCGTTCCGGCGGTGTAGCCCCAGGGCACATAGAGCGTTCCCCCGCGGTTGTAGCGAACCTTGCACACTCCCGGTTGTCCTTCGGGAATGGGGCAGCAATGTCCGCAAGAAAAGCAACGTACCCGGTTGTTTTCGAGCTTCTCGTATAGACGGGAATCGGCCTCCCGAACCTGCTCGTCGAGAACACTGCGGAGGGTTTGCACGGGAACCTCTGAGATTATTCTAGCTCGATTGACTGGCTTAGGCTTGATTCGAAAGGCCGCCGCCTCAGAGACTAAAGCCCGACTCTCGATCTTTGAGCGAGCGGCGCGGCTGAAGCCGCAGGCTTTCAAAACAGACCGTGCTGAGGCCGCGCCCTTTCTAAGCGACTCTTCGCCTAGCGCGAAGCTTTGGTGGACGACTCGTGCTGCTGCAGCCACTGCTCGGCTTGCTGTTCAACGTCTGCTCTTTGCTGCTGCGTAAGGCGCGTTGCAATGAATGGAGCGAGAACTTTGCTGGCACTATCGCCGCTGGCGCGGGCGAGCACGGTCCAGAAGTACGCTTGATTAGAGTCTTGGGGCACACCGCGACCACTCAGGTATAGCGATCCCAGCTTGGATTGAGCGGAAACGTTGCCATGCTCCGCGGCTTTGATAAACCAACGTGCTGCTTCCTTCTCATCGAGCTTTACGCCCTGCTTGAGGTCACCCTGAGCATAGAGGAGGCCCAGGGCATTTTCCGCTGCCGGATCATCGTGTCCTGCTAATTCCCGCAGTTGTGGCAGGTTCGCAGAATCGGCCGAAAGCTTCGCAGTAGACGAATTCGAGGGATCGAGAGGCGGCCGCGAGGACGCAAGCACGGTCTGCCCTCCTCGCTCATGGGATTGAAGCTTTCCTTGAATCCACGGTTGGATTGACGAAGCGCTCACGAAACCAAGCACCATCGCGATGGTCGCGGCGGTTGCGATGAGAAGGAAAAGATGAGATCGAGGCAAGCGAATACCGCCGACATTATCCGCATGTTCGGAGACTTCTTCGATCTCCGCCGTTTCCTCCGGCATGTGAGCAAACAGAACGCTACCCGGAGACGGAGAATATGGTTTCGGAGGAGGCGGGGATGACACATCGTAGGCGCGCGCCGTGCGGCTGATCGCGGCGAGAATCATCTCCGCAAAACGCTGCAACACGTCGCCATCGCTTTCACGAAAGGCGACGGGGTTGGCGGAAAAAACTTCCAGCAGTGCGATTACTTTTTCTTCCAGGCGCACCGGAGCGGCCATGATGGAACGAACGCCGAGAGCGCGGCAACTCTGACGATCCACGCGTTCATCAGTTTCCGTATCCTCGCAGCGCAATAATTTCCCTGTGCGCACGCATTCTCCGGAGAAACCCGAACCGACCTGCAAACCCGCCCCAACCGGAGGCGCGCTCTCACCGGCGCTGGCGCGGCAAATCATCGTACCCGCATCTTTCCCAGCCAGCGCGATGGCCGCACCGGAGGCTCGAAGCAAGGATCGAGAGCGGGATGCGATCAACGAAAGCACCGCCTCCAGATCAGTTCCCAGAGCTTCCACCTCTCTCTGGATCGCAGCCGCTGCATTCAGAAGATCGGTGTAATTCTGCCGGGGAACAAAGTTCTGCGGATCCTGAGCCGGTTGCGCAGGAGACTCCGCATACGCTACGGCGGCCAGAGCATTCAGAAACAACCACTCCTGCAGCTGGCGCACGGCAGACTGTTCCAACCGCGAGAAAGCGAGACCCACACGGCCGATGGCATCTACCCAAGCTACGCGCGCCGTGGCGGAAATCTGTTCACTGGCTTCTGCGAGACTCAGCGTCAATTCCACGGTCTGGTCCACTGTCAGCGGCAACGAACATTGCAGAGCCGCTCCGCGCTCGCTCAGATCAAGGACCTCATAGAGATCAAGCAGGTCTTTGGACGAAGCCCCGAGGATATTCGCGTAAGCCGGTACGTGTACTTTTTGGCGTACGCGACTGCGACGGTTCGGGGTAGCGGATCGAGGTACCTGAAGGATGGCGGCCATGAGGCGGAAATCAGACTCTAGTCCGTACATATTAACCCGAATTGCGAAAAAGCAAGTAAGAAGAAATCCAGAAGAAAAGGCCGGCCGTAAATCCTTGAGAACAAAGCCGAAATGCGGATCGACGGCGAGGCTTGCATTTCCCGGACCAGGGCCGCGTGGCAACCCGCCCACGAATGAACCTAATCTAACTACGAATATCGGACTAGCACAATGTTGAAGACTTGCGTCGCGAGATGGTGGCGGCTGCTGGCAATTAGTGCCGCCTTAGCAGTCACGTCCTCTGCGCTTCCGGCTTGGGCGGCTTTGGGGGGAGACATTACTTCTGTCCAGGCCGACCAGGCTCACATGCGAGCCAGCCTCCGGACCAGCGTTTACGCGTTGTATGCCGTGCATGAGATGCAGTCCGCGTCGGGCACTGTAGTACGGGAATACGTCTCTTCCACGGGCCAATCGGCGGGCAAAGTATTCGCCTTGGCCTGGCAGGGACCGTGGCGTCCTGACATGCAACAGATTCTGGGAAATTATTTTGAGCAGTTTGCTCAAGCGGCGCAGTCGCAAAGCAAAATTCGGATGGGACGCAGGCCACTGATTGTCGACTTGCCTGGATTGGTGGTGGAACAAGGCGGACACGCGGGAGCTTTTGCTGGTAGAGCTTATGTCCCGGGGATGCTGCCAACGGGAGTTCGCGCCGAGGAAATCCAATGAGAAATCTGCGGATCTTCTTAACGTTTGCGATTGTCCCGCCATTTGCGTTATTAGCCGCGTGCGGCGGAGGCAGTAGCAGTAGCAGCAGCACTCCGCCCAATACCATCACGACCACTGGAACGAACGTTGCGCCCATTGTCGTTAACTCTGGCCCGGCTGCCAGCGAGGGCTTTCCATACGCGAACGGAGCGTTTGCGAACGTAACGGTCTGCGTGCCGGGAACCTCCACTTGCCAGACGATTGATGGCGTGTTGGTAGATACCGGGTCTTCGGGATTGAGAATAATTTCCTCCGCTCTCTCACTCTCATTGCCTCAGCAGGAAGCATCCGATGGCAATCCCGTGGTGGAGTGTCTTCCATTCGTGGACTCGTATACCTGGGGACCGGTGCAGACGGCCGATGTGCAGATCGCTGGCGAAAAAGCCGCATCAGTCCCAATTCAAGTGCTCAGCGACACTGATTTCACCACTCCTACTACTTGTTCACAAGGATTTCCTTCCGCGGACACGCTAACCACTTTGGGAGCTAACGGTATTCTTGGCGTCGGTCTGGCGGCGCAAGATTGCGGCAGCGCCTGCGCGCAGACAGGGACCTCAAACCCGGGCCTTTACTATGAGTGCCCATCTTCAAGCTGTGCGACATCAGGAGCAGTAATAGGTGAGGCCCTGGCTCAACAAGTGATAAACCCCGTGGCTCTTTTTACCACCGACAACAACGGCGTAATCATTGAGTTGCCGGCGGTTGCAGGAGCAGCGGCTACGGTGAGCGGTTCGCTGGTATTCGGCATCGGAACACAATCGAATAACGCCTTAGGCTCGGCAGCGGTTTACACGGCTCCGAATGGAACTTTCACGACTACTTATAAGAGCCAGACTTACACAGGAAGCTTTATCGATAGCGGGTCCAACGGTTATTACTTCCCGGATAGCAGCATACCCGTCTGCAGCGATAACCCAGGATTTTACTGTCCTTCTAGTACCGAGAATCTTTCAGCCATGAATCAGGCGGGCGGGGCCAGCAGCACCGTTGATTTCAGCGTGGCAAATGCCGACGCCTTGTTCGCAAACGAAAGCGATAACGCCTTCGAAGATCTCGGCGGCCCGACCTCGGCGTCGGCGCCGAATTACTTTGATTGGGGGCTTCCCTTCCTCTACGGTCGCAACGTGTTTACGGCCATCGAAGGCATGAGCACGCCGGGCGGCACAGGCCCTTTCTGGGCCTATTAAAGCCGGAATGCAATCTCAGAAAGAATCCCTTCTTGTGGCCAGCTTCGATCGATGCAGGCTGGAAATGCGAGAGATCGCAGCCACCATCATGCTGGAAAGCAGTTGCATGGTGGCCACATCCTTTTCGTCGAACGCGCTTGGAGAGGAGGACAGCACTTCGAACACACCCAGAGTTCGACGATAGTAGCGCAGCGGCGACACCAGGATGGAACGGACTCCCAGGCGACGGCAGCTAGCCAGGTCTACGCGGGGATTGCGCTCGGCATCATGACATAGCATGACTTCTCCGGTGCGCACCGCTTCGGCGGAAATGCCGGCATCGGTTTGTAAGCGGACTCCGAGATCGGGAGCGGTGCGGCCGGCGCGGGCCCGGCAAACGATTTCCTCGCCGGCGCGCAGTGCGATTGCGGCACCGGTGGCTCCAGTCAGATGCTGCGCGCGTTCGGTGATCGCGCTAATAGCGGGTTCAAGATCCAGTTCTGCAGAGTAAATCTCAACTTCCTCGCCAGCATGCACCGCACGAAATCCAGAAACGGGATGAGCGGCATTGGCTACGCGTAGCTGGCTGCGCAGAGCGATCGAGGGTACTCGGGCATGATGGTCCGCCATGCTCAGGGCCTGCGGATCGGGCACCGTGCGCAACAGATCCCGAACCAGGCTGTCCAGTTCCGAGTCGGTAATGAGATGGGCCGTCTGCTGATTGCGCAGACTTCCACCCAAGACTCGGGAGAGGCTGAGTAGCGACGTGTTGCCGCAAGCCAGGCAGTAAGGCCGGTTACTCGTGCTGATCAGTTCGCACTGAATGCAAAACGTGGCGGACTGCAGCGGAACGAAATGAACATCCTTGAACGTGGTGCCATAAACCGTCTTGCCAAACATGAATGCGTATCCTCGACTAAAATCCAGTGTCCCAAGGTAAATACGGACGGCTGTGTGAAGAAGTAGCCGAAGTGGTTCCTCATGTGGAAAACTCGGACATATTTCAACTCAGTTGTAAATAGGGTCGAATGTGGAGGCGATTGGACGGAAAATTTCCGTGTCTACTCGCGGTTGATTTGGCAGGTTTATTGGGTTACAATTCAAGAACTAGTCAAGGCAGCAAATGCCTTGACACTGGGGGATACAATGCAGTGGACAGCACCCACTTTTCAGGAAGTTTGCTTGAATTGCGAAATTAACTCCTACGCCAGCGCAACACTTTAACGGTTAGCCTCCCCTTCATTTTTTCT
The DNA here is from genome assembly GCA_963779525.1 of uncultured Acidobacteriaceae bacterium. Lineage (GTDB taxonomy): Bacteria > Acidobacteriota > Terriglobia > Terriglobales > Acidobacteriaceae > Sulfotelmatobacter. The sequence goes on from CAVZZB010000012.1 coordinate 70,007, forward strand.
CTGCTTCACGCCTTGCCCGAGCGGGTGAGCGTGTGTCTTGCGAGTCCTCGCGCGCCATTTCGATATCTCGCCACAAAAATCTTAGCTAGCTTCGGCGGCGGAGCCGCGCCCCGCGAAGCTCAATCTCGGCAGTGTGCCCGGCGCTTTCGAGCTTCAAGAATAAGTTCGAAGCAGTTCGCGAACTCCTTACTGTCAGGGACTGTTTTGGCCCTCACCTCTGCTTCGGCCTGATCAGGGGTAACTACGGTCGCCTTTGGCCGAACATACGGCTGTTTCTTCTTGGATCGGCGACCACCATTTCGACCGTTCGCGCTATTTGCACCTGCAATACTTGATCGCATTATTTCTAATCCTTTTACACGTCACTCGACAGTTATGGGCCACGAGAAAAGATACGGCAACACTCAGAAATCCACGCACGCTTTCTGGCTTCCGCGCACGTGAAAACACCATTCTCATTGTTGCTTGGCAGTTTGTTCAAGATCGTTCTTCAGCACGCTGATTTCTACGCGCGTACCGCTGACGCGCTGGGCCCCAAGGGCGTTGCCCATTCCAAGTGCGTAGATCCTGTAGGCCGGGATCTCGTGGTTCAGCACCAGGTAACGCACTACCAAGTCCGCCTTATTCTTGGAGTTGGCGATCGCGGCTTGGCCCTGACCCGACGCAAAGCCCTGCACTTCGATGATGTAACCGTGCTGATCCTTCAGTTGGATGGCCAATTCATCGAGCGCATCCTTGGCCTGCTTGCTCAGCACAGTCTGGCCGGGGCGGAAACGAATCTCGGTTTGCGCTCCGGACTTGTACTGGTCAATGCCTCCGACCACTTTCTCGTCCGTGGAGAGGCGCGTGTCAAGAGTGGCTACCGTTTGCTGGGCCATCTGAGTCTTGTTGTCGGCGTCTGCGGCGTGCTTGTCGGCTAGGTTGGCCTTTTCGGAAGCTTGTTGAATACCTTGCTGGGCGCGGCCATCCACGTCGCGGATCATTTTGCTGTTGGATGCATTTAGCTCTTCGAGTTCGTTGACCCGGTCCCGGATGGGTTGAACATGCCGGCGTACGTACTCCTTGCTCGCAAACGGGTGAAAGATGAGCGCTCCGAAGCTAGGCTCATCGCCGTCCCAGAAGTCTTGGCCGGAGGCAGGCTGCGAAGCGGGAGCAGTTTGATCCGCGGATGCGGCCGGCCGCGTGCTTGAACCAGAATTGGTTTGCTGGGCGAACGCCGAAAGCGCAAGTCCTGCGGACAAGATCAGCGTTACGGATATCCGACTCTTCATAATCTTTTCCCTTCCGAGCGGGGAGCCTTGAAAGCTCCACTCCGATCCGATGGCGGGTGCTAGCAGCACATGACGAGAAAGCCAGAAACAACCGACGGTGAAACGAAATCCTTTTGCCTGGTTGCGGCGGTGTTGCCGAATTGTTGGAGATCCAACTCCACCGTTGCATTTGACAATTGTAGCGCCGACGGTACGATGCCGGGTAAGAAATTGGGTTGCCCAGGAATTCTCCGGGGTTGAGCAGAAGCACCTGACAGACGGCGAGAAGAGAAAGGAGCCCGATGCTGAGGTGATCAAAGGCTGTGTTCTATGCGCAAGAGGAACGCATGCTCCAGAGGCAAATCCTAGATGGCCCCTACTGTAAAGCTGACTGGGTAAGCTTCACGGCACAATAGGGATTTGCGGTCCCTCCTGATACATTGCACTCCTGCCCGTTCACGGACCCCGGCGCCATGGTCGAGAAGTAAATGTTCGTCCCACCGTTCGACAGTTCGTTGTCGATCACAATGCCGCTCGTCCCTCCGAGAGCTTTCGGGGACGTCACGCAACTGGATGTCGGCGCGCCTGTGCAGGTTGGTGTGGTCAGAGAAGTTGTAATCGTGGAGCCCTCGAGGTAACCGTCGGTGGAGCCCACTCCGAAGAACATTCGGTCCGTCGTTCCGTTGTAAAACTCGGTCAGCGGCGAACACTCGTCCCCTTTTGTGTTATTGATCACGAAGGTTGATGATCCCGTGCTCGTAATAACGTTACTGGCAAAGGGGAAGAAATACATCTCCGGAGTCGACGGTGCGCCTCCATCGTTCACGAATCCGCACACGATCATGTGCCCCGACGTGGATCCATTCACCCAGAACGCGTTATCAAACGCTCCCGAGTGTACGTTGTTCCCCGTGCAGTCTCCGTCCCCGCTCGCCGATCCCAGGTCCACGGTGTTGCTGGTTGTGGGCACACCGGTGGCAAAGTTCGCCGGAAGCTGGCTGACCGCCCCGCCGATCCCCAGCACATAGCTGCATCCGGTAAACGCAAAAACCTGGTCGGTTGTCGGATTGGCGGGATCTGTGACCGCAATCGGTGGGTCGACAACCCCGGTCCCTGCTCCGTGCCCGGCCCACCCGATCGTTTGCTCCGCGGCGGGCGTCTTGGCCGGGCTGGTCAGTTTAACTGAATAAAGGTATCCCTCTCCGTCTCCGAGAAAAATCAGACCCGCCGTGTCGTCGACAACCGGAGCCGTCAGCACTTTGGTGGACTGAGTCGAGACCGTGACCGGCCAGTTGCTCGGATCGTTGACCAGCGCTGGGGCGCCGCCTCCGAATACCGGCGTGATCTTATATAGCAAGCCATTGTCCGCGCCCACGTACGCCGTATCCGTGTTGTAGTCTACCCAGGGCGAGGAATTCGAATCGCTCGCGCTGCTTTCGATGGTGAGGTCCGTCATGCACAAGGACGTCGTTGGCTTGGTGCACGGAAGCGGAGTCAGTGGACTCAACACCGTGCCATCATGGGACGGCGGCGTAGGCATCGTATTCGGGAGCACCAGAACATGGAAGTATGAAGCCCCGCTGGTGCTTTCGACGAACGCCACTTTTGTTCCATCGGTCGAAATCACAGGCGACGTCTTGATTTGACCCCCATGCGTCACCGCGTTGAAGGCGAATGCCACCCAGGGCGATCCGCTGTTGCACGGCGGACTCGCGGACGTGTACAGATTATTGATCCCGACCAGATTGGCCTGCGTCCCTGAAGTGACGGTCAGTCCAAACACAATGTAATCGGATGTGCAATCCTCCGCCACCACGTCGAACTGGTATTTCGCCGGAAATTGATTCTGTGGTACATACCCGTTCTCCAGCGAAACAGCCCAGTCGATCTTCATTTTTTGGCGGGGAATTCGCGGCGGAATTCGGCGTGGGGGCAATGGCCCAAAGATCTCGATGGGCGCTTCTTCCGCTGCTTTGCGCAGCTTTTCCACCGCCACTTGCCGCATCACCATGTTGTAAACATAGCGCGGGTCGTGGTCTCCCGCAGCCAGCACATCCTCGGCGCGCGCGCCCGGCATCAGGAGGTGTCGCGAACTCCAGTCCTGCGGATACCCCAGGTGCGTCGGTTCGTCGCTCGCGTCACGCTCCAGCCCTGCCTGGCCCAAAAGCGGAATGCCCATCAGGAGCAAGCCAATCCCTAAGCAGACCCACCGGAATGCGCAAGTTCGCATCGTGCCTATCCCCAAGAATTTCACCATCGTGCCACTTTTATCCCATTCCCATCTTCGCTCACATCTTGGGAATTTAGGCCCTTACTTTCGTAACACGCAAAATGATACTCCCAGCTGGCCGCCGACGTGCACGGACCTCGATCAACTCTTTCGTTCTAGCTGGTGTACGGGCGAGACGGCTGAGTCGAAACCTTCGCCCTTATCCAATCAATCCTTCAGGCGGTGAGAAGGTTGTCTTCCGCCGAAAACGGGCGGAGTGGCAGTGAGTTAACAAGGGATTGGATTTGAATCAACGGACCCGCGGAACCTGCTCGCGTCCTTGCCAGCATGTTCGCCGATGGGATGCCTGTCCTCTGGAAGGACTTCTCGCAATCTGCTGTAGACGGCCCTCGCATGTTGCCCTCCATGTAAGCCAAGCCTGGGCAACGCGTGCAGGTTCCTACGTGGGCGCAAGTCGAACAGGTCGGAAGATCCCGGGCGCGGATCGAGCGGACCTCTTTCAATTGCGGAGAATTGCGCCAGATGTCGAGGAATTTCTGCCGTCGCACATTGCCGCTGGGAAGAGGAAATTGCACACAGGGAAAGACGTCGCCGTAGGGGGAAATGTAGCAGGCGGTGTGGCCGGCGCTACATGGAACCCCCCCCATGATGTCTTCGCCAGGCGCAGGCGGAGGGGCGCAGAATTCTTCCACATTGCCCACCAATTCTTCGTTGTGGAAGACCTGCTTGAGGTCAGAAGCCGGAATTCGCAGGGCGAGGATTGATGTGTCCCCGTCCATTTTTGGCGTGATGGTAGGGTCGAGGGTGTAGAAAACTCCTAACTCTTTCGCCAACGCGATCACGCCGGGCTGGTCGGAGAAGTTGCCAGCCATGAGAACGTTGGCGATGGTGACCTTCAGCCCCTGGGACTTTAAGAATCGAATCGCCCGGATCGTTCGCTTCAGTGACCCTGGCAGTTTGGTAATTGCATCGTGAACTTCCGGCAGATGCGAGTAGACGCTGATCTGTACTTGCTCGACGCCGAGCTGGCGAAGTCTTGCAGCCTCCTTTTCGTGGATCATCACCCCGTTTGTCTTCACCTTCACGTTGAACAACAGTTGCCGCGCTCTTCCGACGATTTCAAAGAAATCCCGGCGCATGAGAACTTCACCGCCGCTTAGCGTGAGAAAAAATACGCCGGCCTCGGCGAGCTGGGCAAGCACATCAGCGATTTCCTCCGTCGTCATCTCGCCACGATCGTCATGATCCAAGTAGCAATGCACGCAGCGCTCATTGCAGCGGTAGGTAATATCAAGCTGAACGCTAATCGGTAGGCCCAAGTTCAGCGCTTTTTGATTCATCTCGGCCAGAAGACTCATCGGCTCTCCGGATGCGAGGAAGAATCCATCAGCGGCTGGTCCGATACCAGCAGAATGCCGTGTTGTGAGAGTTCGTCGACGAAGCGGTCGGCGCCGCGCTGCGCTTGTTCCCGATCGACATCGAATTCCTGGCAGATTTTACCGGCGACGATTTCCGACAGTGGCGTGCGCCCGTCGGCTGCCTGCCAAATCGCAGAGGCGACTTCATTGAGCGTGAAAAAGGTCGAATCTGTGGCCGACATCACCATCATCTCGCCGCCCACGAGGCGGGCTGCGATCTCTGAGCTACGCGCAATGTATTTTTCGGCCATCATGATTTTACAGTGACTACGGTATTATGTTCCAATTATGTCCCAGACACGTTGGTCGGGGACGAATACCAAGCGGTGCATGGGAACCAAACTAGCAAACTCGCACGCCGACTGAAAAACGAGTTTCACCAGTTCCCGATCGTCGGCGAAAAACAAGATGTTCCTGAGCAGTCGCTGAACGGCCTCCGTAGTGCCCATCGGTTCGATCCTGTTCTGCAAGCCCTTCTCGAGTAAAAAGAATGCACTGAGGGGAGCGGATTGGTTCTCACCCACCCGTGCCAACTCTCCCGCAAAAGGCGTCCCACAGGCGAGATATCGATCGCCCTCGCGCCGCACGTAGGAGATTTCATCGGTCAGCAGCGTCGCATCGGGCGGTGCAAGACGGGAGATTGTCGTTTTGCCCGCGCCGGAAACCCCGGAAAACAGAAAAGCCTTGCCCCCGCGAATCGCACTGGCGGAATGAACCAGGAACCCGCCTTGCCTCGCCAGGATGAGAGTGTGCACGATACGCAAAACGCAATCGATGGCATAGGGACTGCACGATTGACGGATGTGACCGTGGCTGGTGTGCGGATTCCATCGTGCGCGGAAGTCGCCTCGCTTCAGCAGCCATTCGCCTGCTTCGATCTTCACCTCCAGTCCATCGTCGGCTGGGCCGGATTCCGATGGCTCGTACAGGTCGATGTCGAACTCGAAGTGCGAACTCGGCGAAGTTCCGACAAAACCCTCGTAGCGATTCTCGATCAGCTGGCGAAACGAGGGGTCGTGCGTTCGCAGGGCAATTGCCATTCCTCCGATCTCGATGGATACAGCCGCTTCCGCGGTCGTGGGGAGGGCGGTGGTCATGGATGAGAAGTACGGGGCGCAGAAATGCCGGAAATCCCGTGCACCACACCGAATACGCCGCGAAGCAACTGCCCGGCTCGTGTCGGCCCTGTCTGCAGGCTCGCCGCATGCATGCGCAACGTGAGGTTGCGGAATCGGTCCGAACGGCACAGCATCCAGGCTAGCGCGGAATGGAGCAGCGAGATTTGCCGACTGGGGACGAAACTGCGATTCGCGCGGCGAATGCACACCACTCGGCCCAGCAGTTCGGATGCGGCTGCGGGCGGATCGTTGTAGGGCATCGCGTCACCTCTCGTGATCCACGAGAAACAATCCTGGCCTCGTTGAATTTCGACGGTGCGGTGAACAAAGAAACGTTTGCCGCGCAGGACCAACACGATATCTCCGGGAACGACCTCCTCGTGCGCTGCGCTTTCAATCGTCAGCAGATCGCCCGGCCACACGGAGGGAAGCATGCTCGCTCCCCATGCTTTGAGCTGAATCGTGCCGCGGCCGCGAAGAATCTCGGCCGCAAGACCGAGCTTAGGATTCTCGCGAGTTTCCGGGGTGGCTGGTATGGATGGTAGCAAGGCTAGGAACTCATCCGGTGGAATCTGCACTGAAATTCAGTGGCATTAACTTTGCCGCAGGACAGCGCCATCGTTTCGAAAACGCGCTCATACCGGAATGCAGGTTCTTGATAGGGTTTTTTCGCGACACCGCGGCTATCGCGCGGGTTCTCATCGTCGACTTTGTCGTTTCTCTCCGCCATGAGAAGGGACGTGCCGCGACGAATCACTAACATGCCACCACTTATCCGCAAGACAGCGTCTAGCTGTGATACTACGTCAACTCGGCCCAGAATCGGTTTACATGTTTGGCACTTGCGGCCCGCGCGGCGCCGTCTGACGGTGGCCTTCCGCTGGCGCATGTTTTGACATGCAAGAAAAGTGCAGAAGTTTTCTACTGCACACCGAAAAAGAGGGGCCTAATCCAATCAACGCAATACCTAGGGGCCGGATCAATTGGAGAGCAACTTGCTTCAGAGTGTCGGGGTGGTGGAAGACTAGTTCAACACAGCCTTGAGCGGTGCAAGGCCTGAGGAAGTTGGCGGGGCTAGGTTTTCACGAAGGCACGATTGCATTAGCGACATAGGGAGAGAAGAAACGGTTGAAGGAGACCAAATGAAAAGGACGTTGTGTACGGCAGTGTTGGGGGCGAGCGCTAGCTCCTGCTCTGTCGATCTCGAAATCAACCCAGCCGGAAGAGTTTCATCGAGCCGCGCCTTCGGTGGATGGAAAAGATCCAGGGGAAAGGCCGTTGAGACGGAGCGTGATACCAAGTTCGTCGAGTTGGGTCGCTACCTATGCGAAGTGCGGGCGGGACGGTACTGGGGGCTGGAGGAGATGAACTCCTTCGATGAGTTCCTGGAAAGGCGATTTCCGGTTCGGAGTACAAAATTCCTCCGGTAAAATCTGCCCGCGGATTTTCCTAATCCTGTCAGCGAGGCATCGGGCATCAGCGTCGCAGGAAATAGATTCTATTAGTCCAGTCCCAATTCCAAGTTTCCCTTGCCAGTCTCGTCAGGGCCCATATCAAACCACCGATATCCGCGGGCGAAATTGTTTTTTCGTCCACAAAAACCACGCCGCCGTGCGTTCGCCCTTCTTCCGCCCAGCTTTTGAGCAGGGGAGGAATCGTCCTCCGGTCATATGTAACCAGCGTTAATCTCTGGGCAGCCGCTTCTCGCAAGCAAGGGGAGTCCGCTTGTCCCAGGAAATGCCCATTTTCCCATTCCACCATATAGCGAACTTCAAGCTTGCTATGGCGGCGACGCAGACCATGCGCTACGTCCGGTGAGATATGCTCATCGAGAAGAAGCTTGAGCATTTCGGTTTTTCGCCGCCTTCTTGGGAACGAATTCGGTGGCCTGCGGCAACATGCGCTTCAGCGTGTCAAAATCTGTCGTCTCATTCTCAGCCATGGCTGCATTTATTTCTTCGGGAAAAGCAACGGCATAGTTGACCGCGGCCTGGACTTTCCCCTCTGGCCACTTGAGGTGTTCCGCTACAGCCGACACATCGTTCTTGTAGCTGCGGATGAGCAGCATGACCTCCCATACGGCGAGCGTGCTCCCTTGAAGGCAGGCCTGCCGGCCCGCAGTAGAATCGCGAAAGTCGATGAATCCAAATTCCGATCTACGCAAGCCTTCCTCCACCAAGCGCGCACTGGCGTCGCTGGGGGTCCACCCATGGCGACTCGCCATGCGCTTAAGACGCTTTCCGCTCTCCGTCGGCAGGCGCATGCTGATGACCATCGAATGGGTTGATCTCATAGCAATCTCCAGAATGTAACTCTTGTAAGTATTGTAACAGATCCGTCGCCGCATATCACGACTAACGCAACGCAACAAAGACCACCTGAATCAGGCGACAGGAAGGCCGGCGCGAACGTCGGAGCGACTTGTCCTTTGTCTGGCTCCGAGCGCCAAACCTGCGTGTAAGAGCGCTTCGCATATCTGAGCCACACTGCGCCCTTCCGCTCCGCTGGCACGGCATCTCAATCATGCGCAACGCTTCCCTACAGAAATCTTTGCTCTGACTCAGAATCCCCTGCCCCGGTATTCAATCCATATGAGGTCACTGGGCCGCACTTCTTGAACCGCTCCAATTGTCTGTCACAAACGAAACTGAAGATTTTGGGCAGTTGAAGTCCTTTCTCCCTGATTTGACGCGGGTTTCGCGCCCCCGCACCCTCCCCCGAGACACGGCGTGATGCAAACAAACAACTTAGTGGGTTTGTTTGGCAAATCACACGGGATCGCGACGGCTATTCTGGCCGCTCAGTTCAATAGTTCACCGCCACAGGTCCTGCGGTCCATTCCGCCTTTGGGCCTGAGTCTCATATTTTCGATGATCACGGGAACCCAATCGTCTCCCCATTTCATACCACACAACCGGTGCAACGAGCGCTTGGACTGCGCGCCTCACATCCTGGCCAATGATCAAGCCCTTCACGGGAATTCGTCATTTTTCTTCCCCCTATTCGTCTTCCCCCCCATCGTTTTCACCTCGCCGCGGGCCCTGTATAGGCGGGGGCAGCGCTGCGATAGCACGATACAAATCGCGCTTAACAGCCGCTTGGTAACGCAGAATGACTGATTGGGCCGAAAAAGATCGGAATGCGCTGCTGTGTCAACTCAACAGCTACCCCGGCCAAAAAGAAGGTGCCGCGTGAATCGTTATTTCGAGTCTCTTCGACTCAGTGACGTGTCGGCACTGCAATCCGTTCCTGATGGTCTTTTCCTGGTCCGTGTAGATCAGGCGCATTATCGCTGGCAGAAGCAGAAGCCGTATTACGAGATTCGCTTCGTTGTCCTCAAGCCCAAACATCTGATCGGGTGTCGCATCAGCGGTCGCCTCTACTCCACGCCCAGAGCCTTGTGGAAGCTCAGTTGGTTTCTGCGGGATTTCGGGTACGACTCCGAGCTGCTCCGAAGGGATGAGATCGAAGACGAGGCGCTGGTTGACTTGTGGGGAGTTGTAAAGGTGAGCGAAGTCACGGTGCGCGGCATGTCTCTGATCAACTTCGACGCCTTCGCCCCCGCTGTCCGCTGGGAAGAGCTCTCGATGTTTGCTGGCAGTGAGCATCCTGGATCTGCGAGCAGGCAAAAAGAAGGTGCCGCATGAAACGTCAGATCACCGGCTTGCACGATGCCGATCGCTCTGCCGCCGACCAGATTCCCGACGGAATTTTTCTGGTTCAAGTGCAACGTGCGAAGTTTAAGCGGCAGGCACAGAAGCCTTACTACGCACTCGCCCTCATTGTTCTGGAGCCCAGCCGGCTTGCCACACACATCATTTCCAGCCGGCTTTATTGCAGCCCGAAGGCTCTGTGGAAGTTCAATTGGTTCCTGCGCGACTTCGGCTACGACACCGAATTGCTCGGACGAGATGAGGTGGACGAAGCACGGCTCGGGGGACTAAAGGGCGTGGTCAAGATCAGCCACATCGTTGTGAACGGGGCTTCCCTGATCCGACTCGACGGTTTTGCTCCTGCCGGCCGTTGGGAAGAACTTTCGCCGGCAAATCTGGACAGCCGACAGGTGGCCTGATGACTTACAGCTACACCCAGATCAGTCAATACCTCACCTGCCCTCGGCGCTATCGGCACCGGTATCTCGATGGCTGGAAAGAGAAGGATACCCGTGCGGCAATGCTGTTCGGTCGAGCCTTCGAACAGGCTCTCGGTGCCTATTTCCGTCGTGAGGATCCCGGAGCTGTCCTGTTCGCCGAATGGTCTGCGTGCCAGAGCCGAGGCTTACACTACCCGAACGGAGATTCCTGGGATCGGATGCTCCGGCAGGGAATTATGCTCTTGACCCGGTTCTGCCAGGACGATCGTGTTCAGGTCCTTCAGCCGCAACGGAATCTGCAGATCAAGTTCACCCGCCCGATTCCCGAGAAGAACGACTTCGTCGCCTACATCGACGGCATCGGCAAACTCGATGGGAAGCGCTGCTTGCTCGAATGGAAGACTTCCGCCAGCCGATACCCAGAGGAGCCTGAAGGGCTACTTTCTCTCGATCCTCAACTCGTCTGCTACTCCTGGATAACCGGTATTGCCGAAGTCGCCCAGGTCGTATTCGTGCGCAAACGAATGGTCGAGGTTCAGTACCTGCAAACCACTATCACCGACGAGCAGCGAGAGGAGTTCGGTCGCTTGGTGGAAAGCACAATTCGAAGAATCGAGTCGGCGGACTTCCTGCCTCACAGTGGTATCCGCTTTCCCCAGAATCCAAGCAACAGCTGTCCCTATGTAGGACTGTGTCTGGGAAAGCAGGAAATGGCTGACGCTAGCTTAGTGCGGCGTCCAGGAGCTGAGAGTCTTGATTGGCTTGACGAGCTTAATTACTAAGAACCCGCCCATGCCGCCGAAGTTCAATCGCCGCCGTGCCCTGTTCGTACTGGGCAAGATTGACGAGATTCTGGCCTGGGAGCAACGCAAGGAAACGGAGAGGGATACCAAGTTCGTCGAGCTGGGGCGCTACCTATGCGAGGTGCGGGCGGGGCAGTACTGGCGGGTAGAGAACGTAAAGTCGTTCGATGAGTTCTTAGAGAGGCGGTTTAAGGGGTCTCGGCGAAAGGCGTACTACCTCATGTCTATTCACGAAAATCTACCGCCGGAGGCGAGGAAACAGCTGAAGGAAGTGGGCTGGACGAAGGGATTGGAGCTCGCGAAGCTTGCCAGAAAGAAGAGGCAGCACTTCGATTGTGCAATCTGGTTGCACCACGCTCGCGAAATGACCACGGACCAATTTAAGGTCGAGATCGAAAAGGCGCTAACCGGACAAGAAACGGAACCCTGGGAGATCGTGTATTTCAAGCTCTACCAGAGCCAGATTCCAGTGGTCGACCGTGCTATCGAAACCGCGGCGCTGATGCTGGGAACTGACCGGTCCCGAGGCTATTGCCTCGAGATGATCTGCGCCGATTTCCTCGCCGGGGCGAACCTAGATAACGGTGATCCGGAAACATTGCTCTTTTCAGCAACTCGCTTCTTTCGCTTTCTGTCACCGGATCAGAAGCGGAGATTCCTGAAGGCGATAAACGAGGAAGCAGCGTGAGAGGCGTTGGTCCAAAAACGGCACCCTTGCGACTGGATTCGATCTCCTACGAGGCTCTGCGCCGGCAGGTGCTGCGCCGCGATAGTTGGCGCTGCCAGCTTTGCGGTTCAATGTCCAATCTCGAAGTTCATCACAAGCAATTCCGCAGTCACTCCGGAGACGATTCCGAGTTGAACATGATCACGCTCTGCACCGCCTGCCACAGTCAGACGCACCGGAGCGATTTAGCTTAAGCCTTGGTGGGCAGAAAAGGCTTCCAGGTGAAGTCGGGACAGCCGGCTGGAGGAAGTTGTTCCACCTGCGTCAAGTTCGCGGTTGGCTGCTGCCAGCGCAATGGGCCACAGGCACGGTGATAAGACAGGCTGTAACAGCTGACGAACTGCAAACACAAAGTGCTGGTAGACTACATTTCTGATCCGCTGGTTAACGTAGTCTGTTTTGAGCAGCCAGTGTGAATAATCTCGAAAAGGTAAAGCAGGAGTCACAATGTTCACCCCCAGACTGGAGATCCTCCCGCCTGCGCAACGCAGACTTTGGGACGAACTGAGGCATACTCCCAAACAGTTCGTACTTTACGGGGGGACTGCTCTGGCCCTAAGGCTGGCGCACCGAAGCTCCGAAGATTTTGACTTCTTTTCGAATGATTCGTTTGCCCCAGACTTGTTGTGCAAGGTGATTCCATATCTGCGGGACGCCGAAATGAGCCAGTTTGAGGCCAACACGCTGACCGCGATCGTGGATCGAACCGGGCCCGTGAAGGTCTCCTTCTTCGGAGGCCTCACGTTGAATCGGATACACGATCCGGACGTAGCTGCAAACAACGGAATACAAGTCGCGTCGCTTCTCGATGTCGCTGCGACCAAACTGGCGACGATTCAACAACGCGCACAAGCCAGGGATTATGAGGATATTGCAGCGATCATTGCCGCAGGGATTCGTTTGTCTGAGGCTCTGGCGGCTGCCTCGACTGCCTATGGCAAACAGTTTAATGGCGCCTTAAGTCTAAAAGCACTGACGTACTTCGCGGATGGGGACTTGCCGCAGCTCAATTCTGGCATTCAGGAGAAACTTCGTACTCTGGCTGGTGAGGTTAACTTGAAGGAGATTCCGATTCTCAAAGCGAGGACCGGCGTGACTGGGGAGGGCGTCCGAACATGAGTCCCTGGGATCTGCAGATGGTGGCTAAGCGGGTTGTGTGGTTCAAGAAGCCCGAAGATGCACTCCGAGACACCAAACTGTTTCTCGCGCATGTGATGACCTACGGAACGCTCAACGACATAACGGCGACGCTGCACTACTTCTCGGAATCCGATTTCGAAGCGGTCCTCGATGACCCACCTCCTGGAATCTTTGACCGTCGCTCATGGATATACTGGAACGTGCGATATCGTCGCGAGCCCGTGCCCGCGTTACCCAAGCGGAATTTGGCTTTGGTCGAATCTGGCGGCGCTCCAAGCAACGGCCAGGCGGCGGGATGAGCTGAAATGACAGCAACGGTACGTGTCTGTCTACGGCTAACAAATGAAGACCGTCGGCCGTCCCTTTTCAGCTGGTTTGGGCCTTAGGGGCTGGAGCTTGCCAAACTGGCCAGGAAGAAGCGGAAAGGGTTCAATTGTGCAATCTGGTTGCACCGCGCCAGCGAGATGACCACGAACCAATTCAAGGGCGAGATCGAAAAGGCCCTCACCGGACAAGAAACGGAATCTTGGGAGATCGTTTATTTCAAGCTGTACGAGAGCCAAATCCCCGTGGTCGACCGCGCGATTGAGACCGCGGCGCTGATGTTGGGAAGCGATCGATCTCGCGGCTACTGTCTGGAAATGATCTGCGTGGATTTCCTGGCCGGGGCCGAAGGATTGCCACTGCCTGCACTGACGCAATCGAAGTAGTACGAGCACTCCGCAATCTTCGATTGAAACATCTTCCCTCCGTGGCGGGAGAGGAAGGTTAACTGGCCTCAGCTGCTACAAAGTCCGCGCTGGCCGTCACTTCGGGGACCACGTCCTCGTTCGCGGCGAGAGCGCGATCGAGCGCGTCGGCAAGGACGACCGGAAAAACCGAGGTCAAAAGATTAGTGTCCACGAGCAGAGCGCGGTCCGTATAAAGCCGGGAGATTTTCATCGAGCCGCGCCATCGATTGGAGGTGGTCACCAACTCCAGCCCAAGATTCCAAGCCGCCCAGCCATCGCGAAACTTCGGAACGCCAGGCTTACTCCATTCGAAATGTAAACTCTCTCCCGGTCTCCCCCGCAGGCTTTATCGCCGATGGTTGGAGGTTCTTCCGCCTCCGCCTTGACCTCTAATTCGAACCCGTCAAAATCATTGGTCAAAAAAGCGGCCTCCAAGATGCGACATACTTGAACATAATCGCTAGTGCCTTTCAAGTCTTCAGTGGCTCGACTAATAGCAAGGTCGTTGATGAAGATCTGGCGCTGTCCGAGGGTCCGCTGCGCTACTCGAGCCAACTCACCAAACTCCAGGTAGCCGAGGTGTTGTACGCCGACCCACATGCCGGTCCCAAGTACGGCGAGCACTAGGCCTAGGGAACTACCCGAAGGCAATAGCAAGAACAGGCTCAGCAGGGCAAAGATTGCGGAAACTCCGTATAGCACGATCACAACTTGCCGGTGCGTCATGCCGCGCTGCAGCAACTTGTGATGAATGTGCTCACGATCGGCGGTAAACAAAGGCCTGCCACTGATCAAACGACGCATCACTGAAATCGTGGTCTCCAGTATAGGCAAGCCGAAGGAAACCAGTGGAATCGCGACCGCAATGACCGTGGGCGCCTTCTCAGAACCCACCAATGCCAAGGCACTGAGCATAAATCCGATGAACAAGCTCCCGCAGTCACCGAGAAAGATCGTCGCCGGATTGAAATTGAAACGCAGAAAACCCAGGATTGCTCCGGCCAGGGCAATGGTCAGGAGCGACACGAGTGACGAACCATTGAAGATTGCCACCACGAAAACGACCAACGTCGAAAACAGCGCAGAACCGGCGGCGAGACCGTCCAAGCCATCGATCAGATTGAAGGCATTCGTAATCCCAATGACCCACAGAACGGTAATGGGAAGTCCGATGGGCCAGGCCAAATGCCGCGCACCAAACAACACTGGCAGGGCGAGAATCCTCAAACCACCAGCAAACAGCATGATGGCAGCAACAGCTTGAACCGCAAACTTCGTGTACGGACCGACGGAATGGATATCGTCGTAGATGCCGAGCAGGAAAATTAATGTCCCGGGTACAAGAATGGTCAGAAGGGTCCGAATTGAGGGGCCAACAGCCAATGCCGGAAAATGCAGACCGGCCAACAACGCAACCGCAATGCTGATCAGAAAAGACAGGAATATGGGAACGCCGCCCAACCGCGGCAACGGAGTCTCATGTAGGTCGCGATCCTGAATCGGGGGCGCTACCCAGCCGCGGCCCATTGCGAGATTGCGAACGCACCAAGTAAGGACGAACGAGAAGAACAGCGATATTCCGAAGATGACCAGGTAGAACGCCGTCAATTCAACTCTCCGCAGCTACGAGCCTAGAACCAGTTAAACACACAAACTCGTTCGCCCAAGCTAACTGCTTGGGTACAAGTCCGACTTCACAGTTGTTACAGCTCAAGAATTTTCGCGAAGTGGTATGGGTCGGGAGAACTATAACAACTCACAATCCGGAGTTGCAATTCTCTTTTTTCGATACCTGTGGAAAAACCGGTCAAAACAAAACTCGCGCGGTCCCAGCAACAACAGCATCTTGTCTCAGCTCGAGCTGACGTATTCCCTTCGAGATCGTTCGAACTCATCCACGTCAATCCGCCGCAGCGGAAACCACTACGGACGCAGG
>CAVZZB010000013.1:0-37020 GCA_963779525.1 uncultured Acidobacteriaceae bacterium
GATCGTTTGCCGCCGAGGACAATCCCAATCTGATTCTTGCCAAGCAGGAACTGGCTGCGCTGCAATCGCAGCTTGAACACGTGGCGGGGTCGCAGAGCGACGTGGGATCGGACATCAACCTTTCCAAGGGAAGAGTGACGCAAGCCGGGATGGAATATATCCGCCGGTATCGCGACCTCAAGTACAAGGAGACCGTTTTCGAGCTGTTGGCGAAAGAATTTGAAGTCGCCAAACTCGACGAGGCGCGAGAAGGCTCGATCATCCAAGTAGTGGATGCGGCCGTACCTCCGGACAAGAAGTCGTCCCCGCACCGGACACTGATCGTGCTGGCTACAACGATTCTTTCTTTCTTTGTCGCCGCGTTCTGGGTCTTCATGCGCGAGAGTTCGGCCCGCGCTTTCGAGCTGCCGGAGAACCGGGAGCGGGTGGACGCCATCAGGCGACGTTGGAAGGCAAAGCAAGATACGCGGTAATCGCGACCGAATTCTAGTTCGCTGATCAGTTCAGGTCCTGAGGTCCATACCCTAGGGTAACCAAGATTGACAGATGAAGCCCATTGATTTGCAGTAACTGCCACGGGCTTAAGCTATACTCTAGCGATGCGTGTACTGTTTTTGAATCCACCCTTTCACCCGCGTTTTTCTCGCGAGCAGCGTAGCCCCGCCGTTACGAAGAGTGGAACACTCTACTATCCGAAATGGTTGGCAACCGCTGCTGGAGTCGCGATCAAGAATGGGCACGATGTAGATCTGGTCGATTCGCCGGCTGCCGCCTACACGGTACAAGCAGTCATCGACCGCATCCAGAAAAAGGAAATCGAGGCTGTGGTGTGCGATACCTCCACGCCGAGCATTCTGAATGACGTCAGCGTGATCGAATCTCTGGTTGCAGCGGAGCCGTCTCTGCATGTGCTTCTCGTGGGACGGCATGTGTCGTCTCTACCGAGAGAGACGCTGGCCATGTCATCGGCGCTGGAATCTGTCGCAGTGCGCGAATACGAATACACGGTGCGCGACTGGCTGGAAGCGAAAGCCTGCGGCGCGGATCTCTCTACGGTCGAGGGCCTGGTCTGGCGGAACAGAGCGACAGGCGAGATCATCAGCAACAAACAGCGCGAAGCGATTCAGAATCTTGACGAGTTGCCTTTTGTCTCCGAAGTCTACAAGCGGTTTCTGCATACGCCAGATTATTTTTATGGTCACTCGCTATGGCCGCTGGTGGTCTTCGATACGAGCCGGGGATGCCCCTATCATTGTTCGTTCTGTGTTTATCCGCAGACTTTCAGCGGGCACAAGATGCGATACCGCTCGGTGGCGAATGTGGCGGACGAATTCGACTTCGTGGCGCGCGAGATGCCCGAGATCAAGACGGTGATGCTGGAAGACGACACGTTCATCATCAGCAAGCCGCGCACGATGGAGTTGGCGCATGAACTGATCCGCCGCGGCAACAAGTTGCCATTTGATGCCAACTGCCGCGCCGACATTGGCGCGGAAGGCGAGCTCCTTTCAACCTTGCACAAGGCTGGTGCCCGGCTATTCTGTGTTGGATTCGAGAGCGGCGACGTGGAAGTTATCAATGGCATGAAAAAGAACAATGATGACCGCCGCGACAAGAAGTATCACGATGAGGCGCATCGCTTTGTCCGTCGCTGCCGCGATTCGGGCATCATGGTGCACGGCTGCTTCATGGTCGGCAACCTGAACGAGACGCCAGCGAGCATGGAGAAGACGTTAAGCTTCGCCAAGAAACTTCAGCCGGATACAGCGCAATTCTTTCCAATCATGGTATATCCGGGCACGACCGCGTACGAGGAAGCGAAGAAGCGAGATTACATTCAGATCGAAGACTGGGGCGCGTGGTTGACGAAGGACGGTCTCCACAACAGCGTTGTCACCCTGCCGAACATTACGCACGAGCAGTTGGTCAGTTTCTGCGACCGGGCGCGGCGCAGCTTCTATCTGAGTCCTTCCTACCTTTTCTACAAACTGCAGCAGTCCCTGAAGGATCGCCGCGAGCTACAGCGCAATCTGAAGGGCTTCATCACGCTTTCGAAGTATCTATTGCGCGGGAGCCAGCACGAGAAGACCGCAGCGCCCCGTCGCGAGTCAACGCCCGCTCGCATAACGCCTGCCACGAGCCCGCAAGGCGGCGACTGAGAGCGTGCTCGAGGAAGCCTGGTTACCTAGGAGGCGATTCGTTCGCAGCCTCCCATTCGTCTGGGAGGCCCGTCACTCGTAGCTTTTGACGGTTCTCCGGAATCCTTCTTCCAGACCGGTCGTCGGCGCCCATCCCATCGATTTTATTTTCGCGATGTCGAAGTGCCCCCCCAGTGCCGGACTTGCGAGGTAAGGATCGTCGGGGTTTCGCTCCTGTCGAACAACCCGGCATTTACGTTCGGGAAACAGCCGGCAAAGCAGTTCGGCCAGTTCCAGAATGGAGATTTCCGAATCGCTTCCTACGTTATAAGCTTCGCCGCCGTTTCCGTGTAACAGGACCGTGAAGATACCTTCGATTGCGTCCGCCAGATAACAGAAAGGCCGACGGGCGCTCCCGTCGCTTTTCATGACGATGTTGCGACCCGCAACCACATCGGCAACGAAATCTGCAAACACGCGCCCGTCGCTCAGATCCATTCGCGGTCCATACGTATGCGATAGCCGAATGATCTTCGCGGGAATCCCGAATTGAGAATGCCAGCAGGCACAGAGCGTCTCGCCTCCCCGCTTCCCCTCCGCATAGCATGATCGAACATTGACTGGGTCGAGGTATCCAAAGGAAGTTTCGCTCACCGGGACCGATGGATCCTCGAGATGGCCGTAAACCTCTCCGCTACTGAAGAACAGGAACCCCTCGCTCCGCGCATCTCTAGCCGTCTCCAGCATTCGCCATGTCCCAATGATATTGGCTGCGAACGTACCGACTGGATCGGTGCTGTAAAACTTTGGGCTGGCCTGGCTCGCCGCATGAATGACGAAATCAACAGCGACCGGTCCGGCATAAGGTTCCTCCACATTCTGTACAACGATGGTTAGGTCCGGGCGGCCGGCAAGATGACCTAACCTGCGGTTCGCCCTCTCCCTATTTCTCACCAAAGCGACTGCGTGAATGCCTGCGCCCGCAGACTCGTTGAGGTAAAGGAGTGTCTCCAGCATGTAAGACGGAACAAATCCGTTGGCGCCGGATATCAAGATGGTCTTTCCGAATAATCTGTTCCAGGGTAGCCCGGAAGAGACGATTCTCCTTAGATCCTCTTCAATGACTGGGTGTCTCGTGGTCGACAAGAAATATCTCCTTCAATGGCAGCGACAGGGTGTTGTGGTCAGACCGGCCGCGCTCCGCCTTGCATCCCGGAAGCCCCCGTCAGCAAGAGGCTTCACTCCGCCCAACTGGCATCACATTATCAAAGATAAACCCTTGCACGCCGCAGCGCCGATTTGACTGCGGATAGTCCAATATTCATCGCTTAGGTTTGTGTGTTATCTTGAATCTCTTGAATTCAACGGCGATGCGAAACGATCGATGTCCGATCTGCGAATCGGGATCCGCTGAGGTTCTGCAACTTCACTTCAATCCAAAGATGACTTTGCCGACTGAAGTGACGATCAGGCATTGCGCATCGGACAACTTCCTCTTCGTGGCAAGCGGTGATCAAGACAGTTACGACGAGTACTACAAATCCCAGGCAAATGATTCCTACCATGCCGAACTGGCAGATGGTGATCTTCTCTCGCCCATTGTGAAGCTCCAACGCTACCGTCTCGCAAATCTGCTTAACGGGTTCTTCGGTCAATCCCAAAAAGTGCTGGATTTCGGATGCGGTGAAGGCTGGCTTCTTTTAGAGCTCGCAAAGGAATTTCCGTCGTCGATTTTTCGAGGGTTCGATCCAAGTCCGGGTGCACGGAGCGGATCACTCAAAGCGCAGAGGTTGGGCCTGAAGAACCTTACGATTTCCGACCAAAAACCGAACGATGCTCCATACGACCTGATCATTGCTTCGCATGTGGTAGAGCATTTGCTCAATTTCGATCTGATTGACTGCTGGAATTCTCTTTTGAGTGAAAACGGGCTGCTCTATATTGAAGTTCCCAATTCTCTCCAGTATGCAACCCACGAGCGCCTGGAGTTCTTGTACTATTTCGATCGGATTCATGTGAACCACTTTACTCCCCAGTCGTTGGTTCGCCTTCTGGCGGCGCATGGGTTCGGTTCAGTTGGACATTTTGAATACAGATTTCCCTATCGCGATGGTGGCGAGTATCCAGCACTGGGAATGTTATTCAGAAAGGGTCAAAAAGCGGTCGAAATCTCGTCCCCGAACATCCGTGAGAAAGCAATGGTCTATATTTCACAAGAGAAGGAAAGGGCTAAGGCGCTCACCGAGCAGTTGAAGACGTTCAAGGGAGTACTGGTTTGGGGTGCTGGCGATAACTTCTGCCGGTCCAGCGAAAACGGGGGGCCACTCTCCAATCTGCCGAACATCGTCGTGTTGGACAAGCGCCCGCAGGTAATCACGATCGGCGACCGAAAATGTGTAACGGAGATTCCCGCCGAGGGCATTCGGCGCTACGGTTGGCCCATAGTGGTTACAGTGTCAGAGGGAAGAAAGGTCATCTCTCAGCAGGTAAAAGAAATTGATCCTTCCAGGCAGGTGTTCTTTTTTTAGCAACACGATGCTCTGTAAAGGCCTACGGAATGCGTGGAAGGGTTCCTCTCGGTGGTCAGCCCATTGTGCACCAATACCATTGTTCCCGCGCGATTCACACAACTCTGATAGTGATATCTGATAGCCATAAGAGATAACGAAACAAATTACCGGGTTCTGGAGGAAATTGGGTGAGCGAATGCAGGAACTGTGGCAATAGCGAACTGCATGATCTTGGACCGATCGGCATGGTCTATCCCTTCTTTCTGAAGCGAGTGTTCGGAATGGAGCTTCAGGCCCCCAGGTCGCCGAATGCGGTGAAGCAAAAGATTCGCGATCTCGTGACCCTTTCGATGTCGTTCTTTTCGCGAGTAACCACTCGTTTTGCATTTGTGGAGATGCAACTTTGCATGCATTGTTTTTTCATCCAAACGAAGACACCGTTTCGTGATGAAGACCTCATGCGTTTGTATCTTGATTATCGATCGCCATCTTATAATCGGGAACGAATCTACTTCGAACCCGAATATGCCGGGATTGCTGCAGAGGTTGGCCAGTCAGAGACCGAGTTGAGTGTACGACGCTCGGCTCTCAGCACATTTCTTCGCAAAGGATTGCAGACATCTGATGCGCACACGATACTTGACTACGGAGGCGCCGACGGGAGATTCATACCGGATATTCCCGGATCAAAATTTGTCTATGAGATCTCAAGCATGGAACCTGTTCCTGGCGTTACCCGCATCAAGTCGGAATCGGAGCTGGGCACGTATTCCATTGTGTTGTTTGCACATGTTACCGAGCACGTAACGCATCCTTTGAGGCTGGTTCGCAAGCTTAGTGCGTACGTCGAACCCGGAGGGTACCTCTACATCGAGACGCCACAGGAGATATCAGATCAGCAACGCGCCGAGTTGCAGCACTCCGCTCCCCGCTGGAATATAGGAATTCACGAACATATCAACTACTACTGCGTTCCGGCGGTTGCCGCTCTGCTCGAAGCCGCTGGTTTTGCGGTTGTCGCCATAGAGAGCTCACCGGTGGATGTTGGTTGGGCAAAGTCTGTGCATATTCGCGCGCTCGGGCGCAAGCCGCTGACTCGTTAGGCGGAGCAGCACTCTATGTTGAACTCTGGTAACGAGTCAGCCTGAGGGTTGAATGACGCTCGCCTTATTCGGAACGACGGTTCCGAGAGCGTATTTACCACGTTTTCCATGGCGCTCTACCGCTGGCCCAGAGTTCTTCCAGCCTTTGTTTGTCTCGCAATGTGTCCATCGGTTGCCAGAAGCCCCGGTGGAAATAGGCCTGCACTTGCTGCTTCGAAGTGAGGTTTTGCATGGCCTCGGCTTCGAACATCGAGGAATCGTCACTGATCTCATGGAAGACCGCCGGGGACAGAACAAAGAATCCTCCGTTGATCCATCCTCCCTCGCCTTTTGGTTTCTCCTGGAATGCGGAAATGGTGGTTCCGTCGATGCCCAATCCACCGAAGCGAGCGGGTGGTTGGACGGCCGTCACGGTTACGTTGCGGCCGTGACTCCGGTGGAAGGCGACGGCTGCCGAAATGTCGATGTCGCTGACGCCATCCCCGTAGGTCATGCAAAAGGGATCCTCATGCTCGAGATAGTGAGCGACTCTCCTGAGCCGTCCTCCGGTCCCTGCATTGTCTCCGGTATCGACCAGAGTGACGCGCCAGGGCTCTGCGACACTCTGATGCACTTGCATGCGGTTCTCTTTCATGTCGAAAGTGACGTCCGACATGTGCAAGAAATAGTTCGCGAAGTACTCCTTGATGAGATACCCCTTATATCCGCAACAAATGATGAAGTCGTTGATTCCGTGTTGCGAATACATCTTGAGAATGTGCCACAGGATCGGTCGACCGCCGATCTCGACCATCGGTTTTGGGCGTACAACGGTTTCTTCGCTAAGCCGCGTTCCGAGGCCTCCCGCCAATATGACTGCTTTCATTCCGATCCTCTGCTGCTCCCAAGCCGGAAGCGTTTCCCCTTATCTTTGAGACATAACCCCCAAATCCATACAGTACACGGGCGGGCGCCTCATTGTGTATGCTAACTTGGCGACCTCGACGGAAATCGTGGCTGACCTTCGGGAACGAGTTTCTGGAATTCGACGCAGTAGCCTAGGAGCAGACATGTCGCGTGCGTTTGATCCATCTTCGGTTTTTGGCCAGGCCATTGAAGAACATCTCGCGGTTATTGAATTGTTGCGCGACCAGCAATCACTGCTGCAGGGTATTGGAGAGGAAATGACCCGCGCGATTGTCACTGGCAAAAAGGTACTCTGGTGCGGAAATGGAGGCAGCGCCGCGGACTCTCAGCACCTGGCTGCGGAATTGATGGGTCGATTCCGGCGGGAGCGCTGCGCCATTCCTTCAATTGCGCTGACGACCGACACATCCATTTTGACCGCGGTCGGGAACGACTACGGGTACGAACGAATCTTCCAGCGCCAAGTGGAGGCACTTTGCACCAAGGGCGATGTGCTGGTCGGTATTTCAACTTCCGGCACTAGCAAGAACGTTTGTGCCGCGCTGCAAACGGCACGGCAGATCGGTGCATTCACGGTCGCGTTTACGGGACAGGGCGGCGGAGAAATCGCCGACATCGCTGAGGTTGCTCTTTGCATCCCTTCGAAAGATACCGCTCGCATCCAGGAGGCCCATATCCTCTGCGGACATATGCTCTGCGACTGGGTGGAGCGATCCATCTGCGAACGGCAGCCGTAGAAGGGCGTCGTCCGTTGATCGAATGTGTTACCTTGATTCCCCGATACGTCAGAAGTCTTGAACGGTCTGGGCGATCGAGACAGCGGCAGATATAATATTTGCTTGCGAGGGTGCCCCGGTTCCGTGCGCACCCGACAGGAGCAGTATTTCGAAGGAGTTTTTCCATGGGTGCAATCCGGGTTGGCAACCGGCTGATCGGCGATGATCAGCCATGCTTCATTATTGCGGAAATCGGCATCAACCACAACGGAGATGTCGATCTTGCCAAGAGGCTTATCAGCGTCGCTCTGGCTGCGGGTTGCGACGCGGTCAAGTTCCAGAAGCGGACCGTTGACGTAGTCTACACGCCGGAAGAGTTGGCCAAGCCTCGCGAGAATCCGTTTGGTCCTACGAATGGAGATCTCAAGTATGGCCTCGAATTCGAGGAGGAAGAGTACGAAGAGATCAACGCCTTCTGCAAATCGGTCAAGATGCTCTGGTTCGCTTCTCCGTGGGACGAGGCCTCCGTGGATTTCCTGGAGCGTTTTCACATTCCGGTTTACAAGATCGCTTCCGCCTCACTGACGGACGATGGGCTGCTGCGGCGCGTCCGTGCCACTGGAAAGCCGATCATTCTCTCCACCGGCATGAGTACCTACGCCGAGATGGACCATGCAGTCGAAGTTCTGGGGAAGGAGGACCTGGTTCTGATGCACGCCACCAGTACCTATCCAGCCACCTACGATGAGTTGAATTTGCGCGCAATACCGACGATGGCAGCACGATATGGCGTACCCATCGGCTATTCCGGACACGAGACGGGAATTCCAACTAGCGTTTGTGCGGCTGCGCTGGGAGCTTGCTCTGTAGAGCGCCACATCACGATGGATCGCGCCATGTGGGGTTCCGACCACGCGGCGTCCCTGGAGCCAAACGGTATCTCGCGACTGGTCCGCGACATCCGGCTTTGGGAGCAGGCGAAAGGCGATGGAATCAAGCGCGTCTATGAGCGCGAGTTTCCGATCATCAAGAAACTGCGCCGCGTGGGCGCAACGGTTTAACCGCATGGTGCCGGAGAATTCCGCAGCGGTCGGCCTGGGCACGATTCGGGCAGTGGCCATCGATGTCGACGGCGTACTTAGTGATGGTGGGCTTTGGTGGGGACCTAGCGGCGAAGAGTGGAAGCGCTTTTGCTTCGCCGACATCATGGGAGTTTCTCTGGCGCGCCGCGCCGGGCTGATCCTGGCCCTAATCTCTGGCGAGAACAGCGCGTTAGTGGACCGCTACGCCGAGAAGATGCACATACGTCATGTCGTCAAGGGGTGCCGTGATAAGGCAGCGGCACTCCGCGAATTTGCCATTGCCGCGGGAGTGCAGCTAACAGAAATCTGTTTCATGGGCGATGATGTTAACGATCTGCCAGCGATGGCAATTTCAGGTTTATCCGCCGCTCCGGCCAATGCAGCATCCGTGGTATTAGAGCGCGCGAACTTCATTGCCAGAGCCACCGGCGGCAATGGCGCAGTACGCGAGTTGGTGGACGCGCTGCTGGCCGCACGGGGTCTTACCGCGCAGGAAGTCTTCACCAGGGGAGGATTGAAGCTTTCGGGTTCCATGATCTTTCCCGAATCCCATTTAAGATTGGACCGATGAAACTTTCCGACTATGTAGTCCGCTTTGTCGCGGAGCAGGGGGTGAAGCACGTCTTCCTGGTGACCGGCGGTGGGGCAATGCACCTGAATCACTCCCTCGGCTGTGAAACTGCGATCGTGCCCGTCTGCAATTCGCACGAGCAGGCCAGCGCCATTTGCGCCGAAGGCTACGCCAAAGCCACCAATCATCTTGGCGTATGCATGGTCACAACCGGGCCCGGTGGCACCAACGCTGTCACCGGAGTTGCGGGTGCATGGTTGGACTCGACCCCCATGCTCATTCTTTCGGGACAGGTGAAGAGGCCGGATCGCATGTTCGATAAGGATGGCCGGCCACTGGGCATGCGTCAACTCGGCGTGCAGGAAGTAGACATAGTCTCTATCGTAAAGCCGATTACGAAGTATGCGGTCACGGTTCTCGATGCGAACGATATTCGCTACCATTTGGAGAAGGCCGTCTATCTGGCGTTGCACGGCCGTCCCGGGCCGGTCTGGATCGACATCCCGCTCGACGTCCAAGCTTCGCCGATTCCTGAGCCGTCCGCTTTGCGCGGCTTTGACGCGGCAGAGTTGAAAGAGCCATGCGGCGGTGAATCCCTCAAACAGGAAGTGCAGTATTTGCTAGAGAAGTTTAACGACGCGAAACGGCCGTTGCTCTTCGCGGGGAACGGTATACGCCTGGCGCATGCGGAAAAGGAATTCGAAGAGCTTCGGACATTGCTTGGAATTCCGACGGTGGCGACTTGGTGTGCCGCCGATCTGGTTCCGAGTAATGATCCTTTATATGTCGGTCGGCCGGGCTCGGTGGCGGCGCGCGGAGCGAACTTCGCCCTCCAAAACTCGGATTTCCTCCTCGCCATCGGAGTGCGCCTGGATTTTGCCATCACGGGATATGCCCCCCAAAACCTGGCACGCGGGGCACACAAGGCAGTCGTGGATATCGACGAAGCTGAACTGAAAAAGCTCCATCCTCACGTGCAGCAGCCAATTCATGCAGATGCAAAGAATTTCCTGACGGAGCTCTTGAGTCAACGGGACTCCATTCGAATGTTGGATCATTCCGCATGGGATGGGCGTTGTGCCGATTGGAAGACTCGCTATCCGGTGGTCACGGAAGAACACCGCAAGCCGGAGGGGCCGGTCTCAGTATTCAACCTGGCAGAAGTGATCGGCACCGAAGTAAAAACTGAAGACAGGCTGGTGGTTGGAAACTCCGGATCAGCCATTGAGATTTATCTGCTGGCCTTTCCTACCTTGCATTCCCAGCGCCTTTTTCACACCGCTGGTCTGGGCGCCATGGGCTATGCTATTCCGATGGCGATCGCGGTAGCTACTGCGAATCCAGGACGGGAGGTAATCGCTGTGGATGGCGACGGCGGATTCATGTTTAACATTCAGGAACTGGAGACCATCCGCCGCTTGCAGTTGCCGATCAAGTTCTTTGTTCTGAATAACGATGGCTATGCATCGATTCGAGCATCTCAAAAAGCTTATTTTGGGGAAGCCAAGTTGGGTTCCGACAAGAGCAATGGCCTGACTGTCCCAGATCTGACTCGCGTTGGGGAGGCATTCGGCTTGAGTTCGACGGTGATCAAAAACCAGGAGAATCTCCGTGCCGATGTTCGGCGGGTTCTGGAGATGAAGGGGCCGGTGGTCTGCGACGTGAATGTGGTGCCAGATGAGATGCGCGCGCCACGTCTGCAGTCGTATCAAAAACCGGATGGCTCATTCGTTTCTAAACCTCTGGAGGATTTGTTCCCGTTTCTTTCCCGGGCAGAGTTTCTGGTAAACATGATCATAGAACCCCTGCCCGAGTAGGAGAGACGATGCAAGCCGTGTTCGGAATCATGCAAGGGCGTTTGAGCCCGCCCGAAGACGGTCGTTTTCAATGCTTCCCGCGAAACTCCTGGCGCCAGGAATTGTCCCTTGCGAGAGAAGCGGGGCTGACCTACATCGAATGGATTTATGACGAGTACGGTTCATCCGTGAACCCGGTTGCCAGCGAAGAAGGTATTGCAGAATTAAGAGCGTTGAAGCAAAAGAGCGGCATTCAGACGCCCGCTATTTGCGGGGACTGGCTCATGGACTATCCGCTGATACGCTGCTCTGACGAACAGCGGATGCGGCGCGAACACGTGCTCCATGATCTGCTTCGCCGGGGGGAAAAGATCGGAGCTGCGCGGGTTGTGCTCCCATTCGTGGATGCCTCGTCGATCAGGACCGAGGAGGAGAAGAATATTGTCCTTGCGGTTCTAGAACGAGCTCTTCCGGTATCGGAAGA
The DNA here is from genome assembly GCA_963779525.1 of uncultured Acidobacteriaceae bacterium. GTDB lineage: Bacteria > Acidobacteriota > Terriglobia > Terriglobales > Acidobacteriaceae > Sulfotelmatobacter. The sequence continues at coordinate 11,307 of CAVZZB010000013.1, forward strand.
AGTGAGCGTTGAAATGCATTTGGAAGCAGATTTCAGCCCTGCCGAGTTCGCGTCTTTTCTTGCGCGCATTCCACACCCGAACGTCAAGGTAAACTACGATACTGGAAATAGCTCCGGTCTCGGATACATCGCGAGCGAAGAATTTGCGGCTTATGGCAATCGCATCGGCAGCATTCACATCAAGGATCGTCTGCGCCTGCCAGATGGAAGAGTGGCAACAAGACCGCTCGGCGAAGGCAGCGCCGACTTTGACGATGTGTTCACAAGTATTCGCAAGATTGGTTACTCGGGCGGATTTACCCTACAAGTTGCGCGGGGAGTGGACGGCGACGAAGTGACCTGGATTCGACAGCAGCTTGCCTTCCTGCGCCGTTACTGGACATAGAGAAATGGACCTTCAGTTCACCGATCAGGTGGCGTTTGTCGCCGGTTCCTCAAGAGGAATCGGCAGAGCTATTGCACTAACACTGCTCGGAGAAGGCTGCCGCGTGTGCATCACGGGCCGCGATCGCATCGCCCTGGATGAGGCAGCCAACCAATTACAAGCAGAGTTCGGGGATAAGGTTTTTAGCATTCCAGGAGACTTGACCGATCCATCCGCTATTGACGATGCGGTCTCCGCCATTCATCGGAGGTGGGGTGGTCTGGACATACTCGTTGCCAACGTGGGTAGCGGCAGGGGCAAATCTGGATGGGAACTGGAGAATGTTGAATGGGAGCGGCTGTTCAAGCTGAATTTTTTTGGCAGCGTGCGCCTCGCACAAGCGGTGATTCCCCATCTGCAGCCCCGCGGCGGCAGCATCTTATTTATCGCATCGATCGTAGCAGTGGAGGCCACACCGGCTCCACTGCCTTACAGTGCCGCGAAAGCCGCTCTGGTCAACTACAGCAAGAATCTCTCGCGGACCGTAGCTGCCAATGGAATTCGAGTAAACTGCCTAGCGCCCGGCAATGTGCTATTCGACGGAGGCTCCTGGGACCATCATCTTAAAGAACGCCGGGAGGAAGTTGAGCGTTACATCTCGACCGAAGTGCCACAAAAACGTTTTGGCACGCCTGAGGAAATCGCCAAGTTTGCCGCGTTCCTGGTTTCCCCGATTTCAAAGTTCGCCACTGGGGGATGTTACATCATGGATGGCGGCCAAACACGGAGAGTCTGATGGTGGAGCATGGTTTCATAACCGACACAAAAAGCAGCCGCATGGCGACGCTGTTCGATCTGCGCGACCGGGTGGCGATCATTACCGGGGGAGCGGGGCTATTGGGCTACCATCACGGAGCGATTCTGGCATCCGCGGGAGCGCGCGTTGTGTTGCTCGATCTCCCGACCGCCAATCCTGCGGCCCGGGCGAGCCAGCTCACAAACGAGTCTGGTTCGGAAGCGATCGGCATCGCATGCGACATCACGAGCGAGTCCTCTCTGGAAAGCGCACGGGCGCATATTGTTGAGAAATTTGGCCGCATCGACATACTCATTAACAACGCCGCGAATAATCCAAAGGTGGAAGAAGGAAATAGCGCATGGTCAAGGCTGGAGAATTTCCCGCTTGACGTATGGGAAGCCGATCTCCGTGTCGGTCTGACGGGCGCGTTCCTGTGCTCTCGCCTCTTCGGCGCCGAAATGGCCAAGCGTAAATCGGGAGTCATTTTGAATGTGGCGTCGGACCTTGCGTTGATCGCGCCCGACCAGCGCCTCTACCGCGTGGATGGCCTGCCTGATGACCAACAACCCGTAAAGCCTGTCACTTACTCGGTGGTTAAGACGGGTCTGATCGGACTTACGCGTTACTTGGCAACATACTGGAGTAGCGCCAATATCCGCGTTAACGCAATTTCTCCCGGAGGAGTTTTCAATGGCCAATCGGAAGTTTTTCTAAGCCGGTTGAAGCAACTCATCCCGATGCAACGCATGGCCAACCGGGATGAGTACCAGGGAGCAATTCTTTTCCTGTGTTCAGACGCGTCCTCGTACATGACGGGAGCAAATCTAGTGATCGATGGAGGCCGTAGTTGCCTGTAGCCTCAGCGCAATTGAAAAGCTCTGAACTGTTTTCGGTGAACGGGAAAACGGTCGTGATCACTGGCGCCTCTGGCTTCTTGGGCCGAACCTTCGTTCGCACCATGCTGGCCAACGGCGCGCGCGTGGTCGCGCTTGGACGTTCCGAACGACTGAGGCGCGAGGCGGAGGGATGGGCTGAAGAATTCGGCTCCGAAAGCATTTCCGTTCACCGTGTCGATATGTACGATGTGCCGGCGTTCAGCAAAATTCTCGATCGGATCGTCGAGGAGGAACGCTTGATCGACGTGTTGGTCAACAATGCTCATGAATTGGGGCCTGGCACTGGCTTCAACGTACCGGAAGGGTCGCTGGAATCGGCAAGTTACGAAACCTGGATGCGGAATCTTACCGGAGGAGTTTACTGGGCGGCCCTGACCACGCAAAAATTCGGAGCCAAGATGAAGCAACAGGGGGCGGGCAGTATCGTCAACGTTTCGACGATGTATGCGTTGGTCGCCCCGAGGCCGCAGCTCTATCAAGGGACAGACTTCGGTAATCCACCAGGATATTCCGCGGCGAAAGCGGGATTGCTGAGTTTCACTCGATACGTGGCATCGTTTTGGGGAGAGCACGGGATTCGAGCAAATGCGATCCTTCCTGGTCCGTTTTCAAATACCGAAGATATTGGCGGAGCCAACGCAGTTCAGCAAAACAGCGCGTTCCTGGAGCGACTCAAAGGGTTCACCTGCATGGGAAGAATCGGGAGACCGCAGGAGTTGGCAGGGGCGCTGCTGTTCTTAGCTTCCGAGGCCTCGAGTTTTATGACCGGGCAGGCAATCGTCATCGATGGCGGATGGACAGCCGTTTGAAGTACAATGACCATCATTTTGATGCCTGCTCTGTCGAGTTTTACCATCGAGTATCACCATTCTTTCTCGCCCTTCAGGCGTGTACCGGTTGGCCAATCGAGGTGACTGCCCTCCTTCCGAGAGGGCGATGAATGTCTGACGGTCTCCATCAGGTCGGCCCGCTCCCGTTGAATTCATCCTGGATCGCCCGTGTTCGTCATTGGCTACGAACTGTTCTCGGGCTGGACCGAGCGGTGGGATTCACCGTACTTGCGAGAACCTGGGGCAGTGCCGCTGGGCTTGTCACTATTCTTCTGATCGCGCGATTCCTGAGCCCGGGCGAGCAGGGATATTACTACACATTTGGGAGCCTGGTCGCTCTGCAGATTGTGTTCGAGCTGGGTTTCTCGTATGTGATTCTGCAGTTGGCAAGTCATGAGCGGGCGCGGCTGTCCATCTCAGCGGATTATGAAATTACCGGAGACCCGGTTGCCCACGCCAGACTCGCATCGGTAATCCAGAAATCGGTTCGTTGGTATTCGGTGGCCGCGGTGCTCATGGCCGCGACCTTGGTTCCCGTTGGCTTTCATTTTTTTGCCACACACCAGCATGGGGGACCAACCGTTTTTTGGCGTCTTCCCTGGCTTTTTGCTGCACTGATGGCGGCACTCAACTTCCAAACTGACCCTTTTCTCTCGTTTCTGGAAGGCTGCGGATATGTGCCGGAGGTAGCGCGCCTTCGGTTTATGCAGTCCGTTACCGGAAGCCTGTTGGCGTGGTCCGCTCTGGCCAGCCATCATGGCCTCTTCGCGCCGTCGATGATGCTATTCGGCATGGCCTCCGCCGCAGTCGTGTGGCTTGCTGGAAAACGCAAACTGTTGTTTGGATTACTGTCTTATCACGCGGGAAGCGATCGCATCCGGTGGAATGAGGAAGTCTGGCCATTCCAATGGAGAATTGCCGTAAGCTGGTTTTGTGGCTACTTCATATTTTGGATTTTCAATCCGATTTTGTTTGCATTTCGCGGTCCTGTGGCCGCAGGCCAGATGGGAATGTCTCTCAGTCTGGTAAATGCGATTCAGAACATTGCTGTTTCTTGGGTGAGCACAAAATCTGCACCCTTTGGAACCCTGATCGCCCGCAAAGAATATGGACGTTTGGATCACACATTCTTTCAGGCCGTCCGGCAAGCCTTCGCTGTCTCACTCGCAGGAGCTCTGACTGCATGGCTGGGATGTATTTATCTGAATTTACAACATCTTCGGTTTGCTCAGCGTCTTCTCGACCCTTTTTCCCTCGCGCTATTACTCATTTACATGATTTTGAACGTCATTGTTTTTTCAGAAGCCTTTTACCTTCGTGCGCATAAGCAAGAGGTGTTCTTCGTCACGTCGATCGTCGGCGCGGTTACCGTCACTGCGTGCAGCTTGTTCTTTGGACGATACTATGGGGCCAGGGGGATAGCGGCCACTTGTTGCATCGGCAATTTCGGGGGCCTGGTGTGGGCGACGTATTTGTTCCGAAAGTACCGAAGACTCTGGCACAATCCTGAGGTGTAAGTTTAGACGAATGTCGATGAGATTCTCGGTACAGTCTCCGTTTCTTTGTCGCTTAACTAAGCTGTGCGAGAGTCGGCTGCTTCTTTTCCTGCCGAGCCTTGGACTGCGCGATGAATCCAGTGATTGTCTTGGCAACGAAGTCGAGCATGGGAGCCGTCAGTCCTGGGTATACGCCAACCCAAAATACATTGTTCATCACAAAGTCGGTGATCGGTAGCTCTCCGGCGACGCGATATAGGCAATCCTGATAGGCAGGTTGGCGGAGGAGATTGCCGCCGAAGAGAAGGCGGGTGGCGATTTTATTCGCATCTAGGGCGCGAATCAGATCCTCGCGCCGAAATGGCGCATTGTCACGGACGCCAATGGGAAAGCCAAACCAGGATGGGTCGGAGTGCGCTGTCGCTTCTGGCAATATCAGACACTCCTCAAATCCGCCCAATGCCGTCTTGAGCTGACGAAAGTTCGCCTTTCGGCGCGCGATAAACTCGGGCAGCTTGGTGAGTTGCGACGCTCCGAGAGCAGCCTGCATATCGGTGGCCTTCAGGTTGTAGCCGATATGCGAATAGGTGTACTTGTGATCGTAGCCGCAGGGCAGGGAGCCCAATTGCCAGTCGAAACGCTTGCCACAAGTATTGTCCTTGCCGGGCTCGCACCAGCAGTCGCGACCCCAATCGCGAAACGATTCAATCAGCACCTGGAGGTTGGGCTTATCGGTGAGGACGGCTCCGCCTTCGCCGGTTGTGATGTGGTGGGCGGGATAAAAGCTTAGGGTTGCGATATCGCCAAAGGTGCCGACGTTCCGTCCCTTGTAGGTGGAACCGAGCGCATCGCAGCAGTCTTCGACCAGCCAGAGATTGTGCTTTTGCGCGAAGGCACAAACTGCATCGAGATCGAAAACGTTCCCCAGGGTATGGGCGAGAAACACGGCCCTGGTCCGGCCGCTAAGCGCCATCTCGAGCTGGCGCACATCGGCCTCATAGCCGGGAACAGTGACGTCCACGAAAACTGGCACCAGACGATTCTGGAAAATTGGGTTCACCGTCGTCGGAAAACCTGCGGCCACGGTAATCACCTCATCGCCTGGGACTAATCGCCGATCGCCGAGTTTTGGTGAAGTCAGAGCGCTAAGAGCAACAAGATTAGCTGAAGAACCTGAATTAACCAGCGAAGCGGAACGGACGCCGACAAATCGTGCCAGATTTCGTTCGAAGGTTTCTGCAAATCTGCCGGTTGTAAACCAAGCGTCGAGCGCGGAATCGACCACCGCGCTCACGTCCGATTCGTCGATTACCTTGCCGGACACGGGAACCGGTGAAACCCCGGGGATAAAATCTCCGGGGTGCGATGATTCCAGCCAGTATTGAGCAGTTAAGTCTAGAATCTGCCTGCGTAGCTGCGCCGCCGTATCCGTCATACATTCGGAAGAGAGTATTCAAAATCATACCATCCGAGCGTTTGCCGAGTGCTAGATAGCCTTGCGGATAGCTTATGATGAAAAAGGTGCCACATTCGGCCCCGCTGGATTCTGGCAATTGTTACTCTGGCGAATGCGCGAGGGGAAGCAGACCTGGCGGGAGGGAGAGCAATCTGGAAGACGTGGTGAAAACCTGGCAGGGGCGTCGCGTTTTCCTAACCGGTCACACCGGATTCAAGGGCAGTTGGCTTGCGCTGTGGCTGAGCAGGCTGGGCGCGCAGGTCCGCGGGTACGCCCTTGACCCCTCCACCGAACCCAATTTATTCGCCCTCGCATCGGTGGGTAGCGTGGTTGAGGATGTTCGCGGCGACGTCCGCAATTATGCGCGGCTCGAAGCCTCGATGATGGAGTTTCGGCCCGAAGTTGTTTTTCATCTGGCGGCACAACCGATCGTTCGGCGCTCGTATTCGGACCCGGTTGCAACCTACAGCACGAACGTCATGGGCACGGTGCATGTGCTTGAGGCGATCCGCAAGACTCCGAGCGTGCGCGCAGTGGTTTGTGTTACGACCGACAAGTGCTATCAAAATCAGGAATGGATCTGGCCGTATCGTGAGACCGATCCGCTAGGCGGACATGATCCGTATGCTTCCAGTAAGGCGTGCGCTGAAATTCTCAGCGCGGCATATCGCAGCTCATTCTTTCCCAGCGAGCGGCTGCAGGAACACCATGTGGGCGTGGCTACAGCACGCGCCGGCAACGTCATTGGTGGAGGGGACTGGTCCGAGGACAGACTCATTCCGGACTTGGTGCGCGGCTTCAGCTCCGGACAGCCGGTTCTGATTCGTCGCCCGAATGCGATCCGTCCGTGGCAACACGTGCTCGATCCGCTGCACGGTTATATGATGCTGGCGCAGGAACTTCTTGCAGAACATGCACGGTTTGCTTCTGCTTACAACTTTGGACCAAGCGACGAAGACGTCTGGCCGGTCGAGCGCATCGCGAACAAGCTGGCGGAGTTGTGGGGCAACCGTGCGTCCTGGATTCGGGACTCCGTTCCCGGTGTGCATGAGGATCACATTCTTAGGTTGGATGCCAGCAAGGCTCGCGTCGAACTTGGATGGGAACCACGGCTCAAAATCGAAGCAGCGCTGGAGTGGACAATGGAGTGGTATCGCGCTTGGAAACAGGGGGAGAACATGGCGGCGTTCACCGGGATACAGATCGGGAACTATGAGGACTCGTGTAAACAACGATGATTGCTCGATCTTATTACTCCCCATTATGTGCAGTCCGGCATCAGCGCTAGCGGGCGACGGAAATGTGGTGAACTGCTGCCTCGTGAATCGTGGGGACGGGTGTGGGCGACCTACAAATTTCGAAAGTACCGAACACCTTGCACCTTGGCCCGGAACCGTCTGTACTAGCCTCGTGACAAACGGCACTGGCCGTGCTGGTTTGATATGATGGAGGTTCCGCACACGAAACTAGTTCCCTGCCCTCCGGTTGCTGCGGTGTTGTATGCTGGGATATGCGGCACAGAGCAGTTTGTAGCTTTCCAATATGTCTGGCGAAGAACCACTTCTCACTATTGCGATTCCCACGTTTAATTCTGCACACTTTCTGCCGGATGCAATTGCGTCGATCATGCGCCAAGGCCTGGAGGATTTCGAGATTCTGATCGTTGACAATGCATCGGAAGACAACACACAAGAACTCATACATTCGTTTGGGAACCGACATATTCGGTACATTCGGAATCCCTCGAACCTGGGATCCCGTGAAAACGGAAACCGCTGCTTAGCAAATTCCCGCGGGCGCTATTTTAAGCCCCTCTGCGCTGATGATGTGTTGCTTGACGGAGTGTTGCGAAAACAGTTAAGCATTTTGGAGACTCGGCCTGAAGTTGCACTGGTTACTTGTGGCTATCTCCCCACCGACCCTTATCTGAATATCCAAGGATCCTGGTCGGCGTTTCCGGGGTCACATCCAGGACGCCGAGTAATCAACTTCTGCCTGAGTAGAATGACGAATGGCATCGGCGGCCCATCGAATATCATGATTCGGCGTGCGGCTGCCGCCGGACTTGTAGCGGACGCCAATTATCGCTTGCTTGCAGATTTGAAGTTCAGTCTGCAGATTCTGGAGCGCGGCGCCTACGCAAATATCGATGAGCCGGGCGTACTGTACCGCAGGCATCCAAACAGCGATCTTGTGACCAATTGCCCCAAAGAGATTCATCTACCGGAATATCTCCGACTGGTGAGCGAATTCAACTGGTGGAATCCGCTCAATTGTGTGGTGGCAGGTCTTTTTGGGGGAACTGAAGGCAGGAGCGCCGTCAGAGAGCACTGGCGGCAGGCATGTACGCCAGGGCGCCTGGCGGGATCTTTTGAAGCATCCGCTGATGTGCTGTACAAGCGGTTGCTACATTTCTTCGATGAGCGCAAGGCAGTTCCAGCCTAGGTCTCACACTGATTATTATGTCAGTATCGATCATCATCCCGACATTTAATGGAGCATCTCGCATCGGAAACTGCCTGGGTGCAATTTTGCCCCAGACGGCGGCATGCGATGCGGAAATTCTGGTCGTCAACGACGGCTCAATAGACAGTACTACGGATGTGGTCGCCCGCTACTCCGGCGTTCGTCTCATTACTCAGTCGAATGCCGGGCCCGCAGCGGCGCGCAATCATGGCGCCCTCGAGGCTCGCGGGACGATCATCCTGTTCACCGACGACGACTGCGTGCCGATGCCAGATTGGCTGGCCGCCATGATCGAACCCTTCAAAGATCCGAGTGTCGTGGGAGTGAAGGGCGCCTACCGCACTCATCAAAAGCGCCTGGTGGCTCGTTTCGTACAGATGGAGTACGAAGATAAATATCGGCGAATGGCAGAACTTCCGCAGATTGACTTCATCGACACTTATTCCGCCGGCTTTCGCCGTGAGCGCTTCCTGGAGATGGACGGTTACGACACGAGTTTCCCGGTGGCTTGCGCGGAGGACGTGGAGCTCTCTTACCGCATGTCAGCCCGCGGCTGGCTGATGAAATTCGTCCCCGCGGCCATCGTATACCATACGCATCCTGACACGCTCGGGACTTACCTCAAGAAGAAATACAAATTCGCCTACTGGCGAGTATTGGCGGTACGTAAGAACCCGAACAAGACTCTGAAAGATAGCCACACGCCGCAACTGATGAAGCTGCAAGTTCTGTTCGCCCCCGCGCTGCTGGTAGCAATTTTCCATGATTTGGTGGTGCGCCCGAATATACCGACATCGCTGCTGGTGTGTGCCGCTTTTCTGGTCAGCACTCTATCCTTCGTGCTGCGAGCCATACCGAAAGATCCCATTGTCGGGCTGTATTCTCCGCTCCTGCTAGCCGCGCGAGCTTGTGCGCAACTGCTGGGTGTCACGGCCGGCTTGGTCTACGTTCTCCGCAAGCATGCCGGGGCCGCAGCCGAGTCGCGCGCCTGAACTTCTGTATGCGGTGATTTTAGAAACGCCTGGATCTGATGCCTCGCAGAACCGTGTAAAATCGGCGATGTTTGTTTGAGATTTGCAGAAGTGAAAAAGGAAAAGGCCGTAAATCTATATTCAGCAAGACACGTTTTGCTAGGAACCAGCGGGAAGCACTTTCGAGAAATACCTGGAAATGAGGCGACCAATCGGCAGTCCTACATTATCTGATGCTTCCGAAGTAAAAGGGTCCGCTAAAGGCCGCTTGCAACGGCGCGCCTTGAGAATCTGGAAGCAAGACTACCTGCACTATAAGTACCTCTGGCCTAATCTTGAATGGGCCACCAGGACGGCGCTGGAGCACATCCATAGCGACTGTCCGAAAGTACTCGATATTGGCTGTGGACATAAACCATACCGTGACCTATTTGTCACCGCTCAACATTGGGGAATGGATCATGGAATTGTTGACACTTCGCCGGACTTTGTGGGAGACGCGTTGTCGCTTCCGATCAAAGATCAATCTGTCGACATCGTTTTTGCAACCCAAGTAATCGAGCACGTGACAAACCCCCATGTCATGGTACGGGAATGCAAAAGAGTACTTCGCCCGAATGGGTGCCTCATCCTGAGCGGCCCTTTTTTTTGGCCCCTTCATGAAGAGCCTTATGATTTTTTCCGTTTTACGAAATACGGATTCGAACAGTTGTTGAAGGAAGCTGGATTTTTGCAATGGCAGATCCTCGAGGACGGGGGGGACTGGGCTCAATTCATGTTGAGTGTGTGCCTTCGGCTGAATAAATGGTTGTTTCCCGTGCGATGTGCCGTGAATCTTACCGGCGCCTTACTTGATTCGGTAAGCAAGTCGACGAGGTTGCCAGCAAACTACACGGTGCTGGCCAGGCTTTGAGATTGCTGACGGGCGGGAGAATCCCACCGCAGCCTGTTGCGCAAACCACGCCATGATTTTCATATTCCGATTTGCTGCCGCGGTTCCGGCGTGCGCTGCAGGGATACGTTGGAACAGAATGTCGAGGCGCGTACGGCAGGGTTGCGGCAAATGAAAATTTTGATAATCAGCACGCTTTATCCTCCCCATGTGATCGGCGGCGCCGAAAAGGCGGCGGCTGAACTGGCGGAAGCTTTGGTTCGTCGCGGCCATGTCGTGGTCGTCGTCAGTCTGTACCCGGGATCGACCGAAATCGTAGAGGATAGGAATGGAGTTCGGGTGTATCGGCTCCCAGTCGACAATTTTTACTGGCCGTTTGGGCTCGCGGAGAAGCCCAACAGATTCTACCGCCTCGCTTGGCACATTCGGGAAATGTGGAACCCAGTAGCGGCTCGCCGGATTGGCAAGATTTTGGATGCCGAAAAGCCGGACGTTGTAAACACCCACAATGTTTGCGGATTTTCGCTGGCTGCTTGGAAGGAGGTGAAGCGCAGGAAAGTGCGCTTGGTGCATACCTTGCACGATTATTATCTGATGTGCGGCAACGGTAGATTGTTTCGCAAAGGTCGGAATTGTGAAAGAAGGTGTTTGAGTTGTAAGCTTCTGACGTTCAATAGGCGGCGCTCATCCTGCCTCCCTGACGCGGTAGTTTCTGTCAGCCAACACGCTCTACACGAACATATTAGACGGCATTACCTCGAAGATGTGCCTTCAACAGTTATCTATAACATTCAGAGCGGCGCCAAGCTGCCGATTCGGCAGAAAACGAACGCCGGGGCATTGTCCGGCGACCTGGTGTTCGGGTTCATCGGAAGAGTTGAGCGTGAGAAGGGCATTGAAACACTCTTGGAAGCCACCAAGCAACTGAATCAGTCGAATTGGATACTCAAGCTAGCAGGCCGGGGCCTCGATAGCTATACCCAGAATTTGAGAAAGACGTACTCAGATCCTAGGATCGAATGGCTGGGATTTACCGATTCGTCGGAGTTTTATTCTTCTGTCGATGCAGTGGTAATTCCGTCGCTCTGGGCTGAGCCTCTGCCGTATGTCGTCGTAGAGAGCCTACAGGCGGGGAAAAGCCTTATCTGTGCGCTATCGGGCGGTATCCCGGAAATTGCTCGACTTTCCGAGATGGTTGAGTTTTTTCCTGCAGGAAACGCGAACGCGCTTGCGGAGAAAATGAACCTGGCCTTGGCATCGCCGCCAGAATGGCGGGAGAACAAAGGTCCTGATGCTTCAAGACTCAGCGCGTTTCTGGAACAGCATGTCGTGGAAAAGTATCTTGGGGAATATGCGCCCAAAAAGGCAACACGTGAGGACATATAGCCAGCGGTTTTCGGGAACGATAGTCCGATAGCGATTAGATCGGATTAGCTCCTGAACGTGGGTTTCGGACTCTGCGACCCTTTAGTTCGAATGACCACACGAGTGCAAGAGCAAGCCAAAATATGGGCTCCAGATAGGATTGAAGTGCTATGTTAAAAGTCGCAATCGCTGCGATGCATGGTCCTGTGCCTTTCCTTGAGATGAGTGGGTATCCGAGGAGGATCATGAACAGAAGGAAGGCAGGCAATCCAAGCTCGGCAAGGACCGAGACGTACAGGGAATGAAAGTTCCCGTATTTGTTATCCCCGAAGAAATCACCCAGGAATCTGGGGGCACCTGCGAATCCGATCCCTGCAACTACAGTGTGGGTTGAGCGTGACCAAGTCTCTAAGCCCCGCTCTATCAATTGAATGTGATCTCCTCCCGATGTACCTTGTTCGCCGGAGATCCGGTCACTTACCATGTCAGACAGTTGCCAAAGTCGCATTAATTCAGTGATTTCCTCTCGGTACACCAGACCTACGAGCGAACAGACAATCACCAGACTCGCCACCGCAAGTGCAACCCGCCGACTCGCCAATCGCTTCCAGAATCCACGAGAGAATATGCAGTACGCGAACCAGCAGAGCATGGCGGATCTCGACACCGTGAGCAAAAGGAAAAATCCTATGGAAAAGCGAAGGAAGCGGGTGTAGCGCGTTTTGTCGGCAAATCGATCAAGCAAGAACAAGTACATTACCAAGATGAATCCGGCGCGGTTCGCATCAAGGCAAAAGCCCGACAACCGCGGTGCCCAAAGCAATGTAGAAGTGGGAGCAAATATGGATGCGATCGACGAGCTGGCTTCTTCCTGAGCACGAGAGAATCCATACTCGAATGCAATACACTCTCCAACGCAAAAAATCAGCCATGCGATCAACGCAAACGAGACAGAGTGCACAACCAGCTTCTGTGGATCGGGATCCTCCAGTATCCTCACTGAGACGCAATATCCCAAGACAGACACGAGCACTAAACCACAAAGAGCCACCAGTCCCCGCTCTGGGTCCATACCGAAAATGGTTGAAGTGAACGAAATCAGCAATAAAAGTGCGAGCACAACGAGAAAAGCGGTTTGACGACGAAGTGGAGGGCCAATCGCAATCCGAAATCCTCCGCCCAATCCCGCGAACAGAAAACGAAATAGGAGAACTGACAAAGCAAAAAACAAAAATGGACTCAGTCTAAAAAAACCATATCCTCCGAATAAGTCGATGCGGTCCGCGCCGATCAGACCAACGGCGCCAATCAGGCAGATATACTCTAGTTTTTTCAACATGAGTGACTGATGAAAAATGGTTTGTCGGTCTACTGCAGCATTCGCGGCTCAGTTGTCGGATGCAACTCGCTAGCCGGACGCTGCCATATACATATGCTAATCAGGCTACTCTAGCAGAGAACACCTCGCAACATTGCCTTGGGGCCCGCGCACGCCTTACCGCAACGGTCAAACCGGGGGTTGATAGTGCCGCTGAAGAAGGACCAATTCAAGCCGCCCGCAGTGGCATATTCAAACTCCTATTCCGGGCATCGACAGGCTGGCCGAAGACGGTTTCACACTTACAAATTCCAGATTTGTGGCGAAGTATCGAAGAGGCGTATGTTCCGTCACGAACTGATCCATTTTTTCGAATAACCGAAAATTTGGATAGCGGGGCGAATTCTTTGGAAGAAGCTGCCGATACCACACGTCGAGCAACTTCAGGCCAGTGAAACTGAGCAATTCCTCAACTTGGCGCTCTGTGTAAAGCCGGTCGTGGTAGTCATCTCCGAGCCAGCGACAGATCTGCTGAGTCCAGGACAGTTTGGTAGGAAGGAAGAAACAAAAGAAAAGGCCTCCCGGTTTCAGAACCCGAAAAATCTCAGCCATGGATGCTCGTTCATTTGGAACGTGCTCTAGAACACCAACGCTTAACAGCACGTCGAAAGTGGCCGAGGCATAGGGCAACATGTATTCGTGCTGGAGCGGTTTCACGTGGATGCCAAACCGCTCGATAAGCGGAACCTCCTGCCCAAAGCTCGAGTCATCGCGTTCAGACAAGATGTCGCAACTATCAAGTTGTTTTGGACCCAGGTCCCGGATCAACTTGCTGACGTGGCCCTTGCCACACCCCCAGTCGAGAACCGCCAATTCGCTGAAGGGACACCCAAAATGGGTTTCAGACAGAGCCTTCACAAAGCGCGTCAAATAGACATAAAGATATTGGCCCGACGGATTCGCGAGGAACCTGTGAGAGGGCGATCTTGCCGCGGTTTCACGAATCTCCTCGTCGAGCGGCCAATCTCTTGAAAATATGTCGGTGCGTAACAAACGGACCGAATCATTTAATTCCGACGTCCTCACTTTTTCCGTTTCTCCATTACTTTCTTATGGATTATAGCTACGTTCGACTTCTTCACACCAACCTCGGGGATTAGGCGTACTGGCTCACTCATTGCTGAATCAAGTAATGGCGGACTACGGAGGGCCCCACGCGAAAGAGCGCTCAGCTTGAGCGGGGGCTCGTTTGCAGGCGCAGTCCAAAACTTGCCGCTTACAACAGAGGTCCACGGCTTGAGGATACGAATACCGACAAAGGGAACCGTCGCCACGACTCCTTCAAGGAGCTAGTCTGAAAATCCCAGATTCACTCTCAGTTAGGATTTCCGATCACCATCCAATCGAACACGTCTGAGGCTCCCGTACAGGAAACTATGAAGCCCCAAGTTCCTTTCCCGGTCATGCTGATGCCGCCCTTGGTCGTTTCGTCAAACAACACGACTACTGGCGGGGAACCGTATGGCGAAGGGAAGGCGACAGTCTGCGTTCCGGATGAGCAGGCTGAAGATCCTGCTACTTGGTTAGCAGCGCCTTGGTTAAGGTGGCTGGCGTATAAAGCATTCGTGGCGAGGTCTCCGAGACGGTCGATGTAGGTCTGGGTTGGGGTGAAGCCGTTCGCACCGGGGCTGGTAACCAGTGGTGCGATCCATGTACTTGGAACCCCGTCTGGATTCAGGATCGATCCGGTTCCATTATTAAAGAATTGCCCTCCCATGGAGGTAAAAAACGCGGCCTCATTGTCGATCAAATAGCCTAGAATCGCCGAGTCGGCGCCGTCATTGGCATAAACTGCCGTGAGGTTCATGTAGCCGTAGTTTTGCAGCCAGCGACTCCGCTGCGCGATGTAGCAATTAACCAGACTTACCGCATTCTGCGTCCTCGCTGTGCCATTCTGCACGGCCCACGACCCGTTGTAGTCCAAGGACGTGTTTACGAGATTGAAATTGATATTGTTCCCTGTGGCAATCTTAAGACCGACGCCCACGTTGTTTGAAATCACACTACTGAGAATTGAGAGATTTTCGCCTGTCTGCGGTCTGGTGCCGGGGTCATAGAGCCCAGTTCCATTGAAAGAGAAGTCGCTCTCAAAGATCGTATCTGTCCAGGCGTTATTGCCCCACTGAGCGCCCACGCCGAAAGCGGCAGTTCTGACGCGATTGATATTGTCGTGATCGTCGAGGTTCGTGCTGGGATCGATTGAAGTTAGCGGAGCGCATCCCGTATGGTCCGATCCGCCAAGATAAATACCGCAGGTCGTGGTACTTGCACCGGGGCCGGCTAGGGTTAAATCTTCCAGCGCACCTTCTCCAGCGAATCCCGTTGCGCCCATAGCATCTCCCATAATAATCGCGACTCCATGAGTCGGTGTCCAATTCAGAAACGTGCTGTCAGCCGAAGCTCCATGAAGCTTGACACAACGCGGCTTCACGATGCTGGTCGTCTGCGTGTAAGTTCCGGCTGGAATGTAGACCTCGCCGCACCCGATTACAGCAATCGCGCTATTGGTCCAGGCGCCTATTTCGGCTCCGCGACACCAAGCTGGCCGGTCCGACAACCCGCACAGCCCGGCGTTCATGGCACCGTTGAGGCTGCGAATCTGGTAGTAGGGCGAGCTCGGGGCCCCATGGAGTGTGGCCTGATCGATAAGGTTCTCGAGGCTTTCGCCGCCAGTATTAGACTTCATCCCGTCGTTCTGGGCCAAAGCGATCTGTGGAGGGACTGGTTCCGGCGATATGCCTCTAGACTGTTGTCCGCTCATCAGCGGGATCATTCCGAAGATCGAAATTGCAACGCAGAAGGACGGCAGTCTAAAGATTCTCAAGATAGGTCTCCTGGTAAAAGTGAATTCAATGCGACGCGGATTTCATCTTGCCTGCAAAGTGCCAACGATTTGTCTAGAGGAAACACCTTAAGTTGGGAGTCTTTTTCGTTTATGTCAGACGGCTTCAATGAAGCGGTTGGTGCATTCTAGCAGGCTATTTTGTCGGTTCGAAAAAAGATCGGGGGCTGGTTCGTGCCTTTCCGAGAACGTATCGGCATCACTTTGCCTTAATCAATTCGCGGACTGTGGCAGCCGTGCTTGCCCACGAGAAGTCAGCAGCCCGCGTCAGGCCCTTATGTCGCAATTGCTGGCGTAATGCAGTGTCGCTCACAATTTGCTCCATCGCCCTCGCGATCTGCTCCACCGAAGTGGGGTCTACGAGCAGGGCGGCGCCGCCAGCAACCTCAGGCATGGCAGTGACGTTTGCGGTGATCACGGGTGTGCCGCACCCCATTGCTTCCAGGATCGGAAGCCCGAATCCCTCATAAAGAGAAGGGAACACCAGAGCCTGGGCGCCGCGATAAAGCGAAGGCAACTCGCTTTCTGGAACCACACCGGCGAAGTGCACCCGTTGGGCTATATGGAAGCGTTCCATGCAAGCAGTAAGCTCCGCAGTGGGTTCGCCCGTGAACACGAGATACATCCCGCCAGGAAGATCAGCTCCGGCGAAAGCTTCGACCACCCGGAACTCGTTCTTATGTCGCTTGCGATTACTCACGCACAAAAGGTAGGGGAATTGCAGACCGTAGCAATTCTCCGCGGGCCGATACGCAGGATCAAGCCCACATCCAACGTTGAAGACCTTTTCTGGCGACACGCCCGACCACCCAATGATCTGCGAACGGGTAAATTCCGAGACCGTAAGGATGCTGACGGCGCGATGACAAGCCCGCTTCATGATGCCCGCATAGTAAAGCCGAATGAGCGAACTGCTATTTTCCGGACAATAGATGTGACTCAGGTCGTGAATTGTGAAGACGAAAGGTGCGTCACAGAAAAGCGGAGTGTTGTAGCCCGGCGAAAAGAAAAGATCGTTGCGGGTCAGTTTGTCGAGAGCACGGGCGAGACGCCAGGCATCCAGCGGCGCGGCTGGATGCGACGTTAGTGCGACGGGAAGATAATCGAGACCGGCGAGCACGTGTCGCGCAAAACGGCCGATACCATGATTTCCAATCCATCGCTGATCGGCATAGATCACGGCGCAACGATAGCCAGGGCTGCGCCCGTGATGGCCAGTTGGGAAGTGATCTGGGTCCAGTCGCGCAGTCCGCGGATGAAGGCTCCTGTGGGCAGTTTGTAAGGAACAACGATCTGATCGCCCGGGTACACCCGGACACGATCGAATTTTGTTCCCGTAAAAAGACCGTTGACATTATTGGCTGCGACTACGACGCCATTGGCGCGCAGCACGAAGGCATGGTGCATGTCCGACTGGGGTTTTCCTTTGCCGGCGATTTCCAGATACGCGCCGGCCGTATTGCGGGGCTCGTAAATGAATGATCCGGGATTGTATACATCTCCCACCACCGAAACGGTGGAGGGAGTATGGGGAATGGTGAGCCGGTCACTATCTTCCATCACCATATCGGGGAAATCGTTTAGGTCCTTGTCCTTGGGCCGGACGGGGAGCGCGACGCGTCCGCTGGCGCGGGTGGCACGGAGTTGGTCGATGATGGCCTGTTGTGCCGCCAGCAGTTGGGGCAACTCCCCGGGGCTGGTGGAAGCTGCTACGGATACGGCCGACTGGCGGATTTGTACCTCCATGGTCTGGGCCAACTGATCCAGACTCTTCTGCTGGTCGACTCGAGCGCTTTCGCGGGTTAACTGAGATCCGTAAACATAGGCGTTAGGAGTGAGGCCGCCGGCGCGCTGCAAAACCGAGCGCAGTGTCTCATTGGTTTCGAGTTTATAGACGCCAGGCCGCCGCACCTCTCCTTCGACGATCACATATTGTGAGCGTTCGGTTTGCGGGACGGTGATATCGCGCTGAGAGAAGATGGTTATGATATCGCCGGGCTGCAACTCCAAATTACTGGCTTCGTCGTGTTCGAGGATTGCCTTGCGCGGGCTCATCCACAGAAGCTTCGAGGAGAGATCGACGGGATTGACCCGCTGGATAATGGCGTAATCCCAGTTGATCTCGGGAGCATAGCGGCGCACATCCTCGGCGATGTCCCGTACGGTGTTTGGGTTGGGATTGTTGGGATTGCTACTTACGCCCTGAGAGGGCTGTTGATTTCCCGAGGGGGGATTGCCGGCTTTTGAGGTGTCGCTGCCAGACGGGTTTTGCTGGTTCTCGGCATAAATGGCATCCGCCAGATTTGAGGAACCGGCTTCGGGTAAAGCTTCCGGAGAATTGGGACTTTGGGTTGACTCCGGAGTTCCAGCGGTTGCGGCGCCGTTGGGAGCGGCGCCGCTGGCCGGTTGTTGATTCGAAGCGGAGCGATTGCTCGGCGTCTGCGGAGGCAGCGCCTGAACCGGATATTCGGTAGCGCGGCCAGTAACGATGGCGGCACGATTGCGCCAGTAGCGGCGAGTAAGCAAAGCCTGGGCATTAGGAATCAGGTCGCTGATGCGCATGCCCGGCTTCCAGGGATAGCGCCCGGGATTGGCAACATTGCCGCGCAAGGTGACGGTATCCTCGAAACGCGGAACGATGGAAAAAACGCGGACAATGTCACCATCCTGGAGCGGCAGAGCGCGGGACTGGGCGTCGTAAGGGAACTCCAAAGTCTTACGCGCCGTGTGATCAACGAAGCGATCGATAATGATCTTACTGGTGTCGGCGACGGTGCTCATGTCGCCGGCGGTTTCGATCAGATCGCTCAAGGTGGAATTGTCCTTCATCTCGTAGATGGCGGGCTGATTCACGGAGCCCGAGATGGCGACCAAGGGTCCGACGTGAGGAATGTACAGGACATCGCCGGGCAGCAGACGGACATCCTTTGACTTGTCACCCTTGATGAGGAGGTCATAGAAATCGAAATCGGTGATGGTCGCCCCATCGCGCCGGACCTGGATGTGCCGCAGCGAACCCTGGGGGGCCGGGCCACCCGAGGCGAAGATCGCATTGACCAGCGTGCTGAGAGAGCTGATGGTATAAGTCCCGGGATAGCGGGCATAGCCGACAACGACTACTTGGATGGAGCGAAGCCGACCAATGCTTGCCGTGACATTGAAGTTTTTGAATACCTTAGAAATCTCACTTTTCAGGCGTTGTTCGAGATCTGCGTAGTGGATGCCTGCAACGGATATTTGTCCCACTTGCGGGATATAAATTTGGCCAGAGCGATCCACGATGACTCGCAGGTTGGCTTCAACCTGGCCCCAAACCCTGATCTGTAATTCGTCGCCCGGGCCGATGATGTAATCGCTTGGAACCTGCATGAAATCGACCGGAGAGAACGTACTGGGAGCCTGGATGAACAACGACTGGCCGAACAATGGCAATGGCCGGCCCACGGTATCGGCGACCATTTGCTCGAATTCGGTTTCCGGCCGAGTGGGCGCGGGGCGGTGCCAGATTTGCGAGGGATTGAGGGGAGGCCGAGTGGGAGTGTATTGGTCCGGAGTGAAACCGTAAGGCGTGGTCAATACCGGCGTGTGCATGGGGAGAGACGAGCCGACGCCGTTTTCTTGAGTACTACTGCTTCTTTGCTGCTGCCCGGAGCTGCATAGCGGGGTGTTGGCGATCGTCGGATCGGAACAATCCACGGACGTTCCCTGAGACGATGTGCCCTGAGATAAAGAATCATTGACAGTCTGCGAGAAAGATATTCCAGCCGTGAAAATGATGAACCACACGAGCAGCTTCGAATTTTGCATGATCAATTCAGAAATCCAGTAATCCCGAAGAGTGTAGGCTCAAACTTTGAATTGTACCAACAGGCCGAGGCAATGATTCTCAAATGTCTCAAATGGTTTGAGATTGCGGGGACTTCTTAAAAAATTGACACTCTTGATCCCCATCAAGGGTAGGCAATCTTTCAATTCCCCGGCAAGAGGTGTGATTCTTCCCGCAGCTTGCGCAACCAATAGCTTCCCCATGCTGGGAGTCGTCCCCCATTAGCGAGACTAGGGGGCGCCAGTTTGGTAAATGGGAGGCTGGTACGTTTACAAATTATTACTAGGCATTTTCGCGGATTAAGGTATGATCTTGCGCTAAGAAAAAGCCTGCCACGATCTCGAGAGAGTAGCCCTGGCTGCGGGCAGGCCTTGTCTTCGAGGGGGAAAACCAAAGAATGAGAGAATCGGCTCCGCTCCAGCCGTTCTTTTTGTCTGCGATGATAAGTTTGCTCAGTTTTGCGGTGGCTTGCGGAGGCGGAACATTCAATGACCCGCCGGGCATAGCGAATGCCGCGGTGGCACCTACGCAGAACCCATTGGTCGCACAGTACACCCTGACCACAGCTCTCGGATGTTCCGGACAGGTGATGGTCGAATTTGGACCTGATACATCCTACGGGAGAAGCACCGCATGGTATCCCGCCTCAGCCGCTTCCCAGACGACCACCATCCTGGTCGCTGGAATGAAAGCATCGACCACATACCACATGCGCGCCCAGGCTCAGGCGCTATGCGCGGGAGGCACCAATAGCTTTGCTACAGGCGACGTCACATTTACCACCGGACCACTGCCTGGTGCGCAGACCGCGTCGTCGTCCGCGCAGTTTCCCGCAATCAGTGTCACGCTGCCCACCCCAGGGCTTACGCCCTCCCCGGGCGTGGAATTGCTTAGCCTCACCTCTGCTGGCCCGCAAGCTCTGGTTACCGATCTTCAGGGCAATGTCATCTGGTATTGCCCCGGTAACGCGGAGCCGGTTAAACCCCTGCAAAACGGGCACTTCATCATCGTCCGCCCTTTGAATTTGCAGGAAGTCGACCTGGCATGCAACGTTGTTCGCAGTGTTTCGTACACTCAAGTGAATCAATCGCTTCAAGCCAACGGCTATGATTTTACGATCCCACCACCGCTAGGACTGAACGGCGGGAACCCATTCCACCACGATGTCTTGGTTTTGCCGAATGGCCACTGGATCGCGCTTTGTGAAATAGCGAAAAGCTTCACTGATTTGCCCGGTTATCCTGGAACCACCCAGGTCGTTGGTGACGCTGTGGTGGACATCGATCCGAACGGGAACGTAGCGTGGGCGTGGTCGTCCTTCGATCACCTGGACGTTAGCCGATATCCTTATTTTGGATTGCCCGATTGGACGCACAGTAATGCCCTCGTTTACACGGCTGACGGCAATCTGCTCGTCTCAATGCGTAACCAAAGCTGGATTCTGAAGCTTGATTACGCAAACGGGACCGGCTCTGGGAATGTTTTGTGGAAGCTGGGACAAGATGGAGACTTCACTCTTCTGGGTGGTAATTCGAGCGATTGGTACTATGCGCAACATTATCCGAACATTTTGAGCGTCAATGGTTCCCAGACGACCATGGCTGTCTACGACGACGGAAATGCTCGGATTCTCTCCGATGGATTACCCTGCGGACCACCCGCACCACCAGCGCCGAATTGCTATTCCCGCGCTACGATATTCCAAGTAGACGAGAGCACAAATGTTGCCAGCTTGCAGTGGCAGTATCTCCCAGGCTTTTTTTCTTTTTGGGGCGGAAGTATCGATGTTTTGAGTAACGGTGATGTCGAGTTTGATAGCAGCGCGCCGTCCAACTTTGCGGGGTCGGTAATCATAGAGACGTCCCAAACTGACAGCCCCCAGGTTGTTTGGCAAATGAACATCGTGGGTGTTTGGGCGTCGGCGCGTACCGGGGATACCGCATACCAAGCCTTTATCCAGGAGTGACATGGCAGAAATGATTATCTAGAAGTCGAGAAGACATTAGGTCGGACACGGCGTTGCGAATCATCTGTTTCCAACGGACTATTTCTGTGATAGAAAGTGCTCGGACGATAAAGTTGGGCTTCTAGAACGACTTTCAGGGCCGCCGACTATGGGCGAAGTTCTGGGCAACGCGGTGCGTCGCTCGGTGAAAAGTAGTTTCTTGGAGAGGGCTGGCGTCGTTTCTTTGCTTTGTGTTGTCGCGGCGATCGCTTCGCGAGCGCAAACTTTCACCACGCTGCACAACTTCGATGGAACTGACGGCGCGGATCCAAGTGGGCTGGTGCAAGGCACGGACGGAAACTTCTATGGGACAACCGGAAATGGCGGGGCCATCAACCCCTGTTCTGCTAATGGAGGCGGTCCTGGATGTGGCACGGTCTTTCAGATCACACCAATAGGCACGCTGACCACGCTGCACAGTTTCAACGGGAGTGACGGCGCAAATCCTGCGGCGGGGCTGATCCAAGGCTCGGACGGGAAATTCTACGGGACAACGTCTTTAGGCAGCATCGATGGCACGGTCTTCTCAATCATCCCGGGTGGCACGCCAGTCACTCTGTACAACTTTTGTTCCCAAACGAATTGTGATGACGGCTCCAATCCCGCTGCCGCTTTAGTGCAAGACACTGACGGGAACTTCTACGGGACCACTAGCGGTGGCGGAGCCAGCAACTCGGGGACCTTGTTTAAAATTACACCGTCAGGCACGCTGACCACGCTTTATAGCTTTGACGGAACCACCGCCGCGGGCCCTCGCGCTGCTTTAGTGCAAGGCAGCGACGGAAACTTCTACGGGACGACTATCGCTGGCGGGGCCCTTGGGTGCGGCCCCAGCAACCCAGAGGGTGACTGTGGCACGATCTTCAAAATCACCCCACAGGGCACGCTCACCTTACTCTACAGCTTCTGCGTGCAACATAGCGGCTGTCCTGACGGGTTTCATCCCAGTGGGCTGGTGCAAGGTACTGACGGGAATTTCTACGGGACCACAACCTATGGCGGGAACCTCGTGGCGTGCGACACGCTCGCGTATCCTGTCTACTTTTCTTGTGGCACGGTCTTCAAAATCACGCCTGCGGGCACGCTGACCACTTTGCATCTTTTCGACTCTACTGACGGGGGCTGGCCCCTGAGCGGAGTGATACAAGGAACCGACGGAAACTTCTACGGAACAACGGTCCTGGGCGGAGTTAATGGCACCGGGACGATCTTCAAGATGACGCCGGCGGGGACCTTGATTACGCTTTACACCTTCCCCAGTTCCGGCGGCGGCCCGGGGGGGGTGATACAGGCCGCGAGCGGGATTTTCTATGGGACAACCACAGGGGACGGCGAGACCAACGACGATGGCACAGTTTTCAGCTTTGCAATCGGGCTTGGTGGGACTACCGCTTCCACCACCAATTTGACTCTGTCGCCTGCTGGCGTCTCCATAGGATCGTCGGGACCGGTGGTAATGACTGCGACGGTCGCCCCTACCTCAGGGAGCGGGACTCCCACGGGCGTGGTCGCGTTCTTCAACGGCTCGAGCGAAGTGGAATCTTCGAACCTGAGCGGCGGCACGGCCACCTTCGACTACAACCCCAGCAGTCTGGCCTTGAACTCTTATCCAATCACCGCCATCTATAGCGGAGACGGCACGTTTGCCACCTCGACCTCCTCCGCGCAAACCCTCACGATCAATTCCTTGCCAGCAGCGGCGGCGCCAATATTTTCACCTGCGTCCGGTACCTACAGTTCTGCGCAAACGGTGACGATCAGCGATACAACAACCGGCGCCACCATCTATTTGACGACGGACGGGACCACCCCCACGACGAGTTCTGAAGTGTATAACGGACCGATCACGGTCAGTTCCACGGAGACGCTCCAAGCAATCGCTGGCGCCAGCGGTTATAACAATAGCGCCGTGGCATCAGCGAACTACACCATCGGCTTGAGCCCTGACTACCAACTGTCGGTGAAACCATCTGCTCTGACTATTGTCGCCGGGCAAAGTGGGACGGCGCAGTTCACCGTCACGCCCATGAACGGATTCAGCTCGCAGGTGAGTTTTGCCTGTAGCGGGCTCCCTTCAGAGGCCACGTGCACCTTCAATCCAGCGTTCGTCACACCGAGTGGCGGTCCGATTTCAAGCACTCTTACCCTAAGTACGACTGGCGCAAGTGCAGCATTGGGGGGACCGAGCCCATCTTCGCATTTCCTGAACTACGCGCTTCTGGTCCCTCTTCTCGGAATGATCTTCAGCATCGCCACTCGGCGTAAACAAGCGCGTCTCCGGTCGCGCGTCTGCAGCACGTGGGCCCTTCTATTACTAACGGCGGGCCTGTCTTCGTGTGGTAGCAGTAGCAAAATGGCAAATCCTGGCACGCCGGTCGGAACGAGCACCGTTACAGTGACGGCTTCGACGAGCGGCACTGGTGCAATCAATCACGCCACTGCGCTGACAATTACCGTCACGCAATGATCCGAAATGTTCATCGCTAATAGGCAGGTGTCCGGCTGCAAGGCGATTGCCAAGAAACGCTTGGGCGTCGAGACATTCAGGATGCGGCTTCAGCTTCTTGCGAGGGTGTCGACTTCCAACGCCAGACACTCTCGCGTGTAAGCATCCACCACGCTCAGCACGCGGATGGTTCGGCCGCACTCTACCGCGTCGTGCACAAAGTCCAGCGCCCACTCCTGATTGGCCGAAGTTCGCACCACGAGCGGCTTTCCCTCCCGCACGCAATGCTTTCGCTTCTTCCGCCGGATCGCCAATCCCGCCTCCCGATACACCCGATGCAACCGCTTGTGGTTCACGTGCTCTCCGCTTCGTTGCAACAGCACCTGCAGTCGCCGATACCCGAAGCGCGGCTTCTCCCGCGCCAACTCCACTAGCTTCGTCCGCAACGGCTCATCCGTTCGCAGCGACCGGTAACGATACGTCGTCACCGCCATTGTCATCAGTCGGCAGGCTCGCCGCTCGCTGAAGGCATATTCTTGCTGCACCTGCTCGATAGCTGCCTTCAGCGCTACGAGCTCCAACCGTTTTTTCGGATCACCGACTGCAGTGCTTCCTTGTCCAGACTCAGATCCGCCACCAGCTTCCGCAGCTTCGTGTTCTCATCCCGTAGTTGCTTGGCTTCCTGCGCCTGGCTCACATCCATCCCACCGTATTTTGCTTTCCATGCGTAGATCGTGTGTTTCGATACCCCTGCCTCTCGCGCCACGTCTTCCGCTTTACGTCCCGCTTCCAGTTGTTTCAGCACCCCGATGATCTGCGCCTCTGTGTGCCTGGTCTTCGACATACCCGCTTCCCCTTTCGTTCGCTGAAATCATACTCAGCTTTGTGCGGAAAGCGGGGAGCAGGTAGTGCAAAGAGAGCGTTCCTGATAAGACCTGCCTGGTGAGTCCTTCCACCTTGATGGCCAAGGCAGGCAAGCGTGAAACTACACTCTCCGATAATTCTTCGCCGTGCTCAAAGCACTGTCCTGTGAGAGTTACGCAGAAGGCTTGGGGAGTTGCGCCATAGAGCTGGCTGGCTAGGGCGAGGAGTGCGGCGGGAGAGAGTTGGTGGCTGAACTGCGTTTTCGCGGGCGGTGGTGTTACCGTGCGGCAATGCAGTTCGCCGGGTTCGCCCTCGCAACTTGCGTCGACAAAAATCACGGTATTGGCGTTGCTGAGGGGCTCTGCCACCTCCGGCAGGAGCTGAGTCAACTGCAAGATTTCCACTTCGGGCGATGACAGTCTCTGGCGCAGGTCATCGGCGACCATCCAGCCCACGGCGTCGTCGCTGCGCAACGGGTTGCCGTAGGCGACAATGAGCACTCGAGGCATTTGTTGGCATTCGGCCGCGGGTTACTTCTCGACGTTTACCCGATCCGCCTTACCAGTCCGCGTTACCAGTTCCCGCTAACTAGTCCGCTCAACCTGGTCCAATAATTCGCCGCTGGGGCCGAGCAGCTCAATGCGCAGCGCCATCTGGCCGAGCGCGTGGGTTGAGCAGCTCAGGCAGGGATCGTAGGTGCGAATCACGGCCTCCACGCGGTTCAGCATGCCGGGCGTGAGGTGGTGGCCGCGGACGAAATGCTTAGCCACCTGCAGAATGCTGCGGTTCATGGCCAGGTTGTTGTGCCCGGTAGCGAT
>CAVZZB010000014.1:0-50160 GCA_963779525.1 uncultured Acidobacteriaceae bacterium
TTGCACCAGCGAATCAGGCCCTGCTCGTCAATTTTATAGTGGTGGAAGAGAGTTCCGCGGGGAGCTTCGCAGGCGCCGACTCCTTCGAGCGCATTGGGCCGCGCAACGGCGCGCACGCGCTGGGAAAGAATTTCGGAATCGTTCAGCAACTGCTCCATGCGTTCCACGCAATACAGCATCTCCACCAGCCGGGCATGGTGATAGTGGAAAGAGCTGAGAACGGCGGTGCGCTGCAGCTCATGGAACTCGGCGAGTTCCTGATCGGCGCGCGGTGTGCCGCAGCGGTCGGCAACATTCAACCGGGCCAGCGGCCCTACTCGATAAATGCCATCGGGAAATCCCACCGGTTTGTAGTAGGTCGATTTCAGGTAGCTCCAGGGCTCAACCTTCTCGCCGATGTAGTCGAAATAACCCGTGGGATCGAGAGCATCGGCCACGACCTTGCCGGCAGCATCGATGATGCGAATCTTTCCGTCGTAGAAGGTAAGGCCGTTGTCCTGCTTGACGATGGCCATGAACATGGTGGGGAAATTGCCGAAGCTGGCAATTTCCTCACGGAAATTTTCCATGATTCCCTTGAACCATTCGAGAGTGCGTTCGACGATGCGAAGCGCATCCGGAATAGCAAAGAGGATGGCATCGCGGTTCGTGTCCGTCAGCGGCTCACTGACGCCGCCGGGAACGATCCATGCTGGATGGATGCGCTTGCCTCCGAGGCGCTCAATAATTTCCTGTCCGAATTGCCGCAGGCGGATTCCGTCGCGCGCCAGCTCGGGATTTTCTTCGGCCACACCAAACAAATTGCTCTTGGCGGGATCGGCGTCCATGCCGAGCAAGAGGTCGGGCGAGGAAAGATGAAACAGGCTTAGCGCGTGGGATTGCACGACCTGGGCGAGTCCGAAGATGCGGCGCAGCTTTTCGGCGGTCGGAGGGATTCTTACGGCCAGCAGCGCATCGCAAGCTTTGGCGGAGGCGATGAGGTGGCTGACCGGGCAGATGCCGCAGATGCGGGCCATCAGCGACGGCATCTCGTAAAAAGGACGGCCTTCGCAGAATTTTTCGAAGCCCCGGAACTGCGTGACGTGAAAGCGCGCCTCCTCGACTGCCCCGTCTTCATCGAGGTGCAACGTGATTTTGGAATGACCCTCGATTCGGGTCACCGGGTCGATGATAATCGTCTTGCCCTGCCTCACAGCTTCACCCACGATCCTTGCAACTGGTTACGCTCCAAAGCGCGTTTTCAAGCTCACGTCGGGCTGCCGGCCGTCCAGCAACTCCGTGAGAACGTAAAAAATGGTGTCGGCCGACGGTGGACAGCCGGGAACAAACACATCGACCGTCACGATTTCGTGAACCGGCCGGGAGTAGGGAAGCAGCGCCGGCACCACCTGGTTGGGAATGCCCGGATCGAAAGTTACGTTCTCGCGGTAGGCCCGGTCGCACACCGCCTTCACGCCAAAGGAATTTCTCATTCCTGGAACGTTGGCCGTGACGGCGCAATCGCCGAGGGAAACCAGCGTGGTTGTCCGCTGGCGTACGATCTGGATTTTGTGGAGATCCTCTTCGGTGCTGACCGCTCCCTCCACCAGCGTGAGGTCCACGTTCTCGGGAAATTCTTTCGCATCCACCAGCGGGCTGTAAACCAGATCGACCCGGGCGGCCAGTTCGAGCAGGCGCTCATCCATGTCGAGGAAAGACATGTGACAGCCGGAGCAGCCATCCAACCAAACCGTTGCCAGGCGCTTCTTATCCATGCAACCCGCCATTCAAACCGCTCATTCGTTTTCTTCCCGCATCAGCGTGAGATAAGGCAGAAACTGGCGGCGCTTGAGCATCTCGGCCACCGAGCGGCCCTTTTCAAACAGCGCACCGGTGGGGCAGACGTGCACGCATTTCCCGCAACTGGTGCAGGTTTCCGAAAGGCCCCAGGGTTCGTTCAAATCGGTAATCACTTTGGCGTCGATGCCCCGGCCCATCACATCCCAGGTGTGCGCACCTTCGATTTCATCGCACACCCGCACGCAGCGGGTGCACAGAATGCAGCGGTTGTGGTCGATGACGAAGCGGTCGTGCGAGGCATCGACCTCCATTCTTGGATAGCGGTAGGGAAAGTGGACGTGCGTTATCTCCAGTTTTTGCGCCAACATCTGCATTTCACAGTGACCGTTCGAAACGCAGACCGAGCAGATGTGATTGCGCTCTGCGAACAGCAGCTCCAGGATCATCTTGCGGTATTTTTGTAGGCGATCCGAATTCGTAGTGACTTCCATGCCCTCTTCGACCGGGGTCACACAGGCCGGCAGCAAACGGTTCTGGCCCTTGACTTCCACCAAACACAGCCGGCAAGCTCCCACGTCGGAGAGTCCATCCATCTCGCAGAGGCGAGGGAGAAAAATCCCATTCTGGCGAGCTACATCGAGAATGGTCTCTTCCTGGCGGCCGCTCAGGTCCTGGCCATCGATCTTTAACGTCTTGACGCTCGAGGTCGGACTCATGCGGGCTCTCCATTCCCTGGCTGGCCGCACACTCCAGCCGGACATTTATGGTCCTCGATATGCGCGCGGTATTCTTCGCCAAACGAACGCAGCGTGCTCACCACCGGATTGGGCGCGGACTGTCCCAGGCCGCACAGGCTGGTGTGCTTCAGCAGGTCGCAGAGCTCTTCCAGCATGGTCATATCCTGCGGGGTGGCGCTCATGCTGCTGATCGCCGTCAGAATGCGGTGCATCTGGTAGGTGCCGACCCGGCAGGGGATGCACTTTCCGCAGGATTCAGTCATGCAGAAATCCATGAAATATTTGGCGACATCCACCATGCAGGAACTTTCGTCCATGACGATCATTCCACCGGACCCCATGATGGAGCCGGCGCGCGTGAGCGATTCGTAGTCCACCGGCATGTCGAGGCAGGATTCAGGCAGGCAGCCGCCGGAGGGACCGCCCGTTTGCACGGCTTTGAACTTGCGCCCTTGCGGAATGCCTCCGCCGATTTCAAAGACCATCTCACGCAGGCTGATCCCCATGGGAACTTCGACCAGGCCAGTGTTCTGAACACTCCCGGCAAGCGCGAATACTTTGGTTCCCTTACTTTTCTCCGTGCCGATCCCCGCGTACCAATCGCCGCCGTTGCGAATGATGGGAGCGATGTTGGCGTAGGTTTCCACGTTGTTGATGAGCGTAGGCTGGCCGAACAGGCCCTCCATGGCGGGATAAGGAGGACGCGGGCGGGGAGTTCCACGTTTGCCTTCCACCGACGCGATCAGAGCGGTTTCTTCCCCGCAGACGAAGGCGCCAGCGCCCAGGCGCAGGTCCAGACGCAAACTGAAGCGGGTGCCGCAGATGTTGGCGCCCAGCAGGCCGGCTCGCTCCGCCTGCCGAATGGCATTGCGCAAGCGCTTGATGGCCAGCGGATATTCGGCGCGCACATAGATGTATCCCTCCGACGCACCCACGGCGTAGGCCGCGATGAGCATGCCTTCGAGAATGCGGTGGGGGTCGCTCTCGAGCACGCTGCGATCCATGAAAGCGCCGGGATCGCCTTCGTCGGCATTGCAGATGACATACTTCTGCGTGCCCACGGATTTTGATACCGTGCTCCACTTCAATCCAGTGGGATAGCCGGCGCCGCCGCGGCCGCGCAAGCCGCTCTTGGTCACCTGCTCGATGACTTCGCGGGGCGACATCTCGGTAACGGCTTTGATCAGCGCGGTGTAGCCCTCGGCCGCGATGTAGTCTTCGATCCGCTCGGGATCAACGACGCCGCAGTTCTCCAGCACGATTTTTTTCTGGCGCTGAAAGAAGGGAACATTCGTGGGACAAATCAGGTTGGCGACTGCCGGCCCTTCCAGGCTGTCAAGAACCGCCGCAGCGTCGCTCGCCGCCACATGCTGGTAGAGGACGCCGCCGCTGGTTGAAACCAGCGGCCCTTCCGCGCACAGCCCCATGCAACCGACGCCTTTCACCCGGCAACGCTGCTTGGCGCCGCGCCGCTCGACCTCCTGATCCAGTGCGTCTTTGACGCTCTGGCTCTGGCAGGAGATGCAGCCGGCTGCGACGCACACTCGCACTTGTTGCGGAAATTGGCTTTGCGCTTCGCGTTCGGTTTCGGCGATCTGGTCGAGTTCTTCAGGAGTCATGTTCTTGCACGTGTCATGTTCTTTCGCATCATCTTCTTCGAAATCACGCCAAAATCATCTTCCTCCATATCATGGACGCGTCCATTGCTTCAGTCGCTGCTGCAGGCCGGAGACACTTACCTTTCCAGAAACTTCCTGGTCATACACCACGGCTGGAGCCAGTCCGCAGGAACCCAGGCAGCGCGCCGTCAAAAGAGAAACCTTTTTGTCGGAGGTGGTCTCACCGGCAACGATGCACAGGTCGTGTTCGACGGCGTGCAGCAATTGCGGCGCGCCCTTGATATAGCAGGCCGTTCCCATACAAACGACGCAGGTGTGTTCGCCAGCAGGCTTAAGGGTAAAGAAATGGTAGAAGGTGGCTACGCCGTAGGCGCGGCTCAGCGGCACGCGCAGCGACATGGCGACATAACGGAGGGCGGGAACGTCGAGATAGCCGAACGCCTCCTGCACGGTGTGCAGGGTCTCAATCAGGCCACGCGACTGCTGGCCCTGGCGGCGCATGGTAGCGTCCACCAGTTTCCAGCGTTTGTCCTGATTGGGGGGCGTGGGCTTCGATACATATGAGGGCATACTCGCTTTCCAACTTCCGGGACGGCTAGCCCGGCGGCTCGATCGTATGAATGCAAGATTATCGCCGCGATCGACGAATTATTTATTAACAGTCGATTCTAGTCCCGCGCGGGAGCGAGTGGGGCAAACTTTTTTGTTTTTCACGAAGCAAGAGGGAAGAGTGTTCCGAATTGGCGCATGGACTTATTTCTCGTCCACGGAACGCGTTTTGCACCCTCGTGCAGTTGGCCGCGGCGGAGGGAAGGGTGGCTCAGTAGAAGAGGCGTGACCCGCAGAAAAACTTCGGGATCATCGCATCCTCGCTTTAGTTTTCAGGATTGACTATTCTTCTTTTTTCTCCGGTTCTCGGGGCAGCGCTTTTTCGATTGGCTTACGCGGGAGCATCTGGTCGCGCATGGCCGCGTCGTAGACAAAACCCGCGACAATCACTGCCATCTGCTTCAAATCATCTGGCTGCAGGCGGTCGTACACATCCATGTTCGAATGATGCGTGCGGGTTTCATATTCGATGGGATCCTGAATGAACTGGAATCCCGGAATGCCGACGGCGTTGAAGGACAGATGATCAGTGCCACCGGTGTTGCGCATGGTGAGCGTGGTCATCCCGAGATCTCTGAAGGGCTTCATCCAGGCATCGAAGATGGGCGCGACGGCCTCATTCTCTTGGAGGTAAACGCCGCGAATCTTGCCGGTGCCATTGTCGACGTTGAAATAGGCGGAAACTTTGGCTTGCTCGGGCTTTACGGTAACTTCTCCAGCCTCGCGGCGCAGCAGTGTTGGCATGCCTTTCATCCCAGGGTCGTCCATGGGCGGGCGAGAGCCGAAATGATTTTGAACATAGCCTTGCGAACCAAGGAGTCCTTCCTCTTCGCCGCTCCACAGGCCGATGCGGATGGTGCGTCGAGGCTGGATGTTGAGAGCTTTCAGAATGCGGACAGCCTCCATCATGACGATGGTTCCGGCGCCATTGTCGGTGGCTCCCGTGCCAGCGTGCCAGGAATCGAGGTGCGCGCCCAGCATCACGAGTTCATCTTTCTTGTCAGTGCCGGGAATTTCGGCGATGGTGTCGTACTGCATGGGATCGTCGTCATAGAAAGTGTTGGTGACGTTCAGTTCGAGCGAGACATCTTTCTTTTGCTGCAGCAGGCGCGCGATGCGGGTCCAGTGCTCGAGGGCCATGGTGAGCTGAGGGACGGTGGTGGTTTCTCCGGTTTTGTAGGATCCGCCCGACTGGACGAAGACGGTACCGCCGCCGTAAGTTTGGCGGCTGTGGTCGATGACAGTCAGGACTTTTTCGTCGGCGAAGAACTGGTTCAAGTCCTTGATGAACTGCATGCGCTTCACAAAAGTGGCCATGGTGAAGGCTGGATGGTCGGGAGGAATTTGATAGTCGGATAGCTTCGCGAGATCTTCGTCGCTGTAGCGTTTGTACGGCGCTTCGGTGATCGGCTTCACCTCCGGATCATCGCCGAGTATGACGATCTTGCCGGTGAGCTTACCTTTGTATTTGTCGAAATCCTTCTGGTCAGCGATGATCGCGCGGATGCAGTTGCCGCTGATCACACCGTTCGTGCCGGGAGTCCAGGCCTTGGGATAGGCGAGCAGGGTAGCCACATCGGGCGAGGTCATGCGGACGTTTACATATTGGTTGGCCCAGCCGCGGCCGAACGGTCCCCAGGCTTCAAGATGAGCGTTGGATAGGCCCATGGCAATGAACTGGTCGCGGGTCCACTCGTTCGCGCGCTTCATGTTAGGAGAGCCGGTGAGGCGCTCGCCGATGGAGTCCATCAAGCCGCTGGCGTAATCCATGACTTTGGAATTGTGGAAACCTTCGTAGCGGATACGGCCAGTGGTTTCGAGATCAACTTTCTCCTGCGACCAGGAAGTCGCAACCGACGCCATCACGAACAGAAGGCAGACCAGACGCGCGAACGTCTTCATGAAGAGCTCCTAAGGGAAAGATCAAACGGACGGGCGATTATACAGTGGAGGTTTCGCGAGTGGCGCGGAGTAATTTGTAAAGTTGTTTCAATGACGCGGACGGGGATCGCTATTCTTTCTTGGCAGGGTTTTCTTTTGGCGCGGCGGACTCGCTTTTGTCGGGATTTTTCTTCGCTTCCGGCGGAGGCTATAGTTGCCCGTCGTGGCGTAAGGCTTGGGCCTTCGATGCTGGATCTGCACAAGAAAATTTTTTTCTGGAGTGACGTCGCAGAACAAATCACAGGCTATCCGCGAATCGATGTTCTCGGCCACGCTTACTCCGATTTGCAGGGCATCGAGGATGTCGCGGTAGGTCCTGGGATCTTTGAAAAGTGGCATGGCAGTTGGACAACTGTGTTTGCTGGTCTGCCCATCGGCAAAAAAGCGTTCCGACTTCAGGCACGGCAATCGCCGGGAAGCGGTTCGGAGAGAAGCCGGGTAGCAGCTTAATGGCAGTAGCACTTTTGGGGCGGTGGGATTAACACGGGCGGGCCATTTGCAGAAATTTGTTTGGAGTTTAGCTTCGGGGGTGAGCAGTTCTGGGGGAGGGCTGCCCGGGCGCCCTGATCTCGCAAGAGATCAGGGCGTTCGTTATTTTGGGCGGAAGCGTGAGACCAATACCTATGCCCTAACTCTGGGGGAACGCTGAACTCAGTTGGTCGAAATCGTGAAGTTGACGGTGATTTTGGCCTCGGTCTCGACGGGGTCGCGGCCTTGAAGGTGCGGCTTGAAATGCCATTGACGGACGGCGTCTTCGGCCGCGGAAGCCAGGATATGCGGGCCGCTGACCACGCTTAGATTCTGAATGATTCCATCTCTACCAATCAGCGCCTTCAGAATCACCGAGCCCTGCACCTTCATCTGCCGCGCCAGCAGCGGATAGCTGGGCTTCACGGAGCGGGTCACAATGGCGGATGTACCCGCGGACATCTGCACGCGCTCCTCGGCGTTGCTGGTTACGTTGGCTGCGGTCTGAGTTTCGCTGGCTTCGGGGGCGGGTTGAGCGGGAATGCCTGGCTGCAAATCCACGCGAAGGGAATTACTTCCGGGGCGGATGACGCGATGCGTGTCGCCGGCCACTACTTCCACTTCGAGCGGAGGCAGAACCGTGCGGCTCACAACCGGTGAAGGAGGCTCTGCATCTTGATCGGCTGCGGCCTTGGGGGCCTCCGCTTTGATTGCGGCGTGCAGTGCTTTGTGGTGGAGCTTCGCAGGTGCCTCTAATGGTGCGGCAACGATCGATTGTCGCGCTGGCGCTGCGTTAGCAGCCGGTGCCGGTGCAGTTTCGCTGGGCTGATCAGAATCCGTGTCAGGAGAATCGGGGAACCAAAAATCGCGATCGTGCCAGAGCACGATGCACAAAGCTAGCAGCAGCAAACACAAGGAGCCCAACATCAACTCTCGCTGCCTGTGATCTTCCCCCACAGCCTTCGGCCTTTGTGGTATCAGTGTGCCATCAGTTTTCGGAGCGACGGTCGCCGGAGCGATGCTCTTCGTGGCAACGGGCTTGGGCACGATAGTCCGCAGAATCGACATGTTGGAACCAAGGCTTTCGCATGTTGGCCGCCGGTTCGGGACCACGGAACCGGGGCCGGTCTCGGGGAGGTTACTCCCCCTAGTATGCCTCGAAATCGTCCTAAAGGCTAGCAAAAGCTGCGGTCCGAAGGACTAATCCGCGCTATGATTCTGGGACGAGTGGGGACGTAACTTTCAGACCGTTTCGTGAATCCCATGGCTACACAGTGAGATACGCGGTGAAAGCCATTTCATGAATAGCAATCGCAAGATGGATGAAAAACAGTTGCGACGGGTCAGCCGCCGGGAACTGCTCAAATTGACCCCCGTGCTGGCCCTGGGCGCCTTCGCCGTCCCGCAATGGCAGGAAGGGTTACTAAAGAAAGGGCTTGGCTTCAGCGATTGGGCATCGGCCCGGCTATTCCGGCCCGGTCATTTGGCGACCACCTTTTCCAACGCTGACCTGACGCCTCCGCCCAAGTTTCCCATCAATGGGTATGACGTGGATGATCCGGGGGTAGATCTTGAGAACTGGACGCTCACAGTGAGCGGAGCTGTGCAGAAGCCGGGGGAATACAAACTGGAGCAAGTGCAGGCGTTGCCGAGGGTGCGACAGAATACCCGCCACATCTGTGTGGAGGGTTGGGACGTGATTGGACGCTTCGGCGGCGCGCGACTTTCCGACTTTCTGCAGCTTGTCGGCGCAGATCCTACGGCGCGCTTCATCACGGTGAATTGCGCCGACGATTATTACGAGTCGCTCGACATGGCGACTGTGCTGCATCCGCAGACTCTGCTCTGCTATGAAATGTATGAGCAACCGCTGACCCGCGAGCATGGAGCTCCGTTGCGTTTGCAGATTCCCACCAAGATCGGCTACAAGCAAGCTAAATACTTAACGGAATTAAAAGTGGCGCATGTTCTGGATCGGGTCGGATATTGGGAAGACCAGGGGTATTCCTGGTTTTACGGGCTGTAGCGCCGGGGGTCTTCGCCGGCTTGCGCGGAGTGGGTTGGAGGTTCAATGAGCGGTAGCGTTATCGAAATCATTCAGGCAAAGGGAAAAGACGAAGAGCCCGTCGTGACCGGACGCGTGGTTTACGAGCATCCTTTTATCGTGCGCCTCTGTCATTGGATTAACACCGTCGCGCTCTTCGTGATGGTGGGAAGCGGGCTGCAGATTTTCCGGGCGTTCCCCAGCTTCGGCGCGAAGATTCCGCAAAAAGATTTGCTGCACTGGCCGAAGGCCTTCGCCATTGGCGGTTGGTTAGGCGGAGCGTTGCAGTGGCACCTCACCTTCATGTGGATCTACCTTGGCACTGGCGTCTTGTATTTGGGTTACCAGTTGTTCAGCGGCAACTATCGCCAGGTGTTATTCGTGCCTCGTGACATTCCCGGTGTTTGGCCGATGGTGAAGCACTACTTTTTTTTCGGCCCGAAGCCGCCAGTGCGCGAGGCCTACAACCCGCTGCAGAAACATGCCTACACAACCGTGATCGTGCTGGGAGTTCTTTCGGTGCTGACCGGGTTCGTGGTGTGGAAGCCGATCCAGTTCTCCTGGCTGGGCTGGATGATGGGAGGCTTTCACTATGCCCGCATCTGGCACTTTGCGCTGATGTGGGCGATTTTGTTTTTTGTGCTCGGGCATCTCGTAATGGTGATCCTGCACGGCTGGAATAATTTTCTATCGATGCTGACCGGGTGGAAGAGAGATCCGGAGTACTGACTCCCGACGTTGACGCTTTTGGGTGGTGCAGGGCTCTCAGAGCTGCGGCTTGGGTCGTCTTAAAAATCAGGCTTTAGCTCCTGAGCGACTTACGCGAGAGCACGCGAGGATTGCAAGAAGATGTCCGAGCCACAGATGGTTTTGACCAATCCCGGACAGCCGGGCGCGCGCGAGCGGGATCTTATCTTAAGCGTGCAGCGCGGGCAGCATGAATTGTTCTATGAGTTGGTCCGGCCTTACGAGCGGCGAGTGTACGCGGCGGCTCTGGCGATTCTTCGCAACGAGCAAGATGCGGAAGACGCGGCGCAGGAGGCGATGCTGAAGGCGTTTGCGAATATCGGGCAATTTCGCGCCGAGGCTCGCTTCAGCACGTGGCTGATCCAGATCACAGTGAATGAGGCTCTGATGCGCCGGCGAAGGGAGCGAACAGTGCAGATGGAAGGCATCGATGACCGTCGGGAAGAAGAAGGCGATTATGCGCCCCGGGATTTTGCCGACTGGCGGGAGATTCCATCGGAAGCACTGGAGCGCAAAGAAGTGCGGCAGAGGCTGGCCGAGGCGCTGAGCACGCTCGACCGGAAGTATCGTGAAGTTTTCGTGCTGCGCGATATGGAGCACCTGAACATCCAGGAGACGGCGGAGGCGCTGGGCATCACGGTTGCTTCGGTGAAGACGCGGCTGTTGCGGGCGCGGCTGATGTTGCGCGATCTGCTGGCCGCCGGATGGGAGCAGGGCTGGTTCAGCCGGCTGCCATTCGAGAAGGGGACCAAGCCATGGTAGTGAACCCGAAAATGTTGAACTGCGAAGAGGTGTGGCGCGAGATCTCGAATTACGTGGATGGAGATGTGGGTACAGCGCTGCGGGCTTCGATGGATGAGCATTTCCAGGCGTGCAAGCGCTGCGCATCAATTTTGGCGGGGACGAGGAATGTTGTCCAGCTATATGGCGATGAGCGCATGCTGGAGGTGCCGGCGGGCTTCAGCCGTCGAATGGAGAAGCGGCTGGCGAAGAGCGCGGCCACGGGAAGAGGATGGTCAAGTTTGGCGGCGTGGCTGATTCCAGTGGCGGCGATTGCTTTGTTTACGGGATCACTGGCGTTGGTGGATCAGCTTACGTTCAAGAATCCGGCGAAATCGATCCTGGCGGTGCCGGCGAACAATATTCCTCCGGATATGCTGGTCGTGATTTCGGATGGATCGAAAGTTTTTCATGTGGCGGGATGTCCATTTATCCATGACAAAGCTACGGAGCGAACCATTACCGCCAAGCAAGCGATGCAGGATGGATATGTGCCATGCTCACGGTGTTTACGGCAATATCTGAAGACGGGGTTAACGAAGCAGCCAGGGGCGGATGAGGACAACGAGGCGGATGAAGGGCAGGAGGTTCTCAGTACGGCGGCACACTAAAAAATAAATGGCGCGGACCTGAGGGCCCGCGCCTGCATCCCGGACGACTAGTTCTGCTTCATCTGATCGTTTTTCATGTTGTCGTCGTGCTTCATATTGTCGTCCTTCTTCATCGTGTCTTTCTTCGTGGTCTTCGCCTTCTTGGTCTTCTTGCTGTCGTCCTTCTTCATCGAATCGTTTTTCGAGTCGTCTTTTTTCATGCTGTCTTGCTTGGAGCTGTCCTGGCTCATCGAATCCTGCTTCATGGAATCCTGGGCGAGGGCGGACATGGAAGCTGCCAAAATACACGCGAGTGCGAAACTGCCGAAGAACTTCTTCATAACTTTCTCCTTGAGGTGATTATCGAGTTCGATCGTCCGGCAGGTATGCACCTGCAGGCGGAAGATGGGATGTGCGGTGAAGACGGGAAAGTTACACGGGAAAACGCAGAGTCTGACTGCGACTGAAGACGTGAGCACAGGGGCTGAAGCGCCGGCACGTGCGGGCTTTACGTCGGCGAAGAACGCCGACACTTCCACGGCGGGGCTTGCGCCGATCCCTTTCACGGCCTCAAAGACCGCTTCGAAAGATATTTCAAAGCCGTGCAGATTAGTGATTCGCTCTAGCAGGCGAGCTGGTCGCGGGAGAGTTTCAGTCCGTTTAGGTTCCCGAGGGCGGTTACGGCGATGGCTTCGGTCTTGAAAAACTCCTGCGCCAGACTTTGCAGGTCTTCCACGGTGACGGCCTCGATCTTTTCGATGAGTTCGTCGAGATCCTGGAAGCGATCGAAATACATCTCCTGCCGAGCCAAGTTCGACATGCGGGCGGTGCTCGATTCGAGGGAGAGCATCAAGCTTCCCTTCAGCTGATCTTTCGAGCGGCGCAATTCTTCTTCCGGTACAGGCTTATTCTTCAGATCGCGGAATTCGTTGACCACCGACTTCACGACCTTCGCTGCCGAAGCCAATGATGTGCCGGCGTAGACGGCCAGGCATCCGGTATCGCGGTAGGGGTTGAGGTCGCTATAGATGGAGTAAGCCAGGCCCTGGCGCTCGCGAATGTTCTGGAACAGGCGTGAGCTCATGCCTCCGCCGAGCAGGGTGTTGAGAATGTAGCCGGCGTGGCGCTTTTCGTGGGCAATGGGATGCGCGGGTACGCCGATGCACAGTTGCACCTGCTCCAGCGCTTTTTTGTTGCGCAGCACGATGCGGGGAACAATCTTCGGCGTCGCCGAGTGGAACCCATTCTGCGCAGGCTTGAGATGTTCGAAATGCTTGACTACCAGATCGACGAACTGGTCGTGGTCAAGATGTCCGGCGGCCGCTACGATAATATTGCCGGGGGCAAAGCGGTGAGTATAGGTTTCGAGTACGGCCGTGCGCTCGAATTTCTTCACCGTCTCTTTGGTCCCGAGGATCGGCTTGCCGAGCGGATGGTCCTTCCAGAAATTCTGGGTGAAGATTTCGTGGACGAGGTAGTCGGGATTGTCCTCATCCATTTTGATCTCTTCGAGGATCACGCCGCGTTCGCGGGCGATGTCCTCGGCAGTGAATGTGGGGTACAGGACAAGATCGGTGAGAATATCAAGCGCGACCGGAACGTGTTCGTCAAGCACCTTGACGTTGAAGCAGATGCATTCCTTCGAGGTGAAGGCGTCCATGTTGCCGCCGATGGAATCGACTTGGCGGGCGATCTCCTCGGCGGTGCGGTGCCTGGTCCCTTTAAAGACCATGTGCTCGATGAAGTGGGAGATGCCGTTCGATTGCGGCGTCTCGTCGCGCGAGCCGGTTTCGAGCCAAATGCCAATCGAGGCCGAGCGGATGTGCTCCATCTGCTCGGTAATAACGGTGAGGCCGTGAGGTAATACTTGACGGCGAATATTGCGAACTTCTTTTACCATGACAGTACGAGTGGAACTTCCCCAGAAGGTGCTCTACTATTCTTACACATCTGGCGGGGTTGGGTGGGGTGTGGGAGAATAAGATAGTTAGTCATTTAGAATCAGCAGGTTGCATCTATATTCCCGAGTTGAAAAGCGAATCTGCAGATAAAGGCTAGCTCTATGTTGTCGACAACATCGCTGCTCGGTATGAACCATGAGGAACTCCTTGCTCTGGTGAGCGAAGCCGGCCAGCCAAGCTATCGCGCCAAGCAGATCATGGATGCGGTGTATCGGCAGCGCGTGGAGTCTCTGGCCGAGATTTCCACACTGCCGTCCGAGTTTCGCGAATGGCTCGAGCAAAGCGGAGTCACGGTGGGGGCGGCGCGGATCGAAAATAAATTCGTGTCGCAGGATGGCACCGTGCGCTATCTGATCGGCTTCGCGGACGGTCAGAGCGTGGAGACCGTTTGGATGCCCGAGGGCGACGGTGGGGAAGCGGGAGATGGCAGCGAAGCGGGGAGGAGATTGAGGGTTGCGCTCCAAGTACCTCCGGGGCTGAAGCCCTTCCTCAAGAGGATGATCCCTCCGCAGCGCTAAAGCGCTCCGCCACCCAAAATCGCAATTATCCAAGTGAAGCTGCCAGGGATCGCGGTACCAGGAATCACATCAGTCAAAATAGGAACCGCGTTCCTTCCGGGCGCTCGACCATCTGCATCTCCAGCCAGGTGGGTTGCGCCGTGGACTGCCAGTTCTGCCTCACCGCGTTGCTGGGCGTGAAACGAAATCTGACGGCTGGCGAAATTGTGGGACAGGTTTGTGCGGTGCTGAAAGATCAGAAAGTCTCGCCGCCGGAAGATCGCATCAACCTAGTTTTCATGGGCATGGGCGAGCCTTTCTTGAACTACGACAATTTCATGAAGGCGTCGCGATTGCTGGTGGAGTGCGTGGGAATTGCGGAACGGCGGATGACGGTTTCGACGGCGGGGATTGTGCCGCGAATTCGCGACTTTGGCGAAGAGAAGATCCGGTCCGAAGCTGGCGATTTCGTTGAATGCATCGAACGACAAGCTGCGCACCCGGCTGATGCCTCTGAACAAGAAATGGAATTTGGAGATGTTGCTGGCGGCGGCCAGAGATTTTCCGCTTGCGCACGCGGGAGTGGATCACGTTCGAGTATGTATTGCTGGGCGGAGTGAACGACGAGCCGGAGAATGCTAAGGAAGTTGCAGAGTTGCTGCGCGGCCTGCGCTGCAAAGTGAATCTGATTGCTTTGAATCCGGGCCCGGGAATTGATTTCACAACTCCCCGCGAAGAGCGAGTGGCAAGGTTTCAGCAGATTCTGCGGGGAACGGGAATTCCAGCGTTTGTGAGGCGGCCGCGGGGACGGGATATTTACGCGGCTTGCGGCCAGCTTAAGCGGACGGTTGAGGTTGCCACATCCCAGCCGCTGCAGGTGATTTCTCAGGGCCCGCAGAAGTGATGGGCAATTCGAGGCGCATCGTAATCCCCGCTTCCGGACTGTTCTGCCAAGAAATCTTTCCACGATGCTGATTCAGGATGCCCTGGCATGCACTCAACCCCATGTCCGACAGAGGGTGGGTCAAGCCGGAAGCGGAAGACCCGCTCTTCACGGAATGATTAAGTGCTGTATTAAGGTTGGCGGCCATCCATGTGTCGAAGATGCTGATGATGGCGACGTCCCTTTCCTGTTTCGCAGCCACAGTCAGTGTGCGGTGACCGTACTGATCTACGGCATGCAGGGCGTTACCGAGCACTTGCACGCAGACTTGCAGCAACTGGTTGGAATCGGCCATCACGGCTGGCAATTCGGACGGCAACTCCGTGAGTACCTCAATTTTGAGAGCTTGGGCCACGGGCTCAGAGAGTTTGACGGCGGTCCGCAGCACTGTCCTGAGATCGACCGGGGCCATGGTGGCTGGGCCTTGTTTGGCAAAACTGAGCAGGCTCGCCACCAGCGAACGGGTGCGGCGAATATGCTGTCCGATTCTTGCGGCCATTTCCTGCTGGTCCGGATTGAGAGAGCTGCTCGAAAGCATGTCGGAATAACCCAGCATCGCGGCGATGGGGTTGTTGAGTTCGTGGGCCGCACCACCCACCAATTGGCCGATGGAAGCCAATTTTTCAGATTCTGTGATCTGGGCTTGCAGGCGCTTGAGATTGGCGAAGGATTCGCGCGATTGCGCGAGAAGACGGAGGAGTTCGCGATCGAGCAGGCGCTGGCGCACGAAAACGATAATGCCCATGAAAAGTGCAGCGCCAAGGGTGAGGACCAGGCGGAAGGAACGGATGCGCGAAGGTACCCCAGGCTCCAGCAAGGCCCCGGCAGCAAATAGAGGAAGGGAGAAGACCGCAATCATGCCCACCCTGGCAAGCCAGACGCCATGCGATGTAGGGCTGGGGCGGAGGGCTGGCTGAGGCTCATCCTCGCGTATCCACAGGGCAATCACCGTGATCCAGGTCATGGAGGCGGCCAGCGGAATATCGTAGCCGCTTCCGCTGTAGTAGAGATTGCTACCCAGAGCCCAATTCGCAATGTAAGAACTGGTGGCGTAGGTCAGACTTGCACCGAACAGGTTGGCGTACAGAATCTTCCAGCGGCCCTTGCTGTTCGACCAGGCCACGAACAGGGCGCTGAGGAATGCAAGTTTTTCGATCAAATACAACATATTAAGGTTACTATCGTAGGCGTCAATATTGGCGACGACGTATTGCCAAGCCATGACCACAAAGACATAAAGATACATCCACCAAAACATCATCAGTGCAAAATCGAGCCGGCGCAGACGGGTGGAATATTCGCCTTGCGGGGCGTGCGGGCGCAGCGCCAGAGCCGCCATCATCGGGACGATGTGGAGAAAGAGGATGATGTCAGCGGCGCACAGGTCGGGTACATCCTGACGAAGCCAGACTTCGTAGTAGGTCCACACCATCTGGTAAGAAAACCAGAGAGCCACGCCGGTGGCCAACAGCGCCCAGAACATGCGGAGCCGTCCTCGCGAGCGCACCGCGTTTGGGATAAGGGCCAGAGTCCCGGAAAGCAGCAGGAAACACTGAATCAGATCGCTGATAGCGGTGAGACGAAACGACCGATGCAGCATAAGCGCAGACAGAACCAGAGTCGCCAGGCAGGCAGCGACGAACGCGGTCCAAAGCTTGGAATAGGCGCGCAAGGACGAGGATCCTGCTGCCATTCTAGACTGGGATTCGAGGGAGCTTTGGTTACTGAAGTAATCCACGGGGTGGCAGGGATGGGTCGCGGAATGGGCGCTAAGGTATAAAAGCGAGGGCCCGCGTAAAGTTTTGCTTGCCCGTGATCTTTCTTATCAATAATATGCGAAACAATTCCATGAACCCGACAGGCTTCGCCTTCTGCGGAAAGTAACCCGATTGCCAGCTGACGCAAACCACCGTTTTTTTGGTCGACAAGAGGCCGCGGCGGACCCCAGCGAGGTTCGCCGGACGGAGCGTTGGCTGGCCACGGCGCGGGTATTCCTGGCGGTTTCGGCTCTGGTGGCGATTCGCATGGATCCGACGCAACTGGGTCACTCCAGAGCGGCCTATGGTCTTTTCGTCTTCTATCTGGCAAATGGAATCCTGATCTTGATGTTGCTGCGCCGGCGCAAGGTCTCGACGCCATCGTTTCGTTTCATGGTCCACGCGGCCGACGTGGTGTGGCCGGCCTTTATTTCGGTATTTGCGGAGGGTCCGAGAAGCCCCTTCTTTCTGTTTTTCGTATTCGTGTTGACAGCGGCGGCCTACCGGTGGGGTTTGTGGGAGACGCTGAGCACGGCGGCGGCGGAAGTAGTTTTGCTGTGGGGGGAGAGCTTTGTGCTGCTGCATGTTTGGGCGGAGCGTGGGGGCAGTTTGCCCTGGCACATCCTCTCCGGATTGCAAATCAATACGACCGAGTTCGAGCCTAAGCGGCTATTCATGCTGTCGGTTTACTTGCTGGTGATGGGATTGTTGCTGGGC
This sequence comes from uncultured Acidobacteriaceae bacterium, assembly GCA_963779525.1. GTDB lineage: Bacteria > Acidobacteriota > Terriglobia > Terriglobales > Acidobacteriaceae > Sulfotelmatobacter. The sequence continues at coordinate 17,190 of CAVZZB010000014.1, forward strand.
TACCTGGCGGACCAGCAGAAGCACCTGCGAGCGGAAAAGGCCGCCATCACGCGCATGCTGGCCAAGGTGCGGGTGGACGCAGGGCTGACAGGAACGCTGCAGCAGATCAGCCGTGAGATCGTGAGCATGTATGGCGCGGCCAGACTGGTGATGGCGGCGCAGGAAATTCACAGTCAGAGAAGGTTTCTGGCCGAGTTGCGCAATGTCAACGGGGAACTGTCCGATTTCAAATGGTTGGACTCGCGTCCGCGAGACGCCAAAATCTATATGGAGGATTTTCCCGGAGAGGTCTGTTATGCGGCCAATGAACACCAACGCTGGTCGGTGATTGCGTTGGATGGCGATGGCAACCAATTACCGACGACGAAAACTGAGTCGCTGGGCCAGTTGAAGGAGCGGCAACCCCTTCGCTCTCTGATTACGATTTCCTACGTCTTTGGGACCGAATGGCGCGGACGAGTTTTTGTGTTTGAGCCTTCGTGGCGGGGAGACACACAAGAAGAGCTGCGTTTTCTGCTGGATCTGCTGCGTCAAGTGGGACCAGCGGTTTACAACGTTTATCTGCTGCACCGCTTACGCCGCCGTGCGGGGGCGGCAGAGCGCGCCCGCTTCGCCCGGGAATTACACGACGGAGCGGTGCAGTCGCTGATCGCGGTAGAGATGCAGGTGGATGTTCTCAAACGGCAGGCGGACACCACTCCAGAAGTGGTGAGTGGCGAATTGGGCCGGATTCAGGGCTTGCTGCGGGAGGAGGTCTTAAAGCTGCGCGAACTGATGCAGCAGATGAAGTCCATCGATGTGGATTCGCGAAGACTCCTGAGCGTACTGACCGACACGGTGGAACGGTTTGAAAGAGAGACAGGAATTTCCGCCCGCTTTGTGACGGATATTGCCAAGCTGGAGATGCCGGATAAGATTTGCCGGGAGTTGCTGCGGATCGTGCAGGAGGGCCTGGTCAATATACGCAAGCACAGCGGAGCTCGTCATGCTCTGGTGCGGCTGAGTTCCAATCCCACCCATTGGACCCTGACGATGGAGGATGATGGTAAAGGGTTCGCCTTCTCTGGGCAGTTTTCCCTGGAGGAGTTAGAGCAGATGGGCAAAGGACCGGCGATTATTAAAGAGCGCACACGTTTAATTGGAGCCACACTCACTGTAGAATCAAATCCCGGCGCGGGGACACGCCTGGAAATTAAGTTTCCGAAGGGTGGGGAAGTTTCCGATGAACTTTAAGAAACCACAGCCTATTCGAATTGTGATTGCCGACGACCATCCGATATTCCGCGATGGCCTGCGCCGCCTGCTGGAAGCAGAACCGAATCTGAAGGTGATCGGTGAGGCCTCGGACGGAGCAGAAGCGGTGAAGATGGTGCGGCAATTGAAACCTGACATCCTGTTGCTGGATCTCGCCATGCCGAAGCATCCGGGTCTCGAAGCCTTGCGAGATTTAGGGAGCGGAGCGAATTCAACTCCGGTTCGGGTGATTCTGTTGACGGCAGCCGCGGAAAAAAGTCAGATCGTTGAGGCTTTGCAGTTAGGGGCCCGGGGAGTAGTGCTGAAAGACTCCGCCACGCAACTGCTGCTGAAGGCGATCCAAACGGTGATGTCAGGCGAGTACTGGGTGGGGCGGGAGAGTGTTTCCAACCTGGTGCAATATTTGCGGACCCTGGTTCAGTCGTCCAGCGACGAGGCACGGCAGAAGAAATTTGGGCTCACGCCACGCGAACTGGAGATCGTATCGGCGGTAGTCGCCGGCTACTCCAACAAGGAGATCGCAGAATACTTCAAAATCAGCGAAGACACGGTGAAACACCATCTGAGCAACATTTTCGACAAACTGGGCGTGTCGACCCGTCTGGAGCTGGCCCTGTTCGCCGTAAATCAGTCACTACCACTGAAAAGCATTGTCTAAGAAGGAGTTAGAAGGACGTCGAAGGGCTTCCAACCGGCCCATGGCCGATAGCACTTATGGGCCATTGGCGCACAATGCCGCCGAACCTATCATTTAACCAAGACCAGCCTCGGGACAACAACTGATCCGGTCGCATAGGTTTCAAGCAAGATCAACTTTCCCCCAGTCGGGAAGAGAGATTGATAGGCAGGATTTTTAAGGAGACGGAGCCCGTGGCAATAATTCTACAAAACGCTTGGAATAATCTTTACAAAGATGAGAGTGGCCAGGATATCGCGGAATACGCCGTGATGCTGGCGGTAATTCTAGTGATCGTGGTCGGCACAATTCGGCTCATCGGCTCGAACGCCAACAATGTATTCTCGCAGGTTGGCAGCGCCATCCAATAATCGCTTGAGCAGTTGCTCGATCTCTTCTCGCACGACGCGCCCACCGGCGCGTCGTTCGGTTTTTGGCCGATCTTCAAACCCTGCGTTTTCGCGCCGATACCGTCACTTTGACGCTGGCGCGGTCACTGCAACCTTCTCGTTCGCCGGGGTCGACAATCTCGTCAGGTACGGGAAGAATGGCGTGATCTCGAACGGCATCTTCTCACGAGCCGAGGCCAGTGCTACCGGTTTTGCTTTTGCCAGTTCCACTTGATCGGACCAGGGATCCAGCTTGATGCGTCCACCAAGAGGAAGCGCCGCAATCTGATCGGTGCGTTGCGGATCCAACTCGGGGGCGGAAGCCAACAGGACCGACATGCGGACGTTCTTGTCGCTAGCCAGACTGTTGCCCAGGTGCGGGCGAATGAGGTTCGGCAAATCCGGCGCGCTTTGCTGCAACGCCTTCAGAAAAAGTCCCGCACTGCCCAACTTGTCTTTGTAAGGAGAATTCTTCAGCAACTCTAAAGCTTTCGCATCCGCAGCTTCCTCGTCCTTGGTACTTCGTTTGAAATCCAGACGTTGAAATGAATCTTCGTCGGGGAAAAACATGCGGTCGTTGAATGCCAGCTTGGTATCCAGATTGTGTCCCAGAATAATGTGACTGACTTCGTGGGCCAACACCATTGCCAAAGACGCCTCGTCCGGAAGCACATCGAGCAGACCGCGGCTCACAACAATCGTGTGCCCGATGGTGAACGATTCCAAAGGAGAAGTGAGCAGAACGCGGCAACGAACGTCGGACTGCAGGTCAATATTATTGGTCAGCAAGAGATTGTTAACCACGGTCAGCAGGATTTTATCTACGTCACCGGGCGGAGCCAGCAAGCCGATCTTCTGGAGGCGCTCGGTGGCGTTGTCTTCCGCCTGGCGCTCCCACATTCGCTCGGCGAGCACCGGATTGGCATCTGCAGAAGCATCGCTCTGATCCTTTACCGACTGGGGAGAGTCCACCAGAATTTGAGTGAATTCTTCATTCTTATTCAGACCCTTTAAGTCGTACCCCCAAAGGCGAGTCTGCGCCCGGAAACGCAAGGGCTTGCCAAAAGACGTCTTCATATCAGATTCTTCGCTGTAGATATAAGCAGGCAACCACGCGCCTGCGCGCATATTCAGGCGCCAACTATCGAAGTGCAGGTAATAGCTGCTCTTGGGGTGCGGGTAGTAAGTGCCGTTGAAACGAACAATGTTGTAGTCCTGATCCTCGACCCAGATGCGTCCCATGAACCGTCCGGGAGGCGCATTTTCATGGGGCTGAACATCGATCACGAGGCAGCGTACTTCTCCCAGAAATTCGCGGCGCACAAAAGTGAAGTTGTAATACTTCCGCTGGAAATCGGTATCGAGCACCACCATCTGGGCGAAACCAAGAGGAAGGAAATGCATCGCGTAGAGGCCGGTGAGGCGATTCATCATGCGGTGTCCAAACCCCGGCTGGCCTATAAACGAAGTGTCTTCAGGGCCATCGCTCATGTCGAGACGCCCAAGAAAATATTCGTCTTTGTAGGGTGTGACGTTTCCGTCGCTTTCGGGCTTGAGATTCTGCAGATAGGTCTCGACCATGGGGCGCATGTGGCGCATTTGTGCCAGGAAGAGATGCTCCTTCTGGATCACGCGCTCCATCACGTCGTTGAAAGACGTGGGTGCCGGTGCAGAGGAGGTTGCTCCATTCTGTCCGGCGGCATCGCTGGCGTTGACTGAAGATGAAGACGCGGAGTCCTGAGAAAGTGCCGGGAGAGAAGACACCAACATCAAACCCAATGCAAGCAAACCTACCCGGAAAATACGCATAAGAACCTTCGAGGGGAACAAGTTATGCCAGTTGAAAAATAATATGCAAGACCACGGTGGAATCGGCTGGTTGTCCGTTTCTGGTCGCCGGTCTAAAACGAATCTGTTCTGCTGCCTTCACGGCGTTATCGTCGAGGCCGTGGCCCAGCCCGCGCACAACGCGCTTTACCCGCAAATTACCCGATGCCTCCAGAACTACCTCCAGGAGAACCTCGCCTTCAATCCGCAGTTTGCGAGCCTCTTGAGTATAGACCGGGGTGGGCTTGGAAATGATTTCTGCAGGCACCGCCGAACCAGAGGCGGTTTCTGATGAATGAGAGTGAACTGTTGGGGGCGCGGGAACATCGGCGTCGCCAAAGCCACTTTGTTGGACCGCACTATGCGTCGAATTGTGCGCGCGGCTATCGCCGATGGCGGTGTCGCCGCCGAACCCCGCGCTTGCCACAACTCCGGGCGTTCCCTTAGTGCCGCCGGTACCGTTGCCATACCCTCCACCGGAAGGCAGATCGAACGATCCCATCGCGGCGATGTTGACGGGCTTTCCCGGATTGTCCCGGGCGGGGATTCCATTGGGATCGCCGAAGCCTCCCGTTTGTACTTGCGATGGAGCGCGAGCGATCGTGGGCGTGGCGGAGCTGCCGGTGGAGAATGTGTTCATGGCCACAACTTTAGGAATCACCGGCGCCGGGTTCACCGGAAGTGGTTCAGATTTCTTGGCAGCGATGTTGACCGTTGGAGCGGGAGCGTCTTCCACCTTCAGTCGTTTTGGCTGTGGAGCAGGGAGGCGCAGGGCATTGGCCGGTGGATCAAGATTCACTACCAAGACGGGCTTTGGCAACTGCCGCAAAGGCTGAGGTTGATGATTTACCGGGACCGGAGTGCTGACCAACTGAACCGAACGAAAAGTATGTTCCGGGGCGGCGAGAAGTGCCGGATGCAGCAATCGCAACCAGAGTAAAAACGCGATGAGACAGGCCTGCGTTCCGGTGCTGAAAACGAATTCCGTCCAAGGAGTTCTCGTCTTGGGGAGCAAAGAGAAGAGAGTCCCTTGCGATGCAGAGTTTCCCATGACCGCGCCTACCCGACTAATATTTGGAACACCCTTTCGGGCTGGAAAGTTTCTTCTTGCGAAGAATCACTAGCTCGGGGAAGCTAGAACCCAGACCCCAAGTCTACTACCCCATCGCCCAAAAACGTGCACGGCAAAGGCCGTTTTCGTAGGGAGATTGTAAGTGTAACTAGCTCAAAGCAAAACATTTTGCCAGCTGGTATCCGAAAGGGTACTCCGAGCAGCCAGCCCTAGAGAAAAATTTTACATCCTGAACGAGTGTTTTACCCAGCGCAAAGGAACACAGTCATCGGACTCTATTCCCAATTTAGCAATGCACGACCTTAGGGCTATTAATTCCCTTGGTTGCGTTGCGGGTGTCGACCACCAACTGGGCTTCGGCAACGATCTTGCGATAGTCGTAGTCGGAGTGGTCGGTAACGATCACGACGCAGTCGTATTGTCCCAACTTTTCAATCTCCGAACGCTTCATCTGCAAGTCGTACTTGCGTCCTTTGCCGATGAAAGGGAAATAGGGGTCGTGGTAGCTAACTTTGGCTCCTTCTTTTTGCAACAGTTCGATGATGGTAAGAGCGGGAGACTCGCGCAGATCATCGATGTCCTTCTTATAAGCGACGCCCAGGATGAGCACGCGAGCTCCGTTCACCGATTTCTTATGCTGGTTCAGCGCTCCGCCGATGGAGGCGAGCACGTGATACGGCATGTTGGTGTTGATCTCTCCCGCCAGTTCGATGAAGCGGGTGCGGAAATCCCACTCCTTGGCTTTCCAGGAAAGGTAAAAAGGATCGACCGGAATGCAGTGTCCGCCCAAACCGGGGCCGGGATAGAAAGGGTGAAAGCCAAAAGGCTTGGTAGAAGCGGCTTCGATGACTTCCCAGATATCCAGGCCCATGCGCAGGCAAAGCATTTTCAGCTCATTGACCAGCGCGATGTTGACGCAGCGATAGATATTTTCCAGCAACTTGGTCATCTCAGCCGCAGCCGGTGAAGAGACCGGAACGGTGCGATGGAAGATGGACCCGTAAAGAGCTCCGGCTAGCTCGGATGCCTGCGGATTTACTCCTCCCACTACCTTGGGAATATCGCGGCGCGCCACCGTGGTGTTGCCGGGATCTTCGCGCTCGGGAGAAAAAGCCACAAAGAATTCTTTTTGCGCGTCGGTATCGCCGCGCGCAGCCTTCAATCCGAGCTTATTTTCCTTTTCGAGGATGGGCACCATCACTTCTTCTGTCGTGCCGGGGTAGGTCGTGCTCTCCAGAACTACCAACTGGCCCGGCTGGAGGTGCGGCGCGATCGCGTGCGTGGTATCAGTGATGAAGCTAAGGTCCGGCTCATGATATTGATTAAGCGGGGTGGGAACACAGATGATGATCGCGTCCATCTCCTCGATATGGGCGTAGTCGGAGGTGGCGGAAAAGCCTTGGGTATTGGCCTTTTGAATCTCTTCCGCGGTGATGCGATAGATGTAAGACTTGCCTTGCGCCAGAGTGTCGACTTTGCGCTGGTCGATATCGAAGCCGGTCACGGCAAATTTCTGTTCGGTAAACAGCAGGGCTAAGGGCAGTCCCACATAGCCGAGCCCAATAATTCCGACGCGCGCCTGGCGCTGCTTGATTTTGTTTTTCGTTGCATCAACGGTGCGATTTGCGGCAGAGTTTTTGGTCATTGTTATGGCAGGAATCTCTGATTTTTAGGTTGGCAACACCGATTCTAGCATGCAGCAGCAGAGCGACCCAGCATTACGCTGATCGACGCTAATGCCTACATCGGGACTCGCAAACGTTGCCCTCGAATCATGAAATTACTTCCCGCCGAGCGTCAACGGATGGAGGACAGCAATTGTTTGCTGGCGATCCTTTGACCATCCACGTACTCGTTCGATTCGGGAAATTGCTGCCAGAGGTTGACTAGGCGTTCGTAGCAGGCGCGCGCTTCTTGCGTGCGATGCCGATGAATATAAAAGGTGGCGAGGGATTCTTCGGCGGTGGCCAGTGGAATCAAGTTAGTGAGTTCCAGGGAGCGGGCGATTTCTTGCGCCAGGTCGCGGGCCTCGCGCAGCAGGCTTTCGGCGTGCGCCAGATCCCCAGTGGCGGCGCTCGTCTTGCCGGCCAGAATCAGGGCCTCCACCAGGTTACTGCGCTCATCCGGGGTTTGGGCAAGCTCGCGACTGGCCGCGAGCGCTAAATCGGCAGAGCTGCGCGCTTCCGCCAGTTGGCTCGCGTTCAGTTGAGCTTCCCCGAGTGTCCGCAGTCCCTCAACGCGATAGGAAACAGCCCTTCTGCGCTCACCCTTGTTCGAAGCGATCATCTCATCGAGCATTCGGATCGAATCACGAGCCAGGCTAATGGCGGCAGTCGGATCAGATTTCTGCAGGCAGTACGAGACTTTCAGCATCGCAAGCTCCACGCTGAACCGGGCCGCGGTATTGTTGGGATCGCGATCAAGCATCTGCTGGGCTGTCTGCAGATACAGCTTCATATTTTCGAGCGCGCGCTTCGGATCGCGATAGTCTGGATAAGCGTCACTGAAGTAAACGCGACCGCGGAACTGGTACATCAGCGCTAGAGACCGATGAAATTTCGGATTCAAAGGCTCTGCCGCGAGAAGTTCCCGTACTGCGGTTTCGTCTTCGTCGAATGCCTGAAGCGCTTCCCGAAGGTGACCGAGCTCCTGCGCGGCGGTGCCAACGCGCTCCGCCGACTCCGCGACCATACTCAGTGACTGCTGATCTCTTTTTCGGTTCAGCTGAGCCTGCGCCAGTTCGCTGCACCGCCCGAACTCGGTCCAGGCCTGCTGGAAGTTTTCCACATCTTCGTCGATGTCACCCACGTTACACCACGCTCTGGTGTAGAGATTCTCCTGTTCTGGGTTGAGCTGCTGGCGAGCGCGAAGGCGATCGAATGTCTGAATTGCCGTCTCGGATAACTCCCTTGCCCGTTGCGGCTGATTACTGAAACGGAACAGTCCGGCGTAGCTGCGATAAAAGGCTGCTAAATCCGGTAGATAGGCGCCGTTCTTCCTGGCGATCCGCTCGTAAATGTCGCCAGCTTTGCGGTAGCTCGCCATCGCATCCGCCATGCGGCCCAAGTTGGGTTGAGTCGGGTAGCCCTGGGCATCGCCGATCTTCATGTAGCCCGCTGCGATTTCCTTTTGCAGCTCCAAATCGCCGCCCGCGTTCCGCGCCAGGTTGTCCAGATACTGAAGACCGGTCTGGACCATCATTTCGCGTGCTTTGGTGGACCCGTCCAGTTTGGCGACTTCGTCATGGAGATCGAAAACAAATGCGTGCGCCAGTTTGCGTACGTCCTGAAAACGCCGCTCGGCAATTCTTGCCTGATAAATGGCGGTGCCTGAACCGGCAACAATCGCAATCAAAGCCACGATTGCCAGCGCAACTACCACGCGGTTCCGATGCACAAACTTCCGGGCACGATATGCGATCGTGTCCGGCCGCGCGCTGATAGGTTCGTGCTTGAGATAGCGTTGAAGGTCATCCGCCAAAGCAGTGACGGAGCTGTAGCGCTCCGCCGGGGCTTTCTTCAGAGCTTTAGCAATAATCGTGTCTAAGTCTCCGCGAAGCTGGCGGCGGAGTTTGTCTGGGGTGACGCCCCGCTGTTCGGCGATGAGCTTTGTCGTCTCGCTGTAATTGCGTCCGAGGCGCGCGGCGGCTCAAACTCGAGCACAGCCTTTAGCAGTTCTGCGGGGGAGTGCAGATTTGAGCCCGCAGGATGGTGGCCGGACAACAGTACGTAGAGCAACACGCCCAATGCGTAAACATCGGTAGCGGTCGTGACTGGTTGCCTAGTAAGTTGTTCCGGCGCAGCGTACTCGGGGGTGAGAGCCGAACCGCCTTCGCGTGTGAGTAAGGTTGCGGCACCTGTTTGGCCTTCACCCTCCAGGAGCTTGGCAATCCCGAAGTCCAGCAGCTTAACTTCACCGCCGGTAGTGACCAGCACGTTCGGCGGTTTGATGTCGCGATGGACAATCAGATTCGCATGGGCGTGCGCCACTGCGGCCAGCACATCCAAGAACAGGCGAACGCGCGCCTCCAGATCGAGCTTGCGCCGGTCGCAATACTGATCGATCATCTTGCCATCAACGTATTCCAGGATCAGATACGGCTGGCCATGGGAGGAAATGCCGGCATCGAGGAGTTCGGCGATGTGGGGATGAGTGAGCCGGCCGAGGATGCTGCCTTCGCGTTTGAATCGTTCTTCAGTGGCGGGCCCGGCACGCGCCAGGCTTACGAATTTCACCGCAGCTTGCCGCTCGAACCTGCCGTCACTACGACGGGCAAGCCAGACGCTTCCCATCCCGCCTTGGCCAATCTGCGAAATCAGGGTGTAGGGACCAAGTGTCTGGCCCGCGAGTCCTGTGGAGTTTGGCGACACGAATCGGCCATTCTCCAGAAAGCCTTTCTCCGCCAGCGCCCGGTGCTCGTCGAGAAGTTCTCGCAACTGCACAGCAAGTGCGGGATCTTGCTCGCCGAGTGATGCCAGCCACGCCGTACGCTCATCGTCGGTCATAGCCAGCGCCTGATCCAGATATGGACTTAGCGCCTGCCACTGATCGGGGCTGAGTGTGAACATTGCTATTCCTCGAGCGACAGATCTATGCGAAGTTTGCGAGGGAGATAAATCCCGCTTTCTCCCAGTTCCCCTGTACCGTACGTTCCGATACGTTCTGCAAGGCGATTTCCGCGAACGAGAAGCCGCAAAAGAGATTCAAGTCGACGATCTCAGCGAGGGCAGGTTCCACTTTTGCCCAGCTCGTCTATCGTTTGGCTGATGCGGACAGGCCATTGGTGATTTACCGCGTTAGGCAGGCCTATCTCCCCGTTCGGCTGCGACAATAAGTGAAGAGATTGGCAATCCCACATCTGCCTCCCCAAGCTGCAGGCTAGCTGGTGACAGCACCCCAAATGGCGATAGCTTCTCGCAGATCAATAGGATAGTCAAGCCGCGCGTCAGAGCGAAAAGATAGGATCTGCGAAAGATGCCGAATCTAGGAACCTCAGAATCGCCGCCGATCGAGGAAAAACAGAGGGACTGCGCAGATCAAAAGCATCAGTTCTGAAAGGATCGCCGCGCGAGCCGTTCAGCATGCGCGTTCCCTTCTCGTCGAGACAGACTGTCATCGCGGCAAGGTTAGTGCGTCTCTTCCATCACAATCGCCCGAGGAAAGAGAATGTTATTTTCCAGGTGAATGTGCTGGTGAAGATCAGCTTCAAAATCCGCGAGTGCCTTGTACAGCGTTTGGTAGCTGATACACGCGTCGTCCGGAACTGTATAACCACAACTAGCTTCGCGCATGGCACGGAGTGCGTTTCCAGCAGAATCGTGTTCGTGTTCCATCATGGAGACTGGGTTTTGTACGCTACCAAAAGGCGATGGTAGTATCGGTTCTTTTTGGACGACAGCTTCCTCCATCCTCACGATGTAGGGAAATAGAACGCGCTCTTCTTTCATCATGTGTGTCGTCAACTCCTGAACCAAGCCCTGAAAACTGGTTCGGACCTGACGTAATTCAGGATGGTTCTTCCCGTGGACGGAGTCAACTTTATCTAAGAGAGGGACGAGGCGAGCCATTTCCTCGCACGTATATTTGTGGTGCGTGTTCTTGATATGTGCGATCAAGTCGGCGAGAGGTTCAATCTGCCAGTCCTGATCCTTCTGGGTGGCGTGGGCGGCTTCTTCAGCCATCTCCAACGAATCAATCACCTGATCGATCGGGAGATTCGAGGCTCGGCAGGATTCTTCCAGCGACTTGTTGCCGCCGCAGCAGTAGTCAATTCCGAGTTTTTCAAAGACTCTCGTGGCAGATGTATTCTCCAGCGCCAATTCTCGAACGGTTTTTTCGGCGGTTACGCTCATTGCATTCTCCTCCCGACCCGGCTCTATGCCTGCAGGCCGCGCTTGATGTTTTGAAGTTACCCGACCTAGGGGTTGCTGCCGATGACTTTTGTCACAAGGGACAGAGTCGGGCCAGAAAATTCAGTATCGGAGGAAACAGAAGAAGGTCATGCCTATATGCTCAGATCTATTCCGGTGACTCGGTTTCGGCTTCCAACGCTTTCAGGTCTGAGATTGTCACCCTCCGCCCGTCGATCTGCAGTATCTCCTCGGCTTGCAGGCGCGAGAGGTTGCGGGAAACGAGTTCGCGCACCGTGCCAATATGCGACGCCAATTCCTGATTGCTGGCGGGCAATGTGATCTCCACGCCTGCGCCGGAAGGCTTGCCTTCTTTCTGGGCGAGACGCAACAAGAACGCCGCTAGCCGGTGACGCACCGTGGTGAACGACAGTTCTTCGATGATGCCGACCAGTCGGCGCAACCGAGAACCGACCACCCGCAAGACCTTCAGCGCCACTTGAGGATGGGCGAGACACAATGCCTGAAAATCCTGTTTGCTGATAAAGAGTAGCGTGGCTTCGTCGATCGCGGTTACGGATGCGGGGTAGTTCCCACCATCGAACACGGGAAGTTCGGCAATGGAACTGCCCGGGCCATCGATGCTGAGCACTTGTTCGCGTCCATTGGCCGAACTTTTGAAGATTCGCACGTGGCCGGACTCGACGACATAGAGTCCAGAGCAAGGCTCGCCTTCCCCAAACACGCTCTGCCCTACTGAATACCTGCGCGGCACAGCGCGTTGCGCCAAAAAGCTCAACTCGCCTTCCGACAGCCCGGAGAATATTTGGACTTTGGAGAGCGTCTTTCCAACCGCGGGAATAGGTTCTGGCACGATGGCTATTGTATCGGAGCGCCGTGGCCAACATGCGCTGCTTTCTGAGGTCTCTAGAAATGCAGCGCGCTGTGACATAAGTCACTGTTGATGGTTTGCCGCCCTAATATGCTCGGGATTGGGAGATGCAGACGTGTTAGATGAGCACCAAGAGAGAACCCGAACCCAGAGGCCCGAGCGCAAGAAGTTGGTTCGGCGAGATGATCGCGATTACTCACAACGGCTGCGCCTTGCCGTGCAGATTCTTTTCGCGGCTTTAAACGTATGGATCGGCATGCAGTTTTATCTTTGGGTACGCTGGGCGGAAAGTGGGGGCCGAGCATTCGAAGTCTTACGTCCCGCCGGTGTTGAAGGCTGGCTACCCATTGAAGGCCTCATGCAGTTGAAATACTTTCTAGTTACCGGGAAAGTTCTCGATGTGCATCCGGCTGGTTTCTTCCTCTTTGCCTCGTTCCTGGTTATTTCTTTCGTTTTCCGCAAGGCGTTTTGCAGTTGGATGTGTCCGGTGGGTACCGTCTCGGAATATTTGTGGAAAGTTGGCCGCTCAATCTTTGGGCGAAGCTTTCAGTTACCACGTTGGGCTGACATCCCATTGCGCTCGTTGAAAGTACGTTGTGCTTGAGCTTCTTCGCCTATGCCGTAATCGGCATGTCGGCAGCTTCCATGGCCGAATTTCTCAACAGCCCCTATGCGCTCATCGTCGACGTGCGCATGCTTAACTTCTTCCGTTACATTGGCGGAACGGCAGCATGGATTGTTTTAGGGCTGGTCATTGCGTCGATCTTCGTGAAGAACTTTTGGTGCCGTTATCTTTGCCCGTACGGAGGGTTTCTCGGGCTGGTCGCATTGCTCAGTCCGATGAGGATCACCCGTAATGCAAGCCCGTGTATCGATTGCGCCAAGTGCGCGAAGGCGTGTCCTTCAGCATTACCGGTCGACAAACTGCTGCAAATTCGATCGGCTGAATGCACCGGATGTTTGGAGTGTGTAGCAGTTTGTCCAGCCAAAGAGACTCTGATCATGAGTGTGCCTTTGGGTGTGCGAAGACGCCGCGGAATTCCAGCGTGGGGTATGGCTGTGGGAGTCGCAGTTTTGTTTCTAGGAGTGGTTGCCTGCGCGAAGTTCGCCGGCCACTGGGATACGAATCTACCCAAGCAGGTCTATCTCCAACTCGTGCCGAACGCAAGCGAACAAGCACATCCCATGCCTGAAGCACAGTAAGGAGGATGCTCCATTAGCGACGAGTCGCGTACCCGGGCCTGGATTCCTGGGCACGAAGCTGCCAGAGCGCAATCACACCGAGAACCATTAGATTCGGGAATAAAAGGGGTGCCATGGGAGGCGCGCCGTAGATGAAGTTATCGAACGGATGAACGGATGGGCCTCTCAGGTTCCCCGCAGCGTGTAGCACAAAACCCCACAAGCCGATCCCAGCTTCAAGCAACAAGATCGTGGCGCACAGGTCGATATATTTGCGGGAGACTGGCATCATCAACGGAACCGCAAGAAATCCAACTGCGATTGCGCTGGCCACTACTGGGACCCACTCTAAAGGATTAAAGAATCCGTTTCCCGCGTGATCGGCCAGGCTAAAAACGAAGTTTCCGACGAAACCGCCCAGGGTGAGTAGTAGAACCCATTGGGCCCATTCGATCGATTCGGGATCAACCATGCGATTCATGATGAGCAGAAATCCCAAGCCGGTGTATGCAAGCGGCGCAGCGAAAGGCGCCGAATAAGTGAGACTGCGCAGGGTGCGCTCATAAAAAAAGTGACTTTCCAAATGGAGAACAACTCCGGTGAGCCCGACCAGCACGGCTGACCATCCCACTAGATAACCAAGGTCTTTCCAAACGGCCGGCCATCGATACCGCGTGGCAAGAGCGAAAAGAAGAAAGACGGGCGCAGAAGCCGAGAAGACCAACGGAATGTATTCCGCATGGTTGCGAAACTGGTTCACCGAGTGCGCAAGATAGATGTCGAAAGTAAGAAACCCGATATTCAGGATCGCGAATCCTTCGATCCAAAGCTGCGGACGAAGCCACCAGCGGTCATTTTCCTCTGCCATGCTCTCTCCTGAGCTCGGCAGCCATCGATTGAAGCTCGACAGTTTTCTGCAGCATGGGATAGTTTCCGTGCCACTGCACAAAATCAGCTCCGCCCATGAAAGCCCCATGCTTGCTGGTTCGCCCGTCATAATGCCACAGATCGAAGTACACAAAATCAATCGGCTTCGAGAATGGGGGCCCGGTGAGGACGCCGTCTTTCCGCAAGCCATTTACCAGATCCTGGGCTGTGCGAACGCGCTCATTCGTGCTTTGGACGACTTGTTCTGCCTGGCTGTAAACCCGATCGATCAGGGCCGGCGTGTGGCACTGCGAGCAGATCTGTTTCATCTTGGCCTGAGCAGCCGCATAGTTCGGTCGTTTGTCGGTAATGGCGTTTGCCAGGTAATACGACAAACGTTCCGACGGATCGTGGGTTACGCCCGTGCCATTGAGGCCGCTCATATGACAGGTGGCACAAGTGGGAACAAACATGTCGCGCGTGGTCAAAGCTTTCGGTGGCGCGTCTAGATTGAGCAGCCGCTCTTGCGCCTGGAACATGACTCCGTGTTTGGATTCCTCGTAAATTTCGATTTGCGAATGGTCCGGGCCCATGTGGCACTGGGCGCAAGTGCTGGGCAGCCGGGCAATGCGGACTGAGGACGTGTGCCGGGTATGACAGGCCGTGCAATTTCCGATGGTACCGTCGGCATTGGGTCTGCCCACACTGTGGCACTGCTCGCAGCCACTGGTCATCGCCGATCCACCCTCCAATTGTGCAAACGGATGGGGCGGCCGACGAGTGCCACCGGGCTGATACGTTTCCGAAAAATTTACCTGCTCGGGCGTGAGACCCTTCTCGCCGTAAATGGCCGCCCATGCCGGTGCGGCATGCCGACTATGCAGGAACTGCTGATAAATATTCTCGTGGCAGCTTCTACAATTTCCCGCGGTCAACTTCGTGGAAATTACGAATCCATGATGGTCTTTCTTATCCTGACCCGCAGCTGGCTGGTGGCAATCAAGACAATTCACGCCTTTTCTGGCGTGCATACTCATTTCGTATTCATGGACTACAGAATATTGAGTCCGCGCGTGACATTCAGCACACTTTCCGGTGGCACGCACCAAGTCTGCGCTGGGCTGCTCGGTTTCGGACTTTGGCCGGGCGCGATTGATGAGGAAAGCGGCCAATATTAGACCGAAGGCAATGACCACGGCCACGAAAACCGACCGGAAAGACATGCTAGACCTCCCGCGCCACGCTACGACAATACGCCGTGTCTTGTGTTTGCGCCCTTCTTGGGTAAAGCAGGATTATTGTAGCGGTCTGAGGGACGATCCGGGCTGGACTTCTTGTAAGGGGATGGAATCGGCTAGCGACTGTGGTGCAGGAATGTAAGGATGACCACCGCCCCGATCCGAACTGCAACGAGCAATCCCGCGAGGACAAGAGCCGCCCTAAGAAGGATTCTTTCGAATCGGCTTAACTGCCATCCAGAAACCGCCATATAGCAAGACCTTTTACGCCAATCATAGGATAAAAGCTCCCCAAAGCGGCGACAGTGCGCCCAGTCACTGGTAGATGTGATCCGCGGAAAAGCTTGGAAACGAGAGGCACCATTGCTTTCCAGCATCAGCCCCGTTCAATCGTGTGAGAAAGCGTGACAAAAGTCATCTCCTCGCTCCTCTCACATGCGTACGCTTGCAATTAAGAGGAGAGTGACATGAGCGAATTGATTGATAACCGGGCGCATCGGATTTCCGTTCTCAAGGAAATCATCCAACATTTGCATGCAGGAGCCGCTCCTGAACTTGTAAAAGAACAGCTCCGAAAGATCGTCGGCGAAACGGATGCCACCGAGATCATGGCCATGGAGCAGCAGTTGATAGCCGAAGGAATGCCCGTCGAAGAAGTGCGTTCAATGTGCGATCTGCACTCTCAGGTCACGCGTGATGTGCTGGTCCAACTGGCACCGCCGCCGAGCATTGAGCCGGGACATCCGCTCGACACCTTCCGTCGTGAAAACGCTGCACTCAAGCAGGTGATCGCAGCCGCGCGTGCGATCTTCGCTGAGACTACCGACCTGGCCCCGGCTAGCGAGGCGAAGGAAATCGTTTTTCGCTTGCGCCAGTCGGCAAACGATCTAATGGACCTCGACAAGCACTATCAGCGCAAGGAGCATGCGCTGTTTTCTTGCCTTGAAAGGCACGGAATCACTGGACCATCCAAGGTCATGTGGTCCAAAGATGACGAAGTGCGAAACCTGTTAAAGCAGATGAATCAGGCGGCGCACGACTGCGGTTCGACAATCACCGACGTGAGACAGCTTTTTGCCCAGCACGCGCAGCCTGCCTTATCAGCAGTGGAAGAGATGATTTCCAAAGAAGAAAACATCCTCTTTCCAATGTCATTGCAAACGCTCACCCAAAACGAGTGGGCTGAGATATGGTCCGCGTCGCCGCAATATGGTTGGTGCCTGGTCGAACCCCAGAAGGGATATCATCCTCCGGCGGCTGCCGCTGCCGCGACCGCCAGCGTGCCGAAAGACGGGACGATCATGATGCCCACCGGCCACGTGAGCGTCGAACAACTGACAGCCGTCCTTTCGACCTTGCCGCTCGATCTCACCTTCGTGGACGCTGATGATCGGGTTGCCTTTTTCAGCGAAGGCCCGGATCGTATTTTCGCGCGCAGCAAGGCGATTATTGGACGTAAGGTTCAACACTGCCACCCGCCGCGCAGCGCCGATACGGTCAACAAGATCCTGGACGACTTTCGCTCAGGCCGTCAGAGCGTTGCCGAATTTTGGATCAACTTTCAAAACAAGTTCGTTCACATCCGCTACTTCGCGGTGCGTAACGACGAAGGAAAATACCTGGGCACAATCGAACTCACCCAGGACTTAGCGCCGTTCCGCAAACTCTCTGGAGAGAGAAGACTCCTAGCCTACGGATCCACCGAGATCCGCTAAAGTTCAGCCTGCATTGCCGGCACTGTTAACCGACGCTTAAGAACCACGTCCCATCAAGTCCACGAACTGTTTCACTAGCTACTGATTACCGACCACTTCACTCTACGCTGCCAAAAGTTTTCCACCGCTGAGGCCGATTTCCGAGCACAAAAGCCATTGACGGCCAAGAACTTTGGAGGATAGGATGCGTTAACAGTCACCACATTAGTTAATAACGGAGCGTGGGATGGGCATGTCTGCTTTCCGAAGGATGGCCAGTCGCGTGCTAGCGCTGACGGTTTCCGTTGGGCTCAGGGTCATCTCCGAAGGGCGGGAGTGTTTACGATGATGAGGGCTCTGCACTTGAAGATCCTGAGCTGCATGATGGCCGTGATTTTTCCGGCGGCCTTATTCGCTGTGGACCAAGCCGCTGCCATGCTCTACAGCCACGGAACCGCACTGCTTAATGGCAGCGCCATCACTAGATCGTCGGCTATTTTTTCCGGCGATTTGGTTCAGACTAGTGCGGACTCAGTAGCCAACATCAATGCTACAGGGTCAACTGTCTTGGTTCTGAATGACTCTCTGGTTCAGTATGAGGGCAGAGCTGTCAAGTTGGAGCACGGAGGCGTCACCATATCGACATCGAAATTGCTGGCGACTCGTGCTGGCGGCGTCACAGTGTCACCGGCCTCAGGCGTTTGGACCGAATTTGAAGTCAGAGACGTCGATGGCAGGGTGCAGATCGCGGCTCGAAAAGGCGACCTAACCATAGGCGACGACACGGGTACCAGCACACTCTCACAAGGCCAGCAAACCACACGAGAAGAATCACAGTCGCAAGACGATTCACAGTCGCAGAACAGCAATAAGAACAACAAGAAGAAGAAAGGAGCAGCTGCACCTGCAGCCGCTCCTGCCGCAGGGGGTGGGGTCCTCGACTCTCCCGTGGCAATCGGAATTGGCGGGGGCGTTATTCTCGGTGCGACAGCATGGGTGTTAATCCAGAGCAGTACGCCGGCGAGTCCATCGAAGTAGGCTGAACGCCTTTAGCTGCGCTGTGAATTCTGCGATCCCGAGTGCAGTTACTTGATGCTGCTGCGCCCGCCGTTAAGCGACCTGGGGCCCTAGCTTGTACCCCCGATCTTGGACTGCGTCTAGCCTCCACCATCTTGGGCACCTCCATCTTTGCAGTCACCACGCGAGTCAATAGCCTCGCACAACTCCGCAAGTTATTCTTGCGTAAGCAGTTTGTACGGAAAGGGAGGAGTCTGTTTGCTTGAATGGCGCAAGCTCGTTTGCGGCCTGATGATCATCATTTTGCCGACATCGCTGACGGCCCAGGATTCCGCTCGGGCGATGCTTCACAACGACGGAGGAGTCTGGCTGAATGGGAATCCCGCGCCCAATTCCTCTGCGATTTTTCTGCATGACCTAGTGCAGACCCAAAAGGGCAGTTGGGCGAAAATCGACGCTGACGGGTCCACAGTCACGGTCCAACCTGAAACCATTGTGCAATTCGAGGGAGACGAGCTCGTCCTCGAGCATGGCGGCTTGCAAGTGAATACCTCCAGAGGAATGAAAGTGCGCGTGAACTGCATCACCGTCATTCCTCTTACGCAAGATTGGAATCGTTACGATGTTACCGATGTTGATGGGAAAGTGATGGTGGCGGCGCACCAGAATGATGACAAGATCCACTATCAAGCTGCAGCTACCCGGTTGTCGAAACAGACCAGATCTTCGGACGTGACGGTACATCAAGGTGAGCAAGTAACACGCGAGGAACGGTGTGGTGCGCCAACTAGGCCGGCCGCGGGAGTCGACGCCACTATGGCCACGCTGAACACGCCTTTGGCTAAGGGAATCGGGATCGCCGCAATCGGCATACTTGTTTGCTGGGCTTTATGTCGGGGTGACCAGCCCGTCAGCCCTGCCAAATAGCGCCTCCGTTCGACCGAACACTCTCATGAGCCAACCCCTCGCATTCGAGATTCCGGACTGAAGTACAAGTCGGACTGCTAACTCTATGCCTACGTTTTCAGCGCCGCCAACGCACGCAGCCAAGCGGTCTGCAGAAATCTTGAAGGGCGAAATGTCGGCCGGATCTAATTTAAATAAGCGCCGCGTAGTTATAGGCATGTTGATAGGTCTGGCCGTATCGCTCATTTCTAGTCGTGCATTTGCGCAGAGCGACTCTGATCCCAAGTGGGACCGGTTTGTTGGATATCGTGGATATCAATGGGTGCATCCCTCCGGTACCGTCCGTGGTGCCGCCTGTTCCGTGCAACCGAATGAAGTTATAGTGGGTGAACCCGTCACGGCAACCGTCATAGTCAACAACTTCAGTCCCAAGCACACGCTTACCTATGTTTGGAACCCCAGCAACGGAGGAGGTAAGGTCATCGGGAAAGACGCGACCGCCCAGATCGAGACTACAAACGCCGCTCCGGGCATCTACACCGTCACCGCCCATGTAACCGACGCCAAAGAGAAGAAGAACAACGAGGCAAGCTGCTCGGCTAACTTCACTGTGAAGCCGCTGCCGCCGAAGAATCCACCCACCATGTCTATTTTGGCCAGCCCGGTGAGCGTTCCGGCTGGCAAAACCGTTGATTTATCGGCCAAGTGCACCAGCCCTGATGGCGTTCCGGTGACTGTCTCTACTTGGACGTCAATCGACGGCGCCATTTCCGGCACTGGCAGTTCAGCCACACTTAGCACCGCTGGAGTGCCGCCGGGAACAATCTCCGTGGGCGCTACCTGCACCGACTCGCGTGGGCTGAACGTTCGATCTTCGACCCAGGTCGTGGTGGAGAACCCGCCTCCACCTGTGCCAAGTCCGGACATCAAAGTGATGGAAGCTCGCCTCGCCCTGCACAGCATTTATTTCCCGACGGCTATGCCGCCGATCAGCAATCCCAATGCGGGGCTAGTTGTCAGTCAGCGGGAAACTCTTTTTGCGCTCGCAGCCGACTTCAAGAAGTATCTCGGAAGCAGACCGGAGGCGCACTTGATCCTGGAAAGCTATGCCGACCCGCGGGGCCCTGCTGAATACAATCAGAAGCTCTCCGAGCGTCGTGTCGACCGTGTCAGGAGTTTCCTGGTCGAACAGGGCGTTTCCGAGGCCGAAATCGAAACCAAGGCATTTGGCGCTCGACATACTCTGAGCGAAGCTGAAGTGAAGGACGCGGTCGAGAATAATCCTGAGCTCAGCCCGGAAGAGCGTCAAAGGGCTCTCAGAAACATACGGACGATTGTTCTCGCAAGCGATCGCCGCGTGGATATCACCTTGAGCACGACGGGCCAGTCCTCGGTCCGCCAATTCCCATTCAATGCAGCGGATGCTTTGACTCTGATCGGCGGCCGGGAAGGCAAAACGAAGAAGAAGACAGCCAAACCTGCGCCCAATAATAAGAGGACGAACAAGCAGTAACGGCGCGCACGCAAAGCGCCTGGAAAGCTCTTGGGCATGTCGAGGGGAAGGCAGTCACGCTTCGCGCGCCGGAATATGGTGAGCATGTTGGCGATGGCTTCCGCTGGCGCTGCCAGCACAGCCTGTTGAGGCGCGATCTCCTGCCAAGGCGAATACGCCTCGCCGAGAACGGAAGAGGCATTAAGTCTTACATGCCTCTCTTAAGACTGCGCATACATGTTGCACATCGGTTTGCCTCAGCTTGTTAAAGAATGGTAGCGCGAGAGTGCGTGCTGATATGGATTCGGTTACCGGAAGAGAATATAAATTTCGCCATGCCCCGTAACTAGGCTGCATGTGGATGGGGGCGAAATAGCGTCCGCACTCTATTTCAGCCGAAGCCAAATGCTTTAACACAGCATCCCGCCGCGCTCTGGAAAATCGTTCATGGAGGCGAACAACGTACACAAACCAGCTGATCCGACCCCGCGGGACAGAGGCTGGAGGAACGACGAGATCTGTAAAGTTGCAGAGCAGTTGATGGTAGGTGCGCGCGACCGTCTCGCGTGCGGTCAGCATGCTCTCGATTCGCTTCATTTGTGCGCAACCTAATGCGCACTGCATTTCAGAAAGGCGGTAGTTGAAACCGAGTTCACTGTGCTGGAACCAGTCATCGGTTTCATAGCGTCCCTGATTTCGCAACGCCCGGATCTTCCTCGCCACTCCGGAATCGCGGGTTACAATCATTCCACCTTCCCCAGTGGTGATTTGCTTGTTGGGGTAGAAAGCAAAAACTCCAGCATCTCCCAATGCGCCAACTTTCTGGCCATGGAACTCAGCTCCGATTGCCTCGCACGCATCTTCGATGAGTAGCAAACCATGACGGCGCGCTATGATGGAAAGGGCGTCCATTTCTGCCGGATATCCGAAGGTGTGAACCGCAACAATTGCTCTGGTTTTGTTCGTGATCGCCGCTTCAGCCTGCTCTGGATGCATGTTGAGAGTTACGGGATCAATGTCGACAAAGACGGGATTTGCTCCTACATAGCGAATCGCGTTGGCGACAGCGACGAAGGTGAACGACGGCACAAGCACGTCGTCCCCCGGTTGTATACCGAAAGCGAGCATGCAAAGGTGGAGGCCTGCAGTTCCGGAGCTGACGCCGATGGCGTGGGGAGAACCCGTGTAAATGGCAATGGCCTGCTCGAATTCTTCGAGCTTTGGGCCCAGGCTCAAACGTCTACCGCGCAAAACCTCCAGGGCGGCTTCTATTTCAGCCGAAGATATGTCAGGCGCGGAGAGGGGAATCTTCATCGGGATCAAGTAGGGCTCGTTGTCCGCTTCCGCAGCAGATCTGCGTCTAGGGGCACGGAAGTCAATATCTCTACAATCCTTTCGGCCGCATGCCCGTCCCCATAGGGATTCGTCATGCCTTCCAGAGAAGATTTGAATCGGTTGCCTCTGGCCTCCTCTATTTTCTCCAGAATGGACTGCTTCTGGGCTTCGGCATCGAGCACGTTCCTGGCGCGCTCCCTGCCATATTGCCGGAAGCCAACATTCACCGTCGGCAATGCGAGCGAAGCAGTCTCCATGAT
Source organism: uncultured Acidobacteriaceae bacterium (assembly GCA_963779525.1). Taxonomy (GTDB): domain Bacteria; phylum Acidobacteriota; class Terriglobia; order Terriglobales; family Acidobacteriaceae; genus Sulfotelmatobacter. The sequence goes on from CAVZZB010000014.1 coordinate 39,140, forward strand.
GCCGCTGCTTGAGTTGCCCACCATGAGGTCCACACATGCCAGCAGACTCCAGTACACCAGCGTATTCAGGTTGACAAATATGCGTCCATGAGCCCCGGCATTCAAGAATCTGCGGGTTTGCTCCATCAGGGACCGACTCCCGGCATCCGCGTTGGGATAACAAAACAGAATTTGCTCACTTCTTTCGCTCAGGGCCGCAAATAAAGAAGAGGCTTCATACGTTGTGTTTTGCGAGATGGTTACAGGGTGGTAAGCGACGACCATGGAGGGTTTAGAGAGATCAAGCTTAAGCTCCATCTCCAGCTCGTTCCTTGTGCGCAATTTGCTGCGCCTTAGATGATCGAGCGATGGAGCACCTGCGCGATGCACTCGCCAGGGCTCCTCTCCCATAGAAATGATGCGTGCGCGGGCTTTTTCGGTTGAGGTGAAGTGAACATGGCTCATTTTCGTGACAGCGTTCCGGACGGCGTCGTCAATTGCGCCCTCGCTGATTTCTCCACCCTCAATGTGAGCAATCGGTATGCGTAGGGCTAGCGCGACACTCGCTGGCGCAAGTATTTCGTAGCGGTCAGCGATCAGAAGCAGAATGTTCGGCCGCATGCGTCCGAGCAGATCCGCGAGGGAAAGTACCCCTAGGCCGATACTCTTTGCCATGCCGATATCGGTATCCGAGCTGAGAAGAGTTTCCACAGAGGCAGCGACCGCAAAGCCGTCTTTCTGTATCTCCCGAGCACTCAGGCCAAACTCTGGAGACAGATGCGAACCCATAACAATTAGTTTGAGGTCAACATTTGGATGGGCTGCCAGTTCGCGCAGGGGCCAGTAGAGATGACTATAGTCTGCCCGCGAAGTCGTTATCACAGCGATGGTTCGCTTCTGATTCATTTCCTGAGCTCTGTTTGGCGTTCACTTTTCTAAATTATGCACTTGACGCAAGTATACCTTGTAGTATTTTTAAGAGATGGCTAGCGCTTCTTTATCGATTTCCTCTCTGGTTTCGTTTGGCCCTTTAAGTGCTTACGAACCGCCTTCGCAATCTTGGGATGGAATAGACGCGTTAGGGCTTCATCGTCCGTCATTTCCATGGGGTGCTTCTTCCACTTTTTTCTCGACATCGGTGACCTCATGACAGAAGCAATTGACCTCGGTGAGTTAGTAGAGCGTTTTGGTGATGACCAGCAGTGCCGCAACTATCTGGAGCGGCTACGGTGGCCCAAAAGGATTTGCTGCCCAAAGTGCGGTAGTCAGCGCATTTCATCGATCTTAAAGCGTGATCAGTACAATTGCGATAATGAGTCATGCCGTTACCACTTCTCCGTATTGGCTGGCACGATTTTCCACGACACACACTTGGCTCTGACAAAGTGGTTCCTTGCTGTCTACCTGATTTGCCAGTCCACCAAGGGCATAAGCGCAGGTCAACTCAAGCGAATGCTCCGAATCCACTACCGTACTGCATGGTATCTGTGCCACCGCATCCGGCACGCTATGGCGGAAGTGATTCCCCTTGAGAAGTTGGATGGAACAGTCGAAGTAGACGAAACCTACGTAAGCGGAAAGAAAATCGGCTGGGGAGTTTACGCTGGCAAGGAAGCTAAGGAGGTTGTTATTGGCATTCGGCAGCGTGGTGGAGGCTTGCGATTCTTCCGTGCTGAGGATGCGAAGTCTGGGACGCTGGCCAAATACATCAAAGAGAATGTGAGCGGCAACGTTGACGTGATTATGACCGAAGTGCCGAATAGCAAGCACAAGACGGTCGCGCACAGAGCTCGTGTCTACGTTGATGGCGACATTCACACAAACACCGAGGAATCGGCCTTTTCGCTGCTTAAGCGCGGCATGGGAACATGGCATCAAATCTCTGCAAAGCATCTTCCGGCCTACCTCAACGAAATGACATGGCGGCTTAACAACCGCAAGAACCCCTTCCTCTTTCGCGATACAATGTTGAAACTCATTCACTCTGACAACCTCGAATACAAGGAACTAATTAAGGGGGTGTAGGCCGATCTCGACTTTTTTCTCTACTCTTACAGTCTTCGAAGTGTTGAAGTGCTCTCCAACTGGATCTATAAGTCTACGAGGGTGAATATCCATGCATTCGAATGCGCTCCTGCCTATGAGCTCTGTTCCGCGTGGTTCCTGATCGCCCTAAGCATGCCGGAAAAGATTATCGCGTGAACTGGGTACAACCCACACCAATAGATCTCTCCGGCCAAACCGCGCGGCTGGAACCATGCGCAGCACCGCAGCAGCGTGCGGTCATGGTGTTGGGGTGTAAGGTTGAATTGCAGCCATGCTTCGCCGGGCACCTTCATTTCTGCCCGGAGCAGCACAGCGCTCGCCGCGTCGGCGCGTTCGACCTGCCAGAAGTCGAGGACATCGCCGGCTTCGAGACCGGACGCTCGTGGCCGACCACGTTTCATGCCTACGCCGCCGATGAGTCGATCGATCCAACCGCGTACAGACCACAGAAAGTTCGCGTAGAACCACCCGTTCTTCCCTCCGACGTTCTTGATCAACTCAAACACGCGTTCGGGTGGGGCGTGGACGATCGTCTCCCTTACGTCGCAGATGATCCCCTCGGCACGAAATGTCCGATGCAACGCTCCGCCCATGCGCGGCAGCGGCATCAAAGGGGCGGGCCGCTCCAGTGCTCTTTGGACGGCGGCGGCATACGAGATCGGACGGATCGAAGGAAATAGTCTGGCGGCCAGCGCATTGGTGCAAACGGATTCGCTTCGGAGACCCTCGATGAGCGGGCGAGATACGGCTGGCGGCACCGGCGTGACAAAGTCCAGCCAGTAGGAAGACAACCGCGGGGTCAGCACCGGAACGCGCATCAACCATCGGCGGAGCCCACGATGCCGCGCGTACGCAAGCATCATGCTGCGATAGGTCTCGATCGTCGAGCCGCCGACCTCGATGGGCTCATCCACCGCCTCGCGCAAGTCAAGCGCAGCTTCGAGGTATTCGAGTATGTCGCTAACCGCTATCGGCTGAGTTTTTGTCACTACCCAACGAGGGCAGATCATGACCGGCAGCCGTTCCGTCAGGCAGCGGATGATTTCGAAAGACGTACTGCCATTACCAACGATGATGCCGGCCCGCAGTTCGACCAGAGGCGGCCCAAATTTTCGCAACACCGCGCCCGTTTCGTGCCGGCTCTTGAGATGCGCTGAAACTGAGGCTCCAGTCGCCGCCAGTCCACCCAGGTAGATCACACGCCGCACCCCGCACTGCTTCGCTGCCATGGCGAAGTTGTAGGCGGCCTGCCGGTCCCGCAATTCAAACCCTTCAACTCGCCCGGACATCGAGTGAATGAGGTAGTAGGCTACATCGATTCCGTTTAGCGCCGGCTAGAAGTGTCTCGGCTTGCAACGCATCCGCCTCGACGAACTTGATTTGCGGGCAGTGAAGTTGGGGGCCCCGTGCGGCATTACGGACCATACAGGTGACGTCGTGACCCACTGCCGAGAGTTTTTCCGCCAGTTGCCGGCCGATGTAGCCGGAGGCACCAGTAACCAGGACCTTCATGCTGTGCCTTTGTTCAGGCGCCAGATTCCGAAGTTCAGGTAGGAAGCATACAGGACCCAGGCGCCGTAGGGTGTCATCAGCCAAAATGCTAGGCGTGAGAATTCCGCAAATCGCATGGCGGTTATGGCGATGGCGGCCAACAGGACGATGATTTCGACCAGGGCCGCTCCGGGCCTTCGCAGACCGAAGAAAATAAGAGACCAAAGTCCATTGAGGATCAGTTGCGCCACAAACATGGCCAATGCCAGCCATGCACCTTCGTGAATTCGCTGACGCCATACTAGCCAGGCAGCCGCCGCCATCAGCAGGTAAAGGATTGACCAGACTGGACCGAAGACCCATGGCGGCGGAGTGCCCGCGGGCTTGAGCAGACCCGCATACCATGTTTTCACCGAGCTTGCCGTGAATACCGATCCGCTCGCACCCACCGCGAAACAAATCCCGAAGAAGATCAGGAGCGCGATCCAGTCCCTAGACACGTGCCCGCTCCAGCTTGCTGATTTGCGCAATGTAACTCTTTGAGTCGAACTTCCCTCCGGTGCTGGCGAGCGACATATATCGCACTTGTCCAAACACTGGACGCTCGAACCAAGGGCGATCGTGCTTGCCTACGATCGCCCACGCAATGCCCGCGTAGCCGTTGGGGTCGCGACCGTCCAGTTCATAACGGTCATTGAGCCAAATCGCTCGTTGGTAAGCGGTAGCAACCGACGGGCTCCACTCCAGGATTTTCTTGGCCCAGTACATCCGCATGTAGTTGTGCATCCAGCCCGTCAGGACCATTTGTTTCTGAGCAGCGTTCCACAGAGGATCGTGAGTTTCAGCCTGCTCGAGTTGCTCCTCACGATAGAGGATGGGGCGGCGGTCGCCCGAGTGCTGCGCGAACGAACGATCCGCCCACGGCTCGAGGCATTCGAAGGAATCATAGTACGAGTTGTAGCGAACGAAGTTCACCGAGAGCTCGCGTCGGACAATGACTTGCTCCAGAAATGCCTGCTTCGCAGCCGCCGGCGCGGGCGCCGCCTGCACAGCGTGCGCGATGGTGAGAGGGCCGATGTGGCCAAAGTGAAGGTAGGGCGAGAGGTGGCTGGTTCCAGAAAGTTCTGGATGATTCCGGTCTTTGGGATAATTCCGCAACCCATCCTTGCAAAGTCAGCCAGCACGCTCGACGCACGCTTGGTTCCGCCCTGCCAGTTCTCCATCGGCGAAACGGAGCGATCGAGGGACCAGCCTGCGGTGAAATCCTCATGCGCCGAAAGCGAATGCAGATCTCGTGGCTTATTCCATGGGGTTCGCGCTTGACAACTTTCGTTGGAACGAGGAACTGGGGTAAGAGTGTCCTGGAGCCGCGGGCGGATTGTGCGGGCGCCATAGTGCTCTTTACCCAGCAGCCGCGAGGGCACGAACGACATCGGCGTCAACAGTCCAGAGAGGTACTTTTAAGTCCTGAGCGGCGCGAACTCGCCAGTGCTCAGCTTCGCGCAAGGGATTTTCGTCGCCAATTACGATCGCCGGGCGGACCTGTTCGCAGAACTTGATTAGGCTGTGATCAGGGTAAGTCCGCAGCACAAAACCGACATTGCGCTTGGAGAGTCCCTCTTCGATGTCCGGAATTCCGGAGGCGAGAAAGCGGTAGTGACGCAGAGTTGGCGTGCGGATGAAAAGGAACTGGAGCAAGGAAAGCAACCACCGGCTTGCCGAGTTCGTTGCCAAGCTCAACCGCCACATCCAAAGCCGGATTGTCCAATGCCCGCTGGGCGCGCTGCATCCAGTAGACTACGCACTCTCCTTCTGGATTCGGCGCTCCGGGTTTCCGCACAGTGATGCGGGGATCGAGACTGAATGTTTTGATTACTCATCCCAAGTAAAGTGGGAGAGAACGCATAGGCGTTCTCCCCCGTCTTCCCGTATCTTCCTCTAACGAACGTGAGCCGGAGCCGACTCGTGTCCCCAGCGATGCTGAATGGCTTTGAAAGAGGCAACCTGGTACAGCGCCGCCAAGCCAACCAGGGCATAGACAACGGAACTGAGTGTCGAAGTTTCGCCGAACTTCATACCGAAAATAGCGGCCACCAGGTCGAAGTGCGCAACGCTCACCAGACCCCAGTTCAGTCCGCCAACTACTAGAAGCACAGCTGCGATCACATCTAACGTTTTCATATTTTCCTCCATTTACTTAGTCTTCGGGTAAAAGCACGGTGTCGATCACGTGGATCACACCGTTAGAGGCCAAAACATCGGCCTTCACCACCTTGGCGTCATTGACCATGACGATACCGTCATTGACAGTGAGTTTCAGGTCTTGGCCATTGATGGTTTTTGCTGACGAGAGTTTCACCACCTGCGCTGCAGTCACGTCGCCCGATACCACGTGGTAGAGCAGGATGGCCTTCAACTTGTCCTTGTTCTCGGGCTTGAGAAGCGACTCGACCGTACCCGCCGGCAGCTTGCTGAAGGCTTCGTCTGTCGGAGCGAACACGGTGAAGGGTCCCTTGCCTTTCAGGGTGTCAGCCAGACCGGCTGCTTGAAGTGCGGTGGCCAGCGTCTTGAAGCTGCCTGCGGCGACCGCGGTGTCAACGATGTCCTTCTGTGCAGAGCCGGCTACCACCGGCATTGCAGTTGCAAGGACGCTGAGAATCAATGCAAAACTGGCTGCTTTCAATTTTCATCTCTCCTTATTTTCTTGTTCTCTCTGTTTTCTGTTGCATTCTTGCCCGTTTGCTGTATTAACTATAGAGAACAATTATTGTCGCAATACGACAAACAACGAAATTCCGCAATTCATGTGAGTGGCAATCAAAAGTCCGACACGCATGTTGTACTGGCAGGAAAACAGGAAGATGATGAATAAGACAATTGTCGAAGGGCTTCGGCCTTATGCCTTGGGCGAGAAACTCCGCACCCTGCGGCTGCGAAAGAGCATGGGGCTGGTGGAATTGGGAAAGCACACCGGCCTTTCGGCGGCAATGCTCTCAAAACTGGAACGTGGCAAGCTGTTTCCCACACTGCCTACTTTGCTGCGGATCGCGCTGGTGTTCGGTGTGGGGCTGGAGTATTTCTTCAAGGATGAGCGCAAGCGTCATGTGGTGGCGATTGCGCGCAAAAAGGAACGCTTGCGGTTTCCGGACAGTCCTGGCGGAGGGAGCATCGCGTACAACTTCGAGAGCCTGGATTTCAACGCTACAGAACGCAAGCTAAATGCTTTCTACGCGGAATTCGAACCCATCTCCTCCGAGAACGTGAAGCCTCACCAGCACCCGGGCGTGGAATTGCTTTATCTAATCTCTGGGAAACTGGACCTCACGATCGGCTCCGAGACGTTCAACCTCGAATCAGGGGACGCCGTGTACTTTGATTCGGGAGTGCGTCACAGCTATCACCGTGCTAGCAAAAGTCTATGCACTGGAGTCATTGTCACCGCGTGACAAACCGTAGCCCCTACCAGCATCACTATGAATCAAGCCGGGCTCCAAGTCTCGCGGACAAGTGAGGGATACTGTGCCGTAGTGCGGCTTACGCGTACAGTCGAATGATCTGAAGGGACTCCGAAGTCTTTTGCTAGGAAGTTGGAAGCACCCTCGGTGCTTGGCGCAGATTGCGAGCGGTTGACGAGCGACTCTGACGTAACGCGATTAGGGAAGGTTTACCGACTACTCACCGAGTGTCAGGCCTATCCCTTCGTCGGATAGGATGCCGAAAAATAAGTCTGTCTCTTTTGAGGACCGCACAAGATCTGTGCGCGCTGCCGCTCGGAAGCGAAAGGAAGACTCATGAAACTAGGGTTCATCGGAACTGGCGAAATCACATCATCAATCGTCACCGGCCTGCGTTCGTCGGGCGTCACGGCCAAGTCCATTTGGTTGTCCCCTCGCAATTCTGCTATGGCGAACGGACTTGCCGATCGTTTCCAGGGAATATTGGTCGCGTCCTGCAACCAGGAGGTTCTCGATCATTCCGATACAATCGTGATCGCTGTGAGGCCTTCAGCTGTGCGAGATGTTCTTTCGGAATTACGTTTCCGTCCCGATCATGAGGTTATCAGCCTTGTCTCGGCGCTCTCACTGCGAAGTTTGTCTGAACTCGTAGTGCCCGCTGTGAGAATCGCAAGGGCTGTGCCATTGCCCTCAACGGCAAAACGATTGAGCCCCACGGCAATCTATCCCCCCGATCCGGTGGCCTTTGAACTCTTCGCTGCCGTTGGAACTGTCTTTCCAGTTGAAAGGGAAAACGAGTTCGATGCAATCTGCGCGGCTACAGCGACAATTGCATCCTATTTCGCATTTAATGAAACGATTGCGTCTTGGCTCGAGAAGCGAGGCATTCCAGCATCGCAAGCCAGAGACTACATTGCACGACTTTTTTTGGGGGTAACGACAGGCGCTGTCGAAACGTCCGAGCGCAGTTTCCAATTACTGACCGCTACTCACGCTACTTCGGGTGGCATAAATGAGCAATTTCTCAGACACTTGGTTGAACACGGCCTCCTGACCACAGTCTCGGAAGCTCTGGACGAGGTTCTACACCGAATCTCCGTGGAATCCTAGAACTCTGATTTCGGGACACCTCTTTAACTCTGTTGGCATCAGCAGCTCTTCAGGCATCCGCCTTAGGGTATGGGTGACGGTAGTGCTTTTTCGGACGCGACGCCGGGATGAGTGCTCAAGGCTGAAAGAAGGTGTGTGAGGCGTCGCGTTCGAAAAAGCCGTCAGAAGGAAGCCGCTGGCGCGGCGGACGCGGGACTTATGCAAATTGAATGGAGCGAGCAAGGGGTGTAGAAGTTCACGGGAGTGGTCAAGGTCGTTGGAGTGGCAGTGGGCCCACCGGTGCAAAGACGAGTCGATGGCCGAGGTGAGCCTAAGTGGGAAGAGGAAGAAGATGTTTGGGCGCAACGGAGACACACTTCGGCGAGACGCTCGGAAACGTGCCGACAGCGCGGTGTGTGGGCGAGTGATTTCATGCAGCCGTGGCCAGGAGCGGTGGAGAACGGAGTTGGAGTTGTGCGCCTGTGAATCGTTCGACGACGGCCATCGGTCCACCGCACTTGGGACAGCGCCACAGCGGGTGCGCTGTAGGAGCGGTCGACGTCTCCGATTCGTCTTTCGATAGAGTGGCGTGGAGAGCGGTGAAGCACTGTGGCAGCAGGGCGGCGCGGCTTCGGTTGGCGAGGAAGCCGAAGTGGCGGATGCGAACGAAGCCCTTGGGGAGCAGGCGAAGTAGGAAGCGACGGAGAAACTCATCGCGCGACAGAGTCATCAGTTTCTGCCGATTGTGGTCGGCAGAGTCACGCCAGCGAAAGGTAACTTGGCCGTCCGCCAATGCGACCAAGCGATGGTTGGAGATCGCGACGCGGTGGGTATAGCGGCCGAGATACTGCAGGACATACTCGGGTCTGCCGAAGGGTGGTTTGGAGTAGACGATCCAATCTTTGCGGAAGAGCGGACGCAGCCAGGCAGCGAAGAACTTAGGATGGGTGAGCGGTGCGAGTTCTCCGGCCAGGTGCAGTTGACGGCCTTCGAAGGCAGCCTTCACGTCTTACGGTGACGTTGTTTTTGATCACACGCAGCACTGTTTTGCCATTTAAATAATTCAGGAACTTCTGAGCTGCTGCAGAACATGGCCAGGCCGATATTCTGGCACCGCTTTACAGACGCTCTCCAACAGCAGCCGCAAATCTCTCAGTCGAACGCTCAGAGTTATCTGTTCGATGATCCCGTCCAAAGTTCTGACAGCTATTCTTTCTGGCTGCACCGTGGAGAAAAGGTCACCATCTTGTGCGAGGACCCTCTCATAGGAGGAGGAGAGGAGTTCTTCAATCTTGTCCCCTGGGCGTAATCCGGTGAAGACAATCTCGATGCCCTGTGGCTCTCTAGCCGTTGCTGCAATGACATAACGTGCAAGCTCTTCGACCGTTCTGGGCAAACCTAGGTCGGGAATCAAAATTCCTGCTTCGTATTCCGGCGACAATGCCGTCATAAGAAGAGTAACCGCTTGGTCGAGGGTTAGAAAGAAACGGCGGGCGTTTGGATGTGTGACGGTGACCGGCCCGCCTTCCATAATCTGTTTGAGAAAGATTGGACCTACACTGCCGCTCGAACCAAGTACGTTGCCCAGCCGCACGGCCTTTCGTTGCAGGGCTTGATCTGGATGTGCAAATAAAAGTAGCTCAGCCAGACGCTTTGTGGCGCCCATGATGCTTACCGGCAAGACAGCCTTGTCTGTGGAGACCATGATGAATTGGGCCGCTCCGTACTCTGAGGCTGCTTGCAACAGAGCATATGTGCCGAGAACATTGGTGCTTGCTGCTGCCAGCGGATTCAGCTCCATCAATGGAACATGCTTGCATGCCGCAGCATGAAAGACGACTTGAGGGCGGTAGAGTGCGAAGAGTTCAGAAAGCAGGGCTGAATCACAGATGCTACCCAGCACCGGCACATGGGCTGCGTTCGGTGACGAGTCGAGAGACTGATCGAGTGCATGTAAGCTGTGTTCATTACTGTCAAGAACAATCAAGGTGTCCAGGTCGCATGTGGTTACGAAGCGAGCGAGCGCCGAGCCGATAGAACCCCCGCCACCGGTGATCAACACGGTCTTCCCTGAGACGTACTCTTTCAATGGCTCAGAAGAGGGTATACATCGCGAGGTGCCGGCAAACTCTGTCCAGATGTTTTCAACGTCCTGCCGGCTGTTCATCATTGCTTAAACCTTGACTATAATGCGGCGGCGTGTCTAGTTTTTTCGATGAGTCCCGTGGATTTCCCGCGAGTGGTCGCACGCATTGAGCGAGGAGAGAGACGGATATGCGTCTTCGTTCAGAAGTGCCAGACGATGCCGCCGCCGGCGAAGAGATTGTATTGGCGGGACTTGCCGGTGTTCACATTTAGTTGCGGCACCCCGGACCAGAACTCGCGAGCTTCACCGCGAAGGGTGAAGTTCTTGTAGAGCTTCACATCGAGTCCCACCCCGGCCTGCAATACACCGGTCGTGGTTCCGGTTTTACCCGGATTTGTGCCCCCAAATTCAAGCGTGGAGCTTTCGCTGAAATGGCCGAATCCGCCACCAAAACTTATCCAAGGAGAAACTGCCGTATTGGGAAAGACGTTCAACCGCGCCGCCGGAGTCACGAAGTAAGACGTGTATTTATTCGGGACAAGGTTCTGTGCCGTGTGTAGATCTTCGCTGGGGTCCACTACGAACGGGACTTCCAGCGCGAGGGCCAAGATTTCCCCGCCCATGACGTGCCGGGCATAATTTATTTCGAAGGTCAATCCGTTGCCGAAGTGCAGGTTCGGATCATAAGAGGGGGCCCCCGGGATGCCCTGATTGCTGACGAAGGTACGCCCGAGGATCCCCGACAATTCGTTTTTTTGCGCCGCGGCGTGTTCCACGAAGATGCAAAATGCCACCAGAGCCCCGATGGTGAGGTGTTTTAGCGACATTTCTCCTCCTGGAGTTAGTCTTAGTTGCGACGAAAGTTTCCGCTTAGG
>CAVZZB010000015.1:0-110195 GCA_963779525.1 uncultured Acidobacteriaceae bacterium
AGGGCAATTGCATTGGTTCTTAACTGGCAACCTTGGGTAAATACATCCTGCCCAATCAGGCATTCTTCTCAGACCACCCGCCATCTATAAATTCAACTTGCTTCTTTTCGACCAATCTCCTCGGAGACTTTTCTACTGACTTCGGGCTTCTGCCTGTGCTCTCGGATATGTCCTTAACTTGATGCGGCGGGGGAAAAATTTTGAACGCCGGTACTTTTCTTGGCTGGCGAACCGCTCGTAGTATCTTGGAGTCCCATTTTTCAACGTACCACTCCCAAGTTTTAGACACCTTGGGGACTCCGTAGTACAAGATGGCCACAGCCGAGACCAGAGAAATGGCTTTTCCGTACCAAGCCCGAAAGAATTCGAGAAAACGGTGAAAGAGAGGCATTTTTCGGCAGGATATACTGATAGGGGAGGTCTTGCCCAAAAACCCTATGTCCTGCCCAATAACCCCTCAACTTTCACCCCTTTTTAGCAAAGCCAGGGGGGGTACCCAGTCGACGAACGAGGTGAGGCAGCCGGGGCCGTTGTAGTGGAAACGTGGGCCAGCCCAGAACCGGACATAAGAAGTATGATGTACGGTCTGGTGGCCAACTATGGGAAACGGTCGCGTCTTGGGAATTGGTGGCATCTTTTTCAAGTCTAAGGATGCCGTGCCGCTGCGCAACTGGTATCGGGACAAACTCGGTATCGACAACGGGCAACACGGCGCCATGTTTCAGTGGCGGTCGACAGAGGCTACGAATGCGGAGCACCTCACCATCTGGAGTATCTTCCCGGGCGATTCGAAATACTATGACGCGCCCTTCATGATCAACTATATCGTCGAGGATCTGGATGCACTGCTGGAACGCCTGAAGGCCGAGGGTGTGTCGATTGATCCAAAACGCGAAGACTCTGATTTCGGACGCTTCGCCTGGATTTATGACGCGGATGGCAACAAGGTGGAGCTTTGGGAACCGCCAACTGCCTCCTCGGAATCGAGCAATGGCAACAATGACACCGCTTCCGGGTAGCCGGGTCGCAGTCGCGGTGCATGAATGAAGTCTCTGCCTTATCGCACGACTAAAGTCGCGCCCTTCCACCAAGCTTGCGCTTCGCGTACAAAACGAAAACCCCGGGCTGGTTCTCCCGGGGCTTTCTACCGCAGAACCGTAACTTCAGGCTCTTGCGGGAACGTTGGAAGCCATCCACTTTTGGGGTGGAGGGTTCTTGGGCAAAATGTCCAGATAGACGACGGCGTAGTGGAAGGCCACCACGGCGGCGGCGATGGTGGCAAACGTGGCTGCAAATTCCGTCCACTTCGGCACGTAGTAAACGCCGGAACTCGCCTGCAGTGCCGTGACCGAGACGTTCAAGCGATTGGTGATGAATCCCATCACGACTACGGCACAGGTTCCGTACAGGTATTGCGGGTTCTCGCGCACCCTTGGCCGATTCAGCAGGATGACAGGAATGATCACCAGCAAAGCAATCTCCAGCCAAAACAAACCCGTCTCTTCGCGCCACATCCAGAGATAGGGAGTGGCGTCGCGGCTGATGAGATCGACGAAGCGGAAGATGCCCCACATGATCAGCAGTGGCCCGATCACTTTGCTCACGTCGCTCAGAATGCTCATGTCCACCCGCACGTTGAGCGAGCGCACGCAGAGGTAGATGGCCATGATGGTGACCGCCAGCCCAGCGGGAATGGCTGAGAGATAGAACATGGTTGTGAGGTACGGTGTATACCAGAGCGGATCCAGATGACCTTTGGTGATGAGGTAGAGTCCGCCGAGGAATGACTGATGCATCGAGGAGAGCAGCGTGCCCGCCAGTACCAGCGCGATCAGGATGCTGTGGTGCCAGCGCAGGTAGAGTTCGCGCGGCTTCGCCCACGGAAGCTTCTCGATGAGCGCTGGCGAGAACTCGAGCGCGAGCACCGTCGTGTAAAGCATCACGCACCATGAGACTTCGAACAGCACGGAGTGCCGGTTCCACATGATGATGGGATGCCAGATTCTCCAAGGAAGGCCGAGCTCATACAGCATGCCGACGCATACGGTGCAATATCCCAGGAAGGAGATGAGCACCGCGGTGCGCAGGATCGGGCGATAGCGATCGAGGCCTAAGAGATAGACCGAGGCCGCGATGGCGAAACCGCCGGCCGAGAGTCCCACTCCGCAGAGTGTGCCTAAGCCGACCCATAGGCCCCAGGGCTGAGGATCGGTGAGATTGGTCGCGACTTTAAACCCCAGCGCGAACCGTGCGTACATCGAGTAGATGCCGGCGGCAAAGATCAAGGCTACTACCGTGCGCCAGAAACTGAATATTGGGAATCTTTTTCCAGTTGTTCCTTTGATGGAGGTCATGGCTTAACTCCCTTCCTTTGCAGATTTCTCGCGGGCTTCGGCTAACGCGACCAAGGCCCGGCGTTGCGTAATCCAGTACAAACCGGAGAGCAATGCGCCACCGACCAGGATTACCGTAGGTCCGTCGCCCAAAGCACTCGCTGTCAGCAGCGGCAGATCCTGCTTGGGTGCGGCGGTGAAGCCAAGCTTCTCAAAGGGCACATCGGAGATGAAGAACACAGATGTTCCGCCGGCTTCCTCGCTGCCGTAAATGTGCTTCACGTATTTCGGATCGTTGAGGACGCGGCGCTGCGCTTCTTCCAGAATCTCTTCGCGAGTGCCGGAGATCGATGCCTGTACCGGGCAAGCTTCCACGCAAGCGGGCTGCTGGCCTTTTGCCTGGCGCTCGGCGCACATGTCGCACTTCTTCACGTAGGGCACCAGCTTCGACCACTCGTAACGCGGCACGCCGAAAGGACAAGCCACCAGGCAGTAACGGCAGCCGATGCACTTCGACGCGTCATAAGTGACCGGTCCGGCGGCGCTCTTCTTGAGTGCGCCAACCAGGCACGCCGAGGCGCAGGCTGGATCCTGGCAGTGCATGCACATCTTTCGCACGAAGCGATCGCCGTGGTCCTCTACGACGGTGAGCGCGGTGGTTGAAAGCTTGTACTCCGTGTCTGTCGGAAATCCGTGGATTTGTTTGCAGGCCTGCTCGCAACTTCGGCACCCGATGCACTTCGTGATGTCGACCAAGATTCCTCTGGTGCTTACCATGACGCTTCTCCTTTCCCAGCCAGAGTTCCGTTACGACAACAAGAACTCTTTCACCACTTTTTTCTGCAGTTCAGGGGTAAGCCGCGGAAGCACACCACTGACGGGCGATCCGCCGTCCTGCGCCAACGCAGGAGAGGATTCGGTTAACAGCGCGTTCAGCCGGGTTACGTTGTTTTGCATCCAGGGCGCCACCATCGAACCCTGAATCAGGTTCCTCTGATTCACTGCCAGGTCAGGTGACTTCACCATGGCGAGCCAGCCGTGTTCGTAAGGATCGTTCGTGACCAGAGTGGGATCTCCCAACGCATCGTTGTTAATTGCTGTGACCACGCCTTCCACCGGCGAGAGCAGATCCACGCTGGTGTTGCCGCTGTGCAGCGTGATCAGCTTCTGTCCCTGCCGCACCCAGCGATTGGCTCCGCAAATATCGATGTGATCGATCTTGCCCAGCAGGTTGGTGACGAATTTATCCACGCCGACTCGTGCATCGTCGGAGCTTTCCTTCATGACCCACATGTGTCCGAGATGGAAGCCATAATCCTGCGGGATTTCGAAACCGTATTCGCGCTTTACCCGCGGCGATTGCGCTTTGGCCATGATTTCCGTTTCCGGTATGGCTTCAGGGTGCGGCTCGATGAAATATCGGACGCTGATGACCAGCAAGAACATCAGCAGAACAAACAGGATTGACATAGACCCTCCTCTCGGGTTTGAGTCCACCGCTTGATTGCGCGGCGCCTCTTTCGCCCGCGTTGCATCCTTAGTTAGTGCACGCGAGGGGCAATTGAGAGAGGAGACCCGATTTGTTGCAGGGCATGGACTTAAACGCTGAAAATCGAAAGGGAGTGGCCATTCGGGCCACTGCGTTTTGCAGCGAACCATGCGTTTTGCAGGAGTTACCTAACATTGCGCCGTTATCAGACTTTCTAATCTTTCGGCCTATCTTTCGATACATTTACAATCAACCGTCCATCGGTCTGAAATTCCATGGCACTTACGGAGTCTGAGGCGATCGTCTTGCGCAGCTATCCGTTGCGTGAAGCGGATTTGCTGGTCACGCTGTTTACGCGCGCGGAGGGAAAAGTGCGCGGAGTGGCCCGGTCGGCGAAGAAGTCGAAGCGTAGGTTTGGCGGCGCTTTGGAGCCGATGACCTACGTTCGCGCCTTCTACGATGTTCGCGAACGACAGGAGTTGGTGCGTTTGGATGCCTGCGAAGTGCTAGAGTCTCCCATGGCAACCGAAGTTACTTACGCGCGGGCCGCAGCGTTGGCGCATGTGGCTGAATTGCTGGATGAACTACTCCCCGAGCGCGAAGCCAATGACGCAATCTTCCGCCTGACGCTGTCGGTGCTGCACGCCATGAGATGCTCGGAGGTGTGGATGCCGGTTACGTATTTTGAACTGTGGCTGACTCGGCTGGTCGGCTTTCTGCCCGAGTTGACGGAGTGCATCGTCTGCGGCCGCAGCTTGAATGGGAGTCGAGCTTACTTTCATGCGCTGGCTGATGGACTGATGTGCGTGGACGATAAACGGCTGGCGTCATCTGAAATTTCAAGTGAATCACGGATGCTGGCGGCACAAATGTTCCGCGCTCCCGTGGAAAGTTTTGCGGGGGTGCCGTGGCCCAAAGAGTTGGGGGCGGACCTGCGCAAGTTTCTGATTCAGATTCTGCAGAGGCATATTGAAAAGAAGCTGGTCACGGCGGGAATGCTGGAGAAGGGTACGCTTTAGTGGCTAGCTGACGGCTCGTCAGCACTTCCTTTACAATCGAGAATTAACTTGCTCGCTCCTGAACTGCTCTGTGAAAGATAAACCCAATTCGTTGACCTTCCAGGAACTCATCCTGCGCCTGCAGGCATTTTGGGCGGAGCGCGGATGTGTGCTGCAGCAGCCTTATGACGTAGAGGTCGGTGCGGGGACGATGGCGCCGGAGACCTTTCTGCGGGTGCTGGGGCCGAAGCCCTATAAGGTGGCGTATGTGCAGCCGTCGCGGCGTCCGGCGGATGGGCGCTATGGGGAGAATCCGAACCGGCTGTTCAAGCACATGCAGCTGCAGGTGATCCTGAAGCCTCCGCCGGAGAATGTGCAGGAGTTGTATTTGGAATCGCTGGGCGCGATTGGCATCGACTTGCGCCAGCACGATATCAAGTTTGAGGAAGATAACTGGGAGGCTCCGACGCTGAGCGCGTGGGGCGTGGGCTGGCAGGTGATGCTCGACGGGCTCGAGATCACGCAGTTTACTTATTTCCAGCAGTGCGGCGGCGTGGATTTGTTTCCGATTTCTGCCGAGCTGACGTACGGGCTGGAGCGCATCTGCGCGTTCCTGCAGGATGTGGATTCGATTTACGACATCGTGTGGGCGCGCGATCCATCGATTGACGGAAAAACGACGGGGCACGAAGTGAAGTATGGCGACGTCCGGCTGGCCGATGAGCAGCAGTTTTCCGTTTACAACTTCGAGGCCGCGGATGTGGATAAGGCGTGGAAGCACTTCGAGCTTTACGAGGACGAATGCGCTGCGTTGTTGAAGGAGTATGTGGCGCTGCGAAAAGACGAGGGTTCCGATGGCAGAGATGCCCACCTGGGGTCACTGGGCAAAGCGCGATTTCCTTTGCTGGCGGCTTACGATCTTTGTCTGAAGTGTTCGCACCTGTTCAACATCCTCGACGCGCGGGGAGCGATCTCGGTGACCGAACGCGTGGGTGTGATTGCACGCGTGCGAACTTTGGCGGTAGGCATTGCGAAGGCGTGGGTCGATCAGCAGAAGAGCGAATCCTCCGCGCCAGAAAAGTCAGACGAGACTGAGCTCGAGCGGCAACGGAATACTCCGAAAGAGAGACTGTCGCCCGTGGGTTTGTGAGCTGGGGACCCAAAGTCGGCGATTGCGCGGGATTTATGGGGGCCGGTGTGACGAGCATCACATCGAGCCTAGCGTGGATTTGAGAACCTTATAGGTTGTAAGTCATGCCAGACTTTCTGCTGGAAATCGGGTGCGAAGAGATTCCCGCGCGAATGATCGACGCGGCCTCGCAAGAATTACGTGAGCGCGTCGGCTCGCTGTTGAGCCGGGAACGACTGGCCGCCGGCGAGATTACTTCCTTCGATACGCCACGGCGGCTGGCAATTATGGCTCCGGGAATTCCTGCTGCGCAACCGGATGCGATGGAACAAATCACCGGGCCTTCGGTGAACGTCGCTTATAAGAATGGTGAGCCAACGCCGGCGGCGCATGCGTTTGCCAGGAAAGCTGGCGTGGATGTGTCGTGCCTCGAAAAGATCACCACAGCTAAGGGCGAATATCTGGCCGCGAAGGTCACTAACAAAGGCCGAAGCGCCGCCGAGATTCTGGCTGAAAGTCTTCCCAAAGAACTTTCGTCTATCTATTGGCCAAAAAATATGTACTGGCGCAAACAAAGCGAACGGTTTGTGCGGCCGGTGCGCTGGCTGGTGGCGATGCTGGACGACGCTACGATTCCACTGGAGTTCGACGGCATCCGGGCAGGAAACGTTTCGCGGGGACACCGGATTCTGGCCGGCGAGGACGTAACCATTCCGAGGGCCGGCTCTGCATATGTCGATGTGCTGCGAGCGGCGAAGGTCCTGGGGCGCGATGAGCGCGAGCTGCAGATTCGCAAGGCTCTGGACGCTGCGACTCGCACAATTCCCGGGGCACGCTGGCGCGAAGACAAATTGCTGCTTGATAGCGTAGTGAACCTCACCGAATTTCCTTCCGTGATTCTGGGTTCGTTCGATGCGCCGTTCCTTGCACTGCCGGAAGAGGTTTTAGTCACGGTGATGCGAGATCACCAAAAATATTTTGCACTGGAAGATTCAGCAGGGAAGCTATTGCCCCATTTTCTGGCGGTGCTGAATACGGATGGCGATCCCGAGGGTCTGATTCGCCACGGCAACGAGCGCGTGCTCCGTGCGCGTTTCAACGACGCGCGTTTTTTCTGGCAGACGGATCAGAAGCGCTCGCTGCTGGAGCGCCTGGATTCGCTCAAGAACGTTACTTTCCAGAAAGATCTCGGCAGCTACTACGACAAGACGCGGCGTGTACAGCGTTTGTGCAGTTGGCTGAGTGAAATTCTCAGGAGCAGCGGGGTCGCTGTGCGCCCTGGCGTGATTCACAAAGCTGCTTGTCTGGCGAAGACGGACTTAACCACCGAACTAGTGAAGGAGTTTACGGAACTGCAGGGCGTCGTCGGCGGGCTGTATGCGCGGGTGCAGGAGCTTGATTCCAGCCTGCCAGAGGCCACGCGGTTCGCCATTGCCGATACAATTTACGATCACTACAAGCCGGAGTCCACTGAAGATGCTGTGCCACGGTCGATTGAGAGTGCGGTGCTTTCCGTCGGCGACAAAGCGGATACGATCGCAGGCATGTTCTCATTAGGATTGGTTCCCAGCGGGTCCAAGGATCCATTTGCCTTGCGACGGCAGGCAAATGGAATCGTGAAGATTATTGCGGAGAAGAAACTGCCGTTGCGATTGTCGGATTTGATGCGCGATGCCCGCTCTGGATATAAAGGATCGGAAGCCGAGAAGAGATTTGTCGACGACGCGAAGTTTCTCGAGTCAGTAACCACGTTCTTCAACGAACGTCTCGAGTTCTACTTAAAGGATGTGCACGGGTACTCCTACGATGTAGTCAAGGCGGTTCTCGCCGCAGATTCTGATGACGTAGTGGATGCGGTGGCACGAGCCGAGGCAGTGAGGCAGGTGATGCACATGCCCGAATTTCAAGCGATTGGCGCAGCCTGCAAGCGCATGCGAAACATCCTGAGGCAGGCTTCAGAGAAAAACATTGAGCCCGCAGCCAAGCTTGAATATCTGCCGCAAAGTGCGGACGAAGAGAAAAGCTTGATGGCGTATATGGAGAAGGCGGGTTCGAGAGTCGAAGGACACAGGAGCAAGAAGGAGTATCTCGATGCGCTGCTTCTGCTATCGACGGCAAGGGAACCGGTCGACAAATTCTTCGACAAGGTCATGGTCATGGTGGAAGATGAGAAAATCCGAGCGAACCGGCTGGCGCTGCTCCGGACGCTGTTGAAAGAGTTCTCAACCATCGCTGATTTTTCAGAAATCGTGACCGAGGCAAAAGTGTGACCGCTCGATATTCCATCGCGCTTGGCCGCTTGACCTCGAAGGAGCCCTTGGTTGGAACGATGCAAGTTTAGATGCACAGATTGCCGGCGAGAGGCCGGCGCTACGAAAATCCCGAAGCAAAAGGACTAATAGTCATGGCAACGTTGACCCTCCCTGAAACCGAAGTTCACGAAACGAAGAACAGCTCAACCAAGTATGTCTACTTTTTCGGCGGCGGCAAGGCCGAAGGCAACGGCAAAATGAAGGACGACCTGGGCGGCAAGGGCGCCGGCCTGGCGGAGATGACCAATGCCGGCCTGCCTGTCCCTCCCGGGTTTACCATCCAGACCGAGGCTTGCCGCGAATACATGCGGACGGGCGGCGTATCGAAGGAAGTCGACCGGCAGATGGACGAGGCGTTGGCGAAGCTGGAGGCCTTGCAGGGCCAGAAACTCGGTGTCGGCGAGAATCCGTTGCTGGTGAGCGTGCGGTCTGGCGCGAAGTTTTCCATGCCGGGCATGATGGATACGATTCTCAATCTGGGCTTGAACGATAAGAGCGTTGAGTCGTTAGCCAAGCGCAGCAACAATCCTCGCTTCGCCGCGGATTCTTATCGCCGGCTGATCCAAATGTTCGGCAATGTCGTGCTCGAGATTCCAAAATCCGCATTTGACGAAGTGTTTGACGCGAAAAAGAAACAGAAGAAAACCAAGCTCGACACCGATCTCGATGCCAAGGCGCTGAAGGAAGTGATCGAGGAGTACAAGAAGGTCGTCAAGAAACACGCCAAGCGCGACTTCCCGCAGGATCCTCACGAACAGCTGGTGATGGCGCGGGATGCCGTGTTCCGCTCATGGCAGAACGAGCGTGCCAAGCACTATCGCCGCATCAACAATATCGATGACATGCTCGGCACCGCGGTTAACGTGCAAGCCATGGTATACGGCAACCTCGGCGATACCAGCGGTACGGGCGTTGGTTTTACCCGGAATCCAGCGACCGGAGCGAAGGAATTCTATGGCGAATTCCTGATGAACGCGCAGGGCGAGGACGTGGTTTCTGGTGTGCGCACGCCAGTACCGATCCTCGAACTGCAGAAGATCATGCCGGATGTCTACAACCAGCTGCGCGAAATCACTACGCGGCTTGAGAAGCACTATCGCGATATGCAAGATTTCGAGTTCACCATTCAGGATGGCAAGCTCTACATGCTGCAAACTCGCAACGGCAAACGCACGGGCCTCGCTGCGGTGCGTGTGGCGATCCAGATGGTCGATGAAGGATTGATCACGAAGGAAGAAGCGATTTTTCGCGTGGAGCCGAATCAGCTCTATGACTTCCTAGTGCCGCGGTTGGACGAGAAGAGCACCAAGGTCGAGGTGCTGGCTACGGGCCTTCCGGCATCGCCAGGCGCGGCGGTTGGCCAGATTGTCTTTACCGCGGAAGAAGCGGTGAAGAAGGCGGGACACGGGGCCACGAAACATCCGGTGATTCTGGTGCGCGCAGAAACAACCCCGGAGGATATCCAGGGAATGGAAGTTGCGGCCGGCATTTTGACCTCGCGCGGCGGCATGACCAGCCACGCGGCCGTGGTCACGCGCGGCATGGGAAAATGCTGCGTTGCGGGCGCTGGCGATGTTTTGGTCGATGAGCGAGCCAAGGAAATGCACGCCAAGGGACAGGTGTTCAAAGAAGGTGACTGGCTTTCCCTCGACGGCACGACTGGGCGCGTGATCAAGGGAAAGTTGAATACACTGGAGCCGTCGGCCGAAGATGCGGATCTGCAGACGCTGCTGAGCTGGGCGGAGCCGTTCCGCAAGATCGGGGTTCGCGCCAATGCCGACATTCCGCGCGACGCAATTCAAGCGCGGGCGTTTGGCGCACAGGGCATCGGTCTATGCCGGACCGAGCACATGTTCTTTGCCGCGGATCGCATTCGCGATATGCGCGCCATGATTCTCGCCGACAACGAGAAGGACCGCCGCGCCGCGCTGAAGAAGTTGCTGCCCAGGCAACGCGAGGACTTCATTGGCCTGTTGAAAGCCATGGAAGGGTTGCCGGTGACCATCCGCCTGCTGGATCCGCCGCTGCACGAGTTCCTTCCCAAGCGCGAGAAGCTCATGGTCGACATCGCCGGCCTGCCCAGCGCAAGCCCCAAGTATAAGAAGGAGTTGGTGGACGAGTATCGGGACTACGGCGCCAAAGGGGTGGGTGATCTGAAGAAGATTCTTCCGGACCTGCTCGCACGGGTGGAAGAGTTACATGAGTTCAATCCGATGCTGGGTCTGCGCGGATGCCGCTTAGGCATTACCTATCCGGAGATTACCGAGATGCAGGCGCGAGCCATCTTTGAAGCGGCAGTAGCCGTGGACAAGATGGGCATCAAGACGCACGCGGAGGTAATGATCCCGCTGATCAGTACCGTCAAAGAGATGGAGAACCAGGCGGCGATCGTCCGGCGCGTAGCCGAAGAAGTGTTCAAGGAGAAGGGAAGACACGTGCACTACCTGGTGGGCACCATGATCGAGTTACCACGCGCTTGTCTGGTTGCCGATGAGATCGCCAAGGAAGCGGAGTTCTTCTCGTTTGGCACAAACGACCTGACCCAGACCACCTTCGGCTTCTCCCGCGACGATGTGGGCAAGATTTTGACGGCGTACCTGGCGGAGGGAATTCTTAAGCAGGATCCATTTTCCGCCATCGACCAGGTTGGAGTCGGCGAGCTGGTGAAGATCGGCATCGAGCGCGGACGCAAGACGCGGCCCAAGCTGGAGATCGGGATCTGCGGCGAGCATGGCGGCGATCCTTCGTCAGTGGAGTTCTGCCATAAGGTAGGAATGGATTACGTCTCCTGTTCACCGTTCCGCGTGTTGACGGCTCGTCTGGCTGCGGCGCAGGCAGGCGCGTCGGATAAGCTGAAGGTTGAGGGTGGAAGGACAAAGTAGCATTTAGGACAAAGGGCACGAAGTCGAACGGACTTCGTGTCCTTTCCTTTGACTATTGCACTTTCTGCAAGCGTGCGATCAGCTTCTGCGCCAGACTTTCTTCCGATTCCGACCAGAGCAGGCGCGAACTGGCTCCACTATTCTTCTCAACGTTGACGGAAAACTCCACCAGCTTTGCCACGTTATCGCGAATCTTGGCGCGTGTCTGGTCGCTCAGTTCGGTCTCCGGTTGCAGAAAGTAAGAGTCCAAACCGAGATCGATCTGGATATGTCCCACCTGCTGATAAGACCCCTCGTCGAACTCTTCGCCTTGCACGATGAACTCGACTGCCGCGGGCGCTAGCACCCAGTTTCCGCTCGCCAAATCCGGCGTCCATAAGTCCCAGTGAGCTTCAAAGACATAAGCGTAGTCGTCGTGAATCAATTCGGCGGCGATCAGAGTCGCCTGTCCGGCATCGATGCCAGATGGGAACCGGCGTTCCAGCACCGTGGCTTCGGTCCACGACACAGGATGCACTCCGAAATAGCTGATTCCTGGACGCTGCGCCGAAAAGGGAAACTGCTGCAGCACGGTGAAAGCGTGCGGCAACATCTCCGGCCCGGAAAAATCGCGGAACCACAGGCTGAGATAAACTGGATCGGGCACACGGGCTCCCGCGCGAGAAGTGACACTACCAGCGCTGGTTAGAATTCTAAATTGTCTGAGGATTCTGCGAAACTGATCGCGGTGTTCGCCACCAAGTGGCGACCAAACCCGCGCGCGGGATCTGTCTTTTGCCAGTGTGGGGTCAGCTTAATGCGTAGGCTGGGAAATCCAAATCGTTCCACGTCTTTGACACGCCTACAACACCTTGTTACGATCAGTGGTTGCCTCAAGCAACCCGCCTTGCAGCTGTCCCCGTCGTCTAGCCTGGCCTAGGACATCGCCCTTTCACGGCGGTAACACGGGTTCAAATCCCGTCGGGGACGCCAACGATTTTGCCGGACAATAAACCGTCGATCATCTCGTGCATGCTGCTCATTAGCAGGGTGTTATGCGGTTCAAAGTATTTGGTTTCGGGGCTGTATCGTAAACCCTCTGGATACAGGCTAAATGCCAGCTCCTGACGCTGCTGCACGCCTCCGGTTCTCCATGCCTTGACCAGATCAACGATGCTGCGTTGCGTCTCCTCCAGAAGCCCCTGCACCGTCGAAGTCTCCGCATCTAGTGCATTCAACTGGGCTTCCACCTCAGCGATCTGCTGCGTCACAGTCTCCTTTAGCGTTGCGAAGTCCTCAGCCGACAGCTCACCGTTGACCTTTTGCAGCAGGATTTTCTGGTTCAAAGTCTTCGCATCGGCCTGACGGCTGGAAAGTACCCTTCGGTCGGTCGTGATGCGCTCCAGCCGGTGCGCCCAGTACGTCTTGGCGATCTCTGGCAGACGGTTGAGGAGTTCCTGCGTGGGCTCCATCATGCTCAGGATTCCGACAAAGGCGCTTTCTATTTCCTCGCGGCTGGCGCTGACGCGCACAGTACACGTGGTATTCCAGCACCAGTAGCGGGGGTATTTCTCCTTGCGGCCCTTGACGAAGCCCGCTGTCAGTTTCTTGCCGCATCCCGAGCACATCACAAAGCCCTTTCAGCGGAAACTCGGAATTGACCTTCTTGTGGACAACCGGGGCAGACGTTTTTCCCGCTAGGGCGTCCTGAACATCGTCAAAAAGGGTTTGAGTCACCAAAGGCTGGTGCAGCCCTTTGACTTTGTTTTCCCCCGACACTATCCAGCCTGCGTAAATTTGGTTCCGCAGGAGTCGTGAGAGCGTCTGCTTGGTCAACGGGCGTCCATGCCGGGTGTTGAGCCCCAGCAAATTGATTCGGCGCAGAACTTCTTCCAAGGTGTAGGTGCGGGATGCGACCAGCTCAAACGCCTTGCGTACCAAGTCAGCACGCTGTGGGTCTATGCGGAGTTCTGGACCACTGGTAGCCTTAACGTTGAGATATCCGATTGGAGCGACCCATAGCCAACGGCCTTGTTGCACCCCAGCAGACATGCGGTATTTGATACGCTCAGAAAGGCTGTCTGAGAAAAACTGATTGACTGCGCCAAGCAGGTTTACAGATAGCTTCCCAGCGGCAGAGTCCTCGATTCTTTCATCGCAAGACACTGGAGTGATGCCAAGCTGCCTGAGGGTCGCCAACGTTACCGATTGATCTCCAACATTTCGAGCAAGCTTGCTCAGATCAGTGAAGACAACATGGGTGATTTTGCCTTTGTGCTTGCGGCAGTAGTCCAGCATCGCTTGGAATTGCGGACGCTCAGCGGTTCGCGCAGATTCGGCGTCAGTAAACGTCTTATCAATGGTGAGGCCGTCACGTTTGCAGCGATCTGTGCATTTGCGTTCCTGAGTCGGCAAGTTTTGAACTTGGTTTGCCTGTTCGTCGGTGGAGAGTCTCACATAGAGAACGGCGCAATTCATTTTGTTACCTGTGCCATGTCTACCTGCCGAATTTTATCAGATGGTCTAAACACCACTTCGAAGGCGTGAGAAGAACTCTTCCAGCGAATGGCACTCTTTAGCTTTGTCCGATGCCTCAAGCAGCCATTCATGGAAGTCGCCAATAGTTTCCAGAGCGCTCTGCCTGCCTCTCAAATGAGCCGTGTAGACTTCTCTTGCTAGTAACCTAAGGAACAACGCGTATTCAGGCACTGACTAGTGTAACACTCTAGATGCCTGAGATGTAAAAGATTCCTTGCTAAACAATGGATGCTTGGCAGACTATGTCCGCATGGAGAAAAGGACCACCTCGGTTACCGTCAAGATGACGGCAGAGCATTATGCACTGCTTGAGAAAGCAGCAGATCACATCTGGCCCAAAGCCTTGCTCACGCGCTCCAGCATTGTGTTGGGCTTAGCCCGGATCGGAGCCGAGTCTGTGCTGCCAAAGTCTCAGCAGCCGAGAAGGAAAACGCTATGACTGAAGATGAGAGGAAGAAAATTCGCAAGCCTTACAAGGCAGCGTGAAACTCAGTAATGAACTACGCAGCTTTTTCCGCAGATTTTGGTTCAAAAAGGGACAATGTGTCGCCATTCTTGGACCCTACCAACAGAAAGCCCTCAACCTTGTGCGCACCAAAGGGCCAGTGAATGCGGAACGGGCTCAGCTCAGGAACTCGCTTTTTTCCGAAACCTGAGCAATTTTGAGCAGTCACCAATAGGCTACCGTTGTAGTCTGTGGGCAGATGTGAAGGAACTATACGGCCTGCGGTCGTTTTGTTCCTCTGGTGGCGCAGCCGTATATTTGTATACAGGAAAAGTAGCTCATCCACTCGCTGCGCCACATCTACTTTCAGACTCATGGGGCGTTCGTTGAGCAGCCCTCGCCCAAACTGAAGCGGTTCCAGCGTTCCAGCCGCAATTTGACAATGGTTGCGCAGAAGTCTAACCTTGTAATTGAGCAAGCTACTTCTCCTTACTCTTTCAGGTCCTCTGAACTAAGTCAGCCCATCTGAAGCTTTTCTCCCCTTAGGTTTCTCCAAGGAGGAACTACGTTATGACCCTATTGACCCGTTGGGAACCTTTCCGTGAGTTTTCGACCATGCAGGACCGCATGAATCGTATGAACCGTCTTTTCCGTGAGTCGTATAGCCCCGAAGGGCCGGAAGACGCGTTAACCACCACCAGCTTCGCACCGCCCGTGGACATCTACGAAGATGAACACAACATTACCCTGAAGCTTGAAGTTCCGGGCATCGATGAAAAAGATATAGATGTTCGCATCGAGAACACCACCCTCACCGTCCATGGCGAGCGCAAGATCGAGAAGGAAGAGAAAGAGGAGAACTTCCGTCGCATCGAGCGGCAGTACGGAAGCTTCACCCGCTCGTTCACTCTGCCCAGTTCCGTCGATTCCGGGCAAGTGAGCGCCCACTATGACAAGGGTGTGTTGCAGATCAGACTCGCAAAGAAGGCGGAAGCCAAGCCGAAGCAAATCAAGGTGAATGTTGGCAACGAAAAGACCCTCGAAGCCAAGGTTCATGGCAAGGCCGCGTAAGAACAGTCACGAGAGAAATGGGAGGCGGCTTATGTGCCTCCCGTTTTTTTCTCCCCGCCGAATAAGGTGATTCGAATGTCCAACCTTGTGCTTCCAGTTGGCTGGAACCATTCTCAGCGCGAATACTAGGCTTAGACCGGGTCGTTTCGGGACTAGCGAAGAAGGGTCGGTTTTAGAACGCAACCAGTATTTCCTTTCGGTCTGCTTATCGTCCTCTTGACGATCCTGCTGCTCCACTGGATGCGCAAGCTGAAATCCAACAAACAGCAGAACTCCCGCGCCTAGAATCCAATACAGATCGCGCCAATTTTCCTCATTGTCTGGGAGATGGTGCGGAATATTGGACATTTTTCAACGATCTTGCTGCACGCAGTCTTTTTTGTTTAACTTCAGCTCGGCCTCGGACCTTTCGTCGCCACCAGCACCTCCAACACGGTAGCCGCATTACGAACGTTTCCCGCGATGGTTATGAGTGGTTCCGACAGAGGCGGATGTCGCTCCGCCAGTGCCTCAAGGCGCGTGCTGACTTTGTGGAGCTGATCGACTTCGCGCAAGATCGCTTGAAAAGGCATGGACACACCTCTGTCGCCGAAACACCTAAGAATGGGAGAACCTCAGATGGACTGGCTTAGGTCAGAAGACCTGAAAGGGGAGAACGTGGTGACCGCCCCGTGGCCACTGTAGCACGCCAGAAGAGGGTGTGCTTGCTTTAAATGGCTTGTGATCGGTCACACTCTTCTAGTGACGAAGTTCTAATCGTGGAGAACGACGTTGAGAAGTGAACTGTGAACCTGTAATTCATCACCAGCGTGATAATCAATGAATCCCAATTCCCTAAATCTGTTCATGAAAAAGCTCACCCGCGAGCGAGTTGTGCCTATCATCTCTGCCAGCAGCTCCTGACTCATCTTGGGAATTGCAACTTCGTGCTTGCCTTCCTTGCCGAAATGAGCCAGCAAGAGCAGAATCCGAGCCAGTCGTTTCTCGCTGGAATTAAAGAGCTGGTCAACCAAATCTTCTTCGTATCGGATGTTCCGTGTCAGCAAAAATGCCACGAACATATCGGAAAACGCGTGTTCCCGGTGAAGAACTTCCATCATGTACTTCTTGTCGATCTCCATCACAGAGCAATCGGTCATCGCTGTTGCGGAGGACAGGCGGAGAGGCTGCCCGGTAAGGCAACCTTCCCCGAAGAAAGCGCCCTCGTTCAGAATACCTATCGTGGCTTCCTTCCCACTCTTCGACACAACAGTGAGTCTCACCTTTCCCTTCTGTATATAAAAAACAGCATCAGACGAGTCGCCCTGAACAAAAATCGTCTGTTTCTTGGGGAAAGCAGCGATCCTCCTACCGCCGTCTATGGTCGAAAGGAATTTCTTGGTATCGAACTTGCTGAGTTTCTTGGCCGTCACCACGGGTGTTATGACCTCCCAAGTTTTCTCAAAGTGCGGAACAGAACTTCCTATGAAGGATGAATGAATGCGGAAGAAGGCGAGAGCAACGTCAACTTTGCGGGTAAAACTGCGATCCGCTCGGCGAAATAATGATTTCACCCTTGGCGTCGAAAGTCAACGTTCCCCCGTGCTGCCAGCCGCTTTCCACCGAACCGTTATATGGTGGAAGCCGCTCGTGCCCTTCAATAAAAGGGAAAGACAAATGAGGTGTGTGACGACCCGCCCTCTCGCAATGGTTCACAGATCAGAGAATGAGAACTGCGGCGAGCGCGATGTCTTCGCTAGAGAGTGTTTGAGGCGTTCGAGGTTTTGGAGCCAACGGTTGAACTGAGTGCCCTTTTTAGTGAGCTGAGCGCGACTTCGTGATCCTGAGGTATCAAGGCAAGGTCACTGCGATGGCTTCCTACGCCAAATGCCATCGCAAATTCTTTACCCCTGACATGTACGCTCGTGACCCTGTTGGAGCGCAGGAATATCTTCTCAGCAAATTTGATCGGCATGGTTGCGAGGGAAAACCAAGGGAGAGGAGTCATTTCTGAGATCGCTTCTGCGTTGTAAAGAACTCGCGGCACACGAGACCCACGAGAGCGTTGAACTGAGGTTCATGCCATAGGTTTGATCGCAATTTGCGTTTCCTGTGGAAATCTCCCCGGTAACCGCTCTTGTAGTCGTTCAGAATTGGGCCTACCATTTGGCCCGAACCTGAGTCCTTTCGCCCTTGGCTCGCCTTCCCGAGTCGGGGCTTTTTTATCTGCAAAGGGAAAACAGCGCGAACGGAAAACGACAAACTAAGCAACCCTTTCGGGTAGTCCTGCGACTTTGGCGGAGTCCGATTTCTTGGCGAGGACTGCGGACAGCCGTTCTACTTGTTTCTTTTCGGCTTTGCGTTCCTTGCGAAGCTCTTGCAAACGTTGCTCGCAATTTTGGGGTTCCAATCTCTCATTGAGCCTCATGGGGATAAGTACCTCGGCGTCGAAAGGGATTCAGGGTGATGAAGGTTCTTCAAAACGGGCGGCAGATTTGTGAAAACTGCGGCCACATTGTTTTTCCAAACGACACAGCCTTCAAGTGCCCGTGCCCGAGGTGTCTCGAAGTTAACTTCTCTCCCAGAATTCGCCGCTTGCGACGGAGCTGAGTATGCTATTGCTCTCTGACTCGCTACGCTGCACGGCACCTCTACTCCTCATCCTGCTCGCGCACAGTCTCATGCTCGTCATCCAACTGTCCGTCCCATGTGTGCAGCAGCTGTTCTCCACAGGTCTTGCACATATGCGGGCTGGTAGCACCTGTCGTTCACTTCCGTATATCCGCATCCCACGCAGATGTGTTTTATTCGGCTCATTTCGTCCCTTCCGTTCCGCCGTCGGTTGGCGGTGACCAGAAGCGAGACCGGCGGTTCTCTGCTAAAAGTGACGTGGGGTATCGTTCCCTCTTTTGGAAGCCTTGGGTCAGCAGGAGGTCTGGGTTAGCTTTAATTTCGGGTGTCACTTTGGCGAGTCTCCAACTGCTTTTGGGTATTGCTTGCCTAGACCAAACTTTACTGAAGCGAGCCCGCAGCACCTGCTGCAAGAGAATGCCATCTGACATCAGGCGGTAAGTGACTTCGCAGTAATCTCCCGAATCCTTACTGTGTCGGACATAATCCGCTACTTGTTCGCCATGTGCACAAAGCTTATGCATAACGGTGTCTGACGGCTAGACGGTTCTCCTTGCTGTTTCTAGCCAGACATTGTGGTCAGCCTAACGAGATACACGGAGCCCGACTCCTCGCCGTTGAATCATTAGAGAACGTTGCCAATTCCCTGTCAGTGACTTGAAACACGTACGCCACCGGAATCGCAGCTTGGGTTGAAGACCTGAACCCAAGGGTTAGTTTATGCAATGAATTTAGGTGCCTTGCGCCTCGCAGGTTCCTTATCCTCGCCCTGTTCGGCGTTTGTGCCATGCGAGGACAATACCAGCAGCTCATCGTACCAAGGCTTTACGCTTACCCCGGTTGGCGAACATGCACGCAAGGGCCAAGCCCGTTATGGCTCCGAAGAATGTTGCGGTGAGCATGACGCTTGGCGAGGAAGGGCCAGTGCCTATATCAAAGCGGGCAAAGAGGAAGGAAGTGTAGGCGATCGCTACAGTCCAAAACGCAAGACGGAAATACATAGCGGCGACCTCTGTCGAGACTCTACCATGAATTTCCCTGCCAGTCTGCGGGCTTTTTGGTGGTCGGCGTAACATCCGCATTACACTCAGCGCTGCTGTGTCATAGTGGCCTTAGCGGATCGCGTTACGGACGACGCTTGCACTCGAAAAGTCCTGAGGGACGTTAGAGCACATGACATGGCACACCGCTCATCCACATCGTCGAGGCTCGGCGGTAACGCCTCCATTGCATCGATTCGATGATGGATCGAGTTTTATGCCAGACATATCCGTTCTAGCCACTGCTCAGGCACTGCTTCCGCGCTCGCAGCAATAAATTCTGATTGCCATGTCGGATTTTTGGTTTCGGGAAATGAGGAATATTCGCTTTTCATGGCTTTAGTCTCGGGACCCGCAGGACATCCCCAATAATTTTCGGTCGCTTCGATTGTGCCGGTGCACACCGTGGAACCGTCGAGTGCACAAACGTCCCCCAGTGAGCACGGATGCACGAGCATCAGCGCCCCCAGGATTCTATGGATTCCTTGGCTCCAGAAACCCGTCGGTAGCCACTAGCGCTTCCGGCCAGCGCACGAACCTTCACCTCTAGAACAGTCCGTTTTGCAGCGCAGCTCCCGCAACAGCGGGAGCTGCGACTAAAGCCTGCGCGATAACACTCATTGACCTCAATGAGTGTTATCGCCTTCCATGAGAAGGCCGGTCGGAGTCAAGTCGATTCTTTGCTGGCTTCATTGAACAAGGTTTTCTTCTCCCGCCGAGTGGCCGCTGTCGCCATGCTTCCATCCGCACTCTCGAGGAGCGATTTTCTTCGCTCGGTGCATGTTGGGCGTTCTCGTTTCAGCCGGTGCTGCCATCTGTTTGGCGCCCTGTGGTTCCACCGTTGAAGAGTCGAACCTGGGCCAGGCGATAGACGCAGTCACCGGAACTCGGCTTCTTGGCTTTTGATTTTCCTTTCCTAAGAATGTTTTGACTCTAGGCTGCCAGCGGCACGACTCGCCGGCTGCTGTTGTGCAGCGGTTCGTACGCTTCTCCGCTTACCCACAAGTGATGCAGTAACACCGCCAGCTTTCTGGCCGTGGCGATGATCGCTCGCTTCTTCCCGCTCTGGCCGCCGCGTTCGGCCAGTTTCAAACCCCAGCGCCGCAGATCGCAGTCCACCCCGAAGGGTCCCAGGATGTGCTGTGCTCCCTGCACCAGCAGCGTTCGCAGATAGGGATCGCCTTCTTTGCTGATATGCAACTGCGGCTCGCTCCGCCCCGAGTTGCGCCGTCCCGGCTGCAGCCCCAGATAGCAGCCCACGTCGCGGCTCTTGCGGAAGCGATGCGGGTCTTCCAGCGTCAGCAAGAACGTCAGCGCGATCAGCGTGCCTACGCCCTTGATCTGTTTCAGCAGAGCCACTTGCGGATAACTCTGCTGCGCCAGTTGCTCGATGCGCTCGTTGTACTCCACAATGCGTTCGCTCAGCGATTCGATTGCGTTCAACAGGGGTTCCAGTGCGGCCTGCAGTTCCGGACTCAAGCCTTCCGCTTTTTCCCGATTCATGTTGCGCACATTGCATCCGCGCAATCGCTCCCCGTAACTCTTGGCCAGACCGCGAGCCGTGTTGACCAGCCCCGTGCGGGCCCGCACCAGTCCAGCGCGCCCCCGAATCAACGTCAGATCGGCTTGCGCCTTCGCGCTGCGATGCCTCACCGGATACAGCAACTCGGGATCGATCCGGGCCAGCCGTGCCAGTGTCTGCGCATCCAAACGATCATCTTTCTGGCGACTCTCTCCGATCAGCCGTACCTTGCGCGCATTGGCCACGATCACTTCATGCCCCAACTCGCTGAGCAAGCGACTGATCCAGGGGGAATGCGTCCCGATTTCCAGTGCGATCCGACTGCGCGGCATCGCCCCGAACACTTCGCGCAACCCTTCGGCATTCGTCCGCACTCGCTGCTCCAGCCGTATCTGGCCGCCTTCATCCACCACGCAGTACCAACTGTTGCGATCTCCCAGGTCCAATCCGATGGTCAGTTTCCGCTGCGAAATATTCCTGCTCTGCGCTGCTGCTCTGGTGCTAACCTTCTTCATTGCCGGTCTCCTTTTTATCTGTGCCTTGAGCACGTCGATAACTTGGGAGCGTACACCGCATCCCGTCCGGAGACCGGCCTTCTCATCCCATCTGGTTGCATCAGTTGAGTATTTCCCCCTGAATCCGGGCTTCCTCTGATATGGAACCATCGAGCGCATGACGGGCTAGTGGTTTTCGGCTATTTATTCAGCACAAGAAAAGCTGATAAAACGAACACGGCGTTGTTTAGCCCGAGGGAGGCATCCATGTCTCCAGCTCGACAACCCGACGGTTCTCCAGGCAAAAGGAAAGTCGCCCGCCAAGCTCCGATCGAGCCGACCCTCCACGCAGACGGTAATGCCAAAGGTGTAAGGGTAGTACCCAACAAGAGACGTTATTTCGATCCCGATGCTTTCCTCGCAACTATCGGCGAGGGCAGAAGATGTTGTGCTTTCCCGAGTAAACAAACAATCTTTGCCCAAGGGGATGTCGCCGATGCGGTGTTTTATATCCAGACCGGCAAGGTAAAACTCACCGTGGTCTCGAATGCTGGCAAGGAAGCAACGATCGGCATATTAGGTGAGGGAAGCTTTTGCGGCGAAGGTTCGCTTGCCGGCCAAGCTCTGCGCATGGGCTCTGCAACTGCAATGACGGATTGCGCTCTTCTGCGAATTGACAAGAAAGCCATGATGGAAGCGCTTCATCGGGAACACGACTTTTCCGACCTGTTCGTGGCGTATTTGTTGTCGCGGAACATTCGTTACGAAGAAGATCTGGTGGATCAGCTTTTCAACTCGAGCGAAAAGCGGCTGGCCCGGATCCTCTTGCTGCTCGCTCATTTTGGCAAGGAAGGCACACCCGAGACCGTTGTTCCCAAGATCAGTCAGGAGATACTGGCGGAAATGATAGGCACAACCCGCTCGCGGGTCAGCTTTTTCATGAACCGGTTCAGAAAATTGGGCTTTATTCACTACAACGGCGGGCTGCAAGTTCACAGCTCGCTGCTTAATGTCGTCTTGCACGACTAGAGTTAGGAACGTTGCAAGGCGAGGTCCTTCATCAGTGTAGAGTGCCGTCTCGGACTACGAATCGGATAACTGTTGAAATATCGGCAATTTTGTACAAACGGGTATCAGCTTTTGGAGGAAACCCACATGAAGCCAGTAATCACTGGAATGTTGTTACTTCTTTTCGGGGTCACTGTTACTGCCTTCGCGCAGGAAGAGCACCACGAAGAGGGCGCTAAGCCAGCACAGCATGAGGAACAGGCTAAGCCTGCTGCAAAGCAGGAACAAGCCAAGCCTCAAGAAAAGGAACAGCAAGCAAAGCCTGCCAAGCAGGAGCAGGCGAAACCGGAGAAGCGGCAGCAAGCTAAGCCACCGAAGCAAGAGAAACAGGCGAAGAGCCAAGAACAGAACCAGCAGAAACAGGCACAGCAACAAGCCAAGGGTCAGCAACAGCAAGAAAAGAAACAACAGCAACAGCAGACCAAGACTCAGCAGAACCAGGAAAAGAGTCAGCAGCAGCACCAACAACGGCAAGCCAAGGGCCATGCGCAACAATCACAAACCCAGTACGCACGAAGTGGTCAGAAAGATAGGTACGGACACGAATACAACGAAAGTCATTTTGGTCCTAACCATCATGCCCGTTTTGAGGCAAGTGGTGGGCGCGACTACAACGGACGCCGGGAGTACTCGTACGGCGGCTATTGGTTCTATGCAGGAGCATACCCGGCGTGGTTTTACGAGCAGGAGGTGTACTTCATTATGGGAGCGGATGGGCTATGGTATGCAGTTGCATACGGTAACCCTTCTCTAACCTTCCAAGTCTATATAGAATAGCGTGATCGCTCATCGACCCATCGACTCTCGCTCGAACAACTGTAGTAAAACTGTAGTAGTTCCATGTTCAAAACGCGGCCAAACGGATCATGACGGCGGGATTCGGCGTGCTGGTAAGCGGTTGAAGAATCAGATAAAGTAAAGAATTTTCCTAACGGTTCAGAACGCACTGTGGAACTCAAAATCCGCCGGCACCAGAGACGGACAAGTTCATTCGGAGGCTGGTTGTAGCACGCTGGCACAGAGTTCGTAAAGTGGTGTTGCCTCCCCTATTGTGGCCTCCAGGTGTTCAAAAATGTTATTAAGAGGGACGCCAACAAAATAAGACACTTGCTGCAAATCTCTTTTTTCGCCGGGGACCCAGCGGGGACGCACAACCTTCACGATCTCCCCCTCTGCGTGTCCCGTGGCATTGCCACGACTTTCCCTTGCGCCTTGCGCTTCGCGGGCGTCACTGCCTGGGCGTCTGCAGCCAAGAAAAAGAACGACAGCAGAGCCCCGCAGAACCTGCCCACGGCAAAATGTTAGATCCCCGAGAATCTGCATGGGTTGGGGACTAACACCATAGATATGGACTAATCCACGGTGAATGATAACCAACGCTTTACAAGGTGCGACAACTTCCCATTTGCATCCGAAACCAATCGAGGTCTGTCACGTCTATCAAGATGTTGAAGCAACAGGGACGATCATAATATTCCCGGACCGATTGGTTTTCCATTACTACAGTCCGCCCCAGACACTGTAGTGCGTACCGTTATTGCTGACGATGAGCACCTGGCCCGCCAGAAACTCGCTATTCTGTTGGACGCCGAGCCGCAGGTGCAGATAGTCGCAGAGTGCCAGAATGGCAGGCAGACGATCGCGGCGATCCGTGCGCTTCAGCCCGACCTGTTGCTCCTCGACATCCAAATGCCGGACCTAGATGGGTTCCAAGTGTTGAGCGAGATCTCCTCAGAGCAAATGCCCGTGGTGGTATTTACCTCGGCCTACGATGAATATGCAATTCGTGCGTTCGAGGCACATGCCCTCGACTATCTGTTGAAGCCATTCGATCACCGGCGCTTGCACAACGCATTGGAAAGGGTCAGAGCGGAGTTTCGGAGAACCAGGGAACGCGAGATCACGCAGCGGATCCTTGGCCTGCTCGCGCAAGTCAGATCCGGGAGGGGGACTCAACTAGCGTCCACCTACGATGACCGCATAGTGATCAAGGTCAATGGCCGCGTCGTATTTTTGGACTTGGACGACATCGACTGGGTAGAAGCCGCGGCCAATTATGTGCGATTTAATGTCGGCAAGGAGTCTTATCTTTTTCGGGAGACAATCAGCCGGATCGCAGAGCGACTCGACCCCAAACTCTTCGTGCGCATCCACCGCTCAACGACAGTGAACATCCGGAAGATCAAAGAGCTGATTTCCGTCAACAGTGGTGAGTATGTAGTAGTTCTGAAAGGCGGAAAAGAACTGTCCTGTAGCCGTGGCTACCGCAGCGCCTTGCATGAAATTGTAGAAAGAGGAATTTGAATATACAGCTGCGTCGCAAAGCGCTCTACAGCAGCATGATGGACGGGCAGCAAGAACAGATCTTTCGACTCGAAAGGCCTGACAGCGTTAGAAAGACAACTGGCTTTTCGCTGCAAGTCAGATGCCAGGGCTCGCTAGACCTTCCTGCTTCAACGCCGAAGAGGAGTGAGCGGGAACAGATTCAAACAGATTATTACCGCCAATCCACAGCCAAGTTCGCAAGTTTCGTTCATCGATGCCGTTACAGACCTCTCCGTAGGTTACTAACCGTCTCAACACCACGTTCAATGCTACCTTGGGATGCCTCTGTCGTGCCATTATCTCAGGGTTCGTTTCTTGTACCCGACGATAGATCTCGGTTGTTGTAAGGGAATGCAGAGATTC
Source organism: uncultured Acidobacteriaceae bacterium (assembly GCA_963779525.1). Classification (GTDB taxonomy): domain Bacteria; phylum Acidobacteriota; class Terriglobia; order Terriglobales; family Acidobacteriaceae; genus Sulfotelmatobacter. Next base: position 24,599 of record CAVZZB010000015.1, read on the forward strand.
CATCAGTGTTTGCCGGCAGACTTCTGTCAGTCCGGGGGAGCCATGTAGTGCGTGTCGTAGAGGTGGTTTCGAAAATGAAGCTGGTAGTTCTTCCGCGATGACATGAGATCCAAAAACGGCCACGAGCCCAGCTATGGTGCTGCGTATAACGGTTATCCGCCTTTCGATCGCTGCCCGCTTAAGCAAGAGTAACTGCAATTCCTGCCGGGCCCATCTAGCTACGTGATTAACGGAATCGGTTGTTTTGCACTCTGTCAATCGGTTCCGTCCCCTCGAGCCAGGATGTTTTCCTCCGGGCAAGTTCTCAGCCAAAAGATTATGTGTCCACTTTTGCGATACTGAAAGTCGCTTGGTATGAGCTGTCCTAAATCAGCGACTGGTGCCCTATTAAAAGGGATGAGTTAGTGCGAGAGGTGATTGGCGCTCGCTATTGGCGCTACACTGTGGCGGTCAAATCAGCCTAGTAGCGGCTCGCCCGCGATTTCCGATTGTTCATCCCTCTCTTATAGATATGTTCCGGAAGTTGTGGCGATAATTACCGGCGAAATCCTGCATTTTATTTGTCGCTTGCATCTTCCATTTGTGGCCGAGGTAAACGAAAGCGAAATCGTCACTCTGTTTTATCTGAACCTTGGCGGCATCCATCAGTCTCTTTCGTTCGATTGCAATGCATACGGAATACGCACTCGCGCCATCTTTACTCCATCGATCGAATCAAGCAGTTCGAAAGCTTGATGTATTCCGTAAAGTGATTCGAGCCGCTCCCGAGTGACTCTCAGGCCTATTCCATCCGCGCCATTACTTTGGAGCCACTGTGCCGTGGGCCTGGCATTGGTTATTTCAATCTCCAGCTTTCCGTCGCGCCGAGCGGACTTGATAGTAATCTGGCCGCCTTCCGGCAACTTCGAGATGCCGTGCTTTACAGCATTGTCTACGATAGGCTGCAACAACAAATGTGGGATTTCCGCATCCAGAGTCTCAGGAGCGATTTCGTATACCACTTTCAGCCGCTCTTCAAACCTGACCTTTTCAATTTCAAGGTAGCAGTTCACGAATTCAAGTTCGCGCTTGAGAGTTGTGATCTGAGTGCCGGCGGCCTCCAGGCTGATGCGCAAAAGGTCGCTCAACTGGCAGATCATTCGGTCAGCAGCCTGCACATCGGTGAGCATCAGCGCCGAAATGGAATGCATGGTATTGAAGAGAAAATGTGGCTGCAGTTGATTCTTTAGAGTCTGTAAACGTGCCGTAGCGAGTTGCGATTCGAGCTGCGCGGCGCGAACCTCCCCTTGCCGAGATCTTTGATAGTACGAGATGGCATGAGCTGCCAGTACGATCGGCACATAAGCGCTGGACACGTCGTCTACCACGCTGGCCATAAACATGCCTTGAAGAACCGTCCACGAAACCCGGAATACATGCGTCTGTGGACTCCAAAGTGCCGATGTCCAGTCGTTCAGAGCGGGATCCCAGTAGGCATAAGGCGTGGGCATCTTCAGAAGAATATGTCCGATCGTAAACGCCAATCCAAAGCAGAGATGCAAGAAAGAACGGCGAACCCAATTTGCCTTTTGAATAGGGAATCGGGTCCCGGTCTTGAGTTAGCAATTGGCACCGACCCCTTCTGCCTCACCGCGGGCGCGGATCCCTACTGCTCGGGCATCAACTTCCTGGCACCTCAAATTACTGTGCAGTCCGATCACCAGATCAAGTATGACGGGAGCAAACTCTACAAGAATCATGTCTTCCGCTTTGGAGCGGGATATAACCACATTCACGGCGGTGGACTCGCCGCGTTTCTGGGACTGGCGCCGGCGGTGAACGCTCCGACGAATGCCACGCCCTTCAACGTTTTCCCGGGCGGAGCCAACAACCCGCTGAAACTACCCGGCGGACAACGTCACATTGGGCAATGGACAAGGGTTCTCATCCTTGCAATCGGCCTTCGGCTTTGCCGGCGGCGGATTGGGGCCCGACAACCGGATCTCCTTTTATTTTGGGGATTCATGGAAAGTTAAGCCGAACCTAACTGTCACCGCGGGCCTGCGGTATGTGCGCGACACCGGACGCACCGACAGCAACCTCGGTCCGCTGCCGGTATTGAATGACTTCAACAATCAGTTTTATTCGAATTTAGGAGCCGCAGTGAACCAGCCGAATCGCAATTTTGCGCCGCAGCTCGGCGTTGCGTGGGACCCAAATAAAAACGGTAAGACGGTGATCCGCGCCGGTCTCGGATTGTTCTACGAAAACTCCATCTGGAATAACGTTCTGTTTGACACTCCGGGGCGACTGCAAAAGGGACTTTTCCTGGGCTTCGCGGGCGCTTGCGCAAACGGAGGCGCCACGCCGGTCACTTTCCCCGACGGAAGCGTGCACACCCCCACTTTCTGCGGACAACCAATCGGAAGCGTGGTTCCTGAGATCACACAATTTCAGCAACAGTACCAGGCCGCTGTTCTGAGTGCCGGGCCGGCGACAAACGGTAGCTATATCGGCAACATCCTCGCGGACAATTTCAATACCAGTACGGCTCTGCTCGCTCCTGACTACGTCTCGCCACGCTCGGTGCAGATGAACATCGGCATGCAGCGAGAGATTCGACGAGGAATGGTGGCAAGCGTGGATTACCTCCGCAACATATCCACCCATAACTTTCTCATTCTCGATACAAACCACGTCGGCGACGCCCGTTTCTTCAATAAAACCGCAGCGCTGGCCGCAATCAGCGCCACCAACGCCCAATTCGGCTGCGCCGATGTTGCCTGTGACATCGCAGCCGGCGCGAATATAACTGATTTCGCCAGCAACGGTCTGGATTCAGGTTACGTACTGTGCGGTGGTTCCCCGTGCGCAGCCGCGGCTTTTCCCGGTATCAACAATGCGGTGGGTTCCAACGAGATGCTGTTTCCCATTGGGCGTTCTGTCTACAACGCGCTGCAGGCGACACTGAAGGAGGATCTCGCGCGGCCGCTTCCCTCCATCAAACACGCAAACCTTCAGGTTTCCTATTCATTCTCTCGATACGTGGCGACCGCGAGAGACAACGATTTCAGCACTGCCGCGACCGACTTTGCCGATCCTAACCACTATATTGGCCCCAACGCTCTCGACCGTACTCACCAGATTTCGTTTGGCGGCTATATGGACTTGCCTGCGGGCTTTCAGTTCGGAGTGACTGCGCATTTCGACAGTCCGCTGCCCTCGAATGTGCTTCTGCCGGTGAGCGGGGCGCCCGGCGGGATCTTCCAGACGGATGTAACTGGAGACGGCACCGGTGACGGGGCGACAGCAAACAACCGGGGATTGGGTGATCTTCTTCCCGGCACAAATGTTGGAGGCTTCGGCCGCTCTTTCGGCACCAGCGGCCTTAACAACCTGATCACAAACTACAACACCAACCTGGTTGGTCAAGCAACTCCTGCCGGCCAGGTGCTGATCAGCAATGGTTTGTTCACATTGGGTCAGTTGCAGGCCTTGGGAGGTGTGATCGGAGGGAGCACTCCGACAGCTACGTTGCCATATGGACCGTTGCAACTGGCGCCGCCGGGTGCAATTGAGCAGACTTGGCTGAGGACCTTCGACATGAACATGAGTTGGGGTTACAAAATAAAGGAAAGATTCGAGATCAGGCCCGGAGTCTCCTTTTTTAATGTGTTTAATTTTTCTAACTTCGATGGCCCTGCCGTTCCCTTCAGCCCCACACTCAACGGACAGGTAGGTTCACCCAACGGAACCACCAGCGCGCTTGAACATGGCGAGGCTGGAAACTTCCTTCGTCTTGGATTGGGCTCGGGTGTAAATGCGCTCGGTGCACCCCGAGCAATCGAATGGGAATTGAAACTCAGTTTCTAGCAAAGGGCAGCCCGACTCTGAGGTTTCTGAATCAAAGCTGGACCAACTCATCGGAGCCGGGCTGGGCACTCACAGCTAACCGAGGCAGACTGCGAGTTCTTCCACTGCGTGTGGCCGCACGCTCGATAGGAAGGGTCTGGCTCGACCGAATCGAGAGTGCAGACGGAAATAGCAGAACCGCAAAAGGACACAATGAAAGTCGGTCGATAATCTACGAATCCAGCAGCCCGTGAGGAGGCATTTTCCATGAAGAAAGTTGCGACCCATTTGCTTGCTTCAGTGGTCATCTTTGTTTGCACAATTAGTGCACCGGCACAAACTATGACAACCGCGCACGCATCGATAACACTCGGCCAAGCTATGACATGAAGGCGCAGTCGCTCCTCGATCTGAAACTCATGCAGAAAAAGTTCGTGGATCTCGCCCAGGTAATTCCGGAAGAGAAGCTCAACTGGCGTCCCTCGGCAGCTTCCCGCTCGTATGCGGAAGTTTTGTTGCACGTTGCCGGAGAGCGTTATGGAATTCTAGCTTTAATGGGGTCCGCTGCGCCGGCCGGATTTAATGCCAAGACCTACGAAAAGTCCACCACGAATCGGGATCAAATAATCAAGGAATTGGAGAAATCTTGGGACTTCACCCAGAACACGATCAGTGGCATGAGCAACGCGGAGTTTGCAAAGCTGATTCCGAAACTCGGCCCGGAGGCGAATGCCGGCGATGTCGTCTACATCCTGGTCGCAGATGCCCATGAACACTTGGGACAATGCGTGGCTTACGCTCGCGAAATTGGCATCGTCCCCCCCTGGACGATACAGGCACAACAACGCGAAGCCGCAAACAAAGCGAAACAGAAGTGATTCTGTTCATTACAGTTTGCTTACATCGAGGTACATGTCCCTCGCGCGGTCCTGGCGGGCCGCGAAAGCCGGAGCTGTAGCTCGTTTCACGCCCAGTGCAAGAAGCGCTTCGGCCGGTCGGCTCCGTGCCGTTCGATGTTAGAAACTGTGCGACGGGGTTGCGCCGGATCACACAGAGACCCTTGTGACGACGACTGGCTATATCTCTACGTCTACAGACTATGAGTGGACGAAGTGAACCGGCCTTCTGGAAAGTTCCTGGAGAGACAAAATGAACGTTTTATGGCAGCTTCACTCTAGCCACCGGTACAAGGCGCACGGGACCGATCAAGCCCGATGGCATGAAGAATACTCGGCGCTGGAACATCACAAAATGAGGGTCGCCGCTTGCCCCGTCGCCGACGAGACGGTTCCGGAGGGTATTGGTCACAACAATCTCCAGATGGTTACTGCCGACTTTCAGGTAGGGAGCGACGTCCACGCGATAGGGTCGCATGATCAGGGAATCCACTTTCTTATTGTTGATCCAGACCTCGGCCACATCGTGGACCTCTCCAAGATCCAGTTCGAGTGCCAAACCCGGCCGCAGATATGACGGAGCGATCCCGAGATCCAGGCTGTAGTGACCGTGCCCCGAGAAATAACGCAGGTTTTGTGAAAGGCTCCAATCGCGCAGAGGCGCGGCGTGAATCTGTTCGCTCCATCGTTTACCATCTTTGTCGTTGCCCACTAGATTGAGGTCCCAGTCGGGGCCGAGAGTTAGAGCGATGGGGATATCCTTTTCCGCAATCAGGGAAGCTCTATCTTTTCCGTCGCTGAATTCGGTGTGATAACTTCCCGGTTCTGTCGCAACGCCGACGAGTCCGTCGGAAGTCCGCTCGATTCTGGGAAAGGTTGTGTGGACAACGTGCTTCCCTTCCGGAGATTCCACCAAGCCAATCAACTGAGATCCATAAGGATCGAGGTGGATCTCGAGCGTGACATCGCTGCGATCAGAGCGGTACACCGGGGCCTCGGCAATCTCACCCGTCCAGGAATTCCAAATCTGCGGGAGGCGCTTGCCAGCAGGCAGCGTCACGCGAAAATCCTGAGATTCAGTCATGGAGTTGCGAAAGAAGAAGAAGCTCGTCTTGGCAACGTCAAACTGTTGAAAGAAAATTTGTGGTTCGGGCGTTGCAAAGCGAAGATTCGGGCTCACATTCAGCTCAGCCAGCAATACGCGCGGAACCACGGTTGCGTCACTCACGAAGCGAACACGTCCGTGTCCCTGAGCTGTCGCAGACTTGCTGGCTACATCGACTCCGTTGCCGACGAGTTCCTGCATGATCTTGTGAATGCGTTGTCCGTTGTTTACATAATCTTTGAACGAAATTTCTTCCGCGGGCATGTGCTCGGCGAAAACAATGGGCAATCCCGCTCGAGCAAATTCCTGAAGCTTCTCGGCTAATTGCAGGCTGATCCGCGTCTCGTTGCGCAACACGAGAGAGGGATACACGCTGCCGGGTGTGTGCAGTTCGTGATTTTCGACGGTGGCATAGTGCAACAACGTGTCTTCGTTGATGAAGTCGAAGTTATAGCCGTTCGCCATCAAAGAGTATTCAAGGGGGTAGTCCTCATCCACTGGCATCCAGCTGGGGTAATACAGCCGGTGCGAATACAGAGCCACACGAGAGATGCTGTGGCCCAATTGCGAGAGTGCCTGCACGCGTGCCATGTAGTCATTGAGAGGTTTCAAGTACGGCCAGAAAGGATTATGAAAATTGAGATGCTCCGAAAAGGTGTAGGTGAGTTCGTACTGCGTTGAAAACGGAAACCAGCCAGGATCCGGTCGATCCATGTACTCATAAGGAAAACCGTGATAGCCGATGCGGTTGATGCCCGCCGAAAAAAGTTTATCGGCGGTCGTCTTCATCAATTCTGGAGTGGTCTCGTAGGGATGATCCCGCCAGACAAAAGTCTCACTGGAGATGGTATTTTTGCCAAAGAGATGTCCCCCGGAAGAAGCCAGCTTCAAGAAATCGTAGCGCCCGTCCGCGTACAGAACCTCGGTTTCCGGAAAGTCCGCCTGCCCGTATATTTTCAGAAGATCAGCCGGCGCCCCGTGCGGCTGAATGCGGACCTTCAGATGATTGCGATGTGCCCAGTCAATGAGAGGCTGGTAGAAGTTGTCGATCATCAGGTCAGAAACCGTCAGCCAGTAATCGTGCCGCACCCGCTCGCCAATTTCCGGATCGTCGAAAAAGGGTAGGGAAGGATATTCCTCGCCGGGATCGTTCTCACCCGGACGTTTCACTAAAGGCAAATAACGTGTGAGGTCATAACCGCGGCGTTTCTGGAATTCGGCCAGAAAGTCGTCGGTCCAGTACATGCTTTCCGCTGTCACTTCCAGACTGTCACAAAAAATCGCCCGCAAGGATTTTCCGAAGTCGTCGCCAAAATATTTCTTGCCTGCTTCTCCTACGGCCTCGATGTGACGATCGAGAGCCTGCCGTTTGAGGTGGTCGAGAACCCACTGAGTGCCAATCCCTGCGCCACCTTCTACCGTTTGCAGGGTTGGAGCTTGAATGAAGCTGAACAATATCCACTGTCCCGAAGGTACATCCCACCTCAGACTGCCATCCTCGCCTACTTGCTGTGTGAGTACGGTTGCAGACGCGACATCGATCTTGCCTGACACGGTGACGATGTCGACGGGCACCGAATCAGAAAACTCCTGCGGCTTTCTCTTGCCATGAACCGGCAAAGATCCAGGCGCCGCGACCACGGCCACCAGCTTTTCACCTGTCCCCAGTGGAGCTCCAGGGAACCGGCCGGTGAATGTAGTTGGACCAGTGAGAACGATCTCATGGACCAGCAGTTTCTGCGCGGCAAGCTGCAAAGGGATGTACGAACCCCCAAAGGGCCAGCCTGAGCCAAACGTCAGGTCCACATCGAGACCCAGGCGCCCACCTTCCTCGATCGCATATTCCACATGGTTGAACCAGTCCGGCGTAAGAAAGCTGTCGACGCGACGGGCCACTTCAGCTGTCGGTGCGGGATTCAATCCATCTTTGAACGATTGAATTTCCACCCCGCCCAAACCTGCGTCCTTAATGATTCGCAATTCTCGTGCAATCTCTTCGTTGGTGACGTCCCCGCCTGGCCACCACCACCGCACCATGGGACGAGCCGAAGCGGGAGGGTTCTGGAAGCTGGCCCGCAGCTGATCTACGGATTTCTCCTGCCGCGAGGAGGGAACTTGAGCAGAGGAAAGAGACGCAAGACACAGTAGGCAAGCGAGCAAGTCGAGTACATAAGCGAGGTTTGAACGGGTAGGGCCGAGTATTCGCAATTGTTTTTCAAACACTGGGGATGGCCTTTGGAAATGTGGATGCGGAGTTCTGACTAGTGATGTTTCTTGTTGGCGAAAACGGGATCCGAGTAGACTCGCGGACAATCAGGGTTGGCGCCATCCGGACCACCGAAGGTTTCTTACTCGTCTTACCCTGAATCCGGTCCATCAGCATCGTTGCTCCCATGGAGCCAATCTCATAGCCTGGTTGGGATACCACCGTAAGTTGCGGGTGAAAGGAACGGCCTCCCGCAACTTCGTCAAAGTTAGCGAGTGCGACATCTTCAGGGCAACGGACCCCAAGTTCTTCAAAGGCTTGCAGTACGCCTAACGCCATGACTCCGTTGCAGACCAACATTGCCGACGGTCTCACGCACTGCAACAGGAGATCTTTGGCCAAGCGATATCCGGAAGTCTCCCGAAAGTCGCCTTCCAGAATCAGGTTTTTGGAAACCTCGATTCCGGCCTCACGCAGTGCCTGTTCGTAACCTCGGAGACGCTCTCGGGCGACTCCCAATTCCAGCGGCCCAGTGATGATTGCGATGGTGCGATAGCCAGTTCGTATGAGATGGCGTACGCACTCTTGTGCCCCACGAACGTTATCCAACATCACGGCATCAATTTTCATACCCGCGGGAACCCGATCCAGACACACGATCGGAATCCCGGAGTCGATAGTTCGCCGGATATGATCGACGTCTTTCCCGCGTGTCGGGGCCAGCAGAATTCCGTCTACTCTGCGGGAACGGAGAGCGGATACGATGCGGCGCTCACGTTCCATCTGTTCGTCTGTATTCGCGGTGACCAGAAGGAAGCCACGTTCTAGAGCACGATCTTCGGCGCCGCGGATGATTTGCGGAAAAAAAGGATTGGTAACATCGGGAAGAACCAATCCCAACATGTAGGTCTGGTTCACCTTCAGACTGCGGGCGATCTCGTTAGGATGAAAATCGAGCTCTTGGATGGCTGCCTCGACGCGGGCGCGCAAACCAGGGCTAACCCGGGCGGTCCCCCGGATGACGTTAGAAACCGTTCCGGTAGATGCTCGAGCGTGTTTTGCTACTTCTGCAATCGTCGCCATGAGAATGTCGATTTCGCTGCCATAAGCATTCGCTTTTTAGGAGAGACTTAGCTCCAGTTTAGTGACGGATGCCGGCGGGAATTGGAGAATGAGATCCTTTCCCGTCAGTCGCAGGTCCTTGACCTCTGGCGTCACCTGATCGTGATCGAAAGTGTTGTGGGCATGAAGATCAGTAGTTGTAAGCGTGGTTGAGGCTCCCGATCGTAAGGAAGCGCCTCGAACTATAACTTCGGTTTCGCGGGCTTCGCTGACGTGCGGGTTCACCACGGTAAGCGTCAAATCCTTGCCGCGCACGGACGCGGAACACGCCAATCCGATAAACGACGATGGCTTACCGTCACGCGCGTAGTGAACATCTGGAGCAGAAACAACGGCGCGCACCGCCCGACCTCCCTGGTGTGCGCTGTACATTCCGAAGACGTGACCTACCGGAGTTACGCAAAACCTATCTTCATGCGCAAGGTAAAGGCTGTTCAGACAATTCACCAGCTGCGCGGGACTTGCCAGTGTGACTTTTTCCGGATGCCGGTTGAGAATATCGAGCGTCATGGCACTGAACACGGCGTCTCTGAGTGTGGGGATCTGCTCGAGGAAATTTCCCGAAGTTAGCTGGCTTCCGGGACGATACCAAGGTCCCCACTCATCGACCACCAGCCTTACTTTGTGCTCGGAATCAAACTCGCGCATGGTTTGCCAGTGGCCTTCGATCAGTGATTCCAGCCGGTTTCCCTCGCGCAGTATTTCGTACCAGTCCTGTACGTCGAACTTCAGCGCATCCCCCTTGCCTGCATCCCAGTCTTGCGTACGGCCTCGGCTGAGGTTCCAGGAATAGTAGTGGAGCGCCCAACCGAAGATGGAGCTGAACAGATCTTTATCTTTGCGTGCAATCTCTTCAAAGAATCCCCGCGTCCACTGCCAATCGTCAGAGTTCGGACCCGAGGCGATGAACGACAATGGCTGGCCGTACAGCGGCACCCAGGTGGTGTACCTGCGAAATTCGACAGCATATTCCTGCGCCGTAAAGTTTCCGCCGCATCCCCAGGATTCATTTCCCACTCCCCAGTAGCGGACATCATAGGGTTGAGTAGAGCCAGAAGCGGCACGCTCCCCGGCCAGCGTTGTCGTGCCGGCGGGAGAGTTGCAGTATTCCACCCAGCGATAGAACGCTTCCGCCGGCAGGCTCCGGACATTAGCCGCCAGGTAAGGCTGCGAGCCAATCGCCCGGCAGAGGCGCATGAATTCATCAGTGCCGAACCGGTTGGATTCATAGCGGTGACTTGCGGGCGCCGAGCTGGTCTCGTCCTCGTTATTCCAAAAATTCGTTCTTCGAGGCCGCTTGTCCGCCGGCCCAACTCCGTCGCGCCAGTCATAACTGTCGGCAAAGCAACCCCCCGGGTAGCGAATCACGGGCGCTTTGATCCTGCGCATTTCTTCAACGAGGTCCTTGCGAATTCCGCCGAGGTTGGGGATCTTCGAGTTTTCCCCGACCCAAACGCCGTCGTAGATCACGCCTCCGATGTGCTCGATAAAATGTCCGTAGATATTCGGAGAGATCGTCCCCAACTCCTCTTCCAGCAAAATCTCAATACGAGCGTCGGGTGCGCCCGACACAACGCTTGCCAGCTTCGCCGGTCGAGCAAGAAGCACTGCGGCTGCTCCAAGTGCGGCGTCGTGGAGGAACTCCCGGCGTCTCATGACTGTGTCCGCAACTTCATGGCGATTTGCTCAAAAAATAACTTTGAGGCCGAACTCTCCGATGCGTGGAATATGAACTCCACTCGGGTGCAGAAAGTTACTGGGCGCTTCCCCGTTGTCGGCATTGCCATTCACACAATCCTGCGAACCCGAACTCGCCGAGCCCGAGTCGGTCACATAGCCGCAGCTGCTGTTGTTCACACCGGTCCATTGCGGGTGATTAAAGATGTTGAAGGCTTCAGCGCGGAACTCCAAAGCCATCGACTCTTTAATCTTGAAATGTTTGAACAACCCCATGTCGAAATTCAGGCGCCCCGGTCCCATCAAAGAGTTGCGGCCCGAGTCGCCAAAGGTGAGACCGGTGGGCTGAGTGTAAGCTCCGGGATTGTAAAGGAGAGGACCGTACACAACGCCAGGAACAGAGTAGAAGGTAGGTTTGGGGCCGTGCGGATCGCCAACAACGTCGGCAAAGGATCCTGAGCCTACGCTGTTCCCAACTCCGGCGTTATCGTAGTACCCACCGTTCGCAATGCTGAACGGTTCTCCCGTCTGCGCGGTGGTGATGCCGGAAACTTGCCAGCCACCCAGTATCGAACTCTTCAAGCCTTTTGAATGTCCGAAAATCGGCAAGTTGTAAATGTAACTGACCGTAAAGATATGCCGCTGATCGTAATTGGAGTTGGCGCGGTAAGAGTTTAAATTGTAGGAATCGACAAAAGTGGCATCATAGCGATCCGACGAATCGTCGATCGAATGGCTGTATGTATAGGCGAGTGTGAGTTGCAATCCGTGAGTGTTGCTTCTTCCCGAAACCTGCAGAGCGTTGTAGTTTGAGTTCGCTCCGCCGATGATTCCGTAGATCGAATCGTAGCCCTGGTAGGGGCGATAGTAATCGGGATTGACGTTGCCGCAGGCAATGTTGAGATTGAGAGCTGCCTGGTTGGTAAGTGGAGCTCCATTCCCGAGAGTGGGCGGGTCGTTGGATACGTTGTTGCAGTCGTCGCTGGTGATATACTGCCCCGGCTGATACGGATTTTGACTGGCTGGCGTGGAGTGGATCTGATTGCGGTCCAGCTGTCGTGAGAGATGAGTGCCTTTGCTGCCCACATACGCCACGGTGAGCAGCGTGTTGCGGGCTAACTCCCGCTGAATGTCGAAGTGGTATTGCTGAACGTAAGGCCACTGCGTCTGCGTGGTGATGGAAGTCAGCTGCGAATTGCCGCCACCGAGCGGATATAGTAACGGCTGGCCAGTTGGCGAAGTACCGCCAAGACTGGTGTAGCCCGCGATGAATATCTGAACCGGCGCGATGATTCCCGGAGGATTGCCTTCCAGTGATTCGGTATTGGCATCATTGCCATTCGCGTGTTCGAAGAAAATGCCGTAGCCGCCGCGGATCGCAGTTTTCCCGTCGCCCTTCGGATCAAAAGCAAAGCCAAGTCTCGGAGCCGGGTTGAAGAGGTGGCCGGACATGCAACTGCTGTGCACCCCGTTGTAGCCGCAGTGCACCATGCCGGTCATGTTGTAAACGCTTTGTCCGGGAGCAAAGTCAAGGGCCCCGGTGTTGGGATCGACTACGGGCGCATTCGCCGCGACATACGCATTCGGATCAAAATTGTAGGCGTTGCCATACCGCTCGTAGTAGCTGCCATACAGGCTCACTCTCACCCCGAGGTTTAGTGTCAACCGCCGGGTCGCGTGCCAATCATCCTGCACAAACGGCTCCATGACCTTGTAGCGGTTGTAATACTTTAAGTTCTGATTAGGTTGAGCATAGGAATTGACATATCCAACCAGCAAATCCGCGAAACCATTGCCTGTGCTGGAAAATGGACCTCCGGAATTGTTGGTTTCACTGTAAGCAGTGTTTGGATTTGCAGAAAAATACAGGCTCCCATTAGGCTCTTCTTCCGCCGGTTCATTCTTTTCGATGGCCTCGAAGTAGGCCCCGATCGCAAAATTGTGCTTCCCTTTGATCCACGTCAGATTGTCGTGGAAACTATAGGTTGGGTTCGAGTTATTCCACGGCAAATAGCCAGGATCGATCTGGATGCCGAAATTTCCATTACCGCTGATGGAGAAGGACGGAATCGTTCCATTAAAGCCGTTTTCAAAGATGCCCGTCATGTTCATACTCGCGGGACGCTTCCAGGCGCTGCCCGTGTTGAAAAGATGCAAGTGGTTGGCCCCATAGCTGAAGATAAATTCGTTCAGCAAAGAAGGCGAGATTGTCGCCGTTAGATTCGCCACCATGCTGATCCCGGGCCCCTGGATCGTTCCACCGATCGCCGGCACGTTCGTAGTATTGCCATTGGTCCACGGGGAAGTGGGATAGCTCTGCGTCCAGGAATCGTGAATGAAGCGGAAACTCGCCCGCAGCTTGGGATTGATCTGATCGTCGACTTTGATCATTTCTTCATGCCAACTGAGGGGCGCGGCGAATGTCCCGAAGAAAGCGTGGCCGTTATTCGGCAAAGGAATGTTCGAAACCAACGGATTGGTGTTGACGGGGTCCAGTAGATTCGACGGGATAATGTTGTTGGGAAAACCCAGATAATAGCTGTCGCCATTCGAATCCTGACCCGGCGAAGTGTACGCCGGACAGTTGACGCTCACCACCTCCTGGCCGTTGGGAGTTGCGACGGGAACCACGCCAGCTCTCACAAAAGGAGTACCCGGCGCCGGACATACATCATTGAAGTTTCCGGCTCGCTCCGCAGCATTCGGGAGATAGAGGTCAGGATTGTTGTATACCTGCGGGACATTTTCCCGGCGAAATTCCTGCGACCAGAAGAAAAACAACTTGTCCTTCTTGATGGGTCCGCCGATGATGTATCCGAAATCATTCTTGTTGTAATAAGTCTTCGCCTGCCCGGGTACGTCGAAATAGTTATGGGCATTGAAGGCGGCGTTGCGAATGAACTCGAACGCGTCGCCGTGAAAATTATTAGTGCCGGACTTGGTTACTGCCTCGATCGTGCCGGAGCCGTTGCGTCCATATTGAGCGCCGTAGGTCGAGGTAAGCACCCGGACTTCCTGGAGGGCGTCGATGTTTGGGTAGATATTGATGTTGGCGTTACTGCCGGAGTCAAGCACCTCTCCGCCGTCAACCTCCCAATTATTGAACTCGGTCCGGCCGCCGTTCACCGCGTAAGAAACGCTGCCTTGCGGCCCAACGGTTCCGTCGTCCTGATAGGTTTGATCGCTGACTCCAGGAATTAGCTTGATGAGGGTGGTAAAATCGCGGCCGTTCAGCTCCAGTTGAGTGATCTGTTGTCCGGTGATCGTGCCCGCTAACTCCGAGGACTGAGTCTCGACCTTGCCGACCGCGCTGCCTTGCACCACGATTTCGCTGGTTATCTTGCCGATCTCCAGTTTGGTGTCTACTCTGACCTTCTCGCCGACGCGGAGAATGACGTGCTTGCCTTCAAATGTCTTAAAGCCAGGCGCCCTGATGGTGATGTCATAACTGCCGGCTCCAAGGCCGGCAATTAAGTAATTACCGTCCGAGTTCGTCGTGGTTTTGCGCCGTAGACCTGTAGATGGGTCTGTGACCAAAACTTGCGCGCCTACAACTGCGGCGTCGGTAGCGTCAACAACGGTACCGGTGAAAGAGCCCGAAGTCTGTGCGAACAGAGGGAGGGCGGACAGAACCACAAGCAAGGCGCCTACGAATATAGACTTTGAGATCATATTTCCATCCCCGTTTTGATGGCTCATAACTCTTGTCTGCCAGATGAACACATGTGTTTTTCGCAGGAAGTGTTTTCTTCCGCCAGTTTCAGCGCGTGGTGTGGATTCCATAGCAAAATTAGGCGGCGACAGCGCGAATCCAAGGCACCTATGAATCGCTTCAAATTGAACGCCACATGGTGCGTTAAACCAGTCATTGCTGTCAAGATAAAAGCTCGGCTAGCTTAGCCTTCCTAACTTCCAGGTCGTACCCTACTGGCTGCAAGCCCCGGATTCTCCGTGATGGAAGGCCATATTCCCGAGCCTGGAGGATCGCTTCCTGAAGTCTCCTCAGTGTGACTTGCAGTCGGCTTCGGCGATCTTGCCACAGAGACTGCAATTGAAACCTTCCAAAACTTGCGCAGTTCGGACTATACTCGCAGGGCTATACCAACTTCGTTCGATTTATGAATCGCTTTTTTTCTTCCTTTCCGGGCCGGTGGTCGCTTGCCGCGAGAATTCTCTTGGCATGCGGCCAGCTTTTGGTTGGCGTCGCGGGATTTGCTGAGCAGCCGGAACGCTCTCTGGAACTGTCACGGCCAGTGCGATCCTGGGAGTTTGTTTCGGCCGTGGGGAAACGTGCCGGATTGTTTGGGACCGAACAGGGAACCTTCGAGGCTTGGGTCTATCCCTTAAAAATTCTTCGCGATTTTCGTCTCCGCTTCCACGTGGGAGGCGCCATCGTACCTGCGGAAGCTCTGGCTCGCACCCTGATCGTTCATCCGGAGTCGAGCACGATCGTCTACACGGGTGATTCTTTTTCCGTGCGTGAAACGTTATTCGTGCCGGTGCACGAAGCCGGCGCGATCGTCGCATTTGAGGTTCATACCACCGAACCGCTGGAGATCGAGGCTATTTTCCGTCGTGATTTTCAGTTGGAATGGCCTGCGGCTTTGGGTGGGGTAAGTGAAGAGTGGGACGCGAACCTCCACGCTTTCCGTTTCGGAGAGGAATCAGGAAAATTTGAGGCTCTGGTTGGTTCGCCATCAGCGGTCAGACTCTCCGATCAGCTTTCGACCAATTATTTCTCGTCGCAACAGGATTCCATGCTTCTCGGTGTGACGGCAAAAGGAGTCGAGACGAAGCTGATCGTCATTGCGGCCCGGTTCGACGGGCGGCAATCCCTAAATCCGGTCTACGACCACCTAGCGAAGGACTATCCGGAATTGCTAGGCGACTCCGCCACTTACTACCACGATCGTCTCGATCGCACAATCAGCCTCAGGCTTCCTGACCCACGAATCGAAAGAGCCTATGAATGGGCGAAAGTGAGCTTGCTGCAAGGCTTGGTCGAGAACCCGTTCCTGGGCGAGGGTCTGGTTGCCGGATACAACAGGTCGGGCGACGACGGGCGCCCAGGGTTCGCATGGTTCTTTGGCCGGGACGCGGAGTGGACTTCTTTGGCGCTGGATGCGGAGGGCGACTTCCCGACTGTTCGCGTCGCCTTGGAGTTCCTCAGCAAGTATCAGCGGGCGGACGGCAAGATTCCCCATGAGGTCTCGCAAAGCGCCAGCTTTCTGGACTGGTTCAACAAAACACCCTATGCCTACGCCGCCGCGGATGCGACGCCGCTGTTCATGATTGCGGTGAATGACTATGTGACGCACAGCGGAGATGTCGGGTTTGCTCAGCAGCAGTGGGAGAGCCTGTGGCGAGCCTACGGATTTCTATGTTCTACCTACGATGCGCAGGGGCTAGCTCAAAACTCCGGTGCGGGCACGGGATGGATCGAAGGAGGGCCTCTCTATCCAGTGCGAACGGAACTGTACCAGGCATCGTTGGGAGTGGAAGCCGTGCACGCTCTTTCTCACCTCGCCCATCTTCTAGGCAAGGAAGATCTGGCGAAAGAGTTGGAGCAGACTTTCGAACGACAACAACCGCTTCTGGAGAAAGCTTTCTGGTCTCCCGAGCAGAAAAAATATGGCTATGCGATCGATATGAATAACCATCTCGTCGACGTAGCCAGCGTGCTCGCCGCGGTTCCGATGTGGTTTCAATTGCTCGACAGAGACCGAGCAGGCAGCATGATTCAGCAACTCGCGGGGCCCGATCAGCAGACGGATTGGGGCATGCGGATTCTCTCGGCGCGCGATCCGAAGTACGATCCCGGCGGATATCACTACGGAACTGTATGGCCGTTGTTCACCGGCTGGGCGTCGGTCGGAGAGTACCGCTATCACCGCGCGCTTCCGGCCTATTCGAATTTGCAGGCCAACGCACTGCTGGCTCTGGACGGCTCTCTGGGCCATGTGGCCGAGGTGCTTTCTGGCAATTACTATCAGACGCTCTCTACCGGGTCGCCGCACCAGATTTGGTCGGCAGCCATGGTGGTCGATCCGTTGCTAAGCGGATTGCTGGGGTTGCAAGCGGACGCGACCGTTTGTCATTTGGATTTTGCTCCTCACGTTCCGGGCGATTGGAATTCGTTCTCTGTCAGCAATCTCCGTCTTGGCGCAATGGTGTTGAATCTGAATTATCAGCGAACCACCAGTAGCATCCAATTGGAAATACAGTCCTCGGGAGCGGAGAAGTGTTCGCTGCAATTCTCGCCCTCGGTGAGCTTACGGGCAAAGATTATTCGCGTTCGTCTGAACGGCCGACCCTTGCCCTTTCATATCGAAGCAAACTCGGCGGATCAGCATGTGACGGTGAGTCTGCCGATTAGCGGCACCCGGAATGCCGTAGAAATTTCGATGAGAGACAACTTTGAGATCGGCGAGTCGGCAACTCTTCCCGCCTTAGGGAGCACCAGTCGTGGTCTGCGTGTGCTCTCCGAGTCGTGGGCGCCGGCGCGGGATTCTCTGAGGCTGCTCCTGTCGGGTACTGCGGGTGAGACCTATGAACTTTCGGCATGGAATCCAGACCAGATCATTTCCGTGCAAGGCGCCGAGCTTGAGAAGGGAACCTCGCAGGTCGCGAAGGTCCGAGTGCGGCTTCCAGCGAGCGCGCCTGGAATTGATCCGCAGGCCGAAGTTATTTTTCATTTTGCAGGGCAGTAGAAGCGCTGCCTTTGATTCGAATTTGTGGTTTCGCTCGTGAACATGGAGGGCTGTCACGCAATGTTCCGAAACTGTAGAACCGCAACGCTGCTGGTTTTGGTTGTGTGCCTTTCAGTTTCCTTCTCGCAAGCGAAGGCACAGACCGCGGAGAGCGCAGGTCATCAGTGGTGGCAAGATGCGGTCTTCTACGAGATTTATCCGCGTAGTTTTGCCGACAGCAATGGAGATGGGATAGGAGATCTCAACGGCATCGACTCGAAACTCGATTATCTGAAGGATCTGGGCGTGGATGCAATTTGGATCTCTCCCTGTTATCCCTCGCCGCAAGTCGATTTCGGCTATGACGTTTCGGACTACGAAGATATCGATCCCATGTACGGCACGCTGAAAGATTTTCAGCATCTGGCAGACGACGCGAAAAAGTATGACATCCGCATCATCATGGATTTTGTTCTCAACCACACTTCGCCACAGCACAAGTGGTTCATCGATTCAGCGTCATCGCGCACTTCGGCCCACCGTGATTGGTACATTTGGCGCGATGGCAAAGCGCCCGGTGTTCCACCGAACAATTGGATCTCCGGCTTCGGCGGTTCGGCGTGGCAGTTCGATCCTAAGACCGGCCAATATTATTACCACTATTTTGCGGTCGGCCAGCCGGACCTCAACTGGCGCAATCCCGCGGTGGAAAAAGCAATGTTCGACGTGACCAGTTTTTGGTACGGGCGGGGAGTCTCCGGCTTTCGGCTTGATGCCGTCGATTTGTTATTTGAAGACCCCAATCTCCACGACAACCCGGTATTAGCCGGCAAGAACGAGTTGGGCGACCCCAACATGCAGAACAAGTACAACGACAAACTGCCGGAGGTCCATACCGAGCTGAAAAGATTGCGAAAAGTGGCGGACGAACACGATGCAGTTCTCATCGGTGAAACCTACACATCGAATCGAGACGAGTTGAAGGAATATTACGGCGATCACAATGACGAAATCCAGATGCCCATGGATTTCATGTTCTGCGAGGTCAACAAACTTTCCGCAAACGACTTCCGGATGCAAATTGCAAACGCCGAATCCACCGGGGGATGGCCGGTTTACGTGATCGGCAATCACGATATGCCGCGCTCCTACGACCGCTACGGAGACAAGCAACACAACGACCAGATTGCGAAATTGGTGGCTGGGATGTATCTAACGTTGCGCGGTACGCCGATAATGTACTACGGCGAAGAGTTGGGGATGGAGAACAATGACCCAGTGCGCAAGGAAGACGTTAAGGATCCGATCGGAATCGCCGGCTGGCCGGAAGAAAAAGGCCGCGACGGCGAGCGCACGCCCATGCAGTGGAACGATTCGCCGAACGCCGGGTTCAGCACGGCGAAACCGTGGTTGCCGGTTCCCGCCAGCTACAAAACTCACAACGTAAAGAGCGAATTAAACGCTCCTGACTCGGTTCTTCAATTTTATAGACACTTGCTTGCGCTTCGCCATCACGAAGCAGCGCTCCTCGACGGCGATTACATTGCCTTGAATCAGAACAACCCAAACGTCCTGTCGTATCTTCGCCGCTACAAGAATGAAGCTGTGCTCGTGGCTCTGAATATGTCTTCCTCGGTCCAGCAGGTCAGCTTCAACCTTTCCGAACAAGGTTTCTCTTCGTCAAAAGCCACCACCTTGCTGACAACCTCATCGCCTCAGCCCAGCGGCCAACTGGATCATGTTGCACTGGAGCCGTTCGCGGTTTACATCGGGCGGGTGTCCAGATGAAGAATCCTCACATAATCAGCCTCGCAATATGCGCTCTGGCTTGCGTCCTGTTGTCGGCCTCGGCCTGGGCTCAATTCGAGGGCAGCCAAAGTGCCCAACTAACGAGTTTGATCTCGCCGCATTCTTACGTCCAGAAGCGCGCTTCCAGTTATGACCGCAGCGGCGGCAATGACGACTTCCGCAAAATCCCCCCCGGGGAAACGCTGGCCTTGCTCGATGACTCCGGCCCCGGGATCATCACCCACATCTGGATCACCATTGCTTCGCCGGAAAAGTATCATCTGAAAAAGTTAGTTCTGCGCATGTATTGGGACGGAGAAACCTCACCCAGCGTTGAAGCTCCCATCGGCGATTTCTTCGGCCTCGGCCTGGGAGACTACTTCCTGTTTGAATCCACTCCCCTAGCCGTAGCCTCAGATAAAGCTCTGAACTGCTTCTTTCCCATGCCCTTTCGGAAGCGAGCGCGGATTACGGTAACCAATGAGGGGAAGGAAGAGGTTGACGCGTTTTATTTCAATATCGATTATCAAGCTTTGAATAACGACCTTCCTTCCGGCACGTTGTACTTTCATGCTCAGTACCGTCAGGCAACTCCAGCAAAAGGCTGGACGAATCAGTGGCAATCCAATGACGCAGCAGCGGTCAACGCGAAGAAGAATCTTGATGGACAAGATAACTACGTCTGGCTGGAAGCAACTGGCCAAGGGCATTTTGTTGGCGTAACCATGTCAATTCTTCAGAATCAGGACGGCTGGTGGGGCGAAGGAGATGACGTGTTTTTCATCGATGGAGAAAAGCGGCCCTCCATCAACGGCACAGGGTCCGAAGATTATTTTCTCGGTGCATGGGCGTTTGGTGATCATCCCTTTTCCTACGCTCTCTTCGGTGCGCCGGTGAAAGGCTCGGAGTTTGCCGGCAGCCGGTCGTCCTTATATCGCTTTCATCTGGATTCGCCGATCCCTTTCACCAAGTCTTTGAGAGCAACGATCGAACATGGCCACGCCAACCATCGCTCCGACAATTTCTTTTCCGTTGCGTATTGGTATCAGGGGGAGCCACATGCGACGTTCCCAGCGCTCCCCGCCGTCGAGGAGCGCCTTCCCCGAATCTATCCAGTGGGAGGTCCAGGGAATGCGGCCAAGTAATTCTTCCGATAGGAGCGCGGTGCGTCTGCTTAAATTTCTGCTCGTAGTTTGTTTGTGTTCCTGTGGTTGGCTTGCTTCGGCGCAAGATGACTCCTCCCCGGACCAACCGATCGTGGTCGGATACTTTCCCCAATGGGGTATTCACAAGCGATTCTTCGTCAAGAATCTTGTCTCCCAGGGCGCGATGCGGATGCTCGATCAGATCAATTATTCCCAAGGACACATTGACGCCGACAATGAATGCGCAATCGCGGACCCGAATGCAGACTTGAACTACTCGTTTTCCGCGGAGGACAGCGTGGATGGCACGGCCGACACTCCTGAGATGGTTCTTCGGGGAAACTTCCATCAACTGCAGGAACTCAAGCGCTTGTACCCTGACATCAAAATTGTGATTTCGCTTGAGGGAGATCCGAAATTGTTCGCGGAGGCGGCTCAACCTGCGAACCGATTTGCCTTCGTGGCCTCCTGTATCCACAAATTCATCGAAGGAAATTTCGCCGAGGGAATCGAAGCGCCGGGTCTATTCGACGGCATCGATCTCGATTGGGAATATCCGGGCGACGATGACCAGTACAACTTCCTCGCTTTGCTCTCAGAATTTCGACGGCAGCTCGATGCGGCTGGACCTGATCTTCTTCTGACAGTCGCCATGGGAGACTTTGGCGCAGCCTACCAGCATCTCGATATGGAAACGGTTTCCTGGTACGTCGATCAAGTCGGCGTTATGAACTACGACTACGGCGGGCCTTGGAGCAAGAGAACCGGCTTGGTCGCTCCGCTCTATAGTTCGCCGGGAGATGTGGGAAAGGGCGGAGACGTGGCCTCTACGATTCAGGGCTATAAGGAAGCGGGCGTGCCTGCATCAAAAATCCTCCTTGGGCTGCCTTTCTATGCTTATTCCTGGAAGAACGTTTCGCCGATTAATCATGGCCTCTATCAGATGGGCGAACCCATGCGCGATGATTTCCCATACAGTCACATCGTATCCCTTCTGACGCAATTCACTACGTATCGGGACCCCAAGTCAATGGCGCCTTGGCTATTTGATGGAAGCACCTTTTGGACCTATGACGATGAAACTTCCATCGGTGCAAAGCTTAGTTATGCAAGGGACGAAGCTCTTGGCGGAGTGATGATCTGGGAATTGAGCGGAGACACGCAGGATGGAAAATTGCTCAAGACGATTTCCGAGCAATTCAGAAATTACGACCAGAACGACGATGACGACGGTGCGCCTGATGATGCTGCGATTGAAGGTGAGGCGCGCTAAGTCAATGGAGTTAATTTCTTGAAGACGACAGCCCGGCTTTTCGCATGTCTTTCTGCATGCGTGATTTTCACAGTGTCGGCCGCGGCGCAGACCATTCAAGTCGATATCACTCCAGCTCACTCGACCAATCACTTCCGTCCCAACGAAACCCTCGGAGCCGGTGTCGATCGCATTCCCTCGGAAGCGGTCGATAGCGGATTGACGGAACCGAATTTAGGCCTAGCCATGGAGGCCGGTTGGCAGCCGGTCAGCTACCGCAACAATACGGAACTATCAATCGAGGCCTGGCATTGGAATTCTCAGGGAACATGGAGCGAGCCGGGGGAAAAAGGATACTTTACTGGTTCCACCGTTCTAGGCGAGCCGATCCGTCATTCCTACGGATACTCGCTGCCTCACCGCGGTTTTACGCGAAATGATGGAACCCCGAACGCGGGTTATTCCCGCATCACGGACGGCGATGACCGCACGTATTGGAAGAGCAATCCTTATCTAACTCAGCATTTCACCGGAGAAAGCGATTCGCTCCATCCGCAGTGGGTGGTGCTCGATCTCGCCCAGATGCAGCAAGTTGATAGCATTCGCATTAAGTGGGCGGAGCCCTATGCCACGCGATTCCTAGTACAGCACTGGATCGGGGAAGATCCCATGCACAGCCCGACTCGTGGAGTCTGGCAGACTTATTCCAACGGCGCCATCGAGCACGGTCACGGCGGATCCGATGTTCTGCGTCTCCAGGCCAGGCCGCTTCTGGTACGCTTCGTGCGAATTTTAATGACCGAGTCTTCCAATACCTGCGCGGCCGGTCACATCTCCACCGATCCTAGAGCCTGCGCCGGTTACGCCATCAGCGAGATCTATCTGGGATCCACCTCAGCGGACGGCGAGTTTCACGATATTCTGCGGCACACGCAAGATCAGGAGCAGACTACAACCTACTGTTCTTCGGTCGATCCCTGGCACGACGCTACCGACCTTGGCACGACTCATCAGGCGCAGGCGGGATTTGACCTCTTCTTTACTAGCGGCGTTACTCGCGGCCTTCCCGCGATGATTCCGATCGCGCTGGTTTACGACACGCCGGAAAATGCCGTGGCGGAAATTGCTTATCTCGAGAAGCGCAAATATCCCATCTCCTATATCGAGATGGGCGAAGAAATGGAAGGCCAATATCTAGGTCCGGAGGACTACGGCGCACTCTATATCCAATGGGCCACGGCTCTCCATCATCTTGATCCCACACTCAAACTGGGGGGCCCCAGCTTAGGCGGATTGACGGAAGATCTCGAGTCTTGGCCCGCGCCGAACGGCAAAACATCGTGGGTCGCCCGTTTCATCGACTACCTCAAACAGCACGGCCACATACAGGATTTGTCATTCTTTTCCTTCGAGCACTATCCCTACGACGGTTGCAGAATTCCGTGGGGCAGCCTCTATGACGAGACGGAACTCGTAAGCCACGTTCTGCAGATCTGGCGCGACGACGGCGTGCCGCGGGAGACTCCCATGTTCATCACCGAGGGAAACCTCTCCTCGGCCGCCAGCGAAACTTACATGGATATTTTCTCCGGGTTGTGGCTCGCCGACTACGTCGGTTCATTCCTAGCTGCCGGCGGAAAGGGAATCTACTACTTCCACTATCTCCCGCTGCAGATGGAACACGGCTGCAACGATTCGCCCGGAACCTACGGCATGTTCAGCGTTGACGCTCAATACAACATTCAGCAGCCGCTAGCGCAATTTTTTGTGAGCCAGCTCATCAACCTGGAATGGGTCGCATCTGGCAGCCAACCGCACGATGTATATCCCGCGAAGGGCGATGTTGACGATGGAGCCGGACATGCGCTCGTAACCGCCTATGCGCTGAAACGGCCCGATGGGCAGTGGTCCCTGCTGGTGGTGAATCGCGATCAACAGAATGCTCACCGGGTACGAATCGAGTTTGAAGATCACAGCAGCCAGCAGACAAACTCATTCATCGGATCGGTAGAACTCTCCACCTTCGGAAAGGCTCAGTATCAATGGCATCCGGGCCATACGCGCTATGTTGGACATGCCGAATATCCTGGAGAGCCCTCGGTTGTGGCGGAATCCTTCGGACATGCCGATCCGGATGGGCCGATTCTCCACACTGAGCAGAATGCCACGGCCGACACAACCTACGAATTGCCTGCGGCCTCGGTGGTCGTCATTCGCGGCAACATTCGCGGACGATAGATGAAATCATGATGCTGAAATTGACTCAACTCACCTTTGCGTTGCTGATTCTTTCCAGCATGGCGTCCGCCCAGGACACCAATTTTGAACCCGAACGGCAGCAGATTCCCGTCCCCGAATGTTGGCGCACGAAAGATGTATGGGACGTGGGATCGAAACGGTGCACCGCTGAGGATCACGATGCCTGGCTGGCCGACATCGGCCATTGGCGAAGCGAACATCTGATTCGCATCGGCTACGATGGGTCGCGTTACGATTTGCCCGCGCTCAAGTGGACGCAATCGAGTTTCCTTCAGCCGCAGATGATGGTGCAAGATCGTTACTTCTACGATCCGATTGCGCGCCGTTATACCGTCGATCGTTATCTCGACGACTTGGAAAAACGTTATGGAGGAATTGACGCCGTGCTGATCTGGCCGACTTATCCGAATATGGGCGTCGACGACCGGAATCAGCATGATTTAATTCGCAGCATGCCAGGCGGAGTGGAGGGAGTGCGGCGGATGATCGCCGATTTTCACATGCGCGGCGTGCGCGTTCTTTTTCCCATGATGATGTGGGACCAGGGCACTCGCGATCCTGGCGAACCTTGGCCGCGAGCCATTGCCGACCTGATGGCGAAAATCGGAGCCGACGGCATCAACGGCGATACCCAGGATGGCGTGCCGCTCGCATTTTCAGCGGCTGCTGACCAGATTGGACATCCGCTGGCCTTCGAGCCCGAGGATGGTCCATCCGACGAAGCTCTCGCGTGGAACGTGATGACCTGGGGTCAATACAGTTTTCCTTTTGCTCTTCTCGTAGACAAATACAAGTGGCTGGAGCCGCGCCACATGGTTAACATTTCCGACCGCTGGAACCGTGACAAGACCAACGATTTGCAGTTCGCCTTCTTTAATGGAGTCGGTTGGGAGAGCTGGGAAAATATCTGGGGCATCTGGAACGGGATCACAGCGCGCGACGCCGAAGCCACTCGCCGAGTCGCCACCATCGAACGTGCCGTGGCTCCATTCCTGACAAGCCGAGAGTGGGAGCCGCTTGCACCCACGTTGCGCTACGGAGTCTTCGCCAGCCGTTGGCCTTTGCAGCAGCAGACCGTCTGGACCATCGTGAATCGCAACGAGTATGACGTACAAGGTCGCCAAATTGAGCTTCCCTACGAAGAAGGAGTGCACTTCTTCGATCTCTATCACGGAACAGAACTGAAGCCCGAGCGTAACTCGCAAGGAAAGGCCATTCTTAGTTTCGAGATGGAAGCTCACGGGTATGGAGCGTTGCTGCTTACGAAAGTCGGGCCCAGCGCATCCATTCAGGAACTCATGGCCAGGATGAAAGCGATGACCGGCCGCTCCTTGGCCAGTTATTCGCATGAATGGAAAGCATTACCGCAGCAAATTGTTCCCATCGCCGCCACCAAGCCGCCTGCGGCATCGCCGCCAGATATGGTAAGGATTCCTCGCGGAGAATTTCTTTTCAAGGCGCAAGGAATCGAGATCGAAGGATCCGATGATATGGGCGTGGATGTCCAATATCCCTGGGAAACCTCCCCGCGGCGCTTCCATGAACATTCCATGCAGATCAAGTCATTCTGGATCGACACGTATCCGGTTACCAACACACAATTCAAAAAGTTTCTGGACAATGCGCACTACCATCCGCAGGATGATTTGAATTTTCTGCGAGATTGGAAAGATGGAAGCTTTCCGGCTGGTTGGGACAACAAACCGGTGACCTGGGTTTCTTTGGACGATGCGAGAGCATATGCGGCGTGGGCCGGAAAGCGTCTGCCGCACGAGTGGGAATGGCAGTACGCCGCACAAGGTAACGATGGCCGAACTTATCCCTGGGGAAACGATTGGCAAGCGAATGCCGTTCCGGTCCCAGACAAGAGCCGAACCATGCGTGGCCCCGATCCCGTGGATGCGCATCCGCAAGGTAAGAGTCCCTTCGGAGTGATGGACGTTGTCGGCAATGTGTGGCAATGGACCGACGAGTTCACCGACGACCATACTCGCAGCGCAGTCATACGGGGAGGCGAATACTATCAACCGCAGGGCTCGATATGGTATTTTCCCGACACCTATCAACTGAACCTGCACGGCAAACTTTTACTGACAGCGCCCGGACTGGATCGTTCTGGTGGAATTGGTTTCCGTTGTGTTCAGGATGCCGAATAACGAAACCGCTGGATTGGAACCGGGAACCGACGATCGTTCAGTCTACAAGCGGCCATTCGCGTCGACGAAGTCCCTGCGCACATGCGCCTTTGGCATTGTGAGGTGGGCGTCAACCCTTCCGCCCGGAATCGCTTTTCTCAATCCGGATGAAGTTCTACGTAATCGAGGGGTGCGCGCTCTTCGCGGTCAGGAAATCCTTCAATGCGCAGTTCGTCACCGGGGCGCAGTATTATGCCGCGAATTGTTCGCCGCGTTGAGGAATCGCCGTTCGGTTCTGTCGCGGGCAATGATGCGTTGGCAAGCCACTCGTCTAGCAGTCGCTGGCCAGCAAACACGCGGTATTTTGAGACCCCGTTATTTTGGTCGAAATATTGAACATCGATCTCGTAGCGTCCAGTTCTGCCTGCAAAGCGATACTTTGCGATACAAGACTGCGCCGTAGCCGCGCACTCAACTGCTCTTCCGCCCGATGCGTCTTCCCAGGGCATGACGTCCACAGGGGTGTAACCTTCGAGTTCCATCGATTCGGCCTCAATGCGGTGCGGATGGTTTCCCACTCGCCCGAAGGCATCGGGAATGCCGGAAAGACGATGAAACCAATCGTTAATAGCATCGCGCCAGACGATCGCATGTCCTGATTGGTAGGTGAGCTGTGCGAGCACAGCTCGATAGCGCGCGTCGTCGATGCACCCTCGGAGCGTGCCCCATTCCGAAACAAATTGCCTTGCTTGCCTGGCTCCGTCGTAATGCAGATCGTAGACTGTCTGGATTACAGTTTTCCCAGAGTGCAAACGAAATGTGTAGAGCACATGATGAAAAAATAGAACCAGATCATCTGGCGTGTTGGCCAGCGATTCATAAAGTTTCTGCACTTGTGGTGGATATTGGCCCACGAAACCTGTGCCCGTGGCGACGCTACGATCGACGCCGACTCCGCGATCATCGGCGCGGATCCATTGGCCCAACCATTTCGTTCCTGTGATTCGGGAGCGGGGCCGTAGTGGCTTCCCAAAATATTGGTGAGACTTTGCAAACCTAGCGGGCCAGTGTAGCTTTCGTAAGCCCGCCATGAAGCCAGTTGAATTGTGGAAATGGTTTCGACGACGAGCGGGTCATTGCCAAAAGTGAGCCTCGTCCATTCCTCGACAATGGCCTGGGCTGTGAGGTTCGGATTCCAGGCGAGTCTCCCGAATCCGAATAGGTTGGCCATTGCCAGGTGATTCCCCAACCAGTTTTGATCGAGACCGACGTTGATGACCCCGATGTATCCACCGGTAGGACGACGGAAACTGTTGCCGGAGACAATTTGCTGTACTGGGGTTGAGCGGCCGTCTACGCGCAGATCGAAATCAAGAATTTCTTTCCACATAGGAACCAGGAAACAGGTATGCCGCTGCTGGCCGGTATACTCCTGCGTGATCTGCAACTCAATTCCGGTGTTGGTGTGGGTAAGGCCGCCAAACAAGGGAGACACGGGCTCGCGTACCTGAAAATCGATAGGGCCATACTTGATCTGAATGATCACGTTGTCATCGAACTTGCCGTCCAGCGGACGAAACATATCATATGCGGCTTTCGCACGGTCATTCTTCAGATTGGTCCAATCGAGATGGTGGTCATAAACAAAAGCTCGGTAGAAAACGACTCCGCCGTGCGCCTGGAGGGCGCGGGCGATGACATTGGCCGCCTCCGCTGGAGTGCGCCCATAAAATGAGGGACCAACACGTCCTTCGGAATCTGCTTTGACGACTACGCCGCCGAAATCCGGAATGGCACGATAGACTTCGCCGAACTTTTTCTGCCACCAGTTTGCGACGCGAACATCCAGAGGATCGAAAGTGTCCAGGCCACCAGCTGTTTTGGGCAAGCTCACGTCGATTGCGACGCCAAGTTGAACTCCCCAGCGGCGAAAGGCATCGGCTACACGGGCCAGTTGCGGAATGAAATCCGGATCAAGGATATGCAGATCGGCATTGACGTTGTTCACAGCACAGCCGTTGATGCCGACCGAAGCCAGCAGCCGTGCATATTCAGAAACTCGGTCTAGAGTGGGACGGACGCGGCCATTTTCGAAAAAGATGGAGCGTCCAGCGTAGCCACGTTCAATCGTGCCATCGAGGTTATCCCATTGATTGGCCCAGCGGATTGGAGCTGACGGTTGCTGCAATTCGTTCAGCCGGAAGACATCCTCCTGTCTTGCGATCTTGCTGAGGAAAGCGAAGACTCCGTAGAGCACGCCGCGATCGCTGGCTCCGGTGATGATAATGCACCGGTAACCGCCTACTTCTCCAGTAGTCAACCAAAATGCATCCCCACCCAACCCTTCGATTATGTGGAAAGCCGGGGCAACAGTTTGAAGTTGCCCGACGGTTCCGATCATGATGGCGCCCTCGGTCGGAACGCCTGAGGCAATTCGAAGAGTCCTCCCCAACATCCCCTTCACGCCGCGCACGAGTTCTGTTTGGGCCGTGTTTAGTACGAGTGTGTCGCCGAGGGAAAGGATAGTCGCGGGGAGTACGCTGTAGCGCTCGGCGGCAGCCGGCTGCAGCCGCGCATAACGAAGCCACGCATCATGGCCGGTTTCCGCCTGACCGCTTGCGGCCGCGTACAGGACATACGCCAGAACAAATACAACATGATCTGTTGTTTTGAAGTTCTTTCTTGAACGCCTTCGGAATGGATGAGTCACTCGTTTCCCCCAAACAGATTGTGAGCGAGCCCGCACTTAAGTCCGACATCCCGTTGTTATTCCCGGAAAGCAGTTTCCAACGAGGGGGCCAAAACGCTCCGCACGGTGGAGGCGGGGTTGCACCCAAAACGTTAACGTACACGTATAGCGATTCTTGTGGCACAATGGGGTATGTTGAAAAGCGAGCCTACCCTGCGAATCAATATTTTCGAGCGGGGAAATCCACGCTGCTCGGTGTGTGGGCAAGAGTTTGGGAGCGAAGGCTTCACGAATAAGCTGATTGAAGCCTTTGCCCTTCACGTTCGGCGCCGGCACATGCAAGAGGGGATGAGTGGAGGCTTTGTGCGTGGTTACGCGAGTCCAACTACGGAGAGAATCGCCCGGGCGGGGACGCACCAGCGATAGTTCCTGCGAGAAGTTTCTCTTCAAGAGTTCCTCCTGTGGCCTCTGCCGTCTCCAGCAATTAGAATTTGCTGGCTAGCGCTGGTTCCCTGACGGTCAGAATCTGATCAGCTGCCACATGCTGCAACTGCTGGACTGTTCCGGAAGGCCATCGGACTTCGACCAGGTCAACGGACGTGTTTGAGCCCAATCCAAAGTGAACCGGCCCCGCGCTCGACGACGCATAACCGGCAGCCGTGGACTTGTGATCAAACTGCGTGCCGTTCTTGCTCACCACTTTGATGCGTGCCCCGATCCCGTCGCGGTTGCTCTTCGTTCCCTGCAACTTGATCTCCAGCCAATGATTGTTGCCAGGACTGTCATTCATCCAAATTTCGGCCGGAGCCTTGAGCGCGGTTACAACCACATCGATACGTCCATCTCCGTTCAGATCGCCGATGGCGGATCCACGGTGCCGCGCAGGAGGATGTTTTGTTAGTCCCGCTTCGGACGTCAAGGCGGCGAACTTCATACCCCCCAAATTGCGGAAGACCGTGTTCGGCTGCTCAACAGGGATGCGAGGCGCCGAGAGGAGCGACTGAACATGACCGCGTGAAACGAAGATGTCCTTCCAGCCGTCATTGTCAAAGTC
This sequence comes from uncultured Acidobacteriaceae bacterium, assembly GCA_963779525.1. Lineage (GTDB taxonomy): Bacteria > Acidobacteriota > Terriglobia > Terriglobales > Acidobacteriaceae > Sulfotelmatobacter. The sequence continues at coordinate 54,447 of CAVZZB010000015.1, forward strand.
GGCAATCGTCGGAGAGTAGCCACCCATTGGCAAGCTAAGCGCGGTCATGCCGCTTTGTTCAGTTACTTCAACAAAGCCCCCCTTGCCGGTGTTCCGATAGATTGGAAATGTTTCGTTGTTGAGGGCGACAACGACAATATCGGGATATCCATCATTATCAAGGTCGCGGAAATCGACGCCCATCCCGGAGATAAATACGCCGTCTTCCCGCAAAGCTACGTCGACGTCGAATCCGACCTCGTCAAACGAATTACCTTTATTTCGAAAGAACGAATTGAATTCTTTATCGTTCGCAATGAAGACGTCCATTTTGCCATCCAGGTCAAAATCGGCGGTCGCGCCTCCCATGCCTTTCCCCGGATGAGCGCGCAGACCCCATTCCGCAGAGGCGTCCCTGAAAGTACCGTTTCCGTTATTGATGAAAAGCTGGTTGGGAGTTGGCTTGTACATCTTTGGATTACAGTAGTCGGGGTGGCCGTCGATCGGGCAAGAGGGTTCGTGCTTGATATCCCACTTCATATAATTGATGACTAGGAGATCCAGCAGGCCATCGTTGTTCACATCCAGCCAAATGGCGCCGACTGACCACAGCGGCCCATATTCAGCATCAGGCTTATTCAGTCCGGCTTTGGCGGTTACATCCGTGAACGTACCGTCGCCGTTATTGTGATACAGAGTGTTCTTGTATACGCCGGCAACGAAGATATCTTCATAGCCGTCGTTGTCATAGTCGGCCACCGCTACACCGATATCGTAGCCACTGCCGGCCAGGCCCGCCTTCGCGGTCACGTCGGTGAAATGTCCATGGCCATCGTTTTCGAAAAGATGATTGGAGTATCTGGGAGACGACTTGCGAAGAGTGTTGATGTCGGCTCCGTTGGTAAAAAATATGTCGAGCTTGCCGTCGTTGTTGTAGTCGAAGACCGCCACGCCTCCGGCCATGGTTTCCGGTGCGTGGCGTTCCGGGGTTTCGCAGCTGTCGAGTTCGAACGCGATCGGGTGGTATGTGAAGTGGATGGGGCTGACCCCACTAGATTGATCCGTGGCCTGCGGTTTAGTTTTAGACTCTGGCGTGTTCGAAAGACTAGGGCTCTGGGTGGACAACAGTGTTGATAGCAATCCGACGAAGATCGCAGACGACGTGCCCCAGCATCTTGGCCGCATACCTTCAATTCCTGTGATACAGGCACCTCGCCGCACGCCAGAGTTAGAGAAAAGAATTCTGGGACTCGCTATTCCGGCAGCGCTCGTTTCCCCTTGATCTTAAATCTCGCTTGCACCTGCGGAGCAGCGGTTCCCGGTTGCCCGCCTCCAACTGTGAGATGGTAGGTACCCTTCGCGACCATCCGATCTCCTTTGCTGTCTACCTCGCTCAAGTCGCGCGCACCCAGTACAAAGTGGACCGGCTGAGTCTCGCCTGCAGCTACGTGGATTCGCGTGAAAGCGCGCAGCGCGCGGAGCGGAGGGGCCGGCGACCGGGGAAAACTCAGATAGAGCTCTACGACTTCATCGCCATCTTTCTGGCTCGTGTTTCGCACATCCGCATCCACGCTGAGAGAATCGCCGGCTTTCAGTTTGCCGCTGGAAAGTTTTAAATTGCTGTATTCAAACCTGGAGTAACTGAGGCCATAACCGAAGGGATAAAGTGGCTGCCCTTCAAAATACCGGTACGTTCGGTTCTTCATCGCATAGTCTTCAAACGCAGGCAGTTGATCGACGCCCTTGTAAAACGTCACCGGCAAACGCCCGGCAGGATTATTCATTCCCGCTAAAGTTTGGGCGATCGCAGTGCCGCCTTCTTCGCCCGAATACCACGCGTCGAGAATAGCGTTTGCATGCTCGTTCGCCCAATTTACAGAGAGTGCGCTACCGTTCATGAGGACGACGACGAGCGGCTTGCCAGTGATTTTCAGCGCCACCAGAAGATCCTCTTCTTCTTTTGGCAGATCGAGGCTAGTGCGGTCGCCGCCCACGAAACCGGGCACGTCTACTTTCATTTCTTCGCCCTCGAGTTGAGAGGTGATGCCGACAACGGCTACAACCACATCGGAATTCTTTGCCAAAGCGATCGCAGTTGGAATGGGATCAGCCAAAAGGTGAAGCCATACCAGCTTGATGCCCGTGCCACCTTGCCCGTATTCCAACTTGATCGCGTAGCGACGCCCTTTTTCGAGGTGGAGCGTCGCATTTGTCGGCTTGGGATCGTGCAACAAAAAGTCATCCACGATGAGCTTGCCGTCGAGCCAAAGACGGTTCATCGAACCCACATCGCCGATCTGATAGTCGCCGGATTCGTCTGGAGTCAGAAAGCTCGTCCAGCGCACCGAAAAATCTACCATTCCCGTAGGGGGAGCAAGGGAAGAGCGTTCGGGATGAAAGCGCTGCAGGTCGACGACTTTGTCTACACGGACGACCTGCGGAGAGCCTTCGAAGTTAGGGTTGGGAAAATATTCGCCGGTCAATCCCGGCTGTTCGTCTGCTGTCGAGAGGGCGGTGGATGGAATAAGTTCCTCTTCGCGAAGAAAGTTCATGCCCGGCGTATAGGTCACCTGAGCAGAAACGAACTGCCGGCGAATGCCCTCGAGTGCGGAAGTCGCGTGAGATGCCGTACCACTATAGTTGCCGTGCAGCACGCGGGTAGATTCTGCGAGCGGACCGACGACGGCAATGTTCTTGACGTCCGGGGTAAAAGGAAGGACGCCGTCATTTTTCAGAAGGACCATCGACTCGCGGGCGGCCTGCAGCGCGAGCGCGCGATGAGGCTGGCTATCGATCTCTGAATCCGGAATGCTCGCAAACGGCACCATCTCGAGAGGATCGAACATTCCCAGACGGAAACGTGCCGTAAACAGGCGTTTCAGCGCGACATCGATATCTTTCTCGCTGAGAAGGCCCTGCTTCTTCGCGTCCAGAAATTTTACATAATCGGAATTGTTGTTGGCCTGGGTAAAGAAATCGGCGCATTCGTTATCCATGCCCGTTCTCAGCGCTACGGCTCCGGCTTCGGCCAGGCTCTTGGTGAAGTGATGGCCGCTGAAAATGTCGACGATCGCGTCGCAATCGGATACAACATAGCCGCTGAATTTCCATGCGCCGCGCAGCTGATCTTGCAGCAGAAACTTGTTGGCGCAGGCAGGTTCACCATTCACCCGGTTGTAGGCGCACATGATCGAGGCGGCCTTACCTTCGATAATCGCGGCGCGAAAGGCGGGAAGATAGGTGTCTTCCTCGTCATGCTTCGAGACTCTCACGTCGATCGAGTGCCGCGATGGCTCCGGCCCGCTGTGGACGGCGTAATGCTTGGGAGTGGCGATAACGCGATAATATTTTGGGTCCTCGCCTTGCATCCCGGTAACGAAGGCGACTCCCATACGTCCGGTAAGAAACGGATCTTCGCCGTACGTTTCCTGACCGCGTCCCCAGCGTGGATCGCGGAAGATGTTGATGTTCGGCGACCAGAAGTCCAGGCCTTCCATGATGTCGCGACGCCCGGCGCGCACGGCTTGGTTATGCTTGGCGCGTGCTTCGATACTGATTGCGACCGCCATATCGTGGACCAAAGGAGCGTCAAAACTTGCGGCGAGTCCAATCGGTTCGGGGAAGACGGTAGCGGTTCCGGCGTTGGCAACTCCGTGGAGAGCTTCGCTCCACCAGTCGTACTCGGGCACTTGCAGCCGTGGGATGGCGCGTGCCTGGTTCACGAGTTGAGAAGCTTTTTCCTCGAGCGTCATTCGCGAAACCAGATCATCCACCCGTTCACCCAGCGGGAGAGCAGGATCGAGGTAGGGCGGGGTATTTGCTCCTGGCGTGGTTTGCGCAACGGAACTGAATACTGCTACAAAGATGATGAAGGCGATGACCAACGTACAGACGCGAGCAGGACATTCAGGCATAAGAGGAATCTCCTTGCGAAATAATTTTCGGGACCCGAAATCGTTTGAAACCGGGACGAAGTATAGCACCGTCAACGTACACGGAGATTTCGCATCGTCTTGGGGGCGACGAGCGTGTTCGCGGTAGGGGCCTGCGATAAACGGGGGCAGACGGCTCAAAGCAGCGGATGATTTGCGAAACAAGCTAGAATGGAAGAGGAAAAAGAGGGATGAGCGCGGCCAGACATAAGAAAGATAGGCGCGGAATCCACCTGATTGCGGAACTGGCTAATGTTTCGATTGGGACGGTAGACCGTGCTTTGCACGGGCGTTCTGGAATTAACGAATCCACGCGGCAGAGAATTTTGAAAATCGCCGAGCAGATCGCCTATACGCCGAACCTGGCGGCACGCTCTTTGTCGGTTTCTAAAGCAAGCGCTCGCATTGGAGTATGCATCCCGCGCGAGATCCATTTTTTCTATGATCAACTATGGGGCGGAGTGCTGGATGAAGCTCGCAGTGTGGCGCAGCACGGAATCCAGCTTGTATATCGACCTGTTCAGACGCTGGGAGAGGCGGATACGGACGCGTTCGAGGACCTCATGCGGGAGGGCGTGAACGGAATTATTGTTACGGCTGGAAATCCGCAGGCCCTCGCGCCCTTGATCGACGAAGCCGAAGGAAAAGGAATACCAGTGGTTTGTGTTTCCACCGATGCTCCTGGGAGCCGACGGTCGAGCATTGTGTGCGTGGAACCATTGTTGAACGGGCGACTGGCGGGGGAACTGATGGGAAAGTTCGTGCCGCCGGGCTCCAAAGTAGCCGTAATTGCAGGCATGTTGAGCGCCGAGGATCACCGCCAGAAAACTGCAGGCTTTTCCGACGCCTTTCCGCGACACTGCCCCGGAGGCGAGATCGCGAGCGTTGTGGAAGGACACGAAGACGAAGACGAAAGTTTCCAGAAGACCTTTGATCTCCTGGGTCAGGTTCCGAATCTTGCCGGACTCTACGTGAATACGGTAAATTGCCTTCCCGTGTGCCGAGCCCTCGGCGCACGCGGCCTCGCCGGGAGAACCAAGCTTATAACCACCGATCTTTTCGCAGAGATGTCTCCCTACTTTGAAAAGGGGACCATCACGGCGTCCATTTATCAACAGCCACACCGCCAGGGCCAGATGGCGGTTCGGCTGATGGCAGACAATCTCACCGGCAGGATGCCCTTCCCGCCTACTGTTCATCTCAGCCCTGGGGTTGTGATGTCGTCCAATCTCCATCTCTTCCGGGAGATCCGGCTGGCGGGCGTGAAGTTCGACGACTCCGCCATCGGATCACCGAATCGCATGAAGACTGCGAGCAAGTCTCATCTCCGCGATAAGACTGAACTAGTCGGCTAAACCCCACAATCAGGGCATTGTCTCAGGGAAACCTGTCGAAGGTCTGGACGTGCCTTCGGGGGGAATGTGCGCTGCGCGTGGGAACAAATTCAAGGTTTCGATTTCGGGGATTTGAGATTTTTCTTGACAAACGAGATCGAAAGGAGATAAAAGCTGCTCCGTGCTCGTTAACGTTAACGCTTGGGGCATAACGCCAGAGGGATGTGGACTATGAATTCTCGCTCATCTCAATTTGCTAATAGCCTCGTTGTTGCCGCTAGAGCCCGCAGCCGATGCCTTGCAGTCCTTGGCGTCTTCCTGCTTGGCTTGTCATTCCCCGCCCTCGGCCAGGAGGCAACAATTCTCGGAACCGTTACCGATCCCTCAGGTTCGGTAATGCAAAACGTGAAGATCAGGATCACGCACGTGGAAACGGGCGAGGTTCGGAGCATCGTGACCAACGAGACCGGGCAATATGTCGCGGCCGATCTGCCCATCGGTCACTACAACGTCAGCGCGCAAACGTCGGGGTTCAAGTTGGCCGAGCACAAGCAGGTGGTGCTGAACGTTGCCGATCGTGCCCGCGTGGACTTTCAGATGCAACTCGGCTCAACCACCGAGACCGTTACCGTGGAGGCGAATGCGGTGCGCGTGCAGACCGATACCGGTGAGGTGAGCGGCGTGGTTACTGGCCAGCAGATCTCACAACTCGCCACTAACGGCCGCAACGTATTCGCACTTGAGGCCCTCACGCCTGGCGCGACCAGCATCCAAGCGGATTTCCAAGTCCCGACCTCGTCTGGTGGCGATTTCAACGTGAGTTTCAACGGGCAGCGCGTGAGCCACAATCTCTGGCTCGTGGATGGCGGCGAGGCCGCGGATCGCGGGGGTGGCGGCGGAGCCATCGTGCTTCCTTCGGAAGACGCCATCGAAGAGTTCCGCACGATGACCTCGAACTACAGCGCCGAATACGGCTTGTCGTCAGCGGGCACCATCAGTTTGGCGATAAAGTCCGGCACCAGCAAGTTTCATGCGACGGCTTTCTACTTTGGCCGCTACGACTGGCTCGATGCCCGTAACTTCTTCAATCCGGCACCGGAGAAGGTGGCTGAATTACGCCTTCACGATTTCGGCTTTAACGTCGGAGGGCCGGTAGCTCTCCATGAGGGCGGCCATCCCAAGACATTCTTCTTTTACAACATGGAATGGCGCCGCTACATTCAAGGCGGGATATTCAACCAGACTGTCCCGTATCCAACTACGTATGGAGGGAGCTTCGCGAGTAATCTTCCGGCGAACTCCAACGATCCCGCGACCGGAAACGCTGTTCCGAACTCCGGCTTGCACGTACCCTGCGCGAGCCAGCTATCACCAGCGCTAATCACCGATTTCAACAAGGCTGGCATTACTACCTTCAGCACGCCGAGCTCGAACGGTGCCTGTGCAATTCCGTCGGCGAGCCAAGAGGCGGCAGGGGCAACTTTGCCTGTCTTTCAGCCGTTCCCCGGCAACGCGATCCCGTCGGGGTTGCTTGACTCGAACGCGCAATTGCTGCTGAAGGCAGGAATTTTCCCCGCTCCCACCTCAGGGGACACATTTATCGGCGGTAATAGGCAACCGACGACTGGCAAGGAAGAAATTGCCCGCATCGATCATCAATTTACGGAGAGGTTCTCGATATTCGGGCACTTCATCGCTGACCAGGCGCTGCAAACCTACGGTACCACGCAATGGAGCAGCGACAATGTGCCGACTGTCGCCAACACTTATGGGAACCCCTCCTACAGCTTTGTGGTGCACGCGACCAATTCGATCCGTCCCAACCTGTTGAATGAAATTGGCTTCAGCTATGACGGCAACCGCATCCATATTCTTCCCCTCGGCATTTATACGCAGCCGCAGGGGTTTAGTGTCCCCCAAGTCTTTACCAACGCCGTCAATGTCGACAACCGCATCCCCGACATCCATTTGGCTGGTAGTACCGGTACGTTCTACCAGGTCAACTGGCTGCCATGGAACAACACCGCGAACGATTATCAGGTCCGGGATGACCTGTCTTGGACCAGAGGAGCACATCAGTTCAAGATTGGAGGCAGTTGGGCCCTTTACAAGAAGTCGCAGGACTACTTCGCGGAAACGCAGGGCGGCTTCGGATTTAACGGTTTCTACACAGGCAACGATTTTGCAGACTATCTTATCGGGTACGCGCAAAGCTATAACGAGAACGCCTATAAAGGGACAGGGTACTGGAACGCCATCTCTCCCGCTGCCTATTTTCAGGACAATTGGCGCGCCACGAGGCGCTTGACGCTGAATCTTGGGCTGCGGTGGGATGGAATTCCGCATACCTACGAAGCTAACGAAAACCAATCAAACTTCTATCCCAATCTTTACGACCCGGCGAACGCGCCCACCTGGGTTGCCGGGTCGAACTTTGGGCAGATTTCCCCTACCAGCCCAGGCGTAGGGCCGGGCCCCAGCAGCATCCCGCAGCTATCGCCGTATTCGTTCTATCTGAACGGAATGGGAATTGGCGGCAAGAACGGCAATCCCAGCGGTCTTGCCGACAATGCGTGGTGGAACTTCGGACCGCGCGTTGGTTTTGCCTACGACCTGACAGGCAGCGGAAAAACGGTGATTCGCGGCGGGTACGGCCTGATGTACGAACGCATTCAGGGCAACGACATGTACAACGGCGCTACCAATCCGCCATTTGGCGATTCCTACAACACGAATAACGTGCTCTTCTCCAATCCTGCCCAGAACATTCCCACTGGCGCAACGGTAACCACCTCTACAATTCCGATCGTTCCTGGCTCGGTGACCGGGATCAACAAGTACTACCCTGCGCCGCGAACCTCACAGTACAGCGCCGGGGTGCAGCAGGCCCTCGGAAGCAGAACCGTGCTTTCCGTCTCGTACGTCGGCAGCCTCGACCGTCATGAGAGCTACTGGCAGGAAACCAACCTGCCTCCATACGCGGACCTGCCGGCACTCCAGGGTGGAACAAGCACCACCCCGTTCAACGGGCTTGTTCCCTACCAGGGCTACACCCAACTCAAGATGGCATACAATGGGGCGAATTCCCATTACAACTCGTTGCAGGTTGAGCTGCATGGCCAAATCAGACATGACCTGACCCTGCAGGCGGCTTACACCTTGTCTCGCGCCATCGATCCCAGCACTGGCCAAAACGGCGGCAATAACGGATGGGACCTGTCGTGGATAACGAATCCGTATGCCGGATGGAAATATGACGTTGGGCCGTCGGTCCTTGATCGCACCGATGTGTTCTTCGTCAATTTCGTCTACAACCTCCCGTTCCTCAAGAATGCCTCCAATCACTTCTTAAGGACGGCGGTTGGAGGATGGGAACTCTCCGGTATTGTTACCGCGGAGTCAGGCCAGCCTTACAACCTGGCTATCAACGGCACTAACGTTGCTAGCGTGTTCCCGGGTGGCGACCTGAGCAATCGGCCAGATCTGACGGGGAGCCTTCCCTATACCCATACGAAGGTAATCGGCTCCAACGGGACTGTCACCGGTCTGCAGTGGATCAACCCCGCGGCATTTTCTACACCCGCGGCGGGAACCTGGGGAAACTTCCCGTTTGACGGCGTGCGAGGTCCAGGACGCGACAATTGGAATCTGGCGCTGTTCAAGAACTTCGTGATCAGCGAAGCTCGCGGCTCTTCGTTCCAGTTCCGGGCCGAGAGCTTCAATACCTGGAACCACACTCAGTTCGGAGGGTCGGGACAAAACGGTGGTTTCAGCAACAACTTTGGTGCCAGCAATTTCGGGCAGTTGACAAGCGCGTTTGACCCACGTGTGTTCCAGCTTGGCGCTAAACTGATTTTCTAGTGATTACAGTAAAAACAGTCAGCCCCGGTCACAGCGACGTCTGCTGATCGGGGCTTTTCTTGCCCTGATCGATTTTCGTACGGCGGCGCTCGAGATCCCGGAGGCTTATGATAAACGGATGCGGGACGGCGTATTGGAATGAAGAATGCGGCCCGGCGCGGATTACCGGCTCATCTTGCTGGGGGTTCGTAGCCCTTATGAAGAGTTCGAAATTGGATTGGCTCATCATTGCGCCGCGTGCTTTGTTCGCCGCTCTCCTGATTTGTTTGTTTTCGATCCACTCCAGTGCGCAAACCGCTACTCCCTCTGAGGCAATTGCTCTTCAAGAAAAGGGAAAGTGGCGTGAGGCGTCCGAAGCCTGGCGTGCTGTGATCGGCGCCAACCCCAAGGACGCAGGTGCTTATGCGAGCCTGGGAGTGGTTCTTTCCAAGGAAATGAAGTACTCGGAAGCGGCTTCGGCCTATGAAACGGCGCTTTCCCTTAACCCGAAGTTGCCTGGCATAGAACTCAATCTGGGCCTGGCGGAGTTCAAGCAGGGGCGCTTCGATGCGGCGATTCCAACCTTCCACGCAGTTCTGGCGACGGATCCCCGCAATCAGCAGGCCTCTATACTGCTGGGGCTTAGCTATTACGGCGCCACGCAGTTTGCGGAAGCCGTGAAGTATCTTGAACCAGCGTCGAAATCCGACCCTGCAAACGCCGAGCTGTGCGAAGTGCTGGCCCAAAGCTGCCTGCGGGCGAAAAAGTACTCGTGCGCTCTGGAAGGATTCCGTCAGATATTGCAACAGCAACCGAACTCAGCAGCCGCGCACATACTGATGGGCGAGGCGCTGGACGGTCTGGAAAGAGATCCCGAAGCCATCGCCGAGTTCCAGGAGGCGGCGAAGGTCTCACCTGAGGAAACCAACGTGCATTTCGGGCTAGGCTATCTCTATTGGAAATCGCACCAATACGATGAAGCGGCGAGCGAGTTCCACCGCCAATTGACGATCGATCCCCATCATGCTCAAGCCTTGGCATATCTGGGAGACATCGAAATGAAGAGGTCAAATCTTGTTGACGCCGTTTCTCTGCTCCGCGAGGCTGTGTCCACACAGAATAATGTTCGCCTGGCCTACGTGGACTTGGGGGCCATCCTCATGGAGCGAAAACAGTACTCCGAAGCCATCACCATGCTGCAAAGAGCCGTCAAACTCGACGGCTCGCTGCCTGACGCTCACTACCGTCTGGCGCGGGTCTACCAGGCGATGGGTAAAGCTGCCGAAGCGCAGAAAGAGTTTGCCCGGGTACGCGAGTTGCATCGGAAGGCTGACGAGTCGCTGGCCTCAAAGATCCCAGAGGCGCCTCCGCCACTGCATCCGTAAGGGATGGTGGCGTCGCCTATGAAAACGTTAATGCTTCGAGCGCATGTCCCTCACGGCTGACGCTTGGGTGCAAAGCGAAAGCAATAGATAAGACCGATGGCCAACAGCAGTACGCCCCACCACACATTGGCGTGCAGATCGAAAAGCACAACTGCGGGATGAATCGGAGGGCTCAATAATTGAGAGACCCCGGCCGCCAAGATCAGCGCGCCATCCACCGCCAGTGAAATTCCAATGAAAAACCAGATCGAGATTGAGACTCTATCTGTCACAAACGCTCCCCCACGGCTCCACCTCATTGTCCTATCACGAGAATCATCTGCCGGAAAATCATGTTTACCAGAAAATAACGTTTAGGACGACGAAAACCACGGCTACCACCGCTGCCCAGAAAAGGGGTTTCTTATATAGAGGCAAGTCTCCTACAGCCGGAACTTCCGTCAGGCCGTAGACCAGGCCATGCAACTTTACTTCCGGCAGCGGCTTTGTCGCCAGACTCACGAGCACTGTGACGAGCACACAGGTGATGAAAGACCACAGGGCCTGATACATGTCCTGGGCAAGTCCCTTGGCGTGCGGTGAAAGCGCTACATAACGCAGAGCCGTCGGATCGACCTTTACCCATGTCCACATGCTGATTGAGCACAGCGTTCCACATAGCAATCCCCAAAATCCACCGGCGGCGCTGGCGCGCTTCCAAAGCATTCCGAGCACAACAGTGCCGAAAAGCGGAGCGATGAAGAAACTGAACAACGCCTGCACATAATCCATGATGCTGGCAAACTGCATCACCAGATAGGCTGTGCCCACGCTGATCAATACGCCAACCACCGTGGTCCACCGGCCCATGTTGACATAGTGATGGTCACTGCCACGTTTATTGATGAGCGGGCGATAGATGTCGTAAGTCCAGACGGTGGTGAAGGCGCTGACATTGCCCGCCATCCCTGACATGAATCCGGCGATCAGCGCGGTAACTCCCAGGCCAAGCAGACCCGGACCGAAATAGCGCGCCATCATGAGGGGCAATACATCGTTGTAGCTAGGGGCTCCGGTGACCGTAGCAACCAACTCCGGCACCAGCTTTTCGGGCAAGACCGCGAGACCGAGTAATCCAGGCAGAATCACAATAATCGGAACGAGCATCTTGAATCCGGCCCCGATGATCGGCGCCATTTCTGCGCTGCGAATGTCTTTCGCCGCCAGGATACGCTGCACGACCAAAAAATCGGTCGTCCAATATCCCATGGAGATGATCGCACCCAGCCCGAAAACAATCCCCACCCAATTGATGCCCATAGGATTGTTGTTAAATGAACCGAGGCCGGCCCAGAGATGCACGTACTGCTCGGAAGCGCGCTGCGCGATCTGCGCCTTCAAATTCGACCAGCCCCCGGCCTCGTACAAACCGAGAATCGGAATCAGCAGCGCGCCCGCCCAAATCAAGAAGAATTGCAACACCTCATTGAAGATGGCTGAGCGCAGCCCACCAAGAGTCACATAAATCGCCACCGTCAAGGACGAAGCCCAGATGCTGAAATTGATATCCCAGCCGAGAACAATCTGCATAACCTTGGCCATGGCAAACATGTTGACGCCACTCATCAGCACGGTCATGAAGGCGAAGGAGACTGCGGAAAGAGCGCGGCTGGATTCGCCGAAGCGAAGCTTGAGATAGCCCGGCACCGAATGAGTTTTCGAGATGTAGTAGAACGGCATCATGACCAGGGCGAGAAACAGCATCGCCGGTATCGCCCCGATCCAATACCAGTGCGTGGCCAGAATGCCGTACTGGTAGGCTGATCCGGCCCATCCCATCAGTTCAAGGGCGCCCAGATTTGCAGAAAGGAAACTAAGACCGGCAACCCACGCTGTCATCTCGCGGCCGGCCATAAAAAAATCTTCGCCGGTGTTGGCGCGTCCCTTTAAGTACCAGCCAATGGAGAGAACTAAAACAAAGTAGAAAGCAATAATCGCCACATCGAGGGTGGAGAGGTGAACCAGTTGGGTTGGAACGGCGATTATCGCCGTTAGAGGCGTCATTGCCGATTATTCCTCATTCGCATCTCCAGCAAGGCTCGGTCTCTATCTCACGCCCAGCAGCAAATCCACTGTCAGTTGATCCAGACGCTCGTAGGGCAAACGCTTTTGCATAATTTTGTCTTTATCGAAAACATGATTCAACAACCGCGAGGTGCCCTCTTGGGAGTACTGGCCGATTGCCGGGGAGTTGCCGTTGCTCGACAACTCCGCAAGAATTCCCTGGATCTCGCTGTCGTGATTCCAGCGGCACGCTTTCTCCTTGAGGATCAGGTAGGTGCGCATACAGCCGCGAGCAAAATCTTTCACGCCTTCATAATCTTCGGTTCGATAGGCATGGGCGTCAAAATGACGCGGTCCCGCGTAGCCCACATCTTCAAGAAACTTTACCAGCCAGAATGCCGACTTAGGATTGGCCGAACCGAAGCGAAGATCCTGATCGTATCGCCCTGGCATTTGATCATTCAGATCGATGTGAAACAGCTTGCCCGCTTCCCATGCCTGCGCGACCGCATGCATAAAATTGAGCCCCGCCATGTGTTCATGCGCCATCTCCGGATTTACGCCAACTATCTCCGGATGATCGAGGGTCGGAATGAAACCCAGATAACTGCCGGTCGTGGACATGTAAATATCGGACCGCGGCTCGTTCGGTTTAGCCTCCAGCGCGAACTTCATACCATATCCGCGATCGATATTGTACTGGCAGAGGTAGTTGACGGCTTCGCGCAATCGTTTAACTGCCTCATCCGCGGGACGGCAGGCGTCGGTTTCAACCCCTTCGCGTCCGCCCCACAGGACAAAAATCTTCGCGCCCAACTCAGCGCCAATGTCCATGGCCCGCATGGTTTTTTGAATGGCGTAAGCGCGAACCTCGGGATCGTTTGCGGTGAAAGCGCCGTCGCGAAAAACGGGATGAAAGAACAGCGACACGGTGGCCATGGGCACGACAAGGCCATTTTTCTCACAAGCCTTCTTAAATGACCCCACGATGCCGTCGCGCTCGGACGGAGTTGCGTCGATGGGCACAAGGTCGTTGTCGTGCAGATTGACGCCCCACGCGCCCACCTCCGCCAACATAGAGACGATGTCGTTCGGCGAAATTACCGGCCGCACAAAATCTCCAAACGGGTCGCGTCCACGATTGCCGACGGTCCAAAGACCGAAAGAAAACTTATGCTCCGGCTTGGGTTGGTAGTCGCTGAGCCTTGTCATTAGTTCGTCTCCCAAAATCTTCAACCGCAGTTATCACTGTAGAATCGTCTTGATGCTGGGATAGATGCGCCGGTACGATGAATACGCGCGGTTCATGAGGGAAGAATCTTGAACATTCGGATCGGTGGTTGCGGCAACGCGCACCACGGACGCGCAGGCAGCATCCACGGTTGGCCACGCTTTTCCGCCGACTCCCGCCAGAATAGCGGCCCCGTAAGCCGCGCCTTCTTCCACCGCGACTGTCTCGACTGCCTGGCCGTAGACGTCCGCCTGAATTTGACGCCAGAGCGCCGATCGCGCGCCGCCGCCGCCGAGGCGAATGGTTTTCACAGGAACATCGATTTGCTCGAAAATTGTGAAAGTGTCGCGCAAGCTGAAGGCCACACCTTCCAGAATTGCGCGCACCACGTGGGCGCGCGTGTGTGACGCTGTCAAGCCTACCAGCATCCCGCGGGCATTGGCGTCGAGATACGGCGTTCGCTCGCCCATCAGATAAGGCGCCCAGAGCAGGCCATCGGAGCCGGCGGGAACTCTTGCGGCCAGAGTTGTGAGATCTTCGTAGGAATCGCTGTGACCATTGATGACGCCAAACTGATCGCGGAACCAGCGTAGCGAGAGTCCCGCCGCCTGCGTGACGCCCATCACCAGCCAGCGATTCGCCAGACCATGACAAAATGTGTGCACGCGCCCTTCGGGGTCGAGCGCGGGGAGATTCGTTGCGGCCAGAACCACCCCCGATGTTCCGATAGTCGCGCTCACTGCTCCCGGCGATACCACCCCAATGCCGATTGCTCCTGCGGCCTGATCTCCGGCCCCCGCAACGACCGGCGTTCCGCTGACCAATCCCGTCACCGCCGCACCCGCTTCCGAAACTCGTCCGCAAATCTCGGGCGATTCATACAAAGAAGGAAGAAGAGCAGAATCCATCTGAACCAAATCCAAAATTTCCTGGGACCAACGGCGATGCGCCACGTCAAGCAAAAGTGTTCCCGAGGCGTCAGCCAAATCAGTGGCGCGTTCGCCCGTCAGACGATAACGGACGTAATCTTTAGGCAACATGAGTGACCGAACGCGAATCCAGTTTTCCGGTTCGTTCTCGCGAACCCAAAGGCATTTGGTCAGAGTGAAATTGGTTAGAGCAGGATTGCAGGTGAGCTGACGCAAACGTTCAACGCCGATTATCGATGTCAACTCGTCCGCCTGCTTCTGAGTTCGCACGTCGCACCAGATCAGCGCGGGCCGCACCACCTGCCCTTGCTCATCCAGCAGAACAGCTCCGTGCATTTGTCCCGAAAGACCGATGCAGGCGATCTGTTCTGCGCGAATGCTACCCTGGGTCAAGGCCTTCCTGGATGCCAGTCCGCAGGCTCGCCACCAGTCGGTGGGATCCTGTTCTGCCCAGCCGATTTGCAGGGAGCTAAAGGGGCGATGCTCTTCGGCAGCCGACGAAATTACCGCTCCGCTCTGGTCAATCACCAGCGCGCGGGTGCCTCCGGTACCTATGTCGATCCCAAGAAAGTACATCGTAACTATCACTTACGGGCCAGAGCTGGGACGGATTTCTGTTTTGGGGCTGCTGTTCCGTGTACGTTAACGACAAGGTATGTTATCACGTGATCGCCCCCGAGTTAACAAAATATATAACGTTTCCGCGCCAGGGAAGGAACAGCCGTGAAAAGCCGGTTTGGAAAATCGTGCTCAGTCGTCACCTTCGCCGCAACTGTATTTTACCGGGTCGGCTGCGGTAAATCCCCCAATCAGGATCGGCTATTCGTTTCGCTTTCAGACGATCCATCGCTAAATGGCTGCCGGGTAAAAGTTGTTTACTTACAAACAAACCGGCGCGATACGCAGCGCCCTGATATTTCCCCAAGGAAAAATAGATATTGAAGCCAATGCAGTTTTCTGGGAATCGTATTCGAACAGAGCGTCGAAGCCTGTGGGACAACCCTGGCGGAATATTCATAGGAGGATTTATGGCGACGAGCAGAGTAGTACCGATGAAAATGACGCAGATGAAAGCGGCGCAAGTCTCGACGCCCGGAGCAGATTTCGAGATCGTCGAACGCGAGATTCCAGATCCGGATGCGGGACACGTCCGGATCAAAGTGCAGGCGTGTGGTGTTTGCCATAGTGACGTGCTCACGAAAGACGGCTTGTGGCCCGGAATTCAATATCCCCGCGTTCCCGGACACGAAGTCGCGGGCCTCGTCGATGAAGTGGGCGCCGGGGTTTCCGTGTGGAAGAAAGGACAACGTGTCGGTGTTGGCTGGCACGGTGGCCACGACAACACATGTCGCGAATGCCGGCGTGGAGACTTTCGCAATTGCCAGAACCTTAAGGTCTGCGGCATCAGCTATGACGGCGGATACCAGCAATACATGGTGGCTCCCGTGGAGGCACTGGTGGCGATTCCAGATAGTCTCAAGGACGCTGAAGCAGGACCGCTGCTCTGCGCCGGGATTACCACTTACAACGCACTACGCCACAGCGGCGCGCTTCCGGGCGATCTGGTCGCGGTGCAGGGTATCGGCGGCCTCGGTCACCTGGGGATTCAGTTCGCGAACAAGTTCGGTTATAAGGTCGTGGCTATCGGTCGCGGCTCCGAAACCGCTCCACTCGCAAAGAAACTCGGCGCGAACGTTTACATCGACACCAAATCGACGAATGCGGTCGAAGAGTTGCAAAAGCTGGGCGGGGCTCGGGTGATTCTGGCGACGGCCCCAAATTCAAAGGCGATGTCCGAGTTGATCGACGGCCTGGGACCCAACGGCGAGCTCATGGTGATCGGCGCTGCATTCGATCCGATTGAGGTAACGCCGTTACAGCTCATCAGTGGAAGCAAAACCATTCAGGGCTGGGCTGCGGGAACACCAGCTGATTCCGAAGACACGCTGCGCTTCTCCGAACTGACTGGCGTGCGTCCCATGATCGAAACCTATCCGCTCGAAAAGGCAGCTGAGGCTTATGCACGCATGCTGAGCGGCAAGGCAGAATTCCGCGCGGTGCTGACGATGTGAAATTGGCCGCGGTCAGGAGCCAATCAGGCTCAAAACGATGAAACAACGCAAGAAAGGACCAGGATACCTATGTCACAACCCGTCTTTTATCGCACGGTGAAGGTTGACGGATCTCTCAATTTTCTATCGGGAAGCGGGACCGAAAGATGCTCCAACCATTCTGTTGTTGCACGGGCTGCCCTCTTCATCGCGCATGTTCGAGCCGCTCTTCGCGCAGCTTTCCGATCGCTATCACCTCGTCGCGCCCGATTACCCGGGATTTGGACACAGTGATTGGCCGGACCCGAAAGAATTCGCGTATAGGTTCGATCATTTGGCCGAGATCATGAATCGTTTCACCGAAGCGCTCGGGCTCTCGCACTACACGCTTTACATGCAGGATTACGGGGGCCCAGTCTGCTTCCGCATGGTGGTGATACACCCGGAACGGGTAGAAGCTCTCATTGTTCAAGATGCGGTGGCGCACAACGAAGGCCTCGGCGCAAATTGGGCAACACGGCGCGCATTCTGGGCCGATCGTGCCGCCAACGAAAGTGCTCTTCGCAGCAATCTACTGTCGCTGGCTGCGACGCGTGCCCGCCACGTCGGAAACGATCCAAACGTGGAACGCCACGACCCGGATCTATGGACCGATGAATTCTATTTTCTCAACCAGCCTGGCCAAGCGGAGATCCAAAGCGACCTGTTCTACGACTACCGCACCAATGTCGACGCCTACCCGAAGTGGCAAGCATGGATGCGCCAGAACCAGCCGCCCTTGCTGGTGATTTGGGGCAAATACGAAACCTCGTTCGATTCCGGTGAGCCGGAACGCTACCGCAAGGACGTGCCCAACGCTGAAGTTCATGTTGTCGACGGCGGCCATTTCGCCTTGGACACGGCCGCGGACGAAATCGCCACATTGGTTGGAAACTTTGTAGGCTCGTCGCACCGGGAGTTGCAGGCGCGCCGCGCTAGCTAAAAGACCGATAAAAACCGGCTACGAGATAGTTCGCTGGATTCGAGCTCTCATACAAAGAGATGGTCAGGACAAGAAAGCAGCCATCGTTCCGGGGGCCTGTGTCCGTCAAAAGTTGACTGGATCTCCCGGCGTGGTTCTGGTCGATGGCGATATCGGCAAGCAGGAGACCGCTGCCAAAGTTGTCGAGGCCGGTTGTTGGTAAACCGCTACAACTATCGTCTTGACGATAGTTGTGATAACGAATATTATTCCACTATTGACATGAAGAAGGTGGAGACAGAAAAGAAACGGTCGCGGGCCGCCTTACCCGAGGAGGCATTGTTTCTGGAGCTGATGCGCACCACTGACATGCTGTCTCGCGGATTGGTCAAGGTTCTCAGGACGGAGGAACTGTCCTCGACCCAATACAACGTGCTCAGAATCCTACGGGGTTCGCCGGCGGGGCTGCCTTGCGGGGAGATTGCGAGCCGTATGATTACACGCGATCCTGACATTACCCGTCTGCTCGACCGTCTGGAAAAGCGCGGCCTGATCTCGCGTTGCCGGGAAACCGAGGACCGGCGAATGGTGATGGCTCGGATCACTCCCGCGGGGATGAAGGTGCTCGCCCGCCTCGATGAACCGGTGCAGGAAAGCCATCGCAAGCAATTAGGCCATTTGGGCCGGGAGCGGCTTAGAACTCTGGCCGAGCTGCTGCAGGCCGCCCGCACGCAAGTCGTTTGATTTTTAGGGATTAATATACGTTGCAACGAATATCGTGGTAACGCATCTAAGCAGGAGAAGGGAGAAACGATCATGAGTACATTGGCTGCACCGCAAACCACTACGACCACATGGAACATCGACCCGGCTCACTCGGTTGCCGAGTTCAAGGTCAAGCACATGATGATTTCCAACGTAAAAGGGCACTTTGCCAAGGTTGCCGGAACATTGAGTTTGGACGAATCCGATCTGGCAAAATCCCGCGTCGAAGCGGAGATCGAAGCGGCGTCGATTGAAACGCGCGACGCCCAGCGTGATGCACACCTGAAGACATCAGATTTCCTCGACGTCGACAAATTTCCGACCCTGTCGTTCAAGTCCACGCGCATCAGTTTAGTCCAGGATGGAGAATTGGCGGTCGAGGGCGATCTGACCATTCATGGGGTTACGCGCACGGTCGTCTTTTCCGTTGAAGGGCCAACCCCGCCGGCGAAGGACCCCTGGGGCAATACCCGGGTTGCGGTCTCGGCGACCACCAGAATCAGCCGCAAAGACTTCGGCCTGACTTGGAATGCGACACTCGAGACTGGAGGCATTCTCGTTGGCGACGAAGTGACCATCACGCTGGATGTCCAGTTCGTGAAGGCCTAAACAATTTGCCGCTCGGCGCTGTGAAAGGGCTGCGCGGCGGAGAGAAGGGAAGAAGGTTATGTCGCTCCGACCAGTAAAACAAATTATTCAACCGAAGCCGACGGTCGAAGGCGCGGGCGTTAAACTGCAACGCGCTTTCGGTTTTGGCAAGACGAAGGAGTTTGATCCATTTCTCCTGCTGGACGATTTCCGCAACGAACGCCCGGAAGATTATCTCGCGGGCTTTCCCTGGCATCCGCACCGCGGCATCGAAACGATCACTTATGTGCTCGCCGGCTCCGTCGAGCATGGCGACAGTCTTGGCAACCACGGCAAGATGACAGCTGGCGACGTGCAATGGATGACGGCCGGCAGCGGCATTCTGCATCAAGAGATGCCGAAGGGAGACCAACAAGGCCGCATGCATGGATTTCAGCTCTGGGCGAACCTGCCTTCGGCGTTGAAGATGACCGATCCGCGGTATCAGGACATTCCCTCGAGCGCGATTCCGGAAGTCACCGACGATGACGGGACCCGCGTGCGCGTCATTTGCGGCGAGTTTTGGGGCAAGAAGGGGCCGGTGGAAGGGGTCGCCGCCGATCCGAGTTACCTCGATGTGTCAGTTGCTCCAGGGCGGCGGAAGCGCCTCAAGATTGAAACCACTCGCAACGCTTTTGCCTACGTCTTCGCGGGTTCGGGAACTTTTCGCGACTCCTCGGATCCTCGTGCGGTCCTGACCGAACGTGTGGAGAAACCGGATGCGGCGCCCGTGTACGACGCAGGGAATCACTCGCTGGTGCTGTTTGACAGGGGGGATGAGATCAGCGTTCAGGCGGGCGATGAGGGAATCCGCTTCCTGTTGGTATCGGGTAAGCCGATCGAAGAGCCGGTGGCGTGGTACGGTCCCATCGTGATGAACACCCAGGAACAGCTGCGCCAGGCAATGGCTGAACTGCATACAGGAGCGTTCATCAAGCATCGCTGATCGCCGCTGATGGGATTGCCGTCGAGATGGTCTAGGATCGCGCGCTTGCGGGCATCAAGGTCGGGCATAGGCAGGGCTGTCAGGATCCGGAGGATCATAATCGCGACCATATTTGTTCTTGTGAGCGACTTCGAGACTGGATTCAGACAGGGTGAAGGTTCCCACAAAAGTATCGCCCGGAGTCACGGTAATTTCTCGTTCCACGGCTTGCAGCGCCTCTGTTGAAACCGAAGAATGGAAGACGTGCATCTGGTAGCGGCCGGGCGCAACGCCGCTCAGCCTGATCTCGCCACGCGCGTTGGAAATCGCGTAATACGGCGTGCTTAGCGCGATGACCACGGCGCTCATTTGAGGGTGAATGTTGCAGAAGATGAAAGAAATGCCCGGCCTGTCGAATTTGACGAATTGGGTCGAGCCGCCTTCATAAAGTCCGAGATCGAAACGTTTCCCGTCGAATAGAGAAAAGACATTGTGAAAAAAGGGATCGTGATTGGGGAACTCGACCTGACCTCCCGCCGGGATCACCAGCAGCGAAGGATGGAAACTCTTGTCTTTCTGCACCAACTGAGGAATTTGCGATGCCTGCTGCACCGGCGGCGGCGGCGCGGGAGTCGTTCCCAAGGGAGTGAGCCAGACCACAACCTTTGAGGCATCGCCAAGGTGGCGACCGCTGCGCGTGAGTTGAACCTTACCATTGAGTTCCGCAGTCTGCGCCACCGCGAGAACGCACGGCAGTAGCAGAATGCAGAACAGTGTGCGGCGCCGAGCCAGATGAAGCACGTTCAAAATAGTATCCCCATGGCAAGATTGATTTGGTTCGTTGTGCTGGCGCTGCTGTAAACGGGAAAGGTATGCAAACGTCTGAATTCAGCCGAAAGCAGCAAGTCCGACCGCGGCCGATAAACCAGGTTTTCGAGCATGCCGTGATTGCGGCCCAGAATTGGGCTGAAGTTGTTGGCGTCGACGGCAAAACCGCGAACATCGTTCGCAAAAGCGTTATCTTCCGCGAAGACGCCATTCAATTCCAGCTTGGGCGTGAGTTGGAATTTGATCTGACTCCATCCACCTGCTGAATCCAGACCGCGAATGCTGGTCGACGAATAATAAGGATTCCCGCCGAACAGTACTGCGCGGCCGATGCCGGCTCCGAGGCCTCCAACTCCACGCCCTCGATAGAATTCGCCGGAGAGAGTCAAGCGGCGAACGATGGGAATCTGCCAATCTGTCAACCCAGCCCAAGCGTCGACGAAACGGCCCCAGGACCAGTTCTGCCGGCCGTAGTAGCCTGCTGCAGCAAAGCTTAACGGGTGATCGAATACCGGGCGCGACCACGCGGCGCGCAGGGCATACGCGGGCTGGCCGGAATATTCGCCAGCCTGGGCGGAGCGATAGTACGAGTTATAAGGAGGTTCCCAATCCAGGTTGTCGAGAACGCCAGCCTGCAACGTGATCGTCTGCTGGTCGGCAAGATCGAAACGGTGTTCGATGCGAAGCTGCGGCGTCCAGCCCCAGAGGTTTCCTGCGTAGGCGAAGGCCGGAATCGCGAGGGATGCAAACGATGTGGGAGAAAGCGGCGAGATGAATAGCGAATCCTGTCCGCCGATTACGGACGTATCTTTCCAATCGAGCCGCAAGCTGGCAGTCTGCATCCGTGCGATGCCAAAGTTCACGCCATTGTTGGTTGCGGGGAATCCGCCGGCAAAATCAAACTGCAAACTGGCTGAACTCTTGGCGCCTGCTACTGTGGGCCCGAAGAGTTCCAGGCCAATTTCACTTTGCCGCAATGTGGCACCACTACTCGCCTGTGGATCGCCCGGCATAACCGGCTGCGCGTAGTTGGGAAAGTCCAGGTTGTCGGAAGCGCCCACGTTATGAAATGCATTCATCAGCACAATGCCGGAGAGGCGGGCACGGTACTTGGCAGCGGTTTCCACCTTGGTCTGGTATTGCTCGTTAATCTTTGAGCCCAGCAGCTGCGTGGATTCTTCTAGCTTCTGAACCCTGCTCCCCAGATCGGCAGCTTGTGGTTCAGCAAGGTTTGCGGATTCCGAGTCAGGAGTGGAACCTGAATTCACTGTATGAGGCGCGGATTCCGCCGGAGGGTACGAGGAAGGGCTTACGTTCGCTGAAACCGCGAGCGGGGCGAGCAGCTTGCGCGTGTCTTGCAATTCCTGACGCAACTCCCGCATTTCCGCGCGCGACTGTGCATTCTCGGCGCGCATTTGCTCGATCACGGCGCTCAATTGGCGCACCTGCGAATCGAGTTCGCGCAACGATGCTTCCACCGGCTGAGATGCCTTTGAGGGCGCTTCCTGCGCCATGCCGGACGTGATCAAAAGCATTAAAACAGGCGTCGTTATTGCACTTGTACGAAGGGCGAGGGATCCAAGGTTCTTCACACATCCTCCTGCGAGACACGCGGATCGTCGAGAAATCGAAAAAAAGAAGCGAGGGCTACATATCCGAATGTCGAATTGATTTTTCCGTCTCCCTCTCGCCGTTGCCAGGCAAGAAAGGACGAGCGCCCAACTCACCGTCCCTGGCATCGCCAAGGCTTTGCGGCGCGCGTGGGATCGTGATGGTAAAGACTGTCCGAGCATCCGAAGTGCGTTCCACCGAGACCTGGCCGCAATGATCCTGCACGATCTTGTGGACGACCGTAAGTCCAAGCCCGGTGCCGTTCTCTTTACCAAAGCTGACGAAGGGGTGAAACAGCTTTTCGCGAATGGGCTCTGCGATTCCGGGTCCATTGTCCGAAACAGAAATCGCGACGGATGTGGTGTTCTGCTCGATGGTGACCTCGACTCTGCCCTCGCTGCTTGGCGTGGCCTCACAGGCGTTGAGCAGAAGATTGTATAGAGCACGCTCGAGCTTGCGGGAATCGAACCAGGCCAAACTCTCACCCTCGCTGCGCACCTCAATCAGAGTGCCCTGATGACGAGGGTGCAAACGCACTGCCTGCATGGCGCGCTGCACGGCCTCGGCGACGCTGGTGTAGGTTGGATTCAGAGACTCTCTGGTGCGAGCAAACTCCAGCAGGGAGTCGATAAGGTCGGTCATCTGATTTACGCCGGTTCGAACCTCCTGATACAGTTCCTCGCGCTGCGTTGAAGTCAGTCGTCCATCACAAAGGAACTCTGAATTAGCCACTACTGCGGCCAGGGCGTGGCGAAGGTCGTGAGAAATCGAACTGGCCATGCGCCCGATCGTCGCTAACTGTTCGGATTCCAGAAGAGCCTGCTGCGTCTTAAGCAGACTGGCGCGCATGCGGTCGAAGGCGGACGTCAGTTCTGCGACTTCATCACTGCCCCGCGGATCGAGGGGATGGTGAAAATCTCCATGCTCCAGGGCGCGCACGCCATCGACCAGGTTGGCAAGCGGGCGAGTGAATGTGTGAGAGATGAGAAAGACCAGCCCACTGCCTACCAACACCGCGCCGAGGCCCAGCAATATCAGCAGACGATTCAGGTTTTCGAGGAATTGAGCGGCCTGATCGTAGGATTTAAGCACGGTCAAGCCGACCGGAGTTTGCTGCTGGCCCGACAAATCAATCGATGTGGCAACAAAATTCTCCTTCCCAACTTCAACATCCCGAGGCCCGCCTTGTGCCGACCGCATAGCCAACGCCTGTACGCCTGGGCTTTTTGCCTGCAGTGGCGTAAGCGTGGTTGCCACGATTTCATCCCCATAGGAAAACGTGACCTGGCTGGCCGAGACTTTGCCCACTTCGTGGGCCAATCCTTCATCGATTTCATAGCCGATAATCAGGAAGCCGAGCAGAGGCCCTTCGGTCTTGGTACCGAAATAAACCGGCTGGACAAACGTCTGATAGAGATGGTGAGCACCGAACCACCAATGACTGGATCCCTCTTCGTTCAGCGCTCGTTCGAAGTACTGCTGCGCTTCTTCGCGAGTGAATCCTGCCGATTTGGTATGAAGCGCGACCACTGCGCCATTGCGGTTGGTCAGCACCAGAAGATCGCTTCCTGTTAACGGCCACAGGTCTTTAGAGGCGTCCTGGATAGTGGCAGGATCGTGAGCCGTCATAATGGCTCGCGTGATCGGCAGGTAGGCCACCAGCTCCGCTGCACCGGACAACATCACTTCGCGATCATGCTGAAAATTCTGGAAGGTGATAACGGAGTTCCGCAGATCCTGCGTGATTCCTTCTCGAACATGGTCGCGCACGCTATGCCGCACCACCAGAAGAGCCATCGCCGTGAGGCTGGCGGTAATCAGTACCATCGAGAGCAGAAAACGCGTACGTAGCCGTGTTCTCGAAACCAGTGCGCTTCCAGTGTGTCCGGAGAACGCTTGCGAGGCGAGTTCTGATGGGGCGGCCAAGGCATCTCAGCGAACGAACTTGTAGCCCATCCCGTGTACGGTGCGAAAGTGTACCGGACTGGCAGGGTCGCGTTCCAATTTTTGACGAAGCTTCAGAATGTGATTATCCACGGTGCGAGTGGAAGGATAATTCTGGTATCCCCAAACATCGTTGAGCAATTCGTCGCGGCTGATCACCCGGTCTGCGTTTTCCAGCAAGAACTTCAGGGTCTTAAATTCCTGCGCAGTCAGAATCACAACCTTGCCGCTGCGCTGAACTTCCATTTTCTTGAAGTCAATCGTGATGTCATCAAAGGACACGACCGTAACGTTCGGCCTTCTTAGCGTGTGCCGCAGCGCAGCGCGGACGCGTGCCAGCAGCTCCCTGGGGCTGAAGGGCTTGGTTACGTAGTCGTCGGCACCTAATTCGAGCAGTAGAACCTTGTCGGAAACGTCGCTGGTTGCACTGAGAACCACGATTGGTAAGGTTGGCGCCTGGGTCTTGATCTCCTTGCACAGATCGCTGCCCGAAAGTTTGGGCAAGCGCAGGTCGAGGATGATCACCGCCGGAGGCGCGGCCTGGAAACTTTCCAGCGCCGACTGGCCATTGCCCTGGACCTCAACCACATATCCTTCGGACTCGAAGAGACGCTTTAATGCCTTTTGAACGGCGGGATCATCCTCGACTACGAGGATTCTCCCTACTGGTTGCGCGGTGCTCATCGGAACCGCCGATTTGGCCGTGCTCACGGGAGTGGCGATTTGACCCATAAAACTAACCTCATGCTTAGATTCGAGAGCATTTCCGGAGACGCATAGCTTTCGGTCTTGCCCAGAGATGGACGACCTCAAACCTCTGAAGCTTACAACCTTATCCTCCCATTTTCCGCGGAGGGTGAGAAGTTTGACAAATTCTTTACATTTGCAGACCACAGCAAAAGGAAGTTCCGGCAACAGGAGTGCAACGAATCGATCGTGGTGATTATGTTTTCGAGGAGCGGCCAAGGAACGCTGTTTCCGAGATTGGCCGACGCAAAAGATAAGGCGCGACAGTCGATGATGCAGACAGAAATTGTACAAACTGATGACATCACGATGACACATTGAAAAGACATCGGTCCTAGCATCCTTCCCGACCGTGGGAAAAATCGTCGTTCCCGCCTTGCGTCCGACTATCCCATGGCCTTCGAAGGAGAGCCGATATGTCCCGATTGCTTACTCGCGTTCTTGCGCACGCATTTTTTGCTGGACTGATGCTGGTGCTTTTTTCCGGCATGGCCACAGCACAATACAAACTCACCAATCTAGTCTCCAATCAAAAAGGGGTAGCTGTACACACGGATCCGCTCCTGGTGAATGCCTGGGGACTTGCTTACGGACCGGGCGGACCATTCTGGATCAGCGACAATGGCTCGGGCTGGTCAACGCTTTACACTGCCGCCGGTGTTGAGGAAGGTCTGAAGGTGCTGATTCCTACGGCCGGGGGCGACGGTCCGGGTTCGGCCACGGGCATCGTGTTCAATGGATCGAGTGACTTCAACGTGCAGGGATGGCCTGCGATCTTTCTGTTCGCCACGCTGGACGGCACTATCAGTGGCTGGGCTCCGCAGTCGAACGCCAATGACGCCATCGTTGCCGTCACCACACCCGGAGCGGTCTATACAGGTTTAGCAATAAGCAGCAATACCTCGGGTAACTTTTTGTTCGCCGCTGACAACGCCAACAATAAGGTGGATGTATTTGACAGCACATTCAAGCTGGTCAATTCCTTCACTGACACAACACTTCCCGCCGGCTTCGCCCCATTCGGCATCCAGGATTTTGGAGGCCTGCTCTACGTTTCCTTCGCCAGTCCCTCCGGGGCTTCGGGTGGGTATATCGATGTCTACAGCGAAGGCGGAATTTCGCTGAAGCGATTGGCGCAAGGCGGCCTGCTGAACCAGCCGTGGGGCTTTGCCATAGCACCCAAGAATTTTGGGCCTCTCAGCAATACCTTGCTGGTCTCGAACAACACCAATAGCGGTATCATCAACGCCTTCAACAGCGTGACCGGTCAGTTTGTGGGGACGATCAGAAACACCACCGGCAAGGACATCGTGATCAATCAGCTTTGGGGAATTGAGTTTGGTGGAGGATCGCCGAAAGATGGCTTCACAAACGAACTCTTCTTTACCGCTGGTCCCGATAACAATTTAGCGGGAACATTCGGCAAAATCGTGTTCGAGTGATTTCCAAACCCGAGCGCCCCGACTGCGGGATGACTACTCTGAGTCGATCCAAAGGCCGGGGCGGTTCGGTTGTTCAGCCGAAACACGCTCTTCACCACACTCGGCATGCCTTGACGGCCACCATCGGCTGCCCGGCTTTACAACCAAAAGCTTTTGCAAACTCTGGCATGTTGACCAGAACTCCGTTGGCGCGGAAGCGGTCTGGCGAATGAGGATCGGTCGTAGCAATCAGGCGCTCCAGTTCCGGACGCCACTCGGCGCACCAATCCTGGGCAAATCCCACGAAAACTTCCTGAATAGGCGTGTATCCGGTACTGGTTTTCTTATCGAGGTCGAGGCCCTCTTCGGCGGCGCGAGCTAGAAACGCCATGTATGCCAGACGCATGCCGCCATTGTCGGCAGTATTCTCGCCCAACGTGAGCTTTCCGTTCAGCTTCGTGTCGCCCACGCTGAATTGGCTGTACTCATTCACAAAACAATCCGCCCTCTCTGTGAATTTGTCGGCATCGTCTTTCGTCCACCAATCGTCGAGATTGCCGTGGCCATCGAACTGACGCCCTTCATCGTCGAATCCGTGAGTGAGTTCATGGCCCATGAAAAGGCCGATGTGCCCGTAATTCAAGGCGTCTGGCGACGACGTGTCGAAAAACGGAGACTGCAGCACTCCAGCAGGAAAGTTAATGTCATTCATGCTCGGGTTGTAATAGGCGTTTACTGTGGGCGGCGACATCTCCCACTCGTCGCGATTCACCGGCTTGCCAATCTTCGCCAGTTGGCGATGGGATTCGAACTCGGCTGCGCGGAGGCCATTGCCCAGCGCGTCTCCGCGCTCGATCCTCAATTTTGAATAGTCTCGCCACTTGTTGGGATAACCTACTTTGTCCGCGATTAAACGCAGCTTCTCTGTGGCTCGCTTCTTGGTTTCAGCGCTCATCCAGTCCAGGCTGTCAATGTCGCTCCCCAAGGCCGCTTCAATGTCATGAATCATCTGCAAGGATTTCTCCTTGCTCGATGCGGGAAACTGCTGCTCGACATACGCCTTGCCCAAAGCCTCGCCCAACGCCCCATCGGTGCTGGCTACACAACGCTTCCAGCGTGGCTCCTGTTCGGGAGTGCCCGCCAGCTTGCGTCCGTAAAAATCAAAGTTTTCCTCGTCCAGCGCCTTAGGCAAAACCGTTCCGGGAACCGACTCTACAAGCTGCCAGCGAAGATATAACTTGATGGTCGCCAAGTCTGTTTCCGCAATTACCTGGTTCAGGCCCTTAAAGAAGTCCGGCTCCGCCACATTGATCTCTTTGAATTCAGGCGCGCCGGTTGAGGGATAAAAGTGCTCCCAGTCGAGCGCTGGCGTTAGCGCCTGCAACCCGCTGTCCGGCATCAAGTGATAAATCTTGTGAGGGTCGCGTTGCGAGGTGACATCCAGAGAAACCTTCGCGAGAGCAGTTTCCAGCTTCATGACGGCTTGCGCGTCGCTCGATGCCTGTGCATCGCTCTCCCCCAGGAGCTTGAGGATATTGCCGATATGCTGCACGTATTGCTTCCGAATCTCTTCGTCTTTCGCTCCAGTGCGCAGGTAATAATCTTTTTCCGGCAAACCCAGCCCGCCCTGCGCGACCACGGCGATTTCTCGGGTCGCATCTTTAAAGTCCTGCTGCGAACCAAATCCCAGAAATGCATTCACGTTGATCAGCTGAAGGTGTGCCAGCAGTTGGGGAAGCTGATCTTTGCTAGAGAGCGCATTGATGCGATCCAATTCAGGCTGAAGCGGTTTCATCGCTTTCTGCTGGATCGAAGGTTCGTCCATACAACTCGCATAGTAGTCGCCGATCTTTAGGGTGTTCGGATCGCGTCCAGGGCCGGGCGTGGCGGCAATTTCAAGAATTCCGCGAAGCACTTGTCGGTTGTACTGCTCCAGGTTGTAAAACTGATCGGAATAGGGCGAATCTTTCGGAATCGGATGCAGCTTGCTCCAGTTACCGCAAGCGTAACGGTAAAAGTCAATGCAGGGGTCCGCAGCCGTATCCATAAGCTCTTTGTCCATGCTGGGGATCAACTCGAAGGTCTCCGACCTTTCAGCCGAAGCGGCGGCGCTGGTTTGTGCAAATCCTGGGCCACTGGCAAACATTATGCCAGCCAGAATCAAGAAATAAACAAAACCTGCTTGTCGAGCTGAGCTCATCGGTGCCTCCGAGGAGGAATCATACAACGTCAATTGCTTGGTTCTCGCGCTAGATACTTTTATGACCCGGTATAAAGTTGAAAGGGCGCCCAATAGAACGGCTTGTGGAAGGCGCTGTTGGAATGGAGTAATGAAAGTTTGGCGGCGCGCAGCGCCGAGTCGGGGCTCTCGCCTTTTTTCAATCCGGCGTAGAGCTCGTCCATAAGCCGGGGAGTGGAAACGTCGCTGACCTCCCACAAAGCTCCAATCACGTTATGAGCTCCGGCTCGGAGAAACGCCCAGGACAGGCCGACCAGGCCTTCGCCGGAATAGGCGCGCGCGCCGGCTCCGTAGCAGGTTGAAATAGTGACCAGGTCGGCCCGCAGCGGCTGATGAATAATGTCGCGGGCGTAGAGCTTGAATGAGTCATCCGCGGCGCTCGATCGTGACAGGACGATGGCAGATTCAAGCGGGCTCGTGCGGCTCGCAGTTCCGTGAGCCACAAAGTGAATGTAAGAAAACTGCTCCGGCTTGCTGGAGAGATATGCCGTCGGAGTTGCCTGCTCGCGTGCAAACACATTTTGTTGCGCGGACGGGAAGTGTTTCTCGACCATCTCGATCTCCGAGGCTGCGTTGCGTAGTTCAGGATAATCTGCGTTTGGCGCTACACCGTTGCCGAGAAGGAGCAGGCTGCCGGAACGTTTCGTAATGGCGCGAGGGGCTGCCAGCAGGCGAAGCGAGCTTGCGTCTGCGATGGTGACGTCCTCAATCCAATAGTGTGGCGTCGGACTGGAAACCGGCAGAGTCTCGAAGTTGAGCGTGTTCAGGCTGCCGTCGGGAATGATGAAGACTCTTGCGTCCTTCGGCAGCAAGGACGCCGCAGGCGGTACCAGCATGCTGTAGAGCGCGTGTCCATCGGCGTCAGCGGAGGGCAGAAATTCCTGCTGCTCGGCAAGGGCCTTTCGGTATCGCTGGACGGTGGAGTCGATTTCGGATTTTGGAGGCAGAGGAAACAACGTGGTCTTACGGGCTGTAATCGCCCACAGGTAAGATTGCTTCTCGCCGAGCCAATAGAAAAAAATGGCGCCGCCGGCGCGCCGGGCGATCGCTTCCGCGTTCAGCGGATCAGGTTTGAAGGACGTTCCTTTCTGCAATAATCCCAGCCCCTCGGCCAAAGTGCGGCCACGACTGTATTCGGCGACCTGCAGAGCTTCCGGCACTTTTCCCTGGCTTACCAGGAAGTGGATGTAATCGTCGTAGATTTTCGCTGCGTTGGCAGGAAATGGTAGCTCGGATTCTTCGCGCTTCAGCGAAGATCGCGCCGTCTCAAACGTGCTCAGCGCGGCTCGATATTCCCGGTCGGAGAAGTCCGGTTTGTTTTCGTCTTCATAGAGCTGGGCGAGCGAGTGCTCCGCTTCCCACCTCAAAAAGACGTGGCTCTTGGGATCCTGCTCGATCTCGCGAAAAGTTTTTTCTGCCTGCGCCGTATCGTGCATCCGCGCCGCAACGCGTCCCTTGACCAGCATGGGATACAGCACATCGAGCCGGTCTCCGTCTGCGGGAGTAAGAGCAATGGTCTGGTCGGCGTAGTCGCGTGCCTGATTGAGATTTCCGGTGCGCTCGGAAACCAGGGCGAGGGACATTAGTGCGTCGAGTGTGTCCTGCTTGCTCGTGTTCTGAGCGAGGTTCAACGCTTGATGGTAGGAACGTTCTGCGTCGCTATACCTGCGCGCGTCGAGATAGATATAACCTCCGGTGGTCAGCCACTTCACTTGGTCGGTCACATCTCCGAGCTGAATTGCTCGTTTTTCCGCTTCAACAAACAGACCTTCAGCTTTTTCGGACTCGCCCAACCTGTAATAGGCCCAGCCGAGATTTCCCAAAGCGTTCTGCGCAACGTCTTCGAACCCCAGTGTTGAGGAAAGCCGATAGGACGAGTCCGCCCAGTCCACTGCCTCATCGAAATGCTCCTGTTGCAAAGCGCAATTGCTTAAGCTCAGCATCGCATTTGCTTCTCTGAAAGGGTCCGCGAGGCCTCGATCCAGAGACAGAACCCTTTCAAAGAAGAGCTGAGCGCGATCGAGGTGACCGCGACTCATTTCGACCGTTCCCCGAGCAGCGATAACGTCTGTGCAACTAACAGAATTATTAGGGGAGGGGCAGAGGCCTTCTGCTTCTTTTAGCCTTTGTTCCGCCTCGGCAAAGCGCTGCAAGTCAGCGTAGGCCAGGCCTTCTAGCCGATCCACCTGAACCGCAAGATCGCCGGAAGGCGGGGTATCTGCGCCGGAGGTAAGAAGAGTTAGTGTGTCTTGGCTCATTCCCCGCCAGTAGGAAATGTTCGCCTGAAGAACGCGGAACTTCCAAGCCCACTCCGGCGAGAGCCTCCGAAAGTCCCTGTAGCCTCTAGCCGCCTCCCCCGCAGCTGCGGCAAGACGGCCCTCCCGAAAAGTTTGGGTAGCGAGATCTAAAGCTTCCTGTGCGTTATGGTGATGTGTGCAACCGCAAAGAGATAGCAGAGCGAAAACTAGAACAAAATACAGCGCGGAAAGACTTGGGCGTACCGTTTCCTGGTCTAACCCCCGCCGCCCTTGCTGCCTCCGTTCACAACCGCGGTGCCGAAGCCGCTCTGCCCGCTCGCGATGCAGCCCAGCTCCAACCGGATCATCGTGAGGTGGAAGGAATTGTGGTTTACCGTCAGCTCGGCTAGAAATACGTTTCCGAAATCGGGGATGTGGATCACGTGTCCGAACGATCTTGCGGGAGGCTTGATCGGGGCAGCCGTCCCGTCCGCAGCTTTCGCGTCGATGTTCATGATCTCGACATTCTCGACCAGCGAACATGTGATTCCGTCGCACTTGCCTTTACCCGTCTTCCGGTCTTCGTCTCGCGCCGCAGCGGCCTCGAGCTGGATCGCGCCGTAGTCCGGGGCGCCCCCATGATACTTCTTTGAAATGGAATCGTCAGAGGCCCCCAGCCGCATTTTCTTTCGACCGTCCTCGCCAAACTTTTCCAGACGCGACTTCAGCCTCTGGTATTGAGCCTCGATGGCTTTGATAAATCCAGTGCCATGATCGAGGTGCATCGCGTCTTTGCCCCCTGGCCTTGCGCCTACCAGATCAAGCCTCAGGTAAGGCTCCGCACTATGGCGCGCGATCCGCAGGTTCTCAAAATGCGTGCCCAGAAATGTGACTTCAGGGGCATATTCGCCGGGATAGTGCGTGGTCGAAATCTGCGCTACCACGCGATCCGCGGTAACCACGTTCAGAACGTTCAGATCTTCCACCACCGAAGTGGCCAGCGTGACCCACGCACCTTTGTGCTTCTCGCTGGCGTGGCCCGAGACCTGAGTATGGGCAGCGGCGTACGAAATAATTCCCTCCAGACGGAAATTCTTCGCGTGCTGAGAGAAATAGTTATGTTGCGCCCGCTCTTCGTCCGACAAGTCCGCGAGTGTGCCCTCCAACTTTACGTAAGCTTGCTTCTTAATTTCCTCTTTGAAGGGAAGGACGAGATGCCCCGTCAAGGCGTGTGCTTCCGCATGGAAGTAGTGGGAGTTGAGGTTATCTGCCATCGGCTCCGCTCCGCTCATTTGAGCTCAATTCTGGATTTGAAGATCAATCGAATGCCGGCTGATTTCCTTGCTTTCGCCGGCGGCGGTAATTCCGCGAACTACAAGTGTGTAAGTGCCCGGTTGGTGACTGCGGCCGGGGATGTAGATCTGGCGGCCTTCATCAGCAGTCGTCGAAAAAATCGGGCCGGACCACTCTAACTTCTGCGCGGGATTATACAAGTACGCCGCATAGGACGCGAACGCTTCTTCTGGCGGCAGATTTATCAGGAGGCTGAAGCCCTCGCCCCTGCGCGCTTTGATCACGATGGGGGTCGCACCGCGCGTGCTGACGTTGATGGACGCCCAAGGTCCGACCTGGGGTTGATTCGCCGCCTGCATTAAATGCGGATAGGTAACGAGATTCTGGTAGCCAACAACCGCCAGCAGCAAGGCGAGCACAGGCACGGCAAACGATGGACGGAACCAGGCCAACCATCCTGCTCTCGGGGCCGCGGCCGTTGATCGCTGCGGAACAGTGACGGCGGACTCCGAAAGTATGGCCTTGCTCTGTTCCACGAACACGGCGGCGGCGCGCACGTCAAGCGCGCAATCCTGGCAGTCGAAAAGGTGCTCTTCGAACTGATCCTTCAGTTCAGGATCGAGCTCACCCAGAAGATATTTCTCCGTGGCTTTGTGCCGGACCGCCTCATCATGGTCCATAATCGATTGCCTCGTAAGAGTAGTGCGCCGTAACCGCAAAGCGTTTCACAGTTTTCCTGCAGTCACGACCCCGGGCGGACGAGCTGCCATGTTTTTCAAATACAAGGACTTGAACGACTGCTTTGCCCGATGCAGCAGCACCCGGAGGTAATCACGGTCGACGCCAAAATCGCGGCAAACCTGGTCCTTATCGCGCTCTTCCAGAAAAACTTCCTTCAGCAACCGCCGGTCTCTCTCGGACATTTTCTCGAGGATCTCGCGAATCTTCTCCGACATTTGCTTGGCGGCAATGGTGCCGAGCACATCTACATTCAACGCCGGAAAGTCGATCTGCTCCTCGTCTTCGAGCGAGCTGTCACGTGAGGAAACGCGGTATTGCTCCAGCAGAACGTTATTGCACATGGAATTCACGAAGGCGCCGAGGCGATCCGGCTGGCGGATTTTTCCGCCGCGCAAGGCAGCGAAGACGCGAGTAAAGGTTTCCTGTCGAACGTCCTCAATCGCCTGCGGGGAATGCAGACGGGATCGCAGTTTGAGCTGGATCAACTCGCTGAAGTACGCCACGAAATGTTCCTGCGTGCGGAAGTCTCCCGCACTGAGGCGCTTTACATAGGATTCGTCAAAGGATTGCAGTTCCAAGAACCTGCCCCGCAGGTGCTGTAAGTGTCAGCCAGTTTAGCACCCAGACGGAGGAAGGTGGAATCATTCGTGTGGTCGTGAAACGAAATGCCCGGAGTAGGCACTATTCCTCGGGAAGATGAGATCCAGTCATGGAATTCGAGGTTCCTCGCTAATGCACGTGACGCCGCAAGGCCGGAAACCTGGGCCCGGGCTTGAGAGCCCGGGCGCATTCCAATGCGCGATCCTGAGAGCCTTCGAACTTCCTGAGGGATACCGCGACGTGTTTCTCCTGAAAGAAATTCAGGGATATACGCTCACGGAGATCGCAGCCATTCTCGGAATCAGCATCGACACGGCTCTGGCACGCTTGAAAATCGCTCGCCGTGAAATCGGTCATCCGGGAGATCCCAACCGCATGGAGCATTCGAAGTGACCGCAGTGGCGAATTCGTTCCAGCGAATCTGGTCTGCGAAAAACCGAGTCCCCTATCTAACCGGATGGGGGACTTCTGGTTCCCGACTAACTTCCAGGGCAACAACGCCGGTCCGCTGGGTATGTGAGCGGATTCCCGACCTCATCGGAGTTTTTCGGCGAATCGCTCCCGCCGCCACTGTCATCGCCTGTAGCTTCTTCCGCTAATAAAGCCCACCTCTTTTCACTTCGAAAGCTGCGCCTTTGACCTCTGCTGAGCATTCGCGCGTCGGCGCTTGTGAAATTCAGGATAAGCGAGTGCGCTGGTAACCGGCTTTTGAACGTTGAAGGGAGAGTTGAGGAGGATGGATTCTTGCCACAAATACCCGAAGATCGCCGGAACCATTTTCTGATGCGGTTCCGGCGATCTGAAGAACCCAAGCCTTCCCCCCGGTTGCCGTGGGTCTTCGATATCGGGATTTCGTGGAGGTAACGGGATCGCCGCGCTGCGCGACCTTCCACTCATTCCAGTAGTGCAGAATGCGGACCGTTCGTTTCATTAGAAGTCCGAAAAATTCCGGCACGGGTAAGAATCGAATCGGACCGTCGAATGCGATCTGATTGTATCTGCCGGGAAGTCGGCCAATAGCCGAGTTAGGGGGAGGGCACGACCGGGCTAACCGTAGCGGTTATGCCAAAAGGATAAGTCCACAAGAAATAGTTGACTCTTGGGGCACGCACACATAAGCTATGCCGGTCCTGTCCCCCCGGAAGAGGAGTTCTGTTGAGAACTGTGCTCTCAGACTCCAAATTACAACCCAGGTTTTCCTGTTAAGCCTTCAGGCCACCGATGTGTCGCGGACGTTTATCGTATTGCCGATCTCTCCCATCGACATTCATTCTCGTCAGCCATCGGTAAATGGGCCGGAGTCTTGTGTCTGCTCAGCCGTGAGGGCGCGGAAATGAGTCGGTACAGAATCAGGGAAGCCGAGTCAGGGAATGAAGTGCAGTGGTGCGGTCCGATACGACTGGTAAATCAGCGTTCGGTTCAAAAGGAGGATTCATGTCGCAAGGGATCAAGAGATTCGTTATTGTGGCCGCCATCGCGGTCGTGTTCGCAATCACGGGGGGCACAACTGCTTGGGCGCAGACGACGCCATGCCCCAGTTCTCCCAACTACACTCCCGACTTCAGCTTGAACCAGAGTTGCCTGACTCCGGTCCTTAATGCGATGCCCTTCCCGTTCCAACTCCTCGGCAGCAACGTGCTGCAGCTCACCTCCAGCACGAGCAACCCGATCGGGGCAGCGTGGTACAACACCGCGCAACCTGTCGAGAACGGATTCACGACGAGTTTCCAATTCCAATTCACAAGCCCGTCCACCCCTCCTGCGGATGGCATTGCCTTCGTGATCCAGAACTCGAGCTCGGCTCCATTATCCGCAATCGGCTACACGGGCGGAAATGGCGGTGCCATCGGGTACGGAGATGCCGATGGAAACGCTGATCCCAGCCAAGGTCAAGGAATCCCGAACAGCTTGGCGATCGAATTCGATACCTTCCAAAACGGGTG
This sequence comes from uncultured Acidobacteriaceae bacterium, assembly GCA_963779525.1. Lineage (GTDB taxonomy): Bacteria > Acidobacteriota > Terriglobia > Terriglobales > Acidobacteriaceae > Sulfotelmatobacter. The sequence continues at coordinate 90,053 of CAVZZB010000015.1, forward strand.
GGATCCTCCAAGCAACGGCAACGGGTCGGATAGCCACGTCGCGATACAAAGCTGCGGCACTGGACCGAATACGTCGCACCACGGCTATCTGTGCTCGCCCAGCGGTTCGAACTGCGTCTGTGGGCGCCACCCGCCGCTCGAATTCCAGCGAACATGGCCGACGGCGCAATGCATAGTGTGACCATAACCTACGATTGCCGCGTGACCTGCTTCGCACGCCGGCGACACTCGCCAATATCCAGGTGACACTCGATGGCGCCAACGATCTTTCCGAGTCCGGTAACCATAGATCTGAGCACCATCGGCTTGGGCACCGGAGGAACCGCGTGCGTTGGGTTCACCGGCGCGACTGGTGGGGATTATGAAAATCAGGACATTCTGAACTGGATGTTCACTCCGACGGTTCAAGGTACGCCAATCAATACCTCCAATCCCGCTAGCCTGTTCAGACCGTTCGGTAACTGTTGGGACCAACCCGGTGACGGCTGCTTTCGACTTCAGCAATTGTCCCCGGCCAACTGATGGTTCAGCCTGGCACGGTTCCGTACTTCGGCTTCAGTGGAATGACTCAGCCACAGTACGCGGCACTGGTGGCCGGCACGGCGCTGGGTGGAACGACGTGCCTGACTGCCGTCAGGGATTGATGGACTCAAACGGAACCCGCGATGTGAGGTCAATACCTTCACCGCTACGACATCGGCCAATCCAGTCCAAAGCGGCGCCAACCTCCCGCAAAGCACAACTTCCCTGTACACCAGAGACATTCTTTTCAGCCAGCAATTCAACCTCAATCCAGACATGCAGGGCACATTAATGCTAACGGGTGGCGTGCTCACGATACCGACCGGCACGGCTCCCGGAATCGCCGAGTTCAACGACTCTGTCGACCTGCCCCTTCGCTATGGGCGATCCGTTATACGGTCAACTATGCCCCCGCAGCATCATGACGTCCGTTGTAGATGGACCGACAAAACCCAGTGGGACGCCTAAACCGGCTGGATCCTCTCAAGTTTTCTTCTGTTGCGAACAGCTGTGGACGGCGACACCCACAATTCGAACTCTGTGGAGCAAGAGTACCTCGATTCCGGTGGTGTTCTCAAACACTCCACCGTCGCCAAACCCGTCGACTGGGTTCCTGCCAGCTCCAGGGCTGGGCGTCAGCTTCGGGGCAGTGGCCGCTAGCACCACGCCGCCGGATCCTGTGCTGTCCTTCCCTACTGAGCAAACGGCGCTCAATCCGATTGCATGTCAAGGCTCTCCGTCCAGTCCTCGACATGGACAGGGCAAACGGCTATGTCCTTCGTCACGCCCCCGAGTTACCTCACTCAGTACTACAGCGGCGGACCCGCCCCGACGAATCTGAATCTCACGGAGGGCGCATACAGTCTGCTCTATGCACCGCTCGACTGCGACGAATTCCTTGGGCTGAAATATCCTTCAGGGCAAATCAATCTTTCAGGCAACGGGACAAGCGGGGATCTGGCAAGCTGGAACACCGCACCCTTCAGCGTGGACTTGACGAATCCAACCGTCAGCCCGATTACACTGAATCCGGCTGCTCCTGGCAGCTATTACTATTATGCCCTGGGAGCTACGGTTACCGCATCCATGACTTGCACCGATCCTCCCGGCAGCAGGGGTATGGCGGCAGTGTCTGGCATAGCATCCTGCGGCGGGACCTCAATAACGCCGACGAATGGGACGGGGCCCCCTATGTACACGACCAGCACTACGTTTACTACAACGACGATTGGTGGCCCGCAGTATTCAGCTTCCCTGCAGGCGCAACCGATGTGGCGGGAAACTCAATCCCCGCTCCGGCGCCTGTGTCGTACACAGTGGTTGGAAACGCTGATCTTGAAGCATACACGGATACTCGGAAACTTAATCGCCAAGACCGGGCAGACTGTAACCTATCTCACTGGGGTATGGAACAACTGGACCAAGCACCGCTGAAGAGGTAACGGTGGTCGATACAGTCTCGGCATATACGACGCCCGTGAGTGCCTTCTGTTGCGACGGGCTCGTGCAGCTCTTAGCAATGGAATGGCAAGTTGCACGGGTCACGCCGAAGACCGCCTGCGGAATCAGCGGGGGCACGATCACCTGCAACATCGGGGCGCTCAACGCCTGGACCAAGGGGAATCCTACCGTTGCAGGTATCCAGGTTACGGTTAAGGTAAATTCGCCCGTGCCGGCCAACACCGAGATCAAAAACTCGGTCGTGGTGAGCGGCGTAGCAAATGCCGATCCTAACTTGAAGAACAACACCGCAACCTGGCCAACCCTGGTCACGAACTAGAAAGGGTTGGTATTCGGCTTAAGCGAGGCCGGGCCGAAAGGCCCGGCTTTTTTTCGACGGAAACCGTGGCGTAACTGAACCGCGAAAGCGGGCCGTCAGTTTTGAGCAGTTGCGAATTGCGACGCTTGGAGATAGAGCGCCTTCAGATCGGCGCGGTCCAGCAACTTTTCTGCGCCCGGCTCTTTTCGCATCTCATCGATCAGGCTGACGGCCTGCCGATACTGCGCAGACGCATCGCTGGAGTTGCCGCTCGAGCGGAGCGCATTGCCCAGAAGATAGTGAATGCGAGCAGTTTGATATCGCGATCCGAGTTTCTCGCTGGCACTCAAATCGGTTTGCAGCTCTTGCTGGGCATGGGAGTAATCTTTGCTGCTGATCATCGCTTCCGCCAGATCGACCGAACTCTGCAATGAAAGATATCTCAGGCCTCGGCTGTCCGCTTCCTGGGCCAGGTTGCGAAGGTCGCGAACGGCGGATTGCGCGTGTCCCTCTTCCACCGCGGCTTCGGCGAGATGCAATTTCGAAATCAGGATTTCGTCGGGATCCTTGCCCAGCGAGGCAGCGCGCAGAGCCTGCTCATAGAAACCCCTGGCGGCTTTCCAGTCCCCAGCGTAACGCTGAACATCTCCTTGCGTGTTGAGGATTTCCGCATGAGCGATTTCGTTCTTCAGTGTTGTTGCCATCTTCTGAGCGTCCTGCAGCAAGGGTCCGGACTCGGACCCGCGGCCAGCCTGGGCCAGAGCTTCCGCCAGATCGTTGAGCAGGTCAACCATGTAGCTGCTGCGGTCACCCAACGCCTGGTACCCCTTCACGGCGTCTTGCAGTCCACCTACTGCGGCCCCGAGGCGGCCCTGATACTCGAACACCATTCCAACATCGTGTGATTCTTCCGCTACGCCGCGCGCATTTCCGTCATTGCGGCGAAGGTCCAAGGAGCGCATGAAGGCGGGAAGCGCCTCGTCGTACCGCCCCGTGTTGGTATAAACCTGGCCGATACTTGCCAGAGTTTCAGCGATCCCATCCGACGACTTGAGTTTTTCCCGCAATTGCAGCGCCTGCTGCAGATAAATTAAGGCATTGTCGTTGTCGCCCTTGCCCAAATACACGTTCCCAATGTTGTTCAGACACAGCGCCTGAATGCTCTCGCCCCCGGTCTCCCTATGAATCTGCAGCGCCTCTTTGAAGTTCTGCAGTGCTTTGTCGTAGTCCCCCTTTGACTGGTAAACCGCGCCAATGAAGATCAGCGTATCTCCGACTTCTCTCTTCATGCCGATCTCGCGCTGAAGCTGGAGGGCCTGATTGTAGCCCGCGAGAGCCAAATCAGGTTTTCCTTGCGCGTCCTCGACGCTAGCTATCTCCAAGAGGTTAGTGGCCAGAGCTCGCTTGAGGCCGAGCTTACGGTTGATGGCCATCGCCTCCTGGTAGTTGCGCATGGCATCATCGGGCTTGTTCATGGAACTATAAGACAGGCCGATGGCATGCAGTATCAGGGCCTTCATTTCCTGATTATCCGTCTCCACCGTGAGCGAAAGGGCCTTATTCAAAGGTTCGAGAGCGGCTTGTGGCTTGCCGTCGGTGATTTCGACAATCCCCAGCTGCCGCAAAGCTTTGATGTTCTTTGGATCGGATCTGAGAAGATTTGAAAGTTGGGCGCGAGCCTTATCGTACTCACCCGCTTCCGTATACATGCTGCCCAAAGCGTACTGCACGTCAGCGTTATCGGGCATGCTGGTCGCCAGGTTCTCGTAGGCCTCCAAAGCCTTCTTGTTGTCCTTCATGACCCGCGCATGAATTGCCTGGATGAGATACTTTTCGGCCAACGGCAATTGTTGGCTGAGGTCCACTGCCTTGCGGGAAGCCTGCTCAGCCTCGCCATCGTAGCCAAGCGCGGAGTCCGCGTCGGCTAAGCGGGAATAAGCGAGGGCAAAATCTGAGTCTTCTTTGGTGGCAGACTCGAAAGCTGTAACCGCGTCAAGGTTCTTGCCATCTCGCAGGAGCTGCACACCTTGGTTGTAATCTCGCAGCGCCGCCGCCGAACGTGAACTTGGCTGGAAGGAACTGGCTTTGAGCTCCTTAACTACGTCAGCCGAAAAGGCTAGATTGCCGCGGATCGCGGCGGCCATGCGGTCCACCGCGCTGGGAATATCCTTTTCGTCGATACCTTCAATTTTGATGGGAACGCTGCGGTCACGCTTCAGGTCCTGCAAGGTGGCGTCGATGCGTATCTGTCCGCCGAATCTCGCGTATTGTCCCCATACGAGAGTATCCGCGCTGCTGAACTCGGCCAGCCGGCGCAGGGTTACAGGCTCGACGGAAGCATTGGGTGCAATGCGAAGATCCGACAGCACCTGGTGCAGCCGATCCTGCGATACGGTATGCAGGTGGGCGGACTGCCCCACATCGGTACTGAGCATGTCCGCTAAACTCGGCCCCAGCCAATCGAGTTGAGGATCGCCGGATGCGTTGCGGAAAGGCAAGATTGCCAGCGACAGCGTGGGTCCGGATACGGCTTTCTTTGACGGGGAAAACAGTACGCCGCGAAAGGCGTAGCTGAGAATCGCCAACACGAGCACGGTGGCGAGGCCGATCACCAGCGGCCAGTGAATTGTCCGTCCCCAGGGCTCGACCGCCGGTTGAAAACCCAACGTGGCGGCCGCACGATTGCCTTGCCATGCCTCAAGATCGGCAAGAAGTTCAGTTGCAGTCTGATAACGCAGGTTGACATCGCGTTCCAGGCACTTGCTGACGATGTTGCTAAGCGCGCGAGGAATCTTCCCGTCATGATCGGTTACCGGGATGGCTCGCTCCTGGTTGCGTTTGATCAAGCTGGCCAGAGCACTCTCGGCCTTGTACGGCATTTTGCCGCTCAGCAGCTCGTAAAGAATCAAGCCCACCGCGAACAGATCCGAGCGCTGATCCAGATTTCCCGCCAACGCCTGTTCGGGAGACATGTATTCCATGGTCCCAACCAATGCTCCGGTTTGGGTCATGCCGTCACCCTCAAGGGTGCGGGCCATGCCGAAGTCCATCACCAGGATGCGCCCAGCCTTATCCCGCATGACGTTCTGCGGCTTCAGGTCCCGGTGAATTACGCCCACCGCGTGCGCCGCTTCCAACGCGCGGCAGACCTGCTGGATCATCTCCACCGCTTCTTCGGGCGGAAACTTCTGCTTTTCCAGGATCAGCGTGCGCAGGTCCTGGCCCTCGACAAACTCCATGGTGATGAATTTCACGCCGTCGGCATCGCCCAAATCGTAAATGCGGACGACGTTCCTGTGAGTCACCTGATGGGAGAGCAGGAGTTCCTGCTTGAAGCGAGCGACAATTGCAGGATTGGCCGCCAGTTCCGGCCGGATCAGCTTCAGCGCCACGAAACGGTCGAGTTCGCGGTCGCGGGCTTTGTAAACTGCACCCATCCCGCCTTCACCCAGCATCTGCAAGATTTCGTAGCGGCCTCCAAGTACGTCGCCTGTTTGCAGCAGGGGAACGTGAGCTTGAACGCGTGCCGCTTTCCGGCCGAAAGATGGAGGAGGCGAGATTCCTTCTGCCAGGGTGGCATCCCCATCCACGAGGGTAGCGTCGGGGTCGACGGGTGTCCCGGCATCGACAAGGGTAGCCTCAGGGTCAGAAGGGTACTTGGGAAAATCCACCAGCGTGGGCAGATCAGAGTCCAGCGGAGGGTTGGAATCTGAGCTATCACTCTTCACGGGAACGCCTACGCTCGGTTGGTTGGCAGCGTTCCCCCGAAGATCAGACCGTTGATTCCGTTTCTCCATGTTCCCCCGGCTGGGAGCCAATCTTGAGGCGCCCAAAACCCGTCGCCAGCGACAAGTTCACTTCAGCTCTGGGGTTCGAACAATAATTGGGTGCCTAGGCTACAGCCTTCGGAGCAGCATCGCTTCCGAGAGATCGGATTGCGCTGGCCTCATCCAGCTCAATCTCGAATACAGACGCCAATCTTGTCATCTGAAGCAGGTCATTGATGCGCTTGTTCAGGTTCACAAGCCTGAGTTTTCCACCCTGATTGCGCATCGTGGTGTGAGTCTTAACCAACTCACCTATCCCCGAGCTGTCTACATAGTTTACTTCACCCAGGTTTAGAACGATCTTTCTGTTTCCTTTATCTGCCAATTCGCGCACCATGTCGCGCAGAATGACGTTGCCTTCGCCAAGGGTGATTCTGCCACTGATGTCCACGACTACGACATCGCCGACTTGACGAGTGTTGGTTTGCATCTTTTGGGGAGTTCTGTTTTTCCATTCCGAATCCAAGCCGGTCAAGAATTCGCGCACGCCGTAGCTGCAAGCTCTTGCGACTCGGTTCGAACCACGATCAGCGAACGCCCTTCCTTAAGCACTTCCCGGAAGAACGCGACGTCCTCGGGGCACTTTTCAGACGCAGTCGGTTTAAGCGCATCCGCGTCTTGTGCTGCCACGGAACCGACGGCTGCACCTGCACCCGCGCCCGCGCCCGCGCCTGTCAGTAATGCGGCGGCACCGATCCCGAGCGCAAATACCGTCCCAATCCCGGGAAGAAGCAGCGATGCAGCTACCACCGCCGTTGTCATCCCGGCCGCTCCTCCCACAAAGCCTCCCACGTAGGAGCCGAGTTCCTTCGCGATGGTTTTAGCCTCGGTCTCTGAACGAGTCAGAAAAACGATGGATTCCTCGGGCACACCTCGTTCGAGTAACTCCTTGACCGCCTCCTGGGCGTGATCTCGCGAAGCAAATACACCGATTGCTGTTTCCATGTGAGCCTCCTAGATATCGCAGACGTCATCTCCGGACTCAGTCTTTTATCGAAGAATTCGATAGAGCGACCGTAGTCTTCCCCACCAGAAGCCGGGCGTACTGCAAATCCGCACGAGAAATACGTATTCCCCCAGAAGAAATCGGAAGGACGCAACTCTGAACGCCTCCCCCGCATGGGACGCTCAGCGTCTGGATTGCCCAACACGATATCAGATTAATTCGCGTGAGCCAAGGAGAAATCGTGCGTTCCTTGCGGCTGTTGATGCCACCCTGGGGGTTCCTCTCAGCCTCATGTGAGAGGGCTACGCCTCCGGTGGGAGAAAAACGAAAGCGCTCAAGACTCGTTGAGTCGTGAGCGCTATCGCTGAACAGCCCTCCCCCGAAAACTGCTCAATGCCAACCTAATCCTGATCTCAAGAATGGTGAATGGCTCTTGCGTGCCACCGGGTCCCACTATTGGGCCATGGCAGGAGTTCTGCGTTCGCTCCTCGGCAATCGACTCTAAACCTCAGGGTTTTGAAGGCCGTCTTGGCGGAGCGGAGAAGCTTTTGATCCTTGGCCGACTGGCTTTTCGGCGGCAGGAGCGTCGACGGTCCCTTTTCCGCTCTAGGGAGATGGGTGAAGTCCCCCACCCTTCTCTAATTAAGATTTTTTGTAGATTTTCGCTGCAACCAAATCTGGAGTGCCACATCCAAAAATTACGACCTTAAAAATTAGGGAGTGGAACGTATGCCCACCGCGCAAGAACAGTACTACGGTGACAAAGAAACTCCTTCCACCTTTCGCCTGGATGTTCCACTTCACAACCTGCTAACCAAGTCTCCGGCCGCACGGCCAACCCTGCTTCCTGGAAACCGCTGGGAGAAGTTTCCCGAGCCGGTTTTTCCGCAACGTCCCGATCTGCTCGCCCAAGATGACAACTACGAGGAAAACTTGGCGCGCGCCAGAGCCGGGAAGCGCCCATGGTCCGCGCCTTACATCTTTCGGGCCATGAATGGATGGCTGTTCCCGTACGTGAAGTCGCGGGCCTTGCCGGGACCATTTCATCCCATCATCGCCTACCTGTTCACCGAGTGGAAGTGCAACCTGGATTGCCACTACTGCTGGGCGTTCGATAACAGCGTCAAGGGCATGACCGAAGACGTCGCGAAACGTTCGATTGACTGGCTGCATTCGACGACCTGCCGCGTGCTGGCATTTATGGGCGGTGAGCCGTTGCTGCGTCCGCAATTGGTGCATAAAGCCTGCTACTACGCAGCGAAGAAGGGCTTCTGGATTTACATGCCCACGAATGCGCGCTTGCTTCGCCCGGACGTAATCGACCGGTTGGCGGATTCCGGTGTCGCGATCTTCAATTTCGCCGTCGATGCGGTCGATGAAAAGCCTGGGCTGCCCAAGGCGCTCGCTCCGGTGCGGAAGCATTTCGAGTATCTGGTGAGCAAACAATATAAATACGGCTACTCCGTATTCTTCAACATCAACATCTGCCGCAACAATATGGACGATGTGAAGCAGTTGACGGAAATTGCGCGCGATAACGGGATCGCGACCGATTACCATTTGAATGAATCGCCGATGATCGAGCAGAACCACTTCAAACACTACGAGGCCAACGATACCTTCATTTATCCGGAGCACTGGCCGCAAGTTGACGAACTGGTGGATTGGCTGATCGAAAAAAATAAATCCGGATACAAGATGGTGAATTCAGTGAAGCGTCTTCGGGATATGAAGGACTTTATGCGAGGCAAGGTCGAACCATGGAATTGCCGCGCTGGACAGAATTCGATCATCATCCGCGTGGACGGCAGTCTCGCCCCGTGCTTCCCCATGTATTCGGCGACGCACGACTGGGGCGTGATCGAAAATCATAAGTTCGAAGTGCCGCAACTGAATGAAATGAAGAAATCTTGCCAGACCCATTGCTTTTCAACCTTGAATCATAACCTCGGTTTCTGCTACAACGATTCAAGAGTGGTGAAGTGGGTACTTAAGCAGGCTGGCCGTGGTTTCCAGGGAGTTACTGGCAGCTTTGCTTAATCGGGTCAAGACCTTCCTGAGGTCTTGCACATTGGGGCAATCAAAGCTGACGAAAGTCGGCGAGCAGTGCGAGTTTTAGCTTATCCGGCGCCCCCGAGACGCGTTGCTAGACGTCTCTCGCTGGTGTAAAACGTGAACCTCCTGTAACAGGTCGTAGGAGTTTCCGGTGACGTTAGATCGCAGGTTCCAAGATAGTCTGCCAGATTTCTGCCAGGACCTGCGCGCCCGTGCTGCCACGCAAAGTTTTGCTCCTTTCAATTCTTTTTGTTGCTGCACCAGAGTTTTTTCCCGTCGATCTCCGCTGATCTGCAGTTCCACACCTCAAAATCAAAACACCGCACTTGCCGGAGGAAGATAATGGCTACCCATCTCGTACGGATCGATAACGAAGAGGAAATCAAACAGCGCCTCGAAGCGGAACGCGCTCGGCTGCGCAAGATTGCCGGCCTCGACCAGCCTACACATTTTCATCGCCCGGTAGAGCGGGCCTTCAAAGCTGAGGAGCGGGATCGCGTCACCATTCTGTTTGGCGGTTTTACGTGGAAGCACGAAGATCTGATCCGCGCGGTTTTCCAGGGTTGTGGTTATCGTTGCGAGAAGCTGCCTGTACCCAACGTGGCCGCTTTCCAGACTGGCAAAGAGTACGGCAACAACGGACAATGCAATCCGACTTATTTCACCGTGGGCAATCTGGTGCAGTACTTGCAATTTCTTGAGAAGGAAGGCCTGTCGCGAGACAAGATTCTGAATAACTACGTCTTCTTTACCGCGGGATCGTGCGGTCCGTGCCGCTTCGGCATGTACGAGGCGGAGTATCGGTTCGCCCTGAAGAACGCTGGCTTTGACGGCTTTCGCGTTCTGCTATTCAAAGACAGCGATGGGATCAAAGCGGCGTCCGGCGAGCCAGGCCTGAAATTTACCATCGATTTCGGATTGGGAATGTTGAACGCCATGCATCTGGGCGATGTGATCAACGATTTGATTTATCAGATTCGTCCCTTCGAAGTGAACAAAGGGGAAACGGATCGCGTCTTTCGGGAAATGGTCGACGGTCTCTGCGACGATCTTAGAAATCGCGACTCGTTTGAGATTGAACAGCGCTCGCCCAATTGGCTCAAACCGAAGTTCAAGAGCAACAAAGTGCTGCGAAATACTGTCAACGTCTCTCGGCAAGATGCACGAGCACATGTGGGGCAAGGATTATCTGGACGCTCTCCATACCGCTCGCCAGCGCATGGACCGTATCGAAGTGGATCGCACGAAGGTCAAGCCGGTGGTGAAGATCACCGGCGAATTTTGGGCGCAGATTACCGAGGGCGACGGCAACTTCCACATGTTCAATTTTCTCGAACGCGAGGGTGCTCAAGTGATCGTGGAACCGATCGCAACCTGGGTGGCGTACCTGATGTATCAGGCCAAAGCCCACGCGATTGCAAAGTGGCCGGTAAATCGTCCGCATCGCAATCCAGAGTGGTATGAAGTCAAAAAGAATTTCGCGAACTATATCGGCCTGCACAAGAAACTGTGGGGCATTGGCTTCGGCGAGAGGGCCTGGAAGTTTTTCTATCACCGTACCATCAAGAATATGGGTGGCATCACGCACCATCTGGTGCCGCAAACTGAGTTAGCCGAGATGGCAAATCCCTTCTACAACCAGTTCGCGCGCGGTGGCGAGGGACACCTGGAAGTAGGGAAGAATGTCTACTACACGGTTCACAAGCTATGCCACATGGTGCTGGCGCTGAAACCTTTTGGCTGCATGCCTTCGTCGCAGTCCGACGGCGTGCAATCGGCGGTGATCAATAAGTTCAAAGACATGATCTTCCTGCCGATCGAAACTTCCGGCGAGGGCGAAGTGAATGCCCATAGCCGGGTGCAAATGGCGCTGGGCGAAGCCAAAGTTAAAGCCAAGAGTGAGTTCGATCAGTGTCTGAAAGCAACAGGCAAGAGCCTGGACGAGATTCGGGAATACATTGACGGGCATCCCGAACTGAAGCGGCCCTTCTATCACGTGCCGCATCGCGAAGGCGTTGCCGGAACCGCCGCGCAATTCATTCTGCACGTGAGTGAGCGCATGGATAAGAGCACACGTTCGTGGAATCGCTCGCGCGTACCTGGAATCACAGTGCCAAATGCCGCTTGACACTAGACTGAAAGCAGCCGCCGTCTTGCTATGAATTGGTTCCCGGCACGACGGCGGTTCGGCACCGTTAAACACAAACTTGCGAACTGTTCCGCCCAGTTATCGGAGAGAGAATGCACGACCATCTGCAACAGCAATCAAAGCCGCAACTGCTTACCATAGCTCCTGCCCCCGCGCAAAACCTCACAATCATCACACCGAATTCATGGTGGGACTCGATGTGGGCTCAACTACGGTTAAAGCTACGGTCGTCGAGATCTCGACTGACAAAGTTCTATGGCAGGACTACCAGCGCCACGAGACCAAGCAGCCGGAGAAGACACTGGAATTCCTGCGGCGCATGGAAAAGGAAGTTGGCATCAATCGCCATAACACGCGCATGTTTATGACGGGCTCTGGCGGCGGAGCCATCGCCGACCAGATTGGCGCCAAGTTCGTGCAGGAGGTTACCGCGGTTTCGCTCGCCGTCGAGAAGATGCATCCTGAAGTTTATTCGGTGATCGAACTCGGTGGCCAGGATGCCAAGATCATCGTCTTTAAGGATGACGATGAGACAGGCCGCAAGAAAAAAATCCCCTCGATGAACGATAAGTGCGCGGGGGGAACCGGTGCGGTCATCGACAAGATCAATGCCAAGCTGAAAATTCCTGTTCCAGAGCTCTGCGAACAGAGGTATCACGGAATCAAACTCCATAAGGTGGCAGGGAAGTGCGGCGTCTTCGCCGAGACCGACATCAACGGCTTGCAGAAGGTGGGCACGCCGCCGGACGAATTGATGGCCTCATTGTTTGAGGCTATCGTCCTGCAAAACCTGAGCGTGCTGACGCGCGGGCATACTTTGCGGCCGCATGTCCTTCTTCTGGGCGGTCCGAACAGTTTCATCCGTGGCATGCGCGAAGCTTGGCAGGCGAATATTCCCCGCATGTGGCAGGAGCGAAAGGTCGCGATTCCCGATGGCGCAAAGCCCGAAGATCTGATTAAGGTTCCGCAAAATGCACAGTACTTCGCCGCCATGGGCGCCATCGAGTTCGGCAAGAGCGAAGAAGACTGCGTCGGCTGCTATCACGGATACGAAAAGCTGGTGCACTACATCGACTATGGCCGCCAGGAAGAGAAGGCCAAGTCAGGCGCCAAAGGTTTGACCACCAGCGATACGGAGCTCGACGAGTTCAAGGTTTCCTACCGGCGCAAGAAATTCACACCAGCAGCTTTCCACACTAATCAGGTGGTCGGAGGATTCATCGGCATCGACGGTGGTTCGACCTCGACCAAGGCTGTGTTGCTGGACGAGAAGGGCGACATCCTCTGCAAGGCTTACCAGCTCTCGAACGGCAATCCGATTCAGGACACGATCGAAATGTTCGAGAACCTGCGCGGACAAGTGGAAGCGCAGAAAGCCAAACTGGAGGTTTTGGGAGTCGCTACTACCGGATACGCGAAAGACATTCTGAAAGACGTTCTACACGCTGACGTAGCGCTGGTGGAGACCGTGGCGCACACCGAGTCTGCTCTCAAGTTTTATGAGGATCCGCATGTCATCGTCGATGTGGGCGGGCAGGATATCAAGATCATCATCCTGCACAACGGCCGCGTCAAGGATTTCAAACTCAACACGCAATGCTCGGCGGGCAACGGATATTTCCTGCAATCCACCGCGGAGGGCTTTGGCTTAGGCGTGGAGCAGTACGCTGATCTCGCTTTCTCTGCTCAGTCGATGCCAGTGTTCGGCTACGGTTGCGCTGTATTCATGCAGTCGGACATTGTGAATTTTCAGCGGCAGGGCTGGCGCGCGGAAGAAATTCTCGCCGGCCTGGCGGCGGTCCTTCCCAAGAATGTGTTTTTGTACGTTGCCAGCATCCCCAATCTCGCGGCACTGGGCACGCGTTTTGTACTTGCAAGGTGGAACGCAAAACAACATGGCGGTAGTGAAGGCGGAAGTGGACTTCATCCACAACAGCTTCCGCGCCGCGGGCAAGAAACCGGAAATCATTGTCCACGAATTTTGCGGTGAATCGGGAGCAATTGGCGCCGCCGTTGAATCTCTTCGCCTGTGGCGCAACGGCCAGCAAACCACGTTCGTCGGACTGGATGCGGTCAAGAAGATTCAATACCGCACCACGCGCAACGAAAGCACACGTTGCAATTTCTGCAAGAACAATTGTCTGCGCACCTTTATCGATATTCGCACCGCCCCCAAAGACGATCTGGCGTTCGTGCCGATCCAGAAAGTCACGAAGGTTCCGCTGATGCACGGCGAGCAGCGCCTGATTATCGCCACTTGCGAAAAAGGGCTGGTCGAAGATATCAACGACATGAAGGACATCAAGGCCGGCATCGACCAGATCAAAGATAAATATCCCAAACTTCGTGGACTTTGCAGCGCATGAAGTTTTCCGTCCAGTCAATGCGAAGAATGTGGCCGATCCTATGCCAGTCACGAAATTCTGGAACAAGTCGGGGAAAGAACGCATTCCGCTGATGGAAGGCCGCAAGAAAATGCGCGTCGGGATTCCGCGCGTCCTGAACATCTACACCTATGCGCCGCTCTTTAACGGATATTTAGAGAGCTTGGGACTCCAGCCGGAAAATATCGTGTATTCCGATTACACCAGTTCCGATCTCTACCGCGCCGGCGCGAGCCGGGGGGCGATCGATCCCTGCTTCCCGGCGAAAATCGGCATTTCGCACGTCTATAACCTGATCCAGGAAAAGCACAGGAAGAAGCCGCTGAATGTCATCTTCTTCCCCATGTATGACGTGCTCACTTCACCCCTGGTGAAGATCGTAGGCGCGAACGCTTGCCCCACTGTTACCGCGACGCCAGAAACAGTAAAGGCTGCGTTTACGAAAGAGAACGATGTGTTTGCCGAGCACAATGTGAAGTACCTGGATCCGGTTCTGAACTTCGCCGACCGCAAACTGTTTGCTCACCAGATGCTGCAGGCATGGCAGCCAATTCTCGGACTATCGCAGGAAGAGAACGATCGTGCAGTTGAAGTCGGCTACAAAGCGCTTGGCGGACTACGAAGCCAGCATCCGCAAGCGTGCCCGCCAGGTTCTCGATCAACTGGAACGCGAAGACCGCATCGGCATCGTAATGCTGGGCCGGCCATATCACCACGATCCCGGCTTGAACCACGAGATCATGGAAGAGTTCCAGAAGCTGGGCTATCCCATCTTCTCGCAGAACACGCTGCCGCTGGATGAGGACATGCTCGAGCGTTTATTTGGTGAGGAAGTACGGGCTGGAGTCATCAGTCATCCACTCGACATCACGGATGCCTGGAAGAATTCTTATTCCTGCAGCACCAATCACAAAGTGTGGGCGGCAAAATTCACGGCGAGGCATCCCAACCTCGTGGCGCTGGAAATTTCCAGTTTCAAGTGCGGCCACGATGCGCCGATCTATGGCGTGATCGAGGGCATCATTGAACAATCGGGGACGCCGTATTTCTGCTTCAAGGATCTCGACGAAAACAAGCCCACCGGTTCGATCAAGATCCGCGTGGAAACCATCGATTACTTCCTGCGTCGCTATCGCGAAGAAGTGATCCGCAAGCGCAAGGCTGCCGACGATGTCGAAGCGCAGCTCGCCGCGCTGGAAGCGCAGTTGCGCGGACAGGCCACACTAGAGGACGGCCTGGCGAACATTCAACAACTCGAGCCAGAAACGCAGGGTATGGCTGCGGACTAAACCGTCACCGCAAGCTAACTGGCTCGCGGCAAAGGCTTATCGCTTTTCTGCCAGTCGGCTGCGGACTCGCCTGTTGAGGCCACATCTTGTGCGCCGGTGCGCTCCAGGATTTGCTTGGCTTTCGCCGTCCAATTCCGGTCGTCGCAATGAACCGATAGCAGAATCCCACCATCTTTAACACGGCCTTCGTAGCGTTTGGCCTCAAATTCTGGAATCCCCATTCCGATCAGAGCTCCGGCGATTCCCCCGACCGCACCTCCTACACCCACTCCCGC
The DNA here is from genome assembly GCA_963779525.1 of uncultured Acidobacteriaceae bacterium. Taxonomy (GTDB): domain Bacteria; phylum Acidobacteriota; class Terriglobia; order Terriglobales; family Acidobacteriaceae; genus Sulfotelmatobacter. Next base: position 105,259 of record CAVZZB010000015.1, read on the forward strand.
CAAAGCTGCGACGATGGGACCCGCGGCGATGAGCGGCCCAACGCCGGGAATCGCCAACGCGCCAATTCCCACCAGCCATCCCAACACTCCGCCAATCACAACGCCAGTGGTTGCGCCTGCGGCCGTGCCTTCCGGTGCTTTGGTATTTTTCTCGACGGCAAAATCTTTCGTTCCCTTGTTATCTGCAAAAAGGACCGATACGTCAGTATTGCGAAAGCCTTCGGAACGAAGCGCATCGACCGCGTATTCAACGTCTGCCTGAGACTGATAGATTCCAAACGCTGCTGTATTTTTGCCCGCCATTGAAACTCCTTGTGGATTTGAAACTTTGGTTTCGATGGCTACCGGGCCATGCAAGGTTGCCGGCATTGTACTCGCGTTTGAAGCCGGGTCGGAGCATTTGGGGGGACTCCGATTGACACAATCACCGCGGAATGTAGCTATCAAGAAGCGGAAAAATAGCAGAAGCAAAAGGAAAAATCCGTTGCTGAGCTGCGTCGGGAGTTTCGCCCGGCAACATATTGGCGTCGATGCGAATCAGGGCGCCATCGCTCCGGTTCACAAGAATCGCATCTTTGATCAGGTAGAACTTGGCCCAATACTCACTCGCTACCCCGCGGTCGTGAGCCCAGTACCAATACAGCACCAATTTGCGCACGCCGGCTTTGGATATGACATAACGGTTCGCGGGGAACGGACTATGGCCGGGAAAACTGAGGGTGATTTGGCTGTTTTCCACTGGAACCCAACCCGCGCCCGGCAAACAGTGTTGTGGAGAGTGAATCGTGTCGCCGGTTCGCTGGCTGGCAAAGTAAGCGATGAAAAGCTCGACGTAGGGCAGTTCATCATTGTTCGCGTCTTGGTAGCCACGTAACAGGAAATCCCCGGGTCCCAAAACCTGCAGGGTCTCCTTGTCCAGCGGAACGTCTTTGCCTTGCCACCCTCCCAGCTGCGCAGGAAAAGAGGAGAACGGCAGGCGCGACGGAAATACTTCAGTGTGGCCGCGCGCCTGCAGAAGAATGGCGGTCAGTGCGATCAAGCTGGCGGCGAGACCGAAACGCAGGCCGCGAGATCGCTTGGTAACTAGGTAGCAACTTTGTTTTGCATCAGCCGGGTAGCTCGATGATTGGCTCGCTTGCTCAGGCCAGATGAGACGGATGGTTCGATGCAGAAGATAAAGTATGGCCAGCGACGCGACAAACATGAGCCAGCCCTGGAATTCGTGAAAAAAGCCTTGTGCCTTATCCGGGTCCCAGTATTGGACCAACAGACCCGTGACTACAACCCGCATGCTGTTAACCGCAACCGCAATAGGAAGTGAGGCGAGCGCCAATACCGTCCGGACGGTGTTGTTGCGCTCCATCAGGTAGCCGTAGATTAGCGCAAGGGTTGCAAGCGACATCAGCGAGCGAATTCCGCTACAAGCTTCGGCTACCTCCAAGGGCATAGCCGGAAGATTGATGATGTTACCTTCGCGCAGGACCGGCACGCCCAGCCATTGCAATACGGCAGTGGCTACTTTCGAGGCTAACAACTGCAACGGGAACGTGATCTGGTTGAAAACGATGGCTGGGAGGGGAATCATCAGTATCAGAAAGGCCCAGGGAAACAGAAGGGCACGAAAGAAATCCCAACCGAGGAATAAGACGATCAGACCAGCCAGCACGATCAGCAAGGAAAAGCGGGAAAGGAAAAGCTCCGCGCCCATCTGACCCAAAACCAGTACGCCCAGCCCAAATCCCAGGAATAGCAGCCCCCACCACGACGGCCGAGGGGCTATGCGCGCCAGTTTCCCGCGCCCCTGCCAAACGACGAAAGCGCTGAAGAGGGGAACGAAGAAACCATGCGAAAAATTGGGATCTTTCCACCATTGTCCGACCAGGTGGATGAGGAGGGGAAGGTATGACCACAGCAAGAGAGCGACTAGCAGGACCGATTTGCCACAGACGAGGTCCCTCCGAACCGCCAGGCGGGGTGTGCGCGATGCGCGCAGTTGGGTACTCGGTTTGCAGCAGTTGGCTCAAGGCGGCAACTTTTATCGTCCGGGGAAGCCAGCGCACTCTAGCATAAGCGAAGAGACTGGCAGCCGCAATCGAAAGCTCTAATCCGGAGATCCAACCGACGGAAATCGGGCAAGGCAACGCCTTTCCGAGGGCTGGGGACCAAGGGAAGTGGAAATCTTTCCTTTCTCCTCGGGGTGGCAGCTGCCACCATGGTTACCACACGATTGGGCAAATACTTTCCCTTTTATGACCGACAATATCGAGCGGGATTGCGAGGTTGGTTTGGTGGAAGCTCTGGTTTATAGGTGTAAGCCTTTGAAACAAATGGATCTAGCTTCCGGAAGCTGGGACACGCGAAAAAAACTGAAGGATGGTATCCACCGTGCTCCCAGAAGTGTTGACTAACAGGTGACCTGCCGAGTGTGGTCATCGCCAAGAAGAGACCGTAAAATGGAAATGCACTTCCCCCCCAGCTTGGAAAATGCAGAAAACGCGGGGACTTGCTATAGCGAGTTCGTGCCCGGTCTGAGTCCGAGCATGCGAAGTGTGGAAAAAGTGATACTCGAAGTAGCACAGAGTGAGGTTCCTGTGCTGCTGCTGGCGGAAAATGGAGCGGGAAAGCAGGCTACTGCCCGGCGGATCCACGAGCTTTCGCAGCGGGGAAAGCAATTGTTTCGATCTTTTTCTTGCGCAGCCCTGGAGTCCGGCAGATTTGAGGATATGAGCGCTCCGGAAGGTTTAGCCGGAGAAGGCACGGTTTTTCTGGCCGAGTTAGCGGACTTGAGCGCGAAAGCTCAGGCACGCTTGCTGCAGGCTTTGACAGAAGGAAATTCGAAGAATAGCCGCGCCCAAGGGCAGGCGCGGCTGATCTGTGGCAGTGCGAGAGATCTCGAAGCGGAAGTAAAGGAAGGAAATCTTCGCGAGGATTTGTATTACCGGATCAGCGGAGTGTGTCTGCGGATTCCACCGCTGCGTCAACGGCGGGAAGATATATCGATCCTGATGCAGCACTTTTTACAGAAATTTGGCCGCGATTCGCGGAGCAAAGTTCCGATATTAAGTGAAGAGACGCTGCGCTTGTTCGGGGAATATTCCTGGCCGGGAAATGTGCGGGAACTGGAGAATGCGGCTAAGGCGATTGTCGCACTTGGAGATGAAACGGTGGCCATGGACGGGTTGCGCGCCATGCTCCGACGCTCAGACGCGGCTGGCAACGGTAAACGGATTTCACTGAAACAGGCGTCCCGTGCGGCTTCCCGCGAGACGGAGAAAGAGTTGATTCTGCGGGCGCTCACCCATACGCGCTGGAACCGGCGGCGGGCAGCGCAGGAGTTGCAGATCAGTTACAAAGCTTTGCTGTACAAGCTTAAGCAAATTGGATGCTCCGAATATCGAGCCACCTAGTTCCTCAGGAGAGTGCATGAAGAACGTAACCAAGCTTGCCTGGCTGGCATTGTTAGGCTTCGCAGCCCTTGGCATGGGAGCGCAGGATGACGGCAGCCGGAACGCCACCAAGGCGGCCAAAGAGCCTGCTCCAGAAGTACAACGCTCTGCGGCGCAGGTTCCAGCCGAGTACGTGATTGGGGCGGATGACACTTTGCACATCTCGGTTTGGAAGGAACCGGATTTAACAGTTACGTTGCCGGTGCGACCCGACGGAAAGATATCTCTGCCGCTGCTGAATGACGTCGCTGCCGCCGGTCTCACACCCATGCAGTTAAAAGATTCGATTACCGAGAAATTAAAAAAGTATATCGCTGATCCCCGTGTCACCGTAGTGGTGACGGCGATGAACAGCCAAAGATTCTTCGTGACCGGCGAAGTGGTGCACTCTGGACCGATGCCTCTGCTGCCAGATATGACCGTCCTGCAGGCGCTCTCCGCCGCTGGCTTTACTCAATTCGCCAACGTGAAAGGGATTTATTTGTTGCGGAACGACAACGGCCGGCAGGTGAAGCTGCCCTTCAATTACAAGGAAGTCGTGAAGGGAAGTCATCCCGAGCAAAACATCAAGCTGAAACCAAGCGATACCATCGTTGTCCCTTGAGGAGTTGAGGAACCTAAGAATGAGCTAACGCCATTACCATCGGGCCTTTTTTGTATGGTTGCCGCTGCTTGTCCTCTCCGCAGCCTGGGCTCAAGACACTCCGCCCCAGGCGGCCGGCGCTGCGCCGGACAGGGGTCCGCAGCAACCTGCGCCTGCCTACGGCCCGGAAAATTCGGTTCCATCCATCGCCGAAAATCCTCCTATCTCAGGCTTGGATATGCCGAACCTGGAACCGCATGCTGCGCCTTTGAGTTACTTGCAGGCTGGGCGCACTTGAGCGAGGCAGTCAGTTCCAACCTGGAAAATACTTTCGGGGGGTCGGGCGTGCCACCATCACAAATGGTTTGGGCAGTTTGGAGCTGCAACGGCTGTGGAGCAATTACAATCTGGCCCTCGTCCTACCTAGGAGGCGTGGGCTATTACGACGTAACCGGCATAGGGCTGAAGCAGATAGAGGAACTGGGCATAGACCAGAAAATTACTTGGAAGAGAGGTGAGCTCGAAGTTCGCGACGCTTTCAGTTACCAGCCCGAAGGGAACTTCGGCAGCTCCTATGGTTCCGTGGCGACGATAGGGGCGGCGGTAGTGAGCGGGCAGAGCGGCTTTTTTGGCGGGACGGGTTTGGGAGCGCTTGGCCAGGTGCCGCGCATCATGAACCTGAGTGTGGCGGACGTGGTCGAAAGTCTGACTCCGAAATCTTCGATCACTGCCGCCGGAGGATACGGGTTCGTTCATTTTTTGGGCAATAAACCCGGTACCGGCACTTCATTCATCGGAAATGGCAGGTAACCGGTCAGGTGGCCTACGACCGGTTGTTGGGTCCTCACGATCAGGGCGCGATCGTGTACATGTATCAAGGGTTCAACTTCTCCACCGGGGTTTCCTTT
>CAVZZB010000016.1:0-51474 GCA_963779525.1 uncultured Acidobacteriaceae bacterium
GCCTTGCGCAGCACGTAGTGAGCACCTTCGTTGCTGTTGCCAAGTTCGGCGCTTAAGAGAGCGCCCTTGCGGAATTTCAATTCCTTTAAGTCATTCTTTATCGTTCCCAGGTATTGCTCGCTCAATTCTTTCTTGAGCATTGCAAAAAGTAACCTGAAACCCTCGGACTCAAATTTGCTTTCGTTCTCTTCGGCGGCGCTCCTAAGCTTCCGGAGCACATGCAGGAAGGTTTCCATCAAATCCACAGAGCCGTAGAGCATTGAACTGGGATAGCTACCGGACAGGCTCCACCACTGTCTCCTCGTTTCCTCCGCCACGGCTGTCATGAGGTCGTAGAGTCCCCTCACCACAACAGGGTTCTTCAAGCAGTCTCTCAAGATCGCTTGCCTGTAAAGGATGATGTCCACGTCGTTTTGCAGCCCGGCGAGAAGCGCTTGCTGCGCTACCTCAAACACGAATTCGTCGGCGCCGGCCATGGCGCGCAGCAAAGTATTCAGTTCCAAGTCCTGCATCAAAGCAGGCGCGTTCCACAACAGGGCTCGCAAAAGGGTGTCCCGATCCACGTCCTGTCGCCGAGCATACCTGTTCTCTGAGGCAGGCCGGTACAGCTCGAAATCCTTGTCCCGGTGCATTAGCAGAACTTTCATACTTCGATCCGCTCCTTGAGCCAGTTGTACGTGACCTGGTACTTCTCGGCGATGGCATGCGCATAGGCGAGCCCGTCGGCCGGGCGTCGTTCTAATTTGTAGGTACGAACTGTCGGGTTCTCCGGATCGACAGTGCTAACGACGCTGATCGTTTTTTCGTTGAACGATGCCAATTCATCAAGAAAGGTCACCCAGACGCCCAATAGGTCCAGATCAGTGATCTGGGCCATGACTCTCTTGCTCAGATACACAGCGTCTTGCAGCGTTGTCGAAGAGAAGATCTCGTTCATGATGACGATACTGTTGGGGGTCGCATGGTCGAGGATTTGGCGAATCCGAACGAGGTCGTCGTGCAGTTTCCCGCGGAGATTCGTGATGTCCTCTTCGCGTTCGAAATGCGCGAAGAGGCGGTCGTAGAGAAATAGCCGGGCCTCTTTGCCTGGAACCGGGCAGCCCAGACAGGCCAGATAATGCAATTGCCCAAACATGCGGGCGAAGGTTGTTTTTCCGCCTTGGTTCGGACCGGAGACGACGAAGATGCGCTCCCGGCCATCTAGAAAGAAATCATTCAGGACCACCGCAGCATTTTCCCGAATCAGCTTTCCGGCCAGCGCGATATCGAAAGCGTCGCGGTCCCGTATTTCCTTTGAAGTTTGTGAGAGCTCTGGCAAACAAAACGTCAGGCCCGCTGCCCGGAACTTCTCGACGTACGTTAGGTAGGCCACGTAGAACTGGATCTCGCGGTCAAAACGCGAGATGGTTTCGTCGAGATAATCTGTATGCGCTGCACTGAATTCATCGAGTGCGCGGAACGTGTCTGGATACAACAGTGCTACACCATCCAGAATCTCGGCCTGGATGTGATTCATGCCATCGCGGATCGAGATCTTGAGTTGGTAATCCGTCGCCGTTTCCCGGCTGAATTTGCTGAAGGTTTCTTCTACGGTGGCGCTGTAGTCGCTCTCTCCGTCATAGTGACGAACTGTGATGGAATCGTCCTTCAAGAGGAGGCAGTACCTGACGCGAGACAAATCCAAGCCCAGTTTTTCAGTTTGCGTAGCGAGATTCCTGAATAAGGTGAACGCTACGTAGTCTGCCAGGTATTCGCGGAATGCCTGCAAGCCGCGCGACCTGAAGTGGAGTTCACCTAGTTGCTTTAAGAACCGCTCGACAGCTCGGCAGTAGATCTCGACCGCCCCGAGGAAGCCGCGCTCGATCGCGTACTTGAAGTAGAGATCCTTCGCTTGCTTCAAACGCTCGCGCATCGCACGCATTTGCGCCGAGAACGATTTGATGGCCTCCATCAGACGGGCGTCATCGAAATCCCGGATGACCTCTTGACGGTACGAGATCGCATCGAGATCATTCAGTCGGAGATAAAAGAAGGGCGCCAGATCATAGTCGTTAAAGCCTTCCGTAATCGCATGAACGACCTGGTCCAGATTGAGATCTCTGAAGAATTCAGGCGCTCCCTCGCTGTGGGCATTCCTGCCGCTCTCTAGATCGTTAAATAGAATGCTGTGAAATCCCATTGCTTCGCTAATCTCCTTTCTAGAGCGCATTCTCTGCGTGCCAAGCGAGCCGAAAATCGATATAGAGTGGTGAGGTCTTGACATATCCGTCGAGACGATACTTTGGCCGAACTGCCATTTGCAGCATTCTCACGATTGCGCCGGGCGAACCCTGCCCGAGCTCTACCACCCGTTCGATAAATTCAGGCAAGTTCGTTGCCTGGAGCTGGGTTCGTCGAGCGACCGCCTCAGCAAACTGCATGGCCTGTGAGCGAGTAAAATTCCCCAGCCTCATACGTTCGGAGCGCAACGCGAATATAGGAGTCAAAAAACCCAAGTCCTCCATGTGGGCTGAGCGAGCGACTGCTACCACTGGGGTGCCTCCGTAGAACATGAGGTCGCGGGCGTCCGCGGAGAGCGCCGCCGCCGGGCCGCGCAGATGGTCGAGCACCACGAGGTAGGTCCCGCGTCGCAGCGCGTCAAGCACAATCCCGCGCAGCGAAATTGCTGACTTGGTATTGACCACCCGTGGATTGCGGAAACAACTTCGGACAAATCGATCTCTGGACGCCAGGAGAGCTAAAGCAAGACTTTGAAAGACCACCTGGGGAGAGGCTGCGTCGGAACAATACAGCGTTCCAGGGAGCGCCTGCATTACGCGTTGGAGCAAGAACGTTTTTCCGGTGCCGCTAGATCCGTGTAGCACGAAAGATTCGCGAGCACAAAGGCGCTCTCTTAGTTCCGCGATCTCCTTGTCGCGCCCGAAAACAAAGTCGCTACTATCGCCGGTTTCCGCACACGCTGGCAGGAATTGTCTCGGGCTCGTGCGTTCACCCACAGGCAATCGCTGGAGCGCGGTAGCGGTCTTTGTTTTTTGGGGAACTCCTGACACAGAAGCCTCGTCAGGAGTCATCAGCCATCCATGCAATACCAAGGATGGCGGTTAGCGGTGGAACTCCTTCACCAGTAACGACTCCTTCAGTCTTGAGCAGATGTTGGCGATTGTCAAGCCGGTAGAGCTACTAGAGGACGGCAAAACTGCCATAACCTGCGGGTGGAGTAAGCGAGGAGTTTTGAGCGCCATCGCTTGCTTACGCAAAAACACGCCGAACCGTTTTGCTACTATGAATTGCGCCTCCGGCTACAAAGAAAAATGGTTCGTCTCTCGCCGACAACAGTCTCCGACGTTCAAACTCTGGCCGCTTACGTCATCTTTCTCGCGAGCTATCTGGTCTTTGCACTGGGAAAATTCCCCGGACTGAAAATTGACCGTCCGGGCGCGGCGATTATCGGCGCTGTGGGCATGGTGGCGTTCCGGGTTGTGCAGCCAGCCGACGCGCTGCGGTTCATCGATTTCCCCACGCTGGTGCTGTTGTTCTCGATGATGCTGATTGTTGGCAATCTTCATCTGGTGGGATTCTTCGAGTGGAATGCAGAGATGGTGCTGCGGCGGCTGAAGCCTTCGCGCCTGTTGCCTGCGGTAGTCTTTACGTCGGGAGTGCTTTCCGCATTTTTCGTGAACGATATTGTTTGCCTCGTGATGGTGCCGTTTGTGCTGAGCATCACGCGCAGGCTGCGGCTGGAACCATTGCCGTATCTGTTGGCGGTGGCGACCGCATCGAATATTGGCAGCGTGGCGAGTATCACGGGTAATCCGCAGAACATGCTGATCGGGTCTTTTTCCGGCATTGCCTATCGTGACTTCCTCCTACATCTTGGCCCCGTGGCGGTGGTGGGTTTGTTCCTGGATTGGATGGTGCTGCACTGGATACACATGCGGAAGGTGAAGCATGCGGATTGGTGAACGACGGGATTCCACTGCCGCCGCTCGATCTTTCGCGGCTGACGAAACCAGCGATTGTGGTAACCGCAGTTGTGATCGCGTTTTTTGCAGGGGTGCCTCCGGCGATGGCAGCGGCTTTGGGCGCGGCGGTGTTGCTGATTACCCGAACGCTGGAGCCGCGAAAGCTGTACGAGGAAGTGGACTGGGGTCTTTTGGTGTTCTTTGTCGGGCTGTTCCTGATTGTGGGCGGAGCGCAAAATGCCGGAATCATAGAGAAGTTTCTCGGGATCGCAGAGCATTGGAATCTCCACAATCTCGGGGTTTTCACAGTTGCCGTGTCGTTGCTGAGCAATATTGTGAGCAATGTACCAGCAGTGATGCTCTTGAAGTCGCTGGCGCCGAAATTTGCGAATCCGCATACGGCGTGGCTGGTACTGGCGATGGCTTCGACACTGGCGGGGAATCTGACGATCACGGGAAGCGTAGCGAACATTATTGTCGTCGAGAGCGCCAAGCCGGAGACGAAGATCGGGTTCTGGGAATATTTCCGCGTCGGGCTGCCGATTACCGTGATGACGTTGATCGTGGGATGGGCATGGCTGGAGTGGGTTAAATAGAACGTTGGATTCCTTTCCCCAGGGCTGCGCCTACATGATGTCCCTGACGGCGAAGACCGCGTTGACGCTCCGGTGACCGACGAGTAGCTGAAGCGCCTGAAGGTAGGAATTATGTTCCTCTGAGCTCGCCAGATCCCTCCGCAAGGCGTCGTGCTTAATGGCGTAGCGCTGCATGTCCTCCGCAATTCGTTCCATGAGTGCCGCCTCACGATATAAGAGGAACTTGCGAACGGACTCGCTTTTCGCGCGGCGTAGCACTAACTGCAAGTGCGGAAGACACAGAGCCGATAGTGAGAGCTTGCCTGGATTGGCGTTCTCGCTAGTTCTGCTGACAATTGAGGCTACCGCTTGATCTTCTGTGGCCCAGCGAACCTGGCAGGCAGGACAGTGCGATTCAAGCAGGGGAGACGAGAAGTCATTAGGCCCTTGAGTACCATTTGTAGCCAAGTGACGCAGCCTTTCGGCCATTTGGTTCAGGAGCACCGGGTATGCCGTGCAAACACCGCGAGGGGACGCGACCTGTTCGTAATGCCACGTGTGTAACGGGCAAAACCCTCCATCTTGAGCGTGCTGTTCCTGAGTTCGGGGCCGGGTACTGAGATCGTATTGGTATCTCGCTAGAAACCTCATGGTCTTCGCCATGGCGGCTTTGCAAACTTCGCAAGAGCTAACGTTTTCGAGCCCGAGCACAGCACCAGCGCGTGACTCAACCGACGCTTCGTTCATCGCTTCAGAAACATTTGGGTCGATTTGTTGCTGCAAGGCCTGAAGTTGGGAAATTAGGCTGTCGGCTTCCAGACCCAAGGCTTGCATTTCGACTGACGTGCGATCGCACATCGAAGACAAGAACATCTGTGCGCGGTTGTTAGCCAAGAAATCGACAAGCGCGTTCTCAAAATCCAGCAGGCCGCTATCGCGCAGTCTGCCTGCATCGCCCGCCTGTTTTGCGGCCAATCCGTCTCTGGCTGAGACCGAAAACGGTGCGACTGCCTTGTCCCCCAGCACACTGTGAGCAGTCTTCTGGACGTACTGAATTATTTCTGCCCGAGAATCCGCGGGCACGGTGTCCTGCTTGTTGATGACGATAAACACGGCACGTACTGAGGCCAGTGCATAATTCAGAAATCGCATTTCGTCTTCCGAGAGTGAGCTCTCGTAGCTAGTGACAAGGATAAGCACGTCGATTTCTGGAATGAATCTTTCCGTCGTCTTCGTGTTCTCGAAGATCGCAGAGCCAAGGCCTGGGGTGTCGACGAAAAAGAACCCTCGCCGAAGAATCTCTGCCGGCAACTGGATCTCAGCCGAGTGAATCCGCTTTACGTTCCCCGGATTCCCCTTTTCCGTGACGTACTCCGGCAACTCTTGAAGCGTGGCTTCTCCCCGCAACCGGGTGCCCTCATAATTCAGCAGGACTCTTTCGCTCGTGCCGTAACGCACATAAGTAATGACAGAGGTGAGCGGCACGATACCTGTCGGAAGACGATCCATGCCGAGAACCGCATTCATCAACGAAGACTTTCCCCGACTAAACCGCCCGGCAACGACGACAGTGAATCGGTCTTCCGCCAAACGAGTGAGCAGTGCGCGCCAGGGTCGCTCCGCGTCGTAACGCCTGTTTGAATCTTGCTCCCGTTCGGAAGCGATGAGCTGCCCGGAACGGATCAGTTCGGCCAGTTCGAATTTAATTTGCTCGTATGTTTTCAAGTCCATGGTTTCAGACTCCGTTCTGCTCCTGCCCTTGCACGAGGCTGCCGCTCGGCTTGCAGGGACGGCCACGCAAAAATTTCAGCAGGGAATCCGCGACAGACATGGCTCTGCAACAGGTTTCCCTGTTAGGAGTCATCATCTGTCCCGATCAAGACTGGAACAGCGGTTTGCGGTGAACTCCTTCACCGTGCATCTTTTCCACAATTATAAAGCGATGGAGCCGATCAAAGACCCTCCCCCATCATGGCCATGGCGCCCGACGATGAAAGGCTGGCAAGACGGACGCGTCAGGTAACCGAGCTTCGAATGGTAGCAGTCAACTGATAATGATGACAGAGTTGAGTTTGCTCTCAACTCAACCTCTTGCTTTCTGCCGGTCTGTACTGATCCAAATTCCGTCTGCTACAATTCAGTCACGGGGCATGGACAGATGCTCCGGGTCGTAGGGCTCGCATTGGGAACTGGATGGGGCGTACTTCCTTACAGTTTCCTGTCGATAAAACCCCGGAATTCGGTTATATGGGGTGGAAACGGTTGACACAGGCGACGCGGTTGACAGTAAGAAAAGACAGGAAAATCAAGGGTTTCCAGCTAACCCGATGAAAACAAGTTGGGGACGTAGTTCAGTTGGTTAGAACGCTGCCCTGTCACGGCAGAGGCCGCGGGTTCGAGTCCCGTCGTCCCCGCCATTCTTTTCAGCAACATAGAAGGCGCCATAGGCGGCGCCTTCTCCCTCTTCCACCAAATCTTCCACACACTCACGAAACATCCCGATATCGCTCATTGGCCATTAGGGAATTTGAAGCTGATATTGTGCTATTAAAATGATGGTTCAGCCGCTAACAGCAGCGGCGTGGTGGAGGATCAAATGCCTTCGGCTCACGGCTTTGATGGCCAGGCATTCTTCGACGCAGCCGACAAGCGGCGGCGCGAGCGGCAACTGAGCTGGCCAGCATTGGCCACCGTGATTTGGGAGCAGTCGCGCGCGCTGAACGAGCGACGCAACGACCATCCGATCAGCCCCGCGACGATCAGAAAGGCGGCCGGAGGGTTGAGCTGCCAGCACGCGCTATTCGTGCTGCGATGGCTGGGACTCCCACCCGAAGCATTCATCGCCGTGCCTCAGCCGGGCACTGCCGGCGTGCCACTTCCCCTGGCGGACGAGGCGCATAGATTGCGTTGGGACCTGAAGAAACTCCATGGCGCGCTCAACGCCGCCCGCACGGGCCGGGGTGCCACTTGGCAGCAAGCGGCCGCGCGCCTGTACTGCACGCAGAACCAGCTCACCGGCCTGCGCAATGCGAAGTTTGCCACCAGATGCGACTTGCGATGCGGATTACCCAGGCGCTGCATCGCCCAGCGGCTGACTTCGTCTATGTCGCGGAGTGGTAGCACGAGCGTTACGATTTCCGCCATCCAATTGCTACATGAGCGGACACCGAATGGCTTTACCATTTTGGGCTAACGCAGTAGCGGACAAACCATTAACCTACAGCCGTGTCTTCCCGCGCGGAACGTGCTCAGCGAGCTTATTTGAGGTCACTGTTTGATGAGGACAATCATTCAAGTGCTACTCGGACCCACTGGGAGCCCACGCAGCGTGTTGCTAGTGCGTATTGCTGTGGGGCTCATCTTCTTAACACAGGGCATTCTGAAGTACATTGACCCAAATATGGGCGTTGTGCGCTTCACAAGAATCGGATTTCCGCATCCGTACTTCACTGCCCATTTCGTGGGTGCCTTCGAGATTCTGTGTGGCCTTCTGCTGCTGGTTGGACTGTGGACGAGAATCGTGTCCATTCCGCTACTGATCGTGATCACGACCGCGATTGCGACCACAAAGATTCCGGAGTTGTTCCGGGCCAACCAGGGTTTCTGGTACATGGTCAGCGACGCGCGAACCGATTTTGCCATGTTCTGTTGCTTGATTTTTCTCATCTCAATCGGTGGCGGCCTCTGGTCTATTGATGCAAGGCTGGCATGGCCCGACCGAGGTCGAGGATAAGATGCCCCTGGCTTTTGTTCCAGGATTATTAAGGAGACTTCATGGACGAATTGTCTGAGTCCAGGCGTCGGTTTCTAAGGGCAGCCGGTCTCTCAGCCGGAGCGGCTCTCCTGCACTCGGGAACTGTCGTCGCTGAATCCAGTATTTCAACACATAGCAACGATTTGCCTACTGCTTCGTCGGAGTCCGGTTCCCCTGACTACACGCTGCGCATCAAAACGTCTCCTATTGAGATCGCGCCCAAGCGAATCATCTCGGCGACCACGTACAACGGACAATTCCCAGGGCCACTGCTTCGCTTCAAGGAAGGCCAGCAGGCCACGGTAGACGCATACAACGACACAGATGTGCCGGAACAATTGCATTGGCACGGCCAGATGGTGCCCATTGATGTGGATGGAGCCGCTGAGGAGGGCACGCCCTTTATTCCCGCACACGGTAAACGCAGAATCGTATTCACTCCGCGACCGGCAGGATTTCGGTTCTATCACACGCACAATCGTGCCGGAGCGAATCTCTACGCCGGGCAGTACGGCGGCGAGATTGGTCCTGTGTACATCGAGCCGAAGCATGAGTCTGGCAACTATGAGCGCGAGGTGTTCCTTGTGCTGAAGGAGTTCGAGCCGACTTTCAGCCGTGGTGGAGACATGGCCCGGAACTTCCTGCCTCCAACCAAGGTTAAAGCGCTCGAAGAGCAAGGCGAGTCGGCTATGAAGGCTTCTCTCGCCAAGCGCATGCCGCACGGATACGAGGTTGGCTACGGCTCTTTTACGGTCAACGGCCGGATGCTGCACCACGGAGATCCCATCCGCGTGAAGCAGGGCGAACGCGTTTTGTTCCATGTATTGAATGGAAGCGCGACCGAAATACGCAGTCTTGCCTTGCCCGGTCATTCATTCCACGTAGTGGCGCTCGACGGAAATCCGGTGCCTAATCCGGCAACGGTTCCGCTGTTAATGGCTAGGCACCGCTGAGCGCGTTTCTGCCATTGTTGAAATGAAGACTCCGGGAGTCTGGATCATGGGTGATCTGGCGGATGATGATCGTCAGCACGGCATGGGAGTTGTCGTCGAATACGCAGGAGCCAAGGGCAAGGCGGAATGGATTGCGCCTGCGTCGTACCGCTGGAACTACGGGCTCTTTGCGAAGCCCGGTGCAAGCGCTGATCCACCGGACGAAACCTTCGAGATGACCTTTACCAAGGACAATGCCGGCGACGACGGCTTCAACCGGTGGATGATCAACGGCGTGGCTTATCCGACGAGCAACGATATGGTTCCCGCCTCATTTCATTTGAGAGAAGGCAAGCGGTATCGCATCCACATGCGAAATGCCAGTGACGACATCCACCCCATTCATCTGCATCGGCATAGCTTCGAACTCACGCGCGTGGCGGGAAAGACAACATCCGGAATCTTAAAAGATGTGGTGATGCTGGGTGGGTACCAGGAGGCCAAAATCGATTTCGTCGCCAACAACCCAGGACTAACCCTATTCCATTGTCACCAGCAACTGCACATGGATTTTGGCTTCATGACCCTTTTTGATTATGTGTGATCTATGAAGCAAGATGAGTCCTTGATCTCCTCCGGAATCAGGGTGATCGCGAACAGACCGCCCGCGCGGCGAGCGAGAGCTGCAGCGGGATCCGCCAGAGGTTAATGTCGCGTTGCGAACGGAGCTTAGTGGGACGCGGGGCGCGCATGATATGTTAATTTCAAATTCTCTATCTTCCCAAGAGCAGTCGTTCCAGTACAGGGCCGAGGGCCAAGGCCGGAAGATAGCTCAGGGCCACCATTACTATCAAGCAGGTCGTGAGTAGCACCCCGAACACAAAAGAATGAGTCGGAAGAGTTCCCGAGGTAGAAGGAGTGTTTCTCTGCCGACCAAAGAGAGCAGCAAACGCCAATGCGGGAATCGCCAAGCCGAACCTACCCAGCAGCATTGCTGATGCAGTCGTGAGGTTATAGAACGGAGTGTTCGAACTCAGACTGGCAAAACTTTGGCCATTATTGGCGAAGCAGGAAGTAAAAGCGAACAGAATCGCCGTAAAACCATGCGGCCCGGTATTGACCGTTAACCCGGACAGTCCTGCCCTGGTGCTCGCGGCAATCGCAGTGAGTGGGAGCACGATCAGCGGCGCGGCGAGAGCATAGAGCATGATCATTTTGTTCTCCGCTGGCCCTATCTTCTTCCCCAGGTATTCAGGCGTGCGACCAACCATCAGCCCAGCCAGAAACACGGCGATCGCAGCGGCCATCACCATGCTGTAAAGGCCTGTCCCCAGTCCTCCGAATACGAGTTCTCCCAGCAGCATGTTCACCAGCAAAACCATGCTGCCGAGCGAGGTGTAGCTATCGTCCATAGAGTTATTCGATCCCGTCGCCGTGTTGGATGTGACGACCGCCGTGAGCGTGGAACTGCCAATGCCGAAGCGTACCTCCTTGCCTTCCATGTTTCCACCAGGCTGGAGGCGATAACTTCTGAAATCTACATTTCCGACGTGAGGAATCCCTCGTCGTTCAAAGTGATGTACGAAGACCAGTCCACAGACGAAGAGAAGCAGCATTACTCCGTAGAGAAGCCATCCCTGTCGAGGCTGTCCCACCATCCTGCCGAAAGTATTGGTGAAGGCTGCAGGTAAGAGCATGATCGCCAACATTTCGAGAAAGTTCGTCAGCGGAGTGGGGTTCTCATAAGGATGAGCTCCATTCGCGTTAAAGAATCCGCCGCCGTTGGTTCCGAGATTCTTGATGATCTCAAGTGCGGCTACCGGACCTTGCGGTATGGTTTGCGGCGTACCCTCGACGGTTGTGACGACGGCATAGCGGTGGAAGTTCATCGGGACGCCCTGCCAGGCCAACAGTAATGCACCGATCAATGCTCCCGGCAACAAGATCCAGAGCAGGGCGCGTGTGAGATCAGCCCAAAAGTTGCCTAGCGTATCAGAGAGTTCTCTAGCGAGCCCACGGACGAAGGCAACGCCCACGGCTAACCCCGCCGCGCCCGCCAAGAAATTCTGGGCGCAAAGTCCCACCATCTGGCTGAAATAGCTCATCGTGTTCTCGCCGGCGTAGGATTGCCAGGTCGTGGTCGTCGAGAAACTGATCGCCGTATTCAGAGCTAAGTCTGGGGCTAACGGCGTCGTATGGTATTGCGGAAAGAACCAAGGAAGAAATTGTTGCAGTCTGAGAATGCCATACAACAGGAGCGTACCGGCAAAGCCAAATAGCACAAAACATGTCGCATAATCCTTGCCGGTCATCTCCACATTAGGGTCAACCGCAGTAATGCTATAGAGGAGACGCTCAACGGGAAGGCATAAGCGATCAAGCGCGGTCCGCTGCCTGGAAAAGACCCGTTCCATGTACCCGCCCAGCGGCTTCACCAGGACGGTGACAATGACCACAAACAACACGTATTGAATTGCGCTGTAGAAATCCACCAGCCCTACTTGCTCAGCTTAAAGCATTCTAGTGCCTCGGTCTCTGTCCGGTCCTCTCGATACTAACGCCGGATCCGGGAACATCCTGATGTGGAATTGTGCTTTACAAACCCATTCGGAAAGTCAGGAGCCGATTACGGTTCACTGGCCAGTGAATGGCCACTTTTGGTTGCTACGACGTCTGTTACTGGATAGGCAACCAATCGCACTGATCGCACCGAGGAGGATCATTAGACTGATCGCCGTGTCGCCGTACTGTCGCGAATCGCCGCAGCCCCGCGCGCTAATCACGAAGCCAAGAGCGAAGCCTCCTGCCATGAACGCGACGATGAAGAGCAGTGCGAGCAGTCGCCCTTTCGCCCGTTTTGCGCTTGCAATGGCCCATACAGAGACTACAATCAGCGCCAAGATTTGAGTCGGATGCAGGTTCACCAATTCCTTGACTTTGAACATGTCTGCTAATCCAATTTTCTTGCCACTCGTAGGCTGAATGGCGGCATTTCGATCAAGATGAACGTGAGCAGAGCGGTGGAAGTGCGGGCGTGCATTGGCCGGGTAGACAGTCCCTTGTTGTCCTACCAAGCAGCGTAGCACACAGCGATTACTTCCCCACATTTACGGGGTGGCTTACGCGCAATTCCGATGGGGCTAGTTCCTTGGCGTCCAACTGCCCTTTCTTGTCCTTATCCAGTCTGTCAAACTCAACTTCCATGAACTTCATCCACTGTTCCTTGGAGATTTTGCCGTTCTTGTCGGTATCCATAAGGAGGAGCAACTGCTTGACCTCGGGTTCTCCGAGTGCCAGCTTATCCTGCGGCTTCGGAACTGCTTGCTTTTGTGCGACCGCATTTCCTAGAAGGATCCAGGTCGCGACCAACACCGTGATGGCCACGATGACGCGTACCATGTTCATTCGTGTCAGCATAATTGACCTCCCACAATATCCTGTTCCGATCTGTTCTCACGCGGCGCGACTCACTGGTTTTCTCTCGTCCGGCGGTTCAGCTATTGCGTCTTCGCCAGAGCCGACTCGCAGACGTACCCAATAACCCCTCGAACGAGGGCGGCTCTCCGTCCATAGCGCCAGCGAGAATCGCAAGTAAAAGGCGATGCCTGCTGTGCACAGCACTGTCAGGACAGCTTTCATGAACATATCAGCCTCCGAGTTCGTAACCGAACGGCGGAAACGTGCCTGGAATTACTTGATCCAGATCATTGAGGACCGAAATCCATAAATTGCGAATAAAAAAAGCATAGTTTTTTCGTAAAGGCGTACTGCCCATCATTCTGAAGAATCCTATGCAGTCGTTCTCCGAGTCTCCCTTCTGATAGGTTCAGCGTCATCAAGCCTGCCGTGCCGAATGCGTGAGCGAGATCACATCTTCCAGTGATGCGTCTCCTGTAGAACGACGTGCTAAATGCTAAGCTCTTGAGCCAGAGACACAGAGCGTGCCTACACAAGCAACGGCTAGTTCCGCGACACGGAGAGACGAACGGGAGTTGCGCGATGCGAACTTCGCTATGCGTCTTTCCTTGATCGTTGGTCTGGCAATGCTGATCGGTAAGGCAACGGTCTACTTCCTGACGCACTCGGCGGCCATTTTTTCCGACGCGGCCGAGTCGGTCGTCCACGTCATCGCCGTGGCGTTTGCCAGTTTCAGTCTGCGTCTCAGCACAAAATCAGCTTCCCCTCAATTCCTCTACGGTTACGAGCGCATTACTTTCTTCTCCGCAGGATTTGAAGGCGCCATGATCATTGTGGCGGCGGTCGCAATTCTCTATGAGTCGATCCGCAAGTGGATTGCCGGGCTACAGCTAGAACACTTGGGAGCGGGCGCATTGTTAGTCCTGGTCGCCGGACTGGTAAATGCGGTTCTCGGTTATTACCTCCTGCGGACGGGTCGGCGCACCAATTCGCTCATTCTCGAAGCCGATGGCAAACACGTCTTGACCGATAGCTGGACCAGCTTTGGTGTTGTAGTAGGACTTGGGCTGGTGCTTCTGACACACTGGAAACCGTTCGATCCGATGGTGGCCATCGCAGTCGCCGTAAATATCCTCTGGTCAGGGGGACGCTTGGTCTGGCGCTCGGCTGTCGGACTGCTGGATTATTCTGATCCGAAAGCCGGTCGAGAAATTCGGGACAAGTTAGACGCCATCTGCGCCGAATTAGCCATTCAATACCATGGTGTTCGATTCCGAACCACCGGATACCGACAGATCATCGAAGTGCACCTGTTGTTTCCGTGCCTCACGCCCGTGAGCGAGGCCCACCGCCTCGCAACGATTCTGGAAGAACGCCTGCCGTCCGAACTGGGGATGCCAGCTGAAGTCACGACTCACCTGGAATCCTTGGAAGACCATGCCGATGCCCACCGCGAGCAGCATTACACAGGGAAGCCAGAGTAGTCTCCGCAGTGTGCTCGGAAAGCCGTGACGAGGCGGAGACCGGCTCCCGGCCTCCTTTTCAGAGTCCGCGTTGCCCGACTCCGGCACCGGCGAGTCCGCAAGCGGCGTGGTTCTCTTCAGTACCCGGTGGGTCCGGCGGAGTCCGCGTCCGGCGTGTCGCCGATGCTCTCCGTCTCATAGTCGGCTCCGTCCGCCCCGCCCGACATCCCGCTTCCCGTGAGACCCCCGCCAGTGGAAAAACCTATACCATGCCCACCGTAGTCCTTCGTCGTGTTCGCGTGCTCGACGTACTGATGCTTTTCGTCGCATGTCTGATCCTCATGGCTGCGGCCCTGCGTCAGGCTGACCATTCGTCGCGCTGAAGTATCAGTTAAAGAATTCGCGACGCTGGCTGAAAATCCCGTGTTTATGCCGCTTGGAGTACGCTGATCGGCAGCGACAAAGTTAAAACCGCGCCGCCCCCCGGACGATCAGAGACGCGCACGCCGCCGCCATGCGCCTGGGCAACTGCATCCACGAAGGCAAGTCCTAGACCGTGGCCGGGAGAATTTTTTCCTTTTACGAATCGCTTAAAGACCCCGCTGCGGATATCAAGTGGGAATCCCGGACCGTTGTCTTCAATGACTAGTTCTGCTGACCCTTGTTGTGAGCGGAGCCGGATTTCCACTCGGCATCCCGCGGGCAAATGAGTCAATTCGTTTTCCAGCAAATTGCTTACGACACGATTCAGCAGGGTCATGTCGGCATCCACAACCACATGGTCTTCGATGTCAATCGTCACTTCGTGATGGTGCTCGGCCATGGCAGGCTGGTAAATATCCACCAGTTGTCGCATGACGTCGGAAAAATCAACTGACCCGCGATCGATGTGAAGCGCACCCGCCTCCGCTTCCGCGAGATCCAGCGTGGTGTTCAGCAACTGCAAGAGTCTATCCAGGTCTTCGATCGCCTCCCCAACCGAGTCGCGCCACTTTTCATTTCCTTCGTTACATAATGCCGATTCCAGCGTTCCACGAATCAAGGTCACCGGACTTTTGAGGTCGTGCGCGATACCACCAGTAACGGTGCGAAGCTGATTCACCGAAGACTGGAGTCGGTCCAGCATGTGATTAAAGGTCTTGGCCAATCGCGAAATCTCATCTGAATTCACCGGTTCAGGCAGGCGTTCCTCTAACCCTTCGGTGCCGATCCGGGCGACGGTTTCCGTAATCCGTTCCACACGATGCAGCGTACGCCGTGCGCTCCAGTAGGAGATCACGAAGCCCAGCAGAAACATGCCCCCCCAAAGCATGAGAAAACGACGCGCCAACGTGTGCAGCAGACGTTTCGCGCCACGACCCGATAACCCCAAATAAACGTACCTTCCGTTTTGCGCCTTCACCACTACCCGAAAGGTCTGCTGATATCCTTCCACGGTTATGGACCTCGGGGGTCCGGGAGCCAGCTTCGCCCGCTGAATCGCGGCAACAAATGCGTCCTTCGAACCAGGGCCTACCCAAAGTGGAGTCTCGCTGTTGCGCGGATCTGTTGCCAGGAAGAAAACGGAGTTCAGCCTTTCGCCGCGGGCATTGCGTTCATCGGGTACTTCCTGAGTTGCAAGCTCAGCGACTTCTCGCACGATCCGCTTGTAAAGGTGATCGCTCGGCGTATCGGCCGAGACTTGAGCCAGAACTTCAGCCTCGCCGGTGAGCCAAGTATCGCTCCGTTCCCGTAGACCCTGATCGACAAGGAAATAAACGATGGAGAAGGCCCCGGCGGTTCCAAGCGCGAACGCCAGAGTGGTCCAGATCGAAATCCGCCACGCGGCGGTAGAGCGTAAATTCTTAGGCATGTTTGAGAACATAGCCAACGCCGCGAATGGTATGGATCAGAGGTCGAGGGGTGTCGTGATCCACTTTGCTGCGCAGACGATAAATATGAACGTCCACTACGTTGGTTGCGGGATCGATCCGCATCCTCCAGACGTGGTCCAGAATCATGGTGCGTGTTACTACGCGACCTTCGTTCCTGCAAAGATATTCCAACAGAGAAAACTCCTGCGGAGTCAATTGCAGCAAGTGATCGCCTCGTCGGGCTTCACGACGTACTAGGTCTAGTTGCAAGTCAGCGGCCTGCAGATGCACTGAGTCATTCTGTGGAACCGCGGACCTGCGCAGGAGGTTCCTCAATCTTGCCAGCAGCTCCGGGAGAGCGAATGGTTTCGTAAGGTAGTCGTCTCCACCCCTTTCCAGCCCCCGGACACGCTCGTCCACCGAACGCCGGGCCGACAGGATTAAGACTGGTGCCGAATTGCCTTGGGCGCGGCAACGGGCTATCAGGTCCAATCCATCGAGGTCCGGAAGGCCAAGATCGATGATGAACGCATCGTGAGTACCTTCCAGGGCGGAGGCTTCCGCCGCTTTCGCCGTGCCCGCCGTATCCACCTGATATCCGGCCTCTACTAGGGCCCGTTTCAGAAACTGTTGAATGGATACATCATCTTCTACTACCAACAATCGCATAGGGAGAGTCTCGCCTGCGTAAGAACTTTACACCCCAAGGTGGGATGCAGGAAACTCCTCGAACGTTGAATACGCTAGGGACTCCCCCGGTTTCCTCAAGAAGGGCTTTACATGAACCTCCGGCAAGTGGAGGCTGAAACTTCATTTATTGCGGGCGCCATGTCATGTCTACACGCACTGGAATCTCGTTCTTTACCGGCATCGTTAGGAGCGATGGGGGATCGATTTTGAAATCAGAAAGCGTGGCCGGAATTGTCCCCGTGATGTGGGTCTCGCCGTCTTGTGTCTCTAGTTTGAATGGAACCTGCTTGTACTGGGCTGTCTGGCCGGCGAACTGGATCTCAAGATCGGCATTAATAGTCGCCGATGCGGCCGCTGATTCGGGCAGGCGGGTGCGCACGGTGACCAGCGGGAACTCCGCCCCGCGCGTGACCTGCAGCATGTGCAGATCACGGTTGCTGTCCCCGGAATCAAACGACTTGACGGACACGGCGATCAGAAAATCACATTGTCCGGCGTGGCAAACTCCCTTTCCTCGCGCCGCGTGGCTCACCCCTTCACTCTGGTGCAACGGATGGGACACATGATAAGTGAGAGTGCTCTGTTGCAGAATCCAATGGCTGTCCGCTGCAGCAAAAGCGGGCAGCGCAGCAAGTAAGACGACGATCAGAATTTTCCTTTTCATAAATTGCACTTAGAACTTCACCGAAACCGAAAGAAGAGCAGCGCCAAATGCCCCGGCGGTCACAATGGCCACTGGTCCGTGTGCGGAAGCGATGCCATGAACCTTTTCACCGTTGCTCTTTTGATCGAAAGCGATCGCTCCCAGGATGGGAGTCAGAATCATTCCCGGGCCATGTATCCAGGCCATGGCTTTATGAAACCGGATTGGTCCGCGAGTTTCGGTACCCGGGATTCTCGGTGCGCGGATCGCGTAGTAAGCCGTAATGCCGTACAAATCCCCCGTCAAGCTGCCAAGAGCCACATGCAGATCGCGTGAGGCCGTGCTGGTGCTCTTTCCCCCTGCCCCCAGAGAAGTAACGACAGTGGCAATCAAAGGGCCCGTCGTGATCAAACCCATTCGCTGATGGATCTTTAACATGTGAGTCCGCTTATCCAGCAACGCTTGCTCCCGTGCGTTTCCTTGGGTCTGCTCCGGAGAGAGTCCGAGATCCGAAAGCGTAGGGGCTGTCGTACTGCTGGACGGGGCGTTCGGCAAATTCTCCTGCGGCGCCGGGGATGGCTTACCTTTGCTTTGTTCCTGCGCCTCCAGTTTCTCATCCAGAACCTCGGTCCCATTGACCGTTGCGGAAGGAATCTCCAACGTCTTGAAACCGGCGGCCTCAAATTTCAGCCGGTACTCGCCCGGTGTCAACCCGTCAACCTTATAAGAGCCATCAGTTCCGCTGGTCGCCCTTCGCATCTCTCCGTTGTCAACGCGCGTAGCCGTCACCGTGACGTTTGCGACCACTCCGCCGGATGCATCGGTGACCCTGCCCGTCAATCTCAATACACCGGTTCCAGCCGTCTGAGCCATCAGAGATGGAGCCAACCCAAAGAAAAGACAAGCACCAACGACGCCACGAGGACAACTATGCAGGTTGCGAAGGATCGTCCTCCACATGTGTCCTCTCAAACTTTCTGATGGCATGATGACCTCGTGTCGCGACCAAGCCTTATAAAAATTACGATATGTCCAGAACATTACCAGGTCTTTGCTGGCAGATGACAGTTTGTTCATCATGACCCGTTTCTTTCAGGAAGATGACAATTTGTTCATCTACGCACTATTTCCAAATTCCCCTCTGCACTTGGTCTATGATTTCGCGCGGTTCCGTTGCCAAAGGCGAGATGTGCTGTCGGAGCAAGTCAAACTGTGGAGGAAATGGCTGGTGTTCTCGAGTCAGGAAGGCGATCCGTTTTAAGGAGACTTCTATGAATCGACACAATTCGGTTGCCGCACTATTGGTTCTAGTTCTTGTATGTTGTGGAGCCTTGATTTCAAACCCAAAGGTCAGCGCCGCGGGAGAAGGCAAAATCACGGGAAGCGTTAAACTCACGGGCACGGCTCCTCACATGAGGGGCATCGATATGTCCAAAGATCCTTATTGCGTCAAGGCCAATGCAAATTCGCCTCGGCATCTCGAAACCGTGGTGGTTGGTTCCGGCGATGGGATTGAAAACGTTGTTCTGTACATTTCCGAGGGCTTGACGGCGGGCGCGCTGGCCGAGGTGCCATCGTCGGAGCCGGTCTTTGATCAGAAGAACTGCATGTATACGCCGCACGTTCTGGCCATGGATGTGAATCAGAAATTCAAAGTGATCACCAGCGACCAGACCACGCACAACATTCATCCCCTTCCCAATCCCATGACCGGCAATATTCCCTGGAACCAGTCGCAGCCGCCCGGGGCCGCGCCCATCGAGAAGAGCTGGAAAGCTACCGAGATGATTCCCGTGCAGTGCAACATCCATCCCTGGATGCACGGCTGGTTCGCGGTGGTGAAAGGCCCTTACGCAGCCACCGATTCCAGCGGCAATTACACCATTAACAACGTGCCACCCGGAAGCTACACGGTGACCGCGTGGCAGGAAGACTTGGGGACGCAGACGGCGAAGGTGACCGTTGCCGCCGGCGGGACCGGCTCGGCGAATTTCACTTTCAAAGGGAAGTAAGGCCGCAAGTTTCACGTCGCAGTTGTTGCACAAATCAACGAATCGCCGCAGCCGAACCTGCGGCGATTCCGACTATAGGCAGAGATTGTTGGCAAGAAGGCGGGGGACATGGCGAAGCTTCTCGCGGTAACCATTGTATTGATTGCAATCGGGTCGGCACTTCCGATCATAATGCACACGTGGCCGCTGCCACAGGACATCTCAGTTCACGGCCGTCTGATCGACGAGCAATTTACGGACACGATGCTGGAGACGGGGATTGCCTTTCTGTCCTCCCAAATCCTGCTGGCTTTTTTCATCTGGAAATTCTCCCAGTCGAAACCCACCGACAAAATCAAGCGCTTCCCCGGCGGCGCGGCAGGATTGGTAATCGCCGCCTTCCTGCTGGTCGGAACCGAGGTTTTGGCTCTGGGTGTCTTCGGTGCTAAAGCCTGGGCTGGCGTGTATCTCAGTCCACCTGCGGCGGACGCCATGCCCATCCAGGTGCAGGCCGGACAATTTGCCTTTTATTTCCGTTACCCTGGCCCCGACGGCAAGTTCGGCCCTCTCCATCCCAACCTGATCGATGAAGCCAACGCCAACTTTTTCGGCCTCGACACCACCAACGACCAAGACTCAAAAGACGACATCGTTACGGCTGAGATGGCCATACCGGTGAATCGCGAAATTCACCTCCTCATGCACTCCAAAGACCTGTCGCACTCCTTCTATGTTCCGGAATTGCGCGTTCATCAGGATTTCGTCCCCGGATTGGACGTTACGATTCATTTCACCGCCACCAAGATCGGCAAATATGAAATCGTTTGTACCCAGCTCTGCGGCCTCGGGCACTACAACATGAAGGCCTATCTCGAGGTGAAGTCGCCGGAAGACTACGATGCCTGGATTAAACAGCAGGCAGCATTGCAGTAGGTTTTGAAAGGGCGCGGGCTTCAGCCGCGCGGGAATGGCCAACTAAAAGATCGGGGCTTTAGCCCCTACAGGATCTGGATAAATATCCCGTTTAAGGTGACCACAATGCACGATATGTCGGCCCACGCAGCGCAGCACGGAGCACCCACCAGCTTCATTCGCAAGCACGTCTTCAGCCTGGACCACAAAGTCATCGGCAAGCAGTATTACGCGCTGGCCTTGGTCGCAGCCATTGTGGGAATGTTCCTCTCCTGGCTGATGCGCATTCACCTGGGCTGGGGCAATTTCGCCATCCCCGGCCTGCATCTGCTCTCGAAGAATGGCGCGCCCGGCGACATCATGACCCCCGAGTATTACCTGCAGCTGATGACCATGCACGGCACCATCATGGTCTTCTTTGTGCTGACGACGGCCCCGTTCGCCGCCTTCGGCAACTTCTTCCTGCCCATTCAGACCGGCGCGGAAGACATGCCCTTCCCCCACTTCAACATGATGTCGTTCTGGGTCACCTTCGTCGCCTTTCTGGTGATGCTTGCGTCCTTCTTTGTCCCGGACGGTCCCACTCTAGCCGGCTGGACTCAGTACGCTCCGCTTAGCGCAGTGGGCGCCGTGGCCGGCCCTGGCCAGGGTCTGGGCGAAGTCCTCTGGGCCGCTTCCATTGGTATTTTCTGCATCGGCCAGTTGCTTGGTTCGCTCAACTTCATCACCACCACGCTCGACATGCGTTGCAAAGGCATGTCCCTGTTGCGGCTGCCGCTTAGCGCCTGGGGATGGTTCATCACTTCCATCATGGGCTTGACCGCATTCGCCGTGCTGATGCCCGCCTGCATCCTGCTTATCCTCGATCACGTCGCCGGTACGAGCTTCTTTGTGCCCTCCAACCTGGTAATCAATGGTCAGCTCCTGCCGCATTCCGGCGGATCTACTCTGCTCTGGCAGCACCTGTTCTGGTTCTTCGGACATCCCGAGGTCTATATCGCCATCATCCCCGGCATGGGCATCGTCTCGCACGTTCTCATCACCAACATGCGCCGGCCCATGCTCAGCCACAGAGTGCTCATTTACTCCATGGGCTCCCTGGCTGTGCTGAGTTACATGGTCTATGGCCATCACATGTTCGTCAGCGGGATGAATCCCATCTCCTCGCTGGCATTTTCCTTTCCCACGCTGGTCATCACCATTCCCTCCACCATCGTGGTTTTGATCTGGATGGGCAGTCTGTATGGCTCCCACTTGCGAATCAACTCGGCCTCGTTGTTCGCGCTGGGCTTCATTTCGATGTTCATTAGCGGCGGCGTCAGCGGCTTTTTCCTGGCCCAGCCCTCCCTCGACATCATGTTGCACGCCACCTACTTCGTCGTAGGCCACTTCCATCTCGTCATGGCGGTCGCGGCCATGTTCGGCATCTTCTCCGGAACCTACTTCTGGTTCCCCAAGATGACCGGGCGCATGATGAACGAAACCTTGGGCAAGCTCCATTTCTGGCTGAGCTTCGTCGGCGCCTACTGCATTTTTATGCCATTCCATTATCTGGGCATGGCGGGCAACGTTCGCCGTTATCAGGCCTTCACCGATGATTACCTGATCCCGCTCATTCCGGTGCACAAGTTCATTACCGTAGTCGCGCTCCTCACCGGATTGGCCCAGCTCATTTTCATCTACAACTTGATCTATAGCCGCTTCAAGGGCCCACTCGCTCCCAACGATAATCCCTGGGAAGGCACTTCACTCGAGTGGAGCACGGCTACGCCGCCGCCGCACAACAATTTTGGCGACACGATGCCGGTGGTTTATCACGATCCTTATCAGTACAGCGTCGAGGGTGCCAGCGCGGATTACATCATGCAAACCTCACCGGAGAAACTTATGAATCCGCACGAAGAAAAGTAAATCCGAGATGGGTTTGGGTAGGGCGCGCCGCCAGCAGCCGGAAAGACTGGGGGCTTTTAGCCCCTGAGGGAAGGGTTCGGCAGTATGGCAACTACAGTTCACGAACCGCCGAAGATTGATCTCGATCGTCTGCCGAGCCAAGGCTCCGGCAACGGCGGCTGGCGGAATCTCGTTCCCGCCGACGGAGACTTGCGGCAGGTCAAGCCCTCCTCCCCACCTCCTGCGAGCACCGGCATCTGGGTAGGCTTGGCGGCCATCACCATGACTTTCGCCGCCTTCACCAGCGCCCTCATCGTTCGTCAGGGAGCTAGCCGGGATTGGCAGCACTTCACTCTGCCTTCCATCCTCTATCTCAACTCGCTGATCATCATCGCTAGCAGCCTCACGCTGGAAATAGCCCGCCGCCACATCTCCTCCTTCATGCTGGCAAAAACGGCAAAAAACGAGGCGTCCGCCCCCGCCGGCTGGCTCTATGCGACTCTCTCGCTCGGGCTTCTTTTCGTCGCCGGCCAGACCTTTGCCTGGCTGCAACTCCGATCCGAGGGATTCGGACTTGCCACCAACATCAGCTACTCCTTCTTCTATGTGCTAACCGTCGCTCACGCCGTCCATGTACTCGGTGGACTCGGCGGTCTGGCGCGCGTGATCTGGAAGACGAATCACTCCGTTCTGCGACGGAGCACTTTGAACGCAACTTCACTGTATTGGCACTTCATGGGTGCGCTGTGGCTGTATCTGCTTTTGCTGCTTTGGATGAAGCTCTAACCAGGTAGGAGGCAAAGTGAGCCAAGCCGATCTTTCAATTCACGGGCAGGTGTCGCGAACCGGCGCGACCGAGATCATGACTGCGCCCGCGTTTTCAGTCCCCGCCAAAAAAATGGCGATGTGGCTGTTCATCATCGCCGACACCGCGACCTTTGCCGGCTGTCTGGTCGCCTATGGATTTATTCGCAACAGCACCGCCGACTGGCCGCGGCCCTTTCATAGCATCACCAACGTGGCCCTAATGACCTTTATCCTGCTGACCAGCAGCCTGACCATGCTCATCGCCGTGCGCTCGGCGCAGAAAGAAGACAAGGGCGGGGCCTTCCGCTGGATGATGATCACCGCTGTTTTAGGCATCCTGTTCGCCGTCCTGCACATCCGCGAATGGCTGGGAATGATCGGCGAGGGCGCTACCCTCTTCCACAATCCCTGGGGCACGCCACTGTTCAGTTCGACCTTCTTTAGTATTACCGGCTTGCACCTGCTCCACGTTACCGGCGGCGTGGTGGCTCTGATCGCGGTTGGGATCCGCTATCAGGGCGGCCGCTATAACTCCGATGACCTTGAAGTCACCGGTCTCTACTGGCACTTCGTGGATCTGGTGTGGATGTTCGTGGTCCCGCTGATCTATCTCATGAATTTGAGCCACTAGGATTAAAGAACGAAAGAGGCAGGAGGAACTATGGCTGCAGCCGAAACACACACGCATCACACGGGTAGCATCGGAAAAGACGTAGCTGTCTACGTTGTCCTGCTGATTCTGGCCGCGACCCAGTTCGTAATCGCATATCAGAATATCAGCGGAGCGCAGATGTTCGTGCGCATGCTCTCCGTCGCTATCGTCGAGGGTGGCATCGCGCTTTTGTTCTTCATGCACTTGTCGGAAAATCGCGGCCTCATGTGGTTCGTCGTGATCTTTACCGTGGCCGTCCTCCTCGGCATGCAATATGGATGGACCGACAGCTACCGCCTCATCGACGGCGTTCCCTGGGCCCATTAGTCAGGAGTGAGAAATTCGGAGCAAAACTGAAGACTTGGAAGCAAACGCAACCAGATGCGACGGACTGAAGGTATTGTTGAAGCCGGCGAAGAGTGGTAATGGGGCAACCACAAACGTGATCACAAATCCAACCTTCCGACAGATGCTGACTTGCAAACTCCGGGACTATTACATTCTGACCAAACCCGAAGTAAACCTGCTGATCTTAATGACCACGTCAGCTGGTTACTATCTAGCGAACCATGGCCCTTTGAACATACGCAGGTTGATCAGCACACTCGTCGGTACGCTTCTGGTAGCCAGCGGAACCGCAACGCTTAATCAATGGATAGAACGAGTCTGGGACGGTCAGATGCGGCGCACCGCCTCCCGTCCGCTGCCTTCCGGAAGAGTAAGTGCTCGCGAAGCATTTGCACTCGGGATATTTCTAAGTATCTCAGGCTGCCTCTACCTTTTGCTGGCGGTGAACGGACTATCCGCCCTTCTTGCCCTGTCAACTTTGCTTTCGTACCTTCTCCTCTACACTCCGCTGAAGCGCAAAACACCCCTTTGTACTCTATTGGGAGCGTTTCCAGGCGCCGCTCCAACGCTGATTGGCTGGGCTGGAGCAGCCGCGTCCCTCAACCGTCAAGCTTGGTTTCTTTTTGCCATTCTCTTCCTCTGGCAGTTTCCCCATTTTCTCGCCATCGCTCTCATGTATCGCGATGACTACTCGCGGGCGGGGTATAGGATGTTGCCGCGTTTCGACGTGGATTCGCGCTTCACGCGCTCTGAGATTCTTGTTTTCACCATCCTTCTGATATCGGCGACGCTACTGCCGCCGGGTGGGCGTGGCTTGGTTTATACGTCTGCTATGGGGCTCGCGGGGGGCTTCATGCTCTACCACGTGGCTATGCTGGTAAGATCTACCTCCAAAGTGCTCGCTGGCCGCGTTGTGCATGCTTCAGTGATTTACCTGCCGGTAGTTCTTGGCTTGATGATCGCCTGGAAGAGATAGCTTTTCTAAATCCAGTCTACGACCACTTAATCTGTTCCGTCGCCACAGTTGGTCAGTTCGATTCCCTTTGACTAAGTTTTAGTAGCCGCTGGCGAGCTTTTCTCCCCGCGTCCCCAGGCCAATCACCATCGCCATATCTTTCGGATACACTACGTCTCGCCCTCGTGCCAGAAAGTGGTAGTAGATCGACATCGCCGCTCCGTAGGAACCGAATCCTGCCCGCAATACGCGCGAATTCCCCGCCAACGCTACAACCATTCCTACAAACTTAAATCCCGACGCACCGTTCGCCGCGCCGTTTCCCGCTTCACCCACGCTCTGTCCTCCCTGTCCCGCATCGCGATCCGGAGACGCCTGAGACGCCGCTAACATAACTTGAATTCCGGTCGTCAGATATCTCGTTCGCGGAGTGGTCACCTCGGCTCCGCCTTCATTGTCAAGCTTTAGGTGCTCGCCCTTGGCTACAGCCACGCCTTCCAGGTTCGTCTCAACTTTTTGCTCAATTCCATTCGGTGGCGCTACCTCGCGAAACAAGATTCGCAACCGCCCATTGCGGCCAAGTCTACGTGCTGGCGCAACCTCCATCACGGAACCTTTGATCACGCTGCCCTCAGGCAGAATAAGATGATCTGACGCAACCAGCGGCTCGGTAATCACCGCCTCCACCGGATCCCCCTTTTTTGCCGTCGCCGAACTCAATCCTGTCTCCAGCCGCGCATGGACTACGCTTCCTGTCGGTGGCGGCACTCCAATATCAGTCATCGCCTCCCGCTTCACTGCCTCCGTACCAAAATCCAAGGGTTGCAACAAGTTCGCGTTGAAGCTAGTCCCCGCATCAAGGTATTGCGGATGCACCGGCAACTGCGCCAGGACGACCCTCTTTACCTTGTTCATCTTTCCCGCTTCATGGATTTTCTTCTGCAAGTCGTTCCACTGCTGCCGGATTGCTTGACGCGTCGCGCTCACTTTGTTCGATGCCGCCTCCTGCACTTTGTTTTTCTTCTCTGCCTCATTCGCCGATACAAATCGCAGCACTCCGTCCGGAGCAGGAGAAGCGAAGGTATGCAGACAAACAGTTCGCCCATTGGCCATCACCAATTCGTCAAACTGCACATGCACCTTGCGCACCGGAGAAAAATTTCCGTTTGCCGCCTGCATCGTTCGTAGCGCCTTCGGTACGGCATCGATGGCCGAAACTTTCCCATTCACCACCGTTCCGACCGGAATCAGCAGCTTGTCGAACGCATACACCGGCTCCGTCGTTCTGCCATGGATCGCTTGGCCCACATTCCGTACTCTCGCCTCAGACTCCAACGCCACTTTGATCGGAGTCCCCGCCGCCACCGTCATTGGTACCACCACCGGCATCGCCTCCACGTTTTCCGTTGCTGGTTCGGTTGCGACCGCATGTTCGCTCTGCTCCTGTATCCCAGCCGGAGGTCTCGGTTTCAGCGTCTGGCCCACACTCAGACCTCCGCACAAACTAGCCACTAATGCCGCCCGTCCCCATACAACTCTTCCCATTTGCACTCCCTTTTTTCTCGAAGCGGAAAGGCCACCCATCAATGCCGCGCAAAACGCAGGATTGAGTAGCAGGTACCGAATGCCCCCAGAAGTCAATGAACCAGCTGCGGACATCATTTTCGAAAACGAACTGGCGAGGCTTAGCAGGTCTCTTCCCAACTTCAAGTATGAGGTGTGCCTGTCGAGAACGGATCCAACCTGGAAGGGGCGCAGCGGGCGCCTGACTGAGGAGTTTGTCTCTCGGTACGTGACTGATCTAAGTTCACCCACTTTCTTTCTCTGTGGGCCCAAGGGGTTCATGGACAACGCGCGCCAGATTCTGTCGACTCTCGGCGTAAACCAGGGCCGGATCCTTCAAGAGAGTTTTGGAGAAAGCAAACGTCCCACGGAGCCTAGTCCACTGGAAGGCCGCCCGGTCGAGACTGTTGTGTTTATGCAGTCGGGGAAGGTATGTCAGGTTTCTGACGGGAACAGCCTACTCGATCTGGCTGAGAAAAATGAAGTGCAGATACCGTATGGCTGCCGCCAGGGCATATGCGGAACGTGCGCCACGCGAGTCCTGAGCGGCAACGTTCAAATGGAGGTTGAAGGCGGGCTGACGGCTGAGCAGAAAAATGCCGGATATGTACTGCCCTGTGTTAGCCGAGCCGAGGGAACGGTTGTCCTCGCCGCTTAATCTGGCTCCCCGCCGGGAATCAATACAGGCCAGATATGGTCCATTCGAAGAAAGCTATGTGCACAGAAACGAGGGTCTAATAGGTTTGAAGGATTGTTTCAACCGATGCACCTGCTGGTTATCTTCGGAATCGCCCTGTTGGTGTTCGGACCGAAAGGCTTCCGGAACTTGGGAAGGGGATCAGAGAGGCGATTCGCAGCTCAAGCAGGCATGCACGGCGACGAACAAAGGCCCGCCGCGCGCGAGCAGCAGACATCGAACTCAAGTGCGTAAAGATCGTCAACGACTTGCGTATAACTTATCCACACTTTTCTTTTGCAACTTGGGAATAAATCACATTCTTGCCGATTCTAAATAAACGATATATTGGCGGAGGCGACGGGAGTCGACCCTTCCATCTTGCAAGCGGTCGCGAGAAAAGTCGAACCTTACGATAATCGAAAATAGACGAGTTAGTGTTGGTCGGTACAGGAGGGAACCACCAACAGCTTCCAGGGCGCCAGGGGAATTGGCACAAAGATACTACAGAGTTGTGCCCTATAGTCCCCTACGCACCAGCACGATGATTGGGTAAGCTCTGGTCATCAATAGGCCACTCAAGGAGGAAGGACTTGTATATGGAGGATGTGATGCATGCCTCCGTTCATCGACAGGCCTGTGCACAAGTCTGAGTCCGACTATCTAAGATAGGTTTTCACCATATCGATCACCTCATCCGCCGCCATGGTCTGTTCCGAATTCGGCTTTCGCTTGGGGTCAAGGACATGGTGCCGGATGTGGCCCTCCAAAAGTTCAGTCATTAAGCTATTGACTGCCCCTCTCGCCGCACTAATGATCTGCAAGACTTCGGAGCAATCGCGTCCCTCATCCAGAACGCGTTCCAACGCCTCAAATTGTCCCCTTATGCGCTTACTGCGCAAAATCAGCTTTTGCTCATTTTTGATATCGTCGATGTAATAGGAGTTGCCGCCGTCGATCGGGATGTCTCCCGCTTCCAAGTGAGGCAGAAGTTCAGTGATCGTTTAGTCCACAACCGCAGCCGGTACCATAAGCCAGACTGCGCGCGGTTTCGCCAGTTGTTTCGTCAACGCGGCCAGCGATGCTGTGCCGGTCGCCTTATCCGTGACTAACTCGCTGACTGCTTGCAGTGATCTGTCGAACACCTCACGGCTGTGGCTCTTGCTGATGAGTCGCCGCACCATGTTGGCGCCCATCCGTCCCAGACGGATCATGCCAAGTTGATCTCTCATCTCCTTTATGACTGCTTCGATTTCCGGTAATACCTGATCAGGTTGTTGGTGGAACTGTCGTGTGCAAGCTGTGGTTCCGTTTTGCTCTCCAATTCAGGGATGATGCGTTGCGCCAGGACTTTTCCCAGTTCGACGCCCCATTGGTCGAATGAATCGATATTCCAGATTGCGCCCTGGGTAAACACGGAGTGTTCGTACAGCGCCACGAGCTTTCCGAGAGCCTCCGGCGTTAGTTTGTCAGCAAGGATCGTATTCGATGGACGGTTGCCTTCGAACACCCGGTGCGGAACCAGCCACTTCGGAGTGCCCTCCGCTTCGACCTGCTCCGGAGTTTTGCCGAAGGCCAGTGCCTCGGTTTGTGCGCAGACATTAGCAATCAGCATGTCGTGATGCCGCCCGAGTGGATTGAGTGGCTTCGAAAAGGCGATGAAGTCGCAGGGAATCAGTCTCGTTCCCTGGTGAATCAGCTGGTAGAAAGAGTGTTGACCATTGGTCCCTGGTTCCCCCCAATAGATTGGACTCGTATCGTGCGCAACCTTTTTCCCGTTAAGCGTGACATGCTTGCCGTTGCTCTCCATCGTCAGTTGCTGGAGGTAGGCGGGAAAGCGTTTCAGGTATTGTTCGTAGGGCAGGATCGCGACTGTCTGCGCACCAAAAAAATCGTTGTACCAGATTGCCAGAAGACCCATCAGCACAGGCAGGTTTTGCTGGAAAGGTGCAGTGCGAAAGTGTTCGTCCATCTCATGGAAACCATTCAACATGGCCTGAAAATTCTCAGGGCCAATGGCGACCATGGTTGACAGGCCAATGGCGGAATCCATCGAGTAGCGTCCGCCAACCCAGTCCCAGAACTCGAACATGTTGGCGGTGTCGATCCCGAACTTGGTAACCTCGGCCGCATTCGTCGAAACCGCAACAAAATGCTTCGCCACCGACTTTTCGTCGCCGCCCAGTCCAGCGAGAGACCACTCGCGGGCCGTGTGAGCATTCGTCATCGTCTCGAGGGTCGTAAAGGTTTTGGAAGAGATGATAAAAAGCGTTTCCGACGGATCGAGGTCACGGACCGCCTCCGCGAAATCGGTGCCATCAATGTTGGACACGAAGCGGAACGTCATCGCTCGATCGCTGTAGTGCCTCAGCGCCTCGTACGCCATGACCGGACCCAGGTCGGAGCCGCCGATGCCGACGTTGATCACATTACGAATGCGATTGCCGGTGTGTCCCTTCCATTCACCGCTGCGCACGCGGTTGGAGAAATCCGCCATGCGGTCGAGCACGGCATGGACTCCAGGCACTACATTCTTTCCGTCAACGACAATGGATGCGTCTCGCGGCGCGCGCAGGGCGACGTGCAAGACCGCTCGCTTCTCCGTGATGTTGATTTTCTCCCCGCGGAACATGGCGTCGATACGTGCCCGCAGGCCAGACTCCTCTGCCAGTTGAAGAAGGAGGCGGAGCGTTTCATCGGTGACGCGGTTCTTGGAGTAATCGAGGTAAAGACCAACGGCGTTGACCGCCAACCGCTCACCCCGCTTCGGATCGTCCGCAAAAAGCTGCCGCAGATGCAGCTTTGAAACCGTTCTGTAATGTGATGCCAGTGCGCGCCACGCTGTCGATTTGGTCCTCGGCGGCTTTGTCAGTGGTTGGACCTGTGCTGCCATATGCATACTCCTTTTGTATTCGCGTTTTTATTCTCGAGAGCTACATGAGTTTTGATTTAGCTGACTGCCTTCAAGGTTGCACTTTTGTTTAGCGAGGCACTCTTGGAAGAAATCACAGCCATCAAGTCATTCCAGGACTTCACAAAGGATTCCGCTCCCTCAGTTTGCAACTGCGTCGCCAATGCGCCGACTTCGATGCCTGCCTTGCCAAACTCGGCCAGGACTTCCTCGCAATTTCCGCCGTCAACCGACAGCAACTCGCCTAATTCAGTATGAGTAGCCAGCGCCTTCAATGTTGCCTCGGGCATCGTGTTTACCGTGAAAGGGGCAGCCAGGGCCTTAACATAAAGGATGTCGGAAGCTTTGGGGTCTTTGCTTCCGGTGCTCGCCCACAACAGACGCTGGGGACGCCCTCCGCGGTTGTATACACGCTGCCAACGTGCCGAGGAAAGCATAGCACTGGCTGCCTTGTAGGTGCGCTTAGCGATTGCGATGCCAAGCTGGTCACGAAGTTTCTCCGGGACCTTGTCGGCAACGGTGACATCCCAGCGACTGACAAAGACCGATGCCACGGAGCCAACCCGGGGATCGAGGCCGGCATCGATCCGCCGCTCAATACCACGCAGTTACGCGTCGGCCGCTTCGCCGGTTTCTACTTGGCCTGCCCTTTGGAGTGGCACGATTTTCCATCCCTGCGGTCGATCAATGCAGTACTGGGGACGTTAATGGAACCATAAAACCACCGAAGGATTGGCTTTTTATACTGTGGCGCACAGTTCGCTCTTCTAAAATCCAACTCCTCGGCGCGACAGCTTCTTGCGGCTTCTGTCATTTACCTCCCGTCACCATTTGTGCTAATGATCCTTCTGAGTGAGGGTTCCGAGGGGCTGCACTGAAGGAAAGATCTTGAAGCATCCTTCCTTTTGCAATGAATGCGGGAAAGACTTATAGGAGCAAGCTACGGATGGAAGGCGAATTTATGGATAAGCAACAACCGCTGGAGCTCGTCCCCGATTTCCTGGGCGAGGATCGGCATGAGTTTGTAGCAAAACTAGCTTACAAGCTCTGGGAGGAGAGGGGCCGGCCTTTCGGTTCGCCTGAGGTTGACTGGCTCGCAGCGGAGCGAGCTGTGTACTCTTCTTTGCTGGCGTCAGGTTTGATTCCCAAATCCGCGAAGGATTCTCGGCAGATGGCAGAAAAGATCTACAGGTGATGCACTATAGCTCTCTGGCGACTAGTCTTTCACGCTAGTTCAACCGAAGCAGGACAACCACGGATCTCGGCGCCACGAGGTAACGTAGCGTTTTTAGAGGTTCCCCGGAATTCGAGAAGTCGTTTGGGGTTGGCAACTCAGTATCGACAATTCTGGTCCACTCTGATGCGGTAGCTTCCTGAATCTGAAACTCCAAGTTTTCCCAATAGGCATTGATCATTACGTAAATGTCGTGGTCGTTCTGAGATGCGCCGTGAAGGCAGAACGCTAGGCTGCGGGAATCCTCGGACAAGTCGGCAGCCGAACTAGTGCTGTACCAGGCAACATCTTCGCGCCAGAAACGGCTGCGACTTAGCGTTGGGTGGTTCTTGCGAAAGGCGATCATGCTCTTGAAGAAGCGGAAAACGTCCTGATTGGCCTTCAGCTGAGACCAATCGAGCCAGCCCGTTGCGTTGTCCTGGTTATACGGGTTGTTGTTCCCAAATTGTGTATTCAGGAATTCATCTCCGGCGCGAAACATCGGGGTTCCGTTCGATAGCATAAGCAAGCAGAAGAAGTTCTTCGCCTGCTTCCGGCGCAGCTCCAGCACTTCGGCCGGGGCGCCAGCATCGCCCTCATGTCCGCAGTTCCAGCTGTAGTTATCGTTCATCCCATCCTGATTATTTTGTCCGTTGGCCCAATTATGCTTTTCGTTATAGGAGACCAGGTCATACAGCGTGAAGCCATCGTGCGAAGTAATGTAGTTGACGCTCTGATAGGCGTGATAGGCGTCGTCGCGGTCATCGGGGAAAAAATCGTCGCTCCCGTAGATCCGCCGCATCAAGTCGGGGACCATTCCCGCGTCACCTTTCACAAACCGGCGCAGGTCATCGCGGAACCTGCCGTTCCACTGCAGCCACGTGATGCCGGGAAAGCCTCGCCCGAGTTGGTAGGCTCCCGTGTCCCAGGGCTCAGCGATCAAACGTAATGAGCCTAACTCTGGATCACTGGCAATTTCTCCAAAAATCGGAGCGTGCCCCCAGTTCAGCGATCCATCGGTATTGCGGCTAAAGACTGAGGCCAGATCGAAGCGGAAGCCGTCGATGTGCATCTCTTTTTTCCAATAACGCAAGCTGTCCATCACGATCTTGCGCACGTGGCTCCTGCCAAAATTCAGGGTGTTGCCTGTACCCGAGTAATTCGCATACGGCTTTGCCGGATCGGAGGTCATCATGTAATAGCTTGCGCTGCCCAACCCTTTGTAACTGTAGATCGGGCCACGGTGATCTCCCTCGCAGGTATGGTTGTAGACAACATCGAGCACGATGCCGAACCCCGCCTCATGAAACGCCTTTACCATATTTTTGAATTCAAAGTGCTGTTCAAGATCGCGGTTGTCAGCGTATTGCGCGTGAGGAGAAAAGAAGTTCAGCGGCATGTAGCCCCAGTAGTCGCCTTCCTGAGGATCGCGCTGGAATATCGGCATCAACTCGACCACGGTCACGCCGAGGTCTTTCAGATAAGGGATCTTTTCGACCAGCCCCGAATAAGTCCCTGCCCGGGACGGATCCACGCCTGAGTTCGGGTTCCGAGTGAAACCTCTCACATGCAATTCGTAGATGATTGCGTCGGCCTCATGAAGCGGTGGTCGGGATTCACCCCAATCAAACTCCGCTGTCGGACTCGGCAACACTCCGAGCGGCGCTCGTCCCGCATTCGATCCTTCCCGCATGGCCAACGTGCGGTCGAATTCGGGCGGAAAGAAAACAGCGTTTGCATACGGGTCCAGCAGGACCTTCTGCGGATCAAAGCTGTGAACGCCGGGCGAATCTTCCCCCGACACCGAGTACGCATAGTAGCGATACTTTTCCATATCTGTGATCGGAATCCGGCAATGCCAGATCCGGCCGGATTTGTTGCGCAAGAAGTCGAAAGAGTAGGTAAAGGCCGGAGTGACGAGTTCAGGCGGAGCATAGAGCAACAGCGTCACGCTTGCAGCGTGCTCAGCATAGACGGCGAAGTTGAAGGCCTGTTCCTCTTCAATCCAAGTGCAGCCCAGTGGCAGAGTGCTGCCCTCAACCTGTTCCCAGGTTGCAGCTCTCGTGAGGTCGCGATCGACGATCGAGCGCCTGCTGTCGAGCCGAAACTCCAGCTCTTGGGTTGTGTCCTTCACACTGCCTCGCTCATCGTTGCGATTGGGACCAACCTCGACGGCTTATCGATCTTTGGCTGATCAATCTTCCCCGGTTCCGCGCGCTTCGACAGCTCGGTTAGTTCCCGCAACCACCGAAAAGCCGGGGACAAATCAATGGCGTCCGGACATCGCCAACGCCAATTCCCGGCCGGGCGGCCCGGGATGTTCATGCGACTCTCCGCTCCGAGGTTCAGCAGATCCTGTAGCGGCGCAACCGTCAAGGCCGCGATCGACGACCAAGCCAGATTCACCAGAGACGGAGCAGCATCTTCACCCGCGCCCGGCGTGCGGTTCAGATAATTCCAGAAATTCTGGCGCTGGTATTCGGGCAATTGCTCGTACCATTCCCGGGTTGGAGCATTGTCGTGCGTGCCCGTGTAGGCGACCGTGTTGCTGGCAAAGTTGTTGGGAAGATATGGATTATCGGAGTGTCCGTCGAAGGCGAACTGTAAGACCCGGGTTCCGGGCAACTGGAATTGCTCACGCAGCGCGTGGACGTCAGGAGTGATGAGTCCCAGATCTTCGGCGATGAAGGGAAGGGTGCCGAGTTCTTCTTGCACTGCTTGGAAAAAACCGGAGCCAGGTCCCTGCACCCATTGCCCTGACTGAGCGGTTGGAGCACCCGCGGGAACGTGCCAGGCAGCGGCGAATCCCCGAAAGTGATCCAAACGAATCGCATCCACATGCGCCAGGAGTGCGCGCAGACGGTCGATCGACCAACGATAGCCTGTGGCACGCAGCGCATCCCAGTTGTAAACGGGATTGCCCCACAACTGGCCCTCCGCGCTGAAATAATCCGGAGGAACGCCCGCGACGAAGCGGGGATGGCGCCGTTCATCGAGCAGAAAAAATTCCGGGTTAGCCCAGAGATCGCTGGAGTCGGGAGAAACAAAAAACGGCAAATCTCCGATCAGCCTCACGCCTTTGGAGTGCGAATACTCCTTGAGCTGATCGGTTTGGCGGAACAGGAGAAATTGCGCGAAGCAGACCTGGTCAACTTGATCTGCCAATTCAGGTCGTGCCTTCTTCAGAGCGTCGCCGCGGCGCTCAACGAACTCTTCCGGCCAATCGAGATAGTACTCGCCGTGAAATCTGGTTTTTAGCGCCTCGAATAGCGCGTAGTCGTCGAGCCAATGCTCCTGTTGTGAGTGGAACTCATCATAGGCCGCGCGCAAATCCTTGCGCGCCCCCGCTCTGAAATTGGCCCAAGCTGTTTCGAGCAGACGGGCCTTAAACGGAATCACGGCATCGTAATCGACCGCATCGGAAGGGAAGTTAGCTTGGCAATCCGCAGATTTTAACAGTCCTTCCGAGATCAGAGAATCGGGACTAATCAGCGCAGGATTTACCGCGAACGACGAAATCGGCTGATAAGGAGAATTTCCGTAGCCCGTCGGACCCAACGGCAGCACCTGCCACCACCGCTGGCCGGCACTGTGAAGGCGATCGATCCAGGAAAACGCCGCGGATCCCAGATCGCCGATGCCGTACGGCGATGGCAACGAGGTAACATGCAACAGCACTCCCGAAGCGCGATATCCGGACGGAAACGGCGGAACACCCGCGGTCCGGTCGTTATTGCTCATCGCCCAGCCCCCAGAGCATTGTTCACTATCTTTTCCGCCTCGCTCACGATGGCACTAAGATGCGAGACGCTCTTGAAGCTCTCGGCATAGATCTTGTAGATGTTTTCGGTGCCGGAGGGCCGGGCCGCGAACCAGCCGTTTTTGGCCACGACTTTCAGTCCGCCAATTGAAGCTTGATTGCCGGGTGCCTTGGTCAGCTTGGCGGTAATCGGCTCTCCCGCCAATTCCGACTCTTTCACTGAATCGGGAGAGAGCGCTGAGAGTTTCACCTTTTGCTCAGGAGTGCTGGGCGCGTCGATTCGCGTGTAGTAAGGGGTGCCGAACTCTGCCGTTAGTTCCTGGTAGTGTTGGCCAGGATCCTTGCCGGTGCGGGCCGTGATCTCAGCCGCCAGCAGGACCATGATCAGCCCATCCTTGTCGGTAGACCACACTGTGCCGTCGCGGCGAAGAAAACTTGCTCCTGCGCTCTCTTCTCCTCCAAAACAGTATGAGCCGTCGATCAGCCCCGACACGAACCACTTGAATCCGACAGGAACTTCACGCAACTCACGGCCGAGTTTTTGAACAACACGGTCAATCATGCTGCTGCTCACCACTGTTTTTCCAACCACGACCGTCGGCCGCCACTGCGGACGATGCGTGACGAGATAACGAATGGCCACGGCCAGATAGTGGTTTGGGTTCATCAGGCCGGCAGAAGGAGTGACAATCCCGTGGCGGTCGGCGTCGGTGTCGTTGCCGAACGCAACTTGATACTGATCTTTCAACCCCACGAGCCTCGCCATCGCATACGGACTGGAGCAGTCCATGCGGATTTTTCCGTCGTGGTCCACGGTCATGAACGAAAAAGTTGGGTCAATGGTTCGGTTGACGACCTGAACATTCAACCCGTAAGTCGAATTAATCGGGTCCCAGTAGGGCAGGGAAGCTCCACCGAGAGGATCTACGCCCAGCTTGAGGTGGGCGCCGCGAATGGCGTCGATGTCGACGACATTGCTGAGATCACGAACGTAGGGAAGAACGAAATCTTCTTGTCGGGTAGTAGCGGCTCGAATTGCTTTTTCGAA
The DNA here is from genome assembly GCA_963779525.1 of uncultured Acidobacteriaceae bacterium. Classification (GTDB taxonomy): domain Bacteria; phylum Acidobacteriota; class Terriglobia; order Terriglobales; family Acidobacteriaceae; genus Sulfotelmatobacter. The sequence goes on from CAVZZB010000016.1 coordinate 36,016, forward strand.
CGGCACGCGCTTGACCCCGGCATTTCCCGCGCGCAGCAGTTCGTTGGCACGATTCTGGACCCAGCCAGTCACTCCGGTATCGGCAGGGCCGCCGTTGGGAGGGTTGTACTTGAAACCGCCGTCCTCAGGCGGGTTGTGCGAGGGCGTGATGACGATGCCGTCGGCGAAGTGATCCTTGCGGCCACGGTTGTAAACCAGAATGGCTCGCGAGATGACAGGAGTTGGAGTTACACCGTCATTCTCCTGAATGATCGTATCAACGCCATTCGCCGCGAGCACTTCGAGAGCAGTGCGCTGTGCCGGAGCGGAGACGGCGTGAGTATCCTTCCCCATGTAGAGAGGGCCATCGATCGATTGCCCTCGTCGATATTCGCAAATTGCCTGTGTGATTGCCAGAATGTGCGCTTCGTTGAACGTGCCGTGAAGAGGCGATCCGCGGTGCCCGCTGGTCCCGAAGCTCACCAGTTGGTTGGGGTCGCGCACGTCAGGCTTCTGCTCGAAGTACTCTTTTTCCATGCGGGAAACATCAATCAGCATCTCCTTGGGCGCAGGCTTGCCAGCGAGCGGCGAAATCGCTTCGCCAGCGGTTGTCTGAGGCTGTGTTTCTAAGGTATGGGGCATGGTTCCACCTTCCAAATCTCAGTTGTGTATTCGTGAATCGTACGGTCGGCTGAGAATTTTCCCGAGCTCGCTACATTCAGGATCGCCTTTTGCGCCCACCCTCCCGGATCGCGATACAATGCGCCCAGCCGTTCCTGCGCTTCGACATAGGACGTTAGATCAGCCAGGTGCATATAGCGGTCGCCGAATAATAAAAGCGTATCGCGCAACGGTTCGAACGCTCCCGGTTCATAGTGGCTGAAATAGTTGGACGAAATAAGGTCGATGGCAGCGCGAGTCTCCGGATCGTGCTCATAGTGCCACATCGGACTGTACCAGGAGCGGCTATTTTCGACCTGTTCCACGGTGAGTCCGAACAGGAAAAGGTTTTCTTCCCCGGCCTCTTCCGCCATTTCGATCGTCGCTCCATCCCTCGTTCCGACCGTGAGCGCGCCGTTCATCATGAATTTCATATTGCTCGTTCCACTGGCCTCATAGCCGGCAGTGGAAATCTGATTCGAAACATCGCTGGCTGGAATGATCCTTTCCGCCAGGGACACATTGTACTCAGGCAGAAAGACGACCTTCATACGGCCGCGCACGATGGGATCATTGTCGATCGTGCCCGCCAGGTTGTTGATAAATTTTATGATGAGTTTCGCCAACCTGTAGGCGGGCGCCGCTTTCCCGGCGAAAAAGAATGTGCGCGGCACCATCTCCAGATTGGGATTTTCCCGCAGCCTGTTGTAAACCACAATGATGCGCAGCGCATTCAGCAGTTGCCGCTTATATTCGTGAATGCGCTTGATCTGGCTGTCGAAAATCGTGTCGGGATCCACAATTTGTCCAGACGTCGCCTTGAGCCAGTCGGCGAAACGTAGCTTCGCCTCGCGCTTCGACGTCAGGAACTCTTGCTGAAACGCAGAATCTGCGGCCAACGGTTTGAGGTCACGGAGCTGGTTCAGGTCGGTGATCCACTTCTCGCCAATCGCTGACGTAATCACTCGCGACAGGCTGGGATTCGACTCGAGTAACCACCGGCGCGGCGTGACGCCGTTCGTCTTGTTGTTGAAGCGCTCGGGGAACATTTCTGCTAAATCCTTCACCGTCGTCGTCCGCAACAATTTGGAATGGACGGCCGCGACGCCGTTGGTGCTGTGCGAACCGACAATGGCGAGATTAGCCATGCGAATCTTGCGTGGACTGCCTTCTTCCACAAGGCTGATGCGCTGGACGCGTCCTTCATCGTTCGGAAAGCGCTTGCGAACCTCGTCGAGCAGGCGGCGGTTGACTTCGTAGATGATCTCAAGCTGGCGGGGAAGAAGCGTTTCAAACCATGCCACCGGCCACTTTTCAAGCGCCTCGGGCAGTAGTGTGTGGTTGGTGTAGCCCAAAGTCCTCGTGGTCAAATCCCAGGCCTCATCCCAACCTAGATGCGCATCGTCCAGCAGAATGCGCATCAGTTCTGCCACTGCCATGGAAGGATGCGTGTCGTTGAGTTGGATGGCGGCCTTCTCCGGCAACTTTCCCCAATCGCTGTTGTGCCGGAGAAATCGGCGTATCAGATCTGCCAGAGAACAAGCGACCAGAAAGTACTCCTGGACGAAGCGCAGCTGTTGCCCGGCAGATGTGGAGTCATCGGGATAAAGCACGCGGGTCAGCGATTCGGCTTCGAGCGTTCCGCCCAACGCACCCACGAAATCTCCCGTGCCGAATTCCTGAAAATCAAAAAAATCGGCAGCGGCCGCAGCCCAGAGCCGGAGGGTGTTGATCGTTTCTCCTCCATAGCCCACAACTGGCCGGTCAAAAGGAATGCCGAACAGGGTCGATGGACGATCCGGTATCACATCCACTCGTCCATCCCGCAGCTTGAACGTGACGTTCATCTTGATGTCGACCTTCTCGTGCTGGCGGCAGATCTCCCATGGATCCTCGAAGCGGAGCCAGTTGTCAGGGTTCTCCTGTTGCCAGCCGTTCACAAACGACTGTCGGAACATGCCGTATTCGTAACGTAGACCGTAACCCGTGCCAGGCAGTTGCATCGTGGCCATCGAGTCGAGGAAACAAGCCGCAAGACGGCCCAGACCTCCATTTCCCAGTCCCGCATCCGGTTCCTGCTCAACCAGTGCGGGCCAATCAATGTCTTTCTCCTTCGTGACTTCCTGCATAACGGGGTCGAGCATCAGGTTCGTGAGGTTATTAGTAAGCGATCGTCCCAGAAGGAACTCCATGGAAAGGTAGTAGATGCGTTTGGCATTCTGCTGCTCGTAGGTCGTCTTGGTTTTCACCCAGCGCTGCGCCAGAACGTCACGCACGGCATGGGAGACTGCTTCGAAGCGCTCCCGGGCGCTGGCGACCTTCGGGTCGATGGCCCGGTCAAAAACCAGGTGCCGGTCGTAGAGCGCGTCTTGGGTTCCGGCGAATGGAATCTCCCCCGTTCCATACTGTTGCAGAAGTTTGGTAATGTTCGGTGACTTCGTCGTCAAGGGAACGACCTTTGCGGAGTTCGGGCGTGACATGCTTTTTGTGCTCATTCGAAGATCCTCGTACACCGTCCTTTGAGCTTGGCTGGCGTTCTATAGCAAGAGATGCGAATTCTTGACAAAGGATGACACCAAATCGAGTGGGCGAAACAATTGAACGATGGTATCGTCGATACTTTAGTATCAGTCAATCCGACGTGTATCAATTCCACTCCTCGGCAGGGAGCGGGTTCCAGACGCTCGCGAGATTCAGTTCGCTCAAATATTTGACTGCCCCAGCCTAAGATCCTCCTGCAGTTTACGCAGTTTTAAGCCAACGTTCCTGATGCCGGGGCGACGCAGGCGTGCCCAGGGCAAACACAAATCTCAGAAACTTTCCGTTCTCTCGATGGACGCATCGACCGCGACCGACAAATTCACGCTGTAGTCGTGGTGAGCAATCGTCAGAACCTTCTTGCCATATAGCCGAACGTCGACAAAAGTCAGATCTCTTTGCGGGAGCCAAAAGCGCGGCGTCGGATTGTTCTTGGGGAATTTTCTGATCGCCGCAGGACAGTGAGCCGCTGCCAATTCGTTGATCGGGCGCCATCGAAATAGGGAGGAAGTGCGGCCATTAACCACCAAAGTGCGGACTGAGCTGCCGAACTCGTGAGCAACCGCTTCCGACTTAGGCATGTTCAATCGGATTTATAAGATTTGGGGGGCAGTAAAAATTGGATTCCGAAATAACCGAGGAAGTAGGACTGGTTGGGACGGGTGGCTTCCAGACTACGATCCCGCCATAAATAAAAAAATCACAGGGCGATGGATTTTGTAGCGAAATCCGAGATCCAGGGTCGGTTCGTAGTCGGAAGGATGAAAGGCGCCTTGGGAATAGAATTCCACATCCCCTTCAAGTTTGGACGTGAAATCGTGACCGATGACGAGGCCCATGAGCCAGCTGTCAGAGCCTTTGTGGACAAACTGGTAACCGATTTCGTAGTTGACGTCGACTGGGCCGATTTTTTTTGAAAACTCGAAGGGAAGGAGAAAGGACTCGCTTGCGGGAGTGATGCCACGGCGGACAGCATCGTTCGGGTTGTTGAGAAAGAGCTGAGGGAAAGTCGAAATGGCTAGACCTGACTCCCCCGCGTCGTAGAACCTCCACTTGACCCCGGGATTGGATTGACCGAGTCCAAACTGAGATCCGGAAGAGGGATGTTGGACCCTTAACCATGCATTTTCGTAAGTGAGTTGGATGCGATCGCCAATGCCGAAATTGATGTCGACGTCTGGTACGTGGGAAACGGACTGATTGCTATAAAAGAAAGGCATATAACCGAGATTGATTTCCCAATTGAGATGGCCCGGGGTTCCAGGATCGTTGGTGTAGTAGGGTGGACCACCCTGCGCCGCGGCCGGAAGCGAAATCATTGCGAACACGCCGGCCAAGAGTGACAAGGACAACTGGCGGACTGACCTGGACAAGAGAGATTTCAATAGAGCGAAAATGCCTCCTGATCTGAGATGATCGGGCAGCAAAACGAGCCTGCCTGTTTAGCGGGTTTGCGCCGCTACCGCCGCTGCCGGAGCAGAAATGGCGACAGAATCGGGTTGCGTCCAGATAGCCGTACCGCTGGTCAAGTCGAGACGGTGCATGGTGATCTTGAGACTGCCGCGATCAACTTCAACCATCAGATAGTGGTAGTTCACTTCCTTACTCTGGAAAGGGTCATCCTTGGCGCGTTCAATGGGATAAGCGTGTGCACCCGCGCCTCCAGTGACGAAATACGTGATCCCTCCGTGCTCATGACGTTCATAGTTGTGCACGTGTCCAGAGAAAACGACGATCCGGGCGCGGAGATTCGCTTGCCGAGCTTCCAGCATTCTAGCCAATGCTCGTTCCTGGGAACGAGCCGAGTGCCCTCCTCCGAATATCTTCATATCCGACGAACTGGTGTAAGGAGGGTGGTGGAGAACAATAAATACGAAGTCCACATCGCCGGAAAGGTGATCCAATTTCTGCGTCAGCCATTGTCCTTGCGGGCCGGAGACTTCATCGAGTGAACTGTCTAACACCAGCATCAGAGTGTTGGCGGCGCGGACGGAATAGTAGCGACTGTTCTGGAGGTCGGGGAAGCGCTCGAAATAATTCGCCAAGGCGATTTTTTCGTCACCGTGAAGATCGTGGTTACCGAGCGCGGGGTAAACCGGAATCTTCTTCTCGCGCCATGCGGCGGTTTCCCTGTCCCACACCTTCCAGTCGTCCTTGTCATAACCGTTGTAGACGATGTCCCCTCCGAAGGAAATGAACGCCGGGTTTGTCTGGGCAATGGCCTGCACCAGGGCCTGGCGCACCGCGGGGTTGGCTGCCTCCGTGTCCTTGGGATCGTGGAACCGCGAATCTCCGTAGGTCACAAAATGGAAGGGCGTAGTCACTTGCAGCTTCAGCTCCACCGGCTGCGGTCGCAGTTGCGGCTGAACTTGCGAGTGCGAGCGCGAGCACGCAATGCAGCACAAAAAGAGAGCGATGACAAGTAAGCTCGAGAGAAACTTCATTAATGCCCCACCACCAGCACTTCAAACTGCCCGGCTTCCGCCGTCGATAGAAAGAGCTGATGTGATTTGGGATCCAGTGCCATAGTTTTGGCCTTGGGCACGGTCTTCACATTTTCAACGCTCGAGTATTTGTCTGGGCTATCCTCGTGAATCACTGTGATAGTGCCTTCCCCGTTGGAATTGAAGATCAAACCCGACACGGGATCGAAGGCGGTCGCGTCCACGTGATCCCCGATCGGGAGCGTAGTGATTACGTGGCCTGTGTCTGCATTCATCACCGCCATAACCTTGTTACGACAGCCGAGAAAAAGGCGACGGTCTTGACGGTCCATCGCCATGCTGGACGGTGAAGCACATGGCGCCGTTGGCCAGCGCTGCTCAACTCTCAGCGACCGGGAATTGATTTTCAGAACCAGACCCTGATCTTCCACGTTATCGTAAACATAACCCGAACCATCCGCGACTGCAAACTCGGGACCACCTCCGAGATCGACTGTCCCCGCCACCTTTCCGGTAGCCGCCTCAATGACCGTGGCGCTGCTGCTGTCGCCATTGAATGCGAAAACGCGTGACGTGGCAGGATCATAAATGATCGCGTCGGGTTTCTTGCCTGTCGGAACCTGTGCAATGGTCTTCAGCGTTTTCAACTCAAAAATCGTAACGGTTGAAGATTGTCCGTTGCTGACGAACCCCCGTCCCAGTTCCGCGGCAATGGCGATGCCATGCACGCCCGGAGTGTTCTCGACCTTGCCGACGATGGCACCCGAATCTACATCCAGCACTTCGACCTGGGCTCCGTGGGAAACGTAGAGGCGGCGCGCGCCCTCATCCACGGTCAGATAGTCCCAGCTGCCTTGACCGGGAATCGAGATCTTCCTGGTGATCGAAAATTCCGCCGCTGAGGCAGTCGAGATACCAGTCGGCACAAGTCCCAAAACAAAGACGCCAATGAAGATTCCAAACCCTGCGGTGGATAGTTTGCTGCGCGCGGTGTTGCTCATCGCTGGCATGCGAATCCTTTCATTGGCACGGAGTGGCGTAGAGCCAACGTCGCAATCCTAACTTACCCAACCTGAAGTTCACCTGAAGGCGGGGCGAATCTCAAGTTGGCGGATTCTTCGTCGTTACTCCCTGCGAGGCTCCCAACGCAGACCGAAGGAATAGGTAGGCCTGTAGTATTCGCGTTGAGTGACGTACCACGGGCTGCCGTTATAGAAGCCGAAAACCTGGTCGGTAAGGTTCAGGCCTTGCCAGAGAACGGTCAGAGTCCGCTGCACGCGGAAGCTGGCTTGCGCATCGACCTGCAGGTGGGCGTAGAGATAGTTGTCTCCCAGCGGGCCCTTTGGACCAAGAAAGGCGGGATCTTCGCAACCAGCGGGAGCGGCGGCCTGAGCTTGGGAGCATTGCTGCCACTGGTACTGGTAGATACTCGCGCTGTTGTAAGTGGCTCCCAGACGCGCCGAGAAACGGCCCCGGTCGTAGCTGGGACTGAGATTCCACATGGTCGGGGTCTGGCGCTGCAATGCCGGATTGTCACTGCGAAGCGGTAGGGTGCCGGCGCCGGAACCAGTTTTGCTGAAGTTCGCCATGATGCTGAAGCCGCTCCACGGGCCATGCAGAAATCCGAGATGCTGGATGTAGGAAAACTCTACGCCATACAGCTTCGCGTTTACTCCGTTAATAATGTAGTCGAGAATGTCGCCCTGATATTGCGGATATTGCGCTCCGCCGTAGTTGGGATCAGCGAGGTAATAAATGGGCTGGCTCAATTGCTTGTAGAAGAAGCCTGCCTGGAACTCGCCATATGGTTTCAGGTAATGCTCGTAGAGCACATCGTAGTCGTTGGCGTGCTCGGGCTTCAGACTCGGGTTGCCGACCGCGACGGTAAGTGGGTTCGTGCTGTTATCCAGCGTTATATATGGCACCATGTCGTAAGGATTCGGACGGGAAATCGCACGGGCATAGACGGCGCGAATGTCGGAATCATCGGTAATCCGGTAGCGAAGTTGCACACTTGGCAGCGGATCCCAATACCATGTGTCCGCTTGCTGCGGGGTCACAGTTGCCTGGGTGCTGGTGGCATTATTGGTTACTAAGAAGCCCAGGATGTCTAACTGCGTGGCCTCAACGCGCAATCCCGTCTGGAGGCGGAAGCGACCGAATTCAATGGTATTCATTGCGTAGCCGGCCGAAACTCGTTCAGTCAAGTCGAAGTTGCTGGCATCCGAGCCGAAGGCAGTAGCTGGTTGGTCGAGCGCGAGGACTCCCTGGCTAATCGCATTGTCCAGGTTGTTGGCAATTGTGTTGTAGTTGGTGACGGGCCCGAGCGGATAAGCGCCGAAGTAGTAGTGGGGGTTGGTGAATCCGCTGAGGTAGTCGGTCATCGGCGAGACCGGTGGATTGTTGGGATTTGCAATAAATGTCTGGTCGTATGTCGGCGAGTACGCGTTTTGTCCCTTATGGGCATTGCGCACCTTGAAGCCAAACTCAAAAGTCGCAAAGTGTGAACCGAGATGATAATTCCTGGCGTATGAGATCGCGCCTTGCAAGTTCACTTGCGAAGTTATTCCCTGCGTGCCGTTGTACGCGGTTAACGTATATTGCGACGGATCGTAGGTTGGAGATCCGAAGCAAGAGGGATCCCACTGAGGCAGATGAAAATTGGGGCCCGGAGTGTTGACGCATGTAGTGAGGTTACTGAGGGGGCTGCCTGGTACTGGGCTAAAGGTCGCTCCCGGATCACCGGCTGCACCCAACTCGCGTGAACGCGCTGCCGAAAGATCCCAGCTCAACCACGAACTATTGAAGACGTGCTTGCCGCCAAGCGCGATGCTGGCTGCTCCAAAGTCTGGCACACGACTGGAGGTTGAGAATTGAGGCGCGCCTGCGTTGCTCAAGGTGTAAACCCACTTGTCGCCGTAGTCTTTGAAATCAGAATCGAAGTAATGGAGGTAGAGGCCGGAAGCTGGGTCCTTGAGCTTGTAGTCGAGCGACCCGGCAAATCCATAGCGCTTGCGATGATACCTGTATTCCCTGACATCCATGCTGCCATAGGAGGGAACCGCCGTGTCACTGGGCTGTGGTTCGATGTCGTCGATTCCGCGGCCGTTATAGTCGTAGCTTCCGGAAAACAGCGCGCCGAATCGTTTGTCGCGACCGAATCGCTTTCCCGCCGTCCCGCTAACCAGGCCAATGTAACGGGTATTTACAATCGGAGTGAATCCGCCGATTCCTTCGAACATCAGAGTCGGCTCATCGCCAGCTTTCTTGGTAACCAGATTCACCGTTCCACCAATGGCGTCGGCGTCCTGATTGGCAGCCAGCGTCTTGTTCACTTCCACCGACTCAACGATGTCGGCGGGAATAGTGTCCAGCTTGAACTGGCGCACATTGTCCTCGGGCGCAGGAAGCTCAATGCCATCGACCGTCGTGTTGTTAAGCCGAGGTTCGGTGCCGCGAATCTGCACGTACTTGCCTTCGCCCTCATCGCGCTCCAGGCTCACGCCCGGCATTCGGCCAACCACGTCCGCGATATTCTCGTTCGGTAGGCTCTGAATCACGCCGGAGGACATCACATCCAGGATGTTGTCGGAGGTGCGCTGGACGTTAATGTCTTCTGCCACGCCGAGCGCGTCAGCAACAACGGTCACCGCTTCTCCCTTGGACGCGATCTTGAGCACGGCATCGACCCGGGTCGCTTTGCCGGCAACTACCTTTACATCCGCGGTGAAGGGGAGGAACCCAACATAAGAAACCGTGACCTTGTAGTCACCCGGCATGAGGTTGATCACGGTGAATTCCCCCACCTGGTTGGTAGCAACCGCAACGTCGCCGGGATCCACTCGCACCCTTGCTCCCGGCAGCATGGCTCCTCCCGCGTCAGCTGCATGCCCAAGAAGGCTGCCTTTCTCGCTCTGCGCGAACGCCGCCGTTGCTAGAAGTGCACATAGGATCAATAGGATTGGGGTTCTCAAGCTAGATGAAAGGTTGCGGCGTGATTGCGTTGGCTTCACGATTTAGCTCCTTACGAACATCGCTCAGTTCGAGACCGGAGGAGCGCCATTTCCTGGAGCTATGGTCGCTCAATAATCTGGATTTTCTGGAATAGAGTTCCGGTCGATTGAAGTGAAAAACAATCGTAGGTCGAGGATGTGAAGTCGTTATTACAGTGCGGTTAATTTTTTTTCAGGTTCTATCCGCGCAGCACTTCCGCGGTTTACCCTAATGCTCAGTTTTCGCCGTCCATCAGCACCAGGTTCGCTCGATGAAACTGCTAGTCATAGAAGACGAAAGGCGGATGCAGGAGTTGCTTCGCCAGGGACTGAGTGAAGAAGGGCACATGGTTTCGTGCGCCCGCGATGGCAGTCAAGGGCTGCAGATGCTACGCGACCACAATTTCGATGTGGTCATTCTCGATGTAATGATGCCGAAGATGGACGGTTTCGAACTATCCAGGAGCTTGCGAGCCGAGAACAATTGCACGCCGATATTGATGTTGACCGCCAGAGATTCCGTTCCCGATATCGTGCATGGCCTCGAGCTTGGTGCCGACGACTACATGACGAAGCCGTTCTCGTTCGAGGAGTTGCTGCTTCGAATTCGGGCGGTGCGTCGCGCCGCGGTGGCTCCGCGGATGAAGCAACTGTGGGTCGGCGATTTATTATTGGACGTCTCTACCCGTGAGGTGCGTCGCGACGGTGTGCGCATCGGCCTGACGCGGACCGAGTACCGCTTACTTGAAAAGCTCATGCTCCACGCAGGGGATGTTGTTCCGCGGGAGATTCTCATTGCGTCTTCGGGCCGCGAAATGGGCAGCAACTCTTTAGAGGCGTTCGTGCGACTGCTGCGACAGAAAATCGACTGTGATCATCGGCAAAAGCTGATTCACACCGTCCGAGGCGCGGGATACGTGATCGGGTTGGATTGGCAATCGTGAAAAATCTCTCCATTGGCTCTCGGCTCACGTTGTGGTACCTCGTAATCTTTGCCGCCGCCCAGCTTTTATTTGGCGTGGCCATGTGGGTCGCTCTGCGACAGGAACTTTACAGCGTGGCCGACACTACATTGAAGGCTCAAATCGACGACCTGACTAACTTTCTAAAGTCGCAAAAGAAAAAGAATCGGACTGTAACCAAGCTTCGTGAAGAAGCCTCCGAAGCTTACGATCTGGAGCACTCTGGCGACTTCTTGCAGATCTACGACGAAGATGGAAACTGGATCTTCCGCGCTCCTTCGCTGGAGAAAAACCAATTCGCACCCTTGGTGCCTTCCGCCGTCAACCGCCGCTCCTTCCAAAACGTCCAGCTCGCAAACCAGCCCTTTCGCTTCGTTACTCAGAGGATTGAGGTGAATGGCCGCCTCTACACAGTGCAGACAGGAATTCCTATCGCCCAGATTATCGCAACGCTCTCTCTGTTTCGGCGTTACCTCTTGATGCTGGCTCCATTTCTGCTGTTTGCCGCCGCAACTGGAGGCTATTGGCTGAGCCGCAAGGCCTTGTCTCCCGTCGATGCAATCATTGACACGGCGCGAAGCATTGGCGGCGCCAACTTAGGTGACCGCTTGGAAAAACTCACCACCGGCGATGAACTGCAACGACTCTCGGACACGCTGAACGAAATGCTGGCGCGCATTGAGACCGCCTTTCTCCGGGTCACACAGTTCACGGCGGATGCTTCGCACGAACTGCGCAGTCCAATCTCTCTGATTCGCACCGAAGCGGAGGTGGCACTCAGGAAGTCGAGGGGAAACGAGGAATATCGTCAATCGCTGCGCCACATTCTGCTGGAGGCGGAAAGGACCTCGTCCCTGGTGGAGGAACTGTTGTCGTTGGCCCGTGCCGATTCCGGGCGCGAGAGCTTGCATATGACGCTGCTTGATCTGCGGGCACTCATCGTGGAAACCGGAGTCGAATGGCGTCAACTGGTGGAGGCCCGTGGTTTGCAGTTTACGCAATCAGTGGCAGATTGCGGGTTGTCGGTCTTGGCGGACCGTACAGCCGTGCAACGATTGCTGGCCATCTTGCTTGATAACGCGGCCAAGTACACGCCAAAGCCCGGGGCTATTGAACTGCGCCTGGAAGCGCAGAATGGCGGAGCGGTCATTTCGGTGCGGGACTCTGGAATCGGGATCTCAAAGGAAGACCAGGCAAAAATCTTCGAGCGATTTTACCGGGTAGACAAAGCTAGAAGCCGCGAGCTTGGCGGAGCCGGTATCGGCCTCGCCATTGCCGATTGGATCGTTCAGCAGCACCGTGGCACGCTCACGGTTGAGAGCTCCATCGGAACCGGCTCTACCTTCTCCATCAAGCTGCCACTGCAATCGAAACTGCCAGCTTTGGATACACCGCCGGAATCCTTATCCCCAGCGGCACGAACTTAACGGCCATCCGCGCAAGCTTCTACTTCTGACGCGGCACGAGTCATTCGGATGAAAGAGGTTTTCAGTGGCCCGTGTTTTGTGCCGGACCCTCAGATGTAGTTGCCGGAGTCAAGCTGGCCTTGACTACCGTTCCCGATATTTCATCGCCGCGGAAGAATTTTATCTTTCCCTTGGATCCTTCCTTCAAGTCTTCGGCCCGCATTTCGGGCATAGCGGTATAAGGCTTGCTGTAGTCGTTGGCGGCGTTCCAGAACAAGAAGCCGACGCCGCCTTTTTCTCTGGCCGTGGCCACTTGCACCTTGATGTACTCGGGTGAATAGGTTTTGGTGCGCCAGTGAAAGGCCTGCAGCCACGGGCGTATGACTACGCCACTGCCTTTGGTGATCAACTCGAAGCGCTCCATCGATTCTCCGATGAAGTGCTCAGGCGCGTCTCCCGGATGCTCGATGTTGTCCATCCCGAAAAAGTGGGAAGGATAAATCATGGGCGAGAGCACATCGCAGTACTTCGCCATGCCGACGATATCCTGTCCTGTGTGCGAGAGATCGACGGATCGCTGCCAGGCCATCACGCCAAAAACGTCGAGTGAGAACAGCACCCCAGTGGGGTGCAACTCGGCATAAGCTTTCTTTAGAAAGTCAGTGATCACATCAGAACGCTGCCAGTTCGGATGTTCATTGTGAAATACGAAGCTGGCATCTTTCTGATCCCCCTCTGCAGGGAAGCGGACATAATCGAATTGAATCTCATCCGCGCCCGATTGTGCCACGAATTTGGCGAGCGCGATGTCGAACGCCTGCACTTTGGGTTGCGAAGGATCGGTCCAGACCAGCTTGCCGTTCTCACGCCAGGGCTGCTTGTTTCTCTTGGACTGCACCGCAAGTTCAGGATGCTCGACCACCATGCGCTCGTCGCGGAAAATCGCGATGCGGGCGATGGCATGCATGTTCTCCGAGTGCAAAAAGTGTACGAACTTAGGCAGGTCGTGAATGTAGACCTGATGCTTGCCGAGCAGGGGATGCTCAAAGGGAATATTCACGCTTCCGTCAGAATCCTTAATGTCGAAAACCACGGCATTGCCGCCAACCTCGCGCCAGTGGCGGATGATGCGAAGTCCATGATCGCTGGCCGCCATGATGCCGGTGAGGTAAATGGCACGGACTTCGAAGTCTTTGGCCACGGGCACCGTCTTTTCGACGATGGGCGCGGCGAGAATTCCGGGGATTGTAATCTGCTCGCCCGCCTTAAGTATGTTGCCCGAGCGCTTGCCGTTCACCGCGCGGATGGCGTCAGCCAGCTCGGAATACGTGAGATACGAGGTGTCATGCAAATAATGATGCGACACCGCTGGAATGCTTTCCCCGCGCTTCGCGGTGTAGATCTCGGTTCCGGGATGAGAGAGCTGCGGCGAAGGAATATCCGCGACCCTTGCGCTCGTTGCAATCGTCTCGCCGACCGGCTTGAGTTTTGCGCTTTGTGGCGTCGCGGCGGCCACGGCGGGAAGTGGTGGCGCTGGCTGAGATTGCGCCGCCTGAGCATGAAGTAAAGAGCAGCGCGAGTTCAGCCGCGCGGCGGCCACGCCAAATAGCACGCACGAGAACGCAGAGATAGTTAGAATCGACGAGCGACGCAAGCACTCCTCCGAGAACGCCCTGATCGCGATGCTATTCCGCAGCTAGCGGTGCCGCTAGTTACTAGCGGTCATCTCCCCACTGGGGCCGCACCGACAGAAGGACTAATTCTTAAGTAGAGGACCACGATTCCGCTGTGCGTGTGCAGGGTGAGGGCTGCAGTAGAATTGCAGCCCGTAGGACTCTGGGCCAGACAAGGCAATGAGCCTCAAATGCTCGGGAGAGTCCCTTCCCTTATGCGCAAATTATTTCTCTCGCGCCTCTTTAACTTTCTATCGTGCTCTGTTCTAATTTCGTGGCGCCGTATGTAACTCCTGCGGATGCAAAGCTTTCGTTTCTCCCCCTTTCATGCCAGACCGTGGCCAGCGGCTTGCTTATTCTGGAGTACCGGGGACGCACTACCGGCTGGCCGACGGCAGGTTTCCGAGTGACGAATTTTGTCATCTTAGGAAGGTGAGACCGAGTGGCTGGCGGGGGTCCTGGAAACGCGGGTAAAGGGCCGGGACGGCCTGGAAAAGGAATCACCGACCGGCGCAAGCCGGATAACGACCTTATGAGAACGAACCTCGCAACCGTGCTGGACCCCAACCGCCGCAGCAACGATGCCGGAGAGTTTGAAGCCGCCCTGCGCCGCAAGATTGTCGGCCAGGATCAGGCCATTGAAAAGGTCGCCGAAATTTATCAGATGTTCCTCGCTGGCCTGAATGCCCCGGGGCGCCCGGTGGGCAACCTGCTTTTTCTGGGGCCGACCGGCTCCGGCAAGACGCGCATGGTGGAAGCCATGGCGGAAGCCTTGTTTGGCGATTCCCGCGCCTGCATCAAGATCGATTGCGCCGAGTTCCAGCACTCCCACGAGATCGCGAAGTTGATCGGTTCGCCTCCGGGATACCTCGGCCATCGCGAGACTCATCCTCTTCTTACGCAGGAAGCCTTGAACCAGTGGTTTACCGAGAAGCTGAAGCTCTCGATCCTGCTGTTTGACGAAATCGAGAAGGCCAGTGACTCGCTCTGGCAATTGCTGCTGGGCATTCTGGATAAGGCCACGCTCACGCTGGGCGACAATCGCCGCGTCGATCTTTCTCAGTGCATCATTATTCTTACCTCGAACCTGGGCGCCAGCGAGATGACCAATCTGGTGGATGGCGGTTTTGGCTTCGCGCCGAAGGCAGTAGAAGTCGACAACAATTTCGACGACAAGATTCAGCGCACCGCCGTGGAAGCCGCTCGCCGCAAGTTCACGCCGGAGTTCATGAACCGCATCGACAAGACTGTGGTCTTCAAGACTCTGCGCGACGAGCATCTGGCGCAGATTCTTGAAATCGAACTCGGCATGGTGCAGCAGCGCGTGCTCATGGCCGCCGGCGCCAACCAGTTCGTTTTCAATTGCACGGCGGGCGTGAAGGAATTCCTGCTGAAAGAAGGTACGGACCCGCGCTACGGCGCGCGCCATCTGAAACGTGCCATCGAACGGAATCTGGTCTTCCCGCTGGCCAATCTAGTGGCTACCGGGCAGGTCAAGCTGGGAGACTTCGTCCGCGTCGACATGGCTTCCGAAACCCAGATGATTTTCGTGAAGGAAGCGGAAAACACGATGGCGCCGATCCTGCTTGAGCGCTACGGAGCCGCTGCCGCCAATATGCCTGCCGCCCGCGCGGCCCGCACCGCCGTCAACACTCGCCGCGACCTGGGCGCAAGCCCGGTGGCGGAGAGCAAATAACTTCGTTCGGATTTAACCAACTCGCCAGACCGCATCTCGCGAGTCCTCTTGGCGCCGGCAATCCCGGCGCCATTTTTGTTTCACGAGCATCTCACGATCGGATGGGGGT
>CAVZZB010000017.1:0-97404 GCA_963779525.1 uncultured Acidobacteriaceae bacterium
CACCTTCTAAGCGCCTCGAGTTAAGCCTCGCCGGGCCGATGGTACTGCACACGCCAAGCGTGCGGTAGTCCTTTGGCTTTGCCTCAGGAAAAACTCCGGTCACTGCCGGCATGAGCGTCTCTCTTCCGGCGGGTTGTATCATAATAATCTTGCATGGCATTCCCGATCCGAGTTTGCGCTGTTTGCTCTGAGGAGTTCGAGCTGAAGCCGGATAAGCCGGGCTTTGCCAACCGTTGCCCAGCGTGCAGCGAGGATCAATCGGCGGAACCCACGACGAAAAAAAATGTCGACGCCGACGAACGCAAGAGTCTGAAGGAAGCCAACGAGGCTCGGAGACGAGCGATGCGCGATCTGCTTTATCGCAAGGATAGCTAGCCGATCTGCCAAAAGCAGGTCCAGTTACAGCGGCGGACCTGGCTGCGTTTTACAAATGTTTACACCCGTAAGTCCCGCGACGTTTGTCAGAGCAAAATCGGCGGAAAGATGCGAAAATAAACGCAGCTTGGCCGCGTTTGATCGCTGGGGTGTCCGAGGGAAGGCCGGATGCAACGTCGAGACGCGATTGTGTCTCTAACGGACAAGCTCGGGACAAACTTAGTTCATGCCCATCACGCAAATTCCATTCCAGGATCCGGTGGCCCCTCCGGAAAAGCCACACGCGGAACAACTCGGGCTCTACGATGCCCAGGGATGGGAAACAGCCTACCGCAATCTCGATGACGATGCCCGGGTGCCGCATCTGCTCATCCAGTTGCAGGATGATCTGGCGCGGTCGCGCCGCCGGGAAGCCGCCTGGATCTCCATCATTACCCACCTTGTTCTGGTGATCCTGCTGGTGAATGTTCAAAGGTTCGAGAAATACATGCCGTGGCACTCGGCAGTTACGGCAAAAAATCTGACGACGGATAAGGATGTCACCTTCCTGGAGCTGCCTACGGACCTGCAAAAGCTCCAACACAGGCCAAACACGAACATTGCTTCCGATAAAGACCGCATCGCGATGACGCGGCATCCTGAACTGGATGTCAAAGAGTTGCGGAAGATTTTGTCGACACCGCTTCCCGGGGCGCCCGGTGTGAGTGGAGCGCCAAAGCCGGTACCACCGCCCCAGTCTTCTGCCGGTTTCGCGCAAAACCAGCCACCTGCTCCGCAGCAGCCCGCGAATCCGCAGATTGCGCAGCTGCAAACGCCGGCCATGCCGAACGTCAACAACGAATTCAAGAAATACGCCGGCTCCATGTCAGCGGGTTCGGCGATTGAGGACGCCACTCGCGCGGTGGCTGCCGGACGCGGTACCGGTCAACAGGGCGACGGCGGCAATTTTGGTCTGGGGACGGGCGCTCATGGCCGTCAAATGGGGAACCTCGAAGTTCTCTCTGACACGATGGGCGTGGATTTCGGACCATACTTGCAGCGAGTTCTTCACGATGTGCGGGAGAACTGGTACAACGCGATTCCAGAATCGGCGCAGATGAAGCATGGAAATTTAATTATCGAATTCGCGATCACCAAGGATGGAAAGGTCGCGGGCATGAAGCTGGTCACTACCTCCGGAGACGTTCCGCTGGATCGGGCGGCCTGGGCCGGCATCGCGGGGTCCGATCCATTTCCACCGCTGCCTGCCGAGTTTGGCGGACAGTATCTGGCTCTTCGCTTCCGCTTCTTCTACAACCCCACCAAAGAAGAACTCGAATAGTTCTTGCCAAATCTGTTTACCGGGGCGGCTGCGCTTAGATTTTGATATTTGAGCTGGGATTCGAAGGCACGGGCTAGGCCTTGCGCAACCGTATCGATCCATCGCCGGTATGAATCACCAGTAGATTGCCGCCTCCGTTGAGCTTGCCGTGAACCTCGTTCTCACGAATCTTGCCGGTAGTTGTGACCGGGATATCCAGATCAATGTGACCGTCTCCGGCGTGCAGATCCACATCGGCTGGCCAGGTTCTCCGGTATCTCCAGTGTGACGGTGCCGTCGCCGCTCTCCAGCCTCCGAACCCGTGGCCAGCGCCGATCCACTTGCCGCGCGAGCATCCAGGCGTCCATCGCCCGTCTTGAGTTCGAGTTCGTCAAAGCGCCCGTTGGCGCGGATGTGGCCGTCGCCGGTCGTCGCCCGCAGCTTGCCGTCCACGCCGTCGATCTCCTGCGAGCCATCTCCGCTGCGCAGGACCATCTCGCCCTTAAAATTTCCGAGGTCAATCTTGCCATCGCCCGTGTGCAGGTCCACTCGGCCCTCGCGCGGCATGTGGATAGCGATGTCGACGCGATGACCGATTGCACTACCCAAGTTGATAATCACGCCGCGATGCGGATAGCGCACGTCGATCTCAACCACATTCCCTGTTTGATGTTCCTCGATCCGGATGCCGTCCTCGGCAATCTTGTAACCGGTTGCTATTACCCTAGCTTCGATCGAGCTCTGGTCCCAAGTGGAGACGTGAAGGTTTGCGTCGGATGTCTCCACCCTCAGGTCAGGTTGGCCGGTAAGGTTGTAGGTTTTCGACCATTCGTCCGCTCGCGCCGGCACTGCCGCCCAAGAGCAAACGAATCCGCTCAGAATCAGACCGATGAACAACCAACGTTCGGTAGCCGTGTGCTTCATAAGATCCTCCACCGGGCAGGCGCACTTTTGCCCCGTCTCTTAGACTGGATTACGCGCGATTCGTGAGTTTGGTTCCCTTGAAAACAGGGCTTCATGAATTTACCCCGTAGACGTTTTATCGGCTACCGCCCGACATAAGCCATGCGGATCAGGGTTCTTTCCGAGAACGGAACGTAGAGCAGTGCTGCGCTGGCCGCGAAAGCCGCGCCGAGGCCGATCTTTTGCATCAGCAGGAATGGCGCGACGGCCCAGAGTTGGTCGAGCGCCAGAATGAAAGGGAACATTTGCTGAAACTTCTCACCCAGGCGCTGGTAATCGAATCCCACGGCGGAGAGCAAGTAACAGCGCAATGGAATCCCAACGCCTGCCGTGACCATCACCGCGGCCGCCAGAGCAGTTGCACGCCATTCCGAGAGGAAAGATTCTGCAATGCCCTGCACTGCATGCAAACGAAAAAGCGCCGCCAGGTAGAAGATCAGATACATCGACTGAACCAGGGCAAATAACCCGCGGGTCAGGGCGCGCCGGGGAATCGGAACCTCCAGCTCAGGATGCAGGTTTGTGGGAGAATTCTGCGCTGTTGCCGAGTTGTGCTCGGCTTTAGAGCCGGGGGCGGCTGTCTCGACATTTTGCACTGGCGCAATAAATCGATAGCCGCGCCGCGCGAGCGTCTCAATGTAACGCGGGCTGGACGCCGAATCGCCTAAGGTTTCGCGCAGCTTGTTCACGGCCGTATTCAGGCTGTGATCGAAGTCCACGAAGGTGTCGGCGGGCCAGAGTTTCTGGCGCATTTCCTCGCGTGTGACTATTTCGCCTCCCCGTTGGAGCAGCAGGATTAGCACCTGCAGCGGCTGTTCCTGGAGCCGAAGTTTCGCGCCGTTCTTGCGCAGCTCTCCGGATGAATAGTCGAGCTCAAACACTCCGAAGCGCGCGACTCTGCCGGACTGGTTGCCAGGGAAAGCGAGCATAGCATCCAAGCGATCACTAACGACGCGTAGTGTAGCATCGCATGCGGTTTGTGCGCGGCGTACAATACGGGCGTGGTAAAGACTCAACAGCAGAACGATTCCGACCGCAAGCAGCGCCGCCACTCGATTTATGCCACGGAAACTTCCGGCCTGCTGCTGATCGCTTTTCTGCTGCTCATGCTGACCCTGATTCGTTACTGGCACGCCATTCACTGGAGCATGCGCTGACGGTGGCGGAACCGTTGCTCGCGGTGGTCGTTGGTCCCACGGCCAGTGGGAAGACGGCACTTTCGCTGGCGCTGGCAGCGCGTTTTCATGGCGAGATCGTGAACTGCGATTCGGTCGCCATGTATCGCGAGTTTGATATTGGGACCGCCAAACCCACTGCAGCGGAACGAGCCCGTGTGCCGCATCATTTGCTCGACTGTGTAGAACCAACCGATCACATCACGGCCGGCGAATACGCTCGCCAGGCGCGGCAGGTAATCGACGAGATTGAGTCGCGGAATCATTTGCCGGTCGTTGTGGGCGGAACGGGACTCTACCTGCGGGCTCTGCTCGATGGATTTTTTCCTGGGCCACAACGGTCGGAAGAACTGCGCGAGCGGTTGCGCGAACGGGCAACGAGTCGCGGCTGCGGCTATCTTCACCGCATTCTGCGCCGTCTCGATAGTGCCGCGGCCGAAAAGATCCACGCCAACGATACGCCTAAGCTCATCCGCGCGATTGAAGTGTGCTTATCCTCGCGGCAAAAGATGACAGAGCTCTGGCAGCAACACGGGCGCGACCCTCTGCGTGGCTTCCGGATTCTGCGGCTGGGTCTCGATCCAGAGCGTCAGGCGCTTTACGAGCGAATCAACCGCCGCGCTCAACAGATGTTTGACAGTGGTTTGATCGAAGAGACTAAGAGACTGCTTGAGAAATACGGCGATGCAGTGGTCCCACTGTCCTCCCTCGGGTACAGACAGGCCGTCCAATTTCTTCGCGGAGAACTCACCCGCGAGCAGGCCGTGCAATCCGCGCAACAAGTTCACCGCAACTATGCGAAGCGACAAATGACCTGGTTTCGCCGCGAGCCAGGAGTTCAGTGGCTGCGGGGGTTTGGGGATGAAGCGCAGGTTCAAGGGACGGCGGAGACGACTTTCTCCGCACGTTCTCGCGGATAGAGCAGCCTTCTGCTATTGTTCTGTGCATGTACCGCAGACTGGCCCTTCTCCTCTTTGTTCTAACGATGACAGCCACCGCATTTCCCAAGGAAAAATATCAGCACGCCGGTCCGATCCACCTCACGCACGGCGGCGAAAAGTGGGCGGAGAAGACATTACGCAAGATGACGCTGGAGGAAAAAGTCGGCCAAGTATTCATGATCTGGTGCCGCGCCAGCTTTCTCAATCTGGAAAGCCCGGAATACCTGCAACTGCGCGACTCCATGCAGAAGTATCATGTTGGGTCGTTTGCCATGACGGTCCATGTGGATGGTCCGTACCTTCTGCGCAGCGAACCTTACGAAGCTGCCGAATTGCTTAACCGGTTGCAGAGCGATTCCAAACTTCCGCTGTTGTTTGCCGCCGATTTTGAACGTGGCGTTCCCATGCGCCTCATGGGAGCCACGGTCTTCCCCCATGCCATGGCTTTTGGCGCGGATGGCAAACTGAAAGATGCCGAGACCTTCGGCCGGATCACTGCCGAAGAGGCTCGCGCCATCGGCATCCACTGGAATTTCTTTCCTGACGCGGATGTGAACTCGAACCCGGCCAATCCCATCATCAATACGCGATCGTTCGGGGAAGATCCCAAGCAGGTGGGCGATTTGGTGGCAGCTTATATCAAGGGCGCGCATGAGGGTGGAATGCTTACCACGGTCAAACATTTTCCTGGCCATGGAGATACGGCGACCGATTCGCATCTCGGTGTAGCCAGCGTGAACGTGGATCGCGCGCATCTGGAATCCATCGAACTGCCGCCTTTTCGCCAGGCGATTGCGGCGGGCGTGGACTCAGTGATGGTGGCGCACGTTACGGTTCCTGCGCTCGATCCCGATCCTAACCACGTGGCCACGATTTCTCCCGTGATCGTCACGGATCTGCTGGAACGGCAGCTTGGCTTTCAGGGAATCGTGGTCACTGACGCTCTCGACATGGCCGGGTTGACGCACCTCTTTGCCAACAACATTGGCCGGGCGGCAGTCGAGGCTTTCAAGGCGGGCAACGATCTACTTCTGATTCCTGCCGATTTCCCGGCTTCGTACAATGCGATGATGCAGGCGGTCCAGTCGGGCGAAATTTCCCGCGAGCGCCTGGACAGTTCGGTACTCAAGATTCTGAAGACAAAGGCGTCTCTGGGGCTGCAGGAAGCTCGCATTGTAGACGTGAAGGCCATCGCAACCCTGGTGGGCAAGCCGGAAAACCTCGCCTTCGGCCAGCAGGTGGCCAGCGATGCGGTCACCCTGGTGCGCGACAATGGCAAGGTATTGCCGCTCAAATCGTCGCCCAAGTACCAGGGAACCGCGAAGGCGGTGCTTCCGTATACAAGACAGGGGGAGACACTCAACCGCGTGGTTGCGGTGGTTTTCTCCGACGATGTAAGGACGGAGTCGGGCCGCGCGTTCAGCCGCGAATTACTAGCCCGGATTCCTGACGCGCACCTGCTCTATGTGGACCCGCGCATTGCCGCGGGAATGAGCGACGAGGTGATGAAGGCAGTGGACCAAGCAGAAACAGTGGTTGCCGCCGTGTATGTTATCCCGACCGCGGGCAAGATCGCGAACACGATAGCGATGGCAGACGCGACTGGAGCGCTGCTGCAGCAGATTCTGGATCATGACGCGGACAAAACGGTGGTCGTTGCTATGGGAAACCCGTATGTTGCGGCCGACTTCCCGAAGATCGAGAATTATTTGTGTACGTTTTCCAACGCAAGCGTTTCGGAGGTCGCGGCGGTCAAGGCCTTGTTTGGCGAAATCGAGATTCGTGGGCGTCTTCCGGTCAGCATCCCCAATGTGGCCGCGCGAGGCGCGGGCCTCGAGCGTCCGGTAGCAGTCGCCAGTGGAGGAACTCAACATGCGCAGAAATAAACTTGCTTTGGCAGGGGTTGTGGCAGGCAGTTTTGCTGTACTTCTGCTCTTGCCGGCGTGCAGTGTTAACGTGCAGAAAGAGGCGAACGGGCGGGACAAGGAAGTGGACATCAAAACGCTGCTTGGCGGCGTCCACGTCAGCCAACAGGCGGACGCCTCCGATATTGGGCTGGCGCTTTATCCCGGTGCTCACTTGAAGGAAAAAGATATCGATGGGAGCGACAAGAGCGCCAACGTGAATATCTCCGGCTTCGGATACGGACTAAAGGTTGTCGCTTTGGAGTACGAATCTGCCGACGCGCCGGCCAAGGTTCTGTCGTTCTACAGAGATCAGTTGAAAAGATATGGAAGCGTTCTGGAATGCCGGACTTCCGGTCTGCACCTGGATATGAAAACGGAATCGCACGGCTCCAAGAATGGTTCGAACGAGTTGACCTGTAACGGCGAGAGCGGCAACGACGTTGAACTCAAAGTCGGCAGGAAAGACGATCAGCATATCGTAGCCGTGGAGCCGGAGGGCAAGGGATCGAGCTTCTCGCTGGTCTACGTGCGCACTCACGGCAAGGATGCGGAGATTTAGGGCAGCGGCCATGCAAAGTCCCGATTACCCTGCCATGCTGGAGGCGGCGATTGCGGAAGCCCGCAAGGGGCTGACTGAGGGCGGCATTCCCATTGGCGCGGCAATTTTCGATGAGAACGGCAACCTTCTCGGCGCCGGCCACAACCGCCGGGTGCAGAATGGCGATCCTTCGTTGCATGGCGAAACCGATGCCTTTCGCAATGCAGGGCGGCAGCGCAGCTATCGGAAACTGATCATGGTCACCACGCTCGCACCCTGCTGGTATTGCAGCGGCTTGGTGCGGCAGTTTGGCTTCAGCGTGCTCGTAGTAGGCGAAAGCCGCAACTTTCAGGGCGGGGTGGAGTGGCTGCGTTCCCTGGGTGTGAAGGTCGTCGACCTGAATTCGGAAGAGTGCGCCACGATGTTGGGCGAGTATATTCGCGCGAATCCTGAGATTTGGAACGAAGATATTGGGCAAAAGTAAGCCGAATGCTTCTCAGCGGCTAAAGCCGAGGTTGAGTGTGTCGCTTTTGCCGTGGGGCTAGAAGCAGCCCCTTTCAAAACAGAATCAGAAGGTGAGACTCAAGGACATCTGAATCTGTCTTGGGCTTCCGATGGTTTTATTGGTTACCCCCAGACCGCTGCCCGTTGTCGGACAGACGTAGAGAGACCCGGTGAAGTTCGTGTTGCAAGGAGTCAACGTAGCCGGCGTACCCGCCACGGGAAAGCCGTTGAAGTTGATGTTCTGGCTGACGTCATCGATCGGGATATCGAAACTCGCGGTATTGGTCAGGTTGAAGACGTCGAAGGTGTACTTCACGGAAGTACGTTCGGTGATCTGCGTCATTTTAACCAGCGAAATGTCCGCGCGCCTCTGCCAGGACTGCCGAAAGATATTGCGTTGGCCTCGTACGATGAAATTTGTCTCGTACGGGTCGTTGGAAGGAATGGCGCCGTTCAAGGCGCCTGCAGCCAGCAAAGGAATGCCAAAACACTGGGCGTTAAGCGCAGGTTGAGCGCCCGCGCCTGAAGCACCGGTGAGCGCCTGCTTGGCAGTGCATCCGGAGAGCGGAACGATGGGATTCGTGATGCCATCGTTGTCGCCGTAGAATATGCTGCCCACCGCGCCCGAATAATCAACGACGCTGTACGGCTGACCACTCTGGATAACAGTCAAACCGGAGAGCGCCCATCCGTCGGCGACCCTGCCCCTAAACGAAGTTTCCGAAAAAAACTTGGGCAGCTGATAGGTGTAGGTGAAATTCAGCACGTGTTTGCGGTCGAAGTCGGAGAGGCCATAACCGGAGCGCAAATCCAGAGGGTTGTTGCCGTTGTAAAAGAGACCCATGGCGCTTTGTTCATCCGTGGCATGCGAGAAGGTATAGGAGGCGCCGACCTGCAAGCCGTGACTCATACGCTTTTCAATGTGCGCCTGAAGCGCGTTGTAAGCGGAGATGCCGGCTGCGGTGTAGGACTCCGACTCGGACGAGTACCCAATGTAGGGAACGCGCAGGTCGACGTTTCCGCCTTCGAATGTTTCCTGGTAGGGCTGCGCCGGTTGTCCATTAACGCTGGGCAGATTGGTTGGGCAAAGCGGAACACAATTCGCATTCACCTGCGGAGAGTAGCCATAAGTGAAGTCTTGCTCAAACGGTGTGCCCGGCCGAATGGGATTGCTGGGCGAGGCGATCAGAGCCTGGTTGAAAGGTAGAGGAACGATTTCGTGGCGGCCAAGATTGCCCACGTAGCCGATGTCGATCGCGAAGTCGTTGCGGGGCTGCCACTGAATGTCCAGCGTCTGATTCATCGTGTACGGGAGTTTGTTGGCGCGATTGTAATCCGCGAAAGAAAATAGCGGTATCCCGGTTGAGATGGCCGACGCGTTAGGCAGCACAAGATCTTCAGGATTGCCGGATGGGCCCGGACCGAGCGATGTGCCCCACGGAGCTTCAAAGGTGCTGCAGAACGTGTAGCCATAAGGGCTGCACGACTGCTGATTCACCCACGGCGGCGTCTGATTCACGCCGAACGGACCTCCCGCGATCACGCCGGAGGCAAATCCCGGGGAGAGATAGGTGAAGAGTTCTCCGCGGTCGTAGTACAGACCCCAGCCGGCGCGAACCACAACCTTATCCTTGAACATGCCCGGGCTCCAGGCCATGCCGAGGCGCGGAGCGAGGCCCCACTGGCGTCCCGTGAGAGTCGAGTCGCTGACGCCTTTGGTCGGAAAGAGCGGATTGTTTCCCGCAATGATGAAGCCGTTGGAAGTGATCGTGTCGGTCGTCGCGTTGTAGTTGTAACTTGCCGGATCGAAATTGAACAGCCGACCATTTTTTTCCGTCAGGCCTCCGTGATAGTCGAAGCGCAGGCCGGCACTAATGCTGAGGTTGGAACGGAGTTGAAACTTGTCCTGCAGATACCAGCCGGTTTCCTTCGAGCGGTAGTAGCGGTTGGCGTCGCCTTGCAGGAAAGTCGAGGTGATAAATCCGTTCGCCTGATAGGTGATGGGCGAACCGGTGAGGAAATCGGCGAAATTCGGAAAGCCGATCATGCCGGTGTTCGTTCTTTCATCGCGCGCGTTGAGTTGGGTGTAGGAAAAGCTGCCGCCGAAGGTGAAGGTGTGTTTGCCCCGGTTCCAAATGGCATTGGCAGAAGGCATCCAGCGGTTCTGAAAGATGCCGGTGAACGCGCCTTGTGAAGCCGCGGTTGAGCCAATGTTCAAACCGGCATTGAAAGGTGGGCCGCAGGCCGCCGGGTCCTGATTCGATGTGCAGTTGCCGGTGTTGGCTGCAGCGTCGTTTCCCAGATCGTCGACGATCGTGATACCTGGAAAAATATTCGAGCCGAAGGCATTGATGCCAATCGATGCAGGAGTGAAGGGCTGGGCGATGGTGCTGTAGACTTTTTCGCGAATGAAGCCAAATACCTCGGTGAGACTGAAGTTTGGTTTTATCGACTGCGTGTTTGTAACAGAAGCGACCTGGCTTCCAGCGTCGAGGTGCTGCGGAAAGCCTTCAACCGATGAGAACCCGAAAGGCGCCGTGGTCGGGTCATGCTGATAGTAGTACTTCAATGACAGAGTATCTTTCGGGCTCGGGAGGTAATCGAGATCGGAGACGGCCTGATCGGAAATGAAGTAAGCGGGCTGCGTGATGAAAACATTTTCCGGAAAGTTCACCGTTGGAGTGGAGTTAGGGTTCGCCGATGGAAAAAGATACTGGCCGTTGGGCAACTTCGTGGTCAACAAGGTGTAGGCTACCGGATCGATGTTGAATGGTCCCGTTCCGCCCGCGGGATTCGTTGCGACAACCGGATTAACCGTGACCCCCCAGCCATCATTATTGGCGACTGCGGCCAAAGCTGCCGGACTGCGGTCGTCCGTAAGCCCGAAAGGCGCCGCCGTGCGCGAAGTTCCAATCTCCAGATCCGAGGTATGAATGTGCTGATAACTGACAAAGCCGAAGAGCCGGTCCTTGATGAGAGGTCCGCCAATTGTGCCGCCGGCCGTATAGCGATGCAATTGAGGTACTTTTTCGTTGGCGGGAATATTCGGGTCCTGATTGTAGAAATACGGGGCGGCATTCAGCCAATCGGTTCCGCGGTGCACGTAAGCGCTGCCATGAATGCCATTGGTGCCGGAGGCGGTGCTCATATCGATGTGAGCGCCGCTGGTAGATCCCTGTTGGGCGTCGTACATCGAAGTGTTTACGCGAAATTCCTGGACCGTTTCTGGGGCAGGAGTGGGTAAAGCTTGGCCGATAGCCAAGTAGGGAGATGCTGAACTCTGAATGATTTCCGCGGTGGTGCTGGAGGCTCCGGCAACGCCCGTATTGTTCACAATACGTGCCGATGCGACCTGGCTGGTGCTTTTGCCGTTGAAAAGATTGCTGGCATCGACTCCGTTCAGAAGAAACGTGTTGCTGGTGTCGCGCTGCCCGTTTGCCCAGATCGGCTGATTCCCCAAACCAGCGTTGGCGCCGGTTCCATTGGGTAACTCTGCATTTACGCCCGGCGAGAGAATTGCCAAGCCTGTGAAACTACCGGTCGGAAGAGGAACGGAATCGATCTGATTTTTCTCGAGAATGTAGCCATTGGTGGTATCGACGGCGTTCATCAGCGGATCCGCCTGAACCTCGACCACGGTTCCCACCTGGCCAACGGGGAGAATTGCGTTCACAGTCGCGGTGCGATCGGCCTGAACCGTGATGGATGGCACTTTTTGCGTCTGGAAGCCGTCGTGCGTGTAGGTAAGCGTATACGTGCCGATGGGCAGGTTTACAAAGTCGTAGATGCCATTCGCATTGGTCTTCTGAGTGCGCGTGAGTTTCGTCTGGTCCTGAACGGTGATGACGACAGTATCCGGCAGAACGCTGCCGGTTTTGTCCGTGACTGTACCCGTGATGCCGCCGAGTGTTTGCTGAGCGTGCGCACAGGGGATGAAGGCAAACGGTGTGCATGAGGATAAAGCGACCAGAAGAGCCACAAGTCTAATTCTATTGAGCATCGATCACCTCGCGCGAACGAGTACACGCGTGCCAGACCGCCTACCAGCCGCCAAACCGCTCATGTATTGTGCAACGATATTCGCAGTTGAGATGGTTGTTCTGCACGCCCGCAAAAATAAGGAATGACTTTACACGAGAACCGAACGGAACAAAAGCGTTCCGTCCAGCGAAAATTCCTTTGCCGAAGATTTGATATTTTTGTGCGGCGGAGTCCTCCGTGGTGAAGGCATTGATCCCGCTAGCTCTCGGCCAGCGCCTCGTCCTTAGCGCGTCCACGAAAGGCGAACCAAAGCAATCCAGCCGTTAAATAAGCCAGATATATATAAGGCAGTTTGCCGTATGGCCCTTCGGGCACCGGATAGAAATTTCCAACCAGAGCGAGCAGCATGGCTGCGCCTGCGAGCCAAGGGATGAACTGCGCTCCGGGACGGAAGGCGCCATGTTCGCGCAAGTAGCGCGGCAAGGCGATGCAAACCAAGGCGTACGCCACGATGAAACCATAGGTCGCGAGCGAACCCAGCCAGCCATAGACATCCAGTCCGCTTGCCCCTCGGGCGGCCAACACTGCCACGGGAAGCAAGGCGGCGACGCCGGTGATCACGACCGCGCGGCTTGGCGTTCGGTTGCGGACGTGCGTATTGCCGAACGCGCTGTGGGCGAGCCCCTTTTGCGCCATCAGCATGAGCACGCGGGCAGCCGCCGTAATGCACGCCAAGGTTCCGGCGAAGAGGCTAACGAGCGCGCCGATGTCGATTAATAGTCCCAACACAGGGACGCCGCCAACTCTGGCTAGCAAATACATGGGAGCCTGGCTCGAGCCTAGATCCTGGCCCACGGTGTGGAACCCCAACACCTCCGCGTAGGCACAGATCGTGAAGAAAGCTCCTGCGAGAATCGCGCTTTGGATGACGGCACGAGGAATAGTCTTCAGCGGATTGCGCGCCTCTGAGCCCAGAGTGGTTGCGCTCTCGAAGCCGACGAAGCTGAAGAGCGCCAGTACCAGTCCCAAGCGGAGTCCGCCGCCGGTCATGCCGCGCAGATGCGCTTGGGCTGCGTCCAGGTGCCAGCCATGACGCAAGAGAAGAAGCGCGACCACAATCACGATCACCGTGACTGATGCAGCCTCGATCCACAGCATGAGGCGCGCCGAAATCTTCACGTCGCGATAAGCAATCCATATGGAAACGCCGGTAACCAGGACCGCCAGGAACACGGCGGAGTAGGCATGTCCGGTGGCATCACGCAAAAGCAAGTTGGCATAATGATAGAAGCCACCGATGACGCTGGATCCCGTCGCCACATAAGCGAGCAAAAGGCTCCACGCCACGGTCGCACCAAGCCATGGAGGAAGCGTCATCGAAGCGTAGGCGTAGAGGGATCCGGGCGAGGAAGAATGGCGAGCGTAGCGGCTGATGCACAATGCGACGAGCAGAACGGCCGCTGTCGCCAGAACGTATGCGAGCCAGGTGCCATTTCCCGCGAGGGCGCAAACCAGAGGAATGGTTGCTGCCGGCGTAGTGGTGGGAGCCATGGTGGAGACGGACTGCGCCAACGTTTCCATCGGAGAAAGAATCTCGTGGCGCAGCCCGTAGTCTGTGTTCTCAGAATGCTCGTTCACTGCTCTCTCCACGCCTGCCGGTCTTTTCCAGGTCAATTTTCCCGGCCCGATGTAGTCGCAAATCAGACTGGCGTCGGATTGTACAACACGACGAGGGAAACGATAGAGAGATGATCTGCTGGTGTATTATCTTGCAAAGTTTCCTTGCAGTGCGATGGACTTTGCTTCGGCCGGAGAGAACCGCATCCCATGAAACTCGACCACGAGCTTTTGCAGCGCCTTCCCAAGGTTCTTTTGCACGAGCACCTGGATGGCGTGCTGCGACCTCAAACCGTAATCGACTTGGCTCGGGATGCGGGATACAAAAATCTTCCCACCAATGATCCTCAGGCACTCTCGGACTGGTTTTTTCGTGGGGCCAATCAAGGAAGTTTGGCGAAATATCTGGAAGGATTCGCGCACACCATCGCAGTGATGCAAACAGAAGAAGCGCTGCAGCGGGTCGCCTATGAGCAAGCCGAGGATCTGAGCCGGGATGGAATTGTTTATTTTGAAACTCGCTTTGCGCCGGTCTTTCATACTGAGAAGGGATTGACTCACCAGCAGATTGTTTCAGCGGTGCTGAAGGGGCTGGAACGGGGGAAAAAAGATTTCGGTATTTCCTCCGGGTTAATCATTTGCGCGATGCGCAACATGAATACGTCTCTCGAAATGGCGGAACTGGCAGTCGATTTTCGCGCGCGCGGCGTGGTCGGATTCGATCTGGCCGGGGAAGAGGGTGGTTATCCTCCGAAGAAACATGTAGATGCTTTTCACTACATTCAGCGCGAGAATTTCAACATCACGATTCATGCGGGCGAAGGCTACGGAAAAGAATCGATCTGGCAAGCGATTCAGTATTGCGGGGCGCACCGCATCGGCCACGGGACGCGACTGATCGACGATATTGCCGTTGTGGATGGTAAGGCAGTGAAGTTGGGCGATCTGGCTCAGTATGTTCTCGACAAGCGTATCCCGCTGGAAATCTGTCTGTTGAGCAACGTTCACACCGGCGCGACGCCGAGTCTGGCGGAACACCCCTTCAAGATTCTTTATCAGGAAAAATTCCGCGTCACGCTGAATACCGACAATCGATTGATGAGCAATACTACGCTAACCAAAGAATTCGAGGCTGCCGCCGAGACGTTTGGCCTGACGCTGGATGACTTTGAGCGAATCACGATCAATGCCATGAAAAGTGCTTTCTTGCCATACAAAGAACGTATTCATTTCATCTACTCCGCCATCAAGCCGGGATATGCCAGGGTCCGCGAATCGAAGGAAAAGTAACCGGACAGCCGCCATAGTGAGCGCCGGAAAAGTCAGCAGGATAAGGTTGCGAGAGTTTCGGCGAGCACGAGCGCTCCTCGCGCAATATCTTCCGGGGATGCGTATTCGTCTGGACGGTGGCTGTATCCGTTGCGGCAGGGGATGAACAACATCGCCACCGGAGCGATCCGCGCCATGAAGAGCGAGTCGTGATAAGCGCGGCTGACGATGGGAATAAATTTCACTTCGTTCTTGCGGCACGACTCGGAAAGAGCCTCGATGAGGGCCGGAGTGGAATCAGCCGGCGCGTCAGCATTGAGCAAATCAGTGTGAATCGATACTTGCCGCTTGGCCGAAATTGACTGACAGGTTGCGTCGAGGATTTGTATTACTTGGTTGCGGCGCTCGAGATCGGTATCGCGAATGTCCGCACTAAGACGAACGCTGCTCGGAATACTATTTACCGCGCCGGGAAATACCTCGCAGATGCCAACCGTTGCTACCGTATCTATGGCTCCACTGCCGCGCGCGGCATTCTCAATCGCCAGAATTAATTCGGCGGCAGCGCAAAGAGCATCGCGGCGGTCGGGCATCAAAACTCCACCAGCGTGTCCACCGGAACCTTCGATCAAGACGCTAAGACTCGCGGGTGCGGCGATCTTCGTGACTATGCCAAGCGGAATCTGTTGACGCTCCAATAGAGGCCCTTGTTCGATATGCAATTCGACGAATGCCTTGTAATATCCATTGGGCAATTTCACTTCACGGAGTTCGCCACGGAATCCAGCCTGATGGCGAACCTCGTCGAGGGTAGTTCCGCTGTTGTCGGTCAGCTTGCTGGCCGCATCCGCTGAGAGACTACCGGAGAGCAGCCTGCTCCCGATACATCCAATACCAAAGCGCGTTGGTTCTTCGGAAGTAAAAATAAGCAGCTCAATCGAGTTCCGGGGATGAAACCCGCTTTGCTGCAACGCTCGTATCGCTTCCAAACCTCCTAGCACTCCGACGACCCCATCGTATTTACCGGCGTTTGGAATGGCGTCGATGTGCGAGCCGGTGCCGACAGCCGGGGCGTTCGGGTCGGACCCGGCCCAGCGCGCGAAGGTATTTCCAACCGCATCCGCGCGTACCGCGAGTCCGGCCTCTTCACAGCGCGTTTTCATCCAGGAGCGGGCCTTTAGGTCAGAGGGACTGAAAACAATTCGAGTTACGACCGGAGGGTCGGCCTCGGAAATCGAAGCCAGAGCTTCGATCTGGGAATTTAGCCGATCTCGGTTGATGGAAAGTGTCATCCTCGTGCGCCGGCCAAGGGATGCCGGTTCCAGTTTTTGTAGATGAGATATTTTGCCGGTACTCTGCCAATTGCGCCGAACCATTGCGGACACCACGGTCCCATCCAGATAAAGTCTCCCGCGGTCACGGAATACCAGGAATCGCCCAGCCGGTAGATGCCTCCGCCTTCGAGCATGATGAGTCCGTGTTCCATCACATGCATTTCCACCATGCTAAGCGCGGCTCCCGGCTGGTAAACCATGGTGTTGACTGCGAAATCAAAACTCATCTCATCGGGCAGCAGACATTTGACCTGCAAGCTGGGATCATCGCCAAGCGGGTGCGAGGAGACCGCATCTTCATTAGAAATGATCAAACCTGGAGGCTTCAATGAATCGAGCTTCTGATAAGACTTCTCGATGACAGCGACACGGCTCGCCTTGCTGGCTGTAATTCGATGTGGCAATCCCTCGGGGAGATATGCGTAGCTACTCGCGTCGAGTCGCTTCGATTTCCCTTTCACTTCCAACTTCGCGCTGCCTTCCATCACAAAAATGAACCGCTGCGTGGATGTTCCGCCTAGTTCTCCTCCGGCTTCGAACTCGGCGGTGTATTCAGTGAACTGGGCGCCGAATGCTGGGCCTATGTGCACAACCGCGGAACATGCCTTCATCCCGGGGAGGGTTGTGCGGACAAAAGTGTCGGTGGTCAGCAGCAGGTGATTCGCTTGTTGGGAACTGCGTGTGCCGCCAAGATTATGCACGGTTCATCCTCTTATGAACTTCGAGCTTTGTGAAATTCGAGCGAAGCGGCGAGCTGATCGAGAAGATGGAGGCCGCATTCAATCGCCTTCTCCACGTCCTCACGGGCGACCGATTCTGCCGGGTCATGGCTGATACCGCCCGGAGTGCGCAGAAAAATCATGGCGGCAGGAATTTTTTCCGCCAGGATCATGGCGTCGTGACCTGCGCCGCTGACCATCCGATGCGGCTTGCATCCGGTCTTTTGGATAGCCTGTTCTATTTCACCGACGAAGAACGGATCCATCGCAACTGCGCGTTGATTTAGCAGGGTTTTCTCACGTACGGATAATCCACGCCGGGCGGCAATTTCGTGAGCTTTAAGAATGAGAGCCTCAACGGTACCAGTGCGACTTGCGTCAGCGCCGTGGCGAAGATCGAGTGTAAGCCGTGCCTCGGCGGCGATCACGTTCGTCGCTCCGGGTTTGGCTTCAATCTTTCCGACGGTAGCGACCAACCCGGGCACCTCCTGAGCGACTCGTTCGACATTTCCGATCCACTCCGCTGCACCGGCGACGGCATCATGCCGAAGATGCATCGGCGTCGTACCCGCGTGGTTGGCGCGGCCACAAAATGTAAACTCAAGCCGGCTCTGGCCGGCGATCGCCTCAACTGCCGCGAGCGGTTGATTCAGGCTTTCCAGGACCGGACCCTGTTCGATGTGAAACTCAAGATAGCCCAGCATATCGCTTTCTAGCCTGGCTTGAGAAATCTCGTCGGGGTTCAAGCCAAAGTTCTCGATCGCATTTCGTACGGATATTCCTTGCGCATCCTGAACACTCAAGACCTGCTCATGGAGTGTGCCCACCAACGCACGACTGCCGATAAATGGAGTGCCGAAGCGTACTCCTTCTTCCTCGGAGAATCCAACCACCTCGATGCGAAATGGAAGCTTTCGACCGTGCAGTTCTTCCAGCAAGGCAACGGCAAGCACGATACCGAGGACGCCGTCATAAGCACCGGCGTCGGGAACCGAATCAAGGTGCGATCCGATCAGCAAGCGTGGAGCATTTGCCCGGGCCGCCGAATAGACTCCCCGGAGATTTCCGGCAGCGTCGATCCTGACGCTGGCTCCGAGGGGCTTCATCCATTGTGCAATCTCCTGGTGACAATCGCGCATCGGCGGCGAAAGAAAAGTCCGGCAGATACCGCCAGCGTTTTCGGTGAAAGAGGCCAGTTTCAGGCATCTTTCGATGACTGCCTGGGCGCGAGTTGTGCTAACAGTTGTTGACATTCGATTACTAGCGACGAAAGACGGATCCTACGTTTCGCGGATAATCTTAGCCGCCACCCAGCCAAGAACAACCAGAAAGACGAGGATCTCCCAAGCGTACGTGTTCCCATAGGTGGCGACGGGAAAGTGATTGCTGATCATGATAAAGACAACGGGAACCGCCATAAACGTATTGTGTTTGGAGCGCAGTTTGGCTTGCGCGCTAAGTGAAGCATCGAAAGTTTCTCCGGCAGCCGCCGCGGCAAGCATTTTGCGCTGGGAGGGGAGAATGCAGAGCCAAACGTTGGCGGTCATAATTGTCCCTAGCATCGCTCCGACATGGATATAGGCCGCACGCGCGCTGAGCACGTGCATCAATCCCCAGGTGAGCAGGGCAAGCATCAGCAGGGAGAATACAGCAAAGACTATCGTCGAGCTTCCCAGAGACGACCGCGCAGCCAGATCGTAGATAAGCCAGCCTCCAACCAATACAGCCAGTCCGGTGGCTATGCCGCGTGGTTGAGAGATGTTGGCAACGTCGGGGTCAATGAGTCCGCTGCTGGAATAGTACACGAGAATGAGCAATACCATCCCACTCAGCCAGGTCATCAGGGCCTCCCAGCGAAACCATTGCACTTGCTCGGGTCCAACTTTCAGGGATTTTTGTCGGTTGACCGTGTAGAAGCCCCCGCTGTGGACCATCCATATCGCTGGACTGGTACTGTCTGCGGTAGCGTTCTTCGCCAGCTTGGTAAATTGGCCATCCAGCCAGGTGAAATAGTAGGTCTGGCCGACCCACATGATGGCGGCAAAAACATGGAACCAGCGCACCAGCAGGTTCAGCCATTCCCGGATTGAGGAAGTCAATTGGTCAGCTCCATACAGAGAAATGCTCGTGGCTCAGCTTCCCCGGTACGTTGTATATCCATTCGGACTCAAGAGCAACGGAATGTGAAGATGCGATTCACCAGCTCGAACGTGAAAGGTAACTTCAACCACGGGATACAGGGTGTCGATGCTTTGCGCTGCAAAATAATTCGCGACGTCAAAAATCAAACGGTAGATTCCCGCACCGAGATTCCCGCCTTCCGGCAGCAACTGAGCGCACCTGCCATCCTGATCGGCACGAGCCGAGGCTAGCGGTTGCCAATTTCCTTGCACGTCCTGTTTCTCCAGGCGGACGGCAACATCCTTGGCGGGTTTGCCCTGAACCGTGTCAAGAATATGAGTTGAGATACGATTCATTCTTGAAGCCATTTCTTAAGGCGGAACTCCGTAATCTGCCGTTGCTGCTCGGCCGCTTCGTGAAGTTCAGCCTCTGCATCGTTGTTGAGACGTCGCTGAAGTATCCCAAGAATCTCGGCCGCAGACTTACCGGTCGCGCATACGATAAAGATGCGACCAAACCGCCGCTCGTATTCACGATTTGCATCTGCCAGAGCGATCTTCAACGCGGCCTCTGCGTCCCCGACCTTCCGCTGCTCCTGCGCCGACCATTCTACAGACTGGGCTGCCGCTGACGCGGTGGACGAAAAGTGAGCCCGCGACTCGCCGATTCGGGGATGACTTTGGAATGCTTCGAGCCAGTCGGTTCTTGCAAGATTGTGCCACGTTTGGTTCGATGCAGCCAGCAGGGCAGATTCATCTGTAAGCGGTCTTCTCGCCGCCATCCCTTGAGCCCAGGCGTTCGAGCCGCAACAGGGCAGGATCATTTTGATGGCTCGATCACCCGGGAGATCATTCCATCGCGCCAAAACGTTTTTCCCGTTGTCACTTTCGGTGGACGCCGAACTTAAGCGAGTTAGAAATTCAGCTACAAGATTACCCGCCACGTTTGCACGATATCTGGCAGTCGATCGAATATCGTCGATCGGCTGGATCTCAGCCATTGCCGCTTTCTTCGCCAGCAGCAACAGGTCGGAATCGATGGCCTTGCCGCGCAAGGATTGCTCAGTCGCCGTCAGGCGAAGTGGAACCGGCGCCACGCTTCCCAAAGCGATGCGAATGTCTTCAACCACTCCATGTTTCATGCGGCCCAATGCAGCGATACATACCTTGGAGATAGCCTGCGCATTCCGGGCTCCGACCTTGCGGGCGTGGCTGAAATATCCGGAGAATCGTCGGGGCATACACAAGGTCTGGATGAGTTCATCGGGCGCCAGGAGCGTCTTCTTGTAGGCGACGTGAAATTGTGAATAAGGCACGCGCCGCTCGCCTCGCACGGATACCAGAATCAAGTTCGCGTCATAGACCAGAAGAGCGGGCAAGGAGTCCGCAGCCGGCGATGCGTTCACGATGTTGCCGCCAATTGTTCCTCGATTCTGATTCGCGATTCCACCCGTCCAACGCGCCGCACTCGACAAAAGAGAAAACTCGCGTCCGACTATTTCGTGCCGGCGGAGATCGGAATAGGTGCATCCGGCGCCGATCCGAACCTCATCAGCCGCGACTTCAATGCCACGCAACTCCGGAAGATTCCAAATGCTAACCAGCTTGCGTGCCGGAAGTTTACCGGCAGCATATTGCACCATTACGTCTGTGCCTCCGGCGATGGGAAGCCAGGCGCCGGGTTCGTTTGCCAGCAGCGAAACCACGGCGCTCAAGTTGCCAGGTGCGACAATGTCATAGTCAGAGGGATTCGATCTCATGCGGTCGTCCTGCGGCGCGCCGCTTCGGCGACGGCTTCGACAATCTGAGCGTAGCCAGTACAGCGGCAGAGATTGCCGGAAAGGCCCTCGCGGATTTCCTCGATTGTGGGTTTGTTTTTTTGGCTCAATAAATGAGTGGAGGCGAGAATCATTCCCGGTGTGCAGATTCCACATTGTGCACCGCCGCACTCCAGAAAAGTTTGCTGCAATATGTGAAGCGACTCTTCTGGCGCAAGTCCTTCGATCGTGACGATGCTGGACCCTCGAGCCTGCAGAAGTGGCACGAGGCAACTGTTCACAAGCATACCGTCCATCAGAACGGCGCACGAACCGCACTCGCCTTCCCCGCAACCCTCTTTCGCACCGGTTAGCTGCAACCGATGCCGCAACACGTCTAGCAGCCGCTCCATCGGGCAGGCGCGCACTGTTTTCGGCTCACCGTTGACCACGAATGAAATTTCAGGTTTGGCTCCGCTACCGCGAGAATCGGTCATCGGCTCCCGCCTGTGGGGCTGGCGCCGCTTAGTTGAGAAGAAGACACGAGCGCATCCATGACATCTTCCGGAAGCAGAGGAATGGAATTGAAACGAATTCCGAGCGCGTCTTCGACCGCATTGAGGATCGCCGGAGCCGGGCCATCCATGGGAAGTTCGCCGATGCCTTTTGCGCCATACGCGCCGTAGACATTTCCCAACTCTTCGAAGAACACGCGAATCGGAGGCAGATCGGCTGAAGTCGGCATGATGTAGTTTGTCATCTGGCCGTTTTGCATGCGTCCGTTTTGCCAGACCACTTTTTCATAAAGGCTGAAGCCGATCGCCTGGGCAACGCCGCCGATAATTTGCCCTCTCGCGAGCAGTGGATGCAGAACTCTGCCGACTTCCTGAAGTGCGACGAAATCGTCCACTGAAACGCTATAGGTCGTCAAGTCGACTGCGACTTCCGCAACGTAAACCGCCCAGGCAAAGGCCGCGTAGGCTTCTCCGCGATATTTCTGATCGTCCCAGAAAATATCTGGGGGCGCCTCGTAACGCGACCAGGAACGGAATTGGCCATGCTTCGAAACATAGCGCCGGCACGCGGAACGGAACTCGTCGGTGGTATAGGTTTCGCCCAGAAGGTTGGACGAGATCAGAGTCTGCTTGATTCCCAGGGCTGCTGACTGCACTAGCTTTCCAACCACCATGACGGTGCGCGACGCAACCGTTGGGCCGCTGTTCGGGACTTGCAGAGTGTCGGGCTGGACCATGCTGACGTTCTCGTATGGCAGACGGAGAGCTTCGGCAGCAATCTGGCTGAGAACGGTATTGGTTCCCTGTCCGAATTCCGTGCTGGAAACGAGCACGAGAACACTGCCATCGGCGCAGCCCTCTACGCCTACCACAGAACTCAGGTAACGCTCGCCCGATCCGGTGAATCCTGCGCCATGCAGGAAAGTGGCGATGCCCATGCCCTTCTTAGTGCTTCCGCGCTGATTCTCCTTTGCGAACCGCTGTCGTTTGGCGTGATAGTTCGAAGCTTCCAGCGCGCGGTCCAGTAACTTATTCAGATCGATTGGTTCGCGCACAACTTGTTCCGTGGTTGTGGTCTGTCCGGGCTGCAGAAAATTACGGCGACGGATCTCGACGGGAGAAAGCCCTACTTTTTGCGCGATACGATCCATGTGCCGCTCCATCGCAAACAGGCTTTGCGGTGCTCCAAAGCCTCGGAATGCTCCGTGCGGCGGCGCGTTCGTCGCGACCGCCTTGGCGCGGATGCGAACATTCGGCCAGTAGTAGGGCCCTCCGGCATGAATCGCCCCCCGGGAGAGAACTACGGAAGATAAAGTTGCGTACGCACCGCCGTCGATGGTGAAATCGATCTCTCCGCCGAGAATTTTGCCGTCCTTACTGACGGCCGTTCGGTGGCGCGTACGCGATGGATGGCGCTTTGTGGTCGCAACCATGTCTTCCATGCGGTCATAGATAATCTTCACCGGCCTTCCGGATTTGATTGCCAGCAGCGTGGCGTGGGCGGCAATCATTGAGGGATATTCTTCCTTGCCGCCGAAAGCACCACCGGTTTCCATTTGCACGACGCGAACTTTTTCCGCCGGTAGGTTGCAAAGCGCCATTAATGCTTTGTGAATGTAATAAGGGCACTGCAGCGAGCCCCAAACCGTGATTCCCTGAGCGGGGTCGAAAGCGGCGATCATCCCGTTATTCTCGATATAAAGCTGCTCCTGGGCTCCCGTTGTGTACTCCCCTTCCACGATGTAATCGGCTTTTTCCCAAACGCCGTCGACCTCGCCTTTTTCGATCAAGTAGGTTTTGAAGATGTTGTCCTCACCCCACACAATTTCCTCGCGGCGTTCGCTTTCTTCAATCGTGAAGATCGCTGGCAAGGGATCGTATTCAATCGATACCGCCTCAACCGCCAGAGGCAGAAGATGACGGTCCGGATGAGCCAGCAGGAGAATGGGCTCTTCGGGATGATTGACGAAGCCGTTCGCAAGGCACGGTTGATCGTCTCCAATCAACGAAATGCAATTTGTCCCAGGAATGTCTTTCGCAGACACGACCACAAACTCGTCCCAGGAAATTCCGGGGCCGAATGTAATGTTCTTGATCCGGCCGCGTGGAATCCGGCTGCGAACCGTTGCTCCGAAGAGCATGTTCGGCAAAACCATGTCGTCGACGTACTGCGACTTTCCGGTTACCTTGTCGCGTCCCTCTTTCCGGAGAACGGAATTGCCGATGATGTGGTCGGTGTTCATATCTCGTAAACCAGCGGGCGGCTCCGCCCGTGGATGGGATAGTGTAAGCCAGACCGGGCCGGATAGGGAGTTGAAGTGTTACCGGTCAGGATCGAAACTTTGGGCCCGAGAGATGTTCCCGCCCGCGAGCATCGCCGGGAAACTCATCATCGGCGAAAACAGCCTTGCCTCGCAGGTAGGTGGCCTGCACCACGCCACGAAGTGTCTCTCCCAGATACGGTGAAACCAGATGCCGATAGTGCAGTCTTTCTTCGGTCAGGATAAATTCCCGATCCGGATGAAAAACCGCAAAGTCGGCATCATATCCGGGAGCAATTCGACCCTTGTGCGAATCGCAGCCGGCGAGCCGAGCCGGGGCTGCTGCCATCCAGCTTGCGAGATCGAAGAGCGTAAATCCGCGCATGCTGGCTTCCGTCCACATCAGGGACAGCGCAGTCGAAAGACTCGCGATACCACCCCACGCATTACGGAAATTACCCTCGGCGAGCCGCTTCATTGCAGGAGGACACGGAGAGTGATCGGTGACCACCATGTCAATTGTTCCGTCTTTCAGCCCTTCCCACAGCCTCTCGCGATTCTCTCCGCTGCGAATCGGCGGTGCACACTTGGCTAGCGTCGCGCCGTTCGCAATCGTTTCAGCGGTGAGATGCAGATAGTGGGGGCAGGTTTCCACGCTTACAGGAAGTCCCTCGGCACGCGCGGCGCGCAGTTCCTGAAGCGCACGGCTGGTTGAGAGATGGACGATGTGCAAACGAAAGCGGTATTCGCGGCACAGCGACAGCATCATGCGTATGGCAACCAGTTCCGCTTCGTCGGGCCGCGAATGAAGATAGGTCGAATAACAATTCCAGCGGGCTTCGGCGAGCACTTCGGTTGCGCGATCAATCGGCCCAGGCAGTTCCGCGTGCACCAGCAGCGGCAGTCCAGTTCTGGCAATATGTGGCAGAGCGGCTCGCAGCTGCTGCTCCGTAACCATGGTGAAACCGTCGATTCCGGGATTGATCAGAAAGCATTTGAATCCCGGCACACCGGCCCTCGCAAGAGATGCGATGTCGTTTTGTTTGTCGTTGATTTGAGAATCACCGACCAGGCCTCCCCAGGCCCTCCAATCGACGCGGCATTTGCCCTTCGCCGCGGCTCGCTTGTCTTCCAGCGCAGCAACTGTCGTGGTCGCGGGAAGGCAATTCAGAGGCATGTCGACCAGAAGTGTATAGCCACCCGCCGCCGCGGCTCGCGTCGCGGTTTCGAACCCCTCCCACTCGGCACGTCCTGGATCGTTGATATGCACGTGGGAATCGACCAGTCCGGGAAGAATGGCAGCTTCGCCAAGGTCATGGATTTCGTATCCATCAGCCGCGAATTGATCGGGAGAAACAACCGCCTGAATCTTCTCGCCGTCGACCAGGATGGCCGCCGGGCGAATTCCTTCCGGGGCAACTACGCGACGAGAGAGAAAGGCTTGCAAACTCAAAATCTGAGCTCCTGTGGGGTAGTTGCATCTACGCGGCTCAAAGCGAGCTACGCACGAACAGCATTTTACGAAAATCCAAGTCCCAGCATATACTCGCTTCTCAGCGAAGCGGCTGCGAAAGTCCATGTCGACTGATTTTGCGTTCGGGGATTGCTGACGCCGGCGCACCGCAAGCGATCACGCAGGATGAGCGAACACATGGACAATCCTTTCATGGCCCGCGCGATTCAGCTGTCGATCGACAACGTCCATTCCGGACGCGGCGGCCCCTTCGGCGCGGTGGTGGTGAAAGACGGCGCCATTATTGCCGAAGGCGCGAATCAGGTTACTTCCACCAACGATCCGACGGCGCATGCCGAAGTCTGTGCCATTCGCAATGCCTGCCAGAAGCTCCGGTGTTTCGATCTGGAAGGCTGCGAAATCTATACCTCCTGCGAGCCATGTCCCATGTGCCTGGGCGCAATCTATTGGGCTCGCCTCTCTCGCATCTACTTTGCCAATGTCGATGCCGATGCTTCCAGGATTGGATTCGACGACTCGTTGATCTACCGCGAGATCGCACAGCCCCATTCGCAACGGAAAATACCAATGATTCAAATGATGCGCAAAGAGGCACTGGCGGCGTTTCGTGCGTGGGAAAACAAAATCAACAAGATCGCGTATTGAGTCGGTTCAAACACCCGCCGATCTCTCACAGGGGGAAAGATTGATCGATCGCTACTTCAGACTTACCGAGAATCAGACTTCCGTGAAGCAGGAGATGCTGGGTGGCCTCACGACTTTTGTCACCATGGCCTACATCATCGTTGTGAACCCGCAGATTCTCGCGCAGGCAGGAATGCCGCCCGAGGGCGTGGTTTTTGCGACGTGCGCCTCAGCCGCGGTGGCCACTTTGGTGATGGGACTTTACGCGAACTATCCGATCGCGCTGGCGCCGGGAATGTCTCTGAACGCTTACTTCACCTACTCGGTTTGCCTCAGTATGCACGTTCCCTGGCGGACGGCGTTGGCGGTGGTCTTTTGTTCAGGCGTTCTCTTCCTCGTGCTCACCGTGACGCGGGTTCGCGAGCAGATCGTCAACGGCATGCCCGATTGCCTGAAGCATTCAACTGCGGCGGGCATTGGAATGTTTATTGCGTTTGTGGGATTGCGCAACGCAAAGCTTGTGGTAGCCAATGCGGCTACCTACGTAGGCCTGGGCAGCTTCGCCGACAAAGAAGTGCAGACCGCATGTTTTGGACTTGTTCTGACGCTGATCCTGATGTCGCGGAGGCTGCACGGCGCAATCCTGGTGGGTATTTTTGGGACGGCGCTCCTGGGAGTTCTTCGCGGGATTGCGCAATGGCCCACAGCAATGTTTTCCATGCCCAACCCTTCATCCACTTTTTTGCAGCTTGATTTTCGCGGCGCCACCCACTTGGGCTTACTTGAAATTCTGTTCGCATTCTTGTTTGTAGATCTCTTTGATAACGTCGGCACTCTGGTGGGAGTGTGCGAACAAGGGGGCTTCGTCAAAGATGGCAAGATTCCACGGGTGGGGCGCGTACTGGTGGCGGACGCCGTAGGAACTGTGTTTGGTTCCTTGACGGGAACCTCTACTGTGACCAGTTACATTGAGAGCGCCGCAGGAGTTGCGGCCGGGGCCCGTACCGGTTTAAGCAATGTAGCGGTTGCCGCTCTTTTCTTGTTGGCGATGTTCTGTTCGCCGCTGGCTACGGCGATTCCAGCCTACGCAACCGCCCCTGCCCTGATTCTGGTTGGTGTGCTGATGACGCAATCGATTGCGCAAATTGCATGGCAGGACTTCAGCGAAGCCGTGCCGGCATTCATCACCATGCTGGCCACGCCGCTCACATTCAGCATCGCCACCGGACTCAGCCTTGGCTTGATCTCGTATACGGTCGTCAAAATTGCTGCCGGAAGGCTTCGTGAAATTAATGCGCTCGTGTGGATCCTGACGATTCTTTTTATTCTGCGCTATGTATATCTGGCTGCAGCTTAGCCGCGCGCTTCTTTGATTTTCTCGACGAACTGGCGGGCGAGCTTGGTAATGGAGGCGTAATCGCCAGTCTTTGCGCCTGCGGTGAGATTGCCGCCCACTCCAATGGCGACGGAACCGGCATCGATCCATTGCGCTACATTCTCCAGGCTGACGCCACCGGTCGGCATAAGGTGTGCCTGCGGGAGCGGCCCTTTCACCGCTTTGACGAATGCCGGGCCGAGAATTTCGCCAGGAAAAACTTTCACGATTTCTGCGCCGCACTCCATAGCTTCGATCACCTCGCGGATGGTTGCGGCGCCAGGCATGTAAGGTACTTGATAACGATTGCAGAGTCGCGCGGTCTCAGGGTTAAGCGCCGGGCTCACCACAAATTGTGCTCCGGCGAGAATGGCGATGCGCGCGGTTTCGGGATCGAGAACCGTCCCGGCTCCGAGCAAAATATCGTGGGAACATTTCTTGGCAAGATGCTCGATAACTCCGGAAGCTGCGGGCACTGTGAACGTGATCTCGAGAGCCGCGACGCCGCCCAGAGCGCAGGCATCGGCGATATGAGCGGCCTGTTCAGGATTCTCGGCCCGGATGACGGCCACCAGTCCGGAGGCCATAATCTTTCTTAAAACTTCGATCTTCGCGATTGCCATAGAGTTCGAATGAGCCTTTCCGCCGCGATTATACGCGTGATATTTCCCGCGGTCAGTGAACCCACTTCCACCTGGCGAGACGCGGTCATGGAAATTGAATGACGTGCCGGGAAAGCGGCTAGAATGCTGGCATGATCCCGATCACATTGAAGGAGCCTGAGACCTGCAGATGGGACTGCGTGAGTCTCGGCGAAGTCATGCTGCGCCTTGATCCCG
This sequence comes from uncultured Acidobacteriaceae bacterium, assembly GCA_963779525.1. Classification (GTDB taxonomy): domain Bacteria; phylum Acidobacteriota; class Terriglobia; order Terriglobales; family Acidobacteriaceae; genus Sulfotelmatobacter. The sequence continues at coordinate 27,589 of CAVZZB010000017.1, forward strand.
GCGAGGAGCGCATTCATACGGCTCGAAACTTCCGCGCCTGGGAGGGCGGCGGAGAATACAACGTAGCTCGCGGACTGCGAAGGTGCTTCGGCATGCGAACCGCCGTCATAACTGCATTTGCAAGAAATTCGATTGGGAAACTGCTCGAGGATTTGATTCTTCAGGGAGGAGTCGATACGTCGCTCATTCGCTGGGAGCCTTACGATGGCATCGGCAGAACGGTGCGCAACGGGTTGAACTTCACAGAGCGCGGCTTCGGTGTGCGCGCGGCGGTGGGTTGCTCGGACCGCGGCAACACGGCGATCGCCAACAGCCAGCCTGGCGACTTCGATTGGCAGCATATTTTTGCGGCCAGCGGTTCCCGCTGGCTGCACACGGGTGGAATTTTCGCGGCGCTCTCGGCATCGTCGGGTTCAGTTGCTAGGGCTGCCATCGACGCCGCGCGGGCTTCGAGCAGCGTGGTCTCTTACGATCTCAATTATCGCGAATCGCTATGGAAAGGCATTGGCGGCAAGGCGAAGGCGCAGGAAGTGAATCGTGAGTTGGTATCGACGGTGGACGTCCTGTTCGGCAATGAAGAGGATTTCTCGGCCGCACTCGGGGTTCCAATCGAAGGCGTAAGCGACGATTTCAGTCACCTCGAGATTTCGCACTATGAATCGATGATGCGCAGGGTCGCCGACCTTTACCCGAACCTCAAGCTGATTGCGACCACTCTGCGTACCGCACACACCGCAACTGAAAACGACTGGGGCGCGCTCGCGCTCTATGAAAGCAAAGCCATCCATGTCCCACAGCGGCCGATTGAAATTTTGGATCGCGTTGGCGGCGGCGATTCCTTCGCTTCGGGCGTGATCTACGGTTTTCTTGCAGACCAAGGAGCCGAATGGGCTGTCCAGTGCGGGGTTGCGCACGGTGCGCTGGCCATGACCACGCCGGGAGACACCAGCATGGCGACACTTTCCGAAGTTCAGTCGGTGATGCGCGGAGCCTCGGCACGCATCGCGCGTTAGAAATCTTCGCGGTGGAGAGGGAATAACATCAAGCCATGAAAGAAACCTGGCGATGGTTTGGTCCCGACGATCCGATTCCTCTCGATCACATCAAGCAAGCTGGGGCCACGGGGATTGTTTCCGCCTTGCATCGTCTTTACCGTGGAGAAGCGTGGCCCTTGCACGAAGTTTTGAAACATCGAGATGAGATTCTCGCTGCGGGCTTCACGTGGTCGGTGGTGGAAAGTATTCCGGTCCATAATTCGATCAAGCTTCGATCCGGGCCCTACCAGCATTTTATCGATGCGTGGAAAGACTCTGTGGCTGCGGTCGCGAAGGCGGGCGTACCAGTAATCTGCTACAACTTCATGCCCGTGGTTGATTGGACGAGAACAGACTTGCGCTGGCGCCTGCCCACTAGCGGGTACGCTCTGTGCTTTGATGCGGTGGATTTCGCGGCCTACGATCTGTTCATTCTCCAGCGCAAGAACGCCGAGGGGGACCATTCCGAAGATCGCGCGCGCGCGGCGCGGGTCCGCTTTAATTCCATATCGGAGGCACACCGAGAGGATCTGGAGCGGACGATCATTGCCGGATTGCCGGGAGCCGAGGCCTCTTACAATCGCGAGACGATACGCACTTTGATTGCGGAATACGAGGGCGTGACAGCTGCCGATTTGCGCAGCAATCTCATTGCATTCCTGCGGGAGGTCGTTCCTGTGGCGCAGGAGAACGGGGTTCGTCTCGCTATCCATCCCGACGATCCACCGTGGTCGCTGTTTGGTTTGCCTCGCGTGGTCTCGACGGCGGAAGATGTGCGCGCGATCTTTACCGGCTGCGATAGATTCGCCAATGGGTTAACGTTTTGTGTCGGTTCGTTCGGAGCGCGGGCTGATAATGACCTAGTAGCAATGGCTCGTGAGTTCGGCGCCCGCATTCATTTTGTGCACCTTCGCCAGGTGACGAGAGAATCCGATGGGTCTTTTCACGAAGCCGAGCACTTGAGCGGCAGCTCCGATATGGTTGGCGTGATCCGTGCTGTGCTGGAAGAAGAGGCGTGCAGGCGGAGGGCCGGACGGCTGGACAGCGAAATTCCCATGCGGCCCGACCACGGACATCTACTGGCCGACGACATTGGGAAGAAAGTAAATCCCGGCTACTCACTGGTGGGCAGGTTAAAAGGGCTTGCCGAGCTGCGTGGCGTGATTCGGGGATTGAAATATGCGATTCCGGAATTGGCTGACTGAAATGTGGGTTGAGCTGTTGGTTTTCTAACAGCGTTGAGCACTCGGGGTTCACCTGCTTATGAATAATTCCGCAGGACGGCGGACGCCCTCGCCCATGTCAGCGTCTGATGCTCTTGGATCTCGCGCTTCCGGTATACCCCACAGAAGATGGAGAATCGCCTTCCTGCTGGCGTTCGGTGTGCTGGTCAACTTTTTCGACCGGATCAACTTGTCGGTGTCACGCGACGCGCTTCACGATTCGTTCGGATTATCGCTGGTTGCATTTGGATATCTCTCGAGTGCTTTCAGCTGGACGTATGCCGTAATGCAGATGCCGGCGGGAGTGTTGCTCGACTGGTTGGGAGTGCGCCGGGTGGGGAGGATCAGCGCACTCTTGTGGAGCCTGTCGTCATTTGCCGCAGCCATAGCGCCGGGCCTTGGCTGGTTCTTTGGAGCGCGCCTGCTTTTGGGCGTGAGCGAATCGCCCACTTTCCCGGCGAACGCGAAAGCGTTGGGATACTGGTTTACGCGCCAGGAAAGAGGGCTGGCGACGGCAATCACGGATGCGGCGGCGAAATTATCGACCGCCATCGGCGTTCCGCTCATTGGCTTGCTGCTTATATATTTTGGATGGCGCTGGAGCTTTGCGGCCACGGGTTTCGTCAGTTTTATTTATTTCGTGCTGTTCTACTGGATCTATCGCAATCCCAGCGAAGACTCGAAACTGTCATTGCAGGAGCGCGATTTCATTCTGCAGGGCGGAGCACAACCAGAAGACGCGGCAAGAATACGAAGCGGCAGCTCTCTGGGCTACCTTTTGCAACAGCGAAAGGTTTACGGACTTGCGCTGGGATGGGGCGCCTACAACTACACTTTCTTTCTATTGCTCACCTGGCTCCCGAGTTATCTTTCCGTTTCGCTTCACGTCGATTTGTTCCACTCTGTTTTCTACACGAGCGTGCCGTGGCTGTTCGCTACGGTCACAGACATTGTGGTTGGCGGATGGCTGGTGGACGGCTTGATCGAGCGCGGCTACGATGCGAACTACGTTCGTCAAACCGTTCTGGTCATGGGGATGGCTTTTGGTCTCGCAATCTTCGGTGCGGCGAAGGCTCACACGGCTACGGCTGCACTAATATGGATCAGCCTGGCCTTGGGAGGATTGGCCGCGGCGGCGCCCGTCGCGTGGACCGTCCCGTCTCTCATCTCGCCACGGGAAAGCGTCGGAACGTTGGCGGGTGCAGTGAATCTTTGCGGCCAGATTGCGGCGATCTCCGCACCTATCGTCACCGGCTACATCGTCTCCGCGTCGCACTCGTTCGCCGCAGCCTTCGTGACCGCAACTGTAATCCTATTGCTCGGAATAGTCGGCTACATCTTTTTGCTTGGACGAATTGAGCCGATTCCAGAGCCGAGCCGGAAAGCTGCCTCCCCCCGCGCAAGCTGATCACCGTTGCGCCACAGGAAGCACATCATAGAGAGGCCGCACTGGCCTCGCCTCCGGACTCTCGTCCGCGACCGACATGGCCAGAATACGAATTTTATTGTTATTGGGAAGTCTGACGATTCTTGCGTCAACCGGTAGGTCGATCGCATATGCGAACAAGTAGGAATAGCGGTAAGGCACATTCTCACCCGCGGCATTGTGATGATGCGAGCAATACCATGCCAGGTCGGCGCGCTTGATGAATCCGGGTTTGATGCCAATCATCTCGCCATAATCGTCATGCGAAGTATCTTTGGACGTCCACTGGCGATCGTCCCATTGGCCAATGAAGCCGCCCCAGTCCTCAATCATCAACTCGGCTTTGGTGTTGCCGACTTTGAACGTCGCCTGCTGATCGCCGTCTGCTGAGGCGGCCAGCACATACAACCGGTTATAGTGGCCCGCTGGCAGATCAATCTTCTGCCCCTTCGCGGCCACTGCATTTGGCGCACCCGTTCTCGCCGGAGGAAGTTGGAATTGCACGTCATTGAATGTTATCTGCGCAGGCAGCATCTCCGCCGGCAAAGCATTGCCCTTGCCATCGAATCCACCTTGTGACTTCGTACCGTCATTGCTGGCGGTCGCCAGATCGTAGTTCAGCGGCACCGTCGCCGAACGTATCGCTTCCTTCTTCCTCGCGGGCCGGGCCAGCCTGAGGGCAAACGTGCGCGGCTGATACGCGGAGAACGAAGTCACCAAAGCACCGTCGCTCACCGTTGCCGCTCCCAGGGGCTGCTCCTGGCCATTCACTTCCCGCGCCGCGGTGATCGGCGTATCGAATGTCACGCGCACGTCGGGCTGCGTTTTCCCATCGAGTTCAACCATCCGGGCGATCACCTCGTCGCTCAGTTCCGCTTCCTTCAGCGCCAATACGCGAATCCGAGGGCTGCTGACCTTCAGCAGAGAAAACTCACGGCCCAATGTGCCCGCATGATTCGAAGTCTGGAATGCGATCAGCGGCTCATTCAGTCGCTGCCCTTGCCAGTCCGTCTCCGCGTGGCGCCAATCGGCGGCGTGTCCCGCAATCCCATACACGAATTCGTGATGCCCAATATCCTGCGTCCCCTGGTCCGCATAACCGCCGCGCGTTCCGGGCGTGCGGATTAGCGTCAAGCGAATCGTGTTGTCGTTCGGCTTGTCCGATCCATTCTTGCAGTCGGTAAGGATGGTCGCGCCGAATTCGCCGCTCGCGTCGGTGAGATCGATCCATTGGTGCGACGGTACTTCGAACTTCTTTGGCTGGGCTGTCGGCCGCTCGATCGTACCAATGTCCCAGTTGTATGTGGCCATCTCATTGGAAGCCGTCAGCGGAAAAGTAGCTTTCAGGTTTGACTCTTTCGTGTTCCAGTCGATCACGTTCGCGAATTCCACACGCTTTCCCGCCTTACCTGCCGAGAGGCGGATGGTTTGGATGAAGCTGGAGCCTGCGGTCTCCCGCGAAACCTCAACGGCCAGGCGTGCCGGACCATTCTCTACGACTCGAATCTTCGCCGGACCGCCCACGTAGGCTCGCGGCGCGGCCTGCTGCTGATCCCAGTCCATATTCCAGGCGGGCCAGTGCTCGGGGTTGTCGTAGGAGATTGCGAGGCGTGCAGGGGCAGATAGCAGTTCTCTGCCAATGGACTTGTCGAAGATACTCATCACGTCACCATCGGCATTCAGTTTGACGCGGTAGTACTGATTCTCAAGAGAATCTTCCGAGACTTTCAGCGCTGCAGAATCATTGGCACTCGTGCCGGGTTGCACATCGTAAACCGCATAGCCGACAGAAGGCGCTTTGGCGAGGAAAATCACTTTCCCATTCGAGATCTGCGCAGGAACCTGTTTTCCATCTGGCCCGGTGACGCGGACTGACTGAGGCACGTCGCCGGAAAAATTCACGTTCGCCTCTACTAAGTCTTCGCGCTCAATGTTCAGCGGATTGAAGACAACGATGGGCACTCCGTTCGTCTCAGTGTCCAGCGCCGCGGAAACGCCTTCGGTCGCATTGGTGAGAACGCCGGCAAACTGGTTCATCGCGATCACATCATCGTTCCAGGCAAACTCGTAAGCCTTGGGCGTCGCGGTTCCGGCGGCGATGTCGTGGAACTGCCCGCCCATCACCAGCGTCCACGCATCGTTCAAGCGCTGCAATGGATAAGGCCGAGCGCCCAGCCATTCCGCAGCGATCGAAGCCTTCTCGGCGGCGTCCGCAAGCAACTCTTCGTTTCGCAGCCAGCGCTTTTGATAAGCCTGCGAGGTCAGCGATCCGGCGGAATGGTTGGTCAACTCCATTTCGCCGGTGTAGCGCGGAAGTCCGGCAGTTTCGGCAGGCGTGATATCGAGAAACATCTGCTCAGCGTTCGCGGAAATCACATGCACCGGGCCGTCGCCAACTTTCACCGCCGGCCCCTGTGCATGTGAGAGCTCAGAGAAAAGGCGGCCTGCGATGAGTGGAAAACTTGCCGTGCCCTTCGTCACGATGGCTTCGAGCCGCTTTACCGACTCTTCATCGGGGGTTCCGCCGATGTCGCCCGTTCCGTAATAGTGATAATCCGTGAGCAGTCCGCTGACTTTGCCGTTCAACTCAACCCGCGCCGCCCAATCGCCCTGATGACGGTTGAGTTCTCGATCCTGCTCGATTTTCGCGAACGCTTTCTGCCGGTTTTGCAAGTCAAGATATTCCTCAATCTGCTTCGGCTCCAAGGTTGGTCCGCTGTTTTCGGCATGGTCTATCCCTTGCTGTAGGGGCTGCAACTTTTTATTGAGGTCCTCAAGCTCGTTGTTTGCGGGCAACCGTCGCAAGGGTTCGCTCAGGTCGGTATAAATCCCGCCGCTGTAATCACCCGGATTCAGTCCTGCGAGTACGGTCTCACCATCCGGACCCACCCACACCCCCACGTTGAAAGGCGTGCCTTCGGGGGTTTTTTCGAGGGACTCTGGCCCTCCGCCGGGCGCAGACGATCCCCACACCAGTTTCTGCGTCGAGAATCCCTTCACTCCGGTGTGCGCCAGAATCGTTGGTAGCGAGGCCGGGAATCCGAAACAGTCCGGGAGCATGTATTCGGCGCTGGCGCGGCCAAGTTCTTTGCGAAACCAGTTATTGCCGTACAGTACTTGCCGGATAATGGTCTCAGCGCTAGGCGTATTCACGTCGCCCTCTTCCATGGAGGAGCCTGCAGGAAACCATCTTCCTTCCTCCACATACTTCTTGAGCCTGGCAAAATCAGCGGGAAAATATTCCTTCATGAAACGATAGCGGTTGGCCCCGCTGAAATTGAAAATGTAGTGCGGATATTTATCGAACAGCTTGAAATTCTCCTCCATTGTCTTGCGAAGATATTCGTCGATTACCTGCGGATATTCCCATCGCCATTCCGTATCGAGGTGAGCGTAACCAACCACATAAAGCGTCGGCTGCTTGTTGAGGTCGGGCTTCTCGCTGGTCTGAGCATGGGCCATGCTGAAAAATAAGAATATGAAACAAGCAATTCGGACCGTGGTTGAAATCGTGCGAAAGCATCGCATGGTAATTCTCCGGAGATGGAACCTGAAGGCAAACGGATTTACGATATCAGGTTTGCGGCTTCGGAACGCAGAACTCGATGATGCCGCCTCGAATGGTGTAGGTTAGACGTATGCTGCCGAACAGCCATGGCCGCCCGCCTCGCTGGTATACGATTCCGGTGCGCGTTGTACTGGTGACCTTCATCTGCACTCTAATTTCGTTCGCGGTCAGCTTGTTTCTTGGAATCGTTGGGACCGTGATCGTAGCCGCGGTGCGCGGCGTCCACGCCGACATGACTTTGGCTTATCGCCACATTGCTCTGCCCTTTGCGGTGATGGCGGGGAGCATCATCTTTGTTCTGGCGCTCGTTATGGAGATCCGCCACTACCGCCAAAGCAAGGCGCTGGCGGCCATCGAGAGGGTCAGCTCGGTGTCGGCCAACCCGCAACCTCGCATCGCCATTCCCATGCCTCATTCCGGCAATCGCAAATATGCGGAGAAGGCAATTCCTCAATACGAACGGGCTGTGAAGCTCGCGGGAGGCGAACCCGTCCGGATTCCGCTGGACCGGGCGCCGGCGGAAGTGATGAAGGTGGTTGAGCAGTGCGATGGCGTGCTCTTGCCTGGTAGCAACGCCGATGTCGACCCCGCCAAGTTTGGCGCAACCCGCTCTCCGCAAACTGCGGCTGCCGACGCCCGCCGCGATGCCCTTGACGATCTTCTGCTGCAGGATGCCTACAGCTTGCGCAAGCCGGTTCTCGGCATCTGCTATGGCCTGCAGAGCCTGAACGTGTACCGCGCTGGATCGCTGATCCAGCATATTCCTGATTTTCTGCCGGAAGAAATGCGCACGCGCGTGAATCACGGGGCTGGAGGGAAAGTCGCAGTCGCGCATCAAGTTGAAGTTGCCCAAAATTCGAAACTCGCGGGAGTCCTCATGCCGGAGGCAAGGAAGCTCGTGATTCCCGTGAACTCGTCGCATCACCAGTCGGCGGATAAAGTGGGCGATGGGCTTCGCATTGCCGCGCGATGTTGCGAGGACGGCATCATCGAAGCGTTGGAAGGCACCGCTCCCGATCACTTCGTGCTCGCGGTGCAGTGGCACCCCGAACGCTCCGTGGAGGAAGATAGACACTCCCGTGCAATTTTTCAGGCGCTGGTGAAAGCAGCGGAAGCGCGGCGAAGGGAACTGAAGCGTGAGTTGATGGTGTGAGTTGAAAGCCTATTTCTTCTTGCGTGGCTTCTGAGGTTTACGCCGAGCCTCCAGCAACACCACGACGTGGGCGACGGCGGTATTTTCCAGATTGAGTCCCTCGGGAGTCTTCGCCTTCAGCCCGACGCAATCGGGCGGAATGTCCAACAACAGCGCCAGGTGCGCTCGAATCGCCGCCGCGTAAGGCCCAATCTTTGGCGTGGCGAGAATTAGACTGCAGTCGATATTCGCCAGTGCATATCCCGCATCGCGGACACGTTTCACGGCTTCGCCCAGGAAGACGACCGAGTTTGCACCCTTCCACCTCGCGTCAGATGGCGGAAACAAAGTTCCGATGTCAGGCGCAGCCATCGCCCCAAGGAACGCGTCGGTGATGGCGTGCAGAAGCACATCGCCATCGGAGTGCCCACCTAACCCCTTGTCGTGGGCCAGAGAGATGCCACCAATCTTCAGCGGAAGTCCTGCGCGAAACTCGTGGGAGTCAAAACCGTAGCCGATCCGAGTCGCAGGCTTGATAGCTCGTCGGTTTTTAGATTGCGGCATGGGAGTCAATGAGTAGCCTTCAGGTAGAACTCAGCTAATTCCATATCCGCTGGAGCCGTGATCTTAATATTTCGCGGCGAACCCATCACGACGGCAACGTCGTGCCCCGATCGCTCCACCAGCGAAGCCTCGTCAGTCCCCATGAAACCGTCGGCCGCAGCCTCATCGAATGCCTTCTTGATCACCCCGTAACGAAAACCTTGCGGCGTCTGTGCCATCACGATACCGGCGCGGGGAATGGTCGCCTTGATCAGCGCTCCCTCGGCAGTTCGCTCGACCTGCTTCACAGTGTCGACGGCGGGAAGCGCGGCAATCGCTGCTCCATATCTCTCCGCCGCCTCAATCACTTCCTGAATGATTTCGCTGGTCACAAGCGGGCGAACTGCATCGTGCACTAGAACAATATCGTCCGAGGCTGCTGCGATTGCTTTCAGCGCGTTCTCCACCGACTGCTGACGGTGTTCTCCGCCAATGACTAATTCGATTTTTTTATAGTGGAGACCGGTTTCGCGGTCCAGACGCGCCCGAAAACCCGCAATCTCGTTTTCCCGTAAGGCAACCCATATCTCGCTTACCGCGTCGACTTCAGCAAACTTGTGCAGCGTGTGGATGAGGATTGGAGTTCCGGCCAGCTCGGTAAACTGCTTCGAAGGCGGCGTTTTCTTAGGCTTGCCTTTGCCAGCAGCCGAAACAGGAGCCATGCGGGTTCCCAGACCCGCAGCCGGAATTATGACAACCACCTTCATCGCGGGCTGTAAGTATACGAGCGGGAAGCCGGGGAGTTCAAATCAACTGGCCTCAAGTCCCACCGGACGTCGACGGAGATCCGCAATTTGTCATACGGCTTCATGAGACCTAAGATCGTTAGTAGTAGCGAACGGTCGTCTCGACGGCTCTCCGAAAGAGGTACGTAATTTCATGACTGATCTTGCCGCTCACTATCTGGAGGAAGCGCGGCGCCAAATGCGCGGCCAGAAGCGCCTGGCCGACCGCGCCATCGCTCAACTTAAGGACGAAGAACTATTTGTCACTCTGGATCCCGAGTCGAATTCTGTAGCGATCCTCATCAAGCATCTGGCGGGGAATATGCGTTCGCGCTTTATTGATTTCCTCATCACAGATGGCGAGAAGCCCGACCGTTTTCGTGATCGGGAATTCGAACTGAACTCCACCAGCCGTGCCGATGTTTTGCGATGGTGGGAAGAGGGATGGGCGCAGGTTTTTCGCACTCTCGACGCGCTCAAACCTGAAGACGTGATGCGCACCGTCACCATTCGCGGCGAGCCGCATACGGTTCTCCAAGCCGTTAATCGGCAAATTGCGCACTACAGTGGCCATATCGGGCAGATCATATTTCTGGCCAAGCATTTGCGCTCGGACGACTGGAAGACTCTCAGCATCCCGCGCGGCAAGTCGGAGGATTATAAGGTGGCGCCTCCCAAAACCTACAAGCCCAGCAGTTAAGCGAGGGGTCAGCCGCACAACTAAAGCCTCAGAGAAAGTGTCTCCGGCTTGGTGCTACAATCTTTCGTTTGCTTCAAAGGCTCGGCAAGCCGAAACTAACGACGGAAGCCCTTTCCCATAGCAGTGAGGTCTGAATCGCATGTCATCCACAATGCTGGCGGTGGTCAAGCCGGAGTCCGCACCGGGCGCGGAAATTCGCGAAGTAAAGATTCCCGCTTTTGGACGAACCGAAGTGCTGGTCAAGGTGAAGATGGCCTCCATTTGTGGCACTGACCTGCACATCTACAACTGGGATCGCTGGGCGCAGAACCGAATTCACCCGCCGCTGATACCAGGGCACGAATTTTGCGGTGAGGTCGCCGCTTTTGGCGATGAAGTGACAAGCGTGAAGAAGGGCGATTTTGTTTCCGCTGAAATGCACGTGGCCTGCGGCAAGTGCCTGCAGTGCCGCACCGGCGAGGCGCACATCTGCCAGAACGTAAAAATCATCGGTGTGGATGCGAACGGCGCTTTTGCGGAGTACGTGGTCATCCCCGAATCGAATATCTGGAAACTTGATCCAGCCATTCCGCATGAATACGCCTCGATTCTCGATCCTTTGGGGAACGCCGTTCACACCGTGCTGGCGGGTGAGATTGCCGCAAAGACCGTGGCGATTACAGGCTGCGGACCCATCGGGCTATTTGCGATTGCCGTTGCTCGAGGCGTCGGCGCGACCAACGTGTTTGCCATTGAAGTGAACGAGCACCGGCGCAAAATTGCGCGCGAGATGAAGGCGGACTATGTTCTCGATCCTTCGAAGGAAGATGTGAAGGCGATCGTCATGGAGAAGACGGGCGGACTGGGCGTGGACGTAGTGCTTGAGATGGCGGGGCATCCCGACTCGATCCGTACAGCCTTCGACATTGTGCGGCGTGGCGGCAGGATCTCCCTTCTCGGACTGACCTCTAAGCCCGTCTCGCTAAATTTTTCTGAAGACATCATTTTTAAAGGCATTACGGTGCAGGGCATCAACGGACGCCGCATGTATCAAACCTGGTATCAGATGACAGCATTGCTCAAGGCGGGAAAACTTGACCTGCATCCGGTGATCACGGACCGCATCCCGATGAAGGATTTTTCCAAAGCCATGGAGCGGTTGAAGACGGGCGAGGCCAGCAAGATCCTGATATATCCGAACGGCATACGATGAGAGTGGTGCGCGGCATGGCTCGCGAGGATCTGCGGTGAGGGTGTACCGGGCGGGCAATTTGGGCCGGAGGTAAATCGATGAGCCTTGATGCATTCGTGCGCTGTACCTGCATCCGGGAGGGCAAGGCCAAGCCACACCCGTTGCCCGACCGTCTCGACTTCGATGAGTCGGGCGAGCCCACATTGACGGGCGAACCTTCCGAGGAGGAGTGGGAGGCTCACGACCAGTGGATGGGTGAGTCCTGTGAGCACGAGGGTTGTCTGCTATCCGTTTTTCTCGGCAACATCACAAAGGTTGGAAATTTGCGCAGTTTTCTGCGCGGCTTGCAGGGCAGCCCCGGACCGCGGTTTCCGATTCTGCTGGAAAAGGTTCTATACGACGGCACGCATACCGGCGATTGGATCTCCAGCAAAGAAGCGGCGAAGCTATTAAAAGAAGTGAGCACCGTGCTCCACTCCAGCGACATTCTGGCGGATTCCGAGAAAGAGTTCTTCACCAATATGAAACTGCTGTGTGAGGCCAGCCTCGCGACTGGGAACCCGATTATGTTTTAGGCCACTTTAAAATCCGCGCCGATCCGCATGAACCCGTGGCAAAGAAATTTGAGACAACCATGACTACTTCAACCCGCACCAACCCGCTCTCCTATCTCACTGATCAGCTCAATGAACTCAAGGCCAAGGGCACGTATTTCAAGCTGCGTGTGCTCGAGGACGAGCAGGCGCCGGTCTGCACCTTCGACGGAAAGAAAGTCATCAATCTGGCGTCGAATAATTATCTTGGGCTCACCACGCATCCCAAACTGCGGGAGGCGGCGCTGGAGGCGACGCGTAAATACGGCGTCGGATCGGGCGCGGTGCGCACCATCGCCGGGACCATGAAGATCCACATGGAGCTGGAGGAAAAGATTGCGCGCTTCAAGAATGTGGAGGCGTGCGTGGTCTTTCAGTCCGGCTTCGCGGCCAATGCGGGCACGGTTTCGGCGGTGCTGGGCAAGGACGATTTCATCATCTCCGATGCGCTGAATCATGCATCGATCATCGATGGCGCGCGGTTGTCGAAGGCGAAGATTCTGGTCTTCCGCCACAAAGATGTCGCCCACGCGGAGGAGCAACTCGCCAGCGTCAAAGACGAACCCGGCAAGAAGCTGCTGATCAGCGACGGCGTCTTCTCGATGGACGGCGACATCGGCCCGTTGCCCGGGCTGTGCGATATAGCGGAGAAATACGGCGCCATCATGATGGTCGACGACGCGCACGCTTCAGGCGTCCTTGGCCGCAACGGGCGCGGCACCATCGACCACTTCAAGGTGCACGGCCGTGTTGATATTCAAGTGGGAACGTTGTCGAAGGCCATCGGCGCACTCGGTGGATACGTTTGCGGTACGCGCGATCTGATTGACTTTCTCTATCATCGGGCGCGGCCGTTTTTGTTTTCCACTTCGCATCCGCCGTCGGTCGCGGCCACCTGTATCGCCGCCTTTGATGTGCTTGAAAACGAGCCTGAGCGCATGGAAAAACTCTGGGAGAACACCCGCTTCTGGAAAAAAGAACTGGGGACTCTCGGCTTTGACATCGGCGGCCGCGCTACCCCGGCCAGCGAAACTCCCATCACGCCCATCATCATCGGCGACGGCAAACTCACCATGGACTTCTCCCGCGAGTTGTTCAAGGAAGGCGTGCTCGGGACGGGCATTGCCTTCCCGACCGTACCAGAAGGCAAAGCCAGGATTCGTACCATCATGACGGCTACGCATACGAGAGACGAGTTGGATCAGGCGCTGGAGGTGCTGGGGCGGGTGGGAAAAAGGATGGGGATCCTGAGTTGATTAGTCCGCCCGGTACACGACCTTCCCGCCCACAATCGTCGCTACCACCTTGCCGATGAGCTGCCAGCCATCAAACGGAGTATTGCGAGACAGCGACCGCGACTTGGCGGCTTCAAACGTCCATCGCTTTTTGGGATCGAAGATGGTGACATTGGCGAAGTTGCCTCGGGTCAGCGATCCGCGGCCGCGCAGACCAAGAACGCGCGCCGGTCCTGCAGAAAAAAGCTCAACAATTCGCGCCAGCGGAATTTTGCGTTCGCGGTGCAGCTTTGTGATGGCCAGGGCCAGCGCTGTTTCAAGCCCTGTGATGCCGAACGCCGCACGCTCGAACTCGACTTGTTTTTCGTGCGTGGCGTGAGGAGCGTGGTCAGTAGCGATGGCGTCCACGGTGCCGTCCGCAAGCGCGACCAGTATGGCTTCCCGGTCCGAGGCCGAACGCAGGGGCGGGTTCATTTTGAAATTCGTGTGGTACTCGCCCACGTCCCGGTCGAGCAGGGTGAAATGATGCGGCGTCACCTCGCAGGTGACGCGCGCCTTGGCCCGCTTGCCACGGCGCACGGACTTGAGTGCATCGGAGGTGGAAAGATGCGCGATGTGCAGGCGTGCCTCGCGTATCTGCTGCGCCAGAGCTACGTCGCGGTCCACGATGCTCGCTTCCGCTGCCGCCGACATCCCACGCAGGCCGAGAAGAAAGCTTGTTGGGCCCTCGTGCATGGAAGCGTTTTCGGTGAGACGCGTGTCCTCGGCGTGCTGCACTACCGGCAGATTCAGTTCCGCGCCCAGCCGCAGCGCCGCGCGCATGATTTCGTTGTCGAGGATGGGCTTGCCGTCATCGGTAACGGCTACTGCTCCGGCGCGCTGGAGCGCGGCGAAGTCGGTGAGCGCAGCACCGCGCGAGTGGAGAGTGGCGGCAGCGATGGGAAATACGTTCACGACCGCTCCGCGCTCGGGGTGCCGTAACCACGCGACCCACTCAGCATTGTCGACCACGGGCGCGGTGTTCGGCATGGTGCAAACCGAGGTGAAGCCTCCAGCCGCCGCGGCCGCTGTGCCGGTCGCAATCGTTTCTTTGTAGTTCTGTCCTGGCTCGCGAAGGTGAACGTGCAGGTCGATGAATCCGGGGGCAACGATCAAGCCGCGCGCATCGAACTTTTCGTCAGCCCCGCCGCGAATCTTGTTGGGCAGAGCAATCTCAGCGACCCGCCCATCGCGCAGCAGAACGTCCATGGGCGCGTTGATCTTCGCCGCAGCGTCGATGACATGACCGCCTTTGATCAGGAGCGACCCGGGCTTGGATTTATCGTTTGCCATCGGTCAATCTGCGCTTCTCAAATCCGTGCTGATCCGTGAAAATCCGTGGCTCATTTCGCCTTTCCCAACGCGCGCGCCAAAATTGCCATACGCGTGGGAACTCCGTTGTGAACCTCATCGATAATCTTGGATTGCGGACTGTCCGCCACCTCCGCGGTCAGTTCAAGGCCGCGGATAATCGGTCCGGGATGCATGACAATGGCGTCACGCTTGGCCAGCTTCATCCGTGCCGCCGTCATTTGATAACGTGCAACGTAGTCTTGCAAGCGAATCTTCTGGCCGGCGAGACGTTCTTTTTGCAGGCGCAACAGCATGATCACATCGGCTCCGCGCAGAGCTTCTTCCATGTGACGGGTAACGCGCAAGCCTGGAGAAAGCGTCGCAGCCACGTCAGGGACAAACTCCGGCGGACCACACAGAGTGATCTTCGCGCCGAACCGGCTTAGCAGATGGCAGTTGGAGCGGGTAACGCGGCTGTGGTAGATATCGCCGATGATCGCAATCTGCAAGCCTTTCAACGATTTCTTATATTTCAGAATGGTGAAGGCGTCGAGCAGCGCCTGGGACGGGTGTTCATGCATGCCATCGCCGGCGTTGATGACGGGAATATCCAGATGCTTCGCCATCAGGTGTGGCGCGCCCGCGGCGGGATGGCGGATGACGATGGCGTCGGCGCCGACCGCGCGCAAGGTGTAGCCGGTGTCGAGTAGCGACTCTCCCTTTTCGATGCTCGATCCCGAAGATTGGATCAGCGTGGTCATCGCCCCCAGCGACTTGGCGGCGATTTCGAAAGAGGATCGAGTGCGCGTGGACGCCTCGTAGAAGAGCAGCACGATGCGCTTGTTGCGTAACAGCGGTCGCGCCTTGAGCGGATTCATCCGGCGGGCCAGCTTCAGCAAGGCCAAGATTTCTTTATCCTCAAGGTGCTCGATGCCGAGCAGCGAACCGCGTGCCGGTTTGTTCATGGCGTAAGAAGGCAAACGGTGCATCATACGCGGCGAATGCGGCCCTTGCAAGACCAAGGCGCCGCGACCAACCGACGCGCAATCGGTCCATTGTGCGGAGACTGAGCCGGCGTTTAGAGTCGATTGCGCCGCCCCAGAAGGACCGCACCCAGTGCTCCGCCAAGGCCACCGAGAAGAATGAGGGCCACAAACCCGAAAATCAGGGAAGCCGTCATCACGATCTCAAGGCCACCAGGAGACTTCACAAAGTCCAGGAAGGGCTGGACCTCCGCGCCAGGGTAACGCGCAGCCATCTGCTGTATTTTGTCCAGCATCGCATTTCGAATTTCCGCGCCTTTATGAAGGAGCAGTACGGCTGCGGTCTCGAGAATGGCCGAGGCGCCGAAAAGAAGGATGCCGCTAATGGCACCGAGTCTCATTCCGGACGCGGCTCGGATTAGCGTCGTGGAGTCGTAGCGTCGAGAAAACGCGACGGCGAGAAATCCGGCGGCGAGCGAGGCAACAAACGGATTTAGACCGAGAAGCATGAGCAAGACCGCGACTGCCGCAGCGAGAGCACACGGTTTCAGGGTGCGAGACCGGCTTAGGGAAAGAGTAGTTGTCGGAATATTGCCGGCCCGGGGCTCTGCCTCATGGAGCAAGGCTGGCATGGAGCGATCGTCAGCAGGCGGAAGTCCCCCCGTGGCTTCGGAAAGTGCAACTCGAATCTGTGGTGCTCCGCATTGCGAGCAAAAGGGCTTACCATCTTCGACGCTATGCCGGCACTTATAACAAGGATGGTCCATCGGAAATTGGAGCAGAACTAGTCTGAAGGTATCGCACGTTGAGTGGCAGGCGCAAGAAATGGTCCCTGGCTCCGAGTGCAATCTGCGGCGGGATCGACCGCCGGAAATTCCTATGCTCTGCATCGAAATTCTGAATTGTACTTGTCGGCAGCCAGGGCTTATCACAGAATTGACGGAGTAGGCTTGGAGTGGAGTGTGGGCTGTGCCAGCAGCCCTTGGCTCGAATCCAGGAACAACCGATTCGTAAGCAAACAGTTACAGGGAGATGCCGCGATGTCGCGGGTACGTCGGATCAATGGGATTCCGCCCGCGCAGGGTCTATACGATCCTGCGCAAGAGCATGATGCCTGCGGAATCGGATTTGTAGCCAGCATCCGCGGCGAAAAGAGCCACGACATTATTCGTAACGGGATCCAGGTGCTGCTGAATCTGGCGCACCGCGGCGCTTGTGGTTGCGATGCCGAAACCGGCGACGGTGCCGGCGTACTGATTCAGATTCCGCACAAATTCTACGCGCGAGAATGCGCAAAATTGGGATTCGAGTTGCCGCTGCCTGGCTCCTATGGCGTTGGAATGACCTTCCTGCCAGTAGAAAAGCACGCGCGCTTGCAGTGCGAAGGCGTGCTCGAGCGCATCGTTCGGGAGGAAGGTTTGTCCGTCTTGGGCTGGCGAGATATGCCGGTCTACGCTTCGGCGACGGGTCGTGTAGCGCGCGCTTCGCAGCCTTACATGCAACAGATTTTTATCGGCTGCCGTCCGGGCCTTGACGAAGACGCCTTTGAGCGCAAGTTATATGTGGTTCGTAAGCTGGCGGAAAATGAAATGCGGACTTCGGAGATTGAGGACGCAGGGATGTTTTATATCCCTTCGCTCTCCTGCCGAACCGTCGTCTACAAAGGGCTGCTGCTGGCTTCGCAACTCTCCAACTTCTACCGCGAGCTTTCAGACCCGGATGTGGTTAGCGCTCTCTGCCTGGTCCATCAGCGGTTTTCGACGAACACGTTTCCCAGTTGGCAGCGCGCGCATCCCTACCGGTATGTGGCGCATAACGGCGAAATCAATACGCTGCGCGGCAACGTGAACTGGATGCACGCACGGCAGTCGCTGCTGGCGTCGCCACTTTTCGGCAACGATCTCAAGAAGCTGTTTCCCATCATCGAGCCGGAGGGCAGCGACTCCGCGAACTTCGACAATGCTCTCGAGCTTTTGCTGCAGGCCGGACGTAGCCTGCCCCACGCTATCGCTATGTTGATTCCGGAAGCCTGGGCCGGAAATCCGCACATGAAGCCGGAGAAGCGGGCGTTTTATGAGTATCACGCTTGCCTCATGGAGCCGTGGGATGGCCCGGCTGCGGTTGCGTTCACCGACGGCCGAGTGATCGGAGCCACTCTCGATCGCAACGGCCTGCGTCCCGGAAGATATGTAGTTACTCACAATGATGTTGTGATCATGGCCTCGGAAGCCGGGGTTCTCGACGTAGCTCCGCAGCAAGTGAAAAGTAAGGGCCGCTTGCAGCCTGGGAAAATGTTTTTGGTGGATACCGTCGAAGGCCGCATCGTTTCCGACAAGGAGATCAAGCAAAGCCTGGCAACGCGGAAGCCCTATGCGGAATGGCTCAAGGACAACCAGATCTCGATCAATCAGTTGCCCGAGCCTTCCCGCACGCATCCTCCCAATCCTGAGACTCTGCTGCGCCGCCAACGCGCCTTCGGTTATACGGACGAAGATCTAAAGATGATCCTGACGCCCATGGCGTCGGCTGGCGAGGAGGCGGTTGGATCGATGGGAACGGACACACCGCTGGCATGTCTCTCGGATCGGCCACAGCCGCTGTTCAACTACTTCAAACAGCTGTTTGCGCAGGTCACCAATCCTCCCATCGATCCCATTCGCGAAGAAATGGTGATGTCGTTGATCAGCTACATCGGCAGCGAGCGCAACATTCTCGACGAAGCGCCGGAAAACTGTCACATGTTGAAGCTGGAGCATCCCCTGTTGACGAACCGCGAACTGGAGAAGCTGCGCCGCGTATCGACTCGGGACCTGCTGGCCACCACTCTCCCAGCTTTGTTTCAGGCAAGCGAAGGCGAGGCGGGACTGAAGCGGGCGCTCGACGAGCTGTGCCGGCGAGCGTCGTTGTCCGTGAAAGCAGGGTATAGCCTGCTGATTCTTTCCGATCGCGGCGTCGACAAAGATTACGCGCCGATCCCAAGCCTGCTGGCTCTTGCGGCGGTGCACAACTTGCTGGTAAGAGAAGAGACCCGAACGCAGGTGGCGCTGATTACGGAATCCGGAGAGCCGCGCGAAGTAATGCACTTCGCCCTGCTTAGTGGATACGGAGCCAGCGCGATCAATCCTTATCTGGCACTGGAGACGGTGGAGAATCTTGCCTGGCGCGGCGAATTGGCGGATGGCATTACCCCTGAGCTTGCGGTCAATAATTTCATGAAATCAGTGAAGAAGGGCTTACTAAAGACCTTCGCGAAGATGGGCATTTCGACTTTGCAGAGTTATCAAGGCGCGCAGGTGTTTGAAGCCATCGGACTCAACAAAGAATTGGTGGAGACCTATTTTGCCGGGACAACTTCGCGCCTGGAAGGTTTGGGACTCGATGTTCTAGCGCGCGAATCGCAGCTCAATCACCAGCATTCGCTGCGGCCGGTCACCGACTTTGAAACCGAGCTTGCCGTTGGTGGCAATTACCACCAGAGGACGAACGGGGAGTATCACCTGTTGAATCCGCTGACCATCAGCAAGCTGCAGCAGGCGGTTCGGCAAGAAAGCTTCCAGACATTTCAGGAATATACCGAACTCATCGACAAGCGAAGCGCCAATCTGTGCACGCTTCGCGGTTTGATGAAGTTGAAGAAGAGCGAGACGCCCGTTCCGCTCGAAGAAGTCGAGCCCGCCAAAGAGATTGTGAAGCGCTTTACCACCGGCGCAATGTCATTCGGCTCCATCAGCAAAGAAGCGCATGAGACGCTCGCGGTGGCCATGAACCGGATTGGCGGCAAGTCGAACACCGGTGAGGGTGGAGAAGACGAAGAGCGGTTCAAGCCGGATGCGAACGGAGATTCGCGGCGCAGCGCGGTCAAACAAGTGGCTTCGGCGCGTTTCGGCGTGACCGCAAATTATCTGGTCAATGCGGACGAACTGCAGATCAAGATGGCGCAAGGCGCGAAACCCGGTGAGGGCGGCCAACTTCCGGGACATAAAGTCGACGACGTAATTGCTCGCATACGCCATTCGATCCCGGGCGTTGGGTTGATTTCGCCGCCGCCGCACCACGACATTTATTCGATTGAAGATCTGGCGCAACTGATCTACGACCTGAAGAACGTCAATCCGCAGGCCCGCATCGCGGTCAAGTTAGTGGCTGAGACGGGTGTGGGTACTGTAGCCGCCGGGGTCGCGAAGGCGCACGCCGATGTTGTCCTGATCAGCGGAGATAGTGGCGGGACGGGAGCTTCACCTCTGAGCTCCATCAAGCACGCGGGCATTCCATGGGAGTTGGGTTTAGCGGAGACGCAGCAAGTGCTCTTGCTGAATGACCTGCGCAGCCGAATCCGCGTGCAAACTGACGGCAAGTTGCAAACTGGACGAGACGTGACGATTGCGGCATTGCTGGGAGCAGAAGAGTTCGGTTTTGCCACCACGCCGCTAGTCGCCATGGGCTGCGTGATGATGCGCAAGTGCCATCTCAACACTTGCTCGGTGGGCATCGCCACGCAGGATCCCGTGCTGCGCAAGCAGTTTCAAGGACAGCCTGAGCACGTCATCAATTTCTTTTTCTTCCTGGCGGAACAAGTTCGCCAGTACATGGCGGAGTTGGGCTTCCGCACATTCGATGAGATGGTTGGCCGAGTTGATATGCTCGACGTCGAACCCGCCGTCGATCATTGGAAGGCGCGGGGTATCGATCTTTCGACGATTCTCTACAGTCCGCCGCTGCCGTCGCGCGTGGCCCGGCGGTGCGTGCAGGCGCAGGACCACGGGCTGCAAGAGGCTCTCGACCACAAGATAATTGCCGCCTCGCGCGCCGCCATCGATACGCTCGTTCCTGCCGAGATCGATTTGCCAGTGCGCAACGTGCATCGCACGGTAGGCACGATGCTGAGCGGGGAGATTGCGCGCAAGTATGGTTCCGCAGGACTACCTGACGACACCATCCGGATTCGTTTGACTGGATCGGCGGGCCAAAGCCTGGGTGCCTTCCTGGCGAATGGGGTCACACTTACGCTGGAAGGTGAGGCCAACGACTATGTCGGCAAGGGTTTGTCGGGTGGACGGCTGGTTGTGTATCCGCCGCGTGCTTCTGGTTTCGCCGCCGAAGAAAATATCCTGATCGGAAACGTTGCGCTCTATGGCGCAACCAGCGGGGAAGCTTTTTTTAACGGAGTTGCCGGAGAACGATTTGCGGTTCGTAATTCTGGAGCGACTGCCGTGGTGGAGGGCGTTGGCGATCATGGCTGCGAGTACATGACGAAGGGAATGGTGCTGGTGCTGGGATCGTGCGGAAGGAATTTCGCCGCCGGCATGAGTGGCGGCATCGCGTACGTCTTTGACGAGCGCCGGAATTTTACAGAGGAACGATGCAATCTGGGCTCGGTCGATCTTGAGCCCGTGTCCGAAACGCTGGACGCGCTGGTCGTGAAAGATTTGGTTACCCGTCATCTGGAGTTGACCGGAAGCCGACGCGCGAAATGGATTCTGGAAAACTGGACCGAACTGCTTCCGCGTTTCATCAAAGTCTTCCCGCACGAATTCAAACGCGTTCTGGGAGTCAGCCGAAGCCACCGACCTTATATGCCGAGCCTGCCATTGGCTGTTCTCGCACAAAGCGAAAGAAACCCGGCGGCGCTGGCGCGCGACAGGCAGGTTCAGCATGGGTAAGACCACCGGCTTCCTGGAATACTCCCGCGAACTTGCACCGCGCCGTCCTGTCACGCAGCGGGTGAACGACTGGTTCGAAATCTATCTCGATCTTCCGGAGGAGACGCTCAAGAAGCAGGGTGCGCGCTGCATGGATTGCGGCGTACCGTTCTGCCAGACCGGATGTCCGGTCAACAATTTGATTCCCGATTGGAACGACCTGGTTTATCGCGGGCGCTGGAAAGAAGCGGTGCGGCAGCTGCACGCGACCAACAACTTTCCGGAATTTACTGGCCGCATTTGTCCGGCGCCGTGTGAAGCGTCATGCGTGCTGGGCATCAATCAACCGGCGGTAACGATTAAGCAGAACGAAAAAAATATCGTGGAGCGCGGATTCCAGGAAGGCTGGATCCGGCCTGAGGCGCCGAAGATTCGTAGCGGGAAGAAGGTTGCGATCGTAGGCTCCGGACCCGCAGGACTGGCCGCTGCGCAGCAGTTATGCCGCGCCGGACACGCGGTTGTGGTGTACGAAAAAGCCGACCGCATCGGCGGATTGTTGCGCTACGGGATTCCGCAGTTCAAGCTGGAGAAGCAGATCATCGATCGTCGCCTGGAACAAATGTCGGCCGAAGGCGTGAAGTTTGTTACTGGCGCGGAAGTCGGAAAGAATGTTTTGGTGGAAGACTTGCACCGCGACTTCGACGCCATCGTACTCGCGGGCGGCGCTGAATCTCCACGTGATTTGCAAGTCCCGGGGCGAGAGCTGAAGGGGATCCATTTTGCCATGGAGTATCTGCCGCAGCAGAACCGGCGCTGCCTCGGCGACACGGTGGATTCTTCCATTGAGATCCTGGCAACGGGCAAGCGAGTGGTCATCATTGGCGGCGGCGACACTGGCGCCGACTGCCTGGGAACCTGTCATCGGCAGAAGCCGCTCTGCGTGCATCAATTCGAAATCATGCCCAAGCCGCCGGACGAACGGTCTCCACAAACCCCCTGGCCGTTGTGGCCGATGCAACTGCGCATCGAAGCCGCGCACGAGGAGGGCGGCATTCGCGACTGGAGCGTCGCCACCACAAAATTCAGCGGCGAGGCCGGAAGCGTCAAGCATCTGCACGCCGTGCGCGTCGGCCCCTCGCCGAAATTCGAGCCGATCCCAGGCAGCGAGTTCACCCTTGAAGCAGACCTGGTGCTCATCGCCATGGGCTTCGTGGGTCCGGTGCGCAATGGAATGATTGAGCAACTGGGCGTAGTGCTCGATCCGCGCGGTAATGTGGCGACGGACCAGAACTACATGTCCTCCGTGCCGGGGGTTTTTGCCGCGGGCGATATGCGGCGAGGTCAATCGTTGGTTGTATGGGCCATTTCGGAGGGCCGCAAGGCGGCGGCGGCCATCGATACCTACCTGAGAGCCGCGGCGCTGCGTTCTGCCCACCTGGTTTCCACGGTTCAGCAAATCGCCTGATGCTGAGGGCTGATGGTGGGGGCTGTTGCCCGCGGCCTCAAGTGTTTAAGATAACTGCGCGAAAACTATGATCGGGATCCAGGATATTCAAACGGCGATGGGCCGGATTCGCGCAGCCATCCGCGTCTCTCCCTGCACGCACTCCGAAACTTTTTCTGGCCTCACTAAGAATGACGTGTTCCTTAAGCTCGACAATCAACAGCGAACCGGAGCTTTCAAAGAGCGGGGCGCGTTGAACAAACTGCTGACCCTCACCCCCAAAGAGCGAACTCAAGGCGTAATAGCCGCGTCCGCCGGCAATCACGCGCAAGGCGTGGCCTATCACGCCGGCCGGCAGGGGATTCGTGCAGTCATCTACATGCCCTTGCCCACGCCATTGACGAAAGTGTCCGCCACGCGCGCTTACGGAGCGGAGGTCGTGCTGCACGGCACGAACTACGACGAAGCGTATGAGAAGGCGGTCGAACAAAGCCAGCAGCAACATCTCACACTGGTTCATGCCTTCGACGATGATGCCGTCATTGCCGGTCAGGGGACTTTGGGATTGGAGATCCTCGAACAGCAACCGGATATTGAAGCAATTGTCGCGCCGATTGGCGGAGGCGGGCTGATCGGGGGCATTGCCTGTGCGGCGAAAGAAACGAATCCAGCGATCCGGGTCTATGGGGTGCAGCCGGCGAAGTTGCCTTCGATGAAAGTGGCCGTGGCCCAAGGCGGTCCCGTAACGCTTAAGGCGGCGGCTACGATTGCTGACGGAATTGCTGTGCGGCGAGCCGGCGAACGGACTTTCCCCTTGGTACAGAAATATGTTGATGAGATTGTTACGGTTGAAGAAGAAGAAATCGCCAATGCCATCCTGTTGCTGTTGGAGCGGGAAAAGACGCTGGCGGAAGGCGCGGGAGCAGCCTCCATTGCCGCACTGCTGAATCGCAAGCTGTCGCTGGAAGGCAAGAAGGTTGCCGTGCTGGTTTGCGGGGGGAACATCGACGTTACGCTGCTCTCGCGGATCATCGAGCGCGGCCTGGTGAAGGATGGCCGGCTGGTGCGTCTGCGGATTCATTTGACGGACTATCCCGGCGCTCTGCATCGGCTTACGGGGATTCTGGCAGAACATCGCACGAACATTGTTGAGACTGCCTACGACCGCGCCTATCATGGCGTCAACCTCGGAGACACCGCCATTGACATCACGATGGAAACTCGAGGTCCAGAGCACATTGCCGAGTTGCTGGCCGCATTGCTCGCCGCCGGTTATGCCCACGAAAGAATTCTGTAGCCGCGGCCAGAGAGTTGTGAATCGCACCACGTATTATTTGACAGTCTGATCGTCTCCATAAGAAATTTGAATTGGACTCAGCTGATCCGTCCCTTTATCGTCTGCGGATTAGGGAGAGGACTGCGATTGAACGCCAACAGCGCTCGTCGGGGTCGGCTCTTTCCTGGGTCAGCCCTTCCCTCCAAGATTCAGGAGTGCGGTCGCACCGGAGTTTGATGGATTTTCCAGCACGCGGACGGCCAGCAGAAAATTCACCACGCCTTCGAAACAGGAGCAAGCAAACATGACCAAGCGAGTCGACAGGCACTTTCTGCGCCTGTCGTTATTATGGGCGATAGTGTCGGCCGTCGCCGCCATCCTTCTGGCCGCCGGTCTGTTGGCGGGCCTATGCGCGCCTTGTTATGCCGCCGATCAGGCAAAACCCGATCCATCGGGCACGGCCACCGGCGATAAGACCACCGCCGTGGATGCGGCTGGCAATCCTTTTGTAGTTGCCGAGCCCACCGACAAAACGGCCCCCGACTACGCCGCGAACAAGAAGGCTTTCGACGACTACCAGGCTCAGTCGGGAAAAGAACCGCTTGCCGTCAAACTGGCCGACAGCGTTGGTCATATTCGCGTGGCGACGAATTTCGCGTGGACTTTGAACACTGGATATCTCGTGCTATTTATGCAGGCGGGCTTCGCCTTGCTCACCTGTGGACTAGTTCGAAAGAAAAATGCCGCACATTTGATGATGCTGAATTTTGCGGCCTACGTGTTTGCCTTTCTGGCCTATTACGCCGTCGGCTACGCCTTTCAGTTCGGGGCTGTTGCCATTAATGCCGCGCCCACGAATTTGGGCGGGATTCCTACACTCAACCACTTTCTCATTGGCAGCGGCCAGTGGGGATTCGTGGGCGGAAAAGGATTCTTTCTCGTCGGCCCCGCTTATGACAGCGCCAGCAATTGTTTAACGCTCTTCGAAGTCGTCTTCATGGAAACCGCGGGCTATATTATTGTCGGTGCGGTGTGTGAGCGGATCACCTTCTGGGCATTTCTGCTTTGTGAGCTTTTCATCGGCGCCATTCTTTATCCGATCTCCGGTTGTTGGACTTGGGGCGGAGGCTGGCTATCGCAGGTCGGTTCCACGTTGAATCTGGGTCACGGCTATGTCGACTTCGCAGGATCGACGGTGGTCCACGCGGTAGGTGGTTTCTGCGCCATGGCTCTCGCGATCATTCTCGGGCCGCGCCTGGGTAAATACGGGCCCGGGGGAAAAATCCGCGTATTTCCCGCTCATAACATCGTCTATGTAGTGACCGGTACTTTCATCCTGCTTTTCGGATGGATGGGATTCAATCCGGGTTCCACTCTCGGGGCCACGGATCTTCGCATTTCGGTGGTCGCAGTGAACACTAATCTGGCTGCGGTTGCGGGCTCCGCTGCTGCCATGCTGTTGTGGTATTTCCTGTTCGGCAAGCCCGATATCACCATGGCTTGTAACGGAATGCTGGCAGGATTAGTCGCGATCACGGCTCCCTGCGCTTTTGTTTCCCCCACTTCGGCGACGGTGATCGGCATTCTCGCGGGATGCCTGGTTTGTTTTGGAGTTCTTTTCAACGATCGAGTTCTTAAGATCGATGATCCATGTGGTGCGATTTCAGTTCATGGTTATTGTGGTTGGCTCGGTGCAGTCAGCGTTGGCATTTTTGCCGACGGCACTTACGGCGCGGGATGGAACGGTGTCGGCGCCTCGTCGTACCTGGGCCATGCCGGCCAAGGCGTAACTGGATTGATTCACGGCGATGCGCGCCAATTCCTGTGCCAGTTGATGGGAGCGACCATCTATGCTGCCTGGGCGTTCGGTCTGACTTACGCTGTCTTCTGGGGCGTCAACCGGGCGAAGACCATGCGCGTCACTCCGGACGTGGAAGAAGAGGGTCTCGACGTTCCCGAGTTTGGCATGGAAGGCTATCCGGAAGACGCGGTGGTCACGGCTTCTCACTAAACGAGAATGTAGTGCTGTTTGTTTTGAAAGGGTGCGGCTTCAGCCGAGCCGACATTCCGCGGACAAACAACCTGGGCCTCAGCCCCTGAGGTTGAGAGCTTGGATCGCATCACGATTCCCTTTCTTCCTTTACGGCCCGCCTAACCCCTGCATGTGATTGAAATCACAAATAGTTTAGTAGTTTCTTAGTAGTGATTGGCGCCTCGCAGCTGAGTAATATTGCGGGTCGCCATTCATGAACCCTACATGGAACGGCCAGTTCTCGTGCTTTGATCTTGTGGCCAGGACGGATGCGTGCGCCAGCAGCGTAGTTCGAGCTGGCAGCGTTGAGATCGGCGGCGGCGATTTCGTGGTGATGGCCGGACCGTGCGCCGTCGAGACAGAGCAGCAATTGCTACGAACCGCCCAAGTGGTAGCTGCTGCCGGTGCGCGTCTTCTCCGCGGCGGCGCCTACAAGCCTCGCTCCTCGCCTTATTCATTCCAGGGACTGGGTGCCGAAGGCCTGAAAATTCTGCGCAAGGCGCGGGAAGAAACCGGGCTCGCCATCGTCACCGAAGTGATGAGTGAGGAGGATGTCGACTTGATCGCCGAGTACGCCGACCTCATGCAAGTGGGCACGCGCAGCATGGAAAACTACGCGCTGCTCGAAAAGCTGGGCGGATGCGGGCGGCCGGTGCTGCTGAAGCGAGGGATGACTGCCACTTTGGAAGAGCTGCTGCGATCCGCGCAAGTGATTGCGATGAACGGAAATCGGCAGATCGTGCTTTGCGAGCGCGGCATCCGAACTTTTGAGACCGCAACCCGCAACACGCTGGACATTGCCGCCGTACCAGTCCTGAAAGCGGTCTCGCATCTGCCGGTGATTGTCGATCCCAGTCACGCCGCCGGAGTGCGGTGTTTGGTTCCCGTCCTGTCGCGAGCGGCCGTCGTCGTGGGCGCGGATGGCTTGCTGGTTGAAGTGCATCCATCGCCGGATCAAGCCATGAGCGACGGCGCGCAGTCGCTTACCTTCCCCGATTTCTGCGACATGATGGACGATTTGCAGCCCTATCTGGCGATTCGAGACGCGGCTCGGCGGGTTGGTCCGCAACTGGTAGCAGCCGGAGGGGCGGTTTAATGCGGGCGCGGCCCATCTCGGTCGGGCTGCTCTCCTTCATTGTCCTCATTATCGTCGGATTCGCGTCCACGGGATCCGTGCTCTCCGCGGGGCACGATTCTCCACCATTCCTTTTCACTGTCGCGAAACAATATGATCCGCTCGCCTGGATTCGCGGTGCCGATCGATTCAGCTCCGATGCGACGGTCTTCCTTCAGGACGCGAATGGCAAGCATCCGCTGGTTCCAAGTTTCGGAGCCTCTGCCGATCCTTCGGTATCGTTCGACGGCAAGAATGTTCTATTCGCCGGCAAGAAAAGCCTTCAGGACCCATGGCAGATCTGGGAGGTTTCGTTGTCGGGCGAGGAACCGCGACGCATCACGTCGTGCGAAAAGGACTGTGTTCGTCCTTTCTACTTGCCGGAAGACCGCGTCGTCTATGCGAAGAAAAGTGACGGTCGTTTTGTTATTGAGGCCATTGACCGAGCCGACGGCAGGATCACGCAATTGACCTGGAACTCTGGTAACTCTCTTCCGACGGATATTCTTCGCGATGGGCGCATTTTGTTCGAATCAACCTACCCGCTCGGAGCCGACGGCTCACCGGAACTCTATACCGTCTATTCTGACGGCAGTGGGGTGGAGTCCTACCGCTGCGATCACGGCCAGGCACGCTACTCTGGCAAACAGGTCGAGTCCGGCGACATCGTATTCGCCTCCCGCTCTGGTCTTGGCCGGTTCACTTCAGCGTTGGCCCACGAATCTCGAATTCCAACGCCTGCAGGAGACTACGCCGGAGATGTAGTCGAAACTTCGTCAGGCGATTGGCTGGTCACGAGGCGGGAGGGGAAAAAGCCGTTTCAACTATTGTGGTGGGAGCCAAACAACGGCTCCACGCGGCCGGCTGCGGCGGTATCGGACGCAAATGCGCTTCAGCCAGCGCTGGTTGCGGAACACACCGTACCGAAACGCCATCCATCCGGGCTACACGACTGGCCGAATGCGAATCTTCTCTGCCTGAATGCTTATACCTCCAAATACAAGTTCGCATCCGGATCGCTGCACTCTGTTCGTCTGTACACACGAGGTAGCAACAGGCACGATAAAGCTGCTGGGAACTGCGCCGGTGGAGCGCGATGGATCGTTCTTTGTCCAGGTCCCGACCGAGCAGCCGCTGCAGATCGAACTCCTCGATGGCTCCGGCAAGACCGTGAAGCGGCAGGCGGGCTGGTTCTGGATGCGCCGAGGAGAGCAACGGGCTTGTGTAGGATGCCACGCGGGGCCGGAAACTGCTCCAGAAAATGCCGTGCCCCTGATTCTACTGAAGTCAACCGCTCCCGCTGATCTGACCGGCGCTCTCCGCAGCTCCGCAGGAGGAAAATAAGTTGAAAGCGCGAATTTCGTCCTCACTGACCACGGTATTCCTGCTGATCTCTTCCGCGTTGTTGGCGCAATCGCCGCAGGCGACTGCGGCCAATACAATCCGCTTCGAGGACGCTACAGCGAAGTCAGGGATTCAATTCACCCACAGCTTCGGAGCACGGGAACTTGGATCATTGTTGGAAGGCACCGGCTCGGGTTGCGTCTGGTTCGACTACAACAACGATGGATTGCCGGATCTCTACGTAGTCAGCGGCAAACCGCTCGAAGACGGCATGCATCCTTATCCGCTGAAGCAGCCTCCGGCGGTTGCGCCACACAACCATCTCTACCGAAATAACGGCGATGGCACGTTCACCGATGTCACTCAGCAGGCCGGAGTTGCCGCCAACATTTACGGAACGGCCGCCATTGCCGCCGACTTCGATAATGATGGCTTTGTCGATCTGTTTGTGACCGGCTACGGGCGAGCGATTCTCTATCGCAACCGGGGCGACGGAACATTCGAAGACGTGACGGAAAAAGCCGGAATCAAGGTTGACGGCTGGTCGATCAGTTCTGCGTGGCTCGACTACGATCGTGACGGCTGCGTCGATCTGTTCGTGGGTCGCTACGTGAAGTTCGATCCCAAGTATCGCAACTACTACGCCGCCGACAACTATCCCGGCCCGCTCGACTACGCCGCTGATACGAACCGTCTCTACCACAATAACTGCAACGGAACCTTTACTGACGTGACGGATAAGTCGGGAATCGGTGCCTACAAAGGCCGCACCATGGGCGTCACGGCAGCGGATTACGATGGCGACGGTTATCCCGACATCTACGTCGCCAACGACAAGACCGAGAATTTCCTCTTCCACAACAAGCACGACGGCACATTCGAAGAAGTAGCCGCTGAACTCGGCGTCGCCTATGGACAGAACGGCGAGAACACTTCCGCCATGGGTCCGGTGTTTGCTGATATCGATGGCGATGGCCGCGTGGATCTCTGGGTGACCGACTCGAAATACAACCGTTTGATGCGCAACACCGGAGCGAACGGATTCGAAGATATTGGGCCAAGTTCCGGAATCTCCCAGGCCACTGCGCAATACACCAGCTGGGGCACCGGAGTTTACGATTTCGATAACGATGGCTGGCTCGACATCATGATCTTCCACGGTGGCCTGATCCATTTGGTCCCGCAGGAGCAGTCATTGTTTCGTGGAGTCGGCAACGGCAAGTTTGCCGATGTTTCGCGTGAAGCTGGGTCGGCTCTCGACGTAAAGTCGGTGGCGCGTGGTGCTTGCTTCGCCGATTACGACAACGACGGGAAGATGGATGCCTACGTGGTGAACCTCGGTGCGCCGGGAATGCTGCTGCATAACGTCACCCAAAACGGCAATCATTGGCTCACCGTCAAGCTGAAGGGAAAGAAAAGCAATCGAGACGGAATCGGAGCGCACCTGGAGTTGCTCGCAGGCGGAAGGAAGCAGATCGCCGAGCGCATTGCTGGATCCGGCTATCTTTCACAGGACGACGGCCGCGTTCATTTTGGCCTGGGAAGCGCAGCCAAAGCCGACAAACTCACCATCCACTGGCCAAGTGGGCAGGAGCAGGTGCTGGAGAACCTAGCCGTTGACCGCGTGCTCACGGTGAAGGAGCCGTAGATGCGGGCGCCGACAACATTGCGCGGCAAGGTGAAGCTGATCACCGGCATCGTTCCTGCGTTGGCGCTGATCCTGATTCTGATGTTGCTTGCGCCGGCGGCCAAGCCCGCCTCACCGCAGTCCGAGGAAGCAGTCAACCAGCGCTACCTCTCGCCGATCGAAATGGAGTTGTCGCCGGACGGACGTCTGCTCTACGTCGTGTGTCAGGCTAGCGATGAACTGCGTGTCGTCGATCTGCCATCGGGCAAGGTAGTGGGTATCGTTCCCCTAGGCCACGTTCCGCGCGGAATCGCGTTGTCTCCCGATGGCCGGCAGATTTTTGTGACGAATGCATGGTCTGACACAGTATCGGTAATCGATGCCCCGACTTTGAAGGTTGTGCGCACGCTGCCCACTGGCTTCGAACCCACCGGCATCGTCTGCGACAAGAGTGGCAAGACTCTCTACGTGGCGAATCGCCTGAGCAACGACATTTCCGTCATCGATCTGAACGGCGGCCAGGAGATCAAACGGCTGCTGGCTGGCCGCGGCGCGAGCTATCTCGCTCTGTCGGCGGATGGGAAATGGGTATACGGCACGCATATCTATCCGAATGCAGGGGCCTTCCGAACCCAACCCAATTCCGAAATCACCGTCATCGACACAACGCGTCAGGCCGTGGTCGAGCGCAAGCAAATACACAACGCTGCTGGAGTGTTTCACGTGGTGCTCTCTGCCGATGGAAAGCTCGGTGTGGCGGCCGAACTCCGTCCCAAGAATCTAATTCCTTTGGCACACGTGGAGCACGGCTGGGCATTCGGCGATTCGCTGACCTTATTTGGTGACGATGTAGGCCGAACGATTCAAGTTCCTATTGATGAACTCGATCGCTATTACGCTCTGCCATGGGGGGCGGCGATTACCCCGGACAAGTCGAAAATATTCGTGACTAGCGCTGGTTCCGAGAGCGTGACCGTTATCGACGTGCGAAAGTTGCTCGCGTTTATTAAAACCCGGCGACAATCAGCCAATAATCTCGCGAACGATCTTTCCGCCTCCGCAAATTACGTGATCGCAAGAATTGCGGTCGGCCGCAATCCACGCGGCGCATTGTTGTCGGCCGACGGAAAGCGGCTCTATGTGGCAAACCGCCTCGATGACAATGTCTCTGTGATTGATACGTCAAGCGACAGAGTGGCTTCAATCATCGATCTGGGCGGACCGAGAATCATCAACGCACTCCGCCGCGGCGAACAACTCTTCTTTACGGCCGATTACGCGTTTCAAGGGCAGTTTGGCTGTTCCAACTGCCACCTGGATGCGACCATCGACGGCTTGCAGTGGGACCTCGAACCTGATGGTTTCGGCAAGGACATCGTTGACAATCGTTCGCTGGAAAGCCTGGCAGGCACGGAGCCGTTCAAGTGGAACGGCGGCAATCCTGACATGCCCACCGAGTGCGGCCCACGCACGGAGAAGTTTTTCTATCGATCCCAGGGTTACACGCCGCAGCAGCTTATTGATCTTGTGACCTTCGTTTACTCACTTCCCTATCGCCCAAACCGTTACCGCCTCCCCAATGGAGATCTGACTCCAGCGCAGGAACGTGGCCAAGCCATTTTCGAGAGGACGAAATATAAAAACGGCAAGCCAATTCCTGAGAAGAACCAGTGTGCTTACTGCCACAGCGGCCCGAAGTATACGAACCAGCAGCAAGTCGACGTCGGCACCGGCAAACCGACGGATCGCTCGCCAATCATCGACGTGCCCCAACTTCCGAATGTCGCCTACTCGGCGCCGTATCTGCACGATGGGTCAGCGCGGTCTCTGGAAGAAATATGGACCGTGTTTAACCCGAAAGATACGCACGGCGTGAGCAACGATCTCACGAAAGATGAACTGAACGATCTCATTGAGTATTTGAAAACGTTATGAAGACGAAACCGAAAGTCCGTCTTGCGATGTTGGCTGCGACATTCGCATTTTCGCTCGTCGCTTCGCTGGCAGCCGCCCAAGACATGCCGCTCTTCCGCTGGGAGAATTTCACTACCTCCAACGATCTGCCGGACAACCATGTCTTCTGTGTTCTCGTGGATGGAAATCGCATTTGGGCGGGCACGGAAAACGGCCTTGGCCTGTATGAAAACGGCGCGTGGAAAACTTACCGCCCCACAAATGGCCTCGCGCATCAGGTCGTACTTTCGCTCGCACTCGACAAGCGTACCGGCGACATCTGGGCTGGCACGATGGGCGGGCTCAGCCGCATTTCCGCTGGCCGCATTGATAACTTCACGCAATTGAACTCCGGCCTCAGCAACGACATCGTTTACGGTGTCGGCGTGCAGGGAGATTTTGTTTGGACTGCCACTGCCGCCGGCGCCAGCCGCTTCAATACGCGCACCGGCCAGTGGGCGTTGTTCAACGAGCGCAACACGCCGATGTACGAAATTTGGACTTACTCCGTCAGCCCCGCGGAAGACAAAGTTTACTACGCAGTGTGGGGCGGCGGTGTGCTGGAGTACGACGTCAAGACTGAACACTGGAAGGATTACAACGATCCTGACGGCGAGAATGAGATTGTGTTGATGAAAGACCAGGGACTGATCCACGAGATCACGACTTCGGTCAGCTACGTCGACAAAATTCTATGGGTTGCCACTTACTTTGGCGCCAGCCGTTACGACGGCCGTTACTGGCACAACTTCCTGCAGAAAGACAGTGGCCTGCCCAGCAATTTTCTCAATCAGATCAAAGCCGTCGACGGCAACCGCGCCTGGTTCTCCACTGACAAAGGACTGGCTTACTACGATGGCGCGAACTGGGCCGTTTATCGCCCTGCCCTCGATAGCCATAAGCCGGAGATGCTGGTGCGCGATGCGGCGGGGGTAGTCAAAAAAATCGCAGTGCAAACTGCGCCAGCCCATAACTACATTCTCGGTGTCGATTTTCAAGGAGACGACCTTTGGGTAGCAACCGCCAAAGGTTTGAGCCACGGGATTCGGCAACAGAGTTCGACAAAAAGTTCTGCAGAAACGGCACACGTTTTGCCAGCTCGGAAGTCAATGCAGAAGAAATGAATTCTTAAGGAGTCTTCTTATGAATGTTCAGGAGTTACTCGCGGAAGTAACTACGGCGCCCGTCGTCAAGCGCGCCATTACCAGCCATTCTGCGCTGAATGAAGCTTACGCTTACGGCAGCGCATTTTCCCGTGGTATGCGGATTGATCTGAACGGGCTCACAATCCTGCTCATCTCGGGCACGGCCAGCATCGACGACGAAGGCAAGACGGTTCACGTTGGTGACCTGCGCGGCCAGCTGCGCCGAACCTTTGACAACATCACTGCACTGCTTGCGTCCGAAGGCGCAACCTGGCACGACATTGTGCGCACCACCTGCTACCTGCGCGATATCGAACGCGACTACCAGGCATTCAACGAGGAACGAACCGCGTTCTACAACGAGCAGGGATTGAATCCGCTGCCCGCTTCCACCGGCATCCAGGCGATTCTTTGCCGCCCCGAGTTGCTGGTTGAGATTGAAGCGATCGCCATGTTCCGGCGTGTATCGCCCGCGGAGTAGGGCTTATGCGTTACTTGCGCAGCTACATTGTCGCTGCAGCACTTATATCCACGGCGCTGGCGCAGACTCCATGTCCCTGCGGGAGCCAGCCTGCAGGCCGTCCCGCGACGCGCTCCTTGAAGCCTTACACCGGTGCTCCAGATGATTTACGGCCATTTTCAAAGTTCACCGTGCGGTATTTCGAGTTCTATCAGGATCTCATTGAATACAACGGCGGCGCTCGCGACGTACCCGACCCCGATATCAAAGATTTGTCGGAGATCCGCATCGGCTTCGTTGGTCCGCTCCACGATCATCCGCAACAAGTCTTGGGAAACCGCATGCTGAACGGCGCTACCTTGGCCATCGAGGAAGCGAATGCGAACGGCGGTTACGGCGGTAAACCCTTCAAGCTGATGTTGCACAACGACTCTGCGATCTGGGGCGCGGCCAGCAATGAAATCGTCAAGATGGTCTACGACGAGAAGGTCTGGGCCATGTTCGGATCGATCAGTTCGGACACGACGCACATCGCGCTGCGGCTCACGCTGAAAGCCGAAACTCCGCTGGTGAATAGCGCCTCCACCGATCCTACGATCCCCGAAACCTTGGTCCCGTGGTACTTCACTGATATTCAGGATGACCGCCTGCAGGGCTACACGCTCGCGCGCCACATTTACGACGAGCTGGGACTGAAGCGGGTCGCGATCCTGCGGGTGAATGACCGCTACGGTCGCTTCGGAGTTCTAAAATTCCGCGATGCTTCCCGCCGGCTTGGTCATCCCGTCGTGATTGAACAGAAATTCATGCCCGGCGATACCGACTTCCGCCGCCAACTTCAGGTGATCGAGGATTCGCGGGTCGATGGAATCGTACTCTGGACCGACGTTGCGCCCACAGCGATGATCCTGCAGCAGATGCAGGAATTGGGCATGAAGCAGCGCGTCTTCGGAAGTCACCGCACCATCGGCGACGGCTTATTGAAGCTGGCGGGAGCGGCCGCGGAAGGCTTCGAAGCTGTTTTCCCGTATGACCCCACGCGCACTGACCCGCGCTGGCTCGACTTCATAGCTCGTTACCAAGCGCGGTTCCATGAAGCGCCCGATCACTTTGCCGCTCTGGCCTACGACGCAATGCAAATTCTGCTGGACGCCATCTGCCGAGCCGGGCTCAACCGAGGCAGGATTCGCGACGCGCTGACCGCCGTTGAGAGCTATCAAGGTGTGACCGGCGACATGGTCTTTGATCCAAACTGCAAGAATATCGCTCCACTTTTTCTTGCCCGCGTGCACAACGGAACCATTGTTTACCGTCGCATCACTATGGAGAAGCCATACGCTCGCGTTGGAGAGAACGGCGTTGACTATGCCGGGCCAAAGCTGAGCGAGGCAAAAAGCGGCAATCTGCAAATTGGCGTCTTCGGCCCGCGTGCGGACGAAATCATTCGATCCCCTCAGGTGCTCAGTCTGCTCCGTGCAATCAGGGCCCAAGGTCAACCCGTATCTTTGATTGGAATTACGTCACAACTTTCCTGGGGAAAGGCTTCTGACGAACTTGTAAAGGCGGTCTATCAAGATCAAGTTCTTGCTTTAGTCACACTTGATCGCCCTTCCAGTCACCTTGCGGAACAGATCGCGGTCAAGTCATTCCTCCCGGTCGTTGCCATATCCTCCGATCGCACGTTGACGAGCACGAACATCCCATGGATATTCCGTCTGCCCGAGGGAACTCCGGTCGAGCAGGCACTGCGATGTCTCGCGGAAGCGATTGAGCGAGCCGGCCCGAATCGCGAGAAGATTCGCGATCAGATGGCGTCGGGTGCCCCCGTGGGCGATGTGAGTTTTGAGTCGACGGGTGAATTAGCACATTCCTCGATCGGTGCTGCAAGAAAGTGAACCGTTCAGCGCCAGCTCAACCTTAGGCCACCCCATGACGTATGGCCCGGCCGCAATGTTAAATTGAGATATTGAAGCTGTTCAAAGCAACACTTTCCGCAACCGAGTTAGATGCTTTCGGCTCGAGAATATGTCAGAGCCGGGTTCAATATTGCAATCAGCCCTCCAGGGAGGGGCACGAAGCTTGATGACGGTGAAACCGGTTGCCGGGCATTGTGCGTTGTTGATTGTCATCGTCCTGGTTGGCGATCTCAAACTCGCGAAGGCGCAGGACAACTATGAGATTCAGGTCTACGGCTCCGACACGGTCGCGCCCAAGACCACGATGCTGGAGCTGCACAGCAACTTCACTGCGGAGGGGAGTAATCCAGCGCCTGGGTCACAGTTCACCGCGCAGGGGCCTTATCCCACGAACCATGCCGAGCACGAAACCGTGGAGATTACGCAGGGGGTGAATGGCTGGTCGGAAGTTGGCTTTTACATCTTCACCAGCGCGCGGAGTGGAGACGGCTGGCAATGGGTGGGCGATCATATTCGCCCGCGGGTCAGGGTTCCCGACGGCTGGCATTGGCCGGTGGGCGTTAGCCTCTCCATGGAGTTCGGTTATCAGCAGGCGGCGTTTTCCGCGGACACGTGGACAATGGAGCTGCGGCCGATCATCGATAAGCAGATAGGCAGATGGTATTTCACGGTGAATCCCGCTCTGGAGCGATCGTTTCACGGGCCTACCGTTTCGGAGGGCGTGGGCTTTTCGCCGAGTGCGAAATTCAGCTACGACTTCAATAAATACATTTCCGGTGGCCTGGAGTACTACGCTGCTTACGGATCGATCACAGATGTATCCTCGCTACACAATCAGCAGCAGCAGTTTTTTCCGACGATCGATCTGAATGTGTCCCCGGACTGGGAGATCAACTTCGGAGTTGGAATTGGCGCAACCGCCGGCACCGATCATCTGATTGTGAAAGGTATCCTGGGACGGCGGTTCGATTGGACGCATCACCGGGCGGGCGGTTCTGAAAGCACTCAATAAGATGTGCGCGCAAATAGATCGTCGTGACTTTTTGATTGGCGCAAGTTTCGCCATGCTGGCTACAGCGGCGAAGACAAAATTGTGGGCCGAGACACCGGCGGATGTCCGGCTTGAAATTGCGCCCCTGAAGCTGGAGATTGCACCGAGAAAAGTCATTCACACAGTCGCTTACAACGGGGTTGTTCCCGGGCCGCTGATTCGCTGGCCCGAGGGCAAACCGATCATTATCGATGTTGCGAACCGCACGGACGTGCCCGAAATTGTGCACTGGCACGGATTATGGATTCCGTCGGATCAGGATGGCGCGATGGAAGAGGGCTCGCCCATGATTGCGCCGGGCGGGCAACGGCGCTACAGCTTTACGGCTCAGCCGGCAGGTTTCCGTTGGTACCACACGCATACTTTTGCCGGGCATGATTTGAAGCGCGCCACTTATACCGGCCAGTTTGGATGTTTCTTTATCGAGCCGAAACAAAACCCGGGTGCGTACGATCAGGAAGTGTTTCTCACACTGCATGATTGGAATGCGTATATGGGCGGCGGTGGCGATGCGTCCATGGACGCCTTCTACGACTATGCGACGATCAACGACCGCATGCTCGGCCATGGCGATCCGATTAAAGTGCGCGAAGGGCAAAAAGTTCTGTTCCGTGTGCTGAATGCCAGTGCGACAGCAACGCACTGGCTGGCATTGGCCGGGCACGAGTTTACAGTGGTTGGCACGGATGGGAATGAAGTGCCGCAGCAGGCAAAGGCGTCGGCGGTACGAGTGGCTCCGGCGGAGCGGATTGATTTATCGGTGGAGATGAATCGGCCAGGAGTCTGGGTATTCGGCGAGACGCGGGAAGAAATTCGTAAGGCAGGAATGGGGATTGTGGTCGAGTACGCCAACCAGTACGGCGGGCCGAAGTGGATCGATCCGCCAGAGACGATGTGGGATTACATGCGGTTCGCGAAGCAGGAACCGGCCGCAGGCGAGCCGGACGAGCGGGTTGCTTTAGTGTTTGAATCGAAGTTTCGTGGGCACGGAGACTTCGACTATTGGATGATCAATGGCAAGTCGTATCCGAAGACGGGCACAATTCCGTTAAAAGAAGGCAAACGCTACAGGTTGGCGATGCGGAATAAGAGCAGCGACGATCACCCGATTCACTTGCATCGCCACACCTTCGAGGTCACCAGCCTGGACGGCAAGCCGCTCTCTGGCCTGCGCAAGGACGTGGTGGTGGTGAAGGCAAATAGCACTGCGGAGATCGACTTTGTCGCGGCAAACCCAGGCACAACGCTATTTCACTGCCACCAGCAGAGTCACATGGATTTCGGTTTTATGATGCTGTTTCGCTACGTGTGAGTGAACAGCCGCAAGCCGAAAAGTTTTCAGTGCGGAAGCACTTGACCCGCGAAGGTGGGAGAGGCCGATTATGAATCGTCGCCAATTTCTTGGCATAGTGGGCATTGGAGGGTTCTACAGACTGAGCCTGTCGAAGTTAAATGCTGTGCCTCTAAAGGGCTCGCTGCTAAGGCCTGCAGAAGCACAGGCGACGGTATCGAAGGCCTACGGCTCGGGTCATTTTGGCGAATGGATCACGGACCAATTTGGTTTGCCGGCTTACCGGTACACATGCAACCAGGTCACGGACGCAAAGGCCGTGTCTCCGGTTCATAAGGAATGGCGTTCGCCCACCGACCACACCCACCAGGTGGGAAATGATCGTCTGGTCGCAGCCGTATCGAATTACGGATATGTGCAGGTAAGGCAGGATGAGGGTTCGCCAAAATTTCTCAACGACTATTCCCCTGAGCACGGTCACTATGGGGCTGGCGTTGGCTTCCTCAGCGACGGAAACGAAATTCTCAGCACCTACTACCCCGGCAATGGCGTGTCTTTCGAGAGGATCATGGGCGAGGGTTACTTCAGGAAGATCGTGAAAGGACGCCGCCATGAAGTCGATCAGGTAATTTTCGCGCCCTTTGGAGATGACCCGGTTTTGGTTTCAATGGTGACTCTCACGAACCACGGGAGCGAGCCTGCGGATCTTCGGTGGCTTGAGTATTGGGGATGTCACAACTATCAGTTTTCTTATCGTTCATGGATGCAAGCGGGAGAACAAAATGAAACGAAAGCGGCAGAGCTGCGGCGCAGGTTTGGCGCGCGCTTTTCACACGAGTTCCGGGCACTGCCAAACGGCAGCGGTCTAATCGACACTCAGGCTTTTCTTGGACGCAGTGCAGAAGACGATCAGGCATGGGAGACGGTCGAAGCCTCGCTAAGGAAGGATCCCTCCGGTTTCTTCGGCGGCCCGGTAGGCGAACTTCCGCACCGCGCGTCAATGGAGGATTTAAATCCTCCGTCCACTTTCCTGGCTTCGCTTGACGCGGCCGCCGACGGCTTTGGTACCAACGCGTCGACGTTCTTCGGCGGCGGTGGCATCGCTCACCCGTCTGGATTGTCAGCCAA
The DNA here is from genome assembly GCA_963779525.1 of uncultured Acidobacteriaceae bacterium. Taxonomy (GTDB): domain Bacteria; phylum Acidobacteriota; class Terriglobia; order Terriglobales; family Acidobacteriaceae; genus Sulfotelmatobacter. Next base: position 66,734 of record CAVZZB010000017.1, read on the forward strand.
ACTGAACGGTGATCTCAGCACGACCGGTCCTGCGAGCTCATTTCTGCTTGAACGGCGTCTCCAACTGCGTCCTCAAGAAAGCCGGACGCTGTGCTTTTTGTATGGGTATACACCGGTGGGATTCGAGGTGAACGGCTTGGTGACGAAATATAAGGCTGATCCCAAACAGTTGTGGGAGCATTCGAGCACGGCCTGGAAGGGGGACGGGGTTCGATTCAGTGTGCCGCGCGAACCCTGGGTGGAGAGAGAAACATCGTGGCATAACTACTATCTTCGCAGCAACCTTACGTATGACAGCTTTTTTCGGGAGCACATTCTCTCGCAAGGCCACGTCTACCAGTACATCATGGGATTTCAGGGCGCGGCGCGCGATCCTCTGCAGCACGCCTTGCCGTTCATCTTCAGCAATCCGAAAGTTGCGCGAGAAGTCATGCGCTACACGCTGAAGGAAATCCAGCCGGATGGATCCATTCCTTATGGCATCGTCGGAAGCGGCGTACCCATGCCAGTCATCTTTCGTCCCAGTGATCTGGAGATGTGGTTGTTATGGTTCGCCAGCGAATATGTGCTGGCTACGCGTGACAGGGCTTTTCTCGACGAGAGAATTCCTCTCTACCCGCGCCCGGAGGTGAGTCCAAGCGATCCGACGATTGGCGAACTCCTGAAGCGTTCTTACGACCATCTGGTCGAAGTTATTGGGGTGGGCGAGCACGGTTTGATGCGACTCTCCAACGGAGATTGGAATGATGACGTCGTGGTTGGGCACGTTCCATCCGAGCTAGCCGACGAGGTCCGCCGCCAGGGCGAAAGCGTTCTCAACGCCGCCATGGCCTGCTACGTTCTCGATTACTATGCGCGGTTGCTCGCTTACGTGGGAGATGCGCCGACGGCAGAGCAGGCTCGCGCGAAGGCTGAGGCTCAACGCCGAGCGGTCCGGTCCTATTGGGCGGGCCGGTGGTTTCGCCGGGCGTGGCTCGGCCCGCACATCGGCTGGATCGGGGAAGATCATATCTGGCTGGAGCCTCAGCCCTGGGCGATCATCGGCAATGCGGCAACACCTGAGCAACGCAAAACCTTGGTCGGAGCCATCGACGAACTAGTTCGCAAACCATCCCCGATTGGCGCACTGCTGCAGAATCCTGGCGATCCCACCATGAGGACTCCGGTGGGAACCCTTACCAACGGCGGAATTTGGCCCTCCATCAATGGAACGCTGATCTGGGCGCTGGCCCTGGAAAATGGCTCATCGGCCTGGGACGAATGGAAGAAAAATTCCCTTGCGATGCATGCGGAAGCTTACCCGGAGATCTGGTACGGCATTTGGAGCGGTCCCGATACCTACAACTCGGTGCTATCAAGATATCCCGGCCAGACGATGTTCGCCGAACCTCCCTCGAGCGATCACAAGGTTCAATCGGACTGGGGTTTCAACTGGACAGACTTCCCCGTCATGAATATGCACCCGCACGCTTGGCCACTTTATAGCGCAGCCAAACTGCTTGGTCTTGAGTTCCACGAAAAAGGAGTGAGCTTCAGGCCGGATCTTCCCCTGACGGAATACGAGTTCGCTTCGTCACTCCTGGGATTCAAGAAAACCGGGCAAGGCTATAGCGGCTGGTACGCACCCGCGGCCCCTGGACGCTGGGACATTGAGCTCAGACTCTCCGCCTCGGAAACTCGGCGGATGAAGCGGCTGACAATAAACGGTTCTGTTGAGCGGTTGTCGAAGTTAGAAAGAGTAATCCGGTTTGCTGGCGAAGGTGATCCCGACAAGCCGCTACGCTGGGAAATCAGCTGAGGCGGTCGTCGCTGTTTACTCTGATCGAGAGAGCTATTGCGCATCCACGACACAACGGAAACCGATTGTGCCGGAGCGGTCGCGGCCCGGAGACATCAGCAAATATTTCTGGTGCTCGTCCAAACGGTAGCTTTGCGGGAAATACCAGATCGATCCCCGTGGCTGATACGCGGCGCCCCCGCGCACAATTGCGGCACGAGTATGGTCGTCGCGGAACTCATCCGTCCACTGCGAAACGTTTCCAATCAAATCCAGTACGCCGAACGGACTTGCGCCTAGGGGAAATGCGGCTACATTCGCGAGCGGAGAGATGGTCCGTCCGTGGTCGGGAGGTGGCATGGCTGCCGAATTCCAAACGTTTCCCCAGGGATAGATCCGTCCATCGGCGGATTGAGCTGCATATTGCCACTCCCACTCATGCGGAAGCCGTTTGCCCGCCCATGCTGCATAAGCGCGGGCATCTTCAATTGCCACCCAGGTCACGGGCTTATCTGCCCAACCTTCCGGATAGCGGCCATCCTTCCAGTCACGGAGGAAATTGTGATCGTCTTTGGGATGGTAGCCAGTCGCGCTCAGGAACCTTGCGAAGTCGGCGTTCGTGATCAGAATGCGATCCATATAAAACGCGGGTATATGCATGGGATGAGTGTGATAACGGCGGCCCGAATTTTCCCAGGGATATTGAACATCGACCCCCGGATCATTGCCGCCTTCAATCTCAATGCCGTGAACTTGAAAGTTGTAGTCGCCGGCTGGAATCATGACCATGCCGGAAGGCGCGACAGACGCTGGTTTCGTGGCCTTAGTCTCGACCATGATCTGTGGCACGGCCTGCCACTCGCGAGAGAAACTCGACAACGGGCGCCGCGAACGTTGCTCCATGTACCCCAGAACGTCTTTGAGCTTGCCGGTTGGCGGATCTTCTTCCGCCGCCAGCACCGCGCCGAAACCCCGGCCTTCGATTTCAAAACTTAGGATCGCCTCGCCTCCGCGCAGCGCCGGCTTAAGTTCAACCCCATGCCATAGATCGTAGAAGTGATTACCGGCGTGGAAAGGCACTCGCAGTTCCGGCCCCGCAACGTCGTATTCATTGCGGTTCACAATCGTCCACAGCGTGCTGGAATGATCACGAAACCGGCTCGCGAAAACGCCGTCCTGGACCGTGGCAGAGTGAGGCTCCCAATCCGGACTGCGAAGGTTCTCTGCCATCGTCCGCTCGATGGCGGTGAAACGGAGAACCGCCTCAGCGTCGTTGGGGTTCATGCCATACCAGAAGCCCCACAGATGTTCGAGCACCGCGTATCCTTGCCCGTTGAAGAAAGCGTGTTGCAGGCTGTCGGTTTTGTCGCGAGTGAAACGGTCGGTCACATTGACGGTATGACGAGGCTCCAGCCACTTGTCCTTGCTGACCATGGGAACGAACGGATATTGTTTGCCCTCCCACGTGACCCAGTCATTCCAGGAAAGATTCGACCACGCGATGGATTCGTCACGCGGCTGAAATTGAGGCTCGAGGGCCAACGGGGCACCGATGGCATCGGATGCCTGCCGGAACTGCGCCGGAACCGTCTCCAGAGTGTCAAAGTTAATTCCGTCGGCGCCGATGCTTTTGAGTTCCTGCGACATTGCAGTTGCGAGATTGCCTTCCTCTCGCGTGCCCGTGTCCCAGACAAGAAAGGGAAAGAAAACTCTTACGCCACGACTGTGAAATTGCTCAATCAGGTGGCGGAGGCCGGGTAATCCTCCGGGAAGATCCTGCAAAAGATCGAACTGATTGCGATCATCGATTCCGAGATTCGGATAGACGTGCCAGATGAGCACAGCATCCACTTTCCCCAGACGCTGCTCAGTCTCGTTCAAAAATCGGTCGACAGTATATTCGGCTTTCACCGGGTCGTACAAGCTTCGATCCCAGATGAGAACCTGCACCTGCAGAAAAATATGTTGTGTCCATTCGAGATCAGGACGTTCGTACTGGGCGCCGTCGTATCGCAGGCGCACCCTCCGATCCGCTCGCCAGGCCTTCAGTCCGTCAAGCCACTCGGCAGCCTGAGAAGGGCTGTCGGGACCGGAGAGAAACACTTCGCTGGGCGGCGGTGGCTCCGTGAGATTCATTACACCGGTTACGGAAACGAGTCCATGGCTGGACTTCCATTCATCGGAAGAAGCTGTTGAGACTACGAGCAAGACAAGATTAACAACGACGACAGCTCGCCAAATTTTCCTGCGACGATAGGGATTCATGATTGCCGCTCTTGAGAAAAGCGAATTTCAGTGGGCTTGCGGCGTCGGCGCCTTCATCAAGTCCACAAACATCTTGTCGAATCTGGCCAGATCCAGGTCCATCTGGATTTCGACGAACCGCTCTCCCAGCTTCGGCTTGTCTTTGTCTGTCCAGGTCAGCGTGTTTCCGTAGGCCGCCCCGTGGCTGATGTCCACGCTCATATAGCGGGTTTCTTTCTGGGTGATCAGAGTTGGATCAATCCACGCAGCAGCGGCCAGTTCATCCCACATGTAGGAACCACCCTGATCTTTCATAAAAAATTTCACTACATACTGCGCGGCGGGACTGTTGCTCGTCTTTATCTCCGCAACCATGGCGTCAGTGATTCTGGTTTTCACCGAGATATCCACCGGCGTGCAGACGATTTTTTTCCACGGCGCAGCCAATACGCTCTTTGCGGCTTCCGGATCGAACCAGAAATTGAATTCGTGACGTGGCGTGCTGATGAACTCCGGATCGTCAGTTTGCGGGCTCAGGCTTCCTCCCATGAAGACCAAGCCCTCGGCCAGTTCGGCGAAATGGGGATCGATGGCGTTGGCGACGGCCAAGTTTGTCATGGGACCGCCCTCATAGATGGTCACTTCATGCGGATACTTGTGCACCATGCGAATCAGGAAGTGAGCGGCGTCCTCATCGGCGGCCTTAGTGGTGGGCTCGCCTTCGAGGAGCTTGGGAATCACATCCTGTTCGTGCCACCAGCGATCATCCCATGCGCCGGCGAAGGCGACTTTTCCATACATCGCCTGCCACAACTGGGCTTCCTTACGGCGATGCACCAGCGGGAAAACCGCGCCGGGCACGACCGGAATGTCGGTGCGCCCAATGAGCTCCAGCAATCGTAGGGTATGAGCGACCTCTTCATCGCGCCACTGGTTCCCGCTGACTACGGTTATGCCCAGAACCTCCACCTGAGGAGATTGAATCAAGGTCAACAGCGTTTGCATATTGCTGCCGCCGGGGCCGGAACAATCCTGATTGATGATGACCTTACGACGTTGCTGCGCGAATGCCAGAGTATTCGCAATCAGCAGGAGAGAGATTATCAGTTGCAGTTTTAAGTTCTTCATCAGAAACCTTTATCTGCGCGTCTTCCGTCAAGACGATATCCGCCGGTCTTGAGCAAGAAAAGAACGGGAAACTGAATGTCGATTCAGTTTCCCGTCGTAAGTTAAGGTCTGGATCGCTCAGAAATTCAATTTTAGAGCGAACTGGGCGACGCGCGGGTTGTTCACCGTGCTGTTGATCACACCGAAGGTGGCGGGCGTGGAAATATCCGCGCCCGGTAATCCGAACTGAGCGTGGTTGAACACGTTGAAGAACTCAGCGCGGAAATCGAGCCGCATCCCGTCCCTGTACGGCAAAATGAAATGCTTGATCGCGGAAAAGTCCGTGTTGACGAAATCTGGACCGTATACCGGGGTTCGGCTGGCATCACCGAGCTTGCCAGGAGCGGCCTGCGCGAAACAACTGGTGTTGAAAAACTCCGACAAACTGTTCGGACCGGAATCAGGATTGCAAACCTGGTCAGGACGGTTATAGTTATTTCCACCTTGATTGAAGTTCACTCCTGAGTTGTCTACGCTATTGAACACAAAAATCGGAAAGCCAGATAGCACTCGTTCAATCACATCGACTTCCCAGTTACCTAGCACTGTGTTCGTCACGCCGCTCCAGTTACCACCGAACGCTCTGCCCTTTCCAAATGGCAGGTCATAAATGACGCTGGCACTTATATTGTGTTTGAGATCGATCTGGGACAACGCCCAATCCGCCTTCTGAGTTCCCGGCAGTGGCCAGTAGGTTGCTCCAGTGCTCGTGCCCACTCCGTCGGGGAAACCGGAATCGAGCGCTCGGGCATACGTATAAGAGAGCAGAGCATAAAGGCCACGCCTTGCACTCTTGGTTTCTGCCTTAATCTGGAGTGAATCGTAACGCGCCGCCCCGGTCGAAGTGATGTTGTCAATGACGGGTGCTCCATTGGGGAAAGTCGGCGGTCCCCACGGTATAACGTTCTGCCCGCAACCCAATGTGTAGGTCGAATCATAGGTAGAACTGCCGGGAACGCAGGCACTCGGTGAGATGACATTTAAATTCACGCCGTCCACCAGAATGTGCGCGCTGCGCGATCCGGCATAGCCAACCGTCAACACAACGTTCGAGGGCAACTGATGTTCGATATTCACATTGAACTGCTGCACTTGCCCTTGCTTGAAGTTCAGATTTTGCGATTGGATGGTTCCCTGAAACTGGTAGGGGTCGGGAGGGGCCGTAAATACGAAAGGAGCTGTAGGTACAGCGAGAAAACTTCTCGCCAGTCCGCAAGGGGCCGGGTTAGCGGAAGTCGCGTTTCCGAAGGGACAGAGTCCGCTGAAGTTGTCGCTCTCCGCATAGAACGGCGGATTTTGCCAGGTTCCCTGGGCGCCCTGGTTCCACGATGAATCGTGGAAGATTGCGTATCCCGCTCGGACAGCGGTGGTGTCGTTTCCGAAGGGCTTCCAGGAAAGTCCAATTCTCGGTTCCAATGCCGTCTTATCGAGTTGAACCCCAATTCGGCCGTCCGAATTCACTCCCGGAATTAGGAACTGACCGGTTTGAAAGTCGAAGTTGGCCTGACGATTTTCGGCTTCGACGATGGGAGTAACAAAAGCCCAAGCCAGTCCGATGTTAGCCGTCAGATTCTTGGTAACGCGCCAGTCGTCCTGTACGTACGGACGAAACAACTTCCAGCGCCGGCCCGTGGTTGCGCCCTTAAAAGTCTGATCGTGGATCGCTCCTCCAACCTGCCCTACCAGCAGATCAGCGGAAGCGTCCCCGGTGTAGCTGCCGAACAGCAGGAAGTAGCCGTCCTGGAAGCCATTGGTTATAACATTCATCTGATTGGCTCGAATACCGCCGCCGATACTGAGGGCATGGTTGCCCCGGGTGGTGTGCCACGAGTCAGACACCGAGAAAACGTTCGTACCGCCTTGAAATGGCGCAAAGCCGCGATCGCCCAGGTTGTAATAGCCGCCGAACAACTGAGTCGAAGTCAAGCCGCAGCTCATGCAAACTTTCGTGGACTGATTGAGGCTCGCGGGCAATCCCGTGAGGCTATCGCAAGCTGCGCCCAAATCTGCGCCCTGTATGCCCAGTTTCGCGGATTCACAAGTACCGTTGCCGAAGGACAGAATGTAGTTGAAGATTCGGTTATATCCGACCTGGAACTGGTTGATGGTGCGGTCGGAGAAAATGTGGGTTTCAGAGATCGCTACGTTGCGCCCGTGGTTGTCGATGTTCTGTGTACTCGCAAATGCGTTCTGTTCCGCAAAACCAGGGGCGCCGCCAGGAATAAACGACTCCGCCTGATCGTAGCTAAACCGAGCGAACATCGAGTCTTTGTTGGAAAAGCTGTGATCGAGCCGGATATCGAATTCGTCTTCATTCAACCTTCGGACGGGCACATCGGCATAGTTGTAACCGGCTCCAGGATCCGAAGCATTCGGCAGGGGGAAGAAATCAATCATCGACTGACCGATGGGATCAATCATGTTGGCAGGAATTTTGTTGCAAGGCGTTCCGACGGTCTGTTGGCCAGTAGGGCTTGCCGGAATTGGATTGCCAGCGCCGTCGCAGGTGAGGGGCGTTCCCGTGTAAGGATTGGCGATGTTGCCGTAACCGTCAGCGTTGGTAGCCGGTGCTCCAGCAGCAAAACCGGGACGGGCCACCCCGTAAGGATCGTCTGTATAGTCCCCGGTCTGATACGCCGCTGTCGGGACCAACCCAACGTACGGTGTTCCATGGCGCTGCCGCTTGCCTTGGTAATCGAGAAAAAAGAATGTCTTGTCTTTTACAATGGCGCCGCCGACGGCTGCCCCAAACTGGTTCAAATTAAATTGTTCTCGGGACGAGGCGAAATAACTGCGGGCATCAAGATCGGTGTTGCGGAAAAATTCGAAGACCGAGCCGTGGATTTGGTTCGTTCCCGATTTCGTTGTGACCAGCACTGTCGGACCCGCGCGCGTGCCGTATTCGGCGGAGTAGTTGTAGGTGAGAACTTTAAATTCCATGATCGCATCAATGGAAGGCAATATGGCGATTCCACCGGCGGTCAGTTCGTTGTTGTCATTTCCATCGAGCAGCCAGTCGGTGCTGCTGGCGCGCGAGCCACCCACCGAAAGGGAGAACGATCCGCGCGCCGATACTTCGCTGCTCGGACCGCCATTAAAGAAGCTATTGGGGTTGGTTTCCTGAACAGTACCTGGCGCCAAGGTTGCCAACTGCACGAAGTCCCGGCCGTTCAGCGGGAGTTCGGCCACCTGTTGGGAAGTGATGACCTGGCCCAGGCTTGGAGTCGTCGTTTCCACCGCCAACTGAGCCGCGCTCACATCAATTGTTTCCGTGACATTGCCGGGAACGAGAGTGAAGTCGACTTCCAGTTGCTGGTCGGTTTGCAGCTTTACATCTTTCTGCTGCGCCTTCTGGAAGCCTTGCGACTCTACGGCAATCGTGTAGATCGACACCGGCAGGAGCGTCAATACGTAATGACCAGAGCCGTCCGTCTTCGCCTCGCGGACAACCCCTGTGGCCTGCGATGTAATGGTTACGCTCGCCCCCGCAATTACGGAGCCAGTTTTGTCAGTGACGGTGCCGGAAATGCCGCCCGTTGTCTGCCCAAAAAGAAGAGGGCAAAGGAACAGCATGAGTGAAAATGACAACGCGACACAGGCGCGTTTTGCCATTGATGGGTCCCCCAGGGTCTATGGTGTGACTGAAAAGCGGACATCGTCTTTCGCGTCGAGCGACCTCTGCGACTTGGTGCTGAAATGCGTGCATAAAAAACAAGTGCCGACGATATACCCGCGCAAAGAAGACAGTCAAGAGATTTCGTTGAAAATTAGAAGATGGACACGATTCAATGAAAATTATTCGCCGAGCGGCGATGACGATTTGGTCGCACTTGGAGTCAGAGCCAAGTGCTTTCAGTGACTCATCAGGTCAACGAAAATCTTCTCGAACCTGGTCTTATCCACGCCCAGCTGAACTGTCGCCGGATGCAATTGCTCCGGAGGAGTCAAATGCCCCATCCATTTGCTTCGATCCGGACCGCCGGGTCCGCTATAGGGAAGAAAAAACTGTGGAATATCTTCCGGCTTTTTCCACACCACGGTATGTCCGTAGCTGGGTCCGTGAGAGATGTCCGCATCGAGATACATCGTCTCCGATTTCGTAATTACGCTCGGATCGATCAAGGAAGCGACCAGCAGTTCATCCCACATCATAGACCAAACCGACGTTCCCGCAGGAGGAACGAAATCCACGTAATAAGTTGTTATGTAGTTCACAAAAGGCCCGCCGGCGCGCGCTACGCGCTGCATGAGATTTTTGCTGGACCAGACTTCCGCTCCGGCCTCAAACGGGGAAACAACGATCTGCCGCCACGGAGCGCGCATGGTGATGGCGGCCGCTTCGGGATCCCACCACCAATTGAGTTCCGGCCCGCCGCTGGCGCTTCCGCCCATGATGTAAATCGCTTTGGTCAAAGGCACGATGTCCGGATCCATCCGGATTGCCAGCGCGATGTTGGTGAGCGGTCCGGCGCAATACAAAACTACCTCACCCGGGTTCGCGCGAATCGTGTCGATGATGAAATCGGAGGCTCGCCATGATCGGGCTTTCACCTTCGGGAAGCCTCCTGGTGGTGGCCAGGTTTGCGTGGGGGGCGGGGCATCGGGGTTAAACGATCCATGCCATCCGATGTAGGACCCATATAAAGCTTCACGTGCTTCCTGTTCACGGGGCGTGTTCAGGAGCGGCATCTCCGCGCCCGCGATCACCGGAACATCAGTCCGGCCGGCCAATTCAGTTGCCCACAGGGCGAACACCGTCGCCGGTTTCATCCACTGATCTCCGCTCACGGTCGTGATTCCGAGCAGATCAATCTGCGGGGCTCGCAAGAGCATCAGCAGGGAAAGAATGTTTGTGCCCTGCGGGCCGGCGCTATCCTGATCCGCAATCACCTTGATTTTGGTGGACTGCGCCGACAGGACTCCGCACAGCAGCAGACACGCGGCGAGATAGGCCGAAGCCTTATTTCTGAGCGGACTCGTGCACTCCAAAGTCGAGTGACTCCGTCGGTTGAACCTCCGAGCTAGCGTGGTTGAATCCATGGTCTCGAAATTTTCTGTGGCCGTGCTAGGAGGATCTTCTTGCCGACCACTCGGCGTCGTAGCGTGTGCGGCTGTAGAAGGACTTCTGCGTTCCGACGCCGGTGGTGGAAAGCCCCGCATAGAGATTCGCGCGGCGCACTGCCTCCCGCTCGGGCAGGCCCTCCCCGAGGAACACGGCGAAGCTTCCAATAAAGGCATCGCCCGCCCCGGTGCTGTCAATGCTTTTTACGCTGAACGCGGGGATATGCTCCATGCCTTCCCGGTTGGCCAACAGGGAACCGTTCGCACCCAGCGTCAGAATGACTCGCTGCACGCCACCGGAAAGCAATTTGGCTGCGCATTGTTTCGCATCTTCGAGCGTCCGGACGGGCATTCCGGTGATCGTCTCGGCCTCACTTTCGTTGGGAACAAGGTAATCGAGCCCAGTCAAAGAACCCATGTCGACCGGGCCCGCGGGAGCAGGATTCACGATGCAACGAATGCCATGTTTCCTTGCGAAGCTTACGCAGTAGTAAACAGTTTCAATCGGGATTTCGAATTGCATCACCATGCAATCGACGGTCTTGAGCAGATCTGTCGCAGCGTCCACGTCCGCAGGTTTAACCAAGTCGTTTGCGCCCTTCACGACCAAAATTCTGTTCTGCCCGCTGGGCTCCACAAAAATCGGCGCAACTCCACTGGATGCTCCTTTCACCTGCTTCACGTGGCTAGTGTCGATGCCGAGCTTTTCGAAGTTCTCGATGGTCGCCGGACCGAAAAGATCGTCTCCTACTCGCGCCATCATGAAGACGTCGGCTCCGCACAGTTTTGCAGCGACGGCCTGATTCGCGCCTTTGCCACCGAACCCGAGATCAAATTTCTGTCCAAAAATCGTTTCTCCTGGTTTGGGAAAACGATCCGCGAAAGTAACAAGATCAATATTCGCGCTGCCGATGACTGCAATTCGAGGAGTCTTTGTCATATATGATTTGTGAATCCTGCGGATGCAAACGAGACGAAATCGAAAAGAACGAGGAGTCTAGTTTTCGGTCTCGAGAGTTGTCAAATCGATTTTCGCATTTTCATTTTTGCAGAGTGGCACTTGACACTCCTCGTCCGCAACGCTAGGCTACATCGCCGAAACTTTCTGAGCTAATGACAAATCCAGCGGTTGTGACCTCGGGCCCCGTTCGCATTCACCACAGCAAATTCTTCCTCCTGGCACTCCTTCTGATTGCTGTGCTTCCCTTGCCTGCCGCGGCAGCCAAGAAAGTAATTATCGACACTGATCCGGGAACAGACGACGCGCTTGCCATCATGCTGGCCTTGAATTCGCCGGAACTGGACGTTCGGGCCATCACCGTCGTGCCGGGCAATGTCGAGTTGGAGATGGGACTGGATAACGCGCTCCGCATGGTCTCTCTCGCCAATCGCTGCGACATTCCCGTCGCCGGGGGAGCGCACCATCCCCTTTTTCAAAAGTTGATAACCGCGCAATTCTGGCACGGCAAGAACGGGTTGGGCAACGTGGAGTTGCCGCCCAGCAAGTGCAAGGTCGATCCGACCTTCGGTCCTGATCTCATCATCAAACTGGTACATGCCTCCCCGCACGAGATTACCCTTGTTCTAGTTGGACCGCTCACGAACATCGCGCTAGCTCTAGAAAAAGATCCGTCCATCGTTCCCCTGGTGAAGGAAGTCATCATTATGGGCGGTTCGATCAGCGGAGGCAACGTGAACGCCGCCGCAGAAGCAAATATTTATAACGATCCGGAAGCAGCGCAGATTGTGTTTCAGGCGGGATGGAATTCTCTAACCATGTCCGGCCTCGAGGTAGGGAACAAAGCGCTATTCACTCCTGCCTATCTGGCCCAGCTTGAAAAAACACACGGACCGATCAACGATTTCATCAGTGCCGTGCTGAAATATCTCGTCGCACTCACTTTGCAATACGGCGGCACGGGATCTCCAATGTACGATCCCTCAGCGGTAGCCATCGCCATCGATCCCAGCCTGGTCAAGACCAGTGAGATGCACGTGGATGTCGAAACTGAAGGGAAGTTTGCCCGCGGCGAGACCATCGCAAATCGCCAGGGATATGTGGAACGCAACGTCCTTCACGGCGACCACTATGAGATCGAAGGCATGGATAAGGTCAGCCCGAACACTAAAGTTTGCGTGGATGTGGATGCCGATCGCTTCCTGAAACTGTTCATTTCCAGAATTCAGGGTAAATAGGAGAAACCAATGTTTACCCCGCATAGCCTAACCATCGCCCTGTTGATGATGATCACCAGCGCCGTGTGCTGGGGTTCATGGGCCAATACTTTCAAGGGTGTCAAGAATTATCGCTTTGAGCTTTTTTATTGGGACTACGCGCTGGGAATTTTCCTCATCTCGCTCGTGCTCGCCTTGACTATGGGAAGCACCGGCAATAATGCTGATAGCTTTGTGAACAATGTCCACTCCGCGGACGGTTCAAATATCGTTTCCACGATGGTGGGCGGCGCGATTTTTAATCTCGCCAATCTTTTGCTCGTGGCCGCCATCGATATGGCCGGGCTGGCGATCGCCTTCCCGGTTTCCATTGGCATCGCACTGGTGGTGGGTACCGTCCTAAGTTATGGCTTGCAGCCAAAGGGCAACATCGTGTTGCTGGCAGTGGGCGTGACCTGCGCGGTGATTGCGGTGGTCATGGACGGCAAGGCCTACGGCAGTCTTAGCGTGGCCGGCCGCTCGGTGTCGCGAAAGAGCATTGTTACCTGCATCGTCTCCGGCGTTCTGATGGGCCTGTGGGCTCCCTTTGTAGCTCACGGCATGACGCACGGAAATCCGCTTGGTCCCTACAGCATTGCCGTCTTCTTGACGTTGGGGGCGCTGCTCTCTTGTTTGATCTGGAATGTTTACTTTATGAGAAAGCCGCTGGTCGGCGAACCCGTCGATTTCAGCGGATATTTCAAAGGGCCGGCGTCCGGCCACATCCTCGGATTGCTGGGCGGCGCGATTTGGGGAACCGGAATGGTGTTTAATCTGGTCGCCGCCAGCTTCACCGGTGTGGCCATCTCTTATGCCATCGGCCAATCCGCTCCGATGGTGGCCGCTTTGTGGGGAGTGTTTGCATGGAAGGAATTCGCCGGGGCCGGCAGCCGCGCCAAGTCGTATCTCGTCGGCATGTTTGTCTTCTATTGCATCGCCATTCTGCTCGTAGCCAAAGCGAATGGTTGAAGTTGATATCGACTCGCTGATTTCAAGTTAAGTTTTCAAAACAAGACCCGTGGGGGAATTTCAAATGAAGCCAAGAAGCTTCGTTGGTCTGCTTATTGCCTTCTTTACGCTAATTCTCGCGACTGAGCTTCAAGCACAAAAAATAAGAATAATCCTCGATCAGGATGCGCGCGGTCCGGCGACCACGGACATGCAGTCATTGTTGATCTTTTTGCAGTCCGACAGATTTGATGTTCTCGGCATCACCACCGTCAGTGGCGATCAGTGGATGAAAGAGGAAACACAACGCACGCTGCGCCTGCTGGAGATTGCAGGACGTACCGATGTTCCAGTGGCCGAGGGCGCCCTTTTTCCGCTGCTCAATTCCAAAGAAGAATCCGAACGCTGGGAAAATTTGTACGGAAAGCTCGGTTACAAGGGCTGCTGGAGCGATTTTTCCAAGCGTCCGCACCTATCGGAAGCCTACAAGGCGGGATATCACGACCCTTATGTGGTGCCGCCCCTGGTCGAAGGCGAGCCGCACATTAAGCCGATTGCCGAAAGTGCAGCCGAATTCATCGTTCGCATGGTCCACAAATATCCCGGCGAAGTCGTGATCTGGGCGGGCGGCCCGATGACGAATATTGCACTCGCATTGCGCCTCGATCCCGAAGTTGCCACTCTGGCCAAGGAATTGGTCCTGATGGGAAGTGGAATGTACTCAGACAACGGCGGCATCGACCGCATCGACGGCCGGCGCGAATTTAACTGGTGGTTTGATCCGGAGGCTGTCCGCATTTCCATGCGCGCGCCCTGGAAGAAGATCACGATCACGCCGATCGATATTTCCGTGAAGACGACCCTCGGCAAAGAAATTCACGACGCGATTGCTAAGGCCGACACTCCGGTTGCGCAATACTTGACCAAATATTCAGAGCCCAGCTTTATGTGGGACGAACTGTCGGCCGCGGCCCTCATCGATCCTTCGATCATTACGGGACAGAAAGAATTCTACGTGGACATCGACATCGATCACGGCCCGAGCTATGGAGAGACGCTCTTTTGGGCGGCGGAAGCGACCGTTCCTCCGTACGAGCATAAAGCCACCGTACAGTTCGATGTGGATACGAAGAAGCTTTACGACCTTTACGTCAAACTGATGACGCAGCCGCCCCGTGCCCAGTAGCTGCTTACGTTAACAAAATTCATTTCCAATTCCTTCTTACGGAGTAATTCTATGAGTTCAGCGTTGAAAGGTCCGGTAACGCGGCGTCAGTTTGTGACTTCTTCCACGGCAGCAATCTTTGCATCGAGTCTGGCGGGTGCGGCACCGCTTTCGCAAATGTCGGCTCGCGATGGCGCGGGCGGGAAATCGCGGGTCATTATCGACACCGATCCCGGAGTCGACGATGCCTTCGCTTTGCTTCTCGCCATGCGTTCGCCGGAGTTGAAAATCGAAGCCATTACTCCAGTGGCCGGGAATGTGCCGTTGGAATTGACTCTTCCCAACGCACTGCGAATGGTTGAAATCGCCAGCCGCACCGACATTCCGGTTGCCGCTGGCGCCAAACGACCTTTGGTGAGGCGACTGGTGACCGCCACTTACGCGCATGGCGAGAACGGCCTGGGTGGAGCGGTTTTTCCGGAGCCCACAACCAAACCGGTAAGCGAGCCTGCCTCACAAGTGATTGGCGAGATCATCCACAAATATCCCGGCGAGGTGACGCTCATCACCATAGGACCTCTCACCAATATCGCCGCGGCTCTCGCCGCAGATTCAGAGCTCGCCGGCAAAGTTCGAGGGTTGGTCATGATGGGCGGCTCACTTTCCGGAGGCAATATTACGCCGGCGGCTGAATTCAATATCTATGTCGATCCGGAAGCGGCCAGAATGGTTTTTCAGTCGGGCATTCCGATTACCATGGTTGGCCTTGACGTAACTCGCAAGACAGCGCTGACGGATGAGCACGTTCGTCAACTCAGCGCGGGAAAAAGTCCAGTGAGCCAGGCCGCCGCCAAGATTGCCCGCAAGGCCATCGACCATAATCGCGCGCAAGGATTTCTGGTTGGGCCCAACATGCACGATTCTCTGGCGTTGACCGCCTTCCTCGATCCCTCGATTCTCACGTTCGAAAACTATTACGTGGATGTAGAGGTGAACGGAGAACTCACCGCTGGTCAAACATTAGGCTACAGCCCAAATCAGGGCGATTTGCGGCGAACGCCAGAGATGCAAGCCAAAGCCGAATCCAGCATGATGATCCGGGGTGCGGCGCCAACGTTGGCTGGCACGAAAAATTCTCCGGTGATACGGGACAAATATGTCCCCAACACCAGAGTGGCGTTGCAACTGGATTCAGCGCGTTTCTTCGATCTCTTGATCGGACGTTTGTCGAGTTAGGAGAAGCGGAACTCACTCTGCTTCGACGGACTGAAGCTAGATAGTCGCGAGACTGCCGTCTGTCTCACTCGCCGTCAAATCGTTCGCCGCAACGCAGGATGCGAAAGGGCTGACCGAGGCGCCGACAGGCATCGGCAAACGTAGCCGGAGGTGCCGTGTTGAACTCAAACATCTCGTAGTGGCAAGGAATTACAAGCTTTGCAGCAATATCGTGCGCCAGCTGTGCGGCTTCCGGTCCGGAGAGATTGCCCGGCACGCGCCGCTCTGGAGAGCGGCCATTGATGGGAAGAAGCGCAACCTCGACTGCGAAGGGGCGCAACTTCTCCGCTATCCCGTCGTATCGCAGCGTGTCGCCGCTGTGGTAGAGACTCCACTCGCCGAATTCTAAAACGTAGCCCAGAGCTTTCACGCGTCCATTCTCGTCACGTTCGATAGTTTCGTGCGCTGACGCGAGGCCGGAGAATCGAATCCCCGAGAGTTCAATCGAAGTCCCGTCATCGAGCCCGATCGGAGCAGCTGCGCCGATCTTCAAACGGTCTGCGACGAAAGCACGGTTGGCTTCCGGGATGACGAGCTTGAGGGATGAGTTGCTCGCCAGGACCGGGCCCAGGGTTTCCGCGTCGAGATGATCGGTGTGGTTATGCGACGAAGTCGCGATGTCGACGAAGGACAACTCGGCCGGATCAATCACCAGTTCGGTCATCCGCACATGCGGTTTGTCCGTTTGGCTGTATTTTCGCGTGAGCGAGTCTGAAAGGTAAGGATCGAGCAGAACATGGATGCCCTGCCACTGTAGAAGGAACCCGCTCTGTCCCAGCCACCAAAGACGGAAGCCGCGATGATTCTTTTCTCCAGCGCGAATGTCGGCGAGCAGCACGGCGTGGGACTGCGCAGGCTTGATCACTCCAGTCCCAATTCCTTCCGCACCATGGCCACTCCCTGGACCATATTGGCAAGCTTTTGCCGAGCCGCCCAGCGGGCGGTCTGACTCAATCCGCAGTCGGGCGCGAAAGAAAGTCGGCCGGCAGGCGCGTACTCGAGGCAAAGACGCACACGCTCCGCCACGTCGATTGGAGTTTCGATGTAATAGTTTTTCACGTCGATGATTCCGACCGCCACGTCGATGCTTCGCTTCGCGATCTCTCCAATCACTTCAATCTCGGCAAACTCACGGCTCGCCATCTCGAGATGGATTTCATCCACGGGCAACTCAAAGAACGCGGGAAACAAAGGAGCGTAGCGCCGTGGGGCGACTGCACGTGCTTTGTAATTCCCGAAGCACAAATGGGTGGAGAGGCGGCAGCGGCCCACGATGGGTTGGACGGTTTCCGCAAAGATCTTCACGAAGCGCCGAGGATCCTCGCGATATCCGTAACAACTCATAGAAGGCTCGTCCAGCGTGATTTCTCGGCAACCTGCTTCCACCAACTGTTCCAGCTCGCCGCGGACGATGGGGATTAATGCGTCGGTAACTTCCCAACGGCTGGGGTAGGCTCCGCCGGGCTCGATGCGGCCGCTGAGAGTATAGGGCCCGGGCACGCTGGCCTTGAGCACAGGTCCTCCAGCCGGCGCGATCTTCTGCAAGAGTTTGAATTCGGCGACTGCGCCCAACCCATGCCTGGAGACAATGGTTCCGGTGACCGGATATTTCCCGCGTTGATCGTGAGCCGGCGGTCCAAAGCGGCGCGGGGAAAACGGCGTCTCGCGAATGCCCTCCAGCCGCCCGTAGAACGACAGGTTAAAGTCGTACCGGCTCTGCTCTCCGTCAGTGATTACGTCCAGGCCCGCAGCGAGCTGGTCGTGGACGGCGGCGATGACTGCGTCACTGCGCATCTCTTCGATGTCGGCCTCGCCGAATTCATCCAAGCGCGCCGACGCAAACTCCAGCCATCCCGGCAATGGATAGCTGCCGATCACGGTGGTTCGCAGAGAACGGTGCTCCTTGCCCCTGTGTCGCTCGTCAATGGCGGGCTCGGCTGCGGATCCGGTCGATCTTGTTGCTGGAGTCATGCGCTCACCGCCCATCCTCCGTCCGCAGTAATGACCTGGCCGGTGATCGGGATTGAGTCCTTTCTCAAAAGAAAGCACGCGATCTTTGCGATGTCTTCAGCCGCAATCAGACCTTGAGTCAGAGGCTGCTTGCGTTCGATATATTCCATGAGAGCGGAATCGCCCTGTGCGCGCGCGCTCATCGGCGTCAGAACCAGTCCCGGTGCGAGTACGTTGATCCGGATGCCAGGGGGAGCATAGTAAGCGGCAGCGGAAATCGTCATCGCTTCAATCGCTCCCTTGCTCGCCGCATAGCCCACCGTGGCGAAGTGCTCCCGCTGTGGATGCTGCGCCAGAACGCTTCCGCAATTCAGAACGGTGCCCTTCTGCGAATGCCGCGTCCACGTGCGCAACACTTCCCGGCACATCAGGAACGTGCCCTTGGTATTTACGTTCATCACGGCGTCCCACGCTTCAGTTGAGCATTCGTGGAGCGGGCCATCACCCAGAGAGCGCGCGCTGATTCCAGCTGCATTGAAGAGCGCGTCGATTTTCCCGAACCGTTCGAGGCAGGCCGCCACGCTCTTGCCTACACCTTCTTCATCCCGAACATCCGCTACATTGAAACCTGCGTGAGGCAATTCCGCTGCCAGTGCGCGGCATTCTTCCTCCTTCACGCCGACGATGAATACGCTATCCTGCGCGCCCCACAAACGAGCCGTTGCTGCTGCAATCCCCGAAGACCCAGTCACCAGCAGGACTTCGCTCACGTGGCCCCTATTCAAAAAGATGTTTGAGGCTCTTGCGATAAGCCTCGTAGAAGGCTTCCAGTTGTTCGGCGGCGCTGGCATTGCCCACGAATTGGTGGCTGGGCAATAATACTGGCTTCACGCCCTTCGCCAGCAGCGCTTCGGCGGTAGCGCAGCGAATCATGTTGATGATAGTAGCGCCGGTAATCGTGGAAACTGGCCCGGTACGCCACTCCAATCCCTCCAACTCGACGATGCAGTCACCCGGCGGGCACTGGTTGTCGATAACCAAATCGGCGCAGTCGACGAGCTTCTTCCCCGAGGAATGAGCCGGCTTCGCCTGCTCGCAATGTGCCCTGGAAACGATGGCGATCACGGGCAGCCCTCGCCGTTGGGCTCCCGCCGCCATCTCGACAACTACGGGTCGGATTCCGCTAGTAGAAATTACAATGAAGGCATCATGCGGTCCAAAATGAAAGCTCTGCAGAATTTTTTCTGCGTACCCCTCGTAATTTTCCAGATAAAGCGGAGCGCGCAGGCCGTTAGTGCCGACGATCGACGCATGGTTGGAAAGCGCCAGCTCGACCAGAGCAACGAAACCGGCGTAGCAACCTTGCCGCGGAGTCATTTCCTCACACATCATGCGGGAGTGGCCGTTGCCAAAAAGAAAAACCAGGCCACCAAGCGAGATTCGCTCCGCGCACAGCTCAGCCGCTTTCTGGATGACATCGGCTTGGGTGCGGCGCAACTTCTCCAGCAGAATCATTGCCTGATCGAAGAATGCCAGGCCAGCCTGCTTCGAACTGACAACGTGATCGAGAAGCTTGTCAGGCACGGATTAGATCCACTCCCTGTCACCTCGAGAGAACTCGTGGAGGATCGACGTGAGTATAATTCAGAACGATTGTGAGCGAAACTCGATCACTCCAAGCCGAACCGGTAGCAATCGGTGTCGACATCGGCGCCACAGCGATGAAGGCGGCTCTCGTGGGGTTGCAGGGCAACCTTCTGAGGAGCTTTCGCGACGATTCGCCACGCAACATTGCGTCGCTGCAAGAGTTTGTCGGCTCGGTGCGCGAACACGCGCCAGTTCCAGTGCTGGGGATCGGGATCGGCTGCAAGGGAGTCATTGATGCCGCCACCACGCGCGTTAACCGCTTGCCCGGCGACCTGAATTTTCTGGAAGGATGCATGCTACGGGACTTGATCAGCGTGGACGGCCTGCCGGTCAGCGCCGATAATGACGCGCGCACGGCCTTGGTTGGGGAGGTGCTGTGGGGGGCTGCTCAGGGGCGGCGAAATGTGGTTTTGCTCACCCTGGGCACAGGAGTGGGAGCCGCGGCGCTGGTCGATGGCGTGATCGTGCGCGGCGCCTCCGGAGCAGCGTGCCATCTGGGGCACGTGACGCTCGACATTCGCGGTGGGCTTTGCATTTGCGGCAACTACGGATGTCTGGAGACTTGCTTCTCTTCGCGGGCCATCGAGTCTTCTTATTTTGCCCATATTCATCGGGCCTCCCCAACCCGTTTGTCGGTTGATGATGGGGGGAGGGTTCCCAGCACCGAAGCCATCTTTCAGGCAGCGGCGGACGGCGACCCCAGTGCCCGCCGCGTGCTGGACCTCGCCTTCGATGCTCTCACCGCAGCCCTGGTAAGCTTTCTCCACATATTCGATCCTGAACTGCTCATCCTGGGAGGCAATATCGCCGCAGCCGGACCGCAGCTGCTCACCCCGCTCCAGGAAGAGGTCGCGCGCCGCACCAGTGTCCTGCTGGGGAGGAAAGTACCGATCGTTTTTCAAGGCACTGGTGGATACGGGGGAGTTGCCGGCGCTGCGGGACTGGTCTTCCTGCAACAGCGATTGCTGACAATTTAAAGACTGGATATGTCACTTCGACGGGGGGCCGACAGCCCGAGATGAACCTGACCAAGGCGCAGGATTCCGTCCGCGTGCATGATAGATCGCCAGATGGATCGGCACGCTTTCTCTATCTACCCGCAGCCGTCGCGGCGATTGGCGGGTTGCTGTTCGGCTTCGATACTGCCGTCATCAACGGAGCCATTGTTTTCCTGAAGCGGCAGTTTGCGCTGAGCGATTCACAAACCGAGTTCGGAGCCAGCAGCCTGCTTCTGGGATGCGTTTTCGGGGCGAGCCTGGCAGCCTTCACCTGCGACCGCTTCGGTCGGAAGAAGTCTCTGCTGGCGGCGGCGGCCCTATTTACGGTTTCGTCGGTCGGAGCGGCACTTCCTCGCAATATCACCGAGTTCGTGCTCGCACGACTGGTGGGCGGCCTCGCGATCGGACTCGCTTCTACTCTTTCGCCGCTGTATATCGCCGAGATTGCTCCGCCCCGCATCCGCGGGCTGCTGGTCAGCGTCAACCAGTTGGCGATCGTTACCGGCATTCTACTTTCCTATAGCGTGAACTACGGTCTCACCGGAGCCGGCCCGGCGAACTGGCGGTGGATGTTCGCTTCGGCAGCGGTGCCGTCGGCATTTTTCCTGCTCGCGTTGCTCTTCGTTCCTGAAAGTCCACGCTGGTTGGTGCAAAAAGGCCGCGAGAATGAGGCCCAGCACATCCTTGCTCGCATCAAGGGCCATAGGGCGGCGCAAGCCGAAATCCTTGCCATCCACTCCGCGGTCGCTGAAGAAAGCGGCAACGTCCTCGATCCAGCTTTTCGAAGACCGCTGGTGGTTGCCGTGCTGATTGCGCTTTTCAGCCAGTTCACGGGCATCAACACTATCATCTACTACGGCTCCCTGGTTTTCCTGGAGCATGTGCCGAAGCAAACCGCCAGCACGGCGCTCTGGGCCAACGTCATGATCGGAGTCATCAACTTCGCGGCCACAATCCTCGGCATGTACCTGATCGACCGCGTGGGCAGGAAGCTCTTAATGATGTCGGCGTTCGGCGGAATGGCAGTTTCTCTCGTAGGAGTCGCGGCGGCGATTCACCTGCAAAGCTCGGCCCTGGCGGTTCTGCTCCTGATCTTGATTTATGTGGCCAGCTTCGCTGTCGGCATTGGCACGGGAACGTGGGTGTTGATGTCAGAAATCTCCCCCACCCGGATCCGTGGCCGCGCCATGTCGATCGCGACTCTCTTTCTCTGGTGCGGCACCCTGCTGGTGACCCTAACGTTTCTTTCACTGGTGCGAGCATTGACGGCGCCGGGCGCCTTTCTGCTTTATGCCGTCATCTGTATCGCGGCGTTCCTGTTCGTCAAGCTGGCGGTTCCAGAGACCAAGGGACGCAGCCTGGAGGAGATCGAAAGCTGGTGGCTGGCTGGCGCAGCAGCGACTCGGCATCGCGATGCATGAGCGAAAACGTCAGCGGTGAACTCCCGAAAGATCGAGCCCGGAGGATTCGGCTCGATGGAATGGTGGAGTCAAGAATCCGCTACAGGTAGGTTTCTCTCTGGAGTTTCAGACGGACTGGCGGAGAGGGAGGGATTCTATTACCGCCGTGTTCGCTATCTGGCTGTGCTACCTACACTTCGGAGATAATACCCTCTGTGTTAGCTAGTTACAAGCGAATCCGATCTCAGGCTCGAGTTTCTACAGTTTCTCTAACCGGCTGTAATTCCCACGAAAACGGTATCAGTGGTATCAGCTAGAAAGAGCGAGAAAGATTAAGTACGTGGGAGACTCAGACTCCTGACCTTGGTCGTGTCAGTTTTGAGGCGCACCCCCTCGAACCGGTAACAAACCCTCCACTCCCCTTGACCATCACTGCAGCTTCGCGTACTCGGCTTTGGCTTGCTTCAGGATAGGTATGTCTGGGTCGGCATCTCTCCAGAGAGTGAGGAAATCCTGGTAGGCTTGGCGAGAGTTCTGTAAGTCTCTTGAGGACTTGTAGGCGCGAGCGAGTCCTAGATGAGCCAGCGCTCCTAGAGGGAAATTCAATAGAAGCCCGGGGTGGTCAGTAAACTTCCTAAATTCCGTAGCCGCCCTCGGACCGTCGCCCATCGCCAAGTAGGCCTGCCCACGCACATAGGCCGGATAAAGGGTTGAGACCGCGGTTGATCCAGGGTTCGCAAGCTCAAGAGGCGTCGCGACACCCAGATCATCGATAGCTTTCGAAAATCGCGCTTGTCGCAGGTCGATCTCCGCTCGAATGGCGGGCAGCCAATATTTCTGAACATAGGTGCCCTCGGGCCAGTTTTTGTCTAGTTCGTGCGAGAGGGCTTCGGCCTGATTGACTCTTCCGATCCGAACTAGAACGGCCGCGGCAAGCGTTGTGACATCACGCCCGTGCGACATCTTCTGCGTCTGAGAAATATATTCTTGAGCCTGTGCGAATTCTCCGACTTCGCTCTCGCGAAGTGCCGCCTGGACCAGGTATATGGCAGCCGATTCTTTGTCACCGTCGCGTTCCATCAGGCTTTCAGCCGCGTGCGAAAGCTCACGGGCCTTCTCGAAATGGCCGTGATAGGCCGCAGTATTGGACTGCTCGGATAGAAGAACCGCCTGAACTCCCGGCACGTCAGCTGACCGTTGAGCCAATTGCTCCATTCCCCTTTCGTCGTCATGAAGAAAGGCTATCCAGTAGTGCGCTTGCAACAGCGAATCGGTCCGTAAGCCTCGTTTGTCGGCTTCCGCTAAAACCGCGGAGGCTTCTTCCACCCGGTTCAGAGCGAGCAGGCCTACTACCAAGTTTGAGTATGTCGAGGCTCTCGAAGGGTCAAGCAGCAGGGCCTTGCGAAAGCTTTGGACAGAATGTTCGTAGTGGCCGAGCTCGCCCTGTTCATTGGCCAAGTGGTTGTAGGCGCCCGCAGATTCGGGGTAATTCTGAACTGCAACAGCATAGACTTCCTCCGCCTTCTCCAAATTACCCGTTACATAGGAATAGTAGCGCCCCTCAATGGCCTCCCGTTCAGCTTCAGTTACGTGATCCCTGAGTTCGTAGGCTTTGGTGGCATTCTCACGGGCAAGTTCAGATTCTCCGAGATTGTGGTTAATTGTGGCCAGTGCGCCATAGGCCATGGCGAAGTTCGGATCCAGTTCGATGGCTTTCTTGAAAATCGGCAGCGAGTCGCGGTCGCCCTTTTTATCCCATGTGGATAGAGCTAGTCCATAAGCATTGAGAGCCCCCAGCGAAGACGTGGTGGCCTGTTCAAGCGGAACATCAAATTTCCGCACAGTAGCCAGCGATTCTCCCAGTTCGCCGCGCAGTTTGGATGCCGCCTCCCCGAGACTATCTAGCACCTTCTCCTTGGACGCGGACGTAACCTGTTCCTCCGCCAGTATGTCTCCACTCTGACAATTCATAGCTTTCAATCCCAGCACATATTCGCTGCCCAGGCTGCCGATCGCTCCAGCAATGTAAGCTTTGCTGCCGGATCGCTGGCAGAGCTCACGGGCAACCTCGGGCGTGAGTTTGGTATCGGCCGGGCGGGTCATCTGGCGGAGGGTTTTCGCGACATTGCTGTCGGAGAGCACATTCAAGAAAGGCGATTGCCGCAGAGAAACGCTGAGCGCCGTTTTGAGAGTATCGTCAAAGACCGAATCGCCTGTGCTGTTAGCGAAGTCGGCGAGGACGATGGTGTCTCTCGTAGTCAGCAGTTTGTTTCGACGCGAACGGTCGTAAACCCCGCCCGCGATCAGCAGGGCAACCAGCAGAACGGGCCCCGCAATCTTCCAAAGCGTCGCAAGCCGAATTGCAGGAGCTTCGGCCACGGCCACCGTGCCAGAGGTTGTGGCAGAAAGGCGTCCGCTCTCGGAGTCCCGCTTGAGACGCTGAAGATCGGTGCCAATGTCGGAAGCGTGCTGGTAACGGAGGTTCCGGTCTTTCTCCAAGCACTTATTGATGATCCGTTCTAAATCGGCAGGTACATCGGGATTCAAACGCACCGGGGGAACGGGCGTCCGGTTCAAGATGGACTCGAGGACCAGCCCCGTGCTTTCACCGCGGAAGGGCAGCGTGCCTGTAGCCATCTCATACAACACTGCGCCGAAGGAGAACAAATCCGTCCGCGCGTCCAGTTCCTTTGCCCGAACTTGCTCCGGCGACATGTAGGCAATCGTTCCCAAGGCCGTTCCCGGACTGGTCAGGTGCTCTTCCAGCGTCACCGTCGATTGCGCCGTTGCTCCAACCGATTCAGGGTTGCTGACGGGGGTCAGTTTGGCCAAGCCAAAGTCGAGAACCTTGGCATGTCCGCGCTTGGTGAGGAAAATATTTCCCGGCTTGATGTCACGGTGGACAATGCCCGCGCAGTGCGCAGCATCGAGCGCGTCGGCCATCTCAATCCCCAGCGAAAGCACTATCTCAATCTCCAGCGGTCGCCCTGCAATACGGTGCTTCAGAGTGAGGCCGTCCAGAAATTCCATGGCGATGAAAGACTGGCCGTTTTCCTCGCCGATTTCGTAAATCGTGCAGATGTTTGAATGATTCAGTGCTGAGGCAGACTTCGCTTCGCGCTGAAAGCGGCTGAGGGCGTGCGGGTCTTTGGCTACGTCGTCGGGCAGGAACTTCAAGGCAACAAACCGTCCGAGCTTTACATCCTCTGCTTTGTAGACCACACCCATCCCGCCACCGCCGAGCTTTTCAACGATGCGGTAGTGCGAGATGGTTTGGCCAATCATTTGAGCTCAGTCTCCGCCCGGATGGTGAGTATGGTATGGCGGCTTCAGGCCAACTATCCAGAAGCGGCGAGTGATGATTCCTGCCAGGTATCCCCGGCGTCGCGCCGGGGTCAGAGTCGCTCTAGTATCTCGCATGGAAACCTCCGCCATCGGAAACGTGCGAGAGTGGAGTTCGCAGATCGGATAGGGATTTATCGGGGAGCTGTTCACGGGCCGTACAAAACCGATAATTCGCCGAATCCTACACCCACGTCTTAAGCCGCGCAAATATCAGCCACCTGCTGGTAGCGATGTATCCCTCGCTTTCTGCCAGCCGTCGGCGCCACCGCATACTTGGGTAGTGCGTTTCGGCACGCAATCGTTACATATAAGAGAGCAATAGCAGTTGCGGCTCACTTGGAGGGAACCGCTGGATCATGCCGCGCACGCTTTGCAGTCTAGGCCCGTCTTCTTACGTCGGATTTCAAATTCAAATTCCGGATCAGCCGGTGCAAATACTTTGGGTGAATTCCCAGTAAGCGCGCGGCCTCAACGTGATTGCCGTTGGCTTCGTCCAGTGCCGTGAGAACAAGTTGTTTTTTCGTCTGGCTCAAAGTGTTGTGGTATCGCGCCGCAGCCAATCCCGCCGATTGTTCCTCCAGCAGAATACTGGGCAGGTCTTCGGCGAGAATCTCGTCGGTCAATCCCAGCACGATCGCATGTTCGATGGCATTCTCTAATTCGCGAACGTTGCCGGGCCAGCTGTATTGCATCAGCAACGCACGTGCTTCAGCAGCGATGCCTTTGAATCCGCGATGGCACTTGGCCGCATATTTGTCGGCAAAATACAGAGCTAGAAACGGTATATCTTCGCGATGCTCGCGCAGTGAAGGCAAAGCTACGGAAACCACATTCAAGCGGTAATACAAGTCCTGCCGGAACTCACCCCTCTTGATCGCCTCTTCCAGGTTTTTATTCGTTGCAGCCAGGACCCGCGCGTTAAACGGCAGTAAACGGTTTCCCCCGACTCTTTCGAATTCACGTTGCTGTAAGACCCGCAAGAGCTTGGCTTGCAATAGCGGAGCCAATTCCCCGATTTCGTCGAGAAACAGGGTCCCCTCCCCAGCTACGTCGAGCTTGCCCTTCTTGCTCCCGACCGCGCCAGTGAAAGCTCCCTTTTCGTGGCCGAACAGTTCGCTCTCCAGCAAGGCTTCCGGTATCGCAGCGCAGTTGACAGCGACAAACGGCTTATCAAGTCGCAAGCTGTTGGCGTGAATGGCGCGGGCCACAAGTTCCTTGCCTGTTCCACTTTCGCCGCGAATGAGCACCGTCGAATCGCTCCTAGATACTCGCTCAATGAACTCACTGACGCGTTGCATCGGCCTGCTCTCCCCGATGAGGGTGCGGTCGGCTTTAGCTTCTGCCTGGAGGCGCTGGTTCTCTGCTTTCAGAGAGTCCAGCTTCGACAGGTTCTCCAGTGTGACTGCGGCGATGCGGGAAACCGCGCTGAGGAAGTAGGCGTGGTCCTCCCCAAAGGCAGGCGAAGAAGCGGGTGAGCTCAGATAGATCACCCCGAGGATTCTCTCAACAGCCACCAAGGGCACACACAACACATGCTCTCCGGAATCGGTTTCACTGGCAGCCGCTGCGATGACGGCACAGTGTTCCCAAGTCGCCTGCTGCACTAAGTCGTCCCGGATTAGCATGTCCGGCGAAGCGACGACGTCTCTATTCCACATACACGGTAGACTAGATTCCTCACTCGCGTTCGGCCGAAGCGCGATTGCAGCCTGTGAGGCCGGGATCACTTCGCAAATAAGCTCCAGCAACTCGCGCTGCAAGGCTTGCACGTCGCGGGTGGAATTGATCATATTCGCAATCCTGAAAAATGCAGTTAGGTCGCGCGCCATTCGACCCACCCCTGAGTCATCAGTGGGTAGGCCGGAGCGATCAAGAGACATCGTCTTTATTTCCGAGTTCGTCGCAGAGTTGCCGGAGCGCGATGATAGTGGGTCTGTCACCTCATCAGGACCGGTGAGGAATACAAACTCGCTATTTCCGACACGAATCCGATCTCCATGCTCGATGGTCTGGCGGCTCACTCGCTCTCCGTTGACGAAAGTCCCATTGTGACTATCGAGATCCGCGATCTCAAAAACACCGCTAGATACCTCGCTCACCGAGCAATGCTTTCGTGAAACCGAAGGATCGCCAACCCCCAACTGGTTCGAGGGATCCCTACCCAGAATCAGCGGACCATCCTTCACGATCCGGACAGTTTCCTTGGGGCATCCGGAAATCGACAGCAGTCTCGGGTTGATCAACTCATCCTCCGGTTGTTCAGTGTAGCCGAAACTGGAGAAGAAACATCGGCCGAATCGAATTCGGCTTGCGGAACCAAAAAGCTACCCGCCGGTAGCCGTTCAACTACCACATGGCCTGCCTGGGGAGAATTCCAGTGATGGAGGCCGGACTCATGTTGTTGCAAAACCAGCAGAAAGGATCCGTGAGGAAGCTCAGTGGGGCTTGGCACGAAGCATGCAATATCTCGTGGTGTCACAGCGAGCTTCCAGCGATAGCGCAGACGAGCTTCAGTGACAAATTCAGTTTGGTTCCACTGCAAGGAACCCAAGGAGGATGTCATGAAACGCAACCTGATCGGGATCCTGTCGCTGGTAGTGATGTCGGTGATACTCAACACCACGGCTCACTCTCAGTCTTCTGTGAAAGCTGACGTGCCATTTGCCTTCAAGGTTGGGGCGGCGGAGCTTCCGGCCGGCACCTACGCCGTCAACACCCTGGGCTCGAGCATAATCGAGATCCGGAACCCTCAGACCAGTGCGGGCGCTTTGTCGATAGCCATGCCCGAGTATCAAGGCGACTCGGCCACCAAGCTGGTATTCCACCATTTGGGTGACCAGTATTTCCTGTCGGAAATCTGGAGAGGTGCTGGCACCAACGGGATGGTGATCGCGCCTTCCGAAAAGGAGAAGAGCCTGAAGAAGGAACTGCAGCTCGCCAAAGCTCCCGCAAGTGACCGCGAAAAAGTCGTGATCGCGCTTAAGTGAAAGCTGTCGCTTAAACCACCCAGCCGGAGCCGAGCGCTCCGGCTTTCGCTTGTTCGGTACAAGATCGATCGCGGCCAGCGGATTGAGTGCGTAGATCTCGTGAGTATGAGGCCGAAGAAGTGGTGCAGGTGTTCCAGGGAGAGGTTATGGCGTTCTTGGTAACAGGAGATCGCGAGCCGGGAAGGCGAGCGCTGATGCGAATTATCGAGAACCAAGAGAGTGTGCGATCGCCTGCGTAACCGCAAGTCTTCCAGTTGACGGGCTAAGCGGAAGTTACGCCTCGGACGGATTCTCAACGACGCTGGTCAGAAGTCTGGTTGTAGCTCCCCGGATCACTTTACCGGTTCCCAGCCCTCGGGCAGCATATCGAATGCCAGCGTGTCACGGTAGGCGTACTGATTGCCTTCCAGTACTGCCACTGGCGTCAACATATGCCAGATGCAGTCATCGTCGAAGACATAACACTCACCTGTCTCGCGCATTGTGAAGCGATCCATTTCGTGTTTGTCATTGTCGGTTATGATGACTTCGCCACCGCGAGCGCCGCAGCGGCCCAGTAGATGCGTGGCGATGTACTTTTCTCCGTCTTTGTGCAAGCCCGGCGGGCTCGTGTCGCACGGACGACCCGGCGTAGCCGTGAACCTTATTAGATGGACGTTGACCAAATACCTCCTACCCAGACCCGAGAGCGGCAGGTAATGAAGGTGGTGAGCAATCATCTTGCGAACGCCCATAGAAGCAGCGATCGCCGAGGGCAGCGGAGCATACTCTCGCTGCTGACCGCCCAGTGTCGCGTTGTATTTCTTCAGCTGCACATAGGGCGTGTTCTCCTCGCTCGGCCAAACTTTTACACCGCCCTCAACAATCTCGGCCCGAAGGCGATTTAAGGAACGATACCTGTCGCCTGCGTCATAGTACTTGTCCTTTGGAATGGACCAAGCTGCATGGGTTAACGCTTCCAGCGAACGCGCTATGTCTACATCAATTCTGAGCGGCTGACGACTGAATCCGCGCTCGA
Organism: uncultured Acidobacteriaceae bacterium; assembly: GCA_963779525.1. Classification (GTDB taxonomy): domain Bacteria; phylum Acidobacteriota; class Terriglobia; order Terriglobales; family Acidobacteriaceae; genus Sulfotelmatobacter. The sequence continues at coordinate 95,930 of CAVZZB010000017.1, forward strand.
CGATGTCGTTTCGCGACTTGGCATTGTTTGCAACCGGAATGAAGGTATCTTGACTCATGATTCCTTTTGACCTCGGATTTGCTCAGCGGAATGGTCCGGTAGGAGTCGTGCGCCCTCCCGTGGAAATAGTGTGCTTTGAGCTCACAACGAGTGAGCTCTCAGTGTAAATCACTGGTTGAGCCTGTCCCCTCTGATTGCGACCATCTTTTATATTGTGGAGCAGTCGGGCCAGAGCCTGCCGTCGCTTGATACAATCCCTCACGAGGGGGAACTCAATGAACAATGTAACTGGAGTCATCCAGTTGTTAAAGAAGGAACAAGAACGGTTGACGAAGGAACTTCGCGGGATAGGTGCTGCGCTCGCAGCTTTTGGCAACGCATACGGAAACGGAACAGGCACCAGAAAGGTATCCGCAACATCTCGGGCACGGATGGCGGCTGCACAAAAAGCAAGGTGGGCCAGGGTTCGGGAAACGGCGAAGGTTGTCCCTATACGGGCTAAACGCACGCTGTCGGCAGCCGGCCGCAAGAGGATCGCCGCTGCACAACGGGCGCGATGGGCAAAGGTGAAGCGAGCATGACGGGTAATGGGGCCGCGCAGTGTTATGCTATGCGGAATGGAAGACGAAAGTGACAAGCTGGTGCCGCGTGACTATGTCATAGAGTCAATTAAGGCGGAAATCGAGCTGTCTACGCCGTCACGCAGGCAGCGCATTTTCGAAGCAATCGCGCTTGCGGCTCTAGGAAGCATTCCGTGGGTAGGAGGCGTCATCGCTGCGGCTTCGTCGGCCATCGGTAAGTATAAAGATGGAGAATCGCAAGGCCAACGGGACGATCTACTTACAGAGTGGCTACAGGAACACCAAGAGAGGTTGCAAAAGCTGCGGGCGACACTCGAACAGATGGTACTGAGGCTGGAGGGATTTGGCGAGGAAGTCGAGGAAAGAATACACAGTGAAGAATATCTGGCGCTTGTGCGAAAGACTTTCCGTCAGTGGGATGAAGCTGATACTGATGAGAAGCGTCGACTACTCGTGCAGCTCATAACGAATGCCGCCGGGACGAGAGTCGCTGATGACGACATTGTGAGATTGTTCCTGGACTGGCTGGATACCTACCACGAAGCTCATCTTGCGGTCGTGCGGGAGATTTACAAGAACGAGGGACCTACGCGCTACGATATCTGGCTGGCCGTGTACGGTGAACCGGTACCGCGCGACGATTCGGCTCAAGCCGACCTATACCGTATGCTGATTCGAGATCTATCGACGGGCGGCGTAATCCGCCAACCGAGGGAATCGGATGGTCATGGAAGGTTCATGAAGAAACGTAGACCTCCACGACGTGTTGCGGCTTCTAGCACTATGGAATCCTCCTTCGAGGACAGCAAGCCGTATGTGCTCACCGAACTGGGTAAGCAGTTTGTGCACTACACGATGACTGAGCTAGTCTCTCGCCTAACCCCCGGGACACCC
>CAVZZB010000018.1:0-54490 GCA_963779525.1 uncultured Acidobacteriaceae bacterium
GATTTGAACCTCCGACCCCCTGGTCCCGAACCAGGTGCTCTACCAGGCTGAGCCACTCCCCGACTGCGCAACGGGCGGATACTAGGACGGATCCTACCCATGTGTGTACTTCTCGGTAAGCATTCAGATTATAACATCGCTCCGTTGAAAGCCCTGGCTGCTCCATCGACATCTTTCGCGCTACACTGATGGCGCACCGACATCGGTTTCTGAGCTAAAGCAATTATGATCGTCCTCCGCGCTCACCGTCTCTATACACCACTGGAAGAAATAATGAGCCCACTCGTATTTATTGAGGACGGATTCATTTCCGCGGTTTCGTCGCAGGCGGAGCGGGAGATTCCGAAGAATGGAACTGTAGTTGATTTCACCCGCGAGAGTCGCGATGCCATTCTGGCGCCGGGTTTTGTCGACATTCACATGCACGGAGGCGCGGGACTGGACGTGATGCGGGCCTCTCCGGCAGAGCTGCCGAGGCTCAACGAGTTTCTAACAACCCATGGCGTAACCGGCTACTTCCCCACTACTGTCGCCGCGCCGATGGACCAGACGCGCGACGCGCTGGAGCGACTCGCCGAGGCCATCGAAGCGGCTCCCTCTCTCGGAACGAATCGCGACTCAGTCCAGGCAAGGCCGCTCGGCATTCATCTGGAGGGTCCATTTCTCAGCCACAAGCGCCGCGGCGTTCATCCTCCGGAAAATCTGGTTGAGCCCACGTTAGAGATTTTCGAACGACTCTGGCAGGCGGCGCACGGGCACGTCCGTATGATGACGATTGCGCCCGAATTGCCCGGCGCGATCGAGGTAATCGCAGAAGCCGCACGACGCAAGGTTTGTGTGAGCATCGGCCATTCGGACGCGCTCATGGAGAGCGCTCGCGCCGGGGTAAAAGCTGGCGCTCGCCACGCCACGCACACCTTCAATGCCATGCGCCCGCTTGATCATCGCGAGCCCGGGATCATTGGTGAGGTCCTGACCAATGAGCAGCTCAGCGCCGACATCATTGCCGATGGAATTCACACCGCCCCGGAAATCGTAAAGCTTTTCATGAACGCAAAAGGGATCGAACGCGCCGTCCTCATCACTGATGCTATCGCTGCGGCAGGCATGCCTGACGGAACCTACCAACTCGGGCCCATCCAGGTGGAGGTCAAGAATGGCCGGTGTAGTTCCGATGGCAAACTCGCCGGCAGCGTCCTGACCATGGATCGGGCCGTGCGCAACGTTGTCCAGTTTGCCGAATGGAGGCTGGAGGATGCGGTGCGGACCGCGACTCTCAATCCTGCGCAGGCAGCAGGACTGGCGCACCACGGGCACCTGACGCCGGGTGCGGAAGCAAATTTTGTGGTGCTGGGTCCGGGCGGAGAAGTAAGGCGAACCATCGTCCGCGGCGTGACCGCTTAGTTCGGCTTGCGCTCTTGCTTGGTTCGACCCGGTTAGTTCGGTTTGCGTTCTTTGGCTTCGGCCATGTAGCGCAGCAGCAGGGCCTCATCGGCGCGAGTGAGCTGATCGAGGAAAGGAGACTCCACCTTGCTGTCTTCGACTGTCTTCGAGGCACTGGACTGACGGAGTTTGTCGCCGAGTTCAGGATCGTTGCTCATCACCTGGGTGTAGAACCAGAGGAAGTGGCGCATCTGATCGAGCGCCTTGCACAAAATCTGGATGGCTTCGGTCTCGGGCAGCGCACTCAGGGCTTCCATCAATTCGGGATCGCTGGGCGCTTGCATGGCGGCGCAATTCAGTTCGCGCTGAATCACGCGCAAATCTTCGGTAACTCGCATCATCCTTGTATGAAGGTCGTCCATCTGCGGATCGATTCCCGTGGGCATTAGTGTTTGAATTGCGTCGTTTGAACATCTCATCGGCAGGGGCAAGCGGATAGATGTCCCACGATCATGCGCTTTGGTAATTCAAGCAATTACTTTGGTCTGGCGGAGAGTGACCTTTAGCGTGATGGGCGCAGAATGGGCTACTGGCAAGGCTTTTCACGCGCCAGTCCGATTGCGAACCCCGGCGCGTACAAGCTTCTTCCCCGGTACTTCCGGGGTCCAGATCGCGGCCAATAGTACAGTTACGATTTTGTTCGAGGGTCACGAACGAGCACGCGTCCCCAAAGGCGGACTGTCGGCGGATCCGGAATCTGTGATACAACCCTGCGGTGATCGAATCTTCTACGGTTGGTGCCACCCGGCCCGGGCTCATCCGCGCGATCGGCCGCTGGAGCCTGGTGGCGCTGGTCGTCAACTCCATCCTGGGTAGCGGCGTATTCGGGCTGCCATCGACCGTGGCAGGTCTCGTTGGTAACTACAGTCCTTACGCGGTGCTCGCCGCCGGGGCCGGAATGGCCTTGATCATGGGCTGTTTTGCCGAAGTTGCATCGCGCTTTCAGCAAGCCGGCGGCCCGTATCTTTACGCCCGCGTGGCCTTCGGGCGTTTCATCGGCATTCAAACCGCCTGGATGCTCTGCCTCGGACAAGTCGCTGCACCGGCTGCGAATGCTAATTTATTCGTCATTTATCTGGGCGAGTTTTGGCCACATGCGAAAGATCCGCTGCCTCGGGCTTTCATCCTCACCGTGCTGGTGGGCCTTTTGACGTTCATCAACATTCGCGGTGTGCGGGCCGGAGCAGAGATCAGCGACTTGTTCACTGCGGCCAAACTTGTGCCGCTATTTGGCGTGATTGCTGTGGGCTTGTTCGTGCTTTATAACCACCAATGGAGCATCGCGAACGCGTCTGCCACGTCGCCCGGAGCCAATCAGTGGATGAAAGCCGTGCTGCTGCTGGTGTTCGCCTATGGGGGATTTGAAACGGCGCTGGCACCCATGAGCGAAGCAAGGAATCCTCGCCGGGATGCTCCTTTTGCACTATTCGTGGCTGTGCTTCTGTGCACAGTGATCTATGCGCTGATCCAGTGGGTGGTGGTAGGAGTGTTGCCCAACGCCGTGGGCAGCGTGAGGCCTCTGGCCGACGTAGCGCGGATGGCGATTGGTCCGGCCGGGGCCGGGCTGGTTGCGGTGGGGGCGCTCATTTCCTTTTATGGATATCTCAGCGCGAAAATCCTGGCTATGCCACGCGTGACCTTCGCCCTAGCCGAGCAAGGTGACTTTCCCAAAATTTTCGCTGCTGTCCATCGCCGCTTTCATACTCCCTACGTGTCGATCCTCGCATTCGCGGTATTCGTGTGGGGATTTGCGCTGATGGGCGAATTCAAGTGGAATGTAACGCTCTCTGCCGTGGCCCGGCTTGTTTATTACGGCGTAGGTTGCGCGGCCCTGCCCATAATGCGGCGCAAGCAGCCAGAAGGGGCGCTGTTCCGCTTGCCTGGGGGGAACGTCTGCGCGGTCGTGGGCGTGATTTTATGCGTAGTTTTGGCAACCCGCGTGGATTTCGGCCAGTCGCTGATTCTGGTTGCGACCATCGCACTGGCGTTAGTGAACTGGGCTGTAGTGACGCGCAGGAGCGCCACTGCCAGCTGACGATTGCTATCCATTTGCTTAGGCGCGACCGATTCAGCGACATCGTACCGATGATCACAATCCCCGCTGTTCCAGTTCCAGCAGGGTCTTCTTGCGCTCCATGCCCCAGCGGTAGCCGCTGGTGTTGCCGTCTTTGCGGACTACGCGATGGCATGGAATTGCAATCGCGACGGGATTAGTGGCGCAGGCCCGCGCCACGGCCCGGCTGGCGCTGGGCTGGCCGATCGCCTTCGCCACTTCGCCATACGACCGCGTCGCGCCGAACGGGATCGACTGCAGATACGCCCACACGCGCCGCTGAAAGGCAGTGGCTCGGATATCTAACGGGAGCGTGGAATTCAATTCTTTGCCAGTCATCTGGGAAAGCAAAGCGCCGACCCAGGCCTGCAACCCGCTGTCATCCGGTTTGCGCACGGCAAATGGGAACTCGCGCTTCAAACCCTGGAGCAGTTCGCCATCAGACTTCGCGAACTGGATCGAGCAAATGCCGCGGTCGGTAGCGGCGATCAAGATGCGCCCCAGTGGCGAATCGGCAATGGCATAGCGAATAGTGGCCGCAACGGCGCCGCGGCGATATTTATCGGGCGTCATGCCGAGCTGCGCGGCGGTCTTCTCGTAGAGGCGGCTGCTGGAGCCGTAACCGGCGTCATACATCGCGCGGGTTACATTGTCTCCGGCCTGCAGGTTGCGCTTGAGCTGGCGCATGCGGCAGGAATCGGCGTACTCGCGCGGAGTGATTCCCAGCACGGTCTTGAAGCGGCGCTGCAAATGAAACGGACTTTGGCGAAAAACTTTACCCAGCCGCTGCAGGGTAACGGGCTCATCCAGATGTTGCTCGATGTAGCGGCAGATTGCCTTCACCGCGTCGGACTGCGGATTGCCGCTCAACAACTGCGGCCGGCAGCGCAAGCAAGCGCGGAAGCCTGCTTTCTCGGCCTGTTCGGGACGCGCAAAGAATGTGACCTTCTCACGACGCGGACGACGCGCGGGACAGGATGGCCGGCAATAAACGCCGGTGGTCGAGACGGCGAAGACGAACATCCCGTCGCGACGGGGGTCGCGCGCCACGACGGCGGCCCAGTACTGATCTTCGTTTAAGTGACCTTCGTTGCGCTCGGGAATCATGGCGGCGGGTTCGTCCTCCGTGAGTATGGCACTGGCGCACGCATCAGGAAAAGTCATGTCATTGAGACTCATAGTAGAGCCAGAGTATTCGGGATCGCGGGAACCGCCTATCCGAATCTTGCGGTCAAAAAGAGATTAAACAGTTGTCGGTTGTCAGTTGTCGGTGGAAAGGACTAAAGTTCCGGTGAGCTTTCCTACTCATGGATTGAAGAAGAGGGCAATGCGATGAAGAAGATGCGTTTCGCGGCGGTCGGGAGCGTTGTGGCGATACTATTGTCTGCAGGTTTGGCGCAGAAAGCGGCGCCGCACGTGCTGAGCTCCGATGAACTAAAGAAGGTGGTGCCTACAGAATTTTTCTTCGCTGGACAGAAGGCGCCGACGCAATTGCGGAATGCGGCTGGATTTCAAACTGCCGACGGAAAACTGATGCTTGCTGCACTAGTGGACGCTTCGGGATACTCCACCGCCATTCAGCAGAAATATCAGGGCATGCTCATTACTGAGTGCAAGCTGAATATAGGAGGCTCGGAGCTGGCTCCGGGGGCTTACGGATTCGGATTTGCGGGAGACAAGTTTACGGTCATGAATGTGGCGAATGAAGACGCGCTGAGCGTCCCTTCCCAGACGGACACTTCACTGAAGCGACCGGTGCCGTTAAAGCTGATTGAAGAAGGCGGCGCCTACAAGCTGTACGGAGGAAGGAAATGGGTCGCGGTCAAGCCGGAGTAGAGTCGTTGGGCAAGATCGCTCCTGCGAAGATCCGCCTAAGGTTTTCCGAGAAACTGCCGATAGCCGGGATAACAGGCCATTCGCTTGGGCCGGTCCAGGGGAGAACCATGTCCATCAGTTCGATTTCGGCGGCAACGCTTGCTCAGGATGTGCTTTCGGCAAGCAACCCCACCCAACAACAAGCCTTGCAAAGCCTGCAAAATAGCCTGGCAAACGGCGATCTGACCGGTGCGCAATCGGGCTTTCAGGCGCTGCTGGCGGTGCTTAAAAATTCGGCGACATCCAGCGGAACCAACTTGTCCAGCAACTCTCAACTCTCCAGCGATATCTCGGCGCTGGGCAGCGCATTGAGTTCGGGCGATTTAACCACGGCGCAGTCTGCTTTTGCGGCTGTTCTTGGCGACCTGAAAAATTCAGCCTCGACGGCGCAAATCAATGAGGCGACTGCCGCGTCTCAGTCCTTGCAACTGGTCGAAGGACTGCTAGCCACACTGAATTCGGATGCCGCGCCTTCCAGCAGCAGTGATAACACGACTTCGATACTGCAAAGTTTCTATGCGAGCAAGAGTGGGCTGAACCTGCTGGCGTAGAGAACGTTGCGCACTCTATCGAAACCGTTCGGGTGAGCGCCTTCTTATGCTGCCGAGGCTAGTTGCCCAGGGGTTGGAAGGGACCAATCATGCTGGAGACGCCGGCACGCTTGCGTAATTCTGTGAGCAGGGCGCTGGCCGCATTGGTGTAGGTTTTGCTGGGCTCAGAGGGATCAGCCCAGACGGCGTCATAAACGATTTGGGCGGCATCTTTCACATCCATGTGTAGAGCCGCTTCGCAGATGTCCACGCGTTCTTGTAAGCGGTCATAACACTGCCGGCAGATAGAAGCCGCTTCCGCACCCTGCGCGTGATGCTCGCCCAAGGCGCATACTGCCGGCGAATTTGCTACCTCCGCGTGTGCGGCGAAAAGCTGCGACTTGAATTCCCTCAGGAAAGCTTCCCTTTCCTGTTCGATGAGTGCATTGTCGGGCACCACTTCCGCCGCAACTTGGGCTTTCGGAACAGCAGGCAGGACAGTAGGAGAGACTCTCTCGTTCGTCTTGCAGGTTGGGCAAGTGTCGAGGTTTGCGGGATAGTAAAGATGGCACTTTGCGCAAGGCAGACCGTAGCCGGAAGACTGGTGCTTGGTTTCGGCGGGAGGGGCAGCAGCGATCCGATCGAGCGCTGCAGAGTTCAGGCGCCGGAGATCGTTTCGCAAATCATTTCCCTCGCGAGGAATCGACTTCCCCACTTTTATGGCGGCGGCTGACATCGTGGATCGCGTCAAGTCCATGATCAATTTCTCCCCAAGGTTTCAGTGTAAGTAACTCGTCGACCCGGCTGAAAATAGCGGGAGTGCATATCCCGGCACTGTCCTATTGGTCAGCAAGGAAGTCTGTCAGCGGGAATTCGTCTCCTTCATCAATTTCACCAACTCTTCGCGGCGCGCACGATAAAGGGTGCGCTCCGGATCGAGCCTGGCGGCGGCATCGAGTTCGGACAGCGCTTCCTGGTAGCGGTCCATGGTCATCAGACAGGCCGCCAGGGAATAGTGGTTGTCCGGAGATCCATTGAGGCGAAGCGCTTCGCGAAATTCCTTCTCGGCCGCTTCCAGTTGCTGCTGCTGAAACAATGCCGTACCCAGGAAATGGTGAGCCGCGTCGGAGTCGGGATTGAGCGTGACGGCCAAACGCAGCTCGCGTATGCCCTCCTCCAGCTTCTCGTCGAGGACCAGCGCTTCCCCAAGCATTCGGTGCTCCGAGGAGCTGGTGGGATTTTGACGGACCGATACTTGCAGTTCCTGGATGGCGTTGGCGTAATCTCGTTTCGACAGATAGGCGCGGGCGAGGCAGCCGTGTCCCTGCTGCCACTCGGGATGCTGGCGGTAAAGTTCGCGCAGCTCGAGCATGGCGGCTTCGAAGTCACCCTTGTCGCAGTATGTATTGCCCAGATTGTTGCGTACGGAAGCTTCTTCGGGCGCCAGGCGCTTGGCTTCCTGATATTCGGAAATGGCTTCATCGAGATTGTTTTGTTCGTGCAAAACCACCGCAAGGTTGGAATGCGCCTCCCAAAGCGCCGGGTTCAAACGAATGGCCTGGCGATAGGCAGTGATGGCAGCAGCCTGGTTTCCCCCGGCGCGCAGCGTAATGCCGAGGTCATAGTAGGTGTCCGCGTTTGCTGCATCCCGGGCCAACGACTCATCGAAGGCGTGGACCGCGGCGGCATATTGTCCATTGGAATAAAGAGCGAGTCCGAGGAACTGATACGCCTCGGCGTTCTGGGGATCGATACTGAGGGCGGTGCGAGCTTCCGCAATCGAATTTGGGCCATCATTCAGACGATAGAAAATGTAGGCCAAACTGCTGTGATTCTCGGGCAGATCGGGCATCAGTTGCGTGGCCAGAGTGATCTCGTCATAAGCATCGTCCCACTGCTCCTGGCGGATAAGCATCTCGGCCAGAGCAAAGTGAAGAGCGGCATTCTGCGGGTCGGCGCTGACGACTGGATGTAAATCGAGCTCGGCTTCGTCAAAGCGTCGAGCCTTAGCGTCAGCTGCGGCTTTCAAGAGGGCCGCGGGAATTTCGGAGGATCCGGAACTGGCTATGGATGGCTTTAGCGAGGCAAGAGCATGGAGCAGATTCGCGTCGGCGCCGGCAGCTTCGAATTGATGAATCTGTTCCTTGCCAGGCAGGCTTGCAACACCGCGCTCTTCAATAATGCGAACAAGGCGGTTGCTGGGGACACCCGCCATCAGCCAAGCCATCAATTGAGCAGAGTTGACCGGCTGGGTTTCATTGGAATAGGCAGCCAGAGCCACCCAAAGAATAAAGAAGAAAACTGAGAGGCCCTTGCGCTTCACTCGACTCTCCGGAGACGGTTTGGCTTGCTGGGTTGTGGGATCCGCAGTGCTTTTGTGCGGACGCCTTGGTTATCGAACTGCTGATTCACATTAGCCCGTCAGGCAAGCCGAAAGTAAGGTCACGGAAGTAACGTGGTAACCAAGGAGGGGAAAGCGCGCCCGAAGCGGGCTCCCGGCAGGAAAACAACCACCGATTTGCCTCGGTTTTGGCCGTCACGGTGCGCTGTGATTTTGGTCACAGCACGGTTTCCGGGCGGATGAAACAGTATCAATTGAGGGCGGTTGCGGCATGATTTCAGGCTGCTTGCCGGGGAGTGGTTTGACTTCCCGGTGTCCGTCCAGTAGCGTATAAAGAGGTAGCGGTGTGGTCTTTGGAGGTTCCGATGTTTGAGGGTTTGTTTCAACCAACGCATTTGATCATCATTTTCGCGATTGCCCTGCTAGTGTTCGGTCCCAAGAAGCTGCCTGAACTGGGCAAAGGGCTGGGTGAGGGGATTCGTGCCCTGAAAGAGGGCATGAAAGACGCACCTGCAACGCCCGCTTCGACCGAGCAGAGCAAGAGCACTGAATCGAAAGAGACCAAAGGCTGAGTTCGCTTCTCGAGTAGCACTTCTTTAGATTCAATCGCCGCTTTGCGCCATTTCCTGTCCGATTTCGTTCCAGGTATTCCGGGCCATATAAGTAATTAAAGCTTTCAAACTGACTCTGAAAGGTGGAGGTAGGCAGTGTTGCGTAAAGTCGAAGTTATTACCCTAATTGCGTTTTTTGGATTAAGCACAGCGGGTTTTGCCGACCAAATTACATTGAAGAACGGCGATCGCCTGACTGGTACCGTGGTGAAATCCGACGGCAAGACGCTGGTCCTGCACACCGAGTTTGCGGGGGACGTGACGGTGCAATTTGGCGCCATCACGCAGATCACGACCGAGAAGGAATTGCACGTGACCACGACGGACAAGAAAACAGTAGTCGGCCCAGTAACCACGAGCGACGGGAAAATTGAAGTGGCTACGAAGACCGGCGGCGCGGTCGAAGTGCCGACTGGAAATGTGGTGATGATCCGCAATGATGCGGAGCAGACCGCTTATGACAAGTCGTTGCATCCTGGCTTGCTGCATGGGTGGAATGGCGGGGCTAATGTGGGTTTCTCCGTGGCCCGCGGCAACAGCGAAACCACGAATCTGGCGCTGGCGATCAACGCCGTCCATGCCACCTTGAGCGACAAGATTACAATTTATTCGACCGCGCTCGATACAAACAACCAGCTGGCAACTCCGAGTACGGTGGCAAATCTGGTCACGGGCGGGCTGCGTTACGATCGCAATTTCGGCGCAAAAATGTTTGCCTTTGGGGCCGCGGACTTTATGAGCAATGCCCTGCAGGACCTGGATTTGCGCTCCGTTTACACGGGCGGTCTGGGCTACCATGCGATCGAGTCCGGAAATACTACTCTGGATTTTCTGGCCGGCCTGAACTACACCCACGAAGCGTATTCGGATGGACCAGTGAACACCCCGGCGACGGTTCCTCCAACCTACGCCTCTTACGGTGTGACCAACCGTTTCGCGGCGCTCACGCTGGGCGAGGAGCTTACGCGGAAGGCTGGGAAGAGTACGGTGATAACACAGAAGCTGTACCTCTATCCGGACTTGTCGAGCGGCTATGCCGGCCAATATCGAGGAGGGTTCGATCTGGGCACGGTGACGAAGATCAGCAAATGGCTGGGCTGGCAGAACCAGTTCACCGATATCTATGTCTCCAACCCGCCAAAGGGAACGAAAGATAACGATCTGGTCTATACCACTGGGCTGAACTTTTCGTTCACGCACTGAGCGCTATTTACCAGGCACGACTCGAAAAGCCGCTCGCTAGGGCGGCTTTCTCGTTTTGATGCCACAACCCTGCTGAAGGAGATTTCCAGCTTCCCTGCTTACCGAAGCTTGAACAACACGTCTACTACCGGGTACAGTACTGTTTCTCGTTTCGGGGTTCTCAAGTCCCTCACTACCAGGAGCCTGCTCCATGCGTCACGCTGGGATCGTGGTGATTGCTATTTGCTGCTGCGTCGCGTTTTCTTTTTCGCAAACCGCCGATGAACTGATTGCCAAAAACATTCAGGCCAAGGGCGGGATCGATAGAATCAAGGCTATTAAAACCCTGCGCATGACTGGGAAATTTGACGGCGGCGACGGCTTCACTGCCGCCGTGACGCAGGAAAACGAGCGGCCCAACCTGGTCCGCGAGGTGTTTGCGCTACAGGGCATGAAGGCGGTGCAGGCTTATGACGGTACGACAGGCTGGCAGATCCAGCCCTTTGGCGGCAAGAAAGATCCGGAGTTGATGGGCGAAGACGACATGCGGGACCTGCTGTTGGACGCGGATTTCGACGGTCCGCTGGTGGACTACAAAGAGAAGGGCAGCACCGTGGAATATCTTGGTCACGACGTGGTGGATGGCGACGACGCCCTGCGCTTAAAGATAACGCTGAAGAATGGCGACATTATTTATGACTACCTCGATCCGGATACGTTTATCGAGATTCGCAAGGAGATTCAGCAATTCATACGGGGTTCGGTACGGGATCGAGTGGTGGATCTCGGCTCCTACAAGCCGGTGGACGGCGTGATGTTTCCATTTTCGATCTCGCAGGGAACGAAGAGTCATCCGGATGCGCAGACGAATACGGTGCAGAAGATGGAAGCAAACGTAACCATCGATCCCGCAGATTTCGCGCTTCCGGCCTCATTACGGACCGAGGAGAAGAAATCCGGCCTGGTTGGGATTCATTGATCCGCTCTGCAGAAACTCCGATGACAAATCATCTTGCAGTAGAAGGATTCTTAAACATGAAGGCATCCTCTCGTAGGTCACGAATCGCAAACCAGCTGAGTGCAGGGTTAAATGCAGCCATCATGCTCCTTGCCGCGGTGACCATCCTTGCGGCACCGGCCGCGGCGCAGGCGCCATACCGCTTTGACTCCGCTACCGTGTCTGGATTGCCGGCGCGAAACATCGGCTCAGCGACTATGAGCGGGCGTATCGCCGCGGTGGATGCAGTCGAGGAAAACGGCCGCATCACGGTGTTTGTGGGCGCGGCCAGCGGCGGAGTGTGGAAATCAGTGAATGGCGGCACGACCTACAAGCCGGTCTTTGATCGCGAGGACGTGCAATCGATTGGCGCGGTGGCGATTGATCCCTCAAACTCGAAAAATGTCTGGGTGGGTACTGGCGAAGCGTGGTTGCGCAACAGCGTATCGGTGGGTGATGGGATATATAAGTCGACTGATGGGGGAGAAAACTGGACTAACGTTGGGCTGAAGGATAGCGAGCACATCGCGAAGATTCTGGTGAATCCGGCGGCCAGCAATGACGTGCTGGCTTGCGCCACCGGTCATCTGTGGGATGACAATGACGAGCGCGGGGTCTACCAGACAACCGATGGGGGCAAGACGTGGAAGAAAGTTCTGGCAGGCGCGAACGGTGCGAGCGGCTGCGCCATGATGGCGCGCAGCAAGCAGGAACCGAAGACTGTGTATGCGGTGATGTGGGATTTCCGGCGGCAAGGTTGGACGTTCCGCTCGGGGGGGCCGGGCAGCGGATTATTCAAGTCGATTGACGGGGGCGCGACCTGGAACGAAATCAATGAAGCCAACGCGAAAGGTCTTCCGCCGAAGCCCTACGGACGAATTGCGGTGCAGGTGGCTGAGTCGAAGCCGAACGTCGTCTACGCCAACATCGAGGCAGAAAAAGGCAGAGGACTCTACCGATCTGACGACGGCGGCGCTACCTGGACCAAGCTCGATGCCAGCAACTTCATGGTGTGGCGTCCCTTTTATTTCGGCAACCTGATTGTCGACCCCAAGAATGAAAACAAGGTCTTCAAACCGGATCTCATTTTGCTGCTCAGCAACGATGGGGGAAAAACGTTCAACGTAGTTTCGAGCGCGGCGCATGGCGATTTTCACGACGTGTGGATCGATCCGAAAAACACGAACATTGTCATAGCCGGCGACGATGGCGGGCTGTGGCGCAGCGAAGACGGCGGCAATCGCTGGAAGCATCAGATGAATCTGCCGGTTTCGCAGTTCTATCACGTGAGCGTGGATAATGCGGACCCCTACCACGTGTACGGGGGGTTGCAGGACAACAGCTCGTGGGTAGGTGATTCGTCGTATCCGGGAGGCGTAACCAATTCGCGCTGGGAGAATATGTTCGGGGGCGACGGCTTCTGGATGTTCGAAGACACGTCCGATCCGGATTACGTTTATGCCGAGGCGCAGGGCGGGGAGATTGGGCGAGTCAATCGCTACACCCATGAGACTCGGGACCTCCATCCCTGGCCGAATTACGGCGAAAAGAAGTTGCGCTTCAACTGGAACACGCCGATTCACATGAGCCCCAATGAGAAGGGAACTCTTTATATTGGCGCGCAGTTTCTCTTCCGCTCTCGCGACCACGGCCAATCCTGGGATCGAATTTCTCCTGACCTGACGACAAACGATCACGAAAAGCAGAAGCAGGAAGAATCCGGTGGGGTGACGATTGATAACTCCTCCGCGGAGATGTACACCACGATCTATTCGATTTCGGAGTCGCCGAAGAATGGGCAGATTATCTGGGTCGGCACCGATGACGGAAATGTGCAGATAACGCGCGACGGCGCAAAGACCTGGACGAACGTAGTGGGAAACATCAGCGGATTGGGAAAGAATTCGTGGGTCACCACTATCGAGGCCAGCCGATTCGACGAAGCGACGGCGTTCGCGACATTCGATCGGCACACCTTCGGCGATATGAAGCCCTACGTCTACAAGACGACAGATTACGGACAGACGTGGACGGCGCTTCCAGCGCTGGAGAGCGGTGTGCGCGGGTTCGCTCATGTGATCAAAGAAGACACGATCGATCCCAAGGTGCTCTTTTTAGGCACGGAATTTGGGCTCTGGATTTCGGTGGACGGGGGACAACGCTGGGCGCAATACAAGGGAACCGACTTCCCTGCTGTGCCGGTGGACGACATCGCGCTGCAGGCGCGGGAATCGGATCTGGTGCTGGCGACGCACGGACGCGGCATCTGGATTGTGGATGACATTTCGCCGCTGCGCGCGCTGACTCCGGAAGTAATGGCGAAAGAGGCGACGCTGCTTCCAGGCCGGCCATCGTTCCAGTATTTCGATGTGAGTGGGGGCTGGCCAGAGGGGGATGAAACCTTCCATGGCCGGAGTCGTCCTACCGATGCACAGATTACTTATTACCAGAAAAGCCGGCACATCTTCGGCGACTTGAAGATCGAGATCTTCGACCAGGGCGGCAAACTGGTGGACACCGTGGCGGGGAGCAAGCATCGAGGACTGAATCGCGCGAGTTGGGGAATGCGGGTGAAACCGCCGGCAGTGGCTCCGGCTGCGTCGGCGCTGTTTGAGGCGGCGCAAGGGCCGCGGGTTTTGCCGGGGAAATATACCGTGAAACTTACGAAAGGAGATCAGACTTACACCGAGCAGCTGGATGTGGCGATGGATCCGCGATCCAAGTATTCGCTGGAGGATCGCAAGGCGCAGTTTGATCTCTCGATGAAGGTTTATAAGGAACTGGAGCACATGACGTACGGTGTCGCGGCGATCGAAGGGGTACGCGACGCGGCGAACGCGAGAGCGGCGAAACTAAAGGAGAAAGATCCCCTGCGCAAAAGTCTGCAGGAACTGGCCACGGATTGTGACACGCTGCGGGGGAAGATTGTGGCCACCAAGGAAGGCGGAATGGTGACGGGCGAGGAGCGAATCCGCGAATTGCTGGGGCAACTTTATGGCGCGGTCACGGGATACGACGGCAAGCCAACGGACTATCAGGTGGCGCGAACCGAGTCACTGGGTCATGAACTGCAAGACGTGATCGACGACTTCCAGAAACTTACCCAAAAACAACTGGTGGCAATCAATGCTGGATTGAGGAAAAAGAAGCTCGGAGCGATCAGCGTGCTGGCCGAGGCAGACTGGAAGAAGAATGAGGAATCTTCGGCGGCTGCGGGCGCGGGCATGCGAGCGGCAGAAGGACAGGTCTGGGAAAGGGACTAGTGGCGGCTCGGTCTTTTGCACTTTTAGTCGCTACTAGGCCAATTCCAGTTCAATCTTCTTGGTGGTAGGGTCGAGTTTTGCGATTCGGAATTTACGGATTTGCCCGCTTTGCAGAGGTTCCGGCATCGAACTGGGCGTTCCGCCCTTCCAGCGCGCCTGCAGCATGGAGCCTAGTGAAGACAGGTCCGGTTTTGAGTTGGACTTTGACGATCCCGATCCGGCTGGTTTTTTTTCTTCGCTTGAGCCCTTTGACGAATCCATGCGGCAACTGGCTTCGATTCCCTCTCCTAGCTCCACGCGCGCGTGCCCTTCGGAAGCCCGGATCATGCGGCCGGTGACCATGTCTCCTTCTTTGTGCTCGGCGATATACTCATCGAGTCCACTCGGAACCAACTGCTTCATGCCTAACCGCAGTTGCCGCTTCTGCGTGTCGACCGCCAACACCTGGGCCTTCACTACCTGCCCGACCTTCACAACTTCCTGCGGATGACTAATGCGCTTTTCCGCGCTCATGTCGCTGATATGAATCATGCCCTCGACGCCTTCTGCAAGCTGAACAAACGCGCCGAACTTGGTGATGCTGATGACCGGACCTTCGATGATTGAACCTGCAGCAAACTTTTCAGCAGCGTCCGCCCAGGGATCGCCGAGCGCCTGCTTCAGGCCCAGCGACATACGATGCTCGGCCGCGTTCACTCCGAGGATCACTGCATCGACGGTTTCTCCCGGCTTGACCAGGGTGCTGGCACTTCGCAGCTTCTTTCCCCAAGACATCTCCGAAACGTGGATCAGGCCTTCGATTCCGGGCTCAAGTTCCACGAATGCACCGAACTCGGCGACTCGGGTTACCGTGCCGCGAACGCGCTCGCCAACTTTGTACTTTGCGGCGACTGTATCCCAGGGATGTGGGAGCAACTGCTTCATGCCGACGGAAATGCGGCGCTTGTCGGCTTCGTTTGAGATCTTCAGCACTTTCGCTTCGATGTGCTCGCCGACGGAGAGCACATCGGCGGGCTTGCTGACGCGACTCCAGGCGATGTCGCTTACATGCAGCAAAGCATCGACGCCCCCGAGATCGACAAATGCTCCGTAGTCGGTGAGGCTGCGGACGGTGCCGCTGACGGTATCGCCTTCTTTCATCTCCGAGTAGCGACGATTTTTGGCCGAGCGCTCTTCTTCTTCGAGGACGGCGCGGCGGTCGACTACAACATCTTCGTCGGCGACATCGAGCTTGATGATGCGGCACATAATTTCCTGTTCGACCAGCTTCTCCATTTCCGCTGCGTCGTGCACTCCGCTGCGCGAGGCCGGCATGAAGGCGCGCACGCCAACGTCGACGCTGAATCCGCCTTTGATCACGCCGGTCACCGTGCCGACGATTGTCGACTTCTCGGCGAATGCCTTCTCTAGCGCTGACCAGTCTTTCGGGCGCTCGACTTTGGCGCGAGTGAGCTGGTAGTAGCCTTCGGGATCGCGGCCTTTGATCGAGACCGGGATCTTGTTTCCGGGCTTTGGAGTTTCGCCGCCACTCTGGAAGTCCGCAAGCGGCAATACTCCTTCGCTCTTGAAGCCGATGTCGAGAAAGACGGAATCGGCGGAGACGGTGATGATTGTGCCTTGGATTTGCTTGCTGCCGTCTTCGCGCTTTTGCACGTGGCTCTTCTCATACTGAGAGAGCAACTCGCTAAAGGACTCGGTCGTTTCGTCGACAGGTTGAGGTTCAGGGATGGCTTGCTTGGGAATGGTTGAGTTCGGCATGAAAGGGTTACAGCCTCATCGGGGAAGAATCTCAACTAGGATAACATCGCGCGCTGATCGGGATTTGTGGGGTCACAAACAGAACAGCAGGTGCCTTCGGCTCCCCTCGGGGCACGCTCTCCACTCCGCGGTCGATGGCGCTCCGGCTCCGGTCGGAGTGACAATGGATTTATGGCCGGCGATATCAAGGAGCGCCCGTGTAATCCTCTGTGTAGAATTGAGGTGAAACAGGGGGAGCAGGCCATGGAAAAGCAGAGTGAAGACGACGCTAAGCGAGAGCCAGATGCGGCGGCGCATATCGCGAGTGCTCAGCAGATTCTGAAGGCCTTGCAAGAGAAGATCGGAAAGCATCCAGAACTCGGCGTGGCGATTACGAAGCTGGAGATGGCGCTGAATATTCTGGCGGTGAAAACGGGCGGGCTGCTGTAGCCACGATGTGATCGATCGCATTCATTCGCTGTGGGCTTATGACTGTCATCGGCGCCCACCACAAGTAGCGCCAACCAACGAGGCAGGGCTTCTGCTACTGGAGCTTCGCGTACTCTGCCTTGGCTTCCTTCAGGATGGGAATATCCGGGTCAGCATCTTTCCAGAGCGTGAGGAAATCCTTGTAAGAGGCCTTGGCTTTGGCCGTGTCGCCAGAGATCGCATAAGCGCGGGCGAGTTGGAGACGGGCGAGGGATCCAAGCAAGAAGTTCTGCACGACTCCGGAATGATCCAGAAACTTCTGGAATTCCGCGGCAGCCAGCGGACCATTCTTTTGCGCCAGGTAGGCCAACCCGCGAATGTAGGCGGGATACATTGTGGTTCCGGGAGGAGGTCCGCCGAGTTCGTAGGGAAGGGAGGGCTCGAGAGCGACGATTGCCCGGTCGGGGGCCTGTTGTGCCATGTCAATGGAGGCCTCGATCACGGGAAACCAGTACACTTTCAGATAAGAGTTGCTGGGTTCGGATTTTTCCAAGGATTCGAGCAGAGTTCTCGATTGCGAGGCTTCGCCGGTGCGGGCCAGGACTAAAGCCGAGAGGACTTTGACATCCCGACCGGGAGCGAGGGCTAGGGCGCGGGTAACGGCTTGCCGAGCGGGAGCCACGTTGCCGAGTTCCGCCTCGCGGAGACCCTGAAAAGCGAGCCACTGGGCGCCGGTTTCCTTGGCATCGGAACGCACGGCGGAGTCGGAGGCACGGCGGGCGAGGTCGCGCGCTTTTTCCAGGTGTCCATAGTAGGCCTGGGTATCGGCGTCGATGTTGAGCATCTGGTCCTCTTCGCCGGGACGGCCAGCACCCCACGCCACCTGACGCTCCATTTCCGCCGAATCCCCAGACAGAAATGCCAATGAATAAAGGTCGGCCCGAATTGTGAGGCCATCGAAATTTTTCTGCTGCGCTTCCTGAAGGGTCTGGCGGGCATCCTTGAGGCGATTCACGTTGACGTAGTCACCTGCGAGGTTTCCATAACCGACGATCGAAGGTTCCAGGCGCTGCTGGATTTCGGTTTCCGCAATTGCTTTGTCATATTGGCCCAGAGCGGAATAGATGACACCGAGATTGACATGCGGCACCATGTCCCGCGGGTAGCTTTTCGCCCACAGTTCGTAGGCTTCGGTCGCCTTCTCAACTTCGCCAGTGACGTACTGAAAGTAAAAGGCGGAGATACGGTAGCGCTCGCGTTCACTCACCCGATCGCGCAAGTCGTAGGCCTTCTTGGCGTTATCGGCAGCCAAGCTTGCCCGCCCAAGATTTGAGTACTCTACGGCCAGGCCAACATAAGCCATGGCGAAGTTGGGATCGAGTTCGATGGCCCGCTTCATGAAGGGAATGGCCTCTGCGTCTCCCTTGGTGCGGCCAGTTGTGATGCCCATGCTATAGGCCTTGAGAGCTTCGAGAGACGGTGTGGTCGCTTCCACGGGTACATCGAACTTCTGCACTGTGGCCAGCGATTCGCCGAGTTTGGCGCGCAGGCTGGCGACCGCCTTACCCAGTGCCTTGAGCACATCTTGTTTGCTGGCTGCCTCTTCCTGTTCCTGGGCCAGCGTATCCCCGCTGCTGCATCCGACGGTGTCTATGCCAATCACGTATTGGCCGCCCAGGTTCGAAATGGAACCCAATATGATTGCCTTACTGCCAGTCCGAATACAGAGTTCTCGCGCCACATCGCGCGTGATCCGCTCATTCGACGGGCGGCCCATCAGATGCAAGGTTTCCTCTACCCTGCGATCGGACAAGATATTAATGAAGGGCGATTGTCCGAGCTGCACACCCAGTGCCTGCTTCAAGGCATCGTCGAAGACGGGGTCGCCCGTGGTGTTGGTGAAGTCAGCCAGCACGACCGTGTCTTTCTCGGTGAGAGGAGCAGCCTTTGAAGCAGGCGCCGCCGAACCTGAGCGGAAGAGGAACGTTCCTCCGATCGCAGCGGCGAGAACTATCACGGCGGCGGGAACCAGAACCTTCCAGAGTTTCCTGCCCGGAGCAGGAACTTCAGCTACTTTTACCGCGCCCGATGATGCAGATTGAGTAAGAGCAGGGGAGGATCCGGACGCTGACGAGGGTTGAGCGACCGTCGATTGCGAAACTCCGGAACCGCTTTCTGGTGCAACCGCCGCTGACCTTGAACCAGCTGAGCCGTGCCGCGATTCCGTTTCGCGTTTCAGCCGCTTCAAGTCGGTTCGCATATCCGCAGCGTGCTGGTAGCGCAGGTCTCGATCCTTCTCCAGGGCTTTATCGATGATCTCTTCGAGCTTGGGAGGAAGGTCAGGATTCAGCCGCACTGCGGGAACCGGATCACGATCCAGAATCTCGCGAAAGATGACCGCGGAACTCTCTCCCCGAAATGGCAACTGGGCGGTGGCCATCTCGTACAGCACGGCACCGAACGAGAATAGATCGGTGCGGGTGTCCAGATCTTTCGCTCGCGCCTGCTCCGGCGACATGTAGGCTACGGTGCCGACCGTAGAACCGGGGCTGGTCAAGTGTGCTTCGGTGCGCGTGGCTTCATTCAGTCCGCTGGTGCCCGAGGTCGTGACCTTTGCCAGGCCAAAGTCCAGAACCTTGGCGTGTCCGCGCTTGGTGACGAAGATGTTGGCCGGCTTGATGTCCCGGTGCACGATGCCTTCGGTGTGGGCGGCATCGAGCGCGTCTGCGATCTCGATGGCCAACGAAAGCAGCGTTTCCAGGTCCAGCGGTCGAACCCCGATCAGGTGCTTCAGGGTCTGGCCGTCTAGAAACTCCATGGCGATGAAAGCTTCGCCGTGCTGGTCGTCGATCTCGTAGATGGTGCAGATATTCGGATGATTCAAGGCAGAGGCGGCCTGCGCCTCCCGTTGGAAGCGGGTGAGAGCCTGCGGATCTTTTGCAATCTCGTCCGGGAGGAATTTCAGAGCGACAAAGCGGTGCAGCTTTACATCCTCCGCTTTGTAGACCACACCCATGCCCCCGCCACCGAGTTTTTCGACGATGCGGTAATGCGAGATGGTCTGGCCGATCATCAGGGGCAAATCTTACGTGGGTAAAATGGGCAAGTCAATAAACCGATGGAGCTATCGGTAGCTTGGAAGGATCGCTGGCGTAGGTTTCGACAAGACAAGCAGGTAGGTTCCTCCACTTCGCCGTCGCCGGCGCTGCGGCTCGGGTCGGAATGACAAGGGTTGAGTAGCGGAACTGCGATTCCGCTCGGAATGACAGGGGATTCTTCGTACACGGCCGCTTCTGGTTCCGGGGAGAACGTGTATACTTCGGGCGCCTCGACAAACGACGAGTATCCCGGATTGCGATTTGCTCACGAGGCCAAGGAGAACCGACGATGAAGAAGCTATTCTCGCTGCACAGCTGTTTGCTTGCTGCGGTTGCGTGGAGTGCACTTTGTATACCGTCCTGGGCCCAAGGGAATCTGCGTACGATTTTGATCGTTAAAGTGAAACCCGATCAGGAAGACAACTGGAAGGCTGCGGTGAAGGATTACGTGGCAATGGTGACGAAGGCGGGGTCCGATCAGCGATTTACGGTGTGGGAGTCGCAAACTGGGCCGGCGGAGTACGCGGTGGTGTGGTACTCGGCCAAGTGGAAAGACATGGGGGAAGATAATCCAAAGCTGAAGTCTGTGGCCGCGGAGCAAACCGCAATTTTTGCTCGGCTGAATGGTCAAACCGAGAGCCTGGAAACCTGGATCGACGAAATGCAGCCCGACTTGATGATTGCCTCGAAGGAGATTCCTCCGATGGTGCGGACCAGCCGGAGTCGCGTGGTGCCGGGGAAGATGGAGGAACTCAAAGCGCTGTTTCGCGATCAGGTGGTGCCGGCTATCAAGAAGGGTGGGGCTACCGATTACGGATTCGCCGTGGCCCGGTTCGGCACGCCCAGCAATGAGATTCACACCTATCTGGCAGTAAATGGGTGGGCTGACCTGGATGCGCCCATGGGCGCTGAGAAAGGAATGAGCGCTGGTGAATGGAAGGCATTCCAGTCCAAAATACCGTCGTTGATCGAAAGCACGGAGTGGAGTATCTGGAAATTCCATCCTGAGCTGAGTTATGTCCCGGCGATGAAGTAGCGAGCGGTCTGGGCAGCAGCGGAGTTCGATTAAGAACAAAAAATACGCGAGTTGGGTACGCTCTTTATGGGAACAGCAGGTTCCTCCACTCCGCCGTCGCTGGCGCTCCGGCTTCGGTCGGAATGACTATGGGATTGAGCGAAAGGCCCCACTTCTGGCGCAAAGAGCGAGAGAAGTGGGGCATCCGTAGCAGTGCTTTCTTACCTTCAGCAACGGGTTACATGCCCGACGCGTCGTCTGTCGGGTGCAGCACGCGGAAAGTGCTACCGCCATTGGACCAGACCAGAATGAGAGCGTCTTGGCCTTTGGGCACGACTGACAGGGCTTTCTGAACATCCGCAGCATCGTGGACGGGGTGACGATCGACCGACACTATGACGTCACCGCGTTGCAAACCGGCGTTGTCAGCAGGGCTGCCGGGTTGCACCTGCTCGACCACCGCGCCGTGGACGTCACTCGAGGCCTGCAGCTGATCGCGCAGCTCCGGAGTCATGTCAGTGAGGCCGAGACCCCAACGCGGCTTGCTGTTGGCGTTGCCGGCGACTGCTTTACCTTCCTTGTCACGGCTGCCCATTTCTTCCAGCGTAACCGGGATCGTTATGTTCTTGCCGTCACGCAGTACTTCCAGCTTGATGTTCGAACCGGGTTCCTTCTGGCCGACTTCGATCTGAAGCTGGCTGGCATCGCTGACTCTTTGTCCATCCAGGCCGGTGATCACGTCCCCAACATTCAAGCCCGCTTTGGATGCCGGAGAGTCAGTTTCCACCTGAGTAATTACCGCTCCTTCATTGTTTTCCACGTGGAAGAACTTGGCATTTTCCGGCGTCACATCGCTGATGCCGATGCCCATGTAGCCGTGATGCACCTTGCCATCGCGAATCAGAGCTTCCACAGTGGGACGCACGATCTGGGTTGGAATGGCGAAGCCCATGCCGGAGAAACTGTCGGAGTTCGAGACGAGGAAGGTGTTGATGCCGATTACTTCACCCCGCGCGTCGACCAGCGGTCCACCTGAATTTCCGGGATTGATCGCAGCGTCGGTTTGAATGAAGCTACCGGGCGCGCGACCGTTCTTCGAAAAAGGATTCGGGCGGTTCAGGCCGCTGACGATTCCACGGGTTACTGTGAAACGAAAACCGAAGGGATTGCCGAAGGCCAAAACCGTTTGTCCTGGCCGCAGTGAAGTTGAATTTCCCCAAGGCACGTTGGGAAGATTGGTTCCATTCACTTTGATCACGGCGAGATCGGTGAGGGGATCGGCTCCAATCAGTTTGGCATGCATGATTCTTCGATCTTTCAGGGTCACGTTAATGTCGACGGCTCCGTCGATGACGTGGTTGTTGGTGACGATGTAACCATCAGGCGAGATCAGCACGCCACTTCCGATTCCGTGCTCGATCTGCGATTGCGGTTTCGTTGGATGATTGAAGAATGGGCCGAAAATGGGCGGGACGCCTTCGGGCAGCTGAGACATTTCGTTGTCCATCGTATCGGCCTTGGTGCGCGACGTGACCGCGACATTGACGACGGCTGGCGTGACCCGCGCGGCCAGCGTTTCCATTGCCTGATCGAGCGAGAGCAAAGCGCTGACGCTGTTGTCATCGAGCGGGGTCGTGGTGGGAGATGCGATCGGTCCGCGGGCGTATGCCGGCTTGATGAATTCGTAGGTGGTGAACGACAACACCAGCGCGACGGCCATTACCGGCACAATCAGGCGGTGAGTCAGGAAGGTTTTGGTAAACCATGCTTTGGTAAACCAGTTTTTCATGCGAGTGTTCTCCTTGGGTGCAACTAATTATTTAGTTTCTAAAATCGTACAAATGCGTTTCCTTCGTCCAACTTGGTTAAGTAGATTTCGGGGTGATTGCTTTATGAACTGCGCGATCGATCCCGCGATCCATTCCGCGATCCAGGGGATGAAATACGGTCAAGCGCCAAATGCAAACGTCCCAGACTTGACCGTATTCATCGACTTGCTCGGTGTGCATGACGAGCAACACGGAACCGGGGTGGGCGACATTGGCGACAGAGCCATTCGCGCGGGCGTTTATAACTTTTGTTGGAGGCGGCGCGAATTTCGCGGGCGCCACTGACGCCGCCAGTTCGTGGTCATTTTTCTGTCGATTTACAGCTCGTGCGAGAACCGCTTTTCTGGCGGTGGTTACACTCGGAACCGGGCTGCGAAGGGTTGCGGGAATCATTCTCGCGCCTAACCCTGCAGAATCGAGAGCGGGCGCCGGAGTTACTGCGGCGAAATCTAAAACGCCAGAGCCAGCTTGGTCAAAGGCGACGAGCTGTGGGGCATGCGACACTGAGATCAGGCAGGCGACTGAGAGCGCCGAAACCAAGCCCAGTGCCGGCTTCCAAATTTTTGTAGCGGTCGGGCGGTCCGCATCGAGAATTCGCGCGATGCGGTGGGCCGTCTGTCGCATTCTTCCGACGGCGGCCTGGGTTAGAGCGAGAGTGCGGCGTAAAAAGCTCTTCTCCGCAACCGTGACCAGACATTGCGCGTACCCGCGGGGATTGGAAGTGGCCGCCAGGACAAAATCGTCGCAAGCCATTTCGCGTTCACGCGACAGACCCTCGCCGATTAACCAGACTGCGGGATGAAAGAACAAAAGAGCGCTTAGGATCCTCTGGGCAAGATTGGTCCAATCGTCCCAGCGCCGCAGGTGCGCCAACTCGTGGAGCAGAATGGCGTTGAGTTCAGGTGCTGACAATTCATCGAGGGCCCACGCGGGAAGAAGGATCGCCGGGTTGAAGAAACCAATCGCCGCGGGTACGCGCACGCTATCTGAAACGCGGAGAACCACGCGGCGTCGGGAACCGAATTGGCTCAAAGTGTCGCGCAGGGCCGGATCGAGGCGGATAGGGTCGATGGGTTTGCAACTTCGGCGTAGCCTGCCCAACTGCCAAAAACTAATCCCAATTTTCGCCAGACCTATCGCTGCGATAATAGCCCACACCACAAGGAGATCAAACGCCCAGGAGCCGGGCAATTGAAATGCGGAGTGGGATGCGTGCGTCGCAAGGCCAAGCGCGCTGGATCGAACGCTCTCCACCAAGGGCAGCATTGCCACGGCTGCTAAGGCGGAAAGCCACATGGCAAAGCGAGTGCTTGAATTCTGGCGGCGCATCATTCGCAGCAGAATCCAGAGGACCCCCGCGATGACGATCCCCTCCGCAGCGCTGTTCAACATTCGGCCGGCGAAAATCTGTGCAAGAGCTTGCCAGTGATCGGCTACAGGCATCGGATCACTTGCTCCCTTCCAGCATGGTTCGGAGACGATTCAGTTCCGCGGCGTCCATCCCCTGATCTTCCAGGATGTTAAGAACCAGCAATTCGTGAGAGTTGCCAAAGAAACGGTTGACCAGGCGGCTGATTTCGGAGCGGGTGGCTTCTTTGCGCTCGACCAGCGGTGAATAAACGAAGGCACGACCGTCTTTCACGTGCTTTACGTAGCCTTTCTTCTCCAGGATGCGGATGGTGGTCAGGACTGAGTTGTAGGCCAGCGGCTCTTTCTCGGGAAGAACCTCGAGGATCTGCTGGACGGTGGCTGGCCGTTGCTGCCAAAGCACTTCCATGAGCCGCAATTCAGCTTCGGTTAGAGTGGGAGACTTTCTTGGGGGCACTGCGCCGTCGTCCTTTCTTGAATCACTGACCTCGTTGCTTTAGACGTATGCGGCATTAGATTGTCAACTAGTAAATTAGTTGCACGAAGAATTGAGATGGTTGTATGGCCCTGGACCTCTTTAGCTAGCGAAGCTACTCGGCGGCCTGGGTCAGGCTGGGTATAGCAGACGAACGGCAGGGAGAGCGTTGCCTAAGCGTGGTTCAGCAATCCGACTTTCAACGATCGGATATTTTCGAACAACTTTCATTTTAGGTATCGTCGAAAACTACAGTGCCCTGCAGGTCGAAAAAAAACCTCTCCCGGTAGCAATCTGATTTCCATCGTCGCTCGTACAAGTTGATGTTGGGTGATTCAGAGTGGAAGAGTCAGAAGCCCGCCACGAGCCACCTTCCAATATTGTGCTCCAGTTCGTCTGCACCGCCTGCGAATTCCGCTCAATTCGCCAAATCTCAACCCACATCAACGCTGAGGTATGACTCAGTGTAAATAAGGAGCATTCTGCAATGAAGACTGAAGTTATCGAGCGTATCGTCGACAGCCCATCGGACCGGCGGAAGTTTCTGAAGCAGGTGGGTGCCACTGGAATGGGAGTGGCCGCAGCTACCGTCATCGGCAGCAGTCTTGTGGGCACGGCTCGCGCCGCCAGCACAATCACGGATGCTGACATCCTGAACTTCGCCCTGAACCTGGAATACCTGGAAGCCGAGTTTTACTCAGTGGCGACCTATGGATCAACTTTGTTGGAGCTTGGAGTGCTCACCAAGGCCCAGGAAAGCGGACCCACGACGGGCGGCAGTATGGTGCCCGACTTCGGCGCGTCTCCGTTAGCTTTTCTGGCAACCGCTTTGCGCGAAAACGAAATCGACCATGTGAAGTATTTGCGCTCGGCGCTGGGATCGGCGGCGGTGAAGAAGCCTGCAATTAACCTGGGCGCCCTGGGTTATGGCTTTTCGGACGTGGATAGTTTCCTGAAGCTTTCCAGACAGTTTGAAGACGTGGGAGTGAGCGCCTATCTGGGAGCGGCTCCGTTGATCTCGAGCAAAACTTATCTGGCTGCAGCGGGGGCAATCCTGGCCACCGAGGCGCAACATTCTGGCTCCATACGACTGGCGTGTATTGACAACCGAGTCAGCAGCCCGGCTGTAGACTCGCTCGATATTCCACCAACATCGCAGACTCCCTACGACGTGACCAGCAACAACGCGCTGAGCATCCCTCGTACTCCTTCGCAGGTGCTCAATATTGTTTATCACGGGGGCCAGTGCTCAGGCGGGTTCTATCCCGACGGGATGAACGGCGCCATCACTTGCCAATCGTAACTTGTCCACTTAAAAAACGCTGGCGGCGATTCTGCCTCGGCGCCAGCTTCGTTTTTTTTGATAACCCGCAGCGAGATTAGGAGACTGTGATGATGGAAGGATTGTTTCAACCGATGCACCTGCTGATCATTCTGGGGATTGTGCTGTTAGTTTTTGGCCCCAGGAAACTACCTGAACTGGGAAAAGGACTGGGAGACGGGATTCGAGGTTTCAAAGCAGCGATGAGCGGCGAAGAGAAACCGACCGAAAAAACAACCACAGAAGGAGCGAATAAAGC
Source organism: uncultured Acidobacteriaceae bacterium (assembly GCA_963779525.1). Classification (GTDB taxonomy): domain Bacteria; phylum Acidobacteriota; class Terriglobia; order Terriglobales; family Acidobacteriaceae; genus Sulfotelmatobacter. Next base: position 25,827 of record CAVZZB010000018.1, read on the forward strand.
CGCATGATTTCGGTAGTGGGATTCTTGTTGATCCTGGGACTCATCGTCTTCGGCCCCAGGAAAACAATTGAGTATGCGCAGGAAATTGGCCGGGTTCTGGCACAGGTAAAACGTGCGACCGGCCAATTTCAACAATCGGTGCTGGAGCAAGAGAACAGTCGGCGAGGGGATGAACCGTCGTTGAGTAAGATTTCTCCAACCGAGTTGCCACCGGCTTGATGGCTAGGGTCTGGTCGGAAGTTTGCTTGGGGAAAAGTTGAGCGATACTTCTCCCTGAGGTACTGCTTGGACTAAAAAACGCCTCGGAACGCTAAAGTTCCTCGATGACTCGCCGATGTGCCCTCTGACGGCAAGAAAGTCTGCCCCGCATTCCAGCGCGAAGCGATTCTGAGGAGCAAGCCATGTCGACCGCAGCCGTATCCAGCAGTTCGTTGTACCAGCAGATCCAATCGTATTTTCAAACCCGGAAAGCCGATCTACAACAGCTCGGGCAAGCGCTCAGTTCCGGCGACCTGGCGGATGCCCAGACGGCCTACAACAGCCTCACAGCGCTTGGGCAACAAGGACCCTTCGCCAACGGCGATGCATTTCGGCTATCCACTCGTGAGCAGGATTTCAACGCCATCGGACAAGCGCTGCAAGCGGGAGACTTAGCCGGCGCACAGCAGGCGTTTTCCACGCTGGAAGCAACGTTTCAGGGAGGCAAACAGGCAGTGCAAGCGGCCACGGTGGCCGCCAGCACCGAACCCGAGATCGTAGTCAATCTAAGCAGCAACGGCGCTAGCAGCGCACAAACGGGCACGGAGGCAACTCCGGTCGCGGCCAGCAGCGGCCCAGAGATCGTGCTCAATCTGAGCAGCGGCAACACGAACCCGGAGCTCACAATCAACATCGGTGCTCCGGTGAATGGCGGAGCTGAACAGATCTCCTTTAGTCTAGGCAACCAGCAGAACTCAAACCAGGAGCAGGTTACGTTCAATCTGAGCCCGAACAGCAATGAGCAGATCGTGGTGAACCTGCTGGGTGCGACTGCTGACAGCGCCTCGAACACTACATCAGCGACGGGCAGCGGGATCAACGTTTCTGCGTGAGACGCGGTGATCGGGCGTAACTCTGATCGGTGGTGTCTGAAAAGTCGGTTTCAGACACGACCCTCTCATTACGAGCGCTGTTTTGAGCTACCGGGGCTAAGGTATAATTTCCCAATCAGTAGGCGCGTAGCTCAGTTGGTTAGAGCGCTACCTTGACACGGTAGAGGTCAGGAGTTCGAGTCTCCTCGTGCCTACCATTTCTTTTCAACGGTTGGCGCCGTTGCCCTTTTCTCCGTCCGCTCTTCTATTCTTTCTTCAACCCTCCTGGTTTAGTGGCCTTTTCGACCCTTGATGCCGGCTCAGGCGGACGGATGCTTCAGAACCTCTGCCAGAGCCTGCATGCGCGTTGCGTCGGTTGGGGTCTTGGCGGTGGCTGCACTTTTTTCCAATGACGGCGTCATACGCTTCAACCGCGCGATACTGCTCTTGTTCATGTGCGATCGCTCTGCGCCGTTAATCGCTTTCTGCAACTGCGCGATTCGGCTTGGGGGCAGAGCCTGCGACCGCGACAACTGGTCGACGTAGGCTTTGGCCACCACCAAGTTTGCCGGCCACTCGATCTTTTGCTGGTTTTGCACATTTTCGTCAGCCAGCCGAACCGTCTTGGCGGCATCGATTTCGTTTTGCGTCAGAAACTTGGTTGGCGTCAGTTGGAACACGTCCAAACCGCGCGCAATCTCGGAAGCATAAATGTAGCCGTTGTACCAGTAGGCGGACCAGTCGCCCCCGAGCACCAACATTTTCGGATCAATGGGGCCACGATCGAAGTAGGCAATCTCGAAGGGGTGTTCCGGGTCGGTGAAGTCCATGACGGAGATGCCGCCCTGGTACCAGGCTTGCACTTCGATATCCCGGCCGGGAACCGGAATCAGAGAGCCGTTGTGCGCCACGCAGTTTTCCGTGTCGCCTTGCGCGGCAGGCAGCTTGTAGTAGTTCGCGAAAGTCAGCTTGTCGTCTTTCAGACGAAAGATGGCATCGGCGCCCCACTTGTTCGGGTCATTCGGACGGCAGCGCGCCCCGAGACCACCGCCCCACTCATCAGTGAATACGACTTTGCTGCCATCGTTCGAGAACGAAGCTGAATGCCAGTAGGAGTAGTTTGGATCGTTCACGGCATCGACGCGCTTCGGATGTACCGGATCCTTGATGTCCAGCAGAATTCCATTGCCGGAGCATGCGCCCGCGGCCAAGCCGATCGCCGAGTAGACGGTGATGTCGTGACACTGGTCGGTATCGGCCGGCTTCTCTGCGCCCTTCTTGCCGTGGGTACCACCGTTATTCAGGCCGTTGATCGCGCCAGTGCGCGGATCGATAAACACGCGCGGGCTCGAAACGATTTTCGCGTCCTGCGGTGCCGCCAGCGGAACTTTGATTACGTCGATGCGAAACAGGGCCGTGTTCGGATCCTTGTCCGGTTTTTCTCCGGAACACCCGGCCAGCTCTTCCGGCTGACGCACAAACGAGGTTCCCGAAACGTAGATATACACGTTGTCCTTGTCGTTGGGATCGATGACCAGGGTATGGGTGTGAGAGCCGCGGCAGGTCTGCACGGCCGCGACCTGCTTTGGATTCTGGATGTCGGAGATGTCGAAGATTCTAACGCCGCGGAAGCGGTCCTTTTGCGCTACGGGAATGTGATGCTTTTTTTCCTTGGTGTTGTCTTTATCTTTATCTTTGTTGTTGTCCTCGTCCGCTGGTGGAGGAGGTTCCGGCGGGAAACCTTGAACGCCGCAATCCAGGCGTCCATTCGGCATCTCCACCGACATGAACATCAGATTCTTGTATACGGACACATCCCCTTGTCCGCCCGGGCAGACCATCGAGGTCAGCAATTTCGTGTTGGCGGGATTGGAGATGTCGTAGATGGTCATGCCATAAAAATTTCCCTGAAACAGGTGATTGCCCTGGAAGGCAAGGTCCGAGTTGGCAAAGGCGAGTTGCGCGATCAGCAGGTGAGCCGCCTTTGGAATCTTCTTGTTGTTCCCCATGCCGAGCCGCCCGACCATGGTCTCCACCTTCGGATCGTCGGGATCCGTGGCGCCGAGTTGAAACGCGTCCGGCTTCTTGAGCAGAAGAAGGTGCTCGATGCCCATGGAAGTCTCCCCGGCGTCATAAAGTCCCGGGGTAAGCTTGAAGCGGGGATCATTCGCATCCGACCCCGTCATGCCCGGTGGTAGGGTTGGGGCAGGCTCGGGAGCGAAGATATTTTCTTCTTCGTCGTCTTTATCTTTGCTGTCAGCGCCCTTGTCGGAGGGCGGAGTGGCGGGCTTCTGCGCCTGTTCCTGGGGCGGGACTGCGGCGGGTGTTGCTTGTGCCTGGGTTCGGTTTACAGTGAAAAAAAATATAAGCGCGGCCCACACCACACACAGGGCAAGGCGGGATAATCGGTTCATCGTTTCTCCTCAAGGGTTTGTTTCTTCAGCATAGTCTCCATAATGCGTATCTCGGCGCGTTGGGAATTGTCGGCATCAGTGGCGAAGTTAAACAACTCGGCGTCCTGCCCGGCGCCTGCGGTGTCGAATAGATCCTTCACCATGGTCAACGCGCCGTTGTGATGTTGAATCATCCCCACCAAAAATAGGTGGTCAAACTCGGCGCCCTTCGCATTGCGCAGGGCTTCCATCTGCTGCGGCGTCAGCATTCCGGGCATAAGTACCATGCTGTCGTGGGAAGTCTCGTGCGCCATATCCATGCCTGGCATGTCCATCCCCGACATTCGAGGCATCGTCTTGGGAACAGATTCGCCCCGGGCGGCGAGCCAGCGCTTCATGAACTTGATTTCGTCCGATTGCGAACTGCTGATCCGTGCGCCTAATGAACGCAAGTCTTTGTTTTGCGTATGCGACGGAATCATGGCCGTCATCTCCACCGCTTGGGAATGATGGAAGATCATGCCCTGCATGAACTCGACATCTGCAGACGATCGTGGCGGCAGGGTCGCTCGCGTGGACGGCGGCAGGGCTTTGCTCGGCGCACCGGGTGCACCCGGTTGCACTACCGCAGGCTTTGCAGGATCAGGTTGCTGCGCGCGCGCAGTGAGAGCCAGGAAAATTGCGGAAACGCTCGCAGCGAGCAATGCGCGCACTACGACTCCTTGCGCAGAGCCGGAGCTGGGCTTGCGCTCGGGGCGAAAACGAATGTGCTTCCAGTTGCGTGTAAGAGGAAAGATCCCCATTTGGACGAGGCTTAGATATTGTCACGAAACAGCAAATTTTTCAAAGCGGGCAATGAAGAGCAGCGGCTCGGTTCGACCCCTGGCAGTTGGTCACTGACCGGAGCGCCCCCGTCCCGTGGAGAAAACCCGGGAGTTCTGCATGATGCGGGAGGGGAGGACGCAGGGGGACCGCAATCGCCGCCGAGGAGGGGGAGCTGGATTTGGGCCTCACGCGCTCGCGTGAGCCTGATCACAGCGGGGCGGGATGAGCATCCCTCATATTAGGGCGGCAAGGGGCCCAGCATGAACTATCCCGTTTGGCAACTTGGATTTCCCGGCGGACTGCTGATCGCGGCTGTAGCCGTGCTTCACGTCTTCATCTCACACTTTGCGGTGGGCGGCGGCGCCTACCTTGTTCTGACCGAACGGCGCGCCTATTCGCAGAACGATTCTGGGCTGCTTGGGTACGTGAGGCTTCATTCCAAGTTCTTCGCGCTGCTGACTGTAGTGCTAGGAGCAGTTACCGGCGTTGGTATCTGGTTCACCATTGGTTTGGTCAGCCCGGAAGCAACGTCTTCGCTCATTCACACTTTTGTCTGGGGATGGGCGATTGAATGGGTCTTCTTCTTCGTCGAGATCGCGGCTGCCCTCATCTATGCCTACCAGTGGGACACGCTGGACCGACAAACTCATCTCATCATCGGGTGGATCTACTTTGTGGCGGCGTGGGCGAGTTTGGTGGTGATCAACGGCATTATCACTTATATGCTTACGCCGGGCCGCTGGCTGGAAACCGGGAGCTTCTGGGCAGGATTCTTCAATCCCACTTATTGGCCGTCATTATTCATTCGCACCGCGATGGCGGTGGGGCTGGCGGGTATTTTCGGGCTGGTGACGGCAATGTACGAACCTCCTCCCTTACGTGACCGTGTGGTGCGTTGGGCGGGTTGGTGGCTGGTGTTGGGAATTGTGGCCCTGCTCCCTTTGAGCCGCTGGTATTTTCACGACTTCCCTTCTTCCTCACGAGCGTATTTTCAAGGCTTACACGAGGGGATGTACACGGCGGTCGAGCACGCTCTGCTCGGCGGAAAAATTTGTGCTGCGCTGGCGGTGCTGCTTGCGCTGGTGTTTGCGCTGCTGCGTCCGAAGCTGATGAACCCGGTGATTGTGGGCGTATTGCTGGTGGCCGGGATCAGCGTCATGGGATCTGGGGAATATGTGCGCGAGTTCAGCCGCTATCCTTATGTAATCAACAGCTACATCTACGCCAATGACATACGGATCGGACAGGCGGAAGGTATCGTCGCAAATGGTGTCGCCAAGACATCGCCGTGGGTTAACGCTAGCGATTCGGGTTATGGCCAGGAACTTTTTGCCATGGAGTGCGGTTCCTGTCACTCGGTGAAGGGCTATCGCGCGATGCGCAAATTCGCTCGCGGATGGGATGCAAAACTTGGCAGCGAGATCCTGCTGCACCTGCCGGTGGTTCGCGAGACCATGCCGCCATTTGTGGGCGATGAACGTGACCGCGCAGCGCTGGGCGGCTATCTGGCTTCGCTGGCGCCGGTGACGGCCTCCGGAGCGAACGAAAAAGAACTTGGGCAGCAGGTGTTCGCGATCCATTGCGCGATGTGCCACAGCCGGCGCCGTCCGCTGGACTTCAAGGGAACCGATCCTGAGGGAATCGGCGGGATGATTGGAACGCTCGAGAACATTAATCCGGACATGCCGCCTTTTACCGGCACGGACGCGGAGGCTCACGCGTTGGCCCTGTATCTGAGCAATCCTGGTCATCCGGGAAAGTAATCAGCGAAGGAGTCGCGTCATGGACATGCCTATTCCTTATCCCGATCCCATGCCGTTGCCGGCGCCAGTCTGGCTTCTGCGCACGCTGCTGCTGCTCACGTTCTTTCTCCACGTGTTGTTCATGAATTGCCTGTTGGGAGGGGCGGCCGTCGCACTGGTGTGCAGGATGCGGCGCAACCGGTCGGCATTTTCTGCGCGCCTTGCCGACGACCTCGGGCGTTACTTGCCCTCAATTTTTGCCTTCACCATTACCTTGGGCGTGGCGCCGTTGCTGTTTCTGCAGGTGATGTATGGGCAATTCTTTTATGCGAGTTCGATCCTGATCGGGGTGCCCTGGCTGGCAATTATTGGAATGGTTGTTCTGGCCTACTATGGCGTTTACATCTTCTCGATGAACGGGAGCGAGCAGAAGGGCAAAACAACAGCCGTTCTGACGGTGGTGGTGCTACTGCTGGCATCAATTGCGTTCATCTACAGCAGTAATTTCACGCTGATGCTGGCGCCCGAGCGCTGGCTGAATCTCTATCATGGGCACGCGAACGGCTGGAATTTGAACTGGTTGGAGCCGTCGCTAGCACCACGATATCTTCATTTCCTGTTGAGCGCGTTCGCGGTTAGCGGACTGGGGTTGGTGGTGGTGGGCTTTCGTCAGAAAGAAGAAGATACGTATCGCCAATGGCTGATCGAACAAGGGTCTTTGCTATTTATAGGAACGACATTTCTTAATTTTGGGGTGGGATTCTGGTTTCTGGCAAAACTGTCGGGGCGAACGCAACTGGCATTCGTCGGTGGTAGTGGATGGGCTACGACGTTGTTAGGAATTGGATTGCTTCTACCGCTAGCCGCGGCCGCGCATTTCATCATGGCCAGGGCAAGCAAGTCTCCGAAGCGGCAACAGGTGATCGGCGTAGGCTGCGGCTTGCTGACCGTAGCAGCCATGGTTGGCATGCGCGACTCGCTGCGAAACCTGGCGCTCGCGCCATACTTCAGCCTTAATCGATTGCCGGTTTCGCCGCAGTCGGGCATCGTTCTGCTTTTCGTAGTTTTGTTCGTTGCCGGGCTGGCGACTTTGTATTACATGCTTCGCAAGGTCGCCATCGCATCCAGGATGCGGGCGGCTGCAACTCCAAAGCTGCCCTAAATCTGGCTCGGCTCGTAGTTACTTCCTATCTATCTGACCGATCTCCCGATGGCCTCGCGATAGCGTGCAGTCACCCAGCGGCGTTTAGCTAGCCGCTGTTAATATACATTCTGGACTTTTATGTTCGAGAATCTTCAGGAAAAACTGCAACGTGCGTTTAAGAGCCTTCGCGGCCAGGCCCGGCTGAGCGAGGAGAATATTGCGGAGGCGCTGCGCGAAATCCGGCTGGCGCTGCTCGAGGCCGACGTCAACTTCAAAGTGGTCAAAGAGCTGATCGACCGCATACAGGCCAAGGCTGTGGGGCAGGAAGTGCTGACCGCGCTTTCTCCGGGCGAGCAGGTCATCAAGATCGTTCGCGATGAATTGGTCGAGACTCTGGGCAAAGACACAGCGAGGATGAAGTTCGCATCGCAGCCACCCACGGTTGTGCTGATGGCCGGATTGCAGGGGTCGGGCAAGACCACCACTTCGGGCAAGCTGGCGAACTGGTTCAAGATGGGCGGGCATCGTCCCCTGCTGGTTTCGGTGGACGTGTACCGCCCGGCGGCGCGCGAGCAGTTGAAGGTGGTGGCGCAGGCCGTCAAGGCCCAGATTTACGAAGGCGAAGTGGGCGAGGCGAACACGGCCACGGTCGAACGGCTGGTGAAAGAAGCGCGTCGCGAAGCCATCGTCTCCGGCTGCGACGTGCTGATCGTCGACACTGCCGGACGTCTGCACATTGACGACGATCTCATGAACGAGATGCAGTCGCTGAAAAAGCTGCTGAATCCCTCGGAGATTCTGTTTGTCGCCGACGCGATGACCGGGCAGGACGCGGTGCGCTCCGCTGATGAGTTCCACAAAAAGCTTTCGCTCACCGGCGTGGTGCTCACGAAAATGGATGGCGATGCACGCGGCGGCGCGGCGCTTTCGATTCGGCAGGTTACCGGGCAGCCGATCAAGTTCATTGGCGTAGGCGAGAAGTACGATGCGCTGGAGCCGTTCCATCCCGACCGCATCGTGTCGCGGATTCTGGGCATGGGCGACATTCTGTCGCTGATCGAGCGCGCGGAATCGCAGATCGACAAGAAAAAAGCGCAGGAGATGGCGACCAAAGCCCTCACCGGCGACGGCTTCTCGCTCGAAGACTTTCGCGATCAGTTGCGGCAAGTGAAGAAGATGGGGTCGATCAAGAGCCTGATCGGCATGATGCCCTCGATCGGGCCGTTTTCCGGATTGCAGAAGGCCGCCGACAATGTGGACGAAAAACAGATCAACCGCGTCGAGGCCATCATCAATTCGATGACCACCCATGAGCGCAATCATCATGAAGTGATTAACGGCAGCCGCCGCAAACGCATCGCCCGCGGCTCCGGGACCAGCGTGCAGGAAGTGAATAACTTGCTTCGGCAATACGCGCAGATGAAGAAGATGTTCAAGCAGATGGGCAAGCCCAGCTTTGCGCGGCGTATGGCGGGGATGAAATTGCCGGGGATGTAGAGGCAGTTGCCACAACATGTTCAGCTTTCTGATTGAATTCTTAGAGTACCTTGTCAGGTCGGTATTGCGCGCTCGGCGAGCGCGCTGGGCTGAGCACTGGATTCCGTCGAAAGGAAATGTGGTCCACGTGAAGGCGCGGGGCGGAAAGGTCGAGATTCTCTACACATACAAATTTGAGGGTGGCTACTATTCGGGAACTGAGAATAGGGATTTCTTTTGGTCCCAATCGGCGGAGGACTATACCTCACGTCTTTCGGAGGGCTCGCCCATTGCGATAAGGGTCGCTCCCTCTGACCCGGAACAGTCTATGATTTCTGACAAGGACCAACTCGAGCCCGCAGGCATCGTATGGAAAGAATAGCGGCTGAGATTTCGCTACAAGGCGCCCGCAGCCTATGAAATGGCGATCCCTCGAAGAATCGAGTCCAGACACTGACATTCGTCCTCTGCGCGAGACCTTTGCCGAACGCAAGGAACTGATCGCGAAATATGTTCTGGCGGAGACGCAGGCGGTTCATGCTCGTGCCGTCGCGGAGCTGCAGCAACGACATCTTGCGGCGAATATTCTGCCGGTTGGCGCAAAGGTTCCAGAATTCCAACTTTCAGATCACGATGGTAAGAGCGTCTCTTCCTCCGACCTGGTTGCGAAGGGGCAGCTCGTGCTCTGCTTCATTCGCGGGCGCTGGTGCCCGTTCTGTGTGGGTCAGATGGAGGCGATGAATCTTCTCCTGCCAGAGATCGAGCGGGCGGGCGCAACGCTCGCCGCCGTTTCGCCGCAGACCGTAAAGCAATCGTTCTTCATGCGAGATCAGCACAAGCTGCGGCTTCCTCTGCTCTCCGATCCCGGCAACGAAGTGGCGCGGAAGTTCGGGTTAACCTACCGCGTTCCGGATGAGCAGCGAGTGGTGTATCAGCGTGCGTTCGTCAACTTGCCATTTATCAATGGTGACGAAAGTTGGGAGTTGCCGATTCCGGCGACGTACATCATGGACCGGGACAGGTCCGTGCTCTACGCTTCCGCGAACGAGGATTATACGGAGCGGCCCGAGCCGGCGGACATCCTGAAAGTTCTCGGCGCGAACCTCGGGGGCTAAAGCCCGCGTGAGTTGTGGAAGCTTACGCGGCGCTGAAGCGCCGCTCTTCCACCTCGATCTCCCGCTTTCGGTACACTGAATACTTCATGAACTATATCTATGGCATCAATGCCGTCACCGAGGCGCTCAAGGCCCGGGGTCGGGCCTTCCAGTGGGTGGGCATGGCGAAGGAGCGGCACGACATCCGCTTGCAGCGGATGATCGAAGACTGCCGCAAGCTGGGCGTGCCGGTGCGTTTTCTTACTCGCGTGGAACTGGACCACATGGCGGGCAACGCTGCCCATCAGGGAGTGGTCGCCGTCACGTCGGCTAAGCAATACAGCGATCTCGACGATGTGGTCGACGCAAAGCGGGGACAATATTCGTTCATCATCGTTCTCGACGGGGTGGAGGATCCACATAATTTGGGCGCGGTATTGCGAACTGCCGACGCCGCCGGGGCCGACGGCGTGGTGATTCCAGAACGGCGGGCTGCGCCGGTTACCGGGACAGTAACGAAAGCCTCGGCGGGAGCCAGCGAATACTTGCCCATTGCGAAGGTGACGAACATCGCGCGCACGGTGGAAGAACTGAAAGAACGCAATATCTGGACGGTGGGACTGGACGAGCGCGGGAAGCAGACTTACGACGCCCTCGACTACAACATGGATTGCGCGCTGGTTCTGGGCGCGGAGGGTAAGGGACTGCATGATCTGGTGAAGAAGAAGTGTGATTTCCTGGTTTCGATTCCAATGCTGGGGAAGGTGCCTTCGCTGAACGTGTCGGTAGCGGGAGCGGTCGTGATGTACGAGATTGTGCGGCAGAGACGGATGAAAAACAACGATGCTGCGGTTGCGAAATGAGTTGGCGCAGCCTGGGCTTTCTCTGTGTTCTCTGTGCCTCTGTGATAAACGCTTTTTCTCTCGACCGCGAGGCATTTACTTTCGTCCGCTACGACTTGAACCTTCGCATGGAACCCGGGCAGCAGCGGCTGGGGGTTCGCGGCAAAATCATTCTGCGGAACGATTCCCAAACTCCGCAGAAGATCGCGGTGCTGCAGATTTCGTCTTCTCTCAACTGGCGCTCCATCACGGCGGCTGGCAAGCCGCTGCAGTTTGTCGCGCAACCTTACACTTCCGATATCGATCACACCGGAGCGCTCTCTGAAGCCATTGTTACCTTGCCCGAGACGGTCGCGCCTAAAGGCACCATCGAGTTGGAGATCGGCTATGAGGGTGTGATCGTGCTGGACGCGACCCGGCTCACGCGAATCGGAGCGCCGGAAACCGCGGCGCGCAGCACCGATTGGGACCAGATCAGTGCGAAGTTCACGGCGGTGCGCGGAGTGGGATACGTGGCCTGGTATCCGATCGCGGCTGAGGCGGCGAATCTTGCTGAAGGCAACAGCGTATTTGAAGCAGTGGGACGGTGGAAGAGTCGAGAGACTGCTTCGACTATGCACTTGCGGGTAGCTGTGCCGAGCGATGACGAAACCGAAAAGCCGGAGCTTCTGGTGAATGCGACTACATGCCCAACGGCGGCTGAGGTGAAACAAGAGTTCGTTGCAGATTGCTCTTACGGATCGCTTGGATCGGCCATTCCGACGCTGGTGATGGCTGACTATGAGGTGGCGGACCGGGCGGACGTTACAGTGCATTACTTGCATGGGCACGATGTGGCTGCGGTGACCTACGCCGATGCTGCGGAAAAGGTGACACCACTGATTACAGGGTGGTTCGGAGCGCCACACAACAAAGCACAGACGGCTGATCTCGAGGACGCCGACGCGGCCGCCTTTGAGAGTGGCTCACTCTTGTTGACGCCGCTGAACAATGCGGATTCCAAGGTCTCGAGTTTGATAGCGGCTCATCAGCTAACCCATGCGGCATTTTCCTCGCCTCGTCCCTGGATCAACGAAGGGCTGGCTCATTTCGCGCAGGCGCTCTATGTTGAGCGTCAAAATGGACGCGAGTCTGCGCTCGATTACATGGCGACACATCGAGGCGCATTCAGCGCGGCTGGGAACGAGAAAAACGCCCCGACAAACCTGCCGCGATCCGAAGATGAAGTGATGCGGTCTTTAGTGAACACCAGCGACGAAGAACTTTACCGTAGCAAGGCGATGTGCGTCTGGTGGATGCTGCGCGACATGGTTGGCGATCAGGCATTGAAGAAGGCTCTTGCCTCGTACCGTCCGGAGCAAGACAAGGAGCCTTCCTACATGCAGAAATTAATTCAGGCGCAGACGCAGAAGAATCTGGAATGGTTTTTCGACGATTGGGTCTATCGCGATCGCGGCCTGCCGGATTTTAAAGTGGAATCGGCATTCGTACGCAAGTCGATGAATGATGTTTACCTGCTGACGGTTACGGTGGAGAATCTGGGGCGGGCAGGAGCCGAGGCTCCGCTCACTGTGAAATTCCCCGGCGGCGAGGTGACGAGGCGGGTCGAAGTGCGGGGCAACGGCAAGGGAGTGATACGGGTGGAGACGACGAAGGCGCCCGAGGAAATCGTGGTGAACGACGGCAGCGTACCAGAGAGCGACATGACGAATAACACGTTCAAGATCGACGCTCGCGAATCGGATAAGTAGTCAGGCTCGAATCATCTTATCTTCTGTCCTTATTGTTGCGTAAAGGGTTGATCCGCGACTCCCGAGTGCGGCATCGGGTGCCGCGAGACGATCAGACCGATGTGCAGGCTTCCCAATAAGGTTAGGAGTTGATAAGGAAAAGCGTCGCGTTGAAAGACCACGTCGCGATCTTCGATGGGAAAGTCTAAATCCATTCGCTCCAGGCCGGGAAAATCTCGGAGCCGCTTCAGTTCGTGATCATTCTCTTTGAGAAATCCTACAGCATCTTCTACCTGACCTTTTAGATCTGAAAATTCCCTGTTGCTAACGCCTACCTTCATTCCGGAATAGTCGCTTTTGCGGGTTACGCTCGAGGTGGGAAACTGCACGGCCCCGCGATGAAACGCAGTTAGGGCATCGAGCGAAGAAACTTTCAGGAACTCCTCTACGTCAAAGTTGGCACCGCTGGCTCTGAGCACACAGGACATGGCGACTCACACCTCTTTTCTCGTCGTAAATTTTACTAAAGCTGCAAGCTTGGCCGCGGCTGCGCCGGAATCGATCGACCGCGCGGCTAAGGGTATTGCCTCTGCCAGATGATCAGCGCGTCCCGCTGCCACCAGGGCGGCTGCAGAGTTCAGCAAAACCACATCGCGGCGCGGAGATTTCTTTCCACTTAGAACCTCTTTCACAATTGCCGCGTTATCGGCCGCATCGCCCCCAGCGATAGATTCGATCGGCGAACGCGAAATGCCGAACTCTTCCGGAACCACCTCGTAGGTTCGAACGAGTCCGTCGCGAGCCTCGGCCACGCGGGTAGCTCCGGTAATGGTGATTTCATCGAGGCCATCCAGACCATGCACTACGAGAGCACGATGCAGTCCAAGCATGCTGAGCGCTTCGGCCAGCTTCTCGACCATATCCAGAGCATAGACACCGACAACTTGTCCGGAAGCGCGCGCGGGATTGGTGAGGGGACCGAGCAGGTTGAACATGGTGCGCAGGCGTAGCTCTCGCCGCACCTTTTGCACCTGCTTCATGGAGGAGTGCAGGTCGGGCGCGTACAGAAAACAGATGCCGACCTCGCGCAGACACTGAGCAGCGTGATTGGGAGACAACTGGATGTTGACGCCCAACGCCTCCATCACATCGGCGGAGCCGCACTTCGAGGTCAGGCTGCGATTGCCGTGCTTGGCCACATGAACGCCAGCACCGGCAGTCACGAATGCGGCGGCGGTTGAAATGTTGAAAGTTCCGCTGGCGTCGCCGCCGGTGCCGCAGGTATCCACCAGCGCGTCGCGGCCGGTGCCGCTGAGATAGAGGGCATCGGAGTCGGAGTTGGCAGAGCCTGCAAACGAGAAGGGCAAAGGCGTGGCTGCGGCACGGATCGCTTCAGCGAAACCGACGATCTCTTCGACGCTTTCGCCTTTCATATGCAAGGCGACGAGAAGAGCCGCGATCTGCGAGTCGGCGCAGTTTCCGCCGAGCACTTCCGCCATCACTTCGCGCGCTTCGGCGCGCGTCAGGGATTGGCCGTGATTGGCGATGCGATGAAGGGCGTCGAGGATCATCCCAATCGGAATTGTAAGGGATAACTGGCGACAGCGATGGGCGTGACCAAACAACCAGGTATTAACTTCTCTGCCCGCTGAGTCTGGACAGGAAGTACTCGCGCCAGTCTTCTGGCAAAGCAGCCGTATCAAGTGCTTTTTGCAGCAGGTTGCGATTGTATTTCTCGCGAAAGAAGAGCCGGTTCATTTCGGCGATGATAATACCTTCTCGATCTTCCGAAATTAGTTCGAACGAATCTCCTTCTCCGACTTCACCTTCTTGCTCCACGGAGAAATAGAGCCCACTGCGTCCGCTGTGCAGAAATCGCTCGATCATATCGTCGCGTTGAAACTTGGCCGCCAGCTTGTAACAGGGCATGCGCGGCTGGCGGGCCATTACAATAGCAGAACCAATTCGAAGCCGGTCTCCCACATGAAGCTCTTCCGTTAGACCCTCCGTCGTAAAATTCTCGCCAAACATGCCCCAAGGCAAAGCCGCATCAGGCAATTCCCGCCGCCAATAATCGTAGTGCTCCGAGGGGTAAGCGTAGACTGCCTTGTTGGGGCCGCCGTGGACGCTGAGGTCCGCTTGCTGATCGCCATCGAGGTTCAACGTGCGCAGTGCTACCCTGCCACTCAGCGGCTTCTTGAATATGCCCGTGTTAATGGTGGCTCCGTTATAAACCGTCAGACGCGGCCTCGCAACATTCAGTGAAACCAGTTTCATCGCATTCCTCTTGGCAATCCGGAGCGTTGCCTGCGCGCGATCCGGCCCCGCTCCCGATTCAGGCTTAGATGAACGACCCCTTTAAAAAGAAGCGGCCGCGCGTTTGCCCTAATCCTTTCCTCTCTATAAAATCAAAGGTTTGCTGCCCTCAGTCGAAAGCCGCAAGCAGGTTCCTTCCGATTTTTAATTGGCGAGTGTCATTATGAAAATCCATGAGTACCAGGCAAAGGGAATTCTTAAGAAATATGGTGTGACCGTGCCGCGCGGGACGATGGCAACCTCGCGTGAAGAGGCCGAGGCTGCCGCCAGAGAACTGTTCAGCGCCGGGGCGACCGGAGTCGTGGTGAAGGCTCAGATTCATGCGGGCGGACGCGGTAAGGGCGGAGGCGTGAAGATCGCGAAATCCGTGGACGAGGCCGGAGAACTCGCCGGAAAAATGCTGGGCATGAAGTTGGTGACGCATCAGACAGGCCCGGAAGGGCGCGTGGTGCGGCGACTGCTGATCGAGGAAACTCTTCCCATCGAAAAGGAGCTGTACCTGGGAATTCTGGTGGACCGTGGCGAAGGCAAGCCGGTTTTCATGGCGTCGGCCGCGGGAGGGATGGAGATCGAGCAAGTCGCGGCGGAAACTCCCGACGCCATTCTGAAGCAGCACATCGATCCGGGCATGGGCCTGGAAGGATTTCAGGCGCGCAAGATGGCTTTCAAGCTTGGGCTCAGCGCCAAGCAGATTAATCCCGCGGTGCAATTTCTTTCCAATCTTTATAAGGCGTTTCTCGATACCGATGCGTCGCTGGTCGAGATCAATCCGTTCATCACCACGACCGATGGACGGCTGTTCGCGCTCGATGCGAAGCTGACGTTTGACGACAACGCGTTGTTCCGGCATCCGGATATTCGCGAACTGCGCGACATTACCGAGGAAGATGCGCTGGAGGTTGAAGCTTCCAAATACAGTTTGAACTACATCAAGCTCGATGGCAGCGTGGGCTGCATGGTGAACGGCGCGGGGCTCGCCATGGCCACCATGGACATCATCAAGTACGCGGGTGGCATGCCGGCTAACTTTCTCGACGTGGGCGGCGGCGCCAGCGCTGATCAGGTAGCCCATGCATTTGAGATCCTGCTCAGCGATAAGAACGTGAAAGCGGTGCTGATCAATATTTTTGGCGGCATCCTGCGCGTGGATACGCTGGCAACGGGGGTGGTGGAAGCCGCAAGGAAGACTAACATCAAGCTTCCCGTGGTGCTGCGGCTGGAAGGCACGAATGTGGACGAAGGCAAGAAGATCCTGATGAGTTCAGGATTCAACTTCCTGGTAACCGACACCATGAAAGACGCAGCCGATAAAGTGGTGGCGGCGGCGCGCGGGATTCATGGCGTAACCGAATGGCGATAGAAGTAGCGAGGAATCATACTTATGGCAATCC
Organism: uncultured Acidobacteriaceae bacterium; assembly: GCA_963779525.1. Lineage (GTDB taxonomy): Bacteria > Acidobacteriota > Terriglobia > Terriglobales > Acidobacteriaceae > Sulfotelmatobacter. The sequence goes on from CAVZZB010000018.1 coordinate 41,850, forward strand.
TGGTTAATAAGAACACGCGCTTGATCGTGCAAGGCCTTACGGGACGCGAGGGTACTTTTCACGCCAAGGCCTGTGCCGCCTATGGAACGCAAGTGGTGGGTGGAGTCACGCCGGGCAAGGGCGGCACTAGGCACGAAGGCTGGCCCATTTTCAATACTGTGCTTGAGGCGGTCGAGAAAACCGGCGCTGACACCACCGTGATCTTCGTCCCTCCGCCGTTCGCGGCGGACGCGATCATGGAAGCGGCAGATGCCGAAGTCGAACTCATCGTCTGCATTACCGAGGGCATCCCCACGCTGGACATGGTCAAAGCCTGGGAGTTCTTGCAGAATCGGCGATCGCGGCTGATTGGGCCGAATTGCCCGGGGATTATTTCGCCGGGCAAGTGCAAGATTGGCATTATGCCGGGATCGATCCACAAAGAAGGGTCGATCGGCATCGTATCGCGCTCCGGTACGCTGACTTATGAGGCGGTGCATCAGTTGACCCAACGCGGCATTGGACAGTCGACCGCGATCGGGATTGGCGGCGATCCGATTATTGGAACCAATTTCCTGGATGCGCTCGATCTATTCAACCGCGATCCGGAGACCGAAGCCGTAGTCATGATTGGCGAGATTGGCGGTGACGCCGAGGAAACCGCAGCGGAATTCGTGAAGACGAAGATGAAGAAGCCGGTGGTAGGATTCATTGCCGGCCAGACTGCGCCTCCGGGACGCCGCATGGGTCATGCCGGTGCGATCATCTCGGGCGGCAAGGGAACGGCGGCGGAAAAGATCAAGGCCATGGAAGCGGCGGGAATTCGCGTGGCGAAATCTCCCGCGGATATTGGAGAAACGCTCGTGGCGGCGCTGGGAGTGAAAGTCTAGCAGCGAGCACTTGTACCGAGTACCGAGAAAAACGACTAAGGACTGACGACTAACGACCAACTATGAAGACTCTGCAACGCACTCTTACCATTGTGAAACCGGATGCCGTCGCCAAGAATGCCGTTGGCGACATCATTGAGCAATTCGAAAAACAAGGTTTCCACATTCTCGCCATGAAGATGCTGGAAATCTCCAAGCATCAGGCAGAACAGTTTTATGCCGTGCATGCCAGCCGGCCGTTCTATGGGTCGCTCACCGATTTCATGTCGAGCGGACCAATCGTGGTACTGGCGCTGGAAAAAGAAGGCGCCATCGCCGATCTGCGCAAGCTGATGGGCGCCACCAACCCGGCGAATGCGGAGGAAGGCACGATCCGCAAGAAGTGGGCGTCAAGCATCGAGCACAATGCGATTCATGGCTCCGACGCCGAGGATACCGCGCGCTTTGAGTTGAGTTTCTTCTTCGCGGGATATGAACTGTCGAAATAAAGTTCCCAGTTCTCAGTGAGAGACTACGGAGCCCGGGGCTGAGGGCCGTTACTGAGAACTGACAGCTGGGAACTGAGAACCGCATTATGCCTCTGGTTCAAATCACGATGCTGCAGGGACGCACCGCCGAGCAGAAGCGGAAGATCGCGAAGCGGATCACGGATACCTTGGTGGAGGAAGCTGGGGCGCGGCGCGAAGGTATTATGATCGCTTTCCATGAGGTGTCGAAAGAGAGCTACGCCTCGGGCGGCGAGCTGATGATAGACAAAGTCAAGTGATGCCGACTCGCGGGCGTGGCACCCGCGTCACAAAAGCTACCCCAGCGGTTCGAGGAGGTGGCCCTCCACGCGGTCGGCGATTCGGGGCAGGTCTTTGCGGGCATATTGCAGAAAATGTGGTGCGTTGCGATGGGCCTCGAGTGAAGCATCGTCTTTGTACTGCTCATAAATGAAAAATCGCCGCGCCTCCGTCTTGTGGCGGTGAACCTGATACATCGCGCAGCCGGGCTCCTTGCGGGATTCCTCGGTGAGCTTTGCAAACAGTGCAGTGACCTCGGCTTCACGTCCAACTTTCGCCATCCACGTTACCGCCAAAACCACCATCGTGCGCTCCTTGCTCAGAGTGGGGTGTGGTTACGTAGTCTCGCCGCCGGACTAATGGGAAGTCAAGCCAAGACTTTCTGGGGACTTCATGACTGCGGCAAATTCGTCCATGAAGATGATCTGGTCGCGGTCCGGTCCGGTCGAAACCAAGCCAATCTTGGCTCCGGTCTCCTTCTCCACGAACGCCAGGTAATCGCGAGCGGCGTTGGGCAGCTGGCCGAACTGCGTGACGCCGAGCGTGGAAGTCCGCCAGCCGGGCAACTTCTGATAGATACACTCCAGCTTGTCGTAGCCGCTGGCCTGCGCGGGGATTTCCATCGTCTTCTTTCCATCGACCATATATCCGACGCAGACCGGAATCTCCGCCAGTTCGTCGAGCACGTCGAGCTTGGTCACCACCAGCCACGAGATGCCGTTAATCATTCCCGCGTAACGCAACAGCGGCAGATCCAGCCAACCGGTGCGCCGCGGACGCCCGGTAACCGCACCAAATTCGTTGCCGCGCACACGCAGCTGTTGGCCGGCGTCGCCCTTCTCCTCGCTGGGGAACGGTCCTTCGCCGACTCGCGTGCAATAGGCCTTGGTGAGTCCAATCACTGACTGGATCGCATTGGGAGCGACGCCCGTGCCGGTCGCGGCGCCCCCCGAAGTGGAGCTGGAAGAAGTCACGAAAGGATAAGTGCCGTGATCGATATCCAGCATCGTCCCCTGCGCGCCCTCGAAGAGAATGGACTCCCCATTCGCCAGCGCCTGATTGAGCAAGACCGCCGTGTCGCACACGAATGGAGCGATTTTCTCCGCTGCCTGCGCGTAATCGGTGTACATCTTGTCCGCATCGACCGGATCCGAATTAAAGAGGGCATGCGCGATCATGTTTTTCTCACGCACCGCATTTTCGATGTGTTTCTTCAGCAGTTTCAGATCCAGCAGGTCAGCAACCCGCAAGCCGCGGCGGCCCATCTTGTCTTCGTAGGCCGGGCCGATGCCGCGCGAGGTGGTGCCAATCTTCACTCTGCCGGGTGCGCTCTCAGCGGCCAACTCGATCATGCGATGGTAAGGCAGAATTACCTGCGCGCGGTTGGAGACAAAAAGATTTCCGTCGACCCGCACGCCAGCCTCGCGGAGCGCGCCTACTTCCTTCAAGAAGGCCATGGGATCGAGAACTACGCCGTTGCCGATCACGCTGCGGCACGCCGTCCGCAATACTCCGCAAGGAACCAACTGCAGGACGAACTTCTTGCCATTGATGATGACGGTGTGGCCGGCATTGTGGCCGCCGGCGTAGCGGGCCACGACGGAGAAGCTTTCCGATAGAACGTCGACGATCTTTCCTTTGCCTTCGTCGCCCCACTGGGCACCGACAATTACCGCGGTCTTGCCTGGTTTCACTGCCAACTCCGTCACAGGGATTCGCAGACGCATCACTGCGCTGCGCACACGTATGAAAACCGGGGTCTGCACACGCCTTGCCGCGGCAAAAATTCTAGAACCGACTGGGAATAAAAAGCGGAGAAGATGTGTACGGGGTATCTTAACGCGCCCACGCGGCGCATAGCAATGCGAGGCGTCCGGCACGGCCGTTCAAGTTAAGATGTGATAATGCCAAAGTTTGAGAAGCACATTTTTATATGCGGCAACCAGCGGCCGGCGGGAAATCCTCGAGGTTGTTGCGATCCCGAAGGCCAGGCGAAGCTGCAGAAGCTGTTTAAGCAGAAGCTCGCGGAGCGCGGCCTCAAAGGCAAGGTGCGTGCCAACCAGTCGGGCTGCCTCGATCAATGCGAGCATGGCCCAAATGTTGTGATCTATCCCGAGCAAATCTGGTATGGACACGTGAGCGAGGCCGATGTCGATGAGATCGTGGAATCCCACATCATCGGTGGAAAGCCGGTGCAACGCCTTATGCTGGCGGATTCCTGCCTCAACACCGACGCCTGCACACATCGGAAAAACGGTGGTCAGTGAGCGGTGGCCAGTGTCAGAAATTCAGAGGGTGAAATGCAGGGCTGTCTATTGACGACTGTTCTTGGTAGGCGCGGCAGGAATCGAACCTGCAACCACCGGATTAGAAATCCGGTGCTCTATCCGTTTGAGCTACGCGCCCCTGCGAAAAATCTATCATAACCTGCAGGCCCATCGGGTCCTCCCCCTCTTGGTCCCAGCTCTCTAAATCCTTCCAGCTTCAGGGATGGGAATAGCGTAGCCAAAAGCAACCGACGTGCATCTAAACCGAAATGCAGTCTGTCGAGCCCCGTTCCAGTCTTAATCCTCGTGATCTGGTACGCGCTGGATGGCGAGTTTTGAGCGGCAGTGTTCCGCTGCTCTCCATTGAAATTACACGCGAATGCCCTTTGAGTTGTCCGGGATGTTACGCCTATGGCGAGAGTCACCTCGGCGGCGGGATTACGTTGCGAGACCTGCGTGACTTTCGTGGCGATGCCTTAGTCGAAGGCGTTCTCGAACTGGTGCGCCGCCACCATCCCATGCACGTTTCTTTGGTCGGCGGCGAACCGATGATTCGACATCGTGAATTGGATCGGATTCTTCCCGCGCTCAGCGGAATGGGAGTCTTCGGCATGGTGGTGACCAGCGGGGTGATTCCTATTCCTGAGCACTGGATGGAAATTCCCCGGCTGCGCATCGCCGTCTCAGTCGACGGATTGCCCGAACATCATGACATTCGACGGCAACCGGCAACCTACGAGCGCATCTTGAAAAACATTGCCGGGCGGAAAATCAACGTTCATTGGGTAATCACGCGGCCGATGCTGGCGCGCGGCAGCTATCTGGAAGAATACGTCGCGTTCTGGAATTCGCGGCCCGAAGTCGATCACATCTGGATCAGCCTCTATAGCCCGCAGATGGGCGAGGAAAGTCCGGAACGACTGACTGCGGAAGACCGCGAGCGCGTGGCCCGCGAATTGCCGCCGTTGCGCGCCAAGTATCCAAAGCTGTTGCTCCCGGAAGGCGTGGCTCGCGCCTTTGTGAACCCTCCCCCGAATCCACAGAATTGCTTGTTCGCGAGAATGTCGGTGAACTACTCGGCCGACCTCCAAAGCCGCGTGGAACCTTGCGTCTTCGGCGGAAATCCAGACTGCAGTCAATGCGGCTGCAGTATCAGCAGCGCGCTTCATTGGATCCAGAGCGAGAAAGTCGCCGGGCCGCTCCGGGTCGGGCATCTGGTGAACGCGTCGTTGAGTATCGGCTCGGCGGTGAATCGTATGCGCACCCGCGAACGCCCGCCAAACCGTTGGCAACCAGGAGCAAAATCCTCTGGGCCGAGCACTTCCCTCGTGCAGATTGAATCTACCGAGTAAGCCTGGCGCTTAGGCCGCCTCGCGATTCGCGGGCTCGGGCACTCTAATGGCTTTTACGGTGCCGTATACTGCCACGTTAAGCTTGGGCAGGAGGCAGGGTGGCGGCGAAATCGTCCCGGCTGGCTTATATCGACTGGATGCGTGGTTTGGCGTGCGTCCTGATGTTCCAGACCCACTGCTACGATTCCTGGCTCAGTCCCAGCGCGCGGCAGAGCAAGTTCTTCATCTACTCGCAATTGGGCGGAACTTTTCCAGCACCGTTGTTTTTGTTTCTGGCGGGAATTTCGTTTGCTCTAGTAACCGAAAAGCTGTGGAAGAAAAACCCGCAGCCTTCGCAGATTGCCCGCATCACGATTCGCCGTGGCGCGGAAATCTTTGCGTTTGGGCTGCTCTTTCGCCTGCAGGAATATCTCATCGCCTGGGGCTGGGCGCCGCTCAGCGATCTACTCCGCGTCGATATACTCAACACGATTGGCGTCTCGATGATGCTGATGGGCCTGTTCTGCTGGCTGGCGCTCTCGATTCATCGCGGGATGCACACCAGGCTTGCTCTGGTTCTCGGCCCTGCTGCAACCGCTTTGGTGATTTCCCTCTTGACTCCGCTGATGTGGACGAGTTGGAGACCGGACTGGCTGCCCTGGCCCGTCGAATCCTACATTAACGGAGTGCACAATCTGGGCACGCCGCAGGCCTGGCTGTTCCCGATTTTTCCCTGGACTGCCTTCGCCTTCGCCGGACTCGCGACAGGATTTATTTTGCAAAGTCAGTGGGCGCGCCAGCGCGAGTCGATCATCTTTTTTCTCGCAGCTGTGGCGGGCATTCTGCTCGTGGAAATCGCTCGCCGGCTCGATGCGCAGCCTCGTCAGCTTTACGCCGTCTACGATTACTGGCATACCAGTCCGAATTTTTTCCTGACTCGCGTCGGAATGCTATTGGCGATTCTGGCCGCGAGTTATGGTTGGTGCCGCTGGGGTGCCGGACAATGGGGATTCAGTCCTCTCATTCAATTAGGCCAGGCTTCTCTGCTGGTCTACTGGGTGCACATTGAATTCGTGTATGGACGTTTTTCGATTCTGCCCAAGCACGGCCAAAGCATAAAAATGGCGTCGTTCGGACTGTTGACGATCTTCCTCGCAATGCTTCTCCTCGCCTTCATCCGAACTCGAATGAAAGGCCGCGGGGCTGAAGTTCTGGCTTGGTTTCGGCGTCCGGCAACCGCGCAATAAAGGGAAGTGTCCCGCCAAGACGTTTGCAAAGATCAGGCAGGCGAACGCTGAAACTGCCGGGCGAACTCGACGACTTCCCGCTCGGCCCAACGGCCATCATAGTTCGAAATGCCGGTCGAATTGCCGTCATGCTCGCCCACGAATGCACAGTGTCCGCCATCCTCGGTTTCGATGTAGGTGATGTTGGGATTGGAAAGGAGCGCCCGGCGAGTCTGCGGCAGGATGCGAATGAAAGGATCGTTGGCTGCATGGATCACGAGGGCGGGCAGCGCGATGCGGTCGATCACATTGGCGGCGGCCGCGCGGGCGTAATAATCGTCGGCTCCGGTGAAACCGCAGTAGTAGGCGGTCACGCGGTCGTCGAATTCTCGCAGGGTCTTGACGCCGCGGAGGCGTGAGGCATCGAAGTCGCAAGGAAACAGCCGTACCTTGCGGCGAAAGCGCCGGAACAACTGCAGCAGAAAATAGTATTCGTAAATACGGTTGGCGGGCTCATGCAGAGCGTCGGCACCAGCCGCCAGATTTATTGCAGGACAAACTGCCGCGACGCCGCGAAACTCCGCAGGGCCATCGCTGCCCCATTCGCCGGCCAGCTTCAGAACCAGATTCCCGCCCATGGAAAACCCTATCGGGACGAAGCCAGAAATTCCATCGTGCTCGACGATGTTGCGTACCACAGCGGCTACATCCTGGGAGCGGCTGGAGTTGTAGAGCGTGGGGGCACAGTGATCCATGCCGCCGCAGTTGCGCTGGTTCATGCGTACTACATTCATGCCGGCAGCCAAACCGTTGCGCGCGATGCCAAGCATGTATTGCGATTCGCTCGAGCCCTCAAGTCCGTGCACAACGATGAGAGTGAGCGCGCTCGACCGCTCCTTCTGCCAGTGACAGTGGCAGAGCACGGCGATGCCGGGTTCCACTTCGATCAGACGCTTTTCGGCGGGAGGAAGATCGATTCGGCGCGAGAGGAAAAAGGCGGCGAGCGTCTGAATGTGTCCGCCTCGCAGCCAGGGATGCGGTCGAAACACGCGCTGGCTGGAAACTGGCGGCTTCTTGATCAAGCCGTCCTCGCGCGTCTGCGGCTGGAAATAACGAGCTTCATCGCTCTCATTTGCGAAGTTCGCACAAATTGATTCTAATAGGAGAAGCCCGGTTGCCGGAGTGTGATCAATATGCCGATTTTTGAATACATTTGCCAGGAATGCCAGCACGAATTTGAGACTATCGTCTTTGGCCGCGACAAAGCGCAGTGCCCCAAGTGCCAGAGCAGGAAGCTCAGTCCGCAGCTCAGTGTGTTTGCGGTTTCCGCGAAAGGCTCGGCTGGTTCTTCAACAGCTCCCAGCGGTGCATGCGGATCGTGCGGCGATGCTCGCGGACCGGGGGCTTGCTCACTCGGCGATCTGGACTAACTCCCTGAAAACACGTCTAGCATATCTAGGACAGCGGCAAACTTTCGGTACTCCTCCGGTGTGACCGTTGTTATCTTTGCTTGTCTTCTCTGTCCGCCTACGATCCCGTGAACTCGAAATGAGGCCGAGGAGTGTCGAGATGGATAGGCGCCGGCAATCGCGTGTCTTCGTTGACCTTCCTGTACAGATATGGGGTATGGACAGCTATTCCCGTCCGTTCATGCAGCCCGCCAGCCTGCGCACCATTAGCGGCCGCGGCGCCACCCTGCAGTGCGTGGACGCTCGACTGAAGCCAGGCGACGTCGTCGATGTGTTGTATGAAGGAACGAAAGCTCAATTTCGCATTGTGTGGTGCGGCAAGCCAGGGACGGAAATGGCTGGCGAGGTTGGGGTAGAAACCCTGTCTACCGAAGGCGCGCTTTGGGATGTCGATCCGCAACGCTGCGCCGCGGCCGCGGGTCAGGGCTAACTTTCACATACACCGAGCAGGGTCCCCACGGAGTCATCCCCGGCATCAATTCCAGGCTGTAAACTCGCAGAGATGCAAGTGAAGATTCTTGGTTCGGCAGCGGGGGGCGCTTTTCCGCAATGGAATTGTGCCTGCGCGAATTGCCGTGCGGTCAGAGCTGGCACCTTCCATGGAAAACCGCGCGGCCAAACGCAAGTTGCGATTACGGAAAATGAGGAGTCGTGGTTTCTGCTGGGTGCGTCTCCGGACCTGCGGGTGCAGATCGAAGCCACGCATGCATTGCATCCGCGCCAGGGTAGGCGCAACTCGCCCATCGCCGGCGTCGCGCTCGCCAACGCCGATCTCGATCACGTCCTCGGGCTGCTTCTGCTGCGCGAACTGCAACCTTTACGCATCTATTCCACCGCCTCGGTTCGCCGCATTCTGCGCGAGGATAACTCCATGTTCGGCATGCTGCATCGTATTCCCGATCAAGCGGCCTGGACTGACTTTGAGCCGGGAAAAGGATTTGCTTTGTGCAACCCGCGGGGTGAGGATTCCGGTCTTCGCTGCCTGCCTTGTTCACTGAGCACTCATTATCCCGCTTACGTGACAGACGAGAAGCAACGGCAACTCTCCCCCACCCAGGCTTCCGTGGGTTTCTTCATCTTTTCGAATTCCGGTGGCCGGCTAGCTTATTTTCCTGCTGTGCCTCAAGTGGACGACGCATTACTCGCCGAGTTGGAGACCTGCGACGTCCTGCTCTTCGACGGGACGTTCTGGAGTAACGACGAGCTGGTTCGAGTGCAAGGCAGCGGACAGACCGCGCAGCAGATGGGCCACGTTGCGGTGGAAGAAACGCTGGTCAAGTTGGCGGGAGTGCAGCGCCCGCGTAAAATATTTCTACACATTAATAACACCAATCCCATGCTGAACGAGGCGACTGACGAACATCGCCAGGTGCGGAACGCGGGCTGGGAAATTGCGGAGGATGGATGGGAGTTCAACCTGTAGCAGCCGAAACGGCGTCGCAATCCGCCCAATTGCTTTCGCCCGACGAGCTACGCGCCGTCTTTCAGGCGACGGGCGAGGAGCGATATCATCACAAGCATCCTTTTCATTTGTTGATGCATGAAGGCAAGCTGAGCCGTGGACAACTCCAGGCATGGGCACTGAACCGCTATTACTACCAAAGCATTATCCCAATCAAAGATTCGATTATTTTGTCGCGCGGGCCGGACCCGGTGTTCCGGCGCGCCTGGCGAAAACGCGTGGTCGACCACGATGGCGACGCCACCAGCGAGGGCGGCATCAAGCGCTGGGTGAAACTGGCGGAAGCGACAGGTCTTGATTCGGCCCAGGTTCGCGCCGGGAAAGGCATTCTGCCGGCCACTCGCTTCGCGGTCAACGAATATTTGAACATCGTTCGCAGCCGGACATTGCTGGAAGCGGTGGCCTCTTCGCTGACAGAATTGTTTTCTCCCAAGCTGATTACTTTGCGGGTGGATAAATTACGCCAACATTATCCCTGGCTGGCGGGAGGTCTGGATTATTTCGAGGCTCGACTTTATCAGGCGCCGGAGGATTCCCAATTTGCCGTGAACTATGTTTGCGACAATGCGAAAACGCGAGCCGAACAGGAGTTGGCGATCCAGGCCTTGCGCGACAAATGCGATATTCTGTGGGCGCAACTCGACGCGCTCTACTTCGCCTACGTGGAGCCGGGATGGCCGCCGCCCGGTGCGTTCCGCATCGAGGGCAGTTAGGATGGCGCCTCCAGAAGATTCCAGCCAGCCGCGACTGGCGACCGGGTGCCGCTGGGGCGGTACCGAACAAGATCGCATGGTGCTTTTTCCTGAAGGAGCGATTCGGCTGCAGGGCACAGGCTTGCAGATACTCGAGCGCTGCGACGGGCAGCGCACATTCGGCCAGCTCATCGCGGAATTGCAGGCGCAATTCAGCGTCGCCGATCCGGCCAAGATTCGAGCCGATATCAGCCAGTTTTTGGAACAATTGCAGCATAAGAGAATTGTTGACTATTAATCGAACCATTCCGTATTACTCATGATTCCCAATCCGCTTGCCCTTATCGCCGAGATCACGCATCGCTGCCCATTGCACTGCGTCTATTGCTCCAATCCGCTGCAGTTGGCTGCCGTGAGTTCGGAGCTGTCAACCGCGGAGTGGATTGATGTTTTTCGCCAGGCGGGCAAGCTGGGAATGTTGCACGCTCACCTTACCGGCGGAGAACCGCTGGCGCGGCCGGATCTGGCTGAACTTGTCGCGGGAGCCCGCGCGGCGGGACTCTATACCAACCTTATTACTTCGGGGCTTGGACTAGGTGAGGAGCGGCTGCAGGCGTTGGTCGACGCCGGACTCGATCACATCCAGATCAGTTTCCAGGATTCGCGCGAGAACGCAGCCAATTGGATTGCCGGCGCGAAAGCGCACGCACACAAAATCGAGTTATCGCGCAACATCCGCCGGCACACAATCGCGTTCACCGTGAATCTAGTCATTCACCGGCAGAATATCGACCATCTCGAAGAGATGATCGCTTTCATCGAGCAGCTCGCACCCGAGCGCATGGAGATCGCCCACACACAATATTATGGCTGGGCGTTGAGGAACCGCGCCGCGTTGTTGCCCACGCGTGTGCAACTTGAGAAGGCGGTAGAAACTGTAGCTGCAGCGGAAAAGCGGCTGGCGGGACGAATCCGGATCGATTCCGTGGTGCCCGATTATTACGCACGCTTTCCCAAGGCCTGCATGGGCGGATGGGGACAAAAATTGATGCTCATCAATCCATCAGGGAGAGCCCTTCCCTGTCATGCCGCCGAAGTGATACCCGGTCTTGGGCTTGAAAATGTTAGAAAGCAGAGTCTGGAATTCATCTGGCAGCAATCTTCCTCGTTCCAGCGCTTTCGTGGAGAAGCATGGATGCCGGAGCCGTGCCGAAGTTGCGAGCGGCGCGCGGAGGATTTTGGCGGATGCCGCTGCCAGACGCTATTGCTCGCGGGCGACGCGACCACAACGGATCCTGCATGTTCACTGGCACCCGCACATCACATCGTGGAATCGGCCTTGGCCGAAGCGAATTCCAGCACCGCAGTCTCTCAGCCTGTGTCGGCCACTTCATTCACCCAACTGCAGCAGTCCGCGGGCGAACTTTGGATTTACCGGAGAAATCCTGAGTAACCTGTCGGGTGAAAAATCTTCACCACAGCGGCACAGAGATGCAGAGGGTAAACCTATTACCAGCGCACGCCAATCGTGATCGGACGCACATCGATAGTAGTGCCGTTTGCCGATCCGTGTGTAAGACGAAATTCGGCGTAGACCTCGACGCCACTGGGCATCTTCCGCGTGATACCGGCTCCAACGTTGTATCCAAATTGATTCTGGCTGGAATGAACGAAGCTGCCGCTGAGAGGAATGCTGACACTCGAGCACGCACCCCACCATTCATAGAAGCCGTTGCAGGTCGAGCCCGGAACAGCGGTCACAGTGTTCAAGTTTCCCATGCGATGGTAATAGCCTGGCCCGAAAAGAAGATATCCGCCCCATAGTTTGGTAACCGGGATGTTGATGACGGGACCAACCGTAAGAGCGAAAAAATAGCTGGAGGCGCTTCCGGCCTGCGCCAGTAGGAGCGAGGAATCCCGCAGAGGCAAGTCGGCGAAAAAGAAGTCGCCTCGCAGTCCGAAGTACTTGTTCGCATTGCGCGCCACGCCGGCAGAGGCAACGCCGCCTCCGCCCCTGACATACGTCTTAGTCGTACCGCTATCCACATTGGCGCCAAGGCCGACGTTGTAGCTCCAGTTCTTGTAGTCACGGGGCTTCGCCTTGCGCCGGGAGCTACTGGATTCTTCCTCAGCAGGTTCCTGATCGCTGGCGGGCTGCTGCGCCGCGGGCTGCTGCGCTGCTGGCTGCTGCGCGGCCGGTTGCTGGGCCGCAGGTTGTTGCGCCGCGGAGTCGGGGGTTGCTGCCGTCTGTCCTGACGGCGCGGACTGGGCGATTCCTCGCCCTAACAGCAGAATTGTGATCATCACCAGCGACAGCGCACTGACCGTGGCGAACTTTCCAATCATCCATTCTCCTCCCATAGACCGGGCGTTGGTGGCGGACCGTAGCGCTCGGCATGAAGAGGCGAAAGGCGCTTTTCGTAAAGGTTCCGCTTGTGATTCCTCGCAGGCAGGCATTGCCTTGTTTGCGGTGAGATCGCATTATATTACCAACTTTGATGCTGATTCTGCCTGGCAAGCCGCCCGAGGTGGTGGTTCGG
>CAVZZB010000019.1:0-81778 GCA_963779525.1 uncultured Acidobacteriaceae bacterium
GGAAGGTTACTTTCGTGTGGGCGTGAGGTGTGATCCCCGGTATTGGCAGGAGTGAACTTCGGAAGGAACGGCCAGCCCGGCAGTGAGAACTTTTCAGGCTGATCGCGCAGATTCTAGCTTGTTTTCGCGGAATTGTCGGCGACCCGGATCGAGAAGTTTACAACGATGGTGGCCTTGGTTTCGACCGGCTGGCCGTTCTGCAGATAGGGCTTGAAGTGCCACTGCCGTACAGCCTGCTGCGCCGCTGCGGTGAGTATAGAGGGTCCGCTGAGAACTTTTAGACCTTCGATGTTGCCATCGGCGCCGACCACGGCCTGCAACACCACCGATCCCTGCACCCTCATGTGTTGAGCCAGCAGAGGATAGGTCAAATCGACCGACGCCAGACGGTCATGCTCAGCAGCATTGGTGGGCTGGCCAGCCGCTGCTGCCAACGTGCGATTTGAATCGTTCGGAAGTTCCACCTTCGTGACGTTGCTTCCGGGATGCACGACTCGGTGCGTATCGCCCGCAACCACTTCGATGTCAAGAGGCGGCAGCACGGCGCGCTTCGTCGCGACCGCCGGAGCGCCGGAGTTAGCTGCCTCTTTTTTATTAGGCGTCACCGAAACCGCCGTCGCGACCGAAGCCTTCTGGGTCGGATGGGTCTTTGAAGCGACTGCCGGTGCGACTGGTTTTTCGGCCGCCTTGACAGGAGCCGCGGCCGGTTGCGCTTTCGCAGCACTTACCGGATTGACCGCGTCCGAGTTTACCGCCTCGTCCGATCCAAACCAGAAATCGTGGTCCTTTACAAGGACAACCGCGAGAGCCACGACAAGAAGCACCAGGGCAATCACTAACCGCTTACGTTCTTTACCCGGCCGACCCGCGGGAGAAGTGGCATGACCACCGGCCTGAGGTCGCGCGAGATTTGCCTGAAGCCTGGGCTGCGTCGCCTTGCCATTTACGTCGAGCATGGCGTGTCGTTCAGAGCGGCTTTGCGTTGCTCTTGCGAAATACCCTCGGTCTTGAGGTCCCCTCAGCACGGACCTATATTGAGGCTGTGACGATGCGGTGACAATGGCACGATCAAGGGAAGGTATGGCCCGAGAGTGCCAGAACAGCCGCTTAAAGCCATCTCCGGGGATACCCCCACTGCGTGATCTGGATCACAGCCCCGTGTCCGCAGCTTTGCGTAGAGTATGGCAAGTATGGCCAGGTTCTCCATCCTTACCAACCGGAAGCGCGCCATCGTTGCGCTGGTGCATTCTGTGGTGTTCCTCCTGATTGCGGTCCGGCAGATGGTTGCAGCCAATCCCGCCCCCGGCATATGGTCGCCCTCCATGGTTCCCACCGGCACCTGGATCCTCTGCGGGATCTTCGCCGTCGTTACTTCCATTCTTTTGTGGCTTTTGGTCATTTCCCGGGGATGGATGGAGAAATTCTATTTCGGATTCTGTACCATCAGCGCTGGATCAGGCCTCCTGCGAACTGCCGCCGGAGATCAGACTTTTCACGTCGGCCTCTACATAAGAGTGGTTATGCTGATCAGCGCGGTTCTGGTTGGGCTCCTGATCGTTCGCAGACACTCCCGCAGGGATTCGGTCGCTCCTGTCATCCCCTCGGAATACGCCGAGAGCAGTTCGTAAGTTGTAGCGCCGGCGTCTTACCGGCATCACCACGCGAGGCCAACGAATCTGCGCTCGGAACGGGCTGCCTGTTTCCCTTAGCCGTCAACTGCAAACTTCGCTGCATCAAAGTGTATGATCGCGGCATGGGACGCGCCGCCGTGCCGGACGTGACGGCCTTCATACTGGCGGGAGGCAAAGGCACGCGCATGGGCGCCAACAAGGCTTTTGTGCAGTTGCAAGGCCGAAGCTTGCTGGAGCGCACGCTCGACATGGCGCGCTCGGCCACATCCCAGGTGTGCATTGTTGGAAGTCGAGAGAAGTTTGCCCGGTTTGCTCCCTTGGTGGAAGATATATTCCGCAATTGCGGTCCCTTGGGGGGTATTCATGCTGCCCTGCGGGCTTCGACAACAGACGTGAACCTGATGCTGGCGGTGGATATGCCTTTTGTCCCATCCGCATTCCTGAAATACTTAATTCAACAGGCCCGCGATTCGCCCGGTGCGACCGCCGTCCTCCCCCGCAGCAACGGCCGCTGGCAGCCGCTTTGCGCCATTTACCGCCGGGATTTCGCCGATGTCGCTGAAAAGGCCTTGCAGGCCAGCCGGAACCGGATTGACTTGCTATACCCCGAGATTCGCTCGCGCGTGATCGAGGAAGAAGAGTTGCGACGGGAAGGATTTTCGCCTGAAATTTTCGGTAATCTGAATACTCCCGAGGAATTAGCGGAGCAACGAAGGTCGTAAAATGCCTGAAGCGAACCGTCCTTACATCGAATTCCGCGAAGTCTCGAAAGCTTTCGGCGACAAAAAGGTTCTGGATCGTGTCAGCTTTGACGTGATGCCGGCTGAAACCGTTTGTATCCTGGGGCGCAGCGGCGTAGGCAAATCGGTCTCGCTGCAGCTTCTGATGGGATTCCTGAAGGCCGATTCCGGACGGGTCATCGTGGCTGGCGAAGATATCACCGACTTCTCTGAAGAACAACTGGAATCGATCCGAAAGAAAGTGACCATGGTCTTTCAGAACGGGGCCCTTTTTGATTCGCTTACGGTTGGGGAAAACGTAGCGTTCGCGTTGCGCGAAACCGGGGAGTTGTCCGAAGATCAGATCTATCAGATCGTCGACGGCTTGCTCCAGATGGTGGGGGTCAAGGAGATGCGGGACCTCTTGCCCTCGGACCTCTCCACCGGAATGAAGAGGTCCGTGGCCATTGCCCGTGCGCTGGCGGCGCGGCCAGAATGCATTCTCTACGATGAGCCCACTACTATGGTGGACCCGCTGATGGCGCAACTATTGGGAGACCTCATCAAGCGCCTCAAGCTCCAGCTCAGCCTGACCAGTATCGTGGTTACCCACGACATGCGCCTTGCCGAAAAACTTGCCGACCGCGTAGTCTTTTTGCACGAGGGAAAAGTGGTCTTCTTCGGTACCTATGCCGAGATGGAAAAATCCGCCGAGCCGATCGTCCAGGAGTTCCTGGAGTTGGACGAACTGAAGATCGAGTGCTGAGGCCTCCGCCGCGGCTTATTTCCCTGCCTGACTATCCCCAGATGCACTCTTCTTTGAGAATTGACCGCGTACGATGCTCAGAAAAGCTTCGACTGCGGGATTATCGAGCTTAGGCCTTACCCCGATGTCAATCGATGTCCAATGCGCAGAACGCAGCTTCTTGTAGACGACTCCCGGCACTGCGAAATTTGCTACACAAGCCGGAGCCAACGATATACCCAACCCGGCCGCCACCAGGCGCACCAGGGTCGGCCACTGTGGAGCCTCCTGCACAATGTTTGGCTGGAACCCTTCGCAGCATGCGAGCGTTCGATCAAAGGCAAGGGGGCCCATGCGTCGCGCAAAAAGTATAAAGGGCTCGTTCCGGAGCTCAGCGGGACGAATCGCGGCACACGCGGCGAGTCTGTGACGAGCCGGGAGCACGACGAGAAATCGCTCCCGCAGAATCGACTCCATCGACAGTCCATCGCGCGGTTCGCCATCGCGAAGGAACCCCCAGGTCCAGTGTTCCATCGAGTAGCGAGGGCGCTTGCTCGGCGGTGACCACTTCCCGCAGCCGCAATTCCACCTTCGGAAAAAGCCGGCGATAGCGTTCGATTGCCTTGGGGAGGGTGGTGAGCATGACTGAACCGCTGAATCCGACCGTCAGCACGCCTTCCTGGCCGCTTCCCAACCGTCGCGCCATTTCCATGTCGTCCTGCATCTTCGTGAGGGTGTTCTGCGCACGCTCTCTGAAATACTGACCGACCCTGGTCAGCCGCACGCCGCGGTGGTGCGGTCAAACAGCGGATAACCAAGGATTCGTTCGAGGCTTCTGATCTGCTGACTGAGCGGCGGTTGTGCCATTCCTAACTGCTCCGCTGCTTTGCTGAAATGCAAGGTTTGGGCGACCGCCAGGAAGTACCGTAAATGCCTGAGCTCGATCTCTGGTTTCATATCCAATTCATCTTAGTTCAGATAATTCAGATATTCGACATATCCAGCCTGAGATTTTATCTTGGAATGACCAGGGGAGGGGTTGTGCAAATGAGCGTTGCCAAACAGGAATCGCAGCCAGTCGCTGAAATTGGCATTCGGCAGTTTCGGCCCGGGGACGCCGCCGCATTCCGCAGGCTCAATGAGGAATGGATCAAACGCTTCTTCCGGATTGAGCCGAAGGAAGAGGAGATTCTAGCCGATCCGCAGGGAGCGATTCTGGATAGTGGCGGCAGGATTTTTGTCGCCACTGCCGGCGAACGATGCGTCGGCTGCTGCGCGCTGATTCGTCTGAGCGACAAGGAATTTGAAGTGGCCAAGATGGCCGTCGAAGCGCCGTACCAGGGAGCCGGCATCGGTCGGGGGCTGCTTACTGCAGCGATCGAAGAGGCGCGAACTGCGGGCGCGCAAAGGCTCTATCTTGAAACCAACCACGTACTGAAACCCGCGATTCGCCTATATGAATCCATGGGATTCAGGCACATCGACCGGGACCGTATAATCCCGTCACAATACGAGCGAGCCGACGTGTACATGGAGCTATTCCTGGTTTGAGTTTCATGCAACCCAGATGTGCTTACGGGTGGCTCATGCACCAGCTGATCGCTTGGTGTAACCGCCGCAAGTCAGCACCGGCAGCCGCGGATATTTGGCAAAGCGCGAGTCAGTGAACGAAAGCTGGCATTGGACGAATGTCGAACCGCGATCGGATGTGATTATCCGGGCATTCACGCAGTCGCCACACAGGCCGGGATTGCTGTTAACGATTGGTTTTGAAGCCGGCACGCCCACGGCGCTTTGCATTCTCCCAAAATCAAGTCCGACCCGATCACATTTTAGTGAGCACCACTAGACACAGACCGATGTTCTAAAATCCTTGTCGCACCAATTCTTCCACCGTCAGCGAACCCTCCATCGGTTCGCTGCTCATCATTTTCTCGACGTACTTGGCAATCAAATCCGCTTCGAGATTGACGGGATCGCCGGGCTTGAGCGAGTTGAGGTTGGTCATCTCCACGGTATGCGGAATGATGGCGATGGAGCAGTTTCTGCCGTCCAGGTTAGCGACCGTAAGACTGATGCCCTCGATGCTGATGGAGCCCTTATAGACAGTATATTTCTCGATCTCCCGCGGCAGTTCGATGCGCAGCCAGAAGTTGTCCGAGTCGGCGATGCGCTCCAGAGCGACCAGCTTGCCGACGCCATCCACGTGGCCTTGTACGATGTGACCGCCGAAGCGGCCGTCCGCCTTCATGGGAAGTTCCAGGTTCACCAGCGCGCCTTCGTGCATGTGCGAAAATGACGTTAGGGCCCAAGTTTCCGGAGCCAAATCGGCGCAAAACGAATCTGGCTTGATGTCGAGCGCCGTGAGGCAAACGCCACTCACGGAGACGCTGTTGCCGGCCCTCAGTTCCTTCGGAGTGTTTGCAGCTGCAATGGTGATGCGGCGATTTTCGCCGTTCTGCTCGATGCGAGTGACACGCCCCACTTCTTCAACAATTCCAGTAAACATGAGAACCTCATCCGTAACTGACCATCATAAACCCACCACCGAGGCAGGAACCGAACCTTTAAGCTGCCACCCTGGGTTCGCGAAACAAAAGCGAGTATTGTGTTTTCCACGGAAAGAAAGTGCGACGAGGCGCACGGAGTTCTTCGACGGAGCGCGCCACGCCAGTGGGGTCTTCACCCGCGAGTTCTCTGACTGGTCCACGATGAACGATCTGGCGAAAAGCGGACCGGTTTGGTGGAAGCTGGTCGTAAGCCGGATTCTCTCGAAACGCTATGGTCGGCAGACGGCAAGAACTTTACTTCGGTTCGCATGGGATCTTGTGGTTCCTTCAGTTTCGGCCGAGGTTGACATAATGTGCGTCGGCCGCTCCGGAGGGCGAGGGATTCCAGTGCGCGATTGACAAGCTTCAGCTAACGAAGCACGGCAAGTGAGCGGAACCCAAAACTCAGTCCTCATACGGATCGCGCAGGTATCCTTCTACCGCGAAGTCGTCGCCGAAGCGATGTAAGTGGAGACGATTGACCTGAAACGGTTCCTGCAGGTGGTGTAGACCGGTGGCAAAGGGAACGGATCCCTCAGCCGCAAAGATCTTCGGCGCGTAGTAGAAGAAGATCTTGTCGGCGATTCCGGATGAGAGCGCCGTCCCGTTTACCGCCGCGCCGCCTTCGATCATCACACTGGTGATCTCCAGTTGTCCCAGGCGACGCAGGATCGCATGAATGTCCGGACGCCCATCCGTGGCGGGAGGAAACTGTTCGACGTGAATACCGTGCGCTTCCAGTCCTTTCTTTTTCGCCTCTTCGCCAAAAGAGTAGAAAACCAGCCCATCGCTGCCGAATCCATCGGTGGCAACGCTCTGTACCAAGCGCGATTCCAAGGGCAGCCGCAGGTGCGAATCCAGAACCACTCGCAACAGCGGACGGCGGCGCGGTTTGCTGCTGCGATCGGTGAGCAACGGGTCGTCAGCGAGGATAGTTCCGATTCCTACCATGATGGCATCGCTCTGGTGCCGCTGCTCCTGCACGTGAGCGCGCGCCGCTTCGCCCGTGATCCACCCGCCGGCGGGAACTCCTGTCCCGCTCTTCGACGCAGCGCCGGGCGGCGGAGCAATCTTGCCATCCAGCGTCATCGCGGATTTCAGCGTAACCAAGGGAACTCCATGTCGAATGTAACGTGCGAAGCCTTCGTTCAGGCGGCGCGCTTCCGCTTCGAGTCGTCCA
Organism: uncultured Acidobacteriaceae bacterium; assembly: GCA_963779525.1. Taxonomy (GTDB): domain Bacteria; phylum Acidobacteriota; class Terriglobia; order Terriglobales; family Acidobacteriaceae; genus Sulfotelmatobacter. Next base: position 6,825 of record CAVZZB010000019.1, read on the forward strand.
ACTTCCACGTGTACGCCTGCCGCTCGTAACTTTTCGAAGCCACGTCCGCTCACTTTGGGATTGGGATCAGGCATAGAGGCAACCACACGATGAATCCCGGCAGCGATCAAGGCGTCAGTGCACGGGGGCGTGCGGCCTTGATGCGAATGCGGTTCGAGATTGATATAGAGTGTTCCGCCGCGAGCTTTGCCGCCGGCTTGCTCAAGCGCCAGAATTTCGGCGTGCTTTCGGCCATCGTAGGTGTAAACCCCCGAGCCCGCGATTTGTCCGTGAGAATCAACAATGACCGCTCCGACGTAGGGATTGGGCGATGCTAAAGCCAAGCCTCGTCGTGCCAGTTCAAGCGCGCGCTGCAGGAATTGCTCGTCAGTGGAGCTTATGGGCATGAATCCATTTACCGCGGAGTCAGGGAAGCACCGTCAGAACTTCGAGAAAGGCGGTCATGCCAAAGTTTTCTCCGTGCCCCTGTGGTGAGAATTGGTCCTATTCGAACAGCGAATCCACAAACTCTTTTGGATCGAACGGCAGCAAGTCGCCAACTTTCTCGCCGACGCCGACAAATCGCACGGGCAGCCCCAACCCTCGCGTTATCGCCACGACTACACCACCCTTGGCCGTGCCGTCGAGCTTGGTAAGGACGATGCCGGTGACGCCCGCCGATTGCGTGAACAGGCGCGCCTGTTGCAACCCGTTTTGCCCAGTAGTCGCGTCCATGACGAGCAGGGTCTCGTGCGGAGCCCCAGGAATAATCCGTTGCGCCGTGCGGCGCATTTTCTCCAACTCGGACATCAGGCTCGTCTTGGTATGGAGGCGGCCGGCCGTGTCGACAATTACATAGTCCGTATTTCGTGCGGTTGCGGCTTGAAGAGCATCGAATAGCACTGCCGCGGGATCGCCGCCGGGCTTGGTCTTGATCACTTCTGTTCCAGTCCGCGTCCCCCAGATTTCCAGTTGATCGATCGCCGCCGCGCGGAACGTATCCGCAGCGCACAGCAACACGCTCTTGCCTTGCGAGCGAAATACTTGCGACAGCTTTCCGATGGTTGTTGTCTTGCCAGTGCCATTCACTCCAACCACCAGAATCACTTCCGGGGTGCCCTCGACTCTCTCGACCGGGCGCGTGTTAGCCGTACTCAGAATGGCCAGCAACTCTTCCTTCAGGAGCCGCTTCAGCTCCTGCACATCTTTGATTTGCTTGCGGTCGGCCTTGTCGCGGAGCTTGCCCAGCACTTCCTGTGTAGTGCTGGTGCCCAGGTCGGCGCCAATCAGCGTGGCCTCGAGATCGTCCAGCGTGTTGCGGTCAATCTCTTTGCCCAACGACACGACTTCTTCAATGCGCTCGGCAAGGTTCTCGCGCGTGCGCGTGACCGCCTGCTTCATGCGCTCGAAGAGACCAGTCTTCGTTTCTTCGGTGCTGCCAAATAGAGTTTGAATCATAGAAATCCTAAAACTCGATTATAGCGGCCAGAGGAGATTGCGCCTGAAGTTGCCTTGGTTGCGCTAAGGGGATTGGCGGAGAATGATTAGACTCGGGTTCTTTCCAGGTTCATCGGTTCCGTGCCAGAAGGCGCAGGATCAGGCCCAGCTGCCGGCGCGTTCGAGGCAGCGGCCGCTGCGATAGGTCTCTTGATAGCAACCCGCTGGATGCGAATTTCGCCTCGTTCATAAACCGCCAGCAGTGCCGCCACCGGGATGGGATCGAGCCGCTTACCGGAAAGATTCTGAATGATCTTCAATGCCTCTTCCGGAGTGTGTGCCTGCTGATAAGGACGGTTGGTGGTCAACGCGTCAAAAGTATCGGCTACCGCAATCACCCGCGCCAGTTCCGGGATCTGATCGCCCTTGAGGCCATAGGGATAACCACGGCCGTCGAGGGCTTCATGATGAAGTTCAATACCCGGAAGCATTTCGGCCAGCTGGGTTACCGGGCGCAGGATGTTGGCACCCTTGGTCGTATGAGTCTTCATGACCTCAAATTCTTCGGCGGTAAGAGCGCCGGGCTTTCTGAGGATGCGGTCCTCAATTCCGATTTTGCCCACATCGTGAAGCTGCGCGGAAATCTGCAGCGTCTCCATAAAGGCGGCTGGCAAGTTCATTTCCTTGCCGATCATCATGGAGTACCGCGTGACGCGATCGGAGTGGCCGCGAGTATAAGGATCTTTTTCGTCGACCGCGCCGGCCAGCATTTGGATCGAGCCTAGAAACAGAGCGCGGTTCTCTTCGGCCGCCCGCTTCAGATCTTCGACGAAGTGTTCGAGTTCCTGCGACATGGTGTTGAAAGTCTCGGCCAATTCGCCGATTTCCGTCCGGCTCCACAAATGCACACGTTGCGAAAAATCGCCGCGGGCCAGGGCGCGGCTGGATTGCGTGAGAATCTGCAGCGGATTCGTAATTCTGCGTGCCGCGAAAATACTGACGGCAATACTGAGCAGCACCGCCATTAGCGCCAACAGTCGCGCAGTGCGCTGCATCTCGTAAACTCCCCGATAAGCCTCGCGTTGCGGTTTCTGCACAACGACCGCCCAGTCCAGCGCCATCACCGGGCTGTAGGTGCCGAGCATCTCCTCACTGTTGTTGCCTTCCGTGACGGCGAATTCCTTGGTGGCCGCCAATTGGGCTTTGTTGCCCTCGTCCACAAAATTGCGAACGATCTCGAGGCTCTTCATGTCCTGGCCGGTTACATACTGCGGAATGCCAGCAGCTACGAGTCGTCCTTGCGCATCCACAACATAAGGAATCAGGCCGCCACCGCTCACTTCGTGCAGACGGCGAACCAGAAATTGCAGATCCACGACGGTTCCGACCATTCCCAGAAAGCGGCCGCCGTAGCTGACCGGAGCGCTAACCAGCACAACAGTGCGCGAAGACTTACCATCTTCCACCTGCAGCGCCTGCCCGTTATAAGCTCGCCCGTCGCGGGCTGCGTCGAAGGCGTGTTGCAACTCCCGCTGGAGAAAAGCATCCGGCGCGATGCGTCCAGCAGAAATTCCCTTCGCGTCAGAGTTTAGCAACGTGGCGTAGGCAAGCTCGTCAGAGGAAGAAACGAAATTCTCCAGCAGCGCGCGCAACTCCGGAGACTCAATGTTCTTGCTGCCAATGTCGCCGCCGCTCGCCACCTGAATAGCCGACGAAAGATTAGCCAGCATCATCCGCAACGAACGCTCATGCTGCGAAAGATCGTCCGCCAGCGACCGCGTCACCGTGTTCTGCAACAGCATTTCGTTCGTCTTCAGCCGATCACGGTTAATCGCCTCCACTTGGGCGGAATAGAAATACATGGGGACGATGCTGATCACCAGCAGTACGCCAAGGATTACATACAGAATGGGAATACGGCCCGGAGTGGGCGTCGTTGAAGACGAGTCGCTCCCCTGACTCAGTTCGGAAGCGCCGTCGATCGAAGTGGCGGCGGATTTCACAGGTATCTATAGAATTTTAATGGGACCGGAAAGGATGGAGGCGGAATACCGTTGCGTTTGCCATTACCAAAGTGTCTTTCAAAAGTGCCTTTCGACGCGGCTTTTGGCAACCAAACGTGACGCCGGCCTACCTTCCCTGGGTTTCGCTCTTGCTGCTGCGCGTCATCAGTTCGTAAATTGCATCGCGCGGAGCTTTGCCTTCATGCAGGATTGCGTGCATCTGCTCAGCGATGGGCATTTCTACGCCATGAGCACGCGCCAACCCCACTGCCGCCGTCGTCGTGAAAACTCCCTCCGCGACCATGCCATGCATTCCAGCGAGAATGGCGGGCAGTTTGAGTCCGCGGCCAAGTTCGACGCCCACGCTGCGATTTCGGGAGAGTCCGCCCGTGCAAGTTAAGACCAGGTCTCCCAGACCGGCCAGCCCAGCCATGGTTTCGGCCTTGCCTCCACAAGCCACCACCAGTCGGGTCATCTCCGCCAAGCCTCGCGTGATGAGGGCGGCAATGGAATTGTGCCCCAGGCCAAGGCCTGCGCTAATTCCAGCAGCGATTGCAATCGTGTTCTTCAGTGCACCGCCAAGTTCCACGCCGATTGGGTCGTCATTAGTGTAAACGCGAAAGCTGGCTCCGCTGAACTCTTGTTGCACGATCCGGGCGAGTTCGCTGTCTTGCGATGCGATCGTAATGGCAGTGGGATCGCCGCGCGCCGCCTCGAGGGCAAACGAAGGGCCGCTCAGTGCACCGATTCGCGCCGGGTGCCGGCTATCGTTCTTGAGCACCTGCGCGATCACCTCCGTCATTCGCAACAAAGAGGTTTCTTCCAGCCCTTTGGCAGCGCTGACGATTATCGTTTCGGGCCGTAGATGCGATCGCATCTGTTCGAACAAGTGGCGGCAGTGTTGTGATGGCACCACATTCACCACGATATCTGCGTCGGCAAGGGTTTCAGCCGGATGGTTGTATGCAGCTACGCAATCGGGGATCCGCAAGCCCGGAAGAAATTTATCGTTTATGCGGGTCTGGGCGATGCTGTCGCAAACCTTTTTCTCGTGGGCCCACAGCCTGATCCGGTGATTCTCCTTGCGCCCGAGTATGATCGACAACGCCGTGCCCCAAGCTCCCGCGCCGATGATTGCGATCTTGCTCATACGCGCTTTGCTCCCAGCCGGCTTTCCGTCCCGGCAAGCAGGCGCCGGATGTTGTCGTGATGCTTGGCGATGATGAGCAGCGAAGCAGCTGACATGAAGATCAAAACCAGTGGCGGGTCGCCGTAGCCGCGCATCGCGTAAACGAGAAGTGGAAAAGAAGCGACGGCGAGAATTGATCCCAGCGATACGTACCGAAAACCTGCTACCACTACAACGAAGATAACGGCGGCCACCAGCACTGCCTTTGGAGCGATCACAACGAAAGATCCCAAACCCGTGGCAACCCCCTTGCCTCCGCGAAACTTGAGCCATGGAGGAAAGATATGTCCAAGGACCGCGAATAATGCCGCCACTGCCATCGTCTGATATGGCTGAACACTGCCGGTAGTATGAGCCGAGAGATGCCAGGCCAGCCCGACTGCGGCGCTTCCTTTCAGACCATCCAGCAGCAGAGTAAGCAGTCCCAGTACCGGCGATTTGCGGGAGACATTCGTAGCTCCGATGTTTCCGCTGCCACTTTGACGCACGTCTTCCCCACGGAAGATGCGAACCAAGAGATATCCGAAGGGAATCGATCCCAACAGATAGCTCAGAGCGGCGATGGTGATGATCGTTGGCAAGATTGGTGAATTTCGCCGGATGCGTTAACGCAACTCAAATCTTGCAAGCTTCGTATATTTTGACCCGCCGGCTACAAGTTGGCTCTGGTAAAGAAAAAACTCGCAAGCCGTCATCGCCCCAAACTCCGGAGCAGTCTGGGAGGCCAGCTTTTCTTGCAAGCGCTGAAAGCTACGATTCGGACGGTCCCCTTCTTGCCGGCGTGGCGATCCGGAGCCAGGCCCACTTCGTGCGAGAGTAAGATGCGGGTTGAAAGCATGCTCCTCTTTCGGGACGCTAAGGGACGACAGTCCTTCATCAATCATTTTCGCAAGAGAAGTGAGTTTTGAGTCTGTTTCTACTGCTACCCAGAATACGCGTGGCGCTCGCCGCTCGGGAAAAAATCCACACCCGCGAAAGTTCATTTCAATCGCGGCGCTGTTAATCGATCCGAGAATCAAATTGATCTTCTCGGCCTCGGCTTCGGATGTCTCTCCAATAAACTTCAGAGTAACGTGCAACGACTCCGGCCGCACCCAGCGCGCCTCGGGAGCGAACTCGCGCAGGCCGTCGCGATAGCGAGTGATCCGGCCGCGGATGTCGTCGTCAATATCGATCGCGACAAAGAGGCGCATGAAGACAGCTTGCTTCTAGCTACTGGCGGCTAACTCCCAGCCAGCAGCATTTCCCTCACATCAACTTCTTTCTCACCATATCCAACGCCAGTGTGGTCGCGAACCAGCGGATGCGTTTCCGATCGCCTGGGAAGTTTCGCTCAATCACTTCCGTCCCGCTAGCGCTGGCCAGCGCATGGAAGACCAATCCCACAGGCTTCTGTGGTGTTCCCCCGCTGGGCCCCGCGACCCCAGTGATGCCGACGCCTAGCGTTGACTCGCAACGGTAGCGGATACCTTCCGCGAGCGCCGCCGCTACTTCGCGGCTCACGGCGCCGTGGCGTTCAATCATGTCGGCGGGCACGCCTGCCAATTCAGTCTTCACGGCATTCGAGTAGACGATAGCTCCGCCGGCAAAGTAGCGTGAACTCCCAGCCACCGAAGTAATTCTCTCGCCCAGTAATCCACCGGTGCACGATTCCGCCACGGCCACAGTGGCATTGCGCATCTGCAGCCAGTAGCCAACAATCTGCTCCAGCGACTGGCCATCCCGCGAGTACACGGCATCGTCGAGTTCTTCCTCAACAGCGTCAGCGGCTTCATCCACGCGTGCCTGAGCTGCTTCTAAAGTCCCCGCACACGCTTTGAAGTGCAGCTGAATTTCCCCCGCCCCTGCCAAGATGGTGGTTTGCACGTCTGCAAATCGTTTGTAGATGGGTGCGACGCGTGCATCGACAAGCGATTCCCCCAGCATAGCCACCTTTAACACTCGCGTTGCTAGGAACGCCGTCGGCACTTTCGCGCGCAAGCGCTCCCGGCACTCGGCTTCGAACAGCGCCTTCAGTTCGTGCGGAGGTCCCGGCAAGAGGATGATGATCCGTTCGCGCCCGTCGAACTTGCCGCTCATCCACTGTCCCGGCGCGGTTCCGTTGGCGTTCGGCAATACGGTTGCGCCTTCAAGGATCTCCGCCTGTTTGGCGTTGTTGGGAGACATCTTCCAACCGCGCGCGGCAAAGCGCTGTTCAATCCGGTCGAGAACTTCTTCATCGCGCCGTAACGGGACGCCTAGCGCTTGGGCCACGGCCTCGCGAGTAAGGTCATCTTCCGTAGGTCCCAGGCCGCCGCTGAAGATCACGATCTCGGAACGAAACAGCGCGTGCTGCGCGGCCGCCACCAGACGTACGAGATCGTCTCCCACCACACTCTTAAAAATCACGTCAACGCCCAACTGATTCAACTGCTCAGTGAGGTAAAGGGAGTTGGTATCCGTGCGGAAAGGCGTCAGTAACTCGGAGCCTACCGCGATGATCTCGGCGTTCACGGGTAGAAGTGTAAATGAAAAAGCGGCAGACGCGGATCAGACTGGTCCTACTTACTCCGGCAAAAGTGATAGTCCTTGAATGTTCCACGAAAGATGATGCACTGCATCTGTCGTTGCCAGAATCACGCTTCGCGCCGGAGCAAAGGCCAATCCAACCAGGCCCTGGCCGGCCACTTCCAGGCTGGCTTTGCTGCCGTCCGGTGTAATCTTCACGATCCCGCGCTTGCCCGAGAGTGAAGCCGCCACATACAGATTTCCAGCTGAGTCAAAAGCCAGGCCCTGCGGTCGTCCTAAGCCTCGAAAGAACCTCTGCACGGTCCCGTGTGGATCAATTCTGTGAACGCTGTCAAAGCTCGACGTCGTTGGTCCTGTCACAAATAAGTCGCCCTGCGGGCCGAAAGCCAGATGGTAGGCCGAAACGCTCGGCTCCAGAGTGGCAAAAACGAATACCTGCTGGTCGCGGCCAATCTTGAAAATCGTGCCGCTGCGGTCGCCCACGTAGAGATTCTGATTTCGATCAAAGGCGATACCGGTAGCGATTCCCATCCCTTCGGCATACGTCGTCATGGTGCCATTCGGCGCGACGCGATACACCGCACCATCGTGACGCGAAGAGACGTACATCTGTCCCTGGCGATCGAACGCGATGGCGGTCGCATTCATCATCTCCGCCACAAACGGTTTCATGGTGTAGTTGGTATCAATCTTGAAGATCGCGACCGGAACCTTTTGGCCGCGTGAACCGGAGAATGTGACGTAGATGTTGCCGTGAGCGTCGAGCGCCGGGTTAGTCACCGGGTGCAGATTCTCGGCCACAGGAACGGCCACCTTAACCGTCTGCGCGTTGCTCACATGGCCATCGGTCGCCACCACAACGGGCCCCGAAGTAGCGCCATCGGGAACTCGCGCAACCAGAAATGAATCCGAGCTGATAACGACTCCGCCTTCCACCTCGCCAAACCTTACGTGCGGACGCTCCCACTCCTGCGGCCGCAAGCCAGAGCCTGCGATGCGAACCTCGCCTCCCGCCAACGCGAGCACTGGCGAGACGGATTCGATGTGCGGTCCGCCATTTACGTTTTTCTTGCCCAGAATGCGATCGGAAAATCCCATGAGGAAAACACTCGCACTATTTTAGAAGACCAAAGTGCAGAAAGAGATGCACAACCACCAAAGCGTACAATCCGGCGGCAATGTCGTCCAGCACGATGCCGGTCCCATCCGGAATCGCTTCCAATTGTCGCACCGGCGGCGGCTTGACAATATCAAAGGCACGAAAAAGTATAAAGCCCGCCAGAAAAGATTTCCACGCAAGCGGCACAGCGATCAGAGCCACCAATTGACCGGCCACTTCATCAATCACCACAAACTGAGGATCTTTCTTCCCCGCTCCGCGCGCGACCCGAGTCCCGGCGGGAATGCCGATCAGCGTAACTAGAACGGCAGTTGCGATTGCAACCGGCGTTCGTAGTGGAGCCGAAAGAGCGTAGGACAGCGCCGCCCAGAGCAAGACGGTGGCCAACGATCCCCACGTTCCCGGCCCGGGCCGCAGCCGTCCGATCCCAAAGAAAGTGGCGATCATCGTGGCCCAAAGCGGAGTGGGGCGCGCCGGGGAAGATTCCATACTCAGGCTGTCTTAGTAGCGCCAACGTGGACGTGATTTGGCATGACGCACCATGCGAAGAAGCGATACCGTTGCTGGCCGAAGGGGCGCAACGCATTCGCTATGCAATCAGCAACCTCTGGTTTTTGCAAGTGGCAGTCGTCGGCGCTACCGAACTGTTGCGCCGTCCTCCCCCGCGGTTGTGCGTGACTCGCGATGCCTTTCATGACTCATCCTCGGAACTCTCAGCTCTGTCTTGAACTTCTTCCTCACCTTCCGTTGCTTGCGAGGAAATCACATAGGCGCCGCTCGCCCACTTGCCCAGATCAATCGTGCGACAGCGTTCGCTGCAGAAGGGGAACTCCGCATCGCCATTCTTGACAGCTTTCTTGCAGATCGGACAACGGAGCTTGAGAGTACGTTTCCGCGGCATGGTCAATGGCCAGAAGATATTCCAGATTCGGCCAATTCGAACGAGAGTTCAAAATGAGCTACAGAATCCTAGCTACCAGATCATAGTCGTGCGCTTCGGTGATCTGACAGCGATAAAATTCGCCGGTCTGCGGAGTCGTCTCCGCCGGAAAGTCGTTAACGAAAACTTTGCCGTCAATCTCGGGGGCATGCATCGCGGTGCGACCTTCCATCAGCAAGTCGGTTTCGTCTGACATTCCTTCGAGCAATAGATCGAATTCCTGCCCCACCAACGCTTTCTTTTTTTTCTTGCTGATCTGGCGCTGGATGCCCATCAGGTGTTTGCGCCGGCGCTCAATTTCACGCGGAGGAAGCTTCTTGTCCAATTCATAGGCGTGGGCGCCCTCCTGATCGGAGTAAGAGAACGTTCCCATCCAGTCAAACCGGGCCTCGCGGACGAACCCACACAGCTCTTCAAATTCCTGTTCGGTCTCTCCCGGAAAGCCCACAATAAACGATGTGCGCAAGGTCAGGCCGGGAATCTCCTGCCGCATCTTGCTGATCGACTTTAGGAAAACATCGGCTCCCCCACCGCGCTTCATGCGCTTCAGCACGCTTGCCGAAGCATGTTGTAATGGCACGTCCATATACGAGCAAATCTTTTCGTGGGTTCCAATGGTCTCCAGGAGTTTGCCCGTGATCTTATTCGGATAGGCATAGAGAAAACGAATCCAGCGCAGGTCTTCAATCTTTGCCAGCTTTTCGAGCAGCAGAGCGAGCCCCTCTTTTAAGCCGAAATCTTCTCCGTAGCAGGTCGTGTCCTGCCCGATCAGAGTGATTTCTCGCACGCCGATTTCCGCCAGTCGTTCGGCTTCCGCTACCACGGACTCAAACCGACGCGAGCGAAACTGCCCCCGCAACTGCGGAATAATGCAGAAAGTGCAGGGATGGTCACAGCCCTCCGCAATCTTAATGTACGCCGTGGACTTCGGCGTGGCCAGAATGCGCGGAGTCTCCTCGTCATAAAGATAGTTCGGTAGATCCGCGATTGCGCCATCCCATTGCCCGCGCGAGAATCGTCCCTGCGCGGCTCGCGCGTCGCCCTCGGCCCGCGAAGGCAGCACAACGAACGGGGAATTGCTTTCGGCCAGAGCCGGACCGATTCCCGACGCGGCGAGGATGTTTTGCAACTCCCCTGTTCCCACCACTGCATCGACCTCAGGAATCCGATTGCGGATTTCGTCGCGAAAGCGCTCGACCAGACAGCCGGCCACGACCAGTTTCTTCGCGCGCCCAGAGGTCTTAAGCCCGGCCATCTCCAGAATCGTGTTCACCGATTCTTGTTGCGCGCTCTCGATGAACGAACACGTATTGACCACAATGACATCGGCATCTTCGGCTCTGGGCGAAAGTTCTGCCCCGGCCCGCGCCAGAAGTCCCATCATCACTTCACTATCGACCAGATTCTTCGGGCATCCCAAGCTCACGAAGCCGACCTTTGTCGGAGCAACCTCTGCAGGGTTTTCCGCCCCGCAGACAGTGGTTTTTTCGCTGGAAGGTGGGATTGTGAGGTTCTTCGAAGGCATGGAATCTTACTATTTTAACATCTCTCGAGGCTCACTTTGAGCCGCCTCAACCGGTATGTTCCCATGTGACTTCGGGCACCATGGAAGGCAGTACCCAGAGGCTAGAATCCGTGCACTTCATGCTAGGCTAATTCTTATCGAAACAATGCACTTATCCCGCATCCTGGAGGGGAAATGTCTGGGAAACAGGTCGTAATCGCAGTCCTGATGATCGGGATCTGTGTCCTGGGACGCTCTGCCTCGGCCCAGGATGAGAAGAACGAGTTGACCGGCATTATTGGCCGCGTTTTCATCAGCGATCAAGGCATCATAGGCGCGACTTACCCGAACCCGTTCGTGCGCTCCGGCCATGGTCTCACTTTTGAAGTCAACTATTCGCGCCGGCTTTTCGCCACTCCAGTGCTTGCTGTTTCCGGTGAAGTGCCCGCAGTCTTCAATCTGGATGAGGATCTCGGCTCCGGCAGCGACGTCGTCCCCGCAGATTACAAGCAGATCTTTGTTACTCCCGCAGTACGCCTGAATGTGTTTCCTTCCACCGCAGTTTCTCCCTGGGTTAGCTTTGGCGGAGGCTTCGGACACTTCAGCGAGAATAAGACCTTGAACTATTACGGCACCAATCCGGGAGGTTCAACCACCTCGGGTGTGCTTCAAGGCGGATTCGGATTGGATGTAAATCCCTTTACCAAGCGCTTGCGGCGCCTGGGCTTTCGCGGGGAAGTCCGCGATTTCTGGTCCGGCACTCCTGATTTGCCGCTGGCCGATACCGGCAAAACTCGCCAGCATAATTATTTTGTGGGTGGTGGCGGTATCTGGCATTTCTAGCTTGAACAAAGTAGTCGTGACTCGCCAGCTAGGATGCGAATGGTGCGGTCTCAGGCCGCGACATCAGCTCGGTGTCATTTCTTACTGGCCAACTCGACTTCTTCATAGAGCGCCGGCAGCCGCACTGCGTCGTCTGAAGAACTCCCGAACCTGGCGGATTCGTACGCATCTGTGAAACGACCTACCCGGTTCCGCAGATGCTGGTTTTCGATCACGCGCACAAACTCCTGCGGTGTCTGCCCGGATAATTTTTTCACCCCACGCCGAGCCAGATACCGAGCCATTCGCTCATACCAGATCGCTGCCGCCTGGTGAGGTGATCGCTCGGGATGTGCCAGAAGCCGTCTCATGCGGATGATCCTCGCGATCCGCGATGCATTGCCCAGCAATAGCAGGACTACGCCGGCTGCCAAGCCCGCCCCGAACCAGAGCACCGGCGCTCGCGCGGCGGTTCGTTGGCTTCGTCGCGCCCAATCGAGTAGATGGGAATACTGAAGCTTGGCCCAAGTCTGTATTTTGTCCCACGAACCGCGTGTTCCGCTTACCGTCGCCTTGGCCAGAATGTATTGGTGTGAGAAGTCGTAGCTGATCACCCACTCCCGCCAGAATGATTCGGCCGCATCCAGATAAAGCAGGGCTCGGTCCCAACCTTCCGGAGTTCCGATCTCGCCTCCCGGTGTGGGATCGAACGTGATCCAGCCGTAGCCGGGGAAATAGGCCTCTACCCAGGAATGCGCATTTTTCGCGCGGACCACGTAGTTGCCGGTGACGTCGTTGAACTGATCGCTGCGGAAACCGTTTACCACGCGCGACGGAATGTGCAGAGTGCGCAGCATCACCGCCATGGAAGAGGCAAAGTATTCGCAGTGGCCCTGCTTGCGCTCGAAAAGAAAGTTCGCCAACGGATCGGCGACGGGCGAGCCCAGCAACTGCAGCGTGTATCCGTAATGCGTCTTCAGGTATGTTTCTATTGCGGCAGCTTTGTCGTAGTTGTTCGAAGACGAACCGGAGATCTGTGCCGCTAGCTGAGGAATGCGGGGATCAAGCGCCGGCAATTGGAGATAGGGCGAAGTAAGTTGGGGCAGGGTTCTTCCCGCCGACCGCAGCGATGCCGGAGACGGCCTGGCGATATCCGAATCCGCTTCATACACACTGACGGAGTGCTGGCTATCCAGATCGTAAACCCCTCCGCCTGCGTCAACCTGCAGCGCGCGATACGCACCCATCACCCGGCGCCCCCAGGGGGCAAGAAAAAACACATTTGTTCCAATGGGCTCGAGCAAAACCTTGTAATGAATCAGGTGAGGAGTTGTGCCCGGAGCACCCTCACGACCGGTCCCGTAGACAGCCGGCACTCCCTCGATGAACACGGGCACGGAAAAGGCTCCATCCGCCTCGCGCGGCAATTCGAACTTCTGGTGTGGGTTCGTCCAGTTCTTGCCATCGAAACGCGCCAGCGCCACACCGCGCCAATGGAGCGAATATTGCCCGCGTTTGTCTCCGCTGATCTGGATGTGCATCACCACCGCGTTGGATTGTTGAATCTGTCCAATTTGTCCCAGTTGCACCCGATCACTAAAGCCGGTGGAGAGATCCGTTCCAAACGAATACCCGCCCATGTAGCCTGCCGACATGCGCGGCAAAAGAAAAAATACTGCCGCCGCGCCCACGAATATCATCAACACCAACCCAGGCGTTACCCGCACCAGTGAGAATGCCAAATGCCGGTGCTCGTGTGCATCACGAGAGTGCCGCGCTTGAAACTTTGCGGCTCGTCCCGATCGGCGCATCTCCATCAGGATGAAAGTCGCCACCGCCATCAGCATGAACCCGGCAAAGAAGAGCAAAAAAACGCTATCCACGGTGAGCACTGCGGAAGCCAGAACCATCAGGAACGCCAGAATCGCCAGCGTCGTGTAATCACGATCCCGCCGCAGCGAAAACGATCGCACCACGACGGCGAACATTACCAGGTGTACGGTGGCTGCCAGAAACGAGCGTGAGAGCAGGAAGTAATCCGCAGCGTAGAATATGAAATACAAAATCGTTAGAGGCGTGGTCCATCGCTCCGAGATCACCACGCGCCGTCGCTCCGCCAGCAGAAAGCCGCGCACGGCCAGCGCCGCTCCCACCAGCAGGATTGTTGGCAGATCCAGTCCTCCAGTGCTGGCGAGCGTTCCAAATCCCATCAATACAAGCAAGTACAGCGATAGCTCGAAGTATTTGTTGATTGCCTGCGGAACGGGAATCACGCCGGATTGATCAGAAAGCTGCATGATCAAGTGATGATAAATGGGTCAGGAGCATTATTCCCACTCCCCAGCAGATTCGGTTCCTTCGACATTTATTGAGTGGAACCTCTATTGTTCGACAAACTCTGCCCAGAAGGGAAGGCCTTCCTCAGTTTTCCTTGCACCGAAAGTCACCAAGTCTTTTGCCGATGTAAGCCGTCTGGAAGATTGCGGCGTAAAGATTCCGGGATTGGTTTTGCTAGAATGATTCAAGTCAGGCATCGGTCTCACGCGACGTACTCTCGCCAACCCCGCCAGGTCCGGAAGGAAGCAACGGTAACGGGCTCTTGCGTGTGCAGTGGGTTCCCGGTGCCTGGCTTTTTCAGCTTCAATTCAGACTCATTTGGGATTGAGACTGTGCTTTGTAGCAAGCCTCCTACCGAACCAAGCTTTACACCTGCTTTACAAGTCTTTTCGCAAGAAACGTCCCTCTCTCGCATCTAACAAGTGGTGACAGCACTCATATCTGAAGGGCGCGGGGTTCAAGCATGCGTAATCTTCCATCAAAGTTCGTCTCCCCGAGTGTGACCATTCGCGTTGCTGGTTCTCTCGCGGAAGGCCATCTGGCATACCTCGACCAATTGGTTTCTTCCGCGATCGACTGCGCCTTGTGGCCCCTGCTTGATTTGGCTCGCCTTGAGGAGGTGGATCATGCTGCCCTCGTGTATCTCGGGCGCGGGGAGGGTCGCCATTTCGGCGTCGTCGCTTGCCCAGATTCGATCCGCGAGTCGATGCGGTACGAGAAGGATCGCCACGCCGCGTGACGACTTCTCTGAGCACCTGGTACGAGGCTGGTCGCGAAAACAGGCTCGATCTTCAACAGAATCGTGGAATCAAGCACATCATCCACCTGCGTTAGACATTCCGCCTCCGATCGTTCAAAATACTGATCTCGTACTCAGGAGATCTCATTGACCACACCCATCCGTGCCAGAGTGAAGATCAGCGCTCTGGGCACCTACGTACCGCCTCGCGTTCTCAGCAATGCCGACCTCGAACAAATGGTCAACACCACCGACGAATGGATACTTGCCCGAGTCGGCATTCGCGAACGCCACATTGTCGCAAAGGGAGTCGCTACCAGCGACCTGGCGGTGGAAGCCGCCAGGAAAGCCCTGGCGCAGCGCGGCCTAGCTTCAACCGACATCGACGCCATCATCGTCGCCACGGTTACTCCCGATATGTTCTTCCCCTCCACTGCCTGCCTGGTTCAGCACAAACTGGGCGCGACGGGCGTCTGGGGCTTCGATCTTTCCGGCGCCTGTTCCGGCTTCATCTACGCTGTGCAAACCGGAGCCCAGTACATCGCCACCGGCGTACATAAGCGGATCCTGGTGATCGGTGCCGATGTCATGTCCTCCATCATCGACTACACCGACCGGGCCACTTGCGTGATCTTTGGTGACGGAGCGGGCGCGGTGATTCTCGAGGAAGCTGAGGACGACTCCGTCGGCCTGATCGATTTTATCCACGAAGTCGACGGCTCCGGTGCTTGCTATCTTTACATGCCCGGGGGCGGCAGCTTGAATCCGTCATCCCGCGATACCATCGACAAGAAAATGCACTATGTTCATCAGGATGGCCAGCAGGTTTTCAAGTTCGCAGTGCGCAAGCAAACCGAGGCGTGCTCGAAATTGCTCGAGCGTAATGGCTTGAAAGGTTCCGATATCGATGCCTTCATTCCTCATCAGGCGAATCTGCGCATTATCAATGCCACGGCCGAGCGCCTCGGACTGCGTCCGGAGAGCGTAATCGTTAATATCGATCGTTACGGCAACACCACCGCCGGCACGATTCCCTTAGCCATGAACACTGCCATTGAGACGGGCAAGCTGAAGAAGGGAAGTCTTGTCTTGATGGCTTCAGTGGGCGCAGGTTTTACGGTAGGGGCCGCGTTGCTGCGTTGGGCATTCTAAAACGTGGCGCCGGCGTTGCCGCGAGCCGTCGTGGCTTCCAAAAAGTTGGAGAGGCGCAGCCGATTCTTCTCATAAGAAATTTTCATGAGTCAATCTGCGTCTACACCGTGTTGTCATTGATCTTAAGGCGCGGGGCTGCTGCCTGCCTTCAGAACCGGCCTGGAGCCTACTATGGAAGAGTCGCGCCGCCCACACCGATGGCAAACTCTACTGGCTTTCGCCATCATTTATCTGGTTTGGGGCTCAACATTTCTCGCGATCCGCGTGGGGGTGCGAGAAGTACCGCCATTCTTGCTTGCGGGCATGCGATTCTTCGCTGCCGGAATTCTGATTTATCTGTGGATGCGTGCGGATGGCGCGCCTTCTCCGACTCGGCGCGAGTGGATTTCGGCTTCTTTTCTTGCGCTGTTGATCTTCGTGGGCGACTACGGCTTGCTTTTCTGGGCGGAAAAGCGCGTGCCTTCTGGGATCGCTGCAGTCATGATGGCGACCATTCCGGTCTTCATGGCGCTAGCGGAAATTATCATCCTGCGCACGCAAAGGCTTACACTCCGGCTGGCATTTGCACTCCTGTTGGGAATTGGCGGCGTAGCGGTGCTGGTTAGCCGCTCGGCAAGCTTTGGACCAGGTGCGATTGATGCGGCCGGAGCAAGCGCTCTCGTACTGGGGGCAATCAGTTGGTCGCTGGCTTCAATCCTTACCCGCAAACTAACACTGCCGGAATCGAAAGTGATGAGTTCAGGAGCTCAAATGCTCGCCGGAGGAATTCTGCTCACAGTGACGGCAGCGCTGCTAGGAGAGTTCAGAGGCTTTCGCCTGGCCGCCGTATCAATGGGCGCGTGGCTGGCGCTGGTTTACCTCATCGTCGCCGGCTCGATAGTTGCGTTCACCGCCTATGTATGGCTCATCCACCACGAGTCCCCAACCAAAGTTGGGACCTATGCCTATGTTAATCCAGTCTTCGCGGTTATGCTGGGATACTTTCTGGGCGGCGAGGAGCTCGGCACGCGAACGATTGTGGGAACAATTCTAGTTCTGGTGAGCGTGGTGGTAATCACGACCACGCCAAAGAGGATAAAAAACCTGACGCCGATGGTTAAGGAAGCCGAACTGGCAGAGCCATAATCTCGCAGCTTGCCCTTCTGCCTCCCTACGGATGCGTCATCTTCTCCGGCCGCACCAGCTGATCAAATTCCTCGCCCGTAAGATAGCCGAGCTTTAACGCCGCCTCGCGCAAACTGCTGTGCTCCACGTGAGCCGTGTGGGCGATCTGTGCAGCCCTGTCATATCCCACTCTGGGTGCGAGCGCCGTCACCAACATCAGTGAATTCTTTACATACCAATCCACTTTCGCGCGATCTACCTCGATGCCCTTGATCATGTATTCGACATAACCGTGGCAGGCATCGGCAATGAGCGTCACCGAGTGCAGAAAGTTGTAAATGATCACCGGCTTGTAGACGTTGAGCTCGAAGTTCCCCTGCGATCCCGCAAAGCCCACGGCCGCGGTCGCGCCGTGAACCTGCACGCAAACCATGGTCATAGCCTCACATTGCGTCGGATTTACTTTGCCTGGCATGATCGAAGACCCGGGCTCGTTCTCCGGGATGGAAAGCTCGCCCAACCCGCAGCGCGGCCCGGAAGCTAGCCAGCGAATGTCGTTCGAAATCTTCATCAGCGACGCGGCCAGCGTTTCCATCGCGCCCTGCGCGAAGACGATTTCATCATGCGCCGATAGCGCCGCGAACTTATTGCCATGGGAGCGGAAGGGAAGCGCGGTAAGTTCCGCAATCTTTTTTGCGGCGCGCTCGGCAAATTCTGGATGAGTATTCAATCCAGTACCAACGGCCGTCCCGCCGATGGCCAGATCATAGAGACCGTCCAGCGCCTGCTCCAGCCGCTTGATGTCGCGCTGCAACAGGCTCGCCCAGCCACCAAACTCCTGTCCAAAGGTCAGCGGCACCGCATCCTGCAGGTGCGTGCGGCCAATCTTGACGACATCGTTGAATTCTTTCGCCTTGGCCGCGATCGCATCGTGAACGCTGCGGATCGCCGGAATTAACGCGTTCTTCACTCGATCCGCCGCGGCGATGTGCATCGCCGCCGGGAATGTGTCGTTCGACGACTGAGACATATTCACGTGGTCATTAGGATGAATTGGCTTCTTCGATCCCATTTCGCCGCCCGCGATTTCGATGGCGCGGTTCGAAATGACCTCGTTCACGTTCATGTTCGTCTGCGTGCCGCTGCCCGTCTGCCAGATCCGCAAGGGAAACTGGTCATTCAGCTTGCCTGCGATCACCTCGTCGGCAGCCTGCACGATGAGCTTCGCCTTATCCGCTGGCAGCTTGCCCAAATCCTGATTCACCAGCGCGCACGCTTTCTTGAGGATGCCGAAGGCGCAAATCAACTCCGGCGGCATGGTGTCGCGCCCGATGTTGAAATGCACCAGCGAGCGCTGCGTCTGGGCTCCCCAGTAGACATTGGCCGGCACTTCGATCTGCCCCATGCTGTCGGATTCGGTGCGCATACGCGCCGGCGATTCTGCAAGAGTTGGCATATTGTGTCCTGACGAAAATAATAGGGACGAATAGAGTAACCCCGATTATAGCTCGGGGGATTTGCAGAGCGATCTCCGAGTATAACGCTTGACGTTAAACGTCACCCGGAATAGAATGGGATGGTGATTAAGTCGTTCCGCTGTGCGGAAACCGAGCGCCTTCACCTTAGGCAGCGGATTCGACGTTTTCACGGCATCGAGCGAGTCGCCCGCCGCAAGCTTCGCCAATTGGATAGCGCAACGGAATTACGCGACTTGGCAGCTCCGCCAGGGAATCGCTTGGAAGAATTGCGAGGTGACCGAATTGGGCAACATAGCATTCGGATTAACGATCAATGGCGCATTTGTTTCGTCTGGAGCGACGGAAACGCACATAATGTCGAGATCGTGGATTATCACTAACGATTTGTAGCAGGAGCGCGGCAATCCTAATTCGAGGTCCCCCCAGACCTGTCACCAGGAGCATCAACTATGCCTAAGTCTCGAAAGCCCCTCCCACCCATCCATCCTGGCGAGATTCTGCGCGTCGAGTTCATGGAGCCACTGCGGCTCAGCATGAATCGGCTGGCGCTCGATCTTCATGTTCCGGTGACGCGAATTGCCGAGATCGTGCATGAGCGCCGCGGCATTACCCCCGATACCGCGTTGCGGTTGGCCCGCTACTTTGACACGAGCGCAGGATTTTGGCTGAATCTTCAGTCCGCCTACGATCTCGAAGTAGCACAAGATAGGTTTTCGCGCACCATTGAACGGGAAGTTCGACCTGTCTCATTCGCGGCCGCGAACGCCTCTTCTTGATCGTTCCGTTGGGCGGGCAGGCTTGATTCCCCGCATGCTAAAATCATCGGTCTCCGATCTGCCCTCGTCCCCTGTGAGAGCGCAGCGGTTTCCAAACCATGCCTGACTTTCTTACCGCGGAAGATCTTGAAACTCTGCCGAAAGCTAAAACCCGTCCGCATCCTGAGCCACGCACCGACGTGCTGGTCATCGGGGCCGGACCCACCGGTCTTGCCTGCGCGATTGAAGCGCAGAAGATCGGGCTCCGGGTCGTCATCCTCGACAAGGGTTGTCTGGTGAACTCGCTCTATCACTATCCGCCCGGCATGCTTTTTTTCACAACTCCCGAGTTGCTCGAGATCGGCGATATCCCTTTCACCACCGCGCGCCAGAAACCCACTCGCGAAGAGGCTCTCGAGTACTATCGCAAGGTTACAGAACATTACCATCTCGATATTCGCCAGTACGAATGGGTGAAGACAGTCATGGGCGAAGACGGAGACTTCAGTATCACCGCCACAGATCGCGCCGGCCGCCCGCACGATTACCGAAGCCGCAAAGTGATCGTCTCTACCGGCTACTACGATCTTGCCAATCAGCTTTGCATTCCTGGCGAAGATATGCCTAAAGTTTCACACTACTATGGGGACGCTCATCCTTACTACGATTGTGACGTACTCGTGATCGGCGGGAAAAACTCGGCCGCCATTGCTGCCCTCGATCTATGGCGGCACGGGGCGCGCGTCACGCTGGTATATCGCGGCTCGCACCTACATCATCACGTCAAATATTGGATCAAGCCTGACCTCGAAAACCGCATCAAGAACAACGACATTGATGCCTACTTCGAAAGCACGGTCCAGGAAATTGGCGTGGACCACGTCGTAATCAATACGCCACGAGGTCCGATTCGCCTGAAGAACGATTTCGTCCTTGCCCTCATCGGCTATCATCCCGATTATGATTTCCTGCGTAGCATGGGCATTGAGCTTTCGGACGAGCAGCACCGCCCGGTTTGCGATCCTGTTTCGCTGGAAAGCAACGTGCCGGGAATTTATGTTGCGGGCGTTATCGTCGCGGGATCACGAACGAATGAGATTTTTATCGAAAACGGCCGTTTCCATGGACGGCAGATCGCCGAGGACTTGAAGATCAAACTGCAAGCATCGTCCTAAGACGACTCGGTGGTACTTCACACGATCTCGCGCTCGCAGCGCATTCCCAAACCGCACATCGACCAGTTACGCTAACATTCCCATGGAACCCCAACCAGAACTTGCGGCTCCGTCAATCTCTCTGGCCTCGTACCTGCGCCTGGTACGAGGCAACCGTAATTTCCGCCGGCTGTGGCTGGCGCAGATTGTCAGCGAGATCGGCGACTGGTTCTACACCCTCTCCATCTACACGCTGCTGCTTCAGTTGACCGGCCACGCCAGCTCAGTGGCTCTGGCTCTGGTTCTGCAGGTGTTGCCGCAGACCTTCGTTGGGCCAACCGCGGGCGTAGTGAATGACCGTTTGCGCCGCAAGCATGTGATGATTGCCACCGACCTGGTCCGTGTTGTTGTCGTGTTGGCCATGCTTCTGGTGCGTTCCCGTTCGATGGTGTGGCTGGTCTACCCGCTGCTGCTGGCGGAAACTGTCATGGCCGCGTTCTTCGAACCGGCACGCAGTTCAGTGATCCCCAACATCGCGGCCAAGGGAGAAGTGCTCATCGCCAACACACTTTCGTCGGCCACTTGGTCGGTGAACCTGCTGATTGGCGCCTCCGTGGGCGGAGTGGTCGCAGCCTTCTTTGGACGAGATGCCGTGTTTGTTCTGAACGCGCTGTCCTTTCTCGTGTCGGGAATTTTGATCGCAGGAATGCACTTCGCCGAGCCTCATGCCGAATCTGCCGCTCCTCTGCGTCCGCGGGATCTGGTCGATTTTTCGCCGGTGTTGGAGGGCATCCGCTACGTACGTAATCACCCGACCCTACTGCCCGCCGTCTTTGCCAAGGCCGGCGAACTCATGATTGGCCCGAGCTGGGTGATTTTTACTGTTATGGGTGCGCATGAATTCGCGGTGCACTGGCACAATGTCGACCCCGCCCGCGGAGCGATGCTGGGCATGAGCATCCTGCTGGGCGGCCGCGGCCTGGGAGCGCTCGTCGGCCCTCTAATCGCCGCCCGCTGGGCGAGCCGCAGCGACCGCAAACTGCAACTGGGAATTCTCTTTGGCTATCTCACCATCGCGGTTGGATATGGAATTCTCGGGACCACTCGAACGGTGTGGATGGCCAGCGCCTGTGCCATGCTCGCCCATGCGGGAGGATCAACCGTCTGGGTGTTCTCCACAACCCTGCTGCAGTTGCATGCCGACGATCGTTTCCGCGGACGCGTCTTTGCCGCCGACCTGGGTTTCTCCATGCTCACCATTGCCGCCGGAGCTTACTTGTGTGGACGTCTTCTCGATTCCGGTGTCTCCGCTCGCACGGTCGCTACCGGTACTGGATTGGTCATGTTAATTCCTGCCGGCTTGTGGGCGCTGGCGACGCGTGCGGGAATGGATCGAAAAGGTCTAGAGAAAACAATAGAAACGTAACGTTCTCAACCCTGTAGCCGATCGATCTTCGCTGCCATAATAAAATCGCTTTCGGTCAGGCCGTCGACTTTATGCGTCCACAGCGTAACCTGCGCTTTTCCCCACGCTAGCAGAATGTCAGGATGGTGCCCCTGCTCCTCCGCCAGTGCGCCAACCCGGTTGACGAACTCGAGCGCCTTGGCAAAGTCGGGAAACTTGTACTCGCGAGTGAGATGGTGTTCCTCAATGACGTTCCAGTGGGGAACGACTTTGTGCAGTGCCCCAAGATCCTTGCCCTTAAGTGGAGGGACTCCGCCCCGGCAGGGAACACATTTCTTATCGGCTAATTGTTCCGTCATAAAATCTCTCCGCCGGTCATGATAATTCAATCTGCAAAGATCGTTTTTTGGATCATTTTAGAGAACCGATGAGTAAACACTGTTGAAACCTCAAGGCGCGCGGGCGCATCTCTACAAGATCATTCGACCTGAGGCCTGGGGCAGAACGAAATGACTCCACAACCGGCAAGCGGCGGTTCCGTCCCAGGCGGGAAAAATCCTTGGCTGATTGCCGTCGCCGTCATGCTGGCGACCTTCATGGAAGTGCTCGACACTTCCATTGCCGCAGTTGCACTGCCCTATATCGCCGGCAGCTTATCCGCCACCAATGACGAAGCCACATGGGTTCTGACCAGCTACCTGGTAGCGAACGCGATTATTTTGCCGGCCAGCTCCTGGTTTTCGCTGCGTTTTGGCCGCAAGAGATTTCTGATTACCTGCATTGTAATCTTTACGGTCTCCTCGTTCGCCTGCGGAGCCGCTACCAGTCTTGCCCTTATCCTGCTCGCTCGGGCTGTGCAGGGCGCCGGCGGCGGGGCGCTGCAGCCTTTGTCACAAGCCATTCTCCTCGAAACCTTTCCTCCCGAAAAACGAGGATCGGCCATGGCGGTCTTCGCCCTGGGAGTCGTGGTTGCCCCCGTTCTCGGGCCCACACTTGGGGGCTGGCTCACCGACACCTACTCCTGGCGCTGGGCGTTCTATATCAACATCCCCATCGGAATTTTTGCCATCTTCATGATCTCGCGCTACGTCGAAGATCCTCCCTACATTAAGGAAGCGCGTCCCGGAAGGTTTGATGGAATCGGCCTGGGCCTGCTGGCCGTCTGGCTCGGGTGCCTGCAGATCATCCTCGATAAAGGGCAGGAAGACGACTGGTTTGGTGCGCACTGGATACGCTGGGCAGCCACCATTATGGTCGTGTGCTTCGTGGCGTTTCTGATTCGAGAGTTTCGTCACAGCAAGCCTTTGGTGGACCTGCGTGTCTTCCGCCATCGCAACTTCGCTATCGGATGCCTGCTGATCGGCCTGTTTGGTGCAGCGATCTATGGCCTGGTGACCCTGCTGCCGCTCTTTTATCAGGAGCTGCTGGGATACACGGCGTTGGCGGCAGGCTGGGCGGTCAGTCCGCGAGGTGTCGGGGCGATTGTCGCCATGCCCATCATCGGCTACTTGACGGCGAAAATGGATAACCGCTGGCTCATCGCATTCGGTTTCTTTCTATTCGCGGCTGCGAGTTTGTGGTTCGGCGAGGTCAATCTTTCCATCGGGCAGTGGACGTTCTTGTGGGCGATTCTGATCAGCGGCTTCGGATCAGGATGCGTCTTCGTCCCCCTCTCGACCACCGCCATGGCGTTCCTGAAAAATGAGGAAATAGGGAACGCCAGCGGTCTTTATAATCTGCTGCGAAATATCGGAGGCAGCATCGGTATCTCGGTGGTGAACACCATCGTGGCGCGGCATGAGCAACTGCATCGTAACGAATTAGCGGCCTCGCTCAGTCCGGGACGCATTACAGTGCATAACTCAATTCAGGGGATGCAACAATATTTGACTACCCAAGGATCGTCATCCACTACCGCGCTGGAGCGCGCGTATGGGTTGATCAACGAGGCTCTCAACGGGCAGGCGCGGCTCTGGTCCTACGTGGATGACTTCCGCTACATGGCGCTGATGTGTTTCGGCTGCGTGCCGATCGTGTTTGCGCTGAAGAAAGCAATGAGGAAAGGACCGGCAGGGGCAGCACATTAAGATTGACCCACGTACAAAAAGAATGAGGGCACGGCGACGGGGGCGTGCCCTCGAAGACTTTCCTTTGCAGGCGACGTCAGAACGGAATATCCTCATCCGTGATCGGCCCGGACGCCGCGCCGGCGTGCTCAGGTTCTGGCGTGCGCTGGTCGAAGTTGTTGCCGCCTCCGGCCGCAGCGCCGCGCGCGCTGCCGCTGAACTCTCCGCCGCCTTCGCCGCGTCCACCGAGCAGGATCAGGTCACTCGCCACCACTTCGGTCATGTATTTTTTCTGCCCGCTGGTCTTATCGTCCCAGGAGCGGGTTTGCAAGCGGCCTTCGATGTAGACTTTGCCACCCTTTTTCAAATATTCACCGGCGATTTCGGCCAGCCGCTGCCAGAGCACGACATTATGCCACTCAGTGCGATCCTGCCATTCGCCGGCCTTGTCCTTGAAGCGCTCATTGGTGGCAATGGTCAGCTTGGCTACAGGCGTGCCTTGCGGCGTGTACTTAATTTCAGGGTCCTTCCCCAGATTGCCGATCAGTTGAACTCGGTTAAGACTTTTTCCTGCCATGGGTGCTCCTTCGCAGGGGTTCACTATAGCAGAATCAGCCAAGTGGAAATGGTGCGAACTGTCACAATCTGAAAGGCAAAGTGTCATTTCGGGCGATGAAAGAGCTAACCGCTAAAGGCTAAGAGCCAACAGCTTTCTGAGGTATAATCCTCGCCATGCCTGCCGTACCCGGAGCGCCGAAAGCTGTCGGTATGGTTCCCGATGAGATGAAATGGGAACCGAAGTCCAAAGGCTTGACCACGCCGCGCAAGAAAAAACCGAAAGAACTGGCCGTCATCACCGAGTGCTGCACGGGATGTGCCGGCTCGCCTGCCTGCGTGGAGTATTGTCCGGTGGAAGACTGCATGTTCTGGGTTCCGGATGAAGACAGCACTCCGTTTGGCCGCATCGCCGTCGATCCCATCCTCTGCATCGGCTGCAAAAAGTGCCTCAGCAAAGGCCCCGACGGCTGCTTCCTCGACGGCTGCCCCTGGGATGCCATCGTGATGGTGGAGACCACCGAGGTGGAAAAAGAAGTCGGCGCGATGGCGATCTAGCGCTGTCCCATGGTTCGAGTTGTCATCCTGAGCGAAGGAATGGGATTCGCGAAGCGAATGCCATTCTATAGTCGAAAGATCCCTCCCCCGTCCGCAGTGCGAGCAGCTCCGCAGGGAGTCCCCCGCCACTCACCTCTCCCTTCCCCGTATTGCCTTTTCCGTTTCCGTCGCCTGCTGCCGCACATCATTCGAAATACCTGGAAGATCACGCTCGTAGGGAAGAATCGCGGGCAGATCTTCGGGCTGACCAATAAGATAGAGAGCCCGTAATGCCTCCCACACTTGCTCCGTCGACGGATCAATCACCGCGATTTCCGCGCCCGCCGCGATGTTCGCACTTGTGCCGACAACCGAACGGATTCGTCCCGGAATCGGGGACCGAATTTCGACTGTCTCCTTCCCGGATTGCAACTTAGCGATCAGTCCACCCTGATGAATGGCAGTACCCGGACGATCTGCATCGGCGATGCGTCCGGCTTGCGGAGAAACGATCTGTGCCGGTTGCAACAGCGCCAGAATCTGCGGACGGCCTGTAGCGTCTCCAAAACGCACCAGAGAGAGCGCCGCATTGCCGCGGACCATGGGCGATGGGTCAGAGAGCATCTTTAATAGTGCCTCGTGAAATCCCGCGCCAACCGTATCCTGTCCCATCACCCAGGCGTCGGTGTTGCGCACCTCTTCCACCGGATCCGTGGCAAGTTGCACCAGGTCCGGATACCACTGTTTCGCGGTCGCGTCGTGCCGCGTGATGCGTTCTCCCACTTGCACCAATGCCTGCTGAATATGCCGCGGCTTTTTCGTATCGTGCAGATACGCGTTCAATTGCTGGTCGGAAAGTTTCCGCCCAAACCACGCGTTCCACCAGAACAGAAAAGGCATCAAGCAGATCAGCCACGCGGTCAGAAAGAAAAGCAATTTCTGAGTGCGGGACATGCCGGGCTTGAGCGGCTGAACGGTAACGGTCGGGGCCGGTTCTGAATTAGCAGACATTAAGAGGCTCGGGAAAAAGTTCGAGGGCTATTCCACCACATCCGCGTCCAACACCCGCTCCTGCTCCAGATAATGCGAAACGGCATACTGCGCCAGAAGCGGCGTCTGCAGCCGGATTTCAGCGCCAACCCATTCTCCTCTGCCGTGAGGCTTATCCGGAGAGTGGTTGCAGCGGCGGCCGCTGCCAAATTGCGGTCCGAAGTCTGCGCTCTGAATCTGGTCGAACTGCTTGATCTGGCGCCAGGCTTCGTCGCCGACCGTTCCGGATACATCAATTTTCAAGCGCACGATCGACATACATCCAAATCCGATCAGCTATGCGGGAACCATTGATACAGCATGAAGTATACGAGCACTCCGGTGACGCTGACATACATCCACAGCGGCCAGGTCCAGCGCGCGATTGCGCGATGGCGATCGTAGCGGCCGCGCAACCCGCGGCTGAGGGTGATGATCACCATGGGGACAATCACGATAGCCAGCGTCACATGCGGGATCAGTACGATGAGATAGATGACATGCCAAAAATGATCGCCCAGAAAACGGATATCCCCAACGTGATAATGGAAGTACACGTAGCAAGCCAGAAATAAAGCCGAGGAGACGACCGCGGCGATCATACAAGCGCGATGCGCGGCAACCTTTCCGCGCATAATCAAGCTGCGGCCAACGAAAAGTAGAACCGCGCTCCCGCCGTTCAAACTGGCGATGAGGGCAGGGAAGTAGGCGTATTGTTCCGGGATCACGCGGCCGGCCTCGTGCTGCGGCGATTCGCCATCAGGAACGCGAGCCCAAACATCACCAGCGAAAACAGAAGCAGCGTCGCGATCGCCGAGGGCAGCGGAAATGTCGCTTCCATTCCCGGATAGAGCAAAGCTCGCAGCGCCTCCACTCCATAAGTGAGCGGATTCATATACATCAATGCGCGAATCCAGGTCGACGCCCCGGTCATGGGAAACAGCGCACCGGACAACAGCCACAACGGAATCAGAAACAAGTTGATGATGCCATGAAACGCTTGCGTGGAATCCATCGGCCAAGCGATGGCGAAACCGAGCGCCGTGAGCGCGAACGAGACCAGGAAGACCACCACTCCCACCAGCAAAACCTGCGGCAGGTTCAGGTGTACGCCGGCGAATGGCGCGAAGATCAGGAAGATCATCCCTTGAATTGCAGAAAGTGTCGTCCCGCCCAGAACCTTACCCAGTACGATCGCTGATCGTGGCACGGGGGCCACTAAAACCGAGAGCAGGAATCCTTCCTTCCGATCCTCGATCACCGACATCATGGTGAAAATCGAGGTGAACAGCACGATCATGATCAGCGCGCCGGGATAAAAATAGTCCATGTAGTGCTGTTGCCCCGGGCCTGAGCCGGAACGAAATGAAGTGCCGAAGCCCGACCCGATCACGACCCAGAACACCAGTGGCGATGCCAGCACGCCGACCACACGCGATTTCTGGCGGTAAAAGCGCACGATCTCCCGCCACCACAAAGTGAACGCAGGCAGCACGACCCCAGCGGAAGCGGGAGCCACTGTTCTCGATATGGCGGCAACCTGAGTAGCCATGGAATTTAACCCGTTTTCGCGACGCCAGACTTTGAGGCTGGAGCGACGGCCTTCTTCTTGCCAACTACGCCCATGTCGCGCATCTCCCAGTATGCATTCAACATAAAGACCGCAGAAAGCGTCACGAGTATCAGGCTCAAGAACAGGCCGTCAACAGTGGTGATCATTCCGTTCATCAGGGTCCAGACCACTCCCAACAGCGGGAGAATGCCAAGCACAAGAGAAAGAGCAAGCATCATGGAAAGCAAATTACCTCCTGTGATCATCTGAATCAGACTCCGCCTCGTTGTTCTCGCTCCAGAATTTATGCCCTGTGCGGCGAATGAATACATCCTCCAGCGCCGGCTTGCTTACGGAAACTGCCTCGATCTCTCCGGGAAAGGCCTCCACCACTTCGGTCACAAAGCGGTGCGCACCCTCTCGCTCGATGCGCACCTGGTTTTCCAGAACTGTGGTGTCGACGTGAAAGCGCGCCCGGATGCGCTCCCCCAGCGCTCCCGCGTCTCGGACCGCATGCAGCCAGATCACATCGCCGCCGATCTCACTTTTCAATTCCTCGGGCGCGCCTAGCGCCACCAGGTTGCCTTCATTCATGATGGCCAGCCGGTCGCAGCGTTCCGCCTCTTCCATCAGATGCGTAGTCACCAGTACGGAAACGTGCTCCTCGTCACGCAGCATTTTCAGATATTGCCAGAGGTCGCGTCGCGCGCCGGGATCGAGCCCGGTGGTCGGTTCATCCAGCAGCAGCACCCCTGGATGATGAAGCAGTCCCTTGCCTAACTCGATGCGGCGCTGCATCCCGCCGGAGAATGTTTCCACCAGTTCCTTGGCGCGGTCGGCCAAGCCCACGCGTGACAGGATTTCGTAGATGCGTTTTGTCAGAGCGGCACCGCGCAGGCCATAAAGATGTCCTTGATGCCAAAGATTCTCGTAGGCAGTCAGTTTCAGATCGACGCTCTGCGCCTGAAACACGACGCCGATTTGCCGCCGCAGGCGCCCCGGCTCCTGCGCTGCATCGCAACCCATGATGGTCGCGCGCCCGGCGCTGGGAATCATCAGCGTGGAGAGAATCCGGAAGAGCGTCGTCTTCCCGCTGCCGTTGGGCCCGAGCAGGCCGAACAACTCCGCCGGCCGCACGTCGAACGAGACCCCGTTCAAAGCTGTGCGGTTTTCGTACCGATGTACTAGATTTTGTACTGAAATGACGGGCGCCGCGGAAGCAGGCGTCACTTGCGGAGCAGCGTCAGCGAATGCGGAAGTTTTCGATGCCAAGGAGTGTCCTAGGTTGAACCCAGTACTAGTTTACGACGATATGCCGTAATGCGGCTGAAATGGATCAGATGGCACAATAACAAAGCATTCTCACGCAGCCGAAGCGTTCCGTTGCGCCTGGGGTACGCGCTCCGCAAAAGCTACTGGGACATGCCGCCAGACCTGAATCGCGAGAACCACGGTGGTCGCGAGCAGAAGCGCTCCTACGGCGACATGCGCCACCGTCGCCGCCACCATTGGCAGTTCCGGCTGAACCGAGTCCTTGCCCCAGGCCACGCGTGTCAAGAAAGCTGTAAAGCCGAGGCAAAGCTGGGCAATCAGAAGTGACAGCATCACGATCGCAGGACGTCGTACTGCTTCGATTTGCGAATACACGGAAAGCGCCCGCACTGCCGTCCATCCCAGCACAAAGGCGACGACCAGCGCATGCACCACGTGCGGCCACCAACTCATGCCGTGATGCCGAAACATTCCGCCCAGGACAAGTTGCACATAGAGCACGAAGATAGAGAGCAGAGTAAGCGTGAACAGGCTGGGGCGGCGCGAATCGAACTCCACCCGCGGCTGTTCTTCCACCCACTTGCGACCGGTAAAAAGAGCGATGGCGACAGCGATGCAGAAAAACGTTTGCGCGACCGTAGCGTGTGCAGTGGAAACTGCCGGCGGCTGAAATAACAAGACTGTAAGTCCGCCCAACACGGCTTGTGCAATCACTGTGCAGAAAGCGCCGACCGCCAGCCACCGCAGCCAGCGTCGGCATTCCACCAGGAAAGTCCAGATCGCAATCGCTAAGGTCAACGTCACCAGCGTGCCGGCCACCATGCGGTGACTCCATTCGTAGCGTATGCCGCCAACAAAATGCGGCACTTTGACGAGGTAGCCAAACGATGTTGGCCAGTCCGGAACCGAAAGTCCCGCATCGTTGCTGGTAACTAAGGCGCCCGCGGTAATGACTACGAAAGCCGCGCATGCGGTAAACACTGCGAAGACGTGATGGGCGCGGTTGTACTTTGCAGGAATGGCTTTCAGAAGCATTTTTCCCTTGGGTCAGCAGGGCGGAGAGAGCACCTTGCCTTGAACCTTGCGGGCTGCGCCTCTCAGCCCAGCCCGCTACTCCAAACATGAGATTTTATCAGACCAAGCTCGAATGGAAGCAACAAAACGCCGCGACTTTCGAGCCTGCTCTCACTCGGCCGCAGCCTTGAAAGTCTCGTCCACGGTCTTGGTCTCTTTCGGACCGACGGTGACCTTCTGGTCCTGCTCGCCCAGTTTCTCCTGCACGAATGCGATCGTATAATCGCCCGGCGGCAGTCCTTTGATTTCATATTTTCCGCTCTTGTCAGTGACTGCAAAGAACGGGCTCTTTACCACATTGATATACATCTTCATCCACGGGTGTTGATTGCACTTCACCGGCAGCATGATTTCTTCGCGGGCAAAATTCTTTTCAATTGGAGCCGACGAGGGCGGCTGCGATTCGTTCCACTCGCGATTGTCCTTGGGCGTGGGATGAATGTTGTGGGTAGTCATATCGTCATTCTTCACCTCCACCGTCTGGCCCGCCATCACACCCAGCACATGCGGATGATATTTACAGCCGCTCTGGTCAAGGACCACCGCATCCTTGGGAACGTCGAAACTGCGGTTGCCAAGGCCGTCTTTAACATAAACGAACACGTTGGCGAGATCGCCGCCAGATACCACAATATTCTCGGCTTCATTCGTGCCTTTGCAGGCCGGGTCCTGGCTCATGTCGATCTTCGCCGGTTTCGGCGCCGTACCGTCAAACTTCACCGTACCATTCAAGGTGGCGACGGTGGCCGGATCAATTGGCGTGGCCGCCGGCGCGGCAGCCGGTTGCTCCGCCATGCTATTGGCCGGTTGCTCCTCTTTCTTGTTGCACGCCGCCAGCACCAGTACGGCGAATAGAGCCACCATGCTGACCGCCATCCTCCTCAACCCTTTTGTCGTATTCATGATGTCGCCCTTTCTTTGGGAAGTTGGAATCTCTCGATTCTTAGGTTGTACCGGCGTGACTGAACCGGCAATGTTATCGCGAACCGCCAGTTGCCCCGAGATGCGATGGCGCCGCAGCCCGCGTATGGTCCCTTGACTGCCTTGCATTGGCTGTTTTCGCCCGAGGCATCGAGGCCGCTACTTTTCGTTGCTCTTCTGGGGTCAACTGGAAGATGTAATCGGTCAACAGCTTCCGATGATCTCCCTCATAACCCTGGAATGACGGCGGCGTCGGCCCCGCGAACACCCACTGATTATTCGCCTGTTTGAATAGTCCCGATGGCATCGATGTTCCCGGACTCACCGCCTGCGGGTCTGTGATCCATCGTTCGACCCAGTCGGGTTTCAAGCGCTCCTTTGCCAGGAGGAAATTCGGCGCCGTGGCGATCTTGTCATGTGCGGGATCGCCCGTGGCATGGCACTTCAAGCACGGAGCCGCGGAACTGGAGAAGAGGCTTCGCGCCATGTCGGTCTCTTTTGCGGTGAGAACTGGAACCTCCTCGGGAATGTAGGGCATCGGTTGCTGCGACAACGCCTGGAAGAAGCGCACCAGCTTCCGCAGTTCATTATCCGAGAAAGAGAACGTGGGCATGCGCACTTTCAAATAAGGCCGTACCCCGTTGCGGTTCGTATCCGTGGTGCTCAGTGACGGATTCGACAGGAACCTGCGCAGCCACTCAGGATCCACGCGCGCGCCTTCGGTCAAAAGCTTCGGAGGCAATTGCTCCTGCGCATCCTGATACTGCGGCAATCCCATCAGAATGGTTCGCTGCCCAGGGATGAACTGGTGGCAACCCATGCAATTGTATTTCTTTACGATCCACCAGCCTTCCTGAATGTCGTGCCTCGAGTCCCCCGGTTTGTACTGATAACTCGCGGGCAGGGAAGTTTCCTCGCTTCCCATCAGGAGGGTCGTGAGATCGAGTACCTGATCCTTGGTGAGATGCAGGTTGGGCATGCGCAGGGCTTCGGTTTCGCTCTTGACTTTGCCCTGATCATAAATATTGGGCTCCGCCAGCTTATGTTCAAAGAATCCCTTGTGGTCGTACCAGGGCCCTTTCGCTGGACCGTCAGGCAAGCGTGCGAGATCTTCTTTGTCTTTGATCGGCTCAGCGTCCTTGCCCCCGCGTTGCGCAACGGTTGTAAATAAAGCGAAATCGAGCCGCTCGATCGGTTTACTACCTTCGAAGGTAAGCTCGGTGCCGATCCGGCCCTCGTCCTCAAAGCCAGAAATCTCATGGCAACCGGCGCAGCCAAAGTGCCGCACCCATTTCTTGCCCTCATCCTTGAGGTTCGGGTCGTCCATGAACGAGGCTTCTGCATAAGACGATGGGTCCCGCTTCTTCTGCGTCATCAAATAGGTAGCGATGTCCTCCGCATCCTCCGGTGAGAGCCGCAGACTCGGCATTACCGTCATGTTCTGGACTTGCAGTTCATGGCCATCATTCGGACACCGGCTGTGATCAAGGTCAAACTGATAGGGCAGACCCTTCTTGGCGTAATCCTCCGGCCCGATATCCTTCTTTTCGTACGGACAATAGGGACGCGTGCGCTCGCGCGCATTATGAATCCAGCGCACCAGATAATCGTAATTCGCCTTTTCTCCAACCCGCGAGAGATTTGCGGCGAACGTTCCGCCGTGCATCTGATCGCCTTCACCAATGGAATGGCAAGCGAGACATCCGCGGGCCTCGAATAATTCTTTTCCATGCTCGGCATTGCCAGGCTTGTGCTTCGGCAGCGGATCAGTCAATCCCGACTGCCAGATATATGCCGAGATCGCCTGAATCTCATGATCGCTCAGGCGGAAGTTCGGCATCTTCGTGGTTGGTCGGAAGTCTGTCGGCTTCTTCAGCCAAACCGGGATCCAGTTCTTGTTCAGCTTCAGCCGCACATCCTTTAGATTGGGCCCGACCTTCTTCATGTCCTGCATCAGGCTGTGGGACTGAAAGTCGAGTTGCTGCAAACGTCCGTCCAGCTTGCTGTTTGCCACTCGCAGGTCAACCGCTTCACCATTCAGCCGATTGGCTTCTTCGTTCGACTCCGCGGCATCGGCCCGCTTCATCAGGTAGCCAGTCTGCTTCAGATTGTCTTTCTTCTGCGTCTCAATCTGCTTGATTTGCTGGCTGATCGAGTTCAGGTCTTCTGGTTCCTTGTCATAGCCTTCATAGCGGTGGCAGCCCATGCAACCACGCTGCCGGAAGAGATCTTTCCCATCGTTGATGGTCTGCCACTGCATATCACCGCTCACCAGCACCATGTCGGCGGCATGGCAGTTCTGGCAACCCGCTTCTGAATTTTCCTTGGGGAACAGCGGCCACAGCCAGTGCTCGTAGTTTCCGTGCGCCTTCTCCACGCTCGTAGTGGCCCGGCCGTTGCCCTGATGGCACGGTGAGCAACCGAACTTTTCCGGATCGTGAATGCTGAGGAGCTCAGGTTCAGGATGGCTTCCGAAAGCCTCAGCATACTCGTCCGGCTTCTTCTCTCCTTTTCCGGTCATCGACGCCGGAGTGATTTTGAGTGGCTCCCGCGTGTTCATGTGGCAGGATTCGCAGCGGTCTACGATATTTGCTTCCGCCACGTTGATCTGCACGATGGCCGGATCCCACTCCGTCGCCCTCTTCTTTAGCCCATCAATCTGCTGTGGGGTCAGATCGACCATGTGGTCCGAGATGTATTCATCCATCTTGGCCCGGGCCGCAGTGACCGGCTTCAACACCTCTCCAAGTTGCAAGCTCAGCTTCGTACGCTCGTCGCGGATTTCGTTGTAGGTCTCCTCCAGCTGCGGGAAGGTATATTGCTTCCTGGTTCCGTCGGGGAATTTGACAGCTGCTTGTTCGCTCTTATATTTGTCGATCTCCTTCCGCTTGCTGGCTTTCGCCGAATCGCTGTTGCTGGTTTCGTACTCGTAGGTCAGGGCATTGACGTAAGCGCGCCGGTCGGTGAACACACTCTGTACCGCCAGCAGACGGGCGCTGGTATCGTCGAGCTTTCGCCGCACTTCCTCCGATTGCGGCCTGGTCTCCTCATGAGCCCTGTCGTAGGCCTGCTTCAATGCGGCATAATCCGGATTCAGCTCGACGTCTTTCTCCGAAGTAACCGATTTCGAGCGCGCCGTATTCAGAAACGCGCTATAGCGATCTTTCCAGTGCTCCTGAAACGCCTTCCACGGACGCTGGCCCCACGCCTCGTCCCACAAGGCCCAAAACAACGTCGCCATCAGAATCACCGTCGCGATCAGGTAATACGCGGCGTACGATTTGCTTGTGATCGGGTCCTGCTCGGGGTTGGGTTGTTCAGGCACCGCTTCCTCCGAAAATGTCTTTCATCCAAAAACGTCTGTTAGTCCGAAAACACTTCACCTGGAAAATGCTTGTCATTGCGAGCAGAGCAAGGAACCTGCTGTTCTTAGCTGCAACCCGATTCGTTCTGCGTTTCCGGTTCTCAAATATTGAACCAGGGCGTGATCCACACATACTTGATGTGCCACAGCAGCCGCAGCCCCATCTTCAAAGGCAAGGCCACCATGGTCAGCAAAAGAAACTGCGTGATGCCAAATTGCAGCAGGCTCATCCGCTTGAAGTCTTTCGCCATGAATCGCCGGAACAGCGAATACACGATGAATCCACCCAGCACGTAATAGCTGCCGACCACAATCGCCCCAAAGATTCCTTTTCCCAGGTTCGAAGTAATGCCAAAAATATCCGGCAGATCCCGATTTACTTCATAGATCAGCCGATTGTGATCCCAGGTCTGCCCCGGCCAGAACCATTGCCAACCGGGCCCTCGAATGAAGGTTCCGATCAGGATCATCGAAACCCACAGAATGATGAAGCCGAATAGAAATGTCCCGATGGAGAACTTGCGCTGTTTCCACGTGTAATAGCCGCTGCCCAGCGGATTCGTGTCGATGTAAGGAATCACCATTAGACCGATAATGATCATGGTAGGCATAACTACGCCTGCGATCCACGGATCGAAATAGACGAGCATCTCCTGCAATCCAAGAAAGTACCAAGGGGCTTTGGCCGGATTCATTGTCAGGTTGGGATTGGCGGGCTCTTCGAGCGGCGCGTTCAGCGTGATCGACCACACCATCAGAATGATGGTGACGATGATGGCGGCCAGAAATTCAATACGCAGTAGAAACGGCCAGACGTGAACTTCCTTCTGCCAGCCCGCCTTGAACGGCCAGGTTTTGCGGTGATGGGTTTTAGCGAGAACGGCATCGCCTTCGAGTTGCTCGATCAGTTGATCGTTGGCGTGCGCCTGCTTCCATGCAAGATAAATATAGAAGCACAGTAACGGAATCAGGCCTACGATCGGCACATTGTCCGGAGCCGAGCAAATTTCCCAAAGTTGTCGCCAGTCCATAAGAGTTCTCGTCAACCACTTCGAAAATTCCTGTCATTCCGAACCGGGTGCAAAGCCCGGTGAGGAACTCGCTGTTTCACGGGATTGCTACTCACCCGCCGCTTTCGGCCCCCGGCGCGGCTTATCGGCCTCAGCTTCGAGCATCACCGGTGCTGGACCAGAAATTCCGCCATCCTTCCGCACGCGCCAGAAATGAACAATCATCAGGATCGAAGCCACAATCGGGATCCCAATGCAGTGCCAGATATAAGAACGCAGCAGAGCATTCGCATCCACAATCGAGCCGCCGAGCAGACCGAAGCGCACATCGTTGTAAGGCGTCATGCCGAGCATCGATCCGAACGGGCCCTCATGACCGAGCAGCGGAGTGGCTCGCGCCATGTTCGTCCCCACAGTCACGGCCCAGAATCCCAGTTGATCGTCGGGCAAGAGATATCCGGTGAACGAAAGCAACAAGGTAAACACCAGTAGCAGCACGCCGATATTCCAGTTAAACTCGCGCGGCTTCTTGTACGACCCGGTCAGGAACACGCGGAACATGTGCAACCACACAGCGATCACCATCAGGTGAGCCGCCCAGCGGTGCATGTTGCGCAGAATCTTTCCGAACGGCACGTCGTGCTCGAGATAAAGCACATCGCGAAACGCCTGCACTTTGCTCGGGTGGTAATAGAACATCAGCAATACGCCGGTGTAGGTGAGGATGATGAACAGAAAGAAGGTGATCCCGCCCATGCCCCAGGTGTAGCTGTAACGCACCGCATCGCGATTGATCTTGGCGGGATGAAGATGAAGAAAGACGTTGGAGAGCACGCCCAGAGCCCGGTTGCGCGGCGTGTCGTCATGCTTGTGGCGGAAGATCGAAGTGTAAACTTGAGTTTTGGTCGGATCCTTCAGCCCCTCGATCTGTTCTTTCGCCTTCGACGGGATGTCGATCTTCATCGCCTGAATATCTTCTTTGACGCGGTCGACCAACCCCACTTTGCCGTTCTTTCCGTTCGGATTATTTTCGTCAGCCATGATTGCCTCGAACTGTTCTCCACTTCTCGCCGTCCCACCAGGCTTAAAGGGCTAACCAGGTAAGAATGCTCCGGGATCATTAAAGTGCGATGGCTGTCCTTTCGGCCACTGATACAGCCGCGATGTGTCAACAATGATTTGCCCATCTGGCGCCAGCTCTACATGTGCGCGATCCATGGGACGCGGCGCGGGGCCTTCGAAATTGATGCCTTCACTGTCGTAACCGCTTCCGTGGCAGGGACACTTGAACTTGTTCTCGCTGGGCTTCCAGTCCGGTGTGCAGCCCAGATGCGTACAGCGCGCGTAAATCACGAACACGCGATCCGGAGTGCGATCAACCCAGATGCGATATTTCTGCTGAAATTTTGTATCAACGCCAAGTGCAAACTCCGAGGGGTAGCCGATCTTGAAAACCGTATTGGGTTCAAAAAGGGTACGGGGAAGAAAAAAACGAAAAAACGCGAGGAACCACGCGGTCAGGAATGCAGTGACGCCCACCCAAACCAGCCGGCGCCGTCGGCGGTCGATATCTGTGTTCGACGGTCCGGGAGAGGAAAGTCCACCGGCCGCGGCTGCCTTCGAGGTTCCCACCGCCGGTGTGCCGACGTACTTTGTCGCATCTACCGTGCTCCGCGGTGCGGGTTGCGCCGGACCTGGATTCGGACTCGAGTTTGGATGTTCGCTGCCGGGAACCGTCACGGGCGCCCTCCTGCTTTTATAAACGCGCTAATCTCCTGCCGCCGCCACCAACTCGGGCGCCTTCATCTGCCTGCCCGTCGCGGGGATCGGAGTGTAGGAACAAATTGCATTGCCCAGGGCTTCTTGCACCAATTGCCCTAGCGCCGAGATAAATTTATGGGAATCATTCAAGCCGGAGGTCATCTCGAACTGCGTAATACCGAGCCGGTAAGCCTCCTCTCGCCCTTCGTGATTAATTTCGCCCAGTGTCTCAACGTGGTCGGAAACAAAAGCTACGGGAACGATGCAAACTTCGCGTATTTTGTCGGAGCCCAGGTCGCGCAACGTCCGGTGCAGCGATGGTTGCAGCCACTTGCTGGCTCCCACTTTGCTCTGGTAGCAGAGACGGTGACGATTCGACCATGCCCCGCGTGCCATCAAAAGGCGCACCGTTTCCTCAATGTGCTGCTGGTAGGGATCGCCCTTGGCTACGATCGACATAGGAATGCTATGTGCGCTAAAGATAATCTCTGGCCGGGTCGGGATCTCGAAACGCGACAAAGCCTCGTCTACCTTTTCCACGACCGCATCTAGATACATCGGATGCCGATAGAAGTGTCCCACGTTGTGTACCGGAACCTCATCCTGGAAAAGCCGCCGCCATTCGTTCAGGCTGCTGCCCGTGGTGGTAGAGGAGTACTGCGGATATAGAGGCAGCAGAACTACCTCGTCGCATTGCGCGGCCTGCAGTTCCGCAATCGCCTCGCGGGTAAAGGGGTGCCAGTAGCGCATGGCGACAAAACAACGAGCATCGAGTCCGTGGCGGATCAACTCTGCTTCGAGGGCGCGCGCCTGCTGCTCGGTAAAGCGGCGGATGGGGGAGCCTCCACCGATGGTGGAGTAGTGATGCTGGACTTTGCGGGCGCGCGTCGCGGAAATCAGTTTGGCCAGAGCCTTGCGACCGAGGCGGGCGAAAGGGAAATCGATGATGTCGGGGTCGCAGAAAAGATTAAAAAGGAATGGTTCTATCGCAGCCAGCGTATCAGGCCCGCCAAGCTGAAACAGAACAACCCCCACACGCCGTGTTGTGCGCGTCATCCCCCAGATTCCCCAGACGGTGGGCAATGTACTCTCATCTGAGATGAGAGTCAATGGGCGATTTGCAGCATGGATGTAAAAACGAAAACGTCAAGGGGAAAGTCCGCAACGCAAAAAGAAAAATGCGGACCCGGGAAGTTGGTCCCGCGTCCGCACAACTTTTGCGATGCGAAATCGAAACTCAGTTTCGGCTTTACGGCAACCGCAATTCTCCGTGTTCCGGAACTACGATCTGATGCCGCTCCCCGCCAGCGAAGTAGAGCACGCGTAGCACCTTATGAATCGACGGGTCGGGATCGCCGCCCATGCTGCGGTTATCCACGACCACGAAAAGCTGGCCGCCATGCTTATAGCTGCGCAACTGTTCCGTCACATTTACGAAATGACCGGCGCCACCGTAGTAAGCTCGCATGATGTGCAGTTCGCGATCGTGCCACGCGTATCCGGCATCGGGATCGAGTTCCAGATTGATGTGGGCGTACTCCGGGAAGCGAAATTCTTCTATACTTCCATCCCAATGCCGCACTCGGATGAAAAGTTCCTTGACATGATTGTGCGCGGGATCAACACCCAGATTGCGGTCATTCACGTCGAACTGAAGAATTCCATCGCGCATGAATGACCGCACCTGGGCAGTTACATCGACGCGGTGATCTCCCGCGCCATACTCCGCTGCTACTAATTGACCGCCCTGCGCTGCCGCCGAGCCGGCGAGAAGAAACATCAACAGCAGACCGCTCACCACACTTCCGACTAACTTCTGTTTCATAAGCGCCCCTTTCGCCTCGTTAACGAGGCCCCAAGCTAAAGTAAAAACACTCCTAGCGAACGCCGGCTGGCGTTGCCTTCGCCGCGTTCATTTCTTCGATCACGGCATCGGCAAACTGCGACGTTCCGGCCTGACCGCCGATATCCTTGGTCAGCTTCTCAGGATGCCGGTACACCTTCTCCAGTGCGTTACGAATCTCGATCGATGCATCGAACTCACCCAAGTGCCGCAGCATGAGCAAGCCTGAGCGCAACAAGGCCGTGGGGTTGGCCAGGTTTTTCCCCGCAATGTCCGGAGCGGAGCCATGAACCGCTTCGAAGATTGCGCAGTGGTCACCGAGATTCGCGCTGGGTACAAATCCCAGGCCGCCGACAAACGCCGCGCATAAGTCCGAGATAATGTCACCGTACAAATTTTCCATCACCAGCATGTCGTACTGATAAGGATTCATGACCAACTGCATGCAAGTGTTATCCACGATGTGCTCGGCATAGGTGATCTCGGGATACTCCTTGGCCACGCCACGGCAGCAGCGCAGGAACAACCCATCTGAAAGCTTCATGATATTGGCTTTGTGAATGGAATGGATTTTCTTGCGCTGATTCTTACGAGCGTATTCGAAGGCAAATTTCGCGATCCGGGTCGAGGCTTTCTCCGTGATGATTTTCAGACTTTCCACCACGCCGGGTACGACTTCATGCTCCAGACCGGAATACAGGCTCTCAGTGTTCTCGCGAACGATGATGAGGTCAACATCGGGATAACGCGTCGGGATATGCGGCAGATTCCGGATCGGGCGAAAATTAGCATACAGCTCGAATTTCTGCCGCAATGCCACATTGATGCTGGAAAAACCGCCGCCCACCGGCGTTGTCACCGGACCCTTCAAAGCCACACATGTGCGCTCGATCGATTCCAGCGCTTCTTTGGGGATATACTCACCGTGCTTTTCAAACGCGTCGGCGCCAACCGCGAAGGATTCCCACTCAAACTTCACCCCGGTCGCTTCCAGAACTCGCACCGTCGCCTGCGTAACTTCCGGGCCAATTCCGTCGCCGGGGATCAACGTTACCTTATGACTCATGATTTGACTGCCTTCTCAGTGACCAGTATTCAGTGTTCAGAAGGAGCACGCACTCACTTCTCGCCTGATCACCGGCCCCTGATCACTGACCACTTTTCTTAACTCGAGCCTCTCCCGCTTCCTTCGCTTTCACCAAATCCCGCAGCTCGTTCATGAATTCCTTCACATCCTTAAAGTCCAGATAAACGGAGGCAAAGCGCACATAAGCCACTTTGTCGTAGCGGCGCAGACGATTCATGATGAGTTCGCCGAGTTCGCTGGTCTTGCGCTCGCGTTCCTGCGACTCGATCACAAAAGACTCCGCCTCATTCACAATCTGCTCCAGCTTGCTGATCGGCACTGGCCGCTTCTCGCAAGCGCGTAATAATCCGTTTAAAACCTTCTGACGGTCGAACTTCTCGCGGCGCCCATCCTTTTTCACCACCATGTAAGGAATTTCGTCAATGCGCTCATAGGTAGTGAAGCGCTTGCTACACTTCAGGCACTCCCGGCGCCGCCGGATCGACTCCGCTTCCTTACTCTCGCGCGAGTCCACTACTTTATCGTTGGCAAATCCGCAAAAGGGACATTTCATGGCGCTGAAGGTGGTCGCACACGATCGAGCAACTGAAATTGAAGGCTGTTGGTTAGCACAGGAAATTGTAACAGGGTAATCGTTTCACGCTGGCGGACCGCTGAATTCCGCCTCTTCGCTACGGTGGCTCTCCTCCGATAACTTCCGCAGCGATAACCGCTCGAAATGGGCCAGAGCCAATCCCAACGGCACCACCGCGGCGAACGTGACCAGCCACAACAGAATCCCGCAGCTCGCTGCCATCTCCGGTGGCACGTCAAAAACGCTCGATAACGCTGCGATCGTTGCCATCTGCGAACCGCCGCCCACTGCCGGTAACTGCAGCATCGAGCCGAGCAT
This sequence comes from uncultured Acidobacteriaceae bacterium, assembly GCA_963779525.1. Classification (GTDB taxonomy): domain Bacteria; phylum Acidobacteriota; class Terriglobia; order Terriglobales; family Acidobacteriaceae; genus Sulfotelmatobacter. Next base: position 47,414 of record CAVZZB010000019.1, read on the forward strand.
GCTGGCTCCCATCAGAATCAGGAGTTGCGATACCGGAATCTCCAGCGCCGCAACCCCGTAGGAATGCGTTACCTCCTGATAAGCCAAGGCGATGATGTACCACATCCCGACCGAAACAACTATGAGCCAAAGCAGGGAGAGGGGACTATGGATCGTATCCAGTCCTCTGCCAAACTCGCGGATTTTCTGGGCCATTTTGTGGCCAAGATTGGCGGATAAATGCCCAAATCTTTCCTCTACCCACTGTGCTACCGCATCTCCACTGCGGCGAATCACAATGGCACCAATGGTAAGTGCGGCCACGACTCCAATCAGCAAAAAACCACCTTCGCGAAATCTCTGGTAGTACTCCGGATGAGGAATTGCGGGCAATGCGCTCGGCAGAAAAATAGCCAGCACCATCAACACGGTGAATGCTCCGACATCGAAGATGCGTTCCACGGCCCACGCCGCCAACTGCGACGAGAAGGGAAGATCCGTCCGCCGCGCGATTAGATAAGGACGAATGAATTCTCCTGCGCGCCCCAGGAGAGCCAGACCGGTAAACCCGATCAGAGTAGGAGAAAGCAGATCCATTATTTTCACGTTGGGACGCACCGGGCGTAGAAAAATCTTCCAGCGCACCGACCGCAGGAAATATCCAAAGTAGATTAATGCGATCGCATGCAAGACGTGTATTTTCTTGATGCGCCCGGTCTGGGTCCAGAACGTACCCCAGTCAAAGCTTTGCCAATGTCGATATTGCAGGTAAAACAGAGCAGCCAGGATCAGGAACACCACCGCACTGGCCACGATGCGTCTTTTGTCCATGAAGGGGAGCAAGCCTCGCGCCACGACCTCGCAGCGCGAAGTGGAAACCGCACTCCAAAGGTAAATGAGTGCGCCCGGAGGGTCAAACAATACACTGCGGTGCAGAGATCGGCTGCAGCCTTAAATGAGTGAGAGTGCTCCTACTTTGAGGCTGCCAGTGCGATTGCGTGACGAACATGCCCGGAGGAATTCTTCAAGGCCGCGACGGCCTGAGCGCGGGAAACCCCCGCAACGAGCATCACCAGCGCCACAGGGGTGCGATGGCCGGAAGCTTCGAGTGCGCTTCGGACGGCTGCGGGATCGGCTCCGGAAGCGCGTTCGAGGATGGCGATCGCACGCTGCGTGAGCTTTTCGTTTTTGGATACGACATTTACCATCAGATTGCCATACACGTAACCTAGCCGGCTCATGGCCCCCGTGGAAATCATGTTGAGAACCATCTTGTGAGCGGTGCCCGCTTTCATGCGGGAAGATCCGGCAAGGACCTCAGCACCAACCTGAGTCACGATTGCAAAATGTGCAGCCCGTTCCAGCGGAGACTTAGGATTGCAGGTGAGTGCAATGGTCCGGGCCCCGCGATAACGTGCGGTTTCAATGGCAGCGAGTGTGAACGGAGTCCGGCCGCTCGAGGCGATACCAAGGACAACATCGTGCTTCCCCGGCTTCCGGCGCGCCATTTCATCGCGGCCCTGTTTGGCGTCGTCTTCGCTGATCTCGGAATCTGTGGCTAAGGCTTTCGCCCCTCCGGCTATAATGAACTGCACGCGATCGGTGTTGAATGTAGGAGGGCACTCGGCGGCATCGAGTGCGGCGATCCGGCCGCTGGTTCCCGCCCCGACATAGATCAGTCGTCCGCCGTGGCGCAGAGCTGCAGCCACCCAATCGGTCGCCCGAGCGATTTGCGGCAAAACGCGCTCTACCGCTCCAGCCACGGTAGCGTCTTCAGCATTGATCAAGCGTGCGATGTCGAGGGACGATTTGCAGTCCAGGTCCCGAGCCGCATCGTTGGATTGTTCGGTGCGAAGCCGGCGAAGATTGAACTGTGACTTGCGGGTTGGTTTCAAGCGCGGAGCCTTTCAGGATTGCGACAGCACATTGCGAGCAGTGATGACGCCGGTTTTCATTCTAACCGCATCGTGCGCCCCCAAAACCGCCGCTCTTCCACAGGCGCTACTCAGATCTTTCTAAACCTTCAATCACTGCATCATGAAATCTGGGACGAACCTGTTTGATCGCATGATTCGAGCAGTCAGGCCATGTGCGATTGGTTAGCAAAGTGATCGAGAGCTGACGCTCTGGGTCGATCCATATTGAAGTCCCCGTATATCCGAGGTGGCCGTAAGAAGAGGAGCGGAAATGTTTTCCGGATTGCGAAGGCGCTGAAGGAGTGTCCCATCCCAGCGCCCGTGACGTGCCCGTGCGCGCGGGTTCGCGCCGCGTAAATAGGGCGATAGTTTCGGGGCGCAGAATCGAACCTCCAGCGTTGAGCATGGCATCAGCGAATCTGGCAAGATCTTCCGCGGTGGAAAACACCCCAGCGTGCCCGGCGACACGTCCGAGAACGCTGGCATTCTCGTCCTGCACTTCTCCCTGGATGACGCGATGGCGGAAGCTGCGATCGTCAGCGCTGGGGGGAATCTGGCTCCGGATCTCTTTGGGCGGATTGAAAGTTGTATTGACCATGCCCAGCGGAGCAAAAATCTCGTACTGGCAGAAGCGATCGAGCGACTCATCCGCGAGCCGTTCCAGCGCGATGCCTAGGATTATGAATCCAATGTCGCTGTAATCAGCACAAGATCCGGGGTCGGCCAGGAGCGGCGTGCTGAACGCCGCATGCAGCAATTCGTTGCGAGTGCGGGCTTTCAGGAATAGTTTTTCATAGGCCGGCAAACCCGAAGAATGCGCTAGCAGCATGCGGAGGGTCACTTCGTGGCGGCGAGCATCTGGTTCAGCCTGCAAGAATTCGGGGACAACGGCGCCGACGGGAAAATCGAGATCGAGCAAGCCACGCTCGTAGAGAAGCATTGCCATTGGAGTGGTCGCAACAACTTTGGTGACAGAAGCAAGGTCAAAAAGCGTACTGGGATTGATGGCGGGTGCACCAGCTTCGTATGTGAAACGTCCGAAAGCTTTGAGAGCGACAATCTTCCCGTGGTGGGTGATGGCGATGGAAGCGCCAGGGAACGCATGCTGCGCAATCGCTCCTTCCAAAATCGAATAGGCGGAGACCAATTTCCCGTCGTGGTTCTCGACAGTCTCGCGTCGTTGCCCTGAAGATCCGCTGTTCAAGCCGCAGCGCCTGAAAATAACTTCTTCATGAAATTACATGATATGGCATAAGTGGCACCCCCTTACTTGAGTTTCTTGAGTCATGCCGTCGGGCTTGTGTAGAGTCAAAGCATCCTTCCTTTTCAGTCAAACTCGCTTGCGCGCTGGCGCATGGTCGCGATGATCGCCCTTGCGTTCGTTATTACCTGTATCCCGGCGGGGGCCAGCGCAGATTCCAAGCCTCCCGCGACCGCGGTCCATCTGGGCGCGGTGGACGCGGTGATTCAGCAGGCGATTCATGAAGGGCAAATTCCCGGGGCCGTCTTGCTGGTAGGTCACAACGGTCAAGTGATCTACCGCAAGGCTTACGGAGAACGGGCGCTGGAACCGCACCGCGAGCCGATGGCGCTGGATACGATTTTTGACCTGGCATCGCTGACCAAGGTAATTGCGACTACTCCAGCAGTGATGCAGTTGGTCGAGCAGGGTAAGGTGCGGCTGAACGACCCGGTGGCCAAGTATCTACCCGCATTTGCAGAGAATGGAAAAGAAGACATCACGGTGCGGCAGTTGCTTACCCATTATTCGGGCTTGCCGCCGGACCTGGATTTGAAGACCCCATGGGCAGGCAAGGAAACGGCTTACCGTATGGCCTTCGCGGCCATGCTACAGGACCCGCCGGGATCGCGGTTTTCCTATAGCGATATCAATTTCATCGTGCTCGGCGCTCTGGTCGAGCGTGTTTCGGGTGAGACGCTGGATGAATATTGTGCGCGTCACATCTTTGCGCCCCTGAAAATGGCGCATACGAGATTTCTTCCTCCGGTGTCCTGGCGGGCGAAGATCGCGCCCACGCAGTATGACGAGAATGACCACATGCTGCGAGGCGTGGTGCATGATCCCACAGCGCGACGGATGGGCGGCGTCGCAGGGCAAGCAGGATTATTTTCAACCGCGGATGACTTAGCGAAATTCGCCCGGACTCTTCTCGATGGGGGCGGAGTTATTTTGTCGGCTGAGTCCGTGAAGAAGATGACACAACCGGAGCAGCCGCCATCCGCGCCCGTATTGCGAGGTTTCGGCTGGGATATCGATTCTCCGTTCTCCTCCAATCGTGGCGATTTGTTGCCCATAGGAGGCTACGGCCACACCGGGTTCACCGGAACCTCGCTGTGGATCGATCCCCCCACCCAAACGTACATCATTTTGCTGACCAACGCGGTGCATCCCCGCGGGAAGGGAAGCGCCGTTGCCCTGCGCTCCAAAGTGGCGACGGCCATAGGTGCCGCTCTCCCCCTAACCGCCAGCGAAAAAGAAGCGCTGCATTGGGAAAGCATCACCGGATACAACGAAGCCCAGAGCGCAGCCCGGCGCATGAGCGCACGCAACGGCAGCGTGAAGACTGGAATTGACGTGCTGGAGGAGCACGCATTCGATGTCTTGCAGGTGGCAGGGCGCAACCAGCGGATCGGGTTGTTGACCAATCAGACCGGAGTGGACGCAGACGGGCGCCGCACCATTGATGTGCTGGCCCACGCCCAAGGCGTTTCGCTGGAAGCGATTTTCAGTCCGGAGCACGGGGTCACTGGAACTTTGGATACCACGGACGTCAACAACTCCAAAGATGCGGCGACAGGTATTCCGGTTTATAGCGTTTACGGGGCGAAGGATTCGGACCGGCGGCCGCCGCTCGATGTGATGAGGAATCTCGATGCGGTCGTAATCGACATCCAGGATGCTGGCGTACGCTTCTATACGTACGAAACCACGCTGGGATATTTCCTGGAAGCGGCAGCAAGGACAAACGTCGAGGTGATCGTATTGGACCGTCCTGATCCGATTACGGGATCGTTTGTCCAGGGCCCGGTATCAGATCCAGGACGGGAGAGTTTCACCAATTACTGGACGGTTCCATTGCGCCACGCGATGACCATGGGCGAGTTGGCAAAGATGTTCAATGCGGAGAGGAACCTCAATGCCAGGCTGACTATCCTGCCCATGGAAGGCTGGCAGCGAGGCGACTGGTTCGATTCCACTGGGCTGGCGTGGGTGAATCCATCGCCTAATTTACGCAGCCCGACTGAGGCCACGCTCTATCCCGGAGTTGCTCTGATCGAAGGCACGAATGTTTCGGTGGGACGCGGCACTGACAGTCCCTTCGAACTGGTCGGCGCGCCCTGGATCAAGAGCCGGGAACTGGCCGCGTATTTGAATGCTCGCGAGATTGCTGGCGTCAGATTTGTCCCGGTGACATTTACCCCGATAGCAAGCAATTACGCACGGCAGAAGTGTGAAGGCGTGAACTTGATCTTGACCGACCGAAACGCGCTGGAAGCGCCGGAGTTAGGAATCGAAGTAGCGGCGGCGCTAAAGAAGCTGTATCCCACGGATTACAAGATGGAACGCATGATGGAGTTGTTGGCCAACCAGGCTGTTTACGATGCTCTAGTAGCAGGCGAGGACCCGCGGAGGATTGCGCAGGATTGGCAGGACGGTTTGCAGAAATTTGAGGCGACGAGGAAAAAGTATCTAATTTATTAGTACGGTCGAGGACCGGAATTTCTCAAAAGCGCGCGACAACCCCAGGCACCCTCAGAGTGGCGAACTCGCATCTTAAGCGCTATCGCGTGATATTCTTGGCCCCAACGAGCCAAGAAACCGTTCGGTTCATTGGAGGTAGCGATGCGCTTTCTTTCGACGTTTTTGTTGATCGTTGGAATGTCATTTGCACAGCAAGCCGCGCCGCCGGCAACTCAGCCTCCAGAATCACCCGCGCCGAAAATTCCCACTACAAATTCCGCACCCGCGCCGTCCCCTGATCCGAATGTGGTTACCATCCCCGCTGGAACCAGGATTCCTCTGTCACTGAAGCAAGCGATCTCTACCAAGAATGCGCGCGAGGGGGATGCGGTTTACGCTGAAACGGTATTCCCATACGTCGTCGACAACCACGTGATTGTTCCCGCCGGTTCGTATGTCCAAGGCAAAATTGCACACGTGGAGCGTGCCGGGCACGGGAAGGGACGGTCGGAAATTCTGATGCACTTCACATCAATCATTTACCCCAGTGGATACACCGTAATGCTGCCAGGATCGGTCCAGAATACTCCGGGGGCAGATAACAAATCGGTAAAGGACTCCGAAGGGACGATCCAGCAGGACAGCGACACTGGAAAGAAAGTTGAGGATGCGGCCAAAAACGGTGTGTACGGAACCCTCGGCGGTGCAACGGCAGGCGGGCTAGCCACTGGAGGACTCAATGGAGCCCGCGTAGGAGCCGGAATCGGCGCTGCCGCCGGCATCGGGTGGGCGCTGCTCAAGCGCGGCCCCGATGTGAAACTGGACGTGGGAACGTCCATCGAGATGGAGATCCAGCGTCCAATCACGGTCGACGCAAGCCGCATCGCGGTCGCGAAAGCCACGCCCTAGCCCTCTCGCGCCGAAGGTCCAAAAAGTTCGACCATCTTTACTTCAAATTGAAAAGCGCATTCACGTGCGCCGTCACGGTCACGTTTTGCGGCGTGAACTCCTCCGTCGGAGGCGGCGGTGCCGCGGCGCCAGCCATGGCGCTCATCGCGCGCGCCATGTGCTGTACCGGTATGCGTTGGTTCTCGAAGGTGTCTACGGAGGCGTAGGAGAGTTCTCCCAGATTGCGTCCGCTGGCGCGGGCAATGGTCTCGGCCGAGCTTCGGGCTCGACGGTACGCGTCTTCCACCGCTTTGTTCTTGGCCTCGTCAATATTCTCCAGCGTGTAATTCAGCGTCTGCCGTTCGCTAACATTCGCCTCGGCAAGCTGCTCCGTGATCGGTCCAATCGTCGAGAAATCCTTTAGCTTAAGCGTGACGTCCGTGGTAACGCGGTATCCAATTACTTTCTGCTTCGGTTTCCACTCATAGACTGGCTGAACCGAGAAGAACCCGATGTTGGCGGCTTTCGCTTCGATACCGTTGGCGTGCAAAACCTGGCGAACCTGCTCGGCGTCTTTCGAAGCGTGTTGATATGCGGCCTGCGACGTGTCCTCCTGCACGGAGATGTTGAATTGGATCACCGCCGTATCGGGTGCCGCTTCAAATTTTCCATCCGCACCTACGTACACTGAGTTCGGCAGCGCGCTCAGGGTCGGATGTTCCTGCGCGAACGATACGGCGGCCAGAAGTATGAACGTGAAAGCGCACGCTGCTGATTTCATGAAATCCTCCGAGATGGCTGAGTTTGGAAGGTCTTCTCATTCTATGGCGCCGAAGCCCACAGCAACCGTGCTGCCATTCGCCATTCATAAGAACGCGGGAAAAGCTTGCGATTGCACGAGAACAGGTTTCGAGTCCCATGCCGCGCGGAGCAGCCTAGGACGCACCTTTGGCGGTGGCGGAGTAGACAAATGGGGTCTGGGAGTTGATCTCGCGGCGGACGTATTCAAAGATGTCGTCGGGCATCGCCAGAAAGATTTTAACCACCTCAGGATCAAACTGGCGCCCGGACCAAGCCTGGATCTCCTTGCGGGCATCGGCGAGCGATCTGGCCTTACGATAAGGTCGGTCAGAGATGATGGCATCAAGAGTGTCGGCAACGGAGAAAATGCGCGCCCCCAGCGGGATCTCGTCGCCTTTCAAGCCGCGCGGATATCCGGAACCGTCAAAGTGTTCCTGGTGAGCGTAAACAATTTCGCAAGCTTCGGCGAGGAACGGGATTTTCTTGAGCATCTGGTAGCCGTGATAACAATGCTCGCGCATGATCTCTTTTTCCTCGTCGTTCAGCTTCCCGGGCTTGAGCAGAATATTATCGGGGATGGCCATTTTGCCGATGTCGTGCAGGAACGCCCCGCGAGCGATCACGTCGATCTGCTCCTTCGGCACCCCCATCTCTTTCGCGATCGCCATGGTGAAGGCGGTCACGCGCCGGGAGTGCCATTGGGTCTCGGCATCTTTGAAGTCGAGCGCATCCCCCAAAGCCTCCAACGTGATGTCGTAAGAGCGCTCCAGGTTCCGCAGGGCCTCCTGCAGTTGGTTGGTACGCGCTTCCACCAAAGATTCCAGATTCGTCTGATAGTTGCGGTTTTCCACCTTCAGGCGGCGATTTTCCAGTGCCCGCCCTACCGCATTGATCAGTTGTTCGCGTTCGAATGGTTTCAGCAAATAGTCGTAGGCGCCGTTGCGAATGGCGGCCAGGGCGACGGAAATATCATGCACTGCGGTAACCATCACCACAGGCATGTCCGGGAACCTTTCCTTGGTACGCTCCAGTAACCCAATGCCATCCAAATCGGCCATCATCAGGTCGGAGAGCATCAGTTCAAATTCGTCGCCGGAATCCAGCAGAGCCAGCGCTTCAATCCCAGAACCCGCCTGTTTGCAGGTGTAACCCGCTGCCACCAGGATGGCGCAGACGATCTCGCGGATTGCCTCTTCATCGTCTACCACGAGAATGCGGTCAGGCATGGGTGTGTCTCAAGATACTATCGGCGATTTTACGCTAGACGTGAGATGCCGAAAGTAACCATCCAGGTCCGGAAAGACCATCGAGATCAGTCGCTGGCGTGATATTCAGAAGCCAGGCAGTGTCTCGTCTGGAAGGCGCGCCTGAACTCGTTCACCTGATCGACAAAGATGATCGCTTCCCTTGGGTCCATCTGGAATAGCGTGGCACAGCCAGCCCTCGCCAGGCTGAAGCCTGGGGAGTGTGCTCTGCTTATTATCCTGGCGGCCTCATTGCTTGTCCTGTCGATTTTCCGGGAGCGCTATCTGGCGGTATGGACAGCAGCCTGGACTTTGTTGGTCAGTTCGCGTCTGTTCGCAATCCATGGCGCAGGGATGCGAATTCCCGCACGATTTGTTCCGGCGGTGGAGCAAGCAGCCTTCGTGGTTGCAATTGGATTATTTGCCGGGGCAGTTTTCGTATACATCCGCGAGAGAAATCTCCTGGCGCCGCTGGCTGCAATCACGCTCGCTACTGCGGGCTTTGCCGTCGCCCGCGTTCTTTTTTGGCCGGATGTATTGCCTCTACGGGTGGCTCTCGAAGTCTCTTATCGAATCATTCTTCTGACGGCTGCAATCGCGTTGCTACGAGCCCGCCGCGGCCGTCGCGAGATCGCGCCCTGGATGCTCGCCGCGTTTCTCCTGGCACAGCATCTGAATTGGCCCCCTTTCACGGAACAGATCCCGGCTGGGGTCTCCGTTGCCGTGGACATCGCTCTGGGAGTAACAATCTTTTTAGTCGTCTTTCAGGAAGCCCGCGCGCGCAACCAGCGATTAAGTGTTCTACGAGCTCTGACGGAGAGCATCATCCTTGCGCAGCAGCAGGGCGGCATGATGGACAAGGCTCTCGAAGAGCTGCGGCGCCTGACCCAGGCAAAGGCTGCGTGGTTCCGGCTGATTGAAAGTGGGCATCTCGTTGCCACTCATGCCGTCGGTGTTTCGCCGGATTTCCTGCGGGAGGCAGGAACGGCCGAGATGACCCCCGCTATATCGGAGATTCTGGAACGTGGCAAGCCAGAGGAGATCGGAAAAGGCGACTCTCACCCGGAAGACGAATATTTGCTGAGCTTGGAGAAAGTCCACCATCTGCTGATCGTGCCCGTGCTTGGAAAGAAAGCGCCAATCGGATTGTTGATTCTCGGCAGCGCGCCAGAAAGAAAACTGACCGCGGGGGAACTGGATTTCCTCGAAACCTGCGCACGCCAGCTGGGAATCGCCGTGGAGAACTTCCGTTTGCTGGAGCAAGTATTACGCTCGCAGCGGCAATGGAGAAATACGTTTGATTCGGTTCACGACATCATTCTGGCGCACGATGCCGATTTCCGCATCATCAAAGCCAACCAGATCCTGCTGGAGCAGCTGGAACAATCGTCCTCCGATGTGATCGGCAGCAGTTGTGAATCGGTTTTGCCGCACGCTTTAGGCGAGTGGGCCGGATGCCCCTACTGTGCCCGCGGTGACGGAGAAATTACCGAAGGCGCAGACCCTTGCTTTGGCGGTTTCTCGCTGGTTTCCAGTTCGTCTTATAGCGAACAGGGCAGCAGCCAGAAAGGGACAATCCACATCGTCCGCGACATAACCGAACGGCGTTCGGCGGAAGAAAAATACCGCCTGTTGTTCGACCAGGTGCAGGAGGGTGTTTACGTGGCGACGCCTGGCGGTCGCTTGCTCGATTGCAACGATGCCTTTGTCCACATGCTTGCCTACTCGCGACGGGAAGACTTGCTCGCTCTGAACTTGAACGAAGACGTCCGCGTGGATGCTGTGCAGCGGGAGGCTTTCCATAAGGCAATCGATCATCAGAATTATGTCCGCAACTTCGATGTCACCATGCGGCGGCAAAACGGAACCCTGCTGCTGGCCTCGGAAAGCAGCTTTGCCACGCGGGATGCGGCGGGAAATATCGAACGCTATCAAGGTTTTGTTCTGGATGTTACCGAGAAGCGCCGCGCCGAAGACGAAATGCGGCGCCGCAACCGTGAGCTCAACGCCCTGAACGCGATGGCTGTGGTGGCCACGCAGTCCTTTGATCTGGATGAAATCCTAAACCTGACCTTGCGGCAGGTGGTATCGCTCTTCGGCGCGGAGAGTGGAGCCGTATATCTTTCCGATTCCGACGCGCCGACCTACCGGCGCCGCGCTGCCTGGGGACCGCGCAGCCGCGACAAATCGCGCCCGGCAGAAATCAGTTTTGCCGATGGCTTTGGCGATCTAGTCATGCGGTCACGCGCCGAAGTCATCACTGCGGAATATCTTCCTCATCTCACCGGATCGGTAGCAGATTTCATCCGTTCCAGCAGCGACGGGGCTTGGATCTGGGTGCTGTTCTGGGGTAAGGACAGTCCAATCGGAATGATGGGGCTTCGCAGCCACGTCGAGTATGAGTATTCCAGCGGGGAAGAAAACTTGCTGGTCGCGATCAGCCGCCAGTTGGCCACCACCATCGAAAAGGTTCGCTTGTACGAAGAGACTTGCAAGGCTTATGAAGATCTGCGGCGCACCCAGGAACAGCTTTTGCAGAGCGAGAAGATGTCAGCCGTAGGCCAATTGATCGCCGGCGTAGCTCACGAACTGAATAATCCCTTGACCGCAATTCTCGGCTACGCGCAACTGCTCGAAAGCGAAGGCTTGAACGACCGTGCGCAGGACTATGTAGGCAAGATGTTCAAACAGGCGCAGCGTACCCACCGCGTCGTACAGAATCTCCTTTCCTTCGCGCGTCAACGCAAACCGGAGCGCGCCGAGGTCGATGTAAGGAAGGTGCTGGAAGAAACCTTGGCGTTGCGCGACTACGACCTCAAGGTCAACCACATCGCGGTGGAAAAGGACTTGGGACCAGACCCCGCGATGGTGGTCGCCGATCCCCATCAGATTGAGCAAGTTTTTCTTAACATCATCAACAACGCCGTCGATGCGGTTCTGGAAACGGGTCGCTCAGGGAAGTTGAGGATTCGGGTCTCTTGCGACAGTCGCTTCGTAGCCACACAATTTGCCGATGACGGTCCCGGAATCAAGGATCCCAAGAGAATTTTCGATCCGTTTTATACCACCAAGAATGTGGGCAAGGGAACCGGGCTTGGCCTGAGCATCTGCTATGGAATTGTGAAAGAACACGGCGGCGATATCACGGCGCACAATGCCTCGGAAGGTGGCGCAGTGATTGAAGTGCGGCTGCCGATCGCGGTGCCTGAGGGGGCTGTGCAGGAAGTCGTCCCGGTTGCTCCGCCAAAGCGTGAAGGTGCCATCCAGGGCCGCGTTCTTCTGGTCGAGGAAGAGGAAGCGGTGCTGGAGTTTGAGCGCGATGTGCTCACCGGCGCCGGAGCCAATGTGGTGACCGCGTCCAAGAGCGAAGACGTTAAGACCCGTCTGCTTTCCGAACCCTTCGATGCTGTAATCATCAATGGCAAGATGCCCGGCGATTGGAACGCAAAAGAGGCCTACGCATGGCTCAAAGAGAATTGCCCGGGCATGGAACATCACACACTATTTACCTTCTCCAACGTTGAACAGAGCGATGAGCGTCAATTCCTGCAGGAGAATCAAATCCCGTATCTCGTGAAACCCTTTGAAGTCGCCGACCTGATTTCTCAAGCCCGAAGGCTGTTGCAAAAAGCGCAAGCCGCCGCCGCTTCGGCAAGCTAGAGACCTGGCTGTATCACAACTGCGAGCGCAAACTCTTCACTAAACGTCTAAGAGACTTTTCATTGCGCCGGTACCAGCGCCATTGCCCCTGTTTCGCCGCCTCCACCAAACCCGCCTTAGTCAGAATTGCCATGTGATGCGAGACGGTTGGCTGCGAAAGATGTACGTGTTCCTCAATGTCGCCGGCACACAGGCCATTGTTCTTGCCCGCGGCACCGTGTTGCTTCAGAGCGGCAAGAATACGCCGCCGCGTGGGATCGGCAATGGCGTGAAGTGCGCTGTCGAGCGAAGTCATCGTAGTCGTCATAAGATAAGCTACTATGATCTTCTAAATTGACGGTCGTCAATATACCCGGTTGCACGAATAACGGGAATGATCAGGAGCGTTCTCTCGGGGCGCGCAACCACTCAATGCGGCTAAACTCCAGATAGCGCACATCATTCTCCGGCAGGGAGCAATTGGACTGATCCAGCTGACCAGCCAGGGTTCCACCGCGAATCCAATACCCCGTTTCGTCCTGCTTGAGAATGGTGGCATCGAGTGGTTCCATGCCGTGCAGCTTGAAAACCACGCGGCGGTTCAACAGCCGGTCACGCTTCATAGGGGATTACTTTTTCAGGATCGGGTTATATCCGTCGTTGATCAGCCGCGAACGCATAGCTTCCGCTTCTTTGATATCACCATAGGGTCCCACCTGCACGCGAAACAGCTTGTCGACCGCGTTGTTCGCCACAAAGGCGGGATATTGTTTTTTCTTAAGAGCATCTACCAGGGCGTCCGCGTCCTCCTGCTTGGTGACGGCAGCCACCTGCACGTAGTAACCCGTGGTTGGAATCGCGGCCATGGGATCGGGTGGATTGGCGGCCTGCGCCTGCGGTTGCTCGCCCGCTGACGATGCGCCAGGCGCTGGCGGCGTGGCCTGGCCGGATGCGGGTGAGGCCGCATCGGTATTTCCCGCAACGGCGGCCGCTGGCGTCAGCTGAGGATTTGCGTTCTGCTGCTCCACCGCCTTATAAAAAGTCATGGGCGCGGATGCGGCTGCGCCCGAGCTTGCGGGCTTTGCGCCGCTGGTAGCAGGTAGCGAAGCCAGGTTCAGAGCGCCCGACAGGCCGGAGTCTGATCTGCGTCCCAGTGTGTAGCCCAGCGCGAAGAATGCGGCGCAGATTGCTACCAGGCTGAAGAAAACCCCCAACAGCTTACCCGTCCCCAATGTGATTTCCGTGTCCTGTGATGAAGCCATAGACTTCCCTTAAATTTGATCCGAGCACTGCCAGCGACCGGATCAGACGACATTCAGCCACCGAGTCGAAAACTATGCGGACTTCGGCACTGGCGCCGCGTCGTCGCCCGCTTTACCTACCATCTTCTGCAAGCCCGAAAAGAAATCCACGGGCACCGGGAAGATGACGGTCGTATTTTTCTCCACGCCGATTTCCGTCAACGTTTGCAGGTAGCGCAGTTGAACGCTCACCGGCTCCGTGGCCAGCAAGTGCGCCGCGTCCACCAGCCGTTGCGCCGCCGAATACTCACCCTCGGCATGAATGATCTTCGATCGTTTTTCGCGCTCCGCCTCGGCCTGCTTGGCCATGGCGCGCAACATGGATTCCGGCATGTCGACCTGTTTTACTTCGACATTCGTCACCTTCACTCCCCACGGCGAGGTGTGCTGGTCAAGGATGCTCTGCAGCCGCAGGTTGATCTTTTCGCGGTGAGCCAGCAATTCGTCGAGTTCCTGCTCGCCCAGCACCGACCGCAGCGTGGTCTGCGCAAATTGCGAGGTCTGATACACATAGTTGGAAACTTCCACCACCGCTTTGCTCGGATCAATCACGCGCAGAAAAATGACGGCATTTACCTTGAGGGTGACGTTGTCCCGAGTGATGATGTCTTGCGGCGGTACCTCCAACGCTTCCTGGCGAAGTGAGACCCGCACCATGCGGTCGATGGGGCTGAAAACCAGAATCACGCCCGGCCCTTTGGCCGCGGGTAAAAGCCGGCCAAGCCGAAAGATCACTCCGCGCTCGTATTCGGCCAGAATCTTGATCGAACTTAACGCGTATAGAACAACGACGATGGCGGCAATGCCAAAAAAGCCGAGCCCAAAAACTTCCATTTCTTGCCTCCACTTCTGGAGCGGACAGTGTTCCTATCGCGGATTGTAACGCAGGCAGTAGGTATGAGCGCGGAATTCGAAGGCCGGCAGTTGCTTGCGCTGGTGCGTAGACGAATCAGCAAATCGCGGGCACTGGACGGGAAGCCACTAGCGGATCCACTTCCAGCAGTAGTCCGTCGACCCGGCGTACCACCACGGTTTGGCCGATCGGCACGTCGGAAGATGATACGGCGTCCCAGAGTTCGCCGTGGACGAAAATCTTGCCGCGTGGAGCCAGCGCCGTCTGTGCCACGCCCGTCTCGCCAATCAATCCCTGCGCGCCTGAGACCATCTTGTTGCGCCTGGCCTTGAGCGCAATGCTCATCAAAAACGCGGTGATTAAACCCAAGGGAACGCTGACAGCGAGCGCCGTGAAAAGATGTACGCGCATTTCCGGGATCGGCGAATCCACCAGCAGCAGCCCACCTAACGTAAGCAGTGCGATGCCGCCGGCCGTCAGAACTCCGTGGCTCGCGAATTTGGCTTCGGCGGCAAAAAGCGCGAACGCTCCCAGAATCAGCACCAGCGCGGCGAAACGCGTGGGCAGCAGATTCAAGGCAAAGGCAGCGATCAAAATGAAGACCACGCCCACCGTTCCCGGAATTACCGCTCCAGGATGATTGAACTCCGCATAAAGGGCGAGTGCCCCAATCGCCAGCAGGATGAACGAAACGTTCGGATCCATCAAATAGCCGAGAATGCGCTCTTTCAACGTCATCTCGAAAGGCACGATCGGTTGCCCCGGGAGATTCAACGTCACCTCTTGTCCATTGAAGCGCTTAAAACTCTTGCCTTGCATTTGCCCAAACAGATCTTTTTCGCTGGACGCCACGTAGTCGATCAGGTGCTGCGAAAGCGCCTCCTGTTCAGTGAACGATTTGGATTCGAGCACGGCACTTTCCGCGGCTTCAACATTGCGCCCACGTTTGGAAGCAACCGAGCGCATCAGGGCCGCGGTATCATTCTCAATTTTGCGCTTCATCTCGTCGTCTAGCTTGGGTGCGAACGGCCCAATCAGGACGGGATGTGCAGCGCCCGCGTTTGTTCCCGGCGCCATGGCTGCAATGTCCGCTGCCTCCAGGATGAAGATTCCAGCGGAACCCGCGCGACTTCCGCTGGGTGCGACGTAAACAATTACCGGAACTTGCGACGAGGTGATTTTCTCAATGATCTTGCGCGTGGAATCCACGAGGCCGCCCGGCGTATTGAGTTCGATCAGTACAGCTTGAGCACCACGGCGCTGCGCTTCGTCGATTGCTCGGGAAATATATTCCTGCGTGATGGGTTGAATGGTGTCATCGACAACGATCTTTAGGATTTCGGCAGAGCTGACGGGACAAAAAATAAGAGCAGCGATAAGGCCAAGAAGGATTCGGGAAATCGGAACGCGTTTCATGAGCCGGCTTTCGCCCTCAAGAATATTCTTACTCCTATTTACGGGTTGCGGCAGGAATTTCTTGTGCGCTTGCGTGCGCGTTCTCATGTGCCGGAGATGGACCATTCCAGCCGGGAAGCGTTGTGCTGCCGGTGATCAGCCGAGCACCTCGCTCATACGTGAAGTATGACCACGCCCACTGGATAAGAACCAATACGCGGTTTTGCAGACCGATCAAAAAGAAGATGTGGATAAAGAGCCAAGCCAGCCACGCTATGAATCCGGAGATATGAATCTTGCCGAACTGCGCGACCGCCGCGGCCCGGCCGATCGTAGCCAAACTGCCTTTATCCCAGTAATGAAACGGCGGTCGCGCCGCAGTTCTGCCATTCGAAGTGGTGCCATGTTCAATTTCCCGCCGAATGACCTTCGCGACATAGCGCCCTTCCAAAATAGCCACCGGCGCTACGCCAGGCAACATCTTGCCCGACGCGTCCTTGAGCGCAGCCAAATCTCCGACAACGAAAACCTCCGGATGATCGGCAATGCTGAGATCAGGCTGCACTAGAACGCGCCCCGCCCGATCCACCGGCGTCCCCAACTTTTTGCCCAGTGAAGAAGCGGCCACACCCGCGGCCCATACAATCACATCTGCTTTCATCCGGGTCTGACCCATCGAGATGAGACCGGGCTCGACATTCGTGACCATGGTCGAGGTGTGCACCTCCACGCCGAGACGCTGCAGTTGTTCCAGTGCGCTTTGCGAAAGATCTTCGGGATAGGACGGAAGCACGCGCGGGCCGCCTTCGAGAAGATGAATGTGAGTCTGCCGCGGATCAATGGAACGGAAATCGTTGGCCAGGGCATGACGGCAAATTTCGGCGAGCGTCCCCGCGAGTTCCACTCCAGTCGGTCCGGCTCCGACCACAACGAATTGCAAAGGCTCGGCAGGTTCGCCGGCGACTGCGCGGCGTTCTGCGAGCTCGAAGGCCAGCAGAACCCGGCGCCGGATTTCGAGCGCGTCCTCGATCGTTTTGAGTCCGGGAGCAATCGGCTCCCACTCGTCGTGGCCGAAATAAGCATGGCTCGCTCCAGCGGCAACGATCAAGGAGTCATACGGAACTTCCTCGTCGGCTGTCTTTACCAAGCGCCGTTCCAGGTCGAAGCCCGTCACCTCGGCCATCAGCACTTCGACGTTCTTGTGCCGGCTCAGAATTGACCGGATAGGCTCGGCAATTTCCCCCGGCGACAAACCCGCTGTCGCTACCTGATAAAGCAGCGGCTGGAACGTGTAATGGTTCTTCTGGTCGATCACCGTGATCCTCACGTCCGCGCCAGCCAATGACTGGGCTGCATTCAAGCCGCCGAACCCGGCTCCCACAATTACCACTCGATGTGTAGTCTTGCCGTTCATGGTGTCTCTCTATAAGATTCAGCGCGATGACAATCGGCTCCAGAAGTTATGAGAAGGAAAATCCTCGGCCGGTGCTCGTCGATAAGTCCGCTCGGTGGATCGTTCCATCGATCGGAGATTTAATTTTCATCGCCCTGCTCGGGTCGCTCGCTTTCACCACTCTCTCCGTACGCTTGCTGGGCGACGCCGGAATCGGCTGGCATATTCGCACCGGACAGCTGATTCTGGCGACTCATTCGATTCCACACGCCGATCCATTTTCTTCCACCATGGCCGGCCAGTCCTGGTTCGCTTGGGAGTGGCTCTACGACGCGATCGTCGGCTGGCTCGATAAGATCGCGGGGCTGAACGGCGTAGTCTTCTTCGGGGCCTGCCTCATTGCGGTCACTTTCTCATCGACATTTCGTTTGCTTTTGCGGCGAGGCACATCCTTGCCCGTGGCTCTCGCTCTCGTGCTCCTGGCCGTATCCGCGTCCATGATTCATTTTTTCGCGCGCCCTCATGTGGTCAGCTGGCTATTCGCTGTGCTGTGGTTCTGGATTCTGGATTCATCCGAAAGAACCTTCGTACCTCGCCGCGACCGCAGGAATTTCTTGTCGCTGCTGCCTCTGCTGATGCTTGTCTGGGTCAATGTCCACGGCGGATTCCTGCTCGGCTTCGTCCTGCTCGGCATCTACTGGCTCAGCGCGGCCTGGCAATGGCTCACCTTAAAGGAAGATCGGTTCGACGAGGCTCTGCAAAAAGTAAGAGCGGGGAAGCGCGCCCGGAATCTGGCTTCCATCGGCGTAGTCAGCGCTCTGGCAACATTCGTGAATCCTTACGGCTGGAAGCTGCACGTCCACATCTTCCGCTATCTCTCAAATCGTTTCCTGATGGATCACATCGACGAGTTTCAATCTCCGAATTTTCATGGTGTGGCGCAGAAATGTTTCGCGGCCTTATTGCTGCTTACCTTGGCTGCCCTGGCAATCAAGGAATGGAACGCCTCCCCACTCCGAGCCAGCGAACTACTAGTCGTGTTATTCGCCGCCTACTCAGGCCTGTACGCCTCCCGAAATATCCCAGTTTCGTCGCTTCTGTTGATTCTGGTAGTTGGTCCTTGGCTCTCGAATGCGGGTCAAAAGCTGGCCGAGCGATTTGTGAGACTCCGGCTCACATCGAGATCATCCACGTCCTCGCTTTTCCTTCAGCGCATGCAAGCGATCGAATCAAGTCTCCACAGCCACCTCTGGTCCATCGCCGCCATCGTGCTGGTCTCCTGGATTACCTTCCACGGCGGCAAGCTTGGCGCCACGCCCCTGATGGATGCTCACTTCGATAGCAAGCGGTTTCCAGTAAGCGCCGTCAACTACCTGGAATCGCATCAAGCACGTGGTCCCGTGTTCGCCCCGGATTACTGGGGTGGCTATCTGATCTACCGGCTTTATCCGCAGATAAGAGTTGCGATCGACGACCGCCACGATTTCTATGGCGAAACGTTCCTCAAATCCTATTTAAAGATGGTCCACGTAGAGCCAGGGTGGGAGGATTTTCTGCACCAGCACGAGGTCAATTCGATCGTCGTTCCTAAAGATTCCGCCCTGGCCAACATCCTCGCTGAGACTGCCACTTGGCAACTGATCTATGGCGACGATGTGGCAGTTATCTTCACCCCAGTCCGCCCTGGCATTCCGTAGGAGCCGCTCGCGACCGCTCGAAGTGTGAATCACCGTTGCCTCACGCCTGATAAACTCTCTCCGTGTCCCGCCCCACTCATCTCGAATGCACGCGCTGCGGCGAACATTATCCGGCCGACCGCCCTCAAACCGTTTGCCCAAAAGATGGCGGAATCCTCTACGCCCGCTACGATCTAGCCGCGATCAAAAAAACCTTCTCGCCCGCATCGTTGCTGCCCCTGGCTCCCACTATGTGGCGCTACGATGCCGCCCTTCCCGAAGTTAAGCCCGTCACGCTCGGCGAAGGCTTCACCCCCATGCTCCGCAGCCGCAACTATCCCAACGTCTTCATCAAAGACGAAGGCTTGAATCCTACCGGCTCGTTCAAAGCTCGCGGACTCTCCGCCGCCGTCACCATGGCACGGCATTTCGGTCTGAAGAAGCTGGCCATCCCTTCCGCCGGAAATGCCGCCGGAG
This sequence comes from uncultured Acidobacteriaceae bacterium, assembly GCA_963779525.1. Taxonomy (GTDB): domain Bacteria; phylum Acidobacteriota; class Terriglobia; order Terriglobales; family Acidobacteriaceae; genus Sulfotelmatobacter. Next base: position 66,679 of record CAVZZB010000019.1, read on the forward strand.
CCCTCGCTGCTTACGCAGCTGCCGCTGGTGATGGAATGGAAGCCCATATCTTCATGCCCAAAGACGTTCCCATGGCCAACCGCATTGAGTGCGATTATTACGGTGCGCATGTCACGCTGGTCGATGGCCTGATCTCCGACTGCGCCCGCAAAGTTGCCGAGCTAAAGGATTCCCCTTCTTGGAAAAACGACGGGTGGTTCGACGTTTCCACCACTAAGGAGCCCTACCGCGTCGAGGGCAAGAAGACCATGGGCTACGAAGTGGCCGAACAACTCGGCTGGAAACTTCCCCAAGGCATCATCTATCCCACCGGCGGAGGCGTTGGCCTGCTCGGCATGTGGAAGGCTTTCGATGAACTGCAGCAACTGGGATTTATTGGTCCAGAGCGCCCCAATATGATAAGCGTGCAATCTTCAGGATGCGCACCAATCGTTAAAGCATGGGATGAAGGTAAAGTCGCCGCGGAAATGTGGCCGAACGCATCCACGCTGGCCTCCGGCCTGCGCGTCCCCAAACCCTACGGCGATTATCTGATTCTCGACATCCTGAAAAAAAGCGGAGGCCTCGCCCTCGCCGCCACCGACGCGGAAATTCTCGATGCTGTCCGCCACTGGGCGCAAGTCGAAGGCATCTTTGCCGCGCCCGAAGGCGCCGCCTCCCTGGTCGCCTACCAGAAACTCATAGCCAGCAACTTCTTCACCTCAGACGATACCGTCGTTCTATTTAATACTGGCTCCGGCCTGAAATATCTGGACGTGCTGGACGTCGCCGCGGTCGAGCAGGCGACACCCACGCCCGCTTCCCGCGCCATCGCCGGAATCATCGGCCCGTATTAGGAATAGGCCGCAATTTTCACAAGGGACAATCGCGAAAGTTGTGATGAATGTCACAGACGTATGTGCGGCCCGGGCGATATCTTCACCTCAATGAAGCAACACATCTCCGAAGCAACACATCTCCGCCACGATGCTTGGGGTCAACATCAGATAAGGAGACAATAACTTGGATGGAAACGACCAAACGATGGCTCGAACTGCCCATTTCGCAACGATGGCCAAAACTGAAGAAACGAGCGCAGCGCGAGACGAATCCTGAAAAACTCATTCTCTTACTGGAGGAGATCGAAGACTTATTGTTCAACTGAGATGCGCCTTGCTTCCCAGTACGGGAAGAGGTGCACCGCAACCGACACGAATCCGACCCTAGGCCGCATTGTCAATTAGGAAGTCGGAAGTGAGTGAAATTCTGTACCTCAGCCCAGGCGACCCGGGCTTGATCGGGTCGCCAACGAATTACTCGAGCTATCTCAAGAGCAGTTTGAAGCTTTGCAGGGCGAGATCTCCGAGTTGCAAGAATTTAGGAACCGACGCAGCCGTATTAAGGAATTGCGGACCGTGCTGGCAGTGCTCCGTCCTCGGCCTTCGTAAGAACCTGGTGTCGGCGAGATTCTCTCCGCATCCCCAAGGGCCTCGGTTTATCTCCGAAATCCACAACTCCCACTAAGCGATAACGAAAAGCAGCGACAACGTCAATCGACCCTGTAGACTTGGACAGCCTCGCACTTCATGGCCGCCAAGAATAGTTTGCAGCGCCGCTTGCGTTTCGCTCTCCCGTTCACATGCTTCCTATTCTTGTCGTGCAATTGCTCTCAGGCCCAACAGCCGGACAAAGATACTGCTCCGCCCACTGCCCCCAGCCAGACTGCTTCCGAGAAGAGAGGTTTCTTTGCCCGCTGGGTTGACTTTTACCGGCAGGACTGGTCCCGGACGGCCGCTTCCTCGTCCACGCCACCCCGACGGGGACTCCCGTCGCCGCTCGACTCGCCACCCTTTCCGAATTCAGACTGGTCCTATGGGGGTTCGCCGATCATCGGTGAGCCGGACACGAACAGCTATCCGCTGATGACGGCCATCAATCAAGCCCGCACCCGTACGAAGGTTTACGGATGGCTCGATCCCACCCTGAACTTCAGCACCTCATCCAACACGAATGCCCCCGAGGCGAACGACGTCTACTCCAATCGCTTCGAGCTCAATCAACTTGTTCTCTACGCCGAGCGGCTGCCGGATTCGGTGCAGCGCGACCGTATCGACTGGGGCTACCACATCACGGCTCTGTACGGCACGGACTACCGTTTTACAACGGGGAATGGCTACTGGAGCGGGCCGTGGGTCAATGATCACCGCGAATATGGATTCGATCCCACGCTGGAATATATCGATGTTTACATTCCACAGGTGGCGCAGGGGATGAATCTTAGGCTCGGCCGTTTCATCTCCATACCCGGGATCGAGGCGCAACTCGCGCCGAACAATTACATCTTCAGCCACTCCTTGCTCTACGCGATCGATCCTTTTACCGACACCGGCCTGATCGCGACCGTGAAGTTGAATGACCAGTGGCTTCTGCAACTTGGCGTTACTGGAAGCCACGATGTGGCCTTATGGACGCCCGATGCAAAGCCCTCCGGCACTGCCTGCCTCGACTATACGACCAAGTCGGTGAACGATAACCTATACGCCTGCGCCAACGGAATCAATGACGGCAAGTACGCCTACAACAACCTGCAGCAGTACGATGCCACCTGGTATCACAAGTTCTCAAAAAGCGTACACATGGCCACCGAAACTTGGTACATGTATGAGCTCGGCGTGCCCGCCGTAGGCGGCCCAATTCCCGCAGAGAAAGGCGCGAACGCCGCGTATTGCTTGCCGGGAGAACAGCGCTGCACCGCGTCCGAATATGCGGTAGTCAATTTTCTGCAGAAGGAACTTTCAACTTCACGATTTCATGTCCTTTCGCAGCGACTTTCTCGACGATAAAAAAGGTCAGCGTACCGGCTACGCTACACGCTACTCCGAAAACACGATCATGTGGTGCCATTGGATCGGAACCACGGTCCAAATCCGTCCGGAATTCCGTTTCGAGCGTGCCTGGGATCGGAAGGCTTACGATAACGGCCGGCGGCAGAATCAAATTACGGTCGCAAGCGATCTGATTTTTCACTTTTGATCGGCCAATGTCGACGAGTCTTCCGCCAGAATCTTCGCCTGGATACGGGTGTTTGGCGTGAAGGTCGAAGCTCGAAGGTGCTGAGCGACAAGAATCCGTATAGCGGCAGTGTAATCGCAGACTTTAGACTGGCCAGCCTCGCGGGCCTTGACGAGGCCTACCGCTCAGCGGGCCAGTGCCTCAGATGCTGGCCGTTACCGCCAACGCTGCTTGTGCGAATGCCTCTGGGAAGTTAACATTTGGCGCGTGGACCACCAGCCAAGAAGGGGTCAAGCCTATGCAGTTCGTAAAGATTCCAACGGGGAGCTTCATGATGGGGTGTTCCCCAGGAGACGCAGAATGTCACGCGGAGGAAAAGCCAGCACATCGAGTGACGATTGCAAGGGCCTTTGAGTTAGGAAAATATCTGGTGACGCAGGAGCAGTATGCGGCGGCAACGGCGGCTAATCGGAGTTATTCCAAAGGTCCAAATCTGCCCGTCGCGGGTGTGAGCTGGGATGCCGCGCAGCGTTTTTGTGAGGTGCTCAATGGTAAGCGGGACGGCTACCACTATCGCCTCCCGACAGAGGCGGAGTGGGAATATGCGGCACGCGGCGGAGACGCTTCCCGCCGGTATGGACCGTTAGTTGAAGTTGCATGGTTCCATGACAACTCGGACGGTGCGACCCATCCAGTCGGTGAGAAAAAGCCAAACGGATTTGGACTGTATGACACGTTGGGAAACCTCTGGGAATGGGTGCAGGATTGGTACGGGGAGGATTATTACAGCCATAGTCCCGAATCCGACCCGAAGGGTCCAGAAAGCGGAGAGTATCGCGTGTCGCGCGGGGGCTCCTGGCGTGGAATTGCCAGAGGGCCTGCGCGTGTCTCCTCTCGTTACTCCCTCAAGCCTAATGTCCGCAGCATTGTGGTCGGATTCCGTTGCGCACGCGAAGTGGTCGCCTGAACTCTTTCTCTTTTTTTGATTGACGTACAAGGCGATGACGCTCATTGAGAGGGCTTACATCCTTTCCGGGCGCTATATATCGTGTTACGATAGATATTGGAGGTGCCATTTCCCGCAACAAGAGTCCTTTGTCGACAACATCTTTGAACTCTTTGGAGAGCTGGAGGTACAGCAGTTGCTCAATCAGTTCTTCGATCGGGCCATATATTACTCAATACTGGAGTACGAGGAGGAAGTCGGGCACGACGATGTGGATCGCGCAAAGCAAGAAGGAAGGTTCATTGCCGGTACATCTGGGTCGGCATGACGTCATAGGAGGAGTGGAAGGAGAAACTTGAAGGACCAAAGCCTCTCTCCTACCCAATTTCTCCAAAAACCTGTCGCGAAAGGAACAATGCACCGCATTACCGCACGCTCAATCGCAATGATTCAAGGTCTTCATGGGGTTGTTGGAGGAAGCTCAAGATTGCCTGAACCACGGTTTCGTCTCCCGAGTCAGTATTGATCATGGCATGGTAGATCGAACGGTTGGGCCACTCGGCGTGAAAGTACCGCTTGATGAACGCAGCACGCTCACCGTCAATCGTATTCACTAGCGTTTCCGCATCGCCTTCGGTATGGCCCTGTGAAACTAGGCGCCGGATTTTTTCCTCTCTAGAGGCGTACAGAAAGAAACGCAAAGTGTCCGCACGAGCGCGAAGGAAGTGCTGCGATCCTCTTCCCACAATTACGCACTTTCCCGAGGCCGCAGCTTGTTCGACTACGCGCAGAGAGATCCGAACAATAGCGTCGGCGTCTAGCGCATCCACAGGCACGCTGGTACTGCTGCCCTCGTAGCTTCCTTGCGCGAAAGACTTGAGCAAACGGTAGTAGAGCGGGTCCCGGCGCTCTTCACGCTTCTCAATGGCGGACTGCTCACAGTGCGCGAGCCGGGCGATCTCTCGTGTGAGCAGTTGATCCCAAAGCTTCCAACCTAGTCGGTCAGCAAGCTTTTCGGCGATCCCAGCCGCTCCCGAGCCATATTCCCGTTCAACAGTAATGATTCGGATCATGATCTTTATACAAATGCTTAGATGCGGTTGGCAACGAAGTCGAAGGCTCAAGATTTCCTTACATCGCCTGACCAGCCTTCGATTGCTTGAGGAACGAGCACACCTTGACGGAAATCCTCAAATTTAATATGGGTGCGATACGTCGAAAGGAGATAGCCGCTAACTCTCGAAAGCGGCATAGCTGCTAAGAAGTCAACTGTCCGTCTACCAGCCAGAGCTGAGAAGAAGGTCGACCTCAGCGTACCTAGGAGTGACGCAGTGGTGGACACTCTCGACCATGCACCAGTTTCAGTTCACCTTGAAAAAAGATCGTATCAGGATATATATTAGATCGTAGTGCGATCTACTGTTCATACGTCACGATTCCACTTCCGTCGGAATTATCAAACTATGAAGCCGCCGCTTGTTGATAAGGAGACAATTCAGGATCTTGCTCGGTTTCGCTATACCCTGCGCCGGTTTCTCCGCTTTAGTGAGAATGCAGCGCGAGAGTGCGGCGTGACTCCGCAGCAGCATCAATTGATGCTCGGGATTGCCGGATTTACGGAATCCGGTGCCGGTACAATTTCGGAACTGGCTGAATTTCTACAAGAAAAGAACAACTCGGTTGTGGGGCTGGTAGAGCGCGCAATGCAAAGCGGACTGGTGCGCCGAAGGAACGCAACCTCTGATCGGCGATTGGTTATCGTCTCCCTGACACCCCGCGGCAAGCAGATTCTATCCCGACTGACTCTGCTCCATAAGGAAGAGATGAAGCGCGTGCGGGCAGGGTTCCCAACTCCGAAGTTGCAGCAGCCGTCCTCCACGGAGCACGAATCATGAAGACTGATGCTACAAAGCCAAGACGCAGAGCTAACCGGTTCTTGTGGCATCCTGCGTTTCGTAAGTATCTGCCGCTTGTCCATGAGGATCTCACTGCGGTGTATGCGCGCGATCTGCGCAAGTGGCTCATTATTGCGCCCCTGATCGGCTTGACCACCGGCCTCGTAATCACGGGCATCGTCGTCATTATTTTGGGAAAATTGTGGCCCCGGGTGCTCAGCTACTATCTCCACCACCACTGGGCTATTGTACCGGGAGTAGGGCTGGGATTCTTGGTCACGGGGCTTATTATGCAGTTTCTGACGCCAGATCCCGACGAACATTCCACGGAGGAGATTGTTCGTTCCTACCACTATCATCAAGGCGATGTCGATATGCGGCCGTTTTTTGCGAAGCTTCTCGCGGCGGTCACCACCGTCGGATTCGGAGGCAGCGCGGCTCTCGAAGGACCCAGTATCTATGGCGGGGGCGCAATTGGTTCATGGTTGTGGGCCAAGCTGAGACGTTTCAATCTGGAGCCGCGCGATCGGCGCATCATGCTCATCAGCGGTGCCGCGGCGGGGATGGCCGCCGTGTTCCGCGCGCCCTTGACCGGCTTGGTTTTTGCACTCGAAATGCCATACAGAGACGATCTCGCACATGAAGCACTACTGCCTTCTCTGATCGCCTCTGTGGTCTCCTATGTAACACTCGCTTCTTTCCTTGGCGCCGCCCCTATTTTCGATTTTGCCAGCCCGGTGTCGTTTACCGGGAGGGACCTCGTCTGGTGCGCGCTGCTTGGACTGGCGATAGGTCTCATAGCTATGACGTTTGCCATTACCTTCCGCCGCGCCCGCGCCTTCGCAGTGAAGCGGACTTGGCCGCACTGTATGAAACTCCTCGTGGGAGGCGTACTGACTGGTGGGTGCGGGCTGCTCTTTGTTCTGGTTTTCAAAGGATCGTTGATGCCCCTGGGCCCGAACTACGAGGCCGTCGGGGAAATTCTGGGCGCGCAACATTCCGCATCGGAACTCATCGCTTTCGGCGTGCTCAAGTTGGGAGCAACCATATTCTCGCTGGCCTCGGGCGGAGTAAGCGCCATGTTCGTGCCCCTGTTCCTTACCGGAGGAGCTTTTGGAACTGCTTTTGGCCAGCTTGTAGTTCGCAGTTCCTCCCCCGAGCTGTACGCGGCGGTGGGCATGGCCTCGTTCATTGCCGCCGGGTATAAGACCCCACTTGCCGCCGTCGTCTTCGTGGCAGAAGCCACCGGCGGTCACGCTTTTATCATACCGGCGCTGATCGGATCCGCCGTCGCCTATGCGATTTCCGGTGACGCTTCCGTTTCAGGGGACCAGCGCTTGCACGAAGGTGTGAGAGTGCGTGAACTCAAGAGCATTGAGGTTCGTGAAATCATGCAACGGCAAGTGGTTTCTGTACAGGCCAGACTGAGCTTGCGGGAATTTGCTCACGCCATATCACCGCACTATCGTCACACAAGCTTCCCAGTGATGGAGGGTCGCACAGTCCTCGGAATAGTTCCGTCATGGTCCCTTACGCGAATCGAAGCGGAAAAATGGACAATGACCACCGTGTCGGATATCACCGACCGCGGAATCATCCGGATATCTCCCGATTGTGACGTCATGGAAGCCCTGCGCTTGCTGCTGAGCGAGCGAACGCGACCGATGCTTTTGGTTATGTCGGCGAGCAAAACATTGGAAGGCATCGTTACCAAGACGGATATCTTGGAAGCTTTGAAGACCCGCGGCGACGAGGAGGTGTTGGACTCTGCGGACGAAACCGTCTGATTGCGCTGCCCGGATATTCCTCGAGATACAGCTCCAGCGCCGAGAGGTCTTCCGGTCTCCGGCCTTCTCCCCGTCAGCGCAACCGCTGACCTGATGTAGTTCCGATTGGAGATGCCGTAGGAGGTGTCGAATGGCCGCTTCACCACTGCCGGAAAACGAGACTGGACCACAAACAAGGCTGCCCAGGAAGGGCAATTTCGGAATTGCTCTGGAGCCTGAGGTCATTAAGATCTCCGGTTATGCCCTGCTGATTGGACTGATTGGCGGCCTCGTTGCCGAAGGCCTGCTCGAACTCATTTATTTCTTTACGAACTTGTGCTTCTACGGGAAACTCTCGTTCGCCATTACCAGCCCTGCGCATAATCATTTGGGTCTTTGGGTAATAGCGGTCCCCACAGTTGGGGGATTCATTGTGGGGCTAATGGTCCACTACTGGGAGCCCACGCTCAAAGGCCACGGCATCCCGGAGGCGATGGAGGCGGTGTTATTCAGCCACAGCAGGATGAGGCTGCGGGTGGCGTTTTTGAAGCCGCTGGCGACCGCTCTCGCTATCGGAACCGGCGGACCGTTTGGGGCCGAAGGCCCCATCATTCAAACGGGCGCTGCCGTGGGATCGCTTTTTGGCCAAGCGGTGGGTCTCACTCCTTATTACCGGCGAGTTTTGCTTGCCTCGGGGGCTGCGGCCGGAATGGCTGCGACGTTTACAGCTCCGCTAGCCGGAGTTCTGGTGGCGGTGGAACTACTGCTGTTTGAGCTTCGAGCACGCTCGTTCATTCCAGTCGCTCTGGCGGCCGCCGTCGCTACCGGAGTTCGTATCCATTTTGTGGGGTGGGCGCCGCTATTCCCCATGCCAGCCTACAAGCTTACCGGTATGAATGAGCTGTGGCTGTTTGGCGTAATGGGCATCCTGATGGGTATTATCGGCATCGCCATGATCCGAGCCCTTTTCTGGATCGAAGATTTCTTCGATCATCTCCCCTTCAAGCGCGCGCTCATATGGTCGCCAGCCATCGGCGCCGGCATCTTAGGCGTTATTGGATACTTCTACCCGCAGGTTTTCGGCACCGGTTACGACACCATTCGGGACATGTTGAATAATCGGTTGACACCGGCAAACCTGCTGGGCGTATCCATAGCCAAATTCTGGGCGCTGGTCATTTCTCTCGGCTCAGGAACGACTGGTGGCGTCTTTGCTCCCTCCCTGATCGTGGGAGGCGGCATTGGGGGGGCCTACGCCATCGGCTGCCAGCATTTCTTTCCTCATCTGGTTAGCAACCCGGCGTTTTACGCCTTAGTGGCGATGGCAGGGGTGTTTGGAGGTATTGCGCGCGCTCCATTCACCAGTATCGTGTTCCTGTTCGAACTCAGCCACAATCCAAATTCGCTGCTTCCACTGATCGTCTGCGTCATGATCGCCGACGGATTCGTGCGTCTATTCAGCCGGGATTCGATCATGACCGGAAAGCTTGTAAAACGAGGGCTGATTGTGCTCCAGGATTACTCTGTGCCTGTGCTGATGCGAGCACGGATTGACGAGGTCATGCGCAAGCAATTCTCTACGATTCAGGCCGATGTAGAACTGCGCACGATTCTGGCGAAGTTCGCGCCCGAAAACATGGAATTGCTGCCGGTCGTAGAAAAAGATGGAACGCTTTTAGGCATCGTCGAGCCCCACGACCTGTTAAAGGTCGACACGCAAGACCACCATTTCACCATGCGAGAGTTGGCCCGGCAGGACTATGTTCGTTCCTACCCGGGCGAACTGGTCGACCTTGTGAACCGGGAAATGCTTCTGAAAAATGTCGAAAACGTAGTTGTGGTCGAATCCCACAAAAGCTCTAAACCCGTCGGTATCGTTCGCGCCAACGACATTCTGCAATTGCGCCGGTGGTTGATGGAGGAAGAGAGTCACGAACGGATGGCCGTGAGGACGCCGACAGTGATCCCCCCTCCATGAGGGCTCCCCGGAAAGAAACTCTTGCAAAGAGAGTAGCGGCCAAGTTTTTCCAGTGCCACTGAGAGCGTATCTCCCGCCTAGATCATGGAGTTTTGACAGGTAGGGATTAATGGCTCTTCGCCGCAGTGGTCGGACGTGGTCGCTACTCAGGGTTCTGATTACGGGCCAGCTGCAAGTTGATGTCAAGTGACGTCAACAGGCGCATTGAGAATCGGGCGGAGCGGTCGATCAGCGCTGTGGGGATGTTACGCCAACCATCGCTTCAACGACCCAATTCACTGGCGGGATTCTTGCTTCTCAGCAATAATCATTGTCGACCAACTTCACAGAGAAGATAGATCGGTCTTGTGCATGCGTCCTCAACCACTCATTGCGGTGACCGACGTGGAACGGAGCAGTCTTTGGTATCAGGCGTTGCTGGGTTGTCAAAGTGCGCACGGCGGCTCCGAGTACGAGAGATTGCTAAATAACGGCAGACTAGTTCTGCAGTTACATCACTTTGACATCGAGCATCACCATGGGAAAATCGGCAATCCGACTGACAAGCCCTATGGAAATGGGGTGCTTCTCTGGTTCGAGATTGACGATTTCGACCCTGCGATGGCTCGCGCAGATTCTATGAAAGCCGATGTACTCATGCCCAAGCACCGGAACCCGCCTTCGGGTGACGGCGGCCCGAATCACTGGGAATGTTGGCTCCGCGATCCCGACGGATACATCGTCGTCCTAGCCAGCCCTGACGGCTCCGCGGGAACATAGCCGCTTAGCAGATCTTGTCTTGCCGCCCACGATCAAAAAGCAACTGTAGGATAGGGCGAAGAAAGTTTCCCTGAAGAATGTGAGCCCCGAAACAGCCACGATACAGTGATTTTGGAATTCGGGACTACGCCGGTAGTCCCTCAAATCAGGAATTGGTTGCGGGGGGTGGATTTGAACCACCGACCTTTGGGTTATGAGAACAACCGCTTGCAGTTAAATCATTGAACCTGAAGCACGGACGGGATGATTCAGGTTCTCAAAAACACCGCCAGTTCAACTCAGTCACGGCAGATTATGAGCGGATATGAGCATTTTGACAGATGGATACAACTGCGAAAACAAGAATGTACATGTGCGCGAGGAAGAATCGAAGCTGATCACTAGACATCGAGAGTGGGCTGGCTGGCATGGGATTCGAATCCACCTGAAAACGTGAATACAAGGACTTACAGAGCACGGACGGCGCTATAAGGACATGGAAGTACCCGTAGTTCACGTTAAGTGATTGCAAAGTGATTGCAGATTTCGACGTCCTCAGCACTAGCCCGAACTCGCGCCGTCGCTTGCCGCACCGAAGCATGTCGCAAGAACTCTACCTCCGCTTGACGGACATCAGGAGGGAGTACGACGAACAACAGAATCTGTTCCGCAGAATCCCGGATTGAGGATCGATGTAGGGATCGCTTATTGAGCGAGGACGGCATCGACCAAGTGTTCTTCGGTCAATTCGCCCCGGACAAACTGTTCAAAGAGGAGCCGCGCATCAGCAGACGGCGCGAGGCCTTCCAGACGAAGGTCTGCCACAGCGTTCTCGACAGCCTTGCGCCGGAGAAGGCCTTCAGAGACCGTTATTGCTCTGGGTGCTGCCGCAGTAGTCATTGTTTTTCGACATATCGTATTCGAGATTCACGTTAGCCGATGCTCATGGATGCTTTGCTGAAATGGTTCGAGGATTAACGGCTTCGATATCTGTGTAACGAGCAAAGTCCTTTTCGTTGAACGTCAGAATCCTGCCGACGCCGTGTACTCGCATTGCGGCCACCAATCGCGCGTCGTGCACCTGAACCCCGGAGACATTGCTCAAAACAAGCAGTTTGCGCCATTCTTGATGTACGGCCAAACTGTCCGGCAGCAGTCGCAACTTGTCTTCAAAAAGCCGCGCCCGACGATCGGCTTCCTGAGGAGAAAGCCCGTACCCATTGCGGTCAAGCGGACGAGTACAAGTGTTCCAGAATTCAGCAACGTTCTGTGACGTGTAGCAGAACACAGCCCCGCGCTGGAGAGTGGCATCAATCGCGGAGACCACGAGGGGATAATCGCGATCATCCGGCTTTACCCAGCGAAGAAGGACATTGCTGTCAACCAGGTATGGCGTGCCTGCCATTTAGGCGCGATCCTCATAGAAACTCTCGCGCGTGAAGCTCTCGGTCGGCAGAGTCGGCAATTCCTCGGAACCTGCTGACAGCGCATTGAGCATGGCATGAAACCCTTCCAAAGTCAGATTCCCTTGAGGCACAGAGCGAGAAGCCAGAGCTTCCTGCAAAAGACGCTCCGCCACTTTTTCCAAAGGTATGCCTTGGACGCGAGCTTCCGCGACGAGTTGCGCTTCTATTTCCGCGTTGAGTTCGACCTGGATTGTCATTGTGTTTTTGCCTCTACACACATAGATTAACTGTGTTCTGAATCGAATACCAACCCGAACCACTGGGGAACTGCAAGCTCAATCAGAGTAACCACGGAGACGGCGATATCGGTATTCCCAGCCTTGCCCGAGATTGCGGCAAGCATCTGCCGCGCGTTTTGCCCCTGACGCTCGGCTGTGATCAGCACACTGGAATCGAGGATTAGTCCCATGCGGGCGGTTCGAGCGGCTCACGATGACTTTCGACAGCCGCTTCCACATCCCTAGCGAAGTCAGGGTCGATGGTCGCCGTCGAGTCCTCGGGTAGCAACGCGATGCACTCCGAGATGGACCGGCGCGGCGGGACTGGTGCATGGATCACCGCCACCGGCAGCTTCCCACTCTCGATCACGATTTCCGCGCCCGCACGCACCCGCGCGAGCAGCCCAGCGAAGTCATTGGCGGCTTCCGCTTCCGAGATGTGGATCACATGGTCAGCCATGCCACGATTATACCGTCATTCCCCGTGTTCAGATTCCAGCCTCTAAGGCCACACAAACCAACGTTTCCGTCCAAGGAAACATCGCTTCTCGCGAAAGTGCTGCTCACAGGCAGTAGTAACCACAAAATTGGGACGCATGTGCTTGTGGACCTTGTATGCGCAGCACATTGGGTGCGCTCCGTGACCTACTCCTACTCACCTGGTAAAGCTGAAGCAGACGTGAACGTGCTGACACTGCGTTAGCTTCTGCGCGGTGAAGTCTTTCCTGATTGGCCAGAGCGGACTTGTTTCGCAGAATCTCAGATTCGGGATCGATATAGGGATCGCTCATCGAGCGAGGACAGCAATGACTAACTGCTCTTCAGTCAGATCGCCCTGGACAAACTGTTCAAAGAATAGCTGCGCGTCAGCAGTGGGAGCCAGGCCCTCCAAACGCAGATCCGCGACTGCGTTGTCCACGGCTTTGCGCCTGAGAAGGCAATCGGAAACTGTTATTGCTCTGGGTGCTCCCGTTGACATGTCTATCTCGACCCTGTGGTGTTTGCAACGCCCTCAAATCGAACAGCGGAATTGTACGGCGGGCGCTGCCTTGATGCAATGTCCTTCAGCGCTATGGAGCGCAAAGGCTGACTAGAGCGACTTTCCAGCCCACTACACTGCGGGCAGAAACACATCAGCACAGTGCGGGACTACCCCATCCGCGACCTGCCGCGAGAAATGCCCGTTGGATCCCTCGATGAGCACTTTCTAGGAACGGACGCTCAAGGCCGGAAAACAGACTGGCTAGCAAGCACAAACCTCTTAGCCCCACAATTTGCCGGGAACCTTGGGTAATCCCCGCAATGTGTCGCGCATTCTACCGAGGGCTTGAACTCTGTTGCCGTCGGTGAGCGGTTCGGTTTCAAGCCGCCGCATATAAGGCAGATGTTCGCAGACTCGCGCTGCTCGATGCGAGATGCAAAGAAAAAGCGCCCAGTGACTACCGTAACCTTGTCCCGCTCAGCGCTGCTCCCTTATCGTGATCGCTGGAGGATCTTTTTATGTCAGTCGGCGACGCTGTACGAAGCAGGATCAACACTGTCGAACTGGCTCTAAAAGAAGCAGGTACAGACAGCGCGGTCAATGCAATCGTGGATGTGCTCAAGGAAATTGCTAGGGCGCTGGATGCGATAGAAACACCCGAGAAAGAGTTGTCGGAGCCGAAGAAGCCTTGGGATTACTCAAAGGGAATTGATTTCGTATGACACCCGGCTGGTTGAGCAACTTGCTCAAGGACAACTGATATGAGTACAAGCACTCTAGGTCTGGAACAAACTGAGTCGATCCTACCGAATACAGCGACCGGGATTGACGCGGTGTCATTCTGGTCGTTGACGAAGTTCTGTTTTAAGGTGCAATTCGCCATCGCGCTCGCTGCTGTCCCACTCGCGGTAGTGTTTGTCATCGTGATGTTTGCCTACGGAGCGAGCAAGTGAACGCCCCGGCCTGGGGAGTGCGAGTGCCGGGAAGTGAACGGAAAAGCGAAGGCGGTGGGCGCGGTTCGATCAGGAGGCCGAGCACAGAAAACACGGAGGGCAAGATGAAAAGCACACTCGCAACAATCCTGATCGGACTGGCACTTCTAGGCGGAATTGCATTCGGCGGCTACACTCTGTATGAGCGGCACATTTCTACGGAGGCCCGTGCTGCTGTTCTCGCTGCATTAGGTGACAATGTAAATGATGCTGACGTAGCAGTGTACTTGCGAACAGCAAAATTGGCGATCCGTACCAAACGAGACGCTTATATTGTTGGTCTCCTTGATAAGACTGTGGAGCAAGCTGAAAAAGCAAGTAGAGATCAACAGGAATGGACAAATTCAATTTTTGATAGCAGCACTGTTGACCCTCTTCTTGAGACTGAGAAAATTGATTGTCAGCAACTTTACGGTGTGCATTCCTCTGAGTGCCGCGCTGATGCTGAAAACGCGCAATCGGCGATCAAAGAGCACAAAGACGAAGTAAATATGCACCGAACTAGCGCTGATGCAGAAGAGAAAGAGGCTAAGCGACTAATGGAGATTCTCAGAACTGAAATGGGCCTTCAGCAGCTTCAAACAGGAGGCAAGCAATGAGTGAAGATGCTTCGTGGGAAGATATGCACGCAGGCGCCGTTCGATCAGGAGGCCGAGCACAGAAAACACGGAGGACAAGATGAAAGTCACAATGGCAAAGATCCTAGCGCTGCTGGTTATAGCAGCAAAAAGCACAGCGTTCGCTGGAGATAAGTATCCGCTCACGATGACTGCTGTTTACACAGAAGGACACAATCGACCTGACACAATGCCGAAGCACGATTACACGTCGGGAGATTACGAGTGTACAGAGGGAGATGACACTCACAGGCCTGACTGCCGCACGTCTTCAGAGTGGGCAGAGTTAGAGCGCATCGGTGGAACTCCTGACACAGTTCTTTTCACGATGGCGGATGGCGCGCAGGTTGGCGTTCAAAGCGCGTCGGTGGAGAAGGTGTACGACACCACTTGCGGAGTCGGTACTCCCATTATCTTCTGCGACCTCTATTTCAAAATGTTGGGAATGACGCTCGCTTCTAGTCAGCAGCAAGGACAGTTCGGTCAAGTTATTTGGATGAAAGCAGAAGAA
>CAVZZB010000020.1:0-111484 GCA_963779525.1 uncultured Acidobacteriaceae bacterium
GCAATTCACTTCTATCGAGATGTGCTTGGCCTGACGTTCGTCTCCCGCGATGTTGTCGCCCGATTCGATGTCGACGGAGTGCTCTTCGAACTGGTCCCGACCACCGACGCGAGCAAACTGCTGGGTTCGGGGAATGCGCGCCTGTGCCTGCGGGTCGAAAGCTTGGAGCACGCGATCGACGAACTCCGCGCGAACGGCGTTTCCGTCCGTCCACCCGAGGACAAAGGTGCAGGCATTCTTGCGATCCTGAACGATCCCGATGGCAACGAAGTCTGTCTTTGGCAGTATTCTTCCGTGCGTTAGGTGCCATTCTACGGAATTCGCCCAGGCCAGTTCGTTTTACGTAATCCGACTTTCCAGCTAAGATACGGGGCGTCCGCAAAATTCCTCGGAGGAAGCCGATATGAACAGGACATCATTTCTGACCGTGACATTGTTCTCGCTGGCGATTCTTACTCTTCCCGTCCACGCGCAAGATGCCAAGAAGGAAGCGCCCATCAAACCTCCAGACAGCCCGTCCAAGGTCCTGCTCGACTCTTGGAACGACATTGGCCGGAAACTCATCGCCATGGCCGAGGATTTCCCTGAGGACAAGTACGACTTCAAACCCAATCCTGCCGAGCGCACCTTTGCCGAACAGCTTCTCCACGCGGCGAACGCAAATTATTTTTTCACCGATCCTGCCATGGGCAAGAAGATGCCCGCCGTAGAAGACCCCAAGCGCGCCGATTACAAAACCAAAGCCGACGTAGTCGCCTTTGTGAAGAACTCTTTTGCCGACGGGGCCGCTGCCATCAGAGCCAAAGGCGACAAGGGAATGTCCGAACTGCTCGTCGACCCCTTCGCTCACCAGCAAGTGCGCGTTCTGGACATGGGTTACGGCTTCATTGAGCACTGTGGAGAACACTACGGGCAGTTGGTGGTCTATTACCGCATGGCCGGCCTGGTTCCGCCAGAGTCGCGTCCTAAGAAGTAGTCATCGCTGCACGGCGTATGGGTATCTCAGTCCTCGTTCGCCAAAAACTTTCACCAGCAGCGCTCCAGAGATGAATCCGCCCACGTGTGCCCAGAAGGCTACGCCTCCCATGTTTTGTCCCTGCACCGCCAGCGCCGTCGCCGTTCCGCTGAGAAAATTCAATACAAACCAATAGCCCAAAATGATCGCTGCCGGCACCCACATCACAAATACAAAAAACCAGGTCAGCACTCGGGCCTTGGGATACAAAACAAAATAAGCTCCCAACACTCCGGCGATCGCTCCGCTCGCACCGACCGTTGGCACGGTCGAGTGCACATTGATCGCCACCTGCGTCACCATGGCAATCAATCCGGTCAGAATGTAGAACACCAGATATTTGAAATGTCCCAGGTAGTCCTCTACGTTGTCGCCAAAAATGTAGAGAAACCACATATTGCCGATCACATGCATCCACGAGCCATGCAAGAACATCGACGTAAAGAAGGGAAGCACGACCGCCGCCAGGGAGTATCGGGGCGACCCGCCCAGAAACACCGCCGTGTGATACGGCACCACCCCAAACTGGTGGATTACCAGGTTCAGGCTTCGCGGATCCAGTGCCCACTCAAAGAAGAAAATCACCAGGTTCAGCCCAATCAGAAACCACGTCACGAACGGAGTACTGTATCGAGGCTGGTCGTCTTTAATAGGCAGCATAAGGAATCTGGTAACGTAGTAATCGGTAATCTTACAAGAATCGTTATCGGCGCTACTTGAAAAGCTTGGCCTTTTTTCGAAATCCTAAATCGCCCGATCACACAATCGCCAAATCGCTAGATTCCGTATGAATGGCGTAATCGTCATCGACAAATCCGCCGGTTGGACCTCCCATGATGTAGTCAACCGCATGCGCCGCATCCTCCAGCAGCGCTCCGTGGGCCATCTTGGCACGCTTGATCCTCTCGCCACCGGCGTGCTCCCGCTGGTCAGCGGATCGCTCACCCGCCTGGCCCAGTTCTACACCACCTCCGAGAAATCCTACGATGGCGTCATCCGTTTTGGCTTTGCTACCAACACTTACGACGCCGATGGTGAACCCTTAGGCGATGTGTGCGCCGTCGTTCCCAGCCTCGCCAATCTCCAGAACCTCGCTGCCGAATTTCTCGGCCACATCGAGCAAGTCCCGCCGCCGTTCTCCGCCAAGAAAATCAAAGGCATCCCTGCCTACAAACTGGCGCGAAAGGAAAAGGAGGTAATCCTCAAACCGGTTCAGGTCGAGGTCAAGGAATTTGTCATCACCTCCGCCGAGGCCGACCGCGCCCACTTCCGCGCTCGCGTGTCGTCGGGAACCTACTTGCGCTCCATCGCTCACGAGATGGGCCAGCGCCTCGGCTGCGGAGCCCACCTCGAATCTCTGCGCCGCACCTCCGTCGCCGAATTCGACATCACCCAAGCCCACACCATGGAAGAGATCGAAGCCCAAGGAAAGGGAATCGAAGTGGAGCAACCCGTGGCCGTGTGGGGCGGGCACTCCTGCCCGCCACTCTCACCACAATCCATGCCCGCTCTGCATTCCCAGCTCTCACCAGGCCTCGAATCCCTTTTCGTTCATCCTCGCCAACTACTGCCGCAAATACCCTCCGTCACCGCCGACGAAGGCACCGCCGCCCGCATCCGCAGCGGCCGACCCGTCAACCTTCCCGAACTTTCCCGCGCCCGCCAGGTCAAAGTCTTCTTCGGCCAAAGTGAACTGATCGCCATCGCCACCCGGGTCGCCGGAACCTTGTTCCATCCCAAGATCGTCTTTCCCCCGGGATAGGTGGGAAAGCCCATGTAGGGACAGCCCCCTTCGGCTGTCCGTCGCGCCGAAGTCCGACTTTGTGGATTGCAATATCCCGGAACAGTGCGGCCCGGGAGAGAACCAATGTCCGATAACAGGTATTATGTAAAGCGACAGGCAAGGCCCTGGAATTTGGCTTCTCTGCAGATAGATTGGTTAAGAAAGTTGGACCGCGCGTCGTTGGTTGGAATGTCTCACGCGGTCCCCCTGCCTACATCTTGTACTTCCCCAGATCGTCGTCGTTCAGCCCTTCGAGGTATTTCCGCAACTCCTCGGCGTTCACCCGATCTGACATATTCGCCGCCTGCTTCGAATTCTTCAGCACAATCTCATCCACGAAGATCGGACAGTCCACGCGCAGCGCGAGCGCCAGAGCATCCGACGGACGCGAATCAATGCTGACCACCTCGCCGCCGCGCTCCAGCCAGATCACCGCGTAAAACGTATCCTCCCGCAAGTCGGTCACCACCACCTTGTGTACCTGCGTTTCCAGCCCGGTAAGCACATTCTTGATCAAGTCATGCGTCATCGGTCGCGGAGTGTTGACCTTTTCCATCTCCAGCGCGATCGCGTTCGCCTCGTACACTCCCACCCAGATCGGCAACACCGAGTCACCGGCAACATCCTTCAAAATCACAATCGGAGTATTCGTCACCGGATCCATCAACAGGCCGCGTATTGTCATCTCTACTTCCATGGGAGCTCCTGAAAACTCTGCTTCTTCGCTTTATATCACCAATTCTCCTAGGAGGCTGTTGGGAAAGCTCCGGGTCGCTTTTACTTTCACGTACGTTCCCGCTTCGAGCCTGGATTCGCCCGGCGCACTGAAGTTCAAGGTTTTGTTGTGCGAGGTGCGCCCAATCCACTGCTGACGGGCTTCGTTCTTTCCCTCGACCATTACTTCCAGTATGTCTCCTATATATCTCTTGTATCGGGTGATCTGTATCTCTTTCTGCTTGCTCATCAGTATCTCAAGGCGGCGGGACTTTTCCTGATCTGGAATCGCGTCTTCCAACCCCAGCGACGGGGTGTTGGGACGCGGCGAATACTTGAAGCTGAAGACGGCGTCGTATCCGACGTCATCGAGTAACGACAAAGTTTCGCAGAAGTCTTCCTCAGTCTCTCCGGGAAAGCCGACGATGATGTCACTGGTAATGCTGATACGGCGCCTGGCCGACTTTATCCACGCGATGCGTTCCAGATATTGCTCGCGTGTATAAAGCCTCTGCATGGCATTGAGCACGCGGTCCGATCCGCTCTGTACGGGGAGATGGACGTGATCGCAGAGGGTGGGGACGGTGTCAATGGCGTCGACGATGTCGCGTCCGAAATCGCGGGGATGCGAGGTGGTGAAGCGCACCCGCCGAATGCCCGCCACTTCGCCTACGGCCGCCAGCAATTCGGCGAAGGTCTTCTTCCCTTCCGGATCCTTGTAAGAATTCACGTTCTGGCCCAGCAGCTGAATCTCGCTGTAGCCGAGATCGGCCATCTGGCGGGCTTCGGCGAGCACAGAGTCTGACGTCCGGCTGCGTTCTTTGCCGCGCGTAAAGGGGACCACGCAGTAGGCACAGAACTTGTCGCAGCCTTCAATAATGGTGATGTACCCCCGATGCGGATTCGTGCGGGCGGTGAATTCAGTCTCGAAACATTCGTCGGTTTCGCGATCGTCGAGTCCGGTAACGCGCTGCTTCCCTGCTTCAATTTGAATCAGCATCTGCGGCAGATTGCGGTAAGAGGCCGATCCGCACACCATCGACACATGCGGCGCGCGCTCGAAAATCTTTTCGCCTTCCTGCTGCGCCACGCAGCCCAGCACGCCAAATTTCTTGCCCTGGGCGAGCAACTTCTTGTAGTCCGCCAGACGATGAAAGACTTTCTGCTCCGCCTTATCGCGGATCGAGCAAGTGTTGTAAAGAATCAAGTCGGCCTGCTCGACCGTCTGGACCTGCCGGTATCCCTCGTGGACGAGCGTGCCAATGACCTTTTCGGAGTCATGCACGTTCATCTGGCAGCCGAAGGTTTCGAGGTAAAAGGTCTTGTGTGAATCCCCACACATAATGGAGCTAGTATAACCCGCGTGGGAAAGGGGCTCGTGTGGGACGGACACTCTTGTCCGTCGCTTTTGGGGTTGGGGTTGGCTCGCTCTCGTGCCCTCGACGACCGAGATCCTCATCCTTAAGCTAGCGCTCAGGGCAGGCTCTTTGGCAGAGAACGCCAAACATGGGGCACCCATCATTTGTGGCACTGCGGACTGCCAAAAACAGGTTCCTCACCGGGCTTGACGCCCGGTCCGGAGTGACAACGAGGAGAGCGCAGCGCGGCGCAGGCTCCCGTCATCGATTCCGGCGGAAGTCAAAATCCCACGGGAGTGGTTGGAAGACGGATTGCGGAACATTTGCCCCGCAATCGTCGTATCTAAAGATGGATGAAGGGAGCACGATATGTACTGCAACGCTTGCGGAAAGGCCATCGCTGAGGACGACCGCGTTTGTTCAGGGTGCGGCAAGCTGGTCCGGATTCTGTCCACGCCGAAGAAATTGATGCGCTCCCGCACCGACAAAAAGATTGCCGGCGTTTGTGCCGGTCTGGCTCAGCATTTCGGTCTCGATGTCACTCTGGTGCGCATCGTCTCGGTTTTCATCACCCTTGCTTCGGGAGTCTGTCCCGGCATCATTACGTACTTGCTGGCCTGGATCATCGTCCCGTCGGAGCCGGAACTGAGGCCCGTGGTCGCCGCACAACAGCCAGTAATCGGCTAGGAATTTTGCGCGCCCTCGCATGGCCGTGTCGGCATTGGTGGGCCCGGCAAAAGCGACTCCGTCACTTGGCAGTAAGAATACTAGTCGGGAGTCATCCCCAACAGATCTTCATGGCCTTCGAAGATGCCGGCCAGCTTGGTGAGGCGAAACAGTTGCTTCAACCGTTGATTCAGATTGATCAGCCTCAATTCGCAATGTTGCCTTTTCGCCGACACGTACAGACCGACCAGCGCACCAAGGCCGGAACTGTCCAGGTAGCTCACATCGGTCAGATCCAGCACGACGCGGTTCGTTTCCGGGATGAGGGCGCGAACCGTGCCCTGGAGCGTGCCCGAGGTGCTCGAGGTGATTCTGCCAATGCAGCGGACGAGAATCTCCTCTTGACCTTTGACGGTTTCAAGGCTCAATTCTGGAAGTGAAATTGGATTTGCGACCATGCCGGGCCTCCTTGGGTTTATAACTCGAACAAAATCCGAGAACTGCCGGGGTTCGATCAACAAGGTCGGAGCCGAAAAGCAATCCAGCCGGAATAGGGGGCAGCAATAGGCCCGACTGAATGCCCCCTACAATACGCCTGGCGCCGGCAAAGTCAAGCCACAACTTGGGACAGGAAGCGGCGAAAGGGACAAAATCCGGGCGTGGCACCCTCCCCAAAAGTCAAGAGTAGAACCAGATTAAAGGCGACAGATAGGAGCGTCCGTCCTACAAAAGCTTGCGAAGGCGCACGACCGTCAGTGAACTCCGTTTGCGTTGAGATGGGGGCCGTATTTTTGGTCGGAGCCCTGGATATGTCTCACGAGCCAATCTTTGAGGAAGTCCATTACTTCAAGAGACAGGCAGGTGACGGCTCCGCCTTTGAATTTGGCTTGCACCTCCGAGACCTGCCGCGTTAGTTCGTCGTGCTCTTTTTTGTGCAGGAAGGCGCCCGGATAACCGGTTTTAGCGAAGAGCTTTTCCTCGTGGTCGAAGTGGAACTTCGTGTACCGCACCAGGTTGTCCAAAGTCTTTTCCAGGACTTCCTTGCCATGGCCAGCTTTAAGGCCATCGTGCAGGTCGTTGATCATGGCGACAAGTTTCTTGTGATCGTCGTCTAACACCTTGACGTCGACGCTCATTTTTTCATTCCAGGTCATTAGGGGCATGGTGTTGCTCCTCTTGGGGACGCAGATAGCTGGTCGCGGGATGAGACCGGCGTAATGAAGGCAACGTCCCTCGGAATATGAGGGCACGAGGACCGCCATCGGGAGGCACCAAAGGGCGCAGCGTCCGCTAACGGGGTTCCGGCAGGGTGTACTCGAAATCGTAGGAATGCTTTCCGTTCGCAATGTGGATGGTCATCTTGCCAGTGAGGCCAACAAGTTGGCCAGTTCCAGAATCGGGGACAACAGTGACGCTCAATTCGGGAGTGCCGCGAGTGAGCGTGCCGGTGTGCTGGAGGACGAAAGTGCCGGTGCGCAGGCCGGTCGACGTGCGAAGCGTTCCGCTCACGCGCTCGATGGCAACATAACCGGCGGAGTCTTTCACGTCAGTTGAGGCTGTGAGCATCTGGCCTTTGCTGGTGCCTTCGAGATCGCCGTGGAATGTTTTGTCGATGGTCATGCGGCCGAGGGTCGGGTCGATTTTGTCGTCCTGCGGGACGAGCTTCACTTCGAACGGTCCAGCGGCGTGAGCGGGCATGAGAGTTCCCTTCTGAGCTGGGGGAGCTTGGGCGGAGGCGAGGCGCACCATTAACAATAGCGCAACAATGCAGGCGACCACGCGCGATCGCCGGTTCGAAGATCGATGGTTCACGCCTGCATTGTCGCGTGATGCTGGATGCGAGGTCAATTGCGGCTGTCGATCGTTTGTCCTTTCTCGATGAAAGCCTGAGCCCAGGCAAGAACGCGTCCCCAACCCTGACCGTGGCTCTTGGCTTGTTCGGCGTGGCCCGCAAAGCCACTGTGCTGAATCTTTACCAGCGTGCCGGTGCCAGCTCGTTGCGGACCGCTCGGATGCAGCCCGTGAACGCTTTGGGGCTCAAGTTCCCAGCGGACG
The DNA here is from genome assembly GCA_963779525.1 of uncultured Acidobacteriaceae bacterium. Lineage (GTDB taxonomy): Bacteria > Acidobacteriota > Terriglobia > Terriglobales > Acidobacteriaceae > Sulfotelmatobacter. The sequence continues at coordinate 7,592 of CAVZZB010000020.1, forward strand.
ATGGTTTTGAGATTGTGCGCATAACTGGGAACCCAGGTCTGGACGAGGAGACGCGGGGGATCCACTTCGAGGTACTCGCCGCTGACCTCCTTGGTGTCGCCGTTGGCGCTGACGACCGTGCTCTTCCATTTGCCGTGAACCCGCAGGTCAGATTCGAAGTTCGTGACCCGATACGCTTCTTTCTGTCCCCACCATTGCGGGAGCTGACGAGGGTCGGTGATGGCTTCAAAGACGCGGGCTGGCGGGGCGGCGATGAAGATCTCGCAGCTGACGACGTCTTGATCGGGAGTGATTGCGAAGGTTGCCATGATGTTCTCCTTAAGGTTCAAAAACCGTTAGCTCTCGGTGAACTTTTTCAATGCAACGAGCACGCCCGGCCACCCGTTGCTGTAATCCTTGCGCGCAACCGCTTCTTGACCTAGTCCGCTGTGCGTGACTCTTACGTGAGTGCCGCTTGCGTCCGCGGTTAATTCCCAGCGTACGACGGTGCGGAGCTCCTTGTTCTCGTGCCAGTTTCCGATCCAGGTATAGACGAGAAGCCGCGGCGGATCGAACTCAAGGATCTCGCCGTGGCATTCGAAGTCGCTGACATTATTCACCACGACAGCTCCCTTCTCGGTGGCATAGCCGTAGCGGCCACCGGCGCGGGCATCCATTTGCCAGAACTTCACGGGGCAGCTTGGGTTGTTGAACCAGCGGCTAAGTTCGCGCTCTTCGGTCAAGGCCTGAAAAACGCGCTCGGGAGGTGCGGCGATTTGGATTTCAGTGACGACAGCGTCGTTGTCGGCAGTAATGACGGATTTAGGTACGGTCATGATGGCATCCTTTGCATTCTTCCGAAGAACCCCACTTCTCGCAGAGCGAAAAATGGGGCACCCGGTCTTCATCCCCAACTATTTCTGAGCTACTTCATTTCGCTTCAGGTCGAAAAATTCTTTCATCTCTTTGCCCGCACCGGCATTGAACGTCCAATCCTCGGTGTGATGGTTGGCGTCAATAATGGTGAAGACGACGCGCTGCATGTGGCCGGCATCCGGACTCGCAAGATTCGTGCCGTCAAAAAAATTGAAGGTGAAGGTTTTACCATCGGGCGAAACCATTGCTTCCATCCGCGGCTGGTTGCCGGCGCCGCAGTAGTGAGTCATCATCAGGCGGTTGGGGCCGTCGAGATGGATCATGGAAATCATATCCTCGTGTCCCATGCCGATGATCTCGCTCATCAGGGCAGAGCCGCCGGCCGTATCTCGAAAGACGACTTGTAACGGCTTGCCTTTGGAGCTCTTCCCTTCCCAGGAGCCGGCGAGCGTCCTGAGTTGGTCGAAAGATTTCTGCGTGGCGGTTTGCGCCAGCGCGGCGGTTGCGGTGACCAGAAACAAAAGTGAGAGCGTGATGCGAAGTGATTTCATGTTAGTGATCTCCTTTCGAAGTTTTGGTATTCGATCTCTGTGCATGGGCCTGGCTGGTTTCTTTGGCGTACTCTGCTTCGACGAATGTCTTCAAATTGTTCAGGTTCATCTTCCAGAAGGCGCGGTATTGATCGAGCCAGGAATCGACGGCGCGCAGCGGCTCGGGATTTAGCTGGTAGACACGGTGACGGCCTTCGCGATGCTCGCGCACCAAGTGCGCGCGCCGCAGCAGGCGCAGATGTTTGGAGATGGCGGGACGAGAAACGGGGAAAGCTCCGGCGATTTCTCCCGCAGGCTGGCTTCCGCGGCGCAACAAATCGAGCACAGCTCGGCGGGTGGGGTCGGCCAGAGCCTGAAACGTTGCCTCCGATGAATATGTAACCGAACGGTTCCGCATAATGCGTAACCTTACAGTTACATGAAGAACCTGTCAAGGGAAAAATTGATCATGGCCAGTTCCGCGAGCGTCTTCGCGCTACCGAGCCGGGCGGGGAGGTCGTCGATTTGCTCGATGGTGAACATGACGGATGCGGCATCTTGCGGCGCCACCGCCAAGCCCATGCCCTCTTGCAACGCTAGAGACTTCCCCCATTCAGAACTAAATCAAGAAACATCTGATGTACCCGTGTGTCTTCGGAGAGTTCCGGATGAAAGGTTGCGGCCATCACTCTTCCCTGCCGAACCGCAACCGGGTCCTTGCCTTCGGTTGCCAGGATTTCCACCGCGGCGCCGACGCGCTCGATTCTTGGCGCGCGGATGAAAACCATCTCAAGCGGGGAGTGGCTCGGCCTGCCGTTCGTCGGGCTTAGAAGTTTGCCCTCGCGGATGGAGCTGTCGAGTTGCCGTCCGTAGGCGTTGCGCCGGATGCCGATGTCGATGGCGCCCAGGCCCGCCTGCTTCGGATTCTGGACTTCAGTGGCCAACAGGATCGCGCCCGCGCAAGTGCCGAAGGTTGGCTTGATCCGGACAAATTCTTTCAGCTTTTCAAAGCCTTCCTCTCCCAATAACTTCAGGAACGTACCCGATTCGCCGCCGGGGATGACGAGGCCATCGATTTCATCGAACTGCTCGGGTTTCTTGACCATTACAACCTCAGCGCCCAGCTCTTCGAGCCGGCGCCGATGGGCGTCAAAATCACCCTGCAGCGCGAGAACGCCGATCTTTAAAGCAGTCGTTGCTCCGCGGTCGTTCGTCATGCGCGAGTCTCTGGCACAATCATACTTGTTCGATGATTCTAATCGAGGAAGGTCGAGGCTGAGGTCATTCCAGACATGGTCAAGCTCGTCTATTGCATCACCAAGAAGGCCGGGTGTAGCGATGAGGAATTCTTTCATTACTGGAAGAATGTCCACGGTCCGATCGGGGCGCGGATTCCCGGGCTGCGGCGGCTGGTGCAAAGCCACCGCATCGTTGTTCGCGGCGACAAACGCTCCCCTGACTATGACGGAGCAGCAGAGCTTTGGTTCGACAGCGTTGAGGCCCTGCAGGCGGCCCGTCAATCGCCCGAATGGAGAGCATCAACCCAGGACGAAGCGAATTTCATCGATCACGGTAAGGTCGCATACTTCGTTTCCGAGGAACATGTGATTTTCGACCGGATCAAGCGCTGATCTTTTCGACTTGACAGGAAGTTTTCCTTCCCTTATATATAACTATACGGTTATGGAACTGTCTGGTTATCCACGTTCTTCTTCTCGCCTGGACGCGACTTTTGCCGCTCTGGCCGATCCCACCCGCCGCGCCATCCTGGCTCGACTTGCCCAAGGTGAGACTTCGGTGATGGAGCTGGCGGAGCCGTTCGCCATGAGCCAGCCGGCGATTTCCAAGCACCTGAAAGTGCTGGAACGGGCAGGGCTGATTTCCCGCGGACGAGATGCGCAAAGGCGTCCACGGCGCCTGGAAGCGCGGCCGCTTCGCCAGGCCACCCAGTGGCTGGAGCACTACCGCCAGTTCTGGGAGGCCCAGTTCGGGCGTCTGGATGCTCTTCTGCACGAAATGCAGCGTGGCGGACCGAAGATCAGAAGCAAGAAGCGGGTACGTGAAGCCATAAAGGAGATCGGCAAATGAAAAATAGCGGAACCTTCCACATTACGGCGCATGGGGATCGCGAGATTGTAGTCACGCGCGTATTCGATGCGCCGCGCCGGCTGGTATTCGACGCCTACACCAAGCCGAAACTGCTGAAGCAATGGTTGCTTGGGCCGGATGGCTGGTCGATGCCGGTGTGCGAGGTCGACCTACGCGCCGGTGGAAAATATCGCTACGTCTGGAGAAACGACAGCAACGGACGCGAGATCGGGATGGGCGGCATCTACCGCGAAGTCGTGGCGCCGGAGCGGATTGTCGCCACCGAGGTGTTTGATGAGGCGTGGTATCCCGGCGAGGCCGTCGACACGATCGTTTTGGCGGAGCGGGACGGCAAAACGACTCTGACCCAGACGATTCTTTATAACTCCCGTGAGACCCGCGATGCTGTGTTGAAGTCGCCCATGCAATACGGAATGGCTATGAGTTACGATCGGCTGGAGAAATTTCTGCCGGCGGTGGGAACGGAAGCGCTGAGCGCATAGAGCTGTTCTGGCGGTCAGCCGCGGGCGCTTCCTCTTCTTCTTTCGTTTGCGCGAAGCGCGAACCGTCGACCGCCCTCCTCACCTCCTCGGACACACCGCGCACGGCACCGGCATCTTCTCGCATCGGCATCGCTTGGGAATATCGCCCCTGCCGCGCGCCTTCGCCGAACAACTCAACAGGCACCACGTCTCCCGATAGATTTCAAACATCCCCTGGCTGTGCGGCCCGTAATTGAAGTTAATCGTCGCCCGCGGGACAAACGCATCCGCCGGGACCACATACCACAGATCTTTCTTGATCACGTACGCCGCTAGAAAATCGAGATCGTCCAGCGTGTAGAGTGGCCCGCTGCCGGCGGCCTTCGCATTGCAGCGCGTGCCTCGATAGCTGGTCGCGTACTTCACCTGCACCCGCCACAGCCGTCGTCCGCTTTCCACCGCAAAGTCATAAGGACGGCTGTCTCCCCACGGCTTCAGCACCGGAAAACCCAGCATCGTGGCCTTCGCCAGGAACGCAGCCTCTACCGCCTCTCCCAGGCGCTTGCCCCTAGGCTCCGCAACGGCCTGTATCTCCAGTCGCGGATGCTCCATGGCTGCCCTGCGCCTGCCAAAAGCTCTCGCTTCTTTTGCGAGACATGCGATCCGGCACTCTGACCCTCCACACTCACCATGATCTCCCGCCATTTCTCTGGATTCGATTTTTGGGCACAAAAAGAGCGCAAACCGAAAAGGCCTGCGCTGATTGATTTACCCTATACCTCTAGTATATCAATTTGCATAGGGCGGCTGGGACATGTTAGCCCAATTTATTTCACCCCTCGAATCAACAACTTGATCCAAAAACCTCGCCTCCGGGGTCTTGACAACCTTTCCCGGATTTTCAAAGCGCCAATCTGCTTTTCTGCCGCACTACCAAGATAGAGGCTGCCCCACGCTTCGCGCTTTTCGAAGCGTGGGAACCACGGACGGCGGGTGTCAGGGGTTTCTGGCTGAAGGCTCCTCAAGCTTCACGCAGGATCCAAGCGGAGTTGTCCAGCCGCGCGATTGACCGAGTGTCCATGTGCCAGATTGGGAAGCTGTAAAACATATTCTGCTTTTGGGTGGCGCAGCGCTTCCAGCGCTGCGATAAGGTTGGGAATGACTGTGACAGAGTGCGCATGTGCCACATTGGGAAGCCGTAAAACATATTCTGCTTTGGTGTGGCGCAGCACTTCTAGCGCTGCGATAAGGTTGTGAAACGACCGTGACCGGCTGCGCATGTGCCACATTGGGAAGCTGTGAAACATATTCTGCTTTGGTGTGGCGCAGCACTTCTAGCGCGGCGATAAGGTTGGGAAACAGAGCGGCTTCAGCCGCTGAGGTGCCTTATGGCCGCCCCTCCTCGCGGAAATACTGGAAATGGTTGTTATTTCATCACAGCCTCGACATTTCAGAAGCGGAACATCCTTCAATCCGAGAGAATGGCCGGGCTGTTTGTCGATGTTTTGTTTCATTATCGCCGGCAGAACAAATATCTACTGCATGAGTTCGTTGTGATGCCCGATCACTTCCACCTGATGATAAGTCCGTCTGACACTCTTGAAAGAGCCATGCAGCTAGTCAAAGGTGGATTCTCTTTTCGAGCGAAAAAGGAATTGGGTTTTGCGCATGAAATCTGGCAGCCCAGCTTCTATGACCGGCGAGTGCGGGACACTGAGGAGTATTTTGCTTTCCGGGAATACATTCGGGGGAATGCCGTGAAGCGGGGCTTAGCCGCTGCTCCTGAGGAATATCCCTATAGTTCGGCGCATCCAGAGGTTCAGTTGGATGGGGCACCTCAGCGGCTGAAGCCCGTCGGCGTCGGAGCATAAATCAAAGCTCTGGACAAGATTGCTTTTGGGTGGCGCAGCCGGTCAGGAGCTTGCTCCCATTTGTGGGTCAAAACCCGTAGACGGGTTCTTCGACTTTGTGCGGGAGCGCTGGGCAAGGCAATCTCTGATGCCGAAGGAAGAGACCATCCCAGCCGAGCAGCCCAAAACCTAGCTCACCATCCTCTAGTCTGCAGCATCTGCGCCTCGTCCATCCCCGCGATAGCCAGTCCTTTCATCGCTCCCGTCAAATCCTCGCTGACTTCAAGTAATACTTTATGGTCGTTGAAGTGGGTGGCGGCTTTGACGATGGCGCGGGCGCGCTTGGCGGCTTCTTCCGGGTCCGCGAAGGTGGTGGAATCTTTCATGAAGATGCCGCTGCCTACGAATACGGCTTCGGCGCCGAGCTGCATGACGAGACTGGCGTCAGCGGGCGTGGCGATTCCTCCGGCGGAGAAGTTGGGGACGGGGAGCTTGCCGGTTTTGGCGACCATCTTGACCAGTTCGTAGGGCGCGGCGTGCTCTTTGGCTTTGGCGTAGAGCTCTTCTTCGCCAAGGACGGTGAGGATGCGCATCTCCTGCACGATCTGGCGGATGTGCTTGACGGCGTGGACGACGTCGCCGGTGCCGGCCTCACCCTTAGTGCGGATCATGGCTGCGCCTTCGGCGATGCGCCGCAGGGCCTCGCCAAGATTGCGCGCGCCGCAAACGAATGGAACTTTGAAAGCGTGCTTGTCGACGTGGTGAGCTTCGTCGGCGGGCGTGAGCACTTCGGATTCGTCGATGTAGTCGACGCCGAGTTCCTGCAGGATTTGGGCTTCGGCAAAATGTCCGATGCGGCACTTGGCCATCACGGGGATGGAAACGGTGGCCATGATCTCGCGGATTTTTTTGGGCGAGGCCATGCGGGCAACGCCGCCTTCGGCGCGGATTTGCGCGGGAACGCGCTCGAGGGCCATGACCGCGACGGCTCCGGCCTTTTCGGCGATGGCGGCCTGCTCGGCGGTCGTGACGTCCATGATAACGCCGCCTTTTAACATTTCGGCTAGGCCGGTTTTCAGGCGGAGGGAGGTGGAGCTACCGTTGTTGTTCGACATGTGTGGATACCGTGGGTACCTTTTCGCAAGCGCGAAGGATTGGCCGGCGGCGCGCGGTCACCAGCTCTCTTTATTTTACAGGGCATTCATAATTCGCGGTACCCCATCAGGAGCGGGCAGTCAGCTTTCAGCAGTCCGCGAAAGCGCTGGACTTTTCCCGGCAGGACAGCCGAGGGCGCCTGTCCCCAACATGAGCCTTGAAAGCTGACGGCTGAAGACTGACAGCTGAGAGCTAGCGTTCGACGTATTTGGCAAACATTTTTTCAGGGTCGATGGCGATGAAAGTGCCACGGCTGCGGGCCAGGATTTCATTTTTTTCGTTGAGAATTTCTGCGCTGTTGATGTGCTGGCGGCCGTGGACGCTGACTTCTCTGCCCTCGACGCGCAGCGGTTTGTGCAGCGGGACGGGCTTGAGATATTCGACGGTCATCTCCTTGGTGAGGGCCACGACGTGGTGCAGCTTGTTGACCTTGCCCATGGCGTCGTCGAGGATGCAGGCGATCACGCCGCCGTGACAGTGGCCGGGCGGTCCGGTGTAGCGCTTGCTGAGGCGGAAGCGGCAAATGAAAGTTTGGCGGGCTTCGTCGAGAATGAATTTGAGGCGCATGCCATCGGGGTTATTTTGGCCGCAGACGAAGCAGTTGTTCTTCTGCAGCTTCATGAAGCGGGTTTCGTGGCCTTGAATTTGGGGCTTGCGGGGCATGCGCATGATTTTAACGTGATTCTGGGAGGTAGGTTAAAAGTCACGTCCCCACGCGCTGCATGATTCTGTAACACTCGCTCGAAAGTCAAGATCCCCACCCCTTCGACAGGCTCAGGGCAGGCTCTCCGCGAAGGGCGCGCAAGGGTGGGGCACCCGGCTTCTCAGTTGGGGCGGAATCCTGTATACATATCGGTTTTGGAAATCTTTGGATTGGAGCGCTTGTGAAAGTGAATCGACAGATTTTACCCGGTATATCGCAGAATGCCTCAGGGGCTAAAGCCCAGTTGATTGAGAAGACGCCGATCGCAGCGCTGAAGCGCTGCGCCACCCAAAAGCACTTCATCGTCGCTCTCTGGATCTTCGCCTCCCTACTATTTGGATTCAGTGCCTCAGCGCAGGATAAGGATGCGGACAAGACGGCGGTGCCTGCGCCTGCGGCGAAGAAAAATCAGAAGAAGGATCAGAAAGCTGCGCCTGCCGCGGAGAAAAAAGACGAAGAGAAGAAAGGCGGGATGACGGCGGAGACTTTTTCCGGGCTGAAGTTTCGCTCGATCGGGCCGGCCGTGGCTTCCGGGCGGGTGATGTCGATTGCGGTGAATCCGAAAAACAAATTCGAGTACTACGTGGGCGTGGCGTCGGGCGGGGTTTGGAAGACGGTGAACGATGGGACGACTTGGAGTCCGGTGTTTGATAAGGAGGCGTCGTATTCGATTGGGTGGGTGGCGCTGGATCCGAACGATCCGGCGGTGGTGTGGGTGGGGACGGGCGAGAGCAATTCGCAGCGCAGCGTGGCGTATGGAGATGGAATTTACCGCTCGGATGATGGCGGAAAGAATTGGACGAACTTGGGGTTGAAGAAGTCGGAACATATTGGGCGAGTGGTGATTGATCCGCGGGATTCGAAAGTTGTTTATGTCGCCGCCGAGGGGCCGTTGTGGGGAACGGGCGGGGATCGCGGGTTATATAAGTCGACGGACGCCGCAAAGACATGGAAGGCGGTGCTGACCATCAGCGAGAACACGGGTGTGGTGGATGTGGCGCTGGATCCTTCGAATCCGGACATTGTTTATGCGGCGGCGTACCAGCGGCGGCGGCATGTTTTTACGCTGATTGATGGCGGGCCGGAGAGTGCGATTTATAAATCGACGGACGCGGGAGCGACCTGGAACAAGCTGAAGAACGGATTGCCGACCGTGGATATGGGAAGGATTGGACTGGCGGTGTCGCCGGTGGATCCGAACGTAGAGTACGCGACGATTGAGGCGGCGGACGGAAAGGGCGGAATCTTCCGGTCGGACGATAAGGGCGCGAATTGGGAGCGGAAGAACGAATTCGATGTGGGCGCGATGTATTACGCGCACGTGGTTTGTGATCCGAAAAATGTCGATCGAATTTTCGTCATGAATGTGAATTTGCACGAGTCGCTGGATGGCGGGAAGACGCTCCACAAAGTTAGCGAGGTGAATCATCACGGCGACAATCACGCAATCTGGATTGATACCGACGATACGAAGCATTGGCTGCTGGGGTCGGATGGCGGGATGTATGAGACCTGGGATGACGCGAAGAGCTGGGAGTTCAAGGCGAATTTGCCGACGGTGCAGTTTTACGACGTGGCGGTGGACAATGCGCTTCCCTTCTATAACGTGTGCGGTGGAACGCAGGATAATTTTTCGTGGTGCGGGCCGTCGCGGACGCGCAACGTAAATGGAATTACGAATTCGGATTGGTTTGTAACGACGGGCGGCGATGGATTCCGGTCGGTGGTGGACCCGCTGGACGCGAACACGATCTATTCCGAGTCGCAGTATGGCGTGCTGGTGCGGTATGACAAGCCGACGGGGCAGGAGTTGACACTGCAGCCGATGGAGGGCAAGGGAGAGCCTCCGCTGCGGTGGAATTGGGATTCGCCGGTGATCATCAGTCCGCATTCGCACACGCGGTTGTACTTTGCGGCGAACAAGTTATTTCGCAGCGACGATCGGGGAGACACATGGAAGGCGGTGAGCGGGGACCTGACGCGGCAGATCGACCGAAACAAGTTGCCGGTGATGGGGAAGGTGTGGGAACCGGACGCGGTAGCGAAGAACGCTTCGACGTCGTTCTACGGAAATATTGTGGCGCTGGCGGAGTCGCCGAAAAAAGAGGGGCTGATTTATGCGGGAACCGACGATGGACTGATTCAAGTGACAGGCGATGGCGGCCAGACTTGGACGAAGTACGAGAAGTTTGCGGGCGTGCCGGATATGTCGTACGTGAGCCGACTGGCGGCGTCGCAGCATGATGCGAATACGGTGTATGCGGCGTTTGACAATCATAAGAATGAAGATTTCAAACCTTATCTGTTGAAATCGACGGATGCGGGAAAGACCTGGACATCGATTGCGGGGAACTTGCCGGAGGACGGACCGGTGCTGGCATTTGCGGAAGATGCGGTGAATGCGAACTTGCTGTTTGCGGGGACGGAGTTTGGGGCGTTCTTCACGGTTGACGGCGGGGCGCACTGGGTGCAGATGAAAGGCGGGCTGCCGACGATTGCGGTGCGCGACATGGTGCTGCAGGCGCGGGAGGGCGATCTGGTGGTTGCGACCTTTGGGCGCGGGTTTTACGTGCTCGACGATATCTCAGTGCTGCGAGGGGTCAAGGCGGAGTCATTGGAACAGACAGCGGCGACGTTTCCGGTGAAGGACGCTTTGTTGTATATCGAGCGCCACCCGTTGGGCGGGCCGAAGAAAGGGTTTCAGGGGGAGGCGTTTTACACGGCGGAGAATCCGCCGTACGGGGCGGTGTTCACGGCCTACCTGAAAGAGAAGTTGAAGACGAAGAAAGAGAAACGCCAGGATGCGGAGAAGGAGGCGGCGAAGAAGGGTCAGACGCTGCCTTATCCGTCGAATGATGAGTTCCGGGCGGAGGCGGAGGAGCCGAAGCCGGAAGTTTATTTTATGGTTTACGACGAAGCGGGCGCGCCGATTCGTCGCGTAGACGGGAGCATTGAGGCCGGATTTCAGCGAGCGGATTGGGATTTGCGGTATCCGGTGGCGGCGTTGCCGCAGCACGAGGAGGACGAAGAAGATTTTCCGCCAGCCTCTGCGAGCGGAGCGCTGGTGTTGCCGGGAGCGTACTCGGTGCGATGTTTCCAGAAAGTGGATGGAGCGGTGACGGAACTGGGCGCCGCGCAGAATTTCAAAGTGATGACCGAAGGCCAGAACTCGATGAATGCGGCGGGTTTGGCGGCGCGGGACGAGTTCCATCGCAAGGTCGCGAGACTTTTCCGTGCGGTGTCGGGCGCGACGCGAACGGCGCACGAAGTTCAAGACCGGCTGAAACTGATTCGCGAAGCGCTGCGAGATACGCCCGCGGCGGAGAAGCAGCTGGATGCGGAAGCGGACGCGATTGAGCAAAACAATCGGGTGATCGTGCGGGCTCTGAGCGGAGATATGGAAATCGCGAAGAGGAATGAGCCGGTGGCGTCGTCGATTAACGATCGTGTCGAAGCCATCATGGAGGGCGAGAGATTCTCGCTGGCGAAGCCCACGCAGAGTCATGTTGAGGATTACAACATTGCGGCGGCGGAGTTCGCGGAACAGCTTGCGAAACTTCGTACGCTGGTTGAGGTTGATTTATCCAAACTGGAGAAGGATATGGAGGCTGCGGGTGCGCCCTGGACTCCGGGGAGGGTGCCGGAGTGGAGCGAGAAGTAGCGAGGTTTGCTTGTGGTTGGCATCGGGTGCTACAAGCGACAGCAGATTCCCTTCGGCTTCGCTCAGGGCAGGCTCTCGCTTCGCTCGGAATGACAAAGATTCTCTTTCGTCCGTAGATTTTTCTTCGTCGACGTTCGTACATAGATTTTTCTTCTGTAAGTCGCTTGCTTTTTGCTCAAGCACCTGTGGTAAACTCGCCGCCGACTGTTGCTTAGCGCTGTGGGGCGTGGCAACAGCCGTGGGGAGATCGTCTCGCTTCGTCTTTCTGGGTGGAGGACTGGGGAATGGGCCTCGCGTTAATGGCAGTGATCTGGGTGATCACGCTCGCCAGCACTTACTTCTTCGTCGCCAAGACATGGTGGCTACCGGTTGGCGCCTCTGCCGCCACCGGATTCATCGATCGACAATTCGCTCTGACCTTTGTTTTGATGGGCATTGTTTTTCTGGCGGCGCAACTGTCTCTCGGCTACATCGTCTGGAGATACCAGCAGAAACCTTCCTCGCCTCCGGTGCTGTATTCGCACGGCAATACCCAGCTCGAAATCATTTGGACCGTGCTCACCACGGTTCTGTTCATCGGATTGAATCTGATGGGCGGGCCGGTGTGGGCGAGCCAGCGCTGGGATCCGGCGGGGCCGGGCGCGGTGCAGGTGGAAGTGACGGGCATGCAGTTTGCCTGGTACTTCCGCTATCCGGGGCCCGATGGGAAATATGGAGCGACAAGTCCGAAGCTGATGGATCCGTCGGCCGGCGGCGAGGCGGCGGTGGGGTTGAACACTTCCGATCCTGCGGCAAAGGATGATGTGGTTACGGGAACGATGTATCTGCCGGTGAACCGCGAAGTGGATATAAGCCTGCGAGCGGTGGACGTGATTCATTCCTTCTTTGTGCCGTCGCTGCGCTTCAAGCAGGATGCGGTGCCGGGATTGAATATTCACATGCACTTCACGCCCACGGCGATCGGAGAGTATGAGATCGCGTGCGCCGAGTTGTGCGGCCTTGGACATTACAAGATGCACGGGATGGTTCACGTGGTCAGCCAGGAAGATTTCGACAAGTGGCTGGCGGCACGGGAGGCGGAGAAACAATAAAATGGCGACCCCGGTTACGGTTCACGCGCACGCGGCTCCTCAGGGTTTTATTCGGAAATATATTTTCAGTCTGGATCACAAAGTCATTGGCATCCAGTATTTTTTTCTCGCGCTCACGGCGGTGTGGGTGGGAATGTTTTTGTCGTTGCTGATGCGGATCCACTTGCTGTGGCCCAATGCGGCGCTGCCGCTGGTGGGGGAGATCAGACCGGAGACTTATCTCAGCCTGTTGACCATGCACGGAACGATCATGGTTTTCTTCGTGCTGACGACGGCGCCGCAGGGCGGGTTCGGGAATTATTTTCTGCCGATTCAGATTGGAGCGCCGGATATGGCGTTTCCGGTGCTGAATATGCTTTCGTTCTGGACGACGTTTGTGGCGTTCTTGACCATCATCGCTGCTTTTTTTGTAACCGGTGGCGCGCCGCTACATGGCTGGACGGGATACGCGCCGTTAAGCGCGCTGCCATCCGCCGGACCGGGCGAAGGATTGGGCGCAGATTTGTGGATTACGAGCATTGCGATTTTTTGTATCGCGTCGCTGATGGGAGCGCTGAATTTTATTACGACTACGCTCGACCTGCGGGCGAAAGGCATGACGATGATGCGCATGCCGCTGACGGTTTGGTCGTGGTTCATCACAGCGATTTTGGGATTGCTGGCGTTCGGCGTGCTGCTCTCGGCGGGAATTCTGCTGCTGATGGATCGGAATCTGGGCACGAGTTTTTATGTGCCGCTGGTGGTGGTGAACGGACAGATCATGGGGCACAAGGGCGGATCGCCGCTGCTATGGCAGCATCTGTTCTGGTTCTTCGGGCACCCGGAGGTTTACATTGCGATCCTGCCGGGGATGGGGGTGGCTTCGCAGGTTCTGTCGACGTTCTCGCGCAAGCCGATTTTTGGATATAAGGCGATGGTGTACGCGATGCTGGCCATCGGATTTTTCGGATTCATGGTGTGGGGCCACCACATGTTCATGAGCGGCATGAGTCCGTATTCGGCGTTTGCGTTCTCGATCCTGACGATGTGCATTGGGGTGCCTTCAGCGATCAAGACATTTAACTGGCTGGGCACGATGTGGAAAGGACATATCCGGTTCCGCACGCCCATGCTGTACGCCATCGGATTCGTTTCCCTTTTTGTTTCTGGAGGATTGAGTGGACCGTTTTTGGCGCAGCCGGTGCTGGACATTCAGCTGCACGACACTTATTTCGTGGTCGGTCATTTTCATCTGATCATGGGCGTGGCGGCGATCTTTGGAATGTTCGCGGCGACCTATTACTGGTTCCCGAAGATGTTTGGGCGAATGATGAGTGAGACGTGGGGACGGGTGCACTTCTTCCTCACGCTGGCTGGAACCTACGCCATTTTCATGCCGATGCATTATCTGGGCATCGCGGGAGGGACGCGGCGGTACTCGCAGTATACGGAAGTGGCGTATCTGCAGAAGCTGATGCCGATTCACGAGTTTATGACCTATGCGGCGATCATCACGATTGCGGCGCAGTTCATTTTTGTGATCAATCTTTTCTGGAGCATGTTCAAGGGGCCGAAGGCGAGTGACAATCCATGGGAGGCGACGACGCTGGAGTGGACGACGACAACGCCTCCGCCGCACGACAATTTTGGCGGAAAGACTCCGGTGGTGAATCATGGGCCGTATGAGTATGGGGTTCCCGGAACGGCGCGGGATTACGTGATGCAGACAGATCCGGCAACGACGGCGGCGCACTGAGGAAGGCACTGCAGGGGCTGAAGCCTAGCTTGGGGTGGAAAGGGCTATCGCAGCGCTGAAACGCCGCGCCACCCAAGAGCAAGTTAGGCGACATCGGACGATTGAGGCGGCGCGTTCGTTAACTGAAACTGAAGGGGATCAATTGGCATCTGAAGTGATCATGACGACGTATAGTCCAAGTACTCCGGTCAGCCGTTTGGGTGGGAGCGGGGATGTTCCGGTTCCGCCGAACGGTGGGGATGGCGGAGGGGAGAACTCCCAGGGTTCGAACTTTCCTAATTATGGGGCGCGGCTGCGAAGAGCGCGGCTGGGGCTGATCTGCGCGATCGCGACCGTCAGCATGGTGTTTATTTCGCTGACCAGCGCCTACGTGGTGCGGCAGGGACTGCCCACGTTTGACGGAACGACGAACTCTTACGTCCGCGACTGGGGCCAGGTGCAACTGCCCTGGGCGCTGCTGGGCATCAACACGGTGTTGTTGCTGATCAGCAGTTTGACCATGGAATTTGCGCGGAGGGATATTAAGCGGCGTGCGGCGCTGGCTCCGCTGCAATCGATGCCGGGGATTTCGCTGGGCAACGAGAAAAGCTTTCCGTGGCTGGGCGTGACGGTGCTGCTGGGGCTTGGGTTTCTGGTGGGGCAGTGGATGGCGTGGGGTGAACTGAAGGCCCGAGGATTTTTTGTCGACACCAATCCGGACAGCTCGTTTGTGTATTTGTTGACGGCGGCGCATGCGGTGCATCTGGCGGGAGGGATTGTTGCTTTGCTGTGGGCGGCGATCACTTCCCTGCTGCACCGTCCGATTGAGGGTCGCCGCATTGTGGTGGACGTTACGGCCTGGTACTGGCATTTCATGGCGTTGTTGTGGATTTATGTTTTTGCATTACTGGGGTTGGCGAGATGAATGAAGCGGGGATCTCGTGCATGCGGTTGGATGCACGCGAGATCTTTCGCTCCGCTGAAGAACGGCTGTGCTCAAGATGACGCAGCAAAAAGAAGGGGGAAAACCGGGGAATGGCTGACGCCACATTGCAACATGATGCTGTCGCGGTGCACGGAACGGCGGGCGAGTATGAGGCGCCGCTTTTTGGAGCGTACTCGAAAAAGGTTGGCATGTGGCTTTTTCTCGCCTCCGATTCGCTAACCTTCGGAGCGCTGCTGTTTGCCTTCAGCTACAACCGCATCTACACGGCATGGCCGACGCCGTTTGGGAAGGACAGCATTATCAACGCGACGGTGATGACGGCTTGCCTGCTGTCGAGTTCGCTGACGATGGTGATGGCGGTGTTTGCGGCGCAGCGGCATGACCGGCCGTGGACGCGCAACTGGCTACTGGCGACCATGGCCTTCGGCACGGCGTTCATTGTGCTGCACGGGATGGAGTGGACGAAGCTGATCCATGAAGGATTATCGCTCCCGGGATTCCCCAAGCCGGCAGGCCAAGCCGAGGGCGAGTTCGCGAAGATATCGACGGGGGTTCCGCAATTTGCGGCAACATTTTTCGGGCTTACGGCGATGCACATGCTGCACGTTACGATTGGGGTGATCTATCTGGGCGTGGTGGCATTGCGAAAATGGTTCCTGCCGATTTTAGCGGCGCTGTGGCTGGCGGGATTTTTGCTGATTCCTTCGGATAACGTTTTTCATTACGGGGTGCATGTGCTGCTGGTTGGGCTGATCGTGGCCAGCGTCATTCTTTTCCTGAAGCCGAAAGACTATGACGCTCACGATGTGGAGGTGTCCGGGCTGTACTGGCACTTTGTCGATCTGGTGTGGATGTTCATTTTTCCGCTGGTGTATTTGATGTCGACCAAGGTGTAGAACCAGGAAGTCTTTGACCTCAGCGGCTAAAGCCGCCGTGGAGGAGGAGCGTGGTCGCAGCGCTGAAGCGCTGCGCCACCCAAAGGCAGCACCAGAAGGGACGTCGGAGGCAGCACCAGAAGCAACAACAAGTGCGGTCAATAGCAGCTCCAAAATCAGCGTGAGTAAGCGAGGGATTCAACCATGCACGACGTAGCGACACACGATGACAGCAAAGGGCAATATTTCTGGGTGTGGGGAGCGCTGCTGGTTCTGACCGGCATCGAAGTTGTGCTGGGCTACCGGCAGGTATTCGAGCCGGTGCGGATGCTGGAGGCGCTGCTAGTGTTGTCGGTGATCAAATCGGCGTTGATCATTGCCTACTTCATGCACTTAAAGTTCGAAAAGCCGCTCATGCGCTGGTTGCTGGTGATCTCGGTGACGAGCTGTTTTGTGATTATGTATTTCTTCTTCTTTCCAGACGCGGGACGAATTGTGCATCTGGGAGTTCGATAACCGATGAGATTTATGTGGGGCAAAATCCGGGCTATCGGTTTGACCGCGGTGCTTGGGCTTTTGACGGTGCCCGCGCTGGCGCAAGGTTGCGCGATGTGCAATGCGGTGGCCAGAAGCACGCCGAAGGAAGGCCAGCGAGCGTTGAATCGCGCGATCCTGGTGATGCTGGTGCCGCCGATCGGGATCATGGTGGTAGGAGTGGGATTCGCTTTCCGCTATGGGAAAAAGCGGGATGAGGAGCAGGATCGCGGGGCGTAGCGATCGGCGGCTAAACCCGCAATTGATTTAGCCTGCAATTGACCGTGCGGCCGAAGCCGCACCCTTTCAAAGCCAAGCTTTAAGATTCATCTCACACCATTCAGGCAGCAGCGGCGCTCATCCTGTCACTGTCAATCAGGGTGGCTGCTTCGCGGGCGCCGGTATGGCGCAGGACTTCGCAAGCCCATTGCGTCTTGGCACTCTCTGAGCAAGCTACGTAAACCAGGACTCCCAGCTGGCGAAGCTGAGTCTCAAAACGGTCGGCTTCGTCATCAGAAAAACCAAGGCCCACGAGAGTCCTGGCGTTGCCGCACAGAGCAGGAGCATCGCGCGCAACCATGAGAGCGTGAAGAAATGCCTGCGACCGGATAAAAAAACCGACGGTGGGAATCATCACCGCTCCGAATTCCGAGAGCCATCCAATGAGTCCGGCAGTCGCAGCATTAGCTTCGCGCTCAGAACTGAAGAGGCTGGCATCGCGAACGAGAGCCGCGACGGGATGGGTGGGCGATAGCATCATGCAAATATCTTCGTTGTCGAATCCGGCTTGGTTGAGCGTGTGAACGACATCATTCAAAGGCACATTCTGGGAATACATTCCGTAGGCGGCTGTGTTTACTGCCATCTGAATTCTCCACATCGGCGAATATGTTTAGTGCCAACAGCAAATTACCGGGAAATCTACAACCGGGAAACCACGGCTAAAAGTGAAGTGAAGCTTTTCGAAAGTTACACTGCTCGCTTGAAATTGAAACTCGGGTGAATCATGTAGGGAGGTCATTTTTCTTGAGTTTGTTAAAGGCGGGTTAATTTTACTTTCTTACATTTGTTTACAAGAAGGAAGAAATCGGGTTGGTGCGTCTTACGACCTAAGGGGGCTGACGATCGGCTTCAAAAGGATGCTTTACAATAAGAGGTTCGGCACCAGGCGCGGAAGGCGCTGGGGGATTTCCCGGTGAGCCAGCGTGCCTGTTGACGGCCTACTTACCCGATGTCTCAGACCACAGTTACAGACGGCATTGTGGTACGCGGAGCTCGCGTCCACAACCTCAAAAATATCGACTTTGAAGTTCCGCACAATACGCTGACCGTGGTTACCGGAGTCTCGGGATCGGGCAAATCGTCGCTGGCCTTTGACACGATTTATGCGGAGGGGCAGCGGCGCTATGTGGAATCGCTGTCCGCGTATGCGCGGCAGTTTCTGGAGCGCATTGAGAAGCCGGAGGCGGATTCGATTGATGGAATTGCACCGGCGGTGGCGATCCGGCAGAAGAATACGACGCGCAATCCCCGGTCCACGGTAGGAACTGCGACCGAAGTTTATGACTATCTGCGATTGTTGTTTGCTCGCGTGGGGCGAACCTATTGCGTGAACTGCGGCCGGGAGGTGAAGAAAGATACGGTTGACGAGATTGCGGATGCGATCCTGGGTCTGGAGCCGGAGACCCGGTTGCAAGTTTTATTTCCGTTGCGAGCGGGGGCAACGGCACCAGCGGAAGCGGGGAAAAAGGCGGGGCGAGGGCGAAAGGCTGGAAAAAAGGGCGCACCGGATTCTGGCTTGACCGAGCAGCTGAAGACGCGGCTGTTTGATTTGCGGAAGGCAGGGTTCAATCGCTTGTTTCAGGCCGGACAGGTGTTTGAGTTTTCCACTCCGGAGTCGCTGCTGGACGTTGATTTCAACCAAGCAGTGTTTGTATTGGTGGACCGGCTGGCGGTTTCAGCGGAGGCGCGATCGCGAATTGTGGATGCGGTCGAAACGGCGTACCGGGAATCCGGGGAAGTGATTTTCGACGTGCTGGCGCGAGACGGCCAGCCGGCGGAGCAGTTACGGTTTTCCCAGCGCTTCGAATGCAAGCACTGCAACCTTCGATACGAGGAACCGGAGCCTCGGCTGTTTTCTTTCAACAATCCCTACGGAGCTTGCCCGCGCTGCCAGGGTTTTGGAAACACCATCGACTTCGATCTTGGTCTGGTGATTCCGGACAAAACGAAAACACTGGCGGAAGGGGCGATCGATCCCTGGAACAAGCCGAAATACCGGCCGCTGTTTACGGAGATGAAGAGATTTGCCAAGCAATCGGGAATTCCGCTGGACGTGCCCTGGGATGAGCTCGAAGCGGAGCATCAGGAACTGATTCTGGATGGGGAGGACGACTTCTTGGGGGTGCGGGGATTCTTCCAGTATCTGGAGCGGAAGAAGTACAAGCTGCACGTGCGAGTTTTTTTGAGCCGCTATCGCGGATATTCGACCTGTCCGGAATGCCATGGAAACCGGCTGCGGCTGGAGGCAAGGCAGGTCAAGATCAACGGGCGCAACATTTGCGACGTTTGCGGGATGACGGTGGAGGATGCAGCGGCGTTTTTCGGCAGCGTAAAGTTGAGCCGCGAGGAGGCGGAAGTTGCCGAGCGGTTGTTGGAAGAAATCCAGGAACGGTTGCGGTTTCTCAACGATGTAGGCCTGGAATACCTGACACTCGACCGGCTGGCTTCGACGCTTTCCGGCGGCGAGGCGCAGCGGATTCAGCTGGCGACGTCGCTGGGCTCGCGGCTGGTGGGAACTTTGTATGTGCTCGATGAGCCTTCGATCGGGCTGCATAGCCGGGATACGCACCGGTTGATCAAGATCCTGCAGGATTTGCGAGACTTGGGAAACACGATTCTGGTGGTGGAGCACGATCCTGACATTATGCGGACGGCGGACCGGATTCTGGATCTCGGTCCGGGAGCCGGGGAGAATGGGGGCAAGCTGGTAGCGGCGGGAACCTATGAAGAGATCGTGCGGAATCCGGCGTCGCTGACTGGGCGCTATCTGGCGGACGATCTAAGAATTCAGGTTCCAGCGGTGAGACGGCAACCGGGCTCGCAACAAATCAGGATCAAGAATGTTAAGGCCAACAACCTGAAAGGGATCGACGTCTGTATTCCGCTGAGGATGCTGGTGGCGATCACGGGAGTTTCCGGGTCGGGCAAGTCGACATTGCTGCATCAGGTGCTTTACCAGGCGCTGGCGGAGGCCAAGCAGCAACCAACCGGCGGTCGAGCGCGGGGAGCGGCTACGTGGGAGAGTTTGGAGGGCGACCAGTTTATCGACGAAGTGGTGCTGGTGGATCAGTCGCCGATCGGACGGACACCTCGTTCGAACCCAGTCACTTACATCAAGGCTTTTGATGCGATCCGTGAACTGTTTGCTTCCCTGCCCGAGGCTAAAAAACGGGGATTCGGAGCGGGACATTTTTCTTTTAACATCCCAGGGGGGCGGTGCGAGACTTGCCAGGGCGACGGCACGGTCACGGTGGAAATGCAATTTCTCGCCGACGTGGAATTGATTTGCGAGGAGTGCAAGGGAGCGAGGTACAAGGCCCAGGTGTTGGAGGTTCGCTACCGCGGCAAGAATATTCATGAGGTGTTAAACCTGACCGTGAAGGAGGCGCTGAAGTTTTTTGCCGAAGTGCCCAAGATCACGGAGAAGTTGCGCGTGCTGGAAGAAGTTGGGTTGGGATATTTGCGGCTGGGGCAGTCGGCGACGACGTTGTCGGGAGGAGAAGCGCAGCGCATGAAGCTGGCGGCGCACCTACAACCTGCAGCGCATGAGATTGGGCGACCGAGCGGGGGTGGGCAGGATCAGCCTCGCCGGGGGCGTCGACTCCTTTATATTTTCGACGAGCCTACGACCGGATTGCACTTTGACGACGTAAGCAAACTTCTGGCAGCGTTTCGCCGTCTGATTGATGCGGGCGGCTCGATTCTGGTGATCGAACACAATCTGGAAGTGATCAAGACCGCTGATTGGGTGATCGATCTGGGGCCGGAGGGCGGAGCGCGCGGCGGAAGGATTGTGGGAGCGGGACCGCCGGAGGCGATCGCCAATCTGCCGGGCTCTTACACGGGCAGGTATCTGGCCCACTTGCTGAACGGACATGGCAGCGGCAATGGAGCGTCGACTCCCCATGGCAGTGAGTAAAGCTCTCGCGGGCCTGGTGGTGACCTTGGGCATGTGCGCTTGCGCGGCGGCGCAGGATGCGAGCCAGCCTCCCGGACAATCTTCGTCTTCTTCCACCGCGCATCGATCGGCTCATCACATCCAGGTTCCGGATGACGATTCGCCCGCACAACCGCCGGAGCTTACACAAGCGGAGGCGGCGATCGAAAAGCAGGATTACGCTGCTGCCGAACCTCTTCTGCAGACGCTAGTTGAGCGGGATGCGACAAGCTACGTGGGATGGTTCGATCTTGGCTTCGTGGAAAACGCTCTGGGCAATGTGGACGCATCGATTGCGGCGTACCGGAAGTCAGTGGCGGCGAAGCCGGATGTTTTCGAATCGAACCTGAATCTCGGTCTGCAACTGGCCAAGACCGGACAGCCGGAAGCGGAACAATTTCTGCGGTCTGCGACCCGCCTGAAGCCGACCAGCCGCGTTGCCGAGGGCCAATACCGGGCCTGGCTGGCTTTGGGGCACACGGTGGAAAAGGCGAAGCCCGAGGAAGCGGTTGAGTCTTTCCAACATGCCGCCTCCCTGCAGCCGAAGGAAGCCGAACCGCACTTCGCCGCAGGAGCGCTTCTCGAGCGGGAAGATAAGTTTGCCGAGGCGGAGAAGGAATACAAACGAGCGCTCGCGTTGGAACCGAAATCATCGGATGCAACCATCGCTTTGGCGAATCTCTACATGCGTGGACGCCGTTTTCCCGAGGCGGAAGAATATCTGCGCAAATTGATTGCCGAGCAATCTTCTTCGGCCGCGGCTTCCTCGGCTACGGAGTCAGCAGCGGCCGAAATCCAGCTGGGACGTGTGCTGGCTGCGGAAGGCAAGAATGATGAAGCGATCGCCGCGATGGAGGCGGGGATCAAGCTGGCTCCGCGAGACGAAGCCGCGCAACGCGACGTGGCGGAACTGTATACGAATGCGGGAAAAAATGCTCTGGCGGAGTCGAGCTACCGCGCGCTGGTTGCGGCTCATCCGAAGGAGGCGGAGCTGCATGACGGCCTGGGCAAGGCCCTGTTGTGGGAGAAGAAATCCCCAGAAGCTCAGCGGGAATTTGTCATAACGGTGGGGCTCAATCCTGGTTTTGGAAATGCGTACTATGATCTTGCATTTGCCGCGAACGATAACAAGGACTATGAGGCGGTGATTCGCGCGCTGGATGCGCGGGCGAAGCTTCTGCCGGAAACTCCGATGACGTACTTCCTGCGAGCCTCTGCGTACGATCACCTTCGCGACTTCAAGAAAGCCGCTACCAATTTTCATCTCTTCCTTAACATCGCCAATGGGAAGTATCCTGATCAGGAGTGGCAAGCGCAGCATCGGCTGATCGCTATCGAGCCCAAGAAATGATCTTGGCAGAAAAACGGATTTGTGGGTATGAAAGATTTGCGATTACGGCAGGTCGCGGTCGTGGGGTTCCTGGTGGTGATTGGCTGCGCTCTTAGTTTTGCCAAGGAGTTGACGCTCGATGAACTGAAAGCACGCGTGGCGGATGCTTCCATTGGGGAGCGTCCTGGGTTGTGCGTTGAGATCGCCGAGCGGCAAGTGGAAACGGCCAGCCGCTCGTATGAGGCCGATGATATCGCTAAAGGCCAGGCGGCCCTGGTGGACGTGGCCGCATTCTCGGAATTGGCCCGCGACTACGCCATTCAGTCGCGGAAGCGCGAGAAACAGAGTGAAATTGCTGTGCGCAAGATGGTGCGGAAACTGGAGAACCTTAAGTACAGCGTCCCGCAAGAAGATCAAAAGAAGATTCAGGAAACCATCGACCGCCTGCAGCGGGTTCGCGACGATTTGCTGGCGGCCATGTTTCCCAATGGGGTGAAGAAATGAAGAGTCTCTGGCTCAGAGCGGGCGCAGGAATCTGTGTGCTGGGTTTGACGACGAGCGGGGCGGTCGCGCAACACCAGCGGGATCCTTTTACCCCAGGTGAGATTGATCAGATCCGCGATACCAGCTGGGAGCCGCAACTGCGGCTCGGGCTGTACGTGAAGTTTGCGCGAACCCGGCTGGTGGGGATGGAGGAGATGCGCAACAATCCGAAAACCAAGGACCGAGCGCAGCAGACACACGACCGGCTCGATGACTTCCTGCTGATCTACGATGAATTGAACGACAACATCGATACCTATGTCGATCGGCAAAACGATATTCGCAAGCCGCTGAAAATGATCATCGACGCCGATACGGAATTCCAGGCCAAACTATTGGCCTTGCGGGATGCCGCCGGGGTGTCGCCGGAAGAGGCCAAGCAATACGAATTTATTCTGAGCAGCGCGCTCGATACGGTGAATAGTTCCGCGAACGATCACCGACAAGTTCTCTCCGATCAAGAAGAGGCGGCGAAGCATAAAAAGAAAACGAATGCGGGGCCGGCGGGTAGCCGGTCGGAGTGATTGGGACCCACGAATCGAGGCGGGAGCAAAGAAAGACGACCACAGGGGCTAAAGCCCGCGGTGATTTGTGGCGCTGCCGCGGCCCTGAAGGGCCGCTCTTCCACGGTTGTCCGGACGGTCGTGACCTTGGTTGGTCGAACGTTTGCAGTGACGGTGGTCTGTACAGTCGCGAGTGACTGTGTGCTCTGATCCGCCATCTCTTCTCTTGATTTCATTTACCTCGGCGCGTGCTAAGCTGGGCTCACTGTGCGTGAGGGATTGGTCGATATTTTTCATCAGGAACACCGGCAGTTGCGTCCTGCGGCTGCGCTTCCGGAATTAAAGATTGAATTTTTTGCGTTTGCAAACGTCAATAACACAATTCGTTTGCGCGAAGGTCGGCTCCTGGTAAGGCTTTCCGATCTGCTGGAAGGCGCGCCGGAGGCGGTGGTTCGGGCGATTGCCCATATTCTGTTGGCCAAAATGTACCGCAAGCCGATTGATCGCGGGCATGCGGTGCGTTATCGAAAATATATTGCGAGCCACGAGGTGGTTAGCAAGGCGCACCTGGTGCGGCAGATGCGCGGGCGCAAGCGGCTGCGTTCGCCGCAGGGACATGTTTACGATCTGGATGCGGTGTTTGAGGATCTGAACGGGCGATTTTTTCACGGGCTGATGGGGCGTCCGCGGATGAGCTGGAGTTCGACGAAGACGCGGCGGATTCTTGGACACTACGATCCGGCGCACAATGCGATTGTGATCAGCCGGATTTTTGACCATCCTTTGGTTCCCCGCTATGCCGTGGAATACATCGTTTACCACGAGATGCTGCACCTGAAGCATCCTGTGAGGCTGCGCGGGAGCCGGCGCTGCGTACATTCGGCGGAGTTTCATGCGGAGGAGAAGTTGTTTCCGGAGTTGGAGCGGGCGGAGGCGTTTTTGAAGAGGTTGTGAGTGAACTGGCGTGGTCGCTCCAACAAGAGGCAGAGAGCCCGAAATAGTGTCCTCGCCAGTGGGTGATTTCGCTATGCCTTCGTTGCGTTCACGGCTGACCAAGTCTTAACAAATTCTCCCAGCCGTTCGAGCGCACCGGGAAATTTGTCGGTCATCGCTCCGAACCCAAGGCGGAAATTCGAGGGCGCATCCCAACAATCCCCGGGCGCGAGCAGGATGCCCTCTTCTGCGGCCGCCTGGCAAAAGGCGCGGCTGTTCTCTCCACTGACTAGCTATGGGAAAGCGGTCACTCCGCCACGAGGAGGAATCCAGCCAAGCGTCTCCCGATGCTCGGACATGAAGGAGGCAAGCTGCCGGAGGTTCTGCGTTGCGGCTTCCTGCGTTTTCCCGAGGACGATACTCCGCCGGCGCATTGCAATCTCCGCCAGCATTTCTCCGGCAGTATTGTTCGAAATGGAAAAATAGGTGCGCGCGTTCCAGTAGCGGTCGCGGCGCTTGGAATCATGCTCGATCATCCAACCGATCCGCACTCCGGATAAAGGGAAAGCCTTCGAGAAATCATGGATGACGGTCGCATGCGGCAGACGAGAAGCGGATCCTGTCGGCTGTCCATGATAGATCGGGTGGTAGACCTCATCGCTGACGAGTTGAATGTCGCGAGATGATGTGAACTCGTGCAAGGTATCTAGTTCCGCATCGCTGATGGTGGCGCCAGTCGGATTGTGGGGACTGTTGATCAGAATCAACTTCGTATTTCGATCTGCCAGTTTCATGATCTCATTGAGATCGATACGGAAATTGTTCTCCTTCCGGACACCGTAGTGGCGAATTTCGATTCCAAGAGATTCGGGCAAGGCAGAAAAGGGGGGATAGCCGGGTTGAGGCAGAACAACGTTGGCTCCAGCTTCCGAGGCCAGCCAAAAGAGAACAAGCAGTGCCTCAGAGGCGCCGGTTACGACCTGAATCGCATCGATGCTCACATCCTGCATGTCGGCGATGGCTGCGCGTAAGCCGTCGGCACCTGCGGGGCGGCTGTAGGCCAATTTGTGATTCATAAAGCGCTGGCGCTCTTCCTCATTAGCGAGGTTCAGGATCTCGTTCAGAGTCCAGCGCGGTCCTTCGCTTGAGGCCAGGTTGAATTCGATGTCGTGCTCGTAGCGGTCCAGCCACATGTCCAGCAGGAACGGTCTCAATTGCATGTCGTACCTCGAAAGGTTAGATCAGCCGATCGTCGGGCCGGCCTCAGAAAACTTTCCCGCACTCGCTTCCAGGACTGGAATGGCCGGTCATGACCACGACTGTGGACTGCCTATTACAGCAAGTGACTGCTGTGAGGCCCGTTTAATCCCCGATTTCTCCATGTGATGCGAATCACAGCCATTTGTGAGGTGATACATTGACGCTCTTGTGGGGGACGGCATATCCTTAAAGTTGAAATTGAAATTCATTTTCAAGATGGCAAAACGTGTTTCACGGTCGAACGCTGTACCCGTAGAGATCCTTCGCTTCGCCTGAAAAACGGCTGCGCTCAGGATGACGCCGGGTAACGGGTCGGCTGCTTATATTTCGGCCGTTTATATATAGAAGGTAACGCACACATGCTTCAGGCTTTCATTATCACGCTGCGCGAGGGGGTTGAGGCTGCCCTGATCGTCGGGATCACTCTGGCCTATCTTGCCAAGATTGGGCGCAATGACCTGCGCAAGGCCGTTTACGCGGCGCTCGGAGCGGCTTTTATTGGGAGCATTGGGGTCGCGATCTTAATGTCGCGGCTGAATCTGAACGAAGATTCCTTTGAAGGCTGGGTCATGCTGGTGGCCGCCTTCTTCGTCGTCACCATGGTGATTTTCATGATGAAGACGGGGCGCAAGCTGAAGGGCCAGATCGAGGGCAAGGTTGGCTTGCTGGCGGGCAATGATGCGTGGATTGGCCTGTTCTTCTTTGTGTTCCTGATGGTGCTGCGCGAGGGCGCGGAGACGGTTCTGATTCTTTCCGCGGTCACGCTGAATTCCACCGAGCTGATGAGCTTTCTGGGAACGCTGCTCGGGGTGCTGTGCGCGATCGCCTTCGGCGTGATGTTTGTGAAGGGCAGCGTGCGGATCAACCTGCAGAAATTTTTCCGGGTGACGACGGCCATTCTGTTCCTAGTGGCGGCGCAACTGGTGATTGCCGGGCTGCACGAGCTTTCGGAGAGCGGGGTCATTCCATCGTCGAAGACGGAGATGGCGATTATTGGGCCGATCGTGCGCAATGATCTGTTCTTTTTCGTGACGATTTTTGCGCTGGCGGCGCTGATGGTCTTGTTTGACGCTAAGCGGCGCGAGCCGGTGCTGGACTCTCCTTCGGCGGCGGAGCGGCGCAAGGCGCTGTGGACGGCGCGCAAGGAGCGCTTGTGGATGGCTTCGGTATATGGCTTCTCGTTCGTGTTCATCGCGCTGGTGACGGCGGAATTTATATACACCAAGAGCGTGAGCGCGCTGTCGCCGGCGGCGGAAGTTACTTTTACGAATGGTCAGGTAAAGATCCCGTTGGCGCAGGTTTCGGATGGTGATTTGCATCGCTTCCAGGCGAAGGAAAACGGAGTCGAAGTGCGCTTCTGGCTTTATCAGAAACCGGATGGGAAGATGACGACGGTTCTCGATGCATGCGAAATTTGCGGCGCTGTGGGGTTCTATAAAACTGCAAACGGAGTGGTCTGCAAGAATTGCGCGGCGCCGATCAATCCGCAGTCGGTAGGAACGGCGGGCGGGTGCAATCCGATTCCGCTGAAGGCCACGCAAACGGCGGATTCGGTGATTATTCAGGAGGCGGACATTGCGGCGAATAGCCGCTTGTTCGAAAAACAGTAAGGGATGTTCGTCCGCCTCGTTTACGAATCGTTTCGGCGCCAGAAGCGGCGCAAATTGTTGGCCGGCGCGGCCATTACGTTGGGCGTGACCGTGGCCACAGCGATGATCGCGGTCGCTACTGATATTGGCGACAAGATGAATCGCGAGCTGCGCACGATTGGCGCAAACCTGCTGATCACCCCGCAAGAAGACACGCTGGACGTGGAAATTGGCGGCGTCAACCTGAAGCCGCCGAGTGACGGCGCGTTCCTGAATGAAGCCGACCTGCCGAAGATCAAGGGAACTTTCTGGCACAACAACATCACAGGATTTGCGCCGGTGCTGCCGGTGAATGTGACGCTGAAGCGGGATGGAAAGACGGAAAATCTGACTCTGCTGGGGACGTATTTCGCCAAGGAAATTTCCTTTGGCAAAGAAGAGTTCACCACGGGGGTGCGATCGACGCATCCATGGTGGAAGGTTGCGGGCGCCTGGCCAGGGGATAGCTCGCAAGATGTTTTGCTGGGAGAGCGCCTGGCGGCGCGGCTTTCGGCGAAGGCGGGGGATGAAATTACGCTTTCGGGCCGGCAGCTGCGGGTGAGCGGGATTCTTTCGACTGGCGCCGCAGAAGATGATGAAGTGGTTGGGCCGATTGCGCTGGCACAGGAGATTCTTGGGAAGCCGGGCGCGGTTCGGCGCGTCTACGTGAGTGCGCTGACCAAGCCGGAAGATGCTTTGGGGCGGCGCGATCCGAAGAGCATGTCCGGGCCGGTGTACGACCGATGGTATTGCTCGCCTTATCCGCAATCGATTGCCTACCAGTTGCAGGAAGCGATTCCGCACTCGCATGCGGAGCAGATTCGACAGGTGGCGCAGAATGAAGGGGCGGTACTGACGCGGATTGAAGGGTTAATTTTCCTGGTGACGCTGGCGGCGCTGTTTGCTTCGGCGCTGGCAGTTTCGGCTGCAATGGCTACGGCGATTTTTGAGCGGCGCGCGGAAGTGGGATTGATGAAGGCACTAGGAGCGGGGCGGTTTGCAGTGGCCTCGATATTTTTTGCGGAAGCGACTTTGCTGGCGTTGTTCGGTGGATTGGTGGGCTTTGCCGCTGGAAGTATGCTGGCACAACAGATTGGGCGCTCGATTTTCAATTCGGAGATTACGATTTCACCGGTACTGTTTCCGGTGATTCTGGCGATTGCGGTGATCGTTACGTTTGCGGGAAGCGTGGCGGCGATTCGAAAAGCAGTCGGACTGGATCCCGTCTTTGCGCTGCGAGGTGAACTGTGAGCGGATTCACTTCAGAGCAGCCGCACCCCACAAAGGATCTGGCAGCCGGGCGCGCCAACGGTCCGCACACATCGATGTTTGTGCGGATGTTGGTGCGGGCGGCGGTGCTGCGGCGCGGACGGGCGGCGTCGGCTTTGTTCGCCATGATTGTGGCGGCGGCGGTCGCGACCGCGATGCTGAATCTTTATGTCGACGTGCAGGCCAAGCTGCGGCGGGAGTTCCGTAATTATGGGGCGAACATAATACTCGTGGGAAAAGACGGCGCTTCCCTTCCCGCTAGCGCGCTCGGGCAGGCGGAATCGGTGGTGGCGGGACGCGGCATTCTGGCGCCATTTGCGCTGGTGGTGGCGCGAACGGGCGATGGCCAGCCGATTGTTGTGGCGGGGGCGGATTTCGAGCGGGTGCGGCAGTTGGATCGGTGGTGGTCGGTGAGCAACTGGCCTTCGGCTCCGCAGCAGGCTCTGGTGGGAGTGCGGGCGCTTTCGGTGGTATCGCCGAAGAATCAGCCATTCGATCTTGAATTTCAGGGACACACCATTCACGTTGCGCCAGCTGGAACAGTACAGACGGGAGCGGCCGAAGATAGCCGGGTTTATCTTTCTCTAGCGGATTTCGTTTCGTGGACTGGCGTTCAGCCCTCGACTATCGAGGTCGCGGCGAACGGATCTCCGGAAGAGATTGCCGCCATCATGAATCAGCTTCAGCGGGCGATACCGGTGGCGGATGTAAGGCCAGTGCGGCAGATAATGGAAGGAGAAGCGCGGGTGCTGGGCAAGACACGGGCAACACTGTTGGCGGCGGCGGCTCTAATTATTTTGACGGCGGCGCTGTGCGTGCTGTCGACGCTGATGGGCTGGGTGTTTGACCGGCGGCGTGACTTCGCGATCATGAAAGCTCTGGGCGCATCCGACCGGCTGCTGAACGGATTCTTCGCGGCCGAGGCGGCGGCGTTGGGAGCAATAGGGGCGGTCATCGGATTTGTTTTTGGCATCGGGATTGCTGCGTGGATTGGGCGGGCGAACTTCCACGCGCCGGTGGTGCCGCGGTTCAGTGTTCTGCCTTTTGTGCTGGCTGGTAGCATATTGGTGACGCTGCTTTCGGCGATCCTGCCGATTTCGCTGCTGCGGCGCGTGCAGCCGGCGGTCATCCTGAGGGGAGAGTGAGATGATCCAGATCAAAGATGTGACCAAGCTCTACCCGGCGAAGGCGGCGGGAAATCCCACTTCTCCCAAAGGAAGGGAGAAATGGGGCACCCAAGGCGCCGAGAATGGCGCCATTCACGCTTTGGACCATATCTCGCTGCACGTGGCGCAGGGGGAATGGCTGTCGATCATGGGGCCTTCGGGGTCGGGGAAATCGACGCTGGTGAATTTGATTGGCTGCCTGGATCGACCAACGTCGGGCGAAATCTGGCTGGACGGGCAGAATGTTGCGGGGATATCCGCGAATGAGTTGAATCGGGTGCGGGCGGAAAAGATTGGGTTTATCTTCCAGCAGTTCCATCTGATTCCGTTTCTTACGGCGGTGGAGAACGTCATGCTGGCTCAGTACTTTCACAGCATGACGGATGAGAAAGAGGCGATTGAGGCGCTGACCCGCGTGGGCTTGGGCGATCGAGCACATCATTTGCCGTCGCAGCTTTCCGGAGGCGAGCAGCAGAGGGTGTGCATTGCACGGGCGCTGATCAATGATCCCAAGATTATTTTGGCGGACGAGCCGACGGGAAATCTCGACGGACAGAACGAAGAGATTGTGCTGCGGCTGCTGCGGGAGTTCCATCAGCAGGGACGGACGATTGTGATGGTCACGCACGATCCGGTGGTGGCGCGGCTCGCCGACCGGAGGATTGAGTTCCATCACGGCAAGATCGCGTCGCAGGAAGTTTTCGCAATGGCGGATGAGGAGCAGTTTGACGAGGTGCTGGAAGAGCTGTGGGTTTTGGCTGAGCATGGCGAGATTGCCGAAGTCGAGCGCATGGAGGTTCACGGAGCGCTGCCGGTGAGCCTGGCGATTGAGAAGATGATGCAGATGGGGCTGGTAGTTTCAGCGCCGCATCCGCCGCTGGCCCATGGGCACAAGCCGTTCGTGAATCCTTGCCATGACGCCCTCAAGCCAGTGTCGGCGTCGGTGGGCGATGGGACGCTGATCGTCGAACTGACAGTGCGCGGGCGCGAGCGGGCGGGCAGCATCATTCGGCGACATCGACTGGCGGAAAGACTGTTCACGGATAGCCTGGCGATGGACAGCGAGTCGGAAATCGAGCAGCAAGCGTGCAAGTTCGAACACATCCTCTCGCCGGAAGCGACTGACAAAATTTGTGCGTTCCTTGGACATCCGCGTACCTGTCCGCATGGTGCGCCGATTCCTCCGGGGGCATGCTGCGGCAAAAGCTCGGAGTTTGCTGGAGCTGCGATTTCTGCTTCCGTTGCGCGGAAGCTTTCTTAATCAGCGGGATCATCCTCAGGGGCTAAAGCCCGGCTGATTCATTAACTTAGACGGCGCGGCTAAAGCCACCCCTCCGAAGCATGTCTGCCGTATCTTGGACGACTCACATAAAATTCGGGGTCGGTCCTGATCTGGGGAACAAATCTGATCATCGGCCATCGACGCTTCCCGCTGCTATGATCGAAGTGCAACTCTCCTGTCATGACGACGCGCAGACCCACCATCGGTGTGTTCGATTCCGGCTTCGGGGGGCTCACTGTCCTTAAAGCGTTACTTGAAGTGATTCCGGGCGCTGATTACATCTACTTTGGCGATACGGCCAGGCTCCCTTACGGATCCAAATCCGTTGAAACCGTCGCAAGCTACGCCACGGACGCCGCTGACTACCTGGAGAGTCAGGGAGCGGAAATTCTGGTAATTGCTTGCAATACGGCAACGGCGCTGGCGCTCGAGCGAATCACGTTGGCAGCACAGGTTCCCGTGGTAGGAGTGGTAGAACCGGGGGCGGAGGCTGCCGCTTTGGCCAGCAAGAATAAAAGGGTCGTCGTGATCGGGACCGAAGCCACGGTAAGCAGTCACGCCTACCGGAAGGCGCTTGAGGCGCGCGGGCTGCAAGCGCGAGAGAAGGCGTGTCCACTATTAGTGCCTTTGGTGGAGGAAGGGTGGGTCGATCATCGTGTGACCGAGGAAGTTGCGCGGATTTATCTGGGTGAGGCTTTTGGCGACGGGTTCCGAGAAGCGGATGTGCTAGTGCTGGGCTGCACGCATTATCCGCTGCTCAAGCCGCTGCTGCATCGCGTGGCGCCACCGCATGTGAATATTGTGGACTCGGCGGAATCAACGGCGCGCGTGGTGGCGAGCCAACTGCAAAGGCTTCTGTCACCGATTGCGGCGATTCATGAGGAACGACGGGCGCTGCCACGGCTAAGATTTTTTGCCACCGATTCCGTGGAAAAATTCCGGCGGTTGGGGGAGCGGTTTCTGGGGCATTCGATCGAAGACGTGAAGCACGTGGATCTGAAGGAATAGAGGAGTCTATAAGGGGCCACCCGGGAGACGCTCAAGCAGCGATCTTGCCGCAGGGGCTAAAGCCGGTAGTGAAAGTCAGCCTTTATCGCAGCGCTAAAAGCGCTGCGCCACCCAAAATCAAAGAAACAGTGCGATGCAAAGCCTCGGTGGATGATGCTTGTATTTATTTGGAAAGCTCTACGAGGCTCGGTCGGCTTCGCTCAGGACAGGCCGCTGACGCGCCGCGCTTCCGCCGGCACCGCAAACTTCTCGTCTCAGTACAGGTGGAAGTCGACTTCGACGGCCATTTCGACCTTGACGGGGTGTCCATCCTTCAGCCCGGGTTCAAAGCGCCAGGTGCGGACAGTTTCGAGGGCTTTTTCGTCCAATCCCATGCCGAGGGAATTCACCACGCGAAGATTGATGGGTTTGCCATCGGTATCGACCACGATCATCAGGGTGCAGGTGCCCTGGTACTTGGCTTTGCGAGCTTCTTCCGAGAATTCTGGTTCGGGAGAATAGATGGGACGGGGCGGAGTGACTCCGCGCCCGGGACGGAAAACGCCGCCGCCGATGCCACCGCCCTCGCCCGGGCCTACGCCAGGACCTGTGCCTGAACCGACGCCACCACCGCTCCCGGAACCAATCCCCGAGCCGGAGCCGGTGCCATTTGAGGGGATTATGGCGGAAGACTTGGGATCGCCAAGGTTAGGCAGGTTGTTCATGGCCACCTTGATATCAGGCGGCACAACCACTGTGGGCTCGACTGCAAGCTTGGGATTGAAATTTCTTATGACCGCAGTTGGCGGCGTGATCTGCTGCATGGAGAACTTGGGCAGCCGGCCTCGGGACGCTTGCAGCACGTCGCGGTCGCCGCCACCGCCGCCGCCACCGGCCTGCGTTTTGGCGGGCTTCAGGGAGTAATCGCCGGGATCGATCAGCTCAGTTGTGCTTTGCGGTTTGGCCACGGCTTTAGTCACGATGCGCCGGCCCACAATGGTGCCGCCGATGATGAGGGCGATGACGATGACGTGCGCAACGGTGGAACCAAGGGCCCCGTTCTTCTTGTAGTTGTAGAAGCCCCAGATATCTTTGACCGGAACCGGCTTCGATTCCAACTTGAGGGGCGGAAGCTTCTTGGGAAAGAAGAACTCATCGAGCCCGCGAAACAGGGATTTCCAGAGCGGCTCGAAAGTATCGGGCGCCAGCAGGAGGTGCAGTTCAGGCTCTTGCGTGGGTGTCGGTTTGACTTCTACGGATGACATGTTCCCCGATTCGGATGTTCCGGCTCGGACAAAGGTCGGGCTGAACCCAACCCGACGCCCTGCCTAACACAGATGAGCGGTATTTCTGACAAGTTGCTTTTATGCCTCGCCTTTTTTGTGAATTCCGCCGATCGTAACCCCGGCGATGGGGCAACTCATCCAGCCTATCTGTTTGTAAAATTGTACCTCTTCTCGTCCCGGTTTACGAAGTGTATTTCCGAGTGCCTGTGGACGCAACTGGACCTTGTACTATCGCGCTGGTAACCGGGAGTGTTGGGTTTGCGCCCCCCTTCGCCAAATGGACGTTCCTGCGACGGCTCCCTATAATAAAAAGATTCCATCCATTGGAGAAGCCGACCGAGTGCCGCTCGAACTGAAAGCGACCATCAATCTGCCTAAAACTGCCTTCCCTATGAAGGCCAACCTGCCTCAGAATGAACCGAAAATGTTGGATCGCTGGGAGCGAGAGCGAATTTACGAGCGTATCCGGGAGGCGCGCAAGGGTTCGCCCACCTACATTTTGCATGATGGACCGCCTTATACCAGCGGACCTATCCACATGGGCACGGCGCTGAACAAGTGCCTGAAGGATTTCATCGTCAAATCGAAGACCATGGCGGGGTTTGATGCGCCCTACGTGCCGGGGTGGGATTGCCATGGCCTCCCGATTGAGATCAAAGTCGATAAGGAACTGGGCGGCAAGAAGCTGCAGATGCGGCCGACGGACGTGCGGGCGGAGTGCCGAAAATACGCCCAAAAGTTTCTTGACTTGCAACGGGAGCAATTCAAACGAATCGGCGTGTTTGGACGGTTTGACCGTCCCTACGCGACGATGAATCCGCAGTATGAGTCGGTGGTGCTATCGACATTCTTTTCGTTTTACGAAAATGGATTTGTCTATAAGGGACTGCGCGCGGTTTATTGGTGCATGCATGATGAGACGGCGCTGGCGGAGGCGGAGGTCGAATACGAGAACCACACCAGCGACACGGTGTTTGTGAAATACAGGTTGCTCGATGATCCGGCGACGATTGACGCGGCGCTGGCGGGAAAGACCGTTTCAACCATCATCTGGACGACGACACCGTGGACGCTGCCGGCGTCGATGGCGGTGGCGTTCCATCCGCATGAAGAATATGTGGCGTTAGAATCTGGCGGCGAAGTCTACATTGTGGCTGCGAAGCTGGCAAAGGAGGTAGCGGAAAAGTGCAATCTTGCCAATCCGCGCGAGCTTGCCCATTTTCCTGGCAGCAAGATGGAGCGGCTGAACTTCCAGCATCCTTTTTTGGATCGCAAGATTCTTGGCGTGCTCGCGGATTACGTCACGATGGATACGGGAACCGGCGTAGTGCATACTGCGCCTTCGCACGGGGCGGAAGATTTTATTACTGGCATGAAGTATGGCCTCGATGCCACCAGTAACGTCGACGAAAAAGGAATCCTGCGCAACGGGCTGGCGGAATATACGGGGAGGCGCGTGTGGGACGCGAACCAGCCGATCATCGATTTGCTGAAGAGCCGCGGGGCTTTGCTTCATACGGAAAAGACGGAGCATTCGTATCCGCACTGCTGGCGCTGTCATAATCCCGTGATTTTTCGCGCCACGGAGCAGTGGTTCATCTCGATGGAAACGCCGATGCCGGGCGGGAAGCCGGAAAACGACACATTGCGGACACGAACGCTGGAAGAGATCAAGCATGTGAAATGGGATCCGGCGTGGGGCGAGGAGCGGCTGTCAAACATGATTGCTACGCGTCCGGACTGGTGCATCTCGCGGCAGCGGGTGTGGGGCGTTCCCATTGCCGTGTTTCTTTGCGAGAGTTGTGGGAAGCCGCTGAAGGATCCGGCGGTCAATCGTAGAGTGGTTGAGTTGTTCGCGCGGTCGGGAGCAGACGCGTGGTTCACATCTGAGTCGGATACGATCCTTTCCGCCGGTACGAAGTGTCCGCATTGCGGGGGCGGCAAGTTCGAAAAGGAAACCGACATCTTTGATGTGTGGCTGGAATCAGGCGCGAGCTATCTGGCGCTGATCGCCGATGAACCGACATATCCCTGGCCTTCTGATCTCTATCTGGAAGGCGGAGACCAATATCGGGGATGGTTTCAATCGTCGCTGCTGTGCGCCATGGGCACACACGGGACGCCTCCGTATAAAGGAGTGGTCACGCCGGGATGGACGCTCGACGAAAAAGGGCAGGCCATGTCGAAGTCGCGCGGAAACGACGTGGACCCAGTGGACATCTCGGATCGGCTGGGCGCGGAAGTGGTGCGGCTGTGGGTGGCGTCGGTGGATTTCCGGGAAGATGTGGTGGGCTCGGAAGCGTTGATGCTGCGCATCGCGGAGAACTATCGCAAGATTCGCAATACGTTTCGCTACATCCTGGGGAATCTTGGAGACTTCGATCCGCAAAGTGACGCGATTCACTTCGAGAAGATGGAAGCGCTCGACCAGTACATGCTGCGCCAGACTCTGGCTTTCGCTTCCGAAGTGAAAGGCGCGTATGACGAGTTCGCCTTCCACAAGATTTATCACCGCTTGAATCATTTCTGCATCGTCGACTTGAGCGCCTTCTATTTTGATGTGCTCAAGGACCGGCTGTATATTTCGGCGCCTAAGTCGCAGGGACGGCGCAGCGCACAGACCGCGATCTGGCGGATCGGAGAAGCGCTGGTGCGCCTCTTAGCGCCCATTATGACCTTCACCTCGGAAGAAGTTTGGCAGTACATGCCAAAGGTGAAAAATCGTGAAGCAAGCGTGCATCTGGCGCTGTTCCGCTCATCTCATGATTTCGCTTCCCAAGGGGACACGAAGTCCGATGAGGAGTGGACGACGCTACGCGCGGTGCGCGACGAAGTGCTGAAGGCGCTGGAAGAGGCGCGCAACAGTAAGCTGATCGGCACCGGGCTGGAGGCACAGGTCACCGTTACCGCGTCCGATCCAGCTTATGCGGTCTTGGCGCGACATTCCGACCAATTGCGCTACTTATTCATCGTTTCCGCGGTCAACCTGGTGCAAGGCTCCGGCAACGGCACCAGCGGGGTCCACGTCGAAGTGAAGAAGGCGGATGGATTAAAGTGCGAGCGCTGCTGGAATTATTCGACGCATGTCGGCGAGGACAAGACATATCCCACGGTTTGCGAACGCTGCAGCGCGGTGCTGAAAGAATTGGAGTAGCGAGTTGAGGCAAGGCAGACTTTCACAGAGCCAGTAGACGGGAAAGGAAGTTAAAATCCCGACCCTTGCGCAAACAATGCGCAAGAGCGGGGCACTCGCAAAATGTCAGGATTGAGCAACGTATTACCCCGATCGATCTACCCGTTAATTGGCAAAAGTGGTGAAACCCGATCGCCTCATGTTGCGTCTGTACATCGTTAGAACGACGATATAATCTGCCCTCATCGAGAGTACCTGTGAACTGGCGAAAGTTGCGAACGATCCTGCTGACAGTGCTGGTTCTGTGCCTCATCCCGGCCACGCGCTACTACCAGATCGATGAACCCTTGTTTCGGTACCTCAAGGGAACACGGGAAGTGGATCCCCTCACGCTGCATTTGTCCGGGGAATTCGTCGAGAATAATCTGGGCACCGAGCAGAACGCCGATGGATCGGTGACGGTGCGCATGATCGCAGAGCAATACTTATTTATTCCGCACTGTATTCTGGTGCCGGCTGGAGTTCCGGTGCATTTGCGCATCACCAGCGCTGATGCCGTCCACGCGCTAGCGATCAGCGGGACGGAATATAACGTGAAGGTTCTTCCCGGAACGATCAGCGCCACGCGGCTCGAGTTTTCCCAGCCGGGAGAATATAAAACCGTTTGCCGCGAGTTTTGCGGAGCGGGGCACTACGCCATGCGATCCGTGTTGAAAGTGGTCCCGCGAGAGCAGTTCCCTGTTTTGCGCGGGGGAGAACGGGGGAATTGTGCCGTCCAATAACGGTCCGTTCTCGGGGTGGAATTTCCTCCGGGCCGCTGTGTTCGCGGTTGCAGCGAGTTCCCTTGTGCTGATGGCGAGTGACGGCGCGCCGGAACGGGCACCCTCCTATGTGTCGTGGTCGCAGCAAACATTGGCGGCGGCCTCGGCTGGAGATGCCTTTCGAGGAATGCTTCTGGCGAGGCATTGCGAACACTGCCATGGCGTAGAGGGATTTAGTACCGTGGGTTCGACCCCGAACCTCGCAGGCCTGGACAAGTTGGCAGTCTGGAAAGAGCTGGAGGATTTTCGCAGTCATAAGCGAACGTCGCGAGTGATGGAAGCCATCGCCGAATCGCTTTCGGCGCGGGATGTGGCGGACGTGGTCGCGTACTACTCGAAGCTGCCGGTGTTCACCGACCCGCAGGATAATCGCAGCTTTCCTGGGGCGCAGCCCAATCCCGTGCATGCGGGGATCGCGTCGCATCTGGTTTCGTTTGGAGACGGAGAACGTGGGATTCCGCCATGCCAGGCCTGTCATGGCCCAGTGGCATATCGCCCAGGAGCGCCGTCGCTTATGACGCAGAATTCTGAGTATGTTCTAGATCAACTTACGGCATTTGCGAATGCAAGGCGGGCTAACGACATTAATATGCCGATGCGGACGATCTCTTCACTGCTTACGGAAGATGAACGACAGGCGCTGGCGGAGTATTACGGGGCCGGGCTAGGGTTGCAGCCGGGGAGCGCGAGGTAGGACGGCGTTGGTTGAAAAACGAATCGAAAACAGGTTCCTCACAGGGCCTTCGGCCCTGTTCGGAATGACAAGGATTTTGCAGAAGCCAGAGAACAACTCTGGCTTTACCGCAGTTCTTCCATGGCAGCATCGAGAGAGGCCTTGCCGGGGCGCGTCATCGTTTCCGGCAGCGTGGCCAGGGGCTGATCGACCATGTTCAGCATGTCGAGGAAGCTGGGGGCTTTGGTGTTTACATAAAAGATTCCCGTGAGAACTTCGTTTTTATCATGCGCTTCGCTCAGGCGGGTCATGGCGGCGATTCGGTCGGTCGGGTCGTAGTCTTCTTCCAGCTTGCGCAGGCGCAGGCTGGAACCGTCGTGCATGGTGACGTTGACCGTACTGCCTGCATCGTACTCCACATCGATTTCTACGAAGTGCGGGATGAAGCTCATCTCCTGCAAGGCCTCGTCGTGATCCTTAACGTATTTATAAGATTTGGTGGAACCTTCGTGGTCATTGAAGGTGACGCAGGGTGAAACCACGTCGAGCATGACCGTGCCCTGGTGGGCGATGGAGGCTTTCAACATCGTGCTTAGCTGGCGCTTGTCGCCGGAGAAGGAGCGGCCGACAAAAGTCGCACCGAGTTCGATGGCCAGGCCACAGGTATCGATGGGAGGAAGGTCGTTGATCACGCCAGACTTCAGCTTCGAACCGAGATCGGCGGTCGCGGAAAACTGGCCTTTGGTGAGGCCGTATACGCCATTGTCTTCGATGATGTAAATCATGGGAAGATTGCGGCGCATGAGGTGAACAAACTGGCCGATGCCGATGGAGGCGGTGTCGCCGTCGCCGCTGACGCCGAGCGCGATCAGATTGCGATTGGCCAGCATCGCTCCCGTGGCGACTGACGGCATTCGTCCGTGCACGGAGTTGAAGCTGTGGGAGCGATTCATGAAGTAAGCGGGACTCTTCGAGGAGCAACCGATTCCGCTCAGCTTGGCGACGCGCTCGGGCTGCACGCCCATTTCATACATGGCCTCGATGATGCGTTCGGAGATGGCGTTGTGGCCGCAACCTGCGCAGAGCGTGGTTTTGCCGCCCTTGTAGTCGATTACAGACAGGCCGATGCGATTAGTTTTCGGGTCCGGATTCTTGAGATCAGCGGTGGGCGTGGTCGCCATTTACTTCCCCTCCATGGTGCTGAGTTCGTCGGTGACGGAGCGCGCGTCGAGCGGCAGGCCGTCGAGGTGAGCGATGCTGCGCAGGCGCGGAGTGAGTTCCGGCTTCAGATCGAGTTTGAGCAGGCTCAGCATCTGTGCGTCGCGGTTTTGTTCCACGATATAGATGCGATCGTGCTGCTCGATGAATTCATGGACCTCACGCGTGAAAGGATAAGCCCGGAGGCGAAGGTAATCGGTTTCAATGGCATATTCGTTACGCAGCTGGTCCCGGCTTTCGGTTACGCCCCAGTGCGAAGTTCCGTAGGCGATGATTCCGATTTTCGCATTCGTGCCCTTGAGGATTTCCGGCCGCGGAACGAATGAGCGCGCGCTTTCAAACTTGCGGTTTAGGCGCTCCATGTTGTTTTCGTAATCATCGGGGCGCTCGCTGTAATTCGACTTGTCGTTGTGTCCGCTGCCACGCGTGAAGTATGCAGCTGCGGGGTGGTCAGTTCCGGGCAGAGTTCGATACCCCACACCATCCCCATCCAGATCCTTGTACCGGGCGAAGCCGCCTAGCTTATCGAGATCATCTTTGCTGAGTACCTTGCCGCGCTTGATGGGCGTGGTGGGATATTCAAAGGGATCGGACATCCAGTTGTTCATGCCGAGATCGAGATCGGACATGACAAAGACGAGCGTCTGGAATTGCTCGGCGAGATTGAAAGCTTCCGAAGCCATGCTGAAGCATTCCGCGACCGAGCAGGGGATCAGCATGATGTTCTTCGTATCGCCGTGGGAAAGAAAAGCGGTGGAAAGAATATCGCCCTGAGAAGTGCGCGTAGGCAGGCCGGTGGACGGGCCGACGCGCTGGATATCCCAAATCACACCTGGGACTTCCGCATAGTAGGCCAAGCCGGAAAACTCCGACATTAACGAAATGCCTGGGCCAGCGGTCGCGGTCATGCTGCGCGCACCCGCCCAGCCGGCGCCGATGACCATACCGATTGCAGCCAATTCGTCTTCGGCTTGAACGATGGCGAAGGTGGCTTTGCCGTCGGGGCCGATGCGGTAGTCCTTCATGTACTCGATCATTGTCTCGACTAAAGAAGACGAAGGGGTGATGGGATACCAGGTCACGACCGTGCATCCGGCAAAGACGCAGCCGAGCGCCGCGGCGGAGTTGCCATCGATGATGATCTTGCCGGCGGTCTTATCCATACGCTCAATGTAAAAAGCGCCACGCTTTTGCAGGTTGGCTTTGGCGTAATCGAAGCCGGCCTGGGCCGCGGCAAGATTTAGATTGGCAGCTTTTACTTTTTTGGCGAACTGTTTGCGGATTGCCTTCTCAACTTCGCCCATTTCGATTTCGAGGAGCTGAGCGACCACGCCGACGTACACCATGTTCTTAACGAGCTTGCGCAGCTTCGCTTCCGGGCAGACCGTTGCCACTATCTTGTCGTAAGGAACGGAGTAAAAGACGAGATCGTCACGGAGTTTGTTCAACGCCAGCGGCTCGTCATAGAGCACGGAACCGCCCGCTTCCAAAGACATGACGTCATCCTGCGCGGTCTCGGCGTTCATGGCTACGAGGAAATCGATTTCTTTCTTGCGGCCGATGTAGCCGTCTTTATTGGCGCGAATGGTGTACCAGGTAGGAAGACCAGCGATGTTCGAGGGAAAAAGATTTTTGCCGGAAACTGGCACGCCCATCTGGAAAATGGCGCGCAACAGAACGGTATTCGAACTCTGTGAGCCTGAGCCATTCACCGTGGCGACCTGAATGCTCATGTCATTGACGATGCGCTTGCGCCCCAATTGCCCGCCTGCTCCCTGGGGCACGACATCCGTAGTGGCCATCCCGACACCTTCCTTATCCATAAGAGGCGGAGATCTCCGCCCGAATCTTGGTTTGAGGGGAACCTTTAATTATACGGCGACAGCGCTCCCGAGGCACGCCTAATCGCCTGTCCACAGCCGGGAGGAACCTGTTCGCAAAACGGAAGAGAAAGATTACCCCGGACTTAAGACTCGGTTTTGAAAAACTGGGCAATGTTTCGAAACTTATTATATCGTGACACGATCAAGTCAGGCGTAGAGATTTTCTTGAGTTCGGAAAAGTGTTTTTGCAGGCTGACATCGAGCAGGTTGGCGGCGGCTTCATAGTCGCGGTGAGCGCCGCCTTCGGGTTCAGGAACGATATCATCGATGCAGCCGAGTTCGCTCAGATCGGTGGCTGTGATGTGCATGGCTTCAGCCGCCAACTCTTTTTTGGTGGCATCTCGCCACATGATGGCGGCACAGCCCTCAGGAGAAATCACCGAATAGATGGAGTTCTCCATCATGAGAACGCGATCGGCAACGGCGATGGCGAGCGCTCCGCCGCTGCCTCCGACTCCGATAACCGTGGCGATGATAGGAACTTCGAGACGCGCCATCTCGCGCAGGTTGTGAGCAATGGCCTCGGCCTGGCCACGCTCTTCGGCGTGAATGCCGGGATAAGCGCCGTCGGTATCGACGAGAGTGAAAATCGGCCGGCGATATTTTTCCGCAATCTGCATGACGCGGAGCGCCTTGCGGTAGCCCTCCGGGTGCGGCGTGCCGAAATTGCGGTAGACACGCTGCTTCATGTCGCGGCCCTTTTGACTGCCGACGACGAGAATTTCCTCGCCGTGAAAGCGGGCCATACCGCATACAATGGCCGCATCATCGCCGAAGGTACGGTCGCCGTGAATCTCGCTGAAGTCGGTAAACAGGCGCTCGATATAGTCGAGGGTCTGGGGACGCTGCGGATGGCGCGCAAGTTCCGTTTTTTGCCAGGCGGTTTGCGGGGCCTTCATCTCTTCCCTCAGAGTATGGATGCGTTCCTGGAGCTGCGCCAGCTGGCGATGGGCGGTCTCATCCTGCCCGGAACTGGCCTCGATTACGGCAACCTGACGCTCGATCTCATCCAACTCCTGCTGCGCTTTGTCGTTGGCATCCATGTTTTTTCCGCAGATCGTAATTCAGGAGATCACGCGTACACTGCCGCGACCGCACAATTGCTCGACCCGCGCGATAAAACTGCGATCCGGCAGGACATTATAACCTTCCGCTTCCATGACCACCATGAAATCGCCGGCCCGTTCCACGTCGAACAATACTCGGGCCTCGCCTTTACGATCCTGAAATAAAGCGTGAAGATCGTCGACCGTGGATTCGGCGGCGGTTTCGAGCGGGACACGGATGCGAAGCGCTCGCGGGAGCGGAACTTTGGCATCTTCCAGCGGCATGATTTCCGCGGCGGTTATTTTCGGATTCGCGCCC
Organism: uncultured Acidobacteriaceae bacterium; assembly: GCA_963779525.1. Classification (GTDB taxonomy): domain Bacteria; phylum Acidobacteriota; class Terriglobia; order Terriglobales; family Acidobacteriaceae; genus Sulfotelmatobacter. The sequence continues at coordinate 49,575 of CAVZZB010000020.1, forward strand.
TCTTCAATGCGCACCCCAGCCCTCAGCAGCACTGGAACTTCAAGTTTTATTTTGTCGCCCAGCTTTTTGTAGGCTTCGGGAAAGACGATCATATCGATCGAGCCGGACATGTCTTCGAGCGTGGCCTGAGCGTAGAAATCTCCGCGTTTCGATTTGAGCACGCGCAGGTTGGCGATGATGCCGGCGGTGGCGATGGTTTCATCCTTGCCGGTGGATTTTGTCATGGCGCCGATTTCGGCCACGCTCAGTGCTTGCAGGTCTTGCAGCTTGTCCTGGTATTTTTCCAGAGGATGGCCGCTGATGAAAAAACCCAGGATTTCTTTTTCCGATGCGAGGCGAAGGTGCTCATCCCAGTCGGGAATGTTGGGAAGTTTGTCGTTGTTTACCTCGGAGTCTTCCTGTTGAAACACTCCAAACAGGCCGTGCTGGCCGGATTCGGCATCGCGCTGGGCTTTCTGGGCGCGCTCCATAGCGCGGTCGAGCACGGTCGTGAGTTGTGCGCGACGACCGAGAGAATCCATGGCACCGCTCTTGATGAGCGATTCCAAGACACGTTTGTTGAGCAGGCGGAGGTCGACGTTTTCGCAGAATTCGTAAATCGATTTGAAGCGGCCGAGTTTTTTGCGGGCGATCACAATCGATTCAATAGCATTGCCGCCGACGTTTTTTACCGCGGCCAGGCCGAAGCGGATGGCTTCGCCATGCGGGGTGAAGTTGGCGTCAGAAACGTTGATGTCCGGGGCTTCGACGGAAATCCCCATCTCGCGGCATTCGTTAATGTACTTCACTACGTCGTCAGTGCTGCCCGTGACTGAAGTCAGCAACGCAGCCATGAATTCGACGGGATAGTGCGTCTTCAAGTACGCGGTGTGATATGCGAGCAGCGCATAAGCGGCCGAGTGCGACTTGTTGAAGCCGTATCCGGCGAACTGCGCCATGAGATCGAAAATCTTCTCGATCTTCTTGGGCGGAAATTTACGCTGGGCTGCGCCTTCGACGAAGCGCTCACGCTGCTGCGCCATCTCCTCAGCTTTCTTCTTGCCCATGGCGCGGCGCAGCAGATCGGCTTCGCCGAGGGAGTAGCCGGCGAGACGGTTGGCGATCTGCATCACCTGTTCCTGATAGACGATGACCCCCAAGGTTTCTTCGAGAATTTCCTTCAGCTCCGGCAGTTCGTACTCGACTCTCTTGCGGCCGTGTTTGCGATCGATAAAATCGTCGATCATCCCACCCTGAATCGGGCCGGGACGGTAGAGCGCGTTGAGGGCGGTTAGATCTTCGATGGAATCCGGCTGATATTTTCTCAGCACATCTCTCATGCCGTGCGATTCAAACTGGAACACGCCGGAAGTTAGACCTTTATGAAAGACCTTCTCATAGGTCTCCGCATCGTCGAGAGGAACAGTTTCCAGAGCGATCGACGTTCCGCGGGTTTGTTGGATAAGGCGGAGCGCATCGGTAAGAATCGTCAGCGTGGTGAGGCCGAGGAAATCCATCTTCAGCAAGCCCATTTTTTCGATGGCGACCATGTCGAAGGCGGTGACGATTTCGTCGTTCTTGGTCTTGTGGAGCGGGACGAGTTCGGTTAGAGGTTTTGGAGAGATTACTACGCCAGCCGCATGAACGCCGGAGTTGCGGACCATGCCTTCAAGTTTTTTCGCCGTTTGCATCAGCTCGCGAATCTGGCCGTCTTTTTCCATGGCATCCCGGAGCTGCGGGGAATCTTCGATGGCTTGATCAAGCGTGATGTTCAGCTGGGTGGGGACCATCTTGGCGATGCGATCGACATCGGCGTAAGGAATGTCCATGGCGCGGCCGACATCCTTGATCGCGGCCTTGGCGGCCATGGTGCCGAAGGTGATGATCTGGGCCACGTTGTCACGGCCGTATTTTTGGGTGACGTAGTTGATGACTTCCCCGCGGCGGTTCATGCAAAAATCGATATCGATATCGGGCATGGAAACACGCTCTGGATTGAGGAAGCGTTCGAAGAGCAACTCGTGCTGAAGGGGGTCGATGTCGGTAATGCCGAGGGCGTAGGAAACCAGCGATCCGGCGGCTGATCCGCGACCAGGGCCGACGGGGACATCGTGCTCTTTGGCGTAGCGGATGAAATCCCACACGATCAGGAAATAACCGGGGAACTTCATCTGCTGAATAATGGCAAGTTCGCGCTCGAGGCGCTGCTCGTAATCGGAGATCGAGTGCTTCAGCTTGCCTTGCTCGTGCAGAGGACGCAGTGCGGCCAGCCGGCGGGCGAAGCCTTCGCGGGTGACGTGAACAAAGTAGCTATCGATGGTGTAACCGGGCGGGACATCGAATTGCGGAAACGGTGTCGCTACTTTTTCCAAGCGCAGGCTGCAACGCTCGGCGATGTCGAGAGTACGGGTCAAGACTTCCGGCGAGTCCTTGAAAACGCGATACATTTCGTCATGGTTTTTGACGAAGAACTGATTTCCGTCGAACTTCATGCGGGCAGTGTCGTGAATCGACTTGCCGGTCTGGATGCACAGCATGACGTCTTGCGCGTGGGCGTCATCTTCGCAGAGATAGTGGCTGTCGTTGGTGGCGACGAGGGGCAGGCCAAGATCTTTCTCCAGCCTGAACAGGCCGGGATGGATCTTGTGCTCCATGGCCAAGCCCTGGTCCTGAATCTCGAGATAAAAGTTTTCTTTGCCGAAAATGTCGCGGTAGGTTGCGGCGGCGGAAAGCGCGGCTTCGTACTTCCCTTCTGTCAAACGTTCGGCGACTTCACCTTTCAGACATCCGGAAAGACCGATCAAGCCGCGGGAATGCTCGGCCAGGAAATTCTTGCTCACGCGGGGTTTGTAGTAAAAGCCGTGCAGAGATGCCTCGGATGTGATCTTTACGAGATTGCGATAGCCCTCTTCGTTCTGGGCCAGCACCAGCAGATGGTTATAGGTGTCGCCTTCGGGCGGCGTGCGGACGATGTTGTGATCGTCTTTCTTGCAGATATAGAGTTCGCAGCCGATGATGGGCTTGACGCCGTACTTGTGGGCCGCGTTTACGAAATGCACTGCACCGAAAATATTTCCGTGGTCGGTCATGGCGACGGCGGGCATGCCAAGTTCAGTGACACGCTGGCAAAGCTTATCGACGTCGCAGGCGCCATCGAGCAAAGAGTAATCGGTATGCAGGTGCAGGTGAACGAATTGGGAAGCGGGGTTCAATTTCATTTTCGTTGGCGCCATTCTAACGGGTAAGGAGCGCGATGAGAGGGCGCTTTATCCACAGAATGAAGCTCAAAAGTGGAAAACCGGCGAGGCGCTATTGACCTTCATTGGCGCCGGGCACACGGAATTCTACGCCGTGATCGTCATTCGCCTTGGTGGTCGCGGGAAGATCGAGTTCAGAGAGCGGAATCTTCTGCGTATGCTGTGGCGCGAATACCCACACCATCTGTCCAACGATGGCGTAGTTTCGTACTTCCTGCTGGTGCTGATCACGGAAAATGAGCACGGTAGGCTCGGCAGCTTCCGTGCGCTCGGGCTCGCGTGGCGGCGGAGGCGCGGAGCGCGCATATACATCTTGGTCGGCTTGCTGGCGCATCTGTTGTTCCGCGAGGCTCTGCTGGTTCATCTCATTGGCCAGGCCGATCTGATTTTGCTGATCCTGATCGTAGGAGGAGTCGGAGTCCCACCACCAGTAGGGATCGATTCCGCCGCCCAGGTAAGGATATCCATAACCCCAACCGCAGCCGTATCCATACCCGTAACAATTGCCCCTAAATCGCGGATAGGTGCGGAGTCGCAGACCGACGCCGGAACGATTGAAGGCTCTGGAATTCCATCCGCGAGCGGATAACGGTGCACGGTAAGATCGGCTGCCTGCATAGGAACGTGGGGTGAAGCTGGATGCTGATCGAGAACCGGCAAAGGAGTGACCGCCGCCGAAACTGCTGTGACCGGAAAATCCGCCATGTCCACCGGCGGACCCATGGCCACCGCCGCGCTGGGCTTGGAGCTGCAAGGACGCGGCAAAAACCAGGAAAGCCGCAATGCACATCAGGCGCCGCATACTCTCATTATATGCCTGGTTCAGGCTGTGGGATTCAGGATTCGAAGGCAGTCGCGACTAGCGCTTCTTGCCCTTCTTATTCTTAGGGGGCAGTTTTTTCGCTGCTTTCTTTGGTGGAGCTTTCTTTGCCGGTTTTTTGGAAGGCTTCCCTGGCTTCAAGGTTTTGGCCGGCTTTTCCTTGGCTGCTGCAGTAGTAGTTGCATCCGGTTTCGCTTTGGCAATTGCCGCGATCACAGGCGCACTACCAGCCGCTGCGGCTGCTGCCACGGCTTTCTTCGGCTTGCCTTTGGCCGGCTTGCCGGTTGCCTCGGCAACCGGGGCTGTCATCGCAGCGGCGGCTTTTGCTCCCCGACCACGCCGGGGTGGCGGCGGCGGCGGCGGCGGCGGCGGCGCGAACGGCTTCAGGAATTTTAGGGTTTCGGTCCGCGATCGCAGTTTTCCATCGAGCAAGAGCATGAATACGTCACGCGCGATCTTGGGATATTCGGGCAGCTGCGGCGTGATCAGGAGCTCTGTCATCTCGGGCAGCGGGATGCGCTTTTGCACGTCTCGCCACTTAGTGAAGAAGTTCTTGATCTTCTGCGCCACCGCCTGTTGGCGGGCCGTCACCGCGAGAAACAGCACCATCTCGGGACGCGCGGCTGAAAGCAGATTCCAGGTTCGCGAAGGCGTCGCCGCTTCTTTCCCTATCAGCCGCTTCGCCAACTCCTTGGCGTGATCCTCGATATCGCGCCAGGCTTCGACCAAATCCTTGCGGGGAATCTGCCGTCGCAGATCGGAGACATCTTTATCCGAAAGATGCGCCGTAAGGAAGTGCATCACCGCCGCGGAAGGATCGACGGTGTAGCCCAGATCGACAATTTGCTGGCGCGTTTTCATCAACTGGCTAAGGCCGCTGGTGTCGACCTTGGCGACTGTCCAGTGCGGATGGAGCACCTTCAGGAATTCTTCTTTTTCCAGGGCGCGCACCACGGCCAGCGGGTCGTCTTCATGCGCCAACTGAGCAATCTCGTGTCCGATCGCGCTCTTGGAAATATGCTCGATGTACTTATTTTCCTTGGCAGAGTCGTAGCGCTGCTGGGTGCGTTCCTCAAGCGGCCAGTGGAAACGCGCGGAGAAACGGATTGCGCGAATCATTCGAGAGGGATCTTCCACAAAGGAATAGTTGTGCAGGATCCGCAGAACCTTTGCCTCAATGTCGGCCACACCATTGAAGGGATCGAGCAGCAGGCCGCGGGAGCCTTCATTCAGCGACAGCGCCATTGCGTTGACGGTGAAGTCACGGCGGCGCAGGTCTTCCTGAATGCTGGCAGGAGCGACGACCGGGGGCTTGCCCACCTTTTCGTAGTGCTCGGAGCGGGCCATGCCGATCTCGGCACGTACATTGCCGGGCAGCACCAGAAACACGGTGCGGACGTCTTCATCGTGGCCGACGACCTGGGCGCCGGCGCGTTCGAAATCCTTCTGCAGTTTAAGAGGATTGCCTTGGACGGTGAAATCGAGGTCGCGGATGGTAAAACCGCTGATGATATCGCGGATCGCACCGCCCGTTAGATACAGGGTGATTCCCGCCACGCGGGCTACATCTTGCACGAGGTTGACGCCTTTCATTTGGTCCGGCGTCAACCGGATTTCCATGGTGTAAATGTAATCAGCCATTCGTATTCAAGCGATCGAGATCAAACGGCCACCGAGTCGGCTTCCCTACGCAATCCGGCTTCAGAGTGAAGTTTCCACAGGATTTCCACAGGACGAATCAAGCCAACCCCGGCGAATCCACGCCCAACCCGACACAAGCCATTCAATACAAGAGAGTTATAAGGACTTGAGTCGCACCGAGGCAACTTAAAGGAATAACACAACGTTTACGATTTGGCTACTGCCAACGTGGATTCCGGCGATTTCAACTGAAATAGTGCGAGAATCACCCGTGTGGGACGGCTCATTCCCACACGGCTCTGAAGCCCGCAGCCTCCATGCCCTCGACGCACAAGAAAGTTATTGTCCGCAAGATGGACCGGGATTCGGTCTCCGGATATGTCTCGCCTACGCAGTTTGTTAGCGAGGGCAAACTGGAATTGCTCAACACGGCTGGCAACGTAGTGGGCATCGAGCTACACGAGATCAAGGGAGTTTATTTCGTGCGCGAGTTCGGCGACTCCGAGTCGCTTACGCGCAAGACTTTCACTTCCCGTCCGCGCTCGGAGGGATTGTGGGTGCGGCTGCGCTTCAAAGATAACGAAATCCTCGAAGGACTCATGCCCGCCGACCTGACGCAGACTACGCCAGAAGGCTTTCTGATCAGTCCGCCGGATCAGCGCTCGAACACGCAGCGCATCTTCGTTCCGCGTACGGCGCTGGAGTCGCTGACCGTGCTCGCCGTGATCGGCGCCACGCGTCGTCCGCGACGCGGTGCGGTTGAAGACCAGCGGCAAGTGCCCATGTTCGAGGAGTAAGGCGGCTCTCTCGTCGTCCGGAGGGCAAGCGCAGCGGTCCTTAGAAGGGCGCTGAAATCCAGTTGCAATCCGGCAGAAGTTGGGATAAAAAGGCTGGTCCCACGGAATTGGAGCCTCTTTGCGTGGCGAGATGGATTGGGCCACTTCCTTCCTCCTACCCCGTCCGTTCTCCGTAGGCGTAGCTACGTCTCACTAAAGGTGCCGAAGTCATGAGAGCTTTCTGCCGCTTCTCCTCGTCTCTGGTATTTGCAGTATTTTCAGTGTTTGTAGCCATTGACTTTCCTCTGGCATTGTTCGCCCAAGGAGCGAGTTCGAGTCCCAGCGTCGCTGTGGCGCTACGTCCGCTGATTACGCAACCTGTCGATGAATCACAGCTCACGGTGCTGAAGGGAAACACGCATCGGTTGGCACGCCCGGAATTCGATTTGGCGACTGCGCCAGCCACGCTACCGATGCAGCGCATGCTTTTGGTGTTGAAGCGGAGCCCGGATCAGGAAAGCGCGCTGAGGAAGTTGCTCGATGACCAGCAGGACAAGGGTTCACCCAGCTATCACAAGTGGCTGACGCCTGAACAATTCGGCCAGCTCTTCGGACCCACCGACAGCGACATGCAGACGATCACCGCATGGTTGCAGTCGCATGGGTTCCAGGTTGGGTCGACCAAAGGGCGGACGGTGCTTGAATTTTCGGGGTCAGCCAGCCAGGTGAAGGAAGCGTTTCATACTTCGATTCACAAGTATCTGGTTAACGGAGAACAGCACTGGGCAAACTCCAGCGATCCGTCGATTCCTACCGCGCTGACGCCGGCGGTAGCGGGGGTGCTGACGCTGCATAATTTCCTCAGCAAGCCGCAAAGCCATTTAGTGGAGTCCGCTGTTTTGGCGCAGGTGGTCCAAGGGAAAGGGAATAAGCCGCACGTGACTTTCCCGGCGCAAAACGGCCAACCTGCGTTTAACGCCCTTGAACCGCAGGACTATGCGGTGATCTATAACATCAATCCCGCTTACCAGACCCTGACCGGGATAGGCGCAACGATTGGCGTGGTTGGCCGCAATGATCTTTACAACGGCGGCGCGGACGTGCAGGACTTCCGCAATGAGATCGGAGCGGGAAACGGTAGCTTCGGCGGGGACAATCTCAATATCATCGTGGACGGCCCAGACCCGGGTGACTCAGGCGGCGATGAGGAACTCGAAGCCACCCTGGATGCAACCTGGTCCGGCGCCATTGCTCCTAATGCGAACATCGATTTCGTCGTCTCCGGCTCAACAAACACTACAGACGGGATCGACCTCTCCGAGCTGTACATCGTGGAGAACAACCTCGCCGACATCATGACGGAGAGTTTCGGCACTTGTGAGTATTTTGCGACCGATGCGCGTCTTACCGGGATCAACGCCGTGGCAGAACAGGCCGCAGCTCAGGGAATCACATATTTCGTTTCCACGGGCGACTCCGGGGCCGAGGGCTGCGATGATCCGAGTAATCCTCCAGCTACGGGGCCGGTCTCTGTGAACGCGCTGGCTTCGACGCCTTTTAATATCGCGGTGGGTGGAACGATGTTCAACGAAAACGGCGACCCCAGCAAGTATTGGGCTTCCACCGCGCCGCTTTCCGAGACAGCGCTCTCCTATATCCCGGAGGACGCGTGGAACGAGAGCAGTCCGAGCAACGGACTTTGGTCCGGCAGCGGTGGGGCCAGCGCCGGAAATTTTGGAGATAATCAGATATCTCCACCTGGCACAACCAGCGGGGTGCCAAAACCTTCCTGGCAAACCGGCACGGGGTTGAATATACCCGCGGATGGGGCGCGCGATCTGCCAGACGTCTCGTTAACCGCTGCCGGGCATGATTTTTATCTGCTCTGCCTAGAAGGGTCTTGCATCCCCGATAGCCAGGGATATATCTATCTGGCGGGCGTTAGCGGCACATCAGCCGCAGCGCCCTCATTCGCTGGCATCATGGCGCTGGCCGAGCAAAGCGCGGGTGGCCGACCAGGACAGGCAAACTATGTGCTCTACCCTCTGGCCGCGGCGCAGGCAGCACAAAACATATACCCTTCGCAGTGCAATGGCTCGAATACATCTACTCCCCCCGCCAGCACCTGCATCTTCAATGATGTGACGATTGGGAATAACGTTGTTCCCGGCGAAGTGGGTTCCGATTATCAGGCCGGAGCCGGCTACGATCTGACCACCGGGCTCGGTTCAGTCAATGTCGCAAACCTGATCACCAATTGGAATAGCACCATATTCAACGCGACGACAACGACTTTGTCACTGGGTTCGACCACTAACATCACACACGGCACTCCCGTAAATGTGACTATCACGGTCGCGCCCAGCAGCGGAACCGGCACGCCCACCGGCAATGTTTCCCTGCTGGCGGAAAACGGCCCCATAGATTGCTTTGGTCTCACGGCCGCGACAGACGGTGGGAAGCTAACGGCAGGATCGGTATCGTTCTCCACCATCGCCTTGCCGGGGGGAGGCCCGTACTGTGTTTGGGCTCACTATTCTGGGGATGCGACGTACGGACCCAGCAATTCCAATAGTTCCATGGTCACCGTGAAGCCAGAGACGAGCACAACCACTTTGAGCTTGCAAGGATCCAGTTTGAGCGGAAATTCGCTCACCAGCCCGTTTCCTTTCGGCAGTCTTGTGTTTGTGCGGGCTGATGTTGCCAGCGCCACCCACAGTACGACAGTGTGCCAGAGCCCTTCCTACGCTGACTGCCCGACTGGGACGGTCAATTTCGCGGACGCCTTCGGTTCCATACCCGCGACAAATCCTCAGGTAAGCCCTCCGGTTCAAGTGGTCAGCTCTCCGGCGCTCAACAGCCAAGGCAACACCTCGATCGGCGATGGGATCATCAGCTTCGATGCCGGCAACCACAGCATTTCGGCAAGCTACTCGGGTGATCCCAGTTTCACCACTAGCAGCAGCAACAGCCCAGTCACCTTCACGATTCAGCCCGGCTTCACCGCGGTCTCCGGTCTGGCACCGGTAAGCATCTCGGCTCCTGGCGGTACAGGCAGTACTACTGTAGGCATCATCGCGTCGACGGGTTTCACCACGGCGATCACCTTCACTTGTAGTGGTCTGCCCGCCGAAACCACCTGCTCTTCTTCGCCCGCGACCGGGCAGGGGCCGACCACAGTGGTGACCACCACCATTACGGTAACCACTACCGCTCCACATACGACATTGCTGCAGACTAAGGAGCGTGCTTATTTTCTGGCTGCGATTTTCGGCGGCGCATTGCCGGTAGGTGGAATTTTTGTGCTGGGCGCGTCTGGACGGCGGCGATGGGGCGCAGTGCTTGGATTGATGATGCTGCTCGCGATGCTGGTGACCATCCCTGCGTGTGGTGGCAGCGGAAGCGGGGGCGGGGGCGGAAGTCAGCAGAAGCAAGACCCCGGGACACCGGCGGGGACCTCAACCGTGACGGTGACTGCTACGGCGGGATCCCTTTCTGAGCAAGGAAGCTTTGTTTTGACGGTGCAATAACGCGACTGGCCCGTCATTGCTGTTAGGCGCGGCGACATAATGGCGAAGCCTCGTCGTCTAAGGTGTCGGTCCGTTACAATCGCGCTGACACTCTCTTCACAGACCCTATGAGACTATCTACCATTGCGTCCGCGCTGGGCGCACGACTTGAGAACGGTTCGCCTGATACCGAGATTACACGGCTCAACGGCATTGAGCAGGCGGGGCCGGGCGAACTTACGTTTGTTTCCAATCCTAAGTATGGGGCGGCGGCGCGCTCGACGAAGGCCTCTGCGGTAATTGTCGCCGAGGACTTCCCTGCTATTTCGACGGCGATGCTGCGGACCAAAGACCCTTATCTTGCCTTCGCGCGCGCGCTGGAACTCTTTCACCAGCCGCTGCGATATGCGCCGGGAGTGCACCCGACGGCGGTGGTGCATCCGACGGCAAAGATCGGGCGCAATGCGCATCTCGGCCCTTACGTGGTAATCGATGAAGATGTCGAGATTGGAGATGACGCGGTATTGCTGGCGCATGCGGTGATTTATCGCGGAGTGAAGATTGGGAGAAAGTTTTTTGCGCACGCGAACGCCGTGGTTCGGGAGAATTGCCGGATCGGCAACAACGTTCTGCTGCAGAACGGAGTGGTGATCGGATCGGACGGTTTTGGTTTTGCCAAGACAACTGAGGCGCATTGGTACAAGATTGCGCAGCCGGCTCCCGTCGTGATCGAAGATGACGTTGAGATTCAGGCGAATTCGTGCATCGATCGCGCCAGCGTTGGAGAAACGCGCATCGGGCGCGGGGTCAAGATCGATAACCTCGTCCAGGTTGGCCACGGATCGCGAGTGGGCGAGGATGCGCTGCTCTGCTCCCAGGTTGGCCTTGCGGGGTCCACGGAGATTGGCAATCGCGTGATTTTGACGGGGCAGGTTGGAGTGGTTGGGCATTGCAAGGTCGGCGATGACGCGATTGTTACACCTCAGAGTGGCGTGGCGAACGATATTCCGGCCGGCGCGCTGATGAGCGGCGCTCCCGCTGTGGATCACAAATTATGGCTGAAGTATTCTGCGCTGCTATCGAAGCTGCCGGAGATGGCGCGGGCGCTGCGCGCGAAGGGCCGGAAAGAATAGACGTGCTCTCCAGTCGGCGCGGCAAGTGACGCGAACAATCCGGATCTGATCTTTAATGATTTTCCTGATGTGCGGCGAGCTTTGCAGATGATACGCCCTCGCGGCATTCCTCAGGCAAGCCGCTCTCGATTGCAGCACGCACCTTTTCCATCAGACATTCCCGGCTGCCGAAATCCACGGGCTCGATAGGCGGATGAAAATTTACCGTCACCAGGCCGGGCTTGATGGCGAATCTGCCTTTCGGCATCACGTAACGCGTGCCGGTGATGGTTACGGGAACTACGGGCACAGCGCATTCCATCGCCAGATAGAACGGGCCTTTCTTGAACGGGAGGAGTTTGCCATCAAACGAACGCTTGCCTTCCACGTAGATCGTCATGTTGAGACCCTGCCGCACGACCTCTTTGGCGGCTCGTACGGATTCAATGCCAGCGTCGCGATTGCCGCGATCGACAGGCAGCAGCGAACCCATGCGCATCGCCTTGCCCAGCACGGGAACTTTGAACAACTCTTTTTTTACTAGTACCGAGGTACGCTTCGGAATCAGCGGAACGGTTATGGGCGGGTCAAGATTCGAAGCGTGGTTGGACATGAAGATATAAGTGCGCGCCGGATCCAGTTTGTCGAGGCCGATAGTATTTACGCGGACGCCGGTAAGGCGTACGCCATTCCACGCCCCGAACATGAACATGCGATACAGCAGGCGAATGTCGCCGGTGACAAAAGTCCAGGGGAATCCGATCAGCGCCGCCACGGGCAAGGCGAGCGCCCAGAAGACCAGCATTGCGATGGTGCGGATCATGAGTCGATGCGCCTCGGCGCGAGCCCGCTGTTCAGTGTGACGACGGCGCTGGCAAAGGCTGCGCCTCGCCTTTCAGCCACGCCGTCCGGCGCGCGCGCTGTTCCGCGGTAATGTTCTCCATATCTTTGAGTTCGTAAGTGATCTCTTCGCGACTGCCGGCTTTCCACTTTAGTTCGCGCTCTCCGCCTCGACGGCCGCGCACTCGGACTGTGATCGCATCTCCAGACGCTAGTCCAGCGATTGCTTCGGAAGATTCCTGTCCTGCTGCCCTGCCGTTGATTTCGAGAATTGTGTCTCCGGTTTGCAGACCGGCGCGCTCGGCTTCGCCGCCCGCAGTGACCGCTTCAACGGTCATGGGACCATCGAAATTCCGCGAGGCGGTGAAGCCTGCATCCGCCGCCGAATTCTTCCCTATCACCAGATGCAAACCTATGCTGCGAACAAAATCATCCCACGGAATTTCCTCAGTCCCAGAAACGTAGTTTGAGAAGAACCAGCCTAAGTCGGAGTGGCTTACCGCTTCGGCGGCTTCACGGACGCCTTCGGAGTCGGGGAAAAAGCGTCCCTTCTTCGCATAGTTTTGATTCATCCATTGAAAAACCTCGCGCAGAGAAGCCCGGCCGTGACTGGCTTCGCGCACAGCCAGGTCCAACATGATTCCCAGCAGCTCTCCTTTGTTGTAGTAGGAAATGCTGCGGTCCGAACGGCGGTAGTAGGCGTAGCCCTCCAGCCATGCGTCAAGACTCGAATCCTCCGCTGACTGCGCCAGATGCGCCGGGCGCCGCTCGAGTTCTGCGATTCCTGCGGATAGTTGCCGTTCGAACTGGCTTTCGTCCATCAGTCCGCTGCGCAACTGGATGATGTCCGCAGCGGTGCTGGTGCAACCTTCGCTGAACCAAAGAGCGCGCGTGTAATTTTCTTTGGTGTAGTCGACGGGCTCGAGGGCTTGCGGGCGAATACGCTTTACGTTCCACAGATGAAAAAATTCATGCGAGGTTACAGATGCGAGGGCTTCCGGCGAATGCGCGAGCACATCGGCGTTCACGTCAATGGCAGTTGAGTAGGAGTGTTCCATGCCGCCGCCGGCGGGGCCACGCGGAAAATGGTAGAGAAACATGTAGGTATCGAAAGGACGGTCGGCCATCCAACTTGTGGCGGCGGCCACGATCTTGCGGAGCATGGCATCGATTTTCTCCACGTCATAGTCGCCGGGTTCGGCGTCGATTACCACGCGATAGTGTCCGCCGCCCTCATCGAAATCCGATTCCTGAAACGTTCCCATCTCGACGGGCGAATCGACCAGGCGGTCATAACTCTCGGCAGTGAATCGGCCATCCGGCGACGATAAGAGTGGCGTGGCAATGTGCCATCCGTCGGGAAGCTGGTTGAAACGCACGCCCATCGGCGTACTTCGCGCGTCGATCGGATACATTAGAATTTGCGCCAGATTAAAGAAGGCGTGATGAGGAGTGAGTTGCGCGCCGAAGGGGCCGAAGGAGTCGACGTAGATTTGATATTCCAGGATCGCGCCACTCTCTGCCCCAGAGATCTGCCAACGGCTTTTATCGAGTAGACGTACGGTGAGGGGGCGACCGGCGTGATCTTTGGCGCGGATCCAGTTGACGTATTGGGCGAAGTCGCGAACTTGATACAGCGCATTCCAGACGGGAAGCTGCAATTGCCGCTGCGACGGTCCATCCGGCAGCTGGATTTGCACTTCCACAAGATGCTGTTCAGGGTTGACGAGAGAGACGGTGTAGTTGGTTACGGCATACAAGGGCGCCAGCAGCGCCCCTACGATGACCGCCAAACGAAAAAGATAACGCGCAGCGGCCCGAGCCGAAGGGGAGTCGATCATCGAATCCCCACCGCATTCGCGGAATTGGTGGAAGCACCGACGCCTGCGAGGGCTCTCAAACGCGCCGGCAATTTCTCGTAGATTCCGCCGAAGCCACCATTGGAAAGAATTGCGACCACATCGCCGGTGCGCATCTCCGGGGCTATGGTCGCTACGATTTCTTCGGCGTTTGCGATCAATCGGGCGCGCTTACCATGCTTCTCGATGTCCGCCGCGAGTTCAGGCAGTTCGAGCCGTTCGTTTTCCGGTACAGCCTCAGAGCGGAAGACGCCCGCGATGATGACTTCGTCGGCGAGCACCAGGCTGCGCGCCAGATCGCTTTGCAACACGCGGCGCCGCAGCGTGTTCGAGCGCGGCTCGAGGATCGCCCACAGTCGCGCTCCAGCATAACGCGCGCGTAGGGCTTTCAGGGTGCCCGCAATCGCCGTGGGATGATGAGCGAAATCGTCGATGATCGTTATCCCGTTCACCTGCGCTTTTACTTCCAGGCGCCGCTTCACGCTCTTGAAAGTTTTGAGCGCCGCCGCAATCTCTTCCTTCGAGACGCCGTAGGCAGCGGCCATCGCCGCGGCAGCCGTGGCGTTCCACACGTTGTACTCGCCGGCCAAAGCAAATTCAAAATCCGCCCACGGACGGCCTTCGCGAAGGACCGTCCAGGAAGTTTTCTCCGGATCCAATTTCAGGTTAGTGATTTTCCACTGCGCGCGCGCACCTGAGCCGTAGCGCTCCACTGGGCTGAATGCCCTGCTCAGGCAGCGTTCCAGGCTGACACTCTCAGAAGCGGAGGCTGTCGCGCCATCGAAGGCGATAATCCGGCCGCGCCGCGGAATCAGATTCACCAAGCGCTTAAACGCAGTTTCGACCGCGTCGAGATCTTTGTAAATGTCGGCATGATCGAACTCTACGGAGGTGAGGATGATGGCGTCAGGAAAGTAGTGCAAGAATTTCGGGCCCTTGTCGAAGAACGCGGTGTCGTACTCGTCGCCTTCCAGGATGAAGTGCTTCCCTTGCCCGACATGAAAGCTGGAGCCAAAGTTTTCGGCGATGCCTCCGATAAGGAATGAGGGTTGCATTCCAGCGGTATGGAAGATCCAAGCCAGCATAGAGGTGGTCGTCGTCTTGCCATGCGTACCGGCCACGACCAGAACGTCCTTCCCGCGCAGAAATTCGTCGTGCAATAACTGGGGCAGCGAGCAAAATGGGATGCGCCGATCGAGGACGTACTCCAGTTCAACATTGCCGCGCGAAATCGCGTTGCCCACAACCACCAAATCGGGAGCAGGCTCAAGATTGCGCGGGTCGAATGGCTGGGCGACCGGAATTGCAAGCTCGGCCAGAAAATCGGACATGGGTGGATAGGCCGCCGCGTCCGAACCGGTCACGTGGAATCCGCGCTGCTTCAGCATTCCGGCAAGCGATGCCATCGCTGTACCGCAGATGCCAATCAGATGAATATGTTTCTTCTCGTTCATGCTTTCTTCGCGATTAACTTTTGCCGGCCAAGGGAGTCACAGCCGCTTCCAGAATTTTTAGACTTACCCCTCCGTCGCTCACCGTCAGAGCTGCTTGTACGCCGATCGGCAGGGTGATATTTCCTGCGGTCACGTGTCCTGAACGCACTCCGTAAGCAACGGGAACTCCCAGCTTCCCTACAGTACGCAAAATAACATCTTGCAGCGCGGAACCTTGATTCGCAGTTTGCTGGCAATCGAGCATCTCGCCAAAGACGATACCACGCACGCCCTTCAGCTTTCCTGCCAGGTTTAGCTGCATGAGCATGCGATCGATCTGGAAAGGCTTGGTCGCCACATCCTCGAGAAAAAGAATCGTACCTGCCGTGTCGATTTCGTGTGGAGTGCCGAGGGATGCCACCAAGATGGAAAGACAACCGCCATAGAGAATTCCTTCGGCTGCGCCCTCGACCAATCCGTTCACACCGGAACCAGCACTCAGATAGACCTCCCAAGGGGTTGAACCGGTGAGCGCAGATTGCCAGGAGGCGAAGTCGACGCCATCGGCATGCGCCCAATCCTTGGCCACCATCGGGCCGTGAAAGGTTATCAGGCCAAGCGCATCGGTAAAGTAACTAAGGAGCGTGGTCAGATCACTATAGCCGACAAAAATCTTCGGGTGCGCCTTGATTTTCTCCAGGTCCAGAGTTTCCAAAAGATAGTTCGATCCGTAGCCGCCACGGGCGCAAACAATGGCTTTCACGTCCGGGTTCTCAAACATGGCTTCCAGTTCGCGAGCGCGACGCTCTACCGATCCGGCGAAATAAAGATCCTGATCGAGAATCGAATCGAAGTAAAACGGCCCGTAGTGGGCGCGCCGCAGAGCCTCACATCCCGCTTCCAGATCGGCTCGCTTCACATTACTCGCGGGTGCCACGATGCCGACCGTATCTCCCGGATGGAGAGCCGCCGGTTTCACTTGCGAGGTTTTCGAGAGAGACATGGAGTGAGAGCCTATCGAACCAAAATACCTGCGCGCACTCGGGAGGATCCGGACCGCTTCGTACAAAATCAGAAATCGAGAGATCAGGTTAGAAAGAATTCTCCGCGGCACACCAAACGCGCTGTTCCGCGAAGAAACACGTCATCTTTTTCCTGGCGTATTGTCTGAGTGCCTCCAGCGGCGTGCACTCGCACCGGAGATTGAGCTTTGCCGGTCGCTATTGACCCGACGGCGCAGGCGCAGGAACCCGTTCCCGAGGATTGCGTCTCTCCTACTCCGCGCTCGAAAAATCGTGTAGTCACGTCGTGCTTGCCATCGATCACAACCAGTTCAACATTCACGCCATGTTTGAATTCCGGACTACGCTGGATCTCGGCTGCCTTCAACTGCCAGTTCTCCGGCACCTGCGGCACAAACACTACGTAGTGTGGATTTCCCATTGAAACCGGAATTCCGCGTACTTTGCCGCTTGCAAGCTGCACGGTGAGTTCCGGTCCCACTGCGGCCTGACCCATCTCTATTTCAAATTCATATTCGGATTCGTTTCGGCCGGTAAGCGTGCAGGTTTTCAAGCCAGCCCCGGTCTGGATTGTAATTCTCTCTTTTTGTCGAGAAGCGCAGACATAAGCCGCAACGCAGCGGGTGCCGTTGCCGGAAATCTCCGCCTCGGAACCGTCGGCATTGATCAGCCGAATTTCCATATCAGCCGTCGTGTGAGGATACATCCACTCCACGCCATCGGCCCCGACGCCGTTATGCCGGTTGCAGATTCGGCGTGTGAGCGCGGCAATATCTTTAAGAGCCGGATCACCTTCGAGCGTTGCAGATTCGAGGACCATCGAATCGATCAGCAGGAAATCATTGCCACAGGCGCTAGCCTTAACAAAAGGGATGACCAAAGGCGACGAACTCACTCTAATTCCACCGGGCCCAGCGAAGTGGAGCTGCTCAGCACGGTCGAGGCCTGCAGTTCGCGCAGCAAAGCCTTCTGCTCACGGTTGCATCCCGAGACGTCGAACTGCAAGCGGATGTGCTGGCCGGTGCTGCCGCTGAGCACATTCTGCATCATGCGATGTTGGATTTCGAGGATGCGGTTGACCTCCTGCGTCACCTGTTCCACGCTGGCGCCGGTTACCTCGTAGCAAATCAACAACATCTTCAGATTGAACGTCAGTTCCAGATGGCCCAGCGAGAACAGCGCGGCCAGAACCAAGGCAGTGGCAAAAATTGCCGTCAGGTAGAGACCGCCCCCCGTGGCCATTCCTACGGATGCGACCACGAATAATGTTGAGGCCGTGGTGAGGCCGGTCGTCAGCCCGCGGGTGTGGAGAATGGATCCCGCGCCTATGAAGCCGATACCAGGAATGATCTGGGCTGAAATGCGAGTGTGGTCACCGAGAAATTTCACTGCCAGCGCATCGGAAAGAATTGTGAACAGCGCTGCGCCAAAACAGATGAACATATTGGTGCGCAGGCCTGCGGGCCGGTGCCTGAGTTCCCGCTCCAGGCCGATCACCCCTCCCAGCACAGCCGCGAGCACCAACCGTGCCAAGGAAGAGCTGACAATACCGCTCGCCATTTCTTTGTGGAGCAATTCGGCAATGTGTTGCCAGTCCATGGATTTGGCTCTTCTGTCCAGAAAGGCCTATAATGGCCGGATTTTATCACCGCGATGGCATGCGTACTGCGACGCGAGCGTTAACCCGCGTGATTACCGCGTACTGCCCGGAGTGGGCACCGCATCCGGCAACCGGCCTTGAAAAATCGCCGCCGGCGGCTGTCCGCTGGTGTGGATCTCGACGAAGGCTGTCAAATGGTGGTCCCGGGCGGAGGTCCAAACGGGGTCGCCATGGAAGGCGACGACGTAATCGGCATACTCAACTGGATCGGCGAGGGCGCGCTCCCACAGGCCCTCCGGATCCGACGGCTGCTTCCATACCCGATGATTGCCTTCGTTGATAGTCCGCCGCAAGGGTATGCCATATTTCTCCAGCGCGCCGACGTGGTCGCCCAGATACATGAGCAGAGTGGAATCCGGCGGCAGTTTCTTGATCCACTCGCCGATTTGGTGATCGAGGGCCACGCGGCCTTTCATGTTGAGATCAGCTTCGCGGTAGCAGATGGGATCGGCTCTCCAGATGGCGGCATAACTTGATACCGCAAGCAGCAGGATTCCTAGAAAGGAGGCGGACGGGGCCCAGCGGCGCCATGTCGGGCCAGCCGCGGGAATCTTGGTTGAGGATTGAAACAAAAAGAAGATTCCCATCGGCACGAATACCGCGAATGCGGGGAGCAGTTGCAGCCCATAACGCACGTTATATTGTGAGAACGGCCACCACGGCGGGACAAAAATTGTTACGCTCCCATACGCTATCGAGAGCGCATAAAAGGGCAGCGGAGACCAGAGGAGCAACGCAACGCGCCCGCGTCTGCTAAGACACACCGCCAAACTTCCCAAGAGAGCCAACATTAGCCATAATCGCCCCGGCCAGGTCGACTCAACCGCATTCAGTTCGGCGGCCTTTAAGAAATACGATCCCGCCGCCACGAGATTTCCTTTTGCCGGATTTACCGTCGCGGTTTTCCGCTCAATGGCTTTCGCCGAATAAGGTCCGTTGGCGAACTCCAGCGGATTGTGATAGACGGCTGCGTTATAGGCCAGCCAGAGAACAGGTCCGGCCACGGCGATCAAAATGAATTTGGTCAACAGAATCGCTGATGAACGCGCGGTTCCAGGTACAGCGTTTTTCTGTATTTTGCCTGAGCGGACGCTAGCCGCAGTGGCTGCGACGATCATTACTCCCGCCAGAAACCATCCGTCGTAGCGCGTCAAACACGCCGCGGCAAGGCAGAGTCCGCACTTGCTGAGCGCTTTAGCATTTCCCCGCGCAAATTCTGCGAAATAAGCTACGGCCCAGATAAAGAAAGCGAGATAGAGCGACTCGCCCATCGCGGTCGACTGCATGTAAATGAGATTGGGATTCGCGGCGTACAAAATCGCAGCCGCCCATGCGCCGATCCGCGCCGTGTAATCCCCTTCACCGTCGGGCCCCAGCGCCCCACGCACCAGGCAGAATATTCCCAGTACGCCGAAAACAAACGCTGCCATCGAGGGGATGGAGCCACCCGAGCCGCTTTGCCACATCTGCTTGGAGACGATGAACGGGAGGATCAGCAAGTGCGGCAGCGGCAACCACACGGTTCCCAATTGCAGCGGCCCGGGGGTTCTAGAATCAAAGACGCGGCGCGCGATGTTGATGTGAGCCACAGCATCGCCGTAGAGCAGCACCGCTCCATTGCGAAAATAGAACAGAAACGAGAATACCGAGATGAAGATCGCCAGCCAAAGCAAGCGCACGATCTCGATTTCTGAACGCGGCTGCGGAGGCGAAGGTTGCGGCTTCATTCGAGGTGGGTAAGTTCGCGAAAAATCTGAAAGCGAGCGTCAATTTCATCGCGGGTCAGGGATTGCAGCCGCTCGGTACCAAAATTTTCTACGGCGAACGATCCCATCACGCCGCCATAGAATAGCGCGCGCTTGAGAACTTCGCGGGTCAACTCCGGCTGCGAGGCAACATAGCCCATGAATCCTCCGGCAAAGGAATCACCAGCACCGGTGGGATCCTTGACTTCATCGAGCGGTAAGGTGGGCGCGCGAAACGGATGACGGCCAATCCCAAACGCACCTTCGCGGAAGAAAATTGTTGCGCCATATTCGCCGTGCTTGATCACCAGCGCCTGCGGTCCCATCGCCAGGACCTTCTGAGCGGCGCGCGGCAGGTTTGGCTCGTTCGCCAGCATTTTTGTTTCGGTGTCGTTGATCAACAGTACATTCACCAACTTCAATGTCTCGGCTAATTCCTGGCGCGCACCCTTGATCCAGTAATTCATGGTGTCGCATCCGGTCAGCCGCACGTTGTTCATTGTTCGGCGCACATTGGCCTGCAAAGTCGGCTGGATGTTCGCGAGAAAAAGAAACTCCGTATCCTCATACTCCTTGGGAATCTGGGGATGAAATTTCTCAAAGACATTCAGGTCAGTGAAATTAGTCTTGGCCTCGTTGAGGTTGTCGGTGTAGGACCCGCCCCAGCGAAAAGTTTTGCCGGCGGCGCGCTCGATGCCGCGGGTGTCGACACCGCGCTTTTTCAGAACAGCTTCGTGCTCCGCGGAAAAATCATCGCCCACCACCGCGACCACGCGTACCTGCGTGAAGTAGCTGGCGGCCAGAGCGAAGTAAGTCGCCGCGCCGCCGAGAATGCCATTCACGCTACCCGAAGGCGAGGTAACATCGTCAAATGCAACCGATCCTACAACGACAATGCTCATGCGTAAGTCCCGAATTTCCTTCTTCGTGGGTAGTATTCAGTGAAAGGCTCGCTGAACCTTCGGTCTTACTGACCACTGCATACTGATCACTGACCACTTGTCTTTACATACTTACCGATAATCAGTTTCAACTTCTTGCGCGTCGCAGCGGGAATCTTCTTAGGATCGGTCAAGATCGCATGAGCCAGAGCCGAACCGCACTTGCAGGAACGCACTTGCGGCATGGTTGCAACGGTTTCGCGCACAACTTTGGCCGCGTTTTCCGCGTTCTTCACCAGCACGGCGATGATCTGCTCCACGGTTACCGAATCGTGATGCGGGTGCCAGCAATCGTAATCCGTGACCATCGCGACCGTGACGTAACAAATTTCCGCTTCGCGGGCCAGCTTAGCTTCCTGCAGATTGGTCATCCCGATCACATCCATGCCCAACCCACGATACACATTCGACTCGGCTTTCGTGGAAAACTGCGGCCCCTCCATGCAGAGATAGGTTCCGCCATGCCTGCCGGTGACGCCAACCTTTTCGCACGCCGCCTCGACCACAGTGGCAAGCTCTCCGCACACAGGATCGGCAAAAGCAATGTGCGCCACTACCCCTCCGCCAAAAAAGGTATCGATGCGGTGGCGGGTACGGTCGAAGAACTGATCGGGAATTACAAAATCTAGAGGCTTGTGTTCTTCCTTTAGTGATCCTACTGCGGAAATCGAAATAATTCGGCCAACACCGAGCTGCTTGAAGCCGTGAATATTGGCGCGGAAATTGAGTTCACTGGGAAGAATGCGGTGTCCGCGGGCGTGGCGGGCCAGAAATGCAACTTTGCGGCCTTCGAGCATGCCGCAAACATAGGCGTCAGACGGGGCGCCGAACGGAGTCTTCACGCGTACTTCTTTCACTTTTGTCAGCCCGGGCATGGAATAGAGTCCGCTGCCCCCGATAATGCCAATCTCCGCTTGAGCCAAACATCCTCCAAAAAGTGCGCCCTTACTGTATTGTTTTGGGTGCGCCAGCCAAACTCGCGATTATACAAGACAGTTGCGGCGTGCTTCTTTCTTCTGGGAATGGGCCCGCCCAAGCTGTCGCCCGTTACAATCCTGCTATGCGATTGTCGACCGGTCTCATTGCGCTATTGTTCTTAACACTCTCCGCTCTGGCTCAAGATGCGACCAAGCCGCAGCCCGAACCCAAATCGGTTACGGTTCCCATCACGCTCGATCACAACCGAGTCGTGATTGACGTCTACCTGCCGCTGCCCGATGGAACCAGCAAGCGCGTGCGGGGGTGGGTCGATACGGGCGACCCGGAATTGCAAATGTCAGCGAGGGTGGCAAAACTGACGGGACTCGCAATTACTTGCGATAGAACCACGTGCTCCGCCCCGCCGCCTCGAGTGATAGCGATCGGAGACATGAAGATCTCGATCGCCGCCCAGAAGGAGGTTAAGATTCCGCTGAGGGCGGAGAGCGCCGCTTCCGTCATGGTTCCCGGCATGAGTGCCGAGATCAAAATCCCTTCCTCCGTCCTGCGAAATTATGACGTGCTGATCAACTTTCCCGATCGCGAATTCAGTATCGGTGTACCTGGCAGTCTCGATTTCAAAGGCGTGAAGAGCAAGATGCTGATCAATGAGAGCACAGGCTTCGTTCAGATTCCCAGCAAGATCGAAAATAAGAGTTACAACCTGGGCCTTGACGTAGGATCTCCCATCACTTTTCTTTCGGAAGAGTTGTTCGACAAGGTGGCTTCCGGTCATCCTGACTGGCCGCACATGACCGGTGCGATCGGTCCCGCCAACGTGGGAGAAATGGGGGACGATGAAACCAAGTGGAAGCTGATGCGTGTGGATCGCTTACAGTACGGACCGCTTTTTCTCACCGATGTGCCAGTAGCTGAAGTCCCAAAGAATTTTTTCGCTTTCTTCGAAAGGAACGCGGCCAGCGCTCTCTCCGGCGTGCTTGGTTCGGATGCGCTAATGAACTATCGCGTCGGCCTCGATTATGCCCACTCCACCGCCTACTTCGATATCGGCCGGACCTTCAAGTTCCCGGAATTCGACGTGGTGGGCCTGATTCTGCGTCCCGAGGACGATACGCGGTTTACCATTCTGGGCGTTGCCGATTTCCAGGGCACGCCGTCTGTGCCGGAGGTTCAGGCGGGCGATCATCTGGCCGCCGTCGATGGCACTCCTGTTCCAGATTCCACTATGGGGCAGGTTTGGTCGCTGCTTGAAGGATCGCCGGGACAGGAACGGAAACTTACGGTTGAGCGCGTAGGAAGGCAGTTCACCGTTGTGGCGAAGGTACAACACTTTCTGGCAGAGGCGAGCGAGAATGAAGCCAAGGAAAAGTCGAAGAATAAACATTAGTTGGGTGGAACGCGACCTACTGAAACCTATTTGTTGAACACATCTTTTTCGATGGCCTCAGTCGTGGTTGGGTCCACGCTCTCGGTTACCAGCACGGTATCCCCTTGTTGTTCGATGACAACGGTCCCTTCTTCCGTGTTCCAGGCGTGGCGGCCTTGTAGAAGGTTGATTTTGTACCTGGGATGCGGCGAGGCTTGGCTGGGCGAAGGCTTCCCGACTTCTTCGGCGTGCTTATATCTAGTGGCCAGCGAACGCGCATAAATGTCGGCGAACTCAGCGGCCTTCTCCGCGTCGGACCAGCGGGATACGTACATGAGGCCCAAGGGCGCGGTGGCATCGCCCTTGGGACGCGCGGCATAGTAATATCCGCCCCGCCATTCGGGATACAGGCGCTCTGATAATTTCTTTCCCGCGTACTGCTCGACCAGAACGGCAACATCAAACTCGCCCATCCCTCCGATATCGAACTTGATGTAATCCTTGAAGTCACGCTTGAACTCGATTACAGGCACGGGCGGAATCTGCTCGCCGGACAAGTAGGTCTCAGGCTGCATAATTTGCCGAGTGGTATGCGGAGGATTTGCCAGCACTTCGGCAAACGCTTTTTCCTTGCCGCCTTGTTCCAGCAGTTTCACTTCAAACTTTAAACCATAGCTGTAAGGAAAGGTGAGCGATTCCCGGAGAAAGATGGGAGCGTCCTTGAATACGGTGGAATCGTCGGTGCCATTGGCCATCTGCGATTCCATGTCATCGACCAAATCGGGAGAATCGAGAATCGACCGCCCGACGGGCGCGAGTTCATACTGCAACATCACGGCCTCGGCCTGCCCTTCAACAACGGCCTCGCGCGAGTCATCCATTTCATCGTTCTCGATGTCGGTGGGGGTGGGATCTTTTTTGATCTCGCCCAAGTCCTTCTCGCCGCGCTTCATCCATTTATCGAGGCCGACCGTTTGATCCTGCAATGCATGGGTCAACTCATGCGCCATCACCGGCTCCTGTTCCTCCATAGGAACCCAGTCCAGCAGATTGACGGTCTTGGTCTTGGGATCGTAATAACCGGCGACCTGCTCGCGCAGCAGCGACACGAGCAGCTTTTCCAGATCGAAGTCGCGCGGCAGCAGACCGAATTTTTTCAGCACCAGCTCGGAGCGCTGCAACCGCTTCACGTCTTCGTCCTTCATGTGCTTGGTCAGGTAGGCTTCCACTTCGTCGCGGCTGGTGAGGCGGCGCTTGACCGTCTTCTTGATTGGCAGACCGGTCTGCTTGCTATCGAAGGCCAGAATCTCATCTACCGAGTGGAAAAGCTCCTCCGCCTCGTGGGGCGTGATCTTGACTTCCGGCTTCTGCGCGGGCGGGGTTTGCGTTGAAGGCGCTTGCGCGGTCGAGGACGAGTCTCCGGCAGCCTTTTGATCCTGATTGGACGGGACACTTTTGTCCGGCTGGTTCTGAGCTTGAATCCCCGGCCAGGCCTGATCCTGTGCCGCAGTGGGAATGCTGCTTCCCAGCAGCAGCACAGCCGCCAAAAGCGTCCCCACAAACGCGTTCCCCAGCAACTTAGCGATATTCATTAGGAACGAGTCTACCCTGTTTCCCTATACTCACTTCAAGGACCTCAACATTCGGGGACAAACAACGATGACCACAGATACCGTAAACCGCTGGACTTCTGCCGAGCACGCCAGCGACTACCTCAATCGCGCCGATTCCATCCTGCACCGGAGCGAAGGTGAATCAACGCTTCTCGAATTCATTCCGGCGAAGGCGCGGCGGATTCTCGACCTCGGCACCGGCGATGGCCGTCTGCTAGCGCTGGTCCGGTCGGCGTTGATACGCCAGTCTGCAGACGAGAGCCGCGGCAAGGTGGGAGCGGTGGCCGTTGATTTCTCGCCGGCTATGCTCGCGGCCGCGGGCAAGAGGTTCGCAGGCGATGCGTCCATCACCATCGTGCCCCACAATCTTGACCACCCTCTGCCTGTGCTGGGGAAGTTCGACGCTGTGGTTTCCAGCTTCGCCATTCATCATCTGGTACACGAAAGGAAACGGGCGCTTTATGGCGAGATTTACGGAATGCTCAATCCGGGCGGGGTCTTTTGCAATCTGGAGCATGTAGCTTCGCCGACTCCGAAGCTGCACGAAGAGTTTCTGCAGTGCATCGGCTATACGGTTGAAACGGAAGATCCCTCCAACAAGCTGCTGGATCTGGAAACTCAGCTTCAGTGGCTGCGGGAGATCGGGTTTGTGGATGTGGATTGTCACTGGAAGTGGCGGGAACTGGCACTGCTGGTGGGGCGGACAAAATTGTCATCCTGAGCAGGGTGGGAAGTGCGCGGAGGCGCATTTCCTGCAGAGCCGAAGGACCCCTCGCGAAATTCGAGCGGCCGACGCCTCGTCCAGGAATTCTCACTATGTACTCCGGATCCGGCGGGCAACACAATGCGTAGGTAGAACGTCTTGCCACAACCTGCCGGCTCGAATGAGCGTAGGGATCCTTCGACTGCGCGAAGCGATTCGCATTCGCGAATCGCTTCACTGCGCTCAGGATGACAATACCGCGTGGCTGACCCGCTCCGCTACCCACTGACCGGCTTCGCGGGTTCCGAGCGTGCCGCCGACATCCTGCGTGGTTTTCTTCCGCTTTACTGCTTCCAGCACTGCGGCTTCAATCTTGCCGGCTTCTTTGGCGAATCCCAGATGTTCCAGCATCATCGCGGCCGTTAGGATGGCGCCGAAGGGGTTCGCCATATTTTTTCCTGCGATTGTCGGGGCGGAGCCGTGGACCGGCTCGAACATCGACGTCTTCCCAGGATGAATATTCCCGCTGGCGGCCATACCCAGACCACCCTGCAATCCGGCAGCGAGGTCGGTGATGATGTCGCCAAACATGTTGTTGGTCACAATCACGTCGAACGGCCGCGGATCGCGCACCAGTTGCAGGCAGAGCGCGTCCACATACATATGTTGCGCCTCGATCTGGGGATGCTCGCCGCTCACGTCTTGGAACACGCGTTGCCATAAGCCGCCGGCGTGGGTCATGGCATTCGACTTGTCGCACATGAGCACGCGGCGGCGAGGTGAGCCGTCAAGTTTTGGATGTTCCTCGCAATATTCGAACGCGTAGCGGACAATGCGCTCGACTCCCTTGCGGGTGTTGATGTCTTCCTGAATCGCGATTTCGTCGGGAGTTCCTGGTTTAAAAACTCCCCCGGCATCGGTGTAAACCCCCTCCGTGTTTTCGCGGATTACGACAAAATCCACATCCTCCGGCTCGATGCCTTTCAAAGGGCACAGCGCCGCGTCCAGCAGGCGCACTGGGCGCACGTTGGCGTAAAGATCCATTTTGAAGCGCATACCGAGCAGGATTTCTTTGGCGTGGATATTAGTTTTCACGCGCGGATCGCCGAAGGCGCCGGCCAAAACGGCATCGAAGTCGCGGTCGAGCATGGCGAATCCGTCGGGCGGGACGGTCATTCCGTCGCGCAGATAGCGATCGGCGCCCCAGTCGAATTCGCTTATTTCGACGTCCGCAGCGGACGCCTGGATCGCTTTGAGAGCTTGGGGGATTACCTCTCGCCCAATTCCATCTCCGGGAATCACGGCGATGCGTTTCTTGGAGGTCTGTTGCGGGTCCACGCCAGAAAACTTAACACAAGCCAATCTGAATCGGCGGGGATTCTGCGCAAGTTCCGCGGGTGAACGATTTTCAATCGCCGGCTTCCCATTGCCCAGTGAGCCACCGGCAATGAATCATGGTTCGCTTCGTTATAATCAATATTCCATGTATCGCACACCACTCCAAGAGGCTCTTCGGGCGCAGGCGGCAAATCAGGTGCTCTTTATGCGCTCGAGCGAGTACCGCGGAGCCGAAATGACAGCCAGCTTTTCCGATCCGCAGGGCGAATTCGATGCCTTGCGAAGCGGTTGCGGAGTTTATGACCTCGGTTTCCGCTCCCGAATTTCGCTGACGGGGGGCGATCGAGTGCGCTGGATGAACGGGATGGTAACGAACAACATTCGCGACCTGGCCGTTGGACGGGGCGTTTATGCTTTCCTGCTCAGCCCTCAAGGACGCATCCTGGGCGATATGCTGGTGTTCAACGAAGGCGAAGCTCTAACCGTCGAGACAGATCGCAGCCAGGTGGAGAAGATCCTGGCAACCTTCCAGCACTACATCATTATGGACGACGTGGAAGTAACGAATATCGGCGAGAACTGGACGGCATTGGGCGTGGCTGGGCCCAAGGCGCGCGATGTCCTGCAGGCCGCCGGGATTGAAGTACCCGGGATGCAACCACTGCAGATGCAGACGGTGCGGTGTAATTGCGATTGCGGCTGTGTGCAATGTGCAGTGGCGCGCGGCGAAGATGGGCAGTACGAGTCTTACGAAATCTGGCTCGCGCCCAAGGATATTCTTGCTACCTGGCAGGCGCTGCTGTCCGCGGGAGCAACTCCAGTGGGTTGCGAAGCACTCGAAATACAGCGCATCGCTGCCGGCATTCCGCTCTACGGAGTGGACATTCGCGAGCGCGACCTGCCGCAGGAAACCGAACAGATGCGTGCGCTCAACTTCAACAAGGGCTGCTACGTGGGACAAGAAATCGTGGAGCGCATTCGCTCCCGCGGCAATGTGCATCGCAAATTTACCGGTTTTGTGCTGGAAGGCTCGGCGGACATTACAGCGGACGCCAAGATCGTTTCGGGCGAGAAGGAAGTGGGAGAAGTCACTAGTGTGGCTCTTCTTCGCTTCCCCTCGGGCGAACGCAAGGTAGCGTTGGGATACATACGACGAGAGGTAGGTACGCCGGGTCGGGCGGTCATGATCGCTGGTGCGAAAGCAACTGTCGCTCAGTTGCCGCTGGAGTTCGTTGCCGTGGGGCAGCCTCAGGAATCGTTGCTGCAGCAATAACGAGGAGACTCCTCAAATTCAGAACCACCCAGAGAAGGACATAGGCTATGGCTGAGAAGAGACAAGAATCAGGTTTCACAGTAACTGACCGCCGCTTGTTTACGGAAGACGGGGAGCGGCGGCAGGATATTCGCGAGGAGGAAGCGCCTAAGGGCGCGACACCGGTATCAGGCAAGCCGGAAGCGGCGTCGGCTCCAGAGTCACCCGCCGGGCCCGAGATTCCTCCGATGCCGACCGCGGCCGAACAACAAGCGCAGGCGGATGCGTACCGCAAATCATCGGACGCATTGAACTCGCGGGTCGAACTCAGCGGACGCGATGCCAAGGAATTCGAGATGACGTTCGAGCGCTTTCTGGCATCGCTTTATATGACCGCGATGTTGCAGTTGGGATTGATGCATCAGCAGGGGGAGCAGCCGCGGCTGGACATCATCGGAGCCCGCCAGACTATCGACACGCTGGCGTTGCTGGGGGAAAAGACGAAGGGCAATCTGACTTCCACGGAAGAAAATTTTCTGCAGAACAGCCTCTACGAGGTACGCATGGCGTATGTAGAAGTCACCAATGCGCTGTCGCGTCCGCCACAACCCGGAGCAGCCACGGGAACCACGGGACGTTGACCGTACAAGCATGCCGGTTCCAGACAGTTGCCGCAAGAAAGTGAAGGTATGAAGGCCACGCTCACGGTGCTGGGCAGTGGCACCTCTATGGGCGTGCCCACGCTGGGCTGCGATTGCGCGGTATGCCACTCCAGCGATCCCCACGACCGGCGCACGCGCCCTTCGATCATGCTGGAATTTGCGGGAAAAGTTGTACTGATTGACACTACGCCCGACTTCTATGCACAAGCGATTCGGGAGCACATCACGCGGGTGGATGCGGTCTTTTACACACATACCCACGCGGACCACATTCTGGGCATCGACGATTTGCGGCCGCTGAGTTACTGCCACAGACCAGGGAAGCTGCCGCTCTATGCGCGCCCGGATGCGGCGGCTTTCCTGCGCAAAATGTTCAGCTACATTTTTGACGCCGACTACAAATACGGCGGGCTGCCCCTACTCGAGTTGCGGCCGATCGACGGCCCGGTGCAGATTTTCGGCGCGCAGTTCGAGCCGATACGCTTGATTCATGGCGAGGTCGAGATCTATGGGTTTCGCTTTGGAAAGGCCGCCTATCTTACCGACCACAGTGAGATTCCGGAGGCGTCGTTTCGTCAGCTCGAAGGATTGGATGTTCTTTTTCTGGATGCGCTACGGCACAAGCCACATCCGACTCATTCGACGGTGGAGAATTCGCTGCGCACCGTAGATCGGGTAAAGGCCAGGCGGGCGTTTTTTACCCACATTTGCCACGATCTGGCGCACGAGGCTACCAACGCCACCTTGCCAGCACATGTGCGGCTGGCGCATGACGGGCTGAAAGTGGAATTTGAAATTTAAATCATTCACCGTTGAGGACGCGAGGAGCGCAGAGAGATTCAAGGATCCGCGGTTTAAAAATATCCGACTCACTCGGCGCACTCTGCAGCCTCGGCGGTGAAGTGCTTTGCCTGATTCATCGATCATGCAGGTTTTTCACAAACTCGAGGACGTTCCCGCGGAATTTGGTCCGTCGCTGGTGAGTGTAGGCAACTTCGATGGCGTGCATCGGGCGCACGCACGCGTGCTGGGCGAGATTGCTGCGAAGGCACGGACCACCAGGGCGAAGGCCGTGGCGGTAACGTTTGAGCCGCATCCGACGCGCATTCTACGACCGGACTCGGGACTGAAATTACTCACTCCAACCCCTGAGAAATTGCGCTTGCTTGAGGAAACAGGCATCGACGCGGTTTTGATGTTGCCCTTCGGCCGCGATCTCTCGCTGATGACGCCACGGCAGTTTGCCGAGCGCATCTTAAAGAAAAAACTGCACGCGCGCGAAGTGCATGAAGGTTACAACTTCCGCTTCGGACACAAGGCCGCCGGGAATGTCGATCTGCTGCAGCAGTTGGGGCAAGAGATGGGATTCGAAGTGAAAGTCTACCCGGAGCAGAAGCTGCGCGGCGAGCCGGTTTCCAGCAGTCACATCCGGAAACTGCTGAGTGAGGGAAGGGTGAGCAGAGCGCGGCATCTGCTGGCGCGTCCGTTTTGCATTCTGGCCGCGCCGGGCCGCGGGCGCGGCTATGGCTCGAAATACACGGTGCCGACCATCAATTTGGCGCGCTATGAAGAACTTGTGCCGAAGGATGGCGTTTACATCACGCGAACTCGCGTTGGTGCGGAGCGCTTTGATTCCGTGACGAATGTGGGCAACCGTCCGACGTTTGGGACGGATTCGTTTGCCATCGAAACGCATCTGCTGAACTTTCATCCCATTGAGCTGGCGCCGGAAAGCGAAGTGGAAATCTGCTTTCTTGACCGGCTGCGAGACGAAATCAAGTTTCCGTCGGTGGAGGCGCTGCGGGAGCAAATCGCGTGCGACGTGAAGAAGGCGAGGAGGTATTTTCATCTACTGCGGCTTTGTGTCTCGGATCACTGAGGGTTCGTCCGCGAAGATTGACAATGAGAACGCCCGCTCCGATGGGGCAATTTGTGTCACGAGGAGGGGATATGGCAACTCAGCATGTGTCCCTGGATACCGTCCAAGATTTTCTCTCTCATAAACGTATTGCGATGGCTGGGGTCTCGAGGAATCCAGCCAGCTTCAGCGTGAAGCTGTTCGAAGAACTCTGCCGTCGCGGATATGATGTCGTTCCGGTGAATCCCCATATTGCGGAGGTGCAAGGTCGACGATGTTTTGCGCGGGTGCAGGACATCGAGCCGCCTGTCGAAGGAGTCTTGCTGATGACTTCTCCCGAAGCCACGGAATCAGTTGTGCACGACTGTGCCGAGGCGAATATAAGGCGGGTTTGGATGTATCGAGCTACGGGGAAAGGCGCCGTCAGCGAGAAGGCCGTCGCGGTCTGCCGGGGGCGAGGGATTCAGGTTGTTGCGGGAGAGTGTCCGTTCATGTTTTTGCCGCACGCTGCGGGCATCCATCGCTTTCACGGTTTCATCAACAAAATCATCGGGCATTATCCACGGCGGTCTGCTGCTTAGCTTTGAGACAATGAACCATGAGTTCTAACCAGCCCGGACGTCTTGTGACTCTCTGCGGGCCCTCGTGCGTCGGGAAGACTCCGCTCTACAGGTCTCTTGGCAAGTTCCATCCTGAGTTGTATGGCAAGCTTCGGAAATTAGTGCTGGTGAACAGCCGTGCTCCACGTCCTGGCGAACTTGATGGCGTGGATTATCAGTTTCGCACGCGGGCTCAAGTCGAAGCGTTGCGAACGGACGAACGATACGCAGTGCTCGAGGCGCGGGATGACTTGCAAGCAGTGGATATCGAGGAACTGAAGTCTTTGCTTCAGCGAGGCGATGTCTTATTCGAGGGCAATCCGTACGTAGGGCGTGCGCTGCAGACGCATCCTCGCTTGGCAGAGGTGAGGCGACTTAGTATTTTCGTCTCCCCGCTTTCCAAGGAGGAAATCGCGTACCTGAAAGTTCCGGAACGCAATGTTTCTCTGCATGAGCTGCTTACCGACATCATGCGGCGAAAACTCTTGCGGCGGACCCGGCACCAAAAAGGCGAATTGTCTTTGAGGGACTTAAAGGATATCGAGACTCGCGCATCAAGCGCTTACCGGGAACTGCAGGAGGCCTGGCACTTTCAATATGTGATTCCGAATCATGACGGCGAAGATAGCGACAATTGGGAAGCTTTTTATTACCTGATTGGCGACGCCAGAAAGACGCTTGACGCTTTCGCCGGCGTGCTCATTGGCTTGGTTCCGGCAGGAGTGGAGGAGTGGGACGAAGGCGTCTTGCCGTCGGACACGCATGATTGAGATCCCGTTGACCTAGATGACACGGCGACGGAACGACCCATCATTACTGCTCGAACCTAATGCGGCAAATAGCCCGATTCCATGGGCAGTTTGCCGTCGACGCGTACCACGTTGATGGTGTTGTCGACGGATCGGACATCTACCAGGCCGATGGCTCCCGGAGTAGATTGCACGATCCGGAGGACGTCGGCGTCGGTGTCCACTACCTGGATGGAGTCCTTGTGGGCAGCGATTAGCAGTTTCAATTCGCTGGGGCTCATCTTGATCAGGCGCTGCAGGGTTTCGTTTTCGCCGACAGAGTCCTTGTGCAGAACCAAGACAACGGTTTTGCCGTCCGGCCACTTTTTGATCTCCGCGCGGAAAATCCTCGACAGGTGGGCAGCGGTTACATTCCCAACGTCGTTGTCCTTATCAACCACCACCGCCATGTGGTGAGCAAAACAGGGAGTGAGAAATGTCACGAGGAAAGCAAGAAGTGCAACGAGACGCTGAAATCTCATAGGCTCTCCACTTGCAGACCGTTTTCATCGAACGGTTGCGATTACCCTTCCAAGCATCGCACGACTCGACAACTAGACATTGTCAAATCTGCCGAGGTATCCGGGAAGGAAACACTCAGGATTTCGCTTATTCGATGGGCTCAACCACCACTCGGTCACCGGTAACGCTGCGGCTCGGGCGTTGCACGATCACGATGGCGGAAAGTACCAGGACAATTCCGAAGACCTGTATGGGACGGAGCACTTCTCCCAGAAGCAGGGCGGCGAGAAGTATGGAAAAGACGGGCTCGAGGCAACTGGCGATGATGGCGCGAGTGGGCTCCAGATGCTGCAGGCCGAGAAAATAGAGTGAGAAAGCGCCGAGCACAGAGATCATCGAGAAAACGAAAAGAAACAGCCACTGCGCGGGGGCATAGTGAGAGGCGATGACTTTCCAGGGAGGGTTGACGACGAGCCAGAAGGCAGTGGCGGCAGTGAGAGTCCAAACGAGGACGCGCCAACGGTCGTGGCGGGCGAGGATGCGATGTCCGCCGACGTTGTAGAAGGCAAAGGAAAAAGATGCGAGTAGTGCGGCGATGATGCCGTAGAGATCGAGATGAAGCGCAGAGCCGGACTTGTTTTCCGAAAAGACGACTCTAAAAAGATCGATCACCAGGGCAATTCCCATCACTGCAAAAGCCACTGCAACCACCTTTTGCGCGGTAAGTTTTTGTTGGCCACGAGCTACCACATAGAGTAGAACCCACACCGGCGCAGTGTATTGAACGATGATAGCTGTGGCGACGTTAGTTCGCTGGATGGCGACGTAATAGAAATAGTTGGAAACGGCTACGCCCAGTATCCCGAGCACGAAGCAGTAAGCAAGATCGCGGGCAGGAAGTTTGACGCGTTGCCAACCCTTCCCTGCAACGAGAATAGGAAGCAATACGAGCAAAGAGAATGTAGTGCGGCTCTGCGAAAGAATCAGCGGGTCGATGGGACGCAATGACACTGCGCCTAGCGGAAGCTTGCCGGTAAAGACGGCGCGGCCCAGGGCGGCGGAGACTCCCCAGAGAAAGGCGGCGGAAGCGATAAAGAAATATCCGCGGAGCGGATGCGAGCGTGAGTTTGGCTGAGTTGTATTCCGAATAGCGATCCTCGCGAATGGGTTCGATGATCAGGCAGCGGAGAGCAGGTGGTCAAGGCGGTCTGGATTGAAGCCTTCGATTACTTCGGCACGAGCGGCGGTGAGAATCACCAGCGTGGGAGCGGTATGGCTGTGGTAGATTTCGAGCAGCTCGAGGCGGGCCGCGGAGTCAAGACTCATGTTTCTTTCTTCGAAAACCATTTCCTTGGCTTCGAGAAAAATCTTCATCAATTCGCACGAGAGGCAGCCGGATTGGGTGAAGAGCAGGATTTTAGCTGCCATAGCTCACCGTAACTCTAAGAGTCGGCGTACTCGATCGTGGTGGTAATCTTAGCCGTCTTTTCCAGCATGGCCGAGACCGAACAATATTTTTCTTCCGAGAGACGGACCGCGTCCTCGACGGCCTTACGAGAGACTTTACCACCCACGCGGTAGATCAGCCTAATCGCCGTATAGACGGAAGGCGGATCGGCGGCGCGCTCAGCTTCGGCGCGGACTTCAAGGCTGGTGAACGGCTCCCGCTTCTTCTGCAAAATGGAAACGACATCATAGCCAGTGCATCCACACAGGCCGATCAGAACCAGTTCCATGGGGGTGTTGCCAGCGGTTTTGTCCCCGTCGACGACAATGTTGTGGCCGCTGTCAGAAATCGCGTTGAAGCGGTGCTTTTCGATCCAAGTGGCGCGGGCGTTCGTCATGACGTTCTACTCTCTTCAATTCTACCTGCGGTTATCGGTGCTGGGTTCGGGATGAATGAGCACGCGAAACAACTCAGGGGCCGCTTGCTTGAAGCGGATTTCAAGTTCGGTCTGGATATCGTGGACACGTACCAGCGAGAGATGGTCAGCGATGGTGCAGTGGCAGGAAACGTAAAGCCGTCCGCGAACGCGGGTGACAACGAACTCGTGAACGTCCAGCACATCGGGGAATTCCGTGGCGACGGCTTTGAGGTGACGTTCGAGATCGGCATCGCGCACCAGTTCTTCCGGTTTCTCGATGGTGGCCGGCTCGCTTTCGATGTGGGTGAGGATGGCGGCGATTTCGTGTACATCATGGCGCATATCTGCTTCGAGTTCGGTGACCTGATCGTGGGCGTCTTTGAGGGTCATGCGCTCGTCAAGCTCAACGTGCTGCTCAACGTGGAGTTCGCCGTCGAAATCCTGCACCGTGATGTCGTGGACGTTCAGATTGTGGCGGGTGGCGACGGCGCGAATGCGGTCGAAGATATTTTCCGAACGCTGGGCGCGAGGCAGCGGTTGAACGGTCACGTCGGCATCGGGAAGGATGTCGCGCACCGCGACTGTGACGGCTTCGACAAGCTGCTCGGAACGCTGGAAGGTTACAGTGCGGGCGAGACCGACGGCGAGATCGGCGAAGTAACGATTTCCTGAGCGGCGAATGCGGACTCGCCCGATTTCGAGCACACCATCGACATGGGAAACGGCGTCGGTGATTTGAGCGCGCACTCCGGCCGGGGCAGCGTCGAGCAGTGCGTCAACGGTCCGCCGCGCCAGCCGCCAACTCACAGAAACGATCACGCCTGCGACAAAAAGAGCCGCGATGGGATCCGCCACGCGCAGCCAATCCAGATGGTAGACGCGTCCCACGAGAATGAGAGCCAGGCCCAGGACTACGACTCCCGCGGACCATACGTCGGTGGAGAAGTGGAGCGCATCGGCCTCGAGTGCCTGGCTATCATATTTGGTAGCGATGCGTCCCAGAGCGCGGGAACGCCAGTAGTCGACGACCATGGAGATGAGCATTACAGCGAAGGCCCAGACCGAGGGCTCGACTTCAACGCGGCGGAAAAACAAGCGCACAATCGCTTCATAGATCACCCATACGCAGGTGAGTAAGAGGAGGCCAGTTTCGACGAAGGCCGAGAAATTTTCGACTTTGCCGTGGCCGTACTGGTGGTCGGCATCGGCGGGCTTGTCGGACACCCCAACGGACAGGTAGGTGAGCAGGGCAGCGATGAGGTCCAGCGCAGAGTGTGCGGCCTCGGAGAGAATGCCCAGGCTGCCGGTAGTGACGCCAACTGCAATTTTTCCGCCGGTTATGAGCAGGGCGGCGAGCACCGAGTTTCCCGCCACCGCGCGTTTTTCGGCGCGCATCGCCTTGGGTGAATAGAGAGCCGGCGTCCCGGACATGTTTGGATTATCGCTGCTAAGACGGTATTGCGCCAAGAGATTCGGAGTTCCCTCAGGCTTGCACGGAGGGCTTGGGCTGTTACTGCGGAGAGCTACTCCTATGCTACGATGCTAGGTTCGAGCGATTGAAACTTCCTGATCTACCAATCCTGGAGGATTTTTGTATGCGTAAGAGTTGGGCGCTGTGTGTGTTATTGGCTGCGATGGCTTGGGGGCAAGCGCCGCCCGAAGCAGCGCCGAAGGCGTCGAGTCCGGCTCAGGCCCAGAAGGGAACGGGCGCGACAGAGGCGGAGGTTCCTGAGGACGCACCGGTGTTGACGATTATCGGCGTTTGTCCTTCTACTTCGACGACCGCGGCTAAGACTGCTGCCCGAAAGACTGGCGCCGCTGCCGCGAAGACAACGGTCAAGAAGCCGGAGGACTGTAAAACGGTCATCACCCGCAAGGAGTTCGAGAAGATTGCCAACGGTCTCGCGCCGAATGTCACGCCGCAGTTGAAGCGCCAATTAGAAACCGTTTTGCCCAAGTTCATCGCTATGTCCGAAGCGGCAAAGGCCAAAGGACTGGAGAATACTCCGCAATATCAGGAAACGTTGAAAGTTGTGAAGATGCAGATTCTGACCCAGCAACTGCAGCGTTCGGTACAGGAAGAGGCGGAGAAAGTTTCACCCGAGGATATCGAGGCTTACTACAAGAAAAATCCTGAGGCGTACGAGCAATTTTCCTTGGACCGGCTCTTTATTCCGCGCTACAAGCAAGCAGAACTGGAGAAGAGAACGGAGAATGGCGAGAAGTTGACCGAAGAGCAGCAGAAGGCTAAAGAAGCCGCGGATAAGGCGAAACAGGAAGCAGGTGAGCAGGAGCTAAGTAAATTGGCCGAGAGCTTGAGGGAACGAGCCGCCGCTGGGGAAGACTTCATCAAGCTGCAAAAAGAGGCTTACGAAACCGCAGGCATGAAAGTGGAGATGCCTACCGTCAATCTGCCGAAGGTGCGACGCACTGGGTTGCCTCCGGCGCATGCTACGGTCTTCGACATGAAAGTCGGCGAGGTTTCCGCGGTGATCAGCGATAATGGCGGGCACTACGTGTACAAGGTAGTGAGCAAGCAGGTTCTTCCGCTAGATCAAGTTACTGAGGAGATTCGCAATACGCTGAAGAACCAGCGGATGAAGGAAACGATGGACAAGTACGCCAACTCGTACCACACGGAAACGAACGAAGCGTATTTTGGGCCGCCTGCCCCGACCATGGGAGGGCGTCCTCCAGGGCAGCTGCCGCCGCATATTCCTCAGCGAAATGTTCCAACCCAGCAGCAGGGACAGCCGCAAGCTGCCGCTCCGGCTGCCAACCCGCCGTCGCCGCCGTCTGCGCAACCGGCCCCTCCGTCCAACCCCAACTGATGGCGAGCGATAAACCTGTCATCGTGGTCAGCGGCATAGCGGGAAACCTGGGATCGCGTTTGCTTCCGCTGCTGGAAGATTTTTCGGTGATCGGGGTGGATGTGAGTTCACCTCAAACCGACTTGCCGCTCCGTTTCGAACGGCTCGATTTAGGCGAGGAATCCTCTACTCGGGCGCTCTACGAATTGCTGCGTGACACACGACCGGTGTCGGTGGTCCACCTTGCATTTGTAATCGACGCGGTGCGTTCGGGGGTGCTCGATGCCGAGAGCATGTGGCAGATCAATGTGGCCGGGACCGCGCGCGTAATGGAAGCCATCACCGAGGCGAACCGCACCTCGGATTCTGGTATCAGGCAATTCATTTTTCCCAGCAGTGTTTCTGTATACGGGCCCAGCCTTCCAACCCCTGCGACGGAAGAGTCTCCGATGGGGGCGCATACGCTGCCTTATGCGATCCACAAAAAGCAGAGTGACGAGGTGGTGCAGCAGCGTTCTTCCGCTCTCCGCGGTTGTAGCGTTTACATCTTGCGTCCGCACATTTTTGCCGGGGCCAGCGTAAGCAACTACCTGCTGGGAGCATTTCGCGGAACTCCCAATGGCAAGAGCGCGCGGGCGGAGAAGATGCGCAGGGAGGGTAAGCGGCTGCCCTGCATGCTTCCGCGCGGGCGGCAATATCTCGAAAACAAGATACAGTTTATCCACGTAGACGATATGGCTCGAGTCATCACCCACATCCTGCACCGGGATCCAGAAGCGCAACGCTTGACCATCTTGAATGTTGCTGGGCGTGGAGAACCGCTTACTTACGGCCGCTGCATCGAGATGGCACAGGCCAAGTTGCTGCGGGTTCCCGGTAAATTGGCGATGCGGGTGGCGCTGGAATTTCTGTGGAAGCGGCAAATCTCGGCGATTCCGCCGGAAGCGCTGCCTTACATGACCGGCGAATACATCATGAACACCGACCGCCTGCGCAAGTTCCTCGGTCCGGAGTACGAAAAAGTGATGCGTCATACGATTGCGGATGCGTTTGCCGACAGCTTCAAGACCGCAGCCGTCCCTTCTAAAGAAGCGAGCACCACCAAAAGCTAATTTCAAGAAAAGCCGGAAAGTCGCGAGCGATCTGACCTGGTCCCTGACTATTTAATCATCCGTGGAATAGATCGGCGGCTGGCTGGTTTACTCTATGCGGGTGTCTGAACAGCGGCCGATTGCGGCGTCGTTTGAAGATCTCGCGATGCCTCTGTTCGACCAGCTCTATAACTTTGCGCACTGGTTGACGCAGGATAAGGCCGAAGCTGAGGATCTGGTTCAGGAAACCTACGCGAAGGCGCTGCGTGGATTTTCGTCATTTCAAGCGGGTACGAATTTTCGCGCATGGATGTACCGAATTCTGCGAAATTCATTTCTGAGTTCGCGGGCGGGGTTGAAGACCATGGTTGTTTTGGACGAAGAGACCGGTGACAGCCTGCCGATGGAGAAGGCAACGCCCGAAGTTCTCTTCCTGGAACAGGCCAATCGCGAAATCGTTCAGCGTGCATTGGAAGAATTGCCGGTGCCGTTCCGCGAGATTTTGCTGCTTTGTGAAGTGGAGGAGATGTCGTACCAGGAGATTTCGGAAACCCTGGCGATTCCCATGGGCACGGTGATGTCGCGTTTATATCGCGCCCGCCGGGCGCTGCGTGCTGCTCTCCGCTCCAAGTTCGAGGGAGGCCGGCATGGCATGTGAGCAGTGGCGCGCGGATCTGGACCGGTACCTCGATGGTGAACTCGAGAGGACTCAGGCCGCAGCTTTGGCTGCACATCTGCGAACCTGCGCGGCCTGTGCGGCCGAAGTTTTGGAACGGGTGCAGCTAAAGAGGTCTGTGCAGACGGCGGGAGCGCGGTACACAGCGAGCGCGGAACTGCGGAACAAAATCACGAAGGGCGTTGCAGCAAAGTCGAAGAGAGGAATAGCACGGCAATGGGGACTTATTCTTGTTCCGGCGCTGCTGGTGTTGGTTGCCGTATTCTTTCTGATCGGCTATGCAGGGCAGAAACGGGCAGCGCGGCAGCATTTCTATAGCGAGTTGGCCGACTTGCACGTGAGCACTCTGGCCAGCAGCACGCCTGTGGATGTCGTTTCCTCGGACCGCCATACAGTGAAGCCGTGGTTCCAGGGACGGATTCCGTTTACTTTCAATTTACCGGAGTTATCGGGGTCGGATTTCACTTTGGTCGGAGGGCGGGTCGCCTATCTCGAGCAGATTCCGAGCGCGCATTTAATCTATCAGATTCGAAAGCACTACATTTCGGTTTTCATCCTGCCGGATCGTGCAGCGGAGATTAAAAATATGCCGTCAGGGACGGTCGATGCACTCTCCTTCCACATGGAAACCTGGGAGCAGAACGGGCTGCGATACTTCGTTATCGGAGACACCGGCGAAGGCGACTTGCAGAGATTGAGTAAGTTGTTACGGGACGCCGGGTAAAAAGGGCAGACTTCACTTCTTGCCGCAGTACAAACCGGCGATGCCGAACGTATATGGCGTCCATGTCGTTTCTCGGAAGCCGGCACGGCGCATCCGATCTAACATTTCTTCTGGCTCCGGAAATCGTTCGACCGAATTGGGCAGGTATGCGTAGGGACCGCGCACGCCTGAGATCAGGGTTCCAACGCGAGGCAGTATTCGCCTGAAATAGACGCGATAGAAGCGTCCCATCAATCCTTTGGGTTCGCCGAAATCGAGGATGCCGCACTCACCGCCGGGCTTCAACACACGCACGATCTCACGCAGACCGGCATCGTAGTCCGCGAGGTTGCGAAAGCCGAACGCGGAAGTGACCAAACTAAAATGTTCATCGGGAAACGGAAGGCTGAGAGCGTCGGCTTCGATCCAACACGGCGCGATCCCGGCACTCGTAGCGTTCTGACCATGAGACTTTGCGAGAGCCCGCTGCAGCATGGCATGAGAGAAATCGGCTCCCAAAATCTGCGTAGCACGCTTCCCTTCTTTGGAGCATGCCTGTTTGCGCAGAGCGAATGTCATGTCGCCGGTGCCGCAGCAAAGGTCGAGAATACGGCAAGCAGGCTGAGCGAAGATGTGGGAAAAGCTGCGAGCGGTGCGGCGCCACCACAGGCGATCGACGTTGCATGAAAGCACATGATTCAGCAAGTCGTAGCGCGGGGCGATCGAGGTGAACATCTCGCGGACGGCTCGCGCCGCGGAGCGAGGGTCGCCGGCGCCTTCCGGAGCAGCACCGATCACCGTTGACCTTGAAGTCTCAGCCAAGCGAGTCATTGCTTCCAGGTTTTCATCTCTATCTCTCTTATTTTTTCCAAACCCAGCCGCCGTGGGATAAGCGGCGCAACTCTTCAACAGCGTTCAGTACCACCTTATCCGGCACATCGGAGGCGATTTCTACTTTTCCAATTTCTCGCGGCAACACAAAATGGACTGCGCCGTTTTGCGTTTTCTTGTCGGCCTGCAGCCGTGCGAGAATTTTGCGGGCACTTGCCTTCAACTCCGGGAGACGCCCCAGGCTCAATACAGCGTCGGCGATGCGACCAGCGGTAACGCTATCCGTGCGGCCTACAGTTAGGGCGATGTTGGTTGCGGCGATCATTCCCCATGCCACGGCCTCGCCGTGCAGGAGGGTACGGTATCCGGTCTCCACCTCCAGAGCGTGTCCGATGGTATGCCCCAGGTTGAGGACGCGTCGCAAACCGCCTTCCTGTTCATCTGCGGAAACGATTTCCGCTTTCAGCTTTACGCTTTGGGCGATAAGCCCTTCGATCTCGACCGGATCGCGCTTTAGAATCTGAGCACGCTTCTGTTCGAAGCGCAGAAAAAGATCGACATCGCCGATGATGCCGCACTTGAGCGCTTCGTACAGCCCGGCGCGAAATGCGCGATCGGAAAGCGTGTGCAAAACCTCAGGGTCGATGAGAACCACGCGCGGGTGGTGATAAGTCCCAAGTAAATTCTTCCCTGCCCCAAGATTTACGGCAGTCTTGCCGCCAACCGAGGCGTCAACCTGGGCGAGCACTGTGGTCGGAATCTGCACCAGTTCCACGCCACGCATGTAGAGGGAGGAAAGCAATCCGGTGACATCGCCAACCACGCCGCCCCCCAAAGCCACAAGAACCGCTTTGCGATCGGCGCCGAGGCGAACCAATCTTTCGGCCATGGTTTCGATCGTGGCAAGTTTCTTGGCAGGTTCGCCATCCGGAATCTGCAGAACTTGAGGTTTGAATCCTGCCGAAGTCAGCGACGCCAGTAATTTTGATCCCCAACGGCGGCGGATGGGAGCAGACGTAACCACAAACAACTTGCTGGATTGCGGCAGTAATTCCGCCAACAACGATCCGGCCCGCGATAGTAGCCCGTTCTCAATTCGAGCCTGATAAGGACGCGGGGGGACATGAATGGTGACTTGCGCCATGGACTTTTATAATAGCTTATGGGCAGCGGTGGTTTGGAGACATCAACGGCCCTTCAAGCCCGCTCTTTCTCCGGGATAAGAATGGACGCTGCGATTGATATGGTTAGTATTCCCGCCACCAAACCTAGCATCGCCAGAGTTGGCACTTTGAAGTAATCGGCCACAATCATCTTCACGCCCACCAGCATCAGAATCGCCGCCAGTCCGGCGTGAAGGAAGCGGAAAGCCTTGATGAGTCCAGAGACGGCGAAGAACATCGACCGCAACCCCATGACGGCGAAGACATTCGAGGTGTAGACGATGAAAGCATTGAGGGTGATGGCAAATATCGCGGGGATGGAATCGACGGCGAAGAGCAGATCGGTGGTTTCGATTACGGCCAGCACAATCAGCAGCGGCGTGGCGTAGAGTCCCGCCTTGCCTTGCCAATTGCGAACCAGGAAGCGCCCGCCTTGGTACGTGTCGGTCACCGGCATCAGGCGGCGTAGAGCTTTGACGGCCGGATTTTTCGACGGATCCACCTGGTGTTCGCCGGTAAAGGCCAGCCGGATCCCGCTATAGATAAGCAAGGCTCCGAGGCCATAAGAGATCCAGTGAAAGCGCTGGATGAGGCCGACACCAGCTACGATGAAGCAGCCGCGCATCACCAAAGCACCGATGATCCCCCAAAACAATACGCGGTGCTGCTGCTCCTCAGGCACGGCGAAGTAGCGGAAGATTACGAGGAAGATGAAAAGGTTGTCGACACTAAGGGACAGTTCGAGGACATAACCGGTAACGAATTCGACGGCGACCTGCCGGCCTT
This sequence comes from uncultured Acidobacteriaceae bacterium, assembly GCA_963779525.1. Lineage (GTDB taxonomy): Bacteria > Acidobacteriota > Terriglobia > Terriglobales > Acidobacteriaceae > Sulfotelmatobacter. Next base: position 91,674 of record CAVZZB010000020.1, read on the forward strand.
GCCAGAAAAAAACCAGCCCGGCAAATGCCGCCGCTAAACCGAACCACATCGCGCTGCGAAGCAGGGCCTCGCGAGAACCCATGCGGCCGGAGCTGTGGAAGACGCGAAGGTCCAACACCAACATGCCGAGCGCGAAAAGATTGAAGACGATCCAGAAATAGATCAAGCCTGATTGCCGATTATCGATGGCCAATTTTCAATTGGAACCATGACTGATTCATTGACCATTGGAAATCGAAAACTGCAGATTTGGTTACGGCTGCCGCCCGAGCTTCCCGCTGGCCCACGCCTCCCACATACCTGCCGCTTTGAACTCCTGGTCGGCGCCGGTTTCGTGCATCGATTGCTCAATTTGCGCTCGGGAATAGCGGGGTCCAATTTTCTCCGGAAGATTTGCCAACGCAAAGGAAAACTCAGCGGCTTCGGCTACATGTTTCTTGAGCTGCGCGAAATCTACTTTGTCGTAAGTATCGGAGACAGCGTGATAGTTCACCAGATAGTTCGCCTCCTCCTGATCCGCCACGAACGTAGGGACGCCTTCCAGCATAAAATCGAAGTGGTCTGTACCCCATTCCATGTCGGTTTTGAGTTCAGTTACGCCGAATTGTCGCAGGGGAGCGATGATGCGCCGGGTCGCATCCAAAACATCCTTGCGCCCACCAGTAGCAAATCCCGTGGTCTTGCCGGTGCCGGAATCGTAGATGATAACCCCGGCGGCCTTATCCAGTTCCGAGCGGTGCGCGGTGGCATAGGCGCGGGAGCCGAGCAGACCTTCTTCTTCGCCGGAAAAAAGTATGAAGCGGATCGAACGGCGCGGCGTCAATCCGCTGGCTTTGATAGCGCGCAGCGCATCGATCACTAGCGCCGCATTGCAGCCGTTATCGAGCGCTCCCGTGCCCAGTTCCCAGGAATCCAGATGCGCGCCCAAAATGACGAATTCGTCGGGCTTTGCGCTGCCTTTGATTTCGGCGATCACGTTTGCGGTCTTGATTGGGCCGCCGAGTTGATTGGGAATGCTCAGGTCCGCCCACACGGGGTGCCCTGAGGCCAGCAATCGTCCGATTCGCTCTCCATCTTCTCGCGCTACCAGAACTTGCGGAATGCGATCGATTTCTCCCGCAAACGAATTGGTGTGCCGGTAGAGAATGTCGTGCTCACGGGTAGCGATAAAAGCTACAGCCTTGGCCTTGCCGTCCAGGGCAGCGGTGATGACGGGAGGTGCGATCGTATATTCGGCGAAGAGGTCTTCCCAAGTCTTCAACACAACGGAATGGACGAGAACGATCTTTCCTGAAATATCGCCGGCCTTCTTGAATTCCTCGAGACTCCCGCTGCCCACGTCGACGACCGGCACATGCTTCACAGCGGGAAGCGCGGGGGCCCAGGCAATGGAAACACATCTCACGCGAAAGTCGAATTTGGGGATTTCCGTCAGCTTTGGATCAACAGAAGTTCCCGTTGAACGGACGGACATCTCAGTCTCGCCCTCGGCCCACGAATGGGGAATGGTGAAGGTCTCAGTGTGGACGCTATCTGCTCCAGCCGCCGTGAACATGCTCACACCCCATTCCACCGCTCTTTGCATGGCGGGCGTACCAGGCACGCGGCCGCCGATTTCATCGGTGAGATGGCGCAGGTTGCTCTCAATTGGGGAGGGTTGGAGGGCAGACTGGATAATGCGGGCAGCATCGTCGGATTCAGCGGGTGGGGTTGCAGCGACGCAAATCGCGGTGAAGACCAGGCACAGACAATAAACTTTCAGGTTTCGCATGTCGGGTGAATTAGAAACGAATTCAGGGAAAAGAGCAAAAGTGCTGGTGAGAATGCGCGGGGAATCGCTGCAGAGAGGTCTCGAAGCAAGTTTAGGCAGTTTATTTCGGTGGCAGCGGGTCCATTTTATCGAGGATGTTAACGGTTTCAAGAATCGTGCTGCCGACAATCTCCAAGCTCTTGGGGCTGAGTTTGTCGACGGTATCCTGCTGCGTATGCCAGAAAACGTTGTTATAGCCGTAATCGAAATCGATCAGATCGGCGGAGGGAACGCCTCTCTGCATAAACGGAAGATGATCATCCGAGACTTGATTTTCACGCCCGAAGAAATGCGATTGATAACCAAGACGAGCGGCTGCCTGATACACCACCTCCTCGAGCCAGGGCGTTGAGTTCTGGTCATGATCGATATTGAGGTCGGCGTCGCCGATCATATCGGCTAACAGGAACGCCTTCACCTTCTTCAGCGTCCCGTCATCCTGCCATTTCTGGGCCAGGTGACGGATGCCGTACAGGCTGTCGGTGTCCGACCACGTCTTCATGGCTTCCTCCGCATCGTCCCACACCAGCCAGACGCTGTAGCCGTCGCGCTTCTTGCCACGTAGCTGGTTTGCAATTTCGAGGAGGAGAGCGCTTGAAGAAGCACCGTCATTTGCCCCAACGTACGAAGTGTTTCGCAACGGATAATTCGTGTCGTAGTGGCTGGCGATTACAATGATTCCGTCGCGCGTCCCGGGAAACTTCGCAATGATGTTGCGCACGGGAAACTTGCCGTCGGGCGTGTCGGCGGTGAAGACGTCATCTTCCACGGTGTCACCTTTGAGGTGCGAGGTGATGTAATCCTCGACCTTCCTGTGATTCGCGCTGCCGATGGGCCGCGGACCAAATTTTACGATTTCTTTCACGTACCGCATGGCGCGTTCGGAATCGATGGTCGGGAGCGGGCCGCTGTCGGGAGGAAGCGAAAGCTTAGGTCTGGCGTCTTCGGCCGGTGCCGAAGGCTGGGCCTGCGCTTTAACCGGATCGGCGTCCTTGTCGCGGTCGCAGGCCACTAATGCGGCGGCGGTAAGCAACAGCGTCGCGATCACGATTCTCTTGCCGATCATTTTCTCGGAGATCATTTTTCAATGGGCCGAATGTCGTACGAATCTTATGCTGCTGCTTTTTTTTCTTTCCGGGCGCGGCGCTGTTTGGGATGGACCGCCCAGGCTATTGCAATGCTGACAACATATAACGCGATCATAGGAGCGGCAAAAATGCACATGTTCAAAACATCCGGAGTCGGAGTCACGATGGCCGCGATGATGAAAATGAGCAGAATGGCGTAGCGGAAGTTCTTCCACATGAAGCCGGCGGTAATGATCCCCATCAGCGCCAGAAAGAAAATGAGAATGGGCATCTCGAAGATCAAACCCATGCCCAGAATGATGCTCAAAAACAGCGATGTGTATTCGCCGATGGTAATCATCGGCTGGAATTGTCTTCCGAAATGAATGAGAAAGCCGAGCGCCTGCGGATAGACAACCTTATAACCGAAGTATCCTCCGGTGGTGAACAAGGCGATTGTGGAAACCATGAAGGGCACCACGTAACGCTTCTCGTTGCGGTACAGACCGGGAGAGATGAACATCCAGACCTGGTAGAGGACAAAGGGCGAGGTCAGAAAAAGTCCGGCGAGCGCCGCAATCTTCAGATACAGGTTGAAAGGCTCGGTGGGATTCAGATAGACGAGCCGCTCCGACATCCCATTGTCCTTGAGTGCCTTCATGATCGGCCGCTGCATGATGTCGTAGATGCTTTCTACTTTCCACCAGCAGGCGAAGAACCCGACGGCAACGGCAGCGATGGAATACACCAGGCGGGTGCGTAACTCTTCGAGGTGATCGAGGAACCCCATGGTGGGCATGGCATCGCGCTTCGGATCGTCGCCGGGAGCCGCGGTCTGGCTTTCAAACATGCGAATCCTGTGGCGTGGGGACGATCTCGGATTCTGAGGCAATCGGCGCGGTTTCTGAATTCTCTGCGACCGAGGCCGCGACGGTCGATTTCGAATCGGCAGACCCGGAGACCACCCCGGAAGTGTCTGCAGGGGCAGCTAATGTTGCGCTCGACGGCTCCGGAACCGCTTCGCCTGGGGGCGGGTTCAGACTCAAAGTGGCCACCGCACCCGGTGGCGGAGAACTGGGTGGAAGGATCGCCTGAGCCTTCTTCTCGACTTCAATATGCGCAATCTCGGTTTCGATTTGGGATCGGAACTCGTTGGACGCACGGCGTAGTTCGGCGAGCAGGCGTCCGGCTTGACGGGCGATCTCCGGCAATTTCTTCGGCCCGAAGATGATGAGGGCCAGAAAGAACAGGAAGATCGTCTCGGAAAAACTCATGATTTCATCATAATGCCGGGCGCCAAAGGCGGCAATGCTGCCCTCGAACCTCAGCAGGCTCGGGCCGCATCTTAAGGAAAGACGGTCCCCGAGGGTTACCGATGGTGACGAACCCGGTCCGGGGCAGTCTAATCTGATGATATACTGCGTGTATTCAGCGCGGTAGCTGGGGAAGTTCGATTTCCCTCAAACGAAGGAAACTTATCAAGATGGCACGTAGTTCTCGCCGCTCACTCTTTCTGGTGTTTTTTTTCCTGTTGGCTTGCGGTTTTCTGGGCATTCTTTTCGCCCAGCGAACCGGGCAGCAGCCTTCGTCGCCTTCCAGCGACTCCGACGTCAAGGACAGCCTGAAGCAGTTCACCGATGTCTATGCCCTCATCGAGGACAATTATGCGGAACCGGTGAATCCTGACAAGGCCATCTACAACGGTGCGATTCCCGGGATGTTGCACGCGCTCGATCCGCATTCGAATTTCTTCGATCCGAAATCTTATGCGCTGATGCGCGAGGACCAGCGCGGCAAATACTACGGCGTCGGGATGACGGTGGGACCGCGCAACAATAAAGTCATCGTGATCTTTCCCTTCACCGGCACGCCTGCCTATAAAGCCGGCATTCATCCGGGGGATGTGATCATCGCGGTAGACGGTAAATCCACCGAGAACATGAGCACCAGCGACGTCGCCGATCTGCTCAAAGGGCCGAAGGGGACGACTGTACACATCAGCATCTCGCGCGAAGGCGTGGAAAAACCGATGGAGTTCACCTTGGTGCGCGACGAGATTCCGCGCTACAGCGTGGACGTTCATTTCCTGATCCGGCCGGGCATTGGATATCTGCACGTGACCGGCTTCAACGAGACGACGGAAGAAGAGGTTTCCAAGGCGCTGGACGAATTTGGTGATCTCAAAGGGTTGATTCTGGATCTGCGGGGAAATCCCGGTGGGTTGCTGAGCGAGGGCGTTGGCGTAGCTGACAAGTTCCTGAAGAAAGGTCAGCTCATCGTCTCGCATCACGGGCGCGCTTCCGCCGAGAAGCGCTACGTGGCGCAGCATGGCAACGGCGGGAAGGATTATCCGCTGGTAGTTCTGGTAAACCGGCTCACTGCCTCGGCGGCGGAGATTGTTTCCGGAGCGATTCAGGACCACGACCGCGGGCTGATCGCGGGCGAAGTCACGTTTGGCAAGGGTCTGGTTCAGACTGTGTATCCGCTGTCGGAAAATACTGGTCTGGCACTCACCACGGCGCACTATTACACGCCCAGTGGACGGCTGATCCAGCGCGACTATAGCAACATCTCCCTCTATGATTACTACTACAACCGCGAGGCCGAATCTGGCAGCAACGCCAATCGTGAAGTGAAGCTCACCGACAGCGGGCGCACGGTATATGGCGGTGGCGGCATAACGCCGGATGTCGTGATTCCTCCAGTCAAAGGCAATCACTTTCAAGACACGCTGCTGCAGCATTACGCGTTCTTCAACTACGCCAAGCGGTATGTGGTGAATCATCATCCGACCAAGAGCTTCGAGGTAGATGATGCCATTCTGCAAGACTTCCGCAAGTCGCTGGATGAGGCGAACATTCCTTACACGCAGGCTGATCTCGTGGATAACAACGACTGGATCAAGTCCAACATCAAGGCTGAGATCTTCGTCGATGCTTTCGGTCAGGATGAAGGCCTGAAGGTCAGGGCGGAATCGGATCCGGAGGTGCTCAAGGCTCTGGACCTTCTTCCGCAGGCCAAAGCTCTCGCCGACAATGCCAAGCGAATTGTGGCCGAGCACAACAGTGCGGGAGCCTTTAACCGCTAAAGATTGGGCGATTTTCCCGCGGCCCGGACGCGTTCCGGGCCCTTGTTTTTGCAGGTGACTAGGGAGTATGCCGCCGGCCTGTATTCGTTGACTTCACCCTCTGGCTATGTGAAAATCCGCGTCAGCAGGGGGCTTGCATTCGGCCTTAGGAGCCAGCCTTCCCCGCAAAGTCCGGCGCTTCGAGATGGAACAGGTTAAAGAGAGTTTGTCAGCAGCGGGTTGCATCGAGCAAATGCCCGGCGAAGTGGAGCCCGTTTGAAGCCGGTTGTGCTGGAATTAGCGATAGCTTTTGCAGTGACGGCTGGTATTTCGGATTTATGCAGCCGTCGTATTCCGAATTGGCTGACGATTCCGGGATTGCTGGTCGGTGTTGCGGCGAATGCGGTCGTCAGCGGATGGTCGGGTGTTGAGACTTCCTTGCTGGGAGCCGGGCTAGGATTGCTGCTGCTGTTGCCATTTGTGATCTTGCGGGGGCTGGGGGGAGGCGACTGGAAGTTGGCGGGAGCCTTGGGAGCTTTCGTTGGACCGCGGGGGCTGTGGGATTTGCTGGTGATCTCGGTTTACGTGGCTGGGTTTATGGCGCTTGTACTGGTGATCTACAAGCGGCGATTCAAAGAAACGCTGCGTAACATCGGACGTTTGTTGGTCTCGATGTTAACTTTTCACAAACCGGGGTTTGAAGTCTCCTTGGATAATCCGAGATCCCTGAAGATTCCGAAAGCAGTAGCATTGGCTCTGGGCACGGTACTTTACGGAATAGTCAAACTGCGGGGAGCATCATAACTACGATGAAACGGCTCTGGACCATATTCCGCGATGTTGCAGCTGACACGAGCGGGCAGGAAATCGTGGAGAGCGCGTTTGTGCTGCCCCTGATCTTCATGTTCGTGATCGGAATCATCTGGTTTGGCCTGGCGTTTTTCACTTACGGCACGTTGACCCAAGGAGCACGGGCCGGCGCTGAAGCGGCCGTGGCGCCGGTTTGCACAACCTGCGCTACCGCGTCAATTCAAGCCAAGGTTGCCCAAACTGCCGTCTATAACGCACTTGCGGCCGCGCATTTGAACAAAAACAATCTGGTTCCCTACGGTTCGAGTTGGACGCCGCCCATGTTGTGCGCTTGTGGCACGGCTACTTCGAGAGCCGCGTGCGGTTCGGCTCAGCCCTGCGACACCTCCAGCGGCGTGACTGACGTCTGTGTCCAGATAAACGTCCAGTTGTCGTACTCAAGCCAGGGAGGCGCGGGCACCTGCGGCACATCTGTAAGCGCGCGGTATCGATATCCCTTCCACTTCAGTATTCCCCTCACCAATCTGGATATAGGGAATGTGCTACTGCCAGGGCAGGCACAAATGAGGGCGGAGACACAATGATGTTTGCCACAAGCCGGTGGACCCGTTGGCTGGCGTCGCTCAAGCGAAGCTGGACGGAAGATTGCGCCTCCCAGGTGGTAGAGCTCGCGCTTTCGCTGCCTTTGCTGGTTTTTTTTGTCGTAGGAATTTTTGACTTCAGCGGAGCTCTTACCCTCAAGCAGAAATTAACCAACGCCGCGCGCGAAGGAGCGAGAGTTTCAGCAGCCGATCCCGCCAGCGACATGTACGCCACCGTACCCGTTTCCGTGAGCGATGCCGCCCAGGTCGTGGATAACTACCTGTATTCGGAGAAGATCAACGATTGCGGCCTGGGACCGACCCTGCCAGCACCAACGCAGTCGAACCTAACGTGGACCTACGCGGCAACAGGTTCCGGCTGCCCGGGGACCGGCATCAGCATCGCGATCAATCGAGGCTGCTCGACGCTGGCGAGCGGCGTGTATCTGATCGGCACCTGCGTCACTGTTACTTACCCATACAAGTGGCAGTTCAACGCCGTGAGCGGCTTGATGCCGGGGAGTTTTTTAGGCCCGGCCACCATCACGACGACTTCCGAAGCCTTTAACGAGAACTGAGGATCTTCCATGCTGCAGCCATTAATCCTCCGCCCGCGAGGAAAGATCGAGCCCCGCTCGAACGAGCGGGGGTTCACGATGGCGCTGGTGGCAATGACGATGGTGGCCATCATCTCCTTGGCAGCCTTGTCCATCGATATCGGCACGCTCTACGAGGCCAAGGCCGAAGCTCAGCGCGCCGCCGACGCGGCTGCATTAACGGCAGCAAGAGTGATTTCGATTTCTGGCGTAACAGGAGATCCAACCAACGCGGCGGGTTCATGGGCATCGGCCTGTGGAGGGTCGACTAGCCAGGCCACCCTGGCAGCGACCAACGTAGCCCAACAGGATTTGATCGGTGGAGTCGCGCCTTCCACCATCACCGTGTACTACGGCACCAGCGGCGGTGTCGGCACCAATACGGATTGCACCGCCGCAGGATCGGCCTTCGGAGTGAACCCGGTTGTTCAGGTGATCGTGAAACGCACGAACCTGCCGGTCTTCTTCGCTCGGGTCTTTTCCTTGTTTAACAGCACCTATTCCGGCAGCAGCGTAAGCGCGACGGCGACCGCCGAGGCTTTTAATCCGTCGGGTTCGAGTCCCATGATTCCAGTGAACCCCCGCTGCGTGAAGCCGTGGATGGTACCTAACGAAAATCCCCGCGGGAGCTGCACTGGAACCGGGTGTCCCTCTTTTGTCGATACGTCAACCGGATCGATCACGAATCCCGGAACTCTCGCCGGCAACAATGGTGTCATCGGCGAGACGTTTGACCTTTCCGCGGACTGCCTAAATACGCACAGGCGCAAGTGCCATCTGATCAACCAAACCCCCCAAGCCCAAAGCTCCTTGCCCCCACCCCCCAATCCCAGCCTTCAATACGTTCCTGCACAGACTTTGAGCGCTTCCGTTGCGATCGCCGCCAATGCCAAGAACATCAACGGATGTTCCCAGACTCCAGAGGATACTAACTACTGGAACGCCGTCGCCGGATGCGACCAAACGACTGTATATGCTTGCGGGAACGCTCTGGCCAATACAGTGGATCTAACTTCGGATAATCCAGGGCCGCCCGGAAACGATAGTGTGAATGCCACGCAGTGTCTCATCAACTCGGGCGGGTCCGGTCCAGACAACGGTCAGGACGTGCTTGCGCCCGACGCCACCCCTTACACGTACCCTTTTCAAATCCAGGCCGGAACTAAGAGCGCCCTAACGAAAGCCGGCATTACGAGTGGCAGCCAAATCACTAGCAGTCCCTCTATCGTAACTTTGCCAATTTATGACCAAAATACGCCGCTTATTGCATTAAGCACGACGCCGGTCACGGTTGTAGGTTTCTTGCAGGTCTTCATTAACAGTGCCACCACAAACGGTACCACCGCAACGATTAATGTTACCGTCATGAATGTGGTCGGGTGTGGCAACGGAAGCTCTCCAGGTCCGCCGGTAGCTCTCGGAACTTCTCCCGTACCGATCCGCTTGATCACGCCGCCGTAACCAACCTGCGAATCTGTGGCGTGGGAAGACTAATCCGGAATATTATCCGCCTGCGGATTTGCGGGACTTCCCTGTCGTCCCGCGTTCGGGCTGGGATTGGGTGAGGCCTCCTGAGGCGGAGGCTGGGTTGGAGCATTGGCGTCGGAATCGTCTTCGACTGGCGCCATCTGTTGCAGAGGCTGGGCTGGGCCGGGGCCATCCGGACGTGCGCTGAGAATTACACGGTCAAGGGTGCCGGGATCATTCTCCGTACTCAGAATCAGAAAATTAAATCTTGTTCCCGTCAGCAGACGAGACAAAACTTCTGGCGCCGATCCTGGCCCGATCTGGGCCACAACCTTTTCCTGCTCGGCGCCGGCCGGGATCCCGATGTCCGCTCCCGTGCGCTGATGCACCGCGAAGAGAACTTCCGAGAGGCTGGCCTTGTTGGAATTGATGGTGAGCTTCCCCGCTTTAAACGAGACGACCAGAGGCGGCGGTGCGGGAGCTGCAATCTGGATCGCCTGCACAGGATAGTTGGAATTTACCAGCCGGGGTCCAGCCGGCGAGGAGGGATTGAGCCCAACGGGTTGGGGCGCCGCACTCCCGATCCTGATGATCACGGTTCTGCCGGAAGGAAAAACCTGGTAAGCCTGCGGACCGCTCAAATCAATAACCACCCTCGTGACCGGCGGCTTGGCTGTGAACAAGCCCACCCGCACGCTCTTCACATCGCCGCGATTCAACGTTTGATTGCGTAATTCCGCCCCGGGAAGCGCATTGGGAAAATCCACCACCAGTCGATCTGGGCCGCTCAAGACTTGCGTCGATGGGACGAGGCGGTCGCTGGCCTCAATCTCGATCTCGACTGGACTGCGGCTGCCCAACACCTGTACACGCCGCACTGCGGGCAGGTCCTGCGCTTGCATTATGATGGTCGCGAAAATTACGTGAAGGAAAAATATCGCCGCGCATGCCAGAAGACTGGCAGCAGCTCTAGGGGAGCGTTCCATAAACATCCTTAAGTTTTTTCGTAGGCTATGTCGCGATTCTAGCAGCGTTGCGCAGGCGGGAGGCTCACGAAAGTACTACGACCATGGCCCGGTGCCCAAAACGGCACTAGCGCGTCAGCGGGGTAAGCATCCCGTCGAGAAGATCGGGGCGGCCGGAGGCTCGCTCCAGGTGCGGATTTTTCTCGCCCTCATGGTAGGCCAGCGAGTAAGTCTGAAAGAACTGGCCGTTTTCGACCACCAGTTCGATGGGGTCTGGGGTGGCCGTCGCCGCTTTAACCGCGGCGTGTAGAAATTCAGGCGTCCACTTGCGCCCATTCACTGCGATCAGCTTCATCCCCGGACCAATACCGGCTTGATAGGCGGGGGATCCCACGATTACATCTTCCAGCTTGCCATCCTTGGCAACGCTGAATCCAAGAGAGAAGGAGAAGTCTGCAAACTTGAATTTCTTCTCCGCCGCTTTTGTGAATATATTCGGTTGATCGTTGTAAACCAGCTTCCAGCCATCTCCCTCGATGCCGCCCAGCGGAGCGTGAGTGCTGGTGGAACCGACGAGCGCTTTCAAAAGACTTGCCCAGTCGTACGGAGTAACTTCATTCAACGTGTTCACAACGTCTTCAAATTTGTAAGGCACCACAGCTGGAGGTCCACTCTGGCCGCCGTGAAAGCGGCGGCAAAAATCGTCCAGCGAGAGCTGCCCGTGGGTTTGCTGACGAATGATCGAATCCACTTCGAGCCAGATCAGTTCCCCTTCGGGGTAATAGTCCAGTCCGCGCCGCCAACTTTCCCACTGCGGACCGAGCATTCGCAAAGTCTGCACTGAGCGTGCGGTATCTTCCAAGGGACGCCAGGTCCGGCCTGTGCGGTGGTCGAGACTGGCCGCGGTTAGGGCTAACGATTCACGATATTGCTCTGCCGACCACAGGCCGCTGCGCTCCGCCAGCATATCGCCCAGATATTCCGTGAGTCCCTCATAAACCCACAAGAGATCGCCGACCATCGGCTCCTGATAATTTCGCGTAGCCAATCCAGCCGGCCGACGATATTTGCCGTTCCATGAATGAGCGAACTCATGCGGGATGAGGGCTGCGTAAAGCATGTGCAGATCGGGGTCGATTAACGTCCGCTCGGCCGCAGCGCTGTCGTTGGATTCATGATGCTCCAGTCCATGCTGGCCGACATCCGCACTCAGCGTGTATAGAAAGTTGTATTGGCGGTAGTGTCGCGCACCGAATAACGCTCCGGTCTCGGCAACTAATTTCTTATAAGCCGCCAAGTCCTCGGGCGTCATCGCCAGATCGGCGTCTGTGTCAGCGACCAGATCCATCTCGTGTAACGGCGTCTGTGATCCCGTCGTCAGATCGATTCGCCGGTAATGTCTCCCGGCGATCAGAGGAGAATCCACTAAAGTGGTGAGCGAGACCGGGGCGAAGTCAACTTCATCTCCGGGCGCATGGACCGGAACCAGCGCCGTGCCAAACTTCCATCCTGCCGGGAGTGTGACGGAGGGGAGAAACTCCACCTGGTCGGAAACGGCGCCTTGCGGGTAGAGCACAACCGCATTCCAGTTCAAGTCCAGCAGGTTGCTGGAGGCGGCAGGTCCTCCACCCCCCGCGCTGTCATTGGACGTAATCGCATCCAGTGAAACGACCAACTCCTGCGCTGTATTGGGCACAGCGACGTGAAAGGCGTACATATCGATATCGTCACGCTGCCACGCGACGGGTTTGCCCAACGCTTCCATGCGTATCCCGGTGAGACCGGCAATGGGACCGCTGGGGCGGTGATTGCCCGGAATCCACTTCGGAAAGACCAAGGTCATCGCGCCTGGCTTGGTTGGAATGGTCAACCGGGCGTGATAGATATTTCGTGGAGCGTCGGTGAGATCGACGTGCAAGCGAATCGATTGTGCGGACGCGCCGGAACCGGAAAACGCAAGAAACCCCACGATAAGCAGAAGACAAAAAAGGAAATCAGTGCGACCTGGCGAACCCACCATCGGCCTCCGCAAGCGCTAAAATCAAAACCGCCAGCCTACCGAAAGCGAAGACAAGTTCGCAACAGAAGATAGTTCAGAGGTTTTGTGAACGGGCGCTTCTCAACGCATCAGGCTTGCCTCAGCTTGCGGCGAGCCTGCCAATAGATGACAGCCAGCCCGGAAGCGATCATCACCCAAGTGCCCGGTTCCGGCGCTTCTCCGGGACTGCCGCAGGGGCCTATGTTTTTCTTCTTACCGATAGGCTCATCGCCCGGACAACAAGCTGAATCGACGGTGTCTTTCTTCTTGCCGGGACCGCAGAGGCCTGAGGGCAATGGCGGAGGCGCGATCGGCACCCAGCTTCCACCACCAAGTGGATCATACAAGCTCAGTGGCCCAGTTCCCGTACCGGGAGCTGTGGCGCGATTCAAAAGCGCAGATTCAAAGGGAACTGGGGGGGACTGTAGGGCCGTTCCAGTGGCTACGTGGGCCGGCTGATCGAATTTCACCACTGGCGGCTCGACCGGAGCCGCCGCTTGCTGCGGAGTTTTTTCAACACGATTCGCGCAACGCGTTCGCGCCGTCATTCTACCGTCTGTGATTACCTTCTCACCTTTGTGAAGTGTCAGACGGTGACGCGTCCAATAGACGCGGTTTCCAATGCGGTAGGAAACGTATACGGTCCTTGCCAAGGTGAGGCGCACGACACGTGCATGGTCGTAATCAAAGCCTGCATAGTGAGCCGCAACAATGGGATCGTGTTCCGCCACCCACTTCAACTCTTTCGCGTCCTGCACGCCACCGGGAACAATTGAATAGGGATAGATCGGGCGATCGGGGGACGGCCCCGTCTGGGCAAGAAGTTGGTTGACGGCCGCAAGGCGATCGCTCCTAAGCTCCGCTCGTTCCAAGTTGGGAGGGACACTGCGATCCGCGTGAAACAAGGATGGGCTGAGATACTTCAAAGCCAGGGCAGAAACGCTCGCAACAAAAAGCGTCAAAACTGCGACGGCGAGCCCGCGCCGTATGCGACGATTGCGGCGGTGACGACGGCTTCGACGGCGCCTTACTCCCTGGACGTTCCCCTCTACGGGATCGGTCACAATACCACTCCTGCCTGCGGCGGGTGTCCTGGGCTTTCGGACTGAAGGCACTGCACCACAACAAATACAGGCAGTTCAAGTGCCATTACCGAGGCGCGCGAACTCAATAGACTGAACAACATCCGCGCTCTTTTGGCGACCATCCTAGCAGACAGGGAAAGAGTTTGCACAGATTATGTTGTGCATTTCTGCAGTATCTTTCCGGATTCGATCAACCCCGGCGCTCGGCCGATCCTGAACCCATCTTTCGCTAGAACTCGAAGGCGCTTTTATTGCCTGCGACCTGATGCAGCAACATTGGACCTCTTACGGTCGAGAAACATTTGAACAAAGATCCCAGAAACCAGAGCACAGATAAATCCCATCCACGACCAGAGGACATCGTTCCGAATACATCCAAGTCCAAATACGAGGATGCTCAGAAGACTCATTACAGTGGTGAGAAAGGCTTTCGGTTTCATTCCGCGGTCGGATGGACACACGGCGTCGGACGAAGGTCGGCTGGCCATGGGAGAATGCTCCTTCCCTTGCAGACATTCTTCGAACCGCGACATATATATACTACGCCGCCCATGAAAGCACGACCGTGACCGCTGTCACAGCACGCGATCTTCAGTCCCAGTGGCCTCGGTTTTGCCTTACGATGACCATATTGCAATGCGCATCGCTTTAATCATTCTGGGGCTGACTCTCGTCGCCTGTGTTCTTGCTGCGGCACAAGCTACGCCGCCATCACCGGACTCGCTGTTCACAATCACGGTAACCGACGAGAACGGTATCGCGGTCACCGGCGCGCGAGTTTCATTGCAGAGTCCATCCGTGGCTACCCTGCATTGTGAAACAGATTTTTCCGGACGCTGCCGTTTCGCCGGCATCACTCCAGGCACTTACCAGCTTCGCGTTGAAAAAGAAGGATTCTATGTTCTGGTTCATCCCCAGGTCGAAGTAAGACCACCAACAGCCGGGCAGTCCGGAGGACTAGACGTGGCTCTCTCCCGCCAGCAGGAAGTTCGCGAGGTGGTCAACGTTCAGGAATCTCCGCCCGCCATCGATCCCGCGCAGATCGCTGCGCAACAATCTCTCAGCGGCCTCGATGTCATCAACATTCCTTATCCCACCACCAGCGACTATCGCAATGTCCTCAACTTTATCCCCGGAGTGGTGCAGGACTTAAGTGGACAGCCTCACATCGCGGGTGCGGAAACTTACCAAACCATGACCGTACTCGATGGCTTCAATGTCACACAACCCGCCAACGGGCAACTGTTGACCCGCATCAGCACCGACGCGTTTCGTTCTATCCAGGTCGAACCGGCACGCGAGCCCGCCGAATTTGGGAAAGGCTCAGGAGGCGTGCTGCTGCTAAATACTGGAATCGGCCATGACCACTTTCGTTTTATCGCCACCGACTTCATTCCGTCCTTTCAAGACAAAGGAGGATGGAAGTTCGATCAGTTTCTTCCGCGGCTCACGTTTTCCGGCCCTTTGCAGAAGGGCAAGGTCTGGTTCTACGACGCTCTTGACGGCGAGTACGACAACACGGTCTATACCGAACTTCCGGCCAACGCCGACAATACTCACTTGTTTCGAATTGGCAATCTGGTCAAGCTTCAGGCCAACGTAACCAGCCGCAACATCGTTACTACCAGTTTTCTGGTGAACCATCTCCACAACGACTACGCATATCTCTCACCGCAAAGTCCGCAGCAGGCCAATCCGAGCGACAACGAATTGGTCACCCTCGCGAACATCAAAGACCAGTACTACTTTTCCAGCGGGAATCTTCTCGAAGCCGGCTTCGCTTTCGATGAGTACAACCTGAAGCTGACTCCCTACGGAACCTCTCCCTATTTCCTGAATCCCGAAACCGCGGGCGGAAATTATTATCTTGCCGAAAAAACCCAAGCCCGACGTTGGCAGGCTCTATCGAATCTTTTTCTCGCGCCCCATCGCTGGCACGGCCGCCACGATTTCAAAGTCGGCGCTGACTTTGATCGCCTCGTCTACGACGCTCAATTTTCCCGCCAGCCCATTTCGTTTCTGCGCCAGGGACAGACTCTGCCTCCTTCCCCAAACACCTGCGTCACCGTGCTGCCTTCGGCCTGCTCGCGCTATTCCACTTTTTCCGGTGGTGCCCCTTCTTCTACGTACAACTTCGAATCCAGCGCCTACGCTGAAGACCGCTGGCTGATCACGGATCATCTGCTCGTCGAACCCGGCTTCCGCCTTGATTGGGACGAGATCATCCGCACACCGCTCCTCTCGCCGCGCCTCGCCGGGACTTACGTCCTCGACAACTCGGGGAACACAAAGCTCTCCGCAGGAATCGGGCTAGTCTACGACCCCACCATCCTGTTCCTTCTAGCGCGCCCCTATGCCGGCGACCGCACGGATTACTTTTTCAATCAGGACGGTATGCCTACTGACGCCGACGGAAACGTCATGGCTACACCTACCCCTGTGCCTACGATATTCTCCGTCGATCGTAACGACCTGCAAGCCCCCCGCTTCGTCAACTGGAGCTTGGGCCTTGAAAGAAAACTTCCCAAAGCCATCTATCTGAAAGCCGAGTTTTTGGAAAAACGCGGCTCTCGCGGCTTCGTTTACAACACGCCGACCGGCTCCAGCGGCGACTTCGTTCTCGAGAACACGCGCGACGACCGCTACGACGCTTTCGAACTCACGCTCCGCCACAACTTCCGTGAAAGCTACATGCTAATGGGTTCCTACACTCGTTCCCGTGATCACTCCAACCAGGCGCTGGACTTCAATGTCGATAGTCCGCTGCTCAGCGCGCAACAGCCCGGCCCTTATCCCTGGGACACTCCGAACCGCTTCCTCACCTGGGGATATATCCCTCTTTTCAAACTTCCCATAGTTCACCAAACCGAAATCGCGTGGTCCTCCGAGCTACGTACTGGTTTCCCCTTCAACGTCACCAACGATCAGCAGCAGCTCGTCGGGCCGCCCGGATCGCAACGTTTCCCCGAATATTTCTCCCTGAATCTTCAACTCGAAAAGCGCTTCCATCTTTTCGGGTATTACTGGGCCCTGCGCGGCGGCTTCGATAACATCACCAACCGTGCCAATCCCTACGTGGTGAACAACGATATCAACTCGCCTCAGTTCCTCACCTTCAGCGCGTTCCAGGGCCGCGCCATCACTTCACGCATCCGCCTGCTCGGCCGCAAGTGAAGGCGAACGCCCTCACTCACCGCCCCCGCGCATACCTGAAAGACCGTCCCGCATTGCTGGATAGCAAGAACAGGGCCAACGCACAGCGTCATTGATGCTCATTGACCTTCGACAATGGACGGTGTCCTAGCGAGCAATCAAAGACTTCCACGCGTCGTAGGCTAATCCGATAAGCGCGAAGGAAATCAGGAGATACGGCCACATCGCGGCGATGCGCTTCATAATGAACATGTCGAGCAATCCAATGGCGGACGAGATGAGAGATAAGGTGTACGAGCGTTCGGGCCAATAGGGTGAATTGCGTACCGCGATAAGGGCTTACCTGTAGAGCAGAATTTTCTCCATCTTTTGCCCCAGTCCCAACCGGCTCGTCTCGCAATACCGACCTCTACATGCCCCGGTTTCTTGGTGCTCTGCGCTGTCCACGGCAAGTCAGGCCGGAATACGGTCCATGAAGATTGCTCCGTCGCGAGCATCAGCACGCGACTTGCACAGTTAGTCTTTCAGAGCTTATGCACTGCGGCTAAAGGATTTGGTGGAGCTAGTCGGGATCGAACCGACGGCCTCGTCGTTGCGAACGATGAGGTCTGCCGTAATGATCCACCTGATTCAATTCGACTTAGCATCTTTTCCTAGCACTGAAACCCGCCGTTTATTGGAACAGTAATGGAACAGGGTTGAGCGAACTCCGAAAGCTTCTCGATCGCGCGGCGCTGTGCGCTCGATACCTGCTGTGCGTAAATATCCATCGTGGTCGAAATGCGTGAATGGCGCATCTGGCCTTGTACCGATTTCGGGTCGGCTCCCGCCGCTACCAACCAGGTCGCGTGTGAAGTCCGCAAACATCTCCACGTCACGAAAGGCAGCCCGAGCGCCCGGGCGGCTGGCTTCACGTGCCGCTTGAGAACATTTTCGTCGTTCATTGGCTTGCCTCGCATTACGCTCTGGAAAACCAGATCGTCGGGCCCATCCAATTTCACGAGTTTATATGATCGAGTCGCAAGTCCCGCCCGAATCTCTACGGTAAGAGTCTTCAGGCGTTGAATGCGAGCGATTACTTCTGGTGAGACGCCTATGGTCGCTGCGCTGGCTGCCGTCTTCGGCACGGACCAGTCGCCGCGGAAATAACGCTCTTCCACTGAGATTGAGTCTGCGTGGATGCAGCGCCACTTCAGGCCGATCAGTTCGCTGACTCGTAGTCCGGTCCATACGGCGACGTAAATCATGCTGGCGTATGGTTCGGGGACGAGCTGCACAAGCTTACTGAATTGCTCGGGGGAAATGACCGGCTTTCGCCGCCGGCCGCGGTTGTCCTTTGGCAGTCGCAATCCGTCCAACGGGTTTTTGATGAGGAAACTCAGGAACCGCCGAACGAAGGACGCTCGACAGTGCATCGCGCGTCTTCACGATGCAAGGGTGCGAAATCTTCTGAGTCGCCATGTCGGAGAAGTACCGCTGTAATGCGCGAGGGGTTAAATCCCGCAAGCAGAGAGAGCCGAAAGTCGGGATCAGGCGTCTGTTGATCACTCCTCTGTAGCAATCTTGCGTGCTGGACGAGAGCAACGGCAACATGGTCGGCATGTACTCGCTTTCCACGAACTGCTTGAAACTGACTGCTGAGCCCGCGCTGATCAGGCCCTGGTTAAGCGGCCGCAAGATCTCAGCCGCGATTTTTCGTACTTCCCGCTCCCCCATCGTGGCGGGAGCAATCTTGAGTCGTTTACGCTTCCTGATCCGACGTCCATCGATGAAGACGTCCGACCAGTGCAAGAGATACCAAAAGTTCCCCTCCCTTTTGGGAATGGGATCCTGATACCGGCGTCTCGCCATGGTTTCGAAATCTCCTTGGCTTGACGGCGGAAAAGCTGCCTCGCGACGAAGCATACCTCCGTTCTCGAAAGTTTTTTCTATCGAACTGGCGTCGCGAGGTGTCATCATAGGTTCATGCGAACGACAATGCACTCTCCGATTCCGGTCTTCCAGGAGCAGGGTTGCGGCGTTCTTCTTGTCGGCTGGCGCTGTCGCCAGTGCGGGAATGAAGTGGCAGGAACCTTCCCGACTCCGGATCGAAGCGAAATCCCGCGGCCTCCTTGGCGTGGCGATAACATAACTGCGCTCGCCACTGTGTGAGCTTGCAGCCGGGTTTCCTGCAGCGCGTCATTGTCATGCGGAGGCCCCAATGGACTGACACGGCCATTTCATTGCACGCGCCTCAACCTCCAGCCCTCTCTCCACGCTGATTCCTGCGAGAAGACACTGCTCCCTAAAGATTTGCTCAGTGGTCAGGTTAGATCCCCAGCCATTGCGAAGCTTCAGCTGCAGTTCGTCGCGTGCCTTAGCCAAGTTGCGAAGATCGCGGGCGTCGAAATCGATTTGCGAATAGCTTTTTTCTTTTGAAGAAACGAAAACAACTTCTTTGAAAGAGGGAGGGGATTCTGGTTCTGGTTCTGGTTCTGGTTCTGATGCTCCAAGCATTGCTTGACGCATGCTTGAAGCATCGTGCTCCCAACGGGCCGCGGCTGCATTCCTAGCCCTGGCCGCATATTTGGCAGAAACGCGCTGTTGCTTTTCGATTTGCCGATCAGCTCGTTGGTTGCGCCATCCGTCAGGCGTCTCAGTGAAGAATTGTTTTAGAACCGAACATACCGAGGCCTGGAGTTCGGAAGTAAACGCCCGACAGATGCAGAAAGCTCGTTCTGGGTCCGCTGGGATCGGCCGCCCAGTCGAATAGTAGTGATCGAGGAGAAGTCGATATGCGCCATGTTCCGCGAGCGTCAAATGTGAAGTGTCCCGGGCATAGTCGCCGGGAAAGAACGGGTACCAGGGGTTAGCCATCGTCCCTATGCCACCTTTCTGGCGAGAGGTCGCCGAAGAGCGAGTCCCTAGAGGAATCCGCGTGAATTGGCGCCGTCGGCGTGATCACTGGCCGAGGCGGCCGGTCGACTCCCGGACTCTTTGAGCCGAGACGGAACTCGCCTAATCTTTTACCGTCGACAATGCGGACTCGGCTTTGAATTTGCCAACGTTGACGGCGCAAAGAAAAAATTCTGGCGTTGTACTGCAAAGAGATCGCCGCAAGCGAGGGCGATGGAACCCATGACGGCCAGGCAGCCGTTAACAACCATAAGATTTTTGATTCTTGGGAGCGCCG
>CAVZZB010000021.1:0-126382 GCA_963779525.1 uncultured Acidobacteriaceae bacterium
CCTTCGCGGGACGTATCCGAAACATAACCTCGAAAGTGTGATCCGGCCCATCCATTTCATAAATTATTTGCCCGGTATACCCCGAGACGGGGAGTGACATCCAAGGGAAGCACGGGCTGGAAATTTTTCCGGGAGGAAATGAATGGCGAACTACGGCATGCTGCGAAACTATCGCTTCACCGATGAATCAGAAGACATCCGCGGGTCCAAGTTGTATGGTCTGGATGACGAAAAACTGGGCAAGATTGACGATGTAATATTCGACCACTCCACCGGATTGATTCGCTATGCGATAGTCGATACCGGCGGATGGCTGAAGACCAAGAAATTCATTGTGCCGGCGGAACGCCTGCGGGCCTCCACCAAACATGATAACGACTTTTCCGTGGAACTGACCAAGGCACAGATTGAGGAATTCCCGCCTTACTCGGACACTGATCTCGAATCCGATGATCAATGGTCCGATTATGAAGGCCGGTATCGCTCAAAGTGGGAAGCCGATCCAGTGATGCACCGGGCAGAAACTGACCGGAATATAACGCCAACCACGCAGCAGATGCCGGGGAATCCCTCGACACGGGAGGCGGGGGCTCCGGCTGCGGAGGCCAAAGGAGTTAGTGATGTGGACATGGAGGACACCGAATTCATCGAGCCCGGATTCGCCGCCGGGACCAGTACGGTGGACATCGACGTCAGCGCGGTTGGGATTGGCCCTCGCTGGGACACGTTCCAGGATCGGTTGCGCGAACGTCGGAAGGAAGTTATCGGCACGGGAAGAGGGGTTGAAGAGGGGTATCGAAAAGCCAGTTAGTTGGCACCTCTTGCGCGGCCACGGCTTCGGTCGTGGCTTTTTTTGCGGCATCAACTGTGGATATTTCCCGGAACTAATATTTGTCGGAACTAATTCGGAAGAATATCCGAGGGGTCGGATAGGGTAATTAATTTGCCGACAGGATAGTCTTCTTCAGAAATAGGGATCTCAGGTTGAGGGCTGACGATGGTGAGGACATCGCCGCTGTGAACTCCTTGCACGCGGAGGCGATCACTCTCCACCCCGACGACTCGATAGTTCTCGTCGAAAATTGACATGTTAATAGTCTGGCTTGCAATTGGATGCGCCGCAAGCCTCAGGCGATGCCGGGGAAATCGCAACTGACCCTGAATGTGCCAAAGCGGGAAACAATGATGAATGCAGTGTTAATGCAAACTTCGCTGCGAACCAGCTGTTGGATTGGAGCCTGCTAACTCTCTCTCTGCACCGCGGAACAGAGATCGCAAAGCTCTCATCACCACGCGGACCAACAAGATAATCACCGTCAGCAAAACCACGACGATAGTGGCAGCAGCATAA
The DNA here is from genome assembly GCA_963779525.1 of uncultured Acidobacteriaceae bacterium. GTDB lineage: Bacteria > Acidobacteriota > Terriglobia > Terriglobales > Acidobacteriaceae > Sulfotelmatobacter. The sequence continues at coordinate 1,352 of CAVZZB010000021.1, forward strand.
GGATGTCGAGTGGCAAGCCAGGTGAGGATTACGGCCAGAGCGTCTTCCCCCAAGCTCAGCGTCATGTTTGAAAGAGGTTCTGGAGATGGCGTGACGGCTGCCCGCAATGCGGTTTTGCCTCCGTGAGCGGCGAGAGCAATAGCGGCTCCCAGCAAAGCGGCCAGCATTTGCTCCCCGGGGCTGAGCTGCCGGGTAGCTCCGTAGGCAAGCAAGGCCGCGACAGGAACGCGAACAAATGTGTGAAGGGCGCTCCACGCCAGATCAAAGGCCGGAATCTTGTCGGCAAAAAATTCGATCCCGAACAAGACGGTACTGGCGGCGATGACCGGCGTGCTTTCGACTAGATGCAGGGCCGGAGGAAGCGGTAGGTGCCCGAAGCGGGCCAGCAGGCCGAGGACAGCCAGAGTCGCATAAACATTCAGCCCGGCGGCGAAAGCGACGGCGGCCAGAACGGCGAACAGTTCGGGGAGCGGAATGTGCAGCAAGTCCAGCATGCCAAAAAGAAAGGGTCGCCATCAGCGACCCCTCAGAAAACTGTTTCTCGAGTGTCAGTTTATAACGTGGACTCGATCTCAAAGCCCCAAGCTTCCAACAAAGGCTCCGGGATGTACTTGGAATTTTTATTACGGCGCGCCCACTCCCGCAAGCGGGTTGAACGCAGATATTGGTCGGGGGTGAGCTTATACTCGCGCACCACCTGTTCGAATTCCGTAATGGTAGGGACGACCGGTCCGATTGGCTCCGGCTTACCCCAGTTTGGATTTCCGCGTCGCTTCGCCATGAACAAATGCCTTTCCTACGAATGGGGGATCAACTCAAAATTAAGAAAACCGTCTATCTATATGATTCGCTTAGCGCTCCAAGGATTCAAGGAAAGGGAATCCCATCCTCAGACGAGGAGACGAAGCTCAACATCTGATAGCCAAAAGCGAATCGGAGACTGAGTATATTAGGGCAAGGCTCAAGCGAAGTCAATCATAATGCACCCGGGTGACTTTATATATTCAATCTAACTCGTTGATCTAATTGATCTTGCTGCGGATGCGAGGCGGTAGTCTCGATTGGGCATAGGCTTCGGACATAGGATCCGGGAACAAGGACGAACAGGTATCGGCTCGGGGTTACAAACGTAACAACCGTGAAAGAAGTGCCATTGCCTGACCATCGCAGCCAGCATAGAGTTGAAGATAATTTCTTGAGGATTCCATGCTGTCTACCCACGCGGAGGGATTTAAGGGCGGGCTATGACTTTGAAGTCGCTGTTGCTGTGCTCGGACGATAAGATCGTGCGCGTGCTGCGCCGTACTCTGGGCGACCTCGACATCGGAGTCGAACATTGCGCGAACGCGGAGATTGCTCTGCGCCATCTGACGCGCAATCGCTACGAGGCAATCATCGTGGATTGCGCAGGACCGGGCGCGGCCGATGTGCTTCGAGGAGCTCGAACCGCGCCCTGCAACAAGAGGGCAGTAGCGGTTGCAATTCTCGACCCTGAGACCGGGCTGCGGTCGGCATTCGATATTGGAGCGCACTTCATCCTGTACAAGCCCGTCTCAGCGGAGCGCGCCAAGTCAAGTTTTCGCGCGGCGCGGGCCTTGATGAAGAGGGAACGCCGGCGCAACTCACGAGTGCCGGTACACATGTCTGTCGAAATGGCAAATGCCCAGTCGGGAACCCGATTCAAAGTGAACACGACCGATTTGGGCGAGGGTGGGCTGGCGATCTCACTTCCACGACGCAGCAAGCCCCAAGGGCGATGGAATTTGTCGTTCACCCTTCCGGGTGCAAGCCATCGGCTGGAGATGGCGGCGGAATTTGCCTGGGAGGGAAGCGGCACGCAGGTGGGACTGCGTTTTCTGGATACATCCCCGCAAATGGCGCATCAGTTGCGTGAATGGATTGAGCGCAACGCTCCGGAGACAGAAAAAGACGATCCTCCCGTCAGTTGTCAGCTTACGGACCTGAGCCTGGGTGGCTGTTACCTCGAGATCTCTTCGCCATTCCCGGTTTCTACGCGGGTTACACTTTCTATGCGTGCTGCGGGAGTGGAACTGCGCTCCGAAGGTGTCGTTCGAGTGATGCATCCCGATAAAGGGATGGGCGTGGAATTCACTCAAACCACCCCGGAGCATCGCGCTTTGCTGGAGAAATTTCTGAGCCAATTGGCGGAAAACCCCGACACTTCGCCGGAACTGATGGTCGAACCCGAAGGTCTAGAAAACGAGACGGCGCAGAATTCGAAAGCTGTTTCCGAATCTAGTCATACGGAAGATCCGTTGCTTGATCTCTTCCGCAGTCATGCCGGAGTCGCGGCCGAGTCGTTTGTAGAGATGCTGCGCAAACAGCGAGGCCTTGGCGCCACCGCCTCCTGAGCTGACCGGCTTCGTTCCTATTGCGATTGTTGCTGCAGTGGAACCCCTTCCGCGGCGCCACCTTTTACCAAGTCAGTCTTCACGGTTGATTTCTGATTGGGAACTAAATCAATATCTGTTTCAAAGGTCTGATATCCCGGCAGACTGATGGTGATCTTGCGCTTGCCCGGAGTGACGAGCAGGGCTCTCCCGATGCCACCGAACTCGGCGACATGCCCAACGAAGACTCCGTCGACGAATACGGCAGCGCGATTGGGATTCACTTCCAGTTTAATCTCAGCTGTGATTCGAGGCAGTTGAATCCTGGTGTCTTTTTCCAACTTCACATTGATGGTTTGGGTTTCTCCTGCTCGTACTGTCACCTTCTGAACGAAATCCATGTATCCGCCCTGGCGGATCGTAATCTCGTGCTCACCGGGAAGAAGCAGGATTTTCTTCGATCCCTTCAGTTCCCGAAGATAGCCTACGTATTGACCGTCGATCCAGACGCCGGAAGTTTCCTCCACTTTCGTAGCGCCCAGTAGGTCAACCTGACCAAGGACTCCGTTTCCCGCGGGCAGGGCTGGGACGGGCACCAGAAGGCTAAGCAACGCCAGCAGACACACCGCCACGCACCGTTTCGAAAGAGAATTCATGGGAGCCTCCAAGGTGTTGTTGAGATGCTGAATCATAAAGAAGGGTAGCCGTTGAGAGCGGCTGATACAAGGGCCGAGAGTACAAGGCGCGCCGAGCAGGATTGACCAAAAAGGCACCGGCAGAGGCACCGGGCTGGGCGCGCGAGAGCGTGAGCCAGTACGGCGAAATTGGCAAATGTATATCCGCTTCTGCCCAGGTGTTAGTGAAATGGCCTGTTTAGGGCTTCTGCTTCAGCGCATTTCTTAGTGCGCGTAGAGCGTACATGGCATCGTCCAAAGCGTCCCGCTCTACTTCAACATCAGGTCCTGTCTTCTGGTAGAGTTCCCGCGTACGCGCAACGATAGCGTCTTCTGCGTCAGAAAGTTCCTTCTCGATTGCAGGCGTGTTCATTTTCAGAAGAGCCCACCGATACTTAGTTCTCCATTCGCCAGGGTCCATAAACTCAACCCCCGAAAGGTCGCCCGTCACCGCCTTTCATGTCTCAATTAAATTCGAACTGCGGACTCACCACTTGTCTGTGGCGTCAGATACATCTCTCTATGAGCAGAGTCACATCACGGAGTGGCGCGTCCGCGCAAAAAAGAATCTTCCGTCTCTTGGCATAGCGAAGCGCGGACGACAGCTTTGGCATAGGATATGATTCAGTGACTTAAAGTATTGGGGTGAATGGAGTACTCCCGCAATGAGGAAACTAATCGCCCTTGGCTTGCTTGGACTGTATGGAACGGTGCAGTTGAGCAGAGCGCAGCAGGAACCCTCAAAGTTCGAACTGTACGGTGGTTTCTCCTACGTGCGCTTTAACATAAATGCCAACCTACCCGGAGTCGCGCCCTCGGCAACATACAACGGATACGGTGGAGGCGGGCAGTTCGAGTACAACGTCAATAAGTGGCTCGGCGCGGTGGCAGATCTGGCTGGGTATGGCGCGACCAGCACCGCGAACGGCGCATTGGTCGGCGGAGCGTTTAGCTATCTTTTTGGCCCCAGAGTGAATTGCAGGCACGGTAAAGTTGCGCCGTTTGCTCAGGCCCTCTTCGGAGGCATTCGTACCACGGATGGGATCGGCCAATCCGGGCCGGAAAATAATTTCGCGATGACGGCGGGCGGCGGTATTGATTTCAAGGTGTCGGAGTATGTTTCCGTTCGGCCCGTGCAGGCCGAGTACTTCATGACGAGATTGCCCAATGGTCTGAACAACCGCGAGAACAATCTGCGGATTGGCGCCGGGATCATTTTGCGCTTTGGAAAAAAATAGTTTGCCGTGCTTTATGCCGTAGCCAATATTTTCTTCTGCGCCTGCGCCACCAAGCTGTCGAACTGTGAGTGATCCAGACAAATCGCATGCTGCACGTAGCGGGCATCCTTGCCGACCACATGCCAGTAAGGCATCCAGTAGAACTGCTTGCTCTCCTGCATTCCCTGCAGCACGACCAGAAACGGATAGTAAGTGACTTCCTCCTCTTCTTCTCCCAGCCAGGAATCGAGCTTCTCCGGGAGGAAGGCGTGCATTACCTGAAGGTCTGCATCACCGAGACCCAGTTGGAAGTCGAGGGAGATGTGTAACTGCCGCGCACTTCCGCAGGCCGGGCAATTAGCCGGGTCGGACTTGGAAAACTCATACAGAGTATCGAACAGCCGCTGGGAGGTAGAAGCTTTCTTATGACAATGGGTGCAGTAATAATATTGCGCTACCATCTTGCGCCTCCTTGTTCCTTCCCGTGCCGAAGGGGTCCGCAGCTTAAGCAGAACAGCGACTAAGGCTTCTGTCCGTATGTTTGGTCACATACCTCTGTGACGCACGTCGTCGCTTCCGCCATCGCCGCAGGTTACCCTTAAGCGTTTCGTTGGGAGCGCCCGTGCGCCAGATCGTTAGACAACTGTGGCCAGAGATCGACTGGATTGAGAATCTCGAATTGCGCGAGCAAGTTACACAAGTCTGGATCAAGGCTCTCGAACGCAGCGCTCTGGACCCGAAAGATCTGCAGGAGATCCCTTTTACCCTGCTGGTTCCCAACTGCCCGATCACGTTCATGGAACATAAGCGTTGCGTAGTGCACATCGCACGAGCGAGCGCCAAGGCCATGCAGCAGTTCATGGGACGCGCCCTACCCATAGATTCGGACACGGTCGTCGCCGGCGCGATTCTTGCCGATGTGGGCAAGCTGCTCGAGTACGAAATTGGACCGGATGGCAAGAGCCGGCAAAGCGAGCGCGGGGAAGCGCTTCGGCATCCGTTCACGGGAGTTGCGATCGCGCTCGAGTGTGCTATACCTGACGCGGTTTGTCACATCATTGCAGCGCACGCCGGTGAGGGCGACCTGGTCAAACGTACCACTGAGGCTTTCATCGTGCATCACGCTGACTTCATGGCGTTCTTGCCCTTCAAGAATCCCAAGAACATCAAGATGAAAAGCTAAGGAGAATTCCTTGTCTAGCGAAACGATTGCTCGATCGAACGCGACGGTGACCGCCAAGATTTCGCAGTGGGCCGCTGAACTGCAATATAAAGATCTGTCACAGGACGCGATCTACCAGGCGAAGCGTTTCTTGCTTGATTCCATCGGCTGCGCTCTCGGCGGCTATCAGCAGCACGATGTGAAGATCGCGCTGGAAGTTCTCCGTGAGGTCGCAGGACGTGGTGCTGCCACGGTGATCGGTACTGGCGAAAGGGTCGATCCGGTCTCGGCAGCGCTGGCCAACGCGCTGATGATCCGGAGCATGGATTACAACGACATCTATTGGAAGCAGGACCCCTCTCATCCGTCCGATATTTTCCCCGCCGCTCTGGCATGTTGTGAGCGAGTGGGAAGTGGCGGGAAGGAATTGATTGTCGGTCTCGTCTTGGGCCATGAGTTTGAAATGCGCCTTTGCGAAGCGGCATTTCCCGGCATTCGCGAGCGGGGATGGCATCACGCTACTTTGACTGCCTTTGTATCGCCCATTGTCGCAGGCCGCGTTCTGCACCTCTCGTGGGAACAAATCCAGAACGCCGTCGGCATTTCTGCGAGCCGCCACTGCACGTTAGGCGCGGTTACGGCCGGGAAACTGACGATGATGAAAAACACCGTTGACCCGATGGCCACGCAGAGCGGCGTGTTTGCGGCACTGCTGGCGGAGAAAGGTTACTCCGGTCCCGAGCACGTCATCGACGGCAAGGAAGGGTTGACTCACGTCTTCGGTCCGGAATGGAAATTGAATCTTCTTACCGACGGGCTCGGCGAAGCCTGGCGGATCACACAATGTGGCATGAAAGCTTTTCCTTCGGAAGCTCTCACTCATACGCCGATCTCAGCCGTGCTCGATCTGGTCAAGACGAATGATCTCCATCCTGAACAGGTAGAGAAGATTCAGATTCGCTCACTGGCGCGGGCCGCCGACATCCTGTCCGATCCCAGCAAATACGATCCGCGCACCAAGGAGACGGCGGATCATTCGCTGCCCTACGTGGTCGCGGCGGCCCTGGTGGACCGGCAGGTTACCCCGACGCAGTTCACCCCGGAAAAGATTCTGGACGGAAGGATCCTCGAGCAGCTGAGAAAGGTGGAAGTGGTTGCGGATCCAGAGATTGAGAAAGTATTTCCCGCATTGCAGAGAGTAATCGTGAATATGACAACTACCGATGGACGTACGTTCAGCAAGCAGCTTGACTTTCCCAAGGGCGATCCGCGCAATCCGCTCACGGATCAGGAAGTGGAAGAAAAATTCGGCGCGCTCGCGGAAGGCGTGCTTTCGACTGGAGCCCAGAGAAAACTCAAAGAGGCAATCTGGAACCTGGAAGACAGCGATTCAATCCGCAAGCTGATGGTGCTGATGAAAGCCGATGCCCGGACCCAAAAGAAGAGCACGCCGATAAGAGGCAAAACGAGATCACGAGTGAATAGTAGGAAACGCCGAAAAACTGTGTTGCTATAGATGCATGTACGGCGCGTGTCGCGAATCTTCTCGGAGTCCACCATGCCGCAGACCGTTGTTGAAAAGATCGCACAAGCTCACCTTGCCGAGGGGCCGCAAAGGCCCTTGCGTGCCGGCGATTTCGTTTCCATCCGGCCGTCTCATGTGATGACGCATGACAACACCTCCGCCGTCATGAGTAAGTTCAAAGCTATCGGCGCGAGAGAGATTTGTCATCCTGAGCAGCTCGTCTTTGCCCTTGATCACGACATCCAGAACCGCGATGACGCCAACCTGAAGAAGTATCGCTCGATCGAGGCTTTTGCCAAAGAACAGGGTGTCGATTTCTATCCGGCGGGTTCGGGTATTGGCCATCAGCTGATGGTGGAACGTGGCTACGTTGTACCTGGGTCGTTCGTCGTCGCCTCCGACTCGCACTCCAATATGTACGGAGCGCTCGGCGCTATTGGAACGCCCATCGTGCGAACCGACGCAGCCGCAGTGTGGGCTACTGGCGAGTTCTGGTGGCAGATTCCGCGGTCGATTCAGATTGTGTTGGAAGGCAAGCTGCGCACCGGGGTGAGCGGCAAGGACGTGATCATCACCTTGTGCGGGCTTTACAACCACGACGAAGCCTTGAATGCCGCGGTTGAGTTTACAGGCCCGGGTGTGGCCAGTTTGTCGATGGACGCACGACTTTCCATCTCAAACATGAGCACCGAGTGGGGGCCATTGGTCGGATGGTTTCCGGTGGATTCCATCACCCTCGACTATTTGCGTTGGGTCCACCAACGCTTGCAGGAACTCGGTATCGAGCGTTTCACGAAACAAGACATTGATTGCTGGGCTGCGGCTCCGCCACGGCCTGACTCCGATGCTGCCTACGCGGCGCGCATTACGCTCGACCTGGCAGAAATTACGCCGCATGTTTCCGGACCCGACACTGTGCAGGCAATGCAATCTCTCGCTGCGGTGGAGAAAAAGAGAATAGCCATCCAGAGGGCCTATCTGATCTCTTGCGCGAACTCTCGACTGGAAGACCTGGAGGCCGCAGCCTGGGTCTTGTGCGGCAAGAGAGTCGCACCGGGAGTAAAATTCTACCTCGCCGCCGCCAGCACATGGGTACAGCAAGAAGCCGAGAGGCGCGGTATCTGGCAGGCGCTGCTCGATGCCGGCGCGAATCCGCTGCCTCCTGGATGCGGACCGTGCATCGGCTTGGGCGCGGGGCTGCTGGAAAAGGGCGAAATAGGAATCTCGGCCACCAACCGCAACTTCAAAGGCCGCATGGGATCGCGCGATGCCCAGTGTTATCTCGCGAGTCCGGAAGTGGTCGCTGCTTCGGCGCTCGCGGGACATATCACCGGGCCGCACTCGTTTGCAGATTTCGAGCCGACAAAGCAAATCACGGAGTTCGCGGCGAATGGAAAAGGCTCGTTAGAAAAAGTGGAGATTCTTCCGGGCTTCCCGGAACGCGTGACCGGCCGCCTGGTCTTCTTGCCGCAAGACAACGTCAACACCGACGCCATCTACGGCAAGGATTATACCTACCGCGACGACATGACTCCCCAGATGATGGCGGGAGTCATTATGCAGAATTACGATCCGGAGCTTGCTCTGCGCACTCACGCCGGCGACGTTATCGTGAGTGGTTTCAACTTCGGAACCGGATCGAGCCGTGAGCAAGCCGTTACCTGCCTCAAAGCGAAAGGAATCCTGTTGGTGATGGCGGCGACCTTCTCCCAGACCTACCTGCGCAACGCATACAACAACGGGTTCCTGTGCGTGGAAGTTCCCGACTTCATCGGGAGACTGCGGGAGCAGTTTGCCAAGGAGATTGCAGCGAAGGAAAAAACCATCATTCCCGGCGAAGAAGTGGAACTTGACTTTACGTGCGGAACTGTCGCCTGGCAAGGCGAGAAATTTATTTTTCCGCCACTGGGCAGCGTGCCGCAGTCGCTGGTAATCGCCGGAGGCGTTGAGAACCTGGTCGCTAAGAGGCTGGGACTGGCATAGAAAGGGGACTAAGTCATGGCGAAATACACCGTGGTCACGATGCCCGGAGATGGAATTGGCAACCAGGTTTTGCCGGAAGCTCTGCGGCTTCTGAAAGCGGTTGGCTTTGATGCCCAGTACATGCACGGTGACATCGGCTGGGAATGCTGGCGCAGAGAGGGCAACGCTCTGCCCGAGCGCACGGCCGAACTCTTGGCGAAACACAAGCTCGGTTTGTTTGGCGCCATCACATCCAAGCCAAAGAAAGATGCTGAGGCTGAGCTCAGACCCGAACTCAAAGGGAAGGGTTTCTCCTATTTCAGTCCGATCGTGACCATGCGCCAGCGCTTTCATCTCGATACCTGCATTCGTCCTTGCATTTCGTTTCCTGGCAATCCGCTGAACTTCATTCGCAAGAAGCCTGGGGGAGGATTCGAAGAGCCGCAAGTGGACGTGGTTGTCTTCCGGCAGAACACCGAAGGCCTTTACGCCGGAGTCGAGTGGACGAATCCGCCCGAAGCAGTACGCGCCGCCCTGGCCATGCATCCCAAATTCAAACCCTTTGCGGATACGCCCGGGCCTGACTTAGCCATTTCTGTGCGCATCATTACGCGTTCGGCAGCACACAAAATTTGCAAAGCTGCTTTCGATTGGGCCAAGAAGTACGGCTACAAGTCGGTAACCATCTGCGAGAAACCCAACGTGTTGCGCGAGACTTCCGGGATGATGGAAGACGAAGCCAAGGCCGTGGCCAAGGGCTATTCGGGAATTGCACTGCGGTCAACCAATATCGATGCGCAGACGATGTGGCTGACGAAGAATCCGGAAGACTACGGAGTGGTGGTCGCGTCAAATCTGTTTGGCGACGTGATCTCTGACGCTTTCGCCGGCTTGATCGGCGGCCTGGGCTTCGCAGCCTCGGGCAACATCGGAGACGAAGTGGCCGTCTTCGAGCCCACCCATGGATCGGCACCGAAGTATGCCGAACTGGATCCCCCGATCATCAATCCCATTGCCATGTTCCTCTCCGCCGTTCTGTTGCTTGAGCATGTGGGCGAAATCGAGAAAGCCACGCGTATTCGTAATGCTATCGCTGCCGTGGTCGCGGAAGGTAAAGTGCGCACCTATGACATGTTGCGTATTCCCGGTGGCAATCAGGCTATCAGCCGAGGTGCAGCGAGCACTGTTGAGATGACGGATGCGGTTGTAGCCAAGCTGGAACAAAGGTCGAACGCGCCGGAGCCCGAATGGGTAGGGGCTGGGAATGGCAGCCGGGCTCGGTGATGGCAGGAAGCTTATGAATGTCGGGACTGAAACACGCGCCTGGCAAATCGGCGAAGCGGGACATTATGGCTCGGAGATTCGTTCGGATGTTCACGTGAGGATTGAACCGCGCGACGAGGGTGGTATCGCGATTGAACTGGAATCGCGGGTGCGGCCTTACTATGGCGATGCGATTCGGAGGCAGGCCGAAGAAGTGCTTGAAGCCCTTGCTGTGAGGCACGCGCGAGTGGCGATCGATGATGAAGGGGCGCTGCCATTTGTGATTGCGGCCCGCATCGAAGCCGCAGCCCGGCGTGCAGGTCTTGGAGAAGGCACTCGCGTGCTTCCGGACCGGGTACCGCTGCCTGACTCGTCTCCGCGTGACCGCATGCGGCGCTCGCGCCTCTATGTCCCCGGCAGCGAGCCGAAGTATTTCATCAATGCGGCGCTGCATGGTTCCGATGCCATCATTCTGGATCTCGAGGACTCCGTACATTCCCACGAAAAGGATGTGGCGCGATTGCTGGTGCGTAACGCGCTGCGCGCTGTCGATTTTCTGCAATGCGAACGGATGGTGCGGATCAACCAGCTTCCTCTCGGGCTGGAAGATCTGGAAGAGATCATTCCGGAGTCTCCTGATGTGATTCTCATTCCCAAGGTCGAAGCATCCCACCAGATACTGGACGTCCATCAGAAGATCGCGGAGATCAAAGGCAATTACGGCATTACTCGTCCAATCTGGCTGATGCCGATCCTGGAGTCGGCGCTGGGAATCGAAATGGCTTACGAGATTGCGACCGCCAGCAAGGAAATTGTCGCGCTGACCATCGGGTTGGAGGACTATACCGCGGATCTGGGTGTAGTGAAGACGCCAACTGGCGCCGAATCAGTTTATGCGAGGCAACGCGTGGTGAATGCCGCTCACGCTGCTCGGGTTCAGGCCATCGATTCTGTCTTTGGTGACGTCGGCGATATGGAGGCCTTGCGGGTGTGGGCTTTGAATTCTCGTGCCCTCGGTTTCGAGGGTATGGGATGCGTTCATCCGCTCCAGATTGCGGTAATTCATCAAGCTTTTGCACCGACCGCAGCAGAGATAGAGAAAGCCAAGAAAATTGTTGCCGCCTATCACGAAGCGCAGAAGAAAGGTTTGGGCGTGGTCAGCCTGGGATCAAAGATGATCGACCCTCCAGTCGTGCAGCGAGCCCTGAAGCTGATGGTACAAGCGGAAGCGATGGGGCTGCTGACGTAAATCTGGAATCATCCGGGTGCGAGTTTCTTATGGCCATTCTGGAAAAGACAGAACTAGTTCGCAACGCCGCAGGTCGCTTGGTCCCGGAGATCGTGAACGGTCGTCCGCAGATTCCGTACCTGGGTGTCGGCAAATACCAGCCGATCGGAAACAAAGCGGCACCACCCATACGAACCGCAGCCGACTATCCCGCCAACGGCGACAAACGCGTTGCGGATCTGGAAACCGCGCTCCGCAAGTGTGGCCTGCGCGATGGCATGACCATTTCCTCTCACCATCACTTGCGAGACGGCGACTGCATCGCCTTGATGGCACTGGAAGCTGCGGCAAGGATTGGCGTCAAAGATCTCGTGTGGTTTCCCAGCGCCTCGTTTCCTTCGCAGAAAAACGCCATCGACCTCATGAACTCCGGCGTAATCGATCATATCGAAGGCAGCATGAACGGGCCGCTGGGCGACTACTGCACGCAGGGAAAAATGCGCGGCATGGGAGTTCTGCGCTCGCACGGCGGGCGCTGGCAGGCGATTCAGGACGGCGAGGTACACATCGATATTGCCGTGATCGCCGCGCCCACCGCGGATCCTTTCGGAAACTGTGACGGCTCACACGGCAAGTCCGCCTGCGGCTCTCTCGGTTTCGCGTTGGCAGATTCCATCTATGCCGACCACGTCATCGCCGTCACCGACAACCTGGTCCCATTCCCCTGCATTCCCTGGCAGATTCAGGGTAATAACGTTGACTACGTGGTGACCGTCGGCTCCATCGGCGATCCTGCCAAGATCGTGTCTGGCACGACACAAATCACGCGCTCGCCTGATCGCCTGCGTATTGCCGAGCTCATCGCACTCTTTCTACGTGACTCGGGCATCATGCGCAACGGCTTCTCGTTCCAGGCGGGCGCGGGGGGAATCGCGCTGGGCTTTGTCGGCTACCTTAAGAAGATGATGAAAGACGCCGGCGTGAAGGCACGATTTGTTCGCGGGGGCTCAACTAAATATCTGGTCGAGCTTCTAGAGGAGGGTCTTACCGACTATATCCTTGACGGCCAGACGTTTGATCTCAACGGCGTGCAGTCAATCGCAGACAATCCGCGCCATGTCGCAACTTCTCCATTCACGTCCTACAACTACCACGGAAAAGGAAACTTCGCTTCGCTGGTGGATGCCGTCGTTCTCGGCGCGACCGAAGTCGATATCAACTTCGATGCGAACGTTGTCACACATTCGGATGGACGGCTCCTACATGGCATCGGGGGCTGGCAGAATTGTCTCGCCGCAGGCTGTACCATCCTGGCAGTGCCCTCTTTTCGCGACCGCATTCCTGTCATCGTCAATCAGGTAACCACACTTTGCGGGCCCGGAGAATTGATTGACGTCATCGTGACTGAGCGCGGCATTGCCATCAACCCTCGCCGTCCGGACCTCATGGAGGCAGTCAAGAGCTCGAAGCTTCCTATCCGCCCGCTGCAGGAAATCAAGTCAGAAGTCGAGCGTATCTGCGGAGGGATTCCACAACGTCCCAGGCGCGGTGACCGCGCGGTTGCGATCGTTAAGTGGGTCGACGGCACCGTGCTCGACAGCGTGTGGCAGGTGATCTGAGCCCGCGCAAAAGCTCGAACTTCGCGCATACTCTCCGTGACTCAAATCACTGTGGAGACGCTTGCGCCGGACTATCGTAAAGAACACAGGTGACCCATGCTGGGTCGATCCGCCATCGAAGGTTTGTTGAGGTTGACTCCGAAACAACTGCGTGCTGCCCTCGCGGACCTTTTGCCCAAGAACGCTACACCCCACACACAAATCATTGCCGTTGAACTCGCGCTGCAAAGCCCCGCGGGTGGAGCTTTGCGGGAGGCAATAGCGAAGTGGATCGTTGACGAAATTGTCCCGGTCAACCGACTCGTTCCGAACGCTTACGTTAAGTGGCGCCCACCGGTTCGAGACGCCATGATGTTTGTGGTGATGCATCTTTCGCCCGCACGCCTGGCGCCCAAACTGCTCGAGCAACTTGAGTTTTCACCGAATACTTCCGCCGAAGTGCGTTTGCTCCGATTGATCGCGAAAGTGCCGGGGCTGCAGAAGTTGGGCCAGGTGATAGCCCGCAACCGGAATCTTCGTCCCGCCCTGCGGAACGCGCTGGCTCGGCTGGAGAATGGAATTCGCGATGTCCGGCCTGAGGACGTAGTTGCGATCATTCGACAGGAGCTGGGACCAAAGATGAACGAGTACTCCGTTAAAATCAAACCCACTATTCTTTCGGAGGCCAGTGTCAGTGCGGTGGTGCGCTTCACCTGGCGAGATCTCGGGAGCAGACGACGGGAACGAGGCGTTTTCAAAGTTCTGAAGCCTCACATCCCCGAATACTTCGCGGAAGACATGGATTACCTGCGCGGGCTGGCGCAATACTTTGGCGACCGGAAACACAGTTATGGATTTCCCGGGCAAGTGATCCCCGATACCTTCAAGAAAGTTCGACGACTGCTGCAACACGAAGTCAACTTTGTACGTGAGCAGAAGACATTGCTCGAAGCTCGGAATCTGTATCGGTCCATGAAGGGCGTTCGCGTTCCCGGGCTGATTCAACCACTTTGTACATCTAGAATCACGGCGCTCACTGAGGAGCGGGGAATTAAAGTCACTGATGCCGCGGCCCGTCTGCCCCTTGCGCTTCGCAAGAAAGTTGCCGAGCAACTGGTTGAGTCGCTGATTGCAGTCCCGCTTTTGGCAGCGCAGGAAGACGCAATCTTTCACGGTGATCCTCACGCGGGAAACCTGCTTTATGACGGTCGTTCCGGCGAACTGACGATCATCGACTGGGCGCTCCGCGAACGCTTGAGCCGCGACCAGCGCCGTCATCTCGCGCTTTTGTTTTTGATGGTGAGCCTGCGGGATCCGGTGGGCACTTGCAACGAAGTTCTAGCGCTCACTCAGCCGCACATCCGAAGGGAATCATCCAAAGGACGATTGATCGAAGACCTGGTGAGGCACTTTATCGACGAACTGCCGGTGATGCGCTTGCCCAGCGGCGCAGATGCGATGAGACTGCTGGAACGTGCTGCCATGAAGGGAATCAGGTTTCCCGGACCGCTGATTATGTTGTCCAAAGTCATGTTCACACTGGATGGGATCCTGCAGGATGTTGGCGGCTCCAGCAGCGCCATGGGTTTCACTATCGCCCGCCACGTTGCGCAGCATTGGATAGCAAATCGCAAAGAATTCCGCTCGCCATTGATGGCCAAGGATTGGATTACGCTCCAATGCAGCGCTTTGCTCTATAGCAGCCGCCTGTGGCTGCAAGGTGAGCAGGCAATTGTGAACCGATTGCTGCCCGCGGGCGAGAGGACCTCAACGCTGCCAGCCTAAACGAATCTTCTAGAGTTTAAGTTTGCAGCGGGCTCGTTGTTGGTCTGGCCCTTCCAATTCATCTCTGCGGCTGGAGGAATAAAGCTCATCGCCCGCTCAGCCAGCGCGGTGATGGTCAGGCTGGGATTGACCCCCAGGTTGGCGGAGACCACAGACCCGTCACAGATATACATGTGCTTATAGTTGAACACGCGGTGTTGAGAATCCACTACACCGTGGTCGGAGGAATCGGCGATCACACAACCCCCGATGCAGTGCGCAGTGCCTGGAACGTTAAAAAGAATCTCCGGAAGCATACTCATGGCAAACCCTCCGGTGAGTTTCGCAAATTGCTTCGCAAACTCGTTGGCTTTCGGAATGTAGGTGGGCACCTTGTCGCCCCGGCTGACCAGAAACTTCCTAAAGGGCCAGAACCAGGGTCGCCGCCAGCGCATCTCGATCTCGCCCTCGAGCGTCTGCATGCACAGCAGAATCACAAATTCCCGCGCCCAACCGAACGGTTGCAATACCCGCACAGTCTTAATTGGATGTTTGATCATTGACGCGAGAACATTCTTCAACCAGAGTCCGATGCGCCGGGGACCGGGGCGGCCATCGGTCAGGATGGTGGTGAGAAATCCCATGGCATCAGAGCCTTTTGGGTAGCGGACGGCCTCAATGTGCGTGTGTTCGTCGATATACACGCCGGATCCGATGGCGATGCCTTGCGACACGTCTTCGGCGTAGCCGGGTGTGCGAACTCCGATAAGAGATTCCGAATTGGTCCGAACATGCTGGCCGAGTTGGTCGCTGACCGCGGGCAGAGAACCTCTTTCCTTAAGCTGGAAAAGAAGCTCCATCGTACCCAACGACGAGGCTGAGAAGACGACCGCACGACAGGTGAATCGTTGTGGCTGGCGACAGAACAGCGCGGTGGACTTAACCGTGGATACTTCGTAGCCCATGGCCCCATCGCTGGCACCATCCAGGGGTTTGATATTCACGACTTTTGTTTCTGGAAGGATGCGCACGCCGCGCTTTTCAGCCAGATAAAGGTAGCTGAGGTCCAGCGTATTTTTCGCGCCGTGGCGACAGCCCATCATGCAGCCCCCGCAAGCGATGCAAGTGGTTCGTGCCGGACCTTCTCCGCCGAAGAAGGGGTCGGGAAAGGTCTGGCCTGCTGGTTCTCCATCGGCAGCCTGAAAGATGCCTACGTTGGTGCAATAGAAAGTGTGGCCAGAACCTGAGGATTGCGCAGCTTTCTTTAAGAGATCGTCGGCCGGCCCCAGGATTTTGTTTTCCGTTACACCCAACATCTGAGATGCAGCCTTATAGTGCTGGGGCATTTCCGCCTTCCAGTCGGCCAAGGCTCTCCAGGAACCAGCTTCCCAAACTTTCGCTGGGGGAGGCAACAAGGTACAGGCGTAAGTGATGGATCCTCCACCTACGGCGCAGCCATGGAAGATAGTGGCGTGCTTAAAGAACTGAATATTGAAGAAGCCTCGCAACCCCAAGCTAGGACGCCACAACCACCGGCGAATCGACCAACTGGTCTGGGGAAGATTATCGGGCGCCCAACGCCGGCCCATTTCCATGACCCCAACTTTGTAGCCCTTCTCCGAAAGTCGAAGGGCCGAAACACTGCCGCCGAAGCCCGAACCGACGACGATGAAGTCGAAGTCGAATTGATTGTTTCCGTGTGCCATAGAGTGCGCTACATAATGGGCCAAATCGCCCGCTACGCACACCGGCAGCGGATACCGTCGAAGCCGTGTGGCGGGATGGTCAGGTAAATTGGAGAATTTGGCGGAGGCGTGGCGACAACAGTTCGCACCAGGTTGTGCGCGTGTTGCCACCAGCCGTGAAAAAGCCGGCGTTCGCTACCCGAATAGCGAACCATTAGCCGGCTCCAGCCATCGAAGTCGTATGCCGATGGAAACGGATGCACCACCACACAGCGGGTGTCGAGCCGAAGTCCTTCGCCGAGTGCCTTCAGCGCGCTTTCTTTCGCGCTCCAAAGTAGAGCCAGAAGCCTTTCACGGTCATTCGCCGATGCCCGAGCAATCAAAGCTTGTTCTTCGACGGTGAAATAGTCAGAGACAAAAGCGTCGCTCCGGGGTTCGGCCAATTCCAGATCACAACCCATTTCTGCTCCGGAGATCGCGACCGTACAAGCTGCCCGGCCGGCGCGGTGGCTGAGTGAAATCGTGGCTGCAACTGGCCGTTTCTGGAAAAAAGCTTTGGGCGCGCCGGATGAGGCTGCATGTACCTCAATTTTGGCGAAAGCAAGCGGATGCGCCGGCTCATTCAGAAAGATAGTCAATGCATGTTTTGCCGTCCAACGTCCCAGTCGCCAGTCGTCCCGGCGATTGGCAAAGCGCAGTCCCCTCACGAAGTCCGCTTCGTCCTTGCTCAGCCAATCATCGTCCGCTGGTACATCCTCTTTAGTGTGTTCCAACCAGTACACATTCATCTGGTTCGCCTCGGCGAGTTCAAGCCGCTTTCGACATTTCGTTTTCTGACTCTCCGGACTCGGACTCTTCCATCTTCCTTATACCGCGCTCGATCGCTTGAACGAGATATGGCCGGAGGTTTGCGGGTGGAATAATGTAATTGAGAGCACCCACATCGAGAGCGCGCTGAACACTGTGCACGCGGTCAAACTCGGAGGCCATCTCGCCCAGTTTTTCCGAGTGAATCACTTTGAAAAGTTCGTCCCACTCGGCGCGCAACTCTACTTTCCTGGCTCCCTCGGTTTTGGCAATGGCTTGGGTTAAGGCCTGCAAGCGCGGATCCTTGCGGGCTTTGGCTTCCACCTCACCCGCGAAAACGACAGCAGCGGCAGGCGCGCCGCCGATCACGGAAGCGTAGCTTCCTTCCAGCGCCGCCACTTCGACGTTTTCGTTCAGCGCCCGCGAGAAGACAACGTATGCGCCTCCGTGATAGCGCGAGATGACACAAAAGACGATGGGGCCCTCGAAATTCACCACGGCCCTGCCTATCTCGGCGCCGTACTCGAGTTGTAGCCGTCGCATCGATTCTGGCGAACCGTCAAAGCCTGATAAGTTTGCCAGCACCACCAAGGGTCGATTGTTACTGGCCGCATTGATAGCACGCGCGATTTTCTTCGAGGACTGCGGGAACAGCGTGCCGGAAGTCCAATGCTCCGGCCCGTCGGCCGGGACAAATCCCAAGCGCGGTACCGGCTGAGATTCGATACCGATCAAACAGATAGGGTAACCGCCAAGATGAGCGTCCCACACCACCGCGGTCTCCGCAGCGCGCATCCCTGCCCAGCGCTCCATTGGCGCGTGATCCTGATCGATGACCGCCATCATGACTTTGCGAATATCGAACGATCTTTTGCGGCCTGGGTTGGTTTCGTCGGACATGATATCGCCAATCCGTTCGAAGCCGTCTTCCCCGTAGCCGTTCTTTCCGTGAGGATGAATTCTTACGTCTCGAGCAACGGGATCGGAAGTCGCAGCCCGGCGAGGGAAACGCTCCCCGGGAGCTACGTAGGTGTGTTCATAATGGCGCAACAACAGATGGCAAGCCTCGTCTATGTCCTTGGCCCAATACTGCGCTTGCCCGTTGAGTCCCATGATGCGGTCGTAGCCGCCGATTCCTTGATTGTCTTCGGCAGAAATGGATCCCGAGAACTCGAGTGCTCGCTTGCCCGTGAGCACCATCGCGGCCTTCGGAGTCATGATCAAAATGCCTCTGGTATGCATGAGCATCGTGGCCTCGGCATTCCAATACGGCTGTGCTCCAACGTTGATGCCGTTTACCACCAGATTTATTTCGCCACCCGCTTGAGTGAACTCGATCAGGCCCCGCAGAACGCGAGCCACCCAATCCATGTTCTCCACCCCGCTCTCCATGGAGATCTTGGCTCCGGCACAGATGGGAAACCATTCCAACGGAACGCCCATCTCATGGGCCAGATTTAAAGCTTCGAGGATACGACGGCACTCCGGTTCTGCGATGGAACCGAGTTCTTTGCTCGGATCTCCCAGCAGCAGTACGCGCGCCATGCCTTCGGGATACTTCGTTGTAAAGTTGCGAATGACACCAACAATGATGTTGGCTTTGTTTTGACCATAGGGACGATTGACGGGCACCAACCGTCCTGCCGTGTCGAGATCGCGTTCGACAAAATCGCCGCAAGGAAATTCCGTCCCGGTTTGATCCGAAGTAGGAGTAAGCATTTTAATGATTTCGTAGGGATAGACGAATCCGCGCTGGCGCATGCGCACAACTTTCTGATCGTACTCAGGCAAAGGCCGAATGGGCTGCAATTTATCGGCGGGGCGGAAAGTAATCAACAAACCACTCCCGCACGGGCTTGAAATGCGGACCACCATTTCGCGCAACTCGCCGGTCGTCGGAGCGGGAATGCGTGCGCGCACCACCACTTGTTCCAACCCGAGACCCTCGGCCGCCGGTGCAAGCTTGTGAACCAGATCGCGAAACTCATCTGGATCGATGGTGAGCGGTGGCCAAACGTTCAGCAAAATACGATTCCAGTAAAGGCGCTGATGGTCGGGTCGCCGCGATTGAAATAGCCGTATCCCGGCCAACGCTTCGGTGAACATTCGCTCCAGATGCGGCAATTGAACGATTCGTCCGCTCTCGTCCCGCACCGGTGTTAAATCGCGAACCTCCGCGCAGGCAAACAAACGCTCATCCTTGGGGTTGTCGCGGGCGACGGCGTGCAGTAAATAGACATCTTCGACGGAGGGCAGGCGGTCGATGTTGAAATTATCGAGCCGCCATAGATGTAACCTCTTCCCCATCATGGGATGAATTCCGCGGAAGAACTTCTCTTCTTGATACCCATTCGCGCTAGGTCGATACGTAAAATGCTGCGTACTCCCAACATCATGGTTGTGAGCGGGACCGGTAATAGACGCGACAATGCGGCGGATCGGGCGCGGAAAGCCGGCCTGATTGATGATCGAGGCCACCTCTTGCTGCAAGGCGTCCGGATCACTCGCTGCCACGAAGTGAGAAACATAAAAATCAATCAGGATGTCATGATCTTCAGGGACTTCCGCAATCATGGGAAACAGGTTCCGCACCGCTTCGGCCAGCCGAAAAAGCTCGCCATGCGTAGTGAAGAGGTGAAGCCGCTTTCCTTCGTAATCGTACTCAGCCGTAGCGCAGCATTGCTTATCGTCCAATGCAACGCAGCGAAAGTTGCTGAGCTGTCGAATTCGATAGTACCGCCAGGTAAGCGCTTCCAACATTAACCGGCGCGTGGCTTGGTCAGCCTTTGCGAAGCAATTGGAAAACAAGCTGACCAGTGGCTGGGGACATTCGACCAAGGCGCGGATTCTCGCAGGGCGGTCCTCATCATCGGGATGGGCTGCCATGTAAGCGAGGTGATTCTCCATCTGGTCGTAAATCTGTCGTCGCACTCCTTCGAACAAAGGTTGGTCAAAGCGGCGATAGCGCAACTCCCGAGCCAGGTCAGTGAGCGCGGGGAAAAGCCCATTGGTCAGGGAGATCATTCTGTCGAGAAGAATTCGAAGAGACTCGTCGCCATGCGAGGGTAGGTTCTCGATTTGTCGCAGACGTCGTTCGAGAAGAACCAGAACCGGGGCGATTTGATGCTCCATGCGGAGATGGGATTTGTAAATCCAGAGGAGACTCTGCTCCAGTTCTGGCGAGCGGTCCAGGGATAGCACACCGTAGTGAGCCAGCGCGCGGCGCAGTGCGCTGACGAAGACAGGCGGCAGTTTCTCGCCGCGCGTCTCCAGCATCCGCAGGTATGAGAACAAATACGACTCGGCACTCGGTTCCTCGCCACCTGTACGATGATTCACGTTCGGTTCGTGCTGGAACAGGGAACATATGTCCACGAAGATATTCAGGATCTCATCTTCGCTGTGTGTTAATTCGTCGCTCTGTACAGGACAAATGTGAATCCATTCGGCAAGCAGTTGAGCCGTTTGCTTCGGATCCACGTCAAAACCTAGCATGAGCTTGCGCAATTCATCGAGGCTCTGGCGGCAACGGGATTCCGTAGTTTCTGTCTTTCCAGTCGAAGCGGAGGACGCACCGAATACCAATCGATCGGTTGCCACGTTGCTATCGTCGCTAGTGGCGGGGTCGATCTGCAGAAGCGGGGCTCCTGTATCCACTTGTACGTTCGGTATGGTCATTACTTGCCGGACTTTTCCCGAAAATGGAGCAACCACTTCCATCTCCATCTTCATGGCTTCGAGGACCGCCAATCGGTCTCCAATGGCGACCGTGTCTCCGGGCTTCACCAGAATGGAAACCAGCACCGCGGGTACCGGTGCATGCACCACTCCCCCGTCACTGCGATCGATCCGGTGCGATACGCCATTAACTTCAATCTGATAACTCGATCCCTCGACAACCGAGACGATGCGAAAGCGCCGCCCGAAAACCGTGAGCCGGCACTCGAACAGATCCAAGCGCTCGACCTGGGCGTTCATGCGCGCCCCATTTACCTCTACTCGGTACTCCCCGGGGCCGAGGCGATAAACCTTGGGCAGGTAGTGCTGGCCTCGGTACCGTAGTTCCGCAGTCCGGCCTATCTCGGTTCTTACTTGCGGCCGCCCGCGCACGGCCGATGCATAAAACTGCGTCTGTTCCACCGCTAACTGCGCATCGTAGGCCTCAATTGCGGCCTGAACCAAAGCCACGTCAGCGTAACTTCTAGAGATGTGCTCACCGGTTGCCGCCAGGTGATCGAGCCATCCATTGTGGGCTTCCCCACGCTGCACCTCGGGACGGTTCAGCAACTCCAGCAAAAACGCTTTGTTGCTGGCTCCGCCCTTGATGACGACGACACTCTCGCGCAGCGCTCGTTGCAACCGGGAAAGCGCTTCTTTGCGGTTCTGGCCGTAGGCAATGACCTTGGCGATCATCGAGTCGAAGTCTGATGAGATGGCATCGCCTTCCGCAACGCCGGTATCGACGCGCACGCCCGGCCCGGTCAGAACCCTGAACCGTTCAATCGCGCCCGGAGCGGGAGCGAAGTGGTTTTCCGGATCTTCTGCATTTAGCCGCACTTCAATGGTGTGACCCGTCGTCCGTGGAGGCTCACCTTCCAATCGGCCACCTCGCGCAACGTGAATCTGAAGTTTCACCAGATCGAGCCCCGTTGTGCATTCGGTCACCGGATGTTCGACCTGCAATCGAGTGTTCATCTCCATGAACGAGAAGCGGTTGATCTCTGGTTGATACAGGAATTCGACTGTGCCAGCGTTTTGATAGCTGGCTGCCTGACTAAAGAGTATCGCCGCCTCTCGCAGCGCTTGGTCTTGCTGTGGCGAAAGAGCCGGCGAGGGCGCTTCTTCCAGAACCTTCTGGTGGCGCCGCTGGATGCTGCAGTCGCGCACGCCGGCAGCCCACGTTGTTCCATAGTGATCAGCGATAATTTGCACCTCGACGTGGCGCGGGCAGTACAACAGCTGTTCCATGAAAACGGTCGAGTCTCCGAAGGCTTTGAACGCCTCGGCCCGCGCGCTGGCAAAGCCTTGCGAGAGTTGGGCGGCTGAACGCACCAGGCGAATCCCGTGGCCACCCCCTCCGGCTGTGGCCTTAATAAGGAGCGGATAGCCCAGGCGCTCGGCATGACCGCGCGCTTCAGCGAGCGTTTCCACCGGCCCGCCGCTCCACGGCACTACCGTTATCTGCGCCTGCTCGGACAACCGCTTCGCGGAGATTTTGTCGCCCACGCGCCGCATTGCATCGCCATCCGGACCGATGAACACGATACCCAGTTCGTGACAAAGGTCGGCGAATGCGGCGTGTTCCGCAACGAAGCCCCATCCCGGCCAAACCGCATCCGCGTGCCCTGCAACCAACGCCCGTTCCAGGCGACCATAGTCGACGTAACTGCTCTTGAGCTGCTGAGTATTCGGATCGACGACTTGAGCGGAACCCAGACACACCGCTTCGTCTGCCTCCCTCACGAAGAGGCTGTGGCGATCAGCCTCGGTGAAAAGAGCGATCGTACACAAGGATGTGCCGTGCTCCTGGTTAAAATCGCGAGCAGCGTGAATGAAACGCATGGCAGCCTCGCCGCGATTCACGATGGCCACCCTTTTAAATTGCAGCTCCATAAGTCCTCCGATCGGAAAGATCGCCAGGACAACCGGTTATGTGCTTATGCCGCGATGGTTTCCGAGGACATCGCGGTCTGTAGTGCTTTCAACCCTTCCGCATCCACGGCGCTGGGAATCGCCGCGGTGCGATAACCGCTAATTTGCAGGTAGAGGTTTCCTTTCGCATCCACAACCTCCGCATCGAAGCCGCATCGGTCATCGGATGTGACGACGGCATATAAGCGGGTATCTTCAGTCTGCGGAAGCGGCAATAATAAGGAGACGCGATCAATGTGCTGTGGCAGGGCCATCCTCCCCTGACTGCTCATCTCCCGCAGGCCAGCAGTTTGGAAACAAAGCTCGACTAGCCGCGGGGCCATAAGCGTCGGTAGCTCGGATGGAATGTGGTTTGGGGGCAATCCTCTAGCCATCAGCCCAACCGTTCGCGGTCCATCCCACCAGGCCTGTTCGACAACTTGATAGGCCGGTCCATGGAAGTAGAGGCGATAGATGGCGGCAGACTCGACGATGTGGCCTTCAACTAAACGGGGCGGCCTAACCGTCGGTCCTTCGGCTGGCTGCTTAGTGAGCCGTACTTGAGCCGTAAAGTGTGCGGTCACCTGAGGCTCGGACTGGTTGGGAAGCGATCGGCGACCAGTCAAGCGGCACAGTGCTAGCAGCGTTTCGCCCTGGGGGCGGATGATCGTCTCGACCGTAACCGCGCGCGGCTCGTTCCGATAAAACTTAAACGGCGCCAGGAAATTTACTTCTTCGATGGCGGCGATATGCCAGCCAGGAAGCAGACATAGCGCAGCTTCGGCAAACGCTTCGATCCCCATGACTCCAGGAAGCACGGGGATGCCGTCGATTTGATGGTCGTGCAAGAAGGGCTGGATGGCAGGGTCCAGCGTTGTTTCAATTGTGAGACCACTTTGGAGGCTAAGGCTCGCAAGCTTGCCGATCATGGGTCCGGAAAGCATTGGTAGTGAGCCAACTACGGACGTGTCCAGGCCACCAGCAGGATCCCACTCCTTCTCCATAACACCGAGACGATCGGCAATGACAACTTCACCCTTGGTGCCGCCCGCAGTGAGTTCCCGTCGAATCAGAGGAACTCCTGCCTCAGTTGGCAGCATGTCGATGCCCGCGAGTTCCATCATCTTGGGAATGGAACCGCGCGTAGCCATACCGATGGCGCCCCACGCGGTCCAATCGATGACGATTCCGCGAGTCGCGGGCCGCGTGGTGCGGAAACTCGATGTGATCTTGCATAGCAGATCGTTTGCCGCACTGTAATCCGTTTGTCCCGCATTGCCGAAGCGTCCGGCAATTGAACTGAATGCAACGGTCGATGCGACTGGCATGTCACCGATAGCATGTAAGAGATTGAACCAGCCATCGCTCTTCACGTCGAAGACAAGATCGAATTCCCCCGCAGGCTTGTCCGGCAGGAAGTGGCTTCGCTCAATGCCCGCGGCGTGCAAGAGAACATCGATCCTGCCGCTGTGCTCACGCACCTGCTTGATAACTTTGGCGACGGCGACAGCGTCGGTGAGATTAACGCTGAAGTAACGCGCCGTTCCGCCAGCGGCTCGAACGGCTTCGATCGCCGCTTGCGCTGCCTGCGCTCGCTCCAGAGCCGCCAGTTCTCTTTCAACCAGTGCTGGCGTAGCCCGTTCACCACGTGCCTGGATGCGTGCGAAGAGATCGCGCTTCAAAGCGTCCTTGTCAATCGCGAAGCGTTTCAGATCAGGATCCTCCGGGTCAGGTTCCGGCACTAGATCGAGCAGGTAGAACGTGCCTCCAGAAGCTGCCGCCAGATCTGCAGTGATCGCCGATACGATACTTCCAGCAGCTCCGGTCGCGAGAAAGACCGTGTTGCTGTCCAAGATGAGACCGGGCTTCCCATCTGTGGCAGGCTGCTCTTGCAGCGCTATCGTCCAACGCAGTCCGTCTTTGTACCCTATTTCGATCGCGCCGGGATCGCGCAGAGTTTCCTCGATGAGGATGTCCGCAATCTCTGACGACTTTCGCTCCGCTTCGAAGTCGACTGCCTTGACCAAAGCATCCATTCGTTCGCGCTTGTAGGCTTTCGTGAAGCCGACCACCCCACCACCTAATGCTGAAATCGAACCGGCTTCGTCGTATCCGTGCTGTCCTCCGAGCCGCGTCGCCGACACAAGAAAAGTGCCCGGCTCTGCAACTTGTTCGTACAGAATTCGCATGGTGGTATGGAGTAACTTGACGCGCACTCGCAACGCTTGCTGCCATGCAGCGTGGTCCATCTGCGTCAGGTCACCCTCGTTGTCCAGAGCGGGTAGCCAGAAAATACCCTGCACCCCACCGGCGTCGATCCAATCCTTGACGCGATTCTGCAAGGATTCCGAATCTAGAGTCTGGTTAAGTCGGAGAACCTCCACACCCGTTTCTTGAAGCCGTTGCGCCAGAGCGTCTCCTACACCAGATATGTCTGGCATGATTACTACCCGGCGGCCAGCGCCGAATTTCACACCGGTAGGTTTACAAATCCCAAGCTGTGGTCGAAGAACGGGAACCGGTACACGGCGAGGAATACGATTGGCGGCGTCAAAACTGCCTGGGACCGGACGAGGGGCTGCTGTAATCGGCGTCGAATCCGACGTCGCAAACGCCGCTGGTTTTTTCTGTGCGGGTTCTGCTTTGGCAGAAGTGCCAGCAATCGCATCTTTGGCCAAACGGGGCTGTCGTTCCTGAGCAAACTTGATCACATGGGCTAAGGTAGGAAAGTCGCGAAGCTTTAGATTCTCATCGCGCGGAATGTTGTACGCCGCTCGAACAGCGGCGAAAATCTCAGCCTGCTTAACGGTGTCGATACCGAGATCGGCTTCGAGATCGAGGTCCAGGTCCAGCATGTCTTTGGGATAGCCTGACTTTTCCGCCACGATGTCGAGCACGTTTTCTCTTATGGGATCATCGGTGGCAGTCGCGAGTGCAACCGGATGCGGCGTGGGTGCCGCGGTGGGAAGAGGCGAGTGCGGAGCTACTTGACCTCTTGATGCCGTGCCCACCAGGTCCGGGCGTTTGTCATAGACGAAACGGATTACGTGCGCCAGTGTGGGATAGTCGCGTAGCTTGCGGTTGTCATCGCGCGGAATGTCGTATGCGGCTCGGATGGCGGCAAACATCTCCGCCTGTTTCACCGTGTCGATGCCGAGATCGGCTTCTAAGTCCAAATCCACGTCCAGCATCTCAACGGGATAGCCTGTCTTCTCGACGACAAGCGCAAGGATGCGGTCCTTCACGGGATCATGGGAAACAGTCTGCACAGACATTGGAGTCAGAGATGGTTTCTCCGGTGCCTGGATCGGCGCCGTCGCCGGTTGGATATCTTCCTGCGATGCTGCAGAGGCAGGGACGGCGAGATCCCGACGCTTGTCATATACGAACCGGATCACGTGCCCCAACGTGGGATAATCGCGCAGCTTGCGGTTCTCGTCGCGGGCAATGTTGTAAGCTTCGCGGATTGAAGCGAACACCTCGGCCTGCTTAACCGTGTCGATGCCTAGATCGGCTTCAAGGTCCAGATCCAGATCGAGCATGTCAACCGGATAACCGGTTTTTTCGGCTACCAGAGCCAGTACTTTCTCTTCGACCAAATCTTTCTTCGCCACCGCCGGCGCAGGGGTTGCATCGCGAACGGCCACTGGCGCGGGCTTCGGTCTCTGGGGGGCAGGTGCTGTAGTCGAAGCTGTTTGCAATAATCCAGCGGCCGGTGCGAGGTGCTCTGCCGGACCTTGATCTGGTATACGAAGTGTGCGATGGATTACCTCGAGATCCGCAACTGGATGTCCGGCGACGCTGCTCAGCCATGCCTTCCAACTGGCGGGTTCGGCAATGCGGTAGGCATAACCCAGCGCGTTGGGGCTCCGGCGAACGCCATCTTTCGTTTTCACCCAACGCAGCAGCATCATGCTGATTTGCGACCCGAATCCCGCGCCGAGGTGTATTGCATATTCGACGGGATAAATTCCCCCCTTTGACAAATTCAACGGTCCCAACTCCGGATCAACTTCCTTGAAGTTGGCGACCGGAGGCACGCAACCGGTTTCCAGTGCTTTTACCGCGACGACCTCTTCGATACCGGTGCCCATAGCGTGACCGGTGAAGCCTTTGGTATTCGCGATCACGATACGGTCTGCGACGTCGCCAAAGTTGCGACGCAGTGCGTAAATCTCGGCCGAGGCACTGCCCCCACGGGCCGGGGTGTAGGTCTCATGCGAGACAAAAACCGTCCGTGGCGCGATTTCGCGACGCGAAATGCCGCCGCTGGCTTCGGCTTTCTGGAGCAGCCTTTCCATAATTTGGCCGATGTGTTGAACGTCGAGACGCGTGCCGTGGAAAGCGCTGTTGCCGGTCACGCTCGCCAGGACTTCGCAGATCGGTTGAATTGCTCGCTCCCGTGCAGCTGCAGCGCTCTCGACCACCAGCGCAGCCGCACCCATGCCGACAATCATGCCGTGTCGTCGTCGATCGAATGGGACCGCCGCATCCTCCACCGCTTCGTCGGTGGCCGCCGCTCCACTCGCGAGGAACCCCGCGCCCATCCACTCGATGAGATGGTCCGAAGTGACGTCGTCGGCCGAGATGATCACGACCCGACTGCATCGTCCGGCGTGGATCCAATCCTCAGCCAGCGCCACCGCTGTCGTAGTGCTTGCACAGGCCGAGTTGATTTGCGTGTTGGGGCCGCGCGCGCCGATGAATTCGGCGAACTGAGAATGCCCCATGGATAAAACTCGGAGCAGGAACCGCCGGTTGAAAACGTACGGCTCTTTTTGAATCACAGCCTGCAATTCATCGATGCGGCGGTTGATCTCCTGCACCAGCACAAAATGACCATTCGTTTCTACCGCACGAGGGAGCAAACCTTCCAGAAGAGCCAACTGGCCGCGGCGTTCATGGTCCGCGTAATAGCGTGACATCTCATCGGCGAACGAATCGCAGCCCGGGAAGGCGGAAGCAAAGATGATGCCAGTATCGTCGCGTAGAGTCTCAGGCAATCCCCATCGATCCGGCAGTTGTGTCCCTTTGCTTGTAGTTTTATAGCGCAGGACCAACGGAATACCGGCGTCGCGCAATGCATCGATACCAACAGCAATCGCGAGTTGGGTAACTCGATCGAGAGCGGCCACGCGGTCGCGCGGAATGCCAAATTCGCTTTCCAGATCGAGAGCGCCTCCGCGACCCGCCAACTTGATTACGTCTGCGACGCTATCCAGGCTCTCAAATGTGGGCTCGCCGTCTTCTCTTTTCACCAGCCGGGTAATATGTTTGTCGAGCATGGCGCGCCGGAAGCGCGTGGGAATTGAATCGATAAATTGCTCGCCGCTCAGGATGCGTCCAATATTCGCATCATCGAAGATGTGCTCAGTCCCCGGGAGCCCCAGCGCGGCGCCGGTAATCACCACTGGGGCGTGCGGGGAGACATTCCTCTGTCCGTGATAAATTTCATAGCCTCGATCGAGAACATCGGCGAACAAACGCCCAAGCTCGTCGTAATGATCGCCCTTCGATGGAGCTCCGGATGATACAGGCGCATCTTTCGCCGAGCTGGCCGCGCAGACTTCTCTATGTGTTTCCCCGGCTGTGCTAGTCGCGTCGGTCACCGCAATGCGGGTCTTGCTTACGACACCCGCAGTTCCGCGGCCCAACCCCGCCGCGTAGAGCCCACACAATGCCTGATTGAACGCAACCGTATCCGCAAGCTTTGGATGATTAGTGAAGAGCGAAACCACATCGCTGTGCCCGCCGAGCACATCTTCGGCGAATCCTTGCAGTGCCTTCTTTGGTCCAACTTCAACAAATACACGAGCGCCGGCGTCGTACAACGTATGCAAGCCCCTAACAAACTGCACAGGAGAGGCGACTTGTTGCGTAAGAGTATCCAGCATCTGCGGCACAACGTCGGGCCCCATGGGATAAAACTCTCCGTTAGTGTTGGCGACGATGGGCAAACGCGGTGACTCCAGGTGCAAGCGCTCCAATACCCGGCGCAAAGGCTCGCTCGCTCCTGCCACGATGGATGTGTGAAACGCGTGGCTAACCGACAACGCGGCTACGTCAAACCCAGCTGCCAGGAACGCTTCCATGGCGGACTGAACAGCCTCGCTCTCACCCCCGATCACTGCCTGACGGTTGCTGTTGACGTTGGCGATCACAACGTAACCCTTGATCGTTTTCAGAATGCGTTCGATTTCCTCCAATGGAGCAAAGACCGCGGCCATACGGCCGTTGTCCTTCATTGCCACTTGCGTCATCCCGCGGCCGCGAGCGCTGACTGCATCCAGGGAATCGGCAAACGGGAGAGCTCCAGCGGCGACCAGAGCTCCGTATTCTCCCAGGCTGTGTCCCATCGTGAAATCGGGCTCAATTCCGTAGGCGGCCAGCAGCCGGGTCAGTGCGAGGTCGGTTGCGAGCACGGCGGGCTGAGTGATTGCCGTTTGGCGAAGAGCGCCTTCCGCTTTAGCCACAGCATTCGCGTCGGTGTCGTTGACAAAGATGAAATCGCTGAGTGGCTTGCCGAGCAAGGGGGTCATTACGCGATCAGCCTCGGCAAAGGTTTCCCCAACTATCGGCTCCACGGATCGTAGGTGCCGAAGCATGTTCACGTACTGCGAACCTTGACCTGTATAGAGGAAGGCCACCTTAACGGCAGGACCATGACCGCGGAAGATGCCTTGAGCCCGCAGGGCCTTCCACGTTGCCGGCTGATTCGCCGCCAGCGCCTTGAGTGCATTGCCAGCTTTGTCGGCCAGTTCGTCGGTGTTTGCGTAGTCGATGGCTAGGCGCTCAGGAGCGTGCAGGTCGGACTCAAACGGCGGGGTTGCCTTTGGAGCCTGGCCCGCCTTGGCTTTCGTTTCTACGGCCCGCAGACGTTCTGCGAGCGCAGCTACTGAAGCAGCTCCGACGACAAGCGCTCCCCGGAGCGGAGCTTTGAAAGTAGAAGGCATGGACGTGGGGGAAACGCCTGTGACGGTCAACACTGGCTCTGCCAGCTTCTGGGGAACCTCCTCGACTGCGACTGTCCGCTTTCCGTTTCCATTCAGCTTGTGAGGAATGTACTCTTCGAGCACCGCGTGAAAATTAGTACCTCCAAAACCAAAGGCGCTCAGCCCGGCGCGTCGCACTTCGTCCGCCGGAATCGTCCACGGTTTCAATTCGGTATTTACGTAGAGCGGAGAGCGGGCAAAGTCGATATCCGGATTCGACCGCTCGCAATGAACGCTCGGCGGCAGGACTTTGTCCCGCAAGGCCAGAATCGTTTTCAGAAATCCGGCTGCGCCCGCGGCTGCTTTGAGATGTCCCAGGTTCGATTTCACCGAGCCCAGCGCGATCGTATGCGTTGGAAGATGAAAGCTATTAAGCGCATCAATCAAGCTTTGTACTTCGACAACGTCTCCCACGCGAGTGGAAGTGCCATGGCCCTCGACCAAAGTCGCGGTGGCCGGCGACAATCCGGCATTTTGCCAGGCGCGCTCAATCGCCAGCTTTTGGCCAATGGGATTGGGCGCCGTAATGCCCTTGCCCTTGCCATCACTCGAGCCGCCCATGCCCCGCAGCACCGCGTAGATCTTGTCTCCATCGCGTTCCGCATCCGCCAGTCGCTTCAGTAGGAAGATCGCTGCGCCTTCGCCCATTACGAAGCCATCCGCCCCTTCGGCGTAGGGGCGAGTGCCCGTGGCGGAAAGTGCTCCAATCTTGCAGAACTTAATGTAGGTCGAGGCGCCCATGTTCCGATCGATTCCGCCGGTGACGGCGAGGTCGAAATCGTTCTCCACCAATCCCTCAGCCGACGCGCTGATCGCTGCCATTGCCGACGCACAAGCCGCGTCCACAACATAGTTCGGGCCGTGGAAGTTGAAGACGTTCGCCACGCGACCGGCGATGCAGTTGGCTAATTCCCCGGGCATGGTGTCTTCGGTTACATCCGCGATCCGCTTGGCCATCTGGTCGTGCAACTCGTGGGTGAGATCGCGGCGCAGCTTTTCCGGCAGATCCGCAAAGCTCGCACATCCCGCGAGTTCGTGGGCGTATTCCGGAAAATACAAGCGCAACGCGGTGAAATAATGCTTCTCTCCGGCCATCGCATTCCCCAGAATCACTGCCGTCCGATCATTGTTCAGCGGCCGCTTGGGGTAGCCGTAGTCTTCTAATGCGTCGCGGGTGCATGCGATGGCCCACTTTTGCGACTCATCCATGGCGTCGACGACGCGCGGCGGAACCGGCAAATGCCACTTGATCGGATCCCACGCGAAGTCGCGCACCCAGCCGCCGATTGTGGAATAGGTCCGATCTGGCGCATTCGGATCGGCATCATAGTAA
Source organism: uncultured Acidobacteriaceae bacterium (assembly GCA_963779525.1). Taxonomy (GTDB): domain Bacteria; phylum Acidobacteriota; class Terriglobia; order Terriglobales; family Acidobacteriaceae; genus Sulfotelmatobacter. The sequence continues at coordinate 32,544 of CAVZZB010000021.1, forward strand.
AGCGCCGGGTTCCAACGGTCGGGTTGAACCTCAGAGATGCTGTAGCGGCCGTTCTTCACGTTCTCCCAGAACTCCCGCACGTTCGCGGCATCTGGAAGTACCGCTCCCACTCCTACGATTGCAATGGCGCGATGAGAAGTGTTTTCCATGACGAGACTCCTGAAACTCATTATTGAAATCTAGGCAGCCAGGACCGTGGGCTTGGCCACGCGGCTATAAAGCACGTCCGCGACGTAATCCATATCTGAAATAAGGCCCGACTGTGCGTACTGGATGGCGGGCAATCCAAAGGTTACTGCCAAGCTTGCTATCTCGGAATCGCTCACGCCACCCGCTCCTATTACCCAGCGCAGCCCTTCCTGGCCTACCTTGAGCGCGGCCTCACGGACAAAGACTCGGCTGATCGCCGCCAGCGCAGTGGCGTCGAAGCGCCGGTTCGCCTTTTCGTGGAGCTTGCCTGCAGCAAGAAACGCTGCACGGCGGGACAAACTCCCTGCGCACTCGGCGTAGGCAATCAACTCGCCCAGGCGCAAAAGAACGTGTTGGTAGCGGGTTAACCGCGCCACACGCGCTTTTTCCATAACTTCGGCCAACGCGTGAAAGGCCAGCGCAGCGATGTCCGCACCCACGTCTGAGTGCTGGCCATGCAATGTTTCGAACTCTCGCGCTCGTTCGTGATAATGCTGCCCCCGCGTTTTGAGGTGGGACTGCCAGCGGTCGCGGCTGATAGTCATCTCCATGATTTCGGATGTGCCCTCGTAAATGGTGGTGATGCGAACATCGCGCCTTATTTTTTCCACCATGTATTCCCGCGTGTACCCGTAACCGCCGAGTGCCTGGATACTGGCGTCGGCAGCCAGATTGCCGGCTTCGGTTGCCATGTACTTCGCGATGGCGCCCTCGGTGTTCAAGCTTCCTTCGGCTCCCGCATCGATGCGCTCCGCGGTTTCTTCAATGTAAGCGCGAGCCGCCTCCAGCCGCGCTACGTGGGGGACGATCAGCTTGTGGGTGTATCCCTGCTTCTGCGAGAGAGGAGCTCCGGCCTGAATTCGTTTGGTGGAGTAGGGAATTGCCCGGTCAAGCGCAGCCCACCCTCCTCCAAGCCCGAACGCCGCGACCATCAGGCGCGTATAGCCGAACACAGCTTGGGCCTGATTCAGCCCTTGACCTTCGACTCCGCCGACCAACCGGTCGGCATCGACATAGACATCATTGAAGGCCAGTGCCGCGGTGTTGCTCAGGCGGATGCCGTGCTTATCTTCCGGTTCGTCGTGTGTGAAACCCTTCGCGTCCTTCTCCACGATGAACCAACTTGGGCCGCTGGGAGTATTGGCCAGGACCGTGTATGCGCCGGCCACTCCGCCATTGCTGATCCATTGTTTGTTCCCATTAATCTTGTAGCCAACGACGCGACCATCCTGGACGACCGGGTCCGCCGTAGTCTTCAGCGCACCTAAATCGCTGCCAGCTTCCGGTTCCGTGGCTCCGTAGGCGAATAGCAAGCCCTCTTCGGCAATCCTCGCCAACCAGAGTTTCTTTTGCTCCGGAGTCGCGCCCACGGTGATCGGGTCGCTGCCGAGGAACGTCGCCAGCACAGCCGTAGCGACTCCTAGATCGATCCGCGCCATCTCTTCGCACACGCAATAGACGTCGAACGCGCCGCCGCCCATGCCACCGAATTCTTCGGGAATGAACAACAGTTGAATCCCCAACTGGTCCGGGCTGCACATATCCCGCACGATATCCAGGGGGCATTCGTCTGCGGCATCCAGTTCCAGGAGCTTTTCGTCCGGCAGACGTTTCTTGGCAAAATCCCGGAGTGACTTCAAACTCAATTTCAATGTCTTATTCGCAATCATGGGCGGTGCCTCATTTTGCTGCAGCGGTTTGCATCTCGCGCACTTTGTTGATCAGGGCCGGCAGGAATTCCAGCACATCATCGACAATGCCTACATCCGCCACCTGAAAGATGGGAGCTTTCGGGTTCTTATTAATGGCGATCAGTAACGGGCTACCTTTAATACCAGCCAGATGCTGTGAAGCACCGCTGATACCGCATGCCAGATACACTTTGGGCTTGACGGTTTTTCCGGACGAGCCCACCTGGCGTGATTTCTCCAGCCACCTGGCGTCGACGACGGGCCGCGAACAACTCACCGCCGCTCCAATGGCGTCGGCCAGCTCCTGGGCAATGGCCACGTTCTCTTTCTCCTGCAGTCCGCGGCCGATGGAAACTAGGACGCTGTGCTTGGTGATATCCACATCGCCAGCTTCGGCGAGGACGGTCCCGAGATAGCGTCGTCGGGCCGTCAAGATGCCGACTTCCTCCGATTTGTCGACGACGAAGCCGTGTCCCGATCCGATCTCGCCAGCTTTAAACGCGCCCGGCCGTATCGTGATCACTCCCCCCGCCGCAATGTCACATCGAACATGAGCGCTCACCTGCCCGCCAAACTCCTGGCGGACTACATTCAGTTCAGCGCCTTCTATTGCGGCGAGATCCACTACGTCAGACACAAAGGCCGCATGCATATTGATTGAAAGTCCGGGAGCCATATCGATTCCGAAATGATCGTGTGAAGCTAGCACAATGCTTTTCGCCGGGAGAACCGGCAGCAGCGCTTTTCGTACTAATTCAGCGTTGGGGTAAGCCAGAGCCTCATTCGCTATTTTCCAGATCTCGGGATACGCAAGCCCAAGTGCTGCGCACGCGTCATCGAGATCCGCGCCCCAGCCCGTGAGGATGGCGGTGGGCGAAGCTGCGGGATCCATCTTTCGCGCGGCGGACGCCAGTTCCAAAGCGCAATCGTCGACGACGCCATCCTTATGCACGATGTAAGCGAAGATACGAGCCGTCATTTCAGCCCTCCTTTAGCCGCCACCAGTTCGAGTACCCGACCGGCGTTCTCCTCGCGGCTGCCGTGCAAGATTTCGGCTCCCTTGCCGAGTTCGGGCAAGAAGTAATCCACTCGTCTCACCTTCGCAGCGGATTTTCCAACTGAGCCTGGGTCCAGCCCGAGCTCCGTCAAGCCATACGTTGGGATCGGCACCGATGCGACTTGGCGAATACCTCGCATGCCGACATAACGAGGCTCATTGATGCCGGTCTGAATCGAGAGCACGCAAGGGAGATCGATCTCATTGATTTCCTTGTTCCCGCCAGCAATTTCCCGGCTGATCTTCAGCCTCCCGCTGTCAAGCACTTCAATGGAATTAACCAGAGAGGCAAATGGATAATCGAGCAGAGCCGCCAGCATTCCACCGACCTGAGCGCCACCATCCTCCGCCTGGACACCGGTCAAAATCAGATCGTAGTTGCCCTTTCGCGCGAAGGATTCCAGAACAGTGGCGATCCCGCGACCATCCGATCCGGAGAATGCCTCGTCCGAGATGAGCACGCCACTGTGCGCGCCCATAGCCATCTCGCGCCGTAGCACCTCTTCGTCATCTTCGCTGCCGACGGTCACGACGGTTACTCTGCCCCCGACCCGAGCGACGATCTGAAGGGCTTCTTCGACGGCGTAGTTGTCCGCTTCGTTAATGGAATAGATCAGATCATCGCGCTCGATGTCACTTTCCGCACTGTTGAGCTGAATCTCGTTTTCTGAGGTATCAGGTACTCTTCTGACGCAAACTAGAATCTCCACGTGCACCTCCACAAAACTCTCTTCATGCTGCCTCTCCCTCGCGCACGATCTGCTGATCAACCAGTTCGGCCAAATCGATGGCAGTCATTTTTCCTTCCATGCCTGCGACCTTGATTGCGTCCTCAATATTCGTCATGCAGAATGGACAAGCGGTCACGATTACATTGGCTCCGGCTTCCGCTGCCATTTGCACTCTCTTCACTCCCATTCGCTGTTCTTCCTTGGGCTCGTAGAACAGCATCAGTCCACCGCCGCCGCAGCAGAATGAGCGGTCGCGGCTCCGCGTCATTTCCACTCGCCGCAAGCCAGGAATCGCGTCCAGCACCTCTCGGGGCTCGTCGTAAATCTGGTTGTGACGTCCTAAATAGCAAGGATCGTGATAACTGAACACGCTGTCTGAGTTTTTCACCGGCTGGAACTTGACCTTGCCGGCCTTGACCGCGCGGGCTATCACCTGGCTAATGTGGTCGACTGGCGGAATATCCTTGTCTTGGTAGTCGCGTTTCAACGCGTTGTAGGCGTGCGGATCGGCGGTAACAATCCTTTGCGCTCCCGACGTCCTGATGGCATTTACATTGTGGTCGCGCAGGGCGATGAACAACATCTCTTCGCCAAAGCGCCTGACCTCATGGCCGCTATCTCTTTCCGCAGCTCCGAGAATCCCGAAGTTCTCTCCGACGTGATCGAGTATCCTTGCGGTGGCCCGGCCAATTGCCTGCATCCGGTCATCGTAGGAAGTGATGCTGTCGACAAAATACAAAGTGTCGGCATGGCCGTTAATGCCGAGAGTTTTGACGTTGCAGACTTGCTGGAATTCCTTGGCAATTGCCCAGGCAGCTTTTTTCTTCTCCAATTTGCCGTAGGGATTGCCGCGACTCTCAAGCGCCTTTAGCGCCTTTTGCAGCGACTGGGGTACATTCCCTTGATCGACCAACCCCCGCCGAAGATCGACGATCTTGTCGATGTACTCCACTAACAGCGGGCATTCTTCTTCACAGGAGCCACAGGTGGTGCAAGACCAGATTTCATCTTCGGAATAAATGCTTCCGGAATCTTTGCTGCCGATGAGCGCCGCGCCGTTGTGGGCGCGTCCAAAAACCGGATAGTGCTGGAAGGCATAGTCTCGCGCTTTAATGCCGATGAAACGTGGAGACAGTGGCCTTCCCACGGTATTGGCCGGACAATTGTCGGAGCACCGTCCGCAGTCCGCGCAGGAATAGAAATCGAGCATGTGCTTCCAGGTGAAGTCTTCGAAAGTCTTTACTCCGAACGATTTCACCTCATCGAGATGTTCATCGCTGACGCCCCATCGCACCGGCTTCAGAATCTCCCGGTCCAACTTGGCGAAATAAATATTGAAGAGGGAAGTCTCCACATGGAACTGAATGCCAAAGGGCCGATAGCAGAGCAGAAAGTAAAAAGTCACTTCATGCAGAAGATAAGCGCCGAAGTAAACGCTGCCGAGTGTGGGCAGGGAAGTTGAGAGCAGCCCACTTTGCAACATCCAGGGAAGCGAACCTACAGCCAACCCTTCCACGGATTGGCCGGCTTGCGCCTGGGCCGCTGCACTGGCGCCTGCAAAGAGACTGTCGGCGACCATCAGGATCGCAATCAGCACTAGAAGGAAGATGGCATCGGCGTTGTGAGCTTTGCCGAATCTCTTCGGCACCGCATATCGCGCTGGTTTGAAAACCAGGCGGCGAACGATGGCAATCACCATGCAAAGAAGAACAATGGTCGCGGCATAATCCGTGATGACGTTGTAAATCGTGCCGGCTCTCCCGGAGAGCCCCGGCATGACGAAGTTTTGTGAGACGCCAACAATCAGGACTGTGAAGGCGCGCAGCGCCAAGACAATAAATCCGGCAAAGATGAAAATGTGAAGAATTCCTGCAGCCCTGTAGCGTGGATGTTTCCACTGGCCCAGCCAATATTTGAAGACTCTTCCCAGTCGCGCCCAAGGCTGGTCAAAACGCAAATCGCGTTCTGCCCGAAACAGCGGCATCAAGCGCTTCGTCACAATGTATGAAAAACAAGCAAGGCCGAGAAGATGAATGGTCAGGAAGAGGCTTCGGCCTGAAACCAACCAAGGGGTTAATTGCGCAACTGACTGGGCACCTACCACGTCGCTACTCTCCTGCTGACTCACGATTGCTACGCGATCAATTGCGTAAGAGCGTTTTCCTCCTTAACCGGGGGACCGACAGCTATTGGTGATTCGACTGAAGCGACAGGCGAGGGTGGAATCGATAAATCAACGGACGCTGGCTTGGATACCGGTGACGATCGAATCTTTCCCTTCACCTTCGCATGCATCTTCTTCGACTTTGCTTGTTCGTTGTTTCTGCGACCACGTCTGTCCCCGGCCGCCTCCCGGAGTTCCACGAAACTCAGCTGCAGCAAGTTCTCCAGTCGCCGCAAGTCTGGAGCGGCATGAACTTCTCCGCTGAAACCGAAATACGCTGTGCCGTTGTAGGTCAAGATGGCGCAGTTCAACGCCATCTCTCCGCCGATTGGCACATAGGGGTAGCAATGCAGCATCTTGTGACCGAGCAGGTAGAGAGGATATTGCGGACCCGGCACATTAGTGCACACCATGTTGAAAGGGGTAAACGGCAGTCGGCTGATGATGTGGCCGGCTACCGCTTGGGCCGATGTCGGCAGCATTCCAATCAAGCCTCCGGCCAAGCTCACCAATTCGGCGGTATGTGCGCGTTTCAGAAATTCGGTCCTTCGATGGACCGCTAGCAAGAGCTTGCGGGGATTAGCAATGTCCAGCGGAACCGTGACCGGAACCAGCGAAATGCGGTTTCCTAGTTCTCCCGGATTATCGCTACCACGCAAATTCACCGGCACCATCATCCGGAAAAGCCGCCCTTTGACCTTGTCGCCATGCAACTCGAGGTAACGCCGGATCGCCGCCGTCACCAGCGAGAGAATCACGTCATTCACGCTGGTTCCGCAGGATTGTTTTATGGCCTTAATTTCTGCCAACGGAACTTCCGCACAGGCAAACTTCTGCGGTCCGCGGTACAGAACGTTGAAGCGCAGCCGCTCAGTGTTCGCGCTGAGTTCAGGGAAGAGGTGGGCGAACTCTCCCGTGTCAAAGCTTCCACCACCGGCCGCAACTCGCTCCGCCATGCTTGAGAGGTCCGCCAGGGCTGCAAGGATCCGCTTGACGAATTCTGAATAGGAGTCGACACAGCCATTCGCGATTGAGGCCCACGGATCAGGAGAGGTGGGAACCCGCCGCCGCGGTTTTCCTTTGGCCAGACGAGGCTGTGCGGGATTCGCATCCATGACCACGTTCATGATGCCTACCCCGGCGATGCCGTCAGCCAGGCAGTGGTGCAAGCGGAAGATAAGCCCAGTCCGACTCCCTCGCAGTCCGTGCACCAGAGTCATATCCCACAGAGGGTGCTGCCGGTTCATTACCGTGCTTAGAAGCTTCCCGGCAAGCGTTTTCAACTCCGCATCGGAACCGTGCTTTAGTGTCGCCTCGTGCAAATGGCGTCGGATATCGAAGTCAGCGTCGTATTCCCAGGTCGGGAGGCCGATATTAAGCGGCGGCGGTACAACACGCTTCAAGTAGCGGGGAATCAGTGTCAGCTTCGATTCGACAAACTTCACGCATTCTTCGAAATGGATCTCGCCTTCGAACACGCATAGGCAGGCAACATTAAGGGGCATGCCATCGCGTTCGAGATGAAGGAAGACTGCGTCGCCCCAGGAAAGGCGGTCACTATGCTGCGAGTTCTGCATCTCAGCTCTCCTGTTCACTGAACTTCGATTGCCTGCCGATTGCTTCTCAGTTCCCAAAAGAAAATCGCGACGCCAGTTTCAGAAGCTTGAGCACTCTGTAGATCTCAACGTCCAGGCCGCGGACCACGACTTTGATCTGCTTATCGTCAGCAATGTTTGCCAACTCTGCCATTGCGACCAGCGCCCCTGAATTGATCCGACGCACCTCAGAAAAATCCAGGGTGATTTCGCCAGCGACGCCGTCCAGCCGTTCGCCGGTTTCTTGGAGACTCTGAACAATGCGCTCTTCCTCAACTTTGACCCATACCGCGATTGTTGCCATAAGACCGTCCGCTAGCGGGTTTTTCCCCGACTTGCGATCTCCACTTTCGCCGTGCCTCGTCCCTCATAAGCCTTCCAAAACAGCTCAGCCAATTCGCTGATCAGGGGCATGCGAGGATTCGATCGCCAGGAGGGATCGTCAAAAGCCAACTTGGTAAGGTCAGGGATAGCTCGTTTGAATTCTGCCTGCGAAATTCCCAAGTCGGCGATCGAACGTGGGAACCCTAGTTGATCGAGTAATTGTTCTGTTGCCCCGATCAGGTTCTTCACCTTTTCGTCAATCGTGCGACCACCGAGGCTCAGCAGATCGGCCACGGTCGCATATTTCTTGTGTGCGAGATATCCCCTCTGGTAGGGCGAAGGCAGAAACTTGGTCGGCACAGATGCGTTATAGGCGATCACGTGGGGCAACATCAGCGCATTGGCCCGGCCATGCGCCACTCCGAACCGCGCTCCGAAGGAGTGTGCCAGCGCGTGATTTACGCCCACCGATGCGTTCGAGAAAGCCATTGCCGCAATGCAGGCAGCGTTGTGCATCATGCTGCGCGCCTCTTCGTCGCCGGGATGCTCATACGCGACCGGCAGATATTTGAACACCATTCGAATGGCCTGCATGGCATTGCAGTCCGTGTACGGTGAAGCGTAGCTGGAGACGGCTGCTTCCAGCGCATGGGTCAGGCAATCAATACCGGTATCCGCAGTGAGCCCTTTGGGCATCGACATCACGAATTGCGGATCAACGATGGCGACATCCGGTGTGAGCGAATAGTCGGCCAGTGTCACCTTGCGTGCACGCTCTTTATCGGTGAGGACGGCAAAGGGAGTAACTTCGCTGCCCGTTCCGCTGGTGGTGGAGATGGCAATCAGGCGAACTCGGTTAATCTTTTCGGTCGGATACTCAACTACGCGTTTTCGTAGATCCAGAAAAGGAGCGGCCAGTTCTTCCAAGTCAGCCTCGGGAGATTCGTACTTCAGCTTCATGATTTTGGCAGCATCGATCACGGAGCCGCCGCCAAGCGCAATGATCTGGTCCGCCTTGTAGAAGTTAAGTGTCTCTACTCCTTGCATCACCACCTTCACCTCCGGCTCCGCATCCGGAATAACCGAGACGTGGATGTGAGTTGCTGCCGGAATACAGCGCCGGACCAGGTTCACGTGGCCGAATTGCTCCAAAGCCGGATTCGTTACGATGATGGTCGAGCGTGAAGCGAACTGGCGTACATTCTCTACCGCGTTCCAGTTGAAATAAATCTGGTTGGGAACTCGGAACCACATATGGGCTTGGGTCCTTCGAGCCACACGCTTGATGTTGAGGTAGTGATAGATATTGACGTTGTCGGTTGTGCTGTTACCGCCGCCGGTGCCGCATCCGAAGGAAAAAGTCGGCGGCAGGTCGTTGTAAACTCCTCCCACCGCTCCCACGGAGCCTGGCGAGTTCACCAGGATTCGCCCGGCATTCATCACCTCGCCGAATCTGCGGATGATCTTTTCATCGCGCGAAAAAATGACTGCCGTATGTCCCAGTCCGCCGGCGTGATTTACGTCAACGCAAACCTTGAGTGCGTCGTCGACGGATTTTGCTCGGTAGGCGGCGAGGACGGGAAATAGTTTTTCCACCGAAAGAGGATGTTCACGACCCACGCCTTGGATTGGTGTGATCAGGAGCTTGGTGTTTGGCTTCACGCCGAAACCCGCGACGCGAGCAATATCGGTAGCCTTGTGTCCAATCGCCGCCGCTTGCATGAACCCGGTTTCAGGATCAATTACTGCGCAGGCCAGCAACTTCGCTTCGTGCTCATTGCAGATGTGCGCGCCAAGCTCCGCAAATTGTTTCAGGGCGAGATCATAGATTTCATCGTCGATCACCGCCGTTTGCTCGGAGGCGCAGATGGTTCCATTGTCAAAAGTCTTCGACAGGATGATGTCAGTCACGGCTGTTCGCAGGTCTGCCGTTTTTTCCAAATAAACCGGCGTATTGCCCGGCCCCACACCCAGGGCCGGCTTACCGGAGCTGTAGGCTGCCCTGACTGCTCCCGGGCCGCCAGTAGCGTCAATCAGGCCCACATCTTTATGTCGCATCAGGTAGGCGTTGTCTTGTAGCGTATGCTCTTCCAGGCAGCTGAAAACTCCTTCGGGCGCTCCATGTTTACGTGCGGCCTCGTACATCACGTTCACGGCCTCCGAGCAACAGCGCCAGGCATTTGGATGGGGGCTGAAAATCACAGCATTGCGCGTCTTGATTGCCATGATGCATTTGAAGAGCACCGTGGATGTGGGGTTCGTAATTGGCGTGATCGAGAAAATGACACCGATGGGTTCGGCGATCTCCACCAGATTACGATCGGGAAACTCGCGAATGATTCCTACCGTGCGCTTATCCTTGATGTAGTTGTAAGCGAACTCGGTGGCCACCATATTTTTGATGACCTTGTCTTCCATAACTCCGAGTTTGGTTTCCTCAACCGCGAGGCGGGCGAGATGTTGTGCCTGGTCCAGTCCCGCCAAGACCATCGCCTTGACGATGCCATCAACCTCTTCCTGGCTGAATTGGGTAAAGACGGCGGATGCCGTTTTGGCTTGACGGACTAATCTTTCCAGATATGCAATGCGTTCTTCCGTCAGGGTTTCGGTGGAAAGCGGGATCGGTACCCGCTGCTGCACCACTTCGCGCGTAGCCATTACTGCCCCCTTGAGCCATACGTCGGAGTATGGGGAGGACGCTGAGTCTTATGTTCTCGTCGTGAACCGCGAGGAGCGCGAACCGCCGAAAGATGACCTGATCTCTATATCTCTAACTTCTATCTCGGCTCTACGCGTAATCGATCGGATGCCTGGTCAGCCAGTGCTCGTCGCGCACGCGGCCAATGTTCTTCAAAGCACTACCAGCCGCGCTTGCCGTTAGATGACGGCTTTCCCAAGCGACGCCTGCACCCAGGCCGATCGCCCCGCCCAGCAAGCCCCGTGCCAACGCTCGGCCGATGGATCTGTGCCTGTTTACCGGATAGCCGCCTAACATACCAAGGCACGCGCCAACCGCCGCGGGTTTCAATGCTCTTCGAACTGACTTGCTGATAAACGGTGTCAGAGGCTCGCCCTTAAGAAATGCTGTTCGACCAGTGCGCACACCCTCAACTCCAGAATTGACGAGCTTTCGGCCATAGGTAGCATTCGATTTCGACCACTCGCGTAAAGCCATTTTGAACTTCCTCACCGTCCCAGAACGGGAACACCAAGGCAACTACAGCACCAGGCACAGGGCTTGTCCGTAGCCGCTATCACAGTTTGCTGTGAGCGTGATTACAGCGAAAGGTGAGGCTTGGGCTGCTTGGTAGGAAATCCTTAATGCTCCGCCAACGGGAAACCCAACCAATACAAGTCGTGACTCCCTCAGGCGGCGTCATGAAACAACATTCTTCTCGGCACTCCAGTACTTCTTCCGCAATTCGCGCTTCAAGACCTTGCCCGTCCCAGTCTTGGGCAGGCTCTCGAGAAACTCGACGGAGCGTGGACATTTGAAATGCGATAGCACAGACCGGCAGAACTCCAGGATTTCGTCTTCCGTGACCTGGCATCCCGGCTTCAAAACCACGAGTGCCTTGGGAACTTCGCCCCACTTGTCGTCCGGAACCGCAATCACGGCGGCTTCGTTCACGTCGGGATGGGCGAACAGCGCCTTTTCAACCTCGAGGGAAGATATGTTCTCGCCCCCGCTCACGATGATCTCCTTCTTGCGGTCGACAATCTGAATGTAGTTGTACCGGTCTACACGAGCCACATCGCCGGTGTGGAACCATCCGCCTTCCATTGCGGCGGACGTGGCTTCTGATTGTCCCCAGTATCCTTCCATCACACCATCGCCTCTCACTACAATTTCACCCAAGGCGCTTCCGTCATGAGGCACATCCTCACCGCTCGCATCCACGACTCGAAGTTCCACCCCTGGAATGGCAAATCCAGTCATGGCCTGGCGGAGATGGCGCAGCCCATCGAAGGGGACATCCGACTTCATAGGCGACTTGGAGAGCGTTGGACAGGTCTCAGTGAGACCGTACCCAGAAATGCAAATGCAGCCCAATTTATTCTCAACTTCCTTGACTAGAGCCGGAGAGGACGCAGCTCCGCCGATGATGAGAATTTGTAGGCTGTTCAGATCGTAGTTTTCGCGCGCTGGAAAATTTAGCAGCGCCCTAACCATTGTGGGCACCATCGCGCACGTCGTCACCCGCTCTCGCTCGATCAAGCGAAAAACTTCCGCCGGATTGAAATGATGCGTCATCACATGCGTGCCACCGACCACCGTAATGCTATGGGCTGTGCCCCATCCATTCGCATGAAAAAGCGGAATCGTATGTAGCAACACTGACTTGCAACACATCTCCTCCAGCGTGCTGGGTGAGGTCTGGCTGGCGGTGATCACAGACAGTGCATGTAGGTACACGTTCCGATGAGTTAGCACCACGCCCTTAGGACGGTCGTTGCTGCCGCTGGTGTAAAAGAGCTCGGCAATAGAATTTTCATCGATCTGTGTGAAGTCACACTGGATCGGAGAAGCGCCGGCTAGAAACTGATCATAGTTCCCCGGAGCAATCCAGTCCGCTTGCTGTTGACCATCCAAGAGCAGGAACTTTTCAATTGACGGCACTGTCGCTCGAAAGGACTCCACGAGCGGCAAGAAAGTGGGTTCGATAAAGAGAAATCTTGCTGCGGCATCATTCAAAACGAAAGCAAGTTCCTGTGAGCTGAGGCGAATGTTCAAGGGCATCAGCACACATCCGGCCTCTAGTACCCCATAGTAAGCTTCCAGCAAGCGATGGCAATTGGTGCTTAGAAATGCGATACGATCACCAGGGATTGCCCCAGCGGCAACCAAAAAGCCAGCTAAGCGCAAGGCGCGCGTAGCCAATTGCGCATACGTGAACCGCTGCTCGTCGCACACCACGCCGACCTTGTCGGGGAACTGTTCGCGCGCATAACGCAAGAAACGAATAGGAGTGAGTGGAATGTTCATCTGCGCCTCCGTGACAGGTGGACACCTGCCGGCGTTCTTAGATCCAACGGCTGGAGTCGTTGATGAATGCCGTCTTCTCGGTTGGACTGGGCGGCCTATTCACCGGCGGCACCTCGCGAATAAAAGAATCTGCCCAACGTACCCTTTGGAGAAAAGGGCACGTTGGCAGATTTTGCTGCAGCGCACGAGTCTACGAGCAGATGGCCGGGGATGTGATTCGCTTCCCCAGTTCCTTCAACGTCAGGCGCTGGCCATCGCAGCTTTTTTCGCCGGCCTTTTTGCGCGATGCTCGACTTTGTGTGTGGCTTTGCGTTCACCGGTCGGCTTCGCCATGACTGCCATCAGTTCTTTCTGCGCGTCGACGTAGCTCTTTACTCCTTCTCGAGTCAATTCCGCTAGCGGGAGAAAAGGGAATGGCCGGAAGAGTTCCAAGGTTTTGCCCGCCGTTTTGACCCCGGCATTCATCTGACGCCCAGCTACATCAACCATCTTCTTTTGCGCCTCGATGAAAGACTCTGTCGCCTTGCGCGCCAGTTGTGAGAGTTCCGTCTTCTTGTTTCTGTGAGGGATGTTGGTATGTTTTCCGCTGGTTACATTTGCTGTTTCTTCGGCGATCACGTCCATGAAGTGTTTCTGCGCCTTGACAAAAGTCTCCATTGCCTCCTGCGCCAGTTCCACCAGGTGATCGACTTGGTATGGTTTTCCATTCTTGGCGGCCTCAAGCCATGAATGAGTTTGTTTGCCGGCAGTCTTGAGGAGCTCCTGCTGCATGCTAATGAAGGTTTCCAGGCTCCGCCGCAGCAGATCGGTGATCGCTTCTGCCGCAGGCCAATCGCCTGCGCGCTCCTTCATCCCGGTCATCAGCAGTTCGTTCTGTTCTTGCCCTAGTTCGAGAAGGATCTTTTGTCCTTCAATGAAGTTTGTGACAGCCTCCGCCGTTACTTCGCTCACAAGAGCGGTCGGTGAATGATGAGGATCTGACAATTGTTGCCGCAACGAATGCATCAGGCTCGCGTTTTGCCGCATTGCGAGATCCAGGAGGATTCTTTGTGTAGCAAAGAAGCTCTGCACCCCCTGCTGCGCCCAGCCTGATAGCAGAGAAACAAAAGACGATTCCCCGGAATGAGTCCGGAAAGATTCGGATTTTACCGTGGTTGGCATTCCTACCTCCCTGATTGCTGCCCTTAAAGATTGCTGCACTGCAGCATCGAGATAAATATACGATTCACTGCGATATATGTCAATATGTATTTGCGTGGTGTGCATCGCAGCAATGGATGGGCTATGAAGCCAGCAACGGTCATCATCAAGAAATACGGAAACCGCCGCTTATACGATTCTTCCCACAGCAGATATGTGAATCTTGATGACATTGCCGAGTTCATACGGGCGGGCAAGGACGTGCAGGTGGTCGACGCCAAGACCGGTCAGGACCTTACTCGCGTCACGCTGACACAAGTCATTACAGAAGATGCCAAAGACAAGCCGACCGGCCTTCCGCTCGAATTGTTGCGCCAACTCATCGTGGCGTCGGACGAGGTGCGGCAGGAATTCATCATGTGGTATCTGAAATCCGCATTCGATACTTATCAGAGAGTACAGGACGCGGTGCAAAGTCGACTGGGCGAAGTCCAGTCCGCGATCCTTTCGCCGGTTGACATGATGAAGCAATTCCTGCGCTCAGCCCCGCCGTCGGAACCCCGCGCCGAACCTGAACTTAATGCATTGCGTAGGCGAGTGGCGGAGCTTGAGGCTCGGCTGGCGAAGACTCCACGAGGTAAACAGGACTCACGCCGGAAGCCCAAAGGGAAGGTATAATGCGCGGGGCGCCACTCTGTTATGCATGCGCCAGGTACGTATGGGTGGATCGATTGGGATGAAGTCGCGAACCAAAGGAACGAAGACCGCGAGCGTACCGAAAACACAGGACCAGCAAGGTCGAGACGCACATTCTGAAGCTGATATCTCGCCCTGGACAGAAGCTCTGTTCGCGGCTGAGCTTCTCATGCTGCACGCCACTCCTATCTATTACGGCTTCGGCGTGCCCCGCGGGGATGACTCTGCCGTCATCATCATTCCAGGTTTTCTGGGCACCGATCTTTACCTGATGGAGTTGCACGCCTGGCTCGGCCGCATCGGTTACCGGCCATATTTTTCCGGCATCGGTATCAATGCCGATTGCCCGAACCTTCTGATCCAGCGCCACGTGATCGAAACCGTCGAACGAGCGCTCCGCGAAACTGGACGCCCGATTCATTTGATTGGCCACAGTCTAGGAGGGGTGATCGCCCGTTCGATCGCCGGTCAACGGCCAAGGGATATCGCATCCGTCATTACTTTGGCTTCGCCGATTCGAGGCACCGTGGCAAACCGCAGCGTGGTTCACGCGGCGGACGCAATTCGCCTGCGCATTCTGGAGGAACATGGCAAAGGCGTCCTGCCCGGCTGTTACACTGGGCGCTGCACATGCAACTTCATCGACTCGTTGCGGCGAAAGGTTCCAGATTCCATGCTGCAGACCGCCATCTATACTCGTGATGATGGCATTGTCGACTGGCGCTATTGCCGGACCAGAAATCCTGAAATTGATTTTGAGGTTCCGGGTACGCACATTGGAATGGCGTTTAATCCTTCCGCCTATACCGTCGTTGCCCAGCGGTTGGCAAAGGCGCAGCGTTCCGAATGACGTCAGCCTACCATCTCGAGCACGGCTCCAATTGTTGTCTCTAATGTGTCGGCGGGTAGGCCGGGGCGTTCCAGGCGCACGACGGCCTTCGCCAGGCTGTTGTTCGAGACCTCGAAACTCTCCGTGCAATCCGTTCTTGCATAGGGAAGCCGGTGAACGCTCGGCCCCGCGCCATCGAAAATGCCCTCCAAGCGACATCCGTCCTTCGAGGAGCATTTGAATCTCCAACAAAATTCATTTCGATCTCTTCTGTCCTCTTGCAGATTTCGAAATTCATGTTTCTTTCCCTCATGCCATAGCGCGGCTTTACGGAAAACCAATCCAAGCGGCATCTCGTAAACCAATGCTTCCAGTGTGGTCGGAGGCGATCCGGGCCGAGGAAAATACACATGCGCCCAGGTCCAGAAGTCGCGATGCCGGTATCCGCAGTTGTGCCCTTGAACTCCGAACCCCAACGGATTTCCCTCGAACTTGCGCCCGTCCAACGTGATCCGTCCCGAAAAAGATGCGTCGGAATGCGGTGTTCGAGAAAATCCAATCCATCCCTTGCTGCTCAGGGTGATACGAAATGTGGAATCGTACTGCAGATTCCATGAGACTTCATGTCCCTCAACTTCCAAGACGCCTCGACAGGAGGTCTCGCCAATTTCATTGGCGGCGATTTGGAAGTGGAATGGATTCCGTCCTCTGCCGCTCAGGTTGAAACCTGCCAAAGGAAATCCTTGAATAAAACTTCGAGGCTGACCTTCCTTGGGGAACCAGGTGGCCCACACCTGAACCGGCAGCCCGTGGGGATTTTTCGGGCAGCCGTCGCGCCCGGGATTCATCAGCAAATACCGGAACCACCACGCTCCTCCGCCGTCCGCCAATCCCACACGAACAAACCAGACTTCGTAACGACGCCGGCTCGAGAGCCGGGAATATCGTTCGTTCAAAGTTTCCACGCGTACATCATAACGGCACCCAGTCGGGGGAGCTATGCCAGGTTAATTATGTAGAATGTCCTAGCAGTCACCAGCCGGGATGGCGAAATTGGCAGACGCAGCGGACTTAAAATCCGCAGGTCCGAAAGGACTGTGGGGGTTCGATTCCCCCTCCCGGCACCAAGTCCAATCCCGTCAGTAGTTCCAACGATCGGGATCGAGGTCCGCTTAGTGGTACCAAATAAGGTTTGTCTTCCCGCTAGGAGCTGCCACCAGCATAAGGCTGACTGATGGTTGTCTCCGGACAGCGATTTGTAACGGTCTATTCACGTTATCTCGCCTCCAGGGTCAACATTGGCGGAAGGGGAACCGGGGAATTATTGCGGGACAGAAAAAAACATTCCAAGAAACTGACGAAACTACTTGGAGAATCCAGAGAAATGGGTTATTTTGGCCGACATTGGAATTTGGAATAAGGGGCTGGGAAGCACAAACTCGATGATTCACGAGTCAGTTTTGCGGATGATAGTCCCCCGCTCTCCGCGAGATGCTCCGGGTTGAGTCAGGTTTGGCCGGCTCCAAGAGGAATCCAGCTGTGAAATTCCCTCTTTGCCTCTCTATCCTTGCGGTTGCATCAGTCTTATCCTTCTGTTGCTTGCCTGCCAACGCAGCCATCTCTGCTAACTCTGCACTTGGGGATGAATCGGGGGCAGCCGCAACTTCGCCTCCAGGAGACGCACCGGTTGCCCCCTCGGCGGAATTCGTGATCCCGGGGCCGCTGCGTTCTTTTCTGCGCATGGCGGGTATCAGTCAAAAGGTTGCGCCTGAAGAAGTGCTGCCCCTGCTGGGTCGGAACGTCTTCATGGAGGGCTATGACAGCTCCAAGAAACAGACCGAATTTCTCATCCTGCTGAGCCGCTATGTCGTCCAAGCCAGAGAGTTGTCGGTTTTAGCGAAGGATGGCGTGATCCGCGTTTCGAATTGTGATGACGCGAAACCGCTTCTGCGGATCCTCGGTTATCGCACCCGGCCGGACTGTGGAACGCGAGACACGTCTTTGCAGACGGCCGATCCAGAAAGGGCTTTCCTGACGATCGATTCCGGATTCCCGCTCCTGGAACTGGAACGCACGCTGCAAGCCGGCGGTGCTTTCGAGTACTCCTACGTGGGTTCTGCTGTTCCGGTGATATTTTCTGCTGGCGATTGGACAATGGCCAGCACGAAAAATAACAAAGAAGCCAGCAAGGATCTGATCGATACAATCCTGAGCGATCCGTCGGTAGCGCGCCTGTACTGGGCCTTTTCCAAGCTCGATTCAGAAACCGATCAGTTCTTGTACCGCTCGATTGGCATCGGGAAGTTGCTGCCTTACGGCGCCGTTCTTGATTTTTACGGTAGGCGCCTCTGCGTCCGCGCGGACCGGGTTATGGTTCCCGGAGGAGTGGGCGCAGAATCTGCGTGGAAAGATTTGGTGGGGGCTAGCCCAGCATCCCCTGCGGTGTTCGTCCAGAGATTGCTGTCCCGGGACAAGGGTTGGCTGATGGCTTATTTTGATGTTCTTTCACGCGTGAGTCGGAATCAACAGGCATATTTCACCGAATCGCATCGGCTGCGCCTTTTCTACGACGCCCTGAGGAGTTCGGATTCTTCAGGTAGTGCGACTACGGGCGTATTCAGACCTGCCCCTGCGCTTCTGCTTTTAGTAACGCGGCTTCAGTTCGAGCCTACTGGTGAACCGCTGGTCCCCGGGAATCTCGAAGTGTGGAAAGAGATTCTGGGGCACAACAGTGTGATGCGCGCGCGGGGCGCGCGCAGAAGCATATCTAGCCCGGATCAGCTCGTCCAGGCGATGTTTGCCGTTTCCCGGGCGAAAACCGATGAAGGCCCAGTGCAGATATATCTTGTCACCAGCGAACTTGAGTGCTTGCGAGCTTCCCAACATCGTTTGGCTCCTGCGACTGTGCGCCTCCTGGCGCGCAAATTCGACGACTTTAGTGATCAATACCGGATCTTTTCCGAATTCCAAGAGTTGAACGATGCGTCGATTGTCCTGTTCATGGATACGGCTGAAGCGCTGACTAACCTTCCCAATCCGTTGCGCGGCAATACACTCGGTATGTTTCAGGCGAATATCGGACTGTGGCAGATCCTTGCCCGGCAGGGACAGATCCCGAGCCTGCGTTTGAATGATTCGTGGCAGCAGGTCATCAAGCCCTTCAGCGGAATCCGATCGGCGGCACAGCTGTATGACGCAGGCCGAGCTTCCCTCGGAGTAACGTTTCGGTTCGCTACGGGCGAAGCGAGAGTTTCTCAGGACGAACTCATCGAGGCGCTCGCAGGACCGCGCCAGACGAGCCCTGAAGGAATCAAGACTCACCAGGAACTTACTGGCAGAATCCGGTCTGTATTGGACGATCAGCGCCTGGTCTCGCTGGACACACTGATCACGCTCGGCGATGCCTTGACCGAAAAAGGTCAAGGGAAAATGTTGGACGAATTCGCCATCCGCCGGGCTGGTGAAACACGGGAATTCGAGATGCCGCGGCCGATCTTCACCAGCGGCGAGAGAAATGAATGGGCTGCAGGAATCTACAACAACCATCACACCGAAGTACAGATGCGAACTGACGTAGCCAAGGTGCTCAAGTCTCCCGGACCAACGCAGGCACAACTACAGGACGCTCGCGGTCAGCTCGCTTCCTTCTTGAGGGACACGCTTGTCGGTTTGAATTACGCTTATTACGAGCCACCAGGCTCGCAGGCTCTGCACAATAACCCGCTCCTGGTCCGCTCCCACGACTTCGCCGCAGAAACGGTCGGTGGCATAAAGACGGTGTGGCAGGCTCCGCAGCTCTTTGGCCAGGGTTCTCCCGCCGGCGGAGGCGCTCATTTTGTTGGCTCTCTTGCCGATCTCCCCTATGTTCTTGCTGATCTCGAAGAGGATTTCATTTCTCCGGAGAATGTTCAGGCTCTCATCTGGAAGGAACTAACCCCGGGTCTTTTAACCAATGCAATCTTGCCGCGCTGGTGGGACGTCAGCCAGAACGAGCTCCACGCGATCACGCTATATCAGCGAACCGGGGAGGAACTCCTCACCGCTTCCGCAAAGGACGAAGAACTACGGGGCAAAGTCATGACGATCCTGTCAGATCGCTTGAACCCTCAGCGCTCAGAACAGGTTGAGCAGGGTCTGCGGACGGGCCGCGGATCGGAGGCACTCGCTCGTTTGACCCCCGCGGACACGTTCTATCTGACAGCAGAGTTTCAGCGCAGGTATCCGTCAGAAACTCGCTTGTGGGGAACGGCGGCACAGGAGCTGCAGGATCTTTCACGTGAGCATCCCGAACAGGTCAACTGGAAACGGTTGTCGCATGATTTTGGCGTGCCGCATCCCAGCTACGCTCAAACGTACGGCCGTGAGTTGTTGAATATGGGACTCCTGCCCGCTTTTGAGGGAACGCCCAGCCGTTTTCTCGCGGAATCTTGGGATTCGCCCAATCTTTACTGGGCACGGTTGGCCGATGAGACTGGCCAATCAGCTGTGGCGCTGAACCGTCTTGTGCCGCAGTTGACCCGGCGCATGGTGGAAAAAATCTCCGCAACTGATTTTGAAGATTGGCCGGCTCTTCTTCGCGCGATGCACGAAACGGGCGAAGACTTTCAGAAGGGCAAGATGGCTTTACTTTTCAATTCCAGTACGACTGGTCCGTGAAGCACCACTTGTTGATTATTGACGGCCAACGAGACTGGCCAGCAGGACGGGTTCCTAACAGCGGCAACAGAGGCGTTATGGCGACGAACTTTCTTCGGTTTCTTTGTCTGTTCCTTGGTCTGTGCATCGGAGTCGAAGCGCAGGAGAGCCCCGATGTTCACGTGGTCGTCAACTTGGTACAGCTCAACGTCGCTGTGACCGACAAGGATGGAAAGTATGTCACCGGCTTGCGGCCGAGTGATTTCGCCGTCCTTGAGGATGGGATTGCCGAGAGGGTTGCCACCTTCGCGGAAGGTAATGAACCCGCCCTTCGTGTGGTTGAGCCTACAGAAGCTGAGGGATCTGAAAACAGGCCCAGTGAATCGACCATCAGAGCTACTCCCGGAGACGCGCCTCAGACTCTTAACTCGCTGGTAGCCGGTGCCAACGTATTCGTTCTGTTCGATACCAGTAACTACATGTATCGGGGCTTTGTTTTTGCGCAAGACGCAATTGCCGAGTTTGTTCGTTCGCTGGAAAGCGCGGACAAGATCGCATTCTATTCCTACAATCGAGATCTCTCTCGAGCCGCCGCTCTTACCTCAGACCGAAGCCGAATTCTGCATGCCGTGCGCTCCACAGTGGCCGGGGATGAAGCAGCACTCTACAACACGCTTTTGCTGACCGTGAAGGATGCCACGCAGTATCAGGGCAGGAAAGTTGTGGTCGTGTTTTCCAACGGTCCGGACAACTCCAGCGTAGTTCCTCCGGAAGATGTGGCAGAATTTGCCCAGTCCGCTGGCGTTTCGATATACATGATCAGCACGCAAGACGCCAAGCTGGAGCCGGTCTCGACCGTAGTGTTTGATCGCATGACTGCGGCCACGGGTGGCAAGGCCTACTTCGCCAAAAATTGGAGGGACGAAAAGCGCGCCTTCGCTTCCATCAGGGACGACTTGGCCCATCTTTATTCTCTCAGCTACTATCCCAAGCCGAATGCCAACTCTGGCTGGCGCGCGATCACTGTAAAGCTGGTGGGCGATGGTCTGAAGAAGTACAAGATCCGCACGCGCAACGGGTACCGCCCTCAGCCCGTTCGATTTTCCAGCGAGCTCATGACCGCGCGACCGGATACATCCCAAGTCGCTCCGTCCGGACTGCCTCCGTCAAGCGGCAATGGTCAAGAACCGCGCTGACTGTGACCAGGCGGTGGGTGTGAAATTTACCGAAGTTGGCCAAAGCCCTTCATTCAATCAGCTTTGCGCCAGCTAGCGTCCACGTGATATCGCGTTATTGTTTTTGCGGTCTCACTTGTTCTCGGGCCAAGATCTTTTTCATAAACGATTCCATCCTGATCGACCATGAAGGTCATCACTCCCGATGATCGATATTCCGCCGGATATGCTACGAAAGCGAACCCTTGCGTCAGCTTTCCACTTTTCGATCCTCTGGTCCTCAAGATCTTGAAGTAATAGCCTTGGAACGGTTGGAGTTTTTGATCTGCTGATTCCCGGCTCGCGTCCTGCGAAGCTGAAGCGACCAGGGGACCGATCGGACTGGGAGTCTCGCCGGCAGAAGTCTCCCAGTAAAGTCCGTCATGCTTACCAGGATCGCTGATCAGTTTCTGGGCGTAGTGAGGACTCTCGCCGTCGTGAGGTTGGCCATAATACTCTTTCTCAGCGTCAACCAGTTGCTGGCATACTTCAATTGCGGCCAGCTCATTTTTCCCAACTCTCCGGTACAAGACCTCTTGTTTTCCGGCCGCAGTATCGAAATACCAAGAGTTGTCTTTATGCACGAGTGGGATCGGCGTTGGCCAGTTCTCCGCGCCGATGTATAACGTGGTCGTACCGTCAGGTTCCATGACCAGGCGATGCATCTGCTCGTATTTCTCTACGAACTCCCGCCGATTGGTCCTATCCTCGGTTTCGTCGCCGGAAGAGATAATGTCTTTTGCGTCTGGTCCAAGAACCCTCAGCAATGAGGCTACGTCATCCTTCTGCATAGCGGTGACTAGCTGCTCGGTGGCTTTCGCTGCCGAAGGAAAGACGTCCTGCCCAGTCTGCGGCCCATTGGCCATCGGTTTCGCGGACACGTCCCCAGCGGAGGCGGATTTTTGAGTTTGGGCAGCCACTGGAATCACAATGATTCCCATCGCCAGAGCGGCCACCAAAAGCGGATAGCTTGAAGTACGTCTTTTCGAATTCACCTATTGCTCCTTTCCTGAGCCGACGATGCAAGTCATGAACGGGCCATCCAAGAGCGCTTCTATCGGTGTCCGCTTCTAGCGTCTGCCGCCACCGCCACCCTGCGTGCCGCCGCCACCGTGAAAGCCCCCTCCGGCGCGCGCCCCGCCGCCGAAGCTGGACCTTCCTCGCGAAGAAAAGCCCCGCACGTCCCCACCACGATTGAATCCGCTAAATGCTCCTGAGCGAGTTCCGGAGAAACCTCTGGCTCCTCCGCGTGGGCCCGGGCCGCCGTAACCGCGAAAGCCTCGGTCACCACGCGCAAAAGGCACACCGCCTCGGAAGTTCCCGTGGAAGTAAGCGTTTCGGTCATAGAACGCATGGCTATGGAAGGCATAACGGCCGCCACCATAGCGCAGAAAGCCGCCATGCCAATCAAAACCCCATGCTGGCCAGCCCCAGCCGAATCCGAAGAATGGACCAATTCCAAAGCCGATCCCGAAAGAAAGATACGGGCCTCCAACACCCCACCAGGGATAGAATCCCGGCCACAGCCCCACAGGATAGCCATAAATCAAATCGGGATCGTATTCGGGCACGTAGACGACGTCCGGATTCGCCGGCTGAATGGTCACATCGGGTCCCTCGTTTGCCACCGTCTGTTGGGGCGTACTTTTCAGGTTTCCAGCCTCCTGTGCTTTCCTTCGCATGAACTGGATAGCCTGCATTACATCTGCCTGCTGGTTGTAATTGGCGTCGCCCAGCTCGGAGGTCCAAGACAAATCCTTATCCAAGTTCGCCAGCACGGTCGGAAACTGCGTAAGTGCCTTCACGCTCGGGTCCCAATCTTGCTGGTCGACCGCGTCGGCTAAATCCTTCCCCTTCAGATTCGGGTTCTGCTGCAGAAACCGTTCGGCCTCCACAATCTGAGTGGGGTAGGCGGAAGCGGCAAGAATTTGCGCCACCAGAGCATCGGGATATAAAGCAATGGGAGCCACCAGCTGCTGCAACTGTTCCGGAGTCAAGGGAGTGGTGGTGGGCTGGCCCTGAGGACCCTGGGCCGGCGGTGGAGGTGGCGGTGGAGGTGGCGGCGGAGCCTGCTCCGGCCCCTGACCCTGTGCCCAAAGCGGGCCTGTGACCAGCGCCAAAGCGAGGGCGCACGTAAGCGCGCCGAGAAAAAATTTCCTAGACCATTTTAATTCCATTAGACTCTCCTACTTGGCACCTAGGCCGCCACTTAGTTAGATAACGTTGGAACAATGGTGGTTGTGCGCATCCAGGTATATTTCGAATTTCATGACTGTGCTTGAGTTCAGCTTGATTGTCGGGGCGGGTTCGCTGGTCGCTGGCTTTCTGGGAGCTCTGACAGGGCTGGGCGGGGGTGTGGTTCTGGTCCCCATGCTTACTTTGCTTCTTGGAGTGGACGTGCGCTACGCCATCGGGGCATCGCTGGTTTCGGTGATTGCAACTTCCTCGGGAGCGGCAGCTGCCTACGTAAAAGAGGGAATTTCGAACATCAGGATCGGGATGTTCCTGGAGATCGCTACTACTCTAGGTGCACTCGCAGGCGCAACCTTGGCGACGCACATCTCTACCAGCGCAATCTCCATCGTTTTTGGATTGGTACTGATAGCATCGGCATTCTTGTCCTGGAAACGACCGACAAGAAATCAACGCGACATGAAACCGGACCCGCTGGCCACGAAATTACGCTTGAACGGGAGCTTTCCCGAGGGAAACGGAATTCGAAACTACAATGTACAACGCGTGCCTCTGGGCTGGGGACTGATGTTTGGCGCGGGAACGTTGTCCGGTCTGCTGGGCATTGGTTCCGGAGCCATGAAAGTTTTGGCGATGGACCAAGCTATGAAAATTCCATTCAAGGTTTCAACCACGACCAGCAATTTCATGATCGGAGTGACGGCCGCGGCTAGCGCCGGGATTTATTTGTCACGAGGATATATTGATCCCGGACTCGCCATGCCCGTGATGCTGGGCGTTCTTGGAGGTTCGCTGCTGGGTACACGGGTTCTAGTCAAAGCGCATCCCAAGTGGTTGCGGCGCGTGTTCAGCCTGGTGATTGTGGTGTTGGGAGCCGAAATGCTCTACAAGGGAATTTCCGGAAGGATTTGATATGGGCGGAGCCCAGGCAGAGAACGACCGGGGTTGGACCGATCAGCGGATGGAAGTATTGATTGGGAGCTTGCTTCGCGGAGGGGTATTGCTTTCGGCGATCGTTGTATCATGCGGTGCGGCGGTTTATCTGGTGCGGCACGGGCATTCTCCGACCAGTTATCGCACATTCCAAGAGGAGCCCCCCAACCTTCGCAGTGTGAGTGGTGTCTTCCGTGAAACGTTTGCGCTGCGAGGCCGGGGCATCATCCAGCTCGGGCTGCTATTGCTCATCGCGACCCCAGTCGCGCGGGTCGCATTTGCTATCTTCGGATTTGCAGAAGAGCACGATCGTCTCTATGTCATCGTGGCGTCGATCGTGCTCCTGATTTTGCTTTATAGTCTGGTCGGGTCTGCCTTGTCTGGGTAGGCCTGATCGCTGTTTTGAATGAACGCCAAGCGAATCTTCGATTGGTCTGGTTTGCCTCTCGGGTTAGAACTCATTCCTCCGTCCCGAACTTCTTCAAGTCTTCGGGTCCATCTGCGACCGCGACTGCCTCTTTACCCTGGACCATTTCCCGGACCTTTTCCACCACGTCAGGGTTGGCCAAGGTCGTGATATCTCCGGTGCTCATGTTGTTGGAGAGCGCTGCGAGAACCCGGCGCATCAGTTTGCCGGATCGTGTTTTTGGCATATCCGGAACAATCAGAATCCGCCGCGGGCGGGCAATTTTGCCAATCATGGTCTCAATGGCCTTGTTGACCTTGTCGATAATCGCCTGACTGGCCTGCAAACCTGGTTGCAAGGCGATATAAACTTCGGGCACGCGGCCTTTGATTTCGTCGACTACTGGCACGACCGCCGCTTCCGCTACTTCCGGAACCGTGAGGCACGCCGACTCGATTTCCTTTGTCCCCAGGCGGTGACCAGCGACGTTGATGACGTCATCCACGCGCCCCAGGATGCGGAAATAGCCGTCCACAGCCAGCACCGCTCCGTCGGCCGCAAAATATGGCCAGTCGTGCCAGTCCTTACTACTACGATCCTTGCAGTACTTGCTGTAGTACTGGTTCACGAAGCGCTCGCGATCGCCCCAGATCGTCTGCATGATTCCGGGCCAGGGATTGCGGATGCAGATGTTGCCTGCTTTGCCGGATCCAGCGGAGATCGGCTCGCTGTTTTCGTCCATGATCACGGGATAGATTCCAGGCATTCCCGGACCTGCGCTACCTGGTTTCATGGGATCGAGAGCCGGCTTGGTGCTGCATAAGAATCCGCCGTTCTCGGTTTGCCACCACGTATCCACGATTACTGCCTCACGTTTGCCCACAACGTCGTGATACCAGCGCCAAACCTCCGGCTCGATCGGCTCTCCGACGGTGGTCATGTGCTTGAAATGGTAGTTATATTTGGTGGGTTCATCGGGACCGGACTTGCGCAACATACGAATGGCCGTGGGCGAAGTATGGAAGATATTGACATCGAGACGTTCGGCGATTCTCCACACTCTGCCGGCATCGGGGAAAGTAGGGACGCCTTCGTAGAGGACGCTGGTAGCGGCGAGGGCGAGCGGACCATACACAATATAAGAGTGGCCCGTGATCCAGCCGATATCTGCCATGCACCAATAGACATCCTCCGGATGAATGTCCTGGATGTATTTGGAGGTTCCCGCCACATAAGAAAGATAGCCGCCGGTGCGGTGTTGGCAGCCTTTCGGCTTTCCGGTGCTGCCGCTGGTGTACATAAGAAAGAGTGGCGCTTCCGCATCCATGGGGACCGGAGGGACGATTTGACCCGAATAGTTGGGAAGAATCTCGTCGACGAAGAAGTCGCGCTCTTTTACAAACGGTGAGGCGGAGGCGTTCTTACCTGGGTGTCGTCTCCAGACCAGCACCTTATCCACCGTCTGACCTTCCTTCTTGGCTATCTCCAGCGCAATGTCAGCACCCGCTTTGTGGTCGATCATTTTGCCGTTGCGATAGTAGCCGTCCATGGTGATCAGGACGCGGCTGCCGGAATCGGCGGCGCGCATGCCGCAGGCCTCGCCGCTGAAGCCGCCGAACACAACGGAGTGGATCACTCCCAGACGCGCGCAAGCCAGCATGGTGACCGGCAACTCGGGTACCATCGGCATATGGATGGTGACGCGGTCTCCGCTCTTCAGGCCGCAGAAATCGCGCAGCAGCGCTGCAAATTCATTCACTCTCACATAGAGTTCGCGGTACGTAACGGAGACCGGCGTTTCCGATTCCGGCTCGGGCACAAAGATCAACGCGGCTTTGTTTTTGTATTTAGCGAGGTGACGGTCCACGCAATTGTAGGAGGCATTGATTTTGCCGCCAACGAACCATTTCCAGAAAGGGGGATCACTGGTGTCGAGGGTTTTGTCCCAGTATTTGTCCCAAGTCAAGAGATCGGCGTACTCGCGGAAGCATTCGGGGAAATGTTTCTCGCTGAAGCGTTCGAGGACGCTGGGATCGGTGAGATTGGCCTGGCCGACAAACTTCGCGGAAGGATAATAGTATTCCTCCTCCCGCCAATGAACTGCGATCTGAGCTTCGGTGGTCTCGCTCACTACCTGCTTCTCAAAAATTCGAGCCATATCAGTCACCCCTTAGATTTTTGAATTTGTGATGCAATCCCGACCGTCCCTCGTCGCTGCTGGGTTGAGGGAGCGCGCCCTCGCGCTCCGCTCAAGCCCTATATGATGGAACATTGAGTAAGTCACTGCAACGGCTTCAGGAAGCTAGGCTACCGCTGGCACTTTCCTTCCCGCCAGCCCTCCTTGTGGCGCGACCGGGCGCTTGGCCGCCAATTCGCAGATCAGAGCAATTGCCGCCAGCCCCGCCGCCGTGTAGAACGCCATCTGGTAGTTGTGATATTTGTCGAACATCCAACCGCCAATACGGCCACCGAGGAGACCGGCTACACCCCAGGCAGTGAATAGCATGCCGTAGTTGAGGCCCAGGTTCTTGGTGCCCCAGAAATCGGCTGCCGTTGATCCGTTTACCGAAAGCTGGGTGCCATAGCACCAGTAAACGATAAACAGCATCACGAACAGGGCTACCACATTGCCGCCCACGTAGTACAGAATGGGCATAGCAACCATGGAGATGCCGATCATCAGACGTAAGACATTGATGCGGCCAAGGTGGTCCGACATCCAACCCGACAAGATACGGCCCATGGCGTTTCCTGTCGCGCCCACCACCAGACCGAAGGAGGCCAAAGTGATGCTGGGTATGCCCACGCTCTTGGCGAAGGGTACCAACTGGCTGATGACCATAAGACCTGCCGCGCAGCCACAGGCATACCCTACCCACAGCAAGTAGAACGAAGGCGTTTGCAGCACCTCGCCAGGGGTAAAGTCATAGGTGGTTGCCACAACCTTGGATGCCGGTGCGGGCGTCCAGCCAGCCGGCTTGTAGCCAGCCGGCGGGTTCTTCAATAGGAACGCGCCAAACGCGGTCATAGCAAAGAAGATCACGCCCAGAACCTGGAAAGTGGCGCGCCAGCCAAAGTGCGGGATTAAGTAGCTGGCGGCCAGCGGGCCAAAGATGGCAGAGCCGCCGCCGTATCCGCCTACTGCCAGCCCGACCGCCAGTCCGCGTTTATCTGGGAACCACTTGGACATGACAGGAATCGGGGTCGCGTAGCCAAAACCGTTGCCCAGTCCCCCCAAGACACCGAAGAAGATGAAAAACCTGGACAAGCTGTCGGCATAAGAGCAGAAGAAAAAGCCGAGGCTCACCAGAACGGCGCCAACCAGGGAGATCTTGAAAGGCCCAAGTTTATCCTGCAGCCGTCCAGCAACTATGAAGGTTAGCGCGAACACCACCACGGCGATGGTGAATACCATCGAGGTCTCGGCGCGTTTCCATTTGAACTCTTTCTCTAACGGAGCCACGAACACACTCCAGGCGTATAGCGAGCCCAGCGCCAGGTTCATAGACACGCCGCCGACCACACGCCACCAACGGCTGATGCCCGGTGCGTCGGAATTGGATTCAACATTCATGTTAGCCACAGTTTTTCTCCTTTACAGAGAGGGAAATGAGAACCGGAAGCCGTTCTTTCTTCACAGCCATCGCGACTCCCGCACGGCACGTGCGTACTGCCTTATCGAACGGACCACAACTTTCGCGCGCTATCATACCGACGCTCAACCTCAGGTAGAAGTTCAAATTGGTCCTGTGGCCGCCATCCAATTCACGGTTGCGCTTTCTGCAAGCTGGCCGTCACATTCACTACTGATCCCGCCTCTACCGTAAGATCCCGTCTCCATTCGGCAAACCCCGGCATGGAAAAAATGACGACATGCGTCCCCGTGCTAAGGGGAATTTCCGATGGCGTGCTGCCCACGTACTTTCCGTCAAGTGTGATTTCCGCTCCCGGGGGCGTCGAGCTGAAATTGCACTTTACTTTCGCCGCCTTCTCCAGAGGCACTGTCTGCACGGGGCCAACCAACGGAGCCGGCGTGGGTGCCGCTGGCGCCGGCGCAGGAGAACTCTGCTGCGGCGAAACTGAGGCCGCGACCGGCTGCGCCGCAACTGCAGCCGCAGCCGCCGGCGGACCAGCTTTTCCGCCCGCATCTACCACCGCGTACAACTGCCTTCGCTCTTTGCCTTTGTCATCCACGTAGAACACAGTAATGCCGTGTTTTTCTCTCTTGGCGTCGAAACTTTCGCCCTTGGGCAACGGTGCGCACCGGGAATATTTTGAAGTGATGGTGCAACTGATTAAGAACGGCGGTTCGTTGCCCTCCTGCACCAGCAAGGTGCTCACCAGGGGCACGGTCGAAGTGGAACGGCAATATGCGTCGTAAGTAAGTTGGTCACAATTCTGCGGGACGCCGTTATTGTCAGGGGTCGACGCTCGAGTTTCCGAATCGAGGACCTTGATCCGCATCGTTTCTTTGGTCGCGGCGTTGGCTAGCATGGCCACCGACAGAAGTCCTGCCTGCAGTGCCAGTATTTTACGCATATTCATCAGACCAACTCCTCAAACCAACTCCCTTAAAAACGGCGGATGCCGACGTTGCTTCCCGGCTTTGCAAAAGAGATTTCTGCAAGCCCAGGATCACAGATGCGCTACATTGTGATCCCTCGGCGCGCCCAGCACAAGCAGGTTTCTTCGGCAAACAAACGTTTTACCAGGACGGCCTCTAGCGGGCGATTCGCCCAACTAAAGCCCGTCCCCTCGATCGCCCGGCCTTAGAACGTAAAGATCGGTCCGAATTCGGTACGGTGATCTTGCCATTCGTTGGATGGAGTTCCAGCAATCCTGTATATGGGGGCGTGGTCCAAACCACGGGTGGCGTAGACCGACTGCTCGAAGGCGAACTGGCACCAGTTATTGAATTTGTAGTACAGGGTTCCAATCGCCGTCTTGCCCATCAAAAGAGGCAATGGGGCAGTGCCACCACCGTTGTAGGCAGCAACAAAGCCAGGGTGATTCAGGTCGCGATCATTTACCTGATCCTTGCCCATGGTGAACAGAAGCTGCCAGCCCGCGTTGTGGCCTTTCGGGTCGGCATTGAACCAGCGGGAAAGCGGCAAGCCGAGCTGGACGAACCCACCAAACGCCCGGATGGGCCGCTGCTTAGCGACCACAACCGTGCCCCCACAGGTTCCAGGAGTGATCCCGTTCACTGCCGGTCCCCCGGAGGGCGTAAACGCGCCCGAGCAACCTAGTACGGCGCCACCGGCTGCAGCGAGCGGACCTCCATCGAGAGTAGGGAACGGTCCCTGTATGCCAGTTATCCCACTCACATCGGTGGCGAAACTGTTGATCTGGCCGCCGAAGTAAAAGCGCAAGTCGGCTCCTTGATAGCCGCTCGCTACCACGGTAAACCAGCGGGTTGGTATTTGCGCCACGATTTGCTCTCCCCACTGATTGCTGGAGGCCTCAAAGCCATTCGGGAAGGTACCGCAATAGTTGGTTGTCGCACACAGAGTCCCGTACGCTGCGGACGAACCGACCGCGGACAAATTGTAAGCGATGGATGTGCGCCTGGAATGGAATCCCGAGAGTGATATTTGCGCCGGGGCCACACCCTTGGCATTGTCGAGTTGGTAACTCAAGGCCACTCTGCCTTCCTGTTCGGGACGGTCTGAGTCGGCACCCTCGCGTTCCCCTTGCCCGAGCTGGCCAGCAAGACCTAGCGAGCCGAGCTTTAAGATCTGACCCGTGCTCGGCATCATGATCCCAAATTGCGGCTCGAAGTTGACGTGGTGTTTCTTATCCAGGGTCCAGATGAAGCCTCCCCGCAGCTGCGGAGAACGCTCCCAGACGTTGCCCCAGTACGCGCCGTTGAATGTGGTTTCTACTATATTTTCCAGTGCGCCGGACCCGAAAAGCGTCCAGTCCTGTCCACCGATAAAGAAAACGTCAAAGGCGTCGCTTGCGTGGTAATCCAGCCGGACGAATGCCAAACGGAGTTGCGGCATATTGCTACGGATCGACGATACGTCGCGGTTGTCGACTTCGCTGAAATTGCCTTCGAAGTCCCCTTCTATCTTGCCGGTCAGCGTCAGGTTCTTCGACATGTCGGGCCATTCCACGTTGAGCCCAAAGCGCGTGGACCGCGCCTTGATGTGAACCTCGGGATCCTGTGTAGGGCCTGTGCTCAAAATATTCCCGGAATTCAGCCATATGCCGGGAAACGGAAAGTCATCGCCATCCGGGTCGCTGCTGTCATGGACAACTGTTGCTTTTATAAAGCCGTAAGGTGCGAGCGTGATCGGTCCCGCTTTTATTCCAGCTAGGCCGCCGGTCTTGGGGGCGTCGATCGGGAACACGCGGACCGGAATCACCGCCCCTACCACTCCAGGTATGGGAGGCGGCAGCTCGCCCGCTACCCGCGACGGGATAGGTGTCTGCGGCTTGGTTTGGGGCTGCTGCGGCGAGGCCTCCGGACTTGCGAGAGCTGCCGAGACGGTTTCCCGAACTGCAACCGGAGTTGCCGCTGGCGCTTCAGCTTGCTCCGCCGCAGCTGCAGGTTGCGCGGCTGGAGCGGCCGTCGCCGCAGACAAGTCCGCCGCGTTCAATACGCCTTTGCGGCTGAGCACCTCTACGAGAAGCTGGAACTCCGCATCCGGCGCGGCATTGCGGATGGCATTCGCTTCGCTCGGCGCCAGAACACCTTTCATCACCAGCACGCCGAGCAAGGCGGTGACGTTGGCGTCGCCCGCGGTTGGAGTCAGGCTTGGGGTTACCGCAGCCGGGGCGGCTTCTGCGGCGGCTGTGTTCGCTATAGCGGTTGTATTCGCACTTGCCGTTTTGGCGTTATCGTTTCCAGCCATGACAGGCGTAGCTGTGATGGCGAGCACGAGCAGGCTTGAGAAAAATCGTTTCATCGTCGACATGGACGGTGGCTCCTGGTTCCGGCTGAAACTCTGCGCCGAGACATGGAGCGAAACCGTACTGTGGAACGTCAAGTGCCGCTGTGATGCCGATCACTAGTGTTAGTGATTTGGCACATCATAGGTCCCGAATTGGGAGCTTTTTTTTGCGTATTGCCTGAAGCGGCTGTTTGTTCCGAGAGCGGTTTGAAGACACACCGTGTTGTGATTTCCGTCACTGCGATGGCTTGATCTGCGGAGCAGAATCCACGCCAGTCTGCAAGCGATCGCACCCTCTCGGGAGGTCCGCATGAGCGTTCTAAGCGTCGAAAAGCCAGAAAATATCTCCAACCTTCTAGCCTTGGACAAGGAATATGCCGCGCCGAGTATTGTGGCGCGGAACGTCATCCAGAAGAATTGGCTGGGAGAGTGTGCTCGAGCGCAGAAATATCCCGAAGTATTTTGGGCTGACTACGCCAGCCGATTTGAGTGGTTCTGCAAGTGGAACCGCGTGTTGGAGTGGGATGGTGTGCATCATAAGTGGTTCACCGGCGGCAAGACCAACATCACGATCAATGCGCTCGACCGGCATGCGAATTCAGACCGGCGCAATCGTGCAGCCTTCATTTGGCTTGGGGAAGACGGCAGCGAACGCATCGTCACTTATGGTCAATTGCACCGCATGGTATGCCGCTTCGCCAACGGCCTGAAATCGCTGGGTGTTGTGAAAGGGGACCGCGTGGTGATTTACATGCCCTTGACGATCGAAGGCGCGGTCGCCATGCTGGCATGCGCTAGGATCGGCGCTATCCATTCGGTGGTCTACGCAGGCTTAGGGCACACCGCCTTGCAAGACCGGATTGTCGACGCACAGGCGAAGGTAGTGATTGTCGGCGATGTTGGATTCCGGCGGGGGAAGACGGTGGCGCTCAAAGCCATCGTCGATGAAGCTGTCGATAAGTTGGAGTTTGTCGAGAAGGTGGTCGTATATTCGCGCTCTGGGGTTGAACTTTCTGCTCCTCGCGAAATCGACTTCAACGAATTGCTGAAGTTTTCTCCGGACTGTCCTGCTGAGGAAATGGAAGCGGAAGATCCGCTCTTCCTCCTTTATACCTCCGGTTCCACCGGCAAGCCCAAAGGTGTAGTTCACGTGCATGGTGGTTACATGGTGGGTACGACTTATCATCTGGAGAGCTATTACGATGTCGGCGACCGCGATATCTTCTGGTGCACGTCGGATATCGGCTGGGTGGTCGGCCACTCTTATATCGTCTATGCGCCGCTGTGCGCGGGTGTGACTACGTTGTTCCGCGAAGGAGCCATCGATTATCCGAATCCGGGGATCGCGTGGGAAATCGTGGAGCGATACGGTGTGACCAAGATGTTCACTGCGCCCACGGCTCTCAGGATGTTCATGCGCTACGGCGAAAGTTATCCGGCCGCTCATGACCTGACCAGTTTGCGCGTGATCGCGTGCGCAGGGGAGCCGCTGAATCCCGAGGCCTGGCGCTGGGCGCAGACGCATCTGGCCGGAGACGGGAAGTGGGGATACGTCATCGACAATTGGTGGCAAACGGAATTGGGCGGGCCGACGCTAGGCACGCCGCCGTCGATGGCCATGCGTCCGGGAAAAGTTGGTGTGGCCCTGCCCGGAGCCGAGGCAGATGTGCTGGATGAGAGTGGGAAGCCAGCGCTAGCGGGAGTTGGAGGGCGCTTGGTTCTCAAGCGGCCGTTCCCACACATGCTGCGTACGGTGTGGCGCGATCCGGCGCGCTATGAGCGCGATTGGCAAGTCATCCCGGGTTGCTATGTGACGGGCGATGTTGCTATGAAAGATAAAGACGGATACATCGCCGTGCTGGGCCGCTACGATGACGTGCTCAATGTTGCTGGACACCGCATCGGCACCGCCGAGGTGGAAAGTGCTCTGGTGTCGCATCCTGCCGTGGCGGAGGCTGCTGCTATCGGCGTGCCCGACGCTATGAAGGGAGAGACAATCAAAGTGTTCGTGCAGGTTCGTAGCGATCATGTGGCTTCCGAAGCGCTGGCCGCCGCGCTGATCGAACACGTGCGCAGAGAGCTTGGTCCTATCGCCACTCCATCGTCGCTGGAATTCGTGGCATCTTTGCCAAAAACTAGATCAGGCAAGATCCTTCGACGCTTTCTGAAAGCGAAAGAAGCGGGACTTGATGCGGGCGACGTTTCCACGATGGAAGGCTGATTCTCTGCACATTTCTGAACACATTTGAAGATGCGGAGTTTCATTTCCACGATGAAACTCCACTTTCATTATTGCCCGTATCTCCCCAATCATGCGCGGGATCCGGCTGCGAACTACTTAAAGATTCAATTGACTTTCCATCCGCTTTAGGATGAATATCGGCCAGCGGTCCTGTGACAAAATCTTCCGAGGTAGAGTGATCGGGCAGCTGCCACAGAGGTGAGCGATGCGCTTCGAACAGTTTTATCTGGGCTGTCTGGCACACGCGTCTTACATGCTGGCATCAGAGGGTGAGGCGGTAGTGGTCGATCCGCAACGTGATGTGGAGATTTATCTGCAGGCCGCTGAAGCGAATCAGGTATCGATCAAACACATTTTCGAGACCCACCTCCATGCCGATTTCGTTTCCGGTCACCAAGAGTTGGCCACCCGAACCGGCGCGAAGATCTATATCGGAGCGCAGGCGGAGGCCGAGTTTCCTCACGTTCCGGTGCGGGACGGATTCCATTTGCAAGTTGGACGAATCTCGGTCACAGCTCTCGAAACGCCAGGACATACGCCAGAGAGCATCTGCCTGGTGCTAACAGATGAAGAAAAATCCGCCGAGCCGTGGGCGGTTCTGACCGGCGATACTCTGTTTCTCGGAGACGTAGGACGTCCCGATCTTTCCAAGCGTTACAGCCCCGCGCAATTGGCTGGAATGCTATATGACAGTCTGCACAACAAGGTTCTCAAGCTGACCGACAGTGTTCTGGTTTATCCGGCGCACGGTGCGGGCTCGTTGTGCGGGCGAAACATGCGCGCCGAGCGGGTTTCCACCATCGGCACGGAGCGGCTGACAAATTATGCGCTCCAGATCAAGAGCAGGGAAGAGTTCGTCAAGCAGTTGACCAGCAACCTGCCGTCTCGTCCCGCCTATTTCTTGCAGGACGCGGAAATCAATCGTGCCGGAGCGCCGGCCTTGTCGGAACTCCCGCCTTTATCAGCACTGGGACCAGTGGAATTAGAAACATTGATGGGGGAGGGCGGAATTGCCCTCGACGTGCGTCCGGGCGAACAGTTTGCCGCAGGGCACGTGCCTGGATCGGTGAACATCGCATTGTCGGGACAGTTTGCCTCGTGGACTGGCGCCCTGCTGGGCTTGGACGCGCGGCCGGTGCTGATTGCGGACTCAGACGAGGCCGTGTCAGAGGCCCGAATCCGATTGGCGCGCATCGGTCTGGAAGCTGTGAAAGGCTACCTGGGAGGCGGCGTCGCAGCGTGGCGCACCGCTGGACTGGCATTGTCCACGCTTCCTCAGATTAGTGCGGAAGCTCTGGGCGAGCGGTTGCGAAATGGAGGTTTGCAGATACTGGATGTCCGCCGCGAGCCGGAGTGGGAGTCCGGTCACATCGAAGGCGCTTCGTGGTGGCCGCTGGATAATTTCAAAGTTGCGCCGCCAGAAATTGATCGTAACATCCCTATCGCTGTGCACTGCAAGGGCGGATATCGCAGCATGATTGCATGCAGTTTGCTGCAGCGAGCTGGATTTCAGAACCTGATGAATGTGGTGGGCGGCTTCGACGCATGGCAGCAAGCCGGACTTCCTGTTGTTACCGAGAAACCGGTCGTCGCCTGAACTTTGAGTTCTTTCCGGACGATCTGCGCGTCCTTGCCGCAGTGTAAACTTTCTACATGGGTTCTCCGAGCAAGGAATGAAAATCTCCAAACTGGCAAAATCCTACCGCATTGAGGACGGCAAACATTTCAGGCTGAAAGACTGCGACCCCTCCGAGACTGGCCACATCCGCTCCCAAGAACAGGCCAAAGAGCAATTGCAGAAGGACGTTGCTCGCATGGAGGACTTGCAGGCCAAGCTCTACGCGCAGGATCGCTGGGCGGTGTTGCTGATCTTTCAGGCGATGGATGCTGCGGGCAAAGATGGAACCATCAAGCATGTGATGTCTGGAGTGAATCCCGAAGGCTGCCAGGTTACTTCGTTCAAGACGCCATCCGATACCGAACTGCAGCATGACTTCCTGTGGCGCAGCAATGAACATCTGCCGGAGCGCGGGCACATCGGGATTTTCAACCGCTCTTACTATGAAGAGGTGCTGGTGGTGCGAGTGCATCCTCCGGTTCTGGCAGGCGAGAAGCTTCCTCCGTCCCTGGTGACAAAAGATATTTGGACGGAACGTTTCGAAGATATTCACAGCTTCGAGAGGCACATGGCGCGGAACGGCACGGTCATCCGCAAGTTCTTTCTTCATCTTTCCAAAAAAGAGCAAAAGAAAAGATTTCTGGCGCGGCTGGATGAACCTGAGAAACACTGGAAGTTCTCCGAAGCGGATATTCACGAGCGCGATTATTGGGACCGCTATCAGGACGCTTACGAAGACATGATTCGGCATACGGCGAGCAAACATGCTCCTTGGTACGTGGTTCCTGCGGACAATAAGTGGTTTACCCATCTGGTAGTCTCGGCGGCGATCGTTGAAACGCTGGAAAACCTTCATCTTTCCTATCCCGAAGTCGACGCGCAGAAGCGCAAGGAAATCGAGACAGCTCGAAAATTGCTATCGAAAAAATGAGAGCTGCCAATCCGTGCGAGGCGGGACTTTTGCAACCGACGCTTGCGCGGCATTACCATAACAACCATCTGTACCACGGTTCATTCTCCTGGGAGCTATCCGAACATGGCTGGTCAAAACACGTTTTGTGGGAGTAAGTTTGCAAACACTTCGGTCGTCTGGTTGCCGATAATTCTCGTATTCGTGCTCGGGATGGGCGGGGTAGCTCCTGCCCAAACCAGGCCGGAGCGTCAATCGAAAACAGCCAAGGATAGGCAACCGGCGGAGACCGTCAACCAGCCGGGAAACAATGCCGCGCCCAGCGATTCCAACAATCCGGAAAATAAGCTTTTCAAAGGCATGAAGTATCGCATGATCGGTCCTTTCCGCGGCGGGCGCTCGCTGACGGCAGCCGGAATTCCCGGTGATCCCACGACTTATTATTTTGGAGCCACCGGCGGCGGTGTCTGGAAATCGACCGACGGGGCGATGACTTGGTTCCCGGTTTTCGATAAAGAGGGAACTGGATCCATCGGCAGCTTGGCGGTGGCTAATTCCGATCACAACACCATTTATGTGGGCACGGGAGAGGCTTGCATTCGGGGAAATATTTCTCAGGGCGATGGAGTCTATAAATCTCTTGATGGCGGCAAGACATGGAAGAACGTTGGTCTACATGACAGCCGTTCCATCGGCAGAGTCATCATCAACCCCAATAATCCTGACATCGTTTTCGTGGCGGCGCTTGGTCATCCCTACGGGCCGAACGCCGAACGGGGAATTTTCCGCACCACGGATGGCGGCAAGACCTGGGAGAAGGTTCTCTATAAGGATGAGAATACTGGAGGCATCGACGTTGCCTTCGATCCTCACAATTCCAACATTTTGTTTGCCGCGCTGTGGCAGGCTCGCCGCACCTCTTGGAGCATGACTGACGGCGGCCCCGGAAGCGGACTCTACCGCTCCAACGATGGTGGCACGACCTGGAAACGGCTGGAAGAGCATGGGCTACCGAAAGGGCCTTATGGGCGAATCGGTATCGCGGTCGCAGCCAATTCTGACCGCGTTTACGCGCTGATCGAGGCGCACGATCCCAACGGCGGTCTTTATCGCTCCGACGATGGCGGGGAAGAGTGGGACTTCGTCAATCCCAACCACAGCCTGTGGCAACGTCCCTGGTATTACATGCACATCATCGCCGATCCAAAAGATGAAAATGTGGTCTACATCATGGATGTTGAAACG
Source organism: uncultured Acidobacteriaceae bacterium (assembly GCA_963779525.1). GTDB lineage: Bacteria > Acidobacteriota > Terriglobia > Terriglobales > Acidobacteriaceae > Sulfotelmatobacter. Next base: position 70,242 of record CAVZZB010000021.1, read on the forward strand.
TACAAGTCGACCGACGGCGGTCACCTGTTTGACCGGATAAGAGTTCCGCACGGCGACAATCATGGGCTGTGGATTGACCCCAGAGATACACGGCGCATGATTGCGGCCAATGATGGCGGAGTCACTGTGACCCTGGATGGGGGCAAGACCTGGACGCTGGAAAACAATCAACCCACGGCGCAGTTCTACCACGTGATTACCGACAATGCGACGCCCTATCGTGTCTACGGTTCGCAGCAGGACAGCGGAACCGTGGCCATTGCCAGCCGCAGCGATGACGGCTCCATCGACCGTTCGGATTGGTATGACGTGGGTGGCGGCGAAGCTGGCTACATCGCGCCGTATCCACTCGATCCCAACATCGTCTACGCTGACGACTATCAGGGCACCCTCACACGTTATGATCGGCACATCGGGCAGGTGAAATCGATCACCGAGCAACCGGAACTCTCCGACGCTCACGGTGCTGCCAATCTGGAACACAGATTCCAGTGGACCGCTCCGGTGCTGATTTCGCCGCACGATCCCAACACTCTGTATCACGCTGGAGAGCGCTTGTTTAAGACCACGGATGCTGGCGTGCGCTGGCAGACGATCAGTCCAGACCTGACGCGAAACGACAAGAGTAAACAAACTGTTTCTGGCGGCGATATCACACTCGACGATTCTGGAACCGAATACTACGACACCATCTTTGCGGTAGCCGAATCCCCGGTCACGAAAGGTGTGTTGTGGGTGGGGACCGACGACGGTCTGATCCAACTGACGCGCGACGAAGGAAAATCGTGGACGAACATTACCCCAAAGGATTTGCCAGAGTGGAGCCGCATCAGCCAGATCGAAGCGTCTCCGTACGATGCAGGCAGCGCCTATGTCGCCGTGGATCGGCATCAGAACGACGATCTGAGACCTTACATATATAAGACGAACGATTTCGGTCAGACATGGACGAAGCTTGTCAATGGAATCCCTGAGGGTTCTTTCGTACGAGCTGTCCGTGAAGACCCTAGAAAACGTGGGCTACTTTACGCTGGAACAGAAGGCGGAATCTATGTTTCGTTTAGCGATGGAGCGGAATGGCGGCCGCTCAAATTGAATCTTCCGGCCACTCCGGTGCACGATCTCGTGGTCAAGGACAACGATCTCGTTGTCGCGACTCACGGACGCGCGTTCTGGATTCTCGATGACATCAGTCCTTTGCGTCAGTTCACCGACGATGTCGCCAAGCAGGATGTCCATCTCTACACGCCGGGACCGGCTTACCGAATCCAGGCCGGGATATCGGGAGAATCCTGGGAACATCATCCTTCAAAGCGGACGGGGCAAAATCCGCCAGTAGGGGCTGTGATTTATTACTACCTGAAGGATGCGCCAAAAGCCGGAACGGAAACGAAACTGGAGATTCTTGACGCTTCGGGAAAAGTAATCCGGAAATATTCGAGCGCCGAAACGGAAGAACCCGACGAGCCGCTCGGCCCGGACGACAAGAAACCGGAAAAGGAGATCAAGCTAGAGCCTGGCTTGAATCGCTTTGTCTGGGATTTGCGCTATGAAGAAGCGCATCGCGTCCCCGGATATTACCTGTGGGAATACAACGGTGGAGCGAAAGGGCCAGTGGCTGTGCCTGGCCAGTATCAAGTGCGCCTGACGGTAGGGGGCATAACTCAGGTAGCCCCGCTGGAAGTGAAGCTGGATCCACGGGTAAAGGTGAGCGACGCGGACTTGGCATTGCAATTCAGCCTGCTGACGCAGATTCACGAAGGTCTGAACCGGGTGTACGACGCGGTCAACCAGATTCAGGATGTGCGTTCGCAGGTGGCCGGCCTGAAGCGGCGCTTACCGGAGAATGCCAGTACGAAAGCAATAGCATCCTCGGCCAACGATCTCGAAAAGAAGTTGGTAGAGGTGCGCGATCAATTCGTCAACCTGACGATTAGTGCGAACGAAGATTCGCTCGCCTATCCGCCGCAGATCGACACCAAGTTGGCATTCCTCGCCATGGATGTGGGCACCGCCGATGCCGCACCCACCGAGGCGGAACAGCTTGAGTTTGAGAAGCTGAAGCGCCAAAATGCAGAGTTGCTGAGCCGATGGGATGAATTGCAGCGGAGGGATTTGGCCGCCTTTCAAAAGCTTACGGCGGAAAATAGTCTCTCCACTGTCGTGGTTCCCCCTGCCGGCCGCATCGTGTACACGGAAAACGTAGATGCTCATTAGCTATTAATAGCAGTGGTTTCAGTGGTGACCGACGTATTACTTCCGTGCCACGCCGGTGGCACCGAGGTGCCTTGTACACCTCACGACCGACTGCTATTTTGCCGATAGTGATGCTGATCCTCCCCTGGGGTGTGGCAGCTGAGTCGGGTGTGTTCGGGGGTGTTTATGAGGTTCATGCATCTGTGTTACGCAGCAGTAGGATTCGCGGTGGCACGCTGGATATTTCGTCGACAACCAATAGCTGATCCCGTCACTCGGTTGCGTTCGTCGGGCCTTCTGTAGAAGTTGAGTTTTGGTCTAAGGTTTGGGCGCGCGCCCCGTTGCGCTTCCATTTCGTCAGCGCGCGCGCCCATTATCTCTCCCGTCTGTGCCTTTCCGGCCTATCCGGAAGGTCTAGTACCAAGGTTTGCCCGGGCTATCTCTCTTTCGCCCTTCACTATTACTACAATCGTGGGAGGAATGGTGTGAGTTCGCAGTGATTCACCGCGATCTCGCCGTTCCAGACTACCGCGCTTTTACGCATCGCGTGGTGGTTTACGTCCTTGAGATCCCTGGTGCGAACACTGATATCAACGCGATTGTGGCTAGCTCTGTTGTTGGTGGGAATGCTCGTACCGACCTTGCCGTCGTGCGTTAGCGCGCAAGACGATGCGAACGATATTCCACTGGGAGATGTGGCTAGAAATTTAAGAAAAAAGATTCCTCCCTCTGAAGTGGTTATCGATAACGACAATTTCTCGAAGGTCGTGGAGGACGCGGAAAGCCGCCGGGCGGCGGGCTCTACCATGCTGTTCTCACTCGATCCAGGTGGAAAGAACTTCCGTGTCTCCTCGCCAGACGTGAGCTGCAGCCTTAGTTTTAGTGCGAAGACCAGTTCTTTACTCTCCGATCCCACGTTGTTGGACGAACTGCCACGCAGCGAACTGGCGAAACTGGAAGGGCCGGCCACGATCGACGGAGATTCGTTGCAGGTGTCGGTGCACAACGGATCGTCATGGCAACTGCGGGAAGTGGTGATTGGCCTCACCATCATAAGGCGCCCCGAACCCGGCGATGCGGCTTCCTATTACGGCCAGGCGAGAATTGTGCCAGCTGTGGCTGATGCTTCATCGCATCCCGTGCAAGACCCTGACCAGAAGCAACCGGACGTTACTTTGCTCTTGAAAGTGAAGGGATCGGCCGCACCTTCTGCGACTGCCATCTTTCGAACCCAACTCAACTTTGCCCTCTTTCCCGACCAGGAATGGCACTGGGCAATAGTGAGGGCAAAGGGAGTTCCGCCGCCGGCTCCGCCAGAGGAAATGCAACCCGACCCGGCTTCAGCCCAGCTTCCACCTGTACCCGCCGCGACGGTCCCGCAAAGCTTGCCTTCGACTTCGTCGTCATCCAGTCCGGATATTGCCGTTCATTAATTAGACTGCGAACCATCACCGGCACAGCCATGCCAACCACGCGTGCTAAACTGACCACAAATCCATCATCAAGGAACTGAAGATGAAATTTGGAGTGATCATCTTTCCCGGGTCGAACTGTGACCACGATGCCTATTGGACCATCCAGCAGGTCGCCAAACAGCCGGTAACTTTTCTTTGGCATGAGTCGCATGATCTGGAAAACTGCGATGCCATCATCGTTCCTGGTGGATTTGCTTATGGAGATTATCTGCGGACCGGGGCGATTGCAAAGTTCTCTCCAGTGATGGAATCGGTGCGTCGATTTGCCAACGGTGGAGGCCTCGTGCTGGGAATCTGCAACGGCTTTCAGATCCTGTGCGAATCGGGACTCTTACCCGGAGCCCTCATGCGGAACATCGGCTTGAAGTACGTTTGCAAACCAGTGCAGGTGCGAGTGGAAAATACCGCGACTCCATTCACCACCGCCTGCTCGCAGGGAGAAGTATTAACCATTCCGATTGGCCACATGGAAGGAAACTACTTCTGCGATGGCGAAACGCTGGACGAATTGCGCCGCGACAACCGCATTGTGTTTCGCTACTCCGCTACTGAAGGCGAGATTTCTGCCATGGCGAATCCCAACGGCTCTCTCGACAACATCGCAGGCATCTGCAGCGCTGGTGCCAACGTCCTCGGAATGATGCCTCACCCTGAGCGATCCGCTGAACCGGAACTCGGCGGTACCGATGGAATGAAAATATTCCAGTCGATGGTGGGTGCGTTGGTCGTCAGATAAAGTTCCGCATTGGCCGGAAAATTCTTGCCTTGTATCATTTGCTTTCAATAGATTCCGTTTGATAATCGTTTATTTTCCTGTTACTGTCTCCGCGAAGGTACTTCCCCTTTCGCCCCAATGGAACTTGAAAAGGTTCTCGGAACCGAAGGGAGGAGTGTGTTTTTATGACGACGAAACAGATACTTGACGCGTTCTCCGAAACCCTGATGCAGGACGATCGCATCCTGACCCCGCGCGAGCGGGAATTGCTGATGAGCCTCCTGCAAAATGCAAGGGGCGCATCCAGCAATCCAGAAACTCAATCGGCTGTTAGCGCAGCTATAGCGCGGTCCGTGGGTGAGACGGTGGCTCAACGAGCTTTTACGTTATTGGGGAGCAGCATTGTGGAACAGATGGTGGCGCGCGGCCTTGTCGGGGCGGTAGCGGAGGAGAGCAACTCAAAGGTGTTTGGTGGCCCGCAGCCGCCTAGCACCGGACCGCAACCGCCATCCGGACCGGGACCCCATGCCGTTCCCAAACCGCCTCAGAAACCTCCCAGCGGACCGCAACCACCCAGTATCAGCTTCCGGCAGCACGACGTAGCCACAAAGCGAGAGGTACAAAAAGGTCAGTCCACCTTGAGCGAGACCGTTGCTGTCATGGATGCGCCGGCAACCGCAGAGTGCGTCGTTCTGGATGAGTTCTTGGCCCCCCAAGAACTGGAGGAACTGGTTCGCCATACGCTGCAGCATGAGGCGGAGTTCAGGAACAGCGAAGTGATTTCGCCCAGCGGTGAACCGGGAGTCATGGACTACAGCCACCGGCGCTCGCGCGTTTTGATGGAATTAGGACCGCATGAGCGGATCATCCTCGATCGAGTTCAGGGAGTACTGCCCAGCGTCCTGGAGCAACTCGGGATGGAAGAATTTCCGATTACTCGGGCCGAGGTGCAGATCACGGCGAGCAATGACGGAGACTTTTTCCACCTGCATGCCGATAATGCCCAAGACGTAATTGGATCCCGGCAGATGACGTTCGTCTACTTTTTCCATTGCGAACCGAACCAGTTCGAAGGCGGAGAACTGCGGCTTCACGATTCGCGGAAGAGTGGAGATCAACGGCTCGGCTACCAGACAATCGTGCCACAGCAAAACCAAATCGTATTCTTCCCGTGCTCAACATTACACGAAATCACTCCCGTGCAGTGCCGGTCGCGGGCTTTCGCGGACAGTCGTTTCACGGTGAACGGATGGCTGCATCGGTAAGAAACACGGCGTGGCTTGATTGGATTGCTAGCCTCATGGGGGCAGCATCGCGGCAGCGACAGACCGCGATGTTGCCACCACATCAATTCCATTGCGTGCTGGACGCGTTACCTTTGCATCTGGTTCCGCAGTGGTTTCTTAATCGGGAGCCTTCAGAGGATGAGATGGATCAGGAGTTGTTCCTCAGCCCTCAATGCTCGATCCTGCCGGCTGGGGAAGTTCCGGAGGAGCTGCAAGCACGTCGGGACCTGCTCGATGGCTTTAACTTGCGGTGCACGATGGCCTGGGTGCGTGACTCTGCGACTGCTGCGCTGCATCCCTTCTGGCTGGGACCGCGTCTTGAGCAGACGGTCTGGCGACTCCGCTGTGGAGAGCCCGCACCCTCCCTTCCGCGCGGAGTGCGGCTATTGTTAGCGCAAACTGGCATCTTGGGCCCGATGGATGATAGAGAGCGACGTCTTGCAGAGTGGTCTGAAGTTGTCAAAGTCCGTGCGCGGGCGTTTCGAGAACAAGGCTATGTTCCTCTCGGCGACTTGATTCATCCCTTTAATCTTGCTGCTCTCCGACGCTACTACCGGTATGCGATACGGCGGGGAGTGATTCGCCTGGGAGATGATCAGAGTACCCGGCGCTACGTAGCCCACAATGAGCCCGTCGCTCGCTACTTCCATCACCAGATCACGAATGCCGTGAGCGCCATTGTCGGAGAGCCGGTCAAGCCTTCGTACGTTTATTTGGCGTCTTACTTGGGCGGTGCCGAACTGAAAAAGCATACGGACCGCGAGCAATGCGAGTTCAGCGTAACCTTGTGCCTGGATTTTTCTCCCGAACCGGAGCTGGCAACTTCGTGGCCGGTTCGTCTTGACACTTCTAGGGGCGTGGTAACGGTCTATCAGGCTCTCGGCGATGGCTTGGTATATCGCGGGACCAAGGTGCCGCACTACCGGGAGATGCTCGGCAAAGAATATACATCCACTTCCATTTTCTTCCACTACGTTCCGTCGGATTTTTCGGGATCCCTCGATTAGCGAACGCCAGAACTCAGTGCAATCCGGAGATCACATACAGAACGGAGGAAACCTGATAGTAGCTGTAGGCGAAACGGGAAGCATCGCGACTTAGCACTACGGGAGCGATGGAAACGACGCCCACAGCGGTTTTCGGCTGCAAGTCCTGGATGAAGGTTTTTCCCCCCGTGACCAGGTTGACCTTATAAACCTTGGTCGGAACCTGGCCGGGTCGATATCCATAGACGGCAGAGACATCCTCCGACCACTGGAGAGGAATGAAGCCCGATTCGAGGCCGGGGATGGGGCGCGCCGAACCCTTCCCGACGGAATACACTGCGGCTGTCAGACCGTTACTGCCAATAACGGATTGGCCGTCCGGTGAAACCAAGCCACCGGTAACTCCTTCGGGCGTGACTGGCGTCAGCTTTCCGGTATCCAGATCGACGAAGTAGCAGCGCACCGCATGATCCGGTTCGTTGCCATTGATGGTGATTCGTTTGCCATCGGCCAGGAAGTGCGAAATGCCGTTGTGGATGCGTTCCAGTCCAGTGATTGGAATGGTGCGGGGCTGGCCAGGGCCAATCGGGTAGAGAGTGACCCGGCCGGGGCTGCCAACGAGAATTGAGATGGCCCATTTGCCGTCCGGGGAAAGGCCGCCAGCGCTCCCCTCGCCGAGTTGTATGGGTGGAGTTCCATCGATCTTGCGGATGGCCACGGAATAGCCGGCGGGCGCGGCCTCACTGGCGTCCTCGAACAGCACGGATTGCCGGTCGCTCGAGATATCCTTGGCAACATCCCAGTCATGCCATGAAATGTTTACCGCCTCGCCATTGCGGGAGGAAGTGGCCATGGCGAGACGTTCGGCATCCCGGCTGACCAGCACTCGGCCGTCGGGTGCTGAGTCCTGCAAGGTCATTCCCGCCGGAATTTTGAGAACGGTTCGAGTTTTGGCCGAACCATCTACAGATACGGCGAGCAGGGCGCGCGTATAGCCGTTTGCAGCGGCCGTAAACCAAATTTCCTTCCCGTCGGAGTTCCAGGCCAGCCCATCGGCGGAGTCAAATTCGTCAGAGAGAGTGACGACGTGCCCGGCCAGATCCATGAGGCAAATTAATCCGCGATCATCCCACAACGACCGATGGTTTATGTAGGCGATCTTGTCGGCTCGGGGAGAAAGGCGGAGATGACTGATCCAGCCGTTGCTCTGGTACAGGACGTGGCCCAGTGGATACTCAATGCGGTCGCGACCTTGCGCGTGGTGGACGACCGCCAACTCCCCATTAGGCCCCCAGTCGGCCCAGCGGACATCTTCCAGAAGTTCGCGGGGAGAGCCGCCGGCGAGAGGGGCACGGGCCAGCGTGCCTTGTTCAATTTCAAGGTGAGCCATGTGGGCGCCATGAAGCACCAGCGCCAACTCGCCGGATTTGGAAATGGCCAGCAGGTTCGCATCTGCGAGGTTGAGAGGTTGACTGAGAAGGGAATCGGCGATGGTGGAGAAGAGTTGCAGGGGTTTGCCGTTCCAGGCGGCGCCGTAGACCACAGATCGATAGTCGGGCGTAAACCGGGCCGAGTAAAGTGTTCCTTCATCAAAGGTCAGGCGCCGATACATGGGAGATGAACTAACCTGGCGCGCTTGTCGAGCCGCGAGCCAAAGCGTTGCAACGAGAAGCACTGCCGCGACTGCCCAGGGAAGCAACTTCGCTTTCAACTTAGGGGGGCCTTTGAGGTTTGCTCGTCCGCCGGAGCCCGCCGCCAGCGTTTCCAACGCGAATGCCAGATCGCGAGCCGATTGAAAGCGGTTTTCGGGCTCTTTCTCCAGGCAATGCCGCACGATCTGCTCGAACGGTACCGGGATCCCCGATCGCTCCAGCCCGATCTGGGGAGGATCCTCTCGCAGGATGGCAGTAATGGTGTCTACTTCGGTTTCGCCGCGAAAGGCGCGGCGGCCGGCCAGCATCTCGTAAAGAATTGCGCCAAAGCTGAAGATATCGCTGCGATGATCTACCGTCTTGCCGCGCAGCTGTTCTGGAGCCATGTATGCGACGGTACCGACTACCGAACCGCTCTTGGTTATGGTAGTGAGTTCCTCTACGGTTCGATCGGATTCCTCCGCCGTCGATTGCAACTTGGCCACTCCGAAGTCGAGGATTTTGACCCGGCCATCGGTAATCACAAATAGATTTTCGGGCTTCAGGTCGCGATGAATGATGCGGCGATCATGAGCGGCAATCAGACCTTGCACAATCTGCAACGAATAGTCGAGCGCCTGTCGGACCGGCAATCCTCCAGCGGCGATTCGCGTGCGCAGGGTTTTGCCTTCCAGCAATTCACAAACGATGTAAGGAGATCCGTCGTCGAGACCGACGTCATAAACGGCGACGATGTTGGGATGATTGAGCGCCGCCGCAGCGCGTGCTTCGAGTTCAAAGCGTCGTACATGATCGGGGTTCGTACTGGAGGCTGGGCGTATGAGCTTGAGAGCTACGTCGCGCCCCAGCCGTTCGTCCCGCGCCCGGAAAACCTCTCCCATGGCTCCGGCCCCGATCTTCTCGACGATCCGGTAGTGCCCTATAACCCGGCCATTCATGCTCGAAACCCGCCTCCGCTGGCATGTTAGGGTGCATGCCCGTCGCCGTCAATCATGGAATTAAGCCAGAGTTCTTTACGCTGTCGCTCAAAAGCTTGCTCTGGGCGGCTCTGCGCGTTTATCATCAGAGCAGTCCGCGAACCACGAGCCTGAGGTCGTGCTATAATTGCGGTTCGCCTGCAGAATTTATCGAGGCAGCCTGTGATTCCCTCTACGGGCGAATCCCGCGCCAATTCAGATTATTAAACACGAGGTCTAGCCATGTCTGGCCATTCAAAATGGGCCACAATCAAGCACAAGAAGGGCGCGCTCGACGCCAAGCGCGGCAAGATTTTTACCCGTCTCATCAAGGAAATCAGCATTGCTGCGAAGAATGGTGGGGGCGATCCTGATTCCAATCCCCGCCTCCGCGGTGCTATCCTCGCTGCTAAATCGGAAAATATGCCCGCCGATAACATCAAACGGGCGATTCAGCGTGGCACCGGGGAACTGCCCGGCGCTACTTATGAAGAGTTTTCCCTGGAGGGCTACGGTCCGGGCGGCGTGGCAATCTTGCTCGATATCAATACCGACAATCGCAATCGCACGGTGAGTGAAATCCGCCACGTCTTTGGAAAGAACGGTGGCAACATGGCGGAAGCTGGTGCCGTCTCCTGGATGTTCCATAAGAAGGGTGACATTATTATTCCCAAGAGTGCAGCGAAGGAAGACGACCTGATGAACATCGTCCTCGAAGCGGGCGGCGAAGACCTGAATGATGATGGCGAGAATTGGGAAATCCTGACCGAGCCCTCGGCCTTTGAGACAGTGCTCGAAGCCGTGAAGAAAGCGGGGATTGAGCCCGCATCTTCCAGCGTCGCAATGATCCCTCAGAATTACATCAAGCTCGAAGGTCAGGCAGCCAACACCATGATCCGTCTCATGGAGGCGCTTGAGGAGCACGACGACGTGCAGAACGTACACTCCAACTTTGACATCGATCAAAAGCTGCTGGAGGAAGTGGCTGGCTGATTGGCCCGCGAGAGTCGCAGAGCCGCCCTTCTGGGCGGCTCTTATTTTTTCAGAGTGAAGTTAGACAAAAAGTTTTCAACACAACCGTGGAAAATACTGTGGAAAAGCGCAGATGTATCTTTGTAAGTGATTCAGCAAGTGACGGTTCAGCATTTTGCACCGGGGCGAGTGCTGGCACTTTCGGGTTAGAACTACAAGGCCATGCCACGCTGTTTGTCATTTCCCAAACGGTGCGAATGTGAAACTGAGACTTGACAAACTTCTGGTCGACCGCGGACTTGTCGCCTCTCGAGAACGCGCGCAGGCTTTAATTATCGCCGGGAAAGTATTGGTCAACGAGCAGAAGATCGACAAAGCCGGCACACAAGTTGTAGACGACGTTTCGGTGCGTCTGCTCGGCGAGGATCTGAAGTATGTCAGCCGCGGCGGCCTCAAACTTGAGCACGCTGTGGAACATTGGAACCTGGACGTCAACGGCAAGGTTTGCCTCGATGTTGGCGCCTCGACCGGTGGGTTTACCGATTGTCTGCTGCAACACGGGGCCAGCCGCGTAATCGCCGTCGATACCGGCTACGGCCAGATGGATTTCAAACTCCGTCAAGACCCTCGCGTTCGACTTCTGGAAAAGACCAACGCCCGCTATCTGACGAAAAAGATGATCGGCGAACCGGTCGACCTGATAGTGGTCGATGTAGCGTTCATCTCCGCGACCTTGGTCCTGCCTCCGCTTGTGAGCGCGGCCTTTCCGACGCCCGTAGAGGAACGTCGAGGCAGACGATTGATCGTTCTCGTAAAGCCTCAATTCGAGGCCGGAAGGGAGTTTGTCGGCAAGGGAGGTATTGTGCGTCACGAGGCTGCTCAACTCGCATCCGTCGAGAAAGTTAAAACGTCTCTGCAGCAACTCGGCTGTTCTGAATTCGAGGTAATCGATTCGCCCATACTTGGCGCGGAAGGGAACCGCGAATTTCTGGTCCTCGGAGTTTTCTAGTTCTCTGCATGCTTCCGGAGAACCGGGTAAAGATTTTTCAGCCGGATTCTGTACAATCTCTCTTTGATCATGGCAATCTCGCCCTCATCCTCCGAATCGAAGGTCGCGGCTATTATTTCTCGTCCGGCTCGGCACGAGGTAACTGAAACGGTGCCCAAGCTGCTGGAATGGCTTCATGCCCATGGCTACCGCGTCATCGTGGATCCGGAGACCGCTAAATATTCCAGCGGCGAAGAGGAAGTACCGCGCTCAGAAATGTCCTCCCGGCCCTTGGATCTCGTTGTCGTACTGGGCGGCGACGGAACTTTGCTCTCCGCGGCCCGAGCTACCGCCCCCATCGACGTGCCGCTGCTCGGCGTGAACCTGGGTTCGCTCGGCTTTCTTACGGATGTGCCGCTTTCTTCCCTCTTTCCCATGCTCGATAAGATTGCCCAGGGGCGTGCCGTCGTGGAGCAGCGTTCGTTGATGCAGTGCGATTTGTTGCGCGGCGACCAGATTCTGGGAAGCTACCTGGTTTTCAACGACGCCGTGGTCAACAAGACTGCGCTCGCACGGCTTAACAATTACGACCTCTTCATCGACACCGTATTCGTCTCCAGCTACCGGGCCGACGGCATGATTGTGGCTACGCCCACGGGGTCGACCGCTTACTCGCTCTCGGCGGGGGGCCCTGTCTTGATGCCGACGGTCGATGCTTTCGTGATCACGCCGGTGGCTCCGCACTCGCTTACGCACCGGCCGCTGGTCGTGCCGGATTCGGCGGTGATAGAGATTTTGCTGCGCAGTGACAAGGAAGTAGCGTACCTCAGCCTGGATGGACAACCTGGCCTTGACCTATGCGACGGCGACCGGGTTCGATGCCGCCGGTCCGAACACAGCGTCAGTCTGTTCCGCACGGATCACGATTTTTTCCATGTGCTGCGTACAAAGCTGAAGTGGGGAGAACGATAAGCACTTCTCGACAGTTCTCGAAATCACGATTCTGCCGCGTATAGCTCGCGCACGCTTTCGCGCCGGCGAATGACTTTCGCCGATTTTCCGCGAACCAGAATCTCCGCAGGCCGCGGTCGCGTGTTGTAGTTTGACGCGAGCGCCATTCCGTAGGCTCCAGCGTCCAGAATCGCGAGCAAATCACCTTCCTCTACTCGCGGCAGCTCTCGATCACGAGCAAAGAAATCTCCCGACTCGCATACCGGTCCGACCACATCGACGGTTTCTTTCTTGCCGGCCTTCTGGGACAGAACCACGGGAACGATTTCATGATATGCCCCGTAGAGCGCTGGCCGAATGAGATCGTTCATGGCCGCATCCGCCACCAGAAAATGCTTGCCGTCATTTTCTTTTCTGTAAAGGACTGACGTAAGCAGCGCACCCGCCGGGCCGACGATCGAGCGTCCCGGCTCGAGCAGCAGACGCACCTTTAGGCCGCGCAAAGGATCGGTAACAGCCTCCGCGTACCGCGAAGCACACTCGTCAAACTTCAAGTTGGGCGCTTGATACTCAATCCCGAGCCCGCCGCCGATGTCGACGAAGTCGATGCTGTGCCCGTCCGCACGCAACTCGGAAACCAGACGGGCCACTCGATCGACGGCTTCCCCGAACGGCGCAACGTCGGTAATCTGCGAGCCAATATGAACACTGACGCCCGCGACTTTCAGGAATCTTGCCCCGGACGCTTTGGCGTAGAGCTCGCGGGCGCTTCGGATGGGCACTCCGAATTTGTGCTGGCGCAAGCCGGTCGAAATATACGGATGCGTGTCGGCGGCCACATCTGGATTTACCCGAAGAGCCACGCGCGCGACTATACGGGACTGCGTGGAACATTCCGCCAGCACCCACAGTTCCGATTCGCTCTCGACATTGAAAAGCAGGATTCCAGCTTTCAGCGCCGCCATCAATTCCTCGCGGGATTTGCCCACGCCGGAAAAAACGACTTTCCTGGCTGCTCTGCGATCGGCTACCAGCACCCGTTCCAGTTCTCCACCGGACACCACATCGAAGCCACATCCCTCACGCGCCAGCAATCGCAGGATGCTCAAATTGGAGTTCGATTTTACGGAATAGCAGACGGTGTGAGGAAAACGGCGGAACGCCCTCTCAAACGCACCTAGCCGCCGAAGAATCGCCGTAGCCGAGTAAACGTATAAGGGTGTTCCGTAGCGCTCCGCGAGTCTGGTTAGGGGAAGATCCTCGCAATACAACAGGAAAGATCGGGCGCGCCGGAAAAGTCCTGTATGCGTCTCGCGGAAAATGAAACCCGGAGGCCGCTCGGCCTCAGCTACTTCGCTGCGGCTCTTCATTTTCGTTTTGTGGAACTGGCAGCTGGATTATCTTTGACCTTGATCGCCACTACGGTTTGGTCATCGAATGTCTCGACCCCCGCAGAATGCTCGGCCACAGCTTTGAACAAAGTATCGACCACACAGTCAGCCGAGCGGCCTCCGCACTCCGTAATAAGTTTTTCCACGCGCCCGCGGCCGAAGAGTTCTCCGCGGCGGTTGCGTGCGTCCAGAATGCCGTCACTAAAGAAAACAAATACATCCCCCGGCTTCATTTTGAATCGAAACTCATCGTAATCCGCATCATCGAAGAGTCCGAGAGGCAAGCCGGTGGCCTCGATGACATGGTTCTTTCCAGCATGCACGTGAATCGGGCGCGGCAACCCGGAATTAGCCACGACCAGGGTTCGATGTTCATCGTCCCAGACGGCATAGATGAGCGAGACGAATTGGGCTTCAATACGGCGCTCGGCCAGAGATAGGTTGACCGCCCTCAGCATTTCGGCAGGGCCGGGCTCGATGGGCGCGTGAGAGCGCAAAATCCCGCTGACTAGAGCTGCGTAAATCGCGGCGGGTGCTCCCTTGCCGCTGACATCGCCGATGGCAATTCCCAGCCGCGAAAGTGAGTAAGGGATAAAGTCATACAAGTCTCCGCCAATGGCGCGTGCTGGAACAAACTTCGCGGCTAATTCGAGGTGAGCCAACTTGGGAAGTGTTTGCGGCAGTAGCCGCATCTGCAATTCTCGAGCCAGCGCCAAATCGCGCTCCAAACGCCGCTCCTGCCGCGCGATTTCTTCATAGAGGCGCGCGTTCTCAATTGCGATGGCGACCTGCGCCGCCAGCGTCATCATGGTGCGCCGGTGGTCGTCAGTGAAGAAGCCGCGGCGCGTGTGCTCCAAGTCCAGCACCCCGATTACTTTGTCTTTATAGATCAGCGGCACAGCCAGTTCTGAGCGGGTTTCCGGATTGCCTTCGATGTAGCGCGGATCCTTGGTCACGTCTGGCACCAAGATCGCTTGCTTGGTTTCTGCCGCATGACCTACGAGGCCGCGTCCCAAAGGGACTTCATGTTTTAGGTGGATATTTTCGTGAAATCGCAACGAGAACCGATGTTGTAACTTCTCACCCGAAGAATCCAGCAACAGAATGCTGAACATCTGGTAGTCGATCAGTCGCCGCAGCAACTCCGCGACCCGGCTCAGCAGTTCATCCAGGTTCAGGATGGAAGACAATTCCCGCGCGATTTCATTCAGCAACAACAGAATCCGCGCCTGTCGCGTAGTTCGCGTGTAGAGTTGAGCGTTTTCGATTCCACCCGCAATCCGCGAAGCCACCAGAGCCAACAGCCGGCTGTGTTCTTCGTTGAAATAGCCCGGATCCCGCGCTTCCAGATCGATCACGCCGATCACTCGATTTTTGGTGATAAGCGGCACCGCCAGTTCCGACCGCACGTTTGGAATGGCAGCGATGTAGCTCGCATCCTTCGTCACATCATCTACTAAAATTGCTCGGCGCAACTGTGCCGCCTGTCCGGTCACCCCTTCGCCCACTTTCACGCGAGCCTTCTCGGCAAACTCCGGCGGATAGCCAACCTGAAAGCGGAATCGCAACTCCTGGCTCTTCTCATTCAAAAGAAGAATTGCAAAGATTTCGTAATCAATGACCTTGCGAACCACTTCCGCGACACGGCGCAGAGTAGTATCCAAGTCGAGTGATGTTGCCAGTATGTCAGCCACTTCCAGCAGCAACGGCTCAACTGGCAACTGATTTACAGGCTTGCTCAGAGCGGATCCCATGGTTTTTTCTATGATAGCAGTCACGTCGTCATTGCCGATTATCTAGTACGGAGTACCGAGTTGCGAGTATCGAGTCGCTCTACCGGCTTCAAAATCCAGCGCTTACGGGTACGAGGTATTCGGCGCTTGATTCACTCCCGGGGCACGATGCAGATGTCGGCGAGGTTTCGATACCGTTCAGCGTAATCGAGACCATAGCCGACCACGAATTCATCGGGAATGGTGAAGCCGACGTAGTCACCGTGCAGCGGCAACTTGCGGCGCGATGGCTTATCAAGGAGGGCAGCAATCTTCAATGATCGAGGCTGATGCGCCAGTAGGAGCTTCTTAAGGACAGTCAGCGTAAGACCGGTATCCAAGATGTCCTCCACCACGATCACATTCTTGTCTTTCATTGACTGATCCACATCCTTTGTCAGCTTCACCTCGCCGGTGGAGTCCCATCCGCTTTTAAGCTCCTGCGTGGGGCTGGGACGATTCCCGTAACTCGAAATGCCAACAAAATCAAAAGTCGCGTCCAGGTCGATCTTTCGCGCCAAGTCAGCCAGAAAGATTGCCGAGCCCTTCAGGACACCGACCAGAATCACCGGCTGGCCAGCGAAGTCGCTCGTAATCTCGGCGCCGAGTTCCGCAACTCTTTTTGTAATCTGTTCCCGAGAAATTAGCACCTTGAGTTCGGTCATGGCGTTTCATATTAAACTAAAGTTCAGCTGCCGCCCACGCCGGGCCGTTTGACCAGTAAATTCGAAGGGGCAGCGGCCGGAGCTTTCGTCCATGAAATTGAAAGGCATTCATCTCACATGGCTGGGCCACGCGACATTCCGCATCGAAACGCCTGGCGGCCAGACGATCATCATCGATCCCTGGATCATGAACAATCCTGCCTGTCCGCCATCTGACAAGAAGGTGAAAAAAGTAGACACCCTTCTCGTCACCCACGGTCATGGCGACCACATCGGCGACGCTGTTGAAGTGATCAAGGAGCACTCGCCGCAAGTTGTTGGCATCCCGGAGATGTGTGGGTGGCTGGAGAAAAAGGGTGCCAAGAAAACCGCCATGATGAACAAAGGCGGAACCCAGAAAGTTGGCGATGTAAAAGTCACAATGGTCCACGCCGATCATTCTTGTGGCATTCAGGATGGCGACCAGATTATTTATGGCGGGGAAGCCTGCGGCTACGTGATCGAATTCGAAAACGGGGTCAAAATCTATCACGCGGGCGATACCAACGTCTTCGGAGACATGACGATCATTCGTGAGCTGTACGCTCCTGAGATCGTCATGCTGCCGATCGGCGATCACTTCACCATGGGACCGCGCGAAGCTGCCTATGCCTGCAATCTGCTCAAGCCGAAAACAGTAATTCCCATGCATTTCGGAACATTTCCTGTCCTGACCGGAAGTCCCGCGGAGCTGAAGAAGCTGGTGCCCGGCGTTGAAATCATGACCATGAAGCCCGGAGTGACTCTCCGCGATTGAAAGCGTCAACTGATTGTGCAATCACTTATCCTGAGGTGACCCAGTGCCTGCAAACAAGAGTGCAAGTAAGTTGAAGCGAGAAACCAAACCGAATTGGCGGCATTACGATCTCGCGACTGCCGGCCCGGTCGACGATTATCTGTACTCTCTGCTGCCGAAACGCGACGAAGTGCTGGAGGAGATGGAAGACTACGCTACCCGGCACGACGTTCCCATCGTTGGCCCGGCTGTAGCGCGCGTGCTGCAGCAACTTGCCCTGACCATCAACGCCAAAACAGTGTTCGAATTGGGTTCAGCCATCGGATACTCCACCATCTGGTGGGCACGGGCGGTTGGCGACAAGGGTCGAGTCATCTATACCGACGGCGATCCAAGGAACGCCGAGCGTGCGCGAGGTTACTTCGAGCGTGCCGGCGTTGCCAACCGCATTACCCTACATACTGGAGACGCGTTGGAGTTCCTCTCTGAGCAGAAGGAAGAGTTCGACCTCATCTTCAGCGATGTCGACAAAGAAGACTATCCGCGCGTATTGCGCTTGGTCTCGCCACGCCTGCGCAGGGGCGGCTTGTTTATTACCGACAATGTTTTGTGGAGTGGCCGAGTCGCGGAGAAGAATCCCCGGGATGCGCACACCAAGGCCATTCTCGAGTTCAACCGATCGCTTTATAACTCGCCAGATTTTTTTACCACGATTTTGCCCATTCGCGACGGGCTGGCGGTGGCATGGAAGAAATAGCAGACAAACTAAATCGATTTGACAGGTATCGCCATTAAGTCCTCGACCAGCCCCACTTCTTTCTGCAGAAACGGTTCAGCGTAGGTGACGCCACCCAGCGCGCCGTAATATCGTGCCATCGACTCCACGCGCGAGCGAATCTCAGCCTGGGCAGGGAATATTTCTTTGCCAGCTTCCTGGTCATTGAACTGAGACTTATAGGCCAGGATGGATGCGAATTTCTGCTCGAACTGTGCGCTGATATCGACCACGAACGTGGGCCGGACGTCGTAATAAAGCGTCGCATAGATGATTTTGAACGGACGGTGAGGGGCGAGTGGCGGAGAGCCGAGAGCCAGCTTCGCGAGTCCTGCCAGAAAGCAGGCTTCATATCCCAGCAGGGAGCATGTGTAGTGATCCGGATGTCGTCCCTTCCAATAGGGGAGGATCACCACGCGGGGCCGCGTCTCGCGGATCACGCTCGCCACTTTCAGGCGATTCTCCCAGGTGTTTTCGACCCGGCCGTCGGGGATATCGAGCGCCCGCCGCCAACCGGCGCCGAGAATTTTCGCAGCATCGGCGGCCTCGCGAGCACGGTCTTCCGCGCTGCCGCGCGTGCCCATCTCACCTTGCGTGAGATCGAGGATGCCCGTCCGCCGAGCGCCCTGCGCTGCTTTCAACAGCGTCCCGCCACAGGTTTGCTCTACGTCGTCACGGTGCGCAGCAATGGCAAGAATGTCGAGAGAAGTCGCGGACATATCAATCCAGATTGCCTTGTTCCAGCACGACATTCTCGCGCACGATTAACCGATGCGCCGCCATCTCCTTGAGAGTCGGCAACACGCGGTTCACATGCTCGTCCGTGTCCACGAAGATAATGATCACCGGCAACTTGCCGCCAGCCTCGATCAAGTGGGTTGTTTCCACGCGGTGCCGTCCCAGAAATCCTGCCACAGCGTGGATTGTGGTCGCTGCGTAGACGTTCTCTTTACGCAGATAGTTGAGAATTTCCAAATGCAGCGGGTGGTGATGCCACTGGTCGGCTTCGTTCAGGTAGATTGTGACTTGTACTGCCATCGCGTTCGCCATTCTACAGCACCCGCGCCAGTGCCATGCCCGCCAGTGCTCCGCCCAGGCACAGAACGTTATTGCTGAGAATGTTGCCCAGCATCAGGGCCCACTGTCCTTGCTCGAAGTACGACATGGTTTCGAACGCATAGCTGGAAAACGTGGTGAACGAACCGCAGAAGCCGATGACCACCAGCAGTCGCCATCGGGGATCGACCAGCACGCGCTCGGTGGACCAGATGACAAAGAAACCTACGATGAAGCTTCCTATGATGTTGATGAAAAGTGTTCCGTAAGGGAAGACGGGCCCCAGTTCTCTGGCGGCGAGCCGGCTTAACAGGTAACGCAGGTTGGCGCCGACGATCGCGGCGACAGAGATGGCGAGGAAATCTTTCACGATGGAGTTTCTCCCTACAAATCAGTTTGGATTTTGTAGGAGTTATTAGCCTCCAGCCCGCAAGCCGCTAGAAACGGTTATGGCGAACTCCATCGCCCTCATTATTTTTTATCATGGAATGCAAAAGAAAGGCTATCGGAGCTTACGAGCTGAGAGTTACCTTAGGCTGCGAAGGGTTCATATGCGAACTGTCTAATTGCTAACTGCTACTGCTGTTAATTCTTGCGCTCGACCAAATAGCGTGCCAATTCCTTCAAGGTCTCCGCCCGTTCTCCGAAGCTGTCCAGTTCCCGAAATGCAGAGTTCACCAAGCCGTCCGCCTTAAGCAACGATTCATCAATCCCGAACAGCGCGGGGTAGGTCGCTTTATGGGCGGCAGTATCTTTTCCCGCGGTTTTGCCAAGCTGCTCGGAGGTTTGGGTTACATCCAGAACATCGTCCACAATCTGAAACGCCAACCCAATCGATTGCCCGAACGCACGCAGCTTCTTGATTTCCTTATCCTTCGCACCGGCATAAAGGCCGCCGCTCACCAAGCTAGCCGTAATCAGCGCAGCGGTCTTTGCCCGATGGATGTACTCCAGCATCTCGGCCGTGGGTTGCGTATGTTCGGCCTCGAGATCCACGACCTGTCCGCCGATCATTCCATCCCGCGTACCGGTGCCCCGCGCGATCTCTTCGATAATGCGCACGCGCGCTTCCGCGGGGCACTCCAGTCGCGCCAGAACCTCATAGGCTTGCGTCTGCAATGCATCTCCGGCAAGGATGGCAATCGCGTCGCCGAACACTTTGTGGCATGTCGGACGGCCGCGTCGCAGATCGTCGTTGTCGAGAGCCGGAAGATCATCGTGTATGAGCGAGTAGGTATGCAGCATTTCCAGGGCTGCACCCAGTTCTTCGATTCCTGGCGGCAAAGGTCCCGCGACCATGCGGCCAGCCTCCATACACAATACCGGCCGCAACCGCTTGCCACCGGCGAATAGGCTGTGACGCATCGCCTTGTGAATCGAAGCGGGATGCTGCGTTTCTAGCGGTACCAGCCGATCGAGTGCCGCGTCCGTCCGCACCTGTCCTTGTTCCAGAGTCTCGTGCAGCATTGCGCAGTGAGTATAACAAGCCCAGCGTTCGAAAAGCCGTTGCAGCCGTCACCCAAATCTCAGCCCTAAAGTTTCCCTAAGATCCCGCCGATAAAAACATCGTTGACCGGAATGGGGTCGTGCGCTCCGTTTCGCAGATGCGAGAAGAAATGAAACTAACGCTGGGCAAGAAACTGGGACTGGGCTTTGGAGTGATCCTCGCCTTAATGGTTTTCAGCGCCACGATTGTTTACCTGAAGGCTGGCAAGATTACGCGTAGCCAGGAAGCCGCTTTCGGAGTACGAATTCCATCCCTCAAGGCCGCTATAAAGCTACAGCGCGACCTGAATCAGACCCAGGTCAAAGGTCGCCAGGCCATTCTCGCCGGAAGCCAACCTGCAAGGCTGGCAGACACCAAGAAGTTGTTCGATGGAACCTGGCGCGACATCGAAAAGGATATCGCCGGTTTGAACGAGTTAGCGCCCAAGTGGAGTAACGAGGAGGATCGTAACCGGCTGAACGAAATTAAGAAACAACTGCCACTGCTTCGCGCTGTTCAGGAAGACGCAATCGCTCACGCCGCGGGCGGGAAACGCGATTCGGTAATTCAGGCAGGTAACGAATCCGCCGACCACGCCACACCGATCAACATAGCTCTCAAGAAATCGCTTGGGACCATGGCCGAATCATTTGACCAGCTGGCGGACCAGAGCAAGGAAGAACTGAGGGCGGACAACCGTGCGCTGATCTTAATGATGGCGTTGACTACACTTGCGGCACTGGGCATGGGAAGTTTCGTAGCTGTTTTCCTGAGCCGCAGCGTTTCAGTGGCTACGCAGGCTGTCCTGGCGCAGGCGAAGGCGATTGCGGCGGGAGACTTGACGGGCGAGGAGCTTGTGGTCGAGAGCCAGGATGAACTGGGCGAGTTGACCGCGGCCATCAATCAGATGAGTGGCAGTCTGAAGCGCATGATCGTGGCCATCATGGACAATTCGGCGCATGTGGCCAGCGCCAGCGAGGAACTTTCCTCCTCGGCCACCTTGCAGGCGCAAGGAGCCGATACGCAGAAAGATCAGACCACGCAGGTGGCAACCGCCATGCAGGAAATGGCGGCCACGGTGCATGAAGTTTCGGAGAACTCGCAGAAGGCGGCGGATGCCTCGCACAACGCGGCGCAGGCGGCTCGGCAGGGCGGGCAGGTGGTGCAGGAGACGCTGGCCACGATGCGGGGCATCGCCGAGTCGACGCGGCGGGTGGCGGCTCGGATCACGGAGCTGGGCAAGAGCTCGGAGCAGATTGGGCGAATCATCGCGGTGATCGATGACATTGCGGATCAGACGAACCTGTTGGCATTGAATGCCGCCATTGAAGCGGCGCGGGCGGGGGAGCAGGGGCGGGGGTTTGCGGTGGTGGCGGACGAAGTGCGCAAGCTGGCGGAACGCACGGCGCAGGCGACCAAAGAAATTGCCGGGATGATCCAGTCGATTCAGGTGGAAACCAGGAGCGCGGTGGAGGCGATGGAACTGGGCAATCGCGAGGTGGAGAGTGGAGTGAAGAAGAAGACGTCGGCCTCGGGGGCGGCGCTGGAAGAGATCATCAAAATGGCGGAAGATGTGGGCGGCATGATAGCGCAGATCGCCACGGCGGCAACGGAGCAATCGAGCGCGACCGAACAGATCAACGCCAGCGTGGCGCAGATTTCGAGCGCGACCCAGGAATCGTCAGTGGCGGCGGGACAGACGGCGAAAGCCTGCACGGATTTGTCGGGCATGGCGTTGGACCTGCAAAATATCGTGAGCCAGTTCAAACTGGATTCCGGCGGCAAGGCGAAGGCGGCCGCCGCCGGCTAGTGCAGGCTAGGCGAGACTCGGAAACGCTCTTAGCTTTTCAGCCCGATGGCGGCCGCTTCCAGTTGGTCATGCACTTCCTCTGCGCGGCGGATTGCAGCCTGCACGTTGTCGCAAATGTTTTCTGCTCCCACTAATTCTTTGAACTCCTCCTGGTGAATGAGGATGGCGGGCTGCTCGCGCGCACCACACAAGATCAAAGTCCGATTCGTTGCCTGTAACGCGCGGGTTACCTCCTCAATGGCGAATAGCCCGGTGGCATCGAGTGCGGTCATATTTCGCAGGCGGAGAATGACCACCGGCGGAAGACTGTGGAGATTCTTTGTGACCACCGAGATTTTGTCAGTTGCGCCAAACAAAAACGGGCCGTGAATGCGGAAAATGGTGGCGTAGTAAGGGATATCTTTGTCCTGCAGGATGTGCATTCGGCCATCTTCGACATACTCGTCCGTGACTTGGGAGACTGTAGTAGTGGAGGCGACGCGACCAATGAAAAGCAGAGCGGCGAGAATCATCCCCGCCTCCACTGCGACGGTGAGGTCGGCAAAGACGGTGAGGGCGAACGTGACCAGCCAGACACTGATATCGGTCTTAGTCAGCTTCAGCAATTGCGGAATCTCGCGCCACTCCCCCATGTTATAAGCGACCACCATCAGAATCCCGGCGAGCACGGCTAGTGGAACGTGGCTCACCAGGGGCGCGGCAAATACCAAAATGCAAAGCAAAGTAAGTGCGTGGATCATTCCCGCAACCGGAGACTGAGCGCCAGAGCGAATGTTGGTTGCGGTACGAGCGATGGCGCCGGTCGCGGGAAGCCCGCCAAACATTGGCGAAATGATATTGGCCACGCCCTGGCCGATGAGTTCAACATTGGGATTGTGGTGGTCATTGCTCATGCGGTCGGAAACAACGGCCGACATGAGAGACTCGATTGCGCCAAGCATGGCGACCGTGAGCGCCGGGCCGAGCAATCCGTGGATCAGGTCCGCGCGAAAGCGGGGAATGACAAAGTGCGGCAGACCGGCCGGAATTCCGCCGAATCGTGAGCCGATCGTTTCCACCGGCAGTTTAAACAAGATCACGGCTAGCGTGCCCAGCAGGAAAGCGACAATGGCACCGGGGATGCGGTTGGAAATGGCACGGCACAGAACCATCACCAGCACCGTGCCTGCCGCCAGTGCGGTTGCGGTGTAGGAAAGCGTGTGGAAACTGCCGGCTAGGGCTTCTACACGCAGCCAGAAGACGCCCGGAACTTTGGCCAGTTGCAAGCCGAAGAAATCCTTCACCTGAGTACTGGCGATCAGAATCGCGATGCCGTTGGTGAAACCGATCACTACGGGGCGGGGAATAAATTTCACCGCCGTTCCCAGGCCGGCGATGCCCATAACCATCAGCAGGATGCCGGCCATCACCGTGCACATGAAGAGGCCATCGACACCATGGAGTGCAACGATGCCGGAGATGACGACAACGAAGGCGCCGGTCGGCCCGCCGATTTGGGTTTTGGAACCTCCCAGGGCGGAGATCAGGAAGCCGGTGACTATGGCGCAATAAATTCCCGCCTGTGGAGTTAATCCGGAGGCGATGGCAAAGGCCATGGCCAGTGGCAAGGCCACCAAGCCAACCGTGATTCCAGCGATCACATCGTGCAGAAATTTGTTGACGTTGTAGTTGCGCAAACAGAGGACAGACTTCGGCAACCAACGTTCATTCAAGAAAATACGCCCCATTTTTCTATTATCCAGCAAATCTCAAGGGACGAAAAAGAATTACGAGGGAACGAATAAACGAAGGAACATGAACTGGAGAAGGGGATAGGTTGCCCGGATTTGCGAGTTGCGTCGAACTCAAGGTTTGGGCACAATCTGCACTGGATTGAAGGCATGAATAAAACCGTTACGATTCTGGGATGGGGAACAGCTGCGGTGCTTGGCGCCGCAGCGGTGGGCGCGGTTGCCGTGCACCGGGGCGAACCGATCAACGCGTTGTGGTTGGTGGTTGCGGCCACTTGCTGCTACGCACTCGGTTACCGCTTCTATAGTACGTTCATCGCAACCAGAATTCTTGCGCTCGATGGCCTGCGCGCTACTCCGGCCGAGCGACTGGAGAATGGCCGAGACTTTCTCGTTACCAATAAATGGGTCGTGTTTGGTCATCACTTCGCAGCAATTGCGGGGCCCGGTCCGCTGGTGGGCCCGGTGCTGGCGGCGCAATTTGGTTATCTGCCGGGAACCCTGTGGGTGCTGGCGGGCGCAGTGTTTGCCGGCTGCGTTCAGGACTTCGTGATCTTGCTCTTCTCCGTGCGCCGCGACGGCAAGTCGTTGACGGAGATGGCGAAGAGTGAAGTTGGGCGCGTCGGGGGTTTTGTCGCCTATGTGGCAGTGATTGCGATTCTGATCATTCTGTTGGGCGTGGTGGCACTGATCGTGGTGAACGCTCTGAAGGCGAGTCCCTGGGCAACCTTTACGATCGCAATGACGATGCCGATCGCTTTATTGATGGGCGTCTATCTGCGGCGAATTCGGCCGGGAAAAGTCCTGGAGGTGTCGGCACTGGGATTTGTGTTGGTGCTGGCCGCGATTTGGGGCGGGCAATATGTGTCGCAGAATGCCGGGCTGGCAAAACTGTTAACGTTCAGCGCCCCCACGCTGGCGATATTGATCATGGTTTATGGATTTGCGGCGTCGGCGTTGCCGGTGTGGCTGCTGCTGGCCCCGCGCGATTATCTCTCGACATTCGTGAAACTAGGAACAATAGCCCTGTTGGCGGTTGGGATCGTAGCACTGCATCCCACGCTACACATGCCTGCGCTGACGCGGTTTGTTGATGGAACGGGGCCAGTGTTTGCGGGAAAGATATTTCCGTTTGCCTTCATTACGATCGCCTGCGGAGCGATCAGCGGATTTCACGCTCTCATCTCCAGCGGTACCACTCCCAAGATGATCGCTCGGGAGACGGAGACGCGGATGGTGGGCTACGGAGCCATGATGTGCGAGTCGGCGGTCGCAGTCATGGCGATCATCGCGGCGTGCGTGATGCAGCCGGGCATATATTTTGCGATCAACAGTCCGGCGGGAATTGTGGGGCAAACGCCGGAGAGCGCCGCTGCAACCATTTCGGCTTGGGGCTTTCCGGTGACGGCAGCCGGCATGCAGTCGCTGGCGCATGCGGTTGGAGAGCAAACGCTTTTTAACCGGACGGGTGGCGCGCCGGCATTTGCAGTGGGCATGGCGCATATCTTTTCGCACAGTCTGGGGGGCGAGACGCTGATGGCGCTGTGGTATCACTTCGCGATCATGTTCGAGGCGCTGTTCATATTGACCATCCTCGATGCAGGAACGCGCGTGGCGCGTTTCATGGTGCAGGACGCGCTTGGTCACTTGTATAAACCTTTGGGGCGAACCAGCTGGTATCCGTCGATACTCGCGACCAGCGGGCTGATCGTCGCCGCCTGGGGATATTTCTTGTGGCAAGGCGTGAAGGATCCTCTGGGCGGAATCAACTCTCTGTGGCCGCTGTTTGGGATTGCGAATCAACTGCTGGCGACGGTGGCGCTGTGCGTGGCCACGACGATCATTGTCAAGATGCATCGCGCGAAGTACGCCGCGGTGACCTTGGCGCCGCTGGCCTGGCTAATCGCGGTTACGTTTACGGCATCGTGGCACAAGATTTTCGATCCCAATCCGCGCGTTGGATTTCTGGCGCAGGCGCGAGTGTTGGCAACCGCTCCCACTCCGATGACGAGCGCTACTGCGCGGGTGATCTTCAACAATCGGCTGGACGTGGTTGTGACCGGAGTACTGGTGGCGATGGTAACGCTGGTGCTGGCAGAATCGGCGCGGCAATGGATTGGAATCTTGAGTGGCGCGAGAGAAGAACGGGTGAAGGAGTCTCCCTTCATACGGACGCGGTTTGTGCAGGAGGAGGGATGAAGCGGATGAGTTCCATCTGGCGCACTTTGAGGGCAGTGTTGCAGGAAATTTTTGACGAGGGTGCTTATGCACGTTTTCTGAGCCGTGCTGGTTTAGCTTCTTCAAGGGAAGCCTACGCGGTGTTTCGGCGGGAGTTCGAAGAGGCGAAGGCGCGTCGGCCGAAGTGCTGTTAGAGAGAATCTCCTGTTGGCGGAGCCAATTCCTTTCCTAGAATCCGCGCCGTTTCCGCGGTAGACTGCACTCAATATGCGAGTACTGGGCATTGATTGCGGCGGGGAGTACACCGGGTATGGAGTGGTGGAGATGGACTCCCGCGGCAGTTTGGTCTGCTTGACATGTGGGGCGATCAGGTTATCGCCCCGGGAGCCGCTGGCACGGAGGCTGGCGCGAATTTATGACGGGCTCGGGGCGCTCATTGTGGAACACCATCCGGATGAAGTGGCGATTGAAGGAATTTTCTATGCGCTGAATGTGAAGTCGGCGTTGAAGCTGGGGCAGGTGCGGGGGGTGGCGATGCTGGCGGCAGCTTCGGCGGGGTTGCAGGTCGCGGAGTATTCGCCGCTGACGATCAAATCGTCGGTGGTGGGATATGGACGGGCAGAAAAGCAGCAGGTGCAACACATGGTGACGCGTTTGCTGAGTTTGGCTGAGCCGCCGCAGCCGATGGACGCATCCGACGCTCTGGCGATTGCGATCTGCCATCTGCATACCGCAGGAACGCTGGAGCGGCAGAGGGTCGCAGCACGGTGACGCTCTCGATGCAACGGTGCGGGCGAGCGATAGCAGTTGTGGCGCTGGTCGCGGCTGGAATATGTGGGATGGCAGCGTCACCGAAGCAATCGAGTGAGCAGGTACCGAGAGAGGGCTCGGCGCCCGCCTCGCTCGTGACCTTCACGCTGGACTTTCCCGGGTCCGAGCCCACACATTACTCGATCGCCGTGGATGCGAATGGACATGCGACCTATGAGTGCACGGTAAAAGTGGAAGGTTCCGAGGAACAGACGTACCGTTGGGAGTTCGAAGTGACTCGGGCAAATCGGGATCGCATCTTCGAGTGGACCAAAGAGGCGAAATATTTCTCGGGAAAAATCGACTCGGGCAATCACAAGCTGGCCTTCACGGGCGAGAAGGTGCTCAGCTATCAGGATGGGCAGCGATCGGAGACGGCGCGCTACAACTACTCCAATCTGGAATCGGTGCGGCAGTTGACCAGCCTGTTCCAGAGCATGGCCGGTACTTTGGATTATGGACGCCGTCTAACTTACTACCATCGCTATCAGAAACTGGCCCTCGACGACGAATTGAAGCGCATGGAAACGCAAGCCAAGGACAACGAACTGAGCGAGATCCAGGGGGTGGCGCCGGTGCTGCAAGGAATTGTAGAGGATAGCTCGGTAATCAATGTGGTCAGGGCGCGGGCGAAAGCGCTAATCCAGATGGGAAGCGGGGGCGCGGCTGGGCGTTAATCAGCTTTGTCAGATTTGACAACCCCCGGCTCCAATCCGTGCTTTAATGGGCAGGTGAACATCCAGTATTTGGGGGTTCCTATGTACCGACCACGATTTCACTCGATGATATTGACAGCCTTGGCCTGCGCGCTTTTTGCGCTGCCCGCCGCGGCTGATTCGCAGGTCCGCATCGTTCGTTTGAGCGACGTGCAGGGCGGGGTGCAGATCGATAAGAATACAGGATTGGGCTTTGAGAACGCGTTCCTTAACCTTCCCATTACGCAAGGGACGCAGCTGCGCACGCGCGATAACGGCCGCGCCGAGATCGAGTTCGAAGATGGCAGCACGCTGCGTCTTACTCCCAATACCACGGTGGGGTTCGGCACGCTAGGCTTAACCGACAGCGGCAAGCGAATCTCTGCCGTGAACCTGGTGGACGGCCGGGCGTATGTGAACTGGCTGGGGAAGAGCGGAGATGAGTTCACACTCAATTTCTCGCGCGAGAAGATAACCATTACTCAGCCGGCGCACTTTCGTATTGCAGCCTCTTCGAATGAGGCGGAAGTTGCCACCTTCAAGAACGAAATCGAAGTAGTCGCACCGTCAGGCACGGTGAAGGTGGATAAGAGGAAGATGGTTACCTTCAGTGCGGACGACAAAGAGCAAGCCACGGTGGCTAAGAATCTCAGGGAAGATCCGTACGACAACTGGGATAAGCAGTCGGTCGAGTATCACGATCAGTATGCGAAGAATAATTCCACGCCCTACGGCTACGGATACAGCGATCTCAGCTACTACGGCGCATATAGCAATTTTCCCGGGTACGGCATGTTATGGCAGCCCTACTTTACCGGCGTTGGATGGAATCCGTTTATGGATGGCGCGTGGTCATGGTATCCGGGCATGGGGTATATGTGGGCTTCAGCGTATCCCTGGGGCTGGATGCCTTACTACTATGGAAACTGGGTCTATGCGCCGGGGTTGGGATGGGGATGGCAGTCCGGCGGATTTAACGCCTGGCATGGTGGTCTCCACTACGTAGGAGCGCTTGCCAGCTTTCGCGCTCCGGTCGCGCCTCAGGGCTCAGTGACGACGGTGGTTGTGGGAAAAGGTGGGCCGGCATTTACGAAGGGTCTTCCGGAAAACCTTGTAGTGAACCGTGGGTCGGCGGGCTTGGGAATTGCGAGAGGATCGGTGGACAACCTGCGCCACTTGAACACGCAAGTGGCCAAGACGGGTTCAGTCCGTGTGGAGGCGGCGCCGCAGTTTGCGGCAACTGCGACTCGCGGAGGCTTTGCCTTTGGCAGGGACAACGTGCCGATGACCGCTGGCAGCATGGGGCATACGGGCGCAACCTCGGCAGGACACAGCTCAGGTGGAGTTTCAGGCGCGCACAAATAAACAATCGTAAATCATAGTTTTACCAAGCGGCCGAAAGGCCGCTTTTTGCTTGTCGTAAGTGGAGGCTAAAACTCCGATAAATACAGCATCCGCTGGATACGACCTCCTTTTGTGAGCGGCTAGTGTTAATCCGGAACCGATTTTCAGAGGAGGACCGCGATGCAAGTGGAAGCTGAAGAGATCGTGGCCGTGCGGCGAGAGATTTTGGATTTGCTCCGCCGGCAGATGCAAGCCTTGGATTCTCCGCTGGGACTGACTGACGAAGGGTTGAGAGAGTGCTACGATCGGCAAGCACGAGTGCAGGAATTACGGGAGAAGCTGGAAGCCAGCTCGCGTGCGACGGCGACTACTATCCCTCCATCGCCTGCTGAGGCATCATTTTCCATGGATAGCGCCGCGTAGCCTCAGAAATGCCCACGGAAACAGCATCGGCTCTCCCGGCTGTAGCCTAGCTCACCACAATACCCGCATAGCCCACGACTGTATCGCGATCGCCGGAAATATCGCCGGAGGTGGCGTATTTCACCAGTTCAGCTGTAGTTGCTCCCAGCCTTCTCGTAGCTGTCAGCATGGCGACCACCGGGCCAAATCCGCACATGCTTATGTCCCGCTCAGTGACGGCATCGTACAGGCCGCGGGCATCGACGCGGAGGATGGGCTCGATCGCGATTTGATCTTTGACGCGAGTAACCGCGTCGGATTCGTAATGATTCATGTCGCTGGAAGCGACAATGAGAATAGGGTTGTGCTGCGCGGCGATGACATGGGCGAGCGCAAGCCCAAGCTCCTCAAGACGATCGAATTGTCTGGTGCCGAGGGCAATGGGAACGATCTTGAGTTTGGGTTGGCGCACTTGCAGAAACGGCAACTCCACTTCCACCGCATGCTCGGCCCGATGGGCAACCGAATCGTCTTGCAGAAGCGGACACTCACGCCTGAGAGCGGCCGCGAAATCAGTGTCGATTGGCACATCCCCGAGTGGCGTTTCCCAGGCACCTTCGGAGATAATCGCGAAGGCGCTCCCCATCCCGGTGTGGTTCGGGCACATCACGATGCAGACCTTCGGAATTTCCAATGCTGCGAATACCGCTCCCGCAACGTGGCCGGAATAGACGTAGCCCGCGTGAGGCGCGATGCAGCCGAGGGCCCGAATTGTCCTCTGTGGCAAAGTCTGGAAGAGATAGGAGTCAACCTCCTCGCGTAAAACTGTGGGATCACGAGGATAAAAACGTCCAGCGACAGCGGGATGGCGCACTAGGGTCGCGGTCATAGAATTTCTCCGCGAGCAGAATTCAGACAAGCGAATCCGACTGCTCTATGCTACGAGCTGTGCTGGTTCTGTTGCAAGGCACGAAATAGCGCGGCGCTTTCTTCCAGGCTGAGGGTTTCGGCGCGGGCCGCAGGTTTTACTCGAACCTTCGTAAGCGCGGCCCGCAGATGCGGTTCGGGATAGGCCGACTTCAGATTGTTCCACAAAGTCTTGCGCTTCTGGCCGAACGAGAGTTTCAAAAAATCGATGAATCCGTCCGCGATTTGGCCATTCCCGTCGAGACCCAGCTCGTGCTGCCGCGGGGCCATACTGAGCCGCAGCGCCGTGGAATGTACCTTGGGGGGTGGAACAAATGCGCCTGGCGGCAGCGTGAACAACTTTTCAACGCGGGCATGCAGTTGCGCCGTCGCGGAAAGCAGACCATAGTCGCGGCTGCCGGGCTTGGCAGCAATGCGATCGGCTACTTCGCGCTGCACCAGGATGACGAGGGTCTCAAAATATTTGCAATAGTCGAAGAGGCGCAGAAGAATGTCCGAAGTGATGTAGTAAGGAAGATTTCCGATCACTCGCACAGGAGCTGGTTTGAACTCGATGCCGGGACGGCTGAGGCCGGGCTTGGGGCCGAACAGGGAATCGAAATCGATGGAGAGAATATCGGCCTCGATGATCTCGACATTGGGAAAGATGCCGAAGCGCAGGCGAAGTTGCGCGGCCAGCACGCGGTCAAGCTCGACGGCGATTAAGCGGCGTGCGCGCTTGGCCAGCAAGGAAGTGAGAACGCCCCGTCCGGGCCCGATCTCGACGACAGTGTTTTGCGACAGGTCGCCAAGGGCGTCGACCAGTTGCATGGCAAAGCTGTCGCTGGCGAGGAAATGCTGTCCCAACTTGGGCTTGAGTTGCGGCCGGCGCGTGGAAACGACCTTTGGCACGTTGACCCTCTTTTCCTCGGGCATATAGACTGGCACTCGGCCCGTGTGCATGGTGCGCGGCATCCAGCCCGCAACATTATTTCATCATAACGTGCGCTCGCGAAAAATGGGTCCAGTCCGGGAGGGTTTCATGCACATTGCATTTGTAGCTTCGGAAGGCGTTCCGTTTTCAAAAACTGGCGGCCTGGCGGACGTGGTCGGCGCGCTGCCGCGGGCTCTGGCCGCGCTGGGACATCAGGTAAGCGTCTACCTGCCCCGTTACAAGCAAACGAAATTGGCCGACCCCGCGACCGTGGTGCGCAGCATCACGGTTCCGTTCGACGATAAGTACCGTTTCTCCTCGGTAGTGACAGCTGGAAGCCAGGGTGGAGTGCGGTTTTATTTCGTCGACTATCCTGAGTTCTTCGACCGCGACGCACTTTATGGCACGCCTGCAGGGGACTATCCGGATAACGCCGAACGATTTGCCCTGTTTTCGCGAACCGTGCTGGAAGCCTCGAAGATCCTGGGGGTTCCGCAGGTGTTTCACTGCCATGACTGGCAGTCAGCCTTGGTGCCGGTGCTGTTGCGTACGGTTTATGCCGAGGATCCCGCCTTCCGCGAAGTTGGTACGGTATTTACCATCCACAACATCGGCTACCAGGGACTTTTCCCACCTGAGACCTTGCCGCTGCTCATGCTGCCTTGGGATTTGTTCACCATGTCGAAGATGGAATTCTTCGGACAAGTGAATTTTCTGAAGGGCGCGCTTACTTATTCTGATTTCGTCACGACGGTCAGCCGGAAATATAGCCAGGAAATTCAGACCGCGGAATATGGGTTTGGGCTGGAGGGTGTACTGCGCGACCGGGCCGCGACCGTCACTGGAATTCTGAATGGCGTGGATTACGACGAGTGGAGCCCACAGGCGGACAAGTTCATCGCGGCGAAGTACTCGCCGCAGGATTTGTCAGGGAAGGCCAAGTGCAAGCAGGATCTGCTGGCGGCGTTTGGAGTGAATAATGCGGATCCGAAGCTGCCCGTGATCGGAATTGTTTCGCGCTTTGCTGCGCAGAAAGGCTTCGACCTGATCGCGCAGGTCATGGACCGGCTGGCGCGGGAAGAGATGATCGTGGTCGCTCTGGGCGCGGGCGATAAGCCATACGAAGAAATGTTTGTGCGGCTCAATAAACAGTTCCCCAACAAGATTGCTGTGAAAGTGGCTTACGACAACGCCATCGCGCACAAGATTGAAGCCGGGTCTGACATGTTCCTAATGCCTTCTAAATATGAGCCTTGCGGGCTAAATCAGATCTATAGCTTGAAGTACGGGACGGTCCCAATTGTGCGCGCCACCGGCGGCCTCGATGACACGATTGAGCCGTGGGACGCGCGCTCCGGCAAAGGCACGGGCTTCAAGTTCACGGAATACAACGGTGAATCGCTGCTGCTGACCATCCGGCATGCATTGCAGGCGTTTCGTGACCAGACGTCGTGGCAGGTGCTGATGCGCAACGGGATGAATAAGGACTTCTCGTGGAACGCTTCGGCGCGCGAGTACGGGAAGATTTATGAACGAGTAAGACAGATGCGGGGGGCAGCGCCGATGCAGGAGAAGGTGCTGGTGTAGGTGTCGGGATAGGAAAAGTAGATTGTGGAGCCTAGCTCCGCGGACAACCGAGGGCGGCTGTCTCCACATGAGTTTTCGTAGCAGGCCGAATCCTTAACATTCGTGTTTCATTTGCCTGCTACAATTCGCTCATGGCCGTCACCTCCCTACTGCCGGCTTTCCCTCGCACCATCTTCCACGTTGACATGGACGCGTTCTTCGTGTCGGTCGAAGAATTGTACGACCCGTCTCTGAAGGGCAAGCCCGTGGCGGTCGGTGGGCAGCGGCACGAGCGTGGCGTGGTTTCGGCGGCATCCTATGAGGCACGGAAATTTGGCGTGCATTCGGCGTTGCCGTTGCGAACCGCGGCGAAGCTTTGTCCGCAGGCCATCTTCGTCGACGGACATCCGGAGCGCTATCGCGAGTGCTCGGAAAAAGTTTACAAAGTGCTGACGGCTTTCTCGCCGCAAGTGGAGATGGCTTCCATCGACGAAGCTTACCTCGACATGACCGGCACGGCGCGGTTGCACGGGCCGCCGCTGCGAGCCGCGCACAAACTTCACCGGCGCATGAAAGACGAGACGCTGCTCAATTGCTCGATCGGGATTGGGTCATCCCGTCTGATTGCGAAGGTCTCGTCCGCGCAGGCGAAGCCCAATGGCGTGTTGTGGATCGTTCCCGGGGAGGAATCGAAATTTCTTGCGCCGCTCGATGTGCGCGAGATTCCCGGCGTGGGCAAGGTGATGGAGAGCCATCTGCACGAGTTGGGCATCAAGAAAGTCGGGGACCTGGCGCGGCTGGAAGAATCCGAACTGGAAGAACGATTCGGCAAGTGGGGGCTGGCGCTGGCGGGCAAAGCGCGCGGGGAAGATGCCGGCGGATGGTTCGATTCTGAAGTCGGTGCCGATACGGCGGCGAAATCCATCAGCCACGAGCATACCTACAACGAAGACACGGCGGACGTTCAGCAGCTCGAAGCCACGCTGATGCGGCTTTCCGAGATGGTTGGACGCCGCTTGCGGGAAGCGAATTTCTACGCCCGCACCATTCAGCTTAAGTTGCGGTACAAGGATTTCACTACCATCACGCGGGCACATACTCTGCCGGCAGCTACGCAGCTCGATGGAGAAATCTTCGAGCAGGTGCGCGCCTTGTTTCGCAAGAATTGGAAGCCGTGCAGGGAGGTTCGTCTGCTAGGAGTGCAGGCTTCATCGTTCGAGATGCAGACGGAGCAGATCAGTTTGCTCGAAGGCGGGCGCCAGCAGCGCTGGAAAGATGCGCTGGCTGCCGCTGACCGGCTACGCGACAAGTTTGGCGAGTCCAGTGTCTCTCTCGCGGCCGGCATGCGGGGAAGCTTTCGCGAGCGGACACATGAGAATCCGGCAGGGCTGCCGGGAAAGGGTCCGGCTAAGAAACAGGGCAAATGACAGCTGCCTAGAGTCTCCCATCTTCAGTCACCCATTATTGGGTGATATCTATAAAGTCACCCACAAAGAGCTGACTTATTGACAGTCACCCGAATATGGGTGACAATGACAATGGGGCATGGAAAGGAGCAGTGGACGGTGGCTGGCGCAGCGCAGCGCTACATTGCGGTGATCGCGGATATGGTGGACTCGCGCAGTGTGCCGCGTTCCCAGCGTGGCGCGCTGCAGAAGAAGCTGGGAGAGTTTCTTGCCAGTTTAAACCACGATCACCGGAAGAAGATTGCTGCGAAATTTGTAATTACCCTCGGGGACGAATTCCAGGGACTTTTAAGTTCCGCGACCGCAATTCCAGATCTGATTTGGAGCCTGGAGGAGGACCTTCCGGAATGTCAGTTCCGCGTTGCCGTCGGGCTGGGCACGCTCGATACTCCTCTGCAAAAATATGCCATCAACATCGATGGTCCGGCGCTGCACACCGCTCGCACAGCCATCGAGTATGCCAAGAAGACGAAAGCTCTGGGTGGGGTGTTTCGAGGGTTTGGCGAGCTTGATGAAATCCTGAATGGGATGGCCGGGATGCTTTGGTTTCAGCGCTCCCAGTGGACCAACTCACAAAGGAAAATCGTGAACTTCCTGCGCCAGGGGATGTCGCAAACGGAAGTGGCCAGAAAGTTAAGAATAACGAAACAAGTGGTGTCGCGCCAGGTTCTCGCTGCCGGCTATTCCCACTACATGGCGGCGGATCGAGCTTGGCGTATGATTCTCCTGAAGCAAATCGATCCTCTGCTGAGCTCTCATGGTTCCTTCCGACGTAGTTAGCTTAGGGTTTGTCCTTTGGTCCGAATCGCTATTTTTGTGGAGCGCCGCTGCGTACGGGGTCGGGGCTGACCCGCTGAAGGGCGAGACCGCGCAGTTTCCCTGGACGCAATGGGGATTGTTGCTTGGGTTGCGCGTGGTCCTAGTCGCGGCATTTTCCTACGTGTTGTCGCACTCAATCACTTGGGCAGGTTTGCTGGGGCTGACGACTCTTGCACAGCCGGTTCTTCGCTGTCGTTTACCCGTACGTTGGCTGGCGGAGTTCGAGTGTCTGTGGATCTCTGGGTTCATGGTGTGCAGTCTGGCACTCATCCGGCAGTGGCAACTCGAGACGCCGTGGAGGCCAAGTTTTATCCATGCGTCGCAACTGGCGGCGCTTTGCATAGTTGGGAGCGCGCTATGTCTGGTGGTGCGCGGCGGAACTTATATCGTTCGGGGCGTACTCCGAAAATGTGGCACACTGCCTTCCGAGAAAGATCACAGCCCACGCCAGCAACCGTTGCCGGATTCGCCTCGGCCGTTGGCGGAAACTGAAGGTCCGCAACCTGGGATCAAGATTGCTGCGTCGGTTGAGCCACCTGCGGAGCGCAGCGTGGACGTGAAAGAGTACAACCGAGGCCGTCTGATTGGAAATCTGGAACGAATTGTGCTGACCATCGTGGTCGCTGGTGGAAGTTATGCCGCGCTTGCATTTCTTGTAGCGGCGAAAGGAGTGGTGCGATCTGACGAATTCGAAAATAACAGAGACTTTGCGGAATACTTTCTCATCGGATCGCTCACCAGCGTACTGGTTGCGCTATGCGCTGGCCTCGCTCTTCGATTCGCACTGCTTCGCCTCTGGCCTGATCTTTTAAGTCTTCAAATACAATAGCTTTGGTTTTGCTGCTCAAGCATAAGTTAAAAGGCCGATCACTGCGGCTAAGGAAAAAACGAAGGCCGGGTATCCCGGAAGGTGATTCCGGATCCCGGCCCTCGTCTTATTGCAACTTTGGAGTGAAGCTTCGCTAGTTACCCGAGTTTGAGTTGGCGGCCGCAGTGGTTGGCGCCGCATTCGGAGCGTTTGTGGTGCCCCAGCGAACCAGCCGCGGGTAGAAGGGCGTGACTTCAAACGGCATCTTGTCGCGCGCCGAGGTGATGGCGACTGGAGCCGTCTTCACCATTTCCGCCTTGTCATCCCATGGATTGATCTTGACGCGTCCGCCCAAGGGCAGAGCTGCGACCTGATCCAGCTTCGAGTTGTCGAGAGCCGGGCCCAGCGTGGCCAGAGCGGAGAGACGCGTGATGGTGCCGTTCTCGCCCAGCGGATTGCCCAGGTGCGTGGTCAATAAGGCATTGAGCTGGGGAGCACGGGCTTGCAGCGCTTTCAGGAACAATCCCACGTTGTCGAGCTTCTGCGCGTAAGGTGAATTCTTCAACAGTTCAACGGCTTTCTTGTCGGCCGCGGCTTCTTCTTCCGGAATGTGTTTGAAGCCCAGGTTGGCATAGGTGGAGTCGTCGGAGAACAACATGCGGTCGTTGAAGGCGTACTTGCTGCCCAGGTTGTGGCCGAGGACTATGTGAGCCAGTTCATGGGCGAGGACAGCGGCCAGGCTGGCCTCGTCGGGAAGCACATCGATTAATCCGCGGCTGATGACAATAGTATTGCCTACGCTGAAGGTTTCGAGCGGCGCGGTGAGCAGCACGCGGGTACGAACCGGACGCGGCAGATCGATGTTATTCGTGACTTCGAGATTGTTGACCACGGTCTGGAGAATGTGGTCGACGTCGCCCTCGGGCGCGAGCAATCCGGCGCGCGTAAGGCGCTCGATGACGTTGTCTTCCGCCTGCTGCTGCCACTCGCGCTCGGCTTGCAGCGGAGAAGCATCCTGTGCGGTCGCGCTTTCGTCCTTTACGCTGTCCACACGAATCTGCGTGAGTTCATCGTCTTTGCCTTCCTTCTTCAGGTCGTAGCCCCAGATGCGAGTTTGCGCCTTGAAGGCTATCTTGTTCTTTACACCGGCGCTGAAGTCGCCTTCCTCGCTGTAGATGTAAGAGGGCACCCAGTAGCCGGGAATCAGGTTGAGGCGCCAGCTATCCATGTGGAAGAAGTAGGAATTGCGGGGGGCGGGAACATAAGTGCCATTCAGCCGCACAATGTTGAAATCCTGATCCTCGACCCAGACGCGTCCAAGGAAGCGTCCCTTGCCGGAGTTCTTTTTGGGCGTGACGTCAAAGACCAGGCAACGGACATCGCCGAGAAATTCGCGGCGGATGTAATGAAATTCATAGTGTTCACGGTCAAAATCGGTACGGTCGGCATAAACCATCCAGGAAAAGCCGAGGGGCTGGTACTGTACCTTGAAGAGCTTGTTGAAGCCACCCATCAAGCGCGTTTCCATGCCCTTTTCTTGCTCTTTCAAATAGTCTTTGCGGTCGACGGTCTCGCCCATATCCATCCGTCCCAGGAAATAGTGGTCTTCGCTGGGGACGGGGCCGAGTTGGGGATCGGCGGTCAGATTTTGCAGGTAAGTCTCAACCACCGGTGTGCGGCTGGAGAGAGCCTTCATGAGTCCGTGTTCGCGCTCGATGAAGCGATCCACCACCTGGTCCATGGTAGTGGGCTGTGGCAGAGCCGAAGGAGCGGGCGCCGGCGCGGTGCTCTGAGTTGGGGTCCCCTGAGTAGCCGACGTGGAAGCGGCGTTCGGGGCGGAGTTCTGCGCATCCGACGGCTGCTGTGCCGCGGCGCTCACTGAGACCGCTAGCAGCGTTGTAAGAATCCATTTCGAAGTGCTCATGACTTTCTCTCCAAATTTCTTACCTGCCAGTTTCTTAGCCGAGGTTTCTTTGGACCGACATTGCCGATTTCCTACCGGCAGATTCAGGACCACGAAACCAACTTTCTGGATGAATCCTTCCGTGTATCTAAACTTCTAGTACGCCAACTGAAACAGCACGTGTACGACCGCCGTGGAATCTACAGGCTGCCCCATGCGCAGCGCGGGCTTGAAGCGCATTTTGTTAGCGGCTGCAACGGCGGCTTCATCCAAGCCGTGTCCCAGACCGCGAACCACGCGATTCACATGCAGCGTCCCATCGGCGCCGAACATTACCTCCAGCAAAACTTCGCCCTCCAGCTTCAGACTGCGGGCCTCATCGGTGTAAACCGGCTGCGGCTTGTAAGTGATCTCTACCGGAATGGTGGCCGGCCCGGAGGCCTGAGCGAGCTTCGGTCCGCCATGAACCACTTGCTCGGCGCCGAATCCGCCAGTCGAGATGCCACCGCTTCGGCCGTCGCCTTTGCTTCCGGTGGCGATGCCGCTGCCGAAGTCGGCGCTGGCAACTGTGCCCTTAATTCCTTTTGCTCCACCCGATCCGTTGCCTTGCCCTGGTCCTACGGGCAGGTCAAATGATCCAGCCTGCGCCGCATAGAGCTTGGCACCCTGTTTGCCCGTGCCTTTCAAGCCGTTGGGATCGCCGAAACCTCCGGTTTGCACCTTCTCGACGGCGACATTCACCGTGGGCGCGGCGGAGCTTCCCGAGAAATCCCCTATATGCAAAAGTCGTGGCTGCGCCGCGCCTGCAGTTAGCTTGATCTGGGGAGCAGCGAACTGGTTGATGACCACCTTGGGTGCCTCCACCTTCTCTGGGGTGGGGGCACGATGCACCTCACGCGGAACCACCAGCTTCGGTTGCTCGAAAACAGGTGGCGGAGGAAGCAGCTTCGTCTTCAACTTCAACGGCTTTGCCTTGACCGGTGCCGGCTCTGGCCTCAAGGCGGGCATGGGGATCAGTTCCGTGACCCGGTACGCCTTCAATTGCAGCCGATCCGGAAACAGAAGCCCAAGATTCACCAGCAGAAAAGTGAACAGAACCACAAAGCCATAGCTGGCTGCCAGCGCGCGCCTGTCGATCTTGCGCTCCGGCAATATCCCGAGCTGAAAACTAGGTTGAGGCGTAGCCATCCATTCACTCCAAGGGATTCCCGGCCGAGGGAGCGGACCAGAATTGGAGTCTTCACAGTAAGGGAAAAAGGACAGGGGGAAAACGTGTCCACGGCTCTTGACCTAAGGTAACCGGGCAAGTGCACTTACGGGAATTGTGCCGAAAAGGGCCAGTGTGCGGATTATAACGGTGCGTCCACCTGACGCCGCTGGCGAAACCAGGAGAAAACCGGTATGCCAGCCAGAATTACCAGCAATCCGTAGAAGGAATTCGGCCAGTTTTCCCGGAAGGTGTAATAGAGAAGCACCGCGGCGACGGCGACGAATAACGCGGGAACAAATGGATAGCCGAACACCCGATAGGGGCGAGGCGCCTGCGGATTGCGCCAGCGGAAAACGAAAATCGTGCTGCCGGCGATCATGTAGAAAAGCCATTCGGCAAAAATGGCTAGCGAGAAGAGCTGGCGAAAATTTCCCCCCAGCAACAGAAGGATGATGGATAACGCCGCCTGCACCACGATCGCAGCCGACGGCGTGTGAAATCGGGGATGTACTTCGGCAAGCGCGCGGAAGAAGTAGCCGTCTCGTGCGACCGCGAAAGGCACGCGGGCCCCGCTCATGATGGTGCCATTCAGCGTGACCAGCATCGAGATCGCCATGCCTATCGAAACGATCGCCGCACCCATGTGCCCCATAACCAGTGCAACCGCGTCTGAGGCAGGACGCGGCGAGGCCGCAATCACCTTCGCGGGCAGCACATATTGCACGCCCGCATTCACCAGCACGTACAGCACGCCGACCGTGGCGACGCCGGCAATCAGTGCAATCGGAATACTTCGCTCCGGCTTCTTCACCTCGCCGGCAACCATGTTGAGATCGTTCCACCCGTCGTAAGCCCAGAGAGCAGCAACCAAAGCGGCCATAAAACCGGCGATGCCGCCTCTGGCTCCGGTGAAAGTGCTGGTAAAGTTGCTCCAGCCACGGCCTGTGGCGCTACCTGCGCCGCTGAAGCAAATGACGACGATTCCGAGAATGATTGCTACTTTCAGTATCGTGAATATGAGTTGGAACTCACCGGCCCTTTTGATCCCGAGGTAGTTCAGGAGAGAAATGAGAATGGCGGCGGCGATGGCAACGATTTGTCCCCAAGTCACTGCGAAAGCATGTGAGGAGAGGTTCGCGACAAAAAGATTCTCAGAGAAAAACCCGAAGATAGAAAAAGTGCCCAGGATGCGCACCAGTCCAGTGGCGACCGTGGCTACCGATGCCGGCTTGGCGATTACGAACCAAGTCCAGCCATAAAGAAAGCCACCCAGTGGACCGTAAGCGTCGCGCACGTAAACATACTCGCCGCCGGCCTGGGGCTTCATGGCTCCCAGCTCGGCATAGGTAAGCGCACCAAAGAAAGACAGCAGGCCGCCCACGAGCCAGGCCAGATAAACCAGTTTCGCGGAGCCTACAGCCTGCATCATCTCGGCAGGAACAAGAAAGATTCCGCTGCCGATGATGGTTCCAACGACCACGGCCGAGGCGTGGCTCACGCCTAGATCGCGGGCGAGTTCAGGACGCTGTTCCGAACCTGGCATCAGAGAAGTTTGCAAGTATACGTGCTGCCGTGCCTTAGGTGGCGAAGAACGGAACCTTAAAAGCACAGAACCTGCCGAGAGCATCTGCAAAGAGCGCGAGAAACCCTATGCTGGTTGCTCTGAGCTAGCGGCGAAACCCACCGCAAACGTGACTATAGCTCCGATCATCACCCACCACGTCCATGGGACGTGTGTCCAACGCCACAGATATATATCGACGCTGAATCCGAACAGCATGCCCACCATCGCTCCGCGCTGATTGGCCTTTCGCGTCAAAACGCCGAGCAGAAAGACTCCCAGTAATGCTCCGTAGGCCACCGATGCGATCTGCAGCCCGACTTCGACCACCCGCCCAGCTTTGTGAAGAGAGAAAACCGCCAGGCCGAAGAGCACCAACGCAAAAAAGAACGTGGCCAGCTGCGAAAGGCGCATCCGTCGGTGCTCATCCACATTCGGCCGAAGGCGCAGATAAAAGTCCATGATCGCGCTGGACGACAGGGAATTCAGCGCAGCGCTCACGTTCGACATGGCCGCGGCTAAAATCGCGGCGATGAGCAGGCCGGAGATCCCATGCGGCATCTGCCGGACGATGAATGTGGGGTAGATTCGATCGGGCTTCCCGAACGCCGCCGAGGGCACGCGATAGTACGCCCAGAGCATCACGCCCACCATGAGGAACAGCGCAAACTGAAACAGAATCGCGACACCACTCGAAAGCAGAGCCGTCACGGATTGCTTTCGGCTGCGAGCCGCGAGCAGGCGCTGCACGATTAGTTGATCGGTGCCATGGCTGGCAGTAATAAAGAAAGTTCCTCCGATCACGCCCGCCCAGAATGTATATGGAAGCCACAAGCTCGGCGTGAAGTCGAACACTTGCAGCTTGCCCGCACTTGCCGCGGCGGCATGGATTGCGCTCCATCCTCCCGGGACGAGATGCAGGATTGTCCACAATCCCACCAGCGTTCCGCCAACGTAGATTAC
The DNA here is from genome assembly GCA_963779525.1 of uncultured Acidobacteriaceae bacterium. Lineage (GTDB taxonomy): Bacteria > Acidobacteriota > Terriglobia > Terriglobales > Acidobacteriaceae > Sulfotelmatobacter. The sequence continues at coordinate 111,444 of CAVZZB010000021.1, forward strand.
GGTCTGCACCACGTCGGTCCAGATTACGGCTGCCAGTCCACCCTCGAAGGTATAGACGAGAGTCAACGCAGTAATAATCGCAATGGACGCCATTTCCCCGGTGCCCAGCGCGATGGCGACCACAATCGACACGGCATAGACGCGGACGCCCTCCGCCGCGGTACGCGTCAGCAGGAAAAGCCCGGCAGTGAGCGAGCGTAAGCCGCGTCCGAAGCGGCGTTCAATCAGTTCATAGGCCGTGTAGAGATCGCCGCGAAAGTAATGCGGGAGCAAAATAAAGCTGATCACGATCCGCCCCACAACATACCCCATGACAACTTGCAGGAAGGTCAGATTGGTATCGTAGGCGAGTCCGGGGATGCTGATGATGGTGAGCGTGCTGGTTTCGGCGGCGACGATGGAGAGTGCGATCGCCCACCACGGGATGTCGCGTCCCGCCAGAAAATAATCGCGCAGGGAGCGATGCCGCTTGCGGAAGCGGAGTCCGAACAATGTGATGCTGACTAAGTAAAGGCCGATGATCGCCAGATCGAGTTTGTCGAGGCCCATGCGTTCTGCTGCTTGATTGAGCCATTATGGCTGCACTTCAGCTTTCTCGCGAGTGAGAGTCTATAGACCTGTAAACGTAACTTTTCGAAGAAAGTGAAAACCTGAGTAGGGAACCGCCTGTGATAGAAATGACTCCGTGGCTTACTACCTGGGTATCGATGGCGGGGGCAGCAAGACGACGTGCGCCGTGGGTGATGAGACCTCTTTGCTGGCGCTGGTTGTTGCTGGACCGAGCAATATCACTCGCGTGGGGGAAGCTCGCGCTCGCGAATCGCTGCACCGGGCGATAGGCCAGGCGTGTGCCGAGGCGAAGATCGATGCACGGCAATTGAGTAGGGCCTGTGTTGGTGCTGCCGGAGCTGGACGGGAAAGGATTGCCAGCGTTGTTCGCAGTATGGTCGCAGAATTGATTCCCGGAAATGTCGAAGTGGTCGGCGACATGGAGATCGCACTGCAAGCCGCGCTGGGCACGGGACCGGGTGTCATCGTGATTGCTGGGACGGGTTCGATTGCATACGGCCGGGATGCTCAGAGAAAAACTGCCCGCGCCGGAGGATGGGGGTTCGCTATTTCTGATGAGGGCTCGGCTCAATGGATCGGCCGCGCCGCGGTCGGCGGAGTGCTTCGCGCGGTGGATGAGCCGACGTGCCATCGCGAGGCGGAGGCGGCGCCGCAGCTATTCCACGAGATCAAATCCGTTTGGAAGATAGAATCGGTCGAAGAGTTGGCGCGGGCGGCCAATTCCACTTCGGACTTCGCGGTGCTGTTTCCAGCAGTCTTGGCTGCTGCCGATTATGGTGACGAACTGGCGCGGCAGGTGCTTGCACAGGCAGCACGGGAGCTCGCACGACTCGCCCGCATCGTGCTGGTGCGGCTCTCTCCGGAGCGGCCTGAACCGGGCGCGGCTGTCCCGTTGGCCATGGCGGGCGGCGTCTTTCGTCATTCGCCGGTGATTCGAGAGCTTTTCTACAATGACGTTCGCGCGGCGCACCCACAAGTCGTTCTTAAATCTGAAGTGGTAGAACCGGTTCACGGCGCGTTGCAACTGGCGCGGAGAGCCGCTTCGTAACCGCCGAAACTGATCATGGATTCGGAAGGAATCGTTAGCAACCCTGGAAGAAATCAGCCAGAAACCCAGCAGAGAAGAAGTAGGATTTTGGGCTCGGATGCGATTATCGCCCGCCGCCAACTTCCAGAATAGCGCCCGTCGCATAAGATGCGGCCGGAGAGAGCAGCCAGAGCACTGCTTCGGCCACCTCGTGTGGTTGGCCCGGTCGTTGCATGGGAATCGTCCCCGCCAGCCGTTGCAGCCGGTCTGGCGCGCCGTTGGCGGCGTGCAGGCCAGTGTCGATTAATCCGGGAGCAACCGCGTTCACGCGGATTCCTTCGGTGGCGACTTCGCGCGCAAGTCCAATCGTGAAACTATCGATTGCGCCCTTCGACGCAGCGTAGTGGACCCATTCCCCGGCGCATCCAGTGTGCGCCGCACGGGAAGAGACATTTACAATTGCGCCCCCAGTTCCTCCGTGCTTGGTGGACATCCGCCGTACAGCCTCGCGTGCGCACAAAAATGCTCCCGTCACATTTACGGCCATCACTTGCGCCAGAGCCTGCGCTGTTACGGACTCTACTCGCGCGAATCCACCGGTAATGGCGGCATTGTTCACCAGAGCCTTGATCGGCCCCAATTCGCGCTCCGCAGTTTCGAAGAGTCGAACGATGTCTTCTTCACGGGAAATATCCGCGTGGATCGGACGCGCGCGGCCATTTCCCGATTCGATCCTCTCCGCGATTGCGTGTGCTTCGGCTTCACCGCTGGCGAAGTTGACCGCCACAGAATATCCGCGTGCACCTGCCAGCTCTGCAATGGCTGCGCCGATTCCGCGACTCGCGCCCGTGACGACAACTGTGCCGTTGCTCGCCTGCACTCTCATCCGATCGAACCCTTTCTGGATCAATGTAGCAAAAACGGCTGCTCCCGTTCGGCCAGTCCACGGCCGACGTTCGTAACCTGACCCCAACTAGCGTCCGTCCTAGAATCCTCATTAGACATGCTTGAATACCTCCAGCGCCTTTTGCCTGAACTTCGGTTCGACGACCCTTGGAAGCCCGTCTCGCAGCCAGCACTGGGAGCCTGGGTCGTCTTCTATCTCGCTTTTCTCGCCTACGCTTTCTCCGCGCACGGGGGATTTCTTTTCATCGACAATGCCAACCTTGTCGTTCACGAAGGCGGCCACAACCTGTTTCGATGGTTCGGCCCGACGCTCTGCCTCTGGGGTGGCACGCTCCTGCAGTGGTTAGTGCCGTTTCTTCTGGCAGTCTACTTCTTTACTCAACGCGAGACTACCGGCTTTGTCTTCTGCCTGTTTTTCTTTTTTGAGAACTGGCTCTACACCGCAACCTACATGGCCGATGCGCGCGCCATGGAGCTTCCTCTAGTCACCACCGGCGATCCTGATTTTGTCGAGCACGATTTCAACGCTATCTTCTCGAGTCTCGGCGTCCTGGCCTACGACACCAGGATCGCCGCTGTGGTTCGCATCCTGGGCTGGTGCGGAATGGTCGGTGTCGTTGTGTGGTTTGCAGGTATTGCGTTGAGAAGCCAGCAGCGAAAGACAGGCGTTCCGGAGCGGAAATTCCTCGCGTAATTGGTAGGCCGGAGTTTCGAGCCAGCCGATACCCTCGTTGTTGACCGCGTTTGGGTTGTAGAATACGCGGTTGCAACTGAAGGAGGCTGCCATGAAATCATCGCTGCTGGTTCTTTTTGCCACGTTCTTGGTTGGGATCTTCGCGGGTCCGACCATTCATTCTTTCGCGTCCCCGTCCCCGAAAACGAGCGCGGATACCCTTCGCCAACTGGAAGGCGAGTTCATGAAGGCTGCGGCCGAACGCGGTTCGGCTGGGTATATGTCTTACTACGCCGACGATGCGGTCGAGGTGCCGAATGGCGTGCCGATCATTACGGGGAAAGTGAACATCGCTAAGACTATGGGATTTCTCGACGACAAGGACAACCATCTCAGCTGGACTCCGGTGGGAGCTGATATTTCGGCTTCGGGTGATCTTGGCTATACGTATGGCACGTACGAATTCCGCTCCATCGGGAAAGATGGTAAGACCTCGGTTGAGCAGGGCAAGTACACCAGCATCTGGAAGATGCAGAAAGACGGGAGCTGGAAGGTTGTCCTCGACATGGGGAATACCTCGAGCAACTCCACGCCTTAAACGCGGAGATCGTGAGGGAAGATTACTGTCCGCTCCGCGACCTCCGCCATCTAGTTTTTTTCACTTCCTCGAAAATGATTGCTGATTGCTTCGGCTTGCACTCGGGTTACGACGGCCGATAGTGCCGCCGCATCTGCCTGCTTTACTGCCTGCAAACTGCCAAAGTGTTCGAGAAGACGGCGAGTCGTGCTCTCGCCTACTCCAGGAATCTCTCTGAGTTCGGTGGAGCGGTCACGCATCTGCCGGCGTTTGCGATGGAAGGTCACCGCAAAACGGTGGGCTTCGTCGCGAATGAGCTGGATCAGATGCAGCACCGGCGAGTGATGATCGAGAACGATTGGATCTTTCTCTTGACCGTAAACGTAGAGTATTTCTTCTCGTTTGGCGATGGCGGCGAGTGGCTGATTGATGATCTCCAGCGATTCCAGGGCCTCGGCGGCGGCATGTAGTTGGCCAAGGCCACCATCGATCAGCACGAGACTCGGCATGGCCTTCTCTTCCTGCTGCAGGCGCTTGTATCGGCGCGTGACTACTTCGCGCATGGATGCGAAATCGTCGACACCTTCAACCGTACGAATGATGAACTTGCGATAGTCCGATTTCTTCATTTTTCCGTCTTCCCACACCACCATGGAAGCCACGGTTTCCGCGCCCTGAATATGCGAAATGTCGAAACACTCGATGCGCTTGGGTAAATCGGGAAGGCTGAGAACGTCCTGCAGTTCTTCCTGGATTGCCTTAGCGTTCGGCTTGAGCACGCGGAACCGCTGGTCGTAGGACCGCTTGGCGTTGGTTCCCGCGAGGTCCATAAGAGCGCGTTTGTCGCCGCGCTGCGGCACCAGTATGTGAACGTGCGCAGCGCGGGGATCGGCTCCGGCGACTTGCTCCGAGAGCAGGTCTTCCAGAATCTCACGATCTTCAAAATCGACTGGGACGTAAAGATTTCGCGGCACGTAGGGCTGGCTGATATAGAGCTGCTTCAGCAGGGCAGAGAAAAACTCACCGGGATGAAATCGGTCGCCGCTGGCCAAAGCGGATGAACTTTGTTCGTCTGGAAAGCCGGAAGCCTGCCCTGAGCTTGCCGAAGGGACCGCTGCCCCCACATGATCTGCGGACGCTTCTCCATCTCCTGAGGGAGACGCGAAGTCCGGCAGGTCCTCCCAGAAAAATTCCCTGCGGTCGACGACGCGTCCGCCGCGCATGTGAAATAAATTCACGGCCAGCATGCCGTTTTCGTAGTGATAGCCGAAGACATCTGCATCATCGCCTTCGGCGGCGGCGATGCGTTGACGCTCCTGCAACTGCTCCACCGTGGAAATCAAATCGCGGTAGCGGGCAGCGCGTTCGTATTCCTGCGTGGCGGCGGCTTGGTCCATGCGTTCGTGCAGCGATCGAGCTAGATCCGTCGGGCGGCCTTCGAGAAAGAGTTTTACGTCGCGAACGGCTTCCTGATAGTTCTCAGGCGTGGTCAATTCCTTCACGCACGGGCCAAGGCAGCGCTTGATGTAGTACTGGAGGCAAGGACGTGGGTGAAAGCGCGTCAGATCGACCTTGCACGACGGGATCAGGAAGTTGCGATGAATCAGATCGACGATGCGATAAGCCAGGTTCGCCGGGAAATACGGACCGTAGTAGGCGCTGCCGTCTTTGCGCAAGCGACGCGTGACATAAACGCGCGGCCAGAGCTCGCTAAGCGTCAGCTTTACGTAAGGGTAGGTCTTGTCGTCGCGCAGCAGGATGTTGAAGCGCGGCTTGCGCTGCTTAATGAGATTGTTTTCCAGCGCCAGGGCTTCTTTGTTGTTGCGAACGACGATATAGTCAACGTCAACAGCCTCACGCACCAGCGTTCTGGTTTTCGAATCCTCCCATCGACCTTCATGAAAGTAGCTGGCTACGCGGCTGCGCAGGTTCTTCGCTTTGCCCACGTAGATCACTTCACCGTCGGCGTTTTTGTAAAGGTAGACGCCAGGCTCATTGGGGATAGTACGGATTTTCTGGAGAAGATCCATGCTGAAGTCTTAAGTATTCTATTTGATGTGGAGATAAACCAATGCGTTTCGGGAAGGCGGCGAGATCGAACTCTATCGGCAATATTAAGCTCAGGTGTTTGCGCTACACTTTGTCTGTAGGAGTCAACACATTAACAGTACGTCTTACGAACCAACTTCTTTCCTGGCTGAAGGAAACCTCGCGGCGGACTGGGATTCCGATGGGCCGTCTGGTGCGCGAACAGCTGGAAAGTGCCAAGTCCCGACAGGGGAAGCAGCGCTTCCTTCGGCATTTGGGGGGCGATCAAAGGCGGTCCTCCGGATGTGTCGTCACGCAAGGGTATTCCCGAGGACGAAAGGCATCGCAGACACTGGCTTCATCGTGGCCGCTGGCCGAAAGAACGACAGGTATCATGCGTGGGCAGTTGACATCGCGAAGAATGTGACGCAGCCCTTGCTCACTTGCGAGTCGGTGCCCAGCAAAGCGGCATTTCACCTGGAATCGAGTTCCTGGGTGCAGTCGTTGGTGGAAAACGAACTCTTGCAAGTCGCGTTCGATTTCTCGGCGAACATTCCACAGTTGCGCGAGTTAGCGCGCCGCTATGTTGATCGCAAGCCGGACTTGGCGGATATATGCTTAGTTCGGATGAGCGAACTCTATCCGCATCATCCTATTATCACCATCGATGAAGCGGACTTCCGCATTTTTCGCAAGAATATAACGAGAGGCCATCCCGCTTATCTGCCCGCCCCGAGCAAACTGACGACCTCAGGATCTGAGTCGCCCACCGTATAAAATTTCCCTTACTTATGTGCGGATTGCGTTGCGCAGACTTGTGAAAGGTAGCCGTTAATCAATGATACTTTCACGCAAACTATTGAAACAATATATACTTGTGGCTGACAGAGCCAATACCGGAAACTGGCATTTCCCGTGCACAAGTACCGGTGGAATTTGCAGGTGCTGACACATTGCCCAGGGATCGCAACTTAGAAATGCGCGAAGACGCGCTGAGAATGAGTTGAAAGAATTGACAAGGAGCTCCTTCACTATGAACCGCACTTCGTTAACGATTTTGCTCGCAGCTAGCATGGCAGCCACCATCGGCTGCACGACTAAGAATTATGTAAAGCAACAGACCACACCGTTGATCAATAAGACCAACGAACTTGACGACATGACGGCGAAGAATAGCCGGGATATCAAGGACGTCGACGCGCGGGCGCAGGCTGGAATTCAGGCCGTGAACGCGAAGACGGCTGAAGTCGATCAGAAGGCGCAGGCTGCTGGGCAGAACGCGGCCTCCGCGCAGCAAATGGCGGACGCAGCCAACGGGCGCGTCGGCGTTTTAACCAACACTGTAGTCAACCTTGATAACTATCGTCCGGTGGCCGAAACCTCGGTGAAGTTTGGGTTCAATCGAGACAATCTCACAGCGCAGGCGAAAGAGGCGCTTGACCAGATAGCCGGACGCTTCAACAGCACCAAAGGTTACATCGTCACCTTGGAAGGCGGCACGGACTCCGTAGGGTCAGCTGACTATAACTATGATCTGAGCCAGCGGCGCGCGAACTCCGTGATCCAGTATCTGGCTTCGAAATACAACGTGCCCGCACACAAGATTTATGTAATCGGTTTAGGCAAAGACAAACCGGTAGAATCGAATAAGACGAAACAAGGGCGAGCCGATAACCGCCGCGTAGACGTCCGCCTGATGACCAACACGGTGGGCGACACGAATCAACCGGAGACCACGCCAACCACGACCGGACAGAATAATCCGTCCTCGATGTAAACAGTTTCCTCCTCTCCGGAGGATTTATCGCAGGCCGCTCTATCCTCCCCCTGAGCGGCCTGTTTTTTTGCTCCCCGAATGCCTTGGCTCACCATGCTGGGCGCCGCGCTTACAACCGTTGCTCCTGCGGGTTAGAATAAGAAATCATGGGTTGGCGTTTTCTGGTGTTCGCTTTCCTAACGTTGGCAGTAGCCGCGTCGGCGCAGCAAGGCAATACATCCGATCAGAGTGGCGGATCAAAGACGGTTCAGCCCGCGGAGGGATCCCCTCGCTTTGTGCCCCCCCATTCGGACAGTGTGCAAGCGAGCGATTTAGGGCCCGCGACGGGGCAGAGTTCGAGCAAGGATACGCAGATCGATCTAGCACCCCCAGACGACGACGCCAAGACGCACCCGCAGAGTTCGGCCGCGATGGCTGAGGCTGAGACCGAAATGCTGGGCGGCAGCAACGGAATTAGCGAGTTCCATACCTGGGATCCGCACAAGGCTGCGAAGAATATTGAAGTGGGTGATTTTTACTTCAAACGCAAGAACTACAGAGCGGCGGAGGAACGCTATCGGGAGGCCCTGCACTACAAAGACAACGATGCCGTGGCGACCTTTCGTCTGGCGGTGAGTCTGGAAAGGCTAGGGATCCTGGACGACGCACGCCTGGAGTACGAGAGCTATCTGAAGATTCTCCCGCATGGTCCGGAAGCAGAGCAGGCCCAGAAAGCCATTGATCGCCTGAAGGCTCAAACCGCAGCAAAGTAATCGCCGAACCGGGGCAGGATCACGAGAGCATCCGGATTCTCTGAGCCCGCACCGTCGGCGTTTTCCGTATTTTCTTCTGTCCGCGTTGAGATTTTGTCTTTCCGTCATCCTCGCTTGGGACCGCCTTACTTTTAGCTTCCTCGCCCAGAATCAAGTTTGCGGGCCACTTAGGACCGGAACAGGTTCTGCCTTTTGAACGAGCACATTCCGCCACCACAGCTTCCACAGCATCCAGACAGGCGTGGAACATTTGGGTCCGCAACGGGCCCACGGCGCCCCCCCGGATCGCCAGCATCGCGGTGCCATGCATCAGCGACCAGATGGAGAGCATGAGGCGAGTATGCTGCCGGGAACTTCCTCCCAGGCGCTGAGTCAAACGCTCGCGCAGCAGATTGAAGGACGGCCACGGTTCGTGCAGGGAAGGAGGCTCGGCGAAGTTGTCGTACAAGACCTCGTAGGCGTGGCGGTGCTGAAGGGCAAATTCGAGATAAGCCTGGCAAGCTTGCGCCATCGTGCGCGATTGTCGAAGGGCGGCAAAAAGCTCGGACCGGGTCTGGAGACGCAGAGCGCGGAGAATATCGTCGCGATTGCGATACCGTTCATAGAGCGTGGGAGTGGTGGTGCGGGCGGCTTTGGCAACGCCTCGCATGGTCAGGGCCTTTTCGCCACCCTTCGTCCTCAGTCGGCTGGCAGCTTCCAGGATGCGTTGTTCGAGTAGGGGATCAGCTTGTCTGGGCAACGGCTCGACTCCGGAGTGAAGAGGATCAATGCGGGGCCCAAAAATAACTTAAACAATGTTCAACTAACAATGTACAATATACCGATACCGAGCATGTACGTAATCGCGCAGGCTGTGTCCTGCCGGAGCCTGAGAAAGTCCCGTACGGCCCTCCCCGATCGGCTCCGGCAGGCGCGCGTCTGGTTCGGCAAACGTTAGGTACAGAGGAGCATAGAGATTGAACGTTGCGCTTAAGAAACAGGCAGACCTTGCCCGGCTCACGTCCGACCTTCGTACGGCGAAAATAGAATAACTGAGCGCGCAATGCGCCGCCGATCGACTCCGATTACAGTATTCCGTGGCCGACATCATTTCGTTTGGAGAGCGAGAGGCATTGAAAGGTGCAATCGCCTCTGCGGGCGCGCTATGCCGCTTTTTTTCCTCACTTGAGAACCAGCTGAAGCAGGCTGAACGGCAGCAGTAAACCTCTGCCCTTGTTTCTGATTTCATTTTCGCGGCCATTATCCCGAAAGCCAACTGTGTCTATTTCTCCACTCGGATAAACTCGCCAGTCGTTGCATTTACGGCAACGGTCAGCTTGGCAGCGTCGCGCGAAGCTCCGTAAATCACGTGCCAGACGAGTTCGTTGGTGTTGTGGTTCCAGTCGCAGATGTAAATCACGGGCGTGGATGGATCTTTCTCCAGAATCTTGTCTCCACCGTGTTTTTGCGCCATGTCGAAGGCCTGATCGGAATCGACCTTGAGAAAGGCGACATCGAAGACCTGGGTGGAGGCGTTGCCGGGGTTATAGACGTCTTCGTTGCCCGGCGAAACACCTCGGGACGGAGCGTCTGGGGCGTTGCTGCCGGACCAGATGAAAGGCTTCACGCCATGCTGCGTGGCGGATGCGAAGCTGGCGCGCCAGACCGCCGACTTGCCATCGTGACCGTCGCCGTCGCTAGTAGGAACGGATTCGATTCGGAACGGCTTTGTGTCGATAGCGTAACTGCGGGCAGCGATGTAGACCTTCTGAAAAGCGGCACGTCCAGTGAGGAGTTCCGGACCTTTCGGTTCTGGTTTAGCCTCGGGCGGGTTGGCCGGGTTGGAGTTGCAGGCGGCAAGCAGTGCCAGAATTGAGAAAAAGAGCGCCGAACAAATCCCTCTCGCAACGGGGAATCCCGAGTACGAGTATTTGACATCGCTTCCAACATCAGAGATTTTCAGCTTGGCGAATTCCCACATCTTCATTACGGCCTTCCTGTTATAACTTGGGATGGGTTTGTAGTCGCGCAATATTCTACCTGATGCGCGCGGAAACGCGACTTGGCGGTATGGATTCTTTGCTCGAAAAGTTGAAGCTCGCTCTGGAAGCGTCAGTAGAAGGCATGTCAGAGGAACAGCTGAAGTGGCATCCCCCGGAGAAGTGGTCTGCGGCGGAAGTGTTGGAGCATCTGTATCTGACTTACACGGGAACCGCCAAGGGGTTTGAACGAGTGCTCCAAGCGGGTAAGCCGGCGACGCGTCCAGCATCGATAAGACAGCGCATTCGGTTGGGCGTGGTCCTGGGACTTGGCCACATGCCTTCGGGGCGGAAGGCACCGAAACATACTGTTCCGCGAGGTCTGCCGATAGAGAAGGTAAAAGCGGAGGTAGGGACGAAAATTGCTGCGATGGACGAGGTTATCGCGGAGTGCGAGGCTCGCTTCGGAAATGGCAAAGTGCTGGATCATCCGATTCTGGGTCCGTTGACGGCGGCGCAGTGGAGAAAATTTCACTGGGTTCATGGACGGCATCACGTGAAGCAGATTGAGAGGCTGCGCCGACAGGCCGAGCCAGAAACCTCGGGCTGAGTTCGGGCATTAACGACGAAGCGCCGGCATGGCCGGCGCTTCTGTTTGCCCAAAGCAAGGGTAGATGTCCCGCGGGGTCGGAAAGCCTTATTTACGGTTCTCGCATCGCGGCGGGAACGCCAGCTTTCCGAGCTTCTTCCTCCATGTCATCGAGCTTCTGTTTGGCGTCGTCGACCCCCTTCTGTTTGTCCGCGATCTTCTGCTTGTAGTCGGCGTCTTCCTTGTCCCACTGGGCGGCGTTGCGCATGCGGTTGCCCGCGTCAGCGTACATGGCGGCGGCCCGGAGTTGGTATTCCTTCTGCAGCACGTCGAGTTCGCGCGAGGCGAGATCGATCGAACTCTTCTGGGCCGTCAGCTTCTCCTGCCAGCCTTTCCATTCCGCTTGCTTCTTGGCCTGTTCATCGTCAGCCGGTTTCGTTCCAGCCGTAGTTTTGTCATCGCCAGGAGCGGCTGCCCTCGCTTCCGCGGATGCACTCTCCTCGCTGCCTGCGGGGACTGCCTCCCCGACCACGGAGAGCTTGTCTTCTCGCGGAAGATTGTCGTTGTCAAAAACCTTGGGCTTGGCTTTGGCGTTCGGATCCTTGTGAACCTTGCGGGCATAATCGCCCAGCGAGGACTGGTCGGGCGTTGCCGTGGTCGCGGGCGTTGTGGTTTGTGCCGCGGCCAGAGAGCCTGCCAGGATTGTGAGCAAACCCAATACGAATCCGATATGCGTCATATGCTTCATAGCTCCATCCTCCACCTGTGTTCGTCACGTCTTCTATGCGGGTAGCCATCGATCTTGGCCACCGTCCCGCAGTCTTTAAATCGTCTACTCTTCAAATCGCCCGACCTGCGGCACTGGCACGAGGGTCATTCCGAACTGCATGCCGTTTCTCCGCCAGAAATCCTCCGATGCGGCGATCCAGATTCGCTGCCTCGCCGGCAATATCCGCTGCCAATTGCGAAGCCAGGTCGGGATCGCGGTTGCGCGCCAGCTGTTGCGCATACCCAGCGATTGTCGTGAGTGAGGTGCGCAGCTCCAGCGCCATCTCTGCTGAGATTTCACCTTGCAACCGTTGTTGGTAGCGGATGCGTTCAAATTCAGTGCGATCGCTGATCAGGCAAGCCACGCCAAGCAGGCTCCCATCGACCGCAGGAACGGCGGAAATCGTAACCGCGAGGTGCAGTCGTTGCCCAGCGGGAGTTGCGTAGGTGGCTTCAATTTGGCGGCGCTTGCTGCCCTCGCCTAGAACCGCATGCACTTCGTCGACAAGCGGGACCGGCGAGTCCGCCGAACCATCGACCACCTCGGAATCCGGCAAACAAACTACGGCACTGCGGAAAACATCTTGCGGACTCATCCCCGAGAGCGAGCGGAAGCCCAAAATCTCTTTTGCTGCAGGATTAGCTTGCTTCACCAATCCATTGTGGCCAAACACCAGCACTCCCGAAGGTAGATTGGAAAGTACGGTCTGGCTGAAGTTTTCCGTGGTGCGGGCGCGACGCTGTTCGGTAAGGTTCTGCAATTGCAACTCGTGCTTCTGCTGCTTCAGTTGCTGGATAACGGTGTTGTACAAATGGAGCGGCAGAGCTTCCAGAGTGGCGGGAGCCACGTCGAGATCCGCCTCAGCAGCGAGATTTTGACGCAAGCGGCGGATCAGGAAAACGGCGAAAACAAAAGCGCATCCTGCTATAAACAGAACCAGCATGGCGCGCAGCACCAGCGGATTGGCGAGGAGTCTTACCACCAAAGCCTCCCGTACCAGTGCAGGAACTGATTGCCGATGAAGAGCGACAATAAGGCCATGCTACCCAGAAAAACGCCGAAAGGCATCTGGTAATGGCGGTAGACCATCCGCGCGGATTGCCATCCCCGGCGGCGTGCGGCTGGCAAGTTCGCCAGCCGGCGCATGAAGCGATGGGTGCGCTTGATCCAGACCAGCAGCACCGTGGCAAGGCCGAACAGCGACCCGGCCAGTGAAGCGGTAAAGATCGTAAAGATGGTTAGCTTGATCCCCAGAAACGCGCCTACCATGGCCATCAACTTGACGTCGCCGAAGCCCATGCCTTCCATCCCGCGCCAGCGCAAATAAGCAGCCCCTGCTCCATAGATGAAAGACGTACCAAGAGCAGCGCCGAGCAGGGAATCGACCAAAGACAGCAGATGAGTGGAGAAATCGGTGCTGAAGGGTAGGTTCATTATTCCCGGCAGAAATTGCGAAGCCACGTCATTGACTGGGACCAGCAAGCTGAAGACGATTCCAAGAAACAGTCCAGGGAGCGTCAGCTTGTCTGGTAACAGCTTGGTTTCGGCGTCAGTGAAAATGAGGCCCAGTAGGAGGAATCCAAAGACGCAGTATTTCAGCGTGGCCAGGGTGAGCCCGAAATACGCGTAGCAGCCAAGGAAAAGAGCGCCCGTGAGCAGCTCGATAAACAGGTAGCGCGCGGAAATTCTGGCTTTGCAGTGCCGGCAACGGCCCTGCAGAAGCAGCCAACTGATCACCGGCATATTGTCATAAAAGGCAATCAGGCGTTTGCAGTGGGGACAAGCCGAGCGCGGGGTCACCACCGATAAACCTAAAGGCAAGCGATAGATACACACGTTCAGAAAGCTGCCGAAAACCAGCCCGAGGACGAAAATCGACGATGCAAAAAGAGGGTCCACTTAGTTTGTAGCGTTCAGGAAAGTGCACCGAAAGCCGCAGGCGTACGTATTCCTTAGAACGCAGACAATGCCGAATCTTGAGTGGATTATAAGGCGCTATGGCGAGCAGGACTAAGGTACCGAAGTCACTGTCCGAACGGACCATTGTGAGTCGGCGAACAACTTCAGGGGAAAGCTATCCGCAACAAGCTGCCTTCCAGGGGGATGGACGCGCGATCATAAGCGGGCAGGAGCCCATTCCAAAGACCCCAGTTGCGGGGTATCAACCGGGTCTCGGGCTCTGGAAGGTCCTGCCAACCATGGTCCAGCTGTTCGCGCACGGAAAAGCAGAATGCGCTGCTACTGGCTGTGCTCTCGGCGGCCAGTGAATTCCATTCGAACAACGTTGCCTGGAGTCTTTCGGTGATGGATTCCGACGGATCCAGACAAAGAATCCAATCCGAGCTTGCGTGTTCGAGATAATCCTCTACCGTGGCCTGGCCATTGGCCGGCAGGACGCGTGCGCCGTATCCGCGAGCCACACGCCGGGTCGCGTCGGTTGAATCGTGGTCCACGATCAGAAGTTCGGCGCAGGGAAGAAGTGTCTCGAGCGCCCGGCCCAAGCGCAGAGCGTCATTCGAGGTGTGCAACAAAGCCGTAATAGGAGGCATAGGACCAGTCGGGATTGTCCGCATTAGTCTACGACGAGTAGAGGATGGCGACGAAATTCGGCTGGGTTTCGTGGGTGAATGCGTGACGGAAGCAGTAACCGCGGTCCATCGTCGCCAACGACTCCCGGATGCCGCCCGCCCTACCGGATGAACTTGTAGTCAACGATCGAAGCTGCCAGAAGACCAGTGCCCGCTTCTGTCTCTTGAACGGTAACTTCCTCATCATCCTTGGAGCGGATAACGCGGCCCTGGCACAACACGTTGCGGTTCTTTTGGCCGGAGATTTCCTCAGGCATCTCAAACACCATCTCGATCAAAGCGTTTACCGGTAACTGTTGTGGACCACGGAATAGAATGCCGGTCTGGCTGAGATTGTCGATGGTGCCTTCGTACCATGTGCTGGTGTTATTGACCCGGTAGCGAAGAGCCAAATCCAGCTTGAGGCGCCGGGCACGCGGAGTCCAGGAAGGCCGTTTCTCTCGGGTATGGCTGCGCCGAATCCCGGTTTCCGGTTTCGCGTGCTCCACCCGCTCGGTACGGCGCATGGTGGTCCAGTCATACTTGTATTCGGCCGCACATAAAAGACAAACCTGGTAGTAGTCCCCGTCAGAACCGCGCCGAGGCCAAGAGAACTCGTGAGAGCAGCGCCCTAGCATAAGAACATCCATGATTTTCTGCGGCATGATGGTTACTTTTGGACCTTACTTCGGACCAAAACAGGGAGCGCCGAAGGCAATGCCATCATCTCCCGAACCATGATTCTT